>NZ_JPRI01000018.1 GCF_000737765.1 Chryseobacterium vrystaatense | reverse complement strand
TAATTGAAATGGATAATTCCAGAGTTTATAAACATCAATAGTTATCAGATCATTAGTGCAAAGTAAGAGGAAAGATTTTTAGAGTAAATTATCCCAGACTTGCATATGACAGGTGGGATTTTAAGTAAGAATGACTCCTATTTCTATTCCTATTCCTATTCCTATTCCTATTCCTATTCCTATTCCTATTCCTATTCCTATTCCTATTCCTATTCCTATTCCTATTCCTATTCCTATTCCTATTCCTATTCCTATTCCTATTCCTATTCCTATTCCTACTTTTTTTTATAATGTATAATGTATAATGTATAATGTATAATGTATAATGTATAATGTATATATTATTTTTGGGTATTGAGTACTTGATTTGTTGGGGTATATAACAAAAAAAAGTCTCATACAAATAATGTATGAGACTTTTAATAAAAACTGGCGGCGACCTACTCTCCCGCTTTCGCAGTACCATCGGAGCTGGCAGGCTTAACTTCTGTGTTCGGAATGGGAACAGGTGAGCCCTGCCGCTAAAACCACCCTAAATTAGGTATATAAGAATATCCAAAATATATACATTAAATAATGTACATCAGATAATCTGGTTTTAATCGATAAAAACAATCACAAAGACAAAACCTTTACTGCGCATAAAAGACTTGTATACAGCAACCATAGGCTATAAATCTACGGGTAATTAGTACTACTCGGCTATGACATTACTGCCTTTACACCTAT
>NZ_JPRI01000017.1 GCF_000737765.1 Chryseobacterium vrystaatense | reverse complement strand
AACAAAAGAAAAAATGGGAATGGAAATATTTGAATACATTGAAATCTGGTACAATAAAAAAAGACGTCACAGTACCCTAAATTACAAAACAATAGAAGAATTTAATAATCAAAACGAAATTTATCAAAATGTAGCTTAACTTATACTGGAAATTTTATTTGCATATCCAGTACCAATGATTATGTGCTAAATAATGGAATTGTTAGGATAGGTTTAATAACGAAGAAAAGAAGTGCATCTTATGAATTCAAAGATTCATTACTTGAAGAGTATTTAGTAAATAAAAATGTGTATAATGAAGAGCAATTACACAAGCTACAGATTTTGTTTAAATTACTATTTTTAGAGGCGCCAGATAATCGTCTGTCAATTGGATTTAATCATAACTACCTCAAATATTTTAAAGATGAGCTAAGTAATTCTGAGATTTCAAATAGAGAATATAAGAATGCAGTTAATTCATCTTTCAATGTTCTTATCGATTATATTAAAAAATGGGAAAATGAAGGTAAGCTATTTAGTATTTTACCTCATTTATTTCATACAAATCCTATAGAATTTAAGGAAAAAATAAATTTTGAAAACTATATTAGAATTTTATTTTTCTTAAATATCAATAAGTCAGAGCGTGAAGATTTAAGGTATTTTCAAGTAGACTATAATTATTTACATTCTTGTATATTTGATAGAATAGATGAAAAGGTTAATAAATACTATAAAGGACAAACTACAGAATTTAAAAATTTTATAAAAGAATTATTACTAAATGGCACATATCCTTTTATTTTTGAAATGAATTTCTGCAAATATATATGCGAAAATATTTACATTGACTCACAAAATCTCATTTTTTCAAAGAATGAGTTGGAAAATTTCTTAATTGATTTCCTTCAAAGAATTGCTGAGAAAATGGAATATTGGGATAATAATATTTTTGAGGCTTTTTGGAGGACTGTTTTAAAGGGGAATGAAAAGATAGAATATAATACGTGGAAAGATATAGAAATTATCTTACCACAAGCAATTGAAATCTTTAAAAAGGTGATAAAACGATTTCCAGACGAATTTCTACTTGAAATAATTGAAAAGGAAAAGAGAGGGAGTAAAAAAATGAAAATTAATGGATTTATTTTCATGTTATTTGCTTCAAGCGAAGAATTTATTGAGTTTATCAAGAGTAATGTGCCTGATGAAAATAGTAGTTTAAAAGCCGAATTTTTAAGATTTGCAGATACTGTTTTACCTAAAAATGAATTTGTTGATTTTGATTTTAAGATCAGCTAGAAATCTTACTTTGAGAACTCAATAATGAGTTTAAATCTCATATATTTGTAGTAGTGTATCGTTCTCTAAAATGATGAAGCTACTAAATATTGGGAACATTTTCGGGCCCAAAACAAAAAAGAGAAAATGTAATTATTTAAAATTCAATAATTTACAAATTCTCTTTAGTTTAAAAAGTGGAGTTGGAGGGATTCGAACCCTCGTCCAAACAAGCAATACATAAGACTTCTACATGCTTATTCTACCATTGATTTTCGACTGAAGGCAGAGGGCAGACACCCAACATCCAGCTTATCTTCTGAAGTTTTCGAGTTTCAGCCAAAGCATCTGAAACCTTATTTCTACATTCCTATATCTCAGGATCAAACGCCGTAGAACGGAGCATTTGTGAGATATCTTGCTTCCTTACTATCTTCAGGAAAGCGCTTGAATCTTACTTTATTCGGATTAAGCTGCAAGAGCGAACTCTTCGTTGCCAGTTAAAGTTGTGTAGCAAGGGATTAAAGAGATCGCGCTACGGTTCTCTGCATGCTTACTTACCCATTGATCTTGCTGTCGAAACCAGTCAACCCCATGAATAAAGTGAATGCAAAGATAAACCTTTTTGTTTAAATATCGTTAATATCACTCATTGCTTTTTGAAATAGTAGTTAGCAGAGCATCTTGGATACTGAGAATGTCAACAAAAACTGCCGGCAAAATGATGACCGACAGATGATATATTTTAGTCTCTGTTTTTTAATAAGACCCATCCAGATATTTCAACAGGCTTTTTAGTAATCCGGTTTTCCCAGAATAGCCTGTACCAGTAATCGTAAGCATATAAGTTCCGCTATTATTGACCGTCGGGGTTAAAGTATTAGCTCCTGAAACAATCACCCATCCGTTAGAAGCGGTCCATAAAAATGCAGCTCCGGATTGGTAGACTGAAGGAGTTGCATTTAATGTGATTTGCGGAAGGGTGGATATGCAAATAAAATTTCCAGTATAAGTTAAGCTACATTTTGATAAATTTCGTTTTGATTATTAAATTCTTCTATTGTTTTGTAATTTAGGGTACTGTGACGTCTTTTTTTATTGTACCAGATTTCAATGTATTCAAATATTTCCATTCCCATTTTTTCTTTTGTT
>NZ_JPRI01000016.1 GCF_000737765.1 Chryseobacterium vrystaatense | reverse complement strand
TCGCACCTTTACTTCGGGCCTGCATTCCTGCTGCATAAAGTAAATACCGTATCCAAAGGACTGTGCGGTTTTTGGTCCGAGAGCTGGCACACATGAAGATATTCCATTGTACTTTCAATACGCTCATGACCCAGAAGTTTCTGTACCATGATGATCGGAACGCCGTCTTCCAAAAGGTGTGTGGCATAAGAATGCCGCAACGTGTGGGTGTGAACGTCTTTGGTGATGCCGGCTTTTTTAGAAATGGTTTTTATTACCCACTGCACACCGCGCTGGCTGTAGCGGGAATCGAAATCTTTGCTGGCAGACCATGAAGCCCCTGTGCTGAGCGCATCAATCTCTTCAATATTCCTGTTATGGTTTCCATTGAATAAATACTGAACCGGATTCTCAATACTGATGAAGGTTTTCAGTCCCCGGATCAAATGTTCCGACAAGGGAACGTAACGGTCTTTGCTCCCTTTACCCTGAACAACATGCAACATCTTCCGGTCAAAATCCAGATGCTGAAGTTCGATATTCCTTACTTCCATGCAGCGCAGTCCACAGCCGTATATCAGACCGATGAGCAGTTTATGTTTCAGGAGTTCGGCACTCTGAAGCATACGCCAGATCTCTTCCCGACTCAGGATTACAGGAAGTTTCTTCACTTTAGCAATGGTGGGAAGGTGCAGAAAACTATAAGGCAAACCCTCAGTTTTCAGCAGGAACCGAAGACCGTATACAGTATGCTTAAAATACGATTGCGAAGGGGTTCTGCTCCGCCGCTGCAGTTCAAAAAGATAATCTTTGACCTGTTCGGGATCCAACTCGGTAGGCAGGGTTTTAAAATGCAGCGCCAGGGCCGCCACATGACGGGAATAATTATCAAAGGTTCTGGGGCTCCTGCCCAGGATAGAAATATTCCGCTCAAAGCGTTGCAGCAGTTCAGCAAAACCACTAACTTCGCTCGAGGCGCGGTTCAGAATTTTGTTTACCCTTAACTCCTCCGGAGATTTTTTTTTGTAGCCATTTTAAAGATTTTTTGTTGTTTTACCAAAGTTAATAAAACAGCGAAGGGAAAAGCTACCGGAGGTTTAGTTCAACATCGGTAACCGTTGCACAACTCCTATTTTTCAAAACTTATAAATAAATATGACCTCTTTAGAAGCGATTTTAGAGAGGTTTTTGCTTTTTTGGCAGGTAGATTTTTAATATTTTGAGGCTCTTAATTCAGAGATATAACACTCGTATTTTGCAGTTTGGACAAAAACCAAGACTTTACTTTGGGAAGGTCTTGAATTTGAGCTTTGATTTTTACTTTTCGGGCAGAAAATTTCAGTAGTTTCTTTAAATTATAAGATAATGCCGCCATCAAAACATGCTTGTTGGCAGATTTTATGCCGCGAGCATTGATGCGTTTCATCGAATGATGATTGATAAGCGTGCCTAAAACAGGCTCCACCGTAGAACTCCGGCGTTTGGTGAGGTATCTTGTGTAGTTTTTATCTCTGTTCAGCTTTTCGTGCATGGCATCGTAAAGGGGTTTATGAATGCTGTCGTCAAGCTTTTTAAATTTCGTCACTTTACCACAACAAACCTCTCTAAGTGGGCATTTCCCACAATCTTTTTCGCTGCTTCGGTAGACTTTTTTTCTGTAGCCTTTAGAATCAATCGCTTCTTTTTTGAATGGTAAAAAAGCCTTGTTCCCTCCTTCTTTTGTGCATTCGTAGCGGTTTTCTGATTGGTTAAAAACAAAACCATCACGATGAGATTTGTACTGTCCAAAATTGGGGATAAAAGCATTAATACCGCGTTTTTGACAATAGCTTAAACTTTCTCCACTGCTGTAACCCGCATCGGCTAAAATTTCATCGGGTTGTAAGTGGTTTTCTTTAAAATTGGCTAAAGTCTGATCCATAATTTCATTAAAAATTGCTGAATCTTTACTCCCAGAAGTACTTCCGCAGGCTCCTGTAATCACGTGATAAGCATCGTCTACTGAAACTTGTCCAGAATAATTCAACTGTCTGGCTTTCCCTGGTTTTACAGAGATTTTTGCATCGGGATCTGTGGGAGAATAATGCGTATGGTTACTTAAAAATTTGGGCCTAATTGCGTTACCATCTTCATCTTTTCTTTCGCTTTTAGTATTACCAGGCATGCCTTTATAAGCTTCTTCTTTCCAGCTATGGTGCTGATTGACGAGTTTTTTACGCGTGGTCGTCACTTTATACTCAGAATTTTCTTCCAGTTCATTAACAAAAGCACTCGCATCGTCTAAAACTTCTTTCTCCTCCAAACTATCCATACTCGCATTGGCTTTGATGAAAGCGGAGTCTACCGCCTGACGTTTGCCTCTCACCATTCCTTTTTCTATACATAAACTCAGGATTTTCCGGAAAAGCTGAAGGAAAACATCCTCTCCCAAAAGACCTCTTGTACGAGAAATAGTGCTGTGCCAAGGAAGTTCTTCATCCAGATCATATCCTAAAAACAACCGCACATCTAAGCAATTACTACAAAAGCGAAGCAAAGCCCTGTCGCTATTGATATTATTGAGGTAACCTACCAATAAGATTTTAAAAAACACAACCGGATCAATACTTTGATGACCTTCTGTGCCGTAATATTTTTTGGTGCTTGAATATAGAAATTGAAAATCTAATTCAAAACTGATTTTTCTATAAAAATTATCCATGGGAACCAGCCGATCTAAGCTGAGTTCATAGAATAATTGTGGTGTAAAATTTTTTCGTCCCTGCATATATAAATTTACCAAAAAAACATCACAACACAAAGAGTTTTTTACTATATTTGAGTTGTGCAACAAGCACAGCGGTTTTGCGAAATGGCGAGTTAAGGGCAATATAGAAAGTTTGATCATTTTTAGTCGCAACAGCATTTTATATTTCCTTTTTTCATAAATTTAGAAAATAATAAAAGGCTGTTGCTTATCTTAGTGCAAAATTGAAAGTTTAGGATTTCTAATCCGCCACTATCGCAAAGCCGCGGCCCGTTAGCTGATATTTTATGACAGAACTCTTCATTAAAAATAAATTTATTCAATTTTTAAAATCAGATAAAAATTTTCCTGATGACTCTTTCTTATTGAATTATCACTATGTTGATAAAGGAGGTATAATCTATGCAGACTTAGCCATTTTAGATACAAAAACCAATAATTATATAGCATTAATAGATTTTAGAAACAATATTTCTAATGATGATATTGAAAATTATAATTTATATAAAAAAGTTTTGAGTCAAAAAGATGCTACATTCTATGTTGTAACACCGAATGAGACGAATGACGATTTTTCTATTTATACACTTTTCAATAGTGAATTGATAAATGTTAGCAAGGACGAATTTCCGAATTTTCAAACTTTAATTTCTAAACGAAAAGCCGATGAAAAAGCTGATTTAGAATCTATAATAGAAGAAGAAAAAAAAGAAAACATTAATAAGAAAAATGTTTTAACCACAACATTAGCAACTGCAATTGTTTCTCTTATAATTGCAATGCTTTTGACCCAAAGTTTGGACATCTTTAATTTTGATAATACTAAGACTAAGAAAGAAAATGATATTGTAAATTCAAATATTTATAAAGAACTTGAAAAGCTAAAACTTCAGCTGTCAATCATTGATTCAAAAAAGGATACTATTACTAAAACAGATATAGAAATCGAACAAATTAAGAAAAGATTAATAAATATTGAAAAATTAATAACTCAAGACCCTAAGAATATTCTTGAGTTACAAAAAATAGATAATCATTTTGAAAGATTAAATCAAATAATTGATAGAGAAAAGGAACTAAACAACCTTAAAGTAGAAAAGTTAGAAGATAAAATGAATACTTATTCTAATATCATTTTCTCGCTTTTAGTGACAATCATTGGAGCAATTTTAGGTTATTTATTTAGTAATTTTAAACCTAAGAAAAACATCAGCTAATAACTAAGCTTTCGTCTTGTCCGCAGGACACGAGATGAAAGCCCGTTGAACGGAAGCTCCGGGAGCTTTTTTGGCCGTCTATGGAGTTTTCGATTTTAGGATTTAGGGTAACAAAGCAGTTTTTTGGAATGACTGCTTTTTTTTGTGGCATTTGGTAGCCTTTATGAGTGGTTTTCTGCAGGTTTTTCTTCGCTGCAG
>NZ_JPRI01000015.1 GCF_000737765.1 Chryseobacterium vrystaatense | reverse complement strand
CAATTCTTTTGGCTATCGCTTCATTGTAAGGAGACCTGCAAAGCTGGTTAACTTGAACATAAATATTTTCTTTAGTTTTACTCAAATCGGCGTGCCGATATGAATATTCTTTTCCTTCTTCTCGGTCTATATGATGACCGAGAGAACCCCCCGAACTTTTACCATTTTTTGATAATGTAATACTGCTTGTCCCATAAATTTTTCTTTTTCTTTCAGCATTAATTTTGCCTCGCAGAGCACACTGTTTTTTTTACTTGGAGCAAAGCGGAAAGAAAAAAAACGTAGTGTGCTACACTTTATTATAAAAATGCACAAAAAAAAGGAATTAATTAAATTCCTATTGCTGGTTTCAAATCGTTATTTTCTTCAATTCTCAACATGCGAACATCTCTAACGCAAGTAGAAAACCAAGGATATAGATTAGCTAATTTTTGAATCGTCAAAACACACTTAACAGCATCAATTGTCTCCTTTCCAAAATAGACACTCCCCTGCATCGAGTCGAACTCGTTTGCTTCCATAAATTTACGAATATCTCCATAGGCATTTGGAACATTATTACCGTGATAATGTTCGTTCAAACAATTCGTATCTATGTCAAAAGTAATTGCGTACATCGGGAAAGGGCTTTGCGAGGTGCGGGCTACTGAAAACTGAAAGTCGGGAGGAGAACCAATCTCTAGCAAAACTTTTTCCATTTTTTAAAATTACGAAAAAACTAAAAAATGGAAAAGTTTTTGCGGGTATTTTCTATAAATTTTCTGAGATTTCCTTTAACCCCGCATCTTGCAAAACCCATGTTATCTGCAGGCATTTTTTAGTGTGTTGAAGATTTAGAGAAAAAGTTCATAACAAAAACACCTGCAACAATCAAAATAATTCCAATAATTGCTGGTAAATCCAAAGATTGTTTAAAGATAATTACTGAAATCAATGCAGTTAAGACAATTCCTAAACCTCCCCAAATCGCATAAGCAATTCCTAAAGGTATTGATTTTAATGCTTGAGAAAGGAAGAAAAAGCAAGCAATATATGCTATTATTGTTATTGTCGTGGGTAAAAGTTTTGAAAATCCGTCAGATGCTTTCATAAAACTTGAACCTAAAACTTCAAGAACAATCGATAATGCTAAATATAAATATTTCATTGTTTGTTATTACTTTTTGTTAAGATAAAATTACTATAATTTAAATTCTTAGATAGTTTTTTTGTGAAATTCCTTCTATGAAATGGGTTTGGATATGCTTGCAGATAACTATTTAATTTTTGCAAAGTTATACAATTTCTATGCTTTTTTTCAAAAAGCCAATTTTAATGCTGAAAGAAAAAGAAAAATTTATCAGTGTAGATTAGTTTTTATACTTTGAGAAATTGAAGATAATAAAGAAATCAATCTTGCATTTTCTAATTTGTTTTCAAATAAAATTTGTGTTATTTCTGCAAAATCTTCAAGTGTTCCAAAATTAGTAGTTATTAAAATTCTTTTTCCATCTTTTTCAATTAATTTTATTGAAACTTCTGCTATTTCTTTTTTCATAATTATATATTTTAAAATCCGAAAGATAATTGTTTTAGTTGTTGAGGAGCATTAGAAGAAAGATTTCTCGAACCATCAATATTATAGTCTATTATCAATCTTAATTGTTTAATATCATTCCAACTTCCTCTTGCAAATAAATTAGGGTCCACTAAATAGCAACCTCTTTTATTTGGAATTGGAAGTAAAATATTTGCTTTCCTTAAATTATCAATTTGTTTATTTAAAGTATTCATGGGCATTTTTAATTCTTCACAAAACATTTCTTTGAGAGGCTTGAATGCAAAAAATAAATTATTATACCCCATAGACCTAATTATTAATGTCATTAATGAGCTAGCTGAAGGAGGTAAATTATTTAATCTTGCAATGTCTTGAAGGTAAAGTTTTACATAATCTGGTTCTTTTTCAACAAAACCTTTTTGATTATGCTCTGTCTGAATAATTTCTCCTGTTTGATGGTCAATAATAGTTTTAGTTTCGGTTTGATAAATTTTTTTATTTTCCATTGTATTTATTTATACAACAAAAGTAAAAAAAAACATTTTAGTTATTGTACATATTCGTACATTAATTTTTAAAAAAAACTGGTTTTATTTTGATTTTTATGGTCTTTTTTTGTCGTTATTGTACGCCACGTACAATAACATTGTCTTCCACGTACAATAACATTGTCCCCTACGTACAATAAGATTTTATATAACTCATTGATTACCAAATGTATTACATTATTTCTCTTTTCTTTTATTTTACAGCCCTATTTTTAGACATTAGGAAAAAAATAGGGGAAACATACAATTGCTAACTTTAGTTTTAAGATTACCACCCTCTTTTTGGCCCTCTATTTTGTTCTTGGATTAGTCCTTTTTCTTTCATCAAAACTTCGTTAAAATCTTTACTCCCTCCTCTGCCTTCAAAAATGCCGTAATGTTCTCGTAAATCTGTGGCGTTTGGAAAGAACTGTTGAAGGTCTTGCGTTGCTTTTTCTCCAGCCTGGTCTGCATCCAGGCATAAATACATTTTTCCTTTGAAGTCCTGCAGATGTTCTACGAGCTTTGGAACGTTAGAAGTAGAATTAAGGCAAATAATACGGTTAGGTTCTTCGGTTCTGCCTTCGTCTATTCCTTTCTGAATGAAGGCAAGAACATCCGACATCCCCTCAAAAACCACAACTTTGTCTGAATTGGGATTTCCAAATTCCGAAATATCTGAAGTCCCTAATTTTGTTTTTCCGTCAGTACTTCTAACATCCCATCCGCCCGAATTGTTTTTAATACCAACTCCAAAAAAATGAAAGTCTTTACCTTCCGCTCTCACTTGATAATGGACTTGTTTAAGATGTTTTTTTACCGTTTCGGGTTCTATTCCACGTTTGAGATAATATCCTAAAATTTTGGGGTTATTTGGGCGCATAATGGCAGTAAGGTTATAGCTGTTATCCTTCATCTGCATACGTTCTTCAACGATGCCTGTGCTGATATGGTTGTAATTGGTACCTGAAAATTTCTGTAAAAAATCCAAAGCTTCTTTCCATTTAATTCCTTCCATTTCCATCACCGCTTTGATGATTTGACCGCCTGAACCTGCTTTAAAATCATAAAATCCTTTATCGCTTACAGAAAAAGTTTGGGTTGATGTTTTGAAATAAAATTCCTTTCCGGACTTTTTTTCAAAATCAACGATACCTCGTTCCATCAGATTGAAAAAGTAATCTTTCACAGAAACACTTTCAACGATATGCTGAATTTGTGCTTGGGAAAGGAAATTTGATTTTGGTAATTGATGTTGCTCTCGAAGTGTAGATGAAAGTTTCTTCTCAAGGTTCGAAATTTCGCTTTTAAGACCTTCAATTTGTTTTTTGGTAGTTTCGTCTTGATTTAGAATTAAGTTCTCTAATTTGGCAAATAAAGCCGTTTTTTTAGCTTTAAATGAAAAGACATCCGATTGCTTCAAATTTTCTAAATCGTTCAAAATTTCTTTGTTATCGTCCAATTTGTAGCGTTCTCGTTGGCGGTATTCTTCGGTAGTATGATGTTTTCTTTCCGATTTTACCCCTCTTTCAAGTCCAAATTCTGCCATTGCTTCAGCATACTTGGTTTGGACTTCTTCCAACTGTTTTCCTGTCTTCATCCAATCTCCTGCAGAGAGTCTTCCATCGGGAGTAATAGGAACAAAAACGCAATGAATATGCGGTGTTTTTTCGTCCAAATGGACGGCAAAACGAACAATATTTTCTTTCCCATATTCTTTGATACAGAATTCTAAATTTTTATCAATCCATTCTTGAAGCCGCTTTTTATTATTTGCGATTTCTGTCATTTCTTCGTGGCTTCCCGAAAGAATAACATTGATGGAATGAACGGCATCCTTTCGAATTGCTTTAAGTTCTCCAGCTTTGTTTTTATGATTGTAGCCTTGTTCAATTCTTTTGGCTATCGCTTCATTGTAAGGAGACCTGCAAAGCTGGTTAACTTGAACATAAATATTTTCTTTAGTTTTACTCAAATCGGCGTGCCGATATGAATATTCTTTTCCTTCTTCTCGGTCTATATGATGACCGAGAGAACCCCCCGAACTTTTACCATTTTTTTGATAATGTAATACT
>NZ_JPRI01000014.1 GCF_000737765.1 Chryseobacterium vrystaatense | reverse complement strand
TCGTTTTCTGTCATCAAAATCTAATGCTTTTTTTATAAATTGCCACTGAGTTTGGGTTACATCTGTTGGATACATTGATATTTTTTGTTTTGCAACTCTAAAATGACAATTTTTAGCCAGTTTTTAGCCCATACTCTTTTTTATTATTCATTTTTTAAACAGGCTCTTAAAGAATATAATAATTTTGTATCAAAAAATTTAGCAACTCTATAAAAATACCATCAATCTCAATTGCGAAGGTTAATTGGCTTATTTGCTCAAAGTCTCCTGACTACTTTGAGCAGCAAGATCTAACCGTTACCTTCGAAGTAAATATACTCAAAATGATCATATATTAAATTTATCGAAATTTGTTTCTTTGCATTTTCAACAAATTTTATTAAATATTTTTTTCCTGAAGAATCTACACAGTTATAATCTCGTATTGAGCTATTATCAACTCCCTTTGATAATTTTAAATTAATTATATTATAAATTTTTTTAGGATTAGAATGTAAAGTTATTGTTTCAGTTAATGAATTGATTTCTATTTTAAGATTTGTATTTTTTAATCCACTCCACTCGGTCCAATAACTACCTATCTTTTCCCTGTATTTTTCTTTTTGTATAGATATTTCATAATTTTGACTTAAACCAAAACTAAAAAAAAAAGCAAAAATTGCAAATAATATTTTCTTCATAAATATTAACTTAAGTGTATATTCAAAATCTATTAAATGTAGAGACATGAAAGTTTCAGGAGCATCATTTAAAATACAAAACCCTTACAATCTTTTGTAAGGGTTTTGTATTCTTGTCTCACACGATTTTATCGTGTGAGAGTGAAGGCTGGAATTTATTATTTACTTCATACATTAATTAGAATTACCTTCATTATCTATATACAAACCACACATATTTAGACATTCTTCGTAAAATGTCTTTTTCATTTTATTACTCCAAACAAGTTTTTCATCAGCATATTCAACAATTATATCTTTCTTTGAAAGGAAACTATTATTAGGATTATATGGTTTATACCTTAATTTAAATATATATTCAACATTCTTTTTAATTTTTATTTTCTTCAATAGATAGTTATCACATGCCTTAGAAATAATGAAAACACCATTGTCTTTTTTCAAACCTATGTCTATTATATAAAATGATTTTGTTGAATCTATTTTAAGAATTTTAGATTTAACATGCACAATTGTTCCTTGAGCTTTAGTTTGGCTCGTTATAATTATTATATAAATAATAGCAATGTTAAAAAACGTCTGTATTTTCATTTATTTCTTTTTATCAGTTTCAAATTTACCTGTTGATGACTCTTTACCAGTTTTTCTATCTTTAGTAAAATACTCTTGTGTTTCTACCATTTTTCCATTTGCATATATTCTTTTTCTTTCAAGCCTACCACCAACAGCATCAAGATCTTTATAGTCCCTATCTAAAGCTTTTGCACCTTTATGAGCAGCGTCATAACCTTTAGCTCCGTTTTTTGGTGATGTTGCAGCTGGACTACCCGGACTGTTTAAAACACCTAAAATATTTTCTAATAATTCGTGTTTTATTGTGGCACCATATTTATTTCCGGATAATTCATCAACTTTTTCAGTAACCATCGGGTTTACTAAGTTTGTACTCAATAACCTTCCATCATCCAACATTCTACTTCCCTCGTATGCGCCACCCCGATATTCGATTCCAGAATCCGTCAAATAATCACCATCTGATCTTAATTCTGAAATATTACATGAGTCATTTGATGCATCTAATATCATTTGAGATGCTTTACTTAGCTTAACTCCTTCTACCGCTTTTGCTGTGACTTTACCCGATAAATGATTCATTGACAATTTTAGTTGTCCATCCGTTGAGCCTCTTAATTGAGCTAACACTTGATCCCTGTAATTACCCGTAATAACTATGTCGGTTGGAGCCATTCCATCTGAATCAATAAACCTCACAGGATTATCAAACGTATAATTATAAGGCGACCAACTTGGCATCTTCTCCGCTAGCGGGTCAACACTATGCCAAATACTCAATCTTGGGTTATAATATCTTGCACCATAGTAATACAATCCAGTCTCACTATCCAATTCCTTGGCGTTAAATTTAAATGGATTATCATAAACACCAGTCATCTGCTCTGCCATTGTTTCTCCGAATGGTAAATTTAGAAAAAATTGAGTGGTTTCAGCTGCTGAATTTGTTATATATGTTGAAGATCCCAAATGGTCACCGTGGTAATAATATACATCAGGTACTGCAGATTGGTTTTTAGCATATTCGCTTTCCAATTTCGAAGTATCATAACCTGCTTTTTTCATGTAATGATAGAAATCAGCTTCAGTATCTACCACTTCATCAGACTTATCATTCTTCCCTGACTGACGATTCTGCATGGCAAACTGTCCTGCACCTTCCAAAATACGGCTTGCAACTCTTTGAGAACCTGCATAATAATGTTTGGTGTAAATAGGTGAATTTGTTAATACGACATATGGGTTCGGGTAAATCTTATAATTATTCAGTATCATATTTCCGTCTATCAAAGCTCCATTTTGATAGAGCTCTGCTCCTGTCTGAAGATCATACTTGATTACTCGTTCTCCTTTATCATCGTAAACATAATACTGATAGATGCCGGTCTCCTTGGCGTTGTAAGCTTTAAGTCTGTCACTTTCATCCCAGAACATTCTTATTAAATTGTTTGGGGTCTGATGCTCAGTAATATTACCATTAGAATCATACACGAAACTTTCTGTATTACCGGTCTGCATATCATCAATCCCTTTTATTTTGTGAGTTCCGCTTATGTAATGATATATATTTTCGTAAGTATTTAATGGATTAATGTTTGAATCCTGAATATGTTGCTGTTGCTTTCTCTGAATCGATCCTGAAAGATGATAACTCATATCAAGATTAAACGATACATTTGATACTGCATAGTTTACCTGAGGACTTGTCAATTCTCCGCTCGCATTAGAAAGCCTGTTCATCTGGTCATACTGGTAGAGGTACTGGTAAGCTCCGGTCATATCATTTGGTGATTTTGGTGCTGTGTTATTGACAGACGTAATGTTATCGACGTAATCATACGAATATGAATTATTGAGTAACTGACTGCCAACATTATTCTTTAATATATGATTAGCTAAATTTCGACTGGTCGGAAGATAAGTGTATTCAGATTTTGTATCATTACCGTATAAAATTGAAGTCCTCTGATCATAAATGACAGGAGGGCATTGAATGTGACGTATGGGATGAGAAGAGCGATTAAAGAGGGTAGAATGATGGGTATCGCTCCATATGGTTATATCAACAGATGTACAGAAGACGGTCGTAAATATGTAGCTGTTAAAGAGCCTGAAGCAACAAATATGATATGGGCCTTCAGGCAGGTTGCGAAAGGACATCTACCTACAGCAGTTATTCTAAAAGAAATGAACAGGAGAGAAGGCAGAAAGCTGACGAAAAATTCATTTATGGATGGTTTGAGAAATATAGCTTACTGCGGAAAATTATTTCTAAAGGCGTACAACGACGAGGAGGAAAAAATTGTTGAAGGAAAACATGAGGCACTGATCTCTGAAGAACTTTTCATGAAAGTTCAAAGGGTTCTCCATCGTAAAAGCAATAAAGATGATTTTTTACCGGCAGGAAGAATAATAAATGAAGAACGTTATCCTTTAAGAGGATTATTACTTTGTCCAAAATGCAATAAAACTCTTACAGCTAGTAGTGCTAAGGGCAGAAGCAAGCATTACTACTATTACCATTGCACAACTTCATGTGGTTTCAGGCATAATTCTGAAATAGTTAATGATCTTTTTGTCGAAGAATTGTCAAAATTTAGATTTAGTATCGGTGCTGAGAAAATATTGAAAACAATTTTAGAACAGAATTTCTCAATAGTTTCAAATGGTCTAAATGATGAAAGAAAGGTTTTGCAAAATAAACTTGATGCTATTGAAGGAAGAATCGACAAAGCAAGGGATATGTATCTTGAAGATAAATTGGATGAAGAGGATTTTAAGAGGATTAAAATGAAGTATAAAGCAGAAATCGAAGATATAACCTATAAATTAAATTCATTAAAGAACTCTGGTGATACTACTGATGTAGAGAAGAAGATGACTCAAGCATTAAATGCCATTGTAAACATCTCTGAAAGATATAATAACGCAAGTACAATTGATAAAAGAGCAATTGTTGGTTTGATATATCCTGAAAAGTTAACTTTCGATGGTGAGTATTTTCAAACCACAAAAATCAATAGTTTAGCTGGTGATATCACATTGATTAACAAAGAGTTAGGAAATAAAAAAACCGACAAAGAAGTGAAAAAACTTCAAATGTCGGTCTTGTGACCAAGACGAGCGTATCTTCAAACACTTTCATCGATGATTTGGTTCGTTTGGGCCAAATTAAAAGAGAATTAAATTGTTCTACTTTTTAAACATTTTTTTTTAACTATACGATACGGGTTTGTATTACAATTTAAATTTTACTAGTTGAATAAGATGATTTTATTATTTTAAAGTCTTATTTTGCTTTATCTGTCTTTCTTTAAAGTAGATCTTAAAAATGTTGAATTGTAGAGGAAAAATTAAACATGAATTTAATTATATCTTTTTATTCGATTAATAATCATATTTGTTTAAATTTATAATTTTATAGGAAGATTGAACAGATTTAATAAACTAAAGGTGTAAATTGTAAAGAATATATTTAATAGACTTTTTTATTACTTTTACAAAAAATGCAATAAAATTGAAACTAATTTCCTTTGTTCTGACAATTTTCACTCAGTTGTTACTCATTGTAGCTTTAAAACTATTAGAAAATTATTATTTAATATTAATAATCATCGCATGTTCTGGTTTATTAGGACTTTTAATCACTTTAAGTCGTCCAAAAAAATCAAAAACACAAGAAATGGGATGGGGTCTTCTCTTCGGATCATTAACATCTTTCATCATGACAATATCTTTTATTACATGGTTGTCGTATAACTTTCCACAATAATTATAAAAAATCATGTTAGAAAGTATATTATTTATTCTGTTAATTTTAATAGGTGGGTTATTAATGATCATTGCTTTGGTCACAATGCTTATCGGAATTATTAAAAAATCTTCTAGATTAAAAAAAACAGCTCTTACCATCACTATTATTCCCGTTTTATGTTGGGGATTGATTGCTATTTGGTATTTAGTAACGTTGCCATCATTCAATAAAAGTGAAATGAAAGATTTTGCAGGAACTTATACTCCGAATACTTCATTTAAGGCAAGTAAAAGGGGAATTAATGAGTCAAAACTGATTTTATCTGAAGATGGAACTTACCTATTTGACGGATTTGAAGGAATCGGATTAAAAAAGCAGGGAACTTGGAAAACTGGTGGTAATGATGGATTAGTAGAGTTTTATGACAAAAACGGCAATCTGTGTGAATGGGCAACTCCTTATGAAAACAATCATAAGTTATCATTTGAATGTCAAGGAGGACAGGATTTTGAAACAATAATGTTTGTAAAAATTAAATCTGAATAATTAGATTTAAATGTTTTATTTTCAATTTATTATATCCAAATAATCTTTAAAGGGCTAATTTGATACTTTTAAAATTAGAAAAATACTTAATTTTAAAGACTCCATGAAAGAACTAAAACTAATAACCCGAATTCTAGTAATAACACTCGTTATCCTATTTTCATTATCATTCTTAGCCATGATCATTGTATGTATTGCTATGATGACTTCTTATTGGGGTAAAACAATGGGAAATGAGGCCTCTGGATTTTTTAATATGGCACTCTTGCTTACATTCTTTATTGGAATAATTACATTTACTTTATGGACGATCTTCCTTAAGCAAAAGAAAAAAAACGATACGAAATAACTAACGAATACCACCATGAAAATCATTATTTCTTCTTTATTCATGATAATCACCATTCTATTATTTCCGAAAAAGGAAATAAAGAAAGATATTTCCGGAACCTGGAAACTGAATCTCTATACCATGGATTCTGACACCATTTATTATGAAAATACCGAAAAATATACCTTCAATTATTTTGATAAAACGTTGGGTCAACTTAAAGATTCAGACGAAAAGAAGAAAATAGGTGAAAAATTGTACAATCAGTTTAAAACCACTGAACTTCATATCAATAAAAACACGATTAGTTCTTATACGTATGAAGGAAATCAAACGGAAATCAACTTAAAATATAAGCTTGTAGACGGAAAAATTATTCTTGATGAAAAAGCGAACCGAAAATACAAATACACCGTAAATTATAACCAAGAAACAGATATTCTGACGATACACCAAGGTGATGCTAAAATGAGCGTGGTTAATAGATATTCGAGAATAAATTAAGAACAGCACAGATCAACAGCTCAAATAATATGAAGTACTTTGAAAAAAGAATTAAAAATTTCACCATTATTCAAAACAAAAGTAAACTTATAATTAACTACAGAAAAACGGCGAAAGACTGGTTCGATTCTGTTATTATACTCCTTATTGGCTTATTTCTTTCTGTAGCTACTTATTTTTTGATAAGTCAAGGTATTAAAACAACCAGTTATATTAGTATTGGAGGTGGGCTTGTCTTTGCTTTTCAGGCATTTGTACAATCTACATCAGGTATTTTCCGAATTTTGCAATCTTCAAAAAAAATTTTAGTCATAGACAGGGATTCTAAGACTCTTACCTCAAAAAAGAACTTTTTTATTTCAAAAACATTTCCATTGGAAAATATTGAAGCCATTACCGCAAGTGGGCAAAAAGAAAAAGTGTTCACAAGTGGTGGAAACTCAATGAAACGAACTTACTGCACAGTAACGGTAAAACTAAAAGATAAGACTAGCGAAGAACTTTTTATAATTAATACCCATCGATTTTTTCAAACCTCTTCGAACAAACTGGAGACTGAATTATACATCCAAGCAAAACAACTAACTACAGAATTAAATAAATATCTAAAATAAAAGAGAAACATTTGATTTTATTAGCAGCTAGAAAAGTAAAAAAAACAAGAAAACAATAATCAAAAAAAATCAAAAATGAAAAAACCACTATCCTTAATTTTAATCTCCTTATGCCTATTTAAAGTATTTGGACAAAACAAAAAAGACTCTAAAGAAACTGAGTTTAAATTTAAAGAATCAAAAAATATGGCCAGCTTTGTTTGCAATCATGTTTTGGAAAAAACTAAATCTATTTTATATGTCACGCATGATTCTGAGGGTGATTGGCAATTTTTGTGTGGTGAAGATGACCATACAGAAGAGAATATAAAAATCATTTCATTGCTACAGGTTGTAGAATTAGACAATACAATAAATGATTTGCATGAAATGCCTATCAATGTAGGAGCAAAAAGGCGAAAAATAAATGAAAAGTGGAAACCTTTTAAAATAAGCAACTAATATTGATTAATGTAATCAAAAAAATCTTGACTTTGAATTCACAATATTACCCTTTAAGCCATTAGCAGAATATGGTGAATAGAAAATAAGCCCAATGAACAGATTAAATTTAAAAACAAAACTACTAACAATAGCTTTATCATTTTTACTTTTTGGCAATAGTTATAGTCAGAATTTATTGAATGAGGGTAAGAGTGATTCAAAATTAGTTATCAAATTAAAAGACGGTTACCAATCCTTTCACATCAATAATATCATTAGCGAACAGAAAGAAATGATCAATTTGATCATCGATGATGCAACGGATAAAGAAGTAAAAACTTTGCTCGGAGATCATATCCAAGTCTGCGACAGTTTAAAAAAGATTCAATTTAAAAATGATACTCTTAAAACTTATATTTCCGATTATTTAACCTTAACAAAACAGAGTTACAGTATTTCTATCAATAAAGGCTTTAATTCACCTGCCTTTAAAAAGGATTTTGAAAAATATAAAGCATTTTGTGACAAATACATGAATTATTTGTACTCAACATTTGCCACTCATAATTTTATCAGAATGAATGAGGAAGTGTACTGGAAAACTATTGATAAGAAGAACTATATCAAATCTGCTGAATATGAAACATACAAAAAATTAAAAACAACAAACCTGAAAGAGGCTTTGGTTTTACTTGAAAAAATTTCGAAACAGACAACAGACTTTCAGGAATATTGTATTTATCAAATTGAGCTTGCAGACCAATATGTAAAGCATACTGAAAGTCTGGATGAAAACTCAATTAATAAAGCAGTTGATATTTACAAATCAATTATAGACCAAAAAAAATACAGCATTTATCTTTTTGAAGCTTGGTTAAAGTGGCGAATCGTTACTCAACAATTTACTTATGGAATATCAAAAACGTCTGAGATCCCAAATGATAAATATGATAAAGTAAGAGAGCAGGCTGCATTAATCGTTCTTGATTACATCAATACCCACAGTAATGACGAGATGGCAATCAATGAGTTTCTTTTATTAGCAACACATGGCATTGTAAAACGTTTTGGAGATTACCCTTATGGAAATCAAAACACGGTAGAATATCACGAAACATTTGATGATTAAAATACCTATCTTATCAACTAAAGTAGTAGCTGAGTTAAATTAATATTTAAAAATACTATGAAATTCCCCATCTTCAAATCACTATTGATTTTAATCGTATTTTTTTCATCATCGCCTGAGATCAATGCTCAGGGATTGCATTTTTTTGATTTTGATCAGGTAGATTATTACTCGACAGATATTAGTACTCAAGGTATTTCTAATATAGAATATCAGAGAAAGAAAAACTCATACGAGTATAAAAAAATAAGTAAGAAAGATGCTTTGTTTCTATCAATATTAAGAAATAATTATCCTGAAAAAATAGAAGAAGATTTTCCCGAAAAACTTATAAAATATGGTTTTAAGAAAAATAATCTCGATAAAAAACTATACCCTGAAATAAATGATATTTTCAGCGAAAAGAACTGTAGTGACAATTTGGAAAGTTTATGCATCCCTATATTTAGAGATATTTTAATTTTCAGCAAAAAAAATAAAATTATCGGCATCGCCAAGATTTGCTATAGTTGCCATCTTGCAACAATAATCGGAACAGAAAAAAGCATCAGGAATTTTGGAAGTTGCGGAGATTTTATCAAGCTGGAAAAAATAATGGGAAAATAGATATGGCTCTCCCATAGTTGAAGATTTTAGAATTTTTTAAATAAATCAAGTTAAATAAAATGAATCTAAAAACAATTAACACCATCGTTTTACGTGTATTAATTGCACTTTGCATTTTGACCCTTATTGGGCTTTTAAACTTTGGTCACGGACTTGGAAATATAATCTATTTTCCTCCGATTATTTTGGCAACACTCATTCATTTTCTGATCACCAGACGGCTCAATAAGAAAAACAACGATAAATACTGGCTACCCATTATTATCATAAGTTCATTGATTTGTCTGAGCATTATTTATGGTACAACCTTGGGACGAGGTGGAGAATTTGCATGGGATGGAAGAATATTTTTTATAAAATAAAAATTTCTTTTCAGATCACAACAACGGAAAGAATAGTCAGAAAAATAAAACTTACAAAGCATGCAAGAATTAATTTTACACGATTTATCATTATTACTTATTAAGTCAAAAAAATAAAATAGTTTATTCATAAAAATTCAGATTGACTAAATTATATATTTTTCAATTATTTAAAATTTTAACAGAACAACGTAATTATGAAAAGTATTATTAAAACCGTTTTAATTGCGAGTATTTCAATTGGTGTAATTTTAGGAATTCTATATTTTATTTATACGCAAATTGATTTTATCGGGCATAAAGATCCAAAAACTGTAGCAGAAAATGTAAAACGTTGGAACAATACACTTCTTTCTGCGGAATACAGAAACGGGACGGATTATTTTAACATAGATCTTTTAGATTCTATTAATATTGAAATCAATACGGGTAATAATTCTTCCGGGGTAATATTAGATAAAGAATATAAACTATCGGGTGATACTATTATCATTGTAGGAGGAATTGAAGAAGCTGCAAAATATATAGATAGTGACAAGCTTTTAATACGAAAGAACAAACTTCTTTATAAAATTAAATCTCCTGGAAATTTTGATACCATTCAGACGATGACGATAAAATTCAATAAAATCAAGCGATAGTAAGGTTCTTATTCTTTCATCAACTATAAAGTAAATAAACAACTTAATCTAAAAAATCAGACAATAGAAATCTAAAATGATTGAAGAATATGATATAGCGATTTTCGGAGGTGGAATCTCGGGATTTTCAGCAGCATTAAGACTACAAAATAAAGGATTAAAAACAATTGTTTTCGAATCTCACGGGCAGCTGGGTGGATGTGCTGGTTTCTTTACTAAGAAAGGCTTTTCATTCGATGTGGGTGCTACTACTTTAGTAGATTTTATAGAAGGCGGGATCGGAGGGAATTTTTTCAAAGATATTAACTTAGATGTACCAAAAGGCAAATATATTGATTACATAGCTTGGCTCCCCGACAGACAAATTACGCTTTATCAGGATGCTGAAAAATGGAAAAAAGAAAGACTGGATAAAATAGGTTCAACTCAAAATCACATAGAATTTTGGAAGCTTATGGATGAGGTCACAAAAGTATTTTGGGCAGCAAGTAGAAAAAACATTAAACTTCCCATTCGTACTCCAAAAGACATCTATATTCTAATAAAATGTATCGGAATTAAAAACCTTTATTTGGTTAAATACCTTAATTCAACAATGCTGGATATTGTAAAAAAATACAATCTGGAAAATGATAAACCTTTAGTTGGATTACTCTCAATGTTAATAGAAGACACCGTTCACAGCACTATTGACAAAGCTCCGTTTATTAACTCAGCTTTGGGAGTTACCATCAGAGGAGCCGGACTTATGAGAGCAGAAGGAGGAATGAAAAACTTTTGGAATCATTTATCAAATCATTATTTAAAGATTGGAGGAACTATAAAAAAAGGGAATAAGGTTTTAAATTTTAAACAGGAAAATAATAGTTGGAATATCAGAACAAGCAAAGGATTTTTTAAAGCAAAAAAAGTAATCAATTCTTTACCTATCGATTTACTACAAACGATTTGTCCTGATTCAATAAAAAATAAACTGCAACCCTTTATTGCAAAAAATGAGAAAAATAAAGGAAGTGCAATTGTTGTTTTCTTAGGAGTTCCGGAAAATGAAGTTTCTAATCAAACTCTAGATCATCACCAGATTTTACTAGATTATGAGTCCAAATTAGGTAAGGGAAACAATATGTTTATTTCTATTTCTGAAAAAGATGATCATATTTCTGCACCACAAGGATTTCGTTCGGTAATGATTTCAACGCATTGTGAAATTGCAGAGTGGCAAAACCTCTCGGAAATAGAATATCAGATTAAAAAACAAAACATCGGATTGTATTTAATAGAAATGGCAAGAAAAGTCTATCCAAATTTGGGACAAAACCCTATTATTTATGAAATAGGAACTCCGCTGACTTATCAGAAATTCACAAACAGAATACATGGAAGCGTGGGTGGATTTAAGCAAACTAAAGAAAATGCGAACCTTAAAGCAGTTCCTCAGGATATCGGAGTTAAAAACTTTTGGCTTACAGGCGATAATACTTGGCCGGGATTAGGAACTGTAGCTGGATTGATTTCAGGACGAATAGCAAGTGAATATGCCGAAAAATAAAGATTTAATATTTTTAGTGATAACAATAAAATGAACTATTCATAAAAATTTTAATAAATCAACGCAAATATTCCTGCTGAATATAGAAATGAGACAGATTATTATAAAATAGATCTATTAGATTCTGTTTTTTAATTTGCAAGAATAAACTTCTTTAATTTTTTTATTATACTTATTATTTACATGAACAACCTACAAATTGCCATAGACAACCTTTACGAGATATTCAGTAAATATAATACTATAGGAATTCATCATTGTGACTGTGGATGTATAGACACACATGATGTGAAAAAACTAAACTCAAAACCTTTAAGAGAATTAGAAGCAGACGACTTAATTTCTTACCATGGCAGTGCTCTTTATACATGGGGAGATACGGAACATTACAAACACTTTCTTCCAAGAATTTGTGAACTAATCTCTGAAAAAGGGAGCTTTAGATTTGTAACTCTTGACGAGTTTCAAATTAAGCTTGAATATGCAGAATGGAAAACGTGGCCCAACATCGAACAGCAGGTAATTGTGCATTATGTGATGGCTGACTGGATGTATTTTGTAAATGACTGTTGTTTTGAAGTGAACGATACCGAACTAATTGCTTACATTAAGTTTTTAGGTATAAAAAAAGTCTTACAACTTTGGAACATTGCAAATTCTGAGGAAGCAATACGCAACTTTATTTATTTCTTTTATTACCATGGAACAGAAATACTTAATAATGGATTTGAGATTGCAGGTATAAAGTTTCGGAGTGAATTTTTAGAAAAAATTTCAGATAAGGAAATCATTTCTAAATTTGAATATAGCTTTTTTCACAATGAACAAAACAACCCAGATTATGCATACAAAATTTCAATCGTGTTACAGATGATTGAGCAGGAGATGAAAATAAAAAAAATATAAGCATTAAATCTACTTTTTTCTAAATTTAAATATTATGTTTTTTATGGAGTTTTGGACTAAATTCTACAAGTCGCCAATACGTAAATCCATTATTATCAATTATGAAAAAAATCATTATACTATTATTTATTTTTAAAGCCTCTTTAGTTTTTTCTCAAACCAAATCTGAAATCGAAGCTTTAATTATAGCAATTGCAAAGACAGAAAATTCAAAGGAAATTATCAAAACCGGAGAAATAAAAAATATTTTCTTGTATGGTAAAAAAGCTCTGCCAATATTATCTGGTTTTTTCACAGACTGAGAGATTACAAATGTTTATTCAGATTTTGCAAAAAGGAAGCTTTCAAAAGGTGAAGTCGCAATAATCATTGCAGACCATATTCAAAGAATGCCTTATTTTCAATTAACTGGATTTCAAAACTGTACTTTGTCACACTGCGAAAAAAATCCTAATCTGGTGGAATATTATTTTCAATTTATAACAGAGGGAAAATTAAGTAGTTTTGAAAAAAGATATGACGAATGGTTAGCAAAAAATCAAAATTTAAGACCATAATTAAGCCTTGCTATCCAACATACGTAGTTTTAAATAAGAATATTTCATTTAGTATAAACAACCCAGCTGCGAACGGTCTCAAGTAATATTTTATTTAGAATTAATTATTTTTCGGTATAATTCCCTGTCAAATACTGAAATTTTAAAAAGTTGATGATCATTGTCAAAATAGAATGCAGAATTTAAGTTTTTTAACTTTATGGTGAAAGGTTCTATGTTTGATTCATGCAAATCAAAATTAATCTTATTGCTGACAAGAAAATTTTCTAAGTCTTTTGAAACCAGTGTATGGTTTAACAGTAATTTTTCATCATTTACCGTCATGAAAAGGCCATCTGTTTGTTCATAAGTGAAATCATATTGGATTCCTAAAATAACATCATCCAATAAAGTTATTTCGAAATCAAAACCATTAAGTGTAAGTGTTTTAATGCCAGGAATATCACCTTCTTGTTCAGTGACAATTTCCAGATGATTTCTATAGTCAGCAGGTTTCCCAATCTTGAGTTCTGCTAATGTTTCATTGAAAAGTAATTTTGAAATATCCATTTTGTTAATACGTTTCACATTTTAGAACAAATACCTATGAAAAGGTATTCTTGAGGTTGAGTTTAGATATTTTAGATTTTGTACAGAGTCTGATAAAAATTCCAAAATCCTTTCAATTTATAATTTCCTTCGACTTCGAAACTGAGATTACTCAATTCTTTTACACCGTTAATCGTTTTTATTTTATAGTCTATTAACTCAGGGTTTTTATTGAGCTCTGTTATTTCAATTTGCTTTTTGTTGGTTCTTTTCCATGTAAATTTCCCGGCATAATTATAAGAAGTCTCATCATCTCCGTTAGAAAAACTTTCGTATTCTCCTGTTCCGTCAGATTTAAATAAAACCCAAGAACCCTTTACCATTGAAAAACCACTTCCATCTTCAGAATACCAATTGCCCCAAATTTCATCTCTTTGCTTGAATATATTTAGAAATCTATTCATACCTCTATTACTAACAAGGATATTAGCTGATGTTGCATTTTTGCCATAACTCTCTCATAAAAGGACTTACATTCCAGCTGTCTTCTATATTTTCATTTTGGAAACATGACCAATAAAAGATAGAATATTCATGTAATCGGAAATTTTCTTTTAGTAGTTTTAGAACAATTTTTAAATACTTTAGAAAGTCATTTTCTGTTGTTTGATCTTCAGTTGCCTGGATGATGATTTCCATTAAAGCGAACTTATTATCTTCGTCAACTTCGGTAGTATAATAATTTATATATTCTTCTATATCTTCTGATTTTCCCACGATAAATTCCCAATCCTGATAATCAGATAAAGTGTATTGAAGATTCAAATTTATTGTTAAATCTTCTATAGCTTTTCGAGTTACAAATCTCAACTTAGGTTGTTTTATAATTTTTATTATAAATAAATCTGCTTCAAGATTTAGAGTTAAGAATGATTTTAAAGAACAATATATTCAGGTATTTCAATTATTACAGCTGAAAAATATGGAATATAAACAATCAATTTTGACTTATATAATTAAAGAGAAAACAACATATTTATCCTAATTTAAATATAAAGAGGTGGAAATAGCCACCTCTTTATGTTAAATCTTAAATAAAATTAATTTTTAACAGCTTCTATTGCTTTCAGATAGGCTTGCATCTCTTTAGCATAAAAGCTAGACCATGTTTTCCTTTTGTACTCTTTATTAGTTTTTCTATCAAGAATAAAATATCTCTTACCTGAAACAGTTGTAGATTTGCCGTTACCACCACTGAAACTGCTTGCTGTCTCTCTTTCATAATCCATGATATAACGGTATTGGTTGGTGTCGTTGTATTTGTCTTTGATTTCGTTCTCTGTAGCTAAGATATATTTCCCGGTATAATTTGCAAATTCTATTTTTACATATTTGTCATAACTTCCTCTTTCTTTCAATACTCCAATCAAGGTAAAGTCTTCAGATTTCATGTCTGGAGGAATTTCACCAGATTCAATGGTAATTTTATTTGCTACAGAGGACGTACTTGCACAGGATTGTAGAGAAGTGGCAAGTATCACTGTACTTACCAAATAGGTAATTAATCTTTTCATGTTTATTATTTTTTGCAAAAATATATTTTTTCATTCAAAAATCATAAAGTATTTTTTAATTTTATGCCTGTAGAATAAAGAAGTTAGAGATTAAAATATGATTTCTTTTTAAATAGGTGAAGATCTCAAATGAATAATTATAATTAGATTTTATTGCTGATGGGTTGTATTTAGAAATTTAAATTCCTTTAAATATTTTAATTAAAAAAAGTTCTTCAATCCAAAAAATATAATTGTTAATAGTCTTTGTAAAGATTTGATAATCAAATTATGAAAATTAATTTTAAATTAATGTCAGAATTAGCTTTACGAAAGTTATATGATTCGGATTGGTACAATGTGTAAATTTGGAAGTTAGCTGTGATTGCCAAACAATAACCTGTCAAATTAGTTAAAGTTTAAAAATGAATATTAAAAGTGAATTAAAAGACTTGACTGATTTAGATATTGCACTCCATATAATTGCATCAAAACGAAAGTATGTTTGCTGAAAATAAGCACCTTTATTGGAGTGAAAATAAATACAATGGTTTTTTTAAAATAACTTTAAAAAAGATGATTGAACTAAAGAAAGTAGAAATTGGAGGTGAAAAAAATATTAGCTGTTACAATAAAAATTTTTAGAATTTAATGAATACAAAAGTATTGAATGTTTCCCTTTCAATTGGAATTTTAATTTGTAACATTCCACTATTAATAGCAAATTTTGAAATTATTAGAACTCAAGGGGGACCAATGGGAGTTGGACTTATTGCTTCACCAATATTATTATTTTGCAATCTCTTTATAATTCCAGCATTGTTAAGCTTTTTCAAAAGGAATCATAAAAACAAAATGATTTTAATTTTAAATATTCTAGGAATTATTTGTTGTGGATTTCTTGCTTTTCTTTTAATTACAACTCCCAAAATGGAGTAAATACAACTACAGTTAACATTGGAAACTGTTGCACAATTCCAATAATCAAAGAATTAATGTAAAACAGTATAAAAAAACGAATTCTTTAAAAGCGATTTTAAGGAGTTGTTTTTTTAACACACTATGAAAATCTCAAATTCGTTTGGCTTAAAATGGATGTTTTGAGGCAATAATGAATAAGGTTTTTGAAGAGGCGATTCTTCTCCTTTCTTAAAGATAAAACCTAGCCCAAAACATCCAGAATTTTGTGGACGAAGCGCAAATATTTCTTCAGATTGTATGATAAACCTGACATTAATAGACGCCTGTTAGCTTGAGCCATTCCCCGGCTGTAGATTTGCAGAGAAAATGTAAATTTAATTCTTTATTCACGCACCGATAAAAGCTGTCTGACGGAACCAGTTCATCAAGGCTCAGTTCTTAAAACAATTACGGGTTAAAATCTTTACGTCCTTGCATACAAAAAGAGACATATTTTTATTATATTTGAGTGTGCTACAGGCACATCATATTGGTAATATGCGAGCTGAACTGCTTAGTATCAACGGAAGTGTAAGATTCAACTTCTGTTCTTCGATTAAAATTCAGTGCTAAAAATCCCGCCCATCGCCAATACGCGGCTCGTTAGCCATCAATTTAGCAGAACGCAAGAAAACCCAATATCAATGAAGAAAATAATTAGTTTAATGTGTTTGTCAATTTTTGTTAATAGCTGTGCCTGGCTTGATGAAAGTGAGCATCAAAAAATTATTGGACAGTACGAAATTGGCTGGAACGACCTTGAATCAAATCGAGCAATTACGAAAAAAATCGAAAATTCAGAAAGTAGCTATAACATAATTATCGATAGTTATGTTTTTGCAGTCGGTCATAATGAAAGTTTCATAGTAGCCAAACAACACCAAAGTTTTAATGAAGAAACTAATTATTATTTGATTGATATTGAAAAAAATAAAGAAGATAATTCAAAAGGAATTTATGGGCCTTTAAACGAGGTAGAATTTGAAAAAATGAAAACAAAATTTAACATTAAAAGCTTAAAATTTGACTTAATATTCGCTGACAAGCCAGATAAGTAAAAGGAAAAACAGAGGCTAACAAGGGTAACTGTTGTACAACTCCAATAATCAAAGAATTAATATAAAATAGTGTAAAAAAACGACATCTTTAAAAGCGATTTTAAGAAGGTTCTTTTTTTAACACACTATGATAATCTCAAATTCGTTAGTCTTAAAATGGATGTTTTGAGGCAATAATGAATTAAGGTTTTTGAAGATGCAGTTCCTCCTTTATCTTAGAGATAAAACAATATACCCAAATACTTTGCAAGTTATAAATGATGGAATGATAGCTTTGAACAATTTGAGTTTGGATTTGAATATCCTTGAAAATTAACATTTATATTGGCAAAAAAAAGTTGAAGATTAATTACTAGACATCACAGCAAACGAAATTAGTACTAAATAATAGAGCAATCCTTGAAAGGGTAAACAGTAAAATTTATATGCAAATAAGTATGACGGAGGAACAATTAAAACTGCAAATTAAGAGAATGGAAATGATGTGTAAGTCTTTCCAATCAAATTCAGAAAAGTATCCGGAATTTCTACCGGAATTTGAAGCTTCTAAATCAATAAATAATATTCTGAAGCAATCAATTAATTTAACGGGTGAAAATTATAATGACATATTGAAAGTCCTGAAAAATCTTGACTTAATAAAACATTATGAGGGTTCGGGTTGGTATGACTATAAACTTCATTTAAATTCATTGTTGAAACATAAAGGGTTTAATGGTGTTAATTAGAAAGATGGAATGATATTTCAGTCCTTTTGGAATACCTAATCCATTATCTGCAACTAAACAAGACAGTATGCTGGAACAAATTGGAATTGACAGACAAATAAAGAAAGACATCATTAAAGGCATTCTATCCGAGACTTTTAAAGGATGTAAAATTCATTATTTTGATCAGGGAAACACTTGGGGAATTGAGGATGAAGAACAACTTGATGATGATGCAATTTGTTTCAGTCTTATCAGAAATGAAAGTGAATTTCCCATTATGATTGAAATAACAAGAACTCCGGATAAAAATACTACAGAGCGGGGACAGTATTTAGCGAAAATAATTTCAGATAAGCTGAATTGTAAGACCATTACAGATTATAAAGAATTGTATGAATCATTATACGATCCTTCTGATTCGATAATTTTTGAGAACGGATATGCATACCTTGTAGATGATAGCAATACGATGTGGGCTGATGGAGAAGGAGGAAAAGTTAAAATTGTAAAAGAAATTGTTTTTGTAAATTATAAATTTGATGACAAGGCTAATTTAATCAATGACAACAGCTAACAACGATTTTACAATAATGTGTTAAATGTCATTTTCCAATTATTTATCGTACAAAACTAATAGGCTAAAGCGACAAAACTCGACGTGTTTTTTTCTATACATAATACATTTTATAATTAAACGGTAGTATTTTGAGATTTTGAAAAATGCAACTTTGAATTCTTATTTTTTCAAATAATTTTCTCAAAATCTCGTATCATTAAACAAAGTTTCATAAATTTACATAGTATGAGTTTAATGTAACAAAAATATGAAAATAGGATATGCTCGGGTTTCAACCAAAGATCAAAATTTGCATTTACAAATTGAAGCCTTAGAAAAAGCAGGTTGTGAGAAAATTTATCAGGAGAAAATTTCGGGTGCAACAAAGAATCGTCCCGAACTTGATAAGATGATTGACCAGTTTCGAGAAGGTGACGAACTTTATGTGTGGCGATTGGACAGATTGGGTAGAAGTTTGAAAAACATTATTGATCTTGTCTTAAGTTTGAGTGATAAAGGAATTATAATAAAAGGTCTTGTAGATGGTGTAGATACTTCAACGATTAATGGTCGTCTGTTTTTAAACCTTATGGCATCTCTTGCCGAGTACGAAAGGGAATTGATAAGAGAAAGAACGAATGCAGGATTGCAATCTGCAAGAGCAAGAGGGAGAACTGGTGGAAGACCGAAGGGGTATACTGCAGAAACAATTTCAAAGCTACTCCTTCTGCGTTCAATTTATAAAGATCCAACAATGCGTCCTGAAGATATCTATAAACCATTTGGATTAACCAGGGCAACATTTTATAGGTATGCTAAAATTCTGGACAATCATACGGATGACGAAATTAAAAAAATGGGTATTAAAAAGTAAAAAGTTCGCCAATCCAGAGATAGATTTGACCAAAATAAAACTCTATGAAACTAATAATCAATTCATCAAAATAATATTTTATATTAGTAGCATAAATGGCTTTGCGAATATCATATAATTCGGATTGACGCAATGCGTAAATTTGGAAGTTAGCGGTTATCTCAAAAAAACGTCTTTTAAATAAAAATATCAAATAATTTATTAAAACTATGAAAAAAACATTTATTCTATCTGCTGTTATTATCAGCGGAATTTTTTGCGCACAAAAACACGAATTTTCAGCGTACTCAAACAATGTTGAACTTGTAAAAATTAAAAATTCTGTTAAGGAAAATCAGAAAGCAGAATTTTACAAGCAATACCTAAAAAATCAGTTAACAGAAGATATGAAAAGTACCTTCATTTTTAAAAAATATTCTGATATCGTTTTAAACAAATTTGCAGATACACTTTTAACATATGACAGTTCCACAAGATATATGGATCAGGACGAAAATATATCAATTAAAAATCTGGACAATTTAATCGGATCCAAAAATGATGCAGAAAAAATTAACGAAAATTTGACAGCACTTCTTGGTGATTTTCCTAAAATTGTGAAGATGCAAGATGCTACTGAACATACTGCTTTTGAAACTATTCCCGGTGATATTTTAGAAATCAATTATTGGGGAGGAGGTAATATGACAAGCCAAATATACTATAAAATCTCCAAAAATAATTTAGAGAATATATCCGTAATACCAGAGGAAGACAAAAATTTCTTAAAGAAAGTAAAGAAAAATATAGGAAATAAAAATATTACATTTTTTAATTCTAAAGGAAATTCCTATTCAAGTGTTGAAAAGAATCCCAAAGACAAATTCTATTTGATTGGTGCTTCATTATTTTTAAAAGAAGACAATTTCGCTCCTTCATATGAAATAGAATATAAAACAACAGATTTTAAAAATTTCACTCCTCTAAGGATTAAATCATCTGACGAAAATTCAAAATGGAAAACTATTAAATAAGAGACAACCGCTAATAACTAAGCTTTCGTCTTGTCCGCAGGACACGAGATGAAAGCCCGTTGAACGGAAGCTCCGGGAGCTTTTTTGGCCGTCTATGGAGTTTTCGATTTTAGGATTTAGGGTAACAAAGCAGTTTTTTGGAATGACTGCTTTTTTTTGTGGCATTTGGTAGCCTTTATGAGTGGTTTTCTGCAGGTTTTTCTTCGCTGCAGCATATAAATTCCCTTACCCGCAAAGGTTATTTTGCAGACAATGGTTGGATAACGAAAAGAAATTCCGGTGGCGGACCGCGCTGCCCGAAAACAGCTATAGTGACTAAGTTTCCTTCCTTGCAACTTCGATATTTCCGGAGCAAAGTTTTCGGTTTTGCTGCAGTAACTCTGATTTTCAAATCGGATTGCAGTGCCTGCAGTTTCCCACGCTTCCAGCTGCTGCTCAGGATGCCGTAATGCCGGATCCTTACAAATCTTTTCGGTAAAATATGCATCGAAAACCTCCGGACAAACTCCGTGTTTGCAAGAGTCATTTCCTTTTTTTCGCCGCCTTTGCGGTAATCTTTGTACTCAAAACGGACCTGCTGATCCGTCACTTCTTTTATGCGGTGATTGCTGATGGCGACTTTGTGAGTGTATCTCCCCAAGTACTCGATCACCTGTTTCGGGCCGCCAAAAGGCCGCTTGGCATATACGACCCAGTTCTTGGTGAAGAGTTTCTCCATTAAATCCCG
>NZ_JPRI01000013.1 GCF_000737765.1 Chryseobacterium vrystaatense | reverse complement strand
AAATCGGATTGCAGTGCCTGCAGTTTCCCACGCTTCCAGCTGCTGCTCAGGATGCCGTAATGCCGGATCCTTACAAATCTTTTCGGTAAAATATGCATCGAAAACCTCCGGACAAACTCCGTGTTTGCAAGAGTCATTTCCTTTTTTTCGCCGCCTTTGCGGTAATCCTTGTACTCAAAACGGACCTGCTGATCCGTCACTTCTTTTATGCGGTGATTGCTGATGGCGACTTTGTGAGTGTATCTCCCCAAGTACTCGATCACCTGTTTCGGGCCGCCAAAAGGCCGCTTGGCATATACGACCCAGTTCTTGGTGAAGAGTTTCTCCATTAAATCCCGGTCAGTAATTCCACAAGTTCTTAAGGATGCCACAAACTTGGCTCTGAACACTTTGCTCAGCGCTTTTACCGCAAAGAGGTATTTGTTGGTTCTTACTTTCTTTCTCCATTTTCCCTGTATCGTGAGGCCACCACCCGGAACAATGCAGTGCAGATGCGGATGAAGACTCAGGTTTTGTCCCCACGTGTGCAAAACACCAATCATGCCCAGCTGCAGGCCTTCGGTTTTGCCGAACTGGTTCAAAGTGGCCCAGGCGGCCTCAAACAGGATCTTGTAAATAAGTTGGGGCTGGGATATTGCGAGCCCATTCAACTCCTCCGGCAGGGTAAAAACCACATGGTAATAGCTGCAGGGCAAGAGGTCCTGTTCGCGCTTCTGGATCCATTCTTCCCGTTTATGACCCTGGCACTGCGGACAGTGCCGGTTACGGCAGGAGTTGTAACTGATGGAAAGATTTCCGCAACCATCACACGTATCAATATGACCACCCAAGGCAGAAGTCCGGCAGTTGGACAATGCCCGCAATGTCTTTTCCTGATGAACGCTGAAGTTTTGGGATGATAAATTGATTTTGCGAAGAACTTCTGCTACATTCGCACCTTTACTTCGGGCCTGCATTCCTGCTGCATAAAGTAAATACCGTATCCAAAGGACTGTGCGGTTTTTGGTCCGAGAGCTGGCACACATGAAGATATTCCATTGTACTTTCAATACGCTCATGACCCAGAAGTTTCTGCACCATAATGATCGGAACACCGTCTTCCAGCAGATGAGTCGCATAGCTGTGTCGTAGCGTGTGGGTGTGCACCTCTTTGGTGATGCCTGCTTTTTTAGAGATGGTTTTTATTACCCACTGCACGCCACGCTGACTGTAGCGGGAATCGAAATCTTTTCTATTCGGAGCTAAAACATCAATATCTTCGATATTCCTGTTTTGATTGCCATTAAACAGATACTGATTAGGATTCTCAATACTGATAAAGGTTTTCAGTCCACTGATCAAATGTTCCGACAAAGGAACATACCGGTCTTTGCTCCCTTTACCCTGAACAACATGTAACATCTTCCGGTCAAAATCCAGATGCTGAAGTTCGATATTCCTTACTTCCATACACCGCAGTCCACAGCCGTAAATAAGTCCGATGAGCAGTTTATGTTTCAGGAGTTCGGCGGATTGAAGCATACGCCAGATCTCTTCCCGACTCAGGATGACAGGAAGCTTTTTCACTTGTGGAATAGCGGGAAGATGCAGAAAACTATAAGGCAGGCCTTCCGTTTTCAATAAAAAGCGAAGTCCGTAAACGGTGTGTTTAAAGTAAGTTTGGGAAGGAGTTTTGGAGCGTTGCTGCAGTTCAAAAAGATAATCTTTGACCTGTTCGGGATCCAACTCGGTAGGCAGGGTTTTAAAATGCAGTGCCAGGGCTGTCACATGGCGGGAATAATTGTCGAACGTTCTGGGGCTCCTGCCCAAGATCGAAATATTCCTTTCGAAGCGTTGCAGCAGTTCGGCAAAACCACTAACTTCGCTCGAGGCACGGTTCAGAATTTTGTTTACCCTTAACTCCTCCGGAGATTTTTTTTTGTAGCCATTTTATAGATTTTTTTTTGTTTAACCAAAGTTAATAAAACAGCGAAGGGAAAAGCTACCGGAGGTTTAGTTCAACAAGGATTTTGCAATAGTGGGGCGAAACTGCAAAGTTCAACGGCAGTTCTTCGGTTCAAATTTTGTTCAAAATTGAAGATTTGTGCTTCGAATGCCCCACCATCGCAAAGGAGCCCCGAAACGTTCTAGATCAAATAAAGTCTCAAAAAACGATCAATTTTATTATTAGAGAAATCATAGTAAAATTACATGAAAAATCACAGCAACTATTCAATGGAAATATGACTTTTATTTATATATGAGGAATAATGTTCCACACGTAAAATACTACATAAAGTCCGTGAGTCACCGTCAAGATTAACTATAATTCACAATCAATCAAGTGACTTATCTGATGAAAAAGAAATTCTTTAGAATATGAAATATTTTATTAGTTTTATCGCTGAAAATTAACACACTTAGTACTACAAAAAATTCCTCATTTATGAATGTCCAGCAACGTTTTAACAAAGATGGAGTATAACAGGAATATTAATACCAAAATGAACAAAATTTCTTGTGTATTATAATATGAGCATAATCTTAAGTGTCCAATTGTTCTATATATATTTTTATAAATTAAACAAAACTTATGAAATTTAAATTACTATTTACTGCTTTGAGTCTAGGTCTAAGTTTAGCTGCTTACGGCCAAAACATTTCTTTTGAGTCTGCTGAAGGCTACACTTTAGGAGAAATCAACAATCAACAGGGCTGGAGTTATTACGGAACCACTACCCCCAACACAGCAACGATTATTAACACTACCTCTACATTGGGTACAAACTCAGCGAATGTTTTGGGAACAAACAGTTTTGATGATGGCGGAATTAGAAAGAACGTTGTTGGTTTTAATAAAACAGAATTTTCCTTTGACTATAAGATATCCGCTCTTGATGAATCAGACTATTTTATCGCAGTTAGGGATAATTCAAATACAATATTAGCTGCTTTTGTTATCAATTACGAGCAGGGTAATGTGGCGATTTACGACGGTATCATTGATGATGCAATAGAAACCTCTATTGATGTAACCCCTAATACCTGGTACAATTTTAAAATGGTCGTCGATATGACAAATCACTCTGTACAATATTTCCTTAATAACACTTCACTTGGCAGTAAAAATTTCCTGACCACAACTACGGGTTTCCAAGTCATTGATTTTGCTTATGATGATTTCGATTCGGGATTTACAGTTGATAACATCAAAATCCTAAATGCTGATAATCTTTCGACAGCAGAAATTTCTCAAGTTAATCACCTCAATGTATATCCTAATCCCACTACTGATTACTTACATATTCTTACAAAAGAAAATATAGAAGATGTTGAAATTTATGATCTATCCGGAAAATTGGTAATAAGAGATAGGTCAGGAAAAAATGAAATCTCTGTATCATTTTTAAAAACAGCGACGTACATTATAAAAGTAAAAACGAAACAATCAACTTTTAGTGCAAAATTTAGCAAAAAATAACATCTTACTTTGATTTTAAAATCACTCCAAACTCGGAGTGATTTTTTAGCAGTAAAATAATTTGCATGATATTAAAAACTACTCGGGAACGAACTTAAAAATACTATATGCTTAAATTATCCTTTTTAAATGTGTTTTTCTCCATCTTTTTGGTTCCTCTTATGATGCAGTGTGAAGATGGACGCGGTGGTCCCTGTGATACATATACCCGTTATACCATTGAAGATAATCTTTGTGAATTGTTGCCCGGTAAAATTAAATATGATCAAGGCGAGACAGTAAATTTTAAATTTGCAGTCAAGTCAAAACTCTCAATGAGTGGAAAACAAGTTGATATTTATGAGGAAACAAAACTAAACTCCGGCCTGTTGCTAGTCAATTTATCTGAACTCTTCAAGGGCAACACGGTCATTTTTCTAAAGGGTGACAAGGTGGACGACACAAGATTTAAACCGGTTTACAATAATGCTACCGATTCATATGAGCTGGAAATAAGCATCAAATTAAATCGGGTGGGAATTTACTCTTTTGAATCAATGGCAACTTTCCGAGATCTCGGCGAGAATGATTTTAACTGTGCTCTCATTAACGTCACAACAAATATCAAGGACAATAACTTAGATGATGGGAGAACAGAATTTTCGGTTGATTAATCTTTAAAAAAGAACTGCATTTTATAATAAACAAAAGCGTCGTGAAATTTCAGACGCTTTATTATTTGGTGATTAGAATTCTCATTAGATAATGTTACAAAACGACCTTCTAAATGATTTACATAATTCGGATTATATTAAATTCGGATTTACTCTGTCAATTTTAATGAATCAGAACGAAAACAAATGTCACCTTCAGAGTAGCAATTTTTCTCATTTCGGTATTTATTTGTCGGTTTTTTTAACACTTTAAATTTTTAAAAATAAAGATTAAAATTACCATCTTACTTATCTACACTTTTAAAATTTTATTATTAAAGGAAAGTTTAATTGAATTTTTAATTTCGAACGGGCTAAAAATAATAGGCTACGCCCAATCTGTAAACATTTCTTTTGGCATCATAATACGTTAGAATGAGATCATCATACTGTTTAGTAAAGCCTTTAGAAACGGTACCCTCAATAATAAAATGATTTGATATTTTGTAATCTATCCCTAAATCACCACTTATTCCTACTCTTCTCTTAAAATCATATGGCTGACTTATTTCATCGTCTGGAATATAGTTTAATTTTGGACCTGCCAGCAAAGAGAACTTTTTATAAAAATTGTATTTATAATAAAGAGGTAACTCTAAAAAAGTGACTCTATCAGTGTACGAAACCAGAAAACTGGTTTGAATGTATGTTTTTTTTGAAATTTGTTTTTCTAAAGCTATCCCTCCAAATAATTCCCCTCCGTTACTTAGATATCCCGAACGTTCTCCTATTTCATCGATGGCATTTACATTAGAATAGTTCCATCCAGCCTTAATACCAAATTTCAAAGGATAATTTTGAGAATAGCACAGGAAGGATGCAAAGAAGAAGCAAGCACTAAGAAGTAATTTATCGATGCTTTGATATTGCATAAAATATTTCATTTTGATAATAAAAGTTTTCAAAGCTGAAATTTCTAAATACTAATTAAAAAATCAATTATTTAGAAAATATCAGCTTGATTACCTTGTTTTTAATTTTTAAAAGTCATATCCAATTTTAAAACTTAAATCAAATACTGCTTCGGTTACATTGTTATTAGTTGTAAATGCTGTACCAATACCTAATCCTGCTCTAAACTCATAATTAAAGTTATTGGCAAAATTTCTTCTGAATCCATATGTTGGAATCACATTGACTTGGTTTGAAAGACTCACATTGTTAGCATTGGAGATCACAAACCAATCCGGTATGTAACGGATCTGTAATCCGACATAATTAGCAGAATTATTTTTCGTATTTCTTCCATTTTCAGCACGCTTTGAAATATTGTAATAGTATTTTGGCTGTAAAGTAAATGAAGGATAGAATGCAAAGCCCGTTTTTCCATAAAGATCTCCGCCCCAAATCGCAGGAAACAAACTAGCCTCCAGCCGCAAAGTTGTTCTGTTGGCAATCTTTGTCTCATTATAAAAATCTAAACCGAAAAGCCCTATTTGAGCACCGGTAATATTTTTTTCAACATTATTATCTTGTGCCATTCCATAAATAGACAGTAATGCGAATGATATCAAGTAAAGTTGTTTTTTCATAGGTATTATTTTATTTCAGTTTTTAGATTGTATTTTTTCCAACAATAGATCGTAAAGATTCCATTTTCGTAGGATCAAGGCAACAAAACTAAGAAAATAAATCATCAAAAATTTAAATACCTTTATGCTTACTTGCTAAATGTTTGATGAATTTTGTAGATTCAGAATATTGGAAAGTATAAAAAACGATCTATAAAGCGAATCGTATTACCCTTAGAAATCTGACCCTCTAAACACTTAAAAACCATTTTATTGCGTACAATCCTTGTAATATGCTGCATCATTATGAGTATATTTCCTGTCGTGAGTGAATATTCTAATGTTTATAATGTGAAAGTTATTATTGGTATTGACGGGAAAGAGCTTAGTAGATTAGATATTCTATATCAATACAAATCGGGTAAATGGAATCTTCTAAAAGGAAATTAAACATAATCATAAAATCTCAAAAAACGATATTTTTCCATTAGTCAACTATAAGAATCAAACGGTTTACTTCATATTTTCTTTTGAGGCTTTTTGCATTTTTGAAAAAATTATAATTCTGTATAAAAGAGTATTCTCTATTCTATAAATTATCACAGATGAAAGATAAATTTCATAATTCTTAAAAATTTACTTTATATGTTTTATTTTTGTTATTCAAAATCCTCGGCATATTCAGGCACAGAAGGTTTTAAGACATTTAAAAATTACGATGAAATTAACTTTAAATATATTTAAGTTTGTTGGTAAACTTATAGCAGGAATTGTACTACTATTATTATTATTTTTGGGATTGTGCTACCGAATATTTAGCCCTAAGCCCGTTCCACCGGGTGAATTAGTTAATATAAATGGCACCTATATTCATGTAAGAGCAGAAGGTGAAAAGAAATCTTTACCTACTATTATTATTGAGGCTGGCGCTCACAGTAATACCGATATGCTGCATTGGCTGGCAGAAGGATTAAAAAATAATACGAGAGTTTTACGCTATGACCGGGATGGAAAATGGTTTAGCGAATCAAGTAATGATGATCAGAAATCTCCCGAATTTTACGCACATCAGCTTCATGAATTATTAGAAAAAACAGGCGAAAAACCACCTTATATTTTAGTAGGTCACTCAATGGGCGGACCTTACAGCAGAATATTCAGAGATCTTTATCCAAACGAAGTGGCAGGAATCGTTTTCATAGATTCTAGTCACCCAGAACAATGGAAGCGATTGGCTCAAAAAGAATTGGTTCCAAAAGGACAGGCAAAATTTCTAAAAGTAGGATCTGTACTTGCAGACTTAGGTCTGGTAGGTATTTATAATAAAACACTCAGTAAGGCAGTGCATGAAGGTGATGGTTTACCCAAAGAAATACATGAGCGTGCAAGATTACTAACTTCTAATTCTGGAGATGTTTACCGTATGTTTTTAAGAGAGAATAAATTGACCAATCAAGTACTGATGCGAGCAGGTAGGACAAAAAAATTAGATTCATTACCTGTCTTGGTGTTTACTGCTACCGAGCAGTATAAAGATTCTCAAAAACAGAAATACAGAAAAGATGGAATAAGTCCTGAAAAACAAGTTCAGTTATGGTTTGACATGCAAAAAGAGTTAAAAGAACTCTCTACTAAAGGAAAACAGATTATTATCAATGCAAGCCATGGTACGATCATCACAAAGAAAGAAAATGCCGATGTAATAAACAAAGAGATTCTTTCACTATCTGAGAAGATTGGAAATAAAAATTAGATGTACATAATACAGGCCCAGTAAGAAAGATAAATACGGATTATTTAACTTAAAGTTCAAATATCCTCGACCGCAGGCCCTTTTTATAGCGAAAGAATTATCGAAGCTTTTGTGAAAGAAAATGTTAGTGGTTACGATATAATGAAAGGTGGGGATTCTAAAATAGATCTATATTTTTTCTAAAAAAAAGTAAAAAATAAAAAAACTAATGATGTGGTAAAATTGCTATCAAGCAAATATTTTGTAAAGCGATGAACTTTTCGAGATTAAAATTTTTAAGTTCATTACTAAATAAAAAATCTCACAAAACGATACTCTAAATTACATTTGTAAATGATAAAAACTCTTTGAGGCAAGGCATAGAGTTTATTATTCTTTATTTCAGACAAATTAGTACTGTAAAATTTTAATTTATATATCTAAGTATTAAATGCAGTAAGTTTATTTGACCCTATCAACAAGACTTCCCGTGATTTAAGCTTTTCTTACACATACTGCAACCTTATAACTCGATACTGGGAGTAGGAATAAATCATCTATAATAATATGATTAATGATAATTATGTTTATTTTTGTGGCAGGAAAAATTACAGTTGAATAAAATTCCAATAACCAGAATTATACATGTCGGATATCTGAAATATCAAAACAATTTCAACAGTTTCCGTATATTTTTAATTTTAATATTCTCCCTGTGTCATTCTTTTCTTTCTGCCCAGGGTTCTATTGAACATGAGATAAGACAGCAGGTAAGTATTGTAATGGCTAAAGGAGCCATTATTTATTCCACAGAGGAAAATTTCAACAAGCAGATCCTTAACAAGGATATCAGACTTAAAGGTGGTGATTTTTTGTTTAATGTCAGTAAAAAAGATCAAATACTGATTAAATCCACAGCTAGCGCCTCTAGTAAAAAAACGCCGCTAAAGGATCAGTTGCAAAATGCAGTCAAAAAGAAGAAAAAAGACGAACAGGATACGGTTGATAAAAAGATTAGAGCGTTTGAAAAGCAAAAAGAACTTTTTCACAGCCATCAGTTTTATCACCATCCTTCTTCAGGACAGTTTTTGACAGTTTATCAGGTCGCTAAAGATTATATAGTTCCGAATAATCACCACGATAATTTTTCAAAGACAGTTCACAGATATCATAATTTTCTCATAACATCATCTTTAAATTATCTTCATTCTTACAAATATTTTCATTACAATAACAAATCTTTAGATTATTGTTATTCTCAAGTCTATTCTGTAAGACCGCCACCCATAGTATAGAATAAAAAGGCATTTATTTTTTTCACATCTCAACAGACAATCGAGATAATTATTCTAATACTTTTATATGAAAAATAAAATATTTTTAATTCTATTATTAGTAGCTGTTAATTCAACACTAATTTTAGCTCAAAGCGCAGGTAAGTTATATCTGTCATCTGCAGGAACAGGGGTAGGCCGCGTTTATGATATTACGGGTAATACGCCATCAACTGTTCAAACCACATTGCCTGCTTCAATTACATCACCGGCATATTACAATGCAAATAACGGTGCATCTGTAAGTAATTTAGCAATTGGTTACGATACTACAGTCGCAAACCAACCGCTTGTTTTTATTAACTCCAATACTGCGGCAAACAGTCCAATATTAAAAAATGGAACTGCAACAGGACTTACCTTACCTGCTGGTCGTACTATTGGAGGTTTAGGTACCAATAATGTTTTAGGCAACAATTTCGGACAAGTTTTTGGTTTTAGCGGTAAAATCCTATACAGACTGTATCCAACTGTTTCTGCAGCTATTCCCATTACAGGTGATGCAATTTGGAATGCAAATGGTACTGGGGCTGCCGGCAGTCCTGTTTCAACTATTTTTGCAAGTGATACATTTTATGATTATCAGAATAATGTTTACACAATTCTTCAGCATCAGAATGGGACTACTTTTACCAGATATCTTTATAAAATAGCGATTAATGGAGCGGTAACCTCTGCTACAGCTACTCAAGTTGCGCAGATTACCGGACCGGTTGGGGTGAGAAATGCAACTGCAGATACAAGTACAACTACAAATGTTGGAAACATTAGAGGGAGTGCTTACTTGAACGGATTTGTATTTGTATCTTCAGGAAACGGAGATAATTCTGTTTTCATTTACCGTATAAATATTTCTACAGGATTATCGGAATATCTCAGTCAATACGCTTTAACAGGAATAAGCCTCTCAAATATTGACTTGGCATCGGTTGATTATTTTGTACCATTCACATTCAATTGTGGGGGAACAGCATTTCAGGGAGCCACTCCGTATAGGGCAGGGACTTCTTCTACCAGAACATTACGTATTCCTGTTTCAGATATTTATGGACCCGGAAACTATGTTATAAATGTAATTGGAACGGATTTTACAAATCCCGCACAATCAGTTACAGTAACTACGTCAACAACTTTCATTGATGTACCCATTACTTACAACGGGACAGGAGCTGCAGGATCAAGAACTCTTACCGTTGACCTGAATGGAAGTACAACAACATGTACTGTAACAGCGACGATAGAACCAGATACAGATATTGACGGAGTGGAAAACACCGTAGATCTCGATGATGATAATGATGGTATTACAGACTGTACAGAAAATGGTTTGGCTGCCGCATCATTCTTAAACAATTTTACTTTCGTCCCAAATAATAATGCTTCCGGAGTAAGTGCAAATATTGCACAGTTAACTCCGAATGCGGGCACACAAAGTGGTCAATACTGGTCAGTCGGAAAAGTAGATTTTACAAAAAGTTTTTCTTTTACTTTAGATGCATTTGTTGGAGAATTTGATGCGGGGGCTGACGGTCTAGCAGTTGTGTTTCAAAATTCTCCGGCCGGTACAGCCGCTATTGGAGGAGCAGGTATGGGGATGGGTGCAAAAGATATTGCTAACGGATTAGTGCTGGAATTAGATACTTATGATAATGGACCTGGTGTGGGAGATATTACTGCGGATCATGGCCAGATTTGGGATTCTGACAATCAGGGTGCCGGTCTTACAACTTCCGTTGATTTGGGTCAGTTGGAAAACAATGCCTATCATCCTGTGGTAGTTACATGGAATGCAGGTACGCAAACCCTATCATATACGGTTGATGGAATTACTGCGGGAACTCTTACAACTGCTAATTTTGCAAATACTTACTTTGGAGCGACTAAAGTTCGTTTTGGTTTTACAGCTTCAACAGGAGGGTCTACAAACGTACACCGAATAAGAATCAATGATTTCTGCAGTACTCCTATTGAGCTTGATACAGATAACGACGGGATATCGAATCACTTAGATACAGATTCAGACGGCGACAGCTGTCCTGATGCAATCGAAGGCTCAGAAAATGTAACCTATACGATGGTAAATTCTTTGACAGCTCCGACAAATCCAGGACAGATCAATGTAAGATTTAACGGAACAACAGCATACACGCCTTCTCAGATCATCAGTACTGCTACAGCAGCCAATGGTGTTCCTCAGGTTGTGAACAATGGTGCAAATAATAGCAATGCAAGTATTAGTCTTGTTGCAGGTGCAGCAGCTGCAGGTGTCGCAGATAATACAGGTACTTCTCCTGTTGCAGGGGTTGGTCAAGCTATTGGAAATTCCCAAAACTCAGCACTTAATGACTGTAAATGCTACAGAAATCCGACCACAACTTTAGGGACTGATAATGCTACGGTACACGGTATTACAGCATTTAACAGAGCAGGAGCAAATAATACAAACTGGCCAATGATCAGGAATAACGGGTGGACGGCTCTTGAAGCCAATACCAAAGCGTTTGTAATGAATAGAATGCCCGTTGCAACTACTACTGCCGGTGCTGTGATTGCTGGTGAGCCTGTAAATGCAGCGTTGACTGCTCCGGTTATAGCTGTTCCGATAGTTGGGATGACGTTCTATGATACAACCAATAACTGTATGAAAATAAATATAGATGGTACTCGAACGGGATGGAAGTGTTTTAACACGCAGTCTTGTCCTGAAGAAAATTAATTTTTAAAAATTGAAAAAAATGAAACTGATATATTCAATATTTTTAAGCCTTTCATGTGCGGCAATATACTCTGCACAGGTCGCCATAGGAAAAACAACTACACAGACGGGTGTTTCTTTAGAATTCGGAACAGGTAATAAGGGGTTGATATTGCCGTGGGTTTCGGCTGCAGCCAATGTAAGTTTAAATCCGGGAGCCACTGCGAGAGGCGGAGCTCTTATTTTTGACCGAAATGACAGCAGGGTTAAGCTTTCAAGAAATAACGGAACTTGGGTTGACCTTACGGTACGCACCACAGAATTACCTGCGGTAGGAGCAAATGTTGTAGTTACGGCTCCCATCCAGGCAAGTCCGGCTGTTGAGCAGTCCACTGCAAAAGCTCAGATTGGAGGTGTTTTTACGGATAACACTCCAGGAATTCTTGTGTTGGCTGATACCAATAAAGCGATGATTCCGCCTTTGGTGGCAGATCCTGCCAATACGATCAAAAGTCCTGCACCGGGAATGATTGTTTACGACACCGTTAAAAAGCTGTTTTGCGTTTACAACGGAACGGTCTGGTCTTACTGGAGAGCAGATAGCTAAAAGCGGATTAAATATTAAATTTTTACAACAACCACTTCATTATGAAGTGGTTGTTTATTTAAATTAAGCTGGTCCAATAACCCTAGAACTTTCCTAGTAAATTACGGCAATTAGTTACACTTATGTAATTAGTCTCATAAAATGATAATAACCTATGAACCAAAAAAGAATTTTAATTATTTTTCTAATTATTTCTATAATAATTGTATTATGTAATAATGTTTTTTTTAATGATATTTACTTTTGATAAAAATAAGTGTAAAAGTCATTAACTAAGTGTCAATTAAGTTCCACAGCTCAAAATTTTTTTCCATTCACATCAAAATAATTCAATATTTTTGGAGTTTTAAATTTAGATCACATTTTTAATTTTTATGAAAAAATCAATAGCTCTTATAGTTGCAAGTACTCTGTTCTTACAAAACTGCAAAGACGATTGTTATACCGTCCCTGAACCTACAGTTTTTGAATTTGTAAATTCTTCAGGCGAAAATCTGATTCAAAACGGAGTGCTTACCAGTAGCAACATTGTTGTACAGCAGGATAATGGAAATGGAAATTTTGCTGGAATTAATGTGGAAGTTCGTGATGATAAAAAGATTTTATTAAAAAATGTAGGTTTATTTGATGGTACGCGAAATTACAATGTTTATCTAACCTCGGATCCTATAAGAACTTTTAATTTTAAAATATCATCTAATCAACTAACGGGCGATTGTGATGGTTATGAAATTAATGAATTAACTATAGAAAATATACCTTCATCTGTTGATAATGGGTATTATAAAATAGTTGTTGATTAAATCAATTAGGTGAATTTTAATCATACATACTAGTTTTTCTTTTTCAAATATTTAGTTTTAGTGTTAGATGAGATTAAATTAAATCTCAAAAAACGATCAGTTCATTTTTTGAAACAATAAATCTACTGAATAATCTTGAGCAACACTACAAAATTATAGTTTTGTTTGGTTTCATTATTGCTAAGTTAGGATATGAGAAAGATTTTTTTGGTCGAAGACGATAAGGCAATTAGAGAAATTCTAGAGATAGTATTAACTTCGGAAAATTATGACGTACAATCTTTTTCCACTGCCAGTACTTTTAAGCAAAGAAATCTAACAGTAAATCCTGACCTCTACTTATTTGATGTAATGCTTCCTGACGGATCTGGAATTGATCTTTGCACTGAACTTAAAGAGGATTTCAATAACAAAGATGTTCCTGTTATCATTATGAGCGCCCATGCCCAACTGAAACAATTTAATAAAATCTGTCAGCCTGACGATTTCATCTCAAAACCTTTCGATATTGACCATTTACTTGCTAAGATTCAAGAGATTTTAGTTAAAAATTAAAAATCTTCGAAATCAAATTAATAGTTTATTAATTTGATCCCAAAAAGTTTATTACATTCCCATTTAAAAAATTGATAAATTTGCAAAAACTAGATTTTAATGAATATCCTTAAAAGGAATAATGTTACAATAAATGGAAAGGGTGAAAACGTTATTTTCTTTGCTCATGGTTTTGGCTGTGACCAAAATATGTGGCGTTATGTTTCCCCTGCATTTGAGGATCATTATACTACTGTTCTTTTCGATCATGTGGGTGCCGGAAATTCAGATCTTTCCTCTTATTCTTTTAAAAAGTATAGTCAGCTTGAAGGCTATGCAGAAGATATCGTTGAAATTGCAAAAGAACTAAAAATTTCCAACGCAGTTTTTGTCGGACATTCAGTAAGTTCAATAATGGGACTTATTGCCGCAAAAATGGCTCCAGAACTCTTCACAAAGTTAGTTTTAGTGGCACCTTCACCATCATACATCAATGACGAAAATTATGTAGGTGGTTTTAATAGGTCTGAAATTGATGAGCTTCTCGATTCATTAAACGACAACCATTTAGGATGGTCAGCAACAATGGCTCCCTTAGTTATGGGAAATCTTGACCGCAAAGAACTTGGAAAAGAATTAACCAACAGCTTTTGTAAAACCGATCCTGATATTGCTAAGCATTTTGCCCGCACTACTTTTTTAACTGATAAACGGGAGATTCTAGGTGATTTGGATGTTCCTGTTCTTATTCTCCAATGCAGTAATGATGTCATTGCTCCGATAGAAGTTGGACATTATATGCATAAGCAAATGAACGGAAGTAAATTGGTCATTATGAATGCAACAGGACATTGCCCTAATCTCAGTGCGCCCGAAGAAACCATTGAAGCAATAAGAGTTTTTTTAAATGACTAATAGCCAATCGAATAATTTTTCAGAGGATTTTGACGACTTTTTCGAATCTTCATTATGTGGATTTGTGATCGCTGATGGAAACGGGAAAATCACCAGAATCAATATGTGTGTAGCCCGTTGGCTCAACAGCAGTCCCGACCAGCTTACTGGAAAACGTATTTCTGATTTACTTTCAGTAGGTAGCAGAATATATTTTGAAACCCATCTGTGGCCGCTACTTCGCATACAGGGACACTTTGACGAAGTATCAGTTGAACTCACTGATACTGGAAAGGGGAAGTTTCCGGTTTATATCAATGGGTATGAAAGAAGAGACGAAAACAATAAACCTCTTTTTTTACGTTTCACCTTATTTCAGGCAACGGACAGACGTCTTTATGAGGAAAACCTACAGATGGCCAAAAAATTAGCCGAAACAAACTTAAATATTGAACAGCAACAGGCAGTCATTCGTGAACAATTTATTGCAGTACTTGGTCATGATCTTCGAAATCCGCTTGGAGGTATTATGAGTGCAGCTCAACTGCTGACAAGATCTGAATTAAGCGAACGCGACAAAAAGTTAATGAGTATAGTACATTCCAGCTCCAAAAGAATGTATGAAATGATTAACAACATTATGGATTTGGCTCGTGGCAGACTTGGCGGTGGAATTTCAATTAATCCGGTTACTGTTGATTTGGAACAGTTGCTCAATGAAGTAAGCAATGAATTAAAAGTTTCCTGGCCGGAAAGAATTATAGAATCTCATTTTAAAATTAATCATTCAATAGAATGTGATCCGGGGCGCATTTCACAACTGGTTTCCAATCTTCTTGCCAATGCTATAACTCACGGGGCATCTGATACTCCTATCATTCTTGATGCCGAAGCTAATGATGAATTTTGGGAAATTTCAGTCACGAACAGAGGTCAAAAAATACCGGAAGAAGCAATAAAAAACCTTTTTAATCCTTTTCACCGCGAAGGCACTGAATCGAATCAAAATGGTCTTGGACTTGGGTTATATATTTCATCAGAAATAGCAAACGCACATCACGGCTTACTATCTGTTACTTCAGACGAAAATAAAACATGTTTTACGTTTCGTGCTGTATTATAAAATTTTATATTGAGAGAAAGTTTATCAATAGATTCTGCAATATTTTTATAAAATCTCATCTCTTTTTTCATTCTTTACAATAGGGTTTGATGAAATTTGGTGAAATAGTATATTTTCAGATAATAATAAAATCTCAAAAAACGATTAGATTTTAAATTGCTGAATGTTTGGTGTGTTTTTAAAGTAGCAAGTTGCTATTAATCATTTAAATATATTAGTTATAATGATTATATAACTAAAACAATCTCAAAAAAATGATAATTAATTTTTTTACGAAGTATTAGGGATATAAATTGTATTTTAGGATTCATCAATTTAATTCTAAATAAAAATATTATGACTGAATTTACAAATAAATCTTTTGAATACACATATTTGGTGGCTGACTGTGAATATAAAATGAAGGTATTAATTGTATCTGCACCTGAAGATATTGAAATATCTAATATAGATACCGAAGAAGCAAATGGGTTTATCTTTAAAGTAGCTGTCAGCACTGAGCCACAAATTTCTCCAGAATATTTTGAAACGGCAAAACAATATGTTTTTGTCTTTGGCAGGGAAGGTGAGCATCGATTTGGTTATCTTGAAAATGGTAATCTAGTGGAGCCTGTTCAAAATCGCTTTATACAAGTTCTAATGCTAAACATACAGCAAATTCTTATGATTGCTGGGAATGAAGGACACTTTTTTGTCTGAATTTGGAAAAATGTTTTGACGAGTTTCAATGAAGAAGGTACAAACTGATTTAAAAAGATTAACAAATTAAATAGTCTCACAAAACGATGGCTTCTCTGGCTGAATATGAACGAGAGCTAATAAGAGAGAGAACTAACGCAGGATTGCAATCTGCAAGAGCAAGGGGTAGATTGGGAGGCAGGCCTAAGGGCTATAAAAAAGAAACAATTTCCAAATTGTTAGTTATGAGGTCTGTTTATAAAAATCCGACTTTGGCTCCGGAAGAAATTTATAAACCACTAGGCTTGACCAGAGCAACATTTTACAGATATGCTAAAATTCTTAACAATCATACGGATGAAGAAATAAAAGAAATGGGAATTAAAAAATAACTAATTTAAAATAGCTCCTTATATATGATGCATACTTACCGAGAAAGCAGATGTTAATAAAAATAATAAAAATAAATAAAAACGCATATCTTTGATCTAAATCACAACTAGCTGCAGCTAGCTATAAAATTTATAAATATGCCAAATGCTATTAATGTAACTCCTAAAAAATGGAGTAATATAAAAATTTTATTTGATGATGGAATATATTCTGTCATCTTTGGAAAATTTGAAAATACCCCTGATAAAATGGGTAAAAGATGGAATGACAACTACCCTCGACAAGGTTCGAGTGCAACATGGTACGTAGAATATGACAAATTTGTACCATCTACGATTCAAGCATTAATTCAATATTATGAAGCTAATCAGAGCAGAACTTCATCGGAAGATCAATATTTGAACGACTGCAGACAAATAATGAGTAAGCTATGAAAAATAAGCAGTATTTTAATGCTGCTTATTTTTTTGGTAAACTCGGTATTTTATTATCAGGGTAATCTTTGGCTACAAAAATATTTAAGCCATCATACCCAGTATGTTACTTTTAAGTTTGGTGCATATCCAATTTCACGCATAAAAATTGCGTGAACTTCTTCATGTACTTTTTCAATATCAGATTCCCGGGCAACTATGCAGTCGTGAAGCGTAAATAAAGGTATTTTCCTTTTATGTTTGACATTTATTTCACGAGCTATAATCTTTAACATAAAATAAGACTCTATTTGAAATAAGAGATAAGATAATCTTTTATGTACATGTGTGGTCTTTACTCCTTTTACCTTCATACTTTTAAATGCTTTTACAAATTTGTGTATAGTTGGAAATTCTTCAGAAAATATTGCTTGTTCTTGTTGATACTGAGAATTTTTTGCAAAAAGCATTGAAAGAAGCTTTCCCTTACTGTATTTTCTTAAGTCTATAATATCTCCATCAAAAGCTTTCTCATTTCTATTTTCATAGTCGGTTGCAAAGCCAGGCATATTTAAAAACTTAAACATAAAGTGATCATATACTTTATCATTTAATACAAGCTCCTTGAAATCCGCAACCTCTTTGCTAGAAAGGGATACAGAAGATTTTACTAACATATAAAGGGATTGTATGGCTGGGTTATTGATCTGGGATTGTACTGGTTTAGTTGTAGAAAGAGATAAAGAAGCCGAATTTACCGTTAAATCGAGCAAATATGATAGAAAAAAAGGGATTGAAGCCGATAAATCTACTTCTGCTAAACTTTCGTTGTCATATTTTAAGTGCTTTCTACATATCTTAGGAAAAGTAGTTATAGCGGTATGTAATCTGCCGTCTGTATTAGGTTTATGATAAAATGGGAAATATCCGTTTTTAAAGTCTACTACTTTTAATACGTTTGAAAGATATTTTTTATAGTTTCCAGTACTCTTGTAATCAACATAGATGTCTATTAAAGCAGATTGATGGTCAAGCTCAAACAATTTCAAATCAAAATAACCCCGTAGAAAATCAATTTTTTTCCTAACCTGATTATGTATAGTAACTTTTGTATTTTTCTGTATTTTTTTTACAAGCGCCTTCTCCCTAATGCTTATTATTTTCATCTGACCATCTCCCCAGTAATATTTTGGCAATCGATAAGAATAGGACCGGCCGGCTTCATAATTCATTCGATGTAACATTGGTCCTTCACCGTGAAAGCTCTCGTATAGATAATCTAAATGCTGTTTTGATCTCCTGTACAATCTCTGCATCAAAGTAGAAGCCCTTGGAATAAAATAATTAATTATTGCATTAATATCAGTGTTTTCATTTGTATTTTTTTTGAAGGATTCTCTGATTAACTCTGCTAAAAAGTAGTAGCAATAATCTTTACTGAATGCAAAATCTGGAGAGAATTTGGATAGTCTCTGCTCTAGATTTAGTGATGTTGGTATTGCTATGTAGTATTCTTCCATAATTTTTTTATGAAAAATACTAATTTCTGAAAACTAAAAAAAAAGATTTTATTATTTTTAATATTACCAAATTGGTAATATTTTTGTATATTTGTTTATGAGAATTATAGCTGTCAAAACGTTAAAATCATATATCGAAAAATTTTCAAAGTCGGAACAGCCTTTGTTAGCTTGGTACGATGAATGTTTAGCAGCCGAATGGAACAATCCAAATGAATTGAAAGTTCAGTATGGTAATGCATCTATAATTAACAGTAAGAGAGTGGTTTTTAATATCCATGGTAACACTTATCGACTTATTGTAGATATTGAGTATCGACTAAAAGTAGTATTTATCGTTTGGTTTGGTACTCATACAGAATATGATAAAATTGACGCTGAAAAAATTGAATATGTTAAAACTGATTAAAACTGAAGAACAATACGAAAGCTATTTAGAGAGAATTTATACCTTAATGCAAACAGATTTACAAGTTGACTCTAAAGAATCTGATGAACTGGAAATTCTTTCAATTTTAGTTAAAGGCTATGAAGAAGTAAATTATCCAATTGATAAACCGAATCCAATAGAAGCTATTAAATTTCGTTTAGATCAAATGGGTAAGGGAGAAGCATTTTTAAGTAAGATTCTAGGTGCTTCAAGAAAATCTGAGATATTATCTGGCAAGAGAAAATTAAACCTACCGCAAATAAGGAAATTAAGTCATGAATTACATATTTCAGCAGATGTACTAGTACAAGAATATTAGATAACCATCAACTCTACTGTAATTAGTAGAGTTTTTTAATAATTATAAATAGTCTGTTGGCTCTGATGAAATACATAAAACAAGCTATATTAAAATGAATTTAGCAGAATATATATTCTACTACAGCAAATAGATGAGCCTTTGATCCATATGAGATCTAAACCACTGTAAAACATATATTTAATTTTAAAAAAATCGTTTTGGATACACCTAAATATTTTAATTTTCCGATAACTCTTCTTAAGGGATTTCTAACAGATAGTAAAGCTTGTCTAGACAATGTTTCCTACTATTCACTATATCAGCATTCTATTAGCTTAGACCTTGGTGGAGAACTCGATAAATTCAAGTCTAGTGCATCATTTTATGAGATAAATTTACTTGACACGGAACTGGCATTTAGAGAAGGGCGTCGTTTATATGAAAATTCCCATAACGCCCCAAAGTGCGGCTTGAACCTAGATGTTTTTTTGGAATACCGAGATAATGAAAAATCAGAGTTTGAAAAAGTGACTTTGTTAGGCTTTTTAGCGATTAAAAGCATTTTAGGCAAAAAGACATATAGTAAAGTTGATAATAAATATTGGCTATCTAGAATGAGCGGAGAGTCTAAATCCAAGGAAATATCAGACTTAGACCCTAAGATCCAAAAATATAGCAACGAATATCAAACAAAAAAAATTAAAACTGAACTAAAACATAACTGGAGTTTAAAGACTTATAGTAGATATACACGAGGCTTCTACGTAAGTTTTAAGCTAGATTTAGAAGCTCTAATTTTTGAAGCTGAGAAAAAGCGTAAGACAGTGAAAGAAAAGCAAAGCAAGTTGGAGGAGAAGGCAATATTAGAAAAAGTGTTATCCAGATTAAATAAAATGATTTAGTTTATATTTTTAATTGATTATTTTATTATAACGACCTATATAAATATATTTTAATTAGATATTATAAAAATATATTGAAATAAAATATTTTATTATGTAGATTGGAAAAATTGTCGTATCTTTGTATAACAAAGAAAAAAATTATGAATAAAAAACAATCATCAGACGGCTTGTCTAAAATTGCCTCAGAAACTTTAAAAAATGCTAATGCATCTGATATTTCAAAAAGTTTAGCGGGATCGGTATTATCACAGTCGCATACTAACAACCAGACGAGTGGAAATATGGAAAGTGTTGCGTCAAAAGTTTTACAAAGTAATAAGTACAGCGAATTAACAAAGTCATTAGCTGCTTCTGTTTTGTCTCAGTCTAATGGTAAAAAATAATTAAAATATTAAAATTTCAACTTGAAATACGAATACTTTGAGTTGATAAAAGACAGAAGTCCTAACCTCTGACCGATAGGACTTCTGTAAACACTAGATGTAAAGTGGTTTTGTTAGAATGCAAACCACTTTTTGTGATACAAAAGTACTATAATATTTCTTTTTCACAAATTCGATTTCATTCTCGGGAATAATAGCTCCGCAAGCTGTTAAAATTAAACTTCATGCAGATGGAGCAATACTGCTATATATGACATAGGAGGTGCCTCAGAATGTATAATCAAATTTATAAAATCAATGTTAGTAGAAATTCAGAAAACTCAGTTTGAAGATTTGTTGAATAAATTATCAACAAATTTAAGTATTACCAGAACTCAGCATGAAGCAGCAGTGCAAAGTTACAAAGCTGTAGGTAAGTATTTGTCGTCGGAATCTTCACCTCTTGCAGATTATGAACCTTATGTAAAACCACAAGGTTCTTTTATTATTGGAACAACAATTCAATCTATTGAAGAAGACGGAGACATTGACTTAGATGTTGTTTGTGAGTTCAAAAGGAAAAAGATTAATTGGACACAATATCACTTGAAAAAGGCTGTGGGAGATCATTTGAAGGCTCATGGAACCTATGCGAATTTGTTGGATAAAGAGGGAAGAAGGTGCTGGACCCTGAAATATCGTGAAGAGGGTTTGGCCAATCAAAGGTATCATATGGATATTCTGCCAGCAGTAGTTGCTAATGGATATTCATTACTTCTTGAAAGCGCCTTCAATAATTTGACAAATGAAAATTACCAAGAGCTTCAGATTAGTATTACCGACAAAGAAAAAAGCAATTATTTTGTATCAACATTTCCTGAAGAGTGGTTGCAAAGTAATCCGTATGGCTACGCAAAATGGTTTATGAAAAGGGCTCTGTTAGTCGGTAATCAGTTCAAAAATTTATATTCCTTAAATGAGTCGGTAAAACCAACTCCGGATTACCAAGAAGAAAGGTTGCCGTTACAGAGGGTTGTACAACTTCTCAAAAGGCACAGAGATGTTTATTTTTCTAAGGAGCAAAATGATGATATTAGAAAACAAAAACCGATCTCTTGTATTATCACAACCTTAGCGGCAAGAGCATATAGAGGTGAATCTAATTTACTCGATGCCATGTGGGGTATAATCAATGGTATGAGTGATGAAATAGAATTCAAATACATACCTGAGTACGGAAAAGAAGTAGAATGGATATCTAATCCTGTAAATATTGCGGAAAATTTTGCAGATAGATGGAATGATGATAATTCTTACCGTCGAGACAATTTTTATCGTTGGTTAGAGCAGTTAAAAATAGATCTCCGCGATGCTGAGAATAAAACAGGTTTACAGAATATTTCAGAATCACTATCTTCTTCATTTGGGAAAAGACCGGTGCAAGATGCGTTTAATCAACTTGGAAATGAAATGAGAATATTGACCGAAGAAAATAAAAATACTATCAGCAGATCACTTGGTATAATTGGAATGGCTACAAAAGAGGTTAATGATATTACTAAAGTTAAACCTCATGATTTTTATGGATTGGATTAAACCGAGAAAACTGTCAGTTATAGAACAATTTGTTTCTTTAAAAAGATTATATCATGCAGAAGACTCAAAACTAGGAGCAAAAAGTTTTATATGGATAGGTTATTTGAAATCATCACCATTAGGAAATTCTTATAAAATAAAAATTATATTCGACAAAGATAATGGGCCTGATGTATTTGTAATTGATCCTGTCAAATTGCCTCTTGCTGAAGGAAAAACAAAATTAGAGCATGTTTATGATCAGCAGAAGCAAAGGCTTTGTCTTTACTATTTTGATGATAGAGGATGGAATAAAACGAAGTTGTTATCAAACACTATAATTCCATGGACCATAGAATGGTTATATCATTATGAAATTTGGTTAATAACAGGTGAGTGGCTTGGTGGGGGGAAACATCCAATCAAGAAAAAGTAAAGTTTAATTTGCAGAAGAAAAAGGTTAATTCAAATAATTATTTATAAAATATGAGTACAACATCTATCAATGCTAAAAATAAATATATGCTTTGGGCAATCTCTGGTGGGCGGTGCCAATATAGAGGATGTAATGAAATATTGCATACGGACATTTTAACAAAAAGAAACTTTAATAAATCTTATATAGCCCATATAGTAGCCGATGTGCCAGGAGGTCCAAGAGGTTGTGCTACAAGATCACCACTATTAGCAGATGATATCAAAAATTTAATGTTGTTATGCGATGCGCACCATAGGTTAATTGATAAGGATGATGTCAATGGTAATCCAGAAAGTTTACTTTTAGAAATGAAAGCAGAACATGAAAATCGTATTGCAAATGCCTGCAATATATCACCGGATAAGCAAAGCCATATTGTTACATTAAATTCAAATATTGGAACTCATACGCCCAATATCCATTATAGCATCATTAGTCAATCCCTATTGCCAGATTATTATCCAGCAGTTGCTTCTAATATAGATCTGGGTACCGTAAATACATTAAATAAAGATTGCGATACCAACTTTTGGAATATTGAGGAAGCAAATCTTCAGCAGAGATTTGATCGATTATTATTTCCCTTATTAAATAGCGGTGAAATAAAACACATATCTTTATTTGGTTTTGGTCCGATACCTATATTAATAAAATTAGGCACCCTATTAAATGATATTACTTCTGTAGACGTTCGTCAGAAACGAAGAAGTCCGGATACATGGAATTTTGATGATGATATAGAAACAATTTACAATTTTCCACCGACATCCAATGTAAAAAGGCAGGTTGCACTAAAAATAGAGCTTAGTGATAATATTGCTGATGAAAGAATTACCAGTATATTAAGTGATGATGTTTCAATATATAGTTTAAACATAGACCACCCAAACAATGATTTTGTAAAATCTAGAAAACAAATTATTGACTTTGGTAACAAGATGAAAGAAGCTTTTAGAGAAATAAAAAGAACTCATGGGCAAGATACCGTTTTAAATATATTTCCAGCTATGCCAATTTCATTAGCTGTGCAATTAGGAAGAGTTTGGATGCCTAAAGCAGATTTATCGATGAAAATATTTGATCAAAATTTAGCATTAGGAGGCTTTGTTGAAGCTCTTGAAATCAAACATTGTTAAAATATAACGACATTTTATATTAAAACTTAAATAATAATTATGACAACAACATATCATACAAATGGTAGAGTAAAATGGTCTTTAGGCACAGCTTATCATGACAATGGAAGAACAGCATTTTCATTGGGTACAGCTTATCATGATAATGGAAGAACAGCATTTTCATTAGGCACAGCTTATCATGACAATGGAAGAACAGCATTTTCATTAGGTACTGCTTATCACGATAATGGAAGAACAGCATTTTCATTAGGTACTGCTTATCACGATAATGGAAGAACAGCATTTTCATTAGGAACTTTCTACGATGAATATGGAAGGGTAGTAAATAATAAAAGCTTTAGCATTGCATTAGGAAAAGGTATTCAAATGCAAATTATTCCAACTATAAAAATTACAGTTTATGGGAGAAAAATTAATTAAAATAAAGTAGAAATGTTATATATGATGTATTTTCTTAGAGTGATAATAAGTCTCAAAAAACGATGGTCTACCTCAAAATAAAAAGTATCTAAACTTAGTTTTATATCGTATTTGCCTCGTATAAATAGTTTATCATCTATAAAAGTGTTATTGGTACGATAGTATTTATAGAATTCAAGATTATTATCAAAAAACTTTTTGAGCCTATTTAATTCTTCATTAAGAAATTTCTTAATTTGTTTTGCTCCATAAGGTTTTTTGGTTTCTATTTTATAAATGGTGTTATAAAAAATGAGCTTTGAAACAATCGCAGGTTTCTGATGTTTGAAAAAATGAATTTCTTCGGCTATATTCTTAAATCCTTTTTTTAGGACATACTCTTTTAAATCAGACAGATTTTGAACGATTAGTTTTATAATGGTTTCTATCTTTTGTATAGAGCAATCGGCATCACTCTCTAATTCCAGGATTGTTGTTTCCAATTTGTGGATCGATTTATTGAAATAATTTTCCATTCAGTTTCTGTTAAATTTTGATGAGAGATACACATACAAAAAGAGTATTTAATTTAACAATGCTAAAGCGTTTATTTCGAAGCCTATCCAAATAGCAACTTTATTCCGATGATTTGTTCGTCCCTCTTTAGCCTGTTTAGGTTCGTTTCATAAATTTGTTTGAATTTCAAAATAATTTATATTGCCCTTTCAGATTTTACGACAAAGCACATTTAAAAACGGTATCCGACTGGATTAACTGAATTTTAACCTAGGAAGAAAAATTTACTTTCCTTCCTAGGTGTGGTAATCATATGAGAAGTATGAGGGAACTCAATTTTTCAATGTTACTTTTATATAACAGGTATTAATTGAGTTTTCAGTCCGCAGTTTTCTGTTAATTCATAGAACAAGAAAATAATTTATCTTCCGTTATTCATTTGAGTACCCTGATTGGATTCTTCCTGTTTCTGATCATCATTTTTAATACCTCTTTCTTTGCGGGTCTTATTTTTGGAATCTGTCTTACCAAAATTGTAACTAAAGGTTAGCCCAAAAGAACGGAACGGGAGCTTCATATTGCTTTTTTGTGTATAGTCTGGTGTTAACACTTCCGTTTTAAAATGTTTGTTTTCAGTAAAAGGATCCGTTATATTCAATCCTATACTGGCTTTTTTATCCATAATTTCTTTTTTCAGGCCAATGGTCCACATACTGAACGAAGGTGAGGTTCCTTGGAAAGTACGCCTTGGGGAATTTACCATTAGAAACGTTTCTGCAGTAAATCCATCTCCTATTTTATAACTACCATTTATAAACGCTCGGTACATAAAATGGATTTTATCGGTTTCGGTGCTGATTCCGGTGTTAAACGGATTGCCTTTTGCTTCATAAGTAAACAAGCTGATATTACTTCTCAATGTTAAGTTTTTTATAGGTGAAAAAGAGAAAAACAGATTAGTTCCGAACGATTCACTCGTTCCGATATTGTCAAATGTGGTTAACGAAATATTTTGCCCTGGAGTTGTTGTATTGTCTATTTCGTTTACGCTTTCAATAACATCATTTGTTTTGCGGTAAAAAACAGCTACGTTGATCATCGAACGTTTTATAAAAGTAGAATAGCCTAGCTCAATATTATGTGAGAGTTCGGGTTTTAACTCCGGATTTCCCTGTTGCTGAACAATAGGATCGGCTGTATTTCTAAAAGGGTTTAAAAAAGACAAGCTTGGTCTTTGAATGCGTTGGTTGTAACTTAATTTTAAACTTGATGATTTGCCTAATTTTCTCGACACAACAGCACTTGGTAATACATTAGTATAATTATTACTAAAGGCATTGATGTCACCTACCGATTCTCCATCTAACTGGGTATGTTCTATCCGTATTCCGGCTTTCACTTGATAATGTTTGGCAAAATCAAAACCATAGGTCATATAACCTGCTACCACATCCTGGCTATAATCAAACTCATAAGAGCGATTATCAACCAGTTGGTATTCTCCATTGAAATCCTCTTTTAATAAAGACTTGCTGGTAATATCCCTCAAAATGCTTTTTGCACCTAACTCGAGAGTCGTTTTGCCAATTGGCTGTACATAATCTACCTGAAAAGTTAACTCGTCATTTTTACTCCTATTTTCTCCCTTTTCATTCAGGCGTGTACCTTGTTCAAAAAGAGTCAGATAATCTGTATTGTTATTATTTCTCGAATATTGACCTGAAAGCGTTAATTCTTGTTTAGGTTTTGCAAATTTCCGAGTATAATCTGCTGACCAATCAAAACCATTAAACGCAGATTCTTGATCGCGGTTTGATAGTAAAGTAGAAACTGTATTGTTTGGTGAGAAATATTGTGAAGTAGTATTTCCATCCATATTCATTCCAAATGTATTAGCAGAAATAGTTGTTGTAAACAGGTCTTTGTCTGTTAGATCATAATCTATTCCCAAAGATCCACGTAGTCCGGTACGAGTGGTTCTGTTTTCTCCCAGCTGTTTCAAAGTCGGTTCTCCAGAAGCTGTGTATTGTTCAAACTCATTGGTAATTGTTTGAGGCCACATTAAATTTCCTCCTAAATTAGCGACTATGCCAATTTTCCCTTTTTTCACGTTTAAGCTTGCATTCCCATTATTATGTCTGGTGCCGATTCCTCCCGAAACAGAGCCGTTTACACCAGGGATATCTTTCTTTTTAGTGATGATATTGATAATGCCAGAGGTGCCTTCGGCGTCATATTTTGCAGAGGGGCTCGTAATGACCTCTACACTTTTTATCTGATCTGCCGGAATCATTCTTAGTGCATCACCCATATTATTAGCCATCATACCAGATGGCTTTCCGTTGATCAAGATTCTGACATTTTGATCTCCACGCATCGAAACATTACCATCTATATCCACTGAAAGCATGGGGACTTTACGTAAAACATCTGTCGCATTGCCACCTGCAGAAGTTACGTCACGCTCAGCATTGAAAACCAATCGGTCAATTTTGTTTTCGATTATAGGTCGTTCGCCAGTAATTACAATCTCATCAAGCACGTTTGTGTTGATGCTCATCAATATTGTTCCCAAATTGTTGTCACCAGGCTTTAATGTGTAGTTTGAAAACACTTTTGGAATGTACCCTATAAAACCAATTGTAATATTGTATGTCCCCGGTTCTAAGTTTTCCAAAGAAAATTTTCCTTTCTCATCAGCAATAGTACCGGTTAATTTTTTAGCATCAGTAATCGGATGTACGGAAATGGTGGAATAATAAATTCCTTCTTTACTTATTGAATCTACCACGGTTCCTTTTATTATAGCTTTAGGGCTTTGAGCCCATACACTATGAGTAAGAGTTGTAAATAAAATTAGTGTAATAAATTGTTTTAATTTCATATAGATCTATATTTCGTTTTGCAAACTAAGCCTTTAGGGCATATTGTTTTTTTATGCCACAAACTTCCGAAAGCCTGTGTTCGCTCACAAAAATTATAGACGAAGGAGCCACTTTTGATCGTGAACTAGTATTATACTGCCTTATATAATTTGAGTAGATGAAAAAAAGAGAGGTATCATCCAAAAAAAGGATAATCTGTAAGAACAAAACATTGAAAACTACATTTTTTTCTAACAATTCTGAGTGAAAAATAAATTATTGAGGTAAGTCTGAAACCGACAAATACCTGGCAGTAAATTGATTAATTTCTTTGATTTTTATCTTTAATATAGACTTTGGTTACTTAATCCATAGATCCACAAATTGGTCATATTTATCTTTATAGGTAGCACCTACTGGGATTATTTTATCCCCGATTTTAACGCTGTTTTTTAAAAGTGCATCCACACGGGCAAAAGAAATAATATAGGAACGATGAATTCGGAGAAATCCACTTTTGGTGAGTTTCTCTTCCAACTTTTTTAAGCTCATCAACGAAAGCATAGGTTTAGCACCATTGACCAGATGAATTCTGATATAATCCTTGAGTCCCTCAATATATAAAATACTATTGATTTCCAATCGAATAACCTGTGAATCAACCTTTATAAATATAAATTGTTGGTTATCATATGATACAATATCAGCAGACTCGTTTCCTTGTTCGATTCGTTTTCTTACTTTTGAAATTGAAGTTATAAAATCTTCATAATCAAACGGTTTAAGTACGTAGTCAATAGCATCCACGCGATATCCTTCTAATGCAAATTCACTATAAGCTGTCGTAAAGATGATAAACGGTTTATGCTTACTGGCATCTGCTGCCAAAACCCTTGCAAGTTCCATACCGGTAAGATCTGCCATTTGAATGTCGAGCAGTAGTAATTGAACAGGATTGGATTGAATATAATTAAGAGCATCGATCGCATTGTCAAATTCAGCAACAAGTTCCAGAAAAGGTGTTTGTCTGACAAAGGAGCTAATCATATTCAATGCTAAGGGCTCGTCATCTACGGTTATACATCTAATTTTCATTTAAATCAATTTTAAGTTGCACCTCAAAGCCATCAACCTTATTTATTGCCAAGGAATACCTGCCAGGATAAATTAGTTCCAGCCGTCTTTCCGTATTCTGTATTCCGATACCATGGTTTTGATCATCATCCAACTTGTTGTCCACGATTTTTTCAAAAACTTTATTCTTTGTATAGAACACCAATGATTGATCTTTTTCTGTAATCCTAATGGTAATCGGACTATGTGTCTGTGTGCTGATGCCATATTTGAATGCGTTTTCTATAAAAGGCAAAAACAGCATCGAAGCAATTTTTTGATCAGGAGAGACGATATCCACCGAAAAATCAATTGAAACCTTCTGGGCAGATCGCATTTTCATCAATTCCAAATAATTGGAAATAAACTCTATTTCTGATGCAATAGTAGAAGATTGATTGGATGTGTTATATAAAACGTGCCGCATTATTTTCCCTAATTTTTTAAGAGCATTTCTAGATTGGTCAACATCTGTATAGGTCAAAGCATTTACCGTGTTGAGACTGTTAAAGAAGAAATGAGGGTTAATTTGTGATTTTAAAAACGAAAGCTCCATTTCTATCTTGTCTTTTTCTACTTGTAGGCGTTTATTCTTCTCATCTTGCCATTTTTTAATCAATATGCCAATAATATTGACACCAAGCACCAATATTTCAATCAAGAAAATATAGAAAAATACGGATAAATTGCCATGTCCCTGTTTTTTTTGGGTATTATGTAACCCAGCTATTTTTCTTATTTCCTCCGAAACATTGAGCAACTCATCCAACTTACTGAGAATTATAATAATCAATACACACGAAAGAAATAAAGTGAGATAGTATTGAAAATATTTTCTTTGGAAGAGTAATTTAGGTGCCAACCATTTTGTATTGAAATAAGTAAGTCCCAGCATCAAAATGAAAAAGAAAAATTGATTGACCCAATAAACAAAAGGCAATGCGATCCCATAAGAATGCGGAATCATAAGAAACAGTAATACTGCTAAGAGGGTTATACCCACTAAGGTTGTAACTGTATTTTGATTTCTTGTTATGATTTTCATAGGATGCTAAATTCCATTTTCTATTAAAAATTTACAAAATTTATCGACAAACTCACTGATTTTATGAGTGAGTATGCTATTTTGTTAAGTGAAGAAACTCCGGATACTTCACGTTTCAAAAATACACCTTCATGGTAAAAAATGAAAGATTGGTCTATTAGATTTCTTTCAAAGGTAGAAAAAATCTTCCTTTGCTTTTTAAACAAGACATAATGAAAGAGAATATCAAAGTGCTTATCTATTTAAGTGTATTTTTCTTATTATCAACACCTGCGATTGCTCAAAAAATGGGAAATGTTATCGGTACTGTGGAAGATATGGACACCCACGAGAGACTTATTGGAGTGAGTATTAGCGTTAACGGGACCTCGTTTGCTACGCTTACTGACAGTACGGGAACTTTTAGGCTTAACGTTCCTGTAGGCACCTATACGATTAACGCTTCCTCAGTGGGGTATCAAAAGTTTACACAATACAATATAGAAGTAAGCTCAGGCAATGACAGGATTATGCACTTTGAATTGCAACCGGAAGCGGCACAACTTGAAGGCGTTACAATCACAGTCAATAGAAGTGCTTCTGCAACTGCAACCGATATGATTACTCCTATGTCTGTCCAGAAATTGACATCTCAGGAAATAAAATCAAACCCCGGAGGAAATTTTGATGTTTCAAAAGTGGTACAAACGTTGCCCGGAGTCGGTTTAAGCAATGGTGTAGGTGAGCGGAATGATATTATCATACGTGGTGGTGCACCCAATGAAAACGTTTATTATCTGGATGGTATAGAAATACCAGTTTTAAACCACTTCCAGACACAGGGAAGTTCGGGAGGTGCACAGGGAATTTTGAACGTCTCGTTTATCGAGGATCTCAAACTGACAACATCTGCATTCGATTCGAGATACAGCGATGCATTGTCTTCTACCTTTGTTATCAATCAAAGAAACGGTAACCCCGATCGTTTGTCGGGAAATATTCGTGCAAGTATGACAGAAACCGCATTAACGCTGGAAGGTCCGCTTTCCCCTAAAACAACATTCCTGAGTTCTGTGCGTAAATCCTATTTAGGAATGCTGTTTAAAATGGTAGATCTCCCAATCCGTCCAGACTTTTATGATTTTCAATATAAAGTTAATCACAAATTTAATGATAAGACAACATTAACTGCTATTGGTATTGGAGCCATTGATAAGTTTGGATTTGCACCTACAAAGGAATCTACTCCCGAACACACTTATATTCTCCGTTCAACGCCTTATGTAAACCAATGGACTTATACCATGGGCTTTAATCTTAACAGAAAGATCGAGAATGGCTACATGAACTTCACCTTAAGTAGGAACATGTTCAATACAACATTGGATAAATTTGAAGACGAGAACAAAATTGAACAGAACAGGACTTTATTAATCGAATCAGATGAAGTGGAAAATAAGTTCCGTTTTGATTACAATAAGTTTGTTAACGGTTGGAAGTTTTCAGCTGGTTTGGATGCCCAATACGTAGGTTATAACGGAGATGTATTTAATAAAGTGTCTGCTGAGGTAAAAGATGAAGATGGCAATGTTGTAGCCCCAGAAAGAACCATCCAGTTCAACAGTAAGATCGACTTCTTCAAATATGGATTGTTTGCGCATGCTTCAAAACGTTTTCTGGATGACAGATTACTCTTATCGGGAGGTATCCGTACGGATATGAACAGCATGACCGAGACAGGAAATGATCCCTTGAAGACACTTTCTCCTCGTTTATCCGCTTCTTATCGTCTGAGTGACCAATGGAACTTGAATGCATCTGCTGGTACTTATTTTAAGGCACCTATATATACCGCATTGGGATATAAGGATGAAGCAGGTAATTTCATGAATAAAGATATGGACTATACCCGTTCAACTCATTATGTTCTGGGAACTGAGTTCTTACCAAAGAATTCACTGAGGTTCACATTGGAAGGTTTCTATAAGAGATATAGCGATTACCCTGTGTCTGAAACAACAGGAATTTCATTGGCCAATCAGGGAACTCAGTACGGATCGGTTGGTAGCGAACGCATATTATCGATAGGTATAGGAGAAACGTATGGAATTGAAGCTTTTATGCAGCAAAAGATGACTAAGAACCTTTTCTATCTGCTTAGTTATTCTTATGTAGTTAGTAAATTTTCGGGAGTAGATGGCGTATTAGCTCCTTCATCCTGGGATAACAGACATCTGTTTTCTGCAACTTTAGGGTATAAAATGAAAAATGACTGGGACTTGGGACTGAAGTATCGTTTTGCAGGAGGAAATCCTTATACACCATATGATCTGGCAGCCTCACAACAAAACTATTTGTTGCTGGGCCAGGGAATTCCAGATGCTTCCTTATTGAACCAGAACAGACTTTCCAATTTCAACCAACTGGATTTCCGAGTGGATAAGAAATTCAACTTTAAAAAGACATCGTTGGGCATATATCTAGATGTACAAAACTTATTGATGCAAAAAAATGAAACCAACCCGAACTTTACGTTTAAGCGAAACGAAGATAATACAGGCTTTGTGACTACCAATGGACAACCTATTACTGCTGATGGAAGCAACGCCATACCAGTTATTCTTTACAATAAAACTGGACATCCTTTACCTTCCCTTGGAGTAATTTTCGAGTTTTAACAGAAAAACATTTAATTAAAAATCAAAATTATGAACATTACGTTGTCAATTATAGTGGGAATGCTAATATTGTCAATTTCAGCCCCCTTTATTTCGGTTTATGCTGTTTCTCAAATTAAGAAAAAGAACCTTGATGTCCACGTCAAAATTCAAAAACGATTGTTCTGGACCTGTATTGTTGCACTGATTATTTTAGAAGTTCAAATAAGGGTTTCGGGTGGATCAGGCAGTCTCGTTTCTAACAGTAAATATACCGGGACGTTATTCTTTAATAGTTTATTGATTGCACATATCATAGGTGCGGTAATCACCTATATTTTCTGGGGAATTACTGTTTTCAGTGCTAATAAGAATTTGAAAAAGAAAAAAACATTACCAGGAAAATATTCGACAGTACACAAAAAGCTAGGTTACGGAACTATCATAGGTCTATTTTATACTGCTATAACGGCTGCTATTGTTTGTACCATGGCCTTCTTCTTGTGAATTTAATTTCTCATGAGAGAATGCGTAGTCCGTTAATTTTAAAGCAGTACAGGCAGAAACAGATGTTAAGGTCTCTTTTATTTATGCTATCACATTTATCAGGAGCAATATTCTTGTTGCTCATTTGAGAATATTTTTTGAATTTTGAAAAAAGTGACGGAAGTTAAAGGAGTGGAAAGATTTCTATCCACTCCTATTTTAACCCTAGAAAATCAAATGTGTAAACAATTCTTTCTGCTCGTTTAGATGCTGATAATTTATTTTTTTAGTTTTCATTTTTTGTTCCATACTATCTAAATCAGAACTGTATTTTAGTTCTACGCCAACAACAGCCGGACCTTCTTCGCGGTTGTTCTTTTTAGTGAACTGGAAATAAGTAATGTCATCATTTTCTCCTAAGACATCATTTACAAATTCTTTTAATGCTCCTGGTCGTTGTGGAAAGTTGATGATGAAATAATGCTTCAATCCTTCAAACATCAAGGATCGCTCTTTTATTTCTTCCATTCTTGTAATGTCATTGTTGCTGCCACTAACAATGCACACCACATTTTTACCTTTGATTTGGTCTTTATACGAATCCAAGGCTGCAATACTCAATGCACCAGCTGGTTCTACAACAATGGCTTCTTCGTTATATAATTGTAAAATTGTTGTGCAAACTTTCCCTTCAGGCACTAAGACGATGTCATCTAACGAATGTTGGCAGATTTCAAATGTTTTGTCGCCCACCCGTTTTACGGCAGCTCCATCTACAAATTTATCAATGTTCGTCAATGCAGTATTTTTACCGTTTTCCAACGATGTTTTCATAGAGGCTGCTCCTTGTGGTTCTATACCGATAAGGTTAGTTTCAGGACTCAATTGTTTAAAAACCGAAACGACCCCTGCTGCCAAACCGCCACCTCCAATTGGGAAGAATAAAAAATCAATTTTACATTTGCTGTCTTCCACAATTTCCAATCCTACAGTTCCTTGTCCGGAAATAACCAATTCATCATCAAACGGATGAACGAAAACTGCCTTATTCTTCTGGCTGAAAAGAAGGGCTTCGTTGTAGGCATCGTCAAAAGTATCACCTTTCAACACAACCTCTACATTTTCTTTTCCAAAGAGTTTTACCTGCTTTATTTTTTGTGCAGGCGTGGTAATAGGCATATAAATAACGGCTTTTATGTTCAGTTTTCTACACGCAAAAGCCACTCCTTGAGCGTGATTACCCGCACTTGCACATACAACGCCTAGTTTTATATCATTTTCGGAAAGCGAACTTATTTTATGATACGCTCCACGCAATTTGTAGGATCGTACAGGTTGTAAATCTTCCCGTTTCAAATAAACCTGAGCAGCAAATCGCTCGCTCAGGTTTTCGTTTTTCACAAGAGGCGTATGCACAGCCACACCTTTCAGGTTTTCGGCTGCCTCTTGTATTTTTGCTAAATGTATCATTTGGTTTGAGGTCTTAATTTTCGAACTTGCATTCCAGTTTGCCACAACTCACTTTGTTGTATTTCTTTGAGTTCTGCGTTGAGTTTTTCTCTGTAATCTGGCTTGCTGTTGGCTTCGATAACGATGGCTGCTTCTTTACCTGAAAGCACGTCATCATACAGTTCATTAAAAACAGGAGTGGTAGCTTCTCTAAATTTACCTTTCCAATCCAATGCTCCTCGTTGTGCAGTGGTACTGCAATTGGCAAACATCCAATCCATTCCGTTTTCGGCTACCAAAGGCATTAAACTTTGGGTCAATTCTTCTACAGTTTCGTTGAAGGCTTCACTTGGCGAATGTCCTCGCTGACGAAGCACATTATATTGAGCCTCAAAAACACCTGCGATAGCTCCCATCAAAACGCCTCGTTCGCCAGTCAAATCGCTGTATACTTCTTTTTGAAATGTGGTTTCAAACAAATAACCAGAACCGATAGCGATGCCTAATGCCAATGCTTTTTCTTCAGCTTTTCCGGTTGCATTTTGAAAAACGGCATAACTGGAATTTAAACCTTGCCCTTTTAAAAATAATGTTCTTAACGAAGTTCCCGAACCTTTGGGAGCCACCAAAAACACATCTACATCTTTAGGTGGCACGATACCTGTTTTTTCATGAAAAGTAACGCCAAAACCATGTGAAAAATACAGGGCTTTTCCTGTTGTCAAATTTTTTTTCATCGTTTCCCATGCTTGTATTTGCCCTGCATCTGATAATAAATTCATGAGTAAAGTGCCTTTTTCGCAAGCGGTTTCCACTTCGAAAAGAGTTTCATTTTCTACCCAACCATCAGCAAGTGCTTTGTCCCAACTCTTTGTCCCTTTTCGTTGTCCTACAATTACTTTTACGCCATTATCTTTCAAATTTAAGGCTTGTCCCGGACCTTGCACGCCGTATCCAATGACTGCAACAGTTTCGTTTTTTAATATTTCTCTTGCTTTCTCTAATGAAAACTCTTCTCGTGTTACGACATTTTCCATTACGCCGCCAAAATTTAATTGTGCCATTTTATATTGTATTATTTTTTTTAATTGATTTCTAATTCTTTTAAATAAGTACTTAATTCTTTCATTGGTTTGGTAACTGCTACTCTTCCTGAGCGGGCAAATTCCAGAATACCAAAGGGTTTCAATTTCTCAAATAAAACCTGTGTATCTGCTTTGTGCCCTGTTTTTTCAATGACGATAAAATCGGGATCTACGGTGAGAACTTTGGCACTATTTTCTCTAACCACTTGCTCTACATTGTTGGATTTAAGTTCTGTTGTTTTGATTTTATATAACGCAATTTCCTGATGTACTACTTCATTATCTTCGTGTACAAAGGCTTTCAGAACATCAATTAATTTGTCGATTTGCCCAACAACTTTATCTATTTGTTCTCTGTTTGTTCTCAAAACGATAGTGTAACGGTGCACATTTTTAACCTCTGTTTCAGAAGCGGTGATGCTGTCAATATTCAAATGTCGTCTTGTAAATATGATGGTGATGCGGTTGAGCATTCCGATTGTATTTTCCGTAAATATGGATACGGTAAATGTTTTGTTCATTGTTTCCATTTTATCCGTTTTATAATTATTGTAATCTTATTTCAGCTACCGAAGCACCTGTTGGCACCATCGGAAAAACATTATCTTCTCTGGCAACTTTCACTTCCAACAGGTACGCATTTTCTGTGTTTAAAAGTTGGTCTAATGCGTTGTTCAAGTCCTCCTGTCTTTCAACTTTTTGACCTTTGATGTTGTAAGAGGCTGCCAAAGCCACAAAATCAGGACTTTGAATGTCGGTAAACGAATATCTTTTTTCAAAGAACATTTGTTGCCATTGCCTCACCATTCCCAAATAACCATTGTTTAAGATGATGATTTTCACGCCGATATTATTCTGCATCATGGTTCCCAATTCCTGCAAGGTCATTTGAAAACCACCATCTCCAATGATAGCTACGACTTGTTTTTCCGGATTTGCCATTTTTGCTCCAATAGCGGCTGGAAGTGCAAAACCCATCGTTCCCAATCCGCCAGATGTAACATTACTTTTGGTTTGATTATACTGATAGAACTGTGCCGCCATCATTTGGTGCTGTCCCACATCGGTTACAACGATTGCATTGCCCTTGGTTTTTTGAGAAAGTAAATCAATCACCAAATCCATTCTCAGTTCATCTGAAAATTCCTTTTCTCTATTTTCTGAAAGTACCTGTAATTCCTTTTGCTTCGCTTGATGAAATTCATCCAACCAATTTTGATGAGTTTGTTTTTCTACCAAATCTGCTAAAACGGTTAGTGCTTCTTTGGCATCGGCTACAACAGGAGCATCGGCTTTTATGATTTTATTGATTTCGGCAGTGTCTATATCAACATGAACCACTTTTGCTTGTGTTGCATACCGGGAAACATCACCTGTAACACGGTCGTCAAAACGCATTCCCACGGCAAGCAACACATCGCACTCATTGGTTTTTACATTGGGTGCATAATTGCCATGCATGCCTACCATTCCAACAAATAAAGGGTGATGACTTGGAAAAGCTCCTAATCCCAAAAGCGTAGAAGCCACCGGAATACCCGTTTTTTCGGCAAAAGCCAATAATTCTTCTTCTGCATTGGAAAGCATAATTCCTTGTCCGACAATCATCAAAGGTTTTTTTGCCTCATTCAAAAACTTGGTTGCTGCTTGCACTTGATCTACATTCAATTTTGGCTTAGGTTGGTAGCTTCTCACCGATGTACACTTTTCGTAAGAGAAATCCAGTTTTTCAAACTGGGCATCTTTGGTAATATCCACCAAAACCGGCCCCGGACGACCAGACGAGGCGATGTAAAATGCTTTGGCTAAAGTGGGTGCTATATCTGCTGCTTTGGTTACCTGACAATTCCATTTGGTTACCGGCATCGAAATTCCCATGACATCGGTTTCCTGAAAAGCATCAGTTCCCAAGAGATGAGAAGCCACCTGTCCGGTGATGCAAACCAAGGGCGTAGAATCAATCAGGGCATCGGCTAAACCTGTAATTAAATTGGTGGCTCCCGGACCCGAAGTAGCAAATACAACCCCTGTTTTTCCTGAAGTTCTAGCATATCCTTGAGCTGCATGTATAGCACCTTGCTCGTGTCTTGTCAAGATATGATTTACTTCTTCAAGATGATGAAACAAGGCATCATAAATTGGCATGATAGCACCGCCTGGATAACCAAATATCGTTTTTACACCTTCGGCTTTCAGGCTTTGTATCACCGCTTCTGCACCTGTTATTTTTAATTCCGTTGTTTTCATTTTTTAATTATTTATCGGTTACACACCCCAATGAAGCACTCGAAACGCATTGTGCATATTTGTACAAAACCCCTTTATTTGCTTTCAATGGAGGTTGTTTCCATGCTGCTTTTCGTTTTTCCAATTCCTGTTCAGATACTTTTAAATTGATCGTATTATTTTTTGTGTCAATCGCAATCAAATCTCCATCATTTACCAAGGCAATTGTTCCACCTACAAAAGCTTCCGGAGTGATGTGTCCTACCACAAAACCATGCGTTCCACCCGAAAATCTACCGTCGGTAATTAAAGCCACTGAATTTCCCAATCCTGCACCCATAATTGCTGAAGTTGGTTTGAGCATTTCAGGCATTCCCGGTCCGCCTCTTGGTCCGCAATAACGGATTACTACCACATTCCCGGGTTTTACTTCTCCGTTTCGCACACCATCAATCACTGCATATTCATCGTCAAATACTTTGGCTGTTCCTTCAAAATAATCGCCCTCTTTGCCACTTATTTTAGCTACACTTCCCTCGGTAGCTAAATTTCCGTAGAGCATTTGCAGATGTCCATTTGCTTTCACTGGATTTTCCAATGGAAGAAATACTTTCTGACCTTCGGTTAAATCTTCCACAGCTTCCAAATTTTCAACAATTGTTTTTCCTGTAACAGTTAAACAATCTCTATGTAATAAATTGTGTTTCAATAAATATTTCATTACTGCTGGAACACCACCTGCTTCGTGCAAATCTTCCATGAGGTATTTTCCACTTGGTTTTAAATCTGCCAACACTGGAACACGGTTACTTACCTTTTGGAAATCATTCAAAGTCAATTCCAAATCCACCGAATGTGCCATTGCTATCAGGTGCATTACGGCATTGGTAGAGCCGCCCAAAACCGTTACCATGGTCATGGCATTTTCAAAGGCTTTTCGGGTCATGATGTCTTTGGGCTTAATGTCTTTTTCCAACAACACTTTGATGGCTTTTCCTGTATCAAAACATTCCATTTTTTTATTGCTGCTCAACGCAGGATTGGATGAACTGTAAGGTAAACTCATTCCCAAAGCTTCAATAGCCGAAGCCATCGTATTTGCTGTGTACATACCGCCACAAGCACCCGCGCCAGGACAAGCGTTTTTGATTATACCTTTGTAATCTTCATCGGAAATGGTGTTACTGAATTTTTTACCTAAAGCTTCAAAAGCTGAAACGATATTGACCGATTCTCCTTTCCATTTTCCAGAATGGATCGTTCCGCCATAAACCATGATTGCAGGACGATTTAATCTTCCCATGGCGATGATAGAACCAGGCATATTTTTATCGCAACCTACTACCGCCAATACAGCATCGTACCATTGGGCACTCACCACCGTTTCTATGGAATCGGCGATCACATCTCTGGAAACCAAAGAAAAACGCATACCGTCAGTTCCGTTTGATATACCGTCACTCACACCAATGGTATTAAATATCAATCCTACTAAATCCTCTTGTTGCACACCAGCTTTTACTTCTTTAGCCAAATCGTTGAGGTGCATGTTGCAGGGATTTCCTTCGTAACCCATACTCACAATTCCCACTTGTGCTTTTTGCAAATCGTCTTCGGTTAAACCTATTCCATAAAGCATGGCTTGTGCTGCAGGTTGGGTTTCATCTTGTGTGATGGTTCTACTGTATTTGTTGAGTGTTTTCATTAGTTTAAATTGAGCTGTTTTAAAGGTTCTCGTACCAAAAGTGAATAAGCATCTTGAAGTTTTTTACCTAAGGAATCATTCCAGTTTTTTGGAAATTGATAAGTGTCCACCGATAATATACCCACTACCTCGGCAGCCGTTCCGCAGTAAAAGGCACTATCAGCTTGAAAAAGATCTTCTCTGGTAAATTTTCCTTGATGCAGTTCCAGACCTAATTGTTCGGCTAACTCCAAAACAGTGGCTCTGGTGATGCCCGGAAGGATGTTTCCTAATTGAGGCGTGAATAGTTTTCCGTCTTTTTCAAAGAACAAATTTGCACCCGGACCTTCGGCTAAAAATCCATCGCTATCCAAAAGCAAGGCTTCGTCGAATCCATTGTCTTTTGCTTCGTTGGTTGCCAAAATCGAATTGACATAATGACCGCAGACTTTCGCTTCAATGTGGATGGATTTTGGATGTGGACGGCAATAGGAGGAAACCGTTAATCGTAGTAATTTTTCTCCCAAATACGCTCCCCAGTCCCAAGCGGCAATCATCACCGAAACCCTGGTAGGTTTTGACAAACTCATATTTTGTCCACAATACACCAATGGTCGGATGTAAGCATTTTTTAAATTGTTTTTTTCCAGTAACTCGTAAGTAGCTTGGACTAACTCTTGAACAGTGCAATCGAAAGGGATTTTTACCAATTCGCAGGATTTTTTCAAGCGTTCATAATGTTCTTCGGCTTTAAATACTTTAGTTCCATTTTTGGTTTCATAAGAACGAATACCTTCAAATGCACCGTAGCCATAATGAAGCGTTTGACTGTACAAATCGGTTGTAGATTCGTTAGCCTTTACAAATTTTCCGTCCAAAAAAAGGACTGTTTCGTTGTTTGAATACATATTTATTTTTTTTATTGAGTTGATAATTGATTTTTGGGAATAAAAAAAGCCTTTCCCGAAATGAGAAAGGCTTACAATTTGGCATAAAGCAGCATCTCTCACGGTGGCGAGCTAATAATAATGCTGATAATAATAGTGTTGTTATATGATTTCATTTTGTTCTTTTTAGTTTAATGTCAATAAAAAAAGCCTCCTGATTTCTCGGGAGGCTTTCAAATATATCTTTTAGATTATATCAAAATTATTCCTCCCCGGTATGTGAAATCACACCCGCAATAATAATAGAAGAAATAATAATTGAATTGTACATTTTTTTTCTGTTTTCAAGTGCAAATATAGCTAGTAATTTTTACACCCACAATTTTTTTATGCTTTTTTTAATGTGAAGTTTCTATGTGCTGGATACGTTGGAAAAAATAGCACATTGTAAGGTGGGTGTTAGTTGATCTGATGTCACTTACAAAATGCGAAGTATTAACAGATTTATTTTTATTTAATTCCATATCTATTTTTATATGTCTTTATGATTCAAACGATTAATTGACACTTATGTCTTTTTAAGTGTTAATAAGACATTTCAACAAAAATCAAATGTGCCAAATTTGGGTTGGCTAAAATTTTTCCGTGCCAGTGTTTGTCTTTAAGATATTTCTGTTATGTCTTGTTAAATTGCGCTTCTATTGAACCAAATGCTGTAAGTTTGGGTCATTCTTAATGCGTTCAATTTCGTTTTTAACAACATTCAGGATGTCTGATTTTATCTGCTTGTAATTACTCTCAATTTCCTGCTTCATTTTATCCTCGCCCTGCTCATTTACAAAAGACAAGATTTGCGGTATCTTTTGATAGGCTTCGGTTTCGGTAGCTACCTTTTCATTATCTACTACTATTTCAGCGTGAAATATCTTTTGCTCGATACGTTCATCGAAGTTATCCGATACAGAACCGACAAACATACCTTGTGTCAATGTTGAGATTTTGGATGCAGGTATCAGACTATCCAATTGCGTAGAAATAGAAGTTGATTTATCATTTCGGTTAATGGTCAAACTCTGGCGTTTTTGCAATACTTTTCCGAACCGTTCCGAAAGGCTTTTTGCCGTTTCGCCAACAACCTGACCACTAAAAATATTACCTACAGTATTTTGGATAACTTTAGCTTCCTTGTCTCCGTAATCCCGTATCAATTGAGAGAAATCCTGAAAGCCCAGACAAACTGCTACTTTATTGCTACGGGCGGTTGCAATAAGGTTATCCAGCCCTCTGAAGTAGATTGTTGGCAACTCATCTATGATAACCGAACTTTTTAATTGCCCTTTTTTGTTGATGAGCTTTACAATTCTGGAATTGTACAATCCCAATGCTGCGGAGTAGATGTTTTGTCGGTCGGGATTGTTTCCTACACAAAGTATTTTTGGTTCTTTTGGATTGTTGATGTCTAAAGAAAAATCATCGCCTGTCATTACCCAGTACAATTGTGGAGAGATCATTCTTGACAACGGAATTTTAGCCGATGCTATTTGTCCTTGCAACTGGTCTTGTGCGCCACTTTGCCACGCATCCATAAAGGGCGATAGGTAGTTTTCTAAATCAGGATATGATGTCAAAATAGTAAATACGTCCGAATACTTTTTGTTCAGTAATTCAATAGCGTGAGGAAATGTACAATACTTGCCATCCTCATAGATTTTCAGATACCAAATAATAGCAGCCAAAAGAATAATTGGGCTTTCCACGAAAAAATCCCCTTGCTTTTGTATCCACGACCTGTTGAGGTTTAGCATTATGGTATATGCTGCTTCGTAAGCATCTGAAATGTCCGTCATAAAGTCGGGATTGAGTGGATTGCAACGGTGGCTCTTACGTGGGTCGTCAAAGTTAATGACGTAAAATTTGGGCTGAACTTTGTACTTATCCCGATGCTTTAGTAAATGATTGTAGGCAATGGTTGAAAGGTCATCAAACTTGAAATCGTAGATGTACATACTGAAGCCTTTCTCTATCTGTTGCTTGATGTAATTGTTTACGATTGCATACGATTTTCCGGAACCCGGAGTACCCAACACGATTGATGCCCTGAAAGGATTTACGATGTTTATCCAACCGTTGTTCCATTTTCCTTTGTAGTAAAATTTGGTGGTAGGTTAACGGAATATTCATTTTCCATCAGCTTTGTTTCTTGCTGAAAGCTCTCGTTCTCATTATTAAAAACATCATCCATTAGGTTAGTACGGAGCAATCGGCTCATCCATACGCCTGCCATCAACAAGGCGATATACCCTAATGAGATAGTAAGGATATACAGAAATGTGCCTATTACCGGGGATAGCTTTAACAACGGTGTGTTCAGGAAGAATAGCACAAAGCCAACACCCAAAGCCACATAAATTTTAGACCAGGTTATCTTCTCATTCTTTACGCCCTTTGTTCCTAAGCAACTCAAAGCCAACAAAACCAAAGCGAATACTTTGGTATATAAGGTATGTGAAAACAAGCCCGCCGTTCTGTCGAAATTGCCTAGTATCTTGTTGATTACTTCCAACGTCCAGCCGCGTTCTAAAAAGAAACCGTAACAAAACCAATAAAGGTGCATCAGCACCAAAAGAATACTGACTGCCCGCATAAAAGCCATTATCTTGGCAAGCCCTCTTAAATCGTCTTCTCCCTGCATTATTTTAAGTTTTAATGTTCGGGCGTGAATTTAAAAGCTCTATGGAGTGGCTATAAGAATGTGGCGGTCAATGGCTGTGCGTGGCTGTGTTTTGTAAATTCCGGTGATATTGACCACCCAATTTCAATTCAAAGTGACCAGGTAATTTCGGTTTAAATTGACCACCCTTAATTTTGATAAAAACTCTTGTTTTTCATGTGTCAATTAGTATTCAAATATAATAAATAATTACTCCCTGTTAACTCCTCTCTTTTTTCTCATAGATTCGCCCTGGAGTTCCAGGCGGTGAGACTGATGGATAAGTCTGTCCAGAATAGCATCAGCAATGGTCTTTTCACCAATAATGTCATACCAGCCCTGCACCGGGATCTGCGATGTTACAATGATGGATCCGTTGTTGTGACGGTCTTCTATGATCTCCAGAAGGGTTATCCTGTTGGCACTATCCAAAGCCTGAAGACCAAAATCATCAAGGATGATCACATCCTGTCTTTGTATTTTTGCTAGTTCGCGCAGGTATGACCCGTCTGCTTTTGCCATTTTTAATTTGGCAAACAGCTTGGAAGTATTAAAATAACTGACCTTGAAGCCTTCGATACAGGCCTGGTAGCCCAACGCAGTTCCCAGGTAACTTTTACCCACACCTGTACTTCCTGTGATCAGGATGTTCTCATTTTTTTCTACGAACTCACATCCTGCAAGACGCATTACCAGATTACGGTCGAGATTGCGGGTGTCATCGAAGTTGACACTTTCAATACTGGACTTGTAATGGAACTTTGCATTTTTGATGCTTCGCTCTATGCGCCTGTTGTGCCTCTCATCCCATTCGGCATCGATGAGCATCGATACAAACTGGTCGAGGGTATAATGGTCTGTCCTTCCGCTTTCAATAGCGGTCTTAAAGGCATTGTGCATGCCGTAAAGCTTCATTTGCTTCATTTTGCTCACTGTCGGTTCGTTCATAACTGTTGGTATTAATGATAATATTGTTTTCCTCTGATGTTGCCGTGATCAGGCAGCTCCTGCTCCTTTTCTTCTTTTTCCGGATCGATCATCTGATCCAGATTGTTCTCCAATATCTTCTGCACGGTCTTAAAGCTGTAGATCTTAAAATCCAATGCCCGTTTACAGGCACCAATCAATCGTTCCCTGCCTACTTTTTTTTCGAAGTTCAGGATTCCCAGGCAGCTTTTGTAAGCCTGCTCGGGATGATTCCGACTGTCGATAATTTGGAGGATATATTCTCCCACTGCAGTATCAATACTGTTGGCCCAATCGATAAAGCGGGCAGCACTCCATCCAGCAACGAACTGGTGGGTGCTGGCTAAATGTTCTGTAATGGTCGTGTAGACATAAGGCTTGTAATTGCGTCTGTGCATCGCGATTCTGTTGTATTTGTAGTAGATCTCCACGGTGGAAGATGTATATAGGATCTTGATCTTCTTCTTGATATACTGGTAAGGAACACTGTAGTAGTTCTTATCCCGGCTCAACTGTACGTGCCCGTTCTGCATCACTGTTGCAAAGGATTGGTACCTGATCTCAAAACGACGCTCGGGCAGTGGGCGCAGCTGCTGCTTCTCGTCCTCTAAGAACAGCTCGTAGCGGGAGTAAGGACGTCCTGTGAGCTTGCGTTTGTTATGGGAGTCCAACAGATCCCAGATCTCACTATTTAGTTCATCCAGGCCGCAGGATCCCTGTTGAAGGTTGGCGTAGATTCTTCTGTACAGGATCTTTACCGCTCCCTCTACCAAGGATTTATCTCTCGGCTTGTAAGCCCTGGCAGGCAGGATGGTCGTTTCATAATGTTCAGCCAGATCGGCAAGGGTCTCGTTGATGGTGGGTTCAAAACGGCTGCTTTTGATCACTGCGGATTTTAAATTATCAGGAACGATCGCTGCTGGTGTGCCTTCAAAAAAGCGGATGGCATTTTCTACAGATCGTATAAAATCTTCCTTCTGCTGGCTCATAGAGGCTTCAGCATACGTGTACTGGCTTGCTCCCAGAATAGCTACAAAAAACTGAACTTCTTTAAGCTCCCCGCTTTCCTTATCAATAATGGAGAGTGTTTTTCCTGCATAATCGACGTACATCTTATCACCGGATTTGTGATTCATATGCATCACCGGGTTCACACGCTTGCCCCAAATCTTGTAATGATGCCGGAACTGTGAACTCTGAAAACCATCAGGATGCAGTACAAGATATTGCTCCCACATATGATGGATAGTGATTCCTACCTTTTTGAGCTCACGTTCCATCTTTGGGAAAAAATCGTACAGGGACTGTAGTTTGGGGCTGATGGACTCCACGGTGGTATTGGAAAACAAAAGTTCCAGCTCGGCATCTGTCTTGGCATTGATCGCATCAAGGTTTAAGCCCAGAATCTCGTATAACGAGATGTATTTCTTAACGGTATTTCTGGAAAGGGATAAATAGCTGCTTATAAATAACTTGCTCTTTCCATTGCTGTAGAATTTTATGACTTTTCTAATTTTACTCATGTCTGTTATTTTATTTGCCATGATCCGCTTTTTTTAACGAATGTATGACGCTAACATCATGAAAAAATCAAGTCGTTTTTATCTCAAATATAACCCAGATAACAGGTGGTCATTTTGGACCGGAAAGTGGTGGTCACTTTGCTCCGAAATCAGTGGTCAATTTACTCCGAAATTAGGTGGTCAATTTGACCGTCTTTTCCACGTTAAATCAAATAAAGTAATAGGGAATTTAAAACCTGAAAACACTTATAAAGTCAAAGTAAAATATTCGATTAATTATTTACAGCGTAGGCATAAAGTTGACAAAGATAGTTTGGAACATATTGAGACAATTTATTTAAACAGCGTTTTAGATAAAGAGTTAATGGAGGATGCCTATAATAACTTGAAAAAAGTTATAAAAAAGGAAGAAATGAAAATGACTGACATTACAGGGCTTAAATTTTTAGCAAGATGGCAGGAAGAAATTCAAAAGAGTTATGAAAAAACCTCGAATTTCAAGAATTTTCCGAAAGGATATCCTAAAGTTATTACCTCAGAATAATGCTGAATGTTTGGTGTGTTTTTTCTTAATCATGTTTTTTGACAGAATACTTTGCTGAATGTTTGAAGTTTTTTTGCTGAATGTTTGGTGTGCAATTGCTGAATGTTTGGTGTAAAGTATAACTTTTTCTTAAAATGTGTTAAAATATTTAATAGTTTGCTGAATGTTTGAGGTATAACTCAATATTTTTAGAACCGTTCCAATGCTATGAATACAAAAGGCTTACAGCTTCCCGTAAAAGTGATTTTTTTGTGCTGAATGTTTGGTGTGATAATTAGCCTTTTTTGCTGAATGTTTGAAGTGTATTTGCTGAATGTATGAAGTTTATTTGCTGAATGTATGGTGTCAAAAAACCTGTGAAACCCCATAAATAAAGGCTTTGCGACACTCCTAAAAGTTATATATAAAGACATTTTAAAGTTTAATATAAAAGGAAAGTTAGTGTATAGATATAAAAAGTCATAGATAATTTAAAAAAGTCCAAAGAGATAATAAACTTTATCTTAAATCGAGAGATTTTTTTTTAGTTAGGGGTCAGTCGACGAAAAGTAAAAAAAACAGGGTTAAGGATAAAATCTATCATATTTTTTGCTTTGAATAGATTTTATATATTAATCAGAAATTTTTGTTAATACCTAACACTATATGGCGTGGCAACAGTCTTTGTGTGTATAAACTCTCACTTATATTATTTATTGAGTATCTCTGAATACTGTTTGAATTTAAAAGATTATTGCCCTGAATAAAAATACTCATATTATACTTCTTTAAAGTATAGTTCGCTTTAATATCCCAAAACTGAGTAGTTTTTTGAGCTGTATTTCCAAATTTATAATATTCTACAAGAGACTCAATCCTAAACTGTGAATTTATAGTAAAATAAAGGTTCAAAAAACCTTTTTGATCTATGTATTTGTTAGAATTCACTTTCGAAGAAATAGTATTGAATGCCCATTCATAACCGCATTCATAGTTAATAAATTTTGTCCAGCCTGATTTCATTTCAAAAGCTGCCTTCCAATTGATAAATTTAGTTTTTATTAAAGGTTGATTATTTACACTATTTTCATAGCCCGATTGCATATAAGAGCTTAAAATACTCAATCTTGATCTTATAGGCTTTAAGTATTTTCTTAATTCTAAGCTTGCAGATAAATTGCTATTATTCTTTACCAAAATTGTTTGATTAAAAGTGTAATTAGGATTTACAATCATATTATTAGACAAATAATCTCCACTTTTGAAAAAATTAATATTGAAATTAAGATATTGAGACATTTGCTCTCCCACGTTGTAGCTAAATCCTAAATTACAATCTTGCAAAACAGCAAAATTTACATTGCTCTGTTTAAAGTTTCTGTTTCCCTGATAGATATAGTTAGTATAAACATCGTTGATACTGACTGTGGAAAATTTCCTTCCTGCATTCAAATTAAAATTTCCTATTTTTCTGTTTTGGTAACCAATATTTGCTAACGGAGAAACATAGAAACCATTCTGTTTATTTTGATTTAAATCAGAATGAATCATTTGATTTAAAATGGTAAAACCATAGCTCCAATTTTTTACTTTTTTGTTATATTTAATCTGAGCAAAAACATTATTCTGAACATAATCTGTATGATTAATAAACTCTGATTTATCAAAACTTATCGCTTCATTATTTGAATTAAAAATATGAAGGTTTGAGCTTAAAAAATCTTTTCTGAACTCGTTTCCTAACTGTAATTCCAGGCTGTGTTCTTCTGCATACTTTTTAAGATAAGAAAGTTTTAATCCCCCAAAATTCATTTTAGAATCAATAATCTGATTTATTTTTTGAGCATCAGGATTGTTTAGTATTTGAGAAAAAACATCATTTTCATCAGTAAAATCATATGGCCGGTTTTGAAAAATATATCTTGCTACTGCTACTAAAGCTTTGGATGAATCTATTTTCTTAGTGTAAGTCAATCTATTTTCGTTGGCAAAAAGTTCATTCTTTCCAATTTGATTATTCAACTGTTCATTAAAAAGAAAAATATTATTATTATTTTCATTTAAGGATGAAACTTTATTATAGAATTGTAAGTTTGAGTTATTTTTAAAGTCTTTTGAAAGTTCTACCTTCCCAACAATATTTCTGTTATTTTGCTTCCATATTTTATCCTCACTATTAATAAAATCTAAACCGTTAAAATTAAATTTATAAAAAGAATTGATATAGTTTCTATTTTCTATTTCATTAAAAATAGTTACAAACTTTAATTTCCAATCGGTTTTAAAATTATAAATATAATTAAGTGAAACTAACTTATCATTGTTAAAATTAGTGCGCTTATCATCAAACTGAAAGTTTTTTTGATGAAGATTAATTATTGATAGTGTGTTAATATTGGTTCCAACATTTTCAACATCATTATCCGAGCTTGGATTGGTTAAGTATTCTACACCCTTCATTTCATTTAAACCCAAATTATTGGCATTCAGAAGAAAATAGATTTTTTGTCTCTTTGTAAAGTTCATCAGATTGAGTTTTCCCTGTCGCATATCTTCTTTATAACTTGTAGAAGCTAACAAAACATTTCCAAACCACTTACCTTTGGCATCTTCTTTTAATGTAAGATTAAGGGCAATACTTTCTGAAGCTTCAATATTTTTGAGAAGCTTATTTTTTGAATAATTTTTAAGAACCTGAACTTTATCTAAAGGTTTGGAAGGCATATTTTGGGTAAGTGTCTGATAACCTCTTTCAAAAAGATCATCATTTTCTATCATCACCCTGGAAACCTCTTTATTTCCGAATTTTATTTTACCATCACTAAGAACAGTAATTCCCGGAAGTTTTTTTAAGAGATCTTCTACATTTTGCTCTGTTCCATTAGAAAAATTTTTAGCAGAATATTCTATAGTGTCTTTCTTAATCTTGATCGGCGAAGTTCTGCTAATAACTACTTCCTTTATTTCTTTTACTTTATCAGTCTCAAGAATAATGGTTTTAAAATTTTTGCTTTCACCTCTTTTAATTATAGAAACAGGGAATTTCTTAGAAAAATAGCCCATCGCAGAAATATTCAGATTAAAATTTCCGAATTTATCCGTATTAAGCAAAAAACTTCCGTCTTTATCACTAAAGACGAAAGTTATTATATTATCCTGTGAATCGGTAAGAATCACATTGGCTCTTGAAACCGCCTGTTTATTTTCTGACCATACTAAACCTTTTATCTCTGTTTGAGCAGAGATTTTAAGAAATAATATGATGAATAATAAACATAAATACTTCATTAAGGCTTTTTAGACTCTTCCCATTCGAAAGATTTTTCTATCTTAAAGTCTCTTTCTTTGGAAGAACTCACTACTATTGTTCCAGCTGGTCTATTTGCTTCAACTTTTGACTTAATATCTTTTAAGTAGTTATTTTCAATATTTATATATTCTTTATAATCAATGTACTTAGACTTTTCTTCAGGAAATGAGAAAAGAAGTTTAGAATTAATGTCAATTTTCTGTGGAAAATTTAATACAATCTTAGCAGCTTCATAGGTAAACAAGTTATCTTTATCTGAAACTTTTAAAATTACACCAGGTAATCCTCTAAACTTTAAAGGACCTAAATCAACTGGCAAATCGGTTGTAAAGTAAGCAATAAAATCTCTTCCTCTAAATTTCCCTAAAGCTTTATGACATTTATATCCTAAGATTATTTCCGTATCTTTCTGAATAATATTCCAATCAATTTTTTGATAGTTGTCTAACGTAAAAAGAATCTCCTTAGTAAAAGAATTATCTTTTATATAAAATTTTTTCTCATCCAGTGAATTTTTTATAATCTGGCTGCTCCTAATTTTTTCACTATTAGTCAAAAAATCATTCACTTCTTCCAAACTTCCTCTGTAGCTAAAAAAAATAGACCATTTATCTTGAAAAACAAGTATATTTTTTTCATAAATTTTTTCATTACCACCAGCATCATCTATGATTTTATTGTAAACAATAAAATTGTTCTGTGCTTTGAAAAAAACACAGAACAAAATCATAATAAATTTAATATATGCTGTCATTAATAATTTGCAGGGCAATCGCCAAATCCTGTCATCATTCTTGTTACTTTAATTAGTAACCCTCCTTCACCCGCTTCACTACAACCACTTCCATAAGCTTCGTATGATTCTTTAACTGTACCTACGTAATTTCCACAAGTATCGTATTGTCTTGTATGTGTTGCAATTGTACAAGAAAATAACACTCCATTCACATAGTTGTAGGTTGTAACTTGTTTTTTGTCTCCTTTTTCCTTCGTTACAACTTTTGTTTCCATTTTATGTTCAGAAACATTAGGTACTGAATTATTCGCTAAAGCAATCCCTGAAATTCCAACTGTTAAAAACAACGCTAAAATAGTTTTTTTCATAAATTTAATATTTAATGTTAGAATCCAAATATAGAAAAATAATTCATGCGAAAAAGATTTTTTTTCACTTTTTAATGTTCTACAACAAAGGGAGTTAACATAATATTAAAAGTTTATATTTGTCAATAATATTAATTTTAAGGTAAGTAATAATTATACTTTTCTTAGCGATCTAAACTCTCCTTTTTTAAGTTTGATACGTTCTTCCCAAACATAATCTCCGGTAAGGTGAATATGTTCCCATCCTAAAGGAGAAAGATATTGAAGTAACTCTTCATTAATCTCTTCGCCCTGTTCTTTCAGGTGCTGCACTGCTTTTTCAATATAAACAGTATTCCATAGAACAATAGCAGCAGTTACCAAATTAAGACCGCTTGCCTTATACCGTTGATTTTCAAAGCTCCGTTCTCTGACTTCTCCAAACCTGTTAAAATATACGGCTCTTGCCAAAGCATTTCTGGCTTCCCCTTTATTAAGTCCCGCAGTAACTCTCCGCCTAAGTTCCGGACTCATGTACCAGTCGAGCATAAATAAGGTTCTTTCAATTTTACCCAATTCCCGCAATGCTACTGCAAGTCCGTTTTGCCTTGGATAGCTTCCAATCTTCTTTACAATCAGTGAAGCCGTAACAGTTCCATTTTTTATGGAAGCAGCCAATCTTAGGATCTCATCCCAGTTTTGAATAATTTTTTTACTGTTAATTGTACCTCCTATATGTTCTGATAACGCAGAATAACCGGTAGATGCTTCAGGAATAAAAAGCTTCTTATCATTCAAATCTCTGATTCTTGGGGCAAATTTAAATCCCAATAACTGCATCAAAGCAAACACATGATCGGTAAACCCCGAAGTATCTGTATAATGTTCTTCTATCTGTACATCAGATTCATGATAGAGAAGCCCGTCCAAAACATAGGTTGCATCCCTTACTCCCACATTAATAACCTTGGTATGAAAAGGTGCGTATTGGTCGGAGACATGAGTGTAAAACTGAACTCCGGGACCGCTTCCATATTTAGGATTAATATTTCCGGTTCTTTGTGCATAGCTTCCGGTGGCAAAACGCTGACCGTCCGAAGAAGATGTTTTTCCTTCTCCCCAGTAAGAAGAAAATGGATGCGCGGATTGAACATTTATAATTTCCGCTAAAGCTGAAGAATACGTTTCATCGCGGATGTGCCACGCCTGAAGCCAGGAAAGTTTTGCGTAGGAAGTTCCCGGAGAAGCTTCCGACATTTTTCTTAAGCCTAAATTGATGGCATCTGACAGTATTACAGTGAGTAAAAAGTTTTTATCATTACTTTTATTTCCTGATTTCAAATGGGTGAATTGATCTGTGAAGCCCATCCACTGATCGACTTCTTTCAAAAGATCTGTGATTTTAATGAGAGGAAGCAAACTGTATATTTTTTTTCCTAAAACTTCAGCTTCTTCAGGAACTGTGTTTTCAAGAGGTTTAATCTTTATCCTGTCATTAATAATAGAAGAGTCCGGAAGTTCATTGCTTTCGATAAGTTTACAAACGATTTGTATTTTATTGGAAAGAAGTTCCATCCGTTCCGAAAGAAACTCTTCTACATTCAACGCTACGTCCAGAGGAACCCCATTCTGATCTCTCATTTCAGTAAATCTGTCTGAAGGAATAAGATAATCTTCAAAATCTTTGTACTGTCTTGAACCCTGTACCCAAAGATCTCCGGAACGCAGATGGTTCTTGAGTTCAGAAAATATACACAGTTCATAAAACTTTCGATCAATACCGTTCTCCGTAAATACAAGTTCTTCCCATCTTTTTCTTATAAAACTTGAGGGTAGCTTTTCCGGCAGTCTTTTTATTTTTCCTTCATATAAATCTATCAGAATATTTATTGCCTTTAGAATATCTTCTGCCACAGGAGCTGAACGGAGTTCCAATTCTTTCAAAAATTCTCCACCATATTTTTTGATCGTGAAATATTTATCGGATATAAAATAAAGTGAATCAAAATTTTGTTTAGCGGTTAAGTTCTTGGCTTCCAAAATACTTTGAGCCAGAGCTTCCCATGAAATAACCGATTCAACAGCATCGAAAGGATCTTCTCCAGTTTCTCTGGCATCAAGAAGTGCATTTCCAATTTTAAAAAATACACCGAGCTGTTCTCCCATGGATTTTCCGGATTCCTGCATTTTTTGAGCTTGTGTATTCTTGGCATATCTGAACAAAGAACCGATGATTTTATCATTCATTTCTATAATTTCATCGATAATAGAAGCTTTGGTTTCCAGAAGTATTGCGACTAAAGTTGCGTATCTCCGGGATTCTTCGAAATCCCTTAGATGTTGTGGTGTCATCTGCCTGCCTTCTCTGGCTATTTTCAACAACCGTGTTTGATGAATATCCTTACCAATATCTTTTGGAAGATCAATGTCTTTAATAGTTTTCAACCTCTTTATGTGCATCAATAAAAATTTTGAATTGACCGCCTGTGGGGATTGCTTCAGCCAATTTAGTTGACTGATGCTGCTTTTTTCCTGTAAGTTGAGAAGAGTATCTAATAACTGTTTTTGATGATTGGACAATACAGAACTCAGGGTATCATGAATTTGCTTTTCTGCATTAATTAAGGCTTCTGAGCATATTTTCTGTACAACAGATATTCTAGGTATCAATATTTTAGCATCTCTCAAAAATTTTACTAACTGCTGCGCAATTAATATTCCTTTATCTGTTTGTAAAGTAAATTTTGTTAAATTGAATAGAGAATCAGTATAGTAAGTTGAAGAGAAATTTTCATATCCATAGTTTTTTCTCAAAATATTTATATGATCCTGGCGAGTTTCAGCCAAATTATCATAATCCTTCCAGTGGCTTTTATCTATTTCTAGCTGATTACATAATAGATCCAATATTCTTTCATCTGGAATAAATACAGTAGGAATAATAATTCCGGGAAATTTCATGTAGCTAAGTAAAACTGATACTCTAATATGATTGGTTTTTCCTCTGCATGATGCCTTAATGAAAATTATATCGTCATCTGAAAGAGAATAGATCCTTATAAGTTCTTCTCCAGACTGAGGAATATTTATTAATGAAGTAAATTCTTGTTCTGTTATAGATTTTCTTAAAGCCATAAAATAACATTGTAAAAATGACCGTTTTCAATAAAGTTATAATTAAATAAAAATACATATTTATATTTTACTTTTTTATATAGAATAATTTAATATTTATACCTTTAATTTTAAAATAGCTTTTATGTCAAAGAATGTAGCTTATCTAAGGGTATCAACAGCTGACCAGGATCTTGAAAAAAATAAAGCAGAAATTTTATTTTTAGCGAATGACAAATCTTTAGGTAAAGTAGATTTTGTAGAAGAAAAAATCTCCGGAAAGATTCACTGGAGAAAACGTAAAATTGGTGAGATCATAGAGGATTTGCAAAAAGGAGATACTATCCTTTTAAATGAATTTTCCAGATTGGGACGAAGTATGCTTGAATGCATGGAAATTATTTCTATTGCGACAGAGAAAGGCATTAATATTTATACTGTCAAAGGAAACTGGCAACTTGACGATACCATACAAAGTAAAGTGATGGCAATGGTATTTTCTATGGTATCAGAGATTGAACGGGACTTGATTTCCAAAAGAACAAAAGAAGCGCTGCAGACAAAAAAAGCAAACGGAATTAAATTAGGTAGACCAAAAGGACCAGGAAAAAGTAAACTTGATACTCACAAATTGGAAATAGAAGCTTTACTTAAAAATGGTTCTACCAAAAAATTTATAGCAAAACGCTATAATTCGACTCCGGCGAACCTCCATAACTGGATAAAAAAAAATAAAATACAGGATTCCCCAAATTAGCTTTATAAATTTATCTATTAAAAATTAAATTTTAATAGATTTTATCCTTAACCCTGTTTTTTTTACTTTTCGTCGACCGACCCCTAAATGTTTTGACGATTAAAGCGGCTACAGCTGCCGGAACTATGGGTGGAACAAAAAGCGCGGTTGTTTTATCTGCAACTGATCAAACTTTAGTATCAAATGCTCCGCTTGGAAGTGCCTTAACACTGAATTTAGACTATACCATTCCAGCGGTGAAATCATCGTCTTCTGATATTTTAGGTAAACCAGCCGGAACTTATACACAAACAGTAACTTATACTGCGACGGCTTTATAATATTTTTTTTCATATTAATATTTTGTGATTTGGTGTATCAAAGGCTTCCTACAGGAGGCCTTTGATTTTGTATGTATCGATATCAGTATAGAGAAAATTCAAAATCCGGAAATAAGTATCTATTAGTTGTAGTAGAAGCATGTTTTTGGACATTTAAATCTAATTAATACATCACACCAAACATTCAGTAAATTTATTAAGCCGTTTTATATCTTTTTTAAAATTATCAAATTTCAAATACCTCTCCTCTCTTCGTTACTACGATTATCTAGTATATGAAATCTAACATCAAAATTATGATAATATACTAAATATTATAAATATATAAAATAAATTATTTTTAATATTTAATTATTCAATAATTAATATTATTTTTCCTTTTTACCTCTGAATAAAATAATTCTTAATATGGTAGGCTATTTTAAAAATTTATATAGCATTTAAGCTAAAGCTTTATTGGAACTGAAATTAAGATTGGTTATAATATAGTAAATAAAAATGGTTAATAAAATAGATTATTTTATTAATTGTGAATATAAGTTTATTTGCTATATTTGATAATTGTAATTATTTAATTTATGTCAGTTATTTCAATTATTACTCAGAAAGGTGGTGTAGGAAAGACTACAACAGCTATTCATGTAGGTGCAGCATTGGCGCAGAAAAAAGGAGTAAATGTTTTACTCGTTGATTTTGATAGTCAAAAAAACTTATCGATGGGATACGGGATTGAAGATGACTATCCTTATACTGTCAGAAATTTCTTGGATAACACGGGAGATTTTCGATTAAAACACCATGGCAGTTCTAATGTATACATTTTGGCAGGCGATGCCCTTCTTGAGGAAGAAGAGAATTATACTCGTGAAACTTTGAAGAAGAATCTCGGTAACCTTTTAGAGCAGATGCCTTTTGACTACGTTTTAATTGATTGCCCCCCTAGACCATTGATGAAAAAACTTACTTTGGGTGAAATGGCTCTTTGTGCTTCAGATTACGTAATGTCTCCAATAGAAGCTGAGCAATATTCTTTTGCAGGTATTGATAATCTTTTGCCAGCCTTTATGAATATTAAAGAAAATTATAATCCAGAATTAGAATTTTTAGGATTCTTTTTTAATAAGGTACTTACCAATACGGTTAATTTCAGAAAATATAGTGAAATGATTAAACAGGAAAAGGATGCTAATGATTATTTTTTCAAAACGTTCATACGTCAGGATATGAATATTGAAAAAGCTAAGCAGGAAGGTAAAAATATTTTTCAAATAAGTATGGGAAGTAGAGCTGCAGAAGATTATAAAAGTTTAGTAAAAGAAATAAAATCTAAAATCAAAAAGTATGAAAGCTAATTTATTTAAAAACTTCAAAACATTAAAAGAGAAAGAGGATGAGAAGAAGTTGGCTGATGATGTAAAAGTGGATAATGTCTCCGTAGTTGAAATTCCGGGAGAAGATTTAAAAATAGAAAATGAGTTAGATATTTCGAGTGGGAATATTACTACGAATGTAAATGGTAATAAAGAAAAAACCAATGATTCTATTACCGAGGCTTTTAGTTCGAAGCCTGTTGAAAAGAAAAGACCAATAAAAAAAGAGATTCTTGAAGCTCGAGCATCTTTACAAGAAAATAATAAAACTAAATCCGAGACATACTCTAAGAAAATAAATATAGATCAAGGTAAAAGGACTTTTACAGTGTTTTTAAAACCTGATTCGCTTGAATTTATTAAAGATCTTGTTTTTTATAAAGCTACTGCAGAAAGACAGATTTTTTATAATCAATCTGAGGCAATTATTGAATCTTTAGAGTTGATTATGCCTACATATAAGTCAATAACTCCAAGACCAGATTTTATTCGTGAGCAAGAAAAGACTAAAAAAGGAGGTAGAAAAAGAAATTCGGATGAAGTTTATGATGCTACCACAACGATATATATTCCTGGACAATATTTTGATTTTATAAAAGATGTTACCTACAACAAGGTAGTAGAAGGTAATTTGTATTTTAAGGATTGGGATTTACTTGAATCAAGTATCACTAAGCTAAAAAAGAAATACGGAGACAATATCCAACCCCGACCAGACTATATTCGTGAGGATGAAAAACTAAGAGGAAGAAAATCTAAAATAGATTCTTAATGGATTATCTAATGAATTGGGATAAAATAAAAACTGAAATAGACATTGAGCAATATTTTTTGTTCAAAATGGGAAGTCTATTCAGTTTTGATAAGTATAAACAAGCTTATATATCAGTTCAAAATGGAAAACACGGAGACATTATCCGTTTTTTTACCCATGAAAGAACTGGAGTAAAGATGTATTATTCTATTGTTTTCCAAGATAGCGGAGACATTATCCAATTTATTAAAAAAAGAATTCTTCAAAATACCAATGCATCTCCAGAGGAAATTAATCGTGAGTTAAAAGATTATTTGGGTTTAGGAAATATAAAAGATATTCCTAAAAAAGAAACGATATATTTTCAAAAAAACAGTCAGCCAAATGAAACAGGTTTTAAAGTTTACGGAAACATTATCCAAAAACTAAACCAACATTATAAATATCTAATAGGCTTTAGGAAGCTATCGCAAGAGGTTTTAGAGTCTGATTTATTCAATAATATATTTTTCACTTACCAAACATATGCTAACGAGAGTTTAGGATTCTATCTTAAGGATATTCATGGGGAAATCGTAGGTATTAACAGGATTCAGACACAAGAAAACGAATTCTTTAATAAGAAATGGTTTGACAAAAATTCTCAGAATAGAGTAGGGTTCACCTTTTCAAATAAATTAGCAAATACGGAGACATTATCCATTTTTGAAAGCGTTTTTGATGCGATAAGTTTTCATGAAATGTATAAGTTAGACTCCATTCAGTATTGCTCTACTAACGGAGAACTGAGTTTTAGGAAATCTCAACTTTTACACAATTATGTTATTCAGAATAATTTTAACAAAGTCATTTTAGGGAATGATAATGATTTAGCCGGCAATTATTTTAATTTAAATATCATTGGAACTTTCATAAAAGAAATTACCAAAATTAGTAAATCAGAGAACAATATTTGTATTGAATTACAAAGTGTTACAGAAAGGAAAAAAATAAATATTCTGCTGCAGTTTTTCAAAAAATCAAATTCTAAATTCATCCTGGATGATGATACCGAACTTCCACAATCTTATTTTACGGAAACATTATCCGGAAATATAAATGTTTATTTTTTCATTATTCCTAATGAGCTAGAATCTATTCAATTTTTTGTAGGTTTGCTTATGCGAGCCTGGGATTTAGAAAGTATAATTACAATCTATCAGCCTATTCATAAAGATTTCAACGAAGACCTTATTCAATATAAAAACACAATTCATGGCTAAAAAAGAAGCGCAACCATCTGTAAAAAGAGAAATGTTAACCTCAAAACCTAGAAAGAAAGTACTTATTTCTAATGATTTTCGGGAAATTTTAATTTCGCAGGAAACATCTATTATCGAGCAGAGAATTATTACTATGATTCTGTCTGCCATTAAAGATGAGCAGTCTATGTTTATTAGTGTGAAGCCTCCAATTGCAGATTCTACCAACAAACAATTGTCATTTGATGATTATTTTGAAGGCTGGGCACATCAGGGAGTTATTGATTTTTCTGTTTCTATCAATGATTTGAATCCAGGTAGAAAGATGAAAAATTCTGTGATACAAGAGGCATTGGTTAATATGACTAATATAAATTGGCTAAGGCTTAAAGATGATACTATCAATGGATATAAGGCGGTTCCTTTCATCTTAGAGCCAAGTTGGAATAAGAAAAATATTTTTTTCAAAATGGATAAAGCTGTAATGCAGCATCTTTTGAACATGTCTCAGTATTATTCTATAAAAAAAGATCTGTCTTTTAACACATCAACCAACAATACCCTTCGTTTCCTAATGTGGATTGTAAAATTTAATAAATTAGGAGGAATTGTGAAAGATTACACACAGCTGTTAAAAGAACTCTTTATTCCTTTAAATAAGTATGAGGGTCATTATCGCTTCGAAAGAGATTTTTTGGTACGTGTAAAGGCTGATTTAGATAACTTTAATGATATTAGCTTCAACTATAGTTATAAAGAAGGCAACTATCACTTTGTAATTTATAATACACAGAATGCTGTTGGGGTTGATGAAAAATTCCCAACGCTTGACCAGCTTCAAATTGAGAGAGCCTTAAAATATCTAAAAAAACAAAGAGGTTTGGATGATCAACAGGTGAGGGTGATGAAGAAGCTGTACGAGGTTAAAGGATATAAAGAACTATCTAAGCATCTTAAAAGAAAAATAGAAATAAATTTGAAAGGTGAAGGCTATATTAAAGCTGTTTTTGCTCTACTTGAACAAATTTAGGATAATGTCTCCGTAAATGAGGATATTGACTCCGTAAAACAAGATAATGTCTCCGTAAAACGAGATAATGTCTCCGTATTTTTGGATAATGTCTCCGACTTTTTGGATAATGTTTCCGTCTAAGTAATTTTAAAACAGTCCTAACTACCTATTAATAAAGGGATTTTCTTTTTCTTTTTTCCTTCCTTAATTATTTTAATATTTTATAAGTATTCTATTTTTAATAATAAAAATAAGAAATGTTAATAAATAATAAGGGGAAAAATAATAACAGGAGCATTGTAGACGCCTCTTACTATAGAATAATTACTTATAAAAATTGGATAATGTTTCCGATAATTATTAAATTCCTAAAAAAGATAACGTTTACTTTTTTATTAATATAATATATAAAATAACATATTGTATTAATGGAATTTATTTTGTATATTTTAATTGTTTACTTTTCATAAAATATAAACTGAAAAATTAATTTAAATTTTATCACTGATAATCAATTAGTTTAAAATTTATTTAATTAATGTCAAAATCAATTCGTCAAAAGAAAAATCAATAATTTATATTTGCCTCAATAAAAATATTACGCAAAGCGTAAGCTATCATATTGGATAAAGAAAGCCGCTAACTTTTAATTTACCCCAGACATGATAGACTTACGCCTGCGCCTCAAATACGGGGCGTGGGCTGAGTCTTTCTGGGGTTAGGTTCTTAGCGGCACCTCTTTATCGGATTGGCTTCGGTTCCACGCCTTTGTTATTTCTAAACCTGATATCTGGCGCCGGTATCATTCAATTCTTAATTAATTATGTCAGTATCTAAACTTGCACTTTTTAGTGTGATGCATTTCTTATGCAGTTTTTTCGATGTAAATCTTTTCTTTAGAAAAGAAAGGTTAATTCAAATGTATCAATTGTTTAATTCAAAATTTTATCATTATGGATAATGAAAGAAATGAGAATGGTAGATTTAAAAAAGGTAGGAAGCATCCTTTAAAACCTGCACATGAGATTCAGCAGATATCAGATGCTATGCACGGTAAGACATACAGATATCTTGGTAGAAAGTCATCGGATAATAGATATGGATTATTTGAATGTTTAGTTCACAAGACAACTTTTGAGCAGATTATCTCCATACACTTGAACGGACAAACTCCAAAGAACTGTACCCAGTGTTATCACAAAAAACTGAGTGATATTCAGAAGAGAGTTCAACGAGAGTGGATTGGCAACCGCAAGAAGCATCCCCGATATAGAAGTAATCAGGCAATTACTCAGGCAAGTAATGAGAAATTTCTTGGAAGATATAAATTCTTAGGCAGGTGTGAAGATTTCCGCTACGGAAAATTTGAATGTCAGCACAAAAATATTCTCACTCAAGTTATCTATCAGCACACCAAAGGAGTTCATCCCATGGGATGTAAAGAGTGCATCAATGAAGTCAGAAATTTTCCGAAGAGAAGTGATGAAGAAATCAGGATGTTAGGTTATCAGCATTTTGAGGGAAAAGTCTATTTTCTGGGCAGATTAAAAACTAAAAAGCATTACGGAAAAATTATCTGCCGGGAGCATGGAGTTTCTTTTGAGCAGTCGATAACAAATTACATTAAGGGTGTAAGAGGTTGCGTTTTGTGCAGAAGAGAATCCAGTAAATTTCAAAAAGCAGTATTCAATTATTTGAAAACTCAGTTTTCTGAAGATGATATTGAAACAGAAAAGAAATTTGAAGATTGTAAAAATTTTTATCAGCTGCGTTTTGATTTCTACATTAAAAGTAAAAATCTGTTGATTGAATGCGACGGAATTCAGCATTTTACACTTCAGGATTATTGGGGCGGGGAAGAGGGCTTCAAGGTTCGTGTTTTTAATGATGAAATTAAAAATGATTACACGAAAAAAAATAAAATTCATTTTGTAAGAATTGCCTTTTACGAGCAGAACAAAATCGAAGAAATCATGCAGAATATACTTGTCCAATTTCACACCGGACAGTCAATCTATAGAATTCATAATAATAAACTGCCTGAATAAAATAAATATCTCCAAAATTTTTTGGAGATATTTATTTTACATTATCCCTAAAGATTAATCTGCATTTTAATTGCGAGAAGTTTGTTGTTTGAAATTCTGAAAATTAAATTTGAGATTATTTTTTATGATTATCTGCTGCATTGTTTGCTATATTTATCTCATTTAATACCAGAGCTTGCAATTCATCTTTTGGTAGTAATAGCTGATATTCAGCGACCCCAATAGGTTTATTTATGTCTTGAAGTGCTATTTCTACATCGAGATGGTCTTTGTCGGCACAAAGTATAATACCTATAGAAGGGTTTTCGTTTTCTCCTTTTTCCAGTTTATCGAGCAGCGAAAGATAGAGATTCATTTTTCCTACATATTCAGCCTTAAAACTTCCAATTTTTAGTTCAATTGCTACTAGGGATTGTAAGCCTCTATGATAAAAAAGCATGTCAACAAAATATTCTTTGTTGTTATATTCTAGTCTGTATTGATTTCCTATAAAAGAAAATCCTTTGCCGAGTTCTAGTACAAAAGCTCTTATTTTAGCTATTATTCTACCTTCCAGTTCCAATTCTTTAACAGGTTCCGTAATACCTAAAAAGCCTAAATTATAAGTGCTTTTAAATACTTCATTAGCATATTCAGCACTCAATTCGGGTAGGGTAGAGCGGAAATTATTTGTCTTAAGTTGACTTTCTGCCCTGCTATAAGTATCCATTTTAATAGCATTGAGTAATAAATCTCTTGACCATCCTTTTTCTACTATTTCATTTGCATAAAACTCTATGGCAGAAAGAGATTCTATTTTGTCTAGTAATAATAAATTATGTCCCCAAGGTAAAACTGCTACGCTCTGTAGCAGTTTTGAATCTGCCATATAATATCGTTCATAAAAACGTTTCATATTCCATAGATTACGAGGCGAAAGTCCCATATCAGGAAATTCATTTTTGAGGTCAACAGACAACTGTTTTACGACACCACTTCCATAGCCTTCTTCTAATTGTTTTTCAAAAAGTAATTTTCCCAAATTCCAATATACAGAAGTAGCAGAACTACTAATTTGCTTTGCAATAAATGTTCGCGCATTTTGGATCTGACTAATAGCTGCACTTAGAATCTCACTATAATCTGAATCATTTATGTTTTTTTGAGAAATATTGCTCATTTTTTTATTCTTAACTGACATTTATACTGCTCCAAATTTTTAATTTTCACCAATACAAATTATTTAAAAAGATTTACAGTTTTGCTAAATTACAAAACAATTATTTATACTTATAGCTTCAATAATTATTCAATAATTTTACAATTTTCTCCAATAAAAAATTCAGATTACTATTCGATATTTTTAATTTCAAACTATGTAAAATCTGACAAAAAATTACTTTTCAATTCTGTGATAGAACTTACAAAATATTTACGAAAGATTATTTCTGTAGAAGATTATGAATGTATCTTATTAGAGCAAAATAATCCTCATTTTGGTTGAAAGAAAATTTCTGTAATTTTTATGATTTCTATCTTCGTTTTTAGAATGAAAGTAGACTTTTATTATTGAGTTAATTTTGGAAAAAACTTCCAAAATTTCCAAAAAAAAGAAAACAAATTTTGCTGAAAATTGACAATCTAATTTTTAAAAAATCTAAAAAAAACTAAAAATATGTCAGCAAAAAACTAAAAAAAAGAATATCCTTTTTTAATAATGAATCAAAATTTAATTTGAATTTCAGTTAAAATATAAGACTATAATTACACTTAAATTTTCTTTCAAAAATCTAAGAAGATAAAATTTTAGTAACTTCTACATTAAATATTATCCGTTTGTAATGATTTACAAACGGATTTTCATTGACACTTTTCTTTGATTTTTATATCATTTTTAATTAATGTCAAATATGATGCATGGTTTTTTAATATGATAATTTAACTTTACTATATATTAAGGAAGCGAGGTGCTAAAATGTCATGACAAAATTACAATTCACTTTGTTACTTTTCATATTGACCTGCATTTTAGAACCTCGCCCTGCGGGGCAAATAAGAAGAAATTTCTTTACGCTTGCGCTAAAATTTTCTAGTTTAAAAAAATGAATTAATCAAATTATTAGAATAATGAACAACAAAAAAGAAGAGCCTAGAAATAAAAAAATTGAACTTAGAGTTAGTGAATCTGAGAAGATAAAATATCAAAAAAAAGCAGCAACTTCCCATCTTACTATATCAGAATATTTGAGAGAATTTTTAGAGAATGGACAAGTCAATATTGTTGAAATTGATAATGGAAACGATGCTCAAAAAATGATTTATGATGAAAGAAAAGTATTGATAGGAATTGGAAGTAATCTCAATCAATTGACCAGGTATACCCATCAAAATAAAAAACTTCATCAAGATATAGAAATGTTGATTGAGGAATTAAAAAGTATATTAATTAACTAGTTTTTATGATTATTAATGCAACAACCGGTACCGGATTTTTAGGAGCTATTTCATATATCCATAAAGAGCATGAGAAGGATTTTTCTCAGGAACAAATGCCTAAAATTTTAGAAGAAAATATGGTTTTCGGAACGGTCCCTGAACAAGCATATTTGATGCGAAGTATTGCCATTAGAAATGCAAAAAGTAGTCGTCCAGTTTTACATTTATCGATAAGTTTTCACCAAGAAGAAATCATTAGTGAAGTGACCCGTGATTTAATTTTTGATAAAATATTGGAAGAATTAGGAGCCACCAGAGATAATAATCAGTTCATTATTGCTCAGCATTTTGATGCAGCTCATGAGCACTATCATATTTTACTCAACAAAGTTGGTTTTGATAGAAGTAATATTAATACAAGTTACATTGTAAATAAATGTCAAGTAATAGCAGATAAAATTGAGAAAGAAGTTGATCTCAGAAGAACTCCGGGAAGAACTATTATTTATGACCCAACCAATCCAAAAGGATTTCGATATACTACTCCGGAAGAGAGAAATAAAAAAGAAATATTTTTAGATAAAAGTGTAGGTGTTAGAGATGTAAAAACATTTCTCAAGAAGACTATTGATTCTTTAATGCAACAGACTTTTAATGTAACAGATTTGCTTAAAAAATTAGAGAAAAATGGAATTGATTGTAGGGCGAATTTTAGTAAAGATGGAATTTTAAAAGGTATTTCTTTCAAATACAATAATCAATCTTACAAAGGAACTCAGATAGGATTAAAATCTAAAGAAATAGAAAATTTTTATGTTCAAAAAAATCAATATTTAATAGTTGAAAAAACTTCTAAGAACTTTACAAAACCTGAAAATATTGTAGAAAAATCGGCAAAGGAAATTTATGAAGAAACAAAAATAGAGTTTACAAAGACAATAAGAAAATTAGAAAAAATGCTCTACGGTTATAAAAATGCTACTCAAAAAGTGGCTGATAAAATTATGGCTGGAGAAATTAAAATAGACGCTTTAATTAAAAACCTGGAAGATTCTAATTTTAAGATAAATAATCAAACGAGTTTTTATGAAGGATTTTCTTTTGATACTGATATTCTCATTCGATGGATGGAAAGAAATATCGCTAGTATAGAAAAACAAAAAAAAGAATATGAGCAAAAAATATTAGAGTATAACAATCTTATGAATCAGCCTAAAAAAGAGACTTCATTTTTAATGTTTTTTGGAAATAAGAGAAAAATTAAATCTGAAAATGAAGAGCTGGATCTAAAAAAACAAATGGCTATCATTCCAAAATTAGACATTTCTGGTATTGGTAGTGAAGTTAGTATTCAACAAGAGATTAATTTGGAGATTAAAAGATACAGAGATAGATTACAAAATATTGAAACCAAAGAACGAATTAGAATTGCTCAGGAAGAAGAGCTTAAGTTAAAACAAGAAGCTGAGAAAGCTCTTTCCAAGGCTCATGTGGACAAATATCAAGCTCATCGTGAGAAGTTTGTGAATTCTGAAGATTATAAAACAAATTTTTTGGAATATTATGAACATGAGAGTATCCTTAAAGACCTATATTGGTTAGATAAACATTTTAGTGATTTAGAAACTGAACATGATAAAATTGAGTTTTTAAAAGTGAATTTTAGTCTTAATGATAATGAAGCATTTTATTTAAGTGAGAGATTTTTCGATTTGGATACTAAAGTGAATTTGATAAAAAAGCAAATAATTAACTCGCTTCCAGACCGTCTCATTAGAGAGGGAGAAAATGATAATAAGATTAGTAAAGGTATGAGGTTGAGATAAATAGTAAAAATGCGGATTAAAATTTCGATATTAAATTGATTGGATAAACAAAGCCAATCACACATATTTAGAAAGAAAAAAACAACGGAAATAGTATATAAAATAATCCGAAAGATTAAGATATCTTCCGGATTATTACTTTGATTGATAGTTTATCTATTGATATTATGCCCATCATTATTAGGCGTGAAAGGTGAAAGTATCAATGTAAAACTATTTTCGCTACTTTCAAATAAAGAAACTGAAGAACCTAATTTTTTTTCTGTTATCCGAATAATTTCTTGCTGAAAAGATTCTATATTAGCCACTTCATAATGGTCAATAATTATATATCCTGTCTTATTTTTTAGATTATTATAATTTATATCTACATAATTAGAATAATTTCTCAAGTATACCTCATTTTTCAAATTTTTACAGCTTCCCGATAAAGAATATTTTAAAATATAATCTCCTTTCGAAAATCTCATCTGAAAAAACATACAGTCATCAGATATTCTGTTTTCAGTTAGAAAATAATTTTCGGATTTTCCAATCTCATCATCGTACTTTTTGCATTGAATAATGGAAAAGATAATTACGATTCCAAAAATTATAAAATTTAATCTATTATTTATCATAATCTTGCACCCAAATATATACTTTAATGGTTAACAAATGTTGATGTTCCCAAATGATTACCAAAGATTTTTTTTGCTGAAAATGTAGTTGTGTTATTATTTTTCACTCAAAGTCATGAGACTTTGCCTAGCGGGACTCAGGTTAATAATGAAACCCAACTTCCTAAAAAAATTGGGTTTCATTTGTTTATCGTGTACGAGCGTGACGGTCGCACAATCGGGGTTCTTTCAGTTCTACAGATATATAACTGCCAAGACCTGATTTTTCAAAATTTCTCTTAGAGGCTGTTTAAATTTTATTGAGTAATAATTTTATGGCAGATAATTTGACCATGTTTTCAGAACTTTCCATTAGAAGTTCATAATTCCTGCATAATCTTCTATCATTATCAAACCAAGAAAAAGTACGTTCTATAATCCATCGTTTATGAATGGGCTCAAATTCTC
>NZ_JPRI01000012.1 GCF_000737765.1 Chryseobacterium vrystaatense | reverse complement strand
TAACAAAAGAAAAAATGGGAATGGAAATATTTGAATACATTGAAATCTGGTACAATAAAAAAAGACGTCACAGTACCCTAAATTACAAAACAATAGAAGAATTTAATAATCAAAACGAAATTTATCAAAATGTAGCTTAACTTATACTGGAAATTTTATTTGCATATCCACTATCTAGCGTACAGCCATTTGGAATTCATAATGCTTTTGATATGAATGGCAATATTATTGGAAAAAACGAATATATCATTGTAAATGACACGATACATTATGCGAAAATTAAATTATAGAATGAATAATCAAACATATTTTTTATCACTGGTACTTTCTTTTTTGTTATTAAATTCCTGCACTGATAAAAAAGATTTGTCATTGCATATTTATGATAAGAATGGTTTTATCAAATTGGATGGAAAATTTAGAAATGATCAATTTGTTGATACAATATATGTATATAAAGAAAAGGATAATGATATCTATAATGATCATTTTGATACATTTATAAAAATAGATAGTTCAAATGATCGTTATTTTTATGGTGTTGAAATTGTACAGGAAAAAAATACAAATAAGCTTTTTTCTGAAGGTTTATATAGATTTAAGAAAATGAAAGATCCAAAAAAAAGTTATGAAAGTAAATTAAAAACAGGGTATTTTAGATTCTATAATATTGATGGTAGTCTGCATTCGAAGAAATTGTACCGAATAAAAGAAGATTCTTCTTATGTTGTGGAAGACATAAAAGAAGATAATTAAGCTTTTCATATGGCCGTGCGTGAGTCTTATTTATATTCCCATATTGTCCCAACATAATTCATGTGTCCAAATAAAACCTTAACAACATCTAATCCGGGAAATCCACTTTCTCGGATTTTTATTTTATGATCAATTTTTATGGTAATAACCTCCAACAATGAGAAATAGCTTTAAATTTGTCATATAAGAATAGGTACTAGAGTCACGCTCGAAGCAATTGTAGGAGATACTTTTGAAAATACTGTGGTCAATTATTAAATAACTCAAATGAAACATATCATAAAAATAATCAAGTCAAAAGGGAAGATTCTTTCAGTAGTATTGGCATTGGCTACCTTAGTATTGATCATTGTAACACTGGTTTTATCCCGGCATGACCTGAGAAGTGCTAAAAAGAATGCAAAATATACCATAGCCTATATAACCAGTGATTGGCATCAAAAAAATAATAATGGAGTAGGGACTGATTTTACTTATGAAGTAAATGGGCAACAAATAGGTAAAACCTGCGCTAATAACTTAAAAAAAGGAACCAGACATATCGTATTATATGATTCTATAAGCCCTAAGAATTACATCATGCTGTATAATCATCAGTTATCAAGTACAGTAAAGGCTCCCAGGAACGGATGGGAATTTAGTAACCTTCCCATCAAAGTAGATTCTGCTGATCTAAAGTTCTATTTTGAAAAATTAAATTTGTAAGAAACGATTTTAATGTTTCTAACTTTATGCTTTAAAAGCTTTTCCAAACCAGCCTCCATCTCACTCTTTTACAATTATAGGAAATAATTTTCACCGTTGTACAATGTCTATTGACTCTGTAATCAATCAAATCCTCAAAATCTTCAAGGTTAGATTTACCTTTTGGAACGGCAATAAGTATATTGTTATTTTTCCTATACTGATTAAAATCAAAATCCATATGAGTTATATTCATTTCAAGACCTGCTGCTAATGCTATTTTCACAACAGTTGACAGTAAAGGGACATTTTCTTTATTGATCAGTCTGTAAACCTGTTTTCTGTCAACATTTGCAGCAGCAGCAAGATCGGCTAAGTCTATCTTATTGTCATCAATAAATTTTTTGATATGATCTGCTACAGCAATACAGTAACTATCCTGAATATCTTTCATAGCAATAAAATCAAGTGTTATTGTTTTTTTTTAAAGCCTTCCGATCTTGAATTAATAAGATCTAGACGAGCCTCAAGATTTAATTTTTAAAATATTTTCTTTAAATTCGACAATATCTTTATCGGTAATTTTATCGTATTGTTCTCCAAAATCATTCATGGTATAGCCCAAAGAATCTACAATTAATATTACTGTAATCATTGTTGATTTTTTCTTGCCACTGAAAGCATTTGTAATAGTAGCTTTTCTGATATCTGAGCTGGAGTTTGTAGCAATTTTTTCATAGCTATTAACTAAGGCTTTATTTTCTGCATTGGGATCAGCATAATTTTTATTTCGATTTCGTTCCAGCAATGCACGTAGTGTGATTGCTACTTTTATCATAATTATTTTTTCAGTTTCCTCATACATACCTGCAATTACGAACTAATCATAATTTTATTCGGTACGCTTTTGTTTACCGATATTATTGTTATTGCATTTGTAAAATAAGGTACAATAAGCGTAGCTTTGTGATACTTTAAAGAAATATAGAAGCCATTGCTTATAATATTTCCTCATTAAAACCTTGAGCGAAAAATTCTTCTAGGCTCATATCAAAAGCTTCAATTATTTTTGCAAGTGTACTAAACCTTAAATCTTCTCCTCTTTCATACCTTCCAAATTGGGCACGGGATATATTGTGTTCATAAGCGAAATATTCATAGCTTGAATACCCTTTACTTATTCTGATTTCTTTTATCCTTTTACCCAGTTTCTTCAACACTTTTTCCTTGGAAAATTCACTTGCCATATTTATAAGTTTTTTAGAATTATTTATTATTACAAATCTTATAAATAACCATCACTTTCGTTACCACTAAAAAGATGTATCTTATTAGTAGCTTTTTTAGAATTATTTTGTATATTTGAAGCAAATAATAAAATGCTTAGACATGAGAAAAAGTATATTGTAAAACTAAATGGTTCTCTTACCCATGCAGTTCTGCTTTTCTACAATTCTTTTTTCTAAGCCCGCTTTACCACATCAAGTATCATGACATGTTACAATGGGGTGTACAATCCATTGCGGCCTTTAAGGCTTTCAGAAAAACACAAATTCTATTATATTCATTTTGGACTTGTATGGGCAGGAAGTCCAGGCATTGGCAGGATTTCCTCCTTTACAGTCATTAAAAAAACAGTTTAACAGAAACAGGTCGTTTAAGACTGCTTATCTACACAAGAAGTACAAAAAAGCTCAGCATACTACAAAGTATACCGGAAACTTCATGTGCATAAAAGCTGTATCTAACCTAAAGGAACCGATCTGATCCTAATTACAAAATATAACGCATGAAAAAGAACAGAGCAGACTTTCAGTCCCGGCTTGGCACAGATACGAAGAAGCACTCAGCGTTACAGCTGATGGAGAACTTTTTTAAGCTCAATGACCTGGCTGCCTCTAAAGAAAGGTTGAACAGCATAATGAGTTGCGCAGTAAAAAGAAACAGCTGGATAAAAGAAGATCCGTCCGATATCTTTCAGTTTCACCAGTCTATACAGTCGTTTATTCGCGCAGGTTATCTCATTACACTAAAAGAAAAGGAAAAGTCTACCAATATTCAGTTGGAAAATACCTCTCCGTTACTTCTAGGCTCACTTTCTGAGAAGGAATACCAAAACCCTCTGTTGGCCTTTAAAAAAGCATTCAGAGAATACAGTGTCAGGGAATTTGATTATTTTATGTCAGGGATGGTCTATCTGTCGCTGGGAGTCTATGACCATGTGCCGGAAAGAAATATGGTCTGCCCATACATCCATCTGATTAAAATGTTGGATGCCGGACACCTTATTTTGGAAAGGAGAGGGAAATGAAGATGAATGAATAGGGAAAAGTGAAAAGTGAAGAATGAATAATTAATAGTGAATAGAAATTTTATAGACGCAAAGGATTAAAAAAATAATAATGAACATTTTAGGAAGCAAAGAGAGAATCAATCTATGATTGATCCGATGAAGCGTGTGTTTTATCCAGTCGCTTCATCAGCGACAGTGTCGCCTTCTTTGCCATCCTTAAAACTGGAAAGTTCTGGAAATAAAAACTTTGCGTTTAAACATAAAAAAAGCGGTATTTTTCATGATCAATTTTATAGACGCAAAGGATTAAAAAAATAATAATGAACATTTTAGGAAACAAAGAGAGAATCAATCTATATTTAGGAAGCAAAGAGAGAATCAATCTATGATTGATCGGATGAAGCGTGTGTTTTATCCATTCAGCTTCATCAGCGACAGTGTCGCCTTCTTTGCTTTCCTTAAAACTGAACATTCTCAAAATAAAAACTTTGCGTTTAAACATAAAAAACAGCGGTATTTATGATTGATGAGTTTTATAGACGTAAAGGATTCATTGAATGATGTATAGTTTAGGAAGCAAAGAGAAAATCAATCTATGATTGATCCGATGAAGCGTGTGTTTTATCCAGTCGCTTAATCAGCGACAGTGTCGCCTTCTTTGTTTTACTTAAACTGAACGTTCACAAAATGAAAACTTTGCGTTAAAAAAAACTTATCTCTCTTGAGATTTGCTATACCCCAAAAAATTGATAAGTCTTAAAAGGTGGACTCGAGCCAAAAAAACTAAAAACATCTGAATTTTAGTTATCATTACAATTGCTTGCAGGAAACTTTAAGAAAAGTAAATGGCTGTAGGCCTGCCGGAATTGGGTGGAGACAGTTATTGAACCGAATGGAGGTGTTTCCGAAGAGGGTATCCTCCTTACCCAACGGGTCGAGGTACTTCAGAAGATGGTAGATGGAAAAATGATGTGAAGATTCTTAGAATGAATGATCACTTCATATAGCCAGATGATATCAGCGTTATCTTGATATAAAAAACAACCACTGCTTTTTGCAGTGGTTGTCGTGTTGTGAATCTGTAAGTATTTGAACTTAAGTTGTTTTTCTTTAAAATATTAATGTTATTTATCGGTTTTCTGAGCCGCTTTGATCCTCTCTTCGATAAGCCTCCAGTCGTAAAAATGGAACACCCGTCCATTGCTCATGGCTACAAATACACCTTTCGGAAACTTTGGTCCTAAGTCCATATTCGTTACCTCCGAACCGTCACTTTCGCTCGTGGAAACCGGGATCTCTGCAATTTTTCCCTTAGCCGGATCTTCTCTAAGATAGACATTAAACGTATCGTTTTGCTGATTGGAAACCAGAATATAACCGGTTTGAGCAGAAGTAGGGTAGATGGAAATCCCTTCCACATCAGACTTAAAATCACCCTTACCGAAAACCTGAAGCTCCTCATTGCCTTTGGCCGGATCTGCATAATACTGATGCACGCCAAACTGCTCGTCAGAATAATAAATATAGCCCATTTCATCATCTACCGCGATGCTCTCAATCTCTTTCAGTCCGCTGTATTTTCCAAACTTACGGACTACTTCTCCTGTTATTTTTCCGTCTTTTTCAGAAAGCTGATACTGCCACAGATAGCCGTCCGCCGGACCGGATTTTCTTCCTACAACAGCATCTATGTTTCCTGTTGCCGGATTTTTATACAATGAAATCCCCATCGGGTCCCGCTCTGTTTCACCGTCAAATACTGTAAAGGATCCTACTGCCTTAAGGTCAGGAAGACTGTAAATCTTTACCGTATTGGTTTCTCTTTCCGTAACGGCCGCAATATCGGTTTTCTTTCCGTTCAGCAAAAAACCGTATTCCAGGTCTACATTGTTAGGACGTTTTAATCCCGAAACTTTATGAATGATTTTTCCGTTCAGATCGAAGGCATACAATCCGCCGTCCGTATCTTTATCGGTTCCTATGACAATACTCTTGGAAGCATCAGAAGGGTGAATCCAGATCGCCGGATCATCCGTATCATGTACTACCGTTTCGGTAACGACGGAAGGTTTTAGTTTTTCTCCTAAATGTTGCGTGCCGCAGCCCACTGCAAAGGGTAGAGTGGAGACGGCTAATATAAATGGTATCTTTTTCATGCGTTTAAAAATCAAATTTTACTCCTAAGGTAAATCTAGGTCTGTAATATTCCACCTGAGCCGTTCTGCTCTGGATTCCCTGATAATACCTTAACGGCTGATTCGTCAGATTATTGGCTTCTGCGAAAACCCTCAGCTGGCTGGTGATCCTGTAGGAAGCATTGGCATCAAGGAAAACCTGCTTGTCATAATAGCGGTCTTCAAAGGATTTTCCACCCAGCTCATCAATATAGTGAGAAGCGTAATTCATGGAAATCCTTGCCGAGAAACGTTTATTTTCCCACGAAAGAGATCCGTTGAACATATGTGGAGCCGCTCCCGGAAGTCCCACATCTGTTCTTTCCACTCCATCTTCATTCGTGATTCCTTTCGCTTTTGATTTGGTATACGTATAGTTGACGTACACCCCAAAACCTTTCCAGAAAGCTCCCGGAATGAAATCCAGCTGACGTTGAAGAGCCACTTCAAAACCGTAAATGTCAACATTATCGCCATTTCGCTGCTGTGTAAATCTCCAGTTGTTTTCTCCAGCCGGAATAGGATTGGACTGTCCTGCAAAATCGTTTGCAAAATCTCCTGTGGTATAATTTCTTCTGGAATAGGTATAAATAAAATCTTTCAGGTTTTTATAAAAAAGACCTCCCGAAAGAATCCCCACCGACTTAAAGTACTTCTCTGCCATAAAATCAAAATTATATGCATAAGTGGCCTTTAGATCAGGGTTTCCGGCTGCAATGGTTTCATCTGCAGAAATCACATTAAGATAAGGAACCAGCGAATAATAATTCGGACGGGCTAAAGCCGTGGTAAAGGCGGCACGAAGCACCAGATCCTGAACCGGAACATATTTGAAGGATAGATTGGGAAGGATATTTGTGTACGTATTGGTCCGGTTGATCTGCCCTGCAAGATCGGCTTCATTTAATACATAATTTCCGGTGTAATCAATTTTTGTAGTTTCAAAACGCGCTCCGGCGATCATCGAGAATTTTTCACTGAAATCCTGATCCCATCGGATGTATCCTGCGTAAATATTCTCTTTGGCGGTATAGTTGCTGGAAAGGAATTCCTCAGGTTTTGATTCACCTTTAAATAAACCCGGGTTAAAAAGATCCAGACCTCCGATATAAGAAGGATTGACGAAAGTCCCCGGAACATAATTCCCAGGCTGGAAATGTTGTCCGTCGAAATTTACGGTCGGAACAGACAGCAGGCTTCCCATATCCTGTAACGGGTCAAAAGCATAATAATCGTTGTTCCTCTCTTTCTCCTTTAAACGGACACGGATCCCTGTACGAAGTCTTCCTTTCTGGTTCTCGATTACCGAAAACGGAAAGCGGACATTCACCTTGGCTCCAAATTCCTTTTCCTGTGTAAAGCTGTTGGAGTCAGAAAGATCGCTCAGCTTGTAAACTCCTAAATTATCTGCAGAAAGAGGAGTAATCATCGGTCTTTCCGGATCACTCAGGTCTGAAGAGAAATTCATTTTCCCATTTTCAAACTCTATATATCGTTCATGAGGTTTCTTTTCACTCGCTGTCGCATAATTCATGGACCAGTCAAGATCGATCTTGGAACCCAGAAGGTGTTCTCCCCTCAAAGCATAGTTCTGTACTTTCTGTCTTTCAAGACGGGTGTTGTCATTATCAGAATCTCCACCTTTGTTCTGTCTTGTAATGCTTCCTTTCCAGCCTGTGATCTCCGTTTCATCAGCATTGTAAACAGGTTTCACCTTATATCCCAAAGCAAACCTGTTTTCCTTGTCTGTTCTGAAGTTGTACATAGCCGATGCATAAATCTTGTTTTTGGAATTAAATTCATAATCCATATTCAGATCAAAACTGTGGCGGATACGGTGCTCATTATAATAGCGGACTCCCATCTTACTGATATAGGCGGTTTGCGCAGCATCGTTGGCAAGACTCCAGGTAGGTTCAATATTGTCTGAGCCAAAATTGTTGTTGTTATAAGAAAAGCTGAAAACAGCCCCTAATTTTTTATTTAAAAAACGGTCTCCATAGACAAGTCCCGCTGTATAATTGCCCTTTTCGCGGATAGGATTATAACCTCCGGCGACTGTTGCAGAAATACGCTGTCCGTTAGGGGAGGCTCTTGTAATTAGATTCACAGAACCACCGATGGCGTCGGCATCCATATCAGGAGTCAGGGTTTTGTTGACCTCGATGGTAGAGATCATATCAGAAGGAATAAGGTCCATCTGTACATTACGGTTATCCCCTTCAGCCGATGGAATCCTGTCACCGTTTAAAGTCACAGAATTAAGGTTGGGTGCCAGCCCCCTGATGATAAGGTTTCTTGCTTCCCCCTGATCATTCTGTATTGTGATTCCCGGAACACGTTTAAGAGCATCACCAATATTGGCGTCGGGGAAACGTCCGATCTGGTCGGAGGAGATCACATTGGTAATATTGGCATTGTTCTTCTGCTTGTTCAAGGCCCTTGCCTGGTTTTTCAAAGTAGAACCGCTTACGATCACTTCTGCAATCACAGTTTCTTTTTTTGTGAAAACAATGTTCTGTCTCGTATTCTTTTCAGCCTCAACAAGCACATTATATTCGCTTGTTCCATAGCCCAGATAGTCAACGCTCATGGTGTAATTTCCCGGAGGGACATTCAGAAACACGAAGTTGCCATGATCATCAGAAGTAGTATAGATATTTCCCGGAGACAGAGAAATCCGGGCACCCGGCAGAGATAATTTGGAATCATCATTAATATTTCCGGAAAGAGTCCCGGTTTGTGCATAGAAAAACAGCGATGCACAGAATAAAACAGAGGTAAAAATTTTCTTCACTTTTTCAGTAGATTAAATTGGAGCAAAATTAAACGTCTGTTTGGGAAACAACCTGAAATTAAGATTACGATTGTTTTAAGGATTTATGAACGGATGGAGTGTTCAGAAAAATAATTTGATCCTGAAAACAGGAAATAGAATTCCGGTATTCATCAAATAAACCGCAGACTTATTTCTTAAGAAATAACGGGAGTAAGAAATCAGCAGATCGTTGTCTTTTTGGAAGTATCTCATTATCCGTTTAATAGCAATTTAAAAATTATTTATACATATACCAACTTGGGAATGTGATAGATAGGATAAATTTGATGAGAAAAAGCAGAGTAAATATTCATATCTTTGTGAATAAACCAAAACCTTATGCTGAAGTCTGTTTTATATTCCTTTGTATTGCTGAGCTGCTCTCCCTTTTATGCACAGCTTACTGAAGTAAACGCTGTAAAAATAAAATACATCAACTGGCTCACCGACAATACGGTCACGACCTATTCCAATACAAGTGTTAAAGGTCTGTATGACCGATACATCCAGTTTGGAAATAATGCGGAGACCAACGTAGTCAATAATTACAATTTCAATGCTCCGGGCCCGGTATGGAATATGACCAACGGAACAGATAACGGGGCGATGGTAACCCTTGTTAATAATCATTTACTATATCTGGTGATGTCTTATCACTTAAAGGGGCCATTGGTCAACGGGCAGCCATCCAATCCAAAATACCACAGTGCTGCAGGCAAAGATTTGATTCTAAAGATTTTTAAGTACATCAAAGACAAGGGAATCAACAGTACAACCAATTTTAACTTTGGTTTAAATGCTTCGCAGGAAACGGTTAATATCAATAATTCAGGTTTCGGACTGCGCTGTTTCACCTATGCAGCATGCGTTCTTCTGATGAAAGAAGAGTTGGTACAGGCCGGAGAATTTTCTCATCATATGGGAGTTCTGGGCAATCTTACCTCTTTTTTAGATCCTGATAATCCTAATTTTCATTTTACCAATCCCGGATTTAATACAGATGTCGTCAGAGCATTGATAGAAACCCGGTTATGTTACGTTTTGGGGCAGGATGATTCGGATGCCGATAAATTGGCCAATATGAAATTTCTGGTAGATTTTACCGATAATGCTCTTTTAATAGGTAACGGATGGGCAGATTTTATAAAACCTGATTTCACCACGTATCATCATAGAGGGGCTTATGCCAACAGCTATGGTGGAGATGCCCTTTTTTCGATGTCTATTATGAATTATATTCTTAAGGGTTCCGCCTATGAGCTGAAGCAGATTTCGCAGGGACATCTAAAGACAGCTTTGATGAGTTATCGGAAATTCAGTGCAGATTTTGAAATGCCACGGGGGCTGGCCGGACGTTTCCCCAATTCTACGACACCTCTTTCAGATTACAAGTATGCTTTTGCTTTATGGTATGCTGCAGATCCTGTAGCGAATGCAGATGCAGGGCAGTTCTTTAAAAGGATGTACAATATGTCTGGATTTAACAGAGCTTTAAGTGTAAAAAATCCCGTCATGGCCGGACAGATTGCTGTCGGAATCAATAATACACTCACTCCCGATGTTCCGGTTACACAGGGACATTTCGGTTTCCCTTATGCAGGATTGAGTGTCCATAAATACAACGGATATCAAATTGCTGTAAAAGGAACCAGTAAACATATCTGGCATTATGAAAACAGTGACTCGGAAAATCTTTTCGGAAGATATACTTCTGCAGGAGCTATGGAGATTTTATCTGCAGGTTCACCGAAGACGCGTCTTTCCAATGGTTTGGGCGTAGCCAATGCTCAGGGAGCAGTGACAGATGATGGCTGGGACTGGGCACATATACCAGGTGTTACCGCGGCCTTTCTTCCTCTCAGTGGGATATCATCAGGAGTAAGCAGAGAATTTAACGGCAAAAATTTTCTTGCCCATGCTTCTCTGGACAACCATGGTGTTTTTGCAATGGATTATAAGGACATCAATTCTCCCACAGGAATGTCTGTCCTGAAAACAGTATTTTTCTTTAAAGATAAAGCATTAAGTCTGGGGTCAGATCTTAAAGATGCGGGTGGAACGAATCCCATACATACGACCGTTTTCCAGACCGGGCTGCCAACCGCTTCTACCGCTACAACGATCAATGGAGTACCGCAGAGCGGATTAAATGTCAATTTTTCGCAGAGCTCAGGAAGTGTATGGGCCACAGATGCTGTGGGTAACGGTTTTGTGATACCTGCCGGATCTTACACAGGTTCTGTAGTCATTAAAAGAAGTACCCAGCAGTCACGTAACTATTCCAATACTGCAGATACTCAGGGAGATTATACAACAGCTTATATAGATCACGGTACAGCTCCTTCCTCAGGTCGCTACCGTTATGGGATTCTTCTTCAGGGAGGAACTTCTGCAACACAGAATTTTGCAGATCACCTCACAGATTATTTTGAGGTCATCCAGCAGAATGAAAAAGCACATGTTGTGAAATTCGTAGAGGATAACACCTATAATTATGTGATTTTTGATGCAACCTCTGTTTTTCAGTCCGATGCTGTGATCTCTGCAGATAAGCCTTCAGTCGTAATGACTCAAGCTCTTAATGCAGGCAGTAAGCTGAAAGTAAGTCTTACCAATCCGAATCTGGGTCTGTTGAATGACAATGAAGCATTTACCTATTCACAGATAACCGGAACAGCATCCCGTCTCTACAGGGTACCTCAGATTGTTCCTGTAAAGCTCAAGCTGGCTGGAAAATGGAAACCGGAGTTTCCTGCAAATAACATAACCACTGTAATAACAGGAAATACAACGGAAGTAACGTTTAGTACCATCAACGGCATCACCATTCAGACAAGCCTGGTCCCGGAAACATTCTTAAACAGCCTCGAAGCAGAATCAGGCAGAGAGCAGGATGTTTTTACAGTTTACCCAAATCCTGCCAAAGAGAATGTAAAGATTGTGCTGAAGAAGGGCAGTGCCGAAAATATCAAAATAATGGATAGAGCAGGAAATGATATCACATCAAAAATTAAGGTTACAGAACATAACAATACGCTCGATCTTAATTTGGGAACCGTTGAAAAAGGATGGTACCTCATATGCATCGGCGGACAATGCAGGAAATTAATTAAAGACTAGATTTTTTTGAGATTTTAAATGATACTATGTTAATGTAAATAAGTCCGGATAAAAAATCCGGACTTATTGTTTTGCCAAACCACTCTATTTTATGAGATTTTACCATTTTACCTGTTTAATTTTGTTTAAGTAATACTATATTAAAAGGTTAAAGCCTTAAATTATTCATCATAATAAATTAAGTAACTACAAATATTCACCAATTGGGGATCATGTATTGACTGATGCTTTTGTAAAGCATTAGATTTCACAAAAACAATACAACGATGAAAAAGATAGCTATCCCAATGGGTCTGTTATGCACCTCAGGTCTTATACTGTGCCAAACAGGTCCAACTTCTACAGAAAACTATATCCAGTCCAAAACCTATCTTGATTATAATGCCTCGGGCCAGTCTACAAAAACAGCTGAAACGGTTCAGTATTTTGACGGGTTAGGAAGGCCAAAGCAAATCGTTAATGTAAAAGCTTCACCTCTCGGAAGAGATGTGGTCACGCATATCGAATATGATGCATTCGGAAGACAGGCCAAAGACTTCCTTCCCGTTCCTCAGGCGGGAACGCTGAACGGGGCTATTGTCCCTTCTTCGTTAGCCAATGCTACCGAGCCTGATATTTATGGGTCTGAAAAGATCTTCTCCGAGAAAGTATTTCAGAACTCCCCATTAGACAGGATCATTGCACAAAGACCGGTTGGAAATGCCTGGGAGGATAAACCTGTTGCTTTTTGGTATGATGCGGTTACCACAGCAGATGCTGTAAAGAAGTTTTCTACCACTACCATCTGGGAAAACGGTGCCACTAAAAGCACTCCTTCCCATGCCGGAATATATCAGGATGCACAGCTCTATAAAAATACGGTTATCGATGAAGACGGAAACCAAACCATTGAGTTCAAAAATGGCAGAGGTCAGGTTATACTGCTGCGAAAAGTAGTGAGTGCCTCAGAAAATGCAGATACCTATTATGTATACAATGAATACAATCAGCTTGCTTTTGTTGTTCCGCCGTTATTAGCTAAAATCAAAAGCTGGAGCCAGGCAGATCAGGATAATCTGGCCTATGAATATCGCTATGATGGCAGAAACCGTCTGGTAGAAAAGAAACTTCCGGGTAAAGATTGGGAAACGATGATTTATGATAAACAGGACAGACTGGTAGGAACTCAGGATGCTGAACTGCGGAAAAAAGGACAATGGCTTTATACCAAGTACGATCAGTTTGGAAGAACAGCTATTACAGGACTCGCAACAGGTAATACAGGAACAACACCTGGGAGTATCAGAATTGCTGAACAGAATATTGTGGATGGGTATAGCTCCAATAATGTCAACAGGCTCAATACCGTATTTTTTGAAAGACAGGGAATGGATGTGTATTATGGAAATCCGGATACCAGCTATCCCAATTCTTCCAAGTGGGTCACTTTACTGTCTCTGAATTATTATGATTCTTATCCCGCTTACAGCTTTAATCCATCTATATCAGATGTTTTGGGAGAGTCTATTCTTACAGGAACCGTTACCGATGGGAAAAGTACCAAAGGACTTCCGGTAATGAGTTTTGTAAAGAATATTGAAGATGACAACTGGACCAAGAATTACACCTATTACGATACGAGAGGGCGTGTAGTCGGAACCTATTCTATTAACCATTTGGGAGGCTATACACAAACAGAATCCAAGCTGGATTTTGCAGGAGTTCCGCAGAATATCAATACCTATCACCTGCGAAAACCTGGTGAATCAGGAATAACTGTTAAAGAACGATTTGTCTATGACCATCAAAACAGACTGAAAGAACATTACCATCAGGTCGATGACAAACCGGAACAGCTATTAGCCGAAAACAGCTATAACGAATTGTCCCAGCTCAAAAATAAGAAAGTAGGAAACAATCTGCAGAGCATTGATTATACCTATAATATCCGAGGTTGGATGTCCGGCATCAATAAAGATCAGATGACTATTCCCGATTTGGGAGGAAAGCTGTTTTCCTATAAAATTAAATACAATCAGAAAGAAGGAATTACCAATCCGGACCAGACGTTGTTTTTGGGAAAAGATGTCAAAGCGAAATACAATGGAAATATTGCAGAAATAGACTGGCGTGCGATAGAATCCATAGGAGCCAACCCTTCTTTGCTCCCTAAGAGATATGGATATGCATATGATTCATTGAACAGGCTGACCGCAGGATATTACCAGAATCCACAGAATCCTTACAGTAAAGAAAATATAGAATCACTGGCCTACGATCTGAATGGAAATGTGATCAATCTGTACAGAACATCCGTAATGGAATACGGAAACAATACCGCTACTGTAATTGATCATCTGGATTATACCTATACTGGGAACCAGGCTGTGAAAATCAAAGATATCAGCGGAAACAAGACCGGGTATGAGGGAACAGCTGGTTTTCCTATTGATTATGATACCAACGGAAATATGACCAGTATGATGGATAAACAGATTACTGGAATAGGTTACAATTATTTGAACCTTCCGAACAAAATTAATATAGGTGTTGACCAGATCACTACCCAGATTAGTACAAAATACCGTGCTGACGGCGTGAAGCTCAGAAAAGAGAATGTTAAGAGCTCGGTAGGTTTTGCAGGAACTGACACCACTATGCAGACAACGGATTATTTAGATGGATTTCAGTATTATAAATCTGTAAGTTCGGGAGGTACAGGAGAAAGTTCTGAAATGGTAATGATGTCAAAACACGCATTTGAACCACAGGCCTTTACTCTGATCGGAATTCCTGATCCAACGGTTGACCCGCCCCTTGGAGGTGGTGGAATACTTACACCTGCAAAAACTCCTGACTTACAGTTTTTCCCCACATCAGAAGGATTTTATGATTATGCCAAAAATCAATATATTTATAGCTATAAGGATCAGGTGGGGAACATTCGTATATCTTATGGAAGAAATAATAACGGTAATTTAGAGATTGTGGATGCTAATGATTATTATCCTTTTGGGATGAATCACTTAAAAACAGGGAATGCATTCTTTGGGGTAGGATCGTATAAAAGCTATAAAATGCAAGGACAGGAATTACAGGAAACAGGTTTTTATGCTTACAAATGGCGTCAATATATGTCTGATGTAGGGAGGTTTTTCAGCGTGGATCCTCTTTCTGAACAATTCCCTTATAATAGTACTTATGCTTTCCAAGAAAATAAATTAGGAATGGGCGTTGAGCTAGAAGGTTTGGAATTATTAAAGAATCATACTGGATTTTTTGCTATTCATGGAAATGATATGAAAGTAAAGCGGGCTCCAATTTCTCAAATAAGTAATGGACGAGCCGCATTCACAGCGGGAGGTATAGGGTTATCAACAAATGGATATAATCCAGGAGGAGCAAGAATGTCTTCTGGAACAACAGGATTAAAATTAAATTCATATAAATATAATGGACCTTTGGTGGGGGACGCTCAATTGCAAAACATGAAAGATTATCCGGTGGCAAGTGATCGTCAGAGACCAACCACTACAAAAACAGGTGCAGAGATGTGGAACCTTAAACAAACCGCTGTAGATAAGACAGTAGCTACAGATCTTGGGGTAAGAGAGATTGCTGCTTTAATTCAGTTAGGTGCTAATATTCCTGATGCAGTTAAAAGTATGGGTAATTATGTGCAGGCATCAAAAGATGTTAAGGTAATTGAAGGACAAGCAATGAGGATGGATGATGCAATCAATTATGTGGATTCTAGTGGAATTGAGATGAATCAACAAACGAGAAATGATGTAGTTAATTATGTTTATGATGGGACTCTACCTGACTCTAATGCGGGATTAATGCCTAACTCTTTAATAATTCAAAATGGAACCCAGATTATGAAAGATAATGGCATTCCTATTCAGCCTCTTGATCAACAGTTAATAAATAAAAATATTCAACAATAATGAAAACAATAACAGCCGTTTTAATTCTTTTTCTTTTGGTAAGTTGTGTATCTCAAGATCAAAAAGATAAGGAACAAATAGAACAAACAGTTAGTAAATATTGGAATGCAGTAAGAGACAATGACATGAAGGCATACAAAAATCTTTTTGATGAAAGTGAAGATTATAGTGGAGCCATGCAAGCTGATCTATATTTTCTTCATAAAAACTATGCAAAAATAAATCTTAATAATGTTTTGTTAAAAGACTTTAAAATTAAAGATACAACCGTAATATTTGCTGGAAATAAACAAAAGTATGTTCAGTATGTTATAGCAAAAAAAAATGATCCTAATAATCTAACAAAAGATCTAGTAATTACTTTAATGTTTTACAAACCTATAGGATTTAATAAGATATATAATCTTGCTCCATTAAAAAATCATATCGGTTGGGAAAAAGACTGATAAACACATTTTATAGTCAATTACAGTTTTTGAAGAAGGATTAAAATTAAAATTTATATACTGAAATCTTCTTAATTCTGAATCTATATAAACAAAATAAAACCTTATCAGTACATTATATTATACTTGGTCCCAAAAATTAAAGTTAAACTCATTATATGTCCAGCTATCATTCACGGCATATGATTTTAAAACACTTTAGACAGGAATTCAGACTGATATATTTTAAATGCCTTTCCAAACTGTTCTGCCAGTTCATAATTGCTGAATTGATACTCCTCATTAAGTCCTGTATCTGTATTCATTTTGATATGGCCATAACGAACTACTGGAATCTGATAATTACTTTTGAATCTTTTGTCGCGGGTTCCGTTTTTGTTGACTTTAGCCCATGTCCTGTCTATGATTTTTGTATCAGCAGGCACTTCGGATTCTTCAGTAAAGCGTAATGAAGAATGATAAAGCTTCAGTTCGTCTATTCCGATAATGCCAAAATGATTGTCATTGGTGTACATGACAACGAAAGTGGGGTAGAAATAAAGGTCAGCTCCGTTTGCATTTTTTAAGTACAAAGCCGGATAATCTGACTTTATATAAGGAAGCGATTTCAAAGAAAATTTAACCTCCTTTCTACTAACAAGCTTACTGGCGGATGAGCGTGCAGCGACTCTATCTTGGAAATGAGCACTCGTAATATCCCAGATCTTTTTAGATCCGGTAAGTTTCTTGAAGCATTCATAAACATCTTCAAATTTGGATCTGATGTCATTGTCGAAGTCTACTTCAAGATTCACATAACATTTCTCGATTATATCGTTCGTGCTGTCAATAGCTTCCTGTTGGGCAGTAATATCTGTATTGAGTTGTGGAATAATGTTTTTATTAATCAGTCCGTAAATAAAAAGATAGCCTAATATCTTTTTGGTTTTTGTGAAGGATAAAGTTCTCTTAATCTTTTTTAGATCAGCTGTCAGTTCTGCCTTCTGTTTTTGTGCTAAGATAATAGCTTCCTTAATTCCCTGCATATTTTGACTCGTAATTTCATGGACATCGGCGCTGAAAATAGTGTCCTCAAAAAAAACGGGTATGTTGACGTTGGGCTGGGAAGGCTGCACTGGAGATAAATTTAAATTTGATCTCGATTTTGATCTTGAGTTTGAACCGGAAAGTTGAAAGCTATTTGAAAATCCAAGAACATGAGTGTTGAGTCTTGTTCCTGATTTGCTGAAGTTAATACTTGCTCCTTTTACGCCGATCGATGTTGATATTCCTCTTTTGCTGATATTAAGGTGTACTCCGGGTATTACCTTGATTCTTTTTCTATAGCTCCAGGCCATGATTAATAATTTTACAGGTTACTGTTCTCTCTGATTCAAAAATACCAGATTTTAACAGGATTGTTTTACGGGTTTCCGTAAAACCTGTATTAAAAGGTTTTATGTTTCAGGTAAAATCTTTTAATACAGGTCTATAAGTTATTTCCGTTCTATCACCGGAACATTCCCTATCACCTGCCACTTTCCATTTTCCCGGACACAGGTAATGAGTGAAGAAAATTTCAGAACCGGACTTTCCAAAGAAACTTTGGCATAAGCAATATTATTTTTCTCTTCCAAAGAGTGATACAATATGGTTCGCGGTTGGCCGCCAAATTTTTTATCACGAACCAGGCTGATGTACTCTTCTTTAGGAATGACAAAAATTCCCGGCTGATCAAAAAATCCGTCCTGAACATTTTGGTAGCTTGGGTGAATAACCTGTTCAAGTAGCTGTGTATCTCTTTGATCACCACCTTTAATGAATTGCTCTATAGCTTTTTTTATCTGGTCCATGATTAATTTAAATATTTAAAAATTGATGTCTCTATTACGTTCATTTTCTCAGAAAGCTGATCCGGAGCTGCAGTTCCTTCCAGTGGAAAATAACGGATATCCCGGATTCCCATATGATTTAAAATGCTCGTTAAATGGATCTCAAGGGGATTCACGCCTCCGTGTGCGGAATGAATGCCTCCCGCTACAGAGATAATATGTGCTTTCTTGCCGGAAAGAAGTCCTTTGATTCCATGATCGTACATAAATGTTTTTCTGGTCCTGATCACAAGGTCAAAATAAGCTTTCAGAGAAGAAGGAATTCCATAATTATACATAGGACAGGTGATCAGAATTTCGCTGCTTCGGTAAAGTTCATCAATCAGTTCATCAGACAGAAGAAGACCTTCAGAATGAAGACTTTCATCCAGAAAAGCATCATAGGTTTGCTGGGTAAGATGTGGAGTAGGATGAATGGTTGTGTCCCTTTGAATAACGGCTCCATCAGGATGCTTCATGATCCACTGATTCACAAAATAATCGCCCATCCGGCGTGAATAAGAATCTTCAAGTCTGAGACTGCTGTCGATTCGGAGAAGTGTGTTCATACTTTTTTCTTTAAAGACACACATGGATTTCGAAATGTGACAAAAAAGAAGAAATTAAGCTAGAGTACTCTTTTCAGTTTTTCCGGATCTACAATAGAATAGATCTCGCGGATCAGACCATGGTCATCAATATCCAAAATATGACAGTTATAAACCCGGTCACCCTGCCAGAAACACAAAGCCGGCTGGTGGCTGAATATATGAAAAGTAAATCGTTTTCCCGTAAGAAACTGCTGCTGTACGTAAGCCAGAAGAGAGGCTGTGGCAGATTTTCCGGTTTCAACGGCTTTGATGACACGGATCCGTTTTCCTCCGTCTGCAGAAAGTCTGATATCGTCCATGAGAAGTTCTTCGATTCTTGTAATATCTCCTTCACTTAAAGCTTCCTGATATTGATGAAGTATTTGAGTATCCGTTGAATATGAAGTATCGGGAGCATATTTGATATGCTGAAGCTGTTTTCCTGCCCGACTCAGCAATTTCCGGGAGTTTTCTACGGAAATGTCAAGGGTTTCAGCGATCTCCTGATGGGAATATTCGAAGGCTTCTTTTAAAATATAAACGGCCCTTTCTTTGGCATTCAGTTTTTCCAAAAGGACGAGGAGGGTATAACGGGCGGTTTGTTCTTTAATTAGTTTATGATCTGTGTGGTCAAAGGAAAGAGGTTCGGGAAGCCATTCACCGTACACCATTTTTTTTGGTGTGTCTGTTCTTAAAGTTGATCGCGTGGTTGATCGTACTTTTGATCAGGAAATTAGTTTCATTTCTGATCTCCGATTGGTCCAGAGAAATATATTTTTCTATCACATCCTGCACCAGATCCTGGGCATCTTCATACGAACCTGTGATATTGTAGGCATAGGTCAATAATCTGCTGTAATTTTCCTGCATGATATTTCTTTTGAAGACAAACTTAATGAATAAAACGTGACAGATTATTTCAAAAATATGAGTTTTTTAACTTAAAATAAACCCCTGAAGATCGAAATATTTGAATTTTTTTTGGCAATTTGCAATCCTGAAAAATAAGCAATAAGTCCGGCATGTTCTTTCTATCGCTTTAATATAGATACTTTAGAATTGAAAACACTAATCAACCATCTGAAATTCAGGTTTTACCAGTTATTCAGGATCTTTAATCTGGATATGAAGGTGAGCATACCGTTTCTGCTCGTATTCATACTGATGATCGCTATTAAACTGCCGTCTGATCGTTATTACCCTGTTCTGTTTCTGATGACGGCCCTTGTGTTTCACTGGAGCAGAAAAGATATCCCTTTTTTGAAGAAGATTTTTGAAAAAAGCTGGCGGCTGGTCGTTATCCTGGAATCTGCACTTATTTATACCGTGTTACTGCTGGGAAATATCCATTACAAAATTGAAGAAACAGGTCTTTCGCTGTTCCTTATTATCATAGCATTTGGTTTTTTCTTTCCCAAAACCAAGCTTAATCCTGCCCTGAAATGGGATTACATACCCGATCATCTGTTTGAATGGAAAAGTTTCCTGAGAAAGAATACCCTGTTTTCAGTCATTGGATATATCATAATACTCGCTTCATCCTATCATCCGGCATCGCTGATTGTGGCAGGTATTTTTGTGATGGACTATATTTCAGAAATCTATGAACCTTATGAAAGTAAGGAAATGCTTGAGATGTATTTTAAAAAAATGAGTTTAAAGGAGAAAATAAGAAAAAACTCTTTGTTTTTCAATATTCTGCTACTGCCTGTTTATATTTCCTTTATGATGTTAAACCTCAATGACAGTCTCTACCTGCTGTACTATTTTGTCTTTATGAATCTGTATTTCCTGATGGTCATCAGCAGAAAGTATAAGCTCTATCATTATAAAGAAAAAAGAGGCTGTCACAATGTCATGGTCTATATAGAATTTCTTTTCTGCAGCATGACGGTGATTCCTGCCTTGGTGATCATCAGTAAGAATTTAAGAAACGCTGAACAAAATATCAAAACCTATGTTGGAGATTAAAAATTTAAAAGTTGAATTCAAAAATCAGAATGTTCTGAATGGGGTAGATCTGGCGCTGGAAGAAGGTTGTATTGTAGGCATCCTCGGAAAGAACGGAGCAGGAAAGACCACGCTGTTTGATTCTTTGTATCAAAACAATAAATTTTCCGGAAGTATCAGCTGGAACAGCGGACCTCTAAAGCGCAGTTCTGTTTCTTATCTCGAAACTGAAAACTACTTTTATCCCTATATTACGGGAGAAGAATATTTATCCTACTTTGCACGTGAAAAGAAAATTGACGGGAAGGAACTGACGGATAAATTCAATCTTCCGATGAAAAAATATGTGCAGTACTATTCCAGCGGAATGAAGAAAAAATTAGCCCTGATCGGAATGCTGATGCTGGATAAACCTGTAAATATTCTTGATGAGCCTTTTAACGGAGTGGATTTTGAAGGCGTGCATATTCTTTATGACATTATCAGGCAGCTGAAGTCAGAAAATAAAGTAGTGATTATCAGTTCTCATATCATCGAAACACTCTTTCATACCTGTGATAAAATAGCGGTTTTGAAGAATGGCAGAATTGACAGAATATACAACAGGGAGGAATTTAGTGAATTAAATACGTTGAAATTTTAATTTTTTTTGGCTTGAAAACTAACGGCAATATATCAGATCAGTTGTATATCATCACAGGCGGCCCCGGGGTTGGTAAAACCACGATTCTAAATGAATTGGACAAGATGGGCTTTCTGACAGTTCCGGAAGAAGCAAGGAGGATTATTAAAGAGCAGGTCAGGGTTGACGGTGATGGTCTTCCATGGCGAAATAAAGAGCTGTATGCAGAGCTGATGTTCAGTGCTTCTTTGCAGACCTATCATACCATAAAAAATACCCTATCAAAAGATACGGTTTTCTTTGACCGCGGTTTGCTGGATACGGTTTGTTATATGAATATGGAAAATATACCGGTTCCGGTACAAACAGTAAAAGCAGTACATGAAACAAAATATAATCCCAATGTTTTTATTCTGCCGCCCTGGAAGGAAATTTATGAAACAGACAGTGAGCGGAAACAGGATTGGGAAGAAGCAGTATTCACGTTTGAAAAGATCAAGCAGACTTACCTTGATTATGGCTATACTGTGATTGAAGTTCCAAAAGATAAGGTAGAGAACAGAGTTAAATTTATTATAGACCGGATAGAAGAATCTTAGACCATTGTAAACTTTAGAAAGGAAAAGATATGGACCCGCTGATATCAAAAGAATTAATCCAATTGGCAGAAAAAGACCTGTCGGTAAGGGAAAAACTACTTGCTGAAAATCAACTTTCCGGTGGTTATCACCCCGACATGGAACGTATTCACAGACAAAATGCAGAACGGCTTCGGGAGATGATCCGGGACATTGGATTTCCAACGGTTTCCAAAGTAGGAGCAGAAGCAAGCGATGCCGCGTGGCTGATCATACAGCATTCCATTGGCGAACCTGCATTCATGAAAGAATGTTATGTCATGATGCTTGAAAATCAAAACGATACCAGTTGCTCAAACATCGCTTATTTATATGACAGGATCCAGGTTTTTCAGAGTAAACCGCAGCGGTATGGCACCCAGCTCACCGCGGGAGGAGTGCCTTATCCGGTAGAAAATAAAACCTTGCTGAATGAGAAACGCTTGCAGGCAGAATTGCCACCTCTTTCTCAAGAAGTGATCACTAATATTGCTGATATAGAAATGATTCCGGAAATTGATGGACAGGATGCAGATTACAATGCCTGGAGGATAAAAACAGGATGGCTATCTGATCATTAACAGCATGAGACTAGGTGTGTGACAAAGCCGGAATCTTCAACTGATATTTTTCAAAACTTTCCTGAAGCTCCTGACTGACAAATAACTGTAAATCCTCATCTTTCCATAATCTGTATTCAAAATTACCCTGATCCGGTGAAAATCCTAAAACTACTTCCGTGAAAGAGATATCGCTGAAAGCAGCAATGACTTCGTTCAGATCGGTTGGAACGGGACTGAAAATATCAATAATATGAAGGATTTTTTCATCGATTTCCATCACAACCGCACAGTTAAGTTTTTCGATAAAGTAAACAGCATCTTTATAACCCATTTCAGGATTCGCATAGCAGTAGAAAAAAGTAAGACCTTTGCTTTTGGTTGGGAATGAGGTGTTTGGGAAAGCATTTTCAACCAGGTTTTCAAATAACTTAAGGTCAGCAATGTGGTCCAGATTCAGTTTTTTTGCTTCCTGTTTTTTCGTAAAATCCAAATGGGCAGTCTTTTGGAATGCTTCATACTCCTGTACCGGAACAAAGCCGAACTTTGGATAGAAATCCATTACCGATTCATTGGCAAAAAGGAACATACCGTCTGTCTTTTCTTTAAAGTCAGTCTGTATCCTTTCCATTAAAAAACGGCTTAATCCCTGATTTCTGTATTCTTCATCTGTCATTACGGTTCCCAGCTGCAAAAGAGTTTTTGTCTGGCCATCAAGGGTATGGGTAAAAAGGCTTACTGTTGTATGGGAAATGATTCTGTCTCCGTCAAACAGGGAATACAGAATACAGGTGCTGTCCCAGAACCCGGACTGATAATAATTTTCGAAATCAAATTCCCAGAACTGGCGGGTCATCCTGTTAAATTCCATCCGGAGTTTTTCGTCGTTCTGATATTGAATATGGAGGGTATAGCTGAGATTATTGATGACTGTATTTTCTGTTTTCATTTTTTTCATGGGTTAGATCATTCTGCATAGGGTCTGTTTTCTTTTGGATAAGTTTTTATGGGCAGACCACTGTTAAATTTTCCTGTGATTTTAATACCGTAATTAAAGATGATGTTTTGGATGGCATATAATGGTAATAAAAATAGTATTTTTCCGTTATAAACAGCCTGCTGAGGTATTACATCTTATTCAGGTCAGTAAAAATAACCATTTATTAAACATGAAAATTAAGTATTATTCTATTCTATTCAGTCTTTTATTTGTAAGATTATTTTCCCAGACCCCTGAAACCTTTTAAAACTGAAAGGACATAAAAATGCAGATCTTATCATTACCAATGACCGCGGGATTCGTCCGGGTGGAATGAGGCATCCCCATTCCTGGAGTATTATGGATTCCAATGAATGTTTAGGCTGGATTGTAAAGCATTTTAAGCAGCAGGAATCTGCATTGAAAGAAATAAATAAAAAAAATATGAAAAATTAATCTCAACAGGTCTCGGGAGGACCTGATTTTGAATTCTATTATTTATCAGACCGTTGCGGATGCTTTTGTAGAAGGGACTTCTCTTAAATAGAAGATTTTTTAAGCGTAAGAATCAATTTTTTTTATAAAGTGTCAAAAAATATTTTGCCAGTTTCAAAAAACGTTATATATTTGCACCACTGAAAACGACGGTACAGCCGTTATTCAGGAGAGATGGCAGAGTGGTCGATTGCGATAGTCTTGAAAACTATTGACTGTAACAGGTCCGGGGGTTCGAATCCCTCTCTCTCCGCTGAAAAGCTTTTTTAAAGTTTTTAAAAAATATCTAAATCTCGCAAATCAATGATTTGCGAGATCTTTTTGTTTATAACAATTCACGAAATTTTCAAAAATTCGAATCATTTTTAGAATCTTGACCCTATTCTAATGTATGAAGATACCACAGATTTATTGTTTTTGAATATAAGATACTGAAAAGTAGTATGTTTGATTAATTTTATATATTTTTGATGAAATCACATTGAAAAACATATATGAAAAAAATTCTTATCCTGCTTTTGTTATTGGGATACATCAGCATTTTTTCACAGTCAAAAGTTATTGTCAGAAATTCCGGTGATCAGTCACCCATTTCTAATGCAACAGTTTCCTGTAACAACAAGATCATAGGAAGAACAGACGTATCAGGGACCTCTGTTTTTACAACAAAATGTAAAAAAGTAGAAATTTCGGCAAGCGGATTCCAGAATGACGACATTGTTGTTGATAAAGTGATGGAGGTTTTTTTAGCTAAGGCTGACCCTAACGTCAAAAATATTCAGACCATAGTTTTGGAAAATAAAAGTGATCCCAGAGCATTAGAAATTCTCAGAAAAGTCAACGAAAATTACCAGCAGAATTCTCCTAAGAGTTTAGAGTCTTATTCATTCAAATCCTATGAGAAAATTTCTCTGGATTTTGATGAAGACAGTATCAATGCTTATAATGCTTACATCACCAACCGTATCGACTCCCTTAAGAAGCTGCCACAACGTTCCATGAAAGCAACGGAGAAAAAAGATTCTCTGGAGTCTGTTAATCTTATGAAGCTGGTAGGTGGAAGTAAAATGTTTTTGTGGGAAAGAGCCTCTCAAAACCTTTATTCAAAGAAATACGGGGAGAAAATCAATATTTTAGATAACAAAGTTGCCGGTCTAAAAGAGCCTATATATGAACTGATGGCTTTCCGCTCCAACAGAAATCAGATTCCAAAGGAAGTTCGTGAGGAAAACAGGAATCTTTATCGTTTCTTTCTAACAGATTCTATCGAAATAGAAGGACGGGAGAATTATGTTATCCGATTTCGCCAGGTTGATTACAAACAGTCTGCAAAACAAACAAAATTCAATGGGTATCTCTATGTAGACAAAGGAACCTACGCCTTGAAAAAAATAGAAAGCAACAGTAAAATTAAAAGTGAAGGCAGTATTACGAGCATCTGGAAACCTGTTGAAAACAAATGGTTTCTTGTCAAAGAAAACTACAAACTAAAAATGGGTTCTGCCTCTTTTGATAATGATGACCGTAAGGATAAAAATAAAACTAAAGAGGAAAAAGAATCCGGTAAAAAGAACATCAAAAAGTTTGGCAGTTATGCTTTTGTAACGGCTGATTATTTTGATTTCAAAACCTCTATTGAAGAAAAGCCCGAAGATTTTAAAGGCTATACCATGAGCGTTAAAAATTCAGACGGAAACAGCATTGATCAATACCGTACCGAAAATCTTACCGGCCGCGAAGCAGCGACCTATACTAAAATCGACAGCTTAAGTGCCAAATATAAACTCAACCAAAGAGCAAAAGCTTTGACCGGTTTGCTCAAAGGAAAAATAAGGGTCGGAATGGTGGATTTTGACCTTTCTAAAGTAATTGGTTACAATAAATATGAGCACATACGTCTGGGGGCTGGTGCCAAACTGAATGAAAAGTTCAGCAGATTTATTTCTCCGGATGCTTATTTTGCATATGGTATTTATGATAAAGATTTTAAATACGGAGTGGGAGTAGATGTGCGGACAACATTGCAGAAAAACTCCTTTTTTCGCGCTGAATATTTTGATGATGTGATGGCAGCCGGCCGTTTTTCTGAAAATCTATGGAATTTCAGAATGAAAATAATGAACTCAGGAGTTGCTCTGAACAATAACGTTTTTTTCGGTTATAAAGGTTTTAAAGTAAGTTATGAAAATGACCTTACCAATGCCTTAACGATCAATATTGCTGCTAAAAGGACCCAGGAAGAATCGAAATTTAATTATAATTTTAAAGAGCTTGGAAGCCGTTTCGATATTGCATCATCAACCATCACATTGAAATATTCTCCTAATTCTAAAAATATTATGACGCCTACCGGAAAATATACGTACGAACAGAATCTTCCGGAATTCTATCTCAATTATGAGCAGGCTTATAAAGCATTGGGAGGTGATGTTCAGTTCAGTAGGTTTGACGCACTATTTGTTCATAATTTTAAGACCAAGCTTGGTTTAACGGGGGTGAGACTGTATGGAGGACTGGTTACCGGTGATGCCCCAATATGGAAGAATTTTACACTGAACGGGTTAGGGAATGGAAATGGAGGATTGAATTTCAACCTTACTTCCTATCTGGGTTTTGCAACAATGGAAGGCGGGAAATATTATAATGACAAGTTTGTAGGAGCTTATCTGACGCATAGGCTGCCGTGGTATTTTAAAAGCTTTGGAAAGAATGTTTCAAGTTTCGATGTGATTTACAGAGGAACAGTCGGCGACATGAAAAATCCGGAATTTCACCAGTTTGAATTTAAAAAATTAGATCATTTGTATAATGAGCTGGGACTGGAGTGGAATAATTTTTTATCCTCCCAGTTTAATCTAGGGTTTTTCTACAGGGTAGGGCATTACAATACTCCAAAATTTAAAGATAACTTTGCGATTCAATTTAAGCTTAAACTTCTGGGCTTCTAAAAACGATATGAAATTTAACTCAAAAAAAACTGTTCAAAAGAACAGTTTTTTTTTATAAAGAATACGATAGCTTTATCCAAATTTTCGACATCTCATCCCGGTTTTTGAATCGTTGTTTAAAACTTTTTACACGGATAATCAAATGGGAATCAATTAGACTGACTTTCTCCTTTCAATTTTAGGGTAAACATAAGGTTATCCTTTTAAATATTTAAAATCAGATCTGTAAAAATAAAATTTTGATACAGAGAAAATTGCGTAATATTACTCAGAAGGGTAGTGGAGGCAAAGACGAAAATAATACTAAGCCAAAACTATTTTTCGGGACCCAAAAACATCAGTAACAAAAACAAATTAATATGACATCTAAAACATTCTTTGTGGCTGCATTAATTGCAGGAACATTATCAACAGTGACCTCATGCTCTTATTTTGAAAGCGGTAAAAACCGTGAAAAAGGGACGCCAGTGGAATCCTCAAAGACAGCAGTACAAAAAATTTTGGACGACAAAGAAGCCAGTGAAGGGAAACGTTTTTCTATTACAGGCTATTTGAATTATTCGGCAGGAATGACGGTTTATGTTGGCAGACCTCAAACAGTATATGTCAATACCGCACCGGGTGATGGCGGAGAAACGATCACTCCCATAGAGATGGCATGGGCAGAAAACGGACATAATAGTGTTTTCGTTCCTGAAAATGCGGGACGCGGATCTGATAAAACAATATTTTACGATAATGAAGGAAATCCACTAACAACAAATGATAAGGTAGAAGTATCGTTTGAAGTGGGAAAAGCATCAGTTTATCCCGTTGAAGTAAGAATAGACAAAGTAAAATAATTAGGGAGGGAAACCTGCAGCATTTGACGAATTTTTCAAAATCAATTGTGATAGGATAGTTCCTTCTGCTTAATGGCTTGGGAGGTATTGGCAATCCGACAGAAGGGAGAGGACTGGATTATCCTTATTTCATTACAACCGAGCCTGTAATAGTTAAAAAAATAGTACTGCCTAAAGGAACAAAGCTGACATATGAGGAACAGCTTTTTAAGAAAGGACAGCAGGACAGGATCATGAATGAAAAAAAGCTTACCAATATAGAGCTGCCCAAAGGAAAAACGAGCACAGGCAAAAGTTGGGGCTAAGCAAAAAGATACGATAATCTGAATAAGAAAAAAGCATGATCCTTCACTCCCCTAAGCTGTAGTCTAAAATTTTTTATTTTAGCATTGAAAGATTCAGCGGCTGCCTTGGTGCTTCCTGTCTCAAAATAATTCAGTACATCTCTGCAATGATTAGTTATAGTCCTGCTTAAAGTAGCAAATGTAATATTTTGATTGTAGATAAGCCCATATTACTTGTATGGTATTCGGAAAACATCTTTTTGAAATAAGTTTCATAGGCCCTGCCATATCTAAAGTGATTTCTTTTATTTTTCTCCGAAGTTTGCTGCTTATTTTTGAAAGATGTTCTATGATAACATCACTTTTTATTCCTTTAATAATCGCTGCAATACTTCCTTTTTTAGCTTTTGCTTTTTTGGAAGTGAGAACATTATAAAGTTCGCCATAGGATAACGCGAGTTCATCTAAAGATAAATATTCCGGGAGATTACAGGCATAAAGTATCCAGTCTTCTGCATGGGATTTTTTTTCTATTGCCGATATCCACTGAGCTTATTTTTGTATTGTTTTTGAAAACTCTTCCCATTGATCCCGAAAAGATCAACAATCATTTTTAGGGGATACGCTTTAGTATCGGCTAATTTTTTTTAAGAATCCCGCAAAGTCCTGAGGTATTCTAGTTCCTTTACAGACTACTTGCCAGTCTCTTTGCAGTATTTATCCAGATGACTTATCTGTCCATCTTCTTCTTCTTTTTTTACATGAAGTTTTACAATTTTACCACGCAAGGAATAATCAGTAATGGTGATTGCAGGTACAAAGCTTTTGATTTCAATAAGCGATCGGAGAATTTATGCGGATGTATTTTTTCTTCAAAGAAGATGTGAAGTTCCTTATTCTGTTGTTCTTCTGCGATAATATCAAAATGCTCTACCAAAAACTCAGGTAGTAATAATTTTAGAAGGTCGCGATAGCTTATCATAAAAACACAAAAAACGTATAGCTAATTGATTTCTTAATCTCTTGCCGGCGATATAAAAATTTAAAAAGATTCAATTAATTTATTTCAAAAAAATCTTTTAATTAGGATGCAAAAAAACTATATTTGCCTTCTTTTTAATTAGTTTAAATAACAATAACCAATGCTAAAACTCTACATGTGTACATTATTATGTACAACCTTGAACATGTCCGCTCAGGAAATTCTCTGGCAGCAAGATATTAAATCCTCTAGTCAGGATTTTCTGAGCCAAGTGACCACAACTATTGATCAGCAGTATTTAATAACAGGAAGTACCATCCAAGCCGATAAGCTGCAAAATTCTCAAACTAAACAAAATAACGGTTACGATTTTCATTTGGTGAAGCTAAACCAACAAGGGGAAAAAATTTGGGAGAAGTATTTTTCTGGTAAGAATCATGATTATCTCTCTGCAACAGTTGCTACGCAGGAAGGAGGTTTCCTTTTGGCGGGAACTTCTTATTCGGAAAAAGGAATAGATAAAAAAGATGATTCTAAAGGAGGATCCGATATTTGGCTCATCAGAATCAATGAATTTGGTGATGAACTATGGCAACAGACAATTGGCTCAAGATATGATGAGCAAGCCAGATCTGTCATTCAGACGGCAGATTTGGGGTTTTTCGTTGCTGGAAATACACTAAATAATGCTAAAGGTTATGGTTCTAAAGATGTTTTAATTATAAGGTTAGACAAAAACGGAAAAGAGGTATCCCAAGTAATTATTGGTGGAAAAGGATTAGATGAAATTGAAAAAATAATTCCTACAAAAGATGGAGGGGCTTTACTTGGAGTATATTCCAGAAGTAGTGTTGGAGGACTAAAAAAAACTGAAAATTATGGTGAAGGCGATTACTGGATTATTAAATTGAATAAAGAAGGAAGGATTGAATGGGAAAAGAACTTTGGAGGGAGTGGTGATGATCATCTGAGAACTTTAGCCTTGACTACCACAGGATTTTTAGTAGGAGGGGAATCAAGATCCGAAAGATCAGGAAACAAATCTGTGGGTATAGAAGAAGGTACGGATATATGGCTGCTTTCACTTAATGAAAAAGGAGAAGAGATATGGCAGAAATCTTACAATTTTAAAAATAGAGATGTTCTTATGGGAATGAGCGTGGTTCATTCTTCTGATGATAAAATTTCAAAGGGAATTTTATTGGGTGGGTACACTCAGAGGGAAGATAAACCGGAGAGTGATGATGAAACTTTTTGGATTCTGTATTTGGATGAAAGTGGTAAAGAAGAATGGAGAAAACATATAAAAGGCGAATCCGGGAAGAGGGAAGAAAGGCTTGCTGATCTGAAATTAAATAGAGACGGATCAATTATTCTTGCTGGAACCAGTGCAGAAGAGTTGGGAAGGGAAAACTGGAAAATTATAAAGCTTGGAGACAAACAAATTGATCAGCTAATTGAAAAATTGGATATCAAAATTTATCCTAATCCTGTATCAGATTACTGTTATGTGGAGATAGGTCTGGATTTTAAAGAAGCTGATATTAAACTTTATGATATGGGCGGAAGACAGCTCAAAAGTTTAAAAACCCAAAATAAAGTAACCAAAATAAATACACAATCATTGATTCAGGGAGCTTATCTCGTAGTAATATATACAGATGCAGGGAAGACTGCCAACGCGAAATTAATTAAAAAATAACGATAAAAAAACTAACCATGTGGAGGAATAACCTAATGATAACAGCTCTTTTGCTGTTATTCACAAAACTTTTATCTCAATCGGATAATAAAAACACATATCCAAACAATGAAATGTTGTTATCGCCGGATGTAAGTGCATTTCAAAGATATAATTTAACAGATGTCAATCTTTATACCGGGAAAATCGATTTATCAATTCCTTTGTATGAAATTAAGACCGGCAATATTACAGTACCTATCAGCATAAGCTACAACTCGTCAGGAGTAAAAGTAGATAATATTGCATCCAGTGTAGGAATGGGTTGGAATCTAAATGCAGGAGGTAATATCATTAGAAAAATTAAAGATCTGGATGACCACTCGATACTAAGCCAATCAGGACAAAGCAATTCCAAACCTTACATTTATGAACTTGGCTGGCTAAGACAGATGACTGATATAAGTCCTGACGGTACATTAGGAAGTGGTCTTATAACAACTTATTCTAAGACAGATGCTTCTCCTGATGTTTTTAAAGCAGTTGCTCCAGGATTAAATGCAAATTTCTATCTTACCAATTTAAACAGAGGAAATCCAAATAATTTTTACAATAACGTTAGTACCTATAATTTGAAGTTTCTCGATGGAAGTGGTACCAAAGGTGATATTGTTACGAAAAAACTTTTGAGTACATTGCCTGCCAGCGGTTTCTCCGGTGGGGAAGTTTTAAGTACTTTCTTTCCGCCAAATGTTGGTAGTGGAGGAGTTCCTAATGACTATGAAAAGTTCCAGCTGACCAATACTGAAGGTGTCAAGTATTCGTTCGACTCACCGGACGTCGTAGAATCAATTCCTAGTTTTGCAAGCGCAGTAAATCGTAGTATTATGTCTTTTTCCAGTGCATCGTTCTATAATTCATATATGCAGGCTATGGCAGGTGGGCAATATAGGCTGAGAGTAAGTGCGTGGCATTTAGGTAAAATAGAAGATTCAAATACCAATAGAACGGTTGAGTTTAAATATCAAAAATATGCTAAGCCTGAAAAAAACTACATCCGGACGAATATAAATACTGTTTTGCTTGAAGATGCGATGCCTTTCGGCGGCGGTTCTTACAATTATCCATCTCATGGTATTTGTGCTTACGGCTTTATAGCAGATTATATGACGAGTTATCCTTATTCGTCACCGCCAGATGAATGTTTAGTGAAAAATGCATTTTTGTATACAAAAGCCCCGCAGAACAATAGGATTGAAGAAATAAAATGGGATAATGGTGAAGTTAAATTTTATTATGATTTAACAAGACAAGATGCACAAAATGAAAAAGCTTTAACGAAAGTGGAGGTTAGGCTTAATAATAAAATAATTAAAACGTATTTGTTTAATTATTCATATTTTATTTCTAAAGAAAATTGTAACGACTGGCAGTGCAAGAGATTAAAACTGGATAATATAGATGTTCTCGGTAGTGAAGAAATACAACCCAAAAGATATTATACATTTGAATATGATTATACCAATCCTTTACCTAGGGTAAATTCATTACAGCAAGATTATTTGGGATTTTATAATAATCATGGGGTAGAGCTTGAACCTATCAACATGCACATTCACCCACAAATCCAAAAAAGCCCTAAATTATATTTCCGCTCGCAAAGAGGGAAGTACTCTATAACACCTTTTTCTGGGAGTAAGCTCATCCCGGGTGATTATAGTTTAGATGCGAATAATTATGCTCTTACAGGTCTATTAAAAAAAGTAATCAATCCTTTAGGAGGTTTTAACGAATATGAATATGAATTAAATGACTTCTATATTGATTCCGAAATATATCAAAGAACTGGAGGTGGTGCAAGAATAAAAACTCAAATAATTAATGACGGTAATAAAGAAAGACATATTTATTATGAATATAAAGAAAAAAATGGAGTTTCGTCAGGTAGGCTGGCAGGCATGCCGATATATGGTTATCCTCTGGCATATGACCAAGCGAGATATGCGGATCAGAATAATGTTTCTTTCGTGGTTTATACTACGAATAGAGAAAACGTGGAATTAACGAGCAATGGTTATGTAGGATATACAAGAGTCGTTGAAAAGGAAGAAGGAAATGGGTATAAGGAACATATTTTTTCCTTTGAGGAAGATCAGCAAAATACAGTACTTCCTAGCAGCCCTTCAGGAAATTATTGTTATGCCTTTCTATATCAAAATAGTTCTTTTCATAATTCGAATTCAATAAGCAACGAAATTGTCAGGGGGAAAAAGTTAGAAGAAAACTATTATAATCAAAATGGAAATCTAGTTAAAGAGATAAAAAATAACTATGCCAAAAATATACTGGAAGAAATTTCCGTTCCTTACCAGAATACAATTTTTCAACCACGTGGAATTGTAAATTATGATCCTGGTTTTAATAATGTATCATTTCTTGCTCGGCATAACTATATAACAAAATTAAGAACAGAAAGAAATGTTCTGACAGAAAGAACAGAAAAGTTGTTTTTCCAGGAAGGAAATGTAGAGACGAAGAGTATATTGACATATGATAGTGTTTTTCCTTTTATAAAAAAGCAAAGAAACTTAAATCCTGATAATTCATTTGTTGACACCAACTTCTTATATCCGCATGATCTTGCAAATCAGATGATGATAAATGCGAATATGCTTGACAAACCTTTGGTTACAGAAACCGTTTTAACCAAAAATGGAATAGCAAAAACAATTGCTAAAAAGGAAAGTGTTTTCAATAAAAATGTCAATACATCAAATCTGATCTTACCAGTTTCGGCTGTTAATTACAAAAGAGACAATTCTCAGGAAACAGAAATATCTTATGATAAATATGATAATAAAGGTAATCTTCTCCAGTCAACCTCCAAAATGGGAATTTCTAATGTTACAATATGGGGATATAAACAAACACTACCCATCATTAAAATAGAAGGTGCTACTTATGAGCAGGTAATGCAGAAATTCAATCTTAATTCTACTGATAATCAGGCTTATCTAAATTTAGATGCAGTATTGAAATCTGATGCTGATATAAGCCCATCTACTGAGCAGGATTTGATAAATTCACTGGTTAATTTCCGTAATACAATGGATTTGCCAGGCAATCAAATAATTCTGTATACTCATGATCCGGGAAGAGGTATTACCAATATATTACAGCCAAACGGACTAAAGCAGGCTTATAAATATAATGCAGAAGATAAATTGGAAAAGATAAGCAATGACCAAAATAAGACAATAAAAGAATTTTCATACAATAGCGTTCCTAATCATCCCCAAACTATTTTTTATAACAGAAAGCAAGAGAAGGTGCTTGTAAGAAATAACTGTCCTATAGGGTATAGTGGAGGAAACTATCCTTATGTGGTACCCGCGGCGAAATATTCTTCTACAATTAGTCTTGCAGATGCCAATCAGCAGGCTTTAAATGATATTCTACAGATTGGACAAGGCTTAGCCAATACCAATGCAGCATGTACATCCATGACATGTCCGTTTACTCCTGAAAGCAATGTTAATTCTGTCATATCCAGCATTCACAGAACTTCAAATACTAATGTAGTTGTAAACATCAAAATACCCGTTGTGTCTAATACGGGATTAAATTGGCAGAGCTTTGTTGCAGGAACAATAGGGGAGAGTTGTAAACTTCTTACATTACAAAACCATGTTTTTGCTACAGAAAACGGAAGAACATGGCGAGTGCTGATGAGCTGGAACGGAAAGATCCTTTTACAGCTGATGAACGGGAGTATAGGTGCTTCAGACACTGTTAATCTGAATTTTCAATATGATATTAATGACTTTAATATGCTCTAATGCAAAGAAAACAATATAAATAATACCATGAAAAAAATTGTAATCCCTATATATATATTATTTGCTACAGAGACTTATTTTGCACAGGCCAATCAGGCAAGTAATACAGAAAACTATATTTATACAAAAACTTATCTCGATGACTCTTCAGCACCTAATCCTAAAATCACTGAAACAGTTCAGTATTTTGACGGGCTTGGAAGACCAAAACAGATTGTAAATATAAAATCATCACCTCTTGGCAGAGACTTAGTAAATCATACAGAATATGATAATCTTGGTAATCAGGCTAAAGATTATTTACCTGTTCCGCAGGCTACTACAAACAATGGTGCAATATATACTAACCCATTGGCTAATGCGGGAAATATTGATGTTTATACATCCGAAAAAATTTATTCCGAAAAAAAGTTTGAGAAATCTCCTCTAAGCAGGATAAGCGAACAAATACAAGTTGGAAATACTTGGGAAACGAAGCCTGTAAAATTCGAATATGGAACTAATATTGATGGTGAGGTAAGGAATTATGTAGCAACGTTTAATTATTCAACATTTCAATCCGATATTAGTCTTTCGGGTTCATATGGCGCTAAGCAGTTGCATAAAAGAGTTATTATAGATGAAGATAATAATAAAACGATTGAATTTAAAAATGGGCTCAATCAGACTTTATTGATAAGAAAAGTTATAAGCCAGACTCAAAATGCAGATACTTACTATGTTTATGACGATTACAACCAATTGGCATATGTAATACCTCCTTTGGCTGTCTCGTCACCTACTATTGATACAGCTTTGAAGGATCATCTTTTTTATCAGTTTAATTATGATGAAGCAGGCAGACTTGTTGAAAAAAAATCTCCGGGAAAGGACTGGGAATTTATAGTATACGATAAGCAAGATCGTGTGGTAGCGATACAAGATGGGAATTTAAGAACGAAAGGACAATGGCAGTATACAAAATATGATCAGTTCTCAAGAGTAATCATGACAGGAATATGTAATGCCATGGGTACCACACGCCAGCAAGAACAGATTTATGCGAATTCCAAAGGAATGAATAGTGAAGAACGCAAAGATAACATGGTCATAAACTACAGTGGGATGGATGTTTATTATTCTGTAACAAATGCATATCCTCAGGTAGATAAAGTGTATAATTTTTTGTCTGTAAACTATTATGATACATATCCGAACGGGAGCCCTTCTATTTCTGGTCAGATATTGGGACAAGACATTTTGCCATACGGTACAAAAAATACGAAAGGTTTTTTATTGGCAACTTATATTAAGAATACAGACGCAAATGACTTCGGATGGACCAGGAACTATACCTATTATGATACATTAGGAAGAACTGTAAGTAAGCATTCTATCAATTATCTCGGCGGGTATACAAAATCTGAAAACGAGTTAAGTTTTGCAGGAGTAATAAAAAAGTTAGTTACAAAGCATAAAAGACTTGTCTCAGATACAGAAAGAGTAATTACAGAAAACTTCACTTATGATACACAAGACAGATTACTAACACACACACACAAAGTCAATAACAATCAGGAAGAAGTACTGGCCCAGAATGAATATAATGAACTTTCTCAGCTAAAGAATAAAAAAGTTGGCGGAACAATAGGTAACGCTATTGAAATTGTAGATTATAAATACAATATCAGAGGCTGGCTTACGAAGATAAACGATCCTCAGAACCTTAATGGGAAATTATTCGCTTATGCAATTAAATATAATAATCCTGAAAATGTAAATGTTTCAGGTAAATATAATGGTGGTATTTCCGAAATAGACTGGAAGACATCCTATAATACCAATCTTAGAAGGTACTCCTATACGTATGACGGTCTGGACCGGCTTACTAACGGCGTGTATAAAGAAGTAAATGTTACTGTTCCTTCAAATGATAATTATAATGAAGCAATTACATATGACTTGAATGGAAATATCAAAACTTTAAAACGATATATCAAGCCTACTGTAGGGATAACGCCTGAGCTTATAGATGATCTTATTTATAACTATGAAAATAATAACCTGAGTAATAAGATTAATAAAATTACACTGCCGCCGGGAGTAGCTAATAATCAATACGGCTATAATGCCTTGGAAAATATTTTCAGCTATGATACAAATGGTAATATGAGCAGTCATTTGGATAGATATCAGGATGTTATTACATATAATCACTTCAATCTGCCAACATACATTCATGCTGCTTCTGGGCATGAGGTATCAAGATTTACTTATCGGTCTGATGGTCTTAAGGTAAGAATGGTCGAAGAGTTACCGTTGTTCCTTAAATATAAAAAAATAACGGATTATCTTGATGGTTTTCAGTATGAAACAGTTTCAGATCCATTTACACCAGAAACTTTAACACTTAAATTTATTCCGACTTCGGAAGGATATTATAATTTCGAGAAAAATAAATATATTTACAATTATACAGATCATTTAGGTAATATAAGAGTACGGTACTCAAGAAACTCAAACGGAGCAGTTGAATTTTTGGGTGAAAGAAACTATTATCCTCTGGGCTTAGATCATGCCTATGCAGATTCATTTATAGGAGACTCCAATCCGTCAGAAATTTTGACGTCGTATAATTATGCATTTAATGGAAAGGAACTTACCCCCCTTCCCGGTATGTATGATTTTGGAGGACGATTCTATAATCCCACTTTAGGAAGATTTGTTTCACAGGATCCTATGCAGGTTTTTGATATGTGGCAAAGCTCATATGCGTATGCTAATAATAATCCAATCTCATATCCTGATGAATATGGAATGGGTATAATTAATGTTGTGGAAAGCCTCGTGGACCGGGTTTCAAACTTTTTTGTAAAGCTATTTAGTAATGATTGTGGATGTGGAAATAATCCCGAAAGTTTCGGAGATGCATTCAGAAGACCTGACTTTAACTTTAGTTTATTTAGAGGAAGCGGGCATTCTTCTCCTGTCCCTCCGTCTGCCAACGGTAATTATATTCCTAATCTTAATCCTGTCGCCACGAATCCTGTGCCTGTTATGATGCCAAATATAAATATGGCAAATATGACACAACCAAATATTTCAGGAACTCCGACTCCTTTTGTGGGTAATAATGTAAGCTATTCACCCTTACCTACAAATGTCCAGTTTAACAGAGATATTGATTTCAACCCCAGCACTACCAAAATCTTTAACAAGGCTCTAGCGGAAAAAACACTTTATGACCTGATAACAACGCTGCAGGAACATGCAGAGCTGAGAGTTGTAGTAAGTGGAAATACTAATTTTGAAAATATAACGGATAAAGATCCCGTTGTTATGGATGGTAAGTCAGGTACAATCTCACAATTACAATTAGGAAGAGCAAATGCTATTAAAAAATTACTGATACAGAAGGGTATTGACCCAAAAAGAATTATTATTAAGAGGGGTAAAAATCGAGGTGCCATTAGCACGACTTTTGAATTAAAAGAAAAGAGATGAAAAAGATAATATATTTTACTGTTTTTTCTTGTACTGCACTATTGTTAAGCTTCAAATATCAAAATGAGGGTTTAATATTATGGGAGTCAAAAAGACCTTTAAAAATTGAAGATTTTAATATCGCTAAAAAAGATACTATTAAAATTGCCAATACCATAAAATTTAAAGGAGCAGAAAGTAAATTAATCTACAAATATGAATTCTTACCAAGCACTTTAACTCCTCCTCAGGTAGGAGTTAAGGTTTTTTTTGATAAACATGAATCTTGGATGCTTGTTAGAGATGGCTCTACATTAGAACATGAACAGATACATTTTAATATTCATGAAATCTTTGCCAGAAAAATGAGAAAGTCGATAGACAGCCTATATGATCTTAATATTCGATCTCTCGATATTTATATGAATAAAATCAATGACTGGACTCAAAAAAGCAGAAATTATTCTCAATTGTTTGATAAAGAGATTGATGATAAAATAATCTTTTCCAATGGTAAATTTTTAACCCATAAAAATCCAAGACAAAAAATATGGAACACAAAAGTTGAAAAAGAACTTAAAGAATTGGAAAAATATAAATTAAAATAAATGAACTTGTTTAAAGATTGTACTTTGTTAATAGATAATTCAATATAAAATAGACTTTATTAAGCCACGTATTTATTCCGGTTTAAGATTCAAATAGTAGTACATTTTGAAAAAACCTGATAAGAAATGACTAAATTTAATATAATTATATGCAGATAAATTATTTTATACTCTTATTTACGGGGCTTTTTTTAATAGGCACATTCATTAATTATAAGTATACCCAAAAGAAGGGAATGGTATTCAGATACAAGCCTCTTTTTTTAATCGTTACAGCTGTTTTATTTTTGGTTTCTTTATATGGCATTATCTCAGGAAAACCATACAACGAAATTCTACCTTTTATACGGTGAAAACAAATTTCATGAAGAAATTTTTATCCAGGATAATGTAATTGAATTATTTTATAAAAATATAACCAGGCCATTCATATAAAAAAGAATTTTATGAGACGAAAATATTACATTATCATAGGAATTTTAACATTTGTAGTTGCATTAGTGATAGGGTACTTCCTTCTGCTTAATGGCTTGAGAGGTATGGGAAATCCGACAGGAGGGAGAGGACCGGATTATCCTTATTTCATTACAACCGAGCCTGTAATAGTTAAAAAAATAGTACTGCCTAAAGGAACAAAGCTGACATATGAGGAACAGCTTTTTAAAAAAGGACAGCAGGACAGGATTATGAATGAAAAAAAGCTTACCAATATAGAGCTGCCCAAGGGAAAAACGATCGATTGGGGTGGCGTGCCTGTCTATATGATTATAAAGTTTTTCAATCCTGAAATGAAGGGATTTTCGGTTTATGCAGATTTTAGCCAGTTAAATGATGGCAAAAAAACTAAGTTTTCCGAAATATGGGAAAGTTGTGGTGGTGATTTAGGGGTTTTAGTCAAAAACCAGAATGACTGGACCTTTGATACAAAAAACATTGTTGATATTTCGGATTGCAGTGTAAACTTTCAGCGTTATTTTAAAGAAGATGCCCAACAGCAGCTGTTGCTTGATAACCTTTATATCGAGCTCAAAAAAGTTGGTCAGACCCGGTAAACTTTAAAATTCATAAGATGAAGAAAATACTGTTTCTCTATTTTTTATTTTCAGCCCTCACCGCCTGCAAAAATGGTGAAGATAAAGTCCGGAATAATAGCAAAGGGAAGGCAGCTGAATCGGTTCAGGCTAAAAATGAATCTGACAGCACTTCACAAAGCCCTTTAGCCGAAACGCCACCACCTGATAAAAACCAACCGAACAGCATTGAAATTTTTGATGCTGATCTGATGCTTTTTAATGGTAAGGTAAAAAGATTTTTCTCGTTAAACGATTTTAAGAAGAACTTTGGAGAGCCGGATAGTACTCAATTAATGAGCCGGGAAGAACCATGCTCCTATGTTTTTGAAAATATTGACGCTGATAAATTTTTGTATAAAAATGGTTCGCGTTTCGAAAACTCAAATGAAAAGGTTGCGATTGACGAATTTAAATTCACAAAAAACAATTTTTTGGTATACAAGGGAATAACATTTAATGCTTCGACTACCATTGCTCAGCTTAAAGAAATATTTCCTAATGCAGTAGAAAATATAGGTATTATGAACGTTTACGGTGAGGGCGAACTGCAGATGATCCAGTTAAGAGAAGGTGATTATGAACTTTACGATGGGCATATCAATATTTTCCTTAAAAACGGTAAACTATATTTTATGCATTGGTGGATTCCTTGTTAGTGGTACACTGATAATCTGCTAAATTCAAAAATAAGCAAATGAAAGTTACAGTTTATATAATCTATATCATAATATTTACTTTTTGCTATTATTACCTTAACAGGAAGTTGGGCAACAAAGGAATATTTATTTTGTATCCCATGCTGTTCGTTGCCGTTGTATTTGCACTTAAATTTTGGTTTCAATACGCCAAATTACAGTACGGTGATAACATGGCAGGCAGTTGGCTGAAAATAGGACTAATGACGCTTGGATGTTTTTGTTTATTTACTATTGTTTACGGGCTTGTTAACTTTATGGTAAATACACAGGTTAATTGTCATCAAAATTATGGCAGACCCGGTACAATCCCCATAAAAAGCTTTTTAGCCGGCACCTCCAGTATCAAAGGTGTTTTGCATTTCTTTTTTTATACAGGAGGGATCATATTGCCGGGAATAGCTATTTTCAAATAGTAAAGATGATTTATAAAATTAGGTAAACCACTGAAATTTTTTACAGAGCCTATTCTGAAGAATAATAAAAAAATACAATGAAACAGGATTTTTAAATAATAGAAAAATGGTTAATGGAAAACGCGATAAAAATTCTAAACCTTTCACTTCAAAAGCCGGCTACAGAAGATGAAATTAAGGAACTTGAAACAGCAACAGGTAAAAATTTGCCCGGTGATTTTAAAGAACTTTATTTATGGCATAACGGATTAAATGATCAGGAAAATTTTGGAAGCCTGTTTTACGGAATGGATTTCTTCCCTGTCAGCAGGATAATTGAAGAATATCGGTACAAAAAAGAACATTACGCATCTGAAAATATTCCTTTGAAAAAAGCAGATAAAGAAATTGACTCCGCCAGCATGTATAATACCGATTGGATAAAATTTGCTTTTGACGGATCTCATACCAGTTTGCTGATTGATCTTACCCCAGCCAGCCAGGGAACTTATGGTCAGATAATCTTTATAGATGATGAGTACGAAACAGGAATCTTAGTGGCAAATTCTACGGCAGAACTGATAGGAAAATTTAAAAACGATTTAGAAAATAATCTGTATCAACTGGATGAAGATGCATTGGAAGACGAAAATCATTATTTAACAGCTGATAAAACAATTGATATCGTCAATTGGGAAACAAGTGAAATTTGGAATCGCTGAGATAGATCTTTGCTGCCGCAATAAAATGATATCGATTAAAAAACAAAATAAAATGAATGGAATTATGAAAAATATTTATCTGTACTTTATATTCATTTTAAGTTCAGTTCCAATGAATTTATTTTCCCAAAGCATTAAAAGTGAAGACAATTATACTTATCAGGTTAGGGAAGAAAATGGAGATTTGAATAATGATGGTAAATTAGATAAAATAACGGTAAAAATGGATACAGTAGACGAAACGAGACCATTAAGACTGCAGATTTTTCTGTCTCAACCCAATGGAAAATTAGCATTGGCCGTATCTTCAACTAAAATCATTGAACCGCAGTATCCCGTTGAAAACCATGGAAAATTTAATGGATATCAAATTCCCGATTTCTTTATTGAAAAAGGAATTTTGAAAATGTGGAGTGAAATCAAAGGTGGAAACATCACATATGACTTCAAATATAACAATGATAATTTTGAATTAATTAATGTAATTAAGCTCACCAATAATGCAACCAAAGGGTATATTGATGAAAATACAATATTTACAGAAACTAAATTTAACCTTGTTACAGGAATCAGAACTGAAACTGACGAAATATCAGGTTCAGCCAAAGCATTGAAAGTAAGAAAAAAAAGAGTTGTAATAAGACCCCTGCCCAAAATACAAGATTTCAAATTTTCTGATAAAGAATTATATTGAGAACCTGATGGCTAATATATAGTGTGTGCCATTAGCCGGATAAACCGAAAGCACAAAACTTTAATAAAGAAGTGTGAAAGAAAAGAATCTGCCCTTTACTGTAAACAGTAATCTGATAATCTTTTCGCAACCAATTAAATAGATAATATGAAAAGTATCCTGATGTTAATTGTTTTTCCGTTAATGATGTCTTGTCAAACCAATAATTTTGACCTGAACCAGTTATCCTTTCCAATAGACGTATCGTCCCTTGAGAAAAAATATGATCTACGCAAAAACAGTGATCTCTCAGGTATTATTGTGTACAACAGTACCAATTCTGATTTGCTGAAATTCTCTGGATTTTCTTTTGCGGGAACCCTTAACAGGCAAGATACCTCCATATTATCCACAAGTTATGTCTCTTTTTATGAGAACAGGACAACCAATCAGGTGGATGCCTACATGGTGGAAATAAAAACAAGCCCAAAAGCAGAGGGATTCGAGAAACTACTGGAAAAGAAAATGGGGAAAACCGATTTTTACTATCGAAATTCGAAATTTTCGTACAGGGTATGGAATAATGGCAGTAAGCTGTATCTGTTTGAGACCAACAATACAGGAATATACAATAATGAAAAATTCAAATCATGTAATTTGTATGTTGTAGCTCAGGGAGATAAGCAACTGAGCAATTATTTTATTTCAGGAGGTTTTCAATACTACGGAGATTACCTTCAGGAGAAAAACAAGCCGGAACATAAAGGAAAAAAATACACGTATAAAAATTTTGTAGATGAAAAGGAGAAAGAAGATGGGAAGGATTCATTCTACCTGAAAAATTATGTGAAATAAACCGGAAATAGTAATATGATGAGAATCAGTGGAAATTATTTCGATAGGTTATGGTATACTGTTTTTCCGATGGCTGTATTTTGTGGAATACTATGCGGAATTTTCTCTACTGATAAAGTGCAGGCCTTTCTGGGGCTTGGAGGAATAATCCTTATCATAACCTGGCTAATTGATACCGCTATTATTTTTCGAAAGTTTGGAACAAAACTTAACAGGTTGGTCCTGACAGACAAAATCCTATTCAACGGTGTCGAAATCCAACCTTCCCAAATCATTAAAATAAAAACTGAAAACATCTACCCTGATTCTATTATCTCTAAATGGAGAATAACCACCATTCGGTTGACGTTGAATGATCATTCAGATTTTTATATTCTCGCAAAACCATATTCCATATTTTTCTATATCAAATATTTAACAGGCATCTTCAGGCATTATTTTAATGATTGGAGAAAGTATAAAAGTGGGATACAAAGAGGCTTTGCACCATTATCGAGTTACTTCGTTAAGGAAACCTCTCAAACTTTGGATCTTTTGATTTTAAAATATCCGGATTTAAAGCTAAAAGTATTTTAAAAACTTTTATTACAGCTGAGAAAATATAATATAAAGCTTAAATCAAGCATTAGTATATTTTTACAAAATCTTCTACCTCACCAGTAGTTAGCTCATCAAACTCTTTTTTACAGATCGAGATCTTTCATTGATGGCATATTAATTTCTTTTACACAAGCAGCATTTGACGTGTTTATAACAAATTTCAATGCATGAATGACGTCAGCGAGAGGGATTAATTCCCCTTTATGTTTTTCCTTGACAATCTCTATACCTTCTTCATATTCGTACTCCGTAGCCAAATCTCCCAGGTTAATGGCAGTTACTCCTATACTATGTTCTCTCAAATACGTTCTTAAAGAATGAATAATTCCCCGGACTGCAAATTTGGTCACTGAAAAAACCACTTCTTTTTTATTGTGGTTCTCAAGACCTAATGTTGAACCAATAATAATGATCTTTCCATTCTTTGATAATCTGAGGTTGGGTAATAATGATTTAATTGATAAAATGGAAGAGGTAATATTTGTGCTGATTATTTCTTCTATTTCATGATCATCTAACTGTTCAAAGTCGTAGTCTGATGTGAATGCGGTTTTTTCCCAGATCCCAACATTATAAATTAAATAATCAATTTTTTCTGCGCCTATAACATCCTTAATGGTGGCAACCGCCTGTTTGGAATTAGATAAATCGGCTTGTATCCATACATTATTGTTGTCCGTTGCTTCCGGGTAAGAAGGTTTAGTTCGGGATATTCCAAAAACTTTATCATTTTTATCAGGCAAAAACTTTAAAATTGCTTTTCCAAGTCCTTTACTAACTCCGTAAATTAAGTAGGTGTTTTTCATTTCTGTCATATATCTTCTTGCATGAGTATTGTTGGTCTGTCAGTTTTCCTTTAAACCAAAGAAATCTGTTATACTTAAATGCAATTTATCACTTCTTTAGATTTAAAATAGTTTCTGGATTAAATATTTTCAATATTCTGTCCTTTAAGGCTATCGTGTTGGTAGTATAAATTCATATTGTCAGATTTTTGATGCTATATAATCATTGATTTTTCACTTGAAATTTAGCTGATCCACCGTGAGAATTACTAAAGTCTGCATTCTGATTTTTCTCTTTATGATCATTTTTGTAAAAATCATCTTATCAAAAAACTGCCCATTATTGTTCTCCAAAATATCATAGAAAGTTAATATAGAGAGCCAAACGCAAAACAAACTACCGAACAACAGCTTGTAACAGCGATTAGAAATCCTTCCAAAATTGGGTTAATGAAATATGCGGTATGGACTTTGATCGTATAGCAGGATATTAATCTACTCTATAAAGTTTTTGTCCAAAAATGCCGGCAGATCCCACAATCATGTCGAAATAAAAACTTAACTTTTATCCGGTGGGTTTGCCAACCTCAATAATACCAGTCACTTGATTTGTTTTTTGTCCTCCTCAGAGAAGAGGATAAAAAATAGGTTAAAAAAATAAATATTAAAATGGAAAATAAAAATTTAACTCAAAAAAGTATTGATACCGTAAGAATTCTGGCCGCCGACGCAGTTCAGAAAGCAAATTCAGGACATCCCGGAACACCCATGGCTTTGGCTCCGTTAGGTCATGTATTATGGTCTGAGTTTATGCATTACAATCCTCAAAATCCACAATGGGCAAACCGAGACCGGTTTATTCTTTCCTGTGGTCATGCATGCATGTTACAATACATTTATCTGCATTTGACCGGTTATAAGATTACCCTCAAAGACATCGAAAATTTCAGACAGTTACACAGCATTACAGCAGGTCATCCGGAATACGGACTTACCCCCGGAATTGAGGTGACAACTGGTCCTTTAGGGCAGGGATTTGCCAACGGAGTAGGAATGGCCATCGCCCAGCAATATATGGCAAAGCGCTATAACCAACCCGATTTTAATATTTTCGACTATAAAATTTATGCGATTTGCAGCGACGGTGATCTGATGGAAGGCGTTTCTGCTGAAGCAGCCTCAATCGCCGGGCATCTGGGATTGGGTAATATGATTTATTTCTACGACAGCAATCATATTACCATAGAAGGCAATACTGATTTAGCTTTTGATGAAGATGTCTCTAAGAGATTTCAGGCTTACGGATGGCATGTGCAGGATCTTCCTGATATGAATGATGTAGAAGCATTGTCCAATGCGGTTAAGAATGCACAGAAAGAAACGGGTCGCCCGTCACTTATAAAAATCCGCAGCCAGATCGGTTATGGAAGTCCCAATAAACAGAATTCTGCTGCTGCCCACGGATCACCCTTAGGTAAAGATGAAGTACGTTTGGTAAAAGAACATTTCGGATTTGATCCGGATAAAAGTTTTGTTGTTCCCGATGAGGTTTCAGCGTTTTATCGTGAAGTAGGCAAAAAATCTTCTGAAAACGAAGATAAATGGAATGAGCTCTATGAAAATTATAAGAAAAAATATCCTGATCTTGCCAGAGAATATGAATCCATCACTTCTGGTAAATTACCCGAAGGATGGGAGGAAAAACTTCCTGTATTTGAACCTGGTGAGGAGATGGCCACCCGTAAAGCTTCAGGTAAAACGCTGAATGCGATTGCAGAATATTTACCTCAGTTGATTGGTGGTTCAGCAGATTTATCACCTTCTACAGATACCGTTCTTGATGGGTACAAATCCTTTTCAGCGAAAGATCGGGACGGTCGTAATTTTCATTTTGGAATCCGTGAACACGCCATGGGATCAATTCTCAACGGAATGGCTCTCAGCAATTATCTGATTCCGTATGGTGCCACCTTTTTAATATTTTCAGATTATATGCGTCCGCCACTTAGACTGGCTGCCATCATGAAAATACGTCAGATTATGGTTTTTACCCACGACAGTATTGCTCTTGGCGAAGACGGAACCACCCATCAGCCTGTAGAACAGCTGATTGGGTTGCGAACTGTTCCCAATATGACCGTCATTCGACCGGCAGATGCCAACGAAACCGCACAGGCCTGGCGCGTAGCCATTGAACATAAAGATGGACCCGTCGCCATTGTACTAACCCGCCAGGAAATTCCGGTTATCGATCAAAAGAAATATGAGACCGCGAAAAACCTTGAGAAAGGCGCTTATATTCTTTCAGATTCAGAAGGAGAACCGGATCTTATTCTCATTGCCACCGGATCAGAAGTTCATTTGATCCTTGAAGCCCAGGAAGAGTTAAAGAAAAGCAACATTAAGGCTCGTGTTGTAAGTATGCCATGTTGGAATTTATTTGATCAACAAACTGCTGCTTATAAAGAACAGGTTTTACCAAAGAAAATTAGAAAAAGACTGGCGGTGGAAGCAGGTTCATCTGTGGGCTGGATGAAGTATACAACGGACGATGGTGATGTGATCGGAATCGACAGATTTGGAGAATCTGCACCGGCAGAAGAAGTCATGAAAGAATACGGATTCAGTGTAGAAAATGTGGTAAAAAGAGCGAAGGATCTGTTTTTGAAAAGGGAATAGAATTTTTTACGAATTTAAATATCCTTTTCTCCTACAAAATCATTTCTCAATTAAATAAAAAGAAGAATGTCAATAGTACAAAAAAAAATAGGGATTTGTGCAGATCATGGCGGTTTTGAACTCAAAGAAAGAATAAAGTCTTTTTTAATTGAAAATCAATTTGAACCGGTAGATTATGGCGCAATGGAACTGAACAGTTCCGATGATTTTCCTGATTATGTGATTCCACTTGCAAAGGATGTAGCTGAAGGTACCGTCTTTCGCGGGATTGCTATTTGCGGAAGCGGTGTAGGTGCATGTATTGCAGCTAATAAAGTTCCCAAGGTAAGAGCGTGCTTAATTACAGATTATTTCTCAGCACACCAGGGCGTTGAAGATGATGATATGAATTTAATCTGTCTTGGCGGCCGTGTGACGGGCTATGCAAGTGCAGAAGAACTGGTTTTGGCTTTTCTTAATGCCAGGTTTATAGGAGCAGAAAGACATCTGAGACGCCTCAAAAAAATTCAGAATCTGGAAGACCATCCATAGGGAGATGCTTTTCCAATCTTTCAAAATATAATCTTTTTTAAAATAAGAAAAATGAATCCATTAAATAAAATAAGAGCGTTTAAACAAAGCATTTGGCTCGATTTGCTGGACCGTGAAATCATGAGATCCGGTAAGCTTCAAAATCTGATTGATCAGGATGATCTGCGGGGCTTAACTTCTAATCCTGCCATTTTTGAAAAGGCCATCAGCGGAAGTTCAGACTATGATGAAGATATCATCAGACTTTCAAAGACTGAAGAAGATAATGCCGCTATCTTTTTTGATATGGCCATTTCTGACATTCAGAAAGCTGCTGATATTTTTAAACCGGTATATGAGAAAACGAATGGGACGGATGGTTTTGTGAGTCTGGAAGTGTCGCCTTTTCTGGCTCGTGATACAGACGGAACTATTGAGCAGGCAAGAGAGCTGTGGAAAAGAGTAAACCGTAAAAATGTCATGATCAAAATTCCGGGAACTCAAGAAGGTCTTATTGCAATACGTGAATGCCTTCGCGAAGGCATTAATATTAACGTCACACTGCTTTTTGGGCTTCCCCGTTATAAAGAAGTTACAGAAGCTTTTATGGGCGGGCTCGAAGACAGGCTAAAAGAAGGCAATCCGATCAATAATGTCTCTTCCGTTGCCAGCTTCTTTCTCAGCCGTATTGATGTGATGGTAGATCCTATGCTGAAAGAAAAAGATGCAGCAGATCTGAAAGGAAAAACAGCTATTGCTTCCGCAAAAATGGCATACCAGATCTATCTTGAAATGATTTCTGGTGACCGTTTTAAAAAACTGGAAGAAAAGGGAGCGCAGAAACAAAGGGTGCTTTACGCGAGTACCGGAGCAAAAGATCCCTCACTCAGTGATGTACTCTATGTGGAAAGTATTATCGGAAATGATACCGTCAATACACTCCCTTTAGAAACGATTGATGCGTTTCGCGATCATGGAAAAGTGGCTGAAACACTGACGGCCCATGTAGAGGATGCTGGTAAAACAATGGAAGAACTTAGCAATAAAGGAATTGATATTGACAAAATCACGCAAAAGCTTGAAGATGAAGGGATAGAGAAATTTAACAAGGCCTACGAGCAATTGCTTAAAAGCATTCATGATAAAAAACGCAAAAAAGAATAAACAATGACTGAATTTAATGCATCGAAAATAAAAGTAATCTTTATGGATATTGGCGGAGTATTGCTTACCAATGGCTGGGATTACAATTCAAGGGAGAAGGCTGCGGAAATTTTTAATTTCGACTTTAAAGAAATGAATATTCTGCACAATTTCATCTACAATGTTTTTGAGATAGGAAGCGTTTCTTTCGATCAATATTTAAATACCGTTCTATTTCACACCCCCCGTGACTTTACGAAAGAACAGTTTAAGGAATTTATTTTTTCTCAGTCCACAGAATTACCACATCTCCTGGAATGGGTCAAAAAATGGAAAAAACAAACTGACCTGCCTGTATTTGCACTCAGTAACGAAAACCTAGACCTGAATGAATACCGGATTCAGACCTTTAACTTACACCAAGTTTTTGATGGCTTTTTCTCATCATGTTATTTAGGTGTCCGAAAACCCGATCCCCGAATTTTTAAGATGGCCATGGATATCACCCAGGTGAAACCCGATGAATGTCTTTATTTTGACGACCGGCCAATGTTAGTCGATGCCGCTGGAAATATGGGAATCAATAGTATTCTTCATACAGATTTTGAAACAACTCAACATATTCTCGAAAATTTTATACGTAAATAATAGGATGATATCGCTATGATTTGACCAATATAAATACAGGAGAGAATTGGCGATAATCCTAGGGCCTTAAAAAACAATAAAAATCTACAGATGAAACAAGAAAATAAAAGTCAGAATGCATTCGGAATGATAGGTCTCGGGACGATGGGTTCCAACCTTTTGCAAAATATCGCTGACCACGGTTATCACTGTGCCGGATACGACAATAGTGCAGATAAAGTAACCACCCTGAATAATTTAAATAATGAAAATATTCATGGGTATTCCAATATAAAGGAATTTACAGACAGTCTTACAAGCCCGAAGGTTGTCATGATGTTAGTTCCTGCCGGTGAAATAGTAGACAGTGTGATTAAAGAATTGCTGGCTGTTTTGGATAAGGGCGATATCATCATTGATGGAGGAAATTCACATTATACAGATACCGAAAGGAGGTATAAAGAGCTGGAAGGTAAAGGCCTTCATTTTGTGGGAATGGGCGTTTCAGGAGGTGAAGAAGGTGCACGAAGAGGTCCAAGTATGATGCCCGGCGGCGACAGGGAAGCGTACGAAATCATTAAGCCTATTCTGAAAAAAATTGCAGCTCATGTTAATGGTGAACCTACCGTTGGCTTTATGGGAGATCGTTCTGCGGGTCATTTTGTAAAAATGGTGCACAACGGAATTGAGTATGCGATCATGCAGCTCATCTCTGAATCCTATGAAATCATGAAGAAAGGTCTTCAAATGAAGAATGATCAGATCTATCAGGTGTATAAAAAATGGAACGAAGGTCATTTACAATCCTATCTGTTAGAAATTACCACAGATATCTTCACGTACAAAAATGAAGGGGAAGATCATCTTTTACTGGACAGTATCAGAGATGAGGCTAAAGCTAAAGGAACGGGTAAATGGACTTCTCAGGCAGCCATGGATTTACACCTTCCCACACCAATCATTGACATTGCTGTTTCCATGCGTGATCTTTCAAGTCTAAAAGATGTACGAACTCAGGCTTCGAAAATATATCCCGATGTAACCGAAATGCATCAACAAAAAAATGAAAGTGATTATTTGGATAAGCTGGAGGATGCTTTTTATTTTGCTATGGTTTCCGCTTACGCTCAGGGAATGCACTTACTCTATCAGGGGAATGAAGAATTGAAGTACAATCTGAATTTAGATCTCATTGCAAAGATCTGGCGTGGAGGATGCATTATCCGATCCCAGTTTTTGGAAGATATTTATGCGGCCTTTAACAGAAATCCGAAGTTACAGCATTTACTTTTGGATGAAGCTGTTGCGGGTAAAGTTGCCAAAACCATTCCGGGTATCCGTACCATTGTTTCTGATGCGGTAACCCATGGAATTTCTGTACCTGCATTTTCTGCGGCATTAAGTTATTTCGATGATTTCCGGAGTGAAAATATGCCGACCAACCTTATCCAGGCACAACGGGATTACTTTGGTTCGCATACTTACGAACTGAAGGGCAGGGAAGGTGTTTTTCACACCGAATGGACGGAAGATCGTAAAAGTTAAACTGTTTTTTTAATCAGAAATTTATAAAAATTAAACAATGGCAAACACATCAAATATAAAAGTAAATCCCACAGTTTTAATTATTTTCGGAGGTAACGGAGATTTAGCTAAACGGAAAATTATTCCGGCTCTTTACAATCTTTTTCTTGAAAACCGCTTACCTGAAAAATTTGCTATAATCGGGACTTCAAGGACCGAGTTCACCGACGAAAAATACAGGGATTCCCTATTGGCCGGGATCAATGAATTTTCTAGGACAGGTAAGGCTAAGAAAGACGAATGGGCTAAGTTTTCCGCCAATATTTCTTATCAGGCATCAGATATCAAAGATGTCGCCTCTTATAATGAGTTTGATCAGAAAATTAATAAGTTGGCAACCGAATGGAAGCAGGACCCTTCAATATTGTATTACTGCGCTGTTTCACCGGATTTATTCTGTACCATCGCAGAGAACATTTCAAAAAGTAAATTAGACAACAATAAAGAAACCACGCGCATCATTATTGAGAAGCCATTTGGCAGGGATCTCGAATCTGCAAAGGCTTTAAACGCAAAGTTACTGACGATTTTTGATGAAAAGCAAATCTACAGAATAGACCATTATTTGGGAAAAGAGGTCGTTCAGAATGTAATGGCTTTTCGTTTTGCCAATACCATTATGGAGCCACTTTGGAACCGTACCCATATTGAACATGTACAGATTTCCGTTACCGAACAAATCGGAGTGGAAGACAGGGGAGGTTATTTTGACCATTCCGGAATCTTGCGGGATATGATTCAGAACCACCTGCTGCAATTATTGTGCATCATCGCCATGGAACCGCCAGTAAACTTTGATGCCGATCTTGTACGTGACCGGAAAGTAGATGTTCTGAAAGCGATACGGAAAATTGTACCGGGAACGATAGATACGGTTGCCGTAAGAGGGCAGTATGGTCCGGGTTGGGTAGAAGGAAAAGAAGTTTCCGGTTATCGTGAAGAAGTTGATGTAGCCCCGGATTCTAACACTGAAACCTATGCTGCGATGAAATTTAATATCGATAACTGGCGCTGGCAGGGGGTTCCTTTTTATCTGCGCACAGGCAAAAGGCTTTTTAAATCGGCTTCACATATTATCATCCAGTTTCGGGAAGTTCCCCATAATATGTTCAATAATGGAAAGCAAAATTTCCTGAAACAGAACAGACTGATCATCAGTATTCAACCCGATATGGCGATTAGATTCCAGCTCGAAAGCAAAATACCGGGTCTTGAAATGAATTTGAATACGGTAGATATGGTATTTGACTATTCCGCAAAAACAAAAATAGATGCTCCGGAAGCCTATGAGACCCTTTTGCTGGATGTTATTTCAGGAGATCAGACCTTATTTATGCGCGCAGATCAGGTAGAAGCAGCCTGGGAAGTGGTCATGCCGGTTCTTGATTATTGGGAAAATAATAAAATGAACAACTTCCCGAATTATCCCGCCAACTCATGGGGTCCTGAAAACGCAGAAGCACTCATTGCAAAAGATGGTTTTCACTGGATCAATCTTCCTGACAAAAAATAAGAAAACGCAGAGGAGGTTTAAATTTTTAATTGGTTTAAAACAAGCTCCTGATTTTCTAGATTTTTCCTTAACCTCAATACATGTTCTTAGAACGTAAAATATTAATAAAAAAGTAAAAAAATGTTTCCTACCATAAACCCAACACAAACAGCAGCCTGGAAAGCATTGCTGGCACATCATGCTGAAATGAAAACCGTTCAGATTAAAGATCTTTTTAAAAAAGATCCCAAAAGATTTGAAAAAATGTCGATACAGTTTAATGAGATTCTTTTTGATTATTCCAAAAACATCATCACAGACCAAACGCTGGAAAAACTGCAGCAGCTGGCCGAAGATTGTCAGGTGAAAAATGCGGTGAAATCGATTTTTGACGGAGAAAAAATCAATGGAACAGAACATCGTGCCGTCATGCATATGGCGTTGCGAAATTTCTCTGGCCAGCCCATGAATATTGATGGCGAAGATATAATGCCGGAAGTTCGCGAAACCCGCCAGAAGATGAAGGCCTTTTGTGAAAAAATTCATAGTGGAGAATGGAAAGGCTATTCCGGGAAAAAAATTAAGAATATTGTCAATATTGGGATAGGAGGAAGTGATTTGGGCCCGGTGATGGTTACTGAAGCACTAAAACCTTATTGGATTGAGGGAATTCAGGCTTATTTTGTTTCCAATGTAGATGGGACTCAAATCGTGGAAATTTTAAAAAATTTAGATCCCGAAGAAACACTTTTTACCATAGCCTCAAAGACTTTCACCACACAGGAAACGATGACCAATGCACAAACCGCGCGGGACTGGTTTCTGAAATCTGCTAAAGATGAACAATTTGTGGCTAAACATTTTGTAGCACTTTCAACGAATGGGGAAGGTGTGAAAAAATTTGGAATTGATCCCGAAAATATGTTCGTTTTTTGGGATTGGGTAGGCGGCCGGTACAGTCTTTGGAGCAGTATTGGTCTTTCCATTGCACTCACGATAGGGTATGATCATTTTGAAGAATTACTGAAAGGGGCTGAGTCAACTGATCATCATTTTAGAACGACAGATTTTAAAGAAAATATTCCCGTGATTATGGCTTTGGTAGGGTTGTGGTACACCAATTTTTTCGGTTCAGAAACAGAAGCTATATTTCCTTATGACCAGTATATGCACCGTTTTCCGGCCTATTTTCAACAGGGAAATATGGAGAGCAACGGAAAACATACCGACCGAAATGGAAATGATGTCACCTACAGTACCGGACCTATTGTTTGGGGCGAACCCGGGACCAATGGACAGCATGCATTTTATCAATTGGTCCACCAGGGCACTCATTTGATTCCATGTGATTTTATTGCACCGGCAATCAGTCATAATCCTGTGGGCGATCACCACAAAATATTGGTTTCGAATTTTATAGCCCAAACAGAAGCTTTGATGAACGGAAAAAATGCTGAGCAGGTTGCTGCCGAGCTGAAAGATACAGGAATGGAAAAATCAGAAATGGAAAAATTAATTCCGTTTAAAGTTTTTACCGGAAATAAGCCGACCAACTCTTTTTTACTGAAAGAGATTACTCCATTTTCATTAGGAGCGCTTACTGCACTTTATGAACATAAAATCTTTGTGCAGGGGGTTATCTGGAACATTTTCAGTTTTGACCAATGGGGGGTGGAACTCGGGAAACAATTAGCCACTAATGTACTCCCGGAGCTGGACAATAATGATAAAATAGATTCTCACGATGCTTCTACCAACGGATTAATCAATGCGTATAAAAACTGGCGAAAGGTATAATTCTTATCATTTCTGAATGCCCATTGCCGCATAATAGGCCGCTCCCATTAAAGCTGTTTTATCATTAAGAACTACTTTAATGGGAGTGGTTTTTAGCAAATGTTCCATTCGTCCGACGGTAATAAAATTTTTGAAGAATTCCTTTTTATCAATCAAACTGAGAATTTTAGGGGTAATTCCTCCACCAATATAAATTCCACTGGTAGCTTTTGCTTTCAGGGCAAGTTGGCTGCATTCCACAGCCAGATATTTTAAAAACAGCTGCATGGTTTCAACACACACTGAATCTTTTTTTTCTATAGCTGCGGAAGATATCGCTTTGGAGGGACTGTCACTTTTTAACTGCTTTGTGAGCCAGTCAGGCTCTTTCCCGCCTCTGTAGCTTCGTAGGAATTCATATATATTGTTGATGCCCTGCCCGGAAATGACTCTTTCCCAGCTTACATGTTTAAATTTCTTATGTAAAAACGTCCATAGTTCCAGATCCAGTTCAGTACCCGGTGCAAAATTAGAATGACCACCTTCTGTAGCATAGGGATGGAAGTATGAGCCATCCCAATACATTCCTGCTTCCCCAAGGCCTGTTCCCGGTGAAATGACCACAGCATTGCCTTCACTTTTCTCACCTTTGGAAATAGTTTCAAAATCTGAATCTTTAAGTGCAGACAAACCGTAAGCGTTGGCCTGGAGGTCATTAATAAGCAAGACACTCTTTATGTCCAAATCAGCTTCTAATTTTTTAGCGTCTATTTCCCAGGTGAAATTTACTCCCTGAACCTTGTCACCATCTACCGCACCGGCTACCCCTAAACAGGCACAGTCAATAGCAGAAGTTTTATCTCCGTGGAATTGGCGGATTGCCTTCACAAATGAATGGTGATCTGTAGTTGCGTACCGTTCACTTTTGATGGAAACCAATTTTCTGTTTTTGATCTGGAAAAGCGCAAGTTCTGTCTTGGTCCCGCCCACATCTGCAGCCAAAACAACCCCTGTTTCAGGTAATTGTTTTCCTTCTGAAGGATAAGCCATTGGTAAATCGGTATCTGAAAGGGCAGGCAACGTAATTTCTTGAAGATTCTTCATAGGGGTGGTAATTAACAGGTTAATTTAGCGAGATTTTTTGACATTTAATTATCTAATCTTTTCATAAATAACAGCCCGGAAAATGATAGGATTCGAAATATAAAAATAATAAAGGAAAACAATATCGAATCAGCACCAACTTATGGCTATAAGTTTTTATAGTATAACCTATTTGAGATTTAATTTGTGCAATAATTTGAATGTATTCGTATTTTTATTTGTAAATTTACGACGTAAACATTTTAATTTATGGCCACAAAAGAAGTGTTGAAACAACTTATCGATCACCTATATGAATTCGAGAACCAGTACCAGGGAGATAAAGATTATAATATGACTGACTTTTTGGGGTTTTTAAATGCAGGCCAGATTCATCAGCCTCCGAATACCAGAGAATTGGCGGGAGGCGAAGAAGAATGGGTGCGTGATAATCAGGATCAGAACACTGAAATAGCCAGGATGTTGGTTTTTATTTATCGGTACGCAGTAATATATTTTAAAAAAGCTTTAAAGGAAAGTAATATCAATACTTTAGATGAATTTTCGTTTCTAATTGTCCTGATGACCTATCCCTTTCTTACGAAAACTGAACTGATCAATAAACTGATTATGGAAAAAACCTCAGGTGTTGAAGTGATCAAGCGTCTGCTGAAGCAGGGATTAATTCGTGAATTTGACAATCCAAATGATAAACGAAGCATAATGGTGGCTATCACACCAAAAGGTAAGAAGGAATTGTCCGAATTATTGCCTAAGATGGGGTTGGTAGGGAGTGTCGTGGTAGGGAATCTAAATTCGACAGAAATTAGCTCCCTGTCGTTCCTTTTACAAAAACTGGATTATCATCATAATGACCTATTTATAAACTATAAGGGCCTGAGTTTGGAGGAGCTTTCCCAAAAAGCAAGAGAATTAAAAAAGGACATATAAATGTCTTATAAAAAATTAACGGAGCACATTTTACCAATTGAGAATTTAGTATAAAAACGAAATGAATAGTAAAAAGAAAGTACTCATATCCGGTGTAAGCATTGCTGGTCCAACCCTCGGGTTTTGGCTGGCTAAATATGGCTTTGAAGTGACGATTGTGGAGCGTTCCAAATCATTGAGATTGGGTGGTCAGAACCTCGATGTCAGACGAGCCGGTCGCGCTGTAGTAAGAATGATGGGAATTGAGAAAGAAATACTTGCCGCCAATACAGGGGAGCTAGGTTTACAATTCGTCAACCGTAATAATGAGGTTGAGGCCGAATTTCCCGCGGAAGGTAATGACAGTTTTACGAGTGAAGCCGAAATCCTCAGAGGCGATTTGGTTAATATCTTATATGATTGCACAAAAAATGACGTAAAATATGTTTTCGGTAAGTATATTACAGCAATACATCAGGATTCCGATAAAGTTGAGGTCACATTCAGTGATAACCATAGCGAGTGGTTCCACTTACTGATTGCTGCGGACGGAGTTCGGTCTACAACGAGAAAGATCATTTTTGGTAATGAACCGGAATTAAAATTTGTGGGGCTTTATAATGCCTGGTATACGATACCAAGGATTGAAAGGGATACTCAATGGGCACGCTGGTATACAGCACAGGGATCACGGGTTATGGTCCTGCGCCCTGACAATCATGGTACCATAAGAGCTTCTTTCAGCTTTCTTTCGGATGATGAAAAGTTTCTCAGCCAATCTGATAGCGAACAAAAAAAAGTTCTCAAGGATAAACTCTCGGGTGCCGGATGGGAAGAAGATCGTTTAATGAAAGAAATCGATGATAACAATGAAGTTTATTTCGATGGAATCAGTCAGGTTAAGGCACCAAGATGGTTCGATGGCCGGACTGGTATGATTGGCGATGCAGCTTATTGCCCGACTCCTTTAACAGGTATGGGGACTACACTGGCTATGGTGGGAGCCTATTTATTGGCTGGTGAACTTTACCGTCATGATAAACATGAAGATGCATTTGCTGCATATGAAAAACGGATGCGCCCCTTTGTGGAAAAAGTTCAGAAGCTGCCTCCGGGTGTTCCCTGGCTAGCTCATCCGAAATCAAAACTTGGAGTTACTATAGTGAATAAGGCTGCAGCTCTTTTAGCAAGTCGTCCTGTCAAAATGATAGGCAAACTGTTGAGTAGTAAAGAAAAAGATGTTACTAAAGATGATATTGAGCTTCCTGTATTTGAATAGATTTATTTATAAAATTGAAGAAGCATAAAAATCTCCAAAGTCTTGAGACTTCGGAGAGTAAGAGATATCGAAATTTTTCGAATGAATATTGTTTGATTAACAGGTGTTTATAAATGGTGTCAAGATCTTTAAAAACAGTTCTTGCCATTAAGGACATTTGTTTTTATCTCAAATCACTAAAATTTCTAATTCTATAACTATTAGTTTGTTCTAACGGGTTTATTTTTTCGGCTTCAAAGAGAGGTTATCCAGATAAACGGCCTGATGAACACCATTCAGCATGACTTTCAGACCCAGACTTGAATCTTTTTGTAAAGAAATGTTAAATGTCTTTTTGTCCTTTGTAATCTTTGAAGGTTTAGCTATTGAAACATAGGATTTTGCATCAGAAGCATTAGGTATTGAGAAAAGTTCCAGTGTCGTTTCTCCTCCGTTGTCGGAAATATCAAAAGAAAGAGTATAAGTTCCTGCTTTAATTTTTGGCGTAACTAAATACATATTTTCTCCCGGGCTGTTCATCGAATAAAATATAATTTTTTTGTCATTCGCATAAAGCATTGCTTTTCCGGACTGAGCAGTCCAGCATTTGTCAATATCTTTCCAGGTATCAAAGTTTTCCGTAAGTGTGGATACACTTTTGCACTGTGCATTGGCCGTTAGAAATCCTCCAAAAGCCAAGACTCCGGCAAGTACGATTTTTCTCATAAATCATTTATATATTATCAGGTAAAAATAAGTAAAAAACGTTGTATGAGAAAGCTATTGTGTAAGTTTATATTATACTGGATTCTCCTCAGCTTTCTCAAGCGGATCTCAAGAATATAAAGTACATGTGATGAGACACGATCCGTACTACGCGTTACAAATTACTTTTGCAGCTGACTTGGCCAGTTTAACCGGCGAGGAATTCTCTGTTGCTTTACTGCGTAGAATGGCACCCTCAAAAAGCATAATAATCTGGGTAGCCAGCGACCGGCTCTCGGCAATATTTCCCTGAACCAGATACCGCTCAATGAGTTGCTGAAGTGTATTCACATGTATATCGCAGGCAGCTTCAATTTCTTTAGCCTTATGAGCATATTCTGTTTTGGCGTTCATGGCAAAACAACCATCCACATTACCGGCATCCACGCGTTCTGTAAGAAAGTCAAAAATTCTTAAAGCTTTATCTATTGGTTTTTTTGATGGTGACTGTTCTATATAATCAGTGATGGCTTTATAGGTGATCTGATGGTAGTAATTGAGGGCAGCAATAATCAACCCTTCTTTTGATATAAAGTGTTTGTAGAGTGTTCTTTTGGATATTCCTGTGCCTTCGATGATTGCATCCACACCGGTAGCATGAAAACCATTTCTGTAAAAAATGTCGTATGCACTTTTAATCATTTCATCTCTTTTCTGAGAGCTTGAAGTCTGATCTGTTTTTTTTTTCATGAGTGAAAATTTCCTTTGCAAATGTAAACTATTTAGTTTACATTTGCAAAGAGTAAACAGGTCGGTTTACATTTTGATTTATCTGTAAACCTTAAAAAAACAATTTAATATTTTTCAAATGGAACAAAACAAAACAATGGGAACTGCAGTGGTAACAGGCGCATCTTCCGGTTTAGGTGAAGTATTTGCTGAAAGATTGGCAAAACGTGGATATGATTTAAAATTGGTGGCACGCCGTAAGGAGAGATTGGATGTGATTGCCGAAAAGCTGGAAAGCCAATATGGCGTGAAAGTAACCAACCTCGTTGCAGATTTAGGTTTGGAGACTGATCTGGAAAAAGTTGCAGAAGATTTAAGAAAAGATGACAGTATAACGCTGCTCATCAATAATGCAGGTACTTCCACACTTTCTTCAGTAGCAGCAACACCTGTAGAGAAACAAAAAGAAATGGTCAATGTGAACGTCACCGCATTGATGCTTTTATCAAGTGCTGTTTTACCTCGTTTTATCACAAAAAATGAAGGTGTCCTGATCAATATAGCTTCAGTACTTGGATTTTACACATTACCCATCAGTGCTGTTTACAGCGGGACAAAAGGTTTTGTAGTGCAATATACCAAAGGTTTGCAGGAAGAAGTACAAGGAACGAACATTCATGTCCAGCTGGTGAATCCCGCGACCACAGCTACAGAAATATGGGAAGTTGGCGGAGTTCCTTTATCCGCATTGGAACAGTCGACCATTATGACCACTGAAGATTGTGTTGATGCTATTCTTGCGGGATTAGATCAGGGAGAACTGACAACGCATCCATCAGTAAACGATCAGAATCTAATTGATAATTATGAAAATGCCCGCATTCAATTATTCCAGGGATCACAAAGTGGGAAGCCTGCAGAACGTTATCTTAACAGTTAATATTTGATACTGTCCACGAATGGAGGAGTCTGAAAAAAGGATTACTCTGAAAAATTGCAACTTTCTGTAGAAGAAGTTGCAATTTTTTTTATCCGAAAAAAGTTTTGCTTTCATCAAACGTGATAGGCTGAATTTTATCTTCATTTTCAATGGCTCACTATTAAGGAGCAATCTGTTAAGAGATTGGTATACTCATGTTTAAAATCAAAATTTTTATTTCACCCGAATCATTTTGCAGTAAAGGCTTTCCGGAGGTAAGTTGCAGATACCCAAATACGTCCCCATATTGTGACAGGGTCTTTGCGTAGAAAAATATGTATCTTCGCCATTGCTTTATGAAAAAAATCCGGTTTACCGGACTTTTTTTAGCAAAGAAATAAGAATAAAAAATTGACGATTAATTTTAAACACGTATTATCTCAGAAATATATTTATATAGCTGTTCTTTCAGCCTGTTTAATTGCGGCAGCTGCATTTGCCGTTCTGAGTATTCTGATTACCCGTGACAGCCGTAGGAACAACGAAGAATTTGCCCGGAAAACCTTTGTCCGTAAATATGAAACGGTAGAAAAAGAATTCAGAAATATAGAAGACTACCAGTATCTGCTTCGTGCGCTGATCCAAAAAGACGGCCTCAAGAACTACAGGGAATATTCTGCCGTCTTAAATGATATCAACCGGAAGCGCAATCTGCTGCCTTACAGTTGGTATTCGTATTATAATGCCACATCCGGAAAATCAGAAAACAACAGTCTGCTGTCTGATGTATTCAGAAAAAAGGGAAGGGAAAACGGATATGTGAAAATAAAAAACAACGGATCCGGACATTTCAGTGATCTTTTGATTACGCGTAAAGACAGCACGTACTGGGTAAGCTATGATTCTATTGTGCTGCCCAGAAAAGATATTCTGTATTATGGTTCAGCAGTAAGTCTTGATGATCTCCATCAGTACTTTATCAATGTTGATAAAACCCCTAATAATTATGCCTATGTTTTTACGAAAGAAGGCATCTGTATCACCCATCCCGAAAAAAAATATATAGGAAAAAACATATTTGATTTCACCAATATTAAACCAAAGGATACTGTATGCAGTACCACCCAATTAGGATATACAGAAGGAAGTACCATTTCTGAGTATCTTAATGTTGAAGTAACCCGATTTGTAAAACCTCTCAAGACGGATAATTTTGAAGGGTATGCAGTCGTGAATCATGTCAATTTCCTGATTGATGAAAGTGTCAACAGAACAAAGACGTATACCGTCTATATTTTTCTGGCAGCTTTGTTTCTGATTGTGACGGTCTTTATTTTATTTTACAGATTTACCAATAGCGCGTATAAGGAGAAAGAAAAGATTCAGTCTGATAAAAACTTACTGCTTATAGAAAACGAAAAGATGCATAAGGCCGAAGCTCTTAACCAGCTTCAGCAGCTTAAAAATAACATCAATCCGCATTTTCTTTTCAATTCTCTGAATTCTCTGTATATGCTGATCGGCATCAACAAAGAAAATGCCCGGAAGTTTACCATGAATTTGTCTAAGATATACCGGTATCTTATTGTTCCTCCAAAAGAAAATATTGTCCCTGTTGCGCAGGAAATCAGTTTTATTCAGCAGTATATGGAGCTTCTTAAAAGCAGGTTTGATGAAGAACTGAGCTTTACTCTGATTATCAACAATACGGAAAGTTTAGAAAAAAAGATTCCATACTTATCGCTTCAGATGGTAACAGAAAATGCCATTAAGCACAATATAGCGACGATAGACCATCCTTTGGAAATTAGTATTACTGTTGAAGAGAATGGAATTACGGTGAAAAATACATGGCAGCCGAAAACGGATGAAGCAGTTCAGGGTGAGAAGTTCGGACTTGACTATTTGAACCAAGTTTATGATTATTTTAAAAATAATTCTGTTAATATTTCTGTAGATAGTGAATATTTCATATGTTTTTTACCATTATTAGAATAAAAAATGAAATCCATTCACTCTCGAAATACTGCCTTTCACTCCCTAATAATGTTTATATTATTTCTTTACCTATAGTTTTGTGAGCTGAAACTGAGATATCTAATAATTTGGAATGAATCGGACTATTTTAATGAAGAACTACAGACTTGCACTGTACTTAGGAATGGCTATGGCTTCGCCAATGGCACTTGCACAGAAAAAAGATACTTTAAAGACGGATAAAGAAAAAACGGATAAAACAGATGTTTCGTCCAAAAAAACAAAGAAAATCGAAGATCTTGTTAAAAAAGGAACTTACAAAAAAGGACTTTTTAATACGATTCAGGTGAAGACCGATGTTTATTTCGAAATCCCCGACAGTTTGATGGGACGTCAGTTCCTCGTTGTCAATAAACTGTCCCAGGTACCGATGCAGGTGAATGAGGCGGGACTGAACAAAGGAATGAATTATGAAAATAAGGTCATTTCTTTTCACCGTGATGCAGTAGCAAAAAAGATATGGGTTAAAACCGTGGTTCCACAGGTATCATCCCCAAAAAATGATGTGATTACAAGATCTGTTAAAGACAATTTCTCAGAATCTGTGATCGAGGTTTTTGACATTGAAGCTCAGAATAATGATTCTACAGCGGTAGCCATTAAAGTCAATAAGATTTTTGACGGTAATCAGAAAAGTTTTAATGATGTTTTGGCCAATGTAGGTCTCGGAGGATCCGTAAAATCAAACCTTTCCTATATCGAGGGGGTAAAGACATTTCCTCAGAATCTTGTGGTGAAATCTCAGCTGACGACTTCAGTGAATGAAGGTGGAGTGGATCTGCCGGTAACACTTGGGGTAACTACAAATCTTGTACTGCTCTCCAAAGTGCCGATGGAGCCAAGGGTAGGAGACTCAAGAGTAGGTTTTTTTGGTGAAAAACACTGGACATTCAACGACCGCCAGCAGAAAATGGACGAAAAACAGTTCATTACCAGATGGCGTCTTGAACCCAAAGATGAAGATAAAGAGAAATATGCAAGAGGGGAATTGGTAGAACCGAAGAAACCGATTGTTTATTATATAGATCCTGCAACGCCGATACAGTGGCGTGAAAAAATCATAGCAGGAGTTTTCGACTGGCAGGCTGCTTTTGAAAAGGCAGGTTTTAAAAATGCAGTGATTGCAAAAATGCCTGATGAAAATGATAAAGACTTTGATATTGATGACGTAAGATATTCAGTGATTACGTATGTAGCTTCACCGAAATCGAATGCGATGGGACCTTCAGTGGTCGATCCGAGAAGTGGTGAAATCATTGAATCTGATATTATCTGGTGGCATAACGTAATGACTTCCCTTCAGGAATGGATGAGAATTCAGACAGGTCCTATCGACCCTAAAGCCAGAGGAAATGTATTCAGCGACGAGCATATGGGGGAGGCCATTAGGTTTGTATCCTCTCATGAAGTAGGACATACTTTCGGACTGAAGCATAATATGGGATCTTCTTTCGCATTTCCTGTAGAATCTCTTCGTTCGAAAGAGTTTACAGATAGAATGGGTGGAACGGCGCCTTCCATTATGGATTATGCACGTTACAATTACGTAGCTCAGCCGGAAGATGGCGTTACCGCGATCACTCCAAAGATTGGAATCTATGATAAATACGCTATTGAATGGGGGTATCGCTGGTATCCTGATGCCATAACCGAAAAAAAGGCTTTGAGGAATTTAATAGAAAAACATCAGGATGATCCTATGTATTTCTATGGAGAACAGCAGAGCTACCTGGAAACCATCGATCCGCGTTCACAGTCTGAAGATTTGGGAGACGATGCGATGAAGGCCAGCGAATATGGAATGAAAAACTTAAGAATTGTTGTAGACAACCTTCTGAAGTGGACTTATGAAGACGGTAAAACATATACCGATGCAGGGAAACTATATTTGGGGGCCATAGGGCAGTGGGATCTTTATACGGGTCATGTGATGGCTAATGTAGGAGGAATCTATTTGGATAATACAGTCTTTGGCAGTAAGAAAAAAGCGTACGAGGCGGTGCCTGCTGAAATTCAGAAAAGAGCGGTGGATTATCTCATTAAAAATTCGATCAATCTTCCGGAATGGCTGTTTTTTAACCCCATCACAGAAAAAACCTATCCGGTAAAAAATTCACCGATGGGACCATTCGAGCAGACTCCTTATAATCTGGCAAGAGGGATGCAGTATGGTAATCTGTATTCTCTGTTTATGGATGACCGTCTGCTTAGAATGATGGAGAATGAATTAAAACATGAGGTGTCAGGTTCGAAAGAAGAGATCTACACCGTTGAGAATTTATTTGAACAGGTTCGTGGGGCTATTTTCAATAAAAGGGGAAGCCTGACCATGCTTGAAAAGATGACTCAGAAAAACTATGTCGATGCGCTGATCGTTTCAGTGAATAAATTATTCGAGAAAACGGCAGTCAAAGCTTTAAAGGTAGACAATACCCTGAACATTCCGATGATCTGCAATTTCCATGAAGGGGATAGCTCACTTAGGAATATCAACTATTCATCCATGAAAAGGGTATCTGAAGTTACCACTTACAAAAGAGCAGAACTACAGAAAATATTGAACTTATTAAATAAAAGTAAGAATAAAGGAGATGAAGCTTCCAGGGCTCATTATGCAGACTTGATCATCCGAATAAAAGAGGCTTTAAATAAATAATCAGCTATGAAAAAAACTCTAATACTTTTACCTCTTTTAGCGGCTCAGGTTGCATTGGCCCAGGAAAAGAAAACCATTACCGGAAAAATCGAAGATGGAAACACAACGACAGTGATTTCCGGGGCATCTGTAAAGATAGAAACCCAGTCTGTTTCTACAAAAACCGATCTGGTAGGAATTATTGAAAGTGTATCTGTAGGGACAGTAACCGACAGTAACGGAAAATTTATACTGGAAATTCCTGCAGATACCAAGTCTGTACTGGTAAGTTATCCGGGCTATGAGTCCAGAGTGATCCAGATCAGTGAAGGGCAGACCAATTATACGGTAAGACTGATTCCTGAGGTTTCAGACAAAAATAAAATCCAGGAGGTAATTATCACCGGATATCAGAAGATTGAAAAACGTAAACAGACGTCTGCCGTTTCAACGGTGAAAATGGATAATATCAACCAGGCCGGGGTTGCCAGTGTAGACCAAATGCTTTCGGGGCAGGTAGCCGGGGTTGTCGTAACCCCTCAAACAGGATCTCCGGGAGGACCTGCGAAGATAAGAATCAGAGGGACGGCTTCTCTTTCCGGTACTCAGGATCCATTATGGGTTGTTGATGGGCTTCCTTTGGAAGGAAATGACGTTCCAAATTTCAGTGACAAAGACAATATAGACCAGCTGCAGAATTTTTCTATCGCAGGTCTAAATCCTAATGATATTGAAGATATCACCATTTTAAAAGATGCTGCGGCTACTGCAATCTATGGAGCCAGAGCAGCTAACGGAGTGATCTCTATTACCACAAAAAAAGGGAAAAGAGGAAGCATGAGAATTAATTTCTCAGCAGATACTTTCGTGACTTCCCGCCCGGATTTTAGCAAACTTAACCTACTGAATGCTGCTGAAAAAGTGGATCTGGAATTAATGCTTGCGAGCCGTGCAGATTTAACCTACCGTGCCGACAAAGGTGAGGTGATGCGGATTTTAACGCAAAACGGACAGCTGGACACTTTCAGAAACGGAGGATTAGGCGCACTGAACTCATTTACCCGTCAGCAGTTAGATGCTTTAAGAACTAATGATACAGACTGGGGGAAACTGCTGTACAGAAACGCGATCAACAATCAATATGGAATGAGCATTTCAGGAGGAAGCGACCGCTCAGATTATTATTTCTCGCTAGGGTATTATGATGAAGAAGGAACAACAATAGGAACAGGTTTCAAACGGTTTAACCTGACTTTAAAAAACAATTATAAAATAAGCGATAAACTGAGTGCGGGAGTCTCTGTTTTTGGAACTCAAAGTGAAAGAGAATCGTTTGTTACAGATGCTGATGCAGCGGCTAGCCCTATCAATTATTCAAGAAACGTTAATCCTTATCTGAAACCGTTCAACGAAGACGGAAGTTACAGATATGACGCAGATATTGACGGTTTTGCAGACCAGTATGTTCCGTTTAATTTCTTGGAAGAAAGAGAAAATACAAGCTATACACTGAAAAACCATTCCTTAAAGGCAATTTTCGATCTTGAGTATAAAGTGTCAAAAAATCTGAAATTTACTTCACAGTTGGGCCTCCAGTACGATACCAATAAAACAGAGAAGTATGCTGATCAGAATACTTATTTTACAAGAAAGATGAGAGAAGCAACCCGTTATTATAAAGATGGGACCTACCGTTATTTTTTACCTGCCGGTGGGGTAAAACAGGATTGGGATAATAACTTTTTTCAGTATAACTGGAAGTTACAGGGAAGTTACAGCACAAAAATAAATTCGAGACATGAAATTGATTTAATGGCTGGAACAGAAATCCGTAAAACTGAGGATAATACAACTATTACCAAAGGTTTTGGGTATAATAAAGCGACAAGAACATCTACTCCAATCATGTTTCCGAGTTCTAATGATGCTGCAAACAAAAGATTTGAGACCTATCGTGAAGCTCCTCCCGTAGAAAATGCATACGCTTCCATGTTTGCTACAGCTTCTTATACCTTCGATCAGAAGTACACCTTTTTTGGAAGTGTAAGATATGATGGAACCAATTTATTTGGGGTGAATAAGAAATATAAATACCTGCCGATATGGGCTGTTTCAGGTTCATGGTTGGTAACGAAAGAAAATTTTATGCAGGATCTTAAGGCTATTTCTAACCTTAGATTAAGAGCTTCCTACGGTTTACAGGGAAATATAGACCGTAATACTTCACCATTCTTTATTGGGGAATACAATGATGCTACGATTCTTCCAGGCGTAAAAGAAAGTGTGATCAGTGTGATCAGCCCTCCAAACGATAAACTTCGTTGGGAAAAAACAACCAACATTAACTTTGGAGTTGATTTAGGATTATTCCAAAACAGGATCAACTTTACCGCTGATGTTTATGACAGAAAAGGGACAGACATGATCAGTATGAAAGAGACTCCACTGGAAACAGGGTTTGAATATATGATGGTGAATTGGGGAAGTCTGTCGAATAAAGGTTTTGAATTGGCATTATCCACCAGAAACATTGACAAACAGAATTTCAAATGGTCAACCACTATTAATTTTGCCCATAACAAAAGCAAGGTCCTTAGTGAACAGCCCCGTGGAAATTCTCAGGTTCCTTCTAGAGAGGGGCTGCCTGTAAATGCTATTTTTGCTCTGAAAACTGCCGGATTGGATGAAAATGGAAATCCAATGTTCTGGAAAGGAAATGAAAAGGTAAAGGCCGAAGAGTTCTTTAATCTGTATGATGTATATGGAGACTTTCTTCCCGGTATGTTTGTACAGACAAAATATTCAACAGAAGAGATGAGAAACCTTTTTACCTATGTGGGTGACAAGGATCCCAAATTTACAGGAGGTATTATCAACACATTTAAAGTACATAATTTTGACCTGACTGTTTCTGCGACCTTCAATTTGAAGCAAACCGTAATGAGAACTCCTTCCTACCGAGGAATGGATCTGGACCGTGGTAGAAATTATACTAGAGATATCTACCAGGCAGGAAATTCACTTCCTGGAATTACAAGTCCTGATATGAATACCAATCCAGGTTGGATGGCTAATAAGTGGTTTGCCAGTAATGACTATAATACATACAATCTACTTGATATCTGGGCTAAAGAGATCAGCTACGTAAGAATCAGCAGCATCCGTTTAGGATACACACTTCCTAAGGAGTTTACCAATCCTATGGGAATCAGCAGTCTGAGGCTTAGCGTTGAGGGACGTAATCTGTTTGTATTCAGTAACGGGTACAAAGGATATTTTGATCCGGAAACCTATGGTAATATTTATGCACAACCAATTACCAAGTCTGTGACAGTAGGATTTAATGTTTCTTTTTAAAAATTGAAAAAAATGAGAAAAATTACAACATTCATTGCGATAGCAGCATTAAGCTTTTCCAGTATCGGATGCGATCGTTTTCTGGATATTCAGCCTGAAGGAAAAGTTATTCCGGTAAGTGTTGAGGATTACCGCAAAGTACTTACATCAGCCTATGCAAAATATCCAGAGCATAGATCTTTATTGGCACTTCGTACAGATGAGGTCAATTTAGATGAAAACACAAATGAATTTAATGTTTATCGTGAAATTGCGATGTGGCAGGATGTCAATAACGATCCGAAGACGATGGAGTTTCCGTGGGTCAACTTTTATTTGATAAATTTCTATCTGAATCAGATCATCAATGAGGGAAGTAAGACTATGGCAGATTCTCCCGAAAAAATGCAGATCCTTGGTGAAGCATACGCATTACGTGCCTATGTGTACTTTGATTTGGTCAACTTATATGGGAAACCATACAACAGTGCTACTGCATCTACCGACAGAGGTGTACCTATCAGTTTGGAAATTGATCTTGAGCAGGTGCTGAAGCCTTCAAGTGTGCAGGAGGTATATAACCAGATTCATTCAGATATGGAAAAGGCAGAAGGGTTTATGGTAGAGGAGAAGCAGCCATTAGGAATCAATTACAGATTCTCAAAGGTAGCATTGAAAGCACTTCAGGCAAGAACAGCTCTCTATCAGGGCGAATGGAATAAGGCTCTAAACTATTCAGAACAGGTATTGGCTGTAAAAGGAGATCTAAGCAATCTGAATACAACCAATGTAGCCCCCAACCATTATGGTTCGGTAGAATCTATCCTGGCTCTGGAAAATGTATTTAACGGAACTGTACAGAATAATTTAACCTTTGCATCTCCGGAATTGATTTCAAAATATAATAACAGTACAGATAAAAGGTTTGGAATTTATTTTGAAAAAAATAACAATCAATACAAAATCATTAAAAAAGGACATTCTGATTTTAAGGTGTCTTTCAGAACAGCAGAGATGTACTTTATAAAATCTGAAGCCTTATTAAAACTGAACAGGTTGAGTGAAGCTAAAGCTGCAATACTCAAAGTAGCAGAAAACAGATATACTCCGGAAGGCTACAATACAGTTCAAAATACCCTCAGTTCAATGAGTGCCGCAGAATTTATGAATTTTATATTAGACGAAAGATTCAGAGAATTTGCAGCGGAGGGACAACGTTGGTTTGATTTGAGAAGAGCCAACCAGAAAAAGATAACCCATATTGTAAACGGAACAGAATATATTCTTCAGCAGAATGATGTGAGATACACCATAGAATTTCCAATGAGTGCGAAGAAGAATAATCCCAATTTATAACATTTCATATTAACACCCCCTGAAACCGCTAGAACTTAATCGTTTTAGCGGTTTTTTTGTATTTTTGCAATGTTATGAAAATTGCAATTATAGAAGATGAATTGCTGGCAGTTAATTATCTCAAAAATTTATTGGATATACAAAACATAGTCCCTGTTACAGAGACTGTTATTCTCCGTTCAAAAAAACAGGCCATCGAGTTCTTCGAACATCATACCGCCGATCTTATCTTTATGGATATTCATTTGGGTGACGGGATGAGTCTGGAGATTTTTGAATATGTGGAACTTTTTACTCCCATCATTTTTATTACAGCTTTTGATGAATACGCCATGAGGGTTTTCAGGCATTTCACCATAGATTATCTTCTCAAACCTTTTGAAGAAGAGGATTTGCATAAAGCACTGCAAAAATTCATTTCCATCAGATCCAATTTTGATCCCGAACCTTTATTGAAATCTGTTTCTGCCTTAAGACGCTCAGATGATCCTGAAGTCATGAAACGGTTTATGGTAAGAGAAGGCAATAAACTTAAATCGATAGATGAACATAACACCGCTTATTTTTTCGCATCGGGAAAATATCTTTTCCTTACAACCATGGATCATCAGACCTATATTTATGATGATACCATTAAAGATATCATCCACAGGTTAAATCCCCAGATGTTTTTTAAAGTGAACCGTAAATTTATCATCAATAAAAATGCGATTGCAGAGATCATCAAGCATTCCAGTCAGAAAGTAGAATTAAAACTTTCTCCTGAGCCTGAGACCAGCACCGAAGTATATGTCAGCAAAAGACAGATTACTGAATGCCTGAACTGGCTTAAAAGCTGATGGTTTAAGGTGAACATTGTTATTCATACTGTACAAAAACAATAAAATTCCCGTGATGGATCAGAACCTTGTCAATACCTATGAAGTTAAGTTAGAAAATAAAACCATGAAATGGGACGGATTTTTTGGAAAGAAAAACTGTAAGATCATAGAAACCAATAATTACTGCCTTACCTGTTTTTTAATCTGTTGGAAGTCAGTGTCAGAAATTAATGATTCATTACTGCCGGATATTAATGAAGCCCTTGCAGATGCTGACTTAGAAATCGAAAGTGATTCTGCACCCGTAGACATCATCATGTTTAAGAATACGGTAGACTTTTATGATCGTGATGGATATGTAAACAGTATGCCATTAAAAGATTTCAAAGAAATTGTAATAGGATGGAGAGATTTTCTCAATAGACATCCTTTGAATGGAGCAAAAGTATATTTTTAAACTCATTCTTCCAGAAACTCCATAATCGTAACTCCCTCAGACCGTTATTTATTTTTTTTTCTTTGTAAATAAAATCAATAAGTGTTTATACTCATAACCATATTGGTTTGTTTTTACTCTAAGATCCACACTTTTTCCGTCAGTACTTTGACTTGTTCGATGAGAAAAATCAGGAAGCTGTGGAACAGGATAACAATACCTTCTTATTTTAAAAACCACATCTCAAAAGAACTGCCTTCCTCCAGAGCGCGATAGATAAGATATCCGCCGTGGGCTTCCATAATACTTTTCGAAAGAGTTAAGCCAATGCCTGAACCTCCGTTTCTCGTAGTATAAAAAGGAAGAAATATTTTGTCTTTGATTTCATGCGTAATGCCCGAACCATTGTCAGATAAAGTTAAGATAACTCTGTTCTTATGTGATTTTATGGAGGTTGTGATGATCTTCTTTTCCTTTTCAGAGACCGCAAATATGGCGTTGAGATAGAGATTGATCAGACTCCTTTCGATCATCTTCAAATCGGCAGAAACAAAATGTTCCTCAAGATCTAAAACAATCTCAATATGATTTTTTTCAAACTCCTTCTTAAGAAAGTCAATCGCAGATTCTACGATCTTTTTCAGAGAGACATGCTTAAGAATCGGCTTTGGCAGTTCGGCAACCTGCCGGTAATTATCAACAAAATTGAGAAGCTGCTTTGATTTTGAAGTGATGATTGTCAGACTTTCTTTCATTTCCTCCTGATCCTCTTTATCAACCACGTCCTGATTGCTGATGTATTCCAGATTCTGGATGAGACTGTTAACCGGAGTTAATGTATTTAAAAGTTCATGAGAAATTACTTTCATCAGATTATTCCAGGCCAGTTTTTCTTTTTGCTCAATAATTTTCTGAACAGATTCCAGAGTGATGATATAAAAATGATGCTGAACATTCCTGATCTGTTTGGTTCTCAGAGAAAAAGACTGTTTCGTAGTCTGTCGGATAGAAATGTCAAAAAACTCCTGGGAACTCTCATAGTGGGTAGCTTCAATAATTTGATAGAAATCAGGAATTTTTGCAGCGTACAGTTTCCATGAATTATATTTTGGAATGTCTAGGATTTCAAGAAATACTGGATTCACATAAAAGACTTTCCATTCTTCTTCTGTGTCGGACAAAATCATAAGGCCAATATCCAGCTGGTCCAGAATACTTTCATAAAGAAGCTTATAGGAAGAGAAAGAAAGATGTTCATCTTTACTGTGATAATAAAGCTGGACGCTATTTTTCATTAGATCAGAACCATCGTCTTTGGGAAATAACGAAAAATCTTTTTTAAGAATAGACTGAATGATCCGATCCGCTTTTGTAATCTGAGAGGAAAAAGAAGAATTGGCTAAAAGCAGAAAAATCAGCAGCAGCACAGAAAAGAGAATCACATTGATCCATTTTTCCTGTAAAAAAAAGTGATAGCATATGATGCCACTACCGATGGCAAGTGCGGTATAAATCAGCCATATGTAATTATTTTTGCTCATTGGATTCTAAATATAAAGTCAGTTATAATCCGAATTTTTCCATTCTTCTGTACAGGGCAGCTCTTGAAAGTCCCAGATCTTCGGCAGCGGTGGAGATATTACCCTGGTGTTTTTTCAGGGCTTTTTTGATGAGTATTTCTTCCATTTCCTCAATATTGAGGCTGGTGGGCAGGTTGGTTTCTTTTTCTTCCAGCTGGGGAATCAATAGCTGGAGATTTTTGTCATTCGATAAAATAACACTTCTTTCTATACAGTGATCCAGTTCACGGATATTTCCCGGCCAGGGATATTTTTTGAGCTGAGTTAATAAATTTTCAGACCATTCCAAATCCGGTTTGTGATATTTCTGTTTGTATCGGTCTAAAAAATAAGCAGCAAGAATCTCTATATCTTCCTGTCTTTCCCTCAATGCCGGAATATGAATTTCTACCGTATTGATTCTGTAATATAAATCCTGCCTGAAGCGGTTTTCTGCCACCGCTTTTTTCAGATTTTCGTTGGTCGCAAAAATAAAACGGACATCCAGGATCCTTTCCCTTGTCTCACCAACTCTGGACAGCTTTTTGTTTTGGATTAAACTGAGCAGTTTCGTCTGAAGATGAAGAGGAAGATTGCCGATCTCGTCCAGAAAAACTGTTCCGTTCTGGGTGTTTTCTATCTTTCCTGCGTAATCCTGATGGGCACCGGTAAAGGCTCCTTTTTTATAACCGAACAACTCAGCTTCAAAAAGATTTTCAGAAATACTTCCCAGATCGATATGCACAAAAGGCTCATTTTTTCGGTCAGACTGTTCATGAATAGATTCTGCCAGAACATATTTTCCGGTTCCGTTCTCCCCTAAAAGAAGGATGTTGGCATCCGTAGGAGATACCTTTCTGATCTGCTCAAGAACCTCCTGCATTTTTTGTGAATGACTTTCCAGCTGGTACTGATTGCTTTTCTGATTGATATTTTCCCACTGGCTCAGCTTTTTATTTTTCCGTGAAATATCAACAGCAAGATTCACCGAAGCATATAGCTTTTCGTTGTTCCATGGTTTTAGAATAAAATCAGATGCTCCCTTTTTTAAACCTTCAATAGCCAACTCTACTTCTCCATATGCGGTCATCAGAATAATAGGAATCTGTGGCTCCAGCGTCTTTATTTCATTCATCCAATACAGACCATCCTGACCGTTTTCAAATCCCTTTCGGAAGTTCATGTCCAAAACGACCGCATCGATTTGATGTTCCGTTAAAAATTTAAGAATTTTTGTAGGATGGCTCAGGCAGCTTACCTCTGTGAAAAATTTTTTAAGCCAAACCCTGGCAGAAAATAAAATGTCTTCTTCATCATCAACAATCAAAATATGAGCTTCTTTTTTACGCATGATTATTTTAAAATTTAATTAAACAGAGAACCCCATTAAACAAAAAGAAAGCTTTACTGTCCGTATCCGCACAGAAAGTGTCCGATAATGAACAGTTTCAAAAAGAAAGATAAAGCTTTATTTCAGATTTTCAAAGACTTACAACTTTATAAATGTCTGGCACTTGTATTGTGTAATTAATTGTAAGCAAACGAGTTATCTTAAATATGGATACGAAAATAGTAAAAAAGAAATCTAAATTGAAAATTGTTTTGATCGGATTGATCATCATTGGGGCAGGTTCCGTGTTCAGTCTGTATTTTATCAAACAGAAAAGCACGTATAATGTTTCAGTAGAAGACATTCAGACGGATGAAGTCACAAGTGGAAAATTTGAAGATATGCTGATGCTGACCGCACAGACCCAATCTCTAAATTCCTCTTTGGTCAATGTTCTCGAAGGAGGGGCAATCAAGGAAAAATTTGCCGAAGACGGGCAGATGCTGACGAAAGGGCAGCCCATTGCACGGGTGTACAACCCCAATACAGAGTTTAATTATCTGAACCAGGAAACCGGAATCATGCAGCAGATCAGTCAGATGAGAAGCACCCTTCTTGAACTTAAAAATCAGGAATTTGCGCAGGACAAAGAATTACTGCAGTCTCAGAATGATTACAACACGGCTTTACAGTCATTCAATCTCCAAAAACGTCTTTATGATGCAGAAATCGGGAAAAAGACAGATTACGATATCAGTCTGCAGAATCTTAACTATCAGAAACAGAGAAAATCAATTGTAGAAAATGGAGCTTTTAATGAAAAAAAATCCAGAAATTCACAGATGTCTGCTGTTAATTCTTCTATAAGTCAAATGGAAAAAAGTCTTCAGATACTGCATGCCAACAAAAATAATTTTCTGATTATGGCCCCTGCTTCAGGAAGATTATCTTCATTTAACGTTTCAATAGGAGAGAATCTCACGACAGGTCAGAGTATCGGTAAAATAGATTTGATGGATGGCTATAAATTAGTGGCGAAAGTAGACGAGTATTACATCAACAAGCTTCAGAACGGAATAAAAGGAAGTTTGGATAATGATGGTAAATCTTATAATGTGATCATCACTAAAATTTTACCGGAAGTAAAAGACGGACAGTTTTCTGCAGAGCTTAATTTTTCAGATACAAAACCCCAGAATCTCAAAATAGGAATGACCTTTGGCGTTAAGCTCAAACTTTCTGCAGATACTCAGAGTATGATGATTCCTAAAGGGAATTTTTATAAAGATACCAACGGAAAATGGATATTTGTCGTAAAAGGAAATAAGGCAGAAAAAAGAAACATTGTTTTGGGCCGTGAAAATCCTTTATATTACGAAGTCGTTTCAGGGCTGAAAAGCGGGGAAACGGTGATCACATCTGATTATTCAGATATCAAAAAATACGAAATCCTTGAGATTAAAGATAAAAAATAAATAACCTTCACCTTTAAATAAGAATTAAAATGATTAATGTTCAGAACCTTTCAAAAACATATAAAACAGAAGATGTACAGACCAATGCGCTGAATAACGTAAGCCTTCATATCACAGAAGGGGAGTTTGTAGCAATAATGGGACCTTCGGGTTGTGGAAAATCAACATTCCTTAACATTCTTGGCCTTCTGGATGAAGCCTCTGCCGGTTCTTACCAATTTACGGGAATAGAAACAGTAAAGGCAGGAGAAAAAAAGAAATCAGCCATCAGAAAGAAACATATAGGATTTATATTCCAGAATTTTAATCTGATTGATGAGCTTACAGTGTATGAAAATATAGAATTACCACTCATTTATAACGGAATTTCCTCTTCAGAAAGGAAAAAAAGAGTAGAGGAAATTATGGAACAGATCAATATCGGACACCGTGCCAGGCACTATCCGCAGCAGCTTTCAGGAGGTCAGCAGCAGAGAGCGGCAGTAGCCAGAGCTTTGGTCACCAGGCCTCAGTTGATTCTTGCCGATGAACCTACCGGAAATCTGGACAGTTCCAACGGAAATGAAGTAATGAACCTGTTGGCAGAGCTTCACAGAGAAGGATCCACCATCGTAATGGTGACCCACTCTTCTTACGATGCCGGTTTTGCTTCCAGAATTGTCAATATGAAAGACGGCGAGATATTCAGTGAAGAGCATGCTTCCCAAAGAAGAGATGTCTTCGAAAAAGCAGATGCTGCCCAACTCCTGTAGTGAGATCATTTTTTAACTCAATTATATTGTAAAAAACTAATAACCGTGGAACTCAGCTTCTTTGATGTCAGGTCTGTTTTTGACCTGTGCATCAAGATGTACTTTCTTCACTAATAATACTACTATCATGCTTAATAACTGGCTCAAAATAGCGTTCATCAATTATAAAAAAAACTGGCTGTCCACTGCCATCAATTTATTTGGTCTTACAGTGGGTCTTACAGGATTCATGCTCATTCTGATGCATTGGAATGATGAAGAATCATTCGAAAAATGGAACCCAAAAAAGGATAGCATTTATTATTTCCAAAGCTATCATAAGAAAGAAAATGATTATGGAAACAATATTGCTGTTCCCATGGCAAAACGTGCCAAAGAGGTAATTCCGGGAGTAGAAGATTATGTTTTGTTCAACGGATCAGGAATAGGACTTAAAATGACGACCAAGTACAAAACATTTTATCAGCAGGAAGGAATGACGGCTACGGAAAGCTTTTTTAATTTCTTTCCCTTTAAACTGGTTTCCGGAACCTATAAAAATGCTTTGAAAGGAGAGGGTGTTATTGCCCTGTCAACTGTTGCGGCAAAAAATCTTTTCGGTACGACCAATGTTGCTGGAGAAAGTGTGAAGTTTGACGGCAAAAATTATGTAGTCACTGCCGTTTACGAACTCCCGAAAGAAAACAGCCAGATTAAGCCCGAGTTTATTATCAACCCGGTAGAGCAAATCAAAAATGATGAAAAGAATTGGGGTAACTTCAATTATGGATGCTTTTTTATGCTTAAACCAGGAACAGACCTTTCAGTTTTACAGCAGAAATTCTTAAAAGATATTTTTGAGTACCGTGCAAAACTGGATAAGGATTCTGAAGGAATGACACCGCAGCAGTATCTGGACATGTATGGTCCTACAGACAGCGTGTTTACTCCTCTTGATGAGGTAAAACTCCACGCAAAAGCATCGTGGTTTGGAACCCCTGATTTCAAAACGATCATGATCCTGTTTACCCTTTCTGTTTTAATTGTTGTCCTGTCAGCGATTAATTTCATCAATCTGAAAACCGCACAGGCTTCTCAGCGAGCCAAAGAAATAGGCGTAAGAAAAGCCATTGGAAGCACCAGATCCAATCTTATTGTTCAGTTCTTACTGGAAACTTTTGTGATCTGCATCGCGTCTTATTTGCTTTCTCTGGCTCTTACGGAAATTCTTCTGCCAGGCTTCAATAAATTTTTTGGTAAGGAAATGAAAATGGATGACTGGCACATTTACTTTTATTCCTTTGTCATGGTTATTATGGTCACCGTGATTTCAGGATTGATTCCCGCTATGTATCTGTCCAATTTCAAAGCTATAGAAACCCTGAAAGGAAATTTTGCAAGAAGCAAACACGGTATTTGGCTCAGAAACGGAATCCTGACTTTGCAGCTGATTATTTCTTCATTCTTCATTATTGGCGGACTGATCGTCAATCAGCAGGTGAAGCATATGATGAACAAAGATCTTGGGTACAGCGGCAAACAGATACTGATTGTGAATTTCAGAGATTCCAATCCGAAACCCTGGCTGAAATACGAAAGATTAAAAACCGAAATGAGTAGGATCCCCGGAGTTGCTGAGATTTCTTATGGGGAAATTGTTCCCGGAAGCAACAGATCCAGCACATCCAATGTCGATTTTATGGATAAAAGTATCCAGGCTCAGCACGGATCTATGGATTACAATTACCTTCAGTTTATGAATGTAAAATTGAAAAAAGGACGTTGGCTTGATCCGAACCTTGCATCAGACACAATCCACAACGCCCTGGTTAATGAGGCTTTTGTGAAAAAATTCGGCTGGAGTGATGATCAAGCTTTTAAGAATGAAATCCGTCCTGGATTCGACAGTATAAAATACAATATTGTAGGAATCGTGAAAGATTTCAATATCAGAAGTTTAAGATCTAAAATAGAACCTGTTATCTTTTTTCATTATAAAGAAACAGATTGGAAAAAAATGAATGTTTATAATATTCAGCTGAAAATAAAACCTGATGATATTGACGGGACGGTGCAGCGTATAAAAAAATACTGGTCGGGCTCAGTAGAACCGGGATACCCATTTGATTACTTTTTTATCGATCAGAGATTTGCCAAAACCTTTGAAAAATATCAGAAACAGCAAACCCTTTTCACGATTCTTAATGCCATGGTTTTGATGGTAGCCTTGCTGGGATTATTTGCTTTGTCTTCCTTGATGATTGAGCAGAAACTGAAAGATGTTGCGATTAAAAAAACTTTGGGTGCTTCAGACGGAATTTTAATCATGGGACTGACAAAACAATTCCTTTGGATTACATTAACAGCGGTTCTGATCAGTATTCCTATCAGTTATTATCTGATGAGCGAATGGCTGAAAGATTTTGCTTACCGTATTGATATGCCGGTCTGGCCCTTCATTACAAGTCTTGTTGTCCTTGTTATTTTAACATTCGCTGTAGTGAGTATTAAAGCCTATAAAGCTACAAAAGTAAGTCTTGTGAAGTATCTTAAATATGAATAGTATTTCTTAACACTAAAATAAGAACATACCCGAACTCAGATGATATGGGAATGCTGTTTATTCTGAGTTCTTATGTTCCTTCAATCTATTTAAATTCATCTTTTACATGAAAAATTTTATTTTCATATTCTTTGTTGGATTATTTCCTGCACAGCAATCGTGGAACCTCAAACAGTGTCTGGACTATGCTTCTGCCAATCATCCGCTGGTAAAGCAGGCAACAGTAAATATAACGAAAAATGAGCGTCAGATTGCAGCCTCAAAAGGAATGTTATTACCCTCTGTAGAAGCTGGAATTAATCACAGCTATAGTTTCGGATCATCGATTAATCAATCCAGTAATCAGAGAGAAGTCCTTAACACGCAGTATGATCAGTTTATTGCAAAAGCCAATGTTGAACTTTTCAACTGGCAGAATTATGTGAATATCTCCCTGTCGAAACTCAATAGAGAAACAAGTACCTATAAACTTAAAAAAGCTCAAAATGAAATAAAGCTCAATGTGATTCAAGCTTTTTTTAGTTATCAAAACAGCAAAAGCTGGCTCGATGTACTGGAAACTCAGATTTCAGGGATGGAAGAGCAGATTAAGCGAACAGAAAAAGAAGCGGAAATCGGAAGCCGTTCAAAAAGTGATATTTACGATATAAAAGCCAACTTAGGAACCTTACAGGAACAGTGGGTATCTGCAAAAAATCAAAGAGATCTGGCGAAAATTAACCTTCTCAATGCTTTGGCTGTCACTCAGGATTCTATAGATTTTGTAATGGACAGTGAAGAAACTTTACCCGAAGAAGATTTTGATAATGCTGATTTTACCAAAAAATTACTGGAAAACAACCCCGCCTATCAAACCGTCCTTGCGGAAATCAAAGTACAGGAGAAAAATATCAATCTCGCTGGTTCCGCTTATTTACCAACACTTAACGGAAGCTATAGCTGGTCCACTTTTTATAATAAATTTCTGAATAAAGATAATGTCTCTGCCATCAGTTTTTCGGATCAGTTTTCTCAGAATAAAAACCAATCTGTGTTTTTTGGACTTAGTATTCCAATCTTCAATAAGTTTCAGGTTAAAAATAATGTAGAAGTTGCCAAACTCAATGTCATCAATTCCAATTACGAAAAAGAACTGGTGATTAATAATCTTACGCAGAGCATCAATTCTATAAAAACCCAGTTTTTAAATGCTCAGGAAAAATACAGCCTTCTGGAATCTAATTTTGAAAATCAGAAACTGTCATTTCAGAAATCAGAAGAAAAATACAAAGAAGGACTGATGGATGCCTACACCTTCTTTGTGGTAAGAAACAATTGGCTTCAGGCTAATTACAATCTGATCAACAGTAAAAATGACGTGATTCAGCAGACCGAAATGCTGAAAGTACTGAAGTCCGGTTTATAATCAGCTGTTGTAAATAGGTATTGTCAAAACAGAAGCTCAATTCAATCATGCTTTAAAATTCAATAGGGGTGGACTTTAGTCCGCCCTTACTTATGATATAAACATAGAAAAGGCTTTAGTCTAAAATTAAAAATAACTATCCGGAAACCAAAATCCAATTTCAGCCTTACCCCAAAATTTCTTTTCTGTGTGTACGTCCCCAGCTTAAAAGTTCGTATAAAACATTTCTGAGGGAAGCTCCATGCTCCGTGATTGTATATTCAACGGTGGGAGGGAAGGTGTCGTAAACATCCCGTCTGATAAGCTTACTCTCCTGTAGAATCTTTAATTCTTTGGCAAGAGCTTTATCCCTTATTCCATGTACTTCCTTGGCAATTTCTGTAAACCGTTTCGGTCCCGTACAAAGAGAATACAGAATTAACAGTTTCCATCTGCCTTCCACCGCTTCCAAAGCATCTTTAATCAATAGCATTGCTTTAGAACAATCCTTGTCTTCAAATATTGAATCATCAGTTTTTACCATCGTTACTTTCATTTTGGAAAGTGCTTTCCAAACGGAAAGTACTTTCAATTGTAAAGCAAAGATAAATAATTTTACAGAATGAAAAATGAAGTAAAAATTAAAGTTAAATCTGATAACAGTAAACGCAGCAGGCAGTTGATCTTAATAACAGTCTGTATTGCATTAATGGCAGTCGTTGCATCAGTAAGCGGACTGAATGTAGCCCAGCAAAAACTCGCCGTCGAATTTAAAGTTTCACAGAATACAGTGTTGTGGATCATCAATACCTATACACTTACTCTGGCAGCTCTTCTTCTCCCATTAGGTGCAGTGGGTGACCGGATAGGAAGAAAACCTGTGTTACTTGCAGGCCTTTTGATCTTCGGTATAGCAGGCCTGATGTCCGGTCTGGCAGTTTCACCTGCTGTCATGCTTATGTCAAGACTGTTGAGCGGTATCGGAGCTGCTCTTATTATGCCGGTAACACTCGCTGTTATTACGTCTACCTTTCCCGATGAAGAACGCTCCAGAGCGATTGGTATCTGGACTGCTGTAGCAGGAGGCGGCGGCATTCTGGGAATGTTTTTATCTGCTGTTTTAGTAGATTGGGGATCATGGCGGTGGCTTTTTGTACTTCCTGTTCTTTTGGCTGCAGTTGCGTTTGCAATGACATGGCGTCTTATTCCCAATTCAAAGGAAATACCCGGACATAAGTTTGATATTGTAGGATCTGTACTGTCTGTTTTTGCCATTATCGGACTTGTTTTCGCCCTGCATGAAGTTCCCGGAAAAGGATGGACAGATCCGGGTACGGTTACAGGATTGGTTATAGGCATTGCAGGGAGTATTGCTTTTATATTTTGGGAAAAACAGCACGTAGCTCCTCTCCTTGATATCCGGCTTTTTAAAAAGCGTGGTTTATCAGGCGGTTCACTTTCATTAATCATTGTTTTCGGTGTACAGGCGGGGATTTTTGTAGTTCTGTTTCCCTATTTTCAGGCAGTTTTGGGCTGGTCTGGTCTCAGGTCAACCGTGGCAATGATGCCGATGGCCGTTCTCATGATGGCCGCTTCTGGTTTAGCCCCTAAAATTGCGCATCAATTCGGAAGCCGTCTGACAATGGCAGCAGGAGCAATCCTCGGAAGCACGGGAGCAGCGATGATGGCTGTTTTTGTTTCCGTAGAAGGAGGATACTGGTCGATTTTTCCCGGAATGCTCATGATGGGTTTTGGAATGGGACTGTCAATGACCCCATCTACAGAAGCCATCACTTCTGCTCTTCCTCAAGACAGGCAGGGAGTGGCATCTGCACTTAATGATATTACCAGAGAACTTGGATCAGCTTTGGGAGTAGCGCTATTAGGTGCATTGGTAACTTCAGGTTATAGTCATGCCATGACTCCTTATCTTACAGATTTACCTTCTGCAGTTTCATTACCCGCAAAAGCAGGAATCGCCAATGCTTTAGCCGTTGCTCCCGGACTTGGGCTAAAATCAGATCTCCTCATTCATGCTGCCAGGGAATCTTTTATACAGGGATGGAAAGATGCCATCTGGATAGGATCAGCAGTTATGGCATTACTGTTTGTGTACATCATTACGGCAGGTCCGGAAACGTCCGGACAGGCAGATACATCCAAAGCGTTGGACGAAACAGTTTAACGATAGCTTTTTGTAAGATAATATCATAAGTAATCATTAAAAAAATAAAAAATGCTTAACTCATTATTCGGAAGAATTAAAATATGCAACGTCATAAGAACCTATCAGGCAGACTCGCTGAATCCAGAACAGGTAGGTAAAATTGAAGATGCTCTTAAAAAACTATTGCCGGAAGCAATCATAACATTCGATCTCAAGGATGATAAAAAACTGATCCGGATTGAAAATATACCGTTTGATTCTGATCTTGTTATTGAAAAGCTTGAAGAGCTGGAGATTTTTTGCAGCCTTATATCAGATGATATCTTGACGGATAATCTTTTGAATACATCTGAACAGATGCATGATTTTTGGGATTCAGCTTTTCTGCGGCATCAGACCATGTGGGGCTTTGAGCCAGCCAATTCAGCAATCTACGCAAAGAATTTTTTCCTTCAGAACGGCGTAGAAAATGTTCTCATTCCGGGAATAGGATATGGCAGGAATGCGGGCTTGTTTATTGACAACGGGATAGAAGTCACCGGAATTGAAATATCGGAAACAGCGATACGTCTGGCTGCCCAAAAGTATGGAGAAGAACTTATCATCAGGCAGGGTTCGGTTACCGAAATGCCATTTGACAGCCGGACTTATCAGTCTGTTTTCTGTTATGGCCTGCTGCATCTGCTTACACCACCGCAGAGAAAAAAGATGATACACGATTGCTATAGTCAGCTGGAGGAAGGGGGCTGGATGATCTTTGCAGTCTTATCCAAAAAATCACCAAATTATGGGAAGGGCAGAAAGATTGCTGATGATACATTCGAAGTGGGGAATGGCGGACAGATTTTCTTTTATGAGGATCAGTCCGTACAGGAAGAATTTAATCAGTACGGCTTCACGGATTTCATTGAAGTTGATGAGCAGGTCAATGTCAGTACTCAAAAGCCGGATTTCAGATTTTTGATGATTAAATGCAGAAAACCGGTCAATAATAAAACATAGCAGATCTTTCTGTTACCTCTTACAGGTTAAGTTTTTAAAACATTATTTTGTGACACCTAAATTTTTCAGTACAGACTTGGTGATTTCTTTTCGGCAGTTTCCAAAATTGGGGGTATTCACCTTTCTGTCCTGAAGAAGGAGAGTAGCAAAAAAGTAAGTGCCATGTTGGCTTTCCAGATAGCCAACCCACCATCCTGTATTGATGCCGCTGTCTCTCGTCCATCCGGTCTTTGAATGAATAGTATAATCGGAATTATTTTCTGTAATCATAACCTTTTTTACAATGTCGATATTGCGTTTTGAGAAAGGAAGCCGGCCTTTATAAAAATTCCTGAGAAATTCAACCTGTTCAATCGGTGAAATCGCAAAATGACCAAAGTTCCAGAAATCCGGATCGGTTTCAGAAAGATCAAGATTGCCATACCCGCTTTCGGTTAAGAATTTTTTATAGTTTTCTTTTCCTATTTTCTTGGCTAATTCTACAAAAACCCAACCCGCTGAAAGTTCAAAAGCCTCTTTTACAGATAGATCACGATAAATGTCCGGTCGGTATCCATATTGTATAGTATCGGTTTTTCCCGGCCATCTGACAATGTCGTTTTCACTTGCAATCGTTTTAGTTTCAAGAGCTATTAATAAGTTAATGACCTTAAATGTTGAAGCCGGAAGCGATTGCTTTCCGGTCTCAACGGGATCCGACAGGATCCATTCATTTTTTTGATTGTCATAAATGGCTATAGACCCATTGGTATGACAGTCATCAAAGTATTTTTTAAAATCATGCCTTACAATAACAGGATCACGGAGCTGAGTCGTTCCGGAACTATGTTTCATATCCGTTGACGCACACGAAACCAGTGAAATAATAGATACTATTCCAAAAAATAGATTTTTTAAAAGCATTGTATGATATTTGTCTTTATTATATTAATTCCAACAGCATCTTTTGCTTTTAAATACAAACAGAATATTATCGAAAATAAAACGTATGATTTATTTCGGCTAAGGATGGATAACCACAGGAGTTCCACCACATACTGTATCGCAGATTTCATACGGGGCAGGGCCCATCGGAAGATCCGTCTGACTCTGGTAGTTTCCGAGACAACAGTTGTAACATGTCGAAAATTCAGCAGTTCCCCAGTTGTCGCACGCCCCTGCAGCCACTCCGCCGTTGATACTTTTTAGTTTTGATCTGTTTAAAGATCCGCTACTCATGGCTTTCATTCTTAATTTCATATTTTTCATGATATAGGTTTTAGTTATTCAAATATAATCATTTCATTGATATGTGAAAAATAATGTATAGTCAATTGATTTTAAGATGATTATTGTGATATTTACGTCGTGTATGCCTGTTTTAAAAGTAGGGTAATAGACTTTTAAGCCTATATGAAATGTTCCATAACGGTCTTACTCAATATCCGAAACCTGTACCATCTCCACCAATTGTATAGGCTCACTCAGAAGGATATCCATCTGTGTTGCGAAATTTTTAAAATGAACGGTCTCAATATGATATTCAAAGGCTGCTTTATCTTTAAAGGCCTCACGCATATAAAATGTACCTTCCTTATTTTTATCTTCGAAAAGAATATAATACAGACATCCGGGTTCGTTTCGGGTGGGCGGTATCAGGTCCAGTAAGGCTTTTTTTAAGGCAGTTTTTTGTCCTTCTTTAGCTTTTAAAATTGCAGTTGACAGAAATGGTTCGTTGATCATGATCTTTTTATTTTATAATTAATTATTGTTTTAAAGTATCTGGTTTTCAGATGCCTGATGAAATATTTTCTATTACAGTTTGATTCTGTAAATAAAGTAAGGAGGCTTTCCCTGATCTGCTTCACCGGAAAATGCAGGAGTTGTATTCAGTTGATTCACCGATATGTACAGATATCCATCTTCAGAAACGGCCACATTATCCGGCCATTTTAACCTTGCATCCTTAACGAAGTCACTCAGTGCTCCATTTGCATTCAGCTTACTGATGCTGTGTCCTCCGGGATTCGTTATATAATGATTACCATGTTTATCCGTAGCAGCACCGTCACTCACCGGTTTATTTCCAAACTTTTGGATCGCATGTCCAATGGTAATATCATCAGCATTTTCCCTGAAAAGCTTTGCCGGAACTTTATACCATGTTGTACCATTCATGGAGCCGAAGAATAAGGTTTCCCTGTCATCGGATAGGGTAATAGGGTTGACGGCCACACGGGAAGGTTTTCCGCCAAAGTCGATCACTTTTCCATCGATGATCATATCGACATCTTCAGATTGAAGAGATGAGTGGCCACTGAATCTCCTGGCTTTTTTTGTTTTCAGGTTCAAAGCTATGATACCGGGATTGGCAATGTCTGCAAGATAAGCCCATTCATTTTTTTCATCGATCGCTACGTCCTGTACAAAGCTTCCCTGAGGAGCGATATCAGCGGGCAGATCAATTTTTTCTGTAACCCTATTTTTCTTTAAATCAAAACACCATAAACGGGTCTTTCCCAACTCCAGTCCCATATCGATCATCCACAGACGGTTTTCCTTATCTACGGTTATTCCGAGAGGAGTATCAAACTTTTTGTTCCCTGCCTTTCCTCCGTTTTTCTGTAATCCTGCAGACGGAAAGGAAACGGGCTGCCCATTAACAATTTCTACAAGTTGCTGCTGAGGTGACCCTAAAGGATGAATGGTGGCGAACGTACGGCCATTACGGCTTACGGCTACATTGCCCGGCCTCATATCATTGAACTGTGCTACTGTTTCAAGGGGATTTGCCTGCTGCTGAAGATACCCCGCTGTACCATTTGTCCAGTCTTGACGGACTGGAGTAAAGAAGTCCAGATCTTCTGTACCATCTTCCAGACAGAAGAATTCATGCGTAATCCCCGCAGGGATAATCAGGACTCCTCCGGCTTTTACAATATGTTCTTTATTATTCATCAGAACTCGTACACTGCCTTTCGCAATATAAGTGACCTGCTCATTGGGATGCTGATGAGGTGGAACGTGAGCTCCTTGATCCATTTTCCAGAATGCAAAAGTACTTTCTGCTCCCGAAACCCATTGACGTTGCAGCCCATTGCCCACCTGCTCCCAGGTTCCCTTACTGAAGTCGGTTTGCATTACTTTCTGCTGGCCGGACATAAAACCCAATGACACTATCGCCAATGGCAAAAAGATTGATTTTCTAGTATTCATGATGTTGAACATTTATTTTTTATAATTGAATTAATACTGTGCTTTTGCTTCAGAAGAGCTCCATTTGCGTTGATAACCTGCCTCATTACTGTTCGGTAAGATGACTTCATAAGCGTTTTTTTCATCAAGCTCAACGGTGATTTTAAGATCCGAAGGAATACCTTCTATCAAATGTCCACCAACACTTTTATCATCTGATAGAAAGTGAAAATGAAACGGTGTGAGGTCCAGACCTCCTGCATAGGGAGGATTGTAAAAACCTATCAGGGTTCCTTTTACATTCTCTTTTTGATAAACAGGACGGCTTTTCATAAAATAAGCAATACCTCTTGTATCTTTCTCATTCACTTTTTCCGCTCCGCCTAAGCTTATGCTACGGAAAGAGGCTTCTATTTTTACAGCATAAAAACGATTGGGAGAAGGCAGAAGTTCAATTAATTTCTTTTGCAGATCAGCAATATTGCGAACACCCTGCAGTTCAATTGACTGCTCTTTTTTGAAAAAAGTAAATGAGCCAAATGGAATCAGCCTTTTTAAATCTGCTGTTTCAACAGAACCATCAGAAGCAATACGGTATATATTTCCATCCAGCGCTATCAGCTCACCATCCAGAAGATTATAAGTGCCCAGCCCAAAGTTTCCTTTTTGCTTTGCATCCTTCACCGTAATATCACCGGTATATACTCCGTTTCTCATGGCATCCATGGAAGAATAATGAAAGATTTTGTCATCATGCTGCTGTGCGTTAAAGGGCACAGTCAATAGATTCAGCATGGCTATCGTTAACAGCGATTTTATCATAATTTATATTTGATAAAGCAAAATTATACTGATTTTTGACGGATTTGTGGTATATGGTTTCCATCTTTTTGTATATTTTTGCCATCAAACCAATCTCATTTTTTATGAACCGTGAAGTATTATATCAGCCATACAGCATTCATTTTGAAACTTTGGATGTTTTTCCTGATAAAGAAAGCAGAAAGAATTTTTTTGAACTTGTATTTATTTTATCAGGTACAGGACAGCACTGTATCAATAAGCATAGCTTTTCCTACAGCGCCAATCATATGTTTCTGCTCACCCCGCAGGATTGTAGTCAGTTCTGGATTGATACAACAACAAGATTTTTCTTTTTAAAGTTCAGTGATATCTATTTAAAGGACAGCAGTATTTCAAAAGACAATATCCAGCGCCTGGAATTTATTATGGAAAATGCCAACCATAAACCGGGTTGCATTTTAAAAAACCAAAGCGACAAAACACTGATCCGTCCGATTGTAGAGGCACTGATCCGCGAAGCAGTCAACAGAGATGTTTATCATAGCGATATCACAGCACAGCTGGTCAATACACTTATTGTGGTGGTAGCCCGGAATATTGCCAAATACCTGCCCCAAAAAATAGACGAAACCTCCGAATCACGCATTATCAGCATCCTTAATTATATTCAGAGCCATATCTATGAGCCTGAATTGATCAGGACAGAAAGCATCAGTAAGGCTTTTGGGTTTTCAGAGAATTATCTCGGCAAGTATTTTAAGAAACACAGCGGAGAGACACTGCAGTCATACATTAATAATTATAAAACCACTTTAATAGAACATAGGCTGAAGCACAGCGACAGAAGGATTACTGAAATTGCAGATGAGCTTGGATTTACGGATGAAAGCCATCTTAATAAATTTTTTAAGTCTCAGCGGGGCAAAAGTCCGAAAGCATTCAGACTGGAATTTGCACAGTCATAAAAGGGGCCAGTTGATCTAAAATAAAAAAAACTTTAATAGGAAAAGGTTTATATTATAAAGTCTTGATCTGCTTTTCTTAGAATAACTTATTTAACTAAATAAGAAGGGTATTATAATTTTAACTTAGTGGATAGAAAGGAGTCATATCGTCTTTGCGGTATACCCAATTTGGTCTGGTATTTGTAAAGTGTTTAACTTAATTTCTAAAATACAGAAATATATGCATTCTAGGGATTGATGAATGAAAAAAAAATGAATGGAAAGACTAAAACCTTACATTTGTACTAGAAAACTATTTTTAATAAGAAGCAGATTTGAGAAACTTTTATACAGTAATTTATTGATGCCGCCTGTTTTTTATTACATGTTTTGCCTGAGCTTTATTTTAAATTTTTTTTAGACTGAAACTTGTTAAAAAATATATGACTAATAAACCATTATACCTTTTAATTTCTATTGTACTGTGTAGCCTCCCGCTGCGATCTCAAATTAAAAAAGATCAAACATTTGATGCTGCTTTTTTCCGTTCTTTCAGGGAAGAAGGAGTGGATATTATGCTTAAAAAGGGAGACTCGCTGTATGCAAAATCAGAATCAGAACTGCAAAAAGTAAAATCACTGGTTGTCATTGCAAGTGCTTACTCCCGAAAACTTAATACCAGTAAATCGATCAAATATTGGAAGAAAGCAGATTCTATTGCAAGAAAAGAAAAGCTGCCCGATTGGATCGCACTTTCGAATGAGCGGCTTGCAGCGGAATATTTAAAATTAAATCTTAAAGATGCAAGCAAACAGTTTCTTGAAAGAGCAGTAGTGGCCAGTAAATCTCTATCTGGTTCGCTGGAAAGTAAATACACATATGCCATGATGCTTGAAACAGAAGCATTGCAGAAAATGGAGGATAAGGATACGATTGGATTTCTAAAAAGTATTAAAAGCAACCAGGCCTATCTGGAAACTATACCGAAAAATACAATCAGAGACTATCTGTTGGGAAGATCACAGCTTAAGCTGGGAGAGGTTTATGTCCAGAATAACCGGCTGGATTCTGCTGATTATGCTTTCCATTTGGCTGAAAAAAATCTGAAAAGCTCCAAAATTAAATCTTATTACGGGGAAAGTGCCACATTGTACAGAGGTTTGGGAAATCTTGCGTTAAAACGTAAACAGCTGGATGAGGCTAAACAATATTTCTTAAAAGCTCAGAAAATAGCGCTGGCCAACAACAATCGTGAAGTGACAGATCTTATTATCAATGACCTTCGGAAGTATTACAGAACGGTTGGAGATCATGAAGGTCTGCTTTACATCAACCAGACCAAGGATTCTATAGACCTTCTCAAAAAAGATGAAATGGTCATTCTTGCAGATCAGGATTTCAAAGATGAATTTGCCCAGAAAAGCAGGTTTGAGGGTTATACTTATATTTTTATAGCATTGTCTGTTCTCCTTGTTCTTTTTCTCATTGGTCTGTTTCTGTACTACAAGCAGCAAAGGAAGAAAAGCAGATTACAGTTTGAAAAGATTATAGAAAAATTAAAAGTTCAGCAGGAAACAGAACGTTCAGAACCTATTGCGGTCTCGGCTGTAGCCGATTATCCGGCTAATGATATTGAGGATGATTCCTCATTAAATATGAGTGCTGAAAAAGAAGAAGAGCTGGTCCGGCGTCTTAAAGATTTTGAGCAGCAGGACCTATATCTGGATCAGAATATCTCAAGACCTAAAATGGCCTCTTCCCTTCATACCAATACAAAATACCTGTCTTATATTATCAGGAAATACAGAGGTTTGGATTTTAGTGATTATATCAATCAAAACAGAATCAATTATATCACAAAGAAATTATATACCGAACCTTCTTTCCGCATCTACAAGATCAGTTATCTGGCAGAATTATGCGGCTATTCTTCCCACAGCCGGTTTGCGAATATATTTAAAAAGCAGATGAATATCTCACCTTCCGATTTCATCTCACAGCTTCAGAAAAGAGCTAAAAAAAACACTTAGTTTCCCCAAACTATAGTGATTGATGTAAAAAAAGATAACATCCCTGAACTTCCGGTTTAGGGATGTTTTTTTTTGCAGATATAGAATCTGTGTATCCTGTAATAGTCTGTTAATATTCGCGAATAGTGACAGACCTTTCGTTGCAGTTGTAAAGTTCAGTGTCTACATTTGTCACAGATCATTATCCGGAAAGATAATTGATATGCAGATCATTCACTTTGGAGACCTTACATTAAAAGCCCTCAATATTATTTTGCTTTACACAATGATGGAAAATCATGGGGGCTTTTATTTGAGTAAAACGATACTGAACTCGGTTAGTTCTTACCAGCCATTTAAAGTTATAGGCTCAAAAATAGCATTTCGTTCTGAAAACCAGTATTATATATACAATAGTTTGAGTGTGTTTTTTGACACATCATTTGTTTTTTTGTGTTCAGTCTGCCTGTAAAAGGCAGACTTTTTATGACAGATTTTTTATTGTAGAGAGGTAATGAATAGTGGGTTACAGTTGACCTGTAATTGAATAAATACGATATCATAGTATTCTACATGATATTTTTTTTCATATTTAGTATTTTGTTGTGTAACTTTTCCGGGAATTCCAAAGTTCCCGGAAAGTTTTATAATAATATAAAGTATTCTTTTTCTTCTTCCAATTTTATATACACTTAACACTTCAAAATAGGTCTTTCACTTAAGTGACAAGGAAGTTTGTACAGCAATAGGTGATCATTCCTCTTTTTAATCTTATCAGATTTCATGCAGGATGTTTTTTACCTGTTAATATTCGCGAAAAGTAACAGCCAATCTTTTTGAATTTTGTGGAATATGGAATAGTTTTGCGCTATCAAATCAATCTATATGTAACACAATTATCTTTATGAAAAGCTTTAAATTAAGAATCTGCCTTTATTTAGTAAGGGATATGATTTTTGAGACTAATGTTGGACAGAAAAATAGAATTTCATATTAAATAGTTGTGCTGATCTGCTCTGAAAAGAGCAGATTTTTTTTTCATCATGAAGTATTAATGGATTGATGGTGCTAAAATGGTTTAGAGGATTAATATGAGATTTTAAAAAAAATTATGATTAATACTTTTTGATTTGTGTTTTGGCTGTTGTTGTTGACGGATAACAGCAGCTTATTTTTACCATAGGCTGTCATTATTCGCGAATAGTGACAGCTTATTTCTTTGTATTCGGAAAACTTCAATATAATTTTGTGCCTTACAATAACGATATTTTCATCTGTTTTCTCAATTCCATGGGAATTTTTAACTGGAAAATAACGGACCGTATGTTTTGTTAACGCAATCAGAATTTTAAATAACACAAGTATGAAAAAAGAAAAATTGATTTTATCAGCAGGAGTGCTGTTTTTTTCAATGTCAGCCTATTCGCAGGTCGGTATGAATACTGCTTCTCCCGCCGCAACTTTTGATATCACAGCTCAGAATGCAACGGGGAATTCCAAAAATGTTGACGGTCTGCTTATTCCCAGAGTCGATAGGGAAAGGGCGCAAAATATGACAGGTATTCCAATATCAACCCTGATCTATGTAAACGGTATTGTCACAGGAGATACCACTGGAAATGCAGTCAATATTGACGCGGTCGGATACTATTATTACACTGGAACGGTATGGGAAAAACTCATTACTCCGGCATCCGCCAATACGAATATCTATGTTACGGATGGTAATTTGAATGACAACAGGACAGTAGCTCAGGGGGATAAAACCTTAACTTTTACAGGGACAAAAACCAATGCTTTTTCCGTAGATGGAGCTACTTTTTCTGTAGATGCTGCCAATGACAGAGTAGGAGTTGGTACAGCTACTCCGTCTGTTAAATTACATGTGGTAGCTACTGCTTCAAGTTGGAACAGATATAATTTATTTGATGCGCCCGCGTCCAATGGTGAGGTAAACCTGGCATTAAGAAATACTTCTGCTCTTGCTGTGGGAAATCAATCACTTATTGGCTTTACAAATAGCGGCCCAGATTCGGGAGGAGCCAACTGGGGAATTGGAAGCATAAGAACAGGAGCAACAGCAACAAATGGTACTGAAGAAGCTTTTTACATTGGGAATTCGAGAGGAGCTAATTATATAGAACGTTTTAGAATTGATCCATCAGGAAACTTAGGAGCTGGAACATCTACTCCGCAAAAAAAATTACATGTGAACGGATCTTTCCAGGTGACCAGTGAACTGAATGTAGGGGGAAGTGCAACCGCAGCAGGCAGCGCAGGAACCACAGGTCAGGTGCTTACTTCCAATGGAGCAGGAGCAGCACCAGCATGGACTACCGCCCCGGCCAGTGTGAATATGTACAATGCCAATGGGACGATCGATTCGGACCGTACCGTAGCTCAGGGAGACAAGACATTATCTTTTACAGGGACTAAAACCAATGCCTTCTCAGTAGATGGCACTACTTTATCAGTAGATGCAGCGAATGACAGGGTGGGAATAGGGACTTCAGCTCCACAAAATAAGCTTGATCTGGGTGCTACAGCTGGAAGTAGCGTAACAGATGTTGCCGGTAAAAAGCTGGCGGTTTTTAATAATGCATCAGGGACCGATTTCTATGGATTGGGTGTTAGCTCACTTGCTTTACAATTCCATGCTGCTGCTGTAAAGGACAAGGCACCGGGTATGGTTTTAAGTAGTTCAGGCAATGTGGGAATAGGAACTTCAGCTCCTCATGCGACACTGGAAGTAGCTTCGGCTCCAGGAAATAATACAAAAGCAGATGGGATCATCCCTCCCAGATTAAAAGGATCTGAACTGAAGGCTAAGGACGGAGCATACGGTATAGATCAGACAGGAGCTGTAATTTACGTTACAGAAGGATTAGCAGCAGCAGCGATCACTGCGAAAACAAAAAATGTTACTGTGCCGGGATATTATTATTTTAATGGTACAGAATGGATGCGCTTTAATGATGTAGGTGCTGCTCCTCTTACCAAAGTGGCCTTTAATGGCATGGGCAGTGCAGAACCGGCTATGATTGCTGGGGGAATGTCTAAAAAACTTTCTTTTCCTGTTACGAATATTACAGCAGATGCCCAGATTGGAACATGGAACAGTACGACAAGTGAAATGACAGTCAGCAAAAAAGGCGTCTATACAATCACAGCTTCTTTGGTATATCAGAATGTGGCAACTACCGGAGGGGCTACATTAACCGTAAGAGGAGGAAGCGACTCTGACTCTTCAAGTTCTGTAGCAATAGGTGGTGCTGCCGCACCTTACACGCAAAGAAACAATATTACTTCCATTATGGTTTTAAATGCAGGTGAAAAAATATGGATTGAAGGGTTTAGAAATAATTCCGCCTGGTCGGTTGGAAAGAGGTCTCTCAATATTACTTTTTCTGAAATTAATTAAAAGGAAATAAACAAATTGAAAGATTCTTTCAGAATGACATAAGACAAAGATCAATTGCGATTTTTCGTCCTGTCAAATTCTATCTTATTGGAATTTTTGGCTGTCATTATTCGCGAATTATGACAGCCTTTTTATTGCAAAGCTGCATAATAGGTTTTAATTTCACAACACATAACAGGATATTAAAAAGAATAAATTCATAGTAAAGTATTTTTAGGAGTGTTTTTCAGACAACCCTGTTTTTTGTGTTCGGTCTGCCCAATTCTCAGGGCAGACTTTTTTAGTAAAGCTGCTTCTGATCACAAAAATTTGTCCTTTATAGAAAGTTAATCGATTAGTCAAAAGATGGAAGAGATTCTTTATGAGGATTTTGAGATATTTTTCATAAGGTATAACCAGTGAGAGCATATGAATAAAAAATGGATACAATATATTTTTTTGTTTTGTAAGATGTTGATTAATAGTAGATATTGAGTGCATTCAAAATGATGCAAACTATTGTTTTGGGTGTTAATATTCGCGAATAGTGACAGTCTTTTAATTGCAGCAGTCAAAACTTCATTATAATTTTGCGGTACACAAATGATGAGAAAAGATTGTACTTGTCAGTATTTATTTTTTATTCTCCGGGAGTTTCCTCTGTTTACCCTTACCCTACCGGAGAATTTTTATCCTCAAGATCTTTGATCTTATTTTTCCTTCTTCCCCTTGATAACACCTATTAAAATAACACATTTTGAAAAAAAAAATACTTTTATCTGCCAGTGCACTTTTATTTTTTACAACGGCAGCCTATTCTCAGATTGGGATTAATACACCAGATCCCCATGCTACTCTTGAAGTAAGTTCAGAACCAGGTACCAGCTCAAAAACAGATGGTTTTATTGCTCCGAAGCTGAAAGGATCTGAGCTTAAAGCTAAAGATGCTCTGTATGGATCTCATCAGGAAGGGACCATCGTATATATTACAGAAATGCTGTCTTCCGGTGAGACAACGCCCAAGACACGTAATGTTGTGAATACCGGATATTATTACTTTAATGGTACGGTATGGATGCGTTTTAATGATCTGGGAAGAGCACCGCTCATGGTGACTGCTTTTAATGGAAGTGGGGCTCCTGTGCCTGGTGTCATTATAACGGAGGGAGTCTATCAAAAACTTTCTTTTCCCAAGGTCAATATAGGAACAGATTCTTCCATTGGGATTTGGAACAGTTCGGGCGACGAATTTACCGTGGTTAAAAAGGGGGTGTATACGATTGCCACTGCTCTGAGGATGGAGAATGTCATTCAGTTTGGATCAGCATTACTTATTATTCATGGCGGGACTCAGATCGGTTCATCCGGAGCTACAGCATCGGGGTCTGGAGCCCCGCTTCCACTTAGCAGTAGTTTTGTCATGATTCTGGAACCGGGAGATAAAATCTGGGCTGAAGCTGTTCGTAATATTACCGATTCGAAATGGGAGCTCGGAAACAGATCAATCAATATTACTTTTTCTGAGATAAACTAGAATGTAAAGGATAGTATAATATCTGCGGATTCAGCGTGATCGCGGGCAATAGGTACCGAATCATAATGATGATCTCATTTTCACAACATTAAAAATGGTCGGGAGGATTTAATCTTAGTGCTGTTTTTGTAATATTTCTACGCATTCCCGTTTTATAAGAAAAAGTGTCATTCTGTGGACAAGATCAACAAATACTTAGGCTGTCATTATTCGCGAATAGTGACATCCTTTTAGTTGATTTTCCAGGTACATAGACCTAATTTTGACCCACTGATAATAAGAGCTCTTTTACAATACGATGTTATATGGTTATCTCTTTGGGACTTGTCTTAGTCAGTATAATGTATTGTCCCAAAGAGTTTTTATAAGATCTGTGATGAAAAACAACGGTAGAGCCGTTCACCATTTCCGAAAAAATTAATCTCCATAGGAGGGTCAATATATCCCTTACAATTCGTTTTAACTGATAGATCAAAATTTGATGATTGTATCATTCTCTTGTTCCCATATCAATTATCATCATAAAGTTTTGTCTTACCATTAATATTCTGTATTTCAGAAATTTTTATTGGCAAGGCCCCAAATAAAACAGCTGCAGCAGCTAACCTGTTTCCCTAAAAATACAAAATACATTCTTTTCTGTCGATAGGGCTTGAAAAGAGAAAAATAATTTAATATGCTGAAAAAAGTTTTATGTCTTAGTTCCGTTATGATGTTTTCGGGACATGTCTTCTCCCAGAATTACAGTGACAGGCGGTCACAGTTTGTCAAATGGAACCTGGGGCTCAATTATAGTGGAGGTTCTCTTTCCAATAAGGAGGAGAAAAGCAGTCAATGGGTGAATAAATATACTGCAACACTTTCTGTAGATGTAGCCCTCTCAGAAATATTTTACTTTGACTCAAGTACCTTATACCTGCAGCCATTTTTTGAAGTGTCCTTACCGGTTAAAAACCCCAACAATAGCGAATTTAAGTTTGTGACATATGCCGGAGGTCTGCACCTGAAAAAATACCTCAACAGCAATTTTGAGAAAAGCAGATTCTTTCTGCTTGGAGGCGGAAAACTTGAATATGTAGTCTGGACATTGGATTATGTAAAAAATAATAAAGAGAGAGAATATAAGTCGACTCAGTTTGATTACGTTTTGAACGGGGGAGGAGGTTATGTAATTTCAGACCGGATAGAAGTTTTTGCTCTTTACTCCAAAGGATTTGGAAAAGCTTATACGACTACAGACCTTGATCATATGACGAATTTAAGTTCTTTTTCAGTAGGAGTAAAAGTAACATTGGTTAAAAACTGGTGGTTCACTAAATAGAAAAATAAAAGTTCCGTTAATGGTGTCTCAAATTTATGAGTGGAAGGTAAAGCAATTTTTCTGTTCAACAGATCGTTAAGCTTTTCCTTGAATTGTTTTTTGATCATTTCACTTCCAAACCTTGCCAATTTTTGTTTATTATTTTGAAGTTGGCTGTTTAAATAATCACTAATTTGTGAGTATTTTGTTCTTAAGTTGTGTTTATGCATGATCTACAGAGGCTTTTAAGGGAATGTGGTGTTATTATTCGCGAATCCAGACAGCCTTTTTCTTGTGCTGAGTTTTATTTAAAGATAATTTTGTTGTGAGTCTACAACAGATATTTTAGGGGTTGGAGGTAAAGTTTCGGTAGTAAAGAATTATCTCACACCTATTACTTTTTATAACCATACTAAAACTTATAAATATGGGATTTGATATAACTTACCACCCGATCAGCGAGCATGAAATACAGGAATGGTATTTTGATGCCATGAATGATCTTTCCCTTATTGAAAAATTAGCCATCCGAAATAAGATGGATGAATTTCATAAGGAAAAGTACGAAGACATTATTTTACTGGCTAAAGAAACCCAGCCTGCTGATATTTTTGATATGACCCACGGCCGTTATATATCAGTGATTCAGGGGTTTTTCAGAACGTATTTTTATACCCGGAATTCTGCTTTTTCTTTTTTGATAGACCAATATCCGTTTTTCAAAAAGTATACGAAAGGATGGGCTGAAATTATTCACGGACCCATCTCCAATCCCATTAACGACAGGATCACAGAAAATTATAGTTCAGGAATTTTTATCCCTGAAGATCAGGTCAGTATATTGCTGAGTGATTATCGGTCAAACCAAAGTCTCAGGGATGTACTGGACAGTTTCTATTCTCATGAAAGGATTACTGTCTTTATAAAAGCACTTGAGTTTTCTAAGCAGAACAGGATGGGAATTCTGGAAGCAGCAGATGTTATAGAGCCCAATGTACGGGAACTTAATAATACACTGTATTATTCAAATGCCTGCAATTGTGATCAGGAAGGAATCCTTCTTTATGTCGAGGAAGCGATGAAGAAGATGAATGAAGCAGAGAAATTTAAAAGTTCCGGCCAGCAGAACAGAAAAATTCCGAATAATCAAATTTCAGACTTGGATTCAGATCAATTAAAAAATAAAAAGGGATTTTGGAGGAAGTTGCTGGGAATTTAATTTTTAAAAGTGGAAAAAAAGCCTGATCCGATTATTTTGAATAACAATACTGTCAATATTCGCGAATTGTGACAGCCTCTCTTTTGTGTGTTCAATATATTCACAATATTTTTAAAATCTTCAAACAACGTTTTTCATATTAACATTTTTGGTATGCTTCTTAGGGGTTACAATACCCCTGAGAAGTTTTTTTTTGCCAACTCTTTAAAAGTATATCCGGCCGCAAGCAGATCACCATCATAAAAAATCATTATTATTCAGTTTTAAATAAAATTAAATCTGTCGGAGAAAAACTTAACATTCACCTGTTCATATACACTCCGATAATCAATGGGTATTGATAGTAGGTTTCTGAATAAATAAGAAAATCCCATTCGTTCTTTTACAGTCATGCTTTATTAAAGAAATGAGAGAAATTCTTATTTCCGTAATTCCCAGTTTATTCATAGACAATATCAGATTAATGTAGGTTTTTCGCCAGCTGCTGTAAGATTCAAACAGGCTGAAGAGTAGTGTTTTTTATATTGAATGCTGTCACTATTCGCGAATATTAACAGACCTTCTTTTTTGTATCTCCCGGTTAAGTGATAGTTTTAGCAGGTAAATAAAGTTTTTTATTTCATAAGATTTTTTAAACTTCTTTGGAGGATCCCGAATGATTCGGACCTCCAAAGATTTAAAACCCAATAACGGTTCTGAAATTGGAACTGAATATTCTGACTACAGAATTAAAATTCTAAAATCCATTCATATTAGCGGTTGTATTTACTTTGTCTGCTTTCTTTAGATGAGATTCCAGTATATTTTTTTCATTTGTGTTCGGGCTGCTATTAGTGAGGGGGAATAGCAGCCTTTTTTATTTTTAATTATCGACGTTCGTTACTTCTCCCATATCTGTTCTGGTTTTTATGGATAAAAAAATTTTACTTCCAAATCAGACAATCCTGGTATAATGCTTAAAGATTTGACTGTTAGTATTCGCGAATAGTAACAGCCTATCCTTTGCTATTCTTAAAACTCCAATATATCTTTTCACGGTGTAAGGAATAAAAAATAAATTCTTACAGCAGATTCTGCTTCTGTAATAATTCTGGAAGGTTTACGAAGAACCCGGAACATAATGGATAAAGAACATCCATTTAAATATTAACCTCTAATAAAACAATTATGAGAAAAAGCAAATTATTGGCAAGTGCCGTTACGGCATTGTTTTTTGTAAGTCTGCATGCGCAAGTGGGCATTAACAACCAGGCACCGAAAGCCACTCTTGAAATCACAGCTAAAAACCCGACAGGAATTTCTAATGCAGTGGAAGGTCTTCTGATCCCTAGAATGGACAGGGAAAGGGCTCATAGTATGACAGGAACTCCTGAATCGACCATGATCTATGTCAACAGTGTGGCTACCGGAAGCGCTGCAGGAACGACGGTCAACATGAATGAAACAGGATATTATTACTTTGATGGATCCGTATGGCTGCGCTTTAACGATGTTGGGGTAGCACCTCTTACAAAAGCTGCATTTAACGGAAGTGGAACGTATAATGATGCCGCCGAAACGGTGGCGAATGGAGTCGTTAAAAAAATATCTTTTCCTGCAGTTAATATTACAGCAGATCCGGAAATTGGGGTATGGAGTATGGTAAATAATGAAATGACGGTCAGCAGAAAAGGAGTATTTACGATTACTGCATCATTGCTGTATGAAGACTGTTCCAATACAACCAGTGCCTTTTTGGTCATTAAGGCTGGAAATGAATCTGAAACAACGGCTAACAATATACTCATTACTCCAACACCCGGGACAACGGGCCCTTTTACACAGCGTAATAATCTTTCTGCCAGTTTTGTCCTTAATTCCGGAGATAAAATATGGGTTGAGGCAAGCCGGGCTAATTTGGGCTGGGCGGTAGGAAAAAGATCTGTAAACATTACTTTTTCTGAAACAAACTAATTAGGGAAATTATACGATGACTAAACACTTAAAAATGAAAAAACAATTATTTTTATCGGCCGGAGCTGTATGTTTATCAATGACATTACATGCTCAGTTTGGCGTTAACACCAACTTTCCAGCTGCCACACTTGATGTGACAGCGACTGCTGAAACGGGGACTTCTTCCGTCGTAGACGGAGCTTTGATCCCCAGGGTGGACCGCCAGAGAGCCCAGAGTATGAAAGGAGTTCCTGTCTCTACCCTTATTTATATTAACAATATTGCTACCGGAACGGCTGCGGGGGCAGCGATCCATATTGATGCGATAGGATTCTACTATTATAACGGAACATCCTGGATCAAACTGATACCACCGTCTGCAAATACTAATCTTTATAACAGCAACGGAACGCTTGATGATAACAGAGTGGTAGCTCAGGGAACAAAAACCCTGGCCTTTACGGGAACCGCAGCCAATGCGTTTTCTGTAGACGGGGCTACTTTTTCTGTAGATGCCGCAAATGACAGGGTAGGAATGGGAACCGTTTCTCCTTCAAGAAAACTTCATGTAGAAGGTGGGCAATTTCTCAATGCAGCAAAAGAAGATACAGGACGTGATGCCACCACCAATGCAATAGATATCAATATTGGCCAGGATGGATATGGTTATGGGAACCGCTGGAACAATTACGGGATTAATATAAAAAGTTCCTCTTCTGTTCATACAGGTAATGTTGCGAGGATTAATTTTGGGGATACCTCGACTTCTACAGCAGGTGGGGAACGTTATCTTTCCTTCAGTGTAGGCAAATCGCTAAAGGAGCTGATGTTTCTCGAGAGTGCCAATGATGGCAGGGTAGGTATAGGAACAGCTGCACCTGAAACCAGGCTTGACATCAATACCCCAACAAAAAGTTATGGACTGCAGCATACTGATGGAACTGTAAAGTTAAGGTCTTATTTGGGAAAACGCATCTCAAATGGTGGTACTGATGCTGCATGGCTGGGAACCTACAGCAATCATCCCCTTGATCTGATGACTAATGATACAGCTAAGATGAGAATTGATACCAATGGTAATGTGGGGATAGGGACAGATTCTGCAACAGAAAAACTGGATATCGATTCCGGAAATGTTAGGATACGCTCTATCAATACCAAACTGGGATCTGCAGGTATGGATAGGATTGTGGTTGTGGACGCCAATGGAGTATTAAAGACTATTGGAGCAGGATCAGAGGATTCCGGATTGTTTTATGCACGTTTGGGACAAAATAAAAATGTATTTGGAGTACCTGTTACTTTGTTATTTTCTGAACTTGCGGCCGCTTCGGCTCTGTATTCTTATAATACTTCTACTGGAATACTGACTTTTAAACAAGCGGGATCTTATCAGATTAATATGCAGGCCAGCTTTGCACAACCTTCTGTTAACCTGATGAGATATGTATTGGGAATAAAAACTTCTTCCCAGAGTAATGCTGATGGAAATTATATTGCACGGGCGAGTAAGTTTTCTTCACGTCCTATTCTTGCTAATGATCATAATCCAACCATAGGAGATCTTATGACTTTTACAACGGCAATTAAGGTTCCGTACTCTGGTTACAGTATAAAATTTGTAGCTGCTTCGACAAGAGGGGATAGTAGTGGTCCTGCTACAGCTGTAATTTTGTCAACTGAGTCAGGAACATCAGGAGATGGAAATGTCACCAATATTTCAATCCAGAAAATTAAGTAGAATACAATCTCTTTTTTAGGGTCTAGTTTGGAAAATACTACTAGATGAGAAATATAAAGATATTCAATTTCTGCGATTGGTAAAGGATCATTACATTTTTTTTAATTTGTGTTAGGCTGTTATGAAATGATTGATCATAGCAGCCTTTTTAGGGTAAACAACTTCAATATCGCTGTGGTATATCGGAAAGATCTCCTATTTCGTCTAGTACTGAATATTTTTTACCACGTCATACACTGATATCTTCTTTTGCAATACAATCATACAGATGGGTATAAAATTGCATATGGTGTGAGTTATAAACTTAAAGAAATATTTGATGCTTAATTCTGATTTTCATTTAATTTTTAATATTTTAATTACCTTTTTTGATTGTCAGATGATGAAATTATCAGACAGTTAGCAGTCTTTTTGTTAAGATTAACTTCAATATTTTAAAGTGGATTTATTTTATTTAATTAATTGTTTGTCATTGTTTTATGCTTTTTTCAGTCTGTTAATATTCGCGAATAATGACAGGCATTTCTTTGTCGCAGAGAATGATTAAATCTAAATGTGCAGCACATTATTTCTCATGAGTCACAGCTTAGAATATTAAATAACACGAATAGTCCTTTAATAGAAGGAAATTTTGCTGAAGAAACCTTAAAAACCAACGGAAGTTTTGAAATCAATAGCGGAACGAAAAACGGAGGTATAAAAATTACAGATGGTACTCAGGGGGAAGGAAAGGTATTGACGTCCAATGCTGATGGATTGGGAACATGGCAGTATCCCAAAACTTCTGTAAAAACGGTTACAGGCAGCTACACCATCATCAGTGACGATGATAATGGATTTGTATTTGTAAATTCAGATTCCAATATAATTATTACGGTTCCAGCCGGGTTGCCTGCAGGTTTCAACTGTGAAATTATTCAAAAAGGGATCGGGCAGATAGAAATACAGGGAGATTCTGTTGCGATAAATTCTTCCCAGGGATTAAAAACCCGAACAAAATATTCTGTGATGAAAATTATATTGGAAACTGCTACAAATGGTATTGCTACTGGAGATCTGGTACATTAGATCTGCTATTTGCTTATTTTTTTGTCTGTCATTATTCGCGAATAGTGACAGACATTCTTTTTTATATCTCCCGGTTTAGTGATAGTTTTACGATGTAAATGAACGTGGTTTTTCTTTGGAGGCGATACGGATGATTCCTGCCTCCAAAGATTTTAAATCAGTACATTGAATGTTCAGGACCGCTATTCTTCAAAGTTTTTATTATGGTTATATATGAAAAATAATAAAAGCTTTTAACCATTATTCATATTAGTGTCTCCTTTAGAAGGGAGTAGCCTGCCATCTTTGGCAGGCTTTTTATATGTGTTGCAAACCGTAGGATATCAACCCAAACATAATACCTCTTTTAATAGAATGACTCAAACTGATCCGGACAGCCTCTTACACTAAGACTGTTTTGTGTTGCCTTTTTACCGGAAAAACAGAAATAACTCTAATTTTTATCTGTGTATGTTAGTTTTGTTTTTAATGCATTTAAATGCCTATTAATAAGTGTTTTAAGTATTAAATTATGCTGTTAATATTCGCGAATAGTAACAGCCATTTGTTTGTGTTGTACTCAATTCCTTCCTAGATTTGCAACAGAAATACAATGATGATCTCATAAAAACACAGTGATGATTTCGTAGGGTTTATTTTTAATTTCTTTGGAGGGTTCCTCAGTTCCTCTGCCTCCAAAGAAATTTTTACCTCAAAAAAATAATACGTATTTCATCAAATGATCTTAACCATTTTATCAGGTAGGTATTCGGATCTCATTATATAATCTGTTATTCTCATTTTCTTAATGTAAACAGAATTTCGATAGAGTAAAGTAAGTATTGGAAATACAAAATAATAACAACAATGAAAATAAATTTAAAGAATATCAATGTCGGAAATTTAATTGCTGAAAGAGTCGGGGAATGTGATATTGATATGTTTCGTATTTGTAATTTTTTTAACTGTACAGAAGATGAGATCTTAAAAATGTATAAAGAGGAAAACTTAAGTACTGATCTCCTTCTTAAATGGAGTAAATTATTGAGCTATGACTTTTTCCGATTGTACACACAGCATCTTGTTTTGTACTCTCCACCGGATGGGAGTGAGAAAACATCCGGAACGAAATCTGCCATTCTGCCTACATTCAGAAAAAACATTTATACCAAGGAGCTTATTTCATTTGTCATGGAACAGCTTAATACCGGAGCGATGAAAAGGAGTCAGATCATTGAAGAGTACAGGATACCCAAGACCACACTGTATAAATGGCTGAGCAAATATAATCATGTACATCTATAATTTTTACCAGAACAATATGGATTGGAGAATTGCATTTCAATTGAAAGGGAGAGAAAGAAATAAAAAAAAGGTTTTGGAGGCGGAATGTATCGAAAAAATCAGTTTTTATGGGAAAACCAGATCTGAGGTTTTAAAGGTATTGGATCACTATAGCATCGAAGGCGAAAATGATTTCCTGTCCGCTGTCCTGTCTGAAACCTGGTATGGAAAACGAAAAACAATCAGACTGATTTTTACGGAAAATAAAGTAGAGGAAAAGTATATTAAAACAGAATATGGAAAACTGTCAATCACCAAATTATAAGAGGATTTATCAGGATATTATTGAAAAAAAATACCCCGATAAAAAAGAAAAATGCATTGATCTTCTGGAAAAGGAAAAGCTTACAACGAGAGAGATTATTCTGATCAACACCTATATATTCGGTACAGAAATCGTGTCAGAAGTCATTGAAAATAACAGTAAATTCAGATCTTATGATCAGGAAACAGTTCTATATATTCTAAATTATCAGATAAGAAATAATCTGAACAATACGGAAACGGCCAATTATTTCAAAATAAGCAGAAACACGTTGGCTAAATGGAAAAAAATGTCTAAACAACTGTAAATCCATTTCATTTGCAAATCAGTAAGTAATGAAATGGATAACGTAGATGTAAAAGGTGAATTAAGTAAAAGAAATCCTTTCTGGTAAAGAGATTTAGAAATATATTTATAATTTTGCTTCATGAGAATATTTCTTTGTGCATTATTATGCTTACCCCTTTCTTTTTTCTCACAGACGTTGGCAAAAGTAGTAGGAATTTCAGATGGTGATACCATTACAGTTTTATTGGACGGAAACATACAGAAGAAACTTCGTCTGGCAGAAGTAGACTGTCCCGAAAAAAGACAGCCATTTGGAAAAAATGCCAAACAGTTTACATCAGATCAGGTTTTTGCCAAGCAGATCAGGTTTACAGAAATGAAGAAAGACCGTTATGGGCGTTCAGTCGCCAAAGTGTATTATGACAACGGAAAGTATCTTTCTGAAGAGATTATCAAAGCCGGATATGGATGGTGGTATTATTCCTATTCTAAAGATAAAAATCTTGGAAAAATACAGGATACCGCAAAAAATAAAAAATTGGGCTTGTGGCAGGATAAAAAAGCAGTTTCACCCTGGGAGTTCCGTAAAGAGCAACGGGAAAACGCTAAAAAGAAACGCCTTCAAAAACAAATGGAGTTGCTGAGATAATTTAGTTCCCGATTAAGTCTTTAAGATATCTGAAAGAAATATAAAATAAAACCGCTGCTAACAAGCAACGGTTTCTTTATAATAAACATGATCAACTAAGATTCTGCCTTCAGCATTCCATAACTGGATGTTGACGGCTCTTTTCCGAAAAGACACGAGAAAATATTCTGAAACTCGTGAATATACCTGCACTTGATGGAGTTTCCGTATATTTTAAGGCCCTCCAGAATTTTTTTTGAACTTAAATCAAAGTCGTATTTGATAAACGCTTCGGGTCTTTCATAACGAATTCTCTGCTCCGAGCTGTAAGTGCGTAAAAATCCAAATTTTTCAAGCCATTCCTCAGTTATTTGGATCGGTGTAATAGATTCAGCCGGAACTGAAAAACTTTGGATGTCATTTTCAATTTTCACAAAATAATCATGATTTCCTCCCTGAAAAATTTCAGTAATCGTGTACGTCTGATTTTTGTATTCAACTAAGTTTTTAATTTTAAGATCTGCTGCGTTCATAATATTGTGAGTTTAGAAAGGTGTGTGGTCTTTAAGTACTTGCAAATATTATGCCCTGCATTAGAGTAATGTCTTTGTATTCTTGAATGTTTTGTTAATTTTTCTTATAAATAATTAATTATTTGTTAAAATAATAGGGTAAATTCTTAAAATCAGTACAAAACCAATATGATTTGTGGTAGCTGTGTGGTATATTTTATTTGTTAAGACATTTTAATTTCCTTTAAATCCTTGTTGGCCGAAGCGAGTATAAATGAAATAGCAACCGAAAACAGCAGGATGGTTATAAAAATATTCCACGAAAATGCGTGCAGAATATAACCTGTACCACTGCCCAGAATACTGGATCCGAAATAATAAAAGAGCCAGTAAATAGATGTTGCCGAAGATTTACCCTGTTTGGCATGCAGTGCGGTCATTTGGCTTGCCATGGTGTGGGCTGCAAAAAAAGCCAGAGTAAACAGTCCCAAACCAAAGATGACCACATAAATATTCTCCGACAGCAGCAGTGCTGTACCTGAAAGCATGAAAACCACTGAACTTTTGAGAATCAGATTTCGGCTGAATCTTGTGGAGAGCCTGCTTGTAATCATTGTACCAAATACCCCGAAAATGTACATTAAAAATATAAAAGCGATCACAAAATGACTAAGCGAAAAAGGTTTAGCTTCCAGTCTGAATGTTAAATAATTATATACGCTTACGAAGGTTCCCATCAGAAGAGCTGCAATACCATACAGGCGAAGCAAATAGGGATCTGTAAAAAATTTTCTCATCTGCTTTACTTTCAGAGAATAATCTGTTTTTTGCGGATTGAAGAATTTGGACTCGGGGAACAGTTTCCAGAAAACAAGTCCCAGCAAAAGACTCTGTAAACCTATGATAAGAACTGCATTGCGCCATCCGAATTCTCCTGCCAGAATAGTGGCCAGGATCCTCCCGCTCATTCCACCGATTGTATTACCGCTGAGATACATACTGATGGCGAGCCCTACGACGGAAATGTGAACTTCTTCCGTAAGATAGGCAAGGGCAACTGCAGAAACCCCCGATACCACAAAGCCTTTTATAACACCGGCGGCAATAAGAATGCTCAGACTTGGGATCCATGCAGACAACAGGGTAAGCAATGCAGAGGAGAGCAGAGAAAAGGTCATCAGTTTTTTCCTTGAATAACTGTCTGCTTTAAAGGCAAAGAACAGCAAACCTGCTGCCATGCCTATGGTAGAGGAAGATACTAGAAGAGAACTGTCTCCTGCAGTTGTTTTAAAATATTCTGCAACAGTGGGCAGCATGGGTTGAAAAAGATAAAGCTGTGCAAAGACAGAAAGTCCCGAAAAGAAGATACAAAGTTTTATATATCGGAAACGGGTGCTTCCTTTTTCTGCTTTTTCAGATAGATTCATGATTTTGTACAATTAAAAACACGGAGGTTTTTACAGAAATTTACGTTCTGTAAAGTTCCTGATATTTTTTCAATCCTGAAAATGCTTTATTCAATCAGGTTTATTGGTAAAACCGATCGCTGACGCAATGGAAATCAGAGCAAATGCATCGGTTACTGTGGCATAATGAAAGCGTCTTTGCCAATAACTCTGCATCCATACCTCAAACGTAGTGGCATGTAAAATCACAAGTATCTTTGTACCGGGACCGGATTTTTAACAAGACATTCCGGTCCCAATTTTTTTTACTGTTGAATTCCTGCTGCGTTAATGCATCATTTCATGTACCTTGATCAGTTCTGCAATGTTGCTGATGTTCAGTTTTTTAAAAATTCTCTTTTTGTAGGTGCTTACGGTAGACATTTGGATGTCCAGCTTATTTCCTATTTCAAGATTTCCACTTCCGTTAGCCAGCAACTTAAAGATTTCATATTCGCGTGAAGAAAGCTTTTCTGCTGGGTTGCTTTTTTTATTCTGTATAATGAGCCCGATCAGTTCTGCAGGATAATAATATCCTTTTTCAATCACTGATTTTACAGCGGCTCTGATTTCTTCTTCACTGCTCTGTTTACTGAGGTAGCCTTCAGCTCCTTCCCGGATATACTGTATGGCTACATCCTTATCATACCCTGAGAATACAAGGATTTTCAGGTCTTCCTGAATACTTTTCAGTTCAGGGATCATTTTCTTATACTGAGTTCCCGGCATATCAATATCCAGTAGAAGCAAGTCATAATGACAGCGGCCCAGATGGTTCTGCACCTGCTCATAATTTTCTGCAAAATCTATACTAAGCTGTGGATAAGCGGACTCTAACACTAAAGCAGTTCCTGCTCGTACTACATAGTGATCATCAGCGATTAAGATTCGTTCATTCATAAAATTGACTTTAATAAGAGTAGTTTTCAAAGATAGCTGGGGAAGATCGGTCCTGAAATGAGCTTGGCAGACGTTTCTGCTCCAGTATCGGCGGTTATTATAATTAGTTTTTTATTTTTTTTAATGAGATCAGAGGATCTGGATATAGGGCTGTACAATTCCATGACAGGGATGAACGCGCTTTTGTATGGCGGGAATCCGTTGTCAACTGTACAACACATGGAAGGATGACATTGTCCGTAAGTGTTCAAAAACAAAATTACATAAAACAAGGTCCAGGTCTTCATAAATGCATAAATGATCTATGTTTTTCTGCTTGATTAGGGCCGAAATTTATTAATAATAGTCATTGTACAATCTGAAGTTTTTTTAAGTTTTGGGAATAGCTGAATGCAATGTTTTTTCATTATATAATTCTGTGTTTTGTGTTTTTGAGTTAAACAAATTTAGTTTAAGCTGTAAAATTAGTGATTTTATACGCATAAATTGTTATCCTGATACATATTTGATACGAATTTTAACTTATGTAAAAAGTGAAAAAAACATATTTTTTTTAATAAAATTTCCACAAACGGTGAAATATTGTTCTCTGATTTTTACTTCCGTATCATTTTAAGGCATTTTACTTCGAATCGACAGTTTAAAAAAATGCTGATCCTAGTGTTTTTCTGAAATTTAAATGACAAATACATGATTTTTTGTAGTAAAAATTGTACAAGCATCACTTCTTTATTCTACATATAATTTTTCTGTTACTCAGCCATTGCCCGTATTTTTGCAAAATGCTCCTGATGCTTTCGAGATAAGATTATGATGCTTAAGAGGGTATATTTTGGTTCTAAAAACACATACGGTTTTGGCTGGAAATAAAAAGGTCTCTCACGGGATCTTTTATTTTTGTCGTCCATCCAGTCATTGAAATTAAGTTAAAAACAAAAACCTCCCCAAAAAAGGGAGGCGAATAAAAATTGACTGTATATTGAATGTAATTCAATCGTTATTGGTTGGCTTCAAGCCATTTCAGCCTGCGCTGATCGGGAAGATGCTTTACTTTGAATCCTTCAAATACTGCCGTAAAGCCTTTTCCGTCCGGACACGCAGCCATTAGTCCTACCATTACAGGAGTATTGTCCTGAAGATAGGCATTGCGCATCATCGTATAGTTTTTGTCATCAAAAGAATAGAATACTTCTACAGCATCAAGTCTCCTCACTGCTTTGATCCAGACCTCGGAGGGTGTTTTGTCCAGTGTAATAACACTCCAGTCACTGGTTCCATGAGTGACCACCGTACTGAGGTTATATTTCCCGTCTACGAATTCGATGCCTGCCTTTATGTAATTTTCCTTGTCTGTTCTCAGCATGAGCCCCATTTGGTCAAATCTGGCCTTGTAATTTCCGCTAATCTTTACTTTGGCTTCAAATTCTCCTCCGTACGTCGTATAATAAAAAGGAGCATCATCCACCGTAAATCCGTAATGGGAAATTCTCCAGTAGTCACTTTGTGGAGTTACAGACATCGATAAACTGTTGTTTTTGATCTCCCACTTTTCAGGTTCATTGAACCAGTTCATCTTTTCCAATGTCTGTGCAAAGGTCTTCTGAACAAATAAAATAGCACAGAAGCTTAAAACCAATCTCTTCATTCTCTTTAGCTGGGCGTAAATGATTATTTTAGCAAAAGTATAATTAAACGCTTATGATGACAATACTGATAAATAACCATTTATGGAGATTATAGAAAAACTGAATAGCAGACTTCTGGATACAACAGACCAACGATGCAGGCTTGACGTAGAAATATACAAGCAGAGAGCATTGGTGTATGCTCAGATGGAAGGCGCTGTATCGGTCTTAAGTGATATGCAGGAAGACAAAAGCTATGTTTACAAATCTAACGCAGCAATTGAACTGGGACTGAGTACAGTAGAAAATCCTGCAGAGATTAACTCCATCTGGGAAGATGAGATCATAAAAAAAATACATCCGGAAGACCGGCTCAAAAAATACATCCATGAACTCAGATTTTACGAACTTATGGATTCGATGGATAAGGAGCTTAGATCAGAATATTGCGTTCTTTCAAAAATCAGAATGAAAGACAAGAATGACAATTACAGACTGGTAAAGCACCGTATGTTCTATATCTACTCCCCGGATAATGGGAAATTGAGATTTGCATTCTGTCTTTATCATACCGGACTGAATCAGACGCAACTCCTCATTTCTGATTTTATGATCATTAATATGATTAAAGGAGAGGTTATTGTAAAAGATAAACTGGATTATCAGAATATTCTTTCCAAAAGAGAACTGGAGGTATTAAAATATATAGGGGAAGGATACGCCAGCAAAGAAATCGCAGGATTTCTTTCTATAAGTGTCAATACAGTGAGCCGTCACCGTCAGAATATCCTTGAAAAACTCAAAGTGAAAAATTCTGTACAGGCATTTAAAGATAGTTTTTATTAAAGAATGAAGGCGGTTTGATTGTGAACCTCCGAAAACTTCACCGTGTTTTTTATATTCATATCTTTACTTTTATAGATTGAATTTTTCCTGTTAACCAATGATGACCATCCATGAAAAGAAGTAAAGAGATCACCAGCCAGTATTTTGCTTTTCTCGAAAAACATATTGATGATGTGCTTTCCGGCACGGTTCCTGAATTTATGGAGCTCAATGAAATTGCCGGACAGCTTGCCGTTTCCCACAAACACCTTACAGATACTGTGAAAAAAGAGAAGGGACAGCATCCGTGTCACTTCTATGATGAGAAAATTATCAATGAAGCTAAAATCAGAATTGCAAACTCCGATCAGTCGATTGCAGAGATTGCAAGAGTTTTTACCTATGATCCTTCAAACTTTTCTAAATTCTTTAAAAAAATAACAGGAATTACACCTGGAGAATTTAGAAAGAACAGCAGACAGGAATAATCAAAAAACAGCTGAGTTTGTAAAAAGGAGATTAAAAAAGTGATGCAAATCCCAATTTGGGACTTTAGGCTTTAAGAAAAATTAACATATTCGAAAATAAAAGCAAAAAATAATATTTTAGAAATGAGGCAATTGTGTAAACATTTGTCTTTTTTTTGTGATTTATTTATAGATAGTGATTTATTGTTGCCTTTTTTTTGTTAAATTTAGATTCACTAAAAAACTAATCAACTGTTAAAAACTTATAATTGATCCGACGATCTTAGAAATAGTTTGACTGTCAGATCATAAGGTTAAAGTTCTTATATCATGTATAATATTTAATATAATAGGAAGATTCCGCAAGCTTTAATAATTATATATTTGTTTCTTCAAACAATTAACATAACAACTAACATTAACAACTAACAACTTAAGGATGAGTATCGATTTTACAACAGCAACATTTAAAGATTTTGAGAATATTCCAGATCACAACATGCTTGAGAGAGCAGAGATTTTCAGCGATTTTCTGGATTATATGAAATCCAACGGACGCTTACACTACAGACTGAGAAACACTTCAGGAACCAACGCAACATTGAATGTGAAAATCGCAGATCAGAACAGAGAATACGTGAGTTTTGTATCCAGTGATTATTTAGGATTTACGCAGCACCCAAAAGTAAAGCAGGCTGCTATTGAAGGAATAGAAAAATATGGAACCGGTACAGGTGCAACGCCCCTTATCGGTGGATATTTTGATTATCATGACCGGTTGGAAAAAAGAATTGCCAACTTTTTTGGAAGAGACGGTGATGAGGCCGTAGTTTTTACTACTGGATATACTGCCAACAGTGCCATGCTGCAATGCCTGATGAAATTGGAAGATTTAGCTATTTTAGACATGGCTGTACATGCCAGCGTACATGAAGGATGTGCTTATACCAATAAAAAAACGTTTCAACACAATAATTTGGAACATTTGGAACACATTTTGAAGACATCAGAGAGTCAGTACCGTACAAAACTAGTTGTAATCGATGGAGTGTATTCCCAGGATGGTGATATTTCGCATACCAGAGAGATCTATGACCTTGTTAAGAAGTATAATGCTTTTCTAATGGTAGATGATGTTCACGGGATAGGAGTGTTGGGAGAAACAGGAAGAGGAACCTTAGAACAGACAGATTTGCTTAGTAAAGTGGACATAATGACAGGGACTTTCAGTAAAACTTTCGGTAATCTTGGCGGATATGTTATTGCAGATAAAAGAATCGCAACATTTCTTAAATTCCAATCCCGTCAGCAAATCTTTTCAGCAACGGCGCCACCTTCTTCAGCAGGGGTTATTAAAGCTATTGACTTAATAGATGAAGAGCCGGTTTGGAGAGAAAAGCTTTGGAAAAACATCAACTATTTCAAGAAAGGACTTGATGATCTGGGACTGGATACAGGAATTACCTGTTCGGCGATTGTTCCTGTGAAGATCGGAGATCCTCATATTACCGGGGATGTCGGAAGATTACTGATGGAAAACGGAATTTATACAAACCCTATCATATATCCTGCTGTATCCAGAAAAGATGCCCGTATCAGGATGAGTGTTACAGCAAGACATGAGAAGGAGCATTTGGATAAAACTTTAAATATATTTGAAGATATCAATACAAAATTGCATATTGCAAAAAAATAATAAATTATGCCCAGAAAAGTAGTGCAAGGTCCCATTAGGGATAAAGAAAAAACCAAACAAAAACTGCTTGCCGCAGTAGGTAAAATCCTTAGAGTAAAAGGTTACTCCGGATTAAAAGTAAGTAAAATTGCTGCGGTAGCCGGTTTCGATAAAAAACTGATCTACGAATACTTCGGAAGCACTGATAAGCTTATCGATGAGTATATCAGATCTCAGGATTATTGGAGCAGAGTCAATCAGGAATCTTTAGAAGTAGATCTTTCTGACGGAGGAAAAGAGCTTTGTAAGAGTGCTGTGCTTACCCAATTTGAAAGCCTTAAGAAAAATAAGGAACTTCAGAAGATCATCCTTTGGGAACTTTCCGAAAGTAAGCCGATCCTGAGAAAATTGGTAGAGCAGAGAGAAGAAGCTGGAGAGGTCCTGTTTGAAAACATTATCGATCCTTATTTTGGAGACCAGGCATTGAGAACAAGGGCTATCATGGCATTACTTGTTTCAGGAGCTTATTATCTGAATCTTTACACAGGTTACAATGCAAGCAAATTTTGCGGTGTTGATCTGAAAAGTGAAGAAGGAAGAAAAGCTATTGAAGATGCTATTGTTGAATTAATTGATCTATCGTACATCAAAAAATAATGATTAAAAGTTTTCCAATTTTACCGAAAATAAGTTTTTGTTGATAATTTGAAAACTTTTAATTTTCAGATTAAAACTATATTTCATATTTTTGACCAATGGAAAATTTTATCGTATCTGCAAGAAAATATCGCCCCCAACAGTTTGACACTGTCGTAGGGCAATCCCATATTACGGATACTTTAGAACATGCGATTGAGGAAAATCAGCTGGCTCAGGCCTTACTTTTCTGTGGTCCGCGTGGTGTAGGAAAAACTACATGTGCCAGAATTCTGGCCCGAAAGATCAACGAAAAGGATGGTTCAGTTTCAGAAGACGGCTTTGCCTATAATATCTATGAACTGGATGCAGCGTCCAACAATTCCGTAGATGATATCAGAGAGTTGATAGATCAGGTCCGCTTTGCGCCTCAGGTAGGTAAATATAAAGTATATATTATCGATGAGGTGCACATGCTGTCCTCTGCAGCATTCAACGCTTTTCTTAAAACACTTGAAGAACCACCAGCTCACGCGATTTTTATTTTAGCGACTACTGAGAAGCATAAAATAATACCTACTATTTTATCGCGATGTCAGATTTATGACTTCAAAAGAATAACAATAGAAGATATTCAGGGACATCTAAAGAATATCGCTCAAAAAGAAAGTATTCAATACGAAGATGACGCTCTCTATCTGATTGCTCAGAAAGCAGACGGTGCATTAAGAGACGCACTTTCCATTTTCGACAGGCTTTCTACTTTTTCCCAGAAAAATATCACACTGGCCAAGGCTGCCGAAGTCCTGAACATTCTGGATTACGATCAGTATCTTAATATCGTGGATCTCGCCAAAGAAAACAAAATTCCGGAAGTACTTTTTGCTTTTAATGAAATTGTAAAAAAAGGCTTTGACCCCCATATTTTTATTGCAGGACTAGGAAACCATTTCAGAGATCTGATGATGGCTCAGAATGCGAGAACAATAGAACTTATTGAAGTCGGGGAGAGGACGAAAGTGAAATTTGTAGAGCAAAGCCAGAAATGGAATGCCCAGCAGCTCATTGATGCCGTCGAGATTTGCAACCATGCGGATATTAATTATAAGAACTCCAAGAACCCAAGACTTACAGTAGAAATTGCACTGATGCAGCTGTCTTCCCTGACAGTTAATTTAGGCGATACTAAAAAAAAAAGTTCTTAATACTGGCTCCCTTTCTCAGTGAAAAACAGGAAGTGAAAATTCTTCCGAAAGCTCCCGAGAAAGAAGAATTCATACCGGAAAAACCAATCCAGCAAACTGAAGCTGTTCAGGAAACAGCTGTAAAAACTACAAAACCTTTATCACGACAGGGAGTATCTTCAGGCTTCAGCATCAATTCTTTTCTGAATAGAGAAGAGAAAGAAGTAAAGGAAGAGACCGTAGTTGTAAAAACAGAAAATCTTCCACAGAACCATTTCACAGATACCGACCTGCAAATGGAATGGAATCTGATGCTCAAACAGCTTCAAAAAAGAAATGGCTTTATCTTTAATGCGATAAAAGCATTTAAGCTGATAAAATCAGGAGAGAATACCATTAAAGTTTTATACCCTTCAGATTCTGCCAAAGTAGAATTTGATAAAATCGCTGGAGAGTTTTTTAATCATTTCAAAACAAAGGTTCACAATCATGCTATTGCTATAGATTATCAGCGGGACTTCGATAATCTCAAGATCGAAGTAATGACCAAAAGAAAAATGTTTGAAAAATTCATCGAGAAAAACCCTCTTTTAAAAGATCTTGACGATTTAATGAAGTTTGATCTGACATAATTTATTGTATTTTTCACAATTTCTTTTTGTGAGAATAAGTTTTTTTTATATCTTTGTCAAATATTTTTGTGAAAAATAAGTTTTTGACAAAAACAAATCAGATTTAAAAAAGCTAAACAAACAGAAGTTTCAGAATCCAGGTGGAAAATCTATTAAAACCATATCTGTCTCATTTTGCACCCGCTAATTATTTTAGCGGTTATTTTAGTTTTTCTGCTTTCTATTATAGAAATTTCAGAACGTATTATCGATTTTATTGGTACTGCTAACTGAATTTCTTTCCAAAAAATACAGGAGAATTAAAGTCCTTTTGTTTTCCTGATTCCTTTAAACCATTTTTGAACGGCATTTTTTGAAAAGAATTATAAAGTAAATTTTATAATGAAAGGACTATTGCTGTTAATTTTAAAAATAAAAAAAACAATAAATTTAGAAATATGAATTTAATAGATGTAAAAAACGAGTGGATCAATGAGCTTTCACAGCCATTAATGATCGCAGGACCATGCAGTGCGGAAAGTGAAGCTCAAATGCTTGAAACTGCCAGAAGAATAAGAGAAACCAATGCTCAGGTGTCTATTTTCCGTGCAGGAATCTGGAAGCCGCGTACCAAACCAAACGGTTTTGAAGGAGTAGGGGTAATTGGTCTGAACTGGCTGAAAAAAGTAAAAGAAGAATACGGATTTAAAACAGCTACAGAAGTAGCGAACGCTCACCACGTATTTGCTGCTTTAGAAGCGGATGTTGATGTCCTTTGGATTGGAGCGCGTTCTACGGTGAATCCATTTACGGTTCAGGAAATTGCTATGGCCTTAAGAGGTACTGATAAGCCTGTATTCGTGAAAAACCCTGTCAATCCGGATCTTGCGTTGTGGATTGGTGCATTGGAAAGGCTTTTAGGACAGGATATTAAGAATCTGGGTGTGATCCATAGAGGTTTCTCAACATACCAGAAAACAAAATACAGAAATAACCCGAACTGGCAGATTGCCCTTGATTTCAAAAGCCAGTTTCCTAATATTCCTATGCTGATAGATCCTTCACACATCTGCGGAAACAGAACGGGTCTTGCAGATATTACACAGGAAGCACTTAACGTTGGATACCAGGGAGCTATCATTGAAACACACTCTAATCCTGATGAAGCATGGAGTGATGCTTCTCAGCAGATAACGCCGGAAGTATTGGCAGAACTGATCGGAAACTTAAAAGTAAGAAACTCAGGTATTGCAGGTTTCGATAATGAAATGGGAAGACACAGGACCCTTATTTCTGATCTTGACTTCCAACTGATTGAACTTCTTTCTCAAAGAATGAAAATCTCTGAAAAGATCGGTAAGCTGAAAAAAGAAAATGATATCGCGATCTTCCAACCTGAAAGATGGAAAGTAATCACAGAATACGCAACGCAGAAGGCTAAGGAAACAGGAATGTCTCAGGAATTTATTGAGAAAGTTTTCAAAGCGATTCACGAAGAATCTATTGAGGTACAGAATAGTATTATGATCGACAGACAATAATTGAAAGATAATAAGTAAAAGGGCTTAGGAAATAGGGAAGAGTTTACTCAGATACCCAAATCCTAAGCCCTAATTGCTTATCTTTGTATCCAATTATCATATGAAAGGAAAAATCATTAAATCTACAGGAAGTTGGTACCAGGTTATGGAATTCGAAACCGATAAAATTTTCGAAGCCAGGATTCGTGGGAAATTCAAACTCATTAAGACAAGACTTACCAATCCGCTTGCCGTAGGAGATTTTGTAGAATTTCAGTTAGAACAGGATGATGTCGCGTGGATCACCAAAATAGAATCTCGTACAAATTACCTGATCAGAAAATCTGTAAACCTTTCAAAAGAAGCTCATATCATTGCTTCCAATATAGATCTTGCCTGCTTCATCTTTACTCTGAAACATCCTGAAACGTCGCTTGGATTTCTTGACCGTTTCCTGGCATGTTGTGAAGCTTATAATATTAAGCCTTTAATCCTTTTCAACAAAATTGATGTTCTCAACGAAGATGAAATAGAACTGGTGAAGGATATTGAGTTTCTTTATCAGGAGATTGGTTATCCTACTTTAGAAATTTCATCATACTCTAAACTGAATTTTGATGAACTTCAGGAACTTCTTAAAGATAAAACATCTGTGTTCTTCGGGCACTCAGGATGTGGAAAATCAACATTAGTTAATGCACTTCAACCTGGCTTGAATTTAAAAACTTCTGAAATTTCAGGTTCGCACCTTAAAGGAAAGCATACTACGACCTTTGCACAGATGCACTTCTGGGATTTTGGCGGCAATGTAATTGATACGCCTGGTGTACGTGAGTTTGCCATGATTGACATTCAAAAAGAAGAAGTACAGCATTATTTCCCTGAAATTTTCAAAAAAAGGGAAGAATGTAAATTTCACAACTGTCTTCATATCAACGAGCCGAAATGTGCTGTTCTGGATTCCCTTGAAACCGGAGAGATTCAACATTCGCGTTATGCGAACTACATAAAGTTGATGGAAGAAGCTGAAGAAGATTCCCAAAAATAAAAGGATCCCTCATTTCATCATCGGGTTTAATACTTTCCTTAGATAATAATGCACCTATTGTTATGGCTTTGGTCAGGAGGTTCTGTATGTAATTGTGCCCAATTCTGCTATGGAATTTGTTCTGTGCCATTGAGAATAGGGAAGATGATAACGTTGCCGGGTAAAGAGTTATTTGATCGAAATTTTCTCAAATACGACTAATCAAGATGCGTTTTCCTTATATGCTTTACTTAAATTAAAGTTGCGTACCCACGCAATGATTCCAAAGTAGAATTTTTACTGTTTCTGATGTATAAAGAATTCATATTTCTGTAATTTCTCCCTTTTAAAAAGTTGTTTTTTTCCGAATAATAATTTTGTCAGTGATAAAAACAGTTCTGTTTTTAAAATAACTCCACTTTTTGTCTGTGATTTTTCTGCCATATTTGACTGTTTTTTCAGATTTACGGCTATATTAAAAATGAAGACAAAAAAATGTTGAAAAATTAATTTTATTTCATTGATTGAAAAGGAAGCAATAATGTATTAATATGCTTTTAATGAGTTTTAAAAATTATCAAATTCTCAATAAAACACATTGATTTTTATAAATAAAAAACCCAGCCGAAGCTGGGTAAAAACTAATAACCATGAAAACTCAAATTAAACATGAGAATCGTAATTAAATTAACAATTACTGTGCCAAAGTTTTTTTCAGATTTCTTAATAAAAGTTATTTTTATGTTAAAAAAAAATTAAAATAAAAATGAAAGATATTTTTTGTAATTTTGCGCCATTAAAAAAATATACATTTATGTCTAACATTACATTCACTATGATTAAGCCTGATGCGGTAGCAGACGGACATATCGGTGCTATATTAGGTAAGATCGCAGAAGGAGGTTTTAAGATCAAAGCTTTAAAATTAACTCAGCTTACGGTAGCTGACGCTAAAAAATTCTATGAAGTACATGCTGAAAGACCATTTTATGGTGAGTTGGTAGAATTCATGAGTTCTGGTCCTATTGTAGCTGCGGTTTTAGAAAAAGCTAATGCGGTAGAAGACTTCAGAACATTGATTGGTTCTACTAATCCTGCTGATGCAGCAGAAGGAACTATCAGAAAAATGTTTGCAAGAAGCATAGGAGAAAATGCAGTTCACGGTTCAGATTCTGACGAGAATGCTCTTATCGAGGCTCAGTTCCATTTTTCAGGAAGAGAGATTTTTTAAGAAAACATTTTTTTTAAATATTAAACCAGAGAATTTTCTCTGGTTTTTTTATGCCAAAATGTCTAGAAATAGTATGTCATCAATTGCCTTCACGGCAATGATCTTCTGTCGATACAATTTCTTCACATGTTTATTCATTGATATGGGACTGACAGTCATGATTTTGTAACAAATTCTTTAATGAGATCTTTACATTTTACAGTGAGATATTTTGAACTGAAAATTATTCAGATGTTTCAAATAATTTTAGTAGTTAATTATTTTTTGAACAATAACCAGAAAAGCGGCTTTGATTCGTGTGTTTTATTTTACTTTCCAATTTAAATCAAAATTTAGACGAGATTTAATTTCCGAATAATAAAGGTGGTTCTTATAGTAGGATGTTAAAATATCAGATTTAAACTTTAATTTTAAAAATATTCTTCGTTAAATTGTTGTAGTTTTATCATAATCATAAATGGAATACTTATTGTAAGTTTCATTAAAAAGATATTATGAAAATTCCAGCATTAGTAATGGCTAGCTTATTAGCTGTAAGTGTATCAGGGCAGACTACGAAACCTGTAAAGAAGGGAAGTAAGCCAGTTAAAAAAATAAGAAAAGCAGATTCTCCAAAAACGGTCAAGGCTGATCCTAAACATGTAGTAAAAAAAGATACTATTCTGAAGTACGGAGGCGGGTGCCCTGCCTGTGGAATGGGATAATGTATGAAAAAGCCATTATTAGGTTTGTCTATGATGCCGGAAGCAGATTTTGTTTCCGCTATTGTTCCTTTGCTTCAAAGTAACTCCGTAGAAGTATTGGAATGGTCTTTCGATACCTTTTATGATGCTGAAGAACCTGAATGGCTTTCCGGTCTTCTTAATTTTTATGCCGGGAACGAAAGGCTTATTGGTCATGGAGTTTATTATTCTCTTTTTGATGCCAGATGGAATGACCGGCAGGAAAATTGGCTGCAAAAATTAAAGGAAGAATGTAAGCGTAGAAAGTATAATCATATTACTGAGCATTTTGGTTTTATGAATACCGAAAATTTTCATCAGGGTGTTCCATTGCCTGTTCCATTGCTTCCTAAAACGCTTCAAATTGGAAAGGACAGGCTGAGAAGACTTCAGGATGCTGTAGAGATTCCGGTGGGAGTAGAGAATCTGGCTTTTTCGTTTTCTATAGATGATGTGAGAGAGCAGGGACATTTTCTTGATATGCTTGTAGAAGATATTGACGGTTTTCTTATTTTGGATCTCCATAATATCTATTGCCAGGCTTGTAATTTTCAAATAGATATGCAGGAAATTATTAATCTGTACCCTTTGGGAAAGGTCAGAGAAATACATCTTTCAGGAGGAAGTTGGCAGGAAAGTGCTTATGGAAGGAGACCGATCAGAAGAGATACTCATGATGAAAGTATTCCTGATGAAATATTAAAGATACTGCCGAAAGTTTTATCCCAATGTTATAATCTTGAATATATTATTATTGAGAGACTTGGGAATACGTTAAATAATGACACTGAAAAACAGATTTTTTTCAGCGATTTTAACCATGTTAAGGAAATCATTGAAGTTTCAGTCTATCCCGATATAATCAGGCAGGATTGGAAGAGAACGGAAAAGATATATTCAGAACCTGTTGAAGATTTGTTACTGCATGAAGAGCAGACAAGGCTGACAAAGCTTCTGTTTGATGGAAATAACGTTGAATCTGTTAAAAACGGAAAGTTTCTTTATTTCAAACCGGAAAACTGGGACGAAGAAATGATTATGACTGCACAGCAGATCATCAGAAAATGGAATCCTTACTAGGATTCTTTTTGTTTAAATATCACAAATCAAAATATATGAAAATGACAACGGTATTTTTGTTAATTGCTGTCGTGCTTACGGCTTTGATCGCTGGGCTTTTTTATGCCTATTCGTGTTCTGTAGTTCTGGGATTGGGGAAATTATCGGATACTGAATATTTAAAAGCTATGCAGAGTATTAACCGGGAGATTCTTAATCCGGTATTCTTTTTGAGTTTTATGGGGACTGCAATACTTCTGCCGGTGACTGCTTTCCTGTTCCGGGGGCAGCCTCCTTTTCTTTTTCTTGTATTGGCATCAGCCGCTTATCTTATCGGTGTGTTTGGAGTGACCATTGCCGGAAATGTCCCTTTAAATGATATGCTGGATAAGTTTGATATAAGCGGTTCAACAGTTGAGGCAGTTAAACAGATGCGTGATCGTTTTGAAAACAGATGGAATCTTTTGAATAACGTCAGAACAGTATTTTCTGTCATAAGTATAGGTTTAGCTGTTTGTGCCTGTCTCTGGAGCAGGGAAGTGGTATAGTGTTCTGAAGGATTACGTATAAATACTTAATCTTAAATTCAGTATTTATACGGATGCATTATATGGGGTTTTATGTGCAATTTTACATCAGTAACAGCACTGGGAATCTAAAGCATTTAAAGTCTTACGACAAAAAACTAATAACCACATAAGCTCAAATTCCGCAAGAAGAAAGGCAGCTCTCACGAGCTGCCTTTTCTGTATTTTAAAATCAATTTTTTTAGATTTTCAAAAGCTCTATTGTTCTTTCAGGGCTTTCTGCAGAAAAAACGGCATTTCCGGCAACAAGAACATCAGCACCTGCTTCGAATAGTTTCGAAGCGTTTTCAAGATTGATACCGCCGTCAATTTCGATCAATGCTGTTGAATTATTACTTAAAATCAGGTCTTTGGTTTCTGCGATCTTTTTATAGGTGTTTTCAATGAATTTCTGTCCTCCAAATCCTGGATTTACACTCATTAAAAGAACCAGATCTACATCAGCAATGATATCTTCAAGCATGAGTACAGGGGTGGAAGGATTCAAAACGACACCCGCTTTTGCTCCCCTGCTCTGAATATGATGAATGGTTCTGTGAAGATGGGTACATGCTTCATAATGAACAGAAATAAGGTCTGCTCCGTGATTGATGAATTCATCTACATACTTGTCCGGTTCTACGATCATCAAATGAACATCTACAAATTTTTTAGCATGTTGCTGAACGGTTTTCATCACAGGAAAGCCAAACGAAATGTTGGGTACAAATCTTCCATCCATCACATCGATGTGGAACCAGTCGGCCTGGGATGCATTCAGCATTTCAATGTCTCTTTGCAGATTCCCAAAGTCTGCGGATAAAAGGGAAGGAGCAATAAGCTTCGTTTTCATTTTTACTTAGATTTTAGATGTAAGATGCAAGATATCAGATGTCAGACTCTTAAAGTCTGTTATCTGGTGTCTTTATTAGTGATACTTCAGTTTCATCTCAGGTTTGATCTTCAGAAGTGTTTCATAGATCAGTTTGATCACGTTGCCAACATCTTCTTTAGATACCATTTCCACTGTAGTATGCATATAGCGCAAAGGTAAGGAAATTAGTGCACTTGGCACTCCGCCGTTAGAATGCGCAAAAGCGTCAGTATCTGTTCCTGTAGCTCTGCTTGCTGCTGCTCTCTGGAAAGGGATTTTCTTAGTTTTTGCAGTGTCAATAATGAGTTCTCTAATGGTATGGTGGATGCTTGGAGCAAAGAAAACAACAGGTCCGTCACCGCATTTCTGATCACCCTCTTTTTTCTTCTCAATCATTGGAGTTGTAGTGTCATGGGTAACGTCTGTTACGATCGCGATATTAGGTTTAATTGTATCTGCAATCATATCTGCGCCATATAATCCCACTTCTTCCTGAACGGAATTGGTAATATACAGTCCGAAAGGAATTGTTTTTTTGTTCTCCTTTAAAAGTCTGGCCACTTCCGCGATCATGAAGCCCCCTATTCTGTTGTCCAATGCTCTGCAGACGAAATATCTGTCGTTCATTTCAAAGAATTCATCAGGATAGGTAATCATGCATCCTACATAGATTCCCATTTCCTCTACTTCTTTTTTAGAAATAGCTCCACAGTCGATGAAGATATTTTCAATTTTTGCAACCGGTTCATTCTGATTGCTTCTGGTATGAATGGCGGGCCATCCGAATACCCCTTTTACAATTCCTTTTTCCCCATGGATGTGAACCACTTTTGAAGGCGCAATCGTCTGATCTGAGCCTCCGTTTCTGATTACATAGATTAATCCGTCGTCTGTAATGTAATTAACGTACCATGATATCTCGTCAGCATGTGCTTCAATCACTACTTTAAATTCGGCCTCCGGATTAACTATCCCATAGCATGTTCCGTAATGATCCACTTCTATTTTGTCTACATACGGTCTGATGTAGTCCATCCAGATTTCCTGTCCCCTGTGTTCGTAACCTGTTGGAGAAGAGGTGTTTAAGTATTTTTCTAAAAATTTTAAAGATTTCTTTTCAAATTTCATAAAAAGGAATGATTTTTGCGTTTAATTTTTGTTATTATAAGTGTAAAAATAATGAATTTTAGTAAGATTGTCTGTCTTTTTATCTTCTTTTTTGGAGTCAGTGTTTTTGGTCAGAAGGATTCTATTGTTGCAAAACCTCTCAATCAATATCCTGCGGAATCATTGAAAGTAGATGAGTTCGGTAATAAATATTATTATGACGAACGTCAAAAGATGAAGGTTTATGAAATAAACGGCGAACCTGTAGTAGTACTGGATGAGCTGATTCTGGTTAATAAACCTAGGTTTAATAATCAGCTGGATAAAAATTACTACTATTTCCTCAATAAAAAACTGAACAGGGTATACCCGCTGTTTGTCACTGCATTGCAGCAATACAGGGATATACAGGCTGATATGAATGATATGGACAGCAAAGCCAAAAGGAAATTTGTAAGAGAGAGACAGAATATGCTTGCAGATCAGTATGAGAAGCAGCTAAGAGATCTTACAACTACCGAAGGCCAGGTTTTTGCCAAGCTGATGAACAGAGCGACCGGGAAGAATGTTTATGAGATTATTAAAGAGCTTAGAGGGGGATGGAGCGCTTTCTGGTGGAATGTAAAAGGTAAGATGGCAGATATCGACCTGAAGGACCAATACAACCCTCATAAAAACAGAACGGATGAGTTTATAGAATCTCTGCTTCAGTCTAACTGGAATTCCGGCTACTTACAACCTTATCCTGGAGCTGCAGATTTTAAGGTCAGAAAATAAATATAAAATTCCTGTAAAATTATTTACAGGAATTTTTCTTTTAATTTATCAAATACAATTTTGTCTACCGGAAGCGGGAAAGGATTGTCCGGTCTGTCGATGTCGATCCATTCTGTTCTTTCTATACATGGATCAAGGATAAGGAAATCTTCTTCGGTGGTGATGTTGACTATATAATATATAGTAAGCAACTGTTCATTTTCTCTGAAACGTGATACCAGGAAATCTTCCTGTGTATAAAAATGTTCTACCACATCAATCTTTACATTCAGTTCTTCATCAAACTCACGGTGAAGGCATTCTAAAAGTCCCTCTCCAAATTCCAGACCTCCTCCCGGAAATTTCATTAAGGGTTCGCCGGCATATTCTTCAAACAGGGTCAGTACCTTTTTATCTTTTACTGCACATGCATATACCCTAATGTTGATCTTGTCAATCATATATACTATTTTGTATAGCTAAAATAAGGAAATATGTGGAAAGGGCAAAGGACAGAGCGTAAAAGAATGAATGATAAAATGGGTAAGCCGTCAGTTTATCCCTGATTTTCTTCTATGCTGATTTCGCCTTCCATTTTCACAGCGTTGATCATTTCTCTTTTCCCCGGAGGCCCCTGTTTCTTCTCTACCTTAAAATTGAGTTCCTGAAGAATCCTCCTGACACTTCCTTTAGAAGAGTAAGTTGTTAATAAACCGTTAACGGACATTTTGTCGGAAACCATTTCAAAAAGCGGTTTTTCCCAAAGGTCCGGCTGTACCCTCGCACCAAAACAGTCGAAATAAACAAGGTTGATTTTTGGTAAGTCTATGTCTTTCAGGTCAAAGAAGTCGCATTCGATCTTTTTAAGATTAAAACCGGTAATGATTTCAGTAGACTTTCCCCATTCTGTCTGATGAATTTTTTGATAAATATTTTTGAATTCCGGGTTATCAAAATGCTCAAAGTAGGCGAGATCATTAATTTCCGATTCATTTATGGGGTATTTTTCAAGGGAAAAATAATTGATGACATGATTTTTGTCAGTTTTTAAATATTCATTAATTGTCACCAAAACATTCAAACCTGTTCCAAAACCGAGTTCTAAAATATTAATTTCGTAATCATTTAATTGATTTAATCCATTTTTGATAAACACGTGTTCTGCTTCCTGAAGCGCTCCATGGTGAGAATGGTAGTTTTCATTTAAATCATTGATAAACAAAGTTTTACTACCGTCGTTTGTGGTCTTAATCTCTCTTTTCAAGCTATTTTTTTGTCAAATTTACTCCAAAATTTTTATATTTAGAAAATTATGTTAAATTTGTAGAACATCGTAAAAATTTTTAAAAATGATAATTCAAAAAACTGAAAACTCCAGACTTTCGGAATTCGATCCGAACAATTTTTCATTTGGAAGTACTTTTATTGACCATATGGTGATATGTGAGTATGAAAATGGAAAATGGGGTGATGTAAAATTGGTTCCTTACGGTCCTATACCATTTACTCCAGCCATGATGGGGGTAAACTATGGACAAGCTTGTTTTGAAGGTATGAAAGCTTATAAAGACAAAGACGGTCAGGTTTTCCTTTTCAGGCCAGAAAAGAATTTTGAACGCATCAACAAATCAGCGACTCGTCTGGCAATGCCTGAAGTAACTGAAGAGATGTTTTTAGACGGATTAAAAGCATTAGTGGATATCGACAGAAACTGGATCCCACAGGGTGAAGGAATGTCATTATATATCAGACCATTGATTTTTGCTACAGAGGAGGCTTTGAAAGCAAGAGTTGCCAATAAATATATGTTTGCCATCGTTGCAACGCCAGCGAAAAGTTATTATTCAGAACCTGTATCAGTAAAAATTTCAGATCATTATTCAAGAGCTGCCAACGGAGGAGTAGGTTCAGCTAAAGCAGCAGGTAACTATGCCGCTTCTTTCTATCCTACACAGCTTGCTATTGAAGAAGGATATGAGCAGATCATCTGGACTGATGATGCTACTCACGAATATTTTGAAGAGAGTGGAACAATGAATGTATTCGTAAGAATTAACGATACGATCTACACCCCTCCAACTTCTGAAAAAATTCTTGACGGAGTAACAAGAGACAGCTTTATCCAGCTTGCCAAGAAAAGAGGTATTGAAGTGAAAATAGAGCCTGTAGCAGTGAAAACGGTTGTAGAAGCTCAGAAAAACGGAACATTGAAAGAAGTTTGGGGAGTAGGAACAGCTGTTGTAACAACTGTATTCCAGGCGTTAGGTTACGAAGGCGTAAAACTTGAACTTCCAAGATTGTCAGATGACGAAAGTTATGCGGCAATTCTTAAAAAAGATCTTACAGATCTTCAGAACAATCTTAGCGACGATTCTTTCGGATGGAGAGTGGTTGTTGAAAAAGATGTTTTGGAAACTGTTTAATGGTAACATTATTTGATTCAATAATACGACCGGCAGAAATTTATTCTGTCGGTTTTTTTATTTTCTCGTTAAATATTGGTAATTTTTCAGAAAATTTAGAATAGTATGAAATTCATGAAGTTCAAATTACCTCTCGGGCTGCTTTCAATGGTGAGCATTTTAGCATTTTTCTCATGCAGTAAAGATGATGATGCAGAATCAGCGGTTAATGAATCGGCCGTTATTACGGTAGAAAATGTGATAGAGGGAAAATCAATGACGCAGTTTGGAACCTTCCAGAATGCAGGATCATCACCGCTTATTAATCCGGGTGAATCAGCTTCTTTTACATTTTATGCGGGAAAAGGACAGGCAGTAAGCTTTGCTGCGAGGTATGAAAATAGTCATGATTTATTCTTTGCTCCTGCCAATCCGGGAATAAAACTATATCAGGATAACGGAACTCCGGTAACCGGGAATGTTTCTTCCCAAATCAGGCTTTGGGATAATGGTACACGTGCCAATGACTCTGCATTGCCTCACCCTGGCACCCTGGAATCTCCTCTGAAAAATGTTTCAGAAATTGCATTAACTATTCCAGCGTCCCAACTGCTTAAAGCTGAGCTTACGCACGAAGGAGGAACAAAATTTACATTAAAATTAACCAATACTTCCGGTGGTACAGTCAACGAAACACCTATCAGTGCAGGGATCTGGGCTGTTTCACATATTTCAGGAACAACACTTGTGAAAGAAGATCCTATATTTTCACCTGGAAAACTATCCGCCAATGGATTAACAGAACTTGCTGAAACCGGAAAGACAACAGCCCTGAGCCAGTACCTCACAGGGATTACAGGGCCAAATTCGGCTTTCTCACCGGTATTGGTTGTAGTGTACAGCGGGAATGATAATCCTATTTTTAAGACCGGGGAAAATGACAGAGAACAAGGTTTAAAGGAGCTTTCCCAACAGGGTAATGCAGATGTTTTGGCCTCTTTTCTTAAAACTAAGTCTGGTGTAAAAGAAGTATATGTTCTTAAAGATCAGGCTACAAATATTCTACTTCCAAGAATAAACGGGAACAATGGAGGTAAAGTTTCGCAAACAATCTCTGCCCGTAAAGGTGACCGTATTGCACTGGCCACCATGTACGGACAATCTAATGACTGGTTTATAGCTGCTGTTAATAATGGAGTAGATGGTTCAACAAGAGGGGACATATCTTCTATCATAGGCCTTTTTGACAGTGGAACATTGGAGAGTTCTTTTCCGGGTGCTCACATAGGATCTCAGCCTGCACAGACTGAAAACCAGCCTGTAAAACAGTTAGCTAATCCGAATCAGTTTAATACACTTCCTTCTCTGCCACAGATGATTAAAGTGACACTTCAGTAATATTTGAATAACATAAAGCATATGATCACCTCTTTACGGGGTGATTTTTGTTTTAAATAAACCATCTGTTTAATCACAAAAGGAACAAAGCTTTTATTGTTAGATGTTTTGGTTATAAAAGTTTTACCAACCCGAAAACAATAAGATGCATCATCTGAAAATCAAAGATTTTGATAAAACTTAAATGTCCTTTTTGCCGTTGAATTTCAAACTTTAAATACACTTAATTGTTTCAAATCTTTTGTCACTTTTGTAGTGAAAATCTTTAAATCCTTAAATTTTTCAATATTTAAATCTCCTATAATTCCATCCCCGGAAAATACTTCATCATTTTCTGCTAAATTTTTTAAAACCTATTGAACAATATTTCCCCGAAATGCGTATTTTCGCAAAAGTTTATGAAAAAATTACTCTTCATATCAGCAGTAAGTCTGTTAAGCTGCAACCGGAAAGCTCCTGTAGCGCATCCTCCTGTTGGTGGAGTGTTGAGTCAGAAAGATCTGGATGTTTCAAAGGAAAGGATGAGAAATCTGAATACTATTGAAAGAGGCCAGATTCAGGATTGGATCACCGGGCAGTCTGTGAAGTATTATCCTACACAGCTTAATTACTGGGTAACTGTTGAAGGTTTTGATCAGAGAACAAGAAGAGCGGATGATACGCCGATTTCTTATTCTTACGATCTGTATGATTTTGATGAAACCAAGATCTATGATAAACCTTTTGAAAGAAGAGATGCCAGATTTGGGCATTTTGATGAACTGAAAGCGGTAGAGAATGCTTTGCGTTTTATGCATGATGGAGAGGAAGTAACGCTTTTGGTACCTTCTTCACTGGCCTACGGAACCTTTGGAGACGAGAAGAATATAGACAACGATATACCATTGATCATAAAATTAAAAGCTCTATAAATAATGAAATTGTTTAACAAGAATATAATTCTGGCAGCGGCTAGTATCTCGCTGATGAGTTGTACCCCAATCTATAAAAAAATGAACGTAGACAAAGAAACTTACGAAGGTCTTAATGACGGACTTTATGCAAATCTTCAGACTTCTAAAGGAAACCTGATCGTGCAGTTCGAAGACAAAAAAGCACCGGTAACTGTAGCCAATTTTATTGGTCTTGCAGAAGGGAAAATAGATAACAAAGCTAAGGCTAAAGGAGTTCCTTTTTATGATGGAACTATTTTCCACAGAGTGATCAAAGATTTCATGATTCAGGGAGGTGATCCTCAGGGAACAGGAATGGGAGATCCTGGATATAAATTCGAGGACGAGAAGAACGACCTTAAGCATACAGGAAAAGGAATCCTTTCTATGGCGAATTCAGGACCTAATACCAATGGTTCTCAGTTTTTCATTACTGAAGTAGCTACTCCTTGGTTAGACGGAAGACATACGATCTTCGGAAAAGTAGTGAAAGGCAATGATGTAATTGATGTGATCGCTAATGTAGAAAAAGGAGCTCAGGATAAGCCAAAAACGGATATCGTTTTAGAAAAAGTTTCTATTTTTGGTAAAGGTGATGCTTACAAAAACTATGATGCAGCAAAAACTTTCACAGAAGGAAAAGCTAAAATCGCAGAAAATAATAAGGCTTATATCGCTAAAGAAGAAGCTGACAAAAAGAAAAAAGAAGAGGAGTTCAAAGCTAACCAGGAGAAAATGGTTGAAGACCTAAAAGCTGGAATGCAGAAAACTGAATCAGGATTATATTACAAAATCACCAAAACAGTGGCAGGTGCAAAAGCTCCTAAATCCGGTGACAATGTATCTGTACACTATGCAGGTAAATTAATCGACGGTACAGAATTCGATTCTTCATTCAAAAGAAACGAGCCAATCGAAATTCCAATCGGAATGGGAAGAGTAATCAAAGGATGGGATGAAGGTATCCTGTTGCTTAAAGAAGGCGAAACGGCTACATTATTGATCCCGCCAGCAATGGCTTATGGAGAAAGAGGAGCAGGAGGTGTTATTCCACCAAACGCTTGGTTGATCTTCGATGTTGAGCTTGTAAAAGTACAGTAATTGAATATTCAATATATTTAAAGCCGTCCGGGAGGACGGCTTTTTTTGTTTTATATTCTGATGGTTGAAAGGGATTTTGATAGCTTATATAGATCAAAATCGCTATTTTCGTGTAAAGTAATTTCATGAAAAAAATCCTCTACAGCCTCCTCGTGCTTTCCACAGCTACTTTTCCCGCACAGGGAAAGAAGTTCTTCAAAAGCGGGGAAGTACAGCTTCAAAATCCCGTAGAAAAGATGAATCTTAGATTTGCCAATGATCTGCCTTTTGTTCAGGTAAGCATCAATGGGAAATCTTATAATTTTCTTTTCGATACCGGAGCTCCGACAGTAATTTCTACAGCGGTCTATAAGGAGCTGGGGCTGGAGAAAAAGCATAGAAGTACCGTAAAGGATTCGCAGAAAAATAAACAGGAACAGATCTTTACCATTCTACCGGAAATGACTGTAGATAAAGCCGTTTTCACTGATGTAGGTGTTGTTGTCATGGATTTGAGTGTTTCCGAACTCAGCTGCTTCAAGATAGATGGTATTCTGGGGGCTAACCAAATGGCGAAGCTGTTCTGGAAAATCAATTATTCAGAAAACTTATTGGAAGCTTCAAAGGACCTTGATCAGTTTAATCCTGCAGATTTTGATATGGTTATTCCTTTCAGTCCGAGAGCGCAAAAAACACCTGTAGTGGAAATCGACCTGCAGGGTAAAAAAATAGATTTCACTTTTGATACCGGATTTTCCGGAAGATTAAAAATCGCAGACAATGCTTATAATGCCGGAAAAGCTGTAAAGAGTGTCGAAGTCTACGGAACGAACTCGGTGGGCGCTTACGGGGCTGCAAAGCCTGCTCCCGGGCATATTTTCAGGACAGCAGGTCTGTCACTGGGTAACAAAAGTTTTTCAAATGAAATAATAGCCACAGGAAGCACAAGCCTGATTGGAAATGATTTCTTTAAAAATTTTATTTTTATCCTGGACTGGTCCGGAAACAGGATCTATATGAAACGAATCAGAAACGAGCCTGCCAAACTGGAGTCTTTTGGTTTTGGATATCGGTTTTTAGATACAAAACCCACAGTTGCCTTTGTGTTTCAGGAAGAAGGTTTTCCTCTGAAAATAGGGGATGCTATTCTCAGCATCAATAATGTAAATCTTGATCATCTTGACAAAGAGGGTGCGTGTCACTATTTTCTCAATAGAATAGAGAGCGGACAGAATATGATCAATGTGAAAATAAGAAGGGACGGTAAAGAAATGGACGTGAAGCTGGAGAAGAAAGAGTTTTTGGAAATCTAAAGGGATTTGAGACTATAGAATAGGGTTTTAGAGTTTTAAATAGATCATTCATTCTGCTGGTTGGTGAGAGGGTATGATTGTGAAAATTGATATAAACTCTTTATACATCAATTTTTGAGCTGAAAAAACTAAAGTGTTGAAAAACGTATGTTTCTTTTGTGATTGCAAAAAAAGGATAGTAAATTTCAAAAATTGTAGTTATAAAGCAGAAAAAAAGACCGTTCAAATGGATTGAACGGTCTTTATAGTAAAATTGAAATTAAAGTTATGCGTGTCTTGATTTCTTCCTCAAATTCGAGGAATTCATTTTTCTCGCCAGAGAACTGATAAATACAAGTCCAAAGCCGAGGTATGCCGCAAATGCGGTAAGGTATACTATCAGGCTGTTAAAACCAGGTTCTGTAGCATATATAAGGTACACAAGTACGGAAAAAACACCAAAACTTAACAGAAGCATAAGGCTCCAGATATTCATTTTTGCGGCGTCTTCATTTCTCTTAAAAATCATTTCAAAAAAGTCTCTCATCATAATCACTTTTTAAGGGTTATACATTTGTCTTCCGTCCTTTGATAGAACGGTCCGGAATCATTTTCCGTTATAAATTGATGGCACATGGATCATGGTTAAAACTTGGCTAAGGTCATGATCTTATGGCCGTTTGGTTGTCTAGCATCAGGGTATACTTTAGCTACCCAGAAAATTGAATTAAAAGCAGTATTGAATCCGGAATGGGATTCATGAGCTTTATGACACCGTACACAGTACATCGTAAATGGAATTGATAAGAGGATTATCTCTTCCGTTGTATACGGTATCTAAAGAAAAAGGATCATATAAAATGATAAATAGCCTTTATCCGGCTCAGCGGAAACTGAATATCCCGCGGTAACCTTTATTCATCTTTTGTGCTTTAAATAATTTTTTTTCAATGAATTACCTTGCGAATTTCATGCCAAAGTGATTTTTTTAACTTATTTTTAGCATTAAGTTGTTTTAAGTTTATATAAATATCCCTCATGACTCACGAAAGTTTAGAAAAGAATATAGAAATCAGTGCCGTCAGACTTATAAAATTAGCAGAAGAACGATCATGGAACAAAATTTCACATCATATGACTTTTATTATTTCAGATTGTAATGAGTTTAAGGGTGAAAACTTTGGTGAAATCAGAAAATCCAGATGGAAGATAAATAGATATAAAATACCCCAGCCGTTAGACCAGGTTATTGGAGTGCTCAAGAATGAATATGAAGATCTTTACGATGTTAACCTTTATGTTTTTAAAGCATTAAGAAAAGAAACGGTTATTGAGATTCAGTATTACAGAAAATCAAATCTGAACCCAGATTATTTTGAGAAAATAAAGGATAATCAGCCGATGTTTCATTCAAAGATTACACTTCCGGGCTATGCTTTGGACGGAGCAAAGTTCGATATTAACCGGGAGTCTGGTGGAGGACCAAGACATTACTGGAATTTATTTCTTTACGAATTCAAGTATAGAAGAATGATGAAGAAAATGGAAAAATAAATTCTATCCAATTGAATCCACTAAAATTCAATTTACCGGGAGCACATTCCCCTCCTCCGGAGGGGTAGCGAAAATTTAAAGAATTTTTGACGGGGTGGTTTATAACTGCAAGACATTCACAGTATATATCGATCAATCAAAATGAGTAAAAAAAATCAACAAGTCAACCCGTAAGAGTCAACTTGTCGACAAAATGTATTTTTAATAAATCTCTACTTTAAAATATGACCTACCAGTTTTTATCAATCATATAAATGATCTGTGTCATTGTCGCAGCTCCCAGAAGAAGTTCTCTTCGGTTAACCTTTTCAAAAGTATCCTCTTCTGTATGATGAATATCAAAATACCGTTGAGAATCCGGAACCAATTCTGCTGTCGGAACACCCATGTCATGAAGCGGGTAAATATCTGTTCCTGAATATTTTCCTTCAAAGTTGTACACTCCATAAGGGTAGAATAATCCGGACCAGCTCTTGATCTGATTTCTTTTTTCATCATCCATTTCCAGAGCAATGCCTCTTGGAGCAAAACCACCTGCATCGGACTCTATGGCAAAAAGATGCTTTTCATTCTTTTCTTTGGCGGTCTTTCCATATTGGATGCCACCTTTTACGCCATTTTCCTCATTGGCAAAACAAACTACCCGGATGGTGTGATTATTTTTAATCCCTAATTTTTTAAATGTTCTCAGGACTTCAATACTTTGAACAATTCCAGCGCCGTCATCGTGGGCACCTTCACCTACATCCCAGGAATCAAGGTGTCCTCCGACTACGATCACACTCTGGTCTTTTTTGCCTGTGATCTCACCTATAACAGAGTGGGAGAGCTTTTCACCTTTCATTCCGCAGTTGGAATTAAGCTTTGCGGTGATTTTCTGTGTTTTTAAAAGTGCCTCGAGCTCGTCCGCTGTAGTACTTCCAATAGCTATTGCCGGGAGTTTTGGAATTTTATCGTCATAACGCATGGCGCCAGTATGGGGTACATCATCAAATGCTGAAGAAAGAGACCGTATAATCGCAAACTTTCCTCCTTTTTTGGCAGTCAATACCGCCGCAGTTACCCGGTATTTTGCAGCGTCACTATAGCCTTTAAATGTTTCTACAAAAGATTGATTGAAAGGGTAGTTAAAGAACACTATTTTATCCTTTACTTGATCTGCTGTAAGCTTGTCGTATTCATCCATTGATTTCACAACAATGATTTCGCCGGTGATATCTTTTCCTCCTGTGCCTTCAGAATTTCCGAGAGAAAGCATCTTCAGATTTTTCCATTTTCCATCTGCTGTTTTAATTTGAAGAGATTCTTTTCCTCTGGTCCAGACCGGAACCATAACTTCCTGTAGCCAAACCTTATCAGCACCGGCATCCCGAAGCTTCTGTTCTGCCCATTTAACAGCTTTCTCATAAGCTGGGGAGCCACTGAGGCGATGACCTATGTTTTTGCTTAAATCCCGAAGTTCAGTATAGCCTTTTCCATTATTCAGTATTTCTGTGGAAATCTTGCTGAACTGTATCGAGTCTTCTTTATTTTGGCTAAAAACAGCCATCCCTAAGAATAATAACGAAGTTCCAATTATCTTTTTCATAGTTTACCAGTTTTTGTCGATCATATAAATAAGCTGTGTCATCACCACAGAGCCTAATAGTAATTCTCTGCGGTTGACTTTTTCAAAAGTGTCTTCTTCTGTATGGTGAATGTCAAAATAGCGCTGCGGATCAGGCACCAGTTCTGCTGTTGGAACTCCCATTTCATGGAGGGGAGCAATATCTGATCCCGAATACTTTCCGTCAAAATTATAAACCCCGTATGGCAGAAAAAGGTTTACCCAACTTTGGATTTGGGTGCTGTTTTTATCATCCATTTCCAGGGAAATTCCTCTTGGTGAAAAGCCTCCTGCATCAGACTCTATGGCAAAAAGATGCTTCTCATTGCTGTCTCTCGCGGTTTTTCCATATTGCTTTCCACCTTTCGTTCCATTTTCCTCGTTGGCAAAACACACGGCTCTGATGGTATGATTATTCTGTATTCCAAGTTTTTTAAACGTTCTCAAAACTTCAATGCTCTGTACGATTCCAGCACCGTCGTCATGGGCACCTTCACCTACATCCCAGGAATCTAAATGTCCACCGACGACAATCACACTTTGGTCCTTTTTACCCGTGATTTCACCGATGACAGAATGAGAAAGCTTTTCGCCTTTCATACCGCAATTGGAATTGAGCTTTGCAGTAACTTTCTTATTTTTTAATAATTTTTCCAGCTCATCAGCTGTAGTGTTTCCGATCGTTACAGCCGGCACTTTGGAAATGTTATCCTCATAACGCATATTGCCGGTATGAGGAACGTCATCAAATGCTGAAGACAAAGATCTGATAATAGCAAATTTTCCACCTTTTTTAGCCGTTAAAATAGCTGCAGACCTCCTGTATGCTCCAGCTTCGCGATAAGCAATAAATGTTTGCGCATATGACTGATTGAAAGGATGGTTAAAGAATACGATCTTATCCTTTACTTGAGATTCGGTGAGCCTGTCGTATTCTTCTAAAGACTTTACCATAATGATCTCGCCGGAAACATCTTTTCCACCAGTTCCTTCAGAATTTCCCAGGGAAAGCATTTTCAGTTTCTTCCATTGACCATCGGCAGTTTTAATTTGCAGAGATTCTTTTCCTCTCACCCAAACCGGAATCATTACCTCCTGAAGCCAAACCTTATCAGCTCCTGCATCACGAAGTTTTTGTTCCGCCCATTTTACGGACTTTTCATATGCTTCTGATCCGCTTAAACGGTTTCCAATGTTTTTAGTAAGGTCTTTCAGCTCTGTATAACCTTTTCCATTGTTCAGGATTTCTGAAGAGATTTTACTGAACTGGATTGAGTCTTCTTTAAACTGTCCGAAAACAGCCATACCTGTTACTAAAAGCGAAAGGGTGACAGTCTTTTTCATATTACCAGTTTTTGTCGATCATAAAAATCAGTTGTGTCATGGCAACAGCACCCAAAAGAAGTTCTCTTTTGTTCACTTTATCAAAAGTATCTTGTTCAGAGTGATGGTAATCGAAGTACCTTTGAGTATCTACCACCAGTTCGGCCAAAGGAATATCCAGCTTTTTCAGTGGGGATATATCCTGAATAGCTTCAGTTTGGTCAAAATCATAAATCCCGTAAGGAAGAAAATAGTTCTTCCATTCGAAAATCTGCTTTCTTCTTTGTGGCGGCATATCTAAGGAAAATCCTCTTGGTGAATATCCTCCCGCATCTGTTCCTAAAGCAAAAACATGTTTTTCATCTCTTTTTTTCACATAGGCTGCATACATTTCGCGTCCTTGTCCTCCGTTTTCGCTGTTGGCATAAAAGACAACTCTTATCGTATGATTATTTTCGATACCAAGCGCTTTGAATGTTCTTAAAACTTCAATGCACTGTGCAATACCGGTTCCGTCATCAACAGCGCCTTCCCCAAAATCCCACGAATCTAATTGAGCTCCTAAAACAATCACTTTAGCGTCCTTTTTACCTTGAATTTCGGCAATAATATTAGGATTGGTCGTGTCACCTTTTGACTGTGCAGTCATATTTATTTTGGCGGAAACCTTTTGATTTTTTAATAATTTTTCTAATTCGTCAGCAGACTTTACTCCAATGGATAAGGCAGGAATTCTTACTTTGTCATCTGGTTCATAATACACCATTTTTGCATGGGGTGTATCATCCATTGCTGTTGTTAAAGATCTTATAATTAAAGCTTTTGCTCCTGTTTTTGCAATCACAGAAGCAGAGATTAATTTGGATTTTGCGGTGGCCAAATAAGAATCATTTGTATTAATGATCTTTGGGTCCATTGGAAGATTAGCGAATACTATTTTACCTTTCAATTGCCCCACGGACATGGCATTCAGTTCGGAAGTTGAATTGATTAAAACAATATCCCCTGTAAGATCTTTTCCGCCTGTCCCTTCAGAATTTCCGAATGACAGCATTCTGATGTTTTTCCAATCTCCATTAGCCGTTTTTATCTCCAGGGATTCTTTTCCCCTGATCCATACCGGAGCTTTAGCTTCCATTCGCCAGATCATTTCAATGCCGATAGATTTGAGTTTTTTTTCTGCCCATTCCACCGCTTTTATATAGCCGGAAGTTCCACTGAATCGCGGGCCTATTTTTTTGGTAAGCTCGCCGAGATTTTCATAAGCTGCGCCGTTGGTCATGATCTCGTCCGAGATCTTTTTAAATTCATCGTGATAGTTGAATTTCGCCAGGGTCACCTTTTTAGCAGGCTTTTTGAGTGGCTTTTTTTGAGAAAATAAAAATCCACTCAAAAAGAGTGGAAGTATAATGAAGATTTTTTTCATTTTTTATTTACCTTTCTTTTTCCGATGATAAAAGTAGGGAAAAAATAGGAATTTATTAAGGTTTCATATCGTACATTAACATTGCTGTAACCAATTTTGGTTCGATGAATGTACATTTCGGAGGCATGCTCAGTTTCAGGTCTGAAATTTTGATCATATCATTGAAACTCACCGGATATATTCCAAAACCTACCTTCCCTTCACCACTGTCTATTTTCTCCTTCAAAAAGTTGATCCCCTGAATATTGGAAGTTCCCTTTGCATAAGAGATCTTCTCAGAACTGTCTGAATTTTCTATTTTAAGGATATTTTTGAAAATGTATTTATCTAAAAGATGGTGGTCCAGATTATCCAGAGACATTTCTCTTGAACGGAGATCATGTTTCACATGAAGAGAATAGAATTTACCATCCAGATACATCGAAATATGAAACTTCTGAGATGGAAAATAGGAGGTTTCTCCTTTTTCATGGATCAGGAAGTACTGGTCCAGTTCTTTTAAAAACTCTTCACTGGAAAGACCGTTAAGATCGCTTAATATCCTGTTGTAATCATGGATTTTGATCGATTGGTTGGAGACGATGAAACTGTATACGAAGTTATAGGCTTCAGTACCGTTATGTCTTTTGTTTTTCTCTTTATGATATTTCGCATTCAATGCTGTAGAGCCAATTCTATGATGGCCGTCAGCAATGTAAAACGAATCGATCTGATCAATTACTTCTTTAAACTGCTGAAGTTTCAGACGGTTGTCTATTCTCCATATCTTGTGTCTGATTCCTATAGAATCGATATGATTGAAAATAGGAACATTCTTTTCTTCATGATTCATCAGAAGTTCGATCTTGGAATTCGAAGGATAGGTAAGCAGTACAGGTTCTGCCTGCAGGTTTACTTTTTCAAGGTAGTGAGCAAGCTTTTCCTTTTTCTGAGGAATGGTACTCTCATGCCTTTTAATCTTTCCGTTCCAGAAATCTTCAATGCTCGCTAATCCAAGCAAGCCTCTGAAAACCTGTTTGTTGGGGTATATTTGCTCATAAAGATAATACGCTGAGCTATCCTGAATCAGTTTTTTTTCATCCAGAAGCTCTTCAAACGTTGAACGGATTTTTCTTAAATTCCGGTCAATATCTTTAGATTTACTTACAACATAGGGTTTAATCATGTTGATGTAAGTATTTTCAACTTGAGCTTTCTCTGTAATTTCCTCCTGGGTAAAATTATCCAGCGGATGGGTAGGGAAGGTGCTCTCAAAGTCTTTATGAGGTCTTATTCCACGGAAAGGTTTAAAAACAGGCATATTTTATCTTATGGTTTCTTTTTGTAGCTTAATAATTTGTTCTGCAAGTTCTGCGCCGATTTTTTCCTGTGCATCCACTGTATTTCCACCTACATGGGGTGAAAGAGACAGCGCAGGGTTCATCAGTAAAGGAAGTTCTGGGCTAGGTTCGTTCTCAAACACGTCCAGTGCAGCTCCTGCTACTTTCTCAGATTCGATGAAATCCAGAAGAGTAACTTCATTGATTACACCTCCTCTTGCAGTATTCACGATGTAGACTCCGTCTTTCATTTTTTCAAACTGAGGCGTGTCTATGATATATTCATTTGTTTTAGAAGTATTGATGCTGATGAAGTCTGTGTCTTTCAGGAAAGCATCCATATCATTGGTGGAAGTGATCTCAAAATTAAGACTCTGCCCGTCGAAAAAGTCCAGTGAAAGAACTTTTGTCTTTGGATTCTTTGTCAATACTTTAATTTTCATTCCTAATGCTATTCCCATTTTCACTACTTCCTGTCCGATACTTCCAAATCCTATTACTCCAAGAGTTTTTCCGGAAAGTTCATACGCTTTACTGAATGACTTTTTCATAGCATCGAAGTGGGTTTCTCCCTCCAATGGCATCAGTCGGTTCGATTCGTGAAGGAATCTTGCCAATGCGAAAAAATGTCCGAAAACAAGTTCGGCTACTGATTTTGAAGATGCAGTAGGAGTGTTGATCACCTTTATTCCTTTGCTTTTAGCATAATCTACGTCAATATTGTCCATCCCGATACCACCGCGCCCGATGATCTTAAGACTGGGACAGGCATCAATTAGGTCCTGTCTTACTTTCGTTGCACTTCTTACCAAAAGAATATCTACGTTATTTTCATTAATAAAATTAATAACGTGATTCTGAGCCACTCTGTTGGACAGAACTTCAAATCCTGCCTCTGTAAGTGCCAGTTCTCCTGTTTTCGAGATTCCGTCGTTTGCTAAAACTTTCATGTGTTAGTGTCTTAATAGATCCTAGATGTAAGATGGTCAAAATCAGGTTTTAAAATCTGATATCAGGCATCTGAAATCTTTTAATCTTTTTTATTTTTTGGGCCGTCTAATATAAGTTATTTTATTGACTTCATAACATCCACCAAAACCTGTACGCTTTCGATCGGTAAGGCGTTGTATAAGCTTGCTCTGTATCCTCCAAGGCTTCTGTGTCCGTTCAGTCCACTGATCCCTGCAGCCTTCCATGCATTGTCAAATTCTTCTTTTTTGCTTTCGTCTGTTAATTTGAACGAAACATTCATCAGAGAACGGTCTTCTTTTACACAGAACGTTTCAAACAGAGGATTGTTGTCGATTTCATTATATAAAAGTTCTGCTTTGGCTTCATTTCTTTGTTCCGCGGCTGCAATTCCTCCATTCTTCTCAAGATACTGTAAGGTAAGAAGGGAAGCGTAAACAGGGAAAACCGGAGGTGTGTTGTACATGGACTCTTTTGAAATATGCTGAGAATAATCCAGTATGGACAACATATTTTCTCTTCCTGTTTTTCCAAGAATCTCTTTTTTGATAACCACCAGTGTAACGCCTGCAGGTCCCATGTTTTTCTGAGCTCCGGCATAGATAAGGTCAAATTTGGAGAAATCAAGCTGTCTTGAAAAAATGTCAGAACTCATATCACATACCATCAACGTATCTACATCCGGAAAAGATTTCATCTGAGTTCCGTAGATTGTATTGTTTGAGGTGCAGTGGAAATAATCATATTCTGAACCTACTGTATAATTTTTCGGAATGAAAGAATAGTTTTCTTCTTTTGAAGAACCTATTACATCTACTGTTCCTAATTTTTTGGCTTCTTTAACAGCACCTGCTGCCCAGGTTCCTGTATCAAGATAAGCAGCTTTACCGCCCACTTTCATCAGGTTGTAAGGAACCATAGCAAACTGAAGGCTTGCACCGCCTCCTAAATAAAGTACTTCATAATCATCACCAAGGTTCATCAGTCTTTTCACAATGGCACGCGCTTCGTCCATTACCGCTACGAAATCTTTGCTTCTATGCGAAATTTCGAGAAGAGACAATCCAATACCGTTGAAATCTAAAATAGCTTCTGCTGATTTTTCGAATACCTCCTGAGGTAAGATGCATGGTCCTGCGCTGAAGTTGTGCTTTTTGCTCATATTTTTACTTTTTTGGTTGTGCAAGGTGGTTGGGCTTGCGGTTTATTGTTGATATTTTATTAGATTCTTTTAGATCTAAAATTAAAAAAACCGCCTCATAATGGTGAGACGGAGCCTTTATTATTCACCGTGTAAGAACGCTTTTTTCTCTAGCAGCGCTTCTTCAGATTCTACGTGATCTTCATCAGGAACGCAACAGTCTACCGGGCAAACAGCTGCACACTGAGGTTCTTCGTGGAATCCTTTACATTCCGTACATTTGTCAGTTACAATGAAATATACATCATCACTCACGGGTTCCTGCGGAGAATCTGCATCCACTGTAAGTCCTGACGGCATAGTTACAGTACCTGCAAGAGCTGTACCTTCAGAAGCTTTCCAATCTACGGCCCCTTCATATATTGCATTATTTGGGCATTCCGGTTCACAGGCACCGCAATTAATGCATTCATCAGTTATTTTAATAGCCATCGCTAATTTTTTTTAAATTTGCACAAAATTACAAAATATTCCCCAATTTAAAAGTAATTATGAATATCGAAAATCAAGTTTTAGGACTTATTAAGTTAAGTGAGTATATAAAAGAGTATTTAGCAAAGAATACAGAAGATGATAATGGGACTGATACTGAGTTCGAATTATTACTCAAAAGATCTGAAATAGAGAATCCATGGTTTACCATTGATAATCAGAAATTTGCTCTTAACGAGTGGGCTAACCTGCTCACTCAGGAAAATATAAATAACTGGATCAGAAACTATTCCGTCTCTAAAATTTCAAAAAGAGTAGGATTGATTCTGGCCGGAAATATTCCTCTGGTAGGATTCCATGATGTGATATCGGTTGTCTTAAGCGGACATATCCCGTTAATTAAACTTTCTTCAAAGGATAAGCTGATGGTTCCTTTCCTTTTGAAAAAATGGAATGAGTTTTCCGGTGGGGCTGTTCAGTTTGAATTTGTTGAAAGACTGGAAAACTTTGATGCTGTGATTGCAACAGGAAGCAATAATACGGCACGATACCTTGAGTACTATTTCAAAAATCATTTAAGCATTATCAGAAAAAACAGGACTTCTGCAGCTGTTTTAAAGGGAGATGAAACTCCTGAGGAACTTCAACTGCTTGCTGAAGATATTTTCAGATATTTCGGGCTTGGATGCAGAAATGTGACGAGAGTTTTTATCCCTGAAGATTTTGTGATCGACAGGCTTTTTGAGAGCTTCGTAGGATTCCAGGATATTATCAATCATCATAAATATGCGAATAATTATGACTATAACAGAGCGGTTTACCTTCTGAATCAGGATAAATTCTGGGATAATAACTTTGTGATGATGAAAGAGGATGAAAAGCTTTTCAGTCCACTATCTGTGATCAATTTCAGCAGATATTCATCTTTGGAAGAGGTTGAAAATTTCATCGCTGAAAATGAAGAAAATATCCAGTGCATCGTTGCCAAAGAAGAGCTTGGGTTGGATTCTATTCCTTTTGGAGAAGCGCAGCACCCGTCGTTGGATACTTATGCTGATAATGTAGATACGATGAAATTTTTGGAAGTGGTCTGATTTTCGTATCTTAACTCACCAATTTTACCAAAAATCTAATAATTATGAAAAAAATATTTTTAGGACTTACAATGCTTGCTGCACAACTGATGTTTGCTCAGAAAGTAACCGGCGTAAAGGTTGAGAAAGCTCAGAAAGAAGTTCAGGTACAGCTTACTAAAGAAAAGATTAATCTGTATAATGAGAACTTTTTAAAGTTTGTCACAGCATTGAAATCTTCGGACCGTCCTGCAATTGACTTGTTACTTTCAGATAAAGTAAAAGAAATCGTTACAGACGATGTTCTGAAAAAGGTGAAAGAAGGCTTTGATGTTAACAAAAAGCTGGAGATTTTAAAAACGGGATACCATAAACTAATGGACGGATCCAGCCTGCCAAGCATTAACTATAAATACGCAGGAGATTCTTCTTCAAAAGAGGTAATTATGGCTGTATTTGAAGAGGATGGAAAAATACTTGGGGTAATGCCTGCAAAGAAGGATAAATAATTAATATTCAAATAATAAAGTATAACTATGATGACAGATGTTTTAGTGGCTCATTCCTCAGATGTGGAAAAGGCGGCTTTTTACAGAAAAACGTATTTGCACGTTGCTTTATCGATCCTGGCTTTTATCGGGGTCGAAACTATTTTACTTAAAACTGTTCCGGTGGAGGTCATTGCTATGATGGTTGGACAGAAATATTCGTGGTTGCTGATCATCGGAGTATTCTGGCTGGCTTCGATGCTGGCTTCTAAATGGTCTCTTTCTCAAAGCAGGACTACACAGTATTTCGGACTTGGTTTTTATATTATACTGGAAGCCCTGATCTTTATGCCTATGATTTTTATTGCTGCCGGAATGCAGGGAGGGGGTAATATTATTTTCCAGGCTGCGATGTTAACAGTTGCTATGTTTGCAGGACTTTCATTAGTGGCATTTACTTCTAAAAGAGATTTTTCATTCTTAAGAAATATCATCATTATCGGAGGTTTTCTTTCGATAGGAACGATTGTAGCGGGAGCTATTTTCAGCTTCAACCTTGGGCTTTGGTTCTCAGTTGGAATGGTGGTTTTGGCTTCTGCAAGTATTCTGTATGAAACCAGTAAACTTAAAAACGTATACACTACAGGACAGTATGTGGGAGCGTCTTTACAGCTTTTTGCATCGATTATGTTGCTGTTCTGGTACATTCTGAGAATCTTAATGAGCAGAAGAAGTTAATGTAAATGAAGAGTGAAAAATGATGAATTAAAAATTGAAAATTCAGATTTAATCTTTCATAAAATAATGTTCCTGATGATATTTCATCAGGATTTTTTTTAGCTTTTTAGCTTTAAGAAGAAAATATCAAACAAATAAGTATTGTTAATCTTTGATAAGTGAAGTGTGTTTTTGGAATAAGAATGATGTTTTTAATATCTCTGAATCATTCAGTCTTAATGTCTGAATCCAAAAAATCCTGATGACATTCACCGGGATTTTGATGGATTCTTTAATCCATATGAAGAGTGGCAACTGCATCAGCAATGGCATATCACAGAAGCTTTTAAGCCGTCTCTTATGATTGAAATTAAAGAATTGAGAAAATAGGTATTGAGGAAAGTCCTCAGTAATATTGTGTTTTTATAATATCTTATTTATGAAATCACCAGATGATTCAATAAGTAATTTATTTATCGATTGATCCTAAAACTTTCTGTGCAAAAGAATTAAGAGCATCTTTTTCGGTCATTCCATTCTGAACGCTGGCGTGTACTTCCAGGGCACCGCAGATATTAGTGATCAGTTCTCCAGCTACATTTAAATCTTCTTCGCTGGTACCTCTGAATTCGCAGAAGCTTTCCAGTACTTCTAATGTTTTTTCAAGATTTTCAGGGGTCTGATTCTGATAAAACTGTCTGATTACGGGTAACTTCATTATTGTAATTCGTTAAAAAGATTAATTAAACTTTCAGCCTGGTTGCTCTGAACCTGATTCACCAATTCACCGTTTTTAAAAACTGCGAAAGTAGGAAGGTTGTCAACAGTGGCTAATTTTCTGCTTTCAGGAAGCTTTTCAGCATCTACGTATAAGAAAGGAATATCCTCGTTTTCTGATGCTAATTTTTTGAATTTGGGCTTCATGATTCTGCAGTTTCCGCACCATGTTGCACCATACTGCACAACTACTTTTTCGTTGTCGTTAACTATATTTTGTAAAGTATCTTCTGTTAATTCTGTATACATAAAATTAAATTTTAAAATTAAATTTAACAATGTAGCAATTTTATCGTGTAACAGTTTAAGAATTAAAATATGAATTTTAAATTTTAAATATTGTTACATTAGTCTATTGCCAGATTATTGTAATTGCTACATTGTTATATTGTTTTAATTAGTTCTTAGCTAAGTATTCTGCGGTAGAATTTCTGTCAGCTTTCATTGCGTCTTTTCCTTCTTCCCAGTTTGCAGGACATACTTCACCATGTTTTTGAACGTGAGTGTAAGCGTCGATTAATCTTAAATATTCTTTTACGTTTCTTCCTAAAGGCATATCGTTTACAGACTCATGGAAAATTTTTCCTGTTTCGTCAATAAGGTAAGTTGCTCTGTAAGTCACGTTAGAACCTGTGAAAGTTTCTTCTCCATCTTCATTGTATTCGAAATCCTGATCTACGATTCCTAAAATGTTAGCTAATTGTCTGTGAGTATCAGCTAAAAGTGGGTAAGTTACTCCTTCGATACCTCCGTTGTCTTTCGCTGTGTTCAACCATGCAAAGTGTACTTCGTTAGTATCACAAGAAGCACCGATTACTTTAGTGTTTCTTTTTGCGAATTCACCTAAAGCATCCTGAAAAGCGTGAAGCTCTGTAGGACATACGAAAGTGAAATCTTTTGGATACCAGAACAGGATCACTTTTTGTTGGTTAGAAGTAGCTTCCTCAAGGATGTTGATTCTAAGATCATCACCCATTTCAGACATAGCATCGATTGTTACATTTGGGAATTTTTTTCCTACTAAAGACATAATTTTCTGTTTTATATTAAATTTTCTAATGCAAATATATAAATATTTCATCTATCGAACAAATGAATATCGATAAATAAAATCTATAATTGTTTTTAATGGATCTAAAGAAAAAAAGCCCTGAAATCAGAGCTTTTACTTTATTTTAATAACCAAATATTTCGGTTAAGTTGAGTTTTTTGACCTCGCCGAGTTTTTGCATATCGGCTTCATTTACTTTGTCTTGAGAAGCAACAAGGCAGTACGTGTAATTCTTGCTTTTCATCTCCTTGTCATGGAAACTGCTGATGTCAGTAAAGGAAAGCTTTGGAGCCTGTTCGTAAACATTCTTTCTGATATCGGTGTTGTTACCAAGTTTCTGAGCTTTCAGGTAAGAGAAAATAATACCGTCCTGAGTAATTCTTTCGGACGCAATAGATTTTTTCAATCCGCTTTTCGCTGTTTCAAAAAGCTGCTCAGATTTAGGAAGATTATTTAAGAGCTCGTTCATTGCTGTAGTCGACTCATTGAATTTATCTGCCTGGGTTCCTACATAAGCCATGATCATATTTTTGTCTTCTTTCTTACTTGGCAGTGCAAAATAGGAGTAAGTAGAATAGGCCAGTGCTTTAGACTCTCTGATTGTCTGGAAAACAATAGATCCCATTCCTCCTCCGAAATAGTTGTTAAAAAGGCTTACTGTAGGAGTTATGGTAGAATTGTACTGATCAGAGTTTCTTACCCAGAATACTTCTGCCTGTACCATATCGTAGTGAGCAAATAATACTTTGTTTTTATCTGTCGCTATCTGAGTGAAAGTCTTGCTCTTCGGAAGGTCTTTTAAAGTAGCGGGAAGTTTGTGAACAGGAGTAAGGGAAGCTGTCACTTCATTTCCGGATTTTGGACCATAGTAAAGGACCTTGTGCTTGAAGTTAAACAGGTCGTGAAGGATAGAAACCAGATCTTCAGCTTTTAAAGCATCAAGTTCAGCATCACTCAAAACATTATTGAATGGATTTTGTGCACCAAACTGTGCATAGCTTCTCAGTCCTGCCATGATGGTAGCCTTGTTCTGTTTGGCATTGGCTCTGGCTTTCTTTAATCTTATTTTGTATGCCTCTAAAGCAGTCTGATCTGCCTGAGAATTTTTAATCAGATCTTCAAATAAAGCGATGGTCTTGTCGAAGTTTTCATTTAATCCTTCCAGCGACACATAGGTTTCTTCATTTCCGGCGATGACATTGAAGCTCGAAGCCAGTTTGTAAAATTCTTTACTGATCGTTTCGGACGATTTGTTTTTTGTTCCAAGATACTGAAGGTATTCTGCAGCTAATGGAAGCATTTTATTATTCCATTTTCCTGAATCAAAGTGGTAATACATTCTAAACAGAGCATTATCCGTATTTTTTACAGAAAGTATATCTACCGCTCCCAGTTTATTTTTTGCAATGTCCTTATTGTAATTCAGCCATATGGGTGAAATTGCATTTTCAGGCATTTCGTCAATCTTCTTCAGAAAAGGTGACTGATCTTCTCTATTGACAGATACAGGTGTGATGGTTGGTTTATCAACTTTTACGATACTTTTATCTTCGCCTTTTCTTTTGTATACAGCTACGTAATTGTTATTCTGAAGATATTTTGCAACAAAGTCCATGATGTCCTTCTTGGTAAGCTTGGAAATTTCGTCCACATATTCCAGACTGGCTTTATGATCTATGTCTGAAGTGAACTCATCCATCAGTATGCTTGCTCTTGATGAGTATTTCTCATCTTTCTGGATGATGTTTTTCTTTTCGTTGTTGACGATGGATTGAATCAGATCGTCAGAAAACTCACCTTTTCTTAGTTTATCTATTTCCTGAAGTAAAAGATTCTTTACTTCATCCAGAGATTGTCCTTCCGTGGGTTTTCCCTGTAAAAGCAGAACAGAGTAATCCTTTAAGGCATAAGAGAAAGCTGATGCTCCAAGCAATTTCTGTTTTTTTACCAGATCAAGATCAATTAATCCTGCCTGCCCGTTGGTCAGCATATTTCCAACAAGATTTAATAACCTCGCATCTTTGGTAGAGGCCCCGGGGAATCTGAATCCCAGCATGACACTTTCGGGATTAGGTCCTGTTACTTCTTTGATTACGGGAGCAGTGATTGGCTTTTCCTGGCCGATTTTATATTCCGGAACAGCTTTCGGCTGCATATAAGAAAATGCTTTGTCGATTTTTGCAATTACTTCATCAGGATTAAAATCCCCTGACAGGATGACCCCCATATTGTTGGGTACATAGAAGTTATTGTAATAGTCTCTGATGGCATGAAGAGAAGGGTTCTTTAAATGCTCAATCGTTCCGATTGTTGTTTGCTTTCCATAGTTGTTATTAGGGAAAAGATTCGCAAACATGGTGTCGAAAACTTTATCTCCATCATCATCAAGAGATCTGTTTTTCTCTTCATATACAGCCTCAAGTTCCGTATGGAAAAGTCTCAGGACAGGTTCTCTGAATCTTTCTGCCTGTACAGCAAGGAACTTATCAATAACATTAGCCGGAATGTCTTCAGTGTATACAGTTTGCTCAAAAGAAGTGAAGGCGTTGGTTCCGTCGGCTCCCATACCTGCCATCATTTTGTCATATTCATTGGCAATGGCATATTTTGCAGCTTCTCCGGAAACCTTGTCGATCTCTTTGTAGATTTCTTTTCTTTTAGCTTCGTCCTGAGTTTTGTTGTATTTCTCATACAGCGCATCGATCTGATCCAGAAGAGGTTTTTCCTTTGACCAGTCTTTAGAGCCAAATTTGTCGGTTCCTTTGAAAAGCATGTGCTCCAGATAATGAGCAAGACCTGTATGATCTGCAGGGTCAGTCTTACTTCCTGCTTTTGTTGCGATGTACGCTTGAATTCTTGGATCTTTGCTCGTCGGACTCAGAATGACCGTCAATCCGTTTTTTAAAGTGTAGTATCTTGCGGAAGTAGGGTCATTTGTAACGTATTTATATTTGTAACCCTTAGAAGTAGCTTCTTTCCACTGGAAATCCTGCCCGTAAGCATAACCTGCAAAACTTGCGGCGGCGATGCTTGTGGCTATTGTTAGTTTTTTTAACAGATTCATTTTGATGTACTGTGTTTTGTTTTGTAATGATTAACTGAATTTCTCCAGTGTATTTTTAATTCTTCTCATTGCTTCTCTAAGGTCTTCTTCAGAAGCTGCATAAGAGAATCTAATGCATTCAGGACTTCCGAAAGAAACTCCGCCTACGCATCCTACATGAGCTTTTTCCAATAAAAACATCGCGAAATCATCAGAATCTTTAATTTCTGTGCCATCAAGAGTTTTGCCTATATAGTGGGAAATATCCGGGAAAAAGTAAAAGGCAGCTTTTGGAAGCAATACTTTAAATCCTGGAATCTCTTTCATCAGATCATATACAATATCTCTTCTTTTTTGAAAAGCGTCGATCATATATTTATATTCAGAAGGATCTGTTTTTAAAGCGGTAATGGAAGCTCTCTGTGCTACGGTATTGGCTCCGCTGGTCATTTGTCCCTGGATCTTTTCACAGGCCTTAGCGAGCCATTCCGGACAGGCAGAGTATCCTATTCTCCATCCTGTCATCGCAAAAGCCTTAGACATTCCGTTGATAACAGCGGTTTGTTCATAAATTTCAGGAAACTGTGCGATGGAAGTCGTTTTTGTTTCGTAGTTGATATACTCGTAGATTTCGTCAGAGATAACGGTTACGTGAGGATATTTAGCAATAACTTTCGCCATAGACTTAAGTTCATCGTACGTGTAATATCCACCAGATGGATTGCATGGAGAACTGAAAAGGATTGCTTTGGTTTTATCCGTAATGGATTCTTCAAGCTGTTCTGCTGTTATTTTAAAATCAGTAACATAAGAAGTGGGAAGCATTACAGAATTTCCTCCCATCATTTTTACCATTTCGTCGTAGCTTACCCAATATGGAGCAGGAAGAAGTACTTCATCGCCATCATTAATTACAGAAGCAAGAACATTTAAAATAGCTTGTTTTGCTCCGTTAGATACACAGATTTGTGTAGGTTTATAGTCTAAATTGTTGTCTCTCTTTAATTTGTAGGCTATGGCTTCACGCAGTTCAAGAAACCCCGGAACAGGAGAGTAGTGGCTGTAATTTTGATTGATGGCATCAAAAGCTGCCTGTTTAATATTATCCGGTACATCAAAATCCGGCTCGCCAAGAGTAAGACTGATCACATCAATGCCGGCGGCCTTCATTTCTCTTGCTTTGTTGGACATTACGAAAGTCTGTGAGTAACCTAATCTCTTTACTCTGTCTGAAAGTTTATCCATATGGTGTTTTTGAATTTTAACAAATATATAATTAAAAACGTTTTGCCGGGAAATAAAAGTGGTACCTGAAAAAAGATTTTTGTCAGGTTTTAATTTAATCATTAGATTTGGAAATAGTATGCTTCAGCCTGCTTCAACAGTATTTTAACAATATATCAGATCAGAAAAATGTACAGACTTTTGTTTTTATTATGGGCTTCTTTACTTTCCGCTCAGAGTTATCGTTTTGTTTACGAATATAAATTCAGACCGGATGCAGGGCAGAAAGATTCTTTGGTGACCGATTATATGAATCTGGATACAGATGGAAAAAAATCTTACTATTCCAATGCTGTAAAATATGAACGTGATTCTGCCTACAGTATTGATAAAAGTTATCCTGCGCTGTTAAAGGCAAAACATTATGACCGTAATTTGAATTATATCATTGAAAAAGATTACACAAAGAAGACTGCTTTTTTTTATGACAAATTTAAAAGTGTAAGTCTGGTGACAACAGATAATGAAGCTCCCCAGTGGAAGATTGAGAATGATTTCAGGAAGATCAATACTATGAATTGTCAGAAAGCAACAGCAGATTATAAAGGCAGAAAATGGGAAGCCTGGTTCAGCAAGGATTTTCCTGTGAACGATGGTCCGTATAAGTTCAGTGGACTTCCAGGATTGGTTGTAATGGTCAAAGATTCTGAAAATGATCATGCTTTTAATCTGATCCAGATCAAAAAAATCAATACTGTATATGCTTTTATCCCTAAAAATAATAAGCAGATGACCAATGCAGAGTACAAAAAGATCATCAAAGGGTATAGTTTTTCTCCGGCGGACGATATTGCAGGGATGAGTATAGATTCCAAGGCAGGAAAACTGGAAATGCAGTTGAAGGATGGCTATGTCGCCCAGTTTGATTACAATGCACTTAAGAAAAGCGGTGCCGGCATGGATGCGGTGATTGCCAATAAACTCAGAATGTCCGACAATCCTATTGAAAAAGAATAGAATCAGGAAAGATAGAGACTGCGGAACAGCAGTCTTTTTTTATATCCATCGAAAGTTTGAATAAAGCCAATAAAAACTTATTTTTGTAAATTATAATAATTCATATGGCAGCATCGTTACTATTAAAATACTTTCCGGATCTTACAGAGAAGCAGATCGAGCAGTTTAACCAATTGGAAAACCTGTATAATGAGTGGAATGAAAAAATCAATGTAATCTCCAGAAAGGATATGGAATCGCTGTATGAAAAGCACGTTCTGCATTCTTTAGGAATTGCAAAAATCATGGAATTCGCACCAGGTACAAAGGTTCTGGATATAGGAACCGGAGGAGGCTTTCCCGGAATACCACTGGCGATTCTTTTTCCGGAGACCCAATTTACTTTAGTAGATTCAATCGGAAAGAAAATCACGGTTGTCAAAGCTGTAGCTGAAGGAATCGGCCTGACGAATCTAACTGCAGTTCACGGAAGAGCAGAAAAGGTGAAAGAAAAATTCCATTTTGTAGTGAGCCGCGCAGTAACTCAAATGCCGGAATTCCTGAGATGGCTGAAAGGGAAATTTGAAAAAGAACAGATTAATCCCAAGCACAACGGAGTTTTATATTTAAAAGGCGGTGATCTTGCAGAAGAATTAGCAGGAATTAAATGTGAAATCTTCAACCTTAAAAACTATTTTGATGAAGAGTTTTTTGATACTAAAAAAGTGATTTATGTGTCAAAAGGGAATTTTAATTCTTAATTTTATGTAATTTAAGAATAATTTTTGCTGAATTTTTGTTAATAATCGGTAAATTAGAGGGTATGAAAAATCTTTTAAAAACAGGGTTTTCCGTATTGTTTTCAGGACTGGTTTTTGTCTCGTGTGAAGACATTGAATATCAGACCGTAGAGTCCATAGGAAGGATTAAGATCGACAGTGTGAAGATCATGAAAGATACTATGAACGTCAATACAATACAGAGCATTAAGACGTATTCTACTTATCCGTCCCAATGTGAAGGGTTTTACGGATATGATTATATTCACGACAGCAATCTGCAAAGATCAGTTACCGCTTATAAATACAGGGCAGAAGGGCCTTGCGCACTGGAAGCTCATGTAGGAACAAGCCAGATCAATTTCAGCCCGCGCCAGAAAGGATCTTACGTTTTTAAATTCTGGAATGGCGGTACAAACTGGATCTCCAGGACCATCGTAGTTGAATAATAAATAATGAAACTGATTTCACTTTTCTGTCTGCTGGCAGTGAATATCCTCTTTGCACAAAAGATAGTCTGGCAGGAGGACCGGAAGCTTGTCTGGGATAATTTTAAAAGTCCGGTAAACCGGAAAAATAATCCTGATGTAGCCGCCTATACTCATTGTGGGTGGGAATATTCCGTTGTGAAATCCAGCAATCCTAAATCCGCTGTTAAAATTGAAATTACTGCGATTTTTAATGAAGACAGATCATGGAAGGACTCTAAAAGAATGAGTGATTACATCCTTTTGCATGAGCAGAAGCATTTTGATATTGCAGAATTATTTGTCAGGAAATTCAGAAAAGAAGTGGAGGAAAAGATCAAAACTTCCGGTGATTACGACAAAAATTTTAAAGCAGTTTACCATAAGATATCAAACGATTATAAAAATTTCCAAATATCCTATGACAAAATTACAGAACATGGGATGAATAAAGAAAAGCAGGCAGAATACAATGCCCTCATTGCTGAAGAAATCGACCAACTAAAAAGTTATAAAGCCTCTTGAAATTCCTCAATAAGATTATCCGCGAACTGCTGGCCCAAAATCCGGACCTGTCGGAGTTTAACATTGTTCTGCCCGGAAAACGTCCCATCGTATTCATTCGTCAGATTTTAGAAGAAAACAATTATTCAGGATTTCTCCCTAACTTTTTTACCGTAGAAGAACTGATCGACAGGATTGCAGACAAACAGCCGGTTCAGGGGATCTCTCTTTGGCTTTTTGCCTTTGATGTTTATAGAAGTCTTAACCTTATACCGAAAGATGATTTTGCTGACTTTTTAAAGTGGTTTCCGACCCTTCAGAAAGACTGGGATGATATTCTGAAGTTCTCTGATAGTGACGAAGCTGTTTTGCAGTATATGTTTGATGAAGAGAGAATCAAAGAATGGGCGCAGGATTTGGGTGAAGATGATGATGTCCCACGTAAGAAATTTCTTAATTTCTGGCAGAATATGAATGTTTTTCTTCCTGTTTTAAAGACAAAACTGAAGGAAAAGAACTGGGCCACTTCCGGGATGATCCACGAAACAGCCAAAGCAAAGATTGTAGATTTCGCTAAAAATACTTCCGAGCATTTTGTATTTTGCGGCTTTAATGCCTTTACACCGGTGGAAGAGAAGCTGGTCAGAAGCTTACTGAAATGGAATAAGGCACAGTGTTTCTTTCAGGCAGACCGCTATTATTTTGATGACGAAAGACAGGAGGCAGGAAAATTTCTCAGAAATCACAAGACATGGAAGGAGTTTGATGATAACAGAGCTTTTCAATGGATTGAGGATGATTTTAATCAGCCTAAAAATATTAAAGTTTATGAAGTTTCGGGTAATGTAACTCAGACGAAAGTACTGCCCGAAATATTTAAGGAAATTGAAAACAAGACTTTTTCTAATACAGCAGTCGTATTGCTGGATGAAAATCTTCTTCCTGCGAGTCTTGATGTAATGTACGGTGTTGATAACCTGAATATTACTATGGGATTCCCACTAAAGAATCTTTCGTTTTCAAATGCAGTAAAGCAACTTTTTTATCTTCAGAAGCAGCTCGAGAAAAATAGATCTTCTTACTATTACAGGGATGTTTTTCCGATCCTTGAAGAACTTCCGAAATCTTCTGAAGATGAATTGATTATCAATAATTTCAGAACAAAAATAGAGGAGAGGAATATTGTTTATATCTCAAGAAAGCTTTTAGAAGAACTTCTGAGTGAACTTTCCTATTATAATCTTCTTAAAAAGGCGGACCATACAACGGTGTATCTCGATATGCTTATCAAATTCTGCCGCGACATAAAATGGCTGGAAATAGATGATATTCAGTATGAAAATGTTTCGCACTTTGAGAATGCATTCAGAATTATAAAAAACCAGCTCAGTCCTTACGATTTTGAGATCAAAATGGAAACACTGGAAATTCTGATCAACCAGCATGTGAATTCGGAGAGTATCGATTTTCAGGGAGAGCCGCTTCGGGGACTTCAAATCATGGGGCTTTTGGAAACGCGTCTTCTGAACTTCGAAAATGTGATTATGCTTTCTGTAAATGAAGGAAAGCTTCCGTTGGGGAATTCCCAGAATACCTATATTCCATTTGATATAAGAAGATATTTTGACCTTCATACGTTTCTGGAAAATGACAGCATTTATGCCTATCACTTTTACAGGCTGATTCAGGATTCAAAAAATGTTCATCTTTTATATAATGCACTTAGTTCCGGGGTTAATACCGGAGAAAAAAGCCGGTTCATTACGCAGATCGAAATGGAGAGTTCCCATGCGATAGAACATCTTATTATTGAGAATTCTTCTGAACCTATTGTATCGCAACCCATAGAAATTCCTAAGACAGAGATTGTGATGGAAAGACTTCAGAAATGGAAAGAGAGGGTGTCGGCTTCACATCTTACCAGCTATCTTTATAATCCAATAGATTTTTATCTGTCCAAGATATTAAAGACCTCTGAGACTGATGAAATAGAAGAGGAACTGTCAGTTAAAAACTACGGAAATTTAGTTCATTATTCACTTCAAGAAGTATATGAAATACTTAAAGGTAAGGTTTTAAAAGAAAAGGATTTACAGGGTTTAATTAAAGATATAGATAAATATATTAATATTGCTATTGAAAAGCTGAAACACCAGCCTGAGTTCTATGAGAAAGGGATGAATTATATCCACAGGGCCATTGCTAAAAAAGTAATTGAAAATGTTCTTAATCATGATCTGGAATTGATAAGAAGTGGTAATACACTGGAAATTTTAGACATTGAAAAGAGATTTGAAAATGTGGATTTTTATCTTGATGCTAACTATAAAATTTCTTTCCTTGGATTTATAGACAGAATAGACCGCCTGAACGGGACGTTAAGAATTATTGATTATAAGACAGCAAAAATCAAAAACCTTAGTGTAAAAATAGATGAGAATAACATCACCGATTATTTTCATAACAGTGAGAGAAAGCAGGCTCTTCAGCTTTGTATTTATCATTATGTGGTTCAGAATCTCCCTGAGTTTTGGGGGCTTCCTATTGAGACAGGGATCTGGAGTTTTGCAGAAGCTAAGAAAGGGGTGATTTCTCTGCAGTTTGATAAAGGTACTATTGATGATGCGATGATGTCTGTGAAAAATCTTATTCTTGAGATTCTTAATCCTGACCTTAGTTTTATTGAAAATATCAATTCGTATTCGAAGTAAAAATGCACTTCATTGCTGAAGTGCATTCAATTTGAAATGAAGAATATACTAGCGTGTCTGTTTTATAGTTTTACTTTTTTATTCACTGTTTTTCCGTCAGTACCAATAATCTGAACGATATAGATTCCTGATTCTAAATTTTTAGATTCAAATTCCTGCTTATTGACTTCCTGCTGAAGAATCAATGCTCCGGAGATGCTGTAAATGCTGATATTTTTAATACCATTATCTACTCTAGCGATGATCTGGCGGTTTTTTGTAAATAGGTCAACTTTGTTGGCTGATGAACGGTCCGTCTGTGTTTTTTTAAACTGAAGATTGTAGAACGGAGTAATGATTTCAAAAGTATTGTTTTGATTATCAATGTCTTTTGTATCGATGCCTCCATTTGTAGCATACTGCTCCTGAGATACTGTTTTCAGTAAGTTTTTATTTTCATCAAATATATTGACAGCAATTAATTCTTCCTGAGGGAGTTTCAGTTTTAGAACACCGTTGTTTTCAGATTGTATGATCTCATTTTCAGGAACTTCAATAGGGGTGTTTTTAATATACGGTATTAATTTCTGATCATTGTTTTCCTGCACTTTCAAAAGATAAACGCCGTCTTTTAATGTGGATAAGTTTTCCATCCCTGATTTATTTGCAGCCTTCTCCTGATTGAAATCTGTAATTCCAACCAGCTGCATGGTTCCAAGATCCGGTTTTAATTGTGAAGAATAAAGCGATTGATTTTTTGGCTGGTTATTTCCATTTTGTTTTGAAGATAATATGGCCCATTGATTGAGCAGACCTCCGCTTCGCAGGGTATTAAATTTTGCATTGGATGCAAGAGTGAAAGGTATAATTCCTCCCACATGGCCTAATGGTCCCCAATAAAATGAATCCAGTTTGTATTTATTCAGATCCCACCAGGCATAATATCCCCGTTGTACATCAATAGTTTTAGACGTGTTTTCAGGTGGAATAGCAAGATCTACCGAAGAATGTCCCAAAGTCATTGGTGTTTTGTTATACCAGTCATAAACATCTTTTGGTTTCATGCATCGTCTCAGATTATTGTTAGGATTATGGGTGACATCATTGATGAAATCCTGAGTGAAAAGTTTTCTCCAGATTACAGGGCCCCAAAGAAGACCTCCATTGTCCTGAACCACATGGTAATTATATTTATCCAGATATTCGGGTGAAATGACTTCTGAAATACTTGTATGGTAGGTTTTATAGCCTGTATTATTACAGGTATGCAGTACATTGGCCAGGAAAGAAGTGAAAGGGTAAAAGTCTTTCTCCAGAACCCCTTTATTTAAAGTAACCCCTGAAAAATCGTAAGGTCCGTCTCCCATATAAGCATATTTGAATTTTAAATTGCCGGGATTGGAAACGTTCAGTCTTTTTAAAGTTGACATGGCAGCATGTGCACCCTGAGAATAGCCTGCCAGAAAGTATTCATCGTAACGTTTTATTCCTTGCTGGGCCAGAACCTTGTTGGCAGCTGTGACAAAATCGATCGTTGCTCCGGCTTCAGTAGCGTAATCTACGTAGGGATGAACCCCATCTCCGGTTCCCATGCCTACATAATCAGGTGCCATCAGAATATATCCATTGAGTACATAAGAAAGTTCTACGACAAATCCGGCTGTTAAAGCTCCTTTAAAGTTAGAAGGCACATTATCTCTGCTGTCTGTCGTTCCATGGTCAGAAACTACGGTAGAAAGCTTGAAGTTGACATTTGGATACATCAGAAGTCCTGTAGCTTTGACAAGAACATTGTTTTCGTTTTTTGTGTAGTAAGTGATTTTGTAACCTTTAAGACCTACATTGAAGCTATTGAGATAACTGACGAAGTCCGGAGCGTTCTGTTCGCCAAGACTACTGGCAATGAAATTCACAACACCCTGCGGGGTTAGATCCAGTTTTTGTTCAACGTTTACCAGATCTCCTGCCTGTTGAGCAAAAAAGAACGGTGCTGTTAAACCTAATAAAAGCATCGAGATTTTTTTCATATCAATATTTTTTAGTGATATTAAATTAGATGTTTTTATTAAAGCGATGATAATATTAATGGATCAATAATTATTCATTGAATATAAGTTCCCTGGGAAGTGAGTAAAATAAGGAGTCCGGCCATTCGGCCGGACTCCTTTATGTATATTTTAGCTTTTGCTTAAAAAGCGTTGATTCCTGTAATATCTAAACCGGTGATCAGTAAATGAACATCATGTGTTCCTTCATAAGTGATCACAGACTCCAGGTTGGCTGCGTGTCTCATCATTGGGAATTCACCCATGATACCCATACCTCCAAGGATCTGTCTTGATTCTCTAGCGATATCGATAGCCATTTTCACGTTGTTACGTTTAGCCATTGAGATTTGTGCAGGACTTGCTTTATGGTCATTTTTAAGATGTCCTAACTGAAGACACAGCAACTGTGCTTTTGTAATCTCAGTTAAGAATTCAGCTAATTTTTTCTGTTGAAGCTGGAAAGAACCGATTGGTTTTCCAAACTGTCTTCTTTCTTTAGAATATTGTACAGCAGTACAGTAACAGTCAATCGCTGCACCGATTACACCCCAGGAAATTCCGTATCTTGCTGAGTTCAGGCAAGATAATGGTCCTTTCAATCCTGTTACACCAGGAAGTAAGTTTTCTTTAGGAACTTTTACATCATTGAATACCAGTTCTCCGGTTTTCGATGCTCTTAAGCTCCATTTATTATGAGTCTCAGGAGTTGTAAATCCTTCCATTCCTCTTTCAACGATCAGTCCCTGTACTTTACCTTCTTCATTCTTTCCCCAAACTACGGCAATGTCGCATACCGGAGAATTGGTGATCCACATTTTGGCACCATTTAAAAGATAATGGTCACCCATATCTTTAAAATAAGTTTCCATAGAACTTGGATCAGAACCGTGGTTAGGCTCAGTCAGTCCAAAAGAACCAATCATTTCTCCTGCAGCAAGCTGTGGAAGGTATTTTTTCTTCTGTTCCTCAGAACCGAATTCATTAATCGGGAACATCACCAGCGAGCTCTGTACCGAAGCAGCAGAACGTACTGCAGAATCACCTCTTTCCAATTCCTGCATAATCAAACCATAAGAAATCTGATCTAACCCTGAACCGCCGTATTCAACAGGAATGTATGGGCCTAAAGCTCCAATTTTCCCTAATTCCTTCATTAAGCCCGGAATATCAGTATGATTTTGCGCGGCCTGATCAATCTGCGGCATTACAAAACTCTCCACCCAATCTCTTACCGATTGACGGATCAGTTTGTGTTCTTCAGTAAGTAAAGCATCAATTCCGTAGTAGTCTGGAATGCTTGTAAGAGGATAATATGACATGATTTTTTGATTTGTTTAAAAGTAAGACTTTTCGTGTGTTTTGAAAAATTTTTTTGAAAATCTTTATTGCGTTTGATTTTCAGAGAGATAAATCCTGGGTTTTTGAGGTTTTACTAAAAACAGCGCTTTTTAGAATTCCTCATCATTAGAGATAGGATACTGATTAGCAGCATTGTGTACCTTGCTTTTGAACTTATACAGATACGGAGCTTTGTTTGCCGATCCGTCATAAAGTTTCTCCAGTCTGTCCAGTATATTTAAACTTAAGATCTTTCGCTGGAAATTATTTCTCCTGAATTTCTGTCCTAAAATTGTTTCATAGAGCGACTGAAGATCTTTCATGGTGAATTTTTCCGGCAGAAGATTGCTGGCAGCCACCTCCGTATTGATATTCATACGCAGATATTCAAGGCCGGTTTCTATGACTCTGTCGTGGTCGAAAGCCATCTTGGGCAGATTATTCACCTCAAACCATTCACAGCTTTCGTTAAAAGCATCCGGAAAAGTGTTGGCAATAGAAAAATCGATAAGGCTGCAATAGCCAACCGTAATGAATCTCTGGAAGATCCAGTGATCTTTTGGAACTTCGATTCCCTTATTATTGAGAAGAATCTGGTGTACATTATTCTCTGTACGGTCGATTCTCCCAAAGGTGTGAAACTGTTTCAGGAAGAGGTCCTGAAGGTGGGTTCTTTCATAAAGCACTCTTGCAGCAGCCTCGCGAAGATCTTCATCATTAAATACAAAACCACCGGGAAGTGACCACAGATCCAGATCGTGGTATTTTAAAAGAAGAACCTTCAAAATATTATTGTGAAAACCAAATATCGTACAGTCGACAGATACATGTGCTACAAAATCTTTTGTATCAATAAGTTCCTGAAGGGTTTCTTTATTTTTTGTGTCTTTGATTTTCATGCCAGTAAAAATAAAATTATTTTCTATAATTTCTTTCCTGCGAGCCTAAAATATATTAAACTCACCGTAAAAAGCACAGAGACAGCCAGTAATATGTACAAAGGATAGTAGTCTAGTAGCTGTTTTCCGAACAGAACAGCCATAATGATAGAACTGACAGAGCTGCCCAGCGAGGAAAAAATCACAATCAGTGAAGTAAAAAGATTGATTTTTTCTTTATCGACTCTTGCAATCATTTTTGAATTGATGACAGGGTAGAGCGGTGAGAGAAAAAGTCCGATCACCGGAAACAGGAATAAAATAATATTGGAATTGACAGAATCAAAATACTGGATTCCCAAAATGATCAGCAGTACAGCAATAATTAAAGAAATACACAAGACATAATATCTTGATAATGAAAATCTCTGGATGATATTGGCTGTTACGGTTCTTCCTGCATAAGAAAAAAGAGCAAGAAAGGATGTTGCCTGTAATGCAAAGAATGAATTGACATTCAGGTGGTTCTTATAAAAGGACGGAAGCCAGGAATTGAAGGCCTGCTCTACGAAGACGATAAAGAAAACCACAGCAAGAAATACCAGAGTTGCCGGAGTGGCAAATACGGAAAGCTCCGATATCAGGCTTTTATTCTCTGTTTTCTTGGCTTCTGTAATATCTAATTTCGAAAACAGGAATATTGTCACGGCACAGAGTATTGATATTGATATAAATCCAAATTTCCAGAACTCCGAATACTGGCTGGAAATCAACCATCCGAAACCGGTATTGACTACAAAAATTCCCACCATAAATGATGCTTCCACACTGTTCATCATTTTGGCAAGAGATTTTTCATCTGAAATATTGTTTCTGATAATTCCGAAAACACAGATTTTACCAACCGCAAAACAGGTTCCGATAATGGCAAACCATACCTTGTAAAACCAAAAATCTTTCACAAAAGGGAGGAGAGAAGAACAAATTCCAACAATAACCAGTGCTGAAATGAGGGCTTTTTTAGTTCCTGTTTTACTGATAAAATTAACGGCAAAAAGTGAAATAAATGCGATTGGAAGATCTTTAAATGATTCAAGAAAACCTAACTTTTCATAGGTGATTTTTTCTTCCGAAAGCTGAAGGATAACGAGACCCATACAGTTGAGCACCATCGAAAAAATAAGAAAGGTCAGTTTTAAAGGAAGGGAGATCCGGGAAAGCTTGGCAGTCATTTTGGGGATTTATTTTATTCGTTTTTTAGGATAATTTTATGAATTATGAAGTGGATATAGGGCTTTGAACTCCCAAAAATAAACGAAAAATTAAAATAATTATGAATACAATGTTAATTAATTAAAAAAAAATATATTTTTATTGTCTCAATTTGAGAATTAAAAACTAACTGTATATGAATCTAAGAATATCAAGAAGCCTTGGGGTGGTTGCTGTGCTGTATTTTACAGCGAATTTCAGTGCACAGACTAAGGTGAAAGATTCCGTATCGAAAGAGAATAAGATTGATGAGATCGTTATGATCGGTTACGGAGGAGTAAAAAAGCAAAATTTAACAAGTGCGGTGTCATCGGTAAAAGCAGATGCTTTTGATGACCGTCCTTTGTATAACGTAGGTCAGGCCCTTCAGGGTCAGTCAGCGGGTGTTAATGTCATTCAGGCTTCAGGAAAGCCCGGAGCCGGCCTTGACGTTAAGATCAGGGGAAACAATTCTATTTCATCATCAGTGAGCCCCCTATACGTGGTTGATGGTATTCAGACCAACGACATCAACGGAATCAATACGGATGATATTCTTGATATGACGATTCTTAAAGATGCTTCTTCCACAGCTATTTATGGGGTAAATGGGTCTTCCGGGGTGGTTATTATTACGACCAAAAGAGGAAAACAGGGAAAACCTCAGCTTAATTTTAATGCCTATTGGGGAATTTCTAAAACCGTCAAAAATATAGATGTCCTGGATTTGGATCAGTACAAATCATTACTGGCAGATATACAGGCAAATGGGGGTTCTGATTATCTTTCTACGGTAAATAATGCCAGATATGCAGGTATTAATACAGATTGGGGAAAAGAAGTTTTTCAGACGGGGTTTGATCAAAACTATAATATAAACTATGCTTTTGGCAACGAAAAGGTAAAAGCATATACAGCATTTGGATATCAGGATATTGCCGGAATCATTAATCCTTCTAAATTTCAGCGTACTTCAGCAAAAATAAATGTTGATGCAGTGATTGCTCCGTGGTTGAAGCTGAACACCTCGATGAATTACTTTTTCACTTCCCTTACCAATACAAATGACAATCTAAGCACAGCTAGAGGTGGGGTAGTTCTGAGTGCTTTTAATACTCCCAGATTTTTACCTGTGTATGGAACAGATGTCAATCTTAACCCTTCAGACCCGATCGTTTATGATCAGGTGACAGGACAAGTCAATGATGGTTATAAACCAGGGCAGTTTGCGCCCAATCCTTATCAGTCATCATGGGAAAATCCTGTGGCTTACCAATCAAGACAGGATAAAACACAAACACAACGGTTTTTAAGTAATTTAGGATTAGATGTAAGGCTTTTAAAAAATCTTGTCTGGAAGCCAACGATCTCATTTGATATGATAGACTCGAAGAATACGAAATTTACCGATGGCTATCAGACGAGCTATGGTCGTTCGAAATTAGGAATAGGTTCACAGGAAAGTTATATGCTTCAGGAGTATAATTTTGAAAATACGCTGACGTATACTTTGAAAAATGCAGTACATGACTTCTCATTATTAGGGGGTGTTCAGATCAATCAGAAGAGTTTGGAAAACCGATATTTTGCAGGTGAAAAATTTGCAGAGGGAACCACAAAATTTGATTATGATCTGGCAGGAACAAAAGGATATGACAATCATAAAGAAATTTTGAGAAATGCTTCCTTTTTCGGCCGTGCATTATATACGTATGAAGGGAAATATACTTTAATGGGAGTTTTCCGTTATAATGGTTTTTCTGGTCTAGCTCCGGAACGAAAATGGGGATTCTTCCCGGGAGTGTCTGCTTCATGGTTAGTATCTAAAGAAGATTTTCTGTCAGACAGTAAAGTCATCAGTGAATTAAAGCTTAGAGGAGGATGGGGACAGACCGGAAATGTTTCAGGGGTACCGGCGTATTCCCATTTTAATATATTTGATCCGTACTTTACCAATGGAGAAGCTGCTTACACTGTTAAGCAATATGACAGCAGTGATCTTACATGGGAAACGACAACAGACACAAATGTTGGAGTAGATTTGGGGCTCCTAAATAACCGTATCAAATTTTCAGCTGATGTTTATCGAAGAAAAACAACGGACTTGATTTTCCCATATACAATGGGAATTTTAACAGGACCTATCTTTAGAAATGCAGGAAGTTTGGAAAATAAGGGTATTGAGTTTTCACTAAATACGGTTAATGTTAAGAATGAAAATTTTACATGGAACAGTTCGTTCAATATTTCATTTGCAAAAAATAAAATTCTCCATTTTGAATCCTATCTTAATTCCGTGGATGCGGCAAATATAGAGAGCGTCGGAGGAAGAGTGACACGCCTTCAGCCTGGACAGCCTCTAGGTACATTTTTCGGTTACAAAGTAGATAGAGTAGATCCGAATACCGGAGATTTATTATATAAAGATTTAAATGGCAACGGATATACTGATGTAGATGACAGAACTACTATAGGAAATCCTAATCCGAAATATACTTTTGGTTTCAGTAATAATTTTACATTAAAAAACTGGTATATGGATGTCCTTATAACGGGATCCATCGGAAACGATGTTTTCAATGCAACAAGATTTGATCTTGAAATGATGAATGATTATAAAAACCAGTCAACAGCAGTACTGAACCGTTGGACAACGGTAGGGCAAATCACAGATGTGCCGAGAGCTAACTCTACATCTGCTCAGGCAATTTCTGATCGATTTGTTGAAGACGGTTCCTACGTAAAGTTAAAAGCAGTGACTTTAGGATATAATTTCAATCAACCTTTTAAAGGAGTAAATAAACTTAACATCTATATAACCGGACAAAATATTTTCACCATTACAGATTACTCGGGGATGGATCCTGAGGTGAACGCCTTCAGTCCAAACAGAAATACACAGGGAGCAGAGAAATCCGTTTTTGGGATAGATTACGGAACCTATCCTCAGGTAAGAACCTTTATTATTGGATTAAAAGCTAACTTCTAAATTATTAACAATGAAAATCAATAAAGCAATATATTATCTATTGGGAGCTTCAGTTCTTGTTACCGCTGTTTCATGTAACGATTTTCTGGATACGGAACCAATAACAGAGCAGGGGATTTCTATTGAAAATCCATTAAAAACAGCTGCAGATGCTGAAAACAGGATGAATACTATTTATTCGGCATTCGGAAATGAATACTGGCAGCTGGATTATGCCATGAATGGCGATGCACAGACGGATAATTCGTATGCCGGGGCAGATAACGTGCAAAGTTTTCAACAGGATGAATACCGGATCATTGCGACCAACTCCAATGTGGAAAGAGACTGGAAATATCTCTATGGTTTCATCAATGACTGTAATATGATCCTTAATTACGTGGATGAAATCAACGATCCTGCATTGACAACAGCCAGAAAAACTGAGATGAAAGCTGAAGCAGCTATTTTCAGATCATTATATTATTTTCATGCCGTTCAGTTATGGGGAGATATTCCTTTGGTGACGAAAGCTGTAATTGGCGTGAATTCCGGTAACTTTGATGAGGTATACAGTCAGGTATATCCAGCCAGAAAACCTGTTCAGGAGGTCTACGATATGATCATTGCCGATCTTGAAGGAGCCATTGCCAATGCACCTTCCGGTAGTGAAAAATACAGAGCCAATAAAAACTTTGCTTACGGATTGCTGGCCAAAGTATATGCGTCAAAACCAAATCCTGACTGGGCAAAAGTAAAACAATATGCGGCCAATATTTCAGGAGTAGGTTTAATGCCCGTGTATGATCAGCTTTTTGACGGACTGCATGAAGGTAATACAGAATCTATTTTTGAAGCCAATGGCAATGCAGGAAGTGTATGGGCTTGGGGATCATCAATGTTTTTAGGAACCGATTGGAAAAAGTTTAATATTCCTTCGAATGATCTTGTTAAAACTTTTACAGATGCTGGTGATACCCAAAGATTCAACAGTTCTGTTAAATTTTCGCCTGTTGCGTGGTCCGATAAATACTGGGCAAGTACCAATTATCCTTTCATGTATAAAATGAGAAAAATGGATGGGACGCAGAATTTCTATATCATGAGGTATGCAGATATTTTATTACTGCAGGCAGAAGCAGCAGCAAGAACCGGTGATTTCACCGGCGCTGCAGGATACATCAATCAGGTGAGGGGAAGAGTAAACATGAATGTCGTAACAGTGACTTCCGAAGCAGATGGAATTGCTAAAGTTTTAGCAGAAAGAAAACTGGAACTGGCTTTCGAAGGACAGCGTTGGTTTGATCTGAAAAGAACAGGAATGGCTGTGAGCATTCTTTCTCAACAGAAAGACGGAAACGGAAATATTCTCCCATATGCCGCAAGTATCAACCAAAACAGGCTGCTTTGGCCTATTCCTCAGGGACAGAGAGATAACAACCAAAACTTAACTCAAAACCAAGGTTATTAAATATGAAGTTTCACAACTTATATAGTTTCTTTTTTAAAGGTACCGCGCTGCTTTGCGGCGTGGTACTTTTTCCTTTATCATGTGCTTCCGCAGGAGCAGGTAAAGAAAGTGATGTTCAATCGTGGCTCACCAAAGGCAATGAAAGTGTAAAATTACAGCAGCAGACTCCGGTCAGGTTTGTGATAAATGGCAATAACTGGCAGAATATTGAAATTGATGATTCACAAAAGTTTCAGTACGTTGACGGTTTTGGCTATACGCTTACTGGAGGAAGCGTAGAAGTGATTAACAGGCTTTCATCTTCAAAGAGAAAAGCTTTACTGAATGAGCTTTTTGGAAAAGATAAAAATGCGATCTCTATCAGTTATCTTAGGCTAAGTATCGGAGCTTCTGATCTTGATGGAAAAGTTTTTTCATATGATGATCTTCCGGAAGGACAGACAGATCCTGCACTTTCAAAATTCAGTCTGGCTAATGACAAAGACCTGATTGCTATGTTGAAAGAGATTCTGGCAATCAATCCCAATATAAAGATTATTGCTGCTCCATGGTCTCCTCCGGTTTGGATGAAAAACAATGGAAAATCAAAAGGAGGAAGTTTAAAGCCGGAATTCTACAAAGTTTATGCTGAATATTTTGCAAAATATATCCTCGGAATGAAGAAAGAAGGAATCATTATTGATGCCGTCACTCCTCAGAACGAACCTCTTCATCCCGGAAACAATCCAAGTCTTTTGATGCCTTCTGATCAGCAGAGAGATTTTATCAAAGGCCACTTAGGTCCTGTTTTTAAAGCTAATCATATAAAAACAAAAATTGTAGTCTACGATCACAACTGTAATAAACCTGAGTATGCCCTTGATATCCTGAAAGATCCTGAAGCCTACCAATATATTGACGGATCAGCATTCCATTTGTATGAGGGAGATATTTCAGCGCTAAGCACCGTACACAACGCATTTCCCGATAAAAATTTGTATTTTACCGAGCAATGGACGGGATCGAAAGGGACTTTTAATGAAGATCTGAACTGGCACGTTAAAAATGTGGTCATCGGTTCAATGAGAAACTGGAGCAGTATTGCTCTGGAATGGAATCTGGCAAATGATACACAGTACAAACCTCATACAGATGGAGGATGTACGGAGTGTAAGGGCGCAATAACGGTTTCCGACAGTGAAAATTTCACCAGAAATGTAGCCTATTACATCATTGCGCACGCATCCAAATTTGTTCCGGCAGGTTCTCAGCGTATTGCTTCCACGCAGACAGAAACCCTTTCTACGGCAGCATTTAGAACTCCGAACGGAAAAACGGTACTGATTATCCAGAACGGAAACAGTGCTGATGAAAGTTTTAACATAAAATATAACGGAAAGACCGCTCCGGTTATCCTTTCAGGAAATTCGGCAGCGACTTATGTTTTTTAATTTAATATCATGAAAAGAGCTTATTTCTTACTGGCCTGCTCCGCACTGGCAATGAATGTGTACGGACAGAAAACTGTTGATCAGAAAGTAGCGGAATTGCTGTCTAAAATGACCCTGGAAGAAAAGGTTGGTCAGATGGTTCAGTACAGCGGATTTGAATATGCTACCGGACCTCAGCAGTCTAATTCTGCAGCAGTTTTGGAAGAAATAAAAAAAGGAAAAGTAGGCTCTATGCTCAATGTTGCAGGCGCAGAAGAAACAAGAGCTTTTCAGAAGCTCGTCCAACAGTCAAGACTGAAAATTCCTTTGCTGTTCGGCCAGGATGTTATTCATGGGTACCGTACAACCTTTCCCGTTAACTTGGGACAGGCGGCAAGCTGGGATTTGGCAATGATCGAAAAGTCAGAAAGAATAGCTGCGACTGAAGCTTCAGCCTATGGGATCCACTGGACCTTTGCCCCTATGGTAGATATTGCCAGAGATCCGAGATGGGGAAGAGTGATGGAAGGTTCGGGAGAGGATACCTATCTGGGAACACAGATTGGACTGGCGAGAATCAAAGGCTTCCAGGGAAGAGGTCTGGGAAGTCTTGATGCTGTGATGGCCTGTGCCAAACATTTTGCGGCCTATGGTGCAGCCGTTGGCGGAAGAGATTATAATTCTGTAGATATGAGTTTGAGGCAATTGCACGAAACTTATATGCCGCCTTTCAAAGCAGCCGCCAATGCAGGAGTAGCTACATTTATGAATTCATTCAACGATATCAACGGAATTCCTGCAACAGCCAATAAATACATCCAAAGAGATCTTTTAAAGGGAAAATGGAATTATAAAGGTTTTGTAGTTTCGGATTGGGGAAGCATCGGCGAAATGATTCCTCACGGATACGCCAAAGATGCCAATGAAGCTGCCGAACGGGCTGTACTGGGTGGAAGTGATATGGATATGGAAAGCCGTGTTTATATGACGGAACTTCCAAAACTGGTGAAAGAAGGAAAAGTAGATGTACATTGGGTAGATGATGCTGCCGGAAGAATTTTAACCAAGAAATTCGAGATGGGACTTTTTGATGATCCTTACAGGTTCAGCAATGAGAAAAGACAGAAGGAGCAGACTGATAATCAGGAACACAGAAAATTTGGAAGAGAATTCGGTTCAAAGAGTATTGTTCTTCTTAAAAATCAGGGAAATATTTTACCTCTTTCAAAAGGGACTAAAACCATTGCTCTCATCGGACCCTTTGGAAAAGAAACCGTAGCTAATCACGGTTTCTGGTCGATTGCATTTAAAGATGACAACCAAAGAATCGTTTCGCAGTTTGACGGAATAAAAAACCAACTGGGCAAAAACTCAACCTTACTGTATGCTAAAGGCTGCAACGCAGATGATCAGGACAAATCCATGTTTGCAGAAGCTGTAGAAACAGCAAAGAAAGCTGATGTTGTGATTATGACATTAGGGGAAGGACATGCGATGAGTGGTGAAGCGAAAAGCAGAAGCAATATTGGTTTCTCCGGTGTTCAGGAAGACCTGCTTAAGGAAATCGCAAAAACAGGGAAACCTATCGTTTTAATGATCAATGCAGGAAGACCTCTGATCTTCAATTGGGCAGCAGATAATATTCCAGCAATAACGTATAATTGGTGGCTTGGAACAGAAGCAGGAAACTCTGTGGCTGATGTACTGTTTGGAACAGTAAATCCAGGCGGGAAACTTCCGATGAGCTTTCCAAGAACGGAAGGGCAGATTCCTGTTTATTATAATCATTACAATACCGGAAGACCTGCAAAAAATAATACAGACAGAAATTATGTTTCTGCTTATATCGATCTTGATAATGATCCGAAATTTCCATTTGGATATGGTCTGAGCTATACAGATTTTAAATATTCTGATATGGTGTTAAGTTCAGCAAGTCTTAAAGGAAATCAGACCCTGAATATCAGTGCTACTGTTTCCAATACCGGAAAATATGATGGTGAAGAAGTGGTGCAGCTATATATAAGAGATCTTTTCGGAAAAGTGGTAAGACCGGTAAAAGAATTAAAAGGTTTCCAAAAGATATTCATCAAAAAAGGAGAAAGCAAAAAAGTAGACTTTCAGCTCACTCCTGAAGATCTCAAATTTTTCGATGATGAACTGAATTTCGACTGGGAAAGCGGCGAATTTGATATTATGGTAGGAACCAACTCTCAAAATGTTCAGACCAAGAGAATCACCTGGACTAAATAGAATGTTGAATAAGACCAGGCTTTACCGCTTTACAAAAAGAATCATGCGGTATTCAATATTCCGGATATAAGCCATTCAAAGAATAAGTGCGTATTGAAACGAAAAAGATTCAATAGAATCGGGCATTAGCCCGCTTAATAAAAATAATAACGGCTTTAGCCAGTAAATAATGAAGGGAGGGCAATTGAGTCCAAAAAAACAGAAAGAAAAGGATTATGAAAAAACTAATTGTAAGCTGTTTGGCAGTGGGAGCATTTGTAAATACCAATGCACAGAACTACTGGAAGAAGAATGCAGGGAAAACAGCGAAAGTAATTTTAACCAGTTCCAAGACCAATGAAAAAATGGCGGATAAAGGAACGGTTAAATTTGAGAAATTCGGACAGCCGAAAGAAACAGATGCCTGTATCTTTGTGGATCCTGATTTCAAATATCAGAAACTGATCGGAATAGGAGGTGCCATTACGGATGCATCTGCCGAAACCTTTTATAAAATGCCGAAGAATAAGCAGAAAGAAATTATGGAGGCTTACTTTGGGAAAAATGGGCTTGGATATACAGTGGTACGTACCAATATGAACTCTTGTGATTTTTCCAGCGATTCTTATACCTATGTGGAAGATAATGATACTGCTTTAAAGACATTCAATATTGCTCATGATGAAAAGTATAAGATTCCGATGATCAAAGAAGCTCAGAAAGCAATCGGAAAAGATTTCACATTTTATTTTTCACCATGGAGTCCACCCGCATGGATGAAATCAAATAAAAGTCTGTTTAAGGGAGGAAGGCTCGAAAATCAGTATTACCAGACCTGGGCAGATTATTATATTAAATTCATTAAAGAATACGAAAAAAGAGGAATTAATATCTGGGGACTTACCGTGCAGAATGAGCCGATGGCAACGCAGACCTGGGAGTCATGTATTTATTCTGCTGAAGAGGAGGGGGAATTTCTTAAAAATAATTTAGGTCCGACACTTTGGAAAAACGGTTACAAAGACAAAAAGGTAATGATCTGGGATCATAACAGAGATTTGATTTATCAAAGAGCCACGACGACATTAAGCGATCCTGAGACTTCAAAATATGCTCATGGAATCGGATATCACTGGTATGAAACCTGGAATAATAAAACCCAGCTTTTCGACAATTTAGCAGAAACCCAGAGAGCTTTTCCGGATAAATTTCTGGCTTTTACAGAAGGTTGTAAGGAACAGTTCAAGATGTCCGGAATTTATGACGTCAGTTTAGGTGAACTGTACGGAAGAAATATGATTAACGATTTCAATAAAGGAACCGCTTTATGGACAGACTGGAATGTCCTGCTGGATGAAACGGGAGGTCCAAACCATGTAGGGAATTTTTGTTTTGCGCCAATCATTGCCGATACCAAAACGGGAGAAGTGCATTACACCTATGAGTATTACTATGTAGGGCATGTTTCAAAATATATTAAGCCAAACGCTCAGAGAATCGGAAGTTCTTCAAACAGAGCAGCTCTTACATCTACTACTTTCATGAATGAAAACGGACAGTTGGTCACTGTGATCATGAATGATTCTGAAAACGATATTGAAACGAATTTATGGATTGAAGGAATGTCTGCCAAGCTATCGGCACCAGCACATTCTATACAAACCGTGATTTTATAGCTTCATATTGATTATTTTTTATAGAACGGGCGGCCTCGAAGAGGCCGCCCGTTTATTTTCCTGATATAATTAATCTAATTATTTGCTTTCAGCGTCATATTTGTCTACAACTTTCTGAGAAACCCCTGTATTGCTGAAACCTCCGTCGTGGAAAAGATTCTGCATTGTTACTTTTTGGGTAAGATCAGAGAACATACTTACACAGTAGTTGGCACAGTCAAGAGCAGTAGCATTTCCTAGCGGAGACATGTCGTCTGCATAGCCTAAGAAACCTCCGAAACCTTTTACTCCACTTCCTGCTGTAGTAGGAGTAGGAGATTGTGAAATCGTATTTACACGTACTTTTCTTGCTCCCCAATAATTTCCGAATGATCTTGTGATGCTTTCAAGATATGCTTTGTTATCTGCCATATCATTATAATCCGGGAATGTTCTCTGTGCAGCAATATAAGTAAGCGCAAGGATGCTTCCCCACTCATTCATACAGTCTTTTTCCCAGGCAACACGCATTACTTTATGGAAAGAAACAGCGGAAATATCCCAGCCTTTTTCTAACCAGTCATAGTTCATTTCAGTATAGTGCTTTCCTTTTCTAACATTTACGGACATGCCTATAGAGTGAAGTATAAAATCTATTTTACCGTATTTGGCAATAGCAGCATCAAAAAGTTTTTCAAGATCTTCCACAGAAGTAGCATCTGCACCTATCACTTCAGAACCTGTTTTTTCTGCTAAACCATTAAGTTCTCCCATTCTCAAAGCTATAGGAGCATTTGATAAGATAAATTCAGCACCTTCTTCATGACATCTTTCTGCAACTTTCCACGCGATAGATTGCTCATTAAGGGCTCCAAAAATAATTCCCTTTTTGCCTTTAAGTAGACCGTATGACATAATTTTCTAATGTTTATTTAAATACAAATGTAGCAATAATTTGTGTTTGGGACATAATAAAAATGGAGCCTTATTGAATTAAGGCTCCATTTTTTTGAAAATATTTATATGACTGAAATTTTAATTGGTTTTCTTATTCCATTCCGCTTTTACATCTTCTGCTGCATCTTTCGTTTTTTCCCAAGCGTCATTGGCTTTATCTTTAATATCTTCCCACGCATCAGAAGCATTGTTTTTTACTTTGTCAAACCAATCTTCCTGGCTTGCCTCCTGATCATTACTTCTTTTTTCATTGATATAATCTTTAGCTTTATCTGCAAGATCTTCAATTTTCCATTTTGCATTATCAGCTGCATTCTTTAAAGAATTCTCTGTGTTGTTTACTGCATCTTCCGCTTTGTTGTATTCTGAATTGTTCATAATGTGTAATATTTTATTGTTGTGTACCAGTAATTAAACAATAACCATTCCTAAAATCCCGAGTTCCTGTTAAAATTTTCTTAATCTTTTGTTATACTTTTCTAAATGAGTACTACCTTTAAATGAATCGAACCAAAACATTAATGCTATGGAAAAAATACGCTGCGGCTGGTGTGAAAAAGATGACCTCTACAGAAAGTACCACGATGAAGAGTGGGGAAGACCTGTCTATGATGATATAACTATTTTTGAATTTCTGGTTCTTGAAAGCTTTCAGGCTGGATTAAGCTGGTATACAATTCTTTCTAAAAGGGAAAACTTCAGAAAGGCCTTTGATCATTTTGATTATAAAAAAATAGCATTGTATAATGACGAAAAAGTTGAAAAACTCATGCAGAACTCAGGAATTATAAGAAATCGACTTAAGATAAAGGCTGCCGTTACCAATGCACAGAAGTTGATGGAAGTCCAGAAGGAGTTTGGAAGCTTTTCGGCCTATATATGGGGTTTTGTAGGAGAAAAACCAATAGATCATGTACCCAAGAGTTTAGCTGACATTCCTGCCGTAACAGATATTTCAGATATTTTGTCCAAAGATCTTAAAAAAAGAGGATTCAAGTTTATGGGATCAAAAGTAGTTTATGCTCATATGCAGGCGACCGGAATGGTCAATGACCATATAGAAAGCTGTTTCATCAGGTGGTGATAAATTTTGTTTTATTCAATTTTAAGTGATGTTTTTTGATAATACTGTAATCGTAATCTTTAGTGTTTAATTATTAAATAGAGTTTAAAGCCTGTAGGGATGGGTTTAATATTGGCTTAATATTGGAAAATGTTTCAATAATTAGTGATTAAATAGCTGTTTACTCACTATTAAGTGTATTTATTTGTTGATTTAATAAAAAATATGGTGTTTTATTAAAAATTTGTATATTTGCAACCTCGAAAAATAAACTATTAGCAAAAAGGTGATGCAAAATAAATTAACACTTCAACTGGTCCTTCTTTTTTTACTATTCAATCATTTTATTCACGCACAGGTGGGGATTGGAACTCCTAATCCGGATCCTTCGGCGATGTTGCAGGTGAATTCAAAAAACAAAGGAATGCTTCTTCCCAGTGTATCTTTAGCATCATCTATTGATAAAATAACCATTGAAAATCCCGCAGAAGGACTGATCGTTTGGAATAATGGATTGGGATCTGTGATGGAGCCAGGCTTTTACTATTGGAGTAAGTCGAAATGGAATATGCTTTCTACCAATTCAGGAAACGGCAATGGAACAACAGGAGGAGTATCACCATTGGCGGTATGGAATAATTCAGCGACGAACAGCGGGAACTCAGGTGGTGTTAATACCAACCTTTCTTTAGGAACCAATACCTCTGATGACCTTGTGTTTAAAGTAAACTCTGTAGCGGTAGGAAGATTGGGTGTTAATAATTCGATCAGTTTCGGAACCGCAGCCAATGCAGCACAGAATGGTATTGCTCTTGGGAATTCCAGCAGTGCCTATCAGGGAATCGCTATCGGAACCAATACTTCTGTTACGGCCAATGAATCTGTGGCCCTCGGTGCTAACACAAAAATTTCGGGATATCAGTCAACGGCAGTAGGATTTAATGCCAAAGTAACGGTAAATGAGGCCACGGCAGTAGGGAATAACGCTGAAGCTTCAGGCTTTCAGTCTTTAGCGGTAGGTTTCAATGCCAAAACAACAACGAATGACGCAACAGCGTTAGGGAAAAACTCCACAGCATCAGGCTTTCAGTCAGTGGCAGCAGGATATAATGCAAAAACGACGTCTAACAGTGAGACTGCATTGGGATATAACACAGTGACCAATAATCAGAATTCTACAGCTGTAGGATCAGGAGCCAATGCTTTGGGACAATTTTCAACAGCGATAGGTTATGGAGCGGCAACTTCACAATCCAATGCCATTGTTATCGGCAATAATAATGCTAATGTAGGTATTGGTACTGGAACACCTAATGTTGCAGCAAAGATGGATGTCAATGGACAGTACAAATTGGGTGAAAAGGGAAGTGTACAGAAAAATCAAATCAGCTTTGAAGCCTGGCCTTCTGTTTCTGTGAATAATTTAGCTCCCGGAAAATCTGTAACTATGGAGATTCCTATTGTTGCCAATCTGCAGCCTGGTTCGACAAGAGCCACTATCGTGGTTTCTCCTGCGGGTGATTTTGCCGGTAATAGCTCTTTTTCAATTTCAAACCCAAGAATGACATCTACTTCAAGCATTACGATCAACCTTACCAATATATCAGGAAATGCAGAAAGCCTTTATTCTACCCATTTTTATGTGATGATTAATGAGTTTTAGGATTAGAGTTATAGAATCTCTTGTGTAATTACAGCGATATTTCTCATATGATGGCAGGTAGTTGTAAGTGACAGTTTCATTTTTGCTAATATGTTCACCTGACAATCTGCTGTATCATTTCAATCTGCTCAGTGGTCACTACATTTTTATGATAAGCCAGATAGAGTTTACCTGAATTTCTTTTGAGGTTTTTACAGATTTGTTTTATTTTATTTTCACGGAGGTATTCCCTGGCAATATAGTCCGGAACAATAGCCAGACCATTGCCCTCTGAAAGTGTATTAATTAACGCATGAAAATCCGGAATGATCAAATTAGGCTTGATATTCGGCCGTTTTTTAAAATTTTCCTGCCAGAAGTTTTTGATCAGGATCAAATCGCTGCTGTAGGCATACCAGTTTTGCCGGAGTAGCCAGTGTTCCATATCATGTTCTGCCGACGATGGTATCATATCCAGAGCGCTGGTGTCCACCGTTGAGCTGGCAACCAGAATCTCCTCAGTGGACAGAATTTCTTCATAACAGATATTTTTTTCATGTCCGCAGTAATCGCTGATCAGAAAATTGAGGTTACCCTGTATCAGATTATCTTTCAAAACAGGAGGGTCATCAAATTCAAAAACCAGATTGGCAGGTGCCGACGATGCTTTAGATGCGATCCTTATATTGTAGTAATCGGTAGATACTCCTATACACGTGAGAGGGATATCCGAATCCCGGGTGTAACGAAATTCAGATTCAAGACGTTCCAATCCTTCAAGCGGGCTGATAAGTTGCGCATAAAACAGTTTTCCATAATCAGTAGGGACCATACGTCTTGGCTTTCTTTCAAAGAGTTTTTTACCAATATGAGCTTCTAAAAATGACAGATGCTGGCTGACATTAGGCTGGGATATCAAAAGTATTTTGGAGGCCTGTGTAAGCGTACCTGTTTCATATATCGCTTTAAATGTTCTGTACCATTCAAGATTTACCATGATTCAAATGTATAAATTTATTTATATATAAGTATAATTTAACCTATTTATTTTATAGATAAAGGTGTGCTAATTTTGCCCTGTTAAAAAAGTAAAACAGTTATAATGGGTATAATTAAACATTTTTATTGCAGTACAAATAAAAATTATTTTGGAGTTATGCTGACACTTTCGTTTTTAGTGTCTGCCTGTACTCAAAAAGAAAAAAAAGGTAAAGAAGAACGGATTTCGATTCCTACGGTGCAGATTAAGAAAGAAAACTATCAGACTGAAGAACATTTCCCCGGAGTGGTTTCGGGGATTAATAATGTGGAGATCCGCCCACAGGTTTCAGGATATCTCGACCGTATTTTGGTAGATGAAGGGGCTTACGTAAAGAAAGGGCAACTACTTTTTGTCATTCAGGAAAAAACCTATCAGGAGACTTTTCAGTCTGCTTTTGCCTCGAAAGAAATGGCGCAGTCTGCTTTGAAAAAGGCGCAGATAGAGTACAACCGTATTTCACGGCTTGAACAGGCTAATGTTCTTTCTGAAGTTCAGTTAAAAACAGTAAAGGAGGAACTTGACTATGCTAAGGCAGCGGTGAGAAAAGCAGAGGCTAATGAAAAACTGGCGTCCGTTAACAGAGGCTTTACCAGAATAACAGCCCCGGTAAGCGGCTATATCGGACGGCTGCCTTATAAAACAGGAGCTTTAGTGGGAGGTGCTGAAACTGAACCACTCACCATCTTGTCAGATATTTCAGACGTTCATGTCTATTTCTCGATGAGTGAAGCCGATTTTCTGCTTTTCAAAAAGCGCTACAACGGGGTAAGCATCGAAGATAAAATAAAAGAAATACCACCTGTTACACTTCAGCTTCCTGACCGGTCTCTATTTCCCGAATCGGGAAAAATAGATTTGATATTGGGACAGTTTGATCAGCAAACAGCTTCTGTTTCGTTCAGGGCAACATTCAAAAATCCGGGCAGTCTTCTTCGTTCCGGTAATACAGGCCGTGTGATTATTCCCAAAAATTATGAGAGCATCATTAAGGTGCCGCAATCAGCTACTTTCAGGATTCAGGATAAAACGATGCTCTATGTGGTAGACAAAGATCAGACTGTACATTTAACTCCCCTACAGATTGTAGATAAGGATACCCACAATTATTTGATTTCCGGAGGGCTGAAAGTAGGTGACCGGATTGTTTCAAAAGGGGCAGACCGATTGAAAGAAGGACAGCGTATTAATCCAGTAAACGAATAAACAATGCTAAAAAATATAATAAAAAGACCGGTCACAGCAACTGTGATTGCATTTCTTATGGTGATTCTTGGAGTCTTAGCCATGGTAAGACTTCCGATGGAAACCTTCCCGGAGATTGCTCCGCCCTCTGTAGTAGTAAGCGCAAGATATCCCGGCGCAAACTCAGAAACGGTAGCACGTTCTGTGGCTACACCACTGGAGCAGGCGATCAACGGAGTGGAGAATATGATGTATATGACCTCATCTTCATCCAATGACGGAAATTTAAATATCACTGTTTTTTTTAAACTGGGTACAGATCCCGATGAAGCTGCAGTGAATGTACAGAACAGGGTAGCTCAGGTAACCAGCCAACTGCCCAAAGAGGTGATCAATAATGGTATCAGTACTGCTAAACAGAATAACAGTATGATCATGATCATTGACTTTGAGAGTACAAACCCCAAGTATGATGCGACGTTTCTGAACAACTATGATCTCATCAATATCGTACCATACATCCAAAGAATACCGGGTGTAGGGAAGGCTCAGGTTTTCGGAAGCAAAGATCATGCGATGCGGATCTGGCTGGATCCGGGGAAAATGGCAAATGCTAATGTAGATGCCAAAGAAGTGCTTGCTGCTATTGATAATCAGAATATAGAAGCTGCTCCCGGTAAATTTGGGGAAGGAAGTGATCTCTCTTTTGAATACAGTATCAAATATGAAGGGAAATTCAATGATGTGGAACAGTACAAGAATATTGTTGTCCGTGCCAGCAGTGACGGAACGGTATTGCGTTTGGGTGATGTTGCTAAAGTGGAATTGGGCTCTCTGGACCACGCTTATGCAACTGCACAAACCCTGAGTGGAAACCCGGGTACGGGAGTGGCTATTTTTCAGACACCCGGATCAAATGCCAATGAAATTCAGAAAGAGATTCTAAAATTCATGGAAAAGGCAGAAAAAGATTTTCCCGACGGTATCAAATACTACATTGCTTACAGTACCAAAAAATTCCTTGATGCCTCAATCAGTCAGGTGCAGAGTACCTTGATTGAAGCATTTATACTAGTGTTTCTCGTCGTTTTTCTTTTTCTGCAGGATTTTCGGTCAACTTTGATTCCTGCTATTGCCGTTCCGGTTTCTATTATCGGCACATTTTTCTTTATGAACATTTTTGGTTTTACGATTAATCTGCTTACCCTGTTTGCCATGGTTCTGGCGATCGGTATTGTTGTGGATGATGCAATTGTGGTAGTAGAAGCTGTTCATAGTAAACTGCATGGCAAAAATCAAAATGCTAAAACGGCAACAATTTCCGCTATGGGAGAAATTACAGGCCCTATCTTATCCATCACCCTGATTATGGCTGCGGTTTTTTTGCCTATAGGCCTTATAGAAGGACCGGTGGGAGTATTTTATAAACAGTTTGCCTTTACTTTAGCGATCGCCATTGCCCTGTCAGCAGTTAATGCTTTAACACTCAGTCCTGCACTTTGTGCTCTTCTTTTAAAAGAACATTATCATAATCCTGATGACAAGAAAAAAGGGCTTCAGAAGTTTTTTTATCTGTTTAATGTAGGTTTTGATGCTGCGACTAAGAAATATAAGAAAATCGTTTACTTCCTGATTAAAAGAAAATGGTTTGCTATTGGCGGTTTGGCTGTTGTGACCATAGCTGCAGTTTTTCTGGCAAAGAATACTCCTAAAGCTTTTATTCCCACAGAAGATCAAAGTTTGGTGATGACGGCATTCAGTCTTACCCCCGGAACTTCATTGGAGCGGACAAAGGAAGTAACGTCTCAGCTTAGCGGAAAGCTCGCAAAAATAGATGGAATGTACTATAATGCGATGGTGAATGGTAATAACCTTTTGGCAGGAACCGCTTCTCCATCTTATGCAGCTTCCTATTCAATATTGAAACAGCCTAAAGACAGGAAAGTCAATCATGATATCAATGTCATTATGGATTCAATTCGCTATCATTTTGACCAGCTGCCGGAAGGGAAATCTCTGACATTTTCTATGCCGACGGTGCCAGGTTTCGGAAATGTAGATGCACTGGATGTAGTCCTTAAAGATAATACCGGAGGTGACATACAGAAATTTGCAACGATAACCGATGATTTTTTAAAAACACTCGGACAACGGAAAGAAATTGCTTCGGCCTTCACTTCCTACAATGCAAAATTTCCACAATACATGCTTGATGTGGATGCGGTAAAAGCAAAACAGCTGGGAGTTGAAGTAAAAGATGTTATGGAAACGATGCAGGCTTATTTCGGTGGGACATTCACCTCGGATTTTAATCGATTTGGTAAATATTACCGGGTAGTGGTTCAGGCGGAATCATCTTTCCGTCAGGATGAGAAATCACTGAAGGAAGTCTATACCAAAAACAAATCCGGGCAGATGGTCCCATTACAGTCTATCATTAGTCTGCGACAGGTTTTCGGACCGGAACAGGTTACTCATTTGAATCAGGCAACCTCCATTAATCTGAATGTTCAGGCTGCAAAAGGGTATTCTTCAGGTGATGCAATGACCGCCATTAATGAAGTGGCACAAAAACTTCCGTCGGGATTCACCCATGAATATATAGGTATGGCTAAAGAAGAAAGTGAATCAGGCAATCAGACTGCTGTCGTGTTTATTCTGTGTATCGTTTTTGTTTATTTTCTTTTGGCGGCACAGTACGAAAGTTATATTCTTCCATTTTCAGTTATTCTCTCGCTTCCTCCTGGTATTTTAGGTGTGTTTGGTTTTATTAATATGATGCAGGTAAGCAATAATATCTATGTTCAGATTGGCATGATCATGCTGATTGGTCTGCTTGCGAAAAATGCGATTCTTATTGTGGAGTTTGCTCTTCAGAGGAGACATTCAGGATGTTCATTAGTAGAAGCTGCAATGCAGGGGGCGGCATCAAGACTGCGTCCGATACTGATGACTTCTTTTGCTTTTATTGCAGGTCTTCTTCCCCTGTTATTTTCAGGTGGAGCAACAAAACAGGGGAATCTTTCGATTGCATCCAGTACGATAGGAGGAATGTTTATAGGAGTAATGTTAGGAATCTTTATTATCCCTGTGTTGTTTGTGATGTTCCAGTTCATCCATGAAAAACTGTTCGGAATAAAGCATAATGAAAAACTTCAAACTCAAATTGATCATGAATAAAGCAGCTTATATTTATATTATTCTTCTCATTTCTGTTTCCCTTTTGGTGACTTCCTGTGCCGTAACAAAGGAAGATTACAGGAAAAGACTTGAGATCGAGAAAAGTTATAACCATACACTTCTGGAAAATTCTGTCAGTAAGGAAAAAACAGCGGCCCCAAAAGCCTGGGAAGATTTTTTTACAGATGACTCGCTCCGTTATGTAATAAAGGAAGTATTGACGAATAATCTGGATTTGAATATGGCCCGGCAATCTCTTACTATTTACAAAGAATATCAGAAAGCGGCTAATTTTGCAGGGCTTCCCAATGTCAATATATTGGTAGGTGGTAAACTGGATTATTTTTCAGATAACGGTCTCTATGGAAAAAGCGGAACCCAAATGCAAGCCGTGCTGAATTCTAAAAAAATAGAAGATTATGCAGCGACAGTAAACGTGGGATGGGAAGTTGATCTGTATGGGAAGACAAGAAATAAAAAACAGATCGCTATGTACAACCGGTTAAAATCTGAAATGCAGCTGAAAGGTCTGCAAATTCAGCTGGTGGCTTCAGCGGCGCAGACCTACAGTTATATTCAGATGTTGAATAACCAATTGCTTATTACCAGAAAGAATCTTCAGCTCAGTGAAAATGTCGTTCGTATGATGAATGCCCAGTATGTGAATGGTAATATAAGCAAACTGGCTGTACAGCAATCAGAGAGGCAGTATTATTTTGTGGCAGCACAGATTCCCGATTTGGTAAGTGCGGTTCAGATTCATGAAAACTATCTAAACCGTTTAATGGGAAAAAATCCGAAACCATTGGAGTTTGTTTCTGCAAAAGAAATCATCAACCGCCAATCTGTTGTGTTGGGAGTTCCTGCAGATTTGCTTTCCCGAAGACCGGATCTGAAAGAGAAGGAGTATGAAGTGGAGGTTGCCTACGCCGAACTTGGAATTGCCAGGACCAATCTTTATCCTTCATTTAATATTACAGCCAATCAGGGGTTAAATAGTATGAGGGTTAGCGACTGGTTTAATCCCACTTCATTTTTATCGCAGTTTATAGGACAGCTTGCTCAGCCTTTATTTAATCAGCGCCGAAATAAAACGGATATTAAGGTGAAGAAAATTGTTGTGGAACAAAAAATATCTGATTTTAAAAACACCTATTTGCTGGCAGTTAATGAAGTTTCTGACGCATTGGTCAAAATAGAAAAGATCAAAGAAAAGCAAAAAGTGTTGGATGATGAAAACAAGGTCCTTCAACATGCATTAAAGAATGCTCACATTTTGTTTGCCAATGGATCTGCCTTATATTTTGAAGTTTTAACTGTCCAGCAAAACCTTCTGCAAAACGAATTGCAGACAGCAGAATCTCAGGGTGACCTCAATACATCATTTATTCAGCTTTATAAAGCATTGGGAGAACAGAATCAACAATAGAAAAATCTGATCAATAGCCAGATTCAGATAAAATATAAAAACCGGAGCCATATTATAGCTCCGGTTTTTTAGTTTAGGTAAAGGCTTGTGATTTATTTTTTAATGATCATAAGACCTTATTTCTATTATTTTAAATATTCTTTTTTTGAACAATCATAAGAATAGAATTTCTCCTGAGACAGCCAATCGAAATCAAGGCCCAGTTCTTTTCTGTACTTTTGAGCATCAGTGTATTTAATTTGTGGATCTTCATCGTCACGCATTGAAGTATCTGCTGAAATAATCTCACCATTCTTTACATACATAAAAGAATACTCAAAAGATCTCAGGTAGCCTTTTTCCCACAGCGATTCAAAAGGGGTATATTCCCACTCATAATAGTCTTCAATGAAAAAATGATCAATCCTGTAATCTTCAATTAACTTTACCAAATGAGCCTCCGGTTCATCATCTTCATCAAAGACAGCTTCTTTAAAATTTTCCTGAATTTTGATGTGTTCGAAATAATCATTCAGAAATCTAAAGTTTCGAGAGTCTTTAATGAATCTGTCAGTAAGTGAAAAATCAACAGGTATAAAAGTAAGTTCATTTATTTTAAAATGAACTATACTTTTATGGAGATTAATCTCTTGTGGAGTTATTAGACAAAGGATTTGCTGAGGCATTTTACTTAATAATTCTTTCCAGCACCCAATCAATCAGGTTTTTCTCAGAAGCATGGTGATCTGCAGAGAATTCACCTCGTCTTCTGTTCGCAATAACGTTGTTTACTGTAATTGCTTTGTGGCCTAATAATTTTGAAAGAGCATAAATTGCTGAGGTTTCCATTTCAAAGTTGGTTACGCCAAGATCATTCAGCGTTTCCAAAAACTTATCATCAAGTGCCTTTAAACGCAGCTGCCTTCCCTGTGGAGCATAGAATCCCGGAAAAGTAGCGGTGTTACCGTGGTATTTGGCATCTTTGTAATATTCTCCCATTTCTTCTGCCCAGTCTGAGAAATAAAGCATAGGCTTGATTTTTTCATATGGGAAGTTCTCCACGAAGTTTTTAGAGAATTCGTTCTCAAAGCTGTAATCCTGGTAGAAATGCATCAGTCCGTCAAGACCTACAACATTTTGTGTTACCAGCATATTATCTACCTGCACATCAGGATTTACACTTCCACATGTTCCCATACGGAAAAGCTCAAGAGCCTTATGTTCTGTTTTAAATTCTTTGTTTTGAAGATCAATATTAACCAATGCATCAAGCTCGTTCATGACGATATCGATGTTTTCAGTTCCGATACCTGTAGACATTACGGTAATTCTTTCTCCACGAAGAGTTCCGGTATGCGTATAAAATTCTCTTTTGTTTTTTTTGATCTCTACTTTGTCAAAATACTTTGAAACTTTTGCCACTCTATCGGGATCTCCCACAAGGATAATCTTATCAGCAATATCTTCAGGTAAAAGATTTAAGTGGTATACACTTCCGTCATCATTCAGTACCAGCTCTGAGGCAGCAAGTTTATTTAGCATAATTTATATGTTTTGTTTTTTAATTAATAAAAATAGCGTCTTTATAAGGTGATCCGGCAAGATCGTAGATTGTGTCATATTCTTCAACGATTCTTTTTTGTCCCTGAAATATTTCGTAGACTGTAACAATGGTCTTTTCAAAATTTTTAGGATCCTTTCGTTGAGTGGTGATTTCGTAGAATTTATCTCCTTTTTTCAGAACAGAGACCATTTCTTCTTTGGTTGAATTGTTGGAATTCATCATGCCCGGGAAATCCATAACAACATCCTTAAGATCTGTATAGTTTTTATAAGGTTTGGTAACCCCGTTTGAATATACGTAAACATTGGGAATCTGTTTGTTTTCTTCCAAACGTATCAGGTAATAATCATTACCTTTCTTCTCTGCATAAACGGCCATTTCTTTCTTTTTTTGTGAAAATGCACAAATTGAAAGGAAACTCGCCGCTAAAGCGAATAGTACTTTTGTTTTCATAATAATATTTTGTTTTTAATCTGCTGAAAATAACGTTAAAAATCCTCTCCCAATATCTTTCGTCATCACTTTTTAACCCGGCATTTCGAATATTCCGTTCTTAAGTATAATGAATTTGATTTCGGGGTTTAAAATTAATAAAAATATTTTATCTGAAATATAAACATTTTTTAATCTGCTGTTAAACTTGTGATAACATGGGAGTGGTACTTTTGCCGCTAAAAATTGATGAGATTATATCCGCTGCTTGCTGTGATTGTTTTGATAGGTTTTGCTGTCATGTCTTTTAACCCGGTTGATAAGGGAGAAGAAAATGAAAATACCTTTGTCAATAAGGGGTTGTCCGATTTTAAAAACAGGCTTGATCAGCTAAAATCAGATGTATATAAATTCTCAGACGATCAGATTACTATAGAAGAACTTAGAAATTCTTTAAGCAATACAAGAAATTCATTTAAAGAAATAGAATTTTACATTGCCTACCATTACCCTGAATTTACAAAAACACATCTTAATGCCGCTCCGTTATTTCATATTGAAGCAGCAGGTACTTCCGCATATACACTTCCACCGGAAGGACTTCAGGTTCTTGACGAACTGATATTCTCCGATGAGGCAGGAGATGAAAAAGAAAAGATCAAAACCATTACAGATTTTCTTTACAATTCTTATTCAAGTTTTTATCTGAGTGCTGTGAAGAATGGTTTAAGCCGGGGAAATAATAAAACACTTCCGCTAAGAATAGAACTGATCAGAATTTACACGCTCGGTGTTACAGGTTTTGATACGCCAGGATCTCTCAATATTTCTGAAGAAGCCGGTCATGCGCTTACCGGAATGAAAAAATATATCCACGACGACGCATATTTTAAAAATTATAATGTTCAGAAAGCTAGTGATGTTCTTGCGGAGGGGATCGTTTATCTGTCCCAAAATAAGGATTTTGAAACTTTTGACAGAATCGAGTTTTACAAAAAATATATCCAGCCTCTGTACGAAGAGTTTGGAAAGTGGGATGGAAGAGAAGATGATCTTAAAGAATTTTCGGGTTGGAATGTTAAGAGTAAAAATCTTTTCAGCAGTGATTTTCTGGACCCATATTTCTATACCTTATTACAGTCTTCAGAAGATAATGCAGAACTGCGAAGTCTCGGAAAATCTATTTTTTATGATCAGAATTTAAGTGAAAACGGTAAAATGAGCTGTGCAGCCTGCCACCTTCAGGAAAATGCTTTTACAGATCTTAAAGCGAAGTCCCAGAGCAATGTGGAAGGGAAAACTGTTTTAAGAAATTCTCCAACTTTGTATAATGCTGTTTTTGCGAAAAGATTCTTCTATGATCTTCGTGCATTTTACTTGGAACAGCAGGCTGAGCATGTAATCTATAATGACGATGAGTTTAATACGAGTTATGAGGATATTATCAAAAAACTGAACACCAAACCAGAGTATAAAAAAGCTTTCCGGGAAGCTTTCAAGGATGGCAAAATCAATAAAGAGAACTTTTCTAAGGCCTTGAGCTCATATGCTGCTTCACTATATTCTTTTGATAGCGATTTTGACCGTTTTATGAGAAATGAAAAAGATGTTTCTGAGGATGTCAAAAAAGGCTACAATCTGTTTATGGGAAAAGCAAATTGTGCCACCTGCCACTTTGCTCCACATTTTTCAGGTTTGGTCCCACCGTTCTTTAATGAGAATGAATCTGAGGTTTTAGGGATAACTGTAAAACCTGTCAATCAGCTTCCTGTTGAACTGGATCCTGATCTGGGAAGAGGAAACAGTCCGGTAAAAAAAGAGAAATCCTGGATCTATGATTATTCTTTCAAGACCGTTACAGTGAGAAACATTGCCCTTACCAAACCATATTTTCATAATGGCGCCTTCAACACTCTGGAAGAAGTAATGGATTTTTACAACGAAGGTGGAGGTGAAGGACTCGGCCTGAAGATGAAAAATCAGACATTGCCGCCAGACAAACTTGACCTTAGCAAAACCGAGATCAAACAGGTTATTGCTTTTCTGAATTCCTTAACAGATATAAGTAAGGCTAAATAAATGTATGACGCATCCCGTAAATCGTAATTCATATTAGAACCTGGAAATTCTTATTATTTAACAATTATTTAATTCCCTTAACATTGGGTTCCGAATTAATTAATATTCCCTGATCTTTATTTAAAGTCCTATTAACAGAGGTACAGCGATAAAAAAATAGTTTTGCAAGGTCTAATAAATCAATAAAAAAATGAAGAAAAAATTACTGACAATTGCGGCGTTGGCAATGGTTGCAGGCTTTAGCTTACAGGCGCAGACCTTTTTATTCAACAAAAACTCTTCGTGGAGCTTTAAGGATAACAATCAGGCCCTTGCAGATCCCTGGAAAGGCCAGACTTTTGACATCTCTACATGGGCAACAGGCAACGGACCTCTTGGATATGGAGATCCTGTAACAACGACGATCAGCACGGGACTTACAACAGCTTATTTTGCTAAAGACTTTACGGTAGATCTTTCAACCCTTTCAGACAATATGGAATTGGGAGTGATGAGAGACGACGGTATTGTTGTTTATCTTAATGGAGTTGAGGTGGTAAGAGACAATATGCCTGCAGGGACTATTGCTTTCAATACACCTTCCGTTACTACAATTGATGGAGCAGCAGAAAGTGTTTATAATATTTTTTCTATTCCAAAATCTAAATTTGTAAACGGAACGAACAGGATTTCTGTAGAACTTCACAACAGAACAGGAACCAGTTCAGATCTTAGAATCGATGCGTATTTAAAAACAACGGCTACTGTTACACCTCTTCCTGGATGTACAGGAACACACATCAGCTGTTTTACCTCTATCGTTCCTACTGCACAAACCAATAAACTGATTATCCCGGCTGAACATAAATACCAGCTTATCTTAAAAGAAGGTGATAATTACACCGAAGGAGGCGGAATGGTAGGAGGTCAGAATGACTTTACAGCCTATGTTGCCAAGTCTGCAAGCAGCACAAACGGATACCTTTCTGTCAACCACGAAACGAATCCCGGAGGTGTTACCATGGCAGAAGTTAACTATAATACTTCTACAAAACTTTGGCAGTTGACAAAATCAAGAGCGGTAAGCTTCTCTGATCCTAGTTTAGTTCAGACCATCAGAAACTGTTCCGGAGGCGTTACACCTTGGGGAACGGTTGTTACTGCAGAAGAATCTGTTACTTCTAATGATGTGAACAGTGACGGTTATAAAGATTACGGTTGGCTGGTAGAGATTGATCCGGCTACGGCTCAGGTTATTTCTAAAAATACAGACGGATCCAAAGGGAAACTTTGGCAAATGGGGATTATGAACCATGAGAACGTAGTAGTTAATAACGCTGGAACTACAGCTTATTATGGAGAAGATGGCGGAACTCACATGGTTTATAAATACGTATTGGATACTCCGAACAATCTAGCTTCAGGAAACCTTTATGTACTGAAACTTGACCAGGGATTAAGTGCTTCCGGAGATCCGGTAGGAACTACCGCTACATGGATTCAGGTTCCGAATAAAGTAAAAGCAGATCAGAACAATACAGCAACTCTTGCTCAGTCACTGGGAGGAACAAGATTTAATGGAGTGGAAGATGTAGATATCAGTCCATTGGACGGGAAAATCTATTTTACAGCAAAAGGATTAGATAAAATATACCGTCTTCAGGATAACGGAACTACCGCTTCTCAGGTAGAAACTTTCGCTGGTGGTGCTTCTACATCTTACTCTTTCAATACACCACAGGGAATGAAATCTGAAGCTTGGGGTGACGGAAATGACAACCTTACTTTTGATGAACTTGGAAACCTATGGGTTCTTCAGGATGGTGGAAAAAATTATATTTGGGTCATTGCTCCTGATCACACACAGGCTAATCCTAAAGTAAGACTTTTCGCTTCTATGCCGGCAGGATCAGAGCCTACAGGACTAACGTTTACACCAGATCATAAATTCGGTTTCTTCTCAATTCAGCATCCTGATTCTACGATCTCAACAGATGTAGATGCTACAGGAAATACGATTGATTACAGAGGAAAATCAGCTACGATTGTTATTGCTTTGAAACAAAACTTAGGAACATCAGGAGCGTTGGGAACTGTTGAAGCCAATCATGCTGAAACTACAGTCGATGTTGCTCCGAATCCTACATCAGGAATTGTTAAGATCAATTCAGCAAAAGGGTTGAAGGATATTTCAGTAACTGCGTACAGTATGGATGGAAAAATCGTTTATACGAAGAAATTCAGTGGAGTAAACAGATCATTGGATCTTGATTTTACCCATCAGTTAGAAACATCCCGTATCCTGATTCTGAATATTGAAGCCGAAGGCGGTTTCCAGAAGACTGTGAAATTATTAAAAAAGTAAATTATTAATACTCATTTCGGGCGGCGGCAGAGCCGCCGCCCGAAATTTTTCACTATGAAAAAATTAGTTCTGTTTGTTTCTATTCTCTCTCTCTGCCAGATCAAGGCACAGATCGATCCTGTAAAATATCCCACGTTTACCAATATAGACGAGGCGATAAACAGTAAAAAAACCGTTTACAGTATGAGTTTTCGTGAAAAGGGACTTTTTAACCTCCCTCCGCAGATCTCAAAACTGAATTCTCTTTTTTTCCTTAACATTATGGGAAATAAGCTTGAAAAAATGGATCAGGAGATCTTTGCTTTAACGGAACTGGAGATCTTAAATGTGAATGAAAACAGCATCAAGTATATTCCAGATGAAATTGGAACTCTGAAAAAGCTCAATACATTCTCAATGAACCTTAACGGGCTCACCAGCATTAATCCTAATGTTGCAAAACTTCAAAATTTAAAAGCAGTTCATTTTGACGCCAATAATCTGAATGTATTTCCCGAAGCACTGATGGAGATTCCATCTTTGGAAGAAATAAACCTTCAGGGAAATCAGATCAGTATCATTGCTGACCGATTAAAAAGGATCAAACATTTAAAATTTTTAAACCTTTCTGAAAACCAGATCAATGATCTTGGGAACCTTTCTTTTCCTAAAAATTTAAAATATCTGGAACTGCAGCAGAATGCTATTGTCAAGCTGCCTGAAAATCTGTTCAAATCTAAAAACCTTGAGTTTCTGAACGTAAGCAGCAACGGTATCACAGAATTATCCACCAGAATCGGAGGATTGAAAAATATAGTCAGTATGAATCTGGCCAATAATAAACTGAAAAACATTCCCGAAGAAATCAGCCAGCTTAAAAAACTGAAAACCCTGATTCTGACAGGAAATCCTATAGATAAAATAAAGATTGAACGATTAAGAAACCTGATGCCGGAAACCCAGATCTATTTCTAGATCTATCCGCCGACTCTTTTGGTTTTATATCCCATTTCTTTAAGGATATTCATTATTTTATCACGATTATCGCCCTGAATAATGATCGTTCCGTCTTTCTCTGAACCGCCAATTCCCAAGGTGGTTTTTATTTTCTTTGAAATCTTCTTCAGATCTTCCTCACTGCCTTCCCAGCCTTCAACCACTGTTACGGGCTTCCCATTTCTGCCTTTCTTTTCAAATTTGCACACCAATGGTTCATGCTGCTTAAATTCTTCTTTAGGCATTTCAAAATCCTTTTCCTCATGTTCAGGAAAAAGGTTCTTTAACTGATCTCGTAAATCCATAAAGCAAAATTAAATAATAATTTATAAAAGTACACCAACCGGTCTGAAATTTAGTGCATGAATTAATGGTTCCCGTAATAACAAAAAAATACCCAGGCAGGTGATCCGATAAATCTGTGAGAGATCAAAAAATGATAATACAGTAATATACCCTGTATGGAAACACTTCCCGTTTTTACCTGAATGTTTTTAAAATAAACCTTTCAAATTCTTTCATTCATGGGAAATTAGGTAAATTTGTGTAACAAAAAGTTATAAGAAATGTCAAAAAAAGCAATATTAGCAATCCTTGACGGATGGGGACTGGGAATGAATCCTGAGGTTTCAGCCTTAGATAAAGCAAACACTCCATTTATAGACAGCTGTTATCAAAAATTTCCACATACAACACTTGAAGCAAGTGGTCTGGCTGTAGGACTTCCTCTGGGACAGATGGGGAATTCTGAAGTAGGTCATATGAATTTGGGTGCAGGAAGAGTGGTATATCAGAATCTTGTAAAGTTGAATATGGCCGTTGAAAACGGAACATTGGGACAACAGCAAATCATTCAGGATGCCTTTGAATATGCTAAAAGAGAAAATAAAAAACTGCACTTTATCGGATTAGTTTCCAATGGAGGAGTACATTCACATATCAATCACTTAAAAGGGCTACTGACTGCTGCTCAGGAGTTCGGACTTCACGAAAATGTTTTTGTTCATGCTTTTACCGACGGAAGAGACTGTGATCCACATTCAGGGCTTGGATTTATTGAAGAACTTCAGGATCATATGGCAACTACGGTAGGTCAGTTGGCTACAGTGATCGGAAGGTATTATGCGATGGACCGTGATAAAAGATGGGAACGTGTAAAACTGGCTTATGATGCTATGGTAGAAGGTGTAGGAGTGCAGACAACAGATGCTTTGGCTGCCATCAAATCTTCTTACGACAATAATGTAACTGATGAGTTCCTGAAGCCTGTTATTCTTGTTAAAACAACAGAAACAGGAAATGTAGTTCCCGTGGCTAAAATTATTGATGGAGATGTGGTGATCTGTTTCAATTTCCGTACAGACAGAGGACGTGAGATCACAGAAGTTCTTACCCAGAAAGATTTCCCTGATTTCTTTATGCGTAAACTGAATCTTCATTATATCACATTAACAAACTATGACAAAACCTATCAGAATGTACAGGTAGTATTTGATGAAGAAGTACTGAAGGAGACCATGGGGGAGATTCTTGAAAGAAACGGCAAAACGCAGATAAGAATTGCTGAAACAGAAAAATATCCTCACGTAACGTTCTTCTTTTCTGGAGGTAGAGAAGAAGAATTCAATGGTGAAAGAAGGCTTCTTTGCCCAAGTCCGAAAGATGTTCCGACTTACGACCTTAAACCTGAAATGTCAGCGTATGATATCACGAACGTCATCATCCCGGAGCTGGAAAACGGAACAGCTGATTTTGTCTGTCTTAATTTTGCCAATACCGATATGGTAGGACATACAGGAGTTTTTGAAGCTGCTGTAAAAGCTGCCGAAACAGTTGATCAATGTATTCAGAAAGTAGCAACGACTGCTTACGAACATGGGTATGCTGTATTTATTTTGGCAGACCATGGAAATTCAGATGTGATGATCAATCCCGATGGTACTCCAAATACACAGCATTCCACGAATCTTGTTCCATTCATCGTAATGGATAAAGATCATACATGGAATCTAAAACCGGGGAAACTTGGTGATGTAGCTCCAACGATCCTAAAGGTAATGGGAGTGGAAATTCCGGAAATAATGACAGGAGATATTTTAGTTAGTTAAAATTCAATAATAATGTCCGGAAAATGCCGTTATAATATAGATGGCGGCATTTTTGTATGATTTATGTCAGTCATGGTATGGGTTGCATATGTTATTATGCGACAAATAATAAATAAATCATATCTTTGTAAATTAAAATCCATATAGTAAAATGTATCAAAAGCTTGTCAGAAAAGAAGTAATGGGAATATTGGAAAAGGAGGTAGGTTCTTTTCTGGATAAATTTTTAACGCCAATTGAAAAGATCTGGCAGCCTTCCGATTATCTTCCAGATCCATCAAGCTCTGATTTCAAATATGATCTTGAAGAAATTCAGACCTATGCACGTGAAATGCCTTACGATCTTTTTGTAACGCTGATCGGAGACTGTATTACAGAAGAAGCATTGCCTTCTTATGAATCATGGTTGATGGGAGTAGACGGAATTGATCAGGAGAAAAACGAAGTCGGCTGGGCCAACTGGATAAGAGCATGGACTGGTGAAGAAAACAGACATGGAGATCTTTTGAGCAAATATCTTTATTTGTGTGGAAGAGTAAACATGAGAGAACTGGAAGTTACCACTCAATATTTAATTAATGATGGTTTCGATTTGGGCACTAGCATGGATCCTTACAGAAACTTCGTTTATACAAGTTTTCAGGAAACAGCAACTAATATTTCTCACAGAAGAGTTGGTACATTAGCTAAACAGTCCGGAAACGGGAAACTGGCGAAAATGTGTGGAGTGATCGCTGCTGACGAAGCAAGACACGCAAAAGCTTACAAACATTTCGTTGCTAAAATTTTAGAAATAGATCCTTCAGAAATGATTCTTGCATTTGAAGATATGATGCGTAAGAAGATCGTAATGCCGGCTCACATGATGAGACAGTCTGGTCAAAAAGCTGGTGAACTTTGGGGACATTTCTCAGATGCAGCACAAAGATGTATGGTCTATACAGGGAATGATTATATCAATATTTTATCTGACCTGTTGGATGAATGGAAGATTGAACATGTAAAGGGACTTACTGAAAAAGCGGAAAAAGCTCAGGAATATTTAATGAAACTTCCGGGAAGATTACAGAAAATCACAGACAGAATTTCTACTCCGGACCTTCAGTTCGAGTTTAAATGGGTGAAAAGCTAATTTCAGTTTATCATTAAATTATAAAAACTTAAGAGTGCCATCGTTTTCGGCACTCTTTTTATTTCTTATCTTTGCAAAGCTAAAAAAGGTACAAAATGTTAAATAATAAAAAAATTGCAGTGGATTTTGACGGGACTATCGTTGATGATGCATATCCGGCAATTGGAAAAGCGAAAATTTTTGCTTTCGAAACATTAAAAAGACTTCAGGCAGAAGGGTACAGGTTAATCCTCTGGACATACAGACATGGAAAGACTTTAGACGAAGCTGTAGAATTCTGCAAAAATAACGGAATTGAATTCTATGCAGTTAATTCAAGTTTTGAAGGAGAAGTTTTCGATTCTGAAAATCAATCCAGAAAACTGGATGCAGACTGGTTCATTGATGACAGGAACTTAGGCGGATTTCCGGGATGGGGAGAGATTTACAATATTATCCAGGAAAGAATAGAATTCCGTGTAGAAGGAAAAGAAGTGCTGGCTTATTCAAAACTTAAAAAAGAAAAGAAAAAAGGACTTTTCTGGTAAAAATTTAAAAGAAGTTAGAAGTCAGAGCTTAGAAGTTAGTTTTTAATGCTGCTTCTTTTTTAAATTTATCAGGAAACCGTAGATGTCCAGAAGACTATTCTATTATTATCGTTAAAAATATACATTGAGCTGTAGTCTAATATCTGACATCTAATATCTAACATCTAAAAAAATGATTCAATTAAAAACAATAGAGGAATTACGCCTCATGAAGGAGAGTGCACATTTGGTGTCCAAAACACTTGGAATGCTTGCCAAGGAAATAAAGCCGGGAATCAATACTTTATATCTTGATAAACTGGCTCATGATTTCATCAAAGATCACGGGGCTGAACCTGCTTTCTTAGGATATGGCGGTTTCCCTAATTCTTTATGTATTTCTCCAAACGATCAGGTTGTTCACGGTTTTCCCAATAATGATATTATACAGGAAGGAGATGTTCTTTCTGTAGACTGTGGTGTTATTCTTAATGGTTTTGTAGGAGATCATGCCTATACATTTGAGATAGGAGAAGTAAAGCCTGAGGTTAAAAAACTTTTACAGGTAACTAAAGAGTCTCTTTATAAAGGAATTGCACAGTGTGTAAGAGGAAAAAGAATTGGAGATATTTCTCATGCAATTCAGACTCACTGTGAAAAAGAAGGGTATGGTGTAGTAAAAGAACTTGTAGGACATGGTCTTGGAAGAAAAATGCATGAAGATCCGCAGGTTCCTAATTACGGAAAACAGGGAAGCGGAAAAGTAATTAAGGACGGTCTTGCTATTGCTATTGAACCCATGGTAAACCTTGGTACAGAAAAAGTAAAATTCCATAATGACGGATGGACCGTAACTACTTTGGATAATCTGCCTTCTGCACATTTTGAGCATGATGTAGCTGTGATCAACGGTAAACCGGTATTGCTTTCCACATTCAAATATGTTTACGAGGCATTAGGCATTGTAAGCGATGAAGAAAAGCCATTCCAATTGGATTTTTAATGAAAAAAGTAGCCAAACTTTTACTTAATACAATACCACGTCCGATGCTTATTACAATGAGTATCTGGGCGAGGCCGCTTATATATCAGTTTTTCAAGGGAGACGAGTTTTACGATCCTATAGATGGAAAATCCTACAGGAAATTCCTTCCTTATGGATATGGTAAACAGCGTGAAAATGCGCTTTCTCCGGGAACATTAAGCTTGGAGAGACACCGTCAGATGTGGCTTTATCTTCAAAACGAAACCGATTTTTTTATTAAAAATGCCAAGGTTCTGCATATTGCTCCCGAACAGGAATTTCTGAGGAAGTTTAAGTTGATGAAAAATCTGGATTATATTTCTGCAGATCTTTTTTCGCCCATTGTAGATGTGAAAGCAGATATTCTGGATTTGCCCTTTGCTGACGAAAGCTTTGATATTGTCTTTTGTAACCATGTTCTGGAACACATAGAAGATGATGCAAAAGCGATAAGTGAACTCTACAGAGTGATGAGGCCCGGAGGGTGGGGGATTTTCCAGGTTCCAATGAGAAACTCTCTGGAGAAAACCTACGAAGATTTTTCGATCAAAGATCCAAAAGAAAGGCAAAAACACTTCGGACAGTATGACCACGTTCGCTGGTACGGAATGGACTATTTTGACCGTCTGAGAAAAGCAGGATTTGAAACAGAACCGAACTTCTATTCTCAGAATTTTTCAGAAGAAGAAATCAGAAAATACGGGTTAAGACAAAACGAAATCTTACCTGTAGTTTTCAAAAAATAAAAACAACAATAAACCCGTCTTCAAATCTGAAGGCGGGTTTATTTAATATAGATAGAAGTCGTTTATTGATCTTAGTGAGAAGCAGATTTTAATCCTATTACAGAACCAATTAAGGTTATGATGAAAAATACTCTCCAAAAGCTTACAGGATCCTTAAAAAAGAAAATTCCCATCAGAGCTGTTCCTACTGCTCCTATTCCTGTCCATACCGCATAGGCCGTTCCTATCGGGAGCGTTTGCGTTGCTTTAATAAGAAGCAGCATGCTGATCGTCATAGTTACCAGAAAGCCGGTATACCAGTAATACATCTCAGATCCGGATGTTTCTTTGGCCTTTCCTAAACAGGATGCAAAGGCTACCTCAAATATTCCTGCGATGATTAAAATAATCCAATTCATTTTTTTTGATTTTCTCTACTGCAAATTTCAGGATTTGACGGGAGAAAAAACTTTACAATTGTTAAAAAATAAATTTATTTTATTTCAGCACGTATCCTGCTCAGGCTTACCTGTGTGATTCCAAGATAAGAGGCAATATGGCCCAGTTGAACTCTTTTCAGGAGGTCAGATTTGTTGGTAATAAGGTCTTTATAACGTTCCAGTGATGTTTTAAACTGTCTTGAAATGATCAGTTCTTCTGTTTTTACAAGTTCCCTTTCTGCAAATTTTCTTCCCCAGTTGGCAATATGGATGTCTTCGTTGAAAAGTTTTTTCAGACTTTCAGTTTCCAGAACATACAGATCACAGTCTTCCAGAAGTTCGATGCTCTCATAACCCGGCTTATCCTCTACATAACTTTTCATGGAAAGCGCAGTTTCACCTTCACTCCCGAACCAGAATGTGATATCGTTGTCTGCAGTAGAAGCGTAAGCACGCACAATGCCTTTCCTGATAAAATAAATATGAGGAACGATCTTACCTGCTTCCATAAGGCAGAAATATTTGGGATGTGATATTTCCGTAATATGCCTTTTCAAAGAATTTTTTGAGGTTTCCGGAAGTACATAAATACGGTCGAGGATCTGGTCTATATCCATAAAGTGAATTATAATGTCAAAAGTATTCGTTTTAAGAAATACAATACAATTGTTTTTCTTTCAATTTCCAAATTAATCAGATAAATATAGTGATGAATCATTTAAAAAAATAACAACAGTAGTTTTTTAGACGGATTAAGCTTTTTTATTTTTAAAAGTAGACTTAAACCGTGAAGACCAGTTTTGTTTTACTAACTTTGCAGTTCGTAATATTATTTATATGCATAAAGCTGGATTTGTAAACATAGTCGGAAAGCCTAATGCCGGAAAATCTACCTTATTAAATCAATTAATGGGAGAGAAACTGGCTATTGTAACGCAGAAGGCCCAGACAACCCGCCACAGAATTTTTGGAATTTATAACGAAGAAGATCTACAGATTGTATTTTCTGATACTCCCGGAGTGTTAGACGCGAAATATGGTCTTCAGGAAAGAATGATGGATTTTGTAAAGGACTCTTTACAGGATGCCGACGTATTTTTATTCATTGTAGACGTCACTGATAAAGCTGAGCCTTCAGAATTTTTAATTGATAAGCTGAACAAGATTCCGGTGGCAGTACTGCTTCTGCTGAATAAAGTAGACCAAACGACACAGGAAGGACTTGAAAAATTGGTAGAAGAATGGCACAACAGAATCCCCAAAGCTGAGATTCTTCCTATTTCTGCTTTGAATGCTTTCAACACCGATATCATTCTGCCGAAATTAAGATCATTATTGCCGGAGAGCCCCCCTTATTATGATAAGGAGCAATACACCGATAAGCCGGAAAGGTTTTTCGTGAATGAGGCAATCCGTGAGAAAATTCTTTTAAATTATGAGAAAGAAATTCCTTACTCTGTAGAAGTCGTTACTGAGCAGTTTAAAGAAAAAGAAGGAATTATTTTCATTGATTCTATTATTTATGTTGAAAGAGATACCCAGAAAGGAATTATTATCGGACATAAGGGGGAAGCAATCAAAAAAGTTGGAACAGAAGCCAGAATAGATCTGGAAAAATTCTTCTCCAAAAAAATTCATTTAAATCTATTTGTGAAAGTAAAAAAAGACTGGCGTAAAAACGACAGAGATTTGAAAAATTTCGGGTACAGATAAACTAAAAACGCTCGTGATTCCGTTCTATTAAAAGATTTTTATTACCTTTAGTCTTAAATTTTTAGTAAATGAACTATTTCAAGTCAAATTCCAGCTCAGTACCTAAAGATATTATTTTATTAGTAGTGAGAGTGTTTATAGGTTTTGCTATGCTTTCTCATGGTTTTCCGAAGCTGCAAATGCTTTTGGAAGGCGGTAAAATTGAATTTTATGACTTTATAGGATTAGGTCCGTTAGTTACCCTGATTCTAACTGTTATTGCTGAATTTGTCTGTTCAATATTTCTGATATTAGGGCTTTTTACAAGGATTTCACTAGGCTTTCTGATCTTTACAATGATCATTGCCGCGTTTGTAGTTCACGGAGGAGATCTTTTTGAGAAAAGAGAAATGAGTCTTATTTATCTGTCTGTCTATCTTCTGCTGATGGCTTGTGGTGCAGGCAAAGTATCAGTAGACCATATGATAGAGAAAAGAAAAAGAGCTTCTGACTGGTAAAGTAGTCAAGAAAATAAATAAAAAGAGAGCATTTGGATAAATGCTCTCTTTTTATTTATTCTGAAATTAGCATGGATATGATGGAGGCAGGCAATCCCATATTGGTGCTCCATGTTCATCTCTTCCTGTAACGCATGCTTTATAATCAAGATCACACGAAGGTGCACTTCCCCCATTGATTGTTTTCAGATCTTTTTTAGACAACTTTTTTAAATTTTTCATAATAAATATTGAATTAATTTGATGAAACGAATATAGAAAATTTCATTTAAATCACAATAAAGTGGGATAATATTAATGGTTTTATTTATTTCTTAAAAATCACTACATTCGTAGAAAACGATTTTATATGAAGATAAAACTGACCATTTGCCTTCTGGCCTTTCTTAATTTCTATGAGGCCCAGGAGAATATAGCCTATCAAAAGCCATCTGCAGAAATCCTTAAACTGGCAGACTATGAGAGGCCCCCAAGCGTTTTGATGAACAGCAAAAAAGACTGGGTCGTTTTTACCTACCGTCCTACCTATAAAACACTGGAAGATCTTAACCAGCAGGAAATGAAATTGGCAGGATTAAGAATCAACCCTATTACTAATATTTCCAGCAGTGCCACTTACTCCAATAATCTGAAAATAAGAAAGATCAACGATAAGAATGAAACTCAGGTGAAAAATCTGCCTGACAATGCTAAAATCACCTATATTTCATTTTCACCGGACGAAAAGAAACTGGCATTTACCAATACAACAGCCAAAGGAGTAGAGCTTTGGGTAGTTGATATGGAAACTGCTGCAGCCAAAAAAATTACATCTGATAATCTGAATGCCAATTTAGGATCGCCTTATGTTTGGTACAACGATTCTCAGAGTTTTCTGATCAGGACTCTTCCTCAGAACAGACCTGCTCTTATAGATGCCAGCAAAGATCTTCCGACAGGACCGATTGTTTCTACCGCTGATGGTAAAGTTTCACAGAACAGGACTTATCAGGATCTTTTAAAGAATCCTCAGGATGAAAAAAACTTTGAGGTTCTTACAGCTTCGGAAATTTATAACGTAGATCTTAGTGGAAATCTTAAAAAAGTGAAGGATCAGGATATGTATTCCGGTTTAAGCTTTTCTCCGGACGGAAATTATTTAATGACTACCGTGATCAAAAAACCGTTTTCATATATTGTTCCTTTAAATCGATTCCCGCTGACGGCTACAGTTTACGATACAAAAGGAAATACGGTAAAAGTAGTAAATGACGTTCCTTTGAATGAAATAATGCCAAAAGGATTTTCATCTGTAAGAGCAGGAAAAAGAAGTATGGGCTGGAGAAATGATTCACCTGCAACATTGGTGTTTGCCGAAGCTTTGGATGGAGGTGATCAGTCTAAGCCGGCAGAGTACAGGGATGAGATATTTACATGGGAAGCACCTTTTGCTGCGCAGCCCAAATCATTTTTTAAGACAAAGCAGAGATATGAAGGAGTAAACTGGACCAATGATCATTATGCTGTAGTTTCTGAAGGATGGTATGATACAAGAAATACAAAATCGTTTCTGGTAGATCTTAATAATGGAGAGTCTAAAGTGCTTGATGACAGAAATTATCAGGATGTATACAGTGATCCGGGGAATTTTAATATGGCAAAGAACCAGTACGGAAGATATGTCATTGATATGAAAGGAGGAAAGACTTACCTTATCGGAGACGGATTCACGAAAGGGGGACAACACCCTTTCATTGATGAAATGGATGTGAAATCACTTAAAAAGAAAAGACTTTACACTTCCAATATAAAGAATGGTAAAGAAGAGATCATTGATATTCTGAACCCTTCAAAAGGAGAGATTTTAACGATTCAGCAGTCTCCAAGCCTTTATCCAAACTATTTTAAAAAGAATGTAAAATCCAATAAAGCAGAAGCGGTAACCAACTTTGCCAATCCGTTTGAAAGTATTAAAGATGTATATAAAGAAGTAATTACCTACAAAAGAAATGATGGAGTGACTTTAACCGGTACACTTTATCTGCCTGCCAATTATGACAGAAAAGCTAAGAAAGAGAAGCTTCCTTTACTGATCTGGGCGTATCCTACAGAATATAAGGATAAAAATACAGCGGGTCAAAATACGCAGAATCCGAATGACTTCACATTCCCATACTACGGATCTTTCGTATACTGGACTACAAAAGGATATGCGGTTCTTGATGATGCTGCATTCCCGATCATCGGAGAAGGAAAAACGGAACCTAATGATACCTTTATTCCGCAACTGGTAGCCAATGCTGAAGCTGCGATCAATGCTGTTGACCAACTTGGCTACATCGACAAAAAGAAAGTAGCGGTAGGAGGACATTCGTACGGTGCTTTTATGACAGCTAATCTTTTGACCCACTCAAACCTTTTTGCATGCGGAATTGCCAGAAGTGGGGCTTATAACAGAACGCTGACCCCATTCGGATTCCAGAGCGAACAGAGAAATTACTGGGATGTTCCGGAGATTTACAACAAGATGTCTCCGTTTATGAATGCCGACAAAATGAAGACACCAATGCTTTTGGTACATGGTGATGCAGACAATAACCCGGGGACTTTTACTTTACAGACGGAAAGGTATTTCCAGGCTCTGAAGAATTTAGGAGCTCCTGTAAAAATGGTTCTGCTTCCAAAAGAAGCCCATGGTTATGTAGCTAAAGAAAATATTCTGCACCTTTTATGGGAACAGGATCAGTTTCTTGAGAAGTGTTTGAAGAAATAAAATAATTGTACACAAAGCCCGTTCATTGTTGAAACGGGCTTTCTAATTTCTTTTATATATAACCACCATGAAAATATCCTCTATTGTTTTTTTTATTCCAGTTTTAAGTTTTGGGCAATTATCACCTGAGATTGATAAATTGAATAGAGAATTATCAAAAAGTGATCGTGTTGAATCGTCTTTTATAGGGTATGGAGAAGGTGAAAGTAAGGTTTATAAATTGTTCACAGAGATCAATAAAAAAGCTTCTGATAAAGAAGTTGAATATATAGCTCTTAACGGAAATGCTGTAAGTAAAGCTTATGGGGCGAAAATAGCTTTTAGGAGGAAACTGAAAGTTATGGAAAAACTGATTACTTCTTATTTGAAAAATAATGAAAAGATTATTACGATGCAAGGATGTATGGAATCAAATTCATACCTGGCAGATGAACTGTACCAGCATATTTTTTGGGAAAAGAAAAATATAAAGGAAAAAGTTTTTAAAAGACAATATAAAGACAGCATTCAAAGCCTTAAAAATCCTGAAAAAGGACTTTTAGATTTTGTTAACATGCTGGATACCGAGGAATCAAAATGGACCGAAAAGGAAATTGATTCCCTTTTAATCCAATTTGACCAACTCATTCTTAACGATCCGGCTTCTTCACAAAGTCTGGTGGAGTTTATTGCAGAGTCTTATTATTATTATACGGAAATAAAGCATCCTGAATATTATAATAAACTAGCTTACTTCGAGAAAAAATATCATTCTGAAATGATAAGACAGTATCTTGAGTTTTGCAGCAATTAATCTAGAGATACTTCAATATTTCATCAATACTTTTTAACTCCATAAAATTTTCATGTTCCAGATGATGCTCATGCTGTTCGTGGCTCCAGGTAACATGATATGGAATATGAGCTGCATAACCGCCGACTTCCAATACAGGGAGAATATCTGACTTTATAGAATTTCCAAGCATCAGAAAGTGTTCCGGTTGACAGTCAAGATGTTTCAGCAGCTTTTGATAGTCAGATTCCTTTTTATCACTCATAATTTCGATGTGGTGAAAGTACTCCTGCAGCCCTGAATTCTTAAGCTTTCTTTCCTGGTCGAGAAGATCTCCTTTCGTAGCAACAACCAGTCTGTACTTTCCTTTCAAAGTATCTAATGTTTCAGTAACGCCATCTAATAATTCTATGGGTTTTTGCAGCAGTTCCTGACCGATTTCAATAGTTCTGTTGATCAGTTGCATCGATGCGGTACCATTTGAAATTCTGCTTACCGTTTCAACCATACATAACATGAAGCCTTTTACACCGTAACCATACAGGTGAAGATTCTTCATTTCAGTTTTAAATAATTCCTGAGATACAGAATGTTGTGGCAAATAGTCTTCAAGAAGTACACAGAATTCTTTTTCGGCTTCCTGAAAATAAGGCTCATTGATCCAAAGGGTATCATCTGCATCAAAGGCGATCGTTGTTATGTGATTATTCATTTTACTTTTGTATTTTTCTCGTTGCAAAAATCAATATAAAAATTCAATTATAAAAGGACATTTGTCCCGGATAAGATATGTTACGGACCAATCAGCAATTTTTAAACTATGTAGAAAATCTTTACGAAAAACAGGAGCGTGAAGAAGATCTTATCATTAAATCATTTTTCAAAGGCGAAAAGATCTTTACTCAAAACGAAAAGCCTTCTAAAGTAATGTTGATCAGGGAAGGTATTACCAAATGTTTTTTCATAGAAGAGAACGGCAAAGAATATATTGTTGAATTCCTTGGAAAAGGGGAGATCATTGGAGAAATAGAGCTGATCAGGAATATTTCCTGCCTTTGCAGTATTGAGGCAGTAACAGATGTTACTGTATATGCTTTTGCTATACCGTACTTCAAGTCTTTAATCAAAAGCAATCTCTCACTGAATAATCATCTCCTGGATGTATTTTCTGAACGTATTGTCAATACTTCCAGAAGAGCCTCTTACCAACAGTTGTACGCAGCGGAACATACCCTGACACAGCTTCTTGAACTGCAGGCGCAGCAGAAAATTGAGATTTCAAAAGAAGATATGGCAGCTTACCTGGGAATTACGGTGAGGAGCTTGAACAGGACTTTAAAGAATTTAGAAAAATGAAAGGCCTCTTATCAATAAATTACAGTTATTGATGAATTTATGCCTGTAAGAATCATATGCTTCTTATTTTTGCACAAAAATAAAAACGGAATCTAAAAAAATGGGAGAATTGAAATTCAGGAATGCTGACCTGAAAGATTTAGAAAAAATAGTTGAGATCTATAATTCTACAATCCCTTCAAGAATGGTCACTGCAGATACTGAAAATGTTTCTGTAGAAAGCAGAAAAGAATGGTTTGAAGAACATAATCCTGAAACAAGGCCACTTTGGATCATTGAAAGCGACGATGAAACGGTAGGATGGGTAAGTTTTTCTTCATTTTACGGGAGACCTGCCTACAACGCAACCGTTGAAATGAGTATTTATCTTGATGAATCCTGTAGAGGAAAAGGTTTTGGAAAAAAAGTCATGGAATATTGTATTGACCGTGCTCCGGACTTGGGAATACAGACACTTCTTGGATTTATCTTTTCTCATAATGAAGCCAGTTTGAAACTCTTCAGGAATTTCGGGTTTGAAGACTGGGGGATGTTTCCCGATGTAGCAGTTCTGGATGGGGTAGAGAGAAGCTTGACGATTTTAGGAAAAAGAGTTGGTTAGTCTAGCATACGATGAAAAAATTATGTACGGTCTTATTCCTTGTATCTATATTGAAATAAAAATTGTGCGAAGTCGGAGACTTCGCACAATTTTTATCACTTAGTTTTAAAAGAAGGTTCCTTATCCTTTTCAATGTAGATGTAACGGCTTTTTATGCCGTTCTGAAGCATTTCTTTCTTTTTGTTAAGCTCTTCAACTGATTCTACACTTTCATTCTTAAAGCTCGTTTTCTGTCCGTTTTTTAAACTTTCTGAAAATATCCTTGCTGGGTTTTCATAAAAGTCTTGAACATACTTGTTGAATTTCTCGTTGGAAATCGGGATAGCGGACTTACCATAATGGGTTTCTATAAAATCTTTGGTTTCAACTTCGGTGTTCAGTTTTTTGTTGCTCACTAATTTATAAATGAAGTTTTTATCTGTATCTTCCAGGATAAAAATCAGGCCGGGAAGACCTCTGAATTTATACGGGCCTTCTTTAATGTTCACATCATTGGAAAACCATGCATTCCAGGTCCTGCCACCGAAATCTGTGGTTGCTTTTTGGAGTTTGTAGCCATTGTATTCCTGTGTTTCCTGAAGAAGCATCCATTTCATTTCGTCATGGGTGTTTACAACAAAGTAATCATGAAAATCTCTGTACCACTTATTATTAAAAGAATTCGGCGCTCTCTCAATCACCTGATCAGTTTTTGTGCTGTATCTTGAAACAGGTCTGTTTGCGCTTTTGTTGATGGAGTCATAATCTGCAAACGTTTTATCATAAAACTTGACTGATTTGGGACTGATATCAAGATTCATAAGATTTTTTCTGTATTCGTCTGAAGTATCTTTTCGGTACTGAAGCTCATAAATAAATCTATTGGTCTGTGACTGATAGAATGAACCTGCATATAAAGCGAGCAGGAATAGAATTTTTTTCATGATTTAAATGAAATTGTTTAATGTTTAATAAGGGTGTCAAAAATAAAAAAAACTGCGCGAAGTCTTAGACTTCGCGCAGTTTTTTTAGCAAATTTTTATTATTTAATTATGGATTCTGCTTAATTCTCTTTGCAGACATATTTAAAAATCGTTTTACGAGGAAAACAGCAGAGATTGTAAGACCCAATCCTAAAGCAATCCACATTCCGAAGGCGCCCATTTCTAAAGTGACACATAAGAAATAGCCTAAAGGGATGGTAATCACCCAATAAGCAATAAAAGTATAGATCGACGGGATCTTTACATCCTGAATACCTCTCAGCATTCCTAAAGCCGTTACCTGAACACCATCTGAAAGCTGAAATAAAGCGGCGATAATCATTAATTTTGAAGCCAGCATAATCACTTCTACTTCTTCTTTTTTAGTAAAGAAAGTAGGAAGTATATTTCTTCCAAGAATAAATACTAGACCACAGATACACATGAAAATAAAAGCTATTTTCAGGTTGTTGATCCCGACCTTTCTTAATTCAACAAAGTTCTGCTCACCAAGCTTTTTCCCGATCATGACTGTTGAAGCCACACTAAAACCGACACAAAGGTTGAACGTAAATGAAGCCATACTCAATGCAATCTGGTGAGAGGCAATATCATGGGCTGAGATCAGACCACAAATAAATGCTGCACCTGCAAAAGCAGTGACTTCAAAGAACATCTGTAAAGCTGTAGGCAGACCCAGTTTTATCATTTTGTCAAACATAGCTTTGGAGAACACCTGAATTTTTAGAGAGAAATCTTTGATATAGCGTCTTGTTTTTTTCTCTTTAACCAATACTACGTACAGGAAAACCACCATAAATATTCTGGAGATCAGTGTTGCCAAAGCAGATCCTTTTACGCCCATTTCAGGGAAGATCCAAAGTCCTTTGATAAAGACATAGTTCAGAACAATATTGATGATATTCGCAATGATTGTGGCTTTGGTGACACCTATCGTATAAGACAGCCCTTCGGAAACTTCACGAAGCGTCTGAAAAGCCATGAAAGGGATCATACTTATCGCCATAATACCAAGAAAATCTACCGTATTAGGAATGATTTTAGCCGGCTGTCCGGAATGATAGAGTAGTGGCATCGCTAAAAGTAAAAGTCCCATCAAAATAATTCCGACAGACATATTAATCACAAACCCATGACTGAATACAGAATTAATAGTTCCGTGATCCTGCTTGGACTGAGCTTCAGAAACCAGTGGCGGGATTGCAAATGAAAATCCGAGTGCCAATACAAACACTGAGAAAAACACGGCATTCCCCAATGAAACGGAAGCCAGGGCATCCGCACCTAAAAGTTTTCCAACAATAATATTGTCGAACAAATTCACCGAAACCTGCCCCACCTGTGTAAGCATCACAGGAAGAGCCAGAGTCAGGCATTCTTTCGTATAGTTTTTGTTTAAAAAGTTCATAATATTTTATGATTCATATAGAGTTTAATATTTAAAAATAGTCCAAAAAAAAATTTGCAGTAAGGCTACTGCAAATTGTTATAATATATTTAATGTTCAATTAAATTATTTCCTTACAAAACTTGCAACATCCTCCTCGGAAACAGTATTTCCACCAAGAATAATTAATCTTTCCACAACATTTCTCAATTCTCTGATATTTCCAGTCCATGAAAGAACTTTAAGCGCTTCAATCGCTTTATCATCAAATTTTTTCACAGCAGTACCATGTTCATCGGCAATCATACCGGAAAAATGGTCTACTAATAATTTGATATCATCTTTTCTGTCATCCAATGGCGGAACGTAGATTTCAATCACAGAAAGCCTGTGGTAAAGGTCTTCCCTGAACTTTCCTTCTTCAATCTCCTTCTGCATGTTTTTATTCGTTGCTGCAATCACTCTCACATCAACTTTTATTTCTTTATCGCTTCCCACGGGAGAAACTTTGCTTTCCTGCAATGCTCTTAAAACTTTAGCCTGAGCAATAAGACTCATATCTCCGATCTCGTCCAAAAAGATAGTACCTCCGTTTGCCTGCTCAAATTTTCCCTGTTTGTCTTTAATAGCCCCTGTAAAAGAACCTTTTACATGCCCGAAAAGTTCAGATTCAATAAGTTCAGATGGGATAGCAGCACAGTTTACTTCGATCATTGGACCTCTTGCACGCTCACTTTGATTGTGAATAGCATGAGCAACCAATTCTTTTCCTGCACCGTTGGGTCCTGTAATTAAAACTCTCGCATCAGAAACAGCTACTTTTTCGATCATATCCTGAATTTTTTTCAATGCAGGAGAATCACCAATCATTTGATATTTCTTGTTGACCTTTCTCTTTAAGGTCTTATTTTCAGTTTGAAGATTTTTATTTTCCTTTTTCAGACTTTCTTTAGCTAAAGCATTTTTTACGCTTGTGATCAGCCTGTTGATGTCGATAGGTTTAGAAATAAAGTCATATGCACCTTCCTTTAAACAGGAAACAGCAGAATCAATATCCGCATGACCTGAGATCATCACAAATGTGCTTTCAGGTTTTAGCATCATACTTTGCTTTAAAAGCTCAGTTCCTGAAAGTTTAGGCATTTTGATATCAGAAATCACCAATGCGAAATCTTCTTTTTCTATCTGTTTATAGCCTTCAAGGCCATCTTCAGCGATAACAAATTCGTAATCGGTAAGTTCATCAGAAAGGATACTGTGTAATACTCCCGAGATTGCTTTTTCGTCTTCTACAATAAGGATTTTTTGCATAGTTGCAAATTTAGATTTTTTGATTCAATTATTAGCAAAAACCATACCTAAATATACTATTTTGAGTAATCTCTTCTGCCGAAAATAGCAGATCCAACTCTTACAGAATTGGCACCGCATTCAATGGCAGTCGGGAAATCATCACTCATTCCCATAGATAAAGTTTCCAGGGTTTTCAATCGATTTAATTCATCAAAAAGTCCTTTTAATATTAAAAATTCTCCTTTTACCTGCTCCTTATCATCAGTAAATGTAGCCATTCCCATAAGTCCGGTAACTTCGGTATCAGGAAATCCTCCGTCAAGATACTTTTGAAACAATGCTTTTGCTTCTGAAATTTCAAACCCAAATTTGCTCTCCTCAGCAGCGATCTTTACCTGAAGAAGTACTTTAATGGTTCTTCCGTGCTTTCCTGCTTCTTTACTGATCTCTGCAAGAAGTTTTTCAGAATCTACACTTTGGATGGTGTCAATAAACGGAGCTATATATTTTACTTTATTCGTCTGCAGATGTCCGATCAGATGCCATTGGATATCCTGTGGCAGGAGTGGATGCTTCTCCATCAGTTCCTGAACTTTGTTTTCACCAAAGACTTTCTGCCCCAGATTATAAACCTCCTGAACGGCTTCAGCCGGATGCATTTTTGAAACTGCTACCAGCTGGACACCAGGCGGAAGTTGATTTTTTATCGATGTATAATTTTCTTTAAGATCCATAAATGCAAATTTCTGAATTTTAAAAGCAAAAAACTAATTAATCTGTAAAATTGTTGTGAGCTGTTGCTAATTATCAGTTTAGTATCAATGTAATATAGATACTTGGAGCATCGTTACACTGATAGATTAATTAAGAATATCATTCATTTTCGGATATTGGGAAATTTTTCTGAACACAAACTTGTTGCTTTTCTGAAGCTTCTCAATAAACATATCCAGCTCATTAATAGAATCTGCATCTCTCAGATACTGATCATGGGTAAGAAAAACTAGATGTCTTGAAGTTTTTTCGAGATCGTTAAGGAAAATGCTGTCTACTTTCCTGATCATTGCTTCATGACTTCCTTTCAGTGTCATCTTTTGAGAAGGTCTCCATTCGAGATCCCATCCGATTACTTTATAACCTGCTTTTCTGAGGCCGTTGGCTGCATCGGTAGAACTTTTAATATCAGTAACATTAATGTTGTTGAGCCTCCAGATATTTCTGCCGGGAGTTCTGGCTATTTTATCATAGAGTTTGAGGCTGTCTTTAGCAATGTCAAAATCACGGACAACCGCATCTGCATTTTTGTAAAAGTCGGTGTATTTATTGTGGGCATGGCTAAAGCTATGGTTGGCAAGTTCGATGAGGGGATTGTTTTTCAAAAGCTCCATATCATCCTTTTGTCTCTTGCTTCCATAGGCATGTTTTCCTACCAGAAAGGCCGTGGCACAAACATTTCTTTTATTTAAAATTTTAAGGAGATTTTCAGTTCCCTGGTTAGGGCCGTCATCAAAAGTAAGGTAGATAATTCTTTTATCAGATTCTACATCGTCATCATCTATTTTGGGAGCCGTTTGTACAGCGGGATGTTCCTGTAAGGTCATTTTTTCAAACTCTTTCACGTCTGTTTTGCTGTCACAGCCGTTGAATACAATTGAGGCCGCACTCATCAATGCAGTCATCCCAAGAAAAGTCATCTTTCTTGACTTTCCCCCAAATTTTTTTCTCATAAAGATAATGGAGATTTAGATAGTTAAAAATCGTTAAATTATTGCTGAAATGTTAACAAAATATATGCCAGTATTTCTTAAAAACCGGCTTTTTAATTTTATTTTAAGAACTTTATTTTAAAGGGTGTTTCAGAAAAATTAGTGGTCTGAAAATTATGTTTTGTAATTCTATAATTTTAACATTTATAATTTTGTATTTCATGTGATTTCAGGTTTTTTATTGAGGTTTCTTTATTCTTCTATTGTGAGGGAATTATTTTGTAGACACTAAATAAAAGTAAAAAAATAACACAGTATTATTACTCTACACATGGTGAAAAAATATTACCTTTCTGTTTTATAAACTAACAAAATATTAAATTTAAATTATGGCTCATTTAATTATTAAGTCAACTATAGCTGAAATGGTATCCCTTTCCTTATCAGAAATCAATGATCTCCAAACTGGTGTGGCAATTGGAGTCCAAGTATTAGGGTATCATATAAAGGGGGATACTCCAGATCCAATTATTTATTATTTGTCAACTACAACTGCTCCTGATGATGGAGGAAGTGTTATAAATGTTGGAAATTTAAAAATGGAACATAACTTTGGAGGTGAAGTGAATGTTCGTTATTTTGGAGCTAAATTGGATACAATCACGGATGACTCTAAGTCTTATATTAATGCGATAGATTATTTACGAAACAGAAATGCTCCAGGAAAGTTTATACAGCCAGTAGGTGGATCTTATGTGACGGAGGAAATTATGTTTAATTTACCAAATTCATCAACATTTATTTTTGATGGAGAATTTATACTGGGTCCACAGGCAGAGATTGTAATTGGCTGCTTAAAGAAAAAAGGTGATTCGGAAGAAGCAACCTATAATAGAAATGCCTATTCAATAGAAGGTGCCGGATTAGCTGCTTATCGTCCCAACGGGATATTCGACAGCGAGTTATGTTGTATAAAAGTTGTTGATCTGCATTCTTCGAAGGGAACTTTTAAAAAAACATACGGATCTAAGTATGGGATTATGTTTTATTCAAACTTTGGAAATGGAGGACTTTCATATAATACTTTTGTTCTGGGTTTCCATCATGATTCTAAGATAAACGTTATTCTAAAAGCTGAAGGTGGATATGTAAATGAGAATATTTTTATAGGAGGAACATTCAATCATACTTCAACTTTTCCAGGTGGTGCTGAAACAAGAAATATTATGGTTTGCCATCATGCAATTAATGTTTTAAATAATAACAGATTTATCTGTCCTTCTTTAGAAGATAATCATAAAGAAGCTGTAGCTGTTGAAATGAATGGAGAGTCTAATTTGATCATGCATCCCAGATTGGAAAATGGAAATAATACAGCTAATTATAAAATTAATTTTACAGAAAAATCTCTAAGGTGTCAGATCTTAGGAAACGGATTTAACGTTAATTCGTCAAATATTCAAGATGATGGATTAAGTAGCTATCAGACCATTACGGGAGAAGTTGCAAAAAATGCCTCCAGTTATCCAACATTGGATTTGCAGAATGCTTCGTCAAGTAACAATAATACTTTAATCTCCAGAGATTCTCAGAAAGTCATGACATTTGCTCTTGATGGGATAGGTAATATAAAAACTAAAGGTGATATTAATTACTTTGGTAATTTACTACTTGAAGACAGCGAAAATGGAATATATCGAGGTGTTTTCAGAGGAAGTGGAACTCCTTCTTTAGATGCTTTACCTGGAAGTATTTATCTTAATAGAGCAGGAGGTAAAGGGCAGTCTATGTTTTCTAAAACCAGTAATACCGACGGGACAGGATGGGAGAGTGTTCCTACAAAGGCAGCTGCAGTACCAGATTCAACGGCAACGACAATAAGTGAATTGGTCCAGGATTATAATAATCTGCTAAGTAAATTACGAGCCAGTGGAGTTATTTCTTCATAAATCATAAACATATAATAGAAAAGGCTACCTACTCAGGTGGTCTTTTTTATTGATAAAAATATCTGGCTGAATGGAGATTTCTTTATTTCCGTACGTGCTTCCGAAGATTTTAAAGGTAAACTTTTTCTCGGCGGTAATATTTTTGCGTTTTCAAAAAATACGTTTTACAGAAACTATTTTGGAGAATGGAATAAATATTCCGTCGGTGAACCGTCAATAAATGTGGACGTTTTAATAGAAAAATAGCCTTTTATTCTAAAATTCCCTTTAAATAAAGCGCATTTTTAATGGCGGCAGTGCCCCAGGTATTATTAAAAAATATAAATGCTTTTCGGTCCGAACCAGCGATTTTTTCAGCAAGAGTATCGATGAACTCAGGACTGTATTCGGATTTATAGAGAACTGGTTTTCCATGAAGTCTGTAATATAAATAATCCGGATGGTTGATGATCAATTCCTCGGGAAGGTTTCCCGGAAAGCTTACTCCAGAAAATATGATATTATTTTCTTTTAAAAGCTTGAACACTTCATCATTCCACCACGATTCATGACGAAATTCAATAACGTTTAAATAATTAACATTAATATTGCTTAAGATAAGATCAATATTTTCCTGTGATTTTTTGAAAGAAGGGGGAAACTGATACAGGAAACCTGAAAGTTTTTCTTTTAAATGAGTTTCAATATGGGAACAGAATTCTGAAATATCTTCTTTCGAATCTTTAAGGCGCTTTTCATGGGAAATTGCCTTTGGGATTTTGATGAAGAATTTAAAATCATCAGGCGTCTCATCATGCCATTTTAAAAGCGTTTTAGCCGTCGGTTTTCTATAAAATGTAGAATTGATCTCGACCGAATTGAAAACACTAGAGTATAATATAAGAAAGTCTTTACTTTGGGCAGTTTCAGGGTATAGCGACCCTTTCCAGTCGTTATTATAAAATCCCGAACATCCAATGTAAAGACTTTCTTTTTTCATAATTTTTCTATTTTAAATCTGCTTCGAGGTCCACGGAGTTTAATCTCAGTGAATTCAGAATGACAGACAGCGAACTCACACTCATTGCAGCTGCTGCGATCATAGGAGATAACAAGACTCCAAAGAAAGGATACAATAATCCTGCCGCTACCGGAATACCCAATACATTATAGATAAATGCAAAAAACAGATTTTCCTTGATGTTTTTAAGGAGCTTTTCACTGAGTAATTTTGCTTTTGCTACACCCAGGATATCTCCTTTTAATAACGTGATCTCTGCGCTTTCCATGGCAACATCAGTTCCGGTACCCATTGCGATTCCTACATTGGATTGTGCCAAAGCAGGAGAGTCATTGATTCCGTCTCCGGTCATCGCTACAATCTTACCTTGCTGCTGTAGTCTTTTAACCTCATTCAGTTTATCTTCCGGAAGACAGCCAGCTTTATAATGTTTGATTCCCAATTCGTCAGCGACAGCTTTTGCTGTGTGCTCATTGTCTCCGGTCATCATGATCACATCAATTCCCTCATTCATCAGACGCTGAACTGCTTTTTTAGAAGTGTCTTTTATTTTATCTGTAAAGCTGATGAATCCCAATACATTTTTATCCTCTGCGATATAAGAAATGGTGTGTGCTTTTGACTGTACCTCTACTGCTTTTTCTTTTAGTGCCTGAGGAACAGAAAGATTGTTGGAAGTCAGAAGATTTTCATTTCCTAAATACACTTTTTTCCCATTGATGCTTCCCTGGACTCCTTTTCCTGAAATGTTTTCAAAATGGTCTACTTTTTCTATGGTTAGATTCTCTTCTTTTGCTCTTTTAATAACGGCATTGGATAAAGGGTGTTCCGAATTTTGGTTGAGAGAAAAAGCAAGCTTTAAAAGTTCATTTTTATCCACGTTTCCTGACGTTTCTATATATTCTACAGATGGTTTCCCTTCCGTTAAAGTTCCTGTTTTGTCAGTGATCAGAACATTTACTATATGCATTTGTTCCAGTGCTTCCGCATTTTTGATGAGGATACCACTTTTTGCACCTTTCCCGATTCCTACCATCAGCGACATTGGTGTTGCAAGACCAAGAGCACACGGACAGGCTACAATAAGAACTGCCACAGCATTTACAAAGGCAAATAAACTTCTTTTTCCTTCGGGTCCGAAGAACTGCCATAATACGAAGGTGAGAACCGCAATCAGGATCACAACCGGAACAAAAACCTTAGAAACTTTGTCGGTCAGTTTTTGGATCGGGGCTCTGCTTCGGCTGGCTTCATTCACCATTTTAATGATTTGTGAAAGAAGAGTTTCATCGCCTACTTTTTCCGCTTTCATGATGAACACTTTGTTTCCATTAATTGTTCCTGAAGAAACTCTGTCATCTATATTTTTTTCTACAGGTACAGGTTCTCCTGTAATCATGCTTTCATCTACCAAAGAGTTTCCCTCCGTGATCTTTCCGTCAACAGGGATTTTTTCACCTGGTTTTACTTTCAGCAGATCTCCAATCTTTACATGGGAAAGCAAAACTTTTTTTTCTTCTCCGTTCACCATTAGATTGGCTTCGTCTGGAGAAAGATTCATCAGTTCTTTGATTGCATTTCCTGTTTTTTTATGAGCGGCAGCTTCCATAAGCTGTCCCAAAATTACAAGGGTTAAAATAACACAGACTGCTTCAAAGTACAGTGGAATTTCGTGATTGTGTCCCCGGATTTCGTGGGGTATGATATCCGGAAAAGCCAATGCCGCAATACTGAAGATAAATGCTGCAGCAACACCTAAAGCAATCAGGCTGAACATATTTAAATTCCACGTTTTAAATGAAACCCAGCCTCTCTTCAGCAGGAACCATCCGGAATAAAACATCACCGGAAGCGTTAAAGCAAGTTCGATGAATGCCTGTACTTGATGAGAAAAAGGAAAATTGATGAACATTCCCCCCATCGAAAGAATAAATACAGGAATTGTAAAGGCAAGTGAAATACTGAATTTCTTTTTTAAAATATGGTATGTTTCATCCTCTTCATCCTCGCCACTATCGGGCATTCTTACGAGATCCATTCCGCAGATCGGACAGTCTCCGGGTTCGTCACGAATGATTTCAGAATGCATGGGGCAGGTGTATTTGGCTGTTTTCTTTTCTGGATATTTTACCAGATCCATTCCACAGACAGGACATCCTACATTAGAATCGTATGTTTTATCTCCCTCACAATACATGGGGCAGTAGTATTTCCCGGCCATATCATCCGTTACATTCGGAGTTTCCTGATGGTTGCCGTGATGATGGTGATGGGAGTGCTGATGGTTTTGTGAAGAAACTTTTTTTGCAAGGTCGTCCGTGATTTCTTCCAGGTGCATATGGCAAACCGGACAGTCTCCTTTTTCTGTGTATACCTTATCTCCTTCGCAGAACATCGGACAATAGTATTTTCCTACACTTTCTTTGAAGTTTTCAGGTAAATTGGAAGAAGAATAAGTCGGTTTGTGATTAGGATCTTTAGCATGTTTTTCCTCGATAGGAACCAGATACATATTGCAAACCGAACATCTTTCACCCTGTTTGAAATAGACCTTGTCTCCTTCACATTCCATCGGACAGTAATAAACTGAAGATGGGGAAATCCTGTCCTGAGGTTTGACAAAAGCAGTTTCCGGCTTGCCGGGTTCTTCAAGTCTGTACTTTCCTATTTCTTCTAAAGCATTATTTAAAGCAGAAAGCTCAATATCTTTATCAGAAGTAATGGTTGCGGTATTGTTTTCCAGATTTACGTCGGCGGTTACTCCCTCAACGCTGTTGAGCTTTTCAGAAATTTTTTTCTGACAACCGGAGCACGTCATTCCGAGTATAGTATATTGTCTTTGCATGATCCTTGAATTTATAATGCAAATGTCCAAAATGAATTGATAAAGCTGTTATAAATTTAAGGATAATAGTTACAGAATTTTGCCTCTGTGTGTTTTGTGAGTTTGAGAAACCGAGGTTGGGGAGTCTTAGAATTTGAGGTTTGGAAAGTTTGATGTAGAATTTAATAATGACTTTTGATCCTTTATTATTGTAGTGGGTGAGCTAAACGGCTTAAATGTTTTTACGTTCAAACCCTCCAACTCAGAAGCTATCCAGAGTCTTCCTTTGATGGTCCTTCAGCTTTTTGAATTCTGTGGGAGTAAATCCTGTAATATTTCTGAATTGGGATGAGAGATGCTGAACGCTTTTATAGCCAAGCTTTCCTGCAATTTCGGTAAGGGTGAATTCATTATAAAGAAGCAGTTCTTTTACCTTTTCAATTTTGTGAAGTATAAAAAACTGCTCAAGTGTAATATTTTCATTTTGGGAAAAGGTCTTGGATAGAGCACTATAATCTTTATGAATCTTTGAACTTAAAAATTCAGACAGAAGAAAATTTTCATCGACGTCGAGCTCACTGATCTTAACGATGATGATATTTTTAATCTTATCGACAAGCTGGTGAGCAGAATCCATGATCCTTTCAAAGCCCGTTTCAAGAAGACTTTTTTCTACAGCCGCCATTTTTTCTGCAGGAATATCAGTTTCTGTCTCGATTTCTCCCAACTTGATAGAATGTATTGCTATATCTGCGTCGCTGAAAATTTTTTCCACCGCTGTGATACAGCGGTTGCACACCATGTTTTTAATGAAAATTTTCATGGCTTGCTCAGTCTGTCTTTTACAAATTCAATCTGAGTTTTCCCATGGGGGGCGGGATTTCCGTCAATGTCCAGATTAACCATTACAATCTTGTCTACGGTAATGATGGTTTGGTGAGTCATTTTGTTTCGTACATCACATTTTAAGGTAACAGATGAAGATCCGAAGTGGGTCGCCTCAATGCCTATTTCTATAATATCACCCTGCTTAGCTGAGCTTACAAAATTGATCTCTGAAATAAATTTTGTTACTACTTTGGTATTTTCCAATTGAATGATTGCGTAAAGAGCTGCCTCTTCATCGATCCACTGTAAAAGTCTTCCTCCGAAAAGAGAGTGATTGGGGTTCAGATCTTCGGGTTTAACCCATTTTCTGCTATGGTAGTTCATGTTTTAATAATTTGCTGTACAAATTTAGTGTTAAAAACTGGGTTTATCAAGTAAACAGTATTCACTAATCTGAAGGAAATGATTCATTTTCTCAATCATATTTTTTTGGAACGCATGGCTCTTACCTTTTTAACGGTATCATCATTTAAAAACTTTTGGTATTCTTTACTTTCAACAGGGAAGATGGCTACCTTACCGTTTTCATTATGATGAATACCCAATCCATAACGCTTGGCCAAAGGGGAGGACCTTAAGCAGGGTTGCCCTTTTGAAAAAAACTGAATCCTGGCATCTGGTTTTTCACTTTGCGGAATATCATTTTTTACAGCGTAACACTCAAAAATAATATCATCAGAAGAATACCGGTAAGGGTTCCGTACAATCAGCTCATACTGAAGACAGGCTAATGTCTTTATTTTCTTTTCAGGAGGTGTTTCAGCTTTCGATACCGGACAGTCTTCAGCGATTTCAATGAAAGTATTGGTGTAATTGGTGGTGTGTCTCATACTATATAATATGTAAAGGATTATGCATATAAATGGATCAGTCAAAATATTGTAATCTTACATCCAGATTACTCCCGGAATTCCAGAATGTCTCCGGGCTGGCATTCCAGAACTTTGCATATGGAATCCAGAGTGCGGAATCGGATAGCTTTGGCTTTCCCTGTCTTTAAGTTTGAGGTATTGGACAGGGTGAGATTTATCCTTTGTGAAAGCTCATTCAGTGATATTTTCCTCTTAGCCATCATCACATCAAGGTTTATTATAATAGGCATAGCGATTTTATTTGCTTATAATTGCAGTTATGGAGTGATTGCCGAATTGCTTTTTATTATGTTAACTAACTTTAACTTTAAGCGAATTTCGGGAATAATTTGTTGAATAACAATATATTATTGATGTTAGTTGATAAAATTAGCAGGTGAATTCAATAGGACGTGATAAATACTTTAAAAAAAACTTTGATTTTAAATTATTAATTGTATCTTGCATACGTTTATATTTGGAATCAATATTTGTTCATTAATTTATGTTGTTTTTCTCTTATATATCAAATTTTTATTAATTTTTAATTTTTATTTAAAATGAACATTTTTGTTTCAAACATCAATTACGCAACTAAAGAGTATGAGTTGCACGATCTATTCGCAGAATTTGGTGATGTATCATCAGCTAAAATCGTTACAGACAGAGAAACTGGCCGTTCAAGAGGTTTCGGTTTTGTAGAAATGGGTGATGAAGAAGGAAAGCAAGCTATCGAAGCTCTTAACCAGAAAGAATTCAACGGAAAAGAGTTGAACGTATCTGAAGCTAAGCCAAGAGAAGAAAAGCCAAGAAGAAGCTTTGACAACAACAGAGGAGGTGGTTACGGAGGAAACAACAATAGAGGCGGCGGTAGCGGCTACGGTGGTGGAAACAACCGTGGTGGTAACGGTGGCGGAAATCGTTGGTAAAAATATAGAGCGGCTTTTTAGCCGCTTTTTTTATGCATAATTTGGTCTCTTTTTAAAATACGCTGTATTTCCAGCTTCTTTTAGAAAGGGACTTTTTGTATAAACGATATGGCTGAGCGTGAATTCGTGAATACTTATTATTATAACATTCCAATGCATGTTTTTGTACTGAGAGGTTTCTGTGAGATGGTTCTATAAAAAAGACCGTCTCATAAATGTATGAAACCACCATAGGAGGTTTATTTCTCTTTGATAAGCAGTGCTGCACTTTCGTAGTAGATATTGTATTGCTGATTATTGGAAATCTTCTCATTTGAAATACTTGGGAAAACAATCTTAATATGGTATTTTCCAAGATTGTCTTCTACAGAAATTTCTTTCAGTTGTAAAGTTCCGTTCTTGCGTTTATGATCTTCAAATAGCCTGTTGATTGCCGGAATTGCCTCTACTTCTACTTTTGAATTGAGAATGTTCTTGAGGGTTTCTGAGTTGTTTATCAGTTGGTTGTCAAAGTTAAATGTGTCACCATTGAATTCACCTGCTTCCTGATTGTAGCTGTTGAAATTAATTAAATACTGGTAATCATCAATTTGTATTCCTTTGGTTTTAGATTCTAAAACAAGTCGCTCAGAATTTGATGCATAAGGGATTTTGTCAACATAGGTAAATGCATTTCTGATACTGTTGTTAATTGACCAGGAATGGCGTTGATTAAAATCTTCAGGTAAAAGATCCCGTGTTTTAGCATCGACCAAATTCAGTGAAAAATTTTTCTGTTTCCTTTTTGCAAGGAATTCAAATTTATCAGCAATGTCATCAACAACTACATCCGATATTTTTTTTGAAAATTTATTTTTATCCAGCAGCATGACCAGCTGTTTCTGCTGGCTTCTTTTTACCACGCTGAATGCATTGAAATAGGGGGCAATTAAAGAGAACAATCCGAAGGCAAATAAGCTTACCGGAATAAATTTTATATTTGCTTTTTTGTTCAATATAAAAATAAGTAACGACGCTCAATAGCCATACAGCCAATAGCCATACAAGATATCCGGGCTCTTTATAGTCATACTCTAAGATTCTTTTAAATACGGCTGTAAACAACAATTAATGGAACTATCTTGTAGTAAAATACTGCCGGAAATTATTCTCCTTATTTCTTTTTTAAAAATGCAGCAAAGGAAACCAGTAAATGTGAAAGGATGAGCGTAATGGTAATTATGAGGCCGTGTACCCCGGTAAAATCATTCTCTTTCTGAAGGAGGATGAAAAAAACAATCAAAAAACAGCTTGTCCATTATCTCCAGTAAAAATCTTTTCCCAATTCTTTGGGATAGGACTTTTAAGGCAAACACCAGGCGGATTCCAAGACAGTAGCACACTGTAAACTTAGATTGGGTAAACAAAATTCCCTTTCATACTTGGTGTTCACTTAAATAGCCCCGATTGAGGAGAGCAGGGCCATTAATAATTTCCAGGAATTTTGTTTTCATGATTTGTGTATTTTGTTTTTTATTCTTTTTTCTTCTTTTTCTTCTTGTCTTTATCCTTTTCCTTTTCTTTGTCTTTTGATTTGACTTTTTTAACCTTTTTAGGATTTAAAACCTCTTCTGCGTACTCAAATTTTGGTTCTTCTGTTTTTGAAGGAACAATCTCAATTTTCAGATCAAAATAACTTTTCAGATCGTTTTGTGAAATTAATTTTTCATTAAATAAAAATTCCAAAATCTCCTTTCCTGAGTCATTAAAGAAATTATGGGAAAGCTCCTTCAGTAGAAACTTTCTGTACTCCTCGGAAGGAACTACAACAGTATATTTAAATATTCTTCCTTCTTTTTGAGTGGTAATATATCCTTTTTCCACTAATATTTTCAAATAGGTAGAAACGGTATTCTGGTGGGGTTTAGGTTCTGGATGCTGCTCCATGATGTCCTTAAGGTAAAATGATTCAAGCTTCCAAAACAGCTTCATAAAGTTCTCCTCAGCAGCGGTAAGATGATTTATTTTCATAGAATGTTCTTAATGTTGAAATTGTATATTGCAATAAAGATAAATAAAAGATACCAGAAATGCTATTCCGGCACCCATAAATACTTCCTTTACCGTATGTCTTTTTAAAATTATTCTTGTAATTCCTACTAAAGCAGCTATTACCAGCCATATCAATCCAGCTTTCCAGTTCAACGTAAAAAATAGTGCAGCTACAAACACATTAAATGCAGTATGCATAGAACTCTTGATGAAAAAATTACTGATTTGCATCGTAAAAATTAAAACTAGAATAAATAGCATCACAAGATCGATATATCCATTTTTGAAATAGTTGAAAATGAGATAAATAATTACACAGGAAGCGATAAAAATATATAATGTTTTTCTCTGAACACGATCGGAAACATCCATATTCGTATATCTTTTTGTTTTTACATTCCACACCAGCCAGATCACGACCGGAACAATAATCATTAATAATATGGGAGCAAAATAAAGAATAGAGTCTTTCAGGGAATATTCTCTTATACTCATATAGATAAAGAAAATAAATAAAGAAACGAGTGGATTGAAAAAATCTGAAATGACTTTTGAAATTTTATGTACCAGTAGCGGGTGTTTTTCTTCCATGTTCAAGTTTAAAATTCAAATATAACACTATAAGCAAAAAAACAATTAGTATGTATACGATAAAAACAAAGTTTTTTTTATAATTTTGCTCAAATATTCATCATAAAAAAGCAAGAGCTAGCACATGAAAGAATTTTCTAAAGAGGTATACCTGAAGTGGTATGAAGATATGACAATGTGGAGAAGGTTTGAAGACAAATGCCGTTCTCTTTATCTAAAACAAAAGATCAGAGGTTTTTTACATTTGTATAACGGTCAGGAAGCTATCCCTGCCGGCTTCACGCATGCAATGGATTTAACGAAGGACAGTATGATTACTGCTTACAGATGTCACATCCATCCAATGGCGATGGGAGTTGATCCTAAAAGAATCATGGCTGAACTTTGCGGTAAAGCTACCGGAACATCTGGAGGTATGGGTGGTTCTATGCACATTTTCAGTAAAGAACACCGTTTCTATGGTGGACATGGTATCGTAGGAGGACAGATTCCTTTGGGAGCTGGAATTGCTTTTGCAGATAAGTATTATGACAGAAAAGCTGTAAACATCTGCTTCTTCGGAGACGGAGCAGCAAGACAGGGATCGCTTCATGAAACATTCAACATGGCGATGAACTGGAAACTTCCTGTAGTATTTGTTGTTGAAAACAACCAGTATGCAATGGGAACTTCTGTTAAAAGAACAGCTAATCACGAAGATATCTATAAATTAGGTTTAGGATATGAAATGCCTTGCCTTGCAGTAGATGCAATGGATCCTGAGAAAGTAGCTGAAGCTGCTTATGAAGCGATCGAAAGAGCAAGAAGAGGAGATGGGCCTACTTTCATTGAAGCAAGAACATACCGTTACAGAGGACACTCTATGTCTGATGCAGAACCTTACAGAAGCAAGGAAGAAGTAGCAGTTCACAAGAATGATGACCCTATGGAGCTGGTAAAACATAGAATTCTGGAGAACGGATGGGCTACCGAAGCTGAATTGGAAACAATAGACAATAAATCAAGAGATTTTGTCGATGAGTGCATCGAGTTTATGGAAAACTCTCCATATCCGGATGTAGATAAAATCTATGAATATGTTTATGCTCAGGAAAATTACCCATTCTTAGATAAATTAGAAAACTAAAATAATTTGCTGATTCGATGATAGATGATGTGTTCATTCGCTGTTCACTGTTCTTATCATCACATCATCATATTAACAAATTAATACAATAAATTATGGCAGAAGTAATTACGATGCCCCGCCTTTCAGATACTATGACGGAAGGTAAAGTGGCAAAATGGCATAAAAACGTAGGAGATAAAGTAAAAGAAGGAGATATTTTAGCCGAAATTGAAACAGATAAAGCTGTTCAGGATTTCGAATCTGAGATAAACGGAACTCTTTTATACATTGGTGTAGAAGAAGGCTCTGCTGCTGCTGTAGACTCTGTTTTAGCCATTATCGGGGATGAAGGAGAAGATATTTCAGGATTAACAGGCGGAGCTGCTGCTCCTGCCACAGGTAGTTCTGAAGAAAAAAAATCAGAAGAAGAATCGAAAACAGAAAACAATTCTACAAGTGTTGAGCAGACTACTACAGAAGTTCCTGCAGGGGTAGAAATCATTACAATGCCCAGACTTTCTGATACAATGACAGAGGGTAAAGTAGCAAAATGGCACAAGAACGTAGGCGATACAGTAAAAGAAGGTGATCTTCTGGCTGAAATCGAAACAGATAAAGCTGTTCAGGACTTTGAATCTGAATTCAATGGAGTACTATTGAAGCAAGGAGTAGAAGAAGGCGGTGCAGCTCCGGTAGATTCAGTATTGGCTATTATAGGTCCTGAAGGAACGGATGTTTCTGCAGTGGGTGCTCCAAAAGCTGCTGCTCAGTCCACTGAAAAACCTGCTGAACAGAAAACTGAAGCTAAAGCAGAAGAAAAAGCATCACCTGCTGTAAGTTCTTCATCTTCAGAACGAGTAGCGATTTCTCCATTAGCTAAAAAAATGGCTCAGGACAAAGGTGTTGATATCAACAGCGTAAATGGTTCAGGAGAAAATGGAAGAATCGTTAAAAAAGATATCGAAAACTATCAGCCTTCTGAGAAAGCTCAACCAGCGGTTTCTGCTCCGGCAGCAGCTCAGGTTGCATTGAGCTTTGTTCAGGGTGAAGATACAGAGACACCCAACTCTCAGGTAAGAAATATTATTGCAAAACGTCTTGCTGAAAGTAAATTCTCTGCACCTCACTATTACCTGATGGTTGAGATCAATATGGATAAGGCGATTGAAGCGAGAAAAGAGATTAACTCTTTACCTGATACTAAAATTTCCTTCAATGATATGATCATTAAGGCAACTGCTGTAGCTTTAAGAAAACACCCACAGGTGAACTCAAGCTGGGCAGGAGATAAAGTAATCCACAGAGGAAACATCAATGTAGGTGTAGCTGTAGCAATTCCTGACGGTTTAGTAGTTCCTGTACTTAAAAATACAGATCAGATGAACTATACTCAAATTTCAGCGGCAGTGAAAGACATGGCTTCAAGAGCAAAAAGCAAAGGTCTTAAAGCTAATGAAATGGAAGGATCTACATTCTCTGTGTCAAATCTTGGTATGTTCGGGATTGAAACTTTTACAAGTATCATCAACCAGCCGAACTCTGCCATCCTTTCAGTAGGAGCGATCATTGAAAAACCAATTGTTAAAAACGGTCAGATCGTAGTAGGAAATATTATGAAACTTTCATTAGCATGTGACCACAGAGTGGTAGATGGCGCTACTGGAGCTCAATTCTTACAGACTTTAAAAACATATCTGGAAAGTCCATTAACCTTGTTACTGTAACAGTCCGGATTGTAAAATATTAAAACCTCTCACTTTGAGAGGTTTTTTTTATACGCTTTCGCTAAAACCAATTTTTATAGTAAAATCTGATTTTGCTATTTAATTTTCGGCCTTATGTATGATATTAAGTTTTTTTTATCTTGGCTATAAGAATGTTCAAAAATATCTACACATTCTGCCTTTCAAAATACCAGCATTTACTAAATTTCCCTGTCAAAAATATTACTAACATATAAGTTTTATGGCTGGATTTTAAAATCAAATTACTATTTTTGAAGTATGATTAAAGCAAGTAATATCCATAAATCTTATGGGAATTTGGAAGTATTGAAAGGAGTTGATATCCACATCAAAACGGGCGAAGTTGTTTCTATTGTGGGCGAATCGGGAGCGGGTAAGTCTACACTTCTTCAAATCTTAGGTACCCTGGATCTTCCAAGCAATTCCAATAAATATAATACGGAAATTAGCATTGCCGGGGAGTCCTTTATTAATATGAATGACAAGCAGCTTTCGAAATTCAGAAACCAGAATATTGGTTTTGTATTTCAGTTTCACCAGCTGCTTCCGGAATTTACAGCTTTAGAAAATGTTTTATTGCCAACAAAAATTGGAGGAGCGAATGAAAAAGAGGCTTTGGAAAAGGCTTATGCTTTATTCGAAGATCTTCGAATAGAGCAAAGATTAAATCATAAACCCAATCAGTTATCAGGAGGAGAAGCACAGAGAGTAGCAGTAGCCAGAGCTTTGATCAATTCTCCAAAAATTATTTTTGCAGATGAACCAACAGGAAACTTAGATTCAAAAAATGCTGATGATCTTCACAGATTGTTTTTTGATTTAAGAGATAAATACAACCAGACTTTTGTTATTGTAACACATAACCCAAACCTTGCAGAAATTACAGACAGAAAACTGGTAATGAAAGATGGAATGATCATTGAATAAAATTTCCAACACACTGATGAAAAAAAATATCCTGATATTGCTTTTAATGATGTTCTGCTCTCAAGCTGAATGTCAGGAAAATCATATATCTGCACTTCTTCCCGAAGCAAAGATTTTAGAAATTAAAAATTTTGTCAAAGGAAAAAATTATAATCAGGATATTGCTGTTTTTATCAATTTTAAAGTGCAGTCTGGAAAATACAGGTACTTTGTTTACGATTTAAAAAATAATAAGATACTGCAGAAAGCAATTGTTTCTCATGGTTCAGGTTCGGTAATTCAAAACTCACAGAGTCTGAAATTCAGTAATACAGAGGGCTCATATCAATCCTCGCTTGGGAAGTATGAAATCCTGAATAGTTATAATGGTAAATTTGGGAAAGCTTACCGCCTAAACGGTTTGGATGATACCAACAGTAATGCCATGCAGCGAGCCATTGTACTGCACTCTTTGGGTTGTGTTCCGGATCAGGAATTGCAAACCCCCGCCTGTTTAAGTTTAGGATGTCCCATGCTTTCTTTCAATGCATTGACTGAGACTGCAAAATATTTCGACAAATCAAAAAGAACAGTAATTATGTACGCATTTTACTAACTTTATAACCCTATTTGATAAAGACCACTCACAAATGACCATAAAATACCTTGCAGAAGACGACAGACCCAGAGAAAAATTTTTACTGAAAGGCAAGAATTCACTTTCTGATTCCGAACTTCTGGCTATTATTATGGGAAGTGGAAGTCGGGATGAGAGTGCATTGGAACTAGCAAGAAAAATCATGACATCGGTAGACAATAGCTGGCACCAGTTAAGTCTTCTTTCCAATAAAGATCTGATGAAATTCAAAGGAGTGGGTGCTGTAAAAGCTGTGTCTATTATTGCTGCTTTAGAGATAGGGAAGAGGAGGGCAGTTCAGGAAATCCCCGAGAAGCCAATAATCTCCAATAGTAAGGATGCTTATTTTATCCTTAAAAACCAATTATCAGATTTAAGAACAGAAGAATTTTGGGCTTTGTTTTTAAACCAGAGTAATAAAGTCATTCATATATCACAATTGACGCAGGGCGGAATAAGCCAATCCGTTGTTGATGTCAGAATTTTATTTAAAACGGCTTTAGATTACTTTTCAACAGGAATCATTATTGCACACAATCATCCCTCAGGAAGTCTGAAAGCAAGCAAAGAAGATATCTGTATAACCCAAAAAATAAAAGAAGCGGGAGCATTATTAAGTATCCAGCTTTTAGACCATATTATTGTTACTGAAGATGCCTATTTAAGTTTCTCAGATGAAGGATTATTATGATTAGAAGAGTGAAATATAGCGAAATCAATTTCGAAAAATATGGTGCCTGTGTGGAAAACTCGGCGCAAAGGAAATATTCAGCATCAAAAATATTTTTAGATGTTACTGCCAATAAACTTTGGGATGTTTTGGTGTATCATGATTATGAGGCAGTCATGCCTGTTCCTTTTATATACAAAAACGGGGTTAAAATCGTTCATAATCCTTTGATATGTCAGCAACTTGGTGTATTTTCACCTAAAGACGATCAAAATATTAATGAAAAATTTCTCCATTTTCTGTGTGAAAATTATCTGATCAGAGTTTATTATTTTAATGAAACGAATAAATTTTATACAAAACTCAATTCAAAAAAGAATTTTATTTTGTATCCTGATGATTATGCTAATGTTTTTGCGAAATATTCTCCAAAAAGAAAAAGGAAGCTTAGGCTCGATGATGAGATCAGTGATAATTCTGAAATCAGAGAGGTGAGTTATGTGGAAGCTAAAAAATTTATAGAAAATCATGTAGTAGGACTGGATAAAGAAAATGATGCAGTGGCTTTACTAAATACTTTTGAAATATTTTATTCATTAAAGCGTTTAAAATTTTTAGCTTTTTATTACCATCAGGAAATGACCAACGTGATTGCTACCTATTCGGACTATGATACAATTGCTCTTTTAGGAAATTTCAATAATAAAGAATATATTAAAATGTCTGGCGCATCTGTACTTATAGATCATGTCATCAAAGAAAATATTGGAAATCATATTTTTGACTTTGAAGGAGGAAATCTTCCTGGTATCGAAGAGTTCTTCAGAGGCTTCAGACCAGAATTGAAGCCCTATGCAACGATCGAAAGTTCAAAAAAGACACTGATCAAAAATTTTCTGCCATTTCTCATGAAAGGAAAGCTTTTTTAGAATAATTATCATGTAGAATTTGTTATTTAGAATCATTTTAATTTAATATTATTCCTTACCTTTATAAAGTATTATTACTAACCATCCAGCTATGCTAAAGCAAATCCGTCAATATAAACTACCTTATATTATTTATAATTTTTTTAATAAAAAAAAATTGCATCATAATATACCTTTGTATAAAAAATTCGGCATAAGCAAAAATTACTTCTCTAGTATTTCCAGTGCTGATTTTGCACATCTTCCGGCTTCCGAAAGACAAATTGGCAAGGACAGAATTACCAATACTGAATTCTATCAACAGTTATCTGCTGAAAATAAAGAAAGTGCCCTGAAGTACGAGGAAAATGGGTATATGACAGTCAGGAACTTTATCACAGCAGATGATGCCGACAAAATCAACAGCGAAATAGAAAAGCTGATGGAGGACGGAACTCTTAAGTTTATTTATGGAGGGAAATTAATGTTTGCTATTCATCATTCTGAGATTATCAGAAATATAGGAAATGATAAAAAATTATTGAATTTTCTTTCCGTACTTTTGGATGGAAAGGCCAAGCTATTTCAGAGTATCAACTTTATCAACGGAAGCCAGCAGAAAACTCATTCCGACAGTATTCATATGACAACTTATCCTTTGGGAGGGTTATTGGGTGTCTGGATTGCATTAGAAGATGTAGATGAAACGAATGGAGCATTACATTACATTCCGAAAAGCCATAAGCTTCCATATTTTCTTAATTCTGATTATGATAATGAAGGAGATGCTATTCGAATCGGTAAAAAAAGCTACAGAGCTTATGAAGAATTTTTAGAAGATAAGGTCAAGGAATTAGGTCTGAAAAAAGAAATTTTTAAAGCTAAAAAAGGAGATATGCTGATATGGCATGCCAACATCCTTCATGGCGGCGAACCTCATACTGATAAGAACAGAACCAGAAAAAGCCTTGTGTATCATTTTTTTGATGAAAATAGTGTGTGTTATCATGAGGTTACCCAGAGACCTGCGCTTTTTGTACTTTAACCAAATGGATTTTTCAAATAGTATACAATATTGTAAGGAATAAAACAGTTGAATAATAACAGTTGGAAGAATAGTTTTTTTACTTTTGCATTCTTATGGCATAAACATAATGCAAATGGAGAAAACTAAGAGGATTCTTATTTTTATATTTTCAGTCTACCTATGTGTGATGTCATACTATCTGTATACTCATCAGTACTACAATGTTGATATAGAAGCCTATGTTGGGCTTATTTACAAAGCAGAATATCCTGAGATGAAAATAGAGGATGTTCATAAAAAAGTATATACAGAACTCAAAGGAACCAATCCGAAGATTTTTGGAATTACGCCTCAGGATGAGGAAATTGCAGTTGGAGAGAACACGTATTATAAGATTTTGTCAGAAAATCCTAAAGCCTATGAAGAGGAACTGCAGCTTTTTTCAGTAAAGCCTTTTTATAATTTTGTCAACTGGATGTTTTTTAAATTGGGCTTCAAAGCTCCAGTCGCTGTATCTTTAACTTCTATCTTTTCTTTTGTTGCCATTTTGGTTTTAATATTCAGCTTTCTGATTCAGATTTTAAAGAATTATCCGTTGGCTTTCATCTTAACAGTTTTAATTTCTTTATTCAAACCGCTTCTGGAGGCCAGTAGACATGCTTCAGCAGACAGTTTGTCGTGTTTGTTGCTGTTGGTGAGTTTTTATATTTTTGTGGTGAAAAAAAATCATCTTTGGGCTACGGTTTTTGCAATGCTCTGTATTTTGACAAGACCCGAATATTTTATTCTGTATTCATTTCTTTATATTTTAATTTATTTTTACAGAAACAGCCTTCAGCTTAGTCGCTCGAAACTATTGATGTCTTATGGATATATTTTTCTTTCTTTCTTTTTGATTCAGTATTTTAACCAGATTTCTTGGTCTACTTTAGTGATGAATCAGTTTACAAAAGTTCAGATTTATCCCATATCAGATCCGGATCCGTTTTACTTTCCGGATTATCTGAATTATGTTAAGAAAGTAATAATGCTGGATTTTAATGGCTCGTATTTTCCAATTTTATTGTTATTTATTGTGATCATTCTGGCTAATAAATTTTCGGTGAATAGCAGGAGAAGCTGGTTGCAGTCTTTGTTCTTTGCAACTATTTATGTTTCTGTTTTCCTTAGATTTTTGATTTTTCCGAGTTTGGCCAACAGAATGATGATCGGTTTTTATCTCCTCATCATCCTTTCCCTGATTTATATTCAAAATTCTAAGACCGATATATTCAAAAACTCTTTAGAAGCCGGAAAATAATTAGTAATTTTGCGGTCTAAAATTATGGGTAGTTTTTCAGGATATTTACCGTATGCTTTTGCATTGATTATCGCAATTCCTTTTCTGGTTTTGCTGAGACAATTTGTACATTCGTACATTACCCTTAAAAATCAGGAAATCAAACTGCTTTCTGTAAAATCAAATTCGGAAAACAAAGCACATTCGTATGAAAGGATGACTCTTTTTTTAGAAAGAATAAAACCATCAAACATCATTCAGAAATTTGATAAAGATCTGGCGGTACACGAATTTATCTTTCTGAGTGAAAAGACCATCAATGATGAGTTTGAATATAATTCTTCACAACAGCTTTATATTACAAAAGGATCATGGAAGAATATTGTAGATTCTAAAAATGCTTTGATCGATTTACTTCACAAGACCTATGATGGACTAAACGGAAATGCAGATCTTGAAGAATTCAAAACTATTTTTATCATGAACTATATGGAAGGCGATGATTATATTGCAGCCACTATAGAAGATCTTAGAAGAGAAATTTTAATTATAACTTAAAAAATAACAGATAAATAATGATTCCAAATTTTAAAGCACATCCATGGCACGGGGTTTCTGCAGGAGAAGATGCGCCAAATGTTGTCAATGTATTCGTGGAAATCGTTCCTTCAGATACAATTAAATATGAAGTAGATAAAGAAACAGGATTTTTAAAGGTAGACAGACCTCAGAAATTTTCTAATATTATTCCCGCTTTATATGGGTTCGTTCCAAGAACATATTGCCATAATGAAGTAATGAAACTGGCTATCGAAGCCGGAGCTGATGATGTGACGGAAGGAGACCATGACCCGCTTGATATTTGTGTATTAAGCTCTCACAATATCCACTCTGGAGGATTATTAATGGAAGCTATTCCAATCGGTGGATTTAAAATGATCGATGGAGGTGAAGCTGATGATAAAATCGTTGCCGTAATGATCGGTGACCACGCTTTTGGACATTTCAGAGATATTTCAGAACTTCCTGAAGCAGAAGTTAAGAGATTGATGCACTATTTCTTAACCTATAAGAATTTACCAGATGAGCCTGCTAAGTGCAGAATTCATGAGGTTTATGGAGCTGAACACGCTAGAAAAGTGATCAAGGCTTCTCAAAAAGATTATGCAGAAAAATTCGGAGGCTAAGAAATCGCATTCCAAAATTATAATAAGGGCAGATGAATTTTCATCTGCCTTTTCATTTGTCAATTAATAAAATATTGAGGGTATTAGCATCACCGTCAGTCATAAAAGTATAAAATTTTATTTTCTTTTATAAACAGGCACTCCTTCTTTTATCGTTTCCAATACTTTAATATTCCTTATTTTCTCAGGATTAATGGTCAGGGGATTTTGATCAAGGATAACCAGATCAGCTAATTTTCCTGCCTTAATAGAACCTTTTGTAGTTTCTTCGTGAATTTGATAAGCGGCATTGATGGTAATTGCTTTTAGTGCCTGAAGTGGTGTGATTCTTTCATCAGGTCCCAAGATTCGTCCGGATCGGGTCTTTCTGTTGACTGAGGAATATACTGCTGTAATTAAATCAGGAGGTGTGACAGGTGCATCGTGATGCATGGTAAAGATAATTCCTGCCCGCAAAGCAGAATTCGCAGGGCTAATGAATGAAGCTCTTACCGGCCCGAAAACACTTGAATAGTGCCAATCACCCCACAAATAAACATGAGTAGAAAAGTAAGAGGGAATCAGACCGATGTCTTTAATTTTTTGAATATGATCAGGGCGGCTGTTCTGAACATGAATAAGTGCAGCCCTTAGTTCCGGCTTGTAGATATTTTCTTCCTTTAGTTTTCCAATTACTCTCAACGCCTGGTCAATCGCTGCATCTCCGTTTACATGAAGTTGTGCTGTAATATTATTCTGAAACAAATTTTTCAGATCATCATATAAAACCTGGTCAGAGAATATGGGAAAGCCTTTGTAATCAGAAGACTGACCTTCAGGAGGTATAAGATATGGCTGGGTAAGCCAGGCTGTTTTGCCCTGTGGAGAGCCGTCGTCTGAAAATTTAAAGCCTCCAAGTTTTAAATGATTGCTGTACTTCATGTACTTAGGTTTAAAAGTATTCAGATCTTTTTTGAAGTATTCATAATCAGGAAAATAAATAACGTCTGCTTTAAAAAGATGTTCAGCAGCAGCTTTTTCCAGAAGATTTACACTTTCTCCCATTGTTCTTCCGTCACAGGTGGTGGTCTGGCCGTAGCTAAGCCATTCATCCTGAGCTTTCATAAGGTTCTGAATGGCTAGATCCTGTGAGTTTCCTGTTTCCTTACTCATCTTTTCTGTAAGAGATAAGAGCGCCATAAAACTTGCATTTTCCTCCAGTTTACCATTCAGTTTACCATCTTTTTTATTTCTTCCGTAATGTCCACCTTCAGGATCTTTTGAAGATTCAGATATTCCAAGAAGTTTAAGCATCGCTGTATTGGCTACACTTGCATGCCCGGAAGTATGGATGACAATAATAGGATTGGTTTTGCTTATGGCATCCAATTCGTCTTTCGTTGGATGCCGGTGTTCTGTCATAATCGCATCATCATATCCATTACCTATAATAGGCTGGCTTTTTGAAACAGAATTTTCTATAATATATTTTTTAATGGTATTTTGAAGGTCTTCGATAGAATTAACGGTTCCATAGGGTTCAGGAAACAAATCAATAGCCTGCATCATTCCTGCTCTTGAGGTAAGATGGCCATGAACATCTATAAAACCGGGGAGTAAAACTTTCCCCTCCAGATTAATGATTTTTGTTTTATCATCTGTATAATGATTCGCTTCTGATTGGGTTCCTGCAAAAAGTATTTTACCATTTTTTAATGCTACAGCTTCCACTTGGGGCGTAGCCTCTTCCATCGTTAAAATTGTTCCTCCAAAATAAAAGACGTCTGCCTTTTCTTTTTCAGGGATGCTTTTACAACTGATAACAATAAGAGATGCTGAAAAGATTAATTGAATTAATGCTTTCATGGATATTTCGTTTTATGGTGTTCAATAAATTTAAGGAAAAATATATTGTAAGACAAGGTTTAATAAAACACTGGAATTTTTGTTATATTTATAAAACTAATTACTATTTATTAATATAAAAATAATAAACTATGGATTTGTTCTATTTAATTCCGGTTTTTGGCGTTGTCGCCTTATTGTATACTTTTCTGCAGAGTAACTGGGTAAGTAAGCAGAATGCCGGAAATGAGAAAATGAAAATAATCAGCGGACATATCGCTGACGGTGCTATGGCCTTTCTAAAGGCTGAGTACAAGATTTTAACTTATTTCGTTGTTGTAGTATCTATACTTCTTGCGGTGATGGGATCCAGTAATTCCAATTCTCACTGGAGTATTGGTCTCGCTTTTGCCGTTGGAGCTGTGTTTTCGGCTCTCGCAGGGTTTATAGGAATGAAGATCGCTACTAAAGCTAATGTAAGAACTGCAGAAGCCGCAAGAACCTCACTCTCCAAAGCGCTAAAGGTTTCTTTTACCGGAGGATCTGTTATGGGAATGGGAGTTGCTGGACTGGCTGTACTTGGTTTAGGTGCTCTTTTTCTGATTATTAAACAGATTTTTGCTCCCGATGCCACGGTAGATTCCCATGAAATGGAAAAAACCATTGAAATTCTTACCGGATTTTCTCTCGGTGCAGAATCGATTGCGCTTTTTGCCCGCGTGGGGGGTGGTATTTATACAAAGGCAGCAGACGTGGGAGCTGACCTTGTGGGAAAAGTAGAAGCAGGTATTCCCGAAGATGATCCAAGGAACCCAGCTACAATTGCTGATAATGTTGGAGACAATGTTGGAGATGTAGCAGGTATGGGAGCCGATTTATTTGGTTCGTATGTAGCAACGGTACTGGCAACAATGGTTTTGGGAAGAGAAACAATGTCTGACGATGCTTTCGGAGGATTTGCTCCAATTCTTCTTCCAATGCTTATAGCCGGAACAGGAATTATTTTCTCAATGATAGGAACTCTATTTGTGAGAATCAATGAAAATGACGGTTTGTCTACTTCCAGTGTACAGAATGCTTTGAATCTGGGGAACTGGGGAAGCATTGTGATTACAGCTATATCCTCTTACTTTCTGGTAAATTATCTTCTTCCTGAAAAAATGACTCTTAGGGAACATGAGTTTACGAAAATGGGCGTTTTCGGAGCTATAATGGTAGGACTTGTGGTGGGTACTTTAATGAGTATTATTACAGAATATTACACGGCTATGGGTAAAAGACCTGTTGCCAGTATTGTAAGACAGTCTTCTACAGGCCATGCAACGAATATTATAGGCGGTTTGGCAGTAGGGATGGAATCTACACTGCTTCCAATCCTTGTCTTGGCAGGAGGTATATATGGATCGTATTTATGTGCAGGGCTTTACGGGGTAGCAATTGCTGCTGCGGGAATGATGGCAACTACCGCCATGCAGCTGGCCATAGATGCTTTTGGTCCGATTGCAGATAATGCGGGAGGAATTGCCGAGATGAGTGAACTTCCAAAAGAGGTCCGTGAAAAAACAGATATTCTGGATGCAGTAGGAAACACTACAGCAGCCAGCGGAAAAGGATTTGCTATAGCTTCTGCAGCATTGACTGCACTTGCTTTATTTGCAGCCTTTGTTGGAATTGCAGGTATTGACGGAATTGACATTTACAGAGCCGATGTTCTGGCAGGATTGTTTGTTGGGGGAATGATACCGTTTATATTCTCTTCCCTTGCCATTACTGCAGTAGGACAGGCAGCCATGGCTATGGTAGAAGAGGTAAGAAGACAGTTTCGTGAAATTCCTGGGATCTTAGAAGGAAAAGCACAACCTGAATATGAAAAATGCGTTGCGATATCTACCGATGCATCTATCAGAAAAATGATGCTTCCAGGAGCTATTACTATTATTTCTCCCATTTTGATAGGATTTATTTTCGGACCAGAAGTTTTAGGAGGATTTTTAGCAGGAGCTACTGTATGTGGGGTTCTGATGGGAATGTTCCAGAATAATGCAGGAGGGGCATGGGATAATGCTAAAAAGTCATTTGAAAAAGGCGTTGATATCAATGGTCAGACTTATTATAAAGGATCAGAACCCCATAAAGCTTCGGTAACAGGAGATACCGTGGGAGATCCATTTAAAGATACTTCAGGGCCATCAATGAATATCCTTATTAAGCTGATGTCAATTGTTTCATTAGTTATTGCACCAACATTGGCAGTGATTCATAAAGATAAGATTGAAGCCAATAGAAAAGCTAAACTGGAAAGTCTGACAAGAGCTTACAACGCCAGTTCACCTACAGCGCATGCAGGAATCCAAACGGTTTCCGTTTCTCCAAAAGAGATCAAAGGACACCTTAACGAAAGCGGAGACTTTGTATATGAGACCGGAGCTATCCAGGAAATAAAACTGAAAGGAGGAAAGACCATCACATTAGGAGAAGGAAGCAGATTATTCCAGTTGCATAATGCGATAAAACAAAAAGATCAGACCGTAATAGATCCCAATAACTGGTATACATTAGAAAATCTTTATTTTGAAACAGGGTCAAGTGATCTTAAAGCCGGATCAGAATTACAGTTGAATAATCTTGCCGAAATTCTAAATGCCTATCCTGACCTGAAAATAAAATTAGGAGGCTACACAGATAACACCGGTAATGAAGAAAGCAATCAGAAGTTATCAAATCTAAGAGCTCAGACTGCAAAATTGAAGCTATTGGAACTGGGAATTTCTTCAGACAGGGTAGAAGCTGAAGGCTATGGATCTCAGCATCCGATTTGTGAAGCAAATGATAGCGATGAATGTAAGGCAAAAAACAGAAGAATTGATGTAAGAGTTTTAAGTCTCTAAAATCAATTATTTAAATAGATAAAGCACTGCCTCAGGCGGTGCTTTTTTTATAGATAGAGGGAAATGCTATTGCTATAGATTTTTTTGCAGATATTCAAGAGCCTGAATAATCAATTCATCTTTTTTTGCAAAACTAAAACGGATATAGTCAGAGTTTTGGCGTGAATTATAAAATGCAGAAAGTGGCAGGCACGCTGTTTTTTTTTCTATTGTCAGCCATTTTGAAAACTCTACATCGGTCATTTTCTTGGAGATACTCCTGAAATTGACAACCTGAAAGACGCTTCCTTCTGCTTTTTTAGTTGCTTCTAAGGGGGTGTAGGCAATCATTTCATTAAACAGATCCCTTTTCCCCTGCATTATATGTCGGTTTTCTGAAGAATCAAACACTTCTAAATATTTAGCGATAGCGTATTGAGCAGGAGTGTTGGCGCTGTAAGAAATATACTGTTGATGACATCTGAATTTTGCGGTAAGAGATTCAGGGGCCAGCAGGTAGCTTACTTTCCAGCCGGAAGTATGAAACATTTTTCCAAATGAAAAAATACAGAACGTTCTGTTTTTGAGTTCAGGATGAAGAAAAGAGCTGTAATGATCAAGACCATCGTAACAATAGGTATCATAGATTTCCTCCGAAATAAGATAAATTTCCTGATTTTTTATCAGGTCATATAACTGCGACCAGTCATTTTTTTTCCAAATGGTTCCGGTAGGGTTTTGTGGTGAATTAACAATAATGGCTTTTGTTTTCTCAGAAATGCATTTTTGAAATATTTCCCAGTTTACAGCAAAATCATTATCGAGATCATAATAAACAGGAATGCCACCATTTAAAATAATAGAAGGCCCGTAAGTATAATAAGAGGGCTGAATAACGATGACTTCATCTCCTTGATTTAAAATAGATTTGAGGGCAGTATATAAAGCAAAGGTTGCACATGGTACGATCGTGACCTCATTTTCCTTAAGTTTAATGCTGTTTATTCTTGCTGCGTTGTAGGTAATTATATTTTTGATCAGCAAGGGATTTCCTGCAAGGGGCTCATATTGATGGCATTGAAGATCGGCAGCTTCTTTTAAAAATAATTTCAGACGGTTGTCGATATCAAAGTCGGGGAGTCCTAAAGACAGATCAAAGCTATTATGTTTTATGGCGAGTGCAGACATTTCCGTGAAAAAGGAATAATGTGTAAATCCGTAAATATTTTCCATCTATATTGCATTTATATCAAATATAAGAAAAATAGACATTCATTAAAGATTAAATAAAATTTGTTATTTTTAAGCAAATTATTATCATATGAAAAAAATACTTATCCCGTTGTTGGGGCTAACTTTGATGGTTAGTTGTGGAACAGCGAAAACTTCTGAAGGAGTCTCAGCTCAGTCCTCTTCTGCAACAAAAAGTGATAAAGCATTTCTGTCTGCATATAAGACGATTAAGGCTGATGAATTAAAGAAAAACTTATATGTAATTGCTTCCGATGAAATGGAAGGACGAGACACGGGCAGCCCCGGACAAAAGAAGGCTGGTGAGTATATGATTAATTATTATAAAAGCTTGGGAATTACTCCTCCGAAGGCGTTGGGATCATATTATCAGAAGGTTCCCGCTGAATTTATGAAAAAAAGAGGAGGAGGAAATCTTCCTGATTCCGAAAATATACTGGCTTTTATTGAAGGAAGTGAAAAACCTGAGGAAATTGTGGTAGTTTCTGCACATTATGATCATGTGGGAACGAAAAATGGGGTGGTGTATAATGGCGCGGATGATGATGGAAGCGGTACCGTAGCGGTTATGCAGATCGCAAAAGCATTTCAGGAGGCTAAAAAAGCAGGAAATGGGCCTAAAAGATCCATTCTTTTCCTTCATGTAACAGGAGAGGAACACGGGCTTTTTGGCTCTGAATACTATGTAAACAATCCTGTATTTCCACTTGCGAATACGGTAGTAGACCTGAATATTGATATGATTGGGCGTGATGACGCTGAAAACAGAGGCAAACAGTACGTTTATGTAATCGGTTCGGAAATGTTGAGTTCTCAGCTGAAAGTGATCAATGAAGCAGCCAATAAAAAGACCAGTAATTTGGAACTCAACTATAAATATGACGACCCCGCAGATCCGGAGCAGCTCTATTACCGTTCAGATCATTATAATTTTGCCAAGAATAACGTTCCGGTAGCCTTTTTCTTTGATGGTATTCATGAAGATTATCATAAGCCAACGGATGACCGTGAAAAAATTGATTATCCCCTGTTGGAAAAGAGAACGCAGCTTGTTTTTGCTACAGCGTGGGAAATTGCAAACAGAGCGGAAAGAATTGTGGTAGACAAGAAATAATAGATAGCGTTGGATTATTAAAAATACAAGTAAATTACTTTAAATAACAAGTGGTAAGACTTGGGAAATCAAATGTTTTTGATGCTTTATATCTGGTTTTCCAGCAGTACACAATTTGTTTTGGATAAAATTTTTGCGGCTTAAAAGCATCAGGTAAATTAAGAATCGGACTTCTAGTTGATGAACATATAATATATTCAATAGGAACGGGCTTATGCCCGTTCCTATAAAAAAGAAATAAAAAACATATGGCTTTAGCCAATATATCCATGAACATACTAATTCGTGAAGCGAAACCTGAAGACATTCCACAGATTCAAATGGTAAGAAATTCTGTAAAAGAAAATATGCTGTCTGATCCGGGATTGGTAACCGATGCTGACTGTGAGGAATTTCTATTTGAAAGAGGAAAAGGCTGGGTATGCGAAATAGAATCCAGAATTGTCGGGTTCTCTATTGCAGATCTTAAAGAACATAATATCTGGGCACTTTTCATACATCCCGATTTTGAGAATAGAGGTATTGGAAGAAAACTACACAATATTATGCTTGACTGGTATTTTACCCAGACCTCTGAAGATGTCTGGCTCGGAACGGCACCGGAAACAAGAGCGGCTACATTTTACAAAAAATCCGGCTGGGAGGAAACAGGGACCCATGGAAAAGAGATCAAATTTGAGATGACTTATAATAACTGGAAAAGAAAACGATGATACAGCAAGTGAAATCTATCAGACCATTTATAGGAGCCGGAAACTTTGAAATAAGCAGAAACTTTTATAAAGACCTTGGGTTTGAGGAAGTAATCCTTGATTCTAAATTATCTGTGTTTAAAAAAGAGCAAACTGCTTTTTATCTTCAGGATTATTATGCCAAAGACTGGATAGAGAATACCATGATCTTTATGGAAGTAGAGAATACTGATGAATTCTGGAAGGAACTTCAGGCTTTGAATCTTACAGAAAAATATGAAAGCGTGAAACTCACACCCGTAAGAACAATGGATTGGGGCAAGGAGTGTTTTGTACATGATCCGGCGGGAATCCTTTGGCATTTCGGTGAATTTTTTTAATGATGATAGAAATATGATTTACGCTTTTGATACTTATTATTACGAGGACTATGCCAATACGGTTTGTATTGCATTTGAAGATTGGACCTCAGAAAACGAATCCGATATTTTTGTCGAAAAAACGGATATTACATCTGATTATGAGAGCGGTGCTTTCTATAAAAGGGAATTGCCCTGCATTTTAAATTTACTGAGGAAGATCAGATTACAACAAGGAGATCTTATTATTGTTGACGGTTATGTTACACTGGATAATGATGGGAAAATTGGTCTGGGAGGCTATCTGCACGAAGCTTTAGATGGGAAATACTCCATCATAGGAATTGCAAAAAATAAATTTGCATCAACGGATTCTCAAAGGAGAGCTGTATTGAGGGGCGAAAGTAAAAGCCCGCTATTTCTTACAGCGAGAGGAGAAGATGTGGATGACCTGTTGCCTAAAGTAGTGCAGATGCATGGTTCTTATCGAATGCCCACATTGCTGAAAAAACTTGATCAGCTGAGCAGAGCATAAAAGTAAACTTCTCACAAATATCTTGTGAGAAGTTTTTTGAATCAAAATATACCGATCGGTATATTTTGACTATATTTGTTATGAAATAAAATTTTTAACCAATAATATATCAGTTGGTATATTTAAATTCATACATATGAAAGACGTATTTATTGTTGCTGCAAAACGCACACCCATAGGGGGATTTATGGGAAATCTATCAGGTTTTACGGCAACACAATTAGGTGCATTGGCCATTCAGAATACTTACGAAAGTATATCACTTTCTCCCGAACATATAGAAAGTGTATACATGGGAAATGTCCTGGGAGCAGGAGTAGGACAATCACCTGCAAGACAGGCATCTGTTTTTTCTAAAATTCCTGTGGATAAAGATGCTACTACAATCAATAAAGTGTGTGCCTCAGGAATGAAGGCAGCGATGATAGGGGCGCAACAAATCCAGCTGGGGCTGGAAAATATAGTCATGACCGGCGGTATGGAAAGTATGAGCAATGTTCCGCACTACACCTATCTTAGAAAGGGACTGAAACTTGGCGATGCTAAGATAATAGATGGGCTCATTAAGGATGGTCTCTGGGATGTGTACCATGATTTTCACATGGGAAGCGCCGCAGAATTGGGAGTGAAAAAATACGGACATACAAGACAGGAATTGGATGATTACGCTTTACTTTCCTACAAAAGAGCTCAGGAAGCAACGACGAATAACAAATTTAAAAGTGAACTGATTACCATGTCTGTGGAGAACAAAGCGAAAAAAACACTTATAGACCGGGATGAAGATATAGCTAAGCTTATTCCTGAAAAGATTTCTTCGTTAAAACCTGTATTTGAAAAGGATGGCTTACTGACAGCCGCAAATTCCAGTAATCTGAATGATGGTGCGGCGGCTGTGTTGTTAGCATCTTCTGCAGCATTGGAACAATATGGGCAAAAACCTTTGGCAAAAATTATAGCATATGCTGATGCAGCTCAATCTCCTGAATGGTTTACAACTTCTCCCTCTATTGCTATCGAAAAAGTACTGAAGCAGTCGGGTCTTGCATTAGCTGATATTGATTATTTTGAAATCAATGAAGCCTATAGTTCGGTCATTTTATCCAACCAGCAGATTCTAGGGTATCATCTTGATAAGGTAAATGTGTATGGTGGAGCTGTTGCTTTGGGACATCCAATAGGAGCTTCGGGGGCAAGGATTATTACAACGCTGATCCATGTTTTGCAACAGGAAGGCGGACGATATGGAATTGCTGCTATTTGTAATGGAGGTGGAGGAGCTTCAGCTATTCTTCTCGAAAACATAAACTAAATAGTTTTGGAATAATTACATAAGTTGTCATTTGAATACAGAGGTTTCCTTTTTTCAGTGACAACTTGTTGATTATATTTGAATTAAACCTATTGTTTTGCAGGATTAAATTTTAATTCCGCACACGATTTTTAATAAACTGATAAATATCATCACATTCTTATTTTTATTGATTCTAAATAAATATAAATTTGTCTCAAGAAAATAAAGGAATAAATGAAGAAATTATCTACTCTTTCTGCCGTAGTATTCTATATGATGATGAATGCGCAGTACTGTTCTCCGGCATTTGAATATGGAGCCGACAGTAACATGATCACCCATATTAGTTTTGGGAATATCAACAATCCATCATCTTCTCAAAATGGGAACTCACAGATTCTTGAAGACTTTACATCAATGTCAACAGACCTCCAGGCTGGGAACAATTATCAAATCTCCGTAAAAGGACCGTCAAGTACTTTTCCAAGTGATGTTGTAGTATTTATTGATTTTAACAGAAATGGTAATTTCGACGATGCAGGAGAAAGTTTCTATATTGGAAGGTTGGGAGCTGCTAATCCTTTCAACGCCTTAACAATCAATGGTAATATTTCAGTTCCGGCTGGTGCATCCCCAGGGGTTACAAGAATGAGAATCCTTAAAAACACAAATGTAGCAGCCTATTCGAATCCAAATGCTGCAAACTCTATCAATACTGCTTGCGATACTAATCTGCGTGCAGGACAGGCAGAAGATTATACCGTTAATATTACAGGAAACAATGTAGGTTTTCCTTCACCGTATTGTGGAGCTGAAAATGTTACCACTTTAACAGTAAGTGAAATTACAAAGGTAGAATTTACAGGAATGTCCAATGACAGCAATATCGATGGAAATTCAGATGTCATCGAGAATTTTACGAATACTGTTTTCAATGTAAAAAGAGGAAGTTCTTATCCGATGACGATAACCGGAGGAACTCAGGGACAGACATCGGTATCTGCTTATGCTTATATTGATCTTAATCATAATAATTTTTTTGATACCAATGAAGTATTCAAATTAGGTTATCTTGATAATTCTAATCCTATTGCTGGCAAACAGTCGGGAGTAACATCAGGAACAATCGATATTCCTGCTGATGCACTACTGGGACAAACCCGTATAAGAATTGTAAAGGCCTACGAATCCAGTTCCTGGATGGGAACTCTGGAAAATCTTCCATGTCCTTCAGGATGGTTCATCGGGCAGGCTGAAGATTATACTTTAAATGTACAGCCGGCAAATCTTGGGACATCTGAAGTAACAAAAAAATCTTCAGCAAAAATTTATCCTAATCCAACTTCAGGTTCAGTATATGTGAAAACTGAAGAGAGACTTGAAAAATACGAAGTATACAATATCGCAGGGCAGAAGCTCATGGAAGGCACATCCAATGTTGTTAATATGGACAACCTTACATCCGGAACTTACCTGATCAGGATTTATACTAAAGATAGAAAAAGTATCACTGAAAAGATCATCAAAAAATAAGAAACACTTATCTAATCATATCCATATCAATTTTTGTTTTTTAACCGGCAGAGTCTATCTGTCGGTTTTGTTTTGTATGATACCTATTGGATAATTTATCCTAACCGAAAAGTGTTAAATAGTTGATATTTATATGTTTTTATTAGGTTTGGATTCCAGAATTTCAAGTAAATCATGCTTTGAAAGTTTCTGTATACCGGTCCCGTCTGTTTGAAGGAGATTTTGTGCCAGTTCATTTTTCTTTTTCTGAAGACTTAAGATCTTTTCTTCCACAGTATTTGAGCAGATCATCCGGACAGCGATCACATTTTTGGTCTGTCCTATACGGTAGCTTCGGTCAATAGCCTGATTTTCTGCCGCAGGATTCCACCATGGATCGACCAGATAGATATAATCGGCCTGTGTAAGATTAAGGCCAACACCGCCGGCCTTTAAACTGATAAGAAATACCCTGATTTCTTCATTCTCCTGGAAATTATTAACGGCCTGACCTCTGTTTTTGGTCTGTCCTGTAAGATATTCAAACGGAATTTTTTTTCGTTCAAGTTCAACTTTAAGTAAATCCAGCATTTCTACAAATTGGGAGAACACGAGAATTTTATGATCTTTAGATTTACTTTGGATCTGCTCCATCAATATTTCTATTTTCACTGCGTGATCACCGGAATATCCTTCTTTTAAAAGCAAAGGAGAATTACATATCTGCCTAAGCCTTGTAAGCCCCGTAAGTACATGCATACTGTTTTTATTCAGGTCATCGTCATCATTGGCTGCAATAAATTCGCGAAGTTCCTTCTCATAAGCATCATATATTTTCCGCTGTTCGGCATCCATTTCACAAAAGATCACCATTTCTGTTTTTTCCGGAAGTTCTTTAGCGACCTGTTTTTTTGTTCTCCGAAGTATAAAAGGTCTGATTTTCTGCTGAAGTTCCTGAGCCCGCTTTCCATATTCAAATTTATCAATAGGAACAGCATAGATATCTTTAAAATACTGTTTGCTCCCTAAAAGTCCTGGACAAGCAAAAGAAAGCTGACTGTAAAGATCAAACGTATTGTTTTCAATAGGTGTACCCGTAAGAACGATCCTGTTTCTGGATTGCAGGAGACGCGCAGCCTTATATCTTTCCGAATCAGGATTTTTTATAGTCTGAGATTCATCCAGAAAAACGTAGCTGAAACGAAACTCTTTCAGAAAACGGATATCTGAAAGCAGCATTCCGTAGCTGGTAAGTATCACTTCATAGCCGGACATATGGTCCGATGCCTTCAGTCTGTCTGCTCCGTAATGAGTCATGACCTTTATGGAAGGGGCAAATTTATTAATTTCCTCCTGCCAGTTGAAGAGCAGGGAAGTAGGAACCACAACAAGATGAGTCTTATGCCCATGTTTTTCGCGCTGGGAAAGAATAAATGCAATGATCTGCAAGGTTTTGCCTAATCCCATATCATCCGCCAGGCATCCTCCAAAATTAAGCGTATCTAAAAAATTCAGCCAGTTCAATCCATCATGCTGATAGTCTCGTAATACCGCCTGTAATTCCTTAGGAATACTTACTTCGGGAAGGTCAGTGGCAGATGAGAACTGAAGCGAGTAGGAAGAAAGTTCTTCCTGTATCTCTTCACTTAAAACTTCTTTTTCAAACAGAGAAGATACTTCAGAAAAATTAATCTTTGGAATTTTAAGGTCTTCAGCATCTATTTCTCCGATGCGGAAAAATTCATTCATTCTGGTGATCCATTCTTCCGGAAGAACTCCCATCGTACCGTCATCCAGCTGTACAAATTTACTTCTGTTGCGGATAGCACGGTGAAGCTGTTTTAAAGCAGCATCTTTCTGCCCAAAGGTAACTTTCAGTTTTGCATTGAACCAGTCCAGCCCACTGGTGATCTGAATATTAATTTTCGCACGATGTGCATTGAGCTTATTATTTTTAAGTTCATTGAAACCCAGAATGATAACACCTTCGTTTCTCCAGGTCTCAAAAGCATGAAGAAACCAATCCTCATCCAGGAATTTATCTTTGTGCAGATAAAAATAATCATAGCCATCCATCTGAGCCTCAAAGTCAGGATGCTGCTTCATAATAAGAGACGTAAAACGGGCCTCTTCTGCATCACTCCTGTCAATCTTAAAGACGTTTCCATTCTGATCCGTACCAAAAAGCTGCTTTCTGGAGTACACAGGAACTTCAGCTTGGCCATACTTCATGACTGGTGTTACTGCGATGTAATTTCCCTGTTGACGAAGGTAAACAATCCTTTCGTTTTGATGTTTTTTTTCTTCAATCTGCACTGGAGTTGCAGGCTGTATATAACTGTAATTAATATGAATGCGTTCTTCGAGAGAAGCAAGGGTGTTCTTCATGAAGTCTTCATATTTTGAAGCATGAACAAGCAGTATTTCGTTGTTGGCTTTAAAAAATTTGATGACCCTCAGCATATCGGAATCCTCTACAAAACTGAAAGTATTTCTGCTGAAGACAAAATAGTCATTCCTGATGATAACATTCTTAAACGGAATAGAAATATCATTAAATTCCAGTTCACCCGTAACTTCATAAAAGGGCTCTTTCCTGAATACACTAAGCTGTATTTCTGCCTGTAAAACATCCAGTTTTACGGGAACAAGGGATTTTGCTGATACTGTTTCTGACAATTCCCGGTCGTGATAGTATGTTTCCAACCCCAGGGGATTCTGTACAATAAGCTTAAGAGCGGCCAATTCTGCTGAATTATAATCTTCATTGTAGTTATTCTGAAAAGCCGAAACAGCAGTGTAGAATTTAATATGTGAGGGTTCTTCGGCTTTCCAGATCAGTTCCATGGCATCAACCGGACCGACGGGATTTTTGATTTTTCCTGCCTGTGTGGTATCAGCTTCCATAAGCGAAAAGTTCAGATGGCTGTAATACCGGTGCCTGCCGATGATCAGTATTTTTCTTTTACCGTTTTCCTGTAAAGCTAATTCATGAATCACTGAAGAACGCTGAGGAAGAAGTTGCTGTTTAAAAATATCTTCATCTATCGGCAGCATCTCTTTGATCTTAGGCCGTACCTCAATTTTACCGTCAGTATATTCAAGCTCAAAATAAGCATCAAGGTCAGGTTCATTTTCTAAACCATAACTTTTGGCTTTGTCAATAAAGAGTTTGCTGCGAAGGAAGGGATCAAAGAAAGTTCTGAATTTTTTTTCTTCTAAAATGCAATGAAAAATTTCTGTCTGATGCTCACAGAGTTTGTTTTTGGGGTTGCTGCAGGTACATGTACTTACCAGAGAACTGCCGATCTGGCTTACGGAAACATCAGGAAAATCCTGTAGTGGAGAACTTTTTGTAAAAACTCCGTTGTTGCTTTCAATGGCAGTAGGATAGACCTCGTCAAAATTTCTGATCTCCAGAAATGAGCTTCCGGAGGTATGTTTCAGAAGATCATACACAGAAAGCGTAGTGATGCTTTTATTTTCAATAATATATGCTGCCATGAGCATGCGAATTTACAAAAAAGGATGACAATAATTCAGAGGAACATGAATGAAATAAAAACCTAATGACAGAGGGCGTTTCGGAGAAGTTCGGAGCATCATTGTATGCTCCGAATACCAATATAAATATTCAATTATATTTTATCATACGATTAATAGATATTTTATCGTTATTATTGTACAATATTTAAATTCATGAAAAATACGAAATGAATTTAAGAAGATTATAATTTTTTTTTAATGACAAGCAAGATTATAGGCGTCGGCAATTATATTCCGCCGGAAACAATTACAAATTTATTTTTTGACCAGCATCATTTTATTAATAAAAACGGAGAGTCATTAAAGGAAGCAAATGATATTATTGCCAGAAAGCTCAAGGAAATTACCGGCATCGAAGAAAGAAGGTACGCATCTGAGCATCAGGTAACTTCTGATCTGGGTTTGATAGCAGCACAGAGAGCAATAGAAAATTCTAAAATAGATCCTGAAACACTGGATTATATCATATTTGCCCACAATTTTGGCGATGTACGGTTTGGTACAGTTCAGTCGGATAGTGTGCCAAGTCTGGCTGCAAGAGTAAAACACCTGTTAAAGATCAAAAATAATTTCTGTGTGGCTTATGACGTCCTGTTTGGATGTCCTGGCTGGATTGAAGGTGTCATACAGGCCAATGCTTTCATCAGGTCGGGTATCGCAAAGCGTTGCCTGGTTATTGGAGCAGAAACACTTTCAAGGGTAGTTGATATCCATGACAGAGACAGTATGATTTATGCTGATGGAGCTGGTGCTGCCATTCTGGAACTCAGCGAAGATAGTAGTGGAATACAGTCTCACTTATCGGCTTCATATACTTTAAACGAAAAAGATTTCCTGTTTTTTGGAAAATCATACAATAATGAAAGCTGTCCTGATACCAAATATATCAAGATGGATGGCCGCAAGATCTATGAGTTTGCTTTAGTGAATGTAGCAGACGCGATGAAGAAATGTATGGATGCCAGTGGATATACTATCGATCAACTGGACAAAATCATCATCCATCAGGCTAATGAAAAAATGGATGAGGCTATCGTAAAGCGCTTTTACCAGCTGTATGATCTGCCAATGCCGGAAAACATTATGCCAATGGTCATCAGTAAGCTTGGAAACAGCAGTGTAGCAACTATTCCGACTTTGCTTACAATGATCCTGGATGGAGAACTTCCTTCCCACGAAATAAAGGAAGGAAATATTGTTTTATTTGCTTCTGTAGGTGCAGGGATGAATATCAACTCATTTGTTTATAAATTTTAACTGATTATATAGAGAGGGAAGTTGTGATTTCAACGTTCATACGATCCTTACTCTTTTATTGAACAAAGGCTCAGATTTTTATCTGGGCCTTTCTTTATTTACCTGGTGACACAATGTGATTATGCCATTCTAAAAGCAAAAAATAGGATTAAATTATTTTAATCCGTTTTGGCTACACGTTAGTCCAATTTGGCAACTTCAACCTTTGCGGCAATGCTGACCTTTGTCCTGTTAATTTAATACAGAACAAAATGAAAACAATTTTTATAACAGGCGCTTCAACAGGATTAGGAAAAGCGGCTGCCCAATTATTTCAAAGCAGAGGATGGAACGTTATTGCAACCATGAGAAACCCTGAAGCAGATACGGAACTTAGCAGGCTGGAGAATGTAACTCTGCTTCCTTTAGATGTCACAAATCTGGAACAGATCAAATCAACCGTAAAAAAAACAATCGAGTTGGGGAATGTGGATGTGGTTTTTAATAATGCCGGATACGGTCTTATCGGACCTTTGGAAGCTTTATCCGATGAGCAGATTTTAAAACAGTTAGATACCAATCTTTTAGGGGTGATCAGAGTAACACAGGCGTTCATCCCATATTTCAGAGAGAAGCAAAGTGGAACGTTTATTTCTACCACATCCATAGGAGGACTGATTGCATTTCCTTTAGGTTCGACTTACCATGCAACCAAATGGGCACTGGAAGGCTGGAGCGAGAGTTTAGCTTTTGAACTGAACCGATTTGGAATTGATATCAAGACCGTTTCGCCAGGCGGAATTAAAACAGATTTTGTAAGCCGTTCGTTGGATGCTGCAACAAGCCCTGCATATGAAGAAATGACCAATTCCCTGTTTTCCAACATGGAAGGAATGATGGAAGCTGCTTCGGAACCTGTACAGATTGCTGAGGTTGTGTATGAAGCTGCTACAGATGGTAAGAAACAATTAAGATATGTGGCAGGAGAAGATGCGAAAGCTTTGTATGCACAGCGTCTTGAGCTGGGAGATGAGCTTTTCAGAGAGCAATTAGGAAAGCAGTTTATCTAAGAAAGATATCGATAGGTGAACAGCATAAATACATTGTATTTATGCTGTTTTTTAAACCAAATATTTAATACATTTATATAATGGAAAAGAAAGATAATACTCCAATGAAAATCTCGTCCATATCGGAACTTCACAGTCTGCTGAAGCTTCCAAAACCTGTTCATCCATTAATAAGTCTGGTAGACAATACGAAAATGAGTGTTGATAAAGAGCTGCTGAACAAAAGTTTTCTCATGAATTTTTATAAAATCTCTTATAAATTTTCTGAGCATGGAAAAATGGGTTATGGGCAGGGATACTACGATTTTAATGAAGGGGGAATGATGTTTACTTCACCGGGACAGATACTCTCTACAGATGTAGATGCAGAATATTGTGGATATACAATGCTGGTACACCCAGATTTTATCCGTACGTATCCGTTGGCTAAGAATATTAAAAAATATGGTTTCTTTTCTTATGATACGAATGAAGCGTTGCACTTATCTGATCAGGAAAAAACAGTGATAACGGGATTGCTGGACAATATCAAAAATGAATTGAATACAGCTATCGATGAGGTAAGCCAGGATGTTATTGTTTCCTATCTTGAAGTGTTGCTGAATTACAGCAACCGTTTTTATAAAAGACAGTTTATCACAAGGAAATCAATCAACAGCGATCTTCTTTCCAAAATGGATGCCGTACTGGAAAACTACTTCAACAGACAGGAAGGGGTAAACAACGGCCTTCCTACTGTGGAATTTCTGGCTTCGGCGCTTCATCTGTCTCCTCATTATCTAAGTGATATGCTCCGGAACCTTACCGGGCAGAATGCACAGCAGCACATTCATGAAAAACTGATCGAAAAAGCGAAAGAATATCTTACTGCCACCAATTTTTCGGTTTCGGAAGTTGCTTATGCTTTGGGTTTTGAACATCCGCAGTCATTTAATAAACTGTTTAAAAAGAAAACAGAGGAAACCCCTTTGAGCTACAGGCAGTCATTTAATTGAAAAAATATACTTATATCCGCCTGACACATTTGTCGGGCATTTTATTGCGGAAGAAGATCACTAGAAAAGTAGAAGTACTCAATAAGAATAGATTGATCATAAAATTTAGGGTAAATAAGATTTCTCTTTCAGTCTTCAGGATACCATGTAAGTTGGAGAAATGTAATGAAAGGTATATATTGATCAATACGATTGGGAATAATTTCTTTTCTTTGTGAAAATTTTTACCAACGAAAATGAAATTATTTTTATCAGCATTGCCATTGGTGCTTCTTTTATCATGCAGTTCCGGTTCCGACGAAATTGTGCAGGTGATTGATCAACCCCAACAAAAAAAAATTATTGAAGTAAAAAGAGATAATCAGCTGCTTTACAAATTCACTTACAACAGTGCTGGAGATATTTCAGAGATTACGAACTATTCTTCTAACGGTGCAGTAGGCAGTACAACAAAAGTAGAATATACTAACGGCTTGCAGACCAAAAGGAGCATGTACAGCACAAACAACACCTTGCTAAGCTACCATGTTTTTACCTATCAGGGAAAATTAATTACAAAAAGAGCAATCTATACAGTTAACGCTGGCCTTGAAACTTTGAATAACAGTACAGAGTATACCAATGACGGTACTAAATCCAGCAGTAATCTCATCGGGGTTAAATATTATGATGGGGCTGGCAATCTTACCCAAAAGAGCGACATTGTCTATACTGACGGTAATGGGAGCAGTGTGAGTGATATTTATAATTCTACAGGAACAAAAACAGGTATTTCGACCTTAACTAAAGACAATGCACATGCATGGGACAGAGTATTAGACCCTTTTGTTTATCAGCATGAAACCAATGCCAAATCAGAACTCACTAAGAACTTAGACGGAACAACAACCGGCTACTCTGTTGAATATACGTATGACAGTGCCAACTATCCTTTAACAGCAAAATATGTTTTCACTAATGGAGTAGTTTACAATTATGTATTTACATGGCAGTAAAGCTTCTGTTTTTTGTGACATATAATCACAACTAAGGGAACGGTTCATCATCCGATTTTTTTTTCTCACACATCAAAAATTAATGCACATAAATGGCAACACATAGCGTGTCATAACTATTTGCATGTGGAAGAAGAAGATCAAGTACTTTTGGTGCCTTACGGTACTTTTACAAGAATGTGCAGCGCATGGGGGCGAAAGTGGTGCTGCAAACGATAGAGAATGAAATGCTTGAATTTCAGAAAGAAATGTTGAATTGATAAAACAGTAACTTTGGATTCTGTTGTTGAAGATCGTTTAAAAACCGGTATTCGGGACGAATTGAATCTGTTTGGAAAATCCCCCGGGATAATATTAGAAGAGGGTATCACAAGTTAAATGTATTTATAAAACCCCAGCAGCTCAGCTTTTAGTTTGAAAAAATGAATATTTTTGACTGGGATAGAATCACACTAAGACCTATTGAAGTTTTTTGAATAACAATACCTAAATAAAAACTAAAGTATCATGTATATTATAAAAAAAGCCGCTTTATTATTCTCTTTCCTTATACTTATGGGGTGTGGATATAAAAATCAGGATAATGTAGATCAAAAGAATAACACTGCCCAGAACTACAAAACAATCAATTATGACAAGATGAATCCCTTTGAGAACGGTTTTGCAGAAGTGGAGCTCAATGGTAAGAAAGGATTCATCAATAAGAAAGGTGATCCTGTAGTGCCCTGCAAATATGATTTTACGAATGGTTTTAAAAATGGCTTTTCGGCAGTCGAAATCGGCAAAAAATATGGATTTGTAGATACCACCGGTAAAGAGATTACCCCTTTAAAGTATGATTTTGCCATGGATTTTGAAAATGGAAGAGCAGTGGTAATATTGGATGGAAAATGGGGATTTATCGATGAAAAAGGTACGGAAATTATACCTGTAATGTACGACAAAGCCAATAGTTTTAGCGAAGAAGTAAGCACTGTGAAACTAAATGACCAATGGTATATCATTGATAAAATGAACCACAAAAAAAAGATTTTTTGTAACTGCAAGATTCTATCCTCCTTTGAGGAGGGACTTGCTCCCATTGAAAGAGATGGCAAAAGCGGTTATATGAATAAACAGGGAAACATTGTTATCCAGCCCCAATATGATCAGGTATTTTACTTTCGGGATGGTCTGGCTATGGTTGAGATGAATGATAAAAGTGGTTTTATTAACAAAAAAGGTGAGGTAGCTGTTCCTTTAATTTATGATGGTTACCCTGATTTTAGTGATGGATTGGCAACCGTAGTTCTGAACAATAAATTTGGTTTTATTGACAAACAAGGAAACATGGTCATTCCTGCAAAATATGAACGGGCACTCAATTTTTATAATGGTTTGGCGGGCGTTTATGTTGATGGAAAAATAGGTCTTATCAATAAAAAAAACGAAATGATCATTCCCCCTGTTTATAGTCAAATACAGCCTGGTGAAGGAATAGTTGGTGTCATTGGAGATGGAGGTGCAAAGTTTTTTGATGCAAATGGAAAAGAGTTGTTCCAAGAAGCTTATGACGATTTATATGGTTTTAGTGACGGTGTGGCGCTGGTAAAACAAAACGGAAACTGGTTTTATATCGATAAAAAAGGAAAAAGATTATTTTAAATACAAAAATAGAATTTTAGTCTATTTGAAAATTTTTATATTGTCGTCGGGACTGTAATCCATAAAGATTCCACCGTCAAGGATTATGGATTTTATTTTTTTTGTGGCTTGCAGTTTTATGGTTATCTTTTTCTGATTTTTCTCCCAAATTATTGGTGAAAAGTGAGTTTTTGTATTGCTTCCGTCCATGTATAAAATAATAGCATCAAAAGAAATGGCAAATCTCCAGAGTTTTCAATATTCACTGAGAGTTTTTTACCACTGTGTTTTGCAATTTTTAAATCGATATAGTGACAAACATGAGTAAAATTAGAAAACCTTAGAATAATTTATTCTAAGGTTTCCAATGTATATAAATTTCAAAAATTTTGCTTTCCAAACATTATAGTTTTATTTGTGAGCTTAAACATATCAAAGAATTATACTTAGGATTTGTTTTTAGACTTAATACATCGATGCAGATAGGCGATTAAATATCGAGCATTCATTTCTGTGAAATCCTCCGGGAAATCATTGGCTCCAATTCTAAGACCCTATTGGGATAGTTGTAATTCCACTGTCATTGCCCGGATCTGGCAAAGGTTAAAAGTGAAGGAACTGGAAAACACTTAGCTATGTTCACATGCAGATACTACAGGTTCCAATTGTTTTGTCTTTTCATTGTCTATAATATTTTTACGAAAGGTCACAAAACTCAGAATAAAGGTTACTGTCAACAAAAGTATACTTACCCATAAAATATAATGAACTCCGTAATAAGCACTTACTAATCCTCCCAGAAATGCACCTAAGGAAATTCCGATATTAAAGGAGGAAGTCAGCAGACTATTTACAAATTCTAATGTGTGATGGGGAACAGATTGTGTCGTCCGGATATTTGATACCAAAAATCCTCCAGTATGGATCATTCCCCAGAGGGATACAATAATGACCATTGGAATATAATTTCCGCCAAGGTAATAGGCCAGAATCTGTACCGTCACTAAGAGGATTAAAAACAGTCTTGTAGTCAAGAGAACATTGCGATGCAAAGCTAATCCCATAAGCCAATTCCCTAGAGTTCCCATTCCACCGAAAAGGAGCAGCATCATACTGATCTGGGCACCGTTCATATGGGTAATCTGTTCAAGGTAAGCAGTAAGGTAGGTATAACTCGCAAACATTGCCGCTAGCGTGGCTATGGTAGAAATCAAATTGAGCCATAAAAGAGGACTTTTCAAAACTTCTACCTGATTCCTTGTAGATATTGCCTGATCTGCAGGAATAGGGGGGACAAAGAGTAATAGACCCATAAATGCAATCAAACTTATTGCACTGCTAAGGAAAAATGATGCCTGCCAGGTATGGAAAAGGTCTACGGCATAGGTTGTAAGGGGAATGCCGAGCACCGTGGCCAAGCTTAATCCCAACATTACTGTAGAAACTCCTTTTGCACCCTTTTCCTTGAATGCAATTGCGATGGCGATATTCCAAAATAAAGGATGCAATATTGCAGGCAATATTCTAGCGATCATAAGCATTGTGAAATTTGTGGAGAATGCAGAAATTAAGTTGGAAAGAACAAATATGCTCATGACCAGACATAGCAGGAATTTTCGGTTTATTTTGGTTGTAAATGACGTTATAAAAGGGGAAGAAACCGCTACGGTTATCGCAAAGGCACTAAGTAGCCAACCTGCAGTATCAATGGATACGTCAAATTGCCGGCTGATTGTTGGTAAGATACCCACTATTCCAAATTCAGTGGTAATGATACCAAATGCACCCAGTGCTAATACGTAAATTGATGTTTTCATTAATGCTAAAATTTTGTACAGCAAATTTGAACAGAAATATTATAAAAAATCAGTACATTTTAATGATAAATAGGTATTTTTACCACATGAAACGAGAGAATATAGATCAATTGGTTAAGGTAGAATACCATCAGGCAGTAAGCTGTCCTTTAAAGGATATCCAATTCTCCTTTTTCCAGATGGTATATGTGATTGCTGGAAAAGGGTTTCTTAAAATAAATGATAATATTTCTTCATACAGTAAAGGCAGCCTGATTCTCCTAACACCAAATGACCAGCACAATTTGGAAATTATTGAAAATACAGACCTTTTGCTCGTAAAGTTCAGTGAACGTTATGTGAAAAATTACAAGTGGAACAGTATTAATTCAATGGAATGCCTACTTTATGGTGCTTCCTTTTTGTCTGGTTGTATTTTACAGAATAAGCCTGATGTCGTTCTCGTTAATTCAATTGTAGATTCACTGCTCCACGGTCTAAATTATCCAGATCTTTATCAAGAGGAACTGACTTTCAACTATGTAAATGCATTGATTGTGATTGCGGCAAGAAATATTTCAAAGATGAGAGCAGAGCATATTACTTCCAATAGTGATAAAAGAGCAATTGATATTATTAATTATATCCAGGGAAACATCCATGATCCAGCATTATTGAAAGTTTCTGCAATATCTGAGAAATTCGGATTCTCTCAAACCTATCTAGGCAGTTACTTTAAAAAGCAGTGCGGTGAAACGATCCAGCAATATATATCGAATTATAAGATGAGATTGATTGAACATCGGGTTCTGTTCAGTGATATGCGGGTCAATGAAATTGTAACTGAATTTGGTTTTTCAGATGAAAGCCACCTGAATAAATTTTTTAAAAAACGACATCATATGAGTTTGACGGAATTCAAAAAGATGAAAAGCCCCAAAGCAATGGTGTAATGATAATCCTGCCAGAGTTAGTTTCTGTATATTTTGTTTGAATAGGTAGCCACACTTATGAGGCTAGATTCTATTTGTCTGATCCGGGAATATGGCGCGCAGTTGATCCATGGCCAAAGCAAATGATAAGTTTAAAACTAACTTACACAGCACCATATAACGGTGAGATAAGGTAAATTTAATTTCTTTGTTCTTTTGATAAGGTTTTGCATCAGTTTCATTCTTTTTCATAAAAAAGTTAATTTTGAATTATTTTAGGTGCAAAACTCAAACAGTTCAAATTAAGATAGGTTTCAAAAGCTTAAAACTGGAGAAAATGGGACTTATTTGGTGGTGTTTTTGTATTCATTGGGTGTCTGACCCGTCACTTTTTTAAAGGCATTGTAAAAAGTCGTTTTTGAGGTGAACCCGGATTCTAATCCTATTGTCAACAAAGTATCGTTTTCATATTCCGGATCTGATATCATTTCCTTCACAGCTTCCACTCGATATTGATTGATATAATGGGCAAAGTTGTCTCCTGTTATCGTGTTTACAATTTGTGAAACATATCCGGGGCTTATGCCCAGTTTCTCAGCAACTTTTTCTCTGTTTAGTGTACTGTCGGTATAAATGTGCTGATCTTTGCAAAGAAGTTCCAGTTTTTGAAAATAAAGATTATCTGCAGTAATAGATTCCCTATGCTCTTGTGGTGTATTATTTTGTACAATTTGAAGATTGGGATACGAAATAGCTGAATCATTATTTAGAAAATTATAAATAGCCTCTTTGTTTTTGGCTAGTTTATATTTGTAAATCCCTATATAAGCAGTCCAATGAATGATAAATGTTGCACATAAAGCCAAGATACTCATGGTAGAAGAAATGTCGTAGTCAAGAAGTAAGCCGGCCAAAGCGCTAATAAGCCAGACAAATAGCACTGAAGACACAATTGTTAATAAGATAAGTATCCATTTTTTTTCCTTTGAATCTTTTAAATGTTTTATCGTAAAATAAGAGTAAAAGAGTAGAAATGGAATAAATGTAACGGCTAAAGCAAGGTGAATCAAACCAAGTATACTGATTATGGTGATGCCTGATTCAGGAATAGTATAAACTCCTTCAACATGATCAAGATCGTTTACAATGTTCAGGACAGCGGAATAGGCAAATGGAATAAAATACCAGTAGTTTTTTAGTCTGCTTTTTCCAGTAGTATTAGTCCTGTTTTTAATAAACAGGAATAGGAATGCAGGTATTAAAAATATCCACTCGATATTGTCTATAAAACGCAACAGAGGATAGGAGGTAAATACGTGTTGAATCTCAAAAACCTGAGTCAGTAATTTAATTGAAAGGGTAAATAGTAAGCAGGCTAAATATCTATTTGATCGACTATTGAATAGGGAAGACTTTAAAATGACTAAGCCTAAGAGCATTCCCTGAAAAATTGCGATAATTAAAAGTGTTGTATAAATCAATTTTTAATATAAAAGTTGTTTCATTTTAAATAATTTACCATATTCCTGATGCAAAATATATGTAGATAATCACAAAAAGCTTTTAAAATTTATATTGCTTCAAAGTTTTTGATGATGCTGAAATAATATAAGCGGAAATGTAACCATTTCTATCTTTACACGGTAAATGCAAATCTAATTCATTATAGTTTAATGTAGCTTATTTAATAAAACTCATATAATATTTAACACATTATAACATATTGCACAGGCAGCAGCAGAAACTAAATGGGTAATTTCTGAATGTCATAATATGAACAAGAGAACGATAAAACGCCTTCTTTGTATCATAAATTTTTTAATAGTTATTGTTATTTTATCCATAAACTATATGATAACTATTCCTTTAGAAATAGAAATTCTTTTTAATGTCATTGTTTTTACTAGAGTCAAATTCGATTAAAATTCCTGCTAGCTCAAATTTGAAAATATTGAAAGCAGTCGCTTCCAATAGTAATCCATCTTGCCCTGTTGCTTAAGCACAAAGCTTGTCATCCTTTTTTAATGGTAATTTTCGGCGGAATATGTGTGGATTTACATTGTCCCATATAGGAATTCAATATTTCGGGACTGATAGCTATTTCTTTGAAGGATGGTATTCAAATGATTTATTGAAATAACTGGTTAATGTACATACAAGACATTACTGACACGATACAAACAGAAATGACAGGAACAAAAATAAAAGGAGAATTTTATGAATAGAGCTGAAGCCTGATTGGAAACTCATAAAGGAAATATGGAAATGGTGAAAAAATAATTAAGAACATTAATGAGGAAACTTTATCAAGAGAGACTTCCAAAAGAAAATCAAAAGATAGTAAAAAAGTGATGGTAACGGACCGACAGATACATTATAGGTTCAAAAACAGGCTGGAACAGGCAAACTGGCATCAATACAGCATGGTGGGGGCTTAGGTTACATTGAGGGCAAGAATAATATATGCTTTTTTGCCATCCGGATTTAGCCGGATAGAAAGTTGAATTCATCAAATTTTTTAAACTGCAGGAAAGACATTATAAAATCTATTTTTAAAGAACTGAAAATTTTAGAATGATAAAAAATGATGCTTAATAATCCATATCACCAGCAAATAAGTCCCATTTTCTCCACTTTTAAGCTTTTGAAACCTCTTCTAATTAGAATTATTTGAAGTTTGCCTTTAAATAATTCTAATTACATTTTATGAAAAAGTTTTTATTACTAGCTGTTGTCATTTTTATCACATCATGTAGCAATGACGATTCAAACCCCTTATCTGATAAAAAAGTGCGGGCACAGCAAAAACTTGATACAGCTTTGTCCAGCTTCCCCGGCTTAAGCCTTAGTGTAAAGACAGCTTCCGAGAATTATACCTTGGTTGCAGGAGACGCAGTAATTAATGAAAAGCCGATGACCTCTTCTGCACTTCATTATATGCAGAGTATTTCAAAAACCTTTACCGCAATTGCTGTTCTAAAACTGAAAGAGGCGGGCAAAATTAATCTTGACGCCAAAGTAAACACTTATCTTCCTAACATTTGTAATAAACTTCCAAACGGAAATATTATTACGGTAAGGCAACTGCTTAATATGACATCAGGTCTTCCTGATTATTTAGATAACAATCAGTTTTTAAATGATGTTTTTGCAGGGCCACTGCCTATGGCAAGCGAACAGGTATTGAGCTATGTATACGATCAACCAGCAAAATTTACGCCCGGCGCCACATTTGGTTATTGTAATATAAATTATCACTTGTTGGCTCTTATTATTGATAGCGTTACTCCAAACGGGCATCGAACGTATATTATGGACAAAATAATTAACGCCATTGGACTTTCCAACACCTATTATATAGCAGGCTCGACAAGCACTACAGCTCCTCAAGGGACGACGGCTAACTATCTGGAAGTAGATGGCATTTTTAACAATGTGAGCGAGTTGCAGTTGGGTACAGTACTTACCTTCATTGGTGATGACGGTATTGTTGCTTCCGTTCAGGACATAGCTAGGTTTTATTACAAACTGCTCCATGATGAAACCGTACTTTCATCCGCATCGCTGAAAGAAATGAAGGTAGCGGCTAGTTATCAGGGTACTCCGATATATGGCTTAGGACTACAATTTTATAAAACCGATGGTGGCCTGCAGGCAATCGGACACGAGGGTAGTGGTGCCGGAGCCGGAGCCTATGCTTTTTATTTTCCTTCCAAAAATACCAGCGTTGCCCTGTGTGTAAATGCGGGAACTCTTATCGATAGTAGAAAAGAGAGACAGTTACGGGCTTTGTGGGAGGAAATTGTAGGTATATTGCTTGATTAAAAACGCCCAATAACCTGTCAATTTTTTATGAGTAAATTAACCGATGCCTATAAAATTAACTTATAACCTTATTCCATCAATTAATGAAGATATGTAAAAGCCTGATAGTACTATTATCTCTTATTAGTACCGGCACTATCCTTGCCCAAACAGTTAAAAATCCAAAATTTGACAGCCTTATTCATAAAAGGGTGTTCCATTACGATACCAAAGGTTTTAACGGAGAAGGATGGGACAGTTTAAGAGCGGAGATTAACAAAGCGCAGATTGTTTTAATAGGCGAACAACACGGGGAAGCCGAGATACCCGTGTTTACCATGAACGTGGCTGATGTGTTCAAACCGGAAGCATTAGTGGTAGAGATCGACCCCTATACCGCGGGTAAATTAAAAGAGACAAGCTTAAACACCATGGGCTATAGTAGCTACTTTAAGCAGAATCCTTACGATTTTGCCTTTTACAGTTATCAAACGGAAATGGAACTGGCGAGGCAGATGACATTAGCCCATACCGATATATGGGGTTTGAATGAAATCAGCTTTTTGTCGTTAGGCACTTTTTTTAATACGTTGGGCAGAATGGCAAAATCACCAATTAACAGGGATTTGGCTCTCAAAAAGGCGAAAGAATATGCTCTACATGATCGCCCGATCTATAAGAATATTGACCGTTATAATGATTTCAGTGCTTATAAGCTGAAAGCCTCCATCGTAGATTCCCTATTGCTTTCCTTTAGAAATGAAAGTAACGAGTGTAAAAAAATGCTTCGTGACCTGAGGTCAAGTCTACCGATTTTTACCAACAATTCATATGTCGCCAGAACCAACATGATGAAGAAGAATCTACTTAATTATCTATCTTCTTATATTACAAAAGATGCCATCAATATTCCAAAGCTGCTATTTAAATTTGGAGCCAACCATGTAGGCAGGACGGATGACCTCAAAGGTTCTTTTGAGGTAGGAAGCTTAGCCGATAACCTCGCTGATGCAAGTGGCAAACTGTCTTTACATATTCTCGTCTTTGGAAAGATTGGCACAATTAATCAAATGGCACCGGTAGATAACACCCAGGCTATAATTCCTTATGATGTTTCAACTGATAAAGAATTGGATATGTTCGCTCCATTTTATAGTCAGATTCAGGGAGATGAATGGGCACTTTTTGACCTTAGACCATTACGTGATGCGATAGGCCAAGGAAAAGTGAATGTCAATCCCTATCTTGGTAAATTTATCAAGGCCTTTGACGTGTTGGTTATCTTCGGGCGCACAACAGGGAATAGATTCATAGAATAATATTTAGATTAAGAAGGATTAGTATTAAATTTTACCTGATCTGCGGACACTGTTCCGACATATTATTGGAAAACCAACTTATGATCAGATTTCAAAAGAATCCGAGTACTCAGTCAGTACTCTTAAAGGGTATATGATGCTTGTAAAGATTCCGAAACTACACTACAGCCAGAACAAGAAAGTTTATCTATTGATGCGACTTATTTTTCGAATGAAATCTGTTTGTTATTTATAGAATTACAGGTGGAGAAAATTAAAAGATAACTCTGAAAAATCGATTGCAGAAGGTATGTCACATAATAAGGGAATATCCCAACAGAAAATTATCCAATGTATTATGGACTGAAAGGCTATCATAATGAAAAAATAAACCTGCAGGAAAGCTACAGCAAACGGTTGAAAAAGAAGTCTCTGGAATTGACCTACTATCCTCGAAACGCGGGGTTGCAATTTGAGAACCGCTTCAACAATCTTCTAATATAAAAACATATAAATGAAAAAGGTAACGACGCTTGTATTATTGGGTATTTTCGGAAATATGGTATTTGGACATCCCTAAGCAAATCATTGAACGGAGTGGGTGTTTTAAAACTGGTCCAGGATAAAAAATTGGATTTAAATATTGATATAAATAACTATTTAAAAACATGGAAATTTCCGTACGCTTCTTTATCTAACAATAAAAAGATCACCACGGCAAATCTGTTAAGTCATACTGCGGGGTGGACAGTTCATGGTTTTATGGGCTATCCCCAAGGCGATAGTATACCCACATTAAGCGAAATATTAGATGGCAAAAGCCCCGCTAATTCACCAGCGGTTCGTTCTATGTATGAATCTGGTAAAAAGGTGGAATATTCGGGTGGAGGCACAACAATTTCGCAATTAATTGTCACTGATATAACACAACAAAAATATGAAGATTACATGTGGCTGCAAGTATTGAAGCCCATGGGAATGAATAACAGTTTTTTTACCCAACCTCCTCCACTGGACAAACAAAATCTATTAGCGACAGGATACAACCGTTATGGTGAGGAGATGAAAGATGGCAAATACAATATTTATCCGGAAAAAGGAGCGACAGGACTTTGGACAAACCCAACTACTTGGGTAAATATATCATTGAAACGCAACTTTCTTATCAGGGAAAATCGGGAAAAGTGCTTTCTCCTGAGATGACAAGGCTAAGGTTAACACCTTACTTAGATAATATAAATGCATTTGGAGTTTTTATAAATAAGAAAGGAAACGAAAAATATTTTCAGCTCAGTGGCTCAAACGAAGGTTTTGCGTGTCAGTACAGGGCTAGTCTTGAATATGGTAACGGAGTGGTTGTAATGGTTAATTCTGACAATTTAGGTATATTAAATGAAATAATCAATAGTGTGGCAAACGTCTATAAATGGGCTTGTTTTTATAATCCAGCAGTGAAAAAAACGGTTACTTTGACTGATGATATTCTAAAAAATTATGTTGGTACTTATCTACTTGATGGAGATATGGTAGCTATTGTGAAAAAAGAAAACGGTCTATGGCTAAACATTCCCATTCAAAGCAAAATGTATTTTACAACGGAGTTGGACTTTTATATTACAGAAAATAAAGCGGATTATAAATTTTCAAATGATTTAAATGGTATTATCAGCTTTACTGTAAATGGCAATAAAAAAGCCATACGAATAAAATAAACTGCCATCAAAAATCAATATTTTTTAAGATGCGTTGTATTCATGGAATTAGCAAATAAGAATAGTTTTGCAACATCAAATTTCAAAGAAATAAAAAATGAAACGGATACTGCACATAATTTCAAGTCCGAAAAAGACTGATTCTGCAAGCAGAGAGCACTTGGGAAAAAAGGTGCTGAAAAGCTAAAAGAAAAATTTCAGGAAGTAGAGAAGGAATACGACCTTAATGAATTTCCTCATTAAAACCATTCTCATACCCGTAGTTTAAGAAGTTTAATAATTTCATCATACTAAACTCCTCCAAAAACTTTTTTACAATTTTCTTTGGGAGGGTCTAGTATTTTTAACGTTTTATCTGCAATGGGATAGTATTCTGCATTTCCAGTTTTACTCTGTTTGTATGAAATATAAAAATTATCCAAAGAGGCTTGTATATCATCCCATAATAGTTTTTTAATATCAGAAAAACGAAGTCCGGTCAATGCAGAAAATAAGCCGGCTCTATTAACTAAATGTATTCACATTTTGCAGATGCCATATTATGTAGCTCATTCATAAAAAGAGGCATCTATGAGTATCCTCCGATTTTATTCCCTTGATTACAATACATCAGATGTCACATTATAAATTTGAAAGATCTAATTCATCTGTCATATTTTTTAATACTCCTTTCTCAAAGTATAAATATCTTTTATTAGAGTAATTCGTTTGTGCAATGTCATTCATGAATGCATTAAGATAACGGTCAGTTAAATCTGTCTGGTAAAATTCGGTATCAATACCGAATATTGGTTTTTTTATATTGTAAACTTTCTTCATCAACTCTGAATCATAGTATTCTGCGACAATAGATAGTGTAATATGGTTCTTTGTACAATATTCTTGAACAACATCTAAAGGTATACAGACTCTGCTTGAACATTTAGGCGACCAGATAAACACCATACTTTTATCTTCTTGTTTTAGGCAGTTTTTCAGATTCTGTCCGTTTATTATATAAACATTACTACTATATGTTAAACTACAAATATTCGTACTGCTTTTTAGAAGTAAATCAGGACTTTCTTTTTTAGTTTTATCATAGTAACTATAGAGCCCTTTGAAACTGCCGCTAATGTGGCAGGAATTTAATATAAACAATAATAATACTGATATTAAAAGTATTTTTTTCACGATAGATTAATTTTAGTTAATAATTTGCGGCAAATATATAGTTATGTATTCGATCAATACATAGTTATAATTAACCATTTTAAGATAGGCTGGATATCCAACACAATCAGCATAAGAATAGCAAGTGAGATAGTTAGCTCTCGGGAATAATGCCTCTTAACATAATCACTAAATACAAACCTGCTAATGGTCAGCAGGTTTGTATTTTATATTGATAAGAGTAGTAAGGATAATAAAAATATTTACTCTCTATTGCTTAGTAAAAAAAAATCATAATTCCGCGAAGTGGCGATCTTTTCCATTGTGACTGCTGGGTGCTAAAGCTAAAATTTGTAGCGTTTCGGAATACTGATTGCTTATCTGATGGATTTGAAAAGGATGAATCGTAAATGAGTCTCCTTTTTTAACGGGCTGAGATAGTTGATCTGTATTTTTTTCCTGGCTGTAAAATTTAGTCGTTATAGTTCCCTGACCAGACAAAATATAATATATTTCTATATCTTTTGTATGATAATGTGGGGGAAGGCTCTGATTGTAATTAAGTTCGATGATAAATAAGGAAGCATTCTCGTCACCTGTAAGAAAAGAGACTTTTTGATTCATAATATTATCGGGGGGAAGGTTTTCGATAATCTCTAGCGCATTGTTAATCTCCACCATATCAAATGTGATTAAAGGTTGGAAGCTCTCCATTTCCAAAAGACCAGTTTTCCTTAGCATTTTCTAGTAGGGTAATGATCACATCCTGTGATTTGATGTGGGTGTTTTGGCTGACCAACTGAGAGATCTTTTGATAAAGCTTCTTTTTTTGTTCGACATTTCTGCCAATTGCAGCAATAATCTGCACAAAAACGATATTTCCTGTATGTTCTATTCCCAGATAGGTGCTCGGAAATTTTAATTGATTTTGTGAAAGACTCTCGATGATGTGAAAGTAATCATCTTTTGGAATATTAAATTCTTCCATTAAAGCCTGATGAATGGCTTGTGAAATTGAGTTCTGAGTTTCTGAAGAGCATGCTTCGGACAGTGAAATTCTTACTAGTGGCATTGTTATATCTTTTTATTGTCACTGCAAAGCTCAGACAATAAATTCAGCTTTTATCTTGACATAGGTCAAGTCTTTTCAGTCTTGAGAGCGTTTCAGGGCGAATTTTAAGATAAGATGCAATTAAATGCTGTGGAAAATCCTGTTCTATATTTTTCCGAACAGAAATTAATTCTAAGTACCGGTCTTTCGCATTTAATTTGATCAGAGATGTTTCTTTAAAACATTTATTTATATATAATTGATCAGATAAATTTTTAAACATTTCTAACCACTGTTTATCCTTTCCCAGTTCGTTATATTTTTCTCTTGAAATCACATAAATTTCGGTGTCAGAATAAGCTTTGATTGAAGCAGGTGAGGGGATCGCTGTGAGAAAACTTCTATAGGAGGTAACTATGGATTCTTTTGCATATAATTCGTTGACAACCATATGGCAGTCTGAATCTTCAAAATACGAATATAATGTGCCACTTTCAACAACTCCAATATGGTCACAAATAGCATTCTCTTTAACAAAAAAATCGTTTTTTTTAATCACAATTTTTTCTCCGGTTTGTTTTATTTTATGTAGAATTTCTTGCGTGATCATATGTTGTAAATTTAGGAATTAAAACCTCAACATGCGAGACTTTATGCTAGGGGGAAATTGACAGTAAAATTTCTGCTAAAATTGATGATGCTCTCAAAGCTGTAGGATATCTTCCATTTCTATATGAAAACGGATGTATTGAAACAAAACGAGAAATAATTCGTTCGACTTTTCCAGAAAAACTTGAATTTAATGGTAAGACATATCGAACGATTCATAATAAGTGTTGTTTTAGATTCTATCTTAATGTTAAACAGCTTGTTGGATTGTGGTAATAAACATAAAATCATTAAAAAAAGAGGTGATTCCTGTCTTGTGACCCCACCAGGAATCGAACCTGGATCTAAAGTTTAGGAAACTTCTATTCTATCCGTTGAACTATGAGGCCTTGAAAGGAATAAAAATACGGATTAATTTAAATAAAAAAGACCTTGCTTCTCTGCAAGGTCTTCTATATGTTAAAATTCGGCCATCTCGGCTTATTGTTTAACGATTTTTAATTGTTCAGAACTGCCGTCTTCAAAAGTGACATTTAAGAGGTAAGCACCTTTTGTATAAGATGAAAAATCAATTTTTATATCATGCGCTTTTGAATAGACGATGGTTTGAGTTTTTCTGCCATCAATAGTGTAAATTTCAATCTCTTTAACGAATTTCGCGGTCTTTAAATAGCCTGTGTCTGAAACAGGATTTGGATAAAACTGAAAACTGCGTACAGCATAATCAGAAACTGAAAGCTGGTTGGTGTTCACGGTCTTAATGAAGGTTTCAGAGCATGAATTCCTCGTTACAGTAAGAGCTACGGTATAAGATCCGGATGCGGCATATAAATGAACAGGATTTACAGAAGTTGAAGTTGTTCCATCTCCGAATGACCATAATAAGGTATCATAATTTGCAGAAAGGTTGGAGAAAGTAACATGCTGTCCATTGCCAGCTACAGAAAAGCCGGAATGAATATTGAAAACATTCGAATTCCACTGTGCCGGATTGTTAAAAAAAGTTCCGTCTGCCAGCTGCTGGTAATACTCAGCTTTGTTCTGTGTCATTCCATTAAGAAAAGAAGATGGGAAGATCCTGTCCTGAAAAAGGGTTGCATATACAGAAGCAGCTATCAGATAACTACCCTGGGGATTAGGATGGACATCACCGTATGAATTATGTAATGCGAGATCCTGTGTTGCTGTATAATGTGCTCTTGCAGCTTCTCCTGCCGGGATCATTTCGGTTTGCATAAGGTTCGACATTTTTGTGATAGAATCCTTGATGACTTTCTGAGTGGCAAAATATCCGGCATACCCATTTTGGGAAGCAATGCCATTAGAAATTTCGTATAAAAAAATCTTTGAGCATGGGCTGTACTTTCTTATAGAATCTTTAAGTTTTCTGCCTCTTTCTGCTGTCACCGAAACAGGAAAAGAAGCTCCGCCAGATTCAGAAGTTCCGGGCTGCATAACGACGTATTTGTAATTTTTGGACCTAATGGTTTGGTAAAGAGCATTGTCGTTGACGTGATTTACAAATCCTGTGCCTCCCAACGTATAGGAGGTAACCTCAACATTCTTGCCTTTTGATGCAGCGAGATCCTTAAACACTACTGGCATATCATTGAAATACGTCATGCTGTTGCCAATAAATAAGACCTGATCCGCTTGGGCAGAGATTAGGATGGAAAGACTGAACAGGATAAGAGTCAGGGTGTTTTTAATTGAATTAATCATAAAAATTAAATTTTAAATCAGTTAAAAAACCAGCGGACTACCCGAAAATCAGAGTAGCCCACAGGCTATAATAACTAGTATGAAATGTTTAGTCTTTTGGTTTTTATTGTGGAGAACGCATTCTCAAACCCTGAAAAAGGAATTAGGGCAGAAGCCTGTGATGATAAAGGGTAGTTTTTCTTCATAAAAAATATATTTGATTGATTAAACTTATATAAGGTTTTAAAGTTATGTAAAAAACAGTGAATTATTATTAATCCTGCAACGAATTTGTTGTCTGTGTAAAGATATTATGTTTAGGTTGTATAACATTTTCGCTGCTAATCGTCTTCGAAATTAATCATAATTTCCTTTCAGGGATTTATTTCAAACCCTGATCGATAAAGAGTAGTATCTAATACGTAGGTGTTAATCTGCTGATGTAAAATATCAGCAATCTGATGACAGCATAAGAATATTAAAAGAATATCTGTGATGAATTAATTTCCTAGTTTATACAGAAATGCATTCAGGTCTTCATCTTTGTCAAGCCCGAGTTTCTGTTTGATTCTATAGCGGCTCATCCGTACACTTTTTGGTTCAATATGCATCAGCTGCGAAATCTGGCGGGTATCCATTTTAAGGTACAGATAGGCGCAGAGCTTCATGTCGAGAAGGGTGAGGTTTTTCCTTGCTTTTTCATTGATCAGGTTAAAAAATTCCGGATGAATTTGCTGTATCCTCAATTTGGCTTCTTCAAAATCATTATCCAGTACCATTTCCTCCCTGACTATTTTCTGCATATTCAGCGAATTATCATCTCCAAGCTTATCCTTTATTGTATGGAGGACGCGGTTTTTATGCTCCAACTGGAGAGCATTGGCCATAGCTTCTTTTTGTAACTGCTGCTGCTGTGCTTCCAATAGTTGTTGTTCTGCTTTAAGACGGGCTTTTTCCTCTTTTTCAAGCTTGACCTGCATTTCAGATTCATGGTTCTCCAATTGCAGCTGCTTCTCACGCTCTAAGGAAAGCCGCAGTTTGAAATGGTACGAACGAAACATAAAAAGCAATCCCAGCAAGGAGGCCACAGCAATGCACGCATATAAATAGTTCTGCTTTTTATGGCTTTCTTCTTTTTCCTTTAATACCTTGAATTCGTTATTTTTCTTTTCTGTTTGGAACTGTATTTCAAGTTTTTGTGCATTCAGAGCCTGTTTTTGATTAAAGTTTTTATTGCTGTTTTCCGTGACCTCTTCCTGAAAGGCAAGGGCTTTTTTGAAATCTCCCTGCTTCTTATACAAGGCTGATAAAGCCTGAGCTACATTAATGAGTGTGTAATAATAAGGATGCTCGCCGGTCTTCATAAGATCGTAAGCAGTCAGCAAATACTTTTCAGCTAATGCAGTATTTCCTTTCCTTGATGCAAATTCACTTAAGATTCCCAGGCTGCTTGCAGTAACTTCCTGAGTATTGGGAACATTTTTCAAAAGATCCGCAGCTGATTGAGCGTAATAAACGGCTTTGGATTCCGCTGTTTTATCATCAGCCGGAAAATATTTCAAGTAAACACTTGCAATATTAATACACGTGATGGCATGAGTATATTTTGCGACTTGTTTAGGATATTTAACGTAAAGAGCTTCTGCTTTATGAAGATAAAATAAAATACTGTCAGGCTCCTGCTGCTCTTTGGAAGCGTTATAATTATATTCATGCGCTACAGATAAGGCCGCATAACAGTTACTGAGCAGGTTGTAATCTTTTGTCTTCAGAGCATTTTGGGTGGCTTTTTTGGCATAATTGTTAACCTGTGCTGTATTATTCCAGTCTGAGTTTACTGCATATAGCTGATAATATAATTTGGCGGCAATATAAGGATCAGGCGATTTTTCCAGTTGTTTTAATCCAAGCTGACAGAATTTTATTCTCTTTTCAGGATCTTCCAGTGTTTTATATAAAAATGCCTGGGCATAATATCCATGAGCCATTGCTATAGGATTTTTAGCCTGCTGGGCAAGTACCAGGGCTGAGTCACTCGTTTGTTTTAGCGTTTTTAACTGTTGGTTATTGGCTTTAATAACGGTGAGTAGGGTATAGGCTTTTGCTGCTTCCGGATAATTTTTATAATAAATGGCAATGCGGGCACTTTGTCTGGCTTTTTTTTCCGCTTCAGTATAATTTCGGCTTATTCTGTAAGATTCAGCAAGCCGGTTGAGTAAATCCGGTTTAGATTGCTCCTGTAGATTCGGATTGTTAATGGCCAGCTGAATACTGTCAGCATAAAGACCTTGAGCACAACAGCCTGAACCTATGCAGAGACATATAAATATAAACGACCGATATAATACAGAATTCATTGGACTAAAATTAAAACAAATTGTTGAACGAAACCATATAGATCAATAAATATAACGGTTTGTAATTAAGTGTAAGTTGTTGAATTTTAGTGGTTTTTTTATTTCTGTAGACGTATTGTAGATGCTGCGTTTCCTGATGTAGATGCTTTGTAGAATAGCATTGTTTGCAAAGCTTGTCTATTGTTCAAATATTTGTACCGGCAATAGTGCAGAACAATTTTAATGATCACATTATGAATAATAAAACTTTATCCGTCATTTCCTATATTACTCCAATAGGATGGATTATCGCTTACGTCGCAGGAAAAGACCAGGCAGATTCTTTACTTAAATACCATTTGAGACAGTCGCTTGGAATAATGATCGTATCTATCGTTTTCAATATCATCATGAGAATTCTGGCTGCCGTTGCACCTGTCTTGTCGTTTTTAGGAATAGTCGGGCTTCTCATTCTGATATTCTGCATTTTAGGAATTATCAATGCGGCCAACGGTGCAGAAAGACCTATACCTTTATTGGGTAAAATGTTTGAGGACAAGTTTGACTTTATTGGTTGATGGTATTTAATTTAAAAATTGAATAGTCATGAATTATAAATATTTTACATAGGATGGAAGCAGGTATCATCTAAAAAATAATATACCGGTTGGTGTGATGCGGTTTATAGTGTGTCTGATGGTTGCCGCTGTTTTATACTGTATAATTCCTTCCGAAAAAAAGATCGGACTTTGGGCAGCTGCCTTATTTGTAATTCTTGCCTTCGTCAATTTATTAAAAACAACCAAGAAACTGTCCATTGATCCACAGGCAAAAATCATCATCCACAAAAATCATTTACTGACCCGTGAAGCCGTCTATCGTTTTGATGAATTTGAGCAGTTTTATGTGTTGGTTGGAAAGTACTTGTTGATCACCATGGACAGTACGGCTTTCTTCATCTTTAATAAAGGTGGGAGAGAAATAAGAGTGCCTATGGTGGTTGGCTTATTTGGTTCACGGAAAGTACAGAATGCTATTAATGAAGTAAGTGACATCATGAATATTGGCGAAAAACAGTAACTTCATATACCCTAAATGGAATGATTTGGGTCAGATTCCTCTCCCTGACAAAAAAAGAATCGGGTATTAGCTAAAAAATAAAAATATGAAAAATGCATTTGGAATATTCTGGATACTGTATATGCTTTTTTTTGCGATACCATTTCCTATGATCCTCTATTACAATATAAAAAGTGCTGAGCCGCCGATTCTTGGTGACGCCAATCCCTGGTTTGCATTAGGGCTGCTAGCCGTTTCTGTTCTTTTATGGAGCATTATAATCGGTAATTGGTTTTATAAATGGATCGTGATAAATTTTGTAGCCAAAAGAAATATTACTCATTTAGCTAAATATGGCATTCGCCGTAAAGCCGACATTATCAAGTCAGTAAAAATTTCCAAACCCGGCAGCAAATATGATGTCTATGAACTCGTCCTTTATTTTAAAAATCTGGTGAATACAGAAATCTCGCAAAAAACAGTTGTTAATGATTCAAAACCGCAACAGCGTCGGTTTGAAGAAGGAAAAACTGTTGAACTACTGATTGATAAAGACGTTAAAAAAATGCCATACTTTATTTTTGCGGGAAGTGAGGTCAGTTTCAATATCTCCATCATTTTTCTGATCACTATGGGGTGGCTGGCTATCGTTACTCTGGTGATTGGGTATTACATCTACTCGTATCAAACGGAAAATAACGGGATGGGATGGAGGTTTATCATTTATTGGCATCCCTTGATCCTCTGTCCTGCAATATTGTTGTTGTGTAATGGTATTTTTTCCTACTTTTTAAATAGGATCATCAATGGAAAAAAAGGAGAACTGGAGCTGATCAAGTTCAAAGGAATTAGAACAACAGCAAGATTGGTCAGTGCTCATAAGACCGGAACTTATATCAATGCGCAGCCAATGGTTTTGTTTAAACTCGAATATGTTGATGAGCAGAACAGAACCAGGATAACCGATATCAAAAAGATTGTAAACCTGCTTGATCTGGCGAGTATGACACAGGCGACTATTGATATTTTTTACTTAAAAGAAGATCCGGATCGTATTGCATTTGCAGATGATATGGAAAATATAAGTTGAACACCATGAAAAAATCAATCATCATAATAATCAGCAGTATGGTATTAGCGGGCTGCGAAAAGGGTTCTCAAAGTATTAAAGACACTTTTGATCCAAAGGTTGATACCACCGCTCAGCTTAAGAATGAAAAGGTTCCGGGTACCGTTCCGGATCATTACAGCGCTACTGTAGAAAGGCAAATCGAAGAAGCACAGCACCTTGTCACAACTGTCATAGAAAAACACACTAAAACACATAGCGATACCCATAAAGAAGAAGGTAAAAACACTGATTTTCTAACAAATGAAGAGAAACTGAAGAGAGCTGAGGAAGATTTGAGAAAACTTCCTCAGTATGCCGGAAAACAGATTTATATGTATTCTGTCATCCACTTCTATGATGATGGAAGTATTCGTGCTATGCTCCAGCATCCTACGAATCCTGAATATATTGATAATTATGAGTACAAAGACGAAAAATGGTCAGAGCCCAGGCCTGAGCAGATATCCGTAAGAGATTATATTCAAAGTCGTCTTATTTCTTTGGAAAAAATAAATTTTGTAAATGTTGCTAAAGCTGCCCAGGTTTATAGTGAAAAAATAACCCGTATAGAAGGTGCAAAACCTTTAACCAGCATTTATATATCAATCTCCAACAGAAATCTCCGGTGGTTTCCGGGCAGTATCAATGGAAGCAGGGAACGTTATTCCATAGAACTTAATCAAAACGGAACTTTAAAAAAGTTTGAAAGAGAGTAAGATTGTCAAGTCAGACAAAGACTGTCAATAAGATTTCTATTCTTTAAACTTTAATTTTTTGTTCAGTCTCCAACTTATGAGAATCTCCAATTCTTATGATGTTTCCAAAAAATGGGTACAGCCTTATAAAAGAAAGGACCCGCTCTTTAGAAGCGGATCCAGTAGATAAAAACATCTCATTTTTTTAATTAGACAACAATTAAAAAAAGCACAGCCGACGATGCTGTGCTTAAATTTTTATTTCAAATTTAATTGCAATTTCAAAGCTGAAAAAAGCAAAAAAAGATTTCATTTCAGTTGTATTACATAGTAAATGTAGCACAATTTTCAATACGAAGCATCAATTTAATGTTAAAATTCACAACTTATCCACAATTATTTGTGGATAACTCAGTAATTGATTGTTAGTCAACGATTTATTTTATTTGTTTTTATTGCATATTAATGTGGAATCTTTGTAAAAAGGTAAAAAGAGGTAAGATTTTTTATACTATGTAATTAATGTATTGTAATTTAAAATAAACAGCTATATTTGGCTCATTAATATCTCTTTATAAATATCACTATTCGGGTGCATTTCTAAGTGCTTGAAATCCCAAGGTTCAGATTTTCTGAACCCAAATTCAATTATTTTATAAAATCAAAATAGATGTCACCATCAATGCGTGGGTTATTTTCTCATTCATTATGATGAAACGTCTAATTAAAACAAAGAGATCATTATGACGACAAATACAATTGCTGTAATAGGTGGAACAGGAAAAACCGGAAATTATCTTGTTCAGGAACTTTTGGACAAAGGACATCCTATGAAACTGTTACTTCGGACTCCTGAAAATTTCACCCTTAAGCATCCATTAATTGATATTATAAAAGGAGATGCAAGAGATTTTGATGCGGTTAACCTGCTTATCAAAGACTGCGTTGCAGTGATCAGCAAAATAGGACAGCCTGTAGGAGAAAAGTCAATATTCACAGACGCTACACGAAATATCATACAGTCTATGAATGACCATGGAATCAAAAGATACATTGCTATTACAGGACTTAATGTAGATACACCTTTTGATCATAAAAATGATAAAGTAAAAATGGCTACAGAATGGATGTATCAGAATTATCCGAAAACGACCAAAGACAAACAGGATGAATACGACATGCTTGTGAACTGTAATCTGGATTGGACTTTAGCCAGGCTGCCATTAATTATCCCAACCTCTGAGCATTTCAAAACAGAAACTAATCTGACCGACTGCATAGGAGAGAAGATCAGCGCAGCAGACCTATCTGAATTTCTGGTTTGCCAAATCAATGACAAAACCTATATAAAACAGAGTCCGTTTCTGTACAATATCAATGAATAAGACTAATGCTTACATTAAAAATCGTGTGTCAGCAATAATAAAAAAGCTGAAATCTACAGGATTCAATCGAAGCTTACCTTTAACCGTTTTTATTTAAATTAAAAAAATAGAGAGCCTTAGGCTCTCTATTTGTATTTAGTTTTCAAGTTTCTCCTTAATGTACTTCGCGGTATGCGATTTTTTATCTTTGGCCAGATCTTCCGGTGTACCCGCAAAAACAACTTCACCGCCATATTTTCCGGCCTCAGGGCCAATATCAATAATATAGTCTGCAGATTTGATAATATCAGGCTGATGTTCAATGACAATCACTGAATGCCCGAGATCAATCAATGCCTGAAGTGATTTCAGTAATTTTTGGATATCATGAAAATGAAGGCCTGTGGATGGCTCATCAAAGATGAACAGTGTTTTATCTGTTGTCACACCCTTCACAAGGAATGAGGCCAGTTTTACACGCTGTGCTTCACCACCTGAAAGGGTAGAAGAGCTCTGTCCCAACTGCAGATATCCTAATCCAACATCCTGAAGAGGTCTCAGTTTTGTGACGATCTTTTCTTCATTATTGTCTTTGAAGAATTCCAAAGATTCATCTACGGTCATATGAAGAATATCGGAAATACTTTTCTCATCAAATTTCACTTCCAGAATTTCACTTTTGAAACGGGTACCTTTACATACTTCACATTCCAGTTCTATATCTGCCATAAACTGCATGGAAACGTTGATCACTCCCTCACCTTTACATTCGTCACATCTTCCTCCGTCCACGTTGAAAGAGAAATGTTTAGGCTTATAACCCATCATTTTTGAAACTTTCTGCTTGGCAAAAAGATCTCTGATATCATCATAAGCTTTCAGATAGGTTACCGGGTTGGATCGTGAAGATTTACCGATCGGGTTCTGGTCAATCAGCTCAATGTTTTTAATCAGTTTTTTAGGAAATTCTACAGAATCGTAATCTCCCTTTTTTCCACCCATTCCAAGCTGGATCTGGATGTCATTCGTCAGGATTTCTTTCATCAGTGTAGATTTTCCGCTTCCGGAAACTCCGGATATCACCGTAAGGCTTTCCAGAGGAACATCTACATCAATATTTTTAAGGTTATTTTGTCTTGCTCCTTTAATGTGAATCCATTCCTTAGCTTTTCTTCGCTTTTTTGGAATTTCTATTTCCATCCTTCCGGTTAGATATTTTGAAGTAAGCGTATCTGCGTTTTTAAGCTCATGATAATCTCCTGCAAATACCAGTTCACCACCAAGATATCCCGCTTCAGGACCGATATCTATAATATAGTCAGCAGCTTTCATGACATCTTCATCATGTTCCACAACAATGACCGTATTTCCCAGATCACGCAGGTTTTTTAAAACTCCAATCAGATTCTCCGTATCTCTTGAGTGAAGACCAATGGAAGGCTCATCCAGAATATATATAGATCCTACCAGGGAACTTCCCAAACTTGTAGCAAGGTTAATTCTCTGACTTTCTCCACCTGAAAGCGTATTGGAAGTTCTGTTTAGCGTTAAATACCCCAAACCTACTTTTAGCAAAAACTGGATACGGGTCTTGATCTCGTACAATAATCTTTTAGCAACATCCTGATCGTGTTCAGAAAGTTTTAGTCCTTCTATTAATGGATATAATTCATCTAATGGAAGCTCGATCATCGACTGGATATTGTGCCCGTCTACTTTTACCCAGGTTGTTTCTTCACGCAGTCTCAAGCCTTCACAGGTAGGGCAGAGTGTCTTTCCTCTGTATCGTGAAAGCATAACGCGGTACTGGATTTTGTATAAATTTTCTTCAAGCATTTTGAAGAAATTATTGATAGAAGGGAAGCTGCTTTTTCCATCACCTTTCCAAAGGAAACTTTTTTGTTCTTTGGTCAGTTGATGATAAGGTTTATGGATCGGAAAGTCTTCAGCCTTTTTAATGAATGATTTTTTCCATTCACTCATCGTTTCCCCTCTCCATGAGACGATAGCGTCTTCATAAATAGATAAGGTTTTATTGGGAACTACGAGATCTTCATCAATACCGATCACTTTTCCGTAACCTTCACATGCCGGGCATGCTCCGTAAGGATTGTTGAAACTGAAAAAATGGACATTCGGCTCAAGAAATTCCATGCCGTCCAGTTCGAATTTATTGGAGAATTCTTTTACTTTTCCTGTATCCGGATTTTTTAACGCGCAGTATCCGTGGCCTTCGTAAAATGCCATCTGAATGGAATCTGCGAGTCGCTGAAGAAAACTTTCATCTTCTTCATAAGAAAAACGGTCGATTACAAGATTAATAATCATTCCTTTTTCAGGAGTAAAACCAAAACTTTCCAGATCTTCAATGCCGGCTAAATTACCGTTGATCTCAAGTCTTGTGAAACCTGCCAGTTTTAAAACGTTCAGTGTTTCTTTAAAGTTGTCTGCATCATATTCTAAAGGGGCTGTCAGTAAAAATGAAGTATCCTTTTTGGAAGCCCTAATAAAATCTATTACATCAGATACAGAATCTTTCTTCACTTCTTCCCCCGAAACCGGAGAAAAGGTTTTTCCGATTCTGGCAAAAAGGAGTTTCATATAATCATAGATCTCTGTAGAAGTTCCTACTGTAGACCTGGGATTGGAAGAAATTACTTTCTGCTGAATAGCAATCGATGGTGCCAGTCCTTTGATGTCGTCTACTTTAGGTTTTTCTAATTTGCCCAAAAACTGACGCGCATAAGAACTTAAGCTCTCTACATATCTTCGCTGTCCTTCCGCATAAATGGTGTCGAATGCCAGGGAGGATTTTCCGCTGCCGGAAACTCCTGTGATGACGATCAGTTTATTTTTCGGAATCAGGACGTCTATATGTTTCAGATTGTTAAGATGTGCATTCTTAACGAAGATCTGTTTTTTTATATCTATTTCTATTGTTTTAGCCATGTTTTATCTCTGAAAAAGATTGTTCTCATCTTAAAAAGAAAGACCCACAAAATTACGAATTTTTAGCGAAATTATGATGCTTTAATGTTTCCCAGATACAAATATATTATGCTGAACTATTAGGAAAAAAAATGTCCTGGTTATCTGCTCATATAAAGGGAGGATTCTAATAAATGATTGTCATTCATAAGCTTATACTAATGTGTTATCATCATCGGTTTTTTAAAAGGTTTAAGATTTTCAATATGTTTTTATCATTTACTATTGTTTTGTATTTTAAAATTATTTAAAATTGCATTCATAAATATGTAATAAAGAAATGAGAAAGTTATTCAGAGATCTTGTTACACATTTAATGAGAAAAAGATAAAAAGTTACTTCCCACAAGAGATGCAGTATTAACTATACTGCATCTTTTTTTATGATAACTATCATTTGCCTGTCTTCGGGAACTCCCTTACTTTTGAGACCATTATTAAAGAAACTGATTAAGAACAAAACTAGGACTACTATGATCAAGAAGATTGGAAGCATATTTTTATTGGGGTCAATGCTCTGCGCACATGCACAGGAAAAGACAACTGATATTGAAATCATTGAATTTCAGGGGAAATTTATTTCAACTCCCTATAAAAATGCCAATCAGAATATTACGGTCATTACCAAAGAAGATATCGCCAATTCTCCCGCACAAAGTATTGATGAGGTTCTTCAACAGGTTCCCGGAATGGACATCAGAAGGAGAGGAGCCAACGGTGTTCAGAGTGATATTGGTTTCAGAGGAAGTTCATTTGAACAGGTTCTGTTGTTATTGAACGGGATCAGGATGAATGATTCCCAGACAGGGCATAATTCCATGAATATTCCTGTAGATATGGATGATGTAGAAAGGATCGAGATTATAAAAGGACCGGCTGCGAGAAGATTCGGGCAGAATGCATATGCCGGTGTTATTAATATTATTACAAAAACAACTCCTGGAAAAAGGGTGAAGATCAGTGCGGAAGGAGGAGATTATGAAACATACGGCTTCGGTTTTAATGCGCAGCTGGGAAATGAAAAATTCTCTAATTCTCTTCAGGCTAATTCTGCTTCATCACAGGGATATATGTACAATACAGATTATGAGATCCGAAATGTTTTCTACCAAAGTAAACTGAACATTAAAAACGGAGATCTTAAACTGCAGGCAGGTTTTTCTGAAAAGAAATTCGGAGCTAATGGTTTTTACGCATCTAAAGACGCTACTGAACAATATGAAGAGACTCAGGCATCTATTGTGAGTCTTGCTCATCAGCAAAAGTTTGGCAATCTAAAACTAAGCTCCAATGTATACTGGAGAAGAGGCCAGGATATGTATCTGTATGACAGAAATAAGCCTAATGGTTATAGAAACATGCACATTGGGAATAATGCAGGAGGTGAGGTCAATTCAAGTTATCAATGGGGGCTTGGAACGACAGGTGTCGGGGTTGAGTTGAGAAAAGAATTTCTGGCGAGCAATAACTTAGGGGAAAGAAACCGTTTTGTTTCTCAGGTTTTCTTTGAGCATCACTTTTCACTACTGGACAAAAAACTGAACATCAGCCCCGGAATTTCATGGGCCAATTATTCCAAAGAAGGAAACTTTTTCTATCCGGGTTTAGATATAGGATATAATTTCAACCAGAATAATAAGGTCTATGGAAATATAGCGAGAGTACACAGAGTTCCAACATTTACGGACCTCTATTATGTAAGTAAAACCGAACAGGGAAATCCTGATTTGCTCCCTGAAAATGCCGTTTCATCTGAAATCGGATACCAGTACCAAAACAGCAGGATTCTGGCCAAAGTGAGTGGGTTTATGAGGAACTCCAACAATTCGATCGACTGGGTTAAACACAGCCTGACAGATCCGGTATGGTATGCTCAGAATGTAGGCAAAATTGACACAAAAGGTATCGAAACAGAAGTGAGCCACAGGGCTTTTGACTGGCTGAAATACACCGTAGGATACACTTATCTGGACAGTAAAATAAAAGAATCCAATGAGGTTGTTTCAAGATATATTCTCGATAATCTGAAACACCAGGTCGTTGCAAAACTGGAGACCAGATTCCTGAATTATTTTACCAATGAATTAGTTTACAGGTATAATGAAAGAGTGAATCTTGGAACCTACAATCTTCTTGATGAAAAGCTTAGTTTTACTAAAAAAGACTATTCGGTATATGTTCTGATCAATAACCTGACGAACACAAAATATACGGAAGCTTTTGGGGTTGGGATGCCGCAAAGATGGTTCCATGTAGGGTTCTCATACACGATCAATATTAAGTAAATGTTAAGTTCAAATGAATGAAAGTTAATATTAACAAATTGTTAAATAATTTATTTTTGCAAAAATTTTTTATGAAACTTTTTTTAAGTCTGAGTATACTATTAAGTCTGACCTTTTTAAAAGCACAGGAACACGTTTCCAGCTTCAATGCAGTGACTCTAACCTACAAGTTTCATCCTAAGTTTTTCCTCTATGCAGAAGGTCAGCTTAGAGGTAACGAAGATTATACTTACCCGGATTACTATGAGATCAAAGGAGGGGTAGGTTATAATTTGACCAAAAACCATAAACCTTTCGTAGGTCTTGGAAGATACGTGAATTACAAAGAGCACAGTCTGAGCAGAGAGGAATTCAGAGTATGGCTTCAGGACGTGATTGATCTCAAAAAAGGAATCGTTAAGTTTGAAAACCGTGTCCGTGCGGAAAAAAGCTGGTTCTATGAGCCTGCTACAGATAAAAGTTCCCAGAGAATGCGTTACAGATACCGCCTGAACATAAGTGTTCCCCTGAATGCACAAACTGTCAAGAAAGGAACTGTTTTCGCCAATGTGTATGACGAGATTTTCCTGGTGAGCCCAATGAAGCCTACTTTTGCAAGAAACAGAGTGTATGGTGGTTTTGGCTATCAGATCGATGACAACTTTGGAATCCTGACCGGTTATCTGTGGCAGCGCGAGTTTGAAGCGAAAGGAAATAAAAACCTTCACTTTATCTATCTGGCCCTGAACATCAATATCGATGGTACAGACCATCCTACGAAGACCTATGACTTCCCTGGAGCGGATTAATATTTCTCTATCAGATAATGATACGCTTTCAGGTATTTGTTGAATCTTTTGATATCCTTGGGAGTAAGCTCTCTGTTTACTCTTCGTAGATCCATATTGTCGCGGAGATCATTCAGCTTTACTGCAACGGAAAGGGGAGACCTTTCTGTTCTTTTAATAAATTCATCATAATCCTCGTCCGGATCAAATTTGGTGAGGCAGCTTATCGCAAAAATTATATATTCGGGAAAACCTTCAGCTCTTAAATACTCAAGACTGAACTCTGTGGGATGATCTTCTACCACATCATGCAGAACACCAACGATTCTTTCGTCCAGTGTTTTGCCATATTCCATGACACGCATTACGTGAGCAATATATGGAGCGTGGTATTTGTCGGTTTGTCCCTTATGTGCTTTATCAGCTATCTTTATGGCTCTGTTGAGCAGTTCTTCTTTTGTCATTTCAAATAGAAAATAGAATACAAAAATAAAAAATGCCTTAAAAAATAAGACATTTTTATTGAGATTATTTTAAGGAATATCAATTGATGGTTTCATCCTCTACAGAAGCGCCTGGCGCATTGTTTTTTACGGATTCTATACCATTTTCCATTCCGTTTTCAGATTCATACATCTGGCTGGTTCCTATGACCTGTCCGTTACCGGCTTTCAAATTGAAATAGCAGCGGTCATCCTTTGCCGTATTTCTTTCGAATTTTGAGTCATCCTGTGAGTTGGTACGTACAGACTCTATTCCGTTTTCACATGATGCTTTTGAGCCATATCCCTGACTTGTTAAGATTACCTGTCCGTTTCCGGCTTTAAGGTTGAATTTAAAGTCGCCGTCTGTTCTCTTCGAGATCATAAATTTTCCCATAGTTTTTTTATTTTGAATTTGATGGTTGTAGTTTTTAATGATAAATTATCAGTCTGAATTTTTATTAAAATTAAAAAAAAATATGGAAAGTAAAAAACGCTTTAGGGATGAAAAACTTTTTCTATTATTACTGCTGCGTTTGATGAGAAAAGATATATCGGGATCAGAACTTTTATTGCTTAACTTAGCTATACTTAACTATTTAAAATGAAAAATATTCTTGTTTTTTTTAATGTTTTTATATTTTCTATGTTTGTTTCTGGTCAAAACACGGATGCTTCTGGTTTTGTAGAAACAAAAATTGAAGGAGGAAGTACTTTCAAAAAGTATAAAAACGGAAAACTGGACAGTATGGTTGTAACGATGGCAGCGGTAAATTATGGAAATGCTTTGCTGTTTTCTCAAACGAAGAATGCTGTAATCATATCAAATGCACAAGATAAAAATTCATTAATTAAGATTGAACTGAAAAATAAAAAACAAGTCAGAACTTTTCTGTACAAAAATAAGCCAGTCATCATAACAGAAGGTATTGATTTTGACATAAATAATTTACCCAAAAATGCCAAGATTTTCACTTCTATTTCAAGCAACATTGTTAATAGTACTATTGTGTATACAAATTATGATCATGTAGCAGATGATAATCCGGATAAAACCTATAAGCTTTTTTACAGATTGGATATTCGTTCAGATTTGAGTAATCTGGGTGATATATTCAATAATATCGGTGATTTTTTCACTCAGGAAGATTCGCTTTTAAAAATTTACTCTGGAAAATACGCTGAAAAATTCGCACCTGATGCTTTAGCTTCCTTACAAACAGATTCTTCAGGGAAAATAAAAGATGGAATTATTTTGGACTTTAAAAATCCAAAAAATAATGAAAAGGATGATTACAGTATTTATAAGAACGGAAAAATCATCAAATCTGGAAAAGCAAGTTTAAAAGATTATCAGAATATTTTTATAGATTATCGGGAGGAAGTGCAGAATTAGGATGCTTTGTTGAATATTTTACAGAAAATAACCCTGTAACGATTAAAAAATAAAAGCAGTTGGAAATCTGAAAAAAATCTCTATTTTTGGCCCTAACAAAAAAACAAAAACTATGAAATGGTACTTAAAGGTATTAAAACAGTATGCTGATTTTTCAGGAAGAGCCAGAAGAACCGAATACTGGATGTACATATTGTTTAATATGATCTTCGCATTTATCGCTGCGTTATTAGACAATCTTTTAGGATTGAAATTTAACGAGCAAATCCCTTATGGATTTATTTATTTGATTTACGGATTAGCTACTTTTATTCCGGGATTGGCTGTTCTGGTTAGAAGATTACATGATGTTGATAAAAGCGGATGGTGGTTTTTTATATCTTTGATTCCAATTGTTGGAGCTATTTGGCTGATTGTAATTTTAGCAACAGAAGGAACTCCGGGATCTAACGAATACGGTGTAAATCCTAAAGAAAATTTCAATGAAATCAATGAAATTGGACAAAAGCAGATATAATTCCAAAAGAATTAAAATCCATATTAATATAAGAAACGCTCCAAAAACTTGGAGCGTTTACTTTTATATGTCAAACAGATATTTAGTAATTTCCTTTGGCAATATAGTGAGCGGCAACCTTTTCAGTTAAAGCCACTACATTAGGATGATTTGTATACTTTGTGAATCTTCTCAGACCTGAAAGCATCATTCTCTGTTCATCTCCCTCAGCGAAAGAAATAATTCCTTCCTTGGCAGCTGCGATGATCTTTTCAACAGCTTTGTATAAGTTAAGCTGTGCCATTGCTGCCTCTACAGAATCAGCAGAGAAGTGTTTCTCAGCTCTTAATATCGCAGATTCTGCCATATACAGTTGATTAAGAATTTCAGAAGCATTGAGCAGTAAGTGCTGCTGTTTTTCAATATCCATCATGAATTTTTGAAGGGCAGCTCCGGAAACCATAAGAAATACTTTTTTAAGGTTCGCGATAATTCCTTTCTCTTCGCTCATGAATTCTGAATAGTCAGGAACATCAAACGATGGAATTCCCATTAATTCTTTGCTGATAGCCATTGCAGGAGAAAGTAGATCTAATTCTCCTTTCATTGCTCTTTTAATCAACATTCCTACCGCTAGTAATCTGTTGATCTCATTAGTTCCTTCGTAGATTCTTGCAATTCTTGAATCTCTCCAAGCAGCTTCCATTGGCATATCTTCAGAGAAGCCCATACCTCCGTATACCTGAATTCCTTCGTCAGCAGTATGTTGCGTTAAGTCTGAAACGAAAACTTTTAGAATTGATGCTTCCACAGCAAATTCTTCAACACCTTTCAGTTCCGCCTGCTGGTGATTCATTCCACCGGCAACCAATTCATTGGTTTTATCTTCAACATCTTTTGCCGCTCTGTAAGAACCCGCTTCAGCAACGAAAATTCCGGTAGCCATTTCTGCCAGTTTCTTTCTGATAGCTCCGAAAGTTGATATGGAAACACCAAACTGTTTTCTCTCGTTGGAATATTGAAGAGAATGGTTTAAGATTCTTCTCTGTCCGTCCAGATTGGCAGCCGCTAATTTAATTCTTCCAACATTCAACGCATTCAATGCGATTTTGAAACCGTTGTTTCTTTCACCTAAAAGATTTTCAGCAGGAACCTTCATATCATTAAAGAACACCTGTCTTGTAGAAGACGAGCGGATTCCTAATTTATGTTCTTCTTCACCGAAAGAAAGTCCTTCAGTACCTTCTTTTTCTACGATGAAACCTGTAATATTTTTATCATCATCAATTTTAGCAAAGACAATGAAGATTTCCGCAAAACCTGCGTTGGAGATCCACATTTTTTGCCCGTTGATGATATAATGTTTTCCGTCTTCGGAAAGTTTTGCTCTTGTTTTTCCGGAGTTCGCATCAGAACCGGCATCCGGTTCAGTAAGACAGTATGCTCCGAATTTTGTACCTGTAGCCAGATCCGGAAGGTATTTTTTCTTTTGTTCTTCCGTACCATACAATAGGATAGGAAGGGTTCCGATTCCGGTGTGGGCACCATAAGCAGTTGCCAGAGAGCCATTCGCTCCTGAGCAGTAATCACATGCAAGCATTGTATTGACAAAGCCCATTCCAAGACCGCCATATTCCTCAGGAACAGCAACTCCTAAAAGTCCCATTTCCCCCAACTGACGCATCTTTTCTTCAGTTAGAGCATAATCTTTTTTCTCAAATCTTTCCTTCTGAGGGATTACTTCTCTGTCAATGAATTCTTTAGCAGAATCACGAAGCATTTTTTGTTCTTCACTCAATTCTTCAAGAGTGAAAATATCATTTGCAGGAATTTCCTTGATGAGGAATTCACCTCCCTTTAGTGTTGCCATATGTTTTTTTGTTTATTTATTTTTTTGTAAAAAGTATATTGTACAAAGTAAAAAGTATGACATATACTGTACTTTTTCTTTGTAATATCAGCTGTACGTCTTTAATACTTTATACATTGTACAGCCGACATTATACAATTAAAGCAGTTCGAAAATACTTGCAGCTCCCTGTCCGGTACCAACGCACATTGATACCATACCATACTTATTGCCGCGTCTTCTCATTTCGTCTAGAAGCTGAACCGTTAATTTTGTTCCGGTACATCCAAGCGGGTGGCCAAGAGCAATGGCCCCTCCGTTGACATTAAGAATATCCGGATTTAAGCCCAATTCTTTTTTGATGGCTACGGATTGTGATGCAAATGCTTCGTTTAATTCTATTAATTCAATATCTTTTAATTCAAGACCAGCCTGTTTCAGAGCTTTTGGGATAGCATAGATCGGACCCATACCCATAATTCTCGGTTCAAGACCTGCAGCAGCGTATGCTACTAATCTTGCTTCAGGTTCAAGACCTAATTCTTTAACCATTTCTTCACTCATCACCATAACGAAAGCAGCTCCATCACTCATTTGAGATGAGTTACCGGCAGTAACGCTTCCTCCGTTTGCAAATACAGGTCTAAGCTTAGCCAAACCTTCTAAAGAAGTGTCTTTTCTCGGACCTTCGTCAATAGAGAAATCGAACTTTTTAGACTGCATTTTCTGGTTTTCATCCAGGAAATTATATTCTACAGGAATCGAAACGATCTGATTGGCAAATTTTCCTTCTGCATTAGCTTTTAAAGCTTTCATATGCGATTCATAGGCAAACTGATCCTGTTCTTCTCTTGTAATATTATACTGTTTGGCTACTTCCTCAGCAGTGTAACCCATTCCCCAGTAATAGTCAGGGTTTGTTTTAGCGATTTCCGTTTCAGGAACCGGCTTGTAACCACCCATTGGGATGTAAGACATAGATTCTGTACCTCCTGCGATAATGCAGTCCGCCATTCCAGCCTGTATTTTTGCAGAAGCGATCGCAATAGCCTCACTTCCTGATGCACAATATCTGTTTACGGTAACTCCCGGAACTTTATCCGTATTCAATCCCATTAAAGAAATTAAACGGGCTACGTTTAGGCCCTGTTCAGCTTCCGGCATTGCGTTTCCTACGATAAGGTCATCGATTCTGTTTTTATCTAATTGAGGGAGCTCAGCCATTAATTTTTCAATAACTGTAGCGGCCATCACGTCGGGTCTTGTAAATCTTAAACTTCCTTTTGGAGCTTTTCCTACGGCAGTTCTGAAACCCTTTACTATATATGCTTGTTTCATTGTATAGAAGTTAGAAATTAGAGGCTAGAAGTTAGATTCTAACCGTTTATTAAATTGGTTTTAAACTTGTAAATCATCTTTTGAATTTCATTTAGATTATTTAACAAAGGTGTGATGTCTGTTTCATTTTGAAAATTTAATTCAACCAAAAGGATCAGTTGTGTTTCAAGTTCATAGCAAGAACCAGTGGCGATCCCTAAAAATTGATAAAATTCTTTCATGTTATTTCTTCCGGCACCTTCAGCAATATTAGAAGGAATTGAAATCGCACATCTTCTGATTTGAGAAATAAGTCCAAACTTTTCATCAGCAGGAAGATTTTCTGTCATAAGATAGATGTCCTTCACTAATGTCATTGATTTTTTCCAAATAAGCAGATCGTGTAATCTATGCGCTTTCATTCTAAATTCTAATATCTAATATCTAACTTCTAATTCCTAAGTGGCTTACCATTCTGCAACATATACTGAATTCTTTCCAGGGTTTTTCTTTCACCGCAAAGTTGTAAGAATGTTTCTCTTTCAAGATTCAACAGGTATTGCTCGGTAACTACGGTGGGTTCAGAAAGGTTTCCGCCGACCATTACGTTAGCTAATTTGTCTGCAATTTTCTTGTCATGTGCAGAAATGAAGTTTCCGGTAAGCATCTGATCTGTTCCTACGTAGAACATTCCTAAAGCATCTTTACCAAGAACTTTTACTTTCTGTTCGATCGGTTGTGTATACCCTTGTTCAGCCAGTAGTTTGGCTACTTTTTTAGCTTCAGCGATCTGTCTGTGTTTGCTGACAGAAACGATATCTTTTCCTTTTTCAAGAATTCCCATGTCATAGGCTTCGTATGCAGAAGTAGCTACTTTACCCATTGCGATATTCATGAAAGCTTCACGAAGTCTGTTATTTTTAACGTCGTCGCTGTGGAACTCTCTTGAAGTTCTTAAGGTAAGTTCTTTTGTTCCTCCACCTCCGGGAATAACGCCAACTCCTGTTTCTACCAATCCTATATAAGTTTCGGCTGCTGCTACAACTCTGTCTGCGTGCATGGTCATTTCGCAACCACCACCAAGGGTCATTCCGTGAGGAGCAACTACAACAGGAATAGAGGAGTAACGTACTCTCATCATAGATTTCTGGAAATAGGCAATAGCCATATTCAGATCATCCCAGTCCTGCTCGATGGCCATCATAAGGATCATTGCAAGGTTTGCACCTACAGAGAAATTAGTTCCCTGGTTTCCAACAACCAGTCCGTCGTATTCTTTTTCCGCTAAATCAATAGCTCTGTTTAATCCGTCAAGAACTTCTCCTCCGAGAGAATTCATTTTTGAACGGATCTCAAAGTTGATGATACCATCCCCAAGATCTTCAATAGATGCTCCTGAATTGCTCCATAGCGTTTTGTTCTTTCTGATATTATCTAAAATAATGAAAGCATCCTGACCCGGAATTTTATTGTATTCTCCTGAGTTTTTATCAACAAAGATACTTTGTCCTTCATCGTTTACTTTATAGAAAGTTTCTACATTTTTGACCCAGTCTGAAACTTCATAGCCTGCATCTTTAGCTAATTCAATACCTTTTTGAACGCCTACAGCATCCCAGATTTCAAATGGACCGTTTTCCCATCCGAAACCTGCTCTCATAGCATCGTCTATTTTGTAAACCTCGTCTGAGATTTCGGGAACTTTATGAGAAACGTAAGCGAATAATGCACCTAACGATTTTCTATATAATTCTCCGGCTTTATCTTTACCACCAATTAAAACTTTAAATCTGTCAATTGGTTTGTCGATGTTTTTAGTTAATTCTAAAGTAGGGAATGATGATTTCCCTTGAAGTTCGTACTCTAATGTATCAAGATTTAAAGAATGAATTTCAGATTTTCCTTCTACATTTTTCACTTTTTTATAGAAACCCTGCTCTGTTTTAGAACCCAGCCATTTATTATCCATCATGGTCTGGATATAGCTTGGAAGAGCAAATACATCATTGAAATTATTGGCTTCAGCACCGCTTTGGCGTACGCCGTTGGCAACCATAACTAAAGTGTCAAGACCTACCACATCAGCAGTTCTGAATGTCGCGGATTTAGGACGTCCAATCACTGGACCTGTTAATTTATCAACCTCAGAAACCGTTAATCCTAATTTCTGTACGTTGTGAAGAAGATCCATCATGGAGAACACTCCGATTCTGTTGGCAATGAATGCCGGAGTATCTTTTGCTAAAACTGTAGTTTTTCCTAAAAATTTAGCACCATAATTCATATAAAACTCAACTACTTCCGGAAGAGTATCAGGAGTAGGAATGATCTCTAAAAGAGGAAGGTATCTGACCGGGTTGAAGAAATGCGTTCCCGCAAAATATTTTTTGAAGTCATCACTTCTTCCTTCAATTAGAAAATGAATAGGAATTCCTGATGTATTGGAAGAAATTAATGTTCCCGGCTTTCTGAACTGTTCAATTTTTTCATAAACAGATTTCTTAATGTCAAGTTTTTCTACAACTACTTCAATGATCCAGTCTGTATTTTTGATTTTTTGAAGGTCATCATCGAAATTCCCTACTTTAATTCTATCTGCAAATTTAGGAGAATAGAGAAGGGCAGGACTTGCTTTTTTCAGTTTTTCAAAGTTTTCAGAAGCAATTCTGTTTCTTACTGCTTTGTCATCTTTGGTCAAACCTTTTTTCTGTTCAGCTTCTGTCAGTTCAAAAGGAACGATATCCAAAAGAGACACTTCGACACCGATGTTGGCGAAATGTGCTGCAATACCGCTTCCCATAATTCCTGAACCAAGAACCGTTACATGTTTGATTCTTCTTTTCATATGTAAATTTTTATTATTTCTAAAATCATATGAAACCCTGGGGCTTCATGATCATTTATTTTCTGTTGTTTAATAATTCGTTTGCGATTTTCATGATTTCGGACATGACCTCCTTGAAGGTTTCAATTTTCTCAGGAGCGATCTTTTCCATCACTTTCTTGTTAAAATTGACCACCACTTCTTTCGACATATTCCTTGAATTCAAACCTTTATCGGTAAGTTTAATGATTACCTCCCTTTTGTCGGCAGTGGTCTTTTCTTTATAGATATATCCATTGTCTTCCAGAAGTTTGATAATTCTGGTCAAAGAGGTGGGTTCGATAGCCATTTTCGGTCCCAGATTGGTACTTCGGGTACCTTCTTTAGGATCAATTTTAAGAAGGGTGAGGGCTTGCACTGCTGTAGAATCATGCTCTTGAGCAAGTTCCGTGTACATTTTAGAAACAGCCAGCCAGGTCTGTTTTAAAACTAAATCTACGTTTTCTATTTTTTCTCTATTATTATCCATCATTTAAGTACGAATGGTGTTACCCAAATTTAGTAAATATTATGCATGCATAGTATTTATTAACGTTAAATTTTGTTAATAAGCTGATAGTAAACAGATTAAATTGTATGATTAGCATAATACTATGCATGCATAGTATGTGAAATATTTAATATAAACGAGGTATTAGTGCGTGTTTTTAACGAAATCAACTATTTCTTCGAAAGATTCATATTGTAGTTTGGACGTACCTCTAAGAATTCCCCAAAAGCCGTTTTTATACTCAAAATGGAAGGCAGACAGGTCTTTTTCGAAATTTTTCTGCAGTAAAGAATACAGCATTTCCTTATGAACCTGTGGAGCATCAATAGATGGGGGGACGAAATTTTCATTCACCTGAAATAATGAAACATTGGTAAGTTCATTATGCTGAAGCAATAGGTCTTCAACGAGACCAGAGAAAAGGATGTTCTCCTTTACATACCATATTTTATCTGCAAATTCTTTGGCCAGTCTCCAGTCGTGAGAAGAAAACAGAATTATTTTCTGCTGCTCTTTAGCCAGTCTGCGGAGTGTTTTTAGTATGATCAGTTTGTTTTTTTCGTCTAGATGAGTGGTAGGTTCATCCAGAATGATTACCGGGGAGCTTTGCGTAATAGCCCTTCCTATAAATGCTTTCTGCAGATTTCCGTCCGAAAGGTTTTTAAGCAGGGTATGTTGGTACTGTTTGAGATCCAGTTCATCAATAATATGAGCAACTTCCTTTCTGTCTTCTTTTTTAAGTTCAAAATAAAAAGGATAGTATATGTATTTTCCCAATGAAATAAGGTCCTCAACGGTGTAGTGCTGAGGAATAGTTGATTTTGAGAAAACAACGGCTATGTTTTCTGCGACTTCTTTGACGGAAAAGTCTTTTATATTTTTTTGATTAATTAAAATTTCTCCGCTTAACAGAGGAATTTGATGCAAAACAGATTTGATAAGCGTTGTTTTTCCGACACCATTGTTTCCAATCAGTAGACATACGTCACCCAGTTTCAGATCTGCATTAGCATTTGAAATTAAAGTTTTGTCGTAGCCTATGTTGGCTTGTCTGATTTCTAGGTGCATAGGTCTGTTGGTTAATTGAAAAGACGCAAATTTTTACAAAAATACTGTTTTTAAGGCGCAAGAAAATCAAAGCTTTTCAGCAAATTTAAACCCTATTCTGCTTCAAAAGCATTAATAAAATTACGGGAATTCCAAATACTGAGCTGATCACATTCAATGGAATTTGTGTTTTTTCTGCAACCACAGAGAAAAGCATCATCATCAGCATCCCAAGGAACATATTCAGGATCCATTGTTGCCATAATTTAGAGGGATTATAGATCAGTCTGCAGAAATGAGGAACAATGATGCCAATAAATAGTATAGGCCCTAAAAATGCTGTAATAGAAGCCGAAAGTAGGGAAGAGGCCGCAATGATCAGGATCTTAAGCTGATTAAGATTGACTCCTAAGCTTTGAGCATAAGAGGTTCCCAATGAATTTCCGATCAACGGTTTGATCGTTTTAAAACAGAAAAACATTCCGATCAGAACTAAAATGGACAACACATAGATTTGGTTTCTGGTGACCATATTGTTAGCACCGAAAGACCATAAAATATAGTTTTTGAGACTCTGGTTTTCTGCGTAGAACTGCAGCAAAGACACTATAGCCCCGGCAAATGCGGAAACAAGGAATCCAAATATAATAAGATAGGATTTGTCCTGAAATTTATTAGACATAGAAAGCAAAACCATCATTAGCACGAGACTTCCGGCAATCGCTGAAAGGCTGAGAAAACTGTTTTGCAGAAACTCAGGAATCAGAAAATCGTGGGAAAAGAAAATGTAAAATGCTACTGATAAACTGGCTACAGATGTGATTCCGAGGATATCAGGACCAGCCAGCGGATTTTGAAAATATTCCTGCATCAGGAAGCCTGAAGTTGGAATTGAAATTCCAGCCAAAAGCATAACGAGAACCCTATTGATACGAATTTCAGCGATTTGGCTTTGGGCAGAATCCTGAAAAAAGTCCTGGAGATTTAAACTTAAAAATCCTGTGTTCAGATTGATGACCGCAGTCAATATAATAGCGGCTGTCAGCAGTAAACACAGGATCTTGAATTTTTTTGACATTATTCAGAAAGAATCTGGATGTTTATTTTAAAAAAGCTTCGACTTTAGAGTTCAATACTTCTTCTGTCATCATTCCTAAATATTCATCAGTTTTATCACCTTTTCTTAAATACGTAAAAGGAATTGAACCACCGTTCCACTGCTTAAAATTGCTGGTGAAAAAAGTTGGATCTAATTTCTGTCCATCTAAAAGAATGATATTGGAAGCAAGGTTATTCTCCTGTGCAAATCTTTTCACAGAACTTTCCCACTCAGATTTATCATCAAGATTGATAAAAGTAAATTTTACAGGTTTACCTTTAAGCTCTTCCATTTTATTTTTGAAATGAGGAATTTCTCTCATACACGGTCCGCACCATGTTGCGAAAAAATTGGTAACATATAAGGTGTCATTCTTTTGAGCTAAAAACTTTCCGAGGTCTTCCGGAGAAAGTTCCCTGGAGGTATGGGTATCTGCAGCAGAAGTCTTATTTTCCGTTACAGAAACCGAATCTGTTACGGCAGTGTCCTGCGTCTTCTCGCCATCTTTTTTACAAGAATAAAGAGCGGTAAGAATAAGCGTGGATAAAATTATCTTCTTCATAAATTATTTTTTGACTATTTTTGAATTGAAGTATGGAACAACAAATCTATAAAGGGAAACTTATACAGTTTCATCCGTTAAAAATAGCGAAAAAGGAACAACTGACCAAAAATACTTTTTCTCTGGAATTCGATATTCCCGGGAATTTGCAGGAGAATTTCAAGTTTGAAGCAGGGCAGTTTGTAAGCATTAAATTTTCAGCTCACGGCCAGGATGTCATTAACGATTATTCGATGACTTCTGCTCCATATGAGAAGAAAATCTGTCTTGGAATCAAAGTGAATTCCTCTGAGGGAGCCACTGCAGAGCTGTTCAGAAATTATAATGTTGGAGATGAACTTATGGTGGGAGAGCCTTCGGGAAGATTTACCCTGGTTTCCAAACCCAGTGAATTTAGGACGATTGTTGCTTTTGCTGCAGGTATAGGTATAACTCCTGTTCTAAGCCACTTTAAAAATATATTACACACGGAACCGCGCACCAGACTGTTTTTGTTTTTTGGTAATAAAAGTTCAGATGAACTTATTTACAGGGAACAACTGGATACCCTTGCAAAACGGTACGGTGACAGACTTCAGATCTTTTATTTTTTTTCAAAAGAAAAAACAGCAGACCAGTTTTTTTATGGGAGACTGGATGAAAAAAAACTGAATCTGATCATCAACCAGATTCTTCATTTGGATGATACTGATGAGGAATCTACGATCTGGGATGCAGTAGATGAAGTGCTGATTTGTGGTAAAGGAGAAATGATCAAATCGCTGGCCAATGCTTGCTATCATCACGGTATTCCGAAAAAGAATATTCATTTTGAACTTTTTGAAGAATATAATGACGATATTTATCCAATAGAAAAAGAATTTCCTCTTATAGAAAATGTGGAAGTGGGGTTTAAGATATTTGGAAAAGAATATGAAACATTTCTTCCTGATAATAAAGAACGGATTCTTCAGCAGCTTCTTATTCAGAAATTTCCAGTGCCTTATTCATGCAAATCAGGAATCTGCGGAAGTTGTGAGTGTTATCTGGAAGAAGGAGAGGTAGAGCTTCTTGAAAATGAGTATCTGACAGAAAAAGAGGAGGCACAGGGAAAAATATTAGCATGTATGTCCATTATAAAAAGTAAGAAAATAAAGCTTAACTTTGACCTTAGTTGAGAATTATTAAGAACATATTTAACTTAAGTTTTATATCAATAGAAATAGGAATTCTGATGATATGTCTGTGTAATGCCTGGGTTTTCGGGCTTACGAACGGACGTACCTATACCAAGATTTCGAAAATTCCACCCCGCGAAATTGCTCTGGTTCTGGGAACTTCTCCAAAGATGAGATCGGGCCTTTCCAATCCCTATTTTACAAAAAGAATGGACGCCGCGGCACTTTTATACCATCATGGGAAAATCAAAAAAATTATTGTAAGCGGAGAGAAAAGCAGAGGCTATAACGAACCGGCAGCAATGAAGAATTACCTTGTCAATGAGGAAGGAGTTCCGGGACATATTATTATTGAGGATCCGAAAGGATTTAATACCTATAAAAGCATCCTGCGATGTAAAGATATCTACAAAAAGAAAGATGTAATTATTGTTTCACAGGGTTTTCATAATCTTCGTGCATTATTTTTTGCGAGAAACAATAATATGAATGCTCTTGGATTTGATGCTCAGGATGTCACAAAACCCGAAAGCTACTACAGGAATCAAGCCAGGGAAGTTCTCGCCAGAGTGATTGCTGTAGTCTATTTCATATTGGGGATTTCTCCGGACTAGAAAGGATATCCGAATGCAATATTCGGTGTAGGTTTGAAGGGCTGGAAGTGTTTAAATCTCCATCGTTCACCTTCAGGTTTATTTGGATCATAGATTTTATAAGCTAAATCAAGTCTGAACGTGATATAAGCAATGTTCACTCTCAAACCAATTCCACTTCCGATTCCCATTTGCCCTAAGAATTTATTGAATTTAAACTCATCTCCATAACTGTTGTTTTCGCCGGGTTTTCTAATACTCCAGGTATTTCCGATATCGGTAAATACAGCACCTTCATACATTTCATTAAACGGAACCCTGTATTCTATATTCGTGGTCAGCTTTAAGTTGTTGGTCATATAGGTACGTACTCTTTCATCGACCTGAGAATCTGAAGGGCCCAGTCCTCCAAATGCAACCCATGCTCTGATGTCATTGGATCCACCGTTGAAGTAAGACTTGATAACAGGCATGTCTTTAGAGTTTCCATAAGGAATACCCACTCCGATAAACTGACGTAAAACCAGCGTCTGATTGCCATTGAATTTAAAATATTTCCTGGTGTCAATGTCAAATTTTACAAATTGAGCATAAGGAATTCCGAAGATGGTTCGCTGTGGGCTTGCGAAAACACCTCCTGCATCTCTTTTTTGATTGAATAGACTAAGGATATTTCCCGCGAGCTCTACCTTTCCGTTAAAATAAAAGGCGTTGGGATAATCTTTTTTGCCAATCTCATTATAAACAAAATTATAGATCATAGACGAGATAATCACATCCTGTGTCTGTCTGTCTTTATTCACAAGAGTTCCTTTGAATGCTGTCAGAAGGTCTTGTCCTTTCTGGTTAAGTGTCCCCGGATAATTGATGTCATTAACGATCTGTTTTGAAACATAGTCAATACTTACTTGTCCTGAACGGAACTGGTCTTCAATATTGGCAATATCTGGGATATTCTTACTGTAGGCAAAATAGTTGTTAAACGTATTGTCTCTTATAATCTCGTCATTGGCAAAATAGCTATAATAAGCATCTTTATTTTTCGTAAGACTGACCTGAGTGTTGAAAAGGGTAAGTCTGTGTGATACCTGATCATTAACATTGGCCTGATAATTCAAGCCGGTATTAAAGTTAACCCTTCCCAAACCTATATTATTCTGTACCGATGCTCCCAAAAGAATGGAGGAGGTCGGTGTATATCTTTTGGGAAGAAGTTTATAATAATCGAACGGCAGAAGAAGTCTCGGGAAATTAAGAGAGGCCTGCGCTGAAATTTCATATGCGAGATCTTTCTTATCAATATTTTTCGTACTTCTTATGGAACCGAATGTTCCGGAAATGCTCGTTGAAAGGTTTTCTGCTCCTTTGAAAATGTTCCTGGTCGTAAGGTCTACAGAAGGGGATACCCCAAGGTTCAGGAGCTGAGAGTAATTGATATCCGTTCCAAGTTTAAGTTCATATTTAGGAAGAGGTTTCAATACATAAAGAACATCTACAATACTGTCGTTAGGTGAAGTGCCTCCACCTCTTCTTAAAGAATCTCTGGCCTTCAGAATGCTGAAGTTATTCATGGCGATGAAATTTCTTTTTGTAAGGTCAAGATTCTTTTGGTCATAAACTTTCTTGCTGTCTACAATAACCGCTCTCCATAGGGAAGACGTTTTATAACTATTGTCCATTTTATGGAACCTGATTCTTCTTAAACTGTCCTTGATGGTGTTTTTGGGAAAATCACCCGCTTCATTGACAATTGCAACGTCAATATTTCCTATGGTAGCCACTTTATAAGGATGATCTGCAGAATCTTTATGAATTTCCAGTGTAAGAGGAATCTGTTTTTTGCTTTTCAGTGAATCTGCTACAAAATAGACTTCTTCATTGGAGCTGTTGAATCTGTAATATCCGTTTTCCCGCATCAGATCGGTAATTCTTGTTACTTCTTTTTCAAGAACGGTCTGGTCAAGTCTCTGCCCGGATCTTATAAGGCTTTTGTCAAGCTTTTGCCAGTAAAGGCCTTTTACGGTAGGGTCAGTAATATTATAGTAGTAGTCCTTGATGTAAGTAGGATCGTTATGTCTGATAAAATAATTAACAGCTGCTTTTTTAGATGCGGAATCAATAGAGTGTTTGATATGGACGTCGGCATTCCAGAATCCTCTGTATATCAGTCTTTTTTCAATTGATTCCGTGCTTTTTTCACTTCTGGTCTGATCCAGGATTACCGGTGGCGTTCCCCAGCTGTGAAGCAGACGGTCCAGAAATAGTGTTTTTCCGACACTGTTCTTCATATTGTATTTAAGGAAAAGAGAATCTCTTAGCTTCTGATTTCTCATTTCATCAGGATAGGTCATGTATTCATTGAGTAAAGTATCATACTTAGGATTGGCCATATTATAAAATCCTAAACTCAGTGGCATGAATAAAAGCTGCTTTTTATTGGGCTTCTGCTGTACGTAATCTTTCAGTTCATCATCGATGGATTCTCTTTTATCTTCGAACTCAAAAGTATTCTTAGTAAGCAGATATTCACCGTCCGGAACTTTTTTTGTTGTACTGCAGGCATAAAGGAGACCAACAAATGTTGCAAATGAGATAATTTTATAATATTTTTGAGGAGAATTCTTATAATGCTTACAGCTCATACAATAAAAATTTTACAGTCTTTAGATAAAAAGAAGTTCAGGCAAAAATACAATTTGTTTTTGGTTGAAGGTAATAAAATCATTAGTGAACTTCCTGAATCTAACTTTAAAGTTAAAGAAATATTTTCTACCGATCCGCAAAAACTGGACCGGACAGATGTACCTGTTATCCAGATCACTGAAAATGAGCTGAAAAAAATCAGCTTTCTTAAAACGCCTAAAGATTCGGTAGCAGTTTGTTATCTGCCTGAAGAAGAAAAGAGGGAAGATAAGAATGTTCAGTTGATTCTGGACGGATTACAGGATCCCGGTAATTTGGGAACTATCATCCGTTTGGCAGACTGGTTCGGAATAGAACAGATCATTTGCAGTGAAGATACGGTAGATGTTTATAATCCAAAAGTGATACAGGCCACCATGGGCTCTTTCACCAGAGTGAATATTTTTTATACAGATCTCACAGAATATCTTTCGAAAACGGAGAATGTCAATGTCGGAACTGATATGGAAGGAGAAAATATTTATACTTTTGAAAGACCTGAAAAAATCAATTTGATTCTAGGTAATGAAGGGAACGGAATGCGTGCGGAAACAGAAAAACTCCTAAATCAATGCATCACCATTCCAAGATTCGGAAGATCCCAATCTACAGAAAGCCTTAATGTTTCTATGGCGGCGGGAATTATTTTGGGACAATTGTTTAGGAAGTAGATATCATATTTCAGATTCATACATTTAACTTAAATATCAGATTTTAGATTCTAAATAAGGTGTGATAAACCGATCACCATTTTAACATCTAAAATCTGATATCTGAAATCTTACAAATTTCTATATCAATTGTTCAAGGCTCGAAACACTTTTGTTTTTCTGGTAGACTTCCAGTTTCTTTCTGACATATTTCAGAGCAATAGGAGCGAGGTAGATCATAGCAGCACCCAAAAGTTTTTTCTTCCAGTTTGAGCTTTTCATGTTATTTTTAGCGTAATTTCCAACTACTGCGGTGATCCCCAACTTAATGAGGCTGTCCGCAACATTACCACCCAATGCACTGCTTGCAATTCCTACTGCGGTTTGTTTATTAATGAACATATCCTTTACTTCAGAGGTAAGGTGTCTGGCGATAACATCTTTTCGGAGAACTACTTTTTCATCGCCGTCCTGATCTACTTTTTCCTGTAGGTACTGGTCTGTCAGTCCATTTGTAAATGCGCTGAGGCTTTCTTTTGTATTTTTAAAGGTAAGCAGATTTTCAAGGTCATTAATCTCACCCTGGAGCAGTTTTTTCTTTCTTCTCAGTTCTTCAATGCTTTCGTATTTTCTGCCCATAGTTTAATGATTTAAAAATTTAATAACCTGATCTGCGACCATATTGACAAGCTTATTTTTAAAAGCAACAATAAGTGCCATTACTATGACATAAAATCCGGCAACAATTAAGAATCCGTAAGATGTATTGTCAAGTGCCTTGCCGATCAGAAATGCCATTCCAAAATTAAAAAGGATAATAAAAAAAGTAAAAGCAACTAGCAGCACTACAAAGTAGGTAATGAGCCCTGCAGAAAGAGAGGATTTTTCAGTAGCTTCTATTTTCAGAAGGTCTATTCTCTTCGATGCATATTCTTTAATAGTCTCTATCATTGTTTTTTTTTAAAGTTACAAAAAAAGGAACTTTCGTGCAAAAAGTTCCTTCCCATAATTTACTCAAAAAATAAACTATTTTATTTTTTAAGATCGTTCAGTTCTGCTTCTACATCCTTTACTACGTCTGCAGTTTTAGAAACGATTTGATCCTTGTATTTATCATATCCGTCTTTTACCGTATGGGCTACACTGTTGGCTGTTTCTTTAAAAGTAGAAGATATATTACTGTATTGATCTTTTACTTTTTCAGATACCTCGCCATATTTGTTTTTAGCCTGGTCCTTTAGGTCGTCTGCTTTATCTTTGATTTTTTTTCTAGTTTCTTTACCTTCTTCTGGCGCATAAAGCATTCCTAAGATTACACCTGCTGCAGCACCTGCAAGAAGTCCTGCCAATATACCTGCTGTATTTTTTCCGTTTTTAGACATTTTTAGCTTTTTTAATAGTTAATAAATATTAGTTTTTACTAGCATGAAATGTACAATTTGTATACCAAAGGAGGGAGTGTGCCTATTAAAAAGTGTTAAATATTTTTGATATGAGATAAAATCAGATCTATTGTTCCGTCTTTTGTAAGGTTCGTATTGTCAATAACAATAGCGTCTTCAGCCTGCTTCAAAGGAGCTATCTCCCTTTCGCTGTCGATCTTATCACGAACGATCAGGTTTTTCTTTACCTGCTCTCTCTCGGCCTGAATTCCTAAGCTTTCCAATTCAAAATACCTTCTGTTGGTTCTTTCATCAATACTTGCTGTCAGAAAAAATTTATAGTCCGCATTTGGCAGAACTACTGTCCCTATGTCACGTCCGTCCATAATAATGCCACCTTTTTCTGCCAGTGAACGCTGTGAATGGAGGAGGAAGTCTCTTACTTCTTTCTGTTTGGCAACAATACTTACATTGTCGGAAACTTCATTGGTTCGGATTTGTTTGGAAATATCAATATGATTGAGGTAAAGAATGAGCTCACCGTCATTATTTCTGAATTCAAGTTCAATCTGGTCCAGGGAAGAGAAAAGTTTCTGAAGATCTATAGAACCATTCTCATCTATACAGTTTTGTAATGCAAACCATGTTACCCCCCTGTAAAGCGCACCGGTATCCAGATGTATAAGACCCAGTTTATCGGCAATGACTTTAGAAATTGAACTTTTTCCGGTAGACGAGTACCCATCGATAGCTATTACAGGTTTTTTCATACCGCAAATTTCAAGAATTTTTTTAAAAAATCAAGACAACGCAGAAAAAAATATTTATTATTCTAAAGATTCTTTATTTTGAATTACTCTCCTGCATGACTGCTCAGGTCCATAGAAACACCTATCTGGTTCACATTGGAAGAGTTATGATAACGGACGTGAGCGTAGTCTATACGGAATCTTCTCAGCTTAATTCCAAATCCTCCTGAAAGGCCCGAGAAATTTCTCTGGTCTGCCACAGCAAGCTCATTTCCTCTCTTTGCATTATAACCCAATCTGATATTGAATGCTTTTTCTGGAAAAAGTTCTGCTCCGATTGAAAAGTGGTCTGCCAGTTTTCTGCCAAAATTGACTTCCTGTCCGTTGACATTATATTCCGACGAAATATCGAATTTCTGAAGATCGTGGGCAGTAACCGTAATAGCAAGAGGTATTGCTTTTAAGATTCTGGTGTATCCCATATCTACCCTGAACGGAAGATTCTCTCTGGTTCCGTTAAAAGATTTCAGCTGAAAACCGAAATTTCTCATAACAAGAGACAGCACTTCTTTATTCTTTTTATTATGATAGGTAATTCCCGCATTCCCTGAGACTGCGGAAGAAGTATAGTTGTCGATTTTTGAAGTGATAAAATTGATGCCTCCACCTATGGTCCAGTCTTCTTCAAACTGGTAGGCGTAACCTGCTCCAATTGCCACATCTGAAGCCTTGAATTCTCCGTTTTCAGAACCGCTTTCATCAGTTCTCGGAATACTTCCATAGCTCATGTATCTGGCATTCACTGTCGCCATATGCCCGTTGTCGAAATCGCTGGCATAAGCAACAGTACCATATTTAGAGTCGGCAAGGTAGGCTGCAGCGTTCACTGATAGCTGTTTGTCTGAATCTCTATTCAAGAGAGACGGGTTTGCAATAGCAAAGGAAACATCATGATCTCTGATGGAAATTACATCGCCACCTAGGGCAGCCTGTCGGGCAGATACAGGGATGTTTAAGAAAGGATAAACATTTGTTCCTGTTTGCGCATAAGAAACAATTCCTGACAGAAATAATGAAAAAATGATAGTTTTCTTCAATTCAATTTATAATTAATGCAAAAATAATCCTTTTTCGTACTTATCAAAATATTTCTGACATTATTTCTACGTAAATATTTTTCTTTTTTCAATATTTTTAATGATTATATTTGCAAAGTGAAATTTCGGAGAAAATTCCTCCGGTAAAGTTTATTAAAAATTAAAGATGAAATATAAAAGAATCCTTCTAAAACTGAGTGGCGAGGCCTTAATGGGGAACAGACAATATGGTATAGACAATGAAAGGCTGCAGGAATATGCTGCTGAGATTAAAACTGTAGTGGAAAAAGGCTGCGAAGTTGCGATTGTCATTGGAGGAGGAAATATTTTCCGTGGTGTAGCAGGAGCTGCAAAAGGAATGGATAGAGTACAGGGGGATTATATGGGAATGCTGGCAACAGTGATAAACGGAATGGCTCTTCAGGGGGCATTGGAAGATGCTGGAATCAAAACAAGACTTCAGTCTGCTATCGAAATGGACAAGGTGGCTGAGCCTTTCATTAAAAGAAGAGCAGTAAGACACCTTGAAAAAGGAAGAGTAGTGATCTTCGGGGCAGGAACCGGGAATCCATATTTTACTACAGATACGGCAGCTACATTGAGAGCTATCGAAATTGGAGCTGATGTCATTTTAAAAGGAACAAGAGTAGATGGAATCTATGATATGGATCCGGAAAAAAATGCAAATGCTGTAAAATATAACTCTCTGTCATTTGACGAAGTATATGCTAAAAATCTTAAAGTAATGGATATGACAGCCTTTACATTAAGTCACGAAAATAAATTGCCGATCATTGTATTTGATATGAATAAAGACGGTAATTTAGAGAAGATTGTTGATGGAGAAAATGTTGGAACTTTAGTAGATTTGTAGATGAGAGACAGAAGATGATAAGTAATTTGAAGATTTAAATATTTAATGATTTAAAAAAATCAGCAATTTTTAGAAATTACCTGCTTGTTACTCACTTCTGATTATCTATTGATCAACAACTATAAAAATGTGCAATTTATCAAATTTTAACTATATAATGGAAGAATTAGATCTTATATTAGAATCTGTAAAGCAAGACATGGATGGTGCTGTAAAGCACTTGGATCATGCGTTTCAAAGAATTAGAGCAGGGCGTGCTTCTACGTCAATGGTTCAGGATGTAATGGTAGAATATTACGGAGCTCCGACTCCTATCAATCAGGTAGCTAATGTTTCAGTGCCGGATGCGATGACCATTTCTATTCAGCCTTGGGACAGAACAGCCATCGGTGCTATTGAAAAAGCTATTATCAATTCAAATTTAGGTTTTGCACCTTCTAATAACGGGGAAAATATTATCCTTAACGTTCCACCTTTAACAGAGGAGAGAAGAAAGGAATTGGCAAAACAGGCTAAAGTAGAAGCAGAAAATACAAAAATAACAGTAAGAAACGCAAGACAGGACGGTTTGAAAGAACTTAAGAAACTGGAAGGTGTTTCTGAAGATGTTGTAAAAGGTGTGGAAGAAGAAATCCAGGGCTTTACTGACAAATATGTGAAACTTTGTGATGAGCATCTTAAGACCAAAGAGGCTGAAATTATGAAAGTATAATTTTCAGGCTTACCAAAATATATAAAGCACCTTTAAAGGTGCTTTTGTTTTATATCATAATAAGGTGGTTTTGAAAATGGGCACTGCATTTCCTTTGATCTTCACCTGTTCCGGTAACCCGTTATTGACAGTTACTTTTACATTTACCATTCCGGGGCGATTGATTTGTTCACCTTGTCTTCCATTAAATTCAAAATAATCATTCTCATAATTTACCAGTTTATTCTGAACCAGGTATCCACCCAGAGGACCATTAGCATTTCCGGTTACAGGATCTTCTGCAATTCCTATGGCAGGAGCAAACATCCTTCCATAGGTAAGGATATTTTCATCATCTGAATCAAATGTAAATACGAAATAACCATTGCATCCTATTTCATTGCTTAGCTTCATCAGGGAAATCATATCCGGATGCAGTTGATTGAGTTTCTTTCTGCTTTTTATACCTATCATCACTTTTGAATGACCGGTAGAAGCGATCTGAACAGGGCAGTTTTCTTCAAGATCGGAAAAATTAAGACCTAATGCGGAAAGTATTTGTTCCGTAATCATATCGCCAAAGGCCGGGCTTAAGGTAAAAGCTCCCTGGGTCATGGTAATTTGATAGTCATGATCTGTTTTTTCCACTTCGACAGGAAGAATCCCAATTTTGGTACTGATCCGTAAAATGCAGGAGTTGAGATTGTCCTCCAGTGCTTTGGCATAAAGTGCAGCTATGGTGGCATGTCCGCAGGAAGGGACTTCTATGGATGGTGTAAAATATCGGATAGTATAATCAATGTCGGGGTTGTTTGTAGAGGAAAAAATAAAAGCAGTTTCTGAATTATTCAGTTCTTTGGCTATTGCCTGCATATTCTCATCACTCAGTCCATCTGCATTAATGACAACACCGGCGGGGTTTCCTTTGAATTTTTCTGTGGTAAAAGAGTCTATCTGATAAATTAGTATTTTCTTCATTTCTAAGATTAAAATCGAAGTATAAATATAGGTAAGAGTTTCTGTTCCTGAATTGACAATTGGCAATTTCAGAAATATAAATTTTTAAGATAGGTTTGAAATTAGTGCTTTCCGAATGTGATGATTTATTTACAGACATTTTACTTCTCCTTTTTTATCTTTGTTTTTTAGTAAAGACTTATAGGTTGTCATAAGCTCATCTATATTGCATCGGGTTTCCTTACTTGGAATTTTGTCTGGAGAAGGTTTGTCTGTCTCATTAGACCTTATAGAATACTTTTTTTCCAGACACTTAATGGGCTTATTGTTTTGGATATACACGCGACTTTCGGTGATATCATCTTTCGTGATCGGTTTTTCCGGTGTCCCTCCATCAAAGTTCCATCCTGTATCTTCTTTAAAAATAAAAAAAACATTTCCATCTTTGATAAAATATTGTTCTGTAGAACCGAAATGGCTCTGTTCATCATATGAATGTTCAATAATTCTTATACTTTGATTATCCGAATAAAAAGTGACCTTTCCTGTTATTTCGTCATTGCAGTTGTAGGTAAAACCAGTTGTGTTAAGCTTTTTTGCCTTCAGTTGTGTCTGAAGACGGTTGTATTCTTTTTTAATTTCATCGATTGGATCTACGGTACTTTTGGTCTGCACTGAATCTTTCAGGCTGTCTGTGAAAACAGATGAGTTATGACTGGCTTTATCCTGATCACTTTTACATGAAAGTATAAAAATAAGAACTGCTGAGAATAGTATTGTTTTCATATCCTAACTTATTTTGATGTATAATAATTGACTAAAACGATAGAGGCTACCTGTATTTTAAAAGAAGAATAAAAGTGTAAAAGGCAGAACAGTCTTCCTGTAAAAACAGGTGTCCAAAATAGAAAAAAGATTCAGAAATTCTGAATCTTTTTTCTATTATATCAATGAAATCTATTTACAGTTTTCGTTGTAGTCGGTGATAACCTCTTCCACAATTTCCGGAACATTTGACATCACGTCATCGATCTGGCTTTTGATCAGTTTTCCAAGTCCTGATCTCTTTTTCTCGTCGTTTTTAAGTGACGCATATGAGCCGCTTGTCAGTTTACCTTTTGCATAGCTGCAGTCTGCGATGATTATTTTAGCTTTTGCCAAAGTCAGTTCTTCGATCTTACCTCCTTTTTTAGAGTAAATATAAGATGGCGAATTTCTCATTCTTGCCGTTTCTTTTTCAGCTACCTCGATCTGGCCTCCTGCAGAAAATGTAGTAGGGTAGCCATATAGTTTATATACTTTGATCTTACCGTCTTTTACCACTTCTGCGAATTGAGTGCTTTTCGTTAGATTATTAAAAGCTTTTATATTGCCGCTTAAACCTCCTGTTGCTGTATTGAATCCTTCTTTGGTATTGGTGTATTTGATCATTTCAAAATGCCTTTCTTCGTTGTTTTCATCATAGGCTACATATTCCTTAATGTCATCAGGATCAAGAGTTTTGAATTTCTGTTTTTTCTTAGACTTATCAATGTCAGATACCGCAACGAACTTTACTTTTTTCTGATTGCTCCACGGGTTCATGGCATCGCCGTTAAGTCTTACAATTCCTTCAATCTTTTTTCCGCTTTTATCAACAATATAACCGTATTTTTCATCGGTTCTCAATTCATAATCACTGTTGCCATCCTGTGCATAGGCGTTGAAAGATAGGAATGTAAACAAGCTAAATAGTAGTACTTTCTTCATTTAATTATCGTTTTTAACAATTTTTGTAAATATAGGTTTTTATCCCTTACGGTAAAACAGATTGTATACTACCAGCTTTAAAACAAATAAACCCGGAATTTTCCGGGTTAATTATCATATTTAAATTATTCAGTCTTTACTCAAACTTATTGATACCTCTTGTGTTCTTTGGTTTTTGAGAACCTCTTTGTGATGGGTTTAAACAGCGCTTTGTACTTTTCAGCATCAAAAAGCTGGGAGTCTGTCAGTGCTTTATAAGTCATCCATATTCCAAAAGGCAAAAGGATAAGATTAGGAAGCCATGCTGCCAGATAAGGGCTCATTCCTCCACCCCAAGAAATGTTTTCAATACCAAGATTCATTACGTAGAAAACAATAAAAATGATGATGGCAATAATCACCGGAAGTCCCATTCCTCCTTTTCTGATGATCGATCCTAAACTGGCTCCGATCAGGAAGAAGATGATGCATGTTACAGAATAGGAAAGGATTCTCTGCTGATAAATAACTACTTTACTGAAGTATTTAATATTAGAACTGAATTCTGCCTTCTTTCCTGTGCTTGTTGTTTTAAGATTTTCAAGTCTGTTGTAGGAATTATAAAGGATTTCCAGTTTTTTGTCCCCCTTTAAAGTATCCAGTTTTACTTGCTGCTTGGCTATTACTTTGGATTTGTTTTTATCCATATAGCTTACCACAGAATTCGTTTGGCTAAGAACATCAGCACTGATATTGGAAAAGAAAGCCTCATTTTCCTTTTTACTTTTAGCTACTGTTTCATTAAGCTGTCCATATGTTTGAAAACGGTAGTCATCTGTGATCTGCTCTTTCTCAATACCTTTGTTAATGATTTCACTGATGTCAAAATGTGATACCAGAGTGTCAAATTTAATGACCTGGTCCGGCTGTTTAAGTCTTGCATTTTCACCTTTGCCCGCAAAATCGTCTTCAAATACATAGCCGTTATAAAGTTCCAGTTTCAGGAAATTCTTATTGGCAGCAGGTAGGAATTTTCCTTTTGCTGCTACAACTGACTGCTGATTTTCGTAGGTGCTTGCTTTTTTGTGTATAAAAACCCCTTCAATATTTTCTCCATTCTCACCGTAGATTTTATCAAACTTAATCATGTATCCCGGAAGCTGATCAATGAACTGCCCCTGTGTAAAATTGAGTGCAGGTTTGGTCTGTGCAATATTGAAAAGCATATTTTTTGCTTTCTTTTGGAAGTCAGGAATGATATTATTAGAGAAGAAGAACAGCATGACTGCGAGTATGGTTGCCACTCCCAAAAGAGGAGCCATTACTCTGGTCAGGGAGATTCCCGCTGCTTTCATCGCTGCAAGCTCATACCGTTCTCCAAATTCACCGAAAGACATAATACTCGCCAACAGGATTGTAAGCGGAAGTACAAGACTCACAACACTTACCCCCAGGTAAAAAAGAAGTTTGAGGATTTGCCAGTAGCTTAATCCTTTTCCCATGAACTGCCCCAGCTGAACCCAGATAATGTTTACAATAAAGATGAAAAACAAAACGCTGAATATAAAGAAAAACGGTCCAAAGAAGGTTTTTATAATATATCGGTCTAGTATTTTTAACATGCGCCAAAATTAATCAAAAAGCCACAAAGTTTACTTGTGGCTTGTATAATTTTTATTACTTTTTACTTTTAGAGTTCTGTGATCACATAATTTTTAAACTTATTCTTGTCAAAAACAAACATATTGGGATCCAGATCTTGATTTTCCTTGTATTCTTTGATGGCAATTACCGCTACATCTTTGTTGTTTCCGTGCTGTTCAAGTTTTACCATCTGCTTTTTCGCTGAGTCTACAAAAATATAAACAAACTGTATCCCGTTAGATTTTATAGGTGTCAACTTGATAAAGTCCGCATTAACGCCGTTTATATTCTTTTTACCATTGTACGATACATTGTAATCGTTTCTGTAGGTTGACAGATAGTTGATAGGGGAGAACATACTGCTGCTTCCATTAGGTTTTGCAACGGTTACTTCCATATCATCTGCATTGATGTTGTAGATCTTATTTCCATCAAAGATCTGCTCTGTATCCATAATCTTCAACTTATATTTATCTCCTGCAGAATAGTAAATTCCGGGTTCTGTTTTGCTAACCTGTCCGTTAAGTCCTGTTCCGAAAGAAAACTTGAAATAAGAATTCTTTTTGGACTTATAGTTGGCTGTGATGTCGTCGAGAATTTTTTTAGCTTTCGCGTCAATTTTCTGTGCGTCAGCAAATCCTACCGCACCAATGACAAAACTTCCGATTATAACTTTTGAAATAATATTTTTCATTTTCTTATTTAATAAACTTTAAACATTCTAATGCCTCAAGATTCAATTGATAAAGCATTTTTTCCTTAACTACGCAAATCTTCCAAAAACTGTTCCAAAGAATGGAGATCACTGATAATGACCTCTCTGGCTTTTGCACCATTAAATCCTCCTACAATACCGGTTGCCTCAAGCTGGTCCATAATTCTTCCTGCTCTGTTATAACCCAATTTAAGCTGTCTTTGCAGCATTGAAGTAGATCCCTGCTGTGTAGAAACAATAATTCTCGCTGCTTCTTCAAATAATGCATCCTTTTCATTGGGATCAAAAGCACCTACAGTACTTGTAGAATCCTCAGAAACAAATTCAGGAAGTAAAAATGCAGATGCATAACCTTTCTGTTCACCGATATATTCTGCCAGTCTTTCCACTTCCGGAGTGTCTACAAAAGCACACTGAAGTCGTAAGATTTCATTTCCGTTAAAGTAAAGCATATCTCCCTTACCGATCAGCTGATCAGCTCCCGGAGAATCAAGAATTGTTCTTGAATCCACACTTGAAATTACTCTAAAGGCAGCCCTTGCTGGAAAGTTAGCTTTAATCATCCCCGTAATTACATTCACGGAAGGTCTCTGTGTAGCAACGATCAGGTGGATACCTACCGCTCTCGCAAGCTGTGCCAGTCTGGCAATCGGAAGTTCAACTTCTTTTCCTGCAGTCATAATAAGATCTGCAAACTCGTCTACGACAAGGACGATATAGGGTAGAAAACGGTGGCCGTTCTCAGGATTTAATTTTCTTTCAGTAAACTTTTTGTTGTATTCTTTTAAGTTTTTACAGAAGGCATTTTTAAGAAGATCATACCTTGTATCCATTTCTATACAAAGAGAGTTCAGGGTGTTGATCACCTTGTTGGTGTCTGTAATGATTGCTTCTTCAGCATCCGGAAGTTTCGCAAGATAATGTCTTTCAATTTTTGAATACAGTGAAAGTTCTACCTTCTTAGGATCCACCATAACGAATTTCAGTTCGCTTGGGTGTTTTTTGTACAGTAGGGAAGTAAGAATGGCATTGATCCCTACGGATTTACCCTGTCCTGTTGCTCCTGCCATTAGTAAGTGAGGCATTTTTGCCAAGTCAGCCATAAAGACCTCGTTGGAAATAGTTTTACCGAAAACCACAGGAAGATCCATATCGGTATTCTGGAATTTATGAGAAGCGATCACAGAACGCATGGAAACCATGGTAGGATTTTTTCTTGGAACTTCAATTCCGATGGTTCCTTTCCCCGGCATCGGTGCAATGATCCTGATTCCAAGTGCTGAAAGATTCAAAGCAATATCGTCCTGAAGTTTTTTAATAGCAGAAACCCTGATTCCTGCTTCAGGAACTATTTCGTACAAAGTAACGGTTGGGCCAATGGTTGCCTTGATCTCAGAAATACCTACGTTGAAGTTTTTTAAGAGCCCTACAATTTTATTTTTATTTTCTTCTAATTCTTCCTTGTTGATCGAGATTTCTTCATTACCATAATCGGTAAGCAATTCTACTGTTGGCATCTGGAATCCTGCAAGATCAAGTTTGTGATCGTAAAGGCCATGTTTTTCTACCAACTCCTTAGATTTTCTGTCCGACTCGTCCAGGACATCTATTACTGGTGCTACCTCTACATTGAATTTAATATTATCCTGAGGCACTGGCGGAGTTGGAGCCACCGGGGTAATTGCCGGGCTTACCGGACTTATATCAAACGCCTGTTCCGGAGTTGAAGTAGGAACAGAAGGTTTGGTATTCAGATTCAGACTGATTGGTTTTTCTTCCTCTTCAAAAGAAGTATGGTTGGGAGTCACAATAGTTTCTATATCTGTTGCCGGCTGAATTTCAGGAAATCCTTTAGGAACACTTACCGGTTCAGGTTGTTTCGTTTTTGTTTTATTGGTAACCTCCGTAACAGTGACATTGGGTGCTGTTTCTTCAGCTTCTTCTTCAAGTTCCACATCTGCGTCAAAGTTTTCCTCTGAGCTTGGCATCATGGATTTTACTTTGCCGATTGTATTGTCATTAATCTTGTTCAGTTTCGCTTTAATAGAACTTGGACGCAGATTGAATTCCAAAATAAAATATAAAAGAATGCTGGCAGCGAGAACTACCCAAAGCCCTACAGATCCAATAATAGCATTAAGATAATCCATGATCTGATACCCGTAAACACCTCCTAAAACACCCTGTCCTTTAGTTACTGCACCCATAAAAATAGGAAGCCAGCAAATGAAAAACAAAGAATGCCCGATGGTCTTCCATGGCTTGAAAGTTCTTTTTTTAAGGATAAGGGTTCCCACAACCAAAAATAAAAAGGCAATAATAAATGAGGCAATTCCTATGCTTTCAAATATGAAAATGTTGCCCAGCCAGTCGCCGACCTTTCCAAATATATTTGAAGATTTTATAGCTTTATCGGTCATTGTTCCTGCCTGGCTCTGGTCTGCTTTCCAATTCATCAAATAAGAGATGAACGAAAATGCGAGAACAACAGAAAAAAGTATAAAGGTAAGCCCGAAAAATATACGGGGCTTAGATAATATTTTGCCTTTATCAGGCGATTCCGTCGGTTTTGTCTGTGTCTTTTTATCCATAATATCAATGTGGGCAAATTTAATGTTTTTTCAACATTAATAGAATCTTTTTTTATTTGAAAGATAGTGTAATTTAGGTTTATTTTTTAAAATTATACCTGGTTTTTCTGATAATTTTTTTGATTGAAATGTAATACAACAGGTGTTTTTTGAACTAGTTCAAATGTTAGTAACTACAGCTCCACTAATTTTGTTCCATAAAGTTAAAAAATGTAAAAAAAAATGAAAAATCCCTTCAAGAGTGTTCTGGCTTTATGCCTGACTTTAATTTCACTGGTAACAATCAATGCACAACAAAAAAGAAACATGGAAAAAACAGCCTTATTAATTATCGATGTACAGAATGATTATTTTCCTTCGGGAAAAATGGAACTTGCCGGAGCACAACAGGCAGGCAGTAATTCACAAAAGATCCTCGCTTATTTCAGAGAGAACAATCTTCCGGTTGTTCATATCAAACATATTGCAATAAATGAAGGAGCAGACTTTTTCCTCCCAAATACCTATGGAGTGGAGATAAACACTTTGGTTGCGCCAAAAAGCAATGAAAAAGTAATTGTCAAACATTTTCCGAATAGTTTCCGCGAAACAGACCTGTTAACCTATTTACAGAAGGAGAAAATTGAAAGTCTTGTTATTACAGGAATGATGACGGATGTGTGTGTGGACTCAACAACAAGAGCTGCTTTTGATCTTGGATTTAATAATACAATTATTGGAGATGCTACAGCAACAAGAGACAGAGAGCTTAACGGAGAAATTGTAAAAGCTGCGGAGGTACAGAGATCTTTTCTGGCAGGAATATCTGCTTTAGGGAGTCTGTATGCAGAGATTGTAAATACGAGAGAATTTCTACAAGGAAAATAGACTCACACCACAATCAGATTGATAAAGATATCCATATTAAGGGTATCTTTATGCTGAATAAGTATATCAGAAATGTTTGATCTTCTTTATAAAAATATCAGCAGGCACATTCAACTCTCCGATGAAGAGTTTGAGCAGTTTAGTTCATTATTCATGCTTAAGTCCTTTAAAAGAAAAGAGACTGTTCTCAGAGAAGGGGATTATTGTCTTTTCGAAGGATTGGTGCTGAATGGCTGTTTTAAAGTTTTTTATCTTAATGAAAGCGGTTCCGAACAGACTTTGTATTTTGCAGTAGAAGGTTGGTGGATCACGGATATCGACAGTCTCATCAATAATGTTTCAAGCATACTTAATATAGAAGCTCTCGAAAATTCTGATGTCTTTATGATTTCTAAAAAAGACAAAGAGATGCTTTATAATGACATGCCTAAGATTGAAAAGCTTTTCAGGATCATGAATCAGCAGTCGTCGGTTGCTTTACAGAGAAGAATTCTTTCTTTGACTGGCAAAACGGCAGATAAGAGATATCTTGAGTTTTTAGATAAATATCCCGGACTGGAGCAGAGGATTACCCAACAGCAGGTTGCTTCGTATTTAGGAATTACCCATGAGTTTCTTAGCAAAATCAGAAAAAAGATTTCTTTGGGGAAGTAACATTCTTTAATGTCCATGGCTAAAAAAGAAATTTGATTGATTTATAGCTTTGTTTATTAGATTGTTATGTTGTGCATGATGATCGTTGAGAAAATATGACTGCTCCTTTTTGTACAATAAGTACAGCTGAATAAATAGAAGATCTCAATAATACGGATAGGTATATTGCATCTTGAACTTTATGATTTTAAAAATTGAATTTTCGTTAATGATTTTATGGTTATTAAGAATGGTTCAAAATAACGCAAATAGGCTTCAAAGTGACAAAAAACAGCTTTTTTTATCCTCTTTGTTGTTTATCATCCTTATTTTTGCATGTCAAGTAAAATAAATCATGAAGAAGCTCCAAGATATTCTTATCTCAACCAGAACAATGGCTGTGCTGTTACTGGTGTATGCATTTGCGATGGCTTATGCAACGTTTTTAGAAAACGATTATGGCACTCCTACAGCTAAAGCTTTAATTTATGAAGCAAAATGGTTTGAATTAATCATGTTTCTGCTCATTCTCAACTTCGTAGGAAATATCGCAAGATATCGACTGTGGAAAAGAGAAAAATGGCCGGTTCTGGTCTTTCACCTTGCCTTTATACTTATTTTTATAGGGGGTGCAATTACAAGATACATCAGTTTTGAAGGCACAATGCACATCCGGGAAGGAGAGACTTCCAACGAGATTGTGACCGATAAAAATTTCTTTAAGATCCAGATCGAGGAGAAAGGCGATGTTCTTAACTATAAGGATGTTCCTTATTTAATGTCTCCTCTGCATAAAGACTTTAAAGCAACCTATGATTTCCACGGAAAAGAAGTAAAGGTTTTCACAAAAGATTATATCCAGAGAAAAAAAGACAGTTTAATTGCTGAGCCCAATGGGGCAGAATATCTACATCTTGTTTCTACGGGAACTACCGGAAGACAGAATATTTATATCAAATCGGGAGAAACAAAATCTATCAACGGAACTTTGGTAACGTTCAACAGAGCGATCGAAGGAGCGGTGGAATTTAAAAAAGAAGATGGGAAAATATTCATCAAAACACCTGTTGACGCTGCCTTTATGACCATGGCAACACAGGCTACAGGAAGCACCAAGAAGGATGAGTTCCAGCCTTTGGTATTGAGAAGTTTATATACCATCAACGAGTTGAAACTGGTTGTACCTGAAGGTCTTAAAAAAGGAAGGCTGATGGCTTTTGAAGGCGATAAAAAGAAAGATGCCATGGTGCCGGATGTAATGAGAATAGAACTCCAGGGGCCAAAAACCAAGCAAATGGTTGATCTTTCCGTAGAAAAAGGAAACCCGAACGCTTACAAACAGGTAACCATGGACGGGCTTAATATTATGGTAGGTTTCGGACCTAAAGTATATACCACTCCATTTGCATTGAAACTGGACGACTTCGTTATGGAAACTTATCCGGGAAGTAGCTCTCCGAGTGCTTACGAAAGCCACGTAAAAATCATTGACGAAGGAAAAGAAACACCCTATAAAATTTACATGAATCACGTTCTTAACCATAAAGGATACCGTTTCTTCCAGTCAAGTTTTGATCCGGACAGAATGGGAACTGTACTTTCTGTGAACCACGACTTCTGGGGAACACTTATTTCTTATATCGGATATGGACTTCTGTTCCTGGGAATGTTTGTAATCTTCTTCTGGAAGGGAACTCACTTCTGGAAATTAAATAAAATGCTGACCGATGTTAACAAAAAGAAAGCAGCAGCAGTACTTTTAGTACTATTAAGTTTAGGATTAAACGCACAGAAAATTGAAACACACGGAACAACCGACGGAAGCAGAGAACATGTACACGTAGAAGGTGACGGACATACTCACGCACCGGCTCCGTCTGCCCAACCGCTTGATGGTGCTGCTCCAAAACAGAACTCTCTGGCTGCTCCATTAAGCAAAATGAGAATGATCACTGCAGATGAGATCATTGCCAGAAATAAAATAAGTAAAGAGCATGCAGACAAGTTCGGATATCTTTTGGTTCAAAACTTTGAAGGTAGAATTGTTCCCATCAATACACAGGCTCTTGATGTTTTAAGAAAACTTTATAAAAAAGATGCATTCAGAGGGACAGACGGTAAATCTCTTACTGCAAACCAATGGTTCTTATCAGTTAATACGGATACTCCAAGCTGGACAATGGTTCCAATGATTACAGTTGAAGCCAAAGGAGGGACTGGTTTACTGAAGAAAACAAAAGCGAATGAGGATGGGCTTACTTCTCTGATGAATCTTTTCCCGGCAGATGCCAATGGAAATTTGACCTATATATTAGAAGATGACTATAATACCGCTTTTCGTAAAAAACCGGCAGAACAGACTGAATACGATAAACAAGTCATCAAAGTAAACGAAAGAGTACAGATTTTTAATGAATTTTTCAGTGGTCAGTTTATGAGAATTGTTCCTGTGAAAAATGATGCCAACCATACATGGCATTCATGGCTGGACCAGAAAATGGAACCGGATATGGAATCTCAGCAGGTTATGGGACCGTATTTTGCAGAAGTACTTCAGGCTCAGAAATCAGGAAACTGGAGTAAAGCAGATACGGAACTGGCTAAACTTTCAGAATATCAGCAGAAGTGGGGTAAAAATGTTGTCCCTTCAAAGTCAAAAGTTGACCTGGAAGTTTTCATGAATGAAGTTAATTTGAACTTCAAGCTTCTAATCTTCTACACGATCATAGGAGGATTACTACTTATTTTAGGTTTTGTGGAATTATTTAAACCTAACAAACTTTTAAAAAAGATAATTAAAGTCATTATTGTACTGGGTTCAATCGGTTATGTTTTACATTTCTTAGGATTGGTAGCCAGATGGTATATTTCAGGCCACGCCCCTTGGAGCAACGGATATGAAGCAATTATCTTTATTTCATGGGTAGGAATTTCAGCGGGTCTGGCTTTATATAGAAACGCAAATGCACTTATTCCTGCGGCTGGATTTATGGTTGCTGTTATTATGATGGGATTTGCGCACGGAGGTTCTTCACTTGATCCACAGATTACACCGCTTGTTCCGGTATTGAAATCATACTGGCTGATTGTTCACGTAGCGATCATTGTATCAAGTTACGGTTTCTTTGCCCTGTCGATGATCATTGCGGTAATATCTCTTGTATTTTATATTATTTCAAATAAAGAAACGTATAAACTTCATCACGATACAACATTGAAAGAATTGGTAATCGTTTCTGAAATGTCACTTACAATCGGTCTTTTTGCTTTAACAGTAGGAAACTTCTTAGGGGGTATCTGGGCCAATGAATCTTGGGGTAGATACTGGAGCTGGGATCCAAAGGAGACGTGGGCTTTCATCTCAATTATGGTTTATGCTTTTGTTTTACACATGAGATTGGTGCCTGGATTAAGAAGCAGATGGGCATTCCATGTAGCAACGATGTTTGCTTTCTGTTCGATGGTAATGACGTACTTCGGAGTTAACTATTATCTGAGCGGACTTCACTCTTATGCAGCAGGTGATCCTGTCCCGGTTCCGGCTTGGGTATACATAGGGTTGGCAACAATGCTTCTTTTAGCAGTTGCATCTTACTTTAAATTTAAAGGTTTAACCAAAAAATAAACCTTCAACACATAACAATTGAAATCCTGGAATTTATTTTCCGGGATTTTTTTTGTGCCGGATTCGGGATACTGCATACGGCTTTTCGGATTATAAATAATGAATTTGAATTCCCAATTCGTTCATCATAATCCCAAGCTTATACCATGAATCTCACATCTGATCTTTCCACCACATAATCCGAATCTTGTCACACGCGATTCATACCGCGAAAAAACTCATCATCAATATCTCAAAATTCAAAACTTATTTATATCTTTATGATATCAAAATAATATCAAATTAAAAATTACAATCATGGAAAAAGTATTAAAGCCCATGTCGGGTTATCTGGCACTGGTATTCTGTCTAATTTTATTTGCCGGAGCTGTTTATTTTTTTATTTCCGGAGTTGAGCAGAGTATTACGTATGTGATTCTTGCAATGCTTTGCTTTCTGCTGTTCTGCTTCTTTCTGAAAGGACTGATGATTATTCAGCCTAATCACTCGAGAGTATTGAATTTCTTCGGAAAGTATGTAGGAACGGTAAAGGATAATGGATTGTTTTTTATCAATCCTCTGTATTCATCACAAAAAATGTCATTGCGTTCAGAAAACCTGCAGGGACAGACTTTGAAGGTGAATGACAAAATGGGTAATCCAATCGAAATTGGAGTGGTAATGGTATGGAAAGTAGGAGATACTTACAAAGCAGCTTTCGATGTTGAGCGGTATTCGGATTTCGTAAAAATGCAAAGTGAGGCTGCCGTTCGTCATTTGGCGATGAGTTTTCCTTATGATAATTTAGAAGATGACCATGCACCCATTACCTTGAGAGAAGGGGGAGATAAGATCAATTCTATTTTGGAACAGGAACTTACCGACCGTCTTTCAAAAGCAGGAATCATCATTCAGGAAGCGAGAATTTCCCATCTTGCTTATGCCTCGGAAATTGCTGGAGCAATGCTTCAGAGACAGCAGGCAACTGCCATTGTAGCCGCAAGAACCAAAATTGTGGAAGGTGCTGTAGGAATGGTTGATCTGGCTTTGAAAAAACTTTCAGCAGAAAATATTGTAGAGCTTGATGACGAAAGAAAAGCAGCTATGGTAAGCAATTTAATGGTGGTACTTTGCGGTGAAAAAGCAGCTCAGCCCATCTTAAATGCAGGAACTCTTTATTAAATGAAGAATTGAGAGTGAAGAATGAAAAATGAATTCTTATGATCAGCTGGCTGAAATGTCTTCTCACTGACATAAAGTTTATTTTAAACGAAGTCTTTGCATCTTCTGCAGTATCTAAAAGTATTACTAAACAGGCAAGTGAAAAAATGAAATCGGAAAAAACTTCAAAACCCTCCGAGACAAAAGGAAAGAAGTCCTTCGTCATAAGAATCGATGAATCTACTTATAAGATGGTGGAGAAGTGGGCTAATGACGAATTCAGGAGTGTGAATGGGCAGATTGAATATCTGCTTCATCAAAGCCTGGTCAATTCAGGGAGGAAAAAGAAAGACGAAGAAGCATAGGATATACTATGGGTGAAAGGTAGCATGACAATGAGATGTTGGCTGTCACCGATTCAATAGAATAACCAAACATTTCTAATTCAATTAACCTTACTAACGAAGAAAGCAGAGAAAATTTCTCTGCTTTTTTATTTTTAATATACCAGCTGTTTATTGAAATAGTGTTGAAAAGTAATTGCTGATTACAGTCCAGAAATTTTTACCAAGAAAATAAATAAGAGTCGATGTAATGATTCCCTTTACTGTGAAGAATATAATACCGCCAACACCAAACTTCTTAACCAGACTCTTCCATTTGGAGCTTTTTTTTTCTTCACCTGCATTATTATTCTCTACTGTATTATTATTTTCCATTTCTGAAATTCAAAAGATTACGTTACAAAGATAATCATGTTTATAATTAGTCCAAATAAAAAAGTACGTTAAAAATTAAAATTTTGAGGTTCGCATAATATTTCTATCTTTAGAGGAAACGAAAAGTAACATTTTATGTCTAAAAAAGTAAAGGATTTCGGAATCGAAAAAACACTCAAAAACCTTGGTATCAAAGAAGAAAATAAGGGGACTTCAGTGGGCGGAAAATATTTTGCTTCGGGTAAAACAATAGAAAGTTTTTCTCCCGTAGATGGCAGACTAATCGCTAAAATTAAGACTTCCGGAGAAAGTGATTATGACAAGGTAATTGAGACGGCTCAGAAGGCGTTTCAGGAGTTTAGATCTATCCCTGCTCCTAAAAGAGGTGAGATCGTTAGGCAGCTTGGCCAGAAATTAAGAACATATAAAGACGACCTTGGAAAACTTGTTTCTTATGAAATGGGTAAATCCCTTCAGGAAGGTCTGGGAGAAGTTCAGGAAATGATTGATATCTGTGATTTTGCAGTAGGTGTATCAAGACAGCTTCATGGGTATACGATGCATTCAGAAAGACCTGGTCACAGAATGTACGAACAGTATCATCCGCTTGGAGTTGTAGGTATCATTACCGCTTTCAACTTCCCGGTTGCCGTATGGGCATGGAATACGGCTCTTGCATGGATTTGCGGAAACGTTACAATCTGGAAGCCATCAGAAAAAACACCATTATGCGCTATCGCGTGCCAGAATATTATGGCTGAAGTAATAAAGGAAAATAATCTTCCTGAAGGTGTATCAAGCGTATTGGTTTCTGACCATGAGATCGGGCAGAAATTAGTTGATGATAAGCGTGTTTCTTTAGTTTCTTTCACAGGTTCTACAAGAGTAGGAAGAATGGTTTCTTCTAAAGTAGCAGAAAGATTTGGAAAATCTATCCTTGAATTGGGAGGAAATAATGCCATTATTATCACCAAAGATGCAGATATCGACATGTCTATCATCGGAGCCGTTTTCGGAGCCGTAGGTACAGCAGGACAAAGATGTACGTCTACCAGAAGACTGATTATCCATGAAAGCGTATACAACGAAGTGAAGACCAGATTGGTAAAAGCTTACGGGCAGTTGAAAATAGGAAATCCGTTGGATGAGAATAATCATGTAGGACCACTTATCGATGTGGATGCGGTTAACCAATATGAAGAGGCTATCAAGAAATGTAAGAAAGAAGGCGGAAAATTCGCTGTTGAAGGCGGTGTCTTAAGTGGAAAAGAATATGAATCAGGATGCTATGTTAAACCATGTATCGCAGAAGTTAAAAACTCTTACGAGATCGTTCAGCACGAGACTTTCGCGCCGATCTTATATCTGATCAAATACAAAACATTAGAGGAAGCAATTGCTATCCAGAATGATGTTCCTCAGGGATTGTCATCTGCTATCATGACTCAGAATCTTAGAGAAGCAGAATTATTCCTTTCTCATGCAGGTTCAGACTGCGGTATTGCCAACGTCAACATCGGAACTTCTGGTGCTGAAATCGGAGGTGCTTTTGGTGGTGAAAAAGAAACCGGAGGTGGAAGAGAATCTGGTTCGGATGTTTGGAAATACTATATGAGAAGACAAACCAACACTATAAATTATACAGCTCAGCTTCCTTTAGCACAAGGGATCAAATTCGACCTGTAAAAATTCTAATTTAAATCATTTTACCGATTTAAAAATTTAAAAATTAATAACCTGGAATGTTTAAATCTTTTTAATCATTCAATTTTTAAATCAAACACAGTTAATTATGGAACAAACAATTGATATAAAAGCAAATAAAGTAAAAGAAACAGTAGGAAGACACGTTTTGGCAGACGGCTTTGATTTTGTGATGGATATTGAAAGATCCCACGGCTCATGGCTTTATGACAAACTTACAGACAAAGAATATCTTGACATGTTCTCGATGTTTGCATCAGCGTCTGTAGGATACAATCATCCTTATCTTGTAGAAAGATCTGAATGGTTGGGAAGAATGGCTGTCAATAAGCCTACTTTGGCAGACGTGTACTCAGAAGAATATGCTCACTTTCTTGAAGTTTTCGAAAGAGTAGTGATTCCTGAAGAACTACAGTATGCTTTCTTTATTGAAGGTGGAAGTTTAGGAGTGGAAAATGCAATGAAGGCGTGCTTCGACTGGAAAACGCGAAAGAATTTTGAAAAAGGACTTCAGATAGAAGCCGGGATCTGTATTCATTTCAGACAGGCATTTCACGGAAGAAGCGGTTATACATTAAGCCTTACTAATACTTCTGACCCAAGAAAATATCAGTATTTCCCACTTTTCGACTGGCCAAGGATTTTAAATCCTAAATTGTCTTTCCCTATTACAGAGGAAAATTTAGAAGAAACAATCAAAAACGAAAGGCTGGCACTTCTTCAGATCGAAGAAGCCATTTTAATGAACCCTGATAAAGTAGCATGCATCATTATTGAGCCTATCCAGGCTGAAGGTGGTGACAACCACTTTAGAGACGAGTTCTTAATGGGATTAAGAAAACTGTGTGATCAGAATGAAATCCTGCTGATTTTTGATGAAGTTCAGACAGGTATTGCCATTACAGGGAAAATGTGGGCGTTCCAGCATTTTACAGCAAAACCGGATATCATTTCCTTTGGTAAAAAAGCACAGGTTTGTGGTGTTTTAGCGAATAAAGAAAAATTCGATGAGATTCCAAATAATGTTTTCAGAGAAAGTTCAAGAATTAACTCTACTTTCGGAGGGAACTTTATCGACATGCTTCGTTTCCAGTTGGTCATGGAAGTAATCGAAAAAGAAAATCTGGTTGAAAATGCAAGAGTGGTTGGTGATTATTTATTGGAAAGATTAAAAGAACTGGCTCAAAAATATCCTGAGAAAATTTCAAATGCAAGAGGAAGAGGTTTGATGTGTGCTATTGATCTTCCTTCAGGAGAGCAGAGAAACCATCTGATGAACGAGCTTTTCAAAGACGGATTGATCATTCTTCCATGTGGAGATCAGTCACTTCGTTTCAGACCACATCTGAATGTTACTCAGGAAGAAATTCAGTTGGCTTTAGATAAAATCGAGAGCAATCTTAATAAAATTTAAAACCAAAGATTTGTAATTTTAAAAAAAACATTGTACATTTAGATACTCAAACGATATAGAATATGGAAAGAAGTACGAGAGTATCGGTTTTTGAAAGTGATAAACCTTCAGAAATCCAGTTAATAAAGTCTAAATTGGATGATGCACAAATTACAAACAGCGTCGAAAACAGTTATCTTACCTTTACGACAACGCCTACTGCGACGTCGCTAAAAATTATGGTGGATCTGGAAGACGAGAAGAAAGCATTTGAGATAATAGATGCTTATCTTCAACAAAGTGAAAATCAATAAAACAATTTCATAATTTTAAATTTTACTACTTCGAACCGAAAATTAATTTTAATTAGTTTTCGGTTTTTTGATTCAAAAATAAAGACCCAAAATATATAAGAATCTACAGATTAGGAGATTAATGAATGAAGAGTCACTCGCCTGAATTGAAATAACGAACCTCTTTATTTTTTAATTTCTCAATTAAAAATGAACCGACAATGAATTTAGAAACTAAGCTGAGAAAAGCTGAAATTGAAGACAGAAATGTGATCTGGGAAATTATCCAGCAATCCATTGAAAGGAGAAAACAGGACGGAAGTACCCAATGGCAGAATGGTTATCCCAATATGGGAACAGTAGAAAGTGATATCGCAAAAGGTTTTGCTTATGTTCTTACCGTAGATGGTGAAATTGCCGTATATGCAGCCTTGATATTAAATGATGAGCCCGCCTACAGTACGATCGAAGGTGCCTGGTTAAGTGATGGAGAATTTGTTGTCGTGCATAGAGTAGCGGTTGATGGAAAATTTGCCGGACAGGGAATGGTGAAAAAATTGTTTGATCATATTGAAGATTTTACAAAATCCCAGGGAATTCAAAGTATAAAAGTAGATACAAATTATGATAATATCGCCATGCTGAAGATTCTTGAAAGCAAAGGATATTCTTATTGTGGAGAAGTGCTCTTGGCGGACGGAATGAGAAAGGCTTATGAGAAGATTATAATTTAGGCAAAAGGTTAAATCATTTGTCATTGAATTTTTAAAAGACTCTGTATTTATAAACTCTATCGTGTTTTGTTCGTTTAGTTCTGAACTAATTTCTACTTTTGTCAAAATTTTTATATGATGCACCAAAGTATAGAAATTGATGAGAAAATTTTTCAAGATGCCGTAAAGTTTTATGGCACCGTTTTCAACTTGCCCCCTTTAGCATCCAAGATTTATTCCTACCTTCTTTTCGATTATGAGAAAGTAGGAATTACTTTTGATGAATTTGTCGAAGTGCTTTCTGCAAGCAAAAGCTCTGTGTCCACCAGTATTTCACTGCTGCTGAATGCACAGCTCATCGTCGACCATAACAAAATGGATGAGCGAAAGCGGTATTTTTTCATCAATGACGAGTACAAGAAGATCAGATTTGAAAAAATTGTTCAAAAAATGAAGGACGAACTCAAACTGCTGGATGACCTAAACAACTTTAAAAAAAATCATGATAATGAATACAACGAAAAAATAGAAGCCTACAAAGCACTTTTAAATAAGAACATAGAAAATATTCAGGAATCTCTTAATAAACTTTAAAATGAATAATAAGCTAGTTATACTTTCTATTGCAGCGTTTTCTCTCACAGCCTGCAAAAAAGAAGCTCCAAAACAGGATGGTGCAAAACCATATCCTGTGATCAACGTGGAGGCAAAAAATATCGTAGGTTATCAGACATTTCCAGCTACCATACAAGGAAGAGTCAACAATGATGTACGTGCGAAAATACAGGGATATATCACTCAGGTTTTAGTGGATGAAGGGCAGTATGTTACAAAAGGACAGCCTTTGTTCCGTCTTGAAACCAATATTCTGACAGAAAATGCAGCCGCAGCAAAAGCTGGAATCGGTGCCGCTGAATCAACTATTGCCGCTTCACAGGCAGCGGTCAATGCAGCTCAGGTCGAAGTCAATAAATTAAAACCTTTGGTTGCCAAAAATATCATCAGTGATGTTCAGCTGCAGACCGCTCAGGCTAATTTATCTCAGGCAAAAGCCCAGTTGCAGCAGTCAATGGCAGCAAAACAGCAGGCTTCAGCCAATTATAAAGGGGTAGCCGCGAATATTGAGTATTCTGTCATTCGTGCGCCTATTTCCGGAGTTATAGGTAAACTGCCTTTAAAAGTAGGTAGCTTAGTTGGTCCGACGGATCAGACGGCATTAACTACCATTTCAGATACTTCTGAATTGTTTGCTTACTTTTCCATGAATGAAAAGGAATATTTTGATTTCCTTGAAAAATCTCCCGGAGCTACCATGTCCGAGAAAATAAAAAACCTTCCAATGGTTGAGTTACAGCTTGCCAACGGAAGTATTTATTCTGAAAAGGGAAGAATTGAAGCCATTACAGGACAAATTGATGCTACAACAGGTACTATTCAGTTCAGAGTTGCCTTCTCAAACCCTCAGAAATTATTGAGCAATGGGAACAGTGGGTCTATCAGATTGCCAAAATCTTACAATAATGTATTGGTCGTTCCTGAAAGCGCAACATACGAACAGCAGGGTATCGTGTACGTCTATAAAGTTGATAAAGGGGATACTGCGAGAAATGTTGTGATTAATGTAATCGACAGAATTGACAATATGGCTTTAATAAAATCAGGCATCAATAAAGGTGAAATGATCGTTGCTGCAGGTATCGGAGGATTAAAAACAGGAACTGCTGTGAAACCAAAACCTGTAAAAATGGATAGCCTTGTACAATCTATAAAACCGAAATTCTAGCATGATAAAGAACTTTATTAACAGACCGGTTTTATCCACCGTAATCTCAATTTTGATTGTGATTCTCGGTGTTTTGGGATTAATTTCCCTGCCAGTCACACAGTATCCCGATATTGCTCCTCCCACAGTAAGCGTTTCAGCAAACTATACAGGAGCCAATGCGGAAACTGTGATGAAGAGTGTTGTAGTACCTTTGGAAGAACAGATCAACGGGGTGGAAGGAATGGATTACATTACTTCGAGTGCAGGAAATGACGGTTCAGCACAGATCCAGGTGTTCTTTAAACAGGGAATTGATCCGGATATTGCTGCCGTAAACGTACAAAACCGTGTTACGAGAGCAACACCGTTACTTCCAAGTGAGGTAACCCGTTCCGGAGTTGTCACACAGAAACAGCAGACGAGTGCCTTGATGTATATGTCTTTCTATTCTGAAAATAAAGACTTAGATGATGTATACCTTCAAAACTTTTTGAATATCAATGTTATTCCAAACTTAAAAAGGATTAATGGGGTAGGTGATGCCAACGTTTTCGGAGGTAAAAACTATTCCATGAGAGTTTGGCTGGATCCTTCAAAAATGGCAGCTTACGGATTAACTCCGGATGATGTTACTGCGGCGATCAATGAGCAGAGTAGAGAAGCAGCGGCTGGTTCTATCGGACAAAACAGTGGTAGTTCTTTTGAATATATCATTAAATATGTCGGAAAATTCAACGAAAAAGACCAATATGACAATATCATTATTAAAGCGCTTCCTGACGGACAGAACTTAATGCTGAAAGATGTTGCTAAAGTTGAATTGGCAGGGCAGTCCTATTCAGGAGTCGGGGAAAACGGAAACAACCCTTCCATCAGTATGGGGATCTTCCAGACACCGGGTTCGAATGCTCAGGACATCATTAAAAATATTAAAACGTATCTAAAATCAGCTGAAGGCAGTTTTCCTGAAGGTGTAAAATATACCTTTAACTTTGATACCAACGAATTCCTGGATGCATCAATTGAAAAGGTTGTTCATACCTTAATTGAAGCCTTTATTCTGGTATTTATTGTTGTGTATATCTTCTTACAGGACTTCAGGTCCACATTAATTCCGGCGATTGCAGTTCCGGTATCGATTGTGGGTGCATTTTTCTTCCTGAATTTATTTGGATATTCATTAAACCTATTAACGTTATTTGCATTGGTACTCGCCATCGGTATTGTGGTCGATGACGCCATTGTCGTCGTCGAGGCCGTTCACGCCAAGATGGAGCACGGTATTGCTGATGCTAAAAAAGCGACTGTAGAGGCCATGGATGAGATCACAGGGGCTATTATCTCCATTACTTTGGTAATGGCGGCAGTATTCGTTCCGGTGACGTTTATTACAGGTCCAACAGGGGTGTTCTATCAGCAGTTTGGTATTACACTGATTATAGCGATTATCATTTCTGCGATTAACGCATTGACTTTAAGTCCTGTATTATGTTCGTTATTCTTAAAACCTCACTCAGAGCATCATAAAGAATATAAAAATTTAAACTTTTTACAGAAGTTTTTCTATAAATTTAATATCGCTTTCAAAACGACAACCGATCGTTACGGAAGAGGATTTGTGTTCCTGTTAAGACATAAATGGGTTACTTTAATCATTTTTGCAGTTACAGGAGGTATTTTATTCTGGGCAAGTTCTACGATGAAAAAAGGTTTTGTACCTACAGAAGACAGAGGGATCATCTTTACAGATGTACAGCTTCCTCCGGGTGCTTCCATGGAAAGAACCTATAACGTTTTGAAAACACTTCAGGCTAATGCAATGAAAGTTCCTGGAGTACAAAATGTTACGATTTCTACAGGGAGAGGTTTCCTATCAGGAAACGGTAGTAATAACGGTCTTGCTTTCATTAAGTTAAAACCATTTGACGAAAGGAAAAAAGACAATCAGACTTCTGAAGATATTACTAAAAAACTATTCGGTATTTCAGGAAAAGTTCCGGATGCGAAAGTGGTATTCTTCCAGCCTCCGAGTGTCCCTGGTTTTGGTAACAGTGCCGGTTTTGAAATGGTACTGTTAGATAAATCGGGAGGTGATTATGCTGATCTTGATGATAAAACCAATGAGTTCATCGGAAAGCTGATGCAGAGACCTGAAATTGAATTTGCTCAGTCATCATTTAATACAAAATATCCTCAGTATCAAATGGACATCAATGTTCCTTTGGCTAAACAGATGGGAGTTTCTGTAAGTACAATTTTAAGTACGATGCAGGGATATATCGGAGGAGTTTATACTGCCGACTTTACAAAATACGGAAAACAGTTCAGGGTAATGGTGCAGGCGCTTCCTGAAAACAGACAAAACATCAATAATTTAAATGAATTATATGTAAGAACTGCTTCCGGAGTAATGTCACCGATTTCTCAGTTTGTAACGCTGAAAAAGGCATACGGTCCGCAGTCTGTAAGCCGATACAACCTGTTTACTTCTGTGAAGATTACAGGAGCCAATTCTGCAGGATTCAGTTCAGGGGATGCTATTACGGCAGTACAGGATGTTGCAAAAGAAACTTTAAATCAAAATTATGATGTAGAGTTTACCGGGTTAACAAGAGAAGAATTGAATTCAGGATCTCAAACACTTTTGATCTTTGGATTGAGTTTAATCTTCGTTTACTTCATTCTTTCTGCTCAGTATGAAAGTTATATCCTTCCTTTGGTTGTGGTAATTTCTCTTCCTCTTGGGGTAATGGGAGCCTATTTTGGACAAAAAATAATGGGCTTGGAAAACAATATTTATTTCCAGATCGCTTTGATTATGCTTGTCGGGTTGCTCGCGAAAAATGCAATTTTGATTATCGAATTTGCGGTTCAGAGAAGGCATCATGGTGAAACCATTGTTATGTCTGCCATCAATGCTGCAAAAGCCAGATTAAGACCAATTTTGATGACATCATTTGCGTTCATCTTTGGTTTATTACCATTGGTTTTAGCCAGCGGAATTGGTGCGGTAGGGAACAGATCTATTGCAACGGGGGCTGCAATCGGGTTATTGATAGGTACTATTTTAGGACTTATTGTAATTCCTGTTTTGTATGTCATGTTCCAGACTTTGCAGGAAAAAGTGAAGCCGCTTAAAAAAGAAGACATCAATTTAGCAGAATAAATTTAAGTAGGGAAGTCAGAGGCTGGGTATTGGAAAATTAATTCTGATATCAAGCTTCTAACCTCTACTATCTAATTTCTAATTAAAAACAATGAAGAGTTTATTAAACATCATAAAAGGAATCACTTTTTCAGCTGTCATACTTGGCTCCATCACATCGTGTATGGCCAGAAAAGAATATGAGAGACCGAAAAGTGTTGTGGACGAAAAGCTTTTCCGTACCGATATGCTTCCTTCTGACAGTGCCAATATCGCGAACATTTCCTGGAAAGAAATTTTCACAGATCCTATACTGCAGGGACATATTTCTAAAGCTCTAGACAACAACTTAGATATAAGAATTGCCCTGCAGAGCATTATTTCTGCAGAGGCCTTCTTAAAGCAGAGCAAGGCTGCTTATGCTCCTACATTAACGGTTGGGCCCGGCTATACTTTCCAGACCCAGTCTTTAAATACTCAGACCGGACGACTGTTTGGAGACAGAAGGTATATCAACCAGCTTGATATTACAGCTAGTATTGGCTGGGAAGCTGATATTTGGGGGAAAATGAAAGCTCAGGAAAAAGCCCAGGTGGCAACGTATCTGGGAACGGTTGCAGCCCATAAAGCAGTAAAAAGCGACTTAATCTCATCTATTGCTTCCTCATATTATCAATTGTTGACTTATGATGCTCAGAAGAAAATTATAACAGAAACGATTGCCGTTCGTGAGAAGAATTTAGAAACTACAAAAGCCTTAAAAGCTGCGGGAACATTAACGGAAGTTGCTGTTCAGCAGAGTGAGGCCCTTGTTTTCAATGCCAAGTCTCTGTTAATTGATACAGATACCCAGATTCAACTGTTGGAAAATACGATGAGCCTGCTGATGGGAGAACCCTCACATGCCATTGAAAGGTCTACACTGGAAACTCAAAATGTTCCGATTGATTTAAGATTGGGATATCCTGCCCAGTTACTGGCAAACCGTCCGGATGTAATGAGAGCAGAATATAATCTGATGAATGCTTTCGAACTGACCAACTCAGCTAAAGCTCAGTTTTATCCAACTTTAAAGATTACAGGAAACGGAGGAATTCAGTCTCTGGATATTGATCATTTGTTCAGTGTAAATTCATTATTTGCAAGTGTAGTAGGTGGTTTGGCTCAGCCGATCTTAAATAAAAGAACGATCAGAACCAATTACGAAGTAAGTTTGGCGAATCAGGAAACTGCGTATTTAAACTTTAGAAAAACGGTTCTTACAGCTGGAAAAGAAGTTTCAGATGCTATCAGAGTTTTCTCTGTTCAGGATTCGTATATTGATTTGAAAGAGAAGGAACTGAAGGCCTACAAGAATTCTGTTGAATATTCTCAGGAATTAGTCAACTATGGTATGGCCAATTATCTGGAAGTATTAAATGCAAGTGTGAATTCATTAAACGCAGAGTTGAATATCTCCAATGCGGAATACAATAAAATGAAAGCTGCCGTAGAGCTTTATCAGGCTCTTGGCGGGGGATGGAAATAAACTGTTTTCATTCAGTCAGTATAAAAAACGTATGTCAGAAATGGCGTACGTTTTTTTTATTATTATATGCCCGTTGGTTAAGCTCTGGATCGCAAAAATATTGATTTGATTTTACTGTAAAATGAAAAGATTTTATCTATGATTAAATACAGGGCTTATCATGGGCTATGTCACTTATTTATTAGTTTAAAATAGGATGTTTTGTCGTCTATTCATATTTTTTCAACGGCTTTAATCCCTGTATTTAAGGCGGATATAGAAGCCTGTTAAATTTTAAAGGCTAAATTTATTTGTGTATATGTAGTAAACTACGTAGTTTTGTTCTATAAAATAACAAAGACATGAAAGTAGCTATTCAACAACTGGATAATACGTATTCGGATCAGCTGATTGATCTGATTTTAACCATTCAGCAGAAAGAATTTAATGTACCTATCACAATAGATGACCAGCCGGATCTTAAACAGATTGAAAGTTTTTATATGGTACCTGGCGGAAACTTTTGGGGAGCCTTTATTGACGGTGAACTCGTAGGTTCTATAGCCTTGGTGAAGTTTGATGAAAGGGAAGGAGCGGTGAGAAAGATGTTCGTTAAAAAAGAATTCAGAGGAAAGGAACTTAATATCGCCCAGGAATTGTTGGAGGTTTTAATTGTTTTCTGCCGTGAAAATGGAATAGATCACATATATTTAGGAACTGTAAATGTATTGAAAGCGGCAATGCGATTTTATGAAAGGAATCATTTTGTACAGGTAGAAAAAGAAAATCTTCCGGCACGTTTTCCGTTGATGAATGCAGATAATGTTTTCTACTCTTTAAATATAAACCAGACGTTATGAATATCATAGATGAATCGGGGATTTTGGCAATATCCACCAGACTTCAGCGTCTCAGCGAGCAACTGAGGAAGGATGGTGCTATGATCTATAAATCCTTCGGAATTGATTTTGAACCCAAATGGTTTCCGGTAATCTTTACGTTACATCACAAAAAAATGCTTAGTGTAGTGGAAATTGCAAACGAAATAGGATATACTCATCCATCGACTATAAGCCTTCTTAAAGAACTGGAAAAACAAAAACTGATTCAGTCTAAGAAAGACAAACAGGATGAGCGGAGAAGATTGATCATACTGTCTCCAAAAGGTATTGAATTGATCGAAAAAATGAAGCCGGTTTGGGAACTGGTATCCAAAGTGCTTGGCGAGATTGCCGATAACCAAAATCATCTTCTGTCTGCTATCAATGAAGCAGAAGCAAAAATTGCGGAGCAGTCTTTTTATCAGAGGGCATTACAACTTAAAAATTCTCAGTAAAAATATAATAATGGCAGTCAGAAAAGCAATTTCAGAAGATCTTCTTCAGGCAGTTCAGGTACTGGAAGAAGTAAAAGCTCATATGCTCAATGAAGGAATTGATCAATGGGATCAGGAATACCCAAATAAAATGGTAATGGCAGAGGATATTGAGAAAGAAGAAGGATTTGTTTATGAAGAGGAGGGAGACTTGTTAGCCTATATGGCGCTTAATGAATGGTGTGATGAAGAGTACAACGATCTAAGTTGGAAAACACCGGAACCATTTATTGTTATTCACCGCTTATTTGTAAAACCTAGTGCTCAGGGAAAAGGAATTTCAAGCAAAATGATCCGATTTGCGGAGCAGTATGCCCTTGAACATCAATATCAGTCCATCAGGTTTGATGCTTTTTCGTTGAATGATACAGCTAATGCAGTTTATCTTAAAAAAGGGTATGAACTTGTAGGAACTGTGCGTTTTCGAAAAGGCATATTCAATTGCTATGAAAAAGCAACGGAAAGAAGAGATTAATTTATCAGTAAGGAAAGAGTCATACTAAATACTACTTTATATTAAACAAAATAGCAGCGAATATTACTATTCCCTGCTATATATTATATGAAAGAAAAAGCTTAATAATTAAGCTTTTTTTTAAATTTAAGCTACACGTACGTTAACTGCGTTAACGCCTTTTGCGCCGTTTTGTAAATCGAATGTTACGACATCATTTTCACGGATATTATCTACTAAACCTGAAGTATGTACGAAAACGTCCTGACCTCCATTTGAAGGTGTAATAAAACCAAATCCTTTTGTCTCGTTAAAGAATTTTACTGTTCCTTGTTGCATTGTATTGTATTATAAATTGTTGTATTAAATGATCTTTTTGGCTGCTGCCATTACTGCGATGATGATAGCATCACAACAGTATTTTTAATTTAGGCTACACGCACATTAACTGCGTTCACACCTTTTGCGCCGTTTTGTAAATCGAATGTTACGACATCATTCTCACGGATACTATCTACTAAACCTGAAGTATGTACGAAAACATCCTGACCTCCATTTGAAGGTGAAATAAAACCAAATCCTTTTGTCTCGTTAAAGAATTTTACTGTTCCTTGTTGCATTGTATTGTATTATAAAATTTGTTGTATTTACTGATAATTTTGTGGCTGTTGCCATTACTGCACCGATGAATAACATCAACACAATAATAAATCGATTTGTGAACAAGAAATAATGGGGGGTAATTTTTAGAATCTTGAATGATCAAGAAGTAAAGGTACTGCACCTGTTATATTGAAGACAAAAATTAGCGGCTGAAAAAGCGAAGACTGAGCGAAAGAGTAAACTCAAAAGTTTCAGAATAAGCATTGGCAGGAGCCTGATTATTTTACAAATGTACGTATAATTAATTGAAAGATAACTATTTTTTTACGTCTTTCAGTAGAATTCTGATAAATTGGCAAAAAAGATGAGCCAAAATGTTTCTGTGATTTATGGCTGGTTTTTAGTCAGGAAGGGGATTCACTGGCTTTTTGATCTAATTATTGAATTCAAAATAATTTTAATACCCGAACGGAAATGAAAAATAAAAAACCCCGTAATTCCAATAATTACAGGGCTTAAAGCTTTCAGGGATTTTCTACATCATGAATGTGTTCCAGGGTTCCCAAATTTTATTTTTTGAGTTTGAACAGGTCAAAAGAATTGTACTGAGGATCATAACCTGTAAGAAGTTTAGTCTTTTGGATATCGAGTCGCTTATAGGTATTGTTTGAAATGGCATTCAATATTTCAAATTGTATATTTTTAGATTCTATGCATAGATGGAGGAGTTGATTCAAATCGTCAGGATGCAGATAGGCACTTAAATCCCGTGCATTCATTTCTGTAAAATCCTCCGGAAATTCATAAGCTCCGATTCTAAGGCAAATTGCGCTTAAGTCACTGCTAAAACATTGGTAGGACAGAAGAGCTTCTCCAAAACATTTGGAAATACCATATAAGTTCCCCGGTTTTACAGCCATCTCTGTATTAATTTGAATATCTTTGGGATAGCCCTCTATTGTTTGAGCACTGCTTGCATAAATGATTTTTTTACAGCCAGCCGCAATAGCAGCATCAACAATATTCTTTGTCCCAATGATATTGGCATCCAATAAGTCATTGAAATTGGCATGCAGATCGGCAATTCCGCCCAGATGAATGACAATATCTATATTTTTACAAGCCTCTGTCAGGTATTCTTTATCAGTAAGATTTCCTTTGATATATTCAATGGATGTACTTTGAACCTCAGGAAGTTGAAGATCAAAAACTCTAAATTGATATTGATCCGAAAAAGCTTTGATAAAGTGGCTTCCAATTTTTCCGGAGCCGCCGGTAATTAATATTTTGTTTTGCATGAGTATTTATTTAATAATAGAAATTTAAAATATTCAGATCATATTTAATTGAGATTGCTGGACAATTTCTATGATCTACTAAGGTGAAATGGCTATTAGTTATTGATTATTAATCAGGGTTCAGTGGCTGCTTTATCGCGACGCCTTTGATATTTCAGGAAACCTAAGTAAGCAAATGTAGCAATAACCAATTTCTTTGCCCTTATTGCTTTATTCAGTTTATTGATTATGACTTACCCTGAATTATCAGATGATAGAGGCACAGTCAAGATGGGTATGGTTCTATTGTACAGGATAATGAGCTTTAAAAAAGTGGTGAATTATAATCATTAATCCATTCATCAATTTTAAATAGCTTTACGGCCAATAAAAATTCTATCAGATATGATAAAAATGTACTTTTCAATCATGCTTTTTACCTGTGCTTTGGCTTTCTCTCAGGAAAAAAAAGAAATAAATAAATCTGTAACAGGAATACAGGCCGGTTTTATAGGGGTTGATCTTTATAATGAAACCCGTATTTCGGAGAAAATATCCCTGCGAAGTCAAATTTCATTTAACCCCTCAATCTGGGGTGGAGATTTATACAGTAGAACAGGATTTGCATTAGCTCCTTCAATTTCCATTGCTCCCAAGTACTATTATAACTTTGACAACAGGGTCGAGAATGGCAGGAATACAAAGAACAATGCTGGAAGTTTTGTATCTCTTAAGCTGGAGTACACTCCAGACCTTTTTGTCATTTCTAATGTGGATAATATTCATGTGAATGAAATGCTGGCATTAATTCCCAATTGGGGAATGCGAAGAAATTTTGCCGAAAATTTTAATTACGAGTTGAGACTGGGATTAGGATTGGGGAAAATAATCAAGGGTGGATATAATGTACAGGTAGTACCGGAAATTAGTTTTAAAGTAGGATATGATTTCTAACATTAAATAAACAACAATAAAATTCAGGGAAATAATTACACCTGTCAAGAGTTCATATATCCTCTTTAGGTTTCCAAAGAATACCGCTGAAAAACAGAAAAGAAGACCACTTAAAATGGTCTTCTTTTTTAAGAGATGATCATAACTTTGACTTCCAAAATAACAATATGAATTGATTTCTTTAAGGGTGTTTGTTCATAAGTATGAAATGATTTACGGATTTGCAGATTCATGTATCTTATCAGGAGCTAGTCAATGATGATACTTTCGAGTGCTTTTTGCATGGCATATTCTTTCACTCCGGGAACTTTTAATCCCTCAGCGCGGACTACTGTAACATCAGTCATACCGAGAAATCCAAGAAATGCCTTGAGATAAGGAGCAACAAAATCGTTGGCTTTACCTGGCCCCTCGGAATAGATTCCCCCTGAAGACATCGCGATGTAGACCTTCTTTCCGGTTACTTTACCAATAGGACCAGTTTCAGTATACCCAAATGTAATTCCGGGTCGGGTAATATGATCGATCCATGCTTTTAATGCTGAATGGATTGTGAAATTGATCAAGGGAGCACCAATAACAATGGTGTCTGCCGCTAAGAGTTGTCTGACGAGCTTATCGGAAAGACTTTTTGCTTCTTCGTCATCAGCCGGCAACTGATCGCCGGGAACAAACAGGGCATGCAGAACAGCAGGGTTTAAATGGGGTATTTCAGGATCTACCAGATTTAATTCTTCCAATGTGCTGTCCGGATACTTTTCCTGAACTTTTTTAGCAATGGCATTTCCAAGTTTAATACTATAGGAATCGTTACCCTGCAGACTTGATTTTAAATGAAGGATTTGTTTCATTAGATTTTTTGTTTTTTGCATTTACATTTAAATTATGAGCTAACTCTTTTAATATCTATCAGTGATTCCGGCAGCTCAAATTGTTAAAGCAAAGGTAGAGGAGGATCATTAAGAAAATTGGATACTTACGTCAAGGAAAGCAGTTACTTTGAGGTAAGTGCTTATCTTTGCGCTATGAAAGATATCCATGAAATACCTCTTCCAGACAAGGTTGAATGTGAGGGTTCTCTAAAAAATGTCCTCGATGCGCTGTATGTCCTGAATGGAAAATGGAAGCTTGCTCTGATCCTGTCATTGCTCGAGTCTTCCAAAAGGTTCGGAGAGATACAAAGAGACGTCGACGGTATATCGCCCAAGGTATTAAATAAGGAACTCAAAGATCTGGAACTGAACGGTTTTATTACAAGAAAGGTATATGAGACCACTCCTGTAACTATTATATATGAAGCTGAAGAATACAGCCGGACGCTGAAGGGTGTCATAAGTGAATTAAGCAGCTGGGGCGAACAGCATAGAGAGAGAATTAAGGACAGTATGAGAAACATGCTTAGCGTTTCAAATTCCCATTAACAACCATTTTTATATCAAACAAGAAAAAAATATGATCAGAAAATTATCATTATTACCCTTTTTTATTTTTAGTTCTGCTTTTTCCCAGGAAAAATATGAAGACAGTATAAAAAACATTATTGAGAAAGACTTTGTTAGCATTAAGGCGATGGATTTCAGAAATTTGGTTCCTTATAAAGCTGAAAAAGGGATGGGCTATTTAAACTCGAAAAATAATAAACTGGTTGTAAAGCCCAACTACTACCAATTAGATTTTGCCAAACCCAATTTAAGAGGGAATTATAACGATATTGCCTACTTTGAAATAAACAGCAGGACAAAAAAAATGGAAGTGTTTTTACAAAACTGGCGGATTTTTGAAGAATCCCCAAAAGAAGGTCCTATAAAAAAAGGGTATGCAAAAGGGTTTTACGTATCCAATAATTCAATTTTTTCTTTTTCACACACGTATACATACTGTCCACAATTATTTAAATACAAAAATCAGGATTTTGCGATCGCCATTAAAGATAATGCATATGCAGTTATCAATCCAGATGGTGAAACTTTAAAAAATCTGGATTTTAATTATTCACATTTAGACCTTATAGACAGCGGAAACGACAATATTTGGTTCAAATACAAGACTTTAAGTGGAGAGCTGGGTTTTATCAATATGAATGGAGAAAAAAAACTTATCAATGATATAATCAGCAATAGCAGAAGTCAGACAGAAGGTTACTTTTCTTTTGTTGATTCAGAACATTCTATAAGAAGAAAGTATTATGGATATTCTATTGAATCAAATGATGAATCGTATGGGGTATTGGACTTGTTAACAATGACCTGGCTTATTAAACCTCAGAAATTGTTTAAAATTGAAGAAATTAACTATGCAACGGATCAGAATTTGTCCGAGAAATATGATGTAGAAGATCGGAAGAACTTAAAATTTTATTTTTTGGTTAGTGATAAAGAAAAAGAAACATCATATTACATTGACGACCAATTGAAAAAATATGTTTTAAAAAAATAATTTCCAGAGTGATCACCCCTAAATAGATTTCAGACATATTCGCAGATATACTAATTTAGCAATTAATACGTTATATATACAACCCGGTAATGTACCGGAAAATCAATTCCCTTCTTATCCCAACGCCCGATTTAGCACATCTGTTTGTTCGCGTAGGTAGATCAAACAAGATATCTTATGTCACAAAAAGTAAAATTTTCATCAGCTTCCGGTTCTCATTTTTATGCAACCATAAGGAGCAGGGTCGATCAGTTTTTTAGTCAAAACCAATTAAGCCGACACGCCAATGCCCACATGTGGGGCAAGACTTTATTTTTTCTTTTGGGATTCGCCGGAATTTACCTTGTTATAATTTCGAATCTGTTGCCTTCCTGGATGCTCTTGCCTCTTGCTGGGGTTTTGGGTATGTTTAGTGCTTTTGTGGGTTTCAATGTGTGCCACGATGCGATACACGGTGCACTTTCCGGTAATAAAAATGTGAATAAACTGTTCGGGTTTATCTTTAACCTGATCGGTGCCAATCCATATGTCTGGAGCATCACCCACAATGTGGTTCATCACACCTATACAAATATCCCTGGACACGACGAAGATATTGAGGTCGCACCGGGATTGATCCGTATTGCTGAAGAAGATGAGGTTAACCGCATTCAGCGATACCAGCATTGGTATGCTTTTCCGCTTTACAGCCTGGCCTCTTTGTCATGGGTATTCCGTAAGGATTTTGTGAAATTTTTCCAGAAAAAAATAGGAGCCCACCAAAACAAACATCCTAAGCTGGAGTATTTTAACTTGTTTTTCTATAAAGCACTGTATTACTTCCTGTTTATTATATTGCCGCTATGGGTGCTTGATGTAAGCTGGTGGCAGTTTCTGATCGGCTTTCTGATTTTACATATAGCAGAGGGTTTAACGATGGGGCTTGTGTTTCAACTGGCACATGTTGTTGAAGGTACTAATTTTCCGGTACCTAACGAAACCGGGCAGATTGAAGAGGCCTGGGCAGAACATCAGATGCATACAACAGCGAATTTTGCGACGCATAATAAGCTTGCGGCATTTTTCCTTGGTGGACTGAACAGACAGATTGAACATCACCTTTTTCCTAAAGTCTGCCACATCCATTATGGGGAGATCTCTGTTATTGTGAAGAAGACCGCGATGGAGTTCAATTTGCCTTATATTGAAAATGAGAGCTTTATATCTGCATTGAGATCCCATTTTCTGACACTGAAAAAATTTGGTAAAGAGGCAAAGACCAATTTGCCATAGCAGGTCTGATGACTTTTTGAGCCCTATAGCAGAATCAGCTAAACCAGCAGACTCCCTCCATCAGCCACGACAATCTGTCCGGTGGTGAAACCTGCCCGCATCAGGTACAGATAAGCTTCAGCAATTTCATTGGCGTTGCCGACCCTCCCTGTGAGTAATTTGCTTCCAATCTTGTTGTAGAGCTCTTCTCTGCCGGCAGCGGACATATTTTCTAAGAGGTTTGTCCTGACGGTTCCTGCACAAACGGCATTAACTCTTACAGGGGCAAGTTCAATGGCCAATGCACGGGTAAGTCCTTCAACAGCACTGGCCATCGCTGCAATTACAGCTGTGCCTACCCTGGGCTTTCTTCCAAGTGCGCCGGTTGTTAAAATAACTGATCCATCTTTTCTTATCATCGGCAGGGCATACTTTACCGCCATTATTGCTCCCCAGAAACGTACATTAATGGACTTTTTTGCTTCTTCAATGTTCAACTCTGATAATTCTTTAAAACTTAGCTGATCACCTGCTGTAAAAATGAGGTGATCAAACCCGCCAATTTTTTTAAAGAGCAATTCCGTTTGCTTTTCATCTTCCAGATCAGCCGTGAATCCAGTACTTCCTTCCGGCAGTATAGATAATGCTTCATCTACCTTTTTCTGTGTGCTGGAAGCTACAACGACTAAAGCACCATATTCCGCCGCCAGTAAAGATGCCGCTAAACCGATACCGGATGTACCTCCTAATACCACCACTTTTTTACCATTCAAACTGTTCTCCATATACTTTTTTATAAATTTTGGTTTATTTTATGTTTACAATAGCAAAACTATCGATGATTCATAATAATTTTACTATTCATTACCTTTAGGATAGTTACTATAATTATGGAAAAGATTACATGTAAATCAGATGCTCTTATTAAAAGGCAATTAGCATTGAACGATGCTTTGGAATTATTAAGTGGCAAATGGAAAATCGTTCTTTTGCGAAGTCTATACCTTTCCGGAACGATGCGCTTTAAAGATTTGCTGGAAACCGTGAAGGGAATCTCTCCAAAAATATTGTCAAAGGAATTGCAGCAGTTAGAAGAAAACTTGCTGATAACCCGAACGGTAAACAAAACAAAGCCGATAACAGTATCATATACGCTGACCGATCATGCTCATGAAACTCTGCCAGTTATTCATGCTTTAATTGAATTTGGTCTAAAGCACAGAATAGAAATCAGGCAAAAACTTCTCTAAATTCTGTAGAAAATGTATAAGTGGAAGTAGAAATACAGAAAAATGAAAACCAGAATAATCAACAGCTTTGCTAAAAACGGCTATTTGCAAGATCGTTTTCACCCAATTGAACAGAATATATGTTCAAAACAAACATAAAAATAAGATCTTTCCTACATTGCTTAGGGGCTACAGTATTGTAGAATCTTTACTTTTTATGGATCAGCTGTATCCAATGAACACTGTCGTTCAAAAAAACGGACTAAGCTTGTATTGCCAAAAAATTGCGCTAAAATTATTGGTGTTAAAAAAAGGATGATGGCCATATAAAAATAAAAAACCTGTAATTATTAATAATTACAGGTTTTAAAGGCTTTTCAAGCATTTTAATGACGTTTTAAACGTCTGCTCTGTGGAGAATACGGGATTCGAACCCGTGACCTTTTGACTGCCAGTCAAACGCGCTAGCCAACTGCGCCAATCCCCCTACTTTTTTAAAGCGGTACAAAAGTAAGTATTTAAAGTACATTTCCAAATATTTTATTGATTTTTTTTGCTTCTTTATTTTTCTTTGTCAGTTGGTAGAGCATAACAGACGTAAAAACAAAAATATAGAGGCAAAGACGAACCGCATAAATAATATGATAATCATAGCTTAGATGCATATAGAAAAATTCCTTTTGATTTTCAATCCCGGTTCTTTTTTATATATAAAAAAAACGTGAGCCATCACTGATTATCAGGATAGCCCACTTTTAAAGAAATCTATTTGAAAAAACTACTTTTTATTTGTTTTGGTTACCACAGCTTGTAACGGAACAGTAAGGTGCTCTTTACCATATAAATCAGCTATTTTTTCGCTCAATTTATTAGTGATCTCCGGTAAAAGATCTGCATTTTTTTCTATGATGCTGGCATATATCGGGGTTCCTTCCAATAAGCCTTTGGCCGAACTGATGGAATCCTTACTATACGTTTACTTTGACTAAAGTAACATAAAAAAGGATAAAATTTATTTAATACATCACTATTTTGTGATATAATTGTTTATCTTTGCAGCTCAATAAACTACCATGAAAAACAAATTAATGACGGACTTGAGTCCTGTCAGAGTCAATGATGTATATCTGCATCATGAAATTGAAGAAAAGTGCAAAGCCACTTTATTTCCTGAAAATACTTTACAGCTTACACTTGATCAATCAAATGTAACATCAGCTTTCTACGGGCTTGCTTTGAAGAATATCATAGAAGTCTATGGTAAAGATCCGGCGAATATGATCTCTGAAAAGATTTTCTATGATTTGGGGCGTATCAAAGCGCAGCAATGCAAAACCAAAATGGAAAATTTTCCCCAGGACACAACAGCTTTCGCCTTTGTCATTATTTCCGCGATATACAATGCCAGTCCTGAATATAATTTTCAAATTATAAAATTTTCTGAGAAAGAAACCATTATAAAAATGTTTGGAATAGATCGGTACTTAAGAATTTTATCTCAACTTGACATTGATAATTGCGTAAGTTTTCCAACACTGGTCACTTTTATGGAAGGAATTAATGACGAGTTGGATTTGGGCTGCAAAATAGAAGTAGAATCTCAGATAGACAGACAGCAAAGTACAACTTCAGTAACGTATAAATTTTCTATGTAATGCCTTCCATATTATTAATATAGAATCAAAAGAAAAATGAATATAATAGAAGGCAGTGTTGTCTTTCTTACTGGTGCTGACGGTGGAATTGGTAGAGCATTTATTCCGGAACTGTTAAAGAATAAGGCAGAAAAAATTTACATATCAGGAATCAATGTAGAAGCATTAACGCCAATAGCACAGGAATTTCCTGAAAAATTATTTCCTTTAAAACTCGATGTAACCAATACAGAAGAAATACAAAACTGCATCAGTCAGTGTAGTGATGTAACCGTATTGATTAATAATGCAGGGGTAGAACTAAAGAGCTCTTTTGTCTCAGAAAGATCTGCAGACTGTGCAAAGTTTGAAATGGATATCAACTATATGGGTGTTGTGAAATTAACCAATGCATTTTATGATATTTTAAAAAATAACAGTCATTCTGCAGTGGTCAATATATTATCTGTAGGGAGCCTTATACTGATCAACAGACTGGCAACATATTGTGCTTCCAAAGCAGCTGCACATATTTTTACGCAGGCCGTCAGAAAAGAATTTAAACAGCATGATATTAACGTATTTGGTGTTTATCCCGGCTATGTAGATACTGACATGTCTTCAGACATCAATGAATATAAAATTTCTGCTGAGGAGCTTGTTCAGAACATATGTGAAGATATAAAAAGCAATATACTGAATATCTTTCCGGATGAAATGTCTAAGATGTTCCAAAACAGCAACAAATTAAACATAGATTTTTATACATAAAATGTTTAAGAAATAGGAAAGGTCAACGTTCCCGACAGCTTTAAGCTTTCAAATTAAAATATTCTTAATCGGGGACTTTTGTAAGAGAAATGAATCTATTATTGTCTTTAGAAATGAAAGAGTTACAGTTTTGCTGTAACTCTTTTTTTATACTCAATAGCTAATGCTCACACTTAAAAATAAAAGATTCAAAGTGGGGAAGGAGATCAACTTTACACAGCTTTCAATCCTGTAAATCCGTTGATCGGATAGCACTCCTGTTATCTTTTTGTCAGTGCTATTTTAAGTCCTAATACGATAAAAACAATACCGGATGTTTTATTCATCCATTTTTCTGCATTTTTATTTTTGTTGAATAATGCCGCTGCTTTACTTCCCATCAATGCTAAAAATGAACACCAGATCAAAGTCACAAGGCACATTATTGAACCAAGTATCAGGTAGGGTATTGGTGTATTGATAGCAGAACTGTTGATAAATTGAGGGAGAAATGCCAGAAAAAATACAGCAATTTTGGGATTCAAAACATCACTGATAAATGCTGTGAAAAACATTTTCTTAGCACTGTCTGTTTTCATCTCAGCAGGTTTGATTTCTATCTGTTCATTCTTCGATAGTAATGCTTTTGTTCCTATGTAGATCAAATAAGCAGCACCGATATATTTGATGATGGAAAAGGCAATAACAGATTGGGCGACGATTAATGAAAGTCCAAACGTTACAGCACAGGTGTGAAATATTAATCCTAAACTCACTCCCAATGCAGAATACAAACCGGCTGTCCTTCCTTTGGATATACTTCTGGTCAGTACCATAATGGTATCGATTCCGGGGGTTGTGACGACGATTATTGCTGCAAGGATGAAGCCTCCTAAATTTTCTATTCCGGTCATTGTTTTGAATTTGATGGTTATTATTTTTTGCTATTGTCTGAGGAATAGCGCATGACATTCAATAGCTGGACTTTTAATTTTTCTACTGGTTATATTTTTAAATTAATACAGTTCTTTATTCAGTTGAAGCTGAGAAAGATTTCGAATGTAAAAAAGGTTTGAATGCTGGTAGCTAATGTATTACAATAAATATTTACAGCAAAATTAAATGGTAACTTTTTAGAGGCAGGTCTTAGTAGATTTGAAAAAAAGTAAATGACAATTGGAATGTTCATTCCAATTGTGTAGATTTGTGTCATTGTTATTTGTATCGCATCCATGACTAAAAAAGAAAAGATCCTCGCTGCTACCCTCAAACTTATTGTGTCAAAGGGGATAGATAATACTCCAATGTCTGATATTGCAAAAGAAGCTGATACGGGGATGGGAACAATTTATAATTACTTTTCAACCAAAGAAGTGCTGGTAAACGAACTTTACTTTCATCTGAAAGTGAAAGAATCTCAGATTATTGTTCAGGGATATGACAGAACGCTGTCCGTTAAACAGCGGTTTATGCACTTATGGAAGAAAATGGTCGAATACTTTATTCAGGAACCGATGGACTTTTTGTTTTTGGAACAGTTTTATTATTCGCCAAACATTGATCCGGCAGCCAAACATCAGGGTGGATTATACGTGGTGGAATTGGATGAAGTCTATCTGGAGGGGCAAAAGCAGCAGCTGATAAAAGAGGGTGATATCAAAGAATGGATAGGCTTTACCAGCGGATCTTTGGTGTCACTCGTGAAGTTGCATCACAGCAAATATATACACCTGGAGGAAAAAACAATTGATCAGTATATTCAGGCTGCGTGGGATGCCGTAAAATCCTAAATTTTTTAAAATTGGAATAATCATTCCATTCATAACTCCGTTTTTATGTTTAAAAATAAAATAGCTTATATAGGATCCTTAAGTCTTATAGGGATGATCACGACTGAATTTGGGGTCATCGGAATCTTACCGCAAATTGCTTCTTACTATCATATAAGCATCAGTACAGCGGGTTTGTTATTAAGCGCGTATGCAATAACAGTGGCTATCGCAGGGCCATTTATGACCATGTTCACTTCCGGATTTAATAGGAAAACCCTGATGGCCGTAACCATGTTTATCTTTTTGATCACGGGTATTGTCTCTTCGCTTTCTCCTCCTTTCTGGCTGTTGATGGCTGTCAGGATTTTACCTGCGTTTCTACATCCGGTTTTAGTATCTAATGCCGTTGCGGCAGCGACCGGTTCTGCAGATAAAAAAGCGGCTCACCAAATGATGGCTATTGTTATCGCGGGGATAGGAATTGCGACCATTACCACAGTTCCTTTGGCAACTTATATTGCTGGTCTGTTCAACAGCTGGCAGTCATCATTTATGGTTCAGGCTTCTATTAGTTTGGTGGTGTTGCTGGCTATTATTACTTTGTTGCCCTCTATGCCCGTAAAAGACAAAAAATCTTACGGGAGCCAGTTGAAAATACTTACAAAACCGGTATTCCTGATGAGTGCTTTCTTTTCATTTCTGATGATTGGAGCTATTTTCTCTACTTACAGTTATTTTGCAGACTACTTAAGTAAAGTGAATGGGATGGATTCTCAAACAATAAGCGTTATGCTGTTCGTTTTTGGAGCAGCGGGTGTTATCGGGAACTTTTTGGCTGGAAAACTATTAACCAAAAGCATTACGAAAACGACGGCCGCCTTTCTGGTTGGATTGTTGATCATCTGTTTACCCCTTTATTTTTCCGGGCCAATGTCTTTTTCTACAGTACTTCTCATTGCTGCCTGGGGGTTCATTCAGACTCCCTGTTTTCTGACTTCACAGGCTTATATGATAGAGGCAGCCCCCGAAGCTCCGGAATTTGCCAACAGTATTGCTATCTCTTCCGGAAATCTTGGAATCTCTTTTGGAGCTGCTATTGGCGGGCTTTCCATTAGTAATTTCGGAGCCCAGAGTACGCCATGGATCATGTTTGCTCTTTCTTTCGCAGCTTTAGTGATGATGTTGTTTAAAAAAATAATCGAAAACAAAATAAATAGAAATGAACAAAACATTTTAGAGTAAAACGTAGATTAATATATTGTCTGTTTGTGAAATCATTTCATTTTTTTTAATTTAGCGTCCCTTCTGTCTGTGATAGGCATGAAGTACAGTAATGATAATGAAATCAATAACCATTCATACATGAAAAAAATATTAACTATTCTTGTGTTGGTGCTATGTACGCAACTTCATTTTGCCCAATATTTTACTTTGACACCCCAGGGTTTTGTGTCTGCGAATAAATCTGAATATGTAGTCGTGGATGTACCCAATACGAAGCAGAAAGATTTATATAAGAGCGTATTAAATGCACTTTCTACAATGTATAAAGATCCTAAAAAAGTACTGAGTACAGTAGACGGAGAAAGTATTTCCGTAAAAGGATACGAGGAGAACGTAATAGAACATAAGTTTAAGGGGAGCCCGCTTCAGATCGGAAAGCTTACCCTGAAATATGACTTGTCTTATACCATATCTTTCCTTTTTAAAGACAATAGAATCCGTATTGACCGTCCATCCTTTGAATTAAGGAGATGGTATGAAGGCGGCTACAACTCCGGTTGGGTAAGTGAATGGCAGTACCTTCCCCTGAATGTAAATAAAAATGTAAAAACGGCTGTTTTTGATAAAAATGGGGAAATAAACTCAGAACTGTCTTACAACGGACTTAATAAACATTTTAATAATTTGATCACAGAAATTCTTGAAAAATCAAAAAAGATCAATGACTGGTAGTCTTAAAACAGACCATAGTTAAGCCGGTGTCTTTGTAACACAAAATATAAAATTATAAACTCCGTAATGATCTGTCATTGCGGTTTTTTTTGTTTCTGTTCTCATGATCCCTATTCTAATCCTTATCTTCGAAAGAAATTAAAACGGCCGGAAAAACTCGTTAGGATTTCGTAGTTATAAAAAGGCTGCATCCACTGATGCAGCCTAAAAAAACAAATGATGAAAAAAAGATTTTGTTATGATGGAGAACCTTATTTTATATCCGGTATCAAAGAATTATACAGAAAACTGCTTTTTCCATTTGGCTACTGTATTTCTGCTTAATTTAAAATGTATTGCCAGCTCGGTATTGTTGAGCCGGTTTATTTTCTGATAGTCCAAAATTTTGAGAATTGTAGGGATATCGTAGGAACGATATTTCTGGTTCATTTCATTGGAACTCTTATTTCCATTATTAAAGATTAATGTATTGACTTCTATGACGTCAAGTATTGACAGATGTTTCTTCGAAAGAATGTTTTGGCATACTTCTCTCTTGTCAGGATAGTTTCGGGTGATAATATCCTTATATATTTTACGGTAATCGGGTTGTAGTGATTTTTCCATATGTTTTTTTTATACATTGAAATAGTACACGGTCATTTTCAAAAACAATACATAAAACTTTTTTGAGTCCGAACCAGTTTTTGCTCAGTTCATAATACCAGATGTCATCGGGAAAAAAGTTAAAACTGTCTCCGAGTTCTTTTATAATTTCTTGTTTGGACATCCCCTTAAAAGATGTCTGAGCAATGGTTCTAAGGTGAATGTTGTTCATCATGACATTTTATTTTCATTGATACTATCGTAAATCTATCCTGAAATAGCAGTCATATACAAAGTTTCTGCACGTAAAAAGGTGTAATCTTTTTTGAAAAATTCCAAGACAGTATTTTTTTAGAATGATTACATATTCTCCTTTACGTAAGTGCACGGCTTCACATTGAAAATAATGTTCAACCTCATCTATTGCTTTTCCAAGTAATTGTTGTTCAGATAAAATATTTTTTTCCATTTTTGAAATGTATGATCTCTTGAATTACTGTATTCGGTTATTTATATTTATCAATCCATTTATACAGGGTCGTTTTCGGGATTCTGTATTCTTCAGCGACCTGATTTCTTGTTTTTTCTCCGGTCTTAATAAGGTCCAGCATAAAATCAATAATTTCTTTTGTATAAATGTTTTTCCTAAACTGAGGAAGTGTAGATTTCTTGTTTTTGGATAATGGCCGGTAGTTCAGGTTTTGAGGCGCATACATGATCAGATGCTGGCTGTATATTCTGAAAAAATCATATTCCAATAGTTTGCTCCATTGCAAAAGAATTTTCACAGGTAAATCTTCCTGGTCATACATCTTTATAATGTCTTCTTCGGAACATTTAAAAAAATTACAGATTCGCGATGTTCCAATTTTACATTCCGTCACCCGTTTACAGATCAGAGTTCCAAGATGTATGTTTTTAAAATCAGCGGTCATAGGTGTTATTTTTTTTGATCCGTTCCAGGGAATCCGTTACTGTTGAAATCTGCCCTGCCTCGAAACCGGAAATTTTAATTTTTAATTTGAAATTTTTTCTTCGGTCTGTATCAAGAGCGAAGATCAGATCATGAGAGATTAAACTGTTTCTCAGCTGGTAATCCTTTAGATACTTCTTAGGAAACTCCACAAAAGGAGGAACTGCCTTTCCGGATTTTAAAGGATGAAATTTTTTTATACTGATGCATTCTCCGGCATATTCATATTCAAAACATTTCACATAAACATTGATAAAAAGCAAAGTTGTGAACAATAATGCAAAAGCAATTTTTAAAACTAAGGGTAGCGATACAGCCGCAAAAATCAGCAGGATAATGACCATTAGTGAAACTGATATTCTAAAAATTAATTTTATTTTTCTAAAGTTGTTTATTTTTTCCATGATGGTGTCACTTTCAAATTACAATATATACCGAAACCCTTTTTTAAAATAAGAATAGGGTTAGAGTATCTTATTAAGTATTGTCTAGATAGATGCAGATGCAGATAAAACACCATGCATCTGCAGCCTATTGTTCTATTTCCAGTAGCTCCAGTTGGCTCCGTCATATACGGCAAGCATATCGGCTGTGGTATCATATACCATTGTTCCGGCTATCGCCCCTTTCATCGAAAGATGGGGATTGGCAGTTTTTGGGAGTACCATTGCTTTGGAGGTTGATTCCAACACTAAAATCCCTGGTTTCAGTGAAGTCTTTGATCCAATAATGACTCCATTGCCCACATCTGCTCCGGTGTTGGAGTATGCATGCGGGATTCCCTGGCTGTCATCAGTGAGATGAGTCCAGGTCGTTCCTTCCATGACCTGCAGAGATTTGCTCAGGGTATTGAATACAAATGTACCGCCTACGGCTCCGGGTACTGAAGCAGTTGAAGGAAGTATAATTCCCTTGGGTTCGGACCCAAATTCAAGGAGAACACTTCCATTCGTCAGACTTTCTTTGCCTATGGCAACCTGAGCCTTTATGATGCCGGAGGATAAAAACACAGTGGCAATTCCTATTGCTGTAATTATTTTTTTCATTATTAATTAAATTTTAATTGTACTGAATCAGAATACTGCCGGTAGTAAGGTGGTATCAACCTGACAGTTTATCTCTGACTCAAATTATTTATTCATTACATCCTCTTTTTATACAGTTCCAACCTGTACGGGAAGTATCAACTCCCGGTGCAGATCCTCTGTAAAGCTGTACACAGTTAAGATCAGTATTGTAGATCAGCATGCCATTTACAGCTACCAAAGCATCTCTCTGTACAGTTGTCATATGGGTGATGACGAGACCTTTACTTGCGGCATCCAGTACCATATAGCCATTAGGGACGCTCTTCGGCCAGTTACTCACTGTCTGGGAGGCTTTGGTAAGGATCCCCATTCTTCCAAAACCGTCAGGAGTACCTGAAGCTCCGGGTTTAACACATGAGCAAGGGGCGGTATTTAATCCATATCCCCGGCCTGACATGCTGGTAACCCCCACAACATTTTGTGTTGCGACCACAGTATTCGGACCGATGGTGCTCCAGGTGATCGTGTTCAATGTATTTCCGTTGTATAATTCGAGAGGGTAGAGCGCCCCTCCTGACGTTTTGCTTCCGAAGATGGATACCGAACCTGCAGGACTGATGACCACTCTGATCAAAGGCGCTGAGGAATTCCCGGACATCTGCCATACATCCGGCGTATGGGTTTCATATTCATCTCCATCAGCAAAACGAATATTGATTCCTGATGTTCCCGATGACTGGAATTCAATCTCCTGGCTTGCTAATGGAGTTCCGTTGATGTTCATATTGAATGAATTATCCAATCCGTAAATATCAAGGACAAAACCATAATTGGTTGCCGGCTGGGTAAAAGTCTCGGTTACCGGATTGGAAGGGGCATTTGCCACAGTGTAGCTCCAGTTAAAATTAGCGCCGTTCACCGGCTCAGTACATACCGGGGCAGCTGAAAACCCGACAGTGTTGTTATTCCGGATATTGTTACATACACCACCCAGTCCATTATGCGTACATTCATATTCAGCATTGGTAGGTGGAATTGCAGGACTTTGATTGGTCGCATCCGGATCAGTCACATCATTGGGACGCAAAATAGCCGCCTGTACCTGCAGATTGCCTGGGGTAGCAGAACCTGTTATATTCACGGTGACTGTATAGGTAATTTCACAGCCATTTGGCAGATTAAGCCTGGAAGAGTATTGGTGTGTAGCAGGATCATAACTTAACGGTGTTTCTTCAGTACCGCAGTTATTACCCTGAAACTGTATGTTCTGGGGAGTAAGCCCGGCCGGAATGGTAAAAGTGAACGGGGCTCCTTCTGCATCACTCGGGCCTTCATTTTTCACTTTAACGGTATATACCAGGTTGTCACCGGTAGCAACAGTCGTTTTGTTGGGTGTAATTTCTGTTACTTTTAAATCCGCTGTTTTTACTGTTACGGCGGTCGTAACCATGGTTGCATTTCCTTTTACGAATGTCCATGTATCGATGGATCTGTTGTCTCCGAACTGGCCGGAAGTACCGGTTCCTCCAATTCCCCAGATGTGGCCGTTCGTAGTACTGCTGATCCCGGCACTGTTTACTGGTGGCAGGTGGCTGTTATTTTTAGGATCAGAATATTGTCCTCTTGGGGTATTGCTTCCATTCGTACCATTGGCTACATCAGCATCATTCCAGTATACGATGTCGGAAATTACATTGTTGAGATTCGTATGATCCAGAAGTTCTATGATTGTTCCCTGACGATTGTACTCCATATCAAAGAAAGGAAAATGTACTTCGGCACCCTGGAGCTGTACCGTAACTTTGGCAGGAACGGTTCCCGGAGGCAATTGAATTCCACTGCCGTCTTTCCCATCCCAGGAAATATTATTAATTCCTGAAATTGAAGAGCCGGTGAGGATCCGTGTACTGAAAGCAGAAGGAATATCTGTACTTTCTATAACAATTTTATATTGTCCCTGAGCACCTCCAATAAACTTGATATATCCTCCTTTGTTACTGATCTGTCCGGGCGTTCCGTCTACACCGACTACCTGAACTGCCGTGACATCCGGTATGATAACGGTATTTTTTAACCAGGTTGAACCTCCGGGTACTGCGCCACCTGCTGACGCAGGAAGGTCATCTGAAGGAAGGGTATAAAATATTTTATGGGTAATATGTTTTGCGGTATCGGCATTATTGGGATTATGTACTTTACCTGTCAGAAAAGCTGGGGTAGATTGATCCAGACTTTTATACACAGGATTTTCGGTTGAGATATCGATAAAACCATCGTTGTTGACAAAAAAAGTAAAGTAAAGCCCGTTATTCCCATTATTATTGACACGGTAGGTATAGCCGTCTTTCGTCAATATATAGACCAGTCCATAAAAACCATCCGTATTCGGGCCACTGGTTCCGTTGGATAGATTCAGAATGTTGGTATATACACGTCCGCTCACAAAACCTGTATTTGTGGTATTTATCACGGATACATCCCATGCAGCAATTCCGGCACTGTTATCCTGTGTCCAGTTGCTGTTGGCAGTAATGGTCGTGCTGGGATCACTGGCTGTCCTGCCGGCAAATTCCACGCGGTAAATACCATCGGTGCTTGCTGTGTAATAGATCGGGGTATATCTGTTTCCTCCGGTCTGCCCAAACAACTGAGGCCCTGCAAGCTCTGCTGTACGGTTGGAAATCTGTCCTGTAGAAGTATTATTAACCACCAAACTTCCGTCGGGTGCAAAAAGACGGATTCTTCCCGCTCCTCCATTTTGTGCGCTCGATGCCAGGGTAATCCGTTCACCCGCGTTCGCATAGACGTAATGGAATCCTTCATTGGCAAAAGGCCAGCTTGAAGTCGTCGTCGTGCTTGATCTTAAAAATGCCCGGTAACCGGTTTTCCCTGATGGGTACAAATCTTTAGACCCGTCTGCAAACAGGGCGTTACTGCTTAGTAACAGGGTAAAAAGGAATATTGTCCGAAGCATAAAATTCGTTTTTATACTGCTTATGTTTTTTTTCATTGAGTTTTCATTAGTTAATTGTTTTTATTGCCAATAAAGGCATGACCTATCCTGCACCCTTTAAAAAAGGGCGGTCAATTTTTTTATTCATGAATTATCTAAGTTGGGAAAGGGGGAGGTCTCGCGGAATTGAAGGAATAGCGGTCTGGGGTAATACAGTAACCCGCACTGAAAAAGCAGTCGGATAAACCGATAGCCCTTGCATCAGTAAATGAATATTTATCTGTTATATTAGCGGTCTTTAAACCGGCATAATGGAAAGAAGCGATAATAAAAGTACTGTCTTCCGAATACCTAATCGATAAGCAGTCATCAGAAGAAACAGGTTTGAAAAAAGAATCTGTCCGTTTTCTCACTGGTCTTTCTATCTTTATGATGCTGTATTTTTTAGAATATTTTGAAATGCTTTTGGGGGTTTTCTTCTTTTTACGACGGATCTCAGACCGAACAAGTTCCTGCGAATAGATCATCCGGCTGATGTTACAGGTTTTTATCTCTTTAGATATAAAGATTGTGGTCGCAGTTCTGTTGGTAAATAGGGCAGCTGTATCAATATTCAATTGGGCAAAAAAACTTTTATTGAATAAAAAAAACAGGAAAAGCACAGACTTTCTCAACCTTTTTCCCACTTGAAAAAAAGGAGTCCCATAATTGACTTTGTGTTTTTTTTGAGTTCTCATGTAGTTTTTTTCGCTAAGTCATTGTGCGGTGGCGATCTTTAAAAATAAAAGGAGCCATATAAATCGTTATATTGAAATATATAACCCCTGCTGTTATTTGTGTTTTCAGATCTTTACAGCCTGATTTAATGATGAGGGCAAAACTAGCCCGGAAATAAACACGATAAAAGCATTGCTGCTATCATTTTCCTAATAGTGATAAGGGGTTATTGCCAGGATACAGCAACAGGATTTAATGGAAAAATGCCCATCAATAAACGCATAACCTTGGTGTTTTACCGATAATGATAATGTGTGATTACTTAGATCGCACAACAGTAGAAAAGCGTCACAGATATATAATGACTTATTATGGGATGTTTAAAATCAGGTTTATGCGGTGGTTTTTCCAGTTATTCTTTAAGGGCAGTTAGTTTTCTCCATTTCTTATGCGTGTTTCTATCAAAACAAATAAATGGTCAGCATTTATTACGCATGCAAAAGGATCGGCTTTCTCCGGAAATCAAGCAAAAAAAACAGAAACTTTCTATAAATTAAGGGTAAATACTGAATCAGATTCTCATAAATATCAATAAGTTCGTTTTTAAATTTATCATTATCTGTATTTTGGTAAATATATCATCGTTAAAATACCAAATTGATTGAAAAAAATATTGAATATTGCTACAGCAAAAAATTATTTCAACCGGAAGGAAGCTGTTTCTTTCCTATTTCTCTATTTCAAAAAACACAACTATGAAGAATTTCCACCTTATTATTTTCCTGTGCATTTCTATCTGTATGCAGGCTCAGGCAGCGGATGCCTATAACGCCATCTATATAAAAACCTATTTGGAAACCTCTCAAAAGAATTTTGATCAGGCTTTAAAGACTGCAGATTCTTTATACACAATATCCGAAACGCCTTATTATCAGACGAAGAGTCTTATGCTGTCTGCTACTTTGTATAAGCAGACCGGAAATGTAAAAAAATCTATGGAATATGCGCTGAAGTCTGAACAAATTATTGGGCAGACAGACAACGAGGTCTGGAAAGCAAAAGTTTATGGATTTTTATCGTCCGAATACCGTATTTTAAAACTGTATAGTGAAGCAAAAAAATATGCAGATAAAACATTGGCTGCATGTAAAAAAATTAAAGATCCTGAACTTGTCAATAATACATCCGGTTTAATGATGCAGGAAATGGCCTACTTTGATATCGAACAGAAGAATTATAAAGGAGCCATAGAAAATGTAAAGAAATCCCAGCAGTATTTTAATTTAACGAAACAGGATAAAGATTTTTTTACAGCCAATAACCAACAGCTGCTTGGGCTCAGCTACTACCATCTCAAAAATTTCGGGAAGGCTCTTTTTCATTATAAAAAAGCATCCGATATCTGCCGGAATATTCCTGAGAATTTCCTGACAGGGCTTATATATAATGGTTTAGCATCAGTGTATATAGAACAGAATAATTCGCAGGAAGCTAAAAAATATCTTCAGCTTGCTCAGAAAATATCAGATCAGTCGGAATATCTTCAGCTGAAAAATGAAGTATATGCGACCTCACAGAAATACTATGTGATGATCAACGATCTGAAAAAATTTAGAGAGACAGAAAAAAAGAAAGATGAGGTTGCGGAGAAGATTTCAAAGAAATCAGATTCCTTTATCAGTGATTCTTATTCCAGGCTGGACGAAAAAAAAAGTGATGCGGAGCATACCGGGTATATTAAAAATATCATCATCCTGGCCGGTGGAATATTGCTGATCTCCGGACTTGTGTATTTTATGATATATCGCAGAAAACAAAAAAGGAATATCGAGAAATTTAAACAGATACTGCAGGACTCCGACAGAATCCATGAGTTTAGAAAAGAGAAAGTCACGACTTCTTTTGCCCCTGCAATCCGGCAGATTTCTATGGCTGACCCAATGAAAGCAGTAAAAGCAGATGATTATGGAATGATGACTGCTGCCACAGAACAAAAGCTGCTGTCTAAACTGGATGAATTTGAAAAATCAGATCTTTTTATTAATAACAGCATATCCATGTCTTCTCTTGCGGCATCTTGCGGAACCAATACCAAGTATCTTTCCTACATCATCAATACCTATAAAAATAAAGATTTCAATAACTACATCAATGAATTAAGAGTCAATTACGTCATAGAAAAACTTAGAAATACGCCAAGGTACAGAAAGTATAAAATATCGGTATTGGCTGAAGAGGCAGGATTTTCTTCACAGAATAAATTTGCTACCATCTTTAAAAAAACAACTTCGATTTCACCTTCCCTTTTTATAAAATATCTGGAAGAAGAAATGGCAGCTGAGGTATAAAATAATAGTACAATTCATCTTTATTGATTATATTTAAGGTTCACTAATACCATGTTGCTATGAAAAATCTTAAACATCTTACACGTTTTGAACTCAAATCGCTCAATGGAGGAATCGTTAATTGCGCTAATATTCCACCTAAAGACTGTCCATGTAATCCTCATACATCATACAAATGTAATGGGGTGTGCATTCCATTAGGACAGATTTGCAGGCTGGGCCCTGTGGATTAGACAATAGAAAAAATAACCTCAATGTACATTGAGGTTATTTTTTTGATACGGCTACAGTAAAGTATGGTCAATAAATCAAGTACTTTCATACGCTGAATCTATTTCAGCCAGATGTTTCAGGGTATTCAGGCATCTTTTTCTGTCATCTTCATCCCACTCATACAAGGGTCCTATAAAATGATTTTCGATAACAGATACTCCGCAGTATTCAAGAATTCCCTGTTTCAGCTGGACCAGTCCGCCGGACCGGTAAACATCTTCATAAACATCCAGGGATAAATCGCCTGCAGTGGTAATGATTCTTCCTGTTTTACCTTTCAATAATCCATCGGTAGGTCCTCCTTTATTGCTTTTAAAAGTAATTCCGGGAAGAAAAGCGCGGTCAAAAAAGCCTTTCATAACAGCAGGCATTCCCAGCCACCATAAGGGATGTATCCATACCTGATGTTCGCTCCAGTGCAAATCTTCCAGTGCTTTTATCAAATCAGGTTCCAGTTCCATTCTTTGTCGATAGCCATACTGCAGATTGGGATTGAAATTCATCTCTCCAATGGCGATATACCGAACCTCTGAACCTGCATTCTGAGCGGATTGGATATAAGAATGTGCAATAGCACTGTTAAAACTTTCTTTGTCGGGATGTCCGTTAATGACTGTTATTTTCTTCATTGTTTTTATGTACAATTTGTTTGAATAAGGCAACCTGCTGCCTGTAAAAGGTATCGGATAGCGGACAGGGAAAAAAGTCAAATGCATGTACCGCTCCTTTTATTTTCAGTACATTGACCGCTACACCTGCTTCCTTAAGTTTTTCTGCATATCTGATTCCTTCATCTTTCAGAGGATCCAGTTCACATATGATAATGGTGGCATCCGGCAAATCTTTGAAATTGTTTTCGGATAACGGAACTGCATATTTAGGAGGATCTGCGATGTAACTCTGTAAATAATGTTTCCACATCCATTCCGCGGCTTTACGTGTCTGAAGAGGGGCATTTTTCAGCTCATTCATAGAAGGGGAGTCCAGAATATGGCTCATAGGGGGATACAGCAGATACTGATGTCGGATCTTCAGGTTCTTTTGGTCTCTTGCCCAGTGTGTAACGGAGGCTGCGATTGTTGCCCCTGCACTGCTTCCACCAATCATGATGTTATTTCTGTTTCCGCCCAGATCATCTGCATTTTCAGATAACCACCGTAAGACATCACAGCCGTCTTTCCAGCCTGCCGGAAACGGATTTTCAGGAGCTAAACGGTAGTCTACTGAAACAACCAATAGAGGAAGATCCTGTACAAGACTGAAAAATAAGAAGTCGTACTGTTCAGGTGTCCCATAGATAAAAGCACCGCCATGAAAATAGAGGAGTACCGGAAGATTTTTCCCCCCTTTAGGTCTGTATGTCCTTACCCTGATTCTGTGTTTATCAGATGACGGAAGGTCGATATTCGTAACATCAATTGGTTGCGGAATTTCAGGGAGCGGACTTTTCAATGACAGCTCCATTTCTTCTTCTCTGATTTTTGAAGGATCAGTTGCCAGGAGATATTCGTAGTCTATTGCATTGAAAGGACTGGCAGAAACAGCCTGCCAAAGATCGGAATCTATAGTGTTGATCATATCTTCCATTACAGTGTTACTACTACCTTTCCTACCGTACGTCCTGTTTCGATCTGCAGATGCGCTTCAGCCATTTCGTCAAAATCAAATATGTGGGAAACATAAGGTTTCAGTGCGCCGGTTTCGAGTAGGGATGCAATATGCCTCATATCTTCACCGCTGGAGTAGACAGACATAAAATAACATGCATGAAGATGTTTTTCCCGCGCTTTTAATTCATCCTTTTCCGAATGCCCGGAGGGCAGGGTGACAATCGTTCCAAATGGTTTTAATACCTGTACGGATTTTTGAAAGTTTTCTCCTCCCACAGATTCCAGGACAAAATCAATGTCACTGAGGATATTTTCAAAGGAAGTCGTCTGGTAATCAATATGCTGATCGGCTCCCATTTGAAATACAAAATCCCTGTTGGAAGAGGAAGAAGTACCAATCACATACGCTCCGATATGTTTTGCGATCTGCACGGCAAAATGTCCGACACCACCAGAAGCACTATGGATAAGGACTGTATCTGTTGATCTTAATTTACCATAACGGTCGAATGCCTGCCAGGCAGTTAATGCCGCTAAAGTACTTGCTGCCGCTTCTGTATGGCTTATGTTTTTAGGTTTTAAAGCGAGGTGTTCAGCCGGAACTGCCACATATTCAGCATATGCCCGACCATGTCCAACAAAATTAACCATCCCGAAAACCTCATCACCAATTTCAAATTGAATCACTTCATTTCCTTTTTCAACGAGCTCTCCCGAAATGTCCCAGCCTAAAATCAGCGGATCAAATTGTGCCAGTTGTTCGGCTAAAGGAGCCTGCCTGCTTCGGACCTTGACATCTACCGGATTGATACTTACCGCCTTCACTTTCACGAGTACCTCATGAGCTTTTATGACAGGTTTTTTGATATCTTTATATATGAGATTTTTAACGTCTCCAAACTTTTCCAATACAATCGCTTTCATATGGTTCATTTATTATTTTAGACAAAAGTAGACTGATAAAATAACTGAAAACAGGTACATTTAAAGCTTATTTGGGTATCTTTACACTATGGCGAGAGAAAATATACATCAGTCCCTTGAAGTATTTTATGAAAAAGTGGAGGAGTGCCCTTTGCGTGACAGGCAGTTCAATTTTTTCGAACTGGTCTATGTGATTTCCGGTGTGGGAAACCATACGGTGAACGGAAACAGTTTTCCGTATTCGTCCGGTGACTTATTTTTGATCACTCCCAATGACTGCCATGGATTTGATCTGGAAGGAACCTGCGAATTTATGGTCATCCGTTTCGGAGAAAGCTATGTCAGGGAATATCAGTGGAAAAGCATAGATCATATTGAATGCCTTTTGTATTATGCATCCCATCTTTCAGGCTCTGTCATTGTCCATCATGATGACGGGAAGATGGTGGGTTTGCTGGTAGAGAATCTGAAGCAGGCAACAGAGCATGAAGCGATGTACAGTGAGGATCTGATCAGGCATTTGGTGAATGCCGTTATTGTTATTGCTGCAAGAAACATGGCCATCATTAGGTCGCAGGAGATTTCCTCCAATTCTGATCTCAGGATATTACAGATATTGGATTATATACAGGAGTATATTTACCAGCCGGAACAGCTGAAGATTGTCGTTATCGCAGAAAGGTTCGGTTTGTCTCCTACCTATTTGGGCAGCTATTTCCGCAAACAGTGCAATGAATCCATACAGCATTATATCTCTTCACACAGAATCAGGTTGATAGAACACCGGTTACGTTTCAGTGACAAAAGAGTTCATGAGATCGCCGATGAGTTCGGGTTTGCCGATGAAAGCCATATCAATAAGTTTTTTAAGCGGCATAATGGGGTGAGTTTAAGAGGGTACAGGGATTCTTGCAGGAAAGAAAAGAATAGTTTGAGCAGCTAGGAGTTATGTATAAAGAATCTATGCTTTTTAGGGTTTTTATTATGTGTTAACAGTTTGAAAAAGGGGAAGTCTTCAAAAAGGGAAAGTCTTCATATACAGGATGATTTACTTCTATTAACTCCGATAAATTAGGAGGAAAAAGAAAATTTTGTTTGGGATTGTAATCTTTAAAGACTACTTTTGAATTAGTTAACACACAGCAAATTAATCAATTTGCAACTATTAGGAAAGCTTTTCGCTTTCCTTTTTTTTATTACAAAAAATTGGCTGCCTCACTTTTGAGACAGCCTCTTTTTGTTATTATTACTTCACCACACGAAAGGATTCGTGTGGGAGCGGGGTTTATTATTTCACTTCTAAAACTGTAACTTCAAAAGCAAGCTTATAAATAATATTATTTTTTAATGCTAGTTCTTGTATTTTATAAACTGTAGCTTCTTCGTTAATGAATCCTTCTTTTATATCAGTTAATAACTCTTCCAATGTTACTTTATATAAATTAGCTTCATTATGAGATAAAAAATTTATTATCTCATTCAGAGCATTATTATAATCTTCCAATTCGTAATAGGCTAAATATTTTATTTGGGAAGCATATTCATTTTTATGATCTTTTTGTAACAATCTATCAGCTGTATCAATTGCCAAATAATATTCTTCTATATTATAAAAACAATTTGATAAAAATAATAATCTAAAATTTTCAGACTTTAAAGGTAGATCTTCCAATTTATTTAAAATATTAATGGCTGATTCATATTGATCGTTATCCATCAAATCTTTGGCTTTATGCAATTCTGTAATCATATTTTATGAATATATTCTATAATAATCATTAACTGGTGGTTTAGGCGTTGACTTCTTTGGAGTAGAAGTTGGCAAAACAGGACGTGGTTTAGGAATATTAAAATTGTCTTTTTTAATTGGTGTTGGAGTTATTTTAACATCAAACTCATCTGTATTACTAAGATCAATTCTCCTTAAAGCATTTTTCAGGTTTTGTTGAGACTTTTTTGTTGATTGTATAGCATTTTGTTTTGATCCTTGAGGTGCACTCTTTTTTAAATTCTCTTGAGCTTTATTTATTCCATCCATTTTATCCTTAGCTCTTTCAACCTTATTTTGGTATCGAACTCTTTCATTAGATATTTGAGAACCTTCAGAAGTCTTAGATAAAGACTCTGATGCCTTTCCTGCTGTTTCTCCTGTCTTTGTGGTTACTTCTATAACAGGGCTAGGTCTTACATTCGATCCGCCTTCAAGTAAAGGCATAAACCTCATTAAGCCACCAAAAAAAGGACCGCAACATTGCTCAGAACTTCTGTCATCGCCACCACCATCAACAACATCCTCTGGTTCCATTCCGGTTGGATCATTATTTCGGATAGGATTATTAAAAGCATACGAATAAGGAGACCATTCCGGCATTTTTTCTGCGAAAGGATCTATTTGAGGTGTACGCCCAATATCTGCCATGTAGAATCTTGCTCCATAATCATACATACCGGTCTCCTGCAATTCCTTGCCGTTGTACTTATAGCTTAAATATCCGCCTAAAAGACTTTTACCATGGCCTATATGATTCATGCCAAAAGGATTCGTGCGGGACCAAGGGTCCTTAAGCAAACTAAGCTGCAAAGTATTTTATTTTACTATCTCTCCACCATGTTTAAATTTTATAAAAAATGAATTCTCACGGATTGTTATTATCTTTCTTATTGGCTCTCCTTTATCTATTTTCTTCAAGATTGAAGTCGTGTTTTCTGGATAAGAGAAATATTCATCAGCTTCAAATATTAAAGGATAAAATTTACCTTCTAAAAACAAAACTCTATTGGTATTTTCTACCCAAAATTTACTTTCTCCCACCACATGGTTATTTAGGTAAATAATGTAATTTCCTGATTCATCATTACCCAATACAAATGAAGTTTTCTCGGGCTCTTTTATTGTTTTAAGTTTTTCTAAAATTTTTACTCGAACATCAAAAGGTAAAAAATATGTAATTTTTGAACCCCCCTTTTGGGCAAAACAACTAATGGTGCATAAGCCCAAAAATAATATTTGCAAAATCTTTTTCATTATGGTTTCTTTTGTTTATCTATAAAGTTTCTCAATGCATCGTGTCCCATATTAAAACCTGTTGTTGTCCCTACATTATTGGTTTGCACGCCACTTCCTGTCGCTCTATGGATAGCATTACCCCCTTTCTGCGTTCCAGTCCAAGAATCAATAGAATATATAGTTGTATTTAAGCTTTTAGCAGAATTGACATCCTTGGTAGAAGTTCCAATGTCATTTATCATACCCGGAGCTGTTACTGTATTATGGGTATGAGCCCCACCTAGTAAAATCATTTTAGAATTATCAACCGTTTGTTTTATAACATTTCCACTTTTATCTTCTATTTTACCACTGCTAAATGTTGCTTCTCCATCGATTCCATCCGCACCCCTTACCGAAGTTACTTGTGCTGTGGGAATATCTCCTCCTTTTACATCTAATCCTAAATATAACTGCCTTTCTTTTGTTTGGTCGGCAATAGTTTCATTATTAGCACTATTTATATCACTGCTAACCTGGGTAGTATTTACTGTCACTATCGAACTACTTTTTTGTAAAGCCGCAGTGGCATCTGCTGATAGAGAACCTCCTTTTTCAGACGTAATACTATTCCAATCTCTTTTGTATATTACTCTCGTATTTGTGGTTTTGGCTCCATCGCTTCCTAAATATCGTCCATTAGTATCAAGATAATCATCAGGAGGGAGAGGCATCCTTCCATCCGGGTCAATAAATCGCATTGGATTATTAAATGCATATGTATAAGGACTCCATCTTCTGGAAGTTTCAGCAAGCGGGTCAATCACGCCCCAACGCCCAATATCTGCCATATACATTCTCGCTCCATAATCATACATACCAGTTTCCTGTAATTCCTTACCGTTGTACTTGTACTGATAAGCATTCTGTGTAGTAGCCGTATAATTATGCAGTAATCCAAAAGGATAATAATTATTGACTTCTACAATCTCTCCGGGCTTCCATCCATCAATACAGTTAGGGACATCCCATGGACTTTGTGGAGTTTCACACTCCTGCCAGAAGTATTGTCTCGGCTGAATAACCCATCTTTATTACTATCCGAATAACTCAGTCTGACATTTCCCAAATGATCCGTGAAATTGTAAATAAACTATTGTTTCAAAATAATATATAGCTGTACTATAGTCCTGTTTTCACATACAAAAAATAGAAATTTTCATAATACAAAACCACTGGTAAATAACAGTGGTTTTTGTTATTATTACTTCACCACACGAAAGGATTCGTGTGGGAGCGGGGATAGTTACTATTAATAGACATCTAAAAGCTTTACTGTGAGATATTCTATATATTTTTTTTTAATAGGAAGCTGGTCTTTTACTCTTTTATTGTAATAAAGATAAGGTGTAACGAATTCGCATTTCTTTATATTATTTGAATATAATCTAAAATAAATATAAGAGCTTCCCTCATTTTCATTTATGGAATTCTTAGTGGAACATTCATATTCAAATAAATTTTCTAACAACTTATCTTTTACATTCAATTGTTTTCTGACTAAATTATAAGTTTTACTTTGATTTGTAAAATCTATCACCTCTTTATACCAATAAAAGTTAAAAGAGAAGTCCAATTTAGTAATTAACAAATATTCTTTTCCAATATTATAAATTAAAAAAGTGGTTTGATCTTCTTTAGTCTTTATATTTTGAAGAAATGTGTTGTTTTTTATCTGTTGAGTAGAATCATTATTAGTTTGAGCTTTAATAATTGACACCCAAACCAATAAAGCTATTGTTAAAAGTTTATAAATCATAATTTATTATTTATATTCAGGTAAAGCACTTGCATTTGAAATTGTTGTTTTAGGACCATGATCTGTACCATCTCTTTGAATCGTTGTATGACCCATTACCCTTAAAATTAAATTCTCTAATTTAACAGCATCTTGATGCTGGTTAACATCACCTCTTCCAGTCATAAGAGATCTTCCATGTCCAAGAACTTCGTGTCCTGTAGTTCCCTCTCTACCAATTGGACTAGCAACATAATTACCGTTTTGATCCTTGTAATCAGATGCTCCCGAAATACCACTTACAATTAATGAAAATGTACCTTTTTTTGTTTTTCCCGTTACTGAACCTCCACCTGCAGCATATATGCTTGCAGGAATACCCCCAAACTTCTCTTGCATTTTGTCTTTATTTAGATATGAAGGAATCCCAAAAGCCTCAACTGCTTTGCTAGAAACATTATCTTTTTCGCCTACATATTCCACTAAATGTTCATCTTTAGAGTTGATTGTATTTGCCACAGTTTCCATAAGAGTTTTGTCATCTGCCGAAAGGTCTGAATTTGATAATGCATTTTTTAATTTAGTTTCATCAATTTGGTTGAAGGTTTTACCCTTAATACTTATTAATGTTCTAAAATTATCAAATCTTTTGTCTGCAAAAACTTTATTGATATCTTCTTGAGCTTTTTTTGCATCTTCCTTAGTTGACCCGATAATATGCTTTCCATTAGGATCAACAAACATTATAGGGTTATTAGCAGCATAATTGTAAGGAGATTTTTGGAAATATAAAAAAGCCAGCGGATCAATCACGCCCCAACGCCCAATATCCGGCATATACATTCTTGCGCCGTAATCATACATACCCGTCTCCTGCAATTCTTTCCCGTTGTATTTGTACTGATAAGCATTCTGTGTAGTAGCCGTATAATTATGCAGTAATCCAAAAGGGTAATAATTATTGACTTCTACAATCTCTCCGGGCTTCCATCCATCAATACAGTTAGGGACATCCCATGGACTTTGTGGAGTTTCACACTCCTGCCAGAAGTATTGTCTCGGCTGAATAAACCCATCTTTATTACTATCCGAATAACTCAGTCTGACATTTCCCAAATGATCCGTGAAATTGTAAATATACTGATTGATAACTGTATCAAAATACCCCTCCGATGTTGGGATAATTCTTAATTTAATCACTGCGACTTCATTAGGGTCTACAACCACCAGGCCTCCAGAGTTTCCTTCCGATGGTTTTGTAGATTTATACTGAAATCCATCCAGATAATCTGTTTCTATATCTTTAAAGAGCTTCTTTACTTTTATCCCGTCTGCACGGTAGGTATACTTCGTTACTGCCGAATTTTGGATCACCTGTTGCGGTAAATTTAAATAATTATATTGGATTGAAGAAATCCCTTTATCCGGATGACTGATCATATTACCATTCCCATCTCCCGTATCATTATCATAACCAATTACACCAGGAGTAGCAACATATGGATAGCCTGAAGTGTTCTGCTGCTCATCAGTAACTCTGATCAATTTATTACCTGTATAGTCATATCTCAAGTTGTCAATGGCTAAGGCAGTTGTATTTCCTGCCGGTAATCCTGCTGACCTTTTTAATCTTGTAATATTCCCATTAAAGTCGTATTCCAGTTTTTCAAAATATTCTTTTGCAGATTCATTGCCTGCTTTCTGGTAAAATCCTGCGGAAAGTCTGTTTAGAGAATCATAGGTATAACCATATCTTTTTAAAGCTTCGTTTTCTTCTGTACGCGTTTTCCAGGATACCTCCGCGATATTTCCATTGTATCTAGGTTTCACTTTCAGATCAGGGTAATCGGCATTGGGAACCTCTAATCCTTCTACTTGATTGTAATTGATTTTATAGCCAAACAAATCATTACCCAGGTTAACAGGATCATTAATCTGAGTCATCCAGCCCCTGATATTATATTTGTAATCTACAGTCTGAAGGGCAGATCCTAAAGATACTCCTCCCACTTTCTTAGATTCCAGCTGGGAAAGCTCATTGTACTTGTTCTGAGCAAGAATTTCTTCGGGATTACTGTCTACCTGATGTTTATGCACCAATAGTCTGTTCTGATGGTCATAAATGAAATTTTCCGTGATTACTCTTTCAGTGTCTGTTTTCAACCTTTTATGTCTTGTGATAACAGTCTGGACTCGTACGGCAGTGAGGGGGAAGAAATTATATTAAGGTTAAACAATTCCTGAAGTATTAAAAAATTAAAGCAGAAGCTCTTCAAATACTTTTCATGATGGATCAATAGCAAACACTAGATCTGAAAATATACAATGTACATTTAATCAACTAGAGAAAATAGTTGAACTATAAGTAATAATAACAAACCACTGCAATTGCAGTGGTTTGTTATTATTACTTAACCATACGAAAGGATTCGTACGGCGGCGAGGTAGCTACTATTAATAGACATTTAAACAGCTTATTCTCCATGAGTATATTTAATTACTTTCTTTGTTCTTATGTTTATTTCTGCATAAGCAACACCTCCTATTGTTGGTTTGGGAAATGTTCCATGAACTATCCAAATTGTATCATTTTTCTGTTCTGCAACAAAAGGTTTTTGCTTATTTACTGCTGATTTCCCGTAAACTTCTTTCCATTTATTTTCTGCTATGGCAATAGCAACTTCTTTATCAGTAATATGATCCTTACTATTATAAGACACTCTTTTTTCACAACCAAAGAGTAAGATAAGTAATATAAAAATATAATATTTCATTTTAATATAAATTATTGATGATTAGGTAATTTGGTTCGATTTATTAATGGATTTTGTTCTTTTCTTTTGTTCATATCGTCTATTGACTTTAATCCTCCATCTAAAACAGGCTTGGGACGATCAACAGGAATGGGTTCTAAATTAGGAAACGGTTTTGGTTTTGGTCTGTAATCTCCGGATGAAGGATTAGGATTTAATATTGGATCTATATTATTTGTTCGAGGTGTCTGATTATTTGGATCACTGGGCATATCGGTTCTTAATGTTTTTTCTGTTCCAGAACTTAAATCATAATATTTTAGTGAGCCTTCTGGTGTAACAAGAAAAGCATCTAAACCTAAAGCTCTTGAGTAACCTTTATCACCATCCTCACCAAAAAAATTTTGATCGTTGTAATTTCCTGCATTACCATAATCATCATTGCCGTGAGTATGAATCCAAGCTGTTGGAGTTGATCCTTTAGGGGCCTTTCCGCTTACACCTTGCGGCACTCCGTGAGCTTCTCCTTTTTCAGGTGTATTATATGCATAATATTTTTTATCATCAACAACTCGTACGTAAATCAATGCTGCATATTCTCGTTTTTGAAGGATAGATTTCCCATTATATTGTTGACCAAAATTTGCAGCAGCTTTTTCTCTGGTATTAAATAATACGTGAGGTTCTAACCCTTCTAACTCTCTTGCATCAATTACTCTATTCCCACTAAACACATATGGAGCCCACATGTTATATTTTTCAGCAAGCGGATCAATATTAAAAAATCTTCCCATTGCAGGATCATAATTTCTCCATTTAAAAGAACTCCAACCTGTTTCCTGCTGTTTTTCCTGCCCCTGAAAACCGTATTTGTAGCTTGGCAGCTGGGAATTTGCCCCCTGAAAACCTTCATACTCCATTCCAAAAGGGTAGTAATGGGTTTCTCTGTCTATTACTGCTTCATTGTTGCTTCCTTTATAATAAGCAAGCCTTATATTCCCTACATGATCTTCATAGTTATAGATATATCTTTATTTATGAAAATCCCGTATCACTAATTTTGATACACGAGGAATGATCTTCAATCATTTAGGATCGTTTTTAGTCACTAAAATAAGCAAGAGCAGGATAGCCCACCCTCGCTATTTCAATTTTAGAATTGATTTTCTATAAGTTAATTATATAAACTATCCAATCAATAACTTTCGAACATTACTCTGATTACCACCTACCATATCTCATTATTGACAAACATACAAACCTCTGACATATTCGGAAAAATACAATTTGTGACCTGAAGGAAGAATAAAATCGTCCACACCCATCATGTAAGTATTTCCATCATTTTGATGAGGAATAGTAATTCGAAACATCATAATATTGTATTTTTTACCCTTATATATTTTTACACCATTATCACAAGTATCTTTTTTATAAGAAAAGAAGTAATCTATCTTTCTTGTCTTCAAATTTTTAAATTTAAAAACATAAGATTTTTCAAATTCAATTATTTTTTTAATTCTTACTTCATTTTCTTGTTGAGCATAAAGAAATGAAGTTAAAATGAGCATCAGAATAAACATTATTTTTTTCATTTTATTATTTTTAATTTCTTATTCTTACGTCTTTTGCCGTTGCAACAGGAACTTTAGTAACGCTTGTCACCGTCTTTCTCCTATGTGGTTCTCCATTGCTTTTAATTAGCGGTGTTGTTTTTGTTACATTGATATAACTCGTCACTGTTCCAAATTTAGTACCTCCGATAATCACATCCACCGAGTCTGTGGTCTGTGATATGGTATAATTTTTATGCGAAGGATCTAATTTGTTTGCTGCATTATGTGCATCAAGATATGGCTTTTCACTCAAATCCCCTCCAATTCCAAACCCAGGTGCTCCGGGATTATTTTTTCCAGCGATATAAGACTCAAGTATTTCATGTAACACTGTTCCTCCTTTAGGCCTTCCAATAGCATTTTCAATTATTTCTGCTTGATTAGGATTCATAATTTGATTTGTTTGAACAATACCATTATCATCTATTTCACTTCCACCAAAAGCCCCCCCGAAAAGCGGTGTATTATCAATACTATTTGCACTTGTTGCGTCTAAATTAACCATAACAGAAGAATCAACTGTTGCTTCCAATAATTTTAGTTCAGCCGCTGTTGCTGTCGCACCATTTTTAATACTTGCAGTAACTTTTCCTTTTGAATTCATTTGTAAATCAAGATTGCCTGCTTTTGCTTGAAGTTGTTCAAATGCTTTATCTTTAAGATTCCCTGACATTATAACATCATAATTTTGCATGCCATCTGGGTCAATAAATCGAATAGGATTGTTATACGCATAAGTATATGTACTCCATCTTCTTGAAGTTTCCGCTAACGGATCTACAACTCCCCATCTTCCCAGGTCAGCCATATACATTCTTGCTCCATAGTCATTCCACCCTGTTTCCTTTTGCTTTTCTTTCCCATTGTACCCATAAGTATAGCTTTGTAATTGAGTATTTACTCCCTGAAAACCTTCATACTCCATCCCAAAAGGGTAGTAATTCGTTTCCCGGTCTATGATAGCCTCATTATTGCTTCCGCGGTAATACGCCAGCCTGATGTTGCCTACATGATCTTGGTAATGATAAATATACCTTTTTTTCTGAAAATCGTAATATCCTTCTGCTGTTGGGAAAAACTGAAGCAGGGGAGGCATCCCTCCGGGTTCCTGTTCATACTGAAACCCATCCAGATAATCGGTATTCTTGGTCAGGATCATTCCTGTTTGCGGAACAACATAGGTAAATGCTTTCTTCAGCTTGATTCCATCTGCCCGGTAGACGAACTGCAATTTATCTTTACCGCCAAACAGGACCGTTTGCGGAAGATTCAGATAATTATACCCGATCTTCTTAATCCCCTTATCGATATGATTGGTCATATTCCCGTTCAGGTCATAGCTCATCATATTTCCCCATCCGGAATAACCGGAACTGTTGCCGCTGTTATCGATGACCAGCTTCAGCCTGTTGCCTTCGTACAGTTTGTATTTCAGGTCATCAATCAGGATCGGGATATTGTTCAGCGCCTGAAACCTTTTCAGTGTCTGGATATTGCCGTTCAGATCATAGGTCAGCAACTCGCTGTATCCGTCATTTACCGGTAGGGTTGCAGTGGGTTCGCGGTAAGAAGCCTCTTTCAGTCTGTTCAATGCGTCATACTTATACGCGTATCTTCTGAGAAAATTTCCGGTGGAAGTTCTCCAGTCAAATTCAGAAATGTTGCCGTTGTATTTGGCGGGCGCATCCACAGCATGTTCCGGGTTTTCATATTTCAGCGCATAGCCAAAAAGCTTATCGCCCAGATCCGCAGGATTATTCACTTTCGTGAGCCACCCCCTGATGTTGTACTGATAATCTACAGACTGCAGGGGAGTTCCCGAAGTATTTCCCGTCTTCTTATTCACCAGCTGTCCGATCTCATTATAGGTATTGTCAGCAAGGAGTTCCTGAGGAAGCTGGTCTACCTTATGGTAATGTTTCAGAAGCCTGTTCTGGTGGTCGTAGGTAAAGTTTTCGGTAATTACTTTTTCAGGATCAGAAGCCAGTCTTTTATGCCTGGTGACCACAGTTTGCGCAATACCCGCAAAGTCAAGTTTAGATTCCGTTTGGGTACAGCCACCCAGATGATTAATAGAATAGGTGCCCACCACACGTCCTCTCGTATCGTAATAGGTGTAATTCCTGGTCCAGCTGTTGTCTTCAATATTCTTGATGAAGCTCATCACCGGAAGTCCTTTGGTGCTTTTCCCATCGGATACATTTCCCGTAAGAACAGGCTCTCCCAGGATGGCAGATGGAAAAGGAGGATTGAATGCATACCCCTGAGGATAGGTGTCGTAATAGTTCACAGACAAAAGAGTATCCACACTGAAATACACATTCGTGTAATACAGTGTAATTCCATTTCTTACAATCCCTGTCTGATCGCGTGCATCATAAATAATGAGGTTAGCGATCTGATTCTGCAGATTACTCCTGCTGCTGCTATCTTTTAGTGTTCCTGTATAAGCTACTCTTCCAAACTGGTCATATTTAGTCATATGCCAGGTACCTGAAAGCCTCATATTGGCATCCTGAGTAAGAATCAGCCTGTCTGCTTTATCATACACCATATATTCCCAGCCTTTACCGGGAAGTTTTTTTTCTACAGGACGGTTTCTGCCGTCGTAGCGGTATTCATAGGCCAGATTATCCTGATCTGTCTGGTTCCAGCTGTGGATTTTAGACAGTAGAGGCGGGACAATGAAGGCCAGCTGATCGTACTCATTGTATACATAATACGTATCTGCATTTTCCGAAGCACTGACCACTTTTCTCAGCAGGATCAGCTTGCCTCTACCATTGGTGAACTCAATGGTTTTGTTTCCGTCTTCATCGGTAACTGTATTTTTATACAGCTGTCCGTCCAGATAGATTCCATTATTGGAAGGAATGCTTTTAGTGGCTCCGTTTTCCCATGTGGTAGAGGTAGAGAACTTCTTGACCGCATCCGCTGTGGTAACCGCATCATAGCCAAAAGCCACAGGTTTATCATTCCAGGCATTTCCAACCTGTTTTTGTGAAAGGATTCTATCCAATGGAGAGTTCTCCAGTACTTTTTCGGAGAAGATCTTTTCTGAACCATAGATTGCAGAAGCATTTCCCAAAGGAAAACCGTAGATGCTTCCATTTTGCGTTCCCGCCTGAGGAATGGGAAGGAACTCTTTGGTCTGTCTTCCAAATCCATCATATTCGATGTGAGTAACCACATCTTTTCCAAGCGGAGAAGCTTTTACATTCACCACCTGTTTTGGTCTTCCCAAACCATCGAAATACTCAACGGTTTCAGCTGTTTTTGTGGGCTGTCCCGATGCATCATAATCGAGATAGGTTTTAGCTTGGATGTAATTTTCTGTTGGAGTCTGTGCATTAAGGGTTACAGCATTCAGAAAAAAGAGAATAAGCCCTACATTTAGGATTAATTGATTTTTCATAATGGGTGTTTTTATAATTTAAAATACTAACTGAACTGTTTTCTCAATGAGATTTACTTTACTGTTTTGTTCTCTTATTTTCACCTGAGAATTTGTACATATTGCGGGATGTAAAAACAATATGCATACATCATTTTTTGTCATCATAATTGAGCTTTTATTTAAATAATCTAGTACTTATTTCCACTTCATTATCCTAAGTGAAAAACATTATTAAAGTCAAGTTTCAAGATGAAATACTTTCATCAAAAACAATAGTATTGTCAGGTTCATTCATTTTTATAATGATTTGGATTTAAATACATCTTGTTGTATCTCAGTGTGAAAGGGTTAAAATGTTCAGTTATTGTGAAGAGAGAAGCATTCTGGAAAATTCAGAATAAGGTAAAACAGATCTAGCGTCTCCTGAACTCATGTTTTTGTGGTAGAATTTGTTATGCACATGTACACATATGGCGAGGTGTACGGGTAGGGTACCGGGGTATTTTCTTTCATAGACATTTGGTTTTAAGCTGTTCAATTAGAAACAGGTTCCTGCTCACAGAAGAGGGATTCACTGAATAGGAACCTTTGTTTTTATGATAACAAATGAAAGTAAATATTATTTCAATAGATGGTGACTTTGATTATGGATTCTATAACTCTGGTTATAATTTCATGATGAGTTAAAACTACGTGGACCACGTTCAGAATCTGCAGATAATTTTCAAGCTGTTGAAAATCAGAAGCTATAGAACGATTTCTCCAGAAGATTGATTGATTTTGTATAATCTAAGCTCTTTTTTGCTAAACAATCGCGTGGTAAATAGATATTAAAAGGCAAAAAAATAGTGTTTTGAACTTTATTTTAATATTTTATTTGTTTAAAATAGCCTATAAATACTAAGTTATCAGAATGTTATCATGTGTGAATTCAATATTGTGTGAAATAAAATTGAATGGTATGTTATTTTTTTCTATTTTCATTATTGTAAATCAGTACGATAAAAACTTTAACCATAAAAACGAAATACATGAAAAATTTTCTCCAAAATGAGATGATAATACAAGGATATTCATGATTATCCTATTACTCTGCCTATTCCTATAGAAATATCAATTCATCTTTCCTGCTTACCACCTGTTATCAGAAGAATACTTCTTAATAATGAAAAGGTTGGGATTGGAATATGTAAAACGATTTTCTATACAACCTATGGCACAGAACTTAAAAAAAATGAAGCGGGGTAGGGAATTGGACAACACTGACAGACATAAATTCTTCTTTTTAGTCGATTTCTGCGGCGTGTTGATTTGATCCTCCATTCATCAGAACGTTCTAACCCAATACTATAAATCAACAGAATCTCAATGTGAAATTAAAAAACGATAAAAACCATGAACACACTTGAACTGCTTAACAAACAATTTAATTACCCGTTCCCGACCTTAAAGAATCCTAATGCAGACCAGCTGCAGGAGATTACGGAAAATCAGTGGATCGACGGAGAGTATCTGTGGCTGTACGAACAGAATCCGGATCTCCGCAAAAAGTACAAGAAAACCAAAACGGCCCATATTGCCGCCCAATGGTTTCCTACAGCATCACCTGAACGGTTTAAACCCATCTGCAGACTGATGCTGTGGACGCTCTACAATGATGACCTGTATGAGGAAAGTGTATCGGGTGACATTAAAAACATTCATGCTCAGTCGATAGCCGTTCTGAATGGAGAAATAAGCGCAGCAGAATCTACAATACCTTTAGCTTCTATGCTTGCTTCACTCAGACAGGAGCTGCTTGAGTTTATTCCTCAGGAATCGATCGCCAGATTTACAAAAATGATCAGCAGGTATTTTACCGGGCTGGAAACCGAACTCATCTACAAAGAGAAAAAAATGTTTCCCACCATCGCAGAATGTATTGCACTGAGAGAGAATTCTATCTGTCTGTATCCTTTCCTGCAGCTTACAGAAGTGGAAACAGGGATCGTTCTGCCGCCTGAAATTCATGAACATCCTGTGATCTGCCGTCTGCAGACATTGGCCTGTCATCTCGTTACCTACTTCAACGAAGTACAGTCTGTAGTAAAAGATGAAGCGACCGACAGTGTTTACTACAATATTGTAAAGGTCATTCAGCACGAACGCCAGATCTCTCTGGAAGATGCCTGCCTCAAAGATCTGCGCCTTCACAATGAAGACCTTAAAGAATTTGTAGCCCTTCAGGCCTCTCTGCCTGATTTCGGGATCTGGCAGGATGCGGTGGTCAACTGGGTACATTATATGAGTATGGTACTCAGCGGGTGGAAGAATATCTCAACCAAACTGGGCCGTTACAACGCGATGGATTTTCCGGAAGCCAAAGAGCTGAAAGAAAAACTGAATCAGATGTAATATCTGTTAACACTTTTAACCGATTAATAAAAATAAAATTATGAGAGAAGAATTAATTGTTCCTAAATGCTATTACCCCTGGCCCACCGTGAACAGCCCTATTGCCAATGCCTTTGATGATGAAGAAAAGGATTGGTACGACAATGACTATACATTCATTTCCGAAGAAGGAATCAAACGATGTAAACCCCAGTTCCTGTCCCGCGTCGCCACGTACATGAACCCTACCTGTGACAGCATAGAACGCATGCGTCCCTGTGCCAGACTGATGATCTATATCACGCTTTTTGATGATTATTTCGGGATGACTCCTGCTAAAGAACTGAGAGAAATGGCAGACCGGGTCTATGAAGTAATGATGGGGGAGGATCCCCGTCCGGATGAGATTGGTATTCTCCGGCAGATGGCACAGGCAAGAAAAGAATGGGAAACATTCATGCCGCGTTTCTGGATAGACAGAGTAGCCATCAATTTTTATGAATTTATCATCTATGGTATGCTGGAAGAAATTCCTTTTAAACAAGCTGAAAAAAGAACTTATCCTTTACTTCCGCACTATCTCAGTTTCAGGAAATATTCTATCGGGATGTGGCCTTACGGCGATCTGATTGATCCTGCTACAAACTCGCCATTACCCGTTCATATTTACAATCATCCTATTTTACAGCGCTGCAGAGAACTGCTTTCTCTTATTATTGTGATTCAGAACGATTTTGCCTCTCTGAAAAAAGAGCTTGAAATAGAAAGTGAAAGCCTGAATATCATCTTTATTTTAAGCCATCACTATGATCTTTCCTATCAGGAAGCCTGTACAGAAGCGATGAGACTGCATGATGCCTATGGACAGGAGCTGAATGATCTGCATCAGTCTCTCCCGGATTTTGGCGATTTTCAGGATCTGGCATATGATCATGTCTATCATATCAAACTCCAGATCAGCGGCTGTGCCAACTGGTATTATAATTCCGGTACCAACCGCTATGAACCCAAAGGTTTTATTGTACCACAGTATGGAAGGGAAGGGGATGACATCCTTATTCCGCACAGTATTTTTGTACAGAAATAACTGCTCTTCTCTTTTAATAACCCTTTGTGATTGATCGATTAGATGTTATCCGATTATTTAAATCAACAGAATACCTATCAGAAATCAATAGGCAACAACACCATGAAAACACCTGAACTGCCCAGCAATTATTTAGACGTTCTGGGCATTAGTATAAGCTATCCTATCATTAACAAACTTAAACCTTCAGCAAAATGAAACCAGAAGAATATCATTCAAAAGATTATCTGCCAGGTGGGCATTATCCATGGCCTGACCTTATCAACCCGCATGTAGAACAGATGGGAAAAGATATGGATGGGTGGATTGACAATGACTACACTTTCCTAACAGAAAAACAACGCACAATATACAAAAAAATGAAGCTGCATAGGTGTACAGCCCGTATGTGGCCAGACCTAACCTATGAACAGACTATTCCCTGCAACAGGTTTATGCTTCAGTACGTTGCTCTCGATGATCAGGTGGAGCATTCGTCTCTGGAGGAAATCCAGCAGTTACGGACTCGTTGCGTAGACATCCTCAGGGGCGCTCAGCCAAAACAGGAGGAAAATGCCCTCTATCAGCATATGGCGTTGATAAGAGATGAATTTCGTGCCTTGATGCCCGATATCTGGGTTGAACGTTTTATTTACTATTTTTATCAATCCTTCAGGTATGGGATTGAACTGGAGTATCCTTATAAAATAGCACAACGTCCACCGTCACTCACACTTTTCAAAACAATCCGTGAATATTCTGTTCTTATGCGCCCCTATCTGATTTTGGGTGAAATTGAATCAGGTCTTGTTCTGCCTGAACATATTTTTGAGCATATCGTCGTTCAAAAAATGATATCTCATATGACCCTGGTTGTTGCATGGCAAAATGACATTCACTCTCTGCCAAAGGAAATGGCTAAAGGGACAGAGGTTTTTAATCTGGTTTTTGTGTTGCAGCAGGAGTATAATCTTTCACTGGAGGATGCTTGCTCACAGGCATTCCGCATCCATAATGAAGAGTTGGAAAAAGTACTTGCCCTACATGCTGAGTATCGTGAGTTCGGTGAATACCAGGAGCACGTAGACAAGTTCGTTTATTACGCTGGAGTCGGACTTCAGGGAGTGAATTCTTTTTATCTGGAAACCGAAAGATACAAACATGGAGGAGTAGGCTTTGCCTGGCCGGAAATTAGCAGTGACGTGAAAATCTAAAGGATTGAGCATACCGGTATGGCAGGAAAGAGATATCCTTATTCCACATAATATTTTTGTTAAAAAAGATCCGATCCTTCTACAGGCCCACATAAACAGCAGAGACATAAGTTTTTGCTGTTTTTTTTATAGAATAAAAAAATATTGATACTGATAACACGCAGGTCTCAAAAGCCTGCTTTTTTAAATCTTTGTGAGCAGAATGACTGTAGTGTTTTTAAAATCTTATCTTAGTACTTTACAATAAACGTGATGATATGAAAAAACTAATCTTCCTGGCCTCAGCTGTTCTCATCCTCAACTCCTGCGTGGTTTCTACCGCAGCCAAAGTCGTAAAAGGAGCCGTTAATGTAAGCTACAAAGCCGTAAAAGGAACCGTTAACGGAATCAGCTGGGCGGTAAGCAAAGCCAAAGGCAAAATAGATGAAGACCGTCTGGATGGTACCTGGAAAGTTGTAGGAGCCTACAAAGGTTCTTTTGAAGACTTTACCAATGACCAGAATCCCGAAAGCTCATCCACGTCAGACTGTACGGAAAGTTTTGATCAGATTGTTTTCAAGGCTAAAAAATCCAAATTCAAACCCGTACACTGCAGTTCTGAAAAAGAAGACTGGGTAAAATATTCCATGGAATTCGGAAAAAATCCTGTCACCAAAGAAAAGGAAAACTATATAGAATACAATTCCAATAATTATATTTCGGTGATTGATGTCAATAATAAAACCATGGTCCTGGAAGGAAACCTGATGCCTAAACTGGCGTTTTCCGGTGCTAAACTCTATCTTTTGGAAAAGGTAAAATAGAGAGTGCTGAAGGAATGCCTTATTCCCGGAGAAAGTGACCTATCTTAACCGGAACAAAAAACGAACAGAATAACCACTTATGAGAATAAAAATATGCAGCCTTTCACTCATCGCAGCTGCTGCCTTTGCCCATGCACAAACCAACATTAAGCAAAGCGATCTGCAGGATTTCAGCATCGGAAAGGATATGGAAAAACATGAACCGCAAAATGTAAAATACAAAGACGGTAAACCGCTGTTTCCGGGAAAATACATCGTTCAGATGGATCAGGAAGGGCGCAGTGCTGAAGGTTTGAAATCAATATTCGAGGTGAACACTTCAGGTAAGATTGATGGTGAAATGAGCTTTGAAATGCCGGATCGGTCGCTCGAATCCAAGGCTTTGTATAAAGACGATATCCTCGTGAAAATTGATAAAAAAATAAACGGTAAACTTTTAGAGACCAGCTATTTTGATCAGGGAATTTTCTACGAAAAGGAATTTGAGGAAAACGGAGATTTTAAAAGTGAATCAAGATCAAAGGATGGGAAGAGAATCTATTCAAAATCAATGAACCTGTCCGGCTGGGATATTCAGGACGATATAAAGGGAACACGAACATTTTATTATGGCAAAACCGATATCATAGAAAGCCGAAGTACCAGCAGGAACCTTGAAAAAGGCGCCACCTGGATGGAGGAAAAATTTGATGAAAAAGGTAAACTGATCACTAAGGAGATCCGATATGGCGATGACAAAAGGAAAGTCATCAACAGAGATGGGAGTTATGAAATCATCAAATCTACCAACGAAGGAGATAAGGTTTCTCAATATTCCAGCAAAGGAAAACTGTTGAAAACTTATGTTGCTGCCTATCCGACGATGTCTGTACAATAATCACCTGTTATTAAATAAGAATTGGCTGGAGGTATCTTTTAGTGATTTCCTCCGGCCTGCTCTTATTATTTTACTATTCTTACCCGCATTCCTTCGGTGTGTGCACTCATTGCAGGAGCATACATATTCTGGAAAGACGTTATTCCGTTTGAAAACTCTCCGACATTATTGGCTTTCAGCTCATATTCGAAAACATAGGTTCCTTTTAAAAGATCATTAAAAAAGAAATGGGTCGCTGCATCTTTCGTACTTTCATAATATCCGGCTCCGTTTTGCCATTTGTAGGATGAAAGCACATTCACCGGCTCAAAACCACTCGCTCTCATATCTTTCAGATGAATGTATTGCATATTGCGGTCAGTGCGCACAACCAGCCTTACAACAACCAGATCACCCAGACGCACAGGATGCTCCGCAGTTATTTCCTGAAGTTTACTTTCATTCCCCACAAATGTTTTCAGGAACAGCTTTTTTTCAACAGAAACATTAGACGAATTGTGAGCGGTCACCTTATCCATATTTTCATAATACATCCGGTACAATCCGCCCCATGCTACTCCGGGACTTGATTTTTTGATACCCAGTTTTCCTTTTTCAGGAGTGATTTCTTTCCAGTAATAGGATTTTTTGAAGAACCCGGCACCTGAAGTTTCCGAAGAATTCTTTTCAGGTAAAACAGTTTCGTTTCCTAATGTCATCGTGATTCCTTTGTCTGAATCCATCCATGATTTTCCATAATTCAGCAATGCATAAACGGCTTCTGTGGTAGATTTGGTGGTTCCCCAGCTTTCAGACTGTTTGCTTTTCAGAAGCCACACCTTCATTTCTTCTACACTGTTTACATCCTCAGGTGCTGTTTCTGCAAAAGCTTCAATCAGCATAGCCTGTGTTTCTACAGGAGCCTGATACCAGTACCAGCCTGAGTTGTTGTTCTCCCAGTACATTCCATATTCCTCTGAAGTTTTTGCCGATTTTTTAAGAGATGCAACACACTTCTTCGCTAAATCTCTGTAGCCGTATCTTTGCAGGAACGTGGTGATCATGGCCTGATGATAGAGACTGTACTGATCAAAATCTCTTACATACGTCTGAGCCAATGTCTGTAGTACTTTTTTCAGTTCCGAAGGGATTTCCTTTTGTCCGGTCCAGTAACTTCGGTAATAGAAGTAAGAAGAATAATCACTGAGATCCAGTTGGTCACTTCGTTTTTTACCTTCAATAAGCTGATCATAATATTCTTTATCCAGATAATCGATGCTTTTTTTAATAACCCTATTGATTTCACCGGTGAAATAATCACCTGATTTACCCTTGAGCATTATATTGAGTTTTCCGAAACCTGCAAGAATATGTCCCGAGATGGTTTTATCCTTATTTCCTCCCGGGAACCACGAAAAACTACCATCAGGATTCTGTCGGTCCACAAGATCCCGCTGTGCTTTTTTAAGATCTTTCTGCATTCTGTTCAGATTAAAAAACAGAGCAAGCTGCTGCATTTGTTCTTTCTGATCTTTAATACTGCTCAGCCACGGAGTTTCTCCAATGAGAACCGATTTCAGTTTTTCGTTCGTTTCTAAAGGATTGGAAGGAGTTTCTTTAGCATTCCATTCATCAAAGACCGCCTTGATTTTAGGAGAAGAATTCATGATATACGTAGAAAGCATATTCCCGTACAGCCTGCTGAATAGCTGCTCCGAACATTCATGGGGGAACGTTCTCAGATAAGGGATAGACATCACGGCAAACCATAACGGATTGGAGGTGAGTTCTACACTTAAATTAAAATTAGCCGCTGAAGATGAAGTATTGTTCAGCAAGCCGTCCATTGTGTAGGTCTTGCTTTGTCCTTCTTTAATGGAAATAGGTATCGTTTCTGTCACCAGCATTCGGTCAGAAAGTACAGGGAGAACATTTTCTTCACCATCAGAATAATTTTTGGTTTTGGCTAAAATTTTATAGGCAACATGATCTACAGCATAAGGAACTTTGATATCCCAACTCGCCTGTGCTGATCCTTTGGCAGAAACAGACAGCTTTTTCAGCGAACCGGTATTCACAAATGCAGAATCCAACGGTTTGGAAGTTTTTGGATCGAAAAGATAAAGCATAATATCTCCGGTAAGATCTTTATCCGACAGGTTATCAATTTTTGCCGAAAACTGAATCTGATCGCCCTGTCTCAAAAATCTTGGCGGATTGGGAGTAACCATCAGTTCTTTTTGAGTTTGGGTTAAAAATTCTGCAGATCCTGTTTTCAGCTCTTTGGTGTGGGCAAACAGAATAAGTTTCCACTGGGTAAGTGCTTCCGGTGAGGTAAACTCCAGTTTGATATTTCCTTCTGCATCCGTATAAAGATTTGGGAGAAAAAATGCGGTTTCATCGAGGTTGTTTCTTGCCTTTACATTTTTAAGAAGCTCATCCTTCATGGCTTTTTTTGAGGTGATCACAAATGCCCCTCCCGAAGCACGCTCTCCATATAAAGCTACAGCTTCAGATGGATCGAGCTTTTTAACTTCTGCAACTTCGTCTTCCGGAATATTTCTTTCCACCAATTTTCCGTCAACGATGTACACTAAATTGGTGTTCTTAATAGTTTTCGAAGAAAATCCCGTCACGACAACCTCCTCAATAGCTAGCCCTTTCACTTCTCCTTGTAACGCATTCGTTACATATGCATATGATCTTCTCAGGTTTTTAATCGTTGTATATTCAAAATGGGGGGTCTTTGGAACTGGGAAAGCATTTTCAGAATCAATAGGATATAGATTCTGATTGCTGTTGAGATCAAAGGAGCTGGTAGAGACCAGCTGTCTGAAAAAATCATTTCCTGACGAACTGTAATAATCATAACCATAATACCGGTCATAGTTATTGGGGATATAATGACTGAAGTTAAACTGGTTTTTTGCAAACTGATCCAGGGAGGCATCATACATAGATGCCAGTACTTCCGCATTATCCTTCCCTTTGATGGTTAAAATCCATTTTTCCGGAACACCCGGCTGAATTTTATCCCGGAACACCTGAGTGTTAATCTCCAGATTCCGGTCAATGCTTTCTTTGATATCAAACTCCAGATTACCTCTCGAATAATCATTATCATGAATAAAGTCGTAGTCGAGGTATAACTTTTTCTTCAGGTCTGTATCTGTAACTGTAAAAGTAATTTCAGCCATTCCCTTTTTCATGGCAATTTGCTGATACAGTTCCTCTTTTTTATTGCGGATGAAGCGGTAATTCACAAAGCCTTCTTCGAAATCAGAATAAAAGGTCACCGTAGCTTTTTCGCCCACTCTATAAGAGGCTTTGTCCATCTGTACTCTGAAATAAACAGGAGTTTGGTCTCTGAACGTAATATTGTCAAGAACCTCAATAACTTTAAAGGTTTTGATGGTATCACGATCGATAACAGATTCCGCTTCTACCAGATATTTTCCGGGTTCCGGATTTTTGTTGAGCATAATATCTTCTGTTTCTGAAGTATTGAAAGGTTTCGAATAAACAATTTTTCCTTTTTCCTGTTTTTCACGATTGCTTTTCAGGTTATAACTGATGTATGGAAAATAGCTGTCAAAAACTTCTTTATCGTAATATTGGTAGGGTACAATGTTTGTTCTGTCATCTCTGCTATATCCTCTATGTACGGAGAAACTGTTTAATTTCGGAAGGAGAATTTTATTTTCTCCAATCAGTTGGGTAATGGTAAGATTTCCTTTGGCTTCAATTTTCTGATTATTGAGGTTACTGGCATTGATCTTCAGAGATGTCCAGTCTTTCTGGAGCATACTTGCAGCACTTTCAATAGTGATTTGGGCTTTAAGATCACCCACAGTAACGACAGACTGACTGCTTTGAGATTCTCCGTTAATGTCCGTTACATATGCTGTAATAAAATACTGATAACTTCTTCTGTTTCCTTTAGACTGTTCGGCCGCTTCTGCATTGAATGAAATACTGAACTGACCGTTGCTGTCTGTTGTAGTTTCTCCATGCGCGACTTCTGTTTCACTGTTGCTTTCGTTAGGGGAGTACTGATCTTCCTCATCGTAATATCTCCAGAAATAAATCCTCTTTCTTTTGACTTCATATTTTACTGCTGCCCCCGAAATACTGGCTCCCGAAAAAGCCTCAGCTTTTGCCTGGACATTGACATTTTGTCCCAATGTAAGCGCTTCTTTTACCGGATCAATGATGACCCGAAACTTAGGTCTTTTATATTCTTCAACTTTGAAAGATCGGAATCCACTTGCCTTAGGATATTCCTTCTTTTCGAGGATTTCTCCCAGATCAGATTCCATGATAATCGAATAATCTCCTGTAAATCCGTCCGTAGGAAGGGTAAATGTTCCTGTAATACTTCCAAACTCGTTGGTTACTGCTTCTGCTTTGGAAACGTCCTGAGAAACAGCATTGATCAGCCTTACCACTACTTTTTGCCTGGGAAGAATTTTTGTTTTCCCGTAATACTCCTGTTTAAGAATTCCTTTGTAGAATACTTTCTGTCCGGGACGGTAGATAGCCCGGTCTGTAAAAATGATAAAGTTCTTAAGAATAGGCTCTTCAGAGATCTCATTATCACCTTTGCGATCTTTTATTTCATTGTAATTTTGATCGATCACAAAATATTTTTTCAGTTGAGGAAAATAGATAATGCTTTCATCGTAATCCCGGTTTTTAGATTTTGGCAACGAAAACATTCCCGACTGATCGGTCGTTCCAATTCCTGTTCTGATGATTTTATTATCCCGTTTTCCATTATGTTTATCCTCATATTCATTGATATTCTGATACATAATGTAACCGGTATTAGTAATGCTTTTTCCTGTTTTGGAGTTGATCGCCTGAAAGGTTACCTGTGCATCATCTTCAAATCTCTTCACGTAAAAAAGATCCGAGACTGCAAATATCTTAGAATCATCATCATTTTTGGACGAAACTTTAAGACTGTACAGTCCTTCCTCCAAAGGTTGGAGGGCCAGCAGCGTCTGATAAGGTTTGTACTCATCAGATTTTTTCAGTGAAAATACTTCCGTGCGAAAGTTCTGTTCTTCCAATTCATTATTAGTATGCTCAATCAGTTTTTCTTCAACGTCATACTTATCCCAGACAGGCTCTTTATCAAAGTCTATTATGCCTGATCTTTTACTTAGCGTTAATTGTATTTCATCCATATTTTTATGAATGGTCTTCATCGGAATATACTCACCGGGAAGATTTCTGTCAGGAATTTCAACACTCAGCAGATCAGTATTCAGCTCATTGATCATTTTTTGACAGTGAGTGCTCCAATGTGATTGGGGAATATGATCAATGGCCTTTTGGCAGAGTTGATGAGCATTTAAAAAATTGTGTTCTGATTTTTCCTGCCTGGCTAGATCTGCAGCCTGAAATAGAAGATAAGCGGAAAACGGTTCTTTCGGAAAAGCGTCTGCCAATGCTTCCAGCTCCTCCGACTGTTTTTTTGCGCTTCCTTCAATCTGTGTACTTTTAAGATAAATAAGGGCTGTTTTATCTGTGTCATAAGCATGAAACTGCATCATATCATTTTTGAGATCCTTTATTTTCTGCGTAACAGCTGCGTCATAATCAAATGGCAGCCGCTCCAAAAACTGCAGATACGAGGTGCTCACAAGGTCATACAGGGTAGGTTTATACTTTGTAAACTCCACGTCCTCCACCAGGTCAGTCCAAAGTTCCGTTTTTTCGTTCTGCAGATTCTGCCGATCGGAAAGTGACTGGCCGTAAAGCTGGTTGGCTTCTCTGTAAAAATCATTCACAGCCCAGGTTTTATAGTCCTCAGGGAGATTTTTAAGAGGGGTAATATCTTTTTTTCTGATTCTTGCAGTGTATTCGCTGATGTAGGAAGCGTACATACTCGCAAGATAATATTGATACAGTGTTTTGCGTAATCCTTTTGATTCCGTTATTTTTTTTCGGAGAACCAGAATGAGGTCATCTTCAGGATCTGTAGGGTCTTCATCCCAATCATAAGAGTCTATCATGACCCGCAAAACTTCCTGTTGAATAGAATCTCTGAAAGTCATTTTGGGAGTTGGGGGAATCTTTTCTTTTAAGCGTGGTTTTAAAGATTCTGCAGGTTTCAGAACAGGAATCTGGGAAATCATGAATCCTGAAATACAGAAGGAAAGGGCATAAAGTATTTTGAATGAAAATTTCATGGCAATTGAGTTTTTACAATGGATGGCTATTCCTGAACATAGTTTGGAATTTGAACAAGGTCTCCGGATTTTTTTGGAATAAAAAAACCGCCATTTTCCCGAAGGATCATATATTTTCCTGGAACCGGACTGATGTAAATAAGAGCAGATTCCTCCTGATGGGTTTCTGTCTTACCTGAAGACTTATAGTGTATTGTTTTTCCCATAAAATCAGGAGATGAACAATACAACTGCTCTGAAATGGCTTTGTTTTTCAGATAAATATTGGTCCATTTCTTTTTGGAAAACTTCTGAAAGACGATTTCTTTAGACAAAGCCTCAATGTCTGAAACCGGAATAAGGGTGGTTTCAGAATCCTGATATAGATCTAAAGATTTCCATGCACTTTCATTTTGGAAGTCTCTTCGCAGCCTTACTAATTTCTCCTTTTTATCATTAAAAAACTTATATTCTGTTTCCCTGTAAAGAGGATCTGTCGGGTGTTTCTCTAAAAAATGGACCGTACCGCGATAAAGAATGATATGACTTGCATTCTCTACAGGCACTTCTGAAAAGGGAAAGCTTTTGTATTCAATATAGGATGGAGCTTCTGCAATACCGCTCCTTTGGGTGTCATAGTGGAATATTTTTCCATTTTTCAGCTCGTCCTGTTCTTCAGGGTAGAAATAGGAAGTACTGTCCAGCTGCTGAATAAGATTTCCATTTTCATCAAAATTCTTTTCCAAAATGAGCTTATCATTTTGATACGTAAATTCTGCCGCTGTTTTCAGGTTCTTCTTCCAGTAGTAGATCCTCTTATATTCTGTGTTTTTCGCTTCTCTTTTCGGAAGACTGATCCTTTCCTGAGATTTTGTTTTGGTATTATACCGGTAAGGATCATCATTGGAAGAGGTGTTTCCTACCGTTCCTGATTCAAGATACCCATTTTTATAAATAGCTTCACCAAGAATACTTCCATCGGTTTTATATTCAATAGTTTTCCCGGACTTTAGACTGTCACCATATTCCACGGTTTTCCAGGTTGTGCCGTCATCAAAATAATAGGTCAGTTTCTTCTGTTTGGTTTTGTTGAGGTAAGAAGAGCTGGAAGTATTTCTTCCTTTCTGATCGTACCAAAACACCTCACCTATATAATTATTAGTGTCTTGCTGTGCAATATAGCCCTGCATCTGAATGACATTTCCCTGGATATAATAATCCCGGAGCAGTTCCAAACTGCCGTATTTCGGTAAGGGAAACGGACGGTAATAAAAGGCGTTGGACTTCCCTGTTTCCTTCCAGTTCTTATCAAAATAAACGGTTTTCGTCTGAGCCGAAAAATAAACAGGGAAATAAAACAGAAAGAATAGTAGATAGCGTTTTTTCATCGTTTTTTAGTATGCTTAAAATTAACTGATTTTATCAGAAACTGTAGATCATTTGAAAATTTTTCTGATGGTATTCAAACCTAAGACTTCAGGGATTTGTAGAATTCAGTTTCTGTGATATTCTCTGAAAAAGATTTCTTATCCAGCGGAAGCCCGTTCCAAAAGACAATTTTTTTCCCTCTGAATGTAAATTCCTGAAAATAGTTTGGGCGAACGTTAAAGGTTTTTAAAGCTTTATCAATATCCTTTTTCAGTGTGTTTTTATCATCATTTCCCAATAAAGCAGTAATTTCCTTTTCGGCAGAAGAATAATACCATTGAGAATTAATCAGCGCGAGAAGATAACCGTATGCTTCATCCTTCCGTTCCAGTTTTTGATAGACTTTTGCCAGATCGTATTCAATTCTGTTGGCATCTTTTTCTGACGTAGTACCGCTTAAACTGTATAAGGGGAATTCTGTAAGTGCTTTGAGTAAATACTTTTCTGCCTGTTGATATTCTTTTTTTCCGATTGATATATCTGCAAGAGAATGCAGCGCGGTATGATTGATATTGACTATTGCTTCCTCGTTACCTTCTTTGTATTTCTTATCGATTTTCAGAGCCGCAAAATAACTGAGCTCTTCTGCATAACCCGCGATGTTTGTACGTTCCAGTTTGTTTTTCAGATTAGAGACATATTTAATCAATATCTGGTCGGAACTGTAGGGTGCGTCACCAATTAAATCTCTTAAAGCGGTTCTGAGCTCATCTACCCTGTAATCATGATAAAGGGGATAAGTTTCCCGTTGTACCTTAGTTTTATTATATTTTTTCTTCCGGCTGTTTTCTAATTGGATCATCATATAATCATCAGCAGAAATAAGATTCTGATCAAAAATATACAGTCGGATTTCTGATTCTGTAAGATTTTTAGATTTCAATGCCGTGAGACTAAAGCTGATCCCATAAATCTTCTGATCTTTTATTTTGAGGAAAGATAAAAAGTCATCATCGGCTATGACCAGCTGATTATCCATTCTTTCTGCTTTTCCTTTTTTATCCGAGTCCACATATTTCAGTGAGAGAAAGTAATCGGTTTTAGAAACTTTTGAGGAATTTTCAAGAAACAGTTTCAGGTATTCACTGCTGTTTTCGTTTTTGGAAATTGATGTTTCTACCGGATTCAGGTTGAAATAGGAAGTCCTGCTGTCTTCAGAAGGAAAGTCCACAGAATATTTTGCCGGAAAAAGCAGAGATTTCTTTTCCGGAAAGGTTTCAATACAAATTCCTGTGTAATCCCTGATCAGATCTTCTGACCCGATTGGTTTCGCCTGATTGTAATGTTCAAAAAAGTTTTTGATATGATTTTTATGGTCATCATTCTGGCTTCTTAGAAGAACAATACTTTCGACTTCTTTTGCAATTTTGTCAACCTGTGAAAGCACAGATTGCGCGGCAAATAACAGAAGAAAAAAAGTAATTATAGTTTTCATCATTGTAGGATTTATTGGTTGGAGAAAGTACAAAAAATAGTAGAAACAGAATTTGAAATTTTATTTTCTCTTTAAAATGAAGAATATCGGATGTTGTAATGGCATCAGAGGCTAAAGAAAGTATATGTTTTATCTACAGCTGTTTTTACATTATGAGGAAATTTAAGTTGTAAAATCACAGAGGATCATACTACTTAAGTGGAATAAGGTATAGGTAATGCAGGGATGCCGCTTGCTTAATCCTGAATAGACAAAAACTTGTAATGATAAACTTCAACGTAAATCATAATACTTTAACACACATTGTAGGGTACCCTCAATAAATTTTTGTTCTTTTGCAAAATAGTATTAATTTTAAATAATTGCATGTCGAAGTTCGATGAAATCAGGCCTTTTTATGATCATGAAGTGAATGAAGCATTACGTGGAATAGCCCGTGATCCTATGATGAAAGCACTGATGAGCTTTACTTTTCCTGATGTGGATAAGCAGGTCTGGAGGGAACAGTTTAAAAATATTCATTCAATAAGTGAATTTCAGCACCAATTTATTGCCTATACCATCCGTCAGATTCTTGCGAAGAGTTCTGAAGGTTTGACCACCTCAGGATTTGACCACCTCGATAAGAACACGCCCTATCTTTTCGTTTCCAATCACAGAGATATAGTCCTGGATACTTCACTCCTGAACCTGGTGCTTCTGGAAAAAGAGTTTATTATGACGTCTTCAGCGATCGGAGATAATCTGGTTCAGAAATCATTTTTGCATGTACTGGCCAAGCTAAACCGTAACTTTTTAGTACAGAGAGGTCTGCCGATCCGTGAACAGCTGAAAAGTTCTCAGACCATGTCCGAATACATTGAGCAGCTTTTACACCATGAGAAGCGTTCTGTTTGGATTGCTCAGCGTGAAGGCCGTACAAAAGACGGAAATGATGCCACTCAGCAGGGCGTTTTAAAGATGCTTGCGATGGCTGCAGGAGATCTTTCACTGACGGATTATTTTAAAACATTAAAGATCGTTCCGATATCCATCTCTTATGAATATGATCCTACCGATTCCTTAAAGATGCCTCAGCTTCTGGCCAAACACAGAGATGAAGAATATATAAAAGGGAAGGACGAGGACTTTATGACCATGCTCAGTGGAGTGTTGGGGCAAAAGAAACGCATTCACCTGCATGCCGGGAAAGTACTTGATACAGAACTGGATGATGTCGCTGCAAAAATAGAAAACAAAAATAAGCAGCTACAGGCAATTGCCCAGATCATTGATGATTCCATCATACAGAACTATAAGCTTTGGCCAACCAAGTATATAGCCTATGATCTGCTTCATGATACCGGTATTTACGCTTCTCAATATACAGAGCAGGAAAAACAGCTGTTTGTCCGCAGACTTGATATGCGTATTGATCCATCCGATGCTGTTTCAAAAGAATTTTTCTTAGAGATGTATGCCAATCCTCTTATTAATAAAATGAAGCTTGACGGGAATTCTTCAATATAGTTGATATGTTGAAATGTTCTTTTGTCCTGAAACATAATGAACCAAAAGTCAAGGCTGGAATCTTTGACTTTTGATCGCTTTCCGGATAAAATAATTCACTTTTTGACTATAGGTAAAAATGATTTTTATCAACTATTTTAAATTATTCTAAATAAAATTAGCAAACCTGTTTTCAGGCTCCTAACTTTGCCGAAAGAATAATGCTTGATGCTACATAATGATCCAAAACTCCCTTTTAAATTCCAATTCTTTAGTGTTCTTTTCTTCTTTTTTACAGCTGCTGCATTACAATCACAGGACAGAAGTGTTACGATTACTTTTGATGTAAAAGGCCATACTTTTGAATCTGTTCAGGGTTCGGAAATACAAATGCAGTCGGATGAAAATCAATACCGAATTTTTACAAATGATAAAGGTTTAGCCGTAATACAGGTTATTCCGGGCAGCTATAAAATCGAAATCCGGAAAGATCATCAGCTTGGATATTCCAATAGAATAGTGGTCACAAAAGCTGAAACAGTCACGCTTTATCTCAAAGAAAAGATCAACAGCATTGAGGAAGTGGTGATTACGGCTAAAGAAGGTAAGGGCCTTACTTCGTCATCCATAATCAGTCAGCGTGCCATGCAGCACCTGCAGCCTTCGAGCTTTACCGATCTTCTGGAACTCCTTCCGGGAAGAAGATCGGGCGACCCGGTTTTGAACCAGGTTAATAAGATCCATCTCCGTGAAACCGGAAACCCGGGAAGTGAGTACAACACATCATCCATGGGAACAACCTTTCTGGTAGACGGGGCTCCTTTGAATTCCGGAGCGAATCTTCAGTATACCTACGATTTTTTAGATAAAACCAATAACGGGCTGAAAAGAAGACTGAATATCACAAGCGGAGTTGATATGAGAAGTATTTCTACAGATCAGATCGAAAGTGTCGAAATATTGCGCGGAATCCCTTCTGTAGTATATGGAAACCTGACTTCAGGAGTTGTGAAGATCACGAATAAATCAGGATATTCAAGATGGAAAGCTAGATTTAAAGCGGATGGTTACAGCAAACTTTTTGCAGTAACCAAAGGTTTTGAAAATAAAGAAGGTGATCTGAAAATCAATACCGGAATCGACTATCTGGATGCGAAATCAGATCCGAGAGACCGGCTGGAAAATTACAAGAGAATTACAGCGAATCTTGCCGTTGCCAGGGATAAAAAATATGATAAAGGAACTTTCAAATGGCAGTCTCATCTGAGTTATACAGGTTCTCTGGACGGTTCAAAATCCGATCCGGACGTAGATCTTTCTGCGATGAATTCTTATGAGGTCAATAACCATTTATTGAGCCTCTCCAATACGTTGACTTACACTAAAAATGAACCTTCGTTTTACCGTTCTACAGAAGTTCAGGCAACAGTGAATCAGAGGTTTGACAAAATAAAACAGACTAAATTTATTCAGCTGGAAAACGCAACGGCTTTCCCTTTGTCCGGAACTGAAGGGGAATATGACGGCTATTATCCGCAAGCGCAGTACATCTCCGATTATCAGGTAGATGGTAAGCCTCTTGATGTATTCGTTAAAACGGTCAGCAACTTTCAGCTTTATTATAAAGGATTAAAAAATGAATTCAACGCTGGTTTCGACTGGCAGCTGGGTAAAAACTGGGGCGGGGGACAGCAGTTTGATGTGTACCGGCCCATAGATCCTAAATCTACATTCAGACCACGTGCATACCGTGATGTTCCGGCTTATACTACGGCAGCATTATTTCTGGAATCCATCAGTACGGTAGATTTAGGTGACAATAAGCTGATGCTGGCACTGGGAATAAGAGGGAATTCAATGATGAATCTGCCTTCCAATTTCAAAATGAACGGGAAGATATACGCTGATCCCAGGGCCAATCTTCAATGGGAACTTCCTTCATTTGAGATCATGAACAAAAAATCCCAACTCGCAATAACATTGGGGTATGGAAGGCAAAGTCTCTTCCCGGATCTCAATCTGTTATATCCGGAGCTGGTTTACAAAGATGTTCAGCAGCTGAACTATTTCCACAACAATCCCAATTACAGAAGGGTAAATTATAAAACGATGATTTATAATCCCCAGAATCCGGAAATAGAACCTGCCCTCAATGAAAAATTTGAAGCGCGGCTGGATTTCAGTGTAGGACTGCATCAGTTATCGGTAACTGTTTTTAAGGAAAATATGGATAACGCGTTCCGCTCAATGAACCAGTATGCAGGATATCAATACAAAAAATACGACACATCCGGACTTAATCATGATGGAATGACGGCACCGCCGGATGTCAGTACACTTCCTTATCAGACATTAAATGAAAATTTCATCTATACAATCCAACGCAATGGCAGCAGGATCGATAAAGAAGGGGTAGAATTTCAGTATTCATCCAATCGTCTCCCGGTGATCAATACGCGTTTCACACTGAACGGAGCCTGGTTCAGAACGAAATATGGAAACAGTATGCCGGTTTACAGAGGAAGAGATCTGCTGATCAACGGCAAACCTTATCCTTATCTGGGATTATATGAAGGAATGGAACCAAATTCTGTAAATGAAGTGCTGAATACCAACCTCATGCTGGATACATATATTCCCAGACTGGATCTTGTATTTTCGTCATCTTTTCAGTTTTCATGGTATTCTATGAGGAAATTATCTCCCATGAATGGCGTTCCAAGTCATTACGTGGATCAGAATGGGACTATTTTTCCATTTAACCCGGAAACCGCTCAGGGAACAATTCTGGAAAGCTTAATAATTGCTCAGAATAATGATCTGTACAGGGCAAACCAAAGACCCATGGAAATGAACCTTAACCTGAAAGTGACCAAAAGCTTCAGAAATAAAGCGGTTGTAGTTTCCATGTTTGCAAGCAGACTTTTCAGTTATTATGCACCATACTCGGTGAACGGAGTCACGATCAACAGAAAAGGTGCTCAGGATCCCTACTTCGGAATGGAGATCAATTTCAATTTATAAACAAATTCAATACAATACATTATGTTAAAACAATTATTACGAACACTGATCGTATTATGTGCTCTGGTCAGTTTTACGGCCTGCTCTTCAGATTCCGATTCTCCGGAATCACAGACTACACTGAAATTACAGCTTAAAGTAGTGCCTGAAGATATTCAGGTGAAAGAATACAAAAATATTACGGTAAGTTTCAAAGAACTGAACACCGGATTTACCACGACTCAGGAACTTAAAAATACCAATACATTGCAGGTGGTTCTTCCTTCCGGAACGTATCACATGATCGCCGAAGGGACTGTTGTTTATTTAAATAATTCTGAACTTACAGAAGCTAAGGTGGGCGGAGTACAGACCGGTGTTGTCATCAACGGAAGTGAGACCAGCAAGACAATTGATCTGGCTGTCAAGTCGGAAAGCAGCGACCTTGTTTTGGAGGAAGTATTTTTTACCGGAACGAAAACACCGCAGGGTGCAATGTATTTCGGAGACCAGTATTTTAAGATCACCAATAATACAGATCAGACTTTATATGCCGATGGTATGCTGCTGATCCAGTCTGCTTTTATGACCAACGAGAAGCAGGAGTATACGCCTAACATTATGGGAAGTACTTTATCTGCCGGAGCCATTATCAGAATTCCGGGAACAGGAAATACCTATCCGGTAAAGGCGGGAGAATCGATAATTATTGCAGAAGATGCAATCAACCATAAAGAGTTTAATACTTTATCGATCAACCTTTCCCATGCGAATTTCCAGATTTTTAAAGAAGACTCCGATGACATCGACAATCCTGCAGTTCCGAAGATGGTCAACGTTTTTGAAAAAATGGTGATCCATACACAGGGATATTATGCCTATGCTTTAGCCCGTATGCCACAGGGAATGACAAATGAATCACTGATTGCCCAGAATTCATATACCTATCAATACAGCCTTACGTTTGGAGGAGATGTATATCCAATGGATGGGATAGCGGTTAAGATTCCTAACGAATGGATCACAGATGCAGTAAACTTAAGTGTACAGGACTCTTTCCAGTGGGTGGTCACTTCTCCGTCTTTGGATATGGGATGGACCTCTGTAAGTGCATTTGACGGAGACACCAACCGTTTTGGAAAAGCTGTACGCAGAAAAGTGATCGGAAAATCTTTGGAAGGCAAAAATATTCTTAAAGACACCAATAATTCCACAGCTGATTTTGAAAACGGGGTAAAACCTTCACTATTTAATTAAAATGAAAAATTTTCGTTCCATACTCTTTCTGTTAACAACATTGACAGGTGCAGCATTCCAGGCTCAGGTGAATGACACCATCATGGAAAAAGTACGTGAAGAATACAGCTATGAAAGGCTGTTTAAAAACAATCTTACTTCCAATCCTGCCAATATGCATGGAGCCAGAAAGTATAGTATCACAACCTTTAAGCTTGTGACCGAACATACCGATACCCCCAATGAAATTCAGCAGAAGGGTAAAGGGAAGAATCTTTGGGGAGCGGAAGCGCATTCGCTGCAGATGCTGGATCCTAAAACAACCGTCTGGGGAAGTGCTTCCTATACTCAGGGAAAAACCAAACACATGGTATGGAACGAAAATGCTGATTATGATCTGATCTATCCTTACGTTGCAGCCGACAGCGTAGGAGGAGATATGAAATTTGAAAATTACAGCTTCTCAGGAGGTTATTCAAGAGCAATCAATTCTTATACAGTTGGGATTACAGGAAGTTACAGAGCCAATTTAAGTTACCGGGATATAGATCCACGACCCAAAAATACCTCAGCTAATTTCTCTTTGACAGTGGGCGCCAATAAGCTGATGTTTGAGAAATTTAGAATAGGAGCCTATGCGGAGGGAGAAAAATACACCCAGAAACATGATCTGAGCTTTGTCAGCAACCAGGGCTTTCCCACCATCTATAATATGAGCGGAATGGGGAATTATAATGAACTTCTGTCCGGAAAGCTCCGTCAGGCCTATTATGAAGGCTGGTCGTATGGAGGAGGTTTACAGATATTTGAAGCAAACAACAGAAACTGGTATCTTAATGTAGGATTAAAAAAACTCATTCTCGATAAATTACTGACTGAATACACAGATCTTAATGCCTCAAAAATTGATGAACAGCGAATGAATTTGTCACTGGGTAAACTTTTTGACACCGGAAAACTGGTCTGGGGAATTTTTGCTGACGGAAGCATTACAGAACGGAAAGGAACCGAAAATCTTTTCCTGAATGAAAACTCCAGGAATTATATCCAGATTGGAACGGTGGAACGGTACAATCACAAGATTACGAATGCCATCATCAAAGGACTCTTGCAGACAGAAAATGCCGGTGTAAAATCCTCTCTGACTCCCTTCTTCGGATGGATTCAGGAAACAGAAAAATACAGCAATCCCCGATCTGTTGTTGAGCTCAACAGAATGGTGTATGGTGCCGATTACCGGTGGCTGAAAACCTTTAGCCGTGACCTGGCTCTTTCTGTCTCTCTGGGACTTTCCGTAACAGATGTGTATAAGAAAAATGCACTTTTCAACAACTCCGGAAAGCCGGCGGTCAACCAAATGCTTCAGGAGAATTATGCCTTTCAGTCATCAGATTTCTGGCAGGCCAGGGTGGATGTTAATTTTCATTTCAGTCTTCCTGTCATTAAGAATGCTTTTGCAGGAGCAAAGATCATGTACAGTAATTTTCAAAATGGGAACAATACTTTATTTGCTGCCACGATAGGCGCTATTTTTTAAACACAGAAAGATCATGAAGTTGTCAGGATTTAAAGTCATTTTGCTGATAGGAGCTATTGTTTTCCTTTTCATGCAGAATACCATGCAGCAATACCGCATAGATTACGGAGAAGTGGTAGAACAGTACAAAAAGCCAATACAGCACTGGCCTGCACCTTCTATAGATGCAGACGTAAGCTGGAAGGAATTTGAAGCGATAGAATGGGATTCCAATTATTACGATACACAGGAACTTCCGGAAGTGATGTTGGGAAAGAAACTGTTTTTCGATCCTAAACTGTCTGCATCCAGTCAGATTTCTTGCAGCAGCTGTCACAATCCCGAACTGGGATGGGCAGACCGTCAGGAGGTTGCACTGGGTAATGACCATTTGCAGGGTAAGAGAAATACGCAGTCACTCTTTAATATTGCAGACAGATCATCCTATTTCTGGGACGGAAGAGCAAAAACTCTCGAAGAACAGCTGATAGGACCTATCTCTGCACACAATGAGATGAATATGAAACCGGAAAAGCTTGCGGGAAAACTATCCAAAGTGACAGAATACAGAAAGCTTTTTAAAGACGTTTATCGGACTGATAAAATTACTTTCGATCAGATCGCTAAGGCTTTGGCGGTATTTCAGAAAACCATCAGAAGCCAACCCAGCCGGCTTGATAAATTTATAAAAGGCGATCATAAAGCATTAAGTGATAAAGAAATTTACGGAATGCATTTATTCCGTACCAAAGCAAGATGCATGAACTGTCATAACGGGAAAAATCTCACCGACGAATCATTTCACAATATTGGTCTTACCTATTACAAAAGAGAATATGAAGATCTTGGGCTGTATAATATCACGAAGAAAACAGGAGATGTAGGGAAATTTAAAACGCCATCTTTGCGGGATCTGGAATATACCGCTCCATGGATGCACAATGGATTGATGGATGATCTTCATGGGGTTGTCAGTTTATACAACAGCGGAATGCAGATGATCAATCCAAGTCCGGAGGAGAAGAAAGCTGATCCCAATTTTCCGGTCACCGACCCCCTGATGAAACCATTGAAACTCAATGAGCAGGAAATAGATGCCATTGTTGCTTTTCTGAAGAGTATGTCGGGAAGTTATTATAAAATGCCCCGCCCGGAAATTCCAAGGAAATAAAACGCTGTCAAAGAATTATATTCTACGTTAATGTATCATTATAGACCTTATAGATTCTGAAGATCTATAAGGTTTTTTTATTGTATTAATCATTCCTTCAGTCATTAATAATAAAAATGACTGGTGAAAAAATAGATAAACGAATCCGCTGTTTCAATAATATAACTTATCTCACTGCCATTATCTTTTTTAGAGGGATCAGTATCTACTTCATAGATATACTGAATATTTCCTTCTATATAAGTTTCAATAGCTAAATGAAGCTTCCAGTAGATCTGAAACACGGAAATTTTTTCAAGCATTGATGTTTCATCTGTTCCCATAAAACTGGAGTTTTGCATTTCCCATTCATCTGATCCCGAAGCTCCCATTGCTGCAATAACAAATGATGTAAAATCAGGGATCTCACTTTTCTGTACTTTAATCAACCTGAAAATAATTTCATCCTTATTAAAAATAGTTTCAGTCATATCTTTCTTGGATATAAGAAAATCAAAGTCTCGGTTCTTTAGTCTTTCAGTGAGCAGAGAGGGATTGAATGGCATTTTTTATTCTTATATTAAAATTAATGGTATTTTTAACGGGTCATAAGTCATAGAGTTCATTGAAGCAACTTTATTTAATGATGATGCTCACCTTCAAAACTAATACAATTTTACATCATGAAACAATTTCAGTTCAACGATTTTCCAAATGTCACAGGCAGCAGAGTATCATTACGTCAGATTACGGATAATGATATTCCGGACCTTATTGAAATTTCGTTTTACGATGCCGTTCGGGCAGAGAATGTTCATCAGGCAGCAGAAATGCAGGCAAGAATCAATCAGGACTGTTTAGATGGAAATTCTATTCACTGGGGAATTGTAGATAATGAAACCAATAGGATGGTGGGGACCTGTGGATATTACCGGGGATTGGATAAAGGAGAAGGAGAGCTGGGATGTGTCTTATTACCTCAACATTACGGTAAAGGATATATGACCGCCGGAATGTCCCTGGCTATTGATTTTGGACTTCATACAATGGGGCTGAAGCGCATATGGGCAGCAACAAGCCTTCAAAATGGTCCTGCTATTAAGCTGCTTGAAAGACTGGGCTTTGTAAAAACCGCAGATGTATCAGATGACGAGATCGAATATGAATGGAGAAAAAATAATGACCTGTAATGTTGTGATCTCGTAAGGATAAGACTCCTTATTTTTGTGGAATTTTAAATTTTTCGTTTTTTAAAATCGCGTTTATAGCCTCTGAAATTTCAAAGAGTTTTCCGTGGTAGTTATTGCTCAGTAAAATGATGGTTACTTTCGTTTCTATATCTGAATACAGGAGGGCTTCAAAGTTTCCCGCTCTGCCATCGTGAGAATGTTCTTTTAACTTTTTATTTTCAAACTTTGCACTTCCTAAGGCAGACTGGCTGTCTGTAATATTAAAACGTTGACCCAATTCATAAAGAGAATTTTTACTGACCACTTTATCGGAATGCAGGCTGCCGGCCCATTTCAACAAATCAAAAGTTGTTGTATAGGTTCCGCCTGTAATTGGTAATTCCGCTCGATCCGGTACAGATTGATTATTAAACCCCTGAGCCACATTTTTTTCGCTGTCAAGCGGAGTCATCAGCGAAGAGTTCATTGCCAAAGGCTGGAATATAAATTTTTCGACATAATTTTTAAAAGGAACCCCTGTAATTCGTTCTATTATAAATTGCCTCAGAAAAAGATTGCTATTGTTGTAATCATAATCAGCACCCGGTTTAAAAGATAACTGATCGACCAGCATCAAGCCGTTAAAAATATCTTTATCATTTTTAATACTCTTCCAATTGACGTTAGGAATTCCACTTGTGTATTGTAACAGATTCCTGATGGTAACTTCATGAGCCCAGTCATTAAGTTCAGGAATGAATTTAGAAACAGGATCAGACAGTTTCAGTTTTCCCTGTTCTTCCAGCTGCAGTAAAGCAGCAGCACTAAACTCTTTAGTAATAGAGCCTAAATGAAATCTGTATTGATCTGTTAACTGAATTGTCTTTGAGGCATCAGCAAATCCAAATGAAGCTTTGTAAATTATTTTATCATTCTTCGAGACAAGTACATTACCATTAAATTCGCCAGCTTCATAAGCAGATTTTATTAGTTTATCGATTTGATTAACTTCTTGTTGTACATCAGATTTTGAGTTTTTTTTCTTTTGACTAAAACAAAAAAGGGTACAACATGACCAACATAAAATTAAAGCGGATTTCAGCATTTTTTATAGATTTTCTAACGGTAATTAATTAAAGGATAAATAGGCGAAACGAATATTTCTGATGGATCAGGAACTCCTGTTGAATTCCAGATTTACCAAGAATCAGATCAATAAAACAAATTCTGAATGAAGTATGGTGAGCAGAATTACGGAGAACTTTTTCATGGTTAAATGTATGGTATTAGCTGCCGCAAATATAATCTTTATTTTCAACGCATTCGAAAATATGTAATGGGTCAGATAGAGTTAAATAAAGCAGTATTGAAATCAGGGGCTAAAAAATGTACCACATATTCTGCAATCACCTCAGAAATTTATACCCTACAAACTAAAATTACTTATATTTAGATAGATAAATGCAAGAGGGAATTCAATATTGATGCGGCAAGATAGTTGTAGTTAATAAAAAACCACACAATTTAAAAGCATATGAATTTACAGTTAAACGCACATTCTAAGGTAGGAAATACTCAGACTGACGGTTTCCGTCAGGATGTTCTGGAAGGCTTAACAGCCAATCCCAAAAAGTTATCTTCAAAATATTTTTATGACAAAACAGGCGACCGGATTTTTCAGGAAATTATGGCCATGCCGGAATACTATCTCACCCAATGCGAACTGGATATCTTCAAAAATAAAACGGCAGATCTTGCCCGTCTTATCACTTCAGAAAAAGAACCGTTCGATTTAATTGAATTGGGTGCAGGAGATGCAATGAAATCAACATTCTTGCTGAGATACCTTGTTGAAAAAGGAATTAAATTTACCTATATGCCCATAGATATTTCAGGCAACATTCTTTCTGTCTTACATGAAAAACTAAATAAAGAGCTCCCTGATCTTGATATTGTTTCTTTGGAAGGCGAATATTTCGAAATGCTTCACAAGGCAGCATCACTTTCGGACAGAAGGAAAGTGATATTGTTTTTGGGAAGTAATATTGGCAATATGGATATCGGTGAAGCTGAAAATTTCTGCGCTGATCTCAACAGTAATCTGGTATCCGGAGACCGAATCCTGATAGGTTTTGATCTCAAGAAAAATCCACATACTATTTTAAATGCTTATAATGATCCTAATGGAATTACAGCAAGATTTAATCTTAATCTTCTGACGCGTATCAACAGAGAACTGCATGCAGATTTTGACCTGGAACAGTTCAGGCATTATCAGACTTATGATCCCATAACCGGAGCCTGTAAGAGTTATCTGGTAAGTCTTAAAGATCAGAAAGTCCTTATTGAAGATCACAGCATTTCATTTAAAGAAAATGAACTGATTGATATGGAAATTTCACAAAAATTTTCCGCTGAAAAAATAGAGGAATTGAGAACAAAATCAGGTTTTGAAACAGTAGGAGAAATCAGGGATTCTAAAAAATGGTTTGTAGATGCTGTTTGGCAGGTAAGTAATAAATAATGAATAGTGAATAATGAATAATGAAAAATGAAAAATGAATAATGAAGAGTGAATAATGAAAAATGAAGATTCTAAAGTAACTTATTAAAACTAAAGAACATGACACCAGAAATTGCAACATCAGATTTAGTAAAAAAATACATCAATATCCGAAAGTATTCTGAAGAAATATGTGCCCCTTTAGAAATTGAAGATTATGTGGTACAGCCTATTGTGGATGTAAGTCCTCCGAAATGGCATCTCGGACATACCACCTGGTTTTTTGAAACCTTTATTCTGGTTCCCAATTTTCCTGATTATAAAGTCTTTGATCCACAATATAATTTTGTTTTTAACAGCTATTACGAAACGATCGGGGCGAGAGTAATCCGTACTGACCGGGGAAATCTGAGCCGCCCTTCCGTTTCCGACATTTATAGGTACCGGGAATATGTCGATGAGCATATGAAAGCTTTTCTAGAAAGCAGTTTTTTGAATGAGGCCGTTGAACCGCTTCTGGAACTGGGGCTCAACCATGAACAGCAGCATCAGGAGTTACTGATCACGGATATTAAATATATTTTAGGACATAATCCACTTTTTCCAGCCTATAAAAAAGAGACTTCTTTCAAAAGAAAAAAAAATACAGCTGCCGGAATGATAAAGTTTTCGGAAGGAGTTTATGACATTGGTTTTGATGGAAAAGGCTTCTGTTTTGATAATGAATTGGGAAGACACAAAGTATATCTTAATGAATTTGAAATATCAGATCAGTTGGTCACCAACAGAGAATATCTTGAATTTATGGAAGCTGGAGGCTATACTGATTTTAAACACTGGCATGCCGAAGGTTGGGATTGGGTAAAACAAAACCATGCAGAATCTCCTCTCTACTGGCATTATATAGATGGAAAATGGATGAATTATACCTTAAACGGTTTACAGGAAATTGATCAGGATGATGAGGTCTGCCACATCAACTTTTATGAAGCCTCTGCTTTTGCATCCTGGAAAGGGATGCGCCTGCCCACTGAAGCTGAATGGGAAACTGCATCTGCTCATTTCGACTGGGGAAATCGCTGGGAATGGACCAATTCCGCTTATTTACCGTATCCCGGCTTTAAAAAAGAAGCAGGTGCAGTAGGAGAGTATAACGGAAAATTCATGGTCAATCAAATGGTTTTGAGGGGTGCTTCTGATGCCACACCTCCGGGCCACAGCAGAAATACATACCGTAATTTCTTTCAGACAGGCCTTAAGTGGCAGTTTACCGGAATCAGACTTGCCCGATAATTTTTGCCTATGATTACAGTAGAATCAGTTTCAAAGAACTTTAACGGAAAACCTGCAGTTGATCATATTTCATTTCAGGCTTATGATCAGGAAATTCTGGTCCTTCTCGGAACGAGCGGTTGTGGCAAAACAACGACGCTTAAAATGATCAACCGTCTTATAGAAGCAGATTCCGGAAATATTTTAATTGATGGTAAAAATATCCGTGATCAAAAGGCCGAACAGCTCCGTATGGGAATAGGTTTTGTGATGCAGCATGCTGGGTTATTCCCTCATTACACTATTAAACAGAATATTGCCGTCGTTCCCGAACTTTTGAAATGGGACCGGAAAAAAACAGAAAAAAGAACAGAAGAACTCCTGGATAAACTCCATCTTGCCGAAGATATTCTTTCCCGGTTTCCCAATGAACTGAGCGGAGGCCAGCAGCAAAGGGTAGGAATCGCAAGAGCTTTGATCGCCAATACGCCCGTTTTGCTGATGGATGAGCCTTTCGGAGCACTGGATAATATTACAAAAGCGGATATTCATTCTGAATTTAAGTCGTTGGAAGAACTTAAAAATAAAACCATTATACTGGTTACGCATGATGTACAGGAAGCTTTTGAATTGGGACACAGGATTTGTTTAATGGATAAAGGAAAAATTATTCAGACGGGAACTCCCAAAGAAATGCTTTATCGTCCTGAGAACAGTTTCGTCAGTGGATTTTTTGCTGAAAACCGTCTGCTTCTGGAATATAAGATAGCAACTTTGAAGGATGCAGGTCCTTTTCTCAATTCAGAAAATCAATATGATGAATTTAAATTTGTTGAAGATACCAGTGTTTGGGATGCTTTACAGAAACTGAGTTCAGATCATAAAAATACAGACCAGTATGAAGACCTGATCAGGGCATTCAATGATTACCGAAAATTACAGATCGTATGACGCAGCAAAGTCTTTGGCAGTTTATTATTGAACAGCAGGAAAAACTACTCACCCAGATCGTCCAGCATTTGGGGCTTACCTTTCTGTCCTTAATCCTTGCGATCATCATCGGACTGCCTCTGGGAATTCTGATTGCCAGAAAAAGGAAACTGTCCACTCCCGTATTGGGAGTTGCAGGTATTTTACAGACCATTCCGAGTATTGCTTTGTTAGGGTTTATGATTCCGGCTTTTGGGATAGGCGCTAAACCTGCTATTATTGCATTGCTGATCTACGCTCTTTTACCGATTATCCGTAATACCTATACAGGAATTACAGAAGTGGATCCGACTGTTATTGAAGCGGCAACAGCGATGGGAATGAACAGAAGCCAGCTTCTTTTTAAAGTGAAGCTTCCTTTGGCTATGCCTGTGATCATTGCCGGGATAAGAACAGCAGCAGTGATCAACGTGGGAGTGGCTACTTTGGCATCCTTTGTTGCAGCCGGAGGTTTGGGTGAATTTATCTTTGGAGGGATTTCACTCAATAATACAAACATGATTCTGGCAGGGGCAATTCCTGCAGCCTTGTTGGCTGTTTTGCTGGATCAGACCATTGCTGTTGTCCAGAGATCCGGATACCGTCTGTTTCAGAAACTGAAATATGTGGTTCCGGTTATTCTTATCATTATCGGAGCGGCTTATCTGATCACATCTGTTTCAGGAAATAAAATAAAAGCAGGTTTTACTCCGGAATTTATGGGAAGGCAGGATGGTGATCTGGGATTGCGATCTGTTTACGGACTTAATGTAAATCCTGTTGTGGTAAATGATGCCATTATGTACAAAGCAGCCTATGAAAAAGAACTCGATCTGATCAGCGGATATTCTACCGATGGCAGAATCAAAGCTTTTGATCTCTATGTCCTGAATGATGATAAGAAAATATTCCCCCCATATTATGCAGCACCCGTTATCAAAACAAAAACACTGCAGAAATTTCCGGAACTTGAAGAAACTTTGAATTTACTGGCAGGCCAATTCAACGACTCCATTATGACCGATCTGAATTACAAATCGGATTACCTCAATCAGACTCCTGAAAAAATAGCCAGGGACTTTCTGATTAAAAATAAATTATACAAAACTTCCCGAAAAGGAAATTCCGGGACTATACGAATAGGGTCAAAAATTTTTGGAGAGCAGTACATTCTTACCGAAATGTATAAAATGCTGATCGAGGGCTACACAGATTATAAAGTGGAAACAAAAACGGGCCTGGGCGGAACTAAAATCTGTTTTGATGCCCTGATGAACGGAGCCATAGATTTTTATCCGGAATATACAGGAACCGGCCTTCTGGTGCTGTTAAAGCCTACCGAACAAACGGTAAAAGAGGTTACCCAAAGTGCCGGTAAAACCTATGAATATGTCAATTCCGAATTTGAAAAACAGTATGGAATCCAATGGCTGAAGCCCCTTGGGTTTAATAATTCCTATGCTTTGATGATGCGCAGAAAACAGGCTGAAGACCTGAAGATAAAAAGTATATCGGATCTTAAAAAATACTTTGATGTAAAGTAAAATACAGGATCTGTAATACGTTGGATTATTTTTTTTTAAATGATAAATATTTGATTTACAATAGGTATTAAGCCTAACGGTTGTTAGTCGTAGTACTACTACACTTTTTGATATTTATGGTTAAACGGGCTTATTGCGAATTTAATATTCTATATTTGGTGAAATAGATAACATCAAATCACAGAATATTAATTACTAAAATTTACCAATCATGGCAGAAAAAAATTCAAGAGGAATTCTAAAATTCAACGGTGGCGAAGGGCAGAAACTATTAAGACTTAACTATAGTGTATCCCGTTCCACAGACGTATCCGGAAGAGTAGCATCAGATCCATCTAATGCGCTGATCAAAATCACAGTAGAAGCTACAGAAAAGTCTGATATTCTGGAAAGTCTTCTTAACGGAAAATATAAGCCTACAACCGGAGAAGTGACATTCAACAAATCTCACGAAGAAGGAACACTGACTACTTTGAAATGGGAGAACGGATATGTGATTCAGCATGAAGTAGATTTTGATGCCGTAGATGAAAACAGTATGTACATCAGTTTCATTATAAGTGCAGAACTTATCGACTTGGGTACCTCTTCTTACAAGGCAGAATGGCCTACTTCTTAGAGTAAAATTTCTTAAAAATTTTTTAAAAAATTATCAGACAGAATGGTGTATCCGGCGTTAGGAATGCCGTTCTGTCTTTTTTTGTCTCTAATGACTGCTGTTCAGATAGTAACGGACAGGATTACTCATTTATCAGGAGAACTGAAAAATAGACATGATAATCGCATTTTATAACGGGAATTTTTTTTAACTTTATAGAGCATCTGTATATTTTTTTAATTTTTTTAAAAAGTAAGAACCCCAAAAAATACATTAAATAATATGGATAAAAATATCTCAAATTCTGACAAGATTGCAGAGAATAATATTCCTGGAATCAACCGTGTGGTGAAACTTGATATTGTGATTGATGGTAAAATCATCAAGCATTTTAAATATTTCCGTCTGCAGCAAAGTGTAAGAAAGCATCATGAATTTGAACTTATCCTTGCCAATGATACTCTGTCTGAAAAACAAAATCATGAGCTGGAACAGGCCAACAGATTTTTAGGAGGAAGACTCACTGTAAATATCACCTATAAAGACGTTGAAAATAGTCCGGAAAGAACTTTTGTGGGGGTTATTACAAAAGTTGGCTTTAGCCAGGAAAATCACAGTCTTGGAAACATTGTATTGAAAGGCTACAGTCCCACGATATTATTGGACGCTGCTCCTCATACCCAAAGCTTTGGTGGAGCACAACCCGTCAATATGGGCATCATTGCAACGGACATTATCAAGCAGGGAATAGAAAGCAGCAAGTTTGATGTAAAAATCAATGCTAAAGCATCTTCTCAAATTCTCTATAGTGCTCAGTATGAAGAAACACACTACAACTATCTTTGCAGAATGGCAGAAGCCTATGGTGAACAGTTCTACTACGATGGCGAAATTCTGCACTTTGGAAATATGCCGCCCCAAAATAAAGCATTGGAACTGGTATATGGAAGTAGTGTTTCCGATGTCAGTATTGAATTAAAAGCTGTGCATATCAAACCCAGTTTTTACGGGTATAACAGCAGTTCCAATACTAAGCTCAGTTCCGGAGAAACTCCTATAAAGCATATGGGAAATTTAGCAAAAACAGCTTATCAAAACAATGCGGGAATATTCAAAACACCGTCATTACAGGTTGCTCCCATAAAAGCAGCCACAGATATGGACGTGGTCATTTCCCAAACCTCTACATCAGGAAGCAGGGCAGTAGAAGTCTTTACCGTATCGGGAGGAACAACTCTTCCTTTTTTATATCCGGGATGTATTGCAGATATTAAGATGCGGAAAACAGATAGCAGCCAGACCGCCTATTTTACAAAACTGATGATGACTGAAGTTATTCATGAAGTGGATACCTTAGGAAACTATACCGGGAAATTTGAAGCGATAGCTTCAGACACAGGCTATATTCCTAAACCTGAATTTGTGGTACCCATTGCACAGCCGCAGATCGCTACCGTAATTTCCAATACTGATCCTCAGGGACAGGGCAGGGTAACCGTGAGATTCGACTGGCAGATGAATGACCATACCAATTTTATCAGAATGATGTCTCCCGATGCAGGAGGAACAGATCAGATCAGTCAGAACAGAGGATATGTAGCTATACCCGAAGTCGGCGATCAGGTAATGGTAGGTTTTGTGCACAACCATCCGGACAGACCCTTCGTAATGGGAGGAATGTTCCATGGCGGAACTGCTTTGGGAGGCGGGTTGAACAATCATTTAAAATCCATACAGACGAGAAGCGGAATCAGGATTTTAATGAATGATGCAGAAGGAAGTGTCAACATTGTTGATCCGAGCGGCAACAATTATTTTATGGACGGAGCAGGGAACATTATAGTTACAGCTCCTAAAAATATGACATTCAATGCAGGTGAGAACCTGAGTATTAATGTTGGAAAAGATATGAAAACAAGCGTCGGAAATGATAATGCTGTTCATATTATAAATAATCATCAGTTCACGTCAAAAAATTACCAGCAGACCGTTAATGAAAATAAAACCATCAATATAACCGGTGATTTGAAAGAGAGTACTTCTACAACGACTCATAAGGCGAAAAATGGAGATATTTTACTGCAGAGTGCAGGAGTGGCCAAAATGCTGGGTAAAATAGATGCCAAAGTCAATAAAGGCTAAAAGCTTCTGTCACTCAGACATTAAAATCAACATTCGCTGCCAATGCAGGATGTTATAAGTGTAGGTATTTTTATCAGTAATACAGTTCTGAATGTATTGATCATGATGCTGATGGCAAAAATTTTAAATTATGACGGAGCAGTTTTCAATTTAATTCAAAGGCAGCATTAGCAATCAGAGATGTAGTCCTGTAAAATAGGAAATCAATTAATATGAAAGCTCAGTTGTGGTAAAGGTATTAAAGAATAATTTTTTTAAACAATGAACAAATCAATACAATATTTATTAAGCTTATTATTCTTTATTCAGATCTCGTGTCAGGAAAAGAAAGATCATAAAAAAACAAAAGCAATGACAAAATATGAATGGCTTGATGCTACCTCAGCCCCGTTAGGCTATCCAGTAGATGTATATCGTGGAGGACTTGAATCTTCAGATGGAGAATTTACCAGTCTGTATAGTGGAACAACCGGTGGATCATGGGGGGAAGCCAACAGAGGGATGAGTAATGGAATAAAAAGCGTTCCCGATCATCTGCACGTCATTTGGGTTTCCTATGCTGAAAAAATATTTTATGAGATCGATACAGACATTGATTACGACAAGATGTACGCCCTCTTTCAAAAGGGATATTTGGTGCCGTCAACGAGTAAAGATAACCCTCAGCCCAGAAAAGAAAACTATGATCAGATTATTGTAGGATTTGCACCCGGAGGTACCGTTGTCGTTTGGCTTTCCGGAGCAGGGAGACAGATAGAAATAGGAAAATACCAGGGAAAAAAGATCGAAATACCAAAATCTGAAATCGATGCCCTGAGCCCTGGACCTCAGAAAAATATGTTTGATGCGGAATACCAGCGTAAGGTGATGCACGAGTTTGGAATTGTTCCTAAAGAAGTGGCACAGGCAAACGAAGGGAAGTCTATCCCTTACAAATTATGGGATACGTACAGACAAAGGTATAACTGGAGGACGGTATTTGAATTTCCCAATAAGGGAATTACTGATGAGGTCGACTATTATTTATTAAATGGAGAAAATGAATTCTTATTTGGTGATACGCAGATCAAAGAATATAAAAATATCCCGGAAGAACTGAAATGGAATAGCCCCAAAGAAAGAGCGGTTCCCCAAAAAATATATTTCAGTTGGTTTGAAGATAAAGAAATCTATGAGGGAACAATAAGTTTTGACCAGCATGAGATTACGAAAGCATTTGAAAGCTTGAGCAAAGAAAACAGCAAGAATGAAATTAAAATAGTAGTTAGAGTTAATGAGCTTAGGAATTTTGCCTCCGTACAATTAGAAAAAGGAGGGCAGCAGATTTGGCTGAAAAACAATAAAATAACTATTAATTAGGAACAAAAAACACTTATTAATTCTTTAATTATGAGTATAACATTTGTTTATAACACAGGGAATCCCCAACCTCCGCCTCCGGATGAACTCCACCTTACTTTTGGGGTGTTTTTTGACGGAACCAGGAATAATCTGAAGAATACTGAAATCCGTAAAAAGGTTCAGGGAAAAGGAGAATTTCGCAATATCTCGGCAACAGAAGAAGAAAGAAAAATTTTTGAAAAATATGCTAAAGACGATAATAGTTTTGGCAATGATTTTACCAATGTTGCACGGAAGTATATGTGTACACAAAGGGCAAGTTATTCAATTTATGTAGAGGGAATTGCTACCATTGATAAAGCCGATGATGAGGGAGGAGGTTTCAAATATGGCCGCGGAAAAACAGGCGTCATCGGAAAGGTAAGAATTGGTTGTACAGCTTTGGCCAAAGCAGTGAAAAAAGGAAATGATGAAGGGAGAAGCAAGAAAAAGCTGAAATCCATAGTACTTACTGTTGATGTCTTTGGATTTAGCCGGGGTGCTGCAGCCGCACGGAACTTTGCCTATAATTTGCAGATGGGAGCATATGCGCCCAAAGCTTATTATCCACCAGTGCAGGGTGCAAGCAGAATTGATGTAGATCATGAGACAAGTGAATTTATGTCCATCGAAAAATCGTGGGTAAAAGATGGAATGCTTCCTAAATTCGGACATTTGGGAACAGCGCTTTTACAGGCAGGATTAGACCGGGAACTGGTAGATTCTATGACCATTCATACGAGATTTATAGGGGTATATGATACTGTGGCATCTTACGATCCTACATGTCTTCTTCTTCCGAGCTTTCAGAAGAAAGTGGGTGAACTCCATCTGCATGAGCTGGGTTCACCGAGAAAGGCTGTACATTTTACAGCTGCTGATGAACATCGGGAAAATTTTTCCCTGACAAGATTCCTGCCGGTAGACCTTAAATCAGGTATTGAAAGAAACTTTCCCGGAGTACACAGTGATGTGGGCGGAAGTTACAATCATGATGTACTGTCTGCAGCGGAAATCAGTGAAAGCGGCTACAAGCCAGATCCTGCAGAAGGGGTTACTGAAAAAGAATACGTTTGGCTTGAAAAGGCTTATTTTTCAGGATCACTAGACGCTTTCAGGGATGAATTAATAGAGCAGGGCTGGTTCAAAAGAGATCAGCTGGCTATTGAAGCACACTGGAAATACACCCTTACCGGAACCCGCTATCTGTATAGAGGATATAGTTTTATACCGCTTCATTTTATGTGTGACTACGCTTTGCCGTATCTTAATGAAGAGGACAATAACCTGTTCTATTCAAAAATATTGGCAGATTATGCTTTAAATGATACTTTCTTAGATGAAGTAAAGGCCTATATGAAAGATCATATTATAGAAAAGAATGAAAAATGGACGCTTAAAGGAAACTTTAAACATGAAGCTGAACCGGAAATCGAAGAAGAAAGCAATGCAGAGGTCCCTGTAGCAACTGCTGCTGACCGTGCAATTCCTGCTATACAGCTGGAAGAGGTAGTGGTTACAGCCTATAAGTCTGATTATCTTCTCAGAAAACTGAAAAATAGATATTTACACCGATCTGCAAAAATTAATACGTTAATGGACAGCCTTGCCTATTCACCTACTGATGATCGGAAAAGAATGGAGTTTTAAACGATAAACAAATTGATATTGGAACACCCTCTAAAGAATTTCTGCAAAACCTATAGATTGGAAACACTCGTAATTTCTAATCCTGATACTTCTTACTGTAAAGAAAAAAGTTATGTGAGAACAGCAGAGGTTTATCATTTGGGAAATGAAAAAGGCTATTTTAAATATCATGTTTTAGTTGTTGATTTCAATTTTTCAAACGACGATAATGCGATGGGAAAATTTTTAAAACAAATCAGTTACTTATTTGATGAGTTGGAATTAACGGTTGATAAAGACGGGAATATTATTGAAGTTAATAACCTTAGTTTTCTTCGTTTAAGATGGATGAAAATAGCTGCCAGACTTTCAGAAACCCACAAAGGTGAAGTTATAGATAACTATTTCAGCCAGATAAACAGTGTTCTTGAAGATGAAAGCAGGCTGATCGATTTTTTAGGCGGTTACAATATGTTTGGATTGCTTTTCAATGGCTTATTACAGTCATTTGATACGAAGAGAAAGAGAGAGTCTCCTGATGGATTTACAGAAATCGTCACCCCTGTAAAAGATGGAGATACAATCACGTTAGTAATTTCTCCTGAAAATCTGGACCAAACTGAGGTTGATGATTTCAGAGGGTTATTTGTATTTAAAGCAGATCATTATGAGGAAGGCTTTACAGAAGTCAAAAAACATAATACCCACTTAAAACATTCATTATTATGGATAGGCTAGATAAAGATACAGAAGCTACCTCTCCGGATACTCAGAATCAGGGCGCCACACAGGATAGGGATCAGATCAAGGCTGACAACAGCCGGAAAATGGAAGACAAGCGTGCTGAAAATGAGGAAAAGGATAAAGTTGAAGATGGATTGCTATTATCAATACATCAGGCAAAGATAAAATTCAATGCCCATTTGGGTGAATTTAAAGTTTTAAATGATGTACCTACCACACAAGGTAAGCTTACCGGAACAATTGTGGAAAAAAAGATTCCGAACTTTACATTTTATGACGGTTTTAAGATGATATCCCTTGTTGAATGGCAGGATTTCGGAACGGCTAAAGTACAGGATAATTTTGTATTATTAAAAAAATCAACGTTGCCGGGAATAGGCAAACTGCCGGGAAATATACCACCTGAAACAGGAAAGATAGAGTTTGTAACTTCCGGACAGATTAATAAGCCGGGAAGTATTGACGCGGAGGGGGCGCCTGTGCCTTCTAGCCCCGTTTCTGTGCATATTGGCAGGGTAATCAGAGGGAACCCATATGTAGAAAAAAATGCATCAGCAGTAGCAGGAGTGCCCGACAGTGTTCCTTTAAATAAAACCTATGAAGTGGAAGTTACAATAACAGGAAAAGGTTCTGTTGATTTAGCAATTATAAATTCAAATGCAGACAACGGGAATGCCAGTGTTACACCTTCTACTATTACAACCACTACTAAAGTAATTATCAAAGGGACTGCAATGACAAACCCGGGGCATGGCGGACAACTTAAAATTGAAGCTAAAATAGGAGGTGTGGTAAAGGCTACGTCACAAGGTTTTTCGGTGTGTTGCCATGCCATTAATTTTAGTAGTGTATTTTATCAGGACGTTAACCAACCTAATGCAATTGGAGTAAAAGTGGAAAACTTATGGGAGTCAGATAGTGGTTCTAATGCAGACCTGATTAATTTGCAAAGAAGTGAAGTCGTAAAATATAGTGGGCTCACTAACGATAATCCTCCATTTCCTCCATTATCAAGTCAAAGCAGTCAAAATTCTAGCTGGAAAGCTGGTTATCCCGGTGCAGGTATGATTATAATAGATTCGCATACAATTCCAAGATCATATATAACACTAGGAAAAAGTGGGATTATGGAAGCTCATCAATTATTTAAATATAAATGCGCTTGTTGTGGAGCTTTAGATATTGTTGTTCCAAATTCCGGATTTAGACGAACTCATGAAATTTTTAACACTGGAACGAAGGCGTCTCCTATATGGAAACATAAAACAACCAAAACAGGGTTTGCAGTAACAATAGGGGGATTGAGTACATTGCCTGCAAATGCTAATGTAGTTAGTCCTGACCATAATTTACCTTAAAATATTAATTATGAAAAATTTAATATTTATACTTTTACTTATCAATATGCAATGTGTAGCTCAAAACAGCAATAATATGAAAGATAATATAAACGTTACCTTTTCAGGTGGTCAAGAAAAAAATATAATAAATGGGATAATTCCTGCTATTCTTACCATTAAAAATAATACAAATAAGGAAATTTTTGTTTTGTTATTCTATCCTAATCCCAATGATATATCTTTTGATTGTCAACAACCTTTTGTAGAGAAAAAAAATAGAGGTTGGAATCTTAGTGAGGAAAATATTCCTATTAAAATACAGTCAGGTGAAACATATAAAAATGTATATTTTTTAGGGCGTTATTTTAAATTTTTGAAAGATGGAAAATTTGATATAATTTACGACTTAGAATTATCAGCTGGTACAGGAAATACTCAATCTGAAAGTATTTCATACAAAGGTAATTTTCCAATTCAAATAAGTAGTGGTTCCAATGAAGAATTAAAAAAACAACTTTCATATTATTCTGAAAACCTGAAATCGGACAATAGAAAAATAAAAGAGGAGTCCGCCGAAGCACTTTCTTTTGTCGAAAACCCATTGTCTGTAGATTATATTACTCCGATGCTATCCATAGAGAATTTAGAAACAAAAGGTATTGATGCATTGAGTAAATTTAACACTCCTCAAAATCAAAAATTGATAAGTAAAATGCTTTCTCACAGAGAATCTGATGTTGTTTCAAAGGCTATTGAAGCATTGCATAAAATGAAAGTCGAAATTCCAAGAAAAGAATTTATTTCAATGCTAGCTTCAGAGAATACTGATATTGTTTTTTTGGGATTAGAAAATTTAGAAAAGAATCCTAATAAAAATGATATGGGATTGGTGAAACCTGTACTTAATTCTTTAAATGATACAGTTGCTGAAAAAGCAAAAGGATATTATGATTTATTAGAAAAAATGAAGTAAATATCTCTCAGTTTTATAGAGGATGGATTGAAAGAAAAGAATTTACGAAAACTCTAAAATTATTTTTTAAGTATGATGAGTTGTGTATCTCTAAAAAATATAATATTGTTTTTGAAAAAAAAGATTTTTGGTATAATGAAGCTGTTTTGTTAAAAAAAAATACCTGATTATAAAAACATATCAGCAATTAAGAAAAATTATTCTCTTAAAAATGGTAAATTATATAATAAGAAAAAAATAGCAGATAGTATTGAAATATACTACTTGATTAATCCTCAAACGATGTACGTTTCGAAAATTCGTAATGGCACGCCCATTGAACAAATCATAAATGTTGAGGATCATCCGCAGCCAAGTATGTATCATGTACAATACCACACTAATGGTGATATTTTATTTAAATATCTTAATAAAGAAAGCTTTTTAGCCAATGGAAATGGTTATTTAAAAATATATCATTATGGAGTTTGGGATGGGAAAAACCAAAAATATGTAGAAGGCAGTATAAAAGGCGAAGGTGAAGTAAAAAGCAATTTTAAATTAGGCGAATGGAAATATTACAATAAACAAGGCAGAATGGACAGTATAAAAACTTATTCATTAGAGGATTCTGTGGATGTACGTTTTCCATATTGTATTTTCAATAAGAAAGAGCCCTGTTATTAAATGATTTATAAATGATTACTCCAATTTTAGCAGGAAAAACAGCAATTGCTATTTAATACATTCATTACCATGGATAGAATAGACAAAGATACACAAGTTGACATTCCCGAAACTCAAAGTCAGGATACAGCTCAGGATAGTGACCAGATCAAGGCCGCCAACAGCCAGAAAATGGAAGAAAAGCGTGCTGAAAATGAGGAAAAGGATAAAACAGAAGACGGCCTGAAAGTGGTCATAGATACCGCCACTTTGGAATGTATATTATGTACCGTTCCCATAGGAATCATGAAGGTCAATTATGACACTCCTACCATACAGGAAAAGAAAACAGCAACGATAAAAGAGAGAGGACCTAAAAGTCTGGTTTTTACGGGAACCTGTAAAAAAAGTCCGCAAATGGCAGCGCCATGTGCTTCAGTTATGAATGTAAGAGACTGGCAGGATGTGGGTACTTATTTGTCCCAGGAACAGTTTGTGCTCTTGCAGAAAAGTACCATTCCCTGTACGTATGGAGGAGTTGATATCAAAATCACAGACAGCGGACAGATTCATCAGCCAGAAAGCATTGATGCGGCCGGAGCACCAGTGCCTGAATCAAAAGAAAAGATCAATGGCAACTTCTATAATTATAACGGAACTTTTGAAGGAAGCGTAAAAGGCCAGAAAAAAGGAAATGAAACCGATGTATATGCATGTGAAGGGAAAGGGACAGAAGAGGATATTTATAAGAGTCCTAAAAAACTGAATATTGTCCATAGTGATTTCCAGAAAGTTTGTAATATTATTAAACATGAAGGCCTGTCATCAGAAAAAGAAGAATATCTTTATATAGCCCATACCAATTATAATGAAGCAAAAAGAGTGGGAAAAACAATGTTTCAGTTATTGAATTCCAGCTATTCCAGTGTAGAGGCTAAAGATAAAGTGGAAATGAAAACCTCGGAAAAAGACACCATATCTTTGCATTCCAGAGCAGGAGCCATTGATGCTCTTTTAAGAGATGTGGATGATGTTAAAACAGATCCTACGGATAATGCAACACAATGGGACGGTGAAGACTTTTTGGCGTGGGGAATTGATACGGACTTAAAGCCTGACAGTAAAACAAAATATGGTCATAATAAATTTGATGAGTATGATTATATAAAAATCAGCAAGAGCCTGTATGATTCCTTTGTTGCTAAGGTAACAGGAAGAAGAGGGGATACGCTGGCGTACACCTCAGTACATGATGAGGGCTGTGATAAAGGAGTCCATACACACAAAACGGTAAAAGAAAAAAATAAAGCAGTTTATGCACTTCCTAATGCTGATTTTGCAAAAGAAGACTACTGGACCACAGGTAATTTTTATTTTAAGAATGCGGCTAAGCAATCTTTTGGTTTAGAGGCAACCCGGGTGGCCGGATATACTATATTTTGGAAAAAAATAAAAATTTAATCAATGAAGAAATTAGCATATATATTACTCACTCTGGTGGCTTTTCATGTCAACACATGGGCACAGGCACCAAAATCATACAGCATAACTCATATCGTTAATAAAACGATTGATAAGGGAGAATATGTAGATGACCGGAGAGTGGATAAAAAAGATAAAATAAGTACGGACAATTTAATTTACATACTCAATACAAAAAAAGACAGTGTAAGATTCTATGATTTCAATGATTCTCCGGTATCAGAAAAAAAAGTTCCCAACCTATGTACTTTGGTAAAGAATCAAAATGGTGTTTTGTTAACGTACCAAAATGAAAGTTACAGTACCAAACTTAACATTTCATTCAATGATAAGGAAAAAACTGTTTTAGTTGGTGATAAGGATATCTTTTATCTAAACGATTCGTACTATAAATATATTCGTCAAAGTATTGGTGATCATGCAAGCATTCCTGCTGTGATTGACTTCTTAGAGGATTTTTTAATAAATTATAATCTGGATGATTTAAAATACATTTCATCGTACGAAAAATACAGGCATAAAGATTTTAAAATAGTAAAAGCTTATATGGAATCGTACCGAACCCAGGCAAGTGATTATCTGGACAAATGGAATGTGAAATTTTCATATACTGAAGCAGGAGTACCAAAATACATCTTAAAAGAGTCTACAGAAGGTGATAAGGAGTTAGAGAAAAAACTGGTATCTGCTGGTAAAGGAGTTTTTAAATATACAAAGCATACCAATGCAGAAAGCAGGCTTATTACCGACAGTGAGATTCTGATAGATACGAACAAAAATACTTATGAGGAAAAAGTAACATCACTTCAGGTAGGTCTTGGAAAAGAAACAAGATATGAAATTAAGCCCATCTCCAGTAAAAGTTTTCCTTCCAATGAATGTATACTGACATCAGGGAGTATTTCAAAAATGAAGTCATCAAAATAAGAGAATTAATTACATATCCCGCTCTTATAAAGTAAGGTGTAGTAGAATCCACATAAGCAGATCACAAAATTTCTGTAATGGAAATTCTGAAGTTAAAAAAAGGCTGTTTCAATACATGATACAGCCTTTTTGCTTTTTTTACACCGATGATTTATAGTATAAATCGTTTTTGATACTGAACAGAAGTCGGGAATATCAGTTTTTAATCAATTTTTTAGTGATGGATTTTCCATTTTTCATTCTGATTTCCAGAATATAGACCCCACTAGGAAGAGGAAACAGATCGATCTGATTGTTTTTGAAGACCATCGGAAGCTTTTGGCCCGCGGTATTGAAGACGTTAACTGCATCTATTAAGCTGTCCGCTTTGATATTCACGATGCCTTTTGTCGGGTTGGGATAAATTCCAACAGAAGGAACTGTTTTAATATCAGACGTTCCCAGTGACGGATCTCCTTTGATGCATCTTACCGACTGACCACTGTCACGTCCGGCACTATTCATGAGAGACGAAAACTGGCTGATGTATAAATGTTCTCCTGATCCTGTATAAGCGGATGGAGTAGAGGTCCATAAGTAAAGTCTTGTACCGGGAGAGAAAATCCCACTGTAGTCTTTTATACCTGCCGGAACCAATTTCAGATTACTGTCCAGACCAGAAGTAATATCAGAAATATTTTCAGTTTCAATCATGTGTTCCACCTCTGTTTTTGAAGGCATCTTCCAGGAGGTTCCTATAGCCTTACAAGGGTCAATTCCGTTGATGTCGCTTAAGGATGAGGTTGAAGAGGCACTCCATTGATCAGTAGTTTGTCCGTCAGACCACCAGTTTGAACTGGATTGATAAGCCGCAGAGTGGAACGAACCACTTCCCGAGCCAATACCGTTGGGATTATTTGGAGAAGGAGCGTTGCCGGCGAGAGAAGAATTTCTTAATTGATGACCGTCGTCCCATCTTCCCCACTGAAACAAATCACCATAGGCATCCGTATCATAAAATGAAGAAGCAGTTTGCGTACTGCCTAAATTCTGCTGAAGCCAGATTTTACCGTCAGCACCACGTACAGTACTGTAGGTTACAGACTGTCCTCTGTATGGGAAAGTTACACATCCCGTATCACCAGGGTTATTTCCCGGATCCGTATTGTTGCAAAGCTGCGGATTGCCGGCTGGCAGCGGAATTCTTTTCACTTTGGTACCATCTTCGGAATAGGCAAGGACCAGATAGTTGTGGGTATTGTCCACAGCAAGATCATTATATTTAGCTTCATCATCAGAAATAAAATCCCCTCCGAAAGGAATCCAGTTCTGAGTAGCGGCATCAAGTTTATACACTGTATTTCTCAGGAAATTATCATCTTCCCATCTGCTGGCAGCCACATAGGGAACACCTGAAGCTGTTACTGCAAGCGCAAGATGCTGTACTTTTCCGTCTGAGAAATTGGCATTTCCAATCTGCGTCCATGCAGTACCGTCAAACTTTTTTACATTGATCTTTTTCCCTGAAGCCGTAGAAGACACATAAGCCGCGTAAAGATGGTTGTTTCCATCGATGGCCAGATCAGAAGAATACTGTTCTCCCGATGAAGAAGCGTCTACAATACTTCCTCCTACCAGCGACCATGCATCAGAAGCAGAAGCTGTTACATTGTTCTGATAGACCCTTAATCCACCGGAAACATTGGAGGTATACACCATATTATTGGTTCCGATTACCATTTCTGCAAATTCAGCTCCGTTGGAGAAGCCTGTATTCCCAACCTGTTCCCATGTACCGTTTACGAAACGCTTTACTGTTCCTGAACCATAAGATCCATAGGTGAAAAGAATATTCGATGGAGATACTGCAGAAGCCTGATAATTGGTTGTGCTGCTTGTAATAGCCGGAAGCTGATTCCAGGAAGTACCGTTGAAATGCCTTGCCTCGAAGCCCATTCCCTGATTGGTATAGTAGACATCTGTACCGGAAGTATTGGTTGATAAGGAACTAAATGTTGCGTAACTTGTTGTAATACCTGGACCTCCCCCTAAATAAGACCAGGAGTTTCCATTGAACTTCTGAACAGAACCTTTTGAAACTGACAGGTCATAATAGGAAAGATAATAATTTCCAGCATTGTCAATTACCAGATTATTGAAACTGCTTCCACCAACCGAAACATTTTGCAGGCCGCCTACATCTTCCCATTGCTGAGCATTAACCTGACCAAGGAAAAGTAAACCGAATCCCAGTCCGATTTTTTGAATTACTGAATGTGCAATCGTGTGCATGTGTTATTGTTTTTATTTATTCTAAATTATTTTGCGAAATTAGACGAGAAAAACAAAATACAATTATCATTTTCAACTAATCTGTTATCTCAGCATATGGATTTAGATATAAAATTTCTGTTCAAAAGCAAAATCTAAGCACATTTCTATTATTCAGTTTAAAAATATTGTCTATTTTTGGTCAAACAACCTTTTATGGTACTCAATAAATGGAATATAGTTGTGATTTGTGCAATCGATTGCATTTTGAACATGAAATCTTTACCTGCACAAACTCAAATCCATGTAAAGAATACATTGGACTTTCCCAGAACTGAGATTGTTGCGATTCCGGTACGGCAGCTGGAAAACTTTCTGAGTAAGAATAAAAAACAGAACCTCAGAATAAAAAATATGGACGACCAGTCACTTCCCGTTCAGTGGATTGATTATGATGCTGACGGGATTGATGATGAAGTGCTTTTTCAGGCAGGTGTCGGTGCTAAAAAGACCAATGTGTACACTATTTCAGCAGGTGAAAATGGTCAGGTTCCTGAAAGCCGGGTTTCAGCATATTCAAGATTGGTCCCTGAGCGGGTAGATGATTATGCATGGGAAAATGATAAAGTTGCTTTCAGGGTCTATGGTCCGAAAGGACAGCTGGAAGCTTTGCAAGGTATTAAAAGCAGTACAATGTCCAGCGGTGTAGACATCTGGCTGAAGCGTACTGATCTTCCGGTTATCAATAAATGGTACAAAGGCTATCTTACTGATCCTATGTTTTATCACAGAGATACAAGAGGAGAAGGATATGACCCTTATCACGTGGGAAACAGCCGCGGAACCGGCGGAATTGGAATATGGACAAAAGATAGTCTTCAGGTTTCCCGTAATTTTGTTACCGCCAAAACCATTGCCGTAGGTCCTTTAAGAACAGTTTTTGAATTAACTTATCATCCCTGGAGTAAATATGGCGTCAAAGAAACTAAACGTATTTCACTGGATCTTGGATCCCATTTTTCAAAATTTGAATCCTTTTTTGTGGCAGAAAAGCAGGTTCCCAATTACACCATCGGAATAAGCCTTCATAAAAATGAAGGGGAGACCCTGCTTAATGATAAAGCAGGTTATTATCTTCACTGGGAAAAAATAGATGATGCTTTTGTTGGTGAAGGAATTGTGGTGGATCCAAAAATTGTTGAGAAATCACTCGCTTTCAAATCTGAAACACCCGATCAGAGCAATCTGCTGGTGGTGACAGAATCTAAGGAGAAGCTGGTTTACTATGCCGGATTTGCATGGCAGAAAACCGGCCTGATTCAAACCAAAAAAGATTGGGAACATATTTTGGAGAAGCAGGCACAGGTGCTAACGAATCCATTAATTATTAAAGTTAAATAAGAATTGTATTATGATAAAATCAGGAATTTCCGTGCTCCTTTTATGCTTTACAGGAATTGCTTCGGCTCAGGTTAAAGATACCCTTGCTGAAAAAATGCTACTGTATCAGCTTCCGGTCGGTGGTTGGGGAAAGCAGCTCAATGATAAGTCTGTCGTGAATTATACTACTCCGGTTGACAAAAATCTTCTAAGGAAAATAAAAGCCACAGGTGATGATCATGCAACCATTGACAACAATGCCACTTCCCGAGAGATCAACGCATTAATAAAGGCATATGCTGCTACAAAGAATCCGGAATATCTTAAATCAGCAGAAAAAGGAATCAGTTACCTTCTTCTGATGCAGTATAAGAATGGTGGTTTTCCGCAATATTACCCTAATACCGGGCTTTACAGGAAGCAGGTAACCTACAATGACAACGCGATGATCAATGCTTTGACGGTCCTTTACAATGTGGCAGAAGGGAAGAATGATTTTGATGTTGTAGATTCAAAACTCAGGGAAAAATCAAAAGCAGCCCTTCAAAAAGGTATCGAGTGTATCTTAAAAACTCAGGTTTTACAAAAAGGAAGTCCGTCGATCTGGGCAGATCAATACAATGAAATTACTTTACAGCCCGACAAAGCCAGGGCTTTTGAACCTATTTCTCTGGCAACCGGAGAGTCTGTAGGAATCATCAGATTTTTAATGATGCAGCCTGCAACTCCGGAAATTCAGAAGGCTGTTAATGCATCTGTACAGTGGTTTAAAGACAATAAAATCGAAGGCTACAGTTATAATGTTGGTAAAGAAAATGGTAAAACAGTAAGAGTTTTAGCAGAAGATAAAAACTCCGTCATCTGGGCAAGATTCTACGATATCAATACCAATAAACCTCTTTTTGGTGACCGTGACGGAAGTGTAAAGTATCATTACAATGAAGTATCAGAAGAAAGGAGAAATGGATACAGTTGGTTTGGCGACAGCCCGCAGAAGCTCATTGATAAAGAATATCCAAAATGGAAACTGAAGAATAATATGGGAGGTTGATGGGCTTTCTTTTGATTAAGAGGAATGCAGGGCTTAAGAATGAATGGGTTTGAATGTGTCATATTTAAAGCAATACTAGCTAAACCCAATCATAGTAAAACAGTTAAAATCTAAAATTTAAAGTCTAAAGTCTGACATCTGATATCTAAAATCTGATATCTCATCTCTTCACCTGCCACAAACAACAACGACTGAGAAAGCTCTCAGTCGTTGTCTTTTAAATAGTGTTTAAATTTCCTTATTTCAATTAAAATGAAACACAGATGTTTCCGGTTAATGTCGCTCCTGCATTAGCGGTTACATCAGCTTTCACATCTGCAGCGGCTAATTTGTTAATAGAATAGGGAGGAGTAAAGGCTGTTCCGCTTCCGGCAGTATTGCCTGTTACGTTGGTGAATAGACTTCCGGTTTGCGTCACAGCAGTAAATCCACTCATCAGGTTGATCGGTTCTTTGACGTTTTCGAAAACGTTACGGTCAACAAGAATATTGGCCTGTATGCCTGCAGCAATGCATTTATTGCTTACAGAGCTGTTAAAATAGCTGTTTAAAATATGAATTTTTCCAAATCGCACTCTTGGCATACGCTCTCTGCATCCCGGAGCCCACCAGCATCGAACGAAAGTTACATTCAGTTTTCCTGCATCAGCAGTGGCTCCATCGCTGGAACCGAGAAGATTGGAGAATCTGTGGTCATCTGTTCCGCCTGAACCGCCCGGTTTCGGAGCTTTTAAATAATGGAACTTAGTGTAGGAAACAGTGACAAAATCAGATTTGTTTTTAATATCAAAGTTTCCGTCTACACCATCCCTGAATTCACAATGATCGATCCATACATTGCGGCAGTCATCAAGAATAGCATTGTCCCAGCCGTCTGTATCATAAGCTCCGGGTCCTTCAAAGATCAGGTTTCTGATGATGATATTGTTGCATCTTTTAACATTGATGATTCCTGAGCCGTCCTTTGTCTGATCATTAGAAACCAATTTTGCACCACTGGTTCCATAAATGGTTTTTCCGGTTTGATCCTGTAGGGATAAGCGTGTCGTGATGGTAATGGTTCCTGTCACCTTAATCACTTTTACTGCAGTGTTTTCAATAGCAGCTTTCAGTTGGGCATAATTGGTTACGGTAGTTTCTGCAGCAGTTCCGCCACCGGTAGTTCCACCGTTTTGGGAGGCCCAGCCCGGAGCTAAGCAGTTGGCCAACGGGATCACAGTTTTGGCATCAATGGTGTTTTTCAAACTCAGATCATTGGGGTTTTCAGATAATTCTGTTTTCAGGTCTTCCTGATTGCAGCCTGTAAGGGCAAAAGCAGAGCTTAGAGCTGCCGTTAAAAGGGCAGCTTTGAACATTGTTTTCATAATTTATAGGTATAGTGATTTAACTGATATAAAATTATGTATTCTGTATTAAATAGTTTTATATTTTGATGTATATTTATTTATATAATTATAATGTTGTTTATTTTGTTAATTCAACCGATTGCATTTTATTATTTGTTTATTTTTTTTAATAAGGTTTTATCTATAACAATAAAACGCCCACCTATCTCACGGTTCATAAAGAAATTGATCTGTATGATCCATGAAACAGGCAGGATGAATATTTTGCTGTTTTATAAAACTTAGCTGCTCTTGTATGTGATTTAACTCATCGAATTAATCGGATGGGTTATAGATCTATGGATTGAGAAAATCTTCTCTGATCGGAGTAAAAGCATCGATCAGCTGGCCCTCTTCGAGACATTTCACACCATGAAAGATATTGGGCTGAGCAAAGAAACCATCTCCTTTTTCTAAAATTTTAGTTTCACCGTCAACTGTTACTTCAAACTTTCCTTCTGCTACATACGTTATCTGGGAATGGAAATGCTGATGCAAGGTACCAACAGCGTCTTTTTCAAACCGTACGATTACCATCATAACCTGAGCATTATATCCTATAAATTGTCTGGAAACTCCTGCCTCCAGGTCCTCCCATTCAGAATTACCGTCAAAGAATTTTTCTTTTTTAAATTTCATTTGTTTTTATATTATCAGTCATTATCAAAAGGTTTATGAATTACATTGTATTCATTGGCTGAGTGAAACGCCTTTGAAAACATGAGAATTCCTATTTAATATATTCCTCCAGACCTGTTTTCAGATTCTTAAGAGAGTGAACAGCCAGTTTTGCGATAGATTCTGCCCCAAGTTTTGATAAATGGGTATCATCATTTTTTCCTTCAGGATAATATGCTGCTTCCCCTTTTTTGTAGTGAAGATGGAGCTTTGCAGAGTTTTCCGGGCCATAGGATATTTCCAGCTGTTCCGTCAGTAACTGCAAATCTACAAACGGTACTTTCAGATCATTGGCAACCATCCTTACCACCAGAGGATATTCCTTATGGGTATCTGCCAAAACTCCGTTTTCATTGAAATTTCTTCTCACAATTGAGGTCAGCAAAATAGGGATAGCTCCCTTTGACCTGGTTTCGTTCACATACCTTTCTAAATTAGCTCTGTATTGGGTATAAGGATTGGTAAAACGGGCAGAGTCATTTATTTTCTGATCATTGTGTCCGAATTGGATCAGGACAAAATCTCCCTTTTTTAACTGCTTCATTACCTGATCCCATCTTCCTTCCGTTCTGAAACTTTTGGAACTTCTTCCATTGGCAGCATGATTCTGAATTTTAAGTGGTGACGTCATTAGCGGAGGAAGCATTTGCCCCCAGCCGTGTTCAGGATTCTTATCAGGATTTTCTTTGTTGGCCATCGTGGAATCACCGATTAAAAATAGAGTCGCTTTTTGTTGTGCCGATAATAACGCAGAGAAGAAAATATAAAATATTAAAAGAAGTCTTTTCATGTTGAATTTGATTTTTTGTAGTGGATTATTAAACCCTGTCTTTAAGCTGCCCGTTTAAAAATGGTAATTCGTAAAGCGTTTCAATTCCCATTAGGTTTCCAGTTGTTGAAAATTTTTGCCAGAGTATAATTTTTTAAATCTTTCTGGTTCAGTTGATGTGACCATCTGACTCTGTATGTGGTGTTTGCGCCATCACCTTTGCTGTTAAATTCCGCATAAAAAGCTGTTTTTTCTTTATCCGGAAACATTTTGTCGCCCTTCCATGGATTCCAGCCTTCCGGGAGAATATGTTTTTCCATTTGCGTATTGATGAAAACCGTTTTGGCATAAGGTCTCCAGGGTCTTCCAAGGTAAACTTTTGTGATACCTTCTTTAGACGTCAGCCGGCAGTCGAAAAAGACGAAACCATACCGTTGGCTTTTCTCCGTTGCCGCTGCTGTGATATAAGAATCCGCCAGGCTTTTAATGGTACAGTTTTTAAAGACGACCGTTGCCTGCCCAAAAATAAAATCTGTTGTTCCTTCTATATAACAGTTTTCAAAATACTGTCTGCTGTGATTGGTAGCAGCATAAAAGGTGTCCTGACATCCCAGAATACTGGAGTTTTTAATGATAAACCGGTCGCCTTCAACGTGAAGAGCTACTGCTTGGCCTTCATTACATGAGCTGTTTTGAATGGTTAGATTGCTTATTTTAATGTCATCACCCATCACCAGCAATGTGTATGAATTGAATGTGGTCATCTTTTCACCCGAAGCATCCGGTTTTCCTGAGAAATCATTATTGGTGATAATGGTTTTGTCTTTATCCTCGCCTTCTAACGTGATTTTATGTTTTGAAGAAGGAATCGCCACCTTTTCATGATACGTACCGGACTTAATAAAGATGAGTGCTTCCGAGGGCCCTAAATCTCTTACTGAATGGATTGCTTTCTGGATGGATGTAAAATCTCCGCTTCCGTCCTTGGCTACCGTAATTTTGATGTAAGGGTCGTTTCCTGCCAGAAGAAGCTGAGCTATGGAAACGAAGAGCATTAAAAACAATTTTTTCATATCAATTATTTGAATTAAATACAGAGATTTTTACTAAAAAAATAGATGGAAACGTATATTCAAGGCTGCAAAGAAGCAATCAATGGCATTGGTTTTTATGAAGTATTCTGTAGACAAAACTTAATCACAGACCATTTTTAGCCTCATTCACACTCCATCTCGTCCTCAATCTTTTCTCCTATTTAAAAATCTGATCTAAAAATTCAACCGTATAATTCAATGTTTCTGTGAACCACGGTTCTGCCGACCAGAATGAATGGGGGGTATCTTTTATTTCATGAAATTCTGTCTTGATATTATACGTTTTCAGCTTTTTCATCATATCGCCCCGTCCTGCATGAAATCTCGGTTGGGAGCTATTGATAAAAAGGGTGGGAGGTGTATTTTTATCAACGTATTCCAAAGGAGAGGCTTCGGTCCAGTTTTTAAGGTTGACATTTCTGTCACCACCCAGCCAATAAGAAGCATAAGTACTTTCTTCTGCTTCGGGGTGAATGAACGAGACTATTCCGTCAATATTGATTATGGCCTTAATTTGATGTTTTGATCGTACTCCGGCCAAGGTCGCAATCTGTGCTCCGGCAGACTCGCCCAGAACGGCTATTTTATTCTGGTCTAAAGAATATTTCTTCCGATTTTTCTTTAACCATTGAATAGCTTTCTCAATATCTTCCACACCACCGGGATATTTTGCCACATCGGCCAGGCGATACCCCACAGCAATAGCTACATAGCCTTTTGAAGCCAGCTCCTGAGCCATATATTTTTCATTTTCCTTACTTCCCGAAATCCAGCCGCCGCCATGAACCATAGCAACTCCCGGATATTTTTTGGAGGCATCCAGAGGGTAATAGACATCAGCTTTGAGAGAAATCCCACTGATATTGGCATATTCTATATCCTTATCAATTCCGATATTTTGGGGAACCGGTCGGTCTAATGGCGTAATGAAAGCGTATTTTTTTTTAAGCTTTTCGAAAGTGGCCTCGATGGTGTAGGGAGAAGCATTCGGCCGCTGAACCTGACCGAATGCTACCATTCCTCCCATTAAAAAAATAGAAATATAAGTAGGTGTTTTGTTAAAAATCATTCGCTTATGGGAATTTTTTTATACAATTTTTTAAGACTAATGATATCATGTTGGGAATCGCAGGGTGAAATTTTTACGTTTCTGTGATCACCAATTATTTAATGCTCTTTAACTGAATTTTTAGCGACTTCCGGACCTATGGAAACAGCCATTTTATCATGGGCGATTTCTTTCGGTAAGAGTACTGATCCTGTTTTATTTCCCAGGACTTTTACAACAGACTTATTTTGAGTTTCAAATTTGACGGTCGAAAGATTGATGTTTTTACTGTTGTAGACCGTTGCTCCGGTACCTTCAGAGTACTTCATTCTGACATTTTTTAATTGAATACCGTCTGCATCAACGATGGTTAAAGCTCTTTTGGTGTCAAACTGGGAATCTTCAATGACGATGTTTTTAAGATTCATTTCAGCCAGTCCAAATAAAGTGATCGCCTCATAAGAATGAACAGCATTGATATTTTTAAAATAAATATTTCTGAAAACAGGCGTTTCTTCAGTCACAGGGTAGACCTTTTCGGGGGCTTTATTGCCTTCTTTTTTCTGTCCTTCCTCTAAAACAGGGGAGGCTCCTTCGTAGAACATATTGAAGCCAATCGTCTGCGTAGGAATATTAATCATATCAATATTTTTGATATAAATATTTTCAACGATTCCACCTCTTCCCCTGGTGGTCTTGAAACGAAGGCCGATATCTGTTCCGATGAACGTACAGTCCGAAACATGGATATTTCTTGCCCCTCCCGACATTTCACTTCCTACCACAAAACCTCCGTGGCCGTGGTAGACAACGTTGTTTTTGATGATTACATTTTCGGTAGGCATATTTCTTTTTCTTCCGTCTTCATTTTTTCCAGATTTAATACAGATTGCGTCATCTCCCACATCAAAAGTATTGTCGTAGATCAAAACATTTTTACACGATTCCAGATCTACGCCATCTCCATTTTGAGAAAACCACGGATTTCTTACCGTAAGATTCCTCAATATAACATTCGTGCACATCAGCGGATGAAGATTCCATGCCGGTGAATTCTGGAAAGTAGGACCATCCAGCAGTACTTTATCGCAGCCGACGAGACTTACCATAACGGGACGAAGGAAATCTTTTACCGTTTTCAGGTCGTCTTTAGATATTTTATCAGGAACGTTGAAGCTGGAACTGCTTTCAAATCCTTTTTTATAACTTTCGGAAGGATACCAGGTTTTGCCGTCAGGAGACAGTATTCCGCCTGAAGAAACAATTCCTTTCCATTCTGATTCTGCCACTTTACTCTTTTTAATAGCTCTCCATGCATCACCGCTTCCGTCGATGACTCCTTTTCCTGTAATCGCAATATTGCTTGCGTTTTTAGCAGAAATCGGAGACTGGCAGCGGATGGTATTTAAGCCTTCAAAACTCACATCTACCAAAGGGTAATCTTCCTTGTCCTTACTGAATATGATGAAAGCTCCTTCTTCTACATGAAGGTTGATATTGCTTTTTAATTCGATAGGACCTGTAAGCCACATACCGCGGGGAACTACCAGTTTCCCTCCGCCTTTTTTGCTGAGATCTTCAATGGCTTTTCTGAAAGCTTCGGTATTTTTTACATTTCCTCCTGCAATTCCTCCATATTGGGTGATAGAAACTGTGTTGGCCGCAAAGGAAGTTTCTGCAACCTGAGGCATTTTAAACTCAATGTTTTTATAAATATCCGTATTTTGAGCCTGTATCTGCCCTGAAAAGATCATGGCTGCTGCTAAACCGATAATTGTAAGAGACTTCTTCATTTTATTTTTTTTGAGTTGTAATTACTTTTTTAAATTCTTTGTAGACCATAGAAGCTACGGCTTTGGCTCCTTCCGGCTGAAAATGGGTGTTGTCTTTCTGACCTTTCGGATATGCTTCGTACAGGTTTTCAGGAAGATTCATGAAATAATGATTTGTGGTGAAATCCTGTCCTTTTTGGGTAAAGTACTCCATTGACAATTTATTTAAATCAATATAAGGAACATTCATTTCTTTAGCGACATCGATTGGAGCCTGTGCATATTCTCCATGTACATTTTCCAGTTTTCCGTCTTTCCACGGATAATTTCTGGCAACGGGTGTTACAATGACAGGATTTCCTGCTTTTTGTCTTGTCTGAGACACAAATAGCCTTAAAAATTCTTTATATCCCTGAATATTTACGTACCGGTCGGGATGCTTTTCTGAACCGTCATTATGACCAAACTGCATAATAACATAATCGCCCGGCTGTAAATGATCATACACATACCTCCATCTTCCTTCCTGGAAAAAAGTTCGGGTGCTTCTTCCGCCATGGGCCCTGTCGATAATGGCTACAGAATCTGTTGTGATTGCGGGTTGTAAAGAAGTCAGGCTGTCTTTTACAAAAAAAGGCTGAAAAACCTGTCCCCAGCCTGTGATGGGATAGCGGACTTTCATATACTCTTTACCGGGATCATAATTTCCTGTATAATCTGCCATCGTGGAATCTCCGATAAGATAAATATGGGTAACTTTCTTAGTCTGTTTTGCTGTCGTCTTTTGAGCATTGCTTTGTGACTGGCATGCAGATAAAAGCAGAATGCTGAATAAAAATGAAACTGTTTTAAATGGTGTTCTTTTCATGACTTATACATTTGCTGGTCATCGCAAAGCTTCATATTTTTTAAATTTGCGATGGCCATTCCTCATTCTTTAATCTAATTTTTTGTAATTCTAAACCAGTCGAAATCAGCATATCCGCCACGGGGTACTTGAGCTGTGCTTATGCTGTAGAGACCTACTTTAGCCCCAATCCATTTTCCCGGTTTTGCCTGAAAAACTTCACCAGCTTTAAGAAAAGTCTTTCCATTTTCGCTGTAGCTGAACTGACATAGGCCGTTGGGTTCTTTTACATGTACTTTTAGATATACTTCATTTCCTTTTAATTTAGTTTCAAATACAACTTTTTCGTCTCCGCCCTTGTCTGCCTTTTCTGCTCTTCTGAGCTGTACATAATATCCGTCAGGTTTATTGGTAATCACTATGGATTCATGGTCTGTTCCCATAATCACTAATCCGGCAGTTTTACCTTCCTTGGCATCTTCCGGAGTTAATTTAACTTTCGTTGATGCGGTGAAATATGGTGCCGGAAACTTTTGGGTCAATACATTGGGAACATTCCATAGGCTTTTTTCACCTTCCTTCACTTTCATGGAAAATAGTCTTAAAAATTTCTGTCCCGGAAGTTTAGACGACCAAACAATATTTTCATTGGCACTCCATTGCCATTGAAGTCCTAATTTTTCACCATCAAATTCATCCGTTTCAGGAGGCGTAACAACAGGGTAGGACTCCCCAATATTTGGTTTTTTATAGGTTGAAACAGGTTCTCCGATTCCGTTTTTATCCGTGTCAGTTCCGATGACAGGCCAGTCTTTTTCCCATTTCATAGGTTGCAGATGGACGATTCTCCCGTAAGCATCGGCATCCTGAAAATGATAAAACCAGTCTTCACCGGAAGGTGTATCTACCCAGGCTCCCTGATGCGGTCCATTGATCTTTGTTGAGCCCTGTTCCAATACTGTTTTTTCTTCATAGGGACCGTAAATGTTTTTGGATCTCAGGACCAATTGCCATCCTGTAGCAACGCCTCCTGCCGGAGCAAAAATATAATAATAGCCGTTTCTTTTATACATTTTGGGACCTTCCACCGTTGGATGTGCATCGTGACCATCAAAGACGTGTACTCCTTTATCCAGAACTTTTGTTCCTTCAGGATTCATTTTATTAACAGAAAGCAAACTTTTAACTCCTGCACGGCTTCCCGCCCAACCATGAACCAAATAGGCAGTTCCATCCTCATCCCAAAAAGGACAGGAATCAATCAATCCTTTTCCTTCCATAACCAGAACCGGTTTTTCCCATACTCCAAGAGGATCTTTGGTTTTTACCATATAAATTCCGAAATCGGGATCGCCCCAATAAATGTAGAACTCTCCTTTATGAAATCTTATGCTGGGTGCCCAAATACCATCACCTCTTTTGGGGGTAGAAAAATGTTCTGACGGAAGGATATCGTGAACAGCATAATTCACCAGTTTCCAGTTGACCATATCTTTTGAATGAAGAATCGGCAGCCCCGGCGCTTCATTGAAACTGGAAGCGGTCATATAATAATCGGTCCCTACACGTATGGCATCCGGATCAGAATAATCTGCGTAAAGAATAGGGTTTTTATAATTTTTCCCCTGATCTGCAGTCCATACTTCAGAGACGTATGGTTTTTCCTGTGCGGTAAAATATGTTGATGCAGCTGAAATTACAGTGATGGCTGCGCTGCCTAAAATGTTTCTTATCATCAGATTACTGTTCAAATTCTAAACTTGCCAGGATAAAAGGTCCCGTTCCTTTCGGATCATTGGACCGGACTTCCTCACTGATATAATATTCGTAGGAGCCGCTTCGGTAAGGTGTTCCTCCCAAACCTGCCACTGCGCAGCATTTATTTAAGCTTACCAGTCCGTTTTCGTCAACGGTGATCAGATTATCAATGATTCCGTCGTAGCCTTTTTTAGCGTAAGTTTTATAGGATTTCGGAAGATAACCTTTGTTGACAGATTTGATGATCGTATAGACAAACATGGATGATCCTGTCGCTTCGAGATAATTTCCTTTTTCTCCGCCTTTATCCAAAACCTGGTACCAAAGCCCTGTTTCTTTATCCTGAACTTTGATGACCGCGTCGGTGTAAGATTTTAAGTAAGAAATTAATTTTTTTCTTCCCGGATGATTTTGTGGAAGATAATCCAGTACATCTACCATAGCCATTCCGTACCAGCCCATAGCTCTTGACCAGAAATGAGGTGAAAGCCCGGTTTTTTTACTCGCCCATGCCTGTTCTCTGCTTTCATCCCATGCGTGATACAACAGACCTGTTTTTTGATCTGAAAGATGTTTTTGAATTAAATCAAACTGATTGATAATATCGTCGTACGCTTTTTCAGCATCGGCTCCTTTTGAAAACTCGTGGGTGTAATTGGCATAAAACGGTTCGCCCATGTACAATCCATCGAGCCACATTTGGTCAGGATAGATTTTCTTATGCCAGAAACCGCCTTCTGATGTTCTGGGCTGTCCGTCGATTTGTGACCGCAGCGTTTGTAATGCCCTTAGATATTTTTCTTTTTTCTCCTGCTGATAAAGGTAAATTAAAACATTTCCGCAGTTCAGCATATCGATATTATACTTGCTAAGGTCGTATGAAACAATAGTTCCGTCTTCTTTTACCATCGTATCACCAAATCGGGTAATGTAGTTGTAGTATTCTTTATTACCTGTCTTTTTGTATAACCTTTCTGCCCCTTCCAGTACAATGGCGGTAGGGTAGCTCCACTTTGGATTTTTATTGTAATCAAGCATCCATGCCTCAGGGAATCTGCTGATCTCGGATCGCAGCATTCTTTCTGACCATTTGAGGTGAGCGGGAATTATCTTTCCTGATTTTGATTGTTCAGCGGTAATTTTTGAAGAGACGGCATTTCCGGTTTGAGCACAGGCCAGGAATATCCCTGAACCCATGACTGCCAATGCATATATTTTGATTTTATGATTAATAAAATTCATTTTATTTCAAACTTTAAAGTTGATTATTTTTATCTAAAATCTCCAGTTTTTTCTCCAGATCCTGGTAAAAAGATTCTTCAGTGGTCAATCCGCTGGGCTCAAGGGACCATGCTCCCAAAAAGTAATAGGAAACGTTTTTTGTTTTCCTGAAAACCACAGTGTGAGTAGATTTTGTTTTCACGTATTTGTCAAAACTTTCAACAGGGTAGAAGATGGCCATTCCCAGACGATCGTCTTTTTTAGTTTCAGTCTGGTTTCCGTAGGTGGCGATGTAGGCCCATTTTTTATTGTTACTGATTCCCTGTTTCACAGGAATATTTTTAATAGCCACAATTCCTGTACACAATCCGGAAAGGGTATTGCTCAAAGACAAATCTACCTTTACAAAACGGTCTTTGGGAAAAATGGTCAGTTTTGACTGAAGATCTACCGCGGTACCCCAGGTTTTCCAGCCTTTATAATTGATGATTGCGAAAGATTTGTCTTGTTCATTACTGACTTTAGCGGTTGTATTTTTTACCGTTTTGAACGTTTCCACGTAGTCATTCTGCTCGTCATACCTTCCATAAGAACCGATCCCAATGGTACGTCCGGACTTCAGAATATCCTGCCCCCACGGAGCATCATGATGATAAGATTCGAAACCGTCCTGACCGACCTCCGGTAAAACCAGCGTGCTTACTTTTTTACCGAAAATATCGGTTGCATTCCTCCAGTCCAGATAAAGCCTGTAGCCAATCTGGTTATTTTCCAGTCCGATACCCTCATATCTGATGTAGGTAGAATGATCCGTATGTTCTGCAGGTAGAGTGAGTTCCTGAATATTTTTGAAAGTACCGCCGATGTATTGATCTCCTTCCCATTGTCCGCCTTCTTTTACCGAAAGCTCAGCATAAGAAAAAGGGGTTTTATGATTTTTCCGTATTTTTTCAATGACAGAAGTTTGAGCCTGTAATACTACAGAACTCATGAATACTCCTGCTGCACCTATTTTGAATAGACTGAATTTCAATTTTGACATAATCATTTTTATTATATAACCGGGTTTAACAAAAGTTTTCATGGTTATTAGTTTTGCTCCCCGGTTATTGGATTTACTATATCATTGAGGTACACCTCTATATTGTCGTAATCTTTATCTAGATTTCTTCCGTTTGCATTAGCTGATTTGGGGTTTAGACCGTGTTTTATTTCCCATGAATCGGGCATTCCATCGCTGTCAGAATCGGGTAGAGGTGTTCCTGCCTTCAATTTTGGATAACCACCGACATCGTTTTGAGAATCAATGATTCCGTTGGTACTTCCTTTGGACCCCTCGTAGGTGAAGTTTCCTTTTCTGACATCTTTTAATATATGCAGATCTACTGCATCTCTAATCAGACTTGCTCCTCCCAACTTTAAAATTTTCGTATAAGCCTCTTTCGCAGAATAGGTCTTTATGTTATCCTGAATATCATGGGGCCGATTGATTTTAATGGAATTCCTGTCCTGATCGGTCAGGTGATAGGAAGGTTTCATCTGACTGAAAACTCCTTCCGTCCAGTTGTTCCGGGTAACTTCCGGATTTCCTTCAATCACATTTCCGGAGATGTAATATTTCCCCCAGATATTGTATACTTCTGTTTCCGGTTTTTCATTTTTATCAATCGCAATAATTCTCTGCTTCGTTATCGTTGCAGGACCTGGTTTATAATAATTATTGATGATATTCACATTCATTGCTTCGCCTCCATAGATACTGTTGTGCCCCCAGTTATAAATAACATTATTTCTGAAATCGGTAAGATCTGTTAAGGCAAATTGACTTCCGGCATATTCTCCCAGTCTCGGATTTCGGCTGTCGTGATGGGCATATAGATTATGATGAAAAGAGGCCGATTTTCCTCCGGCAATTCCACCATATCCGTGCGCTCCTTTCTGATGAACAGAATTTCTTAAACTTTCTGCTATGATACACCATTGAAGTGTTGTATTTTCATTGTTGTAAATGGAAACTGTTTCATCAGTTGACCAGCTCATTGAACAATGATCCACCATCAGATTTTTTATAAATCTTGCTCCAAAGGCATCACCCTCAAATTGTTTCTGATCTCCCATTCTGAATCTCATATACCTGATGATAACATTGTCTGATGCTACAAAAGTTTCGTAATTGGCAATCGTAATTCCATCTCCGGGAGCAGTCTGTCCGGCAATGGTTACGTCACCTTCATGTATTTTTAAAGGGGACTGGAGATAGATGGTCCCTCCTGTTTTAAAAACAATATATCTCGGACCTTTCTGGTTGAGAGCATATCTCAGTGTTCCTTCTGTACCGTCATCCGAAGTTTTCGTCACACAATAAACCTTTCCGCCGCGTCCACCGGTTGTATATCTCCCGAAACCTTCTGCTCCCGGGAAACTCAAAACATTCTGAGCTTCGGCAGAGGCAGTGGCAATGCAGATAATTCCTATGGTAAATAACTTGGTTAATTGTTTTTTCATGATTAAAACCCCTTGATATTGAAATTTATTGCAGACTCTTTCTAAGGTTCCAGTTGTCATTCCCTTTCAGAATATATTCTGCTGTGTATTGTTTCTGGTCTTCTTTGCTTATCTGATGCGACCACGAAACTCTTTTTGAAGGATTGGCTCCTTTTCCTTTTGAATTAAATTCTCCATAAAAGGTTGTCTTTTCAGCGTCTGGTTTGCTCCAGTTGTGCCACCCTTCAGGTCTGATAGTAGAATTCATTTCGCAGTTGATGTATACCGTTTTGGCAAAAGGTCTCCAGGGTCTTCCGAGATACACTGAATTTTGATTGGCATTTCCAATGATTTTAGAATCAATAAAAACAAATCCGAAAGCCTGACCCTGTGGAGTAGACGCGGCAGTTATATAAGAGGCACTCTCTTTTGAATAAATAATACAGCTTTCAAAAACAGCCGTTCCGGCCCCAAAAATATAATCCGTGGTGCCTTCGATAAAGCAGTTTTTGAAATAATTTCTTGAGGATCTGCTCTTATCTGTAAGGTCCTGCGTTCCCTTTAAATATAATGTATCCTGATTCCCGAGGAATCTGCAGTTTTCAAAAGCTGTTCTGTCACCAGTTGTCAGGACGGCAACGGCCTGCCCTACCTTTCCCGAACTGTTTTCAAATGAAATATTCTTTGCTGTAAAATCATTTGAATAAATAAAAAGAGTGGCTGAACCCGTTGTGCCTATTTCTTTTCCTTCCTGATTCTTCTTTGAAGCGAAATCATCATAAGTGATTACAGTATTTTCAGGACTTTCTCCTTCGATAAGCATAGCGCTTTTGGTTTCAGGAATAATAATCTTTTCTTTATAAACTCCGGCTCTAATAAAAATTTTTGTTCTGGATGATGAACCATTTTCAACGGCATCAACCGCTTGCTGTATGGTGGTGAAATTGCCTTTTCCGTCCTTCGAAACCACGATTATTTTATCATTAATTTTGAAAGAAAGGAGACAGATCAGCATGCCCGGAAAAATAGCAAATCCTTTTAATTTTTTAATAAAAGCAGAAATTCTCATTGAATTGTTTTGTTTAAAATACAGACCTCTCTGTGAAGAGAAAGCCTGTATTTATTTAATATGAATATGAAACTACGTATCTAATAACCATAATCCTGCGTGAGATTATAGTTGGAATTCACAACGTCCAGAGCTATCGGCAGAAGTTCTCTTTTGTTGGGCTGGAAATAGTGCGCATAACTTTTTATAGGATCCCCACTGATGTAAGGCTGGGTCATAGCAAGCCTCCAGTTGATTTTCGTATACCCGGAAGGGGTTGCAACACTTTGATTCGGGTTGTAGAAAACATCTGCTTTGGCAATTCCGTTAACGTAAAGATCCATGTCCAGTACATTCTGCTGTGCGGTTTTCGATGGCACATAATTGATGACATTTGATGCCGGTTTCTTGTAGAAAATATATTCCGGAACGTTGGCATAGGCACCAACTCCATTCATAAAGTCGGTAAGCTTTTGTCTGGTTTCATTGATTTTCGTTTCAAGAAGATTCCAGCGGATCAGGTCATATTTTCTTAATCCTTCGCCTCCGAATTCCAGCATCCTTTCCTTTACAATAAAATTGAAGAAATCATTTTTACCCGTTGGTATTGTGCCTACCTGTCCCAGGTTTCCGGCAAAAGCCCTCTGCTTTACAGAAAGTACGGCATTCACAGCATCCTGAGAAGGTCCGTTATTCAATTCATTGTCAGCTTCTGCAAACATCAGCAGAATATCAGAATACCTTACCAATGGCCAGTCAATTCCCAAATTCTGGGAAGTACCGGTAATGTTAGTCCATGATTTTCTGAATTTAGCATCATTCCAGTTGATAGAAGTCTGAAGGTCTTCCTGCTTGGTGGTGCTTACTCTGAAGATGGCAATATTCACATCTCTTCTCAGGTCAAATTTGCTGAATTCATAGAAATACGTTGGAATGGCACTGATACCTCCTGCTGACTTCCAGTCTGTATCATCATGTCTTAATCCGTTGTAATATCCAATCTTGGAATCTGTTCTTGAGTTTCCTCCGAAAGCACCCACTGCAAAAATAACCTCATTCGTTGCATCCTGAGAATTCGTGTGCAATGATCTGAAAAGGCCTTCATAACTGGGGTTAAGTTTATGTTCTCCGGAATTGATGATATCCCTGCATTCGTCGTAGGCGATCTGATAATATTTTTGAGGATTGGAACCCTGTGCCATAAGCTGTGGGCTTCTTCTTAAAGAATATCCTGCTCTTGCTAATGCTATTCTGGCTCTCAGGCCCTTAACGGCAGCCTTGGAGATTCTCTGCGCAGTTGTTCCGCCTTCAGATTTCCATGGAACCAATGTGGCTGCTTTAGCCAGGTCATCTAAGATTTTATCATAAATTACATCACGGTCTGTTTTAGGTAAATAAACAGTCGCAAGATCTGCCGAAGGAATCTCCTGAAAAGGGACATCACCCCAGTTTTTGATCAGATCATAATAAAACTGAGCTCTTAACGTAAGTGCTTCACCCAGATATCTGTCCATCAGCTTTTTGTCCGCTGCAGATCCTGTCTGATAAACAGGGGAAATGGGAATATTTTTAATAACAAGATTCGCTCTTTCGATTCCTGCATATGTATCTAGGAAAGGTCTTAACAGTTCCGTATTGGTAGGAACTGCTCCAAAACAGCTGATTCCCCGTCTGTCGTTGGCATTGTAATCTCCCGATGTTCTGAAATCATCACCAGACTGGCTAAGAATAAGATTCATTCTCTGCCCATAGGTATTGTCACCCATGGCACTGTTATAAACTCCAACCAGCGCTGCAAAGGTATCTGATGCAGAGTCGAATTGTTGTTTTTCTGCTGTATTGGATAAGTTTTCTACTTCTAAATAGTCGCTGCATGAATAAACAGAAGCCATACCGACGATAGAAAAGAAAATGGCTAAGAATTTATTTTTGTTCATAGGGTTAGTTTTAGAAAGTGATATCAATTCCTGATAAAATAAATCTGCTTCGCGGATAAGCAGAATAATCTACTCCAGGCGTAAGCGGGTTTCTTCTGGTATTTGCTTCCGGGTCGAAGCCTGAATAGCCTGTAATGGTAAATAAATTGTTCACCGTAGCATAAAGTCTCAGGTTTTTGACCCCAATGGCTTCCAGTGAACCTTTTGGTAAACTGAATCCAACGGTAACGTTGTTCAGTCTTAAAAAAGATCCGTCTTCAATGGCGTATGAATGCAGGAAATAGGCACCTGCAGGCGGCGTCCACATCGTGGTATTGGCATTAAGAGCTGCAAGAGCAGTAGGATCTGTCACCTTGACTCCCGCATCATCAAACCATCTCCATCGGTCTGCTACTTCTGCCAGCATATTATTGTCTTTATAAAGATATTGTGTGCTGTATTCTATCTTATTGGCATTGTATACCTTATTTCCGATTGAGAAATTGAAAAGCAAACTCATATCCCAGTTTTTGTATCTGAAAGTCTGAGTAAAACCACCGTAGAATTTGGGTTGTGCACTTCCTAAGTCGGTCATATCATTACTGTCGATCACCCCGTCACCATTAATGTCTTTCAGTTTAAGATCTCCCGGCTGTATAGGTTTTGCTCCGTTGGCTACAGCAGATGAACTTGCAACGCCTGCCTTCAAGGCATATGCCTGTGTTGTTGCATCATAATTGAATTCACTCACTTCATACCTTCCCGCCGTAACATATCCCCAATAAGTACCTACCGGCTTACCTACCTGGACTAAGAAATCAAACAGGTTGTTTTGCCATCCCGAAGGGTAGTAGTAATAATTGGCACTTGCTGATGCATTATTGCCTAAGCTTTTAATGGTATTTCTGTTAGAGGAAATATTGGCATCGATCTTCCATGAAAAATTTTCTTTGCTGATGATTGTACTTCCCATTGATAATTCAATACCTTTATTTTCACTGCTTCCGGAGTTTTGATATTGATACTCGTAACCGGAAGTTTGAGGTATTTTAGCCAGTAGTAAAAGGTCCTTTGTATCGGTTTTATAGACATCAAGAGTACCGTAAAGTCTGCCTTTAAAGAAGCCGAAGTCCAAACCTGCGTTATAAGAACTGGCTGTTTCCCATTTTACATTCGGGTTGGCCATAATATTTCCGGTGGTAGCCCCTGGAGTGACGCTGGTCCCGAAAGCATAGCCATAATCTGATGAAGAAGTAAAGAATGTATCATATAAGAATGCTCCTATTCTGTTGTTTCCGGATTTTCCGAATCCTAAACGGAGTTTCAGTTCATTAATGGAATTGTTTTCTTTTAGGAAATTTTCTTCTTTGATTTTCCATGCCAGTGAAGCTGCAGGAAAATATCCCCATTGGTTAGATCCCGGCTGGAAAACACTGGAGCCGTCCGCTCTCATGGATACCGTTGCAATATATTTGTTTTTGTAGATATAGTTGGCTCTTCCAAAAAATGAAGCAAGACGGTCTATATCTCCCATGGTTTTAGGCGCGTCCTGGACCATTCCTGATGGAGGGGATGCCAGCTGTACATTCGCAAATGCTTCCTGTGCGGAAGAAGATTTTGGGAACCATTTGATGTTGATAGACATCGATTCACCATCTGTTCTTACCGTTTCCTGACCTGCCAGTAAATCCAGTTTATGATTTCCAAAGGTCTTTCTGTAATTCAGGGTATTTGTATTTGTGATTCTTCTGGATTGGGTATTACTTAAAAATACGACCGGCTGATCATTGTTTTGTCTTGCCAGAGTGGTCACAGGACCCGAAAACTGATTAACGAGCTGATCTCTCTGTACATATCCTATCACACTTCGGAAAGTAAAGTCTTTGCTTATTTTATAATCAATAGTCGCGTTAAGCAATAAATCATTTCTTCCGCTTTCTTTAACTTCATCATTAGCCAGTAAAACAGGATTTACGAGATTGGTCTGATCTGCAAACAGAGGATCAAATTCATCCACATCCACAGATGAGCCTCCTTCAAAAGGCTGATATCGTATGGCGTTTCTCAATCGGTTGGTACTCTGTGAACCGGAAGCAGAAGTTCCTGCTCCGTAGATCATCTGTCTGCTGTACCGTGCATTAAGTCCAATACTCAACTTCTTTGAAACATCATAATCATATTTGAAGTTGGCCATACTGCGCTTAAATGCAGAACCAATCATCACCCCGTCTTCCTGAACATTATTCAATGTCAATGCGAATGCTGAATTTTCCGAACCTCCCGAAACAGAAACATTATGGGTAAAGTTGAAAGCTTCTCTTCCGAACACCTTATCCTGCCAGTCCGTCTTTTTCATAGACTTGTATTTATCCAGCTGATCAAACGTTCCGTAGCGTGTATTAAATGTAGTAATATCAGTTTCTAAACCATTTTTATAATACTGTTCGTACTGATAAAGTACATACTGATAGGGATCCAGAACATCAATTTTATTCTGAATTTTTCTTACCCCTACAAATCCGTTATAATTGATGGTAGTCTTAGCCTTTTTCCGGCCTCCTTTCGTTGTAATCAATACCACTCCGTTGGCTCCTCTGGAACCGAAGATAGAGGTTGATGACGCGTCTTTCAATACTTCTATTGATTCTATTTCCTTTGGAGATAATATGCTCAGGGCATTATCCATCTGAATACCGTCTACGATATAGAGCGGTGCATTGCTTTGCGTAATGGAATTTCCTCCACGCACAACGATATCGACATCAGCGCCGGGAGATCCCTCACTCAATGATACCTGTACCCCTGCAAGTCTTCCCTGAATTGCTTCTGCAGCATTCGTGGAAGGCATATCTTTAAGAGCTTCGCCTTTCACTGAAGAAACAGCATTTGTAACGTCTTTCTTAGAAACTTTTGTATATCCTACCAAAACTACATCATCCAGTTTGGTTTCCTTATCTTTTTCTTGAGCCATGGCAAGGACAGGAAGTAGAAAGACAGTTAAATATAACCACTTTATTGATTGTACTTTTTTATCCATTTTGTATCCTTATAGTTTTAATTCCTGGTTGAAAGTTTTTTTTTCAATCGTTTTTGTTTTTTGGACTTTTAAGTATTCTGCAGATTTTAGTGGTCAATAATGCTGAAAGATTATACGCTTTTATTGTGCAATCGATTGCGTAGATTTTCATAATGCATTATTCTGGCTCCTAAACTAATATTATTTTCCAATATGCAAAGAAAAAAATATTATTATTTTATTAATTTCATTGTTTAATTTATTCATCCTAAAACAATATGAAATTGATTATTTGCTATAATTAGTTGTTTTTCAGTTTTTTATATTTTGTTTTTAAACGCCTTTATCCTTTCTTATTTTTGCTGTTTTTTTTCTTGTTTAACATTGCAAGACACAAAAATCACTTAAAATTTACCGGAATTTTGGAGCGAAAAATTCCCGGAAATGATCTTGAAGTTAGAAATTTTCACCCATTTACTGATTTTTGTCATCTTTTAACGACAGAATTGGATGGAGTATTTTGTATTATTCATTGTTATGAGTTAATAGATATCGTATATAGATTAAATTTCAATTATTTGTGTTGATTTGTGATTTTAAATTTTGTGATTTTATTTGGCATGATTTTATATTTTAGTAGTTGCCGGATACTGATTTTGGGAAATTTACAATCCTATTTTACCTCTGAAATCTTTTAATTTTATTCAATATTATTATTTTATTTAGTTATAAATCAGCTATTTAATTATTTAAATTAATTTTTTGTGAACTAATTGAAGAATAATTATATATTTATCCCACAAGTATTTCTGCAGATTTTAAGTGTAATTTATGCAATCGATTACACAATGTTTAACAGGTTTGCTAAAACCGCAAAAAGAAAAGGATAAAAACCAGTAGTATGACACAATCAGAATTTCGTTACGCCCACCATCCTGAAGATGTAAAAAAGTATTCAACAGAAGACCTGAGGAGGGAGTTTCTAATCGATGATTTATTTAATGAAGATAAGATAAAACTCGTCTATTCTATGTATGACAGGCTTATCGTGGGAGGTGTAATGCCGGTATCAGATACCCTAAAACTAGAACCCATTGAAGATCTGAAAGCAGGACATTTCCTGGACAGGAGAGAGTTGGGAATAATCAACGTTGGAGGTTCCGGTACAGTAACAGTAGACGGAGAAGTATATGAGCTTGGAAATAAAGAAGCTTTATATATTGGAAAAGGTGCTAAAGAAGTACTTTTTGAAAGATCAGGTGATGAACAGCCTTATTTTTACATCAACTCAGCACCGGCCCACCATACTTATCCCACGAAAAAGATTACCCGTAACGAAGCCGAAATTGTAGAATTGGGGGAGGAGAAATACGCTAACAAACGGACGATCAATAAACTGCTTGTGAACAGTGTTCTCGAAACATGCCAGCTTCAGATGGGAATGACAGAACTTCATCCCGGAAGTGTATGGAACACAATGCCGGCCCATATTCATACCAGAAGAATGGAAGCTTATTTCTATTTTGATCTGGAAGAAGGGCAGACGGTCAATCATCTGATGGGGCAGCCGCAAGAAACACGTCATGTCTTTATGAAGAATCATGAAGCCGTATTATCTCCCGAATGGTCCATTCACTCAGGAGCAGGAACATCCAACTATACTTTTATCTGGGGAATGGCCGGAGAAAATATGGACTATGGCGATATGGACGGGATCAAAACTAACGAACTAAAGTAATTTTTCTCATGAATTTATTTGATTTATCCGGTAAAGTAGCGGTGATTACAGGCGGTACTCACGGATTGGGAATGGCAATGGCTGAAGGTCTTGCTGCGGCAGGTGCTGAACTGGCTGTTACCAGTACTACGCCATCCAAATTAGAGGCCGCTTTAGACTATTATCAGGCAAAAGGATATCAGGCAACCGGCTATCTTTTTGATGTTACGGACGAACTTGAAGCCGCTCAGAAAGTAGCTTTAATGGAAGCTACCCATGGAAAAATAGACATCCTGGTCAACAACGCGGGAATCATCAAACGTATTCCGGCAGTTGAAATGGAGGTGGAAGACTTTAGAAAAGTAATTGATGTAGATCTTACAGGACCTTTTATCATGTCTAAATTAATAGGCAAACATATGATCAAAAGAAGATCAGGAAAGATCATCAACATCTGCTCGATGATGAGTGAGCTGGGACGCGATAATGTAGCAGCATACGCTTCTGCAAAAGGCGGACTTAAAATGCTGACCAAAAATCTGGCAACAGAATGGGCAAAATACAATATTCAGGTGAACGGAATCGGTCCCGGATATTTTGCAACTTCTCAGACAGAGCCCATCAGAGTGGATGGACATCCTTTTAATGATTTTATCATCAGCAGAACTCCGGAAGGAAGATGGGGCAATCCTGAAGACCTTGCCGGAACAGCTATTTTCCTTGCTTCAGATGCCAGCAGATTCATCAACGGACAGATTATTTACGTGGATGGAGGAATTTTAGCGACCATCGGGAAACCTGCTAATGAGTAACCACAGAATTAGACTCAAAATGAAATCTTTTATTACAGATAACTTTTTATTACAAAATAAATACGCGGAAGAATTATACTTCAGATACGCAGAAAAGCAACCGATCATTGATTATCATAATCATCTGATCCCTAAAGATATTGCAGAGGACACGGTATTTGAAAACATCTCAAAAGTCTGGATTGCCGGAGACCATTACAAATGGAGAGCGATGCGTACCCTGGGAGTGAATGAAAAATTCATTACCGGTGACGCTTCTGACCAGGAAAAATTTGAGGCCTGGGCAAAAACAGTCCCTTATACTTTGAGAAATCCGTTGTATCACTGGACGCATTTAGAACTCAAAAGATATTTCGGAATTGATGAACTGCTCAATGCAGATAATGCATCAGCAATTTATGAAAACATCACTTCACAGCTTCAGAAGCCTGAAAAATCAACAAGAGGTTTGTTGAAAATGATGAACGTAGAATCTCTGTGTACTACAGAAGATCCTACAGATCTCTTGAACTATCACCAGGATTTGGCGAAAAGTGACTTCAGTATCAAAGTAAGCACAGCTTTCCGTCCTGATAAAGCCATTTTAATTGAGAATCACAATTTCGCAGATTATCTTTCCAAATTAGGAGCATCCGCTGGAATTGAGATTGTCTCTTATCAGACTTTGTGCGAAGCTTTACTCAAAAGAATCGAATATTTTCACGAAAACGGATGCAGACTCTGTGATCACGGGCTTAATAATATTTCTTTCGAAGAATATACAGAATCAGAAATCAATACGATTTTCAATGATAAATTAGCCGGAAAAGTAATTGCTGAAAAGCAGGTACATCAGTTTAAAACAGCTATTTTGTTATTTCTTGGTGAAGCGTACCATCAATACGGATGGGTGCAGCAGTTCCATCTTGGTGCACTGAGGAATAATAATGAGAGAATGCACAGAATTTTAGGTCCCGATACAGGTTGGGATTCTATCGGCGACTTTATTCAGGCTGAAACACTGTCTAAATTTTTAAATACTTTGGATGGGAAAGATAAACTGACCAAAACTATTTTATATAATCTGAACCCTGCCGACAATGAAATCTTTGCGACCATGATCGGGAATTTCAATGACGGCAGCATCAAAGGAAAAGTACAGTTCGGTTCAGGATGGTGGTTTCTGGACCAGAAAGACGGAATGATCAAGCAGATGAATGCGCTTTCAAATATGGGGCTGATCAGCTGTTTTGTGGGAATGCTTACAGATTCCAGAAGTTTCCTTTCTTACCCAAGACATGAATATTTCAGAAGAGTACTGTGCAATCTCTTTGGGGAAGAAATGAAAAACGGTGAACTGCCTGATGATATCGATCTGATCGGAAAAACGATCTCTGATATCTGCTATCACAATGCTAAAAATTATTTTGATTTTTAAATAGAACAGGATGGGCAATACAATAGTCACATTCGGTGAAGTTATCATGAGACTTTCCCCTCAGGGAAACAGAGTCATGAAACAAAGCCACGAGATGGAATTCTTTTTTGGAGGAACAGAACTTAATGTAGCCTCTTCATTGGCAACAATGGGCTGCAGCGTAAGATATGTCAGCAGTGTTTCTGAGGACTTCGTAGGTGAATCAGCTGTTTCCTTCATTAAAAGTTTTGGAATCGATACCCAATTCATCACCCAAAACGAACATCCTTTAGGGCTGTACTTCCTTGAAGCAGGGTCATCAGTTAGGGCCGGAAGAATCGCTTACAACAGATTGAACGGTTCTTTTGCCAACATTCAGCCTGGTGATGTTGACTGGAAAAAAGCACTTAAAGGCTGTAGATATTTCCACTGGACAGGCATCAGCCCAGGAATTTCCGAAGCAGCGTATGAAACGTTGAAAGAAGGTTTGAAAACAGCGCAGGAAATGGGAATTTATATAACAACGGATCCTGCTTACCGTTCCAATCTTTGGAAATACGGAAAAAGGGGAGAGGAGATTTTAAAAGAACTGGTTTCGTATTCAACGCTGTTTATTGGCGGGGTTAATGAGATCAACGAAATTTTAGGAACTCAGTTTTCATCAGATAAAAAAGGTTTCATCGAAGCCTGTAAAGAATTAAAACAACAAATACCTTCTATCCAAAAGGTTTTCGACAAAATAAGAATTGGCATCACTGCCAGCACCCAGCAAACGCAGGGAAGAGCTTTGGTGCGCGACAATTATTTTGAAACCGAACTTCTGGAAGTGAGCCCTGTCATTGACAGAATCGGAACAGGTGATGCTTTTGCAGCAGGTCTGATTTATGGTTTGATGAATTTTGATGATGAAAAAGCATTGAAATTCGCTAATGCGGCCTGCGCCATCAAACATACAATTCCCGGAGATATCAATTACTGCAGTGCAGAAGACATTTTAGAATTGATGAACGGAAGTTCAGGAGGAAGAATAAAAAGATAATTATGGCAGGATTTACCCGTATAGAAGTGGCATTAAAAGTAAAAGAAACAGGGATTGTTCCTGTATTTTACCACGCTGATGCAGAAATAGGCAAGAATATTTTAAAGGCTTGCTATGACGGCGGTGCCCGTGTTTTTGAATTTACGAACAGAGGCGATTTTGCTCACGAAGTATTTGCAGAACTGGTGAAATATTCAGCAAAAGAACTTCCTGAAATGATTTTGGGAGTTGGTTCTGTAGTTGATGCAGGAACTGCTTCTTTATATATTCAGAATGGAACCAACTTCATCGTTGCTCCGGTATTAAATCCAGAAGTGGCAAAAGTCTGCAACAGAAGAAAAATCTCATGGATGCCGGGTTGCGGTTCGGTTTCTGAAATTTCCTATGCCGAAGAACTGGGAGCTGAAATTGTGAAGATTTTCCCCGCAACACAAGTGGGCGGACCGGAATTCATCAAAGCTGTAAAAGGCCCGATGCCCTGGTCCAACATTATGCCTACAGGTGGGGTTTTGCCCACTAAAGAAAACCTCTCCCAATGGATTTCTGCAGGAGCCTATTGTGTAGGATTGGGTTCACAGTTGTTTGTGAAAAATGAAAACGGTAAATATGATTACGAAAAAATTATAGAGACTGTAGCTAATTCAATTCAAATTATAAACGAATTAAGACAATCAGTTTAAAATAAAACTTATTAAACCACTAAAGTCTGTAAATGATTCAGGGTTGCATTGAGTTAAATCAATTTGATTTGTAAATCGAAGCTAACCTTAATATTCTTAACAACTTAACGGTGCAGAAATAGATAAGTTTAAAATAAAAACGATTTTCATAATTAATAAGTCCTTGCTGAAAACAGCATGGAAAGGAGAGTTTTTGCTCTCATTTGTTTCAAGAATCAATAAAAATCAATACTATTAAAGATTGATATGAAAAAAGAAATATCCCCGAAACCGAGTACATTCAGATGGACGATATGTTTTCTGCTGTTTATTGCCACAACAATCAATTATATGGACCGGCAGGTTTTATCCCTGACATGGAAAGATTTCATTGCTCCGGAATTCCACTGGAACAATAATGACTACGGAAATATCACCGCACTATTTTCTATTTTCTATGCTGTAAGTATGCTTTTTGCAGGGAAATTTGTGGACTGGATGGATACCAAAAAAGGTTTCCTTTGGGCCATTGCCATTTGGTCGGTAGGGGCTGTATTACATGCCTTTTGCGGAATTGCCACTTCCGGCGTTTTAACCGGAAACTGGTTGGTTGGCTTTGCTGAGTCTAAAGAAATCATCGGTAGAGTAGATCATGTGGGAGCTATTATAAGCACCAGTGTGACACTGTTTATTTTTGCACGCTTCGTACTGGCGGTAGGAGAAGCAGGAAATTTTCCCGCAGCGATCAAAACAACCGCAGAATATTTTCCGAAAAAAGACAGGGCTTTTGCTACAAGTATTTTCAACGCAGGAGCTACAGTAGGCGCCTTGGCAGCACCCGTAACGATTCCTTTTATTGCGAGATCGATGGGTTGGGAATGGGCATTCATCATCATCGGAGCTTTAGGATTTGTCTGGATGGGGCTTTGGGTATTTTATTATAAGAAACCACATGTTCACCACAAAGTAAACGAACACGAATTAACGTATATTCAGCAGGATCAGGATGATATTCCGCACAGGGATTCAAATGTTCCTGAGAAAAAGTTTTCTTTCAGAGAATGTTTCAGCTACAGACAAACCTGGGCTTTTGCTTTTGGAAAATTCATGACGGATGGAATCTGGTGGTTCTTTTTATTCTGGACACCGGCGTATTTAAGTTCCGTTTACAAAATGGATTCTACCCAAAGTGCATTTCCGCTATTCGTCCTTTATATGATTACTTTACTATCCATTATCGGAGGTTGGCTTCCAAAATATTTTGTGGAAAAAAAGGGAATGAACGCTTATACAGGAAGAATGAAAGCAATGTTGATTTTTGCGTTTTTCCCGTTGCTGGCACTGCTGGCACAGCCTTTGGGATCAGTCACGTATTGGATTCCGGTCCTAATTATCGGAGTGGCCGGGGCAGCACATCAGGCATGGTCGGCCAATATTTTTTCAACAGTAGGCGATATGTTTCCTAAAAAAGCTATTGCTACCATTACAGGAATTGGTGGTATGGCGGGGGGAATCGGTTCATTTTTAATCAATAAATCTTCAGGAGTATTATTCGATCACGCTCATAAGGCATGGAGCACGGTTGATGGAATTCCTTTGTTGGAAAAATATCCGCAATACATCAACGAACGTTTACCGGAAGGTTTTTTTGAACAGCTGGAAAAATCAGGAGCGGTTGTTTCAGACGGAATCGATAAAGGATACATGATCATTTTTTCAGTATGCGCAGTGGCTTACCTCATTGCATGGAGCGTCATGAAAACACTGGTTCCAAAATATAAAGTGATTCAGTAACATTAAAATCTTTATAAGATAATCTCTCTTTACTTTTCAATAAGCAGAAGGCCGTTTCAGGCTAATTATTAAAAAAGATCATCAGTTTATGAGATGATTTTATTCAAATCAGAAAAAATGGAAAATCAGATAAAACATAAATTAAACCGTAAAAACAACGGTTCTCAGGAAAAGCTTCCCATCAAAATTGTACAGTTCGGAGGCGGGAATTTTATGAGAGGATTCACAGATTATGTGATCGATCAGCTGAATAAAAAAGCAGGCTTCAATGCGGGGATTGCTAACGTTCAGCCTACGCAGGGCGGTTCGGTTCATAGGCTTGAAGAGCAGGATAATTTGTATACCCTTTTCTCAAGAGGTATTAAGAAGGGAGAAATCATTGATACAAAACAGGTGATTTCAGCCATTCAGAAATCCATTAATCCTTATACCCATTATGATGAATTCCTTGCTTTAGCGAAGGAAGAGGAATTGGAATTTGTTTTTTCCAATACCACAGAAACCGGAATTGCTTACGATGGATCAGCGGATCATTATGAGGGCCCACACGATAATTTTCCTGCGAAAGTAACGGTTCTATTATACGAGAGATTTAAACATTTCAATGGAGCACAGGACAAAGGTTTGAGAATTATTCCTTGCGAATTGATCGAGGACAATGCATTTGTTTTAAAAGAAATTATTTTAAAATATGCACAGCTTTGGAATCTGGAAGAAGGTTTTATACAATGGATAGAACATAACAATTATTTCCACAATACATTGGTAGACAGGATTGTTCCCGGTTATCCAAAAGATGATGCAGAAACCTACGAAGACCAACTGGATTACGAAGACAGGATGATAGTGGTTTCTGAAGTTTTCCTTCTTTGGGTAATTCAGGAAGCCGGAAATTTGAAAGACAGAATTCCTTTTGATCAGATCAATGAACAGATTTTAGTGGTGGATGATATCCAGCCTTACCGTTTAAGAAAAGTAAGAATCTTAAATGGCGGCCACACCTTGATGCTGGCTCCGGCAATTTTATCAGGAAAAGAAACGGTAAAAGAATCGATTGATGATCAGTTTATCGGTGATTTTTTAAAGGATACGGTTTTCAATGAAGTCAATCCCACGTTAGGCTTAGATGAAAACGAATTAAAAGATTTTGCAGACGAAGTTTTCGACCGGTTTAGAAATCCTTTTATCAAACATCATTTAGCCAGTATTGCACTGTATTTTGTCTCTAAATTCAAAGTGAGAATCCTTCCGAGCTTATTGGGCTATGTTGAAATGAATCAGAAATTACCACTTCATTTAACGTTCTCCCTGGCATGTCTGATCAGATTCTATCAGGGAAGTTTTGGTGAAAGATCCTTACCGTTAAATGACGAAGCCCCAATCGTAAACAGATTCAAAGAGATCTGGGAAAACCGGGACTATGATCAGGTGGCAGAATTAGCTTTAAGCGAAACTGCTTTCTGGGACACAGACCTTACTCAGGTTAATGGTTTGACATCTGCGGTTGCGAAAGCATTGTGGGAAATAGATCATCATGATATGAAAACGGCCTGTCAGAATTTTATTCAATTCAATTCTTAAGAAATCATGGAAAAGAAAGTGTTGAAAGTGAACCCCAAAGATAATGTAGCAGTGGCATTGGTGGATATGACGCAGGGCGAAACTGTTACTTTGGGTGACGTTACCTATGACCTTATAAAAGACACGAAGGCCAAACATAAATTCGTGACTGAAGACCTTGCCGCTGGTGATTCTGTAATCATGTACGGCGTTTTAGTAGGAAAAGCAAGTCAGCCCATCCGGAAAGGAGAAGTGATTACCACAGAAAATGTTAAGCATCAAAGTGCTGAAGTAAAAGGTAAAACAGAAACCGCTTCCTGGACCCCTCCGAATGTTGAGAAATGGAAAGACAAAACATTTATGGGCTATCACAGGGAAGACGGACAGGTGGGAACTGAAAATGTCTGGCTGTTTTTTCCGCTGGTTTTTTGTGAAAACAGAAATGTCGAGATTTTAAAAGATGTTTTTGAAAAAGAACTGCTCTTTGAAAAAACAACAAAACATCAGTTATTACTAAGATCATTGATCAATAATTCAGAGGCAGAAATGTTTGTTGAAGAAGATCAGGATGCAAGAGTTTTTAAAAATATTGATGTAAAATTCATTACCCATCAAGGCGGTTGTGGCGGAATACGTCAGGATGCAGAAGCTTTGGGAAGGCTGTTGGCAGGATATGTGAATAATCCAAACGTAGCCGGAGCAACAGTTTTGAGCCTGGGATGTCAGAATTTACAGGTTCAGATTTTTAAAGATGCCCTGGAAAAAATAAGTCCGGATCATAAAAAGCCAATCATTGTTTACGAACAGCAAAAGTCCGGTACAGTGGATGAAATGCTGAGTGGAATTATAAAAGACTCTTACGAAGCCATTAAACAGGCCAATCAAATGCAAAGGAAACCTGCTCCCATTTCTAAACTTGTTTTAGGATTGGAATGTGGAGGGTCGGATGGATTTTCAGGAATTTCTGCCAACCCGGTTTTAGGACACTTATCAGATGTAATGGCAGCAATAGGAGGTGCCACTATGCTCTCCGAGTTTCCCGAACTGTGTGGGGTAGAGCAGGAATTAGTAAACCGTTGTGTGAATGAGGAAGATGCCGAAAGATTTTTAAAGTTAATGAAAGACTTTGAAGAATCAGTGGTTGCAGCAGGTTCAGGCTTTGATATGAATCCCTCACCGGGAAACATTAAAGACGGACTGATCACCGATGCGATGAAATCTGCCGGAGCCGCTAAAAAAGGAGGGTCATCACCCATCAATGATGTTCTCGACTTTACGGAATACATCAAAAAACCGGGCTTAAATCTCTTGTGTACACCCGGAAATGACGTAGAATGCACAACAGCTTTGGTGGGGTCAGGTTCAAACGTAGTTTTATTCACGACAGGTTTGGGAACGCCAACAGGAAATCCCGTAGTTCCGGTAGTGAAAATATCATCCAATACGGTTCTGGCAGAAAGAATGCCTGATATTATCGATTTTAATACAGGAGACGTTATTACCGGTGAAAAAACAATTGATGAAAAAGCGGAAGAGCTGCTAGAGTTTATTATCGAAGTGGCCAGCGGAAATGTAAAAACAAAAGCGGCCATTTTAAATCAGAATGATTTTATTCCCTGGAGAAGAGGGGTGAGTTTGTAAAAACTGACTGAAAAAGCTTTCTGCACAATGCAGAGAGCTTTTTTTATAAAGGTGAAAAAAATGTATATTTGAATATGATCCAAGCTGTAATCTTTTTATATGTCAATTGAAAGCATCATTAGATTGGAGATTTGCAGCGAAATAAAACTTTATATTTAAAATTTACTGAAAACAATGGATAATCCTTTAGAACTCTATCAAACAATTTTTTTATCTGAAAAGCTTAAAAAAGCAGTTTTTCAGTACAAAGACGGAAGAGTTTATACAGCTGATGAGTATAATGATATAAAGGAACTAAGCATTTCAAAAATCGTAGATTATTCACACGAAATGATTCGTTTTTATAATATTATAGATGATAAGAAGAAATGGGGAGTTATGCTGATTACCGGTTTGCAGATTATACCTCCTGTTTACGATTATATTTCTCCTCTGATAGACGAAAAATATTTTAAAATTTTTGTAGGAGACTATATCTGGAAATATGATGATGAGTCTCATGAACTCTTTTATGAATTTTTATGGGATAGTGGATCCTGGAACGGGGACGAATATAAAGGAAGATTAGGAAAGGGAAAATGGGGATTGATCAATAGAGAAAACCAGATTCTGGTTCCTGTAGAATATCAGTGGATAGATGTATTGGATCAGAATACAGTGTGTTGTAATGTGGGAGATACGCCGATTATAAAATGGTACCACGGAGATAATAAAAAAGACGTGGTGTCAATAGGTGACGGGTTATGGAAAGTTATTTATCTTAGTCGCTTCTTGAGTATAGAGACCGAACCGGGTCTTTATTATGAGGTGATTGAAAAGTTTCCCGAAGTTTATAAAAAACATACGACGCATGATTATAATATCTTTTCTTACGAATCGCAAAAAATTCATAAATTCTGATCTAATAGGCTACTGTTGACATGAATATAAGAAAAGGAATTAAGAAGCAGGAACAATTTCCTCCAATAGGGATGGGCTTTAGCCCATTTAATAAAAAGGTAAATCATAATTGGCTTTAGCCAAAAACTTATAAACAGAACGTCTTTTAGATTCTTCTCCCGTCAGAATAACAAAAAGAATTTTTTTTACACGATATATTAATCTGAACAGTAACAAAACTATTTCCTTTTAGAAGATTTCCTGATACATAATTGTGGTGTCAATACTACCTTCTTCTCAATAGACATCCCCGAACCGTTTTCTTTCACACTTTCAATAAATACCCGTCCCGCCATATTTCCCATCGTAACGGGTGTCTGATCTACAGAACTGATCGGCAGCTCCATAAATTGGGTAAAAGGTTCATTGGAAAAACCAATAACAGCCACTTCCTGTGGAATTTTTACCCCGCGTTTTTTTAATTCCTGACAGGCTCCTAAAGCGGCAAAATCACTGGCAGAAAAGATCGCATCAGGAACGGATTTTTTGTCCCACAGCTTTTTGATCGCTTCAATACCGGACTCAATAGAGCTGCCGGTAGAGGTGATGTTTTCCTCTTTTACCTGTAGGTTATGATCAAGCAAAGCCTGTTTGTAGCCGTTAAGACGGTTCTGATAAATCTCAAGATTAAGATCACCCGCAAAATGGCAGATGTTTTTATACCCTTCTTTAATCAGATGTTCTGTGGCTATATACCCTCCCCGGTAATCATCAATGGTAACGGTACTGATTCCGGGAATATCTTTTTTACGGTCAAAAAAGATAATCGGTGTATTGCTGGTTTCTAAAATATTTTTGATGTGTTCCGTGTCAATAGTGGTTTTGGAAACCGACATGAAAATGCCATCTACCTGGGCATTAAGCAAAGTACTAAGCTGTCTTCTCTCAATATTCACATCTTCGTGGCTTTGGCAGATGATTACATGATAGCCGTGCGGGGAAAGTTCCTCTTCAATACCACGAATAACGGATGAAAAAAAGTTGGTATTGATATAGGGAACGATAATTCCTACGTTTTTTGTTTCGCCACTTTTTAAAGCTTTAGCAAGATTATTCTGCTTATAATTCATTTCTTTGGCCGTCTTCCGAACCAGTTCTTTGGTCGCTTCACTTATTCTTGGATGGTCATTCAATGCCCGGGAAACAGTAGCCACACTTACATTAAGCTTCTTTGAAATGTCGTATATAGTGGCGTTTTTTTTATTCATACGTAGTTTATAAACTGTTTTTTGATAAGATGTAAATTTAATCAAATTATGGCTATCAGACTACTTTTAAGGTGAAAAATCGAATATGCCAGAGCGCCAGTTTTTTATTTTAAAGCATCATTTTTTTCAGAATCATATCATTGGTTTAAGGAATCCATAAGCATTGGTAATATCGGCTTTTATCTTTCTTCATGTTTTGATAGAATCAGATGTCTGCTGAATGGAGTATGTTATATTTTTATCAGTAATAATTTTGAGGAATTGATTCAAAAATGAAGGCTACTCCTGATGTTGGAATAGCCTTCATTTATTATATAAAAGATTATAATTACTGGATCACAATACTTTTTTTCTGTGTTGTATGTGCAGAGAAATATCCCAGTGCACCATTATTGATATTGCTCGGAGGATTGGAAGGTGTAACACCTGCACCTCCGTCTCCTGAAATCTGCAGTAATGCAGAATAATAGGTAAATATAGAATGTTCGATAGACTGCATCTCTACGTAAATTGTGTCTCCAGGTACTACTTTATGGCTGGTTGGGTCATCGTCATCGTCTTCATTAGGCAGGAAAAAAGGTCTTTGATTCACCAATCCGTTATTCACATTGTCCGAAAATACCTCAAATGTCTTTTTAGTCATGTTATTGACTGTAAAATTGAAGAGATATCGGTTTCCTAATGCAATAGGATCCGTGAAAACCGGAAGAAGAGTATAGGTTGTTTCCCCACCGAAAGCAAAGGAATCCTGGGTTAGACCATCAAAGTTTACTACTTCAGGCATGCTGCTCTGTGCTGTGTACTGTTTTCCTTCCGCCTGAATTGTAAGAGTATAGGTTCTGCCTGTTACTCCTGTAAAAGCAGTAGTTTTATATTTCCCGTCACCTACATACTGTAAAGTTTCCGTTTGACCGGTATTGTCACTTAAAATCACCTGAGCGTCTGAAACTGCAGGGTAGTGATTGTTTTCAGTAAAGGCTACAGATTTTGTTATCCTTACAAAATAAGGTCCGGGCTGATTGGTTACATTACCTTCTATGACAATGTTTCCGCTCTTGTCGTCAAGATCCAGGTCGATCTCCTTTTCACAGGAAGTTACTAAAAACAGCGTTAATATGATAAAAATAATATTCTTCATGATCTAAAATTTGAAATTATAAGTGATGTTTGGAACCCAACGGAATAATGACGTCTGCATAGCGCGGGTAGTTCCCGGATTATTTGGATTGTCTTCAAATGTAATCGTATATGCATTTTCACGGCCGTAGACATTATAAATACCAAATGACCATGAACCTTTGAAACGTTTCGTAGATTCCGGTTCATACGTGGCACTCAGGTCCATTCTGTGATAGGCCGGCATACGGTCGGCATTTCTGCTGCTGTACTGGAATATAGTCTGTCCGTTCAGTTCATATTTTGCTGTAGGGAAAGTAACGGCATTTCCTGTACTGTAAAGGAATAATCCCGACAAAGACCATCTTTTAGTCAGCTCATAAGTGGCTACAATAGAGAGGTCATGGGTTTTGTCCATCCTTGCATTATACCATTCATTGTTGTTGATTCCATCAATTTTTCTCTCTGTTTTAGACAAAGTATAAGAGATCCATCCCGTTAATCTTCCCGTTTTCTTTTTTGCGATAAGTTCCAGACCGTAAGCCCTTCCTTTTCCGTACAGTAATTCACTCTCTACATCAGCTGCCGTATCAAAAGAGATCTGCGCACCGTTTTTAAAGTCGATCTGGTTCTGCATTGATTTATAATAAATCTCCGCATTCAGTTCATAATTATTGTGATTGAAATTTCTGCTGTATCCCGCACTGATCTGATCTGCAATTTCAGGTTTTACGCTGTAGCTGCTTCCGATCCATTGGTCCGTAGGGTTTCCGCTGCTGCTGTTGCTCAGAAGATGCAGGTTCTGAGTATTACGCGAATAACCTCCTTTGACACTGCTTACCTCATTGATACGGTAATTGGCCGTGATTCTTGGTTCCAGGTTAACATAGGTTTTTCCGAACTCACCTTTCTCCAAAAACCGACTGTCTGTAATCACACCCTGATCATAGGTGTTAAAAGTATCACCCCCTAAAACACTGAACGTAGATAGTCTTAACCCATAATTAACAGTAAGTTTTTCGGTGGCCTTAAAATCATCATTGATATACACCGCATTCTCCCATGACTTTCTCGGATTTCTTGGAAAACTGCTTACACTTGTTCCCGAAGCACTGCTTGGAGTAATCGTATGGTAAATCGACTGAAGCCCGAAACGTACCGAGTGCTTATTACCCGCAAACCAGGTAAAATCCTGTTTAAGATTCCAATCCTCAATCTGCGAATCTAAGCCAAATGTATTGTCGTTGCTTTTAAGACTGATTTTATAATTGTAGTTGCTGTATATAAATGACGTATTGGAAAACAACTTACTGTTGATGATACTGTTCCATCGGAGAGTAGCCGTTGTATTTCCCCAGTCTGTAGAAAATGTATCACCTAATCCCAGAACATCCCTTCCGAAATATCCGGATAAATAAAGACGGTTGTTTTCATTGATCTGATAATTGGCTTTTAAATTCAAATCATAGAAATACAGTTTACTGTCTTTAAAATCATCGCTCCCTTTAAGAAAAAGATCGGCATAGGTTCTTCTTCCGGATACAATAAATGATGATTTTTCCTTTTGAATAGGACCTTCTACACTCAGTCGGCTGCTGATCAGACCGATTCCTCCGTTCACATTATAATCCTTATTATTTCCATCCTTCATTTTGACATCCATGACCGATGAAAGACGGCCTCCATACTGAGCCGGACTGTTTCCTTTGATAATGCTGGCGTCTTTCAGGGCATCACTGTTGAATGTACTGAAAAAACCAAGAAGATGCGAAGCGTTATAAACAGGAGCTTCATCCAGTAAGATCAGGTTCTGGTCTGTAGCACCACCTCTTACACTGAATCCACTGCTTCCTTCACCATTGCTTTTGATACCCGGTAAAAGCTGAATCGTTTTCATCACATCCTTTTCCCCAAATAAAACCGGTAGTTTTTCTATGTTTTTGATGCTTAAAGTTTCAGTTCCCATCTGGGCAGTGGAAAGGTTTTTATCCTTTTTAACCCCTGAAATAATGACTTCATCAATTTTTCCTATTTTTTCATCTTCCTGATTAAGAGGAAGATCCAGCTTCGTGTTCTGTTCAAGTTTGATGGTTTGCTCAAAATCTTTGTATCCCGGGTATGAAATAATCAGCGTGTAGTTTCCTTCAGGGAGAGACAGTGAGTAAAAGCCATATTCATTGGCCACCACCGAAATCGAAGGGTCTTCATTGACCTTTACGGTAACCCCGATCAGCAGTTCGCCATTCTTGTGATCCTTCACAGTACCGCTTACTGAGTATTTTTGCTGCGCCAGAGCCATGGAGCTGAAACAGAGTGCAGCGGCCGTGACGGCAGTCTTAAAAAACAATTTTTGCATTGAGTTTAAATTTTAATGTAGTAGAAATCTATCAAATAGTCTGTTTAATTGGGTGGATGTTACAAGAAATTAGAAGAATGAAACTTTTAATGTTAGATAAAGGGGCTATTGGTTTACTGTCAAACGAAAAAAAACAAACGATATTACTGTCTTTGAAAAAAAAATGTGGTATCAAATGACTGAAATTGAAATTTTTCCTTTTCAATCTCCGGAAAGGAAACCTGCTGTGAGTGTTTTTGGATAGGATAAGAAGAGATTTTTAAGATGCTATTGATCTCCTTTGGTACTTTTTTTTCCTGTAGAGTAAATAGGCTGCATGTGATCATCTGGTTCATAGTTTTTGGTGTGGTTATCCTGAAAAAAGTAAAAAATCCCCCTTTCGGGAATACAAAAGTAGTAAAATACTATGATCAGCATTGTAATTAAATGTAATCTTATGATTAATTAACTGTTTAAATTTTGATGAAAAGAATCCGCAATTAAAACCCAATCTTAAAAAACGGAAAAGATCAGACGTTAAATCACTTATATTTGTTCCGCCAATTTTTGTTATCGGCCGGCAATGGATTACCATATAGAGTGTTTAATTAAATGAATAAGTAAAGAATGATTCCATTTCATGACCTTCTGTTTTTTGTTGTGGCTGCCCTTATTTTAGTGATAAGCCCGGGACCCAACATGATTTATCTGATTTCAAAGTCTATAACCCAGGGAAAAAAATCGGGAATGATCTCATTAGCAGGTGTGGTCTGTGGTTTTCTGTTTCATATTGTTATGGTATCTTTTGGACTGACAGCAGTATTACTAGCGGTTCCATTAGCTTATACAGTGCTGAAAACCCTCGGTACCGTTTACCTTTTATATCTGGCCTATCAGGCCGTTAAACCCAATAGCCGGAATATATTCGAAGTTGATCAGAGCGGTTCATTCGACAGCCCTAGAAAGCTTTTTACCGTCGGTTTTCTCACCAACGTTCTGAATCCGAAAGTGGCTGTGTTTTACCTTTCTTTCTTCCCGCAGTTCATCAAACCTGAATATGGTTCTGTCCTGACACAGAGTCTGGAACTGGGCGTTATACAGGTTTTTGTAAGCTTCAGCGTTAATTTTATCATTGTTTTGACAGCTGCAAAAGTGGCCAAGTTTTTTGCGGGGAATCCTTTTTGGATCAAAGTCCAAAAGTGGTTTATGGCGAGTGTTTTAACCTTTTTAGCAGTAAAAATGGCGCTTTCAAAAGCTAAATAAACAAAAGAATTACAGACTGTTATTATCTGTGATAAATGATACCTGCTCAATTTTTTGGACTCAATGGGTATATGTGCTTAGAATACTTTGAGCTAAAACCTCATGGTTACCCCTTTCTAATTATCTTAATGATTATTTCAGTAAAATTCTGATTAGAGTCAGTCTGATTTGGAAAAATATTGAGAAAGTATTTAGTAATTTCGCGCCGTGTTTAAAACATCACAAATAATAAAAAAACGATAATTACCATTCAATGAAAAAACTTATTTCCTTTTTAGCCTTTGTGCTTTTCTTGCAGGGCTTTGCCCAGACGTTAGCATGGAGAAACCGTGACCATCTTAATGATATGTATTCCTATTCCCAGACAACCAATAAAATAGACAGTAACGGCAATGTATATCTCTTTTATTCATCCAATCCTTCCCGATACAGTACTGGTACGTACTATATAGAAAAATATACATCACAGGGAACTCGTGATACTAATTTTGGAACTAATGGAATTCTTAATATCAATACCTTTTTAGGCTATCCTAGCTCTGAAGAACCGAATATATTTTCTTTTGAAGTGACAGACAGTGATAAGCCTCTACTTTTTATAGCTACAGAGGATGGTGGTATCCCGAAGCTTTTACGCCTGAATACAGACGGAACTCCAGATCAGACTTTTGGAACTTCCGGAATTAAATATATTTTCACAGATACTTCAAAATACAGTAAGCATTACAGATCTGATCTGGTTAAAGCCAACGGAAAATATTTTATTTTTCATAATTATTCCAACCTTCAGAACAGTCCAAAAACTGAAATCGGGTGTTTTAATGAATCAGGAGAACTGATTACAGGGATGTTTGACCAGGGACTTAAACAGGTGGATTATGGAAGTGGTTATAACTTTACACAGTTGGAAGTTTTAAGGGTTTCGGGACAGTATCTTTATGCTCAGGGTATTGGATATCCATCATTAACCAGACACATCAGCAAAATAGATATTTCTTCCGGAATACAGGATAATTCTTATGATAATCTTACTCTTTATCTCATGGGGAGTAACGACAATATTTTACCGGATGGAAAAATACTTGTGGGAGGAAATGTCACCGTAAGCTCTTCAAGGACAGATCTAGTACTAAAAAGATATCTTGCTGACGGAAGTGTTGATCCCTCTTTCGGAACCAATGGTGTTACAAGATTAGGGTATCCCTGGATAGCTCTTAACTTCGCTCAAATAGTGAATCTTCCTAACGGTGATTTCTTGGTTGGAATTTATTATGTATCTACGGCAAGTTCAGGAGGCAGGCAAGATGCTTTGATTTATATTAAAAGTAATGGAGAGGTAAAGAGCAGTTTTGGAGGGAATATACCTAATAATGGAGTTCCCATTCCCGGTATTTTTGGCATAGGTTCTTATGGCTCACCAGTTTCATACAGTTTAAAACCAGATTATATAGTTGTGACATCTTCCAGGACTTATATGGGGGAGAGTCTTAACAATTCAAAGGTTAATCTTAATTTCGCAACATTGTCTGTGGCTGAAACAATTAAGGATCCTTCTTTCAGTTTTTATCCAAATCCCGTGAAGTCTACAGGAATATTGACTCTTAAGGATAACAGCGAAGCTTCATTCAACCTGTCAGATTCCAGCGGAAAGCTTATTTTCGGAAATCAGATCTTTAAAAATAAAGCAGAAATTGATTTTTCCAGCCTCACCAGTGGAGTCTACTATCTGAATATCAAACAGAAGGATAAAGAAAGCACCCGGAAGATTATAAAAGAATAATTATATAAAGATGGAAAGCTCAGGAATATACTACCTGAGCTTTTTTATTGATGGACATCTGCCAGCTCATTGTCATGATTTTTATATTTAATTTAAAGGAAAACACTTTAGTTTGCGTCTTTTCTTATGAGTATGTCTAACTTTATTGCAATATTTTAAGATGAAACAGTCCATTCCCACCTACGATTTAAGCAGTATTACAAAGCATGGCATTTTGATCGAAAGAATTGAAAAACGGACCTTCAGTGCAGAAGGCAATCTTTTTGATAAAGGAATTCATCGCGATAGCCATTATATTTTCACCTTTATGGAAAGTGGACGGGCCAGAATGATGGTCGATTTTAAAATCATAGAGGCTAAAGATGCATCGATTTTCTTTCTGCTTCCCGGTCAGGTTCATGAAGGAATTCTTATGGACGACGTCAGTGGTTGGTTTATTGCTGTTAAAGCAGATCTGCTGCCTGATACAGTCAGAACAGTTTTCGAAGAATCATTGGTTGATATACAGCCTGTTTCTATTGATGAGAACTGGATGAACAAACTCAATACCTGCGCAGGAATGCTTCAGATGTCGTATACAGAAGAGATGATGGAAACAAGGGAAGGGTTTCTCGTTGTTCAGTCCTTCATGAATGCTTTTACAGGAATGTACGCCTTGATTTTTTTAGAAGAATACAGCCCTGAAATATCCAGTGAAAGCCGGGCGGTTCAGCTGGCCCGAAAATTCAGGGTTCTCATAAGAAAAGAATTTAAAACTCTGAAAAGCCCATCCGGTTATGCTGATCTTTTAAATATTTCCCGGGGATATTTATCCGAAGTGATCCGCGAAGTAACCGGAAGATCCGCCCAGTACTGGATTCATCAGGAAGTTTTGATAGAAGCTAAAAGACTGCTGTCTTTCACCCAGCTCACCGTAAAAGAAATTGCTTATGAACTAGGGTACAGCGACCATACTTATTTCTCAAGGTTATTTTCCAAGGCCGAAGGCTTTCCGCCATCAGAATTCCGGGACAAAAACCGGAAGAAATACTAAACCCCGAATTGTCCAATCAATTCCCTGAAACAGCTATCGCTCTGCTTTCAATTAGCGCTTTCCTTTGCATTAAAATTTTTTATGCCAAGTTTACCAAAATGGATGAATGACACTTTAGAAAATGTCATGTCTTCAAAATTTAAAGAATGCACGGTTATCCATATACAATCTGTTTCAAATGAACTTCGCCTCATCCGTTTTGCCTCTGACCTGGAAGATGTCGTTTTTGAACCTGCTTATGCCATAGGAATAAGAGTCAACGAAAGAGATTACCGTAATTATTCACCTTTTAATTTTAATAAAATCACAGGCACCTTCGATGTGATATTTCATCTTCATGATACAGATTCTGCAGGAAGCAGTTTTATCAATAGTCTTTCAGAGGGTGATACTACAAAAATCTTAATGCCCAGAGGTAAGCGTTTTTTTTCAACAGATGCAGAGATTCATTTCTCCATCGGCGACGAAACGTCTCTCGGAAGTTCGCTGTCTATTAAAGAAGCCGCAGAAGAAATTGGGGGTTCATTCGTATGCCTCCACGAATTGGAAGATTCTTCAGCATTGAAAGAACTGGAACTGTACGGGTATTATGCTCCAAAAAAAGATATACAGAATATTATGGAAGCTTTGAACGATTTTCTGAAAGAAGAAAAAGAGGCGGTTTATCATAATGAAGCTGTCTTTTATCTTACAGGAAATGGAAATACCATGTCTGTGATCAGGAAATTCCTTAAAGCAAAAGGGGTGGATTCCAAATGCATCCGTTCGCAGGCGTATTGGATTGAGGGAAAGAAAGGATTGTAGGTTTTTTGTTGGATATGTAGAGTGAAAATCTTTGATTTTCCCTTATGACTTAAGTGTATTTTTAATACGCGGAATATTTACCTTAAAATCACTAAGGTGTTCAAGAACTTTAGTGGATGTTATCTACTTTTTTAAACCACCCCGTCAAAAATTCTTTGAATTTTCGCCACCCCTCCGTAGGAGGGGAATTTAATCCTACGAATTATAGTTGGCTTAATAGATTGGTCTATTTGATGTTGGATCATCGAATGAAAATAATAGCTGATATCTGCGATTTAAAGAACCGTTCCATGATGATGAGCGGTTCTTTTATTTTTCTTTAGGACATTTGTATCAGAAGAGAGGAATAAGATGAAAATGAAGAGGAGGGAAGGCGTAGAAAAATAATCCTGCATAGACATGAATGGCTTTTTAATTTTCCAGCTTTGAACTTCCTTTCCTGTAACCCTGAAATGCATCCCCTGATTTAGCGAGCTCAGGATTTCCTGTTCACCGATTTTATTCCCTAGCTGATACAATTCTATCAAAGTGTTCTATTTTCCCTACAGGATTACATCAAAATGAAATACCAAAAAAAATTGAAAATATACTAAGTCAAAGTAGCATGAAATGGACTGATGCAGTTCAGCAATTTTTTGCGAATATGAAAATCGATAAAATTACATTTATTAGTATGAATGGCTATAATAGTCCTGACAGAAGTTTAAAATAAAAATAAAATACCGCTTCAATGAAGCAGTATTTTTTATGACCAGCTTATTTTCATTTCTAATTTTCGGTAAATTTGCAGTCACGGTCGTTTATGGATTCATATACCAATAGAGTGATGAATAAAAATGAATCCATTTTCAAGGCCGTAAGAAACAATATGAATTTATCAGAATTAATCAATTACTTCCGAAACGGAGGTTCTTATAAGGAGTTTTGCCAGGATCAATCAGTAGATCAGGAGTCTGAAGCGGTTGAAATCTATATGGAGCAGCCTTTGGAGTTAAACAATACCTTAGCATTTTTTGAGATTGAAACGACGGAAGGCAGCCTTGAGTTTGTTAAAGACGGGGTAAGATATTACAGTTTATTTGGCTTCCCTTATTTGATCAGTGTGCTTGAGGAGATCAAAAATTCGGATCATCAGGATCTGGCAGATAAAGATATTGCTGAACTTTTGTACAATTATGTGATGAGTAAAGAATAGATGCAGGGAAAATTTTAAGTTATCTTGAAAATGATGCATAGTAATATCATGATCCATAAGTCAACCATGAAATCAAAAACAAACGACTCACGGATTACTTCCGTCAGTCGTTTGTTTTGAAAGTTATTTTTGATGACCTGGTTATTAAAGTCCTTTTTTTGTCTCTGAAATAAAATCTTTTAATTGATCTTGAAGAGTTGGCTGTTCGGTAAAGATGATATTGTCTATTTTCCAACCTTTGTCATTGATCAGCTTAATTGTACTTTCTGCAACAGTAGCAGGGTAGGTTTTACCCTCAATCTTCTCTTCATTGGTTTTCATTTCTACAGAAGCTTCTGCTGTATTTTCCGTAACGGTTATTTTCTTTACTTTTTGTGTTGTGGCATCAGGTATACCTGTAAAAATAAAGCTTTCAACCATGGCTGGTTTGTCTGTAGGCTGGCTGCTTTTTTTTACTCGTTCGGCATCTGCATCCGCAACTTTATGGGCCTCATCGAGCAGGTTTTGTAAATCAGTAGAAAACAGATCTTTTGAAGAAGACTCAGTACCTGTGTAGAGTGTGTTTATTTTAGAAGATATTTCAGTCTCTGCTGACGTGCTGTTTCTGGAACAGCTGCTGAAAATGAACAGAATGCTCAGACAAAAAAATAATTTTTTCATAAAGTGTATTTTAATTTCAACGTAACGGTCAAGTTTTATGCCAGTAAAATAACACTCGAATAATATCTGGTAAAACCATTTGATAACTTCGGTAAGCCAACTGTTTTCATTCATCAATATGAAATGCTTTGGGATATAGGTCCGTCAAATGATAATACGTCCTGCCGTTTCTGTAAAAAAAGGAAGAGAAAAAATGATAGGGACAGGAGAAGAAGTAAGAAATTTAGAAAACGATTGATTGTTTTAGATTAACGTAATGCATGATTTTTATTTATATTCTTCATTCCAATGAATTTTGAAATGGATTATTTATATTTGAGAATCACTTTCTCAAAATAAAATATGGATAAAAAATTAATGCAATTCTTTGCAAAATCTTTTGGAGTACTATTGTTCATTCATTTGGGCTATTTTTTATACGGTTATTTTAAATTTGAGGGAATAGGGAAAATCAATATTTATACAGAATTCTACAGGTTTAAATTTTATGATGATGTATCCATTTCTCACTTTTTTATAACTGGACTGTTTTTACTTTTCTTCCTGATATTTTTATTGAAAAATCATTCTAAACAAAATTATGCTCTTCTTAATTTGCTTAAAATTGGAGGTGTATTGCTATTGATTTCTTTCTTTAGTTTTACGTTTTTTGTGAGTTATAGTTTTGGTCTCAATGCAAAATTAAAATCGGAACTGTCTGAGAAAAAATTGAATAAAGACAAAACCTTGTTGAATATTTTACATCCATTTTTATATGGGTATACTTCCTACAGTTCAGAGAAATTATTTAATCCGGTTAATATTTTATATCCGAAGCCTTATCCGGTTATTGAGGTCGTGGACAGCACCTTGATTGTTGATCAGTATTACAATGTAGAATCTAAATATTACAGCATTGATACTTTAAAAATGCTGACTGCTGATTTAAATAAAATTTCCACTGCCACAAGTGACCTGTTGGGTCATATAGGTTTTGATAAAAAAGAACTCTTAGAGCGGGTCATTAAGAAAAATGTCATCAAAGACAGTACTCAAATAATCTACAGGGGGCAAGAGGTTGATCCGGGATATGATGAAGATATTTGCATATTTATTGAAAATAATACTCTATACAAACCCATAAAAGGAATTCCGAAAGAGAAACAACAGTATGATGCAGCAGTACAGCGATACCAATTGATTTACAAATACAAGCAGGATTCGTTGGTATCCAATTTCCAGAAGTTGAATACCCTATTGAAAAAATATAAGATAGAAACTCAGATTATTCCTAAAGATCTGGCCAAAGATGTTTTCTATTATAAAGACCACAATAATGAACTGGTGGACGGTGGAATCAGAAATAATTTCGACCGAAATGCATTGGCCGAAAAATTTACAACTTTGGAGCGGTTATTTTATGAACCCAATTATCTTCATCCGTCGATTAGCATGATTTTACTTGGCGTTGTATTCGGAGCCTGGCTGGTTGGTTTCTTAATTTATGTTTTGGTTAATTATAAAAGAAGACCCAAAATAAAGGAATAAAGAACCGGATTGGGTGTGAGTTGACATGAATTGACTATAATTCTGATGGATGATAATACATAAAAAAACAGCTGAAAGATCTCTCCTCCAGCCGTCCTTTTGAAAATAATATATCAAGAATCTAATCTCTGATTAGCATTTTTTTAGAACCCGTCACTTTTCCGTCTGTTGTCATTTTGTAAACATAATTGCCGGCGGGAAGGTCGGACCCGGAAATAATGATCGTCCCGTTTCCCTTTTCACGGAGGGGAAGTGATTTGACCAGCTGGCCGGAAATCGTATAAACTTCAAGGGAAGCCGATTTTACATTTTGGGGAAGGTAATAGCTGATGCTGGTTTCATTTTTAGCAGGATTGGGTACATTTTGAGAAATCCTGGCGATATCTGAAGAAGAGCTGATGGCAGATGAAGTTCCTTTATTCATAAGCATATTCTTAAGTTCTTCTACCGTGTTTTCCAGATTTTTGATGCGGTCTTCCAGCTGCTGGATGGTGTCATCAGAGTCAGCGGTTCTGTTGAGAGGCGTATTGGAAACCATTACATTTCCGGCAGGATCCACAACCAAGGCACGACCGCTTCCTGTAGGAAGGTTTTCATGTCTTACGGTACCTACCGTATGAAAATTGGCAGTAGGAGTGAGGGTGAGAATACCCACGGCTTTATCCTTAATCAGCATCGTAGAGGTAGATGATAGCCCAAGCATAATGGATAAAGGAATATTATTCGTCAATTTGGCACTTCCGTTCCCGGCTCCGATCACGAAAGAACGGTTTCCGGTTGCTGCCAGGTCAATTCCAAATCCTCCGGAATACACATCGCGAAGATCAATGCCCACGCCTATGGCAAACTGATTGTGATTTCTGATGATGTTTTTCCAGCCCAGCGCTACAGATTTACTTGAGCCATTCAACACCGCATTGGCCTGTCCGCTTACGATATTGGCGCCTCCGCCATTGCTGAGGTCATTTTCCCAACCGCTCACCAGAGAACTCCCGGCAGGAGCTCCAAGGATATTGCCGCTTCCTATTACAAGACTTCCTTTTACTTTAGCCGTATTGGAGTTGTTGACGGCATCAACGATGAATGAACCTACTTCGTTCAGGATCGCTTGTCCCGGATTGGCAGTAGCTCCGTTGGTTCTCAGATAAAAAGGCCTTTGATCCACGGTTCCTGCGTAATTGGCGGTAGTAATTCCTGGATTTCCGGTAATCTGCCACTGTTGAGCACTCGCAATTCCTGTTAACAGCAGCATACCGGCTGCCAGACCATTTTTCATGGATAATAGTGATGTTTTCATAAATATTGAATTTTGATGGTTTTAGTTATCACTAAAGTATGAAATATAATCATCTGAATTGAATATTAATCACTTCAAAGTGATTTTTATAAATTTAATAATTGAATTTAGTTCAATGATAAAAGGAATAGTTTATATTATATTTAATTTCTATAGCTTTTATTTGTAAAATCTAATTAGTTGACAGCGCTTTCCAGCAGGGAGATTCCAGTTTTAGATATCTTTAAACTCAGTTTTTGCAAAACATAGGAAAAAAACGGTTTACGGCTTCCCGTAATTTTTCTTTCATGGTTGTTTGTAGTTTCGAACATTATAAAACGAAAACAATAACTTAAACATTATGAATAAAAAGACGACTCCTGCAGATCTGTTTTTAGGAATTCTCGCACTGCTGCTCATCAGCGTAAGCTTTTATCAGACCTGGCTCGGGCTGCAGCAGATTTTCGGGCCTGCCTCATTTGTGATTGCTCTGGTATTATCTCTCTTACTCCTGTTCCTTTGCTGGATGCTCCGGAATGCCAAGCTGGAAGGCAAACCTACGGGAAGCCTTGTAGGTATCTATGTATTTATCGCTTCTTTCTGCTTCATTGCAAACTTTAACGCCCTCTATACAAGATTCATGAAAACGGATATCTATACCGACGAACTCAGGCTGATCAATAAGAGCTATACAGAACTCGAAAATAATATAGAATCTAAACTGAGCTATAAATACAATAAAATGACCGCCCAGAATATTGAGATCAAAAAGAAGCAGATGATGGAGCAGATCAAAGACCCCGGGAATAAAGGAATTGGCGAAAGAGCACAGGCTTTGATCAGGGATATCGAAAAACTGACCGGCCAGAAAGTGGATCATCTGACACCCGTAGGCAGTGATTATGAAGATCTGGCGGAAAGAATGGGACGTCAGATTGATAATATGATTTCCGATCTGTCACCGGAAGAGCAGGCATTGAAAACGGATATCAATAATGCAACATTAAAGTGGAATAAGAATATCCAGGAGCTTCTGCTGCTGTCCAAAAAAGACAAAGATGTCCTGTCGCAGGGGATCATTGATGAATCTCTCGCTGAGTACAACAAATTGGGAAGCAGGGCACAGACCGTTTTAGGAAATGAAAAAATACATTTTGAACCTGTCGTTTCCCAGACTCAGGAAGTTGGAAAGATCGGTTTTGCATTTGAACACGCGATCAAACACTTCGGAATGTATCAGTTTGTGGTACTTGCAGGATGTATTTTACTGGATTTCGTGATTGTCATTATCATCTTGCTGGTGACCGGTCCCGATAACAACAGAAACAACAGAGGCAGTGTTTTCAACAACAAAAGAAGTGGCAATACTTTAATTCCAAATAACTAAATCATGGATAATTTTAACGAAAAATTTAAACCTTTGTCTTTTGATGAGGAAACGAAGGAAATGCTGAAACCGCTGTCGTTTGATGATGATCATCAGATTCAGGACGACTTTATTCCCATTGCAACTACCATTTCCAATGATATCAAAAATAAGGAAAGCAATTTTGTGTTTTTCTTCGGAACTGCCAATTCAGGAAAATCGGTGATTCTTTCTTCCATGCTCTATTACCTCAAATCCCGTGCGGGCGTGTTAAGACCCAAACTTGGAACACCAAACAGTAAGGAAGCCAATGTACTGCTGTCTGATTTTTTTGAAAACATAAGGCAGGGTATTTTGCCGGGCAGATCAACAAGAGACCAGGTCACCCGCCTTGATCTTGTTTTTGAACCCAATAATAAATCCAAAAAAGTACTCCCCATTGATCTTACCTTTCTGGAGACTTCCGGGGAAAATCACAATGAGATCAGAAGGGGAGGCAATTATCACAGCAGCATAGAATCATTTCTGAATGCCAATGTGCCGCTTACCTTCATTATTGTTACCAGTTATGATTCTGCCCATAAAGAAGACAGCCTTATCAATGAATTTCTGGATGAGCTTGAAAGAAAAGGAAAAAATCTAAAATCAGTAAATGCTGTACTGGTAATTTCAAAATGGGACCGGTCAGGAAGGATGGATGTGGAAAATGCAGAAGAACTTGAAAACTTTATTTCCGAACGTCTGCCGATGACTGCTCAAAGGATCAATACCTACGGACTGAGCAAATCGTACTACACCATAGGAAGCGTTCAGAATGCGATAGGGCAGGAGCGGGTCAATCTTCTCAATCTTTCTACCGCCGAAGTTTTGTCCAAATGGCTTTACAGAAGCATTACAGGATATGATCTGGATTATGAAGGGACATTCTGGGAACGTTTAAAATTTAGCTTTACGAATTGATGGACAGTACTTACTTTTTTTCTGCGTTCGGAACCTTTGGAAACCCGAACGGCTTCCGTCAATCCTACTTTCTGGGCGGAAATGCAGAGACCGTGAAACACATCAGAACCTTTGATCTGAAAACAGATGCTGTCCAGCTCTTTCCGGGGAGCAGGGTTTATGGAATGCGTTTAGAGTCTGCGGGCAGTTCGTGCATCGTTTCCTATACGGTTTATAGCTTTGCAAAGGAGCAGAACTCCCAGCGTGGCGGTACATTCATAGGGTCTAGTCTTATTTTTGTAGATAAAACAGCTCCCGAAAGCCTGACCATCGATGTTCTGGAGGAATTTCATCAGTATCTGGAAAAGCATAATGTGGATGATGGTACCATTGCCATAAACCATTCCGATAAATTTTCTATCCATATGCCAAAGGACTATGATAAGATCAATCTGAATGCCCGGCCTGTGGAAAGCCTGGGAGTATCCCAATCCGGAAATAATTACCTGATGGTATACACCGGGACCGGAGCATCTCAGTTGCAGACGCTTTTTAGTAAGGCTTTAGGCCTGCTGACTGCATATGATATGATCTACTTTACCGAAAGCCGTGAGGTCGCGGAATTTGTTCAGCATAAAGGTATTTTTAAAATTGTAGACCTGAATGGTTTTGACCGTGAAATTCAAAAGTCTCAGGAAGAAAAATTAAGAATGGTCACGTCATTTATCCATGATCTTGAAAAGGAAAAAGAAAACCTGAAAGGGGACAAAAAAACGATTATTGATGATTTGGAACGGCAAATTAGCCAGAATGAAAGAAGGCATCAGGAAAATGAAAAGAAAATCAGCGAATCAAAAAGTGGAATCGCTGTCATTCATAATGAATTCGACCAATATGCAGCAAAAATGGATACCCTGATCAATACCTTAAAATCAGATGGAAAGGTGGAGGCAGTCAGAAAGTTGCATTTGGAAAGCAGAAAAACGTTTGCAGATAAAATCCGGCAGGGTAAAGATTTCGGAGCGTTGAATTCAATCTCACCGGCATCCCCATTTCCTCAGAGAAATGTAAAGCCGCCGTTGGGAAATGATCTGGAAGATTTCAGAAGAGATCACTCTGAAAATAAGAAACGGGGTTTAAACGGATATAAAATAGCTTTCTGGAGTCTTCTTTTGTTAATGCTGGCTGGGATTTGCGGCTATTTAGTATTATTGGACCAAGGGAAAATAAGAGGTTTTACTATTGAAGAAAAGGTTGCTGTTGCGGATCATCAAAGCGATGATACCCTGATTAAGGAACCCGCTGTTTCCGAAACTCCGGCAGTGCTGCCTGCTGCCCAACTCAATCCTTTTCCTAACGATAATCTCAATGAAAACGACTGGCGGCTGGTTGCCAAAAAAGCAGTATCCGGCATAAAAATAGACAGCCTGATCAACATTATTTATAAAGAAAATCCATCAGCGATCAAAGATTATTATAAGCATCAGAGAAAGGATTATAAAGCCCATCTCTATTCTTTAAATGAAAAAAGCTTTGGAATCATAGGGCAGGATACAGTGATGACCGATACGCTGAGGAAGATTCCCAATTATCAGAAACCGGGATCGCTTCGGTGATCTGTTTAAGGTAATCGACTCATCCATTCCGATCCATAAAGAAGGTGTTCCCTGATAAGAACACCTTCTTTTTTTATTGTCGGGGATATTTGATTTTTTTCCTAAAACCTTATCAAAAGAAAAAACAGCGAGTCTGCCAGCCAATAATTTATTTTCAGTTTTAAAAAATTAAATCATTTTTTTCATATCCATTTAAACTCATACCATTAGGTGGAAAAGGTTAGAATAATTCAACTTTAAATGAAACAAATGAGATTCCAGAAAGTCACTTTGGTATGTTAATTGTTCAATGGGATTTGTTGTATAAAAAATATTTTTAACTTCTTATATTATGTAAAAAATATTAATTTATTGTAAAATCATATGAATAATTTAAATTTTAGCGCCATTAATAAGAAATTCGCATTCTTGTTAATGGTTCTTTTTTACGGTATTGCAGACGCGCAATGTACTCCGTATACAGGCCAGGCGATGAACCCTGGACAAACTTATTGTCTGACTGGAAATCTTACTTTGGTTAATGATATTACTATTCCTCAAGGTGCCGTTCTGATCATCCAGCCCGGCGGGGCGCTTATTGTAAAGGGAATTACGGTAAGTGGTGAGTTGGAGATTGGTGATACGGGCAGTGTAAAATCGGAGGGAGCTATTTTGATAGGTGAGTTCGGGAGTAAGAAAAGCTCAAAAATAAAACTGGGAACAAAGGCATATCTTTCCCTTACAGGATCAGTGTCTCAGGGTGATCCTACTTTTTTTGGAACGTATCCCGGATCAATGTCTACCATCGAGATGGGAACTTACAGCGTGGTGGAAATATGTGGAACTTTCAACCAGCAGTCTACTACCTATCCTTTTGTGAATTATATAGGAGCTCCTTTGGGGAAGGCATATTGCATTGCGAAAGCACAGGTGAGTGGAGGAGGAACATCAGTGCTCAGCAATGACAGTCAGATCATCGCTATTGCCATGGATACGGTAACGGGACTGCTGCCTGGAAATTCTGCTTTCTGCGGACCTAATGCCACTCAGGCTTTGTGCCCGGCTTTATGGCCGGCGGGACTTCCGGATGATAAGTTTGCCTGTGGTTTTGCTGATGAGGTCGTTCATGAGCTGGATGATGTATGTACTCAGCCAGGTATTTCAGGAACTCCTGATGGGTATACCAAAATGGGAATCACCATCCAGCAGAAAGCTGATGTCTGGCCCGGAAATATCCCCAATGGTTTCCTTGCTCTTCAATCCAAAACAAAAGGTTTCGTAATTACCAGGGTACAGCATGTGAGTTCAGTTCCTCAGTCCGGTGATGCTGTTGCAGAGCCAAAAGAAGGAATGCTGGTATACGACATCCAGGACAGGTGTGTGAAACTGTATAATGGAACTCAATGGAAGTGTATCGAAAAAAGCTGTAACAATTAATCTAATGGGTAAATAGTATGAAACATTTAAAAAATATAAGTACAGTGCTGATCTTGATGGTTTTTAATTCTTTTAGTGCGCAGGTTGCTATAGGGAAAGAAACTGTGGACGGAAACAGTACTATTTTGGATTTCAATAATACGGCGTCCAATACAAAAGGTTTGATTCTTCCTGCTACAGAAGGTTTTCCTGCCGGAAGTCCAGCTAACGGAACATTTATTTTTGACACTTCAGACGATAAAGTAAAAGTGTATGAAAACAATGTCTGGAAATCATTGAGTGATACCGGTAATTCTTCAACACTTACTCCCAATACTTCAAATGAAACCGGTAATGGGGTAGTGATAGGGATTCAGGAAGGCAGTGCAGACGGTGTCCTCGTGTTGGAATCACCTGACAAGGCGATGGTTCTTCCTAAAATATCCGCACCACATCTTAATGTGAAAAATCCATATCCCGGAATGATCTGTTATGACACAGCAAGCAAGACGTTCGCAGTTTTTGATGGAACGGTCTGGAATTACTGGAAATAAAATGGGTGTAAAAACAGTTTAAAAAGCCCTGCTTTCATAATAAGCAGGGCTTTTTTTATTTTTTCCTTCCGTAAAGAAGAATCCTTTTAAATGCATAAATAGCAGGAAGTTTAGGGAAGTTTTTTTCAATACGCTGTTTAAATTCTGAGGTAAAGGCTTTCTGCTGTTCCTCGTCAAGTCTTTCCAGATAGGGAATCAATGCCGATCCGGAGATGAAATTAAACAGGGTATCATGATTCTCCGCAATGATAGGATAAACTTTCTGTGACAGATTAAGATCCTCAATTCCATTATCAAACAGGATTTGTGCATATTCGTCGATGGTGAGCACGGCGGAAGGACGGTTCCAGTCGTTGAGCTGTGTGCGGAAAGGTTCGTCCTGTGCCAGTTCAAAAAGAATCTTGTTCAGAGTGTTTCCTGGCTGATAAGGCATCTGTACCGCAAGCTGACCGCCGATTTTCAGTTTGGAGATCAGTTTGGGAAAGAGCTCCTGATGATTATCTGACCATTGAAGCGCTGCATTACTGAAAATCAAATCCCAGTTTTCATCAGCATCCAGCATCTCTTCCGTCGTAGAAATTCTGAAATGCAGGCGCCCGTTTTCCAGAGCTTTGGATTTTTCAAGCATTTCGGGAGAAGAGTCGATTCCTGTAAATACAGCATTCGTTAATTTTTCCGTTAGGATAGCGGTTTGTTCACCCGTTCCGCAACCTAAGTCAACAGCTTTCATTTCCTTTTCATCGGTAATGAGTTCTGCAAGATCATAAAACGGTTTAAAACGGATATCTTTGAATTGATTGTAAACGTCGGGATTCCAGGGCATATTTTGTTATTTTAAATGAAACTTCAATTTACTGAATACGTTTCATAAAGAAAAAATTAAAATATTAAAAGATTCTTAAATGTGTTGACTTTTACTGGATTGAGAGTGCTTTCGCAGATTTACAGGATTATTTATAATGCTTTGATCGTTTTCGCTAGGTTTTTAAAACAGCTATATCTTTAGTTTAACGTTTTGGATGCAACAAGAAAAATACTACAGTTGAATTTAGATTGTAAGGCTACAGAATTTGAGCGCTTTCCTTAATACTGCTCATAACAAAAATGCTTTTCGTCTGTCCGATCCCCTCAATTTCAGAAAGCTTATTCACGAAAAACTCATGGAAATCATCCATATTCGGGGCAAGGATTTTAAGCATGAAATCAAAATCTCCACTGATGTTATAAAACTCTACGACCTCTTTCAGTCTGCCTACTTCTTCGATGAATTTTCCTGCTGTTTTCTTATTGTGGACATTTAAAGCAATCATACAGATCACCATCATACCTTTATTCACTTTTTTACGGTCCACAACGGCGGTGTATTCCTTAATGATTCCCTGTTTTTCCATCCTTTTAATACGCTCGTGGGTAGGAGTGGGGCTTAAGTTGATTCTTGCCGAAATATCACGGATGCTCATTTTGGCGTCTTTCTGGAGCAGGCGCAGGATAGAAAGATCTTTTTCGTCCGGAGTATAATGTTCTGCAGTCATTTGTTCTGTTTTTAGGCTTGTTAGGCAGTGTAAAAGTGTATTTGTTCTTTATATTATGCTTTAGTAGATAATTTGTTCCAAATTTACTATATAATTTTTAAATATGTTCTTTTAAAATTAATTTTGCAGTAAATTTGAATACATGAGTACAAGGAAAAATTTAATATTAATATTAGCATCGGTAGGAACTTTTGTAGAGGCGTTGGATATTGCCATTATTAATTTAACGATTCCTTCTATTCAGGAACAGTTTCATATTGGAGCCGAGACCGTACAGTGGCTGCAAACCCTTTATGTATTGTTTTTCGGAGGTTTTCTGATCATTGGCGGAAAACTTTCTGATCAGATCGGGCGAAAGAAAATATTCCTTATCGGAGCCCTTATTTTTATGCTGACTTCATTAGGCGCAGGATTGTCCAAAAGCTTTGAAGTCCTGGCAGTATTCCGTGCCCTTCAGGGATTGGGAGCTGCTTTCATCATGCCTTCAGCATTGTCCATTGTGACCAATACATTCAGAGGAGAACAGGAGCGAAACCGGGCGATCGGAATTTTCAGTTCATTTGCAGCAATAGGTTCCGGAAGCGGACTTTCCGTGGGAGGGATTATCAGTACTTATCTGAGCTGGCACTGGGTTTTTCTCATCAATGTTCCTATTCTTTTACTTACTCTGATCTTTGCTTACCAGTATCTGCCTGCAGATGAAAAAAGTGAAGCTGGGCAACAGACTGATCTGATATCAGGGATGCTGCTTGTTTTAGGCTTGTTGAGTCTTACATATGGAACCCATGAACTGGTTCATATCAAAGAAAATCCGATGATGATTATTGGTTCTCTGGTCCTCGCTGTTTTGCTTTTGGCTGCGGTATTGATACGGTTGAAGTCCGTAGCTCAGCCGCTGATCGATCTGCAGTTGTTGAAACACAGATCACTGATGGTATCTAACGCTGTTTTCTTTACATTGGGAGCCTTTTTTATAGGATTTCTGTTTCTTATATCACTTATGCTTCAGAAAGATATGGGACATAGTGCAGCTTCTGCAGGGCTGATGTTAGTGCCATTCAGTATCATGTCTGCATTGGCAGCGAAATTTGTACTGCCTCATATTTCCAAAAGACTGAGCTCTTCCCAAATGGGTGTCTTTGGCTGGAGCTTTATGCTGGCCGGAGCATTGTCTTTGATGATCTCTGTTTATACGGGGCATCCGCTGACGCTGGTCTTACTGGGAGCTGCATGTATTTCAGGAATAGGAATGACATTCTGTTTTACAGCACTGTCGGTAATGGGTATTCAGGACGTGGAGCCTTCGGATTACGGAGTGGCATCCAGCTTGAGCTCTACCAGCTACTTTCTGGGAGCAGGAATCGGACTTTCGTTCATGACCTTAATGAGTCAGATTTTCCCTTCTCAATATGCAGTGGGTGATTTAAGCCTGATTATCCTCGTAGGATATGCTTTGCTGGCTCTGGGAATGCTGCTGTATTTTATTGTTAAAAGTTTAAGAATCAGACAGGCTGAAATAGCTGTTTCATAAACAAATATAAACTCACAATTTCAAAGCAAATAAATTATTATTCATTTTGTTTCAAGGCAAAAGAATAGATAAATTAAAATATACCAACTATATGAAAAAGGATCGGCATTATTTTGCCGGTTCTTTTTATTTTAGCAAAATGAAAATACAGATCATCAGTGATCTTCACAGGGAATTCGGATCGACTGATTTATGTTTTGACCATGCAGACGTTGTCGTGTTGGCCGGAGATGTCAATCTTGGAACAAAAGGAATTGAGTGGATCAAGTCGGAAATCAGAAATAAACCTGTCGTATATGTTCTGGGAAACCATGAATATTACAAAGGGTCCTATCCTAAAACATTAAATAAAATCAAGCAGGCATCCGAAGGGTCTAATGTCTTTGTTCTTGAAAACGAAGCTGTCGATATTGACGGTATCCGCTTTCACGGAGCAACGCTTTGGACCGACTTCTCTGTTTTCGGAAATCCATTACAGTACGGAATGATCTGTCAGCCTAAAATGAATGATTATAAAAAGATCAGAAGAGATCCTTCCTATTCAAAAATGCGTACTATTGATACCTTTAAAATTCATCAGTTTTCCAAGCTTTGGTTAAAAGAAAGTCTGGAAAATTCTTCAGGTTTAAAAAATATTGTAGTTACCCACCATGCACCCAGTATAAAGTCTGTCCCGGAAAAATATAAAGAAGATCCTTTGACCGCTGCTTATGCCTCCAATCTGGAAGATTTCATCACAGAACATCAGCCGCTGTACTGGATTCATGGGCATATCCATACGCCATGCAGATACAATATCGGGAAAACCCAGTTGATCTGCAACCCGCATGGCTATATTGATGAGAAATATAATGGCTATGAAAAAGAACTGATTATTGAATTGTAAAAATTCAGCAGTTTTCTCTATCTGCTTAATCTTTTTGATTTTTGTCCCTTTCACTCAAATATCCTAATTTCGTATGCTAATTCATTGTTCATGATCAAAAAGTTTACAGCCGTTCCCGAAGAATTTGTATCCGTATTTACTTTTGAAGAGCTTCTCAGGGAAGTGGAATTTGATCTTAGGGTGAAAGAATTTGTCATTATGGAGATCGACAAGGCTAATTATGCAATAAAGCTCAATACGCCTTACCGGTCAGACTATTTCTGTATTTTTATGGTGCAGGAAGGCAATATCCGTTTCAGGCTCGATGATAAGAGTTATGATGTAGCAAAAGGGGATATTATTTTCTGTCCTTATTCTGAAGTATTCTGGGTAGATAAAATTTCAGATGATTATAAAGCTAAGTATATCTTTTTTTCTTTAGACTTTATTTCTGATGCAGGATTTAATTATAAATCCAATAACGTACTGAAAAGCCTTTCGTCAGACCCCACTCATATTATCAGGAATGAACCTGACCTTTACAGAAGGCTGGATTTTCATCTTGATGAACTGAAGGCACTCAACAATGTTGAAAAAGACAATTATTATTTCAATGAAATGATCTGGCATCACTTTTCGCTGGTGATTTATGAAATCGACAACTACTTCAAAAAAATTGAAAAACCTCACCAGGTTACCCACCGTGAAGATGAACTGACCACCAGCTTCTTTATTTTGGTAAGGGAACACTTCAAAGATGAACATAATGTACAGTTTTACGCAGATAAACTATGCATCAGCCGTAAATATCTGACCAAAGTAATCAATAAAACCATGTTCAAAGCTCCCAGAGATATTATTCACCAGGTATTGGCAGTGGAAGCAAGACTCCTTCTCAGAAATCCAAATCTCAATGTTAATGATGTGGCCGTGCAGTTGAAATTCTCTGATCAGGCGTCTTTCAGTAAATTCTTTAAAAAACATGTCGGTAAGTCGCCGTTGGAATACAAAAAAGATGATTTGTATTGATAATCAGTTATTTGTGGATTTAAGATTTTTGGATTGATGTCTTTTTGCTAAATTTTCGTTATTTTTTGATACAAAAAATGGAATTATGTTATTTATGTATTCTATTAAAGGGATTAAATGATATTTCTCATGTTTTTTGAAATCAGGAGTCTTTTTGACAAAACAAGGGGTTTTTTGAGTATTTCGATTGAATTTTTTTAGGGCGAATTTTGCCCCGTAAATTTAAAAGGAATATTGTTATGCAGAGATTTTTTATTCAAAAATCAACTATACTTTTCCTCTCGCTCATTGTTTTGGCGGGATGCAGGAAAAACAATCAAAACCAGGCTTTTCAACAGCAGGCTCCTGAACTTCCGGTAGAGAAGGTAAAGCAGGGAGACGCTTCTGTTTCCAGAGAATATGCAGCATCAGTTGAAGGAATCTCCAATGTAGAGATCAGACCGCAGGTTACAGGATATCTAAGTAAAATCTTTGTGGATGAAGGAGATTATGTAAGAGCAGGACAGCCCTTGTTCAAAATAGAAGATCAGATCTTCCGTGAGCAGATGAAAAGTGCACAGGCCGCTTTGATCACTGCGCAGGCAAACCTCTCGACGTCTAAAATCGATCTTGACCGGAAAAAGGAATTACTGAGAAACAAGATGGTTTCTGATATTCAGGTGAAAGAAGCAGAAGCAGCTTATAATGCAGCAAGAGGTGCTGTAAGCCAGTCGATGTCTACCATCGAATCAGCGAAAATCAATCTGAATTTTTCTACCATCAAAGCTCCGGTGAGCGGGTTTATCGGAAGGTTCAACTACCGTCTGGGAAGTTTAATGACGCCTTCGAACCAGGATCCGATTACTCTTTTGTCTGATATTCATGAGGTGTATACCTATTTCAGCATGAGTGAAAATGACTTTAATAATTTCCAGAAACAGCAAACGGGAAGTAATATCGATCAGATTATTAAAAACACTCCAGCGGTTTCTTTATTACTTTCAGGAGGCGAAAAATATGCTCAAACCGGAAAGATAGATGCGGTAGAAGGACAGTTCAATAAAACCACTGGTTCCATCACGTTAAGAGCGAAATTCAACAATCCGGATAATCTTTTAAGAAGCGGAAATACAGGGAAAATTGTAATGGATCAATTCTACAGCAATGTGGTTTTGCTTCCAATCGCTTCCACAAGAACCATTCAGGATAAGATCTTTGTATTTTCTATCAAAGGAGGTAAGGCAGCTATGATTCCCGTTGAGGTAACCGGAAAAGCAGGTGACAATTTTATAGTATCAAAAGGGCTTAAAGCAGGTGACGAATATATTGTCACCGGTTTCGACAGACTGCAGCCGGGAACACCCGTTGTCGCTCAGAAGAAAAATGCCCAAACGAAAAAATCGTAAGAAAAAATCATGTTAAAGACAATTATAAAAAGACCCGTACTCGCAACGGTAATCTCCGTGTTGCTTGTTATTCTGGGGATCGTCGGTATGGTCAGCCTGCCGATCACAAAATTTCCTGATATTGCCCCACCTACCGTAATGGTGACTGCGGCGTATCCGGGAGCAAACGCTGAAACGATTGCAAGATCCGTAGCTCCGCCTTTGGAGAATGCCATCAATGGGGTGGAGAATATGGATTATATTACTTCTACAGCGAGTAATGACGGTACTTTGAGTATTACCGTAATCTTTAAACTGGGGACAGATCCGGATCAGGCTGCCATCAACGTTCAGAACAGGGTAGCCCAGGTGACGAACCAGCTTCCTGCTGAAGTTATTCAGGCCGGAATTACAACAGTGAAGAGACAGAACAGTATGATTGCGATGGTTTCACTGACCAGTAAGGATGGTACTATGGACGATCTGTTTCTGGAAAACTATGCCAAAATCAACATCGTTCCTGATCTGAAAAGGGTAAAAGGGGTAGGAGATGCCATGGTTTACGGAAACAAGGATTATTCGATGAGAGTATGGCTTGATCCTAATAAACTGACATCATACAACCTTACTCCGTCTGATGTTTCACGCGCAATCCAGACGCAGAACCTTGAGGCCGCACCGGGAAGATTCGGGGAAAGAAGTAAGGAAGCTATGGAATATGTGCTTCGTTATAAAGGAAAATTCACAGAGCCCGAGCAGTACGAAAATATTACGATCAAAGCACTGAGCGATGGTTCTGTATTAAAACTAAAAGATGTTGCTAAGGTAGAATTTGGCGCGTACAGCTATACGGTTTCTTCCAATTTTAATAAGAAACCTTCGGTAACGATGGCGATCTTCCAGATGGCAGGATCCAATGCCAATGAGGTACAGATTGCCCTTCAGGAAAGAATGAAAGAACTGGAGAAATCCTTTCCGGAAGGAATGGCTTATGAAATTCCTTATGCTACAAAGGAAGCGCTGGATCAGTCAATTGATCAGGTAATCCATACACTGATTGAAGCATTTATTCTGGTATTTATCGTGGTATACATCTTCCTGCAGGATTTCCGTTCTACCCTCATTCCGGCTATTGCCGTTCCGGTATCTATTGTGGGAACGTTCTTCTTTATGAATTTATTTGGGTTTTCTATTAATATCCTGACGTTGTTTGCCCTGGTACTGGCCATTGGTATTGTGGTGGATGACGCCATTGTCGTCGTGGAAGCAGTCCATGCTAAAATGGAACATAAAAAGCTCAATCCAAGGGCTGCAACCATGTCGGCGATGAGTGAGATCACAGGTGCAATTGTTTCCATTACATTAATCATGTCTGCGGTATTCGTTCCCGTAGCATTTATGAGCGGTTCTACAGGATTATTTTACCAGCAGTTTGCGCTGACCTTAGCGATTGCAATTGTAATTTCAGCAATAAATGCATTGACATTAAGCCCGGCATTGTGTGCTATATTTCTAAAACAGCATCATCCGGGTACCCATGAGAAAATGAATTTCAAAGACCGTTTCTTTGCAGGTTTCAATGCAAGTTTTAATAAACTGACCTTCCGTTATGGAAAAGCGATCCTGTTTTTATTAAAAAGAAAATGGGTTGCGGGGATCATCATTGTGGCTTTCGGAGGATTGTTTGTCTGGATGTCTATGACCACTCCAAAAGGATTTATTCCGGATGAAGACCAGAGTTTTATTATCGTAACAGCCAATCTTGCTCCGGGAGCATCCAAAGACAGAACTACCAAAGTAGTTTCTGATACTGAAGATCTTCTGATGAAAAACCCGGCCGTGGAAAAAGTGATTTCGGTGGACGGACTGAACCTTTTCAGTGGATCGATGTCATCTTCTGCAGCTTCTATTTTCGTTAAACTTAAAAAGACGGAAGAAAGAGGGAAATCAAGTAATATCAATGACATTATCGGACAGGTTCAGGGAACACTTTCCCAGGATAAAAGAGCGAATTTCCTTGTGATCAATACCCCTACAGTAGATGGTTTCGGAAATACCAGCGGTATGGAGCTTGTGCTTCAGGACCGTACCAACGGTGACCTTCAAAACTTAGGAAACATCTCTTACGGAATGATGGGTGCATTGATGCAAAGACCGGAAGTAGCGGTGGCGTTTACAACCTTTGATGTGACTTATCCGCAGTTTGAAGTTCTTGTAGATGAAGTAAAAGCAGCACAGCTTGGAGTTGCTGTTTCTGATGTCCTGGGAGTAATGCAGGGCTATTACGGAAGTATTCAGTCTTCGGATTTCAACAGGTTCGGGAAATATTACAGAGTACTGGTTCAGTCTACGCCGGAAATGAGAGAAGATAAAGAATCACTGAACGGGATTTTCGTTAAAAATAATTCAGGCGAAATGGTTCCTATCAATACCCTGGTAAGTCTGAAACAGGTAACAGGGGCGGAAGTGGTAGACCGTTTCAACCTGTTCAACTCTTCCAACTTAACGGTAATGCCGGCTCCGGGATTCAGTACGGGACAGGCGATGGCTGCCATTGATGAAGTGAGCAAGCAGGTACTTCCTCCGGGATATACTTATGATTATAAAGGAATGAGCCGTGAAGAAGTAACGGCAGGTTCACAGTCAGTAATGATTTTCGGATTGTGTATCGTCTTTGTATTCTTCCTTCTGTCGGCACAGTATGAAAGTTATGTGCTTCCATTTGCTGTACTGATCGCAATTCCTGTCGGTTTATCAGGTGTATTTGTAGGAATTACAATGGCTGATCTTTCCAATAATATTTATGTTCAGATTGCTCTGGTCATGCTGATTGGTCTCTTGGCGAAGAACGGAATTCTGATTGTAGAATTTGCCATTCAGCGTAGAAGAGCAGGAAAAAGTCTTATCGCTTCTGCTGTGGAAGGGGCCAAAGCCCGTCTGCGTCCGATTCTGATGACCTCATTAGCATTTATTGCAGGACTGCTTCCGTTGCTTTTTGTGGTAGGACCTTCCGCTTTAGGAAACCATTCGATCGGATATGCCGCTGTTTCAGGGATGATCTTCGGAACTGTTTTAGGAATTTTCGTAGTTCCTGTACTTTTTGTGGTCTTCCAGGCCTTGCATGAAAGAATGAACGGAAAAGTAATAACGGAAGCCGACTGGGAATATTAATCCAAATGATTATTAAAATGAATTCAATTAAAAATATAGCATATATCGCATTGGTCTCCGGAGCAGCCGTTTCATGCAAAGTTCAGAAATATGAACAGCCTGAAGTGAAAATGCCTCAAGCTTTCAGGAGTGACAGCATCGTTGCAGACGCTCAGGAAAATATGGCAAAGACCAGCTACAGAGATTTCTTTAAAGATCCTGTTTTGGTCAGTCTTATTGATAAAGCCATGGCACAGAATAATGATTTTCTTGTCGCATTAAAACAGATAGAATATGCCTCCCTTGCTTATAACCAGAGCAGGTGGGGAAATGTTCCCACCATCAGCGCAACGGTAGGAAACGCCAGTATCAGCCGTCCTTCGGAGAACAGTATGAATGGAATGATGGCAGGACAGTTTACGGGAAAAAAATATACGGAAGATTATACCACATCGGTCAACATCTCATGGGAAGCTGATATATGGGGGAAGATTAAAGGCAGAAAAGAGCAGGCTCTGACAGAATATCTTAAAACTCAGGAAGCAGCAAAGGCTGTGAAAACTCAGTTGGTCGCTTCAGTGGTGCAGGGATACTACAACTTACTGATGCTGGATACGCAACTGCAGATCACAAAATCCAATCTGGAGTATTCGGATACGACTTTGAAGTTTTTAGCCAAACAACATGAGCTGGGCTTAACGACTGCTCTTGCCGTACAGCAGCAGGAAATTGTGAAAGATCAGATCCTGAAAACAGTTCCTGCCATTGAAAGTTCTATTGCTATTCAGGAAAATGCATTAAGTCTTCTTACAGGTTCGATGCCGGATAAGATTGAAAGAAGTGCGAGCCTGAATAATGTACAGTCGCCAGACAGAATTGCAGCGGGAATTCCTTCCGAACTCTTAAGCTACAGACCTGATATTAAAAGTGCCGAACTTGAAGTCAGAAAAAGTGCAGCAGCAATCCATGTAGCAAAAGTGAGTATGTATCCTTCCCTAAATATAACTGCTCAGGGAGGATTGAATGCATTTCAGGCAAGTCATTGGTTCAGTGTTCCCGGTTCACTTTTCGGAATGGCAGCGGGAATGATTGCGCAGCCTATTCTTAACGGAAAGCAGCTGAAGACACAATATGAGCAGTCTAAGGTCCTTGCAGATCAGGCAGAAATCAACTTTAAACAGTCTGTATTAAAAGCTGTAGGAGAGGTTTCTGACGCACTCGTGCAAATCCAGAAGCTTGAAGAACAGCAGAAAATCGCAGAAGGACTGGCGGTGAAATCCGGCGAAGCGGTAAAGAAAGCTGATATCTTATTTAAATACAATTCAGCAACTTATGTTGAGGTGATCATTGCTCAGAGCAATAAGCTTCAGGCGGAGCTGGATCTGGCTTCTCTGAAAGCACAAAGGTTAAATGCTATCACTTCTCTGTATAGAACTGTGGGTGGCGGCTGGCAATAAAGTAAAATGAAACCTGCTTCGTCTATGGTGATGAAGCAGGTTTTTAAACTCAATTATTATGAAGAATACAAATATACATGAGGGTATCATTCTTATTCCTGATTTCAGCGGGTTTACAGAATTTGTGTTCAATACTAAACTTTACACAGGGGAATATATTGTAAGACAACTACTATCTACGCTGATCGATATGAATGATCAGTATTTTGAAATCTCAGAGATCGAAGGCGATGCCATTTTATTTTACAGGTACGACAATCATCCTTCTTATGAGCGTATTTCAAGGATGCTTTGGAACATGCGGAATGCATTTAACCAAAAAATTAAAGAATTAAGTAAGGAGCTGAGTATGTCTATAGACATGTCGCTGAAGTTCATTGTACACTATGGAAAATTTTCACAGTATACAATTGGGAATTTCAAAAAACTTTACGGTAAAACGGTGGTAGAAGCACATCAGATGTTGAAAAACGAATTTGCCGAACAGCCGTCGTATGCACTTTTCAGCAATTCTTTTTTAGAAAACAGCGGAAATGAGGCATCAGAAATCAATACACACAAATACCATCTTCCTGAAGGTGGGATGATCCATTATTTTGAGAATGTCAACTAGCATATCTATTTTTTAATCCTTGTAAATTTGCTATGCGGTGCCCGGGTGAGATCCGGGCATTTTTTGTGGATGAAAATAATTGGATTTTTTTGAGAGTATCATTTGATATTATCAGGCAGTAGGTTTTTGAGCTATACTTTTTCCACTCTTGATGTTTGATCTAATAGATTCAGGCTCAGTCTTACCATGCTTTCTTCCAGGGCTATAAGGTCATGAACCTGATTGGCGGGCAGAACGATCATCATTCCTTTGTTTAATACATAACGCTGTCCATCGGTTCCGAAATCAATACTTCCTTCCAGTATTTGTACTACGATAGGATAAGGAGCTTTATGTTCTTTCATTTCCTGACCTTTACGGAATAGGATTCTTATTTCTTTGGCAAGATCCGTTTTGATCATTACTTTTATGGCAGGTTTATGACCGTCTTCATAATGCAGTTCTTCAAAAAATGATGCAGTGTGTACCATGATATGTATATATTGGAATTTAATACCTTTAATTTACGGAAAATATTATTGAGGTTTTATATGATTGTACTCATGCTGAAATTAATTCGACAGGAAATTTTCCAAATGACCTTAGAAAGTGCAGCGTCAGGAAAATGAATTCTGTGAACGTTAAAAAAACTCTGTTGTCTGAGTGCGGGACAAATATTGATTCTAAACATAGAGTGTTACCGTACGAGTTCAGAGTTTTTAGAGAACAGATTTCATTTTTAGCATAAGGTTCTAAAGTCTTGAACTTTTGGTTCATTTTGTTTCAAGACAAAAGAATATATAAAACAAAGAAAAGCAGATTCGTTAGAACCTGCTTAGATATTTAAAATATAATAATAAAAATTACTTCAACGTAAACTTCACTTTCGTCTTAATTGCATCAGAAGAATTCCCGATCTGTGCCTCAAAATCTCCAGGTTCAGCCGTCCATTCATGCTTATCTGCATCAAAATAGCTTAATGCTGTTTTATCAATAGTGAACGTCACTTCTTTTTGCTCACCAGGATTTAGATAAACCTTTTCAAAGCCTTTAAGTTCCTTGGCAGGACGTGGTACAGAAGCTTTGTTATCGCTGATGTATAGCTGGGCGACTTCAGCACCTGCTTTTTTACCCGTATTTTTTACGGTCAACGTGAAGGTGATCTTATCGTCCTGAGATATCACTGTTTTATCAGCGAAAGCTTTTCCAAACTCAAATGTGGTGTAGCTTAATCCATGTCCGAAACTGAATAATGGTTTGATTTTTTTGGTATCATGCCAACGGTATCCTACAAAAATACCTTCATTGTAGGTAATATTGGTAGGGTTTTTCTGATCTTTCCCTTTTCCTGCTGCCAGTTCATCTTTCTGTCCGGGATATTCTCCCAACTGGTGTGCTGAATTATCTTCAAGCTTTACCGGGAAAGTAAACGGAAGTTTTCCGGATGGATTTGCATCACCTGCCAAGATAGAAGCAATAGAATTTCCGGCTTCAGACCCAAGATACCATGACTGAAGAACAGAAGGAACTTCTTTGATCCACGGCATAGCCACTGCATTTCCGGAAACTAATACTACAGCAAGATTTTTATTCGCTTTTGCTAATGCGGCAATCACGTTGTCCTGGTTGTAAGGAAGCCCATAACTTTTTCTGTCGTTGCCTTCACTGTCCTGGAAGTCCGCTTTATTCAATCCTCCTACGAAAATTACGTAATCGGATTTTTTGGCTAATTCTACAGCTTCATTGAGTAATTCAGCTGCTGAACGGTCGTCTTTTAAATTCTGTCCGGATTTCACACCGTTATATTCTCCACCAATATCCCCTACATAACCTCTTGCATACTGTACATCAGCCTGCTTTCCAAATCTGGATTTGATTCCGTCCAATGGAAGCGTTTCGTATTTTACTTTTAAAGATGAAGAACCACCACCAACAGTCATGATCTTGATGGCATTTTCACCGATAACAGCAATTTTTTTAGCTTTATTAATATCGATAGGAAGTACATTGCCCTGATTTTTCAGCAATACAATTCCTTCTTCTCCGATTTCTTTAGCTACTGCCTTATGTTCTTCAGAAGCAATATTCCCGAAAGGTTTGTTTCTGTTCATCGTGGTTTTGTAAGCCAGACGAAGAAGTCTAGTTACCTTATCATCCAGTTCCTGTGTTCCTACTTTACCTGCTTTGATCAGGTCGAGATAAGGTTTAGCCAGATAATAGTTATCATAGGCATTTTTTGTTCCGGCAGAAAGACCGTTGGTCCAGCTTCCGAATTCAAGATCAAGTCCGTTGTGGATCGCCTGTTCTGTATTATTCACTGCTCCCCAGTCAGAAACAACCACACCTTTATAACCCCATTCTTTTTTCAGAATGTCATTTAAAAGGTATTGATTTTGGCTGGCGTATTGGTTTTTGTACATGTCGTAGGCACCCATAATCGTCCAGGAATCTCCTTCGGTTACTGCTGCTTTGAAAGGCGGAAGATAAATCTCGTAAAGCGTTCTGTCGTCTATATTAACATTGCTCGTATGACGGAACATTTCCTGATTGTTGAGCGCAAAATGCTTTACAGAAGTAGCCACTCCGTTGGATTGTACCCCTTTGATGTAAGGAACGACCATTTTTGAAGTTAAGTAAGGGTCTTCGCCCATATATTCGAAATTTCTTCCGTTAAGAGGCGTTCTGTAAATATTAACACCAGGTCCCAGAAGAATATCTTTTTTTCTGTATCGGGCTTCTTCGCCCAAAGCCTTTCCATAATTCCAGGACATTTTTTTGTTCCATGTTGCAGAAAGTGCCGTCAGGGCAGGGTAGGCGATGATCGAGTCATTCGTCCATCCGGCTTGGTCCCATTCGTCCCACATCACTTCAGGACGTACTCCGTGAGGTCCGTCTGTTGTCCAGAATTCAGGAATTCCCAGTCTTGGAACACCGGGTGAACTGAACTTGGACTGTGCATGAAGCATTGCCACTTTTTCTTCCACGGTCATTCTCGAAAGAGCGTCCTGAATACGTTGCTCTACAGGTTTTGATTCATCTAAATAAACAGGTTGAGTATGAGTCTGAGCCATATATGAAGCAGCAATAAATGTGAATAAACTTACAATGACGGTTTTCTTGAACATAAAAAGCCTTTTTGTTGATTAACAACAAAAGTAAGTAAATTTTTTATTATCTCAAATTGAGAAAATGAATTTTAGTCAATAAGTTTTTGATCCCGGGTTCCGGGATTTGGAATTTCGGATATGTGTTTTAGAGTTAGAACGCTTCAGTGGGTTAACTTTCAGGTTTCGTATTCCGGAGATGAGAGTAACTGGACATGGAGTTTGAGGATATGAATTTCTCATCAGGACAAACAATTTGTATACCGCAACGTACAACCATGATCTCATAACCTGAAACCTGCAACAAACTTATTATTTATGCTCCTACCATCCTTTCACCGCACCTCCCTTGAAGATTTCTACAGCTTTTTTAGCCACTGCATCAGACTGATAGGCTTTTACAAAGTTTTTAACTTTTTCAGAATTTTTATTGTCATGAGTCGCAACGATCACATTCACATAGGGAGAATCTTTATCTTCGCTGAAGACCCCCTGTTTATCAGCGTCTAATCCTGCCTGTGAAGCGAAATTATTATTGATAATGGCAATAACCACTTCTTTGTCATCCAGAACTCTGGGAAGCTGTGGAGCTTCGATCTCAAGAATTCTTAACTGTTTTGGATTTTCGGTGATGTCTGTGACTTTTGGAAGAAGTCCGATACCTTCTTTTAATTTTAAAAGTCCGTTTTTCTGAAGGAGCAGAAGAGAACGTCCTTCATTGGTGGGATCATTTGGAATAACAACGGTACTTCCATTCTGAAGCTGGCTGATATTTCTGATCTTCTTCGAATAGGCTACGATCGGGTAAACAAAAGTATTTCCGACCACGGCCAGTTTATATCCTCTCTGCTTCGACTGCTCATTCAGATAAGGAACATGCTGGAAAGCATTGGCTTCGATATCTCCGTTGTTAAGAGCTTCATTCGGAACCACGTAATCATTGAAGGGAATCAGCTCCACATCAAGATTATACTTTTCCTTAGCTACTTTTTTCGCAGCTTCAGCAATTTCCATTTCCGGGCCGTAAGTGATTCCTACTACGATATGATTCGGATCATCTTTCTTTCCGGAACATGCATTGAATATAAGAAGTCCAGCCGTTAAAAGGCCTATAATGTTTAGATTTTTCATTAGAATTTTTATCATTAAAAGGTGGCGGAGGAGCCCGAAACCACCTGTTCTTATTTTGTTAATATAATTACTTTTGAGATGCTTTTATTTATCTGTGATCAAATTTCTTGGCTAACCGGTCTCCTGCAAACTGTATGATAAACACCAGTGCTACCAAAAGTACCAGTACAACATTCATGATCACTGCATCGTAGCCGATATAACCATATTGATACCCGATCTGTCCCAGTCCGCCGGCTCCCAATGCTCCGCCCATGGCAGAATAACCTACCAAAGTAATCAGGGTAATAGCTGCATTATTGATCAAAGAGGGAAGTGCTTCAGGAAGCAGTACTTTTTGGATGATCTGTAAAGGAGATGCACCCAAAGCTCTCGCAGTTTCTATCAAACCATGCGGCACTTCAAGAAGGCTGTTTTCTACAAGTCTCGCAATAAATGGGGCAGCTCCCACACTTAACGGAACCAAAGCAGCATTCATTCCTATCGATGTTCCTATGATCACCCTTGTGAAAGGAATCATCCAAACGATTAAAATGATAAAAGGAATAGAACGGAAAATATTAACCAGAATAGAGATTACCCTATAATAAATCACATTTTCCAGCAGCTGTCCCTTTCTTGTCAGAAACAGCAGAATTCCAACCGGAAGACCTAAAACAAATCCAAAAAATCCTGAAACGAAGGTCATATAAATCGTTTCCCAAAGTCCTTTTCCCAAAAGCGCAATTACCGAATCACTAAGCATATCCTTTTACTGTATTTTGAATTTTATTCTGGTTAAAGTAATAAATGGCCTTTTGGTTTTCTTCAGTCTCTCCCTGAAGCTGAAGCAATAGCTTTCCAAAATTTGAATCACCCAAATATTCCACGTCGGCTTTAAGAAGTCTGTAAGGTATTTTGTATTGATCATAAAGCGTTGAAAGCAGTTTTTCAACACTGATGTGTTCATTGAGTTCTATTTCGACAAGCGGAAATAAACCATCTTGCGGTTCTTTCTGCAGTCTTTTATTGAGTTCCTGAGGAATGGTCATGATATCTGAATTTATAAATTGTCGGATCACCGGATTTTCTTTATCTGAGATGATCTCGCTTAATGTTCCTTTTGCTAATAATTTTCCTTTGTCGATGACAGCCACATGATTGCAGACTGCTTTAATAACTTCCATTTCATGGGTGATCAGAAGGATGGTAATGCCAAGCCTTTGATTAATATCCCTTAAAAGCTGGAGGATCGACTGTGTTGTTGCCGGATCCAGCGCACTGGTTGCTTCATCACAAAGCAGGAGATAAGGATCATTGGCTAATGCCCTTGCAATGGCTACTCTCTGTTTCTGTCCGCCGGAAAGGCTTCTCGGATAATCATTGGCTTTCTCTTCCAACCCTACGATCTTGAGCAGTTCATTGACCTTTCTTTTAATCTCATTTTTACTTACATGGTCAAGTTCCAATGAAAGTGCTACATTGTCAAAAACAGTTCTTGATGAAAGCAGATTAAAATGCTGGAAGATCATACCGATTTTTTTACGTTCCCACGCAAGCTGTTTTGAGTTCAGTTGCGTGAAATCCTTTCCGTTGATGATGATCTGGCCTTCATCTGGTCTTTCCAGAAGATTTACGGTGCGGATCAACGTACTTTTCCCAGCTCCGGAAAACCCGATAATCCCCACAATATCTCCCTTTTCTATGCTCAGGCTTACCTGATCCAGTGCCTTGAAAGACTGCTTTTTCTGATGAAATGTTTTTGAAATGTTTTTGATCTCTATCATTTTTAATGTCTGGTTTTAATTTTAAATAGGCTGATATGGTCTGACAGTCTTATTGACAAATCGTTTCAGCCTTCTTATTTTCACCTTCGAGCGTTTCGAAAGTCTGAAATACTTCGTTACATTCGTCAGAAGTACTCCCAGTAATATAACGGACAATCCATAAAGCTGACTTCCGTTAATAGTCTGCCCGGCTACAATCCAGCCTGCAAATACGGTAACAATAGGATTGATATAAGTGTGTGTGCTTACCAAAGCCGCCGGCTTTACAGAAAGCAGCCATATATAAGATAAATAAGCAACGATTGATCCGAAGAATATAAGGAATAATACACCCGCCCATGCCGATACCGGAACATTGGAGAATGAAAAACCGTGCCATTCTTTTCTGAAAGAAGCAATAATAAAGGCAGCCACACCCGCTGTGATCAGCTGCTGTGCAATATTCATAAATGTAGATTGCGAGGCAGGATTTTTCTTTGAATATAAAGAACCCAGAACCCAGGCCACTGAACTTAAGGCCAATACAATAAATGCAGTGATTCGGAGCTTACCGTCTGTTGCTGCGTGATGCGCGCTGGAAACACTTCCGTTAAGGAATAATATCAATCCTACGAATCCTATAATCAATCCTATCGGAATAAATTTATCCGAGAAATAATACTTCCAGTTTTTCTTATCAATAGCAATGAACCAGAATGGTCCTGTTGCAATGGCAATGGCTGCTTCAGAAGCCGATACATACTGCTCACCCCAGGCCACAAGCCCTGTTCCGCCGGTAAGAATTAATATTCCTGTAATCGCATTCTTTTTCCAGTTGACAAGAGAATTGGCTTTTTCACCTTTAGCCAGCAGCCAGCCTATCATCAGAAGCCCTGCCGCCAGAAAGCGGAACCCAGAAAGAATAAAAGGAGGAAATCCTGTCAGACCAAATGAAATAGCCAGGAATGTAATTCCCCAGATCACGTAAATATTGATAAATGCGACCGGCACCAGCCAGCTGTTTTTTGAAGTACTCATTGTGTATGTTTTTGTGTGATGTGTATTAAAATAAAAAAGGCCCTACCACGTGGTAAGGCCTTTAGAATATGTGATATAAAAGTAAGGTCAGCCACGGGATTTCTGATGCATAGGCATACAGTTGCACATCATCATATTTTTGATGGTCTGTTTCTTAATTGATTGATGTTTAAATCCTTGTTTCATTTTGTTTTCTTTTCCTGAATACGGTTGCAAATATAGAACATATATTTTTATTAGTCCACTAAAATAATAGACTTTTTAATATTTTTTGTTTCTTAAATATTTAATTGATTGTTTTTCAGTGATTTATTTTGTTTTAAATTTTGTTAATATTCATTCATTGTTGAAAAATAAAACCTTGTAAGCGCTTCGGACGCTACACTATTAGGAAGAATTGAATCAATTTATTTGCTTGATTTACATTCATTAAATTGCTAAACAAACCTGTTTATGCATCTTTTATGCTCTCATTTCTGGGACAACAGCTCTGAACTAAATTAGCAAAATCCAAAAAAAATCCCGACTTTTGTCCCCCTTCAATAATTCCGAAATTCATGAAACTTTGTATTGCCGAAAAGCCCAGTGTTGCCAGAGATATCGCCAAAGTATTAGGTGCTACCATGCCTAAACAGGGCTATATGGAAGGTAACGGATACTGCGTGACATGGACGTTCGGACACCTTTGTACCTTAAAAGAACCTCACGATTACGGTCCTCAATATAAATCCTGGAATTTATTTTTGCTGCCCATCATTCCCAAGAATTTTGGAATCAAATTAATCCCCAATAAAGGCGTAGAAAACCAGTTCAAAGTCATTGAAAGATTAGTAGAGGAATGTGATGAGGTCATTAACTGTGGTGATGCCGGGCAGGAAGGAGAGCTGATCCAGCGATGGGTATTGCAGAAAGCCAAATGCAGCAAACCTGTTCAGCGTTTATGGATTTCATCTCTAACGGAAGAAGCGATTAAAGAAGGGTTTGAGAACCTGAAACCTGCTGAAGATTATAAAAATCTGTATCTGGCCGGAAATGCCAGAGCAATCGGAGATTGGCTGCTGGGAATCAATGCAACCAGGCTGTTCACAAAAAAATTCGGAGGAAACAAAGCGGTTCTTTCGATCGGAAGGGTGCAAACTCCTACACTGGCTATGCTCGTTCAGCGTCAGAAGGAGATTGATGCATTTAATACGGAAGAATATTGGGAACTTAAGACCAAATATCGTGACGTCATTTTCAATGCCGCAATTGACCGTTTAAAAACCCTTGACCGTGCGGAAAAAGGACTTGAATATCTTAAATTAAATCCTTTTGAAATTGTCTCTTTTGAGATTAAAGAAGGAAAAGAAAAAAATCTGAGACTTTTTGATTTGACCGGACTTCAGGTGGAAGCCAACAAAAAATATGGTTACTCAGCAGAAAGCACTTTAAATTACATACAGAGTCTGTATGAAAAAAAGCACGTGACTTATCCACGTGTTGATACCACTTATCTATCCGAAAGTCTGTATCCCAAAATAGAAGGAATTTTACGGAAAATGCATTTTTATCAGGATCTTATTGCTCCTTTACTGGAAGCACCTATTCCAAAATCCAAAGCAGTTTTCGATGATGCAAAAGTGACGGATCACCATGCGATTATCCCAACGGAAGTTCCGCCTTCTCAAAATCTGAGCAGAGAGGAAAAGTTGATCTATGATCTGGTTGCAAAACGTTTTATTTCTGTTTTTTATCCTGAATGTAAAATTTCAAATACATTGGTGGAAGGAAAAGTAGGGACTATTCCATTTAAAACAAGTGGAAGACAGGTTCTCGAACCCGGATGGAGAGCCGTTTATGCAAAAGAACCCAAAGAAGAATCTACAGATAAAGAAAAAGAGAAAGAAGAAGAACAGACGATTCCTGAATTTACTGTGGGAGAAACCGGACCACACGATCCGATGATTCACCAGGGAAAAACCACACCACCAAAGCCATACACTGAAGCAACATTGCTGCGAGCAATGGAAACAGCCGGAAAACAGGTAGAAGACGAGGAACTGCGTGAACTGCTGAAAAATAACGGAATCGGAAGACCATCTACCCGTGCCAATATCATTGAAACCCTTTTCAAAAGGAAGTATATTGAAAAGAAAAGAAAAAACCTTATCGCTACTCAAACAGGAATTCAATTAATTGATACGATAGAAGATGAACTTCTTAAAAGTCCCGAGCTTACAGGAGAATGGGAGCAGAAACTCCGTAAAATTGAGAAAGGAGAGTACGAAGCCAATCAGTTTAAAGAAGAACTGATCCAGATGGTTTCAGAGCTTACCCGAAAAGTGGTAGACGGAAAAGGAAAGGTGATTATGCTGCAGGAAGAAGAGAAAGAAGAAGTCAAGGAAAAGAAAAAGCGCGAACCTTCCGTAAAAAAAGAACTTCAATCCTGGGAAGAAACGAAATGCCCGAAATGTAAAGAACACAATCTGATCAAAGGGAAAACAGCTGTTGGATGTTCTGATTTCAAGAATTGTGGTTTTAAAATTACCTTTGACATTTTTGGTAAAAAACTTTCAGACAAACAGCTTTTAGATTTGGTTTTAAAAGGAAAAACTTCCAAACTGAAAGGATTCACCACACATTCTGAAGCTTTGACAGAAGGGGTGCTAAACCTTGCAGAAGGTTTTCAGGTAGAACTTAGCTAATCAATCCAATCATACATTTTTAGTTTTAGGGTGCACTACCATAATAGTTAGATTATTTCTTATGTTTTAAATCCCTGTTTGGAGAATATTTTTTATATTTATCGCTCAACAAATTAAAATTTAAGCATGAAAAATTTCAAAAAAATTTCCAGAGAGAATTTAAAAGGAATTCAAGGAGGAGGCGTTCCTGAAGGTATTTGCAAACCTGGATTCAAGTACATGTGTGAAGCTACTGGTATTTGCGGACCAGAAGAAGACGCGGCTTGTAATTGCTTTTGCATTCCTATCATTCCAAATCCATAAGATACGATCCCTCATCAGAGGGATTTTTTAGTGCTTTTATTTTATTGTTAGTCCTTTTCCTAAGGGCAGCAATAGAGTACTATATTTCAGCTTTACTTCGTAAATATTGACATGAGAAATTACGCTAATTTGTTGAAAAATTAATAAAACAATTCACCAAGTGTTGTATAATTTAAAATGATTTTGGATATTTACTTATCAATCAAATGATATCAATTATGAAAAATCTAAGAAAATTAAACAAAGGAGAATTAAAGACCATCAAAGGTGGAAGACCCCCTCTTGGGTGCAATAACTGGGACCAAACGGCCAGATGTTGCAGAGAGTGGGCTGATGACTACTGTGGCAATGCAACATGCCCGGATTCACCTCCGCCATTTTGCTAGTTAGCTTTTTTCAAAACTATTGAAAAATAAAGTTCCAGTACCCAAACCTTGTGGTACTGGAACTTTTATTAAATGCCCATAGCATCAGCAGGCGATTTAGTTTGCTCTTATTACAGCTTCAAGATAGGTACATTAACGAGAGAACTTTAGTGGTGCGGGCTTCTTCTTATGGAGAATACGGGATTCGAATCCGTGACCTTTTGGCTGCCAGTCAAACGCGTCTGAATTTTATAAACTGTGGTTAGATTTTTAACATATTCTTATTTACCCTTTATCTGAACAGTTTATTATACCATCCATTGATGTCCGTCCTGATAGCATCATGATATTGGCATAAGATCTGTGCCAGTTCAAGTTCTGACCTTTCTGATTTATATGCATTTAAAGTCAGATATCCGAAAAAGTTTCCATCCTGATCAACAATTGCCGGTGGATAAGAAGCATAGTTGCTCCACGGAGAATACGTACTGTATGAACTTCCATAGTTTCCATGGGTATTCCATATCGATTTGGAACCGAATGCATTTCCATAATCACTGTAAGCATTCCAAATCGAATTTTTATCAAAAGTATCACAGTTTAAACATCCAAGATACTGATCCTGATTGGAGCCGCCATACAGGTGCAATGTCTGAGCTTGAACAATGCAGCATAGAGTGATGCTTATCAATGTGAAAATCTTTTTCAGGGACATACAGATGGTTGTTTAGTGCAAAGCTAGTATTTTGTAAGTGTTTTCGGGAACCACCCCGTCAAAAATTTTTTGAATTTTCGCCACCCCTCCGGAGGAGTGGAATGGTATCCGGTTCAGCTGTAGTCGTCATAAAATCTTGGATTTTTTTTAATACTTCCGTGTACTTCTTACACACAATGTATTTAACTTCAAAAATAACTTAAGTGTTAAAAACTTTTGTGCCTTGTGTGATTAAAAAGCTTTCGGGGCTATTTTAAATTTTGATTAGTAGCAGGCAAACTTATTTCAATTTTTCTGGCATTTTTGAAAAACATTGATGTACTTTGTATTTACATTCGGATTAAAATACATATTCATGACTCCAGAAAAAAAGAAACTCATCACAGATAGCTTTGGCCGTTCAGAAACATTAAAATTTTACAACGCCGAATTACTGGAAGTAGATACTGATTTTGTCTCCATCAAAATTCCTAAAATGGAGATGATGACCCGGAAAGCCGGTATGTTCAATGGTGCTATGATTGCTTCGCTGGTGGATGTTTCTTCCGGATATGCTTCGGTAAGCCATTATAAAGACGACTGTTATGTAGTGACTGTTGAACTGAAAGTTAATTATCTTCGTCCTGCATTGGGAGATGCCCTGATATCGAGATCTTATGTGATAAAAGGTGGTGCAAAAATCATTGTAGTAAGAACAGAAATTTATGTTCTTGATGAAAGTACGGGGTCAGAAAGTCATGTGGCGACTTCACTGGTAACCATGATGAGGATCAAATAAATAGAACTTAAAAAATTAAAATGTTCAGTAAATAAAGGACCTGACAGCTTTTTTCAGGGCTAATTGGAACAGGATTTGCAACGTAGACAGCATAACATTAAAAAATAATAATATGAACTTAATTATCAGGCTGTTCATTACAGCAATCGTTGCGTACCTTTTGACTAAGGTGCTTCCGGGTGTACATTTCGAAGGATTTTCTTCGGCGATTATTTTTGCCATCGTATTGGGGGTACTAAATATTTTTGTAAAACCTATTTTAGGACTTTTTGGTTTGCCGCTTACGATCATCACACTGGGATTATTTGCTCTGGTGATTAACGCAGTGATTATTTTAATTGCAGACTATTTTATAGACAGTATGGTAGTAGATGGTTTCTGGTGGGCACTTATTTTTAGTGTGCTGCTGTCCTTTGTGACCTCTCTGGCCAATTCCATGTTTTCAGATGGAGAATAAATAGCAAAACATATCGCAAAACAAAGCGGCTGTCTCATTGAGACAGCCGCTTCTTATTTAAGAATAATGATCATTAATCCACTCAATACATTCTTCATAGATCTGAACCTGTTGTGGAGTCTGGATATAAGGAGCGTTGGTAGGAACGTTTTCAGCGATTGTAGCCATGATTTTGGCTAGGCTTCTGCCTCTAAAATCGACTCTTGTTATCTGAATCGAACCCTATTTCAAATGATCTTTGTGGATATGCCGGAGATGAGATACACCTGCATCTACCTGGGTAGCTTTAAAATTAACTGTTTCTGGAATACTCATGATGTAAATTTTTAAATGATATTAATCAAAATCAAATGATTTTGGAATTGCTGTTTCATTTTCCACTTACCATAAAGACCGGGTTTTAATGATTTTGCGGAAGTAAAATTCAGTATTTCAAGCAAATGAAAGAAGAGGGAAAATGCCCTTCTTTAAAAAATAGGTGTTTTCCTTTAAGACAGGCCCCGGTTTGTGAAATGGAATTTTCTTGTCAATTCTTTCGTTCATTGGTATTTTAAGTACTAACTTTGGCCATCTTTGAATTAAATAAAAGGAATGTATGAAATCTGTACGATTCCATAATTCCATTAAAAAATGAATATCAATATATGAAACTTAAGTACAGTCTGCTGGCTCTGGCAGCTCCGCTCTTAATGAATGCACAACAAGTAATGACGCCTGAAATTCTTTGGACTTTGAAAAAAGTTGGAGTGCAGGCAGTTTCACCGGATCAGTCTTCACTTATTTATAAAATAGGGCAGGTAGATCTGAAGACAGAAAAAACAAAAAGTGAGAACTACTTTCTGAATGTTCTTAACAACCAGTCTTCTAAAATAGATTTCGGTAAAAAAGCCCTTATTCAGTGGGATAAAAACGGAATTTATGCACAGGAAGGAGATAAGATTTTCCTTTCAAAAGACAACGGTAAAACCTGGTCTGAGTTTTTCACTATTGGAGAAGCTGATAACATCGTCATCTCTCCGGATGGTAAAAAGATTGCTTTCAGCAAACAGGTTCTTGTTGAAAAATTAATGGGGAAAGATAAATATCCCGATACTCCTAAAACGACAGCTCAGGTATATACAGACCTTAATCACAGACACTGGGATTATTTCAATGAAGGTAAATACAACCATGTATTCGTCGTGAATGCTACAGATAAAGTAGAATCTGCAAAGGATCTTCTGGATGGTAAGACATGGGATTCCCCACAAAGACCTTTCGGAGGAACAGAAGATTTTATCTGGAGCCCGGATTCTTCACAGCTTCTCTATGTTACCAAACCTAAAAGCGGAAAAGAATATTCTACAAGTACCAATACAGATATCTTTTCTTACGACCTGGCGTCAGGAACCACAAAGAACATCACAGAATCCAATAAAGGGTATGACGTTAATCCAAAATTCAGCCCGGATGGAAAATCTCTGATCTGGCAGAGTATGGCCAGAGATGGTTATGAAGCTGACAAAAATGATATAAAAATCATGGATTGGAAATCTGGAAAAACAGCGAATCTTACTGCTGGCTGGGATGAAAGCGTTTCTGGAGATGTATTCTGGAGCGGCGATTCAAAATCGATCTATTTTACAGCAGCGTTCAGAGGAACAAAACAGCTTTTTTCTTTAGATCCTAAAGCAGCTAAAGTTCAACAGATCACAAAAGGAGATTTTGACGTTAACGAAATCTTTACCGATAATAAATCTTCACTTTTAGTAGGAAGAACAGACGTAAACCATGCAACGGAATTATTCTCTGTCAATCTTAAGAACGGAGAGATGAAGCAGGTGACTGAAGCCAACAAAGATGCTTATGCTAAACTGGCTCAGGGTAAATCTGAACTGAAGATGGTGAAAACATCGGACGGAAAAGAAATGGGTGTATGGTTCCACTATCCACCAAACTTTGATCCAAATAAAAAATACCCTACACTGGTTTATTGTCAGGGAGGACCACAATCTGCTTTAACACAGTTTTTCAGTACAAGATGGAATTTCTCACTAATGGCAGCCAACGGATATATCGTAGTGGCTCCAAACAGAAGAGGAATGCCGGGATGGGGAACAAAATGGAATGAAGAAATTTCTAAAGACTGGGGAGGACAGCCGATGAGAGATTATCTGGCAGCAACAGACTTTGCAAAAACATTACCTTACGTAGATGGCGAAAGAGTAGCGGCAGTAGGAGCAAGCTATGGAGGATATAGTGTATTTATGTTAGCCGGAATCCACGAAAACAGATTCAAAACGTTCATTGCTCACGACGGATTATTTGATATGAAATCATGGTATCTTACAACAGAAGAACTGTGGTTTGCCAACTGGGATCTTGGATCTCCATGGGAAAAACCACTTCCTAAAGCATATACAGAATTCAACCCAAGTAATTTCGTTGAAAAGTGGAACAAGCCGATCATGATCTTCCAGGGAGGAATTGATTTCCGTGTACCTTACGAGCAGGGACAGGAAGCTTTCCAGGCAGCAAAATTAAGAGGTTTGAAATCTAAATTAGTTTATTTCCCGAACGAAAATCACTGGGTACTTCATCCTCAAAATGGATTGGTATGGCAGAGAGAATTCTTCGACTGGCTGAAGGAAACTTTGTAAATTAAAAATGTATAGCGAATAATTAAAAACGTTTTTAAATATTCCTGAAAATATCAATAGAAACGGGCTTTAGCCCGTTTTTTTATTTGATGATCCAACGGCTTTAGCCAAATTTTATATATTTGAGTATGCAAAACAGAATTTCCTCATTCCCTCCGCTTATTGATGATCAGTCTGAAATTTTAATTTTAGGTTCAATTCCCGGGGTCAAATCCCTGGAAAAGCAACAATATTATGGTCATCCGCAAAATAAATTCTGGACCATTATTTTTCATCTGTTCAATGAAACGTTTACTGAAGATTATACGGAACGAAAAAATATTTTAAAGAAACATCATCTGGCAGTCTGGGACGTGATCGATTCCTGCGAGAGAAAAGGAAGTCTGGATTCTGAAATTAAAAATGAAGAAGCTAACCGTATTGATGAACTTCTGGATGAGCATCCCCATATTAAAGCTATTTTCTGTAACGGAGGAAAATCATATAAAAACCTGCAGAAACTTTTAGGCAAAAACTATCGGTTGCCGATTGTTCAGCTTCCCTCAACAAGTCCTCTTCATACCGTATCTTTTGATGTTAAATTAGAAGAATGGAAGAAGATTTTAGATTTTCTGGTTTAAAATTTTAACTTTTAAAAGGAGTAAGATCTTTTGGTATTAGAAAGTTGAGTATTTAGAGAAGCATTAAGCTCACATCAAAATAAACTTAAATCTAAAAACTTTTGTTACTCCTAGCAGCAGTGTTGAAAATACAGTTAGTCAACACGCAGATATTTTCTCAATCCTTTCAGAAGCTCTAACTGATTTTTCGTCCTGTCCAGATTGTGTTCTGCATACTTTGTCGAATAGTAAGTACTTCCATTCAGATAATCAGTCAGAAAACGCACCGCCTGAATATAAATGACCGTCTGTGCAGCATAATCAAGGTTTTCAAGTTCCCCATAGGTAAGTTTCTGTTTTAAATAAAGCAGAAAACCATCCTTTACAGTTCTGTAAATTTGCGGGTTGAAATTATTGTCCGCATCTCCGTTATCCTCGTCCAAAATATTGGTGTAAGATCTTGCCATATCACCAAAATCATATAAGATCGTTGAAACCGTTACCGTATCAAGATCTATAACAGCCAAAGGTCTTGAAGTTTTATCAAAAAGGATATTTCTCACATTGGGATCTCCGTGGATAATTCTTTTCGGCAGCAGGTGATCTTTTTCCATTTTGATCCATTTTTCAGGAAGGAAAAGAAGTTTATTCATGGTCTCTATTTCCTGAGCTGCATTTTTTAAAAGATCTTCATTCGCTTGTTGTAATGAGGTTTGGTAATCCAAAACTCTTTTCTCAAAATTGATAAAATCAGGAATCGGAGCCTGAATATCAGGAAGGAGATCAGGATTTACAGTATTTAAAAAGCGTCCAACAGCTTTTGCCGATTCATAAGCTGTTTTTAGATCAGGGATTTTAAAGTAAGTCTTTGTATCTTCAATAAAGCCAAACATTCTCCACGATTCTCCGTTTTCATCTGTCATCATGAAATTTCCGGATAATGTTTCCTTAGGTTTTACCAGCTGTAAAGGATAATCCCCATCTTCCAGCATCCTGTTGATCAGTATATGATTTTGACTGATGATTTCTGGAAACGGAAATACCCGGGTATTCACTTTTTGAAGGATAAATTTTTCCGTAGAATCGTGATCTTCCACCAAATATGTCGTGTTGATCAGTCCATTGGTAATAGGACTGACCGTGCAATTTTCAGTTCCGGTGAATCCGGTAACGATTTGTTTTAATTCCATAGATCTTCAGGATATCTGTTTTTTTTGATTTCTGATGTCAGAAAATCTTTAATACTGCTTTTGTCGTTTGCATAGGTTACTCCCATCCATTGAGAAGGGGAAGCCTTTACCAAAACCCTTGCTTTTTTTTCATCAATCATTCTCTGTACTGCTGAAGGAATATAAAATTCCTTTGAAGGTTCCGGGCCTGACTGTATAAAATCTTTAAAATATAATTCAAGAGCATCAAAAATATCCTGATGAAAAATGAAAAAATTCATAGATACCAATGTATCAGCGGTGATCTCTACATTCTTTCCGTCATCGGTATAGATAATGCTACTCCCTTCCTTTCGTATAGAGGTCTGTTCCTCTATTTTCACCAGATAATTGTCAGTATCTAATGTACATATTCCCCTTGCCACGTTTCCGTTTCCGCTCAAAGTGGATCCTACTGGATAGGCTGCCATTCCAAATTGCGATCCGGAAATATGAATGTCAATTTCTTTCGAGGCCAGCAGATAGGCTTCTTTCCCATAAAAGTCATCGGCATTGATCATGATAAAAGGTTCCTGCACTGCATTTTTTGCACAAAGCACGGCATGTCCTGTTCCCCATGGCTTTTCCCTCTCTGAGAAGTCATAATCCGGTGGCAGAAAACTGCTTTTTTCCTGATACATCCATTGAAGCTCAAAGCTTTTTACATGGGCTATTGTATTTAATCTTTCTATATAACTTTGGGGAATAAGCCTGTTCACAATGATAACCACTTTGCTGAAACCGGCTTCCAATGCATCAAAGATCGAATATTCCAGAATCGGTGAGTCGTTGTCCAGGATTCCATCTATCTGTTTTAGACCTTTGTAACGGCTTCCTAAACCTCCGGCCAAAATGAGTAATGTTTTTTTAGAATTCATCAGTCATTCCAAATACAGGTTTACGGGTTTTCCATTTTCCATTCGTAAAGTCAGGAATATCTACAACCTGTCCTCCTTTAGCAATAGATTCCTCACTTAGCGGTGTGATAGAATACCATAAGGCAAGATCATACACATCCATCGGAAATTCTATATTTCTTTTAATGCATTCGATAAAGGTATTCATCACAAAGAAATCCATTCCTCCATGTCCCGCACCTGCAGCTGTGTTTTCGAATTTTTTCCAGATAGGATGATCAAATTCTTTCATCCATTTTTCCGTATTTTCCCATCGGTGGCTGTGATTCATTGTTTTTTCAAAATAAATATTCCCCTGGTTAAAATCACCCCAGCCGAAGTCTTGCCATAAACCTTCCGTACCCTGTACTCTGAATCCCAGATCATAAGGTCTCTGTAAACTTGTATCATGGGTTAAAAGGATCGTTTCTCCGTTGGCACATGCAATCTGTGTAGTGACAATATCTCCCTGATTGAATTTTACTTTGGCATTAGGATGATTTTCTCCTCCTTTAGGATGTTCTGCAATGTACTTATGCAGGCCGACAGACTTTGATGAGAAAGAAGAAAGCCTCGTCAGACGGTTTCCACGGTTGATATCCATCATAACCGCGACAGGACCTAATCCGTGAGTAGGATAGAGTTCTCCGTTTCTCTTCACATAATGTTCCGTTCTCCAATGGGCTTCACTGAATCCTTTTTCTCCAAATTCAGCACCCGAATTGTATGGGGTAACACCATCATTGAAAAGAACACCCCTCAAATCATGCTGATAACCACCTCGTCCATGAACCAGTTCTCCGAACATTCCTTTACGGACCATATTCAAAACAGCCATGATATCCCTGCGGTAGCATACGTTTTCCATCATGAAAATAGGAACCTTAGTTTCCTCATATACTTTTACAAATTCCCAGCAGTCCTGAAGTTTTATAGCTCCTGAAACCTCCATGCCAACAATCTTCCGCGCTCTCATTGCTTCGGTTCCCTGAGGAAGATGCCATTCCCACGGAGTGGCAATCACTACCGCATCTATTGTTTTTAATTTTAAAAGATTCCGGTAATCGTATTCACCGTTGGAAAATTCCTGAGCTGCAGATTTATTATGGTCTTTCAGTATTTTTTGAGAAGCCAGAAGCATTCTTTTATCAGGATCAGCAAAGGCTACAATTTCCACATCATCACGCTTTGCAAGCAGCTTTACATGTTCCTGTCCACGGAGTCCTACGCCAATAAAGCCGACACGAACTTTTTTATCTGATTTAAAATCATTGGAATAGGCAAATAAAGAATTGGGTAAAACCAATGCGCCAAAGCTGGCCAGAGCTGCAGTTTTAATAAAGTTTCTGCGTGAAGAGGTGTTGTCCATCAAAATTTTTTCTTAAATATATTAAAAAGTTGCGAGGTAGGGGTATGGGTATGGGTTCGGGATTCAGTTTTTGAGCAGAAGTTACGGATGACAGTTCATGGGCTGAGGATGACGGGTTTTGAGGTAAAAATAAAAAACGGCTGCTCCGGTTTAAGGAGCAGCCATCTTTAGAATCATCAATTTTTAATATATTATTTCTCTGTGAAATATACTTCTTCGTACGGCTGGATCAGTACCCATCCGTTTCCTGAGAACTTCATCTGGAATTCTTCGCCGCTTCCTCTACCGATGAGACTTTTGAAAGAAACATTCGTTTTAAGATCAGGGCTTAGGTTTCCAGACCATGCCACTGTAGCATTAGGATCTGTAAAAACAGGATTGTCCGGGGTTACCATTAATGTCAATGGTTCACCGTGTGTTGTGATTGCGATATGTCCGGTTCCGGAAAGCTTTACCTGAAAAAGGCCGCCAGCCATCATGCCTGCAACACTTTTAAGCATGGTAATGTCACTTTTAACACTTTGTTCATGTGCCAGGACATCATTTCCATTGACACATACCGATTCATTGTTCAGGTAAAGGATGCGTACTTTTTTACCAGAATCTGCCACATAAAGTTTGCCGCTTCCTTCTGCTTTCATCAGCTTGGTTCCTTCACCACTGATTGCTTTCTTTAAAAGATTACCGATTCCTCCTGCCAGCATCCCCTGTCTTTCGAAATTGATGCCTCCAACATAGCCTACCATACTCCCTCTTTTGGTCCATACAGCCTGATTGTTAAGGTTTATTTCTAACAGATGCGGAGTTTCCAGTTCAAAATAGTCCCTCTGCTGCGGATTTTCTTTTGTTTCGTTGACGAAAGCTTCCAATGAATATTTGCTCATAGTGTAAAAATTTTTAAATATTGCCAAAAATAATCTTTTTTTCCTTCATAAATCACCGTAGAATCACGGTTTTAAATTTGATTTTAAATAATACTTGACAAAGGGGTATTCAATGTCGTATATTTGCACACTGAAAATTACACTTGTAATTTGAATAATTTTTAAACCGTAATTTAAAAAAATGAAAACATCAGATTTTAATTTTGATCTTCCTGAAGAATTATTAGCAGAGCACCCATCTGAACACAGAGACGAAGCCAAGCTAATGGTTCTTAATAGAAAAACAGAAACTATTGAACATAAGTTGTTTAAAGATGTTGTTGACTATTTCGATGAGAAAGATCTTTTCATTTTCAACAATACTAAGGTTTTCCCTGCACGTCTTTATGGAAATAAAGAAAAAACGGGAGCCAAAATTGAAGTTTTCCTTTTAAGAGAGCTTGACAAAGAAACCAGAGTATGGGACGTTCTTGTAGATCCTGCAAGAAAGATCAGAATTGGAAATAAGTTATTCTTTACTGAAGATGAATCTTTAGTAGCGGAGGTGATCGACAATACAACCTCAAGAGGAAGAACATTAAGATTCTTATTCGACGGTTCTTATGACGAATTCAGAACAAAACTGAAAGAATTAGGAGAAACTCCACTTCCAAAATACATCAAAAGAGCAGTAGAACCGGAAGATGCAGAAAGATACCAGACGATCTATGCTAAAATAGAAGGAGCAGTTGCTGCACCTACAGCAGGTCTTCACTTCTCTAAGCATTTGATGAAGAAACTGGAGATCAAAGGAGTTGATTTTGCTGAAGTTACCCTTCACGTTGGTTTAGGAACTTTCAACCCAATCGAGGTGGAAGATCTTTCTAAACATAAAATGGAGTCTGAAGAAGTGATCATCGACGAAAGAAATGCTGATATCATCAATAAAGCAGTAGATGCTCACAGAAGAGTTTGTGCAGTAGGTACTACAACGATGAGAGCATTGGAGACGTCTGTTTCTTCAAACAGAAAGATTTCTGCTTTCAATGGCTGGACAAACAAATTTATTTATCCGCCTCATGATTTTGGAGTTGCGAATGCAATGATTACCAATTTCCACACACCAAAATCAACATTATTGATGATGATTGCTGCTTTTGCAGGAAAAGATTTTATCATGCATGCATATGAAGAAGCCGTAAAAGAAAAGTACAAATTCTATTCTTACGGTGACGCAATGCTTATTTTGTAATTAATTTAATTTTCAATTATAGATTATAAATTTTAGATTAGGTCCCAACTTCTGGAAAGGATTTTAATCTAAAATTTATAATTTAAAATCAATACTACTTTGAAGGATATCAGAATTTTATCATTAGACCAACTTAAAGACTACTTTGCAACTTTAGGTGAAAAACCCTTTCGTGCCAAGCAGGTTTATGACTGGTTATGGAGTAAAAATCTCCATTCGATTGATGAAATGACGAATCTTTCAAAATCTCTACGTGAAAAGATTGCTGAAGAATACACCATTAATCCCGTGTCTGTGGATCAACTGCAGAAAAGTACAGACGGAACCATTAAAAATGGGGTGAAACTTCACGACGGACTGTTGGTAGAATCCGTTCTTATTCCTACAGAGACAAGAACTACAGCATGCGTTTCTTCACAGGTAGGATGTTCGTTAAATTGTGAATTCTGTGCAACAGCAAGGCTCAAAAGAATGAGAAACCTTGAAGTAGCGGAGATCGTTGACCAGGTTGCCCTGATTGACAGCCAAAGTAAAATGTATTTTAACAGACCGCTTTCCAATATCGTTTTTATGGGAATGGGGGAGCCGATGATGAATTACAAAAATGTAGTGGAAGCCATCAGAAAGATAACCCAGCCGGAAGGTTTGGGAATGTCTCCAAGAAGAATTACTGTTTCTACATCCGGAATTCCTAAGATGATCAAAATGCTTGCGGATGATGAACTTCGCGTAAAACTGGCACTTTCACTTCACTCTGCTATTGAAGTCAAGCGTAACGAGATCATGCCTTTCTCGGATAAATTCCCATTAACAGATATCATGGACGCACTTCAGTACTGGTATCAGAAAACAGGGTCTGTGATCACTTTCGAATACTGTGTATGGAAAGGGATCAATGATGGTGATGAAGATATCAAGGCCCTTATCAGGTACTGCAGACAGGTTCCTTCTAAAGTGAATCTGATCCAGTATAACCCTATTGGAGACGGAAAATATGATCAGTGCAACAAGAAGGCGGAAGATAATTATGTACGCCAGCTTGAAAATGCCGGGATTACAGTGATGATCAGAAAAAGCCGTGGTGGTGACATCGATGCAGCCTGCGGACAGCTTGCCAATAAAGCGACTGATTAAAATTTCCTTAAAAAATTCAAAACTTTTCTTAAAAATTTCCTAAACCCCTACCTTTACATAAAGTAATAAGGGATGTTGGACTTCTTCACAGGCGAAGACGGGCTTGAAAATGTCTATGCATGGTCAATTCCGCTTCATGCCACAGTTATTTTAGCAGAAATGATATACAGCCATGTTTCTGAAGCTAAGCTGTATAACGGAAAGGATGTTGCAACGAGCGTGTATCTTGCATTAATGAACTTCGGTCTGGATCTGATCATGAAGGCTTTTGCCATGGGAGTCATGTTTTTCTTTTACAATCACAAAATAGTCACCTGGGATTTTACCGTTTGGTACTGGCTGATCTGCTTTATCATTACAGACTTTGCCTATTACGTACTGCATTATGTAGATCACCATTCCAGAGCATTCTGGGCAGTTCATATTACCCACCATAATTCAGAATATTTCAATCTTACAACAGGCTTTAGAAGTCCTGTCCTGCAGCCGCTTTACAGATATCTTTATTTTTCTCCTTTGGCATTTTTAGGCTTTAATCCATGGCATATCATGGTCGTTTATGCGATAGGGCAGGTGTATGGAACCTGGGTGCATACACAGACGGTTAAAACGATGGGGATTTTGGAATATATTCTGGTAACACCTTCACATCATAGAGTACACCACGCCTGCAACATCAAATATCTGGACAGGAATATGGGCATGTGCCTGATCATCTGGGATAAGATCTTCGGAACCTTCGAAAAGGAAGACCCAAATGTTCCTATAAAGTATGGAATCTACCCAAAAATGCCGGATAATAAACCTGATACAGTTCTTTTTTATGAATGGAGAAAGATATGGAAAGACCTCAGACAACCGGGACTGAAGATCTCAGACCGGGTAAATTATATTTTCAATTCACCGGGATGGAGGCACGATGGGACCGGAAAAACAGTAAGGCAGTACCAGAAAGACTATTTAAAGAAACAGGCAAAAAGACAGGGTCAGAAAGAAAAAATGAAATCAGCATGATTCCACCTAAGGATCAAATAGAGGTAAAGAATAAAGTCTGAGAAGGAGAAAAAACAATATTAAAAGCTTTCAATATTTTGGACAGGTCTTTTTCCAATTACTTATAAACCCTTATTTTTACCCTATGAAAAAATTCTTTCTTCTCTCTGCAGTTATTATTTTTCAACTGTCATTTTCACAACAGACTGACTTTTTGAAAATAAGAAAATTCAGGGTTGCCTATTTGGATGACAGGATTCAGGAAACATCAGGGCTGAGCATTTTGAATGGAAAATTATATACTTTCAATGACAGTGGTAATGCTCCGGAACTTTTTGAACTTGATAAGACTTCAGGCACTATCAAAAATACGTTAACAATTAATGCTAAAAATAAGGATTGGGAAGCTCTGACTAACGACGGAAAGAATTTCTATATTGGAGATTTTGGAAATAACGGTGGAACGAGAAGAGATCTTGAAATTTACAGACTGCCTTTTCAGAATGGTGAACCAAAGAATGATTCAATTGCAAAGATTTCGTTTTATTATCCTGAACAGACTGAATTTATTCCAAAATATACCAACAACGATTTTGATGCAGAAGCCATGATGTACCTCAATGGAAAACTGCACCTGTTTACTAAGGAATGGAAATCAAAATCAACATCTCATTACATCATCGATCCTGCGACCTCTGAGAAACAGAAGGCAGAAAAAGTGGAATCCTACAAAACCAACTTTGTCGTAACAGATGCAGCGTATTTTGACAAAAAGCTTTATTTGATAGGATATACCAAGAAAACAGAAGTATTCCTGAATGTGTTTAAAGAAACAGAACCGGGAATCTTTTTTAAAGATACTCCAAAGCATTACTATCTGGGCAGCGCTCTCTCGATCGGACAGATTGAAGGTATTGCCGTTAATGAAACAGGGATTTATATCTCAGGAGAAAAATTCAGATCAAGGTTGGGAGGAGCAAAGCCTGCATTGTATTTTATCCCAAAAGAAGAATTCAAAGAGTAATCATCTTGTATCTGAATACAACAATAGTTTCTTTAAAAATAATTATTGTAAAATGAAGTGAAATCCTGTATTTGATTGATAATAATATATTTAATTTAAAATTTTAATGAAAATATTGAGGTAAAAGTATTGTATGTTTAGAATTATTCATATATTAGTGACACAATTATAAAATTAAAACTTATGAAAAATTTAAAGAAAATGTCACGTGAAAATTTAAAAACTATTAAAGGAGGACTTAAATACTGTGGCGGTGGAGAACCATGTGGAGAAGGCTGGTGTTGTGCAGGAAGTGCTTGCAGACCTATCAACTCATCATATTGTCCGCCAATAATTATTGACTAAGAAATTATTTGCTTTCAATATAAAGCCCCTGCCATTGGCAGGGGCTGTTTTTTTGTTTTAAAAACAGGTTCGGATAAAAAATACTACAGATAAGAGATAAATGTTAATTTTAGATAAGAATGCATCAAATAATAATTGATTAGTTTTCATATATTTGCTAATTGAAAATCTCCAGAAAGTACACAGGATAGGTTTAAATCATATATTCTCTATGTGTCTACATGGTTGAAAATAAATACTTTATTAAATAGTAGTGAACATCGTAGAAGAAATCAAGCGACCGATCAATGAGGAAATGAAACTTTTCGAACAGAAGTTTTATGAATCCATGCAGAGTAAAGTACCTTTGTTAGATAAAGTAACCCGCTTTATTGTCACCACAAAAGGTAAGCAGATGCGGCCAATGTTCGTATTCCTGTGTGCAAAACTAGTAGGTGAAGTGACCGAAAAAACCTACCGTGGAGCTTCTATGATAGAACTGATCCATACAGCTACTCTTGTGCACGATGATGTCGTTGATGAAAGCTTTAAACGACGTAATTTCTTTTCTATTAATGCCCTGTGGAAGAATAAGATTGCGGTTCTGGTAGGAGATTACCTTTTGTCAAAATCAGTATTACTTTCTACAGATCATAAAGACTATGATCTTCTGGGTGTGATTTCCAGAACAATCCGTGAAATGTCTGAAGGGGAGCTTCTACAGCTGGAAAAGGCCAGAAAGCTTGATATTACAGAAGATGTTTATTATGAAATTATCCGTCAGAAAACAGCGACACTGATTGCCGCTTGTTGTGAGATAGGGGTTCTTTCCAATAATGCGGATGAAGTTCTTGCAAAAAAAATGATGAATTTCGGGACCTATACCGGAATGGCATTTCAGATCAAAGATGACCTATTCGACTATTTAAGCTCAAATGTTATCGGAAAACCTGTTGGTATCGATATTAAAGAGCAGAAAATGACGCTTCCTTTAATTTATACATTGAAGAGTGCTACTGAAAAAGACAGAAAATATTATTTCAACACCATCAAACGGTATAATAATGACCCAAAACGGGTCAAAGAGCTTATAGAATTTGTTAAAAGTTCCGGGGGTATGGATTATGCTGTGAGAGAAATGAAGAACTTTCAGCAGAAAGCAAAAGATATCCTGAATGAATTTCCGGATTCTGAACCTAAAAAATCGTTACTTCTGATGCTTGATTACGTAATTGAAAGAAAATTTTAAACTAAATTATTTTAACGGTCACAATTATTACAGCTAGAACTATACAAAATAAGGCGGTTAAAAATAAATAATCCGCAATAGTCTCAAATTTCGTTTCCCGCTTTTCATTTTTTGTTCTGATCGCAAGAAATGAAAAGAAACAGCTGCACGCAAACAACAGGCACGACAAGCCGGCAAATTCATCCAGATGGGTATGAGCACTGATTTTAGTGATCTTCAGTGAAGTGATGATTATCAGGGAAAAACCTAAAAGATTACTCGATGCATTCAGGATATGCGGGGACTTTTTTTCCATCATTTACAATTTTTTACAATATAAAACACAATTTTTTTATTATCAAATTTTTAAAAAAGATTATTGAAAATTAAAATTAATTTAAAAATTGTATATTAGCGCCATACTTGAAGAATAAAAAACTTTTATATCTAGCTATGCAGACAACCTATATTGAAACACAGCAAATTTCTTTCCAGGATTTTAAAAATCAGATACTTGAAGATTACAGGTTAGGAAGGATATCGCGCGAGATGTCTTATCTTGGAAGAAGAGAAGTACTTACAGGAAAAGCTAAATTTGGAATTTTTGGGGACGGAAAAGAACTTCCTCAGCTGGCGATGGCGAAAGTTTTCAGAAATGGTGACTTCCGTTCGGGGTATTACAGAGATCAGACTTTTGCACTAGCAGTAGATGCTTTAACGGTTGAAAGCTTTTTCGCACAGCTTTATGCAGATACGAGCGTTGAAAGAGAGCCGGCATCAGCAGGAAGACAAATGAACGGGCATTTTGCCACAAGAAGTTTAAATGAAGACGGAAGCTGGAAAGATCTTACAGCACAAAAAAATATCTCTTCTGATATTTCTCCTACAGCAGGTCAGATGCCTAGATTATTAGGATTGGCTCAGGCTTCTAAAATTTATAAAAGTGTAAAATTTGATGGTTCTGAAAAGTTCTCAAACGAAGGTAACGAGATTGCTTTTGGTACCATTGGAGACGCTTCTACAGCAGAAGGACATTTCTGGGAAACATTGAATGCAGCTTGTGCGCTTCAGGTTCCTATGATTGTATCCATCTGGGATGACGGTTATGGAATTTCAGTTCCAACCAAAAATCAGAGAGCTAAAGCTGACATTGCTGAAATGTTAAGCGGTTTCCAAAGAAAAGAAGGGGAAAACCAGGGGTGCGAAATCATTCAGGTGAAAGCCTGGGATTATCCTGCTTTATTAGATGCCTATGCGAGAGCAGAGCAGTTTGCAAGAGTAGAGAGCGTTCCTGTGGTAGTACACGTGATTGAAGTTACACAGCCTCAAGGTCACTCTACTTCCGGGTCTCACGAGAGATATAAAAATGAAGAGCGTCTTTCCTGGGAATCTCAATTTGACGGATTGGTGAAATTCAGAGAGTGGGTATTGAATTATTCAATTGAAATTGAAGGGAAAGAAGAAATTATTGCATCTGTTGAAGAACTTGATGCGATAGATGATGAAGCCAAAAAAATTGTCAAAGCAGGTCAGAAAAATGCCTGGGAAAATTACCAGAAGACTATTACGGATTTAATTCAGTCTGTACTTCCGCTGGTTGAAAACCTTAAAGGACAGAATACTGAAATTGAAAACTATATTGCGCAGTTTAACAAACTTGTTTCTAAGGCTAAAAAAGATATCTTCCACCTGACAAGAAAAGCTTTACTGGCAACAAGAGGAACTTCTTCTACAGAAAGAACTCAGTTGATGCAGAAGTATAGTGAAGTTTTTGAAGTGGAAAAAGACAACTATTCTTCCCACCTGTATTCACAGTCTCAGTGGAAAGCTGAAAATGTGAAAGAAATCAAACCTGTTTATTCTGACAGTTCAGAAGATGTAGACGGTAGAGTTGTGGTAAGAAATAATTTTGATAAAATTTTCGAGAAATATCCTGAAACTTTAGTATTTGGTGAAGATGCCGGAAATATCGGTGACGTTAACCAGGGACTGGAAGGAATGCAGGAAAAATATGGCGAAGTACGTGTTGCAGATACGGGAATCCGTGAAGCTACTATTCTTGGTCAGGGTATTGGTATGGCGATGAGAGGTTTGAGACCTATCGCTGAGATCCAGTATCTGGATTATATCTTATACTGTTTACAGGGAATGAGTGATGATCTGGCAACGGTTCAGTACAGGACAAAAGGAGGTCAGAAAGCTCCTGTAATCATCAGAACAAGAGGTCACAGACTGGAAGGTGTTTGGCATTCAGGTTCTCCAATGGCGGGAATTCTAAACCTTTCAAAAGGGATTTTGGTATTGGTACCAAGAAACCTGACGAAAGCTGCCGGATTCTATAATACCATGCTTCAGAGTGATGATCCTGCTGTGATTGTTGAATGTCTGAACGGATACAGATTAAAAGAAAAACAACCTGATAACTTAGGTGATTTCACAGTTCCTGTCGGGAAAATTGAAGTAACCAAAGAAGGAAAAGATGTTACTCTGGTAACTTATGGATCGACATGGAGAATTGTAATGGATGCAGCAGACGAGTTGGAGAAACTTGGAATCTCTGCAGAAGTTATTGATGTACAGTCTTTAATTCCTTTCGATTTAACAAATGAAATTGCTGAAAGCGTTAAGAGAACCAACCGATTGGTTGTGATCGACGAAGATGTGGAAGGAGGTACTTCGGCATTTATTCTTCAGCAGATTCTTGAGAAGCAGAAAGCATTCAGATATCTGGATTCAGATCCATTAACGATTGCTGCTAACGACCACAGACCTGCTTATGCAAGTGACGGAGATTATTTCAGCAAGCCATCTTCTGATGATATGGTTGAAAAGATCTACGCAATGTTCAACGAAACAAACCCTCAGAAATATCCTGCGATATTTTAATTGGGATTTTTAATAAAACGAAACCGCTTTCTTTTTTAGGAAGCGGTTTTTTCATTGTAAAATTTATAAATTTGAAAGCCTGTCCAAAATATCTTAAAAACTACAGATACATGAAAATTACCAAACTTGTCATCCTTTTTAATTATCAAAAAATAGTCCTTGGACTTATCGTTTCAGTTCTACTTTTCGTATTGTCATTTTGGATAAATTCAGGCTCTGCTGTTTTATTATTAAGAATTTTAAGTGGTCTTATTATTTTGAATATAATAGCTTCACTTGCCGCATCCTATGTTCTTTATGACCAATCGGATTTGTATGAATTAAAAAACTTAAAAGGAGTTGTGGATTTTAAAAAAATCGAAAATGCAATTCTGGTTCATGCCAGTTTTGATCCTTTATCAAAAGGATTAGAAGAGAAATACCCAAACTTAAATTTGACAGTCTGTGATATTTTTGGAAACAGGCACGAGCATGAAAAGGGAATTGAAACTTCAAAAAAAGTATTTCCACCCAATCCTAAAGAAATAAAGATAGTTCCCAGTCAATTGCCTTTCGAAGATCAATCTCAGGATGTTATTCTTGCGATAACTGCACTTCATGAGATTTTAGATCATGAGCAGCGCGTTTTGTTTTTTAAAGAAGCGAAAAGGGTTTTGAAAAATGATGGTTTAATAATTGTCTCAGAGCAATTTAGAGATGTAACCAATTTTATTTTCTTTAATATCGGAGCATTTCATTTCCTAAGTCAGAAACAATGGAAGAAAGCTATTTCAAGCGCAGGTTTAAGTGTAATTTCTAACCAAAAAATCACTCCTTTTGCCACTATGTTGATAATGGAGAAATAAATATAAATCCTCAGAAATATCCTGCTATATTTTAATTGGGATTTTAAATAAAATGAAACCGCCTTCAAAAGAAAGCGGTTTTTTTATTTAAATTTATTAAAACAATGTGATGAAAAGAATTTTCGGGTATGATGTTATTCGTGGAATAGCCATTTTGCTGGTTATGATTGGCCATGTGCTAGGGTACGTATATTCTGGGACTAAGTCATTTTTTTACTCTTTTTTCAGCGGTTTTTTTGGTGTGGAACTTTTCTTTATTCTAAGTGGTGTTCTTATCGGGAAATTATTGATTAATGTTTTTAATTCGGATAATATAAAAAAGGAACTGAAGAAGTTTCTGATTAGGCGTTGGCTTCGTACATTACCTTTGTATTTTGTAATGCTAGTCGTATATGCGGTTGGAAATTACTTTCTTGATCCGGTGAAAAATGGTGATTTTAGTGTATGGAAATATTTATTTTTCATTCAGAATTTTTTTCAACATCAGTCTACATTTTTTGGAGTTTCATGGAGTTTGAGTATTGAAGAATGGTTTTATGTATTATTTCCGGCTATTCTTTTTATGATAAAAAAAATGAATCCCGAAATATCCGGTAAAAAATTATTTGGAATCGGAATTTTTGTATTTATTTTCTACTTTTCACTAATGAGACTTCTAGCTTTTCCGGAGTATGACTTTACCTTTTATGAAGGAATTAGAAAGATCGCGTTTTTCCGTCTGGATTCTATTGCTTACGGGATTTTGGCAGCTTATGGATTTGAATATTTTAAAAATGAAATTTTCTCAAAAAAGTACGTATTATTAATAGCAGGTATCAGTATTTTATCTTTTAACCAATACATGGTTTTTAAAGGTCAATTTATTGATATGCAGTATTTCAATACAACTTATTTTTCTGTTTTGGGAATCGGAATTGCTATATTATTTCCTTTTTTTCAAGGGTATGTATCTGATAATCCGTTGATAATAAAATCTGTTACTTTCATCAGTAAGATTTCTTATTCACTATATCTAACCCATTGGTTGGTTTACAGAATTTTAGAAATTTCATATTTTAATTTCATTCCGGGATCTTTAAAGTTTATTATTTTCTTTATTTTGTCATTTATCACTGCTGCTATTTCTTATCAGCTCATAGAAAAACCTATTATGGAGTACAGAAATAGAATCGCAAGTAATTAATTTTAAATGATAAAAATATCAATATTAAGCTTCAATAACCTTTTTCATTTTCTTATCAATCAAATTACAATCATTATCATGCTGCACTTCCTTATTATCAAATTTAGCTTCCCATTCCTCCAGCAAATATAAAATCGGCAGCAGTGCCAATCCCTTTTCTGTTAATGAATATTCAACCCTTGGAGGGAGTTCTTTAAATTCCTCTCTGATGATCAATCCATCAGTCTGCATTTCTCTCAACTGATCGGTAAGAACTTTTCTGGAGATCACATTAATTCGTACAGCAAGTTCTCCAAAACGGAGTTTACGGTCTTTAATAACCAACACAATGATTGGCTTCCACTTGCTTCCCAATGCAGACATAGCCTTGCCCAAAGGGCAGCTGTATTTCATCAATTCATTCTTTACCATGCGTTACTTTTAAGTTACTAATGTAAGTTACTGCGAAGTTACCACTTTTTTTCTTTATAAGATACAAATGTGAACTATTATTAGTTACTTTGTGTAACAATTATAAAATACCAATTTAAAAATGAGCACAGAATCATTATTTAAACCATTTGTTTACAAAAATCTGGAACTTAAAAATAGAATCGTAATGGCTCCTATGACAAGAGCACAATCTGATAATGGAGTTCCAACCCAAAATATTGCAGAATATTATGCAAGAAGAGCAGCTTCAGATGTTGGATTAATTCTTTCAGAAGGAACTGTAATTAACAGACCGGCTTCAAAAAATGTACAGAATATTCCTGATTTCTATGGAAATGAAGCCTTGGCAGGATGGAAAAACGTGATTAATGCTGTTCACCAGAATGGTGGGAAAATGGGACCTCAGATCTGGCATGTAGGAGATACAAGAAGTTCGGAAGACTATCCATTGGTTGATATGGAGAAAGCTTCTGCCATGACATTGGAAGATATTCAGGATACGATTGCACAGTTTGCAGCTTCTGCCAAATCAGCGAAAGATTTAGGATTTGATGTTGTCGAGATTCATGGAGCTCACGGGTATCTGATCGACCAGTTTTTCTGGGAAGTAACGAATACAAGAACCGATGAGTATGGGGGAAAAACATTAAAAGAGAGAAGCAAATTTGCTGTTGATATTGTTAAAGCTATCAGAGCTGCAGTAGGAGAGGATTTCACCATTATTATCCGTCTTTCTCAATGGAAGCAGCAGGATTATAAATCCAGATTGGCGGCTACTCCTTCTGAAATGGAAGAATGGCTGTTACCTTTAAAGGAGGCTGGAGTAGATATTTTCCACTGTTCACAACGTCGTTTTTGGGAGCCTGAATTTGAAGGTTCTGATTTGAATTTTGCAGGTTGGGCCAAGAAAATTACGGGGCAGCCAACAATTACGGTGGGTTCTGTAGGACTGGAAGGAGACTTTATGGGTTCATTTGCCGGACAGGGATCTGAAAAAGCTGATTTGTCTGAATTAATCAGAAGATTGGAAAGAGGAGATTTTGATCTTGTGGCTGTTGGCCGTGCACTTTTACAAGACCCTGAATGGGTAAAAAAAGTAAAAGAAGGTCATACAGATGAGCTTTTAAATTTTTCAGCTGAAAGTTTAGGGGTATTGTACTAAAAGACAATTATGGATTGTGAATCTACTTCGTGACCAGTTGGTGCAGCGTTGTAAATACATTGACAATTCACTTATTTATATTTAATTTTCTACCTAATTATTTTTTTAAAGAAACCCACTTTCAGAATTTCTGAAAGCGGGTTTTATTTTATTTAGGGCATCCTACACCTGGTTCACAGGTCCAGTGGCTTGGAATACCGTTTTGAGGACGATGGTAGCAGGCTGTTGTTCCTTCCGGACATTCCGGTGCATTTCCTCCATTAATCTTCTTTAAATCTGATTTTACCAGTTTTCTTAAATTTTTCATATGTGATAATTTGTTGTTGATTAAAAATATGATATTTTCACTAAATAGCGAAATAATTTATATAAAAATAGTATGTCAAATAAAAATAACCGCGCTCCAAAAACTTTGGAGCGCGGTTTTTAACAGATTTAAATATCTAAAATTACCGGATGAACGGTAACAGTGATTTTGTATTATAAACCAATATTTTTAGTAGGCTTTAACTGCTTAAGGATGCTTTTAGGCACTGCATTCTTATGAATCAGAATAGCTGTTGATTTGTATTCTACATACGGTCTTGTTACATATAGGTAACCTTGGAAGTCATTGGTTACACCCCATGAATTTTTAACCATATAATATTCTTTTCCAGTCTGATCTTTTGCCAGTCCTACGATATGCATACCATGGTCATCGGTTGTAGAAAGATTGTTAAGTGCTTTCTGACGCATATCTTCTGTGATGGTTTTGTCTTTTTTAGGTTCAGTGAACAAAGTCTGCTTGTTTTCTGCAGTGATCTGATTCAGATCCATATCCGGAACATAAGCCACACCATTTTTGTAAGAGAAATAAGGCTCTGAAACATCTGTTGCCCATCCTACAGAATATCCTTTGTTTACCGCATTGTCAACAATAGCTGTTAAATCTTTCATCGGAACATTCCAGTCAGAATCATGACTCCAGTTATCAGGAATTGGAACGACAAACTTTTGATAGTAAGGATAATCTTTATAAGAAGATATTTCGATGTAATCTTCAGGATTGATTCCTACAACTTCTTTAGCAAATGTTTTAGGGGTGTAATTTTTCCCTTCATAAGTAAAGTTAGCAGGAACTTTTCCTAAGTATTGATCAAGAATAGCATCTACAGAGTCCATCCAGTTATCTGAAAGTTTTGATTTTGAACCTGCCTGAACAAGACTGTCAAGAACCGGTTTTAATTTCCCCTGCATTTCCTTAAAGTTATTAAGGGTCTGTCCTGATTGTAGTCCCGTATAGACATCCTGAGGTACTGCACCGTACTTTTTATACATATTGATTACATCATGCAGTTCCCCTCCGTCACCCCAGCTGATGGCTCCGCTGTTAAGGACATATAACTTAGCCTTATCGTGGTAAGAATTTCTTGCTGTAAAAATTTCTGCAAGATCTACAGGTTTTTTACCCATTCTCTGCATTTCAGATTCAAGGAAAGAATTCCCTGAATAGCTCCAGCACGTTCCAGATGAACCCTGATTTTTTACTGAAGTTGCACCCACATCTTTCAATGTTGTGAACTGAAAATTAGCATTTTGTGATTGATTGTTTTTTAATTTGTTGATCAAGTCATCTTGGGCAAACATCATACTTCCTGCAGACAAAACAAAAAGTAATGAGGCAATTTTGGTATTTTTCATTACTATAAAAAGATTATTTATATGAATAGTCGTTCATAGTAAAGATTTGTTACAAAGGGAAAAGTTAAATTTGAAAATGAAAAAAAACAAAGAAAATGAAGCGCAGAGCACCAATTCGCTGATTGTCAAGTGAAATATTTTTGAATTTTTTTTCGAAAAAATAATAAATGTTTCCAACCTATTTAAAAAATAATGCATCTATAAGAGAATAAAGCCTGACTATGGAAAGAGAATTACTAATAGAATGCCAGCGTAGCAGCCGAAGTGCCCAGCGGAGAGTCTACGAGAAAATGGCGGGCAAGCTGTACTCAGTCTGCAGACGCTATCTTAAAAATGATGAAGATATTGAAGAAGTATTGGCCGATACTTTCTATAAAATATTCACGAAGATCACCCAACTCCAGAACCTCGACACTTTTGAAGGATGGGCAAGAAAAATTGCCGTTAATGAATGTCTGCAGAAACTGAGAGCAACGAAAGCAGAATTCGTCTCCATGGATGACAGTTTTGTAGAATCATCCGGCACATTATCGGAAAGCATTTCGTTTGAGAAAGACATTCTGAGTCTGCTGAATTTCCTTCCTGAAGGCTGCAGAGCGATCTTCAATCTGTTTGCGATTGAGGGATATCCGCATAAAGAAATTGCGACCATGCTTTCTATCAGTGAAGGAACTTCAAAGTCCCAGCTCAATTTTGCAAGGAAAAAACTACAGGAACTTTTGATCAATCAGAACATTTAAATTTTAGTGCAATGGAAAATAATCAAGATATAGATAAAAGATTCAATGATGCTTCCAAGCTTTCAGAAGAGCCGGCTGTTTTTCCGGGTTTTGATAATGTTTGGGCAAAGGTTGAAGAACAATTAGATAAAAAAGAAGAAAAAAAGAGAATACTGCCTGTTTGGTTTCCTTATGGAATTGCGGCCAGCTTAATGATTGGATTGGGTGCATTTTATTTTATCACTAAAGATAAAACTCATGAAAGTTCAGAACCTTTAATCGTAAAAAACAGAACCGAAACCCATTCTGAAAAGAACAGTGTTCGTGCAACCGACAGTATAGTCAGATCTAAGATTGAAAAAGAAATCGAAGCTTCAGAATTGTCACAAAAATTGCCTGATCTGGCCTATGAAGATGCTAAGGTTCCCAAGGATAGAGGTAGAGTTGCAGCTGCTCAGAAGAACGATGAAATTTTTGCTTTAAAACGGTCCGACTACTCAACGGATGAGTATTATATTAAAAAGAAGGATCAAACTGTGATTTCTGCTCCACAAATAAAAAGAAAACAGTGGGATGATACCACAACAACAAAAAGTATTGAAGAAGTAGTGGTCACAAGTCTGATGGCAACGAAAAAAAATGCTGCTCAATCGTCAGCATCAAGTACTATACAGCCAAATTATATTGCTTCAAATAGTAATGTTTCACAGGCACTGGCGGGAAGGGTAGCAGGCATTCAGATACAGGCGTATGGAAGTCAGCGAAGGAATAGGAATGCGATGGCAAATAAACCTGGTACACCTAACATTGGCTATTTAAATAATAACAATCCAATCGTTATAAGAGGTATGAAAAGCCTGGACAGTACGAATGAACCGCTAATTGTTGTCAACGGTAAAGTTGAGGGAAGGAATTACTTTAGTACCTTAAATCCTGAAAAGATTGAAAGTATGGAAGTGGTAAAAGGAGCTGGAGCATCTGCATTGTATGGAAGCAGAGGTGTAAACGGGGTAATTGTGGTGAAGACGAAAAGACTTTCCAGAAAGGAAAAAAGAAGAATGGAGAAGATGGAGCAAACCATTAATCAATATAAACCTAACCCGGTTTCAGATAATGAGGGATATGACGAATTTGTAGAAAACCCTTTTGAACTGACAAAAAATCAGCCGTTGTCGACCTTTTCTATTGATGTAGATAATGCTGCCTATTCCAATATCAGAAGAATGATTAATAACGGGCAGGCTGTAGATAAAAATGCGGTAAGGATTGAAGAAATGATTAATTATTTTAAATATACTTATCCCCAACCTAAAAATAACGATCCGTTTTCAGTAAATACAGAATACAGCGATGCCCCATGGAATCCGGATCATAAGCTGTTGAAGATTGGCCTTCAGGGAAAGAATATCGCTATGGACAAGCTGCCGGCATCTAATTTTGTGTTTCTCATTGATGTTTCAGGGTCGATGGATTCACCGAATAAACTTCCTCTTCTGAAATCCTCTTTCAAAGTATTGCTGGACCAGCTCAGACCGCAGGATAAAGTAGGAATTGTAGTATATGCAGGAAGTGCAGGAATGGTTCTGACCCCGACTTCGGCTCAGGAGAAGGAAAAGATTATGCTTGCTCTGGATAATCTTCAGGCAGGAGGAAGTACAGCTGGTGGAGCGGGCATCGAACTGGCATATAAACTGGCGCAGGAAAACTTCATTAAAGGTGGTAACAACCGTGTTGTTATCGCTACTGATGGAGATTTTAACGTCGGGGCTTCTTCTACTTCCAATGTGCAGGCCCTCATTGAAGAAAAAAGAAAATCCGGTGTTTTCCTTACCTGTCTTGGCTTCGGAATGGGGAATTACAAAGATAATATGCTTGAAACACTTGCAGATAAAGGCAATGGAAATTATGCGTACATAGATAACCTTCAGGAAGCCAATAAATTTCTGGGAAAAGAATTTGCAGGAAGTATGTATGCAATTGCTAAAGATGTGAAGATCCAGGTTGAATTTAATCCCAAATATGTAAGTTCTTACCGTTTGATCGGTTACGAAAACAGGAAACTGAAGAATGAAGATTTTACCAATGATAAGATTGATGCGGGAGAATTGGGAAGCGGACATACGGTAACGGCTTTATATGAGATCATTCCTGCAGGGACGAAATCAGAATTTCTTCCGAACGACAGCAGTCTGAAATATACCCGTACAGAATCTTCAGGAGATTTTGGAAGTGAGCTGGCAACGGTAAAGTTCAGGTATAAAAAGCCGGATGGAGATGCCAGTAAAGAGATTAGTCAGGTTGTTGGAAACGCTTCCGGAAAACTCTCTTCAGCAAGTTCTGACTTTAAATTTGCGTCATCTGTAGCTTGGTTTGGGCTCGTCCTTCGAAAATCTGATTTGATCCGCAAAAAAGATTTTTCTGAGATTGAAAACCTGGCAAGACAGGGGAAAGCAAACGATACCGAAGGCTATAGGTCTGAATTTGTAAGACTTATCGAAAGCTATAAAGCAATTTCAAAATAATATTAAAAAAAAAAGAAATCTCCCCGGAGATTTCTTTTTTTCTTTATGTTTAAACCTATTAATAAAGATGAAGAAAATATATCTGTTGCTGCTTTTTGGTCTCACAAAATACGAACTGTATTATTCTCCAGCTTTATTGATTATTATTTAAGTTCCAGAACAGACCTGGTGTGGCTGAAGGTTTCGAAGCTGTATTTACCATGGTATTTTCCCATACCAGAAGTTCCAACTCCTCCAAAAGGCAGAAAATGTGCTCCTACATGGATCAGCGTACTGTTGATTTCAGCATCCCCGCTGGTGGTTCTGTTCAACACATCTTCAGCAAAATTGCTGTCTTCTGAAAATATATATAAAGCAAGTGGTTTAGGACGGGCATTAATTTCATCCAAAACAACATTGATATCTGTATACGTCAAAAACGGAAGGATCGGGCCAAATATTTCCTGCTGCATCACAGCATCATCCCATGTTACATTATCCATTAATGTGGCTTCAAAATAACGGCTTTCTACATCATATGTTCCTCCATAAACTACTTTATCTTTAGCTGCTTCTAAATAACCGGCAAGATGCTTGAGCTGCTGCCGGGATACAATTTTTCCAATCTTTCCCAATGAAGAATCCGGATACTTTTTATCCAGATAAGCCTTGAGTTTTAAAATCAGTTCATCTTTGATGGATTCATGGACATAAATATAGTCGGGTGCCACGCAGGTTTGCCCGCAGTTCATCCACTTTCCTCTTGTAATTCTTTCAACAGTTTTGTCCAGATGAGCATCTTTATGAACGATGGTAGGAGATTTACCTCCCAATTCAAGAGTAAGAGGAATCAGTTTTTCGGCAGCAGCTTTCATCACAATCTTTCCTACATTGGGACTTCCTGTGAAGAAAATATAGTCAAAGTCCAGACTCAGTAGGAGAGTATTTTCTTCTATAGCGCCCTGAATCACGGTTACATATTCCGGCTGAAATGCCTCTTTTACAATTTTTTCAATAACATTGGCGACATTAGGGGTGTTTTCTGATGGCTTGATGATCGCTGTATTTCCTGCCATTAGCGCTCCCACTAAAGGACTGAACGTGAGCTGAACCGGATAATTGAAAGGACCTACAATATAGGTGACACCATAGGGCTGGAATGTAATTTTACTAAGCATTTCACTCCCTGAAGAATGCTTAATGGTAGGTTGTTCAATAGGTTTTGCCCATGTTTCAAGATTAGCCAGACAATAATCCAATTCGTCTACGACAAGCTTTATTTCAGCATATTCTGCTTCCTGTCTGTTCTTTCCCAGATCAGTAAACAAAGCTTCACAAAGGGCATCGGTATGTTCTGTAAATACTTTTTTGAAATGTTCCAGCTGCTTAATCCTGAAATGAAGCGATTGAGTCTCACGGGTTGCAAAGAATTGTTTCTGATTTTGAAACATCTGTATAATGTGCTGTTCTGATTTTGTGTCCATTTTTCAATGATTATATGATATGGGAAAATCCATCATTTTTTGTGCCACAGTTTCTGAGGTTGTGGGAAGGTCAGTTTCTGTATAGGTATGATGTCCTTGATCTATTTGGTATTACGAAAATAAAATGAATTAATAAAGATGAAAGACGCAGATGGTTTTGTGTTTAAATGACTGTTATATAAGTAGATATGTGTTATGGGAGCATTGAAGTGAAATTAATTTTCAAAAATTATTGAAAATTCAAAAAATATAATTACATTTGCTATAGAATTAAGAAATGGAGAAACAAATGAAACTTTCAGAAGCAAAAGAAAAGTACATCCAGACGTGGGGAACATTCGCGACCAACTGGGGAATCAACCGTACGATGGCGCAGGTACATGCACTGCTTTTGGCTACCGGTAAACCGCTTTCTACGGATGAAGTGATGGAACAGCTGGAGATTTCAAGAGGAAATGCCAATATGAATCTCCGTGCTTTGATAGACTGGGGAATTGTAAGGAAAGAATTCATCAAAGGGGACCGTAAAGAATATTTCGTAGCAGAAAAAGACGTTTGGTACCTCTTCAAACAGATCACAAAAGAGCGGAGAAAAAGAGAAATAGAACCTGTTATTTCATTTCTTGAAGAACTGAAGAATATAGAAGATAACGATTCTGAAGAAGCCAAAGAATTTATAAAGCTGATGAGTGATTTCAGTTCTGTGACCGGAAAGATCAATAATATTATGGATCTGGCGATCAAAAGCGATGATCACTGGCTGGTCGGTAAGATCACCAACCTGTTAAAATAGAAGAGGATTTGAATCCTTTTTTATTTGAATTTAATTTTCAAAAATTACTGAAAATATAATATTTATAAGATGTTTAATATAGTGTCATACCTTATTTTCCTTACAGTGAGCTCTTACATGACCGTGGATGTTGGAAGGAGATGTTTCCAGGCGGGAAAATCTTATCTGGAGTATCTTATCCATGATCAGGACATGTGCCTTACCATCAACAGGATACTTCTTGGATGTTATTATCTGCTGAACCTTGGCTATATCGCAGTTAATCTGGCTTTTTGGGATCGGGTTAACTCTATGGAGCAAGTCATTGCCGTCACAGCCATACGAATTGGATCTATAACCATGATTCTTTGTGCCCTGCACTATATAAACATTTTTGCCCTTTACTTCTTAAGAAACAAATTAACATTAAAATAATACTGCTATGACCACACCAGTTTTAACCACGACGTACAATTTTACAGCGTACATGATCTATTTACCGGTTGTAATTGCTCTTACCGTACTGGTATCACAGTTTCTGTTCAAAAATTCAAAGACATTTATGATCGATATTTTTCACCAGAAAAAAGACATCGCAATGGCTACCAACTCTCTTTTTAAGATTGGTTTTTATCTACTGAATATTGGATTTGCTTTATGCATCATTGAATTCTTTCAGATTGAAACTTTAGAAAGACTGGTGGTTGCTTTAAGTAAAAAGATCGGAGGATTTTCTATTTATCTCGGACTGATGATGCTCCTCAATCTTCTGTTGTTCCTGAAAGGCCGTAAACATGCTATGAATAAAGAAAAATTAACAGACCATGAAAACATTGATATTTAAAATCTGGATGTACATCACTTTCAGATCCTCCAATAAAAGAACCCGGGGAGATTTTCTAACTTTTTAAAATAAATCATCATGAAAACCTTAAAAAACCACACCCTGATCTACGACAATGAATGTCCAATGTGTAATATCTATTCTAAAGGTTTTACAAAATGCGGAATGCTTGATGAGAATGGGAGAGAAGCCTTTACAGAAATGTCTGCCGTCAATAAATCTATGATCGATTTTGTCCGTGCGAAAAATGAAATCGCATTAATAGATCACAACAAAAATGAAGTTGTTTACGGATTGGACAGTCTTCTGTTGATCATTGGAAACTCTTTTCCTCTGATGGAAAAAATGGCCAGAATTCTGCCTCTTTACTGGTTCTTTAAGAAACTGTATTCATTCGTTTCTTATAACCGGAAACAGATTATTCCATCTGCCGGCGACAAGACAGACCAGGCATGCATTCCTGATTTCAACTTTAAATACAGAATAACATACATCGTTCTGGTAGTCGTTTTTTCAGCTTATATTTTGAGTGTGTTTTCAGGGAAACTAGGATTTAATTTAAGCCACAATTTTTTGAGGGAACTCACCGTATGTATTGGCCAGATCCTTTGGCAGGTAGTATTTCTGAAAAAATATTTGAAAGAGAAAATCTGGGACTATCTCGGCAATATGATGACAGTTTCTCTCATGGGAACCTTGCTTCTCATTCCCGCTTTATTCACTCATTTTACTCCAGTTTTTTATATCACCTATTTTGGAGTAGTCGTATTGATTATGTTTCTTGAACACCTGAGAAGATGTAAACTGCTGAAATTAAGCTATCTTCCTACCATCTCATGGATCCTTTTCAGAATGACTGCTTTGGCATTTATTATCTGGCTTACTCTTTAAAAAATTGAAATCATGAACCATCTTGAACTTATAAGAAAAGTAGAATGGAAAGATCTAAGGAATCTTTCTGTTAAAGAAATGCTCATCGAAAATAATATCAGTCTGCCATGGTTTTTTATTTCGATGGTACTGGCTTATCACGGATATTACTGGCTGGCTCTTCCATTTTCAGGATTTTATTTTCTGACCGCGCTGAGACAGGTCCATAATGGCTTTCATAATGCTTTAGGAACTGGAAAGTCCCTCACCTGGCTGTCCCTGTATCTGAACAGTATTTTAATGATGACATCTATTCACGCCGTAAAATTCAATCACATCAGGCATCATAAATTCTGTCTATCAGAAGAGGATTACGAAGGGAAATCAGCTTCTATGAAATGGTATGAAGCGATCCTGTACGGACCTAAACATATGTTTCTGATTCACTGGATTACTTTTAAAAAAGCCAATAAGCAATATAAAAGGAATATGATGATTGAGCTGATTTCGATTGCAGCGTTTATGTTCACGGTATTTTATTTCCAGATTCATTTTTTGATGTACCACATGTTCATCATGTTGTTTGGAGAGTTTTTGATGGCATTTTTTGCGGTTTGGACTGTCCATCATGATACCCATGAAAATCCCAGTATCGCAAGAACACAGCGCGGATCATGGAAAAATAAAATTACCTTCAGTATGTTTTATCACATGGAACATCATCTTTTTCCAGCAGTTCCCACGATCAAACTGCCGGAACTGGCAGAAAGAATTGATAAGGCATTACCGGACCTGGAGAAAAAGGAGACGTTTTAGAATAAAGAATAAAGAATAAAGAATAAAGAATAAAGAATAAAGATGGCTGCAATTTATTTAGAGACCTTCATCAACGCAGATATTCATAAGGTTTTTGATCTGGCAAGAGATATTGATCTGCATCAGAAGTCAACGGGGAAAACCAACGAAAAAGCAATTGCAGGAAGGACATCCGGACTTATTGAAAAAGATGAAACAGTTACATGGAGGGCCAGACATTTAGGCATTTATCAAAACCTGACCACAAAAATTATAAGTATGGAAAAGCCTTTCCAATTTACGGATATAATGCTTAAAGGAGCTTTTAAAACAATGAAACATCAACATATCTTTAAAAAGAAAAACGATAAAGTATTAATGATTGATATCTTTGAATTTGAGTCTCCATTAGGGGGGATCGGACGATTTTTCAATGATGTTTTTCTTCAAAATTATATGCAAAACTTCTTACTGGAGCGAAATCAGTTAATTAAGATAACTGCAGAAGCGGAGAATTGATTCGAAACAGCCTAATATGCCAAGTTGTATCATAGAGAAACTTGTCCATCAACTACAAAAATAACAGAAAATGAACTTTCTACAGGCAGAATGGCGAAAACTCGCCATCATCAATTACGAAATAGATCCGGAGATTTTGGAAAAATATATTCCTGAAGGAACTGAACTCGATTTTTACCACGGCAAATGTTACGTGAGCCTCGTTGGATTTATGTTTTTAAATACTCGGTTACTGGGATTTTCAATTCCTTTTTACCGGAATTTCGAAGAGGTTAATTTAAGATTTTATGTTAAAAAGAAAGAAAAGAATATCTGGAAACGGGGTGTTGTTTTTATCCGGGAGATCGTTCCCAAATATGCACTGAGTTTTGTGGCGAACTCATTTTATAAAGAAAACTATAAAACAATGCCAATGAACAGTCAGATTGAAGTTAGTGGTGATGAGCTGAACGTGAAATATGCATGGAAAGACAAAAGTTGGCATTCTATTCAAATTACTGCTGAAAAAAGCACACTCCCTATGGAAAATGATTCTGAATTTGAATTCATTACCGAGCATTATTATGGCTTTACCAAAAGAGAAAATAAAACTTCGGAATATGAGGTCTGCCATCCAAAATGGGATCATTATCCGGTCAAAGAGTATCATCTGGATATTGATTTTAAAGGACTTTATGGAAAAGACTTTGGATTTCTGAACGGACAAACCCCTATTTCTGTAATGCTGGCAGAAGGTTCTGAAATTGAAGTAAAAACAAAGAAGTATATCATGTAATCTGAAAAACCTGTAGAACATTAAACATGTATTGACGGGAAACATTACAGCCCGATTATACAGTTGATCACTCATAATATAAAAACAAAATGAAAATAATAATTGCGGGAGGAACCGGATTTCTGGGTGAAAGCCTGGAGAAATATTTTAAACAAAAGGGAGCTCAGGTTTATATTTTAACCAGAAACCCAAAACGTGACTTTGACCTTTATTGGAATGCAAAGACATTAGGAGACTGGAAGGAGAGCATTGACGGAGCTGATGTGCTGATTAATCTTACCGGGAAGTCTGTAGACTGCAGGTATAATGAAAAAAACAGAAAAGAAATTTATGCCTCAAGGATCGACAGTACCAAAGTACTTCAGCAGGCTGTAGATCAATGTGCCGTTAAACCCAAGATCTGGCTGAATGCTGCTTCGGCAACCATTTATGTACATTCAGAAACACAACTGAATCATGAAGAAAATGGAATTGTCGGTGATGATTTCTCAATGAATATCTGCAAAAGCTGGGAAAAGGAATTCTTTGCAGGAGAAAGTCGGGAGGTAAGAAAAGTGGCCTTGAGAACCTCTATTGTTCTTGGGACTCATGGTGGCGCTTTTCCAAAATTAAAGACGATTACCAAACTTGGACTGGGTGGAAAGCAGGGTAGAGGGCAGCAGAAAGTGAGCTGGATACATATTCAGGATTTCTGCAAAGCGGTTGAATGGATCATTGAGCATCAAGACATCTCAGGTCCAATTAATATTACAGCTCCCAATCCTTTATCAAATGAGGATCTTATGAAGCAGATGAGAAAGCATCTGAAGATTCCTTTTGGATTAAATGCTCCCGTCTGGCAGCTGGAAATAGCTTCAATATTTTTAAATACAGAAACCGAACTTTTGCTGAAAAGCAGGAATGTATATCCTGAAAAATTAATCAAAAGCGGATTTCATTTTGCTTACTCTGCTATGGATGATGCGCTGTCAGATCTGCTTAAAAACTAGGAGTGATGTGAATGTCTAAGATCGCCGGGATAAAAAGAAACTTTTTTATCTTGCAGTAGTACTTTAATTTGAGAATAATGAAAACTCTGGTATGATATATGTAATATTGATGTAAACCTGAATGAGTTTTAGTGATCATAACGAATCATTAAATCATTCATAAAAAGTAAATGTTATGAGAAATTTTTTGATATCAACAGTACTGCTATTAGGTTTATCGACCAGTGCTCATGCACAGAAAAGTCCGCCCGTTCCTCCGCACCCGACAAAAACTGAGTTGATCAATATCAAATCACGGGAGCTTGACAAGAGATACAATACAGAAAAAAAACTGATTTTGAATCACCCTCTTGCTACAAAAAAAATGAAACGCGATCAGCTTAAAGCTCTTAATGAAAAGTATCAAAGTCAGAAAAAGCTTTTACGAAAAATGTAATGCTTGAGAAACAGCATCCTTTATATATTTTGCCTCCAGGAATTGGGGGCATTTTTTATTGAATCTAAGGACGGTTAAACAATCAGTAACCGTTGATAAAATAATTTTTACAGAAAAAGAAATACCGAAATATATGATGTTAAAATTTTATATTTCGTAGAGAGGTGTAATAAAATTGCTTATTTTTTTTAAATTATTGTTTAAGATTTAAATTGTACTTTTTGGCTTCACAGCAGGGATAACAGGAAGTAGTAATGGCATGCATTCTGCATGTTTAAAGTGAGTCTGATTGGTTTTATTGGAGATTACCTTACTTAAAGCCATTCTAAAACATACCTATTATGAATAAAATTTTTATTTCCACAATCATTTTTTTAAGCTTGTCAGTTCCTGTTTCTGCACAGAAAACCCAGGACCAGATCAATAAAGCATATGCTGAGCAGTATAGAAAAATTAATATGAATCCCAGATTATCAGGTCCTGAAAAAGCGAGACTGAAAAAGGAGTTGGCCTTAAAGCAGGATCAGGAAAACAGAGTGTTCGATGAAGCCTATAAAAAGAAATACGGAAGTTCTAAAGATCAAAGAAAAAGAATGGTAGAAGATAAAATGGGCCTGCTTGAGAAAAAATATGAACAGGACAAGAAACGAATTGAAAATAATCCGGTGCTTGGCAAAGATCAGAAGAAAGCTCATAAAGAAGCCTTAAAGAAAAAATATGAAAGCCAAAAAGCACTCCTGAAAAAAGAAAAAAATAATATTTAGGCATATACCTCCAATGATTTGGAGGTTTTTTTATGTAATTTTTGGGGTGCAAGACTATAAAAGGACTGTTTAATTATAAAGAATTTTAATGATGTGATTGCGATAACACTACTGAAAGAACTCCATCTATTATTCAGAGTTGCTTTTTTTACTTTGTTTTTTATTATTTTGATAAAAAAACGATATATTTGCGGGAAATTAACCAGAAAATAATTGTAAAATGAAGAAAATTAGTACTATTTTAGTTCTTTTGTTGTTTTTTAATGCTTTTTCTCAAAACACGGAAAATTTTTGTGGTTTTGATGAGGAAATGCAAAAAATGGACAGTAGATTCCCTGAATTAAAGAAAAAAAGGGAAGAAACGGAAGCGAGGTTAAGGAATATGGACAAGCAGGCTTTTCTTAATAAGGTGGGAGGATCTACTTCCTGGAATGGGCTTTATACCGGACAGACTTTCGAAATTCCAATTGTAGTTCATGTGATTGAGTCCAGTGCAACAGCTAATTCAAATTTAGCTTTAACAGATCAGGACGTGATCAACTGGATTGACAGAGCCAACAAAATGTATGCTACGACTTACGGAAACGGATTCTATCCTGAAGGGGCAGGAGCAGCAGGAGGAAATGTAATTCCTTTTAAACTTGTATTGGCTAAAAGATCTCCAACCTGTACCCCTACAACCGGTATTGTAAGATATAACGGAAGTACAATTCCTTTATATGATACAAGAGGAGTAAAATCTGCAGCGACAGGTAATGGTGCAAGTGACAGCCAGATCAAAACGTTAGCACCGCACTGGCCAGAAACATCATATTTTAATATTTACGTAGTCATTGGTTTTGATGGTCAGCAGCTGAATGCAGGTGGCCTTATGGGATACGCGAGATTCCCGGAATCTTATGATTATTTCTATGAAAGTTTTATGAAAGTGGCAACTCTTAAAAACCAACATGATACCACACTTACTCACGAGTTAGGGCATGCTTTCGGACTGTATCATACTTTTCAGGGAATCAACTATACAAGCCAGACCACATGCCCTGTAAATAATAACTGTGCAACAGATGGTGATAGGGTTTGCGATACTTCTCCTTCAAGAAGTATGTATGGAGTTCCTGTTCCAAATAATACAGCTACAGATCCCTGTACTACTCAGAATTATGATGGGACACAATATAACGTAATGAATTATACCAATTCTAACCGTAAATTTACAGAAGGACAGAGAGACCGGGCGATTATGCTGATGATGGAATACAGAAAGAACCTGATTACTTCTACGGCAGGGCAGGATCCTGCAACCGTTATCCCATCTCCGGTTAATGTGGTGGCTGCACAGTGCAGTCCGGGTGGAATTGTAAATCCGGCTAATAACAATTTTGGAATTGGAGCTTCCAGAGTGCAGTTTGGAACTATAAGCAGTACCACAAACGGATATGATTCTGATGAACCTGCTCCGAAATTTTATGAAGATTATTCTACCGCTACCTGTATCAGACCTGCTTATTATACAGATATTCCTTCCGGTTCCAGTACACCACTAAAGGTTACTTATGATAATGGTTTCGGTCAGGCTGATAAGTTCAAAACAAAAGTATGGATTGATTATAACAATAATGGAGCATTTGATGAATCTGAATTGGTGGTTAATGATCTGTCTGCTTCAATAGCAGCAGGGTCAGGAAAGATTGTCACAGCCGGAATTACTCCTCCTGCGGGTGCTGTTACCAATACCTATTTGAGAATGCGTGTTGCAGTGGATGCTGCCACATTTAACGGAGTTGCACTTGCTGACGGGACTCCATGTTCACAGCTTCAGTATGGTCAGGTAGAAGACTATGCGGTAAGAATAACAGGAACTTTAGGAACTTCTGATAGTAGAAATACTTCATCCGAATCCAAAATTGTTTATCTGAAATCAGGAAATACTTTAAGATTAACAGGAGAAGCAATTTTTGGAGATTACCAGATCTATGACCTTAGCGGAAAACTTATCCAGAAAGGAAATGCTAAAACAAATGAAATCCAAATCGAAAAAGAACTTCCAAAAGGAGCTTTCATTATTAATTACTCAGGTAAAAATAAAAAAGAATCGAAGAAATTCTTAAATAATTAAGCCTTTTCAAAAACTGTAAAGCGGCTGTCTCTTGTTTGAGGTAGCCGCTTTATTGTTTTTAATTAATATAATTTCTTTGCCAGCAGCAGATTCAGAAGGAAAGTTCCGGTCCAGTTACTGTTGTTGGATCCGTTATTTCCGATAAAGTCAATACGGGAGACAGAAACGGTCAGCCTGGTTTTTCCTCCGACATTGGCAAGGCTCACGAAAGAAGTAGTGAAAATATCAGGGAAACTGGAATTGTTACCTGCTGTCAGAAGAGGGTATAGGGTACTTACATTGAAGGCAGGACCCTGATATTCATATACGATCATCATGCGGCTTGCATTAGCATAGTCAATGGTGTGAGCATAAGGGGTAGATGCTTTGCTGATCACCCACCATGCATCCGTTCCTGTCCCTCTGTCATAAGTGGTTACAGAATGGTTAGTCCAGTCAGGTACAGGGGCGGTTCCGTTAGCATGAGGCGGGATCGCCAGCTGCATACCATAAATTTCTACATTGTTTGGCTTAGGAAGTACGGTAAAGGACAGATCCCAGGTGCCTCCCGTTGTGTTGCTGTTGTTCACCACTTCAGCATAAGCACCGGTAGGAATTACAAAAGAAGCAACCGGTGTATTGTCGATTCTCAGGGTATTTCCGCTTGAGGCCTGCAGGGTAATACTGAAAGCTGAAATGTTTTTCATTTTATAAATCCTTCCTGTATAGCTTGTGGTACCTGTTCCGATCGCAGGAAGCGTGAAGGTGGTATTGGCCGTTCCGTTATACGTGATGTAGTGATCCGTAGCGGTGACGCTGTAGGCTGCGGCCGTGATTTGCTTGTAGTCAGCTCCCAGAGATCCGCCCACTGCTAAAGTACTGTTGGGAGTGGTGGTCTTAATACCAACTTGGGCACTAACAGACACACACCACAAAACTAAAATGGAAATAAAATTCTTTGTTTTCATTTGATTTAAATTTTTCACAAAAATATGAAAAATGATATATAATATTCATTTGTAAATGGTTATTATGGATTTTTTAACACTTATGTCACATATTAGTGATTTTATAAAGATGGATTATATTCCGGTTTTAAGTTTTAGATTAGATTAAAAGAGCATATACAGAGCCGATGAATGGGTTGCCATCTGGCAAAAGGAAGTTAGTGTTCAGTGAAATATGAAATGGGAGAGCATAAAACATCCAATATTTTTCCTTAAATTCGCATAAAAATTTTTAAAATAATGAACTACGATATCATTGTCATCGGAAGCGGTCCTGGAGGTTATGTTACTGCGATCAGAGCAGCACAATTAGGTTTCAAAACTGCAATTATCGAGAAAGAAAACTTAGGAGGTATCTGCCTGAACTGGGGATGTATCCCTACGAAAGCTTTACTGAAGTCTGCTCAGGTTTTTCATTATATCAACCATGCTGAAGACTATGGTCTGAATAAAGTGGAAGCCAGCTTTGAATTTCCAAACGTAATCCAGAGAAGCCGTGGCGTAGCCAGCAAAATGAGCAAAGGAATCGAATTCCTAATGAAGAAAAACAAGATCGATGTGATTCTTGGGACAGCTACAGTTCAGAAAGGTAAAAAAGTTTCTGTTACCGATAAAGACGGTAAAGTAACTGAATATGCAGGAGAAAACATTATTATCGCAACAGGAGCACGTTCAAGAGAACTTCCTAACCTTCCTCAGGATGGTAAAAAAGTGATAGGATACAGACAGGCATTGTCTCTTCCCGAGCAGCCGAAATCTATGATTGTTGTAGGTTCTGGAGCTATCGGAGTAGAATTTGCTGATTTCTATAATACAATGGGAACGAAAGTAACAGTGGTAGAATTTATGCCAAATATCGTTCCTGTAGAAGACGAAGAAATCTCTAAGCATTTGGAGAAATCTCTTAAAAAGACTGGAATCGAGATCATGACCAATGCATCTGTAGAAAGCGTTGACACAAGTGGAGAAGGCGTAAAAGCTACTGTGAAAACAGCTAACGGAACCATTACCCTTGAAGCTGATATTCTACTTTCTGCAGTAGGTATCGCTGCCAATATCGAAAATATCGGATTGGAAGAAGTAGGAATCCAGACCGATAAAGGAAGAGTATTAGTAAACGAATGGTACGAAACTTCAGTTCCTGGTTACTATGCAATCGGAGATATTATTCCTACCCAGGCTTTAGCACACGTGGCTTCAGCTGAAGGAATCACTTGTGTGGAGAAAATCAAAGGAATGCACGTTGAGAAAATCGACTACGGCAACATCCCTGGATGTACATACTGTCATCCTGAAGTAGCATCTGTAGGTCTTACAGAAAAGCAGGCTAAAGAAAAGGGATACGAAATCAAGGTAGGTAAATTCCCTCTTTCTGCAAGTGGTAAAGCAACTGCTAACGGAAATACAGACGGTTTTATCAAAGTTATTTTTGATGCTAAGTATGGTGAATGGTTAGGTTGCCACATGATTGGAGAAGGAGTTACAGATATGGTTGCAGAAGCTGTAGTTGCCAGAAAACTGGAAACAACAGGTCATGAGATCATTAAATCCATCCACCCTCACCCAACGGTTTCTGAAGCAATCATGGAAGCAGCAGCAGCAGCTTATGGTGAAGTGATCCATATCTAAAATCAATTGAACTAATACCTATACATTCAAAGATGTTTAAAAAACTTGCCGCAGAAGCACTCGGACTTGGAGATATCGGAAAAATTATTCCGTCTCAGGATTATGATAAAGTTGACTCTGACGATTATATTTTATCAGAAGATCAGGAGAGAATTTTCTTTCTGATCAAATCTAAAAGAGATGAATACTGTTTCACCAACAGAGCATTAATTCATATTGACGGAGCAAGTGCTCTCGACAAAAAGAGGATTTTGAGAAGATACGAATACTACCAGTTTCCCTTTTCAAATATAGCACTGCAAACTGCGGGAACGATCGATCTTGATGTGGAAATTTCATTTCATATCGGAAATGTTCCATTGATGATCAGTGTGAGCAAAGGACAGATCGACCAGTTGAAAGATCTTTACAAAGCTCTTTTGGCGATCCAGCAGGAAGTGCACCACAATCAGTCACTTTTAGGATTCTCTGTTGAAAGTCTTCAGAAAGCGATTACTACGGTTGCTGCAGGAAAACAGGAAAATGTTTCTAAAAGCCAGGAGTTACAAAATGTCAATGAATATGTTTTCAGCTGGTCAAAAAGCAGCTATGAGAAATATAATCAAAAAGACTTTTCGGCCATCTTTGAAAAGTATATCAATAATTAGTAAGATCTTAATATCTTTATATACAACCACAGACAAAAATGTCTGTGGTTTTTTTGTAAATTCAGGGAAAAATTAACGAATGAAAAACAAATATATTATTCTCGCCTTTTCGTTGGCCGGAATGTTTTCTGCACAAACAAAGAATGAGTTTGTGAGCCCTAATGAGAACCTTATTGCAGAGAATATCCTTCCCATTCCCAAGACCCTGAACCAGGCAATTAAAAAATATTCTGAAAGCAGAAATGCAGGGATAGCAAGCGTTCACCCTAATGGTAAAGAGATCATTGCTGTGACCCGTTTTGGATCTACCAACCAGCTTCATAAAATCACGATACCCATGGGAGCCAGAAAACAGCTCACCTTCTTTGATGAACCGGTCAGTACAGCATCTTATGAGCCTGTAAAAGGAGAGTATCTGATCTACACCAAAGACACAGGAGGAAATGAATTCGGACAGCTTTATAAGTTGGATCTGAAAACCCTGGAGTCCAAACTTCTTACCGATGGAGGAAGATCTCAGAACGGGGGAGTGATATGGAAAAAAGACGGCTCAGGATTCTATTTTTCATCCACCAAAAGAAATGGCGGCGACAGGGATATGTATTACATGAATCCTTTAAAGCCAGAAGAAACACGACTTGTTCTGGAAGTAAAAGGAGGAGGTTGGGGAATTTCAGATCTTTCTGAAGACGGTAAAAAACTTCTGATCTCTGAATATGTTTCTGCCAACGATTCATATCTGTATATCTACGATCTGGAAACCAAAAAACTGGAGCCCATTACCGACAGAAAAGAAAAAGGAGTAGTGCAGAGCGGTGCTTCTTTCAGTAAAAATCCAGATAAAATTTTCTATGTTACAGACCGTGACAATGAATTCAGCAGATTGGCTGTTTTAAATTTAAAAACAAAAAAAACAGAATATCTCACATCTTCCATTCCGTGGAATGTAGAAGACTATGATCTGTCCAAAGACAAGTCCACCATCGCATTTGTAACGAATGAGAGTGGAATCAACAAGCTTTATATTCTGGATACTGCTACCAATAAATACGGGGCTGTAAGTCAGATTCCAACTGGATTAATAGGAGGTGTGAAATTTTCGAATGACGGAAGATCACTTTATTTCTCAAGATCAGCAGCCAATTCAGGCTCGGATATCTATAAAATGGATATGGCCAGCCAGACTATCGAAAGATGGACAGAAAGTGAACAGGGAGAAATGCAACCAGCAGATATGTCTGTTCCAAAGCTGATTGAATGGAATAGTTTTGATCAAATGAAGATCTCAGGGTTCTATTATCCTGCATCTTCAAAATTTACAGGAAAAAGACCCGTAATTATTAACATTCACGGAGGTCCGGAAGGGCAGTCTATGGCTTCTTCCATAGGATCTTCCAACTACTTTACCAATGAAATGGGCGTTGCGATGATCTATCCTAATGTAAGAGGCTCCTCTGGCTTTGGCAAAACATTCATCGCGGCAGATAACTGGGATTTAAGAATGAATTCCGTGAAAGATATCGGCAGCCTTCTGGATTGGATCGCCAAACAGCCGGAACTGGATAAAGACAGGATTATGATCATGGGCGGTAGCTACGGAGGATTCATGACATTGGCGACAGCGTATGAATATGCTGATAAGATCAGATGCTCGGTAGATATTGTGGGAATCTCTGATTTTAATACCTTCCTGAAAAACACGGAAGAATACAGAAGAGACCTCAGAAGGGTAGAGTATGGTGATGAAAGAATTCCTAAAATGGCTGAATTCTTTACCAGGATCGCTCCACTGAACAATATTGACAAGATCAAAAAACCAATGTTTATTATCCAGGGAACCAATGACCCCAGAGTTCCCGTTACGGAAGCGGTTCAGATGAGAGATAAGCTGAAAGCTCAGGGAAAAACAGTATGGTATCTGGAAGCTAAAAATGAAGGCCACGGATTCAGAAAAAAAGAAAACATAGATTTTCAGCGCCTTGCAGTGATCAGATTTATGCAGGAATATCTGTTGAAATAAATAATCGCTATAATCATCACTATCAGCCTGGAATTTTTCAGGCTGATTTTTTTAGCCGCTTTATCTTTAATCGATTCACATGGTATCTTTCTCTTTTTCAAAGCTTAAAACATAAAACTCAAAAGATTCTTTTCCAATTTGAAATGGGTATTCTCCAGCCTTTTTAAAGCCAGTTCTTTCATAAAACCGGATAGCCCTGGTATTGGATTTTAATACCGAAAGCCACAAATGACTTCTATGGGATTCCATGAAAGAATTCATCAGTTCATCCATCAGCTGTTTGCCAATTTTTTGGTCTAAAAATTCTTTCATAACGTAGATTTTCTGCAGCTGCGAAGCATTGTCAGTTTCAATGGATTCTATAGGGGAATTAATCTTTAGCTTGGCATATCCTACAGGAAGTTCATTCCATAAAGCGATCCAATATTGATTGTTTTCTTGCTGAAGGCTGGCTCTTATCTTAGACACATCAAAGGTACGTTCGTAATAATCAAACAGATCCTTCTGATCTCTAAAATATTCTGAAAACGTTTCGGTAAAAGTAATTCTTCCCAACAGTGCAATTGATGGGGCATCACTGATAGATGCCCTTCTTATCTGTATCATACTTCATGTGTATTTTGAATTGTAAATGTCCAAAATCATCAGCATTCATACAATCCAAAACACGATATATTGTGAAATTTTTTCGATACTTTGAAAACTGCTGTTTTTAAACAACATTCAAATCTGTTAGAATAGTTCTAAAATATAAGATTTATGAAATTTAACCTTATTTTCTCGCCCTGTTTTCTTACATTTATTCTATGAATTTTGAGAGAACAGGGCTGGTTTTATCAGGAGGCGGTACCAAAGGAATTGCCCATGCGGGAGTGTTGAAATTCTTGAACGAGAAAAAGATAGACATCGATGTGCTGTCCTGCTGTAGTGCAGGATCGATTGTGGGATGTCTTCATGCAGTAGGAAAAACACCGGATGAAATTCTGGATTTTTTCAATTCAGTTTATTTCTTCAACTGGAAACATTTCACTTTCAACCAGCCGGGACTGGTTTCTTCCATTATTTTCAGGAATTATCTTAAACCTATTTTTCATGATATGAAATTGGGGGATCTGAATAAGGAAGTGAAAATTGTAGCGACGGAACTGGTTTCCGGAACAGAGAAAATTTTTGACGAAAATTTCGAGGTAGTGGATGCCGTCATTGCCTCATGTTCTATTCCAGGAGTGACGACTCCTTACATCATCGGTGAAGAAATGTACTGTGACGGAGGGGTGCTCAACAATTTTCCGGCAGACATCATCAGAGATGAATGTGATAAGCTTATCGGTGTTTTTGTCTCACCGCCACATGATATTAATATCAAAGACTTAAAATCAATTAAAGCTATTGTTTCCCGTTCCTACGATCTTCTATCATACAGAATAGAAAAAGGAAAATTTGATTACTGCGACTGGTTTATTACTTCCCAGAAACTTTCCTCATACGGAGCTTTCGAGCGGGGTAAAGACCGTTTGGAAGAAATTTTTAATATAGGTTATAAAGCGGCACAGGAAAGCTATGAAGCCAGCCGGTTCCATACAGCCTTAAGACAGTCCGGAACCTAAAATTCCGAATTCCATTTAGTTTTTAATCCTTTTTGATCCTATTCTGTTTGCGAAAGCTATTTTCTCATTAAGTAATTAAATTACCTGGTTAAAACGAAACAGAAAGTCTGTGCTCTGAGAGCCGGATTTTAATGTGTTTTACTTAAATTTTAAAACTCCATATTTAGAATTATAGAAGTACTTATTCCTGATGAAATAACATTCTGTGGTAGATTTGAACTTCGTTCCATTAATTTGGAAGTAAAATAAATCATGAAGATTCCCTAGTTTTCCTGTATTTGTCCACTTGTAAATGATGCTCTCATCAAATTCATCCAGCATTGTAAGGGCTTTTGCAGACGTCTCTATATCTTTGTAGTCTTTTACCTTGCTGCTGTCTGCAGATTTTCTTGTGGAATAGCCGGGAGAGGCAAATACAGTATTGTTGATCAACAGGTCACCTTTATTATCTATAAGCACAGATGACCCGGAATCTATGGTATCCGTAAAATATGTTTTCCTGTTAATCATATTTTTAAGTTCAATACTGTTTTTGATAACGTAATCTGCCTCTTTTTTTACATTGTCATGACTGCTTTTACCGGATAGATAAATGAAGTGCTGCTTTTTCGAAAGATAGATGGAGTCGTTTATAAAGGAAATGGTATGGCTTAAAGTTGAATCTCTTTTTTCAACCACAACAATATCACCTTTTTCAATTAATTGTTTTAAAGTTAAAACATCGGGATGCTTATCTTTAGTACAGGATAAACATACCATCAGCATTCCGGAGAAGATCAGAAAAGGTTTCATTAATTTGATAGAGTACAATGTTGTGATCAGGATCTGGTATTCTTTGATTTATACGTCATTTTTGGGCATAAAATTCTGCGGGCGGTTATTTAACCGTACGTGTCAGTTTCTATTATAAAGAAACCTTTTCGATATGTTGATGGAATTACTGTTTAACTACAAACGCATCCTGACGGACGATTTCATGGTCGTTTTCATCATTTACCTTTAAGGTATAAGGTGATTTAGTCCCATAGTCAGTAAGGTAATTTCTCCATACCTGATAACTGTATCCTTCATTGACAAAGCTGAAATAGTAATTGCCTCCTGTGCCATCCGGGATCAGTTCACCATCACTGATGATCATACTTGGTTTTGAAGTAATTTTTGCATTGGCAGCCCAGGACTGATAAAGGTATTTTCCGTTAGGCTGTTTATCGATTCGGATCTTAAATTTTTTGGTTTTAAGAATTACTGTTTTAGGTATTTTCTGGAATGGCAGTATTTCATTGGATAAAGTGGAAGTACTGATTGTTACAGAGGTTTTTTCTGCGGCATTAACTAAAGAAGCCTGAGCGATACAGAACGCTGCGAATACAATTTTTTTGATCATTATAATATGGGTTATTGTTTGGATCTAAACCTCATCAAATATGAAGCCATTTGAAACTTATCTTAAAACGGTTTCTTTGATCCATGTACTCAGTTCCATTGTATTTCTGAGGGTTTTTAGAAACCAGACACTTGTTTTTTTGCCTTCAGCATACTGAGGGATATAGACATTTAAGCCTTTTCTGAAATTAAAAAAGCTGAGATGTATATTTTTTTTTAAAAAATCAAGACGTCTGTTCAGCCATCTTCTTTCCTCTGATGATCCTGATTGGTGATGCCTGATCAAAACCTCAATAATGGAGGTGTCAATTCTTTCTGATTCTTTCAGCATTTTGTCCAGGGCATTGGTGAGCACTTCATCATTGACGAAATTGATGCCGGGCAGATTTTCATCATTGTTTTGAAATAAATGGTCAAATTCAAAATCATGAAGGATGCAGTGTGCTCCATGCATAAGTTCCGAAGCAGAACTGTAGCTGTCATTATCTTTTGAAATGAATACCGCAGGGATATCCATTTTCAGCCGTTTATAAGCCTCAATTTTATGATGTCCGTCAAGCACAAAAGCATTGCTCATCTGTGGATCCTGGTTGTAAAGACTGTAAAATATAATAGGTTTTGGTTGACCTCCTTTTTTGATCAGCTCAGTATAGTAATCTACTCTCTTGGGATTAATACTTTTACGTTCAAGAGTGTACAGATAGTTGAAATCTTCAAAAGGGTAAAACCACCCGGAAAACTTCTGACAGTCAGGAAAATTTTTGTCAGCAGCTAAAGGTTCACTCATGTAAAAGTTAGAATGATCAAATGGTATTTTACCCAGATTCACCTGATAGCTCCCATTTTCAAAAAGGGTAAGGAAATCTTCAATGCCGGCCATGATTTCAGCTTCTGTTCCATTCGTAAGGGAACGGTTGAGGCCATCAGCCAAGGTTATTTTTTCCTTCTCTGCAAGCTCTGATACGGCATAATATTCACCCACACTTCCCCGGGAGTCCGGCCAGTTGACGGCCACAGGACGCCTGATGATTAAGCAGCTGGCAAAACCATCGTACAGAGCTTTGATAATGCCCTGTCCGTGAGTGATGTGAATTTTCATTGAAATAATTAAGAGACGGCGGTGTAGCTTGCAAAAGCTTCTTCTAAACTGTTAAATCGACCTTTAAATTCATCAATAGGGCAGTCCTGAAGAATATTTCCCTTATGAATCAGAATGACCCGTGAGCATAAGGCTTCTACTTCCTGCATAATATGTGTAGACAGAAGGACGGTTTTCTGCTGTCCGATTTCTTTCACGACATTTCTGATCTCAATGATTTGATTGGGATCAAGACCGTTGGTCGGTTCATCCAGAATAAGAAGGTCCGGCTGGTGAATAATGGCCTGAGCCAATCCCACTCTCTGTTTATATCCCTTCGAAAGCTGTCCGATCTTTTTTGATTTTTCGGGGGTAATGCCTACCAGTTCGATGACTTCATCTACTCTGGAAGAAGAGATTTTATGGATATTCGCAACAAACTGAAGGTATTCTCTGACATACATTTCCAGATAAAGCGGATTGTTTTCGGGAAGAAACCCTATCTTTTTCTTGCTTTCGATTTCATTTTCGGAAATATCCATTCCGTTGAAGATGATTTTGCCCTGGTCAATTTTCAGTGCTCCGACAATAGATTTCATCAGCGTGGATTTTCCGGCTCCGTTTGGGCCCAAAAGACCAATGATCTCATTTTTATCAATAGAAATATTGATAGTGTCCAGTGCAGTTTGTTCTCCAAACTTTTTTGTTAAATTGATTATCTGAAGCGGCATAATTCTTAATGTCTTTATGCAAAAGTAGAAATAAAAAACTCATTCGGATGAATGAGTTCAGTATTATTGAAAAATAATAGTATTATTTCTTTGATTTTTTATTTTTATTGCTCCCGTTTGAAGCTGGTGTGCCGTTTGAAGCCTGGTTTGAACCGGACTTTGTGTTGGAATGATTGATTCCGGCGGGTTTATCATACATCGCAGATTTTCCGTTTACCTTTCCGAAAATCTTCTCCACCTGCTTTTGATTTAAAAACTGTGATTTTCCAACGTACTTACGGTTTTTATTGATATACTGAATAAACTGAACCGTTGGCTGTCCATAATTTTTCTCATAGTGAAGTTCAATGATGTCATTGGGAAGCTCCAGAATGATGTTGCTTTCAGGAGTTGTTATAAATCCGTCTGTGATCAGTTTATAAAGACCCGATACATCACCATCCAGATTCTGGAATGAAAATGATCTGATGGTATTCAGGTTACTCGTATTGAGATCCTGATAGTTGATGGTAAACTTATCCTCTTTTTTATATAGACCTACGGAATTATCTTTGCCAATTTCCACCAGACTTTCGTTTTTCAGCACTTTAATTTGTGAGAAAACTGAAATGCCGAACATACATGTAATGAGTAGAATTATTTTTCTCATGTAGAGGGGATTTTAATTATTTTATAAATTTGTGTTTTAAAAGTACTAATAAAAATGCTTCAAAACAATTTTATTAGTAGAAGCAAAAGTAATACTTTTTTTTAATATCCATAATAGCTGGCCTGCGGATACTATGTATTTCATTATATGTGTAGGTATTTGTAAATCATTTATTTGTACAGTTTTGCGGAGGCAGCAACTGAAAACGCACTATTTGTCATGATCATTTTTTTTAATTTTGTTTTGATTTAATTTGTTGATTTTCAGTCTGTAATATGTTTTCAGATTTGCAGTTAATTTTTTAATTTAAATTTAATGTCCATAGCTTACCACTCTTGAAATTTTCCAGCCATCAGGTGTGTTTTTCCAGACATGAACGAACTTAAATGTACCGCAGTTGATCAGTTCCCCTTTTTCCAGGCGGCAAAATTGGTGCAGGCCTGTTTGTACAGCTCCATAATCTTTAATGGGATAAACTTCTGCTGATCCCGGAACCAAAACTCTTCGGGTATAACTGTAGTTTTTAGCGACTCTGCTGAAGTTGTCTACTGTTTCTTTATAGTTGGCCAGACCTCCCGCATCATGAAAGAACTCCAGATCTTCAGTAAAGAAAGTTTTAAGCTGGTCAATATTTCCCGTGTTGGCAGCACTGAAGAGCAGGCTGTCTTTTTTCATGATCGTATCATAAAGTTCTTTGGAAACAGGCGTGTAAGATTTTGACTGTGCGAAAAAGATAGTCCCAAAAGAGGAGCATAAGAGTATTAAAAAGAGTTTAACTATTTTTATTGTCTTCATGATTTAAGATTTTAATTAATGCCTCAAGTTTTAGAAAGTCTGTTGTATTGCTTCTTAACTTAATCAAAGGTAGTCAATTAACATCTCAAAGGTTAAAAAAAATGAATCATAAGGAAGATTTACACACGGTCAGAAGCAGGATTTCTGAAAATAAGAATTATACCAGACCTTATTATTTTTGATGAATGTATAATGTGTACTTTTGTTTTTTCACTATGATAACTTTTGAATATGCATATTGTACATCAGAATCAGCATTTTATAATCCGTCAATTTTCAGTTGACGAACAGCATTTGTTTTGTGACCTTTTTGAAGACGAAGAGGTGACCCGATACCTTCCGTATCGCTCGCCTGAGCAGTATGTGGAAATGTTCGACGCAGCTCTGGAAGATTATACAAAAGGACCCTTTGGGCGTTTTGGAATATTCGATGCTGAAAACAATGATTTTATAGGCATGTGCCTTGCCCGGAAATTTGCTGATGCAGAGGGGCAGATCGAAATTGGATATACTTTGAACAAAAAGTATTGGGGTAGGGGAATCGCGACGGAAGTTAGCCGTGCCTTAGTGAGATACTGTCTGCTAAATACAGAAAGCGGTGATATTGTGGCGGTGACAGATTTAGATAATATCGGCTCGCAGAAAGTACTGGAAAAAGCGGGTTTCAGCCGTACGGATAATCTTAAAAGGACAGATGCTGAGCTGGCGTATTATATCGTAGAGCGCAAGTAAGGACATCCCTTTTTTAATAGCAATGTTGCAGGAATTCTTTTATAAATTTACAGAACCTTTAGAAAGTGCTGTTGTAAAAGCATCAAATTCACTTTTATAACTTCTTCCAACCGGAATAATGAATGCTCCCAATTGTAATTCAACAGGATTAAAAGCTGTCACGTACCGGGTATTGATGATAAATGAACGGTGAATCCGGATAAAGCCTTTCCCTGATAAAATGGATTCAAGATCTGTTATCTTTCCTTTTGAAAGCAGGCTTTCGCTACCCGTCAGAACTGTTCTGATATCATTTCCCTGACTTTCAATATAGACAATCTCATGGATGGGAACTTTACGGTTCATCCCTTCCGTTTTGATCAGCAGGAAATCTTCACAGGTTTTAATTTCGTTTCTTAAAACCCGTTCTACAGATTTAAAAAAACGTTCAAAAGTAATAGGTTTCAAAAGATAATCTACTACTTCAAGTTCGAACCCTTCCAGAGCAAAATCGCGGTGAGCTGTGGTAAAAATAGTGGGTGGTTTTTGCGGTAACGATCTTAGAAAATCAATACCGGTCAAATGAGGCATCTGAATATCCAGAAACATTAAATCTACTGATCTTTTTCGCAGAAGCTGGTAAGCATCGATGGCGTTTTCAGCTTTTCCCGCTACTTTTAAACGGTCGATTCTGGAAATGTGTTTTTCAAGCAATGCTGCTGCCAAAGGTTCGTCATCTACAATAATACAGTTGATCATAAGACTGCTGGTGTTTTTATTTCTACTTTAAAAATATTATTTTCTTTTGAAACTCTGAGCATAAAATCATCATGATAACGAAGCTTGAGCTGTCTCTCAATATTTTTAAGTCCGATTCCTTCAGAATTATTTTCCTCATTGCTTACGAAAGTGTTTTCGATCCTGAAAATTGAATACTGTTCGTCAGAAGAAATGTCAATCTTTAGGTCTGTATGATCACTGGTTTTGCCTGCACCATGTTTAAAGGCGTTTTCAACCAGTGTAAGATAAAGAAGGGGAGGAATAGTCGCTGCAGAAGAAAAATCAGCAGTTCTGCTTACCGTGAGTCTTCCTTCGCTGTACCGGAGACTTTCCAGGGCGATATAATGATCAATCACGGCAAGTTCCTCAGATACAGGAACCTCATTTTGGCTGCCTTTGTATAATAGGTAATCTAAAATATCCGAAAGCCGGCTGATGGATTCCGATGTTTTGTCCGAATGACTGATCGAAAGAGAATAGATATTGTTCAGGGTATTGAACAGAAAATGGGGATTCAACTGGGATTTCAGGGACCTCAGTTCCAGTTCTGCTTTTTCCTTCTGCAGTTGTATGGTGTTTTCTTTTTCATCTTTATACCGGATCACAAACATCACAGAGATAAAAATAAAGGCCCCGCTGATAATCGGAAAAGTATAACACGTCAAAAGATAACCGATGTCTGTAAATATGCTGAACAGGCTGTCCTGCGGTTCGTTGACGAAAAAAGGTTCAGCACAATAGATGATGAATATGCGGTTGGCTAAAGAAATAAAATATAAACTTAGGATAAGATAAAATGAAAACAGGACATATTTCCTGCGGTCAAAAAACTTCCGGATCAGCACATAATAGATGAAATTGGCTCCGGCGATCTGAAACAGCCAATGGCAGAAATTATAAATCATAACGTCTGCAGGAACTCCGTCATCGTGTGCTCCGTAATTTCTGGCAGTTCCGAATAAAAATAAAGCGGTCCAAAAGAACAGCTGAAAAAGGATATTCCGCTTCAAATTATTTTCAAATCTTAATTTCATAGCCTTCAAAAATAGAAAATCCTTTGTTATACCTTCCGCTATTTTGATAAAATGAAGTGAAAGGGTTGCAGAAAACAGAAATTGCAGTTCAGATAACAGATGATAATGTTCGCATCAGGATCATAGCTTTCCGCCATCACCCATCGGAAACATCAGCACGGATTACCATTTTTGCAGAAAAAAATAATGCCTGCAGACCATCATTCTACCGGGAAACTTTACGGACTCGACCATTTACGTGCTCTTGCCATTTTACTGGTTTTAATGTACCACTACCGCGCCTTTAAACATCCGGCCTGGATTGATGCCATTGGGAGGTTCGGCTGGACGGGGGTAGATCTGTTTTTTGTACTGAGTGGGTTTTTGATATCCTCTCAATTATTTAAAGAAATTGAAAAGGCAGGAAGTATCAGCTTAAAAACATTTTTTACCAAACGTTTCTTCAGGATCATTCCGCCGTATTTTTTCACTCTTTTTCTATATTTTACTTTTCCTTTTTTCAGGGAGCGGGAATCGCTGTCTTCCTTTTGGAAATTTATTTCTTTTACCCAGAATTACGGACTCGATGTGATGAACCGCGGGACGTTTTCACATGCCTGGTCTTTATGTATTGAGGAGCAGTTTTACCTTTTCCTGCCTTTCCTGCTTTTGCTGGTGCTGAAAACAAAAACGTTCAGATATACAGTGCTTTTTGCTTTTCTCCTTATTTTATTTTCGGTAACAGCCCGATTCATGATATGGAATAACTCCATTGTTCCGGTAATGAACAGCGACGGCTTTTGGAAGGCATGGTACATGAAGATCTATTACCCCACGCATACGCGTTTGGACGGTCTGGCAGCTGGAGTTATCATTGGCTATCTGATGATATATTCATTGCAGTTTAAAAGATTCGTTCATCAAAATGGAAATAAGCTTTTTGTTTCTGGAACCATTCTTCTGGGCATTTCGTTCTGGATCTGTAATGATCAGGTTACTGAGGGCGCTTCAGTTTATGGATTTACATGGGTGGCATTCAGTTATGGAATTATTTTAATGTCTGCCATATCCCGATCTTCGTTTGTTTTCAGAACAAAATCAACTATTACCACACAGTTGGCAGGTCTTTCTTATGCCATTTATCTTTCACATAAAGGGATCATCCATATGATTCAGTATGCTCTGGAAAAACTGGGAGTTGAAACTTCAGACAATGTCAGTCTTCTGATTGGTCTGGCAGGATGTATTGCCGGAGGTTTACTATACAGGTTGATGATTGAAAATCCTTCTTCAAAACTTAAAAACAAAATTTTAAATTTGAATAAAGGCAGATCTGGAAATGGATAGGGGTATTTTAGCAGTTGTATTTTAATTCCATCTGTTTTTATTGATAGACAGCGCATTTTTAATGTTTTCAATGTCTCTTTCAAAAACGTCTAAATCCTTTTCCAGTATTATTTCATTGTTGCTGATTCTTTTGATGACCAGTTCGTCATACCTTTTTTTAAATAAAGAAGTAAGAGGTCTGTCCTTAAAAGCAAGTTCCTTTTCTCTGATACTGAAATCATAGTCAGAAAAGGGATACATCATTTTGCCAATTTGCACTCCATCTCCGGAAATCACACATTTGTTTTTGATGTACGTGACAATCAGTAAAAAGGGCATGATGACAAATCCGAATAAACTGAAAAGACCAATGCGATAGGTTGGACTTTTCTGTAAAATGAGTCCGTCAATAAGATTGTACAGTGAGCCAATCATAATGAACGGAGCCAGAACCGAATAAAAGATAAGGACTTTTTTGGCTAAACATATTTTTAAACTCATCTCTAATCAATTTAAATTATTCCTGTTGATCATATCTGCAACGTTGGAATAAACAATATTTCAAACAGGCTAAAGTCTGTAATTTGCTTATCCTTAGCGCAATGGAAAAGTAGTATATATTTTCCACCTCCACAAGTAATGAGCTTATCAACGGTTTATGGCAATAAACAGGGGATATTTCACAAAATGTACTGCAAAGAATAAATATTTTTCTTACATTGAAATAAGATAACAGATATTACAGATCATGGGGATTTCCGTCCGGGAAAGACGATCCATTTTATGATATCTTAAAACTAAAATAATGCAGTACGCCAAAAAAATATCTTCCATTCTCGTTTTATGTTCTTCCATTGCTTTTTCCCAGACTTATAAGCCTTCTTCAACTGTTTTACCGGGAAAAGAATTTCCGAAAATAGATACTGAAAGAAAAGCAGAATTCCGTGTTTACTTTCCCGATGCAAAATCTGTAATTCTGGATGGAGGTGACGGGATGAAAAGTGTGCAGTCGTCGGCTTCCAAAGATAAGGATGGCTTCTGGAATATCTCCACTTCCCCCATGGAAATAGGGTTTCATTATTACTGGTTTGAGGTGGATGGGCAGCGCAGAAATGATCCGAATACCCAACTGTATTTTGGATATGGTCAGCCAACCAGTGGGGTGGAAGTGCCTTCCGGCGAAGATTTTTTCTTTGAAAAAAATGTAAAACATGGAAAAATAGTTGATGACAGTTTGAATTCTGAAATAACGCAGGGCCAAAGAAACTTTAAAGTATATCTTCCTCCAAGTTATGGATCTAAAAAGTTACCCGTTTTATATCTTTACCACGGAACCGGAGAAGATATCACGGGATGGGTAAAACAGGGGTACATCCGAAACATCCTTGATAATCTTTTTGCAGAAAAAAAGGCAGAAGAAATGATCGTGGTGATGGATAATGGAGTCGCATTGAATCCTGAGCAGGAAAAAATGCCGGACGATTATCCGAGAACTGTTCTTTCCTCCAAAAATCTTGACAGGATTGTTACCGGAGAACTGATTCCTTACGTAGAGAAAAAGTATAAAACCAATCATAAAAAAGCTATTGCGGGACTTTCCCGGGGAAGTTATCAGGCGATGCTTATAGGTGCCGGCCACCCTGAGCTATTTTCGGCCATTGGGGTATTCAGCCCGGTTATTTATGAAGGAACAGCGACCGAACCTTTTAAGGAACTTCCCATTAATAACCTGTTGACATCTAAGAAAAAGCCTTACTTCTTTATCGGAATCGGGCAAAAGGAAGATGATCGGTTTTTACAGTTCAATCAGGAACTGACGCATTTTTTAAAAACAAACAAGTATCCCTATTTTCTTTACGAATCTCCCGAAACCCGACACGAATGGCTTACCTGGAGAAGATCTCTGTATCAGTTTGCCCCTAAAATTTTTAAATAAAATAGGTGGAAAAATACGGTAGAGTAAAAGAGTGTGCTTTGCAGGAGTATAGGTAAACAGACCGCTAATCATTTTAATGATCTTTATTGAAAACAGACTTTGTCACGTTGGTAATAAATACTGATTATTATGATCTAAATCATAAAAGGCTGCATGTATATCTCATACCTTTGAATTGATAATCTTAGTGATGTCAGTCATCACACCTAAATCTTTTAACTTCCCTCACAAAGCGGGAAGTTTTTTTTGTTTTAGTAAATAATACCGGTTTCAATATAAGGTTCAGGATATTTTGAATCATACACTGAAGTCTTAATTAATTTTCTTCTAATAAACTTCCTGTAATAATGGATTACTTTTTTAATTATTCGGAATCCTACTCAGTGGAAACTCTTATACTCAAAAAAAATGTTATATTTTTGATGGTAATTTTATTTGAACCTTTATTTTTTCAAAAAATTGTTTAGCATAGTCAATGATGCGAAGCAAATCTTAATCATATGAAGACAAAGCATTTTACATATATATTACTTTTTGGATTTCCTTTCTTTGGGTTCCAAAATAAAGTGGCTGCACAATCCACGTATGAACAGAAGTGGACGTTATTGAAACAGGAAAATGAAGCCTTAGCTTTTGATACCGGCATAAAATTATCGGATGCGGAGACAGCACTGGATAAAAAGCTATTTCAGATACGAAAACAGTTCCTTGCCGACACAGAGCAACAGAAAATACCTTTGTTTAACAGTTCCTTTAATGAATTAAAACCATTAATAGAACGCAGTCAGTTATTTGAGATTTTTCAAAGCATGCCGAAAGGCGGTCTGCTGCATACCCATAGTGGCGGGATAACAGATGTAAAATGGGTGATTACAGCAGCAAGAAAGTATAAGGAATGCTATGTTTATGATCAGCCTGATCATGACCAGTTTATTTTCGGACAGCTGGCATTTTTTGAAGCAGGGAAGGTTCCAAAAGGATTTGTAAGTCTTGATAAAAAGCTTATTTCGGACCCCTCTTTCGAGAAGCAGCTGGCGGAGCTTCTTATTTTGAAGCGCGATAATTTATGTACTTACACCAACTACTGGATTGAATTTGAGAAACGTTTTAAACGAATCAGTTTGCTGCTGCCTTACCGTCCTTTTTTTAAGGAATATTATAAGAAAGGCTTTCTGGATTTGGCAGACAATAAAGTACAACACCTGGAAATCAGATTTATTTTTGATGAGCTCTACGATTTTCAGCATGGAAAATATCCATTGAAAACCTCAGTCACTGATTTGCAGGATGTGGTTAAAGAAGTACAAAAAAATCATCCGGAGTTCAGTTTGAAATTGATTTATTCAAGTTTTAAATTCCTGGATCCTCAAAGTGTTGAAAAACAACTTGAAACGGCTTTTGAACTCAAAAAAGAGTTGCCGAATATTATCTCGGGGTTTGATCTTGTAGCCGACGAGGCCGCCGGAAACAGTATTTATTCTTTCCGGGAAGACTGGATGAAATTGGATCAACTCAGTAAAAAGTATGGGGTGAAAATGCCTCTTTTTCTTCATGCAGGCGAAAGTAATTCTGTCTTTAATAAAAATATTCTGGATATTTCATCATTAGACAATCCAAGAATTGGGCATGGATTGAACCTGATCTATTTTCCAAACACCATGGAATTGATCAGAAAACAAAATAAACTGGTTGAAGTAAGTCCTATCAGTAATCAGGTTTTAGGATATGTAAGCGATCTGCGGAATCATCCTGCAAGGGTTTTACTAAGTAATGGCATTCAGTGTTCCATCAATAGTGATGACCCCAGTGTTTACGGATACGAAGGTCTCGGTTATGATTTTTGGGTAGCTTTTGTGTATTGGGAGCTTGACTTAAAAGCCGTTAAAAAACTGGTTTTTAATTCAATTAACTATTCTTCTCTGAATGAAAGTGAAAAAAAGAAAGCACTAATCTATTTAAATGGCCAATGGGATGATTTTATCCGAAAAATGAATGCGAAATTAAAATAATCTATTGGACATTAGTTTGTTACAGAATTCAATGATCCTTTAAAAGGGACAGATATACATTAGCATCATTTTAAATGATGCTATTTTTTCTTTATTGGGGTTATTTTAAAAAATCTTCTAGGTGTATTCTAAGCAAATGACTGCTTTTTCTACAGAGGCATCATAAAAAAGATGAATGTAATCCGCGGCATTTAATTGCCAGTCATATCCATCTACACTGGCTATAAAATCCATTAATTGTCCGTTTACCATAGGTTGATCAATATTATTACCTGCGAAATTAAGATCTTCCATGGGCTTTAGCTCAGTATTTAGTTTTTCAAAAATTCCAAATACTTTAGCCTCTAAACGTTCTTTTAAAAAATCAGATTCCGGATCATTTTCCAGATCTTCTACAGTCAGCTGACGCAATCTTTCCAGTCGGCGTATATCATCTACGGTAAGTCCGGGCCTGTCTCCGTCTTTATCATATAGAGCGTTATGCTTTTGATAATATGCTTTTTTGAGCTGATACATAGCATCGTTCATATTGTATTCGATGTCAAGATCTGAAAACTTTTGACCATACTGATCAGAAGTGATGACTGTTGAGGTGCTGAAAAAATTCCAGTCTGCATCAAATCTGTACTTTCCGTCGATGACATCAAAACCAAAAGAGTCTGCTTGGGTAAATTCGGTATAGAATGCTGATTTTTCCTCGCCAACCCGTCCATCATAGATCTCTTTCACCGATATGATGTGCAGCCATTGGTCTCTGTTTGGATCTGCAATTTTTAAATTGAAAGAACAGATCGGAAGAAAATATTTTTTATGATTTTCAATATCATCATAAAAAACGTCTTCGTAGCTGGGGAATAATTTAATTAAACTGTTCATCATTATCATATTAATTAAGCTGTGATTAGTGATCGCCTACTGTAAACTGAATTGATCCAGAAAATCTTTTAATTCAGGTATAGAAACAGTATTTCCGGATGCAATGATGGAATATCTGTTATTCTCCAGATAATGTACCCCTGTAATGCCGTCATTTTCAAACATACTGTGATCGAAGTAAACCATCCAGCCTTTATAGCTTATGATATTGGTTTTATCACCCGGTTTTTCAAATTCCTTTAATTCCAGATAGCTTATGAGGTTTTGTTTCACCTCGTTTGAACCCGGTCCTGCACCATCCTTTACCATCATATAAATATTTTGTGATCCTTTCACATAATTGGCCATAGCGGATGATCCTGTTTTTTTATCTTCATAAGCATCTACTTCAGTAAGTTTAAAACCATTGATCTCTTTTTTAAATTTACCTTTAAATTCGTCAGCGCTGAGTGGTTTCAATTTTTTCAGCTCTTTGGCTAAGCTTTCAATTTTCAATGAATCGGAATTGTTTTTTATTCTTTCAACAGTAAATGATGAGTGCTGACGGGCCAAAACAGTTGGAAAACCTGCGAACGTGAGGGCAGCACAGAGCGTACCTGCTCCTAGATAAGATAGTTTCATGTTTTTTTATTTTGATTGCTGTTATTAATCAGGTGATCACCTCATTATGGGCGGACTAATCCATATTCCATGGCTAATTTTATGGCAGTACTTAAGTTGGTGGTTTTGAATTTGACGATCAGATTTTTGCGGTGACTTTCTACGGTATGCGGGCTTATGAACAGCTTATCTGCTATCTGAATGGTGGTAAGGCCTAAAGATGCTTCCAGTAAAATTTCCTTTTCCCTGCGGGTAAGTTTGGGAACAGCATTTAATCCGGAATTCGTTTTCATTTCTACAATCCTTTTTGTCTGATTGCATAGGAACTTCTCTCCTTTAAGGATCGTCTGGATTCCTAAAATGATTTCTGTGACCAAAGCATTTTTCTGGATATATCCCATAGCCCCTTCTTCCAGTGTACTGTTGATGACTGCAAACTCATTGTGAACACTCAAAATAAGAATTTGAGTAGCCGGGTATTTTTTTAGGATAGGTTTAATAAAATCTATACTGTTACCATCCGAAAGATTGATATCCAGTAATAAAACATCTATAATCTGGTTTTCTAATCCTGTAAAAAGTTCACTTGATGAAGAATAGCATCCGACAACGGAAAAATTTTCCTGTTGGGAAAGGATGTTCTTTAATCCTTCAAGTAATAATGGGTGATCATCGGTTATAGCGATTTTAATCATAATTTATTTATTTGGGAAATTTGATTTCAATACTGGTTCCTATATTGATCTGGGATTCTATGTGCATGGCACCTTTCAGAAACTCAACACGTGATCGGATATTATGAAACCCTGCAGAATGGGAATTATTCAGAAGGGTTGTATCAAATCCTTTTCCGTCATCCTCAACGATAATGGCATAATCGGATTCATTTTCAATGAACTGGATAATGATCTGTTCTGCACCGGCATGTTTCACGGCATTATTGACGAGTTCCTGAACAATCCTGTACACAAGCAGCTGACTCTCCAGTGGAAGCTGATTTGAATAATGTAAAAACTGAACATCAACATCCAGTTCAGGAGTCGTCATCCGGGAAACGTATTCCATCAATGTTTCCTGAAGACCATAATTCAGCAGTAGATCCGGCATAAGATTGTGCGCAACACGGCGAAGTTCGTCCACTGCTATATCGATCTGCTCCATTGACCGCTCTATTTGCGGCTGATGCTGATCATTAGAGGTATCCTTTAATAAAAACAGATTCATCTTGGTTCCGGAAAGCAAACTTCCAAGGCCATCATGAAGATCCCGGGCTATTCTTCCGCGCTCCTGTTCCTGACCCTCCAGCATCACCGTAAGGTTGGATATCTTTGAGTCCTGTTTGACCTTTTCCATTTCAAGAAGATGGAGTTTCTCTTTTTGTTTGATGCCTTTTGCTCTCTGAAAATAGGCATACAGCAATAAGATCAGCAGTAAAGAAACAGAGGCCGTCAACCCGACATAAAATGTATTGATTTTCTCCTTATAATCCATCCGGTCTTTATAGAGATCTATTTCCCGTTTTCTATTAAAAGATTCCAGTTGTGACAAACGAAGTTCCTGTGCCTTTTTACTGTTTTCTATTTCTGTTAGTTCCAGTTTTCTAAACTGATTCTCTTTCAGCAATTCAAGATTCTCCAGTTTCTGAACTTGCTGAAGACTTTGCCAGCTCATTTCCTTCAGCCGTTGTTCCTGCTTCTCGGATGCTAACTGCAACCTGAGCAATTGCTGCTTTTGCTTCTCCCTTTCATATTGAACCTCCAGTTTTTTACCTAAGGCGGTGTTTTTTTGATCGTAAATTTGTTTAAAAGTTTCTAAATAAGCCTTTTGGTAAAATATAGCCTCTTTAAAATTATTTTCATTCTGAAATAACTGAGAAAGATTTTCAAAAATGGATAGCTTGATATTCGGATCAGCCACTTTGTCATATTCTGATTCTGCAAGTGCGGTCAACAGATACCTTTTCGCTGCTTCCTGATCACCGTTCTGTAAAGCTATTTCTGCCAGAAGACCATTGGCTGAGGCTACATGGTCATGATTTCCTGTCTCAGCTCCATGGCTTTTAGCTAAATTGGCATAATACAGTACCTTATCTTTGTAGGACTCGGGGAAATAATTTAAATACAGATTAGCCAGATTGATCGCTACAAAAGAAAGATTGGAGGGAATAGGCATGCGTGCCTTATTGGCATTATAGGTATCTACAGCTTTGATATAATAAGACTCTGCCTGGTGGACAAAAGCCTTGTTGGAGGTAGACTCATAGCGCTTTTCGTACATATATCCCATGGCCATATAAGCATCAAATAAATTCATGGGATCATTCTGCTGTAAGGAAATTTCCAATGATAATTTACTGTACTTCTCCTGCAGCTCATATTCATTCCAATCGGCATAGATACTGTTTAACTCGCGGTATACAGATGCTTTTCTGGTATTTAAACTCTCAGAATAGGGTGCTTTTTCATAAAATGACAGGGCTTTTAAAAAATAGCGGACCGCCTCAGCATCTTTACTATTACGGGCACGGATCCAGCCAAGCCCATAGGCTACATATCCTTTTGTTTCCTGGTCTTTTGTTTTTGCTTCATAGAGCTGGGCGAGCCGTGAAGCATTTTCATAAGCTTTCACTTGATCCAGCAGTCTATAGTTGATGGCAGCAATAATATATAAATAGGCGGCATATTTTCCGTCTGTTACTTTTTTAGCGTAGGCGATGTTTTCATTTAAAATAACAAAAGCCTTATCCTCCTGTTTATTGAAAAAAAGAGCCTGTGCATACTTTCCGGTGATCATCATTCTTTGCGTACTTCCCGGTTTGTATTTTTTGTACTGCTGTTCCAGACTGTTGTGAAGTTCCTGAGCTGAGGCACCATGACCAGCTAAAACAAGACACAGAATAGTAATACAGAAACGAAAAAAAGAAAAAGAATTGGTCAGCATTTTTTAGATTAAGGAAGGCAAAGTTATTACTTTGCTGTTTCTCACTGGTTATGTTTCATGTTGAATTTAAATAATATTACCATGGGCACCCTCAAAGATGGACCACTTCAGATATAAATTCAAAGCTCGCTATTCTTGTGACATTTTTCAATCCCTGTTTTCAGCTAATTTTAATGGATACGTTTTCGAAGATGCTTTTTGATTAAAAATTGATGAGGTTATGAACGCTGCCAGTGAGGTTGCAGTTTAATTCAATTTGATAAGATAATTTGAAAATTGGCTGAAAACAGGGATTTTTAGTGGTGATATTTTTTTTGATATTTGCCTTATCAAAGATTTGATCATTCAAAATGATGTCTGATACAGTACAACCCTGAAAGAAAGATAAAACGAACTGGAATTTTGATCCGTGAGGTATGCTTATCTTAGCATATAAAAACTGAAAAGACCAAAACAATGAAGAAAACAATTCTATTTTTTTTATCCTTAGCGGTGATCATTTCCTGCAATGAAAAAACACAAAAAACTAAAAATGCAACGCTGCAAAACCAGGAGAAAACTCATTCATATAAAAAGCCGGAGGTACCAAAAGTGAATCCGGCTCAGGAAACTGTTGAAAATTTAAAAATCCTCTTGCCTAAGGAATATCGCGACTGGGGAAAAGAAAATGAAGCTGATGTACTCACAAATGATTGGCTAGACTTATATGAGAAAGGCGGAAAATATTATTTGGGTAAAGCTGACTTTAAGATTACGAGAGGATTTTCCGAATGTTCAGGAGATTCTACCAGGATCATTAATTCTAAAACCAACACGCTTTTACTGATTGGCCATTCACGATTGGCAAAAGGTGAAATAAAGACTGTAAAAATTGGAAAAAATAAAATCTGGCCAAAGGAAAAATTGAAGTTTTATTTTGGAAACGAAGAATACACTTTGCGTGCAGAAGGAAAAGTATTATCATCAGAAACAGTAAGCACCGATGAAGGAGAGGAACTCTATCAGAATGTAAAAGATTATAAACTCTACCTGTCGGCAAATAATGCTCCTGAAACGCTATTTTTAGAGCAAGAATCATTTAATGATACTTTCGTGGAATTACTTTTTATAGGTGATATTGATAAGGATGGAAAACCTGACTTTATTTTTGGGGCCAACAGAGATTATGAAGAGGAACGGGTGATTTTATATCTTTCTTCACAAGCAAAAAAAGGAAAACTCATTAAAAAAGCAGCAGAAGTTGCCATTCAGTTTGATTGTTAAGACAATGATCATATTTCAAATTCACACTAAGGAAACACTAATGAAACAAATTTTAATTTTTTTATTTTCCATTTTCTACTTTCCTGCATTCGCACAGATGGGTATTAACACAGAGGCGCCTAAAGCAACACTGGACATAAAAGCTAAAAAAGAAGTTCTTTCTATTGATGGATTGATTCCCCCGAGATTAACTCTGGAAGAGCTGACCGCGAAAGGGGATCATCTCTATGGACCGGAACAGGATGGCGCCATTATTTATATTACCAATATATCGGCAGGGAACAGTCAGGGGCAAAGAGAGTTTATTCAGAGTAAAGGACTGTATATCTATGATGCCACTTTTATTGGCCCAAATGAAGGAAGATGGATGTGTATTTATTGTATAGGAGCGGTGTAATATTTACTTTACCACAACAAAAACAATATCATAATGAGAAAAACAATTTTTATTTTTTTGTCATTAGAGACAATAATTTCCTGCCGGGAAAAAGCACAAAATTCACAAAACAAAGAAAATCTAGACATCACGAAAGTTCAGGCTGTCCGTCAAGATTCAATACATGCTCAATTCTCATTTATGAAAGTTCCAATGGAAGAATTACCGGTAAATGAAGATACCAGTTTTGAAAATTTTGGTGAAACAAGCAGGAAAAAACATCATTCAGCAAGAGTATATACTAAACTTTCTGATGAACAGGTGGAAAAGTTAGGCCTGCAGAAATGGCTGGAATCCGGTAAAAATGTTACGGTAAATTACCAATTGACCTATCCCGGAAACTTCAAAACTTTTGTATTTACCTATCTTGACAGGGAACATGAGCTTAAAACGATGATGGTAACATTCGATAAACATTATAAAAAAATTGATGAACTGCTTGTTGCTTATGATGGCTCTCCAGGATATACGACTTCAACGACAAGTTCTATTTCCAGCAATAATATCTTGATAAAAAATTTTTATAGATCATCCAGGCAATCAGAATTCACGAACATTTCATACCTGATCAGAGAAACGGGTAAATTTGAAGTACGGAAAAATTAAAGCATAAAAATAAATAAGACAGGTGCTGACATTTAAAAATCAATTTCCTTTGCACCTTTCAATGCTGCATATGCTGGGAACTTCCCATTTTTAGATTAAGATCTGTAATAGTCATACACCAATATCCCTCTTTATTATTTTATTTCGAAACAGGTAAGAACACAAATTAGCTGAAAGCAGGGATTTTATGCAGGGATGATTTTACAGATCTTTGTTTATATTATTTCGGACACAAAAAAACACAATGATGAAATTATTCTTTGTGTCCGAAAAAAGACAATGCAGAACTATGATGAGCGTAACAGGAATTTTAATGATGGCAGCGATAAGTTTATCAGTTGGTTGTTCTAATAAATCCATCGATACAAAAGCATCTGTCATTATATCAAAACAGTCCAAAGTAATGATTCCTTTTTTGCAGAAAAACGGATTATTCCGATATGTTGATGAAGATCTTAAACCAGTGATCGATAAAGAATTTTTTCTTGCCTCGAAGTTCAGCACCAAAGGGTATGCTTTTGTTTATGACAAGGATTTCAGACAGGGAATTATAGATGTCAAAGGAAATTTTATTAGGGATTTTAGCGATAAAACATATGAAGCCTACGATCTGGGAACATTGACGTTCATTGAGGAATCAAGGGAGTATGAAAAAAAACTGCCGGTCTGGAAATGGGACTGGAATATCATGGGAAGCGGTATCGATAAGACGGCCACTTTTTCAGAGGTAACGATTTCCGTTCTGCAAACCGGGCAGAAAATAGCGTCCAAAACAACCAATAAGGATGAATATGAAAAGGGAATCTCATTAGATGTGAGCCCATTGGATGACAGCCATTTTGTGATGAACGAGAAGTTATATGAGATCAAAGGAAATAAGGTTAAAGAAATAGCTGATAAAATATACTTTACATTTACAGATGATCGGGTCTTGGTTTCGGAAAAAAACGGGAATGCCCTGTTTTATTCTTTCGACGGAAAACTTAAAAACACAAAAGAACTGAAACCCGTAAAAGAAATAAGCATTCAGGCCAATGGTAAGACTATTGTACTTGATTCTCTGAACGAAACCCGATATAGACAGCGTCCTGCAAATGCGACATTGCTGAAGGATATAAAGACGAATGAAATATTTCCTTATCCTAATTTCGACAAGGCATTTCCCATTACATTTTCCAATCTGAGTGACGGGCAGGTGAGCTTTCTGAATAAAGTAACCTTAATTTCCTCCGTCAATAAAACACCCTATTTTATTCTGGGTACATTTAATTATGACAAATGGAAATACGATTATAAATACGTAGACGCAAAAGGTAATTTCCTGCCGTCTATCCAGGCTCCTGACTTTTTTATACTTGGAAATGTTGGGGAAATACTCTGGCCGGAATCCGATCAGATCATTTCACCCACTTTTATTGAAGAAGGATATCAGGTAAAAAAGATTAAAAAGGTATACGGTGAGGACTCCCTGTTTTTTGTTCAGATTGAAAAAAACAATGTTGCGAAAAAGGGGCTATGGAATAGTAAGAAACAACAGTGGATTATACCGGCAGAATTTGATGACATCGGGATACTCGATGAGCAAAATCTGATTGTTTCCTTACGGATGGAAAAAGAAGGAGGCTACTATTTGTATGATGCCAGAAATAGAAAAAGGATCACCCACAAAACATATAAATCCATTTTTGCGGACGGACTGATTACGAACCGGACAGGACCTAACAAAGAGGAAAAATATTATATCGATATCTTCACAGGAAAAGAATTCAAAGAATAAAACACCCTAAAATAACGTAGATAAGCTTTTTTGCAAGTCTAAATTTAAAAAAAACATGAAAAAAATATTTACAGCAGCCGTTCTTGCCCTGATCATAAACATTCACGCAGGGGCACAGGAAAAAATTTATTTTGACGAAAACTGGGAGAAAACCACTCAGAGCAAAATGGAGTTTTATCGTGAAACAGAGAATAAGGGAAAACTTATTTTAATCAGAGACTTTTATAAAAACGGAACCCCTCAAATGGAAGGTCTGGTTTCAGATGCCACACCCGGAAGTGAAGTGTATGAAGGAAAAATTACCTGGTACAATGCAGACGGTAAAGTCATGAGCATAGGGACATATTCAGCAGGTAAGCAAGTTGGTCCGGCTAAGACTTTTGATGAGCAGGGAAGGCCTTTGGAAGATCTGATGTATAAAGCGGACGGTACTTTTACAGGAAAAATATACACCTATAAAAATCTGGAAGAAATGTCCAATTTTAACATTGTGACCACGTATGATTCTCCCGAAAGTTTTCAATCGGTAGGTTATGATGAAGACATTAAAGGAATACGCTTTGAGCTCATCAGTGACGGCAAAGAGAAGTATGAAACCAGATTTTATGGTGACAAAGGGAAATATATCGGTAAAAACAGATCCGGGGATTCTGGAGAGAAGGTAACGGTAGATTATTATCATGATCCGATGAAAGTTTCCAAAATCGAAAAAGAAAATAAAGACGGCAAGGTAACAGAAAGTATCATCTACTCCAAAAAAGGGGAAATTCTGCAGGAAGAAAAGAAAAACAAAAAAGGAGGGTATCAAAAAACGTATGATGAAGCCGGGAAGCAGATAGGAAGTCTTACCTACATCTACGATAAAGAAATTGATTCTCACAATCCGCAAGACGGAGAAGAGTATATGTTTAATTATGATTTTTCCGGATACACGGCTGTTAATGTTTATAAAAACGGGTCTGCAGTTCTGAAAAAATATTTTGATGAGGATGGGAAATTATCTTCCGAGGAAGTATTGAAAGATGATATAACCCAGGAGATCAGATATTACAATCCAGACGGAACTCCGAAAGGGAATATAACGTATAAAGATGATATGCCTTATAATGGAACGCTCTATGAGGGACTTATCGAACAGCATTATAAAGACGGCCTTTTAGTCTACTCGAAATCTCTAAGACTGGAAGGGAATTTAAAAGCGGAAACGAAGATCAATGCAAATAGAACCGGATACAATTCTACGGTTTATGATGAAAAAGGAGCTGTTGAATACACCTACAGCCATCCGGTAGAACAGGGTAGTGGTTTTACGGCGCAGATTGTACAGTATGCCAAAGGGAAAGCTGGCAATAAAGCGGTTGTAAAAGAGGGCGTTCTTCAAAGCGGAAAAATTAAATACAAATCTGAATACGGTTTCAAAGAACTGGAACGCAACGGCAAATGGGTTCTGATCAAAATTTTCAGCCCCGAAGGAAAATTGCTTCAGGAATCTAAAGTCCTTGCAGAAACGGAAGAGAATGATCTGTACAGTCCATTAAACACATCGATCAATGAGGCTGATCTTCAGTACGAATTTTATGAATCTATAGAAGGTTAATGCATCATTAACCATCAACAACTCTGTACTTTTTGAAACCATACCTGAACCCATATCACCATGATCAACAGTAAATTTTTCAGCTCTGTCTCTTTTAATGCTCTGAGGATGGTAAGCAGCCAAAACGAAAAAAAGAACAGCCAAAAAACGAAATAACCGGAACTCCAACCACTCATAAAAAAGCCACCCAACCGCAGGAAAGTACTTCACCAAAATCAAATCCAAATACAAAGGACATTATTGTTTTATCACAAAAACACAGTCCAAATTCAATTTCCTGCGATTTGGATGGAGACCATTTACCGGACACTGTCAACATTGTTCAAAACACCGAAAATGAAAAACTGGGTTTGGAAATTATTTTCGGAAATAAAAAAGTGAAACATTTAGGCATGGGGAAAGAGGTTTTGGGCCGGGGATTTGATGATTTGGAATGGTGGGGATTTTTCAGCCGAAAACCGAAAACATGAAACCATAACGGAGAAACTTGTAAAACCCAAATAAGAAGATGAAGATCAATTATTCAATTCTGTTCTATTTTTTATGCATTCCTTTAGGATATGATTTTTACTTATCTGCGGGTGATAGAAACTTGTCCGCTGCACGGACGGTATGTTTCATTATCGCTTTATTAATGACCATTTATGGAGGATTTCTTAATGCGAAACACCAAATGAAATACCGGTCTGTTCTTTGGATGTTTTTCGTCAATCTGGTGTTAGTATTGGGGTATATCGTTTCAAATGGAGGTACTGGAGATAGTTCTTTATTCAGTGGCGGTGATGGGGCAGTAGGGTTTTTCCTGATGCATTACTGGCTTAATATGCATTGGGCTTATTTAGGTTTTATAAATTTTCCCTTGTTTAGCGGTGATTTTGGCTTCCTGTGTATTGGAACGTGCAGTTCTTTTCTGTTTCCTTCAATTGGTTTTCTGATGGGGAGGCTTCGGTACAAAAATCAAATTACCATATGAAGTGAAAAACATTCTTTATTCATCTATTGATGATCACCGATGTAAATAAGCTTTGGAGTTGAGCCGTTTGTTAGGACACTATTCTTATGACTTTACTTTTAATAATATTCAAATTCTCTTTCTGTTTTCAGGTGTACAGTTCCATGCTCATCCACTAATTCTTCATAAAGAAAATTGCCTTGTGAGTCAGGATTTAAATTTTTACAGATCAACCTGTTCTTTTTGTGATGGGTAAGATCTTCAACTGTCATTTCACTTTTTGCGCCCTTGCTATAGGTATATAGAATAATACTATGAATGGGAGTTCCGTTAAAGTTTCCGGTTTCTTCTGTTTTTATAAGGCGGTTATTTTTGTCGAGATACAGTAACTTGTTGAGTGACATCGGAGGTGCATCAGAATTTGAAACTCTTCTATACAGCGAATCGGAAACTTTCTCAAAATAGCCTGTAGCCCCTACCTTTTTATTTTCAGCATTAATGGATTTGAAATGACGTTTGGCTTTATTCGTTACATCATAAGTAAGAATATCACTGATCAGTCTTTTATCCGGAAATTCGCTTTTAACGATATTGTAGGATTCAATTTTGGTGAGAAAACCATCTTTGTCAAAATAAGAAATACTTTTATCAATATCCTGGTTGGCAAAAGTGACGGTCTCTGTAATTTTTTTAGGATGTCCGGAATAGCTGGAAAATTTCAGGTCATTAATGATAGATTTTTCCTGACAGCTTACAAGGGTATAGAGCAAAATAAGCAGATAGCTGAGTTTTATTTTCATAGATATATTTTATTGTGTTGAAATAAAATCTCCAAAGTAAGAAGGTCGAATACATTACCATTAAATAACATCCATCATCATCGTGTATTTATCAATTCCTTTACTAAATCCATCCGGCACAATCTCTACCGTTCTGAAACCATTCTTTTTATAAAATTCAGCGGTATGCTGTGAGGTTTCAATTTTGTAGGGTATGGCAGGGTAGGTTTTTTTTAACAAATCGATTCTGTATTGGGTAAATGCTTTTCCAATTCCTTTTCCATGATAATCGGCGTGAACCATTCCCCAGGATAATCCTCCAACATTACTTTTGGTATCTAAAAAAAAACCACCGCATCCTATTATCTGAGCATCCATTTTAATCACAAAGTAGTTCTCTTCGGTATCATCATCCAGAAAGCTTTCAAAGAACGGTAATTCTTCGGCAGCAAAAAATTTAGGCATATTACTCTTGAAGATTTTGATGCAGTCTTCTCTGAAAATTTTTGTGTAATTGATGATTTTCATAAATAGGTGTTGAGTAGTACCAAGATACAGCAAATTTTGTAATTACGGTTTTGCTATATGAGGGAGATATTGGAAATAAGTTTTTTCCGATAATGTTTATGGCTGGATTGAAATTGAATCTCAAAAGCTGGGATGCTTTTGATTGCCGATATTCTTGATGATTTTAAATCATTAAGTTAGAGTGCCGGGATCCTTTAAACTGAGGGGCATGAAATGTTTAAGAAAAAAGCATCTTCTATAAGTACCGGAAAAGCTTTAAAAAATTATCGGATAAGCGACCAGATTAAAACACCAATTCCGGCATATGCTGTAACTGTAATAATATCAGCAATAGGTTGTGAAAAACGTTTTTCCGCAATTTTCTCAGCATTGATCTGATTTTTATGGAACTTCAGAATTTTTTTAGGATTGCTGATCGGGTGGGCAACCAGACTGTCGCTTTCCCACTTATCAACGATTATTTTATAAGACTTGCCGTCTACGTTAATTTTAAATTTTTTATTAGGTGCAAGGGTCTCCTGAACATTGATAGGAACAGGCGCTTGTGGTGCGTTCAGGATTTGTGATTCAGCTTTTGTATTTTGCAAGGCCATAGAAGCAGTATTAACAGGAGCTGTATTCTTTTTGGATTCTTGTTTACTGTCGGTCGCTGCCACCACTTGTTTTTTTACCTGGTACGTATAGCAGCTGCTAAAGGAAAATAATATAATGATGAGATAAAGATTCTTTCGCATTGGTCAAATTTAAGAATTAAACGGAATATTTAATATTTTGTTTTGAAAAATCCTGTTAAAAAAATATCCGTTGTGCAAAGTATTATGAATTTGAAGAAATAAATAAAACAATCCTTTTTAAAACATGCTCCAAAGTAATAAACTTCTTAGAGCGGGTGTAATCTTTGATAAAAGTGGTTTATAAGCCACAACGTTTTTAGGATTTTTATCTACTCTTCATTCTTATATCTATTGATGTCAAAATCAAAATTAAAAAGCTCTTTAGGATGGATTTGTAAGGCTACAGCAAATTTTATCATAGTTTTTAAAGTTAAATTCCTTTTACCTTTTTCATACTTACTCACTTCTGCTGAATCAATACCTGTTAGAAATTCCAAATCTTGTTGAGTTTGATTATTTTCCATTCTAATTTCGGAGATACGCTTTCCTATCAAAATCTGCAGGTCTTTGCTAAAATCCATTAATACTATGTTTTCAAGCAAATTGCATTTATAAAAAATAAATCTTATTGGGATATATGCCAGTATTGTTATTTTTTATTACATTTGTAAAATAAGCTACAATAAATGTAGCTTTGCGATACTTCAACGAATATTAGAAGCTATTGCTTAGAATCTTGTCATAGAAAACTGGTAATTTTTAGGAAACAAGAGGATAGGTAAACAGCTGATGATCTAGGCGTGAACTCTCTTATCTGTGTGCAGGGTATATAAGTACCTCTATGAGGGATATTGTAAAGTCTCATGCAGTTTTGTCTCCATAAAATATTCAGCAAAAAAGGAGTAGCTATTTTAGGTTGATTTTGATGACCTATTTATAGAAGAGAATGTAATCTGCTTAATTTTTTCTTTGACTTTATTGAATCGTTAATTTCTTCATCAGTAATTTTTTTTACAAATTGAAAATAAAAATCTATTTCAATTTTAAAGTAATCACATATTAGGTAGATATTTTCAATAGTTGTATTTGGAAGAGATTCTTCTCTGCCAGCATTCCAAACTATATTATATTTTTCTAAAATATCATTATTTAGATATTCTTGTGTCATCGGTTTTCCACTGACAATAATATTTTCTCTCAGTTTCTTATTAACGGCACCTACAGCTACTTTATATCTAAAAATCTTTTTATGATATTCCATTACTGTAAAATAATTTATAAAAAACTACATTTTCAACGACGTATATGTCGTTATTTTGTTATATTTGTTTTTTAATGTTACAATTAGATTGTAGCTTTGCGATACTTCAACGAATATTAGAAGCTATTGCTTAGAATCTTGCTTTTGAAAACTGGTAATTTAATTGAGACAAGAGGATAAGTATTAAGCTCACGACCTAGGCGTGAGCTCTCCTTATCTGTCTCACGGTATACCAGTACCTCAAAAGCAGATATTGTAGAGTCTCATGCCGTTTTATTTTTATGCATTTCTGCTTTTCTACAATGACCTTTTCTAAGCTTGCCCACAACATAAAGTATCATGACATGTTACAATGGGGTGTACAATCCATTGCGGCCTTCGGGCTTTCAGAAAAACACAAAGTTTATCATAATTTATTTTTTGTCTTGTATGGGCGTGAAGTTCGGCATTGGCAGGACTTCCGCCCTTTTTACAATTAAAGTGTTTTAAATAATAGATTGTATGAATGTCATAGTGTTTGAAGAATTGGAAACCTGTAAAAGTGTAAACAGGTTTACAACGATCCGATCCTTATAAAATTACTTTATAAAATACAACTCATGAAAAAGACCAGAACAGATTTTCAGTCCCGGTTTGGGGCAGATAATAAGAAGCAATCCGGGGTAAAGCTGATGGAAGCATTTTTTCAGATCAATAATCTGGCAGCTTCTAAAGAGAAATTAAACAGCATTATGAATTATGCGGTAAAAAGGAATAGCTGGATAAAAGAAAATCCTTCCGACATCTACCTTTTTCGTCAGTCTATGCAGTCGTTTGTTCGTGCGGGTTATCTCATCACATTGAAGAAAAAGAACAGGACCATCAATGCTTCGTTGGAGAGTGATTCTCTGTTGCTTCTCGGTTTGCTTTCGGAGAAGGAATTCCAAAACCCTCTTTTAGTCTTTAAAAAAGCATTCCGGGAATACAGTATAGAAGAGTTCGACTATTTTATGTCCGGGATTATCTATTTCTCATTGGGCGTCTACGATTATGTACCGGAAAGGAATATCGTGAGTCCGTACATCCATCTGACCAAAATGCTGGATGCAGCGCATCTTATTCTTGAAAGGAGAGAGAAACAAAAATGAATAATGAAAAGTGAAGAGTGAAAAATGAATAGAAATTTCATAGACGCAAGGATTAATATTAGGTTCATAGTTTAGGAAGCAAAGAGAGAATCAATCCTTGATTAATTTGATGAAGCATGCGTTTTATCCATTCAGCTTCATTAGCGACAGCGTCGCCTTCTTTGCTTTCCTTAAAACTAACCGCTCTCGAAGTAAAAGCTTTGCGTTTAAAAATAAGTGCTTTGATATCCGTAATACAAGAGTTTCATAGACGCAAAGTTTTATTTAAGCAATACATAGTTTAGGAAGCAAAGAGAGCATCAATCTTTGATTGATTTGATAAAGCATGCGTTTTAACCATTCAGCTTCATCAGCGACAGCGTCGCCTACTTTGCTTTCCTTAAAACTAACCGCTCTCGAAATAAAAGCTTTGCGTTTAAAAATAAGTGCTTTGATATCCGTAATACAAGAGTTTCATAGACGCAAAGTTTTATTTAAGCAATTGCATAGTTTAGGAAGCAAAGAATGAATCAATCCGTGATTGATTCGATTAAGCGCACGTTTATGCATCCGCTTCATCCGCGACAGAGTCGCCTTCTTTGCTTTCCTTAAAACTGGAACATTCTGGAAGTAAAAACTTTGCGTTTAATAATAAATGCTTTGGTATCTGTAATAGAAGAATTTCATAGACGCAAAGGTTTATGTAAGCCATGCATAGTTTAGGAAGCAAAGAATGAATCAATCCGTGATTGATTCGATTAAGCGCACGTTTTATGCATCCGCTTCATCCGCGACAGAGTCGCCTTCTTTGCTTTCCTTAAAACTGGAACATTCTGGAAGTAAAAACTTTGCGTTTAATAATAAATGCTTTGGTATCTGTAATAAAGAGTTTCATAGACGCAAAGTTTTATTTAAGCAATACATAGTTTAGGAAGCAAAGAGAGCATCAATCTTTGATTGATTCGATGAAGCGCACGTTTATGCATCCGCTTCATCCGCGACAGAGTCGCCTTCTTTGCTTTCCTTAAAACTGGAACATTCTGGAAGTAAAAACTTTGCGTTTAATAATAAATGCTTTGGTATCTGTAATATAAGAATTTCATAGACGCAAAGGTTTATTTAAGCAATACATAGTTTAGGAAGCAAAGAGAGCATCAATCTTTGATTGATTTGATGAAGCATGCGTTTTATTCAGTCGCTTAATCAGCGACAGAGTCGCCTACTTTGCTTTCCTTAAAACTAAATGTTCCCGAGATAAAAGCTTTGCGTTTTAAAAAAATATCTGCTCATTACCTTTTCCCACATCTTCTAAAACTGAATTAATATTAAAAGCTAGAGTCCATTCAAAAACTAAATAAAATCTCCAAAGTCAGGAGACCTTGGAGAATGGGAAATTTCTTTTATTCCAGTACTACGGGACAGCTTTGATTTTTGGCGAGAATTGTTTTTAAATTATATTTTTCTTCTCTTTTGTGGGGGCTATTTGTGCAGAGTCTTCATAAATTCAAGTATTTCAGTGCCAATCTCCAGGGCATTGGTTTCCAGTGCAAAATGACCGGTGTCATAAAATTTTAGTCTGGCATCCGGTAGATCTTTTTTATAAGCTTCAGCACCTTCAGGCAGGAAGTAAGGATCTTTATTTCCCCAGACTAATAATAATTTGGGCTGGTATTTTCTGAAATATTCATGGAACTTAGGATATAAGGCCACATTGGTTCTGTAATCTTTTACCAGATCCAGCTGGATCTCTATGTTGCCCGGTCTGTCTAGGAATTTCTGGTCCAGCGTATAAGCTTCCGGTGCTATTAAAGAAGGATCAGCTACCCCATGATGATATTGAAAGTAGGTGGCTTCTTTCGAAACAAAGTCTTTCAGTGCGGTGCGGTTGGCCTCCGACGGATCACTCCAGTATTTCTGTATCGGATTCCACTCTTTACTTAATCCTTCTTTATATGCATTTCCGTTTTGGGAAATGATACCAGTTATTTTTTCTGGATGGTTCATAGCCAGACGAAGTCCCACGGGTGCACCATAGTCAAAGATGTATACGGCAAAGCGTTTCATTCCCAGCTTGTCTGTAAACGACTCTATCATCCTGGCAAGATTGTCAAAGGTGTAATCGAATTGCTTATGATCCGGAGCATCCGAATAACCGAATCCCGGCAGATCAGGTGCGATGACATGATATTCCCTGCTCAATACAGGAATTAAGTTTCTGAACATATGAGATGAGGTAGGATAGCCGTGCAGCAACAGAATAGTAGGAGCATCAGCGGGGCCTGCTTCTCTGTAAAACAGGTTTACATCATTTACTTTGATGTTGCGGTAATGAATGGATTGGTTTTCCATAATGTGATTGTTTAAATTTAATTTTTGATTAGATTGTGCCATTGCGATATTGCTTGTGAATAAGGCTATTGACAGGGCTGTCATAAATGGTCTGAATATTATTTTCATTGATTTCTTTTGAGATTTCAAAATTAATACAGATATTTGATTATTAAAAACGATTAATTTTAATAGCTGTAATCATATTTAGTGATTAATTAAAATGAATACAAACGATTTGAAGATATTTGAAGCCGTAGCAGAGAGTGGAAGTTTTACAAAAGCTGCCACGATGATGTATACGGTTCAGTCGAATGTGACCGCAAGAATAAAAAGTCTTGAAGAAGAATTTGATACTAAACTTTTCTCCCGGACCTCCCGCAAGGTGGAGCTCACTCCTGAAGGTCTGATCCTGATGCAGTATTGCAAACAGATCCAGCATTTGATGGAGGAGGCCAAACACAATATCCGAAGCAGTGACAGGATCAGAGGCTGTCTGAAAATAGGATGCATAGAAACCACTATGGCATTAAAAGCTCCCGAGATCTACCGTGTTTTTGAGGAAAAATACCCCGATGTCGAACTTGAATTTAAATCAGATACAAGAGACTCCCTTATACTGGATGTTCTGAATTACAGGCTTGATGCAGCATTTGTTTCTGCCCCGATTAATATCAACGGGTTGGAAAAGATCAGTATCAAAGAAGAACAGCTTGTGATGGTAGCCTCTTCGAAGGGACCGCAGCTGTCAACATTACTTACCAAGGAACCTTTGAAAATTGTAGTATTTGACAAAGGCTGTATTTTTAGAGAGAGGCTGGAATCCTGGCTGAGTCATAAAGGAATTCTTAATTATAAAAGTACGGTAGTCAATTCCATCGAAGGAATCGTTAATTTCGTAGAAGCAGGATTGGGAATCAGTATACTTCCGGAAGAAATTGTCTCTGCCTGTTATTCAGGAAGAGAAATCAAAAGCTATGGTTTGAGCAAACAGTTGGGAACAATGAATACCCTTCTTGTTTTTAGAAAAGACGGACCGGGGTCGAGAGCTTTGCAGTGTTTTATGGATATGTATTCGCAAATATGATATAAGGTAAAGCCTTATTTAAACAGAAAAAACTAAGGGTTATGGCAAAAACTACCGAAACACTTGAACAGTTTTACAGAAATAAATATGGTATTCTGTCCGGAGATCTTCCAAAAAATGACGGACAGTTTAATGTCTTTAGAATTGAAGACAGAATAAATTCCGGAACCTCATCACCAACGTTTATTCGGAGAGATTTTCATAAGATTATGTTGTTTCAGGGTGATAATATATTTCATTATGGTGACCGGAGTATTCCCATAACCGGAAATACCCTGCTTTTCTTTAATCCTCATGTACCATACACTTATGAAGATTTGGCACCTGATACTAAAGGGTGCTTTTGTGTTTTTAAAGATGAATTTTTTAAAGGAAATGTTCGTTTAAACCTATTTGAGCTGCCCGTGTTTACAGCAGGTACTTATCCTGTTTACAGTTTAAAAGAGGAGCAGGCTTTAGAGATAAAGGCAATATTTGAAAAGATCATCAAAGAGATTGATTCAGACTTTTTGTACAAATACGAACTTATTAAAAATTACGTCAGCGAATTGATTTACTTCGGTATGAAATTGCAGCCCGTCAGTATTTCTTCTGATCATACCCATGCAGCAGCAAGAATTACTTCAGTATTTTTGGAGTTGCTGGAACGTCAGTTTCCTATTGAATCTACCGCCCAGCGGTTTGAATTACGTTCGCCAAAAACTTTTGCAGAACGGTTATCCATCCATGTCAATTATCTTAATCGTGCCATAAAAAAACAGACGGGAAAAACAACTACTGAACATATCTTTGAACGGCTTGTTTCTGAAGCCAAAATTCTTTTAAAGTACACAGACTGGAGTATTTCTGAAATCAGTTATGTCCTGGGATTTGAAGATCAGGCTCATTTTAATCATTTTATTAAAAAGCATACCCAAAGGAGCCCTACCAGTTTAAGATAGGTTTGAATTTGATAAATATCGGTTTGTTTGTGACAAAATTTCATTGCAGGGATGGGGTAATTTTGCATAAAAATAAAGCATATGAGTCATACAAAAACCTGGTATATTACAGGTGCATCGAAAGGAATGGGACTTTCATTAGTCAGAAAACTACTGGAAAAAGGTCACAGAGTAGCGGCTACTTCAAGAATGATTGCTGCCTTCGAAGAGCTGAATGCTGATAGAGATCATTTTTTGCCCTTAGAAGTTGATTTAACAAATGAGCGGTCCATTGCTCAATCTGTGGAAAGGGCCATAGAGAAGTTTGGCAGTTTGGATGTTGTTGTAAATAATGCAGGTTATGGATTGGGAGGGGCTCTGGAAGAGCTCAGCGCTGAAGAAATTGAAGAAAACTTTCAGATCAATTTCTTTGCTGTTGTAAAGGTTATTCAGCACGTTTTACCTTATTTAAGAAACCAGCATTCAGGGCATATTATTAATATTTCATCGATTGCCGGTTTTGCGCCCGGATTAGGCTGGAGTTTGTATTCAGCTGCAAAATTTGCAGTAACAGGTTTGTCAGAGGCATTAGCCAACGATTTGAAGCCTTTGGGAATCAATGTAACGGCAGTTTTGCCAGGATGGTTTCGTACCAGTTTTGCTAAACCGGACTCCATTGCTTTCAGCCAAAATCAGATCGGTGATTATCAGTTTCTGCGTACGGCACATCAAAAGATGGATGAAATAGATGGCAGGCAATTAGGAGATCCGGACAAAATCGCGGATGTTTTTATTACGTTAACAGAGGCAGTGGATCCCCCGGCATTATTGTTTTTAGGGTCCGATGCGGCCCAAAGAGCAGAAAACAAAATCATTCATTTATCAGAACAGCTGAGACAGTGGAAAAACCTTTCTTCGTCAACGGATTTTAAAGAATAGAAAAAGGTAGGCTTAGAAATGTCTTGAAATATCAATTCCGGCAGCGACTTTTTACCAAATGGTAAATGCTTCGTAATGATAAATACTACCTTTGTAATGATGGAAGAGTTTATAGAATACATATTGCAGTCTGGTCATTTGAACAAACAGCAGATTGATCTTATTACAGGCAAAGCAGAAGAGATTGAGCTAGGCAAAGATGAATATTTTGCAGAAGCAGGAAAAGTATTGAGGCAGGTGGGTTTTGTTTTGGATGGTATTCTCCGTATTTGTTATTACAACAACAAAGGGGAGGAGATTACCAAAATATTTATTGAGGAAAAACATCTGCTTTTCAATCTGAAGAACGTGCCTTCCACAGAATATATACAGGCTGCAACCCATTGCAAACTTCTTGTGTTTTCTAATCAGGACTGGAAAGAAATTTCAGATACAATTGTTGGTTGGGAAAGCATCATTCAAAAAATTACGAATAAATCACTTGCTCAGAAACTGGAAAGGGTAAGCCCGCTGGTATCACAGGATGCTACCACCCGCTATCTGGAATTTATGGAAAAATACCCTACACTCGTCAACCGTATTCCTTTGTCGTACATCGCTTCTTATTTGGGGATTACACAACAGTCATTAAGCAGAATAAGAAAAAACATCCGCTAAGTTGCTTTTTACCAAATGGTAAACAGGTTCCTTTTTTATCGGTGCACTTTTGTAACATCAATTTAAAGATAACAAAAATGGACAAAACGATTTTCATTACAGGAGCTTCATCAGGATTAGGAAAAGCAACCGCAATACGATTTGCTTCAAAAGGCTGGACCGTAATTGCCACAATGCGATATCCTGAAAAGGAAACTGAGCTTACAGTGTTTCCCAATATTCACCTCTTAAAATTAGACATCAGCGATCCGAAACAAATTGCAGGAATAGCTTTAGAAACAGAAAAAATAAGCCCGGTTGATGTTCTTTTGAATAATGCAGCCTATGGTCTTATGGGTCCTTTTGAAGGAATAACCGACGAACAGTTGGTTCAGCAAATCAATACTAATTTTTTAGGAACACTCCTTGTTACAAAAGCTTTTCTTCCCTATTTCAGGGCAAGGAAAAGCGGGACTGTTATTACGGTAACCTCCTCAACAGCTAACATTCCTTATCCGTTTGTTTCCGTTTATGCTGCCACCAAGTCAGCATTGGAAAAGTGGTCAGAGGGAATGAGTTATGAGCTGAATGCTTTGGGTATCAGGATCAAAACAGTGGTTCCTGCTTATATGCAGACCAACTTTGGCAGCAATGCACAAATGGTTTCACATGCCGGTTATCAGGATGTTTTCAACCAATATATAACAGCAATGAGGGCGGATTCAACCACCAAACGGGATGTTCCCGAAACGATTGCTGACATTGTATACGAAGCAGCAACAGACAGCAGAAAACGGCTGCATTACATTGCGGGTGAACTGGCTAACACAGAATACGATTGGTTAAGAAAAGACGGAATTGAAACGGTAATGGACACCATGGATCATCGGTTTTTTGGTTGATCTGCATTCTTTTGGCCGACTGTTTTGTTTTTGGCTTTAGTGAAACTGAAAATCTGGTAATTATATTGGATATTAAAGATCTGTACATAGAAAGGTATCAATTTAAAGAAATTGATGCCTTTTGTTGTTTGTGAAATTAACAGGATTATACTCAAACTATTCTTTAGCCCCCTAAAAACTCAGATTCTGATTTATAAAAATACAGCAACAGCAGGTACAAAGAAAGTCAATATTATTTTTTTGATTAACTATTTGATCATCCGCAAGAAAAATATATTTTTGCAGTCCACAATATAAAATCATCGGTGATGATACTTTTGTTATTAAAAAAAAACTAAAAACTAAGCTTGAAAATTAATTAAACCATGACAATGAAATGTACTCTATGGATGCTCATGCATCAAAATTAATTGTTTCCAACAATTTAAAATAACATCAAATTCTCAATTCTTTAAAGCATGCAGTCGTATTTAATCCATATGATGTATTCCATTATTTCCTCAAAACCAGATTGAAATAATACCGCTAATAAAATACATAACAGGTATTCTGCGATCGATTAGGAAAAAAAGAAGTGCCTTTAGAGATACCGGAGAAATTTGCTATTGCATCTGTTACGATGCTGTATTACTTGACTGACGAATATCCTTTCAAAACCAACGCTTATTCATTGACTGAAATTTTTGTCTTTGTATGAATTAATTTTGATTGGTAAAAAATTCTATGAGCAGATCATTTCTTTATGGAATTCAGAAATCATTAAACGGAGCTCAGCCGAAAAACTAAACGAGTAAACACGATATAATACAACTTAATTATGAGAAAAATTTTCTTTTTTTTATTAATGCTGATCAGTTTACAGTCATTTGCCCAATGCTGGCAAAGTATGAGTGCAGGAAAATATCATTCGATGGCAATAAAAAATGATGGGACACTGTGGGCCTGGGGAAGAAATAATTTTGGTCAGTTTGGAGATAATACCACTAATTTCAGCAATATACCTAAGCAGATAGGTACGTCCAATGACTGGGTACAGATAAGTGCGGGAAGTTCACTTTCTCTGGGATTGAAATCTGATGGTACAATTTGGTCTATGGGATTTAATAATAATGGGCAGCTGGGCATTGGCTCAACAGTAACCTATGTAAAAGTACCAACGCAAATTGGCACAGATACCAATTGGAAAAGCATCAATGTGGGAAACACTTCTTGCTCGGCAATTAAAACCGACGGAACGCTTTGGACGTGGGGAACTAATGACTATGGACAACTTGGAGATGGAACTTCTGTATCTAAAAATGTACCTACCAAGATTGGTACAGCAACCAATTGGGTAAGTATTTCTGCTGGGATCAGCCATATGATCGGACTAAAAACAAACGGTACCATCTGGGCATGGGGCTCGAATGCAGGCGGAAATCTTGGAGACGGTAGCAGTGCATTACAATATGAACCTGTTCAGATAGGTACCGCTGCTAACTGGAAAACTATTTCTGCAGGTCAAGGTCATTCATTAGGAATAAAAACCGACGGAACATTATGGGCATGGGGTGATAATTCCGACGGAGAACTTGGACTGGGGGACAAAATATCAAAAAATGTCCCTACACGTGTAGGGACTGATACCAATTGGTTAAGTATATCTGGGGGAACCAGTTTTTCTTATGCCATCAAAACAGATCATTCGCTTTGGAGCTGGGGAAGAAATATGTACGGCGAACTGGGGAACGGAACAAGTGGGGATCCTGATACCGTAATCCCAAAAAGAGTAGGTCTAACGTCAAATTCCTCCGAGGTTTCTGCCGGATATATGTATGTACTTCAGAAAAACACTACTGGTGATTTAAGCAGTTCCGGATATAATTTGTTTGGTGAACTGGGAGATGGTACGACTGTTAATAAGAATACATTTACTCCCATTGTATGTGGCGTTTTAGGGATCGAAGAATTTGATGCTGCCCATGGACTGAAAGTTTATCCAAATCCGGTGAAAGACATCTTAAACCTGTCATTTGACAAAAAAATGACTTCCGTATCCATTTATAATGTGTCAGGGCAACATCTGCTTACCAGGGCTGTTGACGATGATAAAGCAGCACTTGATGTTTCTGCTTTACCTTCAGGAACTTTTCTGGTTACAGTACATACTGCCGGCGATGCTGTAAAAACGGTAAAAGTAATCAAACGATAAGGCTTTAGGCTGTACGTTAAAACAAGGTTTATTGATGTTTTTAAAAAATCATTTTTTTTTAATTAAAATAAAATAGAATGAAGAAACTTTACTTTTCATTAATACTCATCGGTGTTCAGACATTTGCACAATGCTGGGAGTTTGCGAGTGCAGGATATGGTCACACGGTAGGAATAAAAACAGACGGAACACTCTGGGCATGGGGGTATAATAACAATGGCCAGTTAGGTGACGGAACTGCCGCCAACAGACTTCATCCGAAACAACTTGGAACAACAAATAACTGGCAGGTTGCCAATGCGGGATATGGTCATTCATTTGGAATAAAAACGGACGGGACACTTTGGGCATGGGGATATAACAACTACGGCCAGTTAGGTGACGGAACTACGGTCAATAAGCAGACTCCAATACAAATTGGAACTGCCAGTGACTGGCTTACGGTCGCTGCCGGAAGTTCTCATACAGTAGCCATCAAAACAGATGGAACACTTTGGGCATGGGGTAATAACCAGTTTGGCCAGTTGGGTGATGGAACAACAGCTTCAAAAAATGCTCCGGCACAAATTGGAACATCCAATAACTGGAAAACCGTAAGTGCGGGATTCGGGCATTCGGTAGGAATAAAAACAGACGGAACACTATGGACGTGGGGATATAACAACAAGGGACAATTAGGCAACGGAAATACAATTTCAGGAAATGCCCCCATACAAATTGGAACAGCCGGTAATTGGCAAAGTGCTGATGTTGGCGATTCTCATACTGTAGCTCTCAGAACCGACGGTACCCGATGGGCATGGGGAGACAACAGCACGGGACAATTAGGTGACGGAACGACAACATCAAGAAGTGTTCCCACACAAATAGGAACCGCTACGAATTGGCAAAGCAGTACGGCAGGTTATTATCATTCAGCTGGAATAAAAGCAGATGGAACACTGTGGGAATGGGGAAACAGCTATTCTTCTTATTCGGGACAAGCCGGAACCGCCAATAACTGGCTGAAATCAGATGCAGGATTTAATTTTAATTTTACAGTCAAGACAGACGGAACCCTTTGGGCCTGGGGGCGAAATAATTATGGACAGCTTGGAGACGGAACAACCACTAACAGAAATACACTTGTTCCTATCGCCTGCCCGGTAAGTTCGTTGGGAACTGATGAAAATTCAATACCATCGGATCATCTGAAAGTCTTCCCCAATCCTGTACATGATTACCTGATGGTTTCGCTGGATCAAAAGATTCTTTCGGTCACGGTATACAACATGGCGGGTCAGCAGGTACTCACTAAAGTGATCAATGACACCAAAGGGACTGTAAATGTTTCTGTTTTAGGATCAGGGACCTATCTGGTTAAAGCAAATACTGCCGGCGTCACTGTAAAAACTATAAAAATAATCAAACGGTAAATATTAAAATAATACTACAGCTGAGGTGTTTTGCTTAAGCCGTGATATTTACAATTGGAGTCCAGAAACCAATCAAACGGAGCAAAGCCCGAAAAGTTTTAAGAGTAGGGGAAAAACTAATTATCATGAAAAAAATTACTATTGGCGTCTTTATGCTTTTTTCTGCACCGGCCTGGTCGCAGGACGGTATTATTGACGCTTCATTCGGAACCAATGGCTATGTACTTGTGGCTAACAATGAAGGCGCTACATTCGGTGAGTCTGTACAGCCTGACGGCAAAATTATTTATACTCAGGGAGCCAAATTCAAAAGACTCAACGCGAATGGTGCACCCGATACCACCTTTGGGGTGAACGGGGTTGTCAATATAGCTCAGGAATCTTACTATATAGAAAATTACTGGACGCTTAATAACCAGATTATTTTGCTGACCAAAGATTATTTCAACGATATCTACAGAATGGGGCGTTATAATTTTGACAATACCGTAGATACAGGATTTGGTAACGGGACGGGATTTATGGTACTTAATATCGGAAATAATATTAAAGGCCGTGTCCGTATGAAACTGTCAAATGACGGGAAAATTTATATGGGCGGAAACAGTGTTACATCTTATGGTACCTACAACAATTACTATGTTAAGAGGATTAATCTGAACGGTACAGAAGATACCTCGTACAATTACAATGCTTCTTCTGGTTCGGGTATCAATATTTCATCTACATCCATAGGCTATTATACCGATGAAATTATTGGAGATATTGACGTTTCTTCAACCGGGCAGGTTATTGTTTCAGGTTTATCAACGTACCGGGAAGGGCATGCTTTCTATTATAGGAGGGCTACCTTTGCGATTGTGCCAAATTCGAGCACGGTGCCTGTAACGAAGTCCCATTCTTATACTGCTTATTACAGCTCGGCAAAATCTGATGTTGCTCTTGATAAAATTAATAATATTTATCTGCTGGGCGGCCAAAATATGGTCAATGTTATCGGAAAATATACATCAGCAGGAGCTAATTTCATTTCATTTGGAACAAATGGATATCTGACCCTGCCGGACCTTGTTATCGAGAGCAATAAAAAAGCCGATTTTACGAAAATACTTATTCAGCCGGACGGAAAAATTCTGCTTGGCGGGACTGTAATGCCTGAAACGGGTACCGTAAACAATCCGTACCTGATCATGGCGCGCTATAACCAGAATGGCACCATTGATTCCACTTTCGGAACCAATGGTTATGTTTTGTTTGATATCCCGCATCCCAATAGCGGGGACAGCCTCAATACCTTTACCCATTTCTTCGCATCGCCAGATTTCAGTTCCCTTTACATGTGTGGTAAAAACGCACAGAATGCAGCAGTCATAAAATATAACAATACCAGCACGATAATGGCCGTGGCTGAAGCAGAGGAAAACAGTCTGGACCTCAAAGTATATCCTAATCCGGTACAGGATGTTCTGAATATTTCTTTGGATCAAAAAATTCTTTCGATGACGGTTTACAATATGGCGGGTCAGCAGGTGCTTACTAAAGCGATCAATGACAATAAAGGAACAGCCGATGTTTCAGCTTTAGTACCGGGGACTTATATGGTCAAAGTAAATACAGCCAATGAAACGGTAAAAACAGTAAAAATAATCAAACAGTAAATCTTAAAATTGTATTACAGCAGTCAATCCTGGCTGATAAAAAATCGTTTTCAATCAATAACATATGCATCGGGAACAGTTTAAAAGCAGATTGCTTTTTAGGGGCTTCTGCAACTGTTTCAACGAAGTGAAATATTTGAAATCAAAAATATATCTAAATATTAAACCATTTATTCTTTACACTATCATGACAAAAAAACTATTTACCATTGCCTTGACAGGCTTAATCAGTACAACGGCATTTGCAGCTGATCTGTATGTAAGAAATGGCGGAGCCGGCGGTGCTTATTCTACAGTAAGTGCAGCGATCACGGCAGCTTCTAACGGCGACCGGATCATTATCCAGCCCAAAACAAATGGGACAGCGTACGTAGAAAACCTGACGATCAACAAATCACTTACGTTTGTTTCGGAAACCAATTATAACAAATATATCATTCAGGGAAACATTACCATCAGCCCTGCAGCGGGGAGAGTCATCACCATCAGCAGTCTGAGCTCGGGCACTACCGGGGGGTATATTGTAGAGGCCAGTGGATCAGCCACAGGAGGAAGAACGACCATCAACCTTCTGAATTGTGATCTGCATAATGTTTTTACTTACCAGGTCAATACGACCACCAACATTTCAGGCAGCAAAATTAGAGAAAGGCTGATCTTCTCCCACGGAAGATGTACTTCTAATAAAGCGAATTATATCAACCTGTATTCTCAGGCTCCTGATACCAGTCTTGCCAATTCAGATATTGAGGTGTATGGTAATATATCTGAATCCGGAATTTCGAATGCACAACTCAATTATAATTTTAGATTCTACAATAATTTTTGTACCGGTTTTATTGTTAGCAATTTTAAATCCGGTGGTTCTGGTGAAATTATTAACAATACAGTGTACAGCACGAATCCCGGAGACTTTGCCCCTTTTTACATTAGCGTAAATGGTAGCGTTACGGGAAATATTAACATTATGAACAATGCTGCTTCTTTTGCGGCAGGTCCAATTACGGCGTGTATTAATAATGCGACCAATACGGTTAGTGTGGTCGCGAGTTATAATTTATTTACCAATCCTTTTGTAACGCAGGGTGATATAACCCAGAGCAATAATTCAGGGCAGGTTAATATGAACTTTGATAATACTGCCTACACCATAGCCGGGATGAACGCGAATGCAGGAAATCCAGCCACTTCCTATACCGATTTAGATTTAACGAGAAATGATGCCGGGCATTACGGAGGTTCCAACAGCTGGGCTAATTACTGGCCGACAGATGCAGGTGGGAAACCACAGGTAAACTATCTGTTAACTCCCAGATCCATCAGTAGCGGTACTTTAAATATCACTGGATCAGGTTTTTCCAAATAATCTTTAATCGTACAACGAGAACTTTATGAGAAATTATATTTACAGTATCATCGCTTTGCTTATGATCACTTTGTGCCCTGCACAAATGTTCGTAAGCCAGGCCGAGTACTTTTGGGATACCGATCCGGGAGCCGGAAACGGCACCGCTGTTCTGGCGGCCGACGGAAGTTTCAACAGTGCTTTTGAACAGCTGACCAAAACGGGGGTAAGCGCTCCTGGTAACGGTTTACACAAATTAAGCATCCGTATCAAAGATAATACAGGCGTTTGGGGACCAGTCTTCACCAACGTTATTGATGTTCAGCAAAATACAGTGTCTTCTGTGATGGCTCTTTCGCAGGCGGAATATTTCTGGGATACCGATCCGGGAGCCGGAAACGGAACTCCGGTACTGGCTACCGATGGAAATTTTGACAGTACCTATGAAAAGCTGACTAAAACAGGTATCGCTTTACCAGCTGCCGGACTACATGTATTTAATGTCCGTATCAAAGACAATACGGGAGTCTGGGGGCCTGTTTTTAGAAATGTGATTGATGTACAGGGATCTGCCATTACAGGATGTTGGCAAAGCATAGCGGCAGGCGATACCCATTCGATGGGAATAAAAACGGACGGAACACTTTGGGCATGGGGCTACAACAGTTCCGGGCAGTTAGGAGATGGAACCATTGTTTCAAAGAACGCTCCGGTCCAAATTGGAACAGATAATAAATGGAAAAAAATTGCTTTAGGATCCGGCGTTTCAATGGGATTGAAAACAGATGGAACACTTTGGGCCTGGGGGAAAAACGGAAATGGTCAGTTAGGTGACGGAACCACGATCGATAGAACTGTACCTGTACAGATTGGATCAGCTAACGACTGGAAGGACTTCAGCATAAGATCCAATCATGCATTGGCCATAAAGACGAATGGAACGCTTTGGGCATGGGGAAATAACGGATCTGGTCAGCTAGGTGATGGAACCAACACGGGTAAGAATGTTCCTACTCAAGTAGGTACTGAGAGCAACTGGCAAAGTGCTTCAGCAGGATTTAGTGTTTCCCTGGCGATCAAAACCAACGGGACGCTCTGGTCATGGGGAGGGAATTCTTCCGGAGAGCTTGGTGATAATACAACGACAAATAGAAATGTACCCGCTCAGGTGGGAACAGAGACAGGATGGGCAAATACGGTTTCAGGGTTTTTCCATTCTGTAGCCAGAAAAGAAAATGGATTACTTTATACCTGGGGGCAAAACAACTACGGACAATTAGGAGATGGTACCACGACCAACAGATTAGTACCCACGCTTGTGGCTGACGGAATTCAAAGCATTTCTGCAGGAGCCTATCATACGGTAGGAATAGCAACAACGGGGAATATGTTTTACTGCGGATACAATTCTTTGGGACAGTTTGCTAATAACACAACCAGTGACAGCCCATGGATTTCTTTTGGAAACGAGAATGATTATAAAATGATTGTTGCAGGAGCCTACTATACTTTAGCGCTTACTAATGATGGCTTTTTAAAAGGTTCCGGAAGCAACGGTGACGGAATGTTAGGAGACGGATCCAATCAAAACAAAAAAGTATTCGTTACGATTAGCTGTACGTCAGTCTGTAGCCCTCCAAGTCAGCTTTACAGTTCCAATATTACTTCTTCAACAGCTACAATTAAGTGGACAGGAGCCGGAGCTACTCCAGCGTCAGGGTATGTATATTTTTACAGTACCAGCCCAATTGTTGGCGGTATCGATGGAAGAACTGTTGCTACTGCAGCAAATCTTGCCAACCTGTTACCTGATACCACTTATTACTGGTGGGTGGCATCCGATTGTCTGTCCAGCCAAAGTAACTGGATTCCGGGTGGCTCCTTCAAAACCCTCGCTACAGCTGAAACAGGCTGTTGGCAAATGGTGATTCCTGGATCTGTGCATACTGTAGGATTAAGAGCAGACGGAACATTATGGACATGGGGAATTAATTCAAATGGACAATTGGGAGATGGAACTATGACTTCTCAAAGTGCCCCAAAACAAATCGGAACTTCAAATAAATGGGTGAAAATAGCAGCTGGATACGACCATACAGTGGCTCTGAAAACAGATGGAACACTATGGGCATGGGGGAAAAATGATTTCGGACAGTTAGGAGATGGAACAGGATATAAAACGACTCCAACACAGATAGGAACAGCAACAGACTGGACTCAAATTGCCAGCGGAGATAATTTTGCAATGGCCATCAAAGCAAATGGAACGCTTTGGGGCTGGGGTAAAAATAATGACGGACAATTGGGAGATGGTACCAACGTAAATAGATCGACGCCTGTACAGATCGGAACAGCAAATGACTGGAAGGTTATCGTACCAGGATCACAGCAGACTTTGGCCATCAAAACAAACGGAACGCTGTGGACATGGGGAAATAATTCACATGGCCAGCTGGGTGACGGCACTACGACCAACAAAAATACGCCTGTACAGATAGGAGTGGCTACCAACTGGAAAAGTATCAGTGGCGGACATTTGCATTCATTAGCCATAAAAACTGATGGAACACTGTGGGGCTGGGGAGCTAACCAATATGGCCAGATTGGTGATGCACCGGACACTTCCAACAGACTTTCTCCGGTACAAATCGGACAGGAGTCAAACTGGAGCAGTATTGCAGGCGGATATTATCATTCTTCGGTAGCCTTAAAAACCAATGGAACACTTTGGGCATGGGGCGCTAACTTCACCGGTCAGCTGGGTGACGGAACGATCATTGGTAAGTCGGTTCCCACACAAATAGGAACAGCCACCGACAGAAGAAGTATTTCTGCCAATATGTACAATACCTTTATTATTAATACCAATGGATTTTTAATAAGCAGTGGCAGTAATACTTACGGGCAGTTAGGAGATGGGACCAATATTCAGAAGAAAATCTTCGTTCCTGTTGCCTGTACACCAAGTACAATCCTGAAAGTGGATGACGTTTCAGCAAAAGCAGACCAGCTGAAAGTCTATCCAAATCCGGTACAGGATTATTTAACGGTTTCGTTTGATCAAAAGATTCTTTTGGTAACGGTTTACAATGCAGCAGGACAACTTGTGCTTACGAAAGCGGTCAACGATACTAAAGGAACCATTGATTTTTCTGCTTTATCATCAGGAGTTTATCTGGTTAAAATAAATGCAGCCAATGACTTTGTGAAAACGGTAAAAGTGATGAAGCGTTAAGCCTTAAAATTGTAATACCATAAGATTTTCAGAGATTTGAAATCTTTCAAAATAGTGCCACTTATTTTTAAGTGGTACTATTCTTTACCATTCTATTTTAAAAATCAAAGTATATCTAAATATTAAATCATTTATACGATTATGACAAAAAAACTATTAATCATGGCCTTCACAGGCCTATCCAGCACTATGGCTTTTGCAGCAGATTTATACGTCAGAAATGCCGGCGCAGGAGGAGCTTATTCAACGATAAGTGCAGCGATTACAGCCGCTTCAGACGGAGACCGCATCATTATTCAACCTAAAATAAATGGAACAGCTTATGTAGAAAATCTAACGATCAACAAATCCCTTACTTTTGTTTCCGAAACCGCTTATAACAAATACATCGTTCAGGGAGGTGTTAGTATTGACCTCGCAGCGGGAAGAGTGGTTACCATTAGTAATCTCAATACAATAAATTCTATTAATGGTTTACTGACAACCGGAGCAGCAGTTGGAGGAAGAACGACAATCAATCTTTTGAACTGTGACTTGATTAGTGTTTCTACCACTACCGCCAATACTACGACCAATACTTCCGGTTGTAAAGTTAGTGGACCTTTGCAGTTTTCCCATGGAATATGTACGGCAAACAAAGCATCGTTTATCACCGTCTATTCTTTCCAGACAGAAACCTCCATGGCCACATCTGATGCTGAGGTTTATGGTAATATATCTACAGGAGCGATAGCTAACTCTCAGCCCTATTATACTTTTAAATTCCACAATAACTTTTGTGAAACTTTTTTAATACGGGGTATTAAAACAGGAAGTTCTAACGAAATCATTAACAATACAGTTTATAGGCCTGCTGCCGCTAACTTTTATCCAGCTGTTTTTTATGTTGGCTTATATGATAACAGTCTTACAAATACAGGAAACCTTACCATCATGAACAATGCTGTTTCTTTTGTGCCGGGTCAAAGCAATGTCTGTATTCAAAACGATCATAATAATGTAAATGTGACAGCCAGTTACAATGTATTTGCCAATCCGTTTGTAACCCAGGGGAATATGACCCAAAGCAACAATTCAGGATCAGTGAATATGAACTTTGACAATACAGCATACACCGTAACGGGTATGAATGCAAATGCCGGAAATCCTGACGTAAAATACACCGATTTAGATTTAACAAGAAACGATGCGGGACATTATGGAGGCTCCAACAGCTGGGCTAATTATTGGCCGATAGATAACGGCGGGAGAGCTCAGGTAAACTATCTGATAACTCCAAGAACAGTCAGCAGTGGTACATTAAGCATCAGCGGATCTGGTTTTTCTAAATAATTTTTAATCATACAAAAAGATGAACAAATATATCTATAGTATAATCGCTTTGTTTATGGCAACATGGTGCTGGGCACAAATGTACGTAAGCCAGGCTGAATATTTCTGGGATAATGATCCGGGAACAGGAAACGGGACTCCGGTATTGGCCACTGATGGAAGCTTTAACAGCGCGTTTGAACAACTGACCAAAACAGGGGTTACCACACCGGGTAATGGTTTGCACAAACTTTCTGTGCGTATCAAAGATAATACAGGCGTTTGGGGACCTGTTTTTACGAACGTTATTGATGTTCAGCAAAATCCGACATCTACGCTAATGACCATATCTCAGGCCGAGTATTTTTGGGATACCGATCCAGGAGCAGGAAACGGAACTCCGGTATTGGCCGCTGATGGGAATTTCAACAGTGCTTATGAGCAATTGACCAAAACAGGAATTGCTTTACCATCTAATGGTTTGCATGTATTTAATGTCCGTATCAAAGACAATACGGGAGTTTGGGGACCTGTTTTCAGAAATGTTATTAATGTAGGATCTCCAGCTCCTGCGGGTTGCTTTAAGGAAATTAGTGCAGGTTATTTTCATTCTGTAGCCATAAAAACAGATGGTACTCTTTGGACATGGGGAGCTAATACTTACGGTCAATTGGGGGATGGATCTACTACCCTAAGAAACGTTCCGGTACAAGTAGGAACGGGTAATGATTGGCTAAAAATAGTTGCCGGAGATTATCACAATTTTGCTATCAAAACAGATGGTACCCTTTGGGCATGGGGAAGAAATACTTATGGACAATTAGGTAACGGAGCATCAACAGATATGACTGTTCCTGTACAAATTGGAACTGCGAATAATTGGAAAACTATAACTACAGCACTTGCCGAAACATTAGCCATTAAAACAGATGGTACCCTTTGGGCATGGGGAAACAATAGTGTTGGCCAATTAGGAGATGGTACAAATATAGATAAAAACGTACCTACCCGAATCGGAACTGCAACGAATTGGGAAAGTATTGCAATAGGAGCCATGGGGCATGCAATTGCCACCAAAACAAATGGTACTCTTTGGGCATGGGGAAACAATACCTATAAACAATTGGGAGATGGAACTACAACCTATAGATTTAGCCCTGTTCAAATCGGGACAGCTACTGACTGGAAAATTACAGCTGCTGGTTTCGGGCATTCTATGGCCATCAAAACCAATGGAACTCTTTGGGCATGGGGATATAATTTTGATGGACAGGTGGGAGATGGAACTAATGTTAATAAAAGCACTCCAACACAAATAGGCACTGCCACCAATTGGTCAAAAATGTCGTTAGGATATCATTTTTCATATGCACTTAAAACAGATGGCAGCCTTTGGGCATGGGGAAGTGATCTGTATGGGCAGTTGGGGAACGGTGTAGCAGGGTATCAATCAACTCCAACACAAGTAGCTGTTCCTTCAGATAATGTTCTAATTGCTGCAGGAGCAAATCATATCCTGAATTTAAATGCCGACGGTTTTGTGAGAGCAGGTGGTCAAAATACTGGCGGCCAATTAGGAGATGGAACTTATGATCAGAGAAAAGCATATATTACTGTTGCTTGTCCTTCCGTATGTAATGCTCCATCACAATTCTGGACTACCAATGTGACTTCCCAATCTGCTACCCTTAACTGGGCGGCAGCATCAGCTACCACAGGCGGATATATATATATGTACAGTACGAGTCCAACGATAGGAGGTCCGGATAAAAGTACTTTTTCTACCACGGCCAATGTGAGCAATTTATTACCCAATACAACGTATTATTGGTGGGTAGCCTCTCATTGCGGAACGAACCAAAGTAGTTGGGCACCAGGTGTTCCATTCACTACACTTTCTGATAATACAACGGGCTGCTGGGAAAGCGTCAGTTCGGCAGGCGGATATTCAGTAGCGATAAAATCAGATGGTACCCTTTGGACATGGGGTAATGGTCTGTTTGGTCAATTAGGGGATGGATCCTCAGGTTCCAAAAATATCCCGGGAAAAGTAGGAACCGGAAATAACTGGGTACAGGCAGTTGCCGGAGATTACCATACGTTGGCGATCAAAGCAGATGGGACTCTTTGGTCCTGGGGAAAAAATGATGATGGACAGCTTGGACACGGAACTCTCGCCAATAGCAATACTCCCAAGCAAATAGGAACAGCAACAAACTGGGTAAGCATTGCAGCAGGAGGAGCTCATTCGTTGGCTATAAAAGCAAACGGAACCCTTTGGGGCTGGGGAAAGAATAATAATAGACAGGTAGGAGATGGTACCGATATCAATAAAAATATACCTACACAAATAGGCACTGATACCAATTGGAAGACTGTGGGGGCCGGATTCGCCCATACACTAGCCATCAAAACAAATGGAACCCTTTGGGGCTGGGGTAATAATGGTTTTGGACAATTGGGAGATGGAACGACTTCCGGAAACTCTACTCCTGTTCAGATAGGAACAGCCAGCAACTGGCAGAAAGTAGGACTTGGCTTCTTTTATTCAGTTGGATTGAAAACAGATGGCACCCTTTGGAGCTGGGGAAGAAATACAGAAGGACAATTAGGTAACGGAACGACCACTGACAGATTGGTTCCGGGTCAAATCGGAACAGAAAATAACTGGCAAAGCTTTGATCTAGGATATGCACATACTACAGGAATAAAAACAGATGGTACTCTTTGGGCCTGGGGAAGCAATAATGTTAGCCAATTAGGAGATGGAACTACCACTAACAGACCTACACCGATCCTTATCCCAAGTGGTACAAACAGGAAAAGTGCAGCAGCAGGGGAGTATAGTACATTTGCGATTAATGTAAATGGACATTTGTCAAGCTGTGGGGCTGGTAATTTCGGACAGTTGGGAGACGGAACTTATGTTGGTAAAAAAATATTTGGCATGGTTTCCTGTGGTACGAATGGTAATTTAACCACTCAGGAAATATCAACAAAAGCAGATCAACTGATAGTCTATCCAAATCCGGTACAGGATCACTTAACAGTTTCTTTTGATCAAAAGATTCTTTTGGTAACGGTTTACAATGCATCAGGACAGCTGGTGCTTACCAAAGCAATCAATGATACCAAAGGAACAATGGATGTTTCTGCGTTACCATCAGGAGTTTACCTGGTTAAAATAAATGCAGCGAATGACTATGTGAAAACAGTGAAAGTCATCAAACGATAAGTATTAAAAATGTATTGCGGCAGCTAAGGGGAATCTACTTTAGCTGTCGTTTTTTTCAATTGGATTTAAGAAAATATTTCAACGAAGCGTAACCGAAAAGCTATACGAGTAGGAAAATATGACAAAAATTAAAATATGAGAAAAATACTTTTGTTATTTGTATTCATCAGTTTGCATTCCTTTGCCCAATGCTGGCAAAGTCTTGGTGCAGGTAATGACCATTCAGTAGGAATAAAAACAGACGGCTCATTGTGGGGCTGGGGAGTTAATTTCTCCGGGCAACTGGCCGACCTAAACGTCAACGGCAAAAAGGTCCCGACCCGAATAGGAACATTAAGAGATTGGAAAATTGTTATTGCCGGCAATGACCAGACTTTTGCTATCAAAACAGATGGAACACTGTGGGCATGGGGAGATAATGATTATGGACAGTTAGGTGACGGAACTACTGTTTCAAAAAGAATTCCAATACAGGTGGGAACAGCCAACAACTGGCAGAGTGTCAGCATAGGAGAAAATCATGTGGCAGGACTCAAAACAGATGGAACATTATGGGCTTGGGGGAATAATAGTGACGGGCAATTAGGTGACGGAACTAAAATTGCAAAAAAGACCCCAATACAAATCGGAACCGCTACGGATTGGAAAAGCGTTGATGCCGGAAATAATTATTCTGCGGGACTCAAAACAGATGGGACATTATGGGTCTGGGGAACAAATTTTGACGGGCGATTAGGAGATGGAACTAAAATTGTAAAAATGATCCCTACGCAAATCGGAACCGATACCAACTGGAAAACTGTAGATGCTTCAGATGGTTATACGGTAGGGGTCAAAACAGATGGGACGCTATGGACATGGGGTTCGAATGTTTATGGACAATTAGGCAATGGAACGACTGTCAGAAACAATATTCCTACCCAAATAGGAACAGCAACCAACTGGCTCAATGCAGCTGCCAGAAATGGGGCTACATTTGCAACAAGAGCAGATGGCAGCCTTTGGTCATGGGGATATAATTATTATGGACAATTGGGTAATGGTACCAGTGGATCAGTCAGTGGTGGATCATCACCTGTACAGGTAGGATCTTCTACAGACAACGTACAGATTTTTCCCGGGAAAAATCATGTGCTTGTAAAAACTATTGATGGTTCTTTAAAGGTTTGTGGAGTAAATAATTACGGCCAGCTGGGTGATGGAACGTCTACGACCAATACCGTTAACAATAATAAATATACATTTATTTCTATTGATTGCCCAGGGGTTTGTATTCCTCCCACACCATTGGCAGCAACCAATGTTACTTCTTCAAAGGCTACTATTAACTGGACCGCAGCAACGCAGACTCCGGGTAACGGATATCTGTATCTGTACAGCACCAATCCTTCTATTGGAGGGAATGATGGAGCTACGCCTTCTACAACTGTCAATTTGACCAATTTATTACCAGATACCACTTATTATTGGTGGGTGGCGCCTGATTGCGGATTCAGCTGGGTAGATTGGATAGCGGGAGGATCCTTTACCACACTTCCCACAACTGAAACCGGCTGCTGGCAAAGTGCGGCAGCTGGCAATTTTCATTCGATAGGACTCAAAGCAGATGGAACATTATGGGCTTGGGGGGATAATGTTAATGGACAGTTGGGAGATGGAACCAATATTGATAAAAATAAGCCAACACCCATAGGAACAGCCAATAATTGGGTGAAAATAGCTGCCGGAAGTAATTATTCGGCAGGAATTAAAGCAGATGGAACGTTATGGACCTGGGGGCATAATTCGTGGGGACAGTTAGGGGACGGAACTACAACCAAGAGAAATACGCCAACACAGGTAGGAACAGCAACAGACTGGGTAAGTGTTGCCGCTGGGTATAGTCATACAGTAGCTATAAAATCAAATGGAACACTGTGGAGTTGGGGAGGTAATTCCAAAGGACAGTTAGGAGATAGCACAACGGTCAATAAAACCTTACCGGTACAAATAGGAATAGCAACAGACTGGCTAACTGCCACATCCAAAGGAAATCATACACTCGCCATAAAAACAGATGGAACGCTATGGGCCTGGGGAGATAATTCCAAAGGACAGTTAGGTAATGGTACTTCTGCAGCAAGCACTTTTCCTGTTCAAATAGGAACAGCAACAAATTGGAAAGATATTGATGAAGGAGGAACCCATTCGATAGCCATCAAAACAGACGGAACGCTTTGGACATGGGGAGATAATAAATGGGGCCAGTTAGGTGACGGAAGTACTGGTTCAAGGAATATCCCGACACAGGTAGGAACAGAAGCAAACTGGAGAAGTATTAACACCAACTTTAATGGTTCTGTTATTGCCACTAAAACAGATGGAAGTCTCTGGACATGGGGACATAATGCTTCGGGGCAATTAGCAGATGGTACAGAGACCCACAGATCTGCACCGATGCGTATTGGAACAGCTTCCAATTGGGGAAGTATTGCAGCAGGAGGTAGTAATACACTGGCTGTAAATGCTAATGGATTTTTAGCCATCAGTGGTCACAATACCTGGGGAACGATAGGAGATGGGACCAATATTCAAAGGAAAATTTTTACGCCTGTTGCCTGTCCTGCAGCGATTGTAGTTGTTAATGGAGTTTCAGCAAAGACTGTTAATGAAATTTCAGCGAAGGTGGATCAGCTGAAAGTCTATCCGAATCCTGTTCAGGATATTCTTACAGTGTCGCTTGATCAAAAGATTCTTTCGGTAACGGTGTACAATACCGCAGGGAAGCCTGTCCTTACAAAAGCAATCAATGCTGCTGAAGGAACGGTTGATGTTTCTGCTCTGTTATCAGGAGTTTATCAGGTGAGTGTAAATGCAGCTAATGGCTTCGTAAAAACAGTAAAAATTATCAAACGATAAATTGTAAAAGCCAGATTGATGGAAATTTAAAATTCTGATCATCCTGTTTTTTTAAGGAGAATGTACCAAAGTAAATACTCATAATACATACATTAAAAAACAGCGCCACTTGTTGGTAAGTGGTGCTATTCTTAAGAAACTAATCAATATTTTTAAGACATCAAAAACTAAAAATAATAACCTCATTAATATTTTAAAATCATGAAAAAAATAGGAATCATTTCTTGCCTTCTTTTAGGGCTTTGCATGGCAAGTGCTCAGACGATAGAGTCGGGAAGCCGCAGTACAAAGGGTTACATCAAATCGGACGGAACCATTGAAAACAGCAGCCGTTCTACCGTCGGTTATATCAAGTCAGACGGAACGATTGAAAATAAAAGCCGCTCGACCATCGGTTACATCAAAAGCGATGGGACCATAGAAAACAAAAGCCGTTCTACGGTAGGTTACGTTAAAAAAGACGGCACTGTAGAAAACAGCAGCCGTTCCACCATTGGCTACATCAAAGACGATGGAACGGTAGAAAGCAGCAGTCGCAGCACGATTGGCTATGCCAAAGGCATCAAAAAAGAATGGGCAGCGGTAGTGTATTTCTTTTTTAAGCTGGATTAATAATCAGCACTGTGAAAAAGAAATGATGCCGTTAAGGGAATCAACAAAAATTAAGGCTTGGATTTTATAATCTGAGCCTTTATTTTATAACTTATATACTTTTTTGGATAGTGTTTTTAGAATGTTTGATTTGTAATATTGAAACCACACGAAGGATTCGTGCGGGAGCATGTCAAAAATAAAAGACATTCTAAAATTTCAATCAGTATTTTCATGGAATTTCTCAAAGATTTCAAATAAAGATATTCGTCGAATCTTCGACAATTTGTGCATAAAAAAATTCCAACTCTCGTCAGTATTTATTTAAATAAAGGATCATTAAAAAAATCTTGTAATGTGATTCTTAAAAGTGTACAAACTTTTTTTATAGTATAAATAGTAACACCTCGTTCACTTTCAAAACTTTCCCATCTGTTTACTTGTTGTCTATCAATATCATGAAGTTTGGCGAAATCACTTTGATTTAATCCGGTAGACTTTCTCAGATCAATTAATCTTTGAGTTATCTGATTTCTAAGTTCAATATCGTCATTACTAAGGCTGCTCATTTAACAATTTTAGAATATTTGATAAAAATTATTGTAATCCATTTGGTTTACATTTGGTTTTTTATATATATTTGGAAAAGATTACTTATTAAAGTAATTTTGCGATACTTCAACGAATATTAGAAGCTATTGCTTAGAGTCTCATTCTGAAAACTGGTAATTTTTAACACACGAGATGATAAGCAGGAAGCTCACGACCTAGGCGTGGGTTCTCTCTTATCTGTGTGTAAGGTATACCAGTACCTCAGAATGGATATTGTAGAGTCCCATGCCGTTTTTATTTCATGCCGTTCTGCTTTTCTACAATTCTCATTTTCTAAGCCCGCTTTACCGCATAAAGTATCATGACGCGTTACAATGGGGTGTACAATCCATTGCGGCCTTCGGGCTTTCAGAAAAACACAAAGTTTATCATAATTTATTTTTGTCTTGTATGGGCGGGAAGTTCAGCACTGGCAGGACTTCCTTGCTTTTTACAACTACGTTTGTTTAAACTATTATGTAAAACAAAAATTGAATATTCAATGGAGGTAGAAGGAACAAAAGGTTGTATGGTCACTCTTTTATAGGGTTTTATCTAACCACAAATCGAAGATTTAACGGAATTAAAAGTCACAAAAGTTTTTGAACACTTTAGTTATTATAAGTTTTAAGCTTTGCGGATACGAAGTACGTACAAGCTTTGAAAATCATTGATTTTCTTCTGGAGTGAACTTATTGATGAAGTAGGATATTAAACTTTCTTAAGTGATCTAAAGTGTTTTAAAATGATAGATTGTATGAATATCATTGTGCTTAAAGAATTGGTAACCTGTAAATGTTTAAACAGGTCTACCAATAAAAACAATAACCCCGTCCTTATAGAATTACTTTATAAAAATACAAACTCATGAAAAAGAATAGAACAGCATTTCGGTCCCGGTTGGGGGCAGTGGGCAAAAAACACTCCGGGCTAAAGCTGATGGAGACATTTTTTCAGCTCAATGATCTGGCAGCATCCAAAGAGAAATTAAACAGTATTATGAATTACGCGGTAAAGAAAAATACATGGATAAAAGAAGATCCATCTGTCATCTTTCTCTTTCGCGAGTCGATGCAGTCGTTTGTCCGTGCAGGTTACCTCATCACATTGACGAAAAAGAAGAGGCGAGTTAATATTCAGCTCGAAAATGGTTTTCCATTACTTCTGGGACTGCTTTCGGAGAAGGAATACCATAACCCTTTGTTAGTCTTTAAAAAAGCATTCCAGGAATACAGCATCGAAGAGTTTGATTATTTTATGTCCGGGATGATCTATTTCTCACTGGGTGCTTATGATCATGTACCGGAAAGGAATATGGTAAGTCCGTACATTCATCTGACGAAAATGCTGGATGCAGCGCACCTGATTCTTGAAAGGAGAGGGAAATGAAGATGAATGAATAGTGAATAGTGAAGAATGAATAATTAATAGAGTAGAAATTTTATAGACGCAAAGGTTTATTTAAGCAATGCATAGTTTAGGAAGCAAAGAGATAATCAATCTATGATGATCCGATGAAGCGTGCGTTTTATCCAGTTGCTTCATCAGCGACATAGTCGCCTTCTTTGCTTTGCTTAAAACTGGAACGGTCTGTAAATAAAAACTTGGCGTTTAAAATAAAAGCTATGGTATAAGTAATAGTAGAAATTTTAATAGACGCAAAGGTTTATTTAAGCAATGCATAGTTTAGGAAGCAAAGAGATAATCAATCTATGATTGATTTGATGAAGCGTGTGTTTTCTCCAGTCCTTCATCAGCGACATAGTCGCCTTCTTTGCTTTCCTTAAAACTGGAACGGTCTGGAAATAAAAACTTTGCGTTTAAAATAAAAGCTAGGGTATCTGTAATAGTAGAAATTTTATAGACGCAAAGGCTTATTTAAGCAATGCATAGTTTAGGAAGCAAAGAGATAATCAATCTATGATGATCCGATGAATCGTGTTTTTATCCAGGCGCTTCATCAGCGACATCGTCACTTTCTTTAAGACTGAATGTTGCCCGCTGCCATACGAAAGAATTTGTACGGTAACGAGCGAAGGTTTTTTTTATCTGTGTTTAAATGAAACTTATCATAATGATAAAAAAGTAGCGTAAATTTGTTAAATATTATTTAATTCGTCTATAAAAATTTAAATAAAACTTATTATTGTTAATTTAAAATAAAATACCACCAATATGTGAAATAAGTATATCTTTGCAAAAAATTTTTAAATGAAAAAAATATACTTTATAGGATTATGTCTTATAGGTTTAGCAAGTTGTTCAGGAACAAATGATGATCTGCAAAATGGAGATCAGCTCAACCCATCAGCCATGAATGGAGATTTGAAACAGGCAGCTAGAGGAGGTTTTAGAGGTGAAGGAGATGTAGATACAGAACTTCCATCAACTGGTATCTGGCTAAAGAATTCATTTCCTAATAATGCGATTTATGGTTTTTACAGCGATCATACCAAAAAACATTTATATTCTCCATATAGTCGCACAGACATGTTGCCGCGCACTCAGCCTGGAGCCTACTATTACTACCTGGACAGGTATTTAGGTTCAGCAGATGGAGGTGGTGCGGAAATCACTGGCTGGTTTAATGAACTTAATGAAGATTATGTATTAACGACTAATCCGAGTGAATTCAACGGACATAATGGATGGAGAAAAAACAATACGATTGGCAAAAGTTATCCCAGCGATGAGCCTGGAAGTTTTCCAATCTACAGGTATTTTAGAAACAAAACTAAATCTCACTTTTATACAAGAGACTTTAATGAATTGGGAAATGGAAAATTTGACTTTGTATATGAGGGAGTTGCTTTTTACCTAAAAGACAATACGGTTGCTACCGATGTGAGGATTCATGACGGAAAGACTTTACAGGATATTGCTACGGGACAGGTATATGTTGTTTTTGAAAGCAGATTAAGGCGTTTTGAAGATCCTGAAGTTGCCAAAAAGCTCATTGCTATGGTGCCTATAAAAGTAAATATTGAGGATTATATAGGACCAAGAGGAGAAAATATAGACGCCAATGCCCGATTAATACAGGATGGTGCTAATGGTAAAATTTATTTTGTGGATAATGGGCTTCAAAGATACATACCATCTGTTGAAGTCCTTAATTCATATAGATTTATTACAAATTCTATAGTAAAGATTAACAGATTAATTGGATTTCGTGGAAAAGATGTTACCTATACATTTTAAATAAAAAGAGGGCAATTAGGTCCTGTCAACGCCGCACGAAGCCTTTCGTGCGGTTTTTTTAATTTTACTTATCATACGGTTGTATCGTGTGACCTTTTTATTTTCAAAGCATTTTCTCAAAAAAATTATCTTTATAAAATTATTATTGCTGAGGCATAACTATAAATTCTACAATCTTATTGAAGCTGGTTTAATTTTCCGTGCGGAAGATTAAACATACAGTAGTGTATACATCTGAACCAATACATAATCATATTTGGTTGAATAAATTATTTAATATTGAAAGACAATGGAAAAAATCAAAATATTTTTAGATAAGGTTTTGAAAAAGAGCAGATAGCTGTTCATTTACAAAGGGACAAAGATGATATTAAAAAATATAATGAATTTGTAGAAAAAGAGCTGAATATTTACTGTGAAAATCAGTACGATTTTGATATTGAACGCAAAGTAGAGTTTAATATTAAAGGTAAAATAATTTCTCCATTTTCTGATCATTTTTATGAGCCATCCAAAAAAGAGTTCTTACCCGGATGCTAAAGAATGGAAATTCGTTGGAGGCAATGAAGACAAAAGCTTACGTTTACATAATTTGGGTAGAACAATAAAAATAGAACATTATGTAGAACCCACTGATGAATGGAGTTTAGAAGAGTAATTAAAAGATAAATAAATGATAAAAATGCATAAGCGAACTTCTATTCTAAAAATAAAAAACCGTTTTAAAGATTAACTAACTAAATATAAGAATATGATTAGTTTTGAGATAGAAAATACACCTATCACACAAGAAGAGCTCAACGAGTTTGAAGTAGAAATAGGATTATCCTTACCCCAAGATTATAAAGCACATATGCTAAAATGGAATGGAGGATCTCCATTAAGTTATTACATGTATTTTGGTGGATCAGATGGCGGTATCAATCTTTCTTATTTTTTTCCGATAAAATATGGAGACTCTATTCAAGTAAAAAAGAGTGATTATTTACCGGAAAAATATATTAGTATTGGCAAAACAGATACTGGATATCTCGCGATGTCTTTGGATGAAGCAAATTACGGAAGTATCTTTGTACATTATTCAGAAGTGGAATTAGAATTTGTAGCGTCCTCCTTTACTGAATTTATAAAAGGATTGGAAGATTATACTGATATTTTTGAGTAAAGTAAAATGGCAGAAATAAAAATCAAAAATAAACTAGTTGAGTAGGTTTGATTGATAATATTAAACCACACTTGTGAAATAACAGATAGTAATATTTGGATGAATAATTTATTTAGCATAGAATAGCAATGAAAGCAGTTAAAGAATTATTAGATTTTTTATTTAAAAAAGAACAGGAAACAATCTATTTAGGTGGAAAAAAAGGACAATTTGATAATTATAATCAATTGGCTGAGGAAATAAAATCTTATATGAATGATATTACTGTTGGTTTTGGTTTACCTACATTAATAAACCCTAAACCAGATATATTTTATGAAGATAATCCATCATATCCAGCTTCTCGTCATTTATTCAAAATAAGTGAATATACTCATGAAAAATATCATACAGTTTGGGCAAGTTATGTTTCTATTCCTAATCCAGGCACTGGCACAAAAAAGCTGACAAATTGTTTTTTAGTGGCAGAAATAGAACGGAATCTAAAAATAATAGCCAAAATGGGTATTGCGCCGGATACACGCCAATGGAAATTTTATGGAGGTGATGAAGACAAAAGCTTACGTTTACATAATTTGGGTACACCAGTAAAAATAGAGCGTTATGTAGAACCCACTGATGAATGGAGTCTAGAAGAGTATTTTAAAGATAAATAAATCATAAAAATAGATAAGCGAAGTTTCTGTTTTTAGAAGTTTCTCATTTTTATCTCCAAAAAAACCGCTATATCTTGTAAAAAAAACTAAACCTATGAAACTGACTATTTCTTACCACCTTGAAGAAAACCGATTTACACTGTATGTAGAAATGACTAACGATACCGATAAAGACCGTACTTTTTACTTTTATAATGAAACGGGTGGATTGGCTAGGAATGCGGTAAGGTTTTTCAATGCAAAGAATGAGCAGGTCGAGCCCTATGAGCGATCTTTTATGTCCCCGATCTATACCGGTGATGATGTACCCGCTGATCTATTGGCTCCCAGTGAAACCGGACATTTTGAATTGTCGGCTAAGATTGTAGAAGAAGATGGAGAAATGCTTTTATCTTTCAAAGGAATTTCATACAGGATCGTAAGACATGAAAAATTTTATCTTACTTTTAATTTTTTAGGCGGAATATCTAATTTGCTGGAAGTAGTGGTGGTTTAATCTGAATCATGTATCAAACTGTTTAAGCTATTTTATTTACATGCAAATCGAAGATTCAACGGAGGTAAAAGTCACAATGGATCTTTAACGCTTTAGTTATTTTAAGTTTCAAGCTTTGCGGATATCAAGTACACCTAAGTTTTTTGAAAATCATTGATTTTCTTCTAAAGAACTTTTGTGTGCGGTAGGATATTAAACTTTCTTAAGTCTACTCAAGTGTTTTAAAATAAAAGCATGTAGTAAAAAGAAAGTTTGTATTTTTAAAATCTGGTATTGGATATTTTGGGTACTATTCAAACCACATATAAAAGCTAATGAAATGAATAACGAATTCCATGAACTCCTGTATTACTACAATGAAGAAGGATACGAAGGCCACGATTTGAATGAAGTACAGCTCCTTAAAAAAATAGATTTTGACCGGGTTCAACAATTAAAACATCTTCTTCAGCATGAAGACCGGTATATTGCGTATCAGGCAATGCTTATTTTACTCGCATGGTCTGTACCGGAAGGATTTCAACTCCTTGATCGTTTCATTGCCGAAAAATGGGACGAAAAAGAAAGCTTTGAACCTCACAGACTCCATGATGAAGACAATGGGTATGATGTGATTACCGATGCATTATATATTTCAACATTCAACGGGAAAAGCGAACAGGAGTTATATCCTTATATCAGGCAATTTTTAGAGCTGTATGGCACCCGGTTTTTTGAATCTCATCTAAAGGCCTTTCTCTTACAGAAAGACTGCAGCCCACTTTTAAAGCAAATAGAACAGGCCATGCAAACTGCCCTGGAAAACAAAAGGGATTACCAGGCCAGCCAGCTGCTTCCCGTACTGGTTCATTATGACAAAAATATAGGGAGGAAATACCTGGATGTTTTTAGACCTTTGATCGGTCAGGATAGCCGGATTGCTTATAATATAGAAGAAGCAGAGAAAAGTTTCAATGGATAAGAACAGACCAATGTATACAGATTTAGAAGACCGGTTAACCAAAAAGTACTACCGTGAAATTGTTGAAAAAGCTTTAACACAGGCAAAAGAAGAATATGAACAATTCCCAAATAGTTCCCTGAACATTTCTTTTTACAATCAGTTAATGGATATAAAGAAAACTGTAATTGAAGATCATACAGTGTACACGGAAGAGGAAGCTTATCAAAAATATCCAATGGCTGTAATGGTCGTAAGGAATTTTCTTGGCGAGGAAGCCGATTCAGAGTATGCTAATATGTTGCAGGATGCCGTTTGGGGAATCTCATTATATCCCGCTATGATGGAAAACATTGAAATCATTAAGCAGAAATTATATGATGGAGATGAAGCAGCAGGTGTAAAAGAAGTTTTTGAAATTGGAAATCAAAAGTTCAAATTCAGTGATTTTTATGACAATCCATTAAGAGAATTAAAAAAAAAAATAGGAGATAGGAGTTTTGGTGCCATTATTAAAGAATGCAAATTCAATTTCATCAATAGTTTTATTGAAAAGTATACCTCTGAAAAGGGGTTAGAAATTTATTATCTAAAGAAAAATGATGCATTCTACCTGTTTTCCTGTGGAGAATATCAGCCGGGAAGACACATGCTGTTTTTAGAAGGGGTTTGTTATAACAAGGCGTGAGGAAGTAGATTCACCCAAAATTAATACAAAATGATGTATTCAAAATCAATTGAAACAATGAACGGAAAAAAAATACTGGAAAAAAAAGAGTGGCACTATTATATTGATGAAGAGGGCAGCCATATTACAGTATCTGTTCCCATTGGTAAACCGGCTCCGGGATTCGATGTCATGTACACCCTGAACGAATCCGAGAAGGAAACCTATCTGCAGATAGGCCTTAAAGCTCTGGAAGAAAGGATAGAAGATATGAAAATGAACTTTTCAAACTATGAAATGAATTCGTGGAGGTAACAAAAAATTAAGTGATATGTATGCATTTTTAAACCTAAAGCATCAGGAAATCAGTGAGTCGACAGACGCAGAAACTGTTTTTCAAAAAACTGAAGAGGTTTTAAGCTTAAATAATTTTATCGCTTTCACAGATCCAGCGGTTTGCTTAGAGACCGAATTAAATTACCGGATAACATATTACGTCATCCATGACAGGGTCGTATATAAGGGAAAGAAGAAAATCATAAAAGGAAAAATTGTCCTTTCAACCAAAAAAGACCTGCTTGATTATGTCAGAAATCAGGATATAAGGCCCATAAGAATTATGCCTGAACAAAATGAAGATTTTGTCATTGTGATAACTGACGAGGGGAGTGCATTGTTATTTACAAAATAGAGTAGGTGATCCCCAAACCACGGCCCCTTTCGTCGTGGCTTAGCTGTTTTTCCGGTAAATCTGTTTTCTGATAGCTGATTTCCTTCCTAAAACCACAATAAACGATTCGTGCTGTAGCCGAGCGTGCATACAGCGTGTATCCGATAGGGAAGAATAGGCAGGATAATGATCCCTGGCAAGATTTTAAACTTTGCCAGGGATCAAAAATGACAATCTCCAATGTCAGGGAATTTAGAGATTAGGTATATTTTTTTAAATAATGCAGTTACTTTTTGGGTGCATTAAATATGACATAATATAAAAAAATGGGATACTTCTTAAACGTTTCTGTTTTACCGATCGTATATTCAGAAGGACCGAATATCTGAGAGAAATCAAGGATGGTGGAGGTTTTTACCGGAGATACAGCAATCATTTTTACTAAACTGGTAACGGCGGATTCTGATTCGTAGGTGAATAAAAGGGTTTTACGGTCTAAGCTGTATACTGTATAATGATAGATTCGTCCATTTAACTTGGTATCTACACCTGTATCATCAATTTTAGCTTTGTACATTAGTTTTTGGTTACCGTCTTCAGTGATGTAGATATCTGCATTTTTATAGCTTTCATCATATTTAAAGGTAACCCGATCATTCATTTTATAAAGATCAATTGCCGCTTTATCACCTCCCGGCATGACCTGCACAGCAGCGTCTTTAGGCATTTCCATAGGCCCTCGTTTTGATGGAGCCGCTGCTTTCTTTTTTTGTGCCGTTATGTTCACTGCTGAGAATAGCATTAAAGCTGCTGCTAAAACTAGTTTTGAGTTTTTCATGGTTTTTTTTGCAATGTTAAATAAAAATTATGGTTGTAAAAAAAATATATGATTTTTTTTTGATTGGTCCGGTTCTCCCATACTGTGGGGTACTTATTTTTTATGATGGGAAACAGAAGATAAACTGCCAGCGCGAGCATCTTTAAAAGAGGGTTTGCAATAGCATTGCATCCTCTCTTTATCTAGTTTTGTTCTGAAACAAAAGTCTTATGAAAAATTATCTTAAAGAAACAAATATCCTTGACTACTCAAATGCTTCCATACAAAAGCTGTTGGAGCAGAGAAGGTGGAGAAATTTGGATCATGTTTCCAGGGTGAAAGCCATTTACAATTTTGTAAGAGATGAAATAAAATTTGGGTACAACGTTTCTGATGATATTGTCGCATCACAAATACTGAAAGACGGCTATGGACAGTGCAATACAAAAGCAACTTTACTAATGACTTTATTGAGGGCAACTGGAATACCCAACCGTATTCACGGTTTTACCATTGATAAAACATTACAAAAAGGAGCAATAACGGGTATATGGTACAGACTTTCACCAAAAAATATCTTACATAGCTGGGTAGAAGTATTGATCAATGAGCAATGGTATTTCTTAGAGGGTGTGATTTTAGACAAACCTTACCTCACAAAATTACAGGAACAAAATAGGGATTGTAAAACTACATTTTGCGGTTTCGGAGTTTATACAGATAATTTTGAAAATCCCCCAATCGAATGGGATAACAACAATACGTTTATTCAGGATAAAGGGATCAATCAGGACTTTGGTATATTTGATACACCCGATGAATTGTATTCAACACATCAGCAAAAGCTCAACACTTTCAAACGCTTTATTTTTCAGAATATCGTCAGGCATATAATGAATAAGAACGTGGAAAACATAAGAAACCGGAAAGCCGTGAAAATACTGGATCAGCAACCTGTCTGAATTACTGAAATTCCCGTTTTTCCAACACACCTTCTTTATACATTTCAGTATAGATCAATGGTCCTTTTTTTCTTGTATTGAGGAGAGGTTCTCCCGTTTCGTCGTTATACTTCTGCAATAGTTTATAGAATTTCCATGTTCCAGCGGGCAAGCCATTTTTGTACTCGGCTTCCACATAAGTATAAGGATCTGTAAAGTCCGGATATTTTTGTAAATCCAGATATCCATTGGGTTTGGATTCTGTCCATTTTCCTTCTTTACTGTGATTTTTCACCATGCCCTGTTCTTCTTCATTTTTGTAAGGACCATCATGATCGTAGTATCTGGCCAATTTTCCTGAAGGCAGAATCTGGTATTTCTGTAATGGTTTTAAGGTAAAAGGACTTTCCGTAAATTCATAATCCTGTAGAGAAATGATATGATTTTTATCGATATTAAACAGGGTATAGTTGGCATATCCCATTTCTCCCTGATGGTTAAGATAAATTCTCTTCATGTCGATAAGCTTGCCGCGCTTCGTTGAAACTAAATATATCTTTTCAATATAAGGCTGTTCGTAGCGAACGGTATTGTAGACCGCCATAAAGTACAGTGAATGGTCTGCGGAGCACAGGAAACGAGAGGCTATTTTTATACGGTCATATTTTTCATTGACCGTCTTGCTGAATGGCAGAACAACATCGTATTCTTCAGGAAGCAGGACAAGATCTTTGTTAATTGCTTTTTCAAATTGTAATGCATTAAGCTCTTTCAATTTACTTTCATTCTGTATAACAGGCAGAACAGAATCAACGGTTAATCTTTTTGAAATCTCCGGATATCCAAATGGCAGCGTGATACAGTCCGCTTTATTGGTGTTAAAGAAAACTGATCCTTTAGCTGTTTCTTCTGTGCTTGCTGCCTTGTTTTCCGTTTGAGCCTTACTGTAGCAGGAAAAAAGGAAAAACAGAATGGTAAAATAGGCGATATTAATTTTAGGCATAGATATCTAATGTTGGGGTGAAACCGTGAATATGCAAGTGATTATTATGTCTTGGCGTAGCCGTATGGATGGTATGCGGTAACCGTGTATTGGCATTGTCTGCAGTACTGGCATTGGCGGCGTTCGAAAAATTCTCTGACCGCCCCAATATAAATCCAAAATCAAAAAGGATATTTCGAAGGATGACCTCATTATCATAATCAAAATTTGCGGCACTAAGGGTCGTATTGGTTCCGTTTTGCTGAGTCGTCAGCAAATTCAGATCTCCAGCTTCTCCGTTCACATGTTCTGCGCTGGGATAGCACGATGCATCAGAATAAGAAAAACCCTGAGATACGATATAGTGATTGTGGCCTTCCTGTCTGAACTGTGCCAGTGCCCCTAAGAAACCTGCAAATAGATCCGGTTGAATGCTTCTTCTCCTCGTATGCTGAAATCCATACCGGATCATCACCCCATTCTGGTTATAATTGAATGCTTCAAAAATCTGTGGTCCTACACCTTCATTCGCTAAAATATCCATATTGACCAAATCTACGCTTTCTGCTAGATTGGTATACCATTTATCGGTGGCTCCGTCACCAAGGGTTCCGTTGGAATACACCAATAACTGATGAGCATCGATCTGTTCTCCGGCTGCTCTGTTCGCTGTGAAATCTATGGTGTCCAAAAGAGTCCCTCTTTGAGCCAGCGGCGGTATAGCATTCACTCTTCTTTTTCTGGTGACACTTTCTTTAGCTCTGGCACAGATCCTGTGTTCAGTATCGTTTTGATCGTAATAGAAAAAGATCACTTCAGGAGAGTGGGCATTCCGGACTTTCTGAGTTCTTCTTCTTTTTTCCGGATTGGTGCTGATTACCTGTAGAGTATTGTACGTATTACTTCCGTGATAAATGGTATATATGTTTTTATTGACCACCCTGAATCTTCCTGCATCAGTATCCAGGAACGTACCTGCCCCATTGACTTCCTGTTCTGCATTTCCGTAGGCACAGGGATTATTGTCTGTTCTTTCTACTGCCACTTCCAGGTTGATCGTGCGATCTCCCAGTCTTCTGGTCCACTCATCAAAAGTGGCTCTTCCATCAGGTCTCAGCTGCAGCTTGATAATGGCTTTATTGATATGGTCTGCCTGCAAATTGGTGTAATGAGCATGGCTGCCATCTTTGTTGTTAAGAGCGTCAAAATTCCCAACCTGTACGGTAAACATCCTCTGAACCTCATATCGGTTAGGAGATACAAAACGCATGAGTTGTAAGGTGTCTGTATTTTCGGTCATGGTGTTGGCAGACGGTCTTATCACGGCATCTATATTCAGGGAGGCCATATTGCTGGTCTCAATGATCAGATACACTGTTTTTCCCAATATAGAATCATAGGGAATTTCCACATTGTCTTGATCACGCTGTACGTGGGCAGAATCGATTTTTGTAAAACTGACCCTTGTTCCATTGTCTGCTGTCACTTTTTTGGCAAAATAAACGTCACTGATGCGCTGCAATGAGTCATCGGGAGTATCCGGAGCCGCGGGGCCGTTCAAAGTTTGGGTCTGCCCGGAATCTGTTATTGTAATACGTGTCGCCATATTAAGAGTTTTCTTTTTTTAATAGGGGAGTGTTAGGTATTTCCTGACGGGAATGATCCGTGATTTTATCTTCCTTAAATGAAAATGAGGTCAAGCTCAGAACGCCAAATTCTTCATCCAACCGTTTCTGCAGTTCTTCAATCCATCCTGGTTTTTTACAGTTCTTCATAGCTTATTTCTTTTATATGATAGATGATTTTCTTTTGGTAATTTTCTCCCAGGGAAAATTCTATGGTAAGTTTATGCTCCAAAACCTCTTTGGTTGTAAAATCCAATAACATCTGACCTTTATATTTGTCCAGTGTGGGAACATCGGTCTCACGATGATAAGCCACCTCCTTTCTTTTCATTTCCCCGTAAAACATTTCCCAGTTTTTATCTGAAGGAATACTGCCGGTATACTGTAAGAGCAACAACTCATCATCACAGCGCATAGCCTCCGTTTGCACACTCTCTTCTATATCTATTACGGTATTGGCCATGAAATTACGATATCGTACGCTATGCTTCACTGTATCTTCCTGCTTATATCTTCCATAGAATTTATGAAGGATCATTCCAAAATGATTGTTCTTTAAAAAATCCTCACACACTAAATTTTCCTTTTGGTAAAATTCCTTTAAAAACCGATACGAATCTTCTGCATGCTTACCCACATAAGATCTGGAGAGCTTTTCTACCGTTTTTTCAACTCTGTCCTGAAGGATCGGTAATCCCTGTAAGCTTTTTAAACGGCCGTATTCGTCTGTTATCATCACAACATCGTTATTGATATCCGCAATTCTGTCTAAAAAATTTTTCTCGGACAGGGAGAGTTCTTTATCCCTGTGAACCCGGTCAAAAATTTCGATATGGTATTCAAACCTTTCCTGTTCTAAAAGCTTCAGCGTAACATGAAAATTTTTGTTGAGCTCGCTTCTGTGAGTTTTTCCATCGATGGTGGTATATTCATTATAGGTAGAGCGATAAAACTTTTTCCCTTCTACAAGGTTTAATTTAATATCTATCGGAAATACTGGCTCCATAATTTTTCAGACATTTACAACTTGCTACTGCCACTTAAATTTGGCATTGATTTTCTTTTTTTCCAGACATTCTTCCACACTGTAGTTTGAGGGACACAGGAAGCAATTCTTATCGGAACTGATAAAATACTGATTCAAATTAATTTCCTGATTTGGGAGCAATACATGATTTGCATTTTTATCACATATTGAAGTGGCAGGGTAATCAACATAATCGTTTTCAGCAATTTTATGATGATTGACAGAAGAAGTGATTTGGCTTATTTTAGTAATTACAGTATTGTTTTTATTTTTTCCAATCCTGAAAACGTAGGCGTCAGAACTGTAACGGCTGTTATATTTGATCACAAAACCGTCTTTCGACTGCGCTGTTACGAGCTCATAGTCTTCCTGGAAAATACTTTTACTGTTAACCTTATTCAAAGAGACAGGAACCCTGAAGGTAAGATTCTTACCCTCAATTTTTACTGTTCTTAAAGCATAGCAGCTATCACACTTAAAATCGGTAGCCTGGTTGATCAATCCTACTTGTTTCTTATTCTGCAAAACCGGAGTTTCGTTGTTCACAGACATACTCTGGCAGCTTTGCAGAGAATAAAAAAGGAGGAAAAAGAGGTATATTATTTGTTTATGCATTCTGTATCATATTTAAAAAATTCTCTGGTCCATTTGGTATAGTTCTTTCTTTCAGCGACATTCGTTTCTCCTCCATTAATAGCCTTTGTTACCTTGGTAACATTAGCATCCTCTAATCCTTCATCCATTGCTTTAATAGTTTCGTCTTTGTAAACGGTGGAAAACCAGCCGGCAGAATTAAAAGCATGGAATAAATTTTCAGAAATGTTTTTAGCATAGGTCTTTAGTTGTTCATAAAAGGCTTCATCGAGACCTTTTTCCCGGGCTTTAGGTCTGTTTTTCACACACTCGCCAACGCTTTCATAACCTGATCTGAATTTCATATAAGTTTCTGAATGTGTAGTGCTGTTGACATAGTCATAATAAGCCAGATAATTATAATCATGGGTTATCTGCTTCATTCCTCTTCCCTGAAATGCCACACCGCCTTTATAATTATCCGGGACAGAGTCTCTGCTTTCGAAGGTGTAGGTAAAGCTTATCGTCTCCAGATACATCTGGCCTAAGAAATGAATTTTTCTTTTGCAGGTTTTAATCTCGAATTTCTTAAACATGGTATTCATCTCATCGGTAAACAGTTTTATTTTATCTCTGTTTTCAGAGATCTTTCCGCTGGTAATGCCGATAGCGAGTATTTTTTCTGTACCGCTGTTAAAAAACGAATCTCTTTTTGATTTGTAGTTTTGCTTGTCCCTTAAATGGTAAATTAAGTCTATCATCTCATCAACAGTGATATCTCTGTTGCAGTAGCACGGAGTTCCTGTGATCTCAAACCTTTCGCCGTCTTTGTTTAAAAACTCATGCGTATCATCCGGAAATTTAATTTCATCTTCAGTTCCTGTAACTTCACCTTTGAAATATAAAAAAGCGTTTACATCTTTCCTTTTACTGAACTTTTCTATCAGTTTCTTTAGATCGTCATTAGTCTTAGGGCGTAAGGTGATTTCCTTAGCATAAACCATTGTTCCGTTGATCGTGAATTCAATTTTACTTTTCTCCTCCTCTCCATCTAAAAACTTCACAGGATTTTCATAGACGTTTTCTGTGTTTTGCAATTTATTTTCATGAATCTCCACAGAGAGCTTTCCGGTGGTTCCCTGACATTCTGCTACGACCCATACTTTCTTTTTAACGATGGTTTTATCTATTTTTTCATATTCAACGACAGGCTTACCATCTTTCATTTCCTGTGCTTCCTCTTCCCAGGTAATTTTTACCTCTTCTTTTGCTTTCAATTTTACAGAATCTTCTTTATCGGCCTCGATGTTCCGTCTTCCTTTCTTTTCATACTTCTTTTTCACATCGGATACCAGCCCGCCGCTTTTGACGGCATAGGTTTCTTCTTTCTTTTCCCAGGTCATTTTAGGAACCTGTTTGGCAAAATATATTTTCACAACATTCACTTCATGATCTACCTGGTGGGGTATATCATAAACCTTTTGATTGGGATTTGCTGAATAGTCGTCTTTTTGCTGTTCTTCACTCATGCCATTTAATTTTGAGCTAATTATTGAAAATCATCTGATTGGGTATACTTTGTTTTCAAGTCTTTAAGTACTTGTGCCTTTAACTTTGTGGGCAGGTTTTTTAATGTAATGTTCAGATTATCATTGATCTTACATGTATTGTCCTCTCCGCAATAGTATTTGATGTCATACAGATATTTTTTATGGTTGTAGAATATGATGTAGGAGACTTTGGTATCATTATCCCAGTTCCCGCAGTACGTAAAAGGGATGAAGACTGCCTGACGTTTATTGATGTTATAATAAGATATATTGTTGGTTTTTAAATTGATGAGACCGGATTGTGCATAGGGGTAATGATAAACGATACTGTCGCTGTACTTTTTGTTTTTAACAGCGGCACTGATGATGGTTACAGCTCCGTCAAAACGTTCTTTTTCAGAGTTGCAGGGATTAATTACTTTTATGGTAAGTTTATTTGACATTGTTCCGTCTTTAAAATTCTTACTGACAATCAATGAATCCTGATAATAGATTTTCAAACTGTCAGGAACAGTTTTTTGCCCGCAAACAGGGATGAAAAAGAATACGATAAAATTGGTTGCTAAGCTTTTCATTTTTTATATAATACATTGCTAATTCATCGTCTGTATATACTGTTTTCTAAATGTTTGAAAAATATTGATCTACCAACATAATTGATCTGATACTGCATATTCTGTACATTGATCAATGGTTTTCAGTTTGCCCCCAACAATTTTATTTTTATAAAGAGTTCTTTCTTTGGTATCACTCACTCCTGTTATTAAGTGTTTCCCTGTTTTGTCCCATCCATAAAAAGCGGCTTTATCGAAAAAATCGGACATAAATATAAACTTGTTCTCTTTTTCAGACCATTTGTAAAATTGATACATTTCATTGTCTCTCATAGAGCTTGAAAGATCAAGAATAAGAAGGTCTTCATATCCATCATTATCCACATCAGTTACTGATATAAAATTATAATCTTCATTACGAAAAATCATTTTTTTCTTATTGACAAAATCATTTTCTTTAAAATCTTTACTCTTATAATAATCATAAGTATTATAATATGAATTCTTATTGATCACTTGCCAATGCTGAAGTTCAACAGTTCCTTCTATACATTCGTAGGCAGACTTAGGCAAAAAGCTATTGGTGTCTTCCTGTATTTCAGCAATAGTATAATTTTTTCGTCCTGCCAAATTTTCAGACTTCGAAAGTCGCAACCGAATGTCCATCTTTTTTTTATTGACTTCCAGCGGAATGGTTACCACATATTGCAAAGGAATACTCAATGTATCTACATATTTTTGAATACTTTGATTCTTGGAAGACGTAGGTATTTTACCATCAATCTCCGTAGAATCAATTTTTGCTATATTAATTGAGGTTCTTTTGGATTGATTTCTCGCACAGGAAATCAACAGTATTAGTATTAAAATGTAATTTTTCATTCAGTTATATTGCTAATCTTTTCAACATAAGAAATTTTTATCCCTTTATATTCTTCATAATTTTTAAAAGTTGCATTTCCATTACTATCAATATTCGTTAAATAATGTCCGCCATTATATAGTTTTATAAATTCAGCATCTAACAATGATTTAACAGAAGAATTATCAGCTTTTTGTGGCATATATTTATTTAAATATGAAAGTTCTGGAATAGTTGTTGGGCACCATTTATAGGTGAGGTTTCCTTCTTTTTGCTCAGTTGGTTTTACCAAATAATTGCTTTTTTTTAATAATTTTTCCAAATAATCTTTAGCCGCGTCTAACTTTTCCGAAATCTTTTTGTCCATCTTTATGGATAAGTTTTCCTTCCAATTCCAAATATAATTGGGGTTCTTGTTTATTCTTGTAATATAATCTTGATCCGTTTTTTTTCTTTTTTCATAACTGAAATCTATTTGGCATATTCCCCAACCATCTGGTTCTCCATAGTTTGGTATTCCTTTGCTTTCAAATACTCTTCCAGAAGGTCCATATACTGCTTCTTTTCTATTTTTCCCTTTTCCCACAAACTCGGGATCCCAAAATTGTCTTACAACTGGATGAAATTCACTACCTGATTCGTGAAGAATCATTCTATATACTGGCCAATATTTTAAATATCCCTTATCATTCATATATTTTTTCACGACTTCCTTCGTAGGATTTTTCCCTCTTATATAAAACTGGAAAGTACTTAAAACAGAAGTTTTTGCTTCATTCCATATCTCCACAGTTGCAGTACCTCCTCTAAATAGTCCACGAAAATCAACATCCCATTTGGTTTTTCCTTTATTGGCAATCATATAAGCGGCCCCACCATCAGATCTTGCAGGGAAATAATCAATATCATTTCTGTTATAGAGCGGTGCACTTGCCTCAAACTTAAATGCTGTCTTTAATCTAAACCTTAAACTTTTATGTATACAATCCTTTCCTATAAAAACTTCAATTCTTATTTTCGGCATTGCAGGTTCCGGCGAAATAAATACGAAAGATTCCGGATCAATTTTTACATCATTATAATAAACAGAAACCGTATAAATATTATCCTCTGGTGTTAAAACCTGTTCCACCATAGGAATCGGTGGAGCTACGGCCGAATTAAATTCAGGATTACAATAGATAAAAGATTCTTTCACCAGAGCCGTTTGTTTTTGAATAGTGGTACTTCCTAAACTTTGCCATGGACTTAATTTGATAACGCTCATACAGGGTGGGGGAGACATATTTCTTGCGGGCCATTTCGGGTGTCCGCAGTTTCCTTTGAACTGAAGATTTACCATATTGTTTCCGTCACCCTGTGTTGCAAATATCTTATTCTGAAGGTTTATTTCGTTTGAGGTCACTTTAAGTTCTCCGGGTGCCTGAGCATAGGGACATTTCAACGTGGCCCCATGCATGACCATTTCTCTTTTTTCTGAAGGAGAATCTTCGGTGGATTTTTTTTGTTTTTCTGCTCTTTTTTCAGAAAGTTTCTGATCGTGCGCTGAAGTATTCTGAGCTTCCATGTGTTACTGTTTTGGATTGGATTCAATGGTTAAGGCGGAAATCATATTTGCAGGCAGTAATGAAAATCTGCTTTCATCGCCTGAAATAAATTTAGCCTTTACTTACTTTAACGTCTTTTCCTCCCTGGAATACAGCCAATGATGATCCTCTGAGTTTTAAATCGCCTTTAGAGGTCTGTATATCGGCTTCTCCGGAAGTGCTTTTAAATTTATTACCGGTGCTTTCTGTTTGATCCTGCTTAACGGTAATGTTTTTGTTTTCAGAAGTCTGAGTGTATCTCTTGGTGATAGATTCGGTAAGGTCATTTCCGATATTCAGGCTGCTGTCCTGCCCAACTTTAGTGGTCATATTCCTTCCCACGGAAATATGCATATCTTCTCCTGCCGTAAAGGTCATATTCTTTGGTGCGGTCACATTAATGTTACCCTGACCATCCATAAAATAAGTATTTCCGCTAGGATCCTTAATGGTGACACTTTTATCTGCATCGTTCATTAAAACCTTAATGCCGCTTCTTGTCTGTATAGATTTCAAATGATTGTCCACGCCTCCGCCCAGACCTACCTGGCCATGAAACATTCCACCCATGGCAAATGGGAAATCGGGATTGTGGTATTCAAATCCCACCATCACCTGATCGCCAATTTCAGGAACGGCTACAAAGCCCCTGTTTTGGGCTACGGCATCTGTTCCTCCTGCATCAGGGCTCATCATTCTGATAAAGTGGGTGGTATCATTTAACTGCCAGTCAAAGCGGACCTGTATTCTGCCCTGATTCAAGGGGTCTACATTGGATATCACAGTGGCTACCTGCGGTTCTGCTTTAGGCATTTCAAAATCAGGTTTTGGCATGAAACCGGTCCCTTCGGCAATCGCTTCAAAGCTTCCTGTATAATATCCTCTTGCATCTACTTCGTGGCTCACCTCTGTAATCATAAGCGTTGTAAAATGCGAGGTATCATTGCTGTCTGTTTTTCTCATGGCCAGATCTGCCACACAGCCAATATACAGGAATGGAACAGTTGTGTGTCCTGAAACGGTAAAAACCTCTACTGCCTTACTTCCCCTTGCACTCTTCTGGGAATCGTCCACATCACGGAACATATTCGCATTGATTGGAGTAGGGGTCAGTGACCGGGTCGTAAAAATAGAGTCATTCAGTTCATAGGCTTTGGAAGATAATTCTCCCAAATGTCTGATGCGGTCATCAACACCCACCATTTTCGTATGGTTGCTGCTGTTGTAGCCAAAGTATTCCGGTTTGGTGTGAACGGCTTTCAGCTCAACATTCACGTCATTTACATTGCTTCCATAGACCAGCATGATAGGTTTTTCAGAAGCGGGGAGTTTTCCGAAATGAAGGATTTCCCCGTCATAATAAAACTGTTCTCCGTAGGCTTCTGCAATCCTTGTCAGGTAATTGTAATGGGTTTCGTTGTATTGTGCACTGTAGCTGATGTAGCTTTTGTTTTGGGTATCTATCCTGAAATCGAATTTGTTGGACCCTAAGGTCTCTTTGATAATCCGGTCTGCAATAATATTGGTATTCACCATTTGGCCTCCTCCGAAACTTTGGGTATGAGGTGCAGCATCCATCAGAATCGTGGGGCTTTTTCCTTTTAGGATGATATTTCCCAGACTCATTTTTTCCTGGCTGAATGCCACTTTGGTGATGAGGCCCACAAATGTTCTTTCGGGGCTTTCGTTTTCAGCATCTTTATATTTAAAAACAACGGTGATTCTTTTTCCTAAAAACTTTTGGGCCTGTTCAAGGTTGTGATTCTGTACTTCGCCTAAAGAGTCATGAGCCAATACCAGTTCGAAATCATGGTGCTTTCTTGCACTCTGTTGTAAACGAAAGTGTTTAAAGTGATTGACAGCCTTGCCCTCAACCACAATTTCCAGTTTTACCACACGGTTAATGCCCGCAATATGGTTTTCTGAAACTTTCTCAGAATTTGAGGTGTTTTTCATAATATATTGTGCGTTTTATTTGGTATTATGTCACCGAAGTTAGAGAAAAAACAGACTACTCAATTTAAAATTGTATTAAATCTGAAAAATTGTAGTAAAACTACGATTCGCCAAAAATCCGCCTTAAAGCAACTTTAAATGCATGACCTGAAAATGAACCGTCATCAACGGTGATGAAGCCTCTGAATGAGGTGTTTTCTCATGCCGTTTCAAAGAAATTCTTCCCATTCATGAACCGCTCTGGTTCCGGTTTGTTTCATAAAAAAGCCCGCAAATAGTTTTTGCTATTTTGCGGGCCATGTATTTTCTCCTGTGCGGTATTTTGTTTTAATCCGGTTGAGGATATAGGGGAGGGCAGCTGTGACGACGGTCGCATCTGGTATCATAAATCTCGCATTGTCTTGGGGTACACATCGGCTGCGTTAAAATTGGACCACCTCCAAAAATATTTTTCAGTTCTCCTTTGGTGAGTTTTTGTGATAGGTTTTTTGAGTTTTTCATAAAATAAGGTGTTTAGTTTTTTTGTAAAAAATGTAGAGACAAGATACGGAAATAAATGATAGGGGAATGAGTTTTGAGGGATAAATCTTGATTTAGGGATTTATTTGTTTTGGTTCCCTTGCTGCTACATGAATCCTTCCGTGTGATTAGATTTTGGTTGTTGCAAAGCCTTTTCTATATTTGTTCAAAACTAATAATAGATATATGAAAAACGGGAATTGGGTATTTTGGACTTTTGGAATAGGGTCTGTTGTTTTTATGGGAGTTACATTATACCTTAATTATAGTTATGCTGTAAAATTAGGAATTCAAAGTCAGGGATTGTTTGGCGATATGTTCGGGGCATCAAATGCTTTGTTTACAGGGCTGTCTTTTGTAGGTGTTATTATTGCTATTCTACTTCAACGACAAGAGCTTAAACTTCAACGAAATGAACTAGAATTGACCAGAAAAGAAATGGAGCAGACGCGTGACGAATTTGTCACACAAAATTATACTTTAAAACTTCAACAATTTGAAAATACATTTTTCCAAATGCTAAAGATGCTTGAAGATATTGTTAAACGACAAAAACATTCTGAAATCAATAATACTTTTACTGGAGAAGAAGTATTTGATATAATGTTCAAAAATTTCTATAGCGAAAAGTTTAATTTTGTAGTAAAAAAACAAAAAATTGATCAATTAGAGGCTCTATATAATCGAGAGATTGTTGAATCACAATTTAATTTTTTAACCAAAGATGAGGTGCTTTATATTTTTAATCAAGCAAATAAAGATCTATATCGGAAATTAATGCCATATATTTTACATATTGGCTTAATGTTGAAATTATTACACGATTCAAGTATAAATAATAAGCAAGTTTATGCCTCTATTTTACAATCACAACTTAATGATGCTCAATTAAAATTTATTCTCTTCAATTGCTTACGAGATAATGTGACAAATGATTTCTATGATCATGTTTTAGAATTCACTATTTTAAAAAGAGAAACTTTAAATAGTATCATTGATGAACAATTACGAAATGATTTAGAAATTCTACAAAATAAAACAGCCCCTTAATTGGGGGCTTTATTTTTACAGTAAATCTAATTGATCTTCAGAAAACGTTCCTTCTTTGAGTTCATTTCCTACAAACCAACTACAAACCCAAAGTCCTTCACCAAGGTCACTTTCGAATTTAACGGTCATTTCGGGGCCTCCTGATTTTAGTTTCACTTTGATTCCTTCTTTAATCATGTTTTTAAATTTTATGGTTAATATTAATTCCCTGCTAAGTTAATTCTTTTCCTTTAAGTGCGAAGAAAAGGTTTTGCAATTGGTGAACGTATTTTATTTCTAATTCATCGTCGTAATTTCCTAATTTTACTACCCATCCTTTTGATGGTTTGCAAATGAAAGCTCTATGAGAAATACCACTATCTAATGTGTACTCAAATTGCTCATGAGACTCATCATTTGGATCGTATCTCACTAGGTCCGAACTAAAGAATCCAAACTTCAAAAGCCATTCTTCATCCAAAGGAATAGGTATACAAACATCTGGATGAAGGTCGTTAATATATACAAGGTCTCCAAGATCATGAATAAGATATACATATTCTATGTTTTCATCTTTTTTATCCATTATATAATTTCCTATGCGTACTTCGTTTGTTTCCATTATTCAAATTTAAGTTATTCGAAGTTAAAATTCTTCAATTTTCCGCAAAAGAAGCTCTGTATTTTCAATTGTTTTAGGCTGAGGAATCTGATTAAAAACAGTCCCGTTCTTCGGTGATGCTCCGATAATAGTTTTGTCTTTGTGAACTATAAGCTACCCAATCTTATCTTCCTTCAGAAATATATGACAGTCGAATATAAAGAAATTTGCTTTTTGGTACATTTAAGTTCATTCGATGTTTCAGGAATCCATAATAACAATAAATTCCAACTCTCCTCAGGATTTATTCATTTATAAGTTTAAAAAATCAGATAAATTAAGCTTTCTTGCTTCACATATTTTAAAAAGTGTTTCAACAGGTATTCTATAGTTTTCTCCGCCTTTTATTTTTCTAATAGTGCTTTCTTCAACACCATGGTTTTTTGCAAAAGAAGTTTGTGACTTGCCTTCTTGAAGCCAAGGGATCAACCATTTATTTGTAATGTATGAGCAAATTTTTTCGTTTATATCTGTCATAGAGACAAATGAAATAATTAATAAATAAAAAATTACGGCCGATCGACCGTAATTGAAATATCTTAGTTAGGTATATTCATGCCATTTTCATCTTCAAATTCTTTGAAAAATTTTTCTAGTGAATAGCGTTCGTGTCTTAATATATTATAAATTGTCGACATCGGAACATCATATCCATCAGGAAGTTTCAATTTTGAAATAGTAGAAGAAGTTATTCCACAAAGTTTAGCATAGTTATTTTGCGAAATGATGTTATTTTCTTGATCATAATATATACGTAGAAATTTTGTTGCGATAAAATTGCATAAACGCTTGTTGAGTAGGGCATTTTTTTTATTAAAAATTTCTTTATCCTGCATATGCTTATAAATCATTCTTCAAATGAAAAGATTAAAATGAAATTTACTGTTCGTTATAGCGAATGATTTAGTTTTTTTTTATTACATTTGTACAATAAGCTACAATAAATGTAGCTTTGCGATACTTCAACGAATATTAGAAGCTATTGCTTAGAATCTCAATCTGAAAACTGGTAATTTAAAGTATACGAGACGATAAGCAGGAAGCTCACGACCTAGGCGTGGGTTCTCTCTCTTATCTGTATACAGGGTATACCAGTACCTCAGATTGGATATTGTAGAGTCCCATGCCGTTTTTATTTTCATGCAGTTCTGCATTCTACAATTCAATTTTTTTCTAAGCTTGCCCACAACATCAAGTATCATGACATGTTACAATGGGGTGTACAATCCATTGCGGCCTCACGGCTTTCAGAAAAACACAAATTCTATTATATTCATTTTGGACTTGTATGGGTGGGAAGTCCACGCATTGGCAGGGCTTCCTCCTTTACAGTCATTAAAAAACAATAGTACAGAAAACAGGTCGTATAAGACTGCTTACTTACAGAAGAATCAAAATAAAACTCAGCATACACGAGTATGCCGAAGGTTTCATAGTGGATAAAAGTAAGGTTCAATCCAATAAAGCCATTCATTCTGAAAAGAAACAATCCGATCCTTATAGAATTACTTTATAAAAATACAAACTCATGAAAAAGAATAGAACAGACTTTCGGTCCCGGTTTGGGGCAGTGGGAAAGAAACACTCAGGATTACAGCTGATGGAAACATTTTTTCAGCTCAATGATCTGGTTGCCTCTAAAGAGAAATTAAACAGGATTATGAATTATGCAGTAAAAAGAAATACCTGGATACAAGAAGATCCATCCGATATCTTTCTCTTTCGCCAGTCGATGCAGTCGTTCGTCCATGCAGGCTACCTCATTACATTGAAGAAAAAGAAAATAGCCAGCCATAGTCCGTTGGAAAACACTTCACCATTGCTTCTTGGGCTGCTTTCGGAGAAAGAATACAGAAACCCTCTGCTGGTCTTTAAAAAGGCATTCCAGGAATACAGCATAGACGAGTTTAATTATTTTATGTCCGGGATTATCTATTTCTCATTGGGCGCCTACGACCATGTACCGGAAAGGAATATGGTGAGCCCGTACATTCATCTCACGAAAATGCTGGATGCAGCGCACCTTATTCTTGAAAGAAGGGGAAATAGAGATAATAATGAATAATGAAAAGTGAAAAGTGAAAAATAATTTTGTAGACGCAAAGGATTCATTTGGTCATGCATAGTTTAAGAAGCAAAGAATGAATCAATCATGGATAGATTCGATTAAGCGCACGTTTTATGCATCCGCTTCATCCGCGACAGAGTCGCCTTCTTTGCTTTCCTTAAAACTGGAACATTCTGGAAGTAAAAACTTTGCGTTTAATAATAAATGCTTTGGTATCTGTAATAGTAGAAATTTTAATAGACGCAAAGGTTTATTTAAGCAATGCATAGTTTAGGAAGCAAAGAGATAATCAATCTATGATTGATTTGATGAAGCGCGCGTTTTATCCAGTTGCTTCATCAGCGACATAGTCGCCTTCTTTGCTTTCCTTAAAACTGGAAC
>NZ_JPRI01000011.1 GCF_000737765.1 Chryseobacterium vrystaatense | reverse complement strand
CTTCAAGATCTCTACAGAGCTTCTGGCTTATGAACTGAGAAATGCATTAGAACATCTTGGAGAAATTTCAGGTGAGGTAACGAATGATGAGGTGCTGGGGAATATTTTTTCTAAGTTTTGTATCGGGAAGTAAATATACTTCTTTTGATTTCTTTTTTTTTTTTTTTTTTATTGTATTTATTTGATTTTCAAACGGATATTAGTAATTTGAAATTGATTTAACCCCTAAAAACAATCTCGAAGTTTGCTATCATGTTTGGAATACATCCTAAAGAATTATATGATTTCGATTTTGATATTACGAAATATAAAATTGAAGAGTAAATATTTCTCAGCTGATGTAAGGATTTTTATACTTAAAGAAAATATTATTGAAGATGATTAATAATTTTCTTTTACGATAATAAATGACGACCGAAATAATCCTAAACTTAAAAACAAGTTTTTAAAAAACGGTTTTTTGATTATATTTAACAATTGAATTGAATAAAATAGTTAATGGCAATCAAGAAATCAGAATTATACAGCTCTTTATGGGCTTCCTGTGATGAATTACGTGGCGGAATGGACGCCTCTCAATATAAAGATTATGTACTTACGATGTTGTTTGTAAAGTACATTTCAGACAAATATAAAGGTGACCCGTTTGGGGCTATTACTGTTCCCGAAGGAGCGACTTTTGACGATATGGTTGATTTGGTGGGAACGCCAGAAATTGGCGATAAAATCAACAAGCAAATTTTGAATCCCATAAAGGAAGCGAATAAACTGAATGAATTTCCTGATTTTAATGACGAAAGCAAATTAGGTAAGGGAAAAGATTTGGTAGATACGGTGTCTAATCTGGTGCGTATTTTCAACGACCCGAGTCTGGACTTCTCTGGCAATTCTGCCGAGGGCGACGATATTTTGGGCGATGCGTATGAATATTTAATGCAGAATTTTGCAAAAGATAGCGGGAAATCAAAAGGGCAATTTTACACACCTGCCGAAGTTTCAAGGGTGTTGGCAAAAGTGATTGGCATTAACCAAAACAATTCTTCGCACCAGACAATGGTTTATGACCCGACCTGTGGTTCGGGTTCACTGTTGCTGAAGGTGATGAATGAAGCGGGCAAAAACATTGACCTGTACGGACAAGAAAAAGAAACAGCTACAGCGAACCTTGCAAGAATGAATATGATTCTGCACGGTGCTGAAACAGCTACTGTTACAGCTGATAACACACTTTCTCGACCAGCATACCTAACAACAATTCCCGTTGACATTTCAAAGCCAATAAAAGGAGACGCAATTTCAGTATTAACTGGCAGTACCAATTCTTCAGTGATTTTGAAACAGTTTGATTATGTAGTTGCAAATCCACCGTTTTCGTCTTCGAACTGGAAAAATGGGTTAAACGTAGACAGCGATGAATATAACCGTTTTGCTTTAGGCGTTCCGCCGGAAAAAAACGGTGACTATGCTTTTCTTTTGCACATTTTACAATCTTTAAAAGCCAATGGAAAAGGTGCGGTGGTATTGCCTCACGGCGTTTTGTTCCGTGGGAATGCCGAAGGTGAAATTCGTAAGAATATTTTAAAGAAAGGGTATATTAAAGCTATTATAGGTTTACCTGCCAACTTGTTTTATGGTACGGGCATTCCGGCTTGTATTATTGTGCTGGATAAAGAAAATGCCGAACACCGCAAAGGTTTGTTTATGATTGATGCGAGTAAAGGCTTTGTGAAAGACGGCAACAAAAATCGATTGCGAGAGCAAGACATCCGCAAGATTACCGATGTATTTGATGCTTTTGCCGAAGTGCCAAAGTTTAGCCGAATGGTGTTGATGACGGAAATTGCCGACCCTAAAAACGATTACAATCTCAACATTCCACGGTATATTGATACACAGGAAGCCGAAGATATTCAGGATTTGGCGGGGCATTTGTCTGGTGGCATTCCGCATAAAGATGTGGATGGCTTGCAGGTGTATTGGGATTTGTTCCCTTCGTTGAAAGCCGATTTGTTCAATCCGGCAAGAGCAGGTTATTTTGAATTAAAAGTACCTGCGGAAACCATTAAAACCACCATTTTCAATCATCCCGAATTTGTAGCCTTTAATACAAAAATGCACACCGCTTTTGATAAATGGTTGCACGAACAACAAACGCAGTGGAATAATTTGGATAAAGGTTTTGCAGTAAAAGAAGTCATAGAAACCTCGGCACAAACCATTCTGAGCCATTTTGAAAACAATGCTTTGGTGAACCGGTATGCGATGTACCAACACCTGATGCAATACTGGAACGAAGCGATGCAGGACGATTTTTATTCGATTGCTTTAGACGGTTGGAAGGCAGGAAACGAATACACCCGATTGGTCATCAAAGGTAAAAAAGGAAAAGACGGTAAAACTGCACAGGACAAAGAGATTGCAGGTTTGGCGGGTATTGAAGGCAGAATGGTAACGCCGGAAATGATGATACATTATTTCTTTAAAGAACAAAATGACAGTTTGCAGGATTTAGAAAATCAACTGAACCTTACACAGGAAGCCCTCGCGGAAATAGAAGAGGAAAACAGCGGAGAGGAAGGCATCTTCAGTGATTTGGAAAAAATAAATCTTAAAAATGTAAAAGACTTTTACAAAGAATGTAAAGCCGATAATGCCTCTAAGAAAGAATTGAAATACATTAAAAACTATATTGATACTCAGGAAGCTTTGGGTGGCATTACCAAACTGATAAAAATTGCAAAAGAGAATCTGGAAGTAAAAGTGGTGGCGCAATATCCTTTATTAACCGAAGCCGAGATAAAAGATATGGTTATTAACCACAAATGGACACCCGTATTGCAACAGGCATTGCAAAGCGAACAGGAAAAGCTGAGCCAAAACCTTACGCAACGCATTAAGGAACTGGCAGACCGCTACCAACAGGCTTTACCAACTTTGGAAACCAAGACGGCGGAAGCTTCGCAAAAAGTATTGGCTCACCTGCAAAAAATGGGATTGGTATGGTAAAGGAAAATACAATGAAACAAACAGAGATTGGTTTGTTGCCGGAGGAATGGGATGTGAAAAAGTTAGGTGAAGTTATTAGTTATATTTCTTATGGTTTCACTAATCCTATGCCAACAACTAATGTTGGAATTTGGATGGTTACTGCAAATGATGTTAAGAATGGAAAAATCAATTTTAAAACTGCGCGAAAAACTTCGATAGAAGCATTTAATAAATATCTCACTGAAAAAAGTAAACCAAAGCAGAATGATTTATTACTAACAAAAGATGGTACTTTAGGTCGCTTAGCTGTTGTAGGCAATGAGGTAATTTGTATAAATCAGTCTGTTGCAGTTATCAAAACTAATAAATATATAAATGTATTTTTCTTAAAACATTTACTTCAAGATAATTTTTATCAAAAAGTAATGATTGAAAATGCAGGAGGCTCTACTATCAAGCACATTTATATAACAGTTGTGGATAAAATGCCTATTATAGTTCCACCCTTACCCGAACAAGAAGCGATAGCGGAAGCCTTGAGTGATGCCGATGCGTGGATAGGAAGCCTGGAGCAACTCATCGCCAAAAAACGCCTCATCAAGCAAGGGGCAATGCAGGAATTGTTAACGCTTAAAGAGGATTGGGAGGTGAAGAAGTTGGGTGAGGTTGTACATGTCTATCGAGGAGGTTCGCCACGACCAATTCAAGATTTTATTACAGATAAATCGGATGGAATAAATTGGATAAAAATTGGCGATACATCATCGTCTGGAAAATATATTGTAAGTACTAATGAGAAAATTACTCCAGATGGTGAAAAGAATTCTAGAAGAGTTTATCCGGGAGATTTTCTGTTATCAAATTCAATGAGTTTTGGAAGACCTTATATTCTTAAAATAGATGGTTGCATACACGATGGATGGCTTGTTTTACAAAATTATAAAGCATATTTTGATACAGAATTTTTATATTATTTATTGACTTCTAAATATGTTACAGACCAATATAAAAGTAAAGCAGCAGGAAGTGGTGTGTTAAATTTAAATAAAGAAGTAGTAAGTACTGTAGAGTTAATAATTCCATCTCTTACCGAGCAAACCTGCATCGCCACGATCTTATCAGATATGGATGCGGAGCTGGAAGCTTTGGAAGGGCAACTGGGCAAAGCTAAACAGATAAAACAAGGAATGATGCAGGAATTACTGACAGGGAGAGTGAGGTTGGTGTAGAAAATTATGTAAATTATGGAAAAGGAGTTCTCTAAAAATAAACTTGAAAATATTGACTTGCTGAGTATTAATGAGCTAGGTAAGATTGATAATGAACTCACTTTTTACGTAGCAGATTATCAGCGTGGCTATCGCTGGGAAAGTATTCAAGTGATACAATTGCTTAAAGACGTTAATGAAAATCTCAAAGCTAAAACCTATTGTTTGCAACCGGTAATGCTCACTAAAAAAGAAGATGCCAATCATTCATTTGAAGTGATTGATGGGCAACAACGATTAACCACGCTCTTCATTATTCTAAAAGTTTTAAATAAGAGAGGCAACAAATTCCAGTTGCCTTTTACCATTGACTATGCCACCAGAAAATCTTGTATCGGGTTTTTAAAAGACATAGAAGCGCATCCCTTTGTTACACAAAAAGAAGACATTGAAGTAAGCTGGGATGCTGTGCCAGACCAAGACAAGAACGTAGATAATTATCATCTTTTTAGTTCCTATCACACCATCTTTCAATGGTTAGAACAAGCAAAAATAAATGAAAGCGATTTTCTGGAAAAGATGGTGAACGATGTAAAGCTGATATGGCATCCCGTGATGGTTTCGGAAAGTTCTAATGCCAAAAAGCTGTTCAGAAATATCAATAGCGGAAAAATAAGATTGACAAGTTCTGACTTGATTAAGGCTTTGTTTGTATTACACTTCCAAAATCTGAACCTACCACTCGCCAAAAGAAACCAGCTAAAAACGGAATTTGCAAACCAATGGAATGAGATTGAAAAACAACTCAATCAAGACAGCTTTTGGTTTTTTATTAATAATGGGGAAAATGAAAATTATGCTACCCGTATCGCTCTGCTGTTTGACATAATTACCAATAATACAGACAGCAGCAATAAGTATGCTTCCTACATTAAATATGCTGAAGGTTCTGAACCTTTGGACTGGAACAAAATATTGGATATATTCAGAAAAATACACGAATGGTATACCGATGAAAAATATTATCATCGCATAGGTTTTTTGGTAAACTCAAAGAAAATGAGCTTTTCAGCTATTGAAGATTTATATGAAACTCATAAAACAAAGCCTAAATCTGTTTTCTATAATGAACTGGAAAAAACAATAGAGAACTTTAAAAAATCATTTGATTTAAGTAGTATCAATTACAAAGACCAGCGCTTTATCTGTAAGAATGTTTTACTGCTGTATAACATTCTGATTTTTGAAAAAGATTTCCCTAAGCAGAAGTTTCCGTTTGATATGTATGTAAATGAAGAATGGAGTTTAGAACATATTCACCCACAAAATCCGCAAGATTTTACAAATATAGATGATGTTTTATTTTGGTTAGAAGACACCAAAAATACATTGCAACAAAAAAATAAATTACTAGATGAAAAACTTCCAGTATTAGAAAAGATTGACGCTTTTATAACAGCAGCAAAAGACGTAAATACAATTTATAATAAAGAGAAAAAAGATAAAATAAGAGAAATTAAAGACCTCCTTGAAATAGAAGTTACCACTCATAAAATTAATAATTTGGCGCTTTTGGATAAAACAACAAACAGTAAATTGGGTAACGGCTTGTTTAAAAATAAGCGTGAAATAATATTGAAGATTGATGGGAAAGATGAGGGAAATTATGTTCCTTACGCTACTGTAAATTGCTTTTTAAAAAGATACACCAGTAAAATTAATTTGCAAAATGAATTTTGGAGTGAAGCAGATGCCGAAAGTTATCTTGAAAATATAAAGACTATAATGTATGGGAAATAAAAAATTCACATTAAAACAACTGTTAACGGCTCAAAAAGTTGAAATTCCTGTATTGCAAAGAGATTATGTGCAAGGAAATTTGAAGGATAAAAAAGCAGAAAACATTAGGGAAGATTTTGTAGCAGATTTGGTAAATCATTTGATACAACCGAAACCTGATGAAATGACTTTGGATTTTATCTACGGCAAAATTATTGATGATGATTTGAGCGAAGAACAGGAAAGACGTGAAGAGCATCTGGAAAGTTTATTAGATACCGTAAGCGAATATGCTAAAAAAAGCGGTTATGAAATTCAAAGAAATTTTAAAAGGTTAAACGAATTTGTATCAAAAGACACATTTATTCCTTTTGATGGTCAGCAACGATTGACGACACTTTTTTTGCTTCATTTTTTAGTGTATACAAAACTCGATAAAGACATTTCTTTTCTACGCCAATTTTTATATAAAACACGTGAGAGCTCAAGAGATTTTCTGGAAGCCTTGTTGAATAATGCTTCTGATTTTGCCACAAATGAGGTTTGGGCACATTCTTTCCTAACGTTTATACAAGACCGTAATTGGTTTTATGACTTTTGGAAATACGACCCTACAGTAATGAGTATGATGGTAATGCTGGAAGCTTTTAGAGAAAAAATAACCCCGCAGGAAGATTTACACAAAAGTATCGTTACCATACATTCCAACTTAGAAAGCGAAAATGTATTGACTTTTGATTTTTTGGATATAGACGAGCATCAATTGGATGACATTTTATATATTAAGATGAATGCCTCTGGTAAAGAATTGACAGATTTTGAAAAATTCAAATCTTGGCTAATCGAATATGTAGAAGATAAAAAAAATAACATTGTAGTAGACGAGCAAGACTGGGAAACTAAGCTGGATACTGTTTGGTATGATTTGTTTTGGGAAGTAGATAAAAACAAAACGGATGAACTTCTTTATCAATTCATCAAAAAAATGTTGGTGTTTAAATATTGTAGTAAAGAAATTGTAGGCTTTGATGAGGAAGAAAAACAAAAAAACCAAAAAACACGAAAGCTGATTTATGACAAGCTAAATGGTAAAGACCCCATTTCTTTTAAATTCTACATTGAGCACAATATTATTGATGCTGATAGTTTAAATTTTATTTGGTTCAATCTTGATAAACTAACAGAAAATTCATGTGATGAACTATTTGAAACTTGTATTCGGAAGGTATGGAATAAAACATTTATTGCAAATTGGAGCAATGACCAATTATTTAAACATTTCTTAGTTAGAGATATTGCAGGTTTTAATTTGTTTCATCAAACCTTTCTATTTGCAGTTTTTACTTATGTAGAACAGCTCAATATTAATTCAGAAGAGTTTAAAGGAGAAAAATTTTTAGATTGGATTAGGCTAAGTAGGAATCTTATCTACAATTCAAGAATAGATGATGCTACGCCCTTCTTTAGTGCTATACAAAATATAAAAAAGTTTGGGGATAAATGTCTCGGTGTAAAATCAGTAGTTACACACGAAAAATTCATTGAATACTTTCCAGAACAGCAAAGAAAAGAAGAATTCAAAAAAAACCAAGATAAATACAAACTATGGAAAGATGATTTTATTACAGCAGAAAATCATTCGTATTTCTATGGTCAGATAGGTTTTTTGATAAGATTGTCTAAAGTTGAAAATGAACCAAACCTAGAGCGATTTAGGTATCTATATGCGCAACTTTCAGAAATATTCAACGAAGAAAATCTTAATGACAAAAATTTAATCGGAAGAAGTTTATTAACCATTAATCATCATTGGATGCCTGATTATGGTAGTAACCGATATTTGTTCTGTCTGTCTGATAGAGCAAATTCAAGGGAAAGGGATGAGAATTGGCGAAGAGTATTTAATAATCCTAGTAAAAGAAAAATCTTTAAAGATTTAGCTGATTTATACAGCCAATTTGGGAGCCTTGAAGATATAATTTTAGAAAGGAAGAAAGACATAAATGATTGGAGAAGATTAATTTTGGATTATCCCGGTGAATTGAACTATTGTAAACAAGGCCTGATTAATTATCAAAAAAATGGAGATTATATCCGTCTATTAGGGCAATCTCGTCTTAGTCATTATCATAGAGAATTGAGAACGTCGATATTATTTAATCGATTTTTGAAAGAAAAACTGGCATTGTCAAAAGACAATTATGGAGAAATGAAATCAGATGATGATTGTTTTATTTTAATGCCAATAAACGGCAATAAAATAAAAATTATATTTGATTATGATACTTTAGTATTACGCTTTTATGATAAACGAGAAGATAGTGAAGTTGAAATTTCAAAAGACAGTATAAAAAACATTGATGAAAATTTATATCAATTAATTGAAAGTATGAGTTGTTATACTTCTAATCCAAACAATATAGTAGTACAATGATAAATCCCATAGAACGCATTACCCAAAATCGCATTATCCAACTCTTCCGAAAAGAATTGGGTTACACCTATTACGGCAATTGGGAAAAAAGAGAACACAACAGCAATGTGGAAGAAGAAATTCTAAAACAGAATTTGTTGAAGCGTGGCTATTCCGAAACCCTTGCAGATAAAGCGGTAAAAGAAGTGTATGATTTGGCGACCACCAATTCCGGCAATCTCTATCATCGCAATAAAGCAATGTATTCATTATTGCGTTATGGAGTAAAAGCAAGACCAGATTTGGGCGAACAGTTCGATACCATTTTTCCGGTTGACTGGAATGATTTTGATAAAAATGAATTTGGTATTGCAGAAGAAGTTACTTTGACCAAAGGAGAAAACAACCGCCGTCCCGACGTGGTTTTGTATATCAATGGGATTGCCATTGGCGTATTGGAATTAAAAAGAGGTACTACCGATATTTCGGAAAGTATCAACCAATCTATTTCCAACCAAAAAGTGTTGTTCAATGAATGGTTCTATATTACCGTTCAGTTGTTGATGGCAGGTAACAATACGCAGGGATTGAAATATGGAACGATAGAAACGCAATCAAAATATTATTTGTCCTGGAAAGAAGACGAAGCAGATAATGCAGGTTATAAATTGGATAAGTATCTTAAAAAGTTATGTACTAAAGAGCGAATTCTAGATATCATTTACAACGGCGTAGTATTCGATGCAGGTATAAAAAAATTGCCTCGTCCACACCAGTATTTTGCTTTAAAAGAAGCGCAGGAATTTGTGCGTAAAAAAGAAGGCGGTATTATTTGGCATACGCAAGGTTCGGGCAAATCTTTGATGATGGTAATGTTAGGCAAATGGATTTTGGAGAATGTTGCCAATTCCAGAATTGTCATCTTAACAGACCGTACTGAACTCGATGACCAGATTGAGCGGGTCTTCAAAGATGTAGGCGAAACTGATGTTGCCAAAACAAGGTCTGGAAAAGAATTGATGCAGTTTTTAACTTCATCCAGACCGAGATTGGTTTGTTCACTGATCCACAAATTTGGCAATAAAACGGAAACCGATTTCGACACTTTCATCAAAGATTTGCAGAACAACCCTGTACAGACGCAAGGAGAAATTTTTGTGTTTATCGACGAATGTCACCGTACGCAAAGCGGTAAGCTCAATCAGGTAATGAAAGCAGTTTTACACAATGCTGTATTTATAGGTTTTACCGGTACACCTTTACTAAAGGAGGATAAGAAAACAACAATGGATGTATTTGGCAGATACATCCACACTTACAAGTTTAATGAGGCTGTTGAAGATGGTGTTGTAAAAGACTTAATGTATGAGGGTCGTTCCATTGAACAGAATCTAACTTCACAAACTAAGGTTGACCAATGGTTTGAAGCGAAAACAGCAGGCTTAAATGATTTTCAGAAAAATGAATTGAAGAAGAAATGGGGTACGATGCAAAATGTCCTGAGCTCTAAAAGTCGTATGGAAAAAATTGTGGCAGATATTGTGGTTGACTTTTCTGTGAAACCTCGTTTAAGATCACAAAGTGGAAATGCTATTTTAGTTGCTTCCAGTATTTATGAAGCTGCAAAATATTACAATCTCTTTCTCAATACAGAATTGAAAAATAAATGCGCCATTATCACTTCGTATAATCCAAATGCAAGTGATGTATCTTTGGAAGATACAGGTGCAGATAATGAAACGGATAAACAATTCATTTTTAAAACTTATACCGACTTATTAAAAGACGTCAGTCCAAAAGGCAACAAATCAAAAACAGAGACTTACGAAACCGATTCAAAGGAAAGTTTTAGGAAAGAACCAGCAAGAATGAAGTTGTTGATTGTGGTCTCTAAACTGTTAACAGGTTTTGATTCGCCACCTTGCACCTATATTTATATTGACAAGAGAATGCAGGATCATACCTTGTTCCAGGCGATTTGCAGAGTAAACAGATTGGATACTGACGATAAAGATTATGGTTACATCATCGATTATATGGAATTGTTTGGAAATGTTACTGATGCCATTAATGTCTACACCTCTGAATTAGACAGTGAAGGGTTTACGAATGAGCAAGTAAGTATTCAGTTGAAAGACCGTTTAAAAATCGCAAAAGACCGATTGTTCACTGCCTTGGAAACGGTAGAAAGCATTTGTGAAAATGTAGCTTTACCCAAAAATGATTTAGCTTACATTCATTATTTCTGTGGTAATACCGAAAATCCGGAGGATTTAAAAGCAACAGAATACAAACGTATGGCTTTGTACAAAGCGATTGTAGAATACATCCGTGCTTATGCCAATGTTAAGGCAGATTTTATTGCTGCAGAATTTACAGATGCAGAAATCAAAAGGTTTAATGATAAATTGGATGAATATTTAAACCTGCGTGAAATAATCCGTATTGCATCAGGCGAAACCATTGATTTAAAAGCATACGAAGCAGACATGCGTTTTTTAATTGACACCTATATCAAAGCAGATGAATCCGAAGTGATTTCTCCGTTTGAAAATATCTCTTTATTGGACTTATTGGAAATTGACATTGATAAGGCTATTGAAAGCCTTCCAGAGGGGATTAAGGGCAGTCAAGAAGCAATGGCAGAGGTTATTGAAAATAACATCCGAAGTAAAATCGTTGAAGAGCATTTATTAGATCCAAAATACTTCGATTACATGTCAGTGTTACTGCAGGAACTGATTGAACGCAGAAAACAAGAAACGGTCGAATACAGAAATTACTTGATAGAAATTAGTGATATTGCGCGACAAGTTAACCAAGGTAAAAAAGATGATATTCCGAAGTCGTTAAATACAAAAGGAAAAGTAGCATTGTACCATACTTTAGATGGAGACGAAAAATTGGCATTGGTACTTGAAGAAAAAGTTCAGTATGCGAAGCAGGAAGGTTTCAGAGAAAATTTAGCAAAGCAAAAGTTAGTAAAGAAGGCTATTTTTGACGTGCTGGATGATGTAAGTAAAGTGGAAGAGATTTACAAAATCATTGATGCCCACAAAGATGAATATTAATGGCCAGTGAAATATTACATATTGGTCCAGTGGAAATAGAGGTCACTTTTAAGGAGATTAAAAATCTGCATTTAAGTGTACATCCGCCTTACGGAAAAGTCACCATTGCATCTCCCAATTTTTATGATTTGGAGAAAATTAAAATATATGCAGCTACAAAATTAGGCTGGATTAAAAGAGAGCAGAATAAGATCAGAAGTCAGGAACGTGAAGAGACCAAGTTGATGATTACTCATGAAAGTCATCAATTTCTTGGAAAGCGTTATTTATTAAAAGTCATTGAAGCCAATCGACCAAAATTAGTTTTAAAGCATAATACAATTGAACTTTATGCAATACCAAACGCTTTATTGGAACAAAAACATAATACGCTTTATAACTGGTATAAAAGAGAATTAGAAGCTAAGATTGGAAATCTCATTTCTGATTATGCACCAGTAATGAATATCACAGACATCAATTTTGGAATTAGAAAAATGAAAACCAAATGGGGCAGTTGCAGTATTGAAAAACGGATGCTTTGGTTTAATATTGAATTAGCTAAGAAACCAATTGAATGCATAGAATATATTGTTGTGCACGAACTCGTACATCTATTAGAAAGAAATCACAATAAGAATTTTATTATTTTGATGGATAAATTTTTGCCAGCTTGGAGAGTACAGAAAAAGATTTTGAATGAGTTACCATTGTGAAAAGATTAAGAAAAAAATTGTGGGAAAAGTATATCCAGAAAATAATTTTTTATAAACTCATTGCGTAAAGTTGGGTATAAACTGTAATGTTAATAAACGAGAATAAACAAAAATACCTTAATAAAGAAGTTTTCAAGTATAATATATCAGCAATACAAGTTGCAACATTTAATTCACTCTAACTTCTCATAATGGTTCAATTTCAGAACAATTAGCTAAGTAAAACGACCCTAAATCATATTATCGGATCTTTTATCTCGATTCTTCGATCATTTTAATAGCTTTATCATATCGATCCAGTAAAATTTTCCTCATTACTTTATCATTTGAACGGCCCCAATAGTCATTTTTATAGGTTAATACCATACTGCTGAAAACACCTAGATCTACTTTTGAAAAGTTCCTCTTTAATATATTTATTGCAAAACGATCACACTCTTCTTCAGTGAAATTTTTATCGACGATGTGTCCTAACTCATGTAACAAAACAAAATCAAATTGAGTTCTCCATTGATCTTGAATGTGTGGGTAAAAAACATCCATTTCTAATGAAAGAGTACTCCCTCTATCTTTCGGTCTCTTATATGATTTTCCTACAATATTATTATAATTTTCTATCAATTGCACAGAGAATAAATTTGGATTTTCAAAACCTTCAGCATTTCGATAAAATTCAAATATTTCTGAAAGCCCGGAGATTATGGCGGCTCGGATTAACAAAGGCGAAATGTAAATATCTTTTCCAAAATTCTCAAGAAATAATTTGGGTACCGAATAGGGCTGTGACAGATAACCTATATTTAATTTACTTTGGGAAATTTTTATTCTTAAAGAATCCGGAAGTAAGCTTTTTAAATAATCAAAACGTTTAGATAGAGAATCTAGTAAGGGAGCAGGAAGATCATTTACCTTAAATCCAGGATTATAACGATCTGATTCAACTAATTCTGAAATATTTTCGAACGGTTGTGCGTAATATTTTTTGAATAGCTCCCTTTTAACCCATTCTCTTTTGAAACTGTAGTAACTATTTAATCTATTTGTCTTATCGTAATTTTCGTAAGAAGTTTTAAAGATCTTTTCAAATTGGTCATCCGGTATATACGATGGTAATTTTGGACTCAACAAATAGCTGGCTTGAAGAATACTATCAGCGTTTGCACGGCCTGATTTCTGTACAGGAATTTGAAGCCATACATTCTCATATTTAAGTTTTTTAGCATCAAGATAGGTGTATGCTTTTTGCATTTCAGGTTCTAAAAACAATGAGTCATACTTGGTGCCGTACACTTTTATCATATAGCTTTTAGCAATGTTTACAAGCTTTTGGTCCCCCTGAAATGCACAAGCATCCCCATCAAAACACCAGCTTGGATTTATAAGGATATAATCAAAATCAGGATGTTCAATATTCTTTTTATTATGAATTTCAGTCTCAAAAACATAGGTTGGTAAAGCCGGAATTTTGACCAGATCATTGTGCCATTTTAAAAGAACCTTTATTTGCGTCTCTTTGGATTTGTTATTTTTTTTCATGCTTCTCCTTGCAGATGAACAACTTATTAAGTTAAGGCTAAGCAAAAAAAATAGGAGAAATTTAAAAATAGGTTTCATTTTAATTACCTATTGATAGTAATTGAAAACTTTCCTTATCAGCTTCGGTAATGGCTATTTTTCCCGTTCCGTCGATGCTATTGCTTAACACTATCTGCTCTGGTTTATAAAATACAAATAAGCCATCATCCAATGTTATTTTGATTTCATCCTTTGCAGAATTAGTCCATTTCACATTCACTTTTCCATCAACCAATTTTTCTAAATTTGCCTTTACATCAGCATCTGAAGAAAGAGATTTATCAATTTGTATAAAGATATCTTTGGCTGTTACTGCTTCACGAACGATGAAATACTTTGGATCTTTGTGTCCGAATATTTTAATATCATCTTGTAAACGTTTCTTAAGATCAGGAAAGATTCCTACTATATCGTGATCACTAATCTTGTAAACATGTGCATCGTTAAGTTTAATTTTAAATTTCGAAATCTGATTTAAATTTAGTCCCGCATTGGCTCCAAAGATTGTACCGCCCGTCGATATAAATGATACTAAAGTTCCCAAATTCAAAGTCTTGGTCTGTTCCCGTTCCGGAATTACAATAATCTGTGCAGTAGGATTTACATCCAGATATCCAACCAGAAAATCAGTTTTTTTATCATTTCCCAGTCTATAAATTCTTCCGGGCTTATCTGCACCATTTGGAGCTGCATACATTTTGTATCCCGGCAAAATCTCCTGAACCGATGAACAAGAAATTGCTAACGTGCATATCCCTATGCTAGTCAATAATAGGTTTAATCTTTTCATAACATGGTAATTAGTAAAGCTAATTTACGCAAAAATTGATTTACATCGAAAAAAATACCTTGTATTCTTGAACTATTAAAAACAAAAAAGGACAGCCAACGGCTGTCCTAATGAGCATGCTCTCACTCTGGTAGTGTAAGGCCTTCGCCCTGTTGATACTGACCGGTCCTATAATGATGGGGTTTATTTTTTTATTGTTAAACTGAAATGAAATTTGCTTTTCATTGCCGAAACTATCTACCATCCACACATCAAATTGTTGTGAAACTAAAGATTCTGACGTGTAGTACAGCCGAAATTCTTTTTCCGGCAAAGGATAAAGATCTGTAAGTCTCCCCGAACGTTGGACAGATTTGTAAATTTATTTTTGTTCGAATATATATAAAAATTGAGTTGTACAGGCGAAATGTATCAATTATCATCGACACAGTCGGGAATTGTTAATAATTTGATTTACAGCAATTTATAACATATAAGGTGTACAGAAGTAGTACATATGCTATTTTTATGTTAACTATAAAATCGATAAAACCCTGTATTCATCGGTATTTGCTAAGACAAAATTCTTGCGGAAAAGTAGAAAAAAAAGATGTTGCAGCATCTTAATCGTGTACCACTTTTGTACACCTCGTATTGTGTAAACCACCATTAATACAGAGTTCTTTAGATACTGTATCGGGAAGTAATTGCCATTTTCTAAGTATCATAATACAACAATACAACCCGCATTAATAAAGGAAAAACAGAAAGTGTTATTTGACATTTTCTGACATATTTTATACGTTAAACTTCCCTGTTTTTCAGACTAATTAAAATTATTTAGATTTAGTTTGTTAAACATTATGAAAAAGAGCAAATTTTCAGAACACCAGATTTACAATTTGGTAGAAAAAATTGGAGGATGCATTTATGTAGGCAGGGGTATTTTAGTATATCAAAATAAGGAACAGGCGTAGATGAAATCAGATATGAGCCTGATTATCAGTTTGAATTGAAGGAAATAACCAACGGAAAATTTTCGTTTATCAATTAGATTTTACAGATGATGATTTACCCTGTAACCCACCCATATACACCGAAGGAAAACTCACTTTCTCTGGTAATAAGCTGACCTTTGGAAAAAATTGAAAAATAAATAAAAAATTTTCAATTAAAATTTAATACGTCAAGTTTTGTCGTTCACTGCCTCTAAATTTACGCTAGAGAAACAAAGTATAGATGTAAAACAAAGCAGAAACTAAAACAACGAAAATGGAAAAATTTGATCACGAATTGGGGGATTTATCAGGATTTAAGGTTTTGTCTTTCGAAGAAGTAAATAACGGATTTAAAGGAAATAAAAATCCTTTGCAAGGACTTTCAGGAATACAAAATTCAAAAGAAATTGAAACTAAAGATGACGAATACATTAATCTTACCAAATTACTGGGAGATCTAAAATCTAGCTATCGTGAGGGGAAGGGAGAGCAGTTGCAATATGTATTTAACGAATATTTTCAAGATATAGCCCAAACCTATATAATGGATGGGAAAAAACATATTGATGTTTCCGCTAAGATTTACCTCAAAAACGGAATGGTAAAAGTTTCTCAAAACTTGGGATTAGATAAACCTCGCATGGAAGTTTTTTTTGATGAAGAGGACAGGCTTACCTATTCTCTAACATTTCGTTATGAAGACACTATGCAGGATGCCATAGAGCTGAGGACACATTCTTTTGTAGAATACAAAGATCTGTTACTTTATTTGGGATATGGAAATGTGGAAACAGATTATGATGCTTCATTATTTTTCATCAGAGAATTTACCCACTTTTTAGAAGGCTCTGGAAGAGCAGATGATTTATATAAAGTATATGGAGATTTGCCAACCAGTTTTATTATAAAAATACATCTTCCTACTGATGTAGTGGTAAATCATTTGAAAATATTAACAAAAGAAGATAATACAGGATGGTTTAGCTGGACAAAAGATACTACCTCACTTTTAATAAAGGTAATGGGAATGTTCAGGAAATTTCAGGAAGTAGCAGATTATTTTTGGAAAAATCCAAAATTGCTTACTGAGATTTATGATAATCTGGATGGACATTCAGAAGTGTTGGGACAACGTAAATCTAACCGTATTCTTTTTGCTTCTGTACTAAATGTATTTGCTCAAAGAGATGTCAATTCTAAAAGCAAAACCACTAAAAATGCACTTCTTAATGGGGGAGGTTATTTTATAGAAAGTAATATTCTGGAATTGAATCAAACCTTAAATACGATCAAAGGAATTGTGAGTTTTGATTGGGATTTCGATTACAAGGATGCCATTTTCCTACAACAGAAAAAAATAGTTACAAAGACTATTGAACAACGAGAAACTGATGAATTTGGCAAAGGAGGAAGTACAGTAGAACAAACCCAAACATCATCTGAAAATATAGATTCTGGTCATTTATACCACCCAATGAATTTGGTTCATTTTACAGATAAAGGGCAGGAAAAAGCTAATCTGGTAACTGCTCTATTTATAAAAGCTACTGCAGATGAAGAAGAATGGGCAGAAGTAATGGAGAATATCCGTATTGGTGGAGATATTGTTGCTATTATTGCAGGATTTATGTCGATGGGACTTACTGGTAATTTATCTGTATTGGCTATTGCAGATATCGGTTTAGCAAGTATAGATTTAGCATTAATGAATGAGGATGTAAAAAAATGGGTTTCGGATTTACCGGGTGGAAAATGGTTTGTAGAAAACTGGGATACTATTTACGCTTTGATTGGAGCAGGAATTTTAAGTGCTGTAATGATTGAGGGAATTCTTACTCATGGTCCGGCTCTTTTGGAAACGATAAAGAATCTTAAAAACATAAAAGGAAATTATCTTATTTTTACAAAGCAGTTGGAAAAACTGATTATAGAGCTGGAAGCCTACCGACTGAGAAATCCGAGTAATGTAATCGAAGAAGTGATTTTGATGGGTGAGAAAAATGGATTACTACGAAAATTAGTGAAGTTTTTTTCTTCTTCAGATGCAAATTTCGAGTATATAGTAAAAAATCTTACTGAGAAAAAAATTACTGTAAGAAAAGCAGGAAATAATCTTTACGAGGTTTATTATAAATGGCATATAGTAAAAACAGGTACAGAGGCAGAAGTAGGAGCTTTTCTGAGTAGAGTATATTATGCTTCACCAACAAAAGCAACAGAATTTATACAAGGTGTGCTTATAGAATCACTTACAGATTTTGAGAAGGCAGGTCTGCTTAAAAGTATATATCATTACTACAAAGGTCTGAAATATAGGATCTTAATATACGAAGACCAAATTATTTGGAAAGTGGCTGATGAAAGGTTTGTTTGGGAGAATTCTGCAAGAGTATGGGGAGGTGAATTAGAGTTTGATTTTAATACTTACGGAGTAAAGGGATTAGGACAAAAATTTACAGATGAGGCATTTAACCATTTTGGAAAGAAAGTGAAAACGATAAAAGTAGAATGGAAGGAATTGTCTGATTATCCTGGTGGAGAATCTTTAGGATATAAGCAGTTTTATGAAGTTTTTGATGAAATTGGTGATGCAGATGAAGCAGTAAAATCAACCACTTTTTATAAAACGATGAGTAAAAAAGGATTTACAAAAGTCAAATCAGCATTTCCTGAAAAATCTGTCAAAGTAATATTAACAAAAAAATAGTAAAATTATGTATAAATCGAAATATTTAGGACGAATACTTGAAAACGGAATGTACTATAATTCAGTATTAAGCCAATATCTTATATCTGATTTTGAAAATTTAAAAATATCAAATCTCTTAAAAGAAAATATTAGAACCAATATTAATACTAATCAAAGTTTTGAAATTCCATTGTTAGATTTTAATGAAATACAAATAGCTTTAGATCAAAGAATAGAAGAACTTTTAAAGCATCCAGATTTTAATCCTTTTAAAGAAGAGTTGAGACAAAGATTTCCAGAACAATATGGAAGCCAACCTTTTGAATTTCATGGAAAAACTTATTATTTACATACTAAAACATTTCCTATTGACAGCTTAATAGATAGAATTATTGATTTTAAAGGATTATTAGAAGAACATTTAAAAGCTAATAAACCTTTAAAATATCAATATAAAGAATAATAATATAAGCCGTTTCTTAAATGATGCGGCTTTTTTATTTAATAGTTGCGGAGAATCAACAGAAGAACTGACAAATGATCTTCACTAATTGTGATATAGCAGAAAACTTAATATACCAAATCAAACAAGGAATACTTGCAGTATAAGTTGAACACCACTATTCAATAGAAAGGAAATTATTTATTTAATCATATAAGAATAGCTCAGATATTTTGCGATAATTATTGAAGAGTTTTCTTTTAAAAAAAGATTTTTAATATAAAAAGTGTTATGTATAGGTTGTTTTATGTAATAAATATCACATTAAATTTATTTTGTATGTCAATTTGTCAAAAACATAAAGTGGTATTCTTATTGTGCTGATTTTCAATAATCATGTAAATTTAAATTAATGGCAACAGACAAACAAAAACATTTAGAAGAAGTATTAGAAGCTCATAAAATTGACAAGCTAGTTTCTGTACGTCTTTAAACCAACTTAGACATTGTAGTTTAAATCCTTAAGGAGGATTTTCGGTTTATAAACTTATTAATTTTTGTTGATTATACATTTGTCTTGTTTTTCGGATGGATTCCGCTTTTGTTTGCTTTCTTTTTTCCAAAATCTGTTCTGATCTTCCGAAGTACATATCCGTGGGAGTGACGTTATTTATCGACTCCTGATAGCGCTTGTTATTGTAGTTTTCTACAGACTTCTCCACTGCATGGATGAGTTCCTCAGGGTGATTATAACAAGGGTTTAGCTTGGGTCATTAAGTTGTCAACCCATATTTTTCGAACTTGAATTTCCTGCAAAGCTTCAATGATCATCTACCTGATCTTTTTTATTTTCATCACATTTTCCTTAATTATTAAAATTGTATCATCTTCAACAATCTTAACTGGTGGCTTACTTGAAATATTATACATTTGTAAAAACATCCTTTCTAACTAATTACCATTGAATTCCAATCAAATGAGAGCATACCAATCTATTTTATTCCTCATTATCCTACACCTGTTCGCCTTAGGGAAAGGCCAGAGTATATCTGAAGAACAATTAAAGAAAGAATTACACGAGATACAACACAAGATCGGCGGTACAAGTATCGTAACCACTACCATAAAACAACTGGAAAAAAGCTACATAGCAGCCAAGGAGAATAAATATAATGTTGCATTCTCCATAGGTGTTGAACTGATGAGAACATATTCAACATTGGATAATTCGGAGAAAGTGATTGAAGTTTCAACGGATCTGGAAAACCATATCAATGAAGAGTCATCACCCCAGGAAGTATCCAATATGTACAAGATGAAAGCAACCTCACTGGGAGCTTTGGGGTTTCTGGAAGACTCTCACAAAGCTTATCAGGCTTCAAAAAGATATTTGGGGAAAATCAAAGATAAGGATGTGCGTCATTACTACAGCAGCCTATTTTATTCCAACTATGCCGGATATTTTGATCAGAGCAAAAAACAACCTGATTCCGTACGCTTAGCCCTTATAAAAGGTTTAGCCGAGGCAGAAAAAATATCAGAAAAAAAATCCAGTATATCCCCGGAAAAGAAATATGATTTGATTCTTTCCATACAGGCCAACCTCACATTGTATTATTTATGGATCATTACGCCCAACGATCCAAAGACGGCAGAAATGTATCTTTTAAAATCGTTGAAGATTGCTGAAAATATGGACATAAGTTCACTCAATAAAATGAACCTCTATAGAACGGCAGGCGATTTTTATTTTGATCAAAAGAATAACGACAAGGCCATATACTATGCCCAGAAAGGCTTAGAACTGGAGCGGAAAATTTCGTCTCCTTCCAGCCGGGAAGTCTTCTACGAAATCCTGACAGAGGCCTATTTGGCTAAAAACAATACCCTGGAGGGAAAAAAATACAATCAACTTCTTACAGTACTCAGGGACAGTATTAGAACTGCAGATAAACATTCGGTGAATAAAGTTACCACAGCAATTAAAAAAGAAAAGGATAAGGAAAAAACCAGTAGTGTCAGAAACTACTTATATGTCTTCTTCATTGTAATAGTGTTGGGATGTGGTGGTATTTGGTATTATTGGAAAAACAGGAATAAAGTCTTACAGCAGAGGTTTCAGGAACTTATTAGCAAAATAAAGCAGGAGTCAGAGAATCAAAAGGATGAAGAGGAGAAGGGAGAAGAAAAAACAATAAAGGCTCCAATCGGGGAGGGAACTGTCAACCAATTATTGAGTAAGCTGTCCAAATTTGAAAAAACAGAAAAATACCTGAAAAATGATATTACAATAGCCAGTATGGCAAGTAGTTTTGGCACCAATACTAAATATCTCTCAGAAGTCATAAAATCACACAAGGACAATAACTTCAATCATTATATTAACAGGCTTAGAGTCGAATACATTACGAGGAAACTGTATGAGGATGAAGTATATAGAAAATATAAGATTACTTCTTTGGCAGAGTTATGTGGCTATGCCAATCCCAGGGTGTTTCAGACTGCATTTAAAAAAGAAACAGGCCTGACCGCCTCAGATTTTATTAACAGTCTAAAAAATGAAACTGAACCGGAAACAGTCTAATACAAAATAAAATTATAATAAACTGACTATTGTCTGTCCAACCCAGACAGCATCATCATCAAGATAATTTTTTATCCATAAGAGTATATTGATTACGGATGAGTATTTTTTCATGATTCTCAGACTTTCAACAACATTAAAGCATTGAGAAAACCTACTAAAAAGGCTTGAGAACCGATCACCAAGTACATTGAACATTACACTGAATTTTTCAATTCTTCCAAAAAGTAGGAGGGGGTTAAACCGGTTTCTTTTTTAAAAGCATTTACAAATACCCTGGGCGTAACATATCCGCATTCTTCTGCAAGATAGGTGATCTTATATTCCCTGTAGATTGGATTTTCATAGAGCTTGTTGATGATGTAGTTGATACGAAGATTGTTGATATAACTTGTGAAATTATGATTTTTATAGATTTTTATCACTTCGGAAAGATATTTAGGATTGGTAGCAAGGCTGCTGGCCATCCAGGTAAGACTCAAATCCTTCCGGAGATATTTCTTTGAAGTCTCAAATTTTTCAAGCTTAAGAAGTAATGCCTTTACCGTTTCATCAGTAATGGTGACAGAAGATTTGACTCCTATACCTTCATTATTCTTTTCTGGTGTTAGGTCTATTGTTTTATCCCCGTTTTCATGATGTATTTTAGCAATGAGATCTTCATATTTTTTACGGATAATCTTATTGCTTCTTTTTCGGTATATCATCATGCCTACGGCTATCAGAATAAGAATAACAAAAGAGATAACAGCAATTTTCTTTATATTTTTCTCTTCATTAATTTTGGTTTCTGAAATCATCTTTTTGACAGGAACTTCCACGGCTTGCTTTTCTACGGAATTAATACTGTCATTCAATTTTGAAAAAAGATCGAGATATTTTTGCGAAGTGGTATGATCTCCAGTTCCCAGATAAGATTTTGCCAATACCATATATCCAACTCTCCGATTATAAGGCATGCTGTTCGACTTCTCCAAAGCCAGCATATTCTCTCCATATTCTATCGCTTTATGATAATCTTTTTTCATTTGATAAAACTCCTGAAGGGCCTGATATAAATCTATTTTTGTTTCCGGATTTATTTCTTTTTTAATTAAATCAAGCTGTTTTAATGCCTCCATAAAATAGAATTCAGACTTCTTGACATTTCTTCCTTTATTTTTGGAATCCCTGAAGTGAATTCCCAGATTCATATTTACTGACACCAGCATATCAACCTTTTTCTCTAAAGGAACATCCTTGCTTTTATCACTTATTTTCAAAACCTCCTGTCTGCTTTTTTCCAGATAATACAAAACCTTTTCGTCTGAACGTCCCTGGTAATATGGGGCAAAATTATAATAAACCAGGGAAGTCTGGTAATACCTCTGATCTGCTGCGGAAATCAGCTGTGCATATTGTAGAGCAATTTCATATTCTTTTAGACTTTCATCATACAGGCCCAGGTTTTCATACAATATTGCTCTTTTATTGTATAGCATGGATAATGTTTCATAATCCTTCTGACTATCGGCCAAATCTATGGCTGTGTTCGATATTTCCAGGGCCTTTTTATAATCATAATCCTGAGAGTAGACCAACATTATATTTTTTGTTGCTTCCAGTTCTCCTTTTTTACATCCAATAGCTTTGGCAAGATTATTAGCATGTTGAAGCAATTTCAGGGCTTCTTTACTTTTTCCATGGTTACCAAGAGAGGTTGCCTGATCTATCAGCTGGTCTATGTTTTTATTGCCAGGACATACAACTTCCGCATTAGCTGTGTAAAAAAATAAAAGGGTCAGAAATAAATAGATTTTATTCATAAGGAATTAGTTTTTAGAAGAAAGAGTTAACATCGTGACGATGAATAGCTGTGGCATTCATATGGCTCAAAGAGGTTAATGCATAATAGCTTATGTGTGGTCTTTTGATTTTTTATTTCTAAAAATTTATAATGATCCATTCCTTATTTACATTTCATAAATTCTCATAGGATGAGGTACTTTCATGGTAAAGATTGTATCCATAATTGTTATTTGAGCAAATGTAATGAAATATATATTCCTAAAATTCAAATACCTATTTGTGATTTTTTAAATTTTAACTGGATATATTGATATTTGTCAATATGCTGATTTTCAGTAGTCAAAATTTGTAAAACAGATCAAACAATACATGAAACTTTCCGAATTATTCCTGTATAAGGTTTGTGCAGCTATTGCGGTAATCATAATATTGCATCAAAATGATAACCGATTCTGAAAATAACATGATGAAACAACTCTTCTCTCTTCATTCACCTGGAGGGAGGAGGTTTTTCTTATTCATCTTGTTGTTCATCAACTTTCAGGTTATACAGGCTGTTGATAGGCAGGATGAAGCTCCTTCGCCAGATGCTGGCTCCACGTCAACTATGATAGTGGTATCAGAGGGTACTGTAGTTTCAGGGATAGAACAAATATATGTTTCACAACCCAAGGAAAAAAAAGAGAAAATTCCCAAAAGAAAGAACATACTCGTATCCAGTAAAAGAAAATACAAAAAAAGAAAGGATTTCTCCCAAATCGTTAAAAATATTAATAAATCCCCATTAGTGTTCAGTAACAACACACAATCAGAGAAATTCTTACTAACAGGTTCCGATAATAATACACAAATCGTAAGGCCGAATCAACAAACGCTGAAATTCCTTCTTTTTGAGTCCGAAAACAGGATACCTGTTCTGGTTTGTCTACTGGATGTTTTCCTGAAAAAAATCTATAAAAACCGCGGATCTTCAGATCTGAAACCGGTTAGATACTTCAACCGGCCCCCACCATTTCTGTCCATAGCTATCGCTTAACAAATCAGCAGATAGCTTTATTGAACGAAAATTTTCGCATGATTCACTCATACTCGCCGGTTCATCCGATGCGAACAGATACGATCATGTCCTGACTCAAATAAAATCATGATGTGTATCGCTAACCAAAGATTGAAATCAGAAAACACATCTTCCCGGAGAGTATTCATTTATATGACTTCAAATCATAATGAAAATGACGGAATTATAATAATGGATATGCTCATCTAAACCCTCAATCACTCCTATAAACTTAATTGAAAATCATGAAAAAACAACTTCTGCCCATCGCAATTTTACTTGCGGTAACGGGTACTGTACAATCTCAGATTGCCATAGGGAAACCGACCGTAACGAATGCTTTTGTATCCCTGGAATTTGCGGATACAGAAAATCGGGGATTCGTGCTTCCCTATGTAGAAACAAAGACAGGAATTACAGAAAACGGGACCGTCATTTATGATACTACCGACCACAAAGTAAAATACCTGAAGGATACCGGAACATGGGCTGATTTAAGTGTTGACAACACCGGAACAGCCGATATTTTAATCCAGACCAGCAAAACGGAATCTACGGCCGCAAAATCAGTCATCGGATCAGCTGCTGCTACAGACAGTACACCAGGTATGTTGGTTTTATCCGACACCAACAAGGCGATGATAGTACCTAAAGTGGCCAGTCCGCACCTCAACATCATCGATCCAGCTCCCGGAATGATGGCTTATGACACCGTAAAACGACAACTTGCTGTTTACAACGGCAAAGTCTGGACTTTCTGGAAACCTTAAATAAATCTGACTAAAAACTATTAAATAATGAAAAAACAAACCCTCTTTTTCTTCCTATTTCTCATTATGGGGAATATGATGATTTTGGCACAAAGCTGCAACATCAATGCAGGAGCCAATGCGGTCATTTGCGGCACGTCTGCCAATCTATCAGGGAGCCCTGGCGGAAGTACAGCTGGAAACCCGGTATGGACTCTTGTGTCCAAACCCTCTGGTGCACCAGACCCGGTGATTGTAACACCCTCAGGTTACAATACCAATGTTACAGGAATGACCTTTCCCGGAAATTATGTATTCCAGATTGCCCAGACCTGTACCGCAGGAACAGCAACCTCACAGGTAACCATTACGGCCCCGGGAGCTGTCTCTACTTTTACTGCAGGGCCTGACATTACCAATGTTTCTGCCAATACGGGTACTGCAACCCTAAATGCAGTAATTCCTGCAGGGTATACCGCATCGTGGACGTATTACAACATTTATAATAAAGAATATTATAATCAGACTACCACAACGAATGCCACCATGTCCAATACGACAACCGCAACTCCTACCTTAACCCTTACGAAGAAAGCCAATCATGATATTGATCCTGCTTATCGTGCGGTATTAAGAATAACATCCATCAACAATCCAAACTGTTGGTACGAAGATGATGCTGTTGTCCGTTTCATTCCCAATCCACAAATCAGTCTTCCGGCAACCCACAACAGATGCTATCCGTCGACGGAAATCAACCGGTATATCAGTTTGAGTGGAACTTCTCCATTGTTCGCAAGCAATACAACAAACTCATCAGGAAACCCGACATTTGGAACGACAGTTACCATGAACGTCATCAGCCAGCCGGCAGGGGGAAATATTTCATTTTATCAGATCAGGAACAGTTCAATCTATTTCAATGGTGTAACTGTTACGGGGGCCTATGTATTTACCATAACCGTTACCAACGCCAACGGAACATACACGACTCCTCAGATTACCTACAACTACAACGGGACAGACCCCAGGCTCGTTAGCTTTATTGATTCCGCATATCCTGAACAAATGCAATATTACTATGCAAGCGGTAGCGGAGGTGCCGTGTATTGTAATAAGGCAGGGACAACAGCACCGATTACCATTTATTTTAAAATTGATCCCGCAGACCCTGCAACACTTATTACCACAGTTGGTAATTCAGGGGTAGCCCCTCCAGGAGGAAATCCTGCTTTGGTTTTGAACGGAGCCGGGACCATGAACAGGAATGTAGTGGTAACACCACCTGCCGGAGGTTGGAGAGTGGGAACCTACATTGTTAATTTATCGATCAAAAGTGGCACCTGCGGCAATAGCCAGGATTATTATATTCATATTTCAGATGGTAGCCGCCCCAATGTGGCTGTACCTAATACGACAATATGTTATACAGGGTCAGGTGTTGTTACGGCGACGGTTCCTTTACCTGCTGTATATCAGGGAGTAGTCAATACCAGTTACTTTCAGGGATTTTCCGGCAGCTATAACTTTACTTTGGTTTCCAAGCCAGCCGGAGCAGCCAATCCTGTTTACGAAGCCAGTAATCTCAGAACATTTACAAATACCTCTACCACGATAAGTAACCTGGATAAGCAGGGAGAGTATGTATTTAAGATAAAGGCTGCTTCTAATGCAGGTGGAGTGGATCCAAGATTTCTGGATAAGGAATATGCATGCTCAGGAACTTCTCCGGAGGGTACATTTTCCATATTTGTATCCCCACAGGTAAATGCCAATGCAGGATCCGGCCAAACCTTGGGAATAGGAGTTTCACAAGCCTCTCTCAACGGGAATAATCCGGGAACGGCATCCACAGGTTTATGGACTTTGGTTTCAAAACCAGCCGGAGCTCCGGACCCGGTGATAGTCAACCCAGCCCTATATAATACCAATGTTACAGGACTTACCGGTTCAGGAACCTATACTTTCAGATGGACTGTTACCACCGGTACCTGTACAAGTACCAGTGATCTTACCATTACCGTTGTAGCTCCTGGCCCCGGTGGAGTTCAGGGAGCCAGTTTTTGGGTGAAATCAGATGATGCAGGAACTATTGCGACAGCATGGAAGGACCAATCTGCATTTGCCGACCCTATTCCGAATGTGGGAGGGGTAACATTATCTCCGGCAGACAGAAACCATAATTTCAATCCTTACACTACCGGCTATACCACGTCCAAATTCTTTTATAATGCAGCTTCTGTAATGAATCCTACCAATGGAGAGCTGCCTGATATATCCCATTCCATTTTTTCAGCAGTAAGGCCTACTGCGGCAGGAACCGGACGTATTACAGGAATTGATGATGATGTAACCTATGCCTCTGAACCTGCGGCATCGATTGCCAATGGAAAGCCAAGACATTATGAATATTATAATGTTACTACCTCAACAGATTTCTCTACAAATTTCAATATAGGTTCATCCAACGTTTTCTCGACGATAGCCAATAATTCTGTTGCCAACGGAGGATCTGCTGCCTCATCGGGAGGAGAAAAAAGATTAGGTCTGAATGGTACTTACGAAACAACTTCATTTACCGGATCTAATAAATTTCAGCTATATGGCCGTAATCTAAGAGTGGGTCATGCCGGTTGGGATGCAGCCGGTGCTTTTCCTGGAGATATTATGGAAATTTTATGGTTCAAACGTGCCTTAACAGCGAGTGAACAGTCGAGGGTAAATTCTTATCTGGCGGTAAAGAATGGAGTTACATTGAACGAGAATTATCTATCCACAGCAAGCGATATGATATGGGACAGAACCATTAATACTGGTTACAACAATAATATTTTCGGTCTGGCCAAGGATGATCTTACCTTATTGCATCAAAAGCAATCGGGAAGTACCAATAGCGGACAGAAGCTTGTGATTTCCACAACAGGATTTGCGGATAGCAATACAGCCAACAGTATAGGTTTAGCCAATGATATGCAATTCCTGATGACAGGAGATAATGGTTTGGAACAAAGTCTTAAAACACCATTGTCTTACACGGTTGGTTCTAATGGTTTGGTTAACTACCGTTTTGAATCTATCTGGAAAGTGCAGAATTCAGGAAGTGTGGGTACCGTAACGGTTGCATGGCCTAAAGGGTTGAAGAACCTATATCTGGTACAATCTTCTGATGCCATTTTTGACGGAACAGATATGTTTATCCCAATGACTGCAGAAGTAACTGTAAATGGGACGGTATATAACACCGCTAATGTAACATTAGCCAACGGGCAGCTGTTCACTTTTGCAGGATATGTATACGCTCCCGGAGGAGTTGCCGGATCAGATTTCTGGATCAGATCCGATGATGCAGGAAACATCGCAACAGCATGGAAAGACAATTCCATCAACGCCAATGATATTCCTGCTGTGGGTACATGGTCTCTTTCTTCAGCAGATAAAGATCATAACTTCCATCCGTACACGACAGGATATAGTGCTTCGAAATTATTTTACAATAATGCTTCAACATTGAATCCTACCACTGGCGAATTGCCCAATATATCTCATTCCATTTTCTCAGCAGTAAGACCTACTGCGGCAGGAACCGGACGTATTACGGGAATTGATGATGATGCAACCTATGCTTCTGAACCTGCGGCATCGATTGCCAATGGAAAGCCAAGACATTATGAATTTTATAATATTACCACGTCAACAGATTTTTCTACAGCTTTCAATATAGGTTCATCCAATGTTTTCTCTACGATAGCCAATAATTCTGTTGCCAATGGAGGGACATCCTCTTTTTCTGGAGGAGAAAAAAGATTGGGATTGAATGGTGATTATGAAGCAACCACCTTCACTAATACCAATAAATTCCAGCTTTACGGCCGCAACCTAAGGGTAGGTCATGCCGGATGGGATGCCGCTGGTGCGTTCCCTGGAGACATTATGGAGGTTATTTGGTACAAACGTGCTCTGACATCTAATGAACAGTCAAGAATCAACTCTTATCTGGCTGTAAAGAATGGGGTTACCCTGAATGAAAATTATCTTTCCACAGAAAGCAACGTGGTATGGGATAGAACCGGAAATACCGGATACAACAACAATATCTTCGGTATTGCAAAAGATGAGGTCACTGTATTGAACCAAAAGCAGTCAGGAAGTATCAACAGTAGTCAAAAGCTTGTGATCTCTACAACCGGACTTGCCGATAATAATGAAGCCAACAATACTGATTTGCCAGCTAATCAGCAATTCTTACTAGTTGGAGACAACAATTTGAAACAGGGACTGAAAACGGCTCTGGCTTATACCAATGGTACCAACGGAGAAACGAATTTCCGTTTTGAAGCGATCTGGAAAGCACAGAACACAGGAAATGTAGGACAGGTAACCGTTGCCTGGCCAAAGGGAATCAAAAACCTATATCTGGTACAATCTCCGGACGAAACATTCGATACAACGGATAATTTTACTCCAATGACTACGGAAGTTTCTATAAATGGGGTGATGTATAAAACAGCCAACGTAACCTTAAGCAATGGGCAGTTTTTCACTTTTGCAGGTTTCGGACTTGCTCCGGGTGGAGTTGTGAATAATCTTTCTTATTGGTACAGAGCTGATAAAGACGCTGCCAACACGGGAGATGGAACAGATATTACGGCATGGACAGACCAGTTCTCGGGAACCACTTCAGCACAATTGGGAACCAATGCCCTGCCAAAATTCAAGTTAGGTGCTGCCAATTATTTCAACTTCAATCCAGGGGTCAGCTTTACGGCAAATACCCAAACCATTGGAAATACATCAGTAAGAACCTTTGGCAACAATACCTATGACATCTTTATCCTGACCAAAGAAGGACTGTCAAACCCTGGCAGTAATGGAAGGATATTCAGCTCTTTACTGGATAATTCTAAATTAACTGGAAGCATCAACTATTGGGATGGTTTTGGTGATATGTATGACAGCAGAACAGAAAGAGTGAGAGCTGATGAAGGATATAGATATCTTGCTAATCCTGGAGGAACGAGGTCAACCACGATTCCAAGCATTGTATATCACAATCTGTTAAATACCACTACCGGTAAAGGAATCAACGGAGGTACTGTTTCCATGAGCGGAGCACATACTTCCATAGGCTTTCTCAACGGAGGACATACCTTCGGTTCTACACAAATAGGCTCCAATGGAAGTGATAATGGAGGTTTTGTCGGAAACCTGGGAGAAACGATTGTGTATGGAGAAGGGAACCTTACAACTTCGGAAAGACGAAGAGTAGATTCGTATCTCGCTATTAAATATGGTATTACGCTCGGACAAGTAAATACTGACCATTATCTGAATACAGATGGAAATACAGTATGGAACGGAGCAGCGAATACGACGTTCAATAATAATATCTTTGGAATATCCCGTGACGATATTGAAATGTTGGAACAAAAAGTATCGAAAAGTGTCAATGCAGGGACGGTTCTTACCATTGCTACAATCAATGATTTTGCTTCTCCGAACCAACTTGCAGCACGAACAGGATTTACAAGTGATAAAACATATTTCCTTCTGGGGGATAACAATGTTACAGCAACCCCGCTTGTCAACATCACGATTGCCGGAAATACACTGAAGAGAATCCAGAGAACATGGCTTTCGCAACGTTCAAATACTCCCGGAGGTCTGTACTTTGAGGCAGATTTATCAGCCTATGGAGTCACTTTCTCAGCCGGAAACAATATCCAGATGATTGTAGCGGATGATGCAGCATTCACAACGAATGTAAAATCTGTTACCGGAACATTTACAGGCGGCAAATGGGTATTTATGAATGATTTCAACACGGATAATACCACAAGGTATATAACGTTTGCTGAAGGAAAAACCTACTGCTATAAACCTGGCGCTATTGCTGCCACCGGTAACCCTGCATTGCCTTCAAAAGTAGGAATTACCGCTCTTGGAAGAGCCGGAGCCGGAAATACAGACAACTGGCCAATGGTAAGAAAAGGGGGCTGGCTGGTGTTGGAAGCAAAAACCAAAGGTTTTGTTCCAAACAGACTAAAGTTCAATGCATCCAACCAACCTGTTGCTGCTGATGGGATAACGCCTGTTATTACAGTTCCTGTAGAGGGGATGATGGTGTATGATATGACCAACAAATGCATGAAGATGTACACCCTTAAGGAAGGTGATGCAGCCATGGCCTGGCACTGTATCTCCACACAGACCTGTCCTGATTAGAGAAGTACAGGTTCAATAATTGATAGAAACTCAGCTCCGGAAAGTATTGGACAAAACGGAGCTGAGACTATCACTTTTAGTCAATTAATTACAGTTCACCAGGGTGAATTATATGATGAAAACTAAATAATCACATATCAACAATATTTTAATTCTAAGGCATTTGTGAAATCAAATATCATCAGGATGTTGATTTAGACCAAATACAGTCCTTATCCTATAAAAAAATAATACCGCTTATGACTACAAATTTTAGAAATATTCATATTGGAAAGTTCATTCATCTCCGCGTTAAGGAAAGAAAGATTGACTTAACCCGGATCTGCAACTTTATGAAATGTACAGAAATTGAAATCAACGAAATGTATATGCAGGAAGACCTATCCACTAATATCTTACTGAGATGGAGCAAACTGCTTGAATATGATTTCTTCCGGCTGTATTCGCAGCATCTGATCCTTTATGCCCCACCTTCTGCTTCAGTCCGGGATTCCGCTGTCTCAAAACTTCCCCTCTTCAGGAAGAACATCTATACCCGCGAAATGATAGATTTTATTATGGAGCTGATCGAGAAGCAACAAAAAACCAAACGGCAAATTACCGATCATTACGGGATTCCTTATACCACTTTATGCAAGTGGGTAGCAAAACATAATAGATAAAATACAATAGTTAACAGCATCAAATCAGAAATCAGACATGGAAAAACAGAATCAGCCCAATTATAAACTGATCTATTCAGATATTATTGACCAAAAATTTCCTCATAAGAAAGCCGAGTGCGAAAAGTTATTGGAGAAAAAAATACTTTCCGCGATGGACATTATGGAACTGAATAAAAAAATATTCGGCACCAAAAATCAAGATACAAAAAAGATGAATCAAATGCTTCGCTCCTACAATAGAGCAGATATAATGCGTATTCTTGATTACCAGAAGAATCATAAAATGAACAATCTTCAGGTAGCTCAGCACTTTGGATTAAGTAAAAACTCGATGACCAAATGGAGAAGGATGTTTCAGTAAAAATGCTGATGTCCTTAAATGTACTGCAAGTCTGATTATAAATATTTTTCAGATGGGTATTGGAAAGTAAACAATGTTTTCGATTCTATAAAGATCTCAGTTATAATAATACAAAGCCCCTCTAAATATAATGTTTAAAGGGGGTTTTATTTAATATATGACTGCTTTCACCATACAATTCTTTGCCTGAAAAAAATGGGAAATCAGACTTTACTTATGATCATTTTTTGAGCAGACCTTTTGACGCAAGATCTTTTAAAATTTCTGATATAACGATTCTGGCTATTTTTTTTGCGGCCACACGTTTTGTAAAGAACATTCCTAATTTTAAAAAGGGGGTGCTAATGAATGCTCCCATTTTGGAGAACCCGTTAGGCCCATATTTTTTCTGTATCCATTTTTCGGCGATTAAATTTTTTTGTTCTGCTCTTTTTATGGCATTCTTTTGAAGAGTAGTTAATGTTTCAAATTCGGCTGCTTTTGCCTGATGTACAGCTTCACTGAAATCGCGCTCCTGAAGCACGGTGAAAATTTTTCTAAACCTCTTTTTTATTTTGTTTTCTAATTTAAAGAGTTCTTCCGGATCATATATTGGAGTTTTAGGGATATCATATTGATTTCGCTTTGTTATCCTCTCGGTTTCAGTTTCTGCTAACAAATGAAGATCGGGAATGATGGGTAAATAAAATTTTCCACTTCCTTTTTTCTTTTCAAATTTAAAAGCATCTGCCATTTGATCTGTCCAGCATCGGTGAATAGGATGAATATCTCCCTTCTCCTTATCATATGGAAATGAGTAGAAGTACCGTAAAAAATTTCTTGCATTATTACGCCCGAGGAAAAAATCATGCTGTCTGAAACGGCGATCCAGAAAACCGCCAAAAGCCATCGCAGAAGCACATGTAATGGTCCCGGGAGGTCCAATGATCTTGTTTTCTTTGTTGGTTCTCCATTTTCTGGGAAATATAATACTCTTAAAATATTTGGAAGAATCTGTTTCCAGCATCTCTCTGCGTTTTATTCGGGACTGGTCCATGAGTGTTCCAATAATACCCTGTGCTACATCTACAGCATCATTGGGTTTTGAATAAGACTTCTTAGATTGAGCTCTGTCAGGAAAGGGATCAATCATGATGACGCCATACCGGGGATAGCCATCTTCAAAATCATCACCATTCTGATGTTGGAGAATACTCAATACTTCTCTGTAAGGCTCATTATTTATTGCACCCCCATCAATAGCAACGGATGAATAGTTTTTTGGAAAATATTTTAACTTGATGTTGTCAGCTTTTGGATTATTAAGTCCAAATTCACCGGTAATAATACGCTTTATCGTTGTTTTTAAATATTCGTCGCCTAAATGTTCCGTTTTAAACTCCCTGAAAGCCAACCCAATCGGAAATGCTCCGGTGGCTATTGTAGAAAGCTTTAATACATCTGAATAGGGCTTATCATAAGGATTTAACCAGAGATATTTTTCTGTATCCGGTTTTATTCCATTATTTAAGTGATATTGGGTAACGATATAGTGTTCAAATGTGCTGTGATTGGGTATCACACTTTTCCGGCCATACTTTGAAATAGAAGTCTCAAAATTGACATCAAGCGGAATACCTCTGAGAAAACAGTGAGAATAAAGTAATTGAAGGTCTTTGGATATGTAGGAGGGAAGCTCTTTCGTCTTTTTTTCTAAATGGGTTTCCTCACTTGTATAAAAGGCCTGATCAGCAATCGTATCTATAAACTTAGAATTTAAAAGTGAGCCAAATACGCCTTCCTCCAAATCATCCGTATCCAGGAGCTTTTCAAATAAAGGTCTTGTATCACTCTTATTATGATCATCCATCAAAACCCAGCTGTCATAAAGAATATTATTCTTTATCTCATCCAGTCTTTCAGGTTTCGTTACCGGGTTGATACTTCCGTTTAATGCATAAATAGCCGATATAGTGGTTGTCATACCCCCGGCAGATGTGCCACCCATGGCATCAATTTTTACACAGTGTTTCGGAATGATATCAGAAAATTCTGTGAGTACTTTACCGTCTTTTGCTTTTTCCCAGAGATCGAGTATTTCAAATAAATAGTCCATCACGCCTGCAGTATAACATCCGGCGGATACTGCGCCTGCCATGGTAATTCCTAAAGAGAAGGTTTCACTTTTACTGTGATTTTCCATGAATGAAATTGATTATTAGCAGGTGGAAAATTAGATAATTTTCATCAAAAAAATGAAATTTATTTAATTTTCTACATTGTTATTTAAGTAATAGGTTAGAAGATAATATCTTAAAGTAGATTGGCAGCATTTGCAAAACCTTTATTTATGATTGTAAGGATTATTTACATCAACTTTCGAAAGTTCCTGACAAAATATAAAAGCAGATGTTGACGATTTGCGGCTCTCATCCTCTCAACAGTACTCCAATTTTCCATATATGCTAACAAAATTACAGGGATTATTAATTTACTTAGTTATACTTTCACCTAAAACTATAATGCAGTATATGAATCTTTAAAGTGACTTACTTTAGATTTTTCTTTTTTAATAACCAAAAATTTTTTTAAACAAAAGCTATGATGAGAAAAAGATTACTCATGATGAATATCCTTTTTGCTGCTGTACCTTTGTGGGCACAGGTTGGTATTCAAACATCTAATCCTGATGCAACGTTGGATATTAGGTACGACTCAACAAAAAATGGAGCACAGGGAATATTAATTCCTCGAATGACTGGTGATCAGATACAGGGGATGTCCATGACTCCCAATCAGGATGGACTGCAGGTATTTGCCACAACGGTGCCTACATCTTCCAATGATTTAACAAGCCTTATTACTAAAAGTGGTCTGTATTATTATCTGGCATCGGCAAACAGATGGTATAATGTCAATGCGTATGATAATTCTGTATTTTCCACAAGTTATAGCTCTTCAGCAATAGCGATCAACCGATATTCCGGAGGTTCAGGCGCTACAGACTATAATAATCAGAGCCAGGCCTCTTTTACCAGATTTGCGACTGTCCCGGCTACGGTAGAGACCTTATTCAGTGCATCTCCTTTTGTCCAGCAAAGGACGACTGATGCTATCCAGGGAATTAAATTTTTAAAGAGAGGGATATATAGTGTGACGGTACAGTTTACCTATGTTATCAACAGGGATGTTGCTGGAGCCAATCCAATAAACGCAGCTTTACCTGACAGGCCGGGCAGTCAGATTACGTATCAGTTGATTCCTAATTTCCTGGCATCACCTTCTGCTTCTTATATCAGTAATATTAAACATAATTCCTTCGTTACTCCAACAAAAGACGGTACAGGATTTAACCGTTTAAGCGGTATTGCTATTGGAAATATAAAGGTATTACAGGACAATACTGTTGAGTTTATACCGGAAATAAGGACCAGTGGATATTATGTGTCAGCTGAAGAGATCGGCAACAGCACAAATGCAGGAGTAAACGGAGAGATGAGTATTCATGTTTTAAGAATTTCAGACCTTTAATGGAGTAAGGCAATAGCCAATTTATTATAATACGATTCGGTTTAATCGAAGTTTAAAGTCATTTCATACAGTATGGAATGACTTTTATCATAAAATAAATCACTGATCATAGATAATTAATTCTTAATCAAATACATAGATTGAAAAGAGAAAATTGCTTTTTTAAAAGTCTATAATTTTAGTAGACTAATGAAAGAATATATTTTATATTTGCACTTGAATTAAGGAAAATAGAAAATGAAACCTGAGTTTACGCATCGCCATTTAATGAACAATAACACCATCAAAACAATGATGATGCAGTACTACATGTGTAGGTCTATGTTTCAATATTACTGTGGTTAACCTTATTTCATATGACATGTTTAATTATATATTTAAAGAAGGCTCTACCATAGTGTAGAGTTTTTTTTTTGTCTGATCCGTTCAAAATTCTCAAAAAATAATACAATCGTCTAATTCTAATTCAATTTAAAATGTTTTCTAAAAAACCCATTGAACAGCTTCTTAAAGAGCAGGAATCAAAAAACGGCAATACGCTTAAACGAAGTCTTGGGCCTATTCATCTGGTAGCATTGGGTATTGGTGCTATTGTGGGTGCGGGTATTTTTTCCCTGACAGGAATCGTCGCCTCTGAAAATGCAGGTCCTGCAGTGATACTGTCCTTTGTATTGGCGGCGGTGGCTTGCTCTTTCTGTGCATTATGTTATGCTGAATATGCCTCTATGATACCGGTTGCCGGATCTGCTTACACTTATACTTATGCAACATTAGGTGAGTTTATGGCCTGGATTATTGGCTGGGATCTCGTCCTGGAATATGCGCTGGCATCGGCCACTGTTGCGGTAAGCTGGTCAAGTTATGCTACAAAACTCCTTGCTCAATTCCACATCAATTTACCTCCTGAACTTACCGCATCACCTTTTGATACCGTTAAACTTGCCGATGGATCACTTTTGCATGGAGGAGTGATCAATTTACCCGCAGTATGTATTGTAGCACTTCTATCGTTGGTATTGGCTAAAGGAACCAAAGAATCTTCAGGTTTAAATACCTTATTGGTGGTTGTAAAAATAAGTGTGATTATCCTGTTCATAGCATTAGGATGGTCATTCATCAATCCTTCTCACTACAGTCCGTTCTTACCGGAAAATACGGGAGAGTTCGGCCACTTTGGATGGTCGGGAGTGATACGTGGAGCAGCAGTGGTGTTCTTTGGATTTATTGGTTTTGATGCGGTATCAACAGCCGCACAGGAAGCAAAAAATCCCCAGAAAGATATGGCCATTGGAATTATAGGTTCGCTAGCGGTGGCAACTGTCCTGTACGTAGTTTTTGCCTATGTAATGACGGGGCTTGTACCTTATACTGCTTTTAAAGATGATGCCAGCCCCGTAGCTACAGCATTTGCTGTAACAGGATATAGCTTTCTGAACAGTGCCCTGATTATTGCCATATTAGCTGGGTATACATCAGTAATCCTGGTGATGCTGATGGGGCAGTCGCGTGTATTTTACAGCATGTCAAAAGATGGTTTACTGCCTTCCTTTTTCAGCGATATTCATCCAAAATTTAAAACCCCTTGGAAAACCAATATGTTCTTTTTGGTATTTGTGGGACTGCTCGCAGGTTTTGTTCCGATAGCGGATCTGGGACATATGGTGAGTATAGGGACTCTATTCGCCTTCTCTCTGGTAGCACTCGGAGTCATCATTCTTCGATATAAAAGACCTGATATACCAAGACCCTTCAAAGTTCCGGCTGTACCTTTTGTGCCCCTTTTAGGAATCGCGGTTTGTGTCTTTTTAATGATCGGGCTTCCGGTAGAAAGCTGGATCAGATTATTGATATGGATGTTGATTGGGATAGGTTTTTACTTTCTGTACGGATTGAAAAAAAGTAAGTTGAGTAAGTATCATAGAAAATAGTCTATTGCATATTTCTTACGTTTAGGAATAGGTATTTGCAATATCTAAAAAAAATAAATCATTGTATTGTGATATGTTGATTTGTTTTTATATTTGCTTCTTGTTACTCAATAATTATAAAAGCTTATAATTATTCCATGCAGATTGTACCCCTGGTTAGTTCGAATCATAAGATACAGGCTATAGATAAACAGGGCAGAATGCATATTACTTTGACCTGTTTAAGTAAGGTGAAAAGATAGCAAAAGTCTGAAAACTATAGTCATGTTCACGAATACGACATACTCATTTTTAAAATAAAAGTAGAAACATGAAAAAAGTAATTTTTATCATTTTGGGATTAAGTACACTTGCCTGTAATTCCGAAAATTATGATGATTCAGTACCTGTATCATCATCGTACACGTCCAGAAATTCTGAACTGGAAACTGTTTCCAAAGATTCAAGGCCCCAAAAATGGGCTAAAAAAGTGACAGGATCACCTTTTGATAATCTGTATAAAGTCAATGATGACATTTACAGAAGTGAACAGCCTGATAGTGATGGTTACAACTACCTTCAGCAAAAGAATGTAGCGTCTATCCTCAATCTGAGGTCAGGTCATACAGATAACGTGGGAGGAACTAATTACACAGGGAGTCTGTATAATGTACCGATGGTTGCCTCATCAGTTTCCGATGTCGAAATTATCAAGGCTTTAAGGATCATCAGAACGGCTCCCAAGCCAATAGATATTCATTGTCAGCATGGTAGCGACAGAACCGGGGTGACTCTCGCCATGTACCGGATTGTTTTCCAGAATTGGAGCAAACAAGATGCTACTCAGGAAATGAAAGAGGGAGGATATAATTTTCATCCGCAGTATACTAACTTAGTCAATTACATTGCTAACGTAGATGTAGATTATATCAAGACCAAGGTATTTAACTAATCATCAGAATTAATCAGTTATATTTGAAAAGCCTTATTTATAGGGCTTTTTCATGAATATGAGGGTTCACCTTTAACAATAATCTTTCAAAAACAACTCAAAAAATACGGTCTATCACAAACCATCACTCAGCAAATCAAAAGCAGCCGGTATTCACCATCGTTTTCCACAGGTGCTCGGTGAACACAAGGTAAGGCTTCTTGTGTCGGATGATCTACTGCCAGACGCCAAAGATGGCCGAATTCTAAATTAACAGGTTCTGCATTGGGTTTAGGCTGATAATGCAGGTCAAAGAAATAGTCTTTCAGAAAAGTTTCAAATTCATCTTCCGGACCGTCATGTAATTCTCTGAGTTTTGCTCTGATTTCCGGAATGAGAATTTTTTGTTCAACCTGATGGTTGGGCAGAATATCACTTGCGGTGCCATGATAAGTACATAAGAAGGTATCCGTAGCCACAGGTGAACGGTCTACATGATAGGAATACACGTCCGTCGAAATGAAACCCAGCTCATCGTCCCGTTCATAACACTTTAATAAATTGAGTGTAGGCAATGCACCGAAATCTGCTAATAACTTCAAGTCATTTAATATAGTTTCTCTTGCAATAGCGCCTCTCTCTGATAGATTCAGCGCTAAAAGGTCTTTAGCCGAAACTTCAGTAACATTTTCTCTTAACTGAAGTTGAGATACAATTTCTTTAAAATCTCCTTCTACATTTCTGTGCCAGCAAATCGCATTCATAACGCCTTGAAAAGGGGTATTGATCAATTCTGAAAAGTCAGAGACCAGTTCAATTTGAGGATTGTCAGAAAATGTATTGTTCATATGGCAGGAAAAACAATTTAGCAGATTAATTCTTTTGCAAAAATAAGCAATAGATGAGAAGATCCCGCTAAGATCGAATTGGTTTTTATCAGGTTATAATATAGAAATGATCGGGGGAGTGTTTTTGGATGTGGATGCGTTAAATTATTTTTATAAATAACTGCAAAAAACGATAAAATCTTGATGTAAATTTTTGCGCGTTTTGAGGATACTGTAAACTAATTTTTAGCTGTTTGAAAAATCACTAGATTCCGTTCAATGATAAGTGTGTAAACGGCTTAAAAATAGCAACATAAGCTTGAAATCGAAGCCCGATTACAATTACGATTTTTATCAAAAAAGGTTTGTGTAAATACAATATTTTATCTAACTTCAGTGATATAATTTAAAAAAACACAAAATTTATGATGATTTACAATGTCAGGCAGGGGCAGACCCTTGCCGAAATCTGCGACGAAATCATCTTGAAAATCCCGGTTATTTAATGGATTTCCATAACCAGAACTGTCCCGCTTCGGAGCGTTTTCAGGATAACAAAATTAGAGGAAAACGGGTTTTTATTCCCAATCCAAAACAAATCAAGGAGCTCAATCAAAAGATCCTATTAATGCACTAAAAAATAATTCAATGAAGAAAAAGTAAGTTTTAATACGTCGAGTTTTGTCGTTTGTTGGAAGTGTTTTTGTGAAAATAAACTATAAATATTTCACCAATAATTGAAAAAGTAATTATATTTGATCTCCTTCAAAAAGCACAAATGGCTATTCTTACTTTCCGAAAAGCAGTTTAATATTTGACTAATCAAAAAGGTTTTATGATAGTAAATCCTTGGAAAGAATATGTTGCGCAACAGAAGGTAGGAAAAACCGAAAACCTACCCCCGAATGGAAAGTTAAAATATCTCTGTTGATGTTTTAACAAAATAAGTAGGAATTTAAAAAAATTATCTAAAATGAAAAAGTTAAAAAAATTAACTCGCGATGACCTTAAAACTGTAAAAGGTGGAACTAAACAAGTTTGGATTGCAGAATTTTGTGGTCAGACTGCTACTACAACTCAAGATTGGACTCCAGCACAAGCAAATCAGTGGCTTGCTAATCTTGAAGCAAATTACTGTTAATGTAAAATAAACATTAATCATTTGCACTTATAACCAAATAATAAAAGTTATAAGTGCAATTTTATAATTAAAACAATTATATGTATTATCATAAAAAAATATTTCTGTTATTTTTATTATTTTCTTGGGTAACATATTTTTCTCAATTAAATAAAAAAGACACTCTGCGTGGTGAGTTTACCTATTTATTAAAAGCTAAATTGAATACATTGACTCCTGATTATAGACATGAAGAATTTTTTTCATTACAGATAGGTGACAAACATACATTTTTTGCTAGTATTCAATCACTAAAAAGAGATTCAGTATTCCAAGCACTTCCAATAAAAACTTTAGATAATGGAGCAAAACTGTTAAGTTCGAAAGGAGTATCGGTGCCAAAAACAAAGTTTTCATTTACCATAATACAATCAAATGAAAATATACAGTATTTTAATTTAGTTGCTATGTCAATCCTCACCTATAAAGAGCCAATAATAAAGAATTGGAAACTTATAGATGGAACAAAAGTAATTAATACATTTAATTGTAAAAAAGCGGAAGTTACATTTAAAGGAAGAAATTGGATCGCATGGTATTCTCCTGAAATCCCTTTACCTTATGGTCCATATAAATTCAGCGGATTGCCAGGATTGATCGTTAAAATAGCAGATGATAAAGAAGAGTATGATTTTGAGCTTGTAAAATCTGTATCAAATTCTGAATTGAAAGGCAGATTAATTAACATAAATGAAAGTCGTTATTCTAATGCAATTGAAACAACTCCATTGAAATTTGAGCAGACATTAAAAAATGCTACTAACAATCCACTTGGCGCATTTGCAAATACTGACACCACTATAATACAAGGTCAAGAAATAATCAGACAGAGACAAAAGGAACGAGAAATGAATAGGAAATACGAAAATCCGATAGAACTAAGTAATTGATTTTAAAAATACAACTGAATGGCAAGAAAGAACAAATAAAATCGCAAAACTCATTAATCAAAATCTTTAAGATGGTAAAATGAAAATCAATTTTTGAAGACTTTCCCTTTTGGTAAACTTTCCCTTTTTTAACTCCAACATACGATAGATAAATGGTTATTATTAACTATTTTGAGATAGGTAAGGAGCAGGTACATTTGGAATGTAAAATGAACCTCAATATCCTCATTACATTCGTTACAAATTCCATACATTCATCACCATGAAATCCTGTCTACTTTTTCTTCTTTGCAGCTTCAATCTTATCGTATTTGGCCAGGCTGGCAAACAGCAGACCGATCATCCGGACTTTACTACGGAAGACATTATCTTCACGAGTACTAAAGTTAATCTGGCCGGTACGGTTTATAGACCAAAGCATTCCTACGCTTCTGTTGTCCTTGTCCATGGATCTGGTAAAGAAACAAGGATGGAGGAAATGGCTGTGCTTTTAGCAAAAAATGGCATCACGGTTTTAACGTATGATAAACGGGGGGTAGGAAAATCGGGAGGAGTATATGTCGGACCGGAAGTTGGCACCAACAATATAGATCCTTCAAATCTTGATGTGCTGGCTTCAGATGCAGATGCTGCATCCAATGCACTGTTGAAGCTTCTTCCGCGTAAGCACGGGCCGTTGGGACTTATGGGATTTAGCCAGGCTGGATGGATCATTCCGCTGGCAGCAGCGAAAAATAAAATGGTAAGCTATATGGTATTATTTAGCGGACCTGTTGTCACGACTCTTGAGCAGCTGAGGTTTCAGTTTTATACAGAAGGGAAATCCCGCTTTTGGGATACCCATACAGAAACTGAGGCACGCGAACATGTACGCAGCGATCCCGACAAATATCAGTTTGCACCTACTGATCCTAACAGCACTCTTGCCGACCTGTCTATTCGGGGACTTTGGCTCTTTGGAGGTAAGGATGTGCAGATTCCTGTAGGTTTGTCAATAGAACATCTGAATGAACTTAAAGCACAGGGTAAATCCTATGATTATCAATTGTTTCCTGAATTGGGACATAATACCGGTTTTTCCAAATCTGCAGAACCTGTAAGTGCTGCTATTCAGTGGATTAAAAATATCAACAACCTTAAGAAACGAAAATAAATACCTTAAGGCTTAGGATATAGACTTAGGATTTTCCAGCGTTGACTGTATCATAAAGAATTACTTGTGATACCAAACCCTTTTAATTTACAGTCTGCATCGATACTGCTGAAGATCTCAGCTCATGACACATGAATATAAATACCCCAGCCGCTTAAAGCTGAGGAAATCAATAAGGGTAAGTGACTATTTAATAATGACACCATTAATTTTCAACCCATTCCACTTGCCTTCAAAACCCTGACCTTTAACGAAACTTTCGGTACTGGGATGACCTTTCAGATTGGGATGATAAACCATATCATAGGAAAAGGTCATTTTTTTATCAGACTTATTCATGATGGTTACCTTTTTATCATTTTCGGTTTTATCATTTAATGTAAAAAAAGTATCATTTACATTTCCATTGAATTTCGCACGAAGGTATTCTTTGCCCTCAGCAGCAGGCCAGGATTCAAGCAACTGATTGTCTTTGTCTATTCGCAGATACATTGTTGAAACAGCATCTCCTCCAATCAGAGAATAAAATTTGTAATACAGCTTCCCGTCTATTCTCATAGTATCCTGGATTTCTGTATAATTTTGTGCGTCGTTTTTCCAGTAATTTCCAATTTGCATAGGAAGGAAAGATGAAGCAGCTTCTGCAGGAAGATCCTTTTTGTTCTGCATGGTGCAGGCCGTAAGAAACAATGGAAGGATCAATGCTTTTAGAATGTTTTTTTTCATAGTTTTTGTTTTATGGACATGGACCGGATTCACCGGTATTCCCCGTTCGGAGATTGTATAAAGATAAACCTTTAACCATAGCTTTATTTTTTTTATTTAGATTTTATCCTGGATCAAATGAATTTTGTCAATAAAAAAATCCCAACTCTTGCCGGGATGATAAAATGCAGAATTGGAATGTGTGACTAATCGGTCCAAATAGATTGGTAGCCCTTTATTAGCTGGCCTTATCAGAGTTCCTGTTCTGCTTTCTTTAAGATCTTGATAAGTTCCTTCAATTCGTCTGTGTTGAACTCATTCAAATTTTGACCGTAAGGTGCGGAAGGCATTTTTATATAATTTACGCTGCTTTTTAGTTTTTCACTGTAAACACCTCCAAATTCTATATTACTCATGGTGACAAACTTATACTTTGTATCCTTATTTGATTGAGCTTCCTTTTCCTTCTGTTCTAAAATTTGAAGAGCATGGATTAATTTGGAAAGTTCGGTTTTTTCGATGGTTAATGTTTTCTTCGAAATATGATCAAAAGTTTCATATTCATACATTATTCCGAGGACACTTTCTGCAGAATTGTCAGACAGATCTTTCGTGATGATTTTTTGAATATTCAAATTTTTGAATTTAGCGAAATCAACCGTTTGCTTTTCAATGAGTGTTCCTTTTCTTGAATCTATTTTCAAGCCTTTATAGGTTGTTAAAGGATTTCTGATGATCGGTGGGGCAGTTTGTGCATTTGCCAATGTGCAAAGAACAACAGAAAGTAAGAGGATGCCGTTTTTCATGTATCTTGTTGTTTATATATAGCTTCTATTTAAAAAGTGGGAGTATAAATCTTAATTTTTAACGGGAATCAGTTTAAGAATATCTTTATCTATTTTGAAGCTGTAAGTTCCATTCAGTGTTTTTGGTTCTTTACAGTCGCTGGACATATCAGCCATGCCTTCGTTGAGTTCTACCTGATTATCTTCATAAACATGGTAAGTTCCCGTCATGTGAAAGCATGAATTTCCCGTGTGAAACTTTTGATCTGCTTCAAATTGAAGGAAGTCAAACTTAGGTTCTTCCGAAGGAAATTTAATGGATTTTGCTTTTTTGAAAACAGCACTTCCATCTGTATTGAATGTTTGAAGTGCCCATGTTGTTTTGGCCAGACTCTTGGTTTGCGCGTTGATTGTTGCAAATAATGAAATTGCAGTTGCCATACAAATAAAGATAATTTTTTTCATGTGGAGAAAGATGTAATTGGTTTTCTGTGTATTTATTTCAGTTTATTCTCATTTGTTTCTTCTCTCAGTTGACCGTAAAAATGTCATCATCAGGAATTTCGGAAAAATACTGAAATTTTAATATTCAAGGGCAATCTACAATAATAAAATGATGCCGTGTTTAAATCTTAACTATAATAGGAGACAAAGACATTCGGTTTTTTTGGCCTTATTTCTCAAGACTGGCCCTGGTTAAAATCCATTTCTGGCGTGTAGAATTCGAAGTTTATGATGCGGTTTATTTTCTCCTATATTTTTACACATTTAATTAATTTTAATATCTTTATCCACCAAATTAATTAAAAAATTAAAAACTGTCTTTATGCAGATGAAACCTTTAACATTAGTTCTCACCGTACTTTTTCAGCTATTGAGCTTAACAGCATTTGCGCAGAAAAACGCCGGTTTAAATTCTTTACTGGACAAAAATTCTGAATTCATTTTTCCTCAGACACCGGATAAGATCTCCTCTGTTTTGAAAACCAAGACTCAATATTATGAAGATGCCAATGAGGAAAAATATGCCAAGTGGGTTCAGCCATCCGGTCTGGAACTTTATTGCAGCCTGGGAGAGAACAATAACATAAACGAGATGTCCTTTGAAATTACCGATGATCATTTTGTGATTGTTGACGGTCTTCCTTTTGGTCTGGTAATCAACAAAACCACGCTTAAGGAAAGCGCTGCCAAATTCAGTAAATATGGGGGCAGTACAGAAAAACTAGGAAGGGGTACAGAATATGAAGGCGGTGCAAAACTCACCTTTAAAAAAGGGAAGCACTACGCCATCTTAATTTTTGACAGTAAAGATCTTTTAAAATCCTTATACCTGACCACTCAGCGTATTGATCCTGCTGCCAATTAATGGACTCAGTAACCAGGATATGATGTATAAATTAAATTAAAAAAGCCGTTTTCACAACTTGTGAAAACGGCTTTTTTAATTTTTGTGTTTACTTTTCCGGATGGTTAAAAGTCAGAAAGCTCGATGAATAAACATGATCATTTTTTTTGGCTGATCAGGAATTATTTTTAACCACATCAATCATATGATCAATATCAAAGGGCTTCTCGATATAATCATCGGCTTTACATTCTTTTGCTTTTTGGGGCAGATCAAATGAAGTAGAAGTAAGAACCGCTGAAACATCCTCGGTTTCAGGATCACTCTTCAGTTCTTCAATAACTTTTGCCCCTTTTTTAGTACCCCTGATATTGTCATCTACAATCACTACATCAGGTTCAATTTCATCAATTTTTTCTATCGGTTCGGTCGTTAATGATGAAGTAACATCAAATCCTTCGTCCTCCAAAACCTGATCCATAATTTCCAGAATATCCTCATTATCCTGAATAAGGACAACCTTTTTTTTCATATGCTTTTTTAATAAGTTATATAAAGATAAGAAAACTTTAATGAGCGTTGGAAATATTTTAAAAAATGAAGACTTTCAGTAATTCATCAGGCTCATCTTACTACACCGGTTTGTAGTATTGACATCAGGTGAGGCTTTTTGCTGATAAAAACGCAGACAACTCCGATCTAATTTCTATATTTGTGAGGTTCAGTTCTGGATCGTAAGAGGCTGCTGTCTTTGCAGGATTTTTGCTGTCAGCTGAAAAAATAACTTTACTGAAACAAATAAAATAAATAATGAATGGATAAGAGTAATTTATTAATTATTGTGACAACAATATCCCTGTTCATTTCTGTTTTTCTGGCTTTTTTCCTGCTGACGGTGAAAACAAAACACAGGTTAAGCAATACTCTTTTTGCTGTTTTTCTGCTCATAACGGCCATTGATACCAGTGAGCCATTATTGAATTTAGTGACCGACGGTCCTTCCAATCCGGGTATGTTGCGAAATACATTGGCTTTTCTGCAGATTCCTGTTTTTTATCTCTATGTTTCATCAGTTTGCTATTCGGATTTTAAGCTTAAACCTCAATATATCCTCCATTTGCTTCCTTTTCTGATGGCCAATGTCGTTTTGCTGCCCCGTTTCTATACTGTAGATCTTGCCTCTAAAATGAACTTTATTATAAACCGTCAAAGTATGATCGAACTGCAGTTCAATCACATACTTTTTCATATTCAGATTGTGATCTATTTGATTGCGGTGTTTATGCTCTTAAGAAAAGCAAAGAGACTGTACCTTGAAAATTACGCCGGAACCAGCATCAGTTCCTACAATTGGCTGTTTCAGTTTACAGTGGTACTGACTTTATTATACCTGATTGTCATGTTGAAAAATATTTTAAAATTTTCCGATTATCCGTATGTATCAGAATCGATAAAAATCGGAATCCTCGTATTCCAGCTTTTTATTTCCTGTTGGTACTTACTGAAAGCGTTAAACAATCCCGGTCTGTTCAGAAATATTGATTCAAAATTAAAGCTTGTTTCAGATATTATTTCAGAAGAAAAAAACAGTAATCAGACTGCTGTCACTGAACAGGAATACAACCGCGACTTACTGATGCTGAAGGAGCATATGGCAGAAAAGAAACCCTTTCTCAATCCTTCTTTAACCATTCAGGATATTTCTGATGATATCGGAATTCCTGTCCGGGAATTATCGGTTTTAATCAATCATCAATTAGGAAAACATTTTTATGATTTCGTGAATACTTACCGTATAGAAAATGCAATGGATATCTTAAAAGATCAGACAAAAAATAAGGTAACTATTCTTGAAATTCTGTATGAAGTAGGTTTTAATTCCAAATCTTCTTTTAATACAGCTTTTAAAAAACATACAGGAAATACGCCGACTGCTTATCGTAAATGTATGTAAATTAGAGTTTTGTAATTATTCGTACTTTGTCTTTCAAGGATTCATACGTATTTTTTTTAACCAATGCGTTCGACTGTTTTTATTCGGTCGCCTGGGTCTGATTTCTCCCGCATATTTGTATCGAAATAATTTTTTAACAAATAAAAATCGATACAATGAAAACTTCATTAAAATTTTTGGCAGCGTTATTATTCGTAAGCAGCTTTTCTTTCGGACAGGATATCACAAAAAAAATTGATTCAATAATCAGTGACAGTCATCAAAAAAATCCGAACGTAGGAATTAGTGTTGGCTTTATTAAAAATAATGAAGAGTTTTATACTTCATACGGTCAGCTGAATGCAGAAAATTCCACGAAAATTGATAAAAATTCGCTATTTGAAATTGCCTCGATCACCAAAATTTTAACTTCAAACCTGATTGCTCAGGCTGTGCTGGATCATAAAATAAAAATTGATGATTATATAGATCTTTATCTTCCCAAAGAATATATTCTCCATGAGAATCTTAAAAACAAAATTAAAATTTCGGATCTGGCCTCTCATCAGTCAGGTTTACCGGATATAGATTTTGGAAAATTAATAGAACTCAACCCACAACAGCCTGTAAGCAGTGTCACAGAAAAAACGCTGGCTTCTATCATCAACAATTGCAGTGAGCTGAAAGATTATGGTAAATACCGTTATTCTACCATTGGATATACTTTACTGGGACAGATCCTGGAGAAGGTATACCATAAGAGCTACGATGAAATTATCAGATCGAAAATAATAGGGCCGTTAAAGATGACCAACACATTGACAAAAGATTTCAATGTAAAAAACAGAACAACCGGTCACAATCCTGACGGAGGTATTCAGGAATTCTTCAATTGGAATATCACGGCATCTGCAGGAATGGTAAAGTCGGGTGCTTCTGATATGGTTCTGTTTCTAAAGTCGGTTTTAAATCAAGAAACACGCATCGCAAAAGCAGCCGTCATTACGGAAAAAATCTTCTACAAAGATGAGAAAAGAGAAATGGGATTGGGAACCAATATCGTAACAGATGAAGAAAATACACTGTATTCAAAATCCGGGGATTCTATGGGACAATCTTCAATCATATGTTACAACAGAGCTAAAAATTGGGGAATCATCATACTTCTGGACCAAAGAAACTCAAAATTGAGACAAAACCTTTTGAATCAAATTTATGATACAGTATTAAAGTAAATGCAGCTTGCCAATAGCTGATCTTATCCCAAATAAAAAGAGCACTTATCAAAATTGCAGCATAAAGCTGCCCAATAAATTTTACCTAAAATAAGAGACCATGAAAAATATAATGTATTTACTACTTCTGATAGCCGCCATGTCAAGCTGCCAGACCACCCATAAAACTTTAACTCAAAAAAGTGACTATAGTTTTCTTACAGACAGCTTACAAATTGAGCCGCAATTAAAAAAATATAATCTTCCCGGATTCAGCCTGGTGGTTTTTGAAAATTACAAGGTGGTGTATTCACACCAATGGGGTGTAAAATCTATGGATTCTAAAGAAAAGATAGACGGAAACACTGCTTTCTCAACGGCTTCTATTTCTAAACCTATAACAGCACTTCTCTGTTACATCCTTGAAGAAAAAGGATTGATTAATTTAAATGATCCGATAGACAAGTATTTAAAACGGTGGCATTTACCTAAAAGTAAATTTACTGAAAACAACAGTCCCACATGGAAACCATTTTTAAATCATACTTCCGGCACAAGTCAGGGTGGATTTGAAGACCACTATGAAGGAGAAACCATTCCAACACTAAAACAAAGTCTTTTAGGACAGATTCCGAGATATGACAGGGAAATCGAATTCCTTTTCACTCCGGGAACAAGTTTTGAATACAGCGGCGGAGGGTATGTTATCGTTCAGATGGCATTGGAAGATACCTTCAACAAACCGATTGCTGAACTTGCCAAAGAATATATTTTCTCACCGCTTGGCTTGAAAAACACAACGATGACCCAGCCTGATGAAAAGGGATTCCCATCCAATGTCGCCTTGGTACATGATAAAGATGGAAAAGTAATAAAAACAGGTCTGCCTATCACCCCACAGGTTGGACCATCAGGAATGTGGTCTACACCAGCTGATTTAGCTCAACTGTCCATGGAAATACAAAATGCCCTTCGCAATAAAAACAACAAAGTAATTTCCCATGCTGTAGCAAAAAAAGTAACAGAAGTAACCGCTTTGAAAAACGCTGTTGGCGGATGGAGCTACGGATGGCAGAAATCATTTGGATACAACAATTATGACTGGTTTTCTTGCAACGGTTCCAATACAGGAGTAGGAGGCAGTACCTTTGCGACGATGACAGATGGAAACGGCTTTGTATTTCTTGCCAATGGTGAAAAACCGAACCGGATTCCTGTGATGACACAAACCCAAAAAAAGATTCTGACCTTAATGAACTGGGAAGGAAAAACTTCGAATGAAGAGATTCAGGAAATGCCTTTAAGTCTAAAAAAGCAGCTCATTGGTACTTATGATGATTTCCTGTATAGTCAGGGAGTAGCAACCAAAATAGTAGAAAAGAACAACTGCCTCTATGTAGAATCTCCGTTGCTGGACCATTTTAAAGGAAAAAATGATAATGAGCTGGTGTATCTGAAAAATGGATTATTTAAAATTACAGATTATCCCAATCTCCTGAAATTTGATTTCAACAATGGAACACTTAGCTCTGTGACGCTGAAAAGAGGTGGTATAAGCACAGATATTAAAAACGTTAAGCGTCCGTAACAGATAAATTATCAGCTTATTATTGAACTGATGTATAACGGTCCCTGTCATTAATTGATCAGATATAACCCATAGATAATCGTGTAAAATATCCGGAATAAACATCCATATTTTAATCATAAACAGACTGAATTCAGTCTGTTTTTTGTTTCCACAGGAATCTGTTCTTCTGTATGCTGCCCGAACTGAAGTCTTCTTCCTCAAAAATCCCAAAAATTCTTGGAATAGAAAGATATTGTGTTAAAAAATTGAATTGTCAGTCTGTATTTTTGTACTCAATCTATTCGTTATCACCACCTGATTTTTTACGTTGCGAATACTAATTAACAGATAATCTGTAGGTTTGTTGAATAATAATTTGTATTTTCAACAGAGTTTTTGTTAGCGTGGACTAATAAATCATGTACTAATATGGAATGTAATTGATGTTATTATTGATTGGTTTGGGTAATAAACATTATCTATAAATTAAAATAAACATATGAGAATTCCCATCGATGAAAAAACAGGTATTTTTTTATTCCTGATGTTCAGCTATACATTATGGGCACAAACTCCTGCGCCGGGTGGTATTTCTAGCAACCTGCAGGTTTGGGTAAAAGCTGATGCAGGAACTGCCACAACAACCGACAATTCAAAAGTTCCTGTCTGGGAAAATCAAAAAACAGGCGGAGTCAATGGAATTGCGAATCAGGGGATGCCTGGTTATTACGCAGATCCGGGGATTGGAGCTATCCCGGCCTACCGGACTGCAACGTCCATCCCGAATTTTAATTTTAATCCAGCCATAGAAATTGTAAGTACCAACGGGTACAGATCCGGATACAAATTTCCATCGGGTTTTCCAGATAATACTACCAACGCATTAACTTCATATACCCATCTTTCGAGAACTGTTTCAGCGAGTTACAGAACTGTATTTGTGATGAATGGAACGACCAGAAGTTCCAACACCTCTTTGATCGCAGGAATATGGCAGTCACCATTTTTTGGCACCCAGGGCAACCGACCTGAGTTTTATAACGAAAAAGAATCCGGAGATGTCTTTTTTGGAACCAATACGATCACAACTGTCGGAACGGAAGTCCCGAGTATACAATCGTATTATAATCGGCTTCCCGGAACTAATATGAACTACCTTTTTGGAAACAACGGTCTGGAATACGGACAGCCTTCAAATGGAGTATCATCTACTTTTAATTATCCGGGGATGGTCCTTTTAATGGATAACGACGCTGGTTCCGGCAGTACCTCTCTGGCTGGCGACAGAATTGGAGAGTTTATCCTTTATTCCGGGACACAAACTGATAGCGAAAGGCAGAGAGTCAACTCTTATTTGGCCGTTAAATATGGAGTTACGCTTGTTCAGCCTCAGGACTATATCGCTTCTGATGAAACTGTTATAACCTGGAATTCCAGTCTGAATACAGCCTTCAATAATAATATCTTCGGGCTTGCAAAAGATGATGATTCAGCCTTAAAGCAATTGGTAACGAATAGCATTAATACGGAAAACAATAGTATGCTTATCATATCCACTGACAATGATTTTGTTTCAGCGAACAGTAAACCGGACAGATCAGATTTTCTGCAGGATAGAACATTTCTTTTGATAGGAGATAATAATGATCAGAGCCTTACCCTGGTAAATAGTGGAACAGCACCGGGACAGAGGATCCAAAGAATATGGCTTGCACAGAGGAAAAATGATACCGGCTCAACATGGCTGCAGGCAGATCTGTCGGCCTACACCAGCATACTTGCTACAGATAATATTTCTATGATTATAGCAGATGACAGTGCGCTTTCTCAGAATGTACAGGTTATTCCCGCGGCTGGCTTTACAGGAGGCAAGGCTGTTTTTAATTATTCTTTTCCGGATAATAAATACTTTACATTTGGGACCAATATTCAAACCTACTGTACTAAAGATCCTGCAGCAGGCACCCCTAATGAGATGACGAAATTTGGAATTACCGCCCAAAGCCGGCAGATGAACTGGCCGGCGAATATCCCGAATGGATTTATAGCCCTTGAATCTAAAAATAAAGGTTTTGTAATCACAAGAACCACTGCTGCAAATATTGCTGTTCCGGTAGAAGGAATGCTGATATATGACACGGTGGATAAATGTTTTAAACTCTATAACGGAACAGGATGGAACTGTATCACAAGATCCTGTAATGATTAATCACTAAACTCCCGAAATATTTAAATATGAAAAAAATAATACTTATAACAGGGTTGTTTTGTCTGCAGATAACCAACGCACAGGTAGCCATCGGTAAAGAAATAATAGATGGAGATGGAATTCTGGATTTTAAAGGAAATACAACCAATGGTATTTTGCTGCCTATTGTGGAAACACTTCCCGGCAATGCGGTAGATGGAACTATTCTGATGGATAAAAATGATGAGGTTTTAAAAATGAAAGTGGACGCGGCCTGGCTTCCATTGAGTGATCAGGGATCTCTCGCCGGTGTTGTTTTCAACCCAGGTGATGAAGCTCCCGGACCAAATAATGTGATTATAGGACCTTCAGCCACCAATACACCCGGGGTATTGGTATTGGAGTCTGCCAATAAAGCCTTGATTTTACCTAAAGTAGACACCCCTCATATCAATGTTAAAAATCCATTTCCGGGAATGATCTGTTATGACACCATCAGCAAATCACTGGCTGTATTTGACGGTTTGAAATGGAGCTACTGGAAATAGTGGGAAGGGCTGGGTGAACGTATACCAACAAGTCTTGTGATTCTTTTTGGTAAAAGCGGATGAGTTCAGCAGACCGATTGATTTTTTGGGTTACAGTTGATGATCATGTAATATAATCCTTTCAGAAATTGTCATATAAAAAGTACGGGTTTTTAAATCACCGTATTGATCCATAACTGAATAAAAATCATGACTAAATTAATTGTAATCTTGCTGACCACTTTCCTGATGCAGCAAATCCCGGCGCAGGAATTAAATAAGTTCTTTTCAACCCTTTCTAAAAACAAAATGTTTAATGGAAGTGCTGTAGTTTCACAACCGGGAGAAAATATTTTTTATCAAACCTATGGATTTTCCAATTTTGAAACGAAAGAAAAGATCAGCGACGCTTCTCAGTTTCCGATTGCTTCCGTAACAAAAACCTTTACTTCAACCGCTGTGCTCCAGCTTAAGCAAAAAGGAAAACTTAACATTGATGATCCCGTTCAGAAATACCTTTCAGATTTCCCTTATCCCGAGATCAGTATCAGGCAGCTTCTTAACAATACTTCCGGGTTGGCGCAGTACTATAATTTGTTTGACAGCATTATCAAAGAACAGCCAGATAAAGTAATCTCAAATCAGGATATTATCCCAACATTCATTCGGTTCAAAACACCTCTTTCTTTTGTACCGGGAAGCAAATGGGACTACAACAACGTCAATTTTTGCCTCGCTGCCCTGATCATCGAAAAGATATCAGGAATGAGCTATTCGGATTATCTGCAGAAAAATATTTTTGGTCCCGCTAAAATGAAACAGTCATTTGTTCCGCTTAACAGGAAGATTATAAAAAATAATCAGGTAGAATTATATACATACCCTAATCTGTATTCCACTGATCTTGTAAATGTAAAGACCTTAAAAGATCCGTTTCCGATTTTCGAAAAAAGTAATTTTTATGGAAACGGAGGGATAATAAGTACAGCCTTAGACCTGGAAAAGTATCAGAATGCCTTATTCAGTTATAAAATCCTGGGTAAAAAAGAATTGGAGGAAGCGTTAACCCCTACAACGCTCAACGATGGAAAGACGGCCACTTATACTATAGATGGAAAGGAGGTGAGCTACGGCTTAGGCTGGTTTATGTATACCGATGAACGTGAAGGAAAAATAGTTTTTCATGACGGATCTATCAATGGACTTACCAGTATTTTGGCGCATAATATGAATAAAAATCAGTCAGTAATTCTCTTATCCAACATAGGAAACAGTCCTGTTTTCTCCACCTTCAATGCGGTTTTGCAGTTAATTGATCATAAGCCTTATACCATGCCCCTTCAGAATCTTTCAAGAATTTATGGAAGCTTACTTGAAGCCGGCAACAAAGAAAAAGCAGATCAGGTGATTCAGGAGTATTTAAATAATCCGCGTAGTTATGAAGCCACGGAAAGAGACTTTAACAAATTAGGATATCAGTTTCTCAGACTTCAAAAAGTGGACAATTCTTTAGAGGTATTTAATTCAGCAACATTGATTTTTCCTAAGAGTGCCAATATATTTGACAGCTATGGAGAAGCATTGCTCCAATCCGGAAAAAAAGAAGATGCCCTCAAAATGTATCAGAAATCCCTTGAATTGAATCCCGAAAACACGAACGCCAAAGATATGATTAAGAAAATTGGGGGACCATTAAAAGTATAACCTTAAGAATGGGGTATAATCTTTTCAATCTTAATATTTAGTTATAAAAATGCAATCACCTGATAATATCGGGTGATTTTTTCTTTTGAAATGATAATATTGTTAGTAAATCTGTTAAATTTGGAATACCTGTATATCCTGGTCATGGTTGTGAAAGATGTATTCACACATTATAATTTTAATACGTACACGATTTCATGAAAAGAAGAGACTTTTTGAAACAATGTTCAGTTGCCGCGTCCGGCGTACTGGTTTCGAATATCCTGCCTCCTTATGCCTATGCAATGCTGCGGGATATTAATTTACCTGACTATAAGTCATTGTTTGAAATGTTCAGCGATCCAGAAAGTCAGTACCGCCCATGGGTCCGCTGGTGGTGGAATGGCGACAAAATAGAGAAAGCAGAACTGGCCCGGGAGCTCAGGGTTTTAAAAGATGCAGGAATAGGCGGAGTGGAGATTAATCCCATATCTTTTCCTTTACGTACCGGGGATATGGGCAAAACAAGTCTGGAATGGTTAAGTGATGAGTGGATAGAATTACTGAGATTCACTCTTGAAGAAGCCCGATCATTAGAGATGACCTGCGATCTGCTTGTTGGTACAGGATTTCCCATGGGTGGTGATTTTCTGGAAAAAGAAGAATGTTCACAAATTGTAGTTTTGGCTGTAAAAAAACTAAAAGGTCCTCTTAAAACAGAATTCTCACTTTTTGATCTCTACAAAGAGGCTGATCCTGCCATTACCAATCCATACACTGGAAGAACAATGGAAATGCTCGAGGTGAAGCTCGTCCCTGATCCGCTCAATACTATGAACGAGGTGGTCAACCTTTCAGACCAGATTCCAAATGGGCTCATCAGAGTTTCGGTACCTAAAGGAGATTACGCGGTGTACGGACTGGTAAAAATAGAACGCTTTATGAGTGTAATCCAGGGTGCACCAGGCGGTATGGGACCTGTCTTAAATCATTACAATACTGCTGCTGTGAAAAAATACCTCAACAGGATGAGTGATACTATTCAGCAGAGAATAGGCCCACTGGCAAAACATATCCGGGCTTTCTTTATCGACAGTCTGGAGACGGAAGGAGCAAACTGGAGCAGTGATATGATGAGCGAGTTTCAAAAGAGGAGAGGGTATGATCTGTATCCTTATCTGCCCTTTGTCCTGTTCAAAATAGGAAGTATGGGAAATACCACAGGAGTCAATATTCTTTATCCTGTTAAAATGAGTCCGGAGTTTAAAAAGATAACAGACCGTATGCGCTATGATTTTGAACTTACCAAAGCAGAGCTATTCAGGGAAAGATTTGTAAAAACCTTCGCGGATTGGTGCAGGGATAATAAAATAAAATCAAGGGCACAGGCTTATGGACGCGGTTATTTTCCGGTGGAGGGAAGCTTTGAAATAGATATTCCCGAATGTGAAACCTGGCTTAAATACGGAATCGGAGAAGACATAAGTGAAGAAAAGCTCATGCAGTATCCCTGGCATTTGGGAAGGGGAAATACCATGATCAACAAGCTTGTTTCTTCAGCAGCCCACTTAAAGGATAAAAAACTGATCAGTTCCGAGGAATTGACCAATACAGATATGGTATTTAACGAAGCACTGGAAATTTTTAAAATAGCAGGAGACCAAAGCACCATATCCGGAGTAACTCATCCTGTTTTTCATGGATTTAATTATTCACCTCCTGATGCGCCCTTCCCGGGGTGGATTACCTACGGAGGATACTTCAGTGAGAAAAACACGATGTGGCCTTATTTTAAATATTATACGGATTACCGGGCAAGGCTTTCTGCGATATTACAGCAGGCCACGATGTTTGCGGATATTGCTCTTTTAGCACCCTTTGCGGATCAATGGTCAGAATATGGAGCACAGAATGAGCCTTTTCCAACTCTTGTATCCCCTGCTTACCAGTCTCTGATCTGGGAATCAGTCCATCAGAACGGGAGTGCCTGTGATTATATCTCGGAGCAGGTTATCAAAGACTCAGAGGTAAAGAAAGGATATCTTATGTATGGAAAAAGAAAATACCACACTCTGTTTCTGATCGAAGTTCATAGCCTGGATACGGCTGCTGCAGAAAAACTGCACGGGTTTGTAAGTAATGGTGGAAAAGTATTTTGTATAGAAGCCATCCCCAGCCGGTCTACAGGCTGGAATCATCATGAAGAAAGAGATCAGGAAGTACAAAGCTGGATCAGCAAAATGCAGGCGTATGAAGACCGTTTTGTTTTTCTGAATAAACCTGCATCTGACTTTCTGAGCTGGTATAAGGCTGTTCAGAAAAAACATGCTGTTACTCCATACGTAAAGATCAGGGAACCCAAAACGTTTATAACCCAGGTAAGGTACCAAACCGGTGATGCAGAAATTTTCCTGTTTAATAACTCCAGCAGCAAGCATAGTGTACCTCTGGATATTACATTTGAAAAAAGTGTGATCAGAAACAGACCTGCCTGGCTGTGGGATGCGGTTACAGGGAAACGTTTCAGGCTGGATACTCCTGATGGACATTTAAATATGAATCTGGGGCCGGCAGATTCAAAGCTGATTGTTTTTGATAACCATAAAAAAGGTGCAGCCTGGAAAGAAAACCCTCTTACCGGAAATAACGCAAAAGAAATCAACGGAGACTGGGATGTGGAATTTATACATTATGATGGTACCGTTAAAAAAGAAAAACTGAACAAACTGATTGATCTTAAAGAGTTGACTGCATATACTCATTTTGCAGGAACAGTCATTTACCGGAATACTTTCGAGCTAAAAAATAAGCAGGCAGCAAACTATATAAACCTGGGAAATGTATACGGGATTTGCGAGGTGCGAATCAATGGGAAAGAAGCAGGAACACAGTGGTTTGGCCAGAGAATTTATCCCGTGGAGGGCTTAGTGAGAGAAGGAGTGAATGAAATTGAGATTAAAGTGGTTACAGTTATGGTCAATTATATGAAAACCCTTAAAGATAATACGATTGCCCAATACTGGACCAATCTGAAAAAGAAAGACCAGCCGCTTCAGTCTTTAGGATTGGCAGGGCCAGTGACTGTTTATTAAGGTTTAGATATTTTGAAGGATAAACAAAAGCTTCGGATTTCTCCGAAGCTTTATTGATATGATCTGTTTTTGTGTTACCTTTCTGATCTACCATCCCATATAATACTTGGAACTCAGCCATTTCGGACGGGTCATTCCGAAATGTTCCTGCAGCATTTTTTCTGCTTCACAGAAAGCTCCTTCCACCCAGCCCTGCTGATCGGAATAAGCTTCCCCAATAATGTGAATATGTTCATGAGCTACCGGTTTTCTCATATATTGCATCACATGCTTAACAGAGTATCCGGCTTTCCATGCGTGATATCCAGCCCCGAAAGGTTCATCGGTCCAGTCTTTAAAATAAGTGACATAAGGTTCAGGTATCGTTATGTCCGGACCGTGCAGTTCCCGAAGCTGATTCATCAGTTCATCCACCATCAGTTTGGTCGCCTGAACGCCATCCAGTTGGTGCAGTTCTTTTAATGAGGCTGATTTGGCAGCTCTAACTTCGAAAAGGACTTTGTCATCCGTCAGTGCTTTCCAGAAAGTTTCGGTTTCCATATCTCCATAACTTCCCAACAGCATTGAATTATTGGTTTCAGGATCTGTCCCGAAATAATAACACTGTCTCATAGGCAGGTCGGTAATAGAATGCCCGGAATCAATATGCAATTCCTTCTCCTTCCACCATGGATATTCAAAACCCATTAATATCTTAAAGGCAGGTTCCATAATGACAGAACGGATATTGGTATTCAGAACCGAGTTTTCATTAATATCAAAAAAGAAATTGTTCTGATCCAGGAGCTCCAGAGATTTTCTAGGCATGGCAAGAACCAACTTATTGGCAAAAACGTTCCATTTTGTATTGGTTCTAAGATTCAGAAAAGTCAGCTGATACGTATGAGTCTCTGCTAAAGGATGATCTTTGGTAAAAGTAAGCAGCTTATTTTCAGACCAGATGCAGGCACCTTCATGGTCCATATAAGAATTGGCTACCGCATAGGCGATACTGTCGTATCCTTCCTTAATGGTCTTGTAAGTCGTATCGGAAGAGAAATCTCCCACCATATAAGGAAAAGCTTCCGCTGAATTCCAGTTGATTGTATTGGAATAATATCCGCCCGCATTCGCAACAAACTCATAGCCTTCCTGTGAAATCTGATCCTTGATCAAATTCCAAAAACCTAAATCATTTACTTTACGCTTGTCATAAGGTGAATTCGGGAAATTATAAACCAATCTGGGTTTGATATGATCCCAGTCTTCACTGGTTAGTTTAAAAGAGTAATCATACATAGTATCTCCTTTGATGATTCTGTCCCCATATTTTTCAGCCACCCATGGATCTGCCATTAAAACATCATAGATAATCTTATTGAACAGCTGATCAGAGCTGAAACCATGATCATCATCATTCAGATAATAACGCGTTACCAGTTTCCTGCCTTCTTTCTGAGCCACATCCCAGGCATCCTGTTTGAAACGTTCTTTTCTCAGATACATCAGCAATTCCTCCGGTTTACCCATAGGGAAGTCAATGGGAGTCATTTTATCTTTCAGAACGGGAGTTCGTTTGGCGGGATCCTTTTCCGTAAGAGGGTAGCCCTCAATTAAGGTCGTTACGATTTGCTGAGAAGTCAGATAACGCATTCCTCCCAGCTCGCCCCAGAAATTCATTCCCGGCATAACAACAGATTCCAGTCTTCCGCCCAGTTTATTGTTCATGTCGAAGATCTGTACTTCGCTGGCTTTATATTTTTTGTCAGTTACCAACCGGTAAGCTGTGTACAATCCGGAAGTTCCGGCACCGATAATGGCTACTTCTGTTTTTAAATCAGGATGCTTTCCTGTATTTAATGGTGTTTTTTTATTCATGGTTTAATAGTTTTAAATGGCTTTAAAGAATTTACGTCCTAATTGGAAATGCGAAATATCAAAATCAGTATGTCCGTCCAAGGCAAGGTCAGCCATGATTTTCCCTAAAAAAGGAGTGAATTTTGCGGCCCATCCTGTTGCATAGACCACAATGTTTTTATAGTTGGGTACATATCTTGGGGCAAAATCAATCAGCAGTTCCTTATTGGGGATCGTGCTGAGTGCAATCAGACAGGTGGAGGTATATTCCGGTACCGTACTTAATCCCGTCATATGCTCTTTTATCCATTCAGAAGTGTAGGCCAGTTCCTGAGGATTAGGAATTAATGTTCGGTCAGTGGGCTCTTCCAGAGCTTCCATTACAAAGTCAGGTGCCACACGGATATATTCAGGATGATCCCAGTCTACTGACGGGAAACCATAGAACTCGTTACCGTGTTGATCCACTGGATTTTGGAATACAAACCAGGTCGGATACTGTATTGAAGGATCTGTCTTCTTAAAATAAGCTGATGCCATATTCCAGTAGGTGGCTTCTATTTTAAAATCCAGTAAGTTGATGACACTGTTGATATAAGGTCCCGGGATAATGGCCAGTTTTTTAGCGATATAAATTCCGTTGGGAGTTGTGATTTCGAAAAGTTCGCCTACTGATTTAATATCAAGTACAGGAGAATTTTCTTCCAGCTGCACCGTTTCCTCCTGCTTACAAAGACCTAAAAGGGTCTCAATCGTTGCTTTAAAATTGATGCTTGCACCATCCGGCTGAAACAATCCTGTGTAGTTTTCCGGTAAATTTCGAAAATGATATTGATCTTCAATTTCTTTTGCGGTAAGAGTGGTATAAGGAACATCTAAATCTTTCAGAGCTTTCTCAGCCTCTGCAATATTTCCTTCGGTCGAATGCACTTCGGGATCTCCGAACCATAGGGTTCCTACTTTATCAAGCAGTGAGATATTGGCTTCTTTTTCAAGTTCATCCCAATAAGGTTGTGCTTCCAGGGCCATCTTTACCATATATTTGTCCGGATATGGAATTCTGAACTGACGGGAAACACCGGCAGAACTTCCCAGTTGGTTCACAAAAGTAAATTGTTCGAGCACGAGAGTCTTAGCCTTTCGCTTTCCCAGTTGGTTTGCAGTAGCTAAGCCTATGGCGCCGCCGCCAATGACGATGACGTCGTAATTTTCTGTTTTCATAGGTTTTAGTATTAGTTTTTATAAGGTTAAAACAGATAAGAAAAATAAAACAGCAATGCTTTTAAATTCTTACGGCGATTCAACCTAAAAGTCCTATCCTGAAATTGAATACTTAAAGTCAGGGAAAACAATTACCGGCCCTGTTTTTTCGTAGGTTTTAAACACACAACTTTTAAATCATGCACTTGTAACTCGAAAAAAAACGGCCGGTAATTGAATGATATGGACTTGTTTTGATTAAGACTTATTTCTTTTTTTAATGTGATTTACACATAGCATCCCATGTTGTCCAGAAGTGGGCATTAATAGCACCTGGAGGAGGATTTGTACTATCCGCAACAATACCTACCATTGAGGCACAGTTGGAATTACAGCCGATTTCATTATGACTTCCCTGCTGAGGAGGGATCTGGCGCCATGTACCGGTAGAACCGCTTAATAATTCTACTTTAATATCAAAGATTCCAGAAAGATTTGGCGTCTGAATCTGTTTTGTCGGAGCGTCACTTGAAATAGAATCACTCCAGTTTCCCTGTGAGAACGTAACACGCCATTTTGAAATCATTTTGGAAGTATTGTTCTGAGGAGAAAGATAAACCCAGAACTGAGCGCCGTTACCCAATTGAAGTTGGCCGGACGAGTTAGCGATTCCGCTTACGTTTGCTGTTTCCATGTTGAATGTATTTTGGTTGGTTAGTTTTTATTTCTGATGTTTTTCAGCATCTCAGTTGAGGAATTAACCTTCATTGATCATGCTTAATCTGTAGTTCAAAGTAACAAAGAAGGACGCATTTTTTTTAGAGTATAAATGACCAATTACGGTTTAGAGTAGAAATACTTAATTCTGTTGAATCCTGTTTAAACCCTGTATCTTTTCAGGACATTTGCTAGTGAAGGATGAAATACTTTATCTTTGTTTTTCGGGGTTGATGATAAGATGTTAGCCGAAAATACCTTTATGAACAACAATAGTTTCTTACTTTCTGCAAAAGGAATTTGTATTGCAGTTTTTCTTTCCTTAAATACAGTGGTTTATGCTCAGAAGACAGCAGGTATTTCTGCCGTTTCTGAGAAAACGTTAAGTACTATTCTCGAAAAAAACAGAGCCTTTTATACCCAGGGTAAAGTAGCGGATTATATTCCGGAACTGGGAAAAATGGATGCTAAAGCCATTGCTTTTTCGGTAGTGGAAAAGAATGGGAAAGTATTGAATGTAGGAGATGTTCAAAAGAAATTTACCATGCAGAGTATTTCCAAGATCATTGCTTTAATGATTGCTGTTAATGAAAAAGGAGAAGCGAATGTCTTCGAAAAAATGGGCTATTTCGGAACCGATAAACCCTTCAATCATTTTTCCAATCTTGAAACCACAGGCAAGCCCCTGAATCCAATGATGAATGCCGGAGCCATTCTTACTACTTCTTTAATTTCAGGAGACGGTGAAAAACCATTTCAGAAAATTCTGGATATGGTAAGATATATAACCAAAAATCAGACAATTGATTACAGTAAATCCGTTTACGAATCCGAAAAATCTACCGGACACCGTAACCGCGGAATGTTCTACCTGATGAAAAATAACGGTCTTATTACAGGAAATGAAGATCAGCTGGATAATTATTTCAGACAGTGTTCTATTGAAGTAACCGCTGAAGATTTAGCTAAAATAGGGTATTTCTTTGCCAATGAATGTGTTCGTTTTGACGGAGATTCTCAATATAAAAATACGGAAGTAGCCCAGTTAATAGAATCACAGATGCTCACTGCCGGAATGTACGAATTCAGTGGAGAATATACCCGGACTGTAGGTCTTCCGAGCAAGTCAGGTGTTGGAGGAGGAATTACCGTAAGTGTTCCCGGAAAAATGGGAATTGGGGTTTTCAGCCCGGCATTAGATCAGCATGGAAATTCTGCAGCCGGTTATCATATGATCCTGGATTTTGTGAAGCAATATCATCTGAGCCTGTTTTAAAAGAGCATTTGCTTCCCCCTGTATTACACCATTTTGTTTTTCAGATCTTTATACTTTGAACGGCCCACCGGAAGTACTTCACCTGTTTTAATCAGTACTCCATAGCGCGTACCCGGATTGATGATAATCTTTTCGATCTGTTGAAAATGAACCAGATAGGATTTGTGAATGCGTTCAAACCTGTCTGGAAGAAGTTGTTGTAAATGTTCGAGCGATTTGTCATGAAGTTCTTTCTGCCCGTTACTCAGATGCAGTTCCGTGTAAATTCCTGCCCCTTTGATGTAGATCACCTCAGAAATAGCAATCAGACGAACCTGTCCAGCCCTTTTTACAGCAAGGTATTTAATGCCCTCATCCTGTTTTAAGGCAGGACTGACAAACCTGGTCAAAGCCTTAAAAAGCCTCTCCTGATCAAAAGGTTTGGGAACAAAATCAAGAACTCCATAGGCAAAAGCAGTGATTGCCTTATCGATATTGGCAGAAACAATAATCGTGTGAAAAGAAGCAGCCACCATCTGTTCCAATATTTCAAAACCATTATCACCATTCAGGTTCAGGTCCAGTAACAATAAGTCGGGAAGTTGCGTCACAATCTGATCAAGCCCTTGTTGAAGAGAATCACATACAACAATCTCGTGGGTTTTATCTGCAAAAAACTCTGAGGTCATACGCTGTATCCGTTTGGCAATTCTGGCCTCGTCCTCGATGATTAATATATTCATTATTTTAAAATTTGAATGGTAGATATCCAGCCGTTTTCCGTAGAACCCGATTCGAAAGTCCAGTTCTGTCCATAACTTTCAGTCAGTCTTGCTTTGATATACTTAAAACCGTTTCCGCCTGTACGGTCCGTCATGATCTGCCGGTTCTTAGCGATGGTTTCAAAAGCATATTGATGCCCCTCTTTTAATAAAGAATATTGGAGTATAAAATGGATCGTATTTCCGGACAATGGCTCACTGTGGGTAATGCCATTTTCCAGTAGGGTATGAATAACCGCAGGAGGGATCAGCTGTGTTTCATCGATTCCATTCTGTTCCCAGATGTAATTAATCTCTTTTCTAAAACCCATCACAGACAAATGCTGACGGCAGAGTTCCAGTTCTTTGGTTACAGGAATCAGGGTTTGCTCAGAGATGTCATTCATGATATCAAATTCTGCAGCCAGGGCCTGTATAAAGCGGGCTCCTTCTTTGGGTGATTCTTCTACCCAGTCCATCATTGAAGTCAGGGTATTCCTTAAAAAATGAGGCTGGATATTTTTCTTAAGGAGTTCTAATTGAAGCCTTGAAGAAAGCAATACAGCATTCTGATGTTCCGCCTCGATGACACTTGTTCGGATAGAATGAAGATAAAGCATAGACAGTACAATAATGGTAAAACTGATGAACAAACCGAAATCATAAACCACAAATTTATTAACTAATGCACTCGCCAAAAGTGCTGCCAGAGCAATAAAACCTCCTTTTTCTTTTTGGATGATGCCGTTCAGTACTACAATGAAAGCCGCGATCAGCATAGCCAAACTGTAGAGTCTGGCAGTCAGGTCATAGTGTCCGTAATTCCACCAATAAAGGAATAACAGTGCAAGTAACAGTGCACCCATTAACCATTTTCCTTTTCTAAAATTGAACTGAATGATAAAATACCAGGGAACCAGCAGTGCATTTGCAAAAGTGAGCCACCCTATAATCTCCAGTCTTATGAAAAACTCTGAGTAGGGAATAACTACATGAAACTTTAGATACTCCATAATAAGCAGACTAAAAAAAAGAAGGCATATGGTCCCGAATATAAGAATGTCCTTCTGCCTGCGTTTGCTGTTCAGATAAAGAAAAAAATAATAGACTGCCGCGATCAGAAAAGCTCCGGCCATCAGGTTCATATAAGACATTGTGATCAATGGTCTTGTCAGTAATGTGTTGTAATTATTAAGAGTAAATCCGATACTCCGCTGAACTTCAGGATGCAATGCTTGAGAACTGCGCATAGCAACGGTGTGAAGGCCTGGTGAAATCAGATGATCCGGAATCCGGTAATAACTGCATTCGGTTCCCGGTTTTTCAGGATGCCCGTTTTTCGGAAATTCTCCGTTTCTGCCTATCAGTATACCGTCCCAGTATACCTCGAAAGCACCAAAGGAGTCAATCTGAAGTCCGAGAGGCATCAGTTTGTTTTCCACAGGACGAAGGTCAAGGCGTGTTCGTGACCAGAATATCTTATCAGAAGTATTGCCTTTGGTGTCTGACCAGTCCTTATCATTATAGTCTTTAGAAGCCCACGATAAATCGTCACCTAATTGATAAACAGGTACCGGGTCTTCATTTCGGATAATTGGCGTGGCCAATAGGTTAAGCAGTGTTAATAAAAATATTAATTTATGCATAATGTAAAGATACACGGTAATTTGAAAAACCGGATGGTCGTTTGAAAGCCGTTAGAGTTGTTCAGATGTTTCTTCTGTGAATGGCTGTTTCTGCGATTTAAATTTACATCATGAAACAACTAGCCATTATCTTTTTTACGATCCTTTCTGTTCAGTATTCATTGGCACAGAAAGGTCAGATCACCGGAATCATTCATGAAAAACCGGCCGTACCTGTATCTTATGTAACGGTAACATTAAAGGAAAGGGGGGATAAAGCCATTGCTGCAGGTATTTCTGACAGCAAAGGAATATTCAGACTGGAAAGCATTCCGGCCGGAAATTATACCATCAGTTACAGTCTTGCTGGTTTTCAAACCATCAGCATACCTGTAGAACTTAAGTCGGATGAGGTGATCAATATGGGAACAGTCATTTTAGAGTCTGATACAAAACTGTTGCAGGAAGTATCGGTAACAGGGCAGCGTTCATCAGTCAGTTTAAAACTTGATAAAAAGGTTTTCGAGGTAGGGAAGGACGTTCTCTCACAATCGGGGGCTGTAACGGATCTTCTTAATATTGTTCCTTCAGTAAGTGTCAGTCCGGCAGGTGCCATCAGTCTGCGGGGTAACACAAATGTACTGGTATTGATCGACGGACGGCGTACCGGTTTGACTCAGGGTAATGCTCTGGAACAGGTTCCCGCAGATCAGGTGGAACGTGTTGAAGTGATCACCAATCCCTCTTCCAGATTCGATGCAGCCGGTTCCGCAGGGATTATTAATATCATTCTTAAAAAGAATAAAAAAGCAGGCTTCAGCGGACAGCTGCGTCTGGTAGGAGGAATCCCCAATGAAACCCGTATCAGTCCCAGTCTAAGTTATAAATCGGATAAACTGAACCTGTTTGCTACCTACGGCATTCGACTTTCGGATTATGTCGGTTTGTATACGATGAAGCAGTCTTCCCGGCTTTCTGATACGCCTGTTTATCTGAATCAGAGACAGGATGAGAACAGGCACGATGATGCCAAATTACTGTATTTTGGAGCAGACTATAAGATCAACGATCATAATACCATTACCGCTGCTTTTATGCGGAACTCAACCCATGACCATGATAAAACCGAGCTAAACTATTTGTATTCCAATAAAAATGGTGTGATCGACAGCAGCCTCAGCCGAAATGGGGAATCGTGGGAAAGAAGAAGCTATAACCAGCTTGAATTAAATTATACCAAGACCTTCATCAAGGCAGGTAAGAAGCTGACGGTAGATATGCAGTATGATTTCTGGGACAGTGATAAAAACTGGAACCTTACAACCGGCAGAATTTTCCCCAATGCCGCTACCTTACCGATGATCAGGACAAATTCGATGGGAAAGAGTAAAGATTTTATGATTAAAACAGATATGACGCAGCCATTGGACAGTACGTCTACTCTAGAATTTGGATTGAAAATGGAGGATCGCAGGGTAAATAGTGACTTTATTGCAGAGCAGCAGAATTCAGAAGGCTGGGAAATTATTGAACAGATTGATAATCATTTGCTGTATAAAGAATTGATTGGGAGTGCTTACATACAGTTTTCCGGGAAAACCGGAGCTTTAAGCTACCAGGGTGGATTACGGGGAGAACTGACTCATATAGGAATTGAAGACAGATCGGGAAGTTATACCAATGAAAAGAATTACAATCGTCTTTTCCCAACCCTCAACATCAGCTATCGTTTTAATGAACGGGCAACTTTACAGGGCAGTTACAGCAAACGGATCAACAGACCAAGACTGGGGATGATTTATCCTTTTAATGAGTTGACCGATTTGACTAGCCGGTACGTTGGAAATCCAAATCTTAACCCATCATATGCCAACGTGTTTGAATTCACTTTTCTTAAAAACTGGAAAAATATTACCTTCAATCCTTCCTTTTATTACCAGCACAACACAGGAGTTATGGAAGATTATACTTTCCGGAATACAGATGGCCTGTTTATCACGATGCCTGTTAATATCAATAAAGAAACCCGTCAAGGTTTTGAACTTTCTGTACTCTATAATCCTATGAAATGGCTGCAGATCAATACTGAGCTTAATGCCTTTCATTATGAGGAACAAGGGAGTTATCAGAATCAGAGTTTTGATTATTCCGGAAATACATTCACAGCCCGTGTAAGTACCCAGGTGAAGCTAAAGAATAAACTCGCCTTCCAGACGCTCTATAACTTCAGAGGGGCCAATGCTACAGCCCAAACCCGCGCTGATGCTCTGCACAGCATTGATATAGGTTGCAGCAAGACGTTTCTAAAAGACAGAGCAACGTTAATGTTTGATGTGGGTAATCTCTTTGGATTGCGGAAACTTAAAGGAAGAACCATCGGCTCAGATTATGAGATCAGCCAGACCAATATTCCCAATGCTGCAAGATATCGCCTGACGCTCGTCTATCGGTTTAATCAGAAAGATAATCAGACGGTGAGACAGGCTAAAAGTGGAAACAGAAATTAAACACGATATGGTGCATACCAAACTTTGTTCAACTGAAAATTTAATATAATGATTGGTAAAGTTTAAATAACTATAATACCTAAATTTGCCCCTGCGCATATCACTTAAAAAAATGAAAGATGGCAGATGCAATACAAATTTTAAAAGACTTTGTTGAAGGTACAGTTTCAGATCAGGAATTTCAGCAGCAGCTTTATGCTAATCCTGATTTGGAAAAATTACTTTCCGATCCGTCAATGAATTGGCAAGGCACTTATCTAAAAGATACCACTGTTTTTTTGTATCTGGCCGAACAGGATTATACAAATGCAGAGGGAAGGCTCAATGCTCAGGGAACCGCAAAATTATTTTTAAGCAAAATGGGAATTGACGCCACTGTGTCAACCCGGATTGCTGATGAGTATGATGCAGTACTGGATACCCGTCCAAAATATGTAGATGCTGAAGCAGATTTTATTGAAAAGCACATCCTTCCAAAAGACAAAACACTTTCAAAATCTGACCAAAAGAAATATATAAAGCAAAGGTATTCCCAGCTTTTTAAATATCAGACAAAGCCTCCAGGATGGATACAGAACCCCGTGTGGCCCATCAAAAACGATCGACCCCTCTATTTTCTGGGGCAGATTGAAATTAAAAAAGGAGACCTGTTCCACGATGGAGGATGGGTCTACCTTTTTATTGATAATGAAACAGGAACTGTAGAAACTGTTAGGCAACTGTACTGATCATGAGCATATCTTTCCTCTCTACATTTTCTTAGCCTGTTTAGCGGTTTCAACGGTTTCCTGATTAAGGTATTTATTTTTCATTCATTATTGATTTAATTGACATCAAAAATAGAAGATAGAAAAACAGAAGGGGTATGGGATTCCGTAATTTTTAAAATATATTTTATTCTTGATCTGCATTAAAAAATATACCTGAAGACAGAGTTCAATTGATTGTGTACTTTCTGTTCAAAAATCCACCAATTCTTTTAATGTTCTTATTTTCAAAATGTTGCTTTTTATTTAAAGTGTTTTTTTTTCCAAAATCATCTGGAATTTTGAAAAAAAAATATTTTCTCCTGAATAACATCAGCTTTTGTATCACATGACGAAAGTCAGTTTTTTTAGATTTCATGCGCTTTTATTCGTGTGTTATATTTTTGTAATATTGAAAAAATAATTCTCTTATTTTTGAAATATTATGTTTTTTATTTTTATATTTGCTTTCATTATTCAAGTATAAACACTTATAATTGAATCGCATAGACTGTACCGTATTATTTCTGAAAATTAGAAATATATGCCATATATTTTAATAGTATTTGAATTCATAATAATTTATTGTTAAAAAATTATTATCAATTTTCATTTATGGTTAAAAATGTAATATAAATTCATTATTTTTATTCCCTCATAACTGATATATGCTTTTGAAGCCGAAAGGCTGGCGTAGTTATGGAGTTTCTAACTATTATCTCAATATCATAAATGCCATGAAAAACTTAACCATTATTGGATTAACGCCTTTTGAAAAGCCGGATGTCAAGCTTATGCAAACATTGCATCAGGCCGGTGCGTTCCCCGTTCTAAGCTTAGGACATGACTTAACTGCCGCTCAGGAAGCGCTGGATGAACTTGATCATATAGATATTCCTTCTTACGGTATTTATCTTTCCAATGACCAATGTACTTCCCTGCATATTCCGCAAAAAGTCAGGATGGCAATCCTTCCGTTGGGTTCTTCAATAAGTACCGCACCGGATCTGCCCTCTGTTTATCAGGTTACCAGCCTGGATGAAGCCAGAATGGCTGAACAGTCGGGAGCAGAAGGAATCATTATAAAAGGAAATGAAGCAGGGGGACTGGTAGGCTACGAATCCACATTTGTACTGTTCCAGCGTGTCATCAAAGAAATTAAAACAATACCGGTTTGGGTGCAGGGTGGGATAGGACTCCACACCGCTGCTGCTGTAAAAGCCCTCGGTGCAACAGGCGTTGTACTGGATAGTCAGCTTGCCTTATTCCCGGAAACGGCTGTTCCTGAAAATATAAAAGAACTCTGTTCAAAACTTAATGGAACAGAAGCTAAAATTATTGCCGGCCATCGTGTATTGGTACGACCAAATTCACCTGTATTACCGGAAAATGTAAATGCCGAAGAACTGAAAAAGTATTTCAATGGTTTTGACCTGGATAGGAATTATATCCCGATGGGTCAGGATATTTCATTGGCTACTGATCTTTATGAAGATTTCAAAAGTCTGAAAAAAATGGTCTTTGGATTCAGGGAAGCAATGTTTGGGCATCTGAAGCAGGCTAAAGCATTGGAGGTGATCAGTGAAAATAATATAATGGCTAAAAAATTAGGCCTCCGCTATCCGATCGCACAGGGTCCTATGACCAGAGTGAGTGATGTTCCGTTATTTGCCAATGCGGTAGCAGAAGCGGGAGCTTTGCCTTTTGTTGCTTTATCTTTATTAAAAGGAGAGGCTGCGAAATCTTTGGTGATGGAAACTAAACAACTGGCCGGAGAAAAAACATGGGGTGTCGGTATTTTGGGATTTGCACCTCAGGAATTGAGAGAAGAACAGACCTCCTATATATTAGAAGCCAAACCTTCCGTAGTTCTTATTGCCGGAGGAAGACCTGCACAGGCCAAAATATTTGAAAAGGCAGGAATTACAACATTCCTTCATGTTCCTTCTCCTGCGTTGCTTGATATCTTCTTAAAAGAAGGAGCTACGAATTTCATCTTTGAAGGACGTGAATGCGGAGGACATGTAGGTCCTCTGTCAAGTATGGTGCTTTGGGAAAAGCAGATTGAGCGTATTCTGAAAGAAGAGCATCCTGAGAACATCAGTGTATTTTTTGCCGGAGGAATCCATAATGCATTTTCAACCGCTTTCGTTTCTATCATGGCGGCTCCTTTAGCAGCCAGAGGAGTAAAAGTAGGTGTGTTAATAGGAACTGCCTATCTCTATACAGAGGAAGCGGTACAAACCGGAGCGATCCAGAAGGAATTCCAGGTACAGGCGATGCAGGCCAAAGATACCGTTTTGCTGGAGACTGCACCGGGACACGAAACCCGTTGTCTGAATACAGCTTTTGCTAAACATTTCAGTACTGAAAAAACGAAACTTCTCGCTGCCGGAATGGATAAAAAAGAAGTTTGGGAACAGCTTGAAAAATTAAATGTAGGCCGTCTTCGAATTGCCGCAAAAGGAATCGACCGTCAGGGAGATAAGTTGGTCAACATCCCTAAAAGCGAACAGCTTGATCTGGGCATGTACATGATCGGACAGGTGGCAACCATGCAAAACAGGGTCATCTCACTTGCCACACTGCATCAGAATGTAAGTATTGACAATTATAAATATATTGAAGAGGCAGCTTTGCCGGAAGAACCTAAGTCCACCGAAAAACCATTAGACGTGGCTATTATAGGAATGGAATGTATTTTCCCCGGAGCTAAAAATATGGAAGAATTCTGGCGCAACATCATCTTAGGAAGAGACAGCGTGACCGAAGTACCTGATGAACGGTGGAATAAAGATCTTTATTACCATCCCGATTCAGACGGACCGGATGTTTCCCACTCCAAGTGGGGCGGATTTATTCCGAAAATTGATTTCGATCCTCTGGCATTTGGTATTCCTCCCCAATCTCTTGCCGCCATTGAACCAACACAGCTATTGACCTTATTGGTTGCCAAGCGTGCTATGGATGATGCAGGATATGGCGAAAAGCATGTCAACAGAGAAAATATATCTGTTATTATAGGAGCTGAAGGAGGGAATGACCTGGCCAACAGCTATAGTTTCAGAGGATACTATAAACAGGTTTTCGGAGAACTTCATGAAGAGGTGAAACAGGCGTTTCCGCATACTACAGAAGATTCGTTCCCGGGTATTTTGGCGAATGTAATCGCAGGTAGGATTACGAACCGTTTAGATCTTGGAGGAAGAAATTTCACCGTAGATGCAGCGTGTGCTTCCTCTTTAGCTGCTATTGATCTGGCCTGTCAGGAACTGATATTAGGAAAATCCGATATGGTTCTTGCCGGTGGAGCAGATTTGCATAACGGGATCAATGATTTCCTGATGTTCTCCAGTACTCACGCGCTGTCCAGAAAAGGACGATGTGCCACATTTGACGGTGATGCTGATGGTATCGCTCTGGGTGAAGGAGTTGCTATTCTTGTCTTAAAAAGATATGAAGACGCAGTACGTGATGGCGATCGTATTTATTCTGTAATTAAAGGAGTTGGAGGATCGAGTGACGGAAAAGCACTGGGTCTTACAGCACCGAGAAAAATAGGGCAGGTGCGGGCTTTGGAGCGCGCGTATTCCCAGGCAGGGATCAGTCCTGCTTCAGTTGGTTTGGTAGAGGCTCACGGTACAGGAACTGTAGTGGGAGACAAGACCGAACTGAGTGCCTTGACGAATTTATTCAGCCGTTCAGGAGCTGTTCCCGGGCAAACCCATTTAGGCTCTGTCAAAACCCAGATCGGGCATACCAAATGTGCAGCAGGATTGGCCGGACTTATCAAGGCATCCCTTGCGGTATATCACGGGGTGAAACCACCAACCCTTCATTTACAGCACCCGAATGCTTACTATAATGCCCAAACCAGTCCCTTCGCTTTTTATGCGGAAAGTGGATTGTGGGGCGAGAAAAACCGTTATGCAGGAATCAGTGCTTTTGGATTTGGAGGAACTAATTTCCATACCGTTATTGCCAATCATCCAAAAGAAGACGATTCTGCGGTATTGCAATCCTGGCCGTCGGAATTATTTGTGTTCCGGGGCGAGACGTATGAAGAGGCTAAAATTCAACTGTCTCAGATCAAATCTCTCTTAGAAGTCAACGGTGACATTCCGTTAAAAGATATGGCTTACAGTTTAGCGGTTGGTTCAGAAAAACCAATCCAGTTAAGCATTGTTGCCGATACCGCCGAACATTTGATGATGAACATCGAGCTGGCATTATCAGGAATTGAAAGCAAAGATACCTTTACAGTCAATAAACGCGATGGTAAAGTAGCCTTCCTGTTTCCGGGACAGGGCAGTCAGAGAATCAATATGGCCCGCGACCTGTTCGTGGCTTTTCCGGCGATGCGTCAACTGATTGATGGATATCCTGATCTGGAAAAAGTCGTTTTCCCTTCAGCTGCATTTGATGAAACAGCTTTAAAACTACAGAAAGAAACCATTAAAGATACCCGCCTGGCTCAGCCTGTTTTAGGAATTGTTGACCTTGCTCTTGCCAAATTCCTGAAATCACTGGACATTGTTCCGGATATGGTGGCAGGTCACAGTTATGGTGAATTACCAGCCTTATGTTTTGCCGGAGTTTTCGAAGAAGAAAAACTGGTTGAGCTGAGCATTCAAAGAGCTCATGCCATTCTGGATTCGGTGGAGGGAGGTGATCCGGGTACCATGATTGCGGTAAGCACCACAAGAGAACAGCTGCAGCCGATTTTAGCAAAGACAGAAGACTGCTATCCGGTCAATTATAACGCTCCGTCCCAATGTGTTGTGGCAGGAACTACACCAGCCATCAACAAATTAATGGAAACGCTTAAGCAGGAACGTATTTCTGCTAAAAAATTAGAAGTAGCCTGCGCATTCCACAGTCCGTTACTGGCTAAATCCAAAGGCTTATATGATGAGGTCCTGAAAGAGGTTGCCTTCAGTGAAATGCAGATTCCTGTCTGGTCAAATACCACTGCAGAAATTTATCCGGCAACAGTCTCAGAAATTAAAGAAAGACTGACGGATCACCTGGTGCAGCCTGTGAGATTTGTAGAAGAAATTCAGGCCATGTATGCTGATGGAGCTAGAATATTCATTGAGGTAGGACCCGGAAAAGTACTTTCGGGATTGACCAAATCGTGTTTGGAGAAAGATCATTTGATCCTGTATGCAGAAGACAGCAACCGAAACAAAATCAGTCATCTTCTCTCTATGCTGGCACAATATCTGGGAACAGGCCGAAGCTTTAGCATTGAAAAACTTTTCGATGGCCGTAATGCCAGACTGATCCAGATGGACCAGCCCGAACTGTATAAAAAAAATCCAGCCATCTGGCGTGTGAACGGACAGGCGGCACATCCAACTACAGGTAATCTGCCTGCCAATGGTGCATTACCAATATTAACTCCTATTGCCATGAACAATTTTACACCAAACCAACAGGCACCCATAGCCGAACATCAGCCTGCTGCTGAACGTATGCTGCAGGAATATTTAAATACCATGAAACAGCTGATCCAGGCACAGCGTGATGTGATGCTTTCCTTCCTGGGACAGAATCCGCAGATTAGTCCTGCCCCTGTTTATGCAGCATCAGTATCTGTCCCAGCAAATGAGCGTCTGGTTACCATTCCTGCACAGCCAATCCATATAGAAAAACCAGCGGTTACTGCTGTAAAACAGGCTCCGGTAAAAGATATTAAAACTTTATTGCTGCAGGTTGTAAGCGATAAAACCGGATATCCTCAGGAAATGCTGGGTATGGAAATGGACCTTGAGGCTGACCTGAGTATTGACTCGATCAAAAGGGTTGAGATCATAGGAACCCTTCGCAGTGAGCTGGGATCGCTTACGACGGATAATGCCAATGAAGATACGGTCATGGAAAAATTGGCATCGATCAAAACCTTAAGCGGTTTGGTTTCATGGCTTACTGAATGCGCTGGAACCACAGCTTCTCCTGAGCAAAATATACCTGCAGAAACCAAAACAGCAGAGCCACAGGAAAAATCAGCATTCTCCCTTGAAGAACTTCAGAATGTCATTCTGGATATCGTAAGTGAAAAAACAGGATATCCGAAAGAAATGCTGGGCCTCGATCTTGATCTGGAAGCTGACCTGAGCATCGATTCCATCAAACGTATGGAAATTATCGCCGATCTTAAAACCAGAATTGGTTTTGGGGAAGGTATGGATCAGGCCGACGATCTTATGGAGAAACTGGCCGCTATTAAAACATTAAAGGGACTGGCATCATGGATCAGCGAGATGAGCGGAAACACTGATGCCGAACCGGTACAGAATCTGTTATCACGCCTTCGTTTTGATCTTACTCCAACCAATGTTTCTACAGAACAGAATACTGAAATCTTAAGAGGAAAGCATTTTGCGATCACACAGGATAACAGCCCGCAAACCATGGCCATCAAAAATGCCCTTGAAAAGCATGGTGCCATCGCAGAATTGGTGGATACGCATCAGGATCTGACCGATTTTGACGGACTCATCATTCTGGATCTCTTTTCGTCAACGGTAAAGCACAGCATCATCGATCATGTGGACCAGATTAAAAAACTGGATCTTGACAAAGCTCAATGGGTGTATCTGATATCAGATATTCCGGCCCATATTCAGGAACTGACAGATACCCGTCTTCTGCGCCACTATAAAGGCTATCCGGGACTTTTCAAAAGTCTGGCGAGAGAGTTTGAAAAGACTTCATGCAGGCTCATCAGTCTGAGTACGCCACAGGAAGTCGATCAGATTACTGAGATTGCTTTAAAAGAAATATTAACCACCGATACACCTTCAGAGGTCATTTACAAACATGATCAAAGGCATAAAGTGGATATCATACCGTCCCCGTTATCCACCAGCCTTGAAGAAGCGCACATTCAATTAGATCAGGAATCTGTTGTCTTAGTGCTTGGAGGAGGACAGGGAATCACTTCTGAACTCGTAAAACATATGTCCGGAGCATATCCGTGTACCTATATTCTTGTGGGCAGATCGGCAGATCCGAGAGATGTCCTGGCAGATCTTAAAGAAGTGGAAGCCATGAAAACCAAGGAAGAAATAAGAAGTTATCTGATCAAAACCGGAACATTCACTTCTCCTGCTGAGATAGAAAAAGAAACCGTAAGAATCTTCAAAAACAATCAGATCCTTCGTACCATCCGGGATATGGAGCAAATGGGAAGTAAGGTGGTGTACCAATCCTTAGACCTTTGCGACGAGGAAGGATTATCAGGTTTAGTCAAAAATATTTATGAAAAATACAACCGTTTAGACGGAGTCATTCATGGAGCAGGTCTTTTAGAGGATAAACTGTTCAGACAGAAAACATCAAGCTCATTTGAACGTGTTTTTGATACCAAAGTAAAACCGCTTCGTGTCCTTGCAGAACAGCTTCGTGCAGACTGTCAGTTTGTGGTGCTCTTCTCAAGTATTGCTTCAGTATACGGAAATAAAGGTCAGACCGATTATGCGGCAGCCAACTCCGTACTGGATGATTACGCGAAAGCTTTAAACAAAAAATTAAAAGGAAAAGTAATTTCTATCAACTGGGGCCCGTGGAAAGGAGCCGGAATGGTTTCGTCGACACTGGAAACAGAATATGAACGTCGCGGTATTTCTTTAATTCCACTGGATCAGGGAAAAGAAATTTTTCTTAACGAGATCAAATACGGAACCGAAAGTCAGGTATTGATCATGTCAGGAAACAATTGGTAAACCTCTGTATACGATAACTATGAAAAAAACAGATGTTGCTGTTATTGGCCTGTCCTGTGTCTTTCCCGGGGCACAGGACGCCAACACTTTTTGGCAGAATATTGTCAATAAAGTAGATTCTACCCAGTCAGTTCCGGCTGACAGGATTGATCCTGTGCACTTCAGTGATGCTGTCAATCCTGTTGACAGATTTTACTGTAAACGCGGTGGATTTATTTCAGATTATGAGTTCGATCCAACGGCTTTTGGCATTCTACCACTTGCTGTAGAAGGTACGGAACCTGATCATTTATTAACCCTTGATCTGGTACAGAAAGCGCTGGAAGATGCCGGTGTATTTCAAAAGGGAACCTCTCTTGAAAAGACCGGAATCATCATCGGTAAAGGAAACTATACCGGTCCGGGAGCAACACGGGCCATTGAAATTGTGCGCACCGGAGAACAGATCTCTTCAATCCTTCAGGAATTGCTTCCTCAGGTATCTTTAGCAGATATCGAAAAAGTGAAGCATGCCTTTCAGGAACGTAAAGGACGTTTTGCGGCGGATACAGCCATGGGGTTGATTCCCAATCTGGTGGCTTCACTGGTCGCCAACAGATTCAACTTAGGAGGTGCTGCCTTTACAGTAGATGCCGCCTGTGCCAGTGCTCTTATTGCAGTAGATCATGCAGTTCAGGAGTTGAACCGTGGGCGCTGTGATATGGTGATTGCGGGCGGTGTGCATACCGGGCAAAACGCTGCTTTCTGGAGTATTTTTGCTCAGTTGGGAGCTCTGTCACATCAGCAGCAGATCAAACCCTTCAGTGTGGATGCCGATGGATTGCTGATCGGTGAAGGCTGTGGTTTTGTGGTGTTAAAACGACTGGAAGATGCAGTCCGTGATCAGGATAAAATTTACGCGGTCATCAAAGGCGTTGGAGTAAGCAGCGATGGTAACGGAACCAGCGTGATGAGTCCTTCTGTTAAAGGCCAGCTTAAAGCCTTACAGCAGGCATGGATCAATGCTGATCTCGATGAAAAACAGATCGGTTATCTTGAAGCACACGGAACAGGAACACCGCTTGGAGACAAAACAGAACTTCAGACCTTAGCCCAGTTTTTTACGAAAGAAGAAACAACCCGGGCGGCAGGAATAGGATCCGTAAAATCCAATATCGGACATGCTATGCCGGCTGCCGGAATCGCAGGCTTGATCAAAACCTGTCTGGCGCTTCATCATGATACTTTACCGCCTACATTATATTGCGAAAATCCAGTTGCTGATATGGAACAGACCCGTTTCGCTCCGGTTCAGGAACCGAAAAGCTGGTCAAAGACAGGCTTGCCAAAAGTGGCGGCAGTCAATGCCTTTGGATTTGGAGGAATCAATGCACACGTCGTTTTGGAAGGCTATGATATGCCGAAAAAAGACGGTGTTTTGGTATTGGCAAGACCCACCCATGAAGAACTGCTTTACGCTTTACGAAATAATGAAACGACAGCAGGTGAGGGAAATTACCGGATTGCCTTATTCGATCCTACTCCTGAAAGAATAGAAAAAGCAATTAAAATTGCAGCTAAGGATAATCCGTGGCGCAATAAACAGGATATCTGGTATACCAACACTCCTTTACTGAAAGACGGTGGAAAAATTGCCTTCGTATTTCCGGGCTTAGACGGCCTGGCAAAAGGGGAAGTGGACAGTGTGAGCCGTTATTTTGGATTAACCGAACCTATCGAAACAGAAGGGGAAGGTTTATTAAGCGATGCATTAGGAATTTTCAACAAATGCAGCATCCTTGATAACGCCCTGAAAAAGCTGGGAATTGTTCCGGATATGAATGCCGGACACAGCCTTGGAGAATGGCTTGCGGGCTACTCTTCCGAATTGGCAGAAGTGAATTCCGTAAAAGCTTTGATCGATGTTCTTAATCCGGAAACCTTTGAATTAAAAGATTCCAGATTCATTGCGATCGGAGCGGGAATTGATACTGTTAAACCTTTGATCGACACCATTTCCAATTTATATATATCCAATGACAACTGCCCGAATCAGGTCATCCTGTGCGGGAGTAATGCAGCCCTGGATGAATTGGTTCCTCTGCTGAAATCAAAACAGATTTTTCATCAGATCCTGCCGTTCCAGTCTGGTTTTCACTCTCCTTTTATCGCTGATAAACTGGATGTGATCTTAGCGGGAATGGAAAAAGCAGAGTTTCAGCAGACGAAGATTCCTTTATGGTCGGCAACGACTTTGGAACCGTATCCTGCCGATCAGGATGCCATCAGAAAACTGAGTGCTGAGCATCTTGTTCAGCCGGTTCGTTTTCGTGAACTGACGGATAAACTGTATGAAGAAGGCGCAAGATTCTTTATTCAGATAGGTACCGGAGGATTGATTGGTTTTATTGATGATACCTTAAAAGGGAAAGCATTCAGTACCATCGCTTCAAGTGTTGCGACACGATCTGCACTGGCTCAGCTGCAGCGTGTTGTAGCGGCATTGTTTGTAGAAGGTAAAACGACCTCGCTCGATTTTCTGGAGATTCAGAATCCATCAAAAAAATCATCCGGAAAAGGAATCAAATTACAGTTAGGTTCACCGATCATTCGTGATTTTAAAGAAATTCAAAACCTGGCTCAGTCTTTCGAAGTATCAAAACAAAATACCGTTTCGGCAACTGTGGCGAAGACGGGACATCCTCTTGTACAGGCTTTCCGGGAGAATATTACCGATATGATCCGGATGCAGGAAGAAGTACTGACCCTGTTTCAGAACCGCCCTGAAATTACAGTTCCAGGAGCACAGATGCCTAAAGCACCCATCAGTAAGAATTTCTCAAAATTGCTTCATGTTAATTTAGACACTCATCCTTACCTCATCGATCACAGCTTATTAAGGCAGCCGAAAGGATGGCATGAAGTAGCCGATATGGAACCGGTAATTCCGATGACCATGATTTTTGAGCAGCTCGCAGAAATAGCACAGGCCGAAATACAGGGTACACGCGTTCATAAAATAATGAATGTAAGTGTGTTTCAGTGGATGAATGTCGCTCAGCCTTTTGAGAAAACAGTCAAAGGAGAATGGCGTTCACCAAATCACGCTTATTTAGATATTGAAAATTTTGCCAATGCAGAAATTCTGCTGACCTCATCCGTTCCTCCGGTACCTTCTTTTGATCTGTCTGTTGGTGACCTTCTGCCGATCGAAAGAACACCTGAAGAGATCTACGATAAACATATGTTCCATGGAGAACTTTATCAGGGGATTACAGAGGTTTCAAAAGTGGGAACAAAAGGAATTGTAGGAACAATAAAAGGAAACGGAGGAAAAGGATCTTTACTGGATAATGCCGGACAGTTATTTGGATTATGGCTTCAGCTTACCTTAACGAAAGACCGAATTGCTTTCCCGGTGAAAATAAGAGATATAGAATTCTTTGGAGATATGGAGGATCAGGATGGACTTTTTGAATGTACCTGCATCCTTACTGAACTCAATGAAGAATTCGCCATCGCAGATATTATCCTTAAAAGAAACGGAAAAGTATGGTGCGCGATTACGGGCTGGCAAAACCGCCGTCTGGAAATTGATGAACCTTTATGGAACGTTTCCATGTCGCCTTTGCATAACCGTCTTTCGGAGGAAATTGCCCCTGAGGTATTTTTCTTTCATCAGGCCTATACAAGAGTGGCTTCGTGGGATTTTATTCTCAAAAGATATTTTAACCAGACTGAAAAAAAATACCACCAGCAGTTGTTTCCCAATAAGCGGAAAGAATGGATGGTAAGCCGTGTAGCCGTTAAAGATGCCGTCCGGAATCTTCTCCGCGAACAGAAAAATCATCCGTGTTTTCCCATCACCTTTGAAATAGCGAAGGATGAAGCCGGAAAACCTTATCTGATCAGCGATATTACGAAAGATATTCACATCTCACTGGCGCACAAAGGAAAAGATGCGGTAGGTATTGCCCGTCTCGGAAGTCCTGTCGGCATTGACATGGAAACCATGGAAGAACGCAGCTCCGGATTTTATGATCTGGTCTTTACGGATCACGAATTAACCTTACTAAAAGGCAGAGATCAGGAAGAATGGAGCACGAGGTTCTGGACAGCCAAAGAAGCGTACGGAAAGTTTCTCGGCACCGGACTGAAAGGAAATCCAAAAGCCTTTGAAGTCACCCATATTGAGGGAGATCATTTGTGGATCAACCAAACTGAAATCAAAACTATTAAACATAAAAATTATATTATCGGATGGACACTATAAACAACACATTAAAATTGAATCACGAGCAACTGTTTACTCTTTTAAAAGGTTTTATCACTGAGGTGATAGGTGCTGAATTTGTAGAGGAAATGGACATCACTCCCGACAGCTCATTCACTAAAGACCTGGAAATGGACAGCATCGAAATTGTTTCTTTTTCTGAGAAAATCAAGGCACATTTCGGGGATCAGATCGACTTCACAGGATGGCTGTCTTCTATGGACTTAGACGAACTGATCAACCTTGACCTCCGTATGATCATCAATTATATCTACGAATGCCAATAATCACGGTTAACCATAAACAGGTTCACATTCAGGAACTCAATAAAGGGGCTGAACAGACGGTGGTACTCATCCACGGGATGTTCAGCAACCTGTCCATTTATTATTTTAATATTGCACCGATCCTGGCGAAGTATTTTCATGTCTTCATGTATGACCTGAAAAGCCACGGCATGAGCGAGCGTTTTACCGATGGTTATGACCTGGAAAGCATGTCTTCCGATCTGCTGGCTCTGCTGGATGTTTTAGATCTTAAAAAAGTACATCTGGCGGGATACAGCTTCGGAGGTCTTATAGCTTTAAAAACTGCACTGAAGGCTCCCAACCGGGTCAGTCAGCTGGTGGTGATCGAAGCACCGGATCCTCAGGATGAAAAGGCACGCAATATCATTGATGAATACAGCAAAGAATTTCTCGAACATTATGTCGCCAATTTTACGGATACCACCAAAGTACAGATGGGCAAAAGGCAGATGGAGAAAAATCACCGCATGTATGAGTTCCTGTTTGAAAAGACCAGCATTAAGGCAGATATGATCCGGGAAAAACATTTTCTGAGTGACGTCAGTTTTTCAGGTATGGAGATCCCTACACTGCTGCTTTACGGATCTGAATCCAACTGTAAACCTACAGGCGAATGGCTGGAAACGAAGATCGGAGGAGCTGAACTGGAACTGATTCCCGGTGATCACAATGTCCCGATACAGGAACCTGTTCAGATTGCCGAAACGATTGTTCATTTTTTATCTCAATCATTATCTAACCCATTAACACAACATCATGGCTAAATTTGTATTTGTTGTTCCGCCATTGACGGGCCATGTCAATCCCACATTAAGCATCGGTGCAGAATTACTGCAGAGAGGACATGAAGTGGCCTGGATCAGTCTTGATAAAAATTTAAGTACAAAACTTCCTGTCGGAGGAGAGCTCTTACTCATACAGTACGACCAGACCGACGAAGAAAAAAAAGAAAGCGAGAGCTATCTTGATATTATTTCTAAAAAAGTAGTCTACGGCATCGACAGCATTAAGTTTCTGTACGATGACGTATTGATTCCTTTAAACAGACATTGCTACAATGGTATTGTTACTTTGTTAAAACAGTACCGGCCTGATATGATCATCGGGGATCATCAGCTGTTTGCCGCTGCTATTGCCGCTCAACAGTTAAACCTTCCATACAGCACTTCCGTAACCGCTCCGGCTGCCATCAAAATGATGGATGAACTGCCGAAAGTACACGAATGGGAAGTGAATAAGATCATCGAATTACAGAAAGAACTGGGGGTAACTGAAAACCGTTCACTGGCTTCTTCTGATCTGCTGACGCTTGTTTTAACGTCCAAATATTTCTTTGGTGAAATGGATCTGCCTTCCAATTATCAGTTCACCGGTCCGGTTCTTTCAGAGCGCCGCATCTCGTGTGAATTTGATTGGGACAGACTGAAAAGCAGTACCAACAAAAAGATCCTGGTAAGCATAGGAACCACTTTCGATCATGATCACAAAAAAGCTTTTTTCCAAAAGGTAGTGGATGCGTTTAAGGATGAAGATTTAACGGTGGTACTGGTTTCAGATCCGGAGCTTTTTGAAAGCTGGCCGGAGAATTTTATGGTGTATCAGCAGGTTCCGCAGCTCGATCTTCTTCCTCATCTCGACGGAGTGGTTTGTCATGGCGGCCACAATACGGTATCTGAAGCACTTTCCAACGGTCTTCCGCTGGTGGTGATCCCGATTGCCTACGATCAGTCTCATGTTGCAGGGCGTGTGGTACGTACCGGAGCAGGAGAGCGTCTTAATTTTAACCGATTTAAATCTCATCACTTGAAAGAAGCCGTACAAAATATTTTAAATAATCCAGCGTATAAAGAAGCTGCCGAAACCGTTGGCGCATCTTATGCTGAAGCCGGAGGAACAGCCACTGCGGCTGATTTACTGGAAAAAGCCCTGGTTCCTGTTTCAGAAACTGTAAAATCCAGGTCTAAATTTTTATTTGTAATCCCTCCGTTTTTTGGACATATCAGCCCTACCTTAAGCGTAGGAGCCAGTCTGATCGCTCGTGGACACGAGGTGAAATGGTTTGGAATTACTCCATTGGACAGCAAACATATTCCCGAAGGAGGATCTTATTTTTATCCTGAAGAAGATCTTATTCCGTTTCAGGAGGATATCAGACGTATTCTAAAAAGACAGGATGACGGGCCTGCCTGCTCAGGACCCGAAGTCATGAAACTGGCACTGGAAGAAACGTATGTTCCGTTTGCCAAAATGATGATGCCGGGATTAGAACGTTTGATGGAAAGCTGGAAACCGGATGTTCTGGTGAATGACTGTATTACTTTCGGAGGAGCTCTTTTTGCCCACAAACACCAGATTCCGTGTGTTACGACAACACCTGTACCTCCGGATGTAATGGGAGATACTGCGAATAACGCACCCAAAATATTCGAATGGCAGCAGAACCTGATCAAAGATCTTCAGAAAGAAGTGGGCATTGAGGATGACGGTATTTTCATCCATTCTCATCAGCTGAATCTTGTGTTTACTTCTCAGACGTTTGCTGATTTTGAAACCGTACCGTCTCATATGAGATTTGTAGGTCCTGTAAAAGGACGTCCCAATCCGGCTCCTTTTGACTGGGAAAAACTGGAAGCGTCCACGACACCAAAAATATTTGTATCCTTAGGTACCCTGCTGGTAGATATCCGTAAAGCCTTTTTTGAAAAAGTAATTGCTGCTTTTGCAGATCAGCCTGTGACGGTTATCGCAGCAACGCCACCCGAAATATTTGATGAATGGCCTTCTAATTTTATTGTGAGCGGATTCGTACCCCAGTCAGCGCTGATGCCGCATATGGATATGGTGATCTGCCACGGAGGTTTTAATACCGTTAACGATACATTCACGAACGGATTGCCGATGTTGATTACGCCTATCGCTTATGATCATTTCCATATCGCCAAATTAATCGAAAAGGCAGGTTGTGGAATCAGTATCCGGTACAAGCGTTTACGGGTGGAAGCCCTTCGTGAGACCGTTTTTGAATTGTTGGAGAACCCTGCTTACAGGAATGCAGCCAAAGAAGTTCAGACCAGCTTACTCAGTGCAGGCGGGAATGACCGCGCGGTAGAACTGCTGGAAGAGTTTGTTCTAAAAGAAGATTCAGGATTAGTTTCTGTATAAGCCCGTAAAATCGTCATTATCGGTACATGCCAGCACTGATAATGACGATGTGATTCCATATGACCCTTAAAAAAGATAGATATCTGCGTATGAAAAGAAAACTGTTATTTGGTGAGCGTATGCTTTTGGGAGACGGGACAGAACCGTTTAATGCGGTGATTCCGTTCCGTCTGCGTGGTACTTTTAAAGAAGAAGATATTCAATATGCCCTGAACCAGCTTCAGGGCAAACATCCCTGGCTGAGAGCAGTCATCCATCATGATGAACAAAATATTCCGTGGTTTGAAGTTCCGGAAAGGAATCTGCCAATTCCGATACGGACCGTTTCCAGAAATGGGGAAGACCATTGGCAGAAAGAGTCGGAGAGAGAATGGCAGACTTTATTTCAGTATGGGGAACGGCCGCTGATCCGTTTTGTATGGATCAAAGGGGAAGAGGTTTCAGATATGCTTTTTGCATTCCACCACTGTTTGTGTGATGGCGGTTCTGCGATGGCTTTTTTATATGAATTTTTAAAAATACTCGATAATCCTTCTGCAGAAATCGGGGTAGAACATCCCATCCTTGGAATTCAGGATGTGGTTCCCTCTGAGATTTTAACCAACAGAAAACAAAAGCTTAAAGCCAAACTGATCGGCAGACTGGCAGCAACAGCCATCAAGTGTATTCCGGTCGGCAAAAAAGCGGTTGAACGAAAAAACGACTATCTGATTCACTGGAAATTCGACAAAGCGCTGAGCCAGGAATTGATTTCCTACTGTAAATCTATGGAAGTTACTGTGAACACCTTTTTGAGTGCTGCGGTTCTTCAGGCCTTTAAAAAAATAAGAGGGGAATCAGCTTTCAATAAGGTTTCCTGTCCGGTGGATATCAGACGTTTTGCAAAACAGATCAAAGAAGATCATATTTTTGCTTTCGGTCTGATGATCGTGGTTTCTGCGAACCATAAAATGAGCTTTTCGGAGAATTTAAGGCTGATGCAGGAATCTGTTGAACGGAAGACCTCCAAACTCAATCCCTACATTACGATGATGGTGATGGAATCTGCCCATGATGCCCTGAAAAACTTCACGAAGCTGTTGAAGCATGGCAAATCTTCCAACGACTGTATGTTTTCCAATCTGGGACGCATTCAGATTCCTCATCAATACAAAGAATTTACACTGGATACCATTTTCAGTCCTTCTGTGATTGGACCTTTGGGGAATACCACGACGATGGTGACATCAACATTCAGAGGAGAAATGGATTTCTCTTTTGTAGGAAGCGAAGGATATTTACCGTATGCTGAAGCCTTAGCCATTCGTGATGAGGTGATTCAGACGGTGAAATTACAATTAGACCATATAGCAGTATTATGATCAGGCGAAATTTAATGATGGTGGAACGGATCATGTATGTTGATCCGGAAACCCCTGTCAATTGTGTATTTACAGCAAAAATCAAAGGGAATATCCCTGAGGAAAACTTTAAGGCTGCTTTAGAAAAAATTCAGCAAAAACATCCTTTGCTGAGAACGAGGATTGATAACAGCAGCGAAAAGTATCCGTTTTTTATAGAAGAAAAAGAAATAGGTCCCATTCCGCTCCGTATTGTTGAGCGAAAAACAGACGAGGACTGGCTGCAGGAATCCGAAACTGAATGGTTCCGACTGTTTAATGATGAAAAAAAGCCACTGGCTCAATTGGTTTGGATTAAAGGAAATGATGTATCTGAAATTCTTTGGGTACTGCCTCACTGTATCTGCGACGGAACTTCTCTTGTCACCATGATGAAGGAACTTCTGGGTCTTTTGGATGATCCTTCTTTTGAGATGGATCCTTATTATGTCTTCAATTCAGTCAGTGATTTTCTGCCTGTAGATTTCAATACGAAAAGGCAGAAACGCAAGGCCCGTTTTTATCTGATGATGGGCAGGCTCTTTTTTCTCATGCAGCGTAAAAGTAAGACAAGGAACCTTGGGAAAAATTACGTTGTCCATTGGAAACTAAACCCGGCTGCAACGGCGCACATCACTGAAAGGTCCAAAGTTCACGGTGTTTCTGTACATGCTTTGCTTTGTTCTTCATTTATGCAGGCTTTTCAGGATATTCAGGGGAATCTTGCCAAAGGGAAAGTGATCAGCCCTGTAGACGTTCGCCATTTTATTCCGGAGATCAGGCAGGATCATGTATTTGCTTTCGCACCAACCGTTGAACTCTCATTAAAGAAAGGAAACACAGATATATTGGATAATGCCAGGCAGATCAAAAAAGATCTGGTAGAAAAAATAAAAAAAATGGAAGCCAGAGAGCTTCTGTGGATGGGTGAGCAGATGCATCCGGTCGTTGAACGTATGGTTTCTATGCTGAAATCAAGCAAAGGCGGTCATGATGTAACGCTTTCCAATATGGGAAGAATCAATATCCCAAGCGACTATAAAAATTTTAAAGTGGAAACTATTATCAGCCCGACTGTTGCCTTTCCATGGCTGAATTCGAATACTTTGGTCGCAACAACGTATAACCGGCAAATGGATTTTACGTTTATGTCCAACGAACATTTTCTGCCTAAAGAAGAAGCCGTTAAAATTAAAGATAAAGCCATTGAACTCCTGACCTCGTCGCTATGAAATTTAAACTGAAGCCGCCAGCTCCTAAAAAACTCAAAAAAACAACACTGAAACGCTTTTTAATCAAGCGGACGATTTACTATGTCCTTCCGAATGTATTCTTCAATTTCATTATTGCTTATGCGAGTTTTCAGGAATTGGGATATACCCACTTTTTTTCAGGAACTCAAAATCTGGCCCGGCTGACCCTTCCTATGGCGATCTTTCTACCGGTAGTCCTTACCATTGATATCATCAACAGGGTAATTATTGCTTCCGAACAGGGCGCGATTGAGTTTACTGTAGATGAACAGCTCAATAAAAAGAAATTGATGACCAAACTGAGTATTTTGCACGGACTCACTACCGGATTACTGGTATTGTCGGTCTTGCTTTTTGCCCAGTATGGTTTTTCAAAATATTATAAGCTGGATGCTACGGCAATGGCAGTGCTGGTTGGAGTATTGGCAGGAATTCTTTCTGTTATTTTTGTGTATCTTCCGGTAAGGAGGTTGAGGAGGTGGATGTGGAGAAGGGGAGCGGTATTGGCTGTAGAAGAGGTTGAAGCATAATATAAAAGAATTTTTTCATCACCTTGCCTTGTTTGAAATTCTGCCACCCATCTTCTTTCCTAATTGAGGATAAATTTCTATTAATACAAAATCACTGATTACAAATCTCGCTGCCTTTATTGAGTATCGAGACCTTTCTTTGTACCCTAATGAACAGATTATTCAACTTTACTTAAAAAAAACTATTTTTGCTCCAAAATAATAACCTGATTATGAGAAAACTTCTATTCTTTTTCTTTTTAAGTTTTGTTTCTGTTTCCGGTCAAGTAGTCGACACCAATTATGGCACTAATGGAAGACTATTTGTTGATATTCTACCCATTCAAAACAGTGAATACAACATGAAAACCTTATATACTACTGATCAGAAAACAGTCAATATTGGCTACTACAATACCGGCTCTTATTCCCCCAAAACTTATTTTATTAGCAAATATAATTTTAATGGGACACCTGACGCGACTTTTGGAAACAATGGAATTTTAAGTATTCCTGCCTATCCAAACAATCCAGGAGAAATTACTGTGGTGAGCGCTGTGACGCTGGATGATCATTCTATCATTCTTTCCTGTGCCGCCAATATGAAGGCTTACCTTGTTAAGATTACAGGCAATGGAAGCATTGATACTTCATTCGGAGTTAATGGTTTTAAGCTTGCTGATTTTCTTTTTACACCCACTACATTAGCCTATGGGAATTTAATGAAGGATGAGGCTAATCAAATTTTTATAGTCTACAGTTCAACAGAGGGTAATCCTGCCAAAACGTATACCAAGCTCTGTAAAATTTTGTCCAATGGTACTATCGATACCAGCTTTGGAAATAATGGTTTCAGTTCAATGTTGATAGACCGGGATTATAAATTTCAGACCCTGAAACAAACCAGAATTAAGAATGGTAAAATATACCATTTCGCCACTTCGTTTTATTATGATAACAGCGGGAACTATACGCAGACAGATGTCTGGACCTGTCATTTTTTAAATGGAACTCCCGATGCCAGTTTTGGAGATAACGGCTATGTTTATGCCCCGAAAGATCTTACGATCTATGACTACAATATACAGGAAGACGGTAAAATTCTGATCGCGAAATATATGGATGTGAGTTCGGCATTTAAGTATGTAAAAGGTTCCAGATATTTACGTTCGGGGGCTATAGATACATCATTTGGGAATGCAGGAACAGTGGAATATTCATTTGGACAGTGGAGTGTGCACGTTCCACATAAAATCATAGAAATAGACCATCATGTGTATATTTTTTCTTCTTATTACAAAAGTGATTCACCGGTTGAATATGCTGCAACGATATTAAAATATAACACGAACGGAGTTCGTGATACATCCTTTGGGACGGGTGGTTTGTTTAAAGCCCCTGCCAATATCAGTTCTGTTTCAGATGTTTTTGTCAATGGTGATAAAGGGTTTATTATTTCTGTTCAGAAATATGGAGAACTCTTTAATATGAAAGTGGATTACAATATGAATTTTTTAAGCACTGAATCTGCCGTTCTTGCTCCTGAAATGAAATTATTTCCAAATCCTGTTACAGATATTCTTTATATGAAGGGGATGAAGAATGATCAATTTATAATTTATAATGCTGCCGGGCAAAAAGTTAAGGCAGGTTTTTATACAGCTGGAAAAGGTATTCAGGTTCAGGATCTAAGCAAGGGAAGTTATTGGCTGAAACTTGAGCGTTCAAAAGCTGTTCAGTTTATAAAAAAATAAAGAATTGATGTAATTTTAGACGGCTAATTGATGCTGTTTAAAGTATTTATAAGTTTAAAATAAAAGCAGGCTTGACCGTATTGGTCAAGCCTGTTTTTATATGAATATATTATATCTCAAAGTAGATTAAATTAATTATATGTAGTCTTCCCTAAAAATAGGAGCATTTGATAATCTGGTTTTTAAAGCTGTTGAAACTAAAATTACATTTGATAAGCATGTTTTCTTTAACAAATTTTTCACCAAAATAAATCTCAAAAAACGATCGTATTTCATTGGTTTGATCAATAAGAAATGAATGCGCCAATAGATTGCGTTATAAGAATCTAATTTTGGCAGGCAAACTTAAAACAACTAAAAACGATCAGATGAAATTTTCCAGTGATTTAGTAATTTATGATTTAGAAGGAAGCTGCAAAACTTTCGGTAAAAATGAAATCAATGAAACCAATATAATAGAAATAGGAGCTGTAAAATTAGACCGGAAAACTTTTGAAATAAAAAGCGAATTCTCCATTTTAATAAAGCCAAAACATTTTCCAATTCTACCTGAAATCACGGAGATTACAAACATTACCAATGAAATGGTTGAAAATGAAAAGTATTTTGATGAAGCTATTCTCCCATTTTTAGATTGGTACGGAGAAAAAAACAAATCAACTTTAGCAGGTTGGGGACTGTACTATGACTTACCGCTTTTGAGGAAAGAATTTACGGAATTTGGATTGGATTATAATACATATTTTGTTGGTGGAGGTTTTGACATCAGAGCACTGGGTGTTTATTGGCTGGCTAAAAAAAATATCTCTACATCTGGAATTTCATTAGAAAGAGTTTTGGAAAAAATGAATGTAAAAGAAGATTTTAAATTTCACAGGGCATTAGATGATGCAAAAGCAACAGCACTCATATTACAGCAAATTCTTAACGAAAAATAATTGTTTGTTACGATCATGGGCCGGGCAATAGTGGGCAGAGAGCGTTTAATTTACGTTTTGTGCTTCGTAAGATATTTGTATTTTAGTTGCACGTTTCGGCTCCGAAATTTCGGCCGTTGGCAAGCCTCAAAAACGTTGGATGACATTTGAAAAATTACGATGAAATTAACTTTAAAAATTTTTAAGTTTGTTGGTAAACTTTTAGCAGGAATTCTAATACTATTATTTTTCTCGGGGTTGTGCTACCGGATATTCAGTCCAAAACCAGTTCCACCGGGTAAATTGGTTGATGTTAATGGCACCAGTCTTCATGTTAGAGCAGAAGGTGAGAAGAAATCTTTACCTACCATTATTATTGAAGCTGGAGCGCACAGTAATACAGATATGTTACATTGGCTGGCAGAAGGTTTGAAAAATAATACGAGAGTCATACGCTACGATAGAGATGGAAAATGGTTTAGCGAATCCAGTAATAAAGATCATATATCCCCTGAATTTTATGCACATCAACTTCATGAATTATTAGAAAAGATTGGCGAAAAACCACCTTACCTACTGGTAGGTCACTCTATGGGCGGACCTTATAATAGAATATTCAGGGATCTTTATCCAAACGAAGTGGAAGGAATGGTCTTCATAGACTCGAGTCATCCTGAACAATGGAAGCGATTGGCTCAAAAAGAATTGGTTCCTAAAGAGCAAACAAAAATTTTAAAAATAGGATCTATACTTGCAGATTTAGGTATTTTGGGTATTTATAATAATACATTGGGTAAGGCGGTTTATCAAGGTGATGGTTTACCCATAGAAGTACATAGCCGTTCACGTTCATTAACTTCGAATTCTGGAGACGTTTATCGTATGTTTTTAAGAGAGAATGAATTAAATAATGAAGTGCTGAAGCGAGCTGGTAAAGCAAAGGATTTAGATTCATTACCTGTCCTGGTATTTACTGCTACAGAACAGTATAAAGAATCCCAAAAAAAGAGATACAGAAAAGAGGGAATTGACCCTGAAAAAGAAGTTCAATTGTGGTTTAATATGCAAAAAGAGCTTAAAGAACTCTCTTCTAATGGAAAACAAATTGTAATGGATGCAAGTCACGGTACGATCATTACGAAAAAAGAAAATGCTGATATCATCAGTAAGGAGATTCTTTTACTATCTGAAAAGATTGAAAGGGAAAATTATAAATAAACAGTATACAATATCACTTGGTTAAAACAGGCAGTTTAGTGCTAAATTAAGTTCAGTTTTCAGCAGAACTTTTGTGCAAAACTAAAGACTGATCTTTCGGTTCCCTTGAAATCTCTAATCGGGAAAATGATGGTGGTGATTTGAGAAAAACAACATCAACCTGCAGCTGTGCATTAGATAAGAAAACAGTTTTTCAGAATATTTTAAAAGGTCTATAGATCATGAAGTATCGTTATTAAAAGGATTGGAATTCGTGTAAAAGAAAGAAAAACAGATTTAAAAAAATGGATGAAATATTAAATACATTGCAAAGCAACCGTTTGGCAATATGCTAATGCAACCAATCTTGAAAAGCTACTATAAAATTATATAATGATGGCTTAGTGTAACAGAAATATCAATTAAATTATTCATATGGGTCAAAATATATCACTTATTGTAACTAAAAGTGTTGACACGAAAGTTCCGAAAGAAATTCCTCACTTAATAAAAAACGGTTTATTAATCATTGCGTTAAAAAATAATGAGTTTAGTTATTTTGTTTTAAACGTTTTAAGATCTTACTTAACTAATCTCCAAGACTACATTGAATTTGATTTTGTACAGCTAGTTAATGAACTTAAATTATCAACTTTTCTTGGATTACATGAAAGTGAGTGGGGTATGCCAATAGATGAAGTTTATTTTGCAGTTATTGATGGCGAGGTAATAATTGAATCAATTGAAAGTTTGAAAATCGACGAAAGTGATGATCAATTTATTTTAATTCCTAATAAAAAAACGAATCCTAAAGAATTGCTTGGAATAGATTTATCAAATATGGATTATTATCATAGTTATTCTGATTTTAAAGAAAAATACATTGCTGAAATGGAAACGGAATAGATTAAATAAGATGGAGAGCTGCAAGTTAATCATTGAAAAATCATACCTGCAGATAAGAAAATAATGTTGCAGAATATTTAAAAAAATCAATACATGATGAAGCATTATTATTTAAAGTTTACATTAATAATAGGTTGTCTAATACTATGGGACTGCGATAAAACAACAGAAACCGTCAAACATTTTGATGATTATGAATTTAATACATCAATTGCCGGAAATGGAAGTTTTAATATTGGACATCGTTTTACGATAAACAAAGAAGATTACATTGAAGATCAATACGATTTTGTTTACTATACTAAAGATTTAGAAGAAAGGAAGTTTCTTATTCCAGGGAGTTTACAAAATGATCATTTTCCTGTATACTGGAGGGAAGTACATCTGCCTTTCAAAATTATAAAAAAAGTAAAGGGAGATACATTAATTCTTATAAAAAATAACAAAAAAATTATTTTCAAAAGAATTAAAGATTAGTGCTTCGATGGTCCTCATAAATTAAAGTCTCAAGCCATTAGTAATAAATACAACTGAATCTCACGAAACATTACTGTAGCAAAATTCATAAAGAGGCACGTGTATCGACGTTTCGAAATGAGGGAGTTCGTGTTCGAAAGAAATGGAAATTTAATTTTTCAAATCAATTGTTATCATAAAAGTACTGCCCTTAGCATCACTATAAAACGTTGGCAGCAATGGCAAAAACAAACTTAATAAACTTCATCAATGGGTTCCTGGAATACCTTACATCATTTTGACGACAAAAAGTTCTATTCGACAATTGTTCCTGACCTTCAAAGCGAAGGGCATTTGCTGAGAAATTATTTTAATTCAGAATTTGGTAAATATATAGTCTGTGATAATGATCAAAATGAAGGGCGAATTACTGATATTATTAAATTTAGCCAATTTTTAGATGATGAATTTAAGATACACGAAACTTTACTCAGTATTCAAACAAGAAACAAAAGTGTAAACGAAGAGTACAATCATTTCATTAAAAAAAAGTATAAAGATGAAGATGACTTTTATAGAAAAAATGGACAGATCATCGAAGATATTAACCTCATTTTGACTTTAATCATTTTCTCTGAATGCGCATCTTTTAATCCTCATTTGATTTTGGGACGAAGTATATTTACAGGATGTGTGAGTGCGAAACCGGGATCTGTTGCCGAAGAAATTATTTCTGACCTTACCAATAATGAATTGGGTAGTATATTGTATTCTTCTCACTCCAATTGTAATGGATTTATAAATTGGGTAACAAATGAAGATTTACAACTTTTATGGCTTGATAAAGAAAATCTAAATTCTGCAGGGAAAGACGCAGATAAATATTTTTCTGATTTCTATAAATTCATTGAAATTGCCATTGAAAATGATTTAGGCGTAATTTCCGGGACGAATATGAATGAGGGAATTTTGAAATTGATACCATCGCCTTTGTCAGTTGAAATAGACATAAAAGAACTTGGATTGGAAAATGTGATAAATTATGAATGACAGTCTTTGCAGTCAAAGAATGGTGAAGATAAAGTGTAAAATTCAACACTTTTTCAGTTAAAAAGTGAACGAAAGTGTTCGATTTCCCTACTATCGCAAAGCCCAAAACCATTAATAATAAATACAACTGAATCTCAAAAAACGATGGAATAGGTGTAAAGCCCAAAAATGTTAACGAAACGCATATATTATATAACCAACTAAGAACTGATGACAGAGAAATTTTCTACCATAAACAGTACCCTTTCACCCATGAACTCGGCAAACTTATTCAGCGAAAATATGGTCTAACCGACAAAACGGAATGCAGCATATTCCGACTTGCTATGAATCATTTATATAAGGTTCATGATGACGGGGTAAACTTCCCTGTTTTGAACAGGGAAGTTTACCAAAAGGGAAAGTCTTCACTGTCCCTGAAAACCGTATTTGTAACTTGACAATTGGCTGTAAGTACCGTTCCAGCATTCATTCCCTAGCCTAAGAAGATAGCAATTGGCATTTGATTTTATAATTTAGGGCATTGAAAAACCAATACCCTAATTTATCATTAACACTATTATTTGCTTCTTAATATTTGTTGTTAAATTCTTCCATCTTGTGGTTATAATGTCTACTATTTGTAAAAGCAACATATTTTATTTCTGAACATATACTAACATCTCCATCAAGTACCTTTGTATATAAGAAAGTAAAGTGCTTAACTTTTTTTAGTGGCTTTAGCCATGATAAAGAATCCATATCACCACATCTAGTCAAAATAACTTTTTCCAAATTTTTGCAATACTTTAGATCATCATAATTGGTAAGATTACCACATGAACCCAGAATGAAAGTTTGCAAATTATCAGAACTTTTTTTAAGCCCATCTAAAGAAGTCAATTTACTACAATAATGCCCTTCAAAGCTTTTTAAGTTTGGGAGTTTCAACCCATCAAAATTTTGAATATTAGATTCTGTAATATGTATTTTTTTCAGAGAATTGGGCAAACTTATAAAGGAAAAAGATTTGCTTTTTGGTTTAAATTTCCAAATATATAGAGTTTTCAATTTCAAATTAGAAGTTAAATCTAATACTTCATTATACCAATCTAATGAAAGGTATTCTAATTTCTTAAACCGGGAATAATCAATTATAGGCTTTGGCTTTGGAGTAAAAATAATTACTGTTACTTGTTTCAGATTTACGAGTTCATATAATCCAGAATAATCCAAATCAAACTTACTCAAATATATTTCGTCAATAAATGTTAATTCACTAAAAAACATTAGACCTTGAAGGTTTGATTCTGAGTTTATAGAAACAGATGTTATTTTATTTGCTTTTATATATTCTATTTCATCTTTCAATTTATTTCCTCCTCTTATTGCTATAGTTTTTCCATCCTTTGAAAAATTAAATCCGTCTATTATCATATTAATTATTGTTATTTAGTTTTTTTTGCTCATCTTGTTGCCTATATTTTTTGCCGGGCGAATCACGTTTATTGTAATTGTTTTCATTTTCATGACCTCGTTTTCTTTTTTCTTTATCTTCATCCTGATCTAATCTTTCAGATTCCTGTTTAAATGCTTCTCTATCATTTTCAGCAGGTGTCCAATCGGTACTTTCTAAAGGATCGTCATGTTCTTTTGCTTTGTCTTTTCCAGATTTGGCCGCTCTTTCTTTATCTCCTTTACCATGATATTTTTTACCACTTTTATGATGATTGGTATAAGAACCTGTCTGTTTTTCAGTTTCTCCACTTTTAGCTTTGCCTCCCTCTGCTTTACTTTCCCCCTCACTATTCAGAATACGGTTTGCTAAACCTATTCCTGTACCTCCAAGAGCAGTAATAATTTTAGCATTATTCCCTAGAATCCTAAGAATACCATTGTAATTATTAATGGCATTGCTTTTCGCTGTTTCATAAATAGAAGATCCTGCTCCCGCTTTTCCAGAATACATAGGAGGAGGTGTCATAGCTCCAACTCCATATGCAGGTAGTAGTACAGGCTCTAAACCTTCCAGTTCTCTTGCATCAACAACTCTATTTCCACTAAAGGCATATGGAGACCATGTATTATAACTTTCTGCTAAAGGATCTATATTGAAAAACCTTCCCAGCTCCGGGATGCTGTTTCGCCATTTAAAAGAACTCCATCCCGTTTCAGCCTGCCTTTCCTGTCCCTGGAAACCGTATTTGTAACTCTGGAGCTGGCTTCCATTAAAGCCAATATACTCCATCCCAAAAGGGTAGTAATTCGTTTCCCGATCTATAATAGCCTCATTATTGCTTCCGCGGTAATACGCCAGCCTGATGTTGCCTACATGATCTTCATAGTTTATTTAAAAATTAGAGTATTGATTATCAATACTCTAGTTTTATTAGTAACCTGTTGAAATATTGGTTGAATGATTCTAATGTTTATCTGATAGCAGCAAATCTTGATCAAACCATATGTCTTCATACCCATTATTATCAATCAAAAATCTATTTCCTATAGGAAGACCCAAGTATTTGATAACAAATGACGCATTGTGTAGTAAATGATAAACATGTGAAGGTTCAAAAAAATCAAAATTTTCCTGATCAAAATCGTCACCAGACCATATATACCAACCACATAGACTTTCAGTTTTTGGATGTCTTAATCCATTTATTTGGATTTTTGAATTAAAATTTTTACCCAAAGCGATTAGTGAATTTAGCTCTACTAAATCTTTTTTTTTTTTTTGCGAATATTTTTCACAAATTTCCTCTTTCTGTTTGATATAATTATTGTCGTCCATTTCTTTTTCGGTCATTTACCATCTTTAGAATCCATTTAGTTTCGAATTATTCATTTTGTTCTAATTCGTCTTTTAAATCTGCATATAAATCAGCAGGAGAAATTATAGTTCCTTTTGCGTTGGGTGTAAGAAAAACATTGATCAATGTTTTGTCATTTGTCATACCTGGAACCCATTTTTCTATAAAATTATCTAATTCTATGGGTTCTGCTTTATGCTCTTTCCATTGGTCAACAGCACAGAGTTCAGCAAATTCTTTTTCCGGCCACAATGGGAGAATTTGGTTCCCAATATCATCACCAAGCAAAGCCCAACCATTATCACTCAGGCCCCAAATTTGTTCAAAATCGGCAACTTTTCTAACGAAATAATCATATCTTTCGTTTTCTGACATTTTTAAAATGTTCTCAATCTTCCAGTTCGTTCCTTCCATTTATTATTAAATAGATTTAGAAAGTTTTGACACATGTGGAATATCCCTATTTCTCTGTACCATCGAAATTATACATTTGTAGAGTCCATTCTATCATAACTTCATTTACCCATTCAGCAAAATTATCATTGGAGACTTCTACATCTTCTAAATTATCATATTCAAAATCCCACTGCCAAAACATAACAGGACATACATTGGCCTCTAGTTTTGATAAATCCAAACAATAATGATTTCCGCGCCCATCAGGAGAAAAAGGAAGAAAGTTTTTAGGCATTGGATTTTCTACCTCAGAATGTTCGAATACATAGATTTTATCCAGAGAACCCTCTTTTAACTCAGCTGATAAACCATAAATTTGTGTACCTGCAAGTGTAATTCCATTATGTTTTTTCATAATGTATTTAAAGTCCTCTGGAAGTTTATATCCTATTTCTTCCTCTAAACTTTCTAAACGAGAATCTATAATATTTTCCCCTAAGTATAAAATTTCAGGAGAAAATTTATATAGTTCTTCAAGTGTTTGGTTACATTTTTCTATTATTTCCATATTATTCTTTTTTTCCGTTAGGATATTCTTTTTTCCAATATTTTTGTCGGGCATTATTAAATTCCACACGCTCTTTTTTTGTAAGAGGTTTTTGGCCTTTAGGATGATTTTTACTGTAATTTCCTTTTCCTCTATGGTCTACTGGATGCATTTCTTTAAAAGGACCTTCGGCTTTTTGGCCTTCATGATGAATTTCAACTGGCTTACCATCTTTTTTGAAGGTTGGGGCATTCCCAGGTTTTGTTGGTGGATCTAATGAGTCTCTAGGAATTTTATTTTCATCAGAAATGGTTATCTCTACTCCATTAGCATCCTTATTTTCTACAGCCTCACTTTCCACCTTACCCTCTGCTTCGCTTTTAAGAACCCGGTTTGCAATTGTAATTCCCGTGCCAGAAAGAGTTGTGAGAATTTTAATATTATTCCCCAAAAGGTTTATTATACCATTATAATTATTAATGGCATTGCTTTTCGCTGTTTCATAAATAGAAGATCCTGCTCCCGCTTTTCCAGAATACATAGGAGGAGGTGTCATAGCTCCAACTCCATATGCAGGTAGTAGTACAGGCTCTAAACCTTCCAGTTCTCTTGCATCAACAACTCTATTTCCACTAAAGGCATATGGAGACCATGTATTATAACTTTCTGCTAAAGGATCTATATTGAAAAACCTTCCCAGCTCCGGGATGCTGTTTCGCCATTTAAAAGAACTCCATCCCGTTTCAGCCTGCCTTTCCTGTCCCTGGAAACCGTACTTGTAACTCTGGAGCTGGCTTCCGTTAAAGCCAATATACTCCATCCCAAAAGGGTAGTAATTCGTTTCCCGATCTACGATAGCCTCATTATTACTTCCGCGGTAATACGCCAGCCTGATGTTACCTACATGATCCTGGTAATGATAAATATACCTTTTTTTCTGAAAATCGTAATATCCTTCTGCTGTTGGGAAAAACTGAAGCAGGGGAGGCATTCCTGTGTGCTCCTGTTCATACTGAAACCCATCCAGATAGTCCGTGTGTTGAGTCAGGGTCATTCCCGTTTGCGGAACAAAGTAGGTAAATGATTTTTTCAGCTTGGTTCCATCTGCGCGGTACAGGAACTGCAATTTATCTTTACCGCCAAACAGCACCGTTTGCGGAAGATTCAGATAATTATACCCGATCTTCTTAATCCCCTTATCGATATGATTGGTCATATTCCCGTTCAGGTCATAGCTCATCATATTTCCCCATCCTGAATAACCGGAACTGTTACCGCTGTTATCGATGACCAGCTTCAGCCTGTTGCCCTCATACAGTTTATATTTCAGATCATCAATCAGGATCGGGATATTGTTCAGCGCCTGAAACCTTTTCAGTGTCTGGATATTGCCATTCAGATCGTAGGTCAGCAACTCGCTGTATCCGTCATTTACCGGTAGGGTTGCAGTGGGTTCGCGGTAAGAAGCCTCTTTCAGTCTGTTCAATGCGTCATACTTATACGCGTATCTTCTGAGGAAATTTCCGGTGGAAGTTCTCCAGTCAAATTCAGAAATATTGCCGTTGTATTTGGCGGGCGCATCCACAGCATGGTCAGGGTTTTCATATTTCAGCGCATAGCCAAAAAGCTTATCGCCCAGATCCGCAGGATTATTCACTTTCGTGAGCCATCCTCTGATATTGTACTGATAGTCTACAGACTGCAGGGGAGTTCCTGAAGTATTTCCCGTCTTCTTATTCACCAGCTGTCCGATCTCATTATAGGTATTGTCAGCAAGGAGTTCCTGAGGAAGCTGGTCTACCTTATGGTAATGTTTCAGAAGCCTGTTCTGGTGGTCGTAGGTAAAGTTTTCGGTAATTACTTTTTCAGGATCAGAAGCCAGTCT
>NZ_JPRI01000010.1 GCF_000737765.1 Chryseobacterium vrystaatense | reverse complement strand
TGACTGCAATTCCGAGTTCTCGTGCGAGTTCCGAGATATTAGTTCGCTCATTACTTAATTGAACGGCTTTGGTTTTAAAAGCTGGATCGTAGATTTTTCGCTCTCGTTTCATAAGTTAAAATTAAGGTTTTATGCTTAACTTTAACTGGAAGCTAAATTAGGATATCCAGGGTACAAGTGATGGATAAGGGGGCTGCTATAGTAATCGCAGCATCCATTACAACAATTGTAGACTTTTGATACTGGCAGTCTGAAGGTGAAGTAACGGTGACTTTGTAAGTACCTGGAGTTGTAACAGTGTTAATTGCTCCCGTAACCCCATTTGACCATAAAAATGTATCTCCGCTTCCCTGTGCTGTTGCTGTCAGTGTGGTGAGTATTATTCATTTAAGATGAATATTATACAGTGATTTATAGTAAATTACGACATTTATCAATTAAGAAGAAGAGGTCGTAGGAAAATAATTTTGTTATTTGTTTTTGATAGTCGTCTGATTTTTAGGCTATTAACGGTATTGAATCCTATTAAAATAAATTAATCACAAGGAAATTTTGTTTTATTTTATTAAGAGTTAAGTTTTTAACATAAATAGTGGTTATTTCATATGTAATTTGAATTAATTCTACCGTTGTAGTAATCGGTCTATTGGTGTTAATCGAAACAAATCTATTTTTTAATAATATAATTTGCGGATTACCAAAAAAATGCTAACTTTGCAACCCAAAATGAGATGTAAAATATGTTAATAATTCCAGTAAAAGATGGGGAATCCATCGACAGAGCATTAAAAAAATATAAAAGAAAATTTGATAAAACGGGTACAGTTCGTCAATTGAGATCTAGACAAGCGTTTATTAAGCCTTCTGTAACTTTAAGACAATCTAGACTGAAAGCCGCTTACAAACAAAGAGGGCTTAGCAAGGAAGAGCAGGCTTAAGATTTTTCTTAACCACATACTAAATTCACTTCTTAAATATTCGTATATTTGAGAGGTGAATTTTTGTTTTTATACCTTATGTGATGTTGAATAAATATTTAGAATATTTACAGTTCGAAAAGAGGTATTCGCCTCATACCGTTACAAGCTACAAAAAAGATCTTGAGGATTTTTCCCATTTCTACCTCAGGACAGAGGCTTCAGAAGATATTTCCCGGGCAGATAAAAAAGTAATCAGAAATTTTATCGTTGAATTGAGTGAAAATAATATTTCAAAAAGAAGTATCAACAGGAAACTGTCGTCACTCCGAAGTTTTTATTTATTTCTTTTGAAAATAGGGGAGATCAAAGTTTCTCCCACCGAAAGTATCCCTTCCCTTAAGTTTTATGCTGAAAAACAGATTCCTATCTCACAGGAAGAAATGCAGACACTTAGCGACCGTGTTCTCACAGATCAGCATGATCTGCTCGAAAAATGTATTATAGAAGTATTATATCAGACCGGTATCCGTAAAGCCGAGCTTTGTGGCCTGATGTTTGAGTATGTTAACTTAGACGGAAACGAGCTTAAGGTCATAGGAAAAGGAAATAAAGAACGCTTTATTCCTGTCTCCCAAGATTTGTCGGATCTGCTTAGAAGTTATCTCGAAATAAGGAAACCTGAAAGCGAATATAAATCATATTTTTTGGTAAATAAAAAGGGTAAAAAACTCTCAGAAAAATTTGTTTATGTGGTAGTTAATAAGTACCTTAGTCTTGTAACAACGAAAGAAAAAAGAAGTCCTCACATCCTTCGGCATAGCTTTGCTACGCATGTTTTGGATAATGGGGCGGAGATCTCCAAAGTAAAAAAAATATTAGGGCATTCCAGTCTTGCAAGTACTCAAGTCTATACGAATGCCAATATTGAACAATTGAAAAAAGTGTTTAATCAGGCTCATCCTAGAGCATCTAAAAAAGAAGAATTATGAAGATCACAGTTCAATCAATTGGTTTAACTCCACACGAACCATTAGAATCACACATTGACAAAAAAGTAAGCAAGTTGGAAACCTTCTATGATAAAATTCATGAGTGCAAGGTGTTCCTAAAAGTTGAAAACGCTTCGGATAGAAACAATAAAACTACCGAACTTATCCTGGCCGTTCCGGGTGACGATATCGTGGTAAAAAAGACATCTGAAACTTTTGAAGAAAGTTTGGACCTTTGTGTTGATACTGCTAAAAAGCTACTAATCAAGAAAAAAGAGATGGCGTAGAAAAAAAAGATAAAAAAAGTCATAAAAAAGTTTGAGAATTCAAAAAAACCGTTCTATATTTGCACTCGCAAAAAGGGAACAGCGTTCTTTTGAATTCTTTTTAATTATGCCTCCATAGCTCAGTTGGCTAGAGCAGCTGATTTGTAATCAGCAGGTCGTGGGTTCGAGTCCCTCTGGAGGCTCATTTAATATAAACTTTTGGGAAGATTCCAGAGTGGCTAAATGGGACTGACTGTAACTCAGTTGCTTCGGCTTCGCAGGTTCGAATCCTGCTCTTCCCACAATTTATATTAAAAAAAAGTCTTGCAGGTTTCAAGAAGTTTTCTTAGATTTGCAAACCGTTAAACCAATAGTTTTGGAAACAAAATTGCGAAAGTAGCTCAGTTGGTAGAGCGTCAGCCTTCCAAGCTGAATGTCGCGAGTTCGACCCTCGTCTTTCGCTCAAAGAGTCAGACTGAAAAGAATGATTTTTTTAACTACTGAAAAGCTTAGAGTAGAATTTTCTCAAAAGCTTTCAGTCACAACATTAAAATTGCCTCCATAGCTCAGTTGGCTAGAGCAGCTGATTTGTAATCAGCAGGTCGTGGGTTCGAGTCCCTCTGGAGGCTCAATTTTAATATAAACTTTTGGGAAGATTCCAGAGTGGCTAAATGGGACTGACTGTAACTCAGTTGCTTCGGCTTCGCAGGTTCGAATCCTGCTCTTCCCACAATTTATATTAAAAAAAGTCTTGCAGATTTAAAAGGATTTTCCTAGATTTGCAAAGCGTTTACCAATAGTTTTGGAAACAAAATTGCGGAAGTAGCTCAGTTGGTAGAGCGTCAGCCTTCCAAGCTGAATGTCGCGAGTTCGACCCTCGTCTTCCGCTCAAAGAAAATCATGCTTATTTAGTGTGATTTTTTTATTTAGTGCCGACTTAGCTCAGCGGTAGAGTGCTTCCTTGGTAAGGAAGAGGTCACGGGTTCAAGTCCCGTAGTTGGCTCTCGAAATTTCCCGAATTTTTTTCGGGATTTTTTTTTACCCATATATGAATGACAAGTTCATTTTAAATCCCTTCCCAGGGTTTTTATAAAATCAATTTTGCTGTTTTATTATTGACTGAAAAGAGTAAATAAGCGATTGAAAATTTAAGTAAGAAATTCCTCTTAAATATTTTATCGCTTCAGTACTTAAGCAGAAATCATAAAATTTTCGTTAAATTCGTATCAAATATATTTTTGATGAACATTCTTTTATTGGAAGATGACCTTATCCTATCGGCAGAACTCTGTAGGTTTTTGGAATCAAACAGCTTTACCTGTGATAAGATCTATGACGGAGAAACCTTTCTCCGCCAGATCAAAAACAATACCTATGACCTCTATCTGCTGGATATTAACGTTCCTAAAATAAATGGACTTGATGTCTGCCAGACCATTCGTTCTTTCGATAAAAATACGCCGATCATTATCATTTCGGCTTATGGAGATATCTCTGATAAAAAAGATGCCTTTACCAGGCTTGCTGATGATTATCTGGTAAAACCTTTTCAGTTCGAGGAACTGCTGTTAAGAGTCAATTCACTGTTGAGGCGAAAATCTCCTTCCGATGCTGCTGATCAGGATATCATCAGAGTAGATGACCTGATCATCAATAAAACAGAGCAGAAAGTCTATAGAGCAGGCAATGAAATAGCCCTCACCCTGAAAGAATTTCAACTGCTGGTTTATCTTGCCGAAGCACAGGGAAGAACGGTTTCCAAACAGCAGATTACAGAACACGTATGGGAACATAACTTCAATACGAATACCAATACCGTAGAAGTCTACATCAATTTTTTGAGAAAGAAAATCGATAAAGATTTTAAACTTAAACTTATTCATACCCGTTCCGGTTTCGGATATTACCTAAGTACATTGTAAATGTCTTTAAAAAGAAAGATAGCATTAACGATCAGTATCGCTTTTTCCCTGCTTTTTGCAATGGTAATGGCGGTGATCTACCTGTCTTTTAATGATTTCAGAAGAGATGAATTTAAAGAAAGATTCCGGCAGCGTCTGGAATTTACTTCAAACTTCATTTCAAAGTCTAAAGATTTTGAGGAAGAAGCTCCGATTTTTTTTAACGAAAACTCAGACAATATCCTTCTCAATGAAACAATTTTGATCTTTAACACAGATAAGGAGTTGATATACAGTACGATTAAAGATCGTAATGTGACCTGGGATAGTGCACTTCTCAAGGAGCTGGATGAAAAGAAAATCATTTACACCGAAAAAACAGTTCCCGAGATCTATGCCGCGCTTCGGAAGATCAATGGAGAAAATTACTATATTCTCACCAGTGCATTTGATACCAATGGAAAATCAAAACTAGAATTCCTGAAGTATCTTTTGATCACGGCCTATGTGATGAGTACGCTTTTGATCGGATTTTTCAGCTACTATTTTATGGGGCAGTTCCTGCGTCCTTTAGAAGATCTGAATACGGAAATTTCAGAGGTTACAGCCCACAAACTCACCAAACAGATTCCTGTTCAGGATTCGAACGATGAGATCAATGTTCTGGCAAAATCCTTTAACACGATGATTGCAAGGCTGGATGATGTTTTTCAGTCGCAGAAAGATTTTACAGCAAGTGCCTCGCACGAAATCAGAACCCCCATCACAAGAATGGCATTTCAGCTGGAAAACCTGATCAAATTCGAAAAACACTCTCCTGAAACACTTTCTTCTTTAAAGCAGATTCAGAAAGATGTTTATCAGTTATCGGATCTTACAAATTCACTTTTGCTTCTTACAAAATTTGACAAAGAAAATATCCAGAGTATATATGAAGAAGTGAGGATTGACGAAGTTATTTTTGAAGCTTTTGAAGCGGTGGAGAAAAGTTATCCTGCCCTGAAACTGGATTTCCTTATTTCTGAAGATACTTCGGAAAATGGCCTTCTTACAATTAACGGTATACATTCTCTGTTGACTATTGTCTTTATAAATCTTTTTAAAAATGCAGCGGTATATTCAGATGATGCCGAGGTCGATGTTTTGATCACAGAAAGCAATGATGAGCTTATGGTTGATATTACTTCTCGTGGAAATACCATTCCGGAAGAAGAGCAGCCAAAATTATTCGAAGCGTTTATGAGAGGTAATAATTCTCAGAATATCTCAGGTTCCGGTCTTGGACTTCGAATTGTCAAAAGAATCCTTGAATACCATGGCGCGCAAATCAAATATTCTTCTCCGGCTGAAAACGCCAATAAATTTGCGGTCACATTTAATAAACAGCTTTAATCTTATCCTGTTTTAGCACTTTACTCTGTAGTACCATAAGACGTGAAACATCTTAGTCTGTCTTAAATTATTTTTCACGTAAAAATTATGTCTGTCCTTTACTGTGTTTTTTAGCTGGTAATCTTAAATGGGTAGTGATAAATGTAGTATTTATCGCCATTCTAAACCAAATTTAATTTTTTTTTAAGGCTGCTTTAAGGTCATTTTAATCGTATAGGGGCAATTTTGTATCATAAAAAAAGATAGAATGAACAAAATTGCAGGACTGTTTATTGCCATTTCCTCATTCATGGCAGGGCAGCAGCAGATGTCACTATTGGATTGTGAAGAGGCTTTTCAGAAAAACAATCTTCAGCTTCTCGCAGAACAATACAACATTAATATGGCCGATGCGGATATTCTGCAGGCTAAGATTTGGGAGCTTCCGCAGTTAAGCGGACAGATTAATGCCTACAATCCTGAAGGTAAAAAAGCTTTTGATATAGGGCATGCTAAAGGAGCAGAGATTACCCAGCTCATCTATATGGGTGGAAAGAAGAAAAATGAAATTGCTTTTGCAAAATCAAATAAAGAACTGGCCCAGCTCCAGTTTTCACAGCTTCTGGTGGATTTGAGAACCCAGCTTCATACCGGTTACTTCAATCTGTATTACGAAAAACTGAAACTCGACAATACCAATAAGCAATTGGGATACATGAATGATCTCTTAAGTGCTTACCGTGCTCAATCTGCAAAAGGAAATGTTTCCCTTAAAGACGAAGTAAGACTTCAGAGTCTCGTGATCCAGCTCAATAATGATAAGCTGGGTATCAATAAAAATATTCTTGAATTTGAGCAGAATTTAAAAGTACTTACGGGAATTTCAGACGATATAGAACCACAGCTTTCTGATGCTGATGCCAAAGAAATTCTTGCAGCACAACCTTTCGGAGACGAAGATGAATTAAAGAAAAAGGCGCTGGAAAATAATTCTGATTATCAGTATTTCTTAAAATTAATTGACAATAGTAAATTATATGCTCAGTGGCAGAAATCACTGAATATTCCTGACCTTAATGTAGGAGCCGGATGGGATCAGAACGGAGGGACCTTCAAAAATGAGGTCAATCTTATGGTTGGAATTCCACTGCCGTTATGGAAATCCAATCAGGGAAATGTTGAAAAAGCAAATTATGCCATCCAACAAAATCAGAAAAATGCAGATTACCAGAAACTAAACCTTGAAACTAAAGTGCAGTCAGCATATAAAACCTGGAAAAGCCAATATGATCAGCTTGCCGAGATCAAAACCACAGACCTTAGTAATATGGAGCTTGTATACGACGGAATGCTGAAAAATTTCAGAAAAGGAAACGTTAACCTTATAGAGTTTACAGATTTCATGGACAGCTACAGACAAACGGCTCTCCAGATTTACGATATGAAGAATGAGATCATGCAGTCAGCAGAACAACTTAATCAACTAATACAAACGAAAATCTTCTATTAAGCAATGAAAAAATATGTAATCCCTGTACTGATAGCCCTGTCTTTGTTGTCATGTACAAAAAAAGAAGAAGAAAAAGCACCTCAGGCAAAAAAAGGTTTTGAACTGAGCAATACGATGCTGAGCTCGATCTCTTTAGCCAAAGTTGAGAAAAAAAATATAGAAGACCAGTATAGCTTTTACGGTAAAATATCTGCTGATAAAAACAGCTATATTGATGTATATCCTTTGGTCGGTGGAAATGTGTTAAGCGTAAATGCTGAGCTTGGTGATTATGTGAAAAAAGGACAGGTTTTGGCTACCATCAGAAGTACCGAGCTGGCCGAAGTACAAAAAGATGTAAGTGATGCAAAGACCGATATGGTTGTTGCTCAAAATAACCTGCGTGTAGCCAAAGAAATGTACGAAGGTAAATTGAATACGGAAAGAGAAGTTCTTGAGGCCAAAAGTGTATTGCAGAAAGCACAGGACCAGATGCAGAGAGCGACTGCTGTAAGTACAGTTTACAATGTGAAAAAAGGAAATATCTACAGTGTTGTGGCACCTATCAGCGGATATATTGTCCAGAAAAACATCAACAAAGACATGCAGCTGAGAAGTGACAGAAGTGAGAATATTTTTGATGTAGCCAACACCACCAATGTATGGGCAATCATGAACGTCAATGAAGCTGATATTGAAAAAATAAGCCTGGGAATGAAAGCACAGGTTTCTACACTCTCTTATCCCGATAAAATTTTTGATGGAAGAATTGATAAAATATTTAAAATCATTGATCCGGAAACCAATTCGATGCAGGCAAGAGTGGTGCTGGATAACGCCAACGGGCTGTTGATTCCGGAAAGCAAAGCAACCATCAAAGTTTCAAGTTCTGAAAACAGCGCGGCTCTGACGGTACCTTCCAAAGCGGTGATCTTCGATGATAACAGAAGTTTTGTAGTGGTTTTCAAATCGAGGACCGATATCAAGGTTAAAGAAATAAAAATATTAAAACAGGTAGGAGACATCACCTACTTAGCCGGAGGTCTTTCAGAAGGAGAAGAAGTGATCACAAACAATCAGTTGTTGATCTACCGCTCTCTGAACAGTTAACCAATCTTCATACCGAGTCAACAATGTATTGGATTCTGCCGGATGGAGCGTCGTTGCGCTTAAATAGGTATTATATGCACTTGCATTGAAGTTTTTATTATATCCAATATTTCTTTCAACGGCTTTTTTAGGTCATCAATTTAATCGATCATGAATAAATTCATTAAAAATATAATTGCTTTCTCGTTAAAAAATAAAGCATTTACCTTTATCTGGGTCGCTATTTTGGCCATTGCGGGTTTTATAAGTTTCAAAAATATGCCCATTGAAGCTTTCCCTGATGTTACCAATACCCAGATCGTTATTATAACCCAATGGAATGGGCGAAGCGCAGAAGAAGTGGAACGTTTCGTCACTACACCCATCGAGTTGGCTATGAGCCCGGTTCAAAAGAAAACAAGCGTAAGAAGTACCACGATGTTTGGTCTCTCTATTGTTAAAATTCTTTTCGACGATGGGGTGGATGATACTTTTGCCCGAAATCAGGTCAATAACCAATTAAGAACCGTAAGCCTTCCTGACGAGGTGGATCCGGAAGTTCAGCCACCCTACGGGCCTACCGGGGAAATTTTCAGATATACCCTGGAAAGTAAAACAAAAGATTCAAGAGAACTGCTGACCCTGCAAAACTGGGTAATCGACCGTGCTCTGAGAGGCGTTCCGGGAGTAGCAGATATCAATGTTTTCGGAGGCCAGGATAAAGTTTTCGAATTAAGTATTGATCCGAGAGCCTTAGATAAATACAACCTTACCCCTCTTCAGGTGTATGATGCCGTTACCAAAAGTAATTTGAATGTAGGAGGTGATGTTATTGAAAAAAACGGACAGGCTTATGTCGTAAGAGGAATAGGTCTTGTGAAATCTATTGCAGATATCGGAAATATTACCATCCAGAATGACAGCGGAAACCCTGTGCTGGTGAGATATGTAGCAGATGTTCATGAGAGTTCGATGCCCAGAGTAGGACAGGCCGGGCTTAACAAACATGAAGATACGGTAGAAGGAATCGTTGTAATGAGGAAAGGGGAGAACCCCAGAGAAGTTCTGGTTGGGGTAAAGGCCAAAATTAAAGAGCTTAACGAAAAAGTCCTTCCGAAAGATGTCAAAATGGTGACATTCTACGACCGTGACAACCTGATGGATTTTACGACACACACGGTAATGCATAACCTGATTGAGGGGATTATTCTTGTTACCGTGATTGTATTGATCTTTATGGCAGACTGGAGAACAACGTTCATTGTTTCTATTATTATACCACTGTCGCTATTATTTGCATTTTTATGTTTAAAGCTGGCAGGAATGAGTGCGAATCTGCTTTCATTAGGAGCGGTAGATTTCGGGATCATTATTGACGGAGCCGTCGTCATGGTGGAAGGCCTCTTTGTGATGCTCGACCATAAAGCCCTTAAATACGGAACAGAAAAATTTAATAAACTGTCAAAAGGAGGCTGGATCAAGCAGACCGGAACAGGTTTAGGAAAGGCGATTTTCTTTTCAAAATTAATTATCATCACCTCACTTATTCCAATCTTCTCTTTCCAGAAAGTAGAAGGAAAGATGTTCTCACCCCTGGCATTTACTTTAGGATTTGCCTTGATAGGAGCCTTGATTTTTACGCTGACTTTAGTTCCTGTTCTTTCGCATATTCTTTTAAATAAGAATGTAAAAGAAAAGAATAACCCATTTGTGAATTTCTGGGACAGAATTGTCCTGAAAGGATTCAACTATACGTTTAAACATAAAAAAATGAGTTTAATTGTTGCGGTTTCCTTCATGGTAGTAACATTATTCTCCGGGAAATTCTTAGGAACGGAATTCCTTCCGCAGCTGAATGAAGGCTCACTTTGGATCACAGCAGAAATGCCGATGAGTTCCTCATTGAAAGAATCCCTTAAAACAGCAGATCTTTTAAAGAAAGATATCATGAGCTTTTCTGAAGTTACGGATGTTCTGGCTCAGACTGGAAGAAGTAACGACGGAACAGATCCGAACGGATTTGGATTTGTGCAGTTTGCTGTCAACCTCAAACCTAAAGATGAATGGAAACGGAAGATCAGCTACGAGCAACTGATTGAAGAGATCGATAAAAAGCTTAGAACCTATCAGGGAATTACTTTTAATTATTCTCAACCCATTTCAGACAACGTTGCTGAAGCAGTAGCAGGTTTTAAAGCAGAAAATGGAATTAAAATTTACGGTGACAATCTGGAAACCTTAGATAAATTAGCTGATGAAGTATTAAAACAGATCAAAGATGTAGACGGAGTAAAAGATCCGGGTATCATTAAAAATATTGGGCAGCCGGAAGTAAGCGTTGTGCTGGACAGAGATAAAATGGCGGCTTACGGAGTGATGCCGGATGATGCACAATCTGTTTTGGAGATGGCTTTTGGAGGAAAAACAGCTTCAGAAATGTTTGATGGCGAAAGAAAATTTCCGATTCGTCTCCGTTATTCTCAGGAATATAGAAAAGATGAAAATGATATTGCTTCATTAATGGTTCCTACGCAGGACGGAGCAAAGATCCCGCTGAAAGAGATCAGTACCATTGTAAAAGACAACGGGGCCGCATTTATTTACAGAGATGATATTAAAAGATACATTGGGGTTAAATTTTCGATCCGTGACCGTGACTTAGGAGGTACCATTGCTGATGCACAGAAAAAAGTAGCCAATATAGATCTGCCGGATGGTTATTCCATCGGCTGGACAGGTCAGTTTGAAAATCAGCAGAGAGCTTCACACAGACTGGCGCAGGTGGTTCCGATCAGTATTCTTGGTATTTTCTTCCTGTTATTTATTCTGTTTGGGAATATGAAAGATTCGTTATTGGTATTGGCCAATGTACCTTTTGCACTGATTGGTGGAATTATAGCCCTCCATCTTACCAGAATGAATTTTGGAATTTCCGCAGGAGTGGGAATGATCGCTTTGCTCGGAATATGTATCCAGAATGGAGTCATCCTGATTACAGAGTTTCATCAGAATGTCAAAGATGGATTGACTTTAGATAATGCCATATTAAACGGGGTGAAATCCAGAACACGCCCTGTCATTATGACTGCGTTGATGGCTTCAATAGGATTAATGCCGGCAGCCCTGTCTACAGGGATTGGGTCAGAGTCTCAGAAACCTTTGGCGATTGTAATAATTGGAGGTTTAATTACTGCGACTGTATTAACCCTGCTGATTTTCCCGATTATATTCTGGATTTTCAACAGGACGAAAAAGTCCCAACAGATTTAATATTTCTTCTATCTATAATAAGTGAAGCGCGGAAAACATTGTTTTCCGCGCTTCTTGGTATCGAAATAATAATTATGAGTCTTTTAAAATCCTAATCCTACTGCAAAAGCTTTTACAGGATTTGGGTAATCCGAAAGAGGTGTAGCCGCTCCCGATGTCGTGTTGATCGTATAAAGCTTTGTGGAGGCTCCCACAGAAGCCATTAAATAAGCTTTCTGGCTTACGCTTCCAATATCAAACCCATTGGTATTCGTAATATTAATTCCCAAAGAACCGGTTTCCACTAAAGTTCCGTTGTTGGGTGGATTTTGCTGATACAGTTTATCTGTGTTATGATCAATCACAAATAGAGTAGTAGCTGTTGTTCCTGTGAAATTATTCGTGTATGCAGCTGCACTGATCATTGCTCCTGCAGGATTAATGGTTGTGTCCACTGCAGTAATACCTCCGGTAACAGGGTCTAAACGAAGGTTCTGTCCCGTATTGCTGACGACCCGTATTTTGTCAACGACCGGATTAAAATCAAATCCAAAGTCAGTTCCTGCAAGTAAAGTGGCAAAGGGAGAACTTCCCACTGCGGTAGCGGCACCTGTCCCCAGATTAATGGTGTAAATTCTGCTTGAACTTCCCAAAGCATACAGTTGACCGTTCAAAGGACGGAAATCAATACCTAAAATATTTTCCCCGCTTTGCAGGCCTGCTACTGTTTTAGAAACGGGCATTGGGCTGTTCGGATTAAATATCTGAAGATTATTGGAATTGTCAATGGCATAAGCTACTGCTTCAGTAGGAATGGCAAGATCAATAATAGGTTGTTGAAGAGATCCTATAAAAGTTGTTTTACCGTTATTAAGGTCTAAAATATGCAGCTTATCACTTAAAGCCAGTAATGCTGTGGTGTTATCGTATTTAATATCAAAGGCTGCCTGTCCGGAGAATGTCGCTCCAAGATTTCCTACTTCTACCAAAGTTCCGTTGTTGGGAGGATCCTGTTTAAATAATTTTCCGGCGGCAGGATCGATATCATATAAAACAGTAGAGGAAGCTCCGGCTTTGCTGTTGGTATATGCCACTCCGGTAATGCCTGTACCTGATGTATTGGTATCGGTAGCTGCGACAGCCCCTGTTTCTGGATGCAGTCTTAAATTTTGTCCGGAATTACTGACCAATCGAATTCTGTCAACAGTTGGATTAAAATCAATAGAAACGATGCTTCCGGAAACTGCTGGCGTGAATGCTGTAGAACTTACTGTTCTTGCAGAGGCGGAGGATGTATTGATGATATATAATTTACTCGCATTGGATAAAGCGTATAGTTCTCCTGTAGCAGGTCTGAAATCGATACTCATTAATTTTTCACCTGCGGGAATTCCTGTCACTGCTGTTTTTGCAGCAAATATTTTGGGATTATTGGCATTAAAAGAAACGAGTTCATTCATTCCTGTAAGGCCGTAAGCCATAAGATCGGGACCGGTCACATTGGGTTCCGGAATCATCATCTGATCGTCAGAATCATTGCATGAAAAAAAAGTGGTCATGGTAACGAGTACCAAAAAGAAGTGTAATAGTGCTCTCATAATATTATTTTTAATGGTTTATAATATGTACGAGAAAAGATATAAGGCGGTTTTTAAACCGTTAATTTTGATGAAAAAAAAATATTTTTGGGCTCTATATTATTAAGAATTAATCAGATACTTTATAATTTCAAATAAAATCGTTTATGATGATTTTTTTCAATCCGGAAATTTGTGTAAATTTGCAGTCTCAATACATTGAAATATAAGGTTTGTGCTTCTTTGATTTGAATATTGAAATTTTTTTTCAGGAAAAAGGTTTTGGTATTTAAAAAATCATTATATTTGCACACCGAAAAATTGAAAAATAATAAAATAAATAATTTTAAATCATGGCAAAGGAAACGTTTAATCGTAACAAACCACACTTGAACATTGGTACTATTGGTCACGTTGACCATGGTAAAACTACTCTTACAGCTGCAATTTCTGCTGTATTAGCTAGCAAAGGTCTTGCTGAGAAAAAAGACTTCTCTGCAATTGACTCTGCTCCAGAAGAAAAAGAAAGAGGTATTACTATCAATACTGCTCACATCGAATACGAAACTGAAAAAAGACACTATGCTCACGTTGACTGTCCAGGTCACGCGGATTATGTAAAGAACATGGTAACTGGTGCTGCTCAAATGGACGGAGCTATCGTAGTATGTGCTGCAACTGACGGTCCTATGCCTCAGACTAGAGAACATATCCTACTTTGCCGTCAGGTAAACGTACCAAGAATCGTTGTTTTCATGAACAAAGTTGACATGGTAGATGATGCTGAGTTATTAGAGCTTGTTGAAATGGAGCTTAGAGACTTACTATCTACTTACGATTTTGACGGAGATAACTCTCCAGTAATTCAAGGTTCTGCATTAGGTGCTCTTACAGCAGCTACAGCAGCTACTCCTGATACTGAAGACAAGTGGTTCAAGAGCGTTGAAGAATTGATGGATGCTGTTGATAACTGGATCGAGCAACCACCAAGAGATACTGACAAGCCATTCTTGATGCCAATCGAAGACGTATTCTCTATTACAGGTAGAGGTACTGTTGCAACTGGTAGAATCGAAGCTGGTATTATCAATACAGGTGATCCTGTTGATATCATCGGTATGGGTGAAGAAAAATTAACTTCTACTATTACAGGAGTTGAGATGTTCAGAAAGATCCTAGACAGAGGAGAAGCTGGTGATAACGTAGGTCTATTGTTGAGAGGTATTGAAAAAACTGACATCAAGAGAGGTATGGTAATCGCTAAGAAAGATTCTGTTAAGCCACACAAAAAATTCAAAGCTTCAGTTTATATCCTTTCTAAAGAAGAAGGTGGACGTCACACTCCATTCCACAACAAATACCGTCCTCAGTTCTACGTAAGAACTACTGACGTTACAGGTGAGATCTTCTTACCAGAAGGTGTAGAAATGGTAATGCCTGGTGATAACTTAGAGATCACTGTAGAATTGTTACAGCCAATCGCTCTTAACGTAGGTCTTAGATTTGCGATCAGAGAAGGAGGTAGAACAGTTGGTTCAGGTCAGGTTACTGAAATCTTAGACTAATCATCTTAAAATAAATAAAGCTTCCGGAAGGAAACTCTCGGAAGCTTTTTATCTACGGGCATCGTCCAATGGTAGGATACCGGTCTCCAAAACCGTTGATCAGGGTTCGAATCCTTGTGCCCGTGCAAATATTAATTATGAGTTCATTTGTTGATTTTTTAAAAGGTTCTTATAACGAATTCAGACATAAAGTTGAATGGCCAAAGTGGGCTGATCTTCAGTCTTCTACTATTGTAGTAACTATAGCTACAGTGATATTGGCGTTGTTTACCTTTGGAGTTGATGAATTGTTTTCAAAAGCAATCAGCAACATAATTGGAATGCTAATTAACGTGTTCAACTAAAAAAAGTATTTTCCCATAATGAGCGAATTGAAATGGTATGTGCTGAAAGCAATCAGCGGACAGGAAAATAAAGTGAAAAACTATATTGAGACAGAAATCAAACGTTTAGGGTTTGAGCAGTACGTTACTCAAGTGGTTATTCCTATGGAAAAGGTTATTCAGATAAGAAACGGTAAAAAAGTTCCTAAAGAGAAGCCTTACTATCCTGGATACCTGATGATCGAAGCTGATCTGATGGGTGAAATTCCACACGCAATTAAGAATATTCCGGGAGTAATTTCCTTCCTGAGTTTGACGAAAGGTGGTGATCCTGTTCCAATGAGAAAGTCTGAAGTAAACAGAATGTTGGGAAGAATGGATGAGCTTTCAGAATTTGCAAGCGATGTTGAGATTCCATACATTGTAGGTGAAAACGTTAAAGTAATTGACGGACCTTTCAATGGATTCAACGGAACTGTTGAGAAGATTCTTGAAGACAAGAAGAAAATCGAAGTGTCTGTATTGATCTTCGGTAGAAAAACTCCAATGGAGTTAAGCTATATGCAGGTAGAAAAAGTATAATTAATACTTTTAAAATATATTGAGACCGCTTTTAAGCGGTCTTTTTTTGTTTCCAATCCATATTATTTGAAATGTTTAAAAAATCCGTAAGTTAGATGTTGATTATTGCGAAGTTCCTAAAAATGGGGGTTTGTTTTAAATTAGTTTTCACGAATTTGTGATAATTCAGTATATTCTTGCTGTAATAAAGAATTATTTTTTGATTTATTCTCATGTGGCATGTTTCTTGTAAAGAAGTAACCGATTAATCCATAAAGTTTTATTTCTACAACTTTTTATACTATGCATAGCAAGTATAGTGGCTTTGTATGCCTGTTTAAGATTGAAGAAAGAATAACTATACCGGAATTAGTAAAAACAAACACAATACATAGATCCAATGACGAAAATTATTTCGACGGTGCTTTTAACAGGCACTGTACTCATGAATGCGCAGGTTGGTATAAATACTCCTAATCCTGAAAAAGAACTTTCAGTGAATGGTACCATGAAGACCTCCGGTATCGTATTTAAAAGTCCTTTAGAAAAATTGGGAACAGATGAGAATTATACATTCATTATTAAGTCTCCTGCTCCTGAAAATAAAATTACGGCCTACAATGATTCTTTTGTACCTAATTCTCCGGCGCCAATTAATCTTATTCAGTTTAAAATTACCTGCGACCCTACAGATAAAGACTGGGTCAACCAGTTTGATACCAAGATCAATTCGAACAAATTTCTTGTTGTAATTTCTTCTTTTGGATTTACACAGGCAGTACGAACGTATTCTGCAGACTGGCTTACTCCGGTACCCCAGATTTTTGCTTTTTCTTCCGGTGGAACCTGGAAACTGAAAGCTGATTATCAGGGCTTCGCCCCAGACAGTTCTTTTCCTACAGGTGTATGGACACTGAATCTGCTGGTTTTTGACAAAGCCTACGCCAAACAACTGAATACTACCCAAGATCTCGGATCTGCTACTACCGGTTCGGCAGCAGCTCCTTTAATTCAATAAAAACATAATATAATGAAAAAAATGACCACACTCTTCCTTATGGCCGGGACTTTTTTTGCCGCTAATGCGCAGGTGGGTATTAATACCACGACACCTCAGGGAACTTTAGATGTTGTAGGAGAAACATTGGTAGAATCTTACCTTGTAGATACTGTGAATTCTACGGCCAGAGGAAATTATTTTCTTCTGACCCGTTCAAAAGATACTTCTCCTGTGGGGAAAATCAAAATGCTGGATATTTCGCTCCGTAATGTAGCACCTGTCAATATATATACTATTGTTCTGAAAAATGTCAATATGGATAAAGTTGTTAATCTCAACACAGGTCTTGACGCCAGCAAATATGTTGTAGCCGTTACAGGCGGTGTTTTTACAAGTGCTGTTTCAGCTGCGGATACCTCGACGAATCCTAAATCTTTTGGAGCGTATTCTACAGAGGTCACTCAGGTGACCGTAGGAGGAAAAACATATCATGCTATTAATTTAGGTTTTAAAGGAGCCGGTACAGTGTCTTCTGCAAACGGAACCTGGACACTTACCCTGAATGTATTTGAAAAATCCCTGGTTAAAGATTGGGGAACATTCACAGGATCTGTCTCTGCTTCTGCTTCACCGGTGTATTCAGGAGTTTCTGCTAACACGCCTTTAGGGCTTCAATAATGATCAACATGCAAAGAAAAATTTATATTACGATAATTTTGTTTCTGGGAATAGTAATGAATGCTCAGTCGGGAAAAGTTGGAATAAAAACAGCTAACCCCAAAGAAACACTGGATGTGAATGGAGTGACATACACCAATTCACTGTATCTTAGAAATCCTGGAGAGCCTACCATGACAGGAGGGAGCTTTTTAGCGACATCTGAAAATGCACTTCAGCTGTATGATCCCAATTTGGAAAGCAGTGGACTTTTTAACTATCTTAAACTTTCCCTTACCGGAATTTCAGGTGCTGGTGTTACAGATTATGATACTAAAATAGATGCCGATAAATTCCTTATTGTCGTGCACAATTATTCATTTAAAATGAATGATGGTACAACCAATGTTGCTCTTGACTATGGAGATAATGGAACGAATGACAACAGACAGGGTTCTCCTGATGTAGTGGCCTTCAAAAGTAAAGGAACATGGCATATCAGAGCAAGGTTTACAGACAGTAAACTGATAGCTCTTACTTCTGCCAATCCCGGAAGAACGTATAATAATTTTACAATAGACCTCTATCTGATGGCTTATAAAAGGCTCATCACAAAACAAAATATCAATGATATTACGTCAGACCTTGGGGGAACTAACGGCTCCAGCAAGACTGTTAACAGGCCTTCAGGTTTTTAACCGTAGAATAATGATAGAACAAATCAGACGCGGCTGTCCCTTTTGGGACAGCCGCGTCTGAGTGTATGGAGTTCAAAATGGGTATTAATCTTTAATGATTTTTTTAGACAAAGGATTTCCGGACTGATCAGAGGCTTTTAAAATATAAACTCCTTTTGGCAGTTCAGAAATGTCTATCTGATTTCCTTTTGAATTTCTTTTTAAGAGTTGTCCGTCTATGGAATAGATTTCGATATCTTTTAATTCTTTTGAAAAGAACACTTTGTTTTTTACTGGATTGGGATAGATTTTTAAATCGTTTTTGTGAACCTCAGAAGTGGCAAGCATAAGACATTCCGGGTTGTAACTGTCATTGGTGATCGTCCAGTTCTTAGAGTTGGTTAAAGAATTTCTTGCAGCTACTGCCTGTGGAGAAGAATACACCAGTCCGGATGAGCCTATAGATATACTGTTTGGGGTGGCAGATCCGTTTGCCCAGCCAGATAAGGTAGAGTTATAATTAGCACAGGACAAACCGGATGCATCAAGCATAGAATTCATTTGCAGAGCAGAAAGTAAATTCCAACTTCCCAGATCCTGATTAAACATCGCGGCATTTTTAAACATAACACGCATATCTGTTACTACAGCAGTGTTCCAGTTGGAAAGAGGCTGGTTGAAGACCGGATTATCAGCAAACATAGAATACATATTAGTTACATTTGAAATATCCCAGCTTCCTATAGGCTGATTGAAAAGTAAGGCACGGCTAAACATATATCCCATATTGGTAACCATTGAAGTATTCCAGTTTCCGATCGGTTGATTAAATTTTTCTGCTGCAGCAAACATAGAATTCATGGTAGTCACATTAGAAGTGTCCCAGTTGGCTATCGCCTGATCAAAAGCTTTGCTTTCCCTGAAAACACCTTCCATATTGGTCACCGACGACGTGTTCCAATTTCCAACAGGCTGATTAAACTTTGTTGAATTAAGAAACATTCCCCGCATATTGGTTACACTGGATGTATCCCAGCTGGCAATCGGTTGGTTAAACATTGGTGTTGAACCAAACATAAATGACATATCTTTCACACGGGAAGTATCCCAATTTCCAATCGGTTGATTAAACAGCTTTGCATCCATAAACATACCGCTCATATTGGTAACGTTTGAAGTGTTCCAGTTGGCAAGAGGCTGATTAAACTGATGGGTGAAACCAAAAGTACCATCCATATTCGTGATATTGGAGGTATTCCATATTCCTATAGGTTGATTAAATTGCCCGGCATCAAAAAACATAGCCGAGATATCTGTAACATTGGAAATGTCCCAGCTGCTGATGGGCTGGTTAAATAATTTAGCAGAATAGAAACCTTCGTTCATATGAGTCACATGAGAGACATCCCAATTACTGAAAGAAGAATTACCAACTAATTTATAGCATCCTGCAAAAATGCCGGACATATCAGTTACATGTTCCAAAAATGGAAGATCGGTAGCGGTGACATCCATTTCAGTACAGTAATGAAAAGCTCTCTGCATGCTGGACCATTTAATAGCTCCCCACTGGACAACTTCAATGAGTTTATGAACATCTCCGCGCACAGTCAGGTCGGGACCATAAAAACAAATACGGTGAAAACTTCCGTTTTCAGGACTTACTTTTAAAGTATAGGTAGCATTGCCGGGTATGGGATTAAGAGGAGCTCCAAAATCGATCAGAAGAGGTACGCCTACAATTGTCGTTACGTCATTCAGTGTTCCGTTATGGGCAGGATGGCCAACTTCTTCCCAAAAAATTTCATAATCTGTTCCTACTCCGGGGAAGTAAATCTGGGTAGAGGTACTTACTGAAGGAATAAAGCCTGTATTGCTGGGTTTCCATACCGTAATAAACTCATTTTGTGCTTTGAGAATACAACAAAACATTAAAAATAAACTTAAAAGTAAATATTTCAGTTTCATAGATTTCAGTTTTCGTAAATGTAGGAAAAAAAAGTTTTATTACTAATTCTTTCTAAAAATCAACACATTCCATTGGCTAATTCAAAAATATTTCATAATTTTGCAGTCCGAAAAGTAGATTTACTGTATGTGAGTCGGTAATCTGCTGAATAATAAATGCTTCCAAACTCATTAATTATTCAAACTAAAAAAATTAAAAATGGCTAAGAAAGTCTTTAAAATGGTAAAGCTTCAGGTGAAAGGTGGCGCAGCTAACCCTTCTCCACCAGTAGGTCCAGCATTGGGTTCTGCAGGTGTGAACATCATGGAGTTTTGTAAGCAATTTAACGGAAGAACCCAAGATAAGCCAGGGCAAGTTTTACCTGTAGTAATTACAGTATACGAAGACAAATCTTTTGAATTCGTAATTAAAACTCCACCTGCAGCGATCCAGTTGATGGATGCAGCTAAAATCAAAGGAGGTTCCGGTGAACCAAACAGAAATAAAGTAGGTGCTGTATCTTGGGATCAGGTAAAGAAAATCGCTGAAGATAAAATGACAGACCTTAACTGTTTTACTTTAGACTCTGCACTTTCTATGGTAGCTGGTACTGCTAGATCTATGGGATTAAGAGTAACAGGAACTAAACCAACTAACGCTTAAAACTTATTGAAATGGCAAAATTAACTAAAAAGCAAAAAGAAGCTTTAAGCAAAGTAGAAAAAGGTAGAATCTATAACCTTGAAGAGGGTTCAGCTCTTGTAAAGGAAGTAAACACTACAAAGTTTGATGCTTCTGTAGATATCGCTGTAAGATTAGGTGTAGATCCAAGAAAAGCAAACCAAATGGTAAGAGGTGTAGTATCTCTTCCTCATGGTACTGGTAAAGATGTTAAAGTATTAGCTCTTGTAACTCCAGATAAAGAAGCTGAAGCTAAAGAAGCTGGAGCTGATTATGTAGGTCTTGACGAATATTTACAAAAAATAAAAGAAGGTTGGACAGATGTTGACGTTATCGTTACTATGCCAGCTGTTATGGGTAAATTAGGACCATTAGGTAGAGTATTAGGACCAAGAGGTCTTATGCCTAACCCTAAATCAGGTACTGTAACTATGGAAATTGGTAAAGCAGTAACTGAAGTGAAAGCAGGTAAAATTGATTTCAAAGTAGACAAGTATGGTATTATCCATGCAGGTATTGGTAAAGTATCTTTCGATGCTGCCAAGATCAAAGAAAATGCTCAGGAGCTAATCTCGACATTGATCAAAATGAAACCAACTGCTGCAAAAGGTACTTATGTGAAGAGTATTTATTTATCTTCTACAATGAGCCCAGGTATTGCAATTGATACTAAATCTGCTAACTAATAATAATCCTTAAGACAATGACAAAAGACCAAAAAGTTGTAGCAATACAAGAGATCAAAGATTTGCTTCAGGATGCGAAAGTAGTATATGTAGCAGATTTAGACGGTTTGAACGCTGCTAAATCTTCTGATTTCAGAAGACAGGCTTTCAAACAAAATATCAAAGTGAAAGTTGTGAAAAACACACTTTTACAAAAAGCAATGGAGCAAATGGAAGGAGTAGATTACTCCGAAATGTTTGAAACGTTCAAAGGAAATTCAGCATTGATGATTTCTGATACGGCAAACGCTCCTGCAAAATTAATTCAAGGGTTCAGAAAGAAAGAAGATAAGCCGGCTTTAAAATCTGCTTACCTTCAGGAAACTTTCTACGTTGGAGACGAAAACTTATCTGCACTTGCTAACATCAAGTCTAGAGAAGAAATGATCGGAGAAATCATCGGATTACTTCAATCTCCAATTCAAAGAGTTGTTTCTGCTCTTCAAAACAAATCTGAAACTGTAGAAGCTAAAGCTGAAGAAGCTGCTCCTGCGGTAGAAGAAACTCCTGCTGAGGCGGCTCCAGAAGCTCCTGCTGCAGAAAGCACGGAAGAAACTCCAAGTGCTGAATAATTACTCTCAAAAAATTAAATAAATAATCAACAAAAACATTACAACAATGTCAGATTTAAAAAATTTAGCTGAAACGCTAGTAAACCTAACTGTAAAAGACGTAAACGAATTAGCTACTATCCTTAAGGATGAGTACGGAATTGAGCCAGCTGCTGCTGCTGTAGTTGTTGCTGCAGGTGGTGGAGAAGCTGCTGAAGAAAAGACTGAATTCGACGTAATTCTTAAGTCTGCAGGTGCATCTAAATTGGCTATCGTTAAATTGGTAAAAGATTTAACTGGTGCTGGTCTTAAAGAAGCTAAAGATATCGTAGACGGAGCTCCTGCTGCAATTAAGCAAGGAATCTCTAAAGACGAAGCTGAAGCTCTTAAGAAGCAATTAGAAGAAGCTGGTGCTGAAGTAGAATTGAAATAATTCATTTTACGATAAAATAAGAAGCCCGGACAGTAATGTCCGGGCTTTTTTGTGCCATGATATTTCCAAACGGACAAAATTCCCTAAGTGTATTGAAATATGTTTGACACAAACTATTTCATATTCAATTATAATTATTTATTTGATATTAATTAACATAATTAAATACATATTATTCATAGAATTGCATATTTTAACTTAAAATTATAATTAAAATATTGTTTTTGTTGTAAATTAACTATATTTGTATCGAAAAAAAACACACATAACTTGAAAAAGAGTACCATTATTTTTAGTGGCTTTACATTAGCGTATTGCATGAGTATACTGCTTACAATGCAGATTAAAAATTTCGACCGTACATCTGTGGCTGTTCAGAAACCAGCCGTTCCATCGTCTTATACTGATAGGGCAGAATATAGTAGTGACTCTACAGAAAACCACAAAAAAGAGATGGATGCCAATTCTTATATGAAGTTTAGTTCGCCCGTTATTACTCATCTTAAAAATACACGACCAAGTAGGGAACGGAACATGAAAATTTGTAATTCTAAAAACTTAGACCATAATGTATTGCTTTATTCAAGCTCTATTCGTTCAGTAATGTTTTACAGTTCAACGCATAAAACACTTTCTTTTATAAAATCCTGTAAGCAGCGTATTAGTTTTTACTATTTGAATCCTCTATACATGGTTATAGAGGCCATACCACAAAGCCAGTCTGAAAAGTATTCTATAGAAGACTCTAAAAGTCTGGGAGGTTTTGATACGATTGTAGAATTTCCGGATAAATTATCTTAAGCATCCGGCAGGCAGATTCTACCCAATTACTTTATCAAAAAAATATTTCTTTCTTCTCCTTACAGAGTGAAAAAGGGTTTTCATGCTTTCTTTAAAAAAAACAAAAACACACAAAAAAAGACAAATATCAGTACAAATGAAAAACAGATTATTTACGATCGCCGCTTTGTTCACGTATCTTGGAATAAGCGCACAGGTAGGAATTAATACAAATCAGGGGCAGGCAACTCTTGATGTTGTAGGATTTCCTTCCAACACAAAAAAGTTAGATGGAATTATTGCACCCAGACTTACAGGAGATCAGTTAAGAGCCAAAACTTACACGTCTGCCCAAAGCGGAGCATTGGTATATGTGACCGCAGCGGATAGCAGTCCTGCTGGCCAAACAGTACATGTAAACGCTTCCGGTTACTATTATTTTGACGGTATGGTATGGTTGAGAAATTCTACTGGGGTCAATGGAGGAACAGTGACCAACTTTTCAGCTGGGGCTCTTAATCCATTATTTACAACATCCGTTTTGAATCCTTCCACAGCTCCGGCTTTGTCATTCAATTTATCTAATGCGCCAGCGAATACCATTTTTGGAAATAACGGTAGTTCTGCTGCTGCTCCGGGATATTTTTCGACAGGTTCTCTTTTGGTAAATGGAGATGTGGTGGGTGCCTTAGCAACTACAACCGTAGCTAAAATCAATGGTTCACCTCTGGGAAATACTGGCTCCGCGACCAATGGCCAGGTTTTAACATTCAATGGGACCAGTTGGGTTCCTTCCACCCCTATACCTCAGTCAGGAGACTGGAGGGTTAGTGGAAACTCAGACATTACTGCTGCCAATGTGAGTGCTTCAGTGGGAAGTGCAGCAAGTACAGTGACCAATCTTAAATATTTGGGAACTCAAAATGCCAATGATTTGGTTTTAGTGGCGAACGGAACTATTCGTGCAGTGATCAACAGTACCGACGGTTCTTTAACCGGTGGAGGAACGGATGGAGATTCTTATTTATCCTGGGGAAGCAAAAATACACTGACTAAATCTGCAACTTATAATAATGGAATTGTTTTAGGTTATAATAATACGCTGAATTCAAGTGGTCAGCCTTCCCATGCAACGACTGCAGTGGCTATTGGAAAAGGAAATACAATTAATCAGAACGGAACAGTGATTGGGTATGGGAACACAACTCTTGGAGGGTATGTTTTAGGAATTAATAATACAACACAGGGGGGCGTTACTATAGGAACCAAAAATAATTCCGGCGGAAATTTTAATATTATCGGACATGGTTTTAACTCAGGATCTTATCCGGTTAACAGTTTTGTAGGTCCGACAGGATCCAGTCCCGGATCTAATATTTACTCTAATAAATATCACATTTTTAACGCGCAGGATACCAGCACAGGAACTCCATTGACAGCATTTGTAGGGATCAACACATTATTAACAGCTGCTCAGGAGGCTGATCTTAAAGTGTCAAAAGCAGTACAGGTTATCGGAACTGTAGATACGGCAATGGTGTGCAATGGAACCAATGAGGGATCTATCAGATATGTTGTAACGGCTACCTCAGGTAATTTCCAGGGATGCAGAAAAACAGCGTCCGGTACCTGGAGCTGGGCTCAATTAAATAATTAAACAACACTTTATATAACAGAAAAATGAAACAAAAAATGACTAAAAAATTATTTCGGAAACTGACGGAATTAGTATTGATCCTTTTTTCGGCGGTCGTGATGGCACAGGGGTATACGCCTATACGTGGTATGGGGGTAGAAGCTAAGCCTGTCAACAATTCAGGTATATGTTTAGCCTGTTACAACGGAAACATGAATCCTGTAATAGATGCAAATCTTGATAACAGTGTAAGTTTGGGGAATTTTGCTTCTTTGGTGAGTGGTAATGGAATATCCGTAAAGAATACCAATACAATGTATCCTGCAGGGTATATTACAGGATTTAATGTGGATCTGGGGACTAGTTTTATCACGGTAGATCTCTTAAGCTCATTAAGAATCAGTACGTATAAGAATGGGGTACTTCAGGAATCTACGACCAGCGGGACACTTTTATCAGTGCCTGCGTTTGGAGGAAGCAAGAACCGGATTTTTCTTCATTTTAAAACAACCAGAGAGTTTAATGAGGTAAGGTTATATCAAACCAATGTGGTTTCTGTCTTTAGTGCGATGAATGTATATTATGCTTTTGCATTTGATCCTGCTAAAATGCCGGTTGATAACAATGGTATTTGTGATGATATCATTGCTGGAAGCGGTGTAGATGGTAATATATCTGGAAGCAGCAGTTTCCTTGCTCCGCTTTCTTATGTACAGAACAGAGAAAGAATAGGAGATGGAGATAAAAACTCTTATGGATCGATCGTTTTACCTGCAGGGCTTCTGGGGTCTTATTCAGTGGGTGTATTAGATAAAAATCAGGTGTATCCTGCCGGGAACAAAACAGGATTTGTAATCTCTCCTGATGACGAAGGAAAGCTGTTAAGTGCAGAATTTCTAAAAAATATAACAGTAGAAACTTACCTGTACGGTCAACTGCAGGATTCAAAAAGACTGTCAGATGGCGGTGGATTGATCAATATCAAAGTTTTAGGTTTTGGATCAGGAAAACAGAAAGTGGTGCTTACGTCTACAAAACCGTTTAATGAAGTGCGTTTAAAAATTACCCAGACATTAGGGGTTAATTTAGGATCGTTAAAAGTATATTATGCATTTGAAGAACCTGCATCATGCGACTGTAACGATAAGATTCAGACAAGCGGTTCTGCGATTGCCGGTAATTTGACTACGGGAATTAACTGGACTTCCGGTCCCGGACTGTTTGGTTTGATTTTAGCGAAAATGACAAATCCATCCAATATTGTTGATACCAATACCTCTAATTATGCGACTGCGACTATTCCTGCAGCATCATTTCTGAGTATTTTCTCAGCGTACGCGACAGTAGGTACGAATACTATGCTTCCAGCCAATACCTATGCCGGTTTTACATTAGAAAAATCAGCTAATCTGATCGGGGTGAGTGTTCTTGAAAATATTACGGTAACACTTTACAATAATAATACACAAACGGATACTTTTGTAAGTACAGGGAGTTTAATCAGTGGGAATTTTTTCACTACAGATTCCAATAAATTTTATGTAGGCGGGAAATCCACAAAACCTTTCAACCGTATAAAAGTTACTTTCTACAGCGGAACCGGAGTGCGTATTCCTCAGACCTATAATATCTACAATGCATTCGCAAGCAGAGATGATGATAATGATGGAGTCCCGAATTGTTTTGATCAGTGTCCTAACGGTAATGACAGTATTGATGCAAACGGTAACGGAATTCCTGACTGTGCAGAAGGATGTATTGCTGTAAATGACAAATCTCCTACGAGAGATTCTGATGGAGATGGAATTGCTGATGCGTGCGATGGTGACTCAGATGGTGATGGTATTTCGGATACTTCAGAGGAAGATACCAATAACAATGGAATTTATGAAGATGATGACGTGGATGGTGATCCTGCTGTCGTTGCTGTTTTAGGTGATGGTGTTGCCAATTACCTGGACCTGGATTCTGATAATGATGGTGTCTTGGATCTGTTTGAGTCCGGTATTCCAAATGCAGTGATCAACCAGATAGATACGGATCACAACGGAGTTATTGACAAAAACATTCCAGTTGGAAGCAATGGTATTGCCGATGTTTTGGAAACATCTCCGGATTCTGGGGTGATGAAATATGCAATCAAAGATACCGACGGAGATGGTAAACCTGATTTCCTTGATTTAACTTCAAATGGAATAAATTTCGATCTGTATGAAATCGGTAAGGGTAATCTGGATGCATTGGGGTATGGATTTATCTCTACGATCAGCGACTCCGATACAGATGGTATTCAGGCAGTTGTAGATACAGACCTTGTGAAGAGAGGATCACCGGATTCTCCACTTTCACCTTATGCTTCTCTATTAAAGAATGGACAGATGACATCTGCTGCAAAAGGAATCAAAGATTCTGATATTGCTGAAAAGGCTGGTGATATTAAAATATATCCTAATCCTGTAAAATCAGGCGAAAACCTGAATGTCAGATCTGAAGAGGGTGGCATTTATACTTTATTCTCTGCTCAGGGGCAGCTGGTAAAATCAGATAAGTTCTCTGGTAATGCTGAAATCAGCACGGCTTCATTACCGGCAGGTATTTATATTGTGAAAATAGAAACGAAATCAACAGTGAAATCTTATAAGATCATTGTAAAGTAATTTCCCATATTCTCTACAATTGAATGGCTGTCCGTAAAGACAGCCATTTTTATTTAAATAATTTTAACGTTCTCAAAATGAGGGGTTTTATTTGTCTATATAGATAAATTTTTGTACCTTTGTCCCTCTTTTGGCGCGAATAATTGTACGAAAATCTATAAAATATTGGAAATCAGCTCTTTCATGGAAAATAATGAAAGAGGTTTCTTGTGTATAGATACTGCGGCTCATTCTGCCTCAAAAGTAGTAAAAATATTTTGCATTACGCTGTGAAAAGATATACCAGCGTTGCAGTTAGGAATAAGATGATAAGAATAAAGAAAAAAGAGTAAAGACTATTTCTAATAGCGCCAAACATTTGAAGTCTTTTATCTTTTCTCCGTCAGCTTTTATTTTTTCTTGATATTTTTTAATGAATCAAAATATTTTTTAACCCTTTCTTAAAAGTTTTATGAGTAAAACAACAGCAACAACAAGGGGGAATCAGAGAATTAACTTCTCATCAGCTAAAGGAAAAATTATCACTCCTGACTTCCTGGACATCCAGTTAGAGTCTTTCAGAGATTTTTTCCAGCTTGATACCCTTCCAGAAGACAGAACAGACGAAGGTTTATACAGAACCTTCCAGGAAAACTTCCCAATTACCGATTCCAGAAATCAGTTTGTATTGGAATTCCTTGATTATCTGGTAGATTCTCCACGTTATTCAATTAACGAGTGTGTGGAAAGAGGATTGACGTATTCAGTTCCTCTTAAAGCAAGACTTAAATTGTATTGTACAGACCCTGAGCATGAGGATTTCCAAACTGTAGTTCAGGATGTGTATTTAGGCCCGGTTCCTTATATGACGCCTAGTGGATCTTTCATCATCAATGGTGCAGAGAGAGTTATTGTTACGCAGCTTCACCGTTCACCTGGTGTATTCTTCGGACAGACTTACCACGCAAACGGAACTAAACTGTACTATTCAAGAATTATCCCTTTCAAAGGATCTTGGATGGAATTTACAACAGATATCAACAGCGTAATGTACGCGTATATCGACCGTAAGAAAAAATTACCATTAACTACTCTGTTAAGAGCTATCGGTTATGAATCTGATAAGGATATCCTTCAGATCTTTGACCTTGCTGAAGAAGTGAAAGTTTCTAAAGCTGCCCTTAAAAAAGTGGAAGGAAGAACATTGGCTGCGAGAGTATTGAACACTTGGTTCGAGGATTTCGTAGACGAAGATACAGGGGAGGTAGTTTCTATCGAAAGAAACGAAATCATCCTGGACAGAGAAACGATTCTTGAAAAAGAACATTTAGATCTTATTCTTGATGCTGGTGTGAAATCTATCCTGATTCACAAAGAAAACAGCAATGAATTCTCTATCATTCAGAATACATTACAGAAAGACCCTACGAACTCTGAAAAAGAAGCAGTAGAGTATATCTACCGTCAGTTAAGAAACGCAGATCCACCCGATGAGGAAACAGCAAGAGGAATCATTGAAAAATTATTCTTCTCTGAGCAGAGATATTCACTTGGTGAAGTAGGACGTTACAGACTAAACAAAAAGTTAGGTCTTAATATTCCTACAACGACTGAGGTTCTTACAAAAGAAGATATCATTGCGATCGTAAGACACCTGATCGAATTGGTAAACTCTAAAGCAGAGGTTGATGATATTGACCACTTATCTAACAGAAGAATTAAAACTGTTGGAGAGCAATTAGCTGGACAGTTCGGTGTAGGTCTTTCAAGAATTGCAAGAACAATCAAGGAAAGAATGAACGTTAGAGATAACGAAATATTTACGCCACTTGATCTTGTAAATGCTAAGACATTAACATCAGTAATTAACTCGTTCTTCGGTACCAACCAGCTTTCTCAGTTCATGGACCAGACCAACCCACTATCAGAGATCACGCACAAGCGTAGACTTTCTGCACTAGGGCCTGGTGGTTTATCAAGAGAAAGAGCAGGTTTCGAGGTTCGTGACGTTCACCATACCCACTACGGAAGAATTTGTCCGATTGAAACTCCGGAAGGACCAAACATTGGTTTGATTTCATCTCTGGGGATCTATGCTAAAATCAATAGCTTAGGTTTCATCGAAACTCCATATAGAAAAGTAGAGAACAGTAAGATCGATCTTAATGCAGATCCTATCTATCTTAATGCAGAAGACGAAGAAGATAAAGTAATTGCTCAGGCTAACGTTGAATTGACGGATAGCGGAGAATTCTTAACAGACAGAATTATTGCAAGACTGGATGGTGATTACCCGGTAGTTGAGCCTTCTCAGGTGAATCTTATCGACGTTGCACCAAACCAGATCTCAGGTATTTCAGCTTCATTGATTCCATTCTTGGAACATGATGATGCAAACCGTGCATTGATGGGATCCAACATGATGCGTCAGGCAGTTCCTCTATTGAAGCCACAAGCTCCAATCGTTGGTACAGGTCTGGAACAGCAGGTTGCTAAAGATTCAAGAATCCTGATCAATGCTGAAGGTAGAGGTACTGTTGAGTATGTAGATGCTGATCAGATTACAATTAAATATGAAAGAAGTGATGACGAAGATTTAGTACAATTCGAGTCTGCTACGAAAACATATAAATTAACGAAGTTCAGAAAAACCAACCAGAGTACAACAATTACATTGAGACCAAACGTAAGAGTAGGGGAAACAGTGGAAAAAGGTCAGGTACTTTGCGACGGTTATGCTACTGAAAATGGAGAATTAGCTCTTGGTAGAAACTTAGTAGTAGCCTTCATGCCTTGGAAAGGATACAACTTTGAGGATGCAATCGTAATCAACGAAAAAGTTGTACGTGAAGACTGGTTTACTTCAATCCACGTAGATGAATATTCTCTTGAAGTTCGTGATACCAAATTAGGTATGGAAGAATTGACAGCTGATATTCCAAACGTTTCTGAAGAAGCTACCAAAGATCTTGATGAGAACGGTATGATCAGAATTGGTGCTGAAGTGAAGCCTGGAGATATTATGATCGGTAAGATCACTCCAAAAGGTGAATCTGATCCAACTCCTGAAGAAAAACTTCTTAGAGCAATCTTCGGTGACAAAGCTGGTGATGTTAAGGATGCTTCATTGAAAGCAGACTCTTCATTAAGAGGTGTTGTTATCAACAAAAAATTGTTCTCAAGAAACATTAAAGATAAAAAGAAGAGAACTGAAGAAAAACTTAAACTTGAAGAAATTGAAAACACTTACAAGGCTAAGTTTGATGAGTTAAGAAATACTTTAATTGAAAAATTAAACACACTGGTAGGTGGTAAAACTTCTCAGGGAGTTACCAACGATCTTGATGAGGAAATCATCGGTAAAGGTGTGAAATTCACTCACAAATTATTGACTTCAGTTGAAGATTATGTAAACGTAAGCGGTGCAGACTGGACAGTAGATAACGATAAGAATGAATTGGTTAAACAATTAATTCACAATTATAAAATCAAGTTCAACGATATCCAGGGAGTTAAAAACCGTGAGAAATTTGCTATTTCTATCGGAGATGAACTTCCGGCTGGTATCATGAAGTTGGCTAAGGTATATATCGCTAAGAAACGTAAGTTGAATGTAGGGGATAAAATGGCAGGACGTCACGGTAACAAAGGTATCGTTTCAAGAATCGTTCGTGAAGAAGATATGCCATTCCTTGAAGACGGAACACCGGTAGATATCGTATTGAATCCACTTGGGGTACCTTCTCGTATGAACATCGGACAGATTTATGAAACAGTTCTTGGATGGGCTGGTCAAAAATTAGGTATGACGTTCGCTACACCAATCTTTGACGGAGCTACTCTTGATCAGATTACGGAGTACACAGAGAAAGCAGGTCTTCCTAAATTCGGTAACACTCACCTTTATGATGGTGGTACCGGAGAAAGATTTACTCAGCCAGCTACAGTAGGTATTATCTATATGCTGAAACTGGGTCACATGGTTGATGATAAAATGCACGCACGTTCTATCGGTCCTTACTCATTGATTACTCAGCAGCCGTTAGGAGGTAAAGCTCAGTTCGGTGGTCAGAGATTTGGAGAGATGGAGGTTTGGGCTCTTGAGGCATTCGGAGCTTCTAACATCTTGAGAGAGATCTTGACAGTGAAGTCTGATGACGTGATTGGTAGAGCAAAAACTTATGAAGCAATTGCAAAAGGTGAATCAATGCCTGAACCAGGTATTCCTGAATCATTCAATGTATTACTTCATGAGTTACAAGGACTTGGACTTGATGTAAGACTTGAGGAATAATTTTAAATTTTGAGTGTTGAATTTTGAATCAATTCAGAATTTATAATCCAAAATTTATAATCCAAAATCTAAAATCTAAAAAATGTCAAATAAAAATAAATCAAGTAGATTTAATAAAATAACCATCGGTTTAGCTTCACCGGAATCGATTCTTCAGGAATCAAGAGGGGAAGTTTTAAAACCGGAAACTATTAACTACAGAACGCACAAACCTGAAAGAGACGGGTTGTTCTGTGAAAAAATCTTTGGTCCGGTAAAGGATTACGAATGTGCTTGTGGTAAATACAAGAGAATTCGTTACAAAGGGATCGTTTGTGACCGTTGTGGAGTAGAAGTTACTGAGAAAAAAGTAAGAAGAGAGAGAATCGGACACATCAATCTTGTTGTTCCTATCGCTCACATCTGGTATTTCCGTTCTTTACCAAACAAAATCGGTTACCTTTTAGGAATTCCCTCTAAGAAATTAGACATGATCATCTACTACGAAAGATATGTAGTGATTCAGCAGGGTATTGCTAAAAAATTAGACGGTTCGGATTTCGATAACATGGAATTCTTAACAGAAGAAGAGTACCTTGACATCATGGAAACTCTTCCTGTGGAAAACCAGTATCTTGATGATTCTGATCCAAACAAATTCATCGCCAGAATGGGTGCTGAAGCTGTTGAAGATCTGTTAAAAAGAATCAACCTTGATGCATTGTCTTTCGACTTAAGACACAAAGCTCACAATGAAGGTTCTAAGCAAAGAAGAACTGAAGCTCTGAAAAGATTGAACGTTGTAGAAGCATTAAGAGGTGCCAATACAAGAATGATCAACAGACCGGAGTGGATGATTATGCGTGTACTTCCTGTTATACCACCAGAACTAAGACCATTGGTTCCATTGGATGGAGGACGTTTCGCAACTTCTGACTTAAATGACCTTTACAGAAGAGTTATTATCAGAAACAACCGTCTGAAAAGACTATTGGAGATCAAAGCTCCGGAAGTAATCTTGAGAAATGAGAAGCGTATGCTTCAGGAATCAGTAGATTCATTATTCGATAATACAAGAAAATCTTCTGCTGTAAAATCTGAATCAAACAGACCATTGAAATCACTTTCAGATTCATTGAAAGGTAAGCAAGGTCGTTTCCGTCAGAACTTACTAGGGAAAAGGGTAGACTACTCTGCACGTTCCGTAATTGTTGTAGGTCCAAACTTACAGCTTCACGAATGTGGTATTCCTAAAGATATGGCAGCAGAACTTTACAAACCGTTCATCATCAGAAAACTGATCGAAAGAGGTATTGTAAAAACTGTGAAATCTGCAAAGAGAATCATCGACAGAAAAGAGCCTGTAGTATATGATATCCTTGAAAACGTGATGAAAGGTCACCCTGTTCTACTGAACAGAGCACCTACCCTTCACAGACTGGGTATTCAGGCATTCCAGCCTAAGATGATCGAAGGTAAAGCAATCCAGCTTCACCCGTTGGTAACAACAGCATTCAACGCCGATTTCGATGGTGACCAGATGGCAGTACACTTGCCGTTAGGCCCTGAGGCAATCCTTGAAGCTCAGTTATTGATGCTTGGTTCTCAGAACATCTTGAACCCTGCAAACGGTTCTCCTATTACTGTACCTTCTCAGGACATGGTACTTGGTCTGTATTTCATGACTAAAGAACTGAGCTCTACAGAAGATATGAAAGTGAAAGGTGAAGGCCTTGCATTCTATTCTCCGGAAGAAGCGGAAATCGCTTACGCTGAAGGAAGAGTATCTTTAAATGCTAAAGTAAGATGTAGACTGCCGGTTAAAGAAGACGGAGAATTGGTAACAAGACTTATCGAAACTTCTTTAGGTAGAATCCTATTCAACCAAATTGTACCAAAACAGTCAGGATACGTTAATGAACTATTGACGAAGAAATCACTGAGAAACATTATTGGTAGAGTTTTAGCGGATACTGATTTCCCTACAACAGTGAAGTTCCTTGATGCAATGAAGGACTTAGGGTATTCAAACGCATTCAAAGGAGGTCTTTCATTCTCACTTGGGGATATTGTAGTTCCTGTTGAGAAGAAAAAGATGATCGCTACATCAATTGAAACTGTTGATGAGATTAGAGCCAACTATAACATGGGTCTAATTACAGATACAGAACGTTATAACCAGGTAATCGACGTTTGGACAAATACCAACGCAGGATTAACTGAAATGATTATGAGCAGAATGAAATCTGACCAAGGTGGATTCAACTCTGTATATATGATGCTTGACTCTGGAGCGAGGGGTTCTAAAGAACAGATCCGTCAGTTATCAGGGATGAGAGGTTTGATGGCAAAACCGCAGAAAGCTGGTTCTACCGGTGCGGAGATCATCGAAAACCCGATCCTTGCAAACTTTAAGGAAGGTCTTTCGATCCTGGAGTACTTTATCTCTACCCACGGTGCCCGTAAGGGTCTTGCGGATACCGCACTTAAAACTGCCGATGCTGGTTACCTTACCAGAAGATTGGTAGACGTTGCTCAGGACGTTATCGTTACTGAAGACGACTGTGGTACTTTAAGAGGTACTGAAGTAACTGCACTTAAGAAAAATGACGAGATTGTTGAAAAAATCTCTGAAAGAATCTTAGGTAGAGTTTCTCTTCATAACATCTATGATCCGGAATCAGATGAATTAATCGCTGAAGCAGATCAGGTAATTAATGAAGTATTAGCTAAGAGAATCGAAGGAGCAGGTTTAGAATCTGTAGAAGTTCGTTCTCCACTTACTTGTGAAACCAAGAAAGGAATCTGTGCGAAGTGTTACGGTAGAAACCTGGCAACTGGTAAGATGATCCACATGGGTGAAGCAGTAGGAGTTATTGGTGCACAGTCAATTGGGGAACCAGGTACTCAGCTTACGTTGAGAACCTTCCACCAAGGGGGTACTGCAGGTAACGTATCAGAAAACCCATCTATCGTTGCAAGAAGAGACGGTATCGTTGAAATGGACGAAGTAAGAACAATTACTTCTGAAGATGAAAACGGTAAAACTGCTGAGGTAGTTGTTTCACGTTCAACAGAATTCAGATTGGTAGCGGATAACGAAACCAGAACACCATTGATGATTGCTAACGTACCTTACGGTTCTGAATTAGCAGTGAAGCCTGGTGATAAAGTGAAGAAAGGAGATGTGATCTGTAAGTGGGATCCGTATAACGCGGTAATCATTGCAGAAACTGCAGGTAAGGTTGAATATGAAGACATTATCCAGGGTATCTCATTCCAGCTTGAAATTGACGAACAGACAGGATTTGAAGAGAAAGTAATCTCTGAATCTAGAAATAAGAAAGCCGTACCTACTCTGAAGGTGGTAGATTCTAAAGGAGTTGAGCAGAAAGCATACAACTTACCGGTAGGAGCCCACTTAATGGTAAACGATGGTGAAAAAATTAAGGCTGGTAAAGTCTTGATCAAGATCCCAAGAAAATCTGCAAAAGCAGGGGATATCACCGGAGGTCTTCCGAGAGTTACCGAACTATTCGAAGCAAGAAACCCTTCAAACCCAGCGGTTGTTACTGAAATCGACGGGGTAGTTTCTTACGGAAAAATTAAGAGAGGTAACCGTGAATTGATCGTAGAAGCTAAAACTGGTGAAAGAAAGATTTACCTTGTAAAACTTTCCAACCAGATCCTTGTTCAGGAGAATGACTTCGTAAGAGCAGGAGCACCACTTTCTGACGGTTCTATTACACCGGATGATATCTTAAGAATCAAAGGTCCAACGGCGGTTCAGGAATATCTTGTAAATGAGATTCAGGAAGTTTACCGTCTTCAGGGGGTAAAAATCGACGATAAGCACTTCGAAATCATCGTAAGACAGATGATGACCAAAGTATCAATCGTAGATGGAGGTGATACTCAGTTCCTTGAAGGAGCTCTTGAGCATAAGTTTGACTTCCTGGAAGAAAACAACAGAGTATTCGGTCTTAAAGTAGTTGTGGAAGCTGGTGATTCTAAAGAATTCAAACCAGGTCAGATGATTACAGCAAGAGAATTAAGAGACGAAAACTCTAAACTGAAGCGTGAAGATCAAGCCTTGGTTGAAGTAAGAGAAGCACTTCCTGCTACAGCAACGCCTGTACTACAGGGGATTACAAGAGCGGCTCTTCAGACTAAGTCATTCATGTCTGCAGCATCGTTCCAGGAAACTACTAAAGTTCTTAACGAAGCAGCAGTAGCTGGTAAAGTTGACTTCTTAAGTGGTCTTAAAGAAAATGTAATTGTAGGACACAGAATTCCTGCAGGTACAGGTCTTAAAGAATATCAGAATGTAATTGTAGGTTCTAAGAAAGAATTCGAAGACCTTAACTAAAATTAATGATTTGAAATTTGAGGTTTGGATTTATTTTTATATTTTCACAATCTCAAATTTCGAATTTTAAAAACATATTTTATAACAATGGACAACAATCAAAATCCACAAGACGGAAACATCAACATCGAATTGAACGAAATGGTAGCTGCTGGAGTTTATGCTAACTTAGCATTGGTAAACCACTCTCCATCTGAGTTCGTAGTAGATTTCATCCAGTTAATGCCGGGGGTACAGCAGGCTAAAGTAAGATCAAGAATCATTCTTGCTCCACTTCACGCTAAAAGAGTATTATCTGCTCTTCAACAAAACATTGCTAACTATGAGCAGCAATTTGGAGAAATCAAAGAAGTTGAGCCTTTCGTATTAGGAGGTAACAACGTACAAGCATAAGATTTTTCTTACAATACATAAGAATGCCCCGGTTTTACCGGGGCATTTTTTTATGACATCAATGCTATATAAATTTAAAGTCAACGGATCACAGAATTTTACAGCCCAATCATACAAACATATAAGGTGAAAAAACTGCGAATATGTTTTTACTACAATTAAATTCTCACAGACATTAAGATTCTTTATTTAATATTTTAAACATTTAAAACCATTTTGATTGAAAAAATACTGACAAATTAATAGATTGTTAAATTTTAAATAAGGATAATCACTTAATGTTGTTTTTATGGTATGCAAATCCTTCAATTTTATATATTTGTTTGAAAATGATAAGCAGATATGGTTAATGATAAATTTATTCTAAATAAATTTGGGTTTTTAGGTGAAAATTTTTTAAACGAACTTCATGCAAATGCCGTTATAACATATATAAAGGCAAAAACCGAAATTATCAGAGAAGGACAAAAAAATAAGTATGTCCCTTTTCTGCTTAAAGGCTCTATAAGAGTTTTTACTCTTAATGATGGGAGAGAACTTATTTACTATTATATAAGGCCCAGCGACAGCTGTTTGATGACCTTCTCGTCGATCTTTACAGATTATACCAGCAGAGTCTATGCGGTTGCTGAAGAAGAGTCAGAAGTGATGCTAATACCAATCCCTGTCATCCATGAATGGCTGATTCGCTTTCCGGAGATCAACAGAGTATTCTACCATGAATATGATAAACGCTTCTCTGACGTTATGAACATGGTGAATGACGCTGTATTTCACAGACTGGATAAAAGGGTTTTGAATTATATAAAACAGCAGATTTTGGTAACCGGAAATAATCCTCTCAAAATTACTCATAGGGAAATAGCCAATAATTTGGGAACTTCAAGAGAAGTAGTCAGCAGAGTTTTGAAAAAAATTGAAAATGAAGGGGAAATTGTTCAGACCAAAGAAGGGATCAAAATTCCTGTAAATGAAAATGTTAGATCAGTGTAACATATCATGTTTTAATCATTTTATATTTATCATTGATAAAAACAATTTGTCCGGTGACTTTTATCACACATTTTTGACTTTATAACTCAATAAGTTTGTCATATCATAATTTAATTCAAATTGTATATGACAAAAACTCTCTTATTTTTGTCGGTATTGGCCTCAGGTCTTGCCTCAGCGCAGGAGGATCTGTTGAAAGATATTGACACACTCAAAACTAATCCGGAAGTATCACAACCTGCATTTAAAGCCCTGCAGATTGTCACAGGACAGTCCACAAAACTTTCTGCAAAAAAGGAATGGTATATCGTTGTAGCCCATCGTTTCGGGGATATCAGCACCGGATTCAAAAACTTTTTCGGTCTTGATGATGCATCCACCAAGCTGGGGGTGATCTACGGAGTTACTGACGGAATTTCAGTCAGCCTTTCCAGAGAAACCAATCTGAAAACATTCGAAGGCGCCGTCAAGTATAAACTTATAAAGCAGACCGAAACCAGTCCTGTCGATATCGTAGGCTATAATGTGATGGCTTTGAATACAGATCTGGATAAAGACAATTATCCTTATCTCAAATTCGGTGACAGACTTTCTTACCTTACCCAGGCTTTGATTTCAAGAAGATTCAATGATAAGTTTTCATTACAGTTCACGCCTTCATTCATTCATAAAAATCTTTATGATCCTGCCATTGAAGACAAAAACCAGTTTCTGACAGGATTGGGAGGACGTTATAAAATTTCCAAAAGAATTTCGATCAACGCAGAATATTTTGTGAATTTTGACAATCACAGTTTCTATAAAAATCCTTTGTCTTTAGGCATGGATATAGAAACCGGGGGACATGTGTTCCAGCTTTTATTTTCCAACTCCCAGATCAATTCGGATATCGGCTATCTCTCCAATGCAGTAGGAAAATGGGGAAAGGGACAGATATTTTTTGGGTTTAACCTTTACAGAGTTTTTTAAAATGAAAAAGATAATGTACTTATGGTCATCAGCAGTTTTGTTAATTGCCTGTGACAGCAGGACCTATGAAGAGATTTCGGATAATACACCCATTACGGTACCTGTGAGATACAATACTGAAGTGAAAACTATTGTGGATAATAACTGCCTCGGCTGCCATGGAGCAGGAAGCTTTAAACCATTGACGACTTACACAGATGTTAAAAATAACATCGAAGGCATTCTGGACCGGATACAGAGAGCCAATGGTGACCTGCAAAAAATGCCTCAGGGCGGATCCCTTTCACAGACCCAAATCAACACCTTCATCAAATGGAAAGCCGACGGGCTTACTGAAAATTAAAAAATATTGGATATGAAAAGATTAGTATTAATGAGTGCCGTATTGTTTTTCTCAGGCTTTGCTTCTGCCCAGAAATACAGTTCCAAAACAGGCAGTGTAACCTTTGAAGCATCCGTACCGCTTTTTGAAGATGTGTACGCGAAAGATGATAATAATGTCGTGATTCTGAATGCCGACAGCGGAGAAATGGCCTCTGTTTCAGTCGTGAAGAACTTCCATTTTAAAACCAAATTAATGGAAGAACATTTCAATGAAAGCTACGCAGAAACCGCAAAATATCCGAAAGCTACCTTTAAGGGCAAGATCATCAATTTCGACAAAACGAAACTGAGTACTTCTCCGCAGAAATATACCGTTCAGGGAACCCTTAATTTTCATGGAGTAGATAAAGCCGTTTCCTCTGCAGCTTCCGTTTATGCCAAAGATGGCAAGATTTATATGCAGGGAAGTTTTATGGCCAGACCTGTAGATCACAACGTGACTATTCCCAAAATGGTAACCAAAAAAGTCGCGGAAAATGTAAAAGTGGAATATAACTATGTAATGGTAAAGCAATGAGAAATGTCATCTTCATCATAAGTATATTCATGACCCTTTCTTTCATGACCGCTCAGGAAAAGGCAAAGTCCATATTTGATATTGCCAGAACCGGAACAGTAGCTGAAGTGAAAGATCTCATGAAACAGGATCCTGATATCATCAACAAAACCAATGAGAACGGCTTTTCACCGCTTATCCTGGCCTGTTACAGAGGGAACGTGGAAGTTGCTAAATTTTTAATGGATAACGTAAAAGATATCAATTATAAAAGTCAGGAAGGAACCGCACTAGCAGGACTTTCTGTAAAATATAATAAAGATCTGGTAACCTATTTATTAAATAAAAATGCCGATCCCAATATCACAGATTCTACCGGAGCCACACCCCTTTTTTGGGCCGTGAAATTCGGGAATAGAGAGCTGACAGAGCTGCTGATTAAACACAAAGCAGATCAATCTAAAAAAGATTCAATGGGAATGACCCCTTTTGAATATGCATTACAGACCAACAACAAAGACATCATCAACCTACTAAAAAATTAAAATGAAAAAAGTTTTACTAACATTCAGTTTAGCTCTTGCCAATCTGGTATGGGCACAGTTTTCGACAGGAACGGTCAATCTTCCGGCTGCCGGCATGACCGTAAAGATTGTAACAACGGCTACTCAGGTGACCCTTACTTTAACCGGTGACAGCAATTCGATGCTGGGAATAGGTTTTGGAGGAAACGGAGCAGATACAGGCGGAATGGCCAACGGATCAGATGGATTTATCTACAATTCAAATTCTGCCAGCAGAGATTTTACTTTTATTGGAATGACGACTCCGCCGGCAGATCCTGTACAGGACTGGACCGTTACCACTGATAATATTTCTGGAACTACAAGAACCGTCGTGGCAACCAGAAGCCTTACCGGGGGAGCAGGAGATCATGTGTTTACCAATGACGCTTCCACCATCAATGTATTCTATGCCCGAAGAGCAGGGAATCAGTTATTAGGTTACCATAACGCAGCCAGAGGATATGCTGCACTTACGAGAGGCGTACTGGGTACAAGTGAGACTGTTGCAGAAAGCAAGAAAGTGGGTCTTTATCCAAATCCTGCCAAAGAAAGAGTGAGCTTTAAAAATGCAGATAAAATAAAATCTATCGATATTTATGAAACTGCAGGCAGAAAGATCAGAACCGTGCAGCCTGACGGAGAAACCATAGAGGTCAGAGATCTGAAGCCGGGAATTTACTATTTGGAGATCACCTTAAAAGACGGGAGCCTTTCTTATGAAAAGCTGATCAAAGAATAAATTAACATACACTTAAAAAAGCTCTTGTAAATGCCTCTGTTTTCAGAGGCATTTGCTATATACGCCGCAATTTTAACAGGGCTGTCTGCTGAAGAGGGGTAATGGTTTTTATATCTTTGTTGCTAAGCAGTACACCATCGAAAAAGAATTGCAATCCGGTCAATAATTTTTTATACCCTATCACAATCAATATGAGAAAAGATTTAAAAGAAATAGCACATCAGTTCGCAAAGGCAACTGTTCTTAATGACTTTATAGAATACGGAGGCGTGGCAGCAGCGATAGAAACAGCCAAAGGAAATGTGTTTACAGGAATCAGCATTGATACCGTATGTTCTATGGGGTTCTGTGCAGAACACAGTGCGGTGGCTGAAATGTTGAAACATGGAGAGTCACATATTAAAGCGGTGGTAGCAGTTGGCAATGACGGCAATGCAGTTCCTCCATGTGGAAGATGCAGAGAACTGATGAGCCAGTTGTCTAAAGAAAATCTCAATGCAATAGTTGAGGTGAAGAACGGAATATTCTTAACCTTAAAAGAACTTTTACCCTATGACTGGAAAGAAGATCTTGATCGCAAATGGTAATCATTTATTTGGTAAATATTGAACAGTTAAAATTAATGTATGGAAATCAGAAATTTAAAAAATATTACTACAGAAGAACTCTTATCTGTGTTTAACAGGTCTTTTTCAGATTACGTCGTTCCCTTTCACCTTTCGCTGGAACAGCTTGAATTAAAAATCGAGGCAGAGGGTATTGACATGGAACTTTCCGCAGGTACATTCGAATCAGAAAAGCTGGTGGGGTTTATTCTAAGTGCAGAAAAGGAGGAAAATGGAAAACGAAGTATTTATAATGCAGGAACCGGCATTATTCCTGAATTCAGAGGGCATGGGCTGGTAAGAAAAATGTACGATGCGATGCTTCCGGTATTTAAAGAAAGAAAAGCAGATATCCTGATTCTCGAAGTAATTGTGGGAAATGATCCGGCTATAAGAGCCTATGAAAATTTGGGATTCAAGATCATGAGGAAACTTCTCTGTTTTAATGGAATTGTGAATGTTGAAAAACAGAATCCTGAAGTAGAAATAAAGGATATGGAAGATTTTCAGTGGGACCTGTTTCAGTCTTTTTGGGATATAGAGCCATCATGGCAGAGTTCAGTACCCGTTCTTGGCAAAATCAGAAAAGAATGCAGGATTCTGGGAGCCTATGTAAACGGACTGTTGGTGGGATATGTAATCTACAACCCCAAAGCAAGAAAAGTCTATCAGATTGCTGTCGATAAAAAATATAGAAAACAGGGAGTTGGAGCAGAGCTTTTCAGAAGGGTCGGGCATCTATTTGAAGGGCAGACGGTCTCTGTTAATAATGCTGAGGATACATCAGAGCATACTGCTGCTTTTCTGAAAACTGCAGCCGGCCTTGAAAACAGGGTGTCGCAGTTTGAAATGGAAAAGGAAATTTAAAAATGTAATCTGTTTTAATATACTTTTAATCTCAGAAACTTTTCCTGCACAGGGATAGGCCGTAACTTTGCCAAAAAATTTGATAATGAAGCGAGGAATACAAATTGTACTGCTGTTTTTTTCACTGGCAATATATGCCCAGCAAACCAATATAGATACAGCTCAGGTCGTGATACCCGGCCGTACCAACAGTAGTGAAGCCCAGGCTAAGCCTTATGTGATCATGATTTCCACAGACGGTTTCCGTTATGATTATGCTAAAAAATATAATGCGGAAAATTTACTGAAATTATCATCTGAAGGCATTCAGGCTGAAGCAATGATCCCGAGTTACCCAAGCATTACCTTTCCCAATCACTGGAGTCTGATCACAGGACTTTACCCTTCCCACCATGGTTTGATCGATAATTTCTTCTATGATTACAAAAGAAAAGAGACCTATGCCATGAGCAATAAAAAAAATGCTGAAGACGGAAGCTGGTATGGTGGAACTCCCCTTTGGGCGTTGGCAGAAAAACAGGGTATGGTTTCAGCTTCCCTGATGTGGGTAGGCTCTGCGAGTGATGCAGGGGGAATGAGACCTTCTTATTATTATCCTTATCACGAAAAATTTAAACCTTCAGAAAAAGTAGAAAAGGTTGTTAACTGGCTGAAACTTCCGGTAGAAACCAGACCTCATTTTATTTCGCTGTATTTTCCGGAAGTAGACGGAAGCGGACATCATTACGGTCCTGATACCCACGAAACAGAAACGGCTGTTCACCTGATTGATCAGGCAATAGGGGATTTAGTTCAGAAAGTAAAGGATTTAGGATTAAAAAATGTCAACTTTATTTTTGTTTCCGACCATGGAATGATCAAAGTAGACGGTGGAACTCCATTGGAGATACCAGCTGTACTTTTAGATAAAAACAGATTTGATTATTATAATTCCCAGACACTTCTCAGAGTTTATGTCAAAAATCCTGCTGAGGTTAAAGCAGTTTACAAACAACTGAAGTCCGGCAAAACAAATGACTACGAAGTCTATCTCGATAAAAAACTGCCTAAGTACCTGCATTTTGCCACTAGAGATGATAGATATGACAGAATAGGACAGATCCTGCTGATTCCGAAAGCCCCGAAAATATTTCTGGAAAAAGGAAAAAAAACATCTGTAGGAAAACACGGTTACAATCCCAAAATTGTCCCTGAAATGAAAGCTACTTTCTATGCGTGGGGACCTGAATTTAAAAGCAACATAGTTGTTGATGAATTTTCAAATGTTAACGTGTATCCTTTGGTGACAGAAATATTAGGTTTGAAAATCGAGCAGCCTGTTGATGGAAAATTGAAGGTCTTAAAGGAAATATTGAAAGAGAAGCAATAGGTTGAGTTTAAGATTCAGACTTAATTTTTGCTGAACACTTAACTGAGCGATTGATTTAAAGATAAAGTTTCGGCGCACCGCAGGTGCGCCGAAACTGTTTTATAGAAAAGCTGTTAATCAACAAGCTGGAAATTAATAGCAAAAAAATGCGGTACACGACACACAATTAGAGTCGAAGAACCCACGTTTAATTCGCGCGAGTTGAGGATTTTTAGCTTCTGATTCCAGTCTTGAACTTTTGATTCTTTTATTTCAAAACAAAAGTATTTGAAAATTTTAAGAATTAAATTTAGCAGAAAACTCTTTCGAAAACTCTTCTAATTTCGTCTTCCCATCAACAGAAGATCCATGCTCAATAAAGTCCTTCTGTACGACACCTGTTCTCACCCCTCTTCCCATTTCAGTATAAAGCTCGGCCATTTCCTGTGGAAGTCCAGCCTGAAGCATTCCATTTAATGAATCCGCATCCGAAAACTCTACCCATGGGAGTTCAGGTTTTCCAATAGCTGCACCAAAAACTTTGGCAAAATCAGCTGCTTTCCGGACATCGCTCACAATATATCTGATGTTTTTACCGACAGAAGTCTTAACCAGTTCTTCAGCTGCCGCCTGAGCAATGTCATTAGGGTGAACCAGCGGAATACTTATTTCTGCGGAATAATTTCCTCCGATAATTCCTGCACCTTTAACCAATGGAATATCATTAAAGAAATTAAAATAAAAATAACCAGCTCTCAGAAGAGTCACCGATGTATTGTCAAGTTCGGTATACAGCTTTTCAATATGATGAAGACTTTTAATAGGGCCGTTTTCTACCGGAGATTCTGCTCCGATACTGCTTAGCATAACCAGTCTTTTGACATTATTTATTTTAACAGCTTCCGCATAGTTTTTTCCTGCATTTACTGTATTTTCAACAATATTTACACCACCCATATTAGGAGGTGTCATCGCAAAAACAGCATCAGCACCTTCAAAAGTTTTAACTAAAAAATCTAAATCCGTGATGGAACCTATTGCAGCTTTAGCTCCTGTTGATTCTATTTCGTTGACCTTTGATTCATTGCTGCTGACAACAGTGATGTCGTGTCCTTCTGCAGCTAACTGCTCTGTTAAAGGCTTTGCTACATTTCCCAATGAACCCGTGATGATAATTTTCATAATAAATATTTTTTTATTCTGATAACAAAGGTATATTTGTACTTACTTTTATACAAGTACTTACCCTAAAGTATGTATCATTATGACAGCCATTAAAGAAAGCTCTACCATTCAGCAGAACAAAAAATATGCACTGGACAAGTGTCCGGTTACCTATGTTATGGAAAAGATTGGGGGGTACTGGAAGCCGATTATTCTGTATCAGCTCTCCAACGGTGATAAAAGATATAGCGAACTTAAGCGCGCTATTCCTGCCGTAACCGAAAAAGTACTCATTCAGCACCTGAAACAGCTGGAAGCAGACGGACTGGTCATCAGAACCGCAAAACCTGTAGTTCCACCTCATGTTACCTACAAACTAAGTAATGCAGGAACCGGCCTGATCCCCGTGATTGCTGCTTTAGCTGACTGGGCGTTCCTTGATATGAAAGGGGAGTATAAATGATTTTCTTTGTAAAATGTATTCACGATGGGGAAGTATATTAAAACAGAAAAGACTGCCCAAAGACAGTCTTTCCATTACAATATACGAGTCATTACAAAGATTGCATATCAATGACAAAACGGTATTTCACATCGCTCTTAAGCATTCTTTCATAGGCATGGTTGATATCCTCCATTTTGATCAGCTCAATATCTGAAACGATATTATGCTTTCCACAGAAATCAAGCAATTCCTGAGTTTCAGCAATACCGCCAATCAAAGATCCCGCTACAGAACGGCGTTGGAAAATCATTGGTCTGGTACTTACCTCAGTTTCGCTGAATTCACCTACAAAACCTACCAGAACTAAAGTTCCGTTAAGGGTAAGCGTCTGCATATAAGGATTGACGTCATGCTCATAAGGAACCGTATCAATGATAAGATCAAATTTTCCTTTTACGGTGTCCATTTGTGAATCGTCGGTAGAAATCACAACGTGATCAGCTCCCAGTTGTTTTGCATCTTCCGTTTTTCCCGGAGTTCTTGAGAACAGAGTAACTTCAGCACCCAGGCCTTTGGCTAATTTGATCGCCATATGTCCCAGTCCGCCTAGTCCTACAACCGCGACTTTAGAATCAGGTCCTACGTTCCAGTGTCTTAATGGAGACCATGTTGTAATACCTGCACAAAGAAGAGGTGCTACTGCGGCCAGATCCAAATTTTCAGGTACGCTTAAAACGAAATGTTCATCAACAACCACTTTCTGAGAGTATCCTCCAAAAGTATGGCCACCCAAATGTTTGTCTTTACCGTTGTAGGTTCCTGTAAATCCGTTTAAGCAATATTGCTCAAGGTCCTGTTTGCAGCTGTCGCAGTGTCCGCACGAGTCTACCATACATCCTACTGCAGCAAGGTCACCAACTTTAAATTTGGATACATCACTTCCTACACGGGTAATTCTGCCGACAATTTCATGTCCGGGAACTACAGGATACAAAGATCCGCCCCAGTCATTTCTTGCGGTATGAAGGTCAGAGTGGCATACTCCGCAGTATAGAATTTCAATTTCTACATCTTTTGGAGTGGTTTCTCTTCTTTCAATATTCATTTCTTTCAGGTCTGCCGTTGTAGACTCAGCTCCGTAGGCTTTTACTGTTAATGTGCTCATTGGTTTATTTGATTTAAGTTAGTAAGTTCCAGTTATAAATTCTTGTATTCTTCATCGGTTACAGGTTCCATCCATTCCACAATGCCATTTTGAGTATTGGGATTAATGGCAATATGTGTGAATTCACTGTCAGGGCCTGCACCATGCCAATGGATAACATCAGGAAGAATATTCACAACATCTCCTGCCTGTAAAACCTGTGCCGGCTTTCCTTTTTCCTGATAAAATCCTGTTCCTGAAGTTACAATTAAAATCTGTCCGCCACCGTGAGAATGCCAGTTATTTCTGCATCCGGGTTCGAAAATAACGTTTCCGATCTGGCAGTTCAGGTCATCTTCATTAGGTTTTAAGATCTGTACCCAGGCTGTTCCTCCCGAAAAATAAGCCTCAGGGGCTTTTTCTCCTTTAGGGAAAATGTTTGTATTAAATGTTTTCATAACAGTACAAAAGTCGATACTTTTAGATAAACACAACTTATACAGATTACCGAAATACTTACCAATTTTACAGACCCTGTAAAAGGTACGTGGGAAAGTGGTAATTTTGAATAAGTTTAAAAATACAGTCAATGGAAGATCAGGAAGTTGAGAAAGTGAAAAGCGTTTCAGATTACAATAAAATGGTGAATCATGAAACCCTTCATCCGCTGGTAAGCGTGGTGGATTTTGCAAAATCTGATCCCATATGCCAGTACAAACGGACATATACTTTTTATACCGTTTTTCTAAAGGATGTCATCTGTGGAGATATGCACTACGGAAAGCACAGCTACGACTATCAGGAAGGAACCCTTGTATTTATCGCTCCCGGGCAGGTAAGCGGTGTTACCAATGAAGGGAAGTCGATACAGCCGGGAGGATATGCTTTGCTGTTTCATCCCGATCTTATCAAAGGAACCAATCTTGGTAAAAATATCAAAGACTACAGTTTCTTTTCTTATGATGTCCACGAAGCACTTCATCTGTCAGAAAAAGAAAGAGAAATTGTTCTGGAATGTTTTAAAAACATCAAACTTGAACTCGAACAGTCCATTGATAAGCACAGTAAATCACTGATCGTTAATAATATTGAATTGTTTTTAAATTACTGCATGCGTTTTTACGACCGCCAGTTTATTACCAGAGATCATATCAATCAGGGTGTCATTGGAAAATTTGAAAATCTGGTGGATGATTATTTTAAATCTGATAATCCTAAAAATATAGGTTTTCCGATGGTCAATTACTTTGCAGAAAAACTTAATCTGTCTGCCAATTATTTCGGAGATTTAATCAAGAAGGAATTAGGAATTTCAGCCCAGGAATTTATTCATAATAAACTGATTGATGCTGCTAAAGAACAGATCTTGAATCCGTCAAAATCCATCAGTGAAATTTCCTATGATTTAGGTTTTAAGTATCCACAGCATTTTACAAGATTATTCAAAGCTAAAGTCGGAGTTTCTCCAAGCGAATATAAAACCTTAAACTAACTCTTCTACCGTTCACATAGTGGCATTGTTTCATAAACATTGCAATTTCACCTATAAATATTGGTGAAGATTGGTGCTTCAATAGTCTTGCTGATATCGTATGGCTGAGGTTGCTGACACTTAAATTCAACAAAGTAATTTATACCCAATAAATTTTCTCATTTCAAAAAACTAAATTAATTTTAATAGATAAAATTTTTCACGGTTTTTAAAATGACAGTTCAGCACACCAAAACTCACATTTTTCAGACTTCTTTCGGGAAAATTATAGCCTTAAAGGAGGATGGCGTCATCAAAGCCAAAAGCATCCGTTATGCCCGTTCAGAAAGATTCAAAAGAGCTGTTCCAGAGCAGCCCTCAGATTCAGAAATTATATTTCCTGATAAAACACCGGTATGCCCGCAGACGATAAGCCCTCTGGTGGAAAAAATGATCGGCCCTACCCATATTGAAAATTTTCATCCCGATGAATCTACACAGTTTCTTTCCGTTATCCGCCCGGACAAATTTACAGAAAATGAAAAGCTTCCCGTTGTCGTGTGGATTCATGGAGGTTCACACGAGATCGGCTGCGGAGATCTGCCAACTTCTGACCCCAGTGAGTGGGTAAAAGAACAGCAAATTATTGTTGTTACGGTTTCCTACAGGCTGGGAATTTTCGGTTTTTTGGGAGGAGATCAAAAAAGACCACCTAATTTGGGACTGTTTGATTTAATAGAAGCCTTACATTGGATCAGGAACTATATCACTGATTTTGGCGGTGACCCAACAAATATTACTCTTTTAGGACAGTCCTCGGGAGGTGATGCAATTGCCCATCTGATGATTTCGGAAGGGGTAGAAGATTTGTTTCAGAGAGTGATCATCCAAAGTGCTCCTTTGGGTCTTCGCCATAGCCGGAATAAAATGTCTGCAGAATTTCTGAAGAAAACAGAATTTTTTAAAGATGAAACAGATGTTTTAAGAATAGCAGATGAATATAGAAAACACGTACCTGCTGTCATCAAATATGGACTGAAAGCAGCGATGCCTTTCGGAACCCAATATGGATTTCCTCCCTTATGCGAGGAAAATGAAACCGTTGGGAAGTGGAAATTAGCAGCCGGAAAATACGATATCCTTATTGGTCTGAATGATAATGAAACTGCATTTTACCTTAAAACGTCTGATGCTTTAAATAAATATTTCGGAAAAGGATTTGGTTTGAAAATTTTGGATAAAGCCGTACGAAAAACGACCGAATTCATCTATGGAAAACCTGCAGAGGATTTTGCACGAAACATCGCAGAGGCTGGTGGGAATGTTTATCTTTTCAGGATTCATTCAAAGCCGGAATACAATCATATAGGAGCGGCACACTGTATGGATCTCCCACTTATTTTCGGAAATGAAGAAGCTTGGGAGTCTGCGGGACTGCTTAAAGATATTCCCTGGGAATTTATTCACAAAAATGGTAAAAAACTGAGAGCAATATGGGCAGAATTTGCCAGAACAGGAGAGGTTTCCAATGTTTCTGAAAGACCAGAAATTCTTGAGATAAGAAAATATACTTGATTTGAGGAATGAATAAGTTAAATCCTTTATTTGTGATTAGTCTTTACTATTTTGGTTGATATTTTATTATATTTGGGTAATCAAATCTTAAAATACATTAACTATGAAAACGAAACTTTTTTTAAATGTTCAGAAACTGAATCGTGAGCAACTCAAAAATTTAAAAGGAGCAGGACCGATCCGTGACAGAGTATGCTGTACCTCCAACGAAGAAGGATATTGCTGTGAATGGGCTATTAATATACAGAACTGCCGATATATATTCTGCTAAACAGACCAGCTACAGCATCAGCAAAATACTAAAGCATACAGGGCCATCAATATACATCTTTAGCCATGTATGCTTTTTATTGATCCTTACAACTACTCAGAAATCCATACACTGACGTTACCGGCAGGAACCGGAAAATTTCCCCAGCCGTTCTCATCAATCACTACTTCATCCTTACTTCTATTCAGCATATCATGGAATTTTTTGCCGGAATAGCGTTTCCCCATTTCCATAGGCTTGCTGTAAGCTTCTTTATTACTGAGAACCACAGCACACCCGGAATATTCATCATCTCCTTCACGGACCCAGCCAAGACAATTGGCATCTTCAAAATAATCCCTCTGCGCTCCATATGCATGATCTTTCCGGGCTTTAAGAAGTTCTTCGATGCCGTCTACTTTCTGTAAGAAAATTTCCTGGTCATTTCCATCTCCACCTTTGTCAGTATAATGAGCACCATACAGGTCTGGATAAAATACACACGGATATCCATTTTCACGAAGGAGAATCAACGCATAAGCTAATGGCTTAAACCATGCTTCCACCGGAGCTTCAAGGTCCTGAAGAGGCTGTGTGTCATGATTATCTACAAGGCTTACTGCATGCATAGGATCTGCCTGGGTAAGCGTTTCATCGAAAATCCTCCGCAGATCATACGATCCACCCTCATTGGATGCAGTATGAAAATTATTCTGAAGCGAACTGTCAAAAAGGCTCATACAGCCTTCAGTCACCTCAATGTATTTTTGAAGCAGATTAAGCTGTCCGGGTGCCCAGTACTCTCCAACAGCAAAAATATTCTTTCCTGAATTGGAGCGGAGCATCGTCAGCCATTCCTTATAAAAATCAAATGAAATATGTTTTAGAGCATCGAGTCTTACTCCGTCAAAATCAGTCAGGTCAAAATACCACTCGGCCCAGCTGTTGAGTTCTTCACGTACAAAAGGATTGCGGTGCTCAATGTCGTTGTACATCAGGTAATCGTAATTTCCTTTCTCATCATCAATCATCTCTTCCCAGTCGTTACCGTATTCAGACTGTATTTTAAAAATATGGGAATCCATACCTTCAGCATAATCTACGCCACTGAAACACGTAAAGTTCCATTCAAAATCAGAATATTTCTTTCCTCTTCCGGGAAACGTGAATTTGGTATAGGATTCTATTTCGATGACATCGGAAATGATTTTTTCCCTGTTGTTTTCATCTACTTTTACCGCTTTGAATTTTTCCAGCTCATCGCCACCGGCCTTATGTCCCAGAACAATATCAACAATAATATTTATATTCCGTTCTTTTAAGGCTTTGATCGCTTTTAAATAGTCATTCCGGGTTCCGTATTTTGTGGGAAGGCTGCCTTTCTGATCAAACTCTCCAAGGTCATACAGATCATACGCATCATATCCTACCGAGTAGCCTCCATTCGTACCTTTATAGGCTGGCGGAAGCCAAACCGAAGTGATTCCTAATGTTGCCAGATGGGCAGCCCGTTCTTCTGCTTCCTTCCATAATTTTCCGTTTCCTTCAGAATACCAGTGGAAAAATTGAATCATCGTCGCGTTCATAGGCTTTTATTTGGTGGGTTTCCTACAAGATAGTGAAAAATTTTCACCTATTCATTTTCAAACTCTTCGAACGGGATTTTTAGTTGAATAGAAACCTGCTTTTTCTCTTCCGTGTTGAGGTGGGAGAGCGACAGTCCCAGTAATCGAACCGGTTTGTCAAAAGGTCTCAGTTCCCAAAGTTTTTTTCCGGTATTAAAATACTGTTCAGGAGAATTAAAATATTCTTCTTTTGTAAAGCTTCTTGTAAAAAGAGAAAAATCTTTATACTTAATTTTTAAAGTTAGGGATCTTCCAAGAATATTATTTTTTTGGAGCCGCTGATGAAGCTCCTGACTCAGATGGTCCAGTTTCTCGTTGATTTCCTGATCGTCAAACAGATCTTCAAAAAAAGTTCTTTCCACAGCGACACTTTTCTGGATCCGGTGCGGCTTTACTTCAGAATGATGAATGCCGCGTACAACATGATAATAATAGCCTCCTGATTTTCCGAAAAGCCTGACAAGTTCTTCAAGGGATTTTTTCTTTAAATCTTTTCCTTTATAAATTCCGAGACTAAACATTTTGTTGGCCGTAACCTTTCCGACACCATAAAATTTTTCCACAGGAAGCTCTTCAAGAAAACCCTCAATTCTATCGGGATGAATGGTTTTCTGTCCGTTGGGTTTATTGATATCGGAAGCTACTTTGGCGAGAAATTTATTAACCGAAATCCCTGCAGAAGCAGTAAGCCCGGTCTGTTCGAATATTTTCTGACGGATTTCTCTGGCAATCTGATTGGCAGATTCTATATCTTTTTTATTTTCCGTGACGTCCAGATATGCTTCGTCAAGAGACAAAGGCTCCACCAGATCGGTGTATTCATGAAAAATTTCACGGATCTGTTTTGATATTTCTTTATACCGTGCAAAGCGTGGTGGAACAAAAATAATGTGCGGACACTTTTCCTTGGCTGTTTTGCTCGGCATTGCAGAACGCACTCCGTACTTTCTGGCTTCATAACTGGCCGCTGAAACGACACCACGGTGTTCTCCTCCTACAGCAATAGGCTTCCCCTTGAGTGAAGGATCATCATGTTGCTCAACAGAAGCATAAAATGCATCCATATCAACATGAATAATTTTACGGGTGGGAAAAGAAGAATCCATACCGCAAAGATATGGATTCATTTATTTTGAATTAAATTTTGATCATGTTTTCATTCTCATCGTCACGAGTAATGATTCAAAGCCTGCTTTTTCATAAGCTTTAACGGCAGATTCGTTTTGGGCATAGACATCCAGTCTTATTTCAGAAATGTTTTTTGACTTTGCCCAGCTGATCAGTTCGTCCAGAATCAGCTTGTTGACCCCCTTTCCTCTGTGTTCAGGTTTTACATACATAAAACCCAGATAGGCGTACTCTTCAAAATTAGAATAATTATTATCGGGTCTTTTGATCTTTGCATAACCGGATGCGATGATCTCATCATTTTCTTCTGTGACAAGTACTAACGAATCTTCGGATTGTACCAAATGAAGCAGGTCATAATAATGAATCTCTCCATCCATGAGGGTGCTGTTAAAAGGTCTTTCTGCTAAGACTATTCCCTGTTCAAATTCTAAAAGGATTTTAAGATCCTGTTCTGTAGCTTCTCTTGTAATCATTATTTTAAAAGACGGTTTATCGTTTCCTGAATTTCCGGATCTTCGGGAGAAATGGCGTAATATTTTGCGATAGAAGACTTCTGATCTATGATCATATATCTTGGAATCCAGTTGAGGTCAATATAATTATTGAAATTATTTTTCCATCCGGAAGAAAACCAGTAGTTGTCTTTATCCTTCATATTGAATTTGTCCAGACTTTTGTTAAAACCTTCCTTAGATTTTTCAAGTGAAAGGAATACAAAATCTACATTGGGATTATTTTTCTCAAGCTCTTCGGCTTTTGGAAGCGCTTTCAAACAGTCTATACACCATCCGGCCCAGAAATCAATGATCAAAACTTTTCCTTTGTGCTGATCCAGAATTTGCTGGACAGTAATGTTTTTCCCTTCTTCATTCTCCAGTTTCTGTCCCAAAGCTTCTTTAGAAAATTTGGTTTTAAGTACTTTGGGCTGTTGCTGTGCAGAACTCAGTCCAAAAATACTGATCATAAAAATTAATGCTAAATTTTTCATGCTTTCAATTTCATATACAAATCTAATCAATGAGGCGCAATTTATGATTGAATTTTTATGAATTAGGAAAAATTTATGAAATCGAAAATTTCTATAAAGATCTACTGATAATTTTTGATCAGACCTTTTACTACAGCGATTACATTCGGCATAGCCTTGTTGGCAGCATTCAGAACTTCTTCATGAGAGACCGCAAAAGCAACATCCGGTCCGCCAAGGTCGGTAATCACGGAAATACAGAAAGCATCCATTCCCATATGTTTGGCAACAATGACTTCAGGAACAGTACTCATTCCAACCATATCGCCGCCGATAGCTTTAATCATACCGTATTCCGCGGGTGTTTCAAAGGTTGGCCCCTGTAAAGCTACGTAAACTCCCTGATGGATTTTAATATGGTTGTCGATAGCCGCTTTTTCAGCTACTGCAATCATTTTCTTGTTATAAGGTTCGCTCATATCCACAAATCGGGGACCGAACGAGTCTATATTTTTGCCACGAAGCGGATGTTCAGGCATCATATTGATATGATCTTTTAAGATAACAATGTCTGCAACGCTGTAGTCTGGATTGACCCCTCCGCAGGCATTGGAAAGGATAAGGTTCTTGATACCTAAAAGATGGAAAACTCTTATCGGAAAAGTGACTGTTTCCATAGAATGGCCCTCATAATAATGAAAGCGGCCGCTCATCATCAGAACTTTTTTTCCTTCTAAAATTCCGTAAATTAATTTTCCGCCATGACCTGCCACGGTTGTTTGCGGAAAGTTGGGAATTTCCGGATACTCCAAAATATGAATAGCTTCCACTTCATCCTGCAGCTTACCCAATCCCGATCCTAAAATGATCGCGAAGTCCGGAGTTTCTTTGATAATATTTTTAATGAAATCTGCGGTCTGCTTAATTTTTTCTAACATAATCTAAGATAATTTGGTTGAATTCTTCCTTTTTATCAATGATGACATTGATAGGCCAGTAGTAAACAATTTCTCTAAGATAGTCAAAAGTTTTCAGACGTACATAATCCTTTTCTGTAGTAAGGATCAGTTTGTATTCGCCTAATTTTTTATACTCTGCAGTGATTTTTTTAATATCATCATCTGTGAAATTATGATGGTCTCTGAATTTTAGATGCTTCACCCGTTGTGAGAATTTCGCAAGATGCTCAATAAGGGGTTTTGGATTGGCAATTCCTGTAATCAGAAGGATGTCATAATAATTCAGGTTGTTATCCGGAAGCATTTTGTCTCTTCCATATACATTTTCATCATAACCGATGGAGGAGAAAAATACTTTTTGGTTGTGTGAAGGTCTGATCCTTGAAATATAATACCGCTTGGTTTCTTCGGTAAGTTCGTCAGGACATTTGCTGACCATGATGATATCTGCTCTTTTCGAACCGTTTCTGGATTCTCTTAAGTCTCCGGCCGGAAGTAGGTGGTCCTTAAAGTAAGGATCATTGAAATCGGTCATCAGAATATTGAACCCTGCTTTGATCGCTCTGTGCTGTAAAGCATCATCGAGAACAAGTACATCAAGATCCATATCATCAATCACCTTTTTGGCGCCCGGTACTCTTTCTTCGGAAACAGCAATCACAAAACGGTTTTTGAAGCGCTCGAAAAGCTGCATGGCCTCATCACCCACAACCTTATAGTTGCTGTCATAATTGGTGACTTCGTAGCCCTTGCTCATTCTGCCGTACCCGCGTGAAAGCACTCCTGTCCTGTAATGTTTGGACAGGTATTGGGCAAGATACATCACCATAGGCGATTTTCCGCTTCCGCCCACAGAAAGGTTACCGACATTGATTATCGGAGTCTTGAATTTTGTCGACTTAAAAACCCCCAGATCATACATTGTGTTTCGGATACCCGTTACCAAATGATAACCAAGGGAAAAAGGATAAAGGTACCATCTTTTCATACGTTTGCAAAAATAGGAATTTTCACAAGGATTTTCAGTAATATTCTCAAAGACTTTTCAATAATTATTTCATTAAATTAAAGTATTTTTGTAGAGTTATTTTTATACATTGAGATACTTTATTGAATTTTCTTACAACGGGAAAAATTATTTCGGTTATCAGATACAGCCGGACGCCATTTCTGTACAGGAAGAGCTGGAAAAAGCTCTTTCCACTATATTAAGGGAAGAAATCAAAACGACGGGGGCCGGAAGAACAGATACCGGTGTTCATGCCAAAAAAATATTTGCCCATTTCGATACCGCGAAAGAGGTGGATGTGATCAATCTTCCTTATAAACTGAACAGCTTTCTTCCACCCGACATTTCCATAAAAAGAATGTTTCAGGTAAAAGATGATTTTCATGCCCGTTTTGATGCAACCTACCGAACGTATGAATACTATATTTCTCTCTCAAAAAATCCATTCACTCAGGAGTCGGCATGGCAGCACTGGAAAAGACCTCTTGATATTCATAAAATGAATGAAGCCTGCAAAATTCTCTTCGAATATGAGGATTTTACAAGCTTTGCCAAATTAAAAACGGATAACAAAACCAATATCTGCCAAATGTATAAAGCAGAATGGGAGCAGGATGGTACAGAACTTAAGTTTACCGTTTCTGCTAACCGTTTCCTCAGAAATATGGTCCGTGCCATCGTAGGAACCATGGTAGAAATTGGAAGTGGTAAAATAAAACCTGAGGATCTGCGTAAAATCATTGAAGATAAGCACCGCAATGCTGCAGGAACTTCAGCCCCCGGTCACGGATTGTTTCTTGTAGACGTCGGGTATGAATTCTAGCCCCTTTTTGTAATCAGTCCACCTAAAAAAAGAGATTTTTATTAATATAAAAGTTGCAAATGAGCTGTATATTATTCTGTTTGTTCAGTATACGGAAAAAAATACTATTTTAGCGGTCGGTGACTATTTCCGTGAAAAAACCCGTAGCATTACTTTTATTGTGTCAATATCTTGTATTATCTGCACAATCGTTGTACCATCCTTATTCTGATCTTGAAAAGAAAGTAGGAACGCATTTTCCTGTTGAAAATTTACCTGAATTTTTTAATATTTAAAAACACATAGTATGTTATCAATTTTTATTCTTATCGGAGCGTACAGATATTACGCACAACTTGCAGAAAGGTTTGGGAAAACAAAATGGCACTTCGGGATTCTGGCTATTGCTATATATCTGGGAACCCAGCTGTTCTTTGGTTTTTCTTATGGGATCTATAAAGGAATTTCAGATCCGTATTCCGTCGAAGAGGTCAGTTATACAGGTTTTTCATTAATAAATATTATAAGCTGGATCATTTCAATTATAGCTGTATATGGAGTTTACAAGTTTCTTGAAAAGAAATTCATGAAAGAACAGATCAGCAAACCTTCTCTGGAAATTGAAAAAATAGGAGATAAGGATTTGTAATCATTACTAAGGTACCGGGAGCTGTTAAATTGATTGACTTTGAGTGTCTCAGCCAACTTCGGCAGAGATTAAAAGAAGTGGTCTAAAGGTAACTTAGTATATTCATATTGTAAATAACCGTTATCTGAAATTTTCAATGACGATTTGATGAACTTGTAAAGGCTGTCAAATTATAAAGTCTTATTTTTGCATAGAATTTTAAATTCTTTCTTCAATTCGTACAATGAAAAAACAAGATACCTGGGGGATTGTTAAAAGGCTGTTCTTTATTGGAATGAAATTCCGTTCCTGGTTCATCCTTACTTTAATAATTTCCGTCATACTGTCCATAGTTTCTACTTACAGGCCTTATCTTACCATGCAGGTGGTGGATAATGATATCACCAGGCTGAAGGATAATGCCTTGATGATGAAGCATATCTACATTCTGGTAGGTCTGGTATTTGCAGAAACTATTTTAAACTTTTTCTTAGTTTACTTTTCAAATTATATTTCGCAGAACGTTATCCGTGATATCCGTGAGAGACTGTATGCAAAACTAATTTATTTCAGAACTGCATTTTTTGACAAAACTCCCATCGGACAACTCGTTACCCGTGCTGTTGGTGATGTAGAAACCATTGCAACGGTCTATACGGATGGTTTTCTGATGGTTTTCGGAGATATTCTTAGAATCGTATTTGTTCTGGTGATGATGTTCAATACCAATGTCCATCTGAGTTATATTACATTGGCAATCCTTCCTTTGATGGTCATGATTACCAGATTCTTCCAGAAAAGGCTGAAAAAAGCTTTTGGGGATGAAAGAACATGGACAGCTAATCAGAATTCTTTTGTTCAGGAAAGACTGACGGGAATGTCAATTATTCAGGTATTCAACAGGCAGGATGCTGAATTCAAAAAATTTGATGATATCAATATCACGCTGAAAAGTGCCTTATTGAGAACAGTTTTTATCTTCTCATTATTTTTCCCGGTCGTAGAACTTATTTCTTCGCTATTCATTGGTTTTATCCTGTTTTATGGAGGGTATATCACCATCAGTGCCGGTGTTGTTATTGCATTTATTCAATATATTTCGATGTTAATCCGTCCGTTAAGACAGATTGCGGACCGTTTTAATAATATCCAGAGAGGTATCGTAGGGGCAGAAAGAGTATTGGGCGTGATGGATGAAGATTATGCAATGCCCAATACAGGTACGGTAAAGAAAGATCATTTTGACGGAAAAATAGAATTTGAGAATGTTCGTTTTGCTTACGACGACAAACAGGAAGTACTGAAAGGGATTGATTTTAAAGTAAATCCTGGAGAAACGGTAGCGATTGTCGGAGCGACGGGTGCCGGAAAATCTACGATCATCAGCCTTATTACAAGACTTTATGATATCAATTCCGGAAGGATCGTGATTGATAATGTGGATGTGAAAGATTATGAACTCTACAATCTGAGAAGTCATATCGGTGTGGTGCTGCAGGATGTATTCCTTTTCCACGGAAGTATCTTTGAAAACCTTGCATTTGGTGACGAAACCGTTACTTTGGAAAAAATAAAAGCAGGAGCCAAAGAAATTGAAGTAGATCAGTTTATCGAACAGCTTCCGGGAGGTTATGATTTTGTGGTAAGCGAAAGAGGTTCCTCTATTTCTTTAGGACAAAGACAGCTTTTGTCCTTTCTTAGGGCCTATTTATCAGATCCTAAAATTCTTATTCTGGATGAAGCGACGTCATCTATTGATCATGAAAGTGAGAAACTGATACAGAGAGCCACAGAAAAAATTACGAAGAACAGAACATCAATCATTATTGCGCACAGGCTTTCCACGATTGAAAAAGCGGATAAAATCATTGTCATGGAGCATGGTAAAATTGTAGAAGAAGGAAAACATTTAGAACTCCTTGATCAGAACGGATACTACGCAACACTTTACAAAGCACAGCTGAGACATGAAGTAGAGTTGGAAGAAGAACAGAAATCAATCAATTGAGTGTATATCATAGAAAAAGAGAGCCATATGGCTCTCTTTTTTATTAGAATGTGTTGATTAAAATTTTAGTTTTTTAACGACGACTTTGCTATTTTCCAGAACAGCTGTTACAGTTACAATCGTATTCTTTTCATTCACCGGAAATCTGAATTCGGAAGATTTTATATCTGTTCTTCCGGTAAGCAGTCTTCCCGAAGCATCATAAATATGAAGGGAGGAAATTTTCAAATCACTTTTTATATAGACCGAATTTTCATCTTTAATGATTTCTGCCGTATTTACTTTAGCTGTATTTTCAACAGACAGTAAATTCTGGCGTGTAATGATTACTGAATAATCTTCTACCTGTCCGTATTTCGGAGTAGAGCATGCCGTAACAGCTGTTCCGTTGAATTCACCTATAACTCTCATTCGTAAAGCGGTATTGGAGACAGCATTTGCAGGCGGAGTTACCGATGCCGTGGCAACAGAACCATTACTGATTCCGCTTTGATTAAGGACAAGCTCTGTCGTTTCATTGAACTGTCCGTCATTATTATAATCAATGTATGCCTTTATAATATGAGGATTACTTGTTCCGGGTGCAACAGTCAGTGTGGTTGCGATATTGGCCGGAATAGAGGTTTTGGAAACACCGGAACAGTAATTTCCGGTAAAGTTTTCATAGAAATTATTAGAAGCCTGCTTATAGTTGGATGAATAATTATTGATGTCTGCAAATTTCACTGAAGTTACTCCTATGTTATAATTTCCCGGATTGGTCATAGAGGTTGGAGTACAGGCAGCTGTTAAAACAGAAGTGTTATTTGGAGTCACAGAAGAGGCTACCGGTGAGTTGATCAGCGACTGTCTGTATTGCAGGAGCTGAGCTGTAGCTCTGTCCGACTGTCCCTGTGTAAACAGATTTCTAAAACAGAATGTATAAGCCATAACATTTCTCTCTCCACCAGCATAGGTCTGGCTTGTACACGGATTAATCTGTCCTGTCTGGCAGGTATAGGGTACAGAAGAATGGTATAGACTTTTCATAGGTTCGGTATCGCATACCAAATCTCCCTGCAGGGTACAGTCGGTATTGGCAGGACATGCACCTGTGGATTCATTATATCCTTCATGCGTATGGCGAAGACCCAGCGCATGTCCAAATTCATGAGCTAAAGTCTGTGCATTCACGGCTGAAGCACTTGTAGACATGAAAGAATAATCATTACTGCCTCCCGGATAATAAGCAAATCCATTAAGACCTCCTGAATTGGAAGTCAGCTTTTTAACGACATAAATGTTATAATATTTACTGGTATCCCACATTCCAAGAGCAGTGATTTCAGAAGCCGTTACTGCATTCGTGGTGTTGTCATTATTAACCCCTCCGCTCACATATTTCGGAAGATGAGAAGCATTGATTCTGTTGATTCCGTTAGTTGGAGCGCAGCTGGGATCTACTTTAGCAAAAACAAATTTCACGGGAAGTACAGAACTTGTTCCGGACATTCCGCTGGATGAACTTCCGGAGAAAACACCGTTCGTATAATTTACCCATGCGATAATATCAGCATCCGATTTATTATTCACTGTTCCAACAGCACTTCCGTCACCTACGACATGAACGACAACAGGAATTTCATAAACCTGATTTTTTTTCAGAGTACTTGAAAACTTTCCGCTTTTGATAAGCCGGGATAACTCTAAATTAAAAGCATCATCCTGAGCCTTTTGTTCGGGATACTTTTCATAATGTTTTCGCATCAATTCATCAGTGCCACATTCCTGAAATTCCAACTTCTGTGAATAAAAATCAGAACACGTCAGCACCGAAACAATGATGAGTAGTAGTTTTTTCATAATATTATTTTTATGGGTTTAGGTAAGTTAAAAATAAATAAAATAAATAGTAAGTTGTGGTTTTATTTATGGTATTGATATGTTTTGTATTGAATTTATTTATAAACACTATTAATACTGATGAATAGGTGTGTATGTGATAAAGACCAGCGTCATTGAAGCTGGTCTGTCTCTTACAAAAGAAAAATATGATCTGAAATTAAAATAATGAATTGTGTCCACTGTTAAGCAATCACTTTTTTCTAAAACTGCAAAATATAAAATTCTGTGCGGTGTCAAAGGGCGTGATATGATCTTCCGTAAGGCATTTTATTTTTTCGAAATCCCTTTCAAAATTGGCTGCAAGTGAGTGATCATCATACTGCCGGATCTCCAATCCACTGCATTTTGCAGGACCATTTTTGGAAAAAGTTCCTATGATCATAAAACCGGTGGTATTTCTTTGTGCTATCCTGGTGTATTTTAAAACCTGCTCATCCGTTGTCAGAAAATGAAATGCAGCCCTGTCATGCCAGATGTCATAGGTTTCATCAGTTTCGAATTCAGTAATATCCGAAACAATCCAGTTTATTTTTTCTGCCTTAGCTCCTAATCTGGTTTTTGCCTTTTCCAAAGCTTTTTCCGAAATGTCAAGGACGGTAATGTGACGATATCCTTCGTCTATTAAAAAATCAACAAGATTGCTGTCTCCGCCACCAATATCAATAATTTTTGCATCCTTTCCCAATCCGAAAGAATCAATAAAATCCAGCGAGGTTTGTGGTTTTTGCTGTGTCCAGCTTACCTGGTCCGGATTTTTATTTTTATATACCTCTTCCCAGTGTCCCTTATTCATATCTTGTATTTTACATTCGTTAATGGCTGCAGGATCCGTCAGCTTTTTAACTGTCCGTTAATTTCTTCAAATGTATTGATTAATTCATTGAGTATAGATTCCTGTTTCTTTATTGTCTTGGAAATTTTTGATTTTCTTACATCTTACAAGAGAATATTCTTAAAAACCGTTGTGTTCTTGTGAAATTTCAACATATTTCACAATAATTAGCCTGATAATAACATAGAAATATGGCATGTTCTCAATACTTTATATTATCTGCTAAAATAATATTTTGCCAATGTTTTTTCCTGAATTAACGGGCTTTTCAAATAGATCTTCTGTAAAATTATATGGTTTTGAGATTGTTTGATTTTTGGTAAAAAATGTAAAATCTGTATAAAATCATCAAATTGAATAAAAAAATGATTCATAGATGGTGTTTATATTGAAAAATTCACTAATTTTATTAGAAATTTAGACGATGCCCCAGATTATTAGAGGGTATGAAGTGTAAAAAATATTTTTTTAACTAAAATCCAAAGATATAAATGAATAATATACAAGATGAATTTGAAGTCTTCAAAGACGAACTGAAGAAACTGAATATTGATGTACAGAAAGTAGTGAAAGTAGGAAACGGAAGCATGGATTTTCATGAGGTTTTTTACAAGTCACCAAGATACCAGGATGTGAAGAGCGTATATGTTCAGCGTCACAATCTGGATAGCATGATTGAAAAATTCAAAAAGGCTTACCATTAAAAATAGAATATGGCGCTGCAGAGAATCTGCGGCGCCATATTTTTTAAGGTCTGATCTTTTAATCTTTATCCAAAGCTGAAGTTTCTTTGGTGTCCTTCATTCCTGCATACACGATGAGAGAAAATAAAATACATCCGGTGATATACCAGTAAAAATAGGGTTCTATTCCAGCCTTTTTTAACCAAAGAGCTATATATTCAGCAGTTCCTCCGAAAATAGCCACTGTAAGCGCATAGGGAAGGCCTACACCCAGAGCCCTGATTTCAGAAGGGAAAAGTTCAGCTTTTACAACGGCGTTGATCGAGGTATAACCGCTCACAATGATGAGAGCTGCCATAATCAGGAAAAATGCACTCCACATCGAAGTTGTGGTACTTAAAGCTGTGAGAAGAGGAACGGTAAAGAGTGTACCAAGAATCCCGAAACCTAACAGCAATGGCCTTCTTCCAATCTTATCGGACAATGCTCCAAAGACGGGCTGCAGACAGGCAAATATAAATAATGAAACAAACGATATCAGGGTAGACTGTTCTTTCGTAAGATGAACGGTATTTACCAGAAACTTCTGCATATAGGTCGTATAGGTATAAAAAGCTAAAGTTCCTCCCAGCGTCAGCCCAATTACAGTGAGTAATGCTTTAGGATGTTTTAGAAGTTCTCCTACAGTACCTTTTTTCTTTTCGCTAACCTCTTTTTTATTTTCAAAAGCTTCTGTTTCATGCAGATTGGCTCTTAAATAGAGGGCAATTACAGAAAGTAATGCTCCGATTACGAAAGGAATTCTCCAGCCCCATTCTTCAAGCTGGGTCTCTGTTAAAATCAGTTTCTGTAAAATCAATTGAATACCCAGTGCGATCAGCTGTCCGCCTATCAGTGTTACATATTGGAAACTGGAATAAAAACCTCTGCGATTTTCAGATGCCATTTCGCTGAGGTAGGTTGCGGAAACACCATATTCTCCACCGACACTTAATCCCTGTAATAATCTGGCAATGAGTAATAATGCAGGTGCCAGAATTCCAATGGTCTTGTACGTTGGAGTAAGAGCAATAAGAAGCGAACCAAAAGACATCAGCAGTACAGAAAGAGTCATTGCTCTTTTTCTTCCTACCTTATCGGCAATACTTCCGAATATCCAGCCTCCGATAGGCCTCATCAAAAAGCCTACAGCAAATATTCCTGCTGTATTCATCAGTTGGGCATTCTGATCAGAATCCGGAAAAAATGAATTGGAAAAGTAAATGGCGAAAGCAGCATAAGCATACCAGTCGTACCATTCCACGAGGTTTCCGATAGAGCCGCCTACAATAGCCTTGATTCTCTGGGCGGTAGTAATGGGTGATGCGTTCATATGTATTGTACTCAATATAAGAATCAGTTTTTACCGAATATTCTTTTTATTTTGTTTAACAATCCAGGTCTTGATGATTGGGGTGGAGTAGATGATTCAGAAGAGTTTGGTTTTTGTGGCTGTAACGGTTCCTGTGGTTGTGAAGGAGCTGCTGGTACCACTGACTCTGCGACATCCTGATGCTGTTGGTTTTCCTTAATGTGGACTCTGTTAGGTTCCTGCACTTTTTGTCCTGTTAGTTTTTCAAACTTAGCTTTAGCTTTACTGAATATTTCAATTTCTTTTTCCGTTCTGTCATCCACGTGTCTTGCTTCCGGAATAATACCGGAACTCAATTTTACAGATTCACATTCGAAATCGTTCATGATTCCCTGATAAATTCTGGCAGCCATTTCAGTTTCTCCAACGTTTTGAAAATGTTCTGCAAACTGAAGCATATCTTCCCCTATTTCATGCTTTTCAAGGATATTGCCGATAGAGCTGCTGACTTTTGCTTTCGCTGCAGCAAGATTAGCAACTGCTTTTGCTTCATCGGGTCTGGTTTGAAGCAGATCCATGAATTCCTGAATTCCGTCTCTGATTTCGGGATAAACCTTGAATCGGTATACATGTCCCAGGTCGGTAAGATAGGCTCCCTGGCTCATTGCTTCACCCGCAAGTGACTGCACATGGGCGCTCATTAAAAATGCGAGATGAACTAAAAGGTTTGAAAACTGTTTTAAATAATCCGGACTGATTTCAGATTTTTCCAGAGCTTTAAAAAGCTGCAATCCTTCTAAAAATTCAATCTGGTAACCGTAGGGAGAAAAACTTTCATCATTAATTTCAACCTTTTGATCATTTAATATATCGTAAATATACTCATGGATCTGAAGGTCTTCAGAATTTTTTAAAGCTTCTTTGAAATCCTCAAATTTATTTTGCTGTATAAGTTCTATCATTTTTTCATGGAATAACGGAGGCCAAGATACAAATTTCATCAAAAAAATAAACCGTCCTTATAAAGAACGGTTTTTACAATATAGAAAACATGGTTTTTAAAATCGGTATCCGATGGACAATCCACTTCTGAATCCTGCCCAGGGACCGTCTACTTTCACTTTTGCGCCACTGGCATTGGTTTCTACGGTATAATCTACAAAGGGAATATCCAGGTTTTCAATTTCTTTTTTAAGCTGTGCCTGCATTTCCGGGGTAAGAACATAATCGCTGGTCATTGTGAAATCTCCTTTTCCTTTTCCGTAATGAGCTCCTGCGATCCAGAAATCAAGAACCAGATTTTGGCTTCTGGTTAGAAAGAACTGTACCCCGACCATCAGTCCGCCACTGTTTCCACTGGTGCTTCCCTGGCCTTTGAGAGGGATCTGGTAAGTGTTTCCATCGATGGCATCATAGTCGTAATAAAAATCAAAACTATTGGATGAAACATCAGAATACCGGTAATAGGGTGCAAAGTAAAATCCCTGTCCGTAGCCTTTTCCGATATAGAATCTGGGCTCAATGGTAAAGTTTGTTGCTTTCACTCTCAGATTCTGGAATCTTTTTTCATCTTCATCTTTCAAAAAAGCATTGATGAAAGGAACTTTTCCCTGCGTCATTGTTCCAAAACCTACATTTAGAGAAAACCATTGGGTGATCGCTCTTTCGTAAGACAGATTGATATTTCTGAATGCATATGCTGTAACATTGGTCTTAATGATATTCATTTTATCCGCAGGAACAGCCTGGACTTCCTGTGCTTCTGTTTTTGAAAACAGGAAACAGGGAATTAGAATGAGGAGCTTTTTCATGATTTCATATTTTGTGGTGTGAAATAGTATCAGCAAAAATTGGGCAGAAACTTAATAATATTTCAATATGAATTGATTTTTAATTTTAAAATGGTTGTATCGTTGTTATTTCTGTTATCTTATTTGTGGAGGTAGAGACTTACGGTAAGCAGTATATAAGTATAGGAAGAAGGATTGTAATAATAAAAATAAATGTTACAAATTTCTTCAATGCAGGATGTTTAAAGATGGCTAAGATATTCATAAAACGGAATTTTTAAAGCATAATAAGATTTCATGAAAAAATGTTTGATTTTCAGTTCAGTTAAAAGAATGTAACAGATTTTAGATGTGGGCTGTTTTATCTTTATCAATGTTATTCTATTTCTGATATGAAAAAAGTGATATGTTCAGTGTTTATTCTGTGCGGAGTTTTCGTACTCTCGCAGGATAATGTGAAAAAAGATACAGTAGAGCAATCTAAAACAGAGGAGATTCAGGAAGTAATCCTGAAATCTCAACGCAAAAAACAATTTGCGGATAAGGCTGTTTATACTTTTGATAAAGAGGCACTGGAAAAGGCCCGTTATGCAAAAGATTTATTAAAGACATTACCGGAATTGCAGCTTGATCCTGTTTCCAATACGCTAAAGAGTATCAAAGGAGGAACTACATTATTTTTGATCAACGGAATTGAAGCAACCGATATGCAGATCCGTAGTGTTCAGCCAGGCGAAGTTATCAAAGTAGAATATTATGATATTCCACCGGCAAGGTGGGCTTCAAGAGCGGATACTGTTATCAACCTGTTAACACGCTCTTCCGAAACAGGATATGTTTTCGGTGCAGATCTTACCAGTAGCCTTACAACAGGATTCGTAAACGGATCAGCCTATGCCAATTATACAAAAGGGAAAAATGATTTCGGTCTAGAATATTCTATTAATCTAAGAGATTATAGCAACAGGATAGTCCATAGTATTTATGATTATCACCTGGGAGGGGAGCATTACCGTTCGGATGAAGAGAGAAAAGATCATTTTGGATATACGTATCAAAATCTGGCTTTGCGTTACACCCGTCAGGTTCCGGATAATTATGCATTTCAGGCGAAATTGAATTTGGATATTCTCAATAGTTTTTTCAAAGGAAACGGACAGAGTATGTTCACAAAAGACGACCTTTCTGAAGAGCATCAGATGTTAAAAAATGGAGGATCAGATTATGTAACCCCTACATTGGATTTATATTTTTCAAAAAATATAAGCAAAAAAGATGAACTGAGTTTAAATGTTGTAGCCAATCGTTTTACAACCAATACTTCTGAGTTTGCTAAAGAGTGGATTATTTCTTCGGGACAATCTGTATTTGATAATGACATGAATCTGAAAGCAAAACAAACCGGATTTGTAGGAGAACTTGCTTATACCCATGATTTTGAAACCGGCAAACTTTCATCTGGATATCGGGTCTCTAACACTTCTATTTCTAATGATCTGCAGAATTTATCAGGCTTTTCCGAATATAGTGTGAATTATCTGGAGCAATATATCTACTCTGAATTTGCCGGAAAAATAAAGAAGTTTAACTACCGGATTGGAGCCGGACTTATTAATATTCATAATAAAAGTGCAGAAAATACTTTTGATGAATGGTCTTTCGTTCCAAAGCTTGTTTTGGGTTATCAGTTGAAGAATAACCAAAGTATACGTTTTACAAGCAGTTATAAACCAAAAAGTCCATGGAGTGCTGCTTTAAGCAGTAATGTAGTTCAACTGGCCCCCAATATAGTTCAGCGGGGAAATCCTTTTCTCACTGCTCAGCAGACCTGGACCAATAATCTGATTTATTCATTCAATAATAAACATTTCGATTTTAATGCGAATCTGTTTTACCATTATACCAATCACACCATTAATCAGTTTTATGTGATGGGTACTGCATTAGGTGGATATGCACTGACTTACGAAAATGCTCAGAATTCAAAACAGTATGGAGCCTTTTTAACAGGCTCTTATAAACCGTTTGGGAATAGTTTATTGGTACTGAAAGCGGTAATCTCCCCAACTTCAGAAACGGTAAGAACGAGCAACGGTGCTTTGATCAAGAATGATTATATAGGAAATAATTTTGTGCTGTCTTCAGAGTATAAATCATTCAGTCTGGAATATCAGATTAATATTCCCGTATATAGTCTTAGTGGCGCGTTTCTGGTCATAAATGAAAATCAAAATCATGTATTCGCCCGTTATAAGCATAAAGAATGGACGTTCTCAACAGGAATGTACTGGATTGGAATGCCTTCAGAATACAAAACAAAAAGCTTAAAAGAAAGTTTGGTTAATTATTCCAGGGTAGGGCAGATTATGAATAATAAATCAATGCTTGTTCTGGGATTAAGCTATGATTTTTCAAAAGGTAAAAAAACAGATTTACAGAGAAAACTAAATAACTCAACAGCGCCGGCTGCAACTTTCTAAGATTAAATAATTCATTAAAATATCAAGCCCGTTCAGAAATTCCGGACGGGCTTGATTACTTGTTATATAGACAGTTTTATTTTTTTATAAACTTCACTGTCTCTGTTTTGGTGTCGTTTCCGGAAACCTGTATAAAGTAATTGGCTGTCGGAAGCTCAGAGATCTGTACTTTTCCGGACTTTAAATCTGTTGTTTTGATCAGTTTTCCATCTAAACTGTAGATGTTGGCAGTCGTATATTTTTCCATATTTCCTTTAAACCCTATATAATCCTGTGCAGGATTTGGGTATACAGCAAAACTTTCTTTTCTCGCAGTGTCTGTAACGGCTAAAAATGTTTCGTTCAGAGCCAGAGCACTGGAAGTGGACTGATTGATACCCAGTATAGGAACTGAAATATTACCGGTTGTTGAAGTTAGTAATGCATATCTGTGCGAGGCGTCGTAGTAAGCGTATGCAGTATTGGTAAAAGTTCCTATTGCATTGGAATAGGTAATGTCAAAAGGAGCAAATAAACCGAAATTCTGGCTGAATTTTACTCTCAGTACGTTAGTGTAAGTTTTGCCTCCAATGATCAGCGTTCCGTGAGCATCAGCAACAGTAATCATGTTCCCGCTGAAAAGTCCGTTGGCCACCGATGAGGTGAAATTTCCTTTAGCGGTGTCATTTTGTGTAATTCCGAAAACGGTAGGATAATTCATATAAGTGCCGTTGTCGACAGCAAAATTCAAAGTAGCTTCAGGATTAATGACTCCTGTAATTTCCAGTTTCGAAGCAGATGATTTATAAAAAATGGTAGTAGCTCCGCTGATCATTTTAATCGTAGAACCCGGAAATGTCGTCAACTCAGCAGCAGAAGGAGTTGAATAAGCGGTTGGGGATGCCGTTCCCTGTGTCAGACCTCCGTTTGAAAATGTGACATTAGCTCCTAAAGCGGAATTATCTACTGTCCCTGTAACGGTATAATTATTCGCGGTATCACCTGATACGGGATCGTTGGCTGCTTTGGTCAAAGTGATCTGCGCAGAAAGTACACCGGAAATACCCAGCATAAAAAGTAATGTTTTTTTCATGGTCAAAATTTTTACTAAGATAAAGAAAAAGAGATATTAGTTTTTGTGTTAACTTGTTTTTAATGAATTATTTAAAAAAAATAACCGTCCGGTATGATCGGACGGTTGTTCAGTGCGTTAAATATTTTTTTTCTAGTTGCTCATGATCTTGCGGTAGGCATAGATATCTTCAATTGTTACCACGCTCATCTCTTTTGAGGACGCAAATTGAACGATCTCCGGCAGCCTTGCCATAGAACCGTCTTCATTGGTCAGTTCGCAGAGAACAGCATCGTCACCGAGATTAGCCATTTTCACAAGATCTACACTGCCTTCCGTATGACCGCGTCTTTCGAACACGCCACCTTCTTTAGCAATAAGCGGGAAAACATGTCCCGGGCTTGCAATATGATCGGCCTCTGCATTTTGTGCAACAGCAGTTCTGATCGTTGTTACACGGTCTTTTGCAGAAACTCCGGATTCAACGCCTTCCTTGGCTTCGATTGAAATGGTAAATGCTGTTTGATTTTTAGAGTTGTTGGTTTCCACCATTGGACGCAGATTGAGATGCCTGCTTTTTTCTTCCGAAATGCATAGACAAACGATACCGCTGCATTCGCGGATCAAAAGGGCCATGTCTTTTTCTGTAATGGTGGATGCGGGAAAGATGATATCCCCTTCGTTTTCGCGGTTTTCATCATCTACTAAAAGAATTCCTTTTCCCTGTTGTAGTTTTAAAAGTGCATTTTCTACACGTTCTGTGGAGGTTGCTCCAAATTGTTCTAATAATTTTTCCATGTTATTTTACTTTTAAAAGTTAAAATAGTCTTCGGTACATGGAAATGAAATACGGCACAATAAACCCGTAAGGAATCTTACTGGCCGTTTCATTTTCTTCTCCCATCCAGACTTTAACTGTCGGTTTTGGAATTTCACCAAATCAGTCCCTTCAAAAGAAAGGAGTCGCGGACTGTAACCGCCGGTAGGGAATTTCACCCTGCCCCGAAGAAAACTTATACTAAGTTTTACTGTATATTCTTATTTAAAATTTTATTTCATTGATTATATTTAACGCACAGACTGCAAATTTCGGGAAGTTTTTTGAATTGGAGAAGGGATTTTTGATAGTATTGGTCAATGCTACTTGGTAAATAGTTTTTTACTCGAAGTCCTTCAAATAGGTGACGATCTTTTTTTCCACAAAATCAGACAGTGAATTCGCAATTTTGATCACTTTCGGAGGAGAATGTTCATGGGCAAAAACGGCAATACTTTGATTTTCCAAATTGTACAGCAGCCGGTCGCCATCACCATACATCCAAAATTCACCGAGCATAAGATATTGTTTTTTTTGAATCAATTCAGGACTTAATTCCTGAAAATCGATTTCTATACCTTCCAGCTTTAAGATGGATACATTTTGATACCATGTGGTCAGATCTTCAGGAAACGGTATAGATAGTTCTTTTTCTTTATCCTGAATATCCTCCAGTTGAACGCCCGCTTCAATTACATCAGAATCACTATATGATTGAGTTAATTGCCTGAAAAATTTTGGATAGGTATTTTTTAGATATCCGAATTTATGTTCAACTTCTTTCTGAAGCTGTTTTTGCTTTTGTTTTTCCGCTTTACAGAAATCATCAAATTCTCTTTCCCACCCTTTTTTATAGAGATCAGAAAAGCCAACATTTATTTTCACAGATTTCAGCCAGTCAAAAGCGCCAAGCTGTCCGATGTACAGATTTCTGACTCCGCTGAAACTTTCCTTAGGTTTTATTTTAAGAAAGGCAGTTCTTCCACATATTTTTTCCACATCATCTTTATGATCAGAGAACCAGCTCAGCCATTCCTGAGCGGTGAGTTTTCCTTCTGAAAGGCGGCTGAATTTTTCAATGATTTCCTGTTGTATCATGGGCTGTCTGTTCTGTTCTGTTCAAAATTTATTTTTCTATCCATTCCCGGAAGAGACGGGTATTGCTCTGGCTTGTTATCAAATACCTGTCAAATCCCTCCATCTTTAAAGCTAAGGCATTTTTAGAATAGCGTTCAATTCTTTCGATTAACTTTTTGTTCACGAGCTCACTTCGGTTGATCCTGAAAAACTCCATAGGATCAAGCTGGATTTCGATTTCTTTCAGAGTAGATACATTTAACATATGTTTTTTTCCTGTTTTGTCCAAAGCAAAAACGACACCTTCATCAGCTTCAAAAAACAGAATGTCTTTAGTCTCAAAAAAGTAAATTCCCTGATTGGTATGAACGGAAAATCTTGTCTTGTATTTTTTTTCTGCCGTATTTCCAAGGATCTGATCCAGTTTTGAAAGCAGAGAATGATCGGTAGACTGATTTTTTCTCAGCAGCAGAAATTTATCCCAGGCTTTTTGAAATCTTTCCAGTGAAAAAGGTTTTAGCAGATACTCAATGCCGTTGCTTTCGAAAGCATCCATCCAAAAACGGTCGTAGGCAGTGGTGAAGATAATGGGACAGATAACCTGTACTTCACGATAAATATCAAATGCATTTCCATCCAAAAGTTCAATGTCTGACAGGATAAGATCAATAGAAACTGCTGTTTTTAGAAAATTCACAGCGTCCTGTACGGTATCTATTTCAGCTTCTACGGAAATGGGTTCTTTTACCTCATCCAGAAATCTTCTGAGCTTTTTTCTTGCCGGGATTTCATCTTCAACGATAAGAATTTTTATCATTTTTTCTTACTATGGGATTATTGGTAAAGTTACAGAAAACTCATTTTCCGTATGGATGATTTCAAACTGTTTGTTGGCCAAAAGAGTATATTGCTGTTTCAGATTCTTCAACGCCCTTCCGGAAGTCGATTTTGTTTTCCTTTTTACAATGGTATTATTGGATACGAGAAGAGTTTGATCTGCGTAGATACGGATCAGAACAGGATTTTTTTCCGTTCCCAGATTGTGCTGAATGGCATTTTCCAAAAGCAGCTGTAGGGTAAGTGGTATGATATTGCCTTCTATACTCTGGTTTTGAATTTCCAGCAGATAGGCATTACCATATTTATGCTGCATAAGTCCGAAGTATTTTTTTGCAAAAGAAATTTCTTCATCTATTGAGATCAGACTTTTATCAGAAACCTGAAGTACATAACGGTATATTTCAGCAAATTCATTCAGAAAATCAGAAGCTTTGTATTTATCCTCTTCAATTAACTGATCTAAAACATTCAGGTTATTGAAAAGAAAGTGGGGATTAAGCTGTGATTTGAGCTGGTTGATTTTTGTTTCAGAGAATGCCTGATTGTATTCCTCGATCTGCTTTTGTTTTTTTTTATTTTTTTTATAATAATAGAAAGCGAGAAAAAAGCTTCCATAGATAAAAGTGTCCATAATTTCGGAAAGCGTCGAAAGTATCAGGGTTTCCTGATTAAAGTTTCTTTCAAAAGTGTCAAAAGCCAGTGAGATGCACAGCCCCAATATCTTCATGACGGATAAATAGACCAGCATCGAGATGCTGAATATTTTTAGTGCTTCTCCTGTACTGAAAGTGTCCGATTTCTGCCAGTGTTTGATAAAAAGGTACATCACAAAAAACAGAATTCCGGCACTTATAAAAGACAGCACCGCTGCTTCCGGAGTGAAAATATACCAGTCAAGTTTTTTTCTTACCAAAAGCCTGATCTGTATAGATTGTGCATAGCCAAATAAAAATACAAACAGTAAGAAGTACTTGCTTTGCTGGATTTCATTCAAAATATTTCTCATAGATATTCTGTTCAGATGATACAAAAACAGCCCTATCATCAAATAAAGGGCTGATGATCACTTCAATTATTTTGTCGTATGATCAGGGAATGATGCGGTGACTTCTCCTTTGTCATTATAAAAATCAAGTTTTGCATTATTTTCTTTATCAACATAGAACATCGCTTTGGGCATTCCTTTATCGTCAAATAAAAACAGACCGTTGTTTTCACTTCTGGATTTTCCAAGTATAATTCTTGGAGCACCGCCTATCAGGTTCTTCTTTACATAGTCGTCATACTTCTGCTGCATGGCTTTGGGATCTTTTTTTCGGAGTTCACCAAGCTCTTTCATAATTTCGGCAGTTTTTATTTGTGATTCTTCAGAAGGGCGGTCATTGAAAGCAAGACTGCTGGAGACAAACCGCTTGCCTCCTTTCGTATAATCCTGAGTTAAAAGCTGCATGACCTGATCTCCGTCGTATTGATCATACGTTAATGATAAACCTGAGCTGTGTCCGTTTTCCTTTTTTTGTCCGTCATAGATAAAGCCGCCACATTCGATACCGTCTTCATTAAAAAACAACATCCCGGAACGTTTTTTCCGGCTTTCATTCGTCGGACGGGTATTTATTTTGTCGGTTCCATTGGGAAACCGGTCGACATTGGTAATGATCATTTTTACCGTTCCGTCTTTTTCCACGATATTGATTCTTTCGACATCAATTTCCGTGAATTTTTGATTTCCGTTTGTTTTAAAAGCTGATGCCGCCAGGAAAACCATCCCTATTACTGCCGCAAAAGCAAACGTTCTTAGAAAGATCAATTCTTTATTCATAGTATTGTTATATTATATAGGACAAAACTATTGAGATGTAAAATGATCATCAAGCCAAAAACAATGAGACAGGGAAAAATTCCTTTGAATAAAGGAATTTTGGGAATGAATTATTTGTTTAAAACAGGTTAAATAACGGATTAGGTATCACATGAAACATCATCCCATTCCTGATTCATATAAGTGATCAGCCAGTTCAGGGCGTAATGCCTTTCATACACAATACCGGGATCTATAGTTTCCATTTCCCTGTTGTTGATACGGGCATCTACACAGGCCCAGTCATATCTGTAATACAGATCTGCTGCATCAAGGATTTCAGATTTTGAACGGACCTCATGCGCGGCATTAATGAAATCGTTAGGATCACTGTCGCCCCCAACAGGATAATTTTCAGACGAAACATCATTCAGGTCACAAAGCTCATTGGGAAAGGGCAGAGTGTCCACTTTCTTCAATGCCCACAATAGGACCCAAATGCATTCACACTTCCAGCTTTCCTCAGATTTTTTGTCCTCTGTAGGATCATGTAAGAAATCTTTTTCGAGAGGAGTAACATCATTCCAGAGATTACCATCTTTAAGATAATCAATAGCTTCATCCGGATCGATAGAATCAAAGGCAATAAGATTGGTAACAGCGAGAACAGTTACTCTTCGCGCAATTTCTTTAGAAGTTCTCAGGGTAGTTTCCTCTTCCGTTTCTATATGGGGAAGGTTGAAATTGATTTTGACACCTTCTCTTTTGAGAATTTCTTCACTTTTTTCTTTTCGTGAGAGGTTGTCTTTTTCTGTTGAAATATGTAGCATGATAATAGATAAACGTGAATAATTTAGATAATTTCCTGAATAGTCTGCTCAAGCAACTGATTAAATGTCTCAGGGTTTTCCAGCATTGGATAATGACCTGTTCCTGCCATTTCAAGATAATTATAATCCTTTAAATACTTTCTGTTGTTCTCAATGTTGGTGGGGAAATTATCTGAATTGATGGCTCTTACTGGTACTGTAACTTTAGAAGCTGTTTCCCTGAAATCTTTTTTGTATAAAGGTCTGAGGAGATCGATCGCCCTTTCTGATGTGTTTTGCAGAAACTCATTCTGCAGCCTTTCTCTGACATCAGCCGGAGTACTTTCTGCAAAAAGATATTGAGGCAAAATATTTTCAACGGCATTTTTAAAATCATTACGATAGTGTACAAACATATATTGCTCAGCCTGTTCATCGTTAAAAGTTTCATCAAGATCCTTTATTGTATCTATGAGAATAAGAGCTTTAACTTTAGGTATTTTTAAAGAGGCTTCCAGGACATAAGCTCCGGACATCGAGTGTCCTACAAGAATGATTTCCTCTGAATTGATCTGTTCGGCTACCGCTTTGATGTCATCTGCATATAATTCGCTTGTCCATTCTTTTCTGGACGTGTCAGATTTTCCGTGTCCTGCAAGGTCCATTTGAACGATTTGATATGTATTGTTGAAATATTCCTGCTGGGCGTTCCACCATTCTCCATTCCCAAGCCATCCGTGTACGAATAGGATCGCAGGATTTCCCTGTCCGCTTTCTTTATAATGAATGCTTTGTCCGTCTGAGGATTGTGCGTATTTTTCCATAACTCATATATTGATTTGCTGTCTGTACAGCTTGTGATTAAAAGGCTAATGTACAAAAAGCCGATCGAAGGAGAATGGATTTCTTTGAATGATAGAAGAAAGTAAAGCCTTATTAAAATAGATATCTGATGTTTAGCTACGTAAAGGTTTGTATATTTGCAAACTTTCAGAAATTCAAAGAACTTTAGTAATGAAAAAACTCTATTTCGTATTATTTTCGATTTTAATGCATTTTTTTAATGCACAAAACATGGCTTTGGATCCATCATTTGGAACAGGCGGTTATTCTAATTTTGATACTTTTGATTCTACTTCAGATGCTGTCATGCTCCCGGATGGGCAATTTATTACGGCCACTTCAACAGGTTCCATCAGTATTAAAAAAGTGAAACAAAATGGAATGCAGGATACCGTTTTTGGCACGAAAACCTACGATATGGGGGCGAATGCATATGATAAAAGCGAATTAATCAAAAGAATTGTTTTACACAATGGTAAAATACTTATTTATGGCAGGGTCAATGCTACGCCTACCCATAGTCTATATGATTTGTTTGTTACAAGAATTAATATGGACGGTTCTTTGGATACCAGTTTTGGAACTAATGGTTTTACAACGCAGTCATTGGGACAAAATGGTTCAGCATATGATATGGCTGTAGATCCTTATGGCAATAGCTACCTGTATGCCTCTAATAATGGATACTATCTGACAAAAGTTAATTCGGATGGAATGATTGATACAGGTTTTGGAACCAATGGAAAATTAGCATTACCTTCTTTCACATGCTATAAGTTTTATATTCAGAATGATGGAAAGCTGGTCATGGCCGGATATCGATTGAATACATTAACAGGTCTGAACGAGTCTTATATGGAAAGAAGATTATCGGATGGTACATATGATCCTACATTTGGGAATAACGGAACTTTATTTATAACAGCTCCTGAGGGAGCTGTCATTAAAGGTTTTGAGTATAACTATTCAGACAATTCCATATTATGTCTGCATCAGTCGTACTCAGCGGCGGATACCTTCTTTTTATCCAAAATTAAAATTTCGGACGGAGCATTAGTTTCAAGTTTTGCCAATAACGGAAAAACATCTAAGTATTTCTTTGTAGATGCACCCCGTCTGAGGCTGAGTCAGATAACAGTACTGCCTAATTCTAAAATAGTAGTCATAGGAAGTGTAACGAGGTTCTTCAGCGGAGGACCCAATATCAATGAACAGTTATTCATGACAAGGTTTAACGCGAACGGAAGTATAGATTATACAGGTTCGAGCAGTGGATTCCAGATATTTATGACTACGCTACCACCTCCTGTTGCAGGAATCAGGGCCGATTATATTAATAAACTGATCAATCCCAATAATGGCTCACTTATTCTTGCCTATAGCGGAGGGAGTGTAACCACCGGTGATAAGTCATATTTGTGTAAGTTTATAGATTCATCCTATTTAGGGACGGATTCTGTACCGGATAAAGATCAGACTAATAAGTTTACACTATATCCCAATCCAGCGGGAAATACTCTAACTATACAAAACAAGAAGTATGGAAATGATGCTTTTAATTTCAAGATTTATGACCTATCAGGTAAAATGGTTCAGACCGGAGCTTCAAAATTGAATGACCGGATAGATGTTCAGTATCTGGAAAAAGGAAACTATACCATTCAGATTGAAACTAAAAAAGGAGATAAACATTCCGTGAAACTAATAAAAAATTAAAAGGATCATAAAAAAGACTTCTGTTTGTACGGAAGTCTTTTTTGTTTTTTAAGGTTTTACCATTTCCAGATCTGGGGTTCATCCTTCCAGATCAGCAACCTGAATTCTTCATAATGATTTCCATTACCAATGGTATGCGTATCTCTGCGGCCCTGATCTAATTTAAGTTGGTGCAAAATACCGGAATGAGCCCCAACCCAAAGTGTTTTTCCATCATCAGAAAGCGTCATACCGGAAATTGTGGAACCTAGGAAATGCCGCCACAATTTATTTCCTTTTTTATCAAATGCTTTAATATATCCGTAAGCATCCCCGAGGATGTAATAATCTTCTGTAGCTGTACCTGCATAAACTCTCATTTCCTCGTCGATAACCGTGTAATCATCACTCTCTGTATATGCTTCGATATCAGCACCCATATATTTATCCGAATTGATCCCTATTGTAATTCCATTATAAAAATGACAGGAATTCGTGATCAGCTGGCTGTCGTCTTTAGCAAACAAACAGAAATGTGGGTAGGATGACTGTGCTCCGACAGAGCCTACGGTATGGCCTTCGGGATCTAGAATTCTGTGATCATAACTTTGATCACCCACCACGATATATGAGTTGTCATTAGAGATTGTGGCGTTTTCCATGTCAATATCAGGAGTCCAGTCTTCCTCGTTGTTTTCGTTGATAGGATGAATCAGTTTTTCTTCCTTTTTTGAGATCAGATACATTCCGAATGATGTAACGAGAAGAACTTTGCTTCCATCGTTGAATGGGATAAGATCGGTAATGCCTGCTTCTAGGGGTTGCATAAGCTGAAATTCATTGATGAGTTCTCCGTCCCAATCCTGATAAACTGATATTTTTTCAGAGTTGGCAATGGCAAACACATGACGCTGTTTGGATTTTCCAATGGCCTGAATATTTTCGTCAAGCGCTGTCACCTGACCGTGATCCAGCAAATACGCCTGTCTTTTTTCATAAGAAGTTCCGGTCATGAAGACAATCTTCTGATCAGAAATAAAATGCAGCTGTTCAATACTTTGTGATCTGTTTTCAAATAAAGGAATGATTGGGGTATGTGCCGGAGGAAAATCTGCTCTGAAACTTTCTGTATCGCCATTCTGATTGGCTGTTTTAAGAAGGTTAAAAACCGCTTCTGCAAGATTTGATCTTGTATCTTCAGGTTCTTTACCTTTCCAGTTTTCCCAGCCGTTTTTTTCACCGAAATCAACCATTTCATTAATTTCTGTTGCATATTGTTCTCCTTTTGAGAACCATTCTTCCTGGATCTTAGTGTTTTGCATAATTGATGATTAAATAAAGTTGGAGTTTAAAATATTATTTAAAGTGTACCTGTTCGTCGTGGTTACCGTTGATATTAATCGTACTTCCTTTTAACAGCTGAGGATTAACTGTTCCGGATTTCTCTGCCGTGAATTCAAAACTCAGGATACTCAACGTTTCACCGGGCTTGGAGAATTTTTCTTTTTTTAGGGTATAACTTCCTGAAGGGCCAATTTTTATCGTATCCCCAGTCTGTTCCGCATACGTCTCTACATTACTTTCTTCTTTTGTTATTATTTTAACGCTTTTAGAGAGATAAAGTACATTAACGTCATAAAGACCGGACCACTGTATGGTAAAGTCCGAAGTCAGGGGAGCTTCTTCTTTATAAATGATATTTCTCGAACTGCTCTCTTTCAGAGAGGGAATGCTGGCCATAAAAAATTTTTTACCGTTAGCCAGTTGAATTTGGAATTCGTATTTATTATTTTCCGGGGATACCTTTTCAGTGTGGTAAAGATAATTTTTGATGTAATACAGGCCCTGTACGGTTCTGTATTCTGCTTTTTGACCATTCACCCATATATTCACAGAGTCATTTCCAAAGATTTTATCGTTTCTATCATGGAGAACAATGGATATACTGTTGTCATTGTCATCAGTCAATTTTTGGTAAATGTCGATTTCTGCTTTTAGATCAGAAATATCTGTAATCTTTGATGCCGGAGAAGGTTCTGAACAGGAATTGAACAGGAAATACATGAAGCATAACAGAATAGAAAGCTTTGTCTTTATATAGCCGTTGCTTTTCATAATAAAGTGTTTGGTAGTGGAAATATTTCCGGTGTGTTAAATTACAAAAAGAAACAGAACGGAAAGATCTGTAAAGTGAAAAAAAGTGGAAGATGGACGTGATATTTTGAATACAATCAAAAATGATAATAATCACGGAAGTCTTTTTTTTCAATAATCTTCCAGTTTTTAGCGGTAAAATCTACGGATGGACTCTGGATGATTTTACCGTCAATTTTCATCTCATAGAAATCACAACCCCAGCCCTTACTCATCATGGTGTAATGGGATCTGACCAGGTATTTGAAATCATAGATCTTTTTAACGGGCTCATTTTTGATTTTTATAAAAACAGTATCGGTTAAAAGCAGGTCATTTTTTAATATATAATTTCTTTGATTTCTTAAAGAATCAGAAATAACATCAGGTATTTTATCGGTGTAATTTTTAATGATTTGATTCCCTCTTTTTATGGTGATCCCAACAGAATCTGCATCTTTTGGAAAATACCCAAAGAAAGAAATATTAAAACCATCAATGGCAGTTTTAGCAGAACATTCTTTTTCAACTTTTGCAAGTCTTTCTTTATCGCTTTCACAGGAAAGCAGCAAAAGGAGTATGAAGACTAAAGGAATGTTTTTCATGTCAGTTTTTAAAATAGGAATCATTAATATTTCCTTCGAACTCATTGGATTAGTTTTAGGGTAAAAGTTCTAAACTGAGAACGGTAATTTTGCTTAAAACTTATAGAAGCATTCTTTTTATTTCAAAATTTTAAATTTCTATTTAATAATTTGCTTAGAATAATTATATACAGACTTATTATACCTCGGTAAATGTACGGACAGTGATTCCAAAGCCAGTGACAGAGCCTCTTTATCACGATTGGCTGACGAAAGGGATAGCGCTAAAAAGGCATTGACGGCATCATCCAGTTCATCGGAGTAGTTCTCTTTTTCTTCCCTGAGGATCTCAATACTTTCATCTATTTTGCCATTATTCCGTAGTGTACTGGCCAGTTGGATTCTAGCTCTTCTTCTGCGCAGTCCGGTAAGACCTGATTCTAAAGCCGATCTGTAAAGTGGTTCCGCATTTTTCTCAAATCCGGTTGAGTCAAAAGCACATGCCCTTTCAAAATCAGCAATGGCACCTGGCTGATCACTGGGTATTTTATCTGTATGTATTTTAATTTTATCAATAAAAGCATCATTGGAAATTACACCCAATTGATCCCAAATTGTTTTTAATTCTGCTTCCCAAAGTTTAAAATCTGTCATCTTTTTAATAGGTGTTTTTATCGGCGTTCTCAGGAAATTTTATAGTGTTATTGTATATGATATCTACTATATCCTTTATGAATTCATTCCTTGGATATCTTTCTCCGTTTATGATTAAGGTGATAGAAGTATCCGTCTTCTCATCAAATATCACGATAGTATTTGTTCCATAAGTTCCGCCTGTATTTCCGTAAAAATCAACAGTATGAAAATTAAATGTCATCAATCCTCTACCGTAGATTTCCTTTCCGATAACGGGTTTCATGATATCAACAGTTTCTTTTGACAGAATTTTATAGTTGAATAATAAATTGATAAACCGGTTTAAATTTTCGGTGCTGGAAGAAATATCCCCAACGCCTACAATGTTTTTAAAATAAAAATCTTTGGCTGGCTGCCAGACGTCACGTTCAAAAATATAAGAACCCGTAATTTGTTTGGGATTTTCAAGTGCCGATTTTGTTTGGGAAAGCTGGAAGGGTTTTGTAAGCTGTTCTTTCAAAACTTCGCTGTAATTTTTATCATATTCTTTTTCAATGATCTTTCCCAGCAGATAATATCCGGAATTGGAATAAAAGACATTCTCATCAGGTGAAAATAAAATCCTTTGACCAGTAATCTCCTGCATGATTTCCTGATCGGTTCTGGGATCTTTGAGCCAGATTATTTTCTCATCTTTTTTTACATAGTTATTCAGGCCGCTGGAGTGTTCCAGTAAATTTTTGATGGTGATCTTACCGGAATTTTTTACTTCCGGAAAGTACTTACTTAACGGATCATTGAGGGATATTTTATGCTGCTCAACCATTTTAAAAATTAATACTGCTGTAAACAGTTTGGTAACAGATCCAATCTGATAGGTTGTGTTTCTGTCTGTTTTTTGTTTTTCGATGTTTCCAAAAGATTTAAAATACACTTTTTTTCCTTTCTGAAAGACAGAAATAGAGCCTATATCTAAATCGTTTTTCTGAATATAACGGATATAATCATCCATTTTTTTAGTGTGAATATCCTGAGAAAATGCTTTCTGAGAAAATAAAAATGGAATAAAAAATATTAAAATCTTACCTGTAATTTTCATAAATATTCGGGTCGTAGTACAATCAATCTTCAATGGCTTCAATGCCTTGTTGTTTCAGTTTTTCGAGGTGATCCCTCATGGTTTTGAGCTGTTCCGGAGAATGGCCCTGCCATTCTGTAACTTCTCCTGTAACTTTAAATGGATGGAGAGAACGGTACGACTTGGTAGGATTGCCGGGGAATTTTTTATCTGTTAAATTGGGGTCATCTTCAATCGGGCCTGTCGGTTCCACAATATAGATTCTTTCTTTTCCATCTCCATAGGCCAGTTCTGCACCCCAGGTTGCGGCTTCTAAAGTCGCAGAAAGGTAAATATACTTTGCTTTTCTCTTGGTTCCATAATTTGAACTGAAACCAATTTCGATGAGGTCGCCGGTTTTGAGATCTGCTTTAGTGCCGTGATAGTAGATGGGGGTCTCCTGAATAAGGTCTGAATTCATAAAGCGGTGTTTTTTATTTTACGGTCTTTTTTTTACATACTCCAAATACTCCATTTTGATTTTATCAAAGAAGGATTCATTTTCTCAACTTTCTGATAGAAGTCGAGAAAATTCCTGTTCCATAGGGTGTAATTGTGCGCGAATTTGAAGATCACTTCTTCATTGTTGGTATTAATTTTTACCTGCCAGATACGGCTGTTATTAATTTGAACTGTTGTTTTACTTATTTCTGTAATATCTTTTAAATCAAATTTTGCGGTCTGATGGTCTTTATTGATGGCATAAAAGTTTGCATCATCAAAATAAAATTCATGATCGGAGATGATTTTGTTTTCCAGCCCAAACAAAAATGGTTTTGTTGAAATTTTATGTAAGTCTTTGAAGCTGGAGCTTGTATAAGTTAGCTTGTTATTTTTTTGTTTAAATGTGGAAATATTTTTTTTATAAACTAAAGCAACAACCAGAAAAGCATAAATAATACTTAAAATAACGATGGCAATCAGATAACCATCACCTTTTTGTGACAGTGTCAAAGTGATGGCTATCACTAGAAGTGCATAAATAAGAGATATTATAATTATTCTTTTTATCATAAATTCATGGATCAGCTAAATTTGAATACTCTATTATTTCTGGTGTTTATTCTGTTTGAGAATCCTTATAAACATTCCAGAAGTTGTAGTCTGTCATTGGGGCATCCGTTATTCCCACGTTTCTTCCCATCGTTACGATCTGTCCTCTGTGATAAGTCCCATGAATGATCACATGCTGGATATATTCATATTTGGAAAAATCACACTGAAACCACGGAGATTCGATTTTCACATTTTGGGCCAGATCCTCCTCGGATAAAGTTTCTGCATAATCTACCAGCTTTTGAGAATTATTTTTTATACCGGTAAAAATTTCTTCTTTAGTCAGTGAAGCTGAAATTTTTTCAAAATCGAAATCGTTGTTTTCTGCAATATGGCTCCACCAGTATTCCTGCGTCTGCCAGATGTGATGAAGAGTTGCTAAAATTGTTGGAAAACTTGAGATTACCTCTTGGTTCAGCTGTTCATCGGACTTGGTTGACAGCCAGTCAATATATTTACCGACTACCCAATTATTGTATTGTACAGTGTGATCGATTAGCGTTTTTAAATTCATGATGATTAATATTTTGGTTAAAATTTGGTGACCTAAAAATAAATAAAATACCGATTGAATTTTGCGAAAATAAAAACCGATCAGAAAAAGATCGGTTTTTGTTGTTTCTGAGGATAAATTATATCCTATTGATCAATTAAGTTTTGTCAGCTGTATCTTAAATTCATCTGCAGTGATAGCTCCCATAGCAAATTGATACTGAAGATTCTCACGTTTTTCGTTTTTTGTCAATACTCTGTTATTAATAATTTCTAAAATCTCATCCTCATCCGGTAATGGTTGCATGATGTGAGTTTTTGCCTGAAAAGCTTTAAAATATCTGATCCCAAATCTTCTCTGGGAAGCAGCATTAAAATGAATATGGTCCGGATTAGCAGTCAAGCCTTCAGCAGAAACAAAGTAACAGTGTTCGTGGTCCTCTGCAAATTGCATGAGGGCTTCATTAACTTCATGATGCTCGTTAAAATACGGACCATAAATACCATCCTGTAAAAAATCTCCCAATCCCCCAACGATCAGCGGGATGTCCGGAACATTAAGCTCTTCTCTCAGGGTTTTTATAATCAGGGCTAATTTTTCTTTATAGAGCAGATGCTTCTGTCCGTTGCTGTCGTTCTCTCCCTGGTGCCACAGAATTCCGCTCAGTGTGCTTATTTTTTGTGCGGCTTTTGCCTGAAGGACAGCATTCTGAAATAATGCCCCTTCTACAGACCAGTCTTCCAGACTTGTACCACCATCGGCACATGGAATTAATGCAATATTATCCTGCTGATTACAGAATAGACGCCACGAAGAAGCAAAAGAAGCTGCCAGACTGATCCCTGAAGTAGATCGGTCGTAATTAACGGGCTCAGCCATCATTTGCCATCTTCCGTTTCTCAGCATTTTAATCTTTTCGTCATAGATAGGAGGGACTTCCTTCAGAAAACCGCGGCCTGCCATATTAGATTGGCCTATCATTAAAAATGAGTGTGTCATTGTACCTGTTGCTTATTATGCTGTTCTTTATTTTTTTAGTGCTTTGCAGACCTTTTCGAAAGTAATCCAAACCATTTCATCCGTTAAAACAAAAGGTAATCCGTTGATATTTTTTCCCTGTTGGTGAAAGCGTAATAAGGTATACAGCGGAGAAAAAGCGACAGACCAGAAAATTTCAAATGGGACTTCCTCAAGTTCTCCGCGCTGTACGGTATTATGGACGAAATTTAATAGATTGTTCTTAAACTCGCTCATAAACATTCCCGGTTTTTCATTAAACATTTCAGCAAATTGATGACTGTAATGAGAATGGGTAATCTGTTCAAAGAAAGGCATAACAAGGGGATTTTTGATTGCATAATGATATCGGTTTTTCCACTGTACACGGAGTCCTTCTTCCAGGGTAGAATTCGGATCAAAGCCTTCATTGATTTCTGTTTCCATTTTATTTCCTGCCTCTATAACCAATTTGACAATGAGATCATCCTTATCCTTATAATACACATAAGGAGTACCTACAGAGACATTACATGCTTTCGCTAATTTGTTAATAGTAAAGCCATCCAATCCATCTTTTACGATGATTTCAATTGCTTTTTGTTTAATCATATTTTCTTTGTTAAGATCACGCGTCCGCATACTTGTCTTTTTATCAGTTATTTATAATTAAATGAACGTTCATTTAATTATGAATGCAAATGTATATTATTTTTAGATATATACAAAAAGACTAGAGGTTAAAAATTTTATAAATGAATGATAATACTTTCGCTGCGTGGGAAATTTATTATTTTGTAATCCTGCTGATGGCATCCAGTTTTAAAAAGTATTCTTCAAGAAGATCATAAATTGCTTTCTGATCTTTGGATTATAGTCCGAAATGACGGTTGTTATCTTTGTTTTCCGGATTAATGAGTGCTTTATTGCAGTAAGTGGCCTTTTCAAAATCATTAATATTGACGGAGAGAAAAGAGATATCAGCGAATAAGCCGGTAAGCTGAGTACAGATTTGTTTTGAGAGCTCTGCTTTTTGTTCTGTACTGCGTCCTTCCATGATATATCCGAAAACATGAAGGAAATCTTCCTTCTGGTCCCCAAGTCTGTAATGTTCGTATGGCTTGAGTCTTACTTTTATATCATTGGGAGCAAACAATCCTGTTGCATCGGCTGCTTCATAAACAACATTTATTATGTCTTCCGGTGTTCTCTGCTGAAGGATATTCTGTGAGCATTCTATAATGAAATGAGGCATACATAATATTTTTGTGGGTTGATTTCAGGTAATTTAAAAATAAGGAAAAATTTCAATTAGTACACAAAATAAAAAACCACCCTGATAGCAGGGTGGTTTGAAAATGTGTTGTATGAATATTATTTTTTTACTGAACCGATTTTTTGATACTGTACTGTGGCTTTACCTGATTGGTCATATCCAGTATAATGTCGTAAACTCCAGTTTCTTCTATTAGAAAATCATAGGCGTTGATGGCGATACTTTTACCATCATTATTCAGTCCCAGATTATATCCCCAGTCATTATCAAATCTGAATTTTAATTTTCCTTTATTCAGCCTGTAGTTTTTAAGAAAATAGATATTGGGATTTTTAAGATCAGTCTGCAGCGAAATATCTTTTCCGTCCCAGCCGTTAGGTGTAGCATCTCCAATAATTCCCCACACAAAATTTTTGTCGCTTCTTGTTGCTGTTTTTACACTGCCATCACGGAAATGAATAGTTACTGAATCGGTTTCCCTGGTTAAACCCGGTTTAAAAGTACAGGTAAACTTCTCATCCAGTTGGTATACTGTATTACTGACAGGAATTAACGAGCACATGGAGTGACTTTTTTCTCTGAAAATAATCTTTCCATCTATGATAGAGATAAAGAAATCTGTATTCTCGTTGGAATAAGTTCCAGCCACTTTTGTTAGGTTTTTTGGATCAGTTTTCCCTATTGCCGGGATGCTGTAAGGCTTTTCATATAATATCTTCTCAATGGTTGGGATAATGAAATCGGTGTGTGACAATTCAGAATTGGACATTACAATCACACAAATATCATCATCTAAAACTCTGTAATATCTGGATCGGTAACCGGGACCGCCGCCATCATGGCCCACTCTTTTTTTATCAAAAACGGTTGAAATCTGAAAGCCGAGTCCGTAATGATCTTTAAGATAGGGAGTGATCGCTTTATCCATAGTTTCTTTCTTCAGGACTTTGTAATTTTTAAGAGCTTCGTTAAATTTGAACAGATCTTCAACGGTAGAATACATTGCTCCTGCGGCAAAAGGATGATCTGTTTTGAAGCGCAATCCTTCATTAGAAAAATGATCGGATAAAAATTCATATCCCAAGGCTTTGTTTTCATTGGTAAGACTATCGAAATGAAATCCGGTATGAGTCATTTGCAATGGCTGCAGGATATAACTTTCTATCGCTTTGTCATAGTCTAATCCTGTCACTTTTTTGATGATATGCCCAAGAATATAAAATCCGGAATTGGAATAGTTCCAGTTTGTGCCTGGTGAAAAATCCAATGGCTTTGAAGAGATATATTTGATAAGAGTCTTTTCATCAACAGTATTATCAGAATTTTCATCACTTGGAATTCCTGAAGTATGGGAGAGAATATTGGCGAGAGTGATGCTGTCACCCTTCGGGAAATCTGGATAATACTTGGAGAGTTTGTCATTGACAGATAATTTTCCCTGCTCTTCCAGCTGCAGAATAACAGCGGTGGTAAATATTTTCGTGGTTGAATAAATTCTGTAAAGGCTGTTATTGGTGTTTTTTTCTTTCTTAGGGGCATTTCTGTAGCCATAACTTTTTTCAAAAATAATTTTCCCCTTTTCAGCAATCAGAACAGAGCCGCTAAACTGACCAGCTTTATCATAGGCTGCGAATAATTTTTCCAGTTGCCTGGATTTTTGTGAAGAAAGAGTGTTAGATGCTGCTAATAAAATAATACAGATTAAAATAGATCTCATTTAGTTTTTTAGATAAGACACTTGTCATCGGGCTGGTGTTACATTCCGGACGCATAAATGTTTATAAAAGTAGGGAAGATAGTTGGGGGATTATATACCTGAAAAAACCGCTCTGGAATGTAGAACGGTTTTAGAATGTTGCGTATGTTAATAATCTATAATTACAAAATCGGTATTTCTGGTCAGAAATAAAAAGTTATCAATATATTCTTCAGTGGGAGCGTGTTCATATTCTTTTTCTAATTCGGTAATTTCTTCTTGAGACATTCCCTTGGTATTTTCTTCAGAGAGTTCTGATTTTTTCATTTCCTCCCAACTATTGAGATAATTTTTTAATTCCGTTTTGTAATCTTCTGTTTTTTTATATTCATCAAACCGATTCACCTTAAATCCGATAAATTCATCTTTGTTCAATTGTTTTTCTTTTACAACTGTATCATTCTTCACAGTCATCAGTTGGTATTGATCATATAGTGAAGAATACCCGAAATTGGCAGCTTCAATGAATTTTCCTGTTGGTATAATCAGTATTCCGGAATAGTTAAGAACGATTTTTTTGTTGCCAAACAATTTCTGATAAACAGAAATATACTTCCTCTTCTTTGAATTAATCTTTTGCACTTTAAGATCTACCAGGCTTAATTGATTGTTTTCAATTTTGAATAGGGCAATATAACCCCTGTAATTGCTTGTACGGAAAGGTATAGGCAGGACTTTTTTTTTGTACTTATTGAACATCCTGATCTTATGCCCGTAGATGGGATGATCATCAGGATGATTTTCAAAATATTTGTCCAAAGGATTATTCAGAAGAGCATATTCTTTGTTGTTGATGATGATTCTGTCAGGCTCCTGGCTGGTTGCAAAAATTTTAATAATGGAAAAAGTGAACAGGAGAATTAATATTTTGAATTTCATTTTTGAGAATTGTTTTTATATAGTTTCAAAGGAATCTTATTTTCCTTATCCCATTCTTATCGTTACTTTTTGATAAAAATTAATGGAGCCTTCAACAGTAATTTTTCATTTTTATTCTAATTATATAAATATTTAAAATCCCAATAATCCACCAAACTGGAATTTTAAGGAGTATATATAAAACATTGAATCCATCAACAATCTGAAATTTATTGTGAACATTGCTTAATTCAATTTTTGTAGAAACCAATGGGATTATGATGAGAAAAAATATTCCGACAACGATTTTAACTTTTCTGGTTAGTTTTAACAATTGCTTTGTGAGCAGGACATATAGAATAAGATTAATAATGATTAAAATCAAAAAATCAGAATAGCCGAAAAATGTGAAAGGCTCAGCCGGTTCCCTAAAAACATTATTCATAAAGGGAGTTCAGTTTTTTTCTTTTTCAACTGAAATACATTCCCTTCCGGGTCAGTTCCGTCACACAGCCAAAAATCGTAGTGATCAAATGTTTTGATTTCTCTCATCTGGATATTTTTTGACACCAATTCATGCCTGGCTGACACGATATCTGTATCAATTTGAAAAACAAGTTTTGTATTGTTGTCAAATTGATAACCTTCCTCAATTGTATCGAGATACTGATCCCCGATTTTGTGAAGTCCGATATGTATTGCTCCTGCATTCAAAAGAACCCATTCCGGATCTTCTTCAATCACTTTTAAACTAAAATTTTCTACATAGAAATTTTTAAGTATTTCAACGTTTTTAACGTACAGGATGATGGAGTCAAATGTTGTATTCATGGATACATTTTAAGGATAGTAAATATAACAAAAAAGCCATTCTGAAACAGAACAGCTTTTGATCATAGGCAGTCATACTTTTAAAATAATGGTTCACCATTTAAATCGGTAGTAAGCACATCGCTCATATAATCAAAAAAAGGACGCATCGCTAATAAGGTTAATACCGCTTCTTTCTGAAAGCTGCCCGACATAACTTCCTTATCTGTAAATTTCCTCATGACTACATATTGCTTTTTTCTGATCAGATCTATGGCGGGATGATTTTTGTCAAAACCTCTTGGAGCTGTTTTTACAGACTCTCCATTGATTTTTCCAAAATATTTGACGAAGGTTTCATCAGCGGTAATCTTTTCTATTTCTGAGGTATTGATCTCGAATTCTTTGCGGATACGAAGCAGATCTTTGGCTTCAGGTCCCCAAAATCCACCGCCTACAAAACTGTTATTAGGTTCTATCTGAATATAATATCCTCCTCTCAACATCGGTTTTGAACGGGAATATCCAACGCCGAAATTGGTTTTGTAAGGATTAGACTGATCTTTGGAAAAACGGAGATCCCTGTAAATCCTGTACATATGAATGTCTTTCAAATGATCATGTTCCTGAAGTTCGGTGTAGATCTGATTAAAGAAGGCTTTATTTTCTTTAGCCACAGAATCATATTCAGATTTATTTTTGGCAAACCATTCCCGATTGTTATTTTGGCTTAGAAGTTTAAGAAATTCAAGTGCTTGTTTCATTTTGTTCTATGAATGTTAGAGGTTAAAATTTTGAACAGCTTTATGGTCTGCAGCCAGATCAATATCTTTACCCTCTGTTTTATTTTATATTTTTTAATTGCTCATTATAAAGTCCTACCAGCAGGCTGTTTCCATCTTTATCAATTCTTACACCGCCATATTTTGCACGTTCATATTTCTTTGCCTGCCCTTCCTGAAAGAAGAAAGATTCTGCTCCGATATTAATATTCCATTCGTTGGGAGCTGTGTATTTAATCAAATATTCATCTTTATTCAATGGTGTTGTTTCTTTCTGGAATCTTACTTTTTCTGCGATCCCTTTGCTGTCAAGACGTACAACACAATAGCCTCTTTTAGGAAGATGTTCCGTACCTGTATTGTTTGATATGGCATACCTTAAATTCATGTAATCGCCCTGCATCAGAGAACGGGGATCAACAGGAGCAAGCTGTAGAAGAACCAACTGTCCGTCTTTTAAAAGTTCTTCTTTTTTAGAAACAGAATAGTTGAAATACACCAACAGAATGATGAGGTTCAGCAATATGATGATCCATTTATACTTTTTCATTCGATGTCAGTTTTTTATGAGTTAATAAATACAGCCCCAGAAACAAAATACCTGACGAAAATAAAATAATGGATTTGGTAAGCAGGGTAAAGTGAAGGTCATAATAATATTGTGCAACAAAGTAAATGAAGGCAGCAATACCAATGACCAGACTGGTTTTGTAATTCACCAGAAAGCTTAAAAGAATAATTAAAATAGCTCCTGATATCGCAGGGGATAATATCGTTGGTGACAGGATTACAATACTTAGGATATAAATTCCTGCTTTTTGTTGCGGCTTGGAAATATTCAATATTTTGAAAAGCTGAGAAAGTACATAGAGAATGTTCAAAATAATCACAATGGATGATATCCAAAGATGATCTCCCGGTACGTCAATAAGATCGCCTTTGCTCAAAAGAACCAATCCTGCCAAAAATGAAAAAACCAATCCTATGCGAACCGGATCATATAATTTGGAAAACGATGGATGCGTTGAGATTATTTTTGCTTCCTTCAGAAATAGTACTGTTACGATGGTGGCAAGACAGGAGGTATACAGATGAGCCCAATCAAAATGATCATTGGATATGATCAGCGCAAGTATTCCTCCACAGATAATTAAAACAGAAATAAAGGCAAGAATATAGCTTCTGACGATCGCTAATGAGACTGCAGCAATCAGAATAAAAACAAGGCTTAATGTATTCGGGTCCATTTTCATTTTGGACAGACCTACGCCTATCAAGATAAATCCAATAAGATAAGATGACACACTTACCGTATCGATGACCGTTTTATTATAAATCTTATTGATGAATACGCCTCCAATGATTGAAAGTGTCCCAAATATCAACAAACCTGAAGTGGAATCGTATATTCCTGTGATAAACAGAGCCGCCAAAAAGGCCATGCTTGCCAAAATTCCGCCAAAAATGGACAGGATTTTTATGGACAGAGACTGATGATTATCATTTTTCTGATAGGCAGAGTAGATGGCTTTTTCATCTAATTTTATATCATTATTTTCTGTGGTCCGGAAATAATCCAGCAGTTCTTTGATCTCTTCTTTATTTCTCATGGTTCCATTTTTTTTGAAGTTTCAGCAGATTCATAATAACCAGGGTTACACTGACGATGATAAACAGACTGATCAGTAAAAACATCCCTTCATTGTCTGATATTTTAAGGAGTAAAGCGGAAATAATGATGATCATACTCAACGGAATTACCGAAAGATAAAATCCATTTTTTGACTGTATTCCATGCCATATTCCGAGTGCAAAAACCGCTAAGACGATCCCAATTAAAGCAGGAGATACAGGTTCGTATCCATCAAGAATTCCAAAAATCATTCCCAGGGTAGCGAAGGTCACAGAACCTAAAGCCAAAATATAGGTAAACCATTTCGGGACCTTCGGAATTTTCTTATCCTTATCAAGAAAGATGAAGCCAATCAGTATCGCTGTATTAAACAGAAAAAGTAAAGTGATGATCAGTATTGCCGGCCAGTCTTTGGCCACCTGTTCGGTATACAAAAAAAATGTGGTGTTGATCAGAACAATATACAGCAGCCACAAAGGAGCAAAGCCGGATACCATCACCCACAACGTTATAAAGAGAGTCCAGGCCAGAAAAAAGTCGTAGGCATTGGCGCCTGTCTGATAAATCTGTCCGAATACGGCAAATAAGACCCCAACCAAAAATGAGGATCCGGTAAGGATAATATTTCGGGTAGAAGCGTTTATTTTCGGAAGCAGAACAATGATGGTTGTTGCGATGACCAGGATTTCGGTTAATCCGAGTTTGGCAAATTTATTCAGGTCTGCCCAATTATAGGCGAAAAAGAAAATAATTCCGGCCGTGGTAAAACCAATACCAAGAGTGATGAAGAACAGGCGAAGAAATTTCTGCCACATTTCCTGATCATTGTATATATTTTCTTTCAGGGCTCTTTCGATTCCCTGTTCTGTCACATTGCTGTGGCGGCTGATGATATGGATATCTTCCCGCTGGAGATTTTTCATGAGTGGTGTTTTTTTTAGTGCCTGATGGATATAGGTCTGATCAGGGTACAGAACAACTAAGCTACAAAAAATATAGCCTTCAGACAGAATTTTTATCTCAAATTCTAATGGTGCAGTTTATATTTGATCTAAGTGGGAATGATGAGGTATCTTTTCCGTGATGGTAAGATCTTCAATATCTTTCATTGTGGACAGAAGCTCTTTTTTCAATAGAAAATATTGTCTGTGAAGAAAATAGGTCAGCATATTGATCGAAGTCATCAAAAGCTGCAGATGGCTGTCGATATATTGACCATTATTGAAATACATAAGATCTTTTTCCAGATAATATTTTAGGTCTTTTATAGTCTGCTCCTCCAGATCTGCAGTCAGATGATTATTATTTAAACACAGAAAGATTTCCTTTTTCAGTTGTTCTTCCAGAGGCTTAAGGCTGCTGAGGTTTTTACTGATCTGCTCGACAGGAGTTCTTTCGGTAATGAATACAGTCGCATTGGAAAGTTCTGTACACAGACTAAACCTCGCTTCAAATTCGTTATCATAAGCCGCAAATTTCCGGTAGATATTTTCAAATTGATCTTTTCGGTGATGATCCGTGGCTGATTTCAGGAAGTATGAGTAAATATCCGAATCATTCTGATGGATCTGACTTTTTATTTCTGCAATAGAATGATCGATTTGCGGAATAAGTTTTCCCGCTTCTGAAGCATTGTACTTCTTGCCGTCGTAATCGAATGTTTTTAAAATAACTTCCTTGCGGATAATGGCTTCTATAACTTTTTTGTCGCTTTCAAGGGCAATTAATATGTACACCATTTCTACTTTTTCTTTGCTGAAAAGCTGATCAAAATATAGGTCTTTCCCCACAGTATTTTCCGAAATACTGAAATCAGGATTCTTATTGTCGTAGTATCCGTTGAAGATTTTATCAAAAGAATCTTTGCTGTACTGCTCTTCAAATTCTGAGATAAAGGTTTGTAAGTCGAGATCAGTTTTTCCTTTTTGATATTTTACATTGGAAAAAAGTTTAGCGGTCAGTTTTATTTCTGTTTTTTCAAAATTCACAAAAAGATTTTTGGCAGGTCCATTTTCTGCATCTTTTATAATATTAAGTTTTTGAAGTCTGGCGATTCTGTCTTCATTGGAAGGGTGGGAGGCCCATTGGTTTTCAATATTCAGTTTTGATTTATTAAAAAGCCCGGATTCGGAACTCTTGACATGGGGCAGGTCATATTTGGATTCCAGTTCGCTGTGTTTAGCCAAAAAGTTCATGACAAAAAACTGCTCTTTATAAATATTTTGGCTGGCCTGATTTTTCGAAATTCTTTCTTCGTAGAATGTAATTACATTTTGATACGAATTGTTGGCAAGTTCCATTCTCAGAAGAGATTCTTCCAATGAAAGAGAGCCGGCAATATTTGCAGCTACTTCATCGGCATGGAATTCCATTTCCCTTGAAAGGGCCATATGACGGATGTTGACAAAAGAGTACATTTTCGTGAGAATCCACTGAATCTTATGGGTGATGAAAAGGGAAAGGAGTGCAAAAATTGAAAAATAACCACTCATGCCCGCCCATTTTTCTATAGAATTACGGTAAGACTGATCATCATTCACCAGATTGAAAATAATCTTATTAACATTATATACATAGCTTCCTACCTTCATAGAGCGTTGGGAAAAGTGTCCGAATTCATGTGAAAGAACAGCTTTCAACTCCTGCTTTGTGGAAGTGTTGATCAGGCCAAGTCCGATTGTCAGATTTTTTTTAATCGGGTAGAACATACTCCAAAAGCTGGAATCATAAAAAACGCTGGCATTCACATCATAGGATAAATAAACTTTTTTAGGAAAATCTGTACCTGCTTCCTGTACGATGTCATCAATCATTTTGAAAAGTTCAGGCTCATCTGTTCTTTTGATTTCGGTAAGATAACTGAGATCATTAATATGCCTCTTAAACAGAAATTTGATGATAAAGAAAAATATAAAACCTCCCGTTCCGGCAAGCCCTGCACCCAGCATAATGGTTAAAAACATAGGTTTTATGGCAATGAGCCAAATTCCTCCGGCAATACACCCGAATGCTAAAAGAACGGTAAGAAGGAACATTAGAATATAGACAATAATAAAAACAGCAATGGCGAATACGGCGGATTTACTTTTCTTTTTGAAATCCTCGGAAACCTCAATATACATGGAAATAATTTTTTTACAATAATACATACATCAGTTTAATGAGGCAAGAAAAAATAAAAAACCGTCCTGCTTTTCCAGAACGGTTTATATCATCGGGAAGCCATCGCTTTCCGAAGTCTCCTGACGGTGGAGGGTGTTATTAAAAACGTAATTTGTCTTATGACTCAAAAGTTCCCAAACGATCGTATTGGTTTTATTTAGGCATTGGTTAGCGAGTCAATAGTTAATTTTGCGCTGGCCTCGAGTTCTACCAGAGATTGGTCGATTTTTGCCAATGCTTCTTTCCGTTTTTCAAATAAACCATCTAAATTACTTTTTACCTTGATGTAGTCATCATCGGTTTCGGGTACAGATTTAGCGATGAGGTTTTTCAGAGATTCTGTAATCTGATTAATAGCCGGATCAAAAGCATTGTAAATGAGTTGTTTTTGTTCCGTAAGATTATCTCTGAAACAATTCATCATGGCAATTGCTTTGGGTACAATTTCAATTTTCATTCTTTCTTTTAAAGATTCCTTTTTTTGATCCACCAGCATTTTGGTTTCATTGGCTAATGCTGCTGCTTCGTCTGAAACTTCTTTGCCGATGTCTGCTCTGGTTTTGATGGTAATGGAGGGCAGATCAAAGCTGATATCCTGCTGTTCCATGGTAATTTCCGGAACGCCTACCACAAACTTCTGTTCGTTCATGTAGAATTCGGGAATTCCAATCACGATTCTGTGTTCTTGCATAAACGGTTCCGGTATATCTGCCCATATAGGAGACCATTTTACGGTGCATTGAGGCGGGAATCCATGACAGGTAACTTCGGGATATTCGCCTGTTTTTACTCTTTTCATTCTGATAGAAGGAAGATTAAAAATAATATCAGTATCCTTAACCGTAACCGCCGGTAAATCAAAAATCCAATCCTGATCTTTAATTGTAACCTGTGGTAAGTCCAGACTGATTTTAACGGTATTCATTGTAGTTTCCACGACAAAGAATTTTGTTAAAAAATCAGCCACGTAAGCGCCTGCAGCACCTCCGGCAGGACCTCCTAATGAGGTGCCGATGGCAGTACCTGCACCTGTGATAACGCCCTGTGTAAGATCATTATTTCCTTCTGCTTTTTCAGACAGATCTTCTGTTTTGCCTTGAGTAGCAGCAACAATTTCATTTATTTCTTTTTTTAGTGTTTCCTGAATGAGTGAAATTGAATCTTTGAAATCATTTTGTTTAGTTGAGCAATCCATGATGTAAGTTTTTTATTTTGCCTACTTTTTAAACAGTGTTCGGCTAGTCTGTATTCTTAATGAACAATTCAAAACTAGGCAATACCTAAAGCTGATGAAATAACCCGTTTTCGCTATTTTTCATCGTGGCTTTATTTAAAACAAAAAATCCTCCCTGTAATCAGAGAGGGTGGATTATCATTGAAATAAGGGTTTCTTTGATTTTAACTGACGGGAGGCAGCGGGGCTATTTCAATTTCCGGAAGCTTTTTCAGTGCTCTTGTTTTTCTGATGGTTTCCAGAATATTTTCTGTAAACTCATTTTGCTGACCTGAATTCTCAATCAGAAGATTCACCTGATCTTTTAATTCATTGAGCCATGTTCCCGAATGGGTGGCCTGTAACAATTTCTGAAAATAATAATTTCGTTCTTCTGCATCATGGGTCAATCCACAGATGGTTCCTTTATGATAACTTCCCCAAACGTCCTCGCTGGTGTAGGTCTGGCTTAGTATGAATGATTTGGCTTTCTGGAGATTCTGGAAGTGTTCTCTGTATTCAAGTACTTTGTTGAGCGCGAGTTCACAAAAGTTCTCAACCTCTTTTGAAAACACTTCTTCATTTCCGTCGTATTCCACAAAATCTACATCCTGCCTGTAACTGATATCAAATGAAAAATAAGTCTGTTCATGCCAATTGAAGTTGACCCCGACATTAAGCGTGGTTCCCTGCCTTCCCGAAAACGGCTGAAACTCGATGACGGTGGTGTACCAGCCCTGATCGTCAAGCCAGATTCTCGATTTCCCCTTTTGTTTGATGCCATAAGGAGTGAATATTTTTTTTGCTGTTTTATTAATGATTTTTGAATGGTCTGGTGGGAGCATATTGTTGTTGTGTAAAGGGGTTGAGCGTTCTCTGAGTTTTTTAGGATGGTTTTGACTTTACTGTTTTGATATCTTTATCTTTTTACTGATCAGATCATAAATCTTTTTAGTGTTTTCCGAAACTGTCGTCCAGTCTCCTACAGAATAATATTCACAAACTAAATTCATATTTCCCGTATCAAGTTTAAGAACAACGTTTCCTACATAATCTGTTGCCAGAACGTTCGTAAATTTCGGCTGAGTTACAGATTCATAAATATATTTACTCAGGCTATCCTTTTCTGCTTTGGTAAAAAATATTTTTTTCTTTTCCTGTTTATCATTCTCTGCTTGATATTTGGGTTCAGTAAAAGTTTTAAATTCTCCTTTGCTATCGGTTATGTAATAATATTCGGCAGAATCAGAAAATTTAGAAATGGTTAAAGTCTGATATCTTGTTTTAATTTCAAGGGTTCCCCAATTCCTGTAGGGTTCTCTTACCGTGTTTTTCTGCTTTTTACTGCATGATGTACATAGGATTAAACTCAGTAATAATAATTTTATTCCTGACATCTGATTTAATATTATTTGACATTCTAATGTACACATTGTTTTTCTATCATAATGATAGATTTTGGTCATTTTGGGAAGGGATATCGGGCTTTTTTAACTCAACGTTTTTATTGAGCACTTTGCTCACCAGATTCAATATTTTATATTGATGTCTTTATTTTTATTGCCCTTCCCCGTAGACCAGTATTTCTGCAATTTTTTCAATACCCAGTTTGTTTTCCTGAGTAACAGTCTCCAGACGATTGGAAAAATGCTGCAATTCTTTTTTTGCTGTTTCGACGGCCATTCTAAGACTGGATTTATTTACTTGGATCTCCTTAAAAGAAATGGGAGGAGAGAAGGCTTCCTGAATTTCAGTATTTACAAAATCAAAAATTACATGAGAATCTGACTGGATAATTTTGGGGGAGGGATGACCGGAATAAAAATGGTCTTCATTATCATCACCGACTAAATTTTCCCATTCTTCAATATCTGCTAAATGCGAACAGCATTGGGGATATAAAATATCCTGGCCATCAACTTTAAGTATATATCCTCCATCTAAAGGGCATGTTAAATCTTCAAAGCCTTTTTCTTCATCCGTCTGTTGTCTTTGTATTTCAAGTTGAATTAACGTCAGTACATCTTTATTAGAAATCGTACTGATTTCATAGAGGGAAGAACCTTTTTTATATGATTGTAGTTGCTTAGAAAAGCCTAGGATCTCATTACAGGTATTATTATAATTTTCCCACTCCTCACAATATTCCCAATGGGGCCCATGTTCGGGTAATTCTACTTTTGGATTGGATATGGAAATCTCAACGACAGGTATAAGTTCTACTTTTTGCTGTTTCATAAAATTTGAGTGATAGAAGATTCTTAAAGGTAATGTTAAAGATAGTGGTCATACATAATTTAACTCTAAAATTATCTTTCGTTCAATATAAAATGGACATCTTCTTCAATTTCTTTTTTTTCAATTATTTTTTCTGATAGTGAATTTTTTATCTTTGTTTTTTTCCAAAATGGATATACCAGGAATGCTGAAGTGCCAATATTAATGAGTTGCGAATTTGGAAACTCTATTTCGGTAGTTACCTTGTAAACAGTTTTTCCTTTTATATATTCCGTTGTTTTAATGGTGTTGGTTAATAAATCAAAAGCCTGAATAATTCCATCTTCTAAATTATTATAGCTTTCACTAAAATGGGTGTGGTTTAAGCCATAACCTACTGTAAACTCAGATTTGTCGATCATGAGCCAAAAGGGAGAATCGGTTAACTCCAGATATTGAGAACCGTTTTCTTCGTAAACTTTAATTCTTTCTCCCAGTTTTTTCTGTAGAAGTTCTGTGATTTGATTAAATATTCTATGATGTCGTTCCATTGGTAAAATACGGTTGTTGTATTTCAGTTTTGTACTGAATCATTTTTCAAATTTTTGTTCGACATTTGCTAAAATTTCACAGTCACAATAGCCTCCGTTTTCAGCCAGCCAGCTTAAAACATTTTCAACATTTATTATTGTATTCTTTTCCAAAAATCCTGTTGTTAATTTATTGGTGTTGTCACAGCCCATTTTTCGTAACTGATCATCCAGGCAGTCAAATAATTCCTTGAAGCTGGGTCTCTCCATTGGCAGGTTTTTTTCAAATTCTTCCTGTTGTTTTTGTCTTAGCTCATTTCGGATTTGTTTTCTTCTCTCTTTTTCTTTTTTGTCCATACTCAATAATTATATTCTGGTGTTGACAGCGTTTTTGTTTATTCAAAATTATATGGATAACCAATCTCGTCAAGATCAGTCTTGAGCTGTTCCCAATCTTCCAGTTCTTCTACCATAGTTAAAACCATTTCCTTTGTCAGATCCTGACCGTCGTAAATTTTTGTTACAGTTTCCAGGGGGATTCCGGATTCTTTATAACAGTCTTCAAAATATTCTTCAGCCCAATTTATGTAAGTTTTAGGATTTCCGTCGAATATATTCAACATTTCTTCGGAATTGTCTTCGTCGTTGTCTAGTTGTCCTGTTTGCCAGTTTTTTTCTTCAGTGGTCCACAGACAAAAAGTGGTCCCGATTGAATTGACAGGTTCTCCAAAGATAAATGAATCAAATTGGGAGGGTAGGTTTACTGTTAACTTTTGTTTGTCCTGTTGTCTATACTCGTGAGCAAAGCCATTGATAACACATCCGTTTGGTGGAAATAAAATAAGCATTTGATCTCCGGAACCATTCCGCATTTCAAAAAACTCTTCCTGGTCTGACCATTTATTGTTGTAGGAATAATAGCGGAATTCCCATTCCTGGGAGAGAATGGCATCCAAAACGGAAATCGCCTTGCATATATTTTGCAGTGATCCGGTGCCTGGTAGTAGGCTGTAATCTTTGGTTGAAATCATATGATATCTGTTTTTTGCTGATAATCAAATCTACATATTACGTTGATATGATGTCTCTGTAATTGAATTAATATTGTCTTTTAAATCTTTTTTAGGCTGGCTATTGAAAATTTAAGATATACTTCTGCAAAAATTACCAAAATCCTGCACAACCCTGTTTGTCATCTGCCCAGGGACTCCGGAAGTCAGAAACATATACGTTTGTAATAAAACAACCTCTACGGAAGTTACCAACATAGGTGTTTATAACTTCAGGAGAGGTCCGGAAGTCTCCCGCAGTCTGCTGGAGACCAAGGAAGGTCTACGCTTGTTTCCAACAATAGTGTTGGTAAGTAAATACGGACAATAAGCTCAGACGGATTCTGAATCCTCGAGATTTAAATTTATTATTCTATTAATGTCAGAATTCACTCTGTTCATTATCCATTCTTTTTCTTCGGGAGATAAATCGTTTAAAAGATTGTTATTGTTTTCATTAAAATCTGTTATGACATCCTCTGAAAATTCTGTTTTAATTTCAGAAACCCGAAGTTGATTATTCATATCCAGCTTACCTATTTTAGAGATAGCACTTTTTAATCTGTTTTGAGTAACGTAGTTCCTCAATTCATCTACGATAAAAGAAAGATCTTCTGTTTTACAAGAAATATTGGGAATGAACGACCATTTTTCTGCTTCATGAAATTTATCTTCTTCGTCAAATTCAGGGTTTTTTAATTTAATGATTGGCCTTGAAAAAAGAGTTGAATCTATTTGATTAAAAGGTTTTATAACCACTCCTTCAATTAAATTATCCTTTAGTTCCGGAAGTTTAAATTCTTTAGGAATAGCTGAATTAATTCTAATATTGAAATTCATAGCCTCATTAAATCTTCCAGTCAATAATGGTTGTGCATAAAAAATTCCAAACTGTTTAAAATAGGCCACGGAGGTCTCATAATCCAGATAGTATTTGGAATCTGAGCCATCGGTTTCAATGGCAATATCAAAAGCACAAAATTCGATGGAAGGTGTATAGTATACTCCAGTTTGAATGGCATGAAGATCCTTTACAGGTTCGACGTCCGGGTGTGGATATTTACCTCCGAACAATTCACCATAAACAATATATTTCTTCCCAGGTATTTCGTTGCTTAGATTTTCAAATAGGCGCAAAAGGTCATCTTCCAGTTTGTTGACAATTAATTGGAAACCAAAAAAATCATCCGTCCACTTTAAATATTCTTTTCGTTTAGCACATTTCAAGTTACCGTTTTCATAAATGAAACTAAAGTTGGCTCCATGGACTTTTTCTGTAACCACCCATTTTAATTTTTCCATTTGGGAAAAATCATTTTCGCTCAGACCTAGTTTTTTTAAGTTGTTGGGCATTTTTTCATACCCTGAAAATTCACTCATTGTTTTATTTTTAATTTGTGCTCATGTTTCACGGCTTGCGGACAGCATACTCTGCGTAATTAGAATGGTATTATGATGGGCAATTTAATTGTCTATCATATTTTTATCAAATCCTATGTTTGCATTATTTCCCTGCCAAATTATTTTAAATCCAATTGGGAGAGCCATAAATTGTACGATTTCCGGTCTTAGGGTCATTAGTTGCCCTACTGTCATTCCTTCGAAGGACATTGTTTCTTCATTAAATTTTTCTGTCATGGCAACCCATCCGGAATCTGGATAATCTCCTTTCCAACGGAATAAATTTGCCTGTAATCCTGTTTTTATTAGCGGATCTATGGTAACGATTTGGTCAAATTGAGGAAAATCCGGTTCTGCTTTTAACTGATTACAAACAGAAAGTTGCTGTTTCAATATATGAAGTGTACGGGTGAGACCTTCGCCAAAGCCTTGCTGTTCCGGGATTACTTCCAGAATTTCAAAAAAGTCTGCAACTTCATGGAATAAAATACTCCAGGAGAAGCATGTTATTTTTTCTCCATTTTTAATAGCAGGTTTTTCGTCCTGAATAAATTCGACCAGGTATTGCAGAATTGGTTTTAATTCCTCTAATGTGAGATTGGTTTTTGCAATTTTTATTTCTTTGTGAATAGATGATTTTAATCCTTTGGAGTAATGATAGTCATTATCAGATTGAAATTCTATATTTCTAATCTTAAGTGTTTTATTTCTGCTGAAAAATCCCATAGATATTGGTTATTATGTTTTTTTAATGAGGTAGATGTTTTTGGGAACAGTTACTTATTTTCCAAATAATTTTTTCCAAAAACCTCCTTCTTTGGATTTACGATTCTGTCTGCTGAAAAACGGTGTTGGAATATTGATGTCACTGTTATCTTTTGCCAAATTTTTAATTCCATTATACAAAGGCTGTTCGTTTTTTGTAATAGTGGATATAGAGGTCAGAGGATAAAATCTTTCAGATGCATCCATTCCAACCGGGAAGTTTGTTCTTTTTAACCAAAAAGGCTCCAGCAAATCACTTATAGGCTCCATATGTATTTTATCATCAAAACTTTTTCTTGCTTTTTTGATAAAGTCTTCATCCCAGTTTGAGGTGACGCTCTCAAAAAAAATTAAGCTTTTTGCAGGGATGTGCAGCAGGAAGATTTGAGTTTTACCTTCAAGTTTATAAATGTCAAGAACTTTGAAATAACTGTCAAGATTTAAACAGCAATGACCAAACCTTTCATTGTCCGGATTTACTTTATAGAGTTTTGCAGCTTTTGCAGAGGCAATTAAAAATCTGGTATTAAATTTTATACCACCGCCTCTGGCACTTACATCAAGAAAAAATCCATTTCTAATGAGTTGGTCCTTCGTGAATTTTTCAGCGACAGAAGGTTTTAAATCACAATCTTTATAATATAACGTGGCTCCCGGATAAGTCCAGTTGGTTATTTCTTCATTGTTTTCAAAAAGGCTGTTTTCTATTTCATTCATAAGTTTAGTTATTTTTTCTGATACAGGTTTAAAGCCGGAAGGCATGGCAGAGTGGGTTAGATTTTAACACTACCAGTTTAGCAGGAGGTTTTATCTATCCTATTTTCCTGTTCCAAAATGAGCTTGTATTGATTTTCTTTGTCTTGATCTTTGAATAGAGTGAAAAAATATCTTTAGCGATCCCTTTTGATAAATTGTCAGCCCAATGGATAATGTCACTGCCAAACATTGAAAGGACAATTTCTTCATGATCCAGTATTAAGAACCGATGTCCAAAATAGGGAAATATGGAAGGGACATTTTGGTCATTCATAATCTCTGCAGTCACTTTATTTGCGTCCATTATCCATTCAATTGTTAATTGTATTGTGGGAACGTCATTCGGATATGAATAAAATATAGGACCAAAATCAATTTCTTCCGTGCCGCCATTATTGTCTATTCCTGGTTTATCAAGCCCATTCATTGTTCGGTAAAAATTCTTTAGTGGTTCAGGAAAGGTGATGTTCAGTTGTTTCTGAAAATCTTCCAATTCTGATTCAGACAGTCCTTTTTTCCATCGGCTTCCTTCCTGAATCTGAAATCCCCAGCAATCCTGTAGATCAACCTGCTCCCAATATTTTTCACTTTCTTGTTTTATAAGCAGAAAGCTTGAACGTGAACAGTCCAGATAATTAATTTCTTTTATTGTCATCATATTTCTTCTTCGATTTTGAGAACCTAAACAGCATCTTTGATCATTTTTCCAAAGAACCTTTTTCTTGCATTCATTTCTTTAATGTTTTCATTTTTGATGGTCCATGCGATTTCGAACAACCCCATTAAATTTGACATGGCAAGAGATCGGGTAGGATCTTCAGGACAACAAAAAAAATGAGCCTGCTCAGAAACTACACGGCCTTTACCATCAACTGTTAAGGTTACCCAAACTATAGACTTCGCATCAGCACCGGACATTCCTGAGTCCGTGTCCCATTTCCATCTTTGATTGTCTGTGGCGCCAACCAGGATCACATTTTTATCTATATCAATCCAGTTCACTACAAGATGTGTAATTTCTTCTCTCATTTTTTTTTTACCACTACTTTTTTAGCTGTATTTTTTATTGGTTTTTCCAATTATATTTTGTCATCTTATGGGTCAGTTTTTGGTCAGCTATTTCGATGTTTAACTCTCCGTTTTCTTTTGTCAGTATAACCATACAGCCCTTTTCTAAGATTCCACTTTCATTAAATTCCAGTTCTTTTATTTTTATAGATTGTGTTATCCCATTGAAATCTGTTTCCTGTTTAAATGGTTCGCCTGTATGTCCATAAAAATGATAATGAAAAATGATATTGTCCAGAACTTGTCTGATTTCAGACATTCCATAGCCTTGGCTGCTGTCATCCTTGTCGTGAGTGATTAAGATATCAAACGTATCTTTTGTTTTAAGCAGTTTTTTGATTTGCTTTCTTTCATACTCCTGAATAAATCGCTTTTCTGTTCTTCCTTTCCTGTCCCCAATTCTTCCAATACCTACAAAAGTTAAGACTTCGTTTTTAGTTTTTAATTCCTGTATGAAGCCTGATTTACAGACAAAAACTTTTTCATAAATATCAATGGGAAAACGGCTGGTTTGAGAATTTTCATTTTCAAGATTGTCTAAAAAATCGTGGTCCTCATGGTTTCCCCGAACGCAGATCATATCTATATTGAGCTCGTCTAAAAAAGATTTGATGTTTGGATTTATTATGGTAAAGTCGTCATGAAATCCCAATTCATCCCTGTCATATTGAGCGTGCTTTATAGTCGCCTTGTCGAGGTTGTCGATATTGGGATAGGCTCCTATGTCTCCACACTGCAAAATAAAATCGATGGTATTGCCGGTCTCTTTTTGGTAGAGATCAGCCAATTTGAAAGGCAATAATATTTTACCGTGTATATCAGAAAAAATGGCTATTCTCATGATGTATATTAGTTTTTCTTACTGCCCGGATGATCCTGAAATCTTCATACTTCAAAGCAGGTTTTAAAAATACTGTTTTTATTTTAATGGCCCACAGCCTGGTAATTTCTGCTAAGAATTGATGGCAATTATTATTTATTTTTGTAAGCCTCAATTTTTTCTAATAACCTTTTGGCTAAATAGTCATTACCTTCCTTTAAATACTCATAAATAATTTGGGCTTCTTCAAGATATTTTTTCTTTTTCGATTCGTTCCAATAATAGGGTGGTGCATATAAATTACAGATTCTATCTGCCATCTTTACGGCCCATATTTCTTTTGGCTGTGCTTTTATCCGGTCCAGACTGTCTTTCATTTGATGCTCCTTTTCCAGATTTGTGTTTTTTGTCAATGCCAAGACACCTTCCCGAACCTGTTTGCCATATTCTTTTTCCAGATCTTCTATACTCAGGTTGGTATCTTCTATGGTATCATGTAAAAACGCGCATTTTATGGCAAGCTCTGCATTGAAATCAGAGGTGTTTTTGGCAGCATTCATTATTTCAAATACAACACTGCCGATGTGGTTGATGTATTCTATTTTTTCGTTTTTATTCTGTCCTCCATAGGTTTGCCCGCTATGCAGGATGCTTACCTTTTGCCATATATTTTGGAAGTCATCAATTGTAAAAGTATCGTTCATTGTGTTATGGTTTTATTTAGTGTTATTTATTTAAGCTTCAGTCAATCTTCGAAGTACTGCTTTCTCATCAGTTCAATGACCGGAACCAATAGATTGATATCTTCTGTTGATGCTTTCCATGTGTAGTCAACGTTTTTATCAGCCAGACTGATTCCGAATTTCCATTCGGAACCATCTAAAATAATTGCTTTCTCATCGCTTATACTTTCCGGCAGTTGTATTTGCTCCAACAGTGAAAACTGCTCCCTCAATAAGGCTGTATCTGTTGTGGAAAGTATTTTTTCATCATTTATAATTTTCAGTCTGTCCAGATTGTAAATTCCGAGGGTCCATTGTAAGAGGTTATACGCTGTGTCCCATTGTCTAAATGCTGAATATATAATGCCATCAGGTTGTTCAACTAAGATTATTTTATACGGAAACCCTTTAATCGTTGGAAGCTCTGAGAAATAAGCAATGATTTTTTCTCCTGACTTTAACCTGAAATTCTCTATTTCAGTTTTAGCCTCATTCATCAGTGCCTGTATATCGTTTGAAATTCTTTCCATTTTGTCTTTTTTGAAGTGCTGATGTCATTCAGTTATATGATTGATCCCATTTTCGGGCAGAAGCAGGATGAACAGATTAGGCAAAGTGAAAAATCCCCCGCTACCTCAAGAATTCTTTCGTGTAGTTTTGATAAAAAAACAAATCACGGAATTGATATTCATATTTGAAAGGTTATGATCATCTTACAATTTTAACCTTTTGTAAAAGTCCTTTCTCATTTTTATACATAAAAATATAAGTTCCTGCCGGTACCTTTGATACATCTATATTTTTATTATAATAGGCAAAACCTTTAATGATGTACTTCCCATCTATTGAATAGATAGTGTATTCGAACTGGTTGCTGTTATTTTTATTACTGATTACAAAACCGTCTCTGGATGCATTGGTATACACTTTTGTTTTATATACCTGATCTTCATTGGCTGCATCTGCAGAGAGAGCACTTTCACTGATATCTGCCACCTGTATGCTTTTAATCGCTGAGCTGGTGAGAAACGTTGTACTTCCACCGATGACGTATAGTTTATCGTTATATACTTCCGCAGCAGCATGTCTTCTGGGAATCATATTGGATGATAACTGATGCACCTTATTGGTTGTTGTATCAAAATAGGCCAGAAAAGACTGATTATTATAACCGCCTACCATAAAAATCTTATTATCGGATACGGCTAATGAATGGCCGGATATAGCAGCTGGCATCGTATATTGATTGATCCAAAGATTAGTGTTGAGGTCAAAAACATTGATCAGACGTGATGAGGTGCCGTTAAAACCACCAATTACATACAGTTTATCATTAACAATTTTACCCCTTGTTTCTCTGGCTGTAGGCATATTGGGTAAGGGATTCCATGTATTTGAAGCAATATCATAATATTGGAATGTATTAGAAAATTTAGTGGTTGCCGCTCCATTGAGTCCGCTGCCGCCAAACACATATATTCTGCCATTATAGATTGCAGAACCTGCATTTCCTGTATAGGAACGATTAACGGCTCCCTTCGTTATTGTATTGGTGGCAAGGTCTAAAATTTCAAGATGGCTGTTTCCCCAACCGTTAAAAATATAAATTTTATTATTATAAGTCTCCGAATTGGCAAATCTTTTGGGAAGTAGGGTAGCATTGAGAACACTCCAGCTGTTATCAGTAATATTATATTTTTCAATATACTTGGCATCACTTGCTTTTTCCTGATACCCGTTGCTCACATAGATATTATCATTCACAATTACACTGGCTGTGGCACCTCTGCCTCCAGACATATTGGCGAGATTTTTAAATTGAAGCGTTTGTGCATGAACTAATAATGAACCAAAAAATGATAGGAGGACTAATTTTGTTTTCAATGGTGCTGAGATTTAGTGTTTGGTTTCCTTGATTTTCTGTTAAAAATTCGGGATTCTTTTAGCGCCGAATATCAATAGAGCATCGAAGTTCAAATATAGGAAAAAAGTGTAAGTGAATTTTTTTGGTTGGCTTTTCAAAGTTCCAAACGGTAAATGGTTTTGTGAAAATCTTTGCTCTCCAACGTCTCGCTCAGTACAGTCTCTTTAATCGCGGTAAATTGCTAAACGTATTTGATCGAATCCACCTTTTCCTCTAAAACGAAATAAATAGGCATTCAAATTTTGATTTTGCCATTTAATATCATCCCTTACTGTTTCTTCTTTGGATTTTTCTAAATCTTCATATACTTCCAGGTATGGTTTTCCAAGCTTTTCAGTTATATATTTTTTTATTTCTGAGAATTTTTCGGTAAACATACTACCAGGCACTTCCATTTTTTCATTTTCATTCCATTCATACAACTTGAATTTGGTTTGGTCATCTTTTGTGAAAAAATAATCTACTTTAAGAATGAAGCTATTCTCATTTCTTTGATAAGATTTAGGAATTTCAAATGTATGCTTTTCAAAAGTTGGATAAATATTTTCTCCAATTCCCCAAAAATATCCAAGCGTGATATCTTTTGATTTTTTATCTATTTCTTCTTTTTTAATTTCAGTGAAGCTTTTAAGGGAAAGATCTATTTCATCATGTACAGGAACATTGCTGTATTTATTTACTGAACAACTATAAGATATTAGTAAGATAAAGACATAGAGAATTTTAGATTTCATGATCATATTATTTTTGAGTGATTGGGCAGCTGGTGTTTAAAATTTCGTCTCAAAACCTTTTCGCAAAGCTTTTAATTCCGGTTCTGTCAGGTTCCTTTCATTAATTTCCTGCCAGAGTAGCTGTGCTTTGTTGAGTTCTGTTATTCCATTTTTTTTCAGCTCCCCACATCAATATGGCAAAATCCTTTTTGTTATACATGATTCCGTCAAAGTTTATAAAAGTACCTTCATATTGATCGACTGTATTTTTGAAGTCTAATGTTCCTCCTATAGATTCTGTTTTAATATATTTTTCAAGAGTTGAATTTTCGTCATCGTGATTGGCAATGATTTTTTCTTTCACAATATTTTTCACTTCTTCAATGACGTCATTATACTTTAAAAATTGAATGTCTTTGTTGTTGAATTTTAAAACACCATTATTGATTACTGCTTTAGATTTGCTGATACCGGCTAATTCTTTTGCTCTACCTTCTGTTATTTTTCCTTTTAGTTGTGAAGGAATTTGAAAGTTTTCATTTTTGTTGGGGATGATTACGTTATAGAAAAACGAATCATCTTCATTTTTAGGAATTAGCATCAGCATTCCTTTGATACTTCCCTGGTCAACAATCATGAAATAGTAGGAGGGTAATTTGCTCGAAAAATTCCAATAATCATCTATCGTAGGATTTTCATTGATGAAAACGGATGATTGTTTATTATCAATATTATCTTTAATGGTGTAATAACTTGAAGCGATTTCAACATTTTCAAAACTGAAATTTTCTATTTTTTCACTGTTAAATACTGGATTTCCATTTTTATCCAATTGAGCGTACAGGTTTGGACCCGTTAGAAAAATCGATAATAAAAGTATGAATAAATGTCTTTTCATGGATCGTTGTACTATTTCGTTTAACTTTCAAATTTAAGCATTACATCATTATCCTACTTATGCAATGGCGGTAATATTGTTTTTAATTTGTAAAATTTTATAAAAACTTAATTTATTTCTTCTCTCTCCTTTCAAGAATAAGGTGCGCAGCATCCAGCATTTTAATCAGATGGATGTACGGGCTTACGATATTCCTTTCCGGTACATGGTCGTAGACTCCCAATGAGAAATAGATAATCCCGGACATAAAATAATCAAATTCCTGTATGCTGTATTCCTGGAATGCTTTTTTAAAGACCAGCAGAGGATTTTGGTATTCTTTCTCAGAAAGCAGGCCTAAAAGTGGGGGAGAGGGATTTTCCAGCGGAGTATTGCGGGTCCGTTTCTTTTTGTTCAATGTGATGAGATAGCATGCACGGACAAACGACTGGATAGATTGTCGAAATTGAATGATACCGCAAGGATCTTCTTTGATCCAGGTATTTCTTTTTACGGCATAATTCATAATGCTGTTTAATTTTTCTTTGGATGCTGCCAGATTATTGGTCTGAAAGAATGTCTCCATCAGTTGTAACCCGGACTGCTTTTTACCAACTGCCGAAAACCGGGATGGAAAGTCTGTTCTATTCTTTTTCATGAGTTTGTATTGTTATAAAGTATTTCTGTACGAATCGGATCGTTTCTGCTTAAGATGAATTGTTTTTTTGGACTGAACACAGTTGTTGATGCATCATGGAAACTTCACGATACCAGTGCAAGCTGAGTTTTGTTTTTTTACAAGATTTTTTATGGGTTGTAAAAAGGGAGGAAGTTTTGCCAATGCTGAACTTCCCACCCATTACAAGACAAAAAAATTATGATAGAATTTGTGTTTTTCTGAAAGCCCTAAGGCCGCAATGGATTGTACACCCCATTGTAACATGTCATGATACTTGATGTGGTAAAGCGGGCTTAGAAAAAAGAATTGTAGAAAAGCAGAACTGCATGAAAATAAAAACGGCATGGGACTCTACAATATCTGTCATAGAGGTACTGGTATACCGTGCAACAGATAAGAGAGCCCACGCCTAGGTCGTGAGCTTCATACTTATCATCTTGTTGCTTTAAAAATTACCAGTTTTCTATGACAAGACTCTAAGCAATAGCTTCTATGTTTCTTTGAAGTATCGCAAAATTACATCTTCAGATGTAATCTATTGACAAATATAATAAATTTTATTAGATATGGTAATATATTACCATGAAATATTTGATTGAAATTCTAAAATTGCTACTAATTATAAATTAATGGATAGCAAAGACGTTTTAAAATTGTATATGCGGAGTTTTTCTGAACATCTCAAGGAGATAAGAAAGGAAAAATATAATTCTATGGATGCCGTTGCACAAAATTCGGTTTTCGATTCCAGTAATTATAACAAATATGAAAATGGTAAAGGAAATCCAACCATTGAAACTATTCTCAAAATGGCTTCAGCATTCAAAATTCCGCCGAAGGAACTATTTGATTTTGAATTCGATATAGAAAAATATAAAATTGACGAGTAAATCCTGGTGAAAGCTGGGATTTTTTGTTTAAAGTCGGAAGGCTTTGCAGAACGGGGCTTAATATTACCGAATTCTGCAATAAATATTTATGCTTATAATTTGTAACAAAAAATGCAATTATGAATGAGTTTAAGACTGATGAAATCAAAAGAATGGTCTCAGAAAAAATAAAAGAAATAAAAGGAGGAACTCCTTATTCTAAGGTTTCTGAAAGATGTAATGTTACAGCTGCAAGAATTAGTGATGTTGCTAATAACAAGATCGATTGTCAACTCAGTACTTTCATTGAAATTGCAACTGGACTAAGAATGCACCCCAAGGAATTATTTGATATTGTTTTTGATTTTGAAGAATATTATTTAGAATTGGATAAATAAAATAGGCTCCGAAGTCTTTAGACTTCGGAGCTTATCTTATTTAGTTGAAAATGAACTGTCTGAACGAAATTGATTACTTTTAAAGGTCAATGTGCTTTTTGAAAACGTAAAATCATTTTTGTCAACAGTTTCACTAATAAACTTTCAAAATTTTTTGTTATTAACTCTCTTGGTTTTATTGTCTATGAATATTGCGTATAACAGTTAGGGGCTTTGCAAAATGTTTCAATTAAGAACTAAACTCACCATTTTGCAAAACTCCTACTGTATGCTGGCATTTTTCTTCTGTTAGTATTTCAATGGTCTTTTCATTCCCAATTATTGCCATTAACTTTTCAAGCTGTTTGTTCATTTTTAGGTCTCTTTCTTCTTTTCTTCTTAAAATTCCTCTACAAGCTTGTGGACTTAAATAAAACTTTTCAGGAACATTTTCGGTTTGCAAAATGTCCTTAACTTTACTATCAATCGGATTATTTGTTATCGCAGAACTGTTGAGATATAAATTTTGACTAACTAAAAATATGTTGTCAAACAAATATAGCTTTGCATTTAGGTTATTTGGTGATTTTCTTGTTGAATTAAACCAACAAATAATATCTTGTTTTTCACCCATTGAATACTTGTCTATTTGTTTGCCTAACCATTTTACAACTGGAACTGCCCAAGAATTTCCAATTGCTTGAAAACGATTTGTATCACTATTACCATTTATTAAAGTGTAATTATCAGGAAAACCCATTAATCTCTCACATTCTAATGGTGTAAAGCGTCTTATTCTATCATCTTGTGCAACATATAGAGAGCCATTATAGGCGGCTGCATTACCGTTCCATTTTGTTCCGTATGCAGCGTAAAGGCAGTCGGTGTATTCTCTAAATATTTCAAACTTAAAATTACCTTTCTTAAAGATTTTTTCTTCTTTTTTTTTCGTAATCAAGATATCTTGAGAAAATAAATTTAAAATGTCTCCATTTAAACTTTCTTGTTTTTCTGCTTTTGTTTTCTTAACTATATCTTGACTATCAAATTCAAATAATATTTGGTCAGGACGAAAATCTTTTCCTCCTGCAAGTACATATAAACGTTTTCTTTGTTGTGGCAAACCGAAATATTTAGCATCAATTACTCTCCATGCCACATTTCTATTTGGACCTTCTAAATATCCTGCTTTTGTCCACTTTTTTACTTTTATTTCCTCTTCGAATCCTGCAAGTCCAGCAATGAAATTACCAAAAGCGTTTGTTTTATCATTAAGAACTCCTTCAACATTTTCCCATAGAACTATTGAACGGTCTTTTTTTTCTTTTTCTCTGATTTCATCAATTGCATTTGCAATTTCGATAAATGTAATTGTAAGTTGACCTCTTTTGTCGTCTAAACCATTTTTCCATCCTGCAAGCGAAAAAGCTTGACAAGGTGTGCCACCACAAAATAAATCAGGTGCTTGAACTTTGTCTTTTAAAATTAAGTCAGGAAGTTCCGTCATATCACCTAAATTAGGAATGTTAGGGTAGTGGTGATGTAATACTTTTGACGGAAATTCAGCAATTTCTGAGCTCCATAATTGCTCATATCCATAAGGAGCAAAAGCTAATTGAGAAGCTTCAATACCTGAACAAACACTACCAAAAGTCAATTTCTTTTCCATTTTCTTTTCAAATCTCTTACACAAAAGTACAAATGATAATTATAGTATGCAATTTTAATTGATAATTTTATCAATTATTTGTCTTCTCTGCTAGTTTTGTTTTCCAAAGTTCCAAATCATACCAAGGACAACCTTTGCAACCGTTTTCGTCATAAGAATTAGCACCTTCCCAATTTTTATTTCCAATATAAAACCAATTTAGTCCCATATAATCACCTCTTTTACCGGTCTTTACACAAGCATCACAATATCGAGATTTCCACATATTAGTTTGGTTTGAGAGTAATTGAAATTTATTCCTGATTTCTTCATCAGTCATGTCAGTTGGATTGTCAGTTTCTGGAGTGTTCCAACGTTGAGAGGGGAATTTGTGGTCTATCAATAACTCTACATCGCTTCTAACAATGTTGAAGCAAACTTCTTTGTTTCCAAAAAGTTTTTTTATTCTTTTTTTTAAAATTTCAGATATGGGTTTTCTTAATTCGTTACCATGTTCAAACCTACTTTCAATAGGTGGCAACATGATAAGGATATCATGCATAGTTTTTTTTGCACAAGTTGGACAAATTTTTCTTTTAGAACAAATGATATAACCCTTTACTTTCAAGGCTTTTATTCTTGCTGGTGGTTGGTCATTAATTCTGCCTATTCCACAAGTTCTACATTGCCATTCACCTGTGTATAATGCAGCTAAAACTTTATATGTTTCCGTATTTTTGTTTTCCCAACGTGTATCACTTTCAACTATCCATTGTTGAGTATTTGCTGGTTCAAGCAATTGATAATTATTATCAATAAGTTCGTCAAACTCATTGTCAGTTAAATCCAGACCTTGTTTTTCAAGAAATTTTGGTAATGCACCTTGCCAATTCTTTGTTTGATAAGTAAATTCAACTTCTTTAAATACATCATTGGTTTTTTCGGCTGTAAAATACTCTTCATCAACTATGATATATGGCTTAATTTGTTTTTTCCCCATTATTGCTAATTTTTTAAAAGGTCTTCAATTTTGACCTCTAAAGCGCTAGCAATTTTCTCCATATTTATGAGTGTAATGTTTTTTTCAGCTCGTTCTATCATACCAATATATGTTCTATGAAGGTCTGCACGATGAGCCAACTCTTCTTGAGAAATATCAAGTAGCCGTCTGAATTTTCTAACGTTTTCTCCGAAAATATTTAATATTTCGTGTTTTGAAATCATTGCTAACTAAAGTCTACACAAAGCTAACTTTAGTAGTCTATTTTGGCTACATACTATAATTAGCATTTTGGATTTAATAATTTTATGAAATTGTAATTTAGAATGTAAGGTTTGTGGTATTTTATGGTATTCCCCCCCCGCTGCGCAAAGTCTCCCGACTTTGAGCACTTATTTTCATTCATCATAATTATTATATTTCCAAAATTCATTTTTCTTAGTAGGATCTATGACTGGATTTTCAGCAATCTTAACCTCAAGTAATCCTTTTCCAAAAACATAATTACCAGCTGAAAAAGGATATCATTATCTTATTCTTCAGTTGGTAATTATGTTTTTGAGCTTAGTTTTCTAAATTACCTATTAATATCTGAATATTTCTAGCTTTATTTTATGTTTGCGATTTGATGATAGGTCTTTTCGCTAAGGTAAAACGTTGTACAAATTGTTCCTTACGGCAAACCATATTATACAAAAACCACCTATAGAAATAAAGTGGTTAGTATATTACATAGCCTCGGTCGCCGACCGTTACATTATTCCTGGCATTCCACCTCCCATTGGTATAGCACAGGCTCAGCCCCTACTACCGTACGAATCTTTTCGTGTTGTTTAAGTGTAATAAATTAAACATTTTAATAATTTAATCTAAAAGCTAAAACCACATGATACAATCGTGTGGCAGCGAGGGTAATTTTTTATCTGTATAAAAACTGTGTTGGCGGTAGTTTTTAAATACATTTAATAATAATTAATTTTTTTGTCCAATTTCCATGTCCTCCTTTTGCTTTAATTTCAATTTTATATTCTTTTCCTGCTTCTGCTACAAAGTTTTTAGATAAATTATATTCGAAGCAAAATTCGGTATCTTTAAAATCAAGAATAGGAGTAGTATCGGTTGAATTGTTTAAGGTGATCAATAGTTCCTCATTCATTATTAAGTCGCCATCATCATAGATTTTTGCTTTTACTTCAACAGTTGTATTACCATTAAACGTTTGATTGTTAACAGGAGATGTTATTTCTATTCTTGTATAATGATCATCACTACGGCATGAAATGAAAAATATCAGCAGTGTCAATAAAGAAATAGATTTAAAATTTTTCATATGTATTTTTACGTGGTTTTTTATTACTGTTTTTCTTTCTATTTTTCTATAAATTCAATGTAAAAAATTCTATAATTATATTGTTTTTCATCATTTTAGATAAAATTACCGCTAGCACCGAATTTACATATTGTGCTGATATAAAATATACATAATTGCGCCAATATTTTTCTGATTTTGCTTATGTGATTGAAAGTCAGTAATTTAAAAAGTGTTGTTTCTTTGCAAAAAACTATTATTTAAACAAAAAGCCGCTCGATAAAAATAGAGCGGTTTATATATTAAATTGTCCCGGTTGCTGATTATTATATCATTACCCTCGCTGCCGCACGAATCCTTTCGTGTACTTTTATATAATAAATTAAATTAAATATTTAGTAATATAATCTAAAAGCCAAAGCCACACGATATAATCGTAACGGTAGCGAAGATTGTTTATTTGTTATTTTTAAAAACAAGATTTAAGCAATTCCAAATCTTTTCTGGTTTTTCAGATATTATATGAGCAATATTGGTAGAATCAAACAGTTTAATTTTATTTTTTTTAGCAAACATAATAGCTGGTTCAGTAAAACCTAGATGTGAAAATACTATTAAATGAAAAGCATTATGCCTAATATCAACATATTCTAATTCATCAAACCTTATAAATAGTGAATCACCAACTAATTTTCTTATTACAGGAGTGGATATCCTAATTTAGCTTCCAGTTAAAGTTAAGCATAAAACCTTAATTTTAACTTATGAAACGAGAGCGAAAAATCTACGATCCAGCTTTTAAAACCAAAGCCGTTCAATTAAGTAATGAGCGAACTAATATCTCGGAACTCGCACGAGAACTCGGAATTGCAGTCACATTACTCTATAAATGGCGTAAAGAGTACGAAGAATTTGGTGAAGGCAGCTTTCCTGGTAATGGAAATTTAAAGCTGACACCCGAACAGGAAAAAATCCACGAACTGGAGAAAAAGCTCAAGGATACAGAGCTGGAACGTGATATATTAAAAAAAGCAATCGGCATTTTTTCCAAGAACGGTCGATGAAGTATGAGTTTATTAAAAATCATGAATACCTCTTTTCGATTGAAAAAATGTGCTGTATTTTAGAAGTTGGTCCCAGCAGTTATTACAAATGGAAAAGCAAACCAATTTGCAATAGATTGCTTTTGAAAGAAAAAACAAAACAACAGATAACTTCAATTTATTTTGCTTCAAAACAACGTTATGGAAGTCCAAGGATAACAGTTGAACTGAATGTTTTGGGATATAAAATATCACGAATAACTGTTGCGAAATATATGCAAGAACTTGGACTCCGAAGTAAACTGAGCAAAAAATTTAAAGTTACAACCAACTCAAAACACAATTATTTGGTGGCGGAAAATGTTTTGGACAGGAACTTTATCATTTCCAAGCCCTCAAAAGTTTGGGTATCCGACATCACTTATATTCAAACCAAAGAAGGGTTTTTATACTTGACCACAATTATTGATTTGTATGACCGGAAAATAATTGGATGGAGTTTAAGTAATGGTATGAGCACTGAAGAAACAAGTCTTGCTGCTTGGAAAATGGCGCGCAAAACCAGAAAAGTCACAAAAGGATTAATTTTTCACAGCGACCGAGGTGTTCAATATGCGAGCAAGAAATTTACAAAAACCATTGAGTCTTACGGAGTCATTAGAAGTATGAGTCGCAAAGGAAATTGTTGGGATAATGCTGTGGCAGAGAGCTTCTTTAAGTCATTAAAAACGGAGTTAATTTATGGCAACAAACTCATAACAAAAGAAAAAATGGGAATGGAAATATTTGAATACATTGAAATCTGGTACAATAAAAAAAGACGTCACAGTACCCTAAATTACAAAACAATAGAAGAATTTAATAATCAAAACGAAATTTATCAAAATGTAGCTTAACTTATACTGGAAATTTTATTTGCATATCCAGAGTATCAATTTTTTTATTAAAATATTTAGTTTGAATTAATAAATATATTTCTTCATTGAAAACTAAATCGCCAATTTCTTCAGAAAGTTTAACTTTAAAGCTTCCTAAAATATCAATCCCTTTGTCATTTGTATTAGCAGTTAAGTTACAATTAATACCTAAATCTTCTAGAAATATTTTACAAAACTCTTCATAAATAACTCCTTTGTTTTGTTGGTTTTCAAATTCATTTATAAGAGTAATTGCTTCATTATACTTAATACTATGTGATGGGCTATGCTTGCATTTTTCAACATAATATCCATCAATTTTTTCTTCAAGTATTATCTTTTGAAAGTATGAATTAGAGAGATTTACCGACTCAATATGTTTAATTAATTTTTTAAAAGTTTTACTTTTTATATCTGCATATTCATCTATAACCTTTTCTCTTATTTCAGCATTTGAAATTGAACGATATGAAATATCTACAATTAAATCTTCAATAATTTTTGGTCCAGACCAATCATGGCTTATAATTAAATTAACTATTTCATTTACCTTCATCGTTATTTCTTTAATTAGAAATTATATGTAAATGCTTATCTATTTTTGCGTTTATAAGCTCTAGTTTTTCTTTTAATTCAACTGCCCAGTCTTGAACACTTGGGAAACTTGAAATCTTTTCAAAAATCTGATTTAATTCTAATTCCCAATGCTCTTTATCGCTTATTGTTTTTATTTTTTTACTCAAGTTTACTAATAGAATACCGGAATTGGGATCTAAAATTTCATTTATTAATGAGTTAAACTCTTCTGAAGAGTCTTTATCTTTTGAAATATCAATAATAATATCCCTAAATTGTTTTGTATTCAAACCTTGATGAAGTGCTTGATTTATTAATTGAGGTATTTGTATTAATATTTCTTCATAATATTCTTCATCATTATCTTGAAATTCATTCGTTTCTTTATTAATTCCAATTTTTTCACGGATTGAAATATTTTTATCAAATGCCTCTAAATATCCCCAGTTATCATCTGAAATTGGATCAGAGAGTTCAGTTATTTTTGAATATATTTTGAATCTAATTATTGATTCACGGACTTCTTTCAATCCTATTCCTAATTCATTAGAAATTTGTTTGTAAACATCGTGAGAGCGCTGACCTTCAATTGAATCTTCATATAATGAGTTTAAATGTTTAGCTTTAGCAACTTGACTCCATTCTTTTACTGTTGTTACATTTGCTATTCCTTGCGTAATTCTTACTTGTTTCCAAAATTCATCATCTGATTCATCTTCTTCTTTTTCAGCTAAAAGAACTGGTATAAGTGTTAAGTCATTATAGCCTTCAATTTGTAATGATTTTAAGCATGCAACACGTGTATTGCCTTCTATTACAACATATTCACATTCCTGATTTAATTTTTGTAATTTTTCTGAAAATTGATGTGTATCTTTTTTTTGTACAACTATTCTATTCACCCATTTTATATCCTGTTGCATGCTTTTAAGTAATTCCTTTGATTGAGAAGATTGTAACATTTCACTAACCAAAGTTTCTTGTGAGACTTTTCTTTCGTTAACAAACCTTGGATTATAAGGGTCTATCATAATCTTGTTTAATTCAATTTCAGATGGAGTTAATTTCATTTTTTAATTTTTTTAAGTGTAAAGGTTATTAATTTATGTTTTTTTAATAGTCTTGCTAATATTCAAATTTACAAATTCGGTTAATATTATCCGTATACAATTGTACTAGTATTGCTTTTATAATAATACTTTCTAGCTAAATTACAATATTAGAATATTATTTCTTTATGGGAAGCCATACTTTGTAATGAAACAATAAAAAAACCACCCTATAAAACAGGGCGATTAATGTATTAAATTGCCTCGGTCGTTGACCGTTATATCATTCCTGTTTCTGAAATCTTCATTTAAGTGATCTGCTTTAAGCATGTGAACAGATGCTTTATTTTGAAGATTTAGATTTTTTAATCTTCAAAGCTTTCTGTTGTATCCATTGGACAGCAGTATCAACAGGAGCTGTATCATTGCTGGAAGAAGTATTGTGCCCCAGTTTAGAAAAAGAAGCATATTCGAAAGGTTTTCCTTGTGCTTTAAGGGTGTTCAATTGTTCTATACACAACTTTACCGGAATCTGTATGTCTTTTTCACCAAAAATCCAAAGCCCGGGAATTGAAAGGGTATTCAGATAGGTTTTTGGGTCAGTTGCTTCAAATTGGTACCTGTCCGGATCATTTCTGGTATGTTCAATGGCATCTGTTTCTGTATGATTTTCCCAAAAACCATTGTTTCCATTAGTGTAAAACTGGAATCGAAGTTGTTCCAGAGTGGTAATGGTAGGCCCGCTAAATAAAACCATAAATTCAATTTGTGGATTTTTGCTTGCCACCATTGGGATTATCCATCCTGCTTGACTGAAGCCAACTAATCCAATGGGTGTTTTTTTATCTTTCAAATAGGTCTGAAACGTTTCTACAGCTGCATTGGCATCCTGAGCCAATAAAGTAATATTAGCAGTGTCAATATTATTGGTGCCCACAGATGGTCCTACATATACACCACCAGATTCTCCAACTCCACGTTTGTCGTAAGTGAATACAGCAATGCCTTCTTTGGCAAGACGTTTTGCGAATTCCAGTTCTCTTTTTACCGGATCAGATCCGTGAACAATGACCACTGCTGCAAAGGAGTTTTTAGGTTGTAAATGGAGCCTGCGAGAGTGATACCCTGACTTTCAAACTTTACATCCTGAATGGTAGAGTCGGCCGATTGTGAAAATACCATTTCTGGTAAAGCTATTAATAATAGCCAAATAAATACGTTAGAAAAAAAGTTGATTTTCATGGGTTATAGTTACCTATCAAATATAATAAAAAAAACCGCTCTGCAGAAGCAAAGCGGTTTATATATTAAATGGTCTCAGCGACATGCTGTTACATCATTCCTGGTATTTCACCTTCCATTGGCATAGCAGGTTCACCGCTCTTCACTTCAGTGATTACGCACTCAGTCGTAAGAAGCATTCCAGAAACAGGAGCTGCATTTTCAAGGGCAACTCTTATGTTTATTTTAAATATTTAAGACAAGAAGCATTTACCTTTTTCCCTTTCGACGGAATACGCCCCGGAATAGATGTCATATCAGCTATTTGTAAACTTTGAAAATTCATGCCGTCAAATACTCTTTCAAAGTTTAGATATTCATAGGATACGTCATTTCCATTTTTAAATACAACTGCGGCTATAAAACCTTTTCGTAAAACTATGCCATATTCATTTTTTACCACTGTATAGTCTTTGTCAGTAAGTATAACTTTGTACGCGTCGGTTCTTTTCTTAAAAGCTTTTAATACTTCGTTTTCTAATTTTGGATCTGACCATTGCTTTTTTGGGAAACAGTCGCTTTCAATCACTTTTATCGTGTTAGGAATCACCATGTCAATTTCTCCGACTGCAAGAATTTTTTCAGGTTTACTATTATCAGAACATCTGGGGCACACGGGAATCATTTCAATTTTCATTTTATGATTTCCAGGAGTTAATAATTCTGGGTGATTTAAAAGGTCGGTATATAATTCTTCACCAAATAATTCGGTATTGGTACCATCGTTTATACAGCTGTTAATGTTTAGTGAGTGCAATACGTATTCATCATACAGGCTGCCATCTTTGGTTTTAGAAACCTCTTTACCATCGATATACAGTTTGTAAATTATATTGGCAGTTACCATTTCGCTGCCTCTGTCATTTATAACTTTAGCCTTTATACCTTTTTCGACCATTTGTATCAGGATATTATTTCCTATAGAATTAGCCAAAAAACTTCTGATAAATAATTTATCTCCAAAGGTGTAGGAAGAGATATATTTGGATTCAGGGTCGTTTTCTTTAATCTCAGAATTAGCAAATACAATTTTTCCCAGATATTTGCTATTGGTGTTGTTTACTTTTTCTTCGTCGAATAGTACTAATTTAGCTCTTTGCTTTGCAATTTCTTTTGTATCCTGAGCGTTGTACACATTAAAAAATAGTCCGAAGACTATTAAAAATAAGTAGTTAATCTTCATAGTTATAATTTAAGAATTCTCTAGTTTTAGTTTCTTTTATTTATTCATCTCTTTTTCAATTTCTTTGATAAGTTCAATTGATAATGGTTTTGTATTTTGGTCATACACCCTTATGTTATTCTTACCGAGTTTGACAAGAAATTCGATGGTCTTTTTAAATTTGGGGTCAGAATATAATTTCTCTTCAGGTTGATCTGCATTTTCTATCATTTTATCAAAACACTTAAACAGAAAATCATTATAATATTTATCAACTTCGTTAATGGCCGGTACAAATATTTGGTAATAATTCAGGATTTTCTGTTTTAATTTTTCGTTTTCAATGTAACCTATTTTCCCACTTGATTTAAAACCTTCATAATTAGCAATATTCATTTTCGGTCCATGGGAATAAATGGGGAAATCAACTTTATTTTTAGACTTATAAATACTGTCAAGTTGGGGAGTGGTTAATGCTAAAATTTTTTCATATTTTATGTTTGATTCATGGTAAGCATTCTTTTCAATGTCGATATTTTTGATGTCATTCTCCAGATCATTCTTTAAATTACTAAGAAATACGGCTGCTTCCTGTTGTTGATGTCTGTGTTCACTCCAGCTGTGTAACCATATTGAAAGGGTTACAGCAAATACAATAATGAAAATTTCAGTCAATACTTCTTTTACTTTATCTTTTATTGAATGCTCTTTATTGCTCATAGCAGATTGTATTTTTTTTGAGTGTTTTATAATTTCGTCTTGCATGTTTTGTTTTGTCGTTTTAAGTTTAGCTATTGGTTTCAGTTTATTTTAGTACGGTATTGAGCTCAACGACTTCAAAGTCGTCATTATTTTGCAGAAGGTGTTTTAGTATAGGAATATGTCCCTGTCCAAATAGGAGGATAACGTATTGGTCAGTGGGTTTGATTTGAGTAATGATATTAGAGTAAACGGCTAGATTCCTCAAGTACCAGTCAGACACGGATTCTGCACCAATGTAATTCTCTCCGGCACCAATTTTTGCATAATATTTTAGGTACAGTGATAAATTTTTCTGCAAAAGTTCTTTTGTATTGATGTATTTCAGTATTCCGGTGATTGAATTTTGTTTTGTGACACGATCTATTTCACCCATGAAATTATTCGCAGTAGTTCCTAATTCATTTAATATATATACCTGATTTTTTTCTTTAGCCGTGACAGAAACTAAGCTGTCATGTTTCATTCCATAAAAAATATCGACACAATTGATCTGTTTTAAATTTAGTTTTTTGGCTAATCTAAAACCAATTTGCTCCCGTTCAGAAACGGTTAATGTATACTTGTTTTGAGAATAGGCATTATACAGACTGTCGATTTTGGCTTGTTGAGTCAATGGTTTTTCTATCATGACTTTATCAGCATTGGTTCGTTTTAAAACTTCGGTCAGCTCTTCCAGTTCCTTCTGTCTTTTCGGAGCTAAAAAATCGTCAGTCTTTAATTCATACGTATCTAAATGAGGGGTTTCGAAGTGAATGGTCCCGATTAATAGAATTTTGGTTTTAGGTTTAGATTGCTGTCCAAAAGTTGTTGTGACACATAATAGCGTAATTAAAAATGTAGAAATTGTTTTAATGAAAGTCATCCTTTAGGTTATTAGTTTATTTTTTGTTAAAGATAAAGCTTCTTGCGAAACGTAAAGATGAATTCATTACAAAATTTGTAATTGCGTGAAACAGCTGTTGAACTGCATCTTCTGCAGCTTTTCCCGGTTCGCTGTTTTATTGACTTCGTTGTATTATTCGGAACAAAAAAACCGCCCAGAAAAATAGAGCGGTTAGTATATTCATTTGCTTAGAATTAAAATTTTTCATCAGCACCTTTTTTCGTTGCGTTGTATTCAATTAATGTTGCAAATGCTTTTTTTAATCTGTCTACTAAAGCTTGATCGGGTGTAAAACTAAATGCTGTTCTGTAATTATTATAATTTGGGCCACTCATTGAAAGATTGTTATAAAAATTACCTTGGCCTGCTTTGTCATAATCACATTGAACGTAAATTAGTTGTCTTCCTTGAATATAAAAATCTTTTGAGTATTCGTCATTCATTGTTGTGACTTTATTTAAATCAAAACTATAATCACAAAACTGCCTGGATCCATAATTGTTTCTATAAGTGAAAATTCCATCTTTATAAGAAACAAATACGTCGTCACTATGTGTGCTTATATTTTCTTTCATTTTTCCTGCAATCCACTCCATCGTTTCTTGTTTGGTTGGTTTGGAAGTTTTACTTTCCGTAGTGGACTGTGCTGTTTTTGGTTTAGTAGTTTTTACAGTTGCTTTTTTTTGAGCATTCACGTTCATGCTTACAATTGCTGTCATTAAAACAATTGCTAATTTTAATTGTTTGGTCATAGTTTTAGTTTAATGTAATGCTTACTACTGTTGTGGGGTGTCTGTTCAGCTTATTTCCCCTGTATTCATTTTGACTATTTTTATAGAATTTCGTTTTTACTAAACGACTTCAATAATTATATGGTTGGCAAATTTATACATTGTTTTAATTTACCAATATAACATTTATTACTTATTGCAGAGTATTCAGCCAAAATACACAACAAAAAACCGCCCTACAAAAAGTAGAACGGTTCGTATATTAATTTGCCTCGGTCGCTGACTGTTCTGGTATTCCAACATCTATTGGCATAGATGTAGCTACATTTATTTTCAAACGTCTGACTTTACTATAAAATCATAAGCATGCTCGGTAAAATAGACAGGAATATTCTTCCAGTCTAATTTTCTTTTTTTTGCTGTTTCATGTGCAGTTGTCATTAACTCCATAAATCTTGCAATTATAATCTGTTCACACCAATCTCTTGCATCTTGCATTTCATTTGTCCATTCGTCATTTTCTTCTTTTTCTTCAATGCTTTCAAACAGCATTTGGAAATTTTCATAACCTGTCAACACAAATTTTTCGGTGGTCATGGCATCTTCTCCGTAATCAGAAATCCAATCCATATCATCAAGATTAAGTCCGCCGTCTTCTGCGTAAGCTGTTCCTTGTATATACCAAATATCTGTATTAATATCAAATTCATTCATTTCAAAATACATTGATTTAATTTTAATTTTCTTAGAAATTTCTTTATAAAAACTCTCAATCCAATTGACAAGATCATCAATAGGGTTTGTCAGTCTCTTACCAATGATATCGTGAAATTCTGTTTTTGGGATTTTGTTAAGTTCTTTCTCGGCAGTATGAATGGCCTTTTCAAAATCAAGATTTTCGAGATCGGAATTTATTTTTTGTGCAAAATCAAAGTTCATTTTTTTTCTTTATATGATAATAGTTATGTGATTTAGGGCTGTTACAAACTTTTAAATATACGAAACCATAAATAAAGGTCTAAGTAAAATACTAACTGGTCTACAAAAAGTAGAACGGTTAATATAGTAAATTGTCTTGGTCACTGAGTGTTACATCATTTATTGCATTCCATCTCCCATTGGCATAGCGGGTTCAGCGCTCTTTACTTCAGTGATTACACACTCAGTAGTAAGAAGCATATTTTGTACTGATTTTACATTTTGTAATATAATGTTGTACGACGTTTTTTATGTATTTGTAAAGAGTTTTTTTATCTTTCCAATAATTTTTTGAAAGGAAGTTAATTCGTACCCAATGTTCTTACAATGTAAAGCTTCTACAAATTCAGGTAAATTGTAATATATATTTACTTTTAAGGTTACAATTTTCTTGTTTTTATCATTGAATAGACTAATAAATTCATTTCCATCATCATCAATTCCGTTTTTATATCCAAGAATGTCTTTTAGGTGTATAGTTTTTTTTATTAATAAGTAGTTCTTATAAATTAAGTTTTCATGTTGAATATTAGCAAGTATCAATTCATAATAATTTTTTTTCATTACTAAGTAAATTGTAAATAGAAAGACTAAAATAAAATAACTAAACCATAAATAATGTTGTGGAATCACTCCTTTATAAAAAATAAATGGCAGGGAGAATGAAAGAAAAGCAAGTACTATTCTAAAAAAAATGATGAAGTAATTTTTTATTTTTAGTTTCATTAGATTATTTATTCAATTTATTTTTAGGTAAGGGTTTGATGAAATGTTTTACAATTCTCAAACATAGGAAAATCAATATTTAATATTCTAAGATCATATTTCAAAACAAAAAAACCGCCCTATAAAATAGAGCGGTTTATATATTAAATTGTCTCAGCGACACGCTGCGCTATTACATCATTCCCGGCATTCCACCTCCCATTGGCATAGCAGGTTCAGCGCTCTTTACTTCAGTGATTACACACTCAGTAGTAAGAAGCATTCCAGAAACAGAAGCTGCATTTTCAAGAGCAACTCTTGTTACTTTCGTAGGGTCAATGATTCCTGCTTCAAGCATGTTCACATACTCGTCAGTTTTAGCATTGTATCCGAAATCTCCTGTACCTTCAGCTACTTTAGCTACGATTACAGAACCTTCACCACCTGCGTTAGCAACGATTTGTCTTAATGGCTCTTCGATCGCTCTTTTAACGATTTTGATACCAGTAGTTTCGTCAGAATTAATTCCTGTAAGGTTTTCCAAAGCAGTGATCGCTCTTACCAAAGCAACACCTCCTCCAGCTACGATACCTTCTTCAACTGCTGCTCTTGTAGCGTGAAGTGCATCATCAACTCTGTCTTTTTTCTCCTTCATTTCAACTTCAGAAGCTGCACCTACGTAAAGTACGGCAACACCACCAGCTAATTTAGCCAATCTCTCCTGTAGTTTTTCTTTATCGTAATCAGAAGTAGATGTTTCCATCTGAGCTTTGATCTGAGCTACTCTTCCTTTGATTTTAGCTTCGTCACCACCACCGTTTACGATCGTTGTGTTGTCTTTATCAATGGTTACTTTCTCAGCAGTTCCAAGCATATCCAGAGAGATGTTCTCCATAGTGAATCCCTGCTCTTCAGAAATCACCTGTCCACCTGTTAAGATCGCGATATCTTCCAACATTGCTTTTCTCCTGTCTCCGAATCCTGGAGCTTTAACCGCAGCAATTTTAAGAGAACCTCTTAATTTGTTTACAACCAAAGTAGCTAAAGCTTCACCTTCAACTTCTTCAGAGATAATTAATAAAGATTTTCCGCTTTGTGCGATAGGCTCAAGAACAGGAAGCAATTCTTTCATTGAAGAAATTTTCTTCTCTACCAAAAGGATGTAAGGGTTTTCTACTTCAGCTACCATTTTCTCAGGGTTAGTCACGAAGTAAGGAGACTGGTATCCTCTGTCGAACTGCATACCTTCTACAACGTCTACTGTTGTATCGATACCTTTAGCTTCTTCTACAGTGATTACTCCTTCTTTACCTACTTTTCCGAAAGCTTCAGCGATCAAAGAACCGATTGTTTCGTCGTTGTTAGCAGAAACTGAAGCTACCTGCTTCACCATTTCTTTAGAATCTCCAACTTCTTTAGACTGAGCTTTAAGACTTGCAACAACAGCAGTTACTGCTTTGTCGATCCCTCTCTTTAAATCCATTGGGTTTGCACCGGCAGCTACGTTCTTAAGACCTTCTCTTACGATAGCCTGTGCCAAAACAGTAGCGGTAGTAGTACCGTCTCCTGCGATATCATTAGTTTTGGAAGCCACTTCTTTTACCATCTGCGCTCCCATATTTTCTACTCTGTCTTCAAGTTCGATTTCTTTTGCAACAGAAACACCGTCCTTAGTTACGTGAGGAGCTCCGAAAGATTTTTCAATCACTACGTTTCTACCTTTTGGACCTAAAGTTACTTTTACTGCATTAGCCAATGCATCAACCCCTCTTTTTAAAGCGTCTCTTGATTCAATATCGAATTTTATTTCTTTTGCCATTTTTTGCTGTATTATTGTATTATGTACAATGTAAAATGTACTTTTTCTATTTTTAAATAATTTGATTGAACGTTGTTAAAATACTTTGTCACTCTGTACATCGTACTTTTTACAAATCTTACCCGATTACCCCAAGTAAATCTCCTTCCTTAACGATTAAGAAATCTTTCCCGTCTAATTTTAATTCAGAACCTGAATATTTTCCATAAAGAACTTTGTCACCTACCTGAACAGTTGTAGGCTCATCTTTTTTACCTGGGCCTACTGCTACTACAGTACCTTCCTGCGGCTTTTCTTTCGCCGTGTCCGGAATAATAATACCTGAAGCTGTTTTAGTTTCTGCAGCGATCGGCTCGATCAAAACTCTGTCTGCTAATGGTTTAAAGTTTACTGACATAATATATTTTATTTTTTAATTAATTCTCCATTATAATTCTCTAAATGTATGCCATGAGGCACTGATGGATGAAATGGCAGAATTTTATAACCCAGTGTGAAAATTTGGCAGAAAAATGAAAAACGTAAAGCCGGAAACTTCCGGCTTTTGCATTTAACTCTACTTATGGGCTCCATTATGGACAGTGCTGTCCAGGCCCGATCCATAAAGTACATTTTCCCTGATCGTCGCGCTCGCAGCAAACCAGTCTTGCCGCTCCTCCCATAATGGATTTTTGAGCGTCTCTGCTTAATGATTTTGCATTTTTCATTGATTAATATTTAATTTGTTTTACATTCCTGAACGTTTAAGGTCAATCAGGACTTTTGACGATTTGATGTGATAAGTGAAAATCAAAGATAAAAATTTTTATCATCATATAATACACTGTGTGTAGATTTATTTTTGATGTTTGTATTTTGGTTGTCAGTGTTTTAAGGATTGTTTTGTGACAGCGGTATAACGGGTTACTGTTGATCGGATCGGCCTTTGAAAAAAGAAAAGTTTACCATTACAGTAAACTTTATATATTCATTATTGAATGGTTTCCATGGTCATTTTCTTCCCATTCATATCTATATCCTGTTTCAGAATCTTTCGGGTTTCGGGATCTATATAATATGTGACGATCGAGGTCTTGTCTGCAATATCATCAGTTGTTTTTACAGCCCAGACTTTTTTTCCGTTTTCATCTACTTTTTTTACATCCAGAATATAAGCTTTGATCTTCCCTTTTTTAGCATTCGGGTTGTAATCGAAAATAGAAATTTCGGTGGTATAGTTTTCTTTCAGGGGAGAAAAACGGATCATCATTGGATAGCTGCTGCTGTCAAAATAGTCTGCAGCTTCCATTTCAATAGCTTCTTTTTTCTGAGATTTTTTATCAAGATAATAGCCGGTCACTTTTGTCTTACCAGATTTCAGAACCATATCCCGCATCATATTATAAGATGAATGATAAACAGGTTGGAAATTGGCTGTTTTTACGATGGTGGAATCTGTCCATTTTGCATCCGGAGCCTTTTTCAGCTTGACAGTGGTTCTGATGAGAAGGTCAGTTTTGTTTAATTTTTTGAGTTCCGTGATAATGCTTCCGATCTCTATTTTTTGACCTGCATTTTCAGCATACCAGACGGCTTCTGATGTTTCATCTTTGATGAGTTTAGGATCAACAGGACTGTTGGTGGGGGTGATCAGTTTCTGTGAAAATAAATTGACACTGCTTATTAACAAGCATACAAGAAATGTTCTCATGATTTTTTTTAATAATGAGTATTTCTGATTTTCAAAAAGTTACAGATAACAGACCAACTTTTTTCGGGATCAGATAGAGTGGATCTTATTCTTTTGATTGATCTTCGAAATTACTGCTCCGGAAATCGCAATGCTTATAAAATTGGTCACGGATCTAGCCTCATTCATGAAACGGTCTACGCTGTAAAGAAGGGCAATATCCGTTAAAGGAATTTTTCCAAATCTGTTCAGCGTAAAAATTAAAGCAAGAAATCCTGAGCCGGGAACGCCTGATGCTGTTTTTGAAGTCACGGAAATAATCACGAAAAGCCAGAGGTAATCACTGACAGTCAGTGAAATATTGTAAAACTGAATGAGAAAACAGCATGTGACGGAAATATAAATACACGCTCCTGAAAGATTAAAATTATATCCTAACGGGATCACAAACCTTAGGATCTTGCTGTCGTAGCCTTCCGATTCCATTTTCTCGAAGATTAATGGAAAGGCTGTTTTGGATGAAGAGGTTGTGATCACAAGGATAATCTCTTCCTTTAAATCAAGCAAAAATTTCCACAAACGGATTTTGAACACATAAGCAACGATTCCTAAAATCCCAAAGATAAAAACAATGTCAGCGAGATAAACCGTTGCCACTACTTTACTGAGTGGAAGAAGTGTATTGATGCCATATACAGCAACTCCGTATGCAATATTACAGAAGATAATAACCGGAAGAATAATATATAGATATTTGATTACGGTATAAAAAATGGTCAGCCCGCGGTCTAATATGTTCAGGAATTTTTCTCTCGCTTTGGAAAGATTCATCAAAATCCCGGCAACAATAGAAACAATCAGAAAAATTCCGTGACGGTTGAGATACAGAATTCCGGGGATACCTGTATCGCTGATCTCAAATGTTTCGGGAAGTGGCTTACTGATCTTTCCGATTTCAATGCCCGTATCTGCTCCTGGTTTTACTGCAAACCCGAAAATAAATCCTATTATAATGGCTACAGAACTGATGATAAGAAAATAAAGAACCGTTTTCCAGACAATACTGCTGGCATTTCTGATGCCGGAAAGCTGGCAGATTCCGTACATGATCGCCATAAAAATAATGGGAAGGATCAGCATTTCCAAAACCATGAAAAAATAATGACTCACCATTCCCAGCTGAATACTTGACTGAGGTGCATAATGCCCTGTAAGTACACCACCGAGAATAGCGGCAAATACATATAAGGTAAGATTTTTTAAATATCTTCCTGTGAATGTTTTTTTTGTTTCAAAAAGGTTCATCTGAAAAAAATATGCTGTCCGTACAAACCATAACGTAATTCCGATACATCTTTATACGTCTGAAATATAATAATAATTAACGAATTCAGACTAAATCACTCCAAGAATAAGTGCTGCCAGCAGCATTACAAGAGATGATCCCAGTGCCCATTTTAAAGTATATTTCAAGTGGTCTGAAAATTCTACTCCTGCCAGAGAAACCAGTAAATAAGTAGAGGGAACCAAAGGACTCAGAAGATGCGATCCCTGTCCGATAAGACTTGCTCTTCCCAGGATCTCCGGAGAAATTCCCAGCTGATGTCCTGTAGCAACGATGATGGGTAATATTCCAAAATAGTAGGCATCATTGGAAAGGAAAAAAGTAAGCGGAATACTAAAGGCGGCTGTGACAATATTCATATAACCTCCCCAACTTTTCGGAACGATTTCGATCATACTGTTTCCCATCGCCTGCATAATGCCGGAACCATTCAGAATTCCGGTGAAAATTCCTGCCCCAAAGATCATTCCCGCAACAGATAAAGCGTTGCCTGCATGTTTGGAAATGATTTTCTGCTGGTCTTTTAATTTTGGATAATTTATTATGGAAGCAATACAGAAAGCGATCATGAAAGCAATACCTAAAGGAACAATATCCAGAATCATCACGACCAACAGGGTGATGGTAAGCGCCAGATTGATCAGTATTAATTTTGGACGACGAAGCTTTAGATCTACTTCGCCGATGATATCATTGCTGTTATAGTTGGTAAATTTTCCGTGTTTGGCAATTCTTATTTTTTCTCTTCGTCCTAAAATATAGGCAACGAATATCACCCACAGAATTCCTATCGCCATGATCGGGATCATAGGAACGAAAATTTCAGTATGTCCAAGTTTCAGGGAGCTCATTACCCTTGCTGTAGGACCTCCCCATGGAAGAATATTCATAATCTGACCTGCCAGCATAATAATGCAGGTTAGGATCAGTGGATTCATGCCCTGTCTTTTGTAAAGAGGAAGCATTGCAGCAACGACAATTAAATAGGTGGAAGAACCGTCCCCGTCCAATGAAACCAAAGCGGTAAGAACAGCGGTTCCTATTGTTGTTTTGATAGGATTGTCACCAACAGCTTTTAAAATAATATCAACCAAAGGCTCAAAAAGTCCTGTGTCGATCATTAAGCTGAAATAGAGAATCGCAAAGATGAGCATCACACCGGTCAGTGCAATTTCTTTGACTCCGTTTTTCATCATTTCTCCCAGTTCAGGACCAAAGCCCGCAAAAAGAGCTACGGTTACAGGGACGATGACCAAAGCGGTAAGCGGAGTCATTTTTTTGTTCATGATCAGGACCATGAAGATCAGAATCATGAGGAATCCAAGGAAGGTAAGCATAGATGATTTGATTTATAGTTATTTATTTTTGTTTTTCTTTCTCCAGTCGAAACTGTTTCTGTAGCCGATATAGCCGTAGTTGCTTGTAGATCCTGTCTCCATCTGGTTGATAAAAGCGACTTCAATTGCTGAATTTTTTCCGACTTTAATTCCCAGCCCCGCTGTTAAACGGTTGCTGTCAAACGGATCTTCTTTTACCACGTTCATCCTTAATTCATTTTTCAGGATACCATAAAGTTTTTCATTCTCTCCTTTTCTGTTAAAAGGGATTCTCAGGGAAATAAGATACCGCAACCTGACGATGAATTCGTTGGGATTGCTGATAAAGCGTTCTTCCACACGGAAACGGTGGGAAACGGAAGTTCTTCCGATATTTCCACCCAACGTCAGCTGTTGGAAAGGTCTCTTTTCGTATCTCTCTTTTTTAGAATTGTCGGTCTTATAAGAATCCAGTACCAGAAACATGAATCCGGCAGCGGGTTTCACTTCATTGGCTATTTCATAATCTACATAGGCAGAAACCAAAAAAAGTCTGGTGTCATAGGCGAGATCAAAAGAACGGTATTGTGAAAGTGCCGTCAGTGTACTTTTGTCCGTCAGTTTTGCGGACATCAGATACTGAAACCACATATTGTAGTTGTCACGGCTTTGTGCGTTGGCAAAACGGATGATTCCCAGCAGCAAAATGATGATTAATCTGAATTTAATTTTCATGTAATATTGAGTTAATATCCTGATGTCTCAAATATATTTATAAGAACCAGCCGTGAATTTATTTTTCAATCAATGACAGTTTTTATCAGTGAACTGCAGGATGGGATGAAAAAGATGGTATATTTGAAAGATTGAAATTTGGATTTTTTAGATGTTTTTAATTATAAATATTGTATTTATATTATTGGTTTTCAGGATTTTGTTTAATGCAAAAGTTTTGAAAAGACTGATGGAATATCATTGGGGGCTTTTGCTGAAGTTTCAGCATATTTTATTCTTTTTGATCTTCGTTATCATCACTTTTTTCACCGAAAACTACTTTTTGGATGTTCCGGAACTCATCTGGAGTGTTTTATCCGTCATTATTTTTAATGTTGGAATTTACAGTCTCGTCTATGTTTATCTGGTCCCTGAATTCTATCTGTCTAATAAATATCCGGAGTTCATTCTGTATGCACTGATCAGTTTTCTGGTTTCGAGTCTTTTCCGGATTCTTCTGGAGCCGGCGGTTTTCAACATGCATTTTAACGAGACGCTTTCCAATACTAAATTTCTCTACAATGTGTATACATCACAGGGAATTGTCATACTCGTGGCTTCATTTTTAGGAATTACAAAAGATAAATTTCTGATCGAACAGGATTTTAAAGATCTTGGCGAAGAAAAAGACCAGCTTTATCTCGATCTGCTTAAATCGAAAATGAATCCCCATTTTTTGCTCAATACCCTTAATAATATTTATTCCAAAAGTTTTCAGCCTTCAGAAAACACCTCAGAGTCTATATTGCAGCTCAGTAAACTGCTTCAATATGTGATCTATGATACCGGCAAGGAGAAGATCAGTATGGCTCAGGAATTTTCTTCCATCAGATCACTGGCGGGACTGTATCAGTTGAAATATAATAATGTGCTGAACATCAGTTTTGATATTCAGGATGAAGAAACCCTTGAACTGATAGATATTTCGCCGTCATTATGTCTTACCTTATTTGAAAATGCTCTGAAACATTCGGCGGTAGGAATTGAAGCTGAAAGTTATATTGAGGTCCATTATAAAATATTGGATCAGGAGCTTTTGTTTGAGATCAGAAATTCTGTATCGAAGAAAAAAAATCTTGTCGGAAATATGAGTGACAGCGGTTTAGGCAATGAAGCGGTGCTGAATATTTTGGAGAGAAATTATGCCGGGAGATTTACTTTTATATCCGAACCGGCAGAAAACAACAACTATCATACTGTTTTAAAAATAAAATTGTAATGGCTAATCTGACGATTGTAAGTGTAGATGATGAATATCCGGCGCTCCAGCTGATCCAGAAATATTGCGGGCAAATGGAAGATGTGGATCTGCTGAAGATATTTCAGAATCCGGAAGAAGCTCTGGACTATCTTAAAGAGAATAGGGTAGACCTGGTAATTCTTGATATCAATATGCCCTATATCAATGGGATTGAACTTTTGCATCAGCTGCCTTACAAGCCATTGTGTATATTTCTCACCTTAGAAACCCAATATGCGGTAAAGGCCTTTGAACTGGATGTGGTACATTATCTTGTAAAACCTGTTGATTTTGAAACCTTCAGAAAGGCTATTAACAAAGCAAAGGATTTCCTGCAGTTTAAGAATTCGGCAGAACATCAGAAGAAAGAAGACTTTATCATGTTTAAATCCAATTACGTAATGCATAAAGTTCTTCTGAATGATGTGCGGTGGGTACAGGGATTTGGCGAATATATTATTTTGGTGACTCCTCTGAAAAAGTATATGATCCTTGAGCGGATGTCAAATTTTGAAGAGAAATTTCAAAACTTAGGATTTATAAGAATTCATAAATCATATATCGTCCTGTCTTCACATATCAGTTCCTATGATACGGCTCATGTACACCTGAAAGATGGAGAGAAGCTTCCGCTTGGAAGAACCTATAAGAGCTTTGTGAAAAAGGTATTTGAATAAAAAAAACTGCCGTAAAGCAGTTTTATATTTTATAATTTAGAAGTGAAGATTTAAAAACTTATTTACAGGACTGTTCGTAATCATCTATCAGCTTTTGATACATATCTGTAAATAATGCTGTCCTGAATTTCATATTGATTTTTGCTGCTTCAGCTCCTTTTTTTCCTTTAATTAAGGCTTTTCTCTCTATATCTGAAGCCTTTCTTTTTTCTTTAAAAGTTTTGTTGGAAAAATAATCATTCTGTCTTGCCTCATCTACTTTTTTCAGAAACTCGGGACAGTCTGCTCCAATAATTTCGTAAGCTTTATAGAACTTCTTATACAATGTTTTCATATTGAATAAGGCCAGCGGACTTAGTGAACTGTAATCTACCGGTGCTATGGCAAAGGTCTCGTCTGGTTTACTTAAATAAATCATAACGTAGGTAAGCTGGCAGTTGTCTTCATTTCCATCAAATCCCGACGAAAAATTGTCTCCGAAATTGGCTTTACACATCATACTTCTGTAGCCATAAAGGTTAATAGGCCCCTTCTGCATAAGGGGAAGCATCAGTACCGTTCCTTCTGATTCCATTTCCAGATCATTGTTTATTTCCTTTACAATACGTTTATCGAGCTGAAAATTTTCCTGGGTATCTTCATTGGTGTAAATAAGGCTTTTAACATCGGAAACAGGAATGAGCTGTACCTGAGTATCGCTTTTTGATGATTTGAATTTTACTTCCTTTCTGTCCAAATTGGCATTTTTCGAACCTCTCCCTAACATCTGGAAAGTAGCCACATCAGGAAGCATAAAATCCTGGGCAAATCCTTTTTTTGTACTGCCGTCTTCCATCAGAATTTCGATGGGTATAAAATCTCTTTTTCCTGTATAAAACTGTAAAGACTGGGCAAAAAAATAGGGTGCTGACAGTATAATCAGCATTAAAAGCATTAGTTTTTTCATGGTTAGTTTACTGCGAATATTTAGTTTTTCTTTCCTGCGGCCTGCATTGGATTTACTTTGCCGTTAGCGCCGCCTCTTACCGGCCCGCCTCCTTGTTTTTGTTTAAATAATTGGAATTTGGAAACCTGAGTATCAGTACCATTACTGGCCCATAGATTATTGGAAGTGTCAATATCTGCAGTTTCTCTCATCGGGTCAAGCTGTATCGATTTGATCTTTTTGTCAAAATAGTAGGTCTTAGAAACCTTCTGTTCATTCTGTCTCCATATCTGTGCAGATGATTTATCGTATAGTTTTGATCCGTCTTCAAAAGTGAATTCCAGAATGATCGGCATCACCAATCCCCCTTTATTCACAAAATCGATCTGATAGCCTGTAAGGTTTTTGAATTTTTCTTTATCCTTTGCATCCAGAGGAATACCGGCATCTGTTTTTACGGTGTATTCTTTATCGGCATATAATTTCTCCTGACCTCTGTCGTATCTGTAATAGAAATCCTGAAGATCCTTATCCTTATCTACAGAGAATGTGATGTTTTTATCTTCTTTGTTTCTGATTTTTGAAATATCTTCAAATGAATTCTGAAGCGGTTTTTCTACTTTATATTTTGTTTCTTTGGCTTCCTTTGGAAGGGTATTCAAATCGGGAACTGCAACCGTTACTTTATCAATAGCGATATCTACAGGATCTGTTCCGTAGAACCATCCTCTCCAGAACCAGTCAAGATCTTCACCGCTGGCATCTTCCATCGTACGGAAAAAATCTGCAGGTTCAGGATGTTTGAAAGCCCATCTTTTAGCATAGGTTTTAAAAGCTTTGTCGAAAAGTTCTCTTCCCATGATGGTTTCCCGGAGAATATTTAATCCCGTAGCAGGCTTTGAATAAGCATTCGGCCCAAACTGAATAATATTCTCAGAATTACTCATGATCGGTTCCAGCTGATCTTTCGGCAGTTTCATATAATCTGTGATCGTCCAGGCGGGACCTCTTTTGGAAGGGAATTTATTATCCCATTTTTCTTCTGTCAGATATTCCGTGAAGGTATTTAAACCTTCATCCATCCAGCTCCACTGTCTTTCATCAGAATTGACGATCATAGGGAAGAAATTGTGTCCAACCTCGTGAATGACCACGCCGATCATTCCGTTTTTGGTTCCTTCCGAATACGTCCCGTCTTTTTCCGTTCTACCGAAGTTGAAACAGATCATTGGATATTCCATTCCGTTAGCAGCTTCTACAGACTGTGCAACAGGATACGGATAAGGAATGGTAAATTCAGAATAGGTTTTGATGGTGTGAGCCACCGCTTTTGTAGAATATTTTCTATATAAGTTATAAGCTTCTTTTGGATAGAAACTCATGGCCATTACTTTATTATTGTTTTCAGGAATGGTCACACGCATTCCGTCCCAGACAAATTTTCTGGATGAGGTCCATGCAAAATCTCTTACATCATTAGCTTCAAAACTCCATGTTTTTCTCTGTTTGGAATGATTTTTCTCTGCTTTTTTCGCTTCGTCTAATGTTACGATCTCAATGGGTTCAGCAGCACTTTCCGCTTTTCGGTATCTGGCCATCTGATTGGATGATAAAACCTGTTCGTAATTTTTACACTCTCCGGTTCCCCCTACAATGTGATCCGCAGGTACATTCATGGACACTTTGAAATTTCCGAATACCAATGCGAATTCGCCACGTCCCGTGAACTGGTGGTTTTGCCATCCGTGGAAATCACTGTAAACACACATTCTCGGATACCATTGTGTCATGGTATATAAATCATTTCCGTCCTCAGCGAAGTTTTCATAACCGCCGCGGCCGCCCATTTTTATTCTGTTCGGGATATTATAGTTCCAGTCTACTTTGAAAATCAGCTTTTCACCTTTCTTTAAAACCTTCGGAAGGTCAATGCGCATCATTGTTTTGTTCACCGTATATTTCAGTGGGTTTCCTGATGCATCCGTTACCTTTTCCAGATTAACGCCGTAGCCGTTGTCTTTTTCAGGAAGATCGGTGGCTTTCAGCTGTTGATCATTGGAAAAAGCCGGAAGGGTAGAAGGGAATTGAAATCCAGCATTTTTAACGGTGGATTGCTCGTTTTCATCCAATTGAAGCCAGATATAATCCAGATCGTCCGGAGAATTGTTATAATACGTTATGGTTTCTGAACCTTTCAGATTTCTTTTGTCTTCGTCAAGATAGGCAGTGATATCATAGTCAGCCCTGTTCTGCCAATATCCGTGTCCGGGAGCTCCCGAAGCTGTTCTGTAAATATTGGGAGTCGGGAGGATTGTTCCAAGCTGCTCGAATCTGTTTCCGTGGTTACTTCCAGGATTGTTCTGAATATTTTGTGCGGCAAAACCCGTATAGGCTAATACAGAAAATGAAAATAGGACTGCTTTTAGTTTCATTACCGAATGAGTTTAATAATTATCAAAGATAATAATAAGTAGCTGAAAAATTAAAAATGTTTCAAAGTTAAAAAGGAATTTTTTCTAAAGCCATTTTTAAGGATAATGCAAAGACTCCTGAGGATACAAAAAGAATCCAGTCTTTTTTATTGACTTTAAAAACACTTAACAGGATGAATAAAAGGATAAGAATAGCCAGCACAATAACGATCTGCCCCAATTCCAATCCAATATTGAACCCTAATAAAGGAACAGCAATACTCTGGCTTTTAGCAATCATAACCCTGGCAGTATTTGCAAAGCCCATTCCGTGGATAAGCCCGAAAATCAACGCGAGATAATAATTGGCCCGCATAAGAGTCTGCTTTTTGTTTTTCATTAAAATATTGTCCAGAGAAGTGAGAACAATAGTCAGCGGAATCAGAAACTCTACCCAGGCAGAAGGAACTCTGAAAACATCGAGAATACTTAAAGCAAGTGTAATGGAATGCCCGATTGTGAACGCTGTGACAAGGATCAGAATCTTTTTCCAGTCAGTATAAGAATATACTGCGATCAGAGCCAGCACAAAAAGCTGATGGTCTAATGCATCCAGAGAAATAATATGTTCCCAGCCAAGGTTTAAATAGAATAGAAAATCCTGCATCATAACGTAAAAATATAATGCGTACGAAAATAATGATTAATTTCGAACAAATTTTAAATGTCCGAACTTATGAAAAATTTATGGCTGTTTCTGCTTCCTGTATTTTTTTTATTCTCTTTTTCAAAAGCGAAACATCCTTATCATGTAGGTTCTGTAGAAATTAATTATAATTCCAAATCCAAATCTTTTGAAGTTACGGGAAGGTTTTTTCTTGATGACCTGGAAAACGGTCTGTCTAAAAAGTACGGAGGTGCCTTCCATTTTAATGATGATAAATATAAAGCCAGGCTTAATGAGGCTTTAGAAAAATACTGTGCAGAGTATTTTAAACTGAAGTCAGACGGCAGATTTTTAAAAATAAATTATGTGGGTTATGAAGAGGATAGCGAATCTGTAAATGTTTTCCTTGAATCGGAAACAGTAGCTGCTCCTAAAAAATTGGAAGCAGCGGTTAGCTTTTTGTACAACCTTTTCGATGATCAGATCAATATTGTTCACATGATTGTCAACGGTCAACGGCAAAGTGAAAAACTCACTTATCCCAACCGTTACCTGTACCGCCAGTTTTAACAGTTATTTTTTCAGTGTTTTCTTTTAGGTATTATACCATTTTTCATACAAATATTAAATCACTTAAGATTGATTAATAATTTTATATTGTATCTCTTTTAAAATTATTTTTAATAATTAGTCGTTAATGATTTGATCGTTTTGTTATGAATAATATATGTGTAAATATTATTTAGTTAATTAACCTTTATAATATTTGTTTTTTGTTTGAAATAAATTATATTTGTGTAGGTCTAGTTAAGGGTAGTTAATTTTAATTTAATGATTTATTAAAGTAAAATTTTTATTAAAATTATAATTATAATTATTCTGATGATGGAGAGATCACAAATAATGAGAAGAAATAAAACAGTTATTCCTTGCCGACTTTTCGGATATATGATTATCGGTATTGACTAGGTAGGTATTAGTACAAACGATCTGTGGATGATATTAGGTCTTAAAGGAATCGCTACTAAGTAAAATAATAACTCTGATTATAAGGAACAAGACGGTAAATGTGGCTTAACCGGGATATTTTGCCAAATTAATATAGGCACAGCTTAATAAGTCCGCGACAATGAGATATTGATTCTAACAACACAAATTGTTAAAGAGCACTTACGTTCCCTGTAGGTGTTTTTTTATTTATTATCCATTTGGATCATTGCATTGATGCCCTTTGCATGATCAAGGAGATCAGGAAAGAAATCGTCATAGCATTCCTGAAGAAAAGGCTTGTTTTCCAGAAAGGCTTCAAAGACCGGAATGTCTGCCTCAAGATATTTGGCTTTATTGAGTACATTCCGCATACTGAATTTTATACCCCGGTCTTCGCGGTAATTATACAACCAGTCGTCTGCTTCCATTTTAGCGAGCATCATTTTGAAATTTTCAGGAAGCCATTCTTTATGCTCGTTGAGAACTCTGTAAACTCTCAGTGAATGAGATTTCCATTCAGCCAGAGAGTGTAGGCTAAAATCCGTAGCTACAAAATAATCCATCGCAACATCAACAAAAGCACCGGCATACAATCTTACCAGAGGAGAGAACACTTTTTTGGCCTCATGAATAGCGGGGTGAGAATCTGTGAATGTATCGACAGCCCTGTGCATCGTAATACCATCCTGAATATCTTTCGGGAAAGAATAACGGTCCTTGTTCCGGATAAAATCTTCAAGAAACTGTCCTACAATCTGTCCGTCCGAAAATGTAAGAAAAGAATGGGCTAAATAATTCATAAACGAATATAAAAATTTTTATACAAAAACCGGCCATCTGCAAAGGTCTCTACCCAAACTCCTTTTTCCTCTTCTGTATATTTAAAATGAATAGCATTTAAATGGATCTTTTCCGGAGAAACCAAACTAAGCCGAAGTTCGTCATTGCTGACTAAGCTTTGAAACTGGATGGGGTATGACAATATGTTTTGGATTTGCAGGTCTTTATAACCATACACTACTGTACAGTCAGAACCCAATGGCGTAAAACGCTCATGTTCCTGGTAAATATCTACAGAATGAGGATATCTTTCTATAATCTTCAATCCTGCCTGCAAGGCTGTATAATACAGGATAGATGAAAACTGGCAGATTCCGCCTCCGGCTCCGGTCGAGATATTGTTTTTAATAAGATTCCGGCCTTCTTTAAAATTGTTCTTTTCGGTTGGTTTTCCTATTAATTTCCAGAAAGAAAAAACTTCGCCGGGTTGAATAATGAGATTATGAATTTTATCACTGACGACTTTTAAATTATGAATTTTATTTTCACTGAATTCTCCCTTTTTGATAATCTGAGTGAGATCAATGATATGCTCACCAATTCTGCCTGTATCATATTGATCCGGATAACGGTAACGGGACTGAAGCTCATCAAAATATCGCTGTATCAATTTTATGTGCAGTTTCAGGGGATCTGGCAGAATTTTTTTTAATATCAGTTTCATCTTTTTTCCAATACTACGATTTGATAAGAAGCATACTTTTTCAGAAAAGTACGGCAGAGCAGAATATCAAGAGGAAGAAAAAATTTTCTTAAGCTCTTGGGAAGCCTGTGGATGGGAAACAGTAAAATACCTGTAGTACTTTTGGTGTTCCATTTTTCATTGGATAAAAGTGAGATTTCTTTAGCAGTAAAAGTATTTCCTGCATGCCAGTCTTGCTGAGGTGAAACCGTTTTTCTCCGGGCTTTTGTAGGATAATCAAAAATTAAAATCCCATGATGATCCAATTTCCGAAAGCACTCACCAAGGAATTTTGTTGTTTCCTCCTTCGTCTGATGCATGATCACATGAAAACAGAATATACAGTCAAATTCTATTTCAAACGGAATTTTTGAAATCTCGCCAACAGCTGTGATCTTTTCTGCATTTTTTTCTTTTGCGATGCTGAGCATTTTTTCACTGAAATCAACACCGTGAGTCGCAAACTTAAGCAGTCTTCCGGTTCCGCATCCCAAATCCAGAATTTTTGAATAGTTTTTATTTTTGAAAAAAGAATCTAAAAATACATTCTCCTGCCTGTCTATATATTTTCCATAAGAGTTTCCGAAACGGTTTTCTTCGTAGTTTTCTGCAAGATGATCGTAATATTCATGGATACTGTTTTTCATTATTTAAAATTCTTTAGTAAAATTAATTTAATCTAATCTTACTCAATTTCTCAATAGGTATTCCAATTTCTATAACTACTTCAATGATTGCTCCTGTTCCTTTTTAAATTCTGAGGGAGTCATACCAGTCATTTTTTTGAAAATAGTATTAAAAGCAGTTTTGGAATTAAAGCCTGATTCAAATGCAATGCCTACGATAGACCATTTTTTGTAAGAACTATCGGTAAGCATTTTTTTAGCGTGTTCTATTCTGTATTTATTCACAAAATAAAAGAAGTTCTCATTAAACCCATTATTGAGAAGATAAGAAAGCTGATGGCCATTGATCTTAACCAGATCCGAAAGTTTCAGCAAATTAAGATCCCCATCCAGATAAGGTTGTTCCGTTTCCATTAAAGCACTTAACCTTAATTTCAAACCTTCAAGTTCGTGGTCCGGAATCAGTTTTTTTCTTTCAATTTCTTCTTCCTCGCTTTCCCGTTCGATAGACAGCAGCTCATCACGCTGTTTTTTATCTACGGGATAGATCTCTTTTTGCCGGAGTATATAATATAAAGTGCTGTAGACAATAAATAAAAATAAGAGATCCATGACCAGGTGCTGGTGCATCTTATAAACAAAAGCATTAAACAGTTCGTATCCGACCGTTATGATGATCGTAACAAAAAGAAGAAAACTCAGTTTGATCAGCCATTGCAAATCAATATGTTCTGTATTGGATGAAATGGTTTCAATTCTTTTCTGATGCCTTCTGATCTTAAAATAAATCAAAGCTATATAAGGAAGATTATGAGCGACATCTATAAGCAGTACCGCATTGTAGATGATTGGATGATTTTCAGAATTGAATAGCAGAATCCAGTAGATCGCCGGAACAATAAGACAGACGAGATCCCTCTTTTTAAAACAGTAATCGGGATTAATGAAAAACACGACACTGAAAAATAACAGAACAGGAGTGAATATCTGTATGGAATAAACTGCGGAAGTAAATAACGGTCCCGGAGAAAGACCGCAAAATTGCAGGACATTCAAAATCCAGTAGCTGGACCACAGCAATAGAAACAGCCCGAAAAAGAAGTTAGCTCTTCTGTTGACCTTCATCGGATTGACCAATACGGTAAATGAAAGCAAGGTCAGACCCCCGTAAAGAAGGACAAGAACAAACTTTTGAATATTTTCAAGCTGCATACTGAATGGTTTTAAAAGATCCTTTCGTGGAAATCTTCAATTTTACTCACTTCCTCAATCTTAATTCCAAATTTTCTTTTTGGGATCTTGTTGAGGTTGGAGACAAATATTTTTTCATATCCTAATTTTTCGGCCTCAGTAATTCTCTGTTCTACCTGCGCTATGGGACGGATTTCTCCACTTAATCCGATTTCTCCAGCAAAACAGAAGTGCTCGGAAATGGCAATGTCCTCATTGGAAGAAAGAATAGAGGCTACTACGGCAAGATCCAATGCAGGGTCATCCGTTTTGATTCCTCCGGTAATATTTAAAAAGACATCTTTTGCACCAAGCTGGAATCCCGCCCTCTTTTCAAGAACAGCCAGAAGCATATTCAGTCTTTTGGCATCGAATCCTGTGGAACTTCTTTGGGGAGTACCATATACCGCCGTACTTACCAGTGCCTGAATCTCAATCAGCATAGGACGGTTCCCTTCCAGAGTGACTGCGACTGAGTTTCCGGAAAGTTCTTCAAATTTCTTGGTGATAAGAATCTCGGAAGGATTTCTGATCTCTTTTAATCCCTGGGAAACCATTTCGTAGATTCCAATTTCAGAAGTGGATCCGAAACGGTTTTTATTGGCTCTCAGTAATCTGAAGAGATGGTTTCTGTCGCCGTCAAAATTTAAAACAACGTCTACCATGTGTTCCAGAACCTTAGGACCTGCGATCTGCCCGTCTTTGGTAATATGCCCGACCAGGAAAACGGGAACGTTATTTTCTTTAGCATACTTAATGATTTCATTAGAGCATTCTCTGATTTGTGAAACGGTTCCTGGAGAACTTTCAATCAATTGAGACTGTAAAGTTTGGATAGAATCAATAATAATGAAATCAGGTTCCAGTTTTTTAGCTTCATGAAGGATCTTTTCCAGCGATGTTTCAGTATAAAGAAAGCAGTTTGGGTTCTGCACGTCAGTTAATCTGTCTGCTCTCATTTTAATCTGAGAAGCACTTTCCTCACCGGAAACATAGAAGATTTTTTTCTTCATTTTTAAAGCCAGCTGAAGCAGCAGGGTTGATTTTCCGATTCCGGGTTCACCACCAATCAATGTTACAGAACCTAATACAATACCGCCTCCTAGAACACGGTTCAGTTCTTCAGAAGGTGTTTTTATTCTCGGTTCTTCAACGGTTTCAACTTCAATAATATTGATAACGTGTTGTTTTGTTTTTGAAAAAGGTGGAGTTTTAGATGAGGTTTTTTCCACCACTTCCTCCACGAGGGTATTCCATTCCCCACAGTTCTTGCACTGTCCCATCCATTGGGAATATTGGGTTCCGCAGTTTTGACAGAAATATGCTGTTTTCAGTTTTGCCATACTGCGAAGTTAAAAAAAATGAGTGTCCTTTTGGAATTTTAATTAATTTTCGGCTATGAAAAATATGATCCTAAAAAGTCTGGCTTTATTGATTGTAATGAGTCTTCTCAATGCTCAGCTTGCTGATTGGACCGGGAAATTCTTTACACAGTCCGGAGTTCAGTTTGGAATGCTTTCAGCCTCTATTATCGTAGCATGTCTGATTATTACGGTGATTGCATGGGTAACGATACTATTATTCAGGAAGAGCTATGATGCCATATGGAAAATTGCTGTTTTGTTTGAAGTCCTTTACCTGTTGATGCTCTTGCTGTCCGGGACCAATCCTTTTACCTATTTTGTGGAGACAACAGATGTTCATCTTACAAATTTACTGTTATATATAAATTCAATAGGTGTTTTTATCGCAATGTGTCTTTTTGATGTAATTTATTCCAGAATAATTTTATCTAAAGTTAAAAACTAACATACATCAATCGTGGGTGTATCTTTATGTTCTATCTTTACTTTAATTAAAAAACAATCAAAAATATAGTACAATGAAAAAAGTATTTTTATCTTTCTTATTGGTATTGGTTAGTGTAACAGCTTTTGCTCAGAGTATATGGGCAGTAGATCCTATGCATTCGTCTGTTAACTTTAATATCAAGCATATGGGAATCAATTTCGTTCAGGGACGTTTTGATGTATTTAAAGGAAAAGTAAGTACGCAGGGGGCTAATTTAGATAATGCCAGTCTGAATTTTGAAGTAGGAGTAAACTCAATCAATACCGGCGTGGAGATGCGTGACAAACACCTTAAAAGTGCTGATTTTTTTGATGCTGAAAAATATCCGGCTATGACTTTTAACAGTACTTCTATCACAAAGGATAAGAATAACACTTATCTTTTGAAAGGAGAACTGAAAATTAAAGAGACCACAAAAGAAATTACAGTACCGGTAACATTTGGTGGTGTTGCTAAAAACCAACAGGGAAAAGAAGTAATGGGCTTCCAGACGAAATTTACTGTTAACCGTTTGGATTATGGAATTAAATATGACCCAACAGGTGCAGGAGTAGCCAAAGATGTCGAAGTAAGTTTATTTTTCGAAATGGTAAAAGAATAGTTTATAGGTAATCATATAAGTTAAAAAGGTTTTTCAAGTGATTGAAAAACCTTTTTTATTTTTACACAACCTGCTGTAGGCGTATCTCTTTTTGATCTAAGAATTAATTCCGCCCGAAGAAACTGTGAAAATACCATAATCATCAATGAGCATATTTTCCTTCTGAACGCCACTGTATTTCATGACCCTGTCGAGTTCTTTCTGAGAACGCCTTCTCATGATCCAGTCTTTATTCTGATGATTATTCAGAACATAGGCAATCATCTTTAGCTGCGGGTGCCATGGCTGTCCAGTGTACACAATAAAAGATTTTTTTTCAGAAATAGAAATTGCACCTTTAACCGCTTGAGCTGCCATTTCATTATCTCCAAACAGTTCAAGAATCCCTGAAATAATAGTAATATTAGGTTCGAAATCTAATTTTTTGTAGGTTTCAGGATCAAAGCAGTCAAAATTCGTAAAACGGATGTTCTGATAATTTTTTTCTCTGATTACTTTTTCTCCGATCTCAATATTAGCCTTGACAAATTCATTGATGACAATCTCAGAATCGGGATGTTTTTCTTTAATATCAAATAAATAATTACCCGTTCCACCTGCAATATCCAGGATCTTTATTTTTCGGCCTTCCTTTTTTAGTTTCTGGATGTTCTCTTCCAAAAGTGCAATCAGATGCTCTTTACGGATGCGGATTCCTTTCCAGCCTATCGCATTGAGATAGTTCTTATCCATCATTTTCCCAAAACCTAATTTCCCCTTGGGTTGGTTCTGATAAACATAATGAAGTGAAGCACCGGAATCAAAGCCATATTTCAGGCCGATAGCCATTCCATTGCTTATTTTTCCAATGTTATTCAGTGAAAATTTCTGAAGTTTAAAATTAAAATTGTTCCCGATATTATTCTGGAGGTCTTCATATTCTTTCACCGAAAATCGATCGGTATGAAGAGAAGCTGTTTTATGCGTTCTGCCAAAACATTTTTCGGCAAAATCTACAATCTTATCGTACACCTTTTCCTTTCCTGTGTCAAACAGAATTCCATGAAAAAAGCCGGATAGTACTTCATATTTCTTTAAATCTGTATCAAGTTTGTCATAAAATATTTTTTGTTCCTTATTGAAAACAACATGATCTTTTTCTGCAGCCAGAATCAAAGCAGGAGTATCAATAGCTTCAGCATCTTCTACCAGACGTTTTCCTGCTTTTGCGAGATCTATAAGAAGCTCAGCGTCTATTGATCTGGTGATCAGTGGGTCAGTATCATAAGCTTTCTGCTGTTCCGGGTCATGAGTCAGCATTGTAGATTTTACATAACTCTTGATGATCAGTCCTTTTTTGAGTTTTGTTCCCAGAGTGATCATTTCATTAGCGAACGGAACAATAAGATTAATTTTAAAAGCAGGCGCTAAAAGAGCCATTCCTGCGATGTCAGGTGCGAAATCATGAACCCAGGCCGAAGCTACAACACCTCCGATACTGTTAGCCAAAACAAAAATATCTGAAATTTTCACGTCGTATTTTAATCCCAAAAATTTCGAAAAAGAATTCAGATCTCTAACATAATCCATGAAGATGGAAGAGGTTGCTGTTTCTGTATGCCCGTGGCCCCGGAGGTCAAAAGCGAAAATATTATATTTCGAAAATTGTGTTGATTGCGCAATATCATTCAGTCGTTCTGAATGTTCGTGTCCACGGTGGATCACGATGATGCTTTTCTGTTGAGGCTGATAATTCCATTCACGGAAAAAAATAGTACTCCCGTCAAAACTTTTAAAATGTCCGCTGTTCATAGTTTAATTTTTTTTCAAAAAATCCTTCACATAAGGATGGATCACCGCATTTTTATTGATGCTTTTCATCATTTCTGCTGCTTCCTCTATGGGTAAAGATAGAATATTTTTCATTATTAAAATACCTATAACAGAGCTTCTTGTAAAGCCCATCGTACAGTGAATGAGAATTTTTCCATCTATCGGAAGCGTTTTGTACTTCTCTGTGATCTCGGCGATCAGTTTTTTGGTTTCGGTATTGTCAAAAGTTCCAATATCCAGAAAAGGGACTGAATGATAAAAAGTACGATTTTTTACGTTTAAAGTTTCCTCAATTTCTGCTGAAAGGTCATACACGAAAATAGGACTGCCACTATCAAAATAATGTTGATCTTCGGAACTGGGTCTTGATGAAATATAGATACGCGGGGCAATTTCCAGCGGTATTTTATTCTTTCTCAAAAATTTCCAGAAAATCCGGTAGACCATCAGATATGGTGAATAAAAAATTTTACGTGGTAAAGAAATATTTCCTTCTATATCTTTTAAGAAATGGACATTGTTCTTTTGATAGTGATATCCAATGATTATTGACATTAGAGCCGGCCAAAGCAAAAACAGCGATAGATGATCGGAAGACTTATCCAAAAGAAGTGCCGCCGATATCTGGATCCAGCCCAATAGAAAATAAACATTGGCAACCTGAAAATTTCTGTGCTGGAAATCATTTTTACGGTAAGGAAAGATGATAAAGCTGATATGAGCCAAGACAGTTCCTGAGAGGATATCAATGAAATGGTGTTGGTAAGTTGTCAGTGTTGAAATACCAAGTAAAATAAGCCATAACATTATAAAGTTCCCTATTTTTCTAAAATTTCTGAAAACAGTCCAGAATACAAAAGCATAAGCGATATGCAGTGAAGGAGCCTGATTAAAAGGTGAATCAAATGTTTTTAAAAATTCAAAAGAGTAACCGAGAACAGAATTGTTGGTTATTGGTTTTACCAGAGAAAACTGCAGTGGAAATATAATAAAGGATAGCCCCGCTGTTATAGTAATGAAAAGCATTCTTCTGGTCAAAACTTTAAGCTGTTCATCATCTTTACACATGAAAAACACAGAACAGAAAAAAATCCCGCTTGTCATATACGGAATAATGCTCCATGGGAGAAACGGGATGTATTTTTCAAAATCAAATACAAAAGACGGGACTTTTCCGGCCCTTGAAGTATACCATGCTGCAAAGTTGTAAACAGTCATGAATACAGTTGCACAGATTATAAAAGCTGTAATTTGCTGTTTTAAGGTCGGTCGTCTTTCATCCATTTGGCTTTCCTGAACATGATCATATTTAATAAAAACGAAGGCAGTAAAGAGAGTGATCTCATCATCCACTTCATCTTAGTTGGGAAAATAACGAATTTTTTCTGCATTTCTATGGCTGCAACAATAATTGCTACCGCTTTTTCAACATCCGTAAGAAATGGTTTTTTGCTGAGATCATTATTGTTAAGCTGTCTTAATTTCAGAGTATCTACATAGCCTGGGGCAATTGTTGTTACAGATATTCCAAAGGGTTTCAGGGCACGACGGTACGCGTCACCAATCTGAATAACAGAACGCTTTGTTTTGGTATAGAGGCTTGAATTTTCGTAATCTAAAATTCCGGAAACAGAAGCTATGACAGCTATATGTCCTTTTTTCTGTCCTTTCATTGCTTTCCGGGCGATTTCAAAACAATTGACTGTTCCCAAAATATTGGTTTGAAGCATTTCTTCGGCTTCCTCATAGGAAATTTTTCCGGCTACATCTTCGGCATAGCTACCTGTACAATTGATGAAAATATCAAGATTTTTTCCATGTTTTAGAAAGGATTGCACTGCAGAGCCAATAGAATCCAAATCGCAAACGTCCGCCTGGAATGCTTTTAAATTTTTAAAGCTGTTGGCAGAAACCTTTCCCGGATTTCTTCCACATATTCCTACATAATATCCTTTATCAAGATAATGCCGGGCAAGAGCATAGCCAATACCGGAAGTTCCGCCTGCTATAAAAATATTCATGAGATGGTTGTAATTTGAATTTTATGTAAAAATAGATTTTAAAACTGAAAGTTGGCTAAGTTTTTATCACTCACAAAAGGTATAAAAGTTTTGGAATGCTTCAGTGATTAGAAAGACCATAGTTTTGAAGATATCAATAGAAGCGGGCTTTAGCCCGTTTAATCAAAATAAAAATACATCTGGCTTTGGCCAAAACATATTTCAACATGCAAAATTATCCACGGATAGATTTGATGGTCTGATTAAATCCATACTGCCATTGCATTTCCATATCTTCTGCAAATTGTTGATGGTCATTAGGAAAAGAAAAATCAATCTCAAATTTTTTCCAGTTGATTCCTTTTTTTAGATAATGACCTTTTAAATCCCGTTTAATATGAGTTGTGTCAATCTGGAAATCCGGTGATAGTTTTTCAATTTCTGCAAGTCTTTCATTTCCGCTAAAACCCAGCACAGCGCGGACAAAAGCTTCTTCAACCGGACTGTAATACTGTTTTTTTTCAATAATGATTTCATCAGCAAGGTGCTGGGCCAGTTCTATAGGGATAAGATCAATGGCTCCGCCGGCGAAATATTTCCCCTTAAGAAAAAAAGGTTCTACGTAAAACATATCGGAAACAGAAATTCGGGTACTTTCAAGCAAAGAAAGGTCGGTTTTTATTAACGGTCGATTTTCAACAGCACTGTTCATTAAATTTTTAGATTTGATGGTGATTTGCCCGGGATTAATTTTTTCTGCCGTTGTTGAGTCTGTGATAATAATTTTCCGGTAAAGTTTTCTGTCCTTTCTTTTCTGTTCAGTTTCCTGTGGGTCAAAAAGTATTTCGGAACCGATAATTACGGTGGGAATTATTTGTGAAAACTGAGTGTTTTTTAAAGATGGAAAAACCTTGGACAGATCTTGGGGCATTTCTACGAGGTATTTGCTGAAAACATCTTCAATGAAAGGAGCGTTTCTCTTGTTGAGAATCTTTTTTAAAGACAGAACGCCTATTTGAGAAAGCTTTTTATATGGTGTCAAAACAGTGCCCGACACAAATTTGAAATATTCTTCTGATTTCAGGTATTCCTTTCGGGATATGTTGTCTGAGAAAGAGTTGATCACGGTTGCGGCAAATGCTCCCCCGCATGAAGCAATGATGATATCTGGTTTCATTTCCAGTTCTTCCAGAGCGGCGAATATTCCGAGGTAGATCATGAGCCTGGTTCCTCCTCCCGAAAACAAAATTGCTTTTTTAAATTTTTCACTCATCATATTACCTTGTTATAAGAAGAGTCAAAATCCAGAAAAAAATAGGTGCATTGAAAATCAGGCTGTCCATTCTGTCCAGAAGGCCACCATGTCCGGGTAGCAATGCTCCCGTATCTTTTACAGCTCCTTTTCTTTTCAGATATGACATAAAAACATCGCCAAAGAAACCTGAAACCCCCAAGATAACTCCTACAATAGTATTTATGAGGATGTCAGCCTGTAATAAGAACAACCCTAAGATATTGCTTAAAATAACGGTAAGAAAAACGCCACCGATAAATCCTTCGAGGGTTTTATTGGGACTTATTTTTGGTGTGATCTTATGTTTTCCAAAAAACTTGCCCATTAAATATTGAAAAACATCGTTAAGTTCAGTTACAACGACCAAAAAAATGATAGCATTCAATCCTGAGACTGTTTCTCTTACGAATAGTAGATGGGGGAAAGCAAGGAGACAAACCATTAAAGCTATGAGAACCCCGTAAAGCTTTTTTATATTTGTTTTTAAAAGAAGAAAATACAGCAGGACAATAACTGCCAAAGCAGCACTGTAAAGGAAGTAGTTTTCACAAGTGAAAAAGTAGAACAGTAAAAACTGTGCAGTTCCAACAAATAGTGATGGAATGATACGATTTGAATGTATTTTATATAAGCTTAAAAATTCAAAAAAGCACTGAAAGCTGATCCATGAAACGAAAAGTTTCATGGCAATAGGGTGAGAGATTCCGAGTGCAAAAACAATGATGATATAAATCCATGTTTTTACCCTTAGTGGAACATCAGCAAATTTATTTTCTTCAGGCTTCATGCAGTGATTTCTTTAATCTGATATACGTACTGATTATCAGTAGAATAATAAGAAGACCAAAAATATACTTTGATATTCCTGAAATATCCGCGCCAAAAAACACAGCCAGTCCATAAACTCCCAGAATCAGGGCACGGTCACTTTTCCCCATTGGACCATCATAGCGGCGTTCTTTTCCAATGGCCTTTCCGATCAAACCTGCAAATTCATTGATGATACTAAGTACAATGAATATGATGATGAGGTATAGACTTTCCGGCTGGAATTTCAGCAGCGGAAAAAAGATAATCACATCGGAGACGATATCACCTACTTCATTTAAAACTTCTCCTAACTTGCTGGTCTGATTAAATTTTCTGGCCATCATTCCATCTAATGCATTCAGAGCCATCCTGAGCAAAAGCCCGATTGGAAGACTCAGGAAGAACCATCTGGACTCATCCGCATTCCAGAATAATACTCCGATTACAACAGAAAGCAGTATAGAACTTACCGTAATCTGATTGGCTGTAATGTGATTCTTATGCAGGAATAATAAGACCGGGGTAAGAAGCTGCTGAAATTTTGGTTTTAATTTATAGACGGAAATCATGATGGATATAGCTTTTGGGCATTGTGTATATCAAATATAGATATTTTTTTTTAGCAGAATTTATAATTGATAGAGGAGGGTTTTCGCATTTTCAAAATTTAAAAAATTGCTTTGTGTCTCTTTTTCCCATAACTTTGCACAAACCTAATCTAATGAGTAAAAAGAATACAAAGTACATCTTTGTGACAGGAGGTGTAACTTCATCTTTGGGAAAAGGAATCGTGTCTGCTTCTCTGGGGCTTTTATTAAAATCACGCGGTTTTAATGTAACGATCCAAAAACTGGATCCTTATATCAACATCGACCCGGGAACACTGAATCCATATGAACACGGAGAATGCTATGTAACCGAAGATGGTGCAGAAACGGATCTGGATTTAGGTCACTACGAGCGTTATCTTGATGCTCCTACTTCCCAAAACAACAACGTTACTACCGGGAAGATCTACCAAACAGTTATCGAAAAAGAAAGAAAAGGAGATTTCTTAGGAAAGACAGTTCAGGTAATTCCTCATATCACCAACGAGATCAAAAGAAGAATCAAAATGCTTTCCAAGCAGAACTACGATATCATCATTACTGAGATTGGCGGAACGGTAGGGGATATTGAATCTCTTCCATACATTGAAACAGTACGTCAGCTGAAATGGGAGCTTGGTGAGAAAAATTCTATGGTCATTCACCTTACATTATTGCCTTATCTGGCTTCAAGCGGTGAGTTGAAAACAAAACCTTCTCAGCATTCCGTTCGTCAATTGATGGAAAGTGGAATTATGGCAGATGTTTTGGTTTGCAGAACAGAACATAATATTCCAAAAGATCAGAGAGCGAAATTAGCTCAATTCTGTAATGTTTCTCTTGATAATGTGATTGAATGTAAAGATTTGGAAACGATCTATGAAGTTCCAATGTATCTTCAGAAACAAAACTTTGATGATGTAGTTTTAAAAGAATTAGATCTGAAAAATGATAAAGAAGCTGATCTTAAAGATTGGAAAACTTTCCTTAAAAAATTCAAAAACCCTAAAAGAACTGTAGAAATTGCCTTAGTAGGAAAATATATTTCTCTACAGGATTCTTATATTTCTATTGCTGAAGCTTTCAAACATGCAGGTGCAAGTCTGGAAACTGAAGTGAAAGTAAGATGGGTGTACAGTGGAGATATCACTGCTGAAAATATTAATGAAACCTTAAATGGTGTAGACGGAATCCTTATTGCTCCAGGTTTTGGCGATAGAGGTATTGAAGGTAAAGTTCTTACTGCTCAATATGCAAGAGAGAATAAAGTTCCTATGTTGGGAATTTGTTTGGGAATGCAGATTATGACCGTTGAATTTGCAAGAAATGTTCTTGGTCATTCAAAAGCCAACTCAATGGAATTTGATACTTCTACACCTGATCCTGTAATTTCTATCATGGAAGAACAGAAAAATGTAGTAGATAAAGGAGGTACAATGCGTCTTGGAGCATGGAAATGTTCATTAAAAAATGGTTCCAGGTTATACGATATCTACGGTTCCAAAAATATTTCAGAAAGACACCGTCACCGTTATGAATTTAACAGTGATTATCTTCAGGAATTTGAAAAGAATGGTTTCCTTGCAACGGGTACCAATCCTGAAACAGGGCTGGTAGAAGCTCTTGAGCTTACTGATCATCCGTTCTATGTAGGAGTGCAGTATCACCCTGAATATAAAAGTACAGTAGCAACACCTCATCCGCTTTTCAGAGCTTTTATCAAGGCTTGCGAAAAGAAATAAGGTAATTGTATACGATAAACGTCTTAACATAAACTCAAGCTGATTCTTCTCAGCTTGAGTTTATTATATAGTAACATAGTAATGCATAGAGTTTTGATAAAAAAATAGTATTTTTGTCAGCTCAAAAAGCCGCATATTGTGATGCTTGATTAAATTTAAAATTTTAATATAAAAATAAAATGCAAGAAAACAAGGGAATCGATAAAAGTCAGATGATCAGTTTTGCAGTTTTGTGTTTGGTTCTTTTCGGATTCATGTTCTATTTCCAGAACAAGCAGTCGAAAGAAGAGCAGGTAAAAGCTCAGGAACAGAAAATCGAGCAGGTAAAAAATGCTGTAAAACAGACTCAGGCAAGTAATATCAATCCAAATGTAACTCCCGGTGCGATTCAGACGGCCAGTTTGAGCAACAAAGAGCTGAATGTAGAATTCTCAAGCTTAGGAGGGCAGGTTTCTAAAGTACAGCTTTCGGAATATAAAGCATATGATCACAAAACGGATAATGCAGATCTTCCGCTTTATCTGATCGATAAAAAAAATTCAAACTACGGTTTTCAGTTTAAAGACAAAACCGGTAAAGTAATCAATACTAAAGACTTAGTTTTTACACCTGCTGTTAATGGCAATGCTGTAACGATGACAGCGAACTATAACAGTGCTGTTATTCAGTTTGTATATACATTACTTCCGAAATACACACTTGATTTTAAGGTAAGAACCAAAGGACTTGCAGCTCTTACTTCTGATAATAAAGCAGACTTTATCTGGGATTATAGTGTGAGAAACTTGGAAAAAGGTAGAGCTCAGGAGCAGTCCCATTCAGAATTTTCATATGCATTCAATAATTATAAAGATTATGATTATGATGGCAGAACGGAGATGAGTGAGGAAAAAGAAACCCTTAACTGGATCGGTGTAAAGCAACAGTTTTTTACTTCTGTAATCGAAGCAAAAAGCGGTTTCACTCATAGTAAAGGAAATCAGGAAGCTATTGAAGAAGGAGAATATCTGAAGAAACTTAATTTTGAAGGGTTTGTTCAGATGACAGGGAGTGAGCTTAATCAGGATTTTACGTGGTACTTTATGCCGCTTGATTTACCTCTGTTAAAAACGTATGATAAAAACTTTGACGAAATCCTGCCTTTAGGATGGTCTTTCATTGGATGGATGAACCGTGGGTTCTTCATGCCGATGTATAATATTATTGCTGAATGGGGACTTACAGCAGGCTGGGTGATCTTCTTAATGACAATCATTGTGAAATTGATCTTATCACCGATTATGTATAAGCAGCATAAATTGAGTGCGATGATGAAAGTGATCCGTCCTGAAATTGACGAAGTGAATGCGAAGCTGAAAGATGCAGACCCAATGAAGAAGCAGCAGGCGACGATGGAAATCTACCGAAAGGCTGGTGTAAATCAGATGGCGGGATGTCTTCCGGCACTGGTCCAGATTCCGATCTTCTACGCCTTATTCCGTTTCTTCCCGAACTTTATTGATCTGAGAGGAAAAGGATTCTGGTTTGCAAAAGATTTGACAGCTTATGATGACTTGATTAAACTTCCGTTTAAGATTCCTTTCTTAGGAGATCATTTAAGTGTTTTTGCATTAGCGTGTACCATAGTAATCTTGATCTATACAGTAATGACTTCAGGAAATATGCAGCAGCCTCAACAGGAGGGAATGCCAAACATGAAAGTGTTGATGTATATCTTCCCTATTACATTCCTGTTCTTCCTTAATACATCAGCATCTGGACTTTCATGGTATTATTTTGTATCCAATGCGATCAACATTTTAATTATCCTTGTTATTAAATATGTGATACTGGATGAGAAGAAAATTCATGCACAGATTCAGGCAAATAAGGAAAAACCAAAGGCAGAAGGTAAGTTCCAGAAGAAAATGAGAGAGATGATGGAGAAAGCTCAGGATCAGCAGAAAATTCAGGAGCAACAGAAAAAGAAGAAATAAGAAATATTCTATATATAAAAAAGAGAAGCAAATTTTGCTTCTCTTTTTTTTTAGTTACAAGGTTTTGGAACCGGTTGGTTCATGTCTGGGCAAGGTGTACCACAAGCACAGATTTGTCCTCCCTTAATTTGCTTTAATTGATTTTTACTAATTAATTTAGCGTTTTTGATTTTTGTGATGTTTTTCATATTTTAATATTTAATTTGTTTTTATATTTCTTAATAATTGGAAAGAAATATACGGTGTTTGTAATTCAAATATAAATAAAAATATTTGCTCCAAATGTTTTTATTTGAGTTTTATCAATTTTAAATGGTAGTAAACTTCCCACATATCAGCATTTTCAACAGTGGTATATGCTATGCCTGACATTACTGGTTCTGTTCTTCTTAGAACTATCAATATTTTATCTTCTGTGCTACTATATATATGTATTGGATGATAAGAAACTTTTGTAAAGAGTTAGGTGAATAATGAGAAGTGATACCAATGGAAAATTCAGGAGCAAAAGAAAAAAGGAATAAAAAGACTTTTATTATAGAAAAGCGGAGCAGGTTACTGCTTCGCTTTTTATTTTTATTGAACTCTAATTTAGATGTTAATCATATTTCAGTCTGAACGACTGTCTGTGATGTTTTGTGGGACCATGTTTTATTAAAGCTTGCTGATGTGCTTTTGTAGCGTACCCGAAATTAGTGTTCCAGCTGTATTCCGGATGTTCTTCATGAAGTTCGATCATTAATTGATCTCTGTAATTTTTTGCAAGAATTGAAGCAGCTGCAATAGAAAGAACTTTTGAATCTCCTTTAATAATGCATTGGTGAGGAATATAATTATAAGGATGAAATTTATTTCCATCCACCAAAATCAGTTCGGGAGTAATTGTTAACTGATCCAGAGCACGATGCATAGCGTGAATACTCGCATTAAGAATATTGTGCTCGTCAATGAACGAAGGTGGTAGCTCTGCGATGGCGTAGTTTTTAACATTGTCTTTGATATAGCTGTCCAGTTCCATTCTTGTTTTGAATGTTAACTTTTTGGAATCATTAACCAAGTTTTGCTGAAAACTGTCATCTAAGATTACAGCAGCAGCGACTACCGGTCCGCTCAAACATCCTCTTCCTACTTCATCACATCCTGCCTCGATGTACAGGTCTGTCCATTTTTGTAATAAATCCATTTGGTTATTTATATCATTTCATAAATCAGCTGTAAAATTAGCGAAAATTACATTTTATGTTGATTCATCTTTTTTTTAATTTATTTTAATTTAAATGAGGATATTGCTTCTATTTGAATCAATGATTGAATTTTGTTTAATTGTAGTGTTTTTGGTGTTTTTCATAGATATATCTTTTTTGTTGTAGTATTTTTAAGTATTATCTTTTTTATGGTTATATTATTTATTAATTTAAATATATTTAACGAAATATTTGGTGATTTTAAGAAAGTTTCACATATTTGTAATCAATAAAAAAATAATCAATTTAAATATGAAGAAATTAACGACTAGTGTTTTAGTGGTAGTTCTTTCCTCAACATTTGCTTTAGCAAGTGCACAGAAAAGGGATACTGTTAAAACGACAGAGATTGGTGAGGTTATTATGACCGGGGCCATGAACAGAAAAATGAAGCTGGATGCTCAGACTTCAACAGCTGCTGTTATTAGTAAAGAAAAGCTGACACAGGCTGGAGCTCCCAATGCTATTGCGGCTCTGGCAAGTAAAGTTCCGGGACTTACTATCAATAAAACAAGCAGTAGTGTTGACGGTACATATGATATCAAAATCAGAGGTTCGAGAACATTAACCGGAAGTACTGCGCCATTGATCGTTATTGACGGTGTAATTTCTTCTATGACTATTTTTCAGTCATTACCTTCTGATGCGATTGAATCTGTTACAACTCTATTGGGTCTTCAGGGCGCTGCTCTATATGGATCTCAGGGTGTAAATGGTGCGATTATCATCACCACTAAAAAAGGAAGTGGCTCAAGAAAACCAAGAGTTAGTTTTAACAGCAATGTGGAATTCGATAATGTGCTTTTTACCCCTAAAAGACAACAAAAATATGGTCAAGGTTGGTATGGAGACAGAATCCACGTCGAAAATGGTTCTTGGGGACCTGCGTTTACTGATCCTGCGTATGCTGGGCATAATGTAGCGATTGGTGTACCTTTTTATGATGTAAACGGCGATGGAATTATTTCTGTGAATCCAGATGGGGATGTTCCTGCTGCAGACGCAGCGGCATCTGTTTTTGCTCCGTTTGCTGCAAGAAGCAAGGATAACGCCAAGGAATTTTTTAACACGGGATTGAATTTAAATAACACACTAAGTATAACTGGAGGAAGTGAAGGTGCATATGCGGGATTGACAATTAACCGTCAGGATAGAGAATTCATCGTTGCTGAGGATAAATTGAAGAAAACCTCTGTTACGTTGAACGGAGGCTTTAAAATGGATAAATTTACTTTAGATGGATCGGTGACCTATATTAACAGCTCTGTGAATACAACGGATCCTGCTTTATATAGAAATCTTCTTCAGTCGTCTCCTGAAATCCCAATTACGGAATTCAGAAACAGTCCGAATCCGTTTGCGTGGACCTTATTTTACCAGAATCCATACTGGACTATTAGAAATATAAGAAACACTACAAAAACGGATATTTTAAACGGAACAATTTCATTAGGGTATAAATTTAATGACCATATTTCCATTACGAATAATGGAACAGCCCAAATCACTTCGACGGATATACTGAACTATAACAACGGATATGTTCCATCGACTGCAACGCCAAGAATTGTATCCGCTCCTAGTCCTATTACATCGACATTTTTGCAGTCTAACGCAGTCAATAGGTATTACTATAACGACTTAATGGCGAATTTTAATTATGACTTTACAAAAGATATCAACTTTAAATTAACATTGGGATATAACGTTCAGCGAACAGAATTGAAAACCACCAGTGTAGGAGGTAATGGTATCAAGATTCCTGGGATTTATCAGTACTGGAATCTTACGAATCTGACTAATCCATATAGATTGAATAACAGAAGGTTTATTGATAATAGATATGCCTATTTTGCGAATTTAGATCTATCATACAAAGATTATTTATATGTGAATGGGACAGCACGATATGAAAATTCATCTAAGCTGCTTCATTCTGATAAGAGCCAGCCAAGTGATTCTGGATACTTCTATTATTCAGGTGGGGTGTCCTTTATGCCTTTGAAAGCCTTCAATATTGAAAGTAATACTATAAGCAGATTTGTAATCAAGGGATCTCATACCAGAGTAGGGAATGATCCGGTAAATGTTTTCGCAATCGAAGATACAGTTGTTTTAGGTACAGGTTATCCGTTTGGTACAGGTCCTTTAAGTTTTACGAACAATCAGACTCCTACCGATACCAATATTAGACCTGAAAAAGTAACCAGTAATGATATCAGCTTAGGTTTAGGATTCTTAAAAAACAGAATTACCTTAGATGCCAGTGTTTATCTTCAGACGACAAAGGATTTGATCACTAACCAGACTACATCATCTGCCTCAGGATTAAGATTTACTCCGGTTAATATCGGTGATATCCGTAATAAAGGAATGGAGATAAGTTTGGGGTTGGTACCTATTAAAGGCACTGATTTTTCATGGGACTTAAATCTGGCATGGTCCATCAACAGAACCAAAGTAATTGAGCTCGCTAACGGACAGGATGAGGTCAATCTTACTACGGGAGGTATTGCCGGGATTTTTGCAGTTAAAGGAGAGGAGTTTCCAATGTTGAAAGGTACGGCGTACATGAGAGATGAGCAGGGCAGAATTATCATCAACCCTGACAATGGAAATCCTTATATCAGCAATAAATATGTTAACTTTGGTAGAGTGACACCTAATTATACCTTAGCATTAAATACGAATTTTAAATATAAGAATTTTGGTTTCTATGCGGTTCTAGATTACAGAAACGGAGGTAAATTATACTCAGGAGCTATGAGTGGATTGGCATTCAGCGGAAACTTAGAACAGTCTGCAGAATATGACAGAACTCAAGGTGGTTATGTTATTCCAAATTCTGTGTATATGAATTCTGCAGGGCAATATGTTGAAAATACATCCATAAAATCCGGAGGAAATGATTATACAGGTTTGCCGGATTATTACGGAAAGGTGTATGGAGGGATTGCGGAAAACTTTGTGATAAGCGGTACAGCATTCAGAGTTAGAGAATTAGGAGTATCTTATGCCTTAGGTGCGGATATGGCAAGATCAATCGGGCTTTCAGGATTAAGTTTCAGCGTGTATGCAAGAAACCCATTCTATAAGTTTGCAAAAGACAATAAAGGCTATTCTGATCCTGAAGGATCGTTTGGAACAGGCAATATAGTTGGTCTTACAAATAATAACCAATATCCATCAACTAGAACGGTAGGTTTTACCACCACTATTAATTTTTAAATAAATCATAATGAAAAAGATATTAATACCAATTTTAGGAATGACCACGCTGCTGTTTTTTAACTCATGCAGTGACGATTTCTTAGATGTTAATCAAAATGTGAATGAAGCTTATACCAATCAGGTAAGTCCTAAGGATAGGTTGTCAGCTGCTGAGTCTATCGTATTCAGAACGCAGGGCAATACCATGAATAGATTTGGTAACCTGATGATGAATGCATGGGCAGGAAATATTTATTACTTTGCTTCTCCATATGGTGATGAATTCAGAATGGCTGCAGATGCACAGTTTTATGATAATATTTGGGATAACCTTTATCTGGGAGTAAGTAATCTACAGGCAGTTATTGATGCTCCTGGTGCTGAAAATTACCCACATCATGTTGCAGCAGCAAAAGTGATGAAAGCTTACTATATGCAGATGATTGTTGATCTTTATAATGATGTTCCTTATTCTGAAGCATTCAAAGGGCAGGCTAATAAGAACCCCAAATATGATAAAGGTAAGGATGTGTATAAGGGACTGATGGCTGAGTTGAATCAGGCACTTGCTTTGATTCAGCAAACACCTGTGGCTACTAACAGAATAGGATATGCAACAGAAGATCCTATTTTCTCTGCTAGTAATACTGTAACAGGTGTTGCTGCTACAGATTTGGCAAATTGGAAAACATTTTGGACAAAGATGGCCAATACGGTAAAGCTGAAAATGCTTGTGAGACTCTCTAAATGTACTGACTCAGAAGTTACAACATGGAGAAATGCGGAACTTCAAGCTATGAGTTCGCTTACTAATAATCCACTTAACTTTATTGATAAAGATGTTAAGATCAATCCAGGCTACGTTACTTCTACAGCGGATCAAAGGAACCCGTTCTATAGTACTTTCGGAAGAATTGACTTAGATGCGCAAGATGTAGGTCAGGATTTCAGGATTACAGTAGCATCGGACCACATAGTTAAGACCTTAAAAGGAGAAACAGCAGAAACATTCGGCGTTGAAGATCATAGGATTAGTAGATTATTTAAGGCTAATGGGATGGGTGATGATTCTAATGATGATTTGGAAAATATGAAAGGACAGGTTCAAGGAGGTACTAAAGAAACCGGAGCTAAAGAAACAGATTTTGCAACCTTGGGTGAATTTATGATCTATAGTACAAGTGGGGCTACTACTGCGGGGTTAGTACTAACATTGTCTGAAGTTAAGTTTTTACAGGCTGAAGCTGCAGTTGTATATCCTACCACTATGTTATTCAATGCTGAAACTAGTTTCAACAGTGGGATTACTGAATCATATAAAACATTCGGTTCTTCTCCAGCAGATGCTGGTACTTATCTAACAGATATAGCAACGAAGCCAGGTGTGGGCTGGGCTGCTACAGCTAACAAGATCCAGGCGATTCAGTATCAAAAGTGGATTGCGTTGACGAATATTAACCCAACGGAGACGTACATCAGCTATACGAAAACCGGATATCCTCAGTTGCCGATGCCTATAGGTTCTTATTATCCAACAAGACCTAAAAGATTAATGTATCCGCAATCTGAGTATGTTTCTAATAGTGCCAATGTGCCGAATCCAAGTGTTAACGATATGTACAATATCAACGCTTATTCTCCATTCTGGTTAAAATAAAGACGACAAATTTTTTAATATATTTTATACCGCCTTCGGGCGGTTTTTTTTGTTTTATGGTTTTTGTGTGACGTTTTAGGGAATAAAAATGATATAAAGGAGAAGTTTCAATAATTACTCATTTATTGATTTTTAGCTACTATCTATTTGATTACCATTTTGTTTTGGATATTTGTTGTGGTTTTTGTGAATTTAAGGGTTGTCAGAAAAAAAGTAACAACTAACCTTTTTGTTTTGTTTAATATTCATTGAATGATACTTCGTATTAAATTATTTTATTTGAATTGGTTTAATTAGTTTACGAGTGCTGTTTATTTTACTATTTCTTTGCGTCTTTAGTAAATTTTTGCAAAATTGGACACAGATAATTTATTATAGATTGATATGAAGAAATTAACAGCAAGTGTACTTTTCCTTGTTTTGTCTTCATCCCTAGCTGTGCTCAGGAGGTGAAGAATGATACGGTTAGGACAAAAGAAATTGAAGGAGTTGTTGTAACAGCTCTCGGAATTAAAAGAGAAAAAAAATCTTTGGGCTACGCATCTCAAGAAATAAAAGCGAGCGCACTTTCAGATGGAACAACGAATACCGGAAATATCGCATCTCAATTGTCGGGTAAAGTAGCAGGGCTTAATGTTACTACGAGTAACAATTTTGGTGGTTCATCAAACTTACTGATAAGAGGAATTAAGTCTCTTAGCGGTGGAAATCCACTAATTGTTATTGACGGTTCACCAGTAAATAATACGTATACACAGGAAAAAAATGTAGATTACGGAAATGCATTGTCTGACATCAATCAGGAAGATATTGAATCAATTAATGTTTTAAAGGGTGCAGCTGCATCAGCTTTGTATGGGGAAAGAGGGCTAAATGGTGTAATTGTTATTACAACTAAAAATGGAAAAGGAAAAGAGGATGGATCCTGGGGGGTAACATTTTCTTCGTCAATGCAGGTTGGGTTTATTGATAAATCTACATTTCCTGAATATCAGACAAGATATGGGGCTGGTTATTCTCAAAAATTTGGAACTCAGGCAGCAGATGGTGTAAATAATACAAACTTTGGTGCTGATGCATCTTGGGGACCAAAATTTGATCCTAATTTGTTAGTTTATCAATGGGATTCATTCGATCCAACTTCTCCAAATTACAGAAAAGCTACACCTTGGGTTGCTGCTAAAAATGGACCGATTGAATTTTTCGAGAACCCTACTACGTTTACAAATACTATAACTTTGGAAAAGGGGCAAAAAGGGAAAAATATCAGTTTTACTTATGACAATATGATGTCCGATGGATTGATGCCAAATTCACATATTAATAAAAATAACTTTTCTTTAAAGATCAATTATGATCTGACGCCAAAGTTACATTCTTCTTTCTATTCTACGATGACTTTGCAGGAAACTAAAGGCAGAAGTATTACAGGATATTCTGATAATACAGTGACTGGTTTTAGACAGTGGTGGCAGGCTAATGTAGATGTTAATGATCTGGAAAGAGCTTACTTTGCTAATGTTAATCCTGATATTGCCAGTGCTACTAATAATTATGGAAATGTGACATGGAGTAGAAAATCAGCTGGTGATGGAAGGCCTGCATATTGGAATAATCCATATTTCCAGGCGTACCAAAACTATACCTCAGATAAAAGATATAGAAACTTCACCTATGCGCAAGTGACTTATGATTTACTAGATAATATAAGTGTTACTGGAAAAGTTTCTTATGACAGATCAAACCTTATCGCTGAAAACAGATTGGCTGTTGGGTCATTGCCACAAAATTTTGGACAATCAAATAATTCGATTTCCTCTGGTTATGCTAGACGTGAGGTATTAAGAAGTGAAACTAATTATGATTTGATGGCGAATTATAAATTTAACATTACAGATAATATTAATGTTTCTGGAGTGTTAGGAGGAAATATACGTAGGAATTATTTTAATTCTGCTTATGCTTCAACAGAGGGAGGGTTGATTGTTGCTGGAATTTATGCCTTATCAAATTCTAGGAAATCACCTTTAGCATCAGATGAAAATGAATTTACAACACAAACTAACTCAGGATATGTCACTGCATCGTTAGACTTTTATAAAATGTTTTATTTAGATGGAACATGGAGAGTGGATCAAAGTTCTACTTTACCAGCTGGAAATAATGTTTATAACTATCCTTCAATAACTGGGGCTGTAATTATGTCTGAAATTTTAAATACAAAAAATTGGATGAATTTCTGGAAATTACGAGCGAATTATGCTGAGGTTGGTGGTACTGCTGATCCTTATCAGCTCGCTAATAATTACAGGTCTGCTGGTATTTTGTCAGGAGTTGGGATATATAATTCAATTTTAAATCAATCCAATCCGAATCTGAAACCTCAGAGATCTAAAGAATTTGAAATAGGAACTGAAGCTCATTTTCTAAAAGATAGAATAACAGTAGATTTTGCCTATTATAAAACAAAGACAGTTGATCAGATTATTACTCTTCCTGTTTCTTCAGGAACAGGATATATTGGAAAAGTTATAAATGCAGGGAGGATTGATAACACTGGATATGAAGTGCAATTAGGCTTAGTGCCTATAAAATCCAAAGATTTTACATTGAATATTGATGTTAATTGGTCAACAAATAAAAACCAGGTAGTAAGCTTGTATCCGGGAATTACTAATCTTTTACTTAATAGTTTTCAAGGTGGTGTTTCTTTGAATGCAAGAGTGGGAGAAGCTTGGGGAACTTTGGTTGGATCAGATTATACCTATCTGAACGGTGAAAAAGTTATTAACCCAAATACAGGTAAGTATTTGCAGAATAGTAATCAAATCCTTGGAAATACAACACCTGATTGGATTGGTGGTATCAGAAATAGTATCAAGTATAAGGGGTTCTCTTTAAGCTTCTTAATTGATATGCGTAAAGGGGGAGATATATTTTCAACCGATATGTATTACGGATTATCGTCTGGTTTGTATAAAGAAACTGCCATAGGAGATTATAGAGATAAAAATGTTGTTCTTCAAGGTGTTCTTCCAAATGGATTACCCAATACGATTGCACTGTCACAGTTTGATAATGGACATTCTACCGGATATAAGACGCAACCTCCCGGAGAGTTTATTTATGATGGTTCTTTTGTTAAGCTAAGAGAGGCGAGTATTGGATATATGCTTCCTAAATCTGTATTAGCGGGTACTAAGATCTATGATGCTAAAATTTCGATTGTGGGTAGAAATTTGTGGATAATTCATAAAAATTTACCATATGCAGATCCAGAGGCTGTAGTAGGTGGAGGGCTTAATTCTTATGGTTGGTCTATTGGTTCGATGCCTACTACAAGAGATCTGGGAGTTAATGTAACGTTTAAATTCTAAGTTGTAAAAAATGAAAAATATTTTAAAAATAAGTCTGGTATCTGCATGTATAGCTTTGAGCTTAAGTTCATGCCAAAGTGATTTAACTTCTCTTAATAATGACCCTAAGCACCCATCTGTTTTGCCGTCTGAGAATTTATTGGCCACAGCTTTATACCAGTCTTCATATTATATGGATAGTCCAAGTGTTAATTTTAACAATTATAGATTTTTTACACAGCAATGGGCTGAAACTCAATATCCAGATGAAACTCAATATAACTTGATTACTCGAAATCAACCTAGAAATCATTTTAATAGAATGTATGTTTATAGTATTAATAATATTAAGCAGGCAAAAGCTAATTTAAAAAATGAAGTTGAAACCGAAGATATTCGAATAAATAAATTAGCAACGTTAGAAATTGAAGAAATTTTTATCTGGGAAAATATAGTTGATACGTATGGAGATGTTCCTTACTCTGAAGCCTTTAAACCTGATGAGATTTTAAACCCCAAATATGATGATGCGAAAACTATTTACGTGGATTTAATTAAAAGAATCAATGATGTTATTGCAACTATAGATCCAGCTGTTAATGGATATTCAGGTGACTTAATTTATTCAGGTGACATGAAAAAGTGGATAAAATTTGCTAACTCTGTTAAATTAAGATTGGGTATAAATTTAGCCGATGTCGATCCCGCATTATCAAAGGCCACTGTTGAATCAGCAGTTTTGGGAGGAGTTATTTCTTCTGATATAGAGGCTTATAAATTTAAGTATGACGGAAATACATTTTCAAACCCTGTTTTTGACAATCTTGTTGCTTCTAATAGAAATGATTTTCTTCCCACCGAATTAGTTATTAATACTATGAGTAGCTTGTCAGATCCAAGAATGGAAATATGGTTCTCTAAAGTGGGTGGTGTTTATAAAGGTGGTGTTTTTGGAGATCTAAATGACCCATATACTAATTTTTCACAATTAACGTCTTATTTTAGGTCTCCAACAGCAGCCTCTAATTTATTGAGTTACACGGAAGTGGCTTTTCTAAAAGCGGAAGCTGCTGCCAGAGGATATTCAGTTGGGGGTACTGCTGCAGAACTTTATGCAGCGGCTGTCACAGCATCAATGCAAGAGAATGGAGTAAGTCCTGCCGATACGGCAAGTTATTTAGCCGCTAACCCCTATAATGAAATTGATTGGAAACAGTCTATTGGGGTTCAGGCATGGATAGCGATGTTTAATAAAGGGTTTGCTTGCTGGAACTTTACAAGACGTTTAGATAATCCTGTTCTTGTAAATCCTCCCAAGTCTAACTTATCATCAGTGCCTTACAGAATGCCATATTCAGACCAGGAATATGTTTTAAATGGCGTAAATGTGAATGCAGCAGCCAGTAAAATAGGAGGTGATAAAGCAACTACAAAATTATTCTGGGATATATTTTAGAAAAGTGGTTTTAATATTTTAACATTTATAGTAAGTTACCTTTGGGTAGTGGGTCGGAAGAATTTTTCTTCCGACCTTTTTTGTATTGAAGTTGAGCTTTTTTTTCGTTATAGATTAATTCTTACATGTTAGAGATTATAAGTGGTGCTTCTAGTATAATAGTCATTCGTTAGGTTAGGTGTTCTTAGAATTAAAATACTTTATTGGCTTCTTACAAGATTTTTTTGGTATAACAAAAAATAGGGGGTAGCTGTACGTTGAGAAATTTTCAAAGTAGGTTCTGATTCTTGTATGAAGCTTATATGTTTGAAGTGTTCAGGTCTGTATGATAAATTTTAAAATATATTCTAATTCAAATAAGCTTTATCAAATCTGCTCCTGTACAATTATCGAAAATTTTGGCTCAGTATATTGCTGTTTTAATACTACTTTCTTTAGAGGTTTTTCTGTTCTTTAATCTAATAACTCATCTAAAATGAATAAAAAAAATAATATGCATAGCATTGTTTTGTTTTGTATGCATATCTTAATTTATCATAAATAAGTGAATAATTCTTTTGAGTATCAGTGTTTTACAGTTGTTTTCGTTAATATTTCTTATAGAAATTATCAATTAAAAGCATTTGTGTTTTTCAAAATAAAAATATTATTAAAATACGCTGGTTTTGTTAAAATTATTTATTTTAACATTATTTAGTAATTTTTTACATTAAATTATTGAAAATTGTTAAATATTTAATATTTTTTTTAGATTTTACTTTGTGATTTTAATAAAGTTTTACAAATTTGTACAGTCACAAAATTAAAATTTGATATGAAGAAACTAACAGCAAGTCTGCTTGTTTTGGTATTGTCTTCCTCGATTGTTGTCGCCCACGCCCAGCAAAAGAACGATACGATCCAAACAAAAGAAATTGAAGGCGTAGTGGTAACTGCACTCGGAATCAAAAGAGAGAAAAAATCTTTGGGATATGCATCCGAGGAAGTAAAAGCTGCAGAGTTGACCGGTGGGACTACTAATACAGGGAACGTGGCATCACTTCTTTCCGGTAAAGTGGCAGGATTACAGGTTAATACAAATAATAACTTTGGAGGATCTGCCAACCTTTTGATCAGAGGGTATAAATCTCTGTCAGGGGGATCGCCACTTATTGTTATTGATGGATCGCCAGTTAATAATAATACAGTTGCAGGATCTACATTTGATTACGGTAACTTTCTTTCAGATATTAACCAGGAGGATATAGAATCTATTAACGTTCTAAAAGGGGCTGCAGCATCTGCATTGTATGGAGAAAGAGGTAGCGACGGGGTCATCCTGATTGTTACTAAAAGTGGTAGAGGCAATAATGACGGCAGTTGGGGAGTTACTTTATCCTCAGGAATAACAGCTGGATTTATTGATAAATCTACTTTCCCTAAATATCAGACAAAATATGGTGCAGGATATACAGGTGGTTTTAACAGTCAGCTTTCTCCTGACGGTTATAACTATGCGAATTTCCTTGATGATGCTTCTTATGGCCCTGCCTATAATTCAAATCTTCTAGTATATCAGTGGGATTCATTTGATCCTTCTTCTCCCAACTATGGTAAACCCAGACCTTGGGTGGCTGCTAAAAATGGGCCGATAGAGTTTTTTGAAACTCCGATGACTTACGTGAATACACTAACTCTCGAAAAGGGAACAAAGACATCCAATCTCTCTTTGTCCTATTCCAATATGCTTTCTAACGGGCTACTGCCTAACTCGGAACTTCGAAAAAATACCATATCTGCCAAGTTTAGCCATGATTTTACTGATAAACTACATGCTTCGGTTTTTACAACCTTAACATTACAGGATACTAAAGGGCGAAATGAAACAGGCTATTCTGATAATATCGTGTCCGGTTTCAGACAATGGTGGCAGACCAATGTTGATGTCCTTGCATTAAGAGATGCGTACATGAATAATGGGAACTCTAATTTTTCATGGAACAGAACTTCAGCTGCTGATCCGACACCTCAGTTTTGGAACAATCCTTATTTTCAAAGATATCAAAACTATCAGTCGGATAACAGAACCAGAGTGTTTAGTTATGCTCAGCTGAAATATGATGTGTCCAAAAATTTTGGGATCACAGGTAAGTTATCCTATGACGATTTACAGATGGTTATAGAAGAAAGATTGATGAATGGATCTTTGCCACAGGTATTTGGAGCTTCCGGACTTAATGCAACTTCAGGATATTCAAGGACCAATGTGAAAAATACCGAAATGAATTTTGATCTATTTGCCAATTATAAGATAGACATCACACCGGATTTGAATGTAAGTGGTATTGCCGGAGGAAATGTTAGAAGAAATCTGGTTGATAATGTTTTTGCAACTACAGAAGGTGGACTATCCAAGCCTGGATTGTTTGCCATATCCAACTCAGTGAGGTCTATTCTTCCTCCTGATGAAACGTATGCAAAATCGCTTACGTCCAGTTTGTATGCAACGGCTTCTTTTGGATTTAAAAACATGTTGTATGTTGATGGTACTTATAGAGTAGACAGAAGTTCAAACCTCCCAAAAGAAAACAATACCTATGATTATTACTCCGTAACAGGGTCCCTGATTTTATCAGAATTTGTAAAACAACCTTGGCTAAGCTTCTGGAAAGTGAGAGGGAATTATGCAGAAGTAGGATCATCTACCACTAATTACAGACTTGTAAATACTTTCAAAGCAAGAGGAGAGGGACTGTTTGATCAGCCTTTTTTCCTGGCCAATCCAAATTTGAGACCTCAGAGATCTAAAGAAACAGAATTTGGTATGGAAGCCCAGTTCTTTAAAAACAGATTAGGTTTTGATGTTGCGATCTACAAAACAAGAACGTTTGATCAGATTATCAACTTACCTGTTTCACCAGCTACGGGTTATAGAACCTTTTTGGTGAATGCGGGACAGATTGATAATAAAGGGATAGAAGTACAGTTAAACGGAACACCGGTTAAAACAGATAAATTTACCTGGGATATCAATGTAAACTGGTCTAAAAACGAAAATGAAGTAATTTCATTAAACGGAAATTCAACGAACTATTTATTGGCGAGTTATCAGAATAATGTATCTATGAATGCAAGAGTTGGAGAAGCTTTTGGAGCGATAGTAGGTTCTGATTATGTATATGATGCCAATGGACAGAAAGTGATTAACGCGACTACAGGAAGATATCTGAAAAATAATAATCAGGTGATCGGTAATGTTACGCCTGACTGGGTAGGGGGTGTAAGAAACAGCTTCCGTTATAAAGAATTTTCACTAAGCTTTCTTATTGATGTGAAGCAAGGGGGAGATGTATTTTCTCCGGATATGGGATATGGAATTTCAACAGGACTTTATCAGGAAACTGCAGATTATAGAGAAAGTGGGGTTGTGTACCCAGGAGTGAATCCTAACGGTAATATCAATACCACACCTACGAGCCAACCGAATATTAGTGGTCGTGTCGACGGGTATAATGCAATGCCTAATATCCGATTTGTATATGACGCGTCTTACGTTAAATTAAGAGAAGCCAGCATAGGATATACTTTACCTAAATCAGTATTAGCTAGTACCTCTATCCGCGATGCTAAAATTTCATTAGTGGGAAGAAACCTATGGATTATCCATAAAAATCTTCCGTATGCAGATCCTGAAACAGGAACAGGAAATGGCCTGGCAGCGAAAGGCCAGTCGATAGGGTCTCTGCCTACGACTCGTGATATTGGGATAGATATAACTTTTAAATTCTAAAAAATGAAAAAATTAATTTTAATCATAGGTTTGGCTTCAGCAGCATTAACATTTAATTCGTGCGAAAGAGATATTACTTCTCTGAATGAAGATCCAAAACATCCAACTGTAGTTCCTTCCGGTGTACTTTTTGCAAGTGCCGAGCATGCTTTGCTTGATCAGGTGCTGTCCGCCAGCGTTAACCGTAATATTACCAGGTTTTTCACGCAGCAATGGGCGGAAACAGTATATGTAGACGAAAGTAATTACAACATGACGGCAAGACCGATCCCAAGAAATCATTACAACCGTATGATGGCTTCAGCTTCTGCTGTTATTAATTCTCCGGGGGTATTATCTGCTTTAAGAGATGCAAGAAAATTTCTTGAAGATGAAGGGGTAGGTGCTGTTAAAAAGAATAATAATATTGCTATGATTGAATTGGTTAATGTATATGCATGGGCCAATTTAGTAGATACTTATGGAGATATTCCTTATTTTGGAGCATTGAAGGCGACAGCAGAAAATCCCGGAAATGCAGAAATTCCATACGATGATGCCAAGACCATTTATCTTGATCTTATTAAAAGAATCGATGCTGCTGTAGCGATGATTAATATTTCCGAACCAGGGTATTCCAATGATCTGATCTATAAGGGAGATATGGACAAATGGAAAAAGATGGGGAATTCTCTGAAATTTAGGTTGGCTGTTACATTAGCTGATGTAGAGCCTGCTCTTGCTAAAACATATGCAGAAGCAGCATTTAATGCAGGATTATTTACTGATAAAAGTGATAATTTTGGTCTGCAGACTTTTCCGTCAGGACTATTGTCAAATCCGGTTTATCAGGACGTCATACAATCTGGTAGAAATGACTTTTTACCTTCCGATGTTTTGGTTAATTTTATGAATTCTAAGAGTGATCCTAGAAGAGATGTATGGTTTACAAAAGTTGCAGGACTTTATGTTGGGGGATCTTACGGAGATGAAAATACCTTTAGTGATTTTTCTCACTTCACAAACGCTATTTCCGGTGAAAATGCACAGGGGTTTTTATTGGATTACTCTGAAATTATGTTCTTAAAAACTGAAGCGGCAGCACGAGGATTTTCTGTTGGTGGTACAGCAACTGATTTATACAGTGATGCTATTAAAGCTTCTATGACAGAATACGGAATAAATGACACAACTGCAACTGCATATATTGCAGCCAATCCGTTTGACGCTGTGAATTGGAAAAAATCCATTGGTGAACAGGCTTGGGTAGCGATGTTTAATAAAGGCTTCCAGGCATGGAACTTTACCAGAAGATTAGATTTCCCGGTATTTACAAACCCTGCTGGATCATTAGTAGAAGGTGTTCCGGTAAGAATGTTTTATTCTGATCAGGAATATCTTTTGAATGCAACTTATGTAAAAGCAGCTGCTCAGAAAATTGGGGGAGATAAAGTGACCACCAAGATATTTTGGGATAAATTTTAAACTAATAGCAGTCAAGACAAAGGAAAGCAAGCTTTGTTAGACTAATGTAAATAATATGATATGAGAATTTTTGTAGGAGTTTTTCTTTTAATTTGCGCCGTTTCATGCTCCAATGGAGATGATGATAATGTTGTTGCACCGGAACCAGTCAATGTTAGCGGAAACTGGAAGCCTGTTAAATATGAATTTAGAGGTAAAACCATCCCGTTAAGTGCCTGTGAACAAAAAGGGCACATCCTGATTAATACAGATTTTTCAGGATCTTATGACAGATATGATACAGAAGCCGTAACCGGAAACTGTATCAAACCGGATTCTTTTGCCGGGCAATGGGTTTTTGACCAGTTGTACAGTACTTTGAATCTTAAATATGTAGAAGGAGGAGTAACTAAAACAGTTCAAAAAGAAATAGAATCATTTTCCCCTACGGAGCTAAGGATTTTGGATAATTCTAAAAATCTGGACAACGTTCCCGGAAATGATGAAGCTACTTTAATTTTTATAAAAGAATAATATTCAATAATCTAAGAAAAACCGCCGTCAGGCGGTTTTTTTTTTACTTCGTTTTTTTAGCCATTCCAATTCTTTTATTTATATTTGATTACCAACCAAACAATTAGTATTTATGAAAAATTTAAAAAAATTATCGAGTGTGGAATTAAAAAAAATTCAGGGAGGGCAGGCTCCTGCTTGCTGCCTGAGCTGGAATCCGGCAACAAGAGAATGCCGAAGATGGGATTTCAACTGTCTGAACCCTTAATTTAAACTTTTAGAGACTTCATTTATGAAGTCTTTTTTATTTCACTAAATTTGTATCTCAAATTTTGAGGTAAAATAAAGCTGTCCTGTGCAGCTTTTAAAAAGTAATATATACACATGAATATTAAAGATAGTATAGAGAAGAAACTTTCGGAGGTTATTTTAAATGTATTTCAGTTAAAAGACATCAATCTGGAAGTTCAGGAAAATAAAACGGAATTTGAAGGTGATTTTACCATTGTGACATTTCCATTGGTAAAACAGCTGAAAAAAAATCCGGAAAGCATCGGTGTTGAATTAGGAGAAGCTTTGACGGAACAGTCTGATCTGTTCGAAAGCTTTAATGTAGTGAAAGGGTTCCTTAACGTTAAAGTAAAAAATCAGCTTTTTGTAGATAATTTCAAATCTGTAACCCATGATTTTGATACGGTAGAAAAAAAGAACTCAACGGTAATGGTGGAATATTCTTCTCCAAATACCAACAAACCGCTTCACCTAGGACATATCAGAAATAATTTATTAGGGTTTTCGGTATCACAGATTCTTAAAGAAGCAGGATATGATGTTATTAAATCTCAAATTATCAATGACAGAGGGATTCATATCTGTAAATCAATGTTGGCCTGGGAGAAATTTGGTAAAGGAGAAACTCCGGAATCAACGAATACAAAAGGAGATAAGTTTGTTGGAAACTATTATGTAGAATTTGATAAAAACTACAAAACAGAAATTGCAGAACTTGTAGCCAATGGTTCAACCGAAGATCAGGCAAAAAAAGAAGCTCCATCGATTGTTGAGGCTCAAAAAATGCTTCTAGATTGGGAAAGTGGCGATGAGACCGTAAGAAATCTTTGGAAGGAAATGAACTCGTGGGTTTATAAAGGCTTTAGCGAAACCTATAAAAGATTAGGGGTTGATTTTGACCAGATTCAATATGAAAGCAATACCTATATATTAGGAAAAGATCTGATTCAGGAAGGTCTGGATAAAGGTATTTTATATCAGAAAGAAGATGGTTCTGTTTGGTGTGATCTTACAGATGAAGGACTTGATCAAAAATTGTTGCTGCGTTCAGACGGAACGTCAGTGTATATGACTCAGGATTTGGGAACAGCTGTGGAGCGTTTTAAACAAAATAATATTCAAAAATTAATTTATACAGTAGGAAACGAACAGGATTATCATTTCCAGGTTTTATTTAAAATACTGAAAAAATTAGGATATACATGGGCAGATCAATTGTTCCACCTGTCTTATGGAATGGTAGAACTTCCTAACGGAAAAATGAAATCCCGTGAAGGAACTGTTGTAGATGCTGATGACCTGATGCAGGAAATGCACGAGACGGCCAAATTAAAAGCGACAGAACTTGGAAGATTGGAAGGCCTTTCAGAAGAAGAAAAAGTAGCTTCTTATGAAATAATAGGTATGGGAGCTTTGAAATATTTCATGCTGAAAGTAGATCCCAAGAAAAAAATGCTTTTCAATCCTGAAGAAAGTATTGAATTTAACGGAAATACCGGGCCTTTTATTCAGTATACCTACGCTCGTATTCAATCCTTAATGGCAAAAGCTAATTATCAGTATAAAGAAGTTTCTACAGTTGATGCCAACCAATTCGAAAAAGAATTGATCATATTATTGGTCAACTATAAACATGTAGTGGAAAAAGCAGCGGAAGCATTAAGTCCTGCATTGGTAGCCAACTATGTATATGATTTGGTTAAATCTTACAACTCATTCTATCAAAATCAAAGCACTCCGATTGTGAAGCTTGAAGATGAAAATTTAAAACAATTCCGTTTAAATCTATCAGATATTACGGCAAAGACAATAAAAAAATCATTAGGCTTACTGGGAATAGGAACAGTAAACAGAATGTAAAAAATAAAAGCCTCTTGAATTGTCAAGAGGCTTTATTATTAAAAGAATCAAACTTGAGGTTTTTGATTCTTATGACTGTCTTCATAGAGTTTTGCATCACTCCATTTTGCATGTTTTGAAGGAATGATTTTATATCCTTTTTTATACGTATACACCTTTGTAAATTCGGCTCCGAAGAAAACCAGCATACAGGAATAATTGATCCACATCATAATTAAGATCACTGTCCCAGCGGTTCCAAAAGCAGAAGTAGGCTTGAAATTTCCAAAATAAAGGCCCAGTAAAAATTTACCTAACGTAAATAAAATAGTGGTCAGAAAAGCACCTTTCCAAACCGGCTTCCAGCTGATTTGTACATCCGGCAAAAACTTGAACATTAATGCAAATAACAGCATTACAAGCGCAAAACCTACTGCGAAATTCACTAATTCTACCAGTAAGTAAGTTTCAAAACCGAAGTATGTAGTTATTAAATTATTAAAAACACTGATCAGCGAAGATAGAATCATCGTGATCATCAGTAGAAATCCAATCATAAGGATCATTCCCAGTGAGTTTGCCCGGTCCAAAAGGAATTTAACTAAAGCTTTTTTAGGGGCAGACTGTACATCCCAAAGGCTGTTGAGTGAATGCTGAAGTTGGAAAAATAGAGTAGTTGAACCAAAAACCAATGAACCAATCCCTACAATCTTCATGAAAATATTCTGTTTGTCAATGAGGGCTCCGGCAATCATGCTTTCTACACTTTTTGACACTTCTGTTCCCATAATTCCGCTGATCTGATTGCTGATCTCACCACGAATGGCTTCTTCACCAAAAAAATTACCTGCGATCCATATGATAATAATCAATAATCCCGGAATAGAAAAAATAGCGTAATACGCCAAACTTGCAGAATCTCGTGATGCGTTGGAATCATTCCATTCGTCGAAAGTCTCTTTTAAAGTTTCCCAGAAAAATTTGATATTGTTGATCATATTAAAAAGGATATCCTATTGCTATATTTAAAACTAAATTATCTTTTCTCCACTGTGAATCTCCGAAATTAATTCTGTCAAATGCCCATCGGTCTCCTTTTTCATAATAGGGAACACGCAAAGGCATAGCAAGATCCAGTCTTAAAATCAAGATAGAGAAATCAAGTCTTAGACCAACTCCTGCTCCAACGGCAACTTCGCTTAAAAATTCTTTCGAAAATTTAGCTCCGGGTCTTTGTTGATCTTCATTAATTAACCAAACATTTCCTGCATCAGCGAACACGGCAACATTTAAGAATTTATAAATATTGGCGCGGTATTCCGCATTTAATTCCAGTTTAATATCCCCTGACTGGTCTAATAATGTTCCCTGCTCAATCTTTCTCGGATCAAAACTTCCGGGACCTAATGTTCTTGCACGGAAGGCTCTGATACTGTTACTTCCTCCTGAGAAAAATTGTTTAGAGAAAGGGATAAACTCTGAATTTCCGTAAGGATAAGCTACTCCAGCAATCAACCTTGTGGCTATAGATGTTTTTTCTGTAAACTTATGATAGAGTCTGAAGTCATTTTCAATTTTAGCATATTGACTGAAAGGTATTCCGAAAATTTTTCTTTCTTTTCCCTTTTCAACATTGGCACCAGTGACCAAACCAGTAATATTTCCTGCCAGATCCAATGTCCCCTTATAATAAATAGTGGTAGGCTTGGAAAGCATTGTATTCGTATACGTATAAGAATAAGTAGGACCGAAAATCAGCTGCTTTTCAACGACTCTTTGCATCGCATCACTCTTTTCAGATTTTGATTTATACAAATCTGTAACCTTGGAGGGAGAAACCAATGTAATATCTATTACCTTCAGGTCATGCTCTTTTCTTGCATTTTCTTTCCATAAATATCCAAAAGAAGCACTGAATGTATTAAGTGTATAATATTGTGTCCGGTTTTGGAATTCAAATCCTAAATTGATATTCGTCCTTGGAACAAAAGCACTCGAGGAGTTGAAACGGAAAGGAGCCACGATTCTCGGAATGGAAAGCTGAACGGTAGATCCTGCCCGAAATAAATTCTGTGCGTCTTCCTGACCTCCCATCTGAAAATCAAAAGCTCCATAAATAGATGCTTTAAATTGTTCAGCCCCTTTGAAAAAATTTCTGTGCGTCCAGTTCAGGTTTAATTCACTACCCGCATAATTCGCAGAATTGGTTCGTCCCAAAGCTTCCAGTCTGAGTGACTGAATTTGTCTTGGTGTCAGCAGATAATAGGCATCAAAACGATGACCTAATGAATCGGATACAATAAATTCATTTTTTACAAATTTGAAAACCCCCAGACTGATCAGACGGTTAAGAGTAAGATTATGATTGGTACGGTTGTAAAGATCTCCTTTCTTAAAATACAGAGCCCTGTCAAATATTTTCGGTTTAAATTTATGCTTTGGATCAATGACATAAATGTCATCATAGGCATATTTAGAAAGAGAGTCCTGATTCATCGGAACGCTGTATTTGCCTCTCTTCACATCCTGAATATTATAATTAGGGAACACAATAACTTTATCAATACTGAACTGCTCCGTTGCCAGATCAGGAGTATCTTCTTTTAATTTTACGTTAAGTTCAACCTCGTGCTTTTTGCTCACAGTGCTGTCTGCCTGAACAATAATATTGTCCGGACTGAAATAATAAAATCCTCTTTCTTTTAATCCGTTATCAATCCGTTCTCTTTCATTTTTTATGACATCAAGATCGAAGGGTTTCCCAGGTTTAAGCAAAGTCTTGTCGGTGAAAGTCTGAATTTCCCTGTTGATGAGAGTAGAATCCTGTTGAAACTTAACATGATTCACCAAATATCTTGCGCCAGGTCTTAAAGTATAAATGACCTGTGCTTTCTTATTCTTAGACACTGTATCATAGGTCGCTTTTGCATTAAAATACCCCTTGTTTTCAGAATAGTTTTCAATGATCTTTCTGTTGAATTCACGATCTACATCTCCCAGCAAAACAGGTTTTTCACCCACTTTATATTTTAACCAATAATTAAAACCCTTATCTTTTTTAGGTTCTTTGGCAATATTATAAAAATATAATTTCGGACGTAATCCTAATATTTTGGAATTGGGTTTGGGAACCAGATTTTCTTCCAGTGCTGCCTGAAGTTCATTTTTGTCTTTCTTGGAAAGGCTGTCATTTTCGATTTTTACTGTACCACCCGTGTAAAGCATCTGACCTTCCTTCAGGAATTTTGTATTGCTGCAGGAAAGACTGACAGCGGCAAAACCCGAAGCAAACACATATTTGGAATATTTATTAAATCTACTTTTCATTATTTAAATTCTACCACTTGGTTATTCTTGTTTTCTTTTTTACGTCTGTCTTTCTTAGATTTTCTGAAAATCTCACGGAATTTATCATAGTCTAAAGTGATGATAAACCCTAACCCTGTTTCTATGATCTGTCCCTGAAGAGCGACCTGGTATTCATCTTTACGGTAAGCTCTCATCATATAACGTCCATCTTTTGACAGGCTGTAATCAATGGTTACATTTCCGGCAATATTGGTAGTGTTTTCGTTTTGACGCGCTTCACCTTCCAGAGCAAAATTACTTCCCACAGAAACTTTCAGACGGTCATTCAATAATTTTTTGCTTACCCCCACGTTCAGGTCAGTTCTTGTATTTTTTGTTCCGCTGGAATAATCTTCAGAAGAGTCCAAACCTAAGTCTATATCAACTCCTTTGATCAAACCGGAGGCAAGATTGTTCAATTGCTGAGAAAGAATTTTACTCACACTTTGTCTGGCCATCATTTCAGCCGACATTCCGGCACCGGATTCAAAAGGATTTTCTCCAATGAAACGGTTCAGTAAAAGCAGGGCAAACACCTGTTTATTCATTTCAGATTCCTGAGTTCGAAGCTGAGTCAGTTTCTGATCCACGATATCGGTTACCGCAGATGAAACAGAATTGTTCTTTTCGTCTGTAGTGATATCAAAACTGATTTGCGGCTTCAGAAGTTCACCCTTCATTTTTAATAAGGTATTGAAAGGTATTCTTTGTTTAAGCTGATTCAGTACAGAGGCATCATCAACTTGCTGTTCAACAAGATCAATAGGAGGGGCCTGCGTTTTATACACGGCTGTAATATCCATGATGGCTGCCGTTGGTTCTCCGGTCCAGGTGATGGTACTTCCTTTCTGGATATCAAATTTACGTTTCAGAACACTTACGGAAAGTTCATAAGATCCTTTTTCCACTTCGTACACTCCTACAAGCGTTATTTTTCCTGAAGGATCAATTCCGCCTGTCAACTCTGCTTCTCCCTGAAGTTTTACAAAATCTCCGTTAGCCTTATCAATTACGATAGACATTTTGGCTTCTTTGCTTACTTCGATATTCACACTTACATCCATTCCTTTGAAACGGGTCTGTGCTTTCAGAGAATCTGCTTTAATCGTTTTATTTAAAACCACCTGATCCTGATCAATGAACTCTACAATTCCATCCCTTTCCTGTACAGACGGGCTTGACTGTGGAAGTACGAATGTGAAATCTGTATCATCGGAAACTGCCAGCCTTCCGTCGACCTTTGGAAGATCCAGATTTCCACGGATATGAAGTCCCGCATCGATAGCAAGAATTCCATACATCATTGCATCATTGGATTTTTCTGAGTTCACCACTTTGAAATCCTTGGCATTCACATCAAGATTGAACGCAAAATCTCGGTACGTCTGAGTAAGAACCTGTCCATCTACAACGAGTGAATTGCCGTCCTTATCATTTATTTTAAATTTATTAAACTCAATACCTCTGTTGGTAAAATCAATTTCGTCATTAAGTTTTCTGAAATCACTGCCTGTTTTTGCAATTTCCAGTCCGGCATCATTGAATTTTACCTTACCTAGAATATTAGGTTTTTCTGTATTTCCGGTAATTTTTAAATTTCCTGAAATATAGCCCTCCGTATTCGTAATGGCATTCATGGAAAAGCCCTGAACACTCTTCATCTGCAGTTTATTGATCGCCATATTCAGATCAAAAGTGCTTGAAGAAGTATTGTAATCCCCGAGGATTTTCACATCGTTGTTATTGCCTGATAAGGCAACGTCAGCATTCAAAATATTCGCCGAAGTATTATTTACTTTAGCAGTCAGGTTCCCGACCGGGCTTCCGTAAACGATCAGATCTGTGATATTAAGATCAGAAGTGAACGTCATATTTTTCGTTAAGTCTCTAAGCTGAGCTGTTCCGTTGATCGTTCCTCTGGCCAGAATTGTATCTTTCTTGATCAGTTCTGTGATCGTTTCAATTTTAAAATCTTTCAGTGAAACATTTAGCGGGCTGCTTGGGCTCTCTGTTTCAGACTGAAGTGAGATTTGACTTCCTCCATTGGAAAGAACAAAATTATCCGCCAAAATTCCTTTGCTGCTGATCTGAATCTTATTGTTTTCAGCAACATTCCAGTCTGAATAATTTAATTTTAAACCGTTCGGATTCAGGGAAATTTCGGTAATATCATTTAAAGATTTGGCATTTCCTGCAATAAGGAACTGCGTAGCATCTTTGTCATCTTTCGTGGTAACATTATAATTGATGGTATTGTCGGCCACATCTCCAGTTATGGCAATTTTTTTCAATGTGAAGCTTGAACTTTTTAAAGCGGCTGCATTCAGGTTATATTGTAATGCCTGATTTTCATTGGTTACTTTTAAAGCAACATTTTCCAGTGAATTTTCACCGTACAATAGCTGCGGAATCTGTCCGTCAATTTCTATTTTTTGAGAATCGGCATCATAATTTCCTGCTAAATTGATCGTTTCAAAACTTTTCAGTTCAGGAACAAATTTTCTGATCAGGTCATCATTTTTGATTTTAGCATCGAAAGTAAAATGCTGCCCCGGATCGATTTTCTGTCCTTTAGCAGGTTTCTGAAACTGGTAATATTGATTGATCGTCTGCGTCAAAGCACCAAAGATCTGCGTCAGTTTGTATTTCCCTTTTAAAGAAACATCAGCAATCTGAGAATTGAAAATAATCTGTGTTGAATCTTGCGTGGAAGAAGCTTTCAGATTCACTTCCTGTACCGGATAAACTTCTTTGGTATCTGAAAATGCAAAATCTTTTAAATTTAAATATCCATTCAGTGCATCAGGATCAAGGCTTGAAAAATCACCGTCAATCTTTCCTGCGATGATCATCGGCTTCTCATAGAATCCAAGTTTATTCACATCCAGTTTGATAACCTCACCGTTAATTTTTACTGTAGGATTTTTTTCACTGTAAACTCCTGAAGCTATTAAATTCAGATTTGCATTCGGATCTTTTGAGTTTAAAACAATGTTATAAACCCCCTTATTAATTTTGCCGGTAAGATCCATATTCTGGTAACGGTATCCTTTGTAAACAGCGGATGCCACATGGCCTTTTAGATCGGCTTTAGCATTTTTGAAATCAAAGCTTTCTCCTTTGGCAGAAATCTGGGCTGTGATAGGTCCGATATCTTTATTCTTAATGATCTTTCCGACCTGTATTGCCTGAAGGTTAGCTTTTATATCGTACAGTTCCCTGTTCTTTCTGCTCATATCCACATCTGCAACAATAGCTGCATTTCCAAGGGTAGAGTAGAGGTTCAAATCGGTCTTTACTACTTTGGTTGTTCCTTTAGCATTTCCTTTGATGCTGAAATGGGAAGGCAGAGAGATATTTGAGGGAATGGTGTTTTTCGGAACAAGATTGTACACGGTTCTGGCCTCTGCTGAAAATTCTCCGATCCTCAGATCATAGTAAAGGTTTTCAGGCTTCATTGCATTTTTTATTCTTCCCGAAGCTGCTACCCTCAGCTGATCCAAACCTGAAACTTTAAGATCTTTGATCAGCAGGTCATTGACAATTCCCTGAACGTTAGCATTAACATTCAAGATGGCATTCGGATATTTATTGAAGGGTACTGTGTTTCGTAACGTCGGAACGATATTCAAAATATCAGCAAACCCAATTTTTGAATCTTTTATATTGGCAGAGATTTTTACGGTACCTGGATTTGAAGTCAGTTGGTCAAGAGAATCATAATTTAATACGACTTCATCACGGATCAGTGTTTTTGGAGTCTGCAGATAAAGGTCTTTCAGGTAAGCCTGTTTTTCAGCATACATAAAATCTGTGTTGAATTTTTGAATATTCAAGCCTCTTCCTTCCTGAATTTCCGCGGAGTTAACGGTTCCCGCAAAAGTATTATCCTCCATTTTGAAACTTCTTACTTCCACGTTCATTTTTGAAAAATTCATGTGGTTGAAATCCATTCCCTGTTTCGTGGGAGCAATAGCCGTATTGTTATACACCGCTTTTACGTCGTTCAGAACAAGTTTCCCAAGGATTACTTTCATGGCTTTATCGTGATCTGAAACTTTCGAAACTTCCGGTTCTTTTTTATCTTTCGGATTGGCATTTTGCGCAGGAAGATAAAGATTGGCATTAATATCTGCTCCGGAAAGAAAAACATTGGAAATATTGTAGGCATTATTTTCGAGATCCAGCTTATTCACCTTGGTGCTTAATTCTTTGAACAGAACTTTAGCAAAGGTTTTGGTATTGTCATCACCGTAATCAATATCGAAATTCGTAAGCTTGATTCCTCTCAAACCAATATTCATTGGTTTTTTGTCATTCAGAGAATCAACCTTTTTTTCTACTTTTTTTGCAACCTCTTCAACCAGATCCTGCTTTAATTTTAATTTCAGTCCGTCAAGATTGATATCATTGACCGCATACGTGTTTTTGTTGAGATCAAAAGTTTTAACCCTGGTATCAAATGATTTGAAATATAATTTAATATCATTCCTCGACTGTTGGTCGTTGAACGTTACCCCAATATCTTTTAAATTGATCTTATCAAGAGAAATAATGAAAGGTTTGGAAGAGCTTTCCTCCTTGTCACTGGTGGCAAAAGCATTGATAATATAATCGAAATTGAAGGTTCCGTTGGGTTTCCGGACCACATTGGCGCGGGCTCCTTCAAGATCTACAGAGGTAATGTCCGCTGTAGAGCTGATAAGTTTCAGCATATTCAGACCCACATCCAGCTTTTTTACAGCAAGAAGTGTATCTACATCCTGTCCTTTAAGATAAAGGTTTTCCATCACAAGGCTGTTAGGAAATCCTATATAGACCCTTTCCAGACTTACTTTTGTCTTGATCTTTTTTTCAAGATAGACGACGAGTTTGTCTTTGATGAAATTTTGAACGGCAGGAAGCCTTAGACTAAGGATGAGAAGGGTAAGGAAGACCAATATAGAAATAATGGTTATTGCAATACGCTTGAAGAGTTTACTTTTGTTAATTTTCAGTTTCAAATGCGTCAGGTTTGTAACAAAGATAAGAATACTATTTTATTAGTTCTTTGTTGTGGTATCCTGTTCAGATGCAAAAATCCTGCCTTGGCTGTCCGGATATGGAATTTAGTTTAGTAGTTGTCAAGTGAATAGGTTGATATAGACAACCAAGGTGTGGATTATTTTGTTTAAAAAGCCCCCTTTGTATCATTTTTTTTATGTTGAAAAGGTTTAGCAAAAATGAAAATTCAAATGTTAGATTAGTTTCAAAGGGGGCAAGGAATATATGGAGATAATAAATTTTTGTTAATTATTTGCATTGTCCCATTTCACTTCTTCACCCTGGGGAGTCGCTCCGCCCTGAGCCGGAGTGATCGGAGAAGTTTCCTGGTTGATATGATAGATATAGGCCGCAATCTTTTCAGCATCTCTTCCGGTGATGGTTCCGTCTTTGATGAAAGGCCTCATGGTAGGATTGTTCGGAGATCCGTTTTCAAGCATCCAGAAAACATTTTTAAAAAGACTTTTCTCTTTTATGTTGATCCAGTGTGAGTCCGTAAGATTGGGACCGATTCCTCCTTTTCCTCCATCACCATGACAGGTTACACAGTTGGTTTTGAAAAGTTCCTGACCTTCTGCAATATTATCCGCACTGTATTTTGCTGTTGCCAGATCAATCTGAGGTGCTGTTTTTTCATATTCCGCTATAGACGCCAGCATTGTTTTCACTTCTTTATCATATTCAGCTTCCGGATGAGCATAGTCTGTAAAAGCGAAGGCAATAAGATAGACGGCACAGAATATACATCCGAACCAGAACAGGCCTATCCACCATTTTGGCAGTGAGTTGTCTAGCTCTGTGATTCCGTCAAAACCATGATCGATAAGAATATCTTTTTCTTCAGTAGCAGATTGTTTTTTAAACGCTGAATTCCAAAGCTTCTGATAATAGGGAATATTTTTTTCTGCTAAATATTCTTTCTTTTCCTCTTCCGAAAGTCTGTTGAAACTTTCGTTTTCAACCAGATCTCCAATGGAGTTCATGATCATAAGAAGGATAACAGCGATTACAATAAGCGCCCAGAAAAAGGGAGAAGAAAAATAACCTGAATCTCCGGCGAACATTTCAAACGCCATGATCGTTAAACCTATCGTTGTTGCGATATATATTGAAATGGGGGTTCTCTTTTTCATTGCAGTACAATTTTAAGGGTTATTCAGCACTTGCGGTCTGGATTTGGGTTGTTTTAATATCAGTACCTAATCTTTGCAGATAAGCAATCATGGCTACAATTTCTCTCTGCTCAAGAGGAACATAAGACGGGCCTTTTGCTGTTTTTTCTTTTTCCATCTGATCTTTTAGATCGGCAGCTTCAGAATATATTCGCTGTACAATAGCTTTAGACTGGTTATCTGCCCATTGACCTGCAGAATCTATTTCTGCTTTTGAGTAAGGCACATCGAAAGAATTTTTCATCAGTCTCATTTTATCAACCATTTGAGTACGGTCCAGTTTATTTGTAATCAACCATGGGAAACGCGGCATGATAGAACCGGCAGATGTAATCCTTGGGTTGTACATGTGTTTAAAGTGCCATGAATCAGGGTTTCTTCCCCCCTCTCTGTGAAGGTCCGGTCCTGTTCTCTTAGATCCCCATAAGAAAGGTCTGTCATAAATAAACTCTCCCGCTTTGGAGTACTGCCCGTTTTTTCCTTCAAACCTTACGATCTCATCACGGAAAGGTCTGATCATCTGTGAGTGGCATGAGTTACACCCTTCACGTACATAAAGATCCCTTCCTTCCAGTTCAAGCGGTGTATAAGGTTTTACAGCCGTGATCGTAGGAACACTTTCTTTAAGAGATAATGTTGGAACGATTTCTATTAATCCACCTATAGCAACAGTGATAAAAGCTAATATGGACAGTAGTTTTGGAGTTCTTTCCAGCCAAAGGTGTACCCCTTCGCCTTCTTTTCTTGCAGTACCGATATTTGCCAATGCAGGGGCTTCCGCAGGAACTTCTTTCTGAAATGATCCTGATCTAACGGTTTTGACAACGTTAATGACCATTAAAATAGCTCCTGAAATATAAAATAAACCTCCTAAGAATCTCATTTTAAAGTAAGGAATAATAGCCGTGACTGTATCCAGCCAGTTTTTCCATAATAAAGTTCCGTCCGGGTTGAACTGTTTCCACATCAATCCCTGTGTGAATCCTGCGATATACATCGGAACTGCATAGAAGATAATCCCCAGTGTTCCCAACCAGAAGTGCCAGTTGGCTAATTTTTTAGACCATAAAGGCGTTCTCCACATAATCGGGATCAGATAGTATACCACTCCGAAAGCCATGAAACCATTCCATCCAAGCGCACCTAAATGTACGTGACCGATTACCCAGTCTGTGTAGTGCCCGATTTTATTTAAAGATTTTGTAGCCAGTAAAGGTCCCTCAAAAGTCGCCATACCATAACAGGTAATGGCTACCACGAAGAATTTTAGGATGGGATTGTCTCTTACTTTATCCCAGGCTCCCCTTAAGGTAAGAAGCCCGTTCAGCATTCCTCCCCATGAAGGAGCAATAAGCATGATAGAAAATCCTGTACCTACGGCCTGAGCCCATGCCGGAAGCGCCGTATACTGAAGGTGGTGAGGGCCTGCCCATAGGTATACGAAAATCAGCGACCAAAAGTGAATAATGGATAATTTATAGGAGAATACAGGTCGCTGTGCCGCTTTCGGCATGAAGTAGTACATCAGACCTAATACCGGAGTTGTCAGTACGAATGCTACGGCATTGTGGCCGTACCACCATTGTACAAGAGCATCTTTTACACCGGCATATGCAGAATAGGATTTCCAGCTTGTGAATGATAAAGGAACCTCAAGATTATTAAAGATATGCAGCATAGCCACGGCGATCCATGTGGCGATATAGAACCAGATGGCTACATAAAGGTGTCTTACCCTTCTCTTTGCAATGGTTCCGAACATGTTGATCCCAAAGATAACCCACGAGAAGGTAATCAGGATGTCAATCGGCCATTCGTGTTCTGCATATTCTTTAGACGTATTGATTCCCATTAAAAACGTGATCACTACGGCAACGATCATCAGCTGCCATGACCAGAAATGGATCCATGATAGCGTATCGCTGTACATTCTTGTTTTTAAAAGTCTCTGCATACTGTAATAGGCACCGCAGAAAAATGAATTACACACAAAAGCAAAAATAACGGCACTCGTATGAAGCATTCTGATCCTTCCGAATCCCATAGCGCCCTGCGTGTTGATTAATCCCTGAATATTTCCGCTTCTCAAACTCTGAATAGTGGTATCATCTGTCCCGAATAAAAACTCAGGCAACTCAGGGTAGAAAAGCATCAGCGCGGCCGTAAGTCCCAGCAGAAAGCCGACCAGACCGAATACGATAGTAGCATACAAGAATGCTCTGACAATATTATTGTCATAATTGAATTTTTGCGTCTCCATAATTCCAATTGTTGTTGTACCGAAGTAATATTTATCCTCCGAAATAAGGCCGTACTGTCCCTGATCCGTATGAAAAAATAAATATCATGTAACGTGTATAATGTTTTGCCAAAGGTATTTATTAACTTTGTGTAAGTCTAGTGGGTATCCTTCTAAACTATACCGAAAACTACTAAAAACAAAAAACGATGAAAGTGTGTGGTCAAAATATCAGAAAAATCCGTAGAAGCAAAGACTTTACGCAGGAGTATATGGCTTTTGAAATGGGGATTTCCCAAAAGGCCTATTCCGACATTGAAAATTCTAAAGTAAAAATCAACCTGGACATACTGACGAAGATTTCTGATATTTTGGAAATTAAACCTTCTGATATTTGCAGCATTTCCCACAAGTGCGGAATGGATGGGAATGACGACAGGTACCAGTCGCTTTTAGAGTATATGAAAAAGAATAATATTTCTGTTCCGGAGGAATATTTGTAGAGAAATACTGCTCTTCTGCTTTTTAATTCTTTAAAACTGAATAAATTGAATGTTCCATAGGTTTTATAGAAGGCAAATTTCTCTAAAGTTTTATATATTTAGGGCATAATTCTTTTTATGAGCAGCGAACAGAAAACGGAACCGAATGACGGATCTCTTGTCCGGGGATTAACCAACAGACACATACAATTAATTGCCCTTGGAGGAGCCATAGGAACAGGACTGTTTCTCGGAATCGGACCGGCAGCCGTTTTAGCAGGCCCATCCGTTATTCTTGGATACGCATTGGCAGGAATCATTGCATTCTTTATTATGCGCCAGCTGGGTGAAATGGTTGTTCAGGAGCCTGTTTCCGGAAGTTTCAGTCACTTTGCCTATAAATATTGGGGGAACTTTCCCGGTTTTGCATCAGGCTGGAATTACTGGATCCTTTACATCCTTGTGAGTATGGCCGAACTGACGGCTATTGGACATTATATTCATTTTTGGTGGCCGGAAATCCCACTCTGGGTGTCCAGCTTATTCTTTTTCATAGTTATTAATGCCTTAAATCTGGCCTCTGTAAAAGTATATGGAGAAACCGAATTTTGGTTTTCCATTATCAAAGTGGTTGCCATTATCGGGATGATTGTTTTTGGTATTTATTTATTGGTGAGTGGTACCGGAGGAGATAAAGCGAGCATCTCGAATTTGTGGAATGACGGAGGTTTTTTTCCAAAAGGTTTTTTTAATAAAAGCGAAAGTGGATTTTCAGGTCTGTTTGCAGCGATGGCGATGATCATGTTCTCTTTCGGAGGATTGGAACTCATTGGTATTACGGCTGCTGAAGCTAAAAATCCCGAAAAGACAATCCCAAAAGCAACGAATCAGGTGATCTATAGAATACTTATTTTCTATGTGGGAGCTCTGGTTATTTTATTTGCATTGAGTCCGTGGAGAGAAATTACCGAAGGGACAAGTCCTTTTGTAATGGTTTTCCAGAACTTAAATGGATTTGAATTCAATATTTTCGGGAAAGTGATACAGTTCAATATTTTAATTGCCAATATCCTCAATCTGATTGTTTTAACGGCAGCATTGTCCGTTTATAACAGCAGCGTTTACAGTAACAGCAGAATGCTTTTCGGATTGGCTCAGCAGGGAAATGCACCAAAATTTTTAAAGAAACTGAACAAAAACAGTGTTCCTACGAATGCGATCCTGATCTCTTCATGTTTTGCAGGAATCTGTATTATCATCAATAAACTGGTACCTGAAAAAGCATTTGAATACCTGATGGCTTTGGTGGTATCTACGTTGATTATCAATTGGCTGATGATCTGCTATACCCATTTGAAATTCAGAAGAGAAAAAGATAAATCAGGGGTGAAAACATCATTCCCATCCATATTTTATCCGGTATCAAATTACATCTGTATCCTGTTCTTGGTGGCTATTTTGGTATTGATGAGTATTACAGGAATGGAGATTCAGGTGATCTTAATTCCGGTCTGGCTGGCGTTCCTATTCCTGATGTTTAAACTCTATAAACCTAAAACCAAATTGTAATACATCATATCGTCAAACATTTTTGATGGATCAACGAACAATATATATATTTTAAATAATAGAAAGGATGGATTTTAATCTGTCCTTTTTTTGTACTCAAGTAGAATCTATATGGAAGTATATTGATGATGGAATAAAAAATGTATACTGATACCGGCTTTAGGTCTGCTGGCTGAAGTACAAAATTCAAAAGTTGTCCTTTTCGGTGAAATTTTGTAAGTTACTTAAGTTTTTGTGATTCAATTTGAGTTCGTCAAACAGGCGTTTTCACTTGAGTGGCAAGCTCGAAACATTAACCGAAATTTCATGAAAACAACACGCAAATTAAAACTCATTTTATTTTTTTTAATACTGTCAACACTTTGTTTTTCACAGAAATTTAGTTTTATATACGAAACTAAATATAAAGCAATTAAAGCAAAGCCGAAGGATATTACTACTGAGAATATGATTTTGGATTTTGAAAATAATAAGTCTGTTTTTCGGGAATCGGCATCCAAAGATGCTGATTCCTTGCAGCTTATTAATAAAAATGGAAGCTATAGGACGGGAGTTGAATTTCAATTTTACGTTAAAAAAGATATTAATACTAATAAAATAGAAAAAATTGTTACTTATTTACATACCAATTATCTGCTTCCTGTTGAAGAAAAATTAAACTGGAAAATCTTGCCAGAGCAAAAAACAATAGGGAAGTATAAAGCGCAAAAAGCAGAAGTAAGCTACGGCGGCAGAAATTGGAAGGCATGGTTTACTACAGAATTACCGTTTAATGATGGGCCCTATGTTTTCAATGGTTTACCCGGCTTAATTATTTCTATTGAAGACACAGAAAATGAGTACTCATTCAATTTAATACAAATAAAAAAAGGAGGAAACTGGTTTGATGCAAGGACAAAAACGATTAAAATTGATTGGTCAAAATATGATACGCTGGGAAAATCATATTATAATGACCCTTGGAATACCAAAACTGCCAAAAAAGCTACATTTATTGATCCTCAGGGAAATCAAAAAGATATGAACGAAATGATCAGGCAGGCACAACAATCGATTCTTGAGGAAGACAACCCTATAGAGTTGAATCACAAAATCAACTATCAATAAATACATCAGCTGGCATGATACCGGTGCTGTCGAACGGGTATTTTGTCATTTGCCGGCAGTGAAATTTTGTTGATTTCATACACTGAAATGCTGTATCTTTATGAGTATATAAACTAATCGATTTGTAAAATATAAAGCCGTGCAGATCAGTTTTAATGAAATACAGAAAATTGTTGATTTTATCGAAGAAAACTTTGACAGGGAGATCACGGCCTATGAAATAGAACATTTGTCCAGGTATTCTTACCGCAATTTTCAGAGGATTTTTTTTAAGATCTTTAAAGAGACTATTTCGGGGTTTCAGAAACGGCTAAGACTGGAAAAATCGTATAAAAAATTGATCTATACCACAGATGAAATTTCTGAGATTGCCTGGGAAGTTGGGTATTTCAATATCCAGTCTTTTTCAAAAGCGTTTAAAAAGCAATATCATATTTCACCTGCAGAGGCAAGAAATCAGAAGCAGGAGATTTTTAGAGAATTCATAGATTGTGAAACTGTAGATCTGCAATATGAAATAAAATATAAAGATGCTGTTTCCGTGTACTGTATCTTTATAAAGGCTAAAGATTATAATAATCAGGAAATTAATGATTTGTGGGCAGAGATTGAGCAGAAAAATGGAAACTGCTTTCCTTCATATGGAATTGTATGTGATCAGCCCTTAATTACCAACAGTTCTCATTGCAGATATGGAGCAGCGATACCACAAATTGTTTCAGAAAACTCCGGCTTTAGAAGGATAGAAATTTTTGGAGGTAAATACATCAGGTTTGTTCATGATGGATCTTTTGACAGTATTTTAGAAACTTACCGTTCTTTTTATCGCTTTTGGCTCACCCAGCCAGATCTGCTGCTTGACAATTCAGATGTTATCGAAGAATATATGCCGTCTGAAAATGGAGAAATGCTTACCCATATTTACTTTCCCCTTCATTCTTAAAGATGTCCTTTTAGGACAAGTTTTATTTTTTCGGTCATCTAATTTTGCATCAGAGAAATATCCGGGCTTAAGGAATTTCTACAGAACAAATTTAGAAAACAAGACAGAATGAAAAAAAATGGAATTCTCTTGATCATATTAATTTCATCGTATGCAAAATCTCAGGTTTCTATCCAGGCTTGTGGTGGAAACAAAGAAGCTGAGGTGTTGGGAATTTATGATAAAGATTTTAAAAACAGATGGAATTACTTTGTATCGGGAACAGCCTCCTATGATTATGAGACAAGAAAAGTGAGTCCCGGAATTTATCAGAGCCTTAATTATTACGTGGGGAACGATTGGGGAGCGTCTGCAGGAGTTTATATTTCGGATGAAGATGTGATGCCTTCGTTAGGAGTGGCTTATGTGAAAGAAACCCGAACCTTGGGAATCAATTTATTTCCAGCTGTTACCTATTCATTTGATACCGGAAAATTTGGATTAGGACTTTACACGCTAGTGGAATATACCCCTAAATTGAATGAAAATCTTAATTTCTACAGTATGCTGATGGTAGAATCTGATTTCAGTTTTCAGGAGCATCAGGCCAGCAGTCAGATCATCCGTTTGGGAATAGAAAACAGCAAAAAGATGCAGTTCGGGATAGGAAGCAATATTTCGCAGACAGGAAGTACTTTTGAAACCGATATCAATTTCGGACTATTTATTGGAAAAAAATTTTAATGATATGAATCAATTATTTGCACTCGCCTTATTATTCAATACTACATTTTGTATGGCACAGACTTATCACTTTCCCGAAGAATCTTCCCCTCATGAAGGAACATGGCTGCAATGGCCCCACCATCATCAGCACGGTACAGAATACCGTAAAAGAATAGAACAAACATGGATTGATATGACACGCGAACTTCAGTCCGGCGAAAAAGTTCATATCATTGCTTATGATGATACCGAAAAGAAAAGAATTTTTGATCTCTTGGAAAAAAATAAAATCTCTTTAAAAAATGTTGATTTCAAAGTATACCCTACAGACGATGTCTGGATCAGAGATAACGGACCTATTTTCGTTAAAGATGGCCAGGGACGTGTATTAATCGAAGACTGGGGTTTCAATGGATGGGGAGGAAAATATGATTACGAAAACTGTGATGAAATTCCTCAGCGGATCGGAACAGATCTGGGCATTAAAGTAATTGATCTGAATGAAGAAATGGTGAATGAGGGAGGCTCCGTAGAAACCGATGGAAACGGTGTTCTCATGGCTTGTAAAAGTTCAGTGATCAGCCAGAAAAGAGAATCTACAAGAACAAAAGGAATTACACAGCAGGAAGCTGAAGACCTGTTTAAAAAATATTATGGAGTTTCCAAAGTCATATGGCTGGATGGTGTTACAGGACTGGATGTTACGGATATGCATATTGATGGTTTTATGAAATTCATCAATCCTAATACCATGATCACAATGGACGAGGATGGCCTTTTTGAAATGGGACTTACGGATAAAGATATCAATACACTTTACGAAGCATCTAATATCGATGGAAAAGAGTATAAAAAAATATACCTTCCTGCTACTAAAAATAAAGTAAAAACAGCCTATGGAAAACAGTTGGAAGATAAAGGTTCTTATGTGAATTTCTATGTGGCCAATAAGGTGGTTCTGGTTCCGAATTATGGCGATCCCAACGATAAGGTAGCTAATAAAATGATACAGGATCAGTATCCGGACCGAAAAGTTATAGGGATAGATGTAAGAAATTTATACGAAAACGGTGGAATGATCCACTGTGTAACGCAGCAGCAGCCAGCCGGGAGTTTTCTGAAATAAATCTAAACTAAAGAACGAACGGTAAAAGCATCTGATAAGATAAATTGAATTGAACTCATTTTTTCTTTTCGGATGCTTTTTTTTAATAAATATTATTACACATAATGAATATTGGGTTTCTGTATTTTCTTTGTTTATAGGGAATGTTAGAAAAAGAATAGGTCGATGTCATTAGAAATGATATTTCTTACTTTTTGTGAATGTTAAATAGGTCTGATCAACAAATAATTAGTGTTTGATTTGGCTATTTACTACGTTGTTTTTTTGTAAATTAGTGACAGGTTACATCTCGAATTCATTAGAAAAACTGATTATTTTGAGAGTCCTGCGGACAAGCTGAACACCGCGACACAAAGTAAGCAAAACTATAAAAACACATATATGGCTAATTTATTTGAAACCCTGACAAACACAGTGAAACATTGGTATATCCCATTGATCTTTGGAATTGTATTTTTAATCTGCGGTTTTTATGTATTTAGTGTACCTCTTGCTACGTATGTAACTCTTTCAATATTTTTCAGTATTTCCTTTTTATTTTCAGGGATTACGGAAATATTTTTTTCCTTACAGAATAGCAAGTCGCTCCAGGGATGGGGTTGGTTTCTGGTAAGCGGATTATTGACTGCTGCCATTGGAGTGTATCTGGTCGCTTATCCGCAAATTTCAATGTCGATTCTTCCGTTTGTGATAGGATTTACTTTGCTGTTCCGTTCCTTTCAGCTGCTGGGATTTGCTTTTGATTTGAAGAGTCATAAAAATCTGAACTGGGGAAATGTTGCCTTGGCGAGTGCGGGAGGGATTATATTCTCTTTACTGCTTATATTTAATCCAGTATTTACAGGACTTTCTTTAGTTACCTTAACGGCTATATCTTTTATTTTCATAGGAATTGCATCCATCATGCTGGCTTTAGATCTTAGAAAGCTTAAAAAATTCCCGGGAAAAATAAGTGAAGAACTGAAAAGTAAAATGAAATCTCTTCAGGATGAGATTGATGATTTAAAAATGAGAAAGTAAATAAAGAAGATATGAAAAAATTGATATTAATATCGTTCGTTTGTATTGGAACAGCAGCTTTCTCTCAAAATAAGAAGATCGGGGATCAATATGCATCCAGACAGCCACAGGATCTTTCTGTTCCACCTCCGCCAACTATTACTTTTCCGGCTCAGTTTCCGGGTGGAAATAAAGCTTTTGTGAAAAAAGTTGAAGAGAATTTGAATAAAGAGGCATTAAAGTCTTTATCACAAAAATTAGATACACAAATCATTCTTAAAATCGATAGTGACGGAAATGTTTTGAATATTTCTACTTATGGAAAAAATGATATTTTTAATGATGAGGTGAAGACAGCTGCAGCAAAAGCTACCGATAAAATACAATGGACTGCCGGAAAAAATAGTCGCGGTGAAAAGGTAATTGATATTGTGAAAATTCCTTTTCGGTATAAAAATTTGTAGATTCTTTCATCTAATATGATTCTGTTCAATAGTTTTATAGAATTAAATGAAAAATGCATTGTAGGACTTTGCCTCTTCCTCTGCGAATATGGTGAAGAGTTTGAATTAAAAATCGATCACTTTATAAAAACAAAAACCATCCTTAGAAAAGGATGGTTTGTAGACCCACAGGGATTCGAACCCCAACTGATGGTACCAAAAACCAGAGTGCTACCGTTACACCATGGGTCTGTTTTATTTTGATGCTGCAAATTTACAATTTTTTTCTTTACAGGCAAGACTCTCCCGAAAAAAAGTAGGGTGTTTTTTAGCCTGAAACAGGTAATAGTCTATGTTCTTAGCAGTTAAGTTTTGTTTTTATAAGATACCTGTATTTTTTTGAATACCTTCGTTAGGTTACAGACGACAGAATAGTTAAAAGCTTTGACATTATATAACAAAAAAACCATTTGAAAAATCAAATGGTTTAAAATAAATTGTAGACCCACAGGGATTCGAACCCCAACTGATGGTACCAAAAACCAGAGTGCTACCGTTACACCATGGGTCTGTTTTTATTTTGGTGATGCAAATTTACAGCTTTTTTCGATAGATACAAGAACTTTTTAAACTTTTTTTTAAATTTACACGACTTTTTATTTGATATAATCATGCTGGTAGACTTCAAGAATCTCAATATTAATAATTTATCCTTTCAAACGGATTTCGAACATAAAATCAAATTTTTTTTGGATGAATGGTTTTCCGATGGACATACCGTAAAAGTGCAGACCTCCGGTTCCACAGGTGTCCCTAAAATTTTTGAAATCGAAAAAAAGAAAATGCTCAATTCTGCTGTGATGACCTGTAATTTTTTAGGTTTAAAAGAAGGAGATAGAGCATTGATCGTTCTTCCTGTAGAATATATTTCCGGTAAAATGATGCTGGTTCGTTCAATTGAAAGAAAATTAAAGTTAATTTCTGCAGAACCGTCTCTTAAACCGGCAGAAGATTTGGATGAAGAAATAGATTTCTGTGCAATGACTCCGCTTCAGGTCGAAAATTCTCTCGACAAACTGCATTTAATAAAAAATCTGATCATCGGGGGAGCTGCGGTTTCCGAAAATCTGAAGGATAAAATCTTAGCTAAAAGGAACCTTTCCAGTTCAAACCGTATTTTTGAAACGTATGGAATGTCTGAAACCCTTTCCCATATTGCTTTAAAAGAACTTATGCCCAAACAGGAAGATTACTTCACTGTTTTTGAAAATGTTTCAATTTCTTTGGACGAAAGAGGCTGTCTGAAGATTTTTGCACCAAATGTAAATGCTGAGGTACTGCAGACTAATGATTTAGTTGAAATTAAAAACGAAAAACAGTTTAAATTTTTGGGAAGAATTGACAATGTCATTAATTCAGGCGGGGCAAAAATTTTTCCCGAAAGCTTAGAAATTCTGGTCAAAAAAGAAATTCCAAATGAAGCGATATTTGTCGGCATAAAAGATGAAAGCCTCGGTCAGAAATTAATACTGGTCATTGAAGGAGAAGAATCTACAGATCTGATTAAAAAAATATTGGAAATTGATTTTGAAAAAAGCTTCCACAAACCCAAGAAAATTGTTTTCACTGAAAATATCCCAAGAACTCCAAATGGCAAAGTAAACCGGATGGAATTACATAAAATAATAGAGGCAGGGCTATAATATTTTATCTTTACCCTTTTAATCCATTCATTAAATCATGAAAGACTTTTCAAAAGAACTCAGTTTCAAAACTTCCCGCAGCAGTGGGGCAGGTGGGCAGAATGTGAATAAAGTGGAAACTTCTGTGACGGTTCTTTGGCTTGTCGCTGAGTCCGAATTTTTTCATGATGATCAAAAGGAACTGATCCAGACTAAACTAAAAAACAGGATCAATGCTGAAGGCTATATGTTTCTCACCGTTTCGGAAAGCAGAACCCAGCTGATGAACAAAAATAAAGCGATTGAAAAAATTATTGAAATCGTAAATAAAGCGCTCATTGTTCCCAAGAAAAGAGTCCCAACCAAACCTTCGAAAAACCAGAAGCAGAAAAGACTGGACACCAAAAAGAAAATTTCCGATAAGAAAGAAAACAGGAAATTTAAATTTTAGAAAGCAGCAGAATAGGGTGATGTGTTTTGCAGGTCAAAAAAAATGAGTATCTTAGGGTATTAATAATATTATTATAAAATATGACAGCAACTATTTCTTTATCTGCAGATTGCCACTCTAATGGCCTTTTGCTGTCGTTGCTGTACTTACATACAGATTCTTTTCTTAAAAGTTCCAAGGACTTTATTAATTAAGCCCTGTCAGGATCCACGACAGGGAAAGTATTCCGGTAATTTTACATATTATTTTTTGCAGTTGTCTACGGCGAAAAGACTAAACAGGTCTTTATCCCGCATTGGATCACTGGGTATTACTGCATCCATCAATTAAAAAAAGAATTAGAACATGTCCGATCATATTATTGTAACCACAGGAATCTATGATGCTATTAAAGATACCCTCAGAAGAAAAAAGGTAAGCATCCTTGAAGAGAAAAGACTCACGGAAGAATTGAGGAAAGCCAAACAGGTACTCAGAAGAGATCTTCCGGAAGATGTTGTGACTGTGGACAGAAAGGTAACCATCAAAGACCATACTCAGGATTTTGAACATGAATATATTTTCGTTGCTTCTGCAAAGGCTAAACCTGCAAAAAATAAACATTCCATCCTGTCGGATATTGCTCTTGCCACCGTTGGGTATAAAGTTGGGGATGTTATCGATTGGCCTTTTAAAGAAGGAGAGAGAAAAATTGAGATCTTAAAGGTGGAAGCCTGGGCAGGATAACAATAGGTAAACAATAGTTAATAAAGTATAGCCCTCTTGTGGCTGTACTTTTGATATAAAAGTAAATTTTAAGATGATTTTTTATCATTTGTTAAAAAAGAATGCCCAGACAGGAGTTTCTTGAAGGACTCATGTTGCATTCCGTTTTTAAGTTTTATCTTTGCAAAAATTAAAAAAATGAGCAAACCGATTTCTGAATTTATAGAGAAATATTACCTGCACTTCAATGCTGCTGCCTTGGTAGATGCATCTAAAGGGTATGTTGCACATCTTAAAGATGGCGGAAAAATGATGATCACTTTGGCAGGGGCGATGTCTACTGCTGAATTGGGAAAGATTCTTGCAGAAATGATCCGTCAGGGGAAAGTTGATTTTATCTCTTGTACAGGAGCTAACCTTGAAGAAGATCTGATGAATCTTGTGGCACACTCTCACTACGAGAGAGTTCCTCACTACAGAGATTTGACAGCACAGGATGAGTGGGCTTTATTGGAAAGAGGATTAAACAGAGTTACAGATACATGTATCCCTGAAGAAGAAGCTTTCAGAAGACTTCAGAAGCATATCGTAGATATTTGGAAAGATGCAGAAGCTAAAGGTGAGCGTTATTTCCCGCACGAATTCATGTATAAAATGATCCTTTCAGGAGTGCTTGAGCAGTATTATGAAATTCCAAGAGAAAACTCATGGATGATCGCTGCAGCTGAGAAAAACCTTCCGATTGTAGTTCCGGGATGGGAAGACTCTACTATGGGTAATATCTTTGCTTCTTACTGTATCAAAGGTGAGCTTACCGCAACAACGATGAAATCAGGGATCGAATACATGATGTATCTTGCAGACTGGTATACTAAAAATTCAGCTGGAAAAGGAGTTGGTTTCTTCCAGATCGGAGGAGGTATCGCCGGAGATTTCCCAATCTGTGTAGTGCCGATGCTTTATCAGGATATGGAAATGCATGACGTTCCTTTCTGGTCTTATTTCTGTCAGATTTCAGATTCTACAACATCTTACGGTTCATATTCTGGAGCAGTTCCAAATGAGAAAATCACTTGGGGTAAACTGGATATCACTACACCGAAATTTATCGTTGAAAGTGATGCAACCATCTGTGCACCATTGATGTTCTCTTACATCTTAGAAAATTCTTAAGAATAACCTTCTTATAAAGATACGAACGCTTCAATGTATTTGAAGCGTTTTTTTTAACCCGTTATGGCGAGCATAACGAAGAAATCTCACTTCAAAACAGAATCGAATGACGTATTCATCATCCATACTTATGCAAAAATAAGTGCGTGTCCCCCGCCGTTCCTAAATCCCAAAGGGGGGTCGGGCTGCTCCGGGCTCCACTTCGTTCCGGTACGATGTACCGCTCACTACCGTTCGCGCCCTCCATATCCCTCACGCGGAGATCAGTCAAGGGAATTCACCAGCACAAAATAACGGTAGGCCAAAATTCCTTTCTCAATCTTGGTAAGACTGTTCGGATCTTTACTGCTCAATTTTGGGAGCATCTTTTTATTCACTGCGTTCAGCAGTCTGAAAAATGATTTTTTCATATCTTTATATTTAAAATGAAACATCATTGAATAACTAGCAGTTCAAAAATGATGCAAAAGAAGATGTAAACTTAATTTAGGCTATATTTTTCATTGAAATTAAACAGAGGTATTGGCTATGGACGAAATTTTCAAACAACAGATTTACGAGATCACAAGACTTATTCCGAAAGGAAGAGTTTCCTCTTATGGAGCTATAGCTAAAGCGGTGGGCTATCCCAATCATTCCCGCCATGTAGGAAAAGCAATGGGAGGATGTCCTGAGGATGTCCCTGCGCACCGTGTAATATCCAGTTCGGGAGTATTATCTGTCCCTGAATTTCAAAAAAGGCTGGAAGCAGAAGGGATTACTGTTGAAAATTTGAGAATAAAAGATTTTAAAAAACTGTTTTGGAATCCCTTAGAGGAACTTTAATCCCGTAAATCTACCATTCGGTCGATTGTATTCACCTTTCCGTCGTCTTTTTTTTTTAACCTGCTAAGGATCGCAATACCTTTGGTTCATAAATAAAACAAAAACTTATGAAACCAATGTCAATCTTCTCGTTACTGTTTCTTTTTATTGCGGTATTTTCAAATGCACAAATGGATGATAAATTTTATCAGCCCAGCAAAGAAATGAAACCTTTTGAGTTTAAAACACCTGAACAGGTCAGTTTTTCTGTAGATAAAGATACCATTACAGCTTTTATCGCAAAACCTAAGATAACAAGCCCAAAGAAAACAATTTTCTATTTTCATGGTGCTGCAGGAAACGTAACCACCTATCAGTTCATGACCAAACCTTTGGTAGATGCCGGATATCAGGTTGTAATGATCGACTTCAGAGGATATGGATTATCAACAGGTAAACCTTCTCATAAAAATGTGGCGGAGGACGGCCAGAAGTTCTTTGATGAGCTGATGAAAAAATCCGACATTAAAAATACAAAAGTGTACCTCTACGGTGCTTCTTTGGGAACTCAGATTGCAGCTCACCTTGCAAAAGATAATGTTTCTAAAATTTCAGGTCTTATTCTGGATTGTCCGATGGCTTCTTTTACGGATATTGCAGCTCACTTTGCCCCTCAATATAAAGATTTTATCCTCCAGTCAATGGTTTCTCCATACGCAGCTAAGGAAGATGTAAAAGCTTTAGGAAAACTTCCTGTACTTATCATTCATGGAGGAGATGATAAAACAGTTCCGTTGGAACAGGGGAAATTGGTTTTTGATAATACTTCCGGAGCGAAAGTATTCATACAGTCAAAAGGAGATCACCTGCAGGGATTGGTCAATAATAAAGAAGAAATTCTGAAGGCCATTGAAAAATTATAAAGATGGTTCCGGCGGCGAAGCCGCCGGAACCAAAAAAAATATTATTTCATATTTCAACCAGTAGAAGTCGGATCACAATTCCCTTTCTATGAAGAGGTGGATTTTTACCGCAAAAATGCGGGGGAGTTAAAAAAGTACATCCAGTATATTGCTACAAATAAAAATGCCCTAAATACGGATGAGTATTCAGGGCATTTACAATATATAAATTAGCAGGTGGATTTTCAAAATCCACTGTTATTTTCTTCCTCTGCTGGGAGTTCTTAATTCTTCTTTTAATTTTTCATTTTCCTCTTTCAATAGAGCGATATAATCCTGTAGATTCTTGATAATAGATCCCGGAATATTATTAAACTGATTCATTGTTCCATTTCCGGAAGAACTGTCATTAAATACAGGATGGTCATAATTAATAACTACTTTCGCTTCCTCATCTTCATAAATTTCTTCAACATTAACATCGAGGAAACGGGCAATTTTGTCCCATTCGTCCCTGATGATCTTTACATCACCGCTTTCTTTTCTGCTGTAGTTGGATACATCAGTTGCGATAATATCAGCTACCTGCTGCTGAGTATAGCCTTTTTGTTTTCTGATGACGCGTAATTTTTCTTTTTGCATATCCGGCATTTTATACAAAAATGGAAAAAAAGGATAATGTGTACAAGGATTTATGGCACAAAAATTCAAAAAATACATAATGAGATGGTATGCTTCCAATCACGCTGTATCAATTATTTTGACATTCGTTTTTTGAAGTTCGAAAACCTACGTGAGCTTTTAACTGGTTTTTCTTTAGTAAAAATAACTTTTAGATATCCGAAGAAAGCAGGAATCAGAAGAGTTACAAAAAGACTGCAAATTCCCAATGCCCAAATCGGCATATCATTTCTTCTCCCCTGAAAATATTCCCAGATCACCCAGGACATGGCACCGATAAAGAATAACATAGCTGCAGGAAAAACCAGGTACAGAACAAACCCCATTCCTATCCGTAAAATAATAGAATAGTCCAGCCCTAAGGAATATAATAAGAACCAAGCCATAGCCAGACCGAGTAAAAAGAGGAATAGAGAAACAATAAATATAGGAAGTAGCTGCGTTTCAAAACTTAAGTTGGTTACCCTTTGATCTCCATTTTCATAACCAATGGTTATTGTTTTTCCAATTTCTACAGGATCGCTGCTTCCATAGTTTAAAGGTTTTTTTATCGTTTGGTTATTATCATTTCTGAATTCTACTACAGCGGTTTTTGTATCATTACTGCTGGAGTCTGTGAAATCATAATCCACAACCTTAGCCTCATATTTTGGGGCTGAAAAAAAAGCGGTGACAGGGTGAGCAATCAAAGCCACCAGACCGAAAAAGAAACATGAAACCACAAAAACGACCAGTGCAGGGTAAATAAACGAAGTGGGAGAAATTAATGTATCATGACGCTTGGATTTCTTTCTTCTGTAATTCATAAACAGAGTGAATGCTGTAAATAGTAAGGATGCCCATAAAATGAATTGTCCCATAGTTTTGTTTTAACGGTTGTGTTTGTTTTTTAATTTAGAGGCGTCTTTTATAAAATTCACGGTCTCCTCTGTATTGAATAACGTGAAAATCGTTACACAAAAAAGAATACATATATAAATCAAGGTCAGCTTCAGTTTTTCAAAGCCTGTAAAAGCGGAGAAAAAAATAAAAGGGATCAACACAATAACCGACAGTCCGAAAGTGAGAATAATAAATTTGAGGATTTTTTTGACAAATAATATCTTACTGAAAACACTGTACAGTATACACAATCCCAGTGTAAGAATGGGAAAACCAATAGCCAGACTTCCGAAAAATTTTTCAGAACTGATAAAACTGCCAAGTGAGCCTAAATCTATTTCCATAATTAAAAAGTGATGTTGTTATACTGTTTTTCGCTTTCAGAGAATTGAAGCATTTCCATTTTTTGGTAATTCATCATTTTGGCAAAAATAAAATCAGGGAACACTTCAATTCCGGTATTGTAAAGATTAATAGAATCGTTGAAATACTCTCTTCGGTCAGCAATGATATCTTCCAGCTCACTTAATCTTTTTTGCAGTTCAAGAAATGACTGGCTGGATTTTATTTCGGGATAACTTTCTACGGTAATCATAAAAGATTTTAGTTTTCCGTCCATATGACTCGCAATTTTCATTTTTTCTTTGCTTTCATGGGTACTGAAATACTGAGAGCGGAGCATTACAAGTTCTTTCAAAATTGTATTTTCGTTCAGTGCTGTGGCCTTTACCGTCCTTACCAGATTAGGGACTTCGTCTGCACGCTGTTTCAGCACCACATCAATATTGGAAAAAGCTTTTTGAGAATTATTCTTAAGCATCACCAGTCTGTTGTAGGTATTGATTAAGAAGGTAATAAGACCGACTGTGACTATCGTTATGAGTAAAAGCGGTATCATGTTTCAGTTTTAGATTAATGGCTAAAAAAAGCCTTCAAAAGGGTTAGAATGTAATATTTCTTTCCAGTTTCTTTTTTCAATAATGATTTTAGTCCCATTCATTGTAATGGGCGTGAAAAGAATAAAGGCAGAACAGACAGCAATGCATGCTAATGTGGTCAGTGCTCTCAGCTTTAAGGGCCGCCATTTGTTGAAAAAATTGACAATATCTAAAGGGGCAATTCCAAACACTTTTTTACCCTCATCAAAACGGAGAATAGAATGGGAACCTTCATAAAATGCCTGTCCGATTAAGAGGAAGTCAGTTTTTTCATCGAGAATAAATTCCTGATAACGTTTTCTGCCATCTTCCCGCGAATTTGTTGGTAAAAAGTTAATCCATTGAAGTTGGTCGGGAATGATTTCTATTTTTCCGGTTTCATCTTCAATATAGAAGTTTTTAAGTTCCATTTTTCTGGAGATTTCACGGTAGGATGTTGAGGTTCTGCCATCATCATCTCTTGACGTGTGGATTTCATCAACAGTATAAATATATCCTACACAAGAGGTATCTGTATCCGGAGAAACGACTGAATGAATAGCTTTTGCCTTTCCTGAAATTTCTGCAAGACCCATCGCTACACTTTGTATCGTTGAAGTAGGCAGAATTCTCTGGTAGAAGTAAAAGCAGTTGGTATTATTGGGGAGAATAGAACTTACAATGATCAGAAAAAAAATAATGAAGAAAGAATAGAGTCCTAAATAGAAAAAAGCAAGGTATCCCAGCAGGGCCAAAAGTCCGCCACCAATAATTTTCCAGACCGGGATTTTATTTTTTTGCTGTTCTTTAAAAGAATCAATCGTAGATTCTATACCGTTTTTTATAAACCCTATAATCGCCATGACGAAAACGGAAAGAAACAAGACAATGAAAATAATTCCTGATTCTTTTTGAAAGAATAAAAAAGCGACTCCTAAAATAGCGGGATCTACGATAAACATAATCCAGCCTGGTTTTAGATTTACATTGAAGATTCCAGACAAAATAAGCGTATGAAACAACGCAATTCCTAGACTGAACAGCAAGAGAAAGGGAAGTATTTCAGAGGATATTTCGAACATGGATTACGTTTTGAACAAATGTAATGATATTCCTAATAACAAAAACGGCATAGATAAACTATGCCGTTTCTGCTGATATTCTTCTGATATTATTTTTCGAGCTGCTTGTAGCTTCTCTGGATAAAATCTGTAAGGTCTTTTCCTTTCAGTAGATTCTGCGATAGTTTCGCGAGATCCAGAGCGTACCTGATCAGCGTTTCTTTCTCCTGAGGATTTTCAGTCTTTAAGATCTGGCTGGAAAGTTCACTGTTTGAGTTCACTACCAGATTGTACATTTCCGGGAAGCCTCCCATACCGAACATTCCGCCTCCGCCTGTTGCCTGCATCTCTTTCATTCTTCTCATAAATTCCGGCTGAGTGATGGTAAACGGAGCATCATTGCTGTCAAGATCTTCAAGCTGTACTGTGAATTTAGCATCCTGTACGGCTTCTTCCACGTTCTTTTTTAATGATTCCTTTTCAGTTTCATTTAATTTGGAAATAACAGGTTCGTCTTTCTTGATCAGATTATTGATATGGTCTGCATCTACTCTTGCAAATGAGATCTTCTCTTTTGAAGTTTCCAGTTTCTGGATCACGTGAGAAATAACAGGTGAATCCAGTAACAGTACATCATAACCCTTATCATTTGCAGCCTGAATGTAGCTGTGCTGTTCGTCTGCATTGGTTGCATAAAGGACTACGGTATTACCGTCTTTGTCTGTATGTGCAGGCTGTATTTTTTCAATCAATTCATTCCACAGGAAATATTTTCCGTCTGTGGTAGGATATAAGGTAAATTTATCTGCTTTTTCTGCGAATTTCTCTTCCGTGATAATTCCGTATTCGATTACTATTTTAATGTCATTCCATTTCTGTTCGTAATCTTCACGGTTCTCATTAATCAACGAAGACATTTTATCAGCTACTTTCTTGGTAATGTAAGATGAAATCTTCTTCACTGCACCATCTGCCTGAAGATAAGAACGGGAAACGTTCAACGGAATATCCGGAGAATCAATTACCCCTCTCAGAAGCATCAGGAAGTCAGGAACAATACCTTTCACCTCATCCGTTACAAATACCTGGTTCTGATACAGCTGAATTTTATCTTTGTCAATATTCAAATTATTGCTCAGTTTCGGGAAGAATAAAACTCCTGTAAGATTGAAAGGATAGTCAACATTCAGGTGAATATTAAATAAAGGCTCTTCAAACTGCATTGGATACAGTTCGTGGTAGAACTTCATATAATCTTCACTGGTCAGTTCGCTTGGTGCAATGGTCCATGCTGGTGTTGGATTATTGATGATATTGTCTACCTCCTCAGTTTCAGCAACCGCATCTTCAGCTGCATCTTCCGGCAATGGAAGGGTATGGGTTTTTGTTCCGAATTTGATTGGAACAGGCATGAATTTATTATACTTTGAGAGAAGCTCACGAATCTTAGATTCTTCAAGAAACTCGGTAGAATCTTCTGCAATATGAAGAACGATTTCTGTTCCTCTATCTGTTTTGTCAGTGGTTTCTTCAAGAGTGAATTCAGGACTTCCATCACAGATCCATCGTACTGCTGCACCTTCTTTATATGATTTTGTAATAATTTCTACTTTTTCTGCCACCATAAATGCAGAATAGAAACCAAGGCCGAAATGACCGATGATTCCAGAGTCTTTTGCGGAATCTTTATATTTCTCAAGGAATTCTTCAGCTCCGGAAAAAGCAACCTGATTGATGTATTTCTCAACCTCTTCAGCAGTCATCCCAATTCCCTGGTCGATGATGCGTAAAGTTTTTTGCTCCTTATCGATTTTAACCTCAATTTTCGGGTTTCCGTATTCCACTTTAGCTTCCCCGATACTTGTCAAATGCTTTAATTTCAAAATAGCATCTGTTGCATTGGAGATCAGTTCTCTCAAGAATATTTCGTGGTCACTGTAAAGAAATTTTTTAATAAGTGGGAAAATGTTTTCCACAGATACATTAATATTTCCTTTAGTCATCATATTTTTAGATTTTTTAATTTCTTATTAATGCTCAAAAAAAATACCATGAAGAAGAATGTGACAGAATGACAGAACATCACTTCAAGTTAAAAGGAATCTATTAAAATTCAATAGAAGCGGCTTTAGCCCGTTTATAAAATATAAATACATTCATTGGCTGTAGCCGAAACCTAAATTATAAAAAAAAGACAGCCCGAAAGCTGTCTTAATTTATATAGATTGAAAAAAAATTATTTAACCTTATTTTTCAATTCTTCTTTGATTTTGTTTTCCAATTCCTCAGCTAGCTCAGGGTTGTCTTTTAACACATCTTTTACAGCGTCACGACCTTGTCCTAATTTGGTTTCTTCATAACTGAACCAAGAACCACTTTTCTTTACAATTCCCTGTTCTACAGCCTGATCAAGGATTTCTCCTGTCTTAGAAACTCCTTCACCGTACATAATGTCGAATTCAGCCTGTTTGAAAGGCGGAGCTACTTTGTTTTTCACAATTTTCACTTTCACACGGCTTCCTACTGCTTCATCTCCATTTTTAATAGGTGCACTTGCTTTTCTGATATCTACTCTTACAGAAGCATAGAATTTCAATGCGTTACCTCCTGTAGTTGTTTCCGGGTTTCCGAACATTACACCGATCTTTTCTCTCAACTGGTTGATGAAAATTACAGTACATTTTGTTCTTGAAATTGTAGCCGTCAGTTTTCTTAGTGCCTGAGACATCAGTCTTGCGTGAAGACCCATTTTGGAGTCTCCCATTTCACCTTCAATTTCTGCTTTTGGAGTTAATGCCGCAACAGAGTCAATGACAACGATATCAATTGCCCCTGAACGGATCAGGTTATCAGCAATTTCCAGAGCCTGCTCACCATTGTCCGGCTGAGAAATGATCAGGTTTTCAAGATCGATTCCCAGTTTTCCTGCATAGCCTCTGTCAAAAGCGTGCTCTGCATCAATAAATGCTGCAATTCCTCCTGCTTTTTGAGCTTCTGCAATGGCGTGAAGAGTTAACGTTGTTTTACCGGAAGATTCAGGTCCGTAGATCTCAATGATTCTTCCTCTTGGATATCCACCTACTCCAAGAGCGATGTCTAATCCTAAAGATCCGGAAGGAATAACTTCAATGGTAGTATCGATAGTACTGTCACCTAATGTCATTACAGTTCCTTTTCCGTATGTTTTATCTAGCTTGTCAAGCACTAATGCAAGTGCTTTTTTCTTATCGTCTATGTTGCTCATCTGTTGTTAAAATAATTGTTCAAAAATACGGAATTTTACCATCAAAAACTAATATTATTTAATTTGAAAAACTGTTTTTAGAGTTAAATAATTATAATGTTTTGAGGCTGATGTCATTCATTACGAACGGAATGTGGACTTTTATGATTCAAAACATAAAAAAAATATTTTTCGTCTTTGATAGCTGCTCTGCCTGTTGATTTTCTAATGAAAATTTGAATTTTTTGTAATTTTCAGATAATCTTCCAGTACTTTCATCTGGTCTTTGTCTCCCTTTTTTATTCTGGCATCTCTGCTTACTACCGTATCATAGATCTTGTTGATCAGGATTTTTGTTTTAGGAAATAAATTTCTATTTGGAACCTCAGGAATCTGTAACCTTTTGCAGACTTCATCATCCAACAGGAACCATGTACAGCAAATATGCAGATACCTCAGGCTTTTCCTTTGAAACTTGAATTTTAGAATTGGATTTTCCAGAGATTCGTTCAGTAAAGAGTGAGCCAACAGGATAGAATCTTTATCTGAAGGGGGCTGTACAGAAGTCCAGAGATAAAAATATTCTGTTGCCTGCTTTTTGGTATCGGGAAGAAGTTCTTCCGGAATTCCCAATAAGTATCCCACATATTTCCAGAGATGGAAAATACCTTTCTCTTCTTCTATAGAAAAAGTGTTTCCTAATTTTTGCAGACTATGAAGAAAAACAAGACTGAAACCAATATAGGTAGCCATCATATCCCAGGAATTGATCGGTTCGCCCCAGTTTTCAGTATCCCATTGCTTGTAATGCTTCTTTATCGAAAGCCTGGCATAAGAATGAATCAGGCGGGTCTTTATGGCAAATTCATATCCCTTTGCATGGAGATGAAGTGCATCATAACGGGTAGCATTCACCCAGAAATCCAGGGTTTCGGAAAGGCGTTTTACAGCACCTTTTTTCAAAGCCTCAGTAGCCGTAAGAGGTTTGTTGAGATAAGCATAATCATAGCCGCCCATCAGGCAGTAATCCCTAAGTGATATCAGCGAGTCCAGATTACTCCGCATGCAGAGTTCGGCGCCACTTTTCAATAGACTGTAATCAAGCCAATCTGGAATATGCTGGGTCTGAGAGAACAGTTTCTTGACACTTTCCGGAACATCGGCTGATTCGGAAACACCGTTTCGTATATAATCTTCAATCTCCCGGGAGGCTTCCTGATATTTTTGAGTAAAATAGACCTCTTTTACGACTTCATCTCCAATGTCATCTACATGATAAAAGTGAGAGGCAAATTTATCAAACTCCTTAAAACTCACCTCGGCTCCGGAAAAATCAATAAGCTGTTTTCCATTTCCCTTCTCCCAAAAATCTTTGAAGTGGGTGGAGTTTTTAAAACGGGGATGTACGGTCATTTTTTCCATTGCACTATAAAAATACAAGTTTTGCACCGAAATTCCCTGGTGAGATTTATCAGCCTTTCAATAAATCCTTTATATGAAAATGGCAGATATCAGACAAGCCCTCTTTCAAAAGCCTTTTTTACAAGTTCCTTGCAGTTTCTGGAATCCGTTTTCCGCAAAATATTTTTTCTGTGTGTACGCACAGTATGTTCAGAAAGACTTAGGGACTGGGCTATTTCGGGGCCGGAATAGCCTTTGGTAATAAAGGCAAGGATTTCCATTTCCCTTTTCGTTAAATGTTCTGAAAACTGTTCAGGTTTCGAAAAGCATTCCAGTTTCACCTGTTGAAAATCATTTCTCGGACCTATCCCGGAAATCAGAACGGTAAAAGAATTTTCTTTGGTGATATGATGGATATTGGTATGGATATTTATAGCCTGTACAGGGATGCCGGTCTCATCTTCCATAGTAATCATGGACTGATGATGGAAAAGTTCATAGTTTCCTTCTGCTGTTTTCATTCTGAAGCAGTAGCTGCATTTAATATATAGCTGATGTTCCAGACCTATTTCTGTCATTTTGTCGATCAGGGTCTGTTCTGCTTTCATCACAAATTCCATATCATCGGGATGAGTAAGATCAAGAACATCCTTTAAGTTTTCAGGGTAGGATTCAAGTCCGTGAAGTTTTAAGATGTTTTCATGGTGGTGTGAAAGTGTACTGTTGGTAAGATTAAGGGCATAATAATAAAACTCACCGATCGCAAACATCTCACCGATGATGCGTTCGACAGGAGGTCTATTCAGGATCTCTCTGTCTCTTCTGATGCCTGGATAAGTATTCCAGACTTCAATGAGAGGATGTTTTTTTTCTGAATTCTCCATGAATAAATAGTTTTACGCTAAAATAACTAAAATACTTACAAAATACCACAAAAGGGGGATTTTTTTACTTTGATAAAATTCTAAACTTTGTAATAACTAATAACCATGGCAGCTCAATTTATTCTGTCCCGTTTTGTTTAATAATTAAATTTTTTCTGTAATCTATTTTTAATCAGAAAATATTGATCGTCAGACTATTGATGGACCGTTATAAGAACGGTTTTACCATACGCTAATAATGAATGTTATAAAAACAGTTTACTCTTTTCTTTTTTAGTTGTTTGAAAATGATAAACTAATAGCCTCTCGTTGCTGGGAGGCTTTTTCCTTTTTAGATACGTCTTATTTTTTTATTCTGATGTTCAAAATCACCCAAAAGGGTTATTTACTTGTATTCCTGGAATTCCAAACTTTGTATAAAACTAATAGCCATGAAAACAATTGTATTTTTATTTTTCCTGTTTTGGGCGGGAATGGTCTTAGGACAGGATCAAAAATCCTTTAAAGAAAGAAATAGTGTCGCTTTAGACTGTTTTGTATATACAGCAGCGAAGAAAAAAACTGATTCTGTTGTTAGAAAAAATATCAAATACAGCGCTAATAGGCAGATTATTTCTTTCGAAGAAGATACTTTAAAAAAGCAGCCTGAAGAAAGATCATTTGTTACATTAAACGAATCTGAGACAGGAATTGATGCTGGCAGTATAATTACTGCAAATTTAAAAGTTGTAGACAAGAAAATAATGATTTATCCGTGGTACTTTAATTACAACTCTAAAACCAACAAGTTTTTTGATGAAAATGACGTATATATAAAAATGAAGGATCGTGTGAATTACGGTTTCCCTTATAGATCTATACAAGTTGGACTAATCACTTTACCCGTTAAATGGTACATGGATAGTAAGATAGGAAACATTGAAACGAGTTTGAATGCCATGATTAATGTGGGATATAAATTTGGAAATTCAAGATTTGTAAAACTTCCAAATGAAGAGAAACCAAGAGAGTATAAGACCGGATTTTCTGTAAATGGATTGGCTGGTATTTCTAAAATTGAATTAGATGAAAACAATACTTCATTGTCTCAGAATGGTATTGCTAAAGGTAATGTGGCTGCAATCTCATTGGGTGGCTCACTGGGGTATCATTATAATGATTTTACACTAATGATTGCTTTAGGGTTTGATTTGCCAACAAGCAACAGGAAGAATTGGAATTTTAATGGGGTTCCCTGGCTTGGATTAGGGATAGGATATAATTTCTTGAAATTTAATTAACCGGTACCGTATAAACAAAAAACCTTCCCACTGGGAAGGTTTTTTTATAGCGTATAGCGTATTACTTATTATAAAGAAGCAGAATGGATAAGCATATCTACCAATTTGTTTGAGTAACCCATTTCGTTGTCATACCAAGAAACAAGTTTTACAAAGTTTGGAGAAAGCATGATACCAGCGTCTTTGTCGAAGATAGAAGTTCTCTTATCTCCTACGAAATCCTGAGAAACTACTGCATCTTCAGTATATCCTAAGATTCCTTTTAATTCGCCTTCAGAAGCAGCTTTAATAGCAGCGCAGATCTCATCGTAAGAAGTACCTTTTTCTAATCTTACTGTAAGGTCAACTACAGAAACGTCTACTGTAGGTACTCTGAAAGACATACCTGTTAGTTTTCCGTTTAATGAAGGGATTACTTTTCCTACTGCTTTAGCAGCACCTGTAGAAGAAGGGATGATGTTGTTTAGAGCAGCTCTTCCACCTCTCCAGTCTTTCATTGAAGGACCGTCAACAGTTTTCTGAGTAGCCGTTGTAGCATGTACAGTCGTCATAAGACCTTCTACGATTCCGAAGTTATCGTGGATTACTTTTGCTAAAGGAGCTAAACAGTTGGTTGTACAAGAAGCGTTTGATAAAATTTTGATATCGTCAGTAAGTTCTTTGTGGTTCACACCCATTACGAACATCGGAGTGTCGTCTTTAGATGGAGCAGAAAGGATTACTTTTTTAGCTCCGGCGTTGATGTGAGCCTGAGCAGATTCTTTAGATAAGAAAAGCCCTGTAGATTCTACGATATAGTCAGCACCTACTTCATTCCATTTTAAGTTGTTAGGATCTTTCTCAGCAGTTACTCTGATTCTTTTTCCGTTTACCACAAGGTCGTTCCCTTCAACAGAAACTTCTCCCGGGAAAATACCGTGTACAGAATCATATTTTAACATGTAAGCCATGTATTCTGCGTTGATTAGGTCATTGATTCCTACTACTTCAATGTTATCTCTTTCAGTCATTGCTCTGAAAACAAGACGTCCAATTCTACCAAAACCGTTGATACCTACTTTGATTGTTGACATAATAGTTTGTTTTAGATTTATAAAAAAATAATTAGATTGCTAAAATTTCTGAAATCAGTAAAAGGTCTTTATTGATTTCATTATGTTTTTTAATGGCATCTTCGATCGGTGTATACACCATATCATTGGAACGCATTCCGGCCATTACATTTGTTTTTCCTTCCATTAATCCCACTACGGCACCATAACCCAGTCTGCTGGCCAGAACTCTGTCTGCACAGCTTGGAGAACCTCCTCTCTGGATATGGCCTAAGATCGTTACACGGATATCATAATCAGGGAATTCTTCTTTCGTCAGGTTGGCAAGATCATAGATGCTTCCCTGCTTTTCACCTTCAGCTACTACAACGATACTTGATGCCTTTCCTGTCTTTTCAGCCTTTCTGAAATTAGCAAAAAGTTCATCTCTGCTGTCTTTTTTCTCAGGAATCAGAATGTCCAGGGCACCCGTTGCTAATCCACTGTTTAACGCAATGAAACCTGCATCACGACCCATCACCTCTACAAAGAAAACTCTGTTGTGGGAAGTTGCCGTATCACGAACCTTATCAATGGCTTCCATAGCCGTGTTTAAAGCGGTATCGTATCCGATTGTATTATCTGTTCCGAAAATATCATTGTCAATAGTTCCCGGTACACCGATTACTCTGATACCAAACTCTTCGTAAAAAACTTTTGCTCCGGTGAAAGTTCCGTCTCCTCCGATGCATACCAATGCATCCACACCATGCTTTACACAGTTGTCGTAAGCTTTCTGACGGCCCTCATGAGTTCTGAATTCCACGGATCTGGCGGATTTCAGAATCGTTCCGCCCTGATTGATTATATTTTTTACGGAACGGGGACCCATTTTCAGGAAATCATCATTGATGAGCCCATTATAGCCTTCCCTTACTCCGTAGCATTCAATATTATAATAATTTGCGGTTCTTACTACCGCCCTTAATGCTGCATTCATACCTGGAGAGTCTCCTCCGGAAGTAAGAACTGCAATTTTTTTTACAGCACTCTCTTTCATCTAGTAAAAAATTTCGAACACAAATTTACAAAAACAAGTTCAGATAATGGCAGTAAGTTGATAAGAGTTTTGAATATAAATAATTAAAAGCTCCTAAAATTTGTAGGCTTAAAAAAATACCTGGCAGTTTTCGTTTCAGAAGAATTTACATCAAGACGATACCATGGCGAAATATTTTTATCAAAAGGATTGGAAAGCATATGAATAGATTGCGCTGGAGTGAATCCTTCACTTAATAAAAATAACTTTTCCCCTTTCTTATTTTCACATACTCCTGAAATAAAAACAATATGCCCCGGACTTCCCGGTGTGATCAGGATGTCACCGGTTTTCAGATCTGAAGTTTTTGCGACAGGTTTTGTCTCTTTATTTAAAGATATCGTTCCGGCATAGTTGAAGATCAGATCCAGATACTTTCTGAAATTTTGGTAGGAATCGTCAAAACCTGCTGTTTTCCTGAAGTTGACGGAATTTCCATTGACGAAAGCGCGGATACCACTTTTATAATCATTCCATGAAACCAGATCACCGCTTGTAAAATGGAATTTGATCTCGTCAAACCTTTTGGCTTTATATAAATATTCAGCCCGCAGCCGGATTGCAGCATCCGCGCATTGCTGAAGATCCTTATTCCCTGTATCAATATCAAAAACAGCTTCATGAACATCCTGCGTTGCAATGGGAGTTCCGTCATATGTTAAGATCTGACTTCCGTAAGGTTTCAACCTGAAGTGCTCAATAAAGTACCCAAATGAATTTGGCTGTTCTTCTACCCACACATAGTTTTCAGGGGGTGAAAATCTTTCTTTGATGGTATTTTTATCTTTATTGACCGGAACAGAATGTTCTGAAATCAAAGCCTTGGTTATTTCGATTTTACTGCCTGACACAGATTTATCATTGCTGCATGCTGAAAGTGCAAAGGCAGCAATCAGAATCAAAATAATTTTTTTCATTTGGTTTTTATTTAAATACAAATATCAAAGATTTAAACTTTAGAATCCTCAGGAATTAATAATTTTCCCCAATCATTCAGCTGCCAAAGAATTTTTACCAGCTTTTCACCTAACTCGGTCAGTGTATATTCCACCCTTGGTGGCAGTTCATTAAAAGATTGTTTTGTAAGGATACCGTCCTCTACCATTTCATTAAGCTGTTGGTTGAGAACCCTGCGGTCTACTTTAGCAATACCCCGAAGAAATTCACTCGGACGTTTCTTACCTTCATTAATCTGCCATACAATAGGAATTTTCCATTTTCCACTAATGGTATTCACGGCTACTTCCAACGGACAGATTTTATTTTCTTCAGCTTTCTCCTTTGTTTTCATAAAATTGACTTTTTTATCCCTATGGGTTGAAAATATGCGTTATTGCTTATTCTGATCCGCTTTTAGACCTTTGTAAAAATAATAAAATTTAAAAGATGAATGTTCTGGCTAAGCAGATTGAAGAATTGAATCACACATTGTCTTCACAGCTTCCAAAAGAAGTTTTGCACGTATTTGAAAAATCTATTGAAGATCTGAAAAACCGCAACCTGGAAGAAAGCAGTTGTAAGGTAGGTGATAAAATGCCTGAATTTTCCCTTCCCAATCATAAGGGACAAATGATATCGTCAGCAGAAATTCTTAAAAAAGGAAAAATGATCCTGGCTTTTTACAGAGGAAACTGGTGCCCATACTGTAATCTTGAGTTGAGATCTCTGCAGGAAAATCTCTCAGGAATAAAAAACAAAAATGCTTTTCTGGCAGCCATATCTCCTCAGACTTTAGATCATTCCAGGACAATGGCCGAGACTCATGAACTGGATTTTGATGTTTTGACAGATGCGGATAATACATTGGCTAAAAAGCTGGGAATTGTTTTTCAACTACAGGATTTTTTACTTCCTTATTATCAAAACCTTGGAATTGATCTTGCAGATTTTAATGGGAATGCAGAAAACAGCCTTCCCATTCCTGCAATATTTGTAGTAGACGGGGAGGGGTGTATTATTTTCAGATTTTTAGATGTAAATTACATGAACAGACTGGATGTTGAAGAACTTATTAAAGTATTATGACAGAAAAGAGAAAAGGTGCCCGCTCTATAAAAGATATTCCTGCGGATGTCCTCGAACGCTTAAACCGGGGTGAAATCGAAAGTGTAAATCTCACTGAATGGCTGGCGGTAGATCAAAAACTGTTGCTGGAGCATTTGCTCCAGCAGAATAACCGAACAGAATATTTGAAACCTATTTTAGAAAATGTAGACCAGCTGAAAAAACAAACCGTTAATACCATTAATGAAACTATCGGAATTGGTTTACTTAATCTGTCGGCTAAAAATAATGACGATGAGTTTCTACTTAAACTTTCAGCCCATACGGCAGATCTCGTACGTTGCTGGGCTGCTTATACCATTGGACGAAACAATAATTTGAGTGGTAAAGAAAAATTAGACAGGATTCAGCCATTTGCCTCTGATCCTCATTTTGGAGTGAGGGAAATCTGCTGGATGACGGTACGTCCGGATATCTCCAAAAATCTTGATGAAAGCTTATCTATTTTAGCACGATGGACGATGCATGACAATGAGAACGTGAGACGTTTTGCCAGCGAATCTACAAGGCCGAGAGGAGTTTGGTGTGAGCATATCATTGCTTTAAAGCAAAATCCCGGACTTGGACTGGAAATTCTCGAACCTTTACGATCAGATTCTTCAAGATACGTGCAGGATAGTGTAGGTAACTGGTTGAATGATGCCAGCAAATCACAACCCGAGTTTGTAGTAGAATTATGTGATGAATGGCTTCGGGAAAGTCCGACAAAAGAAACGCAGTATATCGTAAAAAAAGCTTTGCGAACCCTTAAAAAGTAAGAGTTATCCACAAGGAAAGAGTGGTGATGTAATTTTTATTTACCTATATCGCAGATTTTCATGTTTTTAAATGTTTTTTTTAACCCTTTATTCTCCTTGGCTAAGGAATAATTTGCTCAATTTACCACGGAAAATAAGATTGAAAAAGCTTCAATATTAACTGTATATTAACTGAAAAAAGTTATCCACAATGTGAGTTTTTAATTAATGTGAATTATATATATCAAAAAATGAATAGTTTAAATAAGTGGAGCCACAAATAGACCTGAAATTATATTTTTTTTTCGCTAAAATAAAAAGTTATCCACAATATGGAATTATTGATTACAATTTTAAAACTTATTTTTAAAGATCAGCTGTTAAAATTTTTAAGAATCTGCTACGATTTTTCGGTCAGATATTTCCAGTATCTCTTTGGAACATGCTGAATATGGAGTTTTAAATTCTTTCGTTCAACAATATTGGTTTTCGTAAAGTAACGCTGCCAAAGGGTCTGATAGTTCTTTTCCTCGTCATGGAATTTCTGTTGATACTGATGCAGATCTAATTTTTCTTCAGGATAAAAGAACTCACAGTTCTCAAGATCATACAGCAAGCCATAATTTCTTCTCAGGTCATAGATCATCCATTTCTGATCCTGATAACGGTCTTTAAAATGCTTCCGTATTAACGGTAAAACATCAAAATCAGGATCTATTTTCGCAAAAAAGACACCATCCAACATTTTCTCAAAGCGAACAAAAGCGGTCATTCTATGTCTTTCACGATCCACGGATTTACAGATCTTTGAGATTTTTAAAATATCACAATCAGCATAGTTTTGAAGTATATTTTCCTGGGGATGCTGTATAGATTGCTGTATTGCGGATAAGATAATTTTTTCAGACTCAGAATCTTCGGATAAAAACACCTTCAATAGCTGATGGATTCCTGATTTACCAATATTCTGTTCGAGTTTATTTAAAACCCTTTCTGCTTTATCATTCTGTGTAATTACATCATGAATTTCGGCGAACATATTCTCCTGATGAAAACGCCCTTTGCTGATTATTTCAACATCTTTATACCTGTATTCGAAGACTTCGAATACTGCTGTTAAAAGACCGTCAAAACTTCCGTCATAAATCAGCGTGGTCATCATTCTATATATTGGTCATGTAAATGTATTCCATACAAAAATAGACAAAAAGGACGCTCATAAAGAATTGTGAGTGTCCTTTTTTTATAGATTTATTCAGTTATTTTGATTCTTTAAAATACTGGATTTTTTGCGATTCAGGGAGGCTGTTCAGATGTGGCATTTCACCGTGACGGTATTCTCGGTAAAGTCTTGAAATATCTTCTGCGCTATCTGCTACAAATGGCCCATGCTGTACCACGGAAGCATTATGCGGCTGCCCTGCGTACAAGACAAAACGGGCGGTTTCTTCATTGGTATCAAAAATCAACTGGCTGTTTTCATGGGTTGCCGCCTTATTTAGCCATCCGGTTTGTCCGGTTTTGATCGTTTTTCCGGCAATACTAACTGAGCCTTCCAGCATATAAATCAAACCATTATAATCTCCCGGGATTTCCTGAACGATCTGTGCGTTTTTTTCCATTCGGTAATCTATTAAGCTGAAAGGAGTGTAGTCTTTAACAGGAGAGGTAAGCCCGTTGCTTTCGCCACTGTAGATCCTTATTTCATATTGATCCGTGATGATCTTAGGTACATCTTCCAACAGTATTTTTTGGAAAAATGGCTGCGTCCAACGTTTGTCAGGAGGAAGTACAATCCAAACCTGCAGAAAATGTACATTTTTTTCCGTGGAGATTTCTTCTGTATGAATAATTCCTTTCCCTGCAGTCATGATTTCAAGACTGCCTGTTAGCAGGTCTTTTTCGTCACCCTGTAAAACAAGAGTTAATGTTTCAATTCCTGCATGAGGATGAGGTCCGCCTACTGCAGGGCCTCCGGGAAGATTCAGGTCATCATCCATAAATACAATAAACGGATCGGAATTCTCGTAGGGAATATTTTCCAACACATTTAATGCTCTGTGTCCATTTCCTAGGAAACCCTGTCTCCATGAACCCTGTATTACTGATGCTATTGTTCTCTGTATCATTGTAAGTGCTTTTATTTATAAGTCAAATTTCAGAAAAAAAACTCTAAATTTATCATGTGTTACATAAAGGATAGTAGTTACAAAAAGGATACTTATGCATACGAAAGAAACATGCCAGAGATCTATCCGCGCCATTAAAGATACACTGGATGTGGTAGGGGGAAAATGGAAATTAGTCTTAGTGACAGTCTTGATGAGTGGAAAAAGACGGTTTGGAGAATTGTCCCGGGAAGTGGGGATTACACCGCGTATTTTATCTAAAGAATTGCAGGAGCTGGAAATCAATGGTTTGGTGAGCAGAACAGTTCTTGATACCAAGCCTGTTACCGTGGAATATGAATTGACACCCTATAGTAAAAGTCTTCAGGAAGTGTTGACTTCTATGGAAAAATGGGGTGAGGATCATAGAGAAAAGACGATTAGAGAAATGTAATGTGTAAATACTCCAGGTTTGTGGTCAGAATGGTAAGGATATGATCAAAATAAAGTCAACTGCTGCGAAAACTGGTTGTGAAATTTAGATGAACTTCCACCGATGAGCAGTTTTCTTAAATTTTTATCTGTTAAATACCGCAAGTATGCATTTCCTGCATTAAAGTCTATAAAATACTTTGCCCGGTTCACAGCAGCTCCTAGTTTTTTTAAATGATCCATATTCAAAACCTGAAAACGGCGCGCCTGAACGATTTTATGTGCTGTTTTTACTCCAATTCCCGGAATCCTTAAAATCATTTGGTAATCCGCAGTTTGCAGATTAACCGGGAATTGATGCAGATGCCTTAAAGCCCAGCTCAGCTTTGGATCGACTTCTAAATCTAAAAAGGGCATATTGGGGTCGAGAATTTCTTCGGCTTTAAAACCATAAAATCTCATTAACCAATCCGACTGATACAAACGGTTTTCACGAAGCATCGGAACTTCGGTTGTCAAAGAGGGGAGTCTTTTATCTTCCAGAACAGGAACATATCCGGAATAATACACTCTTTTCATATTGAAGTTTTTATAAAAATGGTCAGCAACTTTTATAATCTGCAGATCATTTTCATTGGTAGCACCTACGATCATCTGGGTAGACTGTCCCGCCGGGGCAAATTTCGGAACTTTTCTGAAAATTTTCTTCTCCTCTTTATATTGGTCGATTCCTTTCTGGATATAACGCATAGGATTGATCATATCCTGGCGGTTTTTTTCAGGAGCCAGCAGCTTCAATCCACTTTCTGTAGGAATCTCAATATTGACAGAAAGCCTGTCTGCATACAACGCAGCTTCCTGCATCAGTTCATCACTGGCACCGGGAATAGATTTTAAATGAATGTAGCCATTGAAATTTTCTTCAGTCCTTAATCTTTTTGCAACCCGTACCAGACGTTCCATCGTAGTATCTGCATTTTTGAAAATTCCGGAACTCAGAAACAGACCTTCAATATAATTCCTACGATAAAAATTTATAGTGAGATCCACCACTTCTTCCACCGTAAATGCTGCCCGTTTAATATCATTGGAACTTCTAGATACACAATAAGCACAGTCGAAAATACAATGGTTGGTCAGTAAAATTTTGAGCAGGGAAACACATCGACCATCTTCTGTATAAGTGTGACAGATCCCGCTTACAGAGCTGTCTCCTAAAGCGCCTTTTTTATTTTTTCTCGTACCTCCGCTGGATGAGCAGGAAACATCATATTTCGCCGCATCAGCAAGGATTTCGAGTTTTTCTTTCAGGCGTTCAAAATTCATATTTTTCGCTGGGTGTTACAATTTGTATCAGAACTTTATCCAAAAATAGTTCCAAAATATATAATTATCAACTTTTTTCTATGGAAGTTATCAACAATGGAGACTGACAAAATTACTATCTTTACACCTATTAAATTTATGCTATGGATCATAAACCGGTAGAAGGTTTCTCTAAACTTACAAAACAGGGAAAAATCGATTGGCTTGTAAGCGAATACCTTGAAGGAAAAGAAGAATATCAAAATATATTAAAACAATACTGGAACGAAAATGCTGATCTTCAGAAACTTCATGAAGAGTTTTCTGAAAATACGATCTCCAATTTCTATATGCCCTATGGAATTGCTCCCAATTTCTTAATTGACGGCAAACTATTCGCGCTTCCAATGGCTGTTGAAGAAAGTTCAGTAGTAGCTGCAGCTTCTAAAGCTGCCAAATTCTGGATTGATAAAGGAGGTTTTAAAACCACTATTATTAACAATGAAAAATTAGGACATACCCACTTTATATTTAATGTAGAACCTCATAAACTTTTACATTTCTTTAATTTTAATTTAAAGAAAAAACTGTTTGAAACTACAGAGGCTATCACCTCAAATATGAGAAATAGAGGGGGAGGGATTTTAGATATCAAACTTGTAGACAAAACTGCTGAAATGCCGAATTACTATCAGCTTAAAGCAAGCTTTGATACGGTAGATTCCATGGGTGCGAATTTTATCAATTCATGTCTTGAGCAGTTCGGAAAAACATTAAAGCAGGAGATTGCAACAAGTGAAGATTTTACACAGGAGGAAAAGAACTCACTTCAGATTGTGATGAATATTCTTTCCAACTTTACACCGGACTGTCTGGTAAGAGCTGAGGTTTCATGTAAAATCGAAGATTTAAAAGATGACAGTGGAATTTCCAATGAAGAATTTGCAAGAAAGTTCAAACAGGCAGTTACCATTGCTGAAATAGAACCTTTCCGCGCGACAACTCACAATAAAGGAATTATGAATGGGGTAGATGCAGTAGTAATCGCCACGGGAAATGACTTTAGAGCAACAGAAGCCTGTGCTCATGCCTATGCTGCGAGAGACGGACAATACAGGTCTTTAACGCACTGTACAATAGATAACGGAATTTTCAGATTCTGGATTGATCTTCCGATCTCTGTGGGAGTAGTAGGAGGGCTTACCAATCTGCATCCACTGGTAAAATTCTCACTGGCACTTCTTGGAAAACCTTCTGCACAGGGGCTGATGAGTATTCTTGCTGTTTCCGGCCTTGCCCAAAACTTCGGAGCACTTCGTTCTTTAGTAACCACCGGTATTCAGAAAGGACACATGAAAATGCACTTATTGAATATTTTAAATCAAATGGGTGCTACTGAAGAGGAAAAGCAACATTTTGTAACGTATTTCAAAGATAAAACGGTGAGTCATCATGAAGTTATTAATGAATTTAACAGATTAAGAGCTCAATAATGCTGCAGATCATTTTACCCCTTATATTTATCGCCTTTGGAATTTTTCTGAAGAAAACGACATCGCCAGGATTTAGAAATTCTAAAAAACTGTCCAATGTGTTTATTATACTGGGCATTTCAACCTTGGTTGCAAAAATTATTTTAATCTTTATAAAGTAAGGAATAATGAAAAGGAAAATACTCTTCTTTCTATTGATTTCGGGTTTAAGTTTTTCGCAACAGAAAAATGTGAAGATCAGTGATCTCCAGCCGAAATCTGAAGAAGCTGTATTTCCCGTGATTTCCTATCCACAGAATTCTTTGATCGAAAAGAAGATCAATACTTTTCTGCAGGTCAATGAGCTGGAATATGTACCGGATTCCGGACCCAATCCTTTTAAGAAGGCTTCTTCGGCGACGATAGCCTCTACCAATTATCTCTATTTTTACAGCTGGGAAAAATTAGAAACGCCTAAAAATATTTTAAGCATTAGTATGGAAGGAGAGGCATCAGGAGCTTATCCTGAGGGTTTCTCAAAATCGTATAATTTTGATCTGAGGACAGGAAATTTGATCAATTGTCAGGATCTGTTTAAGCCTGGTGCAGTTAAAACCATTGAAAATATAATCAATCAAAAAGTAAAGAAGAGAGTGGATGACTTTCTTGTTCAATTACGGGCAGAGAAAGATCCGGATGTAGAAGTTCAGGATCAGATTGCGATGTATGAAGACTGCTTTATGGAGCATACCTTAAGGTATATCGAATTTTTTTTTGGAAAGGATCAACTGACTTTTGTGGCCGGAAGATGTTCCAATCATGCAATGAGAGCATTGGATGATCTGGGAAGACACACCATTGAAATTCCTTACAAAGATCTGGAAAAATACTGGAGCCCTTATGCAAAAAATCTTCTTTCGGGTTCTGAAAAACCGGATGCTACTGGTATTCAGTATAAATTGTTTAAAGGTAAAATAGACCATAAATATCCCATTACTGTTTTGATCAGATATCTATATGGAGATCATGATAAAACGTCTTTTTCTGCTGTATACTGGTATGATAAAAATAAGAAACTAATTGAGTGGAACGGGAAGTTGAATGGAAGCCATATCTCAATCACAGAAAATGATTATTATAGTGAGGATACGAATCAATGGATGCCGAAAGCGCTTATAGAAGCGGATATGAAAGGCAGTAAAATGGTGGGAACCTGGCAGGATTACAAAACAAAAAAATATTTAAATCTAGAATTAGAAGAATTATAAAATGAAAACAATTACTTTAATTTTCGGTGCTGCATATGGAATGCTGTCAGTTATTCTGGGAGCTTTTGGCGCGCACGCTTTAAAAAAAATATTGTCTGTTGAAAGACTGGAAAGTTTTGAAACAGGAGTGAGATATCAGATGTATGCTGCATTCTTTTTATTGATTGTAGGATATATCTTAAAATTTGATACCTCATCACAAAAATGGATTTCTATTTTAATGATCGCCGGAACCCTATTGTTTTCTTTCAGTATTTATTTCCTGAGTTTACAGGATTATCTGGGAGCCAACTTGAAATTTTTAGGACCCATTACTCCTCTTGGAGGTCTCTTTATGATTTTAAGCTGGGGAATGCTGATCTGGTATTTCGCCAAAACAAAAATATAATCAGTAGTTCAATCTACAAAAAGAAGGCACTCTCGATGATAGACTGTGCCTTCTGAAAAATAAAAAAATGAATAACTGCCTTACCCTGTTTTTTATTACGCTCATCACTTTTTTTCTAAGCATTCAAAAGGTAAATGCACAAGGAAAGATGCAATTGCATAATGGAAAAATTTTCACGGAAGTGAAAAATATACAAAAACGTTTTTCGGACAGTACAGGTCGTTATGATTATAAAAAAGATCCCGGTTTATATTCTGAGAAATACAGAGTTTTTTACACCGAAAAATTAAAAAGCCTAAAAAATCTGTATCAGGACATATATGACAAAGATGTGATCATTGGGAAAATCGATAAAAGTATTTTGTTTAAGACGAGTAACGAAATTCAGGCTGAATCCACTGTATCTCCACCAGAAAATACTCCGCAAAATCAGATAAAAAGTAAGTCTGTCGATGTTACCCAAATTGAAAATTATAAACAGCTTGAAGATTTGAAAAAACAGGTGACTGCAAATTTTCCTGTGTATTTGGTAGATGAAATCGGTGAAGGAACCTACAGGTGTAAACTTACCTTCATCATTGATGTGGACGGTAAATTCAAGAATGTACAATACAGCGGTACATCCGGAACCGAATTCAATATCATCAGTGCATTGTTTTTATATGCAATCGGAGGCCTTGAAAAACCCCTGTTTTATGATAAAAAAGCAATTGTGCAGCAATTTTCCCAGCCAATTGTATTAAAGTTTGAATAGACAAAAATACTTTTAAGACAAATGATGATATTCTTTTAATATTTAAAATAAATTAAAATGAAAATCAATAGAAGAAGACGGTTAATAAAAACATTTAATCTTCTGGACCAGCCTATAAGATTCAATCCGTTTGTATTCAGCCGTACTTTTTTCATGTGGGCATTCACCGGTCTTGTAGGTGGAGCAATTGCGGGTGGTTACTGGATTATATTGGAACATTTTACAGAATTTTTAGTGCAGTTTCAGGGATGGATGGTGATTCCTACCATGGCCATTTGTGGATTACTGGCAGGACTTGTAATTCACTTTATCGGAGATCCCGGCGAAATACACCTGATCGTTAATAATATCAGATTTAACAAAGGAAAACTGGATCCAAAAAACAATCCTTCCATGATCCTTTCGTCATTGTTCTGTGTAGCATCCGGAGGAAGTCTTGGTCCGGAGGCACCATTGGTTCAGGTGACTGGATCTACAGGAACCTGGCTTGGGAAAATTTTCAGACTGAAAGGAGAAGAATTACGTTCTCTAAGTATTGCAGGTATGGCTTCAGGCTTTACCGCTTTGTTTGGTGCTCCTCTGGGAGGAAGTCTCTTTTCACTTGAAATTCTGCATCACAGACATGCAGTAGAGTATTATAAAGCCATTATTCCGGCTTTGGTAGCCAGCTGTTTCAGCTATGTGATGTTTGCTTTGATTATTCATTTGGGAATCGGGGCAACGTGGGATTTGAAGGCCTATCATTATTCGGGAGTGTATGATTTTATTTATGCTTTTTTGTTTGGTGTGGTAGCAACGATTTTTGGATGGATCTTTATTTTTGTCGTGAAATTTTTCAAAAAAGTTTTTGAATACAGACCGTTTCCTATCTATGTGAAAACTTTGGCTGGTGGAATTATTTTGGGGATTATTGCCTATAACTTTCCCATGACAAGATATTTCGGTCATCATGAGATCAACCAACTGATTAACGGGAATTTTGCACTGAACTTTTTAATCGTGATTCTGGTCTTTAAAATCATTGCAATTGCTGTTACCGTAACTTCTGGATGGAGGGGAGGTTTCATTATTCCTCTGTTTTTTGTGGGAACAACTTTAGGACTGATTATTCATCAGTTATTTCCTACTGTAGATACTACCTTAGCAATTGTAAGCTGTATGGCTGCCATCAATGCCTGCGTGACAAGGACTCCGATGAGTACTACGATTATTCTGGGAACTTTAACCGGATTTACCTATTTTGTCCCGATTCTTTTTGCCAGTCTGACGGGATATTTCCTGGCTCCTAAAATTCCGTTTATAGGGTCACAGTCTGAAAAATTATCTGAAGAATAAAACAAATTTAACAGATAGATAAAAAAATAAGACTTTTTTACTGGATCTATTTTTTATTGGTTTGTGATCGCTTTTTTATGTTATAGAAAGTCAATTAAAAATTAATCAGCACAAATGAAATTAATGAAAAGAATCCTATTCTTGCTCGGATTCACACCTTGTTTAGCCTTTCCCCAGAAATATTTCTTTCTGGACAGTCTAAAGACCGATTTTAAAGTTGAAACGTATACACTGGATACGTCTGAATTGTATGGAATCAGGAAAAATGTAAATATGTATAATGTTTATCTTAGCCCAAATCATATACTCTTACTTTCAGTACTTCCTGATCTTGATGAGAGCATTCTCCCGGGAACAGATGAGAGAGGACAGAACTGGACTGTCCTGGATTTTGAGAAATTAAGCAAAGAGGATATAATTTCAAAATCAAAAGTAAAAGAAATAGTTTCAGATTGGTTGGTTTCCAATACTCCGGAAAAAAAGAGGCTAGATTTCAAACTGATCAAAAAGGTAAATAACAGGTATTATGTTTCTAAACTTTGTCTGACTGAGTTTTTCAATATTACCTCCCTGAAAGGGCCTTTGGTTTCTTCATACGGAACGCTTAACATATCTGAACAGAAAGTCACGGTAAATGAGGTTGAGAAGAGTTTTAAAGAACAGTTCCCCGGGCGAAAATTCATCATGGATGTAAGAGACTTAGATCGTCTCCGAAATCTTAGTGATCCGTTCTCTTTCAGAAATTATCTGTCTAAAGAATATAGAATTAAGGGAAATACAGCCTATCAGTTCTGGACTTTTGACGGATGGTGGAACATCGACGGATACAATGAGCATAGGGGAATAGATAGACTGGTGTACATGCCTGAAAAAGGAATTGTGGGAGGATCTTATGATTTTTATTTCAGACTTTCCCATAACGGCTTCAGAGTTTCCGATTACAGGTTGTGGGAAAATATTCTTAATGAAAAGGTCATGACGGCAGAGGAGTTAAAATAAGAAGGTTGATTTTTGTCATAATTTGAAATTTGCTTTCAACTTCTCTATGGTAATTCTTTAAATCTAAACTCTTTTTAGTAAATTTGTCAACCTTTAAATTTTAAAATAAAATAATAAAAATAATATGAATCTTCACGAGTATCAATCAAAAGAGATTTTATCAAAGTATGGAGTAGCTATCCAACGTGGTTTCGTAGCGAATAACGTAGATGAGGCTGTAGCAGCTGCTGAAAAATTGACTGCTGAAACCGGAGCGCAGGCTTGGGTTGTAAAAGCACAGATTCACGCAGGTGGTCGTGGTAAAGGTGGGGGTGTTAAGTTTTCTCCAAACATGGATAAACTTAAAGAAAACGCTCAGAATATCATCGGAATGCAGTTGGTAACTCCACAAACTTCTGCTGAAGGTAAAAAAGTACACTCTGTTTTGGTTGCAGAAGATGTTTATTATCCGGGAGAAACTGAAACTAAAGAATTTTATGTTTCTATTCTTTTAGACAGAGCTGAAGGTAAAAATACAATCGTATATTCTACTGAAGGAGGTATGGATATTGAGCACGTTGCTGAAGTAACTCCTCATTTGATCCACAAAGAAATCATTGATCCTGCTTTAGGTCTTCAAGGTTTCCAGGCTAGAAAAATTGCTTTCAACTTAGGTCTTGAAGGAAATGCATTCAAAGAATTCACAAAATTCATTGCTTCTCTTTACAATGCTTATACAGGAATTGATGCTTCTCTTTTCGAAATCAACCCTGTGTTGAAAACTTCTGATAACAAAATTATCGCTGTAGATGCTAAAGTAACTTTGGATGACAACTCATTGTTCCGTCACAAAGACTTAGCTGAATTGAGAGATACAAGAGAAGAAGATCCAATGGATGTTGAAGCTGGTGAAGCTGGTCTTAACTTTGTAAAACTTGACGGTAACGTTGCTTGTATGGTAAACGGAGCTGGTCTTGCAATGGCAACTATGGATATCATCAAATTATCTGGTGGTAACCCAGCTAACTTCCTTGACGTAGGAGGTACTGCAGATGCTCAGAGAGTACAGACTGCTTTCGGAATCATCCTTAGAGATCCTAACGTAAAAGCAATCCTGATCAATATCTTCGGTGGTATCGTAAGATGTGACAGAGTAGCTCAGGGAGTTGTAGATGCTTACAGAGCAATGGGTAGCCTTCCGGTTCCGTTGATCGTAAGATTACAGGGAACTAACGCTGTAGAAGCTAAAAAATTAATTGATGATTCAGGTCTTCCTGTACATTCAGCAATTACTTTGGAAGAAGCTGCAAACAAAGTAAAAGAAGTTTTAGCATAAGCCTGAACTTTTAAATAAATAGAAAGACCGTTCCATTTTTGGAACGGTCTTTTATTTTAACCACGATGTGGAAAATGTCTGTTCTGTGTTATAATTGGTCCGCCCTTGGTTCCAGATCATTCCGTTATCAAACTACACCGGAATGATAGTCTTAATTTAAAGCACTGTAAATAAATAAGAAATAAAAAACCGCCTTTATTAAAGCGGTTACTATTTTTTTATTGATTCTGATTTTCAATGGGAAGAGGTTCGCCATTTGTAATGCTGATGCTCGTAGGCGTTACGAGTTGTATATGGTCAGCATCCAGACGCTCCTTGATCTTCAGATAAGCTTCGCTTTTTAACTGAACCATGCTGGCGCCTACCTTCATCCAGAACTTAGCCTGGAGGTTAAAATTACCCTGTTTAAGATCCGTTAAAATAACTTCTGATGTATCCAGTCGGTCTACACTATCAAGATTCTTAATAACATCCAGCATTCCTTTCTGTGCTTTGCTGATATCTTCATCTGCCGGAATTTCAAAATTTAAAATAATTCTCCGTTGTGGTGAAGCTGTAATATTATAAAAAGGAGCATTAAAAATAACCTGGTTGGGAATATAAGCTTTCTTTCCATCATCCGTAATGAGTTTTGTCGTTAAGAAACCTATTTCCTGAACTGTTCCGGAATGAGCTCCTATTGTGATATAATCTCCTATTTTAAACGCTTTGTCAATACCGATAAGCATTCCCGAAAAGATACTAGAAACCAAATCCTTTAGTGCAACCCCGGCAATAACCCCGGCTACTCCCAAACTTCCGATAAACTTCCAGAGGAATCCACTGAAGCCCATAATTTCCAGTGCAATGAAAGTTCCCATCAGCATGATCAGAAACCTGAATATACTTATTAACGTAACAAGAGAGCTTTCCTTTTGGCTTTTAGGAAAAAATTTATGAAATAGTTTTACAGCACCTATGCTCAGATATTTACTGGTAATAAGAAAAAAAGAAAATACCAAAATCCCGACAATAAGCTTCGGGGTAAGCTCGGCAAACCTCATATACCAGCTTTCCAAAACCCTGTAAATTACGTCTATGTAGCTGTGTCCAATTTTCTCCATGAATAAAATTTTAATTAAAGATATAAATTTTCAACAAAAAATTTGCCAGTTCCAAAAAGTCTACTAAATTTGTAGACTATAAAAGCAGAATATTATGTCAATCAAACTAGGAGATACAGCACCGGACTTTCATGCAGAGACGTCTTTAGGTGATATTAAATTCCATGAATTCTTAGGAAACTCATGGGGAATTTTATTTTCACATCCTGCGGATTATACACCGGTATGCACTACAGAATTAGGGTATACTTCCAAGCTGAAATCAGAGTTTGATAAAAGAGAAACCAAAGTTATTGCTTTAAGTGTGGATGGAGTAGAAGATCATCAGAATTGGATCAAAGATATCAATGAAACCCAACACACCGATGTACAGTTTCCTATTATCGCGGATAAAGACAGAAGAATTTCTGAGCTTTATGATTTTATTCATCCAAACGCATCGGTTACTGCTACCGTCCGTTCTCTGCTGATCATTGATCCTGATAAAAAAGTAAGATTGATCATTACTTATCCGGCTTCTACAGGAAGAAACTTTAATGAGATCCTTAGGGTTCTTGATTCCCTCCAATTGGTTGATTCGCACAAAGTAGCAACTCCCGTCAATTGGGAAACCGGGGACGATGTTATTGTGCCTCCGGCAATTTCTACAGAAGACGCCAGAAAAATATTCCCGAAAGGAGTTACAGAAGTAAAACCGTATCTAAGATATACGCCCCAACCCAATACATGATTTATTTGATTTTTTATAGTTTAGTTTTAATTTGTACGAAAATCGCCCCGAAATTTATTTCGGGGCGATTTCATTTTTTATGAGGTAAGTTGAAATGATTAATTTCTTACATCATTCGCTACTTCCTTAGCTTTTGAAGTAGGTAAGTAAATACTGAATCCTACGTTGAAAGTAATATTTGAATTTAAACCTTCGCTACCGAATCCTGCTCTACCTTTATATTTTACTAAACCTTCAATTCCGATGTTTGGTGTAATAAAATAAGAATACCCAGGACCAGCACCAAAATCTAAACCAGTTGTAGAATCTGCATTTTCTACTGATCTTCCTCCGATACCTACGTTACCTTCTAGGAACCATCTTCCGTGGTGAAGTAAGTTATCAACACCTTTTTCTCCCGGTGATAGATAATAACGACCCAAACCACCTACACCGTAAGTAAATTCTGTAGGGCTTCCATTAGTAACTTTATTAATACCCAAGTCTACATATCCACCCACTGCTACATTATCCTGAATAAAGTAAGCACCTTGTGGCTGTATAGCGATATTATATCCTCCTCCGGTGTTTAAACCAAAATTACTGGAGATTAATTTACTACCTACTAGCCAGTTACCTTTTTGAATCTGAGCATTAGCTGTCGCAGTCAAACCTGTTGCTGCCAATATTCCTGCAAAAATTAGTTTTTTCATAATTTATTATTTTAATAATTAAATGTTATCATTTGTAGGTTAAAGAAAAAACAAGAAATGTGCCAAGCTTCTTAATTTTAGATAAAAACTCAGAAAAAGTGTTAATTTAAGCAGAATGGGAATGTGAATTATTTGGTTGTTTTTTTGATAATTTTGTAATCTAAATACACAACAGGATAATCGAAATAATGAGGCCTGCAATAGCAAATTTGATTCCTCTTTTAAAAGCTTTTGTTTTAGGGTTAAACATCCAGAAACTTGAAATTACAAAGAAAAATAAGGAGATTCCAAAAAATGTATTCAGAGGTGACAATGTTTCCTTTGACTGGGATTTATGGAGTTTTACCATTTTATCCAGCAAAAATGGCAGTTCCATTTTAGAATATTGTGCCTTTCCCGATGCAGTGTCATAAGTTCCCTGCTTAAAATGAAGGATATTTCCTTCTGTTTTCTCTATTTCAAGACCTTTGATCTTTAATTCTTTTCCCAGCTCCTTTTCTGAAAGATTGACAGCTACGGTTTTATCATATTTCTTTTCCTTTTTAAGGAAATCTGTATCCCTGTAAACCAGCAAAACTCCGCTTAGTGCATACACAGCCATTATGCCTGCCAGAAAATATCCCAGATAGCGGTGTGTGATTCTCATGAAACTTCGTGTGTCCTTGATCTTATCCATATCGTATTGTTTTGTTTAATTTAAAAAAGGAAACTGCAAAAATGCAATTTCCCCTTTGAATGATGAAATATTCCGGTATTTAATTCTAAAGTTTGTATGTCATTGTGAAATAATAGTTTCTCGGAGTAATAGGGTTTACCGAATAATTTTCGTGTACATTATAATTAACTACATCGAATAAGTTCCCCACTTTCCCCTGGATTGAGAATTTTTTCCATTCATATCCTACGGAAACGGTCACCGTTGTATAGTCTTTTAATTCAAACATTCTGCTTACATCCTTTCTCGTCACATTGGTAGACTTTGAATCATTCCAACCAGCAATTCTGTCTCCGATATAATAAATACCGGCTCCTACTTTTAGCCCTTTTGCATAATTTGTGAATTTATAAAATACCGATGCATTGGCTGTAGTAGCAGGAGTTCTTACCAGTCTTTGTTTTTCTACATATCCTTTTTCAGGAGTATCGATATAAACAGAATTATTATATGAGAAACCACCGATAATGGAAAGGTTTTCTGTAGGATTTCCTGTAATATCCACTTCAACACCGCGGCTTCTCATTTTACCCGCAAATTCCTTAAGGTTAGTGTCAGGGGTCTGTACAGTTCCGGTGTTATCTACGTAAAAAAAGTTTTGATAATTATTGTTTTGAAAAATCTGATACAAAGTAAGATTAATAGCAATGGCATTATTCCAAAGGTTTTTCTTCGCTCCGATTTCGTACTGATCAATCGTAGTAGGGTTTATACCTTGTTTCTGAAGTGCATTAACTCTGTCTCTCACCTGTGCAACAGTACCGGAAGTATCTAAAGAACCAATTTCATTAGACATATATCCAGCATTTGAAACGAATGAATTCGTATAAGTTGCAAACACAGAAAGATTATCGTCAGGCATATAAACCAGCCCCACCTTTGGTGAAAATGCCTGATCAGATGTTGCCGAATTTTGAACCAAACTCTTATCTAAAGGCTTTGCAGCTGTTGCATAGGTGGTTTTTATAGAGGGCATATTTTCTACATAAGACCAACGGATACCTGCTATCACTTTAAATTGTTTATTTAAGCTTATATAATCCTGTACGTAAGCTCCAACTCTTCTTGTATTGATTCTAGTCAACGAATTCTCACCACTGTCTGGCATTGCGATATTTCCCCATGTTGAAGGATCATCCAGAAATAGAACATTGGTTGGAGCTATTACATTAAATGCATAAGCGTCAGACTGGTTGTAATCAGCATCAGCTCCAATTAATAATTTGTGGTTTATTTTTCCAGTGTTAAATTCTCCGTTAATATTTACCTGTGCAGAGCCATACTTATTTCTGTTGTTTGTTTTATTAAAGGGTCTTGTCCAGGATAAACGAGTATCAGATATTTTTTTATCATATCCCCATTGTACGCGCTCAGATGAGAAGTAGTCCTTTACATAATTTTGGTAAGAGGCAACTGCATTCAATGTCCAGTTGGTACTTATTTGATGATTGAATGTCACATTCGTTGAAGCCTGTTCTACATTTTGATATTGCCAGTCTGTACCGAAAAATGTATTCCTGTCAACATCATTGTTCAAAGAATAGCTCAGGTCTTTATTGGTAATAGAACCAATCCCGAAATCCGGAGTAAAATTATTTTTGAGATAATCGGCTTCTACGATTAATTGAGACTTTGGACCTAAGTTGAATAAGATGGAGGGGTTGAAGTAATGTTTCTGTGATTCTACCACATCTCTGAAACTTTCAGCATATTCATAGGCACCGTTTATTCTGAATGCAATGTTTTTTGATAACGGACCATAAATGTCGACGGTTGGCTTATAGGAATTCCAACTTCCTCCGTTAAGTCCTAGGCTTCCTCCGAATTTGAATTTAGGTTTTTTTGTGATCATATTGATGATCCCTCCTGCAGCTGTATTTCCGTAAAGCATAGCGTTAGCTCCTTTCAATACCTCAACTCTTTCCAAACCGCTTACTTCAGGAAATACTCCGCTGTTAACCCTCGTTCCGTTTTTAAAAATATTATCATTACCTAAAATAAAACCACGGCCTCCGAAACTATCCTGAGAATTTCCTCTGGATGAAGTGATATACATACCGTTTATATTTTGAATAACATCGCCCAGTTGCTTCGCTTGTTGCTGTTCAATGATTTCGTGTGTAACGATTGAGATGGCCTGAGGATTTTCCATTACCGTAAGTGCAGACTTTGTAGATAATGTTTTTGCCTGATTGGGATTTCCAGTTTTGTGAAGATTAATATCTTCAATGGTTTGAGACCTGATGGTATCAGTTTCAAGGTTTTTCATTTGGGCACTTAAAGATAAGGCTGTCAATAAAAATCCTAAAGAAGCTAGCTGTTTTTTCATTTATTATTTTTATGTAGAATAGTTTTAAATAGCGGCAAAAATAGGAATTTGAAAAAGATTAATTTAGAATTAATAAAAACAATAAAATGATTTTTATCATATCTTAAGAATCTGATAATAGTACAGGTTGCTTTTGTAAGCTGCTAAACTGAGGATTATTGAATATATTTGTTTAAAAAATATACATATGCAATTGATAAAAGCAGGACTCTGTGCCTTTGGAATGAGCGGAAAAGTATTTCATGCTCCATTTTTGAAAGAACATCCGGGATTTTTTATGGCTGCTGTCGTAGAAAGAACCAAAGAAGAATCTAAAGAAAAATATCCGCAAGCAACAATCTACCGTTCAGTAGAAGAGATGCTTCAAAATGCAGATATTGAACTTGTGATTATCAATACACCTGTACAGACGCATTTTGAATATGCTAAAATGGCACTTGAAGCAGGGAAAAATATAATCGTCGAAAAACCTTTTACGGTAAGTGTTTCAGAAGCAGAGCAGCTTGTGAATCTTGCAGAAGAAAAGGGCTTATTCTTAAGTGTATACCAAAACAGAAGATTTGACCGAGATTTTTTACAGGTACATAAAATACTGAGCGAAGGGAAACTGGGGACTATTAAAGAAGCGGAGATCCGTTTCGACAGATTCCGAACTACACCAAGCGGGAAGCAGCATAAAGAAGATCCACAACAAACCGGTTCCGGCTCACTTCATGATCTTGGTGCCCATCTTGTAGATCAGGCAGTACAGTATTTTGGATACCCTGAAAAATTATTTGCAGACGTTTTCTCTATGAAAGGAGAAGAATATGCCAATGATTATTTTGAAATCCTTCTATATTATAAAGATGGCTTGAGGGTTAGACTGAAATCATCTGTTTTTACCAAAGAGGCTCATTACGCTTATGCTATTCACGGAGAAAAAGGAAGTTTTCTGCAGGAAAGAACCGATAATCAAGAAAATGAACTGGTTGCAGGAGCTATACCAGTGTATGGGAATGAATGGACTGAACCTTTAGAAGGAACTGATGGAATTCTAAACTTTTTAAATGAAAATTCAGAAACAGAAAGAATTCTGACTTCAAGCGAGCCCGGAAATTATATGGATTATTACCAACAGATCTACGAATTTATAGTCTTTGGCTATGCACTTCCATCACAGGGAAGAGAAGTCGTTCAGAATATGAAAATTATAGATGCTTCTGTGGAAAGTTCAAAAGGGGAGAAAGTAGTTTACTTATAGTAGAGTTTGAGGTTTTTAGAGTAAAAGCGATTGATATAAAATCTTATACGCTCTTACTCTAAAAATCTATAACTTATTTAAATTTCCTGAAGCTCCAGCCATCTCATCTCATATTCCTCCAGCTTTTCAGAAATCGTTTCCAGTTCTGCAGAAAGCTTGGCAACCTTTTCGTATTCCGTTTCATTGTTAAGCTGATCCATGATCTTGGCGCGTCTTTGTTCCAGTTCAGGCATTTCTTTTTCTATAGTTTCCAGTTCTCTTTGTTCTTTAAAAGACATTTTTCTTTTTGAGGAAGAAGTCTGAGAAACTTCTGGTGTTGCTGCTACAACAATTTCTTTTACAGGTTCCGGTTTGGATGATGCATTTTTTTCCAGTGCATCTTCGCGGCTCTTAGCTTCTCTGTATTCTGAGAAAGTTCCTATAAAGTCTCTGATTTTTCCCTCCCCTTCAAAAGCCAGAACATGGTCAATAATTCTGTCCATAAAGTATCTGTCGTGAGATACAATAATCAAGCTGCCCTGAAAGTTCAGCAGGAAATTTTCCAGTACAGTCAATGTCGGAAGATCCAGATCGTTGGTAGGCTCATCAAATATCAGGAAGTTAGGATTCTGATATAAAATGTACATCAGATGAAGCCTTCTTTTTTCACCCCCCGAAAGTTTTGAAATAGGCGAATATTGGGTCTGATCATCAAAAAGAAACAGTCGCAGGAATTGTGATGCAGAAATCGTTTTTCCATTGGCTAAAGGAAAGTTTTCAGAAATTTCTTTGATAAAATCAATGACTCTTTCATCTTCTTTATATTTCAGTCCTTTTTGTGAAAAATATCCGAATTTGATGGTTTCTCCGGTTTCAATTTCTCCGGAATCTTTTGGCTCAAGACCTTGTATGATATTCAGTAATGTAGATTTTCCAGCTCCATTTTTTCCTACAATTCCTACTTTCTCACCTCGTTGAAACTGATAACTGAAATCTTTCAATAACAATTTATCACCATAGCTTTTGGAAATATCCCGAAGCTCCAGAATTTTGTTTCCAAGCCTCTTCATTTCGAAATCAAGCTCCAGAGATTCTTTTCTTGTATCCGTTTTTGCTATTTTTTCAGTTTCGTAAAAGTCATCTTGTCTGGATTTCGATTTTGTAGTTCTTGCTTTGGGCTGTCTTCGCATCCATTCCAATTCTTTTCTGTAAAGGTTATTGGCTTTGTCGATGGTGGAATTCAAATTATCCTCACGAATCATTTTGTTTTCAAGATAAGTCGCATAAGAACCATTATGGAAATACAGGTTTTTATCTTCCATTTCCCAGATAATTCCACAGACTGCATCCAGGAAATACCTGTCGTGAGTAACCAGAATTAATGTGATTTTGGCCTTGCTTAGATAGCTTTCAAGCCATTCTACCATTTCTACATCAAGGTGGTTGGTCGGCTCATCCATGATCAGAAGAGTATGTCTGTGTTCGGCTCTTGTTTCAGTCAGCAATTTTGCTAAAGCAACACGTTTGATCTGTCCTCCGGAAAGTGTTCCCATTTTGGCGTCAAGATCTGTAATCTTCAATTGAGAAAGAATTTGTTTCATATCATTCTCCAGATCCCATGCTTTATGGATTTCCATTTCAGCCAAAGCTTTTTCAATGAAATCATAATCTGTAGAAAGAAGCGATTTATGATAATTTTTCAGAGCCTGAATCGGCGCAGAATCTAGGGTCATCATAAACTCATCAATGGTAAGATCAGAATCAAAATCGATCTCCTGGTCAAATAAAACCACCTGGATGTCTTTATTAATATTCACAGTTCCGCTGTCTGCAATTTCTTTCCCCATTAAAATTTTAAGAAGGGTAGATTTTCCGCTTCCGTTTTTGGCAACAATGGCTATTTTGTCCCCTTCATTTACATGAAAAGAGATGTTTTCGAATAAGACTTTGATGCCATAAGATTTAGTAAGATTTTCTACAGAAACGTAATTCATTGGAATGTAATGGTTTGATATTGATTTTGTATTGAGCGGCAAAAGTACGAAAATGTAACTAGAAAAGTTTTACGTAATGATATGCAAATACCCAAATTTATTTTTTGAAAGCAATAGCGTTTAAAAATAATAATTTTAAGATTTATTTAATATGAGTAATAGGGATTTCAGGAAAGACATTAAGTAATTTTGATGAGCTGGAAGGCTTAATTTTTAATGGTTAATAATGCTAAATCTGATTTTAAATAATGAAAAAAGTAATTGTAGACATGGACGGGGTAATGGCAGATGTGTATCATCAGCTTGTGAAGTTTGAAAAAAGAGACTCCGGAAAAGAAATTGAGATCAGCGGACTTGCAGGAATGCCTGAAATTGAAGCATTCCCCAATGGAAAGAAACACGTTAATGAAGTAGGTTTTTTCAGAACACTTCCCGTAATGGAAGGAAGCCGCGATGCTTTGGAATATATTAACAGCAAGTATGAACTTTACATCGTTTCAGCCGGAATGGAATTTCCGAACAGCCTGAGAGAAAAATTTGACTGGCTTGCAGAACATTTTCCGTTTATTGGCTGGGAACAAATTGTTTTATGTGGAAGTAAAAGAGTGGTTCACGGAGATGTAATGATCGATGACTATCCTAAGAATCTGGATCATTTTGTTGGCGAAAAATTAATTTTTACTCAACCTCACAACGAACTGATTGAAAACGAAAATTTTAGAAGAGTTCATTCATGGGAAGATATCATGAATATCCTGTAAGAAATAAAAGGTTATATATTTTTTAGAATTCTAATCATAATCGGTGATATTTTACAGAAAATTTAACTAAACTGGCCTTAAATTTAATAAGCTGTTATGAGTGTGTAATGCTGGAAATAAAGAATTTTGCAGCAAACTTACACCATGAAAAAACTGAATATTTTATTTCTTTTAGCTGCTTGTTCTTTTGATGCACAGGTGATTTCCGGAACAGTCATTTCTAAAAATGAAAACCAGCCTGTTCCTTACGTGAAGATTGGAGTAGAAAAAGAAAATGCAGGAACAGTTTCCGATGCAAAAGGAAATTTCTCTGTTGATCTGTCCGGACTGGATGCTTCGCGAAAACTCAAAATAGAAGTTCCCGGTTACGAGCCCTATTCTGAAACTGTACAGAATTTCAGAAAGCAGGATCACAGACAGATATTTTTAAAAGAAAAGGTAAAGAATATAAAAGAAGTCAACATTAAAGTCAAGAAGCTGGTTGATAAAAACTGGGGTGTCAATACCAAGACGAAACATGTTCTGTATTCAGTAAATCCTAAATTTAAAAAAGAAGATTTTCTTGGTGAAACGGCATTGGAATTTAATGCCAGCAAACGATCCAAAATCAAAAGTATCAATCTGAATATTGCCAGCTATACTTCCGATAAACCGGTACTGATGCGGTATAGTATTTACAGCGAGAAAAATGGATTTCCCGGTGAAAATATTCTGGATGAAGAGATCACGGTGGAACTTACACAGGATATGATCAAGGAAGGAACCTATACACTGGATGTGAACGAACATAATATTTGGATACAGGGGAAGTTTTTTGTCGGAATCCAGTTTTTGAAAGAATTTGAAGGGAGAGTCAATATCAGTGCAGCATTGTTCCGTACAGGATTTATCAGGAAATTTTATGGAGATTGGGAGAAAATGACTCTGGCAGCACCGGCCATTAATATCGATGTAAAAGTGGATAAAAGCGCGAAAAATACCAAAGATGAAGTTGCGGCTTTAGGAGATGATCTTGAAGGGTTGATTTCTGATGTTTCCCAATATCAGGCAGCATCTGAGAATTCCGGCTACGGGAAAAATAAATCGACAGGTAATTATCTTGAATTAAAAGATACAAAGCTTTACTACGAAATCTACGGGGAAGGGGAACCTCTTTTTCTTCTTCATGGAAATTCAGGGAGTATAAAAGATTTTTATCAGCAGATTTCCGTTCTTTCGAAGCAGTTCAAAGTAATAGTTGTAGATACAAGAGGACAGGGTAAGAGTACGGATACTTCTCATAGACCATTTACCTATATCCAATTTGCAGAGGATATAAAAGCACTTGCAGATCAATTGAAATTAAAGAAAATTAATATTGGCGGTTGGAGTGATGGCGGAATCACAGGACTTGAATTTGCTTTAAAATATCCGGAAAACCTTAATAAATTAATTGCTATCGGAGCTAACGCTTTTCCCGAAGGTGTTGATGAAAGACTGATCACCCATATGAAAAACCAGCTTCTGGTACTGAATGTTGAGAATAAGCCGGAAAAATTTGACGAACGCAGATTAGTAATGATCATGTTGAAAGAACCACACATCAGCAAAAAAGATCTTTCAAAAATACAAAGCCCGTTTTTAGTGATTGCAGGGGATAAAGATGTGATTAAACAGGATCATACCGAAATGATAGCCAAAGAAATTCCACATGCTGAGCTCAAGATCTACAAAGATGCAACCCACATGATTCCTTTTGAACATGCATACGAATTAAATGCGGATATTTTGAGATTTTTGGGGAAATAATCCTGGGATGGAGGAGGAAAGATGGAGGCTGTGGGGTATCGCAGAAGATTACCTCATGTCAGTCATTTCTTAACATATAAATTGATTTAAAATTGATTAAACCTGGGAGAAGTAATTCTTTCGGGTTTCAGAATTTCCATCGTCCGGCTTATCTGTCAACTAATCAAGTGTAAGCCTTTTCAAAGACCAGGTGCTTCCATTATAAATATCAAGATCTACTTTGGTGTTGATACCATGAACGATTCCGTTTTCCGTAAACTGCCAAAAGTCCCAGTGGTCATTGGGAGTAGGCGAGGGAACATCATTATAATTGGCCAGCCATAGCGGATAGCCATCGAATTCACCTTTCAGAAAATCTTTGTAATAATGGTAGTAGGTATAGATGATCGGTTTTTCACCATACGTTTCTTCTACAATCTTGCACCATACCTTCAGATCTTCGATTAGCTTTTTATTGGTCTTTCTTTTTGGAATCTTTTCGATATCCAGAATGGGAGGAAGATCACCACTTTCCAACTTTACATTCGCTAAAAAATTATTGGCCTGGATGACAGGGTCCTCATCAGCTCTATAGAAATGGTAGGCTCCACGGATCAGATTGTGTTTTTGTGCTTTTGCCCAGAATTCATCAAAATGTTTGTCTGCATTCCGGTTTCCCATCGTCGCACGCATAACCACAAATTCTAGCGGAATGGTTTTATTTCCGATGCTTAAACTGTCCCATTTTATATCTTCTCTGTTCTGATAATGGGAAACGTCAAAACCGTAAGTTTTATCCAGATTGGCAGAAAGGATTTTCTGAATTCTTAAAGTTTCTGTTTCGTTGTTGTGAAGTTTTTTATGATTGAATTTGTTGAAGTATAATGCGTAATAGTAGCTGATAGACTGCTTCAGATAAAATCCGGTTCCTATTAAAGCAACAATTAAAATAGCCAATATTACTTTTCTTCGGAAAAAATAATTCTTCCGACGGTTCTCATGTACTTTTTTGGCAGTTTTTTTGGTGTACTTTCTGGGTGTCATAAAGTTTTGCAAAACTAACTTTTTTCACTACTAAATGCTAAATAAAATCAGTAAATTTGTGTATTATGGAAACACGCGAAAAAATCATCATTATAGGAGGAGGATTTGCGGGGCTGCAGCTTGCAAAAACATTAAATAACAAGAACAAAAAAGTAATCGTTCTGGACCGGGTGAATCATCATATGTTTCAGCCGCTTTTTTATCAGGTTGCGTGCGGGAGGATAGAACCTTCCAATATTTCCTTTCCCTTCCGGAAGATTTTTCAGCAGTCCAGAAATACACAGTTTCGCCTTACCGAAGTCAAAGAAATTGATCCTCTACACAATAAAGTAATTACGGATGAAGCCGAGTTTACCTATGATAAACTTGTTATTGCCACAGGATGTAAAACGAATTTCTTTGGAAACAAGGATATGGAGTCAAGAGCCTTTGGGATGAAAAATACCCAGGAGGCAATAGGCATCAGAAATCATGTTCTGATGACCTTTGAAAAACTGATCCTCGAAAAAAGCAGAAGTGATGACGGGAACTGGAATATTGTCATTGTTGGAAGCGGACCAACCGGTGTAGAACTGGCGGGGGCCTTTGCGGAAATGAAAAAAGAAATTCTTCCCAGAGATTATCCATACATGAATTTTGACCATCTTAAGATCATTCTGGTAAGCTCAACAGAAAAACCACTTGCTGTGATGAGCAGTGAAGCCCAGGAAAAATCTGAAAAGTATCTTAAGGATCTTGGCGTTACTTTCCTCAGTGGCGAGATTGTGACGGATTATGACGGCAATAAAGTATACATGAAAAGCGGAAAAGATATTCCGTCTAATAATGTGATCTGGGCAGCAGGGGTTACAGGAAATGTGGTAGATGGATTTCCGGAAGAAAAATTAGTGAGAAACAGATATATAGTAGACAGATATAATAAAATAAAGGGTTACGACAATATTTATGCAGTTGGAGATATTGCCTATATGGAGACACCAAAATATCCACAGGGGCATCCGCAGGTAGCAAACGTAGCCATTAACCAAGCAAAAAATTTAGGTAAAAACCTTTTAAAGAAAAATAGCAGCGACTGGACGGAGTATGAATACAAAGATCAGGGTTCGCTGGCGACTATTGGAAAACACAGAGCTGTGGTAGATCTTCCTTTTATTAAATTCCAGGGATTCCTGGCGTGGTATTTCTGGATGTTCCTTCACTTGATGCTCATTTTGAGTGTCAGAAATAAGCTTGCAGTATTTTTTAACTGGATGTGGAGCTATTTCAATAAAGATTCTTCTTTAAGACTCATTATTTCACCTAATAAGAAAAACGGTACTTTACAATGAGAATTGATATAATAAGCGTACTTCCAGAATTAATGGAAAGTCCGTTTCAGACTTCTATTTTAAGAAGGGCAATAGATAAAGGGGTAGTAGAAATTCATTTTCACCACCTGAGAGACTGGGCAATTAATAAGCACAGGCAGATTGATGATGAACCTTATGGAGGTGGAGCAGGAATGGTAATGATGATTGAACCTCTGGATAAATGCATTTCCGAACTTAAATCCCAGAGATCATATGACGAAGTGATTTATCTTACACCGGATGGTGTTACCCTGAATCAAAAAATCGCCAATTCTCTATCCATAAAAAATAACCTGATCTTTCTCTGCGGTCATTACAAAGGTATAGATCAGAGAGTGCGGGATCTTCATATTACTAAGGAAATTTCAATTGGTGATTATGTATTGACCGGAGGAGAGCTGGCAGCATGCGTGCTGGCTGATTCTATCATACGACTTGTGCCTGGAGTACTGAATGATGAACAGAGCGCACTTACGGATAGTTTTCAGGATGATCTTCTTTCGCCACCTATTTATACAAGACCCGAAGTTTACAAAGGTTTGGAGGTGCCCAAGGTTCTGCTGAGTGGTAATTTTGCCAAGATTGAAGAGTGGCGTCACGATGAAGCAGTAAGGATTACGCAGGAAAAGCGTCCGGATCTACTCTAAAAATTGATATAAGAATCATTAAAATTGTAATATACTTATTGGAATTGTATTTCGCCATCTCTTGGGTAAAATTTCCCTCTATTTATTTGGATAGTCATTCCAGTTGGTAAAATAAGACTTACTTGTTGTAAGTGGTTAATTATGAATGATGTATTTTTAAACTAGACTGTTATTATTCGCGAATATTAACAGCCTACTAATTGTTTTCTCAAAAATATAAATATAGTTTTGCACTACATAAATGATGAGAAAAGGCTTTTGTTTGAAAAATTTCAATTCGATTCTGTTGGCAGTACAATAACTATGTAAGATGATAAAGATTCATTATTCACGTATTTTTGAGATAGTCCATTTAAAACGGAATAAGAATTGATATAAGTGTGAAAATAAGCGAAAATTATTAATCAATATTGGTTTTTGAAATAATTTTATTTTCATTAATTTTAAATTTATAAATTGTTTTAATTTTGTAATGAAAAATAATAATTTTAAATGCTTAATAATTTAGTTGTATAAAAGCTTTCTTGTTGATGTTTTTTAATCAATAAGTTACATTTATTGTATAAGATTAATACAAAAATTTTATAAATAAATTAACGGAATTTGAAAAAAAATAATAAATTTACAACGGAAAAGAAAGTGGTAATTTTTAGATAGCAATTTGTGCGGATGGAGATGTTCTCTTTTTACAATGTCGAAAATTTATTTTTACCTGATCCCGAACCTACTCATAGATTAGATCCAACAAGATCAGGCTTGAGAAATTGGGACGAAAAGAGATATAGAAACAAGCTTTTTAAAATTTCACACGTTTTCCAGTTAATGCAAGAGGAAAATGGTGTACTTCCATTTTTAATCGGACTGTCAGAAGTTTCCGGAAGGAAAGTGTTAGAAGATCTGGTAGAAATGGAACCTTTTAATTCAGAATATGGAATTGTACATTACAATTCTATGGACGAGAGAAAAGTGGATGTTGCCCTATTGTATGATAAAAATAAAGTTGAAATTATAGATTCAGAAACTATTACTTTCTTCTTTGAAATTATAAATAAAAAAAACACAGAAAATTACGACACAACCAGAGACGTACTATTTTCTAAAATTAAATATAAAGGAACTGTTATTAATGTCTTTATCGCCCATCTTCCCTCCAAGCGAGAAAAAGATATTAATAAACCCAAAAGAGACTTTATTCTTAATGAGATCCGTTCTCGGATCTTGAAAATCGTATGTGAAGAAAAGGAACATGTAGTATTGTGCGGTGATTTTAACGAAAACCCGGATGATGGAAATTTAGTAAAAATTCTCTACGACAACGATCATGAGCAGGTATTGATAAATCCTTTTCAAGAGTTGTTTTCAACAAGAAATTATTCTACTTTTCATTATAAATCAGGTCTGCTCTATGATCAGATTATCTTATCAAAATCACTTTTTGATAATGATGTTTTGAACTTTCAGAATGCGAATATTTTTAATTCTGAGAAAATAAGCAGCCGAACAAGAAATTTTGAAGGACGACCCTTTCGAACCTATGCCGGTACACGGTACTTGGGAGGGTATAGCGATCACTTTCCGGTTTTTGTAAAATTTGAAGAAACAAAAACATAAATAATAAAAAAGTAGAAAATGAAAAATTCAAGTAACACAAGTTATCATTTAGATTCAATTGACAAGGAAATCATCTACATGCTGATGGATAACGCTAAATCGTCGTTAGCCCACATTTCGAAAAACGTCGGAATTTCCACAACAGCTGTACACCAAAGAATCAAAAAACTGGAACATGCTGGAGTTATCGAAAACTCTATTTCATTTCTTAATCCCAAAAAAATAGGATATAATGTAATTTCCTATATCGGAGTGTTTTTAGATCAACCCAGTCATTATCCGGATGTGGTAAAATCTCTTCAGGATGTGAACGAAGTTGTAGAAGCACATTATACAACAGGAAACTACACCATATTCCTAAAAGTTCTTTGCAAAGACAATGATCATCTGATGCAGATTCTAAACAAACTTCAGAAGCTGAAAGGTGTGACAAGAACAGAAACTTTCATATCTTTGGAACAAGGTATTTACAGACAATTGAAAGTATAAAGATTATGAACATTGCCCAATATTTGGATTCAACCTATTTGAAAACACCTGAACAGTCAGGTCTCTCAAACGAAGAAACACTGCTATTCGATAAGAAACTTACTCAGGAAGCGATAGACAATGATATTTTTGCCGTAATGATCCGTCCGGATTATGTAGCAGATATCAAAAAATATATACAGGAAAGAAATTCCAATGTTGCGGTAGGCACTGTAATAGGTTTTCATGAAGGAACCTATTCTATTGATGAAAAGCTTACTGAAGCTTCGAAAGCAATAGAAGATGGAGCAGATGAACTCGATTTTGTTGTTAATTACACTGCTTATCTCAAAGGAGATCTGGAGCTTGTGAAAAATGAATTTGTTAAATGTACTCAGCTTGGGCTGCAAAATAAGAAAGTGGTCAAGTGGATCATTGAAATAGCAGCACTGAATGATGAACAGATAGCAGATATCACCAAAAATATTTCAAACTGGGCAGAAGAGAATTTCTCTGAAAATGATCTTCCTAATATTTTTGTAAAATCTTCGACCGGTTTCTATGTTACTGAAAATGGAAAACCAAATGGCGCCACATTCGAAGGGATCAGAATTATGCTGAACAATGCAGGAAAATTACCTGTAAAAGCAGCTGGAGGAGTAAGAACTCCTGAAGATGCAGAAAAAATGATGAGCCTGGGAGTGAAAAGAATTGGAACTTCCTCCGCACTGGCATTAATTAAAAATGAGTCCTCATCGGAAGGATACTAAGAGTATAAAAAAACCATCAGATATTGATGGTTTTTTTATGTATTATGCCTGTGCCTGATATTCTTCGTAGAATTGCTGGGTCTCTTTAATAAGGACATCCATTTCCTCCAGAGTATAAACTTCCAGGAATTTTTTTCTGAATTCTTTAAAATGTGGAACACCTCTGAAATAATTGCTGTAGTGTTGTCTCATTTCGATAAGTCCCAGCTTTTCGCCTTTCCATTCTGCACTCCATTCTGCATGCTGGCGCACAGCCAGTAAACGGTCTGAAATTTCAGGTTCAGGCAGATGTTCACCGGTTTTAAAGAAATGTTTGATCTCATTAAAAATCCAGGGATATCCAATTGCAGCGCGGCCAATCATAATTCCGTCACAAGCGTATTTCTGTTTATATTCAAGAGCCTTTTCCGGAGAATCAATATCACCATTTCCAAAAATGGGAATCTCAATATTCGGATTTTGTTTAATTCTGGAAATATGTTCCCAGTCCGCTTCTCCCTTATACATTTGTCCCCGGGTTCTTGCGTGTATTGTCAAAGCCTTAATTCCTGTCTCCTGTAAACGCTCTGCTACTTCGTCAATATTGATGCTGTTGCTGTCCCATCCCAAGCGGGTCTTAACCGTTACCGGAAGATGAGTAGAAGTAACCACAGCTTTGGTAAGGCGAACCATAAGGTCAATATCCTTAAGAACTCCTGCTCCTGCACCCTTGCACACTACCTTTTTTACAGGGCATCCGAAATTAATGTCTACCAGATCCGGGTTTACCGTCTCTACAATTCTTGCAGACATTGCCATTGCTTCCTCATCCCCGCCGAAGATCTGGATCCCGACCGGTCTTTCGTAATCGAAAATATCAAGCTTTTTCCGGCTCTTCATCGCATCACGAATCAAACCTTCAGAAGAAATAAATTCTGAATACATCAGATCTGCCCCATGCATCTTGCAAAGGCGTCTGAATGGAGGATCACTTACATCTTCCATCGGAGCCAGCAAAAGCGGAAATTCCGGCAGTTCTATATTGCCTATTTTTACCATGGCGCAAATTTACGAAATTCTGAGCATCTGGAAATATGATAATTTCTATGGTAAAGATAGAGTAGGGAATGGGGAATAAAAATAAAGAATATGAATGTTTTAGACATTGTATCTGAGACGTGAAAAGGCAGCGTTCGGATATGTCCAATGTTATAAAGATTTTGAATTTTGCTTCGCAAGTAAAACCTGAATGCAAATACTTTATACCCTCAAAATCTCAACTCAATTAGAAACTCGCTTTTACCTGCATACTTCCTATATGAATGGTTCTTTCTCCGGAATTTCTACCCTCGTAATTTACATTGAGCTGAAGGAAAGAATTGATAGCCTGTTGGATAAATACACTCCAAACCTGGTTTTTTCCCGGTTTCAAGCCATCAAGCATTTGGTTTCCAACAATACTGAAATTATTTCCTGTAAAGTTATTATTGATGAATGAGAAATTTCCTCTGATCGACGTTTTTTTACGATCCCACTGAATGGTACCTGTGATATCAAAAGCCTTCAGTAATTCTTCACCATCTATTCTCTTTTTTTGTCGATAGGCAGAAGAAAGTTCTGCCTGAATGGCATCTGTGAATTTATAGGTTGCCTTTGGTTTCGTTTCAACGTTATTTAAACGGTAGTCTCTGGTCGCAAATAACTGAGATGAATTTTTAAGGTCGTGGACAGAATTTTCCCAGTCTACTCTGAATTCTTTATTAAACCAATATCCAACATTGATAAAATGAGAAGTCTGCTGCCGTTCTTCATTACTGAAATTCGCATTGATAAGGTTATCATTTGTAATAAAACGGTAATTCCCGTTCCATCCCGATTTTTCAGTCGGATTAAACTGTACGGACGCTAAGATATTTTGGTTTTTGAGGATTTGGTCGCTGTTTTTTTCAAATGGATTCAGCACCAATACTTTATCTTTTTTATAGAATGAATTTTGGGAATTTAAAGAAACATTAAAATTCCACCTCTTTAAAAATGCATTTTCTGAATTAAGGACAATTGACGGATTGACAAATAACGCCAGCTGTATTTTATTTTTATTAGAAGGAATATAGCGGACAGAATTGGTATACACCCTGATGTATTGTGCTAAATCGGAATATTCAGCGATCTCGAATTCATCAAGCTGCTGAACACCATCTCCATTATAATCGGTCCATTTATAGACACCTTGTCCGTCTGTTACTTTCAGATACTGGAATTCTCTCTGAGCTTCCTGTCCGTTTCCAAGTTCATAAAATGCCTGTAAACGCATTCCATTCCTGAATAACTGCTGGTTGTACAAAATGTTTCCGACAACAAAGTCGTTATTTCGGGTCATGTCTGCTTCATTGTTCTGATAGAAAAATTTTCTGTAGTGGACCAAAACATTTAATGCAGTTCTATCTGTTTTTATAAGCTGGCTTTCGGCCATGATCCCCAAAATGTTGTTCATATTCTCCAGCCTGTTATTACGTACGGAGTCATTGTCTCTCATATAAACCTTCGCAAGAAGTTTGGTACGTGTACTGTCTCCGATTTTCTTTTGTACAAAAAGTTCCTTCCAGCTGAAACTGGTCACATCCATGAGCTGTGTATCATTGTATTTCTTCTCATTATGTTCCATACTTCCTCCAAAAGCCCAACTGCCTTTTTTGCCTGTAAACTCTGTGGAAGCCCCTCCTCTTATAAACTTCGTATCCTGAAGGGTCGCATTGGTATTAAGGTAAGATAAGTTTCCTTTTGTAAAGAATTTTCCTGTGATCCATCCAAAATCCAAGTCATTTTTAATCCCTTTATAGTTGTCCTGTTCATCCAGATAGTTGATTCTGTAATTAAGGGTAGATTTGTTATTCCACTTATTCAAAAAGCTGAATGTAAATCTGTTTTGGGTTCTCTGGCTAAATTCCTGAACTAAGTTAAAATCTCTCGAAAATTCTACATCATTGATACGGTCCAAGATATGGAACTGCTTATCAATATATTGATATTCAAAGCTTGGAGTACCTTTCCAGTTGCTTTTTGTAAAAGTTTTATTTCCAAAAATACGCCATGCATACCCCATATTTTCAGCGGCATCTTTTGATGAGAACAGGTTCAGATCATAATTGCTGAGAGAGAAATCAGCGCCTATCTTTCCTTCTTTTAAAAGGTATTCAGAATTTACAGAATAAACCTGGGATTTCTGAGGTGAAGGAAGTTTTCTTACTGCTTTGTAATCCCCCATATTATTTCCTACATACTCAAATACACGACCGTTATTGGTAGTTTGCGTAATTTTGTAATCTCCTTGATTGACACCAAAATAAGTAAAGGAAACCTGATAAAGAGTTTCGTTCTGATCCGTTGAAAATTCGTAGAAATTTCCGGCTGTATTTAATCTATATAAGATTTTGTTGATATCGTATGGAGTGACCACTCCTGATGGAGCGTACATGAGATTAGGGTTATTACCGGCATCAGCAAGAATCTGTTCATCTTCCTTGGAGAGATTTAAAGAAAGTGGTGCATTTTTATTGTCATTTTCCATGAACCAGTTTAAGCCCACTTTAAATTTTTCACGTTGGTGCTCAATTTTCCCGGTAAATAAATATCTTGAGTAATTTCTGTTGGTATAATTATAGGAAATCGTAATGAAATTCTGCTGAAAAATAGGTCGGAAACTGGTAAATGTAACCTCTCCGGTATTGTAATTGATAATATAATCCTGGTTTTCCCCGCGTTTCATAAGTATTCCATCAATGAATACCTGCTCAGAACCTGAAATTACAGTGATAAACTGCTCTCCGTTCTTACCTGTCAGACGATAAGGTCCCTGGTTACCTTCTACACCCTGAAAACGCACCCTGTGAAATTCACTTCGTGCAACCCCCATCGAAACATCTACAAAAGTTTTATTTTCATCTCCGAATTCAGTCTGAAACTCAATTCCCATACTCCGTCTCTGGAATTTTGCAAAATAGCTTTTGTTTTCTATAAGGTCAAGGTGTCCTGCTCGGAGGATAGATTTATCCTTAATATTAAGCTGCATGTAGATCTTGTCAAACTCTTCAAGGGTCTGTGTATAACCATCAGCTTGAATAGGAAGGTTGTGATCCGATATACTCGCTAAGATCGTCACATCTTTTGAAAGTCTTCCCGAGATCTGAAGGTCCATTGAACTCTGTACAGACTGTCCCTGATTGTTACCGAACGTGATTCCGCGGATAATGGAACCTTTGGAGTTCAGCTCTCCCAGGAATCTTTTCTTATCATTTCTGACAAGTACGGCTTCGTCTACAATGATTTTGTTGTTAGTCTTTATAAAGTCCAGGGTATCTTTTGCAAAAATGTCCTGCTCAAATCTTGCCGCAAGGATGCTGTCTTTTTTAATAGAGTCCTGCGGAATGTTTGGATTTTTCCACGAAAATATTTGTGCATGAGCCGAAAATATGCCCATGAAAACCAAACCGATCAGAAGAAAAAAATTGCGCAAGCTTTTAAAAATAATTCGTAAAAATAACTAAAAAATGTTAATAAAATGAGTTTAACATTATTAACAGAAAATTAATGTAATTATTGTAAAACCCTGAAAATTACTGGTAATTTTACGGTGTAAATTATTAATAATTAAATTTTACAATCATGAAAAAATTTTATTCGTTAGTTGCGACAGGATTAATTTCGGCAACAGTATTTGCACAAACTACCATTTATTCTGAAAATATGGGAAGTGGTACAGGTACTACAGACATTTCAGCAAACACTTTTCAAAACAGCAGTCCGGTAACTTATTCGGGAACAAGTGATGTGAGGTCTACAAATGCATCAGCGGTCAGTGCTTATGCACAAGCATCAGGAGGTGCGAATGTAATGATCAATTCAACTAATGAGACCTTTGTAGTTTCAGGAATTAATACTTCCAATTATCAGAATATCCAACTTTTTCTTGGTCAGAGAAAAGGAACTACAGCAGCTAATAATGAATTGACGATTGAGGTCAGTGCCGATGGAAGCAACTGGACCGCTCTTTCTTATACAAGAACTACCGGTAGCAATACAGCCAACTGGTCGTATATTAATCCTACAGGAAATATTCCCGCTGCCTCTAATCTGAGACTAAGATTTACCGGAACAAACAGTACTGAATGGAGAATTGATGATGTGAAATTAACTGGAACAACCGGAGCTTTATCAACCACTGATGTCAGAAAAGCTAACAGTACATTTATTAAAAATACTTCAGTAGATAATGAAATCCATTTCGGAGCGAAATCTGATGTAAAAATTTATAATGTAAGCGGGCAGTTGGTTAAATCTGCATCCGTTAGTGAAAATGGAGTTTTAAACATAATAGATCTACAAAAGGGGATTTATATAGTAACCGGAAATCCTAATGGTAGAGCGGTTTCTGAAAAGATTATTAAAAAGTAACTTTAATAAATTGTTAATTATCCGCCGTCACTTTAATATAGTGACGGTTTTTTTGTATTTTTACCCCATAATTTAAAACTTTTTATAATGAAAAAAATCTTTACTATTTTAGGAATGGCAACGCTATCCATAATGAATGCACAAAGTTTCACTGCAACTTATGATTTTGAAGGAACTCCACCTTCAACAACTGGAGTTGTTGCAGGGGCAGGAAGTTCTAATGTTGTATCAGGAAATTTTACAACGGTAGGTTACACTCAAACTGCAACAGGTAATAGATTTGCACATAGTGGTGCTTCTACGGCAGCTACTCCGGACTTGGCAAAATATCTACAGGTGACTTTAACGCCAAATGCGGGAGTAAACCTATCTGTATCATCAGTTACTTTTAGAAGCCAAAGATCAGGGACTGGTCCAAGGACATATATTGTAAGATCAAATGCTGATTCTTATGCAGCTAATCTTCCTGCGTCTATCAGCCCAGCTAATGCAGAACTAGAAGTAGTAGGTACAAATGAATTTCATTTTGTAAATGATTGTACAACTGGTTGTTCTGGACAAAATGGAAATACTTTGACAACAGCTATTTCTAATGCTACTTCCCCTATAACTTTTAGATTTTACTTTTATGGATCTGAAGCTGCTGGAGGAACTTTTAGTATTGATGATGTAATAGTTACGGGAACTGCTATAAATGGTGCCCTTGGTACTTCTGAAAATTTTACAACTAAATTAAACTTTGTAAAAAACACTTTCGTAAAAAGCGACGAAATTACTTTCGGGGCTGACGTGAAAGATGTAAAAGTTTACAATATGTTCGGACAGGTAGTAAAATCTGCTTCTGTAAAACAAAACGGAACTGTAAACGTTGCTGAATTGGCAAAAGGAAGCTATATCGTAACAGGAACAGTAAACAACGAGCCTGTATCTCAGAAGATATTAAAAGACTAATTTTTAGTTCTTTTACTGAATAACTGCTCAGGCCATTTCGAAGAAATGGCCTGAGCTTTTTTATGATATTAGTCTTTTAGGTAGAGTTATTTTTGAAAAATATCAATCAATTTTAATTCTGGTTTAACAGATGATTGTTTTTTAACGATATTTTTTAATTATATATTTTTGTGGTACCGTTTTTGATATATTTCAGGTATCAATTTTAAGTACTGATAATGGTTTAAATCATATGAATTAATCTGTTTTCAGAAAAAATAAAAGTTAGTTTTCAATATAATATATTAAAAAAAGCAACTGTATTTTACAGTTGCTTTTATATTTAATACCATCCTCTTCTGGCGGCGTTGATAACGGCACCCAGATTGAGTACCAAAGTATATCTGATGCGTTTCGCATAGTCCTTAAAAGAAGGTTCAAAACCTAATGATGACTGTATCGGGAAATAAACTTCAAGAAAATCAGGAATCAATCTAACTTTGATACCACTGTCCCAGATAAATTCTGCAGGCTTGTTTTTATTTTTGTAGATTCCTGCATCTGCATAGACATGAAATATCTTCCAGACACTTGAGTCTACATTCAAGGAAGTAATCCAGTGGTTAACTGATCCCGGGAGAAAAGATTTAAAACCACCGTCAGCCAGAATAAACTGTTGAGATAGAAGACCGCTGTTTGCACTTTCACCCAAAAGATTGTAATTAAAAGAATAGTTGGATACTCTTGAAATTCCATAATTGAATGTATTATTTCGGGTCTCATTTCGCACAAAGTAGCCTGCAAATAATCTAACGCTTAATTTCTGTTTAGGTGCAAATTCCCATCTGTAAAATCCTTCGGCAGTTACTTTATTAAAGTCTTCCATACCTTGCGTGCTTAGACTTAAACTTTTTTCATGGATCATCTGACTGTCACTGTAGCTATATCCTGCACTCCATAAATTGTACTTGCCATAATCCCTATTGGCCATCATTTTTGGACTCAGATCTCTTTCTAAATAATTATAAGAAAATCCTAAGCTTCTGCTGACTGTACTTCGCGGATTTTTCCGAAAGTTGAAATTGGAAAATAGAGACCCTTTTCGGTAAGCAAGTCCGTAATCATAGTGAAAATAAGAACCTGATACTCCAAAAGTAATGCTCCTGAAAATACTTTCAGCCGGGAGAAAGGAGTAGGACACTGCACCTGATCCGGTAAGCTTTCCTGTTCCTGTACTGTAAGTGGGAGTAAATGAATACAAAAATTTCTGGTCAAAAAAAGACTGGTTTTTAAGATTCACTCCTAATAGGAATTTATCGTAAGTGTTGTTGAAACGTACTCTGGGGCTGATGTATATTTCGTTGTATTCTGGATTGGGAATATCCTTGATAAGCTTAAACTTTATTTTTTTTGCATTCGAAAAGATCCCTTTCGCATATAAAAAATTATCCCGGTACTTAGATTCAGGGAAAATGTAATCACTGTTGAGTGTGACTTTATGAATATCTTCTGAAGCAGGAAGGGAGAAGTTGGTAATATGCTCGTTTTCTTCTGTTTCTATCCAGTATGATTTTTTTTCGCCTTCACTTGTTTGCGTTTCAAGACGGACAGGAATAGGCGAGTCTGTATTTTTTCCGATTCGGATGTGTAAAGAATCTTCCTCTTTTTTAATATTTTTAAGTCTGAAGTTAACCCTGTTTTTTTGTTTAAAAAAATTTGAGAGATAACCGGATGTTTTATCTTTTTCAGCCAGTTCCTTTAGGAATTCTTCAGGATCAATCTTTCGGTCTGTATTTTTAGAAATATAGTCTTTCAGAATACCATTGAAATGCTCATAACCCATTTTCTCTGCGGTATAATTGAAAAGACTTCCTGTTTCGAAACTGCTGACCGCCATATCATTAAAGTTGCTCAAAACCGTAAAGTTTTCACTGATCTTCTGATCGAGGTTTTGAGACATAATATATTGGTAGGCGAGTCCGTAACGGTCAATCAACTTTACCTGCGATGCATGGAAAAGCTTAAGAGGCTTTACTCCGAAAATACTTGTTTCAGGTAAATTACCCAATAATTTAGTCTCTTTGTAAAATTTCTGAAGATATTGGATTTCGAGATACGATTTTAAACCGTTTTTAAACCAATGATTCTTTTGTTTATCCGCAATAATACTTTCATCAAGGATTTTTTTTGCGATTATTCCGAAGTAATCAAGATCCGTTTTTTCAGCGTCGGTAAAGAGTTGAAATCTGAATTTCCAAAAGGTGATATCATTATTCCCAAAGAAATCTTCAGATGATCTGAACTTCTCAGAAATAAAGAGGTTTTTGGGAAGGAATCCTATCTTTTCTTTCATGAATTTTAAATGCAAAGGCAGGTAGAATTCAAGATTTTGTTTTTCTTCCGGTTTTAGAGTATAACCGAACTTAATTTCGGTATCTGAGCCGTCCACATTTACCTTGATGGAAGGCAGGCTGTTTTGTGCGATTATAAATTCAGGGTCAGAATCAAGGTAGCCTCTAAATGAATTCATCTGGATCTGTGGGATATTACCTTCTATAAAACTGTTGGGGGGAAGATCAAAATTAACGGTCCAGAACGTATTAAAGCTTACTGATTCTTCAATGTCATGATAATTTCTTTTGGAAATATTGTCCGGATCAAAATGATCCGGAACAATAAAGAAATATTTTAAAGCTGTCAGTTGATCAGATGTACCGTAACCCGTGAATTTTTTGTCAGGGAGCGACATTCTGTACTGAAGCTGTAATTTGATACTTTGGCCAGGCTTCAAAGCCTCTGTCAAAGGAATAAAAAGATTTTCATCTGCCGTTGAATTCACTGGAACAGTTTGCTGTACCTGGTTTTTGACCTCCAAATCCAGAAGCTGACCAAGCTGTTCCGGTTTTGCAAAATGTAAATCGCTGCTTCTGTCTTCCAATTTTCTGTAGACCAATGATGTTCCTCTTTTGTTATAAGCAGAAACCCAATTGAGAAGCTTCACCGAGTGCAGGTCTTTATCGGAATTATTGTAATACACAATCTCCTGATTTACTGCCAGCGTTTTTCTGTCCGCTGATAATTTGGCTTCAATATATATGCTGTCTTTTTGTCCAGAAACCTGTACAATTCCCCAAAACAAAACAAGGCATGTGGTGATCTTTTTCAATATCCTGTGATAAAGCCCAAATATAAACTTATTTTGAATATATTCAACAGGGTTTTAGCCTTGGACAGCGTTTTTTTGCAAAGAATTAACATACGCATTCCATCCTTCATTTTTGTAGGTAATGGCAGCAGTTTCAGGATCATCAGATTTGTAAATTCCCCTTCCTACAATGATGAAGTCGGAGTGAAGCATTTTGAAAACGTGCTCTGGGGTATTGTATTGCTGTCCTTTTCCATCTCCTGAATCTGCAAGATTGACCCCCGGAGTGAAAAGCAGGAGCTCTTCAGGGATCTGGTTCTGTGCTACACCACCGATCACATTGGGATGAGATAATGCTACTTTCAGGGCCTCTTCACGATAACTGGCAGTCGTTAGCGTACCTTTAGAAGACATTCCTACAATAGCGACTACACCTACATTTTTAAAGCAGTCTAAAGATTCAAAACCTCCAATTACCTGTGAAGTTACAAAATCTGCCCAGTCTGTAATTTTAAATACTCCGCTTGTGAACTGAAGTTCTTGCGTATTACCGATATCTGCAAATTTTCTATCCTCCATCAACAGGAACTGATGTTTTTCTGCTAAAGCTTTTAATGGAACAATTGTTTTATCATATTCAAAATCCGAAATGATATCAATATGTGTTTTTAATGCAATAATATGAGGCCCTACTTTTTCTGCAAGAGCAAGTAATTCCTGCGTTGTAGTAACATCAGCAGATGCGATGAGATTTGATTTTTTTGCTAAAGCTGTTTCCAGTAATTTTTTAGAAACCGAATGCTGAGCATTCTGAAGCTTCTGTTCGTAAGAGTTTCTCGTCTTTTCTTCAAACTGAATATGATTTCCCTGTAGAAAATCCTGGATTCTTTTCACTTCTTCTTCAGAAAGTTCTCCGTTCTCCTGAAGAATAGTACATACTTCTGAAATATTGAAAAGTGTATGAACTTTGTATCCTTTACTTTCCAGCAGTTGTTTCCCGCCTTGCTCTCTGTCCAGAACAACAACAATATCAGCCACTTTAAGATCTTCCTGTTCTACCTCTGCGATGGTTTCAACAAGAGACTTTCCGGAAGTGATCACATCTTCAACCAAAAGACAGTTTTGTCCTTTCTGGTAAATTCCTTCGATCAGTTTTTTAGTTCCGTAGCTTTTTGCTTCTTTTCTTTTAATAATTAATGGAATATAACTTTCCAAAGACATTGCAGTAGCCATCGGAAGCGCTGCATAAGGCACTCCGCAGATTAAATCAAAATTATCCAATGGAAGCATTTCCAGTAAATAATTCGCCAGATTTTTTAAAATTTTAGGATCTGAAGCCAAAGGTCTCAGGTCTACATAGAATGGACTTTCGATACCACTTTTTAGGGTAAACCTTCCAAATTTGATAATGCCCAGCTTGTAGCACTCTAAGAAAAATTCTTTTTTACTTTCCATTATTTTTTATTAGATACTGCAAATTTAATGATTTGAAATAAGGCTTAAAAATTTATCAGTCATTTGTCAATAAAAAACCATCCCAAAATGTTTTGGAATGGTTTAAAAATATTTCTGTAAATTATTATTTTACAATTTCTGCATCGATAATTTTAGTGCCGCTCAGTCTTTGTTCAGCTTCCCAAAGTAAGAATTTATCCACTTCTTTAATAAGCTTCGGAATCGTAAGTGATAATACCGCCAAATCATCCATTACTCCTAAAACAGGAACCGCAAATTCCGGAAGCAGGTCTATAGGAGAGATGACATATAAAATTCCCAGAAGAGGAAGGATGATATCGATGGATCTCATCGGGTATTCTCCTTTTCTCCATAATTTTACCATTCTGAAAATATCAGGGATTTTTTTTACAAAGCCCTTATGGCTGATGGCTTCTTTTGCAAGATTCAATTTTGAATATTTCATTTTGTGTTTAGTTTAATAAATTTTTCAATGTAGTAAATTTCGCAATTTTTATACCAATAAACTATAAAATTTAGTTAAAAAAAATTACTTGATGATATTATCGATAAACTGATGTACGGTTTCTGTGTTCCAATCTCTGTAGGCATCCTCCTTAATGATGATTCTGCCATGCTGATCAATAAGGAAAGTTGTAGGGAATACTTTTGGAAGAATTTTTTCAGAAATGGGACTTTGTGCAATATATACCGGAACGGTATAGTTATTTTCTTTTAAGAACTTTCTTACCGCATCTTCCTGATCATTCATCGCAATCAGAATAAAATCTACATTTCCTTTTCTGGAATCATACAGCTTTTGGATAGTGGGCCACTCTTTCCTGCACGGAGGACACCAGGTTCCCCAGAAATTAAGGAAAATAGGCTTGTTTTTGAAGTTTTTAAGATTGGTACTTGGTGCATTGATTCCTTTAAGCTCAATGTCATAATCTTCTTCACTTACATGTACAGCATTCTCAATCGTAGCGATCGGGAAAAACTGATCTCTAAGATATTCTTTTACTCCCGGAACAAAAGCTATTATACCGATAATGATGATAAGGACAAGATAAATGATATTCTTTTTCATGCGTTGATCTTTACTGTTATTTTTTCCAGGATGGAATTCAAATGTATAGCTATAATAATTCTAAAATCTCCTGAACAGCATCTTTACCTCTGTTTTTAGCATAATACATTTGAAGATCATTGTAAAAATTATCTTTTGGATAAGCCTCAGGATCTGCTTTATGTTTCAATAATAATTCGTGACCGAATTTAGGACGGGGTCCCCATGAATTCTTTACATTGAAATCTTTGTCCAGGATGATCACTTTAGGGATAGACTCCGTACCGTTTGTCATAAACTGACTGATCAGGCTTTTATCATTATCTCTCAGGAAAATTCTTACTTCGTTGTGCCCTTCGAAAAAAGTAACAAGAGCGGGAACTGTAGCGCTGGCATCACCACACCATGCTTCTGAAATAATCAGAATCTTTCCATCAAAATTTTTAGTGGCTAATTCTGTAAGCTGCTCTTCATTCGGGACATACTTTTTAAGTGTTCTGTCCATTCTCTGAAGCCCGAGTTCGTAGTATTGTTTGTATTCGGTTTCCAGTTGGTTGGAAGGATTTTCTAATCTTTCTCTTCCGATTCGGATATATTCTTCAAAAGAAATTCCCTGATCCCAGTAATTTTTCATTACTAAAAATATTTATATTAAAAATTATTAATGTTTCTTGTTTTGTTGATCAAAAACAGATCAGCCAGTACAAATGCTGCAAGGCTTTCCACAACAGGAACCGCTCTCGGCACTACACATGGGTCGTGGCGTCCTTTTCCTTCCACAACGACTGGATTACCATATTTGTCCACACTGTCCTGAGGTCTTAAAATAGTAGCTACAGGCTTGAATGCAGCGCGGAAATAAATATCCATTCCATTGGAAATACCTCCCTGAATACCTCCCGAGAGATTGGATTTTGTGGTAAAATCTGTATTGAAAGCATCGTTGTGCTCTTTTCCTGTCATTTTAGCACCACAGAAACCGCTTCCGTATTCAAATCCTTTGCAGGCATTGATATTCAGCATTGCTTTGCCAAGTTCGGCCTGAAGTTTTGAAAATATCGGTTCTCCTATTCCTACAGGAACATTTTTGATGACGCAAGTAACAGTTCCTCCGATGGTATTGCCTTCTTTCTTGATCTCTTTAATTCTTTCGATCATTTTTTCAGCAGTTTCCGCATCAGGACAACGTACATCATTGCTTTCAGTTTTCGAAAAATCCAGCGCCTGATAAGGTTTTTCACAGAAAATATCTCCTACAGAAGAAACGTAGGCATTGATCTCGATGCCAGACAAAAGCTGTTTAGCCAGAGCCCCGGCAACGACCCAGTTGATGGTTTCCCTTGCAGATGATTTTCCTCCTCCGCGATAGTCTCTTATCCCAAATTTTTGGTCATAAGTGAAATCTGCATGACTTGGACGATATGAATCTGCGATATGATCATAGTCCTTAGATTTCTGATTTTCATTTTCTATGATAAAACCGATTGGGGTGCCTGTCGTTTTTCCTTCAAAAATTCCTGATAGGAACTTTACTGTGTCACTTTCTTTTCTTTGAGTGACAATCGCAGACTGTCCCGGTTTTCTACGATCCAATTCATATTGAATTTTTTCGAAATCTACCGTTAATCCTGCCGGAAAATTATTGATGATACCGCCGTAAGCCACGCCGTGACTTTCTCCAAATGTTGTAAGACTGAGAAGATTACCTAATGTGTTGAACATGATACAAAATTACCTATTTTTCTCCAGATAATAAAGTTTCTGGATTTGTTCTATTTATCAGTGTTTTTGATATTATTCATAACCTTCTCTGCTTCTCTTTTTTGCAGCGGCGTCAGGTTTTTCCAAATGAATCCTTTTTTTATATTTTTTGCATCAATTTGTTGTGGGAAAATTTCCGCCTCAATATCATCGACGATATAACCAGATGAAATTGCAGGAAGGGGAGTGTCAAAATTAAACGGATAATCTGTTGATATATTGAATTTTAAGTTTCCTACTTGGGCGGTTTCAAATTTATTGTATTGGTAAGCTGATGGCTTGTACAGTTGCTCTTTTTTTAATCCGGTCATGAAATTTCCAGGCTTGAAACTTGGGATATAATCACGGATTAATTCAGGAAAGCTTAAAATTCCAATGATCAATACACTTAAAACTGTGAAGAAAGAAAGTGACTTTTTTTTACTAAAGTGAGAGAACAGAACAAAGAATATCACAAAAAATACATCGATAAAAAAACGATACTGCGCAGAAAAAGACAGTACAAGCATACTTTTTATCAATAATGAGATACAGATCAGCGAAATGATCTTTTTCTTTTTTATACAAGTGAAAACTGAAAACAGAGCCAGGCTTAATATGAAAAGAATATTAATCTTTGATTTAATTCCTTCCAGCGTCAACCATTTTTTAACAGCTTCATATGCAGAGAAATTTTGTATTTCCTCATAAGTATACTGCATATCATATGTTTTTTGAACAGCATATTGTGAAGAAATTTTTAATACTTCTGAATTAGGTCTCCAGCCGAATCCAAGATCACCTATGGCAATTGGAAATAGAGGATATCCAAATGTCCATAGATTCTTTATGAAGAATAAAATAAGAATGATGACTCCGGGAATCAGGTTTTTATAATTCGGTTTAAAAATTAAGACTGAACAAAGGAAAATCAGTAATGGAAGCCATATCATGGTAGGCTTTATGGAAAAAATAAAAACAGCAAAAGTGAAAAGGAGACCGATGTTTTTATTGCCTGTTATGATCTCGTTTAAAATAATTAAGGATAAGGTGATAACAGGAAGGTCAGGACTTGGTGACTGTGAGAAAAGCAGCAGTACTGGAATGAAACATAGTTGTACCCAACTTTTTCTTTCAAAGATATAAAGAGTATAAACGATCAGCAGGATAGCATTGATCCTTAAAAAAGGATCCGAAAAACCTGAAAAACCTGCCTGGAAAATATGCCATACCGACATTTGTCCCAAGGTAAGATCCAGATTGGAAATGCCTTTCACCAAACCATATTCTGTAAGCCATTTGATCGTAGGAACATAATATCCGAAATGGTCCAATATATAAGGATAGAATGAACTGCTGTATAAAATGGCCAATGAAATACAGGCTGTCAAAATAGAATCTTTTTTCGAAAAACGATAAAATTCCAAATACAGCTTCTTTTTGAAAAAATAGAAAATTCCCAGAGTTATAAAAGGGATCTCTACATATATATTAATAGGAACAAAAAAGGCGAGCACTGTCCAGATAAGGCTTAGTCCTAATATTCCGGTTAAGATCATGCCGGAAATTCCGTGGAAAAAAAAGCCAAAGATGCTTTCCATGATTTTCCCCCAGCCTGACAGGACTGAAAGAATAAGTACCGAAGAAAGTAAGAGTAGCACCATAAAAAAAGATTGCCTAAAAATAAGCAATCTTTAAATGTTATCGTGAAAATATTAATTACGCGGCTGAACTCGTCCGTCTTTTCTGTCACCAGCTCTACCGATCGTATAACCGGTTGCACCTCCAACTACACCACCAATCACGGCTCCAAGACCTCTGTTTTTCTTAGCTACAATGGCTCCTAAAGCGGCACCACCTACAGCACCAATAGCAGTTCCTTTAGCGGCTTTACTCCATCCTTTTTTCTTTTGAGTAGTTCCCTGTGAAGAACTGTTTCCGTTATCTGCATAATTCCCGCCTCCGGAATTGGAATTGGATCCTCTGTCTCTATATACTGTTTTCGTTTCTCTTATGATCTGAGGCTTTGCATTGTTGGCTGCAGCGGCTTTTGATTTTTTACTTTCTGAGATGCTGTCAACTTTTTTCTGTGCTTCATACACTAATTTTTCTTTCTCAATGGCCAGCTTTTGTTTTTCTATATCAAGCTGTCTGGCCTGAAATTCAAGTTTCTGCTCTTCCAGTGATTTTTCAGCTGTCCTGTCGTCTTTCTTGCAGGCCGTCATTAAAAAGACGGATAAAAAACCTGCTAATACTATCTTTCTCATAATTCAAATTTTAATAAGTAGTCTTAGCCAAACGGCAGCAACTGTCTGTATATTTCCAATTATGAAGCCAAAATTTAGTTAAGAAGTGTTAAAGTAACATATTTTAATATAATTTCTCTTTTTTATCGGGGGTTGGTTATGGCCTTTTCGTCTATGGTTAGGGCTTAGAATGTAATTTTTAGTTCATTGCACGTTTTTATTCAGTTCATACGAATTGGTTACTTTTGAAATACCAAATTACTTTAATATGAAAATATCAATTTTAAAAACGATGGCTTTTGCAGCTTTGTCGGTTGCGGCTTTCTCTTGTTCTTCCAATAATGATCTGATGGCAGATGTACAGCCTAACGTAAACTCGGAAGTAGCCAAAGAAGCTTCTAAAACGAAAACGTATAAGATCAGGTTTGGGCTGGTTTCTTTAGATGGCACCAAAACACTTTCAGGAAATCACGATGTAGGAAGTTTTCTGGCTGAAAATACAGTTACAGGAGAGGTGTATGACACTTATTATAGCGGAGGTTTCCAGACACTTCCCGGATATTATGAGGGAATTCCTGCAGGAACATATAGATTCTCAGCTATGCAGGGACAGGGAGGATGGACTGGTTATGGGTCAGTAACAGGGACTGTATCAGATGCCCAGATTGATGCAGAAGGATATATTACAGTATATATTCCCGTTACCTGGGCAGAGTGATTCCTTACTGGAAAAAGTACAGCAGAAAAAGATATTAAGAGATGTACTTTCAACAAATTCTATTTGGATTTTTCTAAATAGATTTTTTCATCATTTGTGTTTTTAAGCTTCCTGAATTGGAGGCTTTTTTATTTCTGTCAAAAAAAGAATGCAACTGAACTTCTACCTGCCGCAAATTATTATCATTCTGTCAGCATGCATTTTTGAAAATGGAGAATTAAAAAAGCTTCCCATTACTGAGAAGCTCTAATTATATATTGAAAGTTATTTTTACTTTATTAATCAGCCGGTGGAGTCTGTGGGTCTGATAGTTCAGGAGCCGGTATATCTCCTGTGGATTGGTATACAACTCTGGAACAGCCTGGTTATTGATAGTCCTTATTCCTCTTCTTTTCATCGTTTCATGGATTACTCTGGCAAAAGACTCTTTAGCATTTTGTTTGAAGTTTTGCTGGGAAATACCGTTGGAGTGTAATCGATAAAGATACAAAGGTTCTTTGATGTATTTTACGCTTCCATGTTCAAGGATCTTCAGATAGAGATCCTGATCTACAGCACTTTTCAAATTGGGATTGATGCCGGAAGTTTTCAGGTAAGTTTCTTTTTTGAAGGTGAAAAAATGGGCAAACTGAGTAGGACAGTTGAAAAAATATCTGTTGTTGTAAATCTGTTTGGTACTTGCAAATACTTTATCAGGATTAAGATTTTCATCACACAGCATCATCTGGGAATAGGCTGCTGTAATATCACTTTTATCAAACTCCTGTACTGTCTTCTGCAGAGCGTCCGGATATAAAGCATCATCTGGATCAAGATAGGCGCATATTTCTCCTTCTGCATATTTCATGCATTCTCTCTTTGTATAGCCACAGCCCTGATTAGAAGTATTATGGTAGATTTTGAAACGGTGATCATTTTCGACAATACTTTTAATGACCTCTACCGAATTGTCCGTAGATGCGTCATCAACAATTATAACTTCCCAGTTCTGATAAGTTTGGCTGATCAACGAGTTATAGCAGTCTCTAAAGTACTTACCATTGTTATAATTGGCTATAAGTATAGAGAATTTTATCACGTTTTATTGAATTAAACTTTATGTAAAACTAAAAAATAAAATATAAAAAAAATATGATCTGGATCATGGTGTATTTGATATATTTTTCTTATTTTATGGATTTATGATAGAAGAAAATGGAAGATAATGGATTATACATGTAAATATTATAAAGTGTTGATGATCTTTGATTAGAAGAAATTGGATGTTATTTAACATAATAATTGTGTGATGTTGATTATTTTTTTTAATTATCATATTTGAGATAAAATAAATCCATCTAAATTAAAATCTGGTGTATAAAATAAAGTTTACAATAACTTTTGTGTGGTAGGATTTGATATCACTTATCGAAAGTAGGTGTATTAATTCTAAATTTTGAAAATAGATTTTTTGGTAAAAAGTAGAGCAAAGAGTGCCTTTTATGACTGAACTCATAAAATTGTAAGATTAAAATATCCTAATTTTGGTATAGAATTAAAAGATAGATAACATTAATTATAAGTTACAAAAATTTTTTCATCATTTGTGTTTTTTTGAGGCCTCCAATAGGGGGCTTTTTTTGTTATGGCTAGTATGTCATAACACACCAGGTTGGTAAAAGTTAAATTTTTCAAGGAAGTCTCTTTTAAATGTCTAAAGTGTAATACACAGACGAGAGGAATGTGGGTAAAATATGACTTTAGTCATGTGTATATAGTGAATTATTGTATAATCACTGAATAAATAATTGATGTTTATTTTGTTTTGCCACTTTAAAAACCATGCGTTAACTTCCCATTCTACTGAGGATTTTAATTTTTGTATAAGGAATCCAATTTTATCTCCGGACCTTTTTTGTAAATGATCACTTTAAAATCAGCTGTAAGTATTTTTTATCAGTGAAAAGTTTTGGCACGATTTTTCAATATATCAAGCAACTCATGTTTAATTTGAGTTTTCATGGTTATTAGTTTTTATCCCCAGAGCAATCTGGGGATTTTTTTTGTTCTGTTTTTAATAACGAAATTCCATTATTGAAAATATATTTTAACAGAACATTTCTTTAATTCTAAAAGTATATCACTGAGATTAATGGTGTGTGTAATAGATTTTATTGTCAGTTGTTTTATATATATAAAATTAAGATATGAAAATTTACTTTTTACTAATGTCATTAATGGTCTCTTTATCATCTTTTGCTCAAAGTATAAATGCCGGTGTAGACGAAATTATCAACAGGGAAATGAAGATAAGACGAATTCCCGGATTACAAATTGCTGTCGTTCAAAACGGGAAAATTGTTTCAAACAAATCCTATGGACTTTCAAATGTGCAGGATCACATTCCTGTAAATAATACTACCGTTTTTCCCCTTAATTCAAATACAAAAATTTTTACAGGGGTTGCTGTAATGCAATTGGTGGAACAGGGGGAAATGAATTTAAATGCTCCGATCAGTACCTATTTAAATGATCTGCCGGCCGAATGGCAAAAAATAACGGTTGATCAGTTGTTAACTCATATTTCCGGATTACCGGATATTTTACAGCTTTTTGATCCTGTTACAGGGAATGTCGGACCGTTAAAAACGGAACATGTTATTTGGGAGAAATTGAAAACCATTCCTTTAGACTCTAAAACTGGAGAACAGTTCAGTTATAATCAAACCAATTATTATGTACTAGGTAAGATTATTGACAAGCTCACCCATCAGTCATTTGTGAATTTTTTTGAAGAGAAACAATTTAAAGTGGCCCATTTAAAGAATACTTTATTCGGAGATTCAAGAGATGTGATTCCTCATTATGCACCTTCTTACAGCTACAGAAGTTTTTTTGACGGGAAAAAAGTAAATGAGGATAGGCTGACAAATAATTATTATGAATTTCCGGATTTTAGCCGTACGTCAGGCGGTCTTAACAGTACTGCAGAGGATATTGGCAATTGGCTGATTGCCTTACAAAAAGGTAAAATTTTTCGTAATTCTTCCACTTTAGATCTGATGTGGTCACCAGGTACATTCAATAACGGGACACCTACTAACTGGGTGCGGGGCTGGGGAATAGCAAAACTTCGCAAGAGCCACAAAGCAATAGGAATGTCTGGAGGAAATAGATCTGCTGTGCTGGTATATCCGGATGATAATTTATCTGTAATTGTGTTAACAAATTTAGGGGGAAGCTCTCCGGAAGATTTTATTGAGGAAATTGCGGGATGTTATATTCCGGGAATTATAAAAGCGGATCCTTTGACTAATCTCAGAAAGAATCTGCAAAAAATTGGATACGGAAATGCAATAGATTTCGTTAAGAAAGAGAAAAAAGCAAATCCTGATTTTAATCCTCAGGAAGTTGAGCTTAATAACTGGGCTTATCGAATGATGACTACGAATCATAAGAAAGAGGCTCTAGAAATTTTTAAACTCAACGTGTATTTGTTTCCGGACAGCTGGAATGTTTATGACAGCTATGGCGAAGTACTGTTAAAAACAGGCGATAAAAATAAAGGGATTGAAATGTATAAAAAATCAATAGAATTAAATCCTGATAATGAAAATGGAAAGAAAATTTTAGATCAAATTAAAAATAATTGAAATTAAGAATATTTTCAAATGACTAATATCATGTTTTGTGAAAAATGATATTATTTCAATGTGATGCGAATAAAAAATCCGCGTCAATGCTTATCAATGAAGCAATAGAGAGGAATCATGAAATACTAGCATCAGAAAAAATATCGTGAGTGAAAAATTCTTTTTTTAAAAATATAATTTATTTTCAGACTTTTTACATTTTTGGTACGATTTTTCAATGTATCAAGCAACTCATGTTTAATTTGAGTTTTCATGGTTATTAGTTTTTATCCCCGGAGCAATCTGGGGATTTTTTTTGTAAGCGTTCGTGTTGTTATCATTTCTATCCGTTTTACCATCATCATATCTATTGTTCAATAAAAAAAGAAGTCTTTGAAATATACAAACTGACCCGGAAAACTGACTGATGGAAAGAATGATCCGGGAGATCAGGAGAAATCTTGTCAACGAAGAATTCTTTATCAGTGAAATTGCGGATAACTTAGGGATTAATGAACTTACTAATACGAAATGTTTTAATCCAGGAGCAGGCCTTATTCCAAATGGTTTCAGAGAAACGATTAATCATTAGACATAGAATGAAATATGCGTTGGAATAGCTCCTTGATCAGAATTTTATGTAGAATACCGGACTTTATGATCCAGGTCATAAGATATCGGCTGAATGTCCATTACTTTAGCCCTGTTTATTATTCAGTTCCAGTTTTTAGTACTTACAATTCTTCCCTCAATGGGAAGTTTTTTTTTGGCCTGGTAATAAAGATGAAATATTGAATAGTTAATGAATACTTATTGGTAATTGATTGCACTTAAAAAACAACCGTTTGATGGCTAAGGATTTAGATTAGGGTATAGATCGTTTTTTTTTATAAATAAATAAGTAAGATATTTATTGGGGTAAATTATTTTTATATATGATTTTGTCTTAATTTAATAGCATAATATACAAAATGACAGATACATAATAATTTTACTGTTTCAGAAAATAAACACACAAATAAAAAACAAACTTTTAATAAATAAATTTATGAAAAGAAATTTTTCGATTTTTTACATGTTTGCCTCTGTACTGAGCTTTGCTCAGGTTGGCATTAACACCTCGAATCCACAGACTGTATATCATGTGGATGGAGGAAAGGATAACCCTTTAACAGGAGTGCCTACGGCAGCACAACAGCTGAATGACTTTGTTGTTACTTCTGCTGGAAACGTAGGGATAGGGACTATAGTTCCGCAAAAAAAGCTGGATATTGATGCGAACAATGCCAGTCTAAGAATTAGAAATCTGCCTCAGCAACTTCCTGCCGACCATGACTTTCTTACAATCAATACAGCTAATGGCGATGTGGTGGCAACACGATATGTCTATACCGCTAATATTACTGTACAGCCTGGAGCCAATGGAACTCTTACGGTTCCTGCCAACGCAAGTATTCCGAACGGAATGCTGGTCGTTAAAACAAGTAATTCATGTGGAATAAATATGATTACCAATTTTATTTATTCAGATATTTCTCTTGGATATGCAACAGCAATTGCAGGTGATAAAGTGGGAGCTCCTGTGATTGCTCCTATACCTGGCAGTGGCGCAGGTTCAGGAATCTGGTCTGTAAAATTTCCAGGGACTGCAGCATGTACTACGGGAAATGAAACTCAATTCGATTATACTGTTTCAAAGCCTACAGCGAGCAGTTATTTGATTGTTAATAATGGAAATGTGGCACGAACCTATGTGCTGACAATGTTCCGTTTATAGGGTTTTGGTTTCAGCAGAACGCTCTTTCAAATATAGGTGTCTCAGTTGGGAAATATTTTGATAAGATTTTTTTCTGTTGCAATATATTGAATGAAATCAAAGGTTTCTGATTTTCACAAGAAAAAATAAAATTATGAAGAAATTATATATAATACTTTATATACTCATATCTTTTTGTAGTTATGCGCAAATAGGTATTGGCACGTCAAATCCGCAGGGAATACTTCATGTGGATGGCGCAAAAGATAATCTTGTTTCTGGAGTTCCTACATCAGGGCAGCAGATTAATGATTTTATCATTACAGCATCCGGAAATGTGGGGATTGGAAATACGGCACCACAAAGAAAACTGGATGCAGATGCGGGGGCTCAGAGTCTTCGTATTCAGAATTTGATCCGCCAGGTTCCTGCAGATCATGATATATTGATCAGAAGTGAGGCTAGTGGTGATGTAACAACAGCAAAATACAGTTACTCTATAAACAGTGCGAGTATAGCAGCTGGAGCAGCTGGCACTGTTACAATACCATCTACAATCAATATTCCTGCAGGGATGTTGATCGTTAGATCAGGGAATGCATGCGGAAGAACAATGATTTCTACATACATGTATTCTGATATGTCACTAGGGTATCTAAGTGCAGTTGCAAGAGATAAGGTAGGGGTTGTAACAAGTTCAGCCGGAGGGGCTGGAACTTCATCAGGCTGGGGTGTTAAATTTGCCAATGTACTAGGTTGTGCTGACGGAGGCGGAGCGACCCAGTTCGATTACACTATCGTTAAGACAGGCGGCTCTACATATACAATCACCAATAACGGAAATATAGCCAGAACATACACTTTAACGGTTTTCCGATTATAAAATTTCAGTATTTTCCTGAGAAATAGAAATTAATCCCGTTTAAACGGGATTTTTTTTATGGCTTAGATTGGAGTGGTTTTAAAGAAAAAACCTCTAAAAATCTATGATCAAGATAATTAGAGGTTTTTAAGAGGTACCTAGCGGATTCGAACCGCTGTAGATGGTGTTGCAGACCACTGCCTAGCCGCTCGGCCAAAGTACCATTTTTACCATTTTTGAGGTGTGCAAATATAGCAAAAATTATTAATGAACAAAAATTTTTAAATCATTTCTTTCGTTCCAATGCTGTTTATTTCTTCTTTTGATTGTCTTTCAGCAACATAGTTTTTGACTTTTATTACTCTTATATCACTCCGGCTGTCTTTATTAATTTAAATTCCGTTTAGAATTAGTTTTAAAGTTGCATTGGTTTCAATGACTGCCGTGATTCCTGATTCGTTTAAAAGAATGCTGCCTGGTTTTAGATTAAAGACCCTGCCGTTCATTTTTAAGCCTTTATAGTATTCCTTATTAAATGCTTCTTCGATACTTTTTTTGGAAGCCAGTTCAATGTCCTGCGTCGGGATTCCATATTCGTCTTCGATCATTTTAACGATTTTTCCTTTAAAAAGAAGGGTAGCTGTCTTCTGCAGAATATTAGCGGTCCTCAGATTGAATTTGGTATTGGAGAGTACGATTTTCCTTTTGGTTTCATCATATACAGGAATTCCGGAAATAAGGGCTTTTCCATTCACATAGCCTTCTGTTTCTGCTTCGATGATGACTCTTCCGTCGGCTCCGTAAACTCTGATGTCTTTGATCTTCACCTTAGAACCCCTGACGTCATATTCTTTATTCATAAACATGTTTCTGGCAATATTTGTTGCCTCAGAAAAAGGAACATTGGCAGTGGTCTGAAGAAGAAACTTGTCCGGTAAAACAGGAATAACGTTAAAGTTACCCGCTGACTTTACCATTGATGAAGCAGCAGGTTTTGTTCCTGTAAACGTTTCCGAAAAGATATCCATTCCGATGTTCGTAGTGATCTCATTTCCATAGAATTTCAGTGGAGTGATATTGACGCCAACCGGGCTGATTTTCAGCCATGTATTGTATTCTTCCGAAATATTAAATGGCTGTGAAAAAACATTCCATGCCATTACAGCATACTGCTGAAAGTTCAATTGGGTACCCATCTGCTGATCGATGGTTTTGGCAAACTTCCCTTGTTGCTCTTTCAGGCTTTTTTCTACCAGTGAAGTGATCGGAATCTGTATTTTTCCATAATCCAGAACAGGTTTGGTGACCCATCGGAAGCCATTGGGCTGAGTGTTGGTAGAAATTGTCCAGTTATTATTGAAGCTGATGGTAGTATTAAAGGACATCACCGTTTCAAAGGTAGTGTTCTGATAGGAATAGACGCCTAATGTGCCGATTCCTTTCTCTGCCCAAATTTTTAAAGGAACTTCAATCAGAATGTTTTGGCTGGTTCCGCCAACCAGTCTGATGGGGCGGGTTTTCCAAACTTTTACTTTAAACTGATCATTATTGTTATCCGTATATGAGTCGTCCTGAAATACCAGATCCTTCACTGAGGCATTAATCATTTTACTGATCTCAGAAAGAGGAATGGTAATCGGCATTGTAATGCTGGATTTAATCTTTGGGAAATTATAAACAGCAGATTGATTGTCAACAGCAGTCTGCCCGAAAACAATTGCAAAACTTAATAGAAATAATAATTTAATGGATTTCAACTTCTTTATGTTTTATGTGAGAATAAAAATTTTACAGATCACCGGGTTTGAAACTTCTTTCCAGCTCAATGCTTGCTCCTTTCATTTCACCCTGCATGGGAGGGGAGGTTTTTGTAATCTTTAATTTGATGTATGATATTTGAGGAAAATCTTCATGAATTTTCATTGTAATTCTTCCAGCCACATGTTCCAGTAATTTTGATTTGATGGCCATTTCCCGATGAATAATTCCATTGATGTCTGCATAGCTTATCGTATCATTGAGATCGTCTGTTTCTGCAGCTTTCCAAAGATCGGTATGTAATTCTGCGTTTAAAATATAGTAAGTTCCTATGATGTTTTCTTCCGGAAGCACACCGTGGTACGCATATATTTTTACATCTTCAAGAAAGATCTTGCTCATTGTCCGTGGTTTTTATTCAGCAAAAATCGTTTTAATTCTTCAAAATCTGCATTAATTTTTACAGTTTTTTTATCCTTTTTCATCAGGTCTTTTAACGCTTCAGGAATCTTTACAGAGATTTGGGTTGCTTTTTCTACCGTTTCCGGGAACTTTACCGGATGGGCTGTTCCAAGTATAAATCCTTTCTTGCCGGGATTTTCATTCAGGTATTTTTCAAGAGATGAGTAGGCTACCGCACTGTGAGGATCCAGGATGTATCCATATTTTTGATAAACCTCTTGTATCGTCAGTAACGTCGATTCATCATCAACAGTGTATGCTGAAATCATATTCTTCAGATCATTAAACTGTCGGTTGAAGAGCTCCAGAATTCTTGTGAAATTACTTGGATCTCCAACATCCATAGCATTGGACAACGTTGCGACAGCTTGCTTAGGCTGATATTGTTGGGTTTGTAAATAATCAGAAACCACATCATTTTTATTACAGGCAGCAACAAAATGTTCTACAGGAAGCCCCCTGAAATATGTGAGAAGTCCTGCGCAGATATTCCCGAAATTTCCACTTGGAACACAAATTACAGGATTGGTACTTTCATTTTGCTGCCATTGTTTTAAAGCTAATACATAATAAATCTGCTGAGGGAGCCAGCGTGCAATATTGATGGAATTGGCGGATGTTAAAAACAATTCAGAATTAATATTTTTATCCGAGAAAGCCTGTTTCACAAGATTCTGACAGTCATCAAAATTTCCATTAACCTCTAAAGCTGAAATATTTCCACCAAGAGCAGTAAGCTGTTTTTCCTGAACTTTGCTCACCTTGTTTCCTGGATATAAAATTACAACATCGATTCCCGGGACATTATAAAATCCATGAGCAACAGCTCCTCCTGTATCACCGGAGGTGGCCACAAGAACGGTTACTTTTTTAGTGTTGTCCTTTAAAAAATAAGAAAGACAGCGACTCATAAATCTCGCCCCTACATCTTTAAAAGCCAGCGTTGGTCCATGAAAGAGCTCTAAAATAGATATCTGCCCGTTAATTTTTCTCAGAGGTATATCAAAACTCACCGTTTCAGCAGCAATTTTCTTTAAGACCTCTGATGGAATTTCATCACCAATAAAATCTTTCATACATCTGAATGCAATCTCTTCGTTGCTGTATAGCTGTAGATTTTGGATAAACTCTTTATCCAATGGTGGAATATTTTCAGGGAAAAATAATCCTTTTTGATTGCCCTGGCTTTTTATTGAGGCTGTTTTGAAGTTAACGACTTCTTTGTTATCCTTTAAATTGTAATATTTCATTGTTTTTAATTTACTGGTTTTCATCATTTATCTCTTCAATAATCTCAATTCCTAAAGAATTTATTTTTGAGACATATACAAAACTTTCAATCTCAATTTCATCATAAACGGACTTCATCATCCGGGCGATATTTTCTGCTGTCTCTTTTTTTTCTGCCAGCATGAAAATAGAAGGTCCCGAACCTGAAATTCCACCGCCCAAAGCACCAGCTTCTAAGCTTTTCGATTTGATTTCGTGAAATTTTGGGATCAGAATGCTGCGTATAGGTTCTATAATCACATCATTTAAACTCCGTCCGATTAAAGGAATATCATTTTTGAGGATTCCTGCCACTAATCCGGCAATATTTCCCCATTGTTCTACGGCATCTTTAAGCAGAATATTTTTCTTTAAGATCTGCCGTGCATCAGAAGTTTTGACCTCTACCTGCGGATGTACAGCAACGACAAAAAGATCTGGTGTATTCAATGGAATGATATCAATAGGAGAGGTAGATTTTACCAATGTGATTCCACCGTAAATGCATGGGGCAATATTATCGGCATGACGAACACCGGAAGCAAGCTCTTCCCCAAACATGGCGAAATGAATCAACTCTTTATCAGATAAAATATTTCCTAATAATTTATTGGCTCCAAAGGCGGCTCCGGCGGCACTTGCCGCGCTGGAGCCGAGCCCGCTTCCCGGTTTTATATGTTTACGGATTGTCACTTCAAAACCTTTCTTCAGTCGAAGATGCTGCTGAATATTCTGAAGAACAACACCAGCTACATTTTTGGAAGGATCTTCAGGAAGTCCAAAATGATCTTCATGTCTGATAATGATCTCAGGGCTGTCCAGTAATTTCAGCTCCATTTCATCATAAGGCTCATGGATGGCCATGCCCAGAATATCAAATCCACAAACCATATTGGCAACGGTTGCAGGAACTTTTATTTTTATTTTTTTCATATAATTTATTTTAAATGGATCGGATAATATCAGCAAATACACCGCTGGCAGTTACTTCGGCTCCCGCACCAGCGCCTTTAATGACAAGAGGCTGTTCAGAATATCTTAAAGTTTTAAAAATGACAATATTATCTTTACCATAAAGATGATACAAATCGCTGTCCGGGGCAGCATGCTGCAGTCCGACCTTAGCTTTTCCATCTTTAAATTCAGCTGTGTATTTTAAGATTCTGCCTTCTTTTTGGGCATTATTCAGTAAACGTTTAAAGTAATCTTCATACTCAATAAGCTTTACATAGAAGTTTTCTACACTTCCTTCAAGACATTCTTGAGGCAGAAAACTTTCGTTTTCGATATCATCAAACTGAAGATGATATCCCGCCTCTCTGGCTAAAATTAAAATTTTACGTGCAACATCAGTTCCTGTAAGATCCAGACGTGGATCGGGTTCTGTATAACCTTCTTTTTGAGCTTGCGCTACCACTTCAGAAAATGTTCTGCTTCCGTCATAATTGTTAAAGACAAAATTTAATGTTCCGCTCAATACAGCCTGAATAGAAGTGATCTTATCTCCACTTTTCACCAGATCATTTATGGTTCCGATAACTGGAAGTCCTGCACCTACATTGGTTTCAAAGTAAAAATTGCAACGGTGGTTTCGGGCTGTATTTTTTAAAGTTTTATACTGTTCAAAATCTGAGGCTGCAGCGATTTTATTACATGCGACAATATTGATGCTTCTTTTTAATAAATTCTCATATACATCTGGCACCGCCGCACTGGCAGTCACATCGACAAATACTGAATTCCGAAGATTTCTTGAGATGATCTCTTCCGCAAATCCATGGATGGATGCATCGTCACTATTTTCACTCCAGTTGCTGAATTCATTTTCCGTAATTCCTTGATCTGAAAAAAGCATTTTCCGGCTGTTGGAAATGCCTGCAATTCGTAAGTTGATCAAATGATTGTTCATAAGGTACTCATTTTGTTCGTAGATCTGCTGAACCAGTTTTGAGCCTACATTTCCTGTTCCGCAGAGATAAAGGTGTACCTGCTTGACTTCAGATTCGAAAAATTCTTCGTGAAGAATATTCACCGCTTTTCTGGTGTCTTTTTCCAGGATCATAATGCTGATATTTCTTTCTGAAGATCCCTGAGCAATGGCTCTGATATTGATGCCGTTATTGCCCAGACATCCAAACATTTTGGCACTTATACCACTTCTGTTTTTCATGTTTTCCCCTACCAGCGCAATAATTGAAAGACCTGTTTCTATCTGTACAGGAGACATTCTCTGCAGTTCTATATCATCTGCGAAACATGTATTTACGGCATTCTCTGCATGAAAAATCTCTTTTTCATTTACGGCTATGGTAATCGAATGTTCAGACGACCCCTGAGTAATAAGAATAACATTTATTTTTTCAAAACTGAGACACTGAAATAGTTTTGCGGAAATTCCGGGAATTCCAACCATTCCACTACCTTCCAGAGTAAGAAGAGCAATATGGCTCATATTGGAAACTCCGGATGCAGACTGTTGCTCTTTACGTTCTGACCTAGGTAAAGTATGTGAAATCAAAGTTCCATATGCTTCCGGATCAAACGTATTTTTGATTCTGAGGTCGATATTTTTTGCCATTACAGGCTGTATGGATGGCGGATAGAGTACCTTAGCCCCGAAATGGGAAAGTTCCATAGCTTCATGATAAGATATTTCCTGAATGGGTTTAGCATTTGAAACCAGTCTTGGATCTGCGGTCATCATACCGTTTACATCGGTCCATATCTGAAGTTCGTGAGCGGAAAGCGCTGCAGCAATGATTGCTGCGGTATAATCAGAACCACCCCGTCCTAATGTTGTGGCATTTCCATGTTGATCCATGGCAATAAAGCCCGGAGCGACGATGATCTGATTTTTATGATCGGCTGCGAAATTTTTTAAGTGGTTTTCAGTAGTTTCAAAATCCACCTTTGCATGGGTGAAATTACTGTCTGTTTTGATCTGATCTGCAGAATTCATCCAAATACAATCCAGCCCTTCGTGCTGAAGCCGGGCCGCAATGATATTGGAAGAAAGAAATTCTCCGTATGATGTGATTCGGTCTCGGATTTTTTCTGTGAATTCACCTAAGACAAAGATTCCACTGTAAATATCTTCCAAGTCGTTAAAGTGTTTTTTAACGAAGCTGAGCCATGAACTTTGGGCTAAAACAGGAATAAGTTCTTTAACCAGTTCAAGATGTTTTTGTTCCAGATTTTTGATGACCGGGATATAATTTTCATCTTTAACAGAAGCATATTCAGCTGCTTTGATCAGGTTGTCTGTTACACTGTGCAGCGCTGAAACAACCACAATAATCCTGTTCTGTAAAGATTCTTTTTTAATAATATTTTCTGCCAGAAGGATATTCCGGACATTGGCGACAGATGTGCCACCGAATTTTAAGATTTTCATCCTATGTATATTTTAGGTTGGAGTATAATGAAGTAATTACTCTTTAAAAAAAAGAGTACGGGTGCAGGAAATGATATATGAAAATTTACCCCGCTAAGGGGTAGTTGTTGTAGTTGTGAATGTAGAAACAGAAGATCTTCCTGAAATAGAAAATTTCAGGGCAGAAATATCAGATATGTTTCTTAATAAACTCATTCTTATCGGACAAATGTACAAATTATTTTGAAACGACCAAGTTTTGACATAAGAAAATATATTTCCTTTTTAAGAGATATATTTGCTGTAATTGATTAAAAATGTTACATTTAGAATTCTAATTAAAAAAAATAAACCATGAAAAATTCAAAAAAATTAAACAGAGAAAATTTAAGAGCTATTATTGGAGGGGTAGGAGACAGTTGCAATGTTGATGGTGATTGTGGACCAAAAGGCTGCGCTGTATGTACGGATCTTAAAGGTCGTAAAGTGTGTCTTTATCTTTTCCCTTATGATCCTTCGATTCCAGGTAGTTGCATGGTTCTTGAGGGATAATAGTATTAAAATTAACGACTGTTAATCTTTTGTAAAAAAATCAAATTAAAAATTACTCAAGAAAAAAGAATGATCAAGACTGCCTGAAATGGCAGTCTTTTTTATGATAGGATCACGGTAATCATTCAAAATGGATCACTTACTTATTATTTGGCAACATCTGCTAATTCTGGTTTTGTTTTGAAAGATTTACAGTTCATATTTGTCTGGTATATCCATTGGGTGTGATAAATTATTTGAAGCCAATAATGTAAAAATCAAATATTATGAAAAATTTTAAAAAGCTATCGAGAAATGAATTGAAAACCGTAAGAGGAGCGGGTATAGACTGCGGTCCGTTTCCATGTGTATGTATCTACACCCATGAATGGTGTGAGTATTCGAAAAAATGTATTCCGAAGGGGATCTATTGTGGAAAAATTCCAACAGGAATTGAATAGCAACTGCGTTTTTCAAATAGATCATAAAAGTAAAAAAGATTAATATGAACAATATAAAGAAACTTTCAAGAGACGAATTGAAAACGGTAAAGGGAGCAGCCGGAATTGACGGTCCTGTTTATATTTATTGTGGAAAAAACCGCAAGTGGTGTGAAAAGGGAAAGATATGTATACCTGCTGCATCGAGGTGTGAAGACTTTGAAGTTAATCCCGATGGTGGTGGATGGTAAGACCTTAGAAAACACAACAAAATAAATTCAGAATGAGAAATTTAAAGAAACTTTCGAGAGAAGAAAAAAGCAAGATCAATGGTGGTTTTACCGAGTTTCAGATTGAAACATGTGGTGGAGCTGCCTATGTCTGTTTCCGTGGAGGTGGTGCATGGGGCTGTTGGAGAAAACCCGGTGGAATCTGTTACCCACCTATGGTGTAATTAGCTAAATCATATCAATCTCAAAACAAATTATTATGAAAAAATTATCAAAAGATCAATTGAAAAAGATTAACGGAGCAGCGTGTCCTGGTGGATGTCCGTACCCAGCAGGAACTACTTTTGGCCCTCCGGGATCAGGTGCGGCACGCAGCTGTCAGCAGTATAATGCTGTATCGGACTGCTGTAAGGGGCAGTATCTTGTGCAGGTGGGTTGTGTAGGTCCTATACTGACCTAATTCTGTCTGAAAGAGCAGAGATGGAATACGTTTGCTTCGGTTATTATTTATGGGATTTAAAAACAGAAGTAACGAAGGTAGGATTAATTATTTTTCTGACTTATACATCTCTTATCTCTGCTGTTTTACTTTTCTATCTTAATACATTGTCTTTCATGTATATAATATTTCAACATATGGGGATTAAATGCTATATTTATGAGATAAAATAAAATTAATATGAAAAGTTTAAAAAAGCTATCAAGAGAGCAAAAAAGTAAGATCAGCGGTGGGATTACCGATTTTCAGATTGAAACCTGCGGAGGTGCAGCCTTTGTCTGTTTCCGTGGAGGAGGTGCTTGGGGCTGCTGGAGAAAACCTGGCGGAATCTGCTATGCACCCATGCTGTAATTTTTTACAGATCAGGTTTGTATTTAGGAGCTGTTCTGAATTTTAGCTTTATATATTTCATAGGATAGGGATAAAAACCTATATTTATTAATCAAAAATAAATAATATGAAAAATCTGAAAAAGTTAAACAGAGGAAATCTGAAATCAATTAACGGTGGAAACGGATGTTTCGAAAACTGTCCTCCGGGTCCTTATGGACCGGGACCTGATTATCCAAGATCCTGTGATGATTTTCATGCCTTGCCGGAATGCTGTAAATTACGGGTTAGGGTAGATTATTATTGCGTAGGACCTATATAAAAAAGAAAGCACTGTGAAAACAGTGCTTTTATAATTTCCGATCTGATTTTGAAATTAATTCGCAGGGGTCAATTTTGTCTTTGGAATATAAAGCTTAGGACTTACATTCGGAAAAAATTTCCTTACAGATTCGATATCCTTTCCTGAGGTATCTATAAATTTCCAAAATTTCCCATTGTCTTTTGAAATAGCAATAAGATAGTAATCACCCAAAACATTTCCATTTGGAGTTTCCATTTCTATCTTTTGATGAACTACGGTCTGCAGTTCATTTTTAGTATGGATTATATCATCCGCCTCAGAAAAATCAACTTTTTTGAAAGTATATCCGGATTTGCTCATTTTGTTAACGGCATCCACTGATGTACTTATCATTTTCTTTTTGTCACCAAACATTTTTATAATACCATCATCAACGTAGTTACTGTAGGCATTATAATTTTTTTCCATAAAATAATTTCTCATTTCATTTGCCTGTTTGATTGCTGTTTCTTTATGATTTTGAGAAAAATAAAGATGGGCAGCAAACAGCAATGATAATAAAAATATTTTTTTCATTATTTGATAGACTTTGAAAGGTCCAGCATAGCCTCGATGGGTTTCAGTGCTCTTAAACGAAGCTCTTCGTCAATAAGGATTTCCGGAAGTTCATATTTCATGCACAGATAAAGTTTTTCCATGGTATTGCGTTTCATGTAAAAACATTCTGAACAATTACAGCTTTCGTCAAAAACCAGAGCAGGAATCAGTTCTTTATGCGGTGCCCGTTTTCTCATTTCGTGAAGAATTCCTTCTTCGGTAGCGATAATGAATTTCTGGCAGTCATCTTTTTCTACAAAATTCAACAGGGCAGAAGTGGAACCTATAAAATGAGCAAGCTTAAGAACAGCCTCTTCACTTTCAGGGTGTGCAATCATTTTTGCATCAGGATTGTCGGCAAGCTGCTGAGCAATTCTCTCCATAGAAAATGCTTCGTGTACAATACAGCTTCCGTCCCAAAGGATCATATCACGGCCTGTTTTTTTAGATAGATATCTTCCTAAATTTTTATCAGGAGCAAATATAATCGGTCTGTCGGTAGGTAAAGCTTCGATTACTGTTTCAGCATTGGAGCTGGTTACAATGATATCGCTTTCAGCTTTCGTTTCAGCATTACAGTTGATATACGTCGCAATTAATGCATTCGGATGCTGCTCCCGCATTTTTCTTAAGCCTTCTCCTGAACAGCCGTCTGCCAGAGAGCATCCTGCCATTGTATCGGGAAGAACTACTTTCTTAGTTGGATTCAGAATTTTAGCGGCTTCGGCCATAAAATGTACTCCACAGAATACAATCATGTCTGCATTGGTATCTTTGGCCTGTCTTGCCAATTGCAGAGAATCACCCAGGAAGTCTGCAATATCCTGAATTTCTCCCGGCTGGTAATAGTGGGCAAGAATCACAGCATTTTTTTCTTCTTTAAGTTTCAGAATAGCTTTCACTAATTCTTCTCCTTGAGGGATCGCTATATCTTTTATATCCAGAAATCCTCTTACAGGAATCGCGGATTTAGCTTTTTCTAATGTTTCGGTACTCATATCAACCTCAAATTTTTGTTCATCAGAAATTAGAAGTCAGAAATTAGAAGTTAGAATGCTGCAGTTTGAATTGTAATTATTTTCCAAACTTCCATCTTCGGGCTTCCATCTTCCATCTCTTAATTCCCAATAAAATTTTTTATTAAACTTTCTATTTCTTTTTTAGCTTCATCAAGATCGGTATTAATAACGATCCTGTCAAACTCTGTCGCAAAGGTCATTTCTTCTCCTGCCTTTGCTACACGGGTTTTGATGGTTTCTGCATCATCTGTGTTTCTGGAGATCAATCTTCGTTCCAATTCTTCTATGGAAGGCGGTTCAATGAAGATCGAAAGAGCTCTTTCTCCAAAATATTTTTTCAAAGAAATTCCTCCTTTTACATCTACATCAAAGATAACCACTTTTCCCTGACTCCAGATTTTTTCCACTTCAGATTTTAAAGTACCGTAATATTTGTCAGTATACACTTCTTCATATTCCACAAAGGCATCTTCGGCTATTTTCTGTCTGAATTCATCAGGACTTAAAAAATGATAATCCACGGCGTGGGCTTCACTTCCTCTTGGCTGTCTTGTCGTACATGAAATTGAGAATGCCAGTTCAGGAAATGTTTCCAGAGAATGCTTTACCAATGTAGTTTTTCCGCTTCCTGACGGTGCTGAAAATATGATTACTTTATCCATTTTTGTTTCGGGGTTCCGGTTGGTGAGTTTCGGGTGGTGATTCCGCCTAACTATCTACTCGAAATCATCCTCCGTAACTCTACCTCGTCACTTATAATACGTTTAATGTCTGTTCTTTAATTTTTTCCAAATCATCTTTCATCATGACTACCAGCTTCTGGATTTCTGCATGATTGGCTTTTGAACCTAAAGTATTAATCTCTCTTCCAATTTCCTGGGAAATAAAACCGAGTTTTTTTCCGTTGAAATCTTCATTATCCATTACTTCTTTGTAATATTTCAAATGCTGGGAAAGTCTTACTTTTTCTTCTGAAACGTCCAGTTTTTCTGTGAAATAAGCCATTTCCTGATAGAAACGTGTTTCGTCCACGTTTTCAAATTCTTTTAAAGTTTTCTGATAACGTTCTTTTACAGCAGCTATTCTTTCTTCTTCAAAAGGAATTACAGCCGAAAGATATTTATCAATATTCTGGACATTTCTTTCCAGTTCTTCGTGTAATATCTTACCTTCAGTTTTTCTGAATTCTCCGAAACGGTCTACAGCTGCGTGAACAATCTTTGCCAAAGCTTCCCATTCGCCTTCTGTAAGTTCGTCGGGTCTTGAAGTGATTGCATCAGGAAGCCTTACCGCCATTTTCAGGTATTCAAAGTCGGGACCGTCAGAGGCAATGTTGCGAAGTTCATTCATATAAGAATCAATTAGATTCCTGTTGATTTTCACATCATTGGATTCTTCCAGATTCTCCAGGTTGATGTAGCAGTCTACCTTTCCACGGATAATTCTGTCGTTAAGAATTTTTCTGATCTCGAATTCTTTCTCTTTATAACGTAAAGGAACTTTGATATTTAAATCAAAGCTTTTGCTGTTCAATGATTTAATATCTATTGAAATCTTTTTCCCTTCAAAAACACCTTCGGCTCTGCCGAATCCGGTCATTGATAAAATCATAGTTTTTTATTGTTGTACAAAGATAAACATTTAAATTAGCACTGTGAAATCGCAGTGATTTGTAAAATACAATCACCCATGAAGATTTAGATTCCCTATGACCATTAAAATAAATAAATAGCCTGCATATGAAAAATTTAATTTCTGTTGTAGGGCCTACTGGAATTGGCAAAACGAAACTGGCAATTGATCTGGCGAACCATTTCAGTACCGAAATTATTTCTTGTGATTCCCGTCAGTTTTTTAAAGAAATGAAGATAGGTACAGCATCTCCGTCACAGGAAGAACTGGCTTCAGCACCTCATCACTTTATTGGAAATCTTTCAGTTCAGGAATATTATTCTATCGGACAGTATGAGGAGGATGCTTTGAAAAAACTCAATGAACTTTTTGTGAATCATGATACCGTTATTTTGGTCGGAGGGAGTATGATGTATGAAAAAGCTGTTATTGAAGGTTTAAATGATCTGCCTGAAGCTGATGAAAATAATCAGAAAAAACTACAGGAGATTCTTGATACCGACGGAATTGAAAAACTTCAAAATCTTTTAAAAGAACTCGATCCCGAATATTTTAAGGTGGTTGATTTTCATAATCACCGAAGACTTTTACGCGCTATTGATGTGATCTGGCAGACCGGAAAAAAATATTCTGAGCAGATTGCGGTTTCTCAGGACTCCAGAGATTTCAATGTGATTCGTATTGGAATTGAAGCTCCAAGAGAAGATCTGTATGACAGGATCAACAGGAGAGTAGATATCATGATGGAGAAAGGACTTCTGGCAGAAGCAGAAGGTTTGGAAGAGTTTAAAGATCTTACAGCCTTGAAAACTGTTGGTTATGCAGAATTATTCAGGTACTTTGACGGAGAATGGGATCTTGATTTTGCTGTTTCTGAGATTAAGAAAAACAGCCGGAGATATGCGAAACGTCAGCTGACATGGTACAGGAAGGCTGATGATATTCACTATTTGTCATTAGGGTATTCACAAAAAGATTTTGAAGATTTGCTTCAATGGATTTCTAAGCAGTTTGAAAATAAATTTTGAACTGAATTCTAAATTTTGACGACAGGCTTAATATCTAAGATTGCGCGGCCAAATTTGTATGATTCTTTCCAAAGGTTACCAATAAAAAAGCGGTCCCTGAATTAGAGACCGCACTAAAAACAATATAATTAAATTTACTACTTCCAACCGCCACCAAGAGCTCTGTAAAGATCTACAATGCTGCTTAGTCTCTGTCTTTTTACAGACGCAAGATTCAGTTCAGCCTGCAGAGAATTTCCCTGAGCTGTAATCACTTCCAGGTAATTGGCCATGCCGCCTTTGTAAAGCATTTCTGCACTTTTTATTCCGTTTTTCAACGTGGTAACCTGTTCTGTCGCTTTTTGCTCCTGAACTTTTAAGCTTTCATTAGAAACCAAAGCATCGGAAACTTCACCCACTGCATTTAAAACAGACTGACGGAAAGCCAGAACGTTTTTTTCTCGCTGGATTTTAGCTACGTTAAGATCCGTTTTCAATTGTCTCTTCTGGAAAATAGGCTGCGTAATTCCGCCTAAAATAGACCCGAACAAAGAAGCCGGAATCTGAAACCAGTTGTCAATTTTAAATGAATTTACACCTCCGTTAGCTGTAATTTTCAAAGCAGGATACATATTAGCCTGCGCAATTCCTACCATCGAATTGGATTCCAATAGAACCAGTTCCTGCTGACGGACATCCGGACGACGGCTTACCATCGCTGCAGGAAGACCTGTTGAAATATTTTGTGGAAGGGAAGTGTCAGACATTTCAATCGTTCTGTTGACTTTATTTGGATTTTCACCCACAAGAATACTTAAAGCATTTTCCTGGATGGCAATATTTTGCTCCAACTGAGTAATCAGAAGTTCTGTAGATTGCTTCTGAGCTGTTGCCTGCTGAACACCTAAAGAAGTCGTATCTCCACTCTGCCACATTTTTTCAGTAATGGAAAGCGTATTGGTGCTTAATTCCAGATTTGATTTTGCGATCTGAATCTGCTTGTCAAGCATTAATAAATTATAATATCCCTGGGCAATCGCTGCAACAACCTGAGTCTGTACCGCTTTTGTTGCTTCATAAGTCTGCAGATACTGCATTCTTGAAACTTCCTGTTGATTTTTGATTTTTCCCCAGATGTCAGCTTCCCATGAAAGGTTGAATGCTGCATTATAATCTTCAACATGGTTCTGGCCTAAAAATGAATTTAAACTTTTCCCGTTCATGCTGTTTTCTGAAGGTTTTGAAATTTGTGCCGAAACAGTAAAACCTACATCAGGATACTGAAGATATTTTGCCTGTTTCAGTTTCTCCTGTGAAGAAGCTACCTGTTTTAAAGCAATCTGAAGATCATAGTTATTTTTAATTCCTTTTTCAATCAAATCCTGTAAAATAGGATCACTGAAAAACTGTTTCCATTCCAGATTGGCAATACTCGCTGTATCAGCAGTAGCCGTGTACTGGAACTTTTCCGGAAGCTGGAGGTCAGGTTCGGTAAATGCCAGTTTGGACACACACGAAACCGCGCCTAAAGCCAATATAAGTGTTAGAATAAAATTCTTAATTCTTTTCATAGTTTTAAATAGACTTTAAATTGATACAAAACTTTGAGAGGTTTTTGGTAAAGCAAAGAGGTCTTTAGTAGGAGAATACTTTGCTTTTTTATAATGTTAGTTTGAATAGTTGCTTCTCTATGGGTCTCAAAGTTTTGTATATCAATATATATTAATGAGCTGTGGTTAGAAGTTCTTCTTCCAATTTCTGTCTTTGAAGTCTTTTATTTTTTCTGCTCGGCATTTTTTCATGCAGATACTGGAAAATCACATACATTACCGGGATGATGAAAATCCCGAATATTACTCCTGTAAGCATTCCTCCTACTGTACTGTATCCGATAGAATGGTTACCTTTTGCTGAAGCTCCCTGCGTCCACACCAATGGAAGCATTCCCACGATAAAGGCAAAAGAAGTCATCAGGATCGGTCTTAAACGTAATCTTGAAGCCTGCAGCGCAGATTCGATCAGGCTTTTGCCTGCTTTTCTTCTCTGGACAGCAAATTCTACAATCAGGATCGCATTTTTAGCCAATAGCCCGACGAGCATTATGAGTCCGACCTGAACGTAAATGTTATTATCAATTCCGGCTAATCCTGTGAAAGCGAACACTCCGAATATCCCTGTAGGAATCGTCAGAATAATGGCAAACGGAAGGATATAACTTTCATACTGAGCTGCTAACAAGAAGTACACAAACAGGATGCTTAAAAGGAAAACAAATACTGTTTGACCACCTGTTTTTATCTCTTCACGTGTGATTCCTGTCCATTCGTAGCCATAACCTCTAGGAAGTGACTGTTTCGCAACTTCTTCTACTGCTTTGATGGCATCTCCGGTACTGTATCCGGGTTTTGGAGTTCCGTTGATCGTTACCGCGTTGAACAGGTTGTTTCTTGTTACCGTTTCAGGTCCGAACGTTCTCTTTAAAGTTACCAGTGTTTTCGCCGGAACCATTTCTCCAGATTTATTCTTTACATAAATCCCTTCCAAAGAATTGATATCTGTACGGTAAGGAATATCTGCCTGAGCCATTACTCTGTAATATTTTCCGAATCTGTTGAAATCTGAAACGAAACTACTTCCGTAGTAGATCTGCATTGTCTGCATAAGTTCTGTAATAGAAACCCCTAATTGATTGGCTTTGTCAGCATCTACATCAATAGTATACTGAGGGTTTCCTGCTGCATACGTTGTGAAGGCAAAGGCGATCTCCGGACGTTTCATAAGTTCCCCAATGAAAGCCTGTGTTGTTGTTCCTAACTGTTCAAAAGAACTGTTTGTTTTATCCTGAAGCATAAACTCAAAACCGGAAACGTTACCAAATCCCTGTACTGTTGGGAAATTGAAGAAGAACGCGTTTGCGTCTTTCACCTGGCTTACTTTTCCTGTCAGAGCAGCTGCGATCTGATCCGGATCTTTCATTTCGCCACGTTGATCATAATCTTTAAGTTTAATGAAACCTGCAGAATAAGGAGAAGCATTGGCATTACTGATAAAGTTCATTCCGTCCGCTACCCAAAGGTGGTTTGTGGCTTTTTCACCGTTGATGATTTTGTCAATCTGTGCTGTAGCTCTGTGGGTTCTTTCCAGTGAACTTCCCGGAGGGGTGTTAACTGCATAAAGAACGAATCCCTGATCTTCAGTAGGAATAAATCCTGACGGAGCTTTTTTAATTAAGAAAACACTTGCAGCGGTAATGACCACTAATCCTCCTATCGCAACCCATTTATTTTTAATCAAAAATTTAAGGCTGTAGATATATTTTCGGGTCATATTATTAAAGGCCACATTGAAGGCGTTGAAGAATCTTGCTCCAAAACCTGTTTTATGACCGTGTTCTCCATGCTCTCCCTGAGGATCGTTTAAGAACATCGCACATAAAGCCGGGCTTAATGTTAAGGCGTTCACCGCAGAAATCAGGATGGCAATGACCAGGGTAAAAGCAAACTGTCTGTAGAAAACCCCTGCAGGACCCTGCATGAAGCCTACCGGAATAAATACGGCACACATCACCAGAGTAATGGAAATAATAGCCCCGGAAATTTCACTCATAGAGTTCGTTGTTGCCTGATCTACAGGCATTCCTGTATGTTCCATTTTGGAATGGACGGCTTCCACCACAACGATGGCATCATCCACAACAATACCGATGGCGAGCACCAATGCAAACAGGGTAAGCATGTTGATGCTGAAACCAAACAGCTGCAGGAAGAAGAATGTTCCGATAATCGCAACCGGTACCGCAATAGCGGGAATCAATGTAGATCTGAAATCCTGAAGGAAAATATATACTACTATAAATACCAGAATAAATGCAATGACCAAAGTTTCAACAACCTGGTGGATAGAAGCATCTAAGAAATCCTTAGAATTGTACATGATGATCGGCTCAACCCCTTTTGGAAGGGTCGTTTTCATCTGATCAACCTGTTTTTCAATTTCAGTTAAAATTTCATTCGCGTTTGAACCCGCAGTCTGCAGAATAGCAAATCCGGCAACCGGTTTTCCGTCTACTCTGTTGGTCGCAGTATAGGTATAAGAACCGAATTCTACTCTTGCTACATCTTTTAATCTTAAGAATGATCCGTCATTGTTCGCTTTAATGGCGATATTTTCGTAATCTTCATTCTTGCTGAGTTTTCCTTTGTATTTAAGGATATACTCGTAAGTTTCCTTACTTCCCTGACCCAAACGTCCCGGAGCAGCTTCAAGGTTGTGATCTTTAACTGCCGCAAGTACTTCCTGTGGAGAAAGATTGTTAGCCGCGAGCCTGTCCGGTTTCAGCCAGAGTCTCATGGAATAATCTCTCGTTCCGAAAACCTGAGCCTGTGCTACTCCCGGAATACGCTGTATCTGTGGAATTACGTTGATTTTAAGATAATTCTGTAAGAAAAGTTCATCATATTGTTTTGGATCATTACTGCTAAGTCCCATAAACATAATCATACTGTTCTGAACCTTCTGTGTGGAAATCCCCGCCTGTACCACTTCCTGAGGAAGCTGGCTCATAGCTTTCGATACCCTGTTCTGTACGTTTACTGCAGCGTTATCGGCATCAGCTCCCTGTTTGAAATAAACACTCAGGGTCATGGTACCATCATTACTGGAATTGGAGGTCATATACGTCATGTTCTCCACTCCGTTCACTGCTTCTTCAATAGGGGTGGCTACCGAACGGGCAACTACCTCAGCATTAGCTCCAGGATAGAAAGCCGTTACCTGAACGCTCGGTGGAGCAATATCGGGAAAGAGGGCAATCGGTAAATTAAAGAGGGACAAAGCCCCCAGTAATAAAAGTATTATGGAGATGACCGTTGAAAGTACCGGTCTTTCTATAAATTGTTTTAACATAAGAAGTTTATTTTTTTAAGTCTTCTGTATTCGGAATAGATTACAAAGGTCTGGCTCTCAGTAAGCTGTCAGCAGAGATTGCTTTCGGTTTTACAGAAGCACCATCCTTTAAAGCACCGATTCCGGTGTACACGATTTTTTCTCCCGGAGCAACTCCTTCAGAAATAAAGTAGTAGTTTTCTGTTTTTCCGGAGATTTTGATCGGCTTGCTGGTTACTTTGTTGTCTTTACCTAAGATATATACATAGGTTTTGTCCTGAATTTCAAAAGTAGATTCCTGTGGAATGATCAGGGCATTGGAAAGCATCTGAGGCATACGTACTCTTCCTGTATTTCCGGTTCTTAAAGATCCCTGTGCATTAGGGAAAACGGCACGAACACTAATAGCTCCTGTAGTTTTGTCAAACTGACCGTCTACAATGCTCATTTTTCCTTTTTGAGGATAAATGCTGTTATCTGCGATCACCAGGTCTACCATTGGCATATTCTTCAGCTTTTCATCTAAAGTAGCTCCCGGATATTTATTCTGAAACGCGATAAAATCCAATTCGCTTAAAGAGAAGTAAGCATAAATTTCGCTAATATCCGATAGTAATGTCAATGGATTAGCATCAGTTCTTGAGATAAGGCTTCCTTTTTTGTATGGAATTCTTCCGATGTATCCGCTTACCGGTGCTGTGATCGTTGTAAATCCTACATTGATTCTTGCATTTCCTACTGATGCTCTGGCTTGTGATGAAGCAGCGACAGCAGCTGCATAATTGGCTTTTGCTGTTTTAAGCTGTACATCGGAAACTACTTTGGCAGCTACTAAAGGCTGAAGTCTGTCAACTTCCACTTTAGCTTTCTCGATATTGGCATTGGCAGCCTGTAGATTGGCCTGCGCCATATTCACCTGCTCGCCATACGCTCTTGAATCTATTTTAAATAACGGCTGTCCGGCTCTTACGTAAGAACCTTCCTCCACATAGATTCTGTCCAGGTATCCATCTACCTGAGATCTGATCTCTACATTGTTTTTACCTTCCAGTGCGGTAGGGAATTCCTGATATGTTGTCGCTGGAGATGTGATCACGGTGTAAACCGGAAGTTCCGGAGCAGGCGGTGCTGCATTGGAACCTTCTGCTGCTTGGGTACAGTTCTGCAAAAGGATAATACTTGATATAAGTACGATAAACCTTATTTTTCCAGGTATTTTCATTGTGGGTTTAATTTTTTTAATGAAGTGTTAGATTTAAGTAATAGTGTTCTTTTAAATTAATTCTGATATATTTCCTAACAGTGTTAATATTGAGTTCAAAAAAAATTACAGAATTTTTAATAAAGGAGTCAGGTCATTATTTTCATAAGTGCTGTCTGTTTTTTTAATGTTGAAGTTTGTATATAATGAGGTGTATTAATTGAGTGTTAATTTATCTAACACTGTTAAGTGAAGAGAAAAAACTGTTCTGAAATTTTGAATAGTAGTTTTCATGTTATTTTTTTAGTTTTTTAACTGAATAATTTATTGATATCCGATGTTATATTTCCTAACGGTGTTAATTTTTAGTTCAAAAAAAATTTACAAAGACTTAACGAAAGCTGAAACCGTTTCGTCTAAAGTCGTTTTATTCATTGTAGAAGGAATATCTGTATTTCTCATCATCATAATAGAAATCAAACCGTGAACCGCTGAAAATAATGCGTGTGACATATGACAGGCGTTGTCCGGATTCGATCCGTTCTTCTTAATGATGTTGAAGGTACACTCATAGATCAGGTCCTGGAATGATGAAAATTCTTCTTTCATCTGGCCCTTACCACTGCACTGCATCCCCAAACCGAACATCAGCTGATAGTATTCTTTATTTTTAAAAGCGAAATCCCAGTAGGCATCTACTATAGCAGTAAGCTGCTCTTCCGGAGTTTCAAATTTCTGCTGAGCTTTTAACAGCTCTATATGAAGACAGTGAAAACCATTAATAGAAATTTCATACAAAATGGCTTCTTTGTTTTCAAAATAATCATAGACTACAGGAGCACTGTACTCAATGGCATCTGCGATTTTACGCATTGACAGTGAAGCCCAACCCTCTGTTTTAGCCAAACCGAAAGCCGCCTGCAAAATATTTGCACGGATGGATTCTTTCTCTCTTTGGCGACGTTCATGTAAGCCCATGATTTTTATTTACTAACAGTGTTAGCAAAACTACAAACTTTTAAGTATATCTTCCAAATAATATTTGATAATTAACATTTAACGCAAGTTTATAAATTACTGAATTGGCTTATATTAAAAGAAACTTTATATTTGCGATAAAGAAAATAAAGGATATGAATACTCCCTCAAATATGCTGGCTCTAGGAACAAAAGCTCCGTTTTTCGAGCTTCCGAACCCTTCAAAAACCAATGAAATCCAATCTCTGGAAGAACTGAAAGGTGAGAAAGGAACACTGGTGATCTTTATGTGCAATCATTGCCCGTTCGTTCTTCATGTGATCGACAAGATCAACGAACTGTATGAAGACTATAATGAAAAAGGGATTGAATTCATTGCAATCAATGCCAATAATGTAGAAAAATATCCGGCTGATTCACCGGAAAAAATGATAGAATTCCAGATCGAAAGAAATTTTGATTTCCCTTATCTGTATGACGAAAGCCAGGCTGTTGCTAAAGCATACGATGCAGCATGCACACCAGACTTCTATTTCTTTGATGATAAATTAGACCTGATCTACAGAGGACAGATGGATGATTCAAGACCCGGAAACAATAAAGATGTAACCGGAGAAGATCTGATTATCGCTTTTGAAAACCTTTTACTGGATGAACCACAGGAAGAGATTCAGAAACCAAGTATGGGATGCAACATCAAGTGGAAATAATAAGAAGAAGGGTTGAAAATTTTTAACCGTCATATATAAGTATAAAGCTGTTCTTTTTTAGAGCAGCTTTTTTTATTCTTGGTAATGTTTTAAACCTTGAATAATAGAATTTTTAAAAACTCGCTTTAAATTTAACCTCATTCTCAACCTTCAAATCTACACTTACCTTATTATGAGAATAGTTCTTAATAAATTCAGAAGGCGTCTTCTCGGTGTACTTTTTAAACATGCGGTTAAAATAAGTCACATTATTAAATCCGCAGCTGTAGCTGCATTCTGAGATACTCTTATCCTGTGCCATCAGCAGACAGGCTTTATTGATCCGGTACCGGTTCACAAATTCCGTAAAAGTGATTTGCGTAGCTTTTTTGAAAAAATTACAGAAAGCCGGAAGCGTGAGATTGGCCAGTCTAGCTACATCTTCAATATTGATTTCCTTATCATAATTATGCTCTACGTAAGTGAAGATGTTTTCCAGTCTTGTTTTGTTTTTTGAAATAATGGTATAAGGCATAATTTCTTTGTTTAAAAGGTCATAATCTTTACATTTTGAAAGCTCAAATAAAATTTCAAGGAGCAGCAGATATCTTTTGTAACCTTCTGATTCCAGCATCAGTTTAAGTTTGGGAAGCATTATCTTTTTGATCTTATGGTGAAAATGAATGCCATATTTTGAAAGTTCCAGAAGATTCTTAATTGATCGGGCTTCTACTTCCTGTTCCGGAAACTGAAGGATTTCTTCTCTGAACTGAAGTACGATCTCTTCATGCGGATCTGTAGAATTCAGACCAAATCCTGAGTGAGGAATATTGGAGCCAATCAGGACCAGATCTCCATTTGTATAATTGCTTTTATGATAGCCAACATGACGGGTTCCGTTCCCTGAAATGACGCATACCAATTCGATTTCCGGATGGTAGTGGTATTCCCATTTGAACTCGCAGATCGGCGAATTGTTGTGCAGAGTGCGGAAGGAACTCTTTTCACTCACTATTATTCTTTCAAAACTAACTTTCATCTGATTAATCGTATTTAATCAATAAAAATACTAATTATATTAATATAGTTCAAATATTGATTTATTGTGTTAAATTAATGTTAAGCGAAATGCTTCTATCTTAGCCGACAAGAAATGATCTACATGAAAAATTTCAATATTAAAGCTGTACTTTTTTTGAACTATTTTGTTTTCGCAATTCTTTTGAATTCGGTGGGAACAGTAATTCTGCAGGTACAGCAAAACTTCGGAATCTCGAAATCTTCGGCTAGTGTTCTGGAGGGTTTTAAGGATCTCCCTATTGCCATATGCTCGTTTATTCTGGCGTCATTTCTGCCAAAAATCGGGATTAAAAATTCCATGCTTATCGCCCTTTTCCTGGTGAGCTGCATGTGTTTTGTGATGCCTTTTTCAAATGATTTCTGGTTCTTCAAACTTTTATTTGCCGTTGTGGGGGTATCGTTTGCTTTAATAAAGATCTCGGTTTTTACTTCCATTGGTCTTGTGACAGATACTGATAAAGAACATTCTAGCTTTATGGGGTTCTTAGAAGGATTTTTCATGATCGGGGTTTTAGCAGGTAATGTACTTTTCAGTTTATTCATTGATGATCATAATCCTAAATCTACGCAATGGCTGAATGTATATTGGGTATTGGGAGCAGTTTCAACATTGTCCTTTTTGTTTTTATTCTTTTCTACATTAAATGAAAACGAAGCTAAAAGTGAAAAAACTGATTTGTTGGGTGATTTGAAAAACAGCATTAGTTTATTCAGTTATAAAAAAGTACTGTTTTTTCTTTTGTGCGCCTTCCTTTTTGTATTGGTAGAACAGAGCTTCCAGACATGGACGCCTACTTTTTATAAAGAAATTTTAAAACTTCCGACTTCTATGAGTATCCAGGCCGGGGCTGTATTAGCGGGCGCTTTTGCTCTGGGAAGGTTTTTGTCGGGGTTTTTCTCCAAGAAGTTCAGCTGGATTTATGTGGTTTCATTTTGTGTGATCGGTTTTGCGGCAAGTATACTTTTGGTTTTACCATTAACTCATAATACTAAAATAGACGCAGAAACAGGCTGGTTTAATGCTCCGCTTGTGGTGTATTTGTTTCCTTTAATGGGAGGCTTACTGGCTCCTATTTATCCAAGTATCAATTCCGTAATTCTGGCATCAATTCCGAAATATTTACACAGTGCGATGTCCGGACTGATTGTGGTTTTCTCTGCGATTGGCGGGACTATAGGTTCTATGATCACTGGTTTTGTGTTTCAGGAATTCAGCGGACAGCAGGCATTTTATCTTTCACTGATACCGCTTTCGCTGTTGATCATCTCGGCCATTTTCATGAATAAATTAAAAATTAATCCTAAGAAATAATAATGAATAACCAGCTTTACATAAACGAAATCCAGACTCTTTTTGATGATGTACAGAGATCAGAGATCTTTGAGGACCAGAAGATGATGACTGATGCTGTTCCGATGTTTCCTGTTTCAGTGATCAATGCGGAATATGAAGAGAAAAAAGGAAATGAAGGATTTGATCTCAAAGATTTTGTGATGTCCAATTTCGATTTTCTGGGTGCAAAAGTTTCAGTCCGTCAGGAAGATCACCTTCCTGTAGAGCAGCATATAGAAAAGCTTTGGGATGAATTGACCCGAACAGCTTATGAAGAAAAAGGAACACTGCTGAAGCTTCCTAAGCCTTATATTGTACCGGGAGGCCGTTTTAATGAATTTTTCTATTGGGACAGCTATTTTATTATGCTGGGGCTACAGGTTTCAGGAAGAAAAGAAATGATGGAAAACATTGTAGAAAACTGTTCTTATTTAATTAATAATGTTGGTTTTGTTCCGAATGCAAGCAGAACCCATTTTCTGAGCCGTTCACAGCCTCCTTATTTTTCGCTGATGCTGGATCTTCTTTTTGAAACCACTCAGGATGAAGAAGTTTATACAAAGTATCATGATACTTTAGAGAAGGAATATGCTTTCTGGATGAACGGGGAAGAGGGACTGGAAAATGAGACCAGTACAAAAAGAGTAGCAAAAACCAGAAACGGAGATATTCTGAACCGTTATTATGATGCAGAAAATGCACCACGTCCTGAAAGCTATCTGATTGATATTGAAGACAGCGACAATGGAGGTGGAGAATTTTACAGAAATATAAGAAGTGCCTGCGAATCGGGCTGGGATTTTTCCAGCAGATGGTTTGCAGACGGAGAACATATACAGACTATAGAAACACTGAACATTGCACAGGTGGATCTCAACAGCCTTTTGTGGCATCTGGAGAATACACTGGCAAAATCTTCAGGACTTCTGAACCTCACAGAGAAAGAAAATTATTTTACTGAAAGAGCAGCAGTACGCAGACAGATGATCAACAATTACTTTTGGGATGAAAACACTGAATGTTATAAAGATTATCACTTAAAAAAACACACAAATACACCGTCTGAACATATTGCTGCTCTTTACCCATTATTTTTGGGACTGGCGGATCAGGCACAGGCAAAATCTGTTGCTCAACATATTGAAGAGAAATTCCTTTACCAGGGAGGTCTTGTAACGACCACAAAGAAAACCGGACAGCAATGGGATCTTCCGAATGCATGGGCTCCGTATCAGTGGTTAGGTTTTAAGGCAATGAAGAATTATGGTTTTGATGACCTGGCTGAGGAAATAAAAAATAACTGGTGCAAAAATGTTGAAAGGGTATACAGCAACACCGGAAAATTAATGGAAAAATATAATGCGTTAGACACTGAAACAATTGCAGGAGGCGGAGAATATCCGAATCAGGACGGATTCGGATGGACAAATGGAGTCTATCTTAAATTAAAACAAAACTAACTTTATAAAAATCATGCTATGAAAAAAAGATCGATATTTTTAATGGCTGCCACCGCTACGCTTTACTTCAACAATGCGTATGCCCAGGAAACCCCTCAGGATTCAATCAAGACGTCTTCTATAGACCAGATCGTTATTACCGGAAGCTCAGGCCCGAAAAAGAAAATAGAATCCAGTACAGCTATTTCTACTTTTACGGCAAAAGAGATCCAGAAACAGAATCCCATCAGTGCTGCCGCTCTTTTACAGAGAGTTCCGGGCTTTGCAGTGGAAACTTCTGGCGGTGAAGTAGGAAACAACCTTTTTGCAAGAGGTATCCCTTCTGCAGGAGCTTACGAATTTGTACAGGTTCAGGAAGACGGACTTCCGGTTTTTGAAGATGGTGCGCTTCAGTTTGCGAACGCAGATAATTTCTTTCGTGTGGACAATACAGTGGGTCGTTTAGAAGCTTTGAGAGGAGGTTCCGGTTCTATTTATGCCAATAACTCTCCTGGAGGTTTGATCAACTTTATTACTAAAGAAGGAAGTAATGATTTTAAAGGAACAGCTAAACTGGAAACCAGTACCTACGGCTTGATGCGTACAGATATTAACGTAGGAGGCGCATTGGTTCAGGATAAACTTTTCTTTAATGTTGGAGGTTTCTACAGAACGGATAACGGAATCAGAAAGACGGGGTTCAGAGCCAACAATGGAGGACAAATAAGAATGAATCTTAAATATGTCTTTGATAAAGGGTATGCTAAAATTTATTATAAAAAATTAGACGATAGAAATACGTTCTACCTTCCGATTCCTTTGATTCAGGACGGTAATGATCTTAAAGAATTCCCTGGTTTCAATGCGAATTATGGAACTTACAGTTACAGGGGAATTGGTCAGCTTAATATTCCTCAGGCTGGCGGCGGATTTTTTAAAAGAGACCTTGAAAACGGAATTCATCCGAAAGTAGATGTACTGGGTGCAGAATTTAAATATGATCTTGGTAATAATTTCAGCGTTCTGAACAAGACGAGATATACCAATATCAATATGGAATATACAGGAATGTTCCCAGCCGGAGCTCCTAAACTGGCTTCCGATTATGCTACCGGTGCTATAAAAGACGGAGGACTGGGCATGAGCAATTATCAGTATTCTCTGGTGAGTAACGGTTCTGTTGTGAACCCTCAATATATACAGAAGCTGGGATTCTGGGCTATTGATAAGCAGATGAATAATTTTGTGAATGACTTACAGTTGAATTATAAATTTGATAAAGGAAATGTAACGGCAGGATTCTATAAATCAAACTGGAAATCTCATCAGAATTGGAACTGGAGTAATATTTTAGCAACCGCGACCGACAGACCTGAGCTTTTGAATTTGGTTAATCCTTCAATGAGCCCTACGGATACCGGATATTCTCAGACCTACAATGGAGTAAAGGATATGTCTTTCCTGATCAGAGATTCACAGATTCAGGGAAGTCTTAATGATGTCTATTTAAATGTAGATTATAATGTCACCGATGCTTTGAGTTTAAACGGAGGAATGCGTTACAGCCGTGATTATTATAAAGGATATGGAGTTAATACCACAACAGCGAATCTGAATAATTCAGGTTTGACCACGGACGGAACCCATAGTTTTGCTACAACAACAGCTGATGATAATATGGCGGTGCTGGGTAATAAGTATACCTACTGGAACTACGATATTAATAAAGTATCTTATACCTTGGCCGCAAATTATAAAATTAATAGAGGAAATGCGGTATACGCACGTTTCTCACATGGTTTCAGATCTCCTAACGAAGAGGCTTACTATAATAATATGTCGGATCTGAGCGCCATAAAAGCGGTTGATACCAATCAGCTTGAAGTAGGATACAAATATTATTCGCGTACGTTTGATATCGGAATCATTCCTTTCTATTCTACGCTTAAAAATCTTTCATTTACTGATGTATTCTCAGACGGAACTTCAGAAAACAAATTTGCGAACACTACGAATTTCGGGGTAGAAATTGAAGGATACACCAGACTTTTTAACAATATCCTTGAAGTGACTTTCAACGGAACGATCCAGAATCCTAAATACAAAGATTTCGTAGGGAAAAATGCAGACGGAACTACTTTTGACTATGATGGAAATGTAGTGAGAAGAATGCCTAAATTCTATTTCAATATCTCTCCAGCAGTCAACATTACAAAAGAATGGAGAGCGTATGTAAGCATGAACTATTACGGAAAACGTTTCCAGAATGAAGGGAACACAGACGATAATATTTTGCCATCATTCACCGAAATGGGAGCAGGAATGTCTTACCAGTTAGGAAAAATACGTTTTGCTGTAGACGGAACCAATATCTTTAATACGATTGGAATTACCGAAGGAGATCCAAGATCCCAGAATACTGCGGGAACGAATATCAGAATGGCCAGACCTATCATGGGAGCAGCAGCAAGAGCATCCATCACACTTGATTTCTAAAACTTATATTTATTTTCTTCATAAAAAAACCGTCAGAATATTTCTGGCGGTTTTTGATTTTTTGTTGAATAACTGTTAATCAGCAGCTAAGTCTATACTCATGAATTCTCGGACCCAATATTTTTTCAATTCAAAACGAATCTACTTAAAAAATGGATTATACTGTTTCTCAAAACCTATTGTTGTAGGGTTTCCATGGCCTGAGAAAACCTGTGTTTCATCATCCAGAATAAATAATTTGTTGGTAATGCCGTCGATCAGTAATTCATGATTTCCTTTGTAAAGGTCGGTTCTTCCGATGCTTCCTTCAAAAAGGACGTCACCTGATATCATGAATTTCTGTTCTTCATTGTGGTAAACGACGCTTCCCGGAGAATGTCCCGGAACATGATAAATTTTAAACTTTTCTCCATCCAGTTCCAGTACTTCGCCTTCACTGATGTAGGTAATGTCTGCTTTTACAGGATTAACAGAAAATCCAAATCTCATCCCGCTGGCCTGAAGCATATCCAAAACTTCCTGATCGTCCTGATGCATCAAAACAGGAACTTTAAAGGTGTCAAAAGCCCACTGCAGACCAAGAACGTGATCAATATGAGCGTGGGTTAAAAGAATATTTTTGATCTTCAGTCCATTTTCAGAAATAAAATTTTCTACGGCCTGAGTTTCCTGCTCATTCATATTTCCCGGATCGATCAGCCAGGCATTTTTATTTTCGTTGTAAAGAATGTATGTATTTTCGCTGGCAAAATTGAATACGAAGCCTTGAATCTGAAGCATAACTGATATTTTTTTATTTCAAAAATACGATATTATTAAGAAAATCCCTATTTTTCGTTATCTTCGTCATAATGAAAACTTTGCGAATACTTTTACTTTCTTTGGGCGGACTGGTTTATGGGCAGAATATCCAGAGCATCCAGCTTTTTAATCCACAGACGAACGATGAGACCCCTGTCATAAAGTTCGGCGAGCAACTGGTGTTAAGCTTTGATGACCTTACCAATTCCAGTGAGATCTACAGATATACGATCAAACATTACGACAGAAACTGGAATGATGACAACTTGTTTTTTACTGAAATTGCGAATGGAAGTTTAAACGGGCTTCTGGATCAGTTCCAATATTCATTTAATACTCTGCAGGCTTATACCCACTATAAGCTTACATTCCCCAATGACAAAATGCAGCCAAAGATCTCAGGAAATTTTGAGCTGATCGTTTATAAAGATTCAGCAGACAGACCACTTTTCAAAAGACGATTCTATCTGGTGGAAGATGCAGCGACTGTTGCTTTGAATATTTCAAGAATCGCAGATGCCAAAAATCCCAATGTCAACCAAAGGGTAGAAGTTAAAGCGACTTCAAAAGCAGGTGATCTTTCTTCCAATGTGAATTCAATGAGTCTGAATGTGCTGCAGAACAACAATCCTAACGTGGTGGTTACTAATCTGAAACCAAGTGCTACTTTAGGAAACCAGTTGCTGTTTCAGCAGATGAATCTTACATTTCCGGGCAATAATGAATTCTATTATTTCGACAATAAGAATATGAATATGGCCGCTGATATGGTGAGTGCCACGGAATTAAAGGATGGTGTAAACCATACCTATCTTCATCCTGTGTGGGCTTTTCCATTAAATTATCAGTATCAGCCTGATGTGAATGGTGCCTGGTATTACAGAAGAAATGATCTGGGTCTCGAAAGAAATGCAGAAAGAGAAGCAGATTACTCATGGGTATATTTTTCTCTGGATTCTGATCCTGTAGATAAAGAGATTTACGTGATGGGAGGTTTTAATAATTTTAAAGCCGGCAAAGAAAATCTGATGCAGTATGATGCAGCCAATAAAAAGTATGTTGCCAAAATATTTCTGAAACAGGGGTTCTATAACTACATCCTTGCTACAAAAGAAAGTAACGGTGCTCTGAACTTCGGAGAAGTTAACGGTAATTTCTGGCAGACCGAAAACCTGTATCAGGCATTTCTGTATTATGCGCCTTTTGGACGTAATTATGATGGTCTGATGGGGTATGGGGAATTCAGAACGCCTATTGGAAAATAAATTTCTTACCATAAATTTTGAAATAATCAGAGGCAGTCACTTATGTGATGCCTCTTTTTTTATGAAATCGTTCAATGACTGTATAAATCCTTTGTGCTTTATAGTTAACCACCCCGTCAAAAATTCTCTGAATTTTCGCCACCCCTCCGAAGGAGGGGAATGCTCACCGAACGACTTAACTGCTCACCTTTATAACTACTAAATACCTTAAACTGATTGTAGCTTAAAAATCTTAAGTTGTAAAGTTTCTGCTGGTTTTTGATGAATCATAAGGTATCCTTTATTTAAAATAATAGAGCTAACAAAAAAGGAACTGTTTTGAACAGCTCCTTTATATTTTTAAACCAGATAAAAATCATTCAGTTTTTCTTCGCAGAGTATTTTTACTACGTCGATCCATCGGTCTTCATCGTTCAGACAAGGAATGTAGTGGAAGTTTTCTCCACCTCCATGCTGAAACTGTTCTTTACCTTCTACTGAAATTTCTTCCAGAGTTTCAAGACAGTCAGAAACGAAAGCCGGACATACAACAGCCAGATTTTTCACTCCTTTTTTAGCAATGGTTTCTAATGTTTCATCTGTATAAGGTTCTATCCACTTATCTTTTCCTAATCTTGACTGGAAAGAAACAATGGTTTTTTCCTTAGGAAGATTTAGTTTTTCAATAACCAGTTGGGTTGTTTTATAGCACTGATGACGGTAACAGAACTTATGACTTGGATTACTGTCTCTTGAACAGCAGTCATTAAGATTACAGGTCTTGGTAGGATCTGTTTTATAGATATGTCTTTCCGGAACACCATGATAAGAGAACTGAAGGGCATCGAAATTTTCAGGAAGCTTTTCTTTAATACTTTCTGCAAGACAGTTGATGTAGATATCTCTGTTGTAAAAAGGCTGTATATAATTAATTTTTACCTTTGGAAACTTCTTTTTTCTTACTTCTTCTGCTTTGTCAATTACTGTTTCTGTAGTACTCATTGCATATTGCGGATACAGTGGAAACAAAACTATCTCAGAAACTCCCTGATCAACCAGTTTTTGAATTCCGGCTTCAATACTGGGCTGAGCATATCTCATGCCTATTTCAACAGGAACATCAACTATTTTCTGAAGTTTCTTCTGAATTTTTTCGGTAATCACAATCAAAGGTGAACCCTGATCTGTCCATACCGTTTTATACGCTTCTGCAGATTTCGCGGGTCTTGTCTTAAGAATAACTCCCTGAACCAGAAGTGCACGGAAGATCCAGCGATAATCAATTACCTTCTCATCCATCAGGAATTCATCAAGATATTCCTTTACATCATTTACAGCCGTTGATCTTGGCGATCCCAGATTTACTAATAGAATTCCCTTCATTGTTTATTTAGAGTTTGCAATCGTCCATCAATAGTTGGACCATACCTTTGCTTTAAATGTAAAATATAAACTTCAAGTGCCAAATGTTCTTCTTCTTCAGTTATGCCTAAAGATTTCAAATATTCTTCGCCCTTTTGAGTTGCTGTTTTTGTATATAATTTGAAATATTCATCATCTGCATCATAGATGAATTGTTCTCCTTTTAATTTTCTTATTTCGTCGCTGGTTTCTTGGTCAAGTTCGTAGTAATTGTGGAAATAATAATCAAGAAAGGTTGTATTTTTCTTATCCAATTTTTCTAAAATCACATCCATCTTTTGAAGGCTGTCTTTTGCTAATTTAGTTTCTACCAAATCATCATGAATACCGCTGTTCAATTGAGGTCCCTGTTTCCTGCACGCAAGAATACTTAAACTAAGAATTATTAAAAGAAGGAATATTCTCATATTCAGATGACTTTATCCGTTTACCGCTTCCACTCTTTCTACCAAATCCGGAACGAATTGTTTTAAAATATTTTCAATTCCGTTTTTCAAAGTAGCAGTAGAGCTTGGACATCCTGAACATGCTCCCTGTAAAAGCATTTTTGCGGTTTTACTTTCCTGATCATATTCCATCAGTGAAATTTTTCCACCATCATTTTCCACGGCAGGAGCTACATATTCATTTAGGATATCTGAAATTTTCTGTTCGTCATCTGTATAATCTCTGTTGATAATTTTCTCAACAGGATTTTCGTGTGTCTGAGGTTCAAGATTTGAAATCTCACCTCCATTCTGAAGATATTCAGCGATAAGACCACGTACGGCCATCATCACCTGATGCCATTCCACAGAATCATCTCTTGTTACTGCAACAAAGTTATCAGAAATAAAAATCTCTTTAGCGAAATCAAATTCATTAAAGATAGCTTGTGCTAAAGGAACTCCTTCTGCAGCCTCTCTTGATTTTACTTCCACAAAACCATCAATAAGCATTTTGCTGGAAACAAATTTCATAGCGCTGGGGTTAGGCGTCATTTCTGCATAAATCTGATACATTTCCTTCTTTTTCTGAAGGTAAATTCTCGGATTGGCTAATAACTCATCTTCAATGACATTTTTAAGACTTTCAGCTACATGTTCCCATTCTATAGTGTCCTGTTTTGCTATTGCTACAAAATTGGCAGTTATAAAAATTCTTTCCACAAAAGGATAGTTGAAAAGTTCCTGAGCTAAAGGAATTTCTGAAATATCTGAACTTCTGTCCAACTCCAAAGAGCCCGGGATCAGGTTATAATCCGCGACAAATTTCATCACTTTCGGGTTTTCAGTTGGTTCTATAAGTATCGTACGCATTTTTTCGTTAAATTTGAGATACAAAAATACGCAATTAGAAATTAGAAGTTGGAGATTAGAAATTAGATTTTTGCTATCGCACTCATTTAGAAATAAAAATTCAGAAGCTGGAGAGCAGAAGTTAGAAATTAGGGTAAGCAAAAGTGTAATCTTCAAATGAACTTATTTTCAAATCATCAAATTAAAATTATGGCAATTGTAAAAGAACTTTTAGGAAAGGCACCTCAGATAGGAGAGGGCACATTTTTGGCAGAAACGGCAACCATTATCGGTGATGTTACTATGGGAACAAACTGCAGTATCTGGTATAATGCGGTGATAAGAGGAGATGTACACTACATCAAAATGGGCAACAAAGTGAATGTTCAGGACAATGCCATGCTGCACTGTACGTATCAGAAATACCCTTTAAATATAGGAAATAATGTATCTATCGGTCACAATGCAATTGTACACGGTTGTACCATCCATGACAATGTACTTATCGGAATGGGAGCCATCGTTATGGATGACTGTCTGGTAGAGGAAAATTCTATTGTAGGAGCAGGGTCTGTAGTGACTCAGGGAACTCATATCAAGTCAGGTGAAGTATGGGGGGGAGTTCCGGCAAAAAAAATTAAAGATATTTCTGCTCAGTTACTGGAAGGTGAAGTAAACAGAATTGCTGATAATTATGTGAAGTATTCTTCGTGGTATAAGGAAAACCTTGAGGTGGGGAACTAGTTTTGAATTGGAGGGTTGAGAGTATACGGGGAGGAATTTAGTTGCCGGTTCTTGGTTCATATCTGGAATCCTGCATCCCGGAACTTTATTATCTTTTAAAATTCAAATCTTGATTCTTGCATCTTGATTCTCCAATCTTATCACACCATAAATAAACAAAAGCTCCATCAATCCGATAGAGCTTTTTTTGATCCTTAGTATAAACTCCTGAGTGAGTTTTGTGTTGATTATTCAACAGTATATATAACCTTTGCTTTGATTTTTTTATGGTTTATTGTTCTGCTGTTATGAGCACTGCTTTTCCAGCGATACACTTCACAGAAGTTGGCGGCATAATCATCATACAGTCAGAAGTAATATTGTACTTCTCATTAAAGGTTTTTACTTTCTGTGTATATTCTTCAATTCTTGGTAAAATGACCGTTTCAATTTTTTTAGGATATGCGATATATTGCTGAGGTCCTCCACAGGCTTTAGCTCCCATTGGTGCAAATGTCCAGTCTGATGCAGTCGTACACTTTTCCTTTGATGACTCAGACTCGATGGATGCTTTTAACTTATCCAGTTGGGCCTGTTCATATTTCTGACTGTCCTCATCCGCGGGTCTTTCCGATATATCTTTAGGAAGATTGGTATTAGCATTCTTGGATGTATTACATGAAACTAATGTAAGTGTAGTACATAATGCTAGTAATGGAATATTGACAAAAAATTTTTTCATTATAAATTTCTTTCTGTTAAAGAATTTTCAAAAGTTATGCCAAGGTAACAAATTCAAAATCATTTTGCGTAATTTTGGAGCGATGAACAATCATTTTTTTGACTTAATAGAGCATACGAACAGAAGTGTTTTTCTTACGGGAAAAGCAGGAACAGGAAAAACAACTTTTCTTAATGACTTTGTCAAGAAGACAAGGAAGAAGTATATTGTAGTAGCTCCTACGGGAATTGCTGCGATTAATGCCGGAGGGGTAACGATCCATTCCATGTTTGGTCTGCCTTTAAGAACTTTTTTACCTACAACCGACCGTATTGATGGAAGTTTGGCAAATAATATTGCCGATCTGATGCCTCATTTCAAATACAGAAAAGATAAACTTAAGCTTTTAAGAGAAGTAGAGGTTCTTATTATTGATGAGGTTTCTATGCTTCGGGCTGATGTTCTCGATATGATGGATTTTTCGCTGAGATTTATCAGAAGAAATAGCCAAAGATTTGGAGGGGTTCAGATGCTGTTCATCGGAGATTTGTATCAGCTTCCCCCGGTAGTAAGAGACGAACATATTTTAAAGATCTGTTATCAGTCTCCTTTCTTTTTCGACAGTCATGCCGTGAAAGATATTCCACTACTGACTATCGAGCTGACCAAGGTTTACCGACAGTCTGATGAGAAATTTCTGGATATTCTGAATGCGATTCGTGATGGTGATGTAGCCAATATCAACTTTGATGTTCTGAACGAAAGATACGATCCTGATTTTAAGGCAGGAACTGATTCGTATGTTTATCTGTGTTCACACAATAGAATGGCCGATGAGATCAATCAGGAAAAGCTGGAGGAAATCAACCTGACCGTAAAAACCTATGAAGCTAAACTTTTTGGAGATTTCAAGGAAAATCAATTTCCAAACGAACAGTTTTTAGAACTGAAAGTAGGAGCACAGGTGATGTTTATCAGGAATGATATTACCGGAGAAAAAAAATATTTCAACGGAAAGCTGGGTGAAATTATGTCACTTGATGATAATGAAATTAAAGTAGTTCTTGACGGAAGCGAAAGGGAAATTGTCGTAAAAAGAGAAGTCTGGGAACAGAAAAAATATTTCCTCGACACCGAAAAAAATATCAAAGAAGAAGTTCTTGGAAGTTTCGAACAGTTCCCGATTAAACTCGCTTGGGCTGTTACTATTCATAAAAGTCAGGGATTAACATTTGATAATGTAATTATTGACGCCGGAAAAAGTTTTACAGCCGGACAGGTGTATGTGGCTTTATCAAGATGCCGTACCTTAGAAGGTATCGTTTTAAAATCTAAAATTACACCAGAGGTTATTTTTAAAGACAACAGAATCCTGCAGTTCCAGGGAAATACTTTTGCAAATGATAATGTAGAAGCTATCCTGAATCGCGAAAAATATGACTACAGCATCAAAAAAGTCTTACGTAGCGTTAACTGCCTGTGGTTCCTGCATGAAGTAGAAGAGTGGAATAAGCTTTCTGTAACGACGAAAAGCATTGATCATGTCAAAACAAATCAGCTTTATCTTCAGCTGAAACATGAAATTGTTAACCTCGGAAAGATTTTCGAAAAACTGGAAAGGGTAATTTCCCAGAAGGTCAATAATTTTATTGAAAATAAAGAAGAGTGGTCTGAGATTGAAAGTAAAACGAAAGGGGCAGTTAATTTTTTCTTTACAGAAATCAGAGATAAAGTCTTCAATCCACTGAAAGAATTTTATGCTGAAATTAAAGGGACTAAAGGACTGAAACAGTACAATGAAGAATTCAGAGAATGGCTGGAAGATACGGAAGAGTACCTTAATACCCTGAAAGAAGCTCACCTGTTGGAAACGAAGCTTTTAGATGAAAAAAATGATAAGGAAATCAATTTAAAGATTGCAAAAGTTCCTTCCCAGGTCTTAACTTTTCAATTATTTGAGCAGGGAAAAACGATCGGCGAAATAGCCATGGAAAGAGGTCTGGTAAAAGAAACCGTGATCGGACACCTGGCTAAATTTGCAGAACAGGGATTGCTCGATATTTCAAGAGTCATTACTTCAGATAAGATCAAAGCATTTGAAACAGAATTCTACAAAAATCCACATGAAACCTTAACAGAGTGGAAGAGCGCATTGCCGAACGATTTTGAGTTTAATGAGATCAGGATTTTGATTAATCATTATACTTTTAAGAAGGAGAAGAATGATTCGGTATAACAAAAAAGACTGTCCCAAAATTGAGACAGTCTTTTTTGTTATTTATTTAAAAGATCATGATTGACCCTATATCCAACGATCTTGATATCTCCGTTTTTATCTTTCTCTTTATTTGAAAAAGTCTGATTAAATGAACAGCTGATCAGCAAAAAGGAAATAAGAATAAAATAAAGGCGTTTCACGGTCGTTATAGTTGGAATTTTCATAGAATAAATTTCGATCTTTTATAGAAGATTTACAAATAGCATTTAAAATTATCTTTAAAATTTAACAGGTACTGAGATCAAGGTTTTGATTAATCATTATCATTTAAGAAAAGGAAGAAAGAATTATATTGAAAAATAGTTTTATTTAAACAGGATTAAATTTTTCAGCAATGATAAACTGATTATTAATGATGATCAGTTGGTTTGAAGTTGTAATTTTTTCACCGAAGTATTTAATTTTTACATCATGTTTAGCGCCTGTTTTTTCAATACTTTTAATTATTGAAAATGGAGCTGTAAGAATTTTGCCAGAGCCTTTTTGGATATTCTGGAGAAATATAGGATAATCTATTCCGGTATTGATTTCGATATAATCCTTCCAGTTTCTCCAGCCTTTTGTGATTTCATCAATTGAGTTTTTTAAATCTTCAATAAACTGTTCAGCGTTTTCTGGTTTTGAGTTGATAAAAACTTCAAGATTATTTTCGTTATGGTTAATTAACAAAGGATGTTGTTCGTAAAAAGTTAATGTTCCCTGTCCTTTTTGTTTTAAGAAAGCTTCTTTTTTATGTTTAAAATCAAAACGGAATACATTATTTTCAATTTTCAGAATAATAAATGTTGATTGAAATTGTTCGATTTCTACGACTTTATTATGGAAATTTTCAATTTTGGTCACAATTTTAATTTAAGTTAATGAGTTTCTTTACCGTGTCATTTTTATGACCGATAATAGACGATACAGATCTTAAATCTAAGTATCTAAAATGAACTTTCTGCGGTTATTACCATAAAAGGGTCGGTATGACGGTTTTCGCCTCTATAGTGGGTTTTATAATTTTCATCTGGAAATATTTCAACAATCAAATATATGAAATAAAGAAATGTCCTTTGAGCCACATAATGAAAAGCAGGAGAATGAAGAATCATTTATAATAGTTTTTTCATGAACTACACCATCAATCCTATCAATTACAAAAAGTAACTAATGCGATTTTATTGGTTTAAATTTGTTTGGTTTTAAACCTAAAATTTAAAATATGAAAAATTTTGAAATATCGGTGCTTGATCTTGCTCCCGTAAAGCAGGGGAAAAGTATTCACGATACGTTTCAGGACAGTTTATCTTTAGCAAACCATACTGAATATTTAAATTATAAAAGATTCTGGCTTGCAGAGCATCACAATATGGAAAGTATTGCAAGTTCTGCGACCACAGTTCTGATTGGTTTTATCGCCAACGGAACAAAAACAATTAGAGTGGGGTCTGGTGGAATCATGCTTCCCAATCACAGTTCACTGATCATCGCTGAACAGTTCGGAACCCTGGAATCTCTTTTTCCGGGAAGAATAGATCTTGGTGTAGGAAGAGCTCCTGGAACAGACGGACTTACCGCTCAGGCTTTGGGAAGAAATCCGGCAATCATCAACAAACAGTTTCCAAGACAGATCTTGGAATTACAAACCTATTTTTCGAAGGACAATGCTGATGCTTTAGTGCGTGCAATTCCCGGTGAAGGTTTGGATATCCCTATTTATATTCTGGGCTCCAGTACAGACAGTGCATGGCTTGCCGCGGAGCTGGGGCTTCCGTATGCTTTTGCAGGACATTTCGCTCCGGAACAGATGGAAATGGCTTTTAAAATTTACAGAGAACATTTTCAGCCTTCTGAACAACTGGCTCAACCTTACCTGATGGCGTGTATCAATGGAGTAGCGGCAGAGACTTCTGAAGAGGCGCACAAAATGTCTACAACGTTGTTTCAGGCATTTATCAATATCATCAGAAATGACCGTAAACCTTTTGCTCCGCCTGTAGATGATATGGATGATCTTTGGTCACCGATGGAAAAATCGATGGTACTTCAGAAACTAAAATATACATTGATTGGAAATCAGGCAGAAATTGAAGAAAAACTAAAAGATTTTCAGGATAAATTCAATGTGGATGAATTAATTATCAATTCACATATCTACGATCATCAGAAAAGACTAAGATCTTACGAAATTTTCAGAGAGGCGGTAAACTCTTTATCCAAAGCCTAACAAACCATTGATATTAATTGGCAGATGCTCATTTTTATAAGTATCTTTGCACAAATAAAAAGTAAACATGTCTGATATTAAATTAAATACTATTCCAGAGGCTATTGAAGACCTTAAAAATGGTAAAATAATCATAGTAGTAGATGATGAAGACAGAGAAAACGAAGGAGATTTTCTTTGCGCTGCAGAATTGACAACGCCGGAAATTATCAATTTTATGGCACTTTACGGAAGAGGACTTATATGTATGCCACTTCCTGAAAAAAGATGTGACGAGCTTGGTCTTGAAGTGATGGTAAGCAGAAGCAGTGATCCTAAGGAAACCGCTTTTACCGTTTCTGTTGACCTTCTTGGAAACGGAACATCTACAGGAATTTCTGCAGGAGACAGAGCCAAAACCATTTTAGCTTTGATGGATGAAAAATCCAAGCCTACAGATTTCATGAGACCCGGACACATTTTCCCGCTTCGTGCCAGAAAAGGAGGTGTTTTAAAAAGAGCAGGACATACCGAAGCAGCCATTGATCTTACTCAATTGGCAGGTCTGAAAGAAGGAGGGGTGATCTGCGAGATCATGAATGATGATGGTACCATGTCCCGTTTGCCGGAGCTTCACGCTTTCGCTCAAAAACATGATATGAAGATTGTTTCCATTGAAGATCTGATCCACTATCAGCTTAAAAAAGGAAACCTTATCGAAAGACTGGAAGAAAGAAAAGTGAAAACAGCTTACGGCGAGTTTGATTTTTATGCTTTCAGAGAGACCTCTAACGACCAGATCCATTTTGCACTGACAAAAGGGGCATGGACCGTTGATGAACCTGTTCTGGTAAGAGTACAGTCTTCAGATTCCTATTTTGATGTATTGACAAGATTGAACAATGGTGAAAAACCACTATTGGAAAAAGTAACCAATATGGTGAACGAAGAAGGAAAAGGAGCCGTTATTTTCATCAACAACGTTTCAAATTCTGAAAATACACTGAGAAAACTTCAGCAGTTCCTGAACTATCAGGACGGACAGGAGCAGCATCCTACATTAGCATACAATTACAGAGATTACGGAATCGGAACACAGATCCTGAAAAATCTGGGGATCAATAAATTCAAAGTAATAACTCAGAATCCTAACATTAAGCCACAGGTTGGTGGATATGATGTAGAGGTGACAGAGCTTGTTCAGTTATAAATATCAATTTTGGATGGTCAATAGGGAATGAATTCTGTTGACTGTTCTATAAAGATCATTTCAATTAAAAAGGTTTAGGGTTTTTCTAAACCTTTTTTTATTTTTAAACCATGACGGAATCTTTAAAGAAACATATCAGAGAATATATTGAAATTTCAGACGATAAACTTGAGAAATACTGCAGTGCTTTCAGAATTGAAAACATTAAAAAGAAGGACTTTCTCCTGAAAGAAGGCGAAATATGTGAAGATGAAGGATTTGTATTGAATGGTTGTTTTAAAGTTTTCCGTACAGACAAGAATTCAGACGATCAAATACTATATTTTGCAGTGGAGGATTGGTGGATTTCGGATATCGACAGCTTCATTAATAAGATTCCTTCTCAGCTCAATATCCAGGCTATTGAAGACAGTGAGATTCTTTTAATATCAAGAGAAGACAAAGAAAAACTTTATCAGGAAATTCCTGAGATTGAAAGGCTCATGAGGCTTAAGTTTCAAATGTCAATCATTGCTTTGCAGCGAAGGATTATTGATAATTTAAGCAAACCGTCTGACGAACGCTATCAGGATTTTTTGAGAGACTATCCTAAAACGGCTCACCGCCTGACCAATATCCAGATTGCTGCCTATTTAGGAGTAACTCCCGAATTTATAAGCAGAATTCGACGGAAAATTGTACTCAAAAAACCCTAAAAACTGATATCTTCAAAATTTCTAAATCCATTCAGGAAATCTTTCACGGTCATTCTTTTTTTTCCTTCAAGCTGAAGCTCTTGTGGGAAATAAGCACCATCTTCCGTATAGATTTTGAATTCGTGCTTAGAAATATCCAAAGTTCCCGAAGTCTTTCCGTGATCTGTGATTTCAAATTTTCCAGCGAAGATTTTCAATCCTTTTTCGTCTTCTCCGATTTTTATAGTGGTGAAGGCTGCCGGATAAGGTGACATTCCAAGGATGAACTGGTGAACGGTCTTTGAAGGAACTTTCCAGTTGATTCTGGTATCTTCTTTAAATATTTTGTAAGCATTTTTAGGATGCTCTACATGAGGCTGAGGTTTCTCGATAATGGAATTTTCAGCTAAACCGTCAAGAGTTTTTACAACCAGTTTTGAACCCATTTCCATTAATCTGTCGTGAAGGCTTCCTGCATTCTCATCCGGTAGAACTTCAAGCTCTTCCTGAAGAAGAATGTTTCCCTCATCAATTTTTTCATTGATAAAAAATGTTGTAGCACCGGTTTTCTCCTCACCATTGATTACTGCATAATTAATGGGAGCCGCCCCTCTGTAATCTGGAAGGAGTGAAGCATGAAGATTGAAAGTTCCCATTTTGGGCATTTCAAAAAGTACTTTTGGCATCATTCTGAATGCGACCACTACAAAAACATCTGCATCAAGTTTTCTCAGTTCTTCTAAAAATTCAGGATTTCTCAGTTTTTCAGGCTGAAAAACAGGAATGTTGTTTTCTGCTGCATACACTTTTACAGGAGACTGATTGATCTTCTGACCACGCCCACTGGCCTTATCTGCAACGGTGACAACCCCTACTACTTCATGTTTTGACTGATGGATAGCCTCCAAAGAAGTTTTTGCAAATTCCGGAGTTCCTAAAAAAACGACTTTCAATGATTTCATAGGACAAAGATAAGGGTTTGCGGGTAAAGATGGAAGGGTACAGGTTCGAGAGTTTGTATGATTCGTGTTTTGCGGTGTGAGTTTGAAATGTAGTTGCTGATTGACTATAAATGTAACAATCTGAAGTCTGATGTCTGTCACCTGATACCTAAAGTAATGATTGGCCTACTAAAAATCACTCATTATTCAAGGCATACGTCCTAAAATTCAGCATCTTTACTTTTCCTGCATCCAAAAGAAAGATGAGGTTTTCTAAGATATTGTTTTTAGAATGATAGTTGAGCTGTACCGACAGGTCTTCAATCGTAGAGGGCTTTTTAGCCAGTAGATTAATGATCTGCTGAGAAATGTTTTTTCCGAAAATAGACTGTTTATTCTTTTCGCAGACTGAACATTGTCCACAATTCTTAGTGTTTTTTTCACCAAAGTAAGCGAGGATGAGTTTCATTTTACAGTACTCATTATTCTCTATGAAAAATTTGATCTCTTCCCATTTCTGAATTTTATTTTTTTGAATGTGTTCAAAAAGTTTCCAATAGGCTGAATTGATCACCCTTTCATCACGAGGCTTCAGAAACTTGATGCTTGATAAAGCGCCGTCTACATATTCCAGATAATTTTTCTGCTGAAGTTCTTTCAAACGTTCTTTGATTAGAGGCATACTTACCCCGATTTTATTGCTTACTTGCTGTTCGCTGAACATTACCTTATGAGTAGTGATTCCTGATATGGTACGAAGCAGAAGCTCTATGAAATAAGCGTCTTTCTGTGGCAGCTGGTCTATATCCTCAGCATTGAAGAGAAGCTCCAGTGAAGACAGGCTTTTGTTGTCGTTGTGATAGATAATCTCCTGATTGTGCAGAAAATTAAGAACATTGCTGATTTTTGCTTTTGACAGTCTGGTAAAATTTTGAATTCCCTGGATATTTAGCTGAAAAACTTTTTCCGGGAGTTCATATTCTGCTACCTGAAAAATAGAGTAGAGGTAGGTAATGATCTTTAAAAATTCAGCTTTGTTGGGAATCTGATTTTTAAGGATCTCATCAAAATTAAGTATTTCTTGTTTGTTCCAGAGGAGAAATGCAAAACTGTCTTTTCCATCTCTGCCTGCTCTTCCTATTTCCTGATAAAAGTTTTCCAGTGAAGGTGCGGGAGAATAGTGGATTACAAAGCGTACATTATCTTTGTCAATCCCCATACCAAAGGCATTTGTTGAAATAAGGACATGATTGTCGCTGTTATTCCATAGAGACTGCTTAGCATTTTTCTCTTTCGTTGTTAAACCGGCATGAAAGTAATCTACATTATTGACCTGATTTTTTTTGAGAAACTCTGCCAGTATTTCAGCGTCTTTTCTGGTTCTTACATAGACAATTCCGGAATCAGTATTGTGTTTTAAAATATCAAAAACCCGTTGAAATTTATCTGAAACTTCATCCATAAAAATCCGGATATTCTCTCTTTTAAAGCTTTTTTGGAAAATAAACGGTTTTTTCAGTTCCAGTTTATTTTTAATTTCTTCCAATACTTTTGGGGTTGCAGTAGCAGTTAAAGCGAGACATGGAATCTTAGGGTTATTTTTCCTGAATTCTTTAATATTCTGATAACTTGGGCGGAAATCCTGTCCCCATTCAGAGATACAGTGAGCTTCATCTACCGCAATAAAGGACAGTTGGATTTCTTCAATATTCTGGAGAAACTGGTTGTTGGTTAATCTTTCAGGGGATACGTACAATAGTTTGGTAAGTCCGTCTTTACAGCGGTCATAAACTGCTTCTGCATCATATTCGTCAAGTTCTGAAGAAAGATAATCTGCCTCGATGCCCCGGTTTTTCAGCTGGCTTACCTGATCTTTCATCAGGGCAAGAAGTGGTGAAATGACCAGACAGGTTCCTTCCTTCAATAAAGCTGGAAGCTGATAGCAAAGTGATTTCCCGGCACCAGTAGGCAAAAGGACAAGAGTGTCTTTTTCATTGATAACAGCATTGATGATTTCTTCCTGAGAATCTCTGAAACTGTCATAACCCCAAAAATATTTTAGGGTATCAAATTTTAACTTTTGGAAATCCTGCTGAGAAATCATAGGGTAAAAGTAATAAAAGTATTACAACAAAAAAAGCCGTGCAAGGCACGGCTTTAATATAATAGCTTATAATTTTATTATTTCGCTTCGAAGTATACTCTTCTGTTTGCTCTGTTTTTCCATTCAGGGCATTTAGTAGCTGGTTCACACTCAGGATATTTAAGGTCTTTTTCACCTTTTCCTACTGCGTTTATTTTTCCAGACTGAACTCCGTTTTTGATTAAGTAGCTCTTCACGTTATTTGCTCTTCTTTCAGAAAGTTTCTGATTGTAAGCATCAGTACCTCTTGTATCTGTAGCACCAACTACACTGTAAGAACCCGTTGAAGAGTTGATATAGTTTACAGCGTTGTTTAGGATTGGAGTGTTTGAAGGTAAAATTCTGTCAGAATTTAAATCAAACTCAATTCCTTCAAGCTTAGTTTCTGTTTCTACTACAGGTCCTGTAGTTGTTGTAGGACATCCATTGTTTTCAACAGGTCCGGGAACAGTTACACACTTATCGTAAAGATCAATTACACCGTCAAGGTCAGTATCAAGAGCAACACCAGCACCATCCACTCTTGCACCTGCAGGAGTATCAAGCTGTCTGTCCCAATCGTCACAAACTCCATCGTTATCAGCATCTCCTTTTTTACATACTTCAATATCCTGGTTTTTGTTAGCCAAAACATCAAGTTTGTAATAGATTTCCTGAAGCGGGTCATGCCACATTAAGTGAGACTCATGTTTTCCTAGTTTCAGTGAAATACCTAACGTTGCGTTGAAGAAGTTATCAGATACCTGCTCTTCACGTCTGTTGATAGTACTGTATTTGTCACCACCGCCATCGAATTCATCATCACCGGTTACTACATACATCAATCTTCCTTCAAGATCAATTCTTCTGTTGATCTTATATTTTAAACCGGCACCTGCCTGCATAAATAATGATCCTAATTTGAACGGTTTGATTTCTGTAGCCAATCTCTGTCCGTTAATATCTTTCTGGTAAGCTTTGTAAGCTATCGTACCAATACCTGCGTAACCGTGCAATGCCCATCTGTAAGGAGAATGGTTATCCACTCTTCTCAAAAGATTAGAGAAGTTGATATCTCCTAATAAAGAGATTGCATCATACTGAGTTCTTCCTGCTATAGCTGTTGCATCTGGTGCAGCATCTTTAGTATTAAAGAATCCCTGTCTTGTTTCACCTCTGTCATATTGTAATTTTAAACCGAAAGCATGTGTGATTGCTTTATCGATACTTACATAGGCAGAGTATCCGAAAAGATTCTTACCGTTACCATTTTTGATAGAAGTCATGTCTGCAGACTGGATCAGGGGCACACCGGCACCGGCTGAAATAGACCAGTCATTAAACCTTTTTGAACTATTGGTGAACGGGGAAACGTTGGCAGAACCGGAAGAAAAGGTGTTCGGATATTCTCCGTTTGAAACTGCCGTTGAGTCTTGCGCATAGCTGGCGGCTGGAATGGCCATTGCTAATGCTACAATTGCTAAACTTAATTTCATAGTGTATTTTTTATTTAGTTAATTAAATGATTTATTTTTTATAAAAACAGTTGTACTCACTGTTTTATTATTTTGTAGGGCATCCGTTGTTTTCAACAGGTCCCGGAACGGTTACGCACTTGTCGTACAAATCTATAACACCGTCAAGGTCCATATCTAAAGCAACACCGGCACCATCCACTCTTGCACCTGCAGGAGTATCTAGCTGTCTGTCCCAGTCATCGCATACACCGTCATTATCAGCGTCGCCTTTTTCACATACAACAAGATCTTGAGATGCATTTTCTAAAACGCTTGTTCTGTAATAGGCTTCCTGAAGCGGATCATGCCACGTTAGGTGAGATAATTGTTTTCCTAGTTTAAATGTCAGTCCTAAGTTCACTGTCCATGCATTATCAGATCTTGAATCACTGATCATATTATACTTTGAACCAGCTGTAGCGGGATCATAGTTGTTGGCATCAGCCCATCCGCCACCATCAAATTCATCATCACCACTAATGATATACATTGTTCTGGCTTCGATATCAATCAGCCTGGAAACGTTGTATTTCAATCCTACACCAAACTGATAGAATAGAGAGTTGATGTCAAAATCCTGTTTGATAAACAAAGGAACTCTTTTGGGGCTGTCGCTCCATCTGAACTCATTAGCGTCATGTAACGACGTATTGTACCCTTGAAATCCAATTCCTGCATAACCATGGAATGCCCATCTGTAAGGAGAATGGTTGTCTACTCTTCTCAAAAGATTGGAAAAGTTCACATCTCCCATTAAGGCCAGCTGATCATACTTAGTTGTTGCTGTACCTACTCCTGCCAAATTGCCTGCTGCACCGTCAAGCCTCGCTTTCTGTTTTGTTTCACCTCTCTGATAGATAAGGCTTAGTCCAAAAACATGTGAAATCTGCTTGTCAATACTTACATAAGCATTATACCCCCAATTAACCTTTTTATCATAAAAAGAGGTTAAATCAGAATGCGCCATAAAAGCAGCACCCCCACCAACGGAAATAGACCAGTCGTTGAATCGTCTGGCTTTATTATCAAAACGTTGTACATTAGCGGAACCTGAGGAGAAGGTATTAGGATATTCAGTAGAAGAGTTTACTGTGGTACTGTCCTGAGCATAGGCTGCTATAGGAAGTATGGCCATTAATAATAAACCTAATTTCATATTGTATGTTTTATGTTTTACTTAGATAAAATCTTTCAATAATATTTTAGAAAAATCCCTTTCAAATAAATGTTTTTGATGGGGTATTTCCAATCTTTCCGATTTGAATTTCAAATCATCATATTTAATGATATCTATATCTATAATTCTATCACTATAGCCTCCGGATACTTTTGAATCATTAATTCTTCCCATTTCAATTTCAATACTTTTAACAAAATCAAGCAGTTGAATGGGCGAAAGACGCGTGAATATTATTGATGCAATATTACAAAAAATATTAGAACTGACAAATTCTACAGGTTCTGTTATTAAAAATTCGCTGGTTTGTGATATCTCGTTTCCTCCCTCACTGATTTTCTGTAAAGCAAGCTCTACATTTTTTTTTTGATCTCCGAGGTTACTTCCCAGTAACAAAACGGCCTTGTGTTGCGACATATTAGAAAATTGATTGATTTATGAGAAGTTTCTTTAAAAATGTATTGGCAAATATAGTGGCTATTGTCCTATTATGTGCCGTATTTTTCGTCTTTTTCATTATGATGATTGTATTCAGTTCCATGGGAAATGACAAATCCGTTGCAGTGAAAAACAATTCTGTTCTGACGATTAATTTAAAGACTAATATAATAGACAGCCCAACCGAAGAACAGGTGGGACTGTTTAATATTAATGATAAAACCAAAAGTGTATTACTCTATGATGTACTTGAAGCGATTAAAAAAGCTAAAACCGATGATCATATTAAAGGTATAAGTATTGAAGCTGACGACCTGCATGCAGGAATGACGCAGATCGATGACATTAGAAATGCAATTCAGGATTTTAAGAAGAGCGGGAAATTTGTATACGCCTATGGAAATGCGGTATCACAGTCTGCATATTATTTAGGATCGGTGGCTGATCAATATTATCTTAACCCTTCGGGAATGATAGAATTGAAAGGACTTGCTACGGAAGTCACGTTCTTCAAAGATTTCGCTGATAAATATGGTATTGGTATAGAAGTGATCAGACATGGAAAATTTAAGTCGGCTGTAGAGCCCTTCTTAAGAAATGATATTTCTCCGGAAAATAGAGAGCAGTTAAGTACTCTTTTAAATGATATCTGGAAAAGTACATCCGGTAAAATGGCTGTTTCGAGAAAAATAGACACCGCTCAGTTCAGAACAGTTGTTGACAGTTTATATGGAATGATTCCTGAACTGGGGTTAAAATATAAGCTTGCTGATAAACTGATCCAGAAAACGGAGTATGATCAGATGATCAAAGCAAAACTAAGTCTTAAAGATAAGGAGAAGCTTAATAAGGTATCATTAGCAGGATATATCAGCTCTTACGCAAATGAGGATAAGTCCGGAGAGAAAGTGGCAGTATTGTATGCATCCGGTGGAATTAACAATGGAGATGGTTATAACGATATCAACTCTGAGAGATATGTGAAATATATCAAAGACCTTCAGAATGATGATAAAGTAAAAGCCGTTGTTTTCAGGATTAACTCTCCAGGGGGGAGTGCCAATGCTTCAGATGAAATTTTGTTTGAACTTCAACAGCTGAAAAAGAAAAAACCGTTGGTTGTTTCTTTTGGTGACTATGCAGCTTCAGGAGGATATTACATTGCGATGGCAGCAGATAAGATTTACTCAGAACCTAATACACTTACAGGATCGATTGGAGTTTTTGGAGTTATACCTTATTATAAGGATATTGCAAACAAAAATGGAATTCGCTCAGATATTGTTGCTACCAATGCCAACTCTCAATATTACTCTGCTTTGAACGGGGTGACGCCATACGGGGTAAACCTGATCACCAGAAGTGTAGAAGGAACCTATAAAAGATTTGTGCATTTTGTCACTCAAAACAGAAAGCAGACTTTTGAGCAGATTGACAGTGTGGGAGGCGGTAGAGTATGGAGTGGTGTCCGTGCGAAAGAAATTGGCCTTGTAGATGAATTGGGTACACTGAATGATGCTGTGAAATTTGCAGCTCAGAAAGCAGGACTTAAATCCTATCACATATCTTCTTATCCTAAAAGAATGACCCCTTTTGAGCAGATCTTTAAAGACCTGAACGAAGAAGATATTTCGGCAAGAATTATTAAAAATAAAATAGGTAAAGCCAACTATGAAATTCTTCAGCAGATCACCGATGAGAAACTAAAATCTGAAGTGAAAATGGAAATGCCTTACCAGATTAAGATCAACTAAACTAAATTATATTGTACAAAAAATCCCGGAACTGAATTCAGTTCCGGGATTTTATTTTTTATCTGCCAGGGTTAGCTTTTCCTAGTAGCCATTCCGTAGATCCAGAGGACGATTAAAGCTCCTCCGATAGCCAGAATCCAGCTTCTAGGATTCCAGAATGAAGTAACATCTCCCCAATGAAGAACGTAAACTCCAATTGCACCGCCTACGAAAGCGCCTATGATTCCCAATATAATGGTGATCAGCCAGCCGCCTCCCTGGTTACCCGGCATAATCATTTTTGCGATTGCTCCCGCTAATAGTCCGAAAATAATCCATGTTAAAATTCCCATAGTTGCAAATTTTTTAAAGTGTTAATATTTATTGATTTGTTTTACTAAGTTAAGGGAAAACATGATGTAAATCATCTTTTCTTGAAAAATGAATCTACAAATTCCGTACCATTGAAAAGTTGAAGGTCCTGCATCTTTTCGCCTACTCCAATATATTTTACCGGAATCTGGAACTGATCAGATATACCTATAACAACACCGCCTTTAGCTGTGCCATCCAGTTTTGTGACTGCCAATGCATTCACTTCTGTAGCTGCTGTAAACTGTTTTGCCTGCTCAAATGCATTCTGCCCTGTAGAACCGTCAAGAACGAGAAGGATCTCATGAGGAGCATCAGGAATAACCTTTTGCATAACTCTCTTGATCTTGGAAAGCTCGTTCATCAGGTTGATTTTATTATGAAGTCTTCCTGCTGTATCGATGATCACAACATCGGCATTCTGTGCAACAGCACTCTGTACCGTATCAAAAGCTACAGAAGCCGGGTCTGAGCCCATGTCCTGTTTAACGATAGGAACACCGACTCTTTCGCTCCAGATGACCAACTGGTCTACTGCCGCCGCTCTGAAGGTATCTGCTGCACCCAATACAACCTTTCGGCCTTCGGACTTGAACTGGTGAGCCAGTTTTCCGATAGTCGTTGTTTTTCCTACTCCGTTTACCCCAACGACCATAATAACGTAAGGCTTTTTCGATGTGTCTATATTTCCTGTTCCTGCATGAGGATTTTCAAGAAGCAGTCCGGAGATTTCTTCACGAAGAATATCATCCAGTTCACTTACACCGACATATTTATCACGGGCAACACGTTCTTCAATTCTTTCTATAATCTTGATGGTCGTGGATGCGCCGACGTCAGATGCAATAAGTATTTCTTCCAGGTTATCCAGTACTTCATCATCTACTTTGCTTTTACCGACTACGGCCTTCGTCATTTTTTCAAAGAAACCCTGGCTGGATTTCTCCAGGCCTTTATCTAAAGTTTCCTTTTCTTCTTTTTTGAAAATATTTTTAAACCAACTCATTGTTCATTCTTATTTGTTTTTTATAACTGCCGTAGCTTCGACCTCTATCAGTACGTCATCTCTAAAAAGACGGCTTACTTCTACCAGGCTGCTCACAGGAGGATTTTGAAGGTTGATGTATAAGTCACGGATTTTTCTAAAGTCTGGTGTTTTGGAAATATCGGTCATAAAGATTCCCAGTTTTACAATGTCCTTTCCCGTTGCTCCATATTCTTTCAGGATGTTTTCAATGTTTTTAAAAACCTGCCTGGTTTGGGTCTCGATGTCATGTCCTGCGAGATTACCTGCAGCATCCAGGGGAACCTGTCCGGATAGTAAAATCATTGTAGTTGTTCCACAGTCAATGCTGGTTGATTGTGAAAGTCCTTTGATGGTAAAAACTTCCGGTGAGTTTTTGTATTCTACATTGTTCATCTTTTTCTGACCGAATGAAGATAGAAAAATTTCTGTGAAAACCAGAATAAGAATCTTTTTCATATGGGTGTATATTGATTAATAATCTGGTGAACAAAGATAACAAAAAAACTACCCAAAATATGAGTAGTTTTTTATATTGTAAATAAAGTGGAGATTATTTCTTCAAATAACCGTCTACTTCGTCTGCATTCATTACTTTTTCTTCGAAAACGTAAGCACCTGACTTAGATGACTTAATCATTTTCACCACTTTAGTCATTTTTTTTGACTGTCCGCTTTGTAGGGTTGCTACTACTTTCTTTGCCATGGTAAATTATATTTATAAATTACTTGATTTCTTTGTGAAGGGTAGATCTTTTAAGAACTGGATTATACTTCTTAAGCTCTAATCTCTCTGTAGTGTTCTTTTTATTTTTAGTAGAAATGTATCTAGACATTCCTGGCATACCACTCTCTTTGTGTTCTGTACATTCAAGAATTACTTGAACTCTGTTTCCTTTTTTTGCCATGATTTATTAATTCTTTTTAATCAATCCGTTTCTAGTAGCTCTTTCAATAGCTTCCTCGATTCCAATCTTGTTAATCACTCTCAATCCATGAGCTGATACTTTCAGTGTTACGTGCTTATCTTGCTCCGGAAGGTAAAATTTCTTCTCTAATAAGTTAATTTCAAAACGACGCTTCGTTTTGTTATTAGCGTGAGAAACGTTGTTACCAACCATTGCACGCTTTCCTGTTATTTGGCAAATTCTTGACATATCTCGATGTTCTTATTTGTATAATATTTGAGAGTGCAAAATAACGAAGAATTTTTTATATAGGCAAATCTTTTGGAAAATATTTACAAATAACTGACTGATTAATAATCATGAATTTTAAAATAAAAGAAATTCTAAGATACACTCAGCCAAGTGACTGATATATTTCATGTAATCTTTCTGGCAAAAGCAGATTCGAATGTTTTACCTTTGTTTTTAATTAATCTAAATAAAAATAACATGAGGAGGATTTGTATTCTTTTATCTATGCTTCCTGTAGGGCTTATAGCACAGGACTATGTTGAGGTTCAGACCGGTATAAAGAATTTTTATTACGGAGCAGCTGATGTGGCTGATATTGACGGTGATGGAAAGCAGGATATCGTGGTCAACGGAGCGATAGATTCTGATCATGATGGAAATGTGGATACATCTTTTAATGAAGTATATAAGAATAATGGAACCTCCTTGGTACCCTATGCTAATCTCGGGGCTGCTGCAACTCATCTTGGCGATATTAAATTCATGGATTTTAATAATGACGGTCTTCTGGATATTATTTCTACAGGATTAAGCTATAATGATGTAGTCAATTATAAACATTACAGGTTTCGCAACACGGGAACAGGTTTTGAAAAAGAGGCTGATCTTGCGGGGAAAATCTATGGATCTTTGGAAGCTTTTGATTTTAATAATGATGGCAAAATGGATTATGCCATCAACGGAACCCAGTATGTAGCAGGAGTAGGTTTTGTCAATGTTGTTGATTTTTACGAAAATAAGGGGACGGATTTCGAAATGCATGGAAACTGGCTGCCTGGAACACAAAACGGAAGCTTTAAACTGATCGATTTAAACAACGATAATCTTTTGGATCTTGTTATTTTAGGGGTCGCACAAGGTGATGCTCCTATAGGTAAAGTATATCTGAATCAGGCGGGGACGTTGACGTTTTCTCAGGATCTCGCTTCTCTTACCGGAGGGAAAATGGATTTCGCAGATTTCAATGCGGACGGTTATCAGGACATTGTCATCAGCGGTCAGGACGATAACTATTCAGGATTCCTTGCTGTTTATATGAATGATGGAACCGGACATTTGAATGTTCAGCAGATCAGTGTTCCGGAGATTGCTGATTCATCTGTAAATACAGGGGATGTTAATAATGACGGATATTATGATTTCATTGTTTCAGGAAATGATGATAACATGGATGCTGTCGTAAAAACGTTCTTATATAATCCTTCTACTCAAAATTTCACTGAAAATATACCCACAGGTCTGCATACTTTAGGAGGTCCGGGTTTTGTTAATTTACTTGACTTTGACAATGACCACCGTCTGGATGTTTTATTGGCCGGATTTGATTGGGCGAATCCGGGCATGCCTTCACTTACCAAAATTTTCAAAAATACTTCTACTGAAGTTAACTTGAAACCTGTACCTCCTGCAGTCCTTAATTTAACAAAGACGGGCAACCGTTTTAAATTCTCATGGAGTGGCGCTTCTGATGACAAGACCCCAACGAATGCACTGCGCTATGAAATTAAAGTGGGATCTACACCAGGGTCTGCCAATATTGCAAAATATGTAGTAACGACTCCTTCGTGGTTCCTGGATCTCGACCCTTCTATTGAAAATGTATATTGGAGTGTAAAGTCTATTGATGCTTCAAAAGTATATTCGGATGCTTCAGCACAGGGTACCCTGGCAACCCGCGATGTGGCGGTCAACAGTCAGGTTTCAATTTATCCGAATCCGGCATCAGAAAAAGTATTCATCAAAGGAGAAAAAGTTTCAGATGTTGAAATATATTCTATAGATGGTAGAAAGCAGAATGTTATTTTAAATAATGATCAGTCTGTCAATGTATCACATCTTGCAAAAGGAGCTTATGTATTAAAACTGAAAATTAAAAACGAAATAACCACTCAAAAACTTATCATTAAATAAAACTGAAAAGTTCTATTAGTTAGAAAAGCCAGACGTCCAGCTGGCTTTTCTGTTTTTTAATCGCGAAAACTCAGCGGTTAATTATGTATAAAAAACAATCTTTACCCAGCCGGATAAAGATTGTTTTTTTTGATCTGTAAATATTTGTAATAAACGATCCCGTCAAATCTTCGATTGATTCTCTCTGTCGTTTGAATCTGAAAAGCATGGTAATTGATATTACGCTTTCTTAACTCTCTTCCTGAACTTTTCTATTAAAAAGTAGAACAGTAAAAATCCAAGTGAAAAAATAGAGAATCTCGAGAGCAGATCTCCGGCTCTTGTATAAAATGTCATTGTTTCATAGAGATTCACTTTTGCGAATAAAGTGGTCTGGTCTCCGTAGAATGTATCTGCTACAACTTCTCCTTTTGCATTGATATGTGCAGATATTCCACTATTGGCTGCACGGGCAATTTCTCTTCTGTTTTCAATAGCCCTTAGTTTTGCGTAAGATAAAAGCTGTTTATGTCCCTGTGTAACTCCCCACCAGGAATCATTCGTAACAATCCCCATAAAATTGGCCCCTTTCTTAACATAGTCTGTTGTAAATTCACCGTAAATACTTTCGTAACAGATGATGGGAGCCATTCTTCCTTTATTGTAAGGGTTTGAAAATGATTTTCTTTCTTTATCGATACCAAGGGAGGCAACAGTTCCACCAAGATTAAGCATAGCATCACCTAACAGAGGCTTTAAAAAGGTCATATAAGGGAAGATCTCAACTCCCGGAACAAGTTTTCCTTTGTGGTATACCTGGATATCTTGCTGAGGTGCAATCTGCACTGCGGTATTGTAGCTTTCCACCCAAAGATCAGGGTTGATCTGGTAGGCTTCTTTAGGCATCTTTTCCTGATTTTTGTAAAATCGGTGTGAAGAAATCCCTGTTGCAAAAACAGCTCCCGGATGTTTTGATAAAAATCCTTTAATATTGTTTAAAATCAAACTCTTATCGAATGCGGTCTCGGAAATTGAACCTCTTCCTGGAAGAGCCGTTTCGGGAGCGATATAATAATCTATTCTTCCCTTTGAATTATTTTCTGCTAAAGTCAACAGGTCGTTTTCAATAACCAGGCTGTCTTTTGAATATTTTTCAGCATAAGGATCAAGATCAGGCTGCAGCATCAGAACATTGACCTGTCCGGAAGGTTTCTCGTTGAAATTATTGTATTTGACTAGTGAAATAATCATCGGAAGGACGATCAATGCAGCTACGATAGATGAATTTCTGATCAGATCTTTTCTTTTTCTTCCTGCTTCCCAGGTTCTTAATGTATAAAAGATTAAAACATTGATCAGTAAAATCCAGAAGCTTCCCCCGGTGGCACCCAGGGTGTCGTACCACTGTATTAATTTAGGATAATCTGAAAATACATTTCCTAAATTCAGCCACGGCCATGTCAGCTCCCAGTTCAGATGAAATTTTTCAAAACTCATCCAGATAGCGATCAGGAATGCCAGTCCCCAATAGGTTCCCTGTGCATTTTTGTACCAGTGATAGCATTGGAAAACAAGGGAGTACAAAAAGGAATTAACGAGTACCGGAAATACAACAGCCATCATAGAATGGCTTCCATCCGGGTTTTTTGCTCCGTACAGCCACCCGGTAGTTACAATGTTCCAGATTACAAAACAAAGATAAGAGAGTCCGAAGACCATCCAGCTTTTTCTTTTGTAAGATGAAAATTTTGATATTCCGTGTTCCATCATAAGAAGTGGAACAAGGGCAAAAAATATAAAAAACGGAACTCCGTAGGTAGGCCACGAAACGGAGAGCAGCATCGCTGAAATGAGCGTAAGTAAAACGTATTTCATTAAATTGATTTAACACACAAATTTAATGTTTTTGAAATGAATAAATTTGCAATTGATGTTAAAGAAATTTTATAAAATCATTATTGTACCGTATACCGTCTTTTTGCTTTACCTTATGTTTTTGGGTATGGGCAGATTTCAGTATGAAGATAACCTGATTACTGTGGAGCCTATTTTTTCTACGATACAGTTTATCCGCAGTACCATTGGATGGAAAGATGTTATAATAATTGTTTTAGGCAATATTATTATGTTTGTTCCTTTCGGTTTTTTGGGATGGATCAATCCTCAACTCAGGAACTTAAAAATACTGCTGTACAGCTTTATTTCTTGTATAGTGATCGTTGAGGCGCTCCAGTATTTTACGAGAATGGGAATATTTGAGGTGGATGATATCCTTCTTAATACATTCGGGGTTTATCTCGGATGGCTTCTTTGCAGATTTATAGAACAGAAGTTTAGCCGTTTAGTTCTTTAGCCCGTTTTTCAGCATTTAAAATTCCGTTTTTTAAAATTTCTTTCAAACTGCTGTCTTCAAATGTTTTTAAAGCAGCTTCAGTAGTTCCCCCTTTGGAAGCTACATCTTTAATGAGTTCTTCAAGATTTTTTTCGGAATTATTAATCAGGTGATAAGCACCCAGCATAGTCTGCTGTACAAATAATTTGGAAAGGTTCTCATCGATCCCCATTTCTACACCAGCTTTTATCATAGCGTCAACAATGTAGTAAAAATAGGCAGGTCCGCTTCCGGAAAGTGCCGTAACACCATCCAGAAGATCTTCGTTTTCAAGATAAACCGATCTGCCGGTGCTGTTTAACAGTCTTTCGATATTGATCAGCTGGCTAAAAGAGATACCATTCGCAGCGGTATAACCTGTGATTCCCATCCCCAGAAGAGTAGGGGAGTTCGGCATAGCTCTTACAACAAGAGAATGGTTGAGTAATTTTTGAATTTTTTCGATCTTAATTCCAGCCATGATAGAGAGAACCATCTGGTTTTCTTTTAATGTAAACTGAAAATTCTGAACAACATGCATGAAGTCCTGAGGTTTCACTGCAATGATAATAAGATCAGCATCCAGTTCTTTGGTGTCTTCAAAAGTGGAGACTCTGGATTTTGGGAATTCTTCCGCTACTTTAGAAATTTTCGAATGGCTTCGTGTGATCAGGTGCAGGTGCTCCGGCTTGATCAGTTCATATTTTAAAAATGATTTTGAAAAAGACAAACCCATATTGCCGGCACCGAGGATAGCGATTTTCATAAGTGTTTTTTTTTATTTTGTGATTGTTACTTTAAATATTTTCTAAAAACTTTGGAGTAGTTATCATTAAAGTTGATGAGATGTATGTTTTTAAAAGAAATTTTATCAGGCTTCTTATTAATTCTACCTGCTGGATCATAATTGTTGATGATGACTGATTTCGCATTAACATCTAAGATTTCACCAATTGAAAACAGATCTTTTTTATTTTTCTTACTTTCTACAATACAGTGGTAGTCTTGCTTTTTGATTGATTTAAAAAGTGATTCTGCGTTTTCCAGATTCGTTTTATCAATAATTTTTTGATTAAACTTTATCAGATTTTCATCCAGGTAAATGGCTTTGGAAACTTTGTCATAGCCATTGTTCCGAATGCTTATAACTCTGTTGTAGGGAACAATCTTAGTGCCTACCAGTGCAAATTCATTGGATTCTTCGATCATGACAAAATCATCAGAGAATTTCACCAGGAAACCAAATATTGCTGAATCATCATCAAGGTAAACCTTTACGAAATCGGTGGCCTTAATATGCTTTTCTATTAATTTTTTAAATTCTTTATCTGAATATTTTTTGCCCATAATCTAAGTTTTTTTAGCTAAAATAAACTTTTTATGGTAAAAATATTAGATCGTCCTGAACTTAAAATTATTCTACCGGAAATTCCGGACGTCTCATTTTAAATTTGGTTCCTGACAGAGATTCCAGAAAAGAAACCAATGCTTTCTTTTCCTGAGGCGTTAATTTTAACGGTTTCAATAAAGGATCAGCAGATGGAAAAAGCGGATCCTGAAGCTTCTTTTCAGGAGAAGGGTCCATCATGTGCATTCCGCTGTCGTAGATGTTGACTACCCCCTCCAGATCATTGAATAATCCATTGTGCATCCAGGGTCTGGTAAGCAGTAGATCTCTTAGTTGAGGTGTTTTGAATTTACCAATATCTTCCGGGTTTTTGGTGGTGTGATAAAGACCCAGATCTTCATACTTTCTCTTGTAGTAGGTTAATCCGATATTATGGAAAGATTCATCGGTAAGGTATTGACCGTTGTGACAGTTCATGCATCTTGCTTTTGTTCTGAAGATATGCATTCCGTAGATCTCTTCATCCGTTAAAGAACTGTATTTTCCTTCCAGAAATTTGTCAAAACGGCTCGGCTGGCTTTTAAGGGTTTTCTGAAAATCGGCTATGGCTTTTACGATCCGGTCATAAGTTACGTTCTCATCACCATATGCTTTTTTGAAGAGTTGAACATATCCTTTTACCGCCTTAATTTTGGCTGGTAATGTTTTGACATCCATGGCCATTTCGTGATGCGCACCGAGAGGTCCGGCAGCCTGCTCTTCAAGAGTTTTAGCTCTTCCGTCCCAGAAGAAGGACTGTCGCTCTGCTATATTATAAAGTGATATTGTATTTCTGTTTCCTAAAAGATGGTCGTTTCCTAAGGCGACACGGCGGTTGTCTGACCAGCCCATTTCAGGATCATGGCAGGAGCTGCATGAGATCTGGCTTGATTTGGATAATTTGGGATCAAAGAACAGCATTTTTCCCAAAATGACATTGGGCTTATCCTGATCTGCAAAATAAGCAGAGTCCATCTTGATAGGAGCAAATTCTTTCCATTTTACTCCATAGTCAATATCGGGTTTTGGCCAATCGGTGATGGCTTTTTTGTAACTTTTTACAATATCTTCAATAGTTGGATCCTGAATATCCGAAAGATCCACATTTACTTTAGCGGTAAAACTCCATAATACCAATAAAACCAATCCTAAAACCCAATATATACCTCTTCTCATTATCTAAAATGTTATTCCTATGCTTCCTCCGACAAAATTATTGTTTTTTTCCTGAATTTTCTGTAATTGGTATTCTGCACTTACAAAGAATGACGGCAATTTTTCAAGCTTGAAATCATATCTTGCCGATGCACCCAATGTTGTAATGTCGCTCGCCTGGAAGTTGAAATCCTGCTGCAGCCATCCGTTTACTCCTGCATTTCCTGTCATAGCCAATGCGTTGATGGATTTAGTGACTGTTCTTTTGGAAAAGTAGGGCTGAAATGTGAATATCTGCGTATCTGTGATCTGCTGTTTGAAATCTGCATTGATCCCAAAATAAGAGTATACAAATTTTTGTCCAGCATCAGGAAATAATCTCCTTTCTTTAATTTCTTCATAACCATAAAAAGGAATGGCAGTAATGGAAAAATTATTCCCGGTATACTGATAGAAACCTTTTACAGTACTTTCAAAATTTTCTCTTCGGTACGCCTGTCTTTTAAAAAGCTGGGTTAAAGCTACGGTATTCAGGGAATATCCGTATTCAGAACCTGTATTTTTTACAGCTCGGTAATTAACCAGTAAACCCACTCTGTGTTTTTCGTGAATATTGAAAAATTTAGCCCCTTCTATTTCAAAGTTTTCGGTTTTCAGATCGGAGATGTCAAGCATGGTACCTGAACCATCATTATAGCTTCTCAGATTGTTGCCTGTTCCTACCGATGCCTGAATATAAAAATCCTGTCCTCCTTTTCCGGATATCTGTATTCCCCCTTTGTAAGCAAACTCTTCAAATGTGTTGGTTGGCGCTGTTCCCCCATTAAAAAGATAATTGGAAAACCCTAATCCTGACATCTGATATACATAAGGTCTTCCTAACAAACTTTGAAAGCTGATAGAGTTGTTCTGAGTGTATTTGTTCAATTCACCAAAAACGCCCACTTCATATTCTCTGAAAACTCTGTAATTCAGTCCGGCATTCACTTTCAGATCAGAAGTTGTACTTCTCAGTCTTGGATCTTTAGAACGGTATCCAAGCTGAGCAGCATAGCTAACCTGTCCCGCCAAAGTCCAGCGGTTTATCTTTTGCAAATAGCCGCCGGCAAACTGGTAGCGTTCCAGATTAAGTTGACCTCCTACAGAGTCTGCTGCTATATACGGAGCATTACGCTCATAATCTAAAGTTTCATTCCACTTTACAGAATTGATCTTTACATTTTGATAGCTGGCATTTCCCCAGACATATCGGTTGGGTTTTAGTTTTTGAAAAGATTTCGCCTCTACTGTTAAACCTTTGTTGCCACTTCCTAATTGCTGCCGGTAGTTTTTTTCATTGCGATCATGATATCCGACATTGAATTCTGAGAATGAAACAGAACTGTAATCCGACATTGATGCCGGATTAGAGTAAAGTTGAGTTTTAAAATTTCTTTCAGTGCTGTATTGATTATTGATTGTCTTAAAAAGACTCAGACTGTCCTGAGCTTTGGCTGTAAAAGAAAAACCAATCAGTAATAATAAGAAAGATGCTTTTGTATGTAGCATAGTTGGGTAATCTAACTTTTAGTGTACAATCCCGTTTTTAAGACTTGGCTCCGAGTCTTTGGTGAAATCATTTGATGAATTATTCGTATCCATATAAAGATTTTTACCGTTGGTCATTTGTCCTGTTATTTTACGTCTTACAGACTTTCCGTAACGGGTAGGATCTTTATCTATTGTACCTACAGAGGTCCATCCACCGTCAATACTTGCTGAAGTCAGGGTATGAACAAATTTGGTTGAGATACTGTTGTTGACACCATCAATAATCCAGGAATTTGGGATTGTATAAGCGCTTTTTGAAGTAACTCCGCCAGCACTGTTTTGGTAAGTGTAATCATACTTAAACTGCTGAAGGAATGTATTTTCATTTTCTCCGGCAGGGATACGTGCAATGATGTAGCTTTCAAATCCACGGTCGTGAAGGAAGAACATATTGAAGTTCATCTGAGAATAAATGATTTTTGCATTCGGTACAGAAGGGTTGTCCACCTGTCCTAATGCAGGGTTTGTAGATGGAAATTCAAAATCTGCATTATGAAGATCGTAAGCTGTACTGGTGTTGCTCTTGTGATTAATAGCATTATCTGCGATAACGATAAAATCGCCTGGCTGTACAGGATACTCGGTTCCTGTTCCCGGTAATACCATTACTGCTTTTACCGGGAATGCCAGGTTTTTGTTGTACGGTGTAGGGTTTTTATCATCTGTTGTCAGGAATTCCGACTGTCCCAGAACAAGCTTATCAGCATACAATATATTTTTGGTATTGTTTGTTAATTTGAAGTAGCGGCTTGAATTATAATTTTTACCATCTACTGTTTTGATTCCGGTAAAGAATACTTCTTCAATGATAAAATCGTCATGGAATTTTTTTAGAATTAACGGAATATCCAGATTGGTAACCATTGTTGCAATATCAGTCTGTGCAGAAGCACCTACTGCAACCTCATCATTGTCTGAAATAACGGCACCATTTACTGTTATTTTATATGAACCGTAAGGCACCTCAAAAGTGTAGGCGGTCTTATTTTCTACTTTTCCCTTAATAATAGCTCCTGTATTTACTTCTTTCAGCTCTATATCCAGAGTTTTATAAGAAGAAATGTTATCTCCCGAAAAAGACAAAGTTAAAGCTCCTTTTTGGGTCGTTGTTACTCCAAAATCGTCACTGGAGCAAGAAGTTACCGTAAATGTAGCGGTCATCATTGCTGCTAAACTTAATAGTAAAACTCTTTTTTTCATGTTGTTTTCTTTTAATATATATTAAAAATTATAATTTAATTCCATTCCGAAATACGGAGTATTCATTCCTCTTCTGTATACTTTTACATTATTGAAAGTGTAAGGAGCGCTATAGTTGAAAAGTCTGTTGACAAACAGTGAAGTTTTCAAAGCTTTGTAAATACTTTTAGTTACTTTAATATTTCCGGTAAGTGTAAAAGTGGTTTTACGATCCAAATTATCAGTTATTGATACATTTCTTACCAACCACTGCTTGTACATATCTGCTCTGTCGGCATCCGTGAAAGGATGAATAATACCGTCGGCTCCATAATAGGAGATCGGTTCAGCAATTTTTCTGTCATTGATTTGGTAGTTGTATAAACTTCCCTGTACAGAAGCTGAAACAATCAGGTCAAGGCTTGGCAGATACGTGTCAATTAATACATTGTAATTGATATTGGAGTTATTGTATCCGTCATCATTTTTATAAATACCGTAATACGGGAATGGTCCCAGGCCAATTGATACATTGGGTTTGAAAGCAAAAGGAATAGAATTTCTGTATTGGGTTTTGAACCACGCACCGGTAAAAGTAAATCTGGTATTAATAGCTTTGATCCTTGGAGAGGTATATCCGAACTCAATCCCCTGTTTTAAGGTTTCACTTCCATTCTCTGTGACCAGATATGATGCGAGGTTTGTTTTTAATTCATAAGGAACATTCGTAAGGTCCGGACCATTCGGAGTCCATTGCGATAGGTCTACCTGGGTGGCATCATATTGTTTGTAAGACTGTGCTGCTGTATGTACCATATTACGGAAACCATTAGTCATATCTTCTTTAAAATAAGTGATAAAAAGCTCATGGTTTCTATAGCTCAGATCCAAACGTATTTCTTTTTTAATGCTTTTAGCAGCTTCAATTGTCTTGTTTTCTCTGGACTGAACATAGGTCATAAAGTTAACGTAGCGGTATTGCTCGTCATTATGATAATAATTCAGCTGAGTATAGTCCTGATAATCTTTATTAGGATAAAGCATCAGAAGAGTAGGCTGTTTGTAGAAAAGACCATACCCTAAAGTTACATCTGTCTTTAAAGGATAATTGTTGATCATCAGATGTGGCAGACTGTATTGGAAATTCAGTCTCGGTTCTGTAAAAACTTTTTTGCTGATTGCAAACGAGTTGTCAATCCCTAAATTTTTTGACATTCTTAAACCTGCATATAAAGTAAACTTATGCTGATTAAGAGTATAGCTCATCTGGTCTCCCAGAAAAGCAGATAACAGATTGGATGCGGGAAGATCATTATATGCTCTTGGTCTTTCTATGTTAACGGTTGCACTCGGGGGTGTTCTCATGTCATACTGCAGACCTCGTCCGTTATTTTTCGAATATCTCCAGTCAAGTCCTGCCTCATAACTGTGCGTAATTCCTCCCGTTTTCCTGATACCGCTGGCTTTGAAAAATGCAGTAATGTCCAAAGGCTTTCCTTCCGTTGAAAAATTGGTCACGTAGCGAAGGTCAGGATAGAATCCTACGTTTTCACCCTGCTCAGTAGCCAGAGAGAAAGAACGGGGCCCTGAAAGCTGAATCAGTTTTACCTGATCAATCTTTTCAAAACCTTGGCGGATCGCTGTGTTTAAGGTAAGTCTGTTAAAGAAAGAAGCTTTGTCTAACTGATAAATAAAGTTGTTGGTCAGGCTGATTCTTGTATTTTTGGATTCATATTTATCCGTGGAAGGGTATCCGTTATCCGGATCATATTTCTTTTTGTCAATATTCGTTGAGAAGTCAATATTGGATCTCCATTCTAAAGGTCTTGACCATAAAGTCGATACCTTTTTTGAACGGATGGAGGCTGTTATACGCTGATAGTTTTCAAATTCATTGGTAGGATCAGATTTAGAATCAAGGTAATCCATACTGGCACTCAGTTGCCATTTATCGGTTATCTTAAAACCCTTGCTTACATAATATTGCTTGCTGTAACCATCTGCTTTGAATCTCGCCTGTAAGGGAGATTGTCCTATTTTACGTTCTATTTTGATTAATCCCGAAGTAAGGTCTCCATAAGAAGCGGAAGGAATCCCTCTGATGATTTCCACTTTTTCAATATCATTGGTGGAAATCGTTCTCATGTCTACCCCTGAAGAATGGGTTTCCCTTCTCAAAGGTCCTTCCAAAAACTGTCTTGGATCTACTGAAAGCTGCATATCAGCATTAGAATTGATGATGTTGTCATCGATCATAAACTGAATACCAAGGGATGATGTGTTGTATTTATCACTGACGATATTACCTGTATTTTCTCTAAGGGTAGCTTTGTTGGCAGCACTTAGGTTGGGAGATCTTGCCAATCCACCCGGTAACAGCTCCATCAGATCAGTAAAACTTGATGGCTGTAAATGCTGCATTGCCTGTCTGTCTATGATAGACTTAGTGGTTAAGCCTTTGCTTTCTTTTGAAAATACAACTACTTCTTCCAGTTTGTTGACCGGCTGCAACTGAACCGTTAAATTCTGCCCACCGGTTACAGTAATGCTCAGTTCTTTTTCCTGATAATTCGGATGAACAACTTTCAGGTAATGCTTTCCTGTAGATAATAAGAGTGCAGCACTGCCATTCTTGTCTGTAGATGCAGACAGATGGTCAACAGTAATGGAGGCTCCTGGAATCTCCTGGCTTTTTTCGTTAAAAACAGTAACGGTTAACTGGGATTTTTCATCTTGGGCATAAACGAACTGCGTGCAGAAAATGAAAAAGAAAGCGAAAGATAAAAATCTGATCATCTTTATTTTGTCTAAATAAAATTGACCGCAAAAGTATTGAAATTAACAACACGATTAAATACTTATTTAGAATAAATTAAAATAATTGATAAAAATCAGAAATATAATCCAGAAAAGTTTACATAATATCCCGCTGGATTTATATAATATTCACCTCTCTTTCCAGCTCTATACCGAACTTTTCCTGTACTGAACTGATGATTGCTGTAGAAAAATCAAATATTTCTTTGCCTGTAGCATTTCCTGTCATATTGACTATGACCAGTGCCTGAAGTTTGTGTGACGCTACATTACCGATCTGTTTCCCTTTCCATCCGCATTGCTCGATCAGCCATCCGGCAGGTACTTTTACAACGTCTCCGTTGGGGTAGCCTGGAATGTTTTCAAATCTTAGTTTTAAGTCTTCAAACTGAGCGAGAGGGATTGTGGGATTTTTAAAAAAGCTTCCTGCATTTCCTGTTTCTTTGGGATCAGGAAGTTTGCTTTGTCTGATGTTGATAACCGCTTTGGAAACATCCTGAATGGTAGGATGAGTGATTGCTGAATTTTCCAACTCAGTTTTTATGGCACCATACTCTGTTTTGATATGGTGATCTTTCTTCGTTAATTTAAAACTAACTTCCAAAATAACATGTCTTCCTTTTCCTTCCTGTTTGAAAATAGAATCCCTGTACCCGAAATGACACTGCTCAAGACTGAAGGTTTTAAGTTCAAGATCTGTCAGATCCAAAACGGTACAGCTTATAAAAATATCTTTTATTTCAGTTCCGTACGCTCCGATATTCTGCATCGGTGAAGTACCTACATTTCCCGGAATCAAAGAAAGATTCTCCAGCCCGCCATAGTTTTTTTTCAGGGTGTACATCACAAATTCATGCCAGTTTTCTCCTGCTTTTGCTGTTACCAGGATTTCGTTCTCATTGATATCTTTTTCGTCAATTCCTTTTAGGCTGAGTTTAATGGCAAGACCGTCAAAATCTTTTGTAAAAAGGATATTGCTTCCACCTCCTAAAAATAAAACCTGCAGAGCATGGTCTTTGGAGTAATTAACAGCATCCTTAAGTTCTTCGATAGTTTGTACTTCAATAAAGTATTTTGCATTGATATCAACACCGAATGTATTATAAGGTTTTAAGGAAATATTTTCTTGCATATTATTGGTATTCTGTTGGAAGAATGATGCTGAGTTGTTCTTTAAACTGTTTCAGCTGTTTGTAATGCAGTGTATCTGCATAAGAATTGACGTAGATATGAGACTTTTTGGGAGTTCTGATCTGAAAAGTTTCGTCGATGCCATCTACAGACTGCTTGCTGGGTGAGCTTTCTATTTCATCAAGATCTTTAGTATTGATCGAGGAAATAAGATGATTCCAGGTTTGAACACTAATGGCTGAATCCCATTCCTGATGAGTCTGGCGGGCAGTGATACCTTTTTCAGCGTGTATGGAGTCTCTGGTAACTTTAATGATTGTATAGTCTCCCTCGTCACCCCCTACATTGGATAAACTGATAAAAGTTATTCCATTCGGATCTTTATGACTGGGTAAAGTCTTTTCTTTTTTTTGGTCACAGGAAAAAAATGCCGGCAGCAAAAACATTGAAAACAATATTTTGAGAGGTATGTTTTTTATTGCCGGCATCATAGATTATATTTTAGAGACTAAATTCTTCTCTGTATTTTTTCAAAGCCTGTTTAAGAATTTCAGCACTTCTCTTAAGGTCTTCCTCTTTAAGGACATAAGCAATTCTAACCTGTTTTTTTCCTAATTCAGGATCGCTGTAGAAACCTCCTGCCGGAGCTACCATAATCGTTTCCTTATTAAGAGAATATTTTTCTAAAAGCCATTGTGCGAATTTCTCAGTATCATCTACAGGAAGTTCAGCTACACAGTAGAATGCTCCTCTTGGCTTAGGACAAATAACACCTGGAATAGCGTTAAGAAGGTCCACCAATACATTTCTTCGGTGAGTATATTCTTCTCTTACTGCTCTGATGTAAGCTCCGTCGTTCTGATGTGCTGCAGTGGCTGCGATCTGGCCCAAAAGAACAGGGCTCAGTCTTGCCTGTGCAAAAAGCATTGCTGCATCATGGATCTTTTTAGAACGGGTCAGCATACATCCGATTCTTACTCCACACATAGAATAACGCTTGGATTCTGAATCAATGATGATACAGTTTTCGCTTAGTTCAGGGAAATCCAACATAGAAATTTGCTGCTTTCCATCATAAACATATTCTCTGTATACTTCATCAGAGATCACAACGATATCATATTTCAAAGCAATTTCTGCCAGTTTCTGAAGTTCTTCACGGGTGTAAAGATATCCTGTAGGGTTACCTGGGTTGCAGATAACGATTGCTCTTGTTTTTTCTGTAATTTTTTTCTCAAATTCTTCAATCGGAGGAAGAGCAAAACCTGTGTCAATCGTAGATGGAACTGCTACAACATGTACATTGAAGGTACTGGTAAAACCATTGTAGTTCGCATAATATGGCTCAGGAATGATCACTTCATCACCGTCATCACATAAAGTGGAAATTGCAAAATTTAAGGCTTCAGAACCTCCGTTGGTTACAATGAAGTTATCGGGTGTAAGATCCGAAAACCCTAAAGTATGATAATAATCCGTAAGGGCTCTTCTGTACTCTATATTACCTTCAGAAAGTGCATATTCCAATACTTTAAGATCGATGTTCTTTAAAGCATTTAAAGCGGTTTCCGGTGTTTCAATATCAGGCTGTCCGATATTAAGGTGATATACTTTTATTCCCTGCTGTTTCGCTTTTAAAGCGTAAGGAACCAGTTTTCTTACCGGCGATGGCGGCATATGCTGTGCTCTGTTTGAAATATTCGGCATTGTTCAAAAAATTTGTATGGCAAAAATAAGATTTAATTTCTCAATAATAAAATAACCTGTTATCCATTTTGAGTGCTTTTTAATTGTTTTGGAAATCAATAAATTAAAATTGATTGTTGCCTGTTCTTTTGATTGCCAGTGTAATCCTTTTAATTTATGCTTGATACTGGTCGTCAGTTTGTTCGAAATATTTAAATGTTGGAGATTGGTTATAGGTCAAAATGATTGAAATTGTTAAAATAATACATTAAAATGTGAATAAAATATTTGGTTAGAACGTAATTTTTCTATATAGGTGAATATGTTGATATCTTAAGTTTATTGATATTTATTTGAATATTTTACAACAATACCAGTTTTGTATTGTATTTTTTATTAAATTTCGACGATAATAAAAAATAATCATGAAAGTAAAATTACCTTTTAGAGCTTTACCTGCTATAGCTCTTTTTGCGGCATCGGTTCTGAGTGCCCAAAATTTTCAGCCAATGCCTGTCCAGTCGGGATATACGGCAGATGTCATTGCTAACGATGTGGGTCCTGCGTCAAACTCTACGTCGGAGGATGTTGACGGAGTATCGTTTGCGTTTGTAGCGAGAGATTTTAAACTTACCGCTACAAGTACACCTATTACTTATGGACTTCCGGTTAACGGCATCATTAATTCTGCCGTGGCTTCTACACCGGGATTAAGCTTTAACCTGGGAGATCTGTACGGAAACAACTCCCTGAAAATTGCCAGTAATACTGCGGGAAGCAATAGTGGAACACTGGCATTTGTAACACCACTTGCTGCTTTTAAAGTATATATGCTTGCTACGGGCGGGAGTGGGCCATGTACAGTTAATGTAACTGTAAACTTTACCGATACTACCTCACAGACATTCTCGGGAGTAAGTATCTCAGACTGGTATGATGGGGGCAACTACGCCATTCGTGGAATTGGAAGGATCAATAGAAACAATAATGTTTTGGAAGCAAATTCTACCAATCCGAGACTGTATCAGAGTATGTTGACTATTGATGCGGCCAACCAGACGAAACCTATTCAAAGTATTACGGTAACCAAGGTAAGCGGATCAGGAATTGCTAATGTTTTTGCTTTTTCAGCAGATGCGTATACTGATTGTGTTGCTCCTACACTTCAGCCTGTGGGAACCCTTACGTCAAGTTCTGCTCAGGTTTCATGGACGGTACCAGGCAGTGTTCAGGCGGTAAGCTATGATGTGTATTACAGTACTACCAACACTGCTCCAACAACTTCAACGGCACCAAATCATACAGGAATTACAGGAACTTCCTTTACTATTCCATCATTATCATCAAGTACGGTTTACTATTATTGGGTAAGAACCCATTGCAGTAGTGCGACAGCTCAGAGTGGCTGGTCGTTATCAGGAACATTTACTACTTTATGCGGAACTGTAGTTCCATCTTATACTAATGATTTCAGTAGTTTCCCTGGAACATGCTGGACCAGAAATCTTTCAGGAGGTACCCCTGCTACAGGCCCTAGCGGAACAACCGCTTACTGGGAGTCGGGAGGATTCCTGGGGACAGGATCTGGCGGATCTGCCACGATTAATTTATATAATACCGGAAGAACAGGCTGGCTTAAAACGTTGCCTTTTAACCTTTCCGGAGCTACCTATAAAGTGAAATTTGATTATGGAGTAGCTGCTTATGCGAGTACCGATGCTTCACCAATGGGCTCAGATGATATTATTCAGTTTTTGGTTTCCAATGATGGCGGAACCACATGGACTGTTCTGGAGACCTGGAATGAGTCTAATGCACCAACCAATGAATCTACGCAGTATGTATACACTTTAACGGGATACAACAGTGCCAATACCGTATTTGCTTTTTACGGAACAGATGGAACAGTAAATGATGATCCTGACTATAATTTTTATGTGGATAACTTTACCGTTGAAAATGCCCAGTTGAGCACTTTAGAAGTAAAAAAGGATGTAAAGAAAGTATCCGTTCATCCTAATCCATTTAAAGATGTACTTTATATTTCAGATAGCAGAGAGGTGAAATCTGTGACGGTAGGAGATGCTTCAGGCAGAACCGTGAAAACTTTCACCGGATCAGTGAAAGAACTTGATCTTAATATGCTGAATACAGGTTTGTATTTTGTTACGATTTATTTCAAAGACGGATCGCAGTCTACTGTGAAGACGATCAAAAAATAATTTTTTTTAATGTCAATAAAGTTGGGCGGCAGTGCATTGATGTACTGCCGCTTTTTTTGTGGATTAAATTTTTGAATCAGAATGTCCATAAATTTTGTTATTTTGGAAGAATATAAAACTTGAACAAAATGCAAATTCCAGCTGACTCTGTAGCCGATTATATCTCTAAAATTCCTGAGGAAAGACAGGAGGTATTTAAGAAATTGTTTAATACCGTGAGTGCCAATTTGCCGAAGGGCTTTCAGGAAGCTGTCAGTTACGGGATGGTAGGTTGGGATGTTCCTCTGGAAACTTACCCTGCCGGATACCACTGTACGCCTGGCTCACCGCTGCCTTTTATGGGACTGGCTTCTCAGAAAAATTTCATTGCACTGTATCATATGGGAATCTATGCAGACCCTGAATTACTCGATTGGTTTGTCAGCGAATATCCTAAATATTCAAAACGAAAACTGGATATGGGGAAATCCTGTATCCGCTTCAAAAAAACGGATGATATTCCTTTTGAACTCATTGCAGAACTCAGTAAAAAAATGGCTGTGAAAGATTGGATTGACAGATATGAAACTCAGTTTAAAAAAACAAAAGAGCCTGTTCCCAAAAAGAAATAGGCCCTGTATTAAAAGATAACGTTTATTGCAAACTGCGAGTATTGTTAAAGAGGTGTCATTCCTATTAAAAATCAATATCCCATAGTCCCGTTTTGCGTTCCAGTTCTATAAGTGCCGTGGCGTTATCGGCAAGAGTTTCAATATAACGCTGTCTGATGTCATTATAGGTTCTCTGGGCATTCAGGACTTCAAGAATTGAACTTTCACCTCTCCGATAACTGTAGCTGATTCCATCAAGAATATTTTTAGCCTCCGAAAGCATACCATGATCAAACTGTTTCAACTGTTTCTGTGTTGCCTGATACTGCTGATAGGCCTGTCTGACTTCTGCCAGGATGCTGTTTTCAATCTGTTTGTATTCTGTTTCGGCTTGCATTCGACCCATTTCAGCTATTTTAAGATCAGCATTTCTCCGGTTTGAAAACTTCAGCGGAATACTGGCTCCAATTTTAACTGCATTGACAGCGGGTGAGGGAGCAATTTCATTCGTTGCCCAGGTATGATGTTCAGCTCCTAAACTCAGGCCCAGATCGATGACACGATTAGCCTTTTCAAGTTTCACCAAGCTGGCTGCAGTATTGATGTTCTGTTTTGATGCAAGCAGATCTGCCCTGGTAGTAACCGCCTCCAGAATAAGATCCTCAGGATTAAACTCTCTGTTAAAAGCATGCAAATCTCCCTTGATGTCATGTTCTTCTGCAACTGTTCCCATGAAAATTGAAAGGGAGGAAAGCGCCTGCTTGCTGCTGCTTTCTGTCATGTACAAATCATTCAGTAAAGAAGAAGCTTCCAGTCTGCTTTGTCTGGAGGCGACAAGAGTAATAGCTCCCAGTTTGTATCTGATGCTGTCTGATTTGGCGAGTTGCTGCATGCTGAGATAAGAATCTTTCTGAACCTCCACAAGAGCTTTTGCTTTTAAAGCTTCAATATATCCCAGGGAAGCATCCGCGATTAAATTTCTTAAAAAGTCCTGAAGCTGAAGCTTCGAATATTCTGCATGATTCTTTGCTGACTCTATCCTTGCTTTCCTTTTGTTTCCAAGTTCCAGAGTCCAGCTTAATGAAGTTCCTATTGTATAACCCATCTTTTTGGAAACCCCATTGTCTGAGGTTTCCATTTCAAGCTGAGGGTCCGGAAAGATTCCCGCGGTCAGGATAGAAGCTTCGGCCATACTGATATTGTATTTCTGAGCTGCATAGCCTAGATTTTTTTCTTTGACCTCGTTCAGATAAGCGGTGAAATTTAAGATTTCCTTCTCCTGGCCTTTCAAAGAGCAGTGAAAAGAGATCCCGAATGATATGATAAAAATGATTTTAGACTTCATCTGATGTTAATTTTTGTTTGTCAAAATGATACTCTGCGAGATAATAAATTGCCGGCAGGATGAATAAAGTAAGGAGTGTAGAAAACATAAGTCCATAGACGATCACTGTAGCCAAAGGCCTCTGCACATCAGAACCTATTCCTGTAGCCAATGATGCCGGAAATAATCCTATGACGGCAACGGAAGCGGTCATCAGGACAGGCCTGAAGCGGTCTTCTGCTCCTTTTGTAACCGAAGTTTTTAAATCAAATCCCTGCTTTCTGAGTGTATTGATATGGGATACCATGATTACTCCGTTTTGTACCGCAACTCCAAACAGCGCAATAAATCCAACTGCGGAAGATACATTTAAAGTCATTCCCCGGAGATTCAGCGCCAGCATTCCGCCAAATAAAGCAAGAGGAATAATGCTCATCAGGACGAGCGCCTGTCTGAAGCTTCCGAATGCCCCATAAAGTAACAGGAACATTACAGATAATGCCAGTGGAACTATAAAAGCCAATCGCGAATAAGCTCTGTTCTTATTCTCAAACTGACCGCCCCATTTGATCTGATATTTTTGATGGTCATAGCGGATATTTTTCTCAATAGTACTCTGTGCCTCCGTCAGAAAAGAAGAAAGATCACGGTCTCTTAAATTTAGTTTTACGGTGAGGTGTCTCTTATTCATTTCTCTGGTGATTGTACTTTCGCCGGTGCTTAATTTGATCTCAGCGACTTGTGATAAAGGTATTTTGGCTCCCGAAGCTGAAGTCAGCATAAGATTTCCTACTTTATCCGGAGTATTACGGCTGTCTTCGGCATACCGGCACGAAATGTCATAAACCTTATTGCCAATGAAGATCTGTGAGATCGCCTTTCCTCCCAAAGCGGTTTCTATGAGGTCTGCAACATCGGAAACATTCAGTCCATACTGAGCGATTTTATCACGATCTGCAATGATTTGAAGCTGGGGAAGCGGAGGTTCCTGATCAATAGCAAGATCTACAGATCCCGGAATCTTTTTTAGGGTGGAAAGGATCTGTTCTGCAATTTTCCTTGTTCCGCTAAAATCATCTCCATACACTTTTACTACCAGTTCGCTGTGGGCACCGGAGATTTTATCCATAACCCCGTCGATCATGGGTTGGGAGAATCCTACTGAGAATCCCGGCATATTTTTATAATCATCAGCAAGTTCTTTGATGAGGTCAGCTTTGGTTTTTCCGGAAGCCCATTCCTTATAAGGTTTTATTCCTACAGAAACTTCAAAGTGAGAAGCGGTCCATGGATCGGTCCCGTCATCGTTTCTTCCTGCCTGAACCATCACATAAGTGACTTCAGAATGTTTCATGGTCTCAGTACGCAATGCATCACTCATTTCCTTAGCTTTGTCCAGTGAAATTCCCGGAGGGAGCTGTACCTGCAGCCATATGGAGCCTTCATCCAGTTCCGGAAGAAAGTCTTTACCGACCATAGCACAAAGGAAACCAGCAGCAAGCAGGATGACACCTGCGGGAATCAGCATTTTTTTTGGAGTGTTTATGATCCTGTCAATTCTTTTACCATAAAGACTGCTTATTTTTTCAAGCCATCGGTTATGGAATATTTTCTGAGGCTTTTTGTAAATAACATACGCCAGCCCCGGAATTAATATCAGTGCTGCAGCTAAAGCTCCAAGTAAGGCATATCCAATGGTAAAAGCCATCGGTGTGAAAAGTTTCTTTTCTACCCGCTCAAAAGCAAACAGAGGAAGATAGGCCGTAATGATTATAATGGTGGAAAAGAAGATAGGTTTCGCAATTTCTGTAGCTCTCTGGATAATTGTTTTTTCTTCCAGTTCTTTTTCCGGTTCTTCTTCTCTCTTTTTTAAAATAACTTCCAGCATGACGATTGATCCGTCTACAATGATTCCAAAGTCTATAGCGCCTAATGACAAAAGATTAGCAGGGATATTGGTAAAGTACATCAGGATGAATGCAATAAGCAGTGAGAGAGGAATGGTAATGGCGACAAGTAATGCTCCTCTCCAGCTTCCCAGAAATACAATCAGAATAATAATGACTAAAACAATACCCTCCGTTAAAGTATGGGTTACAGTTGTCAAAGTTGTATTCACCAGATCGGTTCTGTCCAGATACGAATGAATTTTAACTCCTGCGGGAAGAATACTCCCATTGAGCTCATCAATAGCTGTATGAACATCTTTTAAAACAGAGGACGGATTCTGTCCTTTCAGCAGTAATACAATTCCTCCTGCACTTTCGTTGTAGTTTCTTTTTCTGTCTGTATATCCCAGGATGCCTTTTCTTTCTATATTACCGTATTTCAGGGTTCCTACATCATTTAAAAAAATAGGCACGCCTTTTTCTGTTTTGATGACGATTTTTCCCAGATCATCCAGATCTTTGATCAGTCCTATTCCGCGGACGACATACGCAAGATCTCCCCTGGGGAGCATGCTTCCCCCTGCATTGCTGTTATTTTTGGTAATCGTTTCTGTGACCTCGGATAAAGAAAGTCCATATTGATCAAGCTTTTGAGGATCCAACTCAATCTGGAACTGTGTAGTGATTCCGCCAAAGTTCGTCACGTCTGCAATACCGGTGACCTGTTTGATTTTTGGAATGATGACGAAATTCTGCAAATCAGTAAGTTCTCTCAGACTTTGGCCGTTACCCTCGATAATATAGCGGTAAATTTCTCCTACAGGAGAGGTTAAAGGATCAAGTCCCGGCTGAGCATTGTACGGAAGTTCTGCCTCGGAAAGTCGTTCCTGGATGCGTTGTCTTGCCCAGTAATCATCGACACCATCATCAAAAACCATTGTGATAATAGATAGTCCAAAGGTGCTTTTACTCCTCATAATATGCATTCCCGGCAGACCGTTAAGTGATCTTTCCAGAGGAATCGTGATCTGCTGTTCTATTTCTTCAGCAGCAAGCCCGGGAACCTGAGTGACTACCTGTGAAGTAGTGTCGGCAATATCAGGATAAGCTTCCACAGAGAGTTTGGTCCAGGAATAATATCCGAAAATTCCTAGCAGCAGGAAGAGGGCAAGCATCAGCCATCTCTTCTGTATAGAGAGTGTGAGTAATCTTTTCATAAGATTGATTTAATAGTACGGACAATGAAGATTCCGACTTTTCAAAGGTTATTATTTTGTATCCGGCATATAAATTCCTCCCTGAACCATGATGATATCTCCGGGTTGAAGTCCAGAACGGATTCTTACTTTTTTTTCAGAAGTATTGCCTGGAATAACGATACGTTTTGTAAAGCTGCTGACTCCTGTTTTTATCCATGTGTACTGCTGGTCCCCCTGCTGCATTAATGCACCGGAAGGAATGACCACTGCTTTTTCTGTTCCTGCCGAATAAGTAATGGCTGCGAACATTCCAGGTTTTAATTTTCTTTGTGGATTATCACATTGGATCAGAACCTTAATACTTCGTGTATCTTCATCTACCAGTTCACTGATGTGATACACTTTTCCGGTGATCTCCATATCAGGATAGGTATTGACTTTCACAGATACGGGATCTCCCTGACTGATGAAGCGAATGTCCTTCTCTTTTACAGAGCCCGTGATCCATACTTTTGAAAGTTCAGCGACTGTTACGACTGGTTCAGAATCTTCTTTCAGATACTGTCCGGTGACAATTTTGCTGGAAATAATTTCTCCGCTGATCGGTGCTTTTACCATATAAGTTCCTCCTGAACCCTTACTGTTATAAGCATTTAATGTTGAGGAAGCGTTGGATAGGGAAGTCTTTTTATTTTGATATTCCGTTTCAGCTTCTTCCAGTTCCTTTTGTATGCCGACACCATGTTTGACCAAATCCTGTTGGCGTTTGTAGTTTTTTTCTGCAAGACGTACATCATTCAACGCATCGGAATAGTCCTTTTGAACGGAAGAGTATCCTGGAGCAAGAATCTCAAAAATAGGACTTCCTGCACGAACGCTTTGTCCAATATTCACAAAGGATCTGATAACCCTTCCCGAAAAAGGACTTGCGATTTCTGCATAATTATTCGGAATGGTTTCGATGGTTCCTGCGGATGTAATCGCGTTGCTGTATTCCTGTTCTGTAACGGTTTCAGTCAAAATTTTCTTTAATACCGGATTGTTGTCCGTTATGGTAACATGGTTTCCTTCAATCCTGAACGTCTCTTTCTGCTGAGGTTCGGTTTTTTTATCATGACAGGAAATAATCAGGATGAGAATGGGGAATAAGAATAATGTTTTCATAGCGAATATGTTCATAAGTCTTGGATTATTTTGAAGAATCATTTTACATTGAGTTTTAAGTTTATAAATCGTTTTCGGTTCCGATAATCTCCCAACTTACTCTGGTGATTTTGTCCTCCAGAGTAAGTCTGCTGATCGCTTTTTCGATGATGCTGTCTTGAGGGGAAGAAGAATATACCTCGGCCGAAATAATAATGTTTTCGGGTGTTTCAGTATCGTTGCTGGTTAGTGATTTTAATAAGACCTGATCGGTTGAATTGAAAGACTGCATGAGCAATACTCTTGCATGGTTTTCAATTTCAGTTCTGCATTTAATCGTAATAAGATATTCGGAGGTGCTTGTACGGATAGTTTTTGAGCCTAAGGTCTTCCCCAAAGGTCGCAATATGGTATGGATGAGGATAATAAAACCAGCAGTGATTCCTGCTTCGGCCACAAACCCCAAAGCAGCCAGTGAACCTACAGAGGCAGAGCACCAGATCGTTGCAGCGGTATTCAGTCCACGTACGGTGAGCCCGTCTTTCATGATCACACCTCCGCCAAGAAAACCAATGCCACTGACGATGTATGAGGCTATTCTTCCGGTCGCATCACCTCCGATTCTAAGGGATAATAAAACAAATGCTGCTGATCCTAAACATACCAGTGTATTGGTTCTGAGGCCAGCATTCTTCTGATGCCACTGTCTTTCAAAGCCGATTGATGCACCCAAAATAAGAGCGGTCAGTAAGCGGATAGCAAATTCTAATGTATTCATAACTTTTTCTTTTTGCAGGCCTTTATTCAGGCATACAGAAAAAGCATGCTCAGAAAAGCCTTAAGGTTGACAATAACTGGAAGGATCGGTGTCCATAGTTTGAATTATTTTCCTGCAAAAGTAGAAGTAACGGCTGTGGTAAGCCGTTAGAGATGCTTTAGAAAGTTATTAGAATTCTATTAGAGAAGTTAGAAGTTAGAAGTTAGAAGTTTTGGATGCTGAAGTTGATATTGTGGCTAAATATCTAACTTCTAATATCTGACATCTAATGTCTGATATCTTGTATCTACACCCCATACATATCAAAAATAATATGGAAGGTAGTGGTGTTTTCATGGGAAAAAGCCACGATTCGGGCGTTGTGTAGATCGATGATCTTTTGGGTAAGGTACAGTCCTATTCCGTATCCTTTTTTATTAAATGAGTTTTCTGCTCTGTAAAAAGGTTTGAATATGCTTTGTTGATCCTGTGCTGAAACAGGCATTCCATTATTCATAAATTTGACCGAAAGATGGTTGGAAACGATCGCAACATCTATCAGGCAGGTCCCATCCGAAGCATATTTACAGGCGTTATCGATAAGATTGTTGAATGCCACCAAAAGAAGATATGGATTTCCTGTCTGGATCAGTTTCTGCTCATCCATCTCAGGATCAATATTCAGACTGATGGTATACTGGGGATTTTCTTTTCTGGTTTTAGCATAAGAATCCATCAGGATTTCATCAATTCTGATTTCCGAAAAACTGATTTCTGCAGGGTCATAGCTGGCTTTGGCAAGATCCATTAAACTTCCGGACAGCTTACTCATATTTTTCACATCTGTTAGGGCATTGCTGATGATCTTTTGATATTCGTCCGGGGTGTAATTTTTCTGAAGAGCCAGTTCCAGCTCGGCAGTCATGGCAGCAAGCGGGGTATTCAGTTCGTGGGAAATATTGGAAACAAAATGTTTTTGTGTACTGAAAGAATGGTCCAGTCTTTCCAGCATTTGATTGAAGTTTTTTTCAAGTTCGTGAAATTCTCCTTTTTCTTCAGATTCATCCAGTCTCAACTGTAGTTTTCCTGCATTAATCCGTTGGATCTGTTCTACCATTTTCACTGCGGGACTGAGTGCTTTTTTCGAAAGAAAAAGACCCGCCAGATAAATAAGCAAGAGGATAATGATAAATGAAATAATGCTGATGGTCAGCAAATGATTAATGGAGTTGTAGCCATATTGATCATAGGCAGCAGCTGTAATGGCATATTGCTTTCCGTTATGAGAATACACTATTCCCGCCACCTGAAGATCATCTAAAAAGAAAAACAGCTGCTTACTTTTAAAGATCTTTGAGAGCATTGCCGGATTCTCTTTTACATAGTCCACTTTTGAGTCATCATGATACACCAAATGGAAACCGGAATCATAAATAGCGACCTGAACCTCGCTTAAAGTCTGTGTATTGTTTTTGTAAAGCTCATGCATTTCCTTTTCGCTTAAAGCACCCTGGAAAAACAGGTTGGCTTTGGCAACTGCTTCACTTTTAAGTTCCGTATAAAATGAAGTTTCCCTGGCTTCTTTTGAGGAATAGTAGACAGCCGCGCCATAAAAGCTGATAAGCATGGCGGTCACTAATGTAAACAGTAAAGTAAGTCTGGTCCTAACTTTCATACCGGATCTTTTAAATATTGGAACTGCCTTCGTAGTCTTTTTTCAAAATGAAACCCATACCTGCTTTGGTATGAATCAGCTTGGTCTCAAAGTTTCGGTCTATTTTTTTTCTGATATAATTAATGTAAACATCAATAAAATTTGTACCTGTGTCAAAATGCGTGTCCCAGACATTTTCTGCGATCTCATGACGGGAAAGAACCCTTTCAGGATTTTCAAGCAGAAACTTCATCAGATTGAATTCTTTTGGGGTAAGTTTTACCGGACTTCCGGAGCGGGTGACGGTTTTCAATTTCAGATCCATTTCAATATCTTCATACTGGAGCATTGATGAGGTTTCCGGACGGTAAGTAGAATATCTCTTAAGCAGAACCTTAGCTCTGGCTGTAAGTTCACGCATCTCAAACGGTTTTGTAAGATAATCATCGGCTCCTGAATCAAAACCATCCAGTTTGTCATCTGTGGTTCCTAGTGCTGTAAGCATGATAACCGGGATTTCAGGTTTTAGGACCTTAATCTCTTTACAGAATTCCAATCCGTTTTTGCGGGGAAGAATAATGTCTGTAATAATGAGATCGAAGTTCAGTAATTCAGCCAGCTTCAGGGCTGTTTCACCATCAGTAGCTGTGTTTACCTCCATATCATTTTCCATCAGTCCTCTCGCAATCAGCTGCGAAAGTCTTTTATCATCTTCAACTAACAGGATATGAGGCATAGAAGTCAGGTTTTATTACTGTCCTGCAAAGGTAATCAAGTATTTTTACATACATATAAAGAATGCAATTTGTAAATTTGACCGCTCAATGATAAGCCCGCTATGATTACATTCAAAAAAGACCCATCTCAGAAAATAAGAAATACATGTACTGCCATTCTTTTCTTTGCCGTATTGCTTCTATTGCAATATTGTGCTTCTCATTCTACAAGCGGAAAGCTGAAGAATGGAGATCTGCTTTTCGTCATGGCAAAAGAAACCGGACTTTCTGGAGCAATCAATAATGTCACTCAAAAACAGAAAGAAGCATCATTTGATCATATAGGAATTGCAGAAAAAGAGAATAACCGATGGTATGTACTGCATGCCGCACCGAAAGGAGGTTCTCAAAAACAGGATCTGGCATCTTTCCTTAAAGACCAGTTGAATGACGGGCAGAAAGTTGTCATCTACCGTTTGAAACCTGAGTATCAGAAATCTGTTACGCCTGCTCTTAAAAAAGCAGAATCTATGCTTGGAAAACCCTATAATTTCAATTATATTTTGGATGAAAACTCGTATTACTGCTCAGATTATATTGAAAGGGCTTTCAGAGAAAACGGCATTTTTAAACTGGAACCAATGACATTCATTGATCCAAAGACGGGAAAGACCAACGAATTCTGGACAGAATTTTACAAAAAGAAAAATCTTGAAGTTCCGGAAGGAAAACCAGGATGTAATCCCAATGGATTGGCTGCTTCCGAAAAACTGGAAAGAATAGGGGAGTTTTAAATACTGCCTGATGATATTGCCCCTTGAGATTTCAGTGATCTTTAGGGGCATTTTTTTATTTTTCATCCAATAATAAGACGCCCTTTATCTGAATAATCAATCTGATTTGATTTTGATCCTGAAAAAAAAGTGTTAAAATTTAAAATTATTAGTCTACTAATTTGGTGGACTAATAATTTTTTATATTTTTGTCAAAGATTTAACGCAAGAAAGCAACCATGATCTAGAAAATGTTTAACCAAAAAATTGTTTAGTGATGATTACACCTAATCCTACGCTGCAGATAATACCGAATAATACCATCGGTCTGCCTAAAAAAGAACTGATCCTTGAAATAGAATTGAATGGTAAAATGAAATTTGAACATTTAATGAATGCCATCTATAATCAGTTTGGGATCTGCCATAAGGTGTTGTCTGCCAATGTAGAATACGTGAATGGAAACAGTTTTGGTTCAGTACAGTTATATATTAATGTCAATTCAGAGGACTACCAGCAGTTGGAGTTGTATCTGAATAAAAATAAACTTTTAAATACCATGGTGGAGTACAACTGCCGTAAGTATTTTTAAGGGAGATTCATATAGTTTTAATTACAATAAGTATCCGGTTTTTCCGGGTGCTTTTTTTATGTCCGGATTTTTTCTAAATGGAATTCTTTGCTTTTGGTTTGTTTTTCTTTCATTCGACTAACATTCTTATTTCTTAAAAGAGAATTCTATTAAAATAATTCTATTGCATTGGTAAATTTTCATTTCTGATTCAAAAAAAGAGTACTTTTAAAGGATATAAAAACATAAAATTTATGAGTATAGTTATTATTATTTTAATTGCAGCGTGCATTTTGTATGCAGTGTCAATCTACAACCGTCTTGTGAAGCTGAGAAATCTCGTTCAGGAGGCGTGGAGCAGCATTGATGTGATGCTTAAAAAACGTCATGACCTTATTCCTAATCTTGTGGAAACTGTAAAAGGCTATGCAACTCACGAACGCGAAACTCTCGATAGTGTCATAAGAGCGAGGACTCAGGCTGTAGGGGCAGACTCTGTTCAGTCTAAGGAAGCAGCAGAAAAAAATCTGAATCAGGCAATGATGAATTTATTTGCCGTAGCAGAACAATATCCCGATCTTAAAGCCAATACCAATTTTCAGCAGCTGCAAAGTGAGCTGACTTCTATAGAAAATGATGTTGAGAAATCCAGAAGATATTATAACGGAACTGTCCGTGAAAACAACACTCTGGTGGAATCTTTCCCAAGTAATATTATTGCCAATATGTACAAATTTGAAAAATCACCTTTCTTCGAACTGGATAATATTGCAGAAAGAGAAGTTCCCACCGTAAAATTCTAAGAAATGAAGAAGTTGTTACAGCTTTTCCTTCTTCAGTTTTTTTTCGTAGCCTTTGCTCAAAATGAATTGGGCAGGACAGATCAGTTATCCATCATAGGGCCCGAAAAGATTATTTCTTTTCACTCAGATATTGATGTGAATAAGAAATCAGGAATTACTGTTACAGAGCATATTAAAGTGTATAGTCTTGGAAATAATATCAAAAGAGGTATTTTCCGAGCCTTACCTTTATCAAGAAATTTAAATAATAAAACACATAAAGTAAGATACGATATCATTTCAGTTAAAAAAAACGGCATCGATGAGAACTATCATGAAAAGACTGAGGATGGATATTTAAAAATATATGCCGGAAATAAAGATATTATTCTGGATCCCGGAACCTATGATTATGAAATAAAGTACAGTACTGAAAACCAGATCGGATTTTTCCCGAAATATGATGAGTTTTACTGGAATGTCAACGGGACTTATTGGGATTTTGATGTAGATTCTATTTCTGCCAGAGTCAATCTTCCGGATGGTGCCGGTATTATTCAAAACTCCTGTTATACCGGAGAGTATGGCAGCAACAGTCAGAATTGTACTGTCAAAGTACTTTCTGATCATTCCATAGAGTGGAGTGCGTCAGGACTTCGGGCTAATGAAGGTCTTACTATTGCAGTAGGTTTCAAAAAGGGAATTATGGTACCGCCGCCACCTCCGACTTTTTCTGAAAAATATGGGATCCTGATTGGAGGATGTACTGTGTTTTTAGCATTGATGATGTATCTTTATTCGACATGGAGAAAATATGGAGTAGATCCTGAAACACCTACAGTTTATCCTCAGTTCAATGTTCCTGAAAACCTTTCGCCAGCTTCAATGGGGTACATCAATTCCGAAAGTTTCAAAAATAAATATCTTACGGCTGCTGTCGTGAATCTTGCAGTAAAAGGCTATGTTAAGATTATTGAAGGGGAAGATTCCGGTGTTTTAGGATTCTTCAATACCAAAACTTTTACGCTGGAAAAGCTGAAACCGGCAGATGAATCCCTTTCTAAAGAAGAAATCAATCTGATGAACAGTCTGTTTTCGGAATCTGAAAATTCTGTAAAGTTTGACGGAAAATATAATTCGAAAATTGAAACAGCAGTTCTCAATTTCAAAGAGACTCTGAAATTTCAGCATGAAGACTTTTTAAATGAAGGAAATAATTCGAAAAAGTTATTACTTCCGTGGTTTTTGATTACGCTTTTATATGGTCTGGGTTTATTTGTAAGTTATACCCTGTTACCTGAATTTGAAAGAGTATTTGCCGGAGTACTTTTATATATTATTCTTTTTGTTGTATTCGCTTTAATAGCATTCTTTGCGAAGAAGTTATCATGGAAACTTTTATTCCTTATTCCTATTCCCATGAGTATTATCCTGGGAGTAATCGGAGTTGTTTCTCAGGAAAGTACTGGTGCAGAAAGTATAAATTTCAGTGTATGTTATATTTTTCTTGTTCTGGCGTTTTCGATAATGCTGCTTTATCAATATTTAATAAAACAGCCATCAAAAGAAAAGTTAAGAAAACAATCATTAATAGACGGTTTCAAAATGTATATGGGAGCAGCAGAAAATGAACAGATAAAATTCCATAATCCACCTCAAATGACTCCGCAGGTTTTCGAGACCCTGCTTCCCTTTGCCATGGTGATGGGAGTGGACCAGATTTGGGGACAGAAATTTGATGACCTGTTGAAAAGAACATCAGCTGAATATAATAACACCTGGTATTATGGAGGCGTAATGAATCATTATTTATTTGCGAATACTTTAAACTCAAGTTTCACGCAATCTATCCAGTCTGCATCTACAAAACCTTCCAGTTCAGGGAGCGGATCAGGTGGAGGAGGGTTCTCCGGCGGTGGCGGAGGCGGAGGGGGAGGTGGCGGCTGGTAACTTACCAATAATTTTGTCGTCATGTAATGAAAATATGTAACCGTTGTACTTGGTACAGCGGTTTTTTTATGAATTAAAGGAGAAGTTTATGAAAATTTTCTGCTGAATTTATTTTTAAATGATTTGATATTCAGTATGCTGTGGAATTATGATGATTTGTGTTTTTAAAATTTATATTTCATTTCAAAGAGATGTATTAATTTTGCTGACATTCTTGATTTTGGATTAGGATATGAACTAACAAATGAAAGGGGGAAGATTATAATAATAACAAAATATGAAGAAACTGAAGTTTTTTACTTTGATCTTTTTTGGATTAATCAATGCTCAAAAAACGAATTTAGCTCCGTCGAAACCGGCAACAGATATCCATTTTGGAGTTAAATTAACAGATGAATATAGAAATCTTGAAGATTTACAGGATGTATCAACAACGAATTGGATGAAGTCCCAAACAGAGTACTCAACTTCTGTCCTCAATAGCATTCCAAATAAAAATTATTATCTGAATAAAAGATTAGAACTTGATAAAAGACAAGACTATTCAATTTCCGACTTAAAAATTACAGCTAATGATGAATATTTTTATCTGAAAAAGAAAGCTGACGAAAAAACAGCCAAAGTATATTATAGAAACGGTTTTAATGGGCAGGAATTATTATTGTACGATCCTTATAAGCCTGATCACGACTATTTGATTACTTTAATCAGTCCAAGCTGGGATGGGAAAAAACTAGCCATTTCTTTATCGGAAAAAGGAAAAGAAATTTCACAGATTATGATCATGGAAGTGGAAAGCAGACATATATATCCACAGATTATTACCCAAACCAATCCGGCTTCAGTAGGAGGAATAAAGTGGCTGGAAGATAATTCAGGTTTTTTATATGTATACTATCCCGTTATTGATGTAACCTCTAATCAATTTGGAAAAGATACCCAATCGGTTTTATACAGAATAGGGGAAGATCCGAATATAAGAAATGATGTATTTTCAAGTAAAAATAATCCTGATTTAAAGATCAATGATGATGATTTTCCAGCTATTATTTCCATCAATGCTGATGATCAGTATTATGTGGGGATATTGGTTGATACGGGGGATTTTCGAAAGACCTTTATTTCTGATAAAAATGACCTTTTACAGGGCAAAAAGAATTGGAAGCCACTCTATAATAAGGAAGATAAAGTAACGTATATACGACCGGCAGGAAACGAAATATTTTTTCTTTCGGGATATAATTCATCAAATCTTAAGCTGTGTAAAACCAATGTGAAAAGTCCCGATTTCAGAAATCCCGATGTGCTGGTGCCTGAAAAAAAAGATGAAGTATTTAAGAACTATACAATCACTAAAGACGGAATCTACTATACAACCACGAAAAATGGGGTAGAAGCAAAACTGTATTTGTATAAAGATGGAAAAGAGATTCCCATCGAATTGCCTTATACATCCGGAAACGTTGATTTGCAATCCAAGGGTAAAGATTTTTCAGATATCTGGATATCTTGTTCCGGTTGGGCAAACGAAGACCAGCGCTTTCGATATACCCTCAAAGAGAATGTTTTTTCTTTAGAAAATTTGGTGCCTACGGTGGAATATCCGGAATTTAAAGATGTGGTTGTGGAAGAAATGACGTTCAAAGCAAGAGATGGGGAAGAAGTTCCTTTGTCTTTAATCTACAATAAAAATATAAAGAAAAATGGAAATATACCTGTCTTAATAGATGCCTATGGAGCCTATGGAATATCTAGAAATCCATATTTTGTTAAAAGCTATATGTTGTGGGCTGAACAGGGAGGTATGATTGCCGTTGCTCACGTTAGAGGAGGAGGAGAGAAGGGAGAGCAGTGGCATCTGGGTGGCTTTAAAGCGACAAAACCTAATACATGGAGAGATGTGATTGATTGTGCAGAATATCTGATTAAAGAAAAATATACTTCAAAAGAAAAATTAGCTGTCTGGGGAGCAAGTGCCGGAGGAATTGCTGCCGGAAGGGCAATCACTGAAAGACCAGATTTATTCAAAGCAGCCATTATTGAAGTGGGAATCACCAATATCACCAGATTTGAGAATACACCTAATGGAGGAGGAAATACCAAGGAGTTTGGAACTGTAAAGGACCCAATTGAATTCAAAAGTTTATTAGAAATGGATGCTTATCAACATATAAAAAAAGGAGAAAAGTATCCTGCAACACTTATAACAGGAGGAATCAATGATAACAGAGTAATTGTTTGGCAGCCTGTAAAATTTGCAGCAAAGCTAATGGCTAAAAATAAATCGGAAACCCCTGTTTTGCTAAAGATAGATTATGAAGGCGGGCATGGGAATAATATTCCTCTTGTTCAGCGGTATTCTAATTTGGGAGATATTTTTGGTTTTGCATTCTGGCAGCTTGGCCATCCTGATTATCAACCTAAAACGAAACAAAAAAAATAAAATAAATTCTGAAAAAATAAAAGCGTTCAAAAATTACTTTGAACGCTTTTTTATTGGAATACAATGTATTTTTAAATTCTTTCAATATCGGCACCAATGGCTTTCAGTCTTCCGTCAATATTTTCATACCCTCTGTCGATCTGTTCAATATTGTGGATGATAGATTTTCCTTCTGCAGAAAGGGCCGCAATAAGAAGTGCATTTCCTGCTCTGATGTCTGGGGAAACCATAGTTGTTCCTCTTAATGGAGTTTCCTGGTTCAATCCGATTACGGTAGCTCTGTGCGGATCACAAAGAATGATTTGTGCACCCATGTCGATCAGTTTATCCACGAAGAATAATCTGGATTCAAACATTTTCTGGTGTACCAAAAGACTTCCTTTTGCCTGAGTTGCCACTACCAGAATGATGGATAATAAATCCGGTGTAAATCCTGGCCAGGGAGCATCAGAAATCGTAAGGATAGACCCGTCGATAAATTTCTGGATTTTATAGTTTTCCTGAGCAGGAATAAAGATATCATCATTACTCTGTTCAAGTTCGATTCCTAATTTTCTGAATGTATTGGGAATAACGCCCAGCTGGCTCCAGTTTACATTTTTGATGGTGATCTCAGATTTTGTCATGGCAGCAAGACCGATCCATGATCCGATTTCTACCATATCCGGAAGCATTGTGTGTTCCGTACCGTGAAGATATTCTACGCCTTCAATAGTAACAAGGTTGGAACCGATTCCAGAAATATTCGCACCCATTCTGTTCAGCATTTTACATAATTGCTGAAGATAAGGTTCGCAGGCAGCGTTATAGATTCTTGTTTTTCCTTTTGCCAGGGCAGCAGCCATTACAATATTGGCTGTTCCTGTTACGGAAGCTTCTTCCAGAAGGATAAATTTCCCTCTCAGTTCTTTAGCTTTTAATGAATAGAAATACTCTTCTTCATCGTAATTAAATTCAGCACCCAATTCTACCAATCCCTGGAAATGCGTATCCAGTCTTCTTCTTCCGATCTTGTCACCTCCCGGAGTCGGCATATAAGCTTCACCGTAACGGGCAAGCATTGGCCCCATCAGCATAATAGAACCTCTCAGTTTAGCACCGTCTTTTTTAAATTCGTCTGACTTTATATAATCGAAATTGACCTTATCGGCTTTGAATGTGAAATCGCCCTGGCCATTCTTGGTTACTTTTACTCCAAAATCACCTAAGATTTCGATCAGTCTGTTTACATCATGAATGTCTGGAATATTTTTAATTCTTACCTCCTCATCTGTTAACAAAACGGCACATAAAATTTGTAAAGCTTCATTTTTAGCCCCTTGTGGAGTGATTTCCCCATGCAGCCTTTTTCCTCCCCTTATCTGAAATGTTCCACTCATTACTTTCTGTTTTTATGGTTGTTGTTGTTATTATGCCTTCTCTTATTAGTCTGGTCTTTATTAGTATTGCTGTTGTTTCGTCCGTTGTTGCTGTTATTTCGCCCGTTGTTGCTGTTGTTGCGGCTGTTGTTGTTACTGGTGTAATAGATTTTACTCTTTTCAAGTGATTCTATTCCGGTAAGATCCAGCCTGTTTTCAGACAGCTCTTTCAGGTGACGGAAAATCACGTCATCCGTTACGTGTTCCTTATTATAAACATTGTATGACTTCTTCATATTGTTGGCGATCACCTCAATAAGGGCTTCCTTTTCGTCGCCTGGTTCCAGTTCGATCGCTTTTTCGATCAGCTGAAGGATACTTTTTCCATAAAATTTAAAATCACCCTGAAGTTTAGGGTATTCCATTCTTTTAGGTTTTTCTGCCAGCTGTTCTCTGGTAGGAAAGGGATATGGGGAGTCTACATCAAGATCATATTCTGCTAAAATGAAAAGATGATCCCAAAGTTTATGTTTATAATTTTCTTCGTCACGGAGTTGAGGGTTTCTCTGACCCATAAAATCGATAATGGCCATAGCCATTTCACTCCTTTCCTCTTTGGTAGGGAGCTCTTTGCAGCGTTCAACCAACTGCTGTATGATTCTGCCATATTCCGGCATATGAAGCTGAGTTCTTTGGGTGTTATATTCCATAATATGCAAATATATGGATTAAAAGAAAAATTGTTTTGAAAATATTAAAAGTTTATGATTTTTTAATGAAAATGGGATAGGATCTTTTTCTGAGATCTTTTCTCGAAAATTAAAATATTTCATATTTTGTAAATTTATTTTAATAAAACTGTAATTACGTTAATAGACTAATTATTAAAATAATGCAGTGAAAAAAAATGTATTTTATTGTTTCAATGTTTGCTTTTAAACGGATCTAGCTGTTGACAGAGACAATTTGATTGCCTTGCATGATGATGTGTACGACAACAAAAATATCTGTATATGTTTACATCCCTTCTTACAAAAGTTATCTGCCTTTTTTATCTCAATAATGAAGAGCGAACGAATAAAGAGTGGTTAAATAGCCAGATCTGAATCAATAAAAAAGAGAGCCTTTATGCGCTCTCTTTATTTCAGTATATTCTCTAAAAAATGAAAATTACTAATTTTAGTATCCGGGATTTTGCGTGAGTTTAGGATTTAATGATATAGCATCAGCGGGAATTGGGAAAAGTTCTCTGGTGATATTTCCTGAATTGGGATAAGGCGTCGTAGGAAAGTCATATTTGAATTTTGCCTCTACTTTGTCAAGTAATTTTCCAAATCTCAGAAGATCTTCTCTTCGATACCCCTCGTGATAAGTTTCCCATCCTCTCTCATTGAGAATGTCATCCAATGTTAAAGTAGTAAGAGGAGATAATCCTGCTCTGGTTCTGATAGGATTGATATACTCCAAAGCTCCTGCTGTATTCCCAAGCTGAAACTGAGCCTCTGCATAGGTGAGGTAAATCTCACCAAGACGCATCAATGGAAAATCGGCATCACTGTCTTCCCCTTTGGCAATGTTTTCCTGTAATGGAAATTTAAAAGTGATTACCCGGTTGAGAGCTTTCTGAACGGTTTCAGGGGAGGAGACAGATCCATATACCGGCGTTCCATCTGCTTTGTACTGTATGCCGGCAATTGCAATACCCTGCTTGGTGTTTTTATCGAAAGGGATGACCCGCTGATCATCAGGTGCAAAAGTGCTGTAAAAATAATTAGACATTCCATACCCATTGGATGCCGAAACCCCTTGAATATTCAGGGCATTCCGTAATTCACCCTCCAACGAAAGAGCGACATACTTATTCCCTTTATCGGATTGGTTGATTTGATTGACAGCTAAAATAATTTCTGGGTTACCATCAATTTTAAATACATCCTGATACTTAGCCTGAAGACTTGCTCCGGAATTATCAATGATATCTTTTGCATAGAGGCTGGCCTTTGTCCAATCTTTGTTATTCAAATAAAATCTTGATAAAAAAGCCTTTACTGCCCATTTGGTAGGCTTTCCGTATGCAGTAGGAGTAGAAGGAAGTATATTTTCAATGTCTTCCATTTCAGATGATACAAAAGATCTTATATCTGATGCAGGAGTTCTTTCAATTCCACTGGAAAGATCCTCTGTGCCTTTTATCAGAGGAACAGAACCAAAAACATTTTGTAGCTTATAGTAAGTGTAAGCTCTCCAGAATTTTGCTTCTGCGATCATCGCGGAGTAGGAGGGATCGTTCTTTTTGTCATCAAACGAAATAAGTACTTGATTGGCCTGAGCAATTAGTTTATACGCTTCACGGTACATTTCCATGGGTTGGTAGTGCCCTGAATTCAGATTAAGAAAGTTTTGCATTCCGCCCCATTCTGTAATGGCAAATCCCCAGTTTAAAGTAAATTCATCAGTCCCTGCTTCAGGAGCAAGCTGCCAGTTATTTCCACGTGAATAACTGAAATACTGAACGTATTTGTAAATGCCATCTACCAGAATTTTACAGCCTGCTTCGCCCTGAGCTACAAGGTTGTCCTGAGAAGTTCCGGTATAAACATTTTCTTCCAGCATGCTGTCGGAACAGGAATTTAATAAACTTCCACCCGAGAAAAGAATAAGTCCCAGCCAATATGTTTTGATCAATTTATTTTTCATTGTATACTTAATTTTAAAGATTAGGGAATTAAAAACTTATATTGACACCTAGAGAATAAGTCCTTGCAGAAGGATAGCCTCCAAGATCTATTTTTCCGGGCAACATCGGTGTAGGAATACCTTCGGATCTTTCCAGATAGCTTATATTGGAAGATTCCGGGTTAAGTCCTGAATATTTTGTCCAGGTCCATACATTTTGTGCCTGGAAATAAAGCTTGAAAGAAGAAATAAAGTCTCCAAAGAACTTTTGGGCAGGCAGATCGTAGGATAATGTAATATTCTGTAATCTGACGAAAGAGGCGTCTTCTATAAAATGAGAATTATATGCCCAGTAATTACTTCCTGACCTGGATGCTGGTGCTCCGTTTACTGCTCTGAAATATTGAGCGTCTTTCAGAAGATTATATGGTTGTTCCGGTTTTGCAATTCCATATTGAGCAGCAGCATAATTAAACAGTTTTTGTCCCAAAGAAGCCGTGAAAAATACATCCAGCCCAAAATTTCTATATTTAAAATTATTCCCAAAACCGGCAGTAAATTTGGGATCAGGAGTTCCCTGGTATTGAAGTTCACTGGAAAGATTCATGCTTCCGTCGGGATTAAGCCCTAAAAATGTTGGCGCCAGATAAGCATTCGCTCTTTCCCCTTCACGGAAACCCAGGAGGTCCATTGCTGACTTTGCAGAAGTTCCGCCATAGATTTTATCTACAGTGGTTTTTATTGAAGAAAAATTGGCATTGGCATTCCAGGAGAGGTGTTTTTTGCGGATAATTCTTGCTTCCAATGAAACTTCAATTCCATTTGTTTTGGTGTCAGCCGCATTGATCCACTGCTGAGTGACGCCGCTCTCAAAAGGCAGCGAAATAGGGATCACCAGATCTTTTGTCTTTTTGTTAAACACATCTATACTTCCGGACAGTACCCTGTTGAAAACCTGGAAATCGATCCCGAGGTTAAACTGGGTAGTTGTTTCCCATTTAAAATTTTTATTTCCTGTATAATTGGCTAAAGTAGCCCCGCTAATGAGTTGCTGGCCAAGTATTCCGTTCCTTTCTACCAAATAGGTGTTCAGAGACAGGTAATTGTTAAACCCTTGATTTCCTGTTTTTCCATATCCTGCTCTTAATTTTAACTCATTAATGGTCTTATTGTCTTTTAAAAATTCCTCTTCAGAAATTTTCCATGCTGCGGAAGCTCCCGGGAACCACCCCCATTTGTTCCCCGTTGAAAATTTGGAAGAGCCATCTCTACGGATGGAAGCTGTAAGTGAATATTTGCCATCATAGGTATAATCAATCCTTCCGAATCCTGAGATCAGGGTATTGGGAACCTTGTTTGAAAATGATCTTAATATAGATGCGGATTGCAGATTATAATTTCCGTCTAAAATATCAGTCGGAAATTTTTCTCCGTAAGCGATTGTTAATTCATTATCAAATTTTTGAATAGAATATCCTGCCAATCCAATGATTTGGTGTTTTCCAAATGTTTTGTTGTAATTCAGGAGTGCTTCTACCAGATAGTTGTTATTTCGGGCGTTGGAATTTGATGCAATTCCGCCATGCACCCCAATACTTGACATTCCGCTTGCGGGTACAGAATTTGGCAGAAAGAAGTTATTGACAGAATTTTGAGTTTCATATCCGAATTTAAGCTGAGGCTTCAGTCCATCGAGTATTTCGTAGGAGATATCAGTGCTCGCATTCAGTTTATCTGACTTGGTACGGTCTTTAATGTTTAAAAACAGGAGTGGATTTACATTGAAGTCAGAAAATGGATCTGAGAGATTCGGATGATCTGCAGAAAGATAGGGAGCAAAGGTAATAGCAGAAGAAACTAAAGAGTTTCTGGTATCACCTTGAATCGCCGGATTTTTATCCTTTATATAACTTGTGAATATATTGGTGTTGATGGTCAGCTTATTTTTTGTGTAGTTGAGATTCAGTCTTCCTGTATATCTTTCAATTCCGGAGTTTTTAAGAATTCCTTCCTGATCAAAATAACCGAGAGAGGCAAAATATTTTATATTGTCTCCGCCACCTGACATACTCAAAGCATGGCTGTTTATTATTCCGGTTCTTTGTATTTGTTTCTGCCAGTCGGTATGAATTGATGTATCCACCGAATTGAGTGTTTTCCCCATTTCAGTCCAGAAATTTACATACTCCTGAGAATCCATGATATCGTAATTTTTAATGGCATTTTGCCAGCTGTAATACGTATCATATGTGATTTTAGCTTTTCCTGTTTTTCCTCTTTTTGTGGTAATGATGATCACGCCATTGGCTCCTCTAGAACCATAAATCGCCGTAGCCGAAGCATCTTTTAATACAGCAATGCTTTCAATGTCGTTTGGATTGATCGAATTAAGAGGGTTTTTGGAGGGTGCTGAAAAATTAGCCGCTCCATTGAGCGAAGATCCGTTGGCAGCAGTATTTTCTTCTGATAAAGGAATTCCGTCGATAATGTAAAGTGGATCAGTTACCCCAAAAATAGAGTTCCTTCCACGGATGATGGTTTGACTGCCACCTCCCGGCTGATCCGAAGTCTGTTTGAACTGTATTCCGGCAACTCTTCCGCCTATCATCTGGTCTATGTTGGTTGTTGCTCCGCCTATATTGGCATCAGACGCTTTGAGATTGGTAACCGCTCCTGTGACATCTTTTATTTTTTTTGAACCATAGCCAATGACGACCACTTCATCGATCTTGTTTTCCTGTTCTCCTGTTTTTTGGGCAAAGGCAATGTCGCTTACCCAAAGGGCAGCCAATGCCAAAGGTAATTTTATCCTTCTCATAATTTGTGTATTTTATGTATCCTGGTTTTGGATTTTATTTTTTTATTTCAATTGTTTTTTCATCGGTTCCAATTCCCTTAATTTTTAAGGATTTCCATTTTTTTGGAAGGACGCCTTTGTTATATTTTATTCCGTGATCCGTTATTTCCACTCCACCAAACCCATAAATAACGGCCTGAAGCATTGCTCCCGCTCCCGTGGTAAAATAGGGATTATTGCTCTTTGCAGATTCTGAGAAAACACCAAAAGGAGGTCTGGAATTAGGGATATAGGACTTTAAGAAATATTCATAAGCCTTTTCCGGGTCACCCATTCTTGCGTAAAGGACAGAAAGAATACCAGGTCCCATTGCAGGTCCGTCATTCTTGTCCATTTTCTTTGAATAGTACTCGAGATCTTTTCTTATTTGTTTTTGATCCGTAATAATATGTAAGGGATAGGAAAGCAGATTTACATCAGCTTGTTTGATGGGTTGCCCTTTATACCCTTTATAATTTTGAGTAACCCCATTTTCATGGTGGATCAAAAGTTTTTCGGACACTTCTTTCCAGGATGGGTTTATCTGTTCACCCAACAGTTCAGCAGCCTTTACTGTATTTCTGAGTGTTTCTATTGCGGAACCATTAGTAAAGGCATTATCATCAATGTGTTGTGCATATTCATCGGCACCTACCACATTATTTATGGAAAAAGAACCATCACTGTTTTTCGTGACTCTGCTTATCCAGAAATCTGCAGTTTCCTTCATGACAGGATAATTTTCTTTCAGCCAATTTCTGTTTTGTGTTACGGTATAATAGTTCCAGAATGCAATTGGGATATCAGAACTGATATGTTGTTCAAAAATTCCTGTCAGCGCCCAGGTTGGGGTTGCTTCTTCTCCAGTGTCATCAGATTCCCAGGGATACATAGCTCCTTTGTAGCCATAAATGTAGGCCTTCTGTTTAGCTTTGTCAAGCCGGTCGGTTCGGTAGTCCAGACATGATTTTGCCATTTCAGGCTGCATAGCGAGGAGGACTGGGTACATCCACAATTCGGTGTCCCAGAAAATATGCCCGTTATATCCTTGTGCCGACAGCCCCATAGGGGGGATACTTAATCTGGAGCCGGGTCTCACGGAGGAATATAAATTGTATAGTGCAAATCTTACTCGTTGTTGGGCATCAAGGTCACCTTCTATTTCTATATCTCCGGAATTCCAGATGGAAGCCCAAGCTTTCTTATGACGGTCGAGCATAGAGTCTATTCCTTCCTGTAAAGCGAATATGGGTTGTCTTTCGGATTCGTTTACAGGATCACTGACTTCTTTAGATGTACAGATTCCACCGGCAATAGCAAACCTGTATTTAATGCCTTTTTTGAGTTTTGTTGAAAAACCTAATTCTTCATTAATGTATTGAAGTTGTTCTTTGGGGCCATCAAAGAGAAATGTTGTGGAAGCAGCGACTTTATATTTGCCATTCAGTGTGTGGGTAACCGCTCCAAAAACAGGCATCAGATACTCGTTGTCTTTTAAGACTCTGTAATTTTTTTTTACATTTTTAAGTTCATTGGGGATGCTCATATAATTGAATGCTGAGATATCGATGTCTTTTTTGGGAATGATCTCAACAACAGCCATCGCGGAGTATGGGTTTGCTCTGTTGGCCAAAATACTATAATTAACATCTGCAAGATCCTTAAAGGAAAATGAAGTTGTTGAAATACCTTCCTTCATAGCAATTGTTTGGCTCCAGTCAGAAATGTTATTTCCGGTAATTTCCTGATGATTGATTTTAATCCTTAGGTTTAGAAATTCAATCCCTTTTACGATTCTGCTGATACCGTTTTCGGGGGAAGCTTCATAGACTCCATTCAGGATAATTTCTTTTGTCCTCAATGGAGTGTCATCTGTTACGATACCCAATTGACCATTGGCCATCGCCACACCATTGTAATGGTCTCTTGATGTGGCGAAAAGATTCCATTCGTCGGATTTCTTCAGCTGGCTTGAATACATAACAGTACTCAGGAGAATCGGGAGTGACACTTTTTTAGTAAAATTCATTTGTGTTAAAATTTTACTGCCAAATATATCTCCTCTGCTGTTAAATATTCAAATTATTAATTAAATAATCTGCTAGTGTTTGTTTATTTTTTATTTATGTATTAAATTTTACATTTATATTTTGTTTTTAATGTAATATGTTTAATGTAGTTCTGGTTTTGTAGAAATTTAAATGCAGGAGCTTATATCAATAAAAATGATTTTACTGATCTGGCAGATGTGAATTAATTTCTCGTATATCTATATAAAGATGAAAAAGAAATAAGATAGATTTTAAAATGAAAAATTATATTTGTCAATAGAACCAAATTGACTAATAGTAAGAGGTGATTTAGATTTTTTTAATTAACAGCTCTTTTTTACCAAAAAAGATGGCTGGCCGTATCTGAAAGTAAAAATAAACTTAAACTTCAATGAATTTTTTCTTTTGTTGCTGGTCAGGAAGAAAGCATTTTTGATTGGCCAGTTTCATTCTGTTTCTCGAAACGAGATCATAAACCTGATCACTTAAAAACACAGGCAGTATTTTTCCTGCAGCCAACAGTTTATAAACTCCCCCAAGAACATTGGCGATTTTAAGTACAGCACGTGATTTTACAAAGTAATACTGTCCGGGTTTCCAGAGATAAAGAGTATTGAATATTTTAGTCTCCAAACCTCTTTCAGATAAAAATTTCTGCCCAAAATCAGACTGGAGAGACGCAAACATAAATCGGTCATGTTGATCCCGTTCGAGAATCCACTGAATCCAAAAATTACAGACGCCACAGTCGCCGTCAAAAAAAACGATGTGTTGATCTTCCCAGTTCTCCTGCATGATATTGATTTTAGAATAACATTTTCCTTTCGGTATCTTCTTTTACTTTTTTGAAATACTTGACCAATTCCTTACGCTGTTCAGCTGTAAGTTTGGCATCCTGGTGTCCTACATAGTAAGACTCCAGAGGCATTTCCTCTTTCTCGATCATTTCTATACATTCTTCCATTTTATGAGCCTGCTGCTTGGGTTCATATACAGCAAAGGTAGAGAAATTAAGATGCTTTCGGCCTTCATCTATATGATTTTTAACAAACCATGAAGCCGGTGAAATACTCGCATACCACGGATATTGAGTTTCGTTGGAATGACAGTCGTAGCAGGAAGTGCTGATGATCTTGGCAATCGGCTCCGGTGTATTTTTGATCTTTAGAAAATCCATACCGGGAGTAGGTGGAGGATTGGTTTTGTCAATGGGAAAAAACTGTATGATGATAAAGGCTACAAGCAGGATAATTACTATTTTTTTCATATCAATTGTATACTTGGGAAATATAAAAATAATCAAATTTTATTAAATCAAATGAATTGATTATCAAATTATAAACTGTTCATTTGAATCATTCTAAATATAAGCATTTGTCTTTGCTGTTTACACATCTGTGCTGAAATTTTTATTAACTTAATTGCATTATTGTGCCAATTATTCCTATGCAGTCAAAGATAATGTAAAATATAATTTATTATAGTTTTTGGCTATTATTTGTATTAGTATTAATAGATTGTATTTATAAAATAAGCTTTGTAGATTTGTCAGGTCTTTAAGAATAAACTGTATTAATCAACATAAAAAATATTAAACGACAATGGAAAATGATTTAAACGACATCAGTAAATGCCCGTTCCACAATGGAACAATGAAAAAAGAAGCCGTAGCCGGAGGTGGAACGAAAAATCTGGACTGGTGGCCCGAGCAGCTGAGAGTAGATATTCTGCGTCAGCATTCGTCGCTTTCAGATCCTATGGATAAGGACTTTGATTATGCGGAAGCATTTAAAAGTCTTGATCTGGAAGCTGTAAAAAGAGATCTTCATGCTTTAATGACAGATTCTCAGGACTGGTGGCCGGCAGACTTTGGTCATTACGGTCCTCTGTTTATCCGTATGGCATGGCATAGTGCCGGAACATACCGTGTAGGTGATGGAAGAGGTGGAGCAGGAGCTGGACAACAGCGTTTTGCGCCGTTGAACAGCTGGCCGGATAATGTGAGTTTAGACAAAGCGAGAAGATTATTGTGGCCTGTCAAACAAAAATATGGAAAGAATATCTCCTGGGCAGATCTGCTGATCCTTACCGGGAATATTGCTTTGGAATCAATGGGCTTTAAAACATTTGGTTTTGCAGGAGGGCGTGAAGATGTGTGGGAGCCGGATATGGACATTTATTGGGGTTCCGAAAAAACATGGCTTGGAGGCGATTTGCGTTATGCTCACGGTTCAGAAGGAGTAGCTGAGAAACATGGCGTACTTCCTACTGATGACGATGCAGACGGTGATATTCATTCCAGAAACCTTGAGAAACCTCTTGCTGCCGTTCAGATGGGACTTATTTACGTAAACCCTGAAGGCCCGGATGGAAATCCTGATCCCATTGCTGCGGCAAAAGATATCCGTGATACTTTTGGGCGTATGGCGATGAATGATGAAGAAACGGTAGCCTTGATTGCCGGTGGACATACTTTCGGAAAAACACATGGTGCCGGACCTGCCGATAATGTAGGAAAAGAACCGGAAGCTGCAGGAATTGAACTTCAGGGGTTAGGATGGAAAAGCAGTTATAAGTCTGGAAAAGGAACAGATGCTATTTCCAGCGGTCTGGAAGTAACCTGGACTGAAACTCCAACGGAGTGGAGCAATTATTTCTTTAAGAATTTATTTGAAAACGAATGGGAACTTACTAAAAGCCCTGCCGGAGCTCACCAATGGGTGGCAAAAGATGGTGCAGAAATTATTCCTGACGCATTTGACCTCAATAAAAAACACAAGCCTACCATGCTTACCACGGACCTTTCATTAAGACTGGATCCTGCGTATGAAAAGATATCAAGACATTTCTACGAAAACCCGGGTGCATTTGCCGATGCTTTCTCAAGAGCCTGGTTTAAATTAACTCATAGAGATATGGGACCTAAAGCAAGATATCTTGGACCGGATGTGCCGCAGGAAGAACTGATCTGGCAGGATCCGATTCCTGAAGTAAATCATGAATTGATTAACGATGCAGATACTGATGTTTTAAAAGAAAGAATATTGAATTCCGGACTTACTGTTTCAGAACTGGTATCTACAGCCTGGGCTTCTGCTTCAACATTTAGAGGAAGTGATAAACGCGGAGGTGCGAATGGAGCAAGAGTAAGACTGGCCCCACAGAAAGATTGGGCAGTTAATAATCCGGCGCAGTTACAGAAAGTTCTGGAGATATTGGAAAAGATTCAGAATGAATTTAACGCATCCCAAGGAGGAGGTAAGAAAATATCATTGGCAGACCTTATTGTTTTAGGAGGAAGTGCAGCAGTAGAAAAGGCTGCAAAAGATGCAGGACATGATGTTAAAGTTCCGTTTGCTCCCGGAAGAATGGATGCTTCACAGCAACAGACAGATGTAGAATCCATGGGATATCTTGAGTCTGCAGCAGATGGATTCCGTAATTACACGAAAAAGAAATTCTCTGTATCTACAGAATCTTTATTGATAGATAAAGCACAGCTTTTAAGTCTTACTGCTCCGGAACTTACCGTACTGGTAGGAGGAATGCGTGCATTGGATACCAATGCAGACGGATCAAAGCATGGGGTATTTACCAATCGTCCCGGAGTACTGACCAACGATTTTTTTGTCAACCTTCTTGATATGGGAACACAATGGAAATCAATAGCTGAAGATAACGAATTGTATATGGGTACTGACCGGTCAACAGGTCAGCCAAAATGGACGGCTACCCGTGCAGATCTTGTCTTCGGTTCCAATTCAGAGTTGAGAGCAATTGCTGAAGTTTATGGAAGCGCTGACGGGCACGAGAAATTGGTGAAAGACTTTGTTAAAGCCTGGACAAAAGTGATGAATTCTGACAGGTTCGACCTGAAATAATCATTGGTTTTACACCCTTTATGATAAAGACAGCTTTTCGGCTGTCTTTTTTATTAATCAATATATGTAAGTTTTAGTCTAGATTGAGGTTATGTTTCAAATAGTACATTAGATTTGGCCGAAAGCCTGATCTAAGGATTAAGTTTACCACATAAAGGAACTTACTTTACACAATTAGATGTGGAAGATGGAATGTGATTATTTTCAATAAAAAAAATGACCGTTTTGCGAGAAAACAGCCATTTTAATTATTTTTTTTTAAACCTATAAAACATACCAACGTCCGCATTGATTATGGCACGTATAGAAATCATCAGGGTTATTTGTTGAAGCTGCCTGAAGGCAAGCTGCCTGAGTTTTATAATAAGGCTGACCTGAACCCCAATACGCTGCACATTCTTGTGTAATTCCTCCTTTGACAGACTTTAGATTTTCTCTTGAAATTTTTTTTAAATTTTTCATAGTAATTTTGGATTAATTTTTTTCATGATTTATCCGTTTTTCGGATATTTCTTTCATTTAACTAATATAAAAAATTTATACTAACGCAGATAAAAAAATATTTCAGAACTTAATTTTTTTTAGGATAAGATTTATATATGCTTTATGCTGCATTTTTAGATATTCTTTTTGGAGTATAAATCTCTTTTCCAGATTCCCTCAATCTGATCAACCTCACTTTTAAGTGTAAATTGTTCAGAAAGAATAGATTTGGAATTCCTATAAAAAGTGGGCATATCCTATACAGATATTATACGCTTATATCCTGTTGAAGCTAATATAAAGAAATGAATTATAAAATGACAGGGCGTGATTAGAAAATAAAAAAACCATTTGAAAATCAAATGGTTTAAAATAAATTGTAGACCCACAGGGATTCGAACCCCAACTGATGGTACCAAAAACCAGAGTGCTACCGTTACACCATGGGTCTGTTTTATTTTAGTGGCGCGAAATTATAAAAAATATTTGATGGAAAAAAATATTTTTTTGAGATCATTGACAAAAAAAGTAGTGTTTATCTATAATTGTATGATTTTTAATCGAATAGGTAATGTATTTATTTACTGAAAAATAATTTCAAAGGCGTTGTTTTTTAACAGCTAAATAATAAAATCTTATCTTTGCAAAAAATTGGGCTCCAAAAGTTGGAGATACCCATTAATAATTTCATTTATTAAACATTTTTATGTCAAATATTGTCGCAATCGTTGGGCGTCCCAACGTAGGAAAATCAACACTTTTTAACCGTTTACTAGAAAGAAGGGAAGCCATCGTAGATTCTACAGCTGGTGTGACCAGAGACCGTCATCACGGTAAATCGGACTGGAATGGTGTAGATTTTACAGTTATAGATACCGGCGGATATGATGTAGGAACGGATGATATTTTTGAAGAAGAGATCCGTAAGCAGGTTCAGTTGGCAGTAGATGAAGCTACGTCTATCATTTTTATGATGAATGTGGCAGAAGGCCTTACTGATACCGATTATGAGATCTACCGTCTTTTAAGAAGATCAAACAAACCCATCTACATTGTTATCAATAAAGTGGATTCTTCAAAAGAAGAACTTGCCGCTACAGAATTCTATCAGTTAGGAATTGATAAATATTACACCCTTTCTTCGGCTACAGGTTCCGGAACAGGAGAGATCTTAGATGATATTGTTAGAGATTTTCCAACAACAGAATATAAGGATCCATTTGAAGGTCTGCCTAAAATCACTATTGCAGGACGTCCAAACGTAGGGAAGTCTACTTTGACCAATGCTCTGCTTGATGTAGAAAGAAATATCGTAACCGATATCGCAGGTACGACAAGAGACAGTATTCAGACTCTGTACAATAAATTCGGATATGAATTTGTATTGGTTGACACTGCCGGAATGAGAAGGAAATCTAAAGTGAATGAAGACCTGGAATTCTATTCGGTAATGAGATCGATCCGTTCCATTGAATTTTCTGATGTAGTCATCATTATGGTAGATGCTACATTGGGATGGGAATCTCAGGATATGAATATTTTCGGATTAGCACAGAAAAATAGAAAAGGAATTGTGATCGTAGTGAACAAGTGGGATCTTGTAGAAGATAAGAAGACCAACACTATGCGTGATTTCGAGAAAGTGATTAAAGATAAAATCGGACAGTTCAGTGATATTCCTATTTTATTTATTTCAGCTTTAACGAAGCAGAGAATTTTAAAAGCTGTGGAAGTAGCTATGGAAGTTTTCGAAGCTCGTAAAATGAAGATCAAAACTTCAAAATTAAACGAAGTGATGCTTCCTATTTTTGAGCAGACTCCTCCACCAGCGAACAAAGGAAAATATATTAAAATTAAGTACTGTGTACAGCTTCCAACGCCGTCACCACAGTTTGTATTTTTCTGTAACCTGCCTCAGTATGTAAAAGAACCTTATAAAAGATTTACTGAAAACCAATTGAGAAAGCAATTCGGGTTTACCGGAGTTCCTATTGAAGTGTATTTCAGACAGAAATAAAAATAATCCCTTTTAGATTTTTCTAAGAGGGATTTTATTCATGTTAAATTTAATATTTTAAATAAAAAGTTTTTTCAGAATAATGAATACAATTGTATTGTCAAAACAACATTCTCTAATAAACTCCTGGATTAATGAGCTTAGGAATGTAGACATCCAGCATGACAGAATGAGATTCCGCAGAAATATGGAACGGATAGGTGAAATTGCAGCTTTTGAGATCAGTAAAGGATTGGAATATAAAGAAGTTGAAATTCAAACCCCTTTAGATAAGATCAAAGTTCAGGAAATTGCAGTTCAACCTGTAATTACAACCATTTTAAGAGCTGGAGTGCCTTTGTTTGAGGGAATATTAAGTTATCTTGACAGAGCAGACTGTGGTTTCGTCGCTGCTTACAGAAAGCATGATGCCAATGATTATTTCTCTATCAAACAGGATTATCTTACCTGTCCGAATATTGAAGGAAGACCTCTAATTGTCGCTGATCCAATGCTGGCAACAGGTGCTTCATTAATTGAAGCGATCAAAGACCTTCTGACTAACGGAACCCCGACACAGCTGCATATTGTAGCGGCAATCGCTTCAAGACAGGGTGTGGAAACCATCGAGAAGGCTTATCCTGATGCGAAAATTTGGGTAGGAGCCATCGATGAAGGACTAACTTCAAAAGGGTACATTACACCAGGACTTGGAGATGCCGGAGATCTTAGCTACGGTGAAAAACTACAACGATAAATATTAAGAGAGATTCCAGAAATCTTTCATAAGATCAAATAACAAATTTGGCCGTACTTTTTCCATAGGATGCTTGGTGTCCGGAAGTATGGCCAATTTTGCATTAGGAATACTTCGGTAAGCCCCTATACTTTCCTCTATACTTACCATATTGTCTTTGTCTCCGGTCATGATCTGCACGGGAATGGTGATGGCCCAAAGGCTGTTTTCATTCAAGGGTGGATTTTTTCCCAGCGAAATCATCATCTCTGCAATAGCAGGAAGGAGCTGTTTCCATGTTGCCCCGTGTTGGTTTTCCAGCTGTTCAGCATATTTCGGAACTTTCAAAAGAATCGCTTCAGGCTCAAGCATTTTACTTTCCTTTAAAGCCTGTTCCTCATTCCAGTCAAATTTTGTCCCGAGAGTCATAATCGAATGAATTCTTTCCGGATATCTTAAGGCACAGCAAAGTGCTGCATATCCTCCCATACTATGTCCAAAAATACAGACATCTTCTAATTTTTCTTTTTCCAGATAATCTTTTACTTCCTCGGTGTATTTTTCGATACTAATGCCGTTTTGATGAAGTTCAGTATTTCCATGTCCGGAAAATAAAAGACTGTGAATTTTGAAGTGCTTTGAAAGCTCATTTTCATAAGGTTTAAAAATATCGCTGTGCCCTAATGCACCATGCAATAACAGAAGATTTTTCATGATCGAAAGTTTAGCGGAAAATTAGTAAAAAGAATTGGAAGGAGAAAGAAGGTAGCATTGGAGTTAGGATGATCATGAGGCTGAATCCGTATCTCAAAACAGTCAAATTTCAGCATTACAGATCTGCTGCCATCACTAAGATACTCACTTTGTTATCTCCGGCATTCAAAATTTCCCACGCAATTGATGATGCGGTATTTCCCGTGGTGAAAACATCGTCAATTAAAAGAACGTGTTTTCCGGAGACCGGTTTCGAAAGAGAAAAAGGATTCACAGTTCCCAATCGGTGTTCCTTATCTTTTAATGCCTGTGCTTTTGAATAGTGGTTTCTCTGAACAAGTTCATGATCGAATGGGATATCATAAAATCTGGATAAAGTTTCTGTAAACAGATGCAGCTGGTTGTAACCTCTTTCCCTTTGTTTTTTAGGGTGAAGTGGGACAGGTGCTAAAAGGTCGGGCTTCTGATCACTGAATATTAGTCTTTCTGAGGTCCATTCTGCAATAGTTCTTCCTGCATTTTCTCTGCTTTTATATTTCAGTTCATGGATGACTTTTCTGCTTAAACCATCCTGCTCAAATTTCATGAGGGCGTAGGTATTTTCAACGGGGAAGAGAAGTCTGCATTTTTCTTTGATGATATTTTCACCGAAATAATCGAAGTGAGTAAAATGAATATGTTCAAAACATAAGCTGCAGACTAAAAGCTTGGCATCTATAATTCTACTGCAGTGAATACAGCGGTTGGGAAAAAATAAATCTAATATCATAATGTGTGTTTTTTAAGAGGTTAGAAGATAGAAGATAGAAGTTAGAAAGGGTTGATGTTTATAATTTTAAAACAAGTAAAAAACAACATCAATTGTCAACTAACAATTGCTTCCTGACCTTCTCGATAGCATTTTTCATACTGAGGTTAAAATGTTCTTTTTCCAGTCGTACCGGTGGTGCCTGTCGCACTTCGCAGTCTGCAATACTGCAGGATTCACAGGTGACGCCTACATTAATTGTTTTTAAGGTCGGGGATTTTATAAAACCGATTTTTTTTATGGTTTGGGTGTTCAGTAAAATTCCCAGACAGTAACTTCTGTTGCTCCCATCAGAAAAAGGATTTTTCTGTGACGTTGAAATTACCAGATAACTTACGCCCTGATCCTTGTAATGGGAAATCTGCGCATCAGTGAGGGTTTCATTTTCCTTTAAATGATGCAGATTTTTAACGGCAATCCATCGTCGGCAGTAATGCTCATTCATAGCATTGGCATGAGGCGCCTGTTGGTGGTTGAGGTGAAGTTCCTTTAAGATCTGGATTTTGTCTGAATTCTTTTTCTTGACCAGGCACAGATAGAAAAGGTCCTTTATGCCTAATTCCGAAGAAAGCAGGTTGGTAAGTCGGTAATAAAACGTTTCGGGAGAATCTGTAAAACTTTCGATCAGTGCTTCAAAACTTTTTGGTTCCCATGCATGCTCAAGAAGAAACTCGGAGGTTTTCTCAAGAGTCTGTTCCTTGGGGATCAGTAATGCACCTGCAAAATAGGAAGCATAAAAATTATTAAGAATTTCTTCAAAACTTCCAAAATCCAACCAGGAATAGGTATTCGGGCGAATCTTTAACTCCAAAACATTAAAACCTATTTCTTTGGCCAGAATAAATGTTCGCTGATCTTTTTCAAGTTTTTGGTTTAAAAGCAAAAGCTTTTGCTCAGGAATAAACAGAGAACGCAGATGATCAAGAGTTCCAAATTGCTCAAAATCTTCAGATTTTATAGTATAATGAAATTTTTCAGCAAGAATGGTTTCTAAAACCGAAGCTCTTAAATCTTTGTTGATATCCAATCCATTTTCTTTAATAAATGCTATTGTTTTCTGTTCGATTTCCGGGAAATAATTGTCATAAAGTTCCTGAAAGGAACGGAGTACGGCGAAATAAAACCGCTCTTTCCCCAGATTGTAATTTTGGGAGATTTCAATCAGTGCATTAATAAAAGCAGTTACTTTTTTCGGGGCATCACTGATGATACTGATCAGGTTGTTTTTACTGATACCAAAAAGATCCAGAGGAACTTCCTTAAAAAAATCCGATTGCAGAATTTCATTAAAAGGAGCCAGACTTTTATCCAGTTTGGTAGAAACCAGTTCGTCAAAAGTACAGCTCAGAGATTCCGAAAGCTGGATGATCTTATCATGCTTTGGATATTTTTTTCCGTTTTCAATTTCATTGAGGTAAGATTTAGACAAACCCGTCTTTACCGCAAGATCCTGCAGAGACCAGTTTTTCTTTTGTCTCAGCTGTTTTAGCTTAAGTCCGAAAACCGTTTTGATAAAATCACTTTCTGAATTCATACTCAAATATAAATAAATGACTGCAATTATCTGCATAATAAATTTTAAAAATATTTAGCGAACGTTCGCTGGTTGTGAATATTTTTATTTATGTTTGTAATATCAAATCACAAAATCAACAGGTTATGGAAACCAAAACTCAGTTTAAAATAAAAGCTCAGAAGCAGTTTGAAGAGGTTTTTACACCGGAACTGACCGATTTTCTGGTAGCTCTTCATCAGAACTTTAATCAAACCAGACTTAAGCTTCTGGAAGAAAGAAAAAAAATGCAGACGTTTTTTGATCAGGGAATTCTTCCGGAATTTTTGCCTGAAACTGAAGAGTTGAGAAATGGAAATTGGATCTGTGCATCACTTCCTGCTGATCTTTTGGATAGAAGAGTGGAAATTACAGGACCCGTAGATCGGAAAATGATTATTAATGCTCTTAATTCTGATGCATCCACGTTTATGGCTGATTTTGAAGATAGCAGTTCGCCCACCTGGGAAAATTGTATTCAGGGACAGGTTAATCTTGCAGATGCTGTAAGACGGAATGTAGATTTCACAGCAGAAAATGGAAAATCTTATCAGCTTATTGAAACAACAGCCGTTCTTCAGGTACGGCCCAGAGGGTTGCATCTCCCTGAAAAACATATCGAGATCAATGGTGAAGAAAGTTCAGGCTCGCTTACCGATTTTGGAATTTACTTTTTTAATAATGCAGAACTACTGCTGAAAAATGGGAGCGGTCCTTATTTTTATCTTCCAAAACTGGAACATTATAAAGAAGCACGATGGTGGAATGATGTTTTTGATTTTGCTCAAAGTTATCTGGGAATTCCTTCAGGAACAATAAAAGCTACTGTATTAATCGAAACCATTACTGCATCATTTCAGATTGATGAAATTTTATTTGAATTAAAAGAACACAGTGCCGGATTGAACTGCGGACGCTGGGATTATATTTTCTCCTACATCAAAAAATTCAGAAACCTTCCCGGATTTATGGTGCCGGACAGAGATCAGGTGACCATGGCATCACCCTTTATGAGTGCTTATTCAAAAAGAGTGATTGAGATCTGTCATAAAAGAAACGTTCATGCGATTGGAGGAATGGCCGCACAAATTCCCGTAAAGAATGATGATGAAGCCAATAAAGCAGCTTTTGAAAAAGTAAAAAAAGACAAAGAACGCGAAGTGAAAAACGGTCACGATGGAACTTGGGTAGCCCATCCTGCTTTAGTGCCTGTCGCAAAAGAAATTTTCGACCAATATATGCCAACAGAAAACCAGATCGATAAAAAATTTGAATACCATATCAAAGAATCAGATCTGTTGGAAGTTCCACCAGGTGACATCACAGAAAAAGGAGTGAGGAAAAATATCAACGTTGGTATTTTATATCTGGAAAGCTGGCTGATGGGAACCGGTGCCGCAGCTATTTACAATCTGATGGAAGATGCCGCTACCGCTGAAATTTCAAGAACCCAATTGTGGCAGTGGCTTAAAAATGATGCCCGTCTAAACAACGGTCAGGCATTGACCCGTGAGATAATTCTCCAGTGGGAAGCCGAAGAATTAGATCACATCGAAAAATATGTTGGAGAGCAGCGTTTCAAAAATGGAAAATTTAATCTTGCTAAAGAACTTTTCAACGAACTGATATTCTCTGAGAAATTCGAAGAATTCCTGACCTTGAAAGCGTATCCGTTTATTGAGTAAGAGCAATTGAGAATTAAAAATTAAAAGTGAAGAATTAAGAGTTTTGGTATCATTCTAAAAGCGTTTCAACTCTAATACTCTCTAACTTTCAAACCCCCAACAATCTAACAATAAATCCAAATATTATGAAAACATTACAGGAACAAATCCAGACTCTGGAACAGGACTGGCTGAATAATCCCCGCTGGACCGGAGTAAAAAGAACCTATACCGCTGCAGAAGTATTGAAACTTCGGGGCTCATATACAATCGATTACACCATTGCGACAGAGATGTCGAAAAAATTCTGGGATAAACTAAACAGCCAGGATTATGTAGCGGGGCTGGGTGCTCTGACAGGTAATCAGGCTGTTCAGGAAGTGGATGCAGGACTTGAAGCAATCTATCTTTCGGGATGGCAGGTTGCAGCTGATGCGAATCTTTCAGGAGAAATGTATCCTGACCAGTCATTGTATCCGGCCAACTCAGTACCTTCTGTAGTGAAAAAGATCAACAACGCTTTGTTAAGAGCAGACCAGATCCAGTCGGTAAGTGGAAGCGGAGATAAAGAATATCTTGTGCCGATCATTGCAGATGCTGAAGCAGGATTTGGTGGAAACCTGAATGCTTTCGAACTGATGAAACAGATGATTGAAGCGGGAGCAGCTGCTGTACATTTTGAAGATCAGCTTTCATCGGCAAAAAAATGTGGGCATCTTGGAGGTAAGGTTTTAGTTCCAACACAGGAAGCTATTAATAAGCTGGTAGCAGCCCGTTTGGCTGCAGATGTATTGGGAGTGCCCAGTATTATAATTGCAAGAACAGACGCAGATGCAGCAGATCTTTTGACTTCGGATATTGATGAAAGAGACAGAAGGTTTGTGACAGGAGAAAGAACTTCCGAAGGATTTTACGTTGTACATAATGGAGTAGAGCAGGGCATAGACCGTGGACTTTCTTATGCACCTTATGCAGACCTGATCTGGATGGAGACTTCTAATCCTGATTTGGAACAGGCTAGAAAATTTGCAGAAGGTATTCATGCCCAGTTTCCGGGAAAAATGCTTGCTTATAACTGTTCGCCATCATTCAACTGGGCAGCAAGATTAAGCGTGGAAGAAATGGCTAATTTCCGTGAAGAACTTGCGAAAATGGGCTATAAATTCCAGTTTATAACACTGGCTGGTTTCCATGCATTGAATACCGCGATGTTTGAACTTGCTCTAGCTTATAAAGAAAGAGGAATGGCAGGATATTCCGAACTTCAGGAGCGTGAGTTTGCTCTTCAGCAGAAAGGATTCAGAGCGGTAAAACACCAATCGTTTGTAGGAACAGGTTATTTTGACGAGGTTCAGAATGTCGTGACTAATGGTTCTTCTGCAACAGTTGCTATGAAAGACTCCACAGAAACAGCGCAGTTTCACTGATCATTTTCCATATTTAAATAAAATTTTCAAAGGTGAACCTTCTCAGTTTTGGGAAGGTTTTTTGATCATCATTGAGATTGGAAATTTAAAGTTCATATATTTGATTATTAATGAAGAAGCAACAATAATGAGTTTAATTTTTGAAAAACAAATAAAGGTAACAGAAGAGCATATCGACAAGAATAATCATGTCAATAATGTGCAGTATGTACATTGGGTGGAAGAAATTGCCGGTGAACATTGGGATTCTTTAAAGCATAAAACGGAATTTGCAGAATTGGCATGGATCCTTGTTGATCACCATATTCAATACAAAAAGCAGGTGTATCTCAATGATGTCATAACCGTTAAAACTTATCCTAAAGTTCCGGAAGGAATAAAACAGCCCAGGAAAGTTGAGTTCTATTGCCATGATCAACTTGTTGTGGATTCGGATACCCTTTGGGTGTTGGTAGATTTAAAAACCCAAAAGATGAAAAGGCTGGAAGGTGACTGGCTGGATAAGCTTGAATAACTGCTGTTTTTAATATACAGTTGGGCGTTGATAATGTGAGTTTACAATTTATGTAGATACTGCTCATTATTTTTTCATTCTGTTTATTTGCATTATTTGGTAAGTATCGGTTTAAAGAAAGACATAAAATCTGTTTCAAGATCTTTGGCTAAAGAAATAGAACCGTAAACGTTAATGTGGGTACGGTTATAATACATCAGTGTATCCTTGTAAAAGGGTGCGTTTTCAAATACTTTGCTTATAAGAAGTTTGAGACCAAAATATGTTAAACGTTGGTGGTAGCCTTTTTAATGAAAATATGAAAAAAATAAAATTAGAATATAACCTCTGTGTATTTTTATTTGCTTATTTAAATCAAGCAAGTTTATCATTACACAGAGCTGGATGGACAGGCATTAGAGAATTGAAAAGTTTTTATTCAAATCAGGTAAACCCTAAAGAAGTAGTGAATTTTTTAATATTAAATGCTGAGGTAAACTTCCCTGTTTTTCAGACCAATTAAAATTATTAAATTTAGTTTGTTAAACATTATGAAAAAATACACTTTAATATTTCTACTGATTATCTTGCTTTCTTGTTCAAAAAAAGAGAATCTAGGAGATGATACTGTTGCGTTAGAGTATAAATATGATTTTAATGAAAAAAAATACTTTTTAATATTTTCAAATAATACAAATGAAGATTTAACAATTTTAATACCTACTCAATTGGCATTTGTTTTATACAATAACTCTAACGAAAAAGCATTGTTGAATATTTCGAAAAATGTGGATAGGGTAATTTATTGTGATATCAATAATTATCCTCCAACCAAATCTGCTGCAATTTTGAAAAAAAGTTATTTTAGCTATTTTCATAATAATAACTCAGAATTTGAGTTTACAACAATTGATTTACAAATGAAACAGAAAAAAGAAGTTCAATATTCTATTTCAATGAATGGGAAAAGAAATTTTGAGTATGAAAATGTCTATAAACAAGAAATTCCTAAAATGAGAGATTTATTAAATCAAAAACCTTTTTTGGGGGTTATCAATCAGTATTTAGAATTTGATGAACATGACTATAAATTATATTTGGATAATTTTGATGTTAAAGACAGTTTGATTATTAAATTTTAACGATAGAGTTCCTAGCACTTCGCTATAACCTAAATATATCACAAAGTTGGTATTGCTCCCAGAGCTAATCCAGGAAGCTTAATTGAAGTATCTTTTATTCCTACAAAGAAAATTTAAATCAAATTTCAAAGAGGCTATCTCAAAAGTAAGGCATCCACTTTTTATTATACCAAAAACCACTTCAATAACAAAAAAGCCACCGCAAACACGGTGGCTTTTCAAAAAAATCAAAACTAAATAATTGCAGATTAAGATTATTATCAAATTCCTTCTGCGGAATACTGAATACCAAATTTAAAATAGTAGCATAGGGGTGATAAATTTTTTTTAGGAATTCCTCTTTAAGCCTATATTCAAAAGATGGATGATCAAGGAAAAATTTTCGTGATTTGACAACAGTTGAAAATGTTTTAGAAATAATAAAAATCACATTTTATAAGCATTTATTATTAGCAAATGACAAAACAAAATAAGAGCAGGATTTTTTTTCTGCTCTTTTTTATTTTAAATTTGAACATTATTTTATGGTTTTCTGGTGATTGATACAAATTTTGACGGAATTGAATTTATAATAAATTTAATATTATGAAAACCAGTTATTTAAGAATAATACATTGAGTATGATACGTATTACAAAAATTTTCACATTTGAAACAGCCCACGTGCTGTACAACTACGATGGGAAATGTAAAAATATGCACGGGCATTCCTATAAACTGTTTGTTACGGTAAAAGGAAAAGTGATTAATGATTTGGAGAATTCCAAAAATGGAATGGTAGTAGATTTCGGAGATATAAAAAGTATCGTAAAATCTGAAATTGTGGATCTTTGGGATCATGCAGTCCTCGTGAACGCCTTATCTCCCCATAAAGAACTGGGTGAAGATCTGGAAAATAAAGGACATAAAGTGATCTACTGCAGCTTTCAGCCTACGTGTGAAAATATGCTGTATGCTATTGCTGCGAAAATAAAATCAAAACTTCCGGCTGAGGTTTCTCTTGCCTATCTTAAACTTCACGAAACAGAAAACTCTTATGGAGAGTGGTTTGCAGAAGATAATAAGTAACAGTATTTACCATAAAAATTCAGACTGGTGTTAAAAACAATCATTAATTTAGAACCTGGAAAAAAAGTATATTTCGCTTCAGACCAGCATTTTGGCGCTCCTACACCTAAGGAAAGCAAAGTGCGTGAAGAGAAATTTATCCGCTGGATGGACGAGATTAAAGAAGATGCTCAGGTTTTGTTTTTAATGGGGGATCTTTTTGATTTCTGGCACGAATGGAAGCATGTGATTCCTAAAGGATACGTGCGTGTTCTGGGGAAAATAGCCGAGCTGAAAGATCGGGGAATCCATATCTATTTTTTTGTGGGGAATCATGACCTGTGGATGAAAGACTATCTTGAAGAAGAAATCGGATGTACCGTTTTTTATCAGAAACAGTATTTTGAGATGGGTGGAAAACAGTTTCTGCTCGCTCATGGAGATGGGCTGGGGCCAGGTGATAAAGGATACAAAAGAATGAAAAAGCTGTTCACCAATCCTGTGGCACAATGGTTTTTCAAATGGCTGCATCCGGATATTGCGATGAAAGTTGCCTTGTACCTTTCACAGAAAAATAAGATGATTTCAGGAGACGAAGATAAAGCCTTTTTGGGTGAAGATAAAGAATTCCTCATCATCTATTCGAAAGAAAAACTGAAGAGCCAGAATATCGATTACTTCATCTACGGTCATCGCCATCTTCCTATGGTATTGACGCTTGAGCAGAAGGCAGAATACATTAATCTGGGCGACTGGATTTCTTATTTCACTTATGGAGTTTTTGAGAAGGATTTCGAACTGAAAACTTTTGCAGACGGAACACAAAAAAATTACCCCTGAGAGAGAGGTAATTTTCGAATGAACCGAAGCCCACTCTTGTTTTTAATCCATATTCCGAATTAATAATTGCAAGAAGTTTACCAAAGTATAATTCTTCGGTTAAAAAATATAAAAAAAATAAAATCCATCATGCAATTCATTAATTATGAGTGGATAAGTGACTGGAAAATACTTTTAAAAAAGTGGAAAATATATTCAGCATAAAGACAGAACAGGATTTTCTGAAGGCTTCATTGGCAGCCTTCCATTACCAGTATGAAAATGTAGAGATCTATAGAAAATTTGTAGATTTTCTGAAAATAAATCCTGCCGATATCGATAGCCTGCCGAAGATTCCTTTCCTGCCGATTGAAATGTTCAAGAACCATCAGATTCTGGACAAAAATGCTTCTGCTGATCTGTTTTTTCAGAGTTCCGGAACCACACAGATGAATCTTTCAAAGCATTTCATTGCAGATCCTGCTCTGTATGAAGCAAGTATTTACAAAAGTTTTGAACAGTTTATAGGCAAGCCGGAAGATTTTATTTTCCTTGGACTGCTTCCGAGCTATCTGGAGAAACAGAATTCTTCCCTGATCTATATGGTAGATTATCTGATGAAGAAATCTGGAAAGCCTGAGAACGGATATTTTCTTTACAATCATTCCGAACTGTTTGAGCTTTTAAACAGCCTGAAAGATAAAAAAGTGATTCTTTTCGGAGTATCTTTTGCTTTGCTGGATTTCCTTGATTCCATGGAATCTCTTGATTTCTCTGTTTCTGAATCTCAAAATCTCACGGTGATTGAAACCGGAGGAATGAAAGGAAGAAAAGAAGAAATGACCAAAGATGAACTTCTGAAAATTCTGCAGGATGGTTTCAAAACAGATAAAATCTACTCAGAATATTCCATGACAGAATTGCTGTCACAAGCTTATTCACTGGGGAATAACGAATATCAATGTCCAAACTGGATGAGAATATTAATACGGAACGCAGAAGATCCTTTTTCCTATGAACCGGAAGGAAGAACAGGCGCGGTTAATATTATCGATCTTGCGAATATCCACTCATGCTGTTTTATAGCAACACAGGATCTGGGCAAAAATCTGTCAGGAGACAAATTTCAGGTGCTGGGAAGAATAGATCATTCCGATATCCGCGGATGCAGTCTATTGGTTTCCTGACGCTCAGAATTAAACAAATAACAACCTCTTATTATGGGCCATATAAAAAGTTTTTTCCTGTTTTTAATGCTGATAGGATTCACTTGTTTATCCGCACAAAAAAATACAGAAAAAGATATCTGGTCCGGAACCTATGCGCTGAACACAGTGTATAAGGGGATTTCCACAACGGTAGATACTTTGGTTATTTCCAGAATCGAGGATGCCAAATCCAGAGAAAATCAGGCTAAGGAAAAATCAAATGCAGTCCGCTGGTCTATGATTTCAAAAAGAGATGGAGGGAAAGATAAGGTCAATGTTGAACAGTTTTTATTTGATGCCGAAAATGATAAAGATGCTTATAAAGAATTTGGTTGGACAGATCTTCATAAGGCAGGAAAAATGAACTGTATTGACGGCGGAAATTTCTTTATCTGCCAGACCCTGCCTAATACAACTGTGGCATTCGGTATAGAAGAAAACTACCTGACGAAAACAGGAATTTTTGGAATATGGCTGCACTACGGTATCGTTGAACTTCAAAAAAAATGATCTCATATAAATTGTAACAGCAATGCTGAAGATAGAAGAACTTGTTCATGCTTATATCCATTCTCACTGCGATTTCGAAAAAGAAATTGTACTGACAAATTATTTCCAGGCCGACTGGGAGGCAGATATCCTGTTCATAGATGCTGAAGGTTTCAGTCATGAAATTGAGATCAAACTGTCGAAAAGTGACTTTAAAAACGATTTCAAAAAATCATACCTTAATAAACAGACCGGAGAAAAATTTCTGAAACACGATAAGATTTCCTGTGGTGATTATATCTGCAATACTTTCAGTTTTCTGCTTCCAATGGGGATGATAGAGCATAGTGTAATTCCTGAGCATTGCGGGATTATTGAATTTTATCATAATGCAGATACTTGGGAAACAGAGTTCTACCTCATACGGAGCCCTAAAAAAGTACACGAAGATTCTTACTGGAAACTGAATGACAAGGATCTTTTTATCCGAAAAATGGCACTGAATTTACTCCAGCGCAAAATGGAAATCAAAGGAAAACATGAAGAACTGATCTTCAAAAATCCTTTTGATATCAGGAAAATAAAATAGTCTAAGCAATAAATTAGACTTAGAAGGTGTCTGTGATTGAATTATTTCTTTTCCAGAAGCTTCTCCAGTCTCTCCATCATTTCGTCCTTTTCTTTCAGCATTCTTTCGTACAGCACAATTTTTTCATCGTACAATTCAACTACTTTATCAATAGGATTAAACGTTGGATAATAATTATATAATGAATTACCTGAAGCGTTGTCATTATTATTGATTGTATTAGCAATAATATTCACCGTCTGCTCTTCATCAAGATTTTCAATGGCTTCTAAAGGAATTTTCAAAATTTTAGCTACTTGCTTTACGATATCGGATTCTACCGATTCTTTCTGCTCCAGGAGAGATACTTTTTTCTGGTTCCATTCTTCCCCCAGCTCAAAAGCCATGGCTTCCTGTTTGATGCCCATCATTTCACGGAAACGTTTGATATTTCTACCCTGATGTATCTTTTTATTCTGCATATCTGTGTCGCTCATAGTAACAAATATAAAATTTTAAAATTGAAAATAAAACCTTCCTCTGGAATAAATTATTCCGAATCAGAATAGAATAAAAAAGAGGCTGCCAATGGGCAGCCTCAGTATGTTAATCTTTGATTGATGTTAATCGGCAACGACTTCCGTTGAATCTCTCTGAAGCAAAAACTTGTAGATCAATCCTCCTGTGACTCCTCCTAAAATAGGCGCTGCCCAGAACAGCCAAAGCTGCGACATGGCAAGTCCACCGGCAAATACAGCCTGTGAAAGGGATCTTGCAGGGTTTACCGAAGTATTCGTGATAGGAATAGAAATAAGGTGAATCAATGTTAAAGCCAAACCGATAGCGATGCCGGCAAATTTTCCGTTAGCCCATTTGTCCGTTGCTCCCAAAATGACAATCAGGAAGAAGGCTGTCAGTAAAAATTCTGTAAAAAAATGTCTGGGATTGAATTATTTCTTTTCGAAAAGGTTTTCCAGTCTCGCCATCATCTCTTCTTTTTCTTTCAACATCCTTTCATACAGCATAATTTTCTCTTCGTGAAGTTGGATTAGCTTTTCCACTGGGAAAAATGTTGGATTGTATTGTATAACGGCACTCTGATCATGATTGTTAATTGTGCTGGCAATAACATTCACAGCCTGCTCTTCATCAAAATTTTCGATCGCTTCTGCAGGAACTTTTAAAATTCTGGCAACCAGTTTTACGATATCTGATTCTACAGTTTCTTTCTGTTCAAGAAGCGAAACTTTCTTTTGGTTCCACTCTTCCCCCAGCTCAAAAGCCATGGCTTCCTGTTTGATGCCCATCATTTCACGGAAACGTTTGATATTTCTACCCTGATGTATCTTTTTATTTTGCATATCTGTGTCGCTCATAGTAACAAATATAAAATTTTAAAATTGAAAATAAAACCTTCCTCTGGAATAAATTATTCCGAATCAGAATAGAATAAAAAAGAGGCTGCCAATGGGCAGCCTCAGTATGTTAATCTTTGATTGATGTTAATCGGCAACGACTTCCGTTGAATCTCTCTGAAGCAAAAACTTGTAGATCAATCCTCCTTTTTTTCCTCCTAAAATAGGCGCTGCCCAGAACAGCCAAAGCTGCGACATGGCAAGTCCACCGGCAAATACAGCCTGTGAAAGGGATCTTGCAGGGTTTACCGAAGTATTCGTGATAGGAATAGAAATAAGGTGAATCAATGTTAAAGCCAAACCGATAGCGATGCCGGCAAACTTTCCGTTAGCCCATTTGTCCGTTGCTCCCATAATGACAATCAGGAAGAAGGCTGTCAGTAAAAATTCTGCAAGAAAGGCGGCTCCCATGCTGAATGCTTTACCGTTGTAGACGGCTTCCCCATAGAAATTGGTCGCAAAAGCACCGGGTTTTGAAAAATCGACCACACCAGCACCGTTTAGGATAACGTAAAGACATCCTGCTGCTGCCATAGCTCCAAGGCATTGCGCAACAACGTAAGGGATAAGATCCTTCGCAGAGAATCTGCCTCCTGCTAAAAGTCCAAAAGTAACTGCCGGATTGAAATGTCCGCCAGAAATATGCCCGACAGCATAAGCCATCGTAAGAACAGTAAGACCAAAGGCCAAAGCCACGCCTAAAAGGCCTATTCCGATATCGGGAACTCCGGCGGCAAAAACTGCACTTCCGCAGCCACCGAAAACAAGCCAAAATGTGCCGAAAAATTCAGCAAAAAGTTTTTTTATCATATGTTTATTATTTAAATGCATCTCAAATGTAAAATTTAAATTTTAAATTAAAAAGATAAAATGTAAAAATATTTTAACTTTTGTATGCAAAAAATTACATATTTAATAATTTGGTTTGATGTTTGTTGAGAATTTTTTTATGAGGACATAATGCACGAGTTGAATGCTATGGCATAAATGTTTATCTTTCGTTTAGTAATTTAAAAGCATGGTTAATGAGAAAGTTTTTTTGTGTGGCGTTTGTGCCTTTTATGTATAGCTTTTATTATTCGCAGGGAGCAAAAAAAGCACTTCCCTGTTATGATCTTTCTTCGGTACTGAAAGTAGAGCCTACCGCTCTGTACAAACCACACCTGGATGCCTCAAAAAGTTTTGGGGTAAAACTTCTTAAAGATTCAAAAACTGTACAGAAATATATCACCAGCGGGAAATTCCATAAAATAAAAAAGACAGGAAAAGGATACCGTGTCCAGAAACTCGACTACAGCCGGGCTTATATGGTGGCTAAAGCCAAAGCTACTCTGGAAAAAATGGGATCCAGATTCAGTAAAGAAACCAAAGGGCATACTTTTACGGTTTCATCCATCACAAGAACACTGGATGACCAATGCAGATTGCGAAGAGTAAACTCCAATGCATCACTGGGGATCAGCTCGCACAATTATGGAAATTCCTTTGATATTTCTTATATACGCTTCAATGATATAGTGAAATACAACCCCAAAATGGAAGCCGCGCTGGAAAAGGTTTTAAAGTACTATGTAAATGCCGGAAGGATTTATTACATCAAAGAAAGACAGCAGAGCTGCTATCATATTACGGTGAGGAATTATTGATTTCTTTCAATTTTACTTCAGCGGATCACATTTATCTCTACCATGTAATGATCAATAAATCAAAAAACTCCTTTACACGTAAAAGAGTTTTTTGCAGCTCAAAATTAAATTTATTTTACGGATAATAAATTTATGATATGATTATTTGTGCAGGAGGTTTAGTTTATATAATTTTATGCCACTAAACAAACCATGAAATTATGAACGAGAACGATTACAAACTGGCAGTTGCCGAATGGCGCAAATATCGGTCAGACTATTACTTGATCACAGAACTGATCAAACAAACCAATCAAATCTTTGAACTGTCTAAAGAGCAGATTGATAAAATCAAAGAAAAAAATGATTACCCGGATATCTGTGCAGAAGTAGGCGTATTTGGAGGCAGTATGGTTCTGATTTTCCTTCCTTTGGATAAGACAGGACATATTGATAAAAGTGTTGTTGAATATCAGTACACCACACTCCAGGTATTTAAACAGGATATAAGACTGCAGGAAACAAAAGAATTTACCGTTGTAAAAAACGCTGTTCTTTCAAGTAATCTTACCAAAGTAGACGATAATACCAACACCACTTTTCCTGTATCCGATCAGCCGATCCTTGACCAGGATATAGCAGTGGAAGCTATTGAGCGTTGGAGAAACGAAGGAATGGAGTGGTTCTTCCGTGAATGTACAGAATTCGGAGGGGAAAGAATTTTTAAAAGATTCTATATTCCGATGGAAGATCTGTTTCATGACAATCCGGAGATTGCAGGTGTTAAATGCTCTTTCGGGCTTAGATACAATGATATTTACCAAAGAATGCTGGTAACCGTAATCTTTATTTCTTTTCATAGGATTCTTTTGGAAGGAACAGCTACACAGCTTACTTCAAATACCTACGACTGGGCAAAACCGTGCCCGCCAATCTGTCGTATCCCTGAACTTGGATTTTAAATACACAGCATAGATAGGAATGACAGATCTTTATAAAGCCATATTATTCCTAAACTATGGGCTGCTTCTTTCCATAATACTATTGGGAGCAGCAAAATACCGTATACTAAATAATAAAGAAAAGCAATATTTTCACTGTATTGCTTTTCTTTTTTTTATCGAACTGCTGAACCTTGTTCTGCCGTACATCTTCAATCTAAATGATACCTCTTTTCTGTATCCTCTGTATATAGCCGGTGAATTTTTTCTGGTTACAGCGCTGTTTATCAGGAAACTGGATCTTCCTAAAAATTTCCTGGGAATTACAGCATTATTGGCTGCAGGATTTATGGCGTCAAAATATATATTGGATTATCCTTTCAACAGTGATATTGTTAAGGTGATCTCCAATATTATGATCATCTGCCTTTCGGGGTTTGCCCTGATTCGTGAGATCAAAGATGCTTCTACCCAGAACCGTTTTCTTTTGGTAGATGCCTGTATCTTTTTTTACTATTCGGTTTCGGTCTTTATTTTTATCATCCAGCACCAGATCGCTAACCTGTCAGAAAATGACTATTATATTATTCTCAGTGCAAATAATATTCTGTCAAGCATTTTATACTGTTCATTTTTATATACCTTCATCAAATTAAAGAAGTAACCTTAAATATTAGCCTGTTGATCCTTATAATTGTTACCATAGCAATTATAGTATCCTTTATTCTCCTTGCCTACAGAGCTTTCATCAGTCGGATCATCAAAGAGAAGAATGTTCAGCATGAAGCCGAGGTGCTTCATCAGAAAAAACTGGTGCTTGAAAATATTAAAGCCCAGGAAGAAGAAAGGAAAAGAATTGCAGTCATGATTCACGATGATATAGGGAACCGCCTCAATATCCTTTCACTGTGGATGAATAACCTTGATACCAAAGGCGATGAAGTGATCAAAAAGAATATTTACAGCCAGATGTCGTCCCTCATCGACGCATCCCGCAGTATTTCTCATTCACTATATCCTGTAAACCTTGAATCTGTAGGGTTTGTTTTATACGTAGAAGAACTGATTGCCAATCTTTCACACAAGATCAATATCTCTATGCAGGTAATGCCTGGGTATGAGAAAAAAGATATCTTTGTGGAAGTACAGCTGTACAGAATTATTCAGGAATTTACCACCAATGTCATAAAGCATTCTACCGCTACAGATCTTTGGATCTATATCAAAGATTATCCTCAAAATATGGCGGTTATCATTTCCGATAACGGACAGGGATTTGATTATAATCTGGTGAAAAAGGGAATGGGAATCAAAAATATTGAATCCAGGATAAAATCCATGAATGCCGTCCACAAATGGAAAAGTACTTTAAATAAAGGAAGCCGTTTAATCATTTTAATTCCAAAAAACAATGAACTCCCAAATCAAAATAGCCTTAATTGATGACGAACAGCTGATCCTGGAAGGGGTGAAAATGCTGCTTTCGAATGAAAAGAATATTTCCGTATGTCTTACCTCCAATAATGGCCCTGATTTTATTGAGAAACTGGGAACTCTTTCTGAACACGATTTTCCACATATCGCTCTTGTAGATGTACAGATGCAGCCTATGAACGGTTTTGAACTGGTAGAAGTTCTTAAAGAAAAACATCCCGATCTCAGGATTATTATCCTCTCTTCCCATTACAAAACTTCCATTCTGGGATATATGGTGAAACTTGGAGTTTCTGCTTTTCTACCTAAAAACTCTGATAGGAAAACATTTATCGATGCCATTACAATGGTTTATAAAAACGGCGTTTTTTTTACTGCCGAAGACCATCAGATGCTCTTTACATACATGAACAGTTCCGCAAAGAAGAAGTCACTTTTTGAAATGGAGGACGAATTGTCTGAGCGCGAAAAAGATGTAGTAAAATTGATCTGTCAGGAATATACCAATAATGAGATCGGAGAAAAGCTCTTCATAAGCCCTAGAACAGTAGAAAGTCACCGGCAGCGTATCCTCGAAAAAATCGGAGCCAAGAACACAGTAGGCATTGTAATCTATGCCGTTGTAAACAATATATATTCTCTTGACAAAATGTGATTCCGTATTTATACGGAATTTTTTATTTGGTATTTTCCACGCTAGTATTGCTTTCCCTTCTTCCGTTAATTTGAAAAATAAGTTTTAAGGATATTACCTTAGGATTAACGATGAAGATCCTTAAGGGAAACTTTTAATAATTAAAGCAAAACACAGCGATGGAAAACGATGCTATAATATCTGTCGGAATCTTTTTTGACGGAACAGGGAATAACGGGATCAATGCGGCATCATCAGATGATATGCCTTTAGTAAACAATGAGAGCTATAAAGGAGCACCCACCAATGTTTACAAGTTATTCAACTTATTTAAGGGAAACAATAAAATATATGTCGAAGGAATAGGAACCATTACCGGAGGTGAAGATAGCAATTTTGCTATGGCTACATGTGCCAATCCTCCGGATGCACAGGGATATTCTTCTGATGACAAACTGCAGAAAGCAGGTCTTTTTGTACAGAATACGGTTGTTGATAAAAATACAGAGTATCACTTTTATGTCTATGGATTCAGCAGGGGAAGCATGTTGGCGAGAGAATTCTGTAATCAGCTTGTTGATCAATATCCTTCAGGAAATATAAAAATAAAGTTTCTGGGCGTCTTTGATACGGTGGAATCCAAACCCTTTAACACTTATGACATTGGGCTGCCACAGGAAGTTGAAAATGCACTCCATATGTGTGCAGTGAATGAATGCCGTTTCTTTTTTCCACTCACCGGTTTTTTTGAGAACTCAAAAAATATGCAGGATACCAAAACTGAAACTGCAGGTTCTGTATGGAAAGAGGTTTTCGTTCCGGGAGCTCATGCAGACGTAGGGGGTGGATATTTAGAATCTCCTCATTCTGTTTATATTTCCACTGATTTTATTAATGTCAAAGATCTCCAGGATTATGTTTCAGATGTGAGAAATGCAAAAACTGATGCTGAAGGAAACAAGATATGGGATGCATTGCTTTCAGATTTTAAGATTGATAAAGGAGTTGTTCTCTCTCAAGCCTATATTTCCAGAGAAGTAGTTCTTAATACGCTTCCTTTTGTGTATGGAAGAATTATGCTGGAGGAAACCAATAGTGCTGTGTCCGGAATATTCAGTACAGATCTTAGCAATTCAGGGCTTGAAATCACAGATGATGCATTTCTCTCTGATTTCTATAAAGAACTCTCTGCTTATGTTGAAAGCTTTTCACCAACAGCAAAACCACAGTATAATTATACAGGTTTAGCAGATTATACCCATATTTCAGCCAACTTCGGGCTATATAGTGATGACACATTACAGAGATCAGCGGATGAGATTGAAGCAGAACTCATCAATAACGGCCTGAATGTACCCAGCAGTACATCCGTAGACCGTGGAATCCATACCAGATTTCTTACCGACCTGCATCTTCCCGAAGACAGTTTTGTAGCAGATTTTCTGTATGGAACCAATGTTCCGAATAATGATATCTGGAGCCGTACCATTGAAATGAAATCATTGGCGGCAGAACAGAATTAGATAAACGTTAGTACTTTTCAGTTTTAAATTTAGGTTACGAAGGGATGTCTGGCAGGACATCCCTTTTTATGGTGCCAAATACCTGTATTGTGAGGCAGTCTGTTTTTATTTCTGGGCTATTCATTTCTTTTTCCGTACTTTTGCACCCGAAAATTCATTATTCATTACTAATTTTTTATACAAAGAAATGCTTTCGGTTCAAGGTTTAGGATTACATCATTCAGGAAACTATCTGTTTCAAAATACAAATTTCACCATTAAAAAGGATGATAAAGTTGGTCTCGTAGGAAAAAATGGAGCGGGAAAGTCCACTTTATTAAAAATGCTTTCTGGGGAAATTAATTTCTATGAAGGGAATGTAGTCCGTGAAGGAGGCGCTACTATTGGTTTCCTGAAGCAGGATCTGGACTTCGTAAAAGGAAGAACAGTCTGGGCTGAAACTATGCAGGCCTTTGAGCAGATCAATGCATGGAAAAACGAACTGGAAGAAGTGAATCATCAAATGGCTGTGAGAACAGACTATGAAAGTGATGCTTACACAGATCTGATCAATAAAATGACAGAACTGAACGATCTTTTGATGAACCATGACGCTTACAATCTTGAAGGCGATATGGAGAAAGTATTGTTTGGTTTAGGTTTTAAAGCGGATGATTTCCAGAAAATCACCGATGAATTTTCCGGAGGCTGGAGAATGAGAATTGAATTGGCAAAACTGCTTCTTCAGAAAAATGATATCATGCTTCTCGATGAGCCTACCAACCACCTGGATATGGAATCCATTATCTGGCTGGAAAACTTCCTGAAAGATTACCCCGGTGCAATTGTTCTGGTAAGTCACGATAAACAGTTCATGACTGCAGTATGCAACAGGACTTTTGATATCAATAATAAAAAAGTTGACGATTACAAAGCCAACTACTCCAAATATCTCGTGATGCGTGAAGAACGCCGTGAAAAACTGATTGGTGCCAAAAAGAACCAGGATGCAGAGATCAAACAGATGGAGGATAACATTAATAAGTTCCGTGCAAGTGCTACAAAAGCATCTTTCGCACAGTCCCTTATTAAAAAGTTAGATAAAATTGAACGTATTGAAGTTGATAACGAAGATGTTTCAAAATTCAATATCCGTTTCGTTCAGTCTATGGTTCCCGGAAAAGTTATTTTTGAAGCCGAAAATTTAGGAAAAGCATACGGGAAGAAACAAATCTTCGATAAAGTAGACTTTATTGTTCAGAGAGGAGACCGAATTGCTCTGCTAGGGCAAAACGGACAGGGGAAAACAACCTTAGCGAAAATCCTTGCCGGAGAAATCAAAGATTATTCAGGAACCTGGAATTTAGGACACAATGTAAATATCGGATACTTTGCCCAAAATCAGGAAGAAGTACTTACTCCCAATAAAACAGTATTAGAAGAAGCAGAAGATGCGGCAACAGAAGAAACAAGACCTAGAGTAAGGGATCTTTTGGGATCTTTCTTATTTCAGGGTGAGGCTGTATCTAAAAAGACAAAAGTGCTTTCCGGAGGAGAAAGAAACCGTCTGGCTCTTTGTAAGCTGTTACTTCGTCCTTTCAATACACTCATCATGGATGAGCCTACCAACCACCTTGATATTCAGTCTAAGGAAATTATCAAACTGGCTTTACAGAACTTTGAAGGAACCCTGATTGTGATTTCGCACGACAGAGAATTCTTAGATGGACTTTGTGATAAGATTTATGAATTCCGTGACGGAAGAATGAAAGAATTCCTTGGAAGTGTCGGTGAATACCTTGAATACAGACAAAAAGAAACTCTTAGAGAAATCTCTGCTGAAAAAGCAAAACTTCACAGCGATGATGTGAAAGTAGAAGTGAAGCAGGCTCCTAAAGAAGTGAAAGTTGAAGAGAAATCATCGACTATTGTAAGCAAAGAACAAAAGAATATTCAGAATAAATTAAAGAAAGTAGAAGAGCAGATTTCAGAACTTGAAACAGAAATTGAAAAAATGGAAGCTACTTTTACAAAGGAAAATCCTTCTGAAGAAACTTTAGAAAAATATAACAGGATCAAAGAAGAACTGGAAGTTGCTTTGCAGGAATGGGAGCATCTTGGATCGCAGCTAAGCTAAGGTTAGGTTTTTCGGATACACATTTATGCTCAGAAAGTGGATGTTAGCCATTGGTTAACATCTGCTGACTGCAGCATTTACGGTAAAATTTCATAGCTTTTCATGTGATGTTTTTGATCAAATATCTAAATCCTGTATCTTCCTGTAACAAAATTTTATTTTTTCCGACGTATTGAACAGTTTTAAGCTAGATTTAATAAAACTTAATTTAAAACTTAAATTATTTTTATAATTTTACAAAATGATTTTTAAGGAAAGCAGAAATCTGAAGAATTTTATTTCCAAACTTTTGTTTGGGATCTACTTCATTGCCCTGTTTTCCCAAAGTTTTCACCACCATGATGCTGCCGACTACTTTAAGAGTTTCAATCTTAAGAAGACAGAAAATACCATGGCTAAAACTTCAGCTAAAGAAAAGCCTGGCGACTGTCTGGCGTGTCATTTCTTAGCGACAGGACATACATTGGTTCCGGACGAGTACCATTTTACTTTCGATCAGTTTACACACGAGGTAAAGCAGGTTATTGCTGTTCAGGAAAAAATATGGTCGCAGACCAAGTTCACTTTTCAGCTTCGGGGGCCTCCCGCAGTTGCATAAATCATAGATTTTTAAGGGCTTTAATTGATTTTAAAGTTCAATACTTTGGGTTTGGCTATTGGCCGATCGGTATGGTACTCGTAGTGCTTGTTTCAAGATTCGGGTTCGATGTTTAAAACTGAGAGACAGAAGAGGGAAGACGGAAGTCTCTGCAGATCTTAAATAAGAATACCTTTCTCAAGTACTTGTTCAGATGTCGGGTTCCGGGTACGGATTTCGAGATTAGGTTTCGATGTTTAAGAAAAAGGAGACGGAAAAGGGAAGATGGAAGTCTCTGCAGTTCTTAAGTAAAAATACCTTTCTCCTGTACCTGCACTGATTTTGAGTTCTTCGAAATAGGATAGACGTTTCCGAATTACCTATCAGTATGTAAATAGGGAATCTGATATCTCATCTTTGACCGCATCAGTTACCAGTACATTTTTACTTTGTAGATTTTACAAGGTAAAACCAAACCCATTCAACCAATTTTTACGAAAAAAATGTACCTGAAAAGGTACGCAATCAATCTATAGACAATGAAATTGATATATAGTCTGATGTTGGTCTTTTTGGGACTGACATTGATAAGTGCACAAAAAACTTACACAGTAGAAGGAACCGTTCAGGATTTTCACGATAAAACCATGTTGGAAAATGCGGTAGTGAACATCGGCGGATTCACCACCAAAACGGATGGTAAAGGTAAGTTCATGTTTAATAAAATTCCTGCGGGAAAATATGTACTCATTGCCAAACATCCTGATTGTGATGATTATACTGAAAATATAGGAGTTAATCAGGATCTACATTTGGTTATAACACTGGAACATCATATTAAAGATATTGAAACGGTGACCATCCATGGAAGCCATAAAAATAATGGCAGTATCGTCGTGAAAACTCTGGATAAAGCAACAATCTCCAGAAATGCTACTGAAAATCTGGGTAATCTGCTTACCAATATTTCGGGTGTTAATGCCCTGAAAACAGGTAATAATATTGCAAAACCTGTTATCCATGGGTTGTATGGAAGTAGAGTTTCTATTCTGAATGACGGGGTGAAACTGGCAGAACAGGAGTGGGGTGTAGAACATGCTCCCAATGTAGATGTGAACAATTTTGAACATATTGATGTGATAAAAGGAGCCTCTGCCCTGAAATACGGAAGTGGCGCTATTGGTGGTGTTGTGGTTTTGCAACCTCAGGTTTTACCTAAAAAAGATACGATCATGGGTGCTGTTGCACTGTCCGGGATTTCTAACGGCCGTGGCGCAAATCTTAATGTTAAACTGGCAAAAACATGGGAGAATGGCTGGGCTATAAAAACGAACGGGAGCTTTAAAAAACTGGGAGATTTAGATGCTCCTGATTATGGTTTAATGAATACAGGAGTTCAGAGTTCAGGATTTAATTTTGGAGTTCAGAAATTAACCTTTAATAAAGGGTTTTCATTTGATTATTATTTAACCAATAGTTCCATTGGGATTTTAAGAAGTTCACATACGGGTTCCGCGGAAGATATGGTTGAGGCTCTTACGGCTCCTCAGCCTATTTACCAAAGAAAATTCAGTTATGACATAGATAATCCGAGACAGGAAATTGAACATCATATTGCTAAAGTTTCTGCTTATCAAAGATTTGAAAACTTTGGGAAAATCACAGCAACATATAGTTTTCAATACAACCGTCGAAAAGAATATGATATCCGACGTACAGAAGAACTCAGTAAAAAGCCTGGATTAGATCTTGAATTAATAACTAATGATTTCAATGTGAATCATCTTATTGAAAGAGGAAACTGGAATCTTGAGACAGGGATTAACGGAGGTTACCAGAATAATTATTCTAATACAGATACCGAGGCTAGACGTTTGGTGCCTAATTATGACAGGTTTTATGGGGGGGCTTATTCTGTATTCAAATATAAAATGACACCAAAGTTGGAATTCGAAGCTGGTGCCAGATACGATTTTGACCGTTATGAAGTGACAAAATGGTACGACCTGAGCGACTGGAATAAGTCATATGCTGCTAATCATTCGGACTTTGTAGTACGGGTTAACCAGAATAGAATCCTAACAAAACCAGAACTAAATTATAATAATGTTTCCGGTAATGTAGGACTTACCTATCATCCGTCTGACTATTTTAGCTTGAGATTTAACTATGCTAGGGTTTCAAGATCTCCTAACGTTGCTGAACTTTTTGCTGATGGACTGCATCATTCTGCGGCTATTATCGAAAAAGGAGATATGGATATTAAAAGTGAAACAGGCAACCAGTTTAATGTAGTTGCTGATGCAAAAGTGAATCTTCTTGGCGGACTGAATATTTCTGTAAATCCTTACTTCTTTTACACCAAAAACTTTATTAATCAAGTTCCTATAGGATACAGTAATACACAATGGGGTGGAGATTTCGTCGTTTACGGATATCAACAGATTAATGCGCGAATGTATGGGGTTGATCTGGATGTTGCCCTTAAAATAAATGATAATTTATCCTACAAAGGAAGCGGCTCTTATGTTTATGGTCAGGACCTTACCCATGATGTTCCGTTGATTATGATGATGCCTGCTAGTTTTAATAATTCATTAGAGTTCAGTAAAAAGGATTGGAGCAACTTTTATGTTAATGTAAGTAATCAGACAGTTCTTAAACAAACAAGATTCCCTGTTTATAACATTTTTGTCAGAAAATATGATACTGATGGAAACCCTTACAGACAGGAAGTTGATATTTCTACACCTCCAAAAGGATATTCACTTTGGAACCTTCAGGCAGGGGTGAATCTGACTAAAAATTTCGGAGTCGATATCTCCGTTCGTAATGTAATGAATAGCGCTTATAGAGACTATCTAAACAGATTGCGCTTTTTCTCCGATGAAATGGGGAGGAATTTTATAGTAACGCTTAAATACCAGTTTTAACAATTTAAAATAAAAAAATGAAAAATATTTTTAAAAATACAACACTTATCTTAGGACTTTTAATGATCGCTTTTTCTTTAGGTTTGACCTCTTGTAACAGAGGTGATGATGAAGCTGATGATCTGCCTCAGGAAGAACTTTCTGACATTCTGCTGAAAGTAACAGATGAGGCTACAGGAGTTGGTATTACGTATGACTATCAGGTAAACAGTACTACGAATCCTAATGTGAAATTAGTAAACGGGCATACTTATAATGTTGAAGTTAACTTCAAAAATGGAGATGAGGATGCAACAGAGGAAATAAGAACAGCGAAAGATGAACATTTTTTAGTGTATAATTTTCCAAATTCTGATATTGTTATGACACGTACAGATGATGAATCTTCCACGAGAAAAGATGGAAAGCGCGTTGGACTTAAAACAAAGTGGGTAGTAAATGCAGCGGTGAAAAATGCAACAGCACCAAGCCAGCTTGTTCTTACTTTATATCATGAGCCGGTATCTGTTTCTGAAGCATCTGCAGTAAGCGGAAATGGTGTAGTCTACGGTGTACAGTCAGGAGGAGAAACCGATGCTCAGGCAACTTATAATATTATTAATTAATAGTGATTTAAAAAGGTTATTATAGCATTAAAACCACTGATATTTTCAGTGGTTTTTTATTTATAGACATTTGAAGATTAAGAATTGATTGGAAGTAGGGTATTCTCATAAAATTTTCATATTTTTGCAACCTAAAATTTTAATCAATAATGAAGGTTACCGCACAAAACCATGATGACGTAAGTGCATTGCTTACAGTGACATTGGAAAAATCTGACTACAAAGAAAAAGTAGAAAAGCAGTTGATTAATTATGCTAAAAATGCGCAAGTTCCTGGTTTCAGAAAAGGGAAAGTGCCTTTAAGTATGGTTAAAAAACAGTATGAAGCAGGTATTGCATTCGAAGAAATCAACAAACAGGTTTCTGACGCATTGAACAACTACGTTAACGAAAACAAGTTAAGACTAGTTGGACAGCCTGTTCCTCAGCCAGTAAACGGACTAGATCACAACGCTGAAAAAATTGAAGTTGCTTTTGAAGTAGGGTATGAGCCTGAATTCACTATAGATTTAGCTAAATATGAAGCTCCTCATTATAAAGTAGAGGCTTCTGACAAAGAAATTACAAAGAGCATTGAGAACATGCAGAGACGTTTTGCGGAGCAGGTTCCTCAGGATAAAATCAGCAAAGATTCTTATGTAGCTTTAGAAATTTCTCAGGTTGTAGAAGAAGATGCTGAAGGAGAGCACCACCACCACCCAAAGAACGTTACCGTTACTGCTGAAAACAAAGAAGCTTTCAAATTGGTAAAAGCTTTGAAAATGGACGGTTCTGTAAAAGTATCTAAAGAAACTCTTGCATCTGACGAAGAACTGGCTAAAGAATTAGGATTCACTAAAGAAGAAGTGGAGCATTTACACCATGCTGAAGTAGAAGTTAAAGTAAAAGATTTCTATGCACTGAACTTGGCTGAACTGAACCAGGAGCTATTCGACAAAGTTTACGGAGAAGGAACCATTACTTCTGAAGAAGAACTTAAAGAAAAAGTAAAATCTGAATTGGATGAGTACTTCCAGCAAAATGCTGACGTTCACTATGTGAATAAAGTATTAGAGCAGGTTACTGAAAAAGAAGAAGTAAAACTTCCGGAAGATTTCTTAGTAAAATGGTTAATATTCTCTAATCAGAATATCCAGTCTGAAGAGCAGGCTAAAGAAATCCTTAATGCTGAGAAAAGCCAGTTAAGATACCAGATCATTGAAGGTAAATTAATGACTGACAACGACATCAAATTAGACTATGCTGATGTATTGGCACAGGCTGAGCAATTGGTAAGAAATCAGTTGGCGATCTACGGAATCCACCACCTAGGTGATGAAGAGATCCAGAAATATGCTGTTGAAATGTTGAAAGACCAGGAGCAGGTAAGACAAATTTCTTCTGAAGTAGCTATGGCTAAATTAAAAGACGTTATCCTTGAAAAAGGAGGGAAAAACGAAACTAAAATTTCTCACGACGAATTTTTAGAAGAACTTAAAAAATAATTTATTTCGATATAAATATTTGAAACCTCCGATTATCGGAGGTTTTTTTTATCAGCAATTCTGCAGTGTTCATTTTAAAACAGACGTTTTTAAATAGTCTTTCAACAGAAAGATCAACATACAAAAGATAGTAGCGATCGCATTATTAGCCAGAGCGTATTCTGTATTTTCTTAAAAAATCTTAATCTGGAAGTATGAAAAATATTCGTTATAACCAGTATATAGGCTTTGCTTATTTTGTTTTTGGTCATTATTCATATATTTACACCTTAAACTTATTATAGATATGAAAAAGATCATCATTCCGTTTTTCTGTGCCGTTCTGTTCTCAGTTCCGGCAACAGCTCAGCAGACAAGCGCAGCTCCCGTAAAGGCGGAACTCGTGAAATCTAAACTGACTCCCAAAGAAGTTATTGATAATTATTTCAAAGCTCTGGGGGGGAAGACCAAATTAGAAGCAGTAAAATCCACAGTTATAGACAACACTCTAAATGTTCAGGGGATGGATATTACAATGAACAGTATGAAGATGGGCAACAAATTCAAATCTGAGCAAACCGCAATGGGACAAAAAGTGACTCAGGTTTTTGACGGTGAAAAAGGATATATAGAAAGAGCAGGGCAAAAAAGTGATTTCCCGGCTGATAATATAGCAGAACTGAAAAAAGGCACAACCCTGGAAGCGTTAGCGTTTAACCCTTCCAATTTTCAGTCAGTAACCGTTGAAAAAATTGATGCTAAAGATTATAATGTATTGTCTTCAGAAAAAGGAAAGTTTTATTTTGATGCTGCTACAGGGCTGTTGTACAAATCTACAGCAGCAGAAGGAAGTGTTACTGTGAAAAATTATATGACAGTAGAAGGTTTAAAATTCCCTTCCGAAATAGATATTGAAGGCAAAGGGCAGAAAGTGACAATAAAAACGACAAAGGTTGTTTTAAACAGCGGTGTTTCTGATGCTGATTTCAAGTAAAAACGATCATTTTATAAATACAAAAGCCGGAGACTTTCCGGCTTTTTTGCTGCTTTTTTAATTTTAACTCAAATTTAACTATAATGTGAATTTTAACATTTCTTCAGATGGTGAATAATTGATACTTTTAGCACGAAAATAAATTCAAATTATATGAAGAAAGTTTTATCATCATTTGCCGTCATCTTCCTGATGTCTTCAAATGTTTTCGGCCAGAATATTCCTGTGGATCCATCCGTGAAAATCGGTACTCTTCCCAACGGAATGAAGTATTACATCAAAAAAAATACATTACCTGAAAAGAAAGTAGATTTCCGTCTGGCCATCAATGCCGGATCTATTCTTGAAGATGAAAATCAAAGAGGTTTAGCGCACTTTATGGAGCATATGAACTTCAATGGAACCAAGAATTTCCCGGACAATAAACTGGTGGATTTTCTACAGTCTATCGGTGTGAAATTTGGACAGCACCTTAATGCTTATACCAGTTTTGATGAAACTGGATATCCTAATTTAGCTTCCAGTTAAAGTTAAGCATAAAACCTTAATTTTAACTTATGAAACGAGAGCGAAAAATCTACGATCCAGCTTTTAAAACCAAAGCCGTTCAATTAAGTAATGAGCGAACTAATATCTCGGAACTCGCACGAGAACTCGGAATTGCAGTC
>NZ_JPRI01000009.1 GCF_000737765.1 Chryseobacterium vrystaatense | reverse complement strand
TGACTGCAATTCCGAGTTCTCGTGCGAGTTCCGAGATATTAGTTCGCTCATTACTTAATTGAACGGCTTTGGTTTTAAAAGCTGGATCGTAGATTTTTCGCTCTCGTTTCATAAGTTAAAATTAAGGTTTTATGCTTAACTTTAACTGGAAGCTAAATTAGGATATCCAGAATATCTTTAAACACAGGCACTTTCAAAAAAGGCACTTGGTATGAGTTTGATGAACAAGGAAATTTAATCAAAGAAACAGACTATGACCAACCATTTACATTCACTTTTGAAGATATTTTAAAATTCTGCGAAAAGCACGGAATAAAAATAGATATAGGCCCTATTTTACCGAATACAGGCTGGCATAATGATATTTTCAGAGATATACAAAATGGCAAACCCATCTGGAGGATCGAACATTTAAAAAAAACTAATCTGGTGGAAGTTATTAAAATAGATGGGGTCACGGGTAAGGTTTTAGAAACAAGCAGTTATGAATATATTAACAACTAATCTCATCATTTAGAAAAACAAAGATACTGCCTTTGGAAATGGCAATGGAAAACAGCAAATTCTAAAATAACAAGCTTATGAAAAAGTGTGTTTTTATATTAGTTCTGGCAATAAACATTTCCTGTAATGCCCAAAATAAACCTCTAATGATACCAGAAATAGATAATAAATTTGAAAAATTTGATAGTGTTAAATATAATAGTAGATCTAATCTGGATTCACGTGTTTTAAGGGAAAATAAATTAGATGGTTGTTATCTTGAAATGGATAAAGATAATACATATGGCTGGTATGGAATGACTCTAAAAGATTCTTATTATAGAATTACTAAAATATATTATCCCAATGGAAACATCAAAAAAAAAGGTTTATCTGCCAATACAGGAAACTTTCAAAAAGGTGTTTGGTATGAGTTTGATGAGCAAGGAAATTTAATCAAAGAAACAGACTATGACAAGCCTTTTACATTCACTTTTGAAGACATTCTAAAATTCTGCGAAAAGCACAGAATAAAAATAAACAAAGGTCCAATCTTACAAAGCACAGGCTGGCATAATGATATTTTCAGAGATATACAAAATGGCAAACCCATCTGGAGAATCGAACATTTAAAAAAAACTAATCTTGTGGAAGTTATTAAAATAGATGGGGTCACGGGTAAGGTTTTAGAAACAAGCAGCTATGGTTATATTAATAACTGATTAATTCGTAAAATCAAGACCATCTATTCTTTTAACAAAGGTTAAAAAAAATCATCAGGTATTCTCATCATTCAGATTGGTAATGGGTTGTTATCTGCAAGTTCCGATTTCGTATTGGATAAACCAGCCGTTTGCAAACGCATAATTCCGTATCTTTGTGCAAATATCTTGTATGAAAAGGGATATCAATATTTTTGAGTTTCCTCTCAATCTTGGGCTGAAAAAAAAGGAGCATGAACCCGAACCCGGTGTCAGAAAACTTCCGGACTGGCTCAGAAAATTGGGTTTTCATCAGGAAATTGACCCTGTCAGTATTTTAAGACTGGAAGCTCCACAGTACTCCATGAAACCTGATCGGGAATCAGGGGTTCTAAATGCAGAGGCTATCATTGCATATGCTCAAAAACAGTCCGATTTTATTTTAAGCCATCATCAGAAAAATACATTTCATATCGTGCTTGGAGGCGACTGCAGCATTTTGATCGGAACAGCTGTCGCTTTAAAAAAATTGGGCAGCTTTGGTTTATTTTATCTGGATGGACATACTGATTTTATTCCCGTCAGTCTTTCCGAAACCGCCGCTGCAGCAGGAATGGATCTCGCGATCATCACCGGAATGGGGCATGAAAAGTTAATCAATGTAGACGGCCTTCAACCCTACTTTTTAGAAGAAAACATCTACTGTGCAGGAAATGCAGAAACTGATGACGAAGAATATGTAAAGCAAATAATGAATTCTGATATCCATTATTTTGATCTGGAGCACCTGAGAAAAAAAGGATTTGAACATACCGCTGAGGATTTTCTGCAAATGATCAAAAGTAAAGGGCTGGACGGATTTTTCATCCACCTTGATGCAGACGTTCTGAAAGATGAATTGATGCCTGCCGTGGACAGCCGCATGGAAGATGGGATTGACTACCAAAATCTCAGAGAAATCCTGACACCACTGGTCCGGTCTCCTCTGTGCTTTGGAATAGAAATCACCGTCCTCGATCCCGATTATGATGAAACCGGAATTTATACGAAACCTTTTGTGAAGAATTTAATTCAAATAATAAAAAATAAAGAAGATTAATGAAGAAGACTATAAAAAGAACTTTCAGAGTATCAAAATATGTGATCTATAAGGAAACGCTCGTAGATTATAAGGAGCATTTCTGGTCATTTCTGGGAGCATTCGTTGGAATTGGACTTATTGCCTTCATCCAGTCCCATTCTGTATCGGCCACCGAAAATATATTTCTGATCGGTTCGTTCGGAGCGTCCAGTGTTTTGATCTACGGGGCTATCCAAAGCCCTTTGGCTCAACCCCGAAATTTGGTGGGCGGACATGTTATTTCAGCTATTGTAGGGGTTACCATTTATAAAATTGTTCCTGACATCATCTGGCTTTCTGCGCCCCTGGCTGTCGCCTTTTCTATCGTTATGATGCAGTATACCAAAACCCTCCATCCGCCAGGCGGAGCTACCGCCCTTATCGCAGTGAGTTCTGTAGGAAAGATTCCTGAGCTGGGATATTGGTATGTACTATCTCCTGTTTTGTCGGGATGTATTATCCTTCTGCTTACGGCTCTTTTATTCAATAATTTGACTCCGAACAGAAGCTACCCTTCCCACAGCAGATTCAAAAGGCTGTTAAGAAAAAAACATGAGCATACCCACAAAATGAAAAAATAAAAAACCATGAACTGTCTTGAATGTGGCGAAAAAATTATCGGAAGGTCTGATAAAAAGTTCTGCAATGATGCCTGCCGCAATGCCTATAATAATAAGCAGAATAAAGATTCTACCAATCTGATGCGGAATGTGAACAATAAGCTCCGCAGGAACTACCGTATTCTGCTCGAACTGAATACAGACGGAAAAGTAAAAATTGCCAGATCCAAGATGGATGGCTTGGGTTTTGATTTCGATTACTTTACCAATCTTAAAGTGTATAAAAATGGTTCTGAATACAGATTTATTTATGACTATGGATATAAACTTCTGGAAGAGGATTTTGTGCTGATCGTGAAAAATCAGACCTGATCTTAAATCAAAAAAATATAGTATTATGAAAGAAATCGTTCTGATCACCGGTGCCGGCGGCATGATTGCCCGAAAGCTCTCCAAAAAATTAGAGAATGAATACACCGTAAGATTCCTTACCCGAAAGAAAAAACATGACAATGATTTTGAATGGGATATCCAAAAAGGAACGATGGACGAGACTGCATTAGACCATGTTTCTCACATCATTCATCTGGCAGGAGCCAATATTTCTGAAAAGCGCTGGACCAAAGAAAGAAAACAGGAACTGATTTCCAGCCGTGTAGATTCTGCAGCCTTACTTCTGAAAACACTGAGAAAGAAGAATATAAAGCTTAAATCTTTCATTTCTGCATCGGGAATCAATTATTATGGTACTGTAACTACCGATAAAATCTATACGGAACATGATCCGCCCGGAAATGATTTTCTGAGCGAAGTTGTCGTGTTATGGGAAAGATCGGCAGATGATTTCAAAGAACAGAATCTGGCTGAAAGAGTGGTTAAGATCCGTACTGCTGTCGTTCTTTCGAAAGAAGACGGAGCCTTAAAGAAGATGCTTCCTACCATACAGTATGGCATCGGATCTGCCTTGGGAAGCGGAAAACAATATATGCCGTGGATTCACATTGATGACATCTGCTCTATTTATGAAACCGCTTTGAAAAACCCAGAAATCAGCGGAGCTTATAATGCTGTTTCACCTCAGCATACCACCAATGAAAACTTAACAAAGAAAATCGCTGAAGTTCTTGACAAACCCCTTTTCATGCCCAATGTACCTGCATTTGTTTTAAAGCTGATATTCGGTGAGCTTGCAGATGCTTTGTTGGAAGGTTCCAGAGCTTCTTCAAAGAAAATCGAGAACACAGGATTTCAGTTTAAATTTCCGGATTTGAAACAGGCTTTGGAACATCTGCTGAAAAAGTAGCTGGTACCAGAACTTTAAACTTCCTGAATGTATTTTAGATTTTAATCTGATGTAAAACTTTATTGAGCAAAACGGTTAGCGTCTCTAATTCTGCTTTGTCTAAAATAGCTGAAGCCTGATCAGCGACCGTTTTCCGGAAATCTTCAGAATTGTTGATTAAAAATATGCCTTTTTCCGTAGCGGAGAGATTAAATATTCTTCTGTCGGAAGAACTCTGTTTCTGTTCAATGAGACCGTTTGCAATTAAAAATTTAATTTGTTTGGATACAGCAGCCTGGCTTACTTTAAATGCCCCGGAGATCTCCTTTCCGGTGACCTCCGGCTTTCGGTAGACATATTCTATGATATTATAATGGGTTGCGGTAACTCCATTGATGTTTCCTTTATTCATATTGGCCAGAATAAAACACTGCAAATCTGTAAAGGCATTAAAAAATTGATCGTTATGTTGTTTCATGAAAAATACTTAACTTAGTTAACTGTTAACAAAGTTAATGAAAATTATCATGAAAGAAATTATTATTACCCATGCCAGACAGAATAATTTGAAGAATATTTCATTACGCATTCCGAAGAATAAAATAACGGTTTTCACTGGAGTTTCCGGATCCGGGAAATCATCTTTGGTATTTGAAACTATCGGAGCTGAAGCTCAACGCCAGATCAACGAAACTCAGAATAGTTTTATCAGAAACCGTTTACAGCATTTCGGTGTTCCTAATGTTGATAAAATCGAAAACCTGAATGTTCCCTTTATCATCAATCAAAAAAGATTAGGAGGAAATGCACGTTCAACGGTAGGAACCGCAACAGACATTTATGCTTCTCTCCGACTCCTTTTTTCCAGAATTGGAAAACCTTTTGTAGGATACTCCAATGTATTTTCATTTAACAATCCCCAGGGCATGTGTCCTGCGTGTGAAGGACTGGGGTATGTACAAACGGTAAATATTGACTGCCTTTTTGATAAGAACAAATCTTTGAATGAAGGTGCCATACAATTTCCTACCTTTCAGCCCGGTGGATGGAGACTGTCACGGTATATCCATTCCGGTTACTTTGATAACGACAAAAAACTTAAAGACTTTACCCAAGATGAATGGGAATTATTACTGAATGCAGAGGAGCACACTCCCAGGAATCCATCCGAAGAATGGGGGAAAACCGTGAAATATACCGGAGTGATCCCAAGAATTGAAAAATCATTTTTAAAAAAGGATTCTAAAGAGAATCTAACCCGAAAAGAAACCTTAAAGAGAGTCATCACAACAAAAGAATGTCCTTCCTGCAAAGGACAGCGTCTCAATTCAAAAGTTCTTTCCTGCAAAATAAACGGTAAAAATATTGCCGGCTGTACTGCCTTATCTATCGACGATCTCCTTTCATTTATACAGGAAATACCTGCCGGAAGCTATGCTTCTGTCATACAGGAACTGGAAAAGAAGCTTCTGAGCCTTATTGATATAGGCTTGCAGTATCTTACATTAGACCGACAAACCGATACGCTGTCGGGTGGAGAATCCCAAAGGATAAAAATGGTTAAACAGCTTGGAAACAGTCTTGTGGATTTACTGTACATATTTGATGAACCGAGTATTGGCCTTCATCCCAAAGACATTGATCATATTGTAGATATCATCAGGAAAATAAGAGATAAAGGAAATACAGTACTGATTGTCGAGCATGATCCTGACCTCATCAAAATTGCAGACCTCATCATCGATATGGGCCCTGACTCTGGCAAGAATGGCGGTGAAATTATGTACCAGGGAACCTTCAGGAATTTAAAAAATGCCAAAAGCAAAACAGGCAGCTATTTCAGTAAGGCAAGAACTTATAACAAATCTCCCAGATCCGCAAAAGGCTATCTCGAAATAAAAAACGGCCATCTTTATAACCTTAAAAACATCAGTGTAAGAATACCGAAAGGCATTATGAATGTTGTAACCGGAGTTGCCGGCTCAGGAAAAAGCACACTGATCAATAAAGTTTTACCACTATCCTATCCGGAGATTACGGTGATCGATCAGTCAGTTTTTACCGCCAGCAGCCGTTCAAATTTATTGACGTACCTCAATCTTTCCGATAAGGTCCGGAAGCTTTTCTCAACCACAAATAATGTCTCTGAAAAACTGTTTAGCCGCAACGGAGAAGGCGCCTGTCCCAACTGCAGAGGATTGGGTGTTGAGAAAATAGATCTTGCTTTTATGGATGATATCGAACAGCCTTGTGAAGTATGCCATGGATCAGGATTCAAACCAGAGGTTTTACAATATCAATACAAGGATAAAAACATCGCTGATATTATGAATATGACGGTTTTGGAAGCACTCTCCTTTTTCCCGAAATCTGATTTTGAACATGAACTCAGCCTCATGATCAAATTAGGCCTTGATTATTTAACGCTCGGCCAGCGGCTGGACAGTTTTTCGGGCGGTGAAAGACAGCGTCTGAAACTTACCAAAGAGCTGCATCATACCGATAAAATTATTGTATTGGATGAACCCAGTACCGGACTCCACCCTATTGACAATGAAAAACTGCTTTCCTTCTTTGACGAACTGGTACGCCAGGGAAATACACTTATCGTTATTGAACATAACCTGGATATCATTGCTCAGGCTGACTGGATCATTGATATTGGGCCTGGAGCCGGAAAATCAGGTGGTACAATCGTATTTGAGGGAACGGTAGAAAACCTTTTGTCTGATAAGCATTCTGCTACTTCAGCCTATTTGAAGAAACATCTGAACGGTAAATAAGAGTATAAACAAGGGCCTCAGCATCAACTGAGGCATTCCTCTCACACATCTCGGGATTTTAAAGGGATTTTAAAGGCTTGTTGAAAAAGAAATATTAATTTAGCATTCAGATAACCCCCATCCGGGGTATAACCATTAATACAGAAGATATTCCCAATGCAGAACCCTAACGTTAGTATTCTTTCAACAGAAATTTTATCAGATAACTGGTATACCTTAAATAAAGTCACTTACAACATCACAAAGAAAGACGGAACCACAGACACCCAAAGCAGAGAAGCTTATGACAGAGGAAACGGAGCTGTGATCCTGCTCTATAATAAAATTTCGCAAACAGTGATCTTGACGAGACAGTTCAGACTGCCGACTTACATCAACGGAAATGCCTCAGGAATGCTTATTGAAGCCTGTGCAGGACTTCTTGACAACGATAATCCTGAAGAATGTATCAAAAGAGAAACCGAAGAGGAAACAGGCTATAAAATCTCCAGGGTGGAAAAGATATTCGAATCTTATATGTCGCCGGGTTCCGTAACCGAGATTCTTTACTTTTTCATTGCAGAATATTCTCAGGAAATGAAAATCGCAGATGGCGGCGGTCTTGAAGAAGAGGGTGAGCACATTGAAGTCCTGGAACTTCCTTTTGAAGATGCGCTTGCCATGATCGATTCCGGAGAGATTAAAGATGCCAAGACGATCATGCTTTTGCAGCATTTACGCATTAAGAATATTCTATAAAAAACACATGAAAAATCTAGTCCCTGCATTAGCTTTGCTCAGCCTTGTTTATTGTAAAGAAAAACCTCAGCAGGAACAAAAAGCACCTGTACAAAAAGTGCCAGCAGAAGCTCCTCAAGCTGAACTTATCAAAGACACTGTATACACAGAATTTAAACCTGAAATCATTCGCAATTTAAATATCAAAGGTTTTGATGTTGGGCATGCATTTTCTCTTGAGGGATACAAAATTGCATCAGGAAATTACAAACCTGTTGATGGCAATATTACTTTACCTGACACTGAGGAGGACTGGGGAAACAGGCTTTTGCTGCTGAATGATAACAATCAAGTAACCTATCAATCAAAAGGATTTGGTGAAGCATATCTGTACGAGCCCTATTTTTATAAAAACAGCCAGAATGACAACATCATCATCGTCTGCCAGCAGGCTTTTGAATACTTTTTTGGGGGAGAAGCTTTTCTATTTGAAAAGGGAAAAATGAAGTATCTGGGAAATTTGGATATCGAGCCCAATAATATGGAAATCAAACTAACGGATATATTAAAAATCAAAGAATCAAAAGATGGAATTACGTTCACGTTTGATTCTGATTCGTTGGTCCTGCAGCCCGGAAGTAAAGATAGGGTGATCAAAAACAACAATGTGAAATATGTGTATGATCATCAGTCCCTGAAATTACATCAATAAAGACTGGACATTCTATATTATTGAAATTTAAATACAGCATTAATAGAATTTACAATCAATGAACCGGCTTCCTGGGACAAAAATCATCAGGGTACTTGCCATCCCTGCTATCTTGATTTTCAGTATACTGATGCTGAAGACAATTTCCCAATATACAGGATTCGATAAAAATGTGGGCTTCTTGATGTTTAAACAGAAGGTGGTTGGCAATCCTTACTGGCTTGTATTCTTCTACATCCATATATTTTCGATCACCCTTTGTCTTCTGGCTGGACTCACCCAGTTTTCGAAACGGTTTTTAACGGAAAACAGAAAACTACACCGCTGGATCGGAAGGATATATGTTTATAATATTCTGATCATCAATGTTCCGGCATGCTTTGTACTGGGACTGTTTTCAAATGGTGGAATGATCGGGATTACCGGATTTTTAGTACAGGACATTCTTTGGGCTTATTTCACACTTGCTGCTGTTTTCTTTATAAAAAAAGGAGATATTGCCGGACATAAAAAATACATGATCTTAAGCTACGCCGTAACGACCACCGCTATTACGTTCAGGATCATTAAAAATGTATTCTATCAGGAAAACCTGTATGATTATGAGCTTTTTTACGGACTGAATGTCTGGCTTTCGCTGGCAATACATCTTTCAGCAGCTTTTTTGATCATTAGAAATCAAAAACCATTACCTGCCCAAATTGACATTCATCATGAAGATAATAAATGAAATAAAAAACAGTAATGCAAAGGAACCAACAAAGATCAATACATTCCAGACTGTTTTGTATTGGGATTTTGAAGTCCACCGGTTAAAGAACCTCATCACAAGATAAGATATTCCCGCTAAGATCAGTAAAGTAAACACTAGAAAAAGTAATCCCCAGTCCATAGATCGTAATTTTTATCAAAACTATTATTTTAAAATTAAAAAACAATAAGAAACCTACAAATATTAAAACATGCCAGTACCTGAAAAAATAAAAGCATTTGTTTCAAAACCTTATATCATTCTTTTCGTTATATTGGCTCTGTTATTCTGTCTTGATGATTTCATTTTAAAACCTTTCATCACAGATCATTATTTAGAGGAGGATTTGATAAGCTTTAAAGATTTCTCCTGGAAATACTTAGCTATTATTGCCGTTCTTCTTGCTATTGTTTTAATCATCATTTCAAAAGCAAAAAAAATTCTCCCAATCCTTATTTTATTTGCATTTTCCGTATTCTTGGTCTTTTTTGGATTGATAACATTACTTACTCATATTCTGTTATATATTAACATTCAAACCGAAAAAGAAGATGTTATCAATACGTATGAAGTAATCCATCACCACGAAACCTTTTGGCTCCATGCGGGTGAGGAAAATTCTATCCATGGTAATAAAGCAATACAATTGATCGACAAGAAAAGAAAGGAAAAAAATCAGAATTCAATGCTTGAATATAAAACAGGTGATACTGTAAAGGTTACATTTAAAAAAGGTATTTTTAATGTAAATTATCTTGATTAGATATATGATCATGAACAAACTTTGCACCAGCCATTTCCTTATATTTCTAACCTCTTTTTTTAAATAAAATTATGGAAATCCAGAACATAGACCACATTGTACTTACCGTTGCAGACATTGATGCGACCGTTGAATTTTACACCCAGATTCTGGGGTTCCAGGCAATTACATTCGGTGAAGGCCGCAAAGCCCTCACTTTCGGTAACCAAAAAATCAATCTGCATCATAAAGGCCATGAGTTTGAACCGAAAGCAGAAAAACCAACCTGTGGTTCTGCCGACTTATGCTTTATAGCGAAAACAGATATAAACGAAGTCATGCAGGAACTGAAGCAGAAAAACATTCCCATCATAGAAGGCATCGTTGAAAGAACCGGAGCTATGGGAAAAATCAGATCCGTTTATTTCCGCGATCCTGATATGAATCTTATCGAAGTAAGCAATTACAACTTACAATAAATTAATTTTTAAATATCCATATCATTGTCTTTCGCGAAAGCTCTCCAGTACTCCCATTTTTCAGGATCTGCAAAAGAGGGATCATCCTTATAATAATAAAGAAGTCTTTCGAGGGCATAATAGTAAGTACTATGATCCAGGGCTTTTTCATAGTACCCCATTGCCTTTTTAGTATTCTGCTTTACACCATAACCATGGTCATACATAATTCCATAATAAATAAGAGAATAAGGTTCGTCTCTGTCCTTTTTCAGATATCTGTGAAGATCAGCATATGCTCCTTTTTGGTAATATATTTCTGATATATTCTGCCCGTTGAAACTGTATTTTTTTTCTGCCTGTTTGTAGTATTCGAGGGCCCGATCATAGTCTTTCAGCAATAGTTCCCCATAAAAATAGAGATCTCCAAGGTTTCCCATAGCAGTTGCGTTGCCCAAGTCTGCAGCTTTTTGATAACACTTCAATGCCTTTTTTACATTTTTGGGATATCCAATTCCATTCTGATAATGATACCCCAGGTTATTCCACGCATAGGACTGATCTTTCTGCGCTGCTTTTTCGTAAAGAGAGAGCCCTTTTTGCAGATCATAGAATTTCGGAATACCGGGATCGGTCAAAATAAAACTAAGTTCCAGCATCATATCTGCATTATCGCGGTCGGCGCCTAATGAATAAAGCCTTACCGCATCTCCTGTTTTGCCTTCTTTGAAACAGGCAGCTGCGGCAGACATTAAAGTCTCGTCATCAAAGTAAGCTTCGTATCCTTCTCCTTTTCTATTCTTCCATAACGTATAAAAATTCAGAAAATAAGCCTGATCTTTTCCCCTGAGATTATGTTTTTTTCCGTACATCATGCCCATCTGGAAATCAGAAACCTCATGTACCTTTCTCATTTTATCAAGAATAAACATATCCTCATTTCTGAAAAGACATAATAGCTGAGTTTCGTAATCCAATCCTTCACAGATATAATCATACTTCAGGCTTTTAGTGTCTGTTTTCTGATCATAATAAAACATTCCGTCCCTTACCGAGATCCTGAAAATTTCCTGATTGCAGGCTTCAATTTTTAGATTGCCGGCAGAAAGAGGAATCAGCCAAAATCCTTCACCGGCATCATAAAGCCCGGTCCCATCAGGTCCTGAGATCACAAACACGTTTTTCATAAACTGAGGATACCAACCCATATGAACCTGATCTAAAACCTCATCATCCAGTCTGAAACCGGAACTTACCATGTCATAGATTTTCCATTTCCTGTCTTTTAGGTAAGCCAGCGATGTGTAATTATCGAGAACAATGATTTTATCGATCTCAGAAGCTAAAAGACAGCCATCCGGTTGTATGATGCTTATCTTTTTCTGAAATTTATTTGGGCTTACCCAATAATATCCGTTGGTAATCTGAGTAAGAGTATCCTCCGGAAATTCTCCCAGATATATTCCTGTCAAGGTATAGTAAACTCTTTTGGAAGAACCCGGCTGTTTTCTGAAAATAAGTTCATGATAATCAAAATCAAATGTAGTTTCAGAACGGTCTGCTATGATTTCCCGGTTATGCACATCGATTACCCTGAAACCATCTGTTTTTTTAGCATTAAACAATCCGTCATACAGGAATTCGAGCTGATCATATTCATTGGGAACAGTCCATTCTCCGGTATTGATATCGATAATTCCCAAATGATTATCAGACTGAACAATTCCATATTCTCTGTCGTGTATTGATAAAGCATCAAAAGCATCCTGATACATACATTCTACCGCAATACTTCCATCGTTTCTTATATATCCGAACAACCCGTTCTTCTGAACGAGTGCTGTTCCTTCGTCACTGAATATAAATATTTCGTCATAGACCGCAGCAAGAATACTATTTCCTTTACTGTCTTTGAGTCCGAAAAGTCCATTTTCTTCAAAAGTTTCTGTGGTATCTTTATACGCTGCATCATTCCAATATCCTAATCCATAGTTGATCCAATCTGTTTCCAGCATTTCTAAAAATGAACCGTATCCGGATCTTTTCAAAATTTCCTCCTGAAGAATATTTACATCACCGCTTTCTATGGATCTTTGATAGAGCTGAATACTTTCCCTGATCTCTTCAATCCATTCTTTAGCCTGGCTGGTATGACTTTCTTCATTCATATTGAAAACATCCCAGGCATCCATTACGAAAGTATCATAAGGGAGTGATTCCAGAAACTCAAACATTTTACCCACCGGTTCCTCATAGAATTTTTTATGATGCAGCTCATGATGATCAGCGAGCAATTGATAAAACAGCCTTAGCTTTGAAACCCCTTCTTCTTTATCGAAATACATAAGTTTTCCTTTTGATCTCGGATTTCCTGAAAATAAAGGAATGAGTAAGGGAGGAATTTCATAACTCCATTCTCCAAGGTAGTGCGGATATTGTTCTTTAGTTTTTAAATCACTATTGTAGAGATAAATACGATGTGCCAAAGGGGTTTACTTTTGTTGTTGAAAATTATATTTTAACAAAGGCCTTGCTGCAGGGATGTATACTCTTCATATGTTAACCTTGCAACAAGGGAATGCAAAATAAAAAAACAAAATGGAAAATGGGGGTTGGTCTGTATAAAATCAGGAAAAATTAACACTGAAAAATATTTTATCAATCCGGATTTCAAATTTAAAATATTAATTTTGAGCCGTCAACCGGAAAAGCTGACGGATTACGATCTGTCTGATGAATTCCAAAACCCAATATATGAGAAAAGTAATCGTAACTCTTTCAGTGATTTTTTCTGTAACGGCCTGGGGACAGAAAAAAAACACGAAGACCAATAATCTGGTACTGTATACCTACCAAACCTTTAACTGTGAAAATAAAGGGTATTTCGATCCCGGAAAATATAAGAAGGAAGAAATAGACGGAGTTAATAAACTTTTGTATCAGTTCAGTAGCGGTTTGTTTGACAGTCACACTGTTTTTAAACTTTCTGATCTTGACGATGTCCGAAAAAATAAAGACATTTATCTTCAGAACCTGGAAAAACAATATCAGGAAAAGAAAAAAGAGCTGTACGGTATACAGGTTATCAATCTTCCTGAATGGAAAAAACTTCATCAGGAAACGATTCAGACTTTTGAAAACGAATATCAGCTGAAAAAAGAAGATCTTACCGCCTATTCTGATCCTGCATCATTAAAAAACAGCAAATATTACACTGCCTGCAAAGAATATATTGACGCGGTTTCTTCTCCTGACAAACAAAAAATGTACACCGTTTGGAAAACCTTTGTAGAAGCCAAAAGTAAGGATAACGCTGATCCTAAATTAGTCATGGATAAATTCAAGTCCCAATTCAGCGATCCAAGGAAAGATGATTATGCATTGATTCAGTTGATCGGCTTTGGATTCTATAACTGTGCCAACGGCAGTTTCAGACCCGATCCCAATGATGAAGGAGCACTCTATGAAAAATTTGATAAAGTCTTTGTCAAATTAAAGCAGGATTGTGACGAGCCATAACATTTTAGTGTAAAGATTTAATAATTTGAAAATGTAAATAAGATAACAGCAGTATCCATCGGGTACTGTTTTTTGTTTAGATACTTACGCCATGGATATTCTTCACTTCAGCCATTACAAAGGTACTGTGTGCACTTCCGATGGAATCCAGCGACCCCAGCTTATTGAATACAAAATCCTGATAATGCTTCATATCCCTTACCTGAACTTTGAGCAGAAAATCAAAATCTCCGGAAATATTATAGCATTCAGCCACTTCATCAATCTGTAGAATATCTTCAACAAACTGATTGCCAACGGAACGGTCGTGCATTTTAAGTTTAATCTGGCAAAAGACCGTGAAGCCTCTATTCAGTTTTTCAGCCTCTAAAACCGCTGCATAATGCTTGATATATCCTTCCTGCTCCAGTCTTTTCATCCGTTCGAAAACAGGTGAAGGAGAAAGGTTTACTTCTTTAGCAATCTCTTTTACAGTCAATTTCGCATTTTTTTGGAGGATCCTAAGCAATTGGAGATCCCTTTCGTCGAGCCTTTCCACAGAATAATATTCTTTTTCGGGTTATATTTTTTAAATATACAGAATGTTTAACTTTAAACAACCAGTTAAACCAAATAAAATTCTTAATTTATATCATTAAGCCAATCAATACACTTTAATCGATACCTTTACGGCAGATTTGTTCTTTAACATACTTCATCAAACAGAAGAGGTTTTACTTAAGGTAAATTAATAGGGAATCGTGTGAGAATCACGAGCTGTCGCGCAACTGTAAGTAACACACCAAAGGTTTTTGTCCACGAGTATCCACTGCCAAAGCGGGAAGGATGATAAAAACCGTTACAAGTCAGGAGACCTGCCTGTTCTGAATGGACGATGCTTTCGCGGTTTGAAGCTTTAGGTCATACAGATGATACTTTTTGAACGTTTAATTTTGAATAGCTTTGATTTTAAACGCAAAGATTTTTTATACTAATGCCTTATTTTAGGTTGCAAAGAACTGCGGTAAATCGCTGATGAGCTTATGGATAAAATATTAGCTTTATAAAATCAATTTATTGATTGCTCTTTGCTTTCTTAACATATAAAGGAATTTAAATTAAAACTTTGCATTAAAAACTTTAAACCAATTCTCAAATTACGTCCTTACTGTATCTACTCTATCCCTCAAAATTTCTCTCTTCGACAGCATTCCGAAGCATTAAAAAAGGACTTTACAATTAATATTTAATTAAAAAGTTGAAAAGAAAATGCAAACACACGTACTTGGCTATCCGCGAATTGGTAGCAACAGAGAACTGAAAAAAGCCTGCGAACAATATTGGCTGGGCAAGACTTCATTAAATGAACTTTCTGAGATCGGAAAAACCATTACCCTGCAAAACTGGAAACTGCAGCAGGAAGCAGGAATAGACCTTATTCCCTGCAACGATTTCTCGTATTACGACCAGGTTCTGGATATGACTTTGACCGTTGGAGCTATTCCGGAACGTTACCAGGAAATTGCGTTCAAAAAATCTGAACTTGATCTCTATTTTGCCATGGCAAGAGGGTTCCAGAAAGACGGCTTGGATATCACCGCTATGGAAATGACGAAATGGTTTGATACCAATTACCACTATATAGTCCCTGAATTTCAGAAAAACCAGGAATTCAAATTATTCTCCAATAAAATTATCCAGGAATTCATCAGTGCAAAACAGGCCGGAATCAATGCCAAACCTGTCATTATCGGTTTGCTGACCTATCTGTTACTGGGAAAAGAAAAAGAAGAAGGTTTCGACAAACTCGACTTAGCCCAAAACCTGCTTCCCGTTTATATTCAGATTTTAAAAGAACTTGAAAATCACGGTGCAGAATATATTCAGTTTGACGAACCTTTCCTTGCATTGGATTTAAATGAAAAAGCAAAAGAAACCTATCAGATAATTTACAGTGAAATCAGGAAACAGTTCCCTGATCTAAAGTTCATTGTGGCTACTTATTTTGACGGATTAAAAGATAATCTTTCTCTGGCAGCTTCTCTCCCGGTTGACGTTTTGCATATCGATCTGGTTCGTTCTCCGCAACAGCTGGATGATGTTTTAAATGCTATTCCGCAGACACTGAGTCTTTCCTTAGGTGTTATAGACGGAAGAAACATCTGGAAAAATGATTTTGAAAAATCTTTATCTTTTATAGAAAAAGCGGTTAAAGCCATTGGCTCTGACAGGGTCTTCATTGCTCCGTCATGTTCCCTGCTCCACTCTCCTTTTGATCTTGATCTGGAAACGAATGAAAAGACCTTATCTCCTGAGATCAAACAATGGATGGCTTTTGCCAAACAAAAGGTATATGAAGTGGTATCCTTAAAAAAACTGGCATCCGGAAATGCAGATTATCAGGCCTTGCAGCAATATGCAGAAAATAAAAAAGCCATCGACAACCGCAAGATTTCTACGCTCATCCACAATCAGAAAGTAAAAGACCGTGTAGAAGTTACAACAGAAGATGATGCAAAGAGAAACAGTCCTTTCAGCATCAGAAAGGAGGACCAGCAAAAGGTTCTTCAGCTTCCTCTGTTTCCAACCACCACTATTGGGTCGTTTCCGCAGACCAAAGAAGTAAGAACATGGAGAGCAAAATTCAAAAAAGGGGAACTGACCGCTGAACAGTATGATACTCTTCTTAAACAGGAAACAGAAAGAACAATACGCTGGCAGGAAGAGATCGGTATCGATGTGCTGGTGCATGGTGAATTTGAACGAAATGATATGGTGGAATATTTCGGGGAACAGCTTGCCGGATTCGCTTTTACTCAAAACGGATGGGTTCAGAGCTACGGAAGCCGTTGTGTAAAACCTCCGGTAATTTATGGTGATGTGCACCGACCGCATCCCATGACGGTTTACTGGTCTCAATATGCCCAATCACTCACTCAGAAATGGGTAAAAGGAATGCTTACAGGTCCTGTAACGATTCTTCAATGGTCTTTTGTACGGGATGATCAACCAAGATCTGTAACCTGCAAACAGATTGCACTTGCGATCCGTGATGAGGTAAAAGATCTTGAAAAGGCGGGCATCAGAATTATACAGATCGATGAACCGGCTATCAGAGAAGGACTTCCGCTCAGAAAGTCTGAATGGCAGCAGTACCTGAAGTGGGCTGTGGAAGCTTTCAGAATTTCGGCTTCCGGTGTGGAGGATACCACACAGATCCACACGCATATGTGCTATTCCGAATTCAATGATATCATTCAGAATATTGCAGATATGGATGCTGATGTAATTACTATAGAATGCTCCAGAAGCCAGATGGAATTGCTTCAGGCCTTTGCAGATTTCAAATATCCGAACGAGATCGGTCCGGGAGTTTATGATATTCACTCGCCGAGAGTTCCTTCAAAAGAGGAAATGATTGATCTGTTGAAAAAAGCACAGGCCGTAATTCCGGCACAACAGCTTTGGGTAAATCCGGATTGTGGTTTGAAGACCAGACATTGGGATGAAACGGAGAAAGCGTTGATTGCAATGGTGGAGGCATCAAAAGAAGCCGCTGCAGCTTATGTGTTGCAGGAAAGCTAAAGAATTCATTATTACAATTTGTAAGCAGGAGTTTTGGCTCCTGCTTTTATGTTTTGGCTAAAGCCAATGGCCTGGAATGGAATGGTAAGCGGTCTAAAGCCCGCTCCTGGTGAATGTGCAAGAGAAAACGTATTTCATTGGTTCAATCTGAGAAAGATTTAAGCAAAAGGATTAATTGAAAATTGATCGATCAAGCAAATGGGAAAAAGAACATCATAATATCAACCTCCATATTCAATAGAAATAGGCTTTATCCGATTTTAAAAAATTACATCAAAACCCGTACAATGGCGTTTATACGAATAAAAAGCGCACCAGAAATATGATGCGCTTTTATATTGTATTACTCTTAGAATTACTTCTTGGAGTTATTTTGCTTCTCGCTGAGCCTGCTGATTTCTTCTTTTAGCAGGACAATATATTCCTGTAAATTCTTAATTAAAGAAATGCTGAGCTCATTATTGAAGGTATTAATATTTGAACCGGCACCAGGGCTGTCATTAAATGTCGAATTATTATTATTAATGATCGTTGTCACTTCTTCCTCTTCATAGATCTCTTCTACTGGAACATCAAGAAAACCAGCAATCTTATCCCATTCCCGCTGTACAATTTTCACCTCACCACTTTCTTTTCTGCTATAATTGGAAACATCTGTAGCAATGATATCAGCAATTTGCTGCTGAGTGTAGCCTTTTCTCTTTCTTACTGTACGTAATTTTTCTTTTTGCATAATCTCTGCTTTTTACAAATATAAAAAAATAAGAACTTCTAAAATAACGAATTATTCCTATTTCAAGCAAATACCAATTATAATCTTTGTGGTAAAATAGTTAAAGAGAAACAAATAGAAAGTCTTTGTGAGTCACTTCATAAAATATTTCAAAGCGATATTATCTTTAGCTGTCAGCCATTTATCGTATTAAAAACATTCGATTTCAATACATTTTTGGGGAGCAAATAAATTAATAATGAATAAGTTATGATTTTTAAGATTAAATTGCCTAATTTTGCACCCCGAAATAAGGATTCAGATTATGAAATCGCCAATAGCAGTGTGGTACCAATCAATGCCCATAAAGATAGCGATTGCATATGACCCTAAAAATCAATAAATATCTATCTACATATGAAAAGAGTTGGTGAACACAGAAAGCTTCTTGGAGTTGATAAAAACGTTACTTTAAAGGAATTAAAGACCATTTACAGGAATACGATGAAAGATTCGCATCCTGATAAATTTGCTAATGACGAAGCCGGGAAACTGGAAGCAGAAGAAAAAAGCAAAGCAGTGATTGAAGCGTACCACTTTTTGGTAAGCATCAATGAAGAAACGCAGGAAAAGTATAAAGAGGAATACACGGAAACGATCACAAAATCTAATATTCAGGATTTTTATCTTGAGAAGGCGGTTTTAAAAGTTCAGCATCTTAACGGAAATATGTATGAATATATTGGTGTTCCAAGAAATACCTATATAAAAATGGTCAATGCTGATTCGCCAAGCCGTTTTGCAAGAAGACACATTTACGGAAGTTTTATCTACAGAAAAGCTGGTGAGGCTATGGCAGATTAATTTTCTGTATAAACAATACTAAGCAAAGGCTTTCAGTTCATTCTGGAAGCTTTTTTCATGACTGAACTTTAATTTTGAGGCTTAATTGTAACGCAGAGAACTCAAAGGTTTTGTTAAAATTAAATGAATGTATTTTCGGGCGCAAGGGTCCTTCACTCAGCAAAATCATATTCAACCCGTCATGCGGATGATTGTAGCAATACAGTATTTGGATCACTTTGAAATAACAATTGAGCGGAAAATATTTTATTATATGAAAATCAAAAAGCGCATCAGAAATCTGATGCGCTTTTGGGTTAATTAAGGTTGTTATATTAATCTACGTGTTTCGGAGTATATCCGTCTTCACTTAGTTCTTTGTGTACATATTCAGCTTTCATTTCAGCATCGTAGTCTACTTTTTCACCTTTGCCCATTCTTCTCAGAATAGAGTCAAATAACGAATAAACTACCGGTACAATGATCAGCGTCAGGAATAATGATGATGTCAGACCACCGATGATTACCCAAGCCAATCCGTTGTTCATCTCTGCTCCAGCTCCTTTTGCAATCGCAATCGGGATCATACCGAAGATCATCGCAATCGTTGTCATCAGGATCGGACGAAGACGTGCGTGGTTGGCCTGAATCAAAGCGTCATGCGTACTTGCACCTGCTTCTTTTCTCATATTCGCAAAGTCGACAATCATAATCGCGTTCTTTGCTACCAAACCAATCAACATGATCATCCCCAGCATCGTAAAGATGTTCAATGAATTTCCGGTGATGGCAAGAATGACCATTACCCCGATCAATGCCAGCGGAATGGAGAACAGTACCACAAACGGATAGACAAATGAATCATACAGTGAAACCATTACCAGGTAAACCAATACGATAGCGGCCATCAATGCAATTCCTAAGGTACCGAAACCTTCGGTCTGGTTTTCCATATCACCACTCCAGATATAGCTTACTCCTGCCGGTTTGGTCTTCGCGTTATCCATGAACTGAGCAGCCCATTCGTTGGCAACATCCCCTACAGGACGACCTACAACTTTAGATTTTACCTTTACAGAAGGAGACTTATCTCTACGTTCCAGTAAGCTTGGTCCGGAACCCATTTTCACATCAGCAAACTGGCTCAGTCTCACCTGCTCTCCTTTAGGATTGGTAAACATCAGATTTCTTACATCATCAATCGACTGCCTGTTAGCATCACCAAAACGGATGTTGATATCATATTCGTATTCTCCGGCTCTGAATTTCCCGTCTGTATTTCCACTGAATGCAGTCTGCATCGTTTGTCCTACACTGGAAAGATTTAAGCCTAAAGAAGCCATTTTATCTCTGTCTATATTCACCTGAACTTCCGGGTTTCCAGAGTCAGTTGACAATTCAGCATCTACAGATCCCGGTACTTTTTTAAGCAGTTCAAGAATTCTGTTTGCTTCTTTATTAGCGGTTTCGTTATCCTGAGCTGTTACCACCATTTCAATTGGTGCATTATCTGCTCCCATTAGTCCGATTGGTGCTGTTTTGAATTCAACTCCTGTGAATTTCTCTTCTAAAGCTCTCTTGATTTTTGCAGATTTGATATCTGTACTTTCGTTACGCTCAGATTTATCTACCAAAATCACCTGGATCTCTGACTGGTACAATGTAGCCTGTGCCCCACCAAAACCTGATGACTGCTGACCCACTGTGGTGATCATATCCACTACATCTTTATCATTTCTAAGGTATTTTTCTACCGCTAAAGTAATCTGATTGGTTTTTTCTACGGAAGCATCTTTTGGCAATTCCATCTGAACAAGGAACTGTCCTCTGTCCATTTTAGGGAAGAATTCCCCACCAATAAATCCGAAAGCGACCAACATGAAGGAAGAAATCAGGATAATGAACGTTACGATTACGGTCATCACTCTTCTTAAAGTAGATTTCAACGCCCATTCCAAAATTCCGGTGATCCAGTGCGTGAATTTTTCCAACTGCTTTTCAAACCAAAGGATAAATTTCTCAAAAGGATTTTTACCTGTCAAATGCACCAGTTTACCATATCTTGAAGATAACCAAGGAATGATGGTAAATGAAGCTAATAATGAAAATAGTGTCGCAATAACTACCGTGACACAGAACTGCGCCAGGATATCAGATACCAATCCGGAACTCATTGCAATCGGTAAGAATACCACCACGATTACCAGGGTAATAGCCGTTACTGTAAATCCAATCTCTGAAGCTCCATCGTAGGCTGCACGAATTCTGCTTTTCCCCATCTCCATATGACGGTAAACGTTCTCCAAAACTACAATCGCATCATCCACAAGGATACCTACCACCAGTGAAAGTCCCAATAAACTCATCAGGTTCAGGGTATATCCCATCAGGTACATCCCGATTACCGTCGCAATCAATGACATCGGAATAGACACCATTACGATAAATGCGTTTCTGATGTTGTGAAGGAACAATAACATTACTACCGCTACCAGGATAATCGCCAGGAATAAATCGAAAATTACGTGGTCTGCAGCTTCAAGTGTAAAGTCTGTAGTATCATCTACAATATTGATTTTAATATCCTGAGTCTTATAATTGTCCTGAACATTAGCAATTGTTTTCTGAATGGCTTCTGAAACAGAAACGGCATTGGCATCAGACTGTTTTTTAACCTGAAGCAAAATCGTTGAATTCTGATTGTATCTTGCCACTTTCTCTACATCTTTCTGTGTATCGAAAACAGTTGCAATATCAGACAAACGCACCTGAGCTCCATCCTTATTGGAAACCACAAGGTTGTTCATTTCCTCTACATTTCTGTATTTTCCCGAAAGTCTGATCGTAGATCTTGAAGTTCTCGTCTTCAAAGCTCCCGTCGGGAAATCTAAGTTGGATGAAAGAATCGCCTGCTGTACATCTGCGATGGCAAGACCATACCCTTGCATTTTCTTTTCATCTAAACTTACCTGAATTTCTCTCTCCTGCCCACCTACAAGGTCAACCTGAGCCACACCGTTTACACGGGAAAAAATAGGTTCTATTTTTTTATCTAAAAGGTCATAAAGATCTTTATTGTTCAGTTTATTACTGGAAATACTCAAAGTCATGATCGGGAGATCATCCAATGAGAACTTTTGCAGAGAAGGAGGATCTGCATCGTCCGGTAAATCTGCCAAAATAGCATTTACCTTTCTCTGTGCATCATTCAAAGCATAGTTTACATCGGCGCCGGTATTCAGCTGCACCATAATAACCGATAAACTTTCGTAAGATGAAGATTCTACTTTTTTTACGTTTTCCAGGGAACCCACGGCATCTTCAATCTTTCGGGTGACCGAAGTTTCCACCTCTGCAGGCGAAGCTCCCGGATATACCGTAGAAATGGTTACCATATTGGTTTCAAACTTCGGAATCAACTCGTACCCCATCATGGAGTAACTTAATAAACCACCCAGCGTAAGTATCGTAAACAATACGATAACAAGGGACGGCCTTTTAATGGATATTTCTGCTAACTTCATCTTCTGTTACTTTACGATATTGATTTTCGAACCGTTATCAAGGTTGATCTGTCCGCTGGTAATTACCTGTTCGCCGCCATTCAGTCCGCTTAAGATCTGAACTTTATCACCATATACTTTTCCGGTTTGTACTTTGATCAGTTTAGCAGTTCCGTTGCTTACGATAAATAATTGTCCAGAGCTTACTCCGTTTACAAAAGCTTCAGCAGGTACCGTCAGCATATTTTGAGTTTCGGCACCGTGATTGGTTTTAAACAAAGCCGTTGCATACATACCTGCCTTTAGATTTCCTTTGTTCTGAACTTCAATTTCAACCGGGAAATTCAAAGAGGCATCACTTTTAGGAGCAATAAATGTAATTCTACCGCTGAATGAATCTTCCGGTAAAACATTTACATTAATGGAAACTTCCTGACCTAATGCAATTCTTCCCACCTGGCTTTCGTCTACCAATACAGACAATTTAAGGCTGTTGATATTAACAATTTCAAACATCGAAGTTCCGATAGAAACTACCGTTCCCGGCTCGACCATCTTTTTGTTGATTGTACCACTTATTCCGGCACGGATGCTTGCATCGTTAACTCTTACTCCCTGAGCTCTTACTGCTGCCTGTGCATTTTTCAGCTGAAGTCTGGAGTTGTCCACCTGCTGTTTGGTAACACCTCCTGTTTTAAAGGCATTTTCATAACGCTGATTATCGATAATAGCATTCTGCAAGTTGTTTTGAGCCTGTGCTACATCCACTTCAATGGCATCTTTCTTAATGGTTGCCAAAGTCTGTCCGGCAGAAACTCTGGATCCTTCTTTCACCAAAACGTTTACGATACGTCCTGCAATTTCAGAAGACTGATTCATTTCCTGCTTTGGAATGAAAGTTCCGTTGGCTGAGTAATCTGTATCGATATTTTCTCTTGAAACCGTTACTACATTCACGTTGATCTTATCAACCTGTTTTGCAACTTCCTTAACTTCTTTGGTCTGTTTCTCTTTGTTATCTGCAATCTTGTAAGCCGCTAAACCGACTAAGACCGCTGCTACGATGATATATATTAAAGTTTTTTTCATTTTAGTTTATTATAAGTTTTGTAGTGTGTTCAGTTCTCCTTTAGCTTTGATCAACTTGATTTCAGCCTGTTTGTAATCCAGCAGTGCATTTGAATAGTTCTGTTTTGCCTGTGTTAAGGCATTTTCAGAATCAAGTACTTCTGTAAGTGTTGCTAAACCATACTGATAGTTTGACTGTGTATTCTTCTGAACTCTTTCTGCAAGTTCAACGTTATCTTTCATGCTCTGGATATTGATAATGGCATTCTCCATATTGGTAATAGCATTTTTATGATCCAAATCTAAAGTCAACTGTTTATTCTGGATATCCTGATCTAGATCCTGAATATCGATTTCTGCCTGCTGAATTTTAGCTTTTGTAGCGCCACCGGTAAAAATCGGCACATTGATATTCAGACCGATTGCAGAATAGTCACTCCAAAGTACGCCGTTATTAAGACCATTGGTTAAAGGAAATTTTTTCCCCATACCAGCCCAGCCATAGTTTGCTGTAAGGCTCACTGTAGGATAAAGATAGGCCTCTGTCGCTTTTTTGTTAAACTCCAGAAGTTCTCTGTTTTTATTCAAAACTTTAATTTCTGTACGGTTATCTAAGTTTAAAGTACTGGCTATGAGTTCAGGTTTTGGCTCTATTGTTTTTTCTTCAAGTGTGATATCAGTACTGATCGGAACTCCCATATAAAACTTCAAAGCATTCTTGGAAAGCTCTACCGAGTTAATCAACTGTTGTTTATTTGAACCGATATTGGTAAGCTGTACATTGGTACGGTCTAAGTCGATACCTTTTGCCAGACCATTATCTACCAAACTTTTAATAACATTTCTTACTCTCTCGGTATTGGCGTAGCTTGCTTCTACCGTTTTTAGGTTTTCCACCTGAACAAATACCTGATAGTAAGCTGTTGCTACATTTTCAATGATCTGTTCGTTGGTCAGCTGAGCATTCAGAACATAGAATTCTCTGGTAGATTTTGCGGCCTTAAGGCCTGTAAAAACTCTTTGATCAAACAAAGCCTGCTGAAGCTGTACAGAAGCGGTAGAACTCCATGGCTGTCCCAATTGAGCTCTGATTCTCTCTCCACCAAATTCAAGCAGAGACTCCTGAATAACAGGATTATAGGTTAAACCTGCCGTCGCAGTGATCTGTGGCAGAGCTCCTGCTCTGGCCTCATCAATCTTGTATTCAGCTTTTTTGATCTGCAATGCTGCTTTTTTGGCCTCTGCTTTATTCTGCAGTGCCTGCTTGATGGCTTCCTGTAAAGAAACCTGCTGCTGGGCAGATACCGATGAAAAGCCGAAAATCATAAATGCTGCAGCTATCCCAATTTTTAGCTTATTAGCAGTTATACGTTTTCTTTTCATAATAGTATACTTCGTTTATTTTTTTAATGTAATTTTTCCCGTCAAGGTTTTTGTTTCTAAAGGACGAATCATTTCCCAAAATACTTTAACATTTTTTTAATTTTTAAAAAGCATATCGATAATGATCTCTTTTCTTTCAGAAATAATCTGGTCATACTCTTTATCGCTGATCATAAGATTCTCCATAAAAAGAGGTCTTACAGCACTCGGGAATACGAGTAATGAAACCATATTCAGGATAAACTGAACCGGTGCCATTTTTACGATATTACCCAGTTCCATCTCTTTTTCGTATTCTTTATAAAGAGTTTCCAGTACATCTTCTTCTATCTCTCTCTGATGACAGTTTCCTTTATTGATCTGTGAAACGATATAGGTTTCCAGATAAGGATACTGAAGACTGGTAGATAAACTGCTTTCTACGAACTTGCTGATCTTTACTTTAAACGGAAGATCTGCATCCTGAATAATCTTGGATTTTTCCTGTTCCACTCTCTGAGCTTCATCGAAGATGATCTGAATCAGATTATCCCTTGATCGGAAATAATAGTTGATCAACGTTCTGTTTACTCCGGCTTCATCGGCAATCTCCTGGGTAGTAGCATCAAACTTCCCCTTCACAAAGAATAAATTCTTCGCTGTCTCCTTGATCAATTCCTGTGTTTGGTCTTTTTTCGCTTGATTTGACATTATTGTTAAACAATTTTGTGCAAATGTAAATCAAATTCTGTTTTTGACAAAATTGTTAAACAAAATAATTAAACAAAATTGTTATGATTTGCATCATGTTTTTGATGTTCAGTTTGAGATTATTATGAATAAATCATCAGCGGAAAGGGCATTTTTATATCTTTGCGGCAAAAATTAATAACTGATGCAAAAAATTTTATTTCTGTTCACAATCTTTAATTGTGCACTCTTATTTTCCCAAAACAAATCCTTAAAAGACACTGAGTATTTTTTTTACGAAAACAAAGGACAGATCATTGATCAGGATGGAAAGAATAATCCTGCCGTGAAATACCTTTTCCATTCAAATGGTCTTAATGTTCAATTAAAGAAAACCGGATTTTCTTATGATGTTTATCAGATAGAAAAGATAAAAGAAAATAATTCCGATAAAAAACAAAATTTATCTGATCAAAAGCAGGTAAAAGTAAAATACAAGTATCACCGAGTTGATATCGATTTAGTTAACTCAAATCCAAATGTTGAGATTGTTCCTGAAGATCAATCTCCCGATTATGAAAACTTTTATACTATTCCAGGCACGCCCAACGGAGTAACCCATGTTTACAGATTTAGAAAAGTTACTTATAAAAACATTTACAGTAACATAGATCTTGTATTTTTTAAGCCAGCAGATACTTTAAAACCAATAGAATATAATTTCATTGTAAAACCGGGTGGAAAAGTTTCAGATATTAAAATGAAATTTAATGGCATCAAAACATCGTTAAAAGATAATAAAATTGTGATGAATCTACGTTTTGGAGCAATGCAGGAAAACATTCCTCTTTCATGGCTCATTGATAACAATTCGAAACGGGAAACCACCATAAAATTCAGAGAAATAGAAAAAGACATTTATGGATTCCTGGGGACCCAGAATTCATATGACAAAACACTAATTATAGATCCTGTACCAACACCTTTGTGGATCAAAAATTTACCTAACTGGGTTTGGCATTCAGAGAATTCATATTATAAAATCTTTGCCAATGCAAATCAGGAAGTTTATACCAGTCTTACGACCATAGCAGCATTCAATGTAGCAACAAACACTTATACTGTCATGGACTTTAATTCTCAAAATTATGGTTATGTTTCTAAATTTGATTCATCAGGAAATAAAATTTGGGGAGTATTTTTAGGTAATCATCACTCCAGTGGTGACGAATCTAATGTGCTAAAGGATATGGCGATCAACAGCAATAACGAAATATATGTAGTAGGACATGCCAGAGATTCTCAAGGTGGTGTCAATACAATCACAACTCCTGGGGCACACAAAGAACACTCTACCTACATGGGCCCTTTCGCCAGCTATGCTAATATGGATGCTTTTATTATCAAATTAAATGATAGTGGTACAAGGGTTTGGGGCACTTATTTTGGAGGAGAGCAGAGCGAAACAATCAATTCTCTGGTTCTGGACTCTAATGAAAATTTAATTTTTGGAGGCCAAGCTAATGGCAATAATGGAATTGCTACTCCGAATGCCGCTGTTCCGAATAATTTAAATATATACAATGGAGTATCATTTATCGCAAAATTTTCGCCCAGTGGCAGCCAGATTTACGGATCGTATTTTAATTTAACAGCAGGCATCAAAAAACTTGACAGAGATAATTTCAATAATATTTATATAGCCGGAAATGTTGACAGAAGCTATAATACTTCCGGACAAGGAACAGCAGGCACGCATCAGCAAACTATCATTGGTGATGGAAACGCGTATTTAGCAAAGATGGACAGCAATTTTCAGTTTTTGTGGGCCACTTATTACGGCGGAAAAAATGCATACGGTCTTCAGCATAATTACAACGAAGGAAGAACTACAGTCAGCGATTTAAAAATAGATAAGGATAATAATGTAATTCTTTTAGGAGATACAGATTCTAACGAAAAAATTTCAACTCCCGGAACGCATCAGACTGTCCGTACCTCTAATCTTGGTAACGATATTTTTTTAGCAAAATTTAATTCCTCGGGAAATCAGATTTGGGGCACCTATTTTGGCGCCACCACTACTAATTCCGTTAGTGATGATTTATCTTTGGGGCTTTCAGTAGATGACAGCAATAATCTTGTATTTGCAGGACAGACATCAAACAACATTCAGATAGCGACTCCTAATGGCTTTCTTCCGAGTAATACGGGAGGTCACTCCGGTTTTTTCACTAAATTCAGTACAATAGGAAATCAGATATGGGGATCATATTTTTATCGTACAATAAACACAATTTATGCAAAAAGCAGTAACATTTACATTTTAGGAGGAGCTAATACAACTAATAATCTTGCGAAATTTTATGATTGTACTACCGGGATCTCAGTCACTTCCAACTCTCCTGTGTGCACCAATTCAACAGTCCAATTAAATGCAACAGGCGGTACAACCTACAATTGGACGGGACCTAACGGATTTACATCAAATTTACAAAATCCTACTATCCCAAATGCTACAACCACCCATTCGGGAATCTATACCTGTCAGGTTTCAGGTTCCGGAGCTTGTGATGGTAGTCTTACGGTCAATGTTGTGGTTGGAGATAATCTGGCTCCAGTTCCCAATATCACCAATCTTCCAATGATCACAGGTGACTGTAATACAGTTATCACTAATTTCCCAACTGCAACAGACAACTGCGCTGGAGCTATTATAGCTACTACTACAGATCCACTCGCTTATTCAGTTCCGGGAACTTATACCATCCATTGGAGTTATAATGACGGAAACGGAAATATTACAACGCAGAACCAAAACGTTACTGTAAATACTGTTCAAACTCCTACATCAAATGCAATTCAGACTTTCTGTGCAACAAACAATCCAAGGATCTCAGATCTTCAGATAACAGGGCAAAATATCAAATGGTATGATGCTGCAGGAAATGTTCTGACTTCCACTGCTCCTATTATTAATGGACAGACTTATCATGCTTCTCAAACGATCAGCGGATGTGAAAGCAGCAAAATAGCCGTTCAGGTAACCATTAACAGCACACCAAAACCAATTGCAAATGCTGCTCAGGATTTCTGTGCATCTGCATCACCGACGCTTAATAGTCTGGCTGCTGCAGGAACATCAATTATCTTTTATAGTGCTTCAGGTAGTATCCTTCCTATAAATACTCCACTTGTACATGGACAAACCTATTTTGCTACGCAAACCCTTAATGGATGTGAATCCGAAAAACTTGCTATATCTGTCACTCTTTCATTAAATAATGTTCCCGCAACGAACTATACAGAGGTAATTTGTAATAATACAACTGGAAACACAATGAATGTAAACCTTCATTCATATGAAAACAGCATAATCAATAATCCAGGAAGTTATATTTTCACATATACCGATAGTACAGGAAATATTATAACCAATCCGGCTAACCATATTTTAAATAACGGAACAACAGTTATTATAGTAAAAGTAGCAACTGCTGACGGATGCTTTAATAATGTAAGACTTACTTTAACGCTAAATCCCAAACCTATCATTGAACTTTCTGATAAAGTAGATTTCTGCGAAGGTAAAAACATTACACTGAATGCAGGTTCTGGTTTTGCGTCTTATCTTTGGAGCACAGGGACAACCAGCCAATCCATTACCGTTTCAGCACCGGGAACTTATACAGTAACCGTGAAAAATGCTTTTGGTTGTGAGAATACAAAATCAATTCAAGTAACCTATTCTGTCCTGGCAACAATTGTTGCAGTCAACATCAGTAACAATACAGCTACTGTGGTTCTTTCTGCAGTAGGCAACTACGAATATTCCTTAGATAATTTTACATGGCAGGATTCCAACATCTTTACCAATCTAGCCTCTGGAGAATATACAGCTTACGTCAGAACGAAATCAGGCTGCATCATCGGACAGAAAAAATTCTCTATTTTTAATATTCAGAATGCTATTACCCCGAACGGCGATGGAAACAATGATACATGGAAAATTAACGGACTGGAAAGCTATCCTGGAACAGAGATCTATTTATATGACAGAAAAGGATTTGTTATATTAAAAGAAATTATCACAAAGAAACCTTTCGTATGGGATGGAAAGTATCACCAACAGCCTGTAGCTACAGGAAACTACTGGTATACCATTAAAGTTTCGGATGGAAGGACATACAGCGGATGGCTTTTGGTAAAGAACAGAGATTAAAACAAAAACGGGCAGAAAATTCTGCCCGTTTTTTTATTTTTATACTAATTTGATTTTATCATCTGAAATATCAACGATCTTATCTTTATAAAGTCCACCGAGAGCTTTTTTAAAGTTCTTTTTGCTCATCTGAAGTTCACCTTTGATTTCTTCAGGAGAAGATTTGTCCGACAGATAAAGAAGTCCGTAATTCTCTTCCAGTTTGTCCAGAATTTTCTGTTTAAATTCATCGATACTCTCAAAACCTTCCGGCTGTAGTGAGACATCAATCTTACCGTCTTCACGGATCGCCTTGATATAGCCTCCCTCTTCAGACAATGGATATAATTTTTTGAAGACATCAGATGTATACACAAGACCGATGTATTTTTTATTGATCACGACATTCCAGCCCAGTTCGCTTTCATTCATCATGAGAAGGTCTACTTTATCTCCTTTTTGGAAAGGAGGATCCTGGTATTGAGGGTTTCTTTTGAATTTTGTAGTTCCTGTGATCAGATTCAGAGCTTCGTCTACATATAAGTGAACTAAATATCTTTTTCCTTCAATAATTTTTGATTTCTGCTGCTTGTATGGGATAAAAAGGTCTTTAATAATTCCCCAGTCCATAAACGCACCGCTCGGAAGACTTTCTACACAGCTCATCACCGCATACTCTCCTACTTCAGCCAATGGAATTTCAGTGGTCGCCTTTAATTTGCCGTCATCCTGATAGACAAAAACTTCAACATCATCATCAATTTCTTTATCATCGCTGGTGAAAACCTTAGGCAAGAAAGCTTTTTCGCCTGATTCATCTACCAGGATCCATCCTGAATGGTTTTTTTCTGAAATTTTTAAAGTCTGGGTTTTTCCGAGTTGCATTGAATATAAAATTAGCCACAAAGGTACGGAAAATTGAAGATTTTAAAACTACATATCCTATTTTACTCGAAATCAAAGAATTCTTTTGTCTCTGAAATGAGGATAAAATCAGTACATTTGATCAAAAAAATAGTGACATGAAATTATATTCTTTCATACTCATCTGCCTGTTTGCCATTCCAGCACATGCGCAAACATTAGATAAAACAGCCTTTAACATCGCCTACCGCTATACAGGAAGGAATGTATTACAGGGCGGTTTATCATACAAAATCAATAATTACACGAAACAGTCGTTTGTTGTGGGTACTTCCATATTGTACACTCCGATCGAAAGTCAAGCTAAATTTTTACCTGAAATCAATTTTAACTACACCAATAACCTGGGACAAGTTGGTCTTTCTGTAAATCCCTATTCCATTGAGCCCAGAGTGGGATTTTCGCTTTTAAATTTTATGTATCTCAATACGGGATATGCACTCCCTGTTCACAAAGAAAAATATTTTAAAGGATTTACTTTTGGAGTACAGTTTAATATTTCACCATCAAAAAGTTCCATCTTTTATAACCGCTTGAAACTAATGTAATAAAAAAAGAGAAACAGCTGCTTCTCTTTTACCTTTGGGACCTATTCTTATTGCGTTACACTAAAATGAGTTTGGACTTCTCTCAGTTTTCCATATATTTTTTCTAACAGCTCATCAGAGAGATGATGGAGATTAAAATAAGTTTTGAGCGTAAAAACCAATTGATCCATATCCTTAATTTCTGAACTTTCTTTTCTTCCGTCATTCCATCGGATGTTGAAGGTACTGTTAAAGAGAGCATATCTTGCTTCCTCATCCACTCTTGTAACCATCAGAAATTTATTAAATATAGATTCAGGTCCTGTCGCAATATACCAATTGGCCATTTGCAGGTCTGAGAATTCGACCTCTTCCCGCGAAAATTTATAAATAGGCAGCCATTCATTCTTCATGACCTCCAATGTGTAAAAATCTTCAGTATTCACCAGACGAAACAGTTCATTGGGTGTTTCCTGTTCTGTATCTGTCTTCAGTACAATGGGAGAAGTGAGGGTCATCGAACCGAAGCCTACATCTACAAGATAGGTCATACCATCAATATCCGTTGTAAGCATCATATGAGATCGGGCCGTTCCGGTTCCGTCTTTACTGCCCCAAAAAACTCTTGCCAGATGCATTTTTACGGTAAATCCTAAAGATTCCAAAACATCTTTGAACAACAAATTCTGTTCGTAGCAATACCCACCCCTTTTAAGTTGCACCAATTTATTAAAAACTGCATTGATTTGCAATGAAGGAGTTTCTCCAGTGAATGTTTCAATATTTTCAAATGTTATATTTTTAGGATGAAGCTGATGAAGCCTTTTCAGAAGTTCCAGTTTTCCGGTATTCTCTTCTGGCTTTTCTGCTTCTATCCTTTTAAAATAAAGGTCTAATTCCTGGTTTTCCATAATTCTGATAATTTAAATATAATCTTACTCAGATGTCTTGATGGTTTGCATCTCAAAAATAATTTAAAAGAGAGAATGATGAGGCCAAATCCATCACTATCCTATATCCAAGTAGAGTCTATGGTTTTCTTCCTATATCAAAGAAACTAAATTAATTTGTCTTTTATCTATCATGATTTTGCAACAAATTCCATGAGTTCCCTTTTACTATTTTCAAAATCAAATGCTTCGTATACTAAAAAGTATTTGTTTTTATCTGCACATCTTTTGTACATTGATTTGGCTAATGCCAACTTATTATTATCAAAACTCATATACTTCACCAGTTCTCTGATTTGTGCCGAAGTAAAAAGAGAATTTTGCATCTGCTGATTAATTAAAGCCAGTTTACCATCATCAAACTTTTCATTTTTCTGCAGCATATCAAAAAACTGGCGAAAAGTAGTGTTATCCATTACATTTCCAGAATCGTATCCATCTCCAGAATGATTTCCATAGGGGGTATTCCAGACATCATTCCAATCATTAAAACCATAAGACTGATTTTTTACAGGGTACAGATCTAATAAGTACAAACCTTTGTTCGTGAAAAAATCCAGTATCATTCTGTTATTATTCCGAAGCATTAAGGTTGTTCTGTAAATCAAAAATCCATTTTCATAAATCGACACAGAAGTTTTGCCAGACTGCAGATCAAAAAAACGATATTTCCCAGAACCGTTTGAAATTGCCTGATCATCAACCTCGACCGTGAAAAACCCCTGTTCGGGAATTCTCAGAAAAACTTCTGCGTATCCATAATTCTTGTTCCACTGATAATTCGGATTTTTATTTTTTGAAGGATTATTTTGATTCCCCCATTTATCCTCCTTTGAATAATCCAAAGCTTTGCTTCTTGCCGTTACATTTCCGGAAATTTGCATTTCAGATACAGACGCTTCATTCTTTAAAAGCTCACCTGCTTTTCCTGCTTCCTGAGCAAATGAATTAATTGCTGTAAAAAGCACTAAACCTATAAAAAATTTCTTCATACAATAAATTTACTCTGTGAGTTTCCATTTTTATGCCAAAAAAGAGAAGCAAATGCTTCTCTTTAATATTTAAATTTCTAAATCTTTCAATCAAAAATTACATGTGGATCGATCTCTTACCTGTCGCATCCAGTGCTGCTTCTTTAATAGCTTCAGCATAGGTTGGGTGCGCATGAGAACTTCTTGCAATATCTTCAGCGCTTGCACGGAATTCCATAGCAATGACTCCTTCTGCGATAAGGTCAGCTGCTCTTGCTCCGATGATGTGCATTCCTAAAACTTCATCAGTTTTTTCGTCTGCAATGATCTTCACAAGACCATCAATATCACCACTTGCACGGCTTCTACCTAGAGCTCTCATTGGGAAAGAACCTACTTTGTAAGCAACTCCTTCTTCCTTCAACTGCTCTTCAGTTTTACCAACTCCAGCTACTTCAGGCCAGGTATATACAACACCAGGAATCAGATTGTAGTTGATATGAGGTTTTTGACCTGCCAGTTGCTCTGCAACCAGAACACCTTCTTCTTCAGCTTTGTGAGCAAGCATTGCCCCTTTGATCACGTCACCGATTGCGTAGATATTGGCAACATTAGTCTGTAAGTGATCGTTTGTTTTTACTCTTCCTCTTTCGTCAAGTTCTACACCTGCTTTTTCAAGAGCAAGACCATCTGTGTAAGGTCTTCTTCCTACAGAAACCAAACAGTAATCTCCTTCTACTGTTACCTCTTCTCCTTTTTTATCTTTAGCTGTAATCTTTACTGTATCTCCGTTTCTTTCAACAGCAGAAACAGCAGTAGAAAGCATAAACTTCATTCCCTGCTTCTTAAGAACTTTAGTCAATTCTTTGCTTAAAGCCCCATCCATTCCCGGAATAATTTTATCCATGAATTCAACAACCGTTACCTGAGCTCCTAATCTTAAGTATACAGATCCTAATTCAAGACCGATTACTCCTCCACCGATTACGACCAGGTGTTTAGGAATTTCCTTAAGGTTTAATGCTTCTGTAGAAGTGATTATTCTTTCTTTATCAATTGTGATGAAAGGAAGTGAAGACGGCTTGGAACCCGTTGCGATGATCGTATATTTTGATTCAATTGTTTCAGAAGAACCGTCGTTTTTAGTTACTTTGATCTGAGTAGCAGATTCAAAACTTCCAAGACCTTCAAAAACAGTGATTTTATTTTTGTCCATCAAAAAATTGATACCCTTTGTTGTCTGATCTACCACTTCGTTTTTACGCTCAACCATTCTAATGATATCAGCTTGTGGCTCATTGATCAAGATTCCGTGGCCTGCAAAATTATGCTTTGCATTTTCGAAATGCTCAGAGCTGTCTAAAAGCGCTTTTGACGGAATACACCCAACGTTAAGACAAGTTCCGCCTAAAGTTGAATATTTTTCAATAATTGCTGTTTTGAAACCTAACTGTGCTGCACGAATGGCTGCCACATAACCTCCAGGACCAGAACCGATTACGGTAACATCAAATTGACTCATGTTATTTTATGAATTTGTTTATTATTATCTTTCTTAATGATTACAAATTTACTGATTAATTACCACGTGAGAAAGTGAGATTTGTCAAATTTTTCTTTAAACTCAAATATCAAGACCACGGATTTCTTTTCCTGTTTTGTCATGAATTACTTTTATTTTATCTGGTTTCTCAATATTAAGATCTCCTTTAACTTTTATAAGTAATTTTTTACTTTTTCCTTCGTAGTCGTATAACCAAATTGTATCACTGTTGTACTTTATAATTTTAATTTTTGAATTATAATTCATGAAAGTAAAAACTGAATCATCTGCAACTCCCCATCTGTAAATTGATTCATCATAAGGATAATCATTCCATGCCCATCTCTTATTTTCAACTTTGTTGAAAGACAGTTTTTGAAGTTTATTCTTTTTCATAAACTTAAAAGTAAAACCGTAATATTCAGCTCTTTCTCTTGGCCACTCATAATTCCAATATCCGATACTGTCCTGATAAAGTATATTATCTTCTACTTTTTCTTTGGGACTTTTACAGTTCATCAATAAGAGAATTCCAGCTAAAGAGAAGATCATTTTACTTATCATTTTTTATAATTTTAAATTATTAGTAAACAATCATGAATTTATCGAAATTATCAGCATAGGTAAAGAAATTATACATCTACATTAACCTTCCCTTCTCCAAATGTGCCGGTACTTTCGAAAAATGAACCTCCGTAAACATACCATTCAAGACTTTCCAAATAATCAACTGTATTTTCGGGGGTTATTTGCAAGCGGTCTTTTTTGGAAACGATTCCTTTGTACCATCTTCCTGAGTTAGAATAATGCTCAAATTCAACAAAATAACGAATCCATATTCTTTGACAAAGTTTACACTGTTGAATTGTTACTTCTGCATATCTTCCGTTAGTATGGTCTATGCCTAATTCTGAACTTCTGTACTCAGTATAATCCGAATTCGGTTTTTCACAGGCACATCCAATTTTGGGGATTTTATTCATTGATGAATATTGATTTTAAATAAAATTAATGAGGACCAAATGTAGAAAAATATAATACCATAAAGCAAATGTGCCCATTATTTCTTCACCAGATCCAACAGAACCTTCTCATATTTATTCAGAATAATGTCCTTTGAAAATCTCGATCTTATAGAATTTTTTATTCCATCACGGTTATAATTTCCCTGAAGAACTTTCATTATTTTTTGGGAGAACTCTTCATAGTCCTCAATATTGGCCACCTCACCGTTCACCTGATCCTGGATGATCTCATTGATGCCTCCGGGACAGTTATTAGCGAGTGAATAAGTTCCACAAGCTCCTGCTTCCAAAAGAACGTTCGGAAAGCCTTCATATCTTGAAGACAGCACGAAAAGATCTGCATACTTTAAAAACTGATAGGGATTATCCTGTCTGCCATGAAAAATAACATTCTTTAATCCCAGAAAATCCTTCATCTGAAGCAGTATCTCTTTATCTTTTCCATCTCCTAAAATATGAAGCTGGATATTTTCATTTTTAAGTCTTGAAAAAACCTTCAGCAGATTGTCAAACCCTTTTCTTGCCGACAAATTCCCTATAGCCACCACATTTTTATGATTATATTTAAAACATTCCGGTTTTGCAGAACCTGCTAATTTGCCATCAATAAAATCAAAATCTACAGGGTTATTTATCTTAACAATTTTCTTTTTCCTGATATTAAAATTCTCGATAAGATCACTCATCATATCATCACTTTGCGCAATGATCTTCTGATAGTTATTATAAAAATTATAGAAAAATTTGATCTCTTTGCGCGTTACATGTTCCGACACTACATTAGTTTCCCTTGCGATAAATTTTGTTCTTGGGAAAAGTTTGATAAACAGAGCCAAATAAGCGTTTACTTCCCCGAAACCTGAAAATACAATATCCGGTTTTCTTCTGTAAATCTCACCCAAAATGGGTTTTAAGGAATGTCTGATCCTTTCCGTATTAATATCAATGATTTCAACGTCTTTTTTTAGAAAATTAAGATATCCTCCCTGTTTGCGCAGAAGCAGGATTTTTGGTTCAAAACGGTCTCTGGAAAGGTGATTGGCAATAGTGGTAACAATTCTTTCTGCACCACCGGTTTCCAGATCCGGAAGGATAAATATGACAGAAATCTTTTTCATCAGTTAAAGTTAGTAAAAAGTTTTATTAACCTTTAATTTTAAGTTTTCGAAGATGGGAATAATCTCACTGATATTTTCAACACTTAAAAAGACATATTTGTCTTCATCAAAGTTCATCCCACTTCTTTTAAAAAAAGAAAAAGGTTCATCGTTTCTTCCAAAAATAGACTCAGGTTCACCAAAAATAATATTTCCAAAAAATTTATTATTCATTTCGATGTTGATCTGATCTATTTCTTCCAATTTTTTTTCCTTCAAAATTTCTTTAGTTGACTTTTCAGCAATAATAATTCGCTCATTGGTAATGATATAATAGTTATTTTTCAAATCTGAATATCTTAGAATCCATCTGAAAAAAGCTAAATACAACCCCGTTCCAAACATGAATATTGCAAAAAAGAAAAAGAAAGAAGTCATATTTATAAGAAATAGTGCGGAAATTCCCAAATAAAAAAAAGAGAAAACAATTCTCAGTTTCTCTGTCATATTAAAAAAGAAACCCTTCTTTGGAAGAATTTCTTTTAAAATTATTTCGTTATTCTGTAAATTCATTCTTAGTTAGCCACATCACTGATGAATTTTACTCTCAGCATTCTCACTTCTTCATCAGAAAGCTCGTCTCCAAATTCATCAAGAAGCACTTTCATGCTGTCACTTTCAGATTCGGTCATAAATTCCATAAAACCATCTACGATATCTTCATCGAAATTATCTTCGATATAATAATCAATATTCAACTTGGTTCCCTGGTAAACAATACTTTCCATTTCTTTCAGAAGTTCAGTCATTGAAAGATTTTTGGCTCTTGCAATGTCTTCAAGATCGATTTTTTTATCGGTACTCTGAATGATGAAAACTTTATGGCTGGATTTGTTCGCCACCTGTTTCAGTACCATATCCTGAGTACGTTCGATATTGTTTTCTTCAACGTAGGCTTTGATGAAGTCCGCGAATTCTTTACCGTATTTTTTTGCTTTTCCTTCTCCTACTCCATAAATTTTCGCAATTTCGTCTACTGAAACCGGATATTGAACCGTCATGTCTTCAAGACTCGGATCCATAAAAACCGTATAAGGTGGAATTCCATGTTTTTTGGCTACCTTTTTTCTTAAATCTTTAAGCAGACCAAACAGATTCTGGTCCAGACCGCTGCTGGCCTGCATTTGTACCTGTTCGCTCTCCGCTTTCGTCTGAGTAAGATCAAACTCTCTGTCCTCAGCAATTAAAAACGGTTCTTTAGGGTCAATATCTAAGAAATTCCTTGCTTTCTCAGACATTTTTAGAACGCCGTATGTTTCAATATCTTTCTGGAGAAATCCCTGAACAGTTGCCTGTCTCAGGATGGTTTTCCAATAGTTGTCTTTTTCCTCTTTGCCAAAACCGAAATGCGAAGTCTGTTCTAATTTATAGGATTTTGTAACGGCATTTTCTTTTCCTACGATTACAGAAATCAAATCCTTAGACTTGAATTTTTCTCCGGTATCTTTAATAAGTTCTAACGTTTTCGTCAGATCCGCTGTTGCATCTTTTAATTTGGGAGGGTCGGAAGAATTGTCACACATATCTGCTCCATCTCCTTTCACCGGATCAAAATTTTCACCGAAATAGCAAAGGATATACTGTCTTCTGCTCATTGAAGTCTCGGCATAACCAACTACTTCATTTAAAAGCTGCAGCCCAATCTCTCTTTCGGAAACAGGTTTTTGTGCGAGGAATTTTTCCAGTTTTTCAATATCCTTAGGGTCGTAAAATGCAAGACAATAGCCTTCACCACCATCTCTTCCCGCTCTTCCGGTTTCCTGATAATAACTTTCCAGCGATTTAGGAAAATCATAATGGATTACAAAACGTACATCGGGCTTGTCTATTCCCATTCCAAATGCAATGGTCGCTACGATCACATCAACTTCTTCCATCAGGAATTTATCCTGATTAGCCACCCTCACTTTCTGATCTAGACCCGCATGATAAGGAAGGGCGTTGATCCCATTTACCTGCAGCAGCTGGGCAAATTCTTCTACCTTCCTTCTGCTTAAGCAGTATATGATTCCTGATTTGCCTTTGTGGTGATTGATGAATCTTACGATCTCCTTATCTACATTGACTTTTGGGCGTACCTCGTAATACAGATTGGGGCGGTTGAAACTTTCTTTAAAAACCAACGCATCAGTCATTCCCAAAGTCTTCTGGATATCATCCTGAACTTTTGGTGTTGCTGTTGCTGTCAAAGCGATTACCGGAACATCGGCAATCCTGTCAATAATAGATTTCAGGTTCCGGTATTCCGGTCTGAAATCGTGTCCCCACTCTGAAATACAGTGTGCTTCGTCAATAGCGACGAAAGAAATTTTCACCTCTTTCAGGAAATCCAGATAATCATCTTTAATCAATGACTCCGGAGCTACATACAAAAGCTTGGTCTTTCCACCTTTGATATCGTCAAAGACCTGTTTTGTCTGCGTCTTGTTTAATGATGAATTTAAAACGTGCGCCACCCCGTCTTCAGATGAAAGGCCGTTTACTGCATCTACCTGATTCTTCATTAACGCTATTAAGGGCGAAACTACTATTGCCGTACCTTCTGAAATAAGTGCCGGAAGTTGGTAACATAATGATTTACCCCCTCCTGTTGGCATTAAGACAAATATATCCTTCCCACTGAGTAGGTTTTCTATAATTTCTTCCTGCTGGCCTTTAAATGTAGAAAACCCGAAATACTTTTTCAATTCGCCTGATAAATTGGCTTTTTTTGCGTTCATCTAATTTTCTATTGCTAAATTTGCATCCAATCCAAAGTTATAAAAATTCTGCTTAAAATAAAAGCGAACGAATTTATAAAAAATAAAACTTATATTAAATATTCTTTTTTAAATATAACGTTTTTCAGTGGATTTTTTGTATACCTTATACTTATAAAATGGAAAGAACCGACATTATTTCAATTGCTAAGAGCACTTTAGAGATAGAAATTTCAGAACTTGAAAAATTAAAGAACAGGATTGATGAAGATTTTGCAAAAGCAGTGGAGATTATTCATTCGGCAAAAGGGAAATTAATTGTAGTAGGAATCGGAAAATCGGCCCACGTCGGGAATAAAATTGTCGCCACCTTAAACTCCACGGGTACCCCATCGCAGTTTTTGCATGCATCGGAAGCGATCCATGGAGACCTTGGTGTGATTCAGAAGCAGGATGTCGTTTTATGTATTTCGAATTCCGGAAACTCTCCTGAAATAGCCAATCTTGTTCCATTTCTAAAAGACTATTCTTCTTCTCTTATAGGAATGACCGGAAATAAAAACAGCAAACTTGCAGAATTCTCCGAAATTGTCCTTGATACCCATGTAGATGTTGAAGCCTGCCCAAACAAACTGGCACCTACAAGTTCTACCACGATCCAAATGGCTCTGGGAGATGCTATGGCTGTTGCATTAATGGAGCTTAATGATTTCAGAGAGAATGATTTTGCGAAGTTTCATCCAGGGGGAAGTCTAGGAAAAAACCTTGTCTCGAAAGTAGATCAGTTCCTATCACCTCAGAAACCTCAGGTAGAACAAAATGCACCGGTAAGAGATGTTATTATCTCAATCAGTGCTTCAAGCCATGGAATCACAGTGGTAACTGAGGACGAAAAGATCATCGGAGTAATTACTGACGGAGATTTAAGAAGAATGCTGATGAAGGAAGATGATATATCTAAGGTACAGGCCAAAGATATTATGTCGGCGAACCCTAAGACCATTGAAAGAGATACTTTAGCAAAAGCAGCTATGAAAATTCTGAAAGAAAATAATATAGGCCAGCTTATTGTCACAGAAAACGGGCAGTATTTCGGGATCATTGATCTTCACACCCTTCTTGATGAAGGAATCAATTAGAGACAAACATATGAATGCTATTCATGAATAACAATACATCAGCCGACGGTATTTCTGGAAATACCGTCGGTTTTTTTTCTAAAAATCAAACATAGGGTGCTTCTCCTTATAAACTTAAACAAAATCATCTCAATAATTCTAAATACTGATTATTATTTCATAATTTCGCAGACTTAAAACAGCTTAACTTTTGACGAGTTTGCTATTTTAAATAGACTTGTAGTATATGGACGAAAAAAAAGAAATGTCCTTTTTGGGACATATTGGAGAATTAAGAGGTCATCTTGTTCGCTCAATTATTGCCATTATAATTGTAGCATTAGCCGTAGGATTCAATATCAACTGGATCATGGACCATATCTTTTTTGGCCCTACAAGAAATGATTTTCCAACTTTCAGAGTCGTCAACCATTTTTCGCGGATGCTTTTAGGAGAAGACAGTATTCATCTTCCTAAAGAATTTCCAGTTCGTGTACAAAGGCTTTATCAGCAGTTCAATGTCATGATGGCTGTTTCTGTTTTTGGAGGTATTGTAGGTGCTTTTCCTTATATTGTATGGGAGTTATGGCGATTCATCGGTCCTGCTCTTCATCCTAAAGAAAGAAAAAACTCTATCTTTATTATCAATGCAGTTTGGATCTTATTTATGACCGGAGTTTTGTGTGGTTATTTTTTAATTCTTCCATTCGCTGTTAATTTTGGAGTTATTTTTAAGATCTCAGATATTATCATTCCACTTTATGATTTGAGTGATTATACTACTTTATTTTTACAGGTGATCTTAGGAATGGGGATTATCTTCCTGTTTCCTATTCTTATTTATTTCCTTACCAGCATTGGAATTCTGACCCCTATGTTTATGAAGACCTATCGCCGTCACGCTATTGTTTTGATTATGGTGGTTGCTGCGATCATTACTCCTGCAGATGTCTTAAGTATGCTGATGGCAGCTTTCCCGCTTCTTATATTATATGAATTCAGTATTGTGATGTGTTCTTTCACGTATAAAAAAATACAGAAAAACACTGAAAACCTTCCTGTAATACAGAAATAATAGAATTACAGACCTTATCGGCTATTGACGAACTTAGCAGAAACCTTATGTCAATGATCCGCATATAGGGGCATTCCTTATGTTGTACTGCAGACGGATGGACGATTTTATTTTCAATAAAACTTAGAGTAAAACAGTCTTTTACGACCGGGATAAAAAGTAAAAATCCGTGTTCATTTTCTGATCATTATATGTTCTGTACGATCAGGTCTCTATTTACATTTTACCATCTTCGATTAATATTTTCGGAATTTTCATCTGTGAACAATCATTCAATTGAGCTTTTCTTACATGGCTCAGCTCATCGGTTTTGAAGTATCATCATTATTGTCAATTTAAAAATACTAAAAACTCACTAATAAACTAATAATCATAAACTTTAAATAAAAACACGTTTTTATTTAATTTAATTATAAAAACATATATAGTGTAAAAAAAACATAACAAAATACACCATTTATTAAAAACCATTTACAATACAGAAGAAAAATTATAATTAGATATTGTTAAATATTACTCTGTAGATTATTAAATTTATTTTATATTTGTCTGCAAGAATTAAATAATATTATGAAAAAGAGAATTATTCTTGTTTGTGCTTTGGCCTCTTGCTTTATAGGTCTTCAGGCACAAAACTGGGAACCTGTTTCCCAAAAAGTTGCTCCAATAAGAAAGGAAGTTAACGTACTATACAGCTACAAAGTAGATCTCAACTCTCTGAGAAGCCTTTTAAAAGATGCTCCTGAAGCAGGAAAAGGAGGTAGCCCTGTTATCATATCTTTACCTACCGCTGATGGAAAAATTGAAAGATTTTCCGTTTACAGTTCTCCCGTAGTAGAAAAATCTATGGCAGACCGATATGAACTGGGAGCGTATTCAGGGATCGGAGTAGACAATCCTCAAAGACAGATCAGGTTCAGCACAGCTCCTAATGACTTTCAGTCCATGATTTTTGATGCAGTCACCGGAAAATACGAATTTATTGAGCCTCTGAATAAAGAAAAAGATGTATACGGGGTATTCTTCAAAACCAATAAAACACAGAATGGGAATCCATTTGAGTGTAAAACATCTGAGCCTGAACGGTCAAAAAAGGAGATGAGTAAACTGCTACAGTCTAAAAACATTCTGAACGGAGCAGGAGGATTTAACAAGAGTAATGATTTAAAATACAGAACCTACAGAACAGCAATCTCTGTCAATGCAGAATATACTCAATTGGCAGGAGGTGTTGCCGGCGCAGCAGCCCGTATTAATGCTACAATGAATAGAGTAAACGGTGTTTTTGAAAAAGATTTCGGCATTCATATGGTTGTTTTGGATCTTCCACAGTTAATTTTCACCAATGCAGCAACGGATCCATACTCAAATGTTATTCAGAATGGTGCTAATTACAGCGCTCCTGACAGCTGGAACCTTGAGCTTCAGCAGACTCTTACTTCTACGATAGGAAATGCAGCTTACGATATTGGCCACTTCTTCGGACACAGAGGCGGCGGCGGAAGCGCAGGAGATGTAGGGAATGTATGTAGAAATCCAGTGAACAACAATGATGACACGTCAAAAGGGGCAGGAATTACCTCTCCACTTATCGTAGATCAGCCTTTTGGGGATACGTATGATATAGACTTTGTAGCTCATGAAATGGGGCATCAGTTTGGAGGAAACCATACAATGTCTGTTGCTTTACACGGAGCACACATGGAACCGGGATCAGGTTCAACCATTATGGGATATGCAGGTATCGTTAACGGAGCTAATGTTCAGATGAATTCAGATGCCTATTTCCATGTTAAAAACATAGAAGAAGTACAGGCTTATGTAAATTCTCAGGAATGTGGAACATTAACTACCATTACCACCAATACAGCCCCAGTTATTCAGCCACTTGCGGCGAAAGCAATTCCAAAAGGAACTGCATTTGTACTGACTGCATCTGCTGTTGATGCACAAAATGATCCTATGACTTACACATGGGAACAATATGATCTTGCTGCTGCAACTTTCGGAACCGTACTTTCAACCCGTAAACATGGAGCAGATTTCAGGTCTATAATGCCTACGGCATCTCCTACAAGATACTTCCCTCTTCTCTCTACTGTTGTTGGCAATCCTGGTGTTGCAGGTTCGGTATCGAACATTGCAGGTTGGGAAACCGTTTCCACTGTTCCTAGAGGAATGAGCTTTAAAGTAACCGTAAGAGACAACAACCCTGATATTACAAAACAACAGACTCAGAGTGCAAGGATCAATCTGGAAGTTGGTAACGATGGTCCTTTCAAAGTAACATCAACAACAGTTTATAACAATACCGCCGGAGCCATCACCTGGGATGTTGCCAATACCAACAACAGTACCTATAACGTACAGAATGTTAAAATTGACTACACTACTGATAACGGAGCTAACTGGACTGTAGTTACTCCTTCTACCCCTAACGACGGAGCTGAGCCATTTATGTTCTCTTCTCTTACTGCAGGTTCTAATGTAAAGATCAGAGTAAGCGCAATTGACAACGTATTCTATGCTGTAGGTAATGCTACAGTAAGCGCAAGTGCAGCAGCATGTTCTGTGGCAGAACCAACAGGAATCACTGTTTCAGGGATCACCATTTCTTCTGCAAACATCAACTGGGCAGCTCTTCAGGGAGGACAGTATACCATAAGATACAGAAAGGCAGGTGCTACTACCTGGACTTCTGCAACCATTGCAGCCAATTCTTCTTTTGTTTCAGGATTGGAAAGCGCTACGCAGTACGAATATCAGATTGCTAATATTTGCGGATCTACAACCGGAACATTCTCTGCACCAGCTACCTTTACAACATTAGGATATGTACTGTGTGTCAACAATACTTCAAGTCCGGCAGATGAATTTATTTCAAATGTTACTGTGACTCCTGCCGGAATGACACCTATGTCCAATAGCAGTGTAGGTTCAGCATATACCAATTATGCTACAGATCCTTCGAAGCTAATTACTCTTAAACAAGGAACTTCCGGGAATACTGTGAGCATCACCAAGCAATGGTCTAGCGATCTTTATAATGAGGGGGTTACTGCATGGATCGACTTCAACAGAGACGGAACTTTTGCTCCTTCTGAAATGATTTATACCAGTGCACCGAATACAATCACTCCTGTTTCAGGAACATTCTCTGTACCGGCAGATGCTTACTCAGGAACTGCAAATACTACGATGAGAGTGGTATTAACGTATGAGGATCAGCCTACCAGCGGATGTTCAAGCTTCCAATTCGGAGAAGTTGAAGATTATGCTGTTAAAATTCTTCCTGGTTCTTTAGGTACTGACGATGTAACAAAAGACAATACAGCGGTACAGATCTATCCTAATCCAGCTTATGATGTTCTGAACGTTACCAATATTTCTTCTAAAGCACAGTTCAGCATTTTCAATATGGCAGGACAGGCTGTAATGAACGGTACTGTTGCAGGTCAGAAAATCCCGGTATCTAAACTGAGCACTGGAGTTTATGTTATTACTATCGAAGATAAAGGAACTGTTTCAAGACTTAAGTTTATCAAGAAATAAACCTTTTATTTTTATCATACAAAGCCTGGTGTAAACCGGGCTTTTTTTATTGATATGACTTCTGTATTATAGTATATTTTTTCTATAGATGTCATCATTGTGCCATTAATTTTTCTATTTTTGATAGAATTTAATTTAGTTTTAAATGAAAAAGCTGACCTACACACTTTTATTTGCTTCGGGCATGGTCTTCGGACAATTCTCCGAGAAAGATCAAACCTTTACCAAGCAGGATACTTTGAAGGGTTCTGACACCCCATTCAGGAATTTTTGGGATGTCAAAAAATATGACCTTTCGGTGGAACCTGATTTCGCACAGAAAAGCATTAAAGGGTATAACAAGATCAGCTTTGAAATCACCAAAGATGTTACTGATCCAGTTTTCCAGATTGATTTGCAAAAACCAATGAAAGCGGATAAAATAGAAGGCAGTTTCCCCATTTCCGGCTTTAAACAGGATGGTGATTTTATCTTTGTCACAGCTAAAAAAAGCTTTCAAAAAGGCGAGAAATACACCATTGACGTGACCTATTCCGGAAAACCAGTGATTGCGAAAAATGCACCATGGGACGGCGGCTGGGTTTTTACCAAGGATGAAAAAGGAAACCCATGGATGAGTGTAGCTGACGAAGGAATCGGGGCCTCTATATGGCTTCCGACAAAAGATATCTGGAGTGATGAGCCTGAAAACGGGATTATTATGAAGATCATTACGCCCAATGACCTTGTAGGTGTAGGAAACGGAAGGCTCACCGACAAAAAAACGGAAGGTGGAAAAACAACGTATACGTGGGAGGTAAAAAATCCTATCAACGCCTACTCTATTATCCCTAACATCGGAAAATATGTTAATTTTAAAGATACATTCAGTGGTGAAAAAGGAAAACTTGATCTGGATTACTGGGTACTGGACTACAATCTGGAAAAAGCAAAAAAGCAGTTTCAGCAGGTAAAGCCAATGCTTTCTGCATTTGAATACTGGTTCGGACCATACCCTTTCTACGAAGATTCATATAAACTGGTCGATTCTCCTTACCTGGGTATGGAGCATCAGAGCAATGTAGCCTATGGAAACGGCTATCAGAATGGCTATCTTGGAAGGGATCTCTCAGGAACAGGCGTAGGTCTTAAGTGGGATTATATTATCATTCATGAAAGCGGCCATGAGTGGTTTGCCAATAATATCACGGCAAAGGATCAGGCTGATATGTGGATCCATGAGAGTTTCACAATGTATTCCGAAGTTCTTTTTACAGAAAAATATATGGATAAAAAATCAGCTGATATTTACGCCATTGGAATCCGCGGAAACATCCAGAATGACATTCCAATTATAGGAAAATATGGTGTCAGAAATGAAGGCAGCGGAGATATGTATCCTAAAGGAGCCAGTATGATTCACACCATCAGGCAGGTCATCAATAATGATGAAAAATTCAGACAGATCCTGAGAGGACTGAATAAGGATTTTTATCATCAGACCGTTACCACCAAACAGATAGAAGATTATATGTCCTCAAAATCCGGAATCGATTTATCCAGTATTTTTAATCAATATTTAAGAACAATAAAGATTCCTGTTCTGGAATATTCACAAAATGGGGCATCTTTAAAATTCCGATATACTGAAGGAGTTAAAGATCTTAAGCTTCCTCTCATTATCAACGGTAATCAAACCATCAATCCTACAGAAAACTGGCAGACTGTTAAACTCAAAAGCAATAATCCTGTAGAATTTAACAAGAACTACTACATCAACTACAATGAAGTTGAATAAAGAAAAGAGCAAATTTGTTACATAACGAATTTGCTTTTTTGTTACTAAAAAAACCATTGGAATGTGTTTTTCAAACCAACACCTCTGCTTTCTCTCTATTATACCTTTTTTTTCTTTCAAATTTTAAGAAAAGTTTAATACTTTATTCCGTAACAAAACGACTAAAAAAACTACTATTTAACTATAAAATTTAAACCTAATGAGAAAAACAGCAATCAGCCTGGGTCTATTCGCCGCTTTTTTGGCCAATGCCCAATCCATAAAAACAACGATTGATCTTGTCAATGTAAAAGACGACAAGGTAGCCGTTACTATGGAATTCCCTAAAATGAAATCCGGAGATATCAAGTTCCATTTTCCAAAAACAGTTCCGGGCACCTATTCCGTAGATGATTATGGAAGATTTGTGGAAGGTATCAAATTCTACGATAATAAAGGAAGAGAATTAACCTATACCAAAGTTAATGACAATACCTACTCATTAAAAAACGCAAAAGATTTAACCAAAGTAACCTATCTGGTCAATGACAGTTTTGATGATGAAATGGATAACTCTAAGCACAAGGCTGTATTTTCTCCATCAGGAACAGATATTGAGGAAGGCAAAATATTCATGATCAACACCCATGGTTTCGTTGGATACATAGATAATATGCAGGATGTTCCGTATCAGCTTATCATTCAGAAACCGGCAGGGTTCTATGGGACAACAGCATTGGTAGATCAGGATAAATCTGATGCTACAGATACTTTTACATTGGCTAATTATGCTAAGGTAACAGACTCTCCGCTGATGTATACCAAGCCGGATTACATCACCTTCAATGCCGGAGGAATGGATTTGGTACTTGGCGTTTACTCTCCAACAGGAAAATACAAAGCAGCAGATTTTAAAGACAATCTTGAAAAAATGGTATTGGCTCAGAAAAAATTCCTGGGTGATATGAATACCAATAAAAAATATGCGATCATGCTTTATCTTTCTGGAGGTGACGGACCGAAGATCAAAGGTTTCGGAGCACTGGAACATCACGAATCAACCAGTGTAGTGCTTCCTGAAATGATGCCGAAAGAAGCAATCGACAAAACAATCACCGATGTGGTTTCACACGAATTTTTTCATACGGTGAATCCTTTAAAGACGCATTCCGAAGAGATTCATTATTTTGATTATGCAGACCCTAAAATGTCTCAGCACCTGTGGATGTATGAAGGAGGAACAGAATATTTTGCGAATCTTTTCCAGATCCAGGAAGGCCTGATCAATAAAGATGAGTTCCTTCAGAGAATGAATGAAAAGATCACCAATTCAAAGAACTATGATGATACCATGCCATTTACGGTAATGAGTAAGAATATTCTGCAAGACCAATACAAAGACCAATACAGAAATGTATATGAAAAAGGAGCTTTGTTGGCCATGTGTCTGGATATTGAGCTGAGAAAGCTTTCTAACGGAGAAATGGGCTACCGTGATATGATCAGAAAACTCTCTCAGAGATTCGGGGAGAATAAGCCGTTTAAAGATGATAAATTAATCGATGAGTTGGTAACGGTGACCGGTTATCCTCAGGTAAAAGATTTTTATAACAAATATATTGCAGGGAACCAGCCGACACCTTATGCAGAATACCTGAATATGGTAGGCGTAGAAGCAAAGAAGAAAGATACACCTCCGTTGTTCTGGTTCATCAAAGATCCTAATCAAACAGGCTATAACGACAAAAACAATACGTTTGTATTTGATGAAAGTTCAGCACTTTCGCCTTTTGCAAAAAGCATAGGATTTAAAATCACAGACGAAATTCTTGCTTTGGATGGAAAAACAATCAATGTACAGAACATGCAGGATTTTATAGGATATGCCAAATCAATCAAAGAAGGGCAGAACGTTACCGTGACGATTCTTAGAAAGAATGGTGACAAAACAGATAAGATTGATCTTAAAGGAAAAGCTGTTCTGGATAAAATGACGATTGAGAGCCTTCAGTATAAAGCCAATCCAACCCCGGCAGAACTGAAACTTCAGACGCAGTGGCTTACTGGTAAGAAATAATAGAAATTCAAGAATTTAGATCATAAAAAAGCGGGAAAAATATCCCGCTTTTTCTATTTTTATTGAGCATTTTGCTTGTTTAAAAGTTCAAGAGTATGTTCTACATGTCCCTCTTTCTTCCATTCATCATGACCTGGAATCACCTTTGCATCAGCAGGATATTTGGCTTTAAGCTTTGCCATGGTAAGCGGCCATTCTTTTACATTGGCTTCTCCGGTATAGCCAAGATCAGTAGCGCTTATGCTTTTCACTAAACATCCACCGTCCAATACATTGTATTTTGGAAACCAAACCACAACATTATCTACCGTATGTCCTTCACCAAGAAAGTCTACTGTAAATTCCTCCCCTCCTATTTTATATTTTTTTCCAACTTCTATTATTTTACTCGAAGTAGCTTTTCCTTCCTTTTTTAAAAGTTCGTTGGTTTTAGCAGTGGCGTAGGTACTGATCCCTTTTTTATTATAAAAGCTAAGATCTCCCGCCCGGTCGTCATGAGAATGTGTTGCAAATAAAGCAATCACAGGTAGGTTATGACGTTTTTTTATAGTATCCATAAGTGTTTGATACTGGGTTTTCTGCCATGGAACATCAAAAAGTACCACTCCTTTCTTCGTGATCAGATAAAGACCATTAGCCGAATATTCTCTACCTCCAAAAACACCAAATGATTTATATACATAAAGTTTGGGACTAAGCGGAGGCTCAATAACAAAGTCTTTTACCTGTGCATTAAAAAAATTAATTAAGAGTACAAACAACATCGTAAAAACCTTAACACTTTTTCTCATAATTCTTATAGTATTTAATTGATAATCTTTAGCTTAACTATAACATAGGATCAATGAACCCATATCGGTATTGAAGAACCGCGAATCTACTTATAATTTGGGAAAAGGGATGATTATTAAAAGTACTTTAACTTTTTTTAATATAGAATGTAAACAGGAAAATAAGTTTTGCCGTAAAGTATAAATTTTTACGCTTTTTTGATCGTTATTCTGAATGTCGTCCCCTTGCCTACTTCAGTCTGGGAAATTTTAATATCTCCGTTGTGGTATTCATGAATCACCCTTCTTGCCAGGGATAGCCCCAATCCCCAGCCTCTTTTCTTGGTTGAATACCCTGGCTTGAAAGCATTTCTTGCCTGCTGTTTGGTCATTCCGCTTCCGGAATCCTTTACTTCAATCAGAATATTTTTGTTTCTTTCAAAGACGTACATATGCAATACTCCTTCTCCTTTCATGGCATCCACGGCATTTTTGACCAGGTTCTCAATCACCCAGCTCATCAGGATTTTATTGTGGGGAACCAGGATTTTATAGGTGGGAAGATGAAGACTGAAATCTATTTTCTTTGAGATTCTTGTCTTCAGATAGTCATAATTTTCTGAAATCGTTTCATTAAAATTCAGATCGTTAAGCTCAGGAATCGATCCAATTTTTGAAAAACGTTCAGAAATCGTTCTCAGTCTTTCAATATCTCTTTCGATCTCGTGTATTCCTTCAGATTCGGGATTATCCATTTTCATTATTTCCATCCATCCAATCATGGAAGACAGAGGTGTTCCGATCTGGTGAGCCGTTTCTTTGGCCAGTCCGGCCCACAAATATCCTTCATCGGTTTTCTTGATTGTTCTTAAAAACCAGAATGAAAACAGGAAATAACACAAAATAAAAAAACCTAGTATATAAGGTGAATACCTCAAATTATTAAGGATCTGTGAATTGTCATAATACACAAACTGATTATTCCCGTCAGGCACTTTAATTTCAATCGGGGGATAGCTTTTTGCCATTTTTTTCGCCAGAAGAGTTACCAGGACCGGATCATTTTCAATTTCCTGAGGAATATTTTTGTGAACCATCGGCCGGTCTTCTCTATCCAGTACAACCATTGGGATCGTCGTATTGGAGCTGTATATTTTCAGAATCAGTTCCTGAACTTCCAGACTGGGAGTCACTTCCTGCTGAAACTTTAAAGCACTTACCAAAATATCTACCCGTTTGATTTCTTCTTTTCTTAGAAAATTGATAAGAATAGTTGAAGCGATCACAATCGTCACGACGACCAGGGTCATCAGCAAAAATATGATCCAGTTATTCAGTCTGGCAAGTATGGATTTTCTCAAAGCTGTTTTTTATTTTAAGACATTCAGAATTTTCTGCAGTTCTGTACTTCCGCTTCCCTGATAGTTATTAATGATGATTGAAAAAGTATATTTTTTACCATCTTTTGCGGTGTGGTATCCTGCAAAAGATTTGGTATCTCTCATAGTTCCGCTTTTCATTTTCATTCCGTTGTCCTGAACCGGAAATCCATCATAATAAGCATCAAACCAGTTTTGTTTTTTGGCATATAACAAGGCCTGAACTTCAGCTTTGGCAGCGACATAGTTTTGAGGAGAAAGTCCGCTGCCGTCCGCAAAATTGATCATGTTTGGATGTATACCTTTTGATTTCCAGAATTCCTTTAAATAAGCAACTCCACTCTTAAAGCTGGAATTTCCTTTTTTCTCTTTTCCTAAAGTTTTAATGATGGTTTCGCCATAAAGGTTTACACTTTTTCTGAGAAACCAATATACAATTTTATCCAAAGTCGGTGACTCATAGGTAAGAATTATATTTTTCGGTGCACCCGGCACCTGCTTTCCCTGCAATTCCAGTTGTGAGCCTGTAACGGCTTCTCCGGAAATTTCAATTCCCGCCTCTTTAAGCCATTTCTGAGCTTCGGTCCCTAACTGCAGGGGTGGATTGGGCAAAGCTCCGGAAACTGTAACGGTTTTCCCCGCTGGCAATGTTCCATTGATCAAAGCTACATCAGAATGCGGAGCCGTAAAAATAAGACTCTGATCTGAGCTTCCACCTGCTTTCAGGTCATTCAGCCATTTTATATTGTCGAGGGGATAAGAAAATCCTTTAAACTCGGTTCCGTTAATATTGATGTCAAACTGATTTTCTCTCCAGTTGACTCCCCACACCCCCGCTCCGTAATAGTTGCCGAGATCATCCCAGGGCCATCCGCCGGGAATGGTCTGGTGGTCAAAATAAGAATCGTCAATCACAAGATTACCCGAAACCTTCGTTATCCCTGAGTTTTTAAGCGCTTCAATGAATTTCTTTTTAAAACTTTCCGGCTTATACGCTTCATACCGCCAGCTTCCCAAAGTAGGATCACCGTTTGAACTTATGATAAGGTCTCCGTTCAGGATTCCTGATGACAGCTTTCCCGAATATCCTGCAGTGGTTGTATAAGTGTAATTTTTCCCTAATGTTTCAAGAGCTGCGGCAGCTGTAAATATTTTCTGCGTCGAAGCTGTGGAAAGACCTTTGCTTCCTTGATATTCATAGATAAAAGTTCCGTTTTCATCCGTAACATAGAATGATAAGCCGGATGAAATCGCTCCTGAAGAATCCATAAGATCTTTGGTGGCTTTATCCAGCTTCTGCGCAATGTTCTGGGCAGACAGCACCTGAACCGACAGTATCAGAACGGTAAGTGTTTTTTTCATTGATATGTTTTATAGATCTATACTTACAGATGCTTTATGAACCGCACTCGTAAAGCATCCGTTATTCAATTGATGATCAAATATAATAAAAATAAGAGCTTCTTTCCATGACCTAAAGAACGCTTCCCGCTTCTATTTCATAAGGCTCCTTATCTTTTTCAAAAATCCTTGTCTGTTCACTTCCTTCTACTGTAATGGCATCTCCAATTCTTCTGATCCAGTTTCCTTCACGAAGTCCAACTACTTTAAGATCATTCTGCGTCAGGAATTCTCTGATCCTGGTTTCTCTGGTTTCCCCGTTGTGCTTCAAATCCGGGTTTGGATCAAGATAGTGTGGATTAAGGTTGAACGGAACAAGGCCCATACAATCAAAACTTGGTGGATAGACAATAGGCATGTCGTTTGTGGTTTTCATATTCTGCCCCCCAATATTACTTCCGGCACTGCATCCCAGATAAGCTTTTCCGCTTTCTACATTTGTTTTAAGCAAAGACATCAAGCCCTCTTCATGTAGAGTTTTAACCAGTAAAAAGGTATTTCCTCCGCCTGTAAAGTATCCCTGAGCGCTATTTAAAGCTTCTGTTTTATTGTCAAATTCATGAAGACCTTTTACCGTAATGTTGATTGTTTCAAAAAAAGATCGGGCCTTCGCGGTATAATCGTCATGGGAAATTCCACCCGGTCTTGCAAAAGGAACGAAAATAATTTCATCAATTCCTTTATATAATTCTACTAATTCTTCTCTCAGGTATTCCAGATATTCTCCACCGAAAATTGTGGACGTTGAGGCTAATATGATATTCATAGAGGGAAATTATGTTGATTATTAAAAAATATTTCAATTACAAAGATAAACTCAAACACCAACGAATCAAAAATTAAGCTAAAAAAAAACACGTATCCGTTAATATTCTCTAAAAAAACTTAAAGCTTCTAAAATTTCAGTCTTTGTGGAATTATTATTGAACTTTAGAAGTTAGAATTTTAAAAATGTAAGATTATGAAAATGACTAAAATTAATATTAAAAACCTATTTTTAGGATTAATACTTGTAGGAAGTGCAGGTTTTGTAAATGCACAAACCACTCAAACAGACAGTACAACCAGTACATCAACTACTGCTTCAACCACTCAGGCAGTTGATACTTCGACTATAGAGGGCCTTAAAAAACAAATTGAGGCTAATCCAAAGGATACAGAATCATTAGCAAAATTGGCAGCGGCTTATCAGGAAGCGTCAGACTGGACCAATGCAGTGGATACATGGAAAAAGATATCCGTTTTGTTACCAGACTGGGCTCCATCATATTACAGCCAGGCCTATGCTTATCAGTCTGCTAAAGATGATGCCAATGCAAAAATTGCTTATGAAAAATATATTGCGACTGTAAAACCTGCGGAAGTAGAACAAAATAAGAAAAATCTGGCTTACGCCTATTTCTACCTGGCCTTTACAGAACAGAAAACAGATCCGGGTAAAGCCAAAGAGCACATTGCTAAATCTATCCAGTATGATCCTACCAATCAGGATGCTGTAAAACTTAGCAAAGCTTTAAATTCATAAAAGAAAATACAGTATAGAATTTATAACAGACTGCCCCAAAAGTATTTAACTTTTGGGGCAGTTTATTTTACTCGGTAGAATTATTCAGACTCTTTTGAAAGGAGATGGATAATCAAGCAAGATGTACCTTATTTATGATTGATCTGTGTAAACCTCAAAACCTCTTTCAGTTTGAAGCTTTTTTTAAAATTCTGATTTTTTCCTTTACCTCAGCATCATCCGGTTCCAGTTTGAGATATTGTTCAAAAACAGCAACAGCTTCACTATTATTTCCAGTAAGACGGTAACCTTCCGCAAGATTGTACAGTGCATTGGAAGATTTTGGGAAACTGCGTGCATTAAGCAGGAACAGTGATAAAGCCTCTTTATTTTTCATGTCAAAGAGGTTATGATATGCCCATCGCTCTATGATACCTTCACGCAGCTCTAATTTGTCTTTATTTTCTCCAGCCCTTTTGATCCCAGCATCTACACCATTTTTTACAGTGGCTTCAATAACACTTTTAGTGAAAAAATAATGGTCTGTTGCCGATGAACGGCCAAACATTTTTGATTTAATAAAGTTGCTGATTTCCCAATAATTCTCTACCTCTCCGTTGGTCAGGATGACGACTGTATAACCTAAGTCGGGACAGATCATAAGCTCGTCGGCAATGCCGAGGTGCCCTCCCGTGTGGCCAAAAATCATGTGCCCGTTTATCGTATCAGTACTCATCCCGTAAGCATAACTTCCCTTTTCATACCTTACCTTTCCTTTGATGTATCGTTCAGTATTTTCCTGATTAAGTAAACTGTTGGACACAACGGCATTGGCAAAACGGAGCAGATCTGCCGCAGTGGCATAGCTGCCCCCTGCCGGTCCTCCCTTTACGACATTAGCATAAGTGTTGTTTTTCCAACTGCCAGGATGTTCCTGAGACATGGTATAGCCAGTCGCAATGCGTGGCAGCACATCATCCAATTCCAAAGCGTCTGTATCATACATCTTTGCAGGAAGAAAGATATGTTGCTTTACATAATCAAAATAGGTCTTACCACTCACCTGTTCAATGATCTTTCCCAAGAGCGTATAGCCAGAATTGCTATATAAGTAACGTGTACCCGGTTTAAGAAGCAACGGTTTGTTCACAAACAAAGGTAAATAGTCATCGACGGTTTTGTATTTTTCCTTGGCTACCTTATCATACTCCTCCCAAAAGCTGCCCATACCGGATGTATGGGTAAGCAACTGATGTATGGTAACAGAATCTGCTACCGTACGGTTCATGTAGTTTGGTAAATAACGGCCCACTGTTGCATCCGTAGAGATTTTGTCTGCCTGTACCAATTGCATGACTGCCATTGCCGTGAACATTTTATCCAGAGAAGCCAGGTTAAAACGGGTATCCAGCCTGTTAGGAATACTGTCGGAAAGGTTAGCAAAACCGTAAGCTTTACTGAAAATCGCTTTACCATCCTTGGCAATAAGTACAACCCCGCTGAAATGGTCATTTTCTGCAAGCTTTTTAAGATGATTGGCAGCTGCATCAACCAGCGGATCTTTCGATTGCCCCATCAGTATAACCGGCTGCAATAAAGAGATCATTAATAAAGATACAATCAGTGAGTACGTATGTTTCATATTTTAAATTTGATGCAAAGAAAATGCATTGCACCGTTTATTAATTGTACGGATGTAAAGTAGATATTTTATTGTTAAATTAGCACCGGATATGGAGATTACTATTTATAAACCACTTTCACCATTATTAAAAGCCTATATTGACTGCTTTTATATACTCACTCGTCAGCCAGAAGAACTTCCGAATACTTACCTGACTTTTCCCAGCATGCATCATATAGTCTGTCTCTATGCTGATGCAGTAACCGAGATCAACAATGAACTGATATCAATCCATCATGAACCCAATGGAATACTGCAAAGTCGTATCGTTGGAAAATTCAGTAAGGCGGTTTGTGCCAGATACGAAGGCCCGATCAGCGAGATAACTACCTTATTCAAGCCACTGGCTGTTAATGCCTTTCTCCCTTCCCCCCTAAAAGATTTTGTCAATGGGCATTTCTCCGTTTTTAACCCTTATCCTGATTTTTTACCTGCTATGCGTAAGATTCAGGACATACCGATTCTTTCAGAAAAAGTGGAAGCGATGGAAGCCTACTGGATCAGCAAATATCAGGGATTTCAGCACCCTTTCCTTCCTGCCATACTGGATGAAATGACAAACAGTGAAGCTCAGGAGCGCAGCATTACAGCCATATGCAAGAGTCATGCTATATCCCGTCAGACATTACACCAGCATTTTGATCGTTACCTCTGCAAAACCCCTTCGGAATTCCGAAAAACAATCCGTTTCCGAAGAGCGATAAACACCCATCGTTTGGATATAGATCAACACTCACTCACTACTCTATCCTTACTGGCAGATTACTTCGACCAATCCCATATGATCCGGGATTTTAAAGAATTGACAGGATATACCCCCAAATATTTTTTCAACCGCATTTCCCATTTAGGCGATGGCTCAGTCAACTGGTTGTTCCTCTAAAGGATATTTTCAACGTATATATTCCTAAACCTTTGCATCTATAAAATTCTTCCATGATAAATACTATTGTTTTTATGTTTAAACGCAAAGCTTTATTTTGAGAACGTTCGGTTTTAAGGAAAGCAAAGAAGGCGACTCTGTCGTTGATTAAGCTGCTGCATAAAACGTGCGCTTCATCCAATCAATTATGGATTGATTTTCTCTTTGATTCCTAAACTATATCATTACTTAAATAAACCTGTGCGTCTATAAAATTCTTTCACGATAAATCTCCTTGTTTTATGTTCAAACGCAAAGCTTTTATTTTGAGAACGTTCGGTTTTAAAGAAAGCAAAGAAGGCGACTCTGTCGTTGATTAAGCGAATGAATAAAACATGGATTGATTCTCTCTTTATTTCCTACACGATACAATATTAGCAGCTTAGGGTGTCTAATTGCGCATTAATTTTAATACTAAAAAAAATGATAGTATCATTCTAAAGATTTTAAATATATTTTTCATCTTACCGATATACCATAATATCTTTTACTATTTTACTCCCATAAAATACTCTTTCTTCAGTAGTAAAATAGAAGTTATTTTTCTGCTCATAATATTTTGTTTGACTTCTAGGAATTTCTTCCTGCCATGTAATGCGTAATGTGATCGCATTGTGAAAGCTATAATCTATATTACAAAAATTAAAAATAGATTCTTTGGTAACATTCTTTTTACTAGTAACAGGAACGAACCATACCGTTTTTGGTTGTATCTTGGTCATTTGCCCTAATAAAAAAGAAAATGGTTTATTGACATATTGTGCCTTGTTAGCTTCAAATTGTTTTAAATAATTTAAAGTATCTAATTGTGCATTAATTTTAGTGCTGGTCAAAAATAACAAGACAATGCTAAAGATTTTACAGATATTTTTCATCTTACCGATATACCATAATATCTTTTACTATTTTACTCCCATAAAATACTCTTTCATCAGTAGTAAAATAGAAGTTATTTTTTTTCTGGTAATAATCTACCTGAGAATAAGGTATTTCTTCTTGCCAAGTGATTCGCATTGTAATAGTATTACTATAACCGAGGTCAGAGAATTTTAATCTGGATTCTCGAATGACTGATTTTTTATTGGTTACAGGAACAGGCCAAATCGTTTTTGGTTGTATTTGAGCCATGTTTCCTAATAAATATGACATGGGTTTATTTATGTATTGGGATTTATTATCCTCAAATTGCTTTAAGTAACTTAGGGTATCTAATTGTGCATTAATTTTAGTACTGGTCAAAAATAATATGGTAATGCTAAAGATTTTAAATATATTTTTCATTCTAAATTTTTATAAATTACAGTCAGTAGTTTGGTTGTAGCTAGTATTATGGGAATTACTTTTCTCTTTCACAAATATGGTTTTAAACTTTCCATCTGTGTCCTTTTTGCTTATTGCCATTCCTGTATCATATTTTGTCAATACATAAGCATTAGCTAGAACATATGCATTATCCAATGTTTTACCTTGTGAAACAAATGTATCTAATACATGCATAAAATCTTTTTCAATGGAACTGCCATTTATCCATCCGTTATCTTCCCCTATACTCGTAGCTAGTTTATAAATACTTATAAAGTTTTTAAGTTTTACAGGGTCGGTAATTACTAAACTATACTCTGCTCCCGTAGCTCCAAACACAAACATCAGGTTGTAATTTGGATTCGCTTGCTGGTTAGCCCCCATACCGTAGAAGTCTAAAGGAGAAAAACTGTCAAAACTATCCAATCCAGTATGCGTATGCACGCTTCCTGTAACAGTGAAATTAGGGTCTGTTGCAGGAAGACTTACAGTACTGCTTGTTCCTGTTTTAACATCACCTGTTTTCAAATTTCCATTTGCATCTTTTCCAAATACATAACCTTTTTCAGGTCCAGGATTGGTAATTCCGTTTGTGGCTATAGCTTTTTTATCATTAAACTCAGAGCTTTCCGAGATTACATTTGCTGCATTATTTCCGTCTTGAGCCTTTTCACAGGGATTTGTAGTCGGAGTATTTGGATTAGTATTTCCACCTCCACCTCCACCTTCACCGTTGGTATACTCACTAGGTCCACCATCCATATCATGTCCAATACCACCTCCATTATCCCATGGATCAGGCTGTATTAATTGTGGTTTCTTAACGATAATGATAACATCACCCACATCAGTGGGATTATTACTGTCGTTTTTGGAAACTGCCTTGCTATCATAGTACTCCTGAAATGTTTTAATAAGATAAGAACGGTCAGGGTGTCCCTCCTGATATGCATCAAAATACAGATAGTCTCTTTCAGAATTAATTATTCCACCTATAACAGCAGTAACCTTTCCATCGGTAAGCATCGGAAACATCAAAAGTTTCCTTCCATTGTCCAAATCCAAGTCCTGTGAGGATATTTTTAGGTCTACAGTTCCATATTTATTCTCAAGCTCTTTTTTCTTTTCTGGATAGTTTTTAAAGAATGCAAGCATAGAATTTCCGAAAGGAACTGCATAGTTGGGTGAAACATTTCGGGAAAGAGTTTGATCTTTTTCAAGACGTTCAAAAAAAGCAATTTTTTCTTTTTGGGTCTGTTCTGTAGTTATTATAATCTCATCCGTCCTACAGGAATTGAGAGAAAAGGAAACGGTCATCAGCAATAAAAGCCGAGTAACTAAATTTTTCATCATATGTGTTTGTTTTTATCAGTTTTAAATATATTATATTTTTTTAAAATTTTAATGTAATTCTATTTTGAGTGATGTATTGTATTGACTCATTGTTACTAATTATCATAAAATTTCTATTCACTATTCACTATTCATTATTCATTTTTAATTTTTAATTTTTAATTCTTCATTATTTATTTCGCTCTCCTCTCAAGAATAAGGTGCGCTGCATCCAGCATCTTAGTAAGATGAATATACGGACTCACCATATTTCTTTCCGGGACATGGTCGTAAATTCCCAGTGAGAAATAGATCATCCCGGACATAAAATAATCGAACTCTTCTATGCTGTATTCTTTGAATGCATTTTTAAAAACCAGTAGAGGGTTTTGGAATTCCTTCTCTGAAAGCAAGCCGGGAAGCAGTGCAGAATTATTTTGCAACGGAGTATTGGTAATCCCTTTCTTTTTCTTCAATGTGATAAGATATCCTGCACGGACCAACGACTGCATCGACTGACGAAAAAGAAGGATGACGGAAGGATCTTGTTTTATCCTGATATTCCTTTTGACAGCATAATTCATAATGCTGTTTAATCTTTCTTTAGAGGCTGCCAGATCATTGGACTGGAAGAATTTCTCCATCAGCTGCAACCCAGAAGGCTTCTTACCCACTGCCCAGTACGGGCACTGAAAGTCTGTTATGTTCTTTTTCATGAGTTTGTATTTTTATAATGTGATTCTGATTGTTTCTTCTTATGATTTATTGTTTTTACCGGATTGGGCATAATGGTTTATGCATCATGAAAAATCCACGATACGGGTATTTGCTGAACTTTATCTGATTCTTCTGTAGCTAAATACTTTTTGCTTTCTGCAATGCAATTTTACTGGCTGCAAAGGAGGAAGTCCGGCCTATGCGCAGACTTCCGCCCATACAAACCAAAAATTGGATATTAATAGAATTTGTGTTTTTCTGAAAGCCCAAAGGCCGCAATGGATTGTACACCCCCATTGTAACATACAAGATACTTTATGTTGTGAGCAAACTTAGAAAAAGGGAATTGTAGAAAAGCAGAACTTCATGAAAATAAAAACGGCATGGGACTCTACAATATCTGTAATAGAGGTACTGGTATACCGTGCAACAGATAAGGAGAACCCACGCCTAGGTCGTGAGCTTCCTACTTATCACCTTGTTGCTTTAAAAATTACCAGTTTTCTATTACAAGATTCTAAGCAATAGCTTCTATATTTCTTTGAAGTATCGCAAAGCTACTTTATTGTAGCTTATTTTACAAATGTAGTAAAAATAATTATTCGATACAAATTTGTATCGAATAATATTATTTAATATTTCAATTTTTACTATATGAAAGAATATAGTAATGAAGAAATTTATGCTTTAGGTTTACAGATTGGTTGTATAATCAGAGTTAAACGACTCAAGAAAAAACTATCACAAGAAGATTTGGGATTACTTGTAGGATCTAATAGTACTACAATTGGAAGAATCGAAAGATATAAAAACAGTTCTAACTGGGAACTTCTCATTAAAGTTAGCCAAGCATTAGAAATTGATTTTTATTCATTGTTTAAATTACAGTCTTTAAATGATGTTTTATTTTTAATTAAGGAGTGTTTTGATCTTGAAAATAAATTAACTAAACAAAAAGAGAAATATTACTCTGATCTTAATGAAGCAGTAAAAAATGCATTTGAAAAAATAAAATCCTGACTTTAATTTAGAATGTCTATTATATAGAGCTTTCTGGAAGTCCTCAGCCTCCTGACTTTGGACTATGTTTAAAGAAATTATTTTTGTTTGTTTTATATCATAGAATACACCGCATGACTTCGCAACACAGGTTATAGTTGAATAGGTTGATAAGACAATGCTTTTTCAACTATTTCTTCTGCGTCAAGATCTTCGTATTGCACAGAAAAAAACAAGTTACCGGCATTGGGATCCGGTACGTTATCCAAAAATCTCTGCAACATTTCATCATGCTCTTCCACGCTCTTCCCGGCAGCATTCATGATTTCTTTTGCCAATTGTATTAATTCATTTTTATTCATTCTCATTGAGTGTAACGGATACTTTATCTTTTCTTTTCTCCAGCTCTCAGACTTCGGGAAAATGGAGATTTAAGCAATAACAACAAAAAAAACATTTGCGTTTATATTGTCCTTCTTTTCAATAATGTCTGTACTTCATCTTCTGTTGGTCCAATGTATATAGGCATCTAGTTATCCTCCGTTATTACATTTTCTAACCATTGCCCGGCAAGTGTTTCTACATAATCAACGAATGTCGTTACACCATTAATGGTATAAAATGTGTATTCTGCCTGACCATTTAAAACCTCTACATTTTCAAAACTATGGTCGGAAGCAAAAAGGAAAACCTGTTTTGTATTGGGATCATAAAAAACCTCATTGCCGTTTGCTTCTACAGCAAAACAAATCAAATCTGTTGTGTCCATTTGTTTTACATTTTCATCTGTACAAACCTGCTCATACAAATCGTTCCAATCACCTAAACCTTTAGTGAGTTCTGATTTGATAAAAATAAAATTCTGATTATCTGTCAGCATTTCAGTTTCTGTATCAAAATGGTGATAGGTTTCGCTTATTCCCCCCATTTCGCCTAAGAGTAACTGGTGTTCAGATAACACATCAATTTCTGAATGAATGTGTTCAGCCTTGCACAGCCAACCGCATTTTAAACCTTCCCTGTCCGTCCAGGTATATAAATAATAGTTTGATTTTTTGTTTTTAGAGGTTACGATATCAACACTCAAAATGGAACCAGATTGCTGCAATAGTTGGTATAAAGTTGGAAATGTCCTGATAAATTCGGGACTAAAAGTTTTACTAATGACAGGTCTGATTTCAACGCTATCATTTTGTCCGATCAACCAACTTACCTCTTGTTTAAAATTTTCAAAATCATTTTGGGCCATTGTCTTTATATTTAATAGCAATTTATCTTTAATTAATTCTTTTTCCAAAAAAATCTGTTTCACCATGCAAATGGCGGATGATTTTCCCGATATTTCTTTCTATGCTGCTATCCGTTTTCAGATTATTGATGTATCGGATCAGTTCGTTTTTTCTTGATGGGATCAGATTTTCAAAATTCTTCGTGGCTACAGGACTGGCTTTAATAGCTTCATCCAGTTTTGGGTGAATGGAAATACTTCTGTCTGAAGCATCATATTCTATGGAAACCTCAATAGTCTCTCCTATTCTTTTGGGCGAATTTTTCAGCATGAGAAGATTGACATACAATCTCCATTCCCCTAAATACTTCATCAGGTTCTGCTTAAATTCCTTTCCGTTTACGGTGCCCTTTACAGGTATAGGACTTTTGTCTTTCCCTGCAGCAATGAAAATACCGTCCAGGATCTCATCGGGAACGAAAACAAAAGGATTGATGCCTATAATCTCCAGTACTGCTGTAAAACTATTGTCTTTCATGTCTAACAAAGTTAATATTTTACCGCGAAAAAGAGGCAGATTAAAAGATCATGAGCTTCCTTTAAGTTTTTCCCGCCACATCTAACATCTAACATCTAACATCTAACATCTAACATCTAACCAAAATTAAAATTTTCCACTCACAAAGGGATTCATTATCTTTGCAGGAATAAATCTATCAAACAAAATGAAATTTTTTATTGACACAGCGAATTTAGAGCAGATTAAAGAAGCAAGAGATCTTGGAATTTTAGATGGTGTAACGACCAACCCTTCTTTGATGGCAAAAGAAGGAATTCAGGGAAGCGAAGCGATCAAAAACCATTATAAAACGATCTGCGAACTTGTAGACGGAGACATTTCTGCAGAAGTACTTTCTACTACGTACGAAGAAATGATCAAAGAAGGTGATGAGCTGGCAGCGATCCACCCTAATATCGTGGTAAAGATCCCAATGATCAAAGACGGTATCAAGGCATTAAAATATTTCTCTGATAAAGGGATCAAAACGAACTGTACACTTATTTTCTCTGCTGGACAGGCACTTTTAGCTGCTAAAGCAGGGGCTAATTATGTTTCTCCTTTCTTAGGAAGACTGGATGATATCTCAACAGACGGATTAAATCTTATCCAGGAGATCAGATTGATTTTTGACAACTATATGTATGATACAGAAATCCTGGCTGCATCGATCCGTCATTCTATGCACATCATCGACTGTGCTAAAATCGGAGCAGATGTAATCACTTCTCCACTTCCTCCGATCTTGAGCTTATTAAAGCATCCTTTAACAGACAGCGGATTGGCTCAGTTTATCGCAGACTCTCAGAAATTAGCTTAACAGCTGAAATCATTCAGATATAAAAAATCCCGAAACTAAAGTTTCGGGATTTCTTTTATTCTAAAAGGTCAAATTCCAGGATATTGTTTTGCCTTTTGACGTTGTCTTTCATTTTCTTTTCCTGATCCCTTCTTGATTTTTCCGGATCTACAACTTTGCCTGAGTTGTCTCTTATCTCAATGATGGCTCCCTGGGCCATCAACTGCCTTTCACTTTTCATAGGATCATTGCGGTAATCTTTATAAGCTTTCTTATATTTGGTTTCATTGACGGTGATAAGCGGATTGTAGCGTTCTTTATCTTTAACGCTTTTCCACTCATAGCTATCCGGAAGTTTTTTAATTCCCTTCAGTTCAAATGTATGCGTGCGGCTGGTATCTTCCAGTTTAACAATTAATCCGGGAAGTCCATGAAATTTATAGGGTCCGTCCTGAATCGGAAGTTCTGTGGTAAACCAGGCTGTCCATTTTCTGCCTGCAAAATCACAGGTTGCCTTCTGTGACATAAAATCCCCTACTTTTTCTTTCTCAGGGAGGATCTTCCAGTTTTGAGTTCGCCCCTCCTGCACCATATATTCATCGGATGCAAGGGTTGTAAAAAAATTAACGGCATAATCGGGATAATTCTTTTCAACACTGTACCTTATTTTGCCTTTGAATTTAATTCCGGAAAGATTAATGTCCGTATTTCCTCCTTTTGCCTGCCTCTTGAAGGTGTCCCTCATCAAAGAATCAGATTCAAAATAATCTTTGCTGTAAAATTTTGATCCTTTGGGAGCAATATCCAAAACCATCATTTCGGTTTCGACCTTATCTTTGGCTGTGGAATCAATAACATATTTATATTCATACGTAAAGCGCTGGTTCTGCGCATAAAATAATATTCCTGACATCAGGAAAAATAAAAAAGCTGTTTTCTTCATATTAATAAATAATGGTGTAACTATTTTCTATTCAATATTTTTGACAACCTTGCAGGGATTTCCTACAGCAACACTATTGTCAGGAATATCTTTGGTAACCACGCTTCCTGCTCCTACCACCGCATTATTTCCAATAGAAACTCCCGGCAGAACCACAACATTGCCTCCCAGCCATACATTATCTCCCACTGTGATAGGGCGGGCATATTCAAGACCTTCATTTCTCTGTTTGGCATCCAAAGGATGTCCGGCAGTATAAAAGCTGCAATTGGGACCGATAAAAACATTGTCCCCAAACTCCACTTTCGCACAGTCTAAAATAGTCAAATTATGATTAGCATAAAAATTTTCACCGGTTTCGATATTATAACCGTAATCACACCAGAAAGAAGGCTCAATACAGATGTTTTCTTTTGTTTTTCCAATAATCTTTTTAATCAGCTTTTCTCTGTTTTGGCTATCCGAATTTTTCAGCTGATTATACTCCAGGCAGAGATCTTTACAGGCAATCCGTTCATTTATAAGTTCCCTGTCATAATTCGCATCATACAAAAGTCCCGCGGCGCATTTTTCCTTTTCTGTCATAATATTTAGCATTAAAGCTTTAAAATTAAAACAATAAAAATAAAAACAGGATAGTCATTAATAACCATCCTGTTCTCTATTAAAAAATTATGCAGACTACTTCGTCATATCCGGCTCGATCGGATTATTGTTTTTCTGAAGTGTTTCTTTTGTTCTCTTCTCCATTTCTTTGAATACCTGATTGGGATCTGAGAGCTCTTTTCCATCAGCAGTTTTCATTTTAAATGCCACTTTGGTATTTGAATCCCCTCCGCTTTTCATCATCATTTCTCTCATATTTTTGGTAGGATCATTCACATAGGCTTTCCATACTTTTTTGTACTGGTCTTTCGTGATTTCGAGTTCTTTTCCGCCCATCCCCAATATCCGTACATTGTCCGGAAGCTGCATTTCTTTGTCCTGTGCAGGACCGTCTATTTTTTTATTTCCTACAAGGGTCATGATATGTGAACCTGTTGCGTCTTCTATTTTTACGATCAGTCCCGGAAGACCATAGAATTTATACGGTCCGTCCTGAAAAGGAATATCTGATGAAAACCAGGCCGTCCATTCTCTTCCGCCATAACTTGTTGTTGCTTTCTGCGTATTATATTCCCCGATCTTCTGTTTGTCCGGAAGAATCTTCCATTCCGGTTTTTTATCTTCCTTTATTTTATATTTATCTGTACTGATGTTTGTAAAAAGATACGTTTTAAAATCAGGATAGTCTTTAGTGATCTTATAAGAAACCTGGCCCGGCCGGTCTCTTCTGTTTACGCTGATGTTTCCGCTGCCGGAATTGATTTGTTTTTCCAGCTCTGCTCTTGACGTGGAATCTGCAACAAATTTGTCGTGACTGTAGTATGCAGAACCGTTTTTATTAATGTCCAGAAGCATCATTTCCTTCTTCACTTCTTCTTTATTGTTAGAATCCGGAATGAATTTGTATTCATAAAAAAACCTGTTAGTCTGGGCTCCTGCGAGAATTCCCACAAGTAAAAAGAATAAAACTTTAGTTTTCATAGTTTGATTTTAATGATAAAAAAAGCTTTGTCAATTTAAAATTGACAAAGCTTAATGGTACTTTTATTTCTTTGTCTGAATTCTCATTTCACTGCGTTTAAAACTCAGTCCATTTTCTTTATTAATGGTAATGCTTGCAATCTTTTCAGGTTTAAGCGTTTCAAATTCTTCTTTCGTGGCAGCCCTTCCATCAATGAAAATTTTTGCATCATCAAAACTGCTCAATTTCAATCTTTTAATGCCATTCATTGAAATTCCGGCAGCATCTTTTTTGATAAAATCAGCTTGCACCTCCATCACTTTTGGTACCCCTCCATATTTTTCTGAATTTGTATTTTTATATACATACATCCTGGAGTCGCCTTTTAGAAGCATACTATGTTCTGCTTCAAGTCTTATTTTTTCCCCTGCCTGTCTTGCTTTTTCACCCTCCAGTCGGGCTCTTTCACCTGCTATCCGGGCTTTCTCGCCTGCTGCTCTGCCAACCTCCCCTGCCTTCATGGCTTCTATCCGGGCATTTTCTCCTGCAATTCTTCCGATCTCACCAGCCTTCATTCCCTCAATTCTGGCTCTTTCGCCGGCTATTCTTGCAGCCTGCCCCTGAATTCTGGCTTCTTCTCCCATAATTCTGGCTTTCTCACTCATCTTCATGGCTTCAGCTCTGGCCTTTTCAGCTTTTTTTCTGGCTTCCTTACCTTCTTTCATGGCCTTTCGGACTTCTTTTTCTGTTGGTGGGGCCCAGTTCTGATAGCCATTATCGTTGAGCCTCATAACTCTTACTCCATAGGCATTCGGAGGGGTATTGGGAAGTTCTGAAAAATCAATATTCAGATCAGACAGATCAGGAAGTTCCACACCAAGGTTCTCAAGGGCTTTAGTTTTGTTTTTCCATTCGTCTGATTTGAAAAAATCATTGATTCTTTTTGCTTCGGAAGTGGAACGTGACATCGCTATTTTAAAATCATCAGAACTGGTAATTGTTCCCAATTCCCCTGAAAGTTCACTGATTTCATCAATTTTCTGTTGAAATTCTTTACTTTCAGGCTTTAAAGTTTTTAAAACCTTACTTTTTTCTTCAATCTTCTTCCCAAGCTCTGCAATTTGTTTCTCATTGACAGATTTAGGTTCTATAGCTTCGTTTATTTCAGATTTCTCAACTTTTACGGTATCTTTTTTGATCTGAGAAACAGCTTCTTCAATGGCTATATTTGTTTCATTAATCTCCTTATTCTTTGCGTTTACCATATAGGCAAAGGCTACTGAAAATAAAACCGGCAATGCGAAAATTCTACGCGCATATCCGAATTGGGTCTTTGGTTTTTGTAACATTTTGAGTCGTTTTTTTAGATTTGAACTTAGAAACGGACTGGTGGCAGGCAACTGTGTTCCGGAAAAGTGGCTTGCTAAAAGCATCTGCGCAAATGCTTTGGTGTCCGATTGCTTGACGGCCTTTTTGTCCGCCAGGTATTCGTGGATGAGACTGATCTCTTTTTTAATGATATGAAAAAATGGATTGAACCAGAAAACAGAAGTAATGATCTCAATAAATATCTTATCGAAAGAGTGTTTCTGCTCAATATGAACCATTTCATGTTTTAAAATCTGTTCTCCTACCTCAGAATTCAATGTGATGGTATTTTTCCAGAAGAGATTTTTAAAGTATGAAAACGGTGCTTCGGTAAGGTCTGTACGGTAGAAATTGATTCCGTCAAAACTTTCTTTCTGAAACTGTTTCTTAAGTTTTCGGATCTTGAGAATCCCGAACACCAACTTCCCTAAAAAATAGAGAGAAACCAGTCCCAGAGCTGAAAAAATAATCCTAAAATGAATGTAGCCATTGTCTATATTTTTATCTGTATTAAAATTCTGTATTTTATTAAGAAGCAAATACACATCGCTATTCACTTCCACTGTAAAATCATCTACCCTGATGAGGGGCAGCAGCAGCGATATCACCATTGAACCCAGAAGATAAAATCTGTTGTAATGATGAAATGTCTTGTCTTTTAAAGACAACTGATAGTACAAAAACATTACACCAGAACTTATCACCACTTTTCCAAAGTACAAAAGAACCGTTTCCATAGTATATTAGTTTTTCTTTTTGAGTTCGTCAAGAAGCATTTCAAGGTCTTCCACGCTCATTTCATTTTTTTCTACCAGAAAAGAAACCGCACTTTTATAAGAACCTTTAAAATAATTTTTCACCAGACTTTTCATGGTCTTCCCCGAATACTGCTCTTTGGTCACCAACGGGAAGTATTCATGCTGTCTTCCGTATACATTATAGTCTACGAATTCTTTATCCTTCAATACCTTCAAAATGGTAGAAACAGTATTCGTATGGGGCTTCGGTTCCGGAAACAAGTCCAGAACATCCTTCAGAAATCCTTTTTCCAGTTTCCATAAATACTGCATCACCTGTTCTTCTGCTTTCGTTAAATTCTGAATTTTCATATCCTTTTCTTTATCATTATAGTGACATACCATTGTAATAGAATTTCATATCACTAATAAATTAGTTATACAAATGTAGAAATAAATCTGAACCATACAACTATTTTTTTAGTGATAGAGATTAGAAAACAAATAACCCACTGAAAATCAAATAATTAAATTTACTTAAAATATGTTAAATTTTTAATTCAATGTATTAGAAGGTGGTTAATTAGCAGAAAATGTTCACATTAAATTGAGAATTTTTAAAATTTAGCCCGGAATGATACAATGTATATATTCTTTTCTGTCTTATGGGAAACAATTTAAAGGACAAACTGTATCTGCTTAAATAAGCCAAACTGTAGCTGTGCACATTGATGATGTTTGTTGAAATTTGTATGTACTGAAGTTCAATATCGAGAACATCTATGAATGTATGCTGCATAGATAAAGAACTGAAACCATAAAATTAATAAAAAAGACCACACAATGAAAATTGCATTAGTTAGTTACAAAAAACAGGAAAAGTTTGCTCAAGGGGTTACCAACGATGAAGATACAGAGCTTTTAAATTTTTTGACAGGAAAGGGATTGGATGTTGTGCCTGTCATTTGGAATGATAACCATGTAGACTGGAGCACCTTTAATGTTGCTGTCATTAAATCTCCCTGGGACTATCATAATCACCTGACTGAGTTTTTGACTTGGCTGAATACACTTGAAAAATTAAGCATCAAAGTATTAAACCCTGTAGAGATTATCCAATGGAACAGCCATAAAAAATATCTTAGGGATATTGCCCAAAACGGACTTCCTGTCATTGCCGCTGAATTCCTTGATAAAGGTTCCGACTTTGACAGTCGTTTCTTTGAGCTGTTTGGTACAGATAAACTGGTGGTGAAACCTTGTGTAAGTGCCGGGGCTCAAAATACGTTAACGGTAGATAAAAACAACCTAAAAGAACGTACGGAAGAAATTCAACAGCTTTTAAAAACAGAAGATTATATTGTTCAGCCTTTTGTAGAAGAAATAAAAAATGGAGAATGGTCTTTTCTGTTCTTCAATAGTCAATACAGCCATTGTTCACTGAAGACCCCTAAAAAGGATGATTTCAGAGTACAGCACTATCATGGTGGCAGTATCAGTTATCCAACTCCAGATCCTCTGCATATAGAACAGGCCGGAGCCTACTTAAAAACGCTGCCCCAATCCACTCTCTATGCAAGAGTAGACGGAGTACTCATCAACAATTCGTTTACCTTAATGGAACTGGAATTGATAGAGCCGTATTTATTCCTTAATGGTGACCGCAATTTACTGGAAAACTATTACCGGGCACTCATGGTTTTGATTTCATAGATGTTTTTCAAATGAAGTTCAGGATATTTGAAACCGATTAAAGCTGAATTTAGCTACAGGCAATTGATAATTTAGAATTTAATCCAAGTGATCACCTTTCAGTCTCAAAAAAGCCTTCAGAAGGATAACAAAAGGAAACATCAGTTGTTCACGATCATCAGTAATTCAGTTTAAAAATACTATCAATAAAGATCCTGTACCCATCATTTTTACAATAATGAACTCATAACATTATAGAATTGTTAAAATTTATTAAATAAAATTAAAATGAATTTGTTTAAAGTGAGAAAATATATTTATTTTAGTGCTTTAAAAATTTCTCATGAAAAGATATAATTTACTGATTGTACTATTACTGCTTATTTTTAACGTGACTACGGCTCAAAAGAAGAATTCTCCAGCTGCCGATCTTAGTATCTTAAAGGAAACGAAAACAAAGATCGAAAATACGGTTCCACTGGTGCTTAAACACCTGCAGACTATAGCCGATAAAGAAGGTGACAACAACATTGTTACTAACGGAAAGGTCGCTTTGGGAAAAGAGTACGGTATTTTAGAATCTGAATGGTTCCTGTACAGAAACAATATGAAGAACTGTATTCTTAATAATTCTTCCAAAAAAGCCAGAAAATGTATGGACTACCATACTCAATATCTGAGAAATACATTGATCAACTATGGTAATTATATCTCAAACCTTACAAGAAAGAACGGATATCTTGGTGTGGAAGGTGACACAAAATTTGATTTTAAACCGGCTGATATCACGACAAAACTAGGCGAAGCTTACTCCAATGCCAATGATGCGGCAGGAAGAATGAAAATGGATCAGAAAAAAGACTTTTTGGGACAGACAATGTCTGATGACAACAAACTGACTCCTTTCGCTCAATTGCCTCAATAATTTTAATCTAAACTATAATGAATCCCGCTTTTTTAAAGTGGGATTTTTATTTTAAAGGAGCTATTACTCTTTCAATGTTCTGCTAAATCCATGCTACAATTTTAATAAAAAAGAGAACCACAGATGCAGTTCTCTTATAAGTTAGAAGTATAGAGGATAAATTATTTAAGATATACAATTGAAAAAGATCCCCGCCGGGAAAGCAATTATGTATTAATCATAAAAACATTCGGGAAAAAGTAGAAAATGAGGCGGAGATCCTTAAACATAAATAAACTCCAGGCCAGTCTCCCGGCCAATAAGAGTATTACAAAAGTAATGTTCATATCTAACCCGCTGAAAAAAAAACTGTAGAATTAAATCGTATACCATGTAGAAGTAATACTACTTTTGAGACAATATATTGCTTTGATGATCAAGTGCCCTTTCCACAAAATAAAGAGACAGCCTTCGATAATACAGCTCCATAACTCTCCTCGCTGAACTTCTAAATTCTAATTTTCAGGCTCCAGCCACCAGTGATAATAATTGTGAAGCCCATCGTACTCAAAGCCGCATCTCGGATACAGGGCATTTCCAATATCGTTGGTTTTTTCTGTTTCAAGCATCAGTCCACAGGCACCTGTTTCTTTGCACCACTGTTTGCTTCTGTCTATCAGCCCTACAGAAATTCCCTTCCCTCTGTAATCCGGATGAACAAATAGATCACTTAAAAGCCATTGCTTCTGCAATTTGGTATAATGGAATAATTTATAGAGCTGTACAAAGCCTACTTCTTTCCCGTCAGCAAAAGCCAGAAATATATCTGACTCATTGTTCAGAAACCTTTCTTTAAGGAATGCTTTTCCTTTTTCCAGATCCGATTCCTGGCGGTAAAAAATACGGTAAAGATTAAATAATTCTGCAGCTTCATTCAGATCTTCAAGACCTGCTTTTTTAATAGTGTAATTCATTTCTGTCATTTTTTTTATTAACAGCACAAAAGTATTTTTAAATAGGACTACATTTGTACTCCAGATATTAAACAACCGGTAGTCCAGTATGCTTCCATTCGAACACCTTATCTTCATCAATAAAGAAAATAAAATTCCTGTCTACAGACAGATCGCCCACTCCATTATCATGGCCATCAGAAATGGTGTATTAAAACCGGGTTATCATCTTCCAGGGACCCGTGAACTTTCAAAAACTTTAGAAATACACCGCAAAACAGTTGTTGCGGCCTATGATGAATTGCACGCACAGGACTGGATCACGATCATTCCAAGAAAATACACCGCAGTATCCAACCGTATTCCCATATTAAAGCCTCAACAATGGAATGCTGCTAATGATCTGCCTTCTTATGAAAATAATTTCAGCCTTCCGTTTAGAAGTATTGGTGAAAATATACAAAAACCATTCACCGGACTTCTTCCAGAAATCATCATAGATGACGGACATCCGGACGTAAGAATCTCCCCCATTGACGAGCTGCTGAAGACCTATCGCTCCTACACATCCAAAAGACACACCATCAAAAATGCCAATACAGGGACAGGACAGGGCACTTTGAAACTTAGGGAAGAACTGGCGAAGTATCTTTCCGAAACAAGAGGTCTAACGATCAGTACAGACAATCTTCTGATCACCCATGGAGCACAAATGAGTATCTATCTTGCTGCACAGCTTATTCTGGGCCCGGATTCTCATGTTATTGTGGGATCCCCAAATTATCCGGCAGCCAATGCTGCATTTCTGCAAACCCAGGCGATGCTTACAGAAGTTCCGGTAGATGAAAACGGCATAGATACTGACGCCATTGAAATAATCTGCAGAAAGAAAAAAATCAATGCTGTATATGTCATTCCCCATCATCATTATCCGACAACCGTCACTCTCAGCCCGGCAAGAAGAATGAAGCTGCAGGAGCTGTCGATTACCTATTCTTTTGCTATTATAGAAGATGATTATGACTATGATTATCATTATACTTCTTCACCATATCTTCCTCTGGCGGGAAGCAGACACAATGGAAACATCATTTATATCGGATCTTTTTCCAAAATTCTGGACCCTTCTCTCAGGATTGGTTTTATGGTAGCACCCAAAAATTTCATTGATCAGTGTACCGCATTACGAACAATAGTTGACGTAGGAGGTGACGGATATATGCAAAATGCCTTAGCCTTTCTGATCAGGGAAGGAGAGCTAAAACGTCATCTTAAGAAAGCTAAAAAAATATACCATCAGCGCAGGGACTTTCTGGATATTCTATTAAAAGAAAAATTAAGCCCTTACATTTCTTATGTTCTGCCATCTGGCGGAATGGCTTTCTGGATCAGATTATCCCCTGAATATCCCATTTGCCGATTCACAAAAATTCCGAAATTAAACATTTTAAGAACGGATGAAAAACTGAATGCTTTCCGGTTTGGATTTGCTTCAATGGACGAGAAAGAATTGGAAACCACAGTAGATTTTTTGAAAAGAGAACTGGAAGGAATGTGATTTTCAAATGTTTTCAATTCAAAAAATAGCGGATACGATCTGTTTCGGATTTTATATATCCCGCTAAACCGGGATCTTTACCGTATGGAAAAGCATACTGAAATATCTGATCCTGTTTTGAGGAGCAAGATCAGAAAAGGAGAAATACAATTAGGAGGAAACAGGAAACTGAAAATTTATGGCTTACTTACCTGTGTTTCCGGTAAACGAATGAAAAAAGAAAACAGGGTCTTTTTTAGATCAGAAAAAGAAGCATTAGAAAAACAATACCGTCCGTGCGGACATTGCATGAAGGAAGAATACAGAAAGTGGAAAAAGAGCGCGTAATTATGGAATCCCCTCATTGAGAATACCATTTTTTTTAATACCATTGCAGAATCAATCGAATTTATCTGTATGAAAATTATAGCATCCACATTTCTTGTCTTCGGTTTTATGACTGCCTCTGCACAGAACGCGGTGATGGAGATCAATTATGAAACTAAAATTATTCAGGACAGCATCAACAAGAACCAGATTAATATCTACACTTCTACCTTATTATGTAATACTCTCGAATCATCCTATTACAGCCGCGAAGCCAAGGCCTTTTATAGCCGGAACTCTAAAGCAACTAATACCATCAGCACCAATTATGGAGCTATCGCAAAATATCCAAAATCAGTAGGCAGTGTATATAAAAGCAGGAATAGCCTATCCGTATCTATGCCTGTTGGCAGATATATTTTCACTTATGAAGAACCGGACCTGACATGGGAAATACTGAATGAGATAAAGGATATAAAAGGTTTTAAAAGCCGGCTCGCAAAAACAACTACCGATACAGGTCAGACATTTTATGCGTGGTTTACGGACGATATTGCTATTCCTGACGGGCCTTTCAGATTCAAAGGTTTATCAGGGCTGGTTCTGGAAGTGTACAATAAGAACAGAACCATTGAGATTTATGCGACCGGTATTAAAAAATCTGAAGAAATCATAGAACCGTTAAATTACACAGCTGACATAAAAACCAAATCAAAAAAACAATTCCTGGAAGCAAGAAAGACTTATCAGGAAAATCCGGCTGTATATAATGGAAATATGCGAGTATTTGATGAACATGGAAATGAAAGAACCAAAAATATGACCGACCGTGTAAAAAGCATGAATACTTTTCTGGATTAAAATCAAGAGTTTTGATCTCTCAAAATAAGACATAAAAAAAGAAGCAATAAAACTATTGCTTCTTTCGTCCTAGTAGCGGGAACCGGACTCGAACCGATGACCTTCGGGTTATGAGCCCGACGAGCTACCTACTGCTCCATCCCGCGGTGTATTTTTAGAGTGCTTACCGAAAGCACTTAACTTAGTAGCGGGAACCGGACTCGAACCGATGACCTTCGGGTTATGAGCCCGACGAGCTACCTACTGCTCCATCCCGCGGTGTATCTTTAGAGTGCTTACCGAAAGCACTTAAACTTAGTAGCGGGAACCGGACTCGAACCGATGACCTTCGGGTTATGAGCCCGACGAGCTACCTACTGCTCCATCCCGCGATATTGGATTGCAAAGATACGTCTATTTTTTAAAAATCCTAATTTTTCTTTTAAATAAAGGACTTTTATGAAAACTATTTTATTATTTGTATCTTTGTTTTATGGCAAAAATACTGAAAATATATCCTGACAACCCTCAGGAAAATCTTGTGAATGAGGTTATTAAAACCTTAAAAAATGGCGGACTGATTATTTATCCATCCGATACTATCTATGCCTTAGGATGTAATATTTTTGACATTAAAGCCATGGAAAAGCTGGCCCAGATTAAAAAACTGAAGCTGGAAAAGGCAAAATTCTCGATTATCTGTAATGATCTAAGCCATCTTTCAGATTTTACAAGACCCATTGATACTTCCGTTTTCAGATTTCTGAAAAGCCATCTTCCGGGACCGTTTACATTTATTCTTGATGCTAATAAAAGCCTTCCTTTGGCCTATAAAAATCATAAAACAATCGGTATCCGTGTTCCTGATCACCCAATTCCACAGCTTATCGTTGAGAAACTGGGCCATCCTATCGCTTCAACCTCTATCAAAGATGATGATGAAATCATTGAATATTCTACAGATCCAGAACTGATTGCAGAAAAATACGACCATCTGGTAGATATTGTCATTGATTCAGGATACGGGGATAATGTAGCTTCTACTATTGTGGATCTTACTTCCGGAGAACCGGAAATCATCCGTCAGGGTAAAGGAATTATTTAATTAAATACTAATCGTTGAGAGCCGAAAGCTGATCATTTGAGATTATGAGTTGGAACGCAAAATATGCAGTGGGAATTCTTTTGACCTTTATCCTCCTTGCTGCAGTAATGCTTTATGTTTTTCCGGTTATTTATTTTATTACAGGCGTAAAAGCATTTACACCCGCAAACTTCTCCTACACAAGGATCGCTCTCTGGACCGTTCTTGGGTTGATCTTTTTTTACAATATTTTCATCGAAAAAAATCCTTTTCTGATATGGAAAGAGAAGAAATACACTACCCTGTTCTATATTCAGGCAGTGATAGCTCTCTATCTTACCTGTTCTTTTGGTGGAGCTTTCCTGAATCTTATTATTCAGCTTTTAACCCATGAAGGGATGAGCAGTAAACTCGTTCAGATCTCTTCTGTTTTTAGAAATAATTATCTTTTGATTATCTTTACCTGCCTGACTGCAGGCGCTGTGGAAGAACTTCTCATGCGGGGATACATCCAGCCAAGGATTGAAAAAATATACAATAGCCCTTACGCCGCCATTGTTGGTTCCGCTGCGTTATTCGGGATTCTGCACAGCACGTACGGAACGATTGGACAGGTTTTAGTGCCTTTCTTTATCGGAATCGTTTTTGCCTTTTTTTATAAAAAATATTCAAACATTAAAATTCTGATCATCTGCCACTTTATGTATGACTTTGTGTCTATGATGGTAATGAATTTTATGGACATTAAACATTTATCTGCATTCTAACATTATGAAAATTATAACTTCTCCAGCGAAACTGATGAACGTTGAGAATTCAACAGACTTATTGAGATCTACCACTCCGAAATTCATCGAAGAAGCTGCATTGATACAGTCTTATTTAAAACATAAATCCCCAAAATACCTTTCCGAGCTCATGGAAATTTCTCCAAAACTTGCGGATGAGAACTGGGAAAGAAACCAAAAATGGAAGGATAAACCTACAGCAAAGGAATCTGCTCCTGCAATGTTTGCATTTACCGGTGAAGTTTACAGAGGGCTGGATGCAAAAACTCTGGACAAACATGCCGTTGATTATCTGCAGAAGAACTACAGGATGCTTTCCGGATTGTATGGACTGCTGAAACCTTCTGATAAGGTCATGCTTTACAGATTGGAAATGGGCCGTCATTTTGAATTTGATCAATACAAAAATCTATATGAATTCTGGAGAGAAAAGATCACAGAACAGCTGAATTCTGAAATGAAAAAAGGAGAAATTCTTCTTCATCTGGCCAGTAATGAATATGGAAAAGTAATCGACAGGAAAAAACTAAACCATAAAGTGATCGATTTTGACTTCTACGAAATGAAAGATGGAAAACTGAAAACGATTGTTGTCTATACAAAACATGCAAGAGGTCTTATGGTAAGGTTCTGCGCAGAATCTGATGCAAAAACCCTGAATGATGTAAAAGCATTCAACTATGAAGGGTACCTGATCGACGAAGAAAAATCTACAGACACGAAACTGGTTTTCACAAGATAAATGACAATATCAGAATTCAAAAAATATTTTAAAACTGAGCTTTCCGAACTGTATAATGATTCGGAAAGTGCTTTTTTATGCGCTGTTTTTATAGAGAAAATCGTAGGATTCGATTCATTTCACCAAAGAAGACTTTCCGATCAGGAACTTCTTATTGAAGATGAGAAACAACTCACTGAGGTTATTTCCATTTTAAAAACAGGCAAGCCTTATCAGCAGATTCTTGGTGAAACAGAATTTTACGGAATGGTATTTTTCGTGGACGAACATGTTCTGATTCCACGCCCTGAAACAGAGGAACTTCTTGAAATGGCCATTAATACCATTCATAATTCAGAGCTTCGGCCTCAGGATCTGAAGATTCTTGATATCGGAACCGGAAGCGGTGTGATCCCGCTGGTATTAAAGAAACATTTTCCTGAAGCACAGGTTTCATCGATTGACTTTTCTGAAAAAGCTTTGGAAACCGCCCAACGAAATGCAAAATATCATCAGCTGGAAATCAATTTCATTCATGCCGATTATCTCAATTTTAAATTAACGGAAAACTATGATGTTATCATTTCCAATCCTCCTTATATAGGAATGGACGAAGAAATTGAAATTGCTGATTCTGTGAAGGAATTTGAACCCACAATGGCACTTTTCTCACCGGTTCAGGATGCTCTGATCTTCTACCGGAAGATTGCTCAGGATTCTAAACAACACTTAAAAGACAATGGACTTCTGTTTCTGGAAATCAATCAAAAACTGGGTTCTGAAACATTAGACTTATATCATGAGCATTTTTCAGAGTCTCATTTAATTAAGGATTTATCTGAAAATGACCGTTTTATATTCGGAAAGAAATAAGTAATTTTATCTTCTTAACTCCAATTTATGCGGACTTCAATATTCAGTGTTTTGACAGGCCTTACCTTTATCCTGCAGCTTTCATCCTGCAAAGAGAATTCAAGTGAGGTGGTCAAAAAATATTACAGTAATGGGGAATTCAACGGCTCTGTTTTAGCTGTAAAAAATGGAAAAACAGTTTGTGATACCGCATTAGGGCTCAGCAATATTGAAAAAAATATAAAACTGGAGAAAACAACTCCCATTTATATTGCTTCTTTAAGCAAATCTTTTACTGCAGTTTCAATTATGCTTCTGCAACAGAAAGGGCTGCTCAATTTCGATGATAAGGCATCTCAATATATTGATCTTCCCGAATATGCCCGTGATGTAAGCATCAGACAGCTTTTGAACCACACATCGGGCGTAAAGGATTATGAATCTGTTATCTCTGATAAAAAAGGACTGACCAATCAGGAAGTGATGAGCTGGCTAAAGAGTTTAACCCAACTACAATTCCCCTCAGGAAGCAAGTTTGAATACAGTAACAGCGGTTTTATTATTCTTTCTTTAATCCTTGAAAAAATTTCGGGACAGTCTTACGGAAAGTTCCTCAATGACAATATTTTTGTTCCTGCCGGAATGAAGAATACCTGGGTTTATGATTCTTCAACTGCTCATAAAAGCAGGGCCGCAGGGTATAATAAAGAAAAGAAGCCGGATGATTATTCAATTCTAACAACCGGAGATGGGGGTATCTACTCTACTCCTGAAGATCTGTACAGGTATGATCAGACATTAAGGAATTTCAAGCTGATCAATAAAAGCAATACAGCTCTGATGTATACCCCATCTAAATTGTCTGACGGCAAACTTTCCAACTATGGTTTTGGATGGGTTATTGAAGAAGACGGAAAAACCGTAAGCCATACCGGTGGTCTGAATGGCTTCAGAGCGATATTCTGGAGGGATTTGCATCACAACAGCTGTATCATTGCATTAACTAATCAGGGCGATGCGTTTCCTCTGACGGATTTTTTAAAAGATATAAAAAAAACGATACAATAACACCATATGGAGATTATATCTCATGACATCAATACCATAAAAATTGCTGAAATCACTTCTGATAAAATCATTCTCCAGTCTGTCCAGGACGGATTGGATCTTTTGGGAAATATGTATTACCAGGGATTCGATAAAGTGATCATTTATGAGAAGAATATAACGCCTGATTTTTTTGACCTGAAGACGAAAATAGCTGGAGATATTTTGCAAAAATTCTCCAATTACCGTGTAGGTCTTGCCATTGTAGGAGATTTTGAAAAATATCAAAGTAAGAGCATCAGAGATTTTATTTTTGAAAGTAATAAAACGAAACATATCAACTTTACGGAAACGCTGGAAGATGCTTTAACCAGGCTTGGGAGCTGATTATAAATTGATATCTCCTACTTTAAAATAATGTGCAAATATTTACGTTATACAATTCAATTTAAGATTTTATTAACATAATGATCAAAAGAATAGTTATCGTCGCTGTTACTGCATTAAGCTGTTCTCTTACAGCTCAGGAATTCGCCACCTACAAAAATGGTTTCATTTATGGTGAAGAGACAATGAATAAGCTTGGGAAAATTGTTGATTCATTAAATTTAAAATATAAAACCTGTGATCTGAACCAGGTATTTGATTCTAAACTTCAAACCAAAGGCTATTCTGTTGTGCTAAAGTCCGGCCTTATCGCACAGGCTAAAAAAGATATGGATATGAATATTTCTTTTGATGACTTCATGAAGAAATATCCGGAAGCAGTGGTTAAAAAGGATCTGTTATTAATCAAGTCCAAAGCAAAAAATTACCAGGATAAAGATATCATAGAAATAACAGAAATATCTGTTAATGATGATTACGGGATGGAAATAGAGATTCCCTATAAAAAAGAACTGTACACCAAACCTGCAAAAAATAAATGGGTGTATTCTTACAGCAAAAAAACTTCATATTCCGAAGAATATATTGAAGCCTTTTATCTTTTGGATAATTTTAAAAGTATTCCCCTGGCTCCCAAATACTCCAGACAGATCATCTACTCCGACTGTCTTATTGATACTTCTTTACCCAAGTTAAAAAAAGATGCCAAAGAAGGCAGACTTCCCGATGGAATTCCTCAAAATATTAGAAAGCTATCTAAGACTGAGAAAGAAAAGCTCCTTGATGATTTTAGGTCTGTGCATGTTGTAGGATTGTGCAGCCAGGATAATTCTCCCAGAGTGCAGGGCGTATATTTAGCTTTGCTATCGGCAGAAACTGCAAACTGGCCTGTATTCCTTAAATCTCATCTGGATATTATGAATGACAGATTTGACAGAAGCTCAGACTCCAGCTATGCAAGAGAAAGACGGCAGACGTATATCAAAGAACTTGAAACGCTTAACATCAATGTACCCGACCTGATTTTAGGGACTTCTTTCAGAATAGAAAATCCCGCCAACAATCATTATTATGCCAATATTTCAAGATCAGGAAGAGCGGTTGCAGAATCTAAAGACCGGGAATTATTTCTGTCACAGCTTCTTTCCATGATGGGTGATGAAACACTGGATGATTATAACAGAATTATATCCTATTTTTTCTATGTGAGCTGCAATCATTATATTAAAAATGAAAGAGAGAAAAAGATCAACAACATCAAACTGATGAGCGCTGTACAAAAGCTTCCCAAATATCTTGCGGATCAAATTAAACCGAAAAAAATCTAAGAAATCTTTTATCATTTATACTCTGAGAAGAAAAATTAATCCCTGATGTTTTAACAAATATAATGGGATATCATTTTATATGGGTCTCGTGATCTTAACTTCATTATTTTCTCTTTCAAAAAAGCGAATCGCATCTTCAACCGCCTTATCAACAGGCTGATATCTAATCCCCAGTTCTTCAGATGATTTCCGGTTTGAGTAAAAATTATTGATTCTTAAAGCTTTCATATTCGATGAGCTAAGACTGGTTTTTATATTTAGTTTTCTCAGGCAATCTCCTATAATTCCCAAAACGACAAGTCCTGAATTCGGTATAGGAATCATAAAGGATTGATTTCCCGTTATCGTATTTATTTTTCCAAAAAATTCTTTATAGGTGAGATTTTCATTAGCCAGCAGATACTTTTCACCATGCTTTCCTTTCTCAATTGCTTTAATAACCCCTTCTGCAGCATCTTCTGCATGGACAAAGTTCTTTCCTCCTATCGGATAGAAAACAATTTTCTTTCTCCATGCCCAAAAGATGATTTTCCCTGAACTCGGTTTTCGGTCGTAGGCTCCGATCATAAAAGTAGGATTCAAAATAACAACCTTTGTTCCCCTATTCTGCTGTAAAAGGTAATTCTCCGTTTCAAGCTTGCTTTTCGCATAAAAAGAATGCGTAAAAGGATACAGCTGAGAATCATTTTCGCTTCCCAATACACCAGAATTTTCATATCCTAACGTATTGGCTGTACTTACGAACAGGAATCTTTCGACTTCCGCAGCTGCTGCCTGTGCAAACAAATGAACGACGGCATCATAATTAATCTTTTTATAATCTTCATAACGCAACAGATCCTGACTGGTTTCTGCAGCCATATGAATCACAGCATCTACCTCCTGCAGGTGTTCCGAAATATCCGAGAATAAGTCTCCTTCTATAAGTTTGAGGGTTTCGCTTTCTTCGCCCATCCAGCTGCTTTTCTTGCGCACCAGAGCAATAACAGAATAATCATATTGTAGTAATTTAATAATGGTATTGGTCCCCAGAAGCCCTGTGGCTCCGGTCACGAAAACTTTTTTCATGCTTCAATTTCTTTTCTAATAGCACTGGTCATGAGAGGCAGTTTAATCCATATCGGCAGGATCTTCATCACCAGCCAACTGATGGGATTCACCATAATAACGGAATCTTTTCTAAAAAGTTGCCTGATACAGTAAGCTGCTACTTTATTTGGATCCAGAAGAGTAAGTTTACCTAAAACACCTTGTTTTTCAATTCTTTTACAGACATCTACATTGGTCTTCATGGCGCCCGGATTCACAACGCTTACAAAGACATTGGTATCTTTCAACTCTTCGTGCAAACCTCTTGAGAAGGAATGGATAAATGTCTTGGAAGCAGGATACACTGTTTTGAAACCGATTGGTGAGAAAGCGGCCATACTGGAGACATTTAGAATATAGGCTTTGGGCTGTCTTAAAAGATTGGGAAGCAGCTGATGCGTTATGAGTGATGTTGCCGCAACATTAACCTGTAAGATCGTATTGATATAAGACGACGATGCATCTACAAATTTTTTGGTACCGCCAAGACCTGCATTATTGATCAGGATATGGATTTCAAAAGACCTGTTCAGCCATTCAGTGAGTTTCATGACATTTTCATTCACGGAAAGGTCGACTTCATAATAATGAGCTTTGATCTGATAGGTCTCTTCAATTTGCTGAGAAAGCTCTTTTAAATGCTGGCCCGGAAGACTTACCAGAATAACATTGATTTTTTTGCTGGCCAGGTTTTCTGCAAAAGCTTTTCCCAGTCCCTGACTCGCTCCCGTCACTACAGCATATGATTCTTTGGTATCCATATTACAATTTTATGGTACAAAGCTATCCTCAAAAGACTCCTGGAATGTTCAGGATTATCTGAGTGAACTCATTTTTAAAATAAAAAACAAGATCTAAAACTCATTGAAATACAGAATGTTAAATATAACCGAACGTTAAAATTTATAAACCCGAACCATTTTTATACTCAGAAGGAGTTTGATTGGTGAGTTTTTTAAAGGTAGTATTGAAAGAAGTTTTGGAATTGAATCCTGATTCATACGCAATTCCCAAAATTGAAAGTTTGCTATGAACATCCTTAAGGAGTTTTTTGGCAAATTCGATTCTGTATTCATTGACGTACTGGAAGAAATTCTTTTTAAATCCGGTATTGATCACATACGACAGATGATGCGTGGAAATAGATAAGAGTTCAGAAAGACGGATCAGATTAAGCTCGCTGTCCAGATAAGGCTTTTGTTTGTCCATGATGTCCTCCAGCTGTTTTTTGATCTTTATTACTTCTTCGTCAGAAATCAGTTTTTTCTTTATTTCTTCGGTCTCCGGATCTTCATCAATAGAAATCAGTTCCTCACGCTGTTTTTCTTCTAAAGGATAAATTTCTTTCTGTTTTAGCGAATAATAACCTACAAAATAAATAACCACCAGAAAAGCTCCGTTAATGAAAAAATTCAAAGCTTTGGAATCGTAGGACAAATTATAAACTACATAAGCAATATTGATGATGAAAATAATAATCGTGATATATTCCAGCCAGTTCAGATTGATTCCTTCTGTGTTGGCGGAAAACTGTTGGATCCTTTTCTTGTGTTTCCTGATGGTGAAGTATGAAAGACCGGTATAGAATAAGGCCTGGAAAAGAATTAAACCAATAAAGAGAACATTAAAAACGGTATTATCCTTAAATCCCCCGAAACGCTGTAACAGAATATTAACCCAAAAGATGACCGGAAGAATCAGGTATTTAAAGTCTGAAATTTTAAATTTAAATGTTGGATTGGTATAAAATAACACACTGAAATAAAACATGACCGGTGTCAGAAACTGGATCATCTGAACAGAAATAATGGAATGTACATCTACCTGGGAATCTGTAACAAGTGTCAGCACTTCATCAAGCCAGAAACTTGACCATAAAAAAAGAAATATTCCAAACCAGAAATTGGCTTTTCTGTTCACGCGTAAAGGGTTGGACAGCTTCAATAAAGAAAGCAAAACCAATGAACCATAGATTAATACAACGATGAAGTGGTTTAATTCTGATGTGTTCATTGGTTTTGATATTTTAAGTAAAGATAGCTTTTATCCTATTCTCTTCCTCACAAAAACTTCGTAGCCCAAATAGATCAAAGGCAACGACATGATCCCCAGATAAAGCGCGTTATGCATTGCTGTATCCGGAGCTGTAATAACGGCGTAGACCAATCCCAGGAAAGCTCCTCCAAGATGGGCAGCATGTCCTATATTGTCGTGCTGTCTCGGGTTCATCATCATGTAAACGGAATATGAAAAATACGCAAGACCGAAAAGATAACCCGGAATTGGAATAGGAATAAAGAAAAAGTAAATTCCAATCTGAGGATACAGTGCTATTGAAGCAAACAATATTCCTGAAACTCCTCCACTCGCTCCTACTGCAGAATACCAGGGTTGCTTTTGGTAGATATACATGGAGAGAAAATTTCCCAGCAAAATAGATCCTAGATAAATAATAACAAATCCCAGATTTCCAAATCCCTGGATAACAATAGGTCCAAAGAAATACAGGGTCAGCATATTAAACACCAGATGCATAATATCTGCGTGAAGAAATCCTGATGAAAGCAGTCGGATGTACTCTTTTTTATGCAGAATTGCTCCCACATTGAATTTATACTTTTCAGTAATACCTGGATTGTTAAACGCAACAAAACTGATAATCGCTGTAATAATAATACACAAGATTAAAATATTCATAATAATAATTCTTAGTTTTCAGGTTCGTCGGTTTCAAACAAATCACCGATCACAGTGCGGTCGTCATCTACAATACCGTCTCCCGTTTCCGGTTCTTCATAAACCTCAGGTTCTTCTTCAACAGGTTCTGGAATGGCAATATTAATTGCTTTTACTTTAAATTTCGTAAACTGGTTTCCAATTGCTTTTATTCCTTTTACCGTAATAAATTCATCAAGATGTATGATCTCGGGCTCACGCTCTTTACCTTTATCCTTAGCAAAGATAATCTCAGCAGAGGCGCCGTTTGCTACGATTACATTTTCAATAAATGATTTCGGATGTTCCGAAGGCATGAAAGTTTGCAGGTTTACCGTATTTTCCAGCAGGAATCTTTTGATAAAGTACATGTCTTTTTCCCCATCATAATAAATACAGGTTACCGGCTGTTGAGGCTTCCACTTTTCAAGGACCAGATATTCATCATCAAAACGGTTGCCCAGATCGAAAGAAACCAGCTTCACCTCACCATTTGTATTGATGGTTAGAATTCTGTCATCCCCTTTGAAATTACCCAGAAGAGTTCCTCTTCCATCCGCATTCAGCCTTCTTACCGTATCATCAAACCAAATCCTTCTTGGAGCCAACGTGGAAACACCTTCCTCCTTCATATCAACCTTTTTCACGGAATATTTGGTCACCAGATTTCCTTTGGAATCCCTTCCTTTGATGGCAAGGTCGGAGAAATCAATTTCCATTTTATTTTTCCTGATTCTTGGATTAGGTTTTAAAAGTACGCTTACCGTTTCTGCTTCTCCGTTAGGATTGGCAGAGAAATAAAGAACTTCAGAGCTTTTCTTATCAGAAGCCAGCGGATAATCTGTATTTCGGGTCACTGCCGTTACAGAAAAACGTTTCATATAGTATGGTCCGTCCCTGCCCTCACGGTAGATCATATTGTAAACTGTCCTTTTATCGTTCTTTTTCCATATAGCAACGCTGAGAAGGTCTTTTCCGACAAATGTTTTGGCATCTACTTTGACAACTTTCATGGTTCCATCCTTTCGGAATATAATGATATCATCAATATCCGAACAGTCAAACAGGTACTGGTCTTTTTTCAGTGATGTTCCGATAAATCCTTCTTCAAAATTGGCGTAGAACTTTTCATTGGCCACCGCTACCTTAGACGCATCGATGGTGTCAAAAATTCTCAGCTCGGTTTTTCTCTGTCTGTCTTTCCCGTATTTTTTCTGAATATTTAAATAGTAATCAATCGCATAAGCGATCAGATTGGCAAGGTTGTATTTTACCTGTTCTATTTTGCCTTCAAGGGCAGCTATATTTTCTTTAAATTTATCTAGATCGAATCTGGAGATCCTTTTGATCCTGATCTCGGTAAGCTTTAAAATATCTTCCTCAGTTACAGCTCTTAAAAGATGCCTGGTATGAGGTTTAAGACCTTTGTCAATTGTTTTTATAACATCTTCCCAGGTCTTTACTTCTTCAATATCATGGTAGATTCTGTTCTCGATGAAAATCCTTTCCAGTGAAGAAAAATGCCAGCTTTCCTGAAGCTCATGAAGTTCTATCTCCAACTCCTTTTTAAGCAGTGAAACAGTATGTTCCGTATTCATTTTAAGAATATCGGAAACATTCATAAACATGGGCTTATCACCTACAATAACGCAGGCATTGGGAGAAATTGTTACCTGACAGTCTGTAAATGCGTACAATGCATCGATGGTCTTGTCCGGTGATACATCATTATGGAGATGTACAAGGATTTCTACAGTATCTGAAGTGTTATCTTCAATTTTTTTTATTTTGATCTTTCCTTTTTCGTTGGCCTTCAGAATAGAATCAATCAGGTCACTTGTTGTTTTTGAGAAAGGAAGTTCAGAAATAACCAACATATGCTTGTCGGTATGGGTAATTCTGGCTCTGGCCCTTACCTTACCGCCCCTGTGTCCGTCATTATATTCGGAAACATCAAGATAACCGGCAGTAAAAAAGTCCGGAAACAGTTCAAATTTCTTTCCTTTTAAATAAGCAACCGATGCATTGATAAGTTCATTGAAATTATGCGGAAGAATTTTTGTAGAAAGTCCCACACCAATCCCTTCCACTCCCTGTGCCAGAAGCAGAGGAAATTTTACAGGAAGATCAATAGGTTCATTATTTCTGCCGTCATAGGATTTGGCCCATTCTGTGGTTTTCGGATTAAAGACCACTTCCAGTGCAAAAGGTGTCAGCCTTGCTTCAATATATCTTGCAGCAGCAGCAGAGTCTCCGGTATAGATATTCCCCCAGTTTCCCTGCGTATCTATTAAGAGTTCTTTCTGACCGATCTGTACCATAGCATCTGTAATAGAGGCATCCCCATGAGGGTGATATTTCATGGTATTTCCTACGATATTGGCTACTTTGTTGTAACGGCCGTCTTCCAGTTCCCGCATAGAGTGCATGATCCTTCTCTGAACCGGCTTTAGCCCGTCATAAACCGAAGGAATTGCTCTGTCAAGAATTACATAGGAAGCATAGTCCAGAAACCAGTCTTTATAAAGTCCTGAAACTTTTTTCAAGCTCTCACCTTCATGCGAGTTTTCTTCTGTCGTCATTTATATTTTAGTCGTTTTTCTCTTTATTCGTTTTCACTACTTTATTCAGAGAGAGTTTTAAATCGTTTACTTCTTTTTGGCTCAAATAAGATATTTCGTATTTGAGTATGGTAGAACCGCTGTTCTTACTTGAAATGGTAAGGTACAATCTTTTAACAAAGAAAAAACTGACTACCTCATAACTGATCAGTTTATATTTGGGAAACTCATCATGAAGAGGTTTGTCCATAAAAGGAATAATATTCCTGTTTTTAAAATTAAGTGCCTCTCCGTCACTGTCATATTCAAAGATCTGCCTGCCGTTAAGGTGAAAAATCACCAGCATAATAATGGGAACAACAAGAAATATATAACTTTCTTTTCCTACAGCATGAAACCTGTATTCGTTCAGTAAAAATGCAGCGATCCCAAATATCACCAGCATCAACAATAGTGTGTGCACAAAATTGTAAACTGAAGCTTTATTGCGGTTGCTAAGTCTCATTTTTGTTTTTATGTTTATTAGTTTAGTTTCTTACCCTGCAGCTTCATCCAATATCTCTTTCCTGTCAATATCTGTGTCTTCCACTACTAAGTTTTCAAGGATAAACACCTGCCTGTCCGGTGTATTTTTACCCATATAGAATTCCAGCAGCTGATCTATGGTCTGGTCTTTACCAATCACCACCGGCTCAAGGCGGATATCTTTTCCAATGAAATGTTTGAATTCATCAGGAGAGATCTCTCCAAGTCCTTTGAATCGGGTAATTTCAGGGTTTTTTCCAAGCTCATTCAAAGCCTTGACCCTTTCAATCTCGCTATAGCAATATCTTGTTTCTTTTTTATTTCTTACCCTGAATAATGGGGTCTGAAGGATATAAAGATGCCCATTCTTGATCAGATCAGGGAAGAACTGAAGGAAGAATGTAATCATCAGCAGACGGATGTGCATTCCATCCACATCGGCATCGGTAGATATAATCACCTGATTGTATCTGAGGTCTTCCAGACTTTCTTCTATATTCAAAGCAGCCTGCAGAAGGTTGAATTCTTCATTCTCGTACACTACTTTTTTTGTCAGTCCGTAGCAGTTTAAAGGTTTCCCTTTCAATGAAAATACGGCCTGGGTTTCCACATCCCTGGATTTTGTGATGGATCCGGATGCAGAATCTCCTTCGGTAATGAAGATCTGGGTTTCCCCTTTTCTTTCATTTTTCTGATCGTTATAATGCTGTCTGCAGTCTCTTAGTTTTTTGTTGTGCAGAGATACTTTTTTAGCTCTTTCCCTTGCCAGTTTCTGAATTCCTGAAAGTTCTTTTCTTTCTCTTTCGGAAATCAGGATTTTTCTCTGAATAGCTTCAGCGATTTCAGGATTTTTATGGAGGAAATTATCGAGTTTACTTTTTAGAAAATCAATGATAAAAGTCCTTACAGTAGGTCCGTTGGGTCCCATATCATTAGATCCCAGTTTTGTTTTGGTCTGAGATTCAAATACAGGTTCTTCTACATTGATAGAAATAGCTGCAATAATGGATTTCCTGATGTCTGAAGCATCAAAGTTTTTATTGAAAAATTCACGGATCGTCTTCACATAAGCTTCACGGAATGCATTAAGGTGCGTTCCTCCCTGTGTGGTATTCTGTCCGTTCACGAAAGAAAAATAAGTTTCAGTCTGCGATTTGTCAGAGTGAGTGATTGCCAGTTCTATATCTGTATCTTTCAGGTGAACAATGGAATACAGAATTTCATTCTCCATTTCTTCTTCCAACAGGTCTTTAAGACCATTCTCCGAATAATACGTCTCTCCATTGAAAATAATTTTCAGTCCGGGATTCAGATACGCGTAATTACGCAGCATCTTTTCAATATATTCTTTCCTATATTTGAAATGAAGGAAGATTTCACCATCGGGAATAAAGGAAATTTCAGTCCCATTTCGGTCTGAAGTATCTTTTTCCTCATAGTTTTCGGTAATCAGCCCGCGGCAGAACTCTGCCATCTTCATTTTTCCATCACGGAAAGATCTTACCCGGAAATACTCTGAAAGTGCATTAACGGCTTTGGTACCTACTCCATTTAATCCTACAGATTTCTTAAAGGCTTTACTGTCATATTTACCCCCGGTATTCATCTTGGAAACAGCATCAACTACTTTTCCCAATGGAATTCCACGGCCAAAGTCACGGATCGCAACTTTCCCGTCGTCCACCTTTATTTCAATTCTCTTCCCTGACTTCATTCTGAACTCATCAATAGAGTTGTCGAGAATTTCTTTCAGTAGAATGTAAATACCGTCGTCCGCAGAGGAGCCGTCTCCGAGCTTCCCTATATACATTCCTGGGCGTAGACGGATGTGTTCCTGCCAGTCGAGGGTTCTGATATTATCTTCGGAGTAGATTGGATTTATTTCTTGTGACATATATGATTTCAGCAAACATACAAAAGTACGAAATTGTATAAAAATATCCGAATTTTTTCGATTTGATTTTTTTCAATATTCAATCTTAACCATTGCATTATTATCAATCAAATTATATATTTACCATATTATTCAATATCATGTGAAAAAAATAACTCTTTTACAATTATTTTATTTCATTTTGCTGTCTCCATCATTATTTTTTGCACAAATTCCCGGAATGGTCAATTATAATGAAGAGGATGGCCTGAATAATTCATATACCTATTCGCTGAATCAGGATAGAAACGGATTTCTTTGGATAGGAAGTAATAATGGAATGTTCCGGTTTGACGGAAAGGAATTTAAACAGTTCAGCAACAAAAATGGTTTAAAAAATATAGATGTCCTGTCCTGCATACCTCTGCCTAACGGAGAAATCTTTGTGGCACCTTTTCTGAATGATTTTGCTTATCTGAAAAACGGGAAGATCATCAACTCTGATTCCAACAGCGAACTGAAAAAAATGTCGTTCAAGCATAATCCGGGTTATTACATTGATGGAAGTTCGCTTTACCTGCATTCCAGCTATAATCCTGCCAATATTTATATGTACAGGGATGAAAAAGTGAACAGGATTCCTTTGGCTGTTAAAACCGACAGCTCAGATGTTTATTATGTTTTCGGGCTCAGCATGTCCGACAAGATGCTGTATTTGTCCAATCAGGAAAGGAAAGAAAATATTCAGGCTTATAACATTACCACTAAAAAGAAAACGGCCTGCAATATTTTGGTTGATAAAAACACATCCATCTTCAGAAAGCAGGACATTTTTGTTTTCAAAAACAAAAGAACCATTGACATTTATAAACTTTACAATAAATTCTTCTTTAAGAAAATCAAAAGTTACACCACCCAGGAAGATATTCACCTTATTGTCCTGGACAATAATTACAGACTGTGGCTGTGTCTGGAAGAAGGAGGCGTGCTGTATTTTAAACAGCCGGTTGTGGAAAACAGTGAACTTTCCAATCCTGTAAAAATGATGGAAAGCTACATCATCAATGATGTTCTTGTTGATAAAGATAACAATACCTGGTTTTCTACCCGTAACAATGGGCTTTTCTTTATTGCTGACCGTTTTTTTAAAAACTATATCCAGCTTCCTATCAAAAATAATTCCTCCTACATTACGGCCATTGCCAAAAATGAGCGGGGGATCTATCTGGGCTACAACGAAGCAAGAAGCGGTATCTACCGTAATGGAAAGGTAACTGACCTTGTTTTTGAAAAAAATATTAAGACAGAGCATAAAGCCATTTTTTCTGAAGGAAATACAGTGATATTCGGACTTACCTGGAATCTTTTCCAGTACAACACTAAACTCAAAGACAAAAAAGTATTTAAAGGTTTTGTTTTGAAAAACATTGTGCCCTACTACCCTGGAGCGATTCTTCTCTGTACCTCTGACGGACTCATCGAATACAATTACCATAAAGCTCTTTTTAGGGATGTCCTCAGTAAAGAAAGAATTTATACAGCGCTTCCTTATGCAAAGGACAGCCTGTTTGCGGGAAATTTTAAAGATCTTTACAAAGTAAATACGGTCACAAAAAGGAAAACTTTATTCCTTGAAGGATATTATTTTACTGATGTTAAGCAACTCAGTCATCATCTGTATGCCGGAGCAACCAATCTCAATGGGATCATCCTTTTTGACAACTCAAAAGTGATCAGAAAAATTACAGAAAATATGGGTTTGCCTACTGGCCAGATTAAAAAGCTGGAAATTGAAAGCAGCAATGTATTCTGGGCAAGTACGAATTACGGACTGAGCAGAATTGAGCTAAAAGGACCGGATATACAGATCAATAATTTCACCCAGACCGACGGTCTGCCATCAAATGTCGTGGCCGGATGCACCATATCAGGGGACACAATTTATATAGGAACGTCAAAAGGACTGGGAATTCTTTCCATTAAAAATCTGATGAGCCAGAAGAAATTCATCAACAAAAAAGTGATCATCAATTCTGTAGTGGTTGGGGGAAAAGAAATTTTTGACACTCGTCAGCCCTTAACAGGTCAGACACCCGATAACAATATTATATTCAATGTCAGCTTTCCGGATTTTTCATCGCAGGGAAAGATAAGCTACCGTTATAAAATTGAGGGGCTCAGCGACGGCTGGCAGACCGGCAATTCCCAAAAGATCAGTTTCTATGCTCTGCCACCAGGCAGTTATACATTTAAAATTTTTGGGATCGGCTACAACGGAAAACGGTCTTATTCGTTTACGGAAGTCCACTTTGAGATCATTCCAAAATTCTGGCAGACCTGGTGGTTCAAGCTGATAATGATCGGCCTTGGTACTGCTTCCCTGTTTATTCTTATCACTGCTTATTTCCAGAAAAAAAGAAATAAAAAACTGGAAACACTTTATTACGAAAAAAAGATTGCCGAGCTGGAACTTCAGGCCATTAAAGCACAGATTAATCCGCATTTTATCTACAACTGTCTTAATTCTATCCAGTTTTTGCTGTACAAAAAAGATTATCTCGAAACGGAAAATTACCTGGAAACATTCGCTCAGATGATCAGAAAAACACTGCATTATTCTGAGAAAACATTTATGCCGATCAAAGAAGAAACTGAATATCTGTCTTTATATCTGGATATGGAGAAACTCAGACTCAAAGATTTATTTGAGTATTCGATTACTATATCAAAAAATGTTAATGAAAACTGGGTAGTCCCTTCCCTCTTGATCCAGCCTTTTGTTGAAAATGCCATAAAACATGGAATCACCGGGTTAAGGGACAGAAAAGGAAATATACAGATTACATTTGATCATACCGGAACTTCTTTGTGTGTCATCATTGAAGATAACGGGATAGGTATAGGCAGTGGAAAAAAGATCAGTGCAGATTCTTTCGGAGTAAAATTATCTCAGAAAAGAATTGAAACATTCAGGCAGCTTTTTGAGACTCATATCATACTGGAGATCTGTGATCTGTATGAAAAGGAACAAAGGCCGGGAACCCAAATCAAACTTTATATAAAACCCTATGAAAACCAAAATACAAGCATGCATCATTGATGATGAGCAGGACGGAAGAGACTATATCGCTCTTCTATTGGACAACGAATTTACTGATATCCATACCGCATTTCAGGCATCAAGCGTGGAGGAAGCCTATATTTATCTTTCCAAAAACACACCGGACATTATTTTCCTGGATGTACAGCTGAAAGACGGAACTGCTTTCGATCTTCTTTCAAAGTTCAGAGAGATCGATTCCAGGATTATTTTCATTACTGCATATGAAAATTTTGCCATTCAGGCGATCAAAAGCAGTGCGGCAGATTATTTACTGAAACCAATCAGGAAAATGGATTTCATTGTTGCGGTCAATAAAGTTTTGGAAAGCATCAAAAAAAGCAAAAGCTCGTCAAGTATTTCTTCTAATGAGAATAAGATCAGCCTCCCCACCCTGCAGGGTTTCAAATTAACCAATATCAGTGATATTATACGCTGTGAAGCAGATTCCAGCTATACCACATTTTTTCTTACTGATAAAACCAAGATCATTGTCTCCAAAACACTTCATGAATTTGAAGAACATCTTACTAAATATAATTTTTTCAGAATCCATCACAAACACCTGATCAATCTCTTTCATCTGAAAGAATACATCAAGGGTAAAGGCGGACAAGTGATCATGGCAGACCAATCTGTTCTCGATGTTTCAGTCCGTAAAAAGAACGATTTCCTGCAGAAGATTGAAAATCTCGACTGAAGAACGATGTACGCTGTCTTCCTGTTTTATAATCTGCTTTCCAATTTTCCAATCATTTTTTTCAGCATAACAGGGACAATGAGCTGGTGAAAAGGACGTACCGGCAGGAAATACAGTATTCCCATCCAGTTATGGTATTTTACGGTCGTTGAAATCGTCAGAAAGTTTCCTTTATTACCAGATGCTTTGTCATACAGAATAGATACTCTGAAATCAAGGTGCTTATCATTCTCTCCCAGGATAATTTCATTATTGGTTTGGTCAAATACTTTAAAAATTCCGACCTGCTCACCTACTTTAAGGTTAAAATTATCTGATGTGAGAGGCTTGCTGTTGTCTGTTCCGGTTTTCAGTCCAAACATTTTAACAATATTGTTTCTGAAAGCAAACATTTTCTTTCCCCATTGAGGGGTACTGGTGAAAAAGGCCTTGCTTATTTCTGCTGTACTGATGTTTCCCTGATTATCCAATACTTCTCCCTGAAAACTGTCTGTGTAATCGAATCCTGTTTCTTCCCGGGATAAGACAGATCCTTCTGGAAATTTAGTTTTTGTAATCTTCATGGTATTAGATTTTAAGTTTATTTTATTCTTATCATAACAAATGTAGGTGCCTTTGTCCAGAAAAGAAGTGAGTTTTCTCAGCTTTCCCATAAAATACATTCTAGTTATCCGATTACCTGATCACAAAATGTTGCACTTAACTGCAATATCGCTACACTTATTAGAAAAATAACCACACTTACCAATTCACATAGTTGGGAATTTTTAAACCTCTTAATTTTATTCAAAACTAAATGCCGGACTGATCTGTCATTTTATCACTCGGCAACAAAAGTGAACCAACCATAAAACTATATACTATGAAACTCAAAAACATTGCAATTTTAGGATTGTCAGCAAGCATTTTCCTTTTATCAGGATGCCGCGACAGCAACGAACAACTTGGAGAACCAGAAACAGCTGCTTCTGTAACTGCTTTAAGTAAGTCTGATCCTTCTAATTTACCGGATGCACCACCGGAAATCAGAGAAGAATTTGCTCAGGATGGTATTGACATCGATAAAGTAAGGGTGGAATATTTTTCAGACGGCCAACAGGTTGATATGATCCCGGATCTGGAAGGTAAATTTCCGGTAGCTTCTCTGGTGAAAAATCCAGCCGATCAGTCTGCTTTAATCACAGTAAGGACTTTCTCGAATGAAGCAAAATACCTCCAGTACGGTGATCAAAACGGTTTAAAATTCCGTGAGACCAAAGCCTTTAACGAATCCATACAGAAGTATGCAGAAGTGAATGGCTTGGTTCAAATGGCCGAAGCCGGAGAACAGCTTCCTGATAGCTATTATGCTTTTGAAAATCAACAGTATCAGACTTATTTTGGAGCTTTCGCTCCGGGATGGCTGCAGGTATTTGACGATATTGTGCCGTATGGCTCCAACAAATACATTATGTCTCCGTTTGTTCCTACACTGGGATTCTGGTTTTTCAATAACTGGAACAATAAAATAGGATGTTACAAAAGACAACATATTTACATGGTGGAACATCTCTATGATAAAAAATTCTTCAGAGGCCATTTAGTATCTCTTTCCGGATGGGGAGGCTCTACAGTTATGTTCTGGGGAATCCTTGGCTATGTCAACAACAGAGTAGAATCTATGATACTCTTTTAAATAGAGCAAAATAAGTAGACGGCTGTTTCGTAAGAAACAGCCTTTTTTGTGGACTACTGTTTGATGATAGCAAAAAATAAATTAAATTGGGATCAACAAAATTGATCTTCATGATACAACTTCCTTTATCCAAGCTTTCTAATGTGGGAACTACCATTTTCAGTCAGATGACACAGCTGGCCAACGAAAATGAGGCGATTAATCTTTCTCAGGGGTTTCCTGATTTCATGCCGGATTCTGAACTGCTGGACCATGTAGAATACTTTATTAAAAAGGGGTTCAATCAATATGCTCCGCTGGGAGGAATGATGCCCTTAAAAGAAGAGATCGCCAGAAAAATTGAAAACAGCCATAAAGCTATTTATCACCCGGATTCTGAAATAACGGTTACCGCCGGAGGTACTCAGGCTATTTTCACGGCTATTGCAACTTTTGTAAAAAAAGACGATGAAGTCATCATTTTTGAGCCGGCTTATGATTGCTATGAGCCTACTGTCGAACTTTTCGGAGGAATTGTAAAACGTTTTGAAATGACAGCTCCGGATTACGAGATCGACTGGAATACAGTGAAAGCTCTGGTAAGTGATAAAACAAAAATGATCATTCTTAATAATCCCAATAACCCCTCCGGAAAAATCCTGAAGGAAAATGATCTGCAGGAATTGATCAACATCGTAAAAAGTACGTCTATTCTTATTCTCAGTGACGAAGTATATGAAAATATTGTATTTGACGGAAAACAGCATTTAAGCATCTGCCAGTATCCTGAACTTAAAGAGAGGAGTCTGCTTGTTGCCTCGTTTGGAAAACTTTTCCATGTCACAGGCTGGAAAACGGGCTATTGTGCAGCTCCTAAAAATCTTACCGATGAATTCAGGAAAGTACACCAGTTTAATGTTTTCTGTGTGAATACGCCTATACAGCTGGCTTTAGGGGAATATATGAAAAACGATGACCATTATAACTACCTCAATGATTTCTTTCAGGAAAAAAGAGATTTTCTAAGAAATGGTCTTGCCGGAACATCTTTTGGCCTTCTGGACTGTGAAGGGACTTATTTTCAGGCGCTTACCTATGATAAAATTTCCGATAAGAATGATTTTGATTTCGCATCTGAACTGACTATCAATCATAAAGTTGCCAGTGTTCCTTTTTCATCGTTTTATAAAAACAAAAGGAATGATCATGTCATCAGGTTATGTTTTGCAAAAAAACAGGAGACGTTAGAAAGAGCCATCGATCATCTCTCTAAATTATAAATCTTTATATTAAAGGAGAAAGCAGTCTGGCCAGATGTTCGAAGAAAACTTTGTATTTTGGCCTTTTTCTCCATGATACCAGAGAAATTTCTTCGCAGTCATTCATATCTTCATGAAACAGGTCCTGGAGTTTCTCATTGATTTTTTTGTCGAAAACCAGTGCATTGACTTCAAAATTCAGTTCCTGGCTTCTGACGTCCATATTCGCTGTTCCTACAGATGAAAAATTGTCATCGATAATCATTGTTTTAGCGTGTATAAACCCTTTTTTGTAAAAGAAAATCTTCACATTATTCTCCATAAGTTCTTCATAATAAGAATATGCAGCCGCATTTACTATGACGGAATCACCCGATTTAGGAACCATCAGCCTTACATCCACTCCGGAGACTGCTGCCTGTTTGATCGCATTCAGTACGGTTTCAACAGGAATAAAATAAGGTGTAACGATGTATATCCTTTTTTTAGCCGAAAGGACAGCTGATGAAGTACTCAGCATTATCGAAGGTTTGGTATCCGGTCCGCTGGCTGCAGTCTGAATCAATGAAGTACCGTCTTCCTTACTTTTTTTAAAATAAAGCTGGGAAATCTCAGGAACCTTCTCAGTTGCAAATATCCAGTTACTGAAAAATAAAAACTGAAAATAGAACGCTGCCTCTCCTTTCATGTACAGGTGAACATCTCTCCAGTATTGCTGAGGATTAGGATTTATATATTTATCGGAAACATTAATTCCTCCTGTAAAAACTTCTGCACCATCTACAATAATGATTTTCCTGTGATCCCTGTAATTGACTCTGTTTGCCAGAAGCCTGAAGGTGATCTTATTAACAGGAGAAACTTCTACTCCACCAGTCTTCAGCCTTTTTAAAAGCTTCTTTCCTATTTTCCCCGAGCCCATATCATCATAGAGAAAACGAATGATCACTCCTTCTCCTGCCTTTTTGATCAGGAGATCTGCAAGTCTGTTTCCTATTTCGTCATTATCGTAAATGTAATATTCCAGATGAATGTGATGAACCGCTTTTTCAAGAACTTCAAAAACTTTTTCAAATTTACCTTCTCCGTTGATGAGTACCTCCGCATGATTTCCCTGCGATAATGGAGAATGACCTGCATTATAAAGAAAATTAACCGTTGTCAAAAACTGATCTATCTCTTCGTTATGGTTTTCCAGTGTTTTGTAATGAGTTTCTTTTATATAAGCACTCACAGCCTCATAAACCTGTTCGTTCCGCTCTATTTTAAAAGTGTAAAATTTATTTTTTCTGTAGTTGACTCCAAAAACAAAGTAGATAATAATTCCAACCACCGGAAGAAAGATGATCAACATGATATAAGCCAGAGTCTTGCTTGTGTTTCTGGTATCCATGATAATTTTACCGGCAAGAAAAATAATGCCTATAAGATACAGGACTTCAAGTCCAACGAGGATATAGGGGAACTGGTCAAAAAAATCTTTAATCATATGCATGAACTTTCTGGATATTAAAGATAGGTAAAAAAGGAAGCTGATTCGATGATCATTGATTGGCAAATACAGCCAATTAAACTCTGAGATATTCCAGAACAACAAATAGTAAAGTATCTCTAAAAAAGAACCAGTCCATTGTTTGAACTGGTTGTATTTTTTTATTGAAGCTTATTCTATAAAAACATTCCTCCGGAAGCTTCTATTCTCTGACCTGTAATCCATCCTGCATCTTCTGTACACAGGAAAGCCACTACCCCTCCGATATCATCCGGAAGTCCGGCTCTTCCAAGTGCCGTAATACTGGAAATCATTGAGTTGACATTTTCATCATCTCTGGTTCTTCCCCCTCCGAAATCGGTTTCGATAGCTCCAGGTGCAATAACGTTGGCTTTGATTTTACGAGCCCCAAGTTCTTTTGCCATATATTTTGTAAGCATTTCTACACCGCCTTTCATGGAGCCATAAACGGAAGAACCCGGTAAGGCAAATCTGGCAAGACCTGAAGAAATATTAACAATTCCACCACCGTTATTGATGAATGGAAGCATTTTCTGAGTCAGAAAGAAAACTCCTTTAAAATGAACATTCACGATATCATCCAGCTGTTCTTCTGTCGTTTCTGCAATAGGAGCATATAAAGCTGTTCCGGCATTGTTGATAAGAAAATCGATATTCGAACTTCCTCTTTCACTTTCCAGATGATCGGTGATGTTTTTTACAAATGCATCAAAGCTTTTCACATCTCTGGTATCCAATTGGTAAGCAAAAGCATTCTGACCAATGGCCTTTATTTCACTGACTACAGCATCAGCCTCTTCTTTGCTGCTCTTATAAGTAATAATGACATCAAGTCCTTTTTGAGCGATCTTAAGGGCCGAATTTTTTCCAAGTCCGCGACTTCCGCCGGTTACCAGTGCTATTTTTGTTTTTGTATTCATCTTTTATATTATTATTTTAAATATTTAATGGTACAAAGTTGGAAAATTCTCCCGTGAGAGCAGTTGCCCGAATCAATCTGAAATTTGCACAATTCAAATCATGAACGGAATTCCATCGGGGTAAATGATGTTTTCCTTTTGAAAAAGTTGGAAAAATGAGCTATTTCCTCGAACCCTAATGCATAGGAAACCTCAGAAACGTTCCATTTTGTCTGTCTTAACAAAATCTTTGCTTCCTGAATCATACGGTCGGCAATAAATTCGGTGGTTGTTTTACCGGTACTTTCCTTTAGCTTTTTATTTAAATAATTGACATGAACAGCAAGGCGGTCAGCATAATCTTTCGCTGTTTTCAGCTGCAACCTCTGCTCTGAAGATTCTATTGGAAACTGCCTTTCCAAAAGTTCTATGAATAATGAAACGACCCTTAATGAAGCATCATTTGAAGCAGAAAGTTTTGCAGCAGGCTGTAATTTCTGTCCGTAATGAACCAGCTCCAGAACATAGTTTCTGATCAGGTCATATTTGAAAACGTAATCGGAAGCTATTTCTTTTTTTATCTTCGTAAACAGACCTTCTATTTCGTCAGCCAGGTCATCTTCAATTTCAAACAACGGAATATTTCCGGGCTGAAATATCGGCAGCTCTTCCAATGAAAACCGGGACTGTGCTTTAATAAAAAAATCTTCAGTAAATACACAAAAACTTCCTGATTGATCGGGATCTTCAGGAATCCAGTGATAAGGAACTTTGGGAGTAGCAAAGAGTAAGGCATTTTTTTTAATCGCGATAATTTTATCGGCATATTCTGCCCTGTTCCGACCTCTGATAAGACTGATCTTATAGTACTTTCTCCTGTTGTAAGGCATTTCTGAAGTCATCTTCACCTTTTCGATCGTCTGTCGGATATCAAATACATTAAAGTGTCCAATATCCTTATGCAGTCCTTTCGGAAAAATACTTTCCAGATCTTTTCCCAGCTTGGCAGTCATCTCTTTATAAAAATCTTCAAGGGAAGCATGAGCAATCTTTTCCATAACTGACGATTTGTAAAATTCAAATATACGAAGTTAGTGTTTTCAGAAAATGAAATAAAATGGAAATTTTAAAATGATATGCAGCTCTTATTTTTTATACCTTAGTTCAACTAAACATCAACCATATATCATTATGAAAAATCAAAATTTAGAAAAAGGTAAAAAATTAAACAAGAAAGAATTACGGACCATTACCGGTGGTTTAATGATGTGTCTCGACCCAAAAACCAACCAATGCAGAATCTTTTCAAAAGGCTGCGCCGATCCTCAATGCCGTCCGTCTATACTGGACTAACTTTAAAAATGAAATGCCATTCCCATAAGGAATGGTATTTTTTTGTGGTCTAAATCCAAAATTGATGTCATTACAGAATTCATATTTTAAAAGCATTTTCGTTGTTTATTTTAATTTTTATCAACACAAAGTGATATAATATCAATTATTTTCTCTACTTTAGTTAAACTAACTTATTAAAAATCAAAACAATGAAAAACCTATTCTTACAAAGCGGGAAAAAATTAAGCAAAAAAGAATTGAAAACTATCGCTGGAGGTATGCTGAACTGTGTACAGCCGGTTCTCTGCCCAACTCCAGTATGTGAGCCTTCTTCAGATCCATACGGATGTACTATCATCTCTAAAGCCTGCGCACAAAAAGAGTGCAGACCACAACCTCTGGTTTAAATCCAAAATTTACATTAATGAAAAATATACTATTAAAGAGCGGAAAAAAACTCAGCAAAAAAGAGCTAAGGACTATTGCTGGAGGTAAGCTCAACTGTATGACGCAGGAAACTCTGTGTACAAACCCTCCCTGCGAACAGATCCCTTTTGGGACATGTACTAAAATTTCCAAAAACTGCGCCCAGGCAGAATGTAGACCGGACTACAACGGAAAACTATCGTCATTAGTATAAATCATAAAAATCTAATTCCATGAAAAATCAAAAATTAATTACTGGAAAAAAGTTGAACAAAAAAGAATTAAAGACCATTCTTGGAGGCAGACTCGACTGTTATGCAGGCCCGTGTATGATGGGTCATCCATGCGAACAGATTCCGGCAGGAGTTTGTATTAAAATCGATGTAGGCTGTGCTCAGGAAGAATGCAGGCCACGCCCTGAACTCATAGATTAATACCTGATAAAGCAGTAAAAATACTACTTTCAGAAACCGCTCTTCCAGGCGGTTTCTATTTTCAGGAGTATTAACGATTGTTCTAAATAACCGTTTGTCCAACGATCTTTATCAGCCATTTACCATTTTTATATTGTACAGAATAATCATTGGTGTAACTGCTCCCAGCCTTATAAATATAAAATTGATCAGGATCTTTATTATCCTTTTTTATTTTTGAAATGCTTTCTCCTATTACATCTGTCATTTGAATGTAATAGGTCTGCTTCCTCTCATTTTCAGGGGCAAATAAGACTCTGGATTCAGGATCGATCTGGTGAAAATAATCACAATCACTCTTATAAACTTCAAAAAAATAGTGAAGCTTCTTAAAATTAAGGCTCTCCTGGTAATTTGGCAATAGCATTTCATACAGTTGGGTAAACTTGTTTTTCTCCGACTTATACATAGGATTCAAATCATCAAAATCGTTTATACCATCCCTATCTGTATCTTTACTGTTTGGATTGAGGCCAAAGCTGCTTTCAAATATATCGTTATAACCATCATGATCAGAATCTTTCATTAAATCTTTTAAACTGATTTTGAATAGCTTCCCGTCTTCAATAGCTGAATAATCATCATATCCGGGAAGTCCCGGAACTTTTACAATTTTCACCAAGCTTCCTTCAACCTGAAAAAAGTCGTTTTTTATTATAGGGTTATCCTGAATTTTATTAATATAATAATGACTGAAACTTATTCCCAAAAAATAAGCAAACGGTTTATTATCCTCGATTTTCAACAACCAATACCCTAAATTGTTTCTGCCCAGAGCATACAGGATATTGTTTGCCTGCTGTTTATCAGAAAATTCAAACTGATCTGAAAATTTTTCCTGAAACATTTTAAATTCTTCGGCGTGAGCCTTCCACTTTTTTTCACTTTGTGCAGTTTCATCATAAGTGTGCGCTTCAGTACTGTCTTTTTTAAATGTTCTGTATTCTTTCATATCTCTGATTTCGAGATAATCAGGTTTATCACTAAGAATTTGTTTCACGGAATAAGACTTTTTTTCCACATAGCTTTCAAATACATTGTCTGTAAGGAAGCATTTTTCTTCTGTATTTTTTGAACAGGAAATCAATAAAGTAAATATCAACAGATATACATATTTCATATAGCAAATTTGAAAGTCGTATACAAAAAACGCTCCAGAGAGTACCCTGAAGCGTTTTTCTTTATAACTAACTTTAATATATTCTTATACGTTGAATCTAAAGTGCATGATGTCTCCATCCTGAACGATGTACTCTTTTCCTTCCACAGAAAGTTTTCCGGCTTCTTTTATTTTCACTTCAGAACCGTAAGTAACATAGTCATTATACTTGATTACTTCTGCACGGATGAATCCTTTCTCAAAGTCTGTATGAATCACACCAGCTGCCTGTGGAGCTGTCCATCCCTGTCCGATAGTCCATGCTCTAACTTCTTTGACTCCGGCAGTAAAGTATGTCTGAAGTTTCAATAAATCGTATGCTTTTCTGATCAAACGGTTTACTCCAGGTTCTTCAAGACCTAATTCTTCAAGGAAGATTTCTCTTTCTTCAAATGTTTCCAGTTCATTGATGTCTGCTTCAATCTGCGCGGCTAATACGACAACCTCTGCTCCTTCATTTTTTGCCATCGTTTCGATCTTTCCTATCCATTCGTTTCCGTTTTTGATAGAGTTTTCGTCTACGTTACAAACATATAAAACCGGCTTTTTGGTTAAAAGCTGAATATCATCAATAATCGCCTGTGTCATATCATTTACAGGGAATTCTCTTGCATTTTTTCCATCCTCAATAAACTTCTCCAAGTTTTGAAGTGTCTCATATACCAGGATATCGTCCTTCTTTCCTGACTTGATGAATTTTTTAGCTTTTTCAACAGCTTTTCCTACTGTTTCAAGGTCCTTCAACTGTAGCTCGATGTCGATAATTTCTTTATCTCTCATCGGATCTACAGAACCTTCAACGTGGATGATATTTCCATTATCAAAGCATCTTAAAACATGGATAATTGCTTCACACTCCCTGATATTAGCCAGAAACTGGTTTCCTAATCCTTCTCCTTTGCTTGCCCCTTTTACAAGACCTGCAATGTCAACGATTTCAACTACCGCCGGTAATACTCTTTCAGGATTAACTAATTTTTCAAGTTCAAACAGTCTCTGATCCGGTACAGATACCGTTCCTAAGTTCGGTTCTATCGTACAGAAAGGATAGTTAGCTGATTGCGCTTTAGCATTGCTTAAGCAGTTAAAAAGAGTTGATTTACCTACATTCGGAAGGCCTACAATTCCACATTTCATATTGTAAAATTCAAAGTTTAATGTTCAATGATACTGTTTCAGGGTTCAAGGTCTTATGTTTTAAGTTTGTTTCTTATCAACTGGGACCATTGAACTTTCAGCCTGCAAAGATAGTGATTTTAAAGGGAGATTCATAATAAAAAAATCTGCCAGAATTCTGACAGATTTTAATGTTTCTTTTCTTCAATTTGCTTTCTATGGGTTGTCTCCGGTAGCATCCTGAGCCAGCGGAACGTCATTCGGGGCATCCTGTAATGTTTTATCTAAAGTAAATAAAGATTCGTCTGTTGCTCTGTCTCCTCCTGCAATTTTCAGTTTATCGATCAGGTTGGCAGCCAGCGTTTCTTCTTCGATCTGTTCCTGAACAAACCACTGCATGAAATTCCAGGTTGCCCAGTCTTTTTCTTCTAACGACATATCAACAATTTTATAAATCGCTGTTGTATTATCTACTTCATGCTTAAAGACACCGTCAAAACAGGCCGTTAAAGAATCCGGATCGGCAGGAGGGGCCGGAATGGTATCAACTTTCGGTTTTCCACCTCTATTTAAAAAATATTCCATGAATTTAATGGAATGGTTTCTTTCTTCCTGTGAATGTCTGTAAAGAAAATTGGCAATTCCCTGATATCCTTTGTCATCTGCCCATATTCCATACGATAGAAAAACATGAGATGCATGGATTTCTTTGTTCATCTGGTCGCTAAGTGCTTTTTCAATAGTTGGGGAAAGTCTGTTGGTATTCATAATGGTATATTTTTGTGATTACGCAAATAATCATGCAAAAATGAGTCCGATACAGTTTCCCATTTCATTCCATTGCCGGAAATACAAGTTACAAAATATTGATTATAAATAAATTAAGCAAGTAATTTATAGTTATTCTAAAATAAAAACAGTTCTTTTGGGGAACTGTTTTTTATTTTTTTTGCTAAATGTAAAGTTGCGATTTCTTTTATTCTTCGCACTTTCTCAGACTATAAAGATTTTATCTTTTATAAAATGGGCTCTCACACAATCCTTTTATCTCAAACTTTAACCTCTTTTATTGTCAAATTCAAAAAAAAAAAGAACATTAAACTTTTAGATTAATAGATTTTGAGCACCTATTTTACCTTCTTTGCCATATAATCACTTTCATTTCCTAGTCTATCCACTGCTTTTACAGCCACTGCGTTTAATCTTTTTCCGTCTTTAAATTTCGGAATATCCTTTGAAAGGGTATCCAAAGTCAGGATTTCTGTTTCCCAAACTCCATTATACTGGGTGAAAAGTACCCATTGAAATACATCTCCAATATTTTTGCTACTCCAGCTGGTTCTGGCAGAAGTTCCATTATCTGCAACAAATATCGTGGGAGTCTGCAAGGCAACCGTCTTGATCCATGGTGTTTTCGGAATTAATGCTTTTTCTCTGTATGGACCATTTACCAGAACAGGCAGCATATTAGGATTTTTTGTAAGTCCGGCAATACTCCAGTGAATTTCTCCGGCATCATTCTTTAAGATCTGTCTTGAAATTTCAATCTGATTTTTGATTTCCGTTGGGCGGTCTGATACTTTGATCTCAACCGTGTTAAGTCCCGGCCATAAATGGCGGTTCATGGTATTTTCGGATTTCCACCAGTTTAATAGTGCCTCAAAACCCTGCCCTTTTGAATCAATCGGCCAGTAAAGCTGTGGTGAAAAATAATCTACCCAGCCTTTGTTTAACCATAATTTAGCATCCGCATACAATTCGTCATATTGAGAGGATCCTACAATTCCTGCCGGATATCCTGGTTTCCAGATTCCAAACGGGCTAATTCCAAATCTTACATAATTTTTCTCAGCATGGATTTCTTTATAGATTCTCTCAACGAATTTATTGACGCTGTCTCTTCTCCAGTCTGCTCTGGATAATGTCCCCCCACTTCTCAGATATTCGTTCCAGCTTGCATTATCGGGAAAGTCAGCTCCTCTGTTATAGGTTGCATATGGGTAAAAATAGTCATCGAAATGAATTGCATCGATGTCATATCTTTTGACAATATCTTTTACGACATTGGAAACATGCCCTTGCGTTTTAGGATTAGCCGGATCAAACCAGTACATCCCGTTCTTAAGTTTAACAACAATATCGGAAAGTTTGTTTGCCATAGAAAGGCTGTTTACTGCACCTCCGTTTGAATGATGAGCTCTATAAGGATTTAGCCAGACATGTAACTCCAAGCCTCTTTTATGGGCTTCCTCAATCCAAAACTGAAGAGGATCATAATTCGGGTAGGGAGCAGTTCCCGTCTGCCCGGTCAGAAAATACGACCAGGGTTCTATATTACTCGTATACAGCGCATCTGCTGAAGGTCTTATCTGAAATATGGCTGCATTGAAGTTATTGTCTTTCAATATATCAAGCATGCTTATTGCCTCTGCTTTCTGCTGATCAACCGTCAAATTATTTCTTGATGGCCAGTTGATATTGGCTACACTTGCAATCCATGCACCACGAAACTCTCTTTTGACTTCCGGAAGAACAGTTCTGAAGTTTTCATCAGTGGGAGGTACTGTTGTTACAGGTTTTGCTGCGGTTGTAGTCTCTTTAGGCTTTGATATATTGCTGTTTGACTTTGTTGTACTTTTTGTCGTCGCTGTTTTTACGGTATTGCTCTGTACGGAGCAACTGGCATATGATGCAAAGACTCCGGTTAAAACAGTAAGCTTTATAATATTCATTCTCATCGTGTGCAACTACTTTTAATTTATTTTTGGGAGATTAAAATGCAAAACTAATGATATAAAGATTATTTATCCGAATTTGAAAAGTTATTTTTTTACTAAAAATAACTTTTCAAATAAAAATATCTGGACTGTTCAGGATGACTCTGTATTTTTTAAACTTTACCTGAATCAATCGTATGCAGCTGATTTTCACCAGCATCATCCTTATGATCTTCTGTAAGATCTGTCCGGTAGGTTTCAGGAATAAACAGGATATTGACAATAATCGCCAAGCCTACAAGAAATATCGGATAAATCAATCCGATAAAAGGAGCCAGTACAGCACTCACCATGAAAGAGGTCTTAATGAATTCTGTTACGAATGTTGTCGCACCACCTATAAAACCATTTCCCATATTCTGAGCAAAACCCATACTTGTATATCGTATTTTTGTTGGAAAGATTTCAAGCATAAATGCCCCAAGTGGACCATACGTAGCAGCTCCTGCTATAGAAAGCAGAAAACTCACTCCCATTATCTGTAAAACCGCTATATTACTTATCTCGTGTACTGTTGTAAGCCTATCCGGATTTCCTATTTCCATAAAAAGGTAAAAAGAAATTGGAATTAAGATGAGACTTGAAATTAACCCGCCAATCAAAACTTTTTTCCGCCCGATTCTATCGCTCAACGCACCAAAATACTGATAAAAGTAAGCACTAAAAAGTGTTACAACTCCAGTGATCATCAAAACTGTAGTTTCTTCCAGCTTTACTGCACGCTGCATAAAAAATAACGTCACAAAAAGACTGGTCTGCATGACTGAACTTTGCGCAGCATTACCTCCAAAAATAGCTTTTAGCATTGTCTTCACATTCCCTTTTGTCGTAAAAGCTTCTTTTACAGGTGATTTACTGGTTTTTCCTGCTTTTTTCAATTCTTCGAACACGGGACTTTCGTGAAGTTTTTTACGTATAATGTAACTTAAAATTACCAAAACAGAACTTAACAGGAATGGAATTCTCCAGCCGTAGCGGGTAAAATCTTCTTCACTCATACTATTTCTTGTAATAAAAATAACACTTAGGCAAATCAAAAGACCTATTGGAACAGTAGCCTGAATAAATCCCGTATAAAATCCTCTTCTATTCGTTGGAGCGTGTTCTGCTACATAAATGACGGCCCCTGCATATTCACCACTGATGGCCAGCCCCTGCATCAACCTGCAGATCAAAAGGAGAATTGGCGCAGCCCAGCCAATACTTGAAAAGCCGGGAATACACCCAATCAAAAATGTTGAAGCCCCCATTAAAATTAATGAAATGAGAAAAGAATACTTCCTTCCTATTCTATCTCCAATATTGCCGAATATAAGAGAACCAATGGGTCTGAACATAAATGATGATGCGACTACTGCAAGTGTTTCCAAAAAGTGTGAGCCCTCTGCGGGAAATAAATTAACAGCCAGAGAACCGGCAAGAATTATCGCAAGAAACATATCATACCATTCAATCAGAGTTCCTGCAGATGAAGCAATAATTACGGTCAGTATATTATTTTTTGGTTTTGTCTGTATTGTATCCATATTATTTTTTACTTAAGCTTTTTATTATTTTAATTTTAGAACATAAAAAAGGTCGCCAGATGAAATCGGTTATTTTTTGCGGTAAACTCATTTCCGATTCCTCTGCCGGTATTTTGGGCATCGCCCCAAACCGCCACTGTATTTTCAACTTCAAATCTTAACTTGATGGCATTGCTTAGGGACCAGTCTACACGTGGAACCATACGCCAGAGATGATCCACACTTCTTCCACCCTGAGTTGCCGAAACAGCCCCCCAGGATGAAGTCACTCCGTAACTTGCAGCAGCTCTTCCATCAATGGGATCATTTGTTCCCTGATTTTTCACTATTCCTGCAAAAAAACCAAATGTAACTTTCTTATTTGTCAGCTGTTGAAAATCGATCCATGCGCTTTGGGTATTCATTGTACGAAAAAGGTCTGCCTCGCCGGGTACCGAATATCCAACAAAGCCCCCCAGCATTACAAATGAAGCTGCATTCTGAGCCATCATGGCAGAGGCACTAATCATTAAGGGTTTAGTAATTATTCTGGCATAGGCCAGCGTACTAAAACTCTTTAACCTGTTGTTATTTACTACAGGAGATGTTCCTGAGGATAACTGAGGCCGAAGAACTTCATATTGCCCTGCTATACCTGCAACAAATTTTGGTGATTTATACTGAAACTGAAGATGAGAGGATGGCATACCGCTATCTCTGTAAGGAGAGGTATTGGGGGTGAAATCCCGTTGTGAATTAATGGCGGCAATTACTTTTAACCGATCAGTAATTTTTTGCGTGAGTCTTATCTGAGGATTTCTGTTAAGTGCAAAGATAGGAGAACCTGTACTGTAGTTGACCACATTGGGTAAGCAGTCTAAAATCACCAATGGATGCCAGTACTGCCCTATTCCCAACTGTGTTTTCTCCCAATCAAGAGTTATATAGGCGTGTCGAAGCCGCAGTTCATTGATCCCGGCTTCGGTAGAGCCAAAGAATTCAGCTTCTAATATTCCTGCCGTTTTCGCATGAAGTACGTCAGGTCCTTTTACATTGATTCCCACCCTTGAAATAACTGAAAGCATGTGAAATTTCGAAGCATTATTGACATCTTTTCCATTGACATCAAGGAGGCGGTCTCTTGGATATAAAGGGACTATATTTTCACCAGCACCTATATTTTGTCTGGTGTCATAAAATATATCATTTCTTATAAATCCATAAAAGTTCACTTTTACCCTGTCTTCTTTTACTTCTTTCGGAAGAGCGGATGGCTTTACAAATGACATAGTATCAGATTCTACCCTGGCATCGGCTTGAGCCGCTGTCTGAGCTGGGGATAATGTTCCCACAAGGGAAAATAGAAATAAAAATTTTCTCATTGTATGTTTATTTAAGTTCGTATCACTTGGTAACAAACATACAATTAATCTAAACACTAACAATCGTTAGTTAGTGTATTTTAATGAAATAAATAAATTATCCTAATTAAAACATCTAAAATAAAATAGATTATTTAAATAAATAACCAAAAAACACAAAATAATGTAAAAGTTAAATTTGTAATCTGAGAAAAGGGCTTCCTAAATAACAAAAAAAGCCCCGAAAATTCGGGGCTTTGATTTATATAGAAAAAAGTTATTAAGCTTTTCCTGATCTTTCTACTCTTTTTCTTTCTTCTTCAGAAAGAATTTTCTTTCTCATTCTGATGAAGTTTGGAGTTACCTCGATAGCTTCATCACCCTGGATATATTCCATACATTCTTCAAGAGAGAATAAGATTTTTGGAGCAACTCCAGTATCTTTATCTTTTCCGGAAGCACGCATGTTGTTCAACTGTTTTGCTTCAACGATGTTTACCACTAAGTCACCCGGCTTGTTTTGCTCACCGATCACCATACCTGCATAAATCTCCTCACCCGGATCCACATAGAACTTACCTCTATCCTGTAATTTAGCAATAGAATATTCTGTAGCCGGTCCTTGAGTTTTGCTGATCAATACACCATTACTTCTTCCAGGAATAGCTCCTTTGAAAGGCTTGTATTCTGTGAAACGGTGTGCCATAATAGCTTCCCCAGCTGTAGCTGTCAACATTTGAGAACGCAATCCGATCAAACCTCTTGAAGGAATTTCGAATTCCATATGCTGCATTTCACCTTTAGTTTCCATAATGTGAAGGTCACCTTTTCTCTGAGTAGCTAAGTCGATTACTCTTGAAGCATATTCTTCAGGAACGTCAACTACTAAAGATTCATAAGGCTCACATTTTTCTCCATCAATTTCTCTCAGGATAACCTGTGGCTGACCAATTGTCATTTCGTAACCTTCTCTTCTCATCGTTTCAATTAAAACTGACAAGTGAAGAATACCTCTACCGAATACCAGGAACGTGTTTGCATCATCAGTTTGTTCAACTCTTAATGCTAAGTTTTTCTCTAATTCTTTTGTTAATCTTTCTTTCAGGTGGTTAGAAGTTACATATTTACCGTCTTTACCGAAGAAAGGTGAATTGTTGATAGAGAATGTCATGTTCAATGTAGGCTCATCAATTGCAGTTCTTGGCAATGGTTCAGGATTTTCAAGATCTACGAATGAATCTCCGATCTGGAAAGCATCAAAACCTACAACAGCACAGATATCACCTGCTTTTACTTCTGTAACTTTTTTCTTACCTAATCCTTCAAAAACGTAAAGTTCTTTTACTTTTCCTTTTAAAACTTTACCGTCTGCCTGAGCAAGACCAATCCACTGAGATTCTTTGATCTCACCTCTGATCACTTTTCCGATCGCAATTCTTCCTAAGAAAGAAGAGAAATCCAGAGAAACAATCTGCATCTGTAAGTTTCCTTCTTCAACTTTAGGTTCCGGAACGTACTGTAAGATACCATCTAATAATGGGAAAATATTGTCTGTCTGCTCTAATGAAGTATTGAACCAACCTTGTTTAGATGAACCATAGAACGTTGGGAAATCCAATTGTGCTTCGGTAGCTTCAAGGTTAAAGAACAGATCAAATACCTGGTCATGAACTTCGTCAGGACGACAGTTTGGTTTATCAACTTTATTGATAACAACCAATGGTCTTAATCCTAATTCCAAAGCTTTCTGAAGTACAAATCTTGTTTGAGGCATTGGCCCTTCAAAGGCATCCACCAATAAGATTACTCCATCCGCCATTTTTAAAACTCTCTCTACTTCCCCACCAAAATCGGCGTGACCGGGAGTATCGATTACATTAATTTTAACGTCTTTATAAGTAACAGAAATATTTTTAGATAAAATGGTAATACCTCTTTCTCTTTCAAGATCGTTATTATCCATTATTAATTCTCCACTTTCCTGATTTTCTCTGAAAATGTTTGTAGCATGAATAATCTTGTCAACCAAAGTCGTCTTCCCGTGGTCAACGTGTGCGATAATCGCAATATTTCTAATGTTTTGCATGAATGATTTTTACGGGTGCAAAAATAGTGATTTCTAATGAATAATAAGCAAGAATATAAATTAATTAACAATTTCATAATGAGTGTGTTTACCACTCTGCCCTGTTAAAGCTTTAAAATTGAATCTTTTATCAATCTATTTAAATTGAAGATTAAGAAGCTACCATTAGGTTTTCATGATTAATCCATCCAATATTTTACAAAAAAACAGATGCCTAATGCCTGAATCAAAATAATTCCCGCAAACTTCAGCAAAAAAGATTTTTTTGAAATTTTATGCCTGAACAGCAGCATTCCCAGACCAGCTCCTGCTGTGCCTCCAATAAAAGTTAATCCTAGAAGCGTATTTTCTGGAATTCTTCTTTTATGCCTGACAGCAAGTCTTTTATCCCATCCAAAATTAATAAAAGTAAGCAGGTTGATGATCAGGAGAACATATATCATTATCATAGGTGCAAAAGTAATGAATTGTGAGCTGCCTGATGTACTCAAAAACCATTTACATTCCATAAAAAAAGCTGCTTTTATAAAAAAGCAGCTCTACGGTATGTATTGTATCTAACAATTATTTTTTAGCCTTTACATCCACTGCAATCTCGATGTCTTTGCTGATCATCCATTCTGCAGGATCTGATTCTGAAGTACCAAATTTGATTCCCCAATCTGCTCTGTTTACTGTAAATTTAGCATTCACAGCAGCTGAATTATCTGTTACATCCACTTTAGCAGGGAACGTTACATTCATTGTTTTTCCCAGTAAAGTAAGATTACCGCTTACCGTTTTATTAGCTCCAGCTATTGCATCTGCCGGTGCTTCTTTTAAGTCTGCCACGCTTGTGATTTTAAAATCAGAAACAGGGTTTTTCTCCACGTTGAAGAAATCCTGATTTTTCAAGTGTGCTTCTAAATCTGCTGGTTTTTTATCTTTTTCTGTTACAGAAGCAGGATCAACTTTGATAGAGTTCATATCAATCACAAAATTTCCGGCAGTCAGCTGACCTCCTTCAATGCTAAGATCTCCCGACTTTACGTTAAGCGTTCCCCAACGAGGAGCCATACCTCCTTTGTGAAAAGCTTTCCAGTTTACCACAGAAGTCGCTACATCAACCGGCAAAACTTCACCTTTACTTTCAGCTACTTTCTGTTCTGTAGCCGTAGCCGCAGTCTGTGCTGATTTGTCTTTATTACATGATGCTGCAAGCAATCCAATTCCTACTAATGCAATTACACTAAGTTTTTTCATATTGTTTGTTGTTTAGAAAAATTTAATTAAAATCTTAAATTTAAGTTTCAAAAATATAAAAACCATATTAATTATCATCTTAACATACATCAAGAAATGAAAATTTTTATTTAAAATCTTTAATTACAGAAGAAAAAACACGAAGTTGTTGGGGGCTAAAAATATCTTTCTCAACAGAAAAATTGTCTGTTAAAAGCTTTTTAAGATTATTCTATTTTTTGAAATAAATTAAATATTGACTATAAAAATTTAAAGGGAATAATTGAAAAAGGTATAGTGTAAGGTTGAGACTCCCAGATGCAGACACTGAAATGCAGTAATCAAAATAAGAAAATACTTCTGTTAATAATTTATGGATTTCTTTCAAAAATTATTATCTTAGTGATTGATCACAGCTAACGGTATTGAAACGGCAAGAGGTTGGATGTTGTGAATTGCTTTCAAAAATTATTATCTTCGTGATTAGTCACAGCCTCAAAAAACAATCTACTGAAAACCAGCAGATTGTTTTTATTTTTAGGATTCAAAATTTAGAATAATTCAAGCTGTTGAAAAGTTGGAGGTGGTTCTTCTTTATTTCTGGCAAAGAATATTTCAATATCTCCAAACTGCTTATCAGTGATACACATAATTGCTACTTTTCCGGCTTTTGGAAGCATAAACTTCACTCTTTTAATATGAACTTCCGCATTTTCACGACTTGGGCAATGTCTTACATACATTGAAAACTGAAATAAAGTAAAACCATCATCAAGCAGAGATTTACGAAAGCGGTTGGCATCTTTCATATTGGCTTTAGTCTCTGTCGGTAAATCATATAATACTAAAACCCACATAATCCGGTAAGCATTAAACCTTTCGGCATTCATATCATTTCAGGATAAGAGATCAGTCGTTTTTCTCCTGTATAACATTTATACAGTGATGTCGCCGTTGTTTTCACCGCAACCAATAAAGGTCTTGTTTTATCGTCTATTCTTACATCTTTGGTCGCAATCTGTAAAATGAAAGCTTTAAATTCTTTAGTCAATTCTTCAGTTTCTGAGTTGATTGCAAGCCATTGCATTACTAATAAATCGATAAAAGGGCGATAAGGTTCCATCAGATCGTCGGCCAGACAGTAAGGGTTGTATTTATTCTTATGGAAAATTCCAAGGACAGGAAGTAATCCGGTCTCAACAATTGATCTTGCTACAATACTTCTGAGAACCGAATACCCGAAATTGAAAAACTGATTGGGCGAATCTCCAAAACGCTGTCTCAGAAAATCCAGACTGATGAGATACTTCCAATAATGTTGAGCTGCGATGCCTTCCATATTCGTAATATCACCGCTTTTCACATTATTCTGATAATCAATCATTGGTTCATAATAATTCCCGAACCGTTTTAAAACTTCTTTTTGGTTTTCAATTTTAGATTCCACGGTTTGTTTCCAAAGTTGTTTTTTGAGTGGCTCACTGGCTTCTAATTGGTCTTTTATCCGATCAGAATGCTCAGTATGCCCATACAACGGAAGCATAATTCCATGTGGTAGATGATGGCCGTCACAACTGACCACAACCACATTATTTCCCATCATTTTTTGGATCAATTGATGTGATATGGTAATCTGAAAATGATCCAACATGAGCAACCCCAAATCTTCCACCGGAACTTTACCTTTCACTTCTTTAGTGGAAGGTTCTAAAATATACATTTGCTCGTCTTTGAGCTTAAGATAAGCAGGATTGCCGATGTAGATTGAGCGGGTGATCATAATTATTATTCTCCTATTTTGGTAATTTCTCCTAAATGATTCAATCTGACTTTTATTGGATTTAAAGAAAACAAAGAGCTCAAACTTCTAATATTATAAAGTCTTTTACTTTCTTTAGCACCATCGGTTTTCTTTAAATCAGAATTTTTAGTTTCTAAATGATGCCTAAACCAATAATTATTTTCAGAAATACTCCATACCAAATACAAATATTTACTTAGAGGCTGTTTAAATTTTATTGAGTAATAATTTTATGGCAGATAATTTGACCATGTTTTCAGAACTTTCCATTAGAAGTTCATAATTCCTGCATAATCTTCTATCATTATCAAACCAAGAAAAAGTACGTTCTATAATCCATCGTTTATGAATGGGCTCAAATTCTC
>NZ_JPRI01000008.1 GCF_000737765.1 Chryseobacterium vrystaatense | reverse complement strand
TAACAAAAGAAAAAATGGGAATGGAAATATTTGAATACATTGAAATCTGGTACAATAAAAAAAGACGTCACAGTACCCTAAATTACAAAACAATAGAAGAATTTAATAATCAAAACGAAATTTATCAAAATGTAGCTTAACTTATACTGGAAATTTTATTTGCATATCCAAACCGTATATATGCTTCCTGTTCCATTAGATAAGCCAGGGAACCTGGATGCGGGACTGAAAGTAATGGAAGACTGGGCTTTTAACGCAACACTTTCTGATGAGCAGATCAATAAAGAAAGAGGCGTTGTGCTTGAAGAATTGAGACTCGGTCTCGGTGCGGATAAAAGAATGGCAGATAAATACCTTCCGAAATTATTATACAAATCACAATATGCAGACCGACTTCCGATTGGTAAAAAGACGTGTTGGAAAACTTCAAACCCGATGTGATCAGAAAATTCCATCAGGAATGGTACAGACCGGATCTGATGGCGATTGTTGTAGTGGGAGACATCAACGTAGACGAAGTTGAAAAGAAAATTAAAGATAACTTCAGTAAATATAAGAATCCTTCTAAACCAAGAGAAAGAAAAGTATTTGACCTGCCTAATCACAAAGAAACATTGGTAGCCATAGAGACTGATCCCGATGCTACCAATTCTATGGTACAGTTTATCATGAAAGATGCGGAGGCTTATCAGCCGGACCTGACCGTTGAACAATATAATCAGACGATTATAGAGGGGCTTTCCACTTCAATGCTGAACAACAGGTTAAAGGAATTGATCAACTCAAACAATCCGCCTTTTACTTACGGATCTGTATATCATGGAGGAACGTATGCGAGAACCAAGGAAGCTTTCCAGGGGTTTGCTATGGTGAAGGACGGAAATCAGCTGAGTGCGCTGAAAGTTTTGCTGGAAGAAGTCGAAAGAGCAAAAAGATTCGGATTTACCCAGTCTGAACTTGACAGAGCAAAAGCACAGATGCTGTCTAATCTTGAAAGATCATACAACAACCGTGATAAAACGGAAAGCGATATGCTGGTAGACGAATATGTGAGAAACTTCCTGGAGCAGGAGCCAATGCCTGGAATTGCCTGGGAATATGAAGATACCAAATCCTTCCTTCCAAAAGTTACTTTAGCACAAACCAATGAGGTGATCAAGAAAATGGTGAAAGATGACAGCAGGGTAATTGTAATGACCGGGCCTAAAAAGGACAATATTACAATGCCAACAGAAGCTATGGTTATCAACACTTTTGAAGCTGTAAAAATGGCAGATCTTAAACCGTATGAAGAGAAAGCAGCCATCAAGAATTTAGTAAAGCCTTTCAAATCAGAAGCGAAAATTGCTAAAACTGAAACAGATGCCAAACTGGGAACTACGACCTGGACATTGAGCAACGGGGCTAAAGTGACTTTCAAAAAGACAGATTTCAAGGATGATGAAATTGTATTTTCAGCAAGAAGTTTAGGAGGAAACTCCCTTATTTCTGACGCTGATTTCATCAAAACCCAGTTTGCTTTTGCGGCATTGTCAGAAGCAGGAGTAAGCGGATTTTCAAAAGCTGATCTTACCAACTACCTTGCAGGCAAGCAGCTGAGTGTAAATCCTATGATTGGACCTTACTTTGAAGGGATTTCGGGAAGAACTTCCCAGAAAGATTTAGGGACTGCTATGGAGCTTACCTATGCCTATTTTACAGATTTGAATTACAATCCTGCAGCATTCAATGCGTATAAAGAAAAGCAGTCGGCGATGCTGGATAATCTCTTGTCCAACCCTCAGGCTTATTTCTCCAGTGAGCATGCAAAATTCATGAATCAAAAGAACCCTAGATTCATCGGACTGTTCCCAATGGAAAAAGACTGGGCCAATACAGATTATAAAAAAGCATACGATATCTATAAAGAGAAATTTGCCAATGCCGGAAACTTCCAGTTTTATTTCGTAGGAAATATTGACGAAACCAAATTTAAAGAACAGGTACTTCAGTATATCGGAGGACTTCCGACATCAGGAAAAACTTCCACCTTCAAAGATACAGGCTACAGACAGATGACCGGTGATTATTCTAAAGTGTACAAAAAAGGAAAAGATCCGAAGAGTTTGGTGACAATCTCTTATAGCGGAGAAACTCCTTACAACGAAAAAGAAGCTTTGGCTCTTTCGGCTCTTGGAGAAGTAGTTACAATCAAAGTTATAGAGAAGCTTAGAGAAGACGAAAGCGGTATCTATGGTGGTGGTGCCAGAGGAAGCATGAATAAAGTTCCTTACGGTGCCTATAATTTCAGCATCAGCTTCCCTTGTGGACCTGAAAATGCAGAAAAGCTTACGAAAATTGCAGTAGTTGAACTTCAGAAACTGATCGACAAAGGTCCTGAGCAAAAAGATCTTGATAAATACAAAGAAGGGGAATATAACGATAACAAAACAGAACTTAAGGATAATATGTTCTGGCTGAATTCACTGTCTAAAAATCAACTGGATGGAAGTGATAAGTATGATATCCTGAACTATCAGGAAAAAGTAAAAGCACTTACCGTGAAAGACCTTCAGGATGTGGCTAAGAAATACCTTGTAAAAGGAAAAATTATAGCGACTCTGATGCCGGAAGACGGATGGGAAAATAATAAAAAGGCTGATGCAAAACCTACAGTGGTAGGAGCAGCAGTCGTTAAATAATATTTTTCAGAATAATTGATAAAAGAAAACCGCAGATTAGTCTGCGGTTTTTATTATTTGTTTAAGAGCCATAGGCTTTTTTCCATTCATCGGCAGCTTCACTTAAAACGCCGTAAAACTCTGCCCCATACTTTCTGGTGAGAGGTGTTTTCAGGAACTTATACACAGGGACCTGAAGTTCTTTTCCCAAAGCACAGGCATCACTGCAAACATTCCATTCATGGTAGTTCAAAGCTGTGAAAGTAGAATATTCTGTAACACGGATAGGGTACAGGTGGCAGGAAATTGGTTTTTGCCAGTCTACAGCACCATCCTCATAAGCTTTTTCAATACCGCATTTCGTTATTCCTTTCTCGTCGAAAGTTACATAGGCACATTCGCGGTCTTCTACCATGGGTGTAACGTACATTCCGTCTTGTGGATCTGTAGTCCATGTTCCCTGTTCTTCAAGGGCTTTGATACCCTCCTGTGTCAGATAAGGCTTTATTTTATCAAAAATACTGTCTAAAATCTCAAGTTCATCCTTATCTAGCGGAGCTCCTACATCTCCTTCCACGCAGCATGCACCTTTACATTTCGAAAGGTTGCAAACAAATTCTTCGGAAAATATATCCTCTGAAATCAATTTATCGTCTATCTGAATCATAATCTTTAAAATAAATCAAAATACGTACCTGCTTTAAAAGCAATCAAACTCACAATGATAAGCCATAAGCTTACCTCCCGCATCCAGTATTTAGGCAAGAATCTCATCATCCTGCTCAGGATAATGCTCGCAGGAAATGCCAGAAGCAGTAAATATTCGTAGTTTTTATTCATGTACAGAATAATAGTCACCAGCTGAGCCAGTGAAAAGACAAGCAGAAAAGTATATTTATATCGGCTTATCGGGCTTTTCTTATTATAGTTTGTAAAATGGTCATATACCGCATAAATCAACATCAGGATAATAGGAATCAAAGGAAACAGATCAGTGTAATCTGTCATCGGTTTCATTTTTCCAAATGGGAAATAATCAATATTCCAGCTTGTAAAACTGAAAAAGAACATGACAGAGAAATAACAGAATGCAATTAATACAGTTCCCAGAAGAAATCTGAACAGATTTAAGCTTATTTTTTGAGAAGTAGCTATAACGTGAACGATCACGAAAAGAGCCATAGGCCAGGTAGTTGGCAGGAAAATAAAATTCAATGCAACGATGGCTCCTACAAGTACATAAGACTTCTTTCTGATATCTTCATCTGCACTCGTCAAAAGGAGAAGAAGGAAAGAATTGGTGAGCAAAGAAACGGCAATTCCAAGATCCAAATTTCCAGGATAAAGACCAAAAATAAAAAAGGTATAGAGAAATAATGGCAAATGCGTCTGGTAATTGAGCGCAATGCTGTGAAAACAAAAATATCCCAGAGCAATTCCCAAGAAAGTTACTCCGGCAATAATCGCTTCATAAGTATTGAAATTCAGTATGTTAAATATTATAACTACTAAAAGAAGAAAACCAATATAAACAGGAATTGAAAAAATATTGCTTTCTTTTGAAAGTAATTTAAACATTTTTTATAAATTTGTACAAAGTTAATTTAAAAAAGGAAAATAATGACGTCTTTCTGGTTATTCTTAAGTAAAGTTTTCAAATGGACCTTCGGTTTTTTTGATTCATTTGGAAATGTTCTAAACTGGATTCTATTTATCGTTTGCTGCGTATTGTTTACTTATTGGTGCTATGTACTGGTAGTAACACTTGGTGGTGATAAAGATAAAGACTATTATTCTCCAACTGAGGGTAAGAACCCTTACTACGATCCAAAGATCTATAAAAAAGAAGGTTAATTAATTGGTTATATAGTAAAAAACCGATTAGACTTAGGTCTGATCGGTTTTTTTATTAACAATTAAAATGTAACTTTTTAGTCGTGGATGGGAAGTACCAGTACCGGAACATGCGAATCTTTCGTAAGCCCCTTGGTTAAACTTCCTACAAATACATCATAGATACCACTTCTTCCGTGTGATCCCATTACGATGTAATCAGCATTTTTAGCCTTTGCATATTCCAGAATAGTATCCTTGGCAATCCCTTGTTTTAAGAGATGCTCACAGTCCACATCATGGGCAATAATCCTTTGTTCGATTTTGTTGAGTTCTACCAGTTCAGCTCTGATCTCATTAGCTTCTACTTCAGGAAAATATTGATATCCCATATCACCGATAGCAAAACCAATATCTGATGGCGCTACATGAATCAAAAAGATTCTGCCGTTTAACTGTTTTGCAAATTTTACGGCTCCCTCTACAAGCTGTTCTGTTTTGTCCCCAAAATCTACGGGTAGTACAATATTTATCATGACCTCTAATTTTGTTATTTTAAAGATAAGAAAAAATTGACAGAGTTTATGTTAAATAACTTATAATATTAATAGGTAACTGCCCTATTAGTCATGGGTCACTACTTAAAACTGTAATTCAGCAGTATGTATTTTTTCAACTTAATCATCATAAGAGATAAGAAATAGGGGTTTGATTTTTTTTAACCGAAATTTAATCATCTGTGAATTGAAGATAAATCAGTTTAGTTTTATTTATTTTACTGCATTAACGGGTGTTTTATCTGTTTTGGTGCGTAATAGTCATAATTAGGTGAATTTAATTTTATTTTAATAAAAACCAATCAGCTTACTTGTTTAATTTGATTTAATTTGTTTTTATGATTGAATTTATAATTAATGTTTAAGGTTAGCATCAAAGCATGGAAGTTTGCAGAAATAGCGTTCAATAATGAGAGGAAAAAGTATAAGCGTAAGCAGCAGTACAAAAGTTTTGTATTAACCTTACTTAATCATAAGCCTTCCAGATATTGGTTTGAAATTTTAGAAAGTGACAGATACAAAGAAGTTCTCTCCCAGAGACCCCGCCTATTTTTAAAACCATTTAAGGTTTATCTTTCAACCCAATATTCCATTCATCAAAGAATAAAAATTATTTGTGATACCTATGATTTTATATACGACAAACAAATTGAAAAAATAATATGGGGTGAAGATCATGTGATATGCGAGTTTGCTTTAAAAAACGGATTGCCGGCAAAGTTGATGATAGGCTACAATGATCGATACAGAAAGGAAGGTGAATTGGTTTTGTCTCTGGTTATGGATCACCTTGATGGCAATGTAGCTTCCCTATCTTTTGCTGTAGAAAAAAGCGAAAATAACAGATGGCTTTGCAGAATCGGGTGTCTGCAGGGGAGGCCTGTTGTAAATGGTATTTACGTTACAAAAGAAGCCCAGAAATTGATGAATGGAGTAAGGCCCAAAGCTTTTTTGATTGAAATGTTGCAGGAGTTTTGTAAAACGCTTGATATAGCATCCATCAATGCTATAGGTGGGAAATGTCAGGCCCAAAACAGAAAACATTTTATCCATATCCCTTTGTTGCATGCAATTCCTTTTTCGTATAACGAGTTTTGGGAAGAAATGGGAGGTAAGGACCTGGGAAATAATTGGTACGTATTACCGTCAGTAACTTCAAGAAAAAATATCACCGATATAAAATCAGAAAAAAGATCCGGTTACAAAAAAAGATATGTGCTTGTTGACTCCGTTAAAGGGAGCTTGCGTGATTATTTGGAAAATAACAACTGTACAATAAAAAGCAGTCCTGAAGTCTTAAAATAGGACTGCTTTTCTATATTTAAGTTTTTATAATATTCGAATATCAAGAATTTTATCATCTTTAAGATAACCTTCCAGAACATCATTTTCCTCAACTTTTCCTACCCCTTGTGGGGTACCTGTAAAAATAAGATCACCAACCCTCAAGGTAAAATACTGAGAAGCAAAAGCGATGATATCATCAAAACTGAAGATCATATCTTTTGTATTGCCATCCTGAACTTCTTCTTTATTTTTAAGCAATGAAAACTGTAATCCTTCAAGATCATAATCTTCTTTTTTGAAGAAGTTTCCTACTACTGCAGAACCGTCAAAACCTTTTGCCAGTTCCCATGGAAGCCCCTTGGATTTAAGCTCAGTCTGAAGATCTCTTGCCGTAAAATCTATTCCAAGGCTGATCTCTTCGTAATGTTTATGAGCTGCTTCTTTCTGGATATATTTCCCTCCTTTTGATATTTTTAAAACGACTTCCAGCTCATAGTGAACGTCGGCAGAAAATTCAGGAATGTAAAAATCATTTCCCTTTAAAACCGCTGTGTCAGGTTTCATGAAAATAACAGGTTTTTCAGGAATTTCATTTCCTAGTTCTTTCGCATGCTCGCTGTAATTTCTTCCTATACAAATGATTTTCATAATTCTTAATTATTTAATTGACTATGGCTTTAAAATATCCTTTTCCTTCTTCAAAATATTTTTCAGGACCATACCTGTTCTGAATCTTAAACGCTGTGTATCCAAAGATAGTGTCCCCCTTTTTGTAAGAATCTTTATCAAGCACAAGACGGCTGTCTAAAACTTTATAATAATCTCCTGTGTCCAGGAAATCAAATGGCCTTATGACATCGGTGTAGTGATAAGGGGAAAGTTGATGTCTGTTCTTTACAATCTTCAGTTCATAGCCTCCACCGCTGAAACCATCTCCTGCTGAAAATTTGATATCCAGAAACAGTTTATTGTCATTAATGTAACAGGTGTAAAATTCTTCACTGGTACCACTATTTGTTTTAATGATCAGATTATTAGATTGTCCGCCTTCCGATTCTTCTTCGAAAACTGTTTTGTGTCTTTGTTTATCGAAAGACTTATAAACAGGATTCTTAGATAAATTAGGATCCGTTTCATTCTGTCCCCACGCTATAAAATAATAAGCTGCGATAAATACTGGAATTGAAACTATGCCAATACCAATATATAAAAGAATTTTTTTAATTTTTATCACAGATTAGGATTAAAAATATTTTAGGGTGTAAATTCATTGCCACAGTAATAGCATACAAACTTCTGGCTTGACAAAATTGAGATGCCAAAAAAACTCGTTGCTCTATCGTCTCTGTAAATATGGTTGGATCCGCATTTCGGACATACAAAATCAAATGCTGGATCCTTGATGGTATGTTCTACTTCCAGTGAATACGCTTCATTGTCGTTATAATCCTGAAGAATCTTCTTCGCCTTTTCCAGATCATCTTCAAAAACCTGAAGCTGAATACCGCCCACAGCCTGTGAAAGCAGCCAGTCAGATTGGATAAGCTGTTCGTTGGCTATAAAGCCATTCACTCCGTTTTCAGCAAGGATCTGTTTGTCCCTGTTGGCCTCAAGAGCAGTTTCGTAAAATTTAAAACGAACCAGATTTGACATCTTTTAAAATTTACCGGATAATTGAATTTTTGTGAAGACTTTCTTCGTATAAAGTGGAAAATCAGCATTCTGAAGCCATCCGTAATAGCCAAGATCCTTTTGGAAAACAGCTTTTACAACCTGGCCTTTATATTTTCCGAAGTTGAAAACAGGTTCCGTTTTATCATTGTATCCGATAAATCCTGCAAGGTCAGCGTTCTTATTATGAAACGTAAATTCACTTAAAGCAGCGATTTCATTCGGGATATCTTCATATTTTCCAACCTGTGCATCCAGCACCTCAAAAGTAGCCATCACATCAGCCTCCGCAGAGTGAGCATTTTCCAATACTTTACCACAGTAGAACTGATAAGCAGCACCTAAGTTTCGGGGTTCTTTTTTATGAAAAATCGTCTGTGCATCTACCAATCGGAATTTGCTCAGATCAAAATCAAGTTCCACTCTCAGAAGTTCTTCTGCCAAAAGAGGAACATCGAATCGGTTAGAATTAAAACCTCCAAGATCACTTCCTGAAATCATTTCCATAACTTTTGGAGCAATCTCTCTGAAAGTAGGAGCGTCTTTGATATCTTCATCATAAATTCCGTGGATCTCACTGGATTCGGTTGGGATAGGCATTTCCGGATTTACACGCCAGGTTTTGCTTTCTCTGGATGCATCCGGGTTTACTTTTAAAATGCAGATTTCTACGATTTTGTCTTTTCCGATATTCGTTCCTGTAGTTTCAAGGTCAAAAATACAAAGAGGTTTATGGAGTTTTAAATTCATTTCTTTAAATTGAAAATGGGTTAACTTAATAATGTGCTGATTGGGTAACTTCTAAAGTCTGACATCTGATGTCTGATATTTAAAATCTAGCCCAACTGTTTCTGAAAAACCAGCGATACTAATATATAATAAATAACAAGCATGGGAATCCCTACGATTTGAAAAATAATCAAAATAGCAATTCCGCCGCCTAATAAAATAATTTTAGGATAATTGTCCTGCAGTTTCTTCGACTTGAACTTCATCGCCATCATTTTGATAGGACTGATGAGAAGCCATGATGTGATAACAGTCAATGCAACTAAAAACAATGAATTTTCAAACAAAAATCCAAAGGTTCCTGTTTCCTTGAAAGCATAATATAATCCGAAAAGCAATACGGTATTGGTAGGCGTATTCAATCCTTTAAAATAATAACGCTGTTCCTCATCAAGATTGAATATTGCAAGCCTTAGACATGAAAAAACAGTCACAAGCAGACCGATATAACTAATGTCAAAAGGAAGGTGCAGTCCCAAAAATTCATTTCCGAATGGCTCCAGAGCTTTGTACATCGTAAGACCGGGAATCACTCCGAAACTTACCATATCTGCCAGAGAATCCAGTTGAAGTCCAAGATTGGAGTTTGATTTTACCGCACGGGCCACAAACCCATCAAAGAAATCAAAAATAGACGAAAGAATGATACAGATAGCCGTGGTCTGGTAATCTCCTAAAATTAGATGTATGGCACCTACACAGCCCGCAAATAAATTGGCAAGGGTCAATAAATTGGCAAGATTATTTTTTATGAAATTCATGTCAACAAAAGTAGGGTTTTTCCAAATTTTATACTGAAATTTTATGAAGGAAAAAATACATTAATATGTTTTTGATGTAAATTTGCCGAATGAAATTTTTTAAAGAATTTAGAAAACAAGAACTTCTGGTCCTTTTATACCGGATTTTCTTAGCATACGTTTTTTATCAGATTGCCCGACTTCTGTTTTGGTATTTCAATAAAGAGCTCATCAAAGTGGATTCTGTTTCAGATTATTTCAATCTGGCATTTCACGGCACTGCCTTTGATACCACTGCGATTTTATATGTGAATGCTTTATTTATTCTGCTGAGTCTTATCCCGATAGTTATCAATACAAAAAAGGCTTATCAGACTGTTTTGTTCTGGCTGTATTTTGTTACCAACGGAATCGCTTATGCCATGAATTTCGGAGACTTTATTTACTATAAATTTTCACAGGCAAGACTTACCTCTACAGCATTGGACGTCGCTAAACACGAATCTAATGTTTTTAAAGTGTTCACCGTTTCCATAGGACAGCACCCTTTTGTTTTGATATGGTTTGTTGTTTTGATGGCTCTTTGGATCTTTTTATATAAAAAAGTAAAGATTACAGAACAGAAACCGGTAAAGCTTATTCCTTATTTTATATGGTCGGTCATTGTTCTTTGTGCAACAATTGTTTTATCTATTGGAGGGATTCGCGGGGACTTCAAGCATAGTACAAGGCCTATCAATTTAGTTGATGCCAACCGTTTTGTCGTGAATCCACTTCAGGGAAATGTGGTTTTGAACAGTACCTTTTCATTTTTCAGAACATTAGGCACCAACAACTTTAAAGAAGTTCATTTTGTAGACGAAAAATATATTACAGATCATGTTCAGCCCTATAAAATATACGACAGAAAAGTGGAGAACCGTCCCAATATTGTTATTTTTATCGTGGAATCTTTTGGCAGAGAATACTCAGGAGCCTTTAATAAAGATAAAAATATAAAAGGATATGTTTCCTACACACCGTTCATAGACAGTCTTGCCGGTCAAAGTTTAATTTTTCCTAACACTTTTGCGAATGGCAGACAGTCGATTCATGGGATGAGCAGTGTTTTAGCAGGAATTCCAAGTTTAACAGATGCTTTCACCAGTTCCCCTTATTCCAATCAGAAAATTCAGTCTATTGTTTCTGTCTGTAATGATCTGGGCTATGATACTTCTTTTTATCATGGAGCTCCGAACGGATCGATGGGCTTTCTGGGCTTTGGAAATATTTTAGGTTTTAAACATTATTTCGGAAAAACAGAATATAATCACGATGAAGATTTCGACGGAATGTGGGCTATATGGGATGAGCCGTTTCTGCAGTATTTCGCCAAGAATGTAGGTAAGAAACAACCTTTTATGGCTACCGTATTTACAGCATCATCACATCATCCTTTTAAAATTCCTGAAAAATACAACGGGAAATTCAAAAAAGGCACCATAGAAATGCATGAGCCCATGCAATACACTGATTATTCAATCAAAAAATACTTTGAAACGGCTAAAAAGCAGCCTTGGTTCAACAATACAATCTTCGTTTTTACCGGAGATCATACCAACCAGATCGCTTATGGTGAATACGAAAAAGCAATGAACCGTTTTGCCGTTCCGCTGATATTATACTCTCCAAATCCGGAATACAACCTTAAAGGGGTAAATCCTGAAACAGCCCAGCAAATAGATATTTACCCTACGCTTGCAGATCTTATCGGATACAATAAGCCGATCAGAAGCTGGGGCAGAAGTGTCGTTAGTGATAAAAAATATCCTTCTATTGTGGTGAATTCAGACGGAAGTTCAGAACAGTTTATCATCGGAGATCATATGTACCGTTTTGATGGAAAACAGATCATAGGTGTATATGATAAAAATGACCTTGGCTTCGAAAATAACCTGATGGGTAAATTAAAAACACCTGAAATAGAAAAAGGAATGCAGACTGCAAAAGCATGGTTTCAGGATTATATGGATAGAGTGATCAACAGAAAACTTAAGTAAGTTTGAGAGTCGGAGATCTTTAGGGTTTAGGAGTTTTGTTGCTGTTACTTAGCTACTGGTTTAAACCCCGCATCCGAACCTTTAATACTTGTTGAAATTTACTGTAAAAGGTCTCATATCTCATATCTTGTGTTTGAAATCTTAAATCTTAAATTTTCAATCATCATAACAGCTAAGCCAAAAGGGCAAACATAATTATTGATATGTTTGCCCTTTTGGCTTATCATATGCTTTGTATAGTAAAAGTTTTTGTCTGTTTAAAATTTAATTTATACTTTTAGCAATAGATACATAACAAAAAACGTATATCAGAATTAAAACTATAAGAAATATGAAAAAATTATTATTAACATTCGTGTTGTCTCTGTTTGGCGTATTATCGTTTGCACAGATTGAGGGCAAGTGGAAGACTATAGATGATGAAACAAAGCAGGCTAAATCTGTGGTAGAGATCTATAAGAAGTCAGACGGGAAGTATTACGGAAAAGTTTCCCAGTTGCTTATAAAGCCTGCAGATCCAAACTGTACGGCATGTAAAGATGACAGAAAAGGAAAACCGATCGTAGGACTGGAAATTATCAGAGGTCTTAAAAAAGATGGAGATGAATTTACAGGGGGTACTATTACAGATCCTAAAACAGGTAAAACGTACAAGTGTACCATCACAAAAAGTGGTGATAAACTGAATGTAAGAGGATATATGGGTGTTTCTATCTTAGGAAGAACTCAAGTTTGGGATAAAGTAAACTAATTAAGTTTAAATAAAATTTTAAGACGGCATTTCAGCAATGAGATGCCGTTTTTTTTATTTTTTTGTAAAAAATGTGTAACGAAAATAAAAACTTTCCACTCATAGGGTATGACCACAGAACTGGAGAAAACTTTTGTTGATTTTTTTAAGCCCAATCAGAGGCTGATCCACAAAATATGCAGGATATACACCGATAATGACGAAGATCATAAAGATCTCTTTCAGGAAATTACCGTACAGCTATGGAAATCCTTTCCGGGGTTTAAAGGAGATGCTAAATTTACTACCTGGATGTATAAAGTGGCACTTAATACAGCAATAACCCTTTTTAGAAAACCTCAGAAAAAAGAATTGAAGCATGCTGAAATAGAGGTCTCCTCACTGAAGATGGAATATGAAACCTATGAAGATGACGGGGATAAACTTAAAAGAATGTATAAAGCCATCCATGAAATGTCTGATGTCGAAAAAGCATTAATTATGATGTATCTGGAGGATAAATCTTACAGGGAAATCGGAGAAATCCTGGGGATAACAGAAGGGAATGCAAGAGTGAAGATGAGCAGAGCAAAGAATAATTTAAAAACCAAAATAAACACAAAATAATATGGATGATTTGGAACTTTTGAAAAAAGACTGGAATAAAGCAGAAACAGAATTTAAGGAGTACTCCGAAAATGAAATTTATACCATGATCAAGCATAAATCGGTCTCTGTGGTTAAGGTTTTACTTTTGATTGGGCTGATAGAAATTGTTCTTTGGTCACTATACGGATATTTTAATGCTGATTTTCCATATTTCAGAATGATACTTTTTTCTGGATGTATAATTCTGGCGATATTGCTGTTCAGAAGATTGAAGACCGGACAGAATTCTTTATCATTAATGAAAAATATTCTGAATCTGAGAAAACTGATCTTCGGATATGCAGGGATTTCTTTTTTGCTGATTGTTCTGGATAACCTGATTCATTTTGATTTTTATACCAGGGATTTTATGGCAGGTGCCAAAGACGGATGGAATGAAGGACACGATATTACCTCCCACACAAATCCTGAGAGTATGATTCCGGGATTGGGAAATTATGCTGTATTTGGTTTTTTTATGCTGATCAGCTTTTATATTATATATGTGATTTACAAAAGAACTTATGGCAAAATTTTGTCTGATCTCAGAAAAAACTATACAGAACTGAGCAGGACGGAAGAAAAAGCTTTTTAATTCAATAGATATTAAGGCTTCTCATTCAATGAGATGCCTTTTTTGTTATGTTAGTAATAAAAAAACACTATTTTTGTAGTCTAAATTTTTCAAATAAATATGGCAGAATATACTTTTCGTGAGGTAATTGCACAAGCAATGAGCGAGGAAATGCGTAAAGACGAATCCATCTTTTTAATGGGGGAGGAAGTTGCAGAATACAATGGTGCGTATAAAGCTTCAAAAGGAATGTTGGATGAATTTGGTCCTAAAAGAGTAATCGATACACCCATTGCCGAGCTTGGTTTTACTGGGATTGCTGTAGGTGCTGCGATGAATGGTAACAGACCAATTGTAGAGTATATGACGTTCAATTTCTCTTTAGTAGGTATTGATCAGATTATTAATAATGCGGCCAAAATCCGTCAGATGAGCGGTGGTCAGTGGAACTGTCCAATCGTTTTCAGAGGACCTACTGCTTCGGCAGGACAGTTGGGAGCTACACACTCTCAGGCTTTTGAAAACTGGTTTGCCAACGTTCCGGGACTTAAAGTAGTTGTTCCTTCAAACCCTTACGATGCGAAAGGATTGTTGAAAACAGCTATTCAGGATAATGACCCGGTTATCTTCATGGAATCTGAGCAGATGTATGGTGATAAAATGGAAATTCCTGAAGAAGAATATTACCTGCCAATAGGTAAAGCAGATATCAAAAGAGAAGGTACAGACGTTACTTTGGTTTCTTTCGGTAAGATCATGAAGCTGGCTATTCAGGCTGCTGAAGATATGGCGAAAGAAGGGATCTCTGTAGAAGTGATCGACCTTAGAACAGTTCGTCCTCTTGACTTTGACACCGTTTTAGCTTCTGTTAAAAAAACAAACAGATTAGTAATCTTAGAAGAAGCCTGGCCATTTGGTTCAGTATCTTCCGAAATTACGTATATGGTACAGCAGAAAGCATTTGATTATTTGGATGCTCCAATCAAGAGAATTACTACTCCTGATGCTCCTGCACCATATTCAGCTGCATTATTTGCAGAATGGTTCCCTAAGCTTGAAAAAGTGAAAGAGGAAATCAAAAAAGCGATGTACGTAAAATAGCGATTATAGAGAAAAACTTCCGAAAGGAAGTTTTTTCATTTATTATATTCATGAAGAATAATTCTTGGCGTCATAAAATTAGTATAAATTTGCGCTTTTAAAAAAATAAATTGGCTGATATGGCAGATGTTACAGAGGGTGGTCATCACTTTGACCTTAAAAAACTCTCATTTGTAGGCGTTATAGTTTCTCTCGGGATTGTTTTCGGAGATATAGGTACGTCGCCCCTTTATGTAATGAAGGCGATCGTTAACGCAAGAAAGGACGGATCCACGATGCCGTTTGATGAATACATTGAGGGCGCACTGTCCTGTATCATCTGGACTCTGACTCTTCAGACCACCTTGAAGTATGTAATCATAGCTTTAAGAGCAGATAACAAAGGGGAAGGAGGTATCCTTGCTCTGTATTCACTCGTTAAGAAGCTTAAGAAAAAATGGCTCTATGTCGTCGCCATTATTGGAGCATCGACACTCGTTGCAGATAGTGTCATTACACCTTCTTTAACAGTAATGTCTGCTATTGAAGGGCTTAAAATATACAATCCGGAAACCCCTGTAGTTATCATAACCATTGTTATTCTGTTCGTGGTGTTTGTTGTACAGCAATTCGGAACCGCCTCCATCGGGAAGTTTTTTGGACCGATTATGGTCACATGGTTTCTGGTTCTGGGGATTTTTGGATCAGTTCATATTTTTGATCATATCGAAATCATCAGAGCTTTTAACCCAATGTACGCCTATAATCTGATCACGCATTCTTCCAGTGCTATTGTGATCATGGGCGCCGTTTTCCTGTGTACGACAGGAGCAGAAGCCTTATATTCAGATTTAGGGCACTGCGGAGCAAAAAATATAAGAATAAGCTGGATTTTTGTTAAACTGATGCTTATTCTGAACTACCTGGGACAGGGAGCATGGCTTCTGGATAATTATCATCAGGTATTCAACGGAGTCAATCCTTTCTTTGGAATCATGCCTCAGTGGGCTGTTCTTCCGGGAGTAATTCTGGCTACAGCTGCTGCGATTATTGCCAGCCAGGCTGTAATTACAGGTTCATTTACGATGTTTTCAGAAGCAATGTCAATATCTTTCTGGCCTAACCAGCACATTGAGTATCCTTCAGGTATCAAAGGACAGATGTACATCCCAAGAATCAACTGGGGGCTTATGGCTTTCTGTTTTGTAGTCGTTATATTTTTCCAAAAATCAGAACGGATGGAAGCAGCTTATGGTCTTACCATAACGATAACCATGTTGATGACAACCATTCTGTTATTATTCTGGCTGAGCCGGACAAGAGTCAATAAGATCTTTATCATAGGATTTGCTATCGTGTATCTGTTTTTAGAATCAGGATTCTTCTATGCAAATGTGATCAAATTTGTTGATGGAGGTTGGTTAACGATGGTTCTGGGAGGATTTATAGCAGTCTGCATGTACGCGTGGTATAATGGTAGACTGATTAAAGCCAACTTTATTCAGTATGTGAAGATTGAAAAATATGTTTCTATTCTGAAAGATATGAAGCTGGATGAAAGTATTCCAAAATATGCAACCAATCTTGCTTACCTGAGCCGTGCAAAAAGAAATGATGAAGTAGAATCAAAAATCATCTATTCCATTATCAAAAAACAGCCAAAAAGAGCAGATCATTACTTTATATTAAGTATTGTCAATCAGGAAGATCCGTATACTTTCAAATATACGGTAGATGAAATTCTGCCGGGAACTGTGTATAAAGTGAATTTCCTTTTAGGATTTAAAGTAGACCGTAGGATTAATGATTATTTTAATATGGTTTTGAAAGATCTTATGGCAGACGGAACGATTCCTTCAAGAAGCAGTCATCCATCTCTGAGAGCACATAATATTCCACCAGATCTGAAGTATGTGATTATAGATAATACATATATTAACGATATACTTTTAACTGTAAAAGAGAAGATTACACTCAATATCTACAACTTTGTGAAGTACATAGGAAGTGATGATTTCAAAGCATGGGGAGTGTCGTCGCACAACGTAGAAGTAGAATCAGCGCCGATCACAGAACTGACGGTTTATGATAACAAGATTGAGCAGTCTGGCTTCTTTCGTCATAACTCTTAAAACTTCAGACATCAAACCATAAGGTCTATTTAAATAAAAATCAATAAATTTGTAGATAATTTTTTTGATGGATACAATACAAAAAGAAAAGAATATTGCCTTGATCAAGGATGTTTTAAGAAATTACCTGTTAGAAAAGGGTTTTAGAAACACTCCTGAACGATATACGATATTAGAAGAGATTTATAATATGGATCACCACTTCAATGTGGATGATCTGTATCTTTTGATGATGCAGAAGAAATATCATGTTTCAAAAGCAACCATTTATAACACTATTGAAATTTTCCTAGATGCGGGCTTGATCCGTAAACATCAGTTTGGAGAAAAAACATTGACCTCTTCATCTTATGAGAAGTCTTATTTTGACAAACAGCATGACCACTTGGTCATCTACAAAAAAGGCTCTGATAAAGAAATCGAAGAAATCATAGAGTTCTGCGATCCAAGAATCCAGGGAATTAAAGAAGCAATTGAAGAAGCATTTGGCGTAAATATTGATTCGCATTCGCTGTATTTCTATGGTACTAAGAATGATTAATTGATGAGAATAATCCTTTTTCTGTTATTTTTTATTTCTGCGTTCAGTTCCGCACAGGACAATAAAACGACGCAGATGGATCCTTATATTCAAAATAAAGGAAAAGCTTCACCGGTAGTACGGCCTGAAGATAAAGTAAAGATTATCCATTCCGATGAATTTAAAAAAGACACCAAATACGAGGGAAACCAGTATATGGTTGGTCATGTTCAGATCGAACATCAGGGATCGATTCTTTATGCCGATGAGGTTATTCTTTATAATGATCAAAGTCTTGTAAAGGCAATTGGTAATGCAAAACTGCAGAATGCTGATGGCTCCGTTATTACAGCTCATGAAATGGAGTATAATGGAGTTACCCAGAAAGGGGTAGCCAAGAAAGATGTCGTGCTTACCGACCCTAAACAGACCATCAAAACAGATATTCTCTACTATGACAGACTTGCCAATCAGGCATACTTCAATACGGGAGGGACAATTTCTGATGCGCAGAATGTAATGTACACCAAATCGGCTACTTATTTCCTCAATACCAAAATGATTGATTTTGTTGGAAATGTAAAAATCGACAGTCCTGATTACATCATAGAAGGTCCTAATATTAAACAAAACCAAAATACAAAGGTGGCTGAGTTTTTTGGACCGACAACAATCACCAACCGTGCCAATCCGAAAAACCGTATTTACACAGAAAGAGGAACGTACAAAATGGAAACCAAGGAGGCTTTCCTGAATAAAAATTCCAAAATATTTTATAACGATAAGATTCTGACCGGTGATGATATGTATTTTAACAATATCACAGGTTTCGGTAAAGCGACAGGAAATGTTACCCTTGATGATCCCATAGAAAGAAGATACATCAAAGGAGGGTATGGAGAAATTTTTCAAAAGAAAGACTCTGCCATGATGACCAAAGGTCCTTATGCAGTAAAAATCATGGAGAAAGATTCTGTTTATTTTGCTGCAGAAAAAATTCTTTCTTACCAGAGACCGGATTCGGCAGATATAACCAAAAAGAAAAGTTTCCTGAGAGCATTTAAAAAAGCCCGTGTCTTCAAATCAAATGCACAGGGGAGAGCAGATTCCATCGCTTTCAATGAAACAGACGGAATCATGCATATGTATACCGATCCAATTCTTTGGAGTGGTGAAAAACAGGTCACTGGTGATAAAGTTGAAGCTTATTTCAATACACAAAGTGAAAATATAGACTCGCTTAAAGTCATTGGAAATGCTTTTGCCATCAGTAAAGTGGATTCATTAAATCTTAAAGATGAATTTAACCAGGTGAAGGGGAAGTTCATGACCGTTTATTATCAGAATAATGAGATTAAAGAAGCCAGAGTAGTTGGAAATGCACAGTCTATTGTATTTGTAGACGATGTAGATCAGGAAACTAAACAGCCAAAGAGAATAGGAATTACGATTTCTACATGTGGAATCATTGGTGCTTTGTTTGAAGAAAGCGGATTACAGATCGTATCATGCAGTATCGGAGCTGTGGCAGATACCTATCCCATGAGTAAAATAGAACCGGAGAAAAGGAAGTTTTCAGATTTCAATTGGAATACCAAAGACCGGATCAGAAAGTGGCAGGATATCCTGGTAGACAGTCCTAATTATGAGGAAATAAAGTATACAGCGGATAATGAGCTGTTTGATCAGGCACAGAGTGCCATTGACAGAGAAAAAGCCAAAGAAGAAGCTAAAAAACCTAAAAGGGTTAAAAAATAAATTAAAAAGACCAGTTACTGCTGGTCTTTTTTTATGGTTAATAATTGTAAGGTTTGATGAATGTTTTATAGCTTTGCTGAAAATTTTTCGCAACAATGGAAATGCACAAAGACTTTTTTATATATCAGGCACAGACTACACAATTTGCTGCAGGTTTTGAAGTTGAAAAAGCAGAAGGAAGCTATATTTACGGGACAGACGGAAAGAGATACCTGGATTTTGTAGCAGGTGTTTCTGCCAATACTTTGGGACATTCACATCCTAAAGTTGTAAATGCTATCAAAGAACAGGCAGACAAGTATCTCCACGTCATGGTATATGGAGAATACGCACAGGAAAAACCGATAGCACTATGTAAACTTCTCGCAGAAGCAACTCCCGATCCTCTGGAAATCACCTATCTGGTAAACAGTGGAGCAGAAGCTATCGACGGAAGTCTGAAACTGGCAAAACGCTATACAGGAAGGGAAGAGATCGTTTCCTTTAAAAATTCATATCACGGCAACACACACGGTGCATTAAGTGTATCCGGAAATGAAACCCATAAAAGAGAATTCCGCCCCCTCTTGCCTATGGTCAGCTTTATTGAATTCAACAATGAGAATGATCTTAGCCAGATTACAGAGAAGACCGCTTGTGTACTTTTGGAAACCATCCAGGGAGCAGCAGGATTTTTAGTGCCTGAAGATGATTATCTGATCAAGCTTAAAAAAAGATGTGAAGAAGTCGGAGCACTTTTGATCCTTGATGAGATTCAGCCTGGTTTTGGCAGAACAGGTAAATTATTTGCCTTTGAACATTTTGGGATTGTACCCGATATTCTGGTAATGGGTAAAGGAATGGGAGGTGGAGTCCCTGTTGGTGCTTTTATGAGCTCCAGAGAAATCATGGAAACCCTTTCTCATTCTCCAAAATTAGGACATATTACAACATTTGGAGGAAATCCGCTTATCGCTGCAGCGAGTCATGCTACTTTAAAGGAAGTTTTGGAAAGCGGGCTTATGGAGGAAACCGCTGAAAAAGAAAAGCTGTTCCGGGAACTTCTGGTTCACCCCAAGATTAAAAACATCAATGGAAAAGGCTTAATGCTCGCCGTTAATCTCGGAACACCCGAATATACCCTTGCCACAGCAAAAAAATGCATGGAAAAAGGTCTGATTGTATTCTGGCAGCTTTATAGAAATGAGTATATGAGAATCTCACCGCCACTTACCATTTCAGTGGACGAAATCAAACAGGGATGCCAGATCATACTTGATGTTCTGAACGAAGATTAAACAAGCAGATCTCTCCCGAATTATACCCTTTTTTTATGTGTTGCATGGTTGTTTTAAACTTTAAAATAATATTCAATATAGATTTTAATCCAGTGATAAATATCATGAAGATTCTTTAAAAAAGTAATTGCTTTTTTGTGTAATAAAAAAATTAATTTATATATTGCGGGACGATAAAAACAAAGATTATATGGCGAAACATAAAGTCCATTACGAATTTCCAATGCATTGTTTATCAGAGATTTTATACGAATATCTGGCAACGGCGGAAGGGTTATCTGAATGGTTTGCGGATGAGGTAACAGAGAAAGGCGATGATTTCTTTTTTAGCTGGGGCGGAGGACCTGCCGAAAAGGCCACTTTGATAAGATATAAGCCTGAAGGTTTCGTACGTTTCAGATGGGAAGAAGATGAGGGGACTAAAAATTTCTTTGAAATGACTATCACAATCGACGATATTACAGAAGACTTAGCCCTTAATATTACAGATTTCTGTGAAGAAGGCTCTGAAGAAGAGAATGCATTGTACTGGGAAAACCTTATAGAAAACCTTAGAATAAAATTAGGTGCGGCATAAGCCGGATGCTATTAAATGGTAAAACTGATGAACGATTTATCGTTCATTATTTTTTTATAAATAAATCACATCAAAAATTGGAAAATCAATATTTTACATCAGACGGATTAAATGTAAAGAATAGAGCGTTCCTACTGGGCGACGCCGTGAAGGTTTCTTTCTTCGTGAGAAACGGTGAAATGATCATGGATGAAGAGTGTTATTTCTTTCTGATGGCTTCCATGAGAAAGATGAGAATGAACATTCCGCTTACCTATACGCTGGAGTTTTTTCAGACGCTTTTTCATAAAGATGTTATCGATGGCAAAGGCATAAAAAATGGAATCATCAATTTTCAGGTTTTCAGAAATAATGATGCGGTAACCGTTTCAAAATCTTCTGTATCTTATTTTTATGAAGTGACGGAATTGAATGATGTTCTTACGGTTCATCAGAGACCGCTTGAAATGGATCTTACCAAAGAAATCAACGTCAATAATAATTTATTAAGCAATATCAGGGTTCATTGTCCTGAAAATATCTATGGTGGAATTTATGCAGAGGAAAATGACCTGGATGATGTTATCCTGCTTAATCCAAATAAAAGAATTGCACGTACAACTTCCGGGAATCTATTGTTTCTGGAAGGCAACGTAATTAAAGTTCCCAAACAGTCTGAAGGTGCATACATCTCTCCTTTAATGGAAAACTTTGTCACTTTTTTACATAAAAATAATCTTGCAGATATTCAGGAACACGAAATTATAGCTTTTGAATCTCAAAAAGCGGAGGAGATTTTAATGATCTCCGATGAGAAAGGTATATTTTCTGTGGGTAAAATAAGAAATAAGACTTTTGAAAGCTCCCGTTTTATAGAAATGGTGGAAAGCTGGAAAAATAGTTTTTAATAATTGACAAACCCGGTAAACAACAAAGTACCCAAGTCCTTTACCGGGTTTTATTCTGATCAGATCAGAAATTGTTTCTTTATTTAGTATTCACGAATGATTTCTGTGAATTTTTGTGCGATTTCTTTTTGTCCCTTTTCGCTGGTTACATACTCTCTATCCTTGGTATTATTCATAAAACCAAGCTCTACCAATACTGCAGGAGCTTTTGTTTCCCTCAGCATATGGAGATTGCGCTCCTCAACTTTAGCGACATCGAATTTTTTAGAAATTTTTTCAGCAAGCTTTTTTGAATTTTCAGTGTTCTGAATATACACTTCAGTTCCCTGTTTTAGTGTTTCTTTCTCAGGGTTGCTGTTCATATGAAGCGAAATAACGATTTCAGGATTCAGTTTATTAATCATAGCCGTTCTTTCCTGAAGGGTCGGATAAGCATCTGAATCTCTGGTTAAAATAACTTCATATTGATCCTGACTTTCATTGAGCTTCTTAATCTCTTTAGCGATGTTTACAGTAATTTCTTTCTCAGAAAATTTCCCATACACGCTTCCCATATCATTTCCGCCGTGGCCGGCATCAATAACAATATATTTTTTGCTGATAGGGGTAAATGATAAAAATGAAGCGGAAAAAGCAGATAAAGCAAGTAATTTGAATCCTCTCATGGTAGTGATTTTTGGTTTTTCAAATAACGTGAATTCTTTCTTTAAAATTGGTTAACGTCTTCTTAAAGTTTGTTAATGTTTTTAAAGTGTATCAGAAAGAGATACAGTTAGTTAAGTGAAATATCCTCAGGTGAGTTTGCCCAAAGTAAATATTCACCGCCCAAATTCTGCATAATCGACTTCCAGAGGGTCTGATCATTGGGAAGCGTATAATCCAGATTATAGACGTCTACAACAGTCCATAACTTCCTCCGGACCTCATCATCCAATTGCTCAGCAGACCATCCGGAATACCCCGAAAAGATTTTCACATCCGTAATACTCAATTCCTTACTAAGGACAGCGCTGATGATACTCTCAATATCTTCCGTAATATAGAAATCCTTGTTGATCTCAGAAAAGATCTCAGTAACTTTCTTTTCCTTAACGATAAAAAAGACTTTGTCGTTTTCGACAGGTCCGCCGTCATACACCTCTATTTTGAAGTCAAAAAAATTTTTGAACTTACTACTCATCTGGCCATTCTTTTTGTTTAATATCAAACCAAATGCACCGCTTTCGTTATGTTCAACGATCAGCACCACCGATCTCGAAAAAATATCGCCGGAAATGTCAGGTGTGGAAATTAATATTTTACCTTTGTATGAGTAATTCATACTCAAATTTAATAAAAAATATTTATGGAAAACCTGCACGACAAAAGAAAAGTGTATGAGAAATCCCAACTTATTGAAAGTGAGATAAAACAAAATCCAATTGAGCAGTTTAGAGACTGGTTTTTGGATGCAAGCCAGAGCCCGACAGTCTCCGAAGCCAATGCTATGGCAGTTTCTACTGTAGAAGAAGACGGATGTCCGAGGACGAGAATGGTTCTGCTTAAAGAATACACCTATGAAGGTTTTATCTTCTATACCAATTACCACAGCAGAAAGGGAAGGGCTATAGAAAACAGTCATAAAGCCTGTCTCAGCTTTTTCTGGCCAAACCTCGAAAGACAGATTATCATTAAGGCAGATCTTGAAAAGATTGCTGAAAATCTGAGTGACGGATATTTTCATTCAAGACCAAAAGGAAGCCAGCTGGGAGCAGCAGTCTCACCGCAAAGCCAGGTAATTCCCAATAAAGAATTCCTGGAGGAAAAATTAAAAGAACTTGAAAAAGAATACGAAAATAGTGAAGTTCCAAGACCAGCCAACTGGGGAGGATATATAGCAAAACCTTATGAAATAGAATTCTGGCAGGGAAGACCCAACCGTCTTCATGACAGGATCATTTATAAGCTGGAGGACCTTGACTGGAAAATTTCACGATTGGCACCCTAGATCTTTTAGAGATTGGAAGCTGAAAAATACCGGAAGATAGAGTTTGATGGATATCTAAAACGATTCACATCTGATTAAATCTGATTTCTCTGACAAAAATATCATGTAAAATTCAATAGGAGCGGGCTTTAGCCCGCTTTTAATATAAAGGCATTCCATCGGCCTGAATATCATCAGGAACATCATAAGAAATTTTACCTACCTCCTGCATTGATGGTATGTTGAAATTCCTGTAGCTCCACAGGTTACAAAAAAAAGCTGCTTCATGAGAAACAGCCTTGAATTTTTTTAATCTGAATGATTATTTTTTCTTAACACCGGAAACTGCGTTAGATAGATCAGCTCCTGCTTTGAATTTAGCAACTTTTTTAGCAGCAATTTTAATTGGTTTTTTAGTTGCAGGGTTGATACCTTGTCTAGCTGCTCTCTCAGCTACTGAGAAAGTACCGAAACCTACTAAAGAAACTTTTCCATCTTTTTTCTTTAGAGTAGTAGTTACATTACCAATGAATGATTCTAAAGCAGCTTTAGCAGCAACTTTAGTGATTCCTGCATCTTTTGCGATTGCGTCGATTAATTCAGACTTGTTCATAATTTTTAATATTAAGTTAGTTCGTAATTATAGCAAATATAATACTATTTTCTAATTGTGCAATTATTTTATTAAAACTTATAAAATATTTTTGCTTTTGGGTGAAAACAGTTAAAATATGATAATTCCACTTTTCACGTAAAATCTACGTTACGGCTCACTAAAATCATGCCAAATGCTTATGAGTATTGACTTTAGCAAAAAATTAATATTATTTTCTTCATTTATTAAATCCTGAATTCCGTGTAAACTATTAATATTTTTAATGATATGTTTGCTGATTTTATAAATAATGCCCTGAAAACTTGTGTAATACAAAATTAAATAGGGTGATTTACAGTGCTTTTAAAATGATTTGAAAAACTCGATTTATGAATAAAAATTAATAAATTTGCAGTATGTTAATAGAAGTTTTCAAGTCTAAGATCCACAGGGTACGGGTTACGGCCTCAGACCTTAATTATATTGGAAGTATAACGATCGACGAAGATCTTATAGAAGCTGCCGGCCTGGTAGTGGGAGAAAGGGTTTATATCGTCAATGTGAATAATGGAGAGCGTTTTGATACCTATGTTATCAAAGGAAAAAGAAAATCAGGAGAAGTATGTCTGAACGGACCTGCCGCCAGAAAAGTACAGCGTGATGATATCATTATTATCATTGCCTATGCGCAGATGACCCCCGAAGAAGCAAAAGTCTTCCAGCCGAAAATTGTTTTCCCGGATGAAAAAACAAATCTTCTAACCTGATCCATGGAGAAAAAATCAAAGAATCCTTTAAAATCAATACTAACAATAGTAATATCGCTTGCTTTTGCAGGCTTTTTTTTGTGGCTTGCCTTAAGAGGGCTTGATTTTAAAGTCATCAAAGCATCTTTAGCGAAAGCTAATTATCTCTGGGTATTATTTGCATCTGTCTTTGGCATTTTAGCATACTGGTTCAGGGCTGTACGCTGGAACCTGATGCTGGAACCTATGGGGCACAAAATTTCAACTTCAAACTCACTTTGGTCTATATCATTCGGATATCTGATGAACCTTACTATTCCAAGAAGCGGTGAAGTAGCGAGAGCTACTGCTTTATATGGTGTAGAAAAAGTTCCGGTTGATAAATCTTTTGGAACCATTATTCTGGAAAGAGTAGTAGACTTAATCTGTATGGTCGCTTTCTTGGGGTTAACTGTAATATTCAAGTTTGACGCGATTCTCTCATTCTATGAATTTGTTACGGAACAAAAAGATAAGAAAGATAAATTTGAACCTAATTATATTGAAAGGCTGTTGATGAAGATTGGAGTCAATGATTTTGATTCATTTTATTTTTACTTAAAAATTTCAATAGGATTACTCGTGCTATTAGGATTACTGGTTTTTTATAAATATAAGAAAGAAAAGGTAATCAGTTTTGGAAAAGGAATTCTTGAGGGCTTAACTTCTATATTTAAACTGAAAGAAAAAGGTAAATTTATTTTTTATACAGTAGGAATATGGATTTCATACTTTTTTGCTGCATACCTCGTATGTTTTGCACTTCCTGAAACCTCTAATTTTACTGTTGCTGACGGGTTTTTCATTATTGTTGTGGGTACTTTGGGAATGATTGTCCCTGCAAGTGGTGGGATCGGTGCCTTCAATCTGGCTATGAAATTAGGATTTATGGCGCTTTTTATCTCAATGGGTAAAAGCGCGGAGTTAGGCGCAGAAATGGGACTTACCTATTCCTTTATTTCACTTCCTCTTCAGATTACGATTATGCTGGTGATGGGACTTATTTCAATTCCTATGCTGGCTAAGGCAAGAGAAAAAGCGGTTTCCGTTGAGGAGATCAAAAATTAATTTAATAGTATTTTTTAACGGATATATGCCCAATTTTTAATTGGGCTTTTTTTATGGTGCTTTTATAGACAGCAGATAAAAAACTCTTGAGACTTTGTAATTTTATTTTCTTATGTTAAAACCCTATTAAAATTAAACATTAGGGCATGCCATTTATTTTTTTATCAATAAATTTGGTCAGTTCACAAATCAAATTTATCTTAAACGAAAAATAATTAATAATCTAAAACACTATGGCAATTAATTTACAGAAAGGGCAAAAGATCGATATAGGGCTTACAAAAATGACAATAGGACTGGGTTGGGACCCAAATGAAGGGACGGGTTTTGATTTTGATCTGGATGCTTCTGCCATCATGATTGACTCTGACAGAAAATTAGTCAATGAAGAATGTTTTGTTTTTTATAATAACCTGCAGTCTCCCGATGGAGCACTGACGCATACAGGGGATGATCCGAATGGTAAAAACAGCGACGGAGACGATGATGAAGCAATTATTGTAGATCTTGAAAAAGTGGATCCAAAAGCCGAAGAAATTCTGTTTGTGGTAACCATTGAAGATTTTGAAAGAAGAAAACAAAATTTTGGACAGGTAAGGAATTCATACATCAGGATTGTAGATAACAGTACCAACCAGGAGATCGCAAAATATGAACTGGACGAAGATTTCTCTATCGAAACCGGAGTGGAATTTGGAAGATTATACAAAAGAAACGGTAGCTGGAAGTTTGAAGCATCCGGAATAGGCTACAGAGCAGACCTGGCTTTCTTCCTTGAGAAATACTATAAAGGGCAGATCATTAAATAATTATATTTTCAAATACACAAAACGATAACTATGGCAATTAATTTACAGAAAGGTCAGACGATTGATTTAAGAAAAAATGACCGTGGAGAAAGTGTTTACGATCTTTCAAAAGTAACGATCGGTTTAGGATGGGATGTAAGAAAACAGGGCGGTTTCTTTGGAAAACTGTTCAATAAAGAAGCTGAATATGATCTTGATGCAGTAGCATTCCTTTTAGACGGAAACGGTAAAGTAGCCAATCTGGGCAAAACTGTACAGACTAACGAAGGAAGACAGATCGCACTGTATCAGGGTGATGTAATCTTCTTTAACTCTATGCAGCATCCCAGTGGAAATATATGGCTGACAGGTGATAACAGAACCGGTGCAGGAGATGGAGACGACGAACAGATCATCGTTAAACTTGACCAGCTTGATCAAAGCTATCAGAAAATATTATTCCTGGTAACCATTTACCAGGGAAAACAAAATAATCAGCATTTCGGAATGATCGAGAATGCCTTTATCAGAGCAGTAGATGCCAAAGGTAAAGAGATAACGAAATACAGCCTTTCAGGAGATGCAAGTATGAATGGAAAATGTGCTATGGTTTTTGCAGAAGCTTACCGTCACAATGGAGACTGGAAGTTCCGTGCGATAGGAGAACCACACCAGACGGATAACTTTATTGAAATTCTGAAACAGTACACATATTCCAATTAAACCCAGATTTTAATCAATCTTAAAAGCCGGCAGGGAAGTTATCAGCTTCCGCTGCCGGCTTTAGAATTCATATCATCTTATCATGAGCAGAAGATTATTAGCATACTTTTTACTGGATACTTCAGGTTCTATGAACGGAGAGCCTATCCAGGCACTGAATAACGGATTTAACGGGCTGATAAGCATGCTCCGTGCAGATCCCCAGGCGATGGACAGTCTTCATCTTAGTGTGATCACATTTGACCGTGAGGTTAAAAATATCATTCCACTGACTGATCTTGCAAGTTTTTACCCTATGGAAATCACCTGCCCGGATAGCGGGCCTACCCATACCGGGGCGGCGTTGGAAATGGTTGCCGAACTTGTGAAAAAAGAGCTGATCAAAGGTTCTTCTGATGACAAAGAGGACTGGAGACCGCTGCTGTTTATATTTACCGACGGAAAACCGTCTGATATCCAGAAATACAGACAGATGATTCCCGTGATCAGGGATTTGGAATTTGGAGCTATTGTTGGTTGTGCAGCAGGTCCCAAAGCTGATGAGCAGTTTCTGAAGGAACTTACAGATCATGTTGTAAAGCTTGATACTACCGATGCCATAACGCTTTCCTCATTTTTCAAATGGGTGAGTTCATCGATCACGATGGGAGGCAAGTCACAGGGAACCGGAGAAAGTACACCGCTGCCGCCGCCGCCTTCAGAGCTTAATATTATTATCTAAACCATTTGTCTTTATTATAAACCATGAGAAGACTACCTATTTATTTTTTAGTCGATGTCTCCGAATCTATGGTTGGAGAGCCTATTGAGCAGGTACAGGAAGGTATCGCCAATATCATCAGAGAATTAAAGAAAGACCCCTATTCACTGGAAACGGTTTACATTTCCATTATTGGTTTTGCGGGAGAAGCTGAAGTGATTACACCGCTTCAGGATATCATCAGTTTTTATCCGCCAAAGATTCCTATTGGAAGCGGCACGTCATTGTCGCAAGGGCTCATCAAAGTGATGGATTGTATAGACAGGGATATTGTGAAAACAACGTATGAAAGAAAAGGCGATTGGAAACCTATTGTTTTTCTTTTTACAGACGGTGTTCCTACTGATGATGCTACCAAGGCTATCGAAAGATGGAATAATAAATATCATGGAAAGCCCAATACAATAGCAGTATCTATCGGAGAAAATACCAACTATAAATTGCTTGGAACTTTATCTGACAACGTGCTGCTTTTCAATAATTCTGATGAAAATTCTTACAGAGAATTTTTCAAATGGGTAACTGATTCCATTAAAACAACGAGCCAGAGTGTTACGGAAGCCCATAAAGAAGGAATTAATCTTTCGAAAATCGATTCCATTATTCTGGAGAAAGTAGATCCTGAACTGGAGCAGAAATTTCCTGACAATAATTTTGTGGTTCTCAACGGAAAATGTTCTGAAACAGAGAAACTCTATTTAATGAAATTTAAAAAAACATTCGCGGAATCAAGTATACCGGGAATGTCTACAAGATATTACAGACTGGATGGAGCCTATAAAATTGATGAAAAAGCCTATTTCAGGCTGTCATCTTCCCAAAAAAACAACCTTAAAATTTCGATAGAAGAACTTCAGGGCGGTACGTCGTGTCCTCATTGTGCGAATCCTATCGCATTGGCGACCTGCTCATGTGGTGGAATCCACTGCCTGAAAGGAGAAGGATATAACAAATGCCCATGGTGCGGAACTTCTGACTATTATGGGTTTTCCAGTGAAGGATTTGATATTAACAGAACACTGGGATAGTTAAGAGAACCCTACTTCAGAGATGAAACAAAACACCATGGAAAAAACTCTTATTTACAGGGAGAAAGAAGAATTTAAAGAATTCCATCTGATTCTTAAAAATGCCAGTTCAAAGCAGTTTTATGAATTCAGTTTTGAGATGGAAGAATTTCCGAATATCAGAATCAAAAATATTGTCAATCTTCAGGAAACAGGACTTAGTTTCGAAAATAATAAGATATCGGGAATTCCTTATGTCAGCAATGTATATGATCTGGATATTGAATTCTATCATATCCAAGAACATGAAAAGACAGAGATCAAAAAAGTAAATCTGTTTGTGAATGCCGATCCCAAAGACCTTTGGAAGAATATTCCATCTGATACAAGCGATGTTTACCATAAACCTGACGAAACATCATTTAAAGGGAAATTTCTGGATAAAAAAATCACCATTGCATCAAAAAGAGGACGTTCCCATGCCCATGAAGGAAAATTCAGGGATGATGATTTTGCAGTGAACGAACTTCAGGAAAACTGGAACATCATTTCCGTGGCAGATGGAGCCGGTTCTGCTGCTGTGGCAAGGGAAGGTTCCAGATTGGCAGCTGTCTCAGTGAACCGTTTTTTCGATTCTGAAGAAATTCTGACTGAGATCGAAAAAAACATTAACATTGTTTACCATTCAGAATCATCAAAAGAAAATCAGACAGAAGCGAAGGAGAAGATCATAAGGTCACTCTATGAAGGTGTACTGCATGTATATCATGTTTTGGATAAAACAGCAAATGAAAATTCTCTTTCCATAAAGGATTTTCACACAACGCTGATCTTTGCACTTACTAAAAAATTTGATTTTGGATATGTTGTTCTTACTTTCGGGGTAGGTGACTGTCCTATTAATCTTATCAGTCCCGACTTTTCTCAGGTAAAACTTCTCAACAGGATGGATGTAGGCGAATTTGGCGGTGGTACCCGGTTTATTACCATGAAAGAAATATTTAATGAAGATATAGTTTCACGGTTCGGAATAACCTGTGTAGATGATTTTTCTTATCTCGTTCTGATGACAGACGGCATTTACGATCCCAAGTTTATGACAGAAAGCCAACTTGAAAATATACAAAGCTGGAAAACATTTATTAATGATCTGGCCGGAAACAATGATGACCGTACAAAGGTTGACTTTACTAATGATACACATATTGATCAGCAGCTTCTGACATGGACCGATTTCTGGAGCCGCGGAAATCATGATGACAGAACACTGGCCATAATTTATTAAGCATGAAAAATACCGTTAAAGTTATTTCTGTTCTGGATGCAGCAAAATCCTATGAATACGTAGATGAAAGTCCGATACGCGGAGGAGTGAAAGATGTTTATTTTTCGCCGGACAGAGAATATGTCGTAGCCTTTTACCGGAGTCCTTTAGATGCCGGACAGAAAGAACGTATCATGAGAATTGTTTCTACCTACCTCGGAAATATACAGAACGGAAATTCATCCGATTATTTTCTGAATGAAATATTCAGATGGCCTTATGATATTGTCGAAAAAAATAAACTGACGGGAATCGTGGTTCCTGTTTACCATAAAAAATTCTTCTTTGCTAAAGGATACATTGGATCCGATAATATCCAGGGCCAGGATAAGGTCGGAAAATGGTTTACTGCTCCGATGTTCAGAAACCAACAGTATCCTTTGAGGCTCGATCATTCTGAACTCGGGGATTGGCTGAGTTATTTTCAGATCACCATCAATATCAGCAGGGGAGTGAAAAAGCTTCACCAGATGGGTCTGGCACATTCAGACCTTTCCTACAATAATATTCTGATCGATCCGGTTACAAAGTCTGCCTGCATTATCGATATAGACGGATTGGTCGTTCCAAAACTGTTTCCTCCGGAAGTGATCGGAACAGCAGATTTTATTGCTCCCGAAGTTTTGAAGACCAAGCATCTGAGTATGCAGGACCCCGGAAGACATTTGCCCAATCAGAAAACAGATCTTCATGCATTGGCCGTATTGATCTACATGTACCTGTTCAGAAGACATCCGCTGAGAGGAAGCAAAATCTGGGATTTGGACTCTGAAAAAGATGAGGTGATTTCAATGGGCGAAAAAGCATTATTTATAGAACATCCCAACGATCCTTCCAATAATGTAAAAGCCGACCATCTGCGAAAATGGGATGCTTTCTGGGGGGATCCTCAAAAAATTCCTTTTACAGCAGCAGGTCCTTATCTTTCTGAATTATTTAGAAAAGCATTTATAGACGGACTTCACGACCCAATCAGACGTCCTATGGCCAATGAATGGGAAACTGCGCTGTTGAAAACTGCAGATCTGATACAGCCTTGCCATAATCCGGATTGTACAGAAAAATGGTATGTCTTTGACAATACCAGTAATCCAAAATGTCCTTTCTGCGGGACGCCACACCGTGGAACACTTCCCGTCCTGGATCTCTATTTTAAATTCGATGATGAAGTATGGAAACCTGAAAACCACAGACTGATGGTTTATAACAATCAGTATTTATTCAAATGGCATGTTTCCAGAAAGGTGATCAGAAATGAAAATCTTACCATGCAGGATAAAATGCCTGTAGGATATTTCACCTTTCATGAAGGAAGATGGGTGCTGGTGAACCAGAGCCTGACTTCTATGAAAGATATTACAGAACAAAAAGAAATTCCGCCCGGATCTATGGTTGAACTGACAGATGGAAAGAAAATACTGCTATCTGCAGAAGAGGGAGGTAGACTGGTCCTTGTTACGCTGGTAAATCAATAGAATGAAAAAATAAAAATCCGGTATTCCGGTTTCCTATACAATTTGATGAGCTGAAACCGTATCCAAAATCAGTAAGGATATAAGAACTGTATTTTTGGCGATCAGGAAATATAATTTACACTGTGAAAGTGAAACCTGGATAAAAGGAAATACCGGCGAAATTTTCACCAAAAGCCGGACCAGCAATTCTTCAGCATTAAGAAAAGCTGCTTGTGTAATTTTTAAGTCAGTCAATTTAGATAAGTCATTTTATTGGAGTTATAAGAGGTGAAACGTCCAAATGATCAGGGTCAGGAAATAGTGTCCTGCGACCAGTTTAATAAATGAATGGAGCTAAAATTTCTTCCGGCCTTAATCAAAAATAGGGTTCCTGAAAAATAGAGCCGGAAGAAAGTACAGGTTTCATCTACCTGTTAAAGCTTTTCAGCTGAAGCAATTATTTTTTTATGACGTTTACTACAGAATATGAACCGTCATTGTTTTTCATCTTCAAAAAATATTTACCCTTTAAATAAGGAACCATCGAAATATTTCTTTTGTTGCTTTCTTTGGAATCTGCTGTTGTTTGAGTAAACAGCAATTTCCCTGTGGCGTCATAAAGATCTAATCCACTGATGTTTTCTGTAGAAGTGATATTCAATACATCACTGCATGGATTTGGGAAGACCCGGGTTTTTGATTTTGTCTTGTTTAAGTTATCTTCAACCCCAAGAGCCCCCTGAAAAGTTAGATTGATCCTGCTGTTGTAGTATTTGTTTTGGGCCATAAGCATATGAACAAAGGTAAACTGATCCTTTTCAGCAGAAGTCAGTTCTATCTCATGATAGCCTCCGGGTGGAATGTTGACCGGAATACTGCTTACCCCATCATTGATAAAGCTGCTGTTTTGGGGACTAATCGTGTACGGTAAATTATTGGTAAACCGGATTTTATCTCCAATGACAACATTTTCGCTGATCTGGTAAAGAGAGCCATCTGAGTTGGCATTATTGATGTTAAGAACAATTGTTCTGCCGAAGCTTTCAGGACTTAGAGTCATGAAGAAAATGATCATAGTCCATTGAAAAAGTAGTTTTGTTTGCATGTAAAAAAATTTAATTGTTAGTATGTATAAGATTTAAAAATTGTTGAGATACTATTTGGAGTGGGGCAGGTTGATAGATTTTCTGAAACTTAAGACAGGCTGTTTTCGAATAGTCAGCCTGCTCAAGTAAAACACATTAAACTAATAAAAAAAATACAGTAAAGATTTTAAACAGTTCAAAATTAGTTTTTTACAGCAAAGAATGTTTATCCGAAAAGAGGGATTGATCAGAAGCAGTATTTGATACGTAGACATTTCAGGACTATACGAATGTATAAAAGCATGAAACAGAACTTTTGTACTCAGTTATTAGTGATGAATATTAGATTATACTGAAACGAAATACTTAAAAAGAAAAATTCTGATCCGGATTATTTTGTTGTGGTACTCAAAACAGTATTTTTTTTAAATATTATAATAGAGTATGTATCGAGAAGTAGTTATTTAATTGTTAAAAAATATGATTAAATTTTAAATATTTGATTACCATATGGGAGTAGATAATACGTATGTTGTAAAAAGGATAAATATTTTTATTTTAGCATTAAATTAAACAGTATTAAAAAATGGTAAAAAAATTATTTTTTTTCTTCTTCTCATTAAGTTTGTTTTTTTCTTCTTTCAGCTGTACTCAAAATCTGACAGATGACCAGCTAAAAAAAAGCATACATGATATAGACCTTATTCCTGCGAATGATAAAGACATTCAGAAAATTCAAAATATTATAAAAAAATGTCAGACATGTGAAGGAACCGGTTATCTTAAAATCGCCCAGATTTATGCCAAAAATAATAATATGGCAAAGTCTTTAGAGTATATCGAAAAAATAAACAGCGGGCAATTAATTGATGCAGATAAAAATCTGGACGAATTTTTCAGTTTGAAGTGTTTACAGTCCGGCTTATACAGATCTTCCGGAGAACATGTAAAAGCACTGGATGAACTGAATGAATTGTCTGCGGAACCACAGATCAGAAACTATCCTTATTACGTTTATTTTATTGCATTACTGCGCGGAGCGATCAATATATCTATGGAAAACAATGCTGAATCCTTAAGATATTTCAGAGAGGCATATAAAATTTCAAAATTATGCAGACAGAAGAAAAATCTGGATAAGATACATGGAAAAAAACAACAGGCTCAAATCGAAGACAGTTATAAATCTACTGCATATTTAGCAGTGGGTTATCTTGATATGGGCAAGCTTGATTCTGCCAAGATTTATTTGAAAGAAGCTTTAATGGATGCTGATCATTTGGATGATGTAAGAAATGCAGATATCAAACATGTTACCTACCATGTTGCCGGATCTGTATATATGGTTGATAAAGACTATCAGAAAGCACAGACCTATTATCTGATGAGTAAGAAAATGGCAGAGAACTATTTGTCAAGGGATGATACGAGACTGTCTGTATACACCGCATTGCTGGAATTATATGAAAGAGAAGGAAGAAAGGACAGTATTAATTACTATTTAAAGAAAATAGTTGAGCTCCAGAAAAATAGCAAGAAGAAAGGTATCAACCTTGATAAGTCTTTGGATATCAGAGACCGGAAGCAAATGCAAAATCTGGAAAGTAACAATAAAAGATTGATTGCTACCCTGGTCATGATCCTTGTTCTCAGTATAGGACTCATTTACTTTGCCTTCTTTTTTTATAAAAAATATAAAGAAAAGACTTTGGATAAGAAAGACGTTCCTTTAGATGACTTTACCGGCAAGGACCAATATAATGAATCGTTTAAAGAAGTCGTTTTACTTGCCAAAGAAAATAAACCTGAATTTATGACAAGATTTAATCAGTTGTTTCCTGAATTTTCGACGAAAATATTATCCGTTAATGATACCATTCAAAGTTCGGAATTACGGTTTTGTGCCTATCTGTACTTGAATTTTTCTACCAAAGATATTGCAGAATACACTTACATTTCCGTAAGAACCGTGCAGACAAAAAAGTATAAATTAAGAAAAAAATTAAATATTCCCGGTGATGTTGATGTATATGTGTGGCTTGATAACTTATTAAAATGATCCGTATTTCTATACAAAAAACTCCATAAAATAAGAATGCTCATCTTCACCCACAATTTTAAAACCTAAACTGGAATACAGATTTTGAGCTTTATTGGTTTTTAAAACACTTAAGGCAACGGCTTTTCCTGAAGATGAGGTTTCGTCGAGAATATCCTTTAAGATCCTTTTCCCCAGGCCTTTTCCCTGATGAATGGGATCAATCTGAAGCTGTAGAACCTCCGTTTTGTCTTCTGCTCTGTTGATCTTTAATAATCCTGCACGTTCATCGTTTAAAAGGATGATATGAGCTTTGTCAAACTGATAAAGAATTCTTTGAAGCGTTGTTTCTCTGTCCGTTGGCAGATTGGAATCTGCGTAATGCGGATTCATGGTTTTCGTTCTTAAATCAAGAAGATAATCAATATCGTTTTCTGAGGCTTTTTTGTAAGTAATAGTCGTATTCATAAGTTATTTGTGTGCTCCAATTTTTAAGCCAGATTGTTCCGGTATAAATTATTTCAAACCTATTTTCAGTCCCATTTCCTTTTTCATGTACAGCAGAACCTCTGCGTTTCCTCTTGCATCATCTACAGGATGGTGGGTGTGCTCGCTTTTCCGGAGATGCTTCCACTGGGCGAAAGTATCTTTTTCCAGTCCGCAATACAGATCCGACAGTCTTCTTGATGAATAACCGAAAGGATTCTTTCCGGTAAAGTGATGAAAATACCAGCAGATAAACATCCAGTCGAAACCATTATTATCACTGATGAATATAGGTCTCCCTTTGGTATTGTCTCTGATCCATTCTTCGAAGGCCAGCATTACTTCTTTAGGATCATCAAACTGCATCGTTTCTTCTCTGCTGAAACCTGAAACCGCTAAAGCTTCAGGATTAAATTTTTCTGAAATTGGTTTCAGTTTTCCATAGAAATTGGTATCCAGTTCCTCATTCACAAGAACAGCTCCAAAACAGACCATCGAAAAATCTCCGGGAATCGGGCCGTCCGATTCAATATCAACCATAAAATAACTCATCCTTTCTCTTTAATCAGACGAATATAATTAAAAATTAGACACCCAATCCCGAGATTTTATACAAGTTCAAAAAAACGCCTCTTTCCTATTTTTATTGTAGTTCCTTTTATCATCTCAATTTCCAGATCAGGATCCCTTGCCTTTATATTGTCTATCTTAACTCCTCCGTTTTCTATCAGTCTCCGGATTGCTGATTTGCTGAGGTCACGGATTAACTGACTGCAGAGTTCTACTAATTTCATAGGACCTTCCTTACAGTCAAATGAGTCTGGAGATATAGGTTCATAGACCTTTTCTTCAGAATTTTTGCTCTGAAACTGACTGATGAAAAACTGTTCGGCAAGTTCTGCTGCTGAATGATCATGATATTGGGTAATGATATTTTTAGCGATCAGTTTTTTGATATTCATTGGATTTTCGCCATTTTCTAATTGTAGTTTTAAACCATCTTTTTCCTCAATAGAAAAATCACAGGCAAGCTCAGTAAATTCACCGATAAGGCTGTCGGGAATAGACATGGTTTTCCCAAACATATCATTCGGTTCATCAGTAAGACCTATAATATTATTCAACGATTTACTCATTTTTTCCTTACCGTCAAGACCTTTCAGCAGAGGCATACACATTACAATTTGGGGTGACATCTGATGAACTTCCTGAAGCTGTCTACCCATGGTACAGTTGAAAAGCTGATCGGTTCCGCCCATCTCAATATCACATTCGATCTGTACAGAATCGAAGCCCTGAAGAATCGGGTACACGAGTTCATGCATAGCAATCGGAGTATTTTCCGTAAACCTTTTATTGAAATCATTCCGGTGCATCAGCTGAGCCACGGTAACTTTTGACATCAGCTGAATCACTTCCGGGAAACTGAGCGCATCCAGCCAGTCGGAATTAAAAACAATTTTGGTTTTTTCCACATCAATAATCTTTGAAAGCTGATCGATATAGGTTTGGGCATTGTGATTCACATCTTCAATGCTTAATGGTTTCCGGGCTTTATTTTTTCCTGTCGGATCCCCGATTCTTGCTGTAAAACTTCCGACGACAATAACAATCTGATGTCCCAGATCCTGAAACTGTTTCAGCTTTTTAAGCACAACGGCATGACCAAGGTGCAGATCCGGAGCGGTGGGATCAAATCCCAGTTTGATTATTAATCTTCTGTTTTCCTTATCAGCCTGCTGGAGTTTCTGTTCCAGACCGTTTTCCGGAAGGATGATGGCTGCATTTTGTTTTAATGTACTGATCATATTTTTGATTTTTAGATATAAAAAAAGCCCGGACAATGCTGTCCGGGCTCTATATACTTTAGATTATTCTTGTTAGATTACAGATATAGAAAGTCTTCCCGAACGTTTAGCCGGGGAGTAATACTCACTGAAAAAAGGAAGACGCAATATGCTGTTTAAATGTTTCATTGATAATACAAATATAAAAAGCTTTCGATAGTGATCCAATATTTAAACCATTAAGACCCGCTGTAAAGTTCCATATCAGTTGAGATTTATAAAAAAAAACTACTGTTCTTAACAGTTTATCAGTCTCAATGGCTTAAAATAAAGGTTTCAAAAACAATTTTATCTAACGCTCTTGAAGCTAATTCCATGCCATAAAACCCTTGTAGGCAAAATAAAGAATCGTTATAAATAAACTGTATTTTATGATTTTTTTTGTGATCTTATATGTCTTAAACAGCGCTGGACTGATGGACTTTTTTGCTGTATGTTTTTCCATGGGATACAAAATTTAAAGATTAAAAACAGGTGATGAGTAGGTATTTCTGATTTGCTCTTTCCATATTTCTACTTCTTCCGGAGATACTTTATCTGCACGGTCGAAAAAGAAGTGCTGAACGATTTCAAAACCGCTGTAAAGAAAAATTCCGTTGTCTGAAGTGAGAGTGAGAGCTTTATCCATTCCCATACGTTCATATTCCTCATGGGATTTTCCGTGGGTATTGATAATGACTGCTTTTTTACCTTTTAAAAGCCCCTTTTGAACACCCTGATCATAACGATAGGCAAAACCATAACTGAAAACACGGTCGATATAGCCTTTCATAATAGCCGGCATTCCGGTCCACCAGATAGGATAGATAAAAGTGATCTGGTCTGCCCTGGAAATATATTCCTGTTCTGTTTTGATGTCATCTGAAATTTGTCCTGCGAACTGCCTCTGCATATCTTCCATTGAAAAAACAGGGTTAAATCCTATTTTGTTCAGATCTCTGATTTGTATGTCGTGATGTTCTTTATCAAGACTTTCAATAACGATTTGAAGCAAGCGGCTGTTCAGGCTGTTTTCGTTGGGATGTGCATAAATGATTAAATGTCTCATCGTATTATTGTTTAAATTAATAAGACAAATGTAGAACAGCAGGAAGTGCAAAAATTGTAAGAAAACGAAATGGAATCAATCCGATCCGGAACGGCAGATGTCCTTCTGAAATTTCACATATTGGGAAGGAGACATATTTATGAAATGTTTAAAATCATGGATAAGCTGGCTCTGATCATAATAACCGCACTCATCAATAACGGTGAACCATTCGATCTTTTTGCTATTTTCCTGTTCTTTTTCGATAAGGGTGATTGCTTTGAGAAATCGGCTGTAACGAGCAAGTTCTTTGGAAGAATATCCAAACTGTTCCTTCTGTTTAAGCTGAATATTCCTTTCGCTCTGACGCTTTTTTTCTGCTATGGCTTTAACAGGATTAAGAGCTGTGCTGTCGAAATTACTAAGCAGCCGGCTTGTTTCATCCTGATCCTGAAGATAAGGACGGCAGAATTCGAGAATGTATCTGGTTTTTTCCTGTGGAGAAGCGAATTCAGAGATCTGATGCCAGAGTTCTGTAAAACAATTATCCTGCAGGAGTTCATCCGGGTGAGTACCTTTAGCGGAAATCATTGCTTTTCCAAAGAAACGGTAAAAAGCATCGTCTTTAAAATTAGCCACCAGAATAGAACTTCCTGGAGGCAGAGTATAGTCAAAGGATTGACGGACCGGTCCTAAAACGACACACTTATTGACCTCCGCAACGGTATTTTCCAGGGTGGTCATGAAAGCATTTTTACCAAAACAAAAAAGCATAATGGTTTGGTAAGAGGGGAGCAGGGTTTTCGTAACAGAAGCGGAAGAACTGTTTTCAGCGAAATAAAAATGCGTAAATACACTTTCAAATTCCTGAGGAACTGATATTTTTAGCTGGTGATATTCCGGGTGTAATTCATGCATGGTAAAGATTTTTAATTTAACTCTTTCTCCATTTTATAGTTGGTAAGATCAAAGCCTTTTACATGAACGGTTTGTTCTTTTATGACATTAAAACCCATTTTTTCAAAGAAAGGTCTTGCCGTTTTGCTTACATCGGCAGTAAGTATCTTTTCCCTCCGGATGATAGCTTCCTGTTCTATAAAGGTATACATTTTTCTGGCAATTCCCTGATGCTGAAAGTCCTTGTGCACGAAAAGTAGATCAATATAATTTCCCTGATCCAGATTACAGAACCCTGCCATTTGGCCATTAATTTTAGCTACGATGACGAGCTGACTGTCTATCACCCTGAGCCATCTTTCTTCATTTTCCGCTCCGGATTTCCAGGCATTGATCTGATCGCTGGTATAGTCGTTTTGACAGACCGTCGTAACGGTATCTGTAAAGAGGGTGCGCATTTCTGTAAGATCGCCGGGGGTACCTTTTCTGATGATCATGACTCGCTGATATATTTTTCCTGATAAAGTTGCTGCTGTTCGTCCGTCAGCAAGGGATAAAAAAGATTCATCTGAATAAGTGCATAATGCTTTACAGCTTCTTCCTTATTAAGTTTGAAAGAAAGGCTGTTATGGATGATCCAGTTGTCGGCTATAATGAATATCTGTGTGGTCAGACTTCTTATGATAAAATCAGGAATATCTTTCTTAAAAATATTATTGGTCTGAAAACCGTTAAAAATCATCTGAAACTCATCCTTTCGGGTAATGTTGATGGATTCATACTGCGCTTCTATGACCGGAATGTTTTTTAAAATATCAAAAAAATTCATGAAAATAAATCGGAATGAATAAAATACCTCATAAGTGGAATAGGTAAATTGATATAAATCTTCCAGTGTCTTGTGGTTTATTTTCTGCAAATTGTTCATCAAAACATCCATTTTAAGAATCAGGTCAGAAAAAAGGATCTTAATAATATCTTCAGAATGTTTAAAATGATAGTGCAGATTTCCCGGGCTGATATTCAGATCAGCCGCAATATGCCTTGTCGTGATGGTATTATAGCCTTTTTCGTTGAACAGCTCCAATGCTTTTGATAATATTTTATCCTTGGTTTTCATGCACCAAATATAAGAGAGTTTAAATTATATTTCAAAATTAGAACATTTGTTCTAATTTTAGTATATTTGCCTCAGAAAATCTACCGGAATGGAAGGGAAAAAAATGTTCAATTACGAAACTGCCGAAAACAGAGATCCGAAAAAAGAAAAGGATATCCAGGAAACACTGGTGAAGATCCTGCAGGTTATTATCGGACTAATTATGGCCATACTTCACATGTAATGAAAAAGAAAATTTCATATGGGTTTCTGCTGGGACTTGCTGTTTGGGCACTGATTATTTTTCTTAGAAAGAAGGGGATTATTATTCCGGTCATAAGCAATCATCTGACAGATTTTATCACTGTTCCGATGTATGCATATCTGATAGAATATGTAATGAACCGGAGACTGGGATATCAATGGAAACCAGATTTTAAATTTATTTTGTCTTCTGTACTCTATCTGTCGATGCTTTTTGAAGTGGTTTGTCCCATGCTTTCGGATAGATTTACAGGGGATATTTTAGATGTTGCAGCTTATTTCATGGGCGGAGTCATGTATTATTTGGAAGTAAGGTTACGGAACTTTTTCAAATGTGATAGTGTTAAGAATATTCCTGAATGTACAATACTCAATGATTAGCCTTTCTTCTTGAAAATAATACTTAAATGAATCAATTACATCTCCTGATCCGAACTCTATTTTATCTTGTTCTGCCCTGTAACTGAAAGGGATGATACTGGAATTGCAATGCAGGGAAAATTTATTATATCCGAAATTCAGAGAAGTAATTGTATGGGTTGGAACTCCTGCTATAACTCTTTGCTCCGGAAGCTGGACGGTTAATGTATCTTGCTGATTGGTTGATAAAGAAACGATCTTGAAATCGACTGTTTTCCAGTCTCCAAGTAATCTTTTCCTTTGTTTTTCTACTTCTTCGGCAGTGGATACCGCTTTTTTCATATCATCTGCCAGGATATTATTACGATAAAAGCTTCCATAATAATCTTTTCCTTTTACAATGATCCTGTTGGAATCTAAAACCTTTATTTGAAATAGAGCCTTGTCACGATCATACATTTCCAATCCTTTTATTTGCAGATTCTTATTGAGCAAATATTTTTTACCCCAACTGGTTGTGCGTGCTGCCTGACCATTATCAAAATACAGAAATTCCCGCCAATGATCATTTTCTTTAGTCACCAACGAATCAGACATCCATTCCCCGTTGAAGAAATGCGGTTCATAGTCTTTAAAGCATGAAACCAGCAGAAATCCTGAACCAATCAGGATACCGCCGGTTATTATTTTTTGTAGCAGCATGGTCAAACTTATCTGCTTCTAATGTATTAAATAAAATTTAATTACTGGCCCCGCCTGCTCTGCTAGATTCTTCAAACTTCACCTCTTTTGTAGCGCCCTTCACATTATTGTTTCCGAATTTGTACGTTACAGAAAGATAAATGTTCCGGGTGATCCCTTTATTATAATATTCTACATCGTAGTTAGGATAATATTCTATCCCTTTATTACGGTTGGTATTCAGAAGGTCATTCACATACAGGTTGATCAGAAGTTTTTTCTCCATCAGGTTCAGTTTCATTCCTGTATAGACGGATGCATTGGCAAAATAATATGTATTTCCGTCCCTGTTCGGAAGATTGCTCCAGAGTCCAAGCATTAAAGTAAGACTCTTGCTTTTATTCAGAAAGAAATTATTATCAAGATTGAAGTTGGCACTGTAACCTTTAGGAGCTGCTATTGCAGTCGGGTCATAAGATTTTGTTTTCGAATAATAGCCATTCAGAAAAATATTGGATTCCAACCATTTCAGCTTATTGTAATTATAGCTGATATTGATTCCCGCCTGATCTTCATTAAAGAAATTTTTGACGATACTGTATTTCGATTTACCTTCTACAACCTGAATTCTGTCCCAGTCATCCTTAGTCCTGTTATAATACAGGGTGACATTAAAATTATTGTGTACCACGTATCCGAATTCTAAATTATCTGAAAATGAAGGCAGCAAATAAGGATTTCCTGTACTGTATTCAAATTCAGAAACATAGAATTTGAAAGGATTCAGGTTCCCGAAATAGGGCCGTGAAATACGTCTGGAATAATTAAGGGAGAAAGCGTTATTTTCGTTAGGCTTGTAACTGATGTAAGCCGTCGGGAAAAATTTTCCATATTTAATTTTCGCTGACGAATCATCATTCATCGATATTCCTTCCAAAGTGGTGTATTCGTAGCGAAGCCCCGCTTTAGCATCCCATTTGTCGTTGATTTTAAAACTTGTGGATGCATAGGCAGCGTAATTCTGTTCATTGTAAAAGAAAGTATTCGTTCTTTTTGGATTAAGAATGTTTTGGCCGTCTTCGATCGTAAAGAAATTAAACTCAGAATCATTTTTGATCTTGGTATACTTTAATCCTCCCTCTGTTTTCACTTTACCAAAAGTTTTCTCCAGATCTGCCTGAGCGGAGTAAATTCTATATTTACTGATAGGATTGGCAAATGTAGAAACAACATCAGAAGTAATGGTATTATAAAAATTCCTGGCATTGGAATTATTGAGCATCATATTCGCGGTTACACTTAGCTTACTACCTAATGAATCAAGTTTTACATCATAAAATGCCGATGCATTGTGAACATTTCTGCGGTTCCTGTTGCTGTAATTGGAGGAAACATCCAGAGAGCCGTCTTTATCAAAGATATTCGCCCTGCTTTCACCCGTTTCCAAAGGATTACTGAATGAATAATTATAATTGATTCCGATCAGATTTTTATCATTGATCTTATATTCACCTTTTAAGCCACCTCCCTTGTAACGGTAATTGTTATTACTGGTACTGTTCGTCTTCCAGTAATTATTATCAGTTGTTCCGGTCAGATAATTATAAGACCGGTTTTCCCAATAATTGTCACCGATAGACAAATTGCTGGTAATAGAAAGTTTTTCTCCCTGGTAGTTAAAAGAAGCTCCGCTTCGGGTAGAGGTCGCTGGTCTGTCCCCATAATAACTTCCCGAAGTTTGAAGCGAGCCGTTCCACCCCAGACTGGAATTTTTCTTAAGGATGATATTGATCAGGCCGCTTTTTCCTTCTGCTTCGTATTTGGCAGGAGGTGTTGTGATTACTTCTATTTTAAGAATATCATCAGAGCGGATGGTTTTCAGATAATTGATCAGTTCCTGACCGTTCAGGTTTAAAAGTCTGTCATTGATCATTATGGCGACATTGCTTTTTCCGGCGATACTGATCGCATCATCGGTTGCACGTACCATCGGTGTTTTTGCAAGAGCTTCTACAGCATCTATGCCCTGTGAAGCTACAGAGTTTTCTACATTGAAGACCAGCCGGTCTACTTTTCTTTCAAATAGCTTTTTTCTGGCAGTAAGTGTAACGCCTTCCAGTTTTTGTTCTACAGGTGCTTCTTTCAGCTGGATATCTTTTGTAGAGTTCCCTTTTACTGTGATATTTTCGGTATTGGTTTTTACACCGTCTTTTATAATTTCAAGGATATAGTTTCCGTCTTCTTTCAGGGGAATTTTAAACATCCCGTTTTCGTCTGTGATCGCAGAAAATTTAGTATCTGCTTTGGTGATCAGAACTTCAGTTTCCGGTGCCGGTTTGTTCTGCATATCAGTAACCTTACCTTCAATGCTCTGCGCAAAAAAATAAGATGATGAGACAAGACTTAAAAGGAGGATAATCTTTCGATTCATGATTGGCTTTTTATACATAACATCTCATTGAGCAGCGGCATTACATCAAGAAGTGGAAAATATTAAAAGAGTTGTCAACCCATCAGGTATTCTTTTGGCTATTTTTGTAAGAATATTCTACAAATATTATCGCATGCATGACAAACTTTTACTGTATATGGGTTCTGATTTTCATTTTAATTCTCACGAAATTGAAATGATTCAGCAGTATTTTGAACCTGTTGGTTATTCAAAAAATACGTTGCTGGAAGAGGCTGGGAAAATTCCCGGACATCTGTATTATATTGTATCGGGATATCTCAGGCTGTTTTATATGGATGATAAGGGTAATGAAGTGACCACACATATTAACTGCCCACCTGGATTTTTCACATCTTATACTCATTTTATCAGTCAGACCCGTTCCGAAGATAATGTAGAATGCATTACAGACTGTAATCTTTTAAGAATCACGAAAGAAAATCTGGATAAGCTGATCAGCAGCAGCCAGAGCATGAAGGACTTCAGCATTTCAGTATTTCAAAAGTCTATTGCTTATCATGAAAACCGATCCAAAGAACTGTCTGTATTAAATGCAGAACAACGTTATTTGAAGCTTATAGAAAATTATCCGGACATTATTCAGAATGTTCCCATTCAGCATATCGCTTCATTCTTAGGAATGAAACCCGAAAGTCTCAGCAGGATTCGGAAAAAGATAATTAACTAACAAAAGTCAAGAGGTTCCGGGTGTAGGAAGATGAACTTTGCAGTATTAAAATTTATGCAATGACAACTAATCATCTGGCTCTTGTTTCAGGAGCAAACGGACATTTGGGAAACAACTTAGTGAGACTTTTGCTAAAAAAAGGTATTCCTGTGCGGGCAGCGGTAAGAAACATGAGCAATACAAAACCTTTTGAGGGACTGAACTGCGAAGTGGTAAAGGTGGATATTACAGATAAGGCTTCTTTTGTGAAAGCACTCCATGGTGTGGAAACATTTTATGCAGTAGGAGCATCCTTTAAGCTGTGGGCAAAAGATCCCAAGAAAGAAATTTATGACGTTAATATCAGTGGAACCATCAATACTATCGAAGCGGCGGCTGAAGCCGGAGTAAGAAAAATTGTTTATGTAAGCTCTATTGCTGCTTTAAATTATACAAAACTTCCTGTAAACGAAAGCGGAGGATACAATCCTGACAGAAGGGATATGTATTACAATTCTAAAAATGATGGTGAAAAGCTCGCTTTTGAACTTGCAGCAAAGCATGGAATAGAACTGGTTTCTGTGATGCCTTCCGCAATGATTGGCAGTGAAGCTTTCCTTCCGTTGAATGTTTCCTACAATATATTGAAGCTGATTCTAAATAAAAAAATACCGGTAGACACAAAAATAACACTGAATTGGATTGACGTAAAGGATGTCGCAGAAGGCTGTTTTCTTGCTGCCCAAAAGGGGCGTTCCGGAGAACGTTATATCCTGGCTAATGAAAAATGTATGACGATTACGGATACGACAGCTTTAGCCGGGAGATTATATCCTGAACTGAACCTGAAGATCCCGGGCTCTGTTCCCAAAACTGTGCTTTATGCCATTGCCGGAATCATGGAACTTGGAGGTAAGTTGAGCCGAAAACCTCCTTTGCTGACCAGAAAAGATATCGCGATGTTCTCGGGGCTGCAACAGAATTTTGATATTTCCAAAGCCAAAAATGAGTTAGGGTTCAAACCCAAAGATCCGGAGCTGGCAGTACAGCAGGCATTGGAATATCTGATGAAACATAAGAATATTCTGGAGATTTGAAAAAGTAATTTCTTATAAAGTATGAAGTTTGATGACAGATCCCTTATAATATTTTGTCAGGTCGTACAGATCTCCAAAATAACGCTGAAGGTCAAGGCTATTGTTCTGGTCGGAACTTCTCTCACGGGCATGATCTTCTGCAACAGCATATAGAGAGGGATAATCCGGCTTTAAATAATGTGAAAGCACCGTACAGCTGCCTTTCTGTTCCAGTATAATATCTGTGAAAAACAGTCCGTAGATCAGAAACTGATTAAAGTTTTGTGCATCCACCATAAAATCCAGATTCTGTTTAGAATAGTTTTCGTAATTGAAAAGAATTTCCTGAAAAGCTTTTATATTCTCTTCTCTCGGAATGTCATAAAAAAGATCGATGCCATTGATGAAAAGCTGGGTTTTAGCTTCTTCGCTGTCCGCAGGATAGGTGCTGCTGAACCAGGTGAAAATACTTGAAAGTTCCTCTTTCGAGAGATCGTTAACAGAATCCTTTACTTTATTTTTAATGATTTCAAGACTTACTTTGGCATCATCGTGAAGAAATTTCATGATATGATCCTCTTCACGGCAGAGTTTATTGTATAAATTGATTTTAGCAATATTGGGATTCGTCTTGATGAAATAAAGTTCTTCTGGCATTGCTGGATACCACATGATTTATTCTTAAGTGGTAACTAAAGATACGAAATATGTAGTGACTAAAATCAAAAATGTTATGCAGTAAATTATTAATCATTTTTCAGCGTTTCATGAAGTGCAATTCTGTTTCCTTCAGAATCTTCCAATTCGGCTACTGCAAAACCATATTTTTCATTTATTTTTTTAGGATAAAGTATCTTGCCTTTATGCTGAACAGCTTTACGCAGAGATTCGTCAATACTTTCTGTTTTGAAATAAATAATAACGCCATCCCTCGTCGGCTTGTATACATCACCTTTTGCTAAAGCACCGGTAATCCCGGTGTTTTTTTCCTCAAATGGGAAAAGAGACATTTCGTAGCCGTCAATATCTTCTTTTTGAAATTGGAAATTAAAAACATTCGTATAAAACTGCTCGGCACGTTTCATGTCATTCACAGGAATTTCAAAATAGACAACAGGATTGGAGTGAGGCATAGTTTCTTTTTTGGGAGGGCTGCAAGATACATAGATCAACAGGAAAAGAAGATAAAGCAGAAACTTTTTTGACATACTTTTTATTAATTTTTATAAACTTGAAAGTAAACTTTTTTTTCTAATTTCAAAAATAGATAGACTTATCTATTTTTTATCTACATTTGTAAAAAATTTTGTAATGAAAAAAGAAAAGGTACAGGACAGAATTATCAGGGTGGCTTCGGATCTGTTTTACAGACAGGGTTTCAACTCGACCGGAATCAATCAGATCATTGCTGAGGCAGATATTGCCATAGGATCTCTGTACAATCATTTTTCATCAAAAAATGACTTGCTTCAGGCTTACCTTATCAAAGAGGAAGTGGAATGGTTCAGGGGCTTTGAGGAATACTCTGCTAAAATTTCGGGACCCAGGAAAAAACTGCTTTCTTTGGTAGAGTACCGTAAGAAGCTGCAAAAATCCTCAAAGTTTGCGGGCTGTCATTTTATCAAAATTATTGCTGAAGTAGGAGACACCAGCCCTGTAATTTCTGATTTTGTAAAAAAACATAAGGGTAAACAAAAAGAAATGATCCGGTCTCTGGTAATAGAATATGATGAAAATAATAACAGTACAGATACGGATCTTGTTACGGAACATATTTTTCTGCTGATAGAAGGCGCGGTAATAACGTCTACAATCAATAAGAATACTGATTCTTTTGATCATATTCAAAAAATGATTGAGGCCCAGCTGTCTTAATTTTTTTTTCTGTAATAAATAGATATATCTATATAAAAATGAATGCTAAATATTTGAAATTGATTGTAATATTATCCGGTCAGCTGCTTACCATTATGGATATCTTCATCATCAATGTATCCATTCCGTCGATCCAGCGTGATCTTCATGCTTCCAATGGAGAGATGCAGCTGATGATTGCTTCTTACCTTATTGGTTTTGCTTCATTCCTGATCACAGGCGGAAGAATGGGGGATATGTTTGGGCGAAAAAATATTTTTATGATCGGGCTGATATTTTTCATGTTAAGTTCTGCTGCCTGTGGAATCTCTTCCGGATCGGCTTTGCTTGTCATCTCCAGATTTGTTCAGGGAATCAGTGCTGCCCTGATGTCTCCACAGGTTTTGTCGATGATACAAATCCTGTTTTCCGGGCATGAAGAAAGATCAAAAGCGATGGGCTGGTATGGAATTACTATTGGAGCAGGAACTATTCTCGGACAGTTTCTGGGAGGCTATTTCTCGTCCATGACTTTCATGGAGGAATCCTGGAGACTTATTTTCCTGATCAATGTCCCGATATGTCTTCTGGCTTTACTTTTCAGCAGAAAAATCTTAGCTGAATCTAAAATTTCAGATGGAAAAAATACTTTTGATTTCTTTGGGGTTACTGTACTGGCTGCAGGACTTTTCGGTTTTACATATGCGCTGACTATGTCTGAACATGGAATTCAACCTGTAAATATACTGTTCATCGTTTTATCAATAAGTGTTTTAATTTATTTTATTAAAAATCAAAAGATGAGGTTGCAGAACAGGAAATCTTACCTGATGGATTTTAGCTTATTTGGCTATAAAAATTTCAATCTTGGAATTCTGGCAGTTTCCTTTTTCTTTATCATGCTGGATTCTTATTTTTATATTCTGTCGCTTTTTTTTCAGGACGGGCTGCAGATAGGATCAATGGCAGCTGGTGAAATTATTGTTTTCCAGGGGCTTGGTTTTATACTCGCATCCCTGTTTTCTGCGAAACTTATTTTACGATATGGTAAAGTATTTTTAGTTACCGGGTTGAGCCTTATCATGGCCGTTCTTATTCTGCAGATCTTTTTGTTTGATAAGGAAACTCCCTTTTTTGTGCTTTGCCTTTTACTTTTTTTCCACGGAATCGGTGTGGGCTCTATTATTCCTTCATTAGCTAATATTGCCTTATCCGGACTGCCGCAAAAGCTGGCAGGAAATGCCTCAGGAGTTTACAATACTTTTCAGCAGACTGCAGCTATTATGGGAATTATTGTGGTAGGAAGTATTTTTTACTATTTTCTGGGAACCAAACCATCCCCGAAAGATTATCATCACGCCTTTTCCATTGCGGTGGCTGTCAACATTTTTTGTCTCATTATCGTTTTATATTCTATTATGAAAGTTCCAGAATATATTCTTCCCACCAGAAAAGATTTAAATTCTCATTAATTCAGATGTTTTTCTATGACCGATTCAAGAGTTTCCTGTCTGTCCACTTCTCTTGAAACGATCTTTCCGTTACCATCTACCAGAATGTAAAGTGGATAACCTGCGGCGTTGAGTTTTTTAGAAAACTCTTTCGCAGGGTCAAAATAATTTTTCCAGCTGACATTATTTTTTCTGAATATTTTGTTGGCAAGCTCCATTCTTGGCTGCGTTTTTTCATCTGCGACACTGATGAAATTCACCCCTTTATCTTTGTATTTTCCGTATAGTTTAACAAGCTCAGGAAGTCCTTCAATACACGGCTTACAGGTAGTGGACCAGTAATCTATCAAAGTCAGTTTGTGGTCCGAAAATGTTGCTTTTGTAATATTGCCTTCAGTTCCGAAATCAATCTCCGGAAAATTGCCTCCCACATTCGTAGAATTTTCTATGTATAATATTTTTTCAAAATCCTTAAAACATGATGATGTTTTTAATTTTTTTGAGAATAAAGGAAGAGCTGACAGATAATCTTTATGAAAACCATATTTTGAGAAGTCATCTACGATCTCCCAAAAAGCAGGATATGATTCCGGATTATTTTTGATATAGGTTTGCAGGAGTTTTTCTTTATTTTTAACGTCTTCGGGATTGTTTTTCTCAAAAGGTTTAAGCTTTTCATCTGCCTGATGAAGGTATTCTTTCAGTCTTTTATAATCTTTATTGATGATCGCATCGGGTGGAAGTACCAGCGTGAGATCTTTATCACTGACTTCAATTTTTAAAATTCCGTTTTCAATGAAAAATACCTTAGAATTCTGAAACCCATTCTGTCCATCTTTAGATGGTGCCATCATCATCATAGGCATGGGGCACTGAAACGTTCCGCTGATCGTATTTTGAGACTGCACACTAATGACGGCTCCTTTTGAATTTGCGAAAGATCTTACATTTTTGTTGTTACCCTTTAAATTCATAGCGAACAGCGATGTTACACTTTTTGAAACAGTAGGAAATACTAAAAATAGAGAATCATTTTCAAATGAGGGGGCCTTCAATTCAATATGAATCTGTTTTTGGGAAAAAACGAAACTGCCTGCAAAAAGTAATAAAATTTGTGAAATAACTCTCATATCAATAATTGGGACGATAAAGATATTGTTTGATCATGCGGTGAGCAAATTTATTTACTTTTTTAGATGATTGCAATCCTGTTTTTGATTTTCGCGAATAGATTATTTTTTTATTGACTGCAATGTAATTTTTGCAATATTTCTGGTAATTTCTGTCGGGGAGTGGCAGTCACAGTTGCTGAATCCTATAACGTAAATATCTTCAGAAGGAATATACACACCCATACTTTTGAATCCGAAAATACTTCCACCATGTTCTCTGTCAGGAGTTCCATTGATATCTTTGAGGTGCCAGCCATAGCCGTAAGTGAATTCTTCTCCGTTGTTCAGTTTGTATTTCTGAAAAACTTTTTTAGTTTCTGCCGGATTAAGAAGTGTATTTTGGTTCAAAGCCTGCTGCCATTTCAACATATCATCTACCGTAGACATCAAAGATCCGGATGAAAAAGGAACACTGAAACTGATTACTGTTTTATTGACAAATCCATGTTCTTTCTGGTGGTATCCATATGCTCTTTTTGGAATAAGCTGGCGGTCGGTCGCATAATAGGAATGGAGCATTCCCACCTTTTCAAAAATATTTTTTTTGATGAAATCCTCATAAGTCTGTCCCGAGACAATCTCAATAATATATCCTAATAGAACATATCCCGAATTGTTATATTCAAATTTTTCTCCGGGAGCAAAGTCGACAGGTTCATTTTTGAAAAAATCAACCATCATTTCCGGTTTCATTTCTTTCTGTGCAATCGTTGATAGAGCTTTCATCTTAGTAAAATCTTTAATTCCCGAAGTGTGGGTAAGAAGATGATGAATCGTAATTTTAGCACCATTAGGATAATCTGCGATGTATTTTGATATAGGATCGTTGACATTGAGCTTCCCTTGTTGCTCCAGCATCAATATAGCTATAGCTGTGAACTGTTTGGTCATGGAACCGATTTGGAAAACATTTTTAGGTGTCATGTTGACATCCAGTTCGAGATTAGCTTTTCCAAAGGCTTTATGATAAAGGCTTTTCCCTTTTTGGGTTACCATAAAAACGCCTCCAGGCTCATTTTTACTTTCAAATCCGGTAAGGATCAGGCTGTCTATTTTCTTTTCGTACTTATTTGTAGGTACTTGTGCATCAATTCTAATACCTAAAAGTAGTATCGGTATCAGGATGGTTATGGTTTTTTTAGTAATCATAGTTATGTATATTGCTATACAAAGATATGATTTATTATAATTACTATGTTATACACTATAATTGTTTTGAAAATGATACTGTTTCATACATCTGGTATTTAAATAGACTGAAACAGTATCGAGCTTGATGCTTATTGCAATAGAATCATCATTTGTGCTTTTAGAATCCTTTACAATGCAAGTATTTTTATTCTTAATCTAATTTGTGTATAATAAAATGAGCACCCCAGTCGAGATTAGTATAAGCACTTTCATAATAAGATGGATTTGGGTTGTAAAGCTCTCCCTGAAATTGCATAAACATACTGCCGGCACCACCCGAAAAATCAGCAATGAAGGATGCCCTTAAGGTGGCGCCATAAACAGTGTGAAATAAACCTATATTATCTGGAGTAACAATGTTAAAAAGACCATATTCGAATGCAGCGATATCTTCATCAAGAATTATGAGATATTTGCCTTTTGGTAAATTAATGGTTGCTCCTGAAGTGCTTATTCCTCCTATATTGTCCTTTTCTATAATGGAGGTCCCGACGAATCGGGTGAATTGCGAAGTTGAAAAATCTTGTTTACCTGAAAGATAGATTATAGCTCCCTTGCTTTCTTTTGGCTGCCAGGTTCCAACACCATTATCATCCGATGTTAATAATCTACCTGCCTGTTGGGTACCATCAACAATTTTAATTGCACCAGGCACATCATTTTTTATTTCCAGCTTAGCAGTAGGTGAGGAGCTGTTAATCCCAACATCCCCGTTATTCAATACGGTTAAAAGCTCGTGATTACTACTGTTGGTAATCTTTAAGGCCTTGGTAACAGCAGAATTATCTTTCGATACAAGATCAAATTCAGCACTTGGATTAGGGGTATTAATCCCGATCTGAGAGAATAGAATAGCAGGATAGAAAAGTATACCTGCTATCAATAAGTTTTTTTTCATTTGTTTTATATGTAAGAATCGTAACTATCAGAAAATCATAAGAAATTGAAACTTATTTTAATCATTTTAATTTCTTAATTGGAATGATGATTAGATTGTGCAAAGGTATTTTGAAATATGATTGTATGCAAGAATTAGACTGTCACTATTCGCGAATATTAACAGTTTTTTTTGTTGTAATTTACTGAATTATATATTTTTATGTTTTTTAATTGAGGTGTTTTTTTTGAGTTGAAAAGTAGAGTTATTGATCTTTTTAATTGCATCAAATAGAATGAATTTTCTTTTTTAATAGATGCTCTGATATTAATTTCTTCATTAAAAAGCAGTCAGAAAGCCATTTCAACAAAATATCTGCCATTATTCGCGAATAATGACAGATATTTTGTTGTACTAATTTATTTCTTGAAATAGTTTTACCACTCGTCAAAGAACATATATTCACGAATAAGTAGAAAGCAGATCTATAAAATTACAGGAACTGTTGCCTGATACTTCCTGATTCAAATGATTTATCCAAAATTCCATGATACATTCAAGAGCAATTAAAATGCTTACAACAAATGTTTTGTGTGTGATGAGTAATTTTTTTTGTTGATAATCAGTTATTTATATTTGGTTTTTATCCTTTGATAAAAGAAAAGGCTGTCAATATTCGCGAATAATGACAGCCTTTTCATTGCTTACTTTTCACTAATATAATAATTTTGCTGGCAGAAAAACATGTTCCTTTTGAATGCATCAAGATCAGATTAAAAGTATTGTTTTTCATTAAAAAAGATATTTTAAAACACAAATGATGGAAGAAATTCTTAAAAAAGAAAATTTGAATTGGAATATGTCAGGTTATGACGAAGTGTGGAATGACCGGTTTTTATTTTTCCAAGTAGAATGAAAGTGAGCAGTAAAGGCTTGGGTTATGACCCGAGCTTTTCTGTATATGGCTATTACAAATTATCTAGATCTCAATTTCTGTTATTTTTCTACAGAGATGAGAAGCATCATAGGACGGCGCAATTCGTCTTTCATTTCAGAAAATTCGTTGAGCATCTCTGTACTGGGTTCAGGTTCTGTAATTTCATTTATTTTAAAACCCTGCTTTAGTAAACTGTTGAGATAAGTCGTCAGTGTTCTGTGATACTTAATTACATTTTCTCCCAAAAAAGAAGTATCTCTTTTCCCTTCTATGAAATACCGGTCTACGGGCCAATATAATTTTTCTTCATTTGCACCATAGATCCAATCCTGCCTACCCTGAGCAGTAAAAACAGGATGTTCAACAGAAAATACGAAATGTCCTTTGGGTTTAAGCCATTGATAAATATTTTGGACCATCACATCAAACGATTCTATGTAATGAAAGGTCAAAGAACTTAATATGATGTCAAATTTTCCCGAAGGATAATCCACATCTTCAAGGGCTTTTCTTATATATTCAATACCCTCCAGATTATTGATCTCCGTAGCTTTTTCCAGCATTTTTTCTGAAAGATCAACTCCAATAACGGACTTCGCTCCGCTTTCAATAGCGTACCGGCAATGCCAGCCAAAGCCGCAACCGAGATCAAGAACTTCTTTTCCTGTAAAATCCGGCAGCATTTTTTTCAGGGCATGCCATTCTCCGGCTCCTTCCAGCCCTTTTTGGGAACGGAGCATCTTTTCGTACTGTTCAAAAAATGATGAGTTATCGTATTTATTTTCTTTCATAGATTAAAATGGAATCTTTAAAAGCAATTTTTATGCTAATCATTGATTATGCTCTGATAACAGGGCTCGAACCTGTGTCCTCCCGGATGAAGAGCCGGGTGCTCTGCCGCTGAGCTATATCAGAAGTTGGATAGGTGCAGGGCTCGAACCTGCGTCAACCCGGGTGAAGAGCCGGGAATTCTACCACTGAACTAACCTATCCGTATGGTATTATCTTTCAGACTTTCCCTGAGAAATATTTATTTTTTCTTAATACCGTTGCCAGAAACGGATTGGAAATGGTAACTCCATGCACCAGTTCTGGTGTAGGCTTAAATTGGCTGACCCGGTGAGTCCGTGGTGCAATCCAACCTGAATTTTCAGCATCAATACCAGCTTTCCTACAAGCCTCAATAATCATATTTTTGTTGCAGAATTCTTTTTTCTGAAAGACTTCCCACGGCAAAGGTAATATATTCCAAACTTCTGTATTGGGATCAAGCCTTCCGCCACTTGATAGATGCCAGGCGATAACATCGGCCGCCATCAGTCGCATGACTTTTCCAAAACTGATATCTTCCAGAATGTATTCAATTCCCAAAGCGTAGATCAGGTTCATCCAGTTGTCTCTTGCTTTGTTCCAGGCCCCTGCAGTATTATTCCAGGTTGTGGAGTCGTTGCCCGTTTTTACTGCCATTGTTTTCCTGTTGATGTCATTTTGATTCCAGAGTTCTCCAAGAAATTCTGCAATCTCCTGCAGTATTTCAGTCCATCGGCCCAGCAGAGCTCCTTTCTGTTCGTCGGTCAGATTTTGCAATACTTCTTCGCTGGTGTAGATATAGGAAACAGCCAGCCAATTGGTTTTTTCCGGAGTTTCTTTGCACCGGTCAAACAGGACTTCACATATTTCATCAAACGGCCTTTCCTGACTTTGATTGGTAAAGGTGCTTCTAAGGCCGCTTCTAGCATTGAAATAGGCAATGAAACATGCTGTGTTCAGATCTTCATTAAAATCTTCCGGACGGATAGTGTGTGAAAGTCCATGTTTTGCAATTTTCTGAAATTCAATCTTTTTAGATTCATGAATGAATTGGTACAGTCTTTTTTCAATTCGTTTTAAAAGACGCCATTTTTTATTATAATTCCTTTTGGAAATATCCAGTCCTGCTTCTTTTCTTTCATTTTTATTAAGTCTGTCGGATCTGAAATCATTCTGCCCCACAGATTTTTGAATCAAAGGTGATATTTGATTTAAAAATACTTCAATATTTTCAGCATTGTTATAATCTGTTTTTTCTTTTTCGCTGATCCTGAAAATCTCAATCGCTTTATGAATCTGTTTTTCAGCACCGATGGCGTTTCCAAATGTTTCCAGCATGGAAGTATATCCAAACATACTTCTTTTCAGAGAACCCTGAGCGGCTTTTTCCAAAATGGTTTGTTCTTGCTCAGTCAGTTTATCTTCTAATAGCTCAGCAATCATTTCCGCAATGTCTTCCGGGCGCCTGCGTTGGTCTAATGTTTTATAAAGCTGTTCAACTGTTGTCATGATACAATCAAAATTATTAAAAAAATGTTGAGTAGATGGGATAAAAGATTACTTTTTCAGAATTGGATTATGATCATTTTTACTCTGCTGTTTCTTAAATGACCATAGAAAAATAGCAGCGATGATTCCTAAAAAAATCAGGATAAAGGCGACCATACCCGTCACGGCATTATAAAAGAATGAACCCTGAAAATAAAATAAATCTGTGGATAAAAACAGTTTGCTTTTTTCTGGCTGATGGGGATTGGTGAGAATAAAATATTCCCGTTTCTGTATTTTTTCTGAAACTGATTTTGAAAATTCCTCCACCAGCTCCCGGCTCTTTTTTCTGTTCCAAAACGGATAATACTTGTATAAAGCGTCAGGTTCTGAATTTTTATAGGTCCTTCCATTAAACTGATATTCGTAATCAATATTAACGTAAGAATTTCCTTTTCGTTTATAGCCGCTGTCCCATGAAGCAAATGGCTGAATTGTTAGGGCATTTACCGGTTTCCAGTCTGAATGAGAATATTTAAATTCCATGACTTTCAGAAATGGAGAAAGGGATAGTATCGTAATTAAAGCAAGATAGACCACACCGGTTGCAATCAGGAGATTTTTGGCTGTTTTTTTTAAATCATTTCTGAAATTCTGAAGGCTCTTAAGATTGGTGGCAATGACCAGAAGTACAGCGTATAAAAAATATCTGACAGGGTTTTCTATAAAGACAAGAACGAATAATCCACCTACAATCACGATTGATCCTAAAACCGTAAAAAAGATATCTGATATTTTTTTGAATTTTCCAGCCATAGGAATTGGTTTTTTATGTCACTTTTATATTACGAATAATATTAAAATTAAATAATCCGTCAGATAATTTCAATTCCGGAAAATTCTTGCTGTCCTCAACAATTGCTCTAAAGTTACTGAATCTGTGCAATCTTCCCTCTGAAATACCCTTTCCCTTGATGAGGCATGCTATTTCCAAACCGATCATGTTCCGTTTTTTCAAATTCGAAATATCCGTAAATACTGTCGTTCAATTTGTATTTTGATTGGTTAAGAACCAGTTTTTGTTTAGTGTTTTTAAAGTTTGAAGGTTTGTCATTATCATTGATCACGTCGTCTTCTGAAAATGGCGAAATGTCAAATTTATTTTCATACACTGCGATATTGAATCCGACGGAGGTAAATCCTGAGTAATAAACGATATTAACATTTACAGTATCTGACTTTCTCCAAAGCATAGGGTTACAGATATATTCATTACTTCCATCATATATTAGTTTTGTTGTTCTTTTAGTTAGAGGAGGTTCTGAATCAATCATCATTTGAATTTCATTTTCAGAGCTCATTTGTCTGAAAATTTTGTTATGCTTCAAATTTTCATCGACAGAAAATGTCAGCCATTTTTCATTTTTGTTCTTTTCCTTCGAACAGCTCAATAAAAATATGGAAAAAATTAGGAGTGATAATCTGAATTTCATAGATAAGCGTTAGATTGGGAAATTGATAAGGACTTGTTGAAAGGGGAATAGAATAACAATTCATTATCTATCCAATTCATTTCAGCATTTTTAATATAGAAATAATCTTTCGTTTAGATTGACTTCTTGATCAGTTTAAAAATGTGATAACTGCTTCACCATTCTTCGCTGCTTCTGCATAAACCTTTTGTACAGTTGAGAATCCATCAGCAAGATAGTCGAAAGCGTCATCTCCTTCGTCCCAAATTGAGGGATAAACATCTGATTCGGTCATCTTTTTTGGATCGAAATTAGGTTTTAAGGAATCCATGGTAATTACAGAAATCTGACTGTTTAATTCGGAAACCTGCTCTGGAGTCGAATAATGAGCGGGTCCATATCCTAAATCCTGCTCTTCATCAATAATCTGACCGCTGAACAAAATTTTGGAAAGGGGATGATCATAAGCATCAAATAGGTTCCTGCCTGTCAGTAAAAAAATAATTCCATCCCAGGCCTTATCGATGTCTACCAGGTTTTCGCTGTTTGCATCTTCACTATAGATACGGTCTCTCAGTAATGAACTGTCTTTTAAATAAGCCACAAGCTCAGATTCTTTGATGCGGAGTAAATTTCCAATCATGCTCATAATTTCAAAGGTATTTTGTTGTTAATAAGTTTTGATGTCAGCTTCAAATGTAAACATTGGAGCCATACGATTTATAAAATATTCGCTAATGTTTTTAAAATCATTAAGGTTCTCGAATTAGTTATCTTTTTCATTGTGTGCTTCAAATCCATCCCGTACTGCTGCTAGAAGTATATCAAGGTTAATATCTTTCAGCGCTTTGAACTTAATGCAATATCCGCTTACGCTCGCCTTACCTATTTTTTCTCCGTATGTTTTGGCTAGATAGGTCTTATCATTGATGGTGAGGATGTAGACAGAGATTCCGGCTGTGTTGGCACTGATCCCAATTTGATAAAACTCCCGGGTTGTTCCGTTAGCATAGGATATTTTTTGGAAGCCGTATCCTATATTAGGATTGGAAACCGTTTTGTTTTCATTGTTTTTACCATCGAGAAACCATAACTGACAGGAAGGCATCAATTCTTGAATGACGTGGTGAAGCTCCTGCATATCACTGCGTTTTGGTTCAGGCTGGCTGATTATATATTCTGTGATTTGTTCCTTTACGTTCATGGAATTCTGAATGATCTAGTGTGTGCTATTCTTTTCGTTCTCTGTTATTTTTTTCAGGGCTATTCCAATTGCCGATATTCCATTAGGCATTGCTGTTGCCCTTAGACTGATTAATTTTTCTTTTGCAGGATGATATTGGTGAAATCCTAAAATTTGAATGGCCCGCTCCTGAACATACATATCATCATTGTCAAGAAATGGATAAATGTTATCCTCAATCTCGGTAGCTGAACTTAAGGCAATAATTGAAAATGCAATTTGCTGTTTTAGGTCGTCATCATTTTCCGAAGTGAATTCAGCTTTTAGCTGTTTGATGATTTGTTTTCTTTCTGTAAATTCCGCTGGAATTTCAACGCTGGGAAAATCAAAAAATGCTTCATCTAAATCGTTAAAGTCATAAGCCTCCGGATTTTCTTCAATTGCTTTTACAAAACTGGAAATATCTTTAAATTTTGGTTCTAAATTAGGTTCGTCGTGACTTAAATAACAAATCATTCCTTTCATAGGTCCGCTAACATATAGACACCAATAATTGGAATTGTCATCAGTCAATAAAGCTGTTATATTTTTATACATTGAAAACTGACTGAAATAATCTTCCATTTCATCAAACTCTGAGTCGTTAAGAAGCATAAATCCCTCCCTTGACTGGAAGACTTTTAGTCTTTCGGCTTCTGATTTTTTTATATCAAATTTATTTAATTTTTCAATCATAATTTCTTTCATTAATTGCCTGCTCTGGAAAATCAGCTGGCTTTCGAATGTACGAATTGTATTCATTCGATTTAAACAATATTTCCCATATGTAAAAAAGACTTAGTCCTGTAGTTTTAAAATCCCGTGATCAGAAATATGATATGAGTCACAATATGCGCAATCATGGCTGATTCAAGTCCTCTTTTCCAGTACAACCATCCGAATATGATTCCACCCAGTGAATTTCCTAAAACAATATAAAGAATGAGACTGGAAGAAGGATCTGTTACCAGCCCGTTAACAATAGGTAAATGCCCAATTCCAAATAACAGAGATGAAAGTAAAATTCCGGACCAGTACGTCCACTGATTTTTGCTTTTGAAAATCATTTGAAAGAGCCATACAAAAAGAGTCATCAATCCAAAACGCATGAGTATTTCCTCCGTTATTCCTCCGTAAAAGAACCGATTGAAAATATTGGGGCTAAAGCTTTTCAGTGCACCCGGAATATCAGAACTAAAAATCCATGAAATAAAAGATAGCAGTGATCCACTTAATATTCCACCTGCAATTCCAAACTTGGATATGCTTTTAAAATCAACAGGGACTTTGTCTTTCCGTGTTAAATATTCGAAAACAGGCAGTTTAAATCCAGTTTTAGTATACAGTGAAGTTCCAATAAGCGTAAAAAGGGTCAGTAAAATAGTTGGATTGATAAGGATGAGTAACTTGAACTGAAAAGGAGTAAAAACGTCGGACATCTCAGTTTTCAGCTTTTCTATAAGTGGAATATCCATGGTTAGAAGAGAAAGAATTCCTAAAAAGCCTATTGTGAATAGTAAAATGCCCAATTTTATCTTGTCGGGTTGTTTCATAAATGTATACTTAGAGAGGGTGACGGTTTGCTGTATGTTTAAAAACCCGGGTTTATTATTTAATTTGAATAGATTGATGTTGCTATATTTTGTAGTTCAGGACTGTCATACTGAAGCTATTCTTCATATGATGTAGGGATCTGTTTATATATCCAAAAATTGTTTTGCTGTTTTTTCGAATTTATGAAACTCCTGAAATGGAAAATCGTGAATCCTATTTTCTGAAAATTGTTTATCCCGCAATAAAAAATGGGTCTTTTTCAGTTGTAAATAGAGAATAGTAATCAGTTGTTTGAGCTTTATATCAAAAGTAATCATCAATGAATATTGTTTTTGTTCTTTATAAAAATTTTCGTCAAATTGTGTTATTGAAACCATCACCTTATGCTGTTCTGTCATAATTTTGTTTATTTCAATTCTATGCCCACCTGGTTCACCATACCAAAATAAAGTTGCATTGTTGTGTCCATAGATTAAGTTTGTCAATACCTGAATAAGATCTAAGTAAGGATTACTAAAACTATGAGTGATGATAAGCTCAAAGGTATTGTCTTTAACAAATAAAAAGCAAGAACTCCAGCCATGTGGGTTGAGAGTTAATAATAAATCAATGTCGTCAGTTTCTGTCATTTTACACGTGTAGACTATATTTGCTGGTTTTGTTTTGAAAGAAGCTGCCTTTCGGCAGCTTCAGTGTATTAATTCATTAATGGTTTGATCTGTTTTCATCAGTAGTCCCTGTGGGATCTGGTGATTAAGATAAGTGAAAAGTAAATGAGCGATCCATCTGCTTTCAATACCATGCACGTAATAGGAACATATCAGATCCATATCATCAGAAATATAAGCAGGTAAATCAGACGATCCGGTACTTCTGAATGTAAGAACAAAAATATCCTTCCTGAATTCATCTATTTCAGATTTTATTTCCGGATCTGTTACTTTTTTTTCAATCAAATGATAAGCCCGCATCCATGCATCCGAAAATTCAGATTCATCCCTTTTGTCTAAGATCAAATCAATATTTTCAGGGTCAGTATTTTTAAGCGTTACTTCTAATGATTTTTTTAAAATAGCTTTAAGCTTATCCAGCTCACCTTTCATCAAACAATTATTATAGGTTATCCAAACGCTCTTTTCAGTAAACTCTCCACCTTAGGCTCACTTCCTCTAAAACTTTTATACAGTTCCATAGGATCTTTTGTTCCGCCTGATGAAAGAAGGATTTTATATTTTGCAGCCGTTTCGGGATTGAAGATTCCGGTTTCTTTAAAATACTGGAATGCATCTGCATCCAGAACTTCTGCCCATTTGTAAGAATAGTACCCTGCAGAATATCCACCCTGGAAAATGTGTGAAAAACTTGGGCTCATTGCCGTTTCAGAATTGATAGGGTAAAGCGTAGTAGCCTTTGTATATTTATCTTCAAACTCCTTTACACTTTCATTTTCCAACTCAGCAACTTTCGTATGATAATTCATATCCAGAAGTCCAAAGCCAAGCTGTCTCATCGTTTGGTAGCCTTCCATGAAGTTTTTGGACTGCTCGATCTTTTCAATTTTTTCGTCAGGAAGAACTTCACCTGTTTTATAATGTTTAGCGAATGTCTTTAAAAATTCAGGTTCGTAGCAGAAGTTTTCCAGAAACTGAGATGGAAGTTCTACAAAATCCCATTTTACAGAAGTTCCGGAAAGACCTGGATATTCTGTTTCAGCCATCATTCCGTGGAGGGCATGTCCAAATTCATGAAATAAAGTCGTCACTTCCTGGAACGTCAACAGACTCGGAGTGTCTTTCGTTGGCTTGCTGAAATTGCAGACGATAGAAATGTGTGGACGGGAATTTTCACCGTCTTTTTTATACTGATTTTTATAGCTTGTCATCCATGCTCCGGCTCTCTTGCCTTTTCGAGGGAAATAATCCACATAAAGCAATGCTTTGAAGTGGTCTTCCGGTTGCTCTGATACTTCATAGACTTTAACATCTTCATGGTATTTCGGAATGTCATTTCTTTCTTTAAAATGAAGACCGAAAAGTTTTCCAGCCAGTCCAAAAACAGCCTCCTGCACCTGATCTAATGGGAAATAAGGCTTCAGCTCTTCATCGTTAAAATCATATTTTTGCTTGCGCAGTTTTTCTGCGTAAAAAGAATGGTCATAACCCTGAAGGTCTTCTATTCCGTCTGCTTTCGCCAGAGATCTTAATTCCTCAATTTCTTTTTCTGCATAAGGTTTTGCCTTCGTTAAAAGTTCGTTTAAGAAATCAAGGACTTTCGCAGGAGATTTTGCCATTCTTTCTTCAAGAACATAATCCGCGTAGTTTTGATATCCTAATAATTCAGCTTTTTGCTGCTTCAAAGTCAGAAGTTCCTTGATCAGTTCCTGATTGTCAAATTCTCCGCCGTCAAAAGATTTTTTGCCGCTGGCCAAAGCCAATTCTTTTCTCAGCTCGCGGTTTTCAGCATACGTCATGAATGGGATATAGCTAGGATACTGAAGCGTAACAACCCATCCTTCCAGTTCTTTTTCTTTCGCTTCTTCAGCATACTGGTCAAGAATAGCTTCAGGAATCCCTGCCAGATCTTCTTTATGGGTGATATGTTTAAAGTAAGCATTCGTAGAGGCCAGAACATTTTGTCCGAACTGCAAAGATTTTACAGAAAGAGCCATACTGATTTTCTGTAATTTTTCTTTATCCGCTTCATTCAGCAGAGCACCGCTTCTTACAAAACCTTTGTATGTTTCATTCAAAAGCATTTGCTGTTCTTCATTCAGCTGATAGGTTTCTTTGTTGTCGTATACTTTTTTGATTTTGCCGAATAATGCTTCGTTTTGAGAAATCTTTGAAGAATATTCAGTCAGAAGGGGAGAAACTTCCTGAGCAATTTTCTGGATCTCATCGCTTGTTTCTGCAGAATTTAAATTGAAGAAAATATTGGATACCACATCCAGCTGTTCTCCTGAAAAAGCTAATGCCTCTATAACATTTTCAAAAGTAGGTGCTTCAGGATTACTGACAATATCATTAATTTCATCCTCGGACTTTTTGATCAGTTCCTTAAATGCGGGAGTGAAATCTTCGTTTTTGATACTGTTAAAAGGGGCTGCATGATATGGTGTCGTAAATTTTTCTGTTAAAATATTCATTTTTCGATTTTTAAGTAAAGTAAATTTAATGATTCATGAGGAATCCGAGCTGAAATCCACAAAAATAATGCCCGGATAACAGGATGTGACAAAAATGCTTTATCTTTAATAATCTTGTCATATGAAAAGAGGCGGCGAGGATGGAATGACTAATTTTGAAAACAGTTAACCAGACAGGGAATACATTATATTGAATCTGTATTTCAGATGTTTATGGTTGAAAAATTAAACAAATAATCCAAAATATTAAAACTATGAAAATACTCTTAAAAATTATTGGCGTCATTATTCTTTTAGCTGTCATATATGCAATTATTGCAATGTTGGCTTTCAGCAAAAACTATCATTTTGAAAGATCAGTAGTCATCAATGCACCAAAAGAAAAAGTATGGCAGTATGTAGGCTCTCTGCAGGAATATAATAAATGGGACCCTTTTTCCAAAGCGGATCCGAATATTGTGATCACCTATTCCGGAACCGGTGATAAGGCAGGAGATTCTTATCATTGGAAAGGAAACGATAAAGTAGGAGAGGGAGAGCAGTCCATTACCGAAATCATACCCAATGATAAATTAGTAACCAAACTTCACTTTATAAAACCTTTCGAAGGCAATGCTGCTGCCAATTTTATTTTGACTCCCGAAGGAAATGGAACAAAAGTTACCTGGACCATAGATAACGAACTGAATACGATGATGAAGATCATGAAACCTATGATGGATATGAATATGAAAACCATGTTTGATCAGGGACTGGGAGACCTTAAAAAGATATCTGAAAAATAAAAAATATAAGCCTTGTGTTTCTGCAAGGCTTTTTTTATTGCTTTTCTCCCGAAAATATTTTGAAATAATAGGATCCTTTTTTGATTCTTCCCCCACAGGGAAACTGATTCAACATTCGATGATCATTACTCTATTTTATGAAGACGAAAATATAAATTATTATTTTAAAAAATTATTATCTTTATATAAAGATAAGATTTATGGAGAAGATCGTATTTGTAAAAAGTGATATAAGAGATTTTGTAAAAACGGTGATTACCGAAAAAATAGAAAAGCTTAAAAACTTCATCGAGTTTACGCTCGAAGCAAGCCGCGATATCAAAAAGACCCCGAAATATGACAGCATGAGAGAGGAAATGCAGGAGGAGATTTATCAGATGCAGCGCCAGCTTGCAGCGTTGAATGACCTTAAGCGAAATATGGCGAAAGTTCTGAATACTTCTACGGAACGTATACAGCTTGGCTCCCTTGTCATTACCAATAAAGCCCGTTTCTATATTTCGGTTTCATTAGGAGAGTTCTTTTTTGAAGGAGATCGGTTTTATGCCATCTCTCCCGAAAGTCCAATGGCTCAGAAGATGATGGGAATGAAATCCGGGGACGCTTTTACCCTTAATAATATTCATCAGCAGATTGTGGAGGTGATTTGAGAATCAATATTTTAGATGTCAGATATTAGATGGGAGATACCAGATTTCAGACTATGGAATACGGAGATTCAGTGCCAGTGGGATTTTCAGTTGTGAATTTTGCTTCGCAGGTCAATGGGAGGGATAGACAAAACTTGATACAATTGATGCTGAAAATTTGATAACTGATCAACAGTAATCCTTTCTCCCACTCATTTATTCTCAAACTCTCAAACCTCTTTACTGCTAAGTCTGCTGAAATTCACGAATAAATGTAAACCATTCAGATTCATGTCGTAAATTTGCAGCATGAATAAAGCGGACATTTTAAAAGAAATCATAGAACAGAGAAGAAGTATATTTCCGAAAGATTATTCTGAAACCGAAATAGCTCAGGAAATCCTAGATGAAATAGTACACTCAGCAACATTAGCCCCGAATCATAAGCGTACCAAACCCTGGCGGTTTAAGATTTTCAAAGGGGAAGAAAAAGCAAAATTAGCGTTAGAAATGCAGTCTATTTACAAGGCGACACAATCCGAACAGACTTTTTTAGAGAAAAAATACCAAGATATCGGCTTTAAAATTAATAAGGCGGATGCCGTCATTTCTATTATAGTCAATTTTAGTGGAATGGTCCCGGAATGGGAAGAAATCGCTGCTGTTTCAATGGCGGTACAGAATATGTATCTTACCTGCACAGCCAATAATATAGGCTGTTATTGGAGTTCCCCTAAGATTGTAGACAACCTTAAAGAATCTCTGACCATTGAAGAGAATCAGAAGTGTCTGGGACTTTTCTATCTGGGAAGTGTAGATTAATGATCTCATTTGGAGATGTTTTGGTAAAAAAACATCAAATTATCATATTAGCATTTCAACATATAAGAAAAAGTAGTATCTTTGCACTCTTAAATATTTAACTGGGACGAGTTCCCGTAAAATTCACAACATTATGTCAGTAAAAATCAGATTACAAAGACACGGTAAAAAAGGTAAGCCTTTTTTCCACATCGTGGTTGCAGATTCTAGAGCTAGAAGAGATGGTAGATTCATCGAGAAACTAGGAACTTACAACCCAATTACTAACCCTGCGACTATCGATTTGAACGTTGATGCTGCTGTAAAGTGGTTAAACAACGGTGCTCAGCCAACTGATACTGCAAGAGCTATCCTTTCTTATAAAGGTGCCCTTTACAAAAAACACTTACAAGGTGGTGTTGCTAAAGGTGCTTTTGACGAGGCTGAAGCTGAAAAAAGATTCGGGGCTTGGTTAGAATCTAAAGAACAAAAAGTACAAGGTAAAGTAGAAGGTTTAACTAAAGCTCAAGCTGACGCTAAGAAATCTGCTTTAGATGCTGAAGCTAAAGTAAATGAAGCTAGAATTGCTGCTGCTGCACAAGTAGAAGCTGATGCTAAAGCTGCTGAAGAAGCTGCTAACGCACCTGCTGAAGAAGTTGTAGAAGCTACAGAAGGAGAAGCTCCTGCTGCTGAAACTGAAGAAAACACTGAAGCTTAAAAAATACCTGTATGCGTAAAGAAGATTGCTATTTACTAGGAAAAATCACACGCAGACATGGCCTTGCGGGTAACGTTATCCTTAAATTGGATACCGACCAGCCCGAGCTTTACAATAAATTGGAATCAATATTCGTTGAAATCAACGGATTATTGGTTCCTTTTTTTATTGTAAAATCATCATGGAGCAAGAATGACGCACTGAATCTTGCCTTCAAAAATTCTTCTGAAGCTGTGGTAGATCAGGTTTTAGGTAAAAACGTATATTTACCGCTTACTACACTTCCGAAACTTTCCGGAAAACAGTTTTACTATCATGAGATCATCGGTTTCGATATTCTTGATGAACAGGATAAAGAATGTGGAGTGATTAGATCTGTGAATGATCAGACGGCTCAAAATTATTTCGTAACCAATCTGGATGGAAAAGAAGTGGTTATTCCTATCATCAAAGACTGGATTCTTGAGGTAAACAGAGAAGAAAGGTTTATCAAAATGCAACTTCCCGAAGGACTTATCGACGTTTTTTTAGTTTCCTCTAAAAAAGACGAATAAATCAATTTTTCAGATAATAGATCTGAAATTTCCCCTCTTTTATATTACTTACTAAAAAATACTTTCCTGTTTTGGTCTTTATTGGATCAGAAACGACTATTTGTGTATGATCTTCTTTTGTGAAGACTGTTTTATTTCCAACTTTTACATCATAATAATACAGGTAAACCGGAGTATATCCGAAAGATCCAACAAAATGATTACCCGTACTGAACCATTGGTTCCCTGACACAATCTTATCTTTTATTTTAAACGATACAGAATCAATATATTCTTTCTGAATTTCAGGATAAAAAATATTCTCCTGGTGAGCAAGTTTGATCTTCGGACTTAGCTTGGCATACAGAGGGTCTTTCTCTACAGAAGAATCTTTAGTAGCCAATTCCTGTAAAAGATTGTGGGATACAAAATAAGCATTTTTCTGTCCGGGATTAAACAGATAATTATAACTGTATACCGAACGATCCAAAATTTCGGGATTCATATCATCAGTAACCATCAGGATATGCTTCCCTTTTTCCAGAATATTTTTTTGATACACCATCTGCTCATCGGTGATTTTCATCATCAATGCAGAATCTTTTTCTGATTCTCCTTTGTGAAAAAGAGATTCGTATTTTTTGCGGGATATCATTCAGGTCAAAAAAAGGAAGGATCTGTTTGTAACGGAAATCCGGAGCAAGATATTTCCGGTTGTTGGCATACAGATTACCGGCATCATCTGTAAAAGCAAGATTATTGATAGCAGGATTGGTTTTCCACTTTTCAAAAATAACCAGTTTGCCCTGGTTGATGATAAATAGTCTGTTGGTATCGTTCTGGTATGAATCTGTTAGAGGAAAATTATAGACCAAAAGATAGCTGTCTTTGATCATAAAAGTACAGTTGTCTTTCTGAGAAAGGGGAAGGTCAAGTACTTTCTCTACGATTACTGTTTTATCTGAAAAATTAGGAAACCCCGGAATTTCGGGATACTTGTCTTCTTCTACATCCGTTTTAGGACTATAGCATGATGATAAAACAAAAAGAGATAGTAAAAGTGAAATCCTCATGGCTTATTTTTACTAAAGATACATTTTTTACCCGTTCACTGATACCAAGAATTTGAGCTGTTTTTATAATTATTTGAAAAATACAGCCAGTCAGAATAATCAGCATATCAAATAAAAAAATGAGTGACCGGTACACTAATCACTCATTATTTATTATGAATTGCCAGTTATTGATTAATAGCAGGGAGTAGATAGTCCTCAACTATTTTATCTGCCTGTGAATGGGCGTAAGGCTTGTTGTAGGCTTTCGCGGTAATGACAATTACAATGGGGATTTCTGTGAATATAATAATTTTATTTCCCCCATTTCCACTGGATTGATACGCTTCAAAATTTTGATTCCCTACTTTATAAACTTTTCGCCAGAATAAATAGCCATATCCTTCAAAATCCTGAGTGTCTGTGAAGTAATTTGTAAACGATTTCTTTACCCAGTTTTTGTCAATAAGATTTCGTCCATTCCACATTCCGTTATTTTTATAAAGCTGTCCGAATTTTGCGAAATCTAAGGTTCTCATACGAAGCCCGCCGGCTAAAGAAGGTTTATGCTGTGGGGTAAACTGCCATTGATAGTTTGTGATTCCAAGAGGTTGAAATATTTTATTTTCAGCATACTTTTCCAGGCCTTTAGGTACTGTTTTATCTAAAATATCTCCGGTCATTACAACACCAGCAGTGAAATAATTCCACATTTTTCCTGGCTTGTTTTCTGTAGTGGGCAGATCGAGTGCAAATTTTACCCAATTCTCTGTAGGATACATATTCTCTTCATTTCCAGGCGATTCTTCATCTACATCATTTCCGTCAAAGCCGGAGCTCATCGTTAGTAGACTTTTTATAGTAATGCTGTCTTTATGAGAAGAATAATTTTTGAATGTTTTCAAATCATAGAATTCTTTCAGCATTTGATTTTCATTTTTGATGTAGCCATCTTTAATAGCAATACCCATCAATGCTGAAGCGAAAGATTTCCCAACCGAACGCGTATCCTGAAGAGAATCTCTTCCTGACTGGCTGAAATATTCCTCCAAAAGAAGCTTTTCATTTTTAATAACCACAATACTGGTGATGTCTCTGAATCTGTTCGCTGTAATTTTTGTATTTAAAAGCCTTATTTTTTCTTTGTTCAGGTTTTCATCAGAAATCATCCATCCGCTGCCAGGCTGTATTTTTTGAATGGCAATCTGTTGTTCAGAAACATTTTTGTGTGGAACGGTCAGTTGAATTTCACCGGTTGCGATGGTAGGTCCAACTTGTAACGAAGACGTTTTTAAATAAGGTTTGATTTCAATTTTTAAAAGATGCTTTCCTTCGTCCAGAGCATCGATTCCTCCATGTCCCAGATAAAATCTCATCCACATATATTTGCCCCAGGAATCTTCATTTTTTGAATTTAATAAAGGAATTCTAAAAGTAGTTTTCTTTTTTTTATCTTCCGGCAGCCCTGCTCCTGTGTTTACATTTTCTGTATAGATTAGTTTTCCGTCTACAAAGAAATTGAATTGGTAATTTCCTTTTTTCAGTAATTCGTCGGAGGACAGAGAAGGGTCAATCTGGTGTAAATAGTTCAACAAAGAGTTGTCCATGAAAATACGGATATCAAGATCCTGATCCTCCCAGAATATCATGGTTTTGAGAAAATCAGATTCTTTTATCTGGTCCGGTGCAACAGCTTTACCCAGAAAAACAATTTTGTTGATGTTTTTTTTATGAACAGGTTGTGTAATAACATCGGGATCTGTCATATTTTTTGACTGACCTGAAGAAAGTCCAAAACTTAGAAGTAAAACAAACAGTAGAATTGATTTCATTTTAATATTTTATCTGAGCAAAAGTATACATTGATTTCCAGTAAAAATAGAATGAAATTAACATTATCACTTTTTCATAAGATGTTTATACTGTAAAGGTGTAATTCCTGTGTTTTCTTTAAATGACCTGATGAAATGGCTTTGATCTGCAAAACCACATTCCATTGCTACTTCAGCCAAAGACGGGTAGGTGTTGAGAAGCGTTAAAGACTTATTGATCTTCAGTTTTCTGATATAGGTTCCCAAACTGCAGTGGAAATATTTTTGAAAATCCCGGCTTAAATGGACAGGATGGATGTCAATGGTTTTGGAAAGATAGGTTAGATCTAGTTTTTCTGTGAAATTTTCATGCAGTACTTCATTAATCTTATTTACCCAGCCGGGTTTTTTACCGGTATTCTGAACTTTATTGGATAACTCACTGAAAATGTTCAGTAAAAGTTCATGAACAGAAATCTCAAAAGAAGAATCATTCATTTTGGTTTCTCTAAAAATCTTGTACATCAACAATTTTAAAGCTGGATTTTTCAAATTGAAACTTCCTTCAATAGAATCTTTTGAAATCTGAAATTTTTCAAACCAGCTTTCTGTAACTTCAAGATGAAATCCTCTCGTAAAAATGTCAGGTTTGATATTGTAGTGAGCATCCTCCCAATGATGATAGAGCAGTGTTCCTGCCGGACAGTCATAGATTTCTTTTTTATTTCCTTCAGTCATATTTCCCTGGAGCAGAAATGTGAAATAGGCATTTTCATGATAATGCCAGTCGACATAAGGATGGGTGTATTCCGTATCCGTAATGGTCAGTCCGTCAAAACGCACGGTTTGATTGGTCAGTCCAAAAAACTCACCATTAAGGAGGTTTTTCATATTAATTTATTATTTAAATGAATAATCTGCTCATACATTTTATTGAAAAATATCTTTCTGTCACGGTTTCCTGAAGTGTTCAGAGATTTTGAATTTTTGATCTGATGTTCAAAATAATTCTGTGTTTCGCTGCAGGTTTTTGCATCATTAATTAAGATATACCCAAACATATTTACTGGTAAAGCAAAAAGTGACTGTTTCGGATGATGGAAAAATATGTCATTGGAAAGATGCATCAGTTCATTTTCATAAAAATGAAATTTTGGATTATTCTCTGTTTTATGTTCAATGTATTTTATAAGTTCTCTGAGTTCTTCCAATATAACTTCGGCTTCATTTTTTTGTAAAAGTCCGGTTTCATAATAAAATAAAATCTGTTGCAGAATACTGGAAATAGTCCTGTCATTCCATAATTCTACAACATTCTGTGCTTCATATTTTTTCTTTAGTTCCTGTGTGTTGGATTCGAAATAAGGTGGGGAAAACTGTTTAAAGGGAATGAAAACCTGTTTTGCATTCAGCAGATTCATCCAGACATAAATTTTAAAACGGGAAAGCAGTGTGTCTGAAAGTGTATAAAAAAACGGAATATCCTTAGCCGAATAATAGATAGTCATGTCATCGGAAAGCGGAAGGTTTTCAAAAATACCGAGATTATTCTGAAAAAAAGACTGTAAATCTTCAGTATTATTCACGGCTGAAGTTTTCTGAACCACGAGCTGCCGGTCTGAAGTGATAAACTGATTAAGGGAAATCTGATAATATTTCGCCAGTTCCAAAGCTTCTTCAAAACTGAACTTTGCTTTAAGAGATGTTCTTCTGTGGGATGCATCATAACTTATATTGAGAATATTGGCAATCTCGTCATTCAAAGATTTGTCACCGATTTTTCTGCGAATTTCTTTAAGCAAAAGTTCCTGATACATGGTTTTGTGATTTTCACAAATGTACTTCTTTATTTTAATTTTTTTTCGCATTCGTATTGGTGATTTTCACAGATACTTTTGAGGTATAATTTTAAAACAATGAGTTATGAAAATAAAATTTTTAATGATGATTGTCCTCTTGGCAGGAATCATCATGAACGCTCAGGATAGTTTACATGCTGTATCGGATCGATCTAAGTTTATTGCCTTTTCACCTTCGAAAGAAACTAAAAATGTCAATGGAATGCTTATTAAATATTATGATGAAATTGATCAGGAAATACAGCCTAAAAAAGTAAATGGTATTGGACTGGGGCTTAATGGTTTAGGTGTATTCTTTCCCTTGCTTTTTCTGGTTAATATTACATCCATTGATAATTGGGCAATTAATGATGTTGGTTCAGAACCTTTACCGGATAAAATGAATAAGATCAACGGGCTGCAGTTCTCTATAATCAATATGGAACCTACTGTTACCAATGGATTGGAATTGAGTTTATCCAGTAATATTAGTGCACCCTCTGTTACCAATGGAATTGCCGTCTCACCATTGTACAATTTTCATCATACAACTAATGGTTTAGCTGTTTCAACTTTCGCGAATATAAGTCAAAAATGCAGGGGTGTTCAGGTTTCTTTAATCAATGTATGTAAAAACTCACGAGGGATACAAATTGGTTTTTGGAACGAAAACGAAAGAAGAAAATTTCCCTTGATCAATTGGAATTTTAAAAATAAAAAGTCATGAAAAAATTACCATATCTGCTTATTGCCATCAGGTTTATTCTTGCTCCTGTTATTGTGTTAATAGCTTATTTCAAAGGTGCAGAATCAAGATTTTTAATTTTGGGATTAATGTATTTCGGATTGCTGACTGATATCTTCGATGGAATTATTGCCCGAAAAGTCGGTGTTTCATCAGAAAAATTAAGGAGACTGGACAGCCAGACCGATTTGATCTTCTGGCTTTCACTGGGAATTGCGTCCTATTTCCTGAATCCTGAATTGATTAAAAATGAATGGCAGGGAATTCTTTTAATTTTCGTCATGGAAGCGCTTTGTTATATAGTCAGTATCTGGAAGTTTGGTAAAGAAACCTGTACCCATGCTTTCATATCTAAGATGTGGGGGTTAAGTCTGGTGATCGCTTTTACGTATCTGATTGGCTTTCAGCAGGCGGGATGGGCTTTTTATCTTACGGTTGTTTTGGGGTTTGTATCTCATATTGATGTTATTCTGATTGTTTTACTGCTTCGTAAATGGCAATACGACATACCAAGTTCCTATCATGCATGGAAAATCCACAATGGAAAAGAGCGAAAAAAAACGGTATTCTTTAATTAAATAATATTTAGAGCATAGTTTCTGATTGAAAATTTTGATAAATGATTTTTTAAAAATACAGCGTAATCATCAAGTTGCGCTGTTTTTTTGTAACTTTGCAGACGTTAATTTTTAAACGAAAATTTATAATCAACAAATGAAAAAGCAGACGATTAAAGAAATCCTACAGGATTACAAGAAAGTATTACATCATGACATTACTGTTTACGGATGGGTAAGATCATTCCGTGCGAATCGCTTTATTGCCCTTAATGATGGATCTACGATTAATAATTTGCAAATAGTTGTTGATTTTGAAAATTTTGATGAAGAGATTCTTAAGAAGATCAGTACAGCTTCTTCCCTTAAAGTAATTGGAGAAGTGGTAGAAAGTCAGGGAGCTGGACAGGCAGTGGAAATCATTGCTAAAAAGATCATTATTTTAGGAGATAACTTTACAGAAGAACTTCAGAATACGATTCTTCAGCCTAAGAAACACAGTTTGGAGAAACTTCGTGAGCAGGCACACCTGAGATTCAGAACCAATGTATTTGGAGCTGTTTTCAGAGTACGTCACGCAGTAAGCTTCGCAGTGCATTCATTTTTTAACCAAAACCAGTTTTTCTATATCAACACACCTGTAATTACGGGTGCGGATGCGGAAGGAGCAGGAGAAATGTTCGGAGTAACGAACTTTGACCTGAACAATATGCCAAGAACTGAAGAGGGAGAGATTGATTTTGCACAGGATTTCTTTGGTAAAAAGACCAACCTGACGGTTTCCGGACAGCTTGAAGGAGAAACTGCAGCGATGGGATTGGGTAGAATTTATACATTCGGACCTACTTTCCGTGCAGAAAACTCAAACACGACAAGACACCTTGCAGAATTCTGGATGATAGAACCGGAAGTAGCCTTTAACAACCTTGAAGACAACATCGATCTTGCAGAAGATTTCTTAAAATATGTGATTCAGTATGTTCTTGACAACTGTAAAGATGATCTTGAATTCCTGAACACCCGTTTTGAAGAAGAACAAAAAGGAAAACCTGAAAAAGACAGAGCTAAAGAAGGTCTTATCGAAAAACTTCATAATGTTATCGCTAAACGTTTCAAACGTGTAAGCTATACGGAAGCTATTGAGATCTTACTGAACTCTAAAGAAAATAAAAAAGGAAAATTCCAGTATCCGGTTGAAAACTGGGGTGCTGATCTTCAGTCTGAACACGAAAGATACCTGGTTGAAAAGCATTTTGAATGCCCGGTAGTGTTGTTTGACTATCCAAAGGAGATTAAAGCTTTCTATATGAAACTGAATGATGATAATAAGACCGTTGCAGCAATGGACGTTTTGTTCCCTGGTATCGGGGAGATCATCGGTGGATCTGAAAGAGAAGCAAGACTGGATGTCCTAAAACAGAAAATGGAAGATATGCATGTAGATGCGGAAGAACTTTGGTGGTATCTTGATACCCGAAAATTCGGTTCTGTACCGCATGCAGGCTTCGGTTTAGGGTTGGAAAGACTGGTTCTTTTCGTAACAGGAATGACCAACATCAGAGATGTAATTCCTTTCCCTAGAACGCCGAAAAGTGCTGAATTCTAGACCAATAAAAAAAGCCTTAATGTAAAAATTAAGGCTTTTTTATTTTCTAATAGTTTATTATGATACCATGTATAATGCAAAAATCATGCTAAATGCATTTTTTGTCGAATTAATTTATTAAATTCGTAGAATATGTTATGTTAAAACACAAAGACTAATATGCTTAAACAACACTTACAACTCAAATTAGGACAGAAGCTGGCACCTCAGCAGATCCAACTGATGAAGCTTATTCAGCTTCACACATTGGAATTCGAAGAGGAGCTGGAAAGAGAGCTAGAAGAGAATCCTGCTTTGGAAATTGTAAAGGAAGATTCTAAAGAAGATGAATTTTCTTCTCTTGAAGATGCTTATCAGGATGAGGGAACAGCCAGCATTGAAACAGATTTTGACGTCAATGAGTATATCTATGACGACGAACCCAACTATAAAACAGCTTCCAGCAACTATTCTCCGGACGATGAAGAATTCGATAATGAAAGTCTTCTGACAGAAGGGCAGTCTTTATATGACTACCTGCTGGAGCAGATTCACCTGGTGAATATCAGTGATGAAGACGAGAAGATTGCTGAGTATGTTATTGGTAACCTTGATACAGACGGATATCTTAGACGGGAAATCAAAGCTATTGTAGATGATCTTGCTTTCTCTCAGGGAATTTATACCACTAAAGAAAAAGTAGAAGATATCTTAGAGAATTACATTCAGAAACTTGATCCGCCTGGGGTAGGAGCAAGAGGTCTTCAGGAATGTCTGCTGCTTCAAATCGAAAAGAAGGTAAGTTCCGACAAAGCGGTTTCTTTAGCGGCAAATATTTTAAGACATCAGTTTGATGCGCTTACCAATAAGCACTACAATAAGATTATTCAGAAATACGATATAGAAGAAGAAGATCTTAAAGATGCTCTGGAAGAGATCTCAAAGCTTTCCCCAAAAGTGGGCGGGAACTTTGATACGCAGACCATTACCATCAATCAGGAAATTATCCCGGATTTTGTGATCCAGGTGAAGGACGGAATGGTTATTCCAATGCTTAACAGCAAAAATGCGCCGACTTTAAGAGTTTCTGAAGAATATAAAGATATTTTAACTACGTATTCTCACGATAAAAACTCTTCAGAACATAAGCAGGCTGCATTGTTTATCAAGCAGAAATTGGATGCCGCAAAATGGTATATAGATGCCATTAACCAGCGTCAGAATACTTTGCTTCAGACTATTACGGCTATTGTGAAATTTCAGAAGGAATATTTTATCACCGGAGACGAAAAATCTCTGAAACCGATGATTCTTAAGGATGTCGCAGATATTACAGGATTTGATATTTCCACCATTTCCAGAGTAGTAAAAAGCAAATATGCAGATACATCAAACGGAATTATTTATCTGAAAGACCTATTCTCAGACAGTCTTACCAATGATGATGGTGAAGAAGTCTCTACCAAAGAGATTAAAACTCATCTTCAGGAAGTTATCGGAAAAGAGAATAAGAGAAAACCCCTTACCGATGATGCGCTGGTTGTAATTCTGAAAGAACAGGGTTATAATATTGCGAGAAGAACGATTGCAAAATACCGCGAACAGCTTAATATTCCGGTAGCAAGATTAAGAAAAGAACTTTAATAAGTTATATATAAAATAAAGAAGAGCCCGGTATTTCCGGGCTTTTTTGTTGATGATTTCTTTTAGGAACGTTGTTTTAAAGTATTCAGTTCAAGTTCTTTTAAAGAGATTTCACGCATTTCCACTTTTCTTATTTTTCCGGAAATCGTCATTGGAAATTCATCCACAAATTTCCAGTATTTCGGAATTTTATAATGGGCAATCCTTCCTTTACAATATTCTAAGAGCTCGGCTTCCGTTACCGTAAATCCTTTTCTGACTTTTATCCACGCCATTATTTCTTCTCCATATTTTTCACTCGGAATGCCGATGATCTGTACATCAAGAATATTCAGATATGTATATAAGAAATCTTCAATCTCTTTGGGGGAAATATTTTCGCCTCCACGAATGATCAGGTCTTTAATTCTTCCGGAGATTGTAATATACCCATCAGCATCCATTACAGCCATATCACCCGTATGCATCCATCGGGCATCATCCAATACTTTTTTCGTGTTTTCCGGATCGTTCCAGTATTTCAGCATCACAGAATAGCCTCTGGTGCAAAGTTCGCCATGTTCACCGCGCTCAACGGTTCTGCCGTTTTCGTCAATAATCTTAATCTCAAGATGGTCCTGTACAGTTCCTACGGTACTGACCTGTTTATCCAATGGCGTTCCGATCAGGGTTTGGGTAGAAACAGGAGAGGTTTCGGTCATGCCGTAACAAATACTCATTTCCTTAATATTCATCAGATTTTCCACCTTTTTCATAATCTCCGGCGGACAGACTGAACCTGCCATTACACCGGTCCTTAAATTTGAAAAATCATAAAGATCGAAGTTTTTCACTGCGAGTTCAGCAATAAACATTGTTGGAACTCCATATAGTGAAGTGCATTTTTCGTCAGAAACCGTCTGTAAAGTAATCTCCGGATCAAAACTGTCATTCGGTATTACCATGCAGGCACCGTGAGATGTACAGCATATATTTCCTATTACCATTCCAAAACAGTGATAAAAAGGTACAGGAATACAGACACGGTCCAGCTCAGTGTATTTTAAACGTACTCCAATAAAATATCCGTTATTTAAAATGTTATGATGGGAAAGTGTAACGCCTTTTGGAAAGCCCGTAGTTCCTGATGTATACTGAATATTCACGGCATCATCAAACTGTACATGCTCTTCAAAACTGTGAAGGGTATCGTCTGAAATATCCTGTCCCTTGTTTACAAAAACTTCCCAGCTGTCATCAAAGAAGATTTCATGTTCCAGACTGGGACATACTTCCTTTGCATATTCTACCATTTCCCTGTAATTACTTGTTTTGAAATGTAACGAGGAAAAAATAAAACGGATTCCGGACTGGTTGATCACATAGGTGAGTTCGTGTGTTCTGTAAGCAGGATTGATATTAACCAGTATCGTTCCTATCCGTGCGGTTGCATACTGAAGCAGTACCCATTCATAGCGGTTAGAAGACCAGATCCCTATTCTGTCTCCTGCTTTTGCTCCTGCAAAAATTAAGGCTTTCGCAACAGCTGTTGTCTGATTATAAAATTCCTGATAGGTAGCTCTGTAATTTTGATGAACACAGATTAAAGCTTCTTGATTGGGGTATTTTTCAACAGTCTTTTTAAGATTTCCTCCGATAGTTTGTCCAAGTAATGGAATCGGGGAAACTCCATAGACGTAAGATAATGGCATAGTTTAAGATTTGGTGGGATAAAATTAATGAAAAATCTTTAACTGATGCCTGTTTGTACTAATTTTCGTGAGAATCTATGTCTTTAAGCTGTTTTAAATTTCTGTCCAGTTTTCTGATAATAATTCCATACACAAGTCTGTAATAAAGCCAGATCAGCAATACACAAAGGACGGTACTTACAATGATTCCAATAATCACGATGATAAGATTTGAATTGGAAGGCTGTACATTTTGGGAATTCAATACATAAAAGATGAATGCTGTAAATACAAACATAAAAGCAACCAACAGGACAATGCTGATCAGAATGAAAGCATTGACGGTCTTCTTGAATTTGATAATCCGTGTGATGAGGCCTTTCAGGTTTTCCTCGATCCTTATCTTGCGGTAATTTTGGTAAAATTTCAAAACAAAATAAGCTGTAATCAGTAAACTTAAAACTTTAATAGCTAAATAAGCGTGATCAAAATTAGTCTCTATTTCAGGGGCTTCCTGTGCTCCCAGTTTTTCTAAGATCTTACGGAAACTGTCTGAGTCCTGATCTTGAAAGAAATAGAACAATCCCAAAACAGAGAAGAATAAAAATTCCAACACACTGATCCAGAAAATATATTTCACGTAATTGCGTGATTTTCTATTCAGCATCTTAAGGATCTCCGTGCTGTCATATTTGGGCTGAACAGGCTGCTCCTGCCATGTCTTCTTAAAACTGTCTAAATCAAAATCAGGCATATTTTTCCATCTGTTCTTTAAGGGTTTTCTTTAATCTGTTCATTTTCACACGCGCATTGACCTCGGTGATCCCAAGGTTTTCTGCAATATCCTTATAGGGCAGGTCGTCAAGATACATCATTACAATCGCTCTTTCTACATTGGGAAGGGTTTTAATCACAGTGTACAGAAGAGAAATCTGTTGCTGTTTGTCATCATCATCTTCCACAAAATCCCTGTGATTGATATCCAGTTCATTAGTAGGAAGGCTTTTGCTTTTTTTTCTGAAAAGAGTAATGGCTGTATTAAGGGCTACGCGATACATCCACGTAGAAATTTTAGAGTTTCCTTTAAAGGAGTCGTAGCTTCTCCAAAGCTGCAGTACGATTTCCTGAAACAAATCTTCTTCGTCTTCAAGAGAATTGGTATACAGACGCGAAACTTTAATAATCAGACCCTGATTATCCTTAATAAGCTGCGCAAATTCTTTTTCTCTGGAAGCCATAGATATATAATGGTACGAAGATAATAATAATGTGGTGATTTGTTGATATGATGATGGGATAATTTGTGAATGTACTGATTAGCTGATCTGGCTGAGTTCTGTGGTTTTATATTATTTTCCTGAATGACCTAAGCACTTGTGATTTACGTATATCTTCCTTAATCAATCTCATTATCATATCAGGAAATTAGTATATCATCATATTAACTGATGAAGACATCAGCATATCATCAAATAATATGTATCTTTGCCTCCGCGAGAAAATCGGCTTGTTGATTCCTGTTTCGGCAGGGGTAGGAAAGTCCGGACACCATAGAGCAGCAAAGCGGATAACATCCGTCACCCGTGAGGGTAGGACAAGTGCAACAGAAAGCAGGTACAGTTCGGCTGTAGTGAAACCAGGTAAACTCTTTGCGGTGCAATGATAAGTATATCGGTTCTTTTCAGTAATGGAAATCAGGGGCGGCTCGTCCTGAAAGCCGAGGGGTAATCAGCTCAAGTTTTGCAGCAATGTAAGACGCAGATAAATAACAGGCGCTTCTTCGGAAGGACAAAATCCGGCTTATAGATTTTCTCGTTTTTTTTATGGACACAATTCACAGCTTATAAAAAGCGGAGACATTTCTCCGCTTTTCTTTTTAAGTATACGTCAGGATTCAAATTAAATAAAAAAAATCCGAAGAAAGAATACCTTCTCCGGATTAAAACTATTTTGATTGTTTGACAAACTTTTTCCGGTCTTTTAACAAATACTGAAGTAAGTCAATAATGCTGCTTTTTTTTACGGATAAATTTGAAAATAGGTTATTGTTTCAGTACCTGTGATGGTAAACCATTCTGCAGAGCCATCCGGAGTGGAAAAATAATCTACGCTCGTTATGCATGTATTGGGAGTAGCATCTCCCACACTTTCATTGAATCCAATGACCTTGTTGCCGGTTCCTGCATAATACATCTGGAATTTAGACGTGGCCCACCTGGTGTTGTTAGCTATTACACCATTTGGCATGATGCTTGGGTGGTTCCATTGTCTTACTGTTGAAGAGGATGGACCAAGGGTTACCAGCCAATTATTGATAGGATACAGTGAAGTACTGAACTGATCTCTGTAATTCTCTATTTTCCATGCGAGACCATTACCCATATGTGAATTGGCTGGAACTACCATGGTAGCTGGATCATTGTTCATAACAGCAGGAATACAGCCATTAAGATTAATAGCCATAAGATTTCCGCGGTAATCATGTGGAGAATAGTTATTAAGGATAAACATTCCCTGCGAATAAGCCATTGATGCTGCTGTTACTGCCAGTATTGTTAAAATCTTTTTCATAATTTATTGATCAGATTTAATATTTTTACGGATGTCATCGCTCTTCTGCATGTAGATCTGAGTAGCCCAAACGATGATCTGGCTCATGTCATTTCCTGTTTTTCTCGTTAGTTCTGCTTCCGTAACACCTGAGGAAAGAATCAGTTCTTTGGAAGCGGGTACTAATAGTGCTTTTCTTCTGTCGCTCAGTTCCGAAGTATTTCTTTTTCTCTCCTCTTCAGTAGGTCTGTTTTGTGGATCGCCCAGACTTTTGAAAGCTTTGTCGAAGTTTTCCATCTGAGGCGTTTTCATGCTTTCTACCGTATTTAATGCGCTTCCTTCATTATTGCAGGAAACTAACGTTAAAGCGGCAAAAGCGGCTGACATAAAAAGTTTTTTCATGAATTAAAATTTAGGTTTGATTTTGTTTGACTCATTATCAGCCATTAAGAATATCTGCTAATCCGGCCGCCGTATTTAGCAGATATATTCTTAATGATCACAAGACTCTATTAAAAAATCTGGATATATGTAGTCACAACGGTTCCACTAGTGATCGTGAATATATCCGCGCTGTTAAGCCCATTGGAAGTTGTGAAACCAGAAAGATAAGGATAACACGGATTCGGGTAAAGTGCTATATTTCCCCCGAAACCGGGAACTCCTATGGTTGTACCCGCGTATACCATTCCAAATTTGGCTATTCCCCATTTGGTAGTGTTTGAAATTGTTCCTCCTGGTACTAAGTTGGCATCATTCCATGCCCATACAAAGTCGTTGTTAGGTGAAGTAGCAACACTCCAGTCAGCCATTGGGTATAAAGAGGTTCCAAATTGGTCTCTGAAATTTTTATACTCTAGCTGAAGTCCGTTTCCCATATGAGAATCGGCAGGTACTATAATAGGAACATTGTTGGCTACTCTGGGGTAACATGGAGCGACCATATCATGAGCAATCACATGGCCTCTGAAGTCATAATCCGAATAGTTATTGATGACAAGCGGTCCCTGTGCATATGCGGCTAGTGAAGCCACAAATCCTAATAGACTAAAAATTTTTTTCATAGTTTTTATTTGTCAGATTTAATATTTTTACGAATGTCATCACTTTTCTGCATGTAGATTTGAGTGGCCCAAACAATGATTTGGCTCATATCATTACCGGTCTTTCTTGTCAGTTCAGTTTCTGAAATACCTGTAGAAAGGATCAGCTCTTTGGAAGCAGGAACAAGAAGCGCTTTTCTTCGGTCACTTAATTCAGATGTATTTCTTTTTCTTTCCTCTTCAGTAGGTCTGTTTTGTGGATCTCCGAGACTTTTGAAAGCTTTATCGAAATTTTCCATCTGTGGTGTTTTCATACTTTCGACAGTATTCACTGCACTTCCTTCGTTGTTGCAGGATACTAAAGTTAAAGTGGCAAAAGCAGCTGATATAAAAAGCTTTTTCATAATAAATAGGATATTAGTAAAGTTGGATGTAGGTAGTTGTTGTTCCACTGCCGGATATTGTGAATATTTCGGCACTGTTACTTCCTGAAGAAGTTACAAGGTTATCAGATGCACTGTAACACGTGTTACCAGCGACTGCAATGGTCCCGTTGAAATTATCAGGAGCGAGATTAGTGGTTCCGGGATAATACATCACAAATTTTGTGGATGCCCATTTTGTATTAATGGAAAAAACACCGCCTGGCATTAGTGAACCGTGGTTCCATAGTCTGATGACACCAGGTGCATTGGATGTACTTATAACCCATGAAGTCATCGGATATAAAGAATTGGTATATTGATCGCGGTAGTTCTCATATCTCAGTTCATTTCCGTTACCCATATGAGAATTGGCAGGAACTTTGACCATATCAGGATTGTTGGAGCTTATGTACGGGTAGCATCCTCCCGAAAAATTGTTTGCCATGATAAATCCTTTAAAATCATATGCGGAATAATTATTGAGAATAAGAGTTCCTCCCTGTGAGTAAGCCAAAGAAAAGGCTGCAAAACCCAATACCGTTAAAATCTTTTTCATAATATTTATGATTTAATGTTTTTACGGATCTCATCACTTTTCTGCATATAGATCTGAGTGGCCCATACAATGATCTGGCTCATATCATTTCCTGTCTTTCTTGTCAGTTCAGCTTCTGTAACTCCTGTGGAAAGAATCAGTTCTTTGGAAGCCGGAACAAGAAGTGCTTTTCTTCTGTCGCTGAGTTCTGATGTATTTCTTTTTCTTTCCTCTTCAGTGGGTCTGTTTTGAGGATCACCCAAGCTTTTGAATGCTTTGTCAAAGTTTTCCATCTGAGGTGTTTTCATACTCTCCACTGTATTCAGGGCACTTCCTTCATTATTACAGGAAACTAATGTTAAAGCGGCGAAAGCAGCTGATATAAAAAGTTTTTTCATGATTAATTTAGATTTAGGTTAAATTTTTTATAATGTTAAATTTTTGATAGATAAATGATCTTCGGGATTCATCATATTTCTAATAAAGCTGGAGATAAGTGATTCCTCCAATGACAAATATGTCTGCACTGTTGTTTCCGGATGCCGTAGAAAAAGAAGTTGAGGAACCAGAGTTACAGGGATTTGGCAGGACTAAATTGGTTTGGAATTCAGGGTTTGATGTATTTGTTCCTGGAAACGTTGTGTAAAACTTAGTGGCATACCATTGGGTTGTAGTTGAAATAGTACCGCCGGGAGCTAAGTTTACATTATCCCAGGCCATGACCGAAGTGGTGTTTGCATTGGGATAAACACTCCAGTTGGTCGTCGGATATAATGAGTAATACTGGTTCTGGTAATCTTTATACATTAGATTTTTTCCATTACCCATGTGAGAATCAGCAGGGACAACAATTGCAGCTTCATTTGCGACGCGGGGATAGCATCCGACTGTAGAATTCCCTGCGATCATAAATCCGTTATAGTCAAATTTCGAATAATTATTAATGATAAGAGTTCCCTGTGAGTAGACAAGAGCAGCAGCAGCTGTTGCTGCTATAGTTAAGAATTTTTTCATAAAATTTTGTATTAATAAAGTTGTGCGTATGTATAAACTATTGTTCCATTGGTTATGGTAAATATTTCTGCGCTATTGCTTCCCGAAGGAGTACTGTAATAATCAGGTGCGTTATAACAGGAATTGGCGGCAATCGTTACACTGGTTCCAAACTGATCCGGGGCATTGATATGGGTTCCGGGATAAAACATAGCAAATTTTATAGTGGCCCATCTCGTGTTCAAGGAAAAAACACCGCCTTGCATTAAAGATGGGTGATTCCAAGGTCTTGTTACGCTGCTTGTACTTGATGTGTTTATATTCCACGAAGCCATTGGATAGGGAGAAGAATTGAACTGATCTCTGTAATTGTCATATCTCAGCTCATTTCCATTCCCCATATGCGAGTTGGCAGGAACTTTAACCAGTTCGGGATTTGCAGAAGTTATATATGGATAACAGCCTCCGGCAATATTATTGGCAATGATATATCCTTCATAGTCATATTGGGAATAATTGTTCAAGACGAATGTACCTCCCTGAGAATATCCGAAAGAAAAGGCTGCTAATCCTAATACTGTTAATATTTTTTTCATAGTGGTAGATTATTTATCGGATTTGATATTTTTACGGATTTCGTCGCTTTTCTGCATATAGATCTGAGTAGCCCAGACAATAATCTGGCTCATATCACCGCCTGTCTTTCTTGTTATTTCATTTTCTGTAATACCTGTAGAAAGGATCAGTTCTTTGGAAGCCGGAACAAGAAGTGCTTTTCTCCTGTCGCTCAGCTCAGATGTATTTCTTTTTCTCTCCTCTTCGGTAGGTCTGTTTTGTGGATCTCCCAGGCTTTTGAAAGCTTTATCAAAATTTTCCATCTGAGGCGTTTTCATACTTTCTACAGTATTCACGGCACTGCCTTCATTGTTACATGAAGCTAGTGTTAAAGCGGCAAATGCTGCCGATAAAATATATTTTTTCATAGTTAAATTTTAATGTGATGTATTATATATTATATATTGTCTGACCTTAAAAAAGCTGTAGATAAGTTTCTACTAAACCTGTACTGGTACTGATTGTAAAGATTTCTGCACTATGAAGACCATTTGGTGTTGTAAAATAATCCGGTGCCATGTAGCATGGGTTTCCTGCAAGGCTCACAGTGGTACTGAATCCCGGAATATATAAAGATGTAGCCGGGTCATACATTTCAAACTTTGAGGAAGACCATTTTGTGTTGATGGAAAATACTCCTCCCGGCATAAGGCTTCCGTGATTCCAAGGTCGTATGGTGGTACTGGTGGCTGAAGTACTTACTGTCCAGTTGGGCATTGGATACAATGATGAGGTGTACTGATCTCTGTAATTGGTATATATCAATGCGTTGCCATTACCCATATGAGAATCAGGAGGAATAATTACTCCGGCATTAGTGCTGATAAAGGGATAGCATCCCCCTGAAAAATTATTAGCAATTAAAGCTCCCCGGTACTCATAGGGAGTATAATTGTTCACAATTATGGTTCCGCCCTGCGAATATGCAAGAGAAACCATCGTAATTCCTAATATTGACAATATTTTTTTCATGGCAGTAAATTATTTGTCAGATTTAATATTTTTACGGATTTCATCACTTTTCTGCATATAGATCTGAGTTGCCCAGACAATGATTTGGCTCATATCACCTCCGGTCTTTCTTGTTATTTCAGTTTCTGTAACACCTGTAGAAAGAATCAGTTCTTTAGAAGCTGGAACCAGAAGCGCTTTTCTTCTGTCGCTCAGCTCAGATGTATTTCTTTTTCTTTCCTCTTCGGTAGGTCTGTTCTGAGGATCTCCCAGACTTTTGAAAGCTTTATCGAAATTTTCCATCTGAGGAGTTTTCATACTTTCTACAGTATTCACAGCACTGCCTTCATTGTTACATGAAGCGAGTGTTAAAGCGGCAAATACTGCCGATAAAATATATTTTTTCATAGTACAGTTAAAAATTTAGGGTGTAAATGTGTTGATTATTTGAGCAAAAATTAAAAAATTTGAAAATAGGTGATAGTCCCTGCTGGTGTTGAGATGGTAAACCAGTCTGCGCTTGAACCGGTATTAGGTCCCGATTGGCTTGCATGCAGGAAGCCTCCTGAAAGAGCAGGATCTCCCACCTCAAAGCTGTCATAGCTGTATCCTGTGCTGTCCGTCAGAACAAAAGCAAAGCCCATCCATTCGTCGACAGCAGTAACAGCTGTGATGATCGGGTGGTTGTAAGGGTAGCTTGCGGTGTTGGCACTGTTTAACGGATCAATATAATACCAACCTGGAATAGGGATAGGATTACTGCCTCCTGTATTGTCAAATTTATCGTATTTGGTATGTCCTCCCGCAGGAATAGTATATGTGGAGTACGGTGCATTCGGAAGGGCATACATATAAGGTTGGGTAGATCCCGGGCTTGCTGATCCCGTTGTCATAAATCTTCCGGCTGCATCATAGGCGCTGTGATTATTGATCACCAGGGTAGAGGATTGTGCAGAAATACCTATTCCTGCCATTAAACCTAAAATAATACTTAGTTTTTTCATAAGGTAATTTGTTTTAAGATTAGCGTTTATTTATCGGACTTAATATTCTTACGGATTTCGTCGCTTTTCTGCATATAGATCTGAGTAGCCCAAACAATGATCTGGCTCATATCATCACCTGTCTTTCTCGTCAGTGAAGCTTCTGTAACACCTGTAGAAAGGATCAGTTCTTTGGAAGCTGGAACCAGAAGAGCTTTTCTTCGGTCACTTAATTCAGAAGTATTTCTTTTTCTTTCCTCTTCAGTAGGTCTGTTCTGTGGATCTCCCAGACTTTTGAAAGCTTTATCGAAATTTTCCATCTGAGGAGTCTTCATGCTTTCCACCGTATTCAGAGTACTTGCTTCATTATTGCAGGAAAATAAAGTTAAAACGGCAAAAGCAGTTAATAGAAAATATTTTTTCATAGGTAAACAGAATATTAATAGTGCATAAAACAGACAGTGCTGATTAATACATTTGAACATAGGTGCTGATACCTCCACCCGTAGTTATCGTAAACCATTCTACAGTTCCTACAGGAGTCTGAACTACATTGGGAACCGGATCACACGTATATGAAATGTCACCTACACTACCTGAATATAAGGGCGTTCCAGACTGATAAAACTGAAATTGGGACATCACCCATTGGGTATGCAGGGAGATAGCACCTCCCAACATAAGGCTTGGATGACTTCCTGGTCTTGGATTTGCAGTCGTAGGTGATGTAGATACTTTCCACGTTGTACCCGGAATATTGTAGCTGTTATAACTTACAGAAGTTCCACTGGGAATAATAAGTTCCGGATTTTCTAATGTTACATAAAAATAGCATCCCGGTGTAAAAAGATTGGCAGCTGTAATTCTTGTATGAAAATCAGCAGAAGTATAATTGTTGATAACAAGCGGACCTCCCTGGGCATAGACAGAAGATAAGGAAAGCAGACCTAAGATAGTTAAAAGCTTTTTCATAGTTTTTATTTGTCAGATTTAATATTCTTACGGATTTCGTCGCTTTTCTGCATATAGATTTGAGTAGCCCAAACGATGATCTGGCTCATATCACCTCCTGTTTTTCTTGTCATTTCAGTTTCTGTAATGCCTGTGGAAAGAATCAGTTCTTTGGAAGCGGGAACAAGAAGGGCTTTTCTGCGGTCGCTCAGTTCCGAAGTATTTCTTTTTCTTTCCTCTTCGGTAGGTCTGTTTTGTGGATCACCAAGGCTTTTGAAAGCTTTGTCGAAGTTTTCCATTTGTGGAGTTTTCATACCTTCCACGGTATTCACAGCGGTTCCTTCATTATTACATGAAGCTAAAGTTAGAATGGCAAAGGCTGCCGATAAAAAAAGTTTTTTCATGATTAAATTATATTAGAATAAGTTTTAAAATGATATTAAATTTGGACATGCACCTTCCTCAGAGAGCAAAACAGATGCTTTCCGTATCAATGATTTTCAACAAAGTATGCAGCTGCAGCACAGCTGCGTTTTATTTAAAAAATCTGCAGGTAAGTGGTAGGGCCGCTTGGTGTTGTTATCGTAAACCAGTCAGCACTCGAATAGGTACCCGTTGCACTACTGGTAAACCAGGGGTCTACGGTAGGATCACCAATCTGATAAGTATCGGTTCCGTTTCCGGTTACAGGATCTTTAAGAAAGAAATGAAACCCTGCCCATACATTGGTAACATTCATCACACTTGAGATAAATGGATGGTTGTAAGCATAGGCTCCGTTGTTGGCCGGATTGGTAGGATCTGTCACATACCACGTTGTGATCGGAAGAAGGGCAGTACCTGATGTACTGAATGTATTGTATTGGGTACTGGCTCCTGCAGGCACAGTATAGGTGCCATAAGGAAGATTGGGTGCTGCATACATATAAGGTCCTGAAGCGCCACCCGGTAGTCCGGTACGCATTCTTCCCTCTGCATTATAAGCACTGTAATTCTGGATCACTAAAGGAGAAGTTTGAGCAAAAGAAAGAACTCCTGCCAAAGCAGATATAAGTAATGATATCTTTTTCATAGTAATATAAGGTAAATGGATTATTGAATGATGAGGTAAGTGTATACGTCTGTACCGGAAGTGACCGTAAACCATTTGGCATTACCCCAAGCGGTTGCTACATTATCTGGAGCAGTATTGCAGGGTAAAGCTGTCCCACCAATATCTCCGTTAAAATAAGTCTGTGGTACTGAAGTTCCGGCATGATACATCTGAAATTTACACATAGACCATTTTGTATTCGCAGAAATAACACCCCCTGGAATAAGACTTGCATGATTCCAAGGTCTTTGAGAAACGGAAGATCCCGGACCTAAACTAACGTTCCAGGTAGTTACAGGAGAAATGGATGAAGCGAACTGATGTCTGTAGTCTTCATATTTTGCGGTAGCACCTGCCGGTACTACAATAGCCTCAGGGTCTTTGGAGGAGATCATTGGATAACATCCTCCTGCTCCTGCTGAGTTGTTATTGGCATAAATAATTCCGTGGAAATCGTAATTGGTAGTGAAATTCTGAATAATCAGCATTCCTCCCTGAGCGTAGGCCGAAGAAACAGAACAGAGACCGAGCATGAATAAAAACTTTTTCATAATCTATTGATTTGATTTTATGTTTTTACGAATTTCGTCACTCTTCTGCATATAGATCTGCGTAGCCCATACGATGATCTGGCTCATATCATCCCCCGTCTTTCTTGTCATTTCAGCTTCTGTAATACCCGACGAAAGAATCAGTTCTTTAGAAGCGGGAACAAGAAGAGCTTTTCTTCGGTCACTCAATTCAGAAGTATTTCTTTTTCTTTCCTCCTCAGTAGGCCTGTTCTGCGGATCACCCAGACTCTTGAACGCTTTATCGAAGTTTTCCATTTGTGGAGTTTTCATACGCTCTACAGTGTTCAGAGCAGTCCCTTCATTGTTACAGGAAATAAGACTTATTACAGCGAGTGCTGATAATAATAAATGTTTTTTCATAGCTAAAGTTTAATGAATGGTGGTGAAAAATTAATTTTTGATAAATTTATAAAAAAAACTCACATGAACAATAAATTATTCACGTTTTGGTGTTTTTTCGGTTAAATTTATTTACCACTACTTAGCTATTAAGTAATAAATTACACTTGCGTATTATTCACTCTCAAGTGTTTTTTTAGCTTCATCGAGCTCTGATTTTTCCTTTTCACCCACCTGAGGGTACTCCAGATTCATTTTTTCCAGCGTATCAATAATGATCTGTACGGCAGCTACTCTTGCAAACCATTTATTGTCTGCAGGAAGTACATACCATGGAGCATAATCCTTTGACGTTTCATTGATCGCCGTTTCATAGGCATCCATATATTGTGGAAACAACGCTCTTTCAGGAAGATCAGCGGCAGAAAATTTCCAGTTTTTTTCTTGCTCTTCAATTCTGTCCAAAAGTCTTTTCTTTTGTTCATCCTTAGAGACATTCAAAAATATCTTGATAATGGTCGTCCCATTTTGAGCAAGATGTTTTTCGAAATTTCTGATGCTTTCATAACGGTTTTCCCAGAATTTGCCATCGAAATCTTTTACGGAAGACCATGTTTTCTCGCTGAGATTGTATTCAGGATGAACTTTACATACCAAAACGCTTTCATAATGCGACCTGTTGAAAATACCGATCATCCCTTTCTGCGGCAGAGCCAGATAGTGTCTCCATAGGAAATCGTGGCCGTATTCTTTTGAGCTGGGAGTTTTAAAACTGGTTACATTACACCCTTGAGGATTTACTCCGCCGAAAACATGTTCTATCAGACTGTCTTTTCCTGCAGCATCCATAGCCTGCAGGATTACAAGAAGAGATTGGCTGCCGTCTGCGTAAAGCTTTTCCTGAAGTTCACGAAGTTTTTCCTTTTCGTTGATTAATAACTGAACTCCTTCTTCTTTAGTCAGCTTGCCTTTATATGCTGTTGAAGATTTTTTGATTGAAAATTTTCCCTTTACCAGGAAGTCGTCCGAGAAATTGGTGTCCATATTTTATAATATTTAGTGATTGAAAATGTAAAGATTTAAAAATTGAGAGGTTAAGATGAAATCACACTTTTAACTAACTTCTACTCTCTAAAATCTTATTTAAATAAATGTAATAAAAAAACCGTCTCCAATGAAGACGGTTTTTTTATTTTTTAGTAGAGATTACTTTGCGGCTGCTTTTTTAGCAAGTTTAGCGGCTTTCTTTTCAGCTTTTTCGGCTGCTTTTTGCTCTTCAGCTGTTAACGGCTTTGGCTCAGGAGCATTAGCGTCTACATTACCTTTGATGTAGATAACGCTTCTGCTGTTCGCAGGGTCGTTAGAGAAAACTTCGATCATTTTGTTGAAAGGTCCGTTAAGAGTAGTATTGTATCCTACTTTGATCTTAGCAGATTTTCCAGGCATGATAGGGTCCTGGCTGAATTCAGGAGTTGTACATCCGCAAGAAGGCTTTACATTTGAAAGAATCAAAGGCTTGTCACCAGTGTTCGTTACTGTAAAGAATCTTGTTCCATCAGCACTTGGTTTGATAGTACCATAGTCAAAAGTGGTTTTATCAAATGTAATAGTCTGTGCAGATGCCAATGTAAATGTTCCAAATAATGCAATTCCTGCAATTAATTTTTTCATATTCTTGAATGTTAATATGTTTGTTAGATAAATTTTGAGAAACAAAGTTAAAAATTATTTTAATTCATACTTAAAATTTTTTTTCTTTAGACTATTTTTGCAAATTGTAAGCAAAAGAAATAGAATTTTATGCAGATTTCAGAAAAGTACAATCCACAGGAAACTGAACAGAAATGGTACAACTTCTGGATGGAAAACAAATATTTCCATTCAGAACCTAATGAGAAACCACCATATACTGTGGTAATTCCTCCGCCAAACGTAACGGGGATATTACACATGGGACATATGCTGAACAATACCATTCAAGATGTTCTCGTCCGCCGTGCAAGAATGCAGGGCTTCAATGCCTGCTGGATTCCGGGCACAGATCACGCTTCAATTGCCACTGAAGCCAAAGTTGTTGCTAAACTGAAGTCAGAAGGGGTCAGTAAATCAGATATTACCCGTGAAGAATTCTTAAAACATGCCTGGGACTGGACCGATAAATACGGCGGAACCATTCTTGAGCAGTTAAAAAAACTGGGTTGCTCTTGTGATTGGGACAGAACACGTTTCACTTTGGAAGATAAAATGTCTCAGCAGGTGATCAAAAGCTTTGTAGATCTATACAATAAAGGATTAATTTACAGAGGGTACAGAATGGTCAACTGGGATCCGGAAGCAAAAACCAATATCTCCGATGAAGAGGTAATATTTAAAGAACAAAACGGAAAATTATATTTCCTGAAATATAAAATAGAAGGGACAGAAGAATTTCTTTCTGTCGCTACTACACGTCCAGAGACCATTTTCGGGGATACTGCTGTATGTATCAATCCGAATGACGAAAGATACGCTCACCTGAAAGGTAAAAATGTAATTGTACCGATCGTAAACAGAGTGATCCCGATCATTGAGGACGAATATGTAGATATTGAATTTGGAACCGGAGCATTGAAAATTACACCTGCCCATGATATCAATGACTACGAAATCGGACAGAAACACCAATTGAAAATGATTGATGCTTTAGATGATGACGGAAATCTTAATGAGCATGGTTTACATTATGCCGGTAAAAACAGATTTGACGTAAGAAAGCAGATCGCAAAAGAATTAGAAGAAAAAGATCTTTTGTTAAAAGCAGAAGATTACGTTAATAAAGTAGGAACATCCGAAAGAACAGGAGCTGTTATCGAACCTAAAGTTTCCGTTCAGTGGTTCCTGAAAATGTCTGAAATTGCTAAGCCTGCTTTGGATGTGGTAATGGATGATGAGGTTAAATTCTATCCGGAGAAATTTAAGAATACCTACAAACACTGGATGGAAAACATCCGTGACTGGAATATTTCCCGTCAGCTTTGGTGGGGACAGCAGATTCCTGCATTCTACTATGGAGAAGGAGAAAATGATTTTGTCGTTGCAGAAAACATCGAAGATGCCATAGTCTTGGCTAAAGAAAAAACAGGAAACCCTAATCTCGAAATCTCTGACTTAAAACAGGATGAAGATGCTCTCGATACGTGGTTCTCATCATGGTTGTGGCCAATGTCGGTTTTCGACGGATTGCTTGATCCTGAAAATAAAGATATCAACTATTATTATCCGACTTCAGATCTGGTAACAGGTCCCGATATTATTTTCTTCTGGGTAGCCAGAATGATCATGGCCGGATTGGAATACAGAAAAGAAGTTCCATTCAAAAATGTTTATTTCACAGGTATTGTAAGAGATAAGCAAAGAAGAAAGATGTCCAAACAATTAGGAAATTCACCGGATCCTTTAGATCTGATTTCTAAATATGGTGCAGATGGTGTACGGGTAGGCAGCTTATTAAGTGCACCGGCAGGAAATGATTTATTGTTTGACGAAGACCTGATGGTTCAGGGAAGAAATTTCATGACCAAAATATGGAGTGCTTTCCGTTTGATCAATATGTGGAATCATGAAGACAAACCATTGAATGATTCAGATAAAAATGCAATTGAATGGTTTGAACATAAATTAAATAAAACAATCGGCGAGATCGATCAGCAATTCGAGAAATTCAGAATTTCTGATGCCCTGCATTTGATCTATAAACTGATCTGGGACGATTTCTGCGGATGGTATCTTGAAGCAATCAAGCCTAATTACGGAGAAGGAATTTCTAAAGAGGTTTATGACAGGACGATCATTTTCTTTGAAGAGTTGATGAAACTTCTGCATCCGTTTATGCCGTTCCAGTCAGAAGAGATTTGGCAGTTAATTTCTGAAAGAAATACAGACGAAGCTTTGGTTATTGCTCAGCAGAAAAAAGCAGAAGCATTTAACGAAGATATCATTAAAAACTTCGAAACTGCTGAAGACATCATTTCCGGAATCAGAAATTACCGTCAGACCAAAGGTATTTCTCCAAGAGAAGTGGCTGAAGTTTACACCAATGCTTCCCGTTTTGAAAATGAAGCTGTCATCAGAAAACTGGCTAATGTTTCTGAAATTCACTTTGGTGAAAAAACAGATAAGCCGAGCTTTACGTTCTTAGTGGGAGCGACTGAAGTATCTATTCCTTTAAGCGAAAATTTAGATTTAGGAGAAGAAAAAAAGAAAACAGAAGAAGAAGTGGCTTACTTAAAGGGATTCCTTATTTCTGTGGACAAGAAACTTTCCAATGAGAAATTTGTAGCTAATGCTAAACCTGAAATTGTTGAGGTAGAGCGTCAGAAACAAAAAGATGCACAGGACAAAATTGCTATTTTAGAAGAGAAGCTGAAGAGTTTGTAAATTTAAAAGACAGACATTAAGTTTGTCGGAATGTCGGGCTGAGTACATAGAGGAAATCTGTGCTCAGCCTGACACTTTAAATAATTAAGAATAAATGACACACCTAGAAAACATAAAAAAACTATTCTCAAAAAACTTCGTAGAGAATCCTTTATTGGAAAGTTTTGAAGTGGGGAAGATCTATCTTTCAAGTGGAAAGTTGGTGGCTTGTGATCCTGTGATCACCAATGATATGCAGCCTTTCACTACAGAATTTCCGAAAGGGAATTTTTCTGTTTTACTGCATAAAGAAAGAGAAAGCAACTGTGTCGCGTATGCAGAAATTATTTTCAGCAATACAGCGGTATCCGAATGGGAAATGGCAGTGACTGCAGGACAAAATGTGAAAGACCTTGCTGAAGAGGAAGTCTTCGGGTATCCTGTGGAAAGCGGGATGGGATGTCTGATGGATGCAGATACCCAAAACAGTCTTAATGAACTTGAAAAGAGACTGTATCACAGCAAAGGAGCCGACTTTATGGGGATTTATGAAGAATTTTTCCATGAGTATTTCTTTGATGAAAAAGGAGCAATAGATCAATATGCATTCCTGAAACCGGCAGATGAACATCCCGGAACTATTTTCGCTTTTGAAACAGGATATGGGGAAGGTTTTTATGCAAGTTATATTGCATATGATAAAGATCATCAGCCCGTTAAGATAATTACTGAATTTATTGAAATAAGTTAATTAAATTAGTTATTTTTGAAACCTAGTTTTCTAAAAATATTATATTAAGCTAACACAAAACACCAATGAATTTCTCATCAGAACAACCCAAAATTATTGTTGTAGGAAGCTCTTCAATTGATCTGGTTTTAGAAACCGAAAAAATTCCGCAAACGAATGAAACGGTTATGGCCGTAAATTCAGACAGCTATTTTGGAGGAAAAGGAGCCAATCAGGCCGTAGGAACTGCAAGACTGGGAGCCAGTGTATATTTTATCGGATGCGTAGGAATGGATCCTCTTGGTCAGCAGATCATGAGAAATCTGGTGGGTGAAAATGTCAATGTAGGCTTTGTTCATGAGACCGATACAGAATCTACAGGTACAGCCTATGTAACCACCAGCCATGGAAATGCAGCTATTGTAGTAGTCCCGGCAGCTAATAAATGTCTTAGTATACAACATATTGAAGAAGCAGACCGCTATTTTCATACAGTAGATCTGATTCTCGTTCAGCTTGAAGTCGCAATAGAAGTCGTGGAATATACCATAAGAAAAGCCAAGAAATACGGTAAAAAAGTAGGACTTTACGCTTCACCGGCTATGAAGGTAAGCGAAGGGATTATTGAAAACGTAGATTTTATTGTAGCAAAAAGCAGTGAGCTGCATACTGTTTTTGGAGAAGAGAAAAGAGAAGAAATTCTTAAAAAGTATTTTAATAAAGTTTTTGTACGGGATGATACCAATTCTACCATCTATTTTGACGGTACGGAAATGAAGTATTACAGAAATGATAGAGATGAAACCGTTTACAAAATGGGAATGGGAGATGCTTTTATGTCAGGATTTGCCGTAGCACTCTGTCATGGAAATACGATCGAGGATTGTGTGAAATTCGGAAATGAGGTCTCTTCAAGGGTTTCAGGTGGGAAGGGCTCACAGACAGGACTTCCAAGAATGTCCGACTTCCTTTCTTAAAACTATTTACCACATATCGAAAGTTAGAAACTTAACATAAAAATATAAGTAAAATCTCCACTTTTATAGTGGATTTTTTCTTTTACCCTATGGAAAAACTGGAACTCATTACAAACGACCGCATATCACTTTCTGTTCACCTTTTCAGACCTGATAAAAGCAATGGAAAACTGCTTCTGATCAATTCGGCAACAGGAGTGAAACAACAGGTCTATTTCTCATTTGCCCGTTTTTTTTCGGAACAGGGATTTACGGTGATTTCTTATGATTACAGGGGAATCGGACTTTCAAAACCTCAAAATATGAAAGGTTTTAAAGCCTCGATGAGGATCTGGGGATCGGAGGACTACAAAACGCTTACTCAGTATATTAAAAACGAATTTTCAGCGTATAAGAAGTACTGTCTGGGCCATTCGGTAGGCGCATTAATCCTCGGAATGAATGAGGATTCTACCATGTTTGATGAATTCATCTTTGTGGGGACCCAAAATGCATTCGTAGGAAACCTGAAACTCAAAACTAAGATCGAAGCCTATCTTGGGTTTGGAATTGTTCAGCCGTTAACTACCGGATTATTAGGCTATTTTCCTGCCAATTGGTTTGGACTGGGAGAAAGTCTTCCAAAAAATTGCGCATATGACTGGAGAACCTTAATTTTAAACAGGAAATCAACCAACAGACTGCTGGAGAAAATTGATGACTATTCTAAAAATTTAACACAAAAAGTATTTGTGATCCGGGCGGAAGATGATGTATGGCTTACTGAAAAAGGGGTGTTAAGCCTTTTAAATAATACCTATCCTAACCTTAAACCTTCCTACAGGCTGGTGAAAACCTCTGAATCTGATAAAAAAGAGATCGGACACATCAATTTTTTTAGAAGTTATAATAAAAAACTCTGGAATATTATTTTAAACGAATTGACAGATAAATGAAAAGTACGATCGAAAACACCGTAAAATTTGTAAAAGAAAAATTAGAAGGCGCTGAAGCAGGACATGACTGGTATCATATTGAAAGAGTATGGAAACTGTCAAAAAAAATAGCTGCTGCTGAAGACTGTAACCACGATGTTGTGGAATTATCTGCACTGCTGCATGATATCGCAGATCCAAAGTTTCACAACGGAGATGAAACCATAGCTCCCAAAGTAGCCAGAGGCTTTTTGGAAGAACAGCAGGTTTCAGAAGATGTGATAGAACAGGTTCTGTTTATTATCAAAAATATTTCGTTTAAAAACAGAGGTGAAGCTCCGGCCGAGCTGCCGGTTGAGCTTAAGATCGTACAGGATGCAGACCGTATTGATGCGATTGGTGCTATAGGAATCGGAAGAACTTTTAATTTTGGAGGTTTTAAAAATAATCCCATGTATGATCCGGAAATTCAGCCAAGTCTGAATATGTCTAAAGATCAGTATAAAAAGTCCAACGGAACTACGATTAATCATTTCTATGAAAAACTTCTGCTTCTGAAAGATCTAATGAATACCGAGAAAGGGAAGGAGATTGCTCAGGAAAGGCATGATTATATGCTGGGATTCCTTGATCAGTTTTATAAAGAGTGGAATGTGGATTAACATTCCTCTGAAAAATCTTAAATCAGTATCTTTGCAGCATGGTATTTATCATTTTTGTTATCTTTTGGGCTTGTGTACTTTCTTTGATTTTATTTAAAGTAAAATCAGGAAGGTTGGCAAAATGGGCAAAACTGTTCCGTATTCTTACTGTTGTATTTTCAATTTCAACTTTTACCTATTGGTTCATAAAAAAAAGCGCAGTAGGCTTCGTGGATAATTCGGTAGGGCTGCAGGTCGTTAATAAACTTCCGCAGACACTGGACTTTTATCTGATCAAAGTAGACAGTGCTAAAAACGGAAATCTGGAGCCTAAACACATAGGAAAAATACGTCCCGAATATTACAGGGTGGAATACCTAAAAATGGATAAATCCGATGAATATTGGATCATAGGGTATCTGGGAAAGAAAAATATGGTTTATTTTTCTCAGCATGCAGTTCCAAATAAGAATATTGACCAGATTGTAGAAGTACAAAACTATATCAATCAAAGTGTAAAACTCTCCGAAACTGCAAAAAAACAGGTGGACAGTTATAACTATGAAAATGCGAAACTTGGAATCTGGGTGTCGCTTGACTTTCTTCTGCTTTTCCTGAATCTTGTATTGTTGTTGAGAAAAAATAAGCATTAAACTATAAGCAATGGGTAATCTCAGACTAAGTCTGAAAGTTACTCATTGCTCATCTATTATGGGTAATCCAAAATATGCATGACCTGCTCCTTAAATTCTTCAGGGCAGCTTTTAACCAATTTATCCTTAATCTGTTTACTAATCTGATGGGGTTCCAGCCATTCTGTGCGGTTGGCGTTTAGGCTGTGGTTATCGTAGACTCTTTTTATTCTTCGTTCATCTTCATAAAAAGTATAGGCATCACCGAGCCAGGTGCTTGCAATGCTAATTGTGCAAATTTCTTTTTCCATGACATTTTGTATTTTAAACGTACATGTCCCTATGTGAACAGTACACTCTAAATTACTGTTTTTTTTCAATAAAAACAGCTTTTTAATCCGCTTTTTGCAATTATGCTTAAAAACAACTGTCACAGAATAACAGAATCTTGTTTTCAATTCAAAATACAAATTCAAGAGCCCGGAACGGTAGGATAAGAATTAAAAAGGAGTAATCTTTAGTAATTTTTAAAATGTAAAAACATTAAATCTGCTGGAGCTAAAAAAATTCAAAATCGTTGTGCATTAAAACATATGTAGGAAATACCTTCGTACCCCTTATATGTATCAAAAAATATCAAAGTAAGATTATGTTTAGCAAAAAACACTAACCAAAAGTAGATAGATATTGATTACCCCTAAAACAATGTTCCATTCTCTACAGCCATTTGCGGTATATGCAAGTCTGTCTTCCACTCCTCATTCATTTTTTTTATAAAATAGGAGGAAAGAAGCGGCGAAGCTTTTTCAATATTCTGATGAACAAAGAAATATACGTTTTGAAGCCCTTCTTTTTTCCATTTTGTCAGATGTTTCATCCAGTCATCCAGTCTTTCATAATCGCTTTCGGCATTGGCGCCTACATATCGGATAAATGCGTTGGGTGTAGTAAGGCGCATGTGAAGCATATCTCTTCTTCCGGCGGTATCTACGATGATATTAGTGATGTTATTCTTTTCAAAAAGCTCACAGGTTGTATTGAAAATTTCTTCATCGGTGAACCATTCTGTATTTCGGAGTTCTATAGCGAGGGGAACCTCTTTGGGCCAGTCTTTGACGAATTTTTCCAGCCTGTCATAATCTTTGGGTTTGAAATTATCATGAAGCTGGAGGAAAGCCATGCCCAGTTTTTCATCAAAATTCATGATTGCTGAGGCGAAATGGGTCACGGGTTCTGTTACGTCGATAAGTCTTCTGAAGTGAGATACGGTATTGGTGATCTTCGGAAAGAATTTAAAATCTGCCGGAGTTTTATCTTTCCATACAGATACCTGTTCAGGGGTTGGCATTCCGTAAAAGGTGGCATTCAGTTCAATAGAATTAAACTGAGTGGCATAATAGGTCAGTTCATCTTTCGTTCCTTTTGGATAGAATCCTTTAAGGTCAGTTTTATTCCATTTAGCACATCCTATGGAAATATTCTCCAGACCTTTTTTATTTTGACTTAAAATTTCTTTGGTTCTGGAATGATCTTTTGGTAACGTAAAATCTATTTTTGAAGGATCTTCTACCTGTCCGAATTTCATATGTAAGGTTTTTGTGAATTAAACTGTATAACAAATATAATACAAAACCAGATAAGTTTTGAGATTTTTACTCCGGATCGTACAGGCTGGGTGACCAGTAACCGGTCGTGAATTAGCTAACGTTGATCTTACTTATAAACACTGATTTCTTATAATGTGTATCACGTATTTTTTGTTTATCATGATTATTGTTTTTAGTTCTATAAAAAAGACTGGAAAAATATTCTTTTTAAATATCATTTTATATGCTAAAAAGGCTGTCATTATTCGCGAATAGTGACAGCCTTTTTCTTGTCTAACCCTCTGTTTCAGGATATATTTGCCGTTTGTGAAAAAACACACATACTTTTTTATGAATTCCGAAATAGCTATTTGATGCCATTTCTTTTTATCTGAAAAACATTTTAAAAAAATATTTAATGAAACGAAAAGTTATTCCAATTTTTTTCTTGTTATCTGGTCTGGCGTTTGCCCAGGTTGGTGTGAACACTACAAACCCACAGGCTACTCTGGATGTTACCCTGCCTGCGGGGTATACTTCTGGAACGAAGGCAGGGATTGCTTTCCCTCAACTGTCCGGAAATGATATAGAGTCTATAAATACTACTGGGCTGAGATCCGGAACCCTGGTCTACAGTACTTCGGCATCTACTGCTTCGGTTAAAGATATTACAGGAATAGGATACTGGTACTGGAAAGATGCCACCGATAAATGGGAACCTGTACTGGTGAATGCTCCCAAATTCTTTTATTCTCCTTCCATTCCCATCAATACAGCAGTTTCCTCAGGAACGATAGACTTGTATACGAACTACACCGGGCAGTTTTCGACACCAATGGCCAGTAGTACCGGTGCGTCAGGAAGTATTCCCATCTATGCATCTAATGCTTTGGAATATTATGTGACCTGGTATGACAGTACCATCTTTGAAAATGTAGCTATTGACGCAGGAGGAAAACTTTCCTATAGTGTTCTGAGTACAGCTGATAAGAGTAAGCCGACGTATATGAATGTTGTTTTTGTTGTGAAATAAGTATCTGTTAAATAATAGATTACATTAATTAATGGATTGAGAATTATGATAAAACAAAAACAAAATTTTAAATATTTTCTCTTCCTTTTTTTCTTTTTATGTTCGGTAAAAGGATTTGCTGCCAATTATTATTGGGTAGGAGGAAGTGGAAACTGGAGTGATATCAACCATTGGAGAACGTCTTCAGGGGGCTCCGGAATACCATTCGTAGTGCCTGGTCTTACAGATGATGTATATTTTGATGCCAATTCCGGATTTACAGCATCAAGCAAAACAGTTACGGTTAACGTTCCAGCCAATATGCGGAATATTACTTTTTCAGGAAGTGCAGTAGCCCCTGTTTTAAATAGTGCGAGTACTGCCAATCCGATTAATATTTACGGTTCATCCGAATGGCAGAGCGGAATGACGGTCAACAGTGTGTATCTGTATTATCGGAATGCCAATATTGCCAAAACTATCAAAAGTAATGGGGTTCCCATTACAGGAAATGATGACGTTTATTTTGAAGATGAAACATCGATCAGCCTGCTCGATGATTTTTCAGCTGCCGGAAGATTGAACCATATGGCGGGTACTTTCAATACAAATAATCACAAGGTATCTGTAAGAAGTTATGCCGGGAATACGGGAGGTAAACCCAGAACGGTTAAGAGCAATGGAGTTCCGGTAAATGGCAGCGTATTTTTTGAGGAAGAAACTTCGGTCAGTTTAATGGATGATCTATCTGTTTCCAGCACGATTACCCATTCAGCGGGTACTTTGGCAACCCTTAATCATAAAGTTTCTATGAAAAATTATTCGGGTGATACAGGAAGCAAACCCAGAACATTGAATCTTGGAAGTTCAGATTTCTATATTACAGGTACAATGTATGATGGAGATTTTTCCGCTGACTCTTCTTATTTAACATTGAATGCGGGGACGTCTCATATCCGCTTTACAGGTGTCCTTGGGTATCCTAAAGTCAAGCCTTATGCCGGTCAGCATTATTATAATATAAGTTTCGAAAAGGCGGAACTGGAAGGTAATCTGGGGTATGTTCAGAGTGGTAAGGTTTATTATAACCGTATAACGATGAACGGGAATGGAAAACTGATCAAGGATAATGAGATCAAAGAACTGATTCTGTCAGAAGGCAAGACGTACAGTTTAGCATCGAGTTCCACACAGACAATAACAGGTAAACTGTCAGCTCATATTCCTGACTGTGGGGAGAAGATCACGATCAGTTCTTCCACAGCAGGTACACCGGCGAATCTTGTGGCTGCATCAGGTTTTTTTGCAGGATATTAAAGCTTCGGGAGGAGCTGTATTTAAGGCCCTGGAATCTCTTGACAGTGGAAATAATGCAGGATGGGTATTTCCTGCCGTAACTGGTAAAACCTTATATTGGGTAGGTGGAAATGGAAACTGGAATGACAGGGCTCATTGGTCTTCAACGAGTGGTGGAACAGGAGGATACTGCGTCCCGGGACCTTTAGATGATGTTTATTTCAATGCGGATTCGGGTTTTACCTCATCAGGAAAAACCGTTACGGTAAATAGTTCTGCCTATATGCACAATATTACATTTTCCGGAAGTGGAACAGCTCCTTTTCTGAATAGTACAACCAATCCGATAAATATTTACGGATCTTCCGAATGGCAGACAGGAATGTCGGTTAGTGCAGTGTATATATATTATCGGAACAATAATGCTCCTAAGACAGTTAAGAGCAATGGAGTTCCGGTAAATGGCAGCGTATTTTTTGAGGAAGAAACTTCGGTCAGTTTAATGGATGATCTATCTGTTTCCAGCACGATTACCCATTCAGCGGGTACTTTGGCAACCCTTAATCATAAAGTTTCTATGAAAAATTATTCGGGTGATACAGGAAGTAAAGCAAGAGTCCTGAAATTGGGCAGTTCAGATGTTTATATTACAGGTCCTTTGAATGAAGGTGATTTTGAGGCTGCTTCTTCTAATATGACACTGGATGCAGGTACTTCGCATATTCATTTTACCGGTGTTACAGGATCTCCTAAACTGAAAGCATATTCAGGACAGCATTATTATAATATAAGTTTTGAAAAGCCTGGATTGGAAGGAACTCTTGAGGGAAGTCAGACGGGCAGCGTTTATTATAATAATGTAATATTCAAAGGAAATGGGAAACTAAACGGTGGTAATGAAATCAAGGAATTGGTTTTAACCGGTGCTAAAAAATATACTTTACAGGCTGGTAAAATTCAAAAAATAACCGATAAGCTATACGCCAACGGAAGCTCTTGCTACAAACTGGAGATGGTAAGTTCAGTACCAGGTGCTAAAGCATTGCTTAATGTGATGGCAGGAGCGACGAATTTTGATTTTGCGAATATAAAGGATATTAATTCGTCTGGAATCCCATTACATTTCGGTTCCAAATCAAGTGATCTGGGTAATAATGACAATATCAGTTTCTCAGCATATGATCCCGGAGTTTTTTCCGGTTTTGCGGGGCAGAACTGGAGTTGTACCCAATTCAATAATGCAGATCCTGCTTCATATACATTAAGTTCAGCAGGTTTTTTTGGAAATCCTACTGTAAAATATGAATGGACCAAACTGAATGATCCTGCACATACCGGTATTATTTCTACAGGAGAGTCACTGGATATGAGATCTTACGGATTGGGGACTTATCATCTTAAAGTAGTCTATTCTACAGCCGGACCGGACGAAAGTTGTACACTTGAAGAAAGTGTCATCGTCGGAAGCTGTATTCCGAGTATGATCAACCCAGGATTACCTATAAGAAATTATTAGGTAACCTCACAATAGGTATTCTGACAGAATTAGATTTTTAATAATGACTGCAAGTTTTTCTTGCAGTCATTATTGGTTTTACATTAATCTGCTACCTTCTTTCAAAGTCGTCTTAGGGATTTAAAAATGCACTTAACCCGTTCTAAGTACCTGCACCCATTTCTATAACCGCCTCGAGGGGTGTATAAGTTCCTGAAGACCGTTAACCCAGGGGTTAAAGATTCCTGAAGATGGTTAAGAGCTTGATGTATTGATTGTTAGTCTTTTTCTTCCCTATCTTTGATCTTGTCTGTTTTATCAAAAAACTATCTGTATTCCGAATAATGACAGCCTTTGCATTGGCAATTTACTCATTGTGAACTAGTTATGCCAATTGGAAAGACTTATGAAATGGTATTTAGCCAGAGAAGATGAATTTCTCTACCTGAGGCTGACTGAACGTCTGATTGATCTTGATTTTCATGATTTTCTTAGATTGATCAAGCAGCATGTTCAAATGAATGATATGTTATCTGCAGGATTCTGTTTTTTACATTACCGAAGAAATGATGCGAAAATTGAATGCTGATTCACTGATCTGGATTTTCTGAAAAGGGAAATATGTTAAGAAAACTATGAGAGAACAATATGAATAATTCTTCTTTTTTCTTTTGGAGTTATTTTATTTAATTATTTGTTTATCAATATTTTAAATGTAGCTTTAGGCTGTTAGTATTCGCGAATATTAACAGCCTTTGTCTTGTCTTATCAGTTATTTCAGAATAATTTTGTAGTCCCTTAAAAGCACGAGAGGTTATGTGAAAAATATACATCTAGATTATTGTATTTCTCTCTTTTTGTTCTATTAATACCCTATAATAATGAAAAAAATAATTACACCCCTTCTTCTTCTGATTTCCGGATTTTGTCTCGCACAAGTTGGACTCCACACCCCTGATCCGCAGGCAACATTGGATGTCGCTCTTCCTTCCGGATATGTTTCAGGATCAAAAGCAGGAATAGCTTTCCCTCAGCTTAGTGGAGATCAGATAGAAAAAATGAACACCACAGGACTCAAATCAGGAACACTGGTTTACAGTACTTCAGCTTCTACACAAGCAGTAAAAGACATTACAGGACCAGGATACTGGTATTGGAAAGATGCTGCCGACAAATGGGAACCGTTAATGATGAATGCACCAAAGTTTTTCTATTCTCCGTCGATACCTATTGATACAAGCGTTACCTCAGGAAGCATCGATTTATATACGAATTATAGCAGTCAGTTTTCAAGTCCAATGGCAAGCAGTACAGGAGCTCCCGTAAGTATTCCTGTCTATGCAGCCGGCGCACTCGAATATTATATAACCTGGTATGATCATACTGTTTTCAGTAATGTGACCATCGATGCCGATGGGAAGATGAGCTATGAAGTGCTGAGCACCGCAGATAAGGGAGCTCCTACCTACATGAATGTTGTTTTTGTAGTGAAGTAAAAACAACAGGTTTTCAATTGTATTTCACTCCATTAAAGTAAAGATAATTCTTATGACAACACAAAAACACAATTTTAAATATATTTTCTTTTTTTTAATGCTCTTTTTGTTTTCTGTAAAAGGACTCGCTGCCAATTATTACTGGGTCGGCGGAAGCGGAAACTGGAGTGATATCAACCATTGGCGGACCACATCGGGAGGAACCGGAGTTCCTTCTGTAGTGCCCGGGCCTGTGGATAATGTTTTTTTTGACGGTAATTCAGGATTTACCGGCACCAGTAAAACCATTACCATGAATGTTGATGCCAACTGCCGTAATATTACTTTTTCGGGAAGCGCAACAGCTCCTGTAATAAAAGGAAATAGCAAATCTCTTAATATTTATGGATCTTCCGAGTGGCAGAGCGGGATGATGCTCAGTATAACCTCTATATATTACCGGAATACCAATGCGCTTAAAACGATAAAAAGTAATGGAGTTTTAACAGAATCATCGGTCTATTTTGAGGAAGAAACCTCAATAGATTTGCTGGATGATTTTTCCAGTTCGAGTGTGAATCATACTGCAGGAACATTCAATACGCATAATTATACTGTCAAGATATTCGGCTATTATGGAAACTCCGGGACAAAACCAAGAGTAATCAATATGGGAAGCTCTGATTTTTATGTTCAGGGAAGTTTCAAAGCTAATTCGCTTTCATTAAGCATTAATGCAGGGACTTCACACCTGCATCTTTCAGGAAACTCACCTTCATTAAGTCCCTATACCGGACAGGTCTATTATAATGTAAGCTTTGAGGGAGATAATGCAGGAAGTTTGGGGGATCAACAGACAGGGACAGTGTATTACAATAGGGTAGAATTTAAAAATACTGGAAAGCTGGTTAAAGACAACCAGATCAAAGAACTGATTTTAGCAGCAGGTAAGGCTTATACCTTGGAATCCAGCAGAAATCAAATCATTACTTCTTCTCTGAAAGCTTCTGCGCCGGATTGTGGTGACTGGATTACCATTAATGCTTCAGGTATTGGAACCAAAGCAAAATTAGTGGCAGCACCCGGAGTAAGCATTGATGTATCAAGAGTTATTCTGAAAGATATTGAGGCATCGGGTGGTGCCGTTTTTACAGCAGTACAATCAACAGATGATGGAAATAATACAGGGTGGAACTTTCCTGCTTCTTCGAATCAGAATTTATATTGGGTCGGCGGAAGCGGAGACTGGAGCGATAAGACCCACTGGTCGCAGACCAGTGGAGGTTCAGGAGGGTATTGTATTCCCGGACCTTCAGATAATGTTTTTTTTAATGGTCATTCCGGATTTACAGCATCTGATAAAACCATTACCTTATCTTCTGTTGCGTACAGCCGTGACATTACTTTCTCGGGAAGTGTTGTTCCACCAGTTTTACAAGGGAACGGTACCGGAAAAATACTTAATATTTACGGATCTTCAGAATGGCAAGCAGGAATGATAATTTCTTTGAACTCCAGTTCTTTATATTACCGGAATACCAACACAGCCAAAACCATAAAAAGTAACGGAGTCTCCCTGCTTAAGGGTATGGAAATTATTTTAGAGGAAGAGACTTCCATAGATTTGCTGGATGATTTTTCTGGTGGTTCTATAATGCATAGTGCCGGGACCTTCACTACTCATAATTATACCGTAAAAATATCTTCTTATAGGGGGAATTTAGGATTAGAAGCAAGAGTAATCAATATGGGGAGTTCTGATTTTTATCTGACTTCAGGTTTTAGTGCTTCTTCATCTGCTTTAACTCTTAATTCAGGGACTTCGCACATTTATTTTTCGGGAACTTCCTCTCAGTTAAATTGTTATGACGGGCAGGTTTATTATAACGTAACCTTTGAGAGTACGCAGAGCAAACTGGGGAATTGGCATACGGGGACAGTGTATTATAACCAGGTAGAGTTTAAAAGTAATGGTGAGATATTAGGGCAGAACCAAATCAAAGAACTGATCTTAACAGCTGGAAAGACCTATACCCTGGAATCCGGTCAGAAACAAATTATTACTTCTTCCCTGAAAGCTTCTTCTCCTGATTGTGGAGACTGGATTACCATCAATGCTTCAGTCAGTGGAACGCAGGCGAAATTAATGGCAGCAATAGGGGTAAGTATTGACGTGTCAAGAGCTATTCTGAAAGATATTCAGGCATCGGGTGGAGCCATTTTTTCAGCTCTACAGTCTATAGATAACGGAAATAATACAGGCTGGAGTTTTCCTGCTTCTGCAGTTAGAAATCTCTATTGGGTTGGAGGAAGTGGAGACTGGAATGATAAGGTACACTGGTCCCAGACCAGCGGAGGTTCAGGAGGGTATTGCATTCCCGGTACTACAGATAATGTTTTTTTTGATGAAAATTCAGGATTTACAACATCTGACAAAACCATTATTCTGCCTGCTGTGGCTTACAGCCGTGATATTACATTTTCTGGAAGTGCTGTTCCCCCTGTTTTAAAGGGAAATGGTAATGGCAAAATACTTAATATTTACGGATCTTCAGAATGGCAGTCGGGGATGGTAATTTCTTTAAATTTCAGTTCTTTGTATTATCGCAACACCAACACCGCTAAAACCATAAAAAGTAATGGCGTTTCCTTTCTTAATAATCTGAATATCTATTTTGAAGAAGAAACTTCTGTAGATTTGCTGGATGATTTCTCCGGAGGAGGGGTATATCATACTGCAGGAACCCTTAATACTAATAATTATACTGTAAAAATATCTTCTTATAGGGGGAATTTAGGATTAGAAGCAAGAGTAATCAATATGGGGAGTTCTGATTTTTATTTGGATTACGATTTTAATGCTTCTTCCCCTTTATTAACTCTAAATTCAGAAACTTCACATATTCATTTTTCAGGAAATCAGCCTACATTAAAACCTTATGCCGGGCAGATTTACTACAATATAAGCTTTGAGGCTACTAAGGGAATTTTGGGTAATAATCAATCTGCTGCAGTATATTATAACCGGGTAGAGTTTAAGGGTAATGGAGATCTTGTTAAGGAAAATCAAATCAAAGAATTAATCTTGACTGCGGGTAAGACATATACACTGGATGCAGGAAGTACACAGACAGTTACAGACCAGTTATATGCTAGTGGAAACTCCTGCTTTATACTATTTTTGAAAAGCTCTGCAACAGGAACCAAAGCCAATCTTAATATAATGGCAGACTTCGTAAATTTTGATTTTGTAAATGCAAAAGATATCAATGCTTCCGGGAAAGTCTTGAACTTTGGAAGCAAATCTACCAACGCCGGAAACAATTCAAACATGACGTTTGAAACCTATAACCCCAGTGCCTTTTCAGGATTTGAAGGCCAGAACTGGAGTGCTGCAAAGTTTAAAGATAATGACCCCAGCTCTTATATGTTGAGTTCAGCAGGATTCTATGGAACTCCTTACACGACCTACCAATGGTCTAAAATGAATGATCCGGTTCATACCGGGACTATTGGAACAGGGCCTGCTTTAGATATGAGACCTTTCGGATATGGAACTTACCATGTCAAGGTGGAGTATTCTGCTCCGGGATCACCGGATTATTGTATGGTGGAAGAAAGTATTTTGGTGAAAAGCTTTGTTCCGAGTATGATCAATCCCGGTTTACCGGTCAGAAATTATTAGAACTTATTTTCTGGTCAAATGTGACTTTATCAAAAATAATAATAATGACTACAATGAACCGCAGGAAATCCTGCGGTTTTTTTTGGTCCAAATGGATAAGTACTGCAGTATTTATTTACCAATGGCTATCCTGTTTTTAAAGAAGTCATTTGTTGAAAGGATGTAAAAGATGGCTGGATTAATACTGAAATTATTCATTTTTATCCTTGTCAAATCAGGAAAAATCGTTCAGGTATTCACTCATTTATGATATGTTGATTAAGTTTTTTTTAAGGAAATGTTAAACATTCTGTTATATAATGTTAATTCTATGTTACCATACTTGATGTGGATGACGTCTAATTTTGCATCAGAATTGTAACAATAAAAAAATCATGAAGAATAAAATAATCTGTGCCTTTGCTTTATTATCGTTTGGTTTTGCATTTTCACAGGAAACCAGTTCAAAAATTTTTGGACGGCTAAAAGGAACTTCTTCCGAAGTTACGGTGAAGGTAGTGCACATTCCTACCAACAGTACTTTTGAAACAAAAAGCAACACCAAAGGACAGTTCAGTTTAGACAATCTTCAGCCTGGAGGACCGTATTCTATAGAAATATCAGACGGATCACGGGTTATCTATTCCAATCCCGGAATTCAGCTGTCACTCGGAAACAACGATCTTCCCGTCGTGGACGTGACAGGAAATGAAAAAACCATTGATGAAGTAAAGATTACTTCCAAAAAGACCAGTGTGAAATATGGTGTGGGCATCAGCCAGGCACAGATCTCAGGGCTGCCCAATATCAACAGAGGGATCCAGGATGTTACCAAACTGGTTCCACAAAGCGCCAATAATTCTTTTAACGGAACCAACTTCAGATACAATAACGTTACTATTGACGGATCCATCAATAACGATGCGATCGGTTTCAGTCCGTCTCTGGGAGGACAGACCGGAACATCTGGAATGCCCGGAAGCAGTACGCGTTCCAATTCCATAAGTCTGGATGCTATTCAGGATGTGCAGGTCTATATTGCCCCTTATGATGTTAAGCTTGGAAATTTCCTTGGAGGGAGTATCAATGCCGTAACCCGAAGCGGAAGTAATGATGTCACGGGATCTATCTATGCCTATGGAAGGAATGCCGCTATTACCGGAAACAACAGAATAGGAGACAACTCAAAAATGCCAAAAGCTTTTGAAGATGTTATTTACGGAGGGAGAATAGGGCTGCCTGTGGTAAAAGATAAAGTATTTCTATTTTCGAATCTGGAATACACCAAGAGAAGAGATCCCGTATTTTATAATGCCAATGATCCGAATGCTCTGGTGAATGATGCGGTAGCCGGGCAGATTTCTGATTTTGTACGGAATAAATACGGCTTCAATACAGGAAGCTTCGACGGATACAATAACTTCTCCGAAAGCGCCAAGCTCTTCAATAAACTGGACTGGAAAATCAATGACAAACACTCGCTGTCCATCAAAAACAACACCGTGTTTTCACAGGCTTCAAATCTGGAAAGGGATGGTGCCAATTTCAGGTTTGCCAGTATGGATTTCGTTCAGAAAAATACGGCGTCCACTACCACTCTGGAGCTTAAAAGCCGCTTTAATGACAGGTGGAATAACAATCTGGTGTTGGGATACTCTTCTATTCACGATTACAGAGATCCTACTTCCGGTAATGCTATGTTTCCACAGGTAGAAATAGCTTATAACGGAGGAACGATTCTTCTTGGAAATGATAGGGAAGCTACTGTTTTCAATATGAAACAGAAAACTTTTGAGATCACAGACAACCTTACCTATAAAAGAGGAAACCATACATTCCTTTTAGGAACCCACAATGAGTTGTACAATATCGATTACGGTTTTGTCAATGCTTTGAACGGAAGAATCTCTTATAAAAGTTTAAATGATTTCTATAATGGCAATCCTTCCAGAATAAGAGGGACCTATCCGTTTAAAGGAGAAGGCAGGGAAGCCCTTTTTGACAATCCGTATGCACAGTATAAAGTAAATCTTCTGTCTCTGTATTTTCAGGATGAAATCAATTGGGGAAGACTGAGACTTTCGCCTGGGGTAAGAGTAGATTATACTGATCTGCCCGACAAACCGCGTTTGAGTCCGTTGGTACAGAACTCCCCTCAGGATTCCAGCTACGGAAATACCTATACCTACACCCCTCTGAATCAGCTGACCAATAATTATCTGAATAAACCCACTATATCTCCGAGATTAGGATTTACATTCGATGTGACCGGAGACAGATCGGTAGTCCTTAGAGGAGGTTCAGGTATATTTGTAGGAAGAATTCCTTTTGCATGGTTAGGATATGCCTATTATAATGACGGAGTAGGTTTCGGAAGCTACGATTACAATGGTCCTGCGGCTGCGCAGCTGGCTGCCAACGGTGATCCTCTGGTGAGTGGTAACTTCCCGAAGTGGCAGAACTCTTCCAAAGTTCAGGTAGATCTTGTAGATAATAATTTTAAAATGCCAAGGGTATGGAGAAGTTCTCTGGCTCTGGATTATACATTTGCCGGATATAAGCTGACACTGGAAGGAATTTATACCAAAGTACTGTATGATCTTAAATTCCAGCAGGTCAATAAAACCGATAATGTGACCTATTATACTTATGATGTGAATCATGAAATGCCGGTTTACACTACCAATATCAACAGTAACTTTTCCAATGCCTATATGCTGTCCAATACCAAAGAAGGATACCGCTACAACCTGACTGCTCAGGTCTCGAAATCTTATCAGTTCGGGTTTAATTTCTTCGTGGCCTACACCTATGGAGATGCCAAAGATATTACCAACGGAATCAGAAATTCTATGGAAAGCAACTGGCAGATGAATCAGTCGCTTACCCCGAACGATCCTAAACTGACCACTTCTAATTTTGCCATCAAAAACAGGGTAGTGGCCAATCTGGGGTATGGCGTGGATATTTCCAAAACAAACAGGCTGTCTGCCAATGTATACTTTAATGCCCAGTCGGGGAATCCTTTCAGTTGGGGGTTTGTAAACAGTACCATTGCCAACACAGGACAGGCAGCAGGACTTTCTTACATCTTTAAAGATGCCGCCGAAGCGGCCAAATATATTGTTCCTATAAAAGATACTTCCGGAAATGTACTGGTTTCTGCCGAGAAGCAAATTGCAGACTATGAAAGTTTTGTAAGCGGGAATAAATATTTAAGCTCGAGAAGGGGCAGATTTACAGAAAGGAATGGTGACGTTACACCATGGAATATTCAGGCTGATTTCAAAATTATGGATGAGATCAGGCTCAGCGAAAAGTCTAAAAACAATATCCAGATTTCATTAAGCATCATCAATCTTACCAATATGCTGAATAAAAACTGGGGTAAAGTTTATTTTGTACCGAATACATTTAATTCTACAGCAAGTGTCGGACTTACAAAAGTAGGAAATGTGGCATCAAACCAAGCGGGAGCAGGAGATCCTACCTACAATTTTAAAACTCCGGGGCTTCCTTACACCATTGATCAGTTTGCATCAAGATTCCAGGCACAACTGGGTGTCCGGTATAATTTTTAATCATACGTCTTTCATTTTTTTACTTATAATTTTTTCAGCAGTCCGGATTTTTCTTCCGGGCTGTTTTTATATCATAGCCAGACATTGGTGTAATCATTTAACTTCTCAGACTACAAAACATATCAGATCAATACAACAAAAAACCATAGAAATGTCTATGGTTTTTGCTGCTTTTTTATAATAGAATTTGTGTTTTTTATTTCACCCCCTGTGTGACCATTCTGTTTGAGATTACAGAATAAATACATCCTGAAGTTTTTAAATTGACGGTTATGGTAGCCGGAACCGAGCGGTAAGCAGTATCACCATAGGGTTCAGTTATTTTTCCGCTTGAATCTTTTACCGTTTTTCCTTTTACGGTATAGGTCATCGTTGCAGTTCCTGTAAATCCACTTGAAGGAGTAAAGGTCACAATGCCTGTAGATTTGTTATAAGACCAGGTTCCCTGTGGCGTTACCTTTTTTCGGTACAGAACGAGATCCGTGTCACCACTTTTCGTAAAACTGAAGGTTTTGTAGTCAATATTCGTATTGCTTCCTACTGGTGGTGTGGTAATGCTGATAGGACCTTTATAGGCTATATCATTATTGAAAACCGGAATAGATACCGGCTGAAATTTGCAGGTAGTCGCCACGTCATCATTAGTTACAGCTGCATATGGAAGGGTCAGTTTCACATTTCGGATAATATGCTGTTGATAGGCCGCTCCTGTTGCAGCAGCAAAACCAAGTTTTAAAACAGCCGGAACGGTTGCGTCCAAAGTTTGGTTGGTAGCAGTTCCTTCCACATCTGAAGTATTGAAATCCGTTGTCTGTGGATTCGCATTTTCAGTATAAGGAACGGAAGTTTTGTAATGATAATAATTGATGATATTCACCGGTGTTCCGTTCTGTGTAGTCTGGATGTCCACTTTAATATCAAACCCATCTGTCGTAGTAAGACTTGTAAAGTGGGGAATCAGGTCCAGATATACTTTTCTGAATTCGCCTCCGCTGTTTCTCAGATCGAATACCGAAGCAAGAGAATTGGAAGTAGCCGCATAGCTTCTGTCTGTCTGCAGTACTCTGCCTACAACTCCTGTATTGCTTAAAGTAGAACGGGTAACCAAAACAGGATATCCGGAAAATCCCAATCCCAGACCTGTCGTATTAAGGGCTGCTCCTCTTGCCCCTCTTAAAGTGACATGGCTGGTCGGCTGGCCCCAGGTCACACCTGAAATACCATTGACTCTGGAATCCCCCTGAAAACGTTTAGATTTAAAATTTCCAAACTCATCCAGAGCAATACCCAGATAAGCCCCGGATAAGCCTGCCTTTCTTTGGGCCGAGTAGGTATTCTGAGTCCTGTTATAGGAATATCCAAGCCCGGCACCGGCAGCCCCGATCGTAGGGCTGGTTACCGCACCATCATAAAGGAAAAATGATAAACCGTCGCCATAGGTACCGCTTAGCGGAAGCCCGGTTTTCATGTCATATTCAAACTCAACATGAAGCCCGTTTACAGAGGTAAAAGATCTTCCGTTGATAAACAGTCCTCCAAACTGTCCTGAAGTCGCCGGAGTAAGCTGTACTCCGGTAGCTGTATGGGAGGCATTTCCCTGTATCGTAAGTTCGGATGCTGAAGAAGCATTCATCAGCGAACTTGAATAGGAATAAAACCCGTAAATACTAGCCACTTCAAGACTGTCCGTCTGCGCATACATGAAGTTTGTAAGCATCGTGAAAACAAGGCTCATCAGAGACAGCCCTTTAAAATTCTTTTTCATAGCTGCTTATTTTACAACAAATACGATGTTGATGAAAGATGCTGAAGTAGCATTAGATAAGACATCATAATTCAATACACCCGTGCTGCTGATGCTGTTTATCTTGAAAACAGAGCTATCATACCCTGTCACATAATAATACAGATCTCCTGCATTGGGAAAAAACGGAATTGATGCCGGTGCTGACGCACTTCTTGCATTCGTCGGGACATTAGAAAACTGGTTTTTGTACAGGGTATAAAGATCTTTTGTCTGTCCTGTTCCCGTAGTGGTCGTATCAAAGACTACGCTCGGCATATAGAAAAATTTTGCTACATACGGTGAAAGACATACCCAGTCCGGAGTGGCGGGAGTTCCTACATTCTGGCTGATACATTTTTTGGTAGTATCGAAAATAACCAGTCCAGTAGCGGGAGTTGTAATCGTTGAAACGTTGCTTATTCTGGGGAGAAGAACACCTTTAGAGGTACTTGTAACATCTAATACGGAGCTTTGGTCAGGTGTAGAAGTATTAATACCCACCTGCGCAGTAATGGAGCAAAAAGCCATTACCAAAATTAAAGTAATAATTTTGTTCATTTCGAAATAATTTTTTTTGTGTGTTTTGATCTATTAACAAACTTCTTGCCAATAGGAAATTAATTGTTTAATCTGATTATTTTGTTTATTTTATGTTTTAAATGATATTTGTTTATGATTATTTTTAATGTCAAAAGGAAGAGGAAATCCCGGCAGATCGCTTTGGGGTTTGTGTAAGACTGTTTGTTGGTGTATTTTTAGGTGTATGAGGGGTTTTCTATTCCTTAAGAGGATTGTGTTTTTCTAAATATTTGTATTTTTTTTAATCTTTAATCAAATGAATTATTTTAACTGAATAGGTGTTTTTGTTTGTAAATATTTAATTCAATGTTTTTTGCTGTTCATTCAATCAATTAATTTTTTGATCAGAAATTCAATTCGATTTTTAGATTGATTTAATGCTAAGGATTTTTCTAATTGTTAATTAATTTTTTTATCAAAGTGCTGTTTTGTTAGTATATTTTAAACAAATGTATATAAAATTGCTTCATAATAATAACTAAAAATGGTTACTGAAGGGACTTGATTCACTGCTTAGGGAGTGAAAGGGCTGTATGCTCAGTATTAGTGAATGATTACCGGAAAATAACTTTTTTTTAACACGGTGTTAAAATTTTGTTAAAATTATAATACAATGAAAAAGCACGCTGAAAAGCGTGCTTTTTACTATGCTGAAGTTGATTATTGACGAATACTAAGCCTCACAAGCTGAACAGCTAACAAAATTAACCATCATTTCTTTTGAGACAGAGGAACTTCTCTGATAATAAAGAGTTTTTACTCCTTTTTTCCAAGCCTCGATGTAAAGATAGTTAACATCTTTAACAGGCATGGTAGATGGGATCTGTAAGTTCAGGGACTGAGCCTGATCGATGTACTGCTGTCTTTGGGCAGCCTGAGAGATAATCTCCATCGGAGAGATTTCTTTGAATGTTTTAAATACTGCTTTCTCTTCGTCTGTAAGCTCTTTTAAATGCTGTACAGAACCGTGATTCAACATGATCGTTCTCCACGTTTCCTCATTATCAAGACCTTTTTCTTCTAATAATTTAGCTAAATATTTGTTCTTACGCATAAAGTTTCCTTTTGCAAGACCTGCTTTATAATAATTGGAAGCAAACGGCTCGATTCCCGGAGAAGTCTGTCCAAGGATCGCAGAGCTTGAAGTCGTAGGAGCAATAGCCATTGTTGTGGTATTTCTCAATCCGTAGCCTTTTAGTAATTCCGGCTCACCATAGATATTTGCCAACTCTCTTGAAGCTGTTTCCGCCTGTTCTTTGATATGTCTGAAAGCTCTTGCATTGAATTGGGTCGCCTCAAAACTTTCAAACGGAATCATATTTTTCTGTAAATAAGAGTGGTATCCTAAAACTCCCAATCCAAGCGCTCTGTGACGCAAAGCGAAGTTTCTGGCTCCCTGCAGATAATAGTTTCCTTCTGTTTTTTCGATAAATTCAGTTAAAACAGCATCCAGGAAGTATACGGCTAATTTTACAGCATCTGTATCTTTCCACTCGTCATACAATTCCAGGTTCATGGAAGATAAACAGCAGATGAAAGATTCTTCTCTCGTAGAAGGAAGCATGATCTCAGAGCAAAGGTTACTTGCATTGACAGTCATTCCCAGATCTTTATAAACCTGCGGCTTGTTTCTGTTAACGTTATCGGTAAAGAAAATATAAGGAAGACCTTTCTGCTGACGGCTTTCTAAAACTCTTGCCCATACTTTACGCTTATCCATATCTCCGTCAATCATATCCTGCATCCAGTAATCAGGAACGCAAATCCCTGTAAACAGATTTTGGATAGGACTTCCGATATCTTTGATTGATAGGAATTCTTCAATATCACCATGGTCAACATCCAGATAAGCAGCAAATGCCCCTCTTCTTACGCCTCCCTGAGAAACGACGTCCATTGCCGTATCAAATAATTTCATGAACGAAACCGCTCCAGAAGATTTTCCGTTATCTGTTACAGCAGTTCCTCTGTTTCTAAGTTCTCCGAAATATCCTGAAGTTCCACCTCCGATTTTCGTCTGCATGATCACTTCACCCATTTTGTGAGTAATGCCTTCAATGCTGTCCGGAATGTGTACGTTAAAACATGAAATTGGAAGACCTCTCTGTGTTCCCATATTGGCCCAAACCGGAGAAGAGAAGCTGATCCATCCTTTTACGATCATTTCCTTGAATGCCGCCTGAAGTTCCGGCTTGTATAATTTTTTTGCAGCTGCAGTGGTGATTCTGTCGATGGCTCCGTCCACAGTTTCCCCTTTTAGCAGATAGCCTCTGTTCAGCATCTGCTCAGACTCTTCATTGAGCCACCATATATTTGAATTTTGCTCTTCCATAGATGTTATATTTTCGAATTCCGGAGCAGTGTTTATACTCCGGAATTTTGTTGCTTTTTATATTGATTGTAATATTTCCACTTGGTGCGTGCCGTTTAGCCCGCTTTCATCTCTTAATCGTTGAAACTCCTTAAAAGAAGGTACATTTAAAACCTCATGTTGAACCGCTTCATTGATATAGTTTGAATAATGTAAAAAAGTAACGCCGTCTTCCTTTACAAAAACCTTATATTCAAATGTCTCCTGATCTAAATTGTTAAAATCATCCAAAAAATTTTGAATATGGGTTTTGTTCTCTGAAACGTATTCCGGTTTTACGGTGTAGGTTACGATTACATTGATCATTTCTTTGTGCTTTGCTTTATTGTTTACTCTGAGGGGGTAAGGAGTTTTAGTAGGACAAAATGCTTCATGACATTGTTCATACTACATGTTTTGACGCTCGCTTCGCTCGCGCTTTATCCTTAAAACAAATCGTTAGCTGTAATACTTTTATCGTGTTTCGTATAATCTACCGGTCTTTTGGCAAAGAAATCATCCATAGAATTGGCAAAAACTTCTTCTTCAAACCATTTCATTGGACGATACTGTTCAGGAGAAACATTGTAACGGGTTTCCATGTTGATTTTCTTTAAACTGTCGTCTACACGGTATTTCATAAAGTTCAGAAGATCTTCTTTTGAGAATACGCTTAATTCTCCCAGTTCAAAAATCCAGTCTAAGATTTCTCCTTCCAGCTCAATAGATTGATCCACCAATGTATAGATGTCCTCGATATCTGAATCTGTTAATAGATCTGGTTGTTCCTCACGGATTTTATTGATCAGATAGATTCCTGCATTAGCGTGGATTTGCTCATCAATGGAAGTCCATGCAATAATGTTGGAAACATTCTTCATATATCCTTTGAATCTTGTGAAAGAAAGGATGATCGCAAATTGTGAGAAAAGCGATACATTTTCAATCAGGATACTGAATAATAAGAGAGAGGATACATATTCTTTCGGTGTTGTCGAATTGGCATGTTTCAGAACATTTGAAAGGAAGTCAATTCTCTTTTTTACCGCAGGAATTTCTATAACATTTGTAAATTCTTCGTTGTACCCCAATACCTCTACCAATCGGGAATAGGCTTCGGAATGACGGAATTCACATTCTGCAAAAGTAGCTCCCAGGCCATTCAATTCAGGTTTTGGTAAGTGGTTGTATAGGTTTCCCCAGAATGTCTTTACAGACACCTCGATCTGTGCAATGGCCAAAAGCGCATTTCTCACAGCGTGTTTTTCGTGTGGCTCTAACTGCGAATGAAAATCCTGAACATCTGCAGTAAAATCCACTTCCGAATGCACCCAGAACGATTTGTTGATCGCCTCTACAAACTGAAGAACCTCAGGGTATTCAAATGGCTTGTAACTTACTCTCTTATCGAAAATTCCCATATTAAAATAGCTTTAAAATTAAATAATCAGCATTACTGTGGATAACATTGAAGTAATGCTTAACTTCTTGTATGTTTGGTATTTACATTTGAAACATATTCACATTCATAAGTGTCGGTTTCTTGTAAAGAACTAATGACAAAGTTCGAAAAAAAGAACTGATTTTGAAAGGGGTAAATACTAATTGGCTGAGTTTTAACTGTAAAAGTTTTCCACATTTACATGAAACCAGCGCGGATAATGGCTTAGACAGGGTTATGAGTAAAAAATAAATGAAAAATTAAAGTTACAGTTAAACAGTTTTGCGTAAAGTACTATAAACAAACAGTAAATTAATTAAACAATAAAATATTCGAATATATTATTGTTCTTGTAACAAATTGAAAATATCATCTACTTATATGGGTATAAAACAAGCATCACTTAATGTTAGTAATTCAGGATTTACATAAGTCATATGACACGGGGAAAAGCAAACTGCACGTTCTCAAGGGAATTAATCTAAATATTTCCGAGGGCGAGTTTGTTTCTATTATGGGAAGTTCCGGGTCCGGAAAGTCTACACTTCTTAATATCATTGGTATTCTGGATGAAAAAGATTCCGGGACTTATGAGTTGGACAACGTTCCTATTGAGCATTTATCTGAAGTAAAAGCAGCTGAATACAGAAGCAAATTCCTGGGCTTTATATTTCAGTCTTTCAACCTGATCGGCTATAAAACAGCGCTGGAAAACGTAGCGCTTCCTTTATATTACCAGAATGTTCCCAGAAAAGAGCGTAACAAGAAAGCGATGGAATATTTGGAGAAAGTAGGTCTTGCACAATGGGCAGATCATTTACCCAATGAGCTTTCCGGGGGACAGAAACAAAGGGTAGCTATTGCAAGAGCTCTGATCACTGACCCAAAAGTGGTTCTGGCAGATGAGCCAACCGGTGCATTGGATTCAAAAACAACACATGATATTATGAAGCTTCTTCAGGATATCAATAATGAAGGAAGAACCATTATCGTTGTAACTCATGAGCCTGATGTAGCCGCACAGACGAAAAGAAACGTAATACTGAAAGATGGGATCATCGAAAGTGATGAGTTTATCAAACAGATCGTTTTATAAGTGAGATGTGAATATTGTAAAAATAACTTTACCATTGACAATAGAGTTAATTGACTTCGAAGAAAATTTGCTAAGCAGTTAATTGACTTTTTACAAAGTAAAAAATAAAAAACTATGTTTGACCTAGATCGTTGGCAGGAAATATTCAGTTCTATTCGCAGTAATGTATTGCGGACGGTGCTTTCGGGGTTTACGGTAGCCTTGGGGCTGTTTATTTTTGTTGTTCTTTTCGGAATAGGAAAGGGATTGCAAAATGCTTTTACAGAAGGCTTTGCAAGAGATGCTCAGAATCTTATCACGATCTATACCGGTAAAACTACGATGGCTTATAAAGGGCTTCAGTCCGATAGGACCGTTACGATGAATAATGACGATTACGATTTTCTGATCAATACCGATAAAGAAAAAGTTGGTGATGCCAGTCCGAGATACAGTACAAGCTTAATGATAAAATACGGTAAAGAAAGCGGTACTTATCAGGTAAACGGTGCAGAACCGGGAGAACAGGTGATTGAGAACAGAAAGATGCTGGACGGACGTTATCTGACCTCTATGGACCTTGCCAGAAAACAGAACGTTGCGGTAATCGGAAGAATGGTTCAGCGTGACCTGATCAAGAACGGAAGTCCGGTGGGAAAGGATCTGAATATTAACGGGACCATGTTCAAAGTGGTAGGCGTTTTTTCTGATGACGGTGGAGACTGGGATGAAAGACATATTGTCGTTCCTATTACGACCCTTCAGCAAATGAAAAAAGGTTCAGATACTGTATCCACTGCCTATATTGCCTATAATCAGAAACTAACTCCTGAGGAAGCCATTAAATATGGGGACGAACTTAAGGACAGGCTAAAAGCCAGAAAAAATGTTGCTCCCGATGATGAAAACGGAATCCGTGTCTGGAACAATGCCAAGAACATGAATGAAACGTTCCAGTTTATGGCTGTGCTTACGATTATTGTAGGTTTTATTGGATTGGGAACTTTGCTGGCCGGAATTATAGGAATCAGTAATATCATGGTGTATATCGTAAAAGAAAGAACCAAAGAGATCGGTGTCCGTAAAGCAATCGGTGCCAAACCGAGAAGTATTGTAGCGCTGATTGTGCAGGAGAGTGTTGTGATCACGGTAGTTTCAGGTATTGTTGGAGTTGGAGTTGGAGTACTGGTGCTGAGTTTGATAGGAGACAGTCTCGAAGAATATTTCATAAAAAGTCCGAGTGTAGGCTGGGTGACTATTTTTATGGCATTTATCGCTCTGGTATTTTCAGGACTTATTGCAGGATTCGTTCCGGCATACAGAGCTTCGAGAATCAAGCCGATAGAGGCATTAAGAACCGAATAATAATATGATATCTGATGACCTGACAAAATGCTTTGAATCAAAAAAGTTAATTATTAATAGTCGTTCATCATTTAATAAATAGTATAAACTTATAACTCAAAGAAGTGAACATTTTATTTAAAAAAGATACTTGGCAGGAAATTTATTATTCTTTGAGGAATAATAAGCTTCGTACGTTCCTTACCATGATTGGTGTAGGCTGGGGAATGTTTTTGTATGTGAGTCTTCTGGGAGCGGCAAAGGGGGTGGAAAATGGATTTGATAAATTGTTTTCCGGATTTGCGACCAATTCTATTTTTCTTTGGGCTCAGAAAACCTCTATTCCATACGATGGATTTCCTAAGGGAAGGGAAGTGCATCTGAAATTATCCGATATGGATATGCTGAAAAGAAAAATAACGGCGATCGATTATATCTCACCACAAAATGCAAGAGGAAGCTTTACGGGAACACCCGGTGAATCCATGTCAAGAAATGGTAAAAACGGTACTTATTCTCTTACGGGAGATTATTCGATAGGAAATAAAATTTCTGAAAAGAAGCTTATTTTCGGACGGTATATCAATGATGCCGATGTGATGGGAAATAAGAATGTGGTAGTGATTGGAGAAGAAATTTACAAAAACTTCTTTGATGCCAAGAAAAAGGAAAACCCTGTTGGAAAACAGGTGAATATAAAAGGTATATTCTTTAATGTAATTGGTGTTTTCCGAGTTAAAAAAGGAGGCGGTTTTGAAAATGATCAGACAGCATTTATTCCGCTTTCAACATATACCAAAATGTATAATGCGGGGGAACAGATTGATATGTTTGCTATAGTAAGTAAACCCAATGCCAATGTGAATGGAGTAGAAGAAGGGGTAAAGCAGGTACTGAAAACGAAAAATAAAGTATCTCCTGAAGATACCAATGCCTTTGGAAGTTTCAATTTGGGAAAAGAATTTAAAAAACTGACAGGATTCCTTACGGGGATGCAGCTTTTAACCATTATTGTTGGAACACTGACCATTCTTGCGGGAGTGATCGCCATCTCGAATATCCTTTTGATCACTGTAAAAGAAAGAACAAAAGAAATCGGAATACGAAGGGCATTAGGAGCCAAGCCAGCCGAAGTAAGAAATCAGATTCTTCTCGAAAGTGTTGTAATTACACTGTCCTCGGGAATTCTCGGGTTTATGTGTGGGATTTTTGTGCTCATTATTTTGAATGCACTAACTCAGAATCAGGATGAATTTCCTTTCTATAATCCAACAGTTAATTATGGAAATGTATTTGGAGCCATGGCAGTAATGGTTGTTCTGGGACTGATTATAGGGATGATTCCGGCACAGCGTGCAGTAAAGATCAGACCAATTGAGGCCTTGAGATCAGAATAATGAAGTGTTAATTTGACAATAAAATAACTTGAAATTGATGACCGATTTAAAACATTTACATTCTTAGATATTTTAAATTCTTTCATTCATTTCTACCTTAACAGTAAAAAATAAACTAGATATATGAAAAAGAAATTCACTTGGAAAAAAGCCATTTATATTGTACTGGGGCTTTTATTTGCAGTGGCATTGTTCTCCGGGATCGGGTATCTCGTGAAATCAAATTCTAAAGAAAGTGAAGCTTTCCTGACCAGAAAACCAAGCTACCAGAACATGGAAGATAAGGTAATGGCCACCGGAAAAATCGTTCCGAAAGAAGAAATTGAGATCAAGCCGAACATTGCGGGAATTATTGATAAAATTTTGGTAGATGAAGGAGATAAGGTGACGGCAGGACAGTTGATCGCTACAGTAAGAATCATCCCTAATATTGCTGATGTTAACAATGCTCAGCAGGAAGTAGTGAATTCCCAACTGCAGATCAGTAATGCCAAGTTGAATGTTGATAATATGCAGAAGCAATATTCGATGCAGGAAAAACTGTACAAGCAGGGGGTTATTTCCAAGCAGGAGTATTTAAACTCACAGCAGCAGTTGTATACCCAACAGCAGACTCTTAGAAATGCCAATCAGCAGCTGGCTACGGCTCAAAAAAGATTGCAGATTGTAAAAACGGGGGCTACTCCTGAACTTCAGGGACTGGCAACGACACAGATCCGTTCCAAAGCATCAGGGACTGTTCTTGAAGTTCCTGTAAAAGTAGGAAGTCAGGTGATTGAAGCCAACTCGTTCAATGCAGGTACAACAATCTGTTCTATTGCAGATCTTAATTCTTTGATCTTCCAGGGGGAAATAGACGAAGCGCAGGCTGGAAAACTAAAACAGGGAATGGATATGAAGATCGTAATCGGTGCCCTTCAGAACAAAACGTTCCCGGGGAAACTGACGATGATTGCTCCTAAAGGAAAAGATAATTTGGGAACAATTAAATTTCCGGTGGAAGGAGATGTGACCAATCCAAACAACGAATACATCAGAGCTGGATTTTCTGCCAACGGGGAAATTGTTCTTAAATCTGAAAAGAATGCATTGTTATTGGATGAATCATTAGTTCAGTATGAAAAGAAAAATGGAAAAGATACTCCTTTTGTAGAAGTGAAACAGAAGGATGGAACGTTCAAGAAAGTATATGTGAAATTAGGTGCCAGCGATGGAATCAATGTACAGATCCTTTCAGGAATTACCAAAGACTCTGAAGTCAAAGTGTGGAACCCTTCAGATAAAGACAAAGAAGAACTTAAAGAAAAGAAAAAATAGTAAACAATCACTATATATTTAATTGTAAGATCCTGAGGAAATTTTCTCAGGATTTTTTTGTTAATAAGTTCTGGTTATCTCTAAAATGGAATTGGTAAATTTGACTAAAATAATGATATGTGCAGGTGTGTACGGCGAAAATTTAAATCCTATTACATCTGTTCAAAAATGTTTTTTTTTGGGGGGGTAGTGTCAGCGGATTGAAATCTGTAAATAATGAATGTTTTACTGGTAATAATGAATTATAATATTAATTTCAGGTTTTTTTGGGTATTTTTCCTATTGTTTTTCTCCTGCACTCAAAAAGAAAAAGACAAGAGCTTTGTAGAAGGTTTCGAAATTTTGATATTGAAAAATAGTAAGGTCAATGAAAATATTGAAATGAAACTGAATTCCTCAAAAGATAAAATTAAGGTGTATAGTTATACTTTTCTTGGAACTTTAGAAGTGAGACAGAAAAAATATTTACTTCTTTACAAGACGATTTTATCGGGGTACAAATCTCCGCAACTCAATAATTATTTAATTTTCTATGACACTGAATATAACAAGATAGGATATTATTATATGCAAGGGATAGACATGCCTGTTTTGAAAGGAAATGTTCTCATTTTCTCTAATATGTCTAGTGATTGCAAACAAATACAAACTGTAGATTTTACTGATGAAATACCTGAGCAAATATTTATTCCGTGTAATAATGATGAGGGTGATTATATAAACCTGATTAAATAAAGATAGTTTGCTGTAATGATTTTTCCATGTAGATCTATGTGCAAATAATTAAAAAGAAGAAATATGGATGCTAACACTCAATTAACTGTGTTTTATTACTTCACAGCATGAAATATTTTTTAATTTCAATATATATAAACAGTCTATATGAAAACACGTTCTAAAATTTTATATTTCTCCTCAGTGTTGTTTCTTTTAAGCTGCAGTCCACACAAAAAAGAGAAGGAATCTAAAGTAGTGTATAAAACGGATAACCTGTCTGTTATTCAGTTATCGGATAATATTTATGAGCATATATCATTTAAAGATACTGAATCTTTTGGAAGGGTTCCCTGCAACGGAATGATCGTAAAAGATGGAAATGAAACCGTAATTCTGGATACTCCGACCAATGATAAAAGCTCTGAAGAGTTAATTTCCTGGGTTGAAAATAACCTTCACTCAAAAGTCAATGCTTTAGTGGTTACTCATTTTCACGATGACAGTTTAGGAGGTCTGAAAGAATTTGATAAAAATAATATTCCCTCTTATGCTGATTATCTGACCATCGAGCTGGCAAAAAAACAAACGGGCTTTGGTGTTCCAGGTCACGGATTTAATGATACTATTACGGTAAAGGCAGGACGGTATAAGGTTTTAGTAAAATACTTTGGAGAAGGGCATACCAAAGACAATGTCGTTGCTTATGTTCCTGACGAAAAAGCGATGTTCGGAGGCTGTCTTATTAAAGAAATGGATGCCTCAAAAGGGTATCTTGGAGATGCCAATGTCCAAACCTGGTCTCAGACGGTTGAAAAAGTAAAAGCTGAATATCCTGACGTCAAAATTGTTATTCCTGGACATGGGGAGGTAGGAGGAGGAGAACTTCTGGACTATACAATCAAACTGTTTAAAAGTAACTGATGTCCTATAAATTCATTGATAGATAGCTGATTTTAAATTTTTACAGATTTGTAATCGACTGTTTTATTTTTAGTTCCTCTTCATCACTGATGATGATAGATAATATTAATGCAACATTGTTTCTTTAGTGATTTTTTGTTTTAACTTTGTCGTAACAAAAAACATTGAGTGTATGTGATAAGGTAGTAAGTAGAAAGAATATTTCTATACCAGTCATTAATCACCTAATTAACAAGCAACTATTAATCATCAATTAAAAATGAAAAGCTACGAAGTTATTATCATTGGAGGAAGCTATGCCGGATTATCGGCGGGAATGTCTTTAGGGAGGTCATTAAGGAATACTCTGATCATTGACAGCGGGAAACCTTGTAACAGACAGACTCCTCATTCCCATAATTTTATTACTCATGACGGAAAAACACCAAAAGAAATTTCTGAACTTGCAAGAGAGCAGGTCGAGGCTTATGATACCGTTAAATTTTATGAAGGCTCTGTTGTTAAATTGAGAAGAATAAATGCAGAGTTCGAGGCAGAAATTTCCACAGGTGAAAAATTTTATGCTAAAAAACTGATCTTGGCATCGGGACTGAAAGATATAATGCCTGATATTACTGGGTTTACAGAATGTTGGGGGATTTCTGTACTTCACTGCCCCTACTGTCATGGATATGAGGTAAGGAATGAGGTGACAGGGATTCTTTCAGATGGGGATATGGGCTTCGATTTTTCAAAATTGGTGTATAACTTAACAAAAGATCTTTTTTTATTGACCAATGGAAAGTCTGTTCTTTCAAGCGAGCAAAAGCTTAAGCTTGCAGAAAATAATATCAGCCTAGTGGAAGATGAAGTGGAAAAAATTGAACATAATAATGGAGATATTTCGAAAATTATTTTCAGAACCGGAAAGGAAATTTCTTTAAAGGCATTGTATGCCAAGGTACCCTTTCAGCAGAATATTGATGTTTCAGGAGATCTGGGATGTGAACTTACTGAACAGGGATTTATTAAGGTCGATTTTATGCAGAAGACCAATATCCCCGGTGTTTTTGCCTGTGGAGATAACGTGACTATGATGAGGTCTGTGGCCACTGCTGTTGCTCAGGGAAATTTTACCGGAGCGGTTGTCAATAAGGAACTTGTAGAAGAAGAATTTTAATTTTTTATGAAATTTCAGGTCTAAAATCATGCTTTCCAATGCAGAAATCTTACAGGAAATTCCGTACATTTGGGGTGAAAAATTTCAAAAACTAAAAGTAAAATGGACATTATTTTCGACCTGATTGAAAAAGAAAGACAAAGACAATCCCATGGATTAGAGCTTATTGCATCAGAAAACTTTGTTTCTGAGAACGTGATGAAAGCAATGGGAAGTGTACTGACCAACAAATATGCTGAAGGATATCCCGGAAAGAGATATTACGGAGGATGTGAAGTCGTAGATGAGGTTGAAACATTAGCCATCAACAGAGCAAAAGAACTTTTCGGTGTTGACTATGTCAATGTACAGCCGCATTCCGGATCTCAGGCTAATGCTGCCGTTTATCTTGCAGTTTTGAAAGCGGGAGATAAAATTATGGGGATGGATCTTTCAATGGGAGGACATCTTACTCATGGTTCAGGAGTGAACTTTTCAGGAATCCAATATCAGGTAGTGTCTTACGGTGTTCAAAAAGAAACCGGACTTATTGATTACGATCAGATGAGAGAAGTCGCTTTAAGAGAAAGACCGAAAATGCTGATTGCAGGATTCTCTGCCTATTCAAGAGATCTTGATTATGCTAAATTCAGAGAAGTTGCAGACGAAATCGGAGCTACACTTTGGGCAGATATCGCTCACCCGGCAGGTTTAGTGGCTAAAGGACTGCTAAATTCTCCATTCGAACATTGTCATGTAGTGACTACCACTACTCACAAAACTTTAAGAGGTCCGAGAGGAGGAATGATCATGATGGGCAAAGATTTCGAAAATACATACGGACACAAAACGCCAAAAGGGGAAACGAAAATGATGAGCCAGGTATTGGACGGAGCTGTATTCCCAGGAATCCAGGGAGGACCATTAGAGCACGTTATTGCTGGTAAGGCAGTTGCTTTTGCTGAGGCGATAGACGGTCAGTTTGAAACGTATGCCAAGCAGGTTAAGTCTAATGCACAGGCTTTGTCAAAAGCGATGATTGACAGAGGTTTTGATATTGTAAGCGGAGGAACAGACAATCACTTAATGCTTGTGGATCTTAGAAATAAGAATGTCAACGGAAAAGAAACAGAAAAGGCATTGGTGTTAGCAGATATTACCTGTAACAAAAATATGGTTCCTTTTGATGATAAGTCTCCATTCACAACTTCCGGTATCAGACTTGGTACGGCGGCGATCACGACAAGAGGTCTTAAAGAAAATGATATGGACACTATTGCAGGGTTTATTTCTGACGTGGTTGACAATATCAAGAATGAAGAGGTTATTGGTTCAGTAAGAAAGAAAGTAAATGAACTGATGGAAGGCAGAGCCTTATTCAACTATTAATTTGATTTAAACAGTATAATAAAAGAATGGGCACCTGTCCATTCTTTTTCATATCTATTATGGAGAAAAAATCTTTCACTTTTGACGAAATAAAATTGAAACTGGTGAACTATTGTGTTTATCAGGATCGTTGTCATGCAGAAGTTGAACAGAAGATGCGTGAATTTCTACTCATCGAGGAAGCAAAAGATGAGATCATCCTGTACCTGTTGAAAGAAAATTATCTCAACGAGGAAAGATTTACGCGGAGTTATATCAGAGGAAAATTCTATATTAAGCATTGGGGCAGAAATAAAATAAAAATGCATCTGAAGCAGAAACAGATCACTGAAAAACTCATTAACAGCTGTTGGGATGAAATAGACGAAGATGATTACGAAAAAATGATCAGCAAGATATTTGAAGATTATTATTCCAGACAAAAAGGATTACAGGAATATCAGAAAAAATCTAAAACCATCAAATATTTGATGAGCCGGGGTTTTGAATATGAGAAAATAAGTGAGAATTTTGAATAGCTATCAATAAGTTCAATTATTCGGGAATTAATTATTCTATAATTTTTTTGATTAAAGATAAGTACATAAAATAATTTAAATCAACATTTTTTACTTTAAGTAATGTGAATGATTTGTTTTATTGCAGATTTTTGTTTTTAATTGGATTTTTTGTGGTATGATTTTTGTCAAAGCTTTTTGCTTAGTAGAATAGAATTATTAGTTTCGCAGGTGGATAAGCATACATGGAAAGAATAAGTCAATTTATTTTGAATTTTAAATAGACAGATGAAATTTTATTCTATTTTTGCATGATTGTATCAATTATCTTTAGTATGGATAATTAGATTTATACCTTATTATAAAAATATGAACACAAATACAGACAATGTACGACTCTCTTAGGAAAAAAATTTTTGCAGGAGATAATGTTGTCAATCTCTCAGACGTAAGATATCTTCCCAGATGGATAATACTTGTAATAGATATTATTATTCTGGTGATGTCTTTATTTCTGTCTACTTACACCATAGAAAAAATTACACAGAAAGAGTTTATTTATCATGAAGAAAAAAGTGTTGTATTCGCTTTTATAATCTTGATCAATTCATTGTTTATGTATTTTTTTAAGACCTATGCCGGAATTATAAGACACTCTACGTTTATAGATCTTTTCAAATTGTTGATTTCGTGTTTTTGCACAATGACTGTGGTAGGACTTGTAAATCTTATCTATTTTTGGATGACGGGAGGCAAATTTATACTTACCCCATTTCTTATATTATATTTTATCATTTCTTTCATGGGATTATTTCTTTTCAGATTATATGTGAAAGAGTTCTTTCATGTAGTTAGAGAATATAGAAGAAGTTCTCTTAAGAAAAGAATTTTGGTATTAGGTATAGATGAGCAGTCCATTGCTATTGCACGTGCTATTTTAGATAACCCAAGTCTGCCGTATCAGGTTGTTGGTTTTCTAACCCAGCGAACAGATTCCAAAAGAGCTTCTTTGTTGGGAAAGAGAATTTATGAAAAAAGGTGGATAGAGGAAGGTACTAAGGAAGATCTTATCATTGATGGGGTTATTATTGTTAAAGAAATGATGTCCAAGGATGAAATGAACTCTTGGGTAAATTTATTTTTAGAAAAAGACTTAAATATATTTAAAGCTCCCTCTGTACAAAAATTAAGAGACAGTGACTTGGGAGTAGCTATCCGGAACCTCCAGATTGAAGATCTTCTGAACAGGAAACCCATAAAAATCGAAAGTGAAGAAGTAAAAAGCAGGCATTTCAATAAAAATATATTGGTAACAGGTGGTGCTGGTTCTATAGGTAGCGAAATTGTAAGACAAGTAGCACAGTTTAACCCTGCATTAATTGTTGTTTTGGATCAGGCTGAAACCCCCCTGTATGATGTAGAACTTGAAATGAAGGATAGATTCCCTCATATAAGGTTTAAATTTGTTTTGGCAGATGTTTCAAGTATACATAGAATTGAACCATTGTTTCAAACCTATAATTTTGCAATGGTGTATCATGCTGCAGCCTACAAACATGTACCGCTGGTAGAAGAAAATCCTAATGAAGCAATTCGGGTAAATGTTTTAGGATCAAAGAATATTGCAGTACTATCAAGCCGCTATAAAGTAAACCGGTTTGTAATGATTTCCACGGATAAAGCTGTGAATCCTACGAATGTAATGGGTGCATCTAAAAGAGCTGCTGAGCTATTCGTTCAGTCTTTACAGCACGTTGAAGGAAATACCACAAAGTTTATTACAACAAGGTTTGGTAATGTTTTAGGATCAAACGGATCGGTTATCCCTCATTTTAAAAAACAAATTGAAGCCGGGGGACCTGTGACGATTACACATCCGGATATCGTAAGATACTTCATGACAATTCCCGAAGCCTGCGAACTTGTTCTTCATGCAGGTACAATGGGGCGGGGAGGAGAGATCTTTGTATTCGATATGGGAGAACCTGTTAAGATTTTGGATCTTGCCCGAAGAATGATTAAATTATCAGGATTTGAACCCAATATTGATATAAAAATTATTTATACGGGATTGAGGCCAGGCGAAAAACTTTATGAAGAATTATTAAGTGATAATGCAAAGACACTTCCAACCCATAATGAAAAAATTATGATTTCTAAAGATCCTGCAATGGCATTCTTGGAAATAGAGAGCCTTATCAATCTGATTACTGATGCTTCAGTATTGAAAGATAAAGTTGAGGTGGTGAAGATTTTAAAGACGATTGTTCCTGAGTTTAAGAGTAACAATTCAGTCTATGAACTTTTAGATAAATAGAAAAATATAAATGTATATTTGTACAATTTGAATAAGATGAAAGGTAAAGTATTAGCTATATTATCGGTATTTTGGTTAGTTTCATGTAAAACTAATTCTAATGCTCATAATGATTTAAATTATATGCAGAATATCGAGAAAGTAGCTATCGAAGCATCTGCTAAAAATTCCAGTAATACAATACAGGCCGGAGATCAGCTTGTTATTCTTGTGACTGCAAAAGATATGGATGTGGTAAGGGTATTTAATCAAAATTATTCTTCATCAGAGCTTGTTCAAACCAATGCAAGTGCAGGAGGTAATACGCCTAACCAAGGAATGATAACAATTACAGGTCCAACATATATTGTAGATGCTGAAGGAAATATAGATTTTCCTGTATTAGGAAAATTAGCTACAACTGGCAAAACACTTGTGGAATTCAAAGATGAGCTGAGGAATAGGATGACAAAATATGTCATTAATCCTACTGTGAATTTGAGACTTGCCAATTTTAAGGTTACTGTATTGGGTGAAGTCAACAGACAAGGTGATTATACTATAGCAAACGGTCAGGCTACTATTTTGAATGTGCTGGGTATGGCTGGTGATCTTACTTCATATGGAAAAAGAGAAGATGTATTAGTGATCAGAAATGATAATGGTGTGATTACCCATGGACGTATTAATCTACAGGATGCCAATTTAATTAATTCACCCTATTTTAACCTTAAACAGGGAGATGCAATTATTGTTTCTTCTAATAATACAAAAGACATTTTAGCAAAACAAAACCCAAATACAGGACTTATCTTAACAGCTGTTTCTATCGGTGTCACCGCCATTGCTGTCGTAGTAAGTTTATTTAATAAGAAATAAAAAAAATTGATGGATAACCAGCAATCTTCGCAATTTTCAGAAGCAAATAATACAAGTGTTAATCTCAATGAAGTACTAAAACCATATCTTAAAAAGTGGCCATGGTTTATTGCTAGTGCTTTTATGGCCCTCATAATAGGCTATATTTCATTAAAGTTCATGGTGACTGTATATGATGTACAAACTACCGTTCTAATAAAAGATTCCAAAGGTTCTTCTTCTTCATTCAGCAGTGAAATGGGATCTCTTCCGGATTTTTCGGGGTTTGGAGGGCTTAAAACAAATAGTGTTGCTAATGAGATTGAGATTTTTAAATCAAAACGGTTAATGAGAGAAGTAGTCATTAACCAGAATCTTCAAACCAATATTATTGCAAAGGGACGTTTTTCAAGCGTTGAACTATATAAAGAAACTTCTCCGATAGAAGTTAGAATTATCAACGAGAAGCCTAACAGTAATGTAAGAGGAGTTTTGAATTTGAAAATTGAAGGAACCAAACTTACTTTAAGCTCAGATAAATTAAAAAAAGAAATTGTAACCACCTATGGAAAAACAATAGGGCTTCCTTTTGCTAATATTATAATTATTAAAAATAATAATTATAATGCAAATGCAGTCAAAGGTTTGGATATAGAGAACCTGGAGCTTAATATTGCGCCCCTAGATGCAAAAGTAAATAGTCTTCAAGGGCCTCTTAATGTTGCTTTGGTCAATAAAGATGCAACAGTTCTTAAACTTGGTTTAAGATATCCTCAGGTATCAAAAGCACAGGATATTCTAAATAATTTGGTGGTAGCATATAATAACGATGCTATTTCGGATAAAAATTCTGAATCAAAAAAAACATTGGATTTTATAGAAGAAAGAATTAAAAAACTTTCAATAGAACTTGGGCAAGTTGAAGACCAAAAAGAAAATTTTAAATCAAAGAATAATCTTACGGACCTTGAAACAGAAGCAAAAATTAACCTGGAAAGTTCTGCGGCTGCAAGAGCAAAGCAACTTGATTTGGATGCTCAGCTTGAACTTACTGATGCTTTAATCAACTTTGTTTCAAGACAAGGGCAATACCAAGTTCTTCCATCCAATGTGGGATTGAGTAACCCTGATGCTATTTCAGGAATTTCAACTTATAACCAGTTGATTCTTCAGAGAAACAGACTTTTAGAATCTGCGACTGTAGAAAACCCGGCAGTAATTGATGTTACTAAGCAGATTAACACAATGCGTAATTCTATCGCACAAAGTTTACAAAGAAATCGAGTTGGTCTTGAGTTAGCAAGAAATGAATATCAGGGAGAACAGAATAAAGTTTCAGGAAAAATTTCAAAGCTTCCATCTATTGAAAAAATATTCAGAGGAATCGAAAGACAACAGCAGATTAAAGAGAACTTGTATCTTCTGCTTCTTCAAAAGAGAGAAGAAACCGCTATTGCACAATCTATAAATGCACCTAAAGCTAAAGTAGTGGATACTGCTTACGCTTCACCATTCCCTGTTTCCCCAAAAAGAAATGTTATTCTTATTATTTCATTCATGCTAGGCCTATTGGTACCTTTCGTAATTATTTATTTTTCACAGTTATTTAACAATAAAGTGGTTAGTAAGCATGATCTTGAAAAATTAGTACATGCTCCTGTCATAGCAGAACTGCCTAGTCTTGAAAAAGGAGACTCAGATATTGTTCAGATGAATGATATTACTCCAATGGCTGAAGCATTCAGAATTCTTATTACCAATATGAATTTTATGTTGCCTAAAAATAAAGGCAGAGGAAATATTGTATTTGTAACCTCTACAGTAAAAGGAGAAGGGAAAACATTTGCGTCAGTTAATTTAGCTTTGACATTAGCCAATCCCAAGAAAAAAGCCATTATTATAGGTTCAGATATCAGAAATCCTCAACTTCAAAGATACAATCCGGCAAGGAAGGGCTTAATAGGTCTTACAGAATATCTTTATTCTGACGAAACAAAAATCGAAGATATTATTCATGTATCATCTTTTAATCCACATCTCGATGTGATTTATTCTGGAATGATTCCTCCAAATCCAACGGAATTACTTTCCGGTGGACGCTATGAAAACCTGTTGGAAGAATTAAGAGATAAATATGATTATATTATACTGGATACGGCACCACTTCTTCTTGTAACAGATACATTCCTAATAGCAGAGCTTGCAGATGTTACCATTTACGTTTCAAGATCCAGATATACTGAAAAGGCACTTATGGAATTTGCTAATAATAATATTGATGCAAATAAAATAAAGAATGTTGGATTTGTTCTTAATGATGTTAGCCGAGAGAATTTAGGATATAGCAACAAATATGGTTATGGATATAATAACCACACAGAACATAATTGGTTTGAAAAAATTAAAAATAAATTTAGCTAATGATGAAAACATATAAAATAGCTGTTATTGGTCAAGGGTACGTGGGGCTGCCTCTTTCTCTTGAATTTGCACCTCACTATCCTGTATTGGGATTTGATATTAATACACAGCGTGTAGATGAGCTTAATAATGGTGAAGATATTACATTGGAGGCAGATCTTGACAAACTTAATAATAGTTTGAAAAAATTCAAAGAATCAAATGGAACTTTGGGTTATAAAGCGACCAGTCAATTGCCTGAAATTGCTGATGCCAATGTTTTTATCGTGACAGTTCCGACGCCTATTGACAGATATAATGCTCCGGATTTAAATCCGCTTATCTCCGCATCCAAAATGCTTGGAGAGATCATTAAAAAAGGTGATATTGTTATTTATGAATCTACGGTTTTCCCTGGCTGTACAGAAGAAGAATGTGTACCTGTTCTGGAAAAGCATTCAGGACTTCAATTTAATAAAGACTTCTTTGTAGGATATTCTCCAGAAAGAATAAACCCTGGTGATAAAGTAAATACGCTTACTAGTGTGAAAAAAGTAACTTCAGGATCTACTGAAGAAATTGCTGAAGAAGTAGACCAGTTATATAAGAAAATCATTACTGCGGGAACACATAAAGCACCTAGCCTTAAAGTAGCAGAAGCATCAAAAGCAATTGAGAATGCTCAGCGTGACGTTAACATTTCTTTCGTGAATGAACTTGCTTTAATTTTTGACCGAATTGGTATTGATACTAACGATGTACTCGAAGCTGCAGGAACAAAATATAATTTTCTTAAATATAAGCCAGGTCTAGTAGGAGGACACTGTATTTCAGTAGACCCATATTATCTAGCCCATAAAGCGGAGCAGCTGGGTTATCATCCGGATGTTATTTTATCAGGAAGACGTGTCAATGATTCCATTGCAAAGTTTGTAGCTTCTAAAGTGGTTAAGCTTCTTATTGCTAAAGGAGGTGTAATCAAAGATTCAAATGCACTTATCTTGGGGGTTACATTTAAAGAAAACTGTCCTGATGTAAGAAATACAAAAGTGGTGGATATCTATAAAGAACTGAAGGATTATGGTGTAAATGTTGATATTTATGATCCTTGGGCAAGCAAAGAAGAGGTTAAGCATGAATATGGAATAGATATTCTGGACACTCTTCAGGTGGGGAAAAAATATGACTCTCTTGTCATTGCTGTTTCTCACAACGAATTCCTTGAAATGGATCTTAATACATTGAAGAAAGAAAATGCAGTGGTTTTTGATACCAAAGCATGTTTAGACAGAAATTTGGTAGATGCAAGATTATAATCAGATATGAACTATGACATCATCATCGTTGGTGCAGGCCTTGTAGGTCTTGCCACAGCGTATCAGGCTAAACTTAAGAATCCAGGTTCTAAGATTCTTGTTTTAGAAAAAGAAAAAGATGTTGCGCTGCACCAGTCCGGTCACAACAGCGGAGTGATTCATAGTGGAATATATTACAAGCCGGGAAGCCTTAAAGCAAAAAACTGCATCGAAGGTTATAATACTGTAATCAATTTTGCCGAAAAACACGGAATCAAATATGATCTGTGCGGTAAAATTATTGTGGCATCATCAAAGGAAGAACTTCCCCTGCTGGACAACATCTATAATAGAGGAGTTGAGAACGGACTTCAAAATCTTCAGTACCTTTCAAGAGATGAGTTTAGAGAAATAGAACCACACTGTGAAGGAATCAGAGCTATAAAAGTTCCGCAAACCGGAATTATAGATTATCCAGGAATTGCTAAAAAAATTAAAGAACTTTTTGAAGAACTTGGCGGAGAAGTTAAATTTAACGCTGAAGTTAAAAGCATTACCAACACAGGTTCAGAAATTATTGTGAATACCAGTACTTCTGAATTCAAAAGTAGAAAATTGGTTTCATGTGCAGGTTTGTACTCGGATAAACTTACAAAAATGACCAACAAAGAAAACGATGTGGTCATTATTCCTTTCAGAGGAGAATATTATAAGATTAAGGATGAGAAAAAACATTTGGTAAAGCATCTTATTTACCCGGTTCCAGATCCAAGTTTTCCATTCTTGGGCGTTCACTTTACCAGAATGATTGATGGTAATATTGAAGCCGGCCCAAATGCTGTTTTAGCGTTTAAAAAAGAAGGATACAACTTTTTTGATTTTAATTTTGAAGAGACTATGCAGACTTTGATGTGGCCTGGTTTCAGAAAGATTGTCGCCAAATACGGAAAAACAGGAATGGGAGAAATGCACCGCTCGCTCTCCAAATCTGCATTTACGAAAGCATTGCAGAAATTGATGCCGGAGATACAGGAAAGTGATCTTATCCCTGGTGGTTCCGGAGTAAGAGCTCAAGCATGTGACAGAAATGGTGGATTGATTGATGATTTTGATATTGTGAAAAACGGAAACATTATTCACGTTAGAAATGCTCCTTCCCCTGCTGCGACATCATGTCTTTCTATAGGAAACAAAATTAGCGAACTGATAGAAAATTAAACTCCGTCATCAGCAACGGAATTCAACACCTATACATTATATATGAAAATTCAGATGGTTGACCTTAAAGGTCAATATGAAAAAATAAAGACTGAGGTAGACGCCGGTATCCAGGATTGTATCAATAATACAGCATTTATCAATGGTCCCGCAGTGAAAGAATTTCAGCAGGATTTTGAAAAATACCTGAATGTAAAGCATGTTATTCCTTGTGCCAACGGAACAGATGCGCTGCAGATTGCCATGATGGCTCTTGGTCTGAAACAAGGCGACGAAATCATCTGTCCAGCATTTACTTACGTAGCCACAGCTGAAGTAATGGGACTTCTTGGACTGATACCTATCATGGTAGATGTCAATGAAGATACTTTTGATATTCAGCTTGAAGACTTGGAAAAATACCTTACACCTAATACCAAAGCCATTGTTCCTGTTCATTTATACGGACAGGGTGCAGATATGGAGAGAATTCTTGCATTTGCAGAGAAACACAGTCTTTTTGTGATAGAGGATAATGCTCAGGCTATCGGTTCCAACTATACTTTTTCCGATGGAACTGTAAAAAAAACCGGAACTGTAGGACATATCGGATGTACATCATTCTTTCCATCAAAAAATCTGGGTTGCTACGGAGACGGAGGCGCTCTGATGACAAATGATGATGAAATAGCTTTAAAAATAAGAATGATTGCCAACCACGGGCAGGAAAAGAAATACCACCATAAAATTTTAGGATGTAATTCCAGACTGGATACTATTCAGGCAGCTGTTTTAAAAGTTAAACTTGCGCATCTTGATGAATATTCTGCGGCCAGAAATAAAATGGCGGATTATTACGATGAGCATTTAGCCGGTATCTCCGAAATTTCTGTTCCTAAAAGATCTGAAAATTCAACCCACGTTTTCCATCAGTATACTCTTAAAGTAAAAAACGGGAAAAGAGACGGGCTGCAAAAATATCTTGCAGAAAAAAATATTCCGAGTATGGTTTATTATCCGTTACCGCTTTACAGGCAGGAAGCTTTTCAACAATATGTACATGAGGGATTTAGTCTTCCGATCACAGAGCAGCTATGCTCAGAGGTGATTTCACTTCCGGTTCATACAGAATTTGACCAGGAGGTTTTGGATTATATCATCTCAGAGATTAAAAATTATTTTAATTCATAAAAAAATAAATATGTCGGATTTTTTCGCACACGAAACAGCTGTTATTGATGAAGGATGTCAGATAGGAGCCGGAAGTAAAATTTGGCACTTTTCACACCTTATGCCTGGCTGTATTTTAGGAGAAAAATGCAATATAGGACAAAACGTAGTGATTTCCCCTAAAGTAGTTTTGGGAATGAACGTAAAAGTTCAGAATAATGTATCCATCTACGAAGGAGTAACTTGTGACGATGATGTTTTTCTTGGGCCTTCCATGGTTTTCACCAATGTGATCAATCCAAGAAGTGCTGTCAACAGAAAAAATGAATACCTTAAAACACACGTAGGAAAAGGAGCTTCTATAGGAGCCAATGCAACGATCGTATGCGGACACGATATAGGCCAGTATGCCTTCATTGGAGCAGGAGCTGTGGTGACAAAAGAAGTTCCCGATTATGCCCTGGTAGTGGGAAATCCTGCAAGGCATATGGGATGGATGAGCGAATTCGGTCAACGTCTTCATTTCGATGACAAGGGGATTGCCGTATGTGAAGAAAGTGGAGAACAATACAGATTAGAAGATAATAAAGTTTCGAAAATTTAAAAAAAATACAGATGTCTGAAAAAATAAAATTTGCAGTAGTAGGCTGCGGGCATATCGGGAAAAGACATGCCGAGATGATCTCAAGAAATCCGGAATGTGAACTGGTAGCCCTGATTGACGTAAAAGATAGATTGTTGCTAGGAATAGAAACGTATGACGTTCCTTTTTTTACGTCACTGGATGCATTTCTTAATTCAGGTATTGAAGCGGATATCATCAATATTGCTTCTCCGAATGGCTTCCACTTTGAGCAGGCTCACCAAGTGGTAGCTGCCGGAAAACATGTGGTCGTAGAAAAACCGATGACTCTTAATAAGCAGGATGCGGAACAGCTGATTTTTCAGGCACTTCACAAGCATAAGCAGGTATTTGCTGTAATGCAAAACCGTTATTCACCCCCTTCAGCTTGGATCAAAGAAATTGTGGAAAGCGGAAAGCTTGGAAAAATATTCATGGTACAGTTAAACTGTTACTGGAACCGTGACGACAGATATTACAAGCCTGAATCATGGCATGGAAAGAAAGATCTGGATGGCGGAACCTTGTTTACCCAGTTCTCTCACTTTATTGATATTATGTATTGGCTTTTTGGAGATATTACCAATATTCAGGGGAAATTTGCTGATTTTAACCATAACGATCTTACAGATTTTGAAGATTCAGGTTTTATAAGCTTTGACTTTGTCAATGGTGGTATGGGATCATTAAATTATTCAACGTCTGTCTGGAATCAAAATCTGGAAAGCTCTATGACCATCATTGCAGAAAATGGATCTGTGAAAATAGGAGGACAGTATATGGATAAAGTAGAGGTATGTAATGTTAAAGATTATGAAATGCCAGAATTGGCTCCTACTAATCCAGGGAATGATTATGGTGCTTATAAAGGTTCTGCCGCTAATCATCATTATATCATAGAAAATGTTGTAGATGTATTGAAAGGGCGTAACACCATTACTACAAATGCTCTTGAAGGTCTAAAAGTAGTGGATATTATTGAAAGAATTTATGCCAATAAGTAATTTTTTTTCTCAGCTGAAAGAAAAACTTAGCAGTGATTTTAGAAAGAACCTTGTCGTAATGATCGGAGGTTCTTTCTTTGCACAGGTAATCCCGATCCTTTTTTCATTTTTACTTACTAGGCTATATACTCCGGAAGACTTTGGAGTATTTTCCAATTTTTCTGCTGTTCTCTCTTTTCTTCTGGTTTTTATGCTGATGAAATATGAGATGGCTGTCATCCTTCCGAAAAAAGACTCTGTAGCTGCCAATCTATTGGCTCTTTGCCTTGGGATAGGTATATTTTTCTTTCTGTTGATGTCATTAATTATTTATCTGTTTGATGATTTCATTTATAAAGTATTTAAATTTGAAAATCATGATAATTTTCTGTTGTATATTCCTATAGCTGGACTTTTATTTTCAATATTTAATCTGTTGAATGAGTGGTTTGTAAGAAAAAAATATTTTCAGGCACTTGTTAAAAATAAAATTGTCAATAACTCTTTTATTGCAGGGATTTCTACAGTGTTGCCCAAATTGAATATGATGACGCTAGGACTTGTAAAAGGTCAGATTTTTGGTCAGATTATTTCAGTAACCGCTGGAACTTATGTGATGTTGAAAAAAGACAAACATCTTTTCAAAGCTATAGACATAAGAATTATTAAGAGATTATTTTTCAAATATATCAATTTTGCAAAATTTAATATTCCGGGACAGCTGATTAACACCTTGTCTGTTCAGATTGTGGTCTTTTATCTTACCTCACAATTTGGATTTAAGGTAGTAGGACTTTATGCCCTTACAGACCGCTTTTTAGGAGTACCCTTGTCATTTATCGGAAATGCAGTGAAAGATGTATTCAAGCAGAAGGCATCGGAAGATTTCAGAAATAATGGAGAATGTTTAGGAATATATAAAAAGACAACCCTCTTATTAATGGCGTGTTCGTTACCCCCATTTATCATTCTGTTCATTTTTGCTCCTGAGCTGTTTGCCTTCTTTTTTGGAAGCGAATGGAAAGACTCAGGAGTATATGCTCAAGTGCTATGTATTATGTATATGTTAAGTTTCATCACAATGCCTACAGGATGGCTGTTTGTGATCGCTGAAAAACAGAAGTTTGATTTTTTGTGGCAGACATTATTCCTTATTTTTACGCTTGGTTCATTGGCAATCAGCTATGTTTTTTTTAAGGACAATGTCGTTTACACATTACTACTATTATCTGTAGGAAGAAGCATAACCTACCTTATACAAATGGGCATGACATACAGGCTTGCAAGCGGTAAAGTTTAATTACAATGAAAAAGAAAATTTATGATTTGTTAAGAACGAAACTGAAAGTACGGTCTTTAACACATCTTAGAAACAAATACAAAAGAAAATCCGATAGAATGTTCTATCGGAAAAAATTTACATCCCGGGATTTTATTGAAAAATTTACATCTATGGGTGTAAAAAAAGGTGACGTTATTTTTATCCACAGCTCCTGGGATGAGTTCTATAATTATGATGGAACACCGGAATCTTTTATAGATCTTATTCTTAATATGATAGGTGAAGAAGGTACCCTTTTAATGCCATCTTACCCATTGATTAGAAAAAAAGGAGGAACCTTCAGCATAAAAACGACACCTACATTGGCAGGATTATTGCCGGAAGTGTTTCGTAATTATAAAAAAGTAGAACGAAGTTTGGATTATCATTCAGTTGCAGCTTACGGAAAGCTGGCTAAATATATCACTGAATCTCATATTTATTCGGAAAGTTCTTGGGATGAAAACTCTCCCTATTATAAGCTTGCAGAAGTAAAAGCAAAGGTATTCTCTTTAGGATTGGGTAAACATCATGTAGGGACTGTTATGCACTGTGCAGATAGTATTTTAAGGAGAGACTATGAATATTTTGATCTGTTCTTTAAAAAGCATGAACAGATTACTATAAAAAAGCAAAACGGAGAAATCATTGTGAAAGATTATCTGACCAAAGAAGATGATTTTTACTATGCTTTCACAGAAAGTTCACATTGGAGTGTTGTAAAAAAATATTTTGATAAGAATAAATATAAAATAGATAAGCTGTCAAACTTGCATATAACTATGTTTGATGCTGACTATGTAGTCCATAAAGCTATAGAACTCGGCAAAAAAGGAATTGTGGTGTACACCCAGCCGGACGCGAAAAAGTATACATTTAGTAAATAATATATTACTTATGAAAAAGAATTTGATCGAATATTTTATCAATACATGCAGTACATTTCCTGATAAAACGGCTGTAGTAGAAAACGAAAATAAAATCAGCTTTAAAAATTTATATGAAAGAACGGTACTTCTGGGGAAAATACTATTGGAAAAAAAAGATATTTTAAACAAACCAGTTGCTGTTTATCTTCCAAAATCCATTCACTGTGTGACTGCAGATTTAGGAATTATGTTTTCGGGTAATGCTTATCTTAATCTTGATGTTAAAAGTCCTTCGCAGAGGGTTTCAGCAATCCTTAATCTGGTAGAGCCTGAATTTATTGTGACGACCAATGCCTTTAAAAAAAATATAGAAGGGATTTACCAAGAAAGTAAATTAATATTGATTGACGAATTAGATTTCGGTCAGTCTCTTGATTACCATAAAGAAGGGGAAGTACTGTTCAATAGACTGGAAAACAGCTCTATCGATACAGATATGTCATGTATCATCAACACATCGGGATCTACAGGTGTTCCTAAAAGTGTAGCGCTGAATCATAGAAGCTTTATCGATTTTATAGAAATTTCAAAAGATATATTCAAATTCTCAGATGATGAAATTATAGGTTCCCTTTCACCTGTTATTTTTGATATTTACAGTTATGAGCTATGCATGCTGATGGCACACTCAAGTACATTAGTTGTATTGCCTGAGCATTTAGCTGCATTCCCTATAAAGATATTGGAAGTCCTTGAAAAAGAAAAAGTAAGCTTTATCTTCTGGGTTCCTACCATCATGGTGAATATTGCCAATATGGATCTTCTTAAAGCAATTGACCTGTCTTCTTTAAAGCTGGTATGGTTTGCAGGAGAGGTTTTCCCTACTAAACAGTTCAACTATTGGTATAAATCTCTTCCACAAACTAAATTTGCTAATTTATACGGACCGATAGAAATTACGTTAGACTGTACGTATTACATTATAGACAGAGAATTCAGAGATGATGAACCACTTCCGATAGGATTTCCATACAGAAATACAGACGTTCTCATCATCACTGAAGATAATAAAAAGGCAGAGCAGGGAGAAGAAGGAGAACTTTGTGTAAGAGGATCTTCCCTGGCTTTAGGCTATTACAATGCTCCCGAAAAAACGGCTGCAGCATTCGTTAACAATCCGTTAAACACTCATTATCCCGAAACCATATACAGAACAGGAGATGTGGTTTCAATGAATGAGAAAGGAGAAATTATATTCAAAGGACGGAAAGATACCCTTATCAAACACCAGGGATACCGAATTGAGCTGGGTGAGATAGAACATATTGTTGTAAATACACTTAAACTGGTGAGGAATGCATGTTGTGTCTATGACAGACAGAGCAAAGAAATTGTTCTGATTTATGAAAATGACACAGAAGTGGAACCCAATATTTTCAGAAAGGAAATACTGAATGTGTTGCCAAAATACATGATTCCTACTGTTTACAATTTCCTTAAAGAGATGCCTAGAAATCCCAATGGGAAAATAGACAGAGCATTCCTTAATCATCAAATCAACTCTTAAGATGAAAGAAGTAGAAGTTTTCAGCTTTGATGTAGTCAAAGAAGAATTAAGCAGACTCAGAAATAAAAATTTGAGGACTAATTTCTTTCTTTCCGAAGAAAAACTTGGCTTTTTGAAAGATGGACATCAAACCGTAGCCTACAGATCAGATAATGGATTCTACTTTTTGGTGGGACAGGAAGGCTTCTATAAATATTTTTTCATCTCCAATGATATGGAAGACCTTCAGGCTAATCTGAAGCTCGTAGAAGAAAAATACGGTAGTCATATCATCGTGTCTGAGGTTGTTGGTAATGAGGATTATCTTAAAGAGATTGACGACCAGTTTCAGGATAATGATTTTCATGAATATACCCGCTTGGTGCGTATGAGCAGAATGAGACCCGAGCCGGTACATTTTGAGCTTCCACCAAATATTCATCGGCTTTATGAGGATAAGCTGGACGAATTGCAAAATATTTATCTTAAATATTTTAATAAATTTGCAGAGCAGATTCCTACGCGTGAAGAATTGCAGAAAATGATCGAAAAAGAAGACGTGTATTACTATTCTGACGATTACAGAATCCAGGGATTTATCATATTTGAAAACGCAGGAATTACCTCTCATCTGAGATATTGGTTTGTAGATCCGGAATACAGAAGTAAAAAAATAGGATCAAAGCTCATGGACGTATTTTTTACTAAATTTGAGCAGGTGAAAAGAGAAATTTTCTGGGTAATTGACAGTAATGAGAATGCTATTAAAAGATATAAGCATTTTGGGTTTAATGAAGAGAAAATGTATAATATTGTACTTATAAACAAAAAACTTAAATATGAAGAACAAAATAATTGAGATATTAAACGGTGTAAGACCAGAGTTCGATTTTTCACAGGAAACAGATTTTATCAGCAGAGGCCTTTTGGATTCTTTTGATATGGTTTCACTGGTAACGAGCCTGGATGAGCAATTCTCAATATCAATAGACGGAACAGATATTCTTCCTGAAAACTTTGAAACATTGGATTCTATTGAAAATGTTTTGAAGAAAAATGGAGCTGCATAATTATGAAAATTCAAACTTCATATAAAAAAATATCAGGAATACTGACCGTTTTGCCTTCAAATGTTGTCAAGTTTGAAGATGAAATGCATCATTATTCATTTTCGGAAGCTAAATCCCTAAAGCTGAAAATGGCTATGGGATTCAATACAAAACGTATTGTAGAGTCTGAAGATATCACCAGCTATGATCTTGTTGTAAAAGGACTGGATTATCTTGTTGAAAACAATTTGTTAAATAAATCTGAAATTGATGCTGTCTTATTTGTATCGCAGTCGCCTGAATACATTATGCCGCCTACAAGTAACCTGCTGCACCAGTATTTAGATCTCCCGAATCATGTCTTATGCATGGATATCAATCAAGGATGTGCGGGCTTTATCATAGGTCTTCAGCAAGCATTTATGCTATTGGACAATCCTTCTATGAATAAAGTTTTGCTTTGTAATGCTGACGTTTTAAGCCCGAAAGTATCCAAGCTGGACAGAAACAGTAATCCTCTGATTGGAGATGCTGCAGCGATTACGATCGTCGAAAAAGATACTGATGACCGTCCTATTTACGGAGAAATCCTGATGGATGGAAAAGGAGCAATGGCTCTTAATATTCCTGCAGGAGGAGCAAGACTTCCTATTACTCAGGAAACCGGAGAACTCTATGAAGATTCTTTTGGTAATAAGAGAAGTAAAAACCATTTGGTAATGCAGGGTGATAATGTATTCAACTTTGTACAGACCAATGTGCCGGAACAGGTAGGTAGAATTTTAGCAGAAGCAGGTAAAACAGCTGACGAAATTGATTATTTTCTATTCCATCAGCCGAATAAGTTCATGCTTCAGAAGCTTGCAGACAAAATAGGAGTAAGCAGAGACAAACTTCCCAGCAATGTAGTTGAAAATCACGGAAACTCAAGTGGGGTTACCATACCGGTAGCTACTGCTTTTAACCTGGGAGAAAGACTGGAGAAAGAGCGTATGGATGTATGCTTTTCAGGATTTGGGGTAGGCCTTACATGGGGAACTATCGTTATGAATATCGGAAACATGAATTTTTGTAAACAAATAGAAGCTTAAAAAATATAATATGGAAAACTTTTTAGAACAGATGTCGGAAATTTTGGAAGTAGATCAAGTAAACTTAGGAGATAACCTTGAGGGGTTTGAAGCTTGGGATTCTTTAGCTACACTTTCAATTATCGCAATGGCAGATGAAGAATTTGGAGTTTCAATTGTTAATCAGGAAATTACTGATGCTAAGACTGTTGAAGGACTTTACAATTTAATTTTATCTAAACAGAATGCTTAACGTAAACGGTTTTCTGGATTTTTCTTCAAAAAATATACTGATAACTGGTGCCGGATCCGGCATTGGCAGAACTACGGCAGTGACTTTATCGGCACTGGGCGCAGAACTGGTATTACTGGATATAAATGAAGAAGCCTTAAAAGAAACACAGAAGCAATGTAAAAATGCTTCTGTTTTACTGGTTCATGATCTTTCAGATATTAATGGACTGAAAAAAGCTGTAGAAGAAAAAGTAGCGGAAACAAGTAAACTGGACGGTCTGATCAATGTGGCAGGAATTCCTTGCGTGCAACCGTTGAAAACTTTAAAAATGGAAACTGTAGAAAAAGTATTAAGAATCAATACTTTGGCTGCATTGGAGCTTTCCAAAATCTTCTGCAGTGTTAAAAATCATAAAGGAGACTATCCTTCTATTACTTACATTTCATCCGTATATGGTATTGTAGGTTCAGCAGCGAATGTGGCATATTCAATGTCAAAATCTGCACTGCACGGAATTACAAAATCATTATCTATTGAAATGGCATCTAAAAATATCAGAGTAAACTGTATAGCCCCGGGATTTATAAAAACAGAAATGCTGGAAGGGGTGTCAACGATCTTTGATGAGGAATACAACAAAAGACTGGAGGCTCTTCACCCGATGGGACTTGGAGAAGCGCAGGACATCGCCAATGCCGTTGTTTTTTTAGCATCAGACATGAGCCGATGGATTACCGGAGCCGTTTTATCAGTAGACGGAGGATTTACAGCAATATAAAAATATGAGACCAACAGTTTTATTAACAGGAGCTACGGCAGGAATCGGCGAAGATATCGCTGTGAAATTATCAGAAAAGTATAACCTTGTTCTTACAGGAAGAAATACAGAAAAATTAAGCGAACTGCAGCCTAAGCTTTCGGAAGGATGTACATCCTATCTTCTTCCGATGGATTTAAGCAATCTGGAAAATGTAGAGAAAACACTTCTCCAGTTTTTGCAGGAAAATAGTCTGAATATTCATAAGCTGGTACACTGTGCCGGATTTATGAAGATGATTCCTTTGAAATTGGTTAATAATGATTTCATGATGGAATGTTTCACAACCAATGTGTTTTCTGCCAATCTTCTGGTAAAACTGCTTGTCAATAAAAAAAATAATAATTCATTACTGGATTCTGTAGTATTCATTTCCAGTAATATCAGTAACCGTGGAGCCAAAGCAATGAGTACTTATGGGGCTTCAAAATCTGCGCTGGACGGTCTGATGAGGAATTTAGCAGTAGAACTTGCACCAAAGGTCAGATTCAATTCTGTATTACCGGGAGCAGTACTTACTAAAATGACTCAGAATATTTTTGATAATGAAGAGGTAATGTCCAGAATGCAGGCTCAGTATCCTTTGGGAATAGGCTATGCGAAAGATATTGCTGATGCTGTAAATTTTTTATTGTCCGAGGATGCGAGATGGATTACAGGACAACAGATGACTGTAGATGGAGGACGTTCTATTAATATATCATCTTAAAAATGAAACTATTCATTAAGAGATTTGAAAATAGACCAGTAGATTCAAACTGTTTTTTGATTTTTAATGAACAGCATAGGGCTATTGTTATTGATCCCGGAACTCAAAATCATACCGAATTGTATGAGTTTATCCGGGAAGAAAATCTTAAAGTTGAATACTGTATTATTACACATGGTCACTTCGACCACGTGTATGGGATAGAAGATATAGTTTCCCGATACAATCCGAAGTGTATTCTAAGCAATGAATCGCTGGCCTATATTGGGAATATTAAGAAAAACCTTTCCGTGTTTTATGGAAAACAATTTTCTTATCAAATTGAAAATTATATAGCTGTCTGTGAAGATGGCTATACAATTAATTGGGATGGGCATGAGTTGGAATTTTACCATACAAAAGGACATACAGACTCATGCATCAGCTGTAAAATAAATAATGATGTTTTTGTGGGAGATTTAATGATAAAAGGGGAGAAAACAGTGACTAAATTACCTTCCGGAAACAAGGGGATGGCAGAAAAGTCAATCAATAGGATGCTGAATCTTGCCGGAATAGAAATAATCTACGGCGGACATGGTGAACCTATGACAAAAATGGAGGCAAAGAAATTTTTTTTCAATGAGAACTGAAAATGCATTAAAATATACAATTGATACGATCCTGACTATTGCGCTGGGATATAAAATTGATTTTTCTGTATCTCATTATTCAGAGAAAAATATTGAAATTGTATGTAGAGATAAAAAGATTAATTTCCTGATTTGTAGGACTGATGGTTTTCAGGAACTACTTGAAGGAAAATTAAAACTGTCTTCTGTTTCAGCTTTTGATGAATACAGTCAGATTCCTGTTATTAAAATTAATGAGGAAGAAAACCTGTATAAACGTGATGAAGAAAAAATAATTGTCAATTTTGACTTACTTTCTTTACCGTTTATTTTACTTTCCAGTTTGGATGAGTATCTCTCGGAAGATAAAGATGAATATGACAGATTTCTGTACACAAACAGTATCTCTAAAAAATATGATCTTATTAAAACTGCATTGGTAGACGAATATGCAATGCTGATAAGAACAGTTATTCAAAAAGAATATCCAGATATTGAAATCAGGCCAAGGAAATTCTCTGTTACACCAACCCATGATATTGATGATATTTACCGTTTTACAGGACCTTTTAAAGCGATGAAGTCGATTATCGGACAATTGGTGAATACTTGGAATTTTAAAGAGGTTTTTTCTGCATTTATTTTTTTTCTGCAGAGTTTATCAGATAAACGTAGAGACCCTTATTTTAAAGGAACAGAAAAGCTTTTAAAAGACTCTGAAGTCAACGGCCTTAAGTCAGTCTTCTTTTTTATGGCAGCGAATCCATCTGCTTTTGATTCCGGGTATGATATTTATGATGAAAATCTGAAAGAAGTTTTCAAAAAAATTGATGCTTCAGGGATGACATCAGGCATTCACCCGGGCTTTTATACCTTTAGGGATGTTGATGTTTTAAACGAACAGGTTGGAAGAGTGGCCGGAGCTACGGAAAAAAAGATCACAAATTCGAGACAGCATTATTTAAGATTTGACAGAAGAAAAACTTTTGATAATCTTGAGAAGGCTGGAATCCATACAGACTATACGATGGGATTTGCAGAGGAAGAAGGATTTAAATGTGGAACTTCGCACGAATTTCATCCTTATGACCTGTCGAATGACAGGCCTTACAAGATCAAAGAAAAACCTCTGATTGCAATGGATGTAACAATGAGCATGTATAAAAAATATTCTGTTTCTGAGGCTAGACAGGTTTTGGAAACCTTATGTGAAAGGGTAAAAAGGACTGGAGGGGATTTTATTATATTGTGGCATAATGCCTATGTATACAGAGAAATGGAATTTTACAACAAAGTATATTTAGAATTTTTAAAGAAAAATACAGGATAGATGAAGGATTTTTTTAGCACCGTTTTTTCTTTTAATTTTTTTAAAATATTTATATATTTTTTATTCGTATTTTCGGGATCTATTAAGTGGATTCCTTTTCCTATTGACTTCACTTTATTTTTTGGCGTTTTATGCGTTGTGGTTTTGTTTTTTGAAATTAAAACAATTACTATTTTTAGAAAAGAGGTATATAATCAAATATCTATAATCTTTTTGTTAATGTTGCTTTTTGCATTTTCAAATTTTTATACAGTATCATATGTCTATTCTGATAAAAAAAATGAAGCCATGTTGCTTAATTTTTTTACAGTACTGTATCCGCTCTTGGCATTTAAAAATGTAATTTTCAAGGAACTTCAGAGGCTTATGTATGTGATCGGAATTTTCACGATCTGTATTTTGTTCTATGTTTATTTTACGATTACATTCATTATCTTTTTTGATAAAACCCAGTCTGTAGAAAATTTACCTACTTATCTTGCTGTGGGGATTATGCTGTCAGCATGTTTTGTTTTTTCCCTATCAAGTAAGCCTACCATATCAGTCATTGTATATCGACTGATTATCTTGTTTCTCTTAACTCAGCTAGGAGGAAGAGGTCCACTGTTTAATTTGATTTTAAGTCTGTGTATTTATTATGTTCTGAATTTAAAGAACCTTAAATTCAATTATAAAGTAGTTCTGTCTTTTACAGCAGCTATTCTTGTCATGGTTTTCTATCTGGATAATATTATTGAATTGGTTCTGGAAAACGTAAACGTTGACAGATTTAATATGGTAAAAGCTTCATCCGAAGACGGTAGCGTTTTGTATCGTGTGTTTGTGATGAAGAGAGGGCTCGAAACTTTTTACGAACATCCGTTTACTGGTTTGGGAATAGGTAGTTCAGGTATAGCTCTTACTGGGGAAGACCAAGTAGAATTCCCTCATAATCTGATTGTGGAGAGTTTGATGGAGCTTGGGATATTAGGTGGCCTGCTGTATCTTGGGATTTATATTTATTTTTTTGTATATCATTTGAAATATATAAGAAAAGATAAGAAATTACTTATTATGTATATTGTAAGCCTTTTATTTTTTCTTGAAGATATGAAAAGTGGTTCTTTTGATTCATGGAGAATTAGCTTAATGTGGATCAGCCTTTATGTAATACAATATAATTTCCAGATGAATTCTAAAGCTCTTCCGGAAAAAAACACTAAATAATAGAAATAAGATGAAAATATTAATGCTTTGTGAACTTTATGTGGAAAGTCTGGAATATCAGGAAAATTTATTGGTGAAATACTATCAAAAACATGGCCATGAAGTGACGGTGATCACTTCCACCTATGATAATGTATTTGACTATTACAATAACATTCATGATAATTCTAAGCCTGAAAGAATATTGTATGATCATGGAGCTAAAATCATAAAGCTTCCTTTTAAATTCAATTACCTGGGGAAAATTAAAAAATATACATCCATTACAAAAATTGTCGAAGAAGTTAAACCTGACCTCTTATACATTCACGATATTATGCCTAATATGTTCGAAATGCTGGACTACAAAAAAAGAAATCCTCATGTGAAGATGATTATGGACTATCATTGTGATTACAGTAACTCTGCTAATAACTGGCTTTCTTTAAATATTCTTCACAAGATATTGAGGAAATATTTATACATGAACCCGATCCGTAAACATATCTCAAAATTTTATCCAATAGTTCCGGGAAGTACTAAATTTCTTAAAGAGGTATATGGCATTCCGGTCAACGAAATGGAAGTTCTTCCTCTGGGAGCTGATACAGATATGGTGAAAGAATTGAAAACACAGGGAGTCGGAAAAGATATCAGAGAAAAAATGGGAATTACAGAAAAGGATGTTGTAATTTTTACAGGGGGAAAATTTACACCTGCAAAAAAAACCGATCTTCTTCTCAAAGCGTTTAACGAAATTAATGATGAAAGACTACATCTGATCATAGTTGGAGATGCAGATCAGTATAATCAGGAGTATAAAAAAGAATTATTAAGTTTGTCAGATAATAATCCGAATATTCATTATATTGGATGGTTGAATAATAAAGGAGTATATGAGCATCTTTCGGCCTCGGATATTGCTGTATTTCCAGCCAGCCAGTCTATAGTTTGGCAGCAAGCCATTGCTTCAGGACTTCCTTTGATTGTGGGAGATGTAGGAGAACAGTCTGTACAGTACCTTAATGAGTTCGGTGCAATTATTGAACTGAGTAAGGAAAATATAACTAAGGAAAATATAAAAAAGAGTATTGAAGAGATCTTATATGTTGAAAATGAGCTCAGTTTAAGAAAAGAATTGGCTTCAAAAACAGCAGCGAAATACCTCGACTGGAATCACCTTATTAATAAAACAATTTCACATGTCAAAACTACTTAGTAACAGTATTTTATGTCTTGTATTCTTTATTGGGGTAATACATACTATTTCTGCACAAAAGAAAATTTACAAAACACTTCCTGACGTATTGATTGCTTCCGGAAATAAAAGTGTTGAGTACAAAAAATTTGTCTCTGATAATAATATAAAGTTGGTAAGTTTTGTTAATGACAGACAGTTTCTGGACGAGAAAATAGAATTTGCCTTTAATCCTGAATATCTGCGTGAGCAGGTAAGATTGGCTTATCCTGATCCTAAGGCAAAAGGGATGGCTTATATAGATTTGGAATATCCTTACCTTGAGTATTTGATGAATGAAGATGTATCAAGTGATAATTTTAAAAAAAGTTTAAAACTTTTTTTGGGTGTTTTAAAATTTGTAAAAACAGAGCGCCCTGATGTCAAATGGGGGTATTATGCCATTCCTTTTACTTCATATTGGGAAAGAAAACCAGATTTTTTTGAAAGGCATAAAAAAGTTCAGGAAATTATTAACAATAGTGATGTACTGTTTCCTTCGATTTATATTTTCTATAATAATACAGATTTTGACGCAGAAAACATTGATTATTTAAAGGATAATACCAAAGAAATGATCAGAATCGGAAAAATCTACAATAAAAAAGTATATCCTTTTATAATGTCCCGTTACCACCCTTCAACTGCTAAAATTGGAAATGGAAGAATAAGTACAGAAAATTTTAGAACATATGTTTCTGAAATGATGAAAACAGATTATAAAGGGAAAAAAGTAGATGGAATTGTTTTATGGAATTTCGATGACTATTCCTATAGAATTAACGAACCAAAGATCCATGAAGAATTTAGTAAAAGTAAAATTAATTTTGATAAGTTTTACGATAGCTATATCATCAGCTTATTAAATATAATGATAAAAGAAAGATAACATAAAAAATGGGAAAAGAAAGTACTTATCAGATTTGCACAAAAACAATTATGGATACTACAGATCCTAATATTGTTTTTAACGAAAAAGGAGAAAGTGATTATTATATCAATTATAAAGAAAGTATTCTGCCCAACTGGCATACAGATGAAAGAGGGCTTAGAGAGCTTGAACAGGAAGCAGAGAAAATAAAAAAAGACGGTAAAAACAGAGACTTTGATTGTATTATCGGACTAAGTGGCGGACTGGACAGTTCCTATGCAGCCTATGTAGCCAAAGAGATAATGGGATTACGCCCACTTATTTTTCATGTAGATGCAGGATGGAATACAGACAGAGCAGTGAGCAATATTGAAAAACTTGTAAACGGGCTTAATTTAGATCTGTATACTGAAGTGATCAATTGGGAAGAAATGAAAGATCTTCAGGTTGCATTCCTGAAGTCACAGATTGCAGATCAGGATATGCCACAGGATATCGCATTCTTTTCAGGTCTTTATAAGTTTGCTAAAAAAAATAAAATAAAATATGTCCTAACAGGTGCAAACCTTTCTACCGAATGTTGTCGTGAGCCTGAAGAGTGGGGTGCATATCCAGGAATTGATAAAACCTTAATCTTGGATATTCACAAAAAATTCGGAAAAAGAGATCTTAAAACGTTTCCGATCGTAGATATCATGAGCTACAAACTGTATTACAAATATGTTTTGGGAATGCAGGTATATAAGCCTCTGAACTGTCTGCCATATATTAAAAAAGATGTTGAACAGTTATTGCTAGACAAATATGGATGGGAGAGTTTCCAGCATAAACACCACGAATCAAGATTTACCAGATTCTTCGAAGATTATTGGATGCCAAGAAAATTTGGATATCAGAAAAGAAAGGCCCATTTCTCAAGTTTGATTCTTACAGGACAGATGACCAGAGAAGAAGCTTTGGAAAGAGTATCTAAACCGGAACTTTCTGAAGAGTTTTTGCTGAAGGAATTCGAATATGTTGCTAACAAGCTGGACCTTACTACGGATGAACTTCAGAAATTATTTGAAGGAGAAAACAAAACATACCACGATTACAAGAATAAAAGACAACTTATTGGACTTGGTGCAAAATCGATGAAAGTATTGGGATTAGAAAAAAGATTATTTAGATGATAACACTTATTGATTACGGGGTAGGAAATATCAATGCCTTTGTAAACGTATATAAAAGGGTTGACGTTCCAGTTAAAATAGCTAAAACTAAAGAGGATCTGGAAGGCGCAGAAAAATTGATTCTTCCGGGAGTGGGGCATTTCGACCACGCAATGAATCAGTTGAATAACTCTGGTATGAGAGATAAGCTTGATGATCTTGTGTTGGGTCAGAACATTCCCGTTATCGGAATATGTGTGGGAATGCAGATGATGGCGAATAATAGTGATGAAGGAAGATTAGACGGGCTTAAATGGATTGACGCTTCCGTGAAGAAATTTGACGAAACAAAAATTCACCAGGTCACAAGACTTCCGCACATGGGATGGAATGATGTAAAACCAGTTAAAGATCTTCAGTTATTTAAAGGTCTTGAAAGAGATTCTATTTTTTACTTTCTTCATACTTATTATTTTCATTGTAACAATCAGGAAGATATAATGGCTATTACAGATTATGGCGGTGAATTTGCTTCAGCTGCACACCATGAAAATAAATATGGGATACAGTTTCATCCAGAAAAAAGTCATCATTATGGCGAAATCTTATTACACAACTTTGCAAAATTATAATAAAAAATGCTGAGGCCAAGAATTATACCGAGTCTTTTACTCCAGGATAATGGACTTGTAAAGACTGTCAATTTTAAAAACCCCAAATACGTCGGTGATCCCATCAATGCTGTAAGGATATTTAACGAAAAAGAAGTCGACGAACTTGCCATTTTTGATATCGATGCTACAGCAAAGGGTCTAGAGCCGAACTACAGCTTGATTGAGAGAATAGCTAACCAATCCAGAATGCCGCTTTGTTATGGTGGTGGTGTGAAAACGGTAGAGCAGGCTCAAAAGATTTTTGGTCTGGGAATCGAAAAAATAGCACTTTCTTCTGCTGTACTTCAAAATCCACAGCTCATTGGCCAGATTGCAGAACGTGTGGGTTCTCAAAGTGTAATCGTAGTTTTGGACGTAAAGAAAAAGCTTTTTGGAGGATATGAAGTGTATACGCACAATGGTAAAAAATCTACAGGAATTGATCCGTTTAAGTTTGTAGAAGAGGCACAAAAGCTTGGTGCAGGTGAGATAGTCATTAACTCAATAGATCAAGATGGTGTTATGAAGGGTTATGATATGGCCTTAATTAATAAAGTAAGAGAAAAAATATCACTTCCTCTTACGGTTCTGGGAGGGGCAGGTTCATTGAATGATGTCAAGCAGGTTATTGATAAACATGGAATAATAGGAGTAGCAGCAGGAAGTTTATTTGTATTTAAGGGAGTTTATAAAGCAGTTTTAATAAATTACCCTACTTTTGAAGAAAAAGAAAAATTAATACAAAACTAACTGAATGTGTGGGATAGCAGGAATAGTTTATAAAAATCATACGATGGTGAAAGAGGAGGCTCTCAGAATGATGACAGATAAAATGTCTCACAGAGGTCCTGATGCGGAAGGTTTTTTTATTAAAGAAAATTTAGGATTAGGACATAGAAGACTTTCCATTATTGATACAAGCGAATCTGCTAATCAACCGTTTTTCCTAGATGACAAACATGTCATGGTATTTAATGGAGCAATTTATAATTATATTGAATTAAGAAAAGAACTTGAAAATTATGGATACTTATTTAAAAGCGCATCCGATACCGAAGTTTTAATTGCTTCCTATGATTATTGGGGAGAAGAATGTATTAAAAAATTCAATGGAATGTGGTCTTTTGTTATTTTTGATTCAGTAAAAAATAAATTATTCTGCTCCCGAGACCGTTTCGGAATCAAACCCTTTTATTATTTTGTAGATGATAGCCAATTTATTTTTGCATCCGAAATTAAACCTATTCTAGAAATTCAAAAAGTAGAAGAGGTAAACACAAAAGTACTACTTGAGTATTTGATTGTCAATATGTCTGAACAGTCTGAACAGACATTTTTTAAAAATATATTAAAGCTTCCGGCATCCCACAACTTAATTTATGATTTAAAACAACACTCAATCAGTATTTATAAGTATTACGATATTGAGTTTAAAAAAGATATTAATGATTTGAATCTGGAAGAGGCCGGAGAAGTATTTGAAAAAGAGTTTGAAAAATCTATAAAATTAAGACTGCGTTCAGATGTGAAAATAGGAACAGCCTTAAGTGGAGGTCTGGATAGCGCTTACGTTGCAGCAATAGCCAATAAAATTCTTGCCGAAGAAGAAAATTATGAAAAACTTACTGCAATAACCGTAGGCTCAATAGATGAAGCTTCTGATGAAAGCAAACTTTCTGATATTACAGCTAGGGCTTTAGGAATAAAACATGATGTGGTAACGCCAAAATCCAAAGAATTTCATCATACCTTTGAAGAAGTGATTTTCAAACATGAAGAACCTTTCGGAGGTATTTCTGTTTATATGCAAAAATTTTTAATGAAAGAAGCAAATGGTCTAGGAATTAAGGTGCTTCTTGACGGGCAGGGTGCAGATGAGATTCTTTTAGGATATAAAAGCTATGCTGTAGCTTATATGAAGAACCAGAATCTGTATCAAAAAATAAAGCAGCTACACAAAATAAAAAAGCATTACAGTATATCCTTATTGGAAGCAGGGGGAATGTATCTTTATTTTTCGCTGTTCTTTATGCGTAAATTGAGGCTCAAAATGAGAGGTGATATTTTAAAGAAACAATACAGTGGCCTTATTGATTTTAAAAAAATAAAGGGAGTTACCAAATCATATAAAGATATTTTTGAACTCCAAAAAAGTGAAATATTCCGGGACCTCCTTCCTGAACTATTAAAATGGGAAGATAAAAACTCTATGAGCTATTCTATAGAGTCGAGGCTTCCGTTTTTAGATTATAATTTTGTTGAAGTTTGCCTTTCCATAAATAATAAGTTTAAAATAAAAAACGGGTGGTCCAAATACATTCTGAGAAAAAGGCTTGAAAAATATCTTCCTGATCAGATCACATACAGTACGAGAAAAATTGGCTTCGATGCACCTACCGAACATTGGTGGCCTAGATCACAAAATATTATTGAAACCATCAACAACTCCAAAATTATTCAGGAAATTTCAAAAAAGAAGTTTAATTTTATAAATGACAGAAGTTTAGAATGGAGGCTTTACAACATTGCAGTTTGGGAAAAGCTGTATAATATGACGATAGAAAAATAATAAAACGCATATGCAGATAAAAGATAAAATACTTCTTATTACAGGAGGAACAGGTTCATTTGGAACCGCTGTATTGAGAAAATTTATAAATACAGATCATTTCAAGGAAATACGTATTTTTTCACGTGATGAAAAAAAACAGGACGATATGAGGAATCAGTTTAAAAATGATAAACTGAAATTTTATATTGGAGACGTTAGAGATTATAAAAGTGTGGAACCCGCCATGAGAGGAGTGGATTATGTTTTCCACGCCGCTGCCTTAAAACAGGTTCCATCATGTGAATTTTTTCCTATGCAGGCCGTGAAGACAAATGTTGAAGGAACACAGAACGTTATCGACGCAGCTGCACAAAACAAAGTGAAAAAAGTAATCTGTCTCAGTACAGATAAAGCTGCTTACCCTATCAATGCCATGGGGATTTCCAAAGCAATGATGGAAAAAGTAGCTGTGGCAGCTTCACGTAATTTAGAAGATACTACAGTTTGCCTTACCCGGTACGGAAACGTTATGGCTTCAAGAGGATCCGTAATTCCATTGTTTATAAAACAAATTAAAAATGGCGACCCCATTACCATCACAGATCCCAATATGACTAGATTTTTGATGTCTTTGGAAGAAGCAGTTGATTTGGTACTGTTTGCATTTGAGCATGGAAATTCCGGTGATTTATTTGTGAATAAAGCTCCTGCAGGAACCATTGGTGATCTTGCACAGGCATTAAAGGAAATGTTTAAGGTAGATAATGAAATAAAAATTATAGGAACCAGACATGGAGAAAAGCTTTACGAGACATTATGTACACGTGAAGAAATGATCAAAGCTGAAGATATGGGTGATTTTTACAGAATCCCCGCAGACAACAGAGATCTGAATTATGCCCAATATTTTTCCGAGGGAATCGATGATATTTCAAAAATTGAAGACTATCATTCTCACAATACAGAGCAGCAGGATGTGGAAGGAATGAAAAAGCTTATGCTGAAACTTCCATTGATAAGAAAAGAGGTTCTTGGAGAGGATATTATGCAGTATCCCGACTAAAAATAGCAGATGGAAATACCTGAATTGATTGGTGGAGGAAAATATTCTGATGAAAGAGGAAGTCTGTTTTTCAACAACAGTTTTGATGCAGCCGCTATCAAAAGAATCTATTTTATAGAAAACGCAGATACGCAATTGATAAGGGGATGGGCCGGCCATAAAATTGAGCAGCGATGGTTTTCAGCAGTACGGGGAGGCTTTCTTATAAAATTAATAAAAATAGATAACTGGGAAACCCCATCAGCAGAATCTGAAATCCTGGAATTTGAAGTCAATGCAGAGACTCTAGATGTACTGCATATGCCTAAAGGATATGTAAGTGCAATACAGGCAAAAACAAAAGAAGCAAAACTGCTGGTGATGGTAGATCACGCTTTGGGAGAAGTTGATGATGACTATCGGTTTCCGGTGGATTATTTTAAAAAATTATCATGATGAAGAAAATAGGAATTACCGGGCAGAAAGGTTTTGTCGGTTCACATTTATACAATACATTAGGCCTAAGGCCGGAAGATTTTGAAAGGGTAAACTTTGAAAAAGAATACTTCGAAATTCCTGAAAAAATGGATGAATTTGTACAACAATGCGACGTAATTGTTCACCTTGCTGCCATGAATCGTCATCCCGATCATGAAGTCATTTATGCAAGCAATGTAGAACTGGTAAAAAAACTGACTGACTCTCTGGAAAGAACTTGCTCTAAAGCTCACGTACTCTTTTCATCTTCATCTCAGGAGGAAAAAGACAATCTTTACGGGAAATCTAAAAAAGAAGGCCGCGAAATACTCGCTTCCTGGGCTGGAAAATCAGGAGGAACATTTACAGGAATGATCGTTCCCAATGTCTTTGGACCCTTCGGGAAACCTAATTACAATTCATTTGTAGCTACTTTCTGTTACAAGCTTACCCATGGAGAAACCCCTGTGATTGATAACGACGGTGAAGTAAAACTGATTTATGTGGGAGAACTGGTTCAGGAAATTATCCGTCAGATAGAGAACGGAGAAACAAGCGATGCCTATGAAGTTTCCCATACATCCGTTAATAAAGTTTCGGAAGTACTGGCCAAACTGGAAAACTATAAAAAACTGTATTTTGATAATGGTGAAATTCCGGTATTGGAGTCTAAATTTGATTTAAACCTTTTCAATACGTTCCGCTGTTATTTTGATATGAAAGATCATTATCCAGTTCAATTTACACAACACACAGATCCAAGAGGTGCTTTTGTTGAGGTGATAAGACTGGGAATCGGAGGGCAATGTTCATTTTCCACTACAGTTCCGGGAATTACACGCGGAAACCATTTCCATACAAGAAAAATAGAAAGATTTGCGGTTATTAAAGGAAAAGCCTTGATTCAGCTTCGTAAAATAGATACCGACGAAGTTCTTGATTTTTATCTGGATGGTACAGACCCTGCTTATGTAGATATGCCGGTATGGTATACTCATAATATCAAAAATATAGGGGATGAAGAATTATATACCATCTTCTGGATCAACGAACCTTTTAACCCGGAAGACGCAGATACTTACTTTTTGGAAGTGTAAAGTATGATTTTGTTGAAAAAAAATAATCTGGAATTTGTATTTTTATTTCTGGTAACCTTTGGATATCTATTTATTTATTCATTAGCGTTACCGGTTAAAATTCCTAATGTATATTTTTCAATTCCTTTCAAAAGTATAGTATTTTTAACAAGCCTGTATCTTATTTTTCTAAATTTCGACAATATAAAGAAAAGGAAATGGACTATTGCCTTTATAAGTATGTTCTGGTTTTTTTATGCATTTAAATCTTACTACAGCTTTCAGAATTATACTTTTGTACCGGAAGCTAAAAGCATGCAGTACTGGACTTACTTCAAAATAATCTTCGTTAATTTGATTCCGTCAATAGCTATTCTAAGTATAACCATTACCAAAAAAATGGCAGAAAAGCTAGTACGTCTTAGCTTTCATTTTTTATTGATAATAATAGGAATCAGCTGCCTTTATACAATTCTCATTACTCAGAATTTCTCAAGATCCACAGGTATTTTCGACAGATATTATATTACTACGGGACACTATGGGCTTTGTCTGATGATACTGTCTGTTTTTTATTATTTTGTTAATAGGAAAAAAATTGTAAAACCCACACTAGGATTTTTGATGGGGCTATTTACAATCTGCATATCATCTGCACGTAGTCCCATTTTGGCTGCAGCTGTAATTATGTTAGTGATGCTTTTGTATATTAATAAGCTGAAATATTGGCTTGCCCTGGTGTTTTTTATACTTATTTTTGTAGCAGGTATTTACTTTATAAGACACAGCTCATATGCTACAGAGTACATTGTAAGGCTATATGATGCTATTTTTGAAGGAAATGCGTATGGAAGATCATATTATTTAGGAAAAGGATGGGAGATCTTTGAGAATAACATATTCTTTGGGGGGCGTACTTTGTTTGAAAACTGGATGTATCCCCATAATATTTTTGTGGAAGTTCCCATGGCCATGGGCGTAACCGGTGGAATTCTGCTGATTCTTTATTTTAAAGATCTTTGGAAATTCAAACTGGAATATATAAAACAGAATATTTTTTATCTGCCTTATTTTTTATTTTTTATTCAGTATTTGGTACTGATCCAAACCTCATACTGTATTTTTGATAATGTTGAATTCTGGTGCTTTGCAGCAGTAATTATATCTATAATATTATTTTGTTATGATGAAAAAATTAAAAGTAATGACAGTCGTGGGAACGCGACCGGAAATTATTAGACTATCGAGAGTATTATCGGCTTTGGATGCATCCGAAGCCGTTGAACATATCATTGTCCACACCGGACAGAATTATGATTATGAACTTAATCAGATTTTTTTTGAAGATCTGGGTTTAAGAAAACCGGACTTTTTTCTGGAAGCGGCCGGAAAGACAGCCACTGAGACTGTTGGGAATATCCTGATTAAAATCGATCCGCTTCTTGAGGAACAGCAGCCAGATGCATTTTTAGTGCTGGGAGATACCAATTCTTGTCTGTGTGCTATTCCTGCAAAGAAAAGACAGATTCCTATTTTCCATATGGAAGCAGGTAACAGATGTTTCGATCAGCGTGTGCCGGAAGAAACCAACCGAAAAATCGTAGACCATACTTCGGACGTTAATTTAACGTACTCAGATATCGCCCGTGAATATCTTTTAAGAGAAGGTCTTCCGGCGGACAGAATTATCAAGACAGGTTCTCCGATGTTTGAAGTTTTAAATCATTATCTTCCTGATATCAAAAGTTCTGGTGTTCTTTCAAGACTGGATCTGGAAGAAGGAAAATATTTCGTGGTTTCATCACATAGAGAAGAAAATATCAATTCGGAAAAGAACTTCAGAGGTTTAATAGACAGTCTGAATGCAATCGCTGAAAAATTCAATTATCCTATCATTGTTTCTACTCACCCGAGAACCAGAAATATGATTGATAAAATGAAACTGGAAGTAAGACCGGAAATACAGTTTTTAAAACCACTTGGTTTTCATGATTATAATGCCCTTCAGATGAGAAGTTATGCTGTTCTTTCTGATTCAGGAACAATCTCAGAAGAGTCTTCAATACTGAACTTCAGAGCACTCAATATCAGAGATGCCCATGAGAGACCGGAGGCTATGGAAGAAGCATCAGTAATGATGGTAGGGATGTCACCCGACAGAATTCTTCAGGGACTGGTACAGCTTGAGGAGCAGAAAATAGGAGCGGAAAGAAACTACAGACAGGTTGCCGATTATTCGATGCCTAATGTTTCCCAGAAAGTGGTAAGAATAATTTTAAGTTACACCGACTATATCAACAGAGTAGTTTGGAGAAAGAGCTAAGGAATGAATGTACTTTTTCTTACGTTAGCGAAAATAAATACATTACAGGAACGCGGTATTTATCATGATCTGATGCAGGAGTTTTCCGATCATCAGCATGACGTGTATATTGTATCTCCTGTAGAAAGGCGCGAAAACCAGAAAACAACATTAAAAAAGGAAGGTAACGCATCTTTTTTAAATGTAAAGACCTTAAATATCCAGAAAACTAATTTTATAGAAAAAGGAGTTTCCACTCTGACTATTGAAAAGTTGTTTTTAAGGGCTGTAAAAAAACACTTTTCTGAAGTGAAGTTTGATCTGGTTATTTATTCAACACCACCTATCACATTTACGGGGGTCATAAAATACATCAAAAAGAGAGATAATGCCAAAGCTTATCTGTTGCTGAAAGATATTTTCCCACAAAATGCAGTAGATATGAAACTGATGTCTGATAAAAGTTTTTTGTACAAATATTTCAGAAAAAAAGAAAAAGAACTGTATAGCGTTTCAGATAAAATAGGATGTATGTCTGAAGCCAATTTGCAGTTTGTGCTGAATCACAATTCAGATGTTTCAAAGGAAAAGGTAGAGATCAATGCGAATTCTATTCGCCTGCAGTCTTCCAAAATTCATTCTGATCAGGAGAAAACCGCGGTAAGAATAAAATACGGAATTCCGACAGACAGAAAAGTCTTTATATATGGTGGGAACCTTGGAAAGCCTCAGGGAATAGATTTTCTGATAGAAACATTAAAAGCAAAATCAGAAGATGATAAAGTATTTTTTGTTGTAGCCGGTTCAGGAACAGAGTACGATAAGATCAAAGACTGGTTTGATATTTTTAAACCTAAAAATGCTTTATTGCTTTCTGCTGTTCCCAAGGTAGATTATGATTTGCTGGTACAAGCTTGTGATGTAGGTTTGATCTTCTTACATAAAGATTTTACAATCCCAAATTATCCCTCAAGACTGCTCTCGTATCTTGAGTTCAGAATGCCGGTTCTTGCAGCTACAGACCCTAATACAGATATTGGAACTGATATTGTGAAAAATGGCTGCGGAATGTCCGTATATTCAGGAGATTTGCCTGCAATGATCGATGCAGTGGATATGCTGATCAACATGGATGGTATTAAATTTGAAGAAATGAGGCGGAATAGTCTCGAGTTTTTGAAAAGAGAATTTCAGGTAAGCAGATCATATGAGAAAATAATAGAATTATAATAATCATAGAAAAGGATTAATTTTTTTTAATTTTACACATAATAGGAACTCATGAGTTATCAGGAGAAAGAAGTTAAATATAGAATTTTAAACACATTTAAATGTTCATAAGCCGATGTATAAATCATTTGTAAAAAGATTTTTAGATATAATTTTGGCTTTATCAGTCATTCTGTTTCTGTTTCCTCTGTTTATAATCATTTATATCTTAGTGAAAATTGATAGTCCGGGAAAGTTTTTCTTCTTTCAGGAGAGGCTGGGGTATCAAGGAAAAGTATTCAAAATATATAAGGTGAGAACCATGTATGATAAAGAAAGGGTAGCAGACAGAGAAATAATGAAAAATGATGCAGAAGTTACCAAAATAGGTTCTTATTTAAGACGTTTTAAAATTGATGAACTTCCTCAGATCATTAATGTTTTTAATGGAGATATGTCTTTGGTAGGACCGCGTCCCTGTCTGCCAAGACAGCTTGCTGAATTTAATGAAGACGGCAAAAAAAGGATAGAAGTTGTACCGGGACTTACAGGGCTTTCTCAGGTAAACGGAAATATCCACCTTACATGGGAAGAAAGATGGAAATATGATAGAGAATATGTAGAGAACCAAAGCTTTATATTAGATACAAAAATTGTTCTTAAGACTTTTCTGATACTTCTTAACGGAGAAGATAAATATATAAAACATCCTAATGTATAAAATATTAGTAATAGGAGCTGTTAATTCCACAGTACAGATTATTCAGAAGCTGGTAGAGCATGATTTGGAAGTTGTTGGAGTTCTGGGGCACGAGCCAAAAGATAAAGACAGAGTTTCCGGTTGGGCGGATTTGTCTGTGCTTTCAAAAGATCTACATATTAGTTACAAAGGATTTAGCAAGATCAATGATGATGAAAATCTAAATTGGGCTAGAGAAAAGCAACCCGACATTATCTTTGCTGTAGGTTTTTCACAGCTGTTACATGACCAATGGTTCTCAGTTTCGAAACTGGGTTGCATAGGATTTCATCCTACAAGACTGCCGCTTGGAAGAGGGAGAGCACCTTTGGCTTGGGTAACACTGGAACAAACTTATGGGTCTGCAACTTTCTTTCTTATGGGGAAAGGAGCAGATGACGGTCCGGTTTTTACACAGTCTATTTTTGAAGTAGATGAGAATGATGATGCCTCTGATGTGGAAATCAAAATATTGAAGAATATTGATTTGGCGCTAGATCAATGGCTTCCGGAACTTAAAAAAGGATTTTGGAACCCGATACCACAATGTGATCATCTTGCTTCCTACTATGGAATAAGAAAGGAAGAAGACGGACTGATCAACTGGAATGATGGGGCACACTATATCAATCGTCTTGTGAAAGCAGCTTCAAGGCCGCATCCGGGTGCCTATACTTACTGTAAAGATGAAAAGATGAATGTATGGTCTTGTCGGAAGGAAAAAACGATTCAGTTCAAAGGAGTTATAGGACGAGTTTTACTTAAGAATGAGGACGGACACCTTCTTATACAGACAGGGGACGGGTTATTATGGATTGAAGAATATAACTTCAGAGATAATGCTCTTATTCCTATTAATGTAGGGGATAAACTGGGATATAATATTGAAGACGAAATCTATAAAATAAAATCAATTTTAAAAAAACTAAAAGATGAATAGAGTAGTAGTAATAGCCCCTCATGCGGATGATGAAATAATAGGATGTGGAGCTACCATTGCCAGACATATCCAGTCTGGAGATGAGGTTACTGTAATTATAGCAACAAATGCTTCATTAGGTGCTCCTGAATTGTTTTCACAGGAAATGATAGAAAGCACCAGATCTGAGGCAGTTGCGGCACATCAGTTTTTAGGGGTTAAGGAAACCATCTTCTTGGAATTTCCTGCTCCGGCATTGAATGCTTTCCCTGAGTTTAAAATTTCGGTGGAAATTTCAAAAGTATTTCAGAAAATCAAACCTACTCACTTATATCTGCCACATCCTGGAGATATTCATCAGGATCATAAAGCTGTCTACAGAGCTTCTTTGGTGGCAGCAAGACCTCAGGGTGAAGATAAAGTACTGAATATATATTGCTATGAAACTCTTTCTGAAACAGAATGGACACCAATGCAGGAAAAAGCCTTCGTACCAAATCATTTCGTGAATGTTACGGATGTTTTTGTAAAAAAGACAGAAGCAATGAAGTTTTTTGGATCTCAGATAAAAAAGTTCCCGCATTCCCGTTCTATAGAGGCTTTTGAAGCATTAGCAATGTATAGAGGAGCTACCGTTGGAGTAGAAAGAGCGGAAGCTTTTGTTGTGGAACGTCAGTTGATCCCTTAAGACATAAAATAAAAAGTTAATATAGTTTCTGTATCAGACGTAGATGTTTCAAACATTAGATTCTTAATTTTATAAAACAATGGCAGCCCGTTAAAAGAAATAATAAATATGAAAAAAATAGCAATTATTGGAGCAGGAGGATTTGGACGTGAAGTAAAAATGTTAATCGATCATATTAACCAAAAAGAAAAACAATTTGATTTGGTAGGTTTTTATGATGATAAACATTATGATTATCCTATCAATGGAATTCCTTATTTAGGAAAGCTGGAAAAAATTAATGAAGAAACTGAACCCCTCTGCATTGCTGTTGCCATAGGAGATCCTAAAACGAAGAAAAAAATTATAGAAAGTATCAGCAGCTCTAATATTGAATTTCCTAATTTAATTCATCCATCTGTTATTATCGGTCAGGATAATGTCAAATTAGGAAAAGGAAACATTATTTGTGCTGGTGTTATCATTACAATAGATATCGAAATTGAAGATTTTGTAATTCTTAATCTTTCCTGTACGGTGGGACATGATACAAAAATAAAAAAATACAGTTCATTTATGCCAACTGTAAATATTTCGGGAGAAGTTATTATACATGAAGCAGTATATGTTGGTACTGGTGCAAAAATTATCAATCTTCTTGAAATAGGAGAAAATACAATAGTTGGAGCTGGTGCCGTGGTATATAAAAGTCTTCCTGCCAACTGTACAGCAGTTGGAATTCCAGCAAAACCTATAAAATACAATAATTAATATGTCACAAAAAATCTGGCTTTCCTCTCCCCACATGGGCGGAAACGAATTAAAATATATCAATGAGGCTTTCGCAGAAAACTGGGTAGCACCTCTTGGACCCAATGTAAACGGATTTGAAAATGATCTGGAACAGTTTTTGGGAAATAATGTAAAAGCAGCCGCACTTTCAGCTGGAACAGCAGCTCTTCACCTGGCCCTTATAGAATGTGGAGTAAAACATGGTGATGAGGTGATCTGTCAGTCAATGACATTTTCAGCATCTGCCAATCCTATTGCATACTGCGGTGCACAGCCTGTATTCATAGACAGTGAATCCGACACATGGAATATGTGCCCTAAAGCCTTGAAAGAAGCAATCGAAGACAGAATAAAGAATGGGAAAAAGCCGAAAGCAATCATTGTAGTACATCTGTATGGAATGCCTGCAAAAATGGACGAGATTTTAGCAGTTGCAGATGAATACCAAATTCCGGTTATTGAAGATGCGGCTGAAGCCCTAGGATCTTCTTATAAAGGAAGAGCATGCGGAACATTCGGACGTTTCGGAATTTTAAGTTTTAACGGAAATAAAATTATTACTACTTCTGGTGGTGGTGCTTTAGTATGCCACACGCAGGAAGATAAAGATAAAATAGTATTTCTTTCCACTCAGGCTAGAGATAATGCTCCACATTATCAACATTCTCATATTGGATTCAATTATAGAATGAGCAATATTGTAGCAGGAATTGGACGTGGCCAGATGGAAGTTATCAAAAACAGAGTAGAAGCACGCAGGGCAATGCATGACTTCTATGTAGAGCTTTTCAAAGATATAGATGGAGTAACCGTATTTACTGAACCCGAATCTGACTATTATTCAAATCACTGGCTTTCGGCAATTATCATAGATCCTGTAATTACAGGAAAAGACAGAGAAAGTTTACGACTGACTTTTCTGGAAGATAATATAGAATCAAGACCTTTGTGGAAACCTATGCACATGCAGCCTGTTTTTGAAAGCGCTCCTTATTATGGAACAAATATTTCTGAAGAGTTATTTGATAACGGATTATGTCTTCCTTCGGGATCCAATTTGTCAGATGAAGAAAGAGAACGGATTGCTAATGTAATTAGATCTTATTTCAGATTTTAATATTTCAGGTCAGCCCATGAGTCAGTATACACTTTGGAAAAATATTTTTGATGGTACGCTAGCGTTAATCATGATTATTTTTTTAATGCCTCTGCTCATCATTTTATTTTTTATAGCAGGAATTGATACAGCTTCAAGTGGATTGTTTTTGCAAAAAAGAATCGGGCAATATGGAAGGCCATTCATGATTTATAAAATCAGAACTATTCATAAAAAGAAAAAAACTTGTTCTAAAATAGGACAGACATTGAGAAAATTTAAACTTGATGAGTTTCCACAACTTTTTAATATTCTAAAGGGCGATATGAGTTTTGTGGGGCCAAGACCGGATGTTGAAGGGTATTATGATAGATTGGAAGGTTCAGATAGAAAAGTATTGGATTTAAAACCTGGATTGACATGTGAAGCAAGTATAGAGTACAGAAATGAAGAAACCCTTTTAAAAGATCAGGTTGATCCATTGAAGTATAATGATGAAGTACTTTTCCCACATAAAGTAAAAATGAATTTGTTATATCTGAATAACAGGTCTTTTAAAAACGACATGAAAATTATGTGGAAAACATTAGTAGTAATTTTAAAATAAAAACTTAACCAAACCAAAGCTGTTCTAAACTATTAAAACATGAAAATAAAAGAAACACCTTTAAAGGATTGTTATATCATAGAACCCACTATATTCGAAGACGAGAGAGGCTATTTCTTTGAAAAATTTAATGAGAAAAAATTTGAAGAATTAACCGGAATGAATGGACATTTTGTTCAGGATAATATCTCCAAGTCTTCTTATGGTGTTCTCAGAGGACTTCACTTACAGAAAGGAGAACATGCGCAGGCAAAAATGGTTTCCTGTTTAGAAGGTAAAGTATGGGATGTCGCAGTTGACCTCAGAGAAGATTCTCCAACTTTTGGAAAATGGTTCGGAATTGAACTTACCGCAGAAAATAAAATACAGATGTATGTTCCCAGAGGATTCGGGCACGGATTTTCAGTAATGACTGAAACAGCCGTTTTTTCGTATAAATGCGACAATTTTTACAATAAAGAATCAGAAGGAAGCGTAAAATTTAACGATCCTGACCTAATGATAGATTGGAAGATTGTTGAAAAAGATATGATACTTTCAGAAAAAGATATCAACGCTCCAGGCTTCAAAGAGAAAAATTTCTAAATAAAACCTTGAAAACCACTTTTCTAAAGTGGTTTTCTTTTTTTGACAGCAACTCCTTTATTATTTTGTATCTTTGCACACTCAAAATCAAAACGATGCGTACAAAATCTGTAGGGAAGAAGAAAATCAATGTGGTTACACTTGGATGTTCCAAGAATGTATATGATTCGGAAGTCTTAATGAGCCAGCTGAAAGCCAATGGTAAAGAAGTGGTTCATGAAGGACGTGGGGATATCGTAGTGATCAATACCTGTGGCTTTATTGATAATGCTAAAGAAGAATCTATCAATACCATCCTTGATTATGTAGAAGCAAAAAACAGAGGTGAGGTTGAAAAAGTTTTTGTTACAGGATGTCTTTCAGAAAGATATAAACCTGATTTAGTTAAGGAAATTCCTGATGTAGATCAGTATTTTGGGACAAGAGATCTTCCGATTCTTTTGAAACACCTTGGCGCAGACTACAAACATGAGCTGGTAGGAGAAAGACTTACCACAACGCCTAAACATTACGCATATCTTAAAATTTCAGAAGGCTGTGACAGACCATGTTCTTTCTGTGCAATTCCTTTAATGAGAGGAGGACACGTTTCTACACCCATTGAAAAATTGGTTTTAGAAACTCAGAAATTAGCAAAAAAAGGAACCAAGGAGATTATCCTTATCGCACAGGATCTTACTTATTATGGACTTGATATTTATAAAAAACGTGCCCTTGGTGAACTATTAAAAGAGTTGGTGAAGATTGATGGTATCGAATGGATCCGTCTTCATTATGCCTTCCCAAGCGGATTCCCGGAGGATGTTCTGGATATTATTCGTGAAGAACCTAAAGTATGTAACTATATAGATATTCCTCTTCAGCACATCAATTCAGATTTGTTGAAATCTATGAAACGTGGAACAACGCACGAAAAAACCGATGCCTTACTGGCTAAGTTTAGAGAAAAAGTTCCTGATATGGCTATTAGAACTACTTTGATCGTAGGATATCCCGGAGAAACTGAGGAAAGATTTCAGGAACTTAAAGACTGGGTGAGAGAGCAGAAATTTGACAGATTGGGATGTTTTACCTATTCTCACGAAGAAAATACTGGCGCTTATGTCCTTGAAGATGATATTCCGCAGGAAGTGAAAGAAGCGAGAGTAGAAGAGATCATGGAACTCCAGTCACAGATTTCATGGGAGAAGAATCAGGAGAAGATCGGAAAAATATTTAAATGTGTATTTGACAGAAAAGAAGGGAATTACTTTATCGGAAGAACAGAATATGATTCACCTGATGTAGATAACACCGTTTTAGTTTCAGCAGATAATACCTATATCTCTATTGGAGAATTTGCAGACGTAAAAATTACATCCGCGGAAGAGTTTGACCTTTATGGTGAACTGATCTGATAGCTTGTATGTTATAAAACTGCAACCAAATATAATTTTAACAGATAATTAAAAATATTAATAAATTTTAACGGTATCTGTACGATTTCTAATTTATTGATAGTGTTGATTTTCAATAAGTTACTTTTTTGTAGAATAAAAGTCATTTATTTTTTTTATATAAAATGAATAAATTAGAAAATTATATCTTAACTTTGCGCAATAAACAATGTTTTAAAATCAAATGCTTCAAGCAGTTGCCTATTGAATACGGTTAAAAAAACACTTAGCCCTGATGAAAAGCACAAGTTGAGATGCATTTACCATTTGGAACTATTGATGAAGAATAATGTAAATTTAATCTTTAAAAACTTATGAAAAAATTTTTATTAACAGCGACAATGCTCGTTGGCCTTTCGGCAGTTTCCCAGGCTCAGCAAGGGCGTGTAGGTATTAACACGACTACACCTTCTGCTACCCTAGACGTAGTAGCCAATACTACAGACAACGCCAGACCTGATGCCTTACTAGTTCCTCGTATGACAGAAGATCAGTTAGCAGCTAAAAACAATGCTTATTTAGCTCTACAGAATGGTTCACTTGTATTTATTACGGCAGTAGATGGAGCTACTACACCTAAAACTGTAAATGTAACGACAACCGGTTTTTATTATTATGACGGTACAGTAGATAATGTGTGGAAAGCTGTTGGTGGAGGTAGTGCTCCTGTTCCCCCAACATTTAGAACCATTGCTGGTACTGCAATAACAACCATTAATGCTAGTGATGTAGGAAATGTAGTTGTTATTACCGGAAATGTTAACGGTGACATTCAATTACCAGCTCCTACAGCAAGTATGATTGGTAAGAAATTAACACTAATCTCAACGGGGAGTGGTAGCCAGTCATTAACTTCACTCAACTCTAACTACCTTACAAATACACTTTCTTTTCTTCAGCAGTTTTCAACCGAGTTAATTACTGATGGTACCAATTGGTATGGATTAGGTGGTCAATAAGCACAAATTTTAAAAAATTTATTAAATTAATTACAAATGAAAAAGTTACAATACATACTGATGACATTGGCTATTTCTTCTCTAGGAAGTATAGTGAATGCGCAACTTAAAGGGAACCAGGGATATAGTGGATCTGCTATACCTTCTTCTTCCGCTTTTTTAGATGCTTCAGTTACAAACGTTGTTAATAATGCCAATTACGGTAAAGGTATGATTTATCCTAGAGCAGATCTAAGTGTAATGGTTTTATCCAATCAAGGAGGTTTATACAATACATCAAATAATCCAAACAGATTTGATGGAATGATTGTATATAACACAGCTGCCTCAGGAACTGCAGCTTCGGGTTCGACTCAAGGAACTCTTTCAAAAGGATTTTGGTATTATGATAATACTTCAGCTACTCCTACCGGAGGTACATGGAGACCATTTACTCCTGCACCAAGTAAAGAAAACATCTTAACTACAGAAACTGTTACTAATAGAATGGTGAATAACGCTCAGATCTATGGTATAAAGGGTACTTTTACTACTACTGCAGGTTCTACTGCTGTTAATATCGCTCCTCCAGCAGGGATGACATCTATGTACGGTATCACTATTTATAAAACTACAGGTACAGGCAACAAAGTTGTATATGCTAGAGATTTATATTCTTATGATGCTACTACAGGTGCAGCTGTTACAGGATCACCAAGCATGTCAGTAGTTTATCCTGTTGATACATATGATTATGTATTAGAATATCTAAAATAAGAATAATACTTATTTATATAAATTAAAACCAATGAGCAATCATTGGTTTTTTATTTTTAGTATTAGATCGAAAAAATAAACTGTAATAGAAGTGGACAAAAATAGATCGTTCTCAAAATTATTGGATACTTGATGCGAAGTAATGTTAAATCGTCAGAATGGGTGGTTTCTTCACTTTAAATCTAAGCTACGATATATAGGTTAAGAATACGATTAATGAGAGTATAGTAGTATAAGAGTACTTGACCTTAAACATAGTTCACTTTTTCATTGTAGATAGTATAAAGTATTGTCTTTCATCTAAATTATGTGATTCAGTTCTTGTCAGAAAGTATGAGATAATAAATAAAATCTTTATTTCAGACCTTAAAAAAGACGAATTGGTATTCAATTTGATTAGATGAGTGAGAAACTTTCAGGAAAAAGAGCACTTCTCAATAAATTATTTCCAGCAGATTTATGGTATAATAGAAGTGCACTGTTAAAAAGGGGTGTTAAAATTAGGATTAGGAGATATAAGAGATAGAGCTAACTCGCTTCTATCAAAACGGTTCCGGTCATTTCGCCTCTTAAATTTTTTTAGTTTAAAACTATATTTTACGGTTTGAAGGTAATTTTTAATTTTATTTAAAGTATTGATTTTTAGTATATTAAATAATTTTTATTTTGCTTTTTTTCTTTAATAAGTTAATTATGTTAACTTTTAGCTTGTTTTTTTAACGTTTTTTAACAGTGTAGTCTAAAACCCCTGTCAATAGGAACTTACAAGGCTTGTTAACATATTATTTGGTTTTCATTAACGGTTTTTAACATATAGAGTAGGGACTTTACAACATTCCTTATACTTTTGCTCCGTCAAAACCAATAAAATTCAAGATGATGAAAAGATTCATTCTCGTAATCATAATGATGATTTCAACCTTAGGTGTTTATTCTTTTACAGGTAACACCTTAGATGCGAAGAAAACAAGTTATGCATCGTACTACCACGATAAGTTTAATGGTAGAAAAACAGCAAGCGGAGAGATCTTTAGTAATTCAAAGTTCACCGCTGCAAACAGAACGCTTCCGTTTGGAACTAATATTAGAGTTACCAATCTGAACAATGGAAAACAGGTGATAGTGAAGATTAATGACAGAGGACCTTTCCATGCATCAAGAGCATTAGATATTTCTAAAGCTGCGTTCGATGAAATCGGAGATATCAATCGTGGTACAATTCCGGTGGAATATGAAATTGTCGACTAAATTTATGATTTAAATTTATAAAGCCAGCTGTATCAGCTGGCTTTTTGTTTATTCGTATAAGCTTTTTTCTAGACATCTAATTCTACCATTGCAGGGCAATGATCGGAATGGACTGCCTCCCTTAAAATTACTGCCCTTGAGAGCTTATCTTTTAACGTATAAGTGGCAAAGTTATAATCCAGCCTCCAACCTTTGTTTTTAGCTCTTGAATTCTGACGGTAGCTCCACCATGTATAATGATCCGGCTCATTATTGAAAAAACGGAAACTGTCGATCAGTTCACATTCTTCTATAAAGCTGGTCATCCATTCCCTTTCCATCGGCAGAAAGCCGGAAACATTCTTTAAACGCACCGGATCATGAATGTCAATTGCCTGATGGCAAATATTGAAATCGCCTGAAATAATAAGGTTAGGAATCGTTTTTCTTAATTCCTTAATATAGGCTAAGAAATCGTGGCAAAACTGCATTTTAAATTCAAGCCTTTCTATATTGCTGGCTGAAGGAACATACACCGAAATGACAGAATAGCCATCGAAATCTGCACGGATGATTCTCCCTTCATTATCATAGCTTTCAATGCCACATCCGTACTCAATATGATTAGGTTTGATTTTTGACGCTATTCCGACACCGCTATAGCCTTTTCTGACTGCAGAATGCCAATAGCTGTGGTATCCGATTTTTTCAAGACTTTCAATATCTATCTGGTCGTTTCCTGCCTTGCTCTCCTGAATACAGACGATATCCGGATCAGCCGTCTTCAGCCACCCCAAAAAGTCCTTCGTAAAAGCAGCTCTGATTCCGTTAACGTTATAGGTGATTAATTTCATAAACAAAAATAAATTTTATCAAATGTAAGGAAATAAAAAAACCGGCTTTGAATTTCAAAACCGGCATTATTATTTTTTCAGTAGATTATTTTTTGAAAACTACCTTACCATCCTTAGAAAGTTCAACCTCTTCTCCTTTTCCTCTCAGTTCATAATGGTCATTTTTATACCAGATTCCTGAAGCAGGTCTTTGACCTTTTAATTCCACAGTCTCTCCATTGAAAACAACGGTAGCAATATCCTTAGTATTGTTAAAAGTCATATCCAGTACTTCTCCTTTACTGTTTTTTGATGTGCTTTTAACAATATCATCCTTAGATGTTACTGTTGATAATGAATCAGTAGGAGTTACAGAAATAGAATCTGCAGAAGCAGATGTAGAAGTCGTTTTCTTGTCTTTATTACAAGAACTTAGAAATAGTGTAGTGGTTGCAGCTAAAAGTAAAATGCTTTTTTTCATTATTGTATGTCTTTTTTAGATTATAACTATTTACAAAATCGATGCCAAAAAAAAGCCGGAAAAAATCAAATGATTTTTTCCGGCCTGAACCCAAAATTTAAATAAACTATGAAAAAAACTACTTGGGTTCTAATATGCTTATAGGAATAATACATTCTTCCAATGAGATTCCTCCATGTTGATATGTTTCTTTATAGTAATTCACAAAGTGATTGTAATTCTTCGGATAAGCCAGGAAAATATTATTTTTTGCAAAAATATATTTCGAGCTTAAATTACCTTTTGGAAGAAACAGTTTTTCAGGATTGGTAACAGCCCATACATCACTGTCGTCATACGTTAAACTCTTTCCTGTCTTATAGCGGATATTTGTGGATGTTTCACGGTCACCGACAACCTTACTTGGCTTCTTGACATATATGGTTCCATGGTCAGTAGTAATTACCAGTTTATAGCCACTCTCTGCTGCTGCCTTGATGATTTTCAATAGAGATGAATTCTCAAACCAGTTCAGAGTAAGTGATCTAAATGTTTTGTCATCCCGGATCAGCTGATCTACAATATGATTATCTGTCTTGGCATGAGAAAGGATATCAATAAAATTGTAAACAATAACAAGAAGGTCATTATTTTTATGCTGGTTAAAATCATCGTAAATCTTACGTTCAAAATCTGCATTCAGAACTTTAAGATACTTCATCGATTTAGATCCCAAACCAATTCTTTTCATTTGATCTTCCAGGAAATCGCGCTCAAATTCATTTTTATTTCCCTCCTCGTTATCATTAAACCATTTATCCGGGAAACGTTTCTCAATCTCAGATGGCATCAAACCTGCAAAGAAAGAGTTTCTGGCGTACTGTGTGGCTGTAGGAAGAATACTGTAATAGTAGTCTTCTGAAACCTTATTATAATATTTTGTAAATAATGGTTCTATGACTTTCCACTGATCATATCGAAGATTGTCAACCATAAGAAGCAGTACTTTTTCTTTTTCTACTTCAGTTTTTATTTTTTCTTTAAAAAGGGTGTGGCTCATTACCGGTTTGTCGGAATCCGTAAGCCAGCCTTTATAATTTTTCTCTATAAACTTGGCAAACTGAATGTTGGCCTCTTCTTTTTGTGATTGTAAAAGGTCTGCGAATTCATTATCCGCTACTTTATCAAACTTAAGTTCCCAGCTTACAATCTTCTTATAATATTCTGCCCACTCCTGGTAAGTTCTTAAATAAGAAAGCTCCATAGACAGGTTTCTGAATTCCTGTTGGTACTGGAGAATTGTTTTCTGTTCTACAAGGTTATCCTCCTGAAGATTCTTTTTTAATGATAAGAGGATCTGATTTGGATTTACAGGCTTAAGGATGTAGTCAGCAATCTGTGATCCGATAGCCTCTTCCATAATATGTTCCTCTTCACTTTTGGTGACCATAACAATCTTCAGAGAATTATCTTTCTCTTTGATCATGGGAATGGCTTCCAATCCCGAAATGCCGGGCATATTTTCGTCAATAAGCGTTAATGCAAATTTCTCTGAATCCATAAGTTCCAGAGCCTCATTCACGTTATTAACAGGGGTTACCTGGTAACCTTTTTTTTCTAAAAATACGATATGGGGTTTGAGTAAATCTATTTCATCATCTATCCATAATATCTTTTCCGACATAATTTAATTTTTTACATGGTTATAGTATCAAAATGTTGACCAATTCCTTTTAAATTCTCACAAATTAGAGAGAATAATAGTTAAATATTAGTTAAATGAAAATCCTGTTCATCAGCATCCATATTCAATTTCTTTAAAAACCGGTCTTTATATAATCTAAAGCTCTTTCCTGAACTTCGTCTTTTCTCTGTTGTATCCCCTTAACGGTGGGTTTTATTACAATGTCAGGGATGATTCCTATCCTCTGTGTCTCTCTTCCGTCAGGATAGTAAGCGCCAAGCCCTGTAAAGCAGGTATCAAGATCGGCAATCTTAAATCTTATAATATCGCCGTTGGCTCCCGAAGTATTGCTCCCAATCACTTTTGCTTTAGGATGCTGCTTAAACATCATGGTAGTGGTTTCTGCCTGACTCTGTGTGTTTTCGTCTACCAGAACGACTACATGACCTTTATAGTAATCCGGATTCTTTTTTCCGATACTGTTTTTTGCACTATAAAATTTACTCAAATAATCGGTCTCCGGGAAATTAAATTGATAATAAATTGATTTTTCCGGTAGAATCATTCTGCTTAAAGGAAAAATAGTCTGTTTGGGATAATTTCTTAGATCAAAAAGGATTGAAGTGGTGGATTTTAAATCTTTGTACATATCATCCAGATCACTTTTTTCAATAATACCCATATTCACATATCCGGTCTTGTGTTCTGTATCCAGAAACTTCCATTTCTTTGGTGTGGCTGGTTTTTCCGGAACGAGGTCTTTTAGTAGATAAGTTTTGACTTTGAACACCAGATTTTGACTATCCCTTTCAATCTTAACCGTAATCGAATCGTTATTGCTGAAAAGAAAGAAATTTTTCACTTTATTGATCTTTCCCCAGGAATTGGAGGCAGGGACGTATTTTCCTAAACTGTTCACCATCTGAGGGATAGTCCTGCTATTGACATCATAGATTACATCACCAGCTTTTAAAGGCATTTCTTCGTTAAATTTATTTTTAACAACATTTGTCACGACCAGCTTACCTTCTGCATAAGTATATTCTACAGGAATCTTTCTTCTTCCGTATTGGTTGATACTGATAAGGGGAGAATACAAAAAAGCATGAGAGTCGTCAACTTTTGTCACCAGTTCTGCAAGCGTAAGGTGATAGCTTTCATCATCATGGACACTGAGGAATTTTGGGATCATTTCTGTTAAAACATCATTCCAGTTCTCATCGGTCTGATATTTATAGGGGAAAAAATATTCTACCAGATTCCAATATCTGAAGAGTTCCAAAAGGCTTGTTTGTTTCGATGAAAATTTTGAACCATATGATTTTTCATTTCTGAAATAAACTTTTTTGCCCCCATTTCCAAAATAATGGCTGCTTCCAAGATTTCTGTTATCTTGAATAAAAACCAACTGATCTCTTACTTTTTTACTGAATAGCTCCTTACTATTGATCCAGTTCAGATCAAAATTCCTCAAAAAATAAATCTTATTCTTTGGTTCCTTTGAACAGGTTTTGCATTCATTTACTTTCCCTAGACTGGAGATCCAGTTAAAATATAATTCGTTAAGCTGATCTTTTCCCTGTATATTATCCAGCTCATCAATTTTCTGAAAAAGCTGTTGGTCCCAGTCAAAATCTCCTTTCGCCACATGAGGATGATAATACTTCAAAAAGCCCCAGACTTTGCATAGTGATTCAAGCTTTTGATTTTCAGATAAATATTGTGCGGAAAGAGTAGTACTTAAAAATGATACGATGAAAATAAATAATCTTCTCATGAAGCGTAACGACTATTAGTTTATTAATCGATCAAAGGTAAATGTAAAACCAGTACCATTCAAAACTTAAAGAACATAAGCATATTAAAATAAGGTCAAAAGCTTTACAATATGTAATTTATTTTAAGTACATTATTTTTCAAGTATTGTCATCAGTCTGGCAAAGGCCGTGATAGCAGTTATTTCTTTTTCAATAAGGGATGATTAGTTTCATTTCTCACCACTTCAAAATGAGGCAGATCATCAAATAATTTTGATAAAGTGGAATATCCATAGGTTCTCGAGTCAAAACTAGGGTCAATCTTTCTGATATTGGTACCTAATGTTGAAATAAAAGCCATGTCATTTTCATTGGCAGAAATTTCAAATGCTTTTGAGATAGTTTCTTCATCTTTAGGAGATAAAAAGCTTTGAAACTCATGAGTTTTAGGACTTATGGCTTCTTTTTTTATGATATCTTTAGTTTTATTTTCTTTTACCTTTTGGCCGTCAGACTTGTTTTCTTTTCTGGCTTTAGGAATAATATTTTCAGTATAGGTAAATATATCGCAAGATTTTACAAAAGCTTCGGGGGTCTTTTTCTCTCCGATACCCATAACGAAAAGGCCTTCCTCACGAATTCTTTTGGCTAAACCTGTATAATCGCTGTCACTGGAAACAATACAGAAACCTTCTACACTTTTCCCGTGCAAAATATCCATAGCATCGATAATCAGTGCTCCGTCAGTTGAGTTTTTTCCGCTGGTATATGAAAACTTTTGAATCGGATTGATAGAGTATAGATTGACAAGATCTTTCCAGGAGTTCATACTTTGCGAGGTCCAGTCCCCATAAATCCTTCTGATCGTCGCCTTGCCGTATTTTGAAACTTCTTCAATGGTCTCTTTTAATAATTTGGCCTGGGCATTATCACCATCAATAAGAATAGCGATATTAAATTTTTTGTCACTCATAGTTTTGTACTGTGTAGTAGGTAGTTAAGATTTGTATTCATCAAATGATGATGCTGATAATTTGTGGAAATTAATATACTTAAATTTCATGACATGAAAAGACTTATTTTGAAAAAATAATCTATTTGTAGTTGTTTTAAGATGATCATGAACAAGAATTAAAGAGTGCTAAAATTTAAAATCCCTAACTTTGTTTACTAATATCTACGTTTCAATGCAGAACAAGCTAAAAATCATCAACGACCCTGTTCATGGTTTCATCAGGATCCCACACGAAATTTTATTTGACGTTATAGAACATCCTTACTTTCAGAGATTACGAAGGATAGGACAAACCGGACTGCTTAATCTGATTTTTCCGGGTGCTACTCATACAAGATTTCATCACGCACTGGGAGCAATGCATCTGATGTTTACAGCATTGGAAACATTGAGGCAGAAAGGGGTTAAGATTACAGAAGAGGAAGAGAAAGGAGCGATGCTTGCAATCCTGATGCATGATATTGGACATGGGCCGTTTTCGCATGCCCTTGAAAATATGCTGATGGACGACTGGCATCATGAAAAACTGTCACTGCTGTTGATGAATAAATTAAATGAAGAATTTGATGGACAGCTTTCCTTAGCGATTGAAATGTTTCAGGGGAAATACCACAGAAAATTTTTCAACCAGCTTATTTCCTCCCAACTGGATGTAGACCGGCTTGATTATCTAAACAGAGACAGTTTCTTTACAGGTGTTTCCGAAGGAAATATAAATACACAGAGGATCATTTCTATGATGAATGTCTGCAGTGAAGGGGAGTTGGTCATTGATGCAAAAGGGGTTTATTCTATTGAAAATTTCCTGACGGCCAGAATGTTTATGTACTGGCAGGTGTATTATCATAAAACCTCGGCACTGGCGGAATTCCTTTTGGTTAAGATATTGGAAAGAGCAAAGTATCTGGTTTCCAAAGGAATGGATCTGCCTTCCGGTGAAAATCTGAACTATTTTCTGCACCGTTCAAAAAGTTCAGCAACCGATGAGGATATTTATCGGTTTACCCAGCTTGATGATAATGATATAATTCATGCGATGAAATCCTGGCAGGATTCAGAAGACTTTATTCTTTCGTATTGGTGCAAATGTGTGATCCAGAGAAATCTTCCGAAAACTGTTATTTCTACACACCCTTTTACTCCCGAATTTATTGAAGGAAAAATAAAAAACACCAATGAATTTTTCGGAATCGATAATGGAAAGGAACTTGTACATGAAATAAAAAGAAAATTACTGCCATACGACACCGAAAAGCAACCAATTTACCTGCTAATGAAAGACGGGAGAAAGATCAGGTTGGAGGAGTCACAGGACCAGCTGTTGTCAGGACTTATGGTGCATAAGACAGCCAGATATATTCTTACTTTTCCAAGAGATATTTCAAGATAATTTCTTAAATAATATTAAAATTCACGTTCCGAAAATCAAAAAATGTTTGCGAATTATAGAATTTCTTATCTTTGCAGAATATGGAATTTACAGCTTCGCAAATTGCAAGTTTTATTGACGGACAAATAATAGGCGACGAAAGTACGGTTATTACAGGGGTTTCACCAATTGAGAATGGTGAATCAGGGCATCTTTCTTTTATAGCACAGGATCGATTTTCCCATTTTTTAGATACCTCAAAATGCTCCGTTATTATTGTTTCGGAAAAACTTATAGACAAAGTTAACTATAATCCTACCTTAATTGTTGTAAAGGATGCATACCTTTCTTTTCAGATCCTTATGAATCTGTATCAGGAAATGCAGGGAAGAAAAGAGGGAATCGAAACCGGTTCTTCGATTCATGATACTGCTGTGATCGGTGAAAAAGCATACATCGGAGCATTTACATATGTCTCAGAGAAAGCCAAAATCGGAGAAGGTTCGCAGATTTATCCGCATGTGTATATCGGTAAAGGAGTAAAGATCGGTAAAAACTGTAAAATTGACAGCGGTGCCAGAATTTATGATTACTGTATTATCGGTGACAATTGTGTGATTCATTCCAACACGGTTGTAGGTGGTGACGGATTCGGTTTTCAACCTACGGCAGAAGGATTCAAAAAAATTCCTCAGCTGGGAAACGTGATTATCGAAGACGATGTAGAAATCGGCTCAAACTGTAGTATCGACAGAGCTACAATCGGATCTACCATCATCGGAAAGGGAACGAAGATCGATAATTTGATTCAGATTGCTCATAACGTAAAAATTGGGCAGAACAACGTTATTGCGGCTCAGGCTGGAATTGCCGGATCTACTACCATTGGAGACTGGAACCAGATTGGAGGACAGGTGGGAGTGGTAGGCCATATCAAAATTGGCAACCAGGTTAAAATTCAGGCTCAAAGTGGAGTGAATTCCAGCGTTAGCGATAAAGAAACGCTGTATGGATCTCCGGCTATAAGCTATAATGACTATCTTAGAAACTATGTTCATTTCAGAAATTTCACTGAAATTGTTCGAAGAATAAATAATCTTGAGGATACCTCAAAAGATAAAACTAATGAGTGATATGCAAAAAACACTCCAGGAAGAAGTAACACTTTCTGGAATTGGCCTTCATACAGGTAAAGAAGTAAAACTTACCATAAAGCCTGCAAAGGAAAATACAGGTTTCGTGTTCGTAAGAACGGATCTTGAGGGAAGTCCTCAGGTAGAAGCTGATGTTAATTATGTCGTAGCAACAGAAAGAGGAACAACATTAGAGAAGCTTGGTGTAAAAATTACAACATGTGAGCACCTTTTGGCTGCATTAGTAGGATGTGATGTTGATAACGCTATTCTGGAAATGGATGCTTCAGAGCCTCCAATTCTAGATGGATCTTCAAAATTCTTTGTTGAAGCTATTGAAAGCGTAGGTATCGTAGAGCAGAGCATCGCCAGAGAATATCTTGTGATCAAAGAAGTGTTGAGCTACGCAGATCCTGCCTCAGGATCGGAAATTACCATTATACCTTCAGATACTTACGAAGTGACTACTATGGTAGATTTTGGAACTAAAGTATTAGGAACCCAAAATGCCACTCTTAAAAATATTTCAGAATTTAAAGACGAAATTTCTTCTGCAAGAACATTCAGCTTTTTACATGAGCTGGAAATGTTATTGGATCACGGACTGATAAGAGGTGGAGATATTTCCAATGCTATTGTTTATGTAGACAAGGATCTCACACCTGAGACCACTGAGAAATTGAAGAAAGCCTTTGGAAAAGACAATGTTTCTATCAGACCAAACGGTATTCTGGACAACCTTACATTGAATTATCCGAACGAAGCAGCAAGACATAAATTACTTGATGTAATTGGTGATTTGGCTTTGGCTGGTGTAAAAATAAAAGGGAAAGTCATTGCAAATAAACCTGGTCATTATGTGAATACCCAGTTTGCGAAAAAACTGAACCGTCAGTGGAAACTGCAGAAAAAGAAAAACGTGCCTGATTTTGACCTTACCAAAGAACCTGTTTTTGATATCAACGGGATTATGCGTCTTATGCCGCACAGACCTCCGTTCTTATTGATCGATAAAATTCTTGAACTTTCGGATTCTCACGTGGTAGGTTTGAAAAATGTTACCATGAATGAGCCTTTCTTTGTAGGCCATTTCCCTAAAGAGCCTGTAATGCCTGGAGTTCTTCAGGTAGAAGCTTTGGCACAAACGGGAGGTATCCTTGTGTTGGCAAGTGTTCCGGATCCTGAAAATTATTCTACTTATTTTATCAAAATCGATAAAGTAAAATTCAAGAAAAAAGTCGTTCCCGGAGATACTATTATTTTCAAAATTGAATTGATAGAGCCTATCAGAAGAGGAATCGTACATATGCAGGGTTATGGATATGTAGGAGGTACCGTGGTTGTAGAAGCAGAGTTAATGGCTCAAGTTGCAAAAAATAAAGTTGATTAAATGATTCATCAATTAGCCGCCGTAGATAAACGCGCAAAAATCAGCAAAAATGTTATTGTAGAACCTTTTACTACAATAGCAGGGGACGTAGAAATAGGAGAAGGAACCTGGATCGGACCAAATGTCACCATCATGGATGGGGCAAGAATAGGAAAGGATTGTAAAATTTTTCCGGGAACTGTAATCTCTGCGATCCCTCAGGATCTTAAATTTGACGGTGAAGATACACAGACCATTATTGGAGATAGTACTACCTTAAGAGAATGTGTTACTGTTAACAGAGGAACCAAGGCGTTAGGATTTACCAAAGTCGGCAGCAACTGCCTTATTATGGCAACTTCTCACATCGCACATGACTGTATCATCGGAGATAATGTAATCATTGCTAACGGATGCGGTATTGCAGGGCACGTAGAAATAGGTGATTTTACCGTAATGGGAGGATTGTCTGCTGTACAGCAGTTTGGCAAGATCGGAAAACATACCATGATCTCTGGAGGTTCTCTGATCAGAAAAGATATTCCACCTTACGTAAAAGTAGCAAGAGATCCGATTTCTTATGCAGGAATCAATTCTGTAGGATTAAGAAGAAGAGGGTTTTCCAATGAGAAAATCTTTGAAATTCAGAAAATTTACAGAGCGATTTTCCAAATGAAGATGAACGTTTCCCAGGCTTTGGCATTTATTGAAAAAGAAATGCTTCCAACAGCTGAAAGAGATGAGATTCTTCAGTTTATCCAAAACTCTCCGAGAGGGATTGTCAAAGGATACGGAACAACTAAGGAAAGTAATTAGTATTTTATACAAATACATCAGTATGAAAAAATTATTTTTAATTCCACTCTTTCTCTGTTCATCAATAATATGGGGACAGCAAAAAGAAAGTGTGAAAACTGGAGATAAACTTTTCAAGCAAAGGATTGAAAGACATAAGATATATAATCAGAATGACAGTGTCGCAAAGAATATAAACTTGGACCTTAACCAAAGTTTGAATGTCATTTTTATTAGAAACAATGGTTTTAAAAAAGAAGTCAATTATTTTGAATCTGATGAGCATTTTTCTGAAAAAGGAATCGGACCGATACAGCTAAATGAAACTAAAAGTGACAGAATCGGATCCATTCTAAATGTAGTTCTTAACAAATAGTATTAAAAAGTAATATAAATAAATTAATGGCAACAAGTAACGATATAAGAAAAGGACTTTGCATCGAATTTAGCAATGACATTTTCAAAGTAGTTGAATTTATGCACGTAAAGCCAGGGAAAGGACCTGCTTTCGTAAGAACAAAACTAAAATCAGTAACCAACGGAAAAGTACTTGATAATACTTTTTCTGCAGGACATAAAATTGATGAAGTAAAAGTAATCACAAGAAAGTTCCAGTATCTTTACGATGATGAGAATGGTTTCCACTTCATGAATAACGATGATTTCTCTCAGTTGTATCTGGATAAAGAGATGATTGAAAATTCTCAATTCATGAAAGCAGGTGAAGAAGTAACGATCATTTTGAAAGAAGTTGACGAAACTCCACTTTCTGCCGAACTTCCTCAGTCAGTTTATCTGGAAGTAATTGAAGCTGATCCGGGTATAAAAGGAAATACAGCTACTAACGCTCTTAAAAACGCAATCGTTGAAACAGGAGCCAGAGTAAATGTACCTTTGTTCATCGAGCCAGGTGACAAAATCAAAGTAAATACTGAAGACGGTAGCTACTTAGAAAGAGTAAAATAATAATAAAATTTACATAAATTCGGTTTGCATGAGCAGTCCGAATTTTGTTTTTATAAGAAAATCAATTGTTATGAGATTCCATTCTCCACAAAAGCTCAAAACTATTGCCGATTTAATAGGCTCAGAATTTGTTGGTCCAGAAGACTTTGAAGTATTGGGGACTAACGAGATTCACATGGTAAAACCGGGTGATATTGTTTTTGTCAACCATCCTAAGTATTATGATAAGGCACTGAATTCTGCAGCAACGATCATCCTGATCGACAAAAAGGTAGAATGTCCGGAAGGAAAGGCTCTTTTGGTTTCTGAGGACCCTTTCAGGGATTTCAACAAAATCAATACGCACTTTACAAGAATATATAACTTCACCGAAGAACTTCACGATGCTGAAATAGGAGAGGGAACGAGGATTCACTCTTCTGCGGTCATTGGAAACAATGTGAAGATCGGAAAAAACAGTCTTATCTTTCCTAATGTTGTGATTGGTGACAGAACCGAAATTGGAGATAATGTGATCATCCAGTCCGGAACTGTACTGGGAGGAGATGCTTTCTATTACAGAAAACTGAATGGAAATTTTGACCGTCTGATCTCTGTCGGAAATGTCATTATTGAAAACAATGTAGAGATCGGAAATAACTGTACCATCGACAGAGGCGTAACAGATTCTACGGTAATTGGTGAGGGATCGGTTTTAGATAATCAGATTCAGATCGGCCATGACACGGTTATCGGAAAAAAATGTCTTATTGCATCACAGGTCGGCATTGCAGGATGCTGTGTGATAGGTGACGAAGTAACGCTTTGGGGGCAGGTAGGTATCGCTTCCGGGAATAAAATCGAAGGAGGATCTGTTCTTCTTGGTAAAACAGGAGTGAACAGGGATCTTAAAAAAGGTACCTATATCGGCATGTTCGCAGAAGATTTTAAAGGCTATCTGAAAAAAGAAGTAAAGCTGAGAAATCTCAAATAAACTATTCTCTTGGTATTGTCCAAAATCAAAGAAAATTAAGTAAATTTGTGAGCATTAATAAAATATTTAAATAAATTAAAACATCAATAAAATGTCAATTTTAGTAAACAAAGATTCTAAAGTAATTGTACAAGGATTTACAGGGAACGAAGGTACTTTCCACGCAGGTCAGATGATTGAATACGGAACCAACGTAGTAGGAGGTGTAACTCCGGGAAAAGGAGGATCTGAGCACTTAGGAAAACCTGTATTTAATACAGTAGCTGACGCAGTTGAAAAAGCCGGAGCTAACGTGAGTATCATTTTCGTACCGCCTGCATTTGCTGCTGATGCGATCATGGAAGCTGCTGAAGCAGGTATCAAAGTTATCGTATGTATTACTGAAGGTATTCCTGTAGCAGATATGGTGAAAGTAAAATCTTACATCGCTGACAGAGACTGCAGATTAATCGGTCCAAACTGTCCGGGAATTATTACTTCTGAAGAAGCTAAAATTGGTATCATGCCAGGATTCGTTTTCAAAAAAGGTAAAGTAGGTATCGTTTCAAAATCAGGTACTCTTACTTATGAAGCTGCTGATCAGGTGGTGAAAGCTGGTTACGGTGTTTCTACAGCAATCGGTATCGGTGGTGACCCGATCATCGGAACTACAACAAGAGAAGCTCTTGAATTATTTATCAATGATCCTGAAACTGAAGCAGTAGTAATGATCGGTGAAATCGGTGGTGGACTTGAGGCTGAAGCTGCAAGATGGTACAAAGCTAGTGGATCTACTAAGCCGGTTGTAGGATTTATCGCTGGACAGACTGCTCCTAAAGGTAGAACTATGGGACACGCTGGTGCTATCGTAGGTGGTGATGAAGATACTGCTCAGGCAAAAATGCAGATCATGAGAGAGAACGGAATCAACGTAGTAGATTCTCCTGCTGATATTGGAGTTACCGTTGCTAAAGTTCTTGGATAATAGCTATACAAAACAAAACATATGAAAAAACTTTTATTAACCTCAGCATTGACCCTCTCAACCCTGTCCTTCGCCCAGATCAACTTCAAAGATACAAGATTTGGTGTTACGGCAGGAGGTAACTACTCCAGAGTAAGAAACGCTCATAATCCTTCTGGTGCCCGATTTGCATTTCAGGGTGGAGCTTTGGCTCTTATCCCGATAGGGAAAGCTAACCAGTTTTATTTACAGCCGGAAGTGGTGTATTATGGTGCTGGAGAAACCGGAAAAGATAAAGATGCTAAAGGAAAAGATGGTTATGATGCCGTATATGGTAATAATTATCTGAGTGTACCTATTTATTTTAAAGGGTATTTTTCTGAAGCTGAATCAGAATTCTTTGGAATGATAGGTCCAAGATTTAACTTTCTGATGAGTCAGAATGTTAAAAACGCACCTGTTGGCAGACCTTATTATGATCCGGATGTTACTGACCCTTTATATCCTTCGGTAAGCGGTAAAGCAGCAAGCTTTAATTTCGCCCTTGGATTGGGAATAGGCTATAGCTACAAAAGACAGTTAGAATTAGCTCTTAAATATGATTTAGGTCTTTCAGATACTTATCCTGATCTTGCAAAAGAAAAAGGAGGTACCAATAAAGGCAAGTCTGAGCAGGTAATCAGCTTAAGCTTAAGCTATATCTTCAAATAGAATAACCCGTTATTCAGATATAAAAAAACCCGGAAATTAATTTCCGGGTTTTTTGTTTTTTATCATTAAAAATTGTTGGCGAACCTATCTATATTGGCCCGGTAAACTGTAGTTTTAATTTTAACGGAAGGCCTTGAATTTTTGGTTCATTTTGTTTGACTGCGTCTGATCTTTTCAAAACAAAAGAACTATTTTATTGAGTAACCTTATCCTCTGATCCACTTCCAGATCTCCTTTAGAGTCGCTTTATTACCATACATGAGAATCCCAACGCGGTAGATCTTTCCGGCTAAGAATATCATGAAAATAGTAGTTCCAAGCAATAAGGCTATAGACAATGCAATTTGCCACGCAGGAACCCCGAAAGGTATTCGTGCAATCATAGCAACTGGCGAAGTAAATGGAATAATAGACAGCCAGAAGCCCAACGGACCATCAGGATTGTTCATTAATGAAAAACTGCCGTACATCCCTAATGTAAGTGGTAAAATAGCAAATAAAGTGAATTGCTGAGTCTCTGTTTCATTATCTACAGCAGAACCGATAGCGGCATAAATTGAACTGTAGAAAATATATCCTAAAAGGAAAAATACAATGAATACAAAGATGATCAGTGGAATATTCAGCTCTAGTAAGCTGTGGGAAATTTGTGTTGCGATTTGTGCTATATCAAGTTTGCTGGCAAGTTCCTGATTTCCTCCGGGAATGTTCTTCTGAAAAGAGGCAAATCCTGTATTTAAAACCAATGCCCCAATAACAGACATCGAAATCCAAATCAGAAACTGAGTAAGAGCCACTAATGTTACCCCTAATATTTTACCCATCATCAGCTCAAAGGGCTTGACAGAAGAAATAATAATTTCTACAACACGGTTATTTTTCTCTTCAAGTACACTTCGCATAACCCTTACCCCATAAATGATGATAAACATAAAGGTTACATACATAAGAAGGATGCTTAAGCCACTTTTGACACCAAAAGCAAGATCAGAATCTTCTTTATTGTTATCAGCAACATTAATGGTTTTTAGAGTAAAGCTTTTATCCAGACTGTTTACCTGGGATTCTTCAATACCAAGCTGTTTGATCTTTTCTTTTTTGATGACATCAGTGATATCCGAAACGATCTTCTGTTTGGTATCCAGACCCATCTTTGAGTTTACAATAAGTCTTGTACTGTTTTCCAGTGCGTTATAATCATGATCTTTCAGTTCAGGAAGAATCAGAATACCATCAAGGGATTCATTATCTTTCAGATTATTGATTTTTGCTTTTTCATCAGCTGCAGATACAAAGACATAATTCAGTTTGTCATTAGATTTCAGCTGGTTTTTAAAAAGCCCGCTTTTATCCACCACTTCAATAATGCTGTGCGATTCGTTAGCTTTAAACATCAATCCGATCACTGCTCCAAATCCAACAAGTAAAAGAGGAGCAAGCAGCGTTAATATAATGAAGGATTTTTTCTTAACCTGAGTAAGAAATTCTCTTTTTGTAATTAAATAAATATTGTTCATAAAATTAAGAATGATTACTTACAGCATTAATAAACACTTCATTCATACTCGGAATTCTCTCGTCGAATGATCTCACTTTTCCCACGTTGACAAGTTCCAGAAGGATATCATTCTGCCCGCTTTCGTTTTTCAGGTCAAAAGAAATAAGATTATTTTCATTGGAGAAATTGAAAATATCATAACTGCTTTTAAAACTTTCAAATTTAGTTTGATCCACTTCAGAAAGGGTAACTCCGAAAATATTTTTCTTAAACTTTTCCCTTACGTCAAAAACCCTTCCGTCAATAATCTTCTTGGAGTTGTTGATAAGTGCCACATAATCACACATTTCTTCCACGCTTTCCATTCTGTGAGTAGAAAGGATAATTGTCGTTCCGTTGTTTTTAAGCTCGATGATCTGATCTTTAATCAAATTGGCATTGACCGGATCAAAACCTGAAAAAGGCTCATCAAGAATAAGAAGATGTGGACGGTGAAGCACAGTGACTACAAACTGGATCTTCTGAGCCATTCCTTTCGAAAGTTCCGAAAGCTTCTTTTTCCACCATTGGTCAATGTTTAATTTTTCAAACCATTTTTTGGCTTCCTGTAAGGCATCACTTTTGGTCATTCCTTTCAGTTCCCCAAAATAAAGGATCTGATCGCCCACGGTCATGTTTTTATACAACCCTCTTTCTTCAGGCATATAACCGATATCTCTGATGTGGTTTGGATTAAGTTTATCCCCGTTGATGTACACCTCTCCGGAGTCGGCCTGGGTAATTTGGTTGATGATACGGATAAAAGATGTTTTTCCGGCTCCGTTCGGGCCTAGAAGACCATAAATACTGCCTTGAGGTACATGGATGCTGAAATCATCCAATGCCACTTTATTCCCGGCGCTATAAGTCTTTCTGATATGTTCAGCTTTAAGCATTAAATTGTTTTTACAATGAGTCTACAAAAGTTCTGAAAGTTACGGAAATATTAAAATTAAAGGAGAACCGATTTAAAAGAAAAAATCCTGATGATTATCAGGATTAATTTTTATTGTTTTACAATTTGAGTAACCTTTTGGGTATTATCGCTTAATATATAGCGAATCAAATATTTTCCGGGTTTTAATTTTTCTATATTGATTTCTCCGGAATTCATGTTAACCGTGTAATTAGCTACCTGTGTTCCTAAAATAGAATAAAAAGTTACACTTTTGATCTTTAAAGCAGTATCCTTTGCTTTGATCAGAAGGAAATCTTTTGCGGGATTAGGATAGGCTACCAATACACCGTCATCAGACTTCTGTGTGATGGAACCCGGCTCTCTCAGCTGTGCCTGCATATTGTTGGAAAATCCAACGAAAGCGCCTGTAAATAGAAATAAAAGTAAAAGTTTTTTCATCAAATTATAATTTCTCGAATGTATTGAAACAAAAATAAACAATTCTACAATGCTATACAATAGTTTTTTATATAAGTTGTAGTAAATTTGCAGAAACTTATTCAAAAAGTATTCCAAAATGATACATTCAAGAAATAGAAGGCTTAGAGTTAATGAATCTGTCAGAAGTTTAGTAAGAGAAAATATCCTTACAACTGATGATTTTGTAATGCCTATCTTCGTAATGGAGGGCGAAAACCAGCAGGAAGCGATTCCATCGATGCCGGGGATTTTCAGGAGGAGCATAGATTTGACGGTGAAAGAATGTAAAGAATTATTTTCTTTAGGGGTAAAATCAGTCAATCTGTACATGAAAGTGTCAGAACATTTGAAAGATAATACCGGAAAAGAAGCCTGGAACAAAGACGGATTGATGCAGCAAACTATCAAAGCAATCAAAGATGCGGTTCCCCAAATGATTGTAATGCCGGATGTTGCTTTGGATCCTTATTCCATCTATGGCCATGATGGAATTATTGAAAATGGAAAAATCATGAATGATGCAACCAACGATGCACTGGCAAGAATGTCCGTGTCACATGCCGAGGCAGGAGCTGACATTGTGGCACCAAGTGATATGATGGATGGAAGGGTGCTGGCGATTCGTGAAGCTTTAGAAGAAAGCGGATTTACGGATGTGGGAATTTTGAGCTATTCCGCAAAATATGCTAGTTCTTTCTATGGACCTTTCAGAAGTGCTCTTGACAGCGCGCCGAAAGACAATATAGAAATTCCTAAAGACAAGAAAACGTATCAGATGGATTTCCATAATTCCCGTGAAGCGTTGAACGAAGTATTTAAAGATATTGATGAAGGTTCTGATATTATCATGATCAAACCGGGACTTCCATATCTGGATATTGTTTCTAAAGTACGTGAAGCCATTGATCTTCCAATTGCTGTTTATAACGTAAGTGGAGAATATGCAATGGTAAAAGCTGCAGCCCAGAACGGTTGGCTGGATAATGATAAAACCATCATTGAAAGTCTTACCTGTTTTAAGAGAGCCGGAGCAGATTTGATCTTTACCTATTTTGCTAAAGAGGCTGCAATGATCTTACACAATGCATAAATAATACACAGAAGTTACTGGCTGAGCATTTTTTTTCTGGATTAAAAAAGAATCAGAAGAATACTGCTCAGCTATTGATTGATAGTATAACCCTCCTCAGTTGTATTAAATATCGCTTGACTTCAAAAATTTAAAACACAAATGAATTTTTTACAAAAAAGAAATTATACAAAAATATTTACCACTGGACTGCTGTTTTTTTCAGCTTTATACTTTTGTTTTATTTGTACTTATACCGTAGATCAATGGGATCTTGGATTTATCCTTTCGATGATTGGACGATTACAGCAGGGACAGATTATTTATAAAGATTTTGATTACGTAAGACCTTTCTTTGGTTTGGCTTTTTGGGATTACCTGCTTAAGTTCATTCCTGTCACTTCGGAATATTTTATTTTAATCAGTAGATTCTTCGTTGTTATACAAACATTGATTATTTCTACTGTTATACAGAAACTCATGCTTGAAAAAGTCAGGTTCGATGTTACTGTTCTATTTTCTATTTTATTTCTTAATACATTCCCTATATTACCCTGGCATACTATTGACGGAATATTTTTTGGAGTCCTGTCCCTTTATTTTTATAAAAGAAAATGGTTATGGAGTACACTGATATTTTTGGTGTTTACCGGTCTTGTAAAACAGTCTTTTTTTATTTTTAGTGCGGGTGTTTTCCTTGTAATTCTCAAAGATTTTTATAAAAACTTTAAGGTTGAAAAAAAAGACCTTTTATTATTTATACTATCACTTTCATTTTTGCTCCTTATTATTTACCAATACCATATTATTGAAGATATTCAAATTTTCTGGAAACAGGTTTTTAATTTATCTGTGGCAGGAGGTTTTTATGAAAATGCCCTTGCTCCTTATTTATATGAAAGCAATCTGACCTTGCTGCTGGTTGTTTGTTTTCTGATATTTCTGTATTTTTTAAAAATAGACAAGAAGTATCTGGATGCTGCTTTATTGGTGGTGTTTTCTCTGTCTGTTATATATCCTTTCTTTAATAACGGACAATATATGGGAATAAGGTCTTTATTTTTAATATTATTTGTGCTGTTTCTAAAATATGATGCTCAGAATAGACTTGTTTTTTTTCTTTTACTGTTAGGATGGTCAGCTGCTATTTCATGGGCAGGAAATAACCCTATCTTCTTAGTTTTTATACTACTGTTCATATTTATCAATAGAACTAACCTGGTTCTGTATTTTATGGTGGTTTCATTGGTGTCATTCTCTCTATGTCGGTTAAAATATACTTATCAATCAGACAGTATTTTATATTCACCTTTCATATTTACTAAGCATACCCCTTCAGTTTCCGGACTGCTTATTTCAGAAAATGATTATGAATATATTTCAGAAGCGAATTCTATTTTATCAGAATATAAAAATGTCGTTTTTCTTCCGGGTTCACCTATTTTAGATGTCATCCATGGACGTTTTATCAACCGTGCATCCTGGGAATTAGATGTTGAATACCCAAGTTGGAAAAGTGATTTTTCTAAACTTGAGAAAAATATATTTGCTGTAGATAATAAACAGATTAAAATATTTAATGAAGGATTCTACAAAAGCTCATTCGCTGTTGAAATTGTAAGGACAAGAAAAGTGATAAAGAAAACAAAGTATTTTACGATTTATGGACCTTTAGACCAGAAATATGAGCCATCAATGCCATACGTTGATAAAACCAGCGGCGCACAATAGAATTCTTTATAACAATAAAATGATTGAAAGGGTAAAGTGTTTTAATATTTTTTTGTCAAAAAAAAGTAACGTTTTTAATAATAAGGAGCTGTTCTTGATTAAAAGTTAAAATTTGATAAAATTGAGCTTAATTGATTGTTCGATATATAAGTTTTAAATAAAAAAATTATATTTGACTAAGTTTTATTACCAAACAATAAATAATAAAAAATCAAAGACCATTTATTTATGAAAAAATTAAAAAAAATCAACAGAGATCAGTTGAAAGAAATTAAAGGGGGTGTGATTCTTCCGGATGATGATAATTGTGGAACATGGTGCTTAGGTATTTGGCATCCATGTACAATTAATCATTTTGCGTGTCCGCCACAATGATACTAAATATTCATCATTAATGATACAGAAAGAGGTTGTTCACTGAGCAACCTCTTTTTAATTGTAAAATAAAAACACCTTAATTTGAGGTGTTTTATTTTGTTATCCGAAGCAGGCTGTGTAGTAAGGGCTTGAAGGCGTTATAGGATTTTCGCCGCCTCTGTCATTGATACAGATGTTTTTTGGACAAAGATACCATCCTGCAGGGCAGTTACCATTGGCGTCAGGAAATCTCATGTTTCCTCCATTAATGTTCTTCAGATCATTTTTCGTTAATTTTTTCATGATAAATATGCTTATAGATTAGTTAAAAACTAAAATAATAAGATTTTATCACATGATGTTGAAATCTTTTCCTTTTGTAAATTTTGCCGCAAAAGGAGCCTGGTTTCCGGAATATTTTAAAACAAAATGTTTCTTCGTATCCGTATCTATTTTGGCTTCTACTTCTACATTCTGAGTCTGAAAACTTACATCCAGTCCTACGCCTGATTCTTTTTCCAGAAAAATCTCTACACTTTCCGCATAGAATAGGGAAGTACTCAGATAATTGAACTTAATATTCTTTCTGTATGTTTTGGATTTGCTTTGAGTAAAGAGAGAATAATTTTTCAGAATTTCAATTCCCGGAGAATCGATGTTGGTAACCCTTGATTTTGTAACGCCGTTTACCCGAACAGAAAAGCTTGTTGCGTTTTTGATGTTTCCATTCACTCCGATATTAAACAGAGAAGGCAGTGAAAGTCCATATTCGACCATGCTGTCTTTTGTAAATTCAAAGTCAGGGATCAAAGCCGGATGTTTGGGTGTATTGATCAGCTGCTCTTTTACGGTCCTCAGGATATCCCCGGAAAACAAAAATCCGATGAGGTTATTTTCTGTTGTTCTCCAGTTTCTTCCATTCCATTCAAATATCTCGCACAAAAGGGTATCTGCAGATGAGTGGGGGAGCAGGTCCATATCCTGCCATTTGAAAACTTCTTTTGCATAAGGTCTTCTGTTGACTATATTAATCCCCAGATCCAGTGCCAGCAGATCGGTCAGATCCTGATTATTTTCCATAATAACTTATTTCTTGATTTTTGGTGGTCTAAAATTATATAAATAAAGTGATAAATTATACAGAGTTTAAAGCCATCCTTTTTTTCCGTATACATAAGTGTCGTCAAACTGTTTGTCACTCATGAAAAGATATAAAATACCTTCAATAAAAGGAATAATAGAAGCTGCTCCACAAGTGATAATATTAAGACCAAGCTGGATAAGAGCCTCCTTTTTATAACCAAGATAAAATTTATTTAAAGCCAGCCAGCCCACAAGAATTCCTAACAAAGCTGCCGGAATCTTCTTTTCGGAATGATAGGAACCATTGTTTTGCTGATTCTGATTGTTTTCTGTCTTGGTATAACCGTAATTTTCCATTGCTAATGTATTGGTATTGATTAAAATGATTTTTCAATACGTCGAACAAAATTCTCAGGAGTTACAGGACTGCTGTTTAAAAATAAACCTATTCACTCAAAAAACCATGTATACCTTTTAGAATCTAAAATTTGAATTCAAAAAAACTTTATCTTTGCTCCTATGATTTTACGAGGAGAAAACTTAATCAAAGAATACGGTCCCAAAAAAGTAGTAAAAGGTGTTTCTGTACAGGTTGAACAGGGAGAAATAGTGGGTTTGCTGGGTCCTAACGGAGCAGGAAAGACCACTTCGTTTTATATGATCGTAGGACTGGTTAAGCCTACTTCAGGAAAAATCTTCCTCGACAAGCAGGAAATCACTACCGATGCGATGTACCGTCGTGCCCAAAAAGGAATCGGTTATCTGGCTCAGGAAGCGTCTATTTTCAGAAAACTCTCTGTTGAAGAAAATATTATGGGGGTTTTACAGCTTACCAAGCTTTCAAGACGTGAACAGCAGATCAAATGTGACGAACTGATCGAAGAATTTTCGTTGCAGCACGTGCGTAAAAACCGTGGTGACCTTCTTTCCGGAGGTGAAAGACGTAGAACGGAAATTGCACGATGCCTGGCAACAAGTCCGAACTTTATCCTTCTTGATGAACCTTTTGCAGGGGTAGACCCGATCGCAGTAGAAGATATCCAGAAAATTGTAAGAAGTTTAGTAGACAAGAATATTGGAATTCTGATCACCGACCATAATGTACAGCAGACCCTGGCAATTACCAATAAGACTTATATCATGTTTGAAGGGAATATCCTGAAAGAAGGACTTCCGGAAGACCTTGCCAATGATCCACAGGTAAGAGAAGCCTATCTTGGGGAAAACTTTGTGTATCAGAGTATTTTAGACAAACCGAAAAAGAAGAAATATATCTATAACATCTGGGCAGGGAATTTTGATTCAAAGGCTCAGCTGCAGGGATTTGTAGATGAAAATTTAGGGCAGTTTGATGATCTGAGGCTGATGTATGGTATTGAAGACGCTAGCTTTGCTTCACTGGGCAATTCTGAAATTCAGCATATCTTCAACGAAGTGATAGACAAGAATGCTAATAATTCTTTCGTGTTCCAGAGAAAGGAACTGACATCACAGTATTCCCTTGAACAGGCACAGGCAGAATCAAAAGAGGTAAGTCAACCAGAACTTCATTATCTTACCACTTATTTTTACGAAGGATAATGTTTTAGCACAGTAACCATGAAAAAATATTTGCTTTTTATTTTTCTTGCTTTTATAGTAAAGATTTATGCCCAGGAAGCAAAGTTCATTACCGTTAAAAATGCTAAGATTGATTCCACTCTAAAAGTAGGAGCCGATCCTTTCTTTGAATCTCCAATCTATCTTATAACAAAAGATCACCTGATCTTTCAGAAAGATACTCATACCCGGAAAATCCTTACTGCGGATATCCAATCTTTAAGACGTCCCAAATATGATGATTCCCGTCTTTTTATTCTCGATAAAAATGGTGTTTTTGTCAATGGAATAAAGGTGAAAACCGATACGACAGGTTTTGTGATTCTTGGAAAAACGCCGAAAAATGATATCCTTTGGAAAACCAATAAAGCCGTTTATAAAAACACATTGATTCTTAGCAATATTAAAGGCTCGGATTTTGTCCGCGTTCCTGATCATCAGGGAAATTTCTATGAAGGCTATTTTAAGGATAAAACGCACGTATACTATTATGATTTAAAACTTAAAGGCTTAAATGCTGCTGAAGCTCTAACGGGAGGTAGCGGTAGTATCTGCCACGATAAAAATATAATGTATATGGCAGACAGACAGCTGTTTTTTCAGAACCAGCCGCTTCAGTACGTCAACGAATATCTAAACAAAACAAAAGATTTTGCTGTTTATCAGGATAATATAGCTCCTGAAATAGATCCGGTTTCACTTAAGCCGCTATCCAGATCTTATTCAGTGGATCAAAATCATGCATATTATGGAAATGAAATTCTCCCCATTGAGAAAGCTGATTTTGCCAGTCTTAAAGTTTGGGATCACACCAATTCTTCATATCTGACAGACGGTAAAAAGTTGTTTTATAAAAATAGAGAGATTGTAGACCAGGATTTTGACCTCCCGAGTTTTGGAACGTTTGGCATTGCAGACTATTGCTACGATAAAAATGGAATTTACACAAGGTTCTGGGATAAGGACAAGAATAAAGTGATCTATAAGAAATTTCCCTTTAAATATTCTGATCCTGTGAACAGTACCAACACTTTTATAAGTGATGGCAGTAGTATGTATGTTTTTTATAAAGATCAGGCTTACAGCGAATCACGAAATGAGCTTTTTGAAAACCTGACTCAGGAACAGATTAATCTGGCGAAACCCTTAAAAATGTTACTCTTCAACGAAAATGGAATAACCAAACTCAGTAAAGGATACGATTATCTTATCCGAAAAGTGGATGACAAAATATATTGGGGTCAAAAGGATATCGGTGCAGACGGAGAAACATTTGACATGATAGGGGGATTTCACAATTTTTATAAAGACAGAAATAATGTTTATCAATACTCACCAGAAGAAGGTTTTATTCCTGTAAAAGGCATGGATGTTCCTTCCACTGAAGCATTTATGGGATTCTTGTCAGATAAGGACTATATCTACATCAATCATCAGAGGATTATGAAAAATCAGGATCCTGAATTGGTGGTTGTATTTCAGCAGTATAGCGAAGAATGTGGAACAGGCCGTTCATCCGTAAGAAGGTTTGCCGAATCTTATTTCTTATTTAAAAACAGAGAAGGATACTGGATGGTAAAAACGGGAGACACGGTGTACGTGAATAAAATTAATGAAAAAGATATCAACCTTAAAAAACTTTTGGAAGACAGAACTCCGAAGACAGTTTCAAAAGCTAAAAGAAAATAAATATAGTCTGAAAATAGATTAAACGTTCCCTTTCTCTAAACTTAGATCACACTTTACGCATTATTCCGGGTATTTTGACGACCCGCGAAGATACTTTCCCAATTATTAAAAACAATGTCAGAGAGCCTGTGCTGGTTCATGCTGTCTATAAATGCCTGATAAGCGGCATCCAGAAAGAATTTCAGCTGGCAGCTGAAAGGCATAAAAACACAAGGTTTGGAGTGGCAGTTGATAACAGGAGTATCATCCTGTTCCAGAAGGTGGATCAAGGTTCCCAGGCCTGTATTAAGAGCTTTGTCAGATATTATAATCCCTCCGTTTTTCCCTCTTTTGGTAATAACCAGTTCTTCTTTAGATAAAAACTGAACCACTTTAATCAGATGATTGCGCAATATATCCAGCTCTTCAGACAATTCGTCCAAAGAAGCTGAAGCCGTTTTGTTCTTCTTATTTAAATAGATCAGTACGCGCAGACTGTAATCGGTAAAATGGTTCAGTTTCATTGGTGTTTAATTAAAATGAAGTAATTGAGGACCAAACTCCTCATATAAAATATCCTCCTGTGCAATCCCAAGTTTGATCAGGGAATTGTACTGTACTTTTATAAAGACTTCCGGGCCACAAATATAATACTTTGCATGATCAATCAATACCTCATCTTTCAGTTCAGCCAAATCGATTCTTCCTTCTTTGACAGGATTATGCTCTTCTTTTGAAGCGGTTTCATAAAAAATATGAGTAGTAAGCCAATCGTTGTCCTCGTTCAGACGATCGATATGATCTTTAAAAGCATGAACTTTTTCATTTCTGCAGCTGTGCAGCCATACGGTTGTATTTTCCTGAAGTTTATTTTTATTGGTTTCAAGCATGCTCAGAAGTGGAGTGACGCCTATACCACCACTGATGAGGACCAAAGGCTGGGTACCGTCAATACCTGCATGAAATACTCCTGACGGAGCACTTACCCATATTTCGTCACCGATACTTTTTTGATGCAGGGCATTGGAGATAACACCTTGCGGAGCATTGGGCTGATGTTCTTTTTTTACAGATATTCTATAATATTCAGGATGATAAGCTGATGAAAGACTGTATTGTCTGGCTTGCTCATGACCCAGTTCCGGAACAAATAATTTTACAGAAAGATATTGTCCAGGAAGGTAATCTGCAATGGTATTTTGATCTTTTGGCTTTAAGTAGAAAGACTTAACTTCACTGCTTTCCTCAATAATATCTGCAAGTACAAATGTTCTCCAGCCTTTCCAGCCTCCGTCTTTTTTTAAAGCCGATTGGTAGAGATCTTCTTCAATAGAAATCATAATTTGAGCCAGTTCATTATAAGCCTGTGTCCAGGCTTCTATTAATTCATCAGTAGCACTTTCTCTCAGCACTTCTTTGATGGACGAAATTAAATGATGACCGACAATATCGTACTGTTCCGGACTGATGTTTAAGCTAACATGTTTATTGCCGATAGACTTTAAGACATTGATCAGGATCTCCGGATTCTCAATGTGTTCTGCATAAGCAAGAACAGCTCCGGCTAAAGCGTGCTGTTGTTTTCCGCTTGCCTGATTACTCATATTGAAAAGGTTTTTCAATTCCGGATGATGCGTAAACATTCTTGTATAAAAGTGTTTTGTGAGGTCTGTGCCATTAGTTTTTAAAACAGGTACAGTCGATTTTACTAATTTTTTTTGGTTCGAATTCATCTTGTTTTATTTAATAATGAGACAAATCTACAAAAAGATTTACAATTGTTGTATTTAAAATACAACAATATGATTTTATACATTTATTCGAAAAAACTTGCTGTTTTTCACAAAAAATGCCTAATTTTTGATTAACGAATTCTTATGGCAAAACCTTTTAACAGAACAGTAACATTATTTGGAATTTATAAACAGCTCGTTCCATTTATCAGGCCATACCGATTAATGATTTACGGGACGCTGTTTCTTACGTTTTTGGGAGCACTTGCCGCACAGGTCAACCCCATTGTATTAAAGTATACAGTAGATGAGGTGACGAACCTGACCCATCTTCCGCATCCCATGTCTGAAGGAATTCATATTCTGGTGGTAATCTCCATTATTTTACTCGGAAAAGAACTGCTTAACATTTTCATCAACTTCGGACAGAAATTTTATGGTGAAAAGATAAGAATCAACGTGAGTTCCGTTTTGGCTCAATCTGCCATCGACAAGATCCTGTCATATAGAGTAGCCTATTTCAATGATGAGAACCATGAATCCGGAAAGCTGCAGATCAGAATAGACCGCGGTATTGAAAGTCTGACCAAGCTGGTTCAGAACTTTTTTATCGATATACTACCCCTCTTTTCCAACGCTATTATAGCACTGATCATTATGTACATGCAGAATGTGTATGTTGGAATGGTTTCTACGATCATTGTTCCGATTTATTTTTACATAAGTTCGTTACAGGCTAAAAAGCTTGGTGGAGTGCGCCGTCAGCTCAGAAATCAAAGAGAGCGCAAAACTTCCGGACTGTTGAATTTAATCAATTCCATCATGGTTATCAAGAGCTTTGTCCGGGAAAAATTTGAAGGTAAAAAACAGTACGACCTTCAGATGGAACTTATGGAAAGCCAGATGTTTACAAGGAAAACCAACTTTATTTATGATGGTTTAAAAACTTTTATAGAGCAGTTTGGAGTGGTTTTGATCATTCTTTTAACCGTTTATCTCGTACTGGATCAGCAGATGACCATTGGCGCAATTATGCTTCATATTATGCTGTTCAATAATATTTCTGCTCCGATTCGTCAACTGCATAGAATCTACGATGATATGAATGATGCGATGATCTATGCAGAAGGTTATTTTGAAATCTTGAATGCGGATGACGAAAAAGAACAGAATGGAACGTTTATAGAAAAGCAGATCAAAGGTAATTTTGAACTTAAAAATGTAGACTTCACCTATCCAAACGGAACAAAAGCACTGCATGATGTTTCCATGAAAATCGAGAACGGAAAAACCACAGCTCTTGTAGGATTGAGTGGAGCAGGAAAATCAACCGTGATCAATCTTCTCTGTAAATTTTACCTTCCGGATTCCGGAGAGATTTTGCTGGATGATGTTAACTTAAATGATTTTGATAATACTTTTCTGAGAAACGACCTTGGCTTGGTTCTTCAGAGAAACCACATCTTTCAGGGAAGTATTGAAGATAATATACGCTATGGTGATATGAATGCCAGTTTTGAAGAAATTCAGGAGGCTTCAAGAAAAGCATATCTCCACGATCAGATAATGGATCTTCCAGATGCTTATCAGCATGATGCAACGCAACTTTCCGGAGGGCAGCAGCAGAGAATTGCTATTGCCAGATTATTCCTGAAAAACCCACCGATTATTTTCCTTGATGAACCTACTGCCAGTCTGGATGCCATTGCTACAGAACAGATCAAAAATTCCCTTGATGCCATAAAAGAGGGCCGAACTGTAGTGATCATTTCCCATTCACTGTCACAGATATTAGATTCTGACACCATTTATGTAATGAAAAAGGGAAGGGTAGTGGAAAGTGGAACCCATGACGAATTAGTCCAGATGAATGGTACCTACCGCGAGATTTTTGATGCTTCTGCCCGAAGTTTGAATCTGGATAAACTGGTGAATTCTTTTAAAGATAATTGATCCAATGATTATTCCTTTTGTAAGAGGTTTTAAGCGCAAGGTTTTAATGTATACTTTTTAGGATATAAAAATTCGAATATTTTAAGCAAAATGAAATTGATTTTTTTTTTAACTCTTACTATTAAGAAGCAGATACAATGGTATCGGAGTTAAATACAGTTTGTAGAAAATAAATACTATAAAAGCAACCGCTTTATATTTTCCAGACCAAAAAAGATTGATAGATTTGCCATAGCAATATGAACGATCACTATCTTAAAAAGCTGGACAGAGTAACTGCAATTCTTACCCAGCTGCAATCGAAACCAACAGTAAGGGCTCAGGACCTTGCTGCTAAATTTGATGTCAGTATCCGGACAATCTACCGTGATGTGAAAACCCTTGAAAACGCGGGGATTCCCATTATCGGTGAAGCAGGAAACGGGTATTCTCTGATGGATGGGTATAAACTCCCTCCCATTATGTTCACCAAGGAAGAGGTGCTTAGCTTTATTACCGCTGAAAAACTCATGCAGAAATTTTCCCACCAAAGTCTCGGAAATCATTACCAGACAGCAATGGAAAAAGTAAGGTCGGTACTTCGGCATTCAGACAAAAACCTGATTCAGAATATAGAAAAACAGATCGATGTTTTTAACTACCATATTCAGCCCGGCAGCGAACTCAAAAATGTGATCCCAACCATTCTTGAAAGTATTGCAGATAAAACGCAACTGATTATCGAATATAAAACCGTTCATTCGGAGGTCACCAACAGAACGGTGGAAGCAGTCGGTGTTTTCTTTGAGTTCAATTACTGGTACATTATGGCTTTTTGTACTTTAAGGAAAGATTTCAGACAATTTCGCGTTGACAGGATTTTGCAGATTTTCAAAACCCAAAACCCATTTTCCCAGGAGTACGGACAGATCAATGATTACAGAAGATATTCAAACGGAGAGAAAACTAGGGTCAGACTTTTGGTAGAGAAAAAAATTATTGGTCATATCGTCAATTCCAAAAGATACTATGGATTTGTGGAAGAAACAGAAAAAGAGAATGGTATTGAAATGACCTTTGATACCGAATGGATCGATGAAGGGTTCCCGCGTTGGCTGATCACTTTTGCAGACTATGCCACTATTTTGGAACCGGAATTCTTAAAGGTGAAAATCAAAAATTTGGTGGCAAATATTTCAAAAAAAGCAGAATGAAAGTAAGGATTATAATAATCTCTTGAACTTGATCTGATACATAATAAAAACATAGTTATATAAAATCATGAAACTTTTATTCTTACGTGGCTTGCTGTTAGCCGGGCTTGTTTACTCCGGCATTCTTTCCGCATGTTCAGTATTTTTATTAAAAGGAAAAGACCATTGTGTAGTGGGATTTAATGAGAATTGGAAAACAATGCCCGGAATGATTGTGGTAAACAAACGGGATACTGAAAAAAGAAATATCAGCTGGGAAAACCTCACCACTGATCAGTCAAAATATGATAAAGAATGGACCTCTCGATATGGATCGGTCACTTTTAATCTTTTAGGATATGATTTTCCCTGTTATGGAGTGAATGAAAAAGGACTTTTTCTGGTTGAACTGTATCTTGAAGAAACAACAAAAGTATTCAATCCTGCACAGCCCAATATGTTTTGGGCTCAGTGGATTCAATATCAGCTGGATAATTACAAATCGGTACAGGAAGTCGTAGACCACTTGAATGATGGGCCCAATATAGATTGGTGGCCCAATGCTGCGGGAAGCCATTTTTTTCTGAGTGATGCCAAAGGAAATACCGCTACAATCGCTTTACTTAACGGGAAATACAAAGTATTGACGGATAAAGATATGCCGATGCCTCTTCTGTGTAACAATCAGTATAAGAAAGATTTTGATAATGCTAAAAAGTTTGACTTCTTGGGAGGGACCGAGAAATTTGATTTTACCGGGCAGGGAAAATGGGAAGACCGGTATAACAGAGCTTACTATATGCTTAAAAACTATCAGTACGATAAGAAACCTGTAGACTACGCCTGGAATATTCTGAATTCCATTTATGCAGGAGAATGGCAAACTGTGATTGATGTGAAAAACATGAATCTGTATTTTCGGTCAGATCTGAAAAAAGAAATTAAAACGATTGATATCCGTCAGCTGGATTTTTCAAAGAAAGCTTCCGTTAAATTTTTAGATATCCATACAGAAAGGCTGGGAAAGGTCAATGATGGTTTTCAGACGCTGACGCTGAAAAAGAACGATGAATATGTTGAAAAAGGATTCCCTATAGGATATGATAATAAAGAATTTTCGACTTCCGGAATGTTTGTAAAACTAAAGGAGAATATCACCCGATTTTTTACCCATATTTTGCCTGAATAAAAAGATAAAATCGGGCTTCACATTTGTGAAGCCCGATTTTTAAAAATTTATATCAGTTGAATAAAGAAACTTTTACTTAAACTAAAAAGACAAAATAAAAAACGACAAAATCTGCGGTGTCTGTATTTAAAGTATGGATAATTCGAGTGATTGGCTTTGCGATTCTGAAGCTTCATTTTTTTGTCTGGACTGAATCATCATTTTCAGCCTGAGTAAAGGCATTAATGATCCTAAAATCTCTCCCAAAAAAAAGGGGGCTCAATTCCTAAAGCTCTAAGATACGTATACCCCTGACCTCTGTGGTGAATTTCATTATCAATGAAATAAAGAATGTTCTGATACACCGGGAATTCATACTGCCCGAATAAATTGAATGTTTCCTGCAAACGCTCCTCTGTGATCTGGCTGTAATAATGGTTGATCACTTCGGTTTCCTCATCCCATTTTTTAAGGATATCTTCTTTCGTTTTTGGAACGAAACCTTCTTCGTTGTAAGCTTCCATGTTTTTTTCAACAATTCCTTTTAAAGCTGGTCCGCCGATGCCGATCAGTTCTCCTGCCAGCTTTGCGAAGGGTCTCATGCCGCCTACAGAAAATTCGAATAATTCTTTTTCCGGAAAAGCTTCGATTACTCTTCTTGTCAGGTTTCTATGCCCTTGCCAGTGCTCTAATAATTGATCGGAAGTCATAAATTGTTTTGTGGCCGTTGCTGTAGTTGTCATAATTGTATTGTTTAGTTTGTTATTGTTGATACAAAGGTAAGCCGGGGTTATGACAACAGTTTGTCAGCAGTGTTTCTGACTTTGAAAAAATATTTTATTTATTAACTAAAATATATAGGTGTGTTTCTCCGTTAAGATGTAAATTGCATTCATAATAAAAATGCCCGTTATTAAAATCTCGAAATGAAGAAGTATATTTTGCCTGTTATTCCTGTTTTTTTATTAATATCATGTAATAAGATTGAAGAGAAAATAGACGAGACTGTTCAGAAAACTACAGAAACCGTACAGCAGAAAGCGCAGCAGGCGGTAGAAGAGACCGTCAAAAAAACGGTGAGCGAATCGATTAATTCCTTAGCTAATTCCCAGGATGTAAAATTTAACGAAGTATTTCCCAATGAAGGAAAGTCTGTCGTTTCAGAAGATACTGGAAAGAAATTTAAATTTCCAAACGGTTCCGAGGGATATATCTTTAAGTATAAGTCAGACATTGCAGTACTGCTTCCTTTTCTGGAAAGGCAGCCTTCTTCCGATGAGAGCAAATCAGATAAAACAGCCCGTAAAATAGACGGACAAAGTATCATTGACAAAATAAGTTTTGTCTCAAAATTCCTTCCTGAAAACACTTTTGACACCAGTTTTCTCGAAGATATTAAAAGTGATAAGAGTATAGAATATTATAAACTGAAAAGGTTTCCGAACAACAGTACGATAATCTATAATCCCAAAAACCAGACCATCATACAATATGTAGAGGTAAATAAATAATTTGTGAGTGACCGGATTTATCCGGTCATTTTTTTTGGAATAGTATACATCTTCAACATTTTTATGATCAATTCAACCCGAAAGAAAGAGAAGCACGCTTTATCCCGAATTATTGTGTTATTTTTAGCAGCATTAATTTTTGTACAGTACCTGTAATCAATGAATAAGGTTATTAATATTAATTTAAAATTATGTCTGATATTAGTATTTTTAACGAAAATGACATCTATTTTCTTTTAGGAATTTGTTCGATAGGAGTAGGTTTTTTTCTCACCATTGCTTTGGTGGTACTTAACTTTTTAACTAAAAAGAACAAGAAATTCACCTATTATGTTCTCATGTTTTTTATCTATTGTATCTTATCTTTTGCTTCAATATGCTTTTTACATTCCATTAATTTTTTTTGAAAAGTGAAAAAATAAGATGGTGCTGAAGCGAAATAGTGTATCTGTTAATTAAGGCAATAATCTATACTTTTCAGACCTTAGTGTTTATTTTAATTTCCATATTGACTTGTGATTAAAATCAGGTATACCTTGCAGATTGTACAAAATAAAGTATTTTAGTAGTATGAAAATTTATACTAAAACAGGAGATAAAGGACAAACCGCGCTATACGGCGGTACAAGAGTTTCCAAGGCCAGTGCGAGAGTTGACAGCTACGGAAATATAGATGAGCTTAATTCATTCATTGGGATTTCTAAAAGTCATATTGAGGATGAAGAGGTTTTGAAGCAGTTGAAGAAAATTCAGTTTGATCTGTTTACGGTAGGCTCAGAAGCTGCAACACCGGTAGATAAATTGATGCTGGCCAACGGAAAATCACGTCTTCCATTGATTATTTCAGATACTGAGATCGAAGAACTTGAACAGTGGATGGATGCTTTTGAAGATCAATTGGAGCCGCTTCAGTATTTCATTCTTCCGGGTGGTGGAAAATCTGCAACATTTTTACATGCAGCAAGAACGATTTGCAGAAGAGCAGAACGTTCGCTTGTTTTCTTAAATGAATCTGAAGAAGTTCGTCCCGAGCTGATCAAATATCTGAACCGACTCTCTGATTATCTTTTTGTTTTGGCAAGATATATTTCAAAAATCAATAACGAACCGGAAGAATACTGGAACCCGAATGAAAGATAAGGCATTACTTTTCATTAACGGAGATCATCCAAAAACCTTTCCGGATCCTGCTAATTATGGTTTAATAGCCTGTACCGACGGTGCTTTTCACTATCTGAAGAATATGGGTTTCCCTCTGGATAGGCTGGACTTCATTTCCGGTGATTTCGATTCTCATTCAGGATCAGATGAAAGTGTTTATCAGGGGAAATTTATTCTTACTGTGGATCAGGATAAAACCGATTTTCACAAAGCATTGGAAATTATCCTTGAAAAAGGATTCACAGAAGTGGATGTTTTCGGAGGAAGTGGAGGTGAACAGGATCATTTTTTAGGAAACCTGACGGTAGCGTATGCTTTTAAAGATAAGATGAACCTGAAATTCTACGACGAGTTTTCTGAGTATTATTTCATTCCCAAACAATTTAGTGTGAAAGGAGTGAACCGCAAAATGATTTCCCTGTATCCTTTCCCTTCTGTAGAGAATATTACTACAAAAGGTGTCAACTGGCCATTAACTAACGGAAGTTTGAGCATTACTTCAAGGATTGGAACCAGGAATTTTGCAGTTGAAGATGAGGTTTCCATTCAGTATGAGTCCGGAGATCTGCTGTTTTTTGTTGGAATTAATGAAATAGAATATCCCAAAATATATTGAGAGATTTAATAAAAATATCGATGCTGTTGATGCTGTCATTTTGTGTTTTTTCCTGTAAAACACAGGATTTTACACAGCCGCAATATGGCAGAAATGAAACACAGAATACAGTTACAATCAAAAAAGTATATAATTTCAGGACCATTGGAAGTATTAAAAATGTTGAGGGACGAACTTTAATAGAAGGAAAATTCTACAGAAGCGGACATCTCCATAAGCTGAAGACTGGATCATTCAAAGAATTGGAAAGTTTGGGGATAAAGGAAGTGATAGATCTCAGAAATTCAAAGGAAATAGCAGAGAAACCAGACCACCTGCCGGCAGATATTGTTTATAAGAAATATTCGGCTTTTGAAGATGAAGGAGACCAACTGAGCCAGGCAAAAAAGCTTGTTTTAAAGGGGAAAGTAAACGGTTCCGATGCTGATAAAAGGATGATTGATTTTTACCGGGAATACGTAACGGAGAATCCTGAGGTGATCCGGAAAATAATCACTGAGATTCTGGAATCTGATCAGCCGGTACTTTACCACTGCACAGCTGGAAAAGACAGAACAGGGATTACTACAGCATTAATTTTAACGATTTTGAAATTTGATAAGGCAACAATTTACAATGATTATCTTTTATCAAATAATTACAGAAAAAAGTTAGTCCTTAAAAGGCTGAAACTGGCAGATAATCTACATTTTCTCTATCCTAAAATGGATGTCAGGGTTCTTGAAAAACTCAGTTGGGTAGAGGCTTCTTACCTCGATGCTGCCTTTGGCGAAATCAATAAGAAATATGGTTCAATTGATACTTATATTCAACAGGTTTTGGAAATTACAGAAGATAAGAGAGAAGAATATGTTAAGAAGTTCACGAATTAATAATCTGTAGGGGTTTTTGCTGAGTGCCAATTTTAAATTTATAATAAATTTAACGCTTAAAAATCAAACTTTTTTAGCAATTTTGCATTTCGTAATTCACTTGTCAAGAAATGAAAATAAAGTACTCGGAACTTATTGATCAGACATTGTACTTTCCTACAGAGGAATTTAATGTTTCTGAGAACAATTTGTTATTTCACGATGTTCCTTTAATGGAAGTCGTTGAAAAATTTGGCACACCGCTAAAAATTAGCTACCTGCCGAGAATTTCTCAAAATATCCAGAAGGCGAAAAGCTGGTTTAGGGAAGCTTTTGAGAAAGCCGAATATAAAAAGAATTATACCTACTGCTACTGTACAAAATCCAGTCATTTCAATTTTGTGCTTGAAGAAGCTCTTAAGAATGATATTTCTATAGAAACGTCTTCAGCCTATGACATGGATATTGTAAAATCTCTTTATGGGAAAGGTAAAGTAGATAAAAATATCGAGGTCATCTGTAATGGATTCAAGACTGATGATTATCTGGCGAAAATTTCGGAGATGATCAACAGCGGTTTTGAAAACATTACCCCGATCCTGGATAACTACCGTGAGCTGGATAAGCTTACAGAAAGTATTGATACCACTTTCGATATCGGAATCAGAATCGCTTCTGAGGAAGAACCGAAATTCGAATTTTATACCTCAAGATTAGGGATAGGATATAGAGATATCATTCCTTATTACAGCCAGAAAATCGCTGAGCACCCGAATGCAAGACTGAAAATGCTTCACTTCTTCATCAATACGGGGATCAAAGACACGGCTTATTACTGGAATGAATTGTACAAATGTCTTCGTGTATACGCACGTTTGAAGAAAATTGCTCCGGAAGTAGACTCACTGAACATTGGTGGAGGTTTCCCAATCAAAACTTCTTTAAACTTTGAGTATGACTATCAGTACATGGTAGAGGAAATTGTTTCTCAGATCAAGAAATTCTGTGAAGAGGAAGGAGTTGAAGAGCCTAATATTTATACTGAATTCGGAAGCTTTACCGTAGGAGAAAGTGGAGCGAATCTTTATAAAATCATTTCTCAGAAACGTCAGAACGACAGAGAAAAGTGGAATATGATTGATTCTTCATTCATGACTACACTTCCTGATACATGGGCAATTTCCAGACACTTTATCATGCTTCCGCTGAACAGATGGGAAGATACGTATGAAAGAGTATTCCTGGGTGGACTGACTTGTGATTCGGATGATTATTACAATTCTGAACAGCATACCAATGCGATCTATCTGCCGGTTTTCAGCGATACCAAACCCCTGTATATTGGATTTTTCCATACAGGAGCCTATCAGGAAACGATCGGAGGATATGGTGGTGTTCACCACTGTCTGATGCCTCAGCCGAGACATGTCTTAATTCAGAAAGATGAGAATGGTGAGCTTCAGTATGAAGTATTCCGTGAAAAACAGGAACCGGAAGATATCTTGAAAATTCTAGGTTATAAATAAGACTTCAACCTGTCATTGCGAGGAACAAAGGTAACGAAGCAATCTCACTTTTCACTTCGTTTATTCAGAATGATAGGTCATAATAATAGATAAAATAAAAACTCTCAGATTCTGAGAGTTTTTATTTTTTTATCATAATGTTGAAATCACATCCTATTTAATCTGGATTTTTTGAGAATAATCTCTTTGTTCACCATGAATAGTAACGATGTAAACTCCCTGATTAAGTTCAATAGTTTTGGTTTCTCCTTTCTTCACAGGTACTCCGGACTTTATTAAGGCCCCGGACATATCATAAATAGAAATATTTCCACGTGTTGAAGGGGATTGTACAACGACTGAATTGTTTTGAGTATAAACTTTAAATGAGTTTACAGTTGTTTCTTGGGTTGCCAATGCAGATGCGTTAGAATATTTATAGAATTTGTTACCTCCCACAGCATGGCCTACATTTCCGATGCTTCCCATATAACTGATATATTCGTTTCCCGGAAGCGTATAGATGACATCCTTAGTCTTAATATTGTATATTTTTTGGTCTGCATATCCCATAAACATCCCATCTGGGAAAGCATCTGTAACAGCATATCTAATGAAGTTATTGGGTAATTTCTGCCATATATTGTTTGATGATTTAAGGAAGGTTGTACCATCGTAGCCTAATGTACCATAGAAATATTCTCCTGTAAGATATCCTTTATAATGTACACTGGTATATCTACGGGATTGGGCAGTAGAATAATTGGGCATTGTTAAAATCTGTGTCCAAGTCTCTCCATAGTCATTGGTCTGATAGAGATACATGCCGATAATGCCATATCCTTCACCAGTACTTGGGTTTATACTTTGACCATTGGAGTTAAGCTCAAAATCATTTGAAGAATATATTTTCACGACTGTCCAGTTTTGACCTCCATCTGTGGTTTTGTATTTACCTTTGCTGGTTTTCATAATTCCTTCAGTAAGGGAAGAATATTTCACGCTTCTAAGATAACCCATAGAGTTACTTACAGTTGATATTGTCCAGGAGATACCTCCATTGGTTGTTTTATAGATATTTTGGTCATGGAAAGCCCATATATTATTTTCATCCAGAAAGCTAAAACCAGGAACATATCCTAAATTATTCTGTTTGAAAATTTCGGTCCAGGTTGTTCCTCCGTCTGCCGTGTACTTAATAGCTCCTTTGCCATCATTAGTAAATCCAGATACAAATCCCTTATTTTCATCAATAAATGCAGCAACCCAGTTTTGAGAGTGGTCCGTGAATGTGTATTTTAAATTCCAGCTATTTTGGCTGTAGAGAGCATGATTTCCTATAGTGGCAAAAAGAACAGCGGTCAATAATTTAAATTTCATAATTTTAGTTTTAAAAAGTTTGTAAAAGTAGAGAATTTGCATCAATCTTTATTTACAAATGAGCCAAAAAAACGCTCAATTTTGAGAGTTTTTTCATTTAAAAATATTTTGAAAGCTTATCCAGTTCCAGTTCTTCATAATCTGAAACCACGATATCGGCTAAAGTATAATCCTGATTTTTTGAATGTGGACTTCTGTAGGCTGCACAGAAAATTTCAGCTCTGCTTGCTGCAAGAATTCCGTTGGTAGAATCTTCAATGACCATACAGTTTTCTGCCGGTTCTTCTGCCATTTCTGCGGCTAAGAGAAACACCTCCGGGTGAGGCTTGGATTCCTTTAGAGCCGCACCGCTTATTTTTCCGCTGAAATACTGTTCAAGCCCAAACTTTTCAAAAACCATATTGATAGTAATCATCGTTGCTGAAGAAGCAAGTATAAGCTTAATGCCACTCTCATGATAATGTTTGATCAGTTCCCTTACTCCAGGAATCAGGTCAAATTCTTCATCATTATCAAAATAATCTTTGAAATGAGCTCTTTTAATGGCAGCAATAGTTTCGTAGGTCTGCGTTAAATTATATTTCCCGATCAGTGTTTCAGCCACTCTTTTCGTGGAAGCTCCCGTTAAAGAGGTGTATAAATCTTCGGAAACAGTGATCCCCAGTTCGTTAAATGTTTTGAAATAAGCTTTTCTGTGAAGTGGTTCTGTATCTACAATAACCCCGTCCATATCGAAAAGAACAGCTTTTAAGGACATATTTTGTTTTTTACAAAAGTAGGGAATTGGTTTGAAAGGGGAAAGGGGAGGAGAGCTAAGCTAGGAATTAAGAATCAAGAGTCAAGATGCTAGATGTCAGATATCAGATATCAGACATGAGACTTTTTTGGATTAAGTTTAGAAAATGTTAATGGTGAATGATAGAACCAAGAACCAAGAGTCAAGATGCTAGATGTCAGATATCAGATATCAGACACGAGACTTTTTTGAATTAAGTTTAGAAAATGTGAATGATAAAATCAAGAATCTAGAGTCAAGAGTCAAGAACCAAGATGTCAGGCAATGATCCGGTTGACTTAATTACTGCGAACTGGCAACTGGCAACCATCAAATTTATGACCACCAGCAACTGACAACAGATCTACACTCATTTACCTTCAAACTCACAAACTCTTTGTATCTTTGTCAGGAATATTTCAATCTTTAAATCATTTAAATTTTTAAATAAAACATGAGAACATACGCAGGAATTCCTGAAGAAAATGCAACGTTAGAAAACTCTAAGGTAATGCTGGTAACCGTTCCTTACGATGGAACTTCAACATGGGGTAAAGGAGCGGACAAAGGTCCGGAATTATTTCTTGACGCTTCCGAAAATATGGAGCTTTATGATATTGAAACAGGAACTGAACCTTTCCTTGAGGGAGTGTATCTGGCTGGAGAAGTTTCTGAAAATTCCAGTCCTGAAGCGATGACGGAAGCCGTTTACCAAAAAACAAAAGAGTTATTGAATAATGAAGGAAAGGTATTTACCCTTTTTGGAGGTGAGCATTCTGTTTCTATTGGTTCAATCCGTGCGGTAGGTGAGAAATTTGAAAATCTTACTGTTCTTCAGTTAGATGCTCACACAGACTTACGTCCGGAATTCCATGGATCTACTTCTAACCACGCATGTGCGGTTTTTGAGGCTAATCAGAAGCATAACTTAGTGCAGGTGGGAATCCGTTCTATGGATGCTGAAGAAGCGGAATACCTGCCTGAAGGAAGAGTGTTTTTTGCGCATGAAATTGCAAACAATGACAACTGGGTGAATGATGTTCTGGAAAAAGTTTCAGGAAACGTTTATATCACGATTGACCTTGATGCTTTTGATCCTTCGATTGCTCCATCTACAGGAACTCCGGAACCTGGTGGGCTTCAATGGTACCCAACATTGGAATTATTGAAAAAAGTATTTGAAAAATGTAATGTAGTAGCTTTTGATATTGTTGAATTAATGGATTCTCCAATGCCTAAACCAACTGCTTTCTTAGCCGCTAAGCTATATTACAAAATGCTTGCTTACAACCATATCTATAACAACAACTAAAATTCCGCAAGAATCAGATTTTTTCTGCCCTGTATTCTTTGGAAATTTGTGAGGTAAAAAAGAAATAGTATGTCCGCACAAAGTCAGATCGATTATAACAGAATTGCCAAAGCGATAGAATATATCCAAAGCAATTTCAGGCTTCAGCCAGGTTTGGAGGAAGTGGCAGATAAAATACACTTGAGTCCCGCTCATTTTCAGAGGATATTTACTGAATGGGCAGGAACAAGTCCCAAGAAATTTTTACAGTTCATTAGTCTTGAACATGCCAAAAATTTATTGAAGGAAGAGAAAGCGAGTTTATTTGATACCGCTTATGAGACTGGATTCTCCAGCACAAGCAGGCTTCATGACCTCTTTGTGAAAATAGAAGGAATGTCTCCGGCGGAATATAAAAACGGCGGAAAAAGCCTGAATATCAATTACAGTTTTTCCAAAAGTCCTTTTGGATACGTAATGGCAGCCTCAACAGAAAAAGGGATCTGCTATATGGCTTTTGAAGACGATAAAGAAACAGCATTGGGAAAGTTGAAACATACATTTCCCAATGCTTCTTTTTTTGAAAGGCTGGATGTTCTCCAGAAAAATGCCTTGTCCATATTCGATCAAGACTGGACGAAACTCAATACAATTAAATTACACTTAAAAGGAACAGATTTTCAGCTTAAAGTCTGGGAAAGTCTGCTCTCTATTCCAATGGGAAAACTCTCTACCTATGGCAGCCTGGCAGAAAAAATAGGAAATCCCAATGCATCCAGAGCTGTTGGAACTGCAATAGGCAGCAATCCTGTAGCGTTCCTTATTCCCTGTCACCGTGTCATCCAGTCTACGGGACATATTGGAGGTTACCGATGGGGAAGCGAAAGAAAACAGCTGATGGTAGGCTGGGAAAGTTCGCATATGTACTCTGAAAATTCTATTTTACCATAATCTATTACTGAACAGGGATTCATAAATTTAGGTTTCGGCTAAAACTCTTCTGGTGATGACTTTTTTATTGATCCTTTTTGTATCTGTCTTTGAAAATTATTTGTCCGATTTATGTTTTGTATTACCTTTAGATTTTAAAAGTGTGTAATATTTCGAATTGACATTCATCACCATGAATTTTGAAATTAAAGAAGGGCTCAATTTGCTTTCTATAAGTTATGAACCTAAATACTATAGTGAAAGTCTTACGATAGGAAACAGTCCGGTACTTTTTCTTTGGGATGACTGTGATGATCCTGGAGATGAAAACCTGGTGTTGCTTCCTATGGATAACGAAAGTAAACACTTAATTCATAATAAACTGGAGAATGTTGATCTGGATGTAGATTATACAGACCGGATAGAGGATTTATTTGATATTTTGGAACCTTTACTGCAGGTATTAAAAAACGGGAAGTATCATCTTGATTTTACTGTACCTAAAATACACAAGAATTCTGGTCGTATTGCTGCTTTTGCAGAAGAAAGGCTTGACAGGCAAGACGTAGAAAAAGAAATCAAAAAATATGATGACAAGTTAAGGCAGAATATCATATACGATTATACTTTTCACGGAACTTACAACGGAACTCATCGTTTTAATGAATATGAACAGCCTTTTGTAGCCTGGAAATCCAAAGAAGAGATCAATATCAATCTTATAGAACATTATGAAAGCCTTATTTCATCCGGTGCGCGGCCGTTTGCCATCATTTTTACCGGAAAATTTTTAGAAGATGATTATCCGCACGAATATATTCTCGATGGGCATCATAAGCTTTGTGCGTACAGGAAACTTGGAATTGATCCGCCTTGTGCTGTTATCACATTTGTACCGGAACACAGATCGGAATTTGAAATCGATCTGGAAGGTATTTCAAGACTTATCTTTCCGTGGCAGTTTGATCATTTTTACGAAAACTGGCATGGGAAAAATAACTATTTTAAGAACAACCCTGAAAGTTCTCTTAAAAAATATTTCAAAAACGGGTTAGTTACATTTTTATATCCTGACGACAGAAAAAGAGCAGAGGGATTCTATATCAATAATCTTCCGGATGGCGATTTTAAGCATTGGTACGAAAATGGAAAAATAAGTACTATCAAAAGTTTTTCTCTTGGAAAACCTACAGGAAGATCAGTATATTATTATGATGATCAATCAGATCCCAGTGACAGTGAAAATTCTTTGGATCACCGGAATATCGGTTATGAATTTATCTATAAAAATGGAGAACTCAGGGTGACAAAAAACTGGAATAGAGAAGGTAAAATAGAATCCATTGCCATCCATGATTTCAAAAGCATAAAACAGATTCCTTTAACGGAGGAGATTATTTGGGAGTATTCGATGGAAAGTTACAGGAATACAGTAAGGCAAAAGGAAGCTGAAGAAAAAATAAAAGAACTTGAAAAAAAAGCCAGAGATATTCAATGGACAAAAATAAAGAAGGAGGAGGTCATGTATGAACGGCTGAAGTTACTTCTGATCGCTGTAGTTATTCTGGTAGTTATAATTTACTTTATATAAAATTTTAAATAATGATGAATCTGTTTGAAGACCTGTCAGAATTTCCGGTGAATATTCTTCCGAATGACGGAACGGTCCATTATTACGGAAAAATCTTTGACAAAGAAAGGTCAGACTTTTTTTATGATTACCTGCTCCATCAGATTCCCTGGGAAAATGATGAGGCGGTGATCTTTGGAAAATTGATTTTAACAAAAAGAAAAGTAGCCTGGTTTGGAGAGAAAGCCTTTGAATATACGTATTCCAAAAGGACAAAACAGGCGAAGTTCTGGACTCCCGAATTATTGGAGTTAAAGAAAAAGTGTGAAGAAGTTTCGGGAGAAACATACAATTCCTGCCTTCTCAATTTATACCATGACGGAAGTGAAGGGATGGCCTACCACAGTGATGGTGAAAAAGACCTTAAAAAATATGGGGCCATTGCATCCCTTACTTTTGGGGCAGAAAGAAAATTCTTATTTAAGCATAAAACAACCAAAGAGAAAGTGGAAATATTTCTGGAAGATGGAAGTTTGCTCATTATGAAAGGGACAACACAGGAAAACTGGATGCACAGACTTCCTCCGACAACGAGAGTAAAAACACCGAGAGTGAACCTTACATTCAGAACGATTGAGGAGTAAGAAAATGATACCGCTTGTGGCTGAGGTATTCGAAATCTATCAGTCACCTAATGAAAAATTCCGGTCGCTGAGGTTATCAGCGACCGGAATTTTAATTTAACAGTATCTATACTATATAGCTGGCTCATGCTTATGAAGCCACACCACTTTTTTATTTTAAGACTTCAACTTCAATAGAACTGTCGTTATACACTTTGATGAAAGCTTTTGTATAATCTTCCTTCGTGGCAAAATTTGGATTATCCATGAATTTCTGAGGATTGACAGCAAAAAGTGGCCACCATGTACTGCTGATCTGAATCTGGATTTTGTGTCCTTTCTTGAAAGTATGTACAACATCCTGCAGCCTGAAATTGACGGCAGTCTTCTGATTAGGAACCAGAGCTTCTCCCTTCTCTCTTGAGTTTCTGAATCTGGCAGGCATGATCTCACTTCTTACCATTTGGTGGTAATTTGGATAGATCACACCCTCTTTCTTTTCTTTAGGTTTGAAATCCTCAGGGTAAACGTCAATTAATTTTACAGCAAAATCTGCGTCAGAAGAAGAGGAGGCGATATTCAGTTTAGCTATAATCTCTCCTGCGAAACTCATGTCTTCCGTTAAAACATCAGTGGTAAAAGTCAGAACATCAGGTCTGCCAACGGCAAATCTCTGGTCTTCCGACATATAGTTTTTAGGAGTAAATCCATTGAAATCTTTCAGGTTGTCTGAGCTTAAAACAGGATTGTTAGGGTCACTGTAGTATTCTGAAAATCCCTGTCCGGAGGCATTTTTTAATGTTCCGTCAGTTAAGTAGAAATTGACCTTCTGAGCATTTTTAGGAGGATAAGAGGCAAATTCTCTCCATTCTTTGGATCCTGTATCATACATCAAAGCTTCCGGAAGTCCGGCATCTTCTTTTGTATTTCCTTTTAAATAGTGATTAAAGAATTTGGTTTCAATATTCTTCTGATAGTAGGTGGCAATGCTGTCTCCAAAATAAATCTGATTGTGAAAATGTTTCCCTTGTTCCTGTGCCCATGCTCCATGAGAGAAAGGTCCCATGACGATCGTGTTTTTAGCTTTAGGACTTGTTTTTTCTATGGTTTTGTAAATATTTAATGGTCCCGAAAGATCTTCTGCGTCAAACCATCCTCCAACAGTCATTACGGCATGGTTTACATTTTTAAGATGAGGAAGAAGATTCCTTTTCTGCCAGTATTCATCGTAATTTGGATGGTTCATGATCTCGGTCATGAAGAAATTGTTCTTATAGTATTTTTCATAACCATCCTTTAAAGTTCCCATATCTCTGTAAAACTTAAGGCCGTCTTCTGAAGTCTGCTTAATGAAAGAATCCATATACCAGGCTTTGTTTTCAGGTTTTGTCTTCTGAACACCGAAAACAGGAAAAGTTCTGAAATAGCCCATCATAAATCTTCCGTTGTGAAGAAAATCATCATTCCAGAAGTCAGAAATAGGAGCCTGAGGAGATGAAGCTACCAGAGCAGGATGCTGCGCCAGTATTCCTACTGCTGTATAAAATCCGGGGTATGAAGTACCATACTGTCCGGCCTTACCATTATTGTCTTTAACGTTTTTCAAAAGCCATTCTATCGTGTCATAGGTATCTGTGCTTTCGTCAACATCTTTTTTCGTTTTGCGGTCTGTCTGAGGAGTCATATTGGTGAAGGTACCTTCGCTCATATACCTTCCGCGTACATCCTGGAATACAAAAATATATTTGTCCTTCATCAAAAACTTATTAGGTCCCAGTTTCGCTTTATACTCATTTTCTCCGTAAGGAGCAATGCTGTAGCAGGTTCTCTGCATCAGAAAAGGATATTTGTTTTTATTTGAAATATCTTTCGGAACATAGACCGCTGTGAAAAGCTTTACTCCGTCACGCATCGGAATGTAGAATTCCTTTTTGGTGAAATTATCTTTTACGAAAGTATCCTTCTGATCCGTGCTCTGTGCACTTCCAAGGATAAAAAATAAAATAAATAAAATTGAAATATGGATCTTCATAAATAAAATTTACGGCTAATTTAAAAATAAAATGCATCCAAAACACGGTATAGTCCTAATCTTTACGTCTGAAAACATAAAACAATAAAAAAAGGCTGGAATAATCCGGCCTTATGGTTAATGATGAAAATAAAAAACATGTTCTTTTTACATCTTTTTCCCTGCAAACCTGTTAAGTTTCATACTCAGCGAGAACATGATGTAACGCTTCAGGATGAGATCTTCGCGGTCTTCAATGTATGAATTGGAGATGATTCTTCTGACACTTTGGTTTTGATTCAGCACATCATAGACTTTCACCTTTGCAGTGAATTGTTTTTTTAAGAATGAATATCCTAAACTGGTATTCCAGAAATAAAAATCTTTTTTAAAGCCGGGTGCAATATTGGAATTTGTATTGTATTCAAAATCATTTCCGAAAACCAGCCTGCTGCTGAAAAGATAATTGGTGAGTTCCAGTTTCAGGGTCTGACTGGCGGTATTTACTTTGTCAATACTGTAGTTTGTATATTTTGAGAAATTATAGGCAAGTCTGTAAGAGGGTTTAATGCTGAATTTATCTTTAATCTCATAGGTCACATTAAGACCTGGGTTCAAGCTGTATGAAGCATTTGTAAAAAACTGACCGTTAATGAATCCTTTGTTGTAAGTGTACTGCATATTGAATCTTGGACCTATCGTCAGTTTACTGTCTTTCCATTTGAACGTTTTGTTGAATCCTGCACCTGCGGTCATATTCTTATTACCGCTTACGTTATCATATGTTACAAGCTGTTTGCCTGAATTATCATATCTTGAATAATTGACAACGTCATTATTTCTGTACACAAAACTAAGACTCACGTAATAATTTACATTTTTTACCAGATTGTAATTATTAAAAAACAAAGAACTGTTATTGCTCCATGTGTTTTTTAAGCTAGGGTTTCCTGTAGAAGTCACTAACGGATTGGAAGTGTCTTCATAAGGGGTAAGCTGTTCTGCACCGGGAATCGTAAAATCTGAGTAATTGTAAAGATTTAACATTGCATTTTCGGAAAACTGATACCGGAAATTAAAATTATAGCTCGGAAGTGCAAAATTTTTCTGAAGACCGTACTGCTGACTGTTATAAACGGAACTGACTTTCATATCCGAAATGTCAACAGTCATCGATCCCCAAAGGCTGAATTTCTTTTTATTCATTTCAAAAGAAAGTTGGGGTGAGATCTGGCTGATCTTTTGTCTCAGGCTGTTAGACAAAGGTGAATTATAGTCAGAATACTCTCCTGAAGCAGCATTAAAATCATTAACATCTCTGGAGTCTCTTGAAATTTTTGAGTTATAGGCCACTTCAAAACTTACCGATGCAGAATCTGAAATAGGTTCAGTATATCCTGCACTGAAATTATAGATACTGTTTTGATTGATGGTTCTGGACAGCTGGTTTCTGTTGTCGTTCTGTTCGTTGCCCTGATAAAATAATGTTTGGGATCGATTGAGATCATTATTGTTCGACTGGGAAATCGTGCTGGTCATTTTAGCATTCAGTGACCGCCTGTCCTTTCTGAATTGTTTTGAATAATAAATATAAGGATTAAATGAATTGTTTACCGACTCAGTGCTTGTGTAAGAATCATTTTCATTCAGCAGCCCATTATCTCTTAATGTAGAAGATTTTGAGCGTCTGATGCTTGAATTTTGAGTATTGCTAAATCTTGGTGAAATATAAACTGTGCTTAAAGAATCCAGTTGGATTTTTGCTGATGCGTCTACATTGTACTGTTGAGATTCGCTCTCACCTTTGCTTTCAGAATGAGTAGTAAGCGTATAGTCAGGAAGAAGAGTCGTTCTTGATGACTTGGATGCTGTTTCCGTATCAGAATTGGAATGATTTAAACTGAAATTATCCAGGTCCATCTCCTTTCCGAACTTGTCATTGTAATTAATTCCTATGGTTGTGGATTTCTGTATCCCTTTTCCTCTGCCGGATGAGGATACTCCACTCTGTATTCCCGAAGAGTTCCTGCCTTCTCCCATGCTGTCAAAAACATCATCATTGGAAAAGCCCTGAGAATTGATATTGTTGGATGAAGCAATAAGGCTTATTTTGGTATCTTTTTTAAAATAACTGACCAATGCGCTGCCTTCATAACGCTTGTCTGAGCCATAACCCAGCATAAGTCTGGACAGCAGTCCCTGATTCTTTTTTTCGTCAATATTAAAATTGATCGTTGTATTAGTAGATTTTGGTTTCTTTCCGCTTAATTCTTCCTCTTTTGTTTTGGTTGTTGTAAACTGGATATTTTTAATGATATCTGCAGGAAGATTCTGAAGAGCTATTTTACCGTCTTTATCAAAAAAAGGCTTACCGTTGATCATGATCTGATCTACTTCCTTTCCGTTTACAGTGATCTTTTTATCGTTGTCGATCTCTACACCCGGAATCTGTTTCAGAAGTTCTTCAATTTTACTGTCAGGGCGGACTTTTATCGCAGAAGCATTAAATTCTACAGTGTCTTTCCTGATCTTTACCGGAGATACGGTGATCTTTATTTCTTCAATACTCTGAACCTTATTTTTTCCAAGTTCTATGGCTCCTAAAGAAAGAGACTCACTTATTTTTGCTATCTTTTTTGAATAGGGAGAAAGCTTTTCTGCATTGATCATTAAAATAGAAGGCTCACTCCGGGCATCTGTTTTCAGGGAAAATTTACCCTCTTTATTGGTAGCGGTATAGTTGATGATGGATGAATCTTTTTCTTTAAGGAGATAAATTGTAGCATTTTCCAGCGGTTTTTGATCAGAATCAGACACCTTTCCGTTAATGTATATGTTTTGTGCATTCAGGACCATACTATTGATTGCCAATAGCAGCAGCCATAAGAGTTTCTTCATTCAGTGCTTTCTTTAACGGCGTAAAAGTATAAAAAAACATCCCCAATTGGGGATGCCTGTCTTAATTTTTTCAAAAGTTTAATATTTCGAAAAATTTATGCTCTTAAATATCTTGAATAAGCATAACCTTCCTGACCGTCGTCAGTTTTCACTTTCCACCAGTCATCAGAAGTCTGCTCGATCAAAGTTACTGATGAACCTTTAGCAGCTTTTCCTACTACAGCAGCTTCGGTAGAAGGCTCCTGTCTGATGTTTAGATTAGAATCTTCTGTAGCTACTGTTAAAGCAGCACCTGAAGTTAATCCTGAAACCTGTACGTCAATATTGATATCTGAAGCCGAATAAGTAGAATCGATAGTTCCTAAAGCATTCCAAACTGCATCTTTTGCTGCTGTATTGGAAGCACTTCCTGAAACGTAAAGAATACCGTCCTGCTCCTGAACCTGAAGATTGGAGATTCCTGCAGACTGTGCTGCTGAAACTACACTTGAATATTTATCTTGTAATGTACTCATCTTAAAATTATTTTACCACTAGGTTATTGTTATACTTTCCGATTTTCAAAGCATCTACAGATTCTTTGATCTTTCTTGCCTGAAGGCCGGAAACATTTCCAGTTAGAGTAAGCTGTCCGTTTACAACTTCCACTTTTACAGATGGGAAATCTTTAACTGCGTCCTGAACTTTTTTCTGAACTGCAGGATCTACAGCAGATGCAGTTTCTACCGGTGCAGTTGCAGCAGGAGCTACAGTAGCCATATCCATTACTTCTTTTACTCCGTTGATAGCTTTTAACTTGGTGATCATAGCATCCTTAGACTGCTGATCAGCAAAAGTTCCGCTTAAATGAGCAACTCCTTCTTTTACTTCAACAGTAGCATTGGGATTAGAAGTTACGATGGTTGTAGCCTGAGTCTGAAGATCGGCATCAGAAATTTTCTTTTTACAAGAAACCGCTCCAAAAGATATAGCTACAGCTAGGGCAGCCATTGCGATAGTTTTTTTCATATTGTATATTTATAATGTTGTTAATACAATCAAATGTAATAATAAAATTTGTACCAAAAGAATAAAAAATCAATAAATGTTTCTTAATTTTTTTGCAATATTTTATAAATCAATGTTTTAATTTTAATGTATTATATACTTAATCCAAACTTAACCGGAATAAGACAAAATATTGTACCAATTGAAAAACTGTTATATTTGTGGGAATTGAACAATATATATGAAAGGACAAAATAAACTTTTTATAGCCATTATCATTGCGCTTATCCTGGGAGTAGGAATCGGAGGTATCGTACACGTAAAATATCCTGAAAGTGCGGAACCTTTTTCCAAGAATATCAAACTGCTGGGAACTGTTTTTATCAGACTTGTACAGATGATCATTGCACCATTGGTGTTTACGACCCTTGTGGTGGGAATTGCCAAAATGAGTGACATCAAAATGATCGGAAGGGTAGGAACAAAAGCAATGTTGTGGTTTATTTCCGCATCACTGGTTTCTCTTTTTATAGGACTGATCCTTGTGAACTGGCTGGAACCCGGCCATGTAACTAAACTGCCGATTCAGGATGCTGCCGCTGCGGAAGATCTTCTTAAAAGCAGCAAAAGTTTTTCACTGGAAGACTTTGTAAAACACATGATCCCTAAAAGTTTATTTGAAGCTTTTGCGACCAATGAGGTACTTCAGATTGTAATTTTTTCCATCATGTTTGGAGTAGCTCTTGCTAATTTGGGAGAAGAATACTCGAAGCCTGTGGTTAAACTTTTTGATATTATTGCCCACGCTATCCTTAAAATGGTTGGCTACATCATGTGGTTTGCGCCGTTTGGAGTTTTAGGAGCTATTGCTGCGGTAGTGGCGATGAATGGGTTCGAAATATTTAAAGTATATGCTATTTATCTGAGAGACTTTTTCTTTGCACTGGCTGTACTTTGGCTGGTACTTTTACTGGTCGGTTATCTGATCTTAGGAAACCGTCTTTTCGAACTGCTTAAAAGAATCAAAGCACCTTTACTGATTGCTTTCTCGACGACCAGTTCAGAAGCTGTTTTCCCTAAATTGGTGGAAGAGCTTGAAAAATTCGGATGCAACAACAGAGTGGTATCTTTTATTCTGCCTTTAGGATATTCATTTAATCTCGACGGAAGTATGATGTATATGACATTTGCTTCTATCTTTATTGCGCAGATTTATGGTATTGACATGACATTGGGGCAGCAGATCACAATGCTTTTAGTACTAATGCTTACCTCAAAAGGTATTGCCGGAGTTCCAAGAGCTTCACTGGTAATCATCGTGGCTACCTGTTCCATGTTTGGAATTCCTCCGGAAGGAATCGCTTTGATTCTGCCGATCGATCACTTCTGTGATATGGGAAGAAGTATGACAAATGTATTAGGAAATGCATTGGCTACTTCCGCTGTTTCCAAATGGGAAGGACAGCTTGAAAATACACCTCAGGAAGTTTAACAAAACATGACAAAACAATATATACAGAATCATAAACAATATTTCCTTGAAAAAGGCCTTACCGTAATCAATTCGGTCTTTTCTGATGATGAGATTGAAAAGATAACAAAGTGCATTCGAAATGCAGATACATCGAGAGAGAATTTCAGAAAATCTGATGATCTTTTTGCCGTAAGACAGTTCCTGAAAGAGATTCCGGAAGCTAAGGATCTGATATTTAACGATACCATTAAAACCATTGTCAAACAACTCTTCGGAGAAAAATATTTTGCCATAAAAAGTATTTACTTTGACAAACCGGAAACCTCCAATTGGTATGTTGCCTATCATCAGGATCTCACCATTTCAGTTGATAAAAAACTGGAAATAGAGGGGTTTGGATCATGGACGACAAAAAAAAATCAGTTTGCTGTACAGCCGCCCCTGCCTATTCTGGAAAATATCTGTACTATCAGAATCCATCTGGATGATACGGATGAATATAATGGAGCACTGAAAGTCATCCCGGGATCGCATACCAAAGGAATCCGCAGACCGGAAACCATCGACTTAAAAACAGAAACAGAGAAATTCTGCGATGTACAGAAGGGTGGTGTTATGATCATGAAGCCGCTTACGCTTCACGGTTCCAATAGAACTACTGATGGCAGACGAAGAAGAGTTATTCATATAGAATTTTCTGATATGGAACTGCCTGAACAGTTGCAGTGGTCTGAAAGAATAAATTAAAAAGATTACGAAATCTGATTAATAGAGGGTGCTTAGATTTTGCTCAGCATCTTAATAAAACAAAATTCCCCTTTGAAATTTTCAAAGGGGAAATTTTTTATAATCTTCAAACTCATGTTAACTTCCAGCTTCTTCCCGATTTATTTCACAGAAATCTCGTCAATAAAAATATATGCCTCACCACCGGCTCCCTGATGCCATTTCGGAAGTTTTCCGTAGTAATGTGCTTTTACTTTTATATAACGGGCTTCGGTCGGAAGAATTTCTGCTTCGAAATCTCTGATCTGTACTTTTTCATCTTTAGGATCTATACTGTGATCTATTGTTTTCAACAGGATAAAGTCTTTTCCGTTCATGGAGGCATAGTATTCTACTTTTTTAGGCATTAAAATCCATGCTTTGCTGTCCTGAAGGTAGGTCGAGGATAATTTCGTGATTTGCTGAGGTGATTTTAAGTCAATTATTGCTTCAAAATTCTGTCCCTGGTAGCCATGCCATTCCCCTTTTCTCCAGTTCACATCACCTTTGATTCCATCAATCAAAGCCAGTTTTCCGTTAGCTGTATATTGAGGTGTTGCTTTTGAGTTGATGGTAATATCCCAATAATTTGGTCTTCTGTTGAACTGAGAAACGGTAACAGAACTCTTTTCTCCGTTTCTTTCAGAATAGGCGAGAACCTGGGTGGTTTTGCTGATGGTAAAAGGTCCTTTATACGGGGTGAAAGTTTTTCTTACATTGGCATCGTCTGAATTCATGGTCATGTAATAGACTTTATCCGCAGGATTCAGTGGGGATATCTGCACTTTCGCAGAGAAATCGAAGATCCTGTCTGACGCGATAACCGGTGCTGCGGTAAGCTGGTTATATTTGAAATCTTTCACAGGTCTGCTGTTTTCAAACCCCAGTTTTTGAAGCTCAGATTTACTGGTGTTTTTAGTGATTACTTTTGTTGTACCATCTTCCAGATGAATTTTAACCTCATCAAAATAAGGTGTTGTCGTTTGCCATTCCGGAAGTCCGGGAGTAACTGCATAGATTCCCATTGAGCTCAGAATATACCATGCACTCATTTGCCCGCAGTCTTCATTTCCGATGAGTCCATCCGGAGTGTTTTTATAAAAATTATCAAGAATATATTTGATCTTGGCATCTGTCTTTTCCGGTTTTCCTACATAGTTGTACAAATAGGCAATGTGATGGCTGGGCTCGTTCCCCTGGGCATATTGTCCCATCAGACCTGTGATATCTACCTGCTCTCTGCCTGTTGTTTTATCTGGTGCTTCGAACAGAGCATCAATGAACTGTTCAAATTTTTCCGTTCCGCCATGAGCAGCAATCAGTCCGGGAATATCCTGTTGTACAGAATACGAATAATGCCATGAATTTCCTTCTGTGTAATTATTGTTGACCTCTCTTGGATCGAATGGCTCGTACCAGTTTCCGTTCTTTCTCGGCTGCATAAAGCCACTTGTTGGATTATAAAGATTTTTCCAGTTCTGGGAACGTTTCATAAAGTTTTGATAATCTTCTTTTTTGCCTAAAATCTTAGCCATTTGTGCGATACACCAGTCATCGTAGGCATATTCTACTGTTTTGGAAACACTTTCGTGTTCATCATCAATACTGATATAATTGTTATGTTTGTAAGCATTTAAACCAAAAATATCCTGCATAGCAGAACTTTTAGATGCCTGAAAAGCTTTTTCATAATCAAATCCCTTGATGCCTTTGGCCATTGCATCTGCGATTACAGAAACAGAATGATAACCGATCATACATTCGGTTTCGTTGGAGGCCAGTTCCCAAACCGGAAGTTTTCCGCCCTGCTCATATTGTTTGATAAAAGTATTGATGAAATCTGCTGTTCTTTTTCTGTCAATCAGGGTCATGAGTGGATGAGCAGCTCTAAACGTGTCCCAAAGCGAGAAGACAGAGTAATAATCAAATCCATTCGTTGTGTAAAGTTTGTTATCACGACCTCTGTATCTTCCATCTACATCCATATTGATATTCGGTTGGGTAAAAACGTGATAAAGGGCTGTATAGAAAACAGAAAGTTTATCTTGATCATCAGATTTAACTTCAATTTTTGAAAGCTCCCTGTTCCAGTCGGTTTCTGCCTGTTTTTTTATCGTTTCAAAATCATTGGATTTACCTTCTGCCAGCATATTTTTTTCCGTTCCTTCATAACCTGTCGGAGAAATGGAAACTTTTACGCTGATCTTTTCACCTTTTTTAACATCAGCTGAAAATGCCAGTGCCAGTTTTGTTCCGGAAAAAAAAAGGTCTTCATGTCTGCCGTCAACCTCTTTTTTAGAGATCTTCATCGGTTTTGAAAACTCAATTCTGGCGTAGACATACTGATTGGTTGCCCAGGCCTCACTTCTTCTGAACACCTCAATGGTTTTATCATCAATAATCTTCACTTCTCCTTCCAGTAATTTGTCCCTGTGGTTGAGATCAAGAACGATATTGGCTTTTCCTGAATTGTTAAAAGTATATTCGTGGTAACCGACTCTTTTGGTCGTAGTCAGGCGGACATCGATATTGTTTTTATCTAATTTAACTGAATAAAATCCTGCCGATGCTTTTTCATTTTTATGTGAGAACTTGGAAGAATAGTCTTTGCTATTTAAGCTTGCATTTCCCATTGTAGGCATCAGCATAATATCTCCGTAATCAGAAACCCCTGTTCCATTGAGATGCGTATGTGAAAAACCATAGATCACAGAATCTGAATAGTGATATCCGCTGCATCCGTCCCAGCTTCCGTCTATCCTGGTATCGGGAGAAAGCTGTACCATTCCGAAGGGAACAGTAGCTCCCGGAAAAGTATGGCCGTGGCCTCCGGTTCCTATAAAAGGATTTACATATTGAGAATAATTCTGGGAATATATGATCTGGGCAATGAATAATGAGAAAACTGCCAGTCTTTTTTTCATATCATAATTTTATACCAACGAATATATTGAAAAAACAGCAGAACGGAATGTAATAAAAGAAAGTCAGGAATTGTCTTATTGAAAACTATTACTACAAAATACATGAAGAAAATATTAGTTTCTGTGATCATGCTGCTTCCGGTTCTTGGTTTTTCGCAGAGTATTACAGGAAAGATTACACAGACGGGAAATTCTGTTTCATATATAGAAATCATAGCCGTAAAAGATACAATCAGACAAACCGCTATTTCAGATGATAAAGGAAATTATTCTTTAAAACTTCCCGATAACGGAAATTACAATATAAAATTGATCCAGGACGGAAGAGAAATATCAACTGTGGATATTAGCGTAAACGGGGAAATGAAGCAAGACTTTTTCCTTGAAAAAAAAGAGGAAAAGCAGATTGAAGGAGTTACTCTTACTGCCAGAAAAAAGCTTATTGAGAGAAAAGCGGACCGGCTCATTTTTAATGTATCCAACTCTGTTGCTTCTCAGGGAATGGATGGTGCCGAAGCATTGTCAACGACGCCTTTGCTTAAAGTGGATGATAATGCAGGAATTTCAATCGCAGGAAAAAGTGGAGTAGCAGTAATGATCAACGAAAGAATGCTGAATCTCTCAGGAAGTGAACTTGTTACTTATCTTAAGAGTCTGAGATCTGAAAATATAGAAAAGATTGAAGTGATTACCACACCTCCCGCAAAATATGAAGCCCAGGGAAACAGCGGACTCATCAATATTGTTTTAAAGAAAAACCAAAATCTGGGCTGGAACGGAAGTGTGACCACGAGCCTTCAGCAACAGACCTATACCGGGGTTTCAAACAATATAACAGTCAATTATCAGAATGAAAAACTGCGTTCATCATTGAAATTAAGACAGTATGATACTCAAAAACATTCCTACGAAAACTATACAATAGAAGGCGCAGACGGTCTTAAAAGCTCGGACAACAGGAGAGATTTCGGTGACGGGCTTGGGGCTAATTTAAGTGTTGACTATCAGCTCAATGCCAAATCCAATGTTGGGTTTATTTACGATTATGGGTTCAGTCATTCCAATATGGATGTTCAGAATACTTCCAATTATTTTCAGGATGGAATGTATACAAGTACACTGTCTACTTATGCGGAACACCGTGCCAGAAACCAGCAGCAAACCATAAGTGCATACTACGATCACAAATTTGGAAGACTGAATCATAAACTGAGCATTACAGGAAATTATTTCTCCAATAGTCCAAAGAGCATGATTGATTTTACCACGATGGAAAATTCGGGGGACAGTTTTGTAGTGAGAACACCTTCTTCCGTTGATTATAAAATTTATTCGGGGCAGGCTGATCTTACCCTTCCGTATGAATTTGCAAAGGTGGAAACAGGAGTTAAGTTCACCAATTTTGACAACAATTCAAATATTTCTTACCAGAATCTCACGAATGGAAGTTTTATTACAGATCCTTTAAAAAGCAATGTATTTGAGTACAACGAGAAAAACTATGCAGCCTATGCCAGTTTTGAAAAAACGTTCAGTGAAAAATGGTCGGCAAAAGCAGGACTTCGCTATGAGTATTCCACAGTGAATGGTCATTCTTTAACCTCAGGGCAGCAGACAGAAAATTCTTACGGTAAATTCTTTCCTACGGCTTATATCACTTATAAAAGCAATGAGAATAATACTTTCAATTTAAACTATTCCAAAAGGATCAACAGACCAGGATTCCGTGCGATTAATCCTTACCGTTGGTATATCAATGTCAATTCTTATTTTACCGGAAATCCTTTACTGAAACCCTCTATCAACCATAATTTTGAGATTTCACATGTGTATAAAGGAAAGCTGTCAACCACTGCTTATTTCCAGAGAACGGTAGAAGCATTCAGCCAGTTGGTGAATCTTCAGGGGGAAAACAGGATCAGTACTTTTGCCAATTATTATAATCAGAACAGTATGGGAGCTACCGTAAATTATTCTGATACTTTCTTTAAATTCTGGGAAGCTAATTATTCTGCTGATCTGTCTTATATGGAAACTAAAGTTTTTGATACCGATGCTGCATCAAGAAAAGGAAACAGCTATAGTTTTGATTTTCAGAACAACCTGTCACTTAACAAAAGCAAAACTGTACAGATGATGTTTAACTATTGGTTCCGGCTGCCTTCCAATTCGGGGAATTCCTACATGAATTATGCAGGACTTGTTACCGCCGGGCTTAAATTGAGCCTTATGGAGAAAACGCTGCAGATGAATCTGTTGGTTTCAGATATCTTTAAACAGGGCAGGAGCCGTGGAGAAATCTATTATACAACAGGCACCCATTATTACAATAATTATTATGATGCGAGAAGGCTTACTTTATCGGCGACGTATACTTTTGGAAATAAAAAAGTAAAAGGGACTGACCGTAATGTGAAATTTGATGAGAAAAACAGGGCAAATTAAAAAAGATTGCTTTCCCGGAAGATGTTTTCATTCGTTCTTGAATATGGAATTCAGGAGGTGTCTGTGTATGAATGTAGGTTTTGACTCAAGCCACGTGAGTGGTAATGGATTTGTTAAACTAAAGTCTCTTTCTATTGATGAAACGGAGATCGTGTTCAAAAGAAATAAAGAAGGTTGTTTTTTCCTGACAGGAATTTTACTCTGTTAATCTCAATCCGTTCAAGCATTGAAAGAACTTTTATGCTTTGCTGATATAAGAATTTACAGCCATACCAATGAAAATGTGATCGGTAATATTTAAACTTCTCCATCAAAAGTATCATTTAAATAATCCTGCTGGTGAGTTTCTGTGCGGTCGGTTCCTAAAAATTTTTTCCAGACTTTGGACTCATGATATACAATTCCCATTTCCCATACACAATACGTCGGGAGGTGAACTGTATTTCTGTCCCAGACTTCAAATGTTCCCGAGCCGTCATAATAAACACTTTCCCAGAGTTCGTTCTCGCTTCTCCATGTACAGACCAGCAGCAGATACTTTTCGCCACATCTGTGCATGATAACAAATCCAAGATCATTTATATTCTGAAATTTTTCTTCGGCATTTTCTATGCAGATCTTGGCATTGGTAATATCCTGGAATGAAACAGCAGCAGGATCTTCTGCAAGATTATACCATTTGAATCTGGTTTTTCCAAGTGTGAAAATACCTTTGGGAGAGGAATATTTAGAGGGATAAGGACTGGAATTCATAAGGAATATTTTAGAATGGTGAAACTGTATTTTAAAGATGGAGATAAGAAATTGAAGAGCGTCTGTTTTGTAATCTTATTTATGATATGGAGTTATAGATTTTATTGATTCTAAATTATCGAAAAAATCCGTAAATTTGTGAACAATTTATATTTAGTATGTTGACGAAAGAAAAGGTTCAAGATTTCCTTAAAGAGATAGAGGTAGATGATTTGGTGAATAACTTTCAGATCATGGGTGATGATGTTTATATTGACATGACTGCTCATTCTCCTGCCATGCACGAAAAGAAAAAGCTGGAAGCAGCGATGAAGCAGGCTTTTGCCAGTGAGTTTGGAGAAGACATTCATCTGAAACTTAAAATTGTTTCTCCGGAACCAAGTGAGATTCAGCAAAGCCAGATTAAAGGTAAGCAGATTCCGGGAATTCAGAATATTATTGCTATTGCTTCCGGAAAAGGAGGGGTAGGAAAATCTACAGTTTCTGCAAATATGGCAGTTACCTTAGCTAAAATGGGTTTCAAAGTAGGAATACTGGATGCCGATATTTATGGGCCGTCTGTTCCTACCATGTTTGATACAGAAGGTGAAAAACCGATTTCTGTAGAAGTTGACGGAAAAAGTAAAATGAGACCTATTGAAAATTATGGCGTGAAAATGCTTTCTATAGGATATTTCTCAGGTGCTAATCAAGCGGTAGTATGGAGAGGCCCGATGGCTTCAAAGGCACTGAATCAGATGATCAGAGATGCAGCTTGGGGCGAACTTGACTTTTTATTGATCGACCTTCCTCCGGGAACAGGAGATATCCACTTATCCATCATTCAGGAAGTACCTGTAACAGGTGCTGTGATCGTAAGTACACCTCAGCACGTAGCATTAGCTGACGTTAGAAAAGGTATTGCGATGTTCCAGATGGAAAGTATTAATATTCCGGTTCTTGGATTAATCGAAAATATGGCGTATTTTACGCCGGAAGAACTTCCTGATAATAAGTACTACATCTTTGGACAGCAGGGAGCTCAGTATCTTGCTGAAGATCTGGGGATTCCGGTATTGGGAGAGATCCCGTTGATCCAGAGTATCAGAGAGGCTGGAGACGTCGGAAGACCTGCAGCGCTTCAGGAAGGCTCTAAAATTGCAGAAATCTACACTGAAACTGCGAGAAAAATGGTAGAAAGTCTGTTGGAAAGAAACAAAAATCTTCCACCTACAGAAGCTGTAAAGATTTCGACCATGGCAGGATGCTCGCCGAAAGCTAAAAAATAATTATTTTCAATTAAGTTTGAAAAATGCCGAATTGAACTAAAGAAATATGGAAACAAATATAACACACGAAGATACAGTAACGAGAGTAATGGAAGCTCTGGAAAGCATCAGACCGTTCCTTAATAAGGATGGAGGTGATATCGAGCTTATTGACGTGAAGGATAACCAGGTTTTTGTGAAACTTTTGGGTAACTGTTCCGGATGTTCGCTGAATTTCTCAACCCTTAAACTGGGCGTTGAAAATACCATCAAGCAACATGCTCCGGAGATTCAAAAAGTAATCAATGTAGAGTAAAAAATTACAAGAAATATTTTTTAAAGACAGGTTTTTCAGCCTGTCTTTTTTTGTTCTGATTTCAGAGCACCAGCATAAAATATCCGACAGATCAGGAAGCTTTTATTGTACTGATCAGACAACTTATTATTCTTGTCATTGAAAGGCAAAAAAAGACCTGATAAATAAATTACCAGGCCTTAAAAACAAGATTAAAAAAATATAGATTATGAATTTTGTGCTAAAAACTTCTTGTAGTTTTCCTCGTTTTCGAAATAAGCTACCTCTCCTTCATCACTGATCATGACAATATAAGCATTGGCTTTATCTACTTTCTTTCCGCTAAGAGGATCTACTGCTTCCCTCACGCTTTGATCGTTGGGAATCTTTTCCACACACATTTCGCAGCAGCCATAGTATATCTTTCCATCATAGGGAACTTCCATCTGCTTTTTGCCCATATAAGCATTGTTGACCATACAGACCGTTTCATTGGGTACCTGATCGCCTTTTTTGTATTTTCCTGAAGATGCTGCAGGCTGTTCTTTTTGTACAGGTTGTGGTTCTGGTTGCGGACTGCTTTTGGTTGTCTCCTTGCCACACGCATATATAATGGCAGATCCGAAAATAATGATGAATGTGTTTCTGAATATTGCTTTCATTGTTGATGTTATTTAATTAAACTTCCTTCTAAAATTTCTTCACTTCCTTTTTTGATGATCCTGTCGCCTTCGGTTAGTTCTCCAAAAACTTCGATCATATCATTGAGTATTCTTCCTTTTTTCACAGGCACAAATTGCGTTTTTCCTCCCTCATTCCTGATTATATAAATTCCCATATTACTTTCTACCAATGCTGATCTTGGAATAAAAAAAGTAGGTTCCTGATTTTGGAGAGAGATCACAGATTCTGCGATCATAAACGGTTTTAGTTCCCTTGAATGATTAATAAAGTCAGCTTCAATTTTTTCCGAACGCAGCTTCACATCCAGCGAACCTGATTTCCTTGAAATTTTTGCTTTAAAACTTTTCTCCGGAATTGCATTGATACGGAATGAAATGGTATCTCCCGTTTTAAGATATTGAACACTCGCCTCAGGAACAGACAGACTCAGGCGAAGTTTGGACGTATTTTGGATGACCATCAGCGGAGCTCCGCCGTTAGGACCTACGTAAGCACCCAAATCGACATTTCTTTCCGTAATAATTCCGCTGAATGGCGCGCGAACAATCAGATACTGATTAATATCCTGCAGCTCACGGTATGCTGATTTTGCTGCGTTTACCTGCGCCTGGTCAGACAGTTTTCTTGCGGTGATCTGATCCAGTGCATCTTTTGCAATAGCACCTTTTGTTTCATTTGCTCTGTACACTCTGTCATAATTTGATCTTGTTGCAGCATAGATCGCTTCCTGTGCCTGCCATTTTGCTTTAGCATTGGCTGCCTGTGACTGGATCTCCGGGGCTTCCAGAATCATTAAAACCTGTCCCGCACTCACATAGGAGCCGATATCTGCATTGATCTTTTTTACGTAACCCGGTATTTTTGCAAATAAAGCAGTTTCCTGATCCGGAATCAGTTCACCCGCAAGCTTCAGTTCCACTTTAGGATTGCTTTTTTTGATCTCCACAGTTTCCATGCTGTGCATCATCATCGGTTTCGCTTCTTTGGAAATGTCCGTTGTTTTTTCTTCTTTACAGGAAGCAGGAATACTTAGAAGACCTATTGTAATAGCTGTGTATATAATGTTTTTCATTGATGTAAAAATTATGCGTTGGGATTTAAATAATGGATACTTTCTTCGTCCTCAGGATCGAGAGATGGGGAAATAATACCTACATTTTTCTGCATCCACCCAAAAACCAACGGAAGGATGACAAGTACAGAGAATGTGGAGAAAATCAGTCCGCCGATAACGGCTCTTGCCAAAGGCGAAACCTGATCACTTCCTTCTCCGAAACCTATCGCCATAGGAAACATACCGGCAGCCATAGCCAGAGTGGTCATAATGATAGGGCGGATACGCAGTTTTGCAGCTTCAATTCCCGCTTCCAGGGCATTGTTTGTAGATTTCCGGATCGTTTCAGCATTACTGATCAGTAAAACAGCGTTGGCAATAGAAACTCCGATTGACATGATCAGTCCCATATACGATTGCAGATTTAGCGTTGAACCTGTCAGTTTCAGCAGCGTTAATGATCCTACCATCACAAAAGGAACGGTAGTTAAAATAACCAGTGATACCCTGAAAGACTGAAAAGTGGCAGACAGCATCAGAAAGATGACTACAATAGCAATGAGAAGTCCCGAAGCCAGACTGTCTAGAGTATCATCAAGGACAGGTGCCATTCCGGCTACTTCAATATTGACCCCTTTAGGAAGTTCACCCAGTGACTCAATTGCTTTTTTTACATCTTTTGAAGCCTGTTCCAGATCTTTTTTGTGGGTATTTGCCGTTACGGTGGTATAACCCATCGTTCCAAGATTGTAGCTTTCGCCCAATTCTTTTGTTGAGGTGATAGAGGCGACATCCCCTAATACAGGCCTTTCAGCATTTTTAGAAAGGGGAAGATTGGCAAGTTCCTCTTTACTGTTGAGGATATTTTGCGGCATCTGAACCTGTACATCATAGGCAATTCCCATCATACCTCCAACCCAGAAATTTTTATTCGTATATCTTGTGGAAGACGTGGCCGCTACCAGTGATTTCGAAATATCCTGAGCATCCAGACCTAATTGTGCAGCGCGAACCCTGTCTATATTGATCTGCAGGGCAGGATAATTCATCGATTGAGGAATTTGCTGGTCACGCAGATATTCAATTTCTTTTAACTTGACTAAAAGTTTTTCAGCATACATACGGTTCATCTTTTTCATCATTCCTGAAACCCTTACTTCAATCGGATTATTGGCTCCCTGACTAAGAATTTTTTCCGTCAGTTCTATAGGTTCAAAAGAAATCTGCAGATCCGGCATTTTTTCTCTATAATATGATCTGAGTTCATCCTTCAGCTCATCTGAATTTCCGTTAAATTCTTTTAAAGCAACCTGCATTAATGCTTCATGAGGCCCGGCATTGTATAAATAGATAGGGCTTACCGCAAATGTAGAAGGATGCTGTCCAATGAAGACGGAAGAAATGGCAATATTATCTTTCCCGACTTTACTTTTAAGATGCTCCAGAAACTTTTTCACTTTTACTTCAGTGACTTCGATCCTAGTTCCTTCTGCAGCTTTTATCCGGACCTGGAATTGTCGTGAATTGACTGATGGAAGAACATCTTTCCCTGTGATCTGATAAAGCCCAAATCCAATACCTAAAGCAGCAGCAAGACTTATGCTGACAATGATTTTTCTTTGTTTCATTAATGAAGACAGAAAACCTGCAAAACGGTCACGAAAACTGCTGAACCAATCTGATTTATGGTTTTCACAGGTTTTTGGATCGTGCTTCATCATCCAGTTGGCCATCACAGGAACAAATGTCTGTGAAAGTACAAAAGATGCAATCATAGAAAAGCCAATGGCCAGCGCTAAAGGCATAAACAGAGATCCGGGAATTCCGCTCATCATCAGTGCGGGAGCGAAAACTGCCAGAATACACAGCATGATCAGCAATTTTGGAAAAGCAATCTCTTTACAGGCATCCCAAATGGCCCTTGCTTTGGTTTTGCCCATTGCAAAATGCTGGTGAATATTTTCGATCGTTACCGTACTTTCATCCACTAAAATTCCAATAGCCAGTGCCAGACCCGATAAAGACATAATATTGATCGACTGTCCGAATAGTTTTAAAAATAATACCCCGGAAATAATGGATATTGGAATGGTAAGAATTACAATCAGTGCAGCACGACGGTCATTAAGGAAAAGCATTACCATCAATCCTGTCAGTAAAGCTCCGAGAATCCCTTCTACGATCAGACTTTTTAAAGCATTGGAAATATAAACCGACTGGTCGAATTCGTAAGAGATTTGTACTCCTTCAGGCATATTCCGCTGAATTTTCGGTAAAGCTTCCTTAAGTTTATTCACCACTTCCAGCGTGGAAGCATTGCTGGCTTTTGCAATATTGATATAAACAGAACGTTTTCCGTCAATCAGAGCATAACCGGTTGCAATATCAGCTCCGTCTTTCACCGTTGCAACATCCCTGATATAGACATTATCTGCCGTGCCTTTAAAAAGTGGAATATCTCCAAGTTCTTCCACTTTTTTCACGGTATTATTGGTTGGAGTTAAATAATTCGTATCACCGATATAAACATTTCCCGAAGGAGAAGTAATATTGTTACGGCTGATGGCTTCCACTACCTGTTCAGGAGATAAGCTGTGTGCACGAAGTTTGTAGGGATCTACATTGATCTCTATGGTTCGCGGACTCCCTCCAAACGGCGGAGCAGTTGTCAGTCCGGGAATAGCAATTAAGAACGGTCTTGCATTGAAATTCGCAATATCCTGCAGCTGATTATTGGTCTGCGTACTGCTTCGGAAAACCAGTTGTCCCACTGGCTGTGAAGAAGAGTCAAACCGGATGATAAATGGAGGCGGTGCTCCCGGAGGTAAAAATACCTGTGAACGGGTAGAAAGGGCATTGATCTGGGCAATCGCTTCTCCCATATTGGTTCCTTCATAAAAATTAACCTTCATAAGGGTCAGTCCCTGCGTATTTTTAGATTCTATACTTCTGATCCCGTTCGTAAACAAAAGCATATTAACATACATTTTCGTAAAATATCCCTCCATTTGCTGCGGAGTGTATCCATTAAAAGAATGGGCTACGTAAACGACCGGAAGATCCATCTCCGGAAGAATATCTACTTTTACATCTTTGGCTGCCTTGATTCCGAAGAACAGCAGGCCCAGAACCAATACCATTACAGATATCGGTCTGCGTAATGCAAACTTTATAAGATTCATTTTTCAGTTTTTTTAGTTAGTGAATAATAGCTTTGGTAATGATTGAAATATCTCCCTTGGAAGCGGCAATAAGTACGGTGGCCTGCCAAGAATTGTTTTTCGCAATTTCATAATTAATCTCAGCCCGGTTCAGCAGATATAAAGCCTGCGTAAAATCCACAATAGTGGTTAATCCGTTTTCATATAAGGCTTTCTGCTGATGATAAGCATCTGTGGCAGCTTCCATCTGTACTTTGGCTTCTGTGACCTTGGCCAGAGCATTTTTGAATTTTGATTCTGCGAGACGCTGCTGATTGGTCAATTCCTGTTGCAGCAATTGATGATCAAAATTCAGAGCTTCAGTCATTAACTTCTGTTCATTGACTTTTGAGCTGTTCCTGTAAAAATCGGTGAGATTCCAGCTTATATTAAATCCAAAGATGTAATTCATACGGTCTACACCGGCTCCTTTTAAATAAGAAGGAGAATAAGCGGAATTATCCTGAACATAATTCCATCCAAAGCCTGATCCACGCCCCTGAAAAACTCCGAAAAGAGAAAGAGAAGGCAGTCCTTTAGTAACGAGATGGGCCTCCTGAAACTTACTCTTATTGATTTTTTTAGAAATAAACATCATATTAGGATGAGCTTCCAATGAAGAAACCTCCGATGTGGTTATAGGAATATTTTCACTGAAATAATGATCCAATTGATAGCCGGTGAAGTCTTCAGCTAAAAGATCAGCGAGTTGTTTGTTATACTCAAGAACATGATCATTGGCATTGATAATGGCGGTTTGTGCATTGGACATTTCTGCTTTTGCGAGTGAGGCATCCACTTCAGGAATTAATCCGCTTTCAGCTCTTGCTTTGGCAATGGTATAGATCACCTCAGAACGTTTATGGTTTTCCAGCTGCACATGTTCCAGCCTTTGGCTTACAAGCAGGTTGAAATAGGCTCCGGCCGCTTTGATCTGATGCTGAAAAATTTCCTGATTGAGATCAGATTTCTGAACTTCCACGTCAGCAGTTTCCAGCTGTTCTTTAGTTTTCAGCCGTCCAAATGTATAGACATTCCAGTTGATATTGGCCAGATATAAACTTCCAAATGCAGCATTCCAGTTCTGATCCGGCAATGGCATTGAAGTAGAAGCTACTCCGAGTCCTCCCTGGCTGTACATCGGTCCATTCTGCGCATTGATGGTTCCGAAGTTCTGTTGTGCCATCAGAGTGACTTCCGGCAGATAATACGTTTTTTGAAGAGTAAGGCGTTCATGGGAAGCTTTGATATTCACTTCCTTTTTTTTGATGGACTGGTAATTTTTCCCGGCTTTCATCAATACATCTTCCAGGCCGGTTTGCTGCCCAAGGAAAATGGCGGGGCAGCCCAGCAGTATAATGAGGGCATTAAATTTTGAATTCATAAGATTGATTTAGAATGAATATTGAAAATAGGATCCCGGATTTGGGATGATACAATTCAATACGATTCTAAATTCTATAAACGCAATGGAGAATGAATAGGGAGGGGTAATTGAGATGATCGTTGGCGAAATCGAAATGAGAGGAAGTTTTTTCTGAATAAACAGGTGAAACTTCGAAGACCGTCCCTAAATTATGATAAGGAATGGAAGCTGAGAGAAACTTAACGGGTAAGTTTGTGCGAGAGGAGGTAAGATTGTCTGCCCGGTATACCCTTTTTACTTCCAGCTTGCAGCATTTTACATGGTTTTTTTCTTTATTGGTACTGCATTTTGGGCAGTCCATATCAGAAAGGTTTTTCAGCCCCACATGGATTTCACCTGAATTTTCTTTGCAGATGTGTTTGCTTGTCGTAAATCCAGAAGAAATTATGACATAAAGAAGAAGGAAAAATAAATGGAATACTCTTTTCATTTCGCGGGATAAAATTAGATCTAATCCCGGGCATGTTGTTATAGAATTCTGGCGGAAGTTTATAGTTTTAAGGATTTTTACCAGAATAGTATGGAATGCTTACTGCCCATTCTTCATTAAAACATTATAAAATATTTTAATGAAATCCTTAGGACCTATTAAAAAAGGCTCAGATTATAATCCAAGCCTTACATTTTTAAACTGGCATCGTTTGGTAAACGAGTTTCTTTACCATATTAGTTTTTGATCAGCTTCTTTGTTATTATTGTTCCGTGATCCAATTCAGTTTTTAGAAAATAAACGCCTTTTGTAAGGTCTGAAATATTGGAATTGTTTTCAGTTATCGTTTTCAACAATTTTCCGTCGGCAGAATAGAACTCGATTTTTCTTATTTTCTCTTTTGTAGTATACACCAAATTTGATCCGGCAGGATTTTCAAACGAAATGGAATTTTCAGAATGAACTTCATTAACCGATAGGCTGGATGCTGATACATTATACTTTGCAACTACATAGTACCATGTATTGGTTGACAGATCCTTTTTGTCTCCTCCCACATAAATCACATTGTCTTTTGCTAAAACTGACGTGTAATTTCCCTGTGCAAGAGCTGTTTCTTTATAAGAGTTTTGAGCATTCAAAGGGATCAGACTGCCTGAAGTATCATAGCTTACGATAAAGGGTTTGTCCGTTGATGCTGTCCCTACGAAATAAAGTTTATTTCCCGTTGTGTCAAAATTGCTGTAGAAATCAAGAGTGTTATTGTCATCAGTCAATGACATGAGGCTGGAAGTACTTCCAGCAGAATTGATTTTGTAGAATGAGTTACCATCCAGATCTAAAGTATGGATGCTGTTATCTGAGGCCTGTTTTGAATAATAACTTCCTGAATCCGGGTAGGTGAAAGTTCCATTGGTCCCAAAGGTACTTACCGGTGTTGCAGTGGTACTGATTTTATCAATCTTAGTGTCATAAAAAGCAAGAATGTGAGAATTGGAAAGCTGAATATTCCCACTGTTAGGCTGATTGATACTTCCATTAACTCCATAAGATGTATCGATAATTCCATTTGAAGACAATTTTATAAATTGAGCTCCGGTTGCCAGAAGAATAGAATGATCAGGAAGGACGACCGTATTTTGATATCTAAAACCATTGGTCCCACTGAAAGGAATTTTAAATTCGCCGTTATTGCCAAAACCTGTATCCAAAATACCATTAAGATCATATCTCAAAATACTTATTTCGGAAGAACTGTCATTTGAAGTTTTCTGGAATGTCACAAGAATTTTATCATTTCCCTGAGTTAAGACATTAAAATCACTCACATAATTGGGAAGGGTAAGTATTCCGGCATTTCCGAAACCTGTATTTAAACTTCCGTCAAGATTTAATTTATATATCCTGTTTGGATTGGTAGTACCGGATGCAGCAATATCTTTTCCGTAAGCAAGAATTTTATGATCAGTACTTAATGAAATCTTAAGATCATCTGCTTCTCCTGTTAATGGAAATGAGGCAATCCCGCCGTTTCCAAAAGATGTATCTAAATTGATAGTTTGAGCATTGATATTCATATAAAAAACGGACATCAATGCTACGCTTGTAAAAATTTTCTTCATAGTTATCGTAAAGCGGCGAAGTTATCGAAAACTGATGCAGTTTGAAACATGATATTTTACCTGATATCCCCGATAATTAATGAAATAGTATTCCTTAAAAAGAGCTGATCTTTTTTTATTATTTTAGGTTTAAAATGTTAGTTTTTTTTAAGTATATTTGTTAAAAACGCAGCATATGTTTGAATTTCTTCAAAATTTAGAGCCTCTTCAACAAGGGTTTTGGTATACGGCTATAGCAGCCAGCCTTATCTTTTTAATTCAAACGGTTCTCACTTTTGTTGGAGGAAGCCACGGAGACGTTATGCATTCTGATTTTAGTGGAGACAGCCATGCTGACAGTCCTTTTCAGTTATTTTCTTTCAGAAACCTCATCAACTTTCTTTTAGGATTCGGATGGAGTGGCGTAGCATTCTACAACTCAATAGGAAGCAAATCATTACTGATTTTTGTTGCAGTGCTCGTCGGAGCGGGGTTTATATTTTTATTCTTCATTCTTATTCTTCAGATTCTAAAACTTACCGAAGACAATACATTTAAGATGGAGAATCTCATCGGAAGGGCAGGAGAGGTATACCTTACCATTCCAGCAGATATGAGTGGTAAAGGAAAAATCACCATTTCTGTGAATGGTACCAGTCATGAACTTCCCGCGATGACGGAAGAAAAAGAAAAAATCCAGTCCGGTGATTCGGTGAGGGTAACTTACATCTACGACAAGATCCTTGTCGTTTCAAAAATTTAATTCATTATCAACCATTTTATAAAATAATTTATGGCAATACCAGGAAGTCTTATTCTTACATTAGTTATTGTACTTGTACTGTTCGTCACATTTTTGGCCCTTATTTCGAGGTACAAAAGATGTCCGTCGGATAAAATTTTAGTTATCTACGGTAAAACAGGTGGCAGCTCTGCCAAATGTATTCACGGAGGAGGTGCATTTGTATGGCCTGTGATTCAGGATTTTGCATACCTTGATTTGAAACCGATCTCTATCGAGGCCAATCTTACCAATGCGTTATCCAGACAAAATATCCGTGTGGATGTTCCGTGTAGATTTACGATCGCTATTTCTACAGAACCGGATTCTATGGGAAATGCAGCAGAAAGGTTATTGGGACTCGCTCAGGAACAGATCCAGGAGCTTTCTAAAGATATCCTGTTTGGTCAGCTTCGTTTGGTGATTGCCACCATGACGATTGAAGAGATCAATTCAGACAGAGATAAATTCTTAGATAATATTTCCAAAAACGTAGATACGGAATTAAAGAAAATTGGTTTAAAGCTGATCAACGTCAACGTTACGGATATCAGAGATGAATCAGGATATATTGAAGCTTTAGGTAAAGAAGCAGCGGCTAAAGCTATTAACGAAGCGATCATCAGTGTGGCAGAACAGACTAAGATCGGGGAAACCGGGAAAGCGATTGCCGACAGGGAAAAAGATACTCAGATCGCCGAAACACAAAGAGACCGCGATGTAAAAATTGCGATCACCCAAAAAGATAAGGAAATCAGTATTGCATCTGCCATAAAGGATGAATCCATTGGTAAGGCGGAAGCTGCAAAAGAATCAAGAATTGCCACTTCATTGGCGAACTCTATCGCCGTAAAAGGGGAAAATGAAGCTAAGATCACCATTGCCAATTCTGATGCGGAAAGAAGAGAGAAAGAAGCAGAAGCATTAAGAATTGCAACAGCCGCAGAAAAAGTACAGGCTGCACGTTCTTTGGAAGAATCTTACCTTGCGGAACAGAAAGCGGAAGTAGCGAGAGGGGAAAGAGAGCGTTCTACACAACAGGCCAATATTGTTGTACACGCAGAAATTGCCAAACAGAAAGCAATTATTGATGCTGAAGCAGAAGCCGAAAAAATCAGATTACAGGCAAAAGGGGAGGCTGATGCTATTTTTGCGAAAATGGAGGCAGAAGCAAAAGGTCTTTATGAAATCCTGACCAAGCAGGCTCAGGGGTATGACAAGATCGTGCAGGCTGCAGGAGGTGATACCAACAGTGCCTTCCAGTTACTCTTAATTGAGAAGCTTCCTGAATTGGTTAAAACTCAGGTTGAGGCAGTTAAAAACATCAAAATTGATAAAATTACAGTGTGGGACAGCGGAAACGGACATGATGGAAATGGCTCTACCGCTAATTTCGTTTCAGGAATGATGAAATCGGTGCCACCACTTAACGACCTGTTTAATATGGCTGGTCTTAATTTACCGGAGTATTTAAAAGGAAGACCGGATGAGGTTAAAACAGAAATTATAACGGTTCCTGAGAAGAAGGAAAAAAAGAATTTTGATGATATGAACCCGGAAATTGAAGTTCCGAAAGCATAATGTCAATGTATTAAAAATAGATATCGGGCGGAAAGCGAAGCTTTCCGCCCGAATTATTTAGTTTAAAATAATTTTTATATTATACTCTTCAAAAATCTGAATTATTTCATCAAATTTAGTCTTAAATAGTTTCTTACTTTTCTGATGATTATGCCAGGTTAACTCTGAAATAGATTCTACTCCAAAATCACCCCGAAGACAGTCGTACATTGCATAAATACTTCTTCCAAAATATCCTGCAGGCCCATGGATTTCTTCTCCTAACATGCAAAAGAAACTATCCAAATTATGGAATTCGTTTCCGTCAATCTGAAGACTGATGTCTTTTTTGATTTCATTTATTCTTGATATGCTAAGGGCATATACAAGCCAGCCTTGCAACTCACTTTTTTCAAATGTTTTCCAGGTATTCTTCTTTGCAATTTCATTATTGAGTTTCATTTTCCAAGCTTTGTGAAAACCTTTGGGATGACACCATACCTGTCCTGTTAACGTAACTGTATTTTTTTTCACCTTTATTATTTTAATCTTTCCTATGAAGGTTCTGGTTACAATAGATTTTTCATCATCAAGAAAGCAAATAAAACCATTGTTCTCACTGGTTTTGGCAGAGTTTTCAATAGCCCATATAAGATTGGAAACACGGTCAATATTGATTAGCCTTATAGAACGGCACATGATTCCTCCTGACCCCTCAATATTTTTAACCTCATCAATATATGCTATAATCTCTTCCGTTTTGTTATCAAGGGTAAATCCAAACATTTTTTCGTTATTTTCATGTATTAGTACAGGATCAAAACTATTGAATTTAACGGAAACAAAAAAGCCCCGGAAAAGCCGGGACCCCATCAACTCAATTATATATTATATCTTATTTTACAATAACCCTTTTTATATGTCCTTCAGACGTTTTTACAAGATAGACTCCTGATGAAAGTTTAGAAGTGTCTATGGTCAAAGCATTTTTCTCTCTTCCGAGCATTTTTCCTGACATATCATACAGTTCATAGTCCTGTGCTCTGTTGAAATACAATGTGTTTCCTTTATTTATAGGATTCGGGAATACATTGAAGGTTACTTTCTCAGTTTTTACCTCACCTGTTCCTAACGTAGGAGGAGAAGCAACTTCATACATAGATAATGTTCCGCTGATCTCATTAGCAATGATGACATAGCCTTTTCCGGTTGTGGTATTTCCCGGAGCAATATAAGTGATGCCTTCAGGCCCGTTGTCACCTCCATAAGCTGATGTAGAACGGGAATGCTTGTAATCCGTAAACGTAGGATTGTTGGGATCAGTAATATTATAAACCATTACCCCTCCTGTTCTTTCCAAAGTAATGAAAGCATACGTCTGTCCGTTGATAGCTGCCAAAGCAACTCCTTCCGGTTCAGGACCTTTAGCACGGCTTCTGTTTTTAGCACCGTTAGCTTCATTATCTGCATTAAACAGCAATGGATGATTCGCTGCAATGTATCGTTCAAACTTATCTCCGCTGTCATACACCAACTGCTTTGTATCTGCATTAAAAATAGAGAACGAACGGGCTCCCAAAGCTGCAATTTCTTCGAAATCTGAGTCGGCATCAAAGTTTCCGGTAGCACTGGAAACCCTGAATCTCCCCAGATTATAGGATGCTTTTAAAACAGATGACTGTGGAAACAATACCGGATCCAGTGTATAAGTATTTGCTCCTACCGTTGTTCTTTCGCTGTACCCCGACAGATCTTTTTCATCGCCTTCGTTGGCTGTTACGATATATTGGGTATTACCTACTTTATAATTCTGAACCGCATCAGGAATGTAATAGGCTTTCACAGGCCAGTTTGCAATCAATACTTCACCGTTGTTGTCTGAAGCATCGAAACCGTTACCGGGAAGGCTCATGTCTTTTTTACCCAATCCCCAGATTCCGGAAACTGTTTTGGTTGCCAGATTAATTTCAGCAACTGCATTGTTTTCCTGAAGCGTTACCCAGGCTTTCTGACTGTCTGAGCTTACGGTAATATACTCAGGTTCCAGATCCTGGGAAAGGGTATTATTGGTTCTTACCTTTCTCAGCCCTGTTGCTGTTAAAGCAGCTGTCTGAGAATCGAAACTGTTAAAATTCAGTGTATTGACGTTGGTTTGGGTGAGATTTCCGATACCACCTGTAATATCAATAATGCTGATCGTTCCTTCAGGGTCTATGGTGTAGGCATCATTAGGTTCTCCTTCATTGGCTGTGATCACTTTTGTTCCGTCAGGAGTGAAAGCGACCATGTCTGGAAGGGCACCTACGGTTACCTGTTTCAGGAAGTTTCCGTTAATATCAAAGAAAACGACAGAGCCATTCTGCTGTGGATTGGCATTAGGAGAAGCGGCAGCAATGATACCATTTTTAACCGCAATGCTTGTGATTCCTCCGTATGGAGCCATATTCACAGTTTTAACTACAGATAAAGCTGTTGGATTAGTGAAATCGATAATGTCAAAAACATCGGTGATGGAACTGATCGTAAATAACCTTTGTGTAGAAGGATCATGTATGACAATTTCTGTGGAACTGTTATTATTCCCTGAAGGGTCAAAACTTCCAACGTAATTCAGCTGGATCTGTCCCGAAGGAACCGGTGCAGGTTTGTCATTGTCCACAATATACACTGTTGCTGTCTGATCTCCGGATATGGTGGCTCCTGTTGGATTTTCAAGGCTTACTACAAAGTATTCTGCCTGCTGTTCTTCCAGTGTATCATCAATGATCGGAATATTTACGGTATAGCTTGTTGTAGATGGTGTAATATTAATAGTCTGATCAGCCAATGTAAAGTCGCTGCTGTTTGCCGTACTGAACGGTGCCGGCTTTACCACAAGATTAACGCTGGCTGCAGAAGGATTTGTTACATTGATCTTAAATGCAAGTGTTCCTGCATTTTCATTCACTTTAATGAAATTCTTATCCAAAGAAATCGTTGTTCCGGCGGTTGTAAAGGTGCTGGATGTTACCGCTGTTACTCCATTATCACTCAGATCTTCTACTGTATTGGGCTTTAGAGCAAGGTAATAGGTCTGTCCGGGAGTAAGGGGTACAGTTGGAATGACTGTAATTGTATTACTGATAAAAGTTGTTGTAAAGGGAACGGGAATCCCTGAAGCATTTCCGATACGGAAATCTACAAGGTTTTGTGCATTAGAATCGTTGATCGCGGAATTGTCTGTAAGTCTTACATTTTCATTAAAGGAAACAGAAGGATTTACAGCAATGGAGGCATTATTTGTGTTGTGAGCGGGAAGGTAGGTAACAGAAGGAGGTGTAGTATCTGCTCCTCCGGATGCAGTGGCGTCCATCGTAAAATTATCGAAACGGTTATTACCTCCTGTTCCGCCTCCTGTTGCAGAAAATTCTACTTTTAATTTAAAATTGGGATTATTGGAAACTCCTGCAACTGCAGAAAAATCAAAGGTAACCAGCTGAGGGTTGGCATCCTGTGGACTGACTGTTTGATAAGGAATAAACGTGGTACCATCCGTAGAATAGAACCAGGACTGAGTTCCTGCACCCTGACCAGACCTTCTTGTTGTAAATTTTACCACAGCATTTTGATAGCCTGTGGTTGGAAGATTAAACTGCAATGATCCCCCAATAGGATTATTAAATCTCAAATGGGTTCCGGCGGCATCTCCGTTTCTGGTGTTTAAATTATCAACACTGAAGTTCTGTCCGGTACCCCCTGCAAAATCTATTTGGCTGGTTCCTCCGGCTAAGGCAGCAAGAGATCCGCTGACTAAAGTGGAAGATGGAGTTGTAACAGAGGCTGCAGACGTATTATTGTTGAAATTCCAGTAATGGATAAGTGTCTGTCCGAAAAGTCCGCCCTGAAGGAAGAATGCGGCAATGACAGATCCTTTTAATAGGTAATTGTTGATCATTTTTTACTTGCATTAGATGTATGCAAAAATGAACTATAAAAGCTGTAAGTATTTTAATGTAATTTTAAGAAATGTTTAACAAAAAGGTAACAATGACTGTGAAAAGACTAAAGGGTAACAATGATAATATGATAAAACGGCAGAAATTTGAAGAAAACAAGATCTCCAATTTGAAAACCAGCGTATTGACGGTCTCTGCTTATTAACTTATTTTGAATGGTTTCCCGAGATATTTAATGTTTTATTGACGGATGTTTTACCGTCGAGAGGATTTTTCTGCATGTAGAAAAATCCTGAAATTGCAGTCAGAACCAGTAGTACAAAAATGACCAGAACAATTCTTTTTAACGTTTCTCTCATATAGTTAAGTTTTTAATGTCCCTAATTTCCAAAGCAGACGTTGGATAGCCTTTATGTACGGCATTGATCATTGCTCTGCCCACTTCGTGTAAAGTTAATGATTTTGAAGGTAAAAAAACAGGGAAAATCCAAATAAAAGGTTTGAAGAACCATTTTACATGGACTTGACCTTCAACGGGTTTCATGAATCCGGGGCGGAAATTGAAAGCATTCCTGAAGCCCAGTTTTTTTAGGGCATTTTCTGTTCTGCCTTTTACTCTCGCCCACATGAGTTTTCCGCTTTCTGTGCTGTCTGTCTGAGCTCCTGACACATAATTGAATACCATATCCGGATTCTGATTCAGAACGGCCTGAGCAAAATGAAGGGTCGTATCATAAGTAATCTTTGTATAGTCTGTTTCATTCATGCCTACGCTGCTGATCCCTGCACAGAAGAAACAGGCATCATATCCTTTCAGATGTTCATCATGAAGATCTATAGCCATGAAATCCGGGATTAAATATTCTTTAAGTTTAGCATGTTTTTTTCCGGAAGGTTTTCTGCTTACACTCAGGATTTCTGAAACATCAGGATTTTCAAGGCATTCCATTAAAACACCTTCACCTACCATACCGGTTGCTCCCGTAAGAATTATTTTGATCGGATTCATTTTTTTCTGTTGATATTATGCATGACGTATTACCATTTCGCATTACTTTAAATTTACAGAAAAAAAACGATATTTTGTAAGATAATATTGATAATCATCTTCTTAAAATGTAGATGATAGAAATTTTTTCAATATTTTTTGAGAGGAATCTGAGTTTTTGGCTTATGAATATATGGGTGAGCGGTATAAAGGTGCTGGAAATAACAGGGAAGGGGAGTGCCGTTGTATATTTGACCTTATAGCCCCGATTGCAGCGGCATCCTTTTTCTGTTTGGCATATGAAATAGGTAAGGTCTAGGAGTGGGTGGCGAAAAAGATAGAGCGGAAAGCGGAAAATAGCTCCTGAAAATGATATAATAGACAGTATGCTATATTTTTAAAAAGAAAAACCAGCTGCTTAATCAACTGGTTTTTAGTTATACTGTTTCAGAAACTTATTTTTTTTCGTGAAGCTGGCTGTAAATATTATGAATAAGTCCATCTGCTACAGAGATCTTAGGAACAAAGATTCTGCTGATATCGGACCATGACATGACATTGTTGAATATTCTCAAAGCATGAACCAGAACATCAGCCCTGTCTTCTCTAAGCGTATGCTTTGTCATTCTTTCTTCTACGGAAAGTTCGTTAAATTCCTTGTACACCTTTTTAAGATGGGCGAGGGTCATTGGTTTTCCGTCTTTGGTCTTGCTCATTGAGAAAACCTTATTGATATTTCCTCCCGAACCGATAGCAACCAAAGGTCTTTTGCTGACAATATTTTCTTTAATCTCTTCCTTCATCTCCTGCCAGTTTTCCGGCGTTACCAGATTGTTCAGAAGTCTGATGGTTCCGATGTTGAAGGATTTTTCATAAACCATTTTTCCATTTTCGTAAAAGGTAAGTTCTGTAGAACCTCCTCCCACATCAATATAAAGATAGGAGAATTCTTTGTCAAGCCCTTCTGCTACATGGTTTTCATAGATAAGTGTGGCTTCCTCGTCACCAGAGATGATCTCTATATTGATACCCGAAGTTTCCTTTACCTGCCTGATGATTTCATTTCCGTTCGAGGCATCGCGCATGGCACTCGTAGCACAGGCTCTGTAATGGTCGACTTTGTAAATCCTCATCAGATCACTGAAAATCTTCATAGAATCGATCACCATTTTTTCTCTTTCCTGCCCGATCATTCCCATGGTGAAAACATCCATACCCAATCTGAGGGGAATTCTTAAAAGGTTCAGTTTTATAAATTCTGGTTTATTGTTGCTGATCTTTACTTCATTGATCAGAAGTCTGGCGGCGTTGCTTCCTATGTCTATCGCTGCGATCTTCATTTTTTGCTTGTTTTAGCTTTTAAATATTTGTAGGTTTCTATTTGAGAACGGCATTCCTTTTTATCATTCCTGACATACTCGTTGCTCAATTTTTTGTCTAAAATACGAGCTTTTACGTTATCTCTCAACTGAATGTCGAGAATATCTTTCAATTCCTTCTTAAGTTCTTTGTCAGTGATCTTTGCAGCTGCCTCAATTCTATAATCCAGATTTCGGGTCATCCAGTCCGCAGATGAGATGTATAGGTCTTCTGCACCCTTATTGTAGAAATACATGACCCTTGCATGTTCGAGGTATTCGTCTACAATGCTTATCGCTTTTATCTTTTCTTTAAATTCTTTCTGATTGACCGGACAGTAGATTCCTCTTACGATCGTTTTTGTAATAACTCCTGCTTTTGCTGCTTCATAAAGTTTTTCAATAAGGGCTCTGTCGCTCATAGAGTTGACTTTGACGATGATTTCTGCTCTTCTTCCTGCTTTGGCTTCTTCAATCTCTTTGTCGATATGATGCACAATTTTTTCACGCATAAACTGCGGGCAGATTATTAAGTTTTTGCAGGTCTTTAAAACCGGTAAAAAATCATCCTTTGGTTTTTTAAGAACATTAAATACTTTATTGATATCTGCCATGATGCCGCGGTCGGAGGTCATTAATAAATGGTCACCGTAAATCTTTGCAGTCTTTTCGTTGAAGTTTCCGGTACTTACAAAACCGTATTGGAGTGTTTTGTTGTGGGACCGTTTTTTGATCACACATAATTTGGCGTGTACTTTTTTGTTGGGAATGCCTACGAGTACCGTGATTCCTTCAGGTTCAAACATTTCTTTCCACTTCAGGTTGGACTCTTCGTCAAACCTCGCCTGAAGCTCCAGCATAACCGTTACTTCTTTACCATTTCTTGCTGCATAAATCAGGGCATTGCTGATCTTGGAGCTGCTGGCAAGACGGTAAGCGGTAATCTGTATCGATTTTACATCAGGATCCATGGCTGCTTCACGCAGAAGATCGATCACCGGATTGTACTTATGATAAGGGAAAGAAAGAAGAACATCATCTTTTAAAATAACATCTGTCACGCGTTCCCCATTTTCAAAAGCCTGATGGGTAAAAGAAGATCGTTCTACAGGTCTTTCATAGGTTTCAAAAACATCAGGAAAATCCATGAAGTGTTTAAAGTTATGGATCTTTCCTCCCGGGATAATGCTGTCTTTCTTAGTCAAATTTAATTTCCTGATAAGAAGTTCCAGCAGGGCTTTGTCCATATCTTTATCAAAAACAAAACGGGTAGGTTTTCCTTTTCTTCTGTTTTTAAGTCCTTTTTCTATTTTTTCTGCGAAGTTGGTACGGATGTCATTATCCAGATCCAGTTCGGCATCTTTGGTCACTTTAAAAGCATTGGCAGCAAATTCATCATAGCCGAAGTACGAGAAAATATGCGGAAGGTTGAATGTAATGACATCTTCGAGAAGCATGACATTTTTTTCTTCCGGATCTTCCGTCGGCAGCAGGACAAATCTTCCTACAAAACGGGACGGAATTTCAATAATCGCATAATTGCTGGAATACTGCCAGTCTTTTTTTCTCATGGCAACACCCAGATAGAGACTTTTATCCCTTAAATAGGGCATGGGAGTATTTTCGTGAAGAAGGATGGGAATCACATTGGATTCTACCACTTCATCAAAATACTGTCTCACAAATTCTTTCTGCCTGGCGGTTAGATTTTTAGCATTTTTTATCGAAACTTTGAGATTCGCCATTTCCACCTGAATATGCTTCCAGGTTTTGTCGAAATTCTGCTGCTGTCTGATCACGATTTCATTAATCCGCTGAAGGATCTTGGATGGCGGCTGATAAAAAGATTCAGCGATCACTTTTTCTTTAAAATCCATGGCACGTTTTAATCCCGCCACACGTACCCTGAAAAACTCATCTAAATTGTTGGAGAAGATTCCGAGGAAGCGTATTCTCAGATGCAAAGGGACATTTTCGTCCATAGCTTCCTGTAAGACTCTTTCATTGAAGGCTAGCCATGTGATATCTCGCGGATTAAAGTGTACTGACATTCTAAAGTGTATATTTTATCAAAAATAGTAATTCGTAAAGTTTCTGTCTCTATTTCATAGATTAAACTTAGATTAATTTTAACAAATATGAAAATGTTTTCATGGAAATAACAATGTAATTTATTTTTTAAAATAGGAACCGTACGTTTTGTTGATTTTTTTATCATAATTCCATCATTTGTTTAAAATACTAAGTATGTAATTGTCTCATTTTTAAATAGTTAATTTGTTTTTTAAAAATATTTCATTACATTTGGATATAATCAAAAAGCATCAGTGATCTGTGAAACTCGTGGCTTCACAAGGACTTCATTGGTGAGGCTATATAAAAGGAAATCCAATATATAGCTGTGCTTCATAAAATGTTCCCCCATTTTAAAAAGAAGTCAAAAACAATAATCCATTATTAAAAACACCAAAGATGAAAAACAGAAACAGGGAAGGTAAAATACCCTCGGATGAAGCCTATTCAAAATTAAGAAAGTCTGCTTTTATTCCTGAAAATAATGCTGCACATATTTCTGAAAATCAAATTGCCGGTATCAACCGCGTGGTAAAACTTGAAGTATATGCAGATGGGAAACCGGTCTCACATTTCAAGCACTTTAAATTAAAACAAAGTGCTGTCAGGCATCATGAATTTGAAATTATCCTCGCTCACGACGCTTTGGAAAACCCACAGACTCAGGATCTGGAAGATGCCCATAAATTATTGGGAAAAAGACTTACAGCCACATTCAAATACAGAGATGTTGAGGAAACTCCCAGTACATCTTTTGTGGGTGTGATTACCGATGTGGGATTCAGCAGGGAACAGACCAGCCTGGGTGATATTGTACTCAAAGGATATAGTCCTACGATTTTGCTGGATGGGGCACCTCATACCCAAAGCTTTGGAGGAGATCTCCCTGTAAATATGGGAATTGTTGCCGATGAAGTAATCAAACAGGGACTTGATGGTTTCAACTTTGATTTTAATATTGACACCAACGACAGTTCGCAGATTCTTTACAGCTGTCAGTATGATGAAACCCATTATAATTATCTGGCAAGAATGGCAGAGGCTTATGGAGAAGAGTTCTTTTATGACGGCTATATCCTGCACTTTGGGAAGATGCCACAACACGGGAATCATCATATTCAGTTAATTGAGGGCAGCAATATAAGCGATGTTAATATACAGCTGAGAGCAGTCCATACAAAGCCCCGGTTTTATGGCTATAACAGCAGTAAAAATGAGAAACTGATTTCAGGAGAAACTCCCGTAAAGCATCTCGGAGAACTGGCGCGAACAGCATATGAAAATAATGACAGAGTCTACAGAACTCCTTCTTTAAGAATAGCTCCCATAAGAGCTGTTACCCATCTTGATATTGAATATTCTCAAAAAAGCACTTCGGGAAGCAAAGCTGTAGATGTTATGAATGTTTCAGGCTGTGCTTCTATCCCTTTTCTTCATCCCGGATGTGTTGCAGATTTGAAAATAAGGGAGCAGGATTCCAATACTACCCGGCACTTTACCACGCTTATGATTACAGAAACCACTCATGAGGTGAATGGCAGAGGATATTATACGGGAACTTTTGAAGCTGTTGCCGAAGGAACGGGTTATATGCCAAAACCTGAGTTTCACAATCCCAGACCGGAACCTCAGACTGCAACGGTAATTTCAAATGCCGACCCGGAGGGGCAGGGAAGAATTAAGGTAAGATTTGACTGGCAATTGAATAACAACACCGATTTCATCAGGGTGATGAGCCCCGATGCCGGCGGTACAGATCAGATCACCCAAAACCGGGGATATGTGGCTGTTCCGGAAGTGGGTGATCAGGTGATGGTTAATTTTCAACATGGCCATCCCGACAGACCATTTGTAATGGGCGGGATGTTTCATGGCGGAACAGGGTTAGGAGGAGGAATTAATAATCATATGAGATCAATACAAACCAAAAGCGGAATAAAACTTCTGATGAATGATGATGAAAGGAGCGTGAATATTACAGATCCAAGCGGAAATACCTGTTTGATGGACGGACAGGGAAATATCGTCATTACAGCGCCTCATAATATGACATTGAATGCAGGAGGAAATTTGGCCATCAATGTCGGACAGAATATGACCACTGCTGTTGAAATGAATTCAAATGAAACCGTAGGAGTAAATAAATCTTTAAGTGTGGGAATGACGAATATGCTGACGGTGGGAAAAGACTTTATCACCAGTATTATTGGGAAACTGACCCATTATGTAAAAGGAGATATGGAAACTTTTAGCGAAAAAGAACATAAAACAATTGCCATAAAAGGAATGGAGATCATCAGTGAACATAAAATAGAGCATCATGCCGAAAAAGAAATTAATAACAACAGCAATGAGAAATCTAAAAATCACTAGCGAATGCTCTGTTCTGAATATAGAAAGAGACAGTATCATAATTGCCATTATCGTTGGGAAAAGTGTGATTTTATTTAACAAAAAAAATCAGTCATTTTTCTACTTTTTTTATGCTACTGAAGAGTCTCCCAAGAGAATCTATTTCCGTCACCTGGTGGAGGGGAGATCCAATCTGTTCTGTAGTGGAGGATTCATTGTTTCCAGCGATGGAAAAACTGATGAGCTGCATTGTCCCGGAGATTCTGTGAATATACAGGATGGAGGAATAGCGGCTTGCCTGAAATATACCTACTTGCAGGAGTTGCTGGAATCCTGTTTTTATGTTTCCGGACAGGAGAGAATATATGATTTTATGAAAGAAGAATTTTTAATACCATTACCATGAGCATAAACTATTTTGTAGAAGGTAAGATAACAAACAGAGTAAAAGGTGATTATCTGGCATTTTCTAAGGAAAGTATTAGCCATAACAGCGCACTGTCCATAGAACAGTCCGGAAAAGAATCCGGAGTAAGTTATCATCATGCAAAAGTGATACAACCGAACGATAATCCCGTCAATTTACTGGAGGTAAACCTGAATCTTTTTTTTGATGGAACCCAGAACAATAAGACCAATACCGATCTCGGAAAAGATTACAAAGAATCTAACCATGAGGATGACAGTTATACGAATGAATATTCCAATGTGGCCAGGGGATATGATGCGGTGGATCCTACTGCGGAACATCAATATGCTGTATATATAGAAGGTATTGGGACAGAAGACACGAAAAGTGAAATGCACTTGTTTGGAAATGTGCCAAATCAGGGTATTCTCTTTGGTACTGGCCCACGGGGAGTTATTGCTAAGGTTACAAAAGGCTGTGTGCAAGCAGGCCGGCAATTGGCAAAATATTCACAAAAAGACATTCATCTGAAAGTAAATGTGTTTGGTTTTAGCCGTGGGGCAACAGCAGCCAGACATTTCCTGCATATAGCGACGAATCCTGCAAGAGTTCTTAAAAAATCCAAAGAAATAGGGATGGCTGTCCCTCCTTATGAAGCAGAAGGAGAACGCATTGAGGTAAGGCAGAATGATGAGCTTATTTTGAAGCATGGATACTTTGGTGCTTGCTTAACATATTGGGATGTTCTTCCAAAAAGAATAACGTTCAATTTTGCCGGACTGTATGATACTGTTGCTTCTTACGGGATGGATCACCGGGAAAAGTCTATAATGGGAAAAACAGTTATAAGTGGTGATACCAGACAGTTGGGTCTTGATGCCATAAAAAAAGCCTATTTTACCTTACAGATCGCAGCCGAGAACGAGTACCGTGATAATTTTGATTTAACGGATATCGATAGTGCCGGAGTACGGGGCTTACAGTTTATCTTACCGGGGGTACATTCTGATATTGGAGGATGCTATGTTAATGGAAATGAAGAAAAAGTGGATCTGTATACAGAAAAGGAAAATGAAGGCAGGAAATGTGAGGAGTTCAGGAATATACTTATAGAAGAAGGATGGTATACTCCGGAAGAGATTGTGGTACAAAAAATTACTGATCCCCATAAATATGGAGTCAATACAAAATATATATTGGTAGGAACCCGGAGGCCTTTTAATACTTATGATAGAATTGCACTTCATACGATGTTTTATTATTCAGGTCAAGAACAGTTTGGTGTTAAGTATATGCAAAAGGGAATTGACAATCACAAAATAACAGATCCTTTTCTTATAAAGATCTATGAGCAGTTGAGTAATTATATGAATGCCTGCAATACCCTGCGGAATACCTATGTACCCAATTACAACCAAGGGCATTCTTCAGGAGATTACCTGACAAGAATAAAGGCTCTGCATTACGAAGATTTTATGGATGTAGATCAACTTAAGAGATTGAGGAATAAATACCTTCATTGGTCTGCCAGTGCCACCAAAATAGGATACGGACCGAGGGTTGGAAAAGTAGCAAGCGGGAAAGAACGCACAAGAAATATACAATATGGATAATATGAAATATAAAATAAAACAAGTAATACAGTATATTGTATGTTTTGTACTCTGTATTCATTTAACACAATGTCAAAAAATGAACGATAAAAAAATGGCTTTTCATGTTGAAATATCTCATCCGGATAATAAATATCAGATCACTCCTGTATTTGACAAGATAAAAACATTAGAAGGAACCCATGCAGGATTGCCTTATGGAAGTTCTTCCGGAAGTTGGGGGGATTCGGGTAAATTATGGACAGAGCAGTACGGAACTCCTATAGGTGCTGATATTACTTATTATGCTGATTATGAAAATGTTTATTATCATCTGGATATTGATTTTCCTGTTGATACCATAAGGGATTATATGGAACGGGCATATTCAAGGAAAGAAGATAAACAAGGAGAAACTAAGGAATATAGAAGATTAGGTAGAGGTTTCGAATCTGGAGGAGGAAAAGCTTATGACAGTTTTTCTACACTGGTTTTTGGTTTTGCTCCAAAAGGCATGGTTGTGGTCTGGCTTAATTTTGGAAATACGCGCATTGAGCTTGGTCGTTATCAGGCAAAACAGGTTACGGATCCTGCAGAAATTACTAAAGCTAAAGAGAAATATATGAGGGTATATCGTATAAGCCCGGACAATATCAGATTTGAGATTATTAACCTTTTCTCTAAATTGAACCTCTAAACCTTCTGATTTGTAGTGCTTTTCTGTTTCTGATTTGATTGAGTCTATATTCATGGTATACAGTATTAAATTTTTGAATTTTAGAGATAGCAAAGCGTGCTGATGCTTCTATTGTTTCCATTGCGCTGATAAATCTTTGTCCGGCAATTTCACCATCCCTAAAAGCGCTTATAAACTGCCATCTAAATTTTATATTTTTACGATGTTTTTTGCTTGTCATTTTCTTGCTTTTTATCCAGATTAAACTCGGCAATTCCTTTTATTTCGTATAAAGAGAAGTTAATAGATCTGACACCACTCAATCCAAAGTCCCTGTTTAAATCTCCAAACCTAAACCAGCTCACAATACGTGGTCTGCAACGTCTATTCTCTTGACAAATGAAATTAATATGAGCTATTAAATTTTCCTTAAATGTTTGAACAGATCCAGCATCTAAAAGCTTTCTATCGTTTTGAAGCAATAATTCCTGAATGCTTCTCTCAACTTCACTTGAAGGAACCCGGACGTTTGCAACAATGGTTAAGTATTTCATATAGTATTATTTTGTTATTATTTATTTTTCGCTTTGTTTTGGAGTAAAAAGGACGGCCCCACAAGAGGAACAATGCCAAGTCTGCCGAAGATCCTCCTCATTACCACAATTACATTTTTTCCATATTTCGTGGTTGTGTTCTTTTAATAATTTATCAAATGAGACGTCCCCCCTCTTAGTCACCAATTCAGAAATGGAAAAATCTCTATAGGGTTTATTTTTATAGGATTTGATAAATGCCTGGATATCATTATTCATAATACAGTAATTTTTAATTTTTAAAGAAAACCCAGCCAACCATCGCCGGCCGGGTAAAAACTAATCGCCATGAAACTCAATTAAACATGAGTTAATCTAAACTTCTATATATTTTATCTAACTTATCATTCATTTCATCTCGGATATCGGGGGAAATAATGATTAATCCGAAATCAAAATACATTCTCAATTTTCTTGAAAAAGCATACAGCTCATCTTCGCTTTTAATAGCACGGATTTGCTTAATTGTGCCATTTTCATCAAGCTTTGCTATAATAGTTTTTGTTATCATGCTTTATAAAAACCCCGCCTAAACGGGGCACAGGTTAAAAGATTAGATCAAGCCCAAAATAAACGCTACGCTGGCCAGTTCTTGTTTCGTTGAAATTCTAAGTGAATTATATAATTTAGTTCGGTACACCTCAAAAGAACCCAAGGGTATTTCTAGTTCCTCCGCTATTACAGTATTTTTTTTTGCTGAAATTAAAAGACTAATTGCTTTTTCATCAAATGAGTCCAAAGGGATACCCTTATACTCAATGCTTTTACATACTTTCCCAAAGCCTAAACACTTGTTTTTTAATGGACAATCAAAAGAATCAGCAGCGAAAACACCATCCTCATAATCAGGTGTAAAGTTTAATCCACCAAAGCGACATTCTGCCAACTTCCTTTTTTGTTCTTTTCGAGAAGGAAACCATCCCTCTAGAATTAGTTTTGTCTCAGGTTCAGAGTCAATAATATGATCTAAAAATCTTGTTTCTTCAGAAGGAAGTTCTTTATAGTCTAAAACTCTGCCTCCTATAATAGCAAAAAGCCTTTCTTCTTCCTTTATATAGAAGAGCTCTAAGGAGCCGTCACGCATCCCTGCATATAACCTAGTTGAAGTCATTTTATATTTATTTTAAAATTGATTTTGTTTCTTCAGCAACTTGTTGAAGTGCAGCAATTATTTTAACATCTCCAGATTTTCGACTTTTTACCTGTCTAATTGCACCGGCAGTAACACCTGGTACAATCTTTAACACTTTATCTACATATCTTTTAGGAAGATAATTATCAATGACTTCAAATGATTTTGCAATATTGAAATCAATTTTTTTTGGCTTGTTACTTTTCATTACTTTTGTGACACTTCGTTACTTAATGTGACAAAGTTACCTATTATATCTTATGATACAATAGGTAACGTAAATATTTTTAATTAAATAACATAACTAAATGACAATCAGCGAGAAAATTTATCATTATTTAAGAATCAATGACATTACTGTGAAAGATTTTGCTGAAAAACTAAGCATATCGAGAGTGACTTTATCTGCAATGCTTGCCGGTAGAAACAGATTTTCTCAGGATTTCTTTGAGGCATTAAATGAAAATTATCCGGAAATAGATATCAATGCGCTTGTCAATAAAAATGTGGATGTGGCTTTTCTAAATGAAAAAGGTCCGAAGAATCCGGACTCAGAAAGAATAATAGAATTAGAAAAAAGCCTAAAAGAGATTAAAAAAATTTTAAATAAAACGAAGATTTGACACAAATTTGTCAAAATAAAAACCTAACTAACTGATAAACAACAATGAAATTAATTCTGTCGAGGTCACTTAAGGAGACAACTATTTGATAGTTGTCTCTTTTTTTTTACGCATAAAACCCTATATATCAAACTTTTACAGCCTGACATTTTATGGTTTGAATTTTTTGATGTAAAATCCCTAGTCCACCTGAAACAGACAGTCTAAAAGTGCTCTATCAGAGATTTCATCGACATTTAAGCTTGGTTTGAAATCCCATTAAGGTTCTAGTATTTCTTTCTCTTTTGGCTTATTGTAATTTTTCGATACTAAATATAGTAATTCCAAAATATGACTGAAACTGTATTTGAATTTTTTAAATAAGATATTAACCTAGATAGTTATTTTGAAAAAGACTGACTTGTAAAGCCAATCATTCCTATTTTAAGCTATTTTAATACACTCATCATTATTACACCAAATCTGTTTTAAAACTCGCCCCAAAAACCTATCTAACTTCCTCAAACTTTTTTAATCAATCGTAGTTTTACTACACTTTTTGAATTTTTTCAAGATTTATTTATGTGGTACTATTTATTTATCTATATTTAGTGATATAAACACAAATACCACAGTATTAATGAGAAAGAATATTTCCAATTCTGAAAAGATTTCAGAGAACCATATTGCAGGCATTAACCGTGTGGTTAAACTTGACATTGTGGTTGAAGGGAAATCTATCAGCCATTTTAAACACTTTCGTTTACAGCAAAGTTCCAGAACACACCATAATTTTGAACTGACTCTAGCTCATGATTCTTTAGATGAGGTACAGAATCATAACCTTGAAGAAGCCAGACAGTTTTTAGGAAAACGAATTACAGTAACTTTCAAATATAAAGACTTTGAAAATGAAAGCCCCGAAAGAACTTTTGTAGGAGTCATTACAAAGATTGCATTTAGCCAGGAACAAATGAGTCTTGGTAATATTGTTCTGAAAGGATATAGTCCAACAATTTTGATGGATTCAGCTCCACATACTCAGAGCTTTGGAGGGAGTCAATCTGTAAATACGGCTATCATTGCAGATAATATTATTAAAGAAGCATTAGGAACGAGTAAATTTGATTTCAGAGTAGAGACTCAAAATAAAAGTTATATTAATTACAGTTCGCAATATTGCGAAACACATTATAATTATCTTGCAAGACTAGCAGAAGCCTATGGAGAGCAATTTTATTATGATGGGTATATCTTACATTTTGGAAAACTTCCATCACCTGAAAAGCCTATCCAACTTGTTTACGGAAGTAATATTACAGATGTACAGGTAGAGTTAAAAGCTGTTCACACTAAACCTGAATACTTTGGTTATAATAGCAGTAGCCATGCAAAAATGTTGGGTTCTAATGATGACATTAAGCACTTAGGGAATTTACCAGCCAAAGCCTATGAACTGAATCATAATATTTTTAAAACAAGGTCACTGACTCCTACCCCTATCAATGCAAATATGTTTCTTGATGTGGATGATTCTCAAAAAAGCGCTAGAGGAAGTAAGGCTGTAGAGGTTTTTACTGTGTCTGGAAATACAACAGTTCCTTTTCTGTTTGTAGGCAGTATAGCAGATATAGACATGAGAAATCAGGACAGTAACCAAACTTCCCATTTCACGACATTGATGATGACAGAGGTAAGCCATGAAGTGGATGCACGAGGTTACTATACGGGAAGTTTTGAAGCAATAGCTGAAGGGACTGGATTTATGCCTAAGCCTGATTTTGTAATGCCTAAGGCAGAACCGCAGGTAGCAACAGTCATTTCTAATGCAGATCCCTTGAATCAGGGAAGAATACAGGTGCAGTTTGATTGGCAGTTAAATGATACTACCCATTTTATCCGAATGATGAGCCCCGATGCAGGAGGAACAGATACAATAAGCCAGAACAGAGGATTTGTTGCAGTTCCTGAAATCGGAGATCAGGTAATGGTTGGCTTTGAATATCACAATCCTGATTTTCCTTTTGCAATGGGTGGAATGTTTCACGGAGGTGTAGGTTTAGGAGGTGGCATGGATAACCGCGTAAAATCTTTACAAACAAGAAGTGGGCATAGGTTAATATTCACAGAAGATGAAAGCATTTTATTGACCGATAAAAGTGGCAATGAATTGAGATTTGATACAGAGGGAAGCAACATTAATATCACTGCTCCTGAAACCATTACTATAAAATCCAAGAACCTAAAGTTTGATATTGAAGAGAATATTGAAACCAAAGCAGGAAAGAATATGGATACCAATGTTGGTCAAAATATCAAGATTATTGCCAGACAAGAGATAAGCCAAGACAGTGGTAAGAAGACTATTATAAATGCTGGTACTAATACTGAAATATCAGCAAAAGCCCACCTAGACCTCTATGGTAAAGAAAAATTCATTGGCTATACCGATGGACAGACAGAATTTGGAGCAAAAGACAGAATGCATGTATATGGAGCTAACTCATTATTGACTGCAAAAGATAAAATTGAGTACAAAGCTCCACAAATGAATAAACTTCCTCAAAATGGAGAGTTTGATTATACGAAAGAAAAACAAATAGTCAGTGCACAATGGATGGATGGTGATATGAAAGAGATTATTGACACAGCTTTTATTGGAGAAAAGATAAGTATTTTGGTATATACTCGAAATTATGATGAAGGAGAAACTATTGATGTTGATGTTGAACATGATTATAATAATGAGAAAAAGAAAGTAATTTATTCAGGAACTGTAAATAAAGAAGGTTTTGCAGAGTTAAAAGAAAAGGTGGAGATAAAAAAGAAAGAAAAAGAATATACAAACGAAACTAATATATAATTATTATGTCTGGAACAGTAACAATAACAGGTATAAGCGGAAGTGTTAACTTCCAACATTTGAAAGTAAATATCGCTCCATTCAAGCAGTACATATTGGTTTCTGGACTATTTTATCCTGATGACCATAACAATTATCAGCTTTCAGGCTCTTTTGATAAATATGTTCAAAGCTATGTGAAGAAAATCATTCAGAGCCAAAAAGGAAATGATTTTATTATTTATGATGTAAATATTTTAGCAGGAACTATTACTAAAACTGAATACTTTGCAAACTCATCGCCTAAGAAAAGCACACTAACATTTGATAAAGTAATCAATAGTGACTATGTGAGAGCTAATAATAGTATTCGATTTGAGAACAATAGTAAAAAGATAATTTCAAAAACTGATGTCTATAAATTGATTGAAGATATAGGAACAAATAACCCTAATACATTACAGGAAGTTCATGTCTTTTCTCATGCGTATTGGAATGGTCCAATTTTAGTAAATACAGATAGTGGTGGTGGAGATTGTGATATGAGAAAAGCTGACTTTACTTCAGGGACGATTAATGTTACAAATTTTAAAAATGCATTTACAAGTTCTGGCTTTATGAAAATTTGGGGATGTAGCTTTCCTGTTGCAACAAATGCTCTTTTTTCAAAGTTTAGGAATAACAAACAGTATAGTACTACTAAAACAATACCTGATTCTACTATTTTTAGTTTTGTACCTAATACATTTTATTATCATCCTAGTGGTTCGTTACCTGTTGATTTAACTCCTCAAATCAATGGTATATTAGGTACAACACATAAAGTAAATGATTCAATAAAACTAACATTTTTAGAAATAAAGAAAATACTAGCATATAACTATCTTAGTGTGTATGCAGGAGTAATTGCAAAAAAGATTGGTATTAAAGTTATATCTGCATTACCAGCAACTTATGCCAATATAGACCCAACATTTCATATTGCACCAAGTACAATGGCAAATGTAACATTTTATAAAAAGCATTTAGATGTTAAAATTGAAGATGGAAATTACGGTGTCTATGATGAGTCAACCGTTCAAAGTTTAGAAGCAATCTAATAGTTAAGAAAATGAAAAAAATAATCTTAGTTTTTGTTATATTATTAAACATTTTAATAAATGGGCAAATAAAACATATTTATATTGGAAAAGTAGATAGCATAGTTATAAGGAATTATTCCTACTATGATAAGGAAACATCTACAGTCAATGATACTAATGAAAGTAACTCTATTCAGCTACTGAATAGTAAAAAATTGACAGGAAAACAAATAGTTTTACTTAATACCCTTTTAAAATCAAAAAAAAGCTATTTGCCTGAGAGAGCTTTGCTATCACATTTTAATAAAAAAATTGAATTCTTTCTTAATGGTGATAAAATACAGGACATTACAATTTCAACAATGACGAAGAATATCACAATCTATAATAGAGAAAAATTGATTTATAAAGCTAAAATGTCAACTTCTCTTGAAAAAGGAATTTTAAATCTTGAGAAATAATGTCTCAGCATATCACAGATACTACCCAGCTAAAATGTGATAAAGGAACTTCACCAACTCCACTCACAGTAACAAGTCAATCTTTTATGAGTATTGATGGAAAGCTACAGGCTACAGAAGAGGACAAACAGCCTAACACTAACATCAAACCGTTTGGAATGTGCAGTGTTTTAAGGTCTTCCTGTACGCCCGCACCTATTAAATGGGACAACACCTCTGATTTTAAAATTGAGGACAAAAAGGAGCTATTAGACAGCTCTACATGTCAGTGCTCTGTCGGAGGACAAATATCAGTTGTGAAGTCAGCACAGAATTTTGTAGAAGAATAATATTGTAAATAATAAAAATCTGGAATACAAACCTTTATCTCTGTTGATAGAGGTTTTTTATTTAACAACTACCTAAAAAATTAATCATGAGATTTAATAAAGAAAAACTTAAAGAACAATTTGTAACTATAGCTGATAAATTAAACTCAGCGTATGAGCCAGTAGATGAAAAACCTCTTATTAAAATTGCCGAATTAACGGTTGTGTTTACTACAATGGGCTTTTTTATATATGGCTATATTTACAAGAATTTGGTATAAATTACTTTTATTATTTTAATATTTCAGATTCAATTGAGATATTATATAATAAGCTTATGCCTATAATATTTATATCTGTCATATTATCCCCCCTTATGGCAATTATACTACCAGACTTATTTAAAAAGTCAACAGAAAAAAGAATAACAGTAATTTCAATAATTGTTCTAATAATATTTATTATATCTGTATTTTATATTTTGTTTAGCGTATATAAATTTTCATTGTTACAGAAAGCTATATTTTTGATTTTAATTGGATTTACATCTATTTTATGTTTATTCAAACAACCACATTTTGGTTTGATTATGTTAATTATAGTAGGTTTCATATATATTTTTGCGGTTGCACATTTAGAAGCAAAATCAGCAAAGGAAGAAAAATTAAAATATAATTCTACTCCAAACGAATATTTAAAAGCCTCTTTACTATCAGAGGAAAACAACTGTAGAAATTTAATATATAGAACACAAAATTATACTTTTGTAAAAGATGATTGCGATAATTTAATATATGTTCAATCGAGAACAACAGGTGAAATAGAAAGTTTTACTTCAAAATCCAAATAAATTAAAAATGATTGGTTCTACCGCAGAAGGAAAAGCCAATCATTTTGATTTTAAGCCACTTGCAGGCATCTATTACTATTATTTTATAACTCAGTCTTAAAACTTGGTAAAACGTCCTGAGATAGAATAAAACAGTTATTACACCATAGGTTACAAGACAATAAACAAACTTTGTATAGTAAAAAATTATGCATTAAATTAGTTGTCCAATCCTTTGACAGTGTTCAGTACACAACGATAGTATTTTTCAACTGTATTTTTACATCTGCCTGATACAATTCTTAATGTTTTTTGAGTGATTTTTGGATATTTTGTATAATCCCAATTGGATACACAATCCACTAAGCTATTAAAGGTATTTTCAGACCTTTCATTTCCTAATACTCTACCATTAATTTTTCGCTTTTCATCTATTGTTTTGATTTTATCTTCATAAACAATCCGTCTCTTAGCATTATTTCTCGGTTTTACACTTCCTCTCAGATTATAAATTTTAGTTACTATTTGGTCTATTTCCTCCATGTTAAGTGGGGGGTTACAACACTTTGAGTTATATTTTTGAGTATAGCGTTTAAAATTGGTAAAACCTGCATGGGGATTTATGGAAATGATACAATAAGCATAAGAGCTTACACTCCCGCTTCTTTGTATATACTTAACAAATATACAATAGAAGTAGAAAAAATAACAACAAGTTTATCAAAAGCATATGGGGGTTTAAACCAACAGCACATCTGACTGAGATCATTAGTATCTATACAAATTAAAAATAGAAATTCGATGGCTTCTCTTACCGATTAGTAGGAAATACCAGACAGCGCACTAAACGCATATTGGGTGACAAAACCTTATAGAAAGTGATATTCCATCAAAAGAACAAATGATTGGATCGATAGTTATAAAATGATTCTCAAGCGATTTGAAATAGGTATTTCAAATCGCTTGAGTAAGTTTAAATTTTATTGCATGCATGATTTTTAAAATTAAGAAAATTATAAAATCTAAAAAGTCTGAATACCTTTATTGCAAATAATGAATTCAACGATTTACGTTAATAGTAATACATTCGTCAATCCTAATTTATTCCAAAAAATCATTTAGGAAGTAACCCCTAGTTTCGTTATTCTATAAATTATTGAATAGATTGATTTCTTTTAAAATGGATTGTAAATTTGCATTATCGGTTAATGCGCAGTTTTAGAAAAGAAATTCATAATTACTACTCCAATAATTATGAAAGCAATTCCAACAAATGCTGCCAGATCCAGTTTTTGTTTGAAGATAAAAACAGAAACGGCTGCTGTAAGGACAATGCCCAATCCTGCCCATACAGCATAAGCGATCCCTAATGGAATTGTTTTTAATGCCAGTGATAAGAAATAAAAACACACAACATAAGCTGCAATGACAATAACAGAAGGAAAAAATTTGCTAAATCCATCAGATGCTTTCATAAAGCTGGAACCAATTACTTCAAATATAATGGCTAAAGCAAGAAATAAATACTTCATATAATTTTAATCTAAAAATGTTTCTTTTAAATATGTTTTTAAATCAGTTGGTTTACGTCCCAACAATTGCTCGATATCAGAACCTTTTATATCATATTCTTCGTTCTTAATTACTTCGGCAAAAAGCTTTGAAAACCAAATATCTCCTTCGCTTACCCCATACTCTCTTAATCTTGTTTCGTATTCTTCCGGTTCCGGACTGAAATATGAAACTTCCGCACCTGACAATTCTGAAAGAATCTGAGCAATTTCATTAAATGAATAAGTAGGCTGAGTAGTTGTTAAATACACTTTATTTTTGTGTCCCTCAGTTCCTAAAACATTAGCGATTGCTTCTCCAATCTCTGCTCTCTTTATAAAGGAAGCCTTACCCATTCCGGCAGGAAAATAGATCCCCGTATATAATGCTTCATATCCTATGAAATCAGGAATCGTTTCTGCATATAGACCATTTCGAAAAATAGTATACGGTAAACCACTTTTTATAATATAGTTTTCAGTGGTAATATAGGAATCAGCCAAAGACTCTAATTTTGAATTTTCTACATTACAATTTAATGCTCCACTCGTATAAAAAATATGTCTAACACCCGTTTCAACTGCGACATCAATAACATTTTTATGTTCTTGCAAAGCATCATTATTACTACTGCTTATCAATAATAGTTTTTCAATCCCTTTAAATGCATTTACTAAAGACTCTTTATCAGAATAGTCTCCAATACGTATATCAATACTTTCAGTGGATACTTTAGATTTTTTTGGATCTCTAAAAAGACCAGCTATCCTAATATCAGGAAATAATTTTACAAAATTTTTAATAACAGCCGTTCCTAAGTTTCCTGATGCCCCTGTAATCAATATCATAATTATATAATTAATTTATGAGACAAAAGTATACCCAATGTTAAGAGCTTAATTTGATAAAAGTCAAATAAAATAACATATTTTAGTATCTACAAAAATCTATATTAAAAATTTCTATTTTTTATGAAGATTGTAGCGTATCCAAACCATTCCGTCTGGTAATATTTCAGTAGAAATATGCTCTAATGACTGGCCTAAAGCCCATAATTCATACTCATTACCTCTGTAATCAAAAATGGTTGGCAATCCTTTTAATTCATCAATACCAGAATAAATCATCAGACTTAGCTCTGCAATTAAACCTGCTTGAAGAAAACCACCATTAATGATTCCTCCTCCTTCAAGCAATAGATTTTTAAGACCAAATTCTAAATGTAATTTTTCCATAGCTAATTAAAGATCATTTCCATCTAAACCAGCAAATAAATAAGATGTATTATTACACAGATGATTTAGGTATTCATCTGATAACTTCTCACTAAGCATCGCAATAATATTATTTTCAAAACCATTTTTATTCTCATATGAGGTTTTATCTAATGAAAACAACTGTGGTTTTAAATACTGTTTTAGATGACAGGTGAGTCTGAAAACTTTTTGTTGGCGGATAATTATCCCCTTGGAATAATTCAGAAATGAAAAATTCCTGCAGACTATTCTGACCAATAACCACACCATCACTTTCAAACTGATCACTTAGATTAAAATAACTTTCTGCAAATTCATCCATTGATTTTTGACTCAAGTCAAAATCTTTTATTTCTTTCTAATTCTGCTTAGGGTTTCTTGCTTTATTCCCAAATAAGAAGCGATATGCCCCAATGAAATTCTTTGTATTGCATTCGGCTCATTTTTAAGTAAGGAATTGTAACGTTCTTCAGCACTTTCTGTTTGGAGGGAACTTATCCTTTCTTCTAAAACGACACAATATTCTTCTGTCATTTTTCGTCCAATAGTATTGAGATCATTATGTTTTTTATATAACTCTTCCAAAGTTCTATTTGAAATATAATGAATAATTGACGGCTCTAAAAATTGGATATTTTCTTTTGAAGGAGCATTGTAAAATAGAGGAAGTATAGAACCTAAAATAATATTTTCAAACCCAAACCATGAATTGAATTCAGAGTTATTTTTCTCAAAATAAGAACGAACTAAACCTTTCTCAATTACAAATAAACTAGAAGTTACCTGCCCCTTTTTAACAAAAAAATCTCCTTTCGGCCTTAACTGAGTTTTGATATTTAATTCAAGTTCTTTCTCAACTTGCTCCGAAATATATCCGTATTCTTTGAATTTTTTTATTAATGGATTCATTTTATAATATAAATTACAAATTTAGAATATTACACTTCTTATTCTTCGTAATTTTTCAAGACTTTTTTTAACGCTAAAAAAAGAAGTTTTCTTTGGTTTGAATATAGTAATGTCAAATACCTGCTTTAAGATTTAATGCTGTCCATAAATCCGCTGCATTATTAATTGGCTCAATAATATCCTGATATTCAAATTGTTAAAAATTCATGGTTAGTTTATTTTGGATAAAAGTTACAATTTATAACTGCAAAAAACTAAAATATTATTACAAGATAAACATCTCTTTTTTTCTTTAAAAAAATTAACAGATTTGTTTTTTTTTTATGTATTCTAAGACAAAAAACAGCAAACTTATTTTTTTGCTAAATTCATAACAATATGATGCATATTTACGTTTGTTCCATTACGATTGTGAACAATTGTAAATTTTCTCAAGTCCGAAAATTCTACAGAATTATCCTCCACAAGAGGTATTAATGGATATTTAAAATCATGATTTTTAAAAATCTTATCGATATGAGTTTTAATATAATCCTTTACTACTGACGAAAGATTAAGAGCCTCAATAATATTTAATGGATAACCATTAATATCTTCTATAAAAATATCTACCTCCCCTGCAGACTTTCCTGTTTCCGTGGTACTTTTCCTTGTTTGATCCTTCACGTGAAAGCCTGCACTGATGAGCATGCTTGCTATAAAAGTATTTCTGTCGTCCTCGGAAAAATTCCCATAGTAAAGATGATTTTGCTGCATGTTCAAACAGCTTTTAAGGATCCTGTAATCACCAATCCTACCCCATTAACTCTTTTATGGTAATATTCGACTTCTTCATCAGATATGGTAAAGTCTTCATTCGATGCCCAAGTGGTCATTGGCGACATCACAATTCTGTTTTTTAAACTAATCCCTTTATCAAATGATAAAGGAGAAAATAGCTTATTATATTTATTCATTACTTAAAATTCTTTTTTTATTAAATATTACCAGTCTTGCAATGTTGGGCTTATAACAATGTCATTCACGTTAACATTATCAGGTTGATCAAATGCAAACAGGACAGCATTGGCAATATCATCTGGCTCAATAGCCTGCTTGTTCAGCTCTGCAGCGATCTCTGCTCCTTCTTTGTTGGTCACTTTATCTGCCCATCCAGTGTTGATCACTCCCGGACTTATCAGGCTTATCTTGATGCCTTTATGAACAGAAACTTCTTTTCTTAAACTTTCGGTAATTGCCCGGACGAAAAACTTAGTTCCGTGGTAGATTCCTGCACCGACATCGATATTGATTCCCGCCACAGATCCCATATTGAGAACATGACCTGATCTCTGCTCCAACAGCTTGGGAAGTACAGCTGCAATGGCATTTAAATAGCCTTTGATATTGGTGTCAATCATCGAATTCCATTCATCAATCGCAACGTCCTTCCATTGTGAAAACAACATCAAACCTGCATTATTGACCAAATTATCTACTCTTCCGAACTTATCAATAGTAAAATCAACCATCGCTTTCATTTGGCCAATGTCTGTTACGTCTGCAACAAATATTTCGGCTTTACCTCCTTCTTCTTCAATCTGTCGTTTTACTTTTTCTATTTTATCATCCGCTCTGGATACCAAAATAATACAGCTTCCGGCTTTGGCTAATTTCAATGCTGTTGCCGCACCAATTCCGGAAGATGCTCCGGTAATAATGGTTACAGACTCATTTATTTTTTTCATATTTCTAAATTTTATAAATGATTATAAATTCTACTAAAAATTATTTGGATCGATACATAACCGGTTGCTCTTGTAATTTGTCGAAAGACGCAAAAAACGCCTTTGAATACGATTGTTCATTATGGAGATTTAAGCCATCTACACTTTCCCATTTTTCATTAAGGATAAAAGTATTTTCATCATCAATACTCTGGTGAACATCGTATTCGATGCAAGCCTCTTCTTTCTTAGATAATTCCGGGAGGCTGTATAAAAGCTCTTTTATCTCTTGCTGATGCTCAGGCTTTGCCTGCACAATCACCGTTAAGTAAATACTCATAAAATTTGTTTTTTTATATTAAAAGGCAAGCTCATAAGGTTTAGGAACCGGGATTTCAGAACGAAGCTGTTTTGCAGCCTCTAATGGAAAATAAGGATTTCGTAAAAGTTCCCGGCCTATAAAAATAAGATCGGCATCTCCATTAGTCAAGATCGTTTCTGCCTGGTGTGCATTGGTGATCATACCTACCGTTCCTACCAGTAATTGATCTTTCAACTCATGTTTAATGGTACTTGCAAAAGGTAATTGATAACCTGGGCCTACTGTAATTTTAGCATTCGGAACGGTACCTCCGGAAGAAACATCAACAATGTCAATTCCCCTTTCTGATAATTTTTTACTTAACCATACTGAATCATCAATATTCCAACCATCTTCCATCCAGTCTGTAGCCGAAATACGAACGGCAATTGGAAGTTCAGAAGGCCATACAGCTTTTACTTTATCTATAATTTCAAATAAAAACCTTGCTCTGTTTTCAATGCTTCCGCCATAATGATCGGTTCTTTTGTTTGGAATAGGTGATAAAAATTCGTTGATCAGATAACCGTGAGCACTGTGAATCTCGATCATTTCAAAACCAGCCTTTAATGCTCTCACGGCAGCATCTGCAAAGGCTTTTTGAAGCTCTCCGATAACTTCCAAAGTCATTTCCCGGGGCGTTTGCATTGTTGGGGAAAATGCAACAGCAGATGGCGCAATCACTTCCCACCCATTTTCTTCATCGGGCATTAATGGGTGGCTTTCACGTCCTGAAGCCCAAGTACTTCCTTTTCTTCCGGCGTGTGCCAATTGAATTGCAGGAACAGATCCGGTACTTTTTATAAATGATGTTATCTTGGTAAGCATTTCGATATGTTCATCTTTCCAGATTCCCAAATCTCCAACTCCAATACGTCCGTCGGCTCTAACAGCTGTTGCTTCCAGCATTACTGCACCTGCGCCTCCCATTGCTCTCGAACCATAATGAATCAAGTGCCAATCACTTGCAAATCCATCTTCGCCCATATACATACACATTGGAGAAGTGATGATTCTATTTTTAAACGTAACTGATTTTACAGTCAGCGGACTGAATAATTTTGACATTTTTATTTTTTTTGACGCAAAAGTTCCCGCTGGAAGCAATATGGTGCTTCCAGTAAAAACTTTAACGGAATGATTTTTAATTATTTATCGTAGAGATGAAAAAGTTTTGCAACAACTTTCCAAGATCCATCAATTTTGATTAATGAATGAAAATCTGTAAAATCTTCATCGGCAGCATCGTGTTCCATTTCAATACGGACAACTGCTGTGGTGGGTGTTTTATGTAAAACCGTAAGATTGGTTTTGATGTTGGGCGCTGCGCCAAATTTCTCCACATAAGTGTACAGATTATCTACACTTCCTTGCGACAGATCATTACCTAAATGACCATACATGATCGCATCCTGATGGAAGGTCTTTTTTAATTCTGCTACATTTCCTGTTTTAAGTCCATTGACATAGCCTTCCATTGCCGCCAAGACCTCTTCATAATCCTGAACGGTGTTAATATTTTTATTTGCTGACATTATTTTATGGTTTGATAAATTTTACTGATAATTTTCCAATCATTGCCGTCTTTCACCAGTGTAAACATATCGGCATATTTGTTCGGTCCAAATTGAGATTCAATTCTCACAATCGCAGCATCACCTTCCACATCTAAAGTAGTTAGTTTATAATTTGCTTCCATAGGCTCTGCTGCCGAAAATCCGTCAAAAAGTGTCTGTATCGGAACACTTTTCAATGCTCCTTCTTCAGACCATGACATGGTTGCGGTTGATGCGAATGCAGGTTTTGCAATATTGCCGTCTCCTTTTCTTCCTGCTTCAACATATAAATCTATTGCTTTCAGGATAGCTTCTTTTTGTTCTTGATTGTTTTGCATAACTTCTGTTTTATTATTTTGATTGTTATTACCTTGACAGGAAATTAATAATCCGCCAATTGTCAAGGCTGAGATAATTGCTACCGTTGGGACTGAAGAAAATATCTTCTTCGATATTCTTCCAATGTTTTGCCTTAACCCATCAGGATTAGAATTTGCGAAACCCGAAATGATTTTTTTACGGTTTTGAATGTTTTTCATAAATCGTCCTTTTTTGAGTATTGTTAATTTTTGAGCATAATTAACTGTGTTTTTGAACAGAATAATTAAGCTCTTCTTCTATAACAAAGGTACAATGACGATAATGGAATGCTTTTTCTAATTAGTTCAAAGATTTTGACTAATTAGTCCTTTTTTGAGGATTAGAAATTGTGAAATGAAATGTTGAAATTTCCGCTTTAAATCAGATTTGATATGGAAAATATTTAATGCGAAAATGAGAATATGTTGAGAAAATATTTAATAACTGAATTATAAGATTTCATCTAATGCTTCGGCAATTGGAGTATCCCCATCATGCATTAAAATTACCTTACCAATTGTTGAATTATTCTCTAAAACTGCAACAAGGGTATCTACCACATTGGCAATAGAATTAGATCCAGGATTGGTAACTTGGGTTTCTATTTTTCCAGTTCCTTGCTCTTCTTTAAGCGCTCCGGGCTGTAAAATCGTGTAATCGAGTTGGGTTTGAGTAGTAAGATAAAGATCAGCATAGTGCTTGGCAATATTATAATCAGCTAAATCACTTAGAAAAGACTCATTCCAGCGTTCGGGTCTCAATGCAAAAACTGAGCTCAGCATTATATAACGTTTAACCCCGGCTTTTTCTGCAGCTTGCATGGTTTTAATTGCTCCATGTAAATCTATCTGTAAAAGATTTTTCCCACGCGACCCGGAAACAAAATAAATGGCATCAACACCATTCATACTTTCTGCAAGCGTATCAACATCGCTGAGCAGATCCATGTAAACCTGCTCAATATTATCAGCATTATTTGGTGAATCTGGATTTCTAGAGCCCGCTAAAACCTGATGCTGAGCAGCTAGTTTAGTAACTAAAAGAGATCCTACTCTCCCATTTGCTCCAATGACTAATATTTTCATCCGTTTAATTTTAAAATAATCTGTTAACGAGAGATACTTGGTGTCTGCCCATGAAATTCCTTATATATTCTTGAAAAGTGAGAGACATTCTCAAATCCTAGAGAGTAACAAATGTCTGAAACCGACAAAGATGTTGTTTCAAGCATATCTTTTGCCTTTTCCAATCTCTTTTCTCTGATCCAGGTTGCGGGTGCAACATTGTATATATTTTGAAAATCTCTCTTAAAACTTGACAGACTTCTGCCGGAAAGATAAGCCAGTTCGGAAACAGAGACTGGCGAGGCATAATGCTGTTCCACCACGTTACGGATATCCGTTCTTATAGGCTCGTGTAATTGTAGGATTTGTAAAAACATATTTCGGTTACATTCCGCAACATCGTATAGCAATTCCATAATTTTCAACCGAAGTTGTCCGGGATGAACCACAGATTGATCAAAAAAATAGGGCTTCATAGAATGAGCAAAAGCAACCAGACATTCATTCATTGGATATGGTCGTGTTTTAATCTCACCTTCAGGTTTAGACACCTTGATCTCTGACGTTGACAGAAATGATTTCAAAAGATCATCCTTGATACTAAACATTAAGCTATCGTAGATATTGTCATTTTCAGCATTTCCAAATTTATGATACTTTACTGCAGTAGCTTTCTTTAGTAAAATCATATCATTTTTGCCCACTGTATATTCCTGTTTTCCATAGGTAAGAACAACCGTTCCCTCGAGGACAATAAGAAGCAAATGCTGTTCGAGATACATTGTTCCTTTAACTTCCGTACTGTGTATACACTGCTCAATTAAAGTACAACCATCCAGCTCCAAAGTATTCTGAGGTGTATCAAGACCTATCAGAGAAGTCGGAAACTTTATCATTTTTTTCATTTACTTATTTTTTTGTTATATTCAATTTGATTAATGTACAGGCAATACTAATTTAATCAATAACTGCTAATCCATCACAGATTAAAGTACTACTTAAAAATATACAAATTGAGAGTACACAAATTTATGGTTCTTTTATATAAAATAATATTCTATTTGGCTCAAATTATCTTACTAAACAGTTCAAATAATAGCGTATTGGAATTGAAGCAGATTGAAAAAGTTTTTCGTATTGCTCTTTTTATTTCTTCAAATTATATTTTATAATTTATCAATTTTACGAACCTTGTTGTAGCAATCAATTATTTTACAAATCGAAACCTCTAGGTATTACAATGCTATGAACCTGCAATAGATTTGACATTTAAGCTTTCATTTGTGATAACTCAGAAATTCTTTCCAAGTCTTCTGTACGGGTCTGACTAATCGTTTTACACCCTCTATGTTCTTCTAAGTCATTTAACTCATCTATTTTTCCAGCTTCCTGTTTGTAGTTTTCATATTCTTCATCAGTAATAAAAAAGATGGTATTTTTATAGCCATAATAAGTTTCTGGATCTGAATAAATTGGGTTTTTAATTTCAGACTCTAATATTCTTACTTGTCCTGCCCATTCATTGCAAGGTAAAATAATATAAGACTCCATAAGAAGTAAAGCTTTGCGAATATCTTAAGCGAATTGTATCAAAAGATTGAAGTACATTAAAAGAAGAAGTAAATAAAACAATAAGAAATTAACTACAAATATGATGGATATAAAAGAAATGCAGCAACTACTTGAGAATGAATCAGACGGAAACGAATTGTATGATTTGCTAATAGATTGTGGAAAAAAATATCCCTGGACACCTCAGGAAAAAAATCAGTTAAAGAGTATTATTGTAAAAATATGTGACGATCCTAGCGAACAAGCACGCAGTGCATCCATCAGAGTTTTGTGCTTTTATTGGGGAATGGAAGAGTTTAGAGATAAAGCATGGGAAATGTTTTCTTACGATAAAAATGACGACGTAAGATCAGATGCCCTGATCAGTTGGGCCAACACATATCGTAAACAGAATAAAGCATCAGTTATGAAAACACTTTATTCAATTCTCGAAAATAAAAACACTGAAGTTCATGTTAGGGAAACAGCTTACCGATGTATATTTTATGTATCTCCTCTACCCCCTGAAAACAGACCAAACCAAATTTTAGATTGGGATCATTTTGATGAAAATGTAGATTGGAAGTTAATAGAAAAATTGATTTCAGAAGCACAATGATTTTAAATTCAAGCTTAAAGAACCTATTCTTTAGTAAATTAATATGTTACATCTAAACTAAAAAAATATGATCAGAAAAAACGAAGTTTCCAATACTTAAATGTCTTTCATTTTCATATAATTGTAATGAAGGTGTATTTAAGAAAGAGGTGCTCTGTAAATTTAATCCATAGAACGTAGATGGTCAATTTGTTTCGAAACCGGTGGTCAACTCAACTGGAATTTACATCTATGAAAGAGGCAGGCTGGTTTTCTGTACCGAACACACCAACATATCTGCTTCAAAAAGAATATTGCCGCCAGTTTTAAAACCGGACAAAAGCGAATAAATCTGTTGTTCCTTTTCCTGACGCTCATCAGCGGAAAGCGCAGACAATAATGTATTTATGATAGGATTGCAGTCTTTGAAAAAAGCCCACAATTCCTGTTCGTTACCTTCCCAGTTCAAAACGGTTTTTCTTTCCATTACCCGGAGATTGCTGACAGGCTTGTCATCGAACAAGGTCTTAAGCGCCTGGCTGTCAGAAAACATAAAGGGGTCCTGGCCGTCGGGATACTTATGGTCCGCCATAGCGAATGTGTCCTTGACGAGCCGGAACAACTGGTTGTCGCCCGTCCAGGTCGTGATTGCCATATGTCCTTCTGGTCTGAGTACACGCAAAAACTGATCTATGGCCCTGGATGGATGCTTAAGGTACATCAGGGAAAAAAAGCAGGTAAGCAGGCCGAAGCTGGCATCGGGATAATCCAGAACTTCTGCATCACACACTTTGAACGAGATATGAGGCAGCTTTTCTTCCTGTGCCAGCAGCCTGGCAATTTCGATCGATTCTGTGGCAATATCACAGGCCTCAAAACGGCATTGCGGCCATGCCTTCGCCAGGTCTAGTACCGGGGTGCCGGTTCCTGTGGCAACATCCAGTGCAGCAGCCGGCAAGGTCATCTCCTCCATCAATTCCTGAATGGCGAAACAGGCGTCTTCTGTCCATCGGGTGAGGTAGGCATGCCACCTAATCCAGGGATCCGAAGTTTTTGCGATGATAGACGCCCTGCGTGCCACCTGTACGAACCTATTATCTAGGGTTAATTTTTCACTGTTATCCATAATAGCTGCTACCTTTTTAGGACGGGTAATGGGGTTATTTAATTTACAACAATCGGTTTGGCTCAATCTGAAAATCCTGATCTTTAAGTGATGCTATTTCCACTATCGCTTTATTCCAGACTTCTTCCGGTGCATGAATAACCAGCTGCCCCAGCGTTTGTAAATGCTCCACTTGTATGTCCATTTCTTCCAGTTGGTTTTTTAATGCGATGAGCCGGTCTCTGCCTTTTTCCTTTGTATAAAGTACAGGTGATGGGGCATCAGACAAACTTACCAGGAAACTGATTTCTTTTTTTTCCATAACTTTTTTTTAACTGCTTAAATTTATTCTGCCTTTACCAGCCCGCTCTACATCCTGCAAAGGTATTACCATATTAAGCAATAATTCTTTGAGCTTTAGCGGTTGAGTGATCAGTTCGGGCTGCCGTTCCAGCAATAGTGCTGCTATCCCTGCTGCTACCGGCGAAGCCATTGAGGTGCCGCTTTGTTTGAAATATTGGTTCCCGGGTCCTGACAGACTGGAGTACAGCCAGACGCCCGGAGCACTGATATCCGGTTTGGTGATATTGCCCAACTGGGCTACTGTGCCCCAGGAGGAGAAAGAAGCCACCTGGTCATTTTCGTCCAAAGCTCCGATACCCAGTGTCAGGTCGTAATTACCCGGGCTGGAATCGCTGTTTTTTCCTTTACTTCCATTATTGCCTATTGCTGCAATCATCAGAGTGCCTGGCTCCGTAAGCGCCATGTCCAGTGCACCGTGCAGGTAGTCATTGAAGCCGGATGCAGACTCTATGGAGGCATTGATCAGATGGACTCTTCCCTCCTGCGTATCATTGTCACTGCCTTGCTCCAGCAGGTAATTCAGACCGCCCAGTATTTGTGCCAGGTATCCTGCTGTACCACCTCGTTCCGTAAGACAGGCTGCTACAGTCAATGAAGCATCCGGTGCTACACCAGCATTTTTGCCGGCCAGCAGGCCGCATACATGAGTACCATGGGTACCGTAGTCTTTTGGGGTTGTGCCTACAAGTTTACCGACACTGTCAAACTCCGCAAATTTTATCTGCTTGCCGGCAAACTCCTGGTGACTAGCGTAAATTCCACTGTCGATGACGCCTACATTGATATTCCTGCCGGTAAGGCTCCCATCCAGGTTAAGCTTTTTTTTATGCCAGAATTCCGGTAAGGTAGCCAATGACTCCTGCGATATTTCTGCGGGTGTAACTGATGCCACTTCTACGTTTTCCCTGATTGTGGCATCGAAAGCATTTTTGAAGTAAGATTCATCGATCTGCTCTTCGTCGATAACAAAAGTGCAAAGATTGGCAAGGGCATGGTACACGCCCTGCGACCGCGATGCTGCGAGCGCTGATCTCATCTTTTTTTGATTTGGCCCATTTTGAATAAGATCATGAATATGGGCGGTTTTACCCTTTGCTGAATGGAGATCGAGACCTGGTCCTGCACTCCTTAGTCTTTGTCCTCTGGACTCCAAATCCTGCAAAAAGGCTTTGGATGGAATAACGATTTTAACTGCCATAGCTATAGATTTTTGGGTCTTGTATCCCTGATTGTGATTACTGTATTTTTTCCTTTTAGTTCCTTCGGATCGAGCTGTATAATACCCATAGGATGCTTGGGCATATACGCCGGCATCGGAATATAGAAGGCCCAGGTGAAGGTTAGCCCAATCGGACCGCTTAGCTGTTCTTCGGTAAGGAGATGCGTGACAAGGAAATGCCCTCCCGTATCCCCTTTTCGTGGCTGCATAACATGAAGCAGGTGCTTTTCTGCAGATACCAGGCCACATTCCAGCTCAAGGTTATAGCTGATGTCCCAGGTAACAGTCGCTTCGTTCTTTGTATCGAGGTCATGCTGGTGTTTTTCAACAGAGCAAGCCGGCAGGTTAAAGGGAAAATAGTCGGCCGGCCAACGGAAATAAGCATCCCAGTAAGGGTCCAGGCGAACAATGGATTGTGTTTCAGTATTTATGTTTATCATGTGATTATAGATTTTTGAAAGAATTTAAACGACGGAAGGAGCCAAACTTCCCAGCCTGGTCTAACCTTAAGAATAAGTGGCATAATGCACCTGTTCCATGAATAACAGACAACAGGTGTATATCGGAAGCCCAGCTATCGGCAAACCATTGACCTGTCTGCTCTTTTCTGGAGACGATCGCTGCAGCAAAACGCATTGCCTGTACGAGGTATTGTCTGTCCCCGGTAATATCAGAGAGATTCAGCGCCAGTTCTGCATGATCGATCAGCTGCTGTACTGTTAACTGCCGGATATCCCGGGACAGCCGTGCAGCATAAACATCGGCACTGTTTTGATCATACCTGTATTCCAAAGCTGTAAATAAAGTTCCCATGTCCGGGTCTTGCCCGAATGAAAAATTACCGGATTGACCCTCCACAATCTGGTTGAGGTAGTCATACCCCGGCTTTAAGGAAGGCAGTACCTCCAGCGGTCTTGCATATGCCGGAAAAATGCTTTTGGATTCAAAAGAATACCGGGTAAGTTCCGCAAGTTCCCCGGCCGGTTTAAGCCCGTGAAGACTGAACAGCAACCCGGAATAACCACTGATGAAATCCGGAGAAGTATACTTCCTGAGTTGCTCCAGAGGAATTGCATCGACGTAAAGCTGTAAAGCAGCCCTGGCTTCAGCAGATTGCAAATGCCGGGCGGCATATTCCAGAGCGATAATCTGGGAGCCGATGCCTGCATAAGCGCCAAGCAATAAAGGTTTGTCTGTAGTACCCCATACCAGGTCCAGGTGAATGAAGTTGGCAATAGAGTTTTTCACAACGGATAAGGTGGAGGCCAGACTGCCTAATGCATATGTTTTATAATCTTCCAGACCATATGCCCGGTAAAGATCGATAAACATCATACTCAGCCCGCAGGTACCCGATAAGAGGTCGGGCTTCAGTACCTCCAGCATATAAGTACCGATATGTGGCTGGTAATCCAGGCCTATCCAGGCCATATCGCCCTGCGGGCTTTTTATAGCCTGATCCATGATCAGGGAGGCACAAGACTTTGCCTGCGCGGCCCAGTCCGGAATTGGCGCTTGCCCGGCTGTTTGTTTATAGCCGCCTGCCGGAGCCGCATGATCCCCGCAATAGAAGGTGCTTGCAACGATTTGCTGATGTTTTTTGATGTCGAACGAATCGATCGAGCGTAAACGGCCGGTCATCATGTCAAGAGCGCTATGGTCAAAATAGTTAAATACAGCGGTATCCACCGCCAGTTGTTTACTTCCGCCCGTGGCCGTAAAAAGCGGGATGTCCAGGTGGCGCATCGACGCGATCTCATTAGCCAGGATGGTTGCTTTTTCCCTGTTCAGCTTATGGTCTTCCCATACTTCTTTGAACAGCGAGAATAATGATTTATCCCTGATGATACCACCGACCATGTTTTGTGAATGTGTCGAAATTTTGATAATACGCATATAAGTCCAGGTATCGCGGTGGATATACCGCAGGAGTGCGTCCGAGAATTTATTAAGACAGCTGTTTTCTGCCAGCAGCTTATCTTTTAAGTGTACCAAAGCGTGATTCATATCTGCATAACCTTGCTGGAACACATCCATATAATCCGAGGAAAGAGCAAATACTCCCTTGACACTTGGCAGGTAATCCGTTTTTTCCCAGGTAATATACCCCGCATCCGATTTCTTGATCCCTATGCTGATATTGTTATCGGCGGCCAGCGAAAGTTTGAAAGGAGAAGAAAAAGGTTTGATTGCAGCCAGGGTACCCAGGTCTTCTGCTTTTACACCCATGCCTATCGGTGTAGGGAAAGAAATGATGCCGATCTTGATCACGGACTCTTCCACTTCCTGTAATGCTTTCTGCTCTGATGGTAACAGGTCTTTACCGGTCTCTTTTATATGCTGGATCACCATTTCCAGGTCGACAAATACAGGTTGATCTCCGTGTGCTACCAGGTTGTCCAGCCAGAAATCCCTGGCACCGCACAACTGGAACAAGCGGGTAAGCATGCCCATCCGCTGAAAAAAAGCCGGAAATTCCGAAGGGTCGCTGCATTCCTTATGGGTAATAAACTCCTCCCAGGTATAGTCGCCCATTACCGCTATCCGACGCGTAGCCAGGTTCAGGGGTAATACGGTATTCAGCTCTGTGATCAATTCAAAAAAATCATTGGCGATCTGTAAATTCTTGGGTTTGTAAACCAACTTCCTGCCGCCTGAAAAAGTAAGTAACGCTACCGATCTCCCGTTGCAATGCACATCACCCGCATCTCCGGAGTAATCGACAAGCAGCCCGAGCTTATCCGTATTGAAGAAGGTGTTGGCGATCATCACCCTGTCCTCCGACAAACGTTCTAAAAACTCGGTTATACTATCGGCCCAATTGGTGTAGGCAACGGCTATTAAACGGCCAAGAACAGGGTAATGTTCGATCCGTTGCAGCCATGCCTCAAAGCCTGCCAGGTCTGTTGTTTTATCACCAACGGCAAATGAAGGAATAATACTGTTGAGATAAATCTCGTTATCCAGTACAGAAACAGAAAGCGTCACCAGCCTGCGGCCAATAGCCTGCACCATCTGTGCACCAGAATGGTAAGTGATTCCTAAACCGAGTCTGTCTGATTCGGAAATAACATGTGCTTCCGCCATTTTAACGAACGGAAGTAATATACTTTCTACGGAGTTCTCCTTCTTATTTCCGGAGTGGGGCCGTGTGTTACAAAAATCGGGCAGGTTCTGAAATACTTTTTTTAGTGCTCTGCCCCAGTCCGGCAACAAATCCGGATCGTCAACGATCACATGCGACTGAACTGCACTTAAGAATGTGGTTTTATCCCAACCCATGAACTCCAGGAACGCATCTAATTTGGCGATATCGCCATAACCTACTATATCTGCCCACTCCTGCGTTATGGCCGGTGTGGAACCTTGTATCTTTTCCGAACAGGTAAATGCCTTATCGGCCATCAGCTCATCAATAGAGCAGGCAAGTGCAATAACCCGGTGCAAGCGCGCTGTTGTTATTGTTGCTGAGGGAGATATTATTTCGTTAACATCCATAAAAGAAGCCTTTTTTATAAAGTTCGTTAATTAATGAGTCTGATACCTGCGATGGGATTGAAAGGTGAGCCTCCGCGTACTGCCGGATATCGGCAAATCTGACCGGAGCTTCGGTTATATGCTTTGCCAGATGGTACAAGGATGGATTGTCCGTTTCATCTATAATTTCCTTCTGATTAAAACGTCCTTTTATCTCGATACGATCCGGTAACACCCTTACATCCAACCATGGATGAAAGCGAAGGATGTCGTTGTCCTGCAGCGTCTCCTTAAAATATTCTATGCTCCATGCCTGCAGGATCGCTTCCAACCCGGCAGCATTTTCATAGATTGCCTCTGCAAATATGATATAGCCCAAAGGCCATTCATCTGATGCCGTTGTGGGGCTTATCAGTTGTACCTTCCTGCTTACCGCGTTAATCAGAAAGCCGGTTACACAACAAATGCTGCCATTGGCATATTCTTCCGATCCGGCGTAGTCGGGATTAAGACGGTGCCAGGGCGCTTTGCGCAGCTTATTGTCTTGCTGGGACAGTATTTCCGGTCTTTCCAACGCTTTCTTTCTGAAATTGCCGGCATTGCCGTAAGCAAAGCTGGTATTCATATTGAGGGCCAGGCATTCCACTTCAGCGAGCTCTTCGGCGCTAAATGCTTTATGAACTTTACTCATAATGCCCAGCGAGGTCAGGGAAAACCGGTTGAGCCAGCAGCCATGCTCTGCGGAAAGCCTGATAAAATGACGTATGCGTTCTGTATCCTTATGAGCTACCGCCGTAGTGGTAGGCGGGAAAACCCCGCATGATTCATAAACATCAAGGCAGAATTTTTCATAATCAGGGTTGTCAAAAGGTTCGGTGGCCCAGTAAAGAAATGTGGATTTCATAGCGTCACCAAGGAAAGAATGCATGGTATCGAGCAGCCTGAGCCACTCTTCGCGGTTGTCGTCGTAATTGTAGTTTTCTTTAAAACTATCCGGTGACAGGGCACAAAACCAACATCCTACGGAGCATCCCTGTGATAACTCGACCGTCATGGAGGAGTGAATATTAGTATCGGTAAAGAAAGGCCCGAGATCGAATCGCTGGCGCGCGATCTGCCGGTTTCTCCAGGCAAGCATGCCTCGATTCCCCGGCAGGTTTTCAGACAGGTAAAACGACTGAATAAGATCCTGCTTGCTCTTCGATATTTCCCACATGGTTTGTACCGGTTGCGGCAACTCCGTTATGCGGTCATCGATCATGTATTTTATATCATCAGGAGTGATCGGTATGGCGTGCTTTTCCAGGGTCTCTGCTGTATTGTTGATCAGGTCTTGTTTGAAATCGGGATCAGCCGACCAGCGTTCAAAAAATCTCTTCAAACCTGCATAACGATGCAGATTATCATGATAGCTGTTTCTGTAACTCAGGCTCTTTTCCATGTTTTTCTAATTTATTGATGGTTTCCTAAAATAAATTCTCCAACAGAACTCTCCTGCAGGACCGTTTTTTTTGTAAGCCTGCCGAGCGTCTCAATATTACCGTTGCCTATCGCACAGGCGCCAAGACCAAGGTCAGTAGCAACAAGGTATAGGGTCTGGAAAACTACACCGACATTTTTCAGGATGGCGGCGTAAGCCATATTTTCATACTTCCAGAACATACGTTCAAAATCGGCGGCGAAGGTAATAACGGCGGGAGGCAGCTGCTCACTTCCGGTACAGGCCCTGGCATACCACATCATGGTATCGGTATCTCTGTTTTTGCGCTGCAGCAGGCATAACTTATGCTCAAACGCATTGTACTGATAAAATCCGGGTTCGAGCCCTTCACATTCATAAATAGTTATGTAAAAGACAAGTTCGTACATACTGCCTCCCGAAGGGTATGGCGCGCTTAATGTTTCTATTTCTCCGGTATCGCCTGCCGCGTTGGTTACCGGGTATGGGCGGCTACCCTTAATATGCAGACATCTGTACAGCAGTATGCTCAGCAACCGGAGATCGAGCCCGTTAAAGGTCCGGGTAGAATGTCTTTGTCCCATACAGTAACCCAGTGACTGCGATAATTGCATTTCTTCCGGATCCGGTACCGACAGGTAAATTTCCGCCAAGGCCCCTGCTTCTCCCCTGCTTGCCTTCTTGGGAAGAATACGGTTTATAAATCTATAAGTCGCTCCCAGATTGTAATTATGCCTTCCGTAACGGGTGCGGGTATGAAACAGCAGGTCGTGAAAACTCCATAATTCCTCCGGGGACGGTGTGCTGACAACAGGCTCAAATTCCAGGAAGTCGCCGGTATGCAGCATGGTAATAAAAGCTTCAAGGCCAGACCCACTGATGTGCTCCTCCTGGCTTAATGCCTCTGTTGTGGTAAAAGCAGACAGTAGCGAAATAAGCCCCAGGATACGCTGATCATAGATAAAGATCCTGGCCTGGCCAAGCGCTGATTCCAATAGGAAATGCTCTCCTTCCCGACGGATAAAGGCAAACTTTGAAAGGCGGAATCGCTGGGAGTTTTTATCCATGCAAAAAACGGCGGAGCCAGTCATCTGTTCGTAACTGCAAAAAACGGTATTATCCTCTGCCAATGTGTAGGCCAGGTAACCCGCCTTTTCCAGTCTGTCGAGGTGCAGGTTAAAATGGTTTAACCCATTATAGCCCTCCTTTTCAAAGGCAATGCTGCCCAGTTCTGTTTTTGTGTATTGATTATTTTCCAGAAGCTTTAAGGCAGTAATGGCAGAAGGTCGGAGATTTTCGATCATGAAAAAATTTCCCTGATTGCCAAACAGCAGACCATCCTGTCCTTTTACCTCGATCCGGGTATTCTGTTTCAGTGAGAGCTTAAGCCGGTTAAGCTCCGTTGACTTCTTTGCTATGTTATGTTCCATGATCATCTGGATAATGTTTGATTAAATAAAGATGGAAATCGGATTCAGTTCCGACTCGTTTAAAGGGGCCTGAAGCCAGCCCATTTGTACAGGAACATCGTATATACGGCCATCGGCATACCTTGCCCAGAAGTGACGTAAGCCCGGCACAACAACCTTTACCACGTGCAAGCCGATGTCTGGCCTGGTTTGGTCAAGGATGTGCATATCAAGTCCCATCTTTTTGACAACTTCAACACAATATTCAAGGTCATTTTTTATATCTGTAAACCGGGGAACATCAAAGCTTTCCACTGTGCTTTTCGGGCGTCCCGTATCGGGTACCAGGTAGGGCTGGTTTTCCAGGTTGGCCGTTTGCCACCAATGTACGGTTTCAGGGTCGTCGTAACGATATTGGCCCGGTGGCAGGCTTTCGTCCATGGACGGCATCATTTGGTTCAGCTCGGTCAGTGCCCGTCGCAATGCTATGCTTGGGTCCAGGTGTGCGGCAGGAGCAAATACAATGTCCTGAAAGGTGGTACGGTCGTTGCGGGCAGAGATGGCAATAAACGCAGGAATACCGCTGTCGCCGGTGAGATCCAACACCCACATATCCCGGTTCCTGCTTTTGTGATAGGCCTTAAGTTTAAGTGCATAATCGTCGTTAAAGCTTTCCAGATCAAGTTCCGGCATCTTCAGTCTGTTATACCACCATATCGCGACACTATCCCTCTCTATAAGCTCCATGAATCCCTGTAGTACTGCTTCTTCAAGTGTATTGCCTGCAGCACATCCGTTGGAATCCGGTGCGCAGAAGAAATGTTCTCCGCCATTATCCGGGTGGCTGTAATAACAATAAGCGGTAGGCAGGTAGACAACTTCATTTCTTGTAACGGACCATAGCGGGCTCCATTCGATAAGTGCATTTTCGTCCAGAGGAAGAGGTACTATGTTAAAGAAGCTTTCGCGGGCATTCCACAGATTCATGTCTGCTACTTGCTTTTTGCTGAAAAGCATAGAGTCATTGGGATGGATGGCCTTATCGCCAAGGGCTTTAAAACTGGTAAGCTGCCGTGGCTCGTCTCCCCTGTAGACGCCAGAATAACGTTCAATGGCTTCGCCGATTGCACTTACTTTAGCTTGAATCTCTGTAACGCCTTTGCCACAACTGTTGCTTCGCAGATTCTTTCGCAGCGATTGCAGGTTGTTGGTCTTTATCGCCATATTCTGACCGGAAATAAATACATGCTGCAGTACATCATCTCCGTTTGTAATACGTTCCAGTTTATTGACAATACCCGTTATCGGGCTGATGAGGTGTTTAAAACGGCTGTAGGTTTCTTCAGCGGTTACGGACCGATGACCACCGTCAATAAAGCTTTTCGGGCTGGATTGAAATTGAATATTTCCGGGTATCCTGTCTGTATCGGGTGTGCCGCATACTCTACATTGCGGTCTACGCACCACTACGTGTTTATTGGTTTCCAGTGTTCCGTAATGGATCGTCAACATTTTATTTTCCAACTGCTCGTTATGCCCCAGCACGATAAATTTCAAAAGCTCGGTCAATGCCGTGCTGAGGCTTGTATCGATCGTTGAAGGTAAACTGCTGGCTGCCACCAGAGGGGTATTAATTTTACCGGTTTCTTTCAGGTATACTTCAACATCCCGGTTAGCTATAAGACGTTGTATCAAACAGTCGAAACATGCGGTCTTGCCGGGTCTGAATATGGGTCCAAGCCAGATTTCTATCCCATTAGGTTTACAAATCAGGAAAGGAATATTTTGATACCATAAATCTCTGGCCTTTTCAAGAACGCCTTCCTGAAGATAGTCGTCCGTTAAGATTACGGCAAGATTTTCCGCTTCTCCTACAACAGGAAGCCCTCCTCTATCCATCTGACGGATAAAATTGCTGCTTTCGGCGGTACCATAAGTATAGACGCGGACGCGGGCCTGCTCCTTATTCTTCTGTACCACTGACTGTTCTACCCCGAGAGAACTCCAAAATGCAGATTCGGAAACACTTAGTTTATGCTTGGTTTCAAAAATATATTTTTTCTCTTTCAGCAGGGACAGCACATACAAAACCTGCTGTGAATCAACCACACCATCGAGATGCTGAATAATGTCGTCCACACTTTTGACACCGTCCAGGTACTTCGCGACCTGGATAAGCGACTTGCCGGTCAGTAATTGCTGGCCGAATTCCGAACTGAGAATAAGCTTGTCGTCTTCTACAACTATCGGGTGTATGTGATCTTTAAATTTAGGTATACGCATGTTAATCTCTTTTATAAGGATAAACGATTTTTCAAAAAATGTCAGGGGACAACTAAAACAGCATTGGGCCTGTTCAGAAATCCTCTCCATTCACCAGGGAATAATCCGCTACAACGGGAACCGGACAACCCGGTTCCCGCTATACCGGACCTTTTGGAATAAGCTTATCTCAACCGGCTCATTGATTTTTGCACGGAATGATGTTTATTCCAAAATGTTTTAACTGCAAGAATTTGTAGATGCGCTTGATACGCAGCTTACGCAAGACGGTACAGTAACACAGGTACTTGATGTGCTTTGGCAGCTCGCAGCAGCAGCCGTTGCAAGGGATTCATCTTTAATTTCTTCGTTAACCTGCGGTAAAAGCAGGTAAACATCTGTACTGGTACTGTTCGGGATTTCTGAGTTGGCCGGAGCGCCTACGATCACGTGGATATTCATACCCTCCGGGATTTGCATACCTGCGTCAGAAAGGACTCTGTTCGGGTTGCTTACATACTCACGTGCAAAATCAGGGTTGGCCTGAGCTTTTGCTGTCACTTCGCTGATGACTCTTACTGCTTGGTTTTCCATTGTTTTAATTTTTTAGTTAGAAATTTTTGTGATTGTGAAATTCCACGTATTAAAGGTACTCTGAACAGGGAGACAGAGATTATGTAGAAATACTGGTTTTATAAAATAGGTATTTATACTACAAATATCACTTGTTCATGATTTATCGTATTGATGCAAAGGATCTTTCCTTACCTAATGGTTAATCAGGAACTTCTATAAATATGAAAAAGGAGTAAAAGGAAGTGTTTATTTATAGATCGTCAGCAAAAAGTGTGTTGCTATTTTCTCTGTTGCGCAAAGTCTCCCGACTTTGAGCCAGTACATAAGAACATTTTCTTTAAGCTTGCTTGAAAGTCGGGAGACCTGGGAGAGCGGGGGAATGAATATAAATGCAGTCTCGTTTTATAAACGAAATTTTCAATCGTTTTCGTACTGTCCATCCAACCGAAGCAAACTGTTTCATCAACGGCTTCATTCCACCTCATTGAAGGAAGGTTAGACTTGCTGGTGTAATAAAGCCAGACAGATTGTTTGGACTGGCGATTTTTCACAACCATGATCTCCAACCTGTTTGGCTTTGAGGACAATATCTTTCTACTTGCTTATTAAGCGTTCTGTTGTTCTAACCATTTTAAAATTGTTTGGGTGGTTTCTTCCGGCTTTTCCTGTTGAATCCAATGGCCGCAATCCAGACTCACAATATCCAGATCAGGAACAATATTTTTCAGGTTTTCAGATTTGGGAATCTTGTCCTGTTCACCATATATCATAAGAGTCGGCTGATGAATGATTGGGGGTATGTCCGCCATTAAGTGCCAGTTTCTATCAAGGTTTCTGTACCAGTTTATACTTCCTGTAAATCCTGATGCTTTGAAAGCAGAAACAAATACAGACAATTCGCTGTCTTCCATTAAGGGTTCTCCCAGTGGACTTTCTGCTCTTGCAAGATTGATCATCATCATTCCGGGCTCTGGTGGTGTTGGAGGTACATTTTTGCGGAATAGGTTACGGAGGAACTGAGAGGTGTTTTCATTCATTATAGCATCTGCTACTCCTGGCTGTCGATTGAAGTGAACAAAATAGAAGTCTCCTCCAAATATAGCTTCCATCAACTCAATCCATGGCTGTTCTCCACGCTCCTGGTAAGGCAAAGCCAGATTTATTATTTTATTTACCCTCTTAGGATGCAGTAGTGCCAGGTTCCAAACAACATTGGCTCCCCAATCGTGACCTACAAAAGTGGCATCTTCATATCCAAAGTAATCCAGTAGTGCGACCAGGTCATCCGTCAGATGTACAATATCATATTCTGTTACTTCAGTCGGACGGGATGAGTTGCCGGCACCTGATGACGCCAGGAAAAAGCATGTTCCGGAAAGCCATGGCAGAGTACAATAGGTTTTCCGGCATTCTGTTTACCGGCTTCAAAAACTTCCAGTTCTACGCCATTCACTGAAATAAGAGTGGGATTGGGAAAATGGGTTGGCTTACATACTGAGCTAATTTCGTTTGTCATTGTTATTCTTTTAAAGATTAATTAATGCTGCAAACTTACACCCGCAACGTGACAGCAGTATGTCAGCAGTTAAAAATAAATTAGGTCTATTATTTTCTGCTGTGGAAAGTCTCCCGACTTTGAGGTAGTAAATAAGATTATTTTCTTTGAACTTGCTGCAAAGTTGGGAGACTTCGGAGAGCGGGGTTTTTGACTTTTTGTTACTTAATTTCAATATTTTTCGCATAGCTACATAAAATTATTGCTAAACTTATGGTTCTTTGTAATCAAAAAATCTCAGCAGTGCTGAGACTTTTAAAGTCATTTGTAATAATCCAAAGATTATTTCGAATCTCCGGGTTTGTGTTTGTGAGGTTTTAGATCCGGATGCTTTGGTTTTGTTTCCGGTGTTACTCTTCTCCTTTTGTCAGGAGTTCCGTCAGCCTTATCAGGTTTTGGACCAGGCTTAATTGCTTTAATTGTTTCCATAATAAAATTTATTTAACATACTAAATTTAAGGTAAGTCAAACTTCCTACATTACGGAAAACCACAATTGATGTATTATAATCTTCTTATTTTTATATATAAATAACTTAATATGATACTAACGTTAATTAATATCTCATTTGGTATTGGTGAATTCTTCTCAACAACATTCTTAATTTTAATTATTTTATCATTCTGCGTTTATCTCTACAGGATTTCCAAATATAAAAGGTATCAGAAATCTAAATATGCAATTTCATGTCTTTCAATCATATTAACTCTACATTTAGTAGTCTTTCCTTTTCTATATACTTTAATGCTCAAAAGTAATCCAGCTAGTTTTGAATTTAAAACAGCTATTCATGATAGTCGAAAACGAGTAGTGCTTAATGAGTGGATTGATGATTCGAAGAATATTCCTTATGAGATTAAATCTCTCGAAAATATTAAAATTTCAAATTATACTATCCTAAACACGCAATTAAAACAATTGAAACAATTAAATTTTACTGAAAGTAATATAATATTTACAGATTACAAGATTAATTTGCCAAGTAAAAATTTTGACTTTACAGCAACTATCTATATTTTTGATAGAAAAGGTATTTTAAAAAAGGAATTGTATAAAGCTGGAACTCAGGCTGAATTAGATTCTGTGAAATTTGGAAGTATAATAAATCAAAATATTAAATACCTTAAAAATGAATTGCATTATTATAAAGTTAAAAAAGCAGAATTAGATAAAAATAATTTTTGGACTTATGCAACACTACTTCCATATAGTATATCTTCAATATTTACAGGAAATATGTCTCCATTAACGCCAATGGCTAATATATTATATACTATTCATTATGCTGTCATCTATTGTATTGGGATAGGCATTTTTCTTTATTTTCTAATTAAAAATCTGGAGTTCATTATTAGAAATCGAAAATCTTAATTCTTTTGACTATGATTATCAAAGTGTTGCGTTTTTTCAAATATTGTTTTTTTTATTTTTTACTTTAAGTAATATCTCTCAAGTCTGGAGATTTAGGAGAGCAGGTGTTTTCTTTTTATGAATCAAATATTTTTGGGGAATCAGCGTTATAACCCCTAATAACCTATTTATTTAATGATGAACATCAGATACTTTAGCCTTCTCCTGGGCCTATTTTGTACTAACCTTTTTGGACAGACTCCTGAAAAAATCACTTTTAAAGATACTCAGAACCATTATTTGAAATTACTTCCGAAGGATAAACCTGAAGGAATACTTGTTATTTTACCGGGTGGAGGTGAAAATGGCGAAAAAGTAATGAATCAGATTAAGCTGGATGATCTGGCGTTGGAGAAGAATCTTATCGTATTACTCCCAACCTGGGAAGAAGGGGATTTTGGATTTCATATAGAGCAGAAGTTTTTAGACAGAATGGTAAAAGATACAGTGGAAAAGCATAAAATTCCCAAAGATAAAATATCAATGGGAGGACTTTCCGGCGGAGGAATGCTGGCTGTTACCTATGCTGAAAGGGCAATCAGGGACAAAAACACCTATTTTATACCCAATTCTGTATTCGCTCTTGACGCACCATTAGATTACGAGAATATGTATTACAGATTGCAGAGAGAGATAGAAAGAGACTATTCTGATATTGGAACTAATGAAGCTAAATATCTGACTGCTGAAATGGTTGATGCTATGGGTACACCGGATAAAAACAGAGCCAATTACGTAAGAGAATCCATGTTTTCTTATCGTGAAAAAGATGGCGGCAATGCAAAATATCTTCTGAATATACCTATTCTGATGTATACAGAACCCGGGATTATATGGCAGATGGAAAACAGAGGAAGGGATATTTACGACCTTAATGTGGCAGATATTACAGCTATGATTAATCTATTACGGCTAAAAGGCCACAAAAATGCTGATCTTATCATCACCAATGATCGTGGAATTCGTCCGGACGGTACAAGACATCCTCATTCCTGGAGTATCATGGATTCTAAAGAATGTTTAAACTGGATATTAAAACATATGGGAGCATAAAGTTGCCACAGCTGATTGTATGTTTTACAGGTATTTACTAACGGATATACAGATAATAGTTATGAAGAAGGGAAGGCGCAAAACCGTAGAGTAGAGCTGATGAAAAAATAATATAAACCTTACAAGAATACAGAATTAGACATTCTTTTGCTTAAAAATCCCAACGAAAAGCTGGGATTTTTTTGTTTTAATTTCTGCTGTGCAATGCCAGTAAATAAGACTTGCTACAAAGTTGGGAGAGTTCATAGGGAGGGCTTAAATAAATGATTGTAAATCAATTATATTTTCTTGCCCAAACCATTTTTTTATATTTTCGAGTGCTGCATCATCAATTTTAGATAGCATCAACACAACTAAATTTTCTTTTGCTCTAGAACATTCAACATAAAAAAGATTTCGTGTACGTAATTTTCTTTCTGGTTTTTCTTCTGAGTCATTAAAAAAATTATTGAAGTTATATTCTCGTTTCCACTCGGTATCATCAATTACAGTTAAGACGTTTCTATATTCGTCACCTTTGGTTCCATGTTTGGTAGAAAAGACAGTTTCATTTTGTATATGTTTCCAGAAATTTAAAATTTCTTTATAAGGTAGATTTATAAAGTCCTCATAGAATTTTTTGTCTTTTTCAATTTTTTCTTTAGTGTCTTGGTCTAATTCTTCTGAATTTTGATATATTCTTTTTAAATATTCATCCAATGAATTTGATGAAATTATTCCTTTATCTAAAACAGTTTTTAAAACTTCTTTAATTGTTCGTGTACTTCTATTATTATTTAAATCATCTAAAGTCTCCGATATTATTTTCTTTTTGTAATGTTTGAATTCACTTAATAGAGTGCCATTTTTTTTAATGAATCGAATGACTTCATTATGATTTTTCTTATTCCAATAAATTAGTAAATGCTCTAAACCAACCGGTCTTTCCTGAGAATTTTTCTTATCAACATAACCAGCAACTAATCTTGTAAGAATATGATTTCTGTCTAAAAGCCGTTCTTTAACAGACTGTGTAAATCTTTGGGAAAATAATTAATAAAGATTGGAAAACCCTGCTCTTTCTGCTATACGACTATTTGCTAAAACAAGAATCTTGTCTGATTCTGCATTAAAAACCCAACCTTGCTCTATTAATTTATTTACTACTTTATCATAGAAATCATTTTTGTGACCTTTTAATGAATTTTCAAATTCAGTAACTTTTTGCTTTTCTCCTTTTTCAGGATGATTTTTCCAATAAAGAAATTTAACTGAACCTTGTATTTCTTTTTGAGGCTTCTGTTCAATATTTGTTCTAAAGCTATTTAACAACTTTACAACTTCTTTTGAAGATCTATAATTTTCTTCCTTTTTAATTAAGACTAAAGTTTTATTTTCTTCTGTGTAATAGTTTTCCAGATTTCCAACACCTGTATCATAAATTTTTTGATGAGAATCCCCATAGAAACCTAATACAATCCATTTTTCATTTCTTTTTAATAAAAAGTCTATTAAAGTTTGTACTGTATCTAAAGATGTATCTTGGTATTCGTCTATAAAAATATACGGATATTTTTGTGCAACGATTGATGTTAACAAAGAGTAATTTTCAAAAAGCATTTTTGACAATTCAATAACATCATCATGATGTAATTCTCCATTTTCAAAATCACGGAAAGAGGAATCATTATAAAATACTGTTTCAATATTATTAATTCGGCCTTTTAAGTTTTTAATATACTTAGACGTTTTATCATTATCAACATCTTTATGATATCTTATTTCGTTGAGCTTACATAATTCAATTTTAAGTTGTTTTTGGAATTGTTTTATAGATTGCCATAAAAATTCGTGAATCGTATAGACATTAACCAAATCATTGAATTCAATTCTTTTGATAATTTCATTCTTTGCTACATTAGTATATGTAATACAGATAATACTTTGATTATTTAATCTCAAATTATCACCTTGTAAATCAATTAAATGATTTAATGTTTGGATTAATAAATATGTTTTACCTGAACCAGCACCAGCTTCAACAACAAAACTTGATTTTTTCTCAATACATTCTTTTACTTCGTCAAATGCTGCCATACTAGTCAATTTTTGTAATTTCAATGTGATCATTTTTTGCTAACCATTCCAAGCCTTCTTTAATATATTTTGGGACTTTCCATTCAAGCTTAGTTAAATTTTCATCAAAAGTCATCAAATCGAAAGTGAAATCTGTTTTTTGTTTAGAAGATGGATCTACTTCTGATTGATCTTTTTCCGTATCCATATAAATTAAGTCATCCAAATTTTTAAGTTTTTGATAAGAAAAAGATTTATGCACATTTAACTCTACACCGTCTTCAGTAGAATATTTACCTTTAAAAAATACTTGATTGCAATTAACAATTGCATTTTCCAGGCTTCTTGCAACAAAAGTTTCATTATCTTCAGCAATTTGGAAAGCTACTCTAATAGTTGTTGATTCATCTAATTTTTCTTCATAAGTTAATGCTAGTAGCTCTGAAATTTTCGTTTTCTTAGGAAGCCATATAGATAATGTTGAATTACTTGTATTTGCATCAGCTTTTAATACATGACAGGATTTACCAGTGATAGAATCAACAGAATCTATATCAGTTATAACAAGAACTTTTGTATTTAAGAATTTAAAAAACTCTTTGAATTTATGAGTATAAGCTCCACCTACTTCAATAATTGAAACATATTCATTTTCCAGTTCTTTAGCAACTTTCTTTATAAACAAAGGCATCAATAGTTTTTCGGTGATACCTTCAACCATAATTACCTTATCTGCAAAAAATAAATCACATTTGTTTAAGTTTAAATATTGTTTCAAAAATCTAAAGGTATCTTTATTGGTTTCTCTATGCTTAAAGTCATTAAAATCCTTAACCTCGACAATATTTTTATTGTTTTTTTTAAATTTGTTGAAATATCTGATTCTCTCAAAACTTCTTTTCACATTTAGACCTGCCTCAGCAATCATATGAGAAGAATGAGTACTAATAATTAATTGCACTTGTACTTTGTCTTCTGATAAAGTTTTTTCAATAGTTTCTCTCACTTGTTCAACAAATACTTGTTGCATCTGCGGATGTAAATGTGCCTCTGGTTCCTCAAGAAGAATTGTTAAGATTTCAGTCTCATGCTTCGCTTTATTTTTCTTAAAATGTTCGATAAAAGAAACAATTTTTAAGACCAAAAAAATTAGATTACTATATCCTAATCCGTTGTAGTTTTCAGGAAGTTCAATATCACCATTTTTGTAAAAATATTTTATATTATTTTTTATGATGTTCTCTGGGTCAAATTTAGATTTCAGTATTATTTCAGGAATATTTATTTCCTTGTCGACACCGAATGATTTAAGTTTTTCTAGAATTTTTTCAAGGACTTTTTCATATTTTTCATCCAATTCAGTAGATACGTTTTTTAAAGTACTTTTAAGCGCTTCAACATCAGCATCCTGATCACCATGAACATTTTGATAATAATCTGAAAAACCAACTGCTAATGATCTATTTCTATCTGTCTTAACATCGTCTAATTTTCTAGATGCTTGAATACTTTCAAAATATAAAACTTTTGAAATTCTACTTAAAACATTATCTTCTATTAAATTATCTCCTCCAAAAAGGCGTGTGGAATAATATCCAGTAATATTTTCATTTAGCCATTCAATTAATCTTATGTCTTGATTTACTCTGTTATGAAATGTTTTAAAAAGATTAATTGTATCACTAGGTTCATGTTTGAAGAGTATTGTTGCTTCTGTTTTTGAATCGTCTAAGTCAGATATAAAGTCGCTTATATTTATTAGAGAATCTTCATTTTTATTATACTCAATTTTTATTTCTAGTGTAATTCTGGGAATATTTAGGATAATTTCTTTTTCCAGTCGATTTCGTTCAACTTCGTCGACTTCAACAAGTAATTCATCGTTAAATTTTTTGTAGCAATTTTCAAAAATTTCATAACTATTTTGAGAAAAATCATGAAAGGAAATTTTATATTTTCCTCCTAGAAATAAGTTAATGATTTCAAAAAGAGAAGTTTTTCCTGTGTTATTTTTTCCAACAATTAATGTTATATCATCTTCTATATTTATTGAAATATCATCTAATAAACGAAAATTGGTGACTGAAATTTTAGTTATTTTCATGGTTAAATATTGGAAATAGTTTTAGTATTTTATAAAAGATAAAAATAGTAAAAGAGCAAAAAATCTCATTACGGATTTCCATAAAAATAATAACCCCAAAATCTTATAAGGATTTATTTAACAATTTAATTATTATCTATTTGGAAAGTAATATCCAAATTCAAGAAGACCTTAATGAGTTTAGGAAATAAAATTAGATTGTAACCCCTTCAATTTTTCCTTGAAATTTAAAATAGAATTAATGGATTTATATAGATATATATATGGATTCATCACATTGCTAGCTGCTAGTTCCATGTTGACTTGCGATTCACGAATTATGTTTAAAGTAAATTCTTGAAGTTTAGTATTTTGAGAATAATCAACTAGGCTTTCGAAATTTTCATTCTCTTCTAAATTGTCAATCAATTCATCTAAAATAATGTATAAATTACTATCTGTTGTTAGATTGCTATTTAAATAAACAGATCGGATTTCAGATTTAAATTGATTATAGGCATGATTATAATCCTTTATTCTAGGCTTAGTTACAATGGTAGTGCCTAAATCATTATTTACATCAAAAATATTTGCTAGATACTTAAAAGGAAAATTTGGAGAATAATTTATCATATCTTTTCTTGACTCATCATATAGCAAAAAATATAATTTTTTTTGATAAGCATTTAATGATAATAGCAATAGTTTTATAGCTTTATTTAATTGCTCAGCACTTTCTTTTCTTATTTTAATTGCTTGAAGATTTCTAATATAAATTTCAATAATTGCTATTGTAATAATAAGTATTAATAAAGAAAGTGCTAATCCCCGAACGTACTGTTGCAATTTATCAGAATCGAAGATTATATTTTGATTTTTTTCCAAATTGGAAGTATCAAAATATGAATCTATTAAAAATAATAAAAGTGTAAATATTGAAAGTCCTATAAGTATTATTTTGAATTTTTTTTCCATATTGAAGTTTATTGTATCGATAATTATTTTGATTTTTAACTTACTGTAAATAACAAAAATAAAAAGCATCTCAAAATTTCCAATCAGTATTTTCACTGAATTTCTTAAAGATTTAGAAAACTCGTCATAAAAAAATCCCAACTCTCGTCAGGTTTTTTTTGAAATAAAAAGTTATTTACCTTGCGGTTTCTTAGGTGGTTTTAAAGAAGGTGTATTTCCTGGTGTCTCCTTATTATCGCGTTGGCGTTTATCTGGTTTGCCAGTTGATTCTGCTATTCTTTTAGGTCCTGGTTTAAGTGCCATAATATTAATGTTTTGTTGGTAACTTAGTCAAATTTATCAATGATAATTTATACCACCTTACGGCTTCCCGTAAACAACAAAAATAAAAAACCTCTTAAAATTTTCAATCAGTATTTTTACGTAATTTCTCCAAAGCTTCATCACAAAAAAAAATCCCAACTTTCGTCAGGATTTTATTTGTTTATTTCTCTAAAAAACTCTTCTAAAGTAATTTCTTTCTTTCGACAAATTTTTGCTAGTGTTTTTATAGACATATTGTATTCGGTCTTTACTGTTCCTAAGGCAATATTTTTAATTTTCCTAACGGTACTTTCTTCAATATCACATTTAGATGCAAAATCTCTCTGCGATTTTGCTTTTGAAACCCAGTTTGTGTAAATGTATTGGCAGATGGCAATATTTACCTCGTTTTCTTCGTCCATTAAAAACAAATTAAGAGAAAGAGAAAAAAAATAATGCGGTTTTCTGTGCGCAATATTGAAAATATTATTATATTTGTCTAATAAGCTACAATAAAGTAGCTTTGCGATACTTCAAAGAATATTAGAAGCTATTGCTTAGAATCTCGAACAGAAAACTGGTAATTTTTAGCATACGAGACGATAAGCAGGAAGCTCACGACCTAGGCGTGGGTTCTCTTATCTGTATGCACGGTATACCAGTACCTCTGTTCGGATATTGTAGAGTCCCATGCCGTTTTTATTTTCATGCTGTCCAGCTGTTCTACAATCATCTTTTTCTAAGCCTGCTTTACTACATCAAGTATCATGACATGTTACAATGGAGTGTACAATCCGTTGCGGCCTTAGGGCTTTCTGAAAAACACAAATTCTATCATAAGTTTTTATTTTGTCTTGTAGGGCGGGAAGTTCTGCCCATGCTGAACTTCCTCCCTTTTTACAACCAAGCTTGTTTAAAGCATCTTATGTACAACAAAAACCGAAGATTCAACGAAGTTAAAAGGCAGAAAAGTTTTTTAAACACTTTAGTTATTTTAAGGTTCCAGCTTTGTGAATATCAGGTACACCGAAGTTTTATGAAAATCTTTGATTTTCTTCTGAAGTGTCCTTATTGATGCAGGAAGATGCTAACCTTTCTTAAGTGGGCTAAAGTGTTTTTAAAATTGATTCCTGCGGAAAGATAAAATATGAACAGAAATTATTACAAAAATACAAACACATGAAAAAGACCAGAACAGACTTTGAGCCCCCATGTTGGGCGGTGCTTAAAAAGCAATCAGGATTACAGCTGATGGAGACTTTCTTTCAGTTCAATGAGCTGGATACTTCGAAAGAAAGGCTCAGCAAGATTATGAATTATGCCGTAAAAAAGAATAGCTGGATCAATGAAGATCCTGCGGTTACCTTTGAATTTTATCAGTCGATGAGGTCGTTGATCCGGGCAGGATATCTCATCATGCTGAAGGAAAGAAAATGGGCTGTTGACACCCAGCCGGAGAAGATTTCCCCGTGGGTTCTTGGTCTGCTTTCGGAGAAGGAATACCGGAATCCTCTGCTTGTTTTCAAAACAGCATTCAGGGAATACACCCTCAAAGAATATGATTATTTTATGTCCGGAATCGTCTATTTCTCAATGGGCGTTTATGAAAATCTACCGGAAAGAAATATCGTGATGCCCTACATTCATACGGTTAAAATGCTGGATGCCGCCCACCTTATACTTCAAAGAAGGAGAGAAAAGAAAATGGCTGACACGAATTCAGAATAAGAAGGCTGAAAAGGTTGAGAGTTTTTGCTATAGATGCTTAATATAATGATGGTGTATTTTTTCTGACGCAAAGTTTTCATTTTTGAAACTGTTGATTGTAAGAGAGCAAAGGATAGAGTCAACTCCGTTGATTCGTCGAAGCGTATGGATAAGCATACCGCTTGATCAGCGACAAAGTCGCATCACTTTGTCTGCTTACAAAAAAGCGGAATCATCAATGAACTTTGTGTTTATCTTTTTCATCAAAAAATAATTTCAAACATGATCTATTGAATACTGTATGTATTATAATCAATCTGGTGTATTGGTATCAGAAGCAGAATTAACATTTTCATAAAGTATAATCAGGCACATTCAGATATATAATGCCATAATTTTTTCTATATTTAGAAGAAGAATAGTAGTATATGTCTACGAATGTTTAGACAAAAGGCTTGTGTTTGTATTTTGCACTCTAAAGCATGCCTGGAAAATATAATATAAAAAAAGACAATGCCGATCAACCAACTACCTCCGGACGGAGGAATGCTGTATAAAGAAACAGATATGGCTCAGTTTTTTCCTGAGCCATTCAACGCAGTAACTGCCCTATTATTTTTAGCCATAGCCATTTTTTGGACTCTTAAAATGAAGGGGAATTTTAAAGAATATCCCTTTCTAACCTACTGCTTACTCTTGTTATATATTGGCGCTGTCGGAGGAACTGTTTACCATTCATTCAGACAGTGGCCGGTATTTATCATGATGGATTGGATGCCCATTATGCTGCTCTGTTTGTCTGCCGGATTTTATTTTGTGGCTCAGAGCACCCGATGGTACTATGCTGTTTTCATGGTTCTGGGGTATCTATTGCTTATGTTCGGTTTGAGAAATTGGATTTTGGCAGATAATACTTCCCTCTTTATCAACATCAATTATGCAATCATGGCTTCGTTTGTGCTTTTTTCGGTAGTAAGTTATTTAATCTATACCCAATGGAAAGCAGGCAAATGGGTAGGCTTTGCTTTATTGTCTTTTGCTCTCGCACTCACTTTCCGTATAGCTGATAAGTGGGAATGGCTGAGTTTCGGAACACACTTTTTATGGCATACTTTTGGGGCTGTTGCAACATTTTGTATGTTTAATTACATTTATCTTACGCGGAATACAATTAGAAAAATATGAGTAGTTTCTATTTTAGCTGAAACTCTGACTCATAGATAAAGTGTCTTTAAACTTAACTACAAAAGTTTTATTTTCTGAACACTTTAGTACACTTTAGAACGTGTAATGAAATACCGTACAATTAAGTTCACATTAGATGAAAATCTTTGATTTTCAATATAACTTTGGTGTACTTCTTATACACAAAGTTAATCACTTAAAATAGCTTAAGTGTTTAAAAAGCTTTTGTGACTTAATAAAAATTTAAACAGTTTTTTTGTGAAATTCACAGTCCGGTTCTTTTAAGGTTGAAAGAAAGATGATTTACTTATATTTGCCCTGCAAAGTAAAATTAAATGTTCAAAAAAGTAAGCACTGTATTTATCCTTGGATTGTATACGGTTTTTTGTTCGGCCCAGCAGGTCCGGCCATCAAAATCATCTGAAATTTACCGTGAACTCAAAACACTTAAACAACTGCCTAAAGTTTTGTACCTGGCAGCTCATCCCGATGATGAAAATACAGGACTACTCTCCTGGTTAATCAACGATCAAAATGTAGAAACGGGGTATTTGTCTTTAACGAGAGGTGATGGCGGCCAGAATTTATTAGGCACAGAGCAAGGGGCTGCATTGGGTTTAATCAGAACGCATGAGCTTTTAGAGGCAAGAAAGTTAGATGGTGCCCAACAGTTTTTTACGCGTGCGATTGATTTCGGGTTCTCTAAAAATACAACCGACACTTTTAAACAATGGGATGCAGACAGCATTACAGCTGATGTAGTTTGGGCCATCCGTAAATTCCGTCCTGATGTAATCATTTGCAGGTTCCCTCCTACTGCTGCGGCAGGCCACGGACAACATGCGGCTTCGGCCGTGGTTGCGGAAAAAGCTTTTAAGCTGGCAGGCGATAAAAATGCTTTCCCGGATCAACTGAAATATGTAAATGTATGGCAGCCCAAACGTGTTTTGTGGAACACTTTCCGCTTTGGTTCAGTCAATACCACGGCCGAAAATCAACTGAAAGTTACCGTTGGGCAATATGATGCACAATTGGGAATGGGCTATGGTGAACTGGCAGGATTAAGCAGAAGTTTACATAAAAGCCAGGGGGCAGGAACACAGTCTGTCGCCGGGATCAGAACTGAATATTTTTCCCACGTTATCGGTGAGCCCGCAAAAACAACGCTTTTTGACGGAGTAGTTAAAACGTGGTCCGGAAAAGGAAACGCTGATATAGACCAATCGTTAGATAAAATTATTTCCGCCTTCAATTTCAACGATCCAGATCATAGCCTGCCTGCTTTGCTTGCTCTGCGGAAAAAGATCATGGCACTCCAAGATGGTGAACTGAAAAAGGATAAGATTAAATCGCTTGACAATATCATTTTAAGCTGTGCCGGGTTTATGGGTGAGGCCGTTACCAATCAGGCTGAAGCTGTTGCCGGAGATCACTACAATTTCAGGTTAAATTTGATTTCAAGAGCTGCAAATCCTGTTGTTTTGGAACATGTAAAATGGTTAGGTCAGTCAGAAAGTTTCAACAGAACCCTATCAAAAGATTCTTTAATTACCATTCAGCATGATATTCAGATTCCTGCTGATGCAGCACTCACAGAGCCTTACTGGTTGGCAAAACCAGCCACGAACGCAGCAACTTTCTCTGTTCCCAATGATACATTAATCGGTTTGCCTGAAGCAGAATCACCAATGAATGTTTTGCTTGGTTTAAGAATCGGTTCGGAGAAATTTCAGGTTAAACTTCCCCTATCTTTCAAGAAATTAGATCCGGTACGTGGTGATGTGGTCGAAGCCTTGCGCATTGTTCCTGCTTTGGAAGTGAAATTTACGCAACCCCTTTATTTGGTCAGAGAAAATGAAGATTTACATTTAAGCTTAAATTTTAAGGTAAATTCCAGCAAACAATACAGTAAAGGCGTTCTCAACCTGATGTATAACGGAGAGCGATTAGGCGGTGCTGATATAAGTTCTCTCAGTGGGAAAAATACGACCATCGATTACGTTATTCCAAAAGCCAAGCTTTCCTCCATACATTCATCTCGTCTGCAACTGGATGCAAATTTTGTTGCAGATGGAGTAACTTATAATAAAAAACAAGTATTAATTCAGTACCCGCATTTACCCTCCTTACAATATTTTGCACCCGCAACGGTAACCGTCATGAAAGGCGATATTCAGGCGAAGGTTAAAAAAGTGGGTTACATAGAAGGTGCGGGCGATTTCATTCCTGAGTTCCTACGCATTGCAGGGATTCAGGTAAATGTCCTGAAAGATGAAGATTTTTATGGCAACTTAGATGAATCCGGTGGAAAAGGCGGTCCGAACAAGCTGTTGCAGTATGATGCCATCGTATTGGGTGTTCGTGCCAATAACACAGTAAAAAAGCTGGATCGCTGGATGCCTTTTTTATGGTCTTATGTAAAAGCAGGAGGTAATCTGGTGATGCAGTATAACACCAACCAGGATACAACCGTTGACCAATTGGGAATGTACAATTTCAGCATTGCCAACAAGCGGGTTACCGAAGAAAATGCTGCGGTTACATTTTTAAATCCCAATCATAAATTACTGAACTTTCCGAACAAAATTACAAAGGATGATTTTAATGATTGGGTACAGGAGCGTGGCGCCTACTTCCCCGATCACTGGGATGCGGCGTACGAGCCACTTTTTGAAATGCACGATACCGACGAACAGCCTCTGCAGGGATCAACTTTATATGCCCGGTACGGGAAGGGTAATTTTATTTATACCCCGTTGGCATTTTTCAGACAGCTGCCTGCGGGAAATGTTGGTGCGGCACGTTTATTTTTTAACTTTTTATCTGCACAGAAAAACTAATGAACAAGCAACTTAAAAATTGGAATACCTGGTACGTGTTATTAGCGGTCGCATTAGTATTGCAGATCGGATTTTATTATTTGTTTACTAAATTCTGGGCATGAGTAATATAGACTGGACAGTTCTCATTTTCACACTTGTTGCAGTGGTGGTTTACGGCGTATTGATCGGTCGTGGCCAAAAAAGCAACGAATCGTACCTTAAAGCAGATAATAAAATGCCCTGGTACATTGTGCTTATAGGGATTATGGCTACCCAGGCCAGTGCCATTACATTTCTTTCGGCACCGGGCCAGGCTTATACAGACGGCATGCGTTTCGTTCAGTATTACTTTGGTTTGCCCCTGGCGATGATTGTGATCTGCATCACCTTCATTCCGATTTTTCAGCGCTTGAATGTTTACACTGCGTATGAATATTTGGAAAACCGTTTTGATAAAAAAACCAGGGTGCTCACTTCACTGCTTTTTCTTTTTTCCAGAGGATTATCAACAGGAATCAGCATTTATGCTCCAAGTATCATCTTATCAAGTGTTTTAAACTGGAATATTTATTTGACCAATGTTTTAACAGGCGGTATTCTGTTGATTTATACCTACGTTGGCGGAGCAAAAGCGATCGCTCACACCCAAAAATTACAGTTTCTCATTATTCTGGGAACAATGGCTTTTGCAGGTTATTTGCTTATTCAAAATATGCCGAATGGAATTGGTTTTAAGGATGCGCTTTATCTTGCGGGGAAATCCGGAAAGCTCAATGTAATCACCACAGAATTCGACTGGAAAGATAAATACAATATCTGGAGCGGATTAATTGGCGGTTTTTTTCTGGCACTCTCCTACTTCGGTACAGACCAGAGCCAGGTCGGAAGGTATATCACTGCGAAAGACAATACCAATGCAAAAATGGGCTTGCTGTTGAACGGATTGGTTAAAATTCCGATGCAGTTTGCGATTCTTCTTATCGGTGCTCTGCTTTTCGCATTCTTTTCTCTAAAACCGGCTCCAATTTATTTTAACGAACGCTCTTACCAGCATTTAAAGGACACCCAGCCTGAACAGGCTGCGGTTTTTGAAAAAGAGCACCAGGATTTACAGGTAAAATTTAATGCAGAATCGAAAGAAATTTTAGAGCTGAAAGAAACTCATTCTCCCCAACTCACAAAAAGAATTCAGGATTTTAAAAATACGCAGACCCAGGTAAAAGCACTTCACGGTAAGGTAGAGGAAGCGATCAATAATTCGAACTATAATGCAGAGAAAACGGATACGAATTATATTTTTCTGTATTTCGTAAAAAACACCCTGCCTGTAGGGATGATCGGTTTACTCTTTGCCGTAATTTTTCTGGCCAGCTGGGGGTCAATTTCGGCAGCGCTGAATTCTCTTGCCGCCTGCTCGTTAAAAGATGTTCATTTGATATTCAGAAAAGAAATTCCTGATGATGCAACCGAATTGAAGTACAGCCGTCTGCACACTTTGGCATGGGGTATATTCTCAATCGGTGTAGCCATGTTTGCCACTCAAATGGGTTCGCTTATTGAGGCGGTTAATGTATTGGGCTCTCTTTTCTACGGTCCGATATTGGGAATTTTTCTTGTGGCATTTTACTATAAAAAAATCACAGGCACGAATGTATTTATTTCTGCAATTTTATCAGAAATTACGGTTATTGCCGTTTATAATTTTGATATCGTTTCTTTCCTTTGGCTTAACGTCATCGGGGCAGCGGCAGTCATTATATTTTCTGCAATCGGTTTAGTGTTTTATAAGCCGAAAGCAGTAAATTCGTAAACGAACAAAATAAACAAAAATATTATGAAAACCATCATTAAATCTGCTGCCGTCCTTGTTGCGACGATGACAATCTCTCTGAATGCCTTTGCACAGGACACTAAAAAACCTGCCAGCCCTCCAGCTACAGCTACGGGGAAAATTAAAGATGCAACCATTACAATTGCCTATAGCAGTCCTTCTGTAAAAGGACGTACCATCTGGGGTGGTTTGGAAGCTTATGATAAAGTTTGGCGTGCGGGTGCCAATGAAGCAACTACTTTCGAAACGGATAAAAACATTACCGTTCAGGGTAAATCTCTGCCTGCAGGTAAATACAGCTTTTTCTTAATCCCGAAGGAATCAGGAACCTGGACTGCGATTTTTAACAAAGAGCCAAAACAATGGGGCGCTTATAAATACGAGCAAGCTAAAGATGCTTTACGTGTTGATGTCAAAACAAAAGCTTTACAGACAAGCCAGGAGGCTTTGGTTTACAAAGTAAACAGTAATGGATTCACAATGGACTGGGACAAGATCTCAGTTCCTGTAGAGATCAAATAAATTGGCAACAATATACTTTATTGTATCCAATCAGATCTTTATATAAAGTATATTATCTATGGTATAAAGCTTAAAATATTTTATCATTTACTACTTAAAATGTTAACAGCAAAATGGTGCCACTTGTTTTAAAGCGGCGCCATTTTTATTAATAACAGATTATAAGTTATATAATCTTTTTAGCTTATTAATTATGAGACTATGCTGTTGATCATACGCAAAACCTTGCCCGTTTGTAAAATTTACACCTTCTTACAATGTATAGACTGCTTCCCCTGAATAAGTTTTATACCAACAACTTTTCCTTTTTCGTTTAGCAAAAACTTGAGTTCTGCGCCATTGTCAAAAGAATAGAATTCATTTTCTCCGATTCTCTTAAGCAGGGCCTTTCTGCTTTCTTTACCTTCTTTTTCATGATTATACATTGCAATAAATAAGTGATTTTTTCCTGCCTGAGTTATTTGAAATGTACCAACGGTAATAACGCCTGCCAATTTTGCTTTGTAGATTCCCTTATATATTTCTGTAGATGGGGCTGTTTCACTGGAATATGTTGTGAAGTCCGGGCTTTTATATTTTTTTTGGTAATACCTGGAAACAATACCGATTACAAGATCATTCAGTTTTACATTGGTTCCGTTTGCCAGAACAGCAATACTAAAACTGTCTTCGGGAAAATATGCTATACCGGAGTGGAATTCATCTATTCTCCCTGTATGACCATATCCTGTTCTATTATAAAATGGCGTTTTAAACAATCCGTATCCGAAGACAATTTGAGGGTCTGCCTTTTTCATTTGCTGAACTGACTTTTCTGAAATCAAGTTCCCTGTAAAAAGTTCTTGCATTAATTTCGATAAATCTTCGGTGGTAGAAACAATATTCCCGGTTGCAAAGGTGAAACTTGGATGCGTATCAGATTCCTTTGACCAATTTTCGCCATCAAACTTGTAAGATTTAGTTCTCTTACCATATTGACTCGGGTCTTTTTCACAATAGGTATTGTGCATCCCGACTTTATCCAAGATTCTTGCTCTGATGTTTTCTTCATAAGATTTCCCTGTAATATCTTCTATGATGTATCCCAGCAGCAAATAATTTGAGTTGCTGTAAGAGCTCTCCTTTCCCGGTTTGAAATCAGGTTTTCCCTCCTGCACCAGCTTCAACATATCCTCTCTTGTGTAATTCTTACTTTTTTGGTCGTAATAATCTTCCCACTCCAAATAATTGTAGATTCCGCTGGTATGATTCAGCATGCTTCCTATGGTAATCATTCCGGCATTTTTTATGGTTGGGAAATAGGTGCTGAGTTTGGAATCAAGCGACAGTTTACCTTCTTCGATAAGCTGAAAAGTAACAACTGCAGTAAAAACCTTTGTAACAGACCCAATCCTATACCGATCCGAACCCTCTGCGAACTTATTGAAGTCGCCTTTATAAATGGTTTCGCCATTTTTCTGAAGCAGAACACTACCGGAAAAAGCATTATTTTTTTGGAAATTAATCAACAGGCTGTCAATTGACCTTTTTAAATCAGGGTTTTGAGCTGATAATACACTAAAAATACTTAAGATAAATAGCAGGCAGATCTTTCTCATTTTTTAATATTAATTTTTTATATACTGCAAATAACGTAAGCTTTGTAGAGGCATTATTTGATTTTTTGACCAACCACACAAAAACCCGGATATATAAATCAATAGGTCCTTTCATTATTTTTGTCCTGAAATAATGCATATTGGTGTAAAATACGACAGGTCCATTCAGAAAACATTTAACTTTATGGTTTTTATTACAACATATGAAGTCACCAAAAGTATACACGATTCTAAGAGTACTGCTCAATATACTTTTTGTCGGATTTATTTTATTTTCCAGTGCAAATAATAATGATAAAAATCTGCCTTTCGTCTTTATTTTATTATATAACATATTACTTTTTGTACCTGCCTGGATCAATAATTTCCGGCTTCTCCCCAACCTTCGGCGAACAAAAAAATTACTCCCGTATTTAATCTCAGTAATCACCGCTTTTTTTGTTTCAGTTCTGGTGACAGGTTATTATTTACAGTGGCTTTATAACCGGTTCAATACGGACGAATTAACCGATTTCACATCATTAGCCGCTACATCTTCAGCTCCCGGATTATTGGAAAAATATCAATCCTACTTTGATGTATTTCCGGGAATCATTATTATACTATTTGTTATGGCAATGGGGTATTCACTACAAGAATATGTATTAAAGGCCAAAAGAAATGAACAGATCCAAGCACAACAAAGGATTGCTGAGCTCAGCCTCTTAAAATCTCAGATCAGTCCTCATTTTCTTTTTAATGTATTAAATAGCTTGTATGCCCTGTCCCTCAAAATGTCAAAAGAAACACCTGACATTATCTTAAAACTTTCCGATATCCTGCGATACTCGTTATATGAATCTCAATCTCAGGAAATTTCTATCGCGAATGAGATCCATATTTTGAATACATACATTGATATTGAACGGCTGAGAATGCCTTCAAATGCGCAGATCTCTTTTCACCATACTGAAATAACAGAGTCGGCGAAAATTGCACCAATGCTCCTATTACCTTTAATAGAAAATGCCTTTAAACACGGTACTGATTCTACGATTGGCGTCTCATATATCGATATTACTTTACATTGTGATGACAACAACCTTACATTTAAATGTACCAATAGCTTTAAGGAAACTGCAACAAAGGATTTTGGAGGAATAGGGATCGAAAACATACAAAAACGCCTTTCATTGCTGTATCCGTCAAGACATGTATTTAAAATTAAAAAAGGTAAAGCTGATTTCTGTGTAGATCTCGAAATAAAATTATAAAAAATGATGAAAATAAAATGCTTAATAGTAGATGATGAAAAACTGGCTCAGGAAGTTTTGGTTCATCATATTTCAAAATTTGAAATTTTGCAGCTGGAAGGTATTTGCAATAACGTGTTTGAGTTGATCAGTTTTTTAAATAAAAATAAAGACATTGATTTGATTTTTTTGGACATCAAAATGCCAGAGATCAGTGGAACTGATTTTGTTTCTATTTTTAATCATCCTCCTGCCATTATATATACTACCGCATACCATCAATACGCTTTGGAAGCATTTAACCAAAATGCTATAGATTACTTATTAAAACCTATTTCTCTTGATCGTTTTTCTAAAAGCGTCCAAAAAGCAAGTCAAAATTTAGGAAAAAATCAACAGTCCAATTCGATGATGAATGGAAAAGAGGATGAGAGTTTTTATGTAAAAAGCGATAAACGGCTGGTAAAAATCAATGCTTCCGAATTGATCTATATTGAAGGTATGCGCAATTACGTTTGTTTGTACACAGAAAGCAGCAATGTGATGGTTCATGGGACATTGACGACCATTGATGAGACCCTAAAACACCTCAATTATATTTGCCGGGTACATAAATCTTTTTTTATCAACCTCAACAAAATTAATTATGTAGAACAGCATGTGATATCGCTGACCAATAAAAAGAACATTCCCATAGGATTAAGCTATCGTGATGAAGTCTATAAAAAATTAAAAATAATGTAAGAGTATTCAACTGAGCTTTATGGTCAATTACCTATAAAGTAATTGAAGACTATCCTGTCTTACGTACAAAAGCGGCAAATATCTACGATATTTGCCGCTTTTTACTGCATCATGCTTTCAACTTTAGCAGAAAGCGTTTTATTCCTGCTGAATTATGTGAAACTAAATTCGGAATCCATTATAAGTTATTTGAGAAGATGGTATCTTTTTCAGACACTGCTTTTCCATTTTTGTCTCCCACATAAACACATATACCCCCTACCCATGTTTCCAATACCGGAATGTTTCGCATTTTCATGTATTGTAAGGATGGAGTATTTAATGAAAGAGGGTCCTGTTCCAATATAACAAAATCAGCAAAGTGCCCTGTATTCAATGAACCTACCCATTGATCTGCATAGCACTGCCATGCCGCATCATAAGTAACCGCAATCAATGCCTGCTCGGGGGTAATACGTTCGGCGCTGTTTAAAACTTCAATATCTTTTGGATTTTTTTCCATTATTCTGGTAATGGACTGTTCCATCATTCGCAAAGGTCCCAACGGGCTTACCTCATTGTCGCTGTGAAGTGTAATTCTCATACCGGCAGCAAGCGTTGAACCGCAAAGATCCAGCATTTGAGCCTTTTCACCGAATATCACTTCTTTAAAAGCGTATCCCCAGTAGCCTACGTGTCCGATAAGGAAACTTGGTGACACCCCCATCTGCAGCATATTAGTTATATGATCTGCCGTCAGCAGTGAGCAGTGCTCAATACGATTACGAAGTTCGGGGCCTCTATACTGAGCAAGCGTACGCTGATAAGCATTGATTGCAAATGTTACCGCCTGGTCGCCATTGGCATGAACCATTAGCGGCCAGCCTTTGCCGGCTACCACCGTATTGATTAATGTATTATAACTTGGAGGAATGGTTTGTGCCGGAATACCTGCCTGTGGAAAATTAAAAACCCCAGTATTATTTGCAGGATCGCACAGGTATGGAACACTCTGATACCCGGTCAAGCCTTGGTTCGAACCGTCTGAAACCACTTTGATATGTCCACAGTATACCGGTTTATAGTGATCGGGTTCTTTATAGTGATCCAGCTGATCAACATCTTCCTGGCTGGAACAAAGATAGGCCCCGCCTGTCCTCACCCACTCAGTATGGGTCTCGAAATATTTGGTTAAAAGCATTTCTGATCCTTTGTTCAGTCCGGCATCATACATAAAAGTAACTCCTCTTGAATTCGCCAGTTTAAAAAGTTGGGTAAGATAACTGTTAATCTGTATGCTCATAGCAATGATCTGCAGCTTTACGACCTTCAAGGCAGGTGTCATTTGCAAACCTTCCTGTAACTGACCTCTGGTCTCACTGATATACTTATCAACGCTGCCATATTGCTCTTTGATCTCACTGCTATGATCAAACACATGCTTTAATGCCTCGGTGTTAAGATAAAGCGTATGCATAGAAGCACTTAACAGCATCATTGGTTTCTTATTATTAATACTGTCAAGTACTGTATTATCAATTGTTATCAACTCTTTTTTGCCATTTTTTTCCTCAAAAGGCATTAATGACGGATCCAGTCCTCTTCCCAAAATAACAAATCCCGGAATTTTAGGAACATGTTCGTTGATGATTGATCCCACAGAAGTCAAATCATATACAGCCAGCAAATCCTGTCCTTCAAAAGGGCTCACATCCAGCCAGCCCTGCATCATTGCCGTAGGAATCATATGAACATGAGGCTCGATCAGGCCGGGAAGCAGCGTTTGAGTTTCGGTTAACTCCCTTTTTTGATATCCCGGATAGTTCTTGTCCATATAGTCTTTTACATCCCCCTTATTGCCAGTTATCACTACATTTCCATTGGCTACTCCAATGGATTCAATAGTTTCTGTTGAGCCTCCAATCATAGGGCGGATAATTCCCCCACTGATCATCAGATTTTGTGGTTTTTCGTGGGTTGCTTTTCCGGAACCGGGGTTTATTTTCGTTAGATTCTCTGCACTGAAAAGTTCTTCTTTAAGGATTTCCAAAACAGGATTGTTGCAAGAGCAGTGGGTACAGCCATGCGTGTGTTTGTGTAGTGTTTCCATAGGAATAATTTGGTTTTAGTTTTTATATAAATGAATTCTATGCTTATCAATTTTTAATTATACATCGGCATTATGCCCATGAAAACATAGGCCTGCCACAGGGCATAGCTTATTATATAATTAAAATAAAAAGAGGAATTTTTAGTATATTATATTAAAATAAATATTTATGCGTGAATAATTTTCATATATTTTCATGGATTAGTTTACTTTATAAAAATAATAAAAATATTCTTTCGATCTGTATTTTTTATCACCAAGTATTGATTAATTATCTCTGTCTGACATTTTAATTTACAGCCCCCTTATGTATTGTTAAACATTTTAAGAAACAGTACATCTCCAAATCTGCCTACTCTACTTTTATATTTATCATTCATTTTTTAATTTGGACCGGTCTGGTTCCGTCGCTCTCAAACGAATTGTTTTGTGGAATCAAAACGTTTTTAGAAAGTTATCATAACCACACGATACAATTATGCGGTAGCGCTGGATTTTGTACTAGCAGAAGTGGAGAAAGATAGATTTACAGGAGCAATTAAGTTTTCTGTGAAAGTCAGTTTTCAAAGAAACAAAAAAGGTAAAATAACTGCTGCTAAAGATCTGCAAAAAACATCTAAATAGTCTCGTATTATGATATCATATCTGGAAAATGATTATTGACAATCACTTTTATTTATCAGATATATTCTATTTTTACAAAAAGATTAAATGGATAAATTAAGTTTTCTGGAAGTCATTGCTGCGATTGCCGTCTTTATCTCGCTCCTGCTTGCCGTATTCTTAGTAACGGTAAAAACAGAAAGGAAACTGGAAAACAGATTATTTGCAGCTTTCCTTATCATTAATGCCATTGATATCAGCGGACTTTTTATGCACCTTTTTATTGACAGTTACAATCTGAAAACTTTCAAAATATCTGCTTACTTATTAGTAATGCCTCCTTTCTATCTTTACGTTAATTCCGTTTGCTATTCTGATTTCACCTTAAAGAAAAAGCATTTACTGCATCTTATCCCTTTCATCGTTGGCAATTTAATTTTAGTTCCAAGACTTTATCTTGCAGAAGGTCCCGCTAAAGAATACTTCTTTAACCATATGTGGCACTCCCCTGAAATGTTTTTTTATCAACTCATTGGGGAACTGCAGTTTTTCTTTTATATCATTGGGGTGTTCATGATACTCAAAAAATATAAGAAGATTTATCTTGAAAATTACACCAATCCGAACACCTTATTATACAAATGGCTGTTTCAGCTTACAATTATTTTCTTATTCATCCATGTATGTATTATTTTTAAAAATATAATACGATATACTGCATACAACGATCTATTTATTTGGCTGCATATTCTGGCAGGAACTTCCTTTTTATTGGCTGCCTGTTGGTTTATATTAAAGGCACTCAACTATCCTGAGCTTTTTCGCAGAATAGATTCTACCTTACAACCGACAAAAGATTTTGCTGAAACTCTGGAAACTGAAAATAAAACCGACGAAACAAAAAAAAATCAGATCGAACAGCTTAGAAATTTCATGGTTGAAAAAGAACCCTTTCTAAATCCTTCCCTGACCATTCAGGAACTGGCACATCAGGTGGGAATTCCCGTTCGTGAATTGTCTGTTTTAATCAACCATCACATCAATCAGCATTTTTTTGATTTTGTGAATGAATACCGTATTAAAAAAGCAATGATGATTCTGAAAGACTCTACAAAAAAAGACATAACAGTTTTGGAAATCTTATATGAAGTAGGTTTCAATTCAAAATCTTCTTTTCATACTTCATTTAAAAAATATACGAATCAAACACCAACAGTATTCAGAAACAGTTGACAATTAATCAATTGTAAATAATCGAACTTTGGACTGCAGATAATCGGACTCATTTTATTCATTAAAATGAGTCCGACTTTTTTATATGGACTTTTTTCAAGATTCTCCACAGCATATTTGCATCAGAGTATGAATGTCAAATTAAAACTTAAAAACTATGAAATATTTAATCCCTATTTTATTTTTTGCCTTATCTGGGTGTAAAAGTGTTCAGCCAATCAGTAAACAAAATGTTGAACATGCGATTACAAAAAATGCTCTTCAGTTATTAAAGGACAAAAGATTTCATTCGGTTTCCATTGCAGTTCTTAAAGATGGAGCATCCACCACAAAACATTTTGGAGAATTAGCGATTGGAAAAGGAAACACACCCAACGATTCCACCCTTTATGAATTAGCTTCTGTCACGAAAACCTTTACAGGTTATGTAGCCGCAAAAGCCGTACTTGATAAAAAAATAAATTTAGATGATGATATCAGAATCTATCTTAACGAACCTTATCCCAATTTAGAGTTTAAAGGTGAACCTATAACTGTCCAACACCTCATCACCCATACCGGTGGATTTCCCAACTTTCCAATAAAAAGCGAAAATAAAGAGGCTTTTTTTGAAGGATTAAAACTAATCAAAATTGAAACGAAACCCGGAGAAGTCTATTCCTATTCCAACACGGCTCCAGAGTTGACAGCATATATACTTGAAAAAGTATATCAGAAAACCTTTGAGGAACTGGTCACTGAATTTGTTTTGAAACCCAACACAATGAACCAAACGAAGTTTACACTCAATGATCATGACAGGACAAGATTGGTAAAAGGCTATAACGATAAAAACGAGTTAATGCCTAACTTCAACAGAACTTTATGGGGTGGAATTTCAGGATTGCACTCAACGACTACGGATTTAGTGAAATATATGAAACTGCAGCTTGACAAGTCGAATCTTGTGGTCAGCGAATCTCATAAAAAACTGTATAAAGAAGGTTCTGATTTTTGGGAAGGCTATCATTGGTACATCATCGAAAAAGATAATGAATTAATTTATAGACATCACGGAGGAATATATGGAATGCAGAATTGGTTGGTGATCTATCCTAAACAAAATATAGGAATATCCATATTGACCAACACGAGCTTTAATGAAACAGGAGAAATTTTAGAAAAAGCAGTTGATCAATTGTATGATGATATCAATGTAAAATAACAAATAAAAAAAACATAACAGCTGTTTGGTAAAATGGCGGGTACAGTGCCTTTTCAAATTTAAATGATCAATATTGATCGTACAAAATCATGGGGCTTAACATTTTTTTGTAAAGCCCTTTGATGTATTGTTATTTCTTTGCTCTTTTTTATGAAATAAGAACCTAAATATCCATTCTCCAAGTCTTTTAAATGATTACATTAGCACCGAATTAAAATGCGCTAAGATTTCTATGAAAAATATATTCTTTGTATTGCTTATTTCAATGGTACAACCTGTACTGGCACAAACTAAATTAGAAAAAGCAATTACCAGTCTTGAGAATAATTATAAGCAGGAAAAAGTATACTTACTTACCGATAAATCACAATATGCAGCCGGTGACAAAATCTGGTTTAAAAGTTTTGTATTTGATGGATACAACCGTTCTGCAGTATCTACTACTTTATTCGTTGAGTTGTATAATTCTGATAAAAAATTAATAGACTGGAAAACGATACTCCTCACCAATGGTGAAGGCAGCGGAGACTTTCAACTGAAAGAGGATCTCTCTGAACAGGTTTACTTTGTGAGAGCTTATACTCCTTACATGACCAATTTTAACGAAGATTTTCAGGTGGTGAAAGCTCTTCCTGTTTACAATCCCAACTCTACAGAATCACTGGTGATTTCCAAAAGTTCTGACTGGTCTGCAAAAGCATCTCCTGAAGGCGGAACTTTCATTAACGGTATGCCTTCGAAATTTGCCGTAAGACTATCAAGCACAACTTCCCTTCCGGAAAACTGGACCGGAAAAGTAGTAGATACGCAAAATCCCAATGTACCTATTACCACATTTAAATCTTTTGACAGAAATGTAGCCTCTTTTAAAATAACACCTGCTTCAGGAAAAAAATACCAGGTTATCATCCAGGATAATGCGGGAAAAAGTAAAACCATAGATCTTCCCGCAGCTGCAGACAGCGGTCTCAATTTAGAAGTTTACAGTTCCAAAGAAGGAATTAAATACACCTTAAGAGGCGTGAACTTAAAACAACAGCTTCAAAATTATAAAATTGTAGGAACGATCAGCAACCACCTTGCCTACAAAGCCAATATTAAGAATTTAACCAACGAGGCTTCAAGTCTTATTCCTACCAAAATCAGCAATGGATCCAACTGCATTCTGCAATTAGCCGTTTTTGACGAGGACGACAATCTGGTTGCCAAAAGACTTTGCTTTATAAAACCCGATCAATTAAAAATTGAGAAAGCAGAAATTATAGGTCAGAATATCAAACTGACTCCAAGATCTTTCAACAGCATTGATCTTTCTCCGGAATCCTATTTTAAAAATTATACTGTTTTGGTAAGTGATGACAGTGGAACCCAAAATCCGGAAGAAGAAAATCTTCTGAGTGCACTTTGGTTAACGGGAGATTTTACATCAAAAATAGACAGTCCGGCGCAATATTTTTCTAAAAACGCCAATACAGAAGCATTGGATGCACTTCTTATTTCTGAAAACTGGCAGAGATTTGACTGGAATTCGTTACTTGGCGGATCCGTACCCACCATCAAAACTAAACCTCAGCAATATCTTTCCTACAAAATAAAACCTATTAAGAACAATGCCCTGGTGATCAACAGCACGGTAAATTTAATATTGAAGCTGGGTAATAGTGAGCCTGTCATCAACCAATTTCAAACGGATCAAAACGGATATGCTTATTTAAATAACCTTAACTATAATGAACCGTTGGATGTTTCGTTATTTGTAAATTCAGAAAAAAGCACAGAATCAAGTACTGATAATTTATTCGTCACCATAGAACCGCTGGTCAATCCCACCTCATTTACTGGTAATTTCCCGGGTACAAAATATCAATTGGTAAAAGCCGGTGACAAGAAAGCCGTATCTCCAGCGATTTCCAGAGCGATCAATACTCAGAAAAACATTAAAAAAACAGAGAATGTTGATGTACAGATTGAAGAAGTAAAAGTAACAGGAAAAAAGAAAGATCCGAAAGAAGAATTGGACAGCCAACTATCCAGCGGAATGTTTAGTTCTGTGAATTCTACCGTGTTTGATTTCGTCAATGAAGACCAGCATACCAACGGATCCAATAATATATTGGACTGGCTGCAGGGAAAAGCTGCCGGTTTAACGTTTCAAAGAAACAGTTCTGGCATCAATGTACCCTCCATCCGCGGCCAGCAGGCTAAGCTGTATCTGGATGAAAGCCCTACCGATGCTGCCATGATTGCCAATGTTCCTGTAAGCACGATTGCCATGGTAAAAGTGATTAAAGAAGGAGGATTGGTCGGTAATGCCATAGCCATCTATACGATGAAAGGGAATATGAAGTCTAAAAACAACAACAAAGAAATGCAAAAGAACAACTCATCTGTCGTAAAAGGATATGATAAGCCTTCCGAATTTCTTATTGAAATGCTAGATGATGATTCTGCGGTAAAAATTGAAAATGATACGAGAGAAACCCTTTACTGGAATCCAAATTTATTTGACAGCGACTATGTTCCGCCAAGAATTAAATTTTTTAATAATGACAGCGCAAAACAATACAAAGTACTGATCATAAGTTTTGATGAAGACGATAATCTTCTTTATGATCAGCAAATCTTTAAGTAATATATCTCCGCATAAAAAAGCCTTTCAGCAGAACTGAAAGGCTTTTTTTTATGGAATGGCCCAAAATTATTTAAGCTAAATTATGCCATTTTTTGAATAAACTGTCGTACTCTTTTTGATCCGAGTTTGTCTTAATTAATCTGGCAAGCTGAGGCAAATGTACTTCGGCATCTGCTTTTCGCTTATGATACACCAAAAAGTCGCAATAGTTCCAGACATTGGCAAAATAAGCTTCCAAACTAATGCTTTTTCTGTAATGGGTTTCGGCTGCTGTTAGATCATTATTCATTAAGTGACATGATGCCAATTGATCATACAGAAAGGCTTCATCGTGCTGTTCCCAACTTTGGGTGAGTGCTTCCTCGTATACCGCAATGGCATTGGCGCTGTCCCCTTTCATCAAAAACTTCCCTGCGCGGTTGACAAAATCATTGGTTTTATCATTTCTGACTGGTCCAGAATCTTTATCTGTATTCACAACCCCAATTTCACCCGACATTGCTGCTTTTGTCAGAAAGACCACTAATTTTTCATCTGATTCCGTATGTTCAAAAAAGTCCTGAACGGGTTTAGACAAATGCTCTTCAAGCTCAATAGTTGTTGTCGCCTGGCTCAATCGGGTATATAATTTAGAAATCAATTGATCGCTTGAAATATTCATACTGTTTAAAATCTCTTTCAAAAGATCTAAAACGCCTAATAAATGGATTTTATACTCAGGTGTAATTTTATCTCCAAATGGAAGCACAAAAGCTTCTCCCAATTCTTTTAAAGCGGCATTTGAATCTCCGCCTGCATAAAGTTTTTTTGCTTTGCTCAGTCTTTCAGGAGCATTTTTCAATCTGTTTCTGCCGGAAAACACGGTATAGATGACAAGAAAAACAATGATTGCCCCGAAAATAAGAATGTATTTCATAATTTTATTTTTTTTGATGAGTTCCTGCTCTGTTAAAGCCTATTGTTGCTCATAAGAGAGACAGATATGATTTAGTTTTCATGGTTTTATAAATAATCCTCCCCTCAAAAAATAAACAAAGAGTATCTTCTTCAGCAGAGGACGATATGGGTTTTTAAGTAATGTGTTCTGTTTTTTTTCTATTCTTAAAAACAATCAGCATGTGCGAATACCCGGACATACTGATTGAGACTCGAACATTAAATCCCTTCATTTGTGTTGTTTTTACACGCTTTGAGCATTGTTACGATGCCTGTTTCGTGAAAGGAATCCAGTGTAATCAGAATCCCCCCTGCTACACGTTCCCTTTTATAATTTTCACAAATTACCGGTCTGCTACTTCTATGTCTGTTATTTTCCCACCTTCCCAATATGTGGTTACTTTAGACTGCAGTTTCAGAATATCTGTAATCGTGAAAATATATTTTTTTCCATCTTCCGTAAAATAAGTAAGTTCTGCCTTAGTGCTCAAACGGTTGATCGGATACTCACCTTGCTGTTTGGCAATGTCTAAAACATTTTTTCCATTAGCCACATAAGGTGCAAAACCCTGTAATAATCCAATTTCCTTTTCCGGAGAATAAGAATCCACGATATGCTGTACCTCTTCAGGAATAACGATTTTACTTTTTGTTATGCCCGGTTTCAGAACGACATATTGCGTTTCAGAAGGTGTTGTAATCACAATTTTATCGATAGCCGTGTTTTCATCTACCAGATAATAGGCATCGTTGAATCCTGCATCTATATCATGGCTGTAATAGTGAAGATCGTCTTCTGATTTTAACTCATTCTCTTTATTAAAAGCTTTGAGAAAAATCATGTCATTTTTTGGATTTTTTACCTCCAGATAGATATATTTTTTTCCTTTTGGTGCTATTTTCATCATTTGTTCCTTAGCTGAATGCAAGACTTTTGCTTCCTCCAGCTTGACGATCGTAATAGGATTTTGATCTATTTTGAATTCTTTACCTACTTCTATCTTTGTATCTTCCTGTCCACAGGATGTGAAAAGGAGCGTAAGGGAAAGAAGCGGGATTAAAAAGACGGTTTTTCTCATAAGTTTAAAATTTTGCGTTAAGATTATTGTTTTTAAAATGCAATGATAGGTGAAAATGAAACGGAAGTTTTGACAGATTACCAAGTGTCAGAATTCTGGCTAAATTCGTCGGGTTCCCAGACAAATCCGTTTTTCAAAAAAATCATAAATCCGTCAATAAAACACACGCTTAATCGAATCAATCTATGATTGATTCTGTCTTTACTTCCTAAATTATGCATGGCTTACATAAACCTTTGCGTCTATGAAATTCTTCTATTACAGATACCAAAGCATTTATTATTAAACGCAAAGTTTTTACTTCCAGAATGTTCCAGTTTTAAGGAAAGCAAAGAAGGCGACTCTGTCGCGGATGAAGCGGATGCATAAA
>NZ_JPRI01000007.1 GCF_000737765.1 Chryseobacterium vrystaatense | reverse complement strand
CTTAGAGGCTGTTTAAATTTTATTGAGTAATAATTTTATGGCAGATAATTTGACCATGTTTTCAGAACTTTCCATTAGAAGTTCATAATTCCTGCATAATCTTCTATCATTATCAAACCAAGAAAAAGTACGTTCTATAATCCATCGTTTATGAATGGGCTCAAATTCTCTTACTTTTCTGTCACTCCGCATAACGATTTGAATGATATAATTGAACTTGATTCTTATTTCCTCAATAATCTCACCTCTGTAACCTCCATCAGCGAGGATTACATCAAGTGGAATCAATAAGTATTGCAGTGTTTTCATCAATAATAATGCGGCTTTACTGTCGTGAATATTGGCAACACTTACCATGACAGCTAACAAAAACCCATTTTTATCTACCACAACGTGTCGCTTGATGCCTTTTACTTTTTTACCTCCATCATAACCATTGAGCGAACGGTTATTTCCCCAGCGAACGCTCTGACTGTCCATAATTCCCAAACTTGCCTCGGCTTTTTGACCTCTGTTTTGTCGTACTTTTTCCCTCAATTTTGACAATAATAAATCGAAAACCTCCAGATTTGACCATTTTGAATAATAGTAATAAACCAATTGCCATTTTGGAAAATCATGAGGTAAAAAACGCCATTGACAACCTGTTTTCACCAAATAACTAATCGCATTCCAAATGACAATTAAATCATATTTTCGTTTTCTGTCATCAAAATCTAATGCTTTTTTTATAAATTGCCACTGAGTTTGGGTTACATCTGTTGGATACATTGATATTTTTTGTTTTGCAACTCTAAAATGACAATTTTTAGCCAGTTTTTAGCCCATACTCTTTTTTATTATTCATTTTTTAAACAGGCTCTTAATAAAGATTTATCATTATTATTTATTGCTTCATCAAATTCACCTTGTGATAAACCCAGAATAAACATTTCATTTTGCTGCATACTAAACTTTAGATTAAGTCTATCTGTAGGTAACTTATCTAAAAATGATATTGGAAACTCTTTGTCTAATAATTGACTCCAAACAACTGATGAATTTCCAATAACAGCAGGAATATTATATTTTTTCCTTTCCACTGCGTGCCAAAACGTGCAACTGTGTTGAACAAGCTTATTATCTTTATCTTCATAAATGGCGATATGATGATTATTTCCTGTAAGAACAAAGCCAATATCTTTACCATCTTTATCTTTCTTAATTGTCTGTAAATTATTAGCATCGGGGCGGGCAAACAAACGAACCGTTATAATCGGAATTTGTTTTTCTTCATTAAACCAAAGGATATCCTTGAAAGCTTCTTTTTCCTTATTTCCAAATTGAGCAAGTCTTTCTTTTACCAAAAATTTTATTCTTTCATCAACAATATCATCGGCCTGGCTTGCTTTTAGACTTTGCAATTTGTATTTCATTACCGTTGCATCATTGTAACAAGATGCTTTTTCCAGGATCTCAGTTTTTTCTTCGTTTAAAAAGATTGGAGTTTTCTGTAATGTTGATAAAGCTTTTTTAGAATTATTTTCATTTTCTGAGAGCCTTGTTTTAATAAGATTTTTAATCCTTGTGTTTACGATTTTATCTGAGTTTTCAAATAAATATTTTAAAGATTTATCATTCTCAATTACTTTTATTTTACCATAAACAGATTGTTCGTGTAAAGCTCCCCTTGGAACAATTACACCTGCCTCTTTATTCCTTCCTGTTGCTTTAAATTTAGATATTGTTGCGACTTTTTTACCCGCTTTAAATGAAATTAAAACCTTATCCGCTTCGTTCATTACTTCTTGTGTATTAAATGGCTTCTGCGTTTTTAGATATTTTTCTAAAAGTGTAGTCTTTTCACTAAACTCCACCTTAGCTTCCTTAACTTCTTTCACCATCAAATCTTTTGTCTCACTTGAATTCAAAGTATTTATTCGTTGAATAAAACCTTGTTGTGTACAGGCAATTACCAAAGCGTCAATAGCGTGATGGCGATGATCGTCTCTTTTTGTCCAATTTTCGATTTCTTCTTTTTGATGTTTTCTTTTTCCGTGTTCGCTTGTCCATTCTTTGGTGACGGTTTGCCCTAATTCTTTGTATCTAGGCATTTGAAGAGTCATTAAAACATCATCCCAACCCCATAAGTTGCGGAGTTTTGCAGTAACTCCACCTTCTGTTGTTGTTACGTTATTACATATTTTCTGTAAAATGTCCCTTGATTTTCGAGAGATATATTGAGTATCTTTCAATTGCCTGTCGATGAAGTTTTCCCAAAGCTTTTTATCGGTTTCTGTTTCTTTTCCAAGTTTTTTCCTTTCAAGATATTCTTTGTGTGAAACTTTCAACCTTTGCATTTTACTGTAAGAAATAATTCCTCTCTTGAACCAGTCATCCACCCGTTCTGAATATACCCGAACCTGTTCATCGCCTTTTGTAGCAATGTAATCGTAAGCAGTTTGATTAGTTTTTGTCGAGTTACATTTTCGATGAACCAAAACCTTATTGGTCTGAGAATCATCGAATAATAAAGTTTTCGGCACAATATGGTCAACATCATAGGCATCCCCACTCAAAGCTTCTGTTAAATTGAAAGTTTCTCCACAATAAATACATTGATTATTAACGTGAGCATCTTTCAGGTTTTTACTAAGTGATGGAAAAATGAATTTATACTTTTGAACATATCGCTTGGTGACAGGCAATCCCAATTCAGCCAATCTTTTCCCGATTTCTTCATTGAGTTTTTTATTTTTAGAATTTTGTAAATCGGTCTCATTTCGTTCGTCTTTACTTTGTTTAAGTGCGCGGGCAAGTTCAACTCTAATTTCAGATGGTTTTCCGTATTGCTCAAGGATTACATTAACTACATTAATCATCTGATTTAGAATTTTCTCAACAATAGGTTGTCTCAAACTGTTTTTTGGAAGAAGTTCTAACCGGTCTAAAGTAATTTGTTTTTCTCTTTCATCTTTAGTCAAAGAATTAGAATGATTATAGCCCGCCAAACTACAAGATTGAGAATAATCATAACCCTCCATCAGAAAAGGAAGAATTTTCCTCATCGATTTATTAGATTTATTTCCAAAAGCCTGTTTATTAAAATCGATATGAGACAATTTTTCGGCAATTTCTTGATCCAAACCAAACCTTTTAATTAAAGCACTTTTACACTCATCTAAATCTTTCAGAGAATAAATGGTATGCCACAGTTGATACAATGGTTCTTTTTCCAATGTTGCATTAAGTTCAAGTCCAGTTCTTTCTTCAAGAATTTCGCCTGTCTTCTTATCTACCAATATTGCAGTCTGATTTGAAGTAACGATAGATACATCAAAATTCAAAAGTTCATTATCGCCTAAAACACTATGAAGAGTTGCATACGTTTCATTTCCTTTAATACCTTTCAAGATTTGCTTATTCACATATACATCTTGTTTTTTTAATTCTAAAATTTCAAGAAGTTTACTAAAACTTAGGCTTTCATTCTTAAATAAATAATCTGCTAAAATTTCTTTTTCCTTTAAATCTGGAATTTTTTCGCCCCATTTATATTTACTTCCTTCTGGATTTTTTATTTTTACAGTAATCGTATTGACAACTTCCCAAATCCTGCAAAGCTGAAAGAGAGGAGAGGTTTTAGGAGCAACTTTTGGCCCAACAAATACTATTTTATTCTTGTTTTTTTTATTATCAAAAACCGTTTTCTCAAAGCCTTCAAATTCACAGATACTAACTAATCCTTTTTGAGATTTCAATATCCTTTGAAAATAAATGATTTCATTTCTTAACTGATGAACCACATTATCTGTAAGAAAATCGTGCTTATCTTTTTGAGCATTAATAATGGTATCAAACTCTTCTATATAAGCTTCTCTTGGATAAACTTCTTCTTTTACTCTGAAATACTGCTGATTATCTTTGTCTGAAAAAGCGTTAGAAAGTCCCCCATAAAAATATTGCCCAATAGTCTGATTCCTATCTTTTAACTGAGCATAACGTCCTTTTACAGCCTGAACATAATCTGTATCTTTTTTATCAGAATTAGCTTCGCTTCTTGCAGACTTATAACCTCTTTTCTGATTAAGCATATAGAGAATACGACCAAGTTGTTCTGCAGAAATATTTTCATTGGGATTAGCAGAATCACTTCTTAGTTTCCACAAATCAAGCATTGGCAGTTTTAATAATTCTTCTGATGGGAAAATATTGTATTTATTAAGAATTTTCTTTAAATTACTTTTTTTCAGTTGTTTCCTATCATAGCCTTTCCTCTGAGTACGACTTAATGTTCTACTTTGATTTTTTGTAATTGACAAGCCTCTTTGAAATTCTTCTTTATCACTTGTTGATAAAGGAATTATTCTGGAACCCATTGCTATAATTCTCAGGGGAATATTGTTTTCATCGACTTCTATTAAAGCCCAGCCAATTGAGTTGGTTCCCAAGTCTAATCCAAGTATATTTTTAATCATCATTCTAGTTTTTAGATGCTGTATAAAAATATAAATAAAAAAAGCATTTAAATTATGGTTTACCATAAATCAACTACTGTTTTTTTCTTCTATATTTGTATTAATAATTTTGAAAAGCAATTCACAATAAGGATTATTCCGTTGTGAAAACATTTAAGCCCCCTCGTCTTTCAATACGGGGGATTTTTATTTCCAATATTTTCTGTTTATCAGTATTCAGTTTTTTTCATTCCAAAACCTTATTTTAGCCTTCCGAAAACAAGATAATGACAACGGTAACATTTATACAGCAACAGCTCGATATCTCCGAAAAGAGCATCAACAATACCCTTCAATTATTAGCAGAAGACTGCACCATCCCTTTTATTTCTCGTTACAGAAAGGATAAAACAGGAAATCTGGATGAAGTTCAAATCGAACAGATCTCCAAAATCAGCAAGCAGTTTGAGGAAATAGTCAAACGTAAGGAGAGCATTTTGAAATCAATTGAAGAGCAGAATGCCTTGACTCCTGAACTTAAGCAGAGAATTGAAGAAAGCTTTGACATTACGGAACTGGAAGACTTATATCTCCCATTCAAAAAACGCAGAAAGACCAAAGCGGATACCGCTAAAGAAAAAGGACTGGAACCTTTGGCTAAGATCATTATGAGCCAGAAAAACAATGATCTCCAATTTCTGGTTTCCAAATATCTTACCGGTGATGTTTCTTCAGAGGAAGAAGCTCTTCAGGGGGCAAGAGATATTATGGCAGAATGGATCAATGAAAATATGTACGTCCGTAAAAATCTGCGCCGCATTTTCCAGCGCAAAGCAATAGTTACTTCTAAAGTTGTTAAAGCAAAAAAAGACGAAGAAGAGGCACAGAAATTTTCACAGTATTTCGAATGGGAAGAAAATCTTAACAGAACCCCTTCTCACAGGCTTTTGGCCATGCTCAGAGCTGAATCAGAAGGTTTTGTGAAAGTGAATATAGGAATTGATAAAGAGGAAGCTGTCGACTTTATAGAAAAAGCAATCATTAAATCTAATAATGAAAGTTCGGAACAAATCGCTCTGGCCATAAAAGACAGTTATAAAAGACTTTTAGAACCTGCTATTTCAAACGAAGCACTACAGGAAGCTAAAGAAAAGGCAGATAAAAAGGCTATTGAAATATTCTCTGAAAACCTGAGCCAATTGCTTCTTGCCCCTCCTTTGGGAGAAAAAAGAATTTTAGCAATCGATCCTGGATACAGAAGCGGATGCAAAGTGGTTTGTATTGACGAAAAAGGAGACCTTCTTCACAATGAAACCCTTTATCCTCATGCTCCACAGAATGAGAGTGGAATGGCAATGAAAAAAATACGCTCTATGGTGAATGCCTACCATATTGAAGCGATCTCTATTGGAAACGGGACGGCAAGCCGTGAAACTGAATTTTTCATCAAAAAAATTGCTTTTGATAAACCACTGCAGGTTTTTGTGGTGTCGGAAGCGGGAGCATCAGTTTATTCTGCGAGTAAAATTGCAAGGGATGAATTCCCTTCTTATGATGTAACGGTGCGTGGTGCAGTTTCTATCGGAAGAAGGTTAGCAGATCCTTTGGCCGAATTGGTAAAAATAGATGCCAAATCAATTGGTGTAGGACAATATCAGCATGATGTAGACCAGACTCAATTGAAAAACGAACTGGATTCCACGGTGATGAAGTGTGTGAACTCGGTGGGGATCAATTTAAATACTGCAAGCAAGTCATTATTAAGCTACGTTTCAGGAATAGGAGAAAAAATGGCAGAAAACATTGTCAGTTACCGAACTGAAAATGGTGCTTTTGAGGATAGAAAACAGCTTAAGAAAGTACCAAGGCTTGGAGAAAAAGCTTATCAGCAGGCGGCAGCTTTCGTAAGGATTACTAATGCTAAAAATCCACTGGACAATTCTGCCGTGCATCCGGAAGCATATGGCATTGTTGAAAAAATGGCCAGAGATCTGGGTATTAAAACCACAGAACTTATCGGAAGTAAAGAAAAAACGGCTTTGGTAAAACCTGAAAATTACGTTACTGAAGAAATCGGAATTTTAGGAATTAAGGATATTTTAAAAGAGCTTGAAAAACCGGGATTAGACCCTAGAAAAGCAGCCAAAGTATTTGAATTTGATCCAAGTGTAAAAAGCATCAGAGATTTAAAAGCAGGAATGATTCTTCCGGGGATTGTCAATAATATTACGGCTTTCGGATGTTTCGTGGATCTTGGAATTAAGGAAAGCGGACTTGTTCATATTTCTCAGCTGAAGGACGGTTTTGTTTCTGATGTGAATGAAGTCGTAAAACTTCACCAGCACGTCCGGGTAAAAGTCACAGAGGTGGATGAAGCAAGAAAAAGAGTACAGCTAAGCATGATTTTATAAGTAGGCTTTTGTACAGGTTAAGTTATCATTACAAATCAAACAAAGTAACAATACATTTTGAGCAATAAAAATTTAATTTTCGACTTAGATGGAACGCTTTGGGACCCCAGAGCTACCATCATCAAAATCTGGAATGAGGTTTTAACAGAACATCAACTGATCACAAGGGAATTGAAACCCGAAGATATGGATCAATATATGGGACTGTTATTTAAAGACATTCTAAAAGATATTATTCCCGGAATTTCTGATCAGCAGGTTCAGGATATTCTTTCGGAGATTGTGCAAAAGGAAAATAAGGTACTTCATTCTGAGGGTGGAATTCTTTACGAAGGAGTTGCAGAAACGCTAAAGAACCTATCCAAAAACCATAAACTTTTTATTGTCAGTAACTGCCAGGACGGATATATTGAAGCGTTTTTAGAATACTACCAATTCAATGATTTATTTACAGATATTGAATCTCACGGCAGGACTAAAAAAGCGAAATCGGAGAATATCAAACTACTCATGGAAAGAAACCATTTAAGCGCTGAAAATACCATCTATATTGGTGACACACAGACCGATTATGATTCTGCGTCCGCTAACGGGTTGCCTTTTATCTTCTGTAAATATGGCTTTGGAAAATTGAATGCAAGTGATTACAAGCCTTCTGTTTCGAAGTTTTCTGATCTGGAATCGTGTGTTTTAGAAATCGCTAATGAGATTTAAAAGGTAATGTTTCTATCGAATTTCAATAATAAGGTGTGATGAAAATATCTGAGCTCAAAGACAGAAGAATTATCCGTAGGCCAACCCGTCAATTTGATGAATTTGGATACAGGATTTACAATTCTTTTGAGTATGACTTTCCCTACGAAGCTACTTATAAAGGCAATGAAACAGAAAGACTTTTCGCTAAACTTATCGATATGCTGCCCTTCTTTCTTATTTTCTTCTTTCTGTTTGGAAAAATAGCTTTCATCTGTTTTTTGTATTCCATTCCGTGTGTTATTATTTCGGGGGCTCTGTGTGAATGGTATTGGGGAACGACTTTAGGAAAGGCTGTATTTAAAATAAAGGTAATTGATGATTTTGGAAATTTTCCCAGCCTGTTATTATCTTTAAAAAGAAACTTTTTGTGCCTTGCGAATTTATTGGTCAACTTTATAGATTATGTCCCGCCACTAAATCACACATGGGAAAAAGAAGGTACTCAAATGAATTTCAGAATGAACCTGAACAACAAGATCTGCAAAACCTACATTGTAAAGGAAAATAAAATTGAGGAAATAAGAAAGCTTCTCTACACGCAAAAAACAAAGGTTGTACAATAATCTGTACAACCTTTTATATTCTAAGGATATTTTAAAACACAATCAAAAAACTGGTTAACAAAATATCGCGTATGATGTCTAAGATCTGAAATCCCGCGTCTCTATTTATAATCCCTGGAATCTCTCTTTGGTTCCTTAGCTTCCGGCCATTTTACCGTTTCGCCTTTGTCGTCCTGAGGCATTACCCTTTTTTCTCTACTGGTAAATTCCGGATCTTCAGATGCCATATAAGCTAATGCAGCCGTTAAAACCACATTATTTTTAACCTCATCAAAAACTATTTTGTCATAGGTATCTTTGGTCGTATGCCAGGTGTAACCAAAATATCCCCAGTTCAGAGAGCTTAAAGAAAACCCGGGTACTCCTGCTGCTACAAATGAAGCATGGTCAGAACCTCCACCCCCAGGCATTCCCGGAAAATCTGTTTTAATCTGATCTCTTACCGTTTTAGGAACTCCGTTCAGCCATTTTCCGATATAGCTGTAAGAATCTGCAAATCCCTGACCGCTGATATTAATTACACGTCCCGTCCCGTTATCCTGATTGAATACCGCCTGTGTACCTTTCATAATCTGCGGATTGTCTGCAACGAACCCTCTTGAACCGTTCAGTCCCTGTTCTTCACTACCCCAAAGACCAACCACAATGGTTCTCTTATTGTTCGGATAATATTTTTTCAGGATCCTCATGGCTTCAAGCATGGTAAGCGTACCTGTTCCATTGTCTGTAGCGCCCTGAGCTCCATCCCATGAATCAAGGTGTGCAGAAAGAATCACGTATTCTTCAGGCTTTTCTTTTCCTTTGATGATTCCGATCGTGTTGAAATTTTTCGCATCAGGAAGGATTTTAGACTGTGCTTCTACTTTGATCTTAGGCTTCGCTCCCTTTTCTGCCATTCTGTACAGCATTCCATAATCTTCCACATCGATGTCAATCATCGGAATTTTTGAGGTCTTGGCACCGAAAATCCTGTTTGCGCCCATGATTCCTGTCCAGTTGGAAATAGCAATTCCTGATGCTCCTGCTTTTTCTAAAGCTTCCGGAAGCGTATTATTATCATAGCCAATATTCTTCACATAATCACGGAAGTCTTTTGCTGCCTGTTCTTTTTCTGCTTTCAGTTTTTCGTACAGTTGCGGAGTGGCAAATTCTTTAATCTGCTCGTCAGAACGCCCGATCTTCTGATATTGTGCAATAAGCACTATTTTTCCTTTTGCGGAAGGAAGCCACGCGTCAAATTCAGCTTTGGAAGAAACTTTTGGAAGTATGATAACTTCAGCCTCTACTGCTTTTTTGGTTGCAGGACTCCATGCAAGCTGTGTCGCAGCCAATGATTTCACACGTGGATACGTCATGTCTACATGCGTAATGCCACGCTGCCATCCTTTCCATGTTCCAAACTGCTGAAGGTTGGACTCTATTCCCCACGAACGGAGCTTAGCAGCAGACCATTCATTCGCAGCCAACATTTCTGGAGTTCCTACAAGACGGGGTCCGATACCGTCCAGAAGCTCATAAGCCATGTTTTCCAGCTGAGAGCTGTTGTTGATTTCATCTACAAAACTTTTGACAATAGGATCAAGCTTTTCTTTCGGATCTACCTTCACCTGAGCCCATGAGAACTGGGCAGCCAGCACAACTGCCGGTACAGCAAAAAATCTATTTATCTTCATAACATATATTGAATGCTAAAGATAGTAGAAATTGTTTAAATAAGGATGGTATGACGATGTATTGATATGATGATCTGCCCAAAAACAATATGACCTTATGCATGGAGACGATCAATAAAAAACACCAACTTAAAAATAGCAGTTTAGGCGTGAATCGAAAGTAGGTTGTTTCGTATTGATAAAAGCTGGTAACAAGGGAAAATCAAGGAATAAAAAAGCCGGCTCAGTGAGCCGGCTCGGGAACGAATTATTTTTTAGCTTCTTCTACAGAAACTTTTCTGAATTCTTTGAACAATTTGCTAAGTTCTAAAGCTGATTTACGAGCTCTTGTACCAGCAGCTTTGTTTCCTTTTTCTGCTTGTTGGTTAGCCTCACTTGCGAACGCTTCGAATTCAGCGTTGATTTTTTCAATTAGTTCTTTCATTATTTTAAAATTTAGGGTGCAAATATAGGTTTTATGGTAATTCCAGCCTAGCTCAAGCTTAAAAATTTTGGGTTAAAATGCGATTTTTTTCTACTTTTTAATTGTGAGGTTATCATTTTTTGCATTTATATTAAAAAATCCAGGCTTTTCTTAGATTTATAAGGCCTTTAGATGGATTAGTCAAGTATTACACTATCCCTTCTCAGTTTACATTTATTCTCATTCCAAAATTCTATAATCATTGGAGACTCTTCGTCATTCATTACCCTCATTCTGATTTCACCAAATGATTTTTTTTAATCGACTTCAAAAATCCAATTATTATAAAACCGTATGTTTCCTAAAATTCGCAGCCCCCAGACAATAAAAAAGCAAACTAAACAGGAATAACGGCCCAAGCATAGCCAGCCAGTTGATTTCACTCCGTTCATGATAATACTCCAGTCCAAACTTTTTCCAGTCGATACTTCCGGTAGGTTTGTTTGCAAAAATTTTAGGATAGAACAAAAGTCTTTTGCTCTCGTGAAACCTTTCTGCTTCCTGGGTAAATTTTAACTGATCAGCCAAACCTGAACCGGTAAGATCACTAAACTGAAACTGTACATGAAGTCCGGGAACAAAATAAGAAAGCTTTCTGCTCATTTCTTCTCTTTTCCATAGTTTAGCCTTTAACTGACCGGACTGGTTTTTCGACTCGTCATCCCCCATTTGCTGCATGGCATAATACCAAAGCCAGTTGAAATTTTCTTTAGGAAAACCATAAGATCTGAACTGAGGATAATGCTTATAAAATTTCTCTAAAGTTGGTCTCTGATCGGTATCCCATTTTTCATGATAAGCCTCTCTCTGCTCAATGGCAGTATCCAATGCTTCCGGAAGAGGATATCTGCTCAAAACAAAATTGTTGAGAACTGCTGGCAGAATAACAGTCAGCACAATCCAAAAACATAAAAGTCCTGCTGCCCCTGCCCCGGAACTCTTATTCCATGAAACGACCCAGAAACTTAGTGCAAACCATACAATTATATAAAAGAGTGACACCAGAATAAAACCTGCCAGCGCTCCATTAATGTCCAGATTAAGAATAGGAACAGCCAAAATAATCAGAAGCAGCAAAACTCCGGCAATAACTGCAAAACGGACCAGAAATTTTTTAAACAGAATATTAAAAGGTGTTTGTGACTGTACAGATAAAAGAATCCAGGTACTCTCTTCTTTTTCTTCCGACAGAAGATTATAACAGTAGGAAATAATCACCAGCGGAAAAAGAAAAATAATAACAAATCCCAGATCCAGGCTACCCAAAAGCAGACTTACCGGATTCTGAAGATCTGTATCATACTTCTGCCCTTCCAGATTTCTTATGGTTAAGCTTTGTATCGAGGGATTGACATCTCTCTGACCAATCGACAGCGCATTCAGGTTGTCTGTTTTATTCACCAGTCCAAACTTCAGATAATACAGCAAGAGCCCGAGGTCTTTCTCTATATATCCTGTATACCTTTCAATATGCTCTTTCTGGTATACATCTGTATGACCAATATTAGCTTTTTGCTTTTCAATAAACTGCCTTCCGACCAATATACTTACCAGTCCTGATAATAACAGGAACAACATTCCCAGATAGGCAGACTGGGAACGGATGAAGTTTTTAAATAATAAAAGGTACATGATTAATTTATTTTTATTGTTTTAGATAAAAAATGAAGGACAAAAAGAAGACCTAAGGCCCATACCAAAAGAGAAAGTACAGAAACTGCTTCATTCTGGAACAAGGTGCTTTGGCTGATAAACCGATATTGAAAATCAGGCAGGTCTTTCCAGTGACTCCTGCTTATAGTATAAGGTTTTTCATTGGCCTCCTGTTTTTTGTTGCTGATATTTTCCATCTGCAGTTTATTCATGAGCTGTGCCAGCTGATATCTGTAGTCTTCGACCTGTTGCTGATAACTGATATATGAATTAAAGTCTGATCCCGTAAGCGCTGTCGAAAGATCTTTAACAGCCTGAAAAGGATTCACAAAAGCAAGTGAACGGTTGACCGTGTTTTGCTTTTCATAAATATCAAGCTGTTTTTGCCAGTTTTTATTATAAATTCCGGAACTAATCTTTTCACCTTGAGCCATGATATAACCACTATAATTAAAGGGCAGCTCCTCTACTGTTTTCACACGATACACATGCAGAAGAGAATCTTTTATTTCTTTATAATAGATATCATTGGGGTTGTGGCTGTCTCCCGTTTTTACCAGTTCATTTTCCACACGGGTATCAAAATCTATCTTTGACGGTGCCGGATACAGATAGGCACCAAACGCCTGTGCAGTTCTGGGAATAATAACGATAAACAGAAGCCACAAACCTATCAGTTTTACCAGTGAGGATCTTGACGTTCTGCTTACCGCAGACACGATCACGCAAATGCTGCAGATAATAAAAAAATAGATAAAATAAGTTGCTGCAATCCAAAATAGTCGCAAAAATTCGTCAAACGTATTTTTAAAATCTGTCAGAGAAAACCACATAACCAAAGACAGGATCATGACAGGAATGAAAACCAGGCAGACCAGAAAAAGCAGTCCCAGTATTTTTCCTGCCAGCAGCTCCTTCCACCGTACTCCCTGACTTAGCAGCACTTTTAAGGTATTATTTTCACGCTCTGCAGAAATGCAGCTGAATCCCAGGAAAAAAATAAATAAAGGGATAAGAGTCTGCAGAATCATAGCAGTACTTACCTCTCCAAACCTCAGCATTCCAGAAGAAAATCCGGCTTCCGAAAAATTAACGGTATTCTGCTTATGAGCTTCAAGAAATACTGAATTTCCCATATAGCGCTCCAAACCATAATCAAAAAAGCTTAACGGATATCTGGCTCTGAAAATGAGATAGCCGTAATGAGCCATTCTGTGAGGATGTTTGTCCGGTTTTTCTTCCCATTGATGCCGAACCTCTACCTGATGTTTGACTCTGACATCTTCCTGTACTTTATAATCCTGCCAGCCCGTATAGGCTGCAAATACAAAAAGAAGACTCAGGATCAACAGTAGAAAAACAACCGCTTTATTCTTTAGTGACTGTTTCCAAAGCTGTATGGAAATCAGACGGATAATATGTATTCTCATATTTATAGATTTAAAATTTATAGACTGCGGTGAGCATTGCATTTCTCGGAGCTCCGGGAAACAAACGGAGGTAGTTTTGCGCACCCAGCCAGTAAGTGGTATTAAAAAGATTACTCACATTGAAAGAGATTTTCACAGGTCCCTGTTTGGGTGAGTAATAAATTGCAGCATCAAAGACTGTATATTCAGGGACTAAAAATGAACGGTTATACATCGGAACTTTGTTTCCACTGTACTGAACACCGAATCCCACGGCAATGTCCTTCAGAAAAGAAGATTCTTCAAAACTGTATTTCTGCCAGATATTCGCACTGTGAAACGGTGTATTTTGTTTTCTGGCCCCTATCAATGCAGGATTAATGTCGTCAATAATTCTCGCATCATTGTATCCATACGACGCAAAGACCTGCCAGTGGGGTAAGATATTACCTATGACATCTAACTCAAAACCACGACTCCGCTCCTGCCCTCTAGTCACCAGGCGGTCGGGTTCAGCAGGATCGTTGGCATTCAGGAGTATATTCCGCTGGCGGATTTCGTATACAGCAACATCCACATGAATCTTTTTATTAAAAAAATCAGCCTTCATTCCGATCTCTCTGGACTGGCTCCTTAAAGGATCAAAGGCTCTGCCTTCAGGAATAGCCACCGGTGCCAGCGAAGCTGTATTCGATTGCGGTTGAAATCCTTCTATATAAGAAGCGTATACATTGATATCATCATTGACGTTATAAGTAAGACCAATTCTGGGGATTAATTTGCTGTCTTTTACAACAATTTCATTATTCTCCTTATATCTGGTAATATCCTGAAACCATTCCTGTCTGAGACTTAAAAACAAATTAAATTGATTCCATTTGATCTGATCCTGAATATAAATTCCATTAGAACGTATCAATGCCGGTAGTAAAGCGGTCTTTGAAAAAACATATTCATCAGGATTTTTAATACTGTAAACTGGCTGCGCAAGATTAAAATGCTCTACATTCGGTTTAGGCATGGTAATACCATTGACCGTCACCATCTGATAATCACCTGCATTCTGAGGATTATACGAAGAAGTTGTTTTTCCATTGTTCAGAAGATATCCTCTTGCTGTGTTCTGTGCGCCTCCTTTGTATTTGTGAGTACTGATCAAATCGTAACCAGTCAGAATTTTATGCTCAATAGGTCCTGTTTTAAGATGGAATACCAGATAAGCATTGAGATTATCTGTATTCCAGAACTGATTCCGCTGTACCATCTGCATCCCGGCAAGCGTTGGGATAGGTTTATTATTCGCATCTACAGCAAAAGCGTTGGTTGTTCTGTGTTCCTGAAGATCTTCTTTCCAGGTCTGTTTCATGTAGGATGCATTGATGCTGATTTTATCGGTAATACGGTGTGTAAAATTGGACATAATGATCAGCTCCTTTGATTTAAAGTAATCATTAATGGCTCCCAGGTTGAAGCTTATGGGGGTGCTCCGCAGATCCGTCATTCCTTCTACCGCTCCGAAAATGGGCTGTCCGCGATCTATTTTTCCATTAAGGTCACTGTAGATCATTTCTACATTAACCGCTATCCTGTCATTAGGTATATAGGAAAGGGAGGGAGACACCAGAATACTTTTCTGAGACTGGATATCTCTGAAACTCTGAGCCTGTGAATAACCGGCATTAAACCGGTACAAAAGAGTTTTCTCTTTGTTCAGAGGTCCGGTAAAATCGAGTGAACTTCTTATGGTGCTAAAGCTTCCTACACTCATGCTGACTTCCCTGCTTGCTGTCTTCAGCGGTTTCTTGGTTACAAGAACAATACTTCCTCCGGGATCTACACTTGAAAGAACTGCGCTGGCAGGGCCTTTTATAACTTCTATCTTCTCAAGATTGGTGGTAACAGGCTGCATAAAGTAATATTGGCGCGTACGCATTCCATTGATGATCGTTCCTTCTTCATTTTGTGCAATTCCACGGATACTGAACTGGTTGTAATAACTCACAGGAGTTACACTGCTGGCCATTTTTACAGCATCACCGAGCTGGAAAGCCTGCTTGTCACTGATAAGCTCCTTGCTCACCGTAGAAATAGAAAAGGGAATATCTTTGTTATGAACTCCAATTTTGGTAGCTGAGAAAGAATAATCACTATGATACTTTTTTGATGCCCTGCCTACAATTTCAACTTCCTGGATACTTCCCACTTTGTACAGATGAACCAACAGTTTCTTTGTTAAAAATAAACTGTCCGCTTCTATATGCTCGGTGTAGGTCTCATAAGATTGAGCGTTAACATGTATTTCGTAGATCCCCTTTTTGAAATCCGGTATCGTAAAATTTCCGTCCCGGGTTGTTGTTTCATATAGGTTTTCATTATTTTTAATAATGATCAGGGCATTTTTAAGCTTTTTGTGGCTTTCCCCGACCACTTCTCCGGATAATGTATGCTGCGCACAGACCTTCACACTGGCAATAGCCAGTGCAGCTGTTATATATAAATACTTCATTGCCCGGTTCTTAGATCGTTTCTAAATAAATTTTCTGAAGTTCATCTGCAGTAACAGATTGGGCATCAAGAGTGTGAACCAGGCTTCCTTCTTTCATAATCCCTATCCTTGTTCCCACGTTCACAGCGTTGAAGATATCGTGGGTTGCCATCATAATGGTTTTACCTTTTGCCGCAAGATCTTTGCAGATCCTCGTGAATTCTGCGGTAGCTTTTGGGTCAAGTCCTGAAGTAGGTTCATCCATTAAAATGAGATCTGCATTTTTCGCAACAGCAATAGCTATGGCCACTTTCTGGCGCATTCCTTTAGAATAATCAGACAGTTTTTTGTGATGAGCAGCCTTCTGAAGACTTGTGTTTTCCAGAAACAGTCCAAGTTCTTCTTTAGAATATCGAAATCCGGCCATCTGACTGAAAAAGTCTAAGTTTTCGATCCCCGTAAGATGAGGATACAGCTGCACCACTTCCGGAATATAAGCCGTATATTTTTTAGTGGTCTCACCATTGATTTCCACCGGAACTCCATTGATAAGAGCCTGACCGGAAGTTGCTTTTAAAAATCCTAAAAATATATTGATGGTAGTAGTTTTGCCGGCTCCGTTTTGGCCCAGCAGACAGAAAATTTCGCCTTTTTGTACGGATATATTAAGTCCGCTTAGTGCAGTGACATGGTTGTACTGCTTACTAAGCTCAATTGCTTGTAATATTGACATGAAAATGTATTAGATAATTAAATAATCAAAAGAAGTTCAGCCCGCAAAAGCAGGCTTGGGATATTTAAAAATTATAATACAGCTGGCGGCCCTCTGTCCGGTAAAGAAAAACGACTGTTAGAAAATGGAAATTCGGGAGAAGAAAAGATCTTTCCCGTGATTTTTGTTGCAGAAAAGGTAGCAGTGTAAATTTTTCCTGTTCCTTCCTCACCCAAAAGTTTATGGTGGCAGATAGGACATTTTGTATCACAAGAAGAAAAGGCTTTTTTGAATATTTTGCCATGTTCACCTTTCGCTTGCTGAAATGAATTTCCTGCATTCTGGCTGTGAAGAAAATGATGGTGGAGGTATTCTGCCGGAGAAACAGCAAAAGCATAAACAGCAATGAATATTGCCGTTAAAAAGTTTTTAAAATGCCTCGTGACTCTCAATAGATAGATTTACAAAGTGACTTTGAATCCTGCGAAATTAAAAAATATTTAATTAACAGGAGGTTTTATGCGGAGTATTTTCAAAATTTTTACAGGATCAGCTTTTGACCATTAGTGGATAGATATAATTCTTAAGCATGATTAAGCATCCTATTAACACATCTGTTTTCAGCCATCGAAACAAATCATTATTCTTTCACAAACAGACTTACCTGGCAAGTTCTTTTGCTTTTTTACCCGCACTTTCCAGTAAGCTCATGCTTTCCTCAGTGATCCTGTCTGCAAAAACAATCCGGAAATGATGATCATACTCGCCCGTCAGTGAAAACGTATTTCCGGGAGTGAACAGAATTTTGTTTTGATTGCAATAATTAAAAAATGATTTCATATCAGTTCTTTCCGGAAGCCTTCCCCAAATACTGTATCCTCCCTGAGGGCTGTGAAAATATGAATCTTCAGGAAAGTATCTCCGTAAAGCATTCAACACTTCCAATGCCTGCCGGTTCAGGTGTTTTCTGAATGACCTCAAATGTCTCTGGTAACTATTACCCTGCAGGAGTTTCAGCATCAGTTCCTGGTAGATGGGGGAAACGGATCTGCCCATAACAAATCTTGCTCTTTCCGAACGGGAATAAAAACGTCCGGTATGAAGCCACCCCAAACGGATTCCCGGTGCCAGTGTTTTTGCAAATGAAGAATAGGTCATCACCAACCCGGAATCATCAAAGCTCTTAATACTTCTCGGTCTTTTTTCACCAAAATAAAGATCACCATATATATCGTTTTCAATAATGGGAATCTGAAAAGAGACCGCAGCTTTCAGCAATTCTTTTTTAGCATCATCATTCATAACGATCCCTGTCGGATTGTGAAAATTCGGGGTGACTATCACTGCCTTTATTTCATTCGATGTACAGATATTCCTGAAGTATTCTGTATCAAAACCGTTTTCATAATGAATGGGAATTTCTATTATTTTAAGTCCGAGGTTGGCCATAGCTTCCAGCACTGAAAAGACGGAGGGACTTTCAACAGCTACAATATCGCCGGGATCGGTGACCGCACGTAAAGCTATTGTAAGCGCCTGCAGTGCGCCGTCTGTAATGATGATCTCATCTGGATTTAACAAACATCCATGAATAGCCGTATGAAGGGAAATCTGTTTTCTCAGTTCATCCAGCCCGTTGGACGGATAATACCTTAGCAGAGCTGCTCCTTTTTCACGGATAACTTCCTGCATTGTTCTAAGAATCAGTTTTTGCGGAACCAAAAGATCTCCCGGTGCAGCTGTATTGAAAGTGCTTGATTCCGATGGTTTGTTTCTGGCAGAGGTAAGCATAACATTTTCAGCAAATTCAGCATCGCGAACTACCGGAGGGAGGTACGTTTTCATTTTAGAAACATGAGTATCCGGAGTATATGCTACAAAGTATCCGGAACGTGGACTGCTTTCCACCAAACCTTTCATCATGAGATATTCAAACCCGCTCTGCACCGAACTTGTACTCAGGCTGTATGTATTTTTGATCTCGCGCACAGATGGCAGACGTTGTCCTTGAATCAGAATTCCTCTTTTGATCTGCTCTTCAAGAATCATTGTAAAAACTTCATATTTGTAGCTCCGCATTCCTATTTTTTTAAACTGTACCGTACAAATTTACAAAATAAGCAACTGTACCGATTAAATTAATCAAAACTGTATCCCTTTTGAATGCAATAATCTTCTAATTTTGAATAAAAAAGATTCATGAATATAATTTCAAAATTTACAGTAGGTTCTGAGGAGGGAATTTCTGATCTTATAACCATTATCGATTCTTCAGTCTACTCGCTGCACAGGGAACTCGTCCCTGAAGAAGAAGTCAAAAAATATATAGAAAACGATATTGATCCCAGAAAGATGATCAATGATCTCAATGACCTTTCCACCCAGCTTATCATCACTTATCTGGACGGGAAACCAGTTGGATACAGCATTCTGAAAAGTGGTACAGGACATTCTTCTCTTCCTGAAGGTAAAAAAGCAACAGAGATCAGTTTTGTGATTCTTCCTGAATTCGATTCTGCTGAAGTCAGGGAATCACTTTGGAAAAAAAGCAAGTCAGCGGCCAGTTTTACGGATATCATCTGGATCAATATGATGGTTCATGATCCTCTTGCAGCATTTTTAAAGGACTCAGGATTTACTGTAGCTGCCGATGCGGACGCAGGACCTTTTAAACTTCCATCACATATATTACAGTTCAGTAAAAATTAGATTGCAATGAACAGTACGTTTCTCAAAACGTTTTAAAATATTCAGATACTGTTTATTTTTTTCCATTAAGAACTTTGTGAAGTCACTCGGGGAAGTTGAGATAAAATTTACTTGGGTTAAAAAGTATATTCGGTTTAATCATTCTTAACTGCTTCATGAGTCTTAATGGTTGTTTTTTTGCTCTGACTGAGAAATATTCATTATAAGTCTATCATAAACTTCCTGTTCAAAGAAAATTGAGAAAAACTATTTTACAGATTATTATTACATGTCAGAAAGCAGATAAAGATTGGCGGTGGTTTACGTATCTTTGATTTTTATAATTTTAAAATTATGAGTGATCAGCTTGAAACCATTGAAGATTATTACAAACGTCTCAGGAAGAATCAAATGAAAATGTTTGACTCTGATGATTTCGAAACCGGAAAGTCACATTTTAATGTTTCCATGCGGAAATACTGTAGTTTTAAAAGTCCCTACAACCGCCGGGATTATTATAAAGTAAGCTTTATTCAGGGGAAAGGCACTTTTCAATATGGTGCCCATGAACTGTATATTGACCGCCCTGCCCTTTTTTTTCCTTCTCCTCATATCCCTTATTCATGGGAATGTGACGGTGATCTTCAGGAGGGCTATTTCTGTCTGTTCAATCAGGAGTTTTTTAATGGAAATACAGAATTCAATTTGTTTAAAAAGACATCCCTTTTTAAGGAGTGGAGCAAACCTATTGTTTTTTTAACAGATGAGCAGACCCAGCTGGCAACACTTTATTTTGAACAAATGTATAAACTGAATAACTCAGCTTATCCATTCCGGTGCAGCAGTATCAAAAGCCACCTTGCTTCTGTGATGCATCTTGCTTTGGAGAATCGTGTAGATGATATTCATCCTAATGAACTTCCTGCCAACATCCGCCTTTACCGATTGTTCGATGAGCTTCTCAACAAACAGTTTCCGTTGGATTCTCCGGCTTATCCGCTGGCTTTGAAAACGGCTTCTGATTTTGCAGAGCATCTGAATGTGCATGTCAATCATTTGAATTCATCGGTAAAATCCGTGACTCAGCTTACCACAACGCAAATCATTAAAGAAAGGGTTTTTGAAGAGTCGAAAAATCTTCTGAAATACACGAACTGGGATATTGCGGAAATAGGATATACATTGGGGTTTGACCAGCCTTCCCATTTCAATAATTTCTTTAAAAAGCATGCTGAGGTTTCACCTTTAAAATTTAAAAACGCATATTAAATCTTTGATTTTTGTAATTTTTACTTTGTCTTTTAAAATTCAATTTGATATTTCTTAGCCTACTTTTGCATAGTAAAATAACGAACGAATATGTTGTTGAAAGAAGCATCTGAAAAAAGAATCAGATTAATAACCATTATGGCCTTTGTATCGATCCCGCTTTCCGGGTTTGTTACAGATATTTACCTACCCTCATTTCCTTCGATGGCCAAGGAAATGCAGGTCTCTGAAAAGGATATCCAGATCACTTTAACGTCTTATCTTTTGAGTTACGGAATTTCACAGCTCTTTGTGGGTGGAATTCTGGACAGTATCGGACGTTACAGACCGAAGCTTATCGCCTTGTTTCTACTGATCGTCAGCAGTATTTTGATTACGATGACGGACAGTATTCTCTTGATCTGTCTGCTCCGCATTCTTCAGGGTGCCGCTGTTTCTGTTCTGGTTGTGGCTACCCGTGCTATCTTTGTGGATCTTTATGATTCTGAAAAGGTAAAGCATTATCTGAGCTATTTCACGATTGTCTGGTCTTGCGGACCTATTTTAGCACCTTTTCTGGGAGGATATCTTGAAAAGCTTTTTAACTGGCATGCTAATTTTCATTTTCTGGCTTTGTATGCCGGGGCTTTATTTCTTTTTGAGTGGTTTTTTAGCGGTGAAAGTTTACCGGAGAAAAAGAAACTTAATCTTTCTGAGAACATCAGCCTGTATAAGATGATGCTTAAAAACAGAATTTTCATGCTGGGTATCTTTATATTAGGACTGAGCTACTCTATCGTTATGCTCTTCAATCTGACAGGTCCTTTTATTATTGAGAATACATTTCACTTTACGCCTGTCGTTATCGGATACTGTACCCTGATATTGGGATTCTCGTGGATGATCGGCGGTTTTATTGGAAAACGCAGACTTAAATTAGACTTTAAGCCACGAATTCTTCAGCCAATAATTTTACAGCTGATCCTGATTGCAGGACTTATTGCCACCAGCTTTTATGCAGAAAGCCTGTTTATTATGGTTCCTTTTGCATTCTTTATTCACATCTGTTCAGGAATTCTGTTTACTTCATTCTTTACAACAAGTATGCTGTATTTTCCGAAAAATGCAGGAACAGCAGGTGGGCTGATGGGTGGATTGGTTTATGTGATCACTTCCATTACAAGTTTCATCATATCCGTCAGTGGAACCGTCACAGAACAGAGCGGACTTTCCTGGCGCTATCTGGCTATTGCCATTGTACTGTTAGGAATTATCCTCGTCATGCATCAGGCGGTTAAAAAAGAACAGGCAGAGAATTAATCTCTGCTTTTTTTATGCCCCACTCTCTTACAACACCCCTCCGTTGTTATCTTGTTTATGCATTTAAATAATAGTCAGTCCTTCATTTTTCTGTTTAAATCTATAAAGTTGCCACAATCCTATGATTGATGCCGCTAATACAGGTATTGGTGGATTATATTTTTGTCTCATTATGATATGAATTAATATTGCACTGTCAAAAAGAGAATTGTCGTAATTTTAATAAGGAAAAATTATTATTTAAAGAAAAAACATTTCCAGCAAAAGGCATCCATACTTTATAAAAAGAAGAGAATTAAAATGTTACAAACGATTAAAAAGCAATGGAAACAGATACTGATCATACTCACATTATATACAGTATGGAACATTACTGTATTTCTATTTCTCATCAGGCTTCAGGGGCTCGAAATAACAATGAAACAGTTTGGAACAGGTGCTGAGTTCTATCTCAATTTTGTTCATACTATCATTAAGGGAACCCTAGTCTATTATATCCTGATTTATCATTTGGTTATTCCGCTGATCAGAAGCAGAAACTGGAAAACCATTATTCCGCAGTGTCTTTTTCTTTTTGTAATACTGACTGCTTATGAATTCCTATGGAATTTCGCCATCATAAAACCTGATCCTAAAAGCGTTAACTATGTTTCCCCCAAGACATTTTTTATCACCGCTGCAGTTCTTGACAGCATTATTATATTAATCTCTTATTTTGTGGCAACTTTAATCACCTCCAATGAAATGCGAAAGCATAAAGAAGAACTGGAAAAGGAAAAACTCCGGGCAGAACTTGCAGCGATCAAATATCAGATCAATCCTCATTTTCTTTTTAATTCGCTGAGCCTTATTTACACAAAAACCCTTAAAAGCAGTCCTGAGGCCGCGCATGCCGTACATCTTCTTTCCGAAATTATGAGTTACGCGCTTGATGACTGGGGAGAAATGGGAACAGTTCCTCTGGCACTGGAGGTTGAGCATATGAAAAAAGTGATTGAGATGAACCAGATCCGTTTCAGTAACACCTTAAAAATTAAATATTATGAAGATGTCCAGGCAAATGATGCCGTTATACCTGTTCTGGCATTCGTTACCCTCGTAGAAAATGCTTTTAAACACGGCGATCTCAATGATGAGAAAAACCAGGTATCTATTGAACTGATTGCTACGAAAAGTAAAATATGCTTTCTGGTGTGCAATAAAAAGAAAACGGGTCCGAAAGAACCCTCCAAAGGAATTGGTCTGAACAATGTCCAGCAGCGGCTGGAGCTTATGTATGGGATCAAACATACTTTTAAGATCAAGGAAGATGAGAATTATTATTTAAACGAAATTATCATTAATCTATAAATCATGATGAACTGTATTGTAGTAGACGATGAGGCTCACGCCATAGAACTGCTGACTTTGCATATTGAACAGACTCCGTTTCTGAAACTGGTAGGCTCTGCAACGAATCCCGCTGAAGCATTACAACTGCTGAACAGTACAGAAGTTGACCTCATATTTCTGGATATCCAGATGCCGGGAATGTCGGGGATCGAATTACTGCAGATGCTGAAAGACCGTTATAAAGTGATTCTCACGACCGCTTTCAGAGAATATGCCCTTGAAGGATTTGACCATCATGTAGTGGATTACCTCTTAAAACCAATTTTCTTTCCAAGATTTCTTATGGCGGCACAGAGGGCACAGGAAACTGTTTCAACGCCTATTTCTAAAAAAGAAACTGAAGATTTTATTCTGGTTAAAACAGAGTACAAAGGAAAACTCTTGAAAATCAAGATCAATGATATGGTCTATATTGAAGGAAAAGGAAAATATGTATGTTTTCATACCAAAGACGGCGAGCAGATCATGGCTCTTTTAAATATCGGTGGCCTGGAAGATAAACTGCCGACCGACCGCTTCAGACGTATTCATAAATCATTTATCATAGCGGTTCCCTTTATCACGATGATCCAGGGAAATACAGTACAACTGGAATTTACGAAGAATCAAATCCCTATCGGACAAACCTACCGCGATACGTTTATGACACAAATGATGGATAAAGTACTGACCAATAAAGGAAAGGATGAACCCGGCCCCATTGACCCCCTACGATAAATCAACTAATAACCAACAACATAAAAATCTAACAATTTAATTTACAAATCAGAAACAATGAAAAAATTATTCATCCAATCGATTGGAATCTTTGCACTGGCTGCCACTGCATCATGTACGCCTTCTTATTTTGGTAAAACTTATTCACCCACACAGAACGTAGATGTATATTTTGATGCTGCCGATGTAAAAAGAGAGCATGAAGTAATGGGCACAACAGATATCGGTCAGGGATTCAATTCTTTGAATGCGGTACAGCAGAAAGTAATTGAACTGGGCAAAGCACAGGGCGCAGATGGTGTGGTCATGAAACTCACAGAAGAGGTTACAGGAAGCTCAAAAAGTGATTTCGGTAACATGAAGAATGGCAGCAAAAACAGTACGTATACCGGAGGATCGGTAACGAACAACATCAAAACCAAAAAGGTACTGGCAACTTTTATCAAATATAAGTAAGCCACTACTCTATTCATCAGACCTCTGTTCTGATGACTCCTCTGCAATATGCAGAATCTGATCTATATTTCATACTATTTTTATCTTATTCAACAACATCACTGCTGCGTCATGCATGCGGAGAGGAAAAAAACTGCCTAAGATTTCAGAGGAGAAAAGTAAGGAAAGATTGATATCAATTTTTAAATAGTCGTTTTATCCTTTTATCCAATTGTTTTTTAATCCGGAGTTTTGGCTCCGGATTTTGCAGTGGCAGGTTTCAGATTTTCAACATACTGCGGAAGCTATTCATCTTTAACTATTTATCAGAATTTTCATACAAGCGTTACATTTTTATTTAACTTTAAAGAGATATCTTAAAAGGCAAACCCGTAAAAATCTTAAGCTCATGAAATTATACATCTCTTTATTAATCGTTTTATTGATCAATCCAATTTTATTTGGGCAGATTCAAAACAATAAAACTTATGAAGCATTAATGTCAACGGGTTGTACCGCAATGACCACAGGACCTATCACGAACTATACAATACATGAAATCTTATTTAATGGCAATTTTGCCTATGTAAAGGTGATCCGTATTAACAGTTATGCAACAAAAAAACAAGGTGAAGGAAAGGCAAAAAGGAAAGAAGACCAACCTGAAAAACATCTTTATAAAGTGGTTGGAAAAAAAATACTGATAGACGGTTACGAATATTCTCCTTTAACGGTTAATAAAGCAACACTTAAAACAGCCGGTGGTATTATATTCAGACTGAAAACTAAAACATCCAACCCATTGAATAGGGAAAACTTTACCCGCTAACGATGGGTCTTTTCGATATAGAGTATGTCTGTCTTATTATCTTCAAAGCAATGAATCGTTATGGACATATTCGCATGCATTTCATGAAAAGGAAGACTGGGCTGCATCACAGTCGTTATTGACCAGGAATCCAGATATCTATATTCTGTTTCGATAACGTATTTATATCCTTTGCCAGTCAATTTCTGCTTAACCGATAAAACAATAGTATCAACCACTAATTTATCCTTCCATTTAAGATTTTTAAGTGATTTTCTATAAAAAGGAATCACAAACCGGATGATCAGTAATACAATAATCAAGAGAAATGCAAGACAAAAATACGTCCATCCATCTGCAGTCCTATTTGTTATATCCTGAACGATTACAGCACCCATAGATATGAACATCAAAACAGTCAATGGCGCTATAAAAAACGACCCTATGATGAGCCTTACTTTAAGAATAAATTTTAGTTTTTTCTTTTCCTCAGCAGTAAGAGGTTCCTTTCTAATTTTTGTAAACATTATTCATCGTTTTTGATGCCGGACCTTCATCACTTCTTATATCTGATATTACTGATAGATTTTAATAACAATTCCCGAAACGGATATTTCAGTTATCTGAAAAATTTAAAATGAAATTCACTTTGACGTTGATCTTTAGAACTTCTTCTTTTTCAAATGAGTTATTCCTTTTACCCTCATCGGATTATAAGGATATTCTACAACAGTTCCTTCGACGGGTTTATTGGCCTGTTCTAAATAATCCAGCACATTTCCGTTAGGATCTGCTTCATTCAACCGGGCTGTCCCTATCAGATTGCCGTTAATATCATAGCTTTTCACCATTTTATCCTTAAAATAAGTTTCCTGCCTGATCCCTTTGATGTTTCCGTCAAAAATAATTTCAACCGTCAGCTCTTCTTTTACAGTCTTCAAAGCGGTATCATAGTCCGGTGATCCTTCAGGATCGCCTTTATAGTGAAACATAAGCGCGTTAAGCTGTTTATTATTAAGGTAAACAGCCTTACCTTTTATTTTTCCATTTTCGTCAAAGGAATTAACCTCTCCATTTATGATCCCGTTGTTGAGTACTGCCGATTCTATCAGCTGTCCATTTTCAGCATAGAACTTGGCCACACCGTCAAATTTCTTTTCCGTTTTAGAAGTAGATAATGCTTCAAAATAAAGTTTTCCGGATTTGTAATAATCTTTACATACAAACTTATCTCCAGCAGGCTCCGGCGGCGGTGTATAATACACCATTTCTTTTTTTGAAACAGGCTCCCAGTTTTCATCAAAGTAAATAATATCTGTCTGATGTTCCGGATAATTCCCCAAATAGAACAGCTTAAAAATGATTAAAAAAGGAATTACAGGCATCGTATTGTGAGATTAATTAAAAATAGGGCCAGCATACATTCAGAAAACTAACTGACCATCAAACTATTAAACATTAAGATTCATACTTTTAGTTATATTCGAGTACATCTTCAATTAAAAAGGAAGTCCCGGAAGGAATTACCCTGATATCTCTTTTATAACTTACATTAGACTCTGTATCGGTAATTACCGTTTCAAACATATAAGAAGAACCCATTTTTTTCTTGAAATCACAGTGCGTCACTTTTATGAATCCATAATCTGTCCCAGATATGAGATAACCAGTACCCACACCTGCGTATTGACAGTTAAAATCTTTAGCCCATTTATTTTTAAAAGCTTTCAAAGTCATTCCTCCATCCAAATCAACTTCTGCTGCATCATTTTTGTAGGCTATGTATTTTTTGGTATAGATTTCTTTATGCTTGCCTTCTGCTTCTTCATTTGTATTTTCCTCCATCCCATTGGCCTTATTTAGTGTACTGGCAACTATATGAGTAATCCAGCTTTTTGCTTTTTCAATTTCTTTGGCTGGATTTTGCTCAACTACCGCCTTATTACCAGTATTCTTTTTCTGTGCATGAGCCTGATTAGCCAAACCCAGTGACAGAAGCATTGCTGTTATTAAAAATTTATTCATCTTTTAAATTTAGTCTTTTTTCTATTCTTGTTGAACTAATAATTCTTTTATCACTTCTCACCCAGGTCGCTTGTAAAGTTATATCAGAACCTTTAAATCTGCAACTGCTTAAATCCTCATCAAAGCTCTCTTATTTCTCTTACATAACTTTAACAAAGACTTACTACTTCACCAATAATCTGGAATACATTTCCATTTATAGTTTTTATAACACACTATAGAGCTTAAAAATTTTTATTTCAGGATTGGGTCTGTCAAATCCTTTTGCCCGCCAAGTAAACTGCTTTTTAATACGATGTTTTTAATTACCGCTTCTTTATAACTCCAATACTCACGGCTTTCAGGCATTTGGTTTTCCAGAATGATCAGACTCACATCGTTGTCCGGAAAATGGGCATTTAAACACGTAAACCCATCGCCAAGTCCGGTTACCGCAAAATAATTCATGCCGGATTCTTTGATCACACGGACGTTATAACCGAATCCCATATTTTCTTTTCCAAAAACCTGATGCTGTGACATGGTTGTCGCTGAGGTCATCATCTTAAATGTTCCGGATTTTAACAGCTTCCCGTTGAATAAAGCATCATCCCATAGGGACAGATCGTAAGCTGTCGACACAATTCCGGCTGCGGGTATGTTGTCTTTATTCAGAAATGATTGCTGTACTCTTGCAAAATTATTTTCCTTATTCATATAACCGGGGACAAGATTTCTTTTGTGATCTTCAGTGTAGCAGAACGTATTTTTCATTTTCACTTGTCTGAATAATTCATTGGCCAGTTCAACATATGTTTTACCCGATATTTTTTCCAGCATTTCTCCCAAAAGCATATATGACAGATTCCCGTATTTGAATTGTGAACCCGGTTTAAAAAGAAGAGGTTTTTCTGTATCAGCGATTCCATGGGTATGATTCAAAATCTGATGCACAGTAACAGAATCCGCCCAGGACTGCTTCAGATAAGGGAGATATTTTTTAATTGGAGACTGAAGGTTTATATTTCCTTTTTCTACTTGTTTTAAAATCAATACTGCTGTAATTTGCTTTGAATTGGACATAATCTCAAACTGATCATCAGGTTTCAGTTCAATTCCTGCATCAATGTCTTTGTAGCCAAACGTTTTAGCATATTTAACCTTACCGGCCTTTGTTATCAGAACAGTTCCATTAAATTTTACAGGATCAGAGGATGTAATAACACTGTCAATTTTTTTCGAAAAATCATCTGCCTTCTGCGCTTTGGTTTCCGAAAAAATGAGGATAAGAAATAATAAAGTAAGTTTGGTTTGCATTTAGTTTCGTTTTTCCTTTGTATAATAGTTCCACACTGCTTTGGCAATATCTGCCATTGTCTTTTCTGTTTCCGTTCTTTCTTCGGTAATATTTTTCAGATATAGAGACAGAATACAATGCTTTCCGTTCGGAAGTTTAATGATTCCTACATCATTCATTGCTGCCCGAAGGTTATTTTTATTGGTTCCGGAAATTCCTGTTCTGTGGGCTATCTCTGTACCTTCAGGCAATCCTGCTTTCAGCCATGTGATCCCACGTGAGGTTTGTGCCATGATCTGATACAAATATTTTGTTGTTTCTTTTTTAAGGACTTTTCCTTTATAAAATTTCTCCAAAAGTTCTGTTGTGGCTAAAGGTGTAGTGGTATTCAGGTACAGATTGTCCCAGGATGCCATTTCCTGTTCATTTACTTTGATGGTAAAATCTTTAATTCCCTGTTTGTTTATGAATTGCTGCACTGTTTCAGTTCCTCCCAACATCCTCAAAAGCAGGTCGCATCCATTATTATCACTGTGTGAAACGGTATATCTCAATATCTCATCTAATGTTAAATAGAGATTTCCATCAGGAAACTCATCGCGCATCGGGCTCCAGGTATCTGCATGGAGATCTTCTTTTTTCACAAAAATCTTCTGATTCAATTTCAGCTTCCCTTTATCCACCTGATTCAGAACTGTGAGAGCAATGTGGAACTTAAAAACACTCATCATAGGCATCTGTAAATTGCCATTGATACTCAGAGTGTCTTTATCCTCAATACCTTTTACTGATATCCCAACGGTTGCATTTTTTGTTGAAATAATCTGTTTGATTTCCTTTCTCAGGTTTTCGATGGATTGTGCCTTTATGTTCAGACTTAAAGGTAATAAAAGGATCAGAGGGATCAGCTTCTTTATTGAGTACATAGTTTCGTTTTTATGAGCAGGGAGAAAATCATTTTTTGAAATGTCATAAAAGTAGGAAATATTCTATGATCCCATATCAGTATTTTTATTTAATGAATAAAACATTAAACAGAATACCTTCAAAACCGTTTCCTTTTATTTAAAATAATTCTAAATTAGGTGAAAACAAAACATTCCACAATTCTATTTAATAAAGGATTTTCTTAAAATATCTCAAATTAAAGCAATAAAAATTAAGTAAAAATACTGAATGACAGGTACCACATTGTGATTAATTTTGAGTAAACAAAAACTGATCACTATGGACCGCTCAAAAAACAATCCGCCATTTCTGAAAAAGAAGATGGATTCTCTAAGCGTATTCCAAAGACTCTGACAGGTATATAGATTGACTACACTAATTACTCTCCTATGATGGGGCCTAAAGATACTCTAACCATCAAATCTTAACGAAATAATTATTAATTGATAACCATAAAAACTAAATACCATGCTTAAACGTAAAAAAGAAGGTCTTGAAACAGGCGGACAAATGTTCCGTAAGAGTTCAGGCGGAAATCAGAGTACCCTGGCAGAAATAATGCACGGATACTCAAAACTTCTCATTGATGATCCTGTAATGCCTTTTAAGGAAGAAAACCTGCAGGAAATAGCGAATGATGTGGATTACGGTGTACTGGCTGCGCTGGATGGCACATGGGTAAGCTACAATGCCAATTACAATAAAAACATCGGTGAGCCCTCACTCTCAGGTGGAATACATACAACGATCATGCCTTCACCAGGTACAAATTCAGGAACGATTCCGGGCAAATTCAGCTTTGATTGTGAAGAGTATATTGAAAAACTGACCTTTTCTCTTGTTCCCGGCGGAGTCCGCAACCGTGGCGGTGCCAGTGAGTTATTCTGTGGAGCTGTAAAATATGAGCAGACTATTAAAAGCGTTAATAAAGAAGCAGGAAAGCCAGATCTGCAATATGCATCCATTCATGAGGAAAACGGAATGTATTTATGGCTGAGTGATGTTTACAATCATGCCGCCACTAAAGAATCGATTGAAAAAGACCGCGGTATTCACGCTTTTTCTGACGATGATTTTAAAAAATATGGATACGCCGGTACATACAGAGATGAGCCATTGGTTCAGATATCTGCTGATAAGAATAAAAAAAAGTATATTCTTTTAAGTGAATTACAGGAAGGACAGGAATATTATGAGATCATTCCTGCTCAGGAATTAAAACCGGGAGATGGTATAAAAGGTCCTTACTTTATTCCCGACTATTCTATTTCAAGAAGTGGTGTTATTCCTCATGGCAGCACGATTACGTTGCTGGGAGATATTACACCCAGTGGTAATAACTACTTAATTGAAGGTTCACCAAAATTCCCATATGGTACTGCTGCGTGGCAGACTGATCATCTTGCTATTTCTAAAACCATGGGTGGAGCCGGTCATGAACCAATCAATCTTGATGAACCGGCACCAGCCTGGGTTCATGAAACACTAACGGATAAAAATGATGAGGGTTCCAACAAAATTTATACACAGCGAATCCTTGCTGATCATTTATATCCTTATTCTGTACGACCGGATTTACGACTGCGAGATACGTTAAGCGGTCAGCATGTTTCCAATTACGTAAAGGTTCAGATGTCATCAAAAATGAAGACCGGTGCTCAGGGAGGAATTTTAAATGTTCCTTTTGTGAACCGCTTCGTTCCTACCGTTGAAGTAGACTTTAGTCTGTGGATCCAAACCGTGATTGAAGATGGAAAAGAAATTATTCAGCTGCAGTACGAACAGATTGTATTTTTTGAATTTGATTTCGGAAATGATGGGGGAACGACAAGCTGGCCTCACATCCAGGTAAATACCCTTCGTAAACTTCAGGATATTCCGGAAGACCAGAGACGCGTTATCGAAGAACAGTTCTTTGATCAGAAACCGAATATGACCGTTACCGGTGAGGCGACGAATCCTCCTGCCGGATGTCCTTACCATAAGGAATAATAAGATAATTTCAAGTATTTCCGCGGTGTTTTTATAGAAATGCCGCGGAATCTTTTAAATAAACCCCTTACAAAAATTTTTGTGATGGAGTTTTATTTTCAGATAGGAGAAAGAGTTTTATCACTGACTATAAGATACTTTTGATTAGTGCAGACCTTCGTTTTTTAATTTCAAACCAAGTCGTGCCAGCTATATGTACAATACCTACATTGCTTTGCATTGGGCGTACGGGCAAGCTTATTACATTTTGGACAGTTATTAAAGAATACTTTTTCCGGTGTCTCAGACATTATTCTTTTGACTACATTTAATTCAAATTCTTCATAACCATCCTTGAGGAAATTAATTATCTCAGGACTAGAATCAATCCAGCCTTTTTTTGTCATCACATCTCTCATTTTGGGATTATCAGAACTTTTGTACATGAATATATGGTATTTCAATGCTGCTTTTTCATCGTCAGTCATCAGCTTACTAAAATAGTTGATGATATAGTTTACAGTCTCTTTGTCCATTCTAAATGTTTTTATGGTTGTCACTAATAAAAGGAATTGATAATGAAGTGCTAATTTAGTTTCACTGTTAAAGTAAAAAAACTTTTTCATCAATCATCATGTAAACAAATATAGTTTACAGCCAGTTACAAAAATAAAAAAACTTAGATCCTCAGATACGTTCTCCTGACACACTCTTGTCACAACCTCACTCTATCTTTACAGCCTAATTTAAAAATATTCAATAATGAATTTAGTATCCATCCGTATCATAACCGCCCATATCGAAAGCATGATATCATTTTATGAACAGATCACAGGAATTGCAGCCCTACATTATACGCCTGATTTTGCTGAGCTTAAAACGGCTACAACAACGCTTGCAATAGGAAGTACCAGAACGCTGCAGTTTTTTGGTGGGGAAAGTGTGGCACAGCCTGCTGAAAACCGTTCTGCTATTATCGAATTTTTAGTGGATGATGTAGATAAGGAATTTGATCGCTTAAGAACTGTTCTTTCTTCTCATATTGTACAGGAACCAACCACGATGCCGTGGGGAAATAAATCTCTCTTATTCAGGGATCCGGATGGCAACCTGGTGAACTACTTTACCCCGGTCACAAAGGAATCAGTAGAAAAGTTTACAGGTAAGCAGTAAAATAGCTGCGCCATACAAACAACAGAAAAATATTTTAAGATATTATTCGTTAATTATGTTAGATAAAAAGTCAGGCTTGGATTATAAAATCCAAGCCTGATTTCATAAAACAGTAAGAACAATACTCCCTATTAAAAGGGAATTTTCTATTTTTCACCAGCATTTTGTGCTTCCCCATTCAATGTCGTAAGGAACCTTGTTCTTTCTTTGATCTAAAATTTAACAGTGATAAATTGTGAAATAATTTTAATTATCTTGTAAATTGGAACGGGATTGGAAAGTATTTGAAATATTCGTATTTTAAATTCACTGATTTACTCTGGCCGTTAACACTAACACAAATGCAATATGGAAAAAAAAATAATTAATAAAAAGCCCGGAAAAAAAAAGAGAATCATCCTGATTGTCGCAGGAATACTCGTTATTTTAGTACTTATTTTTCCTTTTCTTCTTAATATTTATCTCAAAAATAAACTGCCACAGCTCGTCAATGAAAAGACGCCTTATCAAATCAGTCTTAAAGATTTCGATCTTAACCTCTTTAAAGGTGATATTTCGGCAAACGCTATTCATATCAAAACCAAACAGACTACAGATCCTGCAGTTACCCAAATTAACGGGGACATTAAAAGTCTCCGCATTCAGAATTTCGGAATTTGGAATGCAATTTTCAATAAGTCTTATCATATTAAAAATGTACAGCTGATTGACCCTAACGTTAAAATAGCTCTAGGCAAGCCAAAAGAAAAAAAAGACTCAGTACAGAAGAAAATCAACTTCGGTGTTGAGAATATTTTGGTCACCAACGGAAATATTTCGGTAAAAGACAAAAACAGGAAAGATCTTGTTAACGGAAAAAATGTCAACATTAACCTTACAGAAATTAAACTGAGTGAAAATGCCTCAAAACTGCCTATTGCTTTTAAAAATTTTAAAATTGATGCTCACGATCTGCTGATCACGGTCAACGATTTTTATCAGATTTATGCCACTAAAATTGACGCTAAAAATAAGCAGCTTCATATTTCTGAATTTCACCTGAAACCTATTGAAAGTCCTGCCCTCTACAATGCCAAGAATGTTTTTGATCTGAAGATCAATCAGCTTTCTGCAGAAGACTTCAGCATCAATCAGGATTCTCTTATCATTGAGAATGCAAAATTCGTTAAACCTCAACTGATTGTTACTTCAACCCATAAAAAGGAGGTCAAAGAAAATCCGAAAGAAGTTAACCTGAAAATTGGGATCAGAAATCTTGATTTTGGACAGGGTTCTGTGCTTATTCAGCAGAGAGACAAAACAAAGATCGCTTCTGTAGACAATTTCCATTTAAATTTAAAAGATATTGTTTTCGATAAAAAAACAGTGAAAGAAAAAATCCCTTTTGCATTTTCCACCCACAATATTGAATTTGAAAATATTTATTTCAAATCGGATCCATTACAGGCTGTGAACATCAGGAAAATTACTTCTGACAATGCGGATATTCTCATTGATGACATAGAGTTTAAAGCCCTTGGAAAGAGCTCTGCAAAAGATCTTTTCAACATCAGATCCAGGAAAGTAGAAATCCTCAACAATACTTCAAAATTTGCAGGACAACAACTTCAGCTTCAACTCGAAAAAATCAATGTACACCACCCTGAAATAGAAATTATTTCTGCATCACATAAGAAGAAAGCTCCTGAGAAAAAGCATAATGCAACACCCGATTTGCTGGCACATCTGGGAGCACTCCATATCATCGACGGAACTTTTATCCAAAGAAAGGATGGCAAACAAAAACTAAAGGTGGACAATTTTAATGTGACCCTTAATTCGGTTACGACCAATAAAGACATTCTTAGAGAATCTATTCCATTTCACATTAAAAGCCAGCTGATTACCGCTAATAAAATTGATGTAGATGCCGGTAAATATTACCGACTGAAAGTTGATCATATAAAAAATACAGGAAAGCAGACTGTTGCTGCCAATTTTGCCTTCCTTCCAAAATATTCCAGAGCAGAGTTTAATCGTTTAATTGCAGTTGAAGAAGATCTTTATACGATAAAGGCTAAATCAATTGTGATTACGGATAAGAACTCAACATTAGGTTCCAAAACCAGTATCGATCTGGATCATATTATTTTTGACGGAATCGACTGTAATATTTATCATGATCTTGCACCACCTGATGACATCGGTGTACGGTATATGTTCAGTAAAAAACTTCGTGATGTGAAATTTCCACTCTACATCAAACAGATCGATATTAAAAATTCAAAATTAGCCTATGAAGAGGTTGCTGAAAAAGCAAAAATTCCGGGTAAGCTTACTTTTGGAGATTTTAATGCAACAATAAAGAACGTCAACAGTGCTAAGATGAAGGGGAAACCGACCTTGGTAAAAGTAGATTCCAACTTTAATTTTTTTGGAGATGCTCCAACCGATGTCCGCTGGCAGTTTGATGTCGCCAATAAAAATGATGACTATGCGATCAATGGAACCATCAAAAACCTGTCTGTAGACAATGCCAATCTTTTCGTAAGACCTTATCTGAATGTCAGTCTCGATGGACAAATTCAATATCTGAAATTTGATTACAAGGGCAACAGCAATCAGATTGGCGGGAATTTTTATTTTAAATACACCGACATGCATGTCAACTTTTTAAATAAGAATACCGGGAAAGAGAGGAAGGTTCTTAGTGCTATTGCTAATATTTTTGTGAAGAATGATTCCAAAGGTGAGCCTAATCACGTAGAGGTTGATGTGAAACGTGATCCCAATAAAAGTTTCTTTAATACTCTATGGCAGGGAATTATGGAGGGTCTGAAAAAGTATTTGATTTAAACCTTTTATCTAATCCCGTTTTCAGCCGACGCTGATTTACTTTCACAGTCAATAACTTATTAAAAAAAAGAATAATAAAAGACAAAACAAACAAAACATAGCACATCATTAAATGCATTACAATAAAAAAGAGGAAATATAAATCACATTTCCTCTTTTAATTAAATTTATAAAATACAATTGCTAAGCAATTTTTTTAAAATAATTTCTAGCCTTTAGCTTTCTCATCTGTAAAAAACTGAAAACCATCTTTTTTATCAATGAGCTGCATGGGATATAATGCAGGATTGTATGCACCGTTTAATACTTCGTTCAGTGCATGCTTTTTGGATTCACCGAATGCTACAGCCAGTATATTCTCAGCTTTATTAATCAATGGTGCAGTCAAAGTAATTCTGAACATTTCCTGAGGTGTAAGGTAATAGGCGGAAACCCACTTTTCTTTCTCATCAAGAACCTTTTCACCAGGAAACAGAGAAGCGGTATGCCCGTCGTCCCCCATTCCCAAAAGGATAAAATCAAAAATACCTTCATCTCCCAGAATTTTTCTGATCTGCTGTTCATATTCTACAGCATATGCTTCAGGAGATACTCCATCTTTATACATCGGAAAAATCTGATCTCTGTTCACCGGAACTTTATCCAGAAGTGTTTCGAATGTCATTTTGGCATTGCTTTTATCATCATCCAGCGGAACCCAACGTTCATCAACCCAAAAAAAGTATACTTTATTCCACTCGATTTTTGCTGCATATTCTTCGGTTGCCAGCAGATTAAAAATAGCTTTGGGAGAAGAGCCCCCACTTAATGCAACAGCAAACCTGTTATTTTTCTGAATAGATTTTTTGGAAAGATCTACAAATGTATCTGCAGCTTTTTTATACAGTTTCTCCAAATCATCAAATACGGTAATATTCATTTTCTTCTATTTAAATTGATAGTATTTATACCCAGTGATTGCCTTGTCTTTCAACCAATGCAATACTGTCTTCCGGCCCCCAGCTTCCTGCCTCATAGTTTGGAAAAGCGGTATCTTTATTATTTTCCCAGGTTTCCTGTATTGTTTTTACAACATCCCAGGCTTCTTCTACCTGATCAGAACGCATAAATAAGGTAAGATCACCCATCAGCGCATCCAGCAGTAAAGTTTCATAAGCCTCTGGAGTATCTTCCTGACAGGCAAAATTATCAAAGATCATCTCAACAGGTTTTAGCACCAAAGAAAGACCCGGTTTTTTGGCCATAAACTGCAGCCGGATATCCATCAGCGGCTGAATATTGATGATCAGCCTGTTGGCCGATAAGAGCTGTGAGCTTTCTGAAAATGTGGAATGTGGAAGCGGTTTAAACTGAATGGTAATATAAGAATGCTTTTCTTTCATCTTTTTACCTGTACGCACGTAGAACGGAACATCCTGCCATCTTTCATTATCCAGGTAGAATTTTACTGCTGCAAAAGTTTCTGTATTGGAATCTTCAGCAACTCCATCTTCCTCACGGTAGCCTTTGACTTTTACCCCGTTTATTGTTCCTTTTCCGTACTGTCCTCTTACGGCATAATAATCAACTTTATCGGCAGAAATCCTACGGATAGATTTAAGAACATCTACTTTACGGTCTCTGATCTCACCCGATTCCAGTGAAGCAGGCGGTTCCATTGCAATCATACACAGGATTTGCAACAAATGATTCTGAATCATATCCCTCAATGCCCCGGTCTGCTCATAAAAACTTCCTCTCGATTCAACGCCCACTTCTTCAGCTACTGTAATTTGTACCGATTTTATATGCTGATGATCCCATAAAGGTTCAAAAATAGAATTCCCAAATCTAAAGGCCAATATATTCTGTACGGTCTCTTTTCCAAGATAATGATCAATACGGTATATCTGCTCTTCTTCAAAGGTCTCAGCCAGCAAACTGTTCAGTTCGATTGCCGATTGTTTGTTGTGACCAAATGGTTTTTCAATAATGATACGGTCTCTTTCGGCATCAGAAGCTAAAGAAGCATTTTTGATATGATTGGAAATCGTAGAAACAAAAGTAGGTCCAATAGACAGATAAAATAATCGGTTTCCTCTTTTTCCGTAAACCCTGTCGAGCTTTTCTAATTTTTGCTGCAGATCTTTATATGAAATTTCCTCATCCAGCTGATGCTGAAAATAGGTAATATGGGCTTGAAAACCCGCCCAATCTTCAGAAGTTATCTTTTTTCTTGAGAAATGTTCGAGATTTTCTTTGATGTAATTTTTAAAATATTCATCGGTATGGTCTGCTCTGCCTAGTGCTACAATATTAAAACCTTTGGGCATTCTCCCATCGATATATAAATTATAAAACGCCGGAAAAAGTTTTCTTTTTGCCAAATCTCCTGTAGCACCAAAAATAATTATTGTCGTTGGCTGCAAGACTTTATTTTCATTCATTTTTCCGAATTTTAATTTTTTGAAGTTTCCCAAGAAGTATGGAAAAAACCTTCCCTGTCTATCCTCTGATACGTATGCGCTCCAAAATAATCACGTTGAGCCTGGATAAGATTGACGGGCAGTGAATCTGTTGTATAGGCATCGAAATACCCTAAAGCAGTTTGAATTCCTAAACTTGAAATTCCGTTTGAAACTGCAAAAGCAGCGGTTTTTCTTAACGAACCAATTTTTTCTTTAACAATATCTGAAATATCCCGATCCAGCAAAATATTCGACAGATTAGGATTTTTGGTATATGCTGCATAGAATTTTTCCAGTAAAACCGAACGGATGATACACCCTCCTCTCCAGATTTTAACAACATCTTTTAATGGAATCTGGAAATCATATTCTTCAGAAGCTTTAACCAATAACGCTAAACCTTGCGCATAGCTTATCAACGTAGCCAGGTAAAGAGCGTCACCCACTTCTTTGATGAATAACTCAGTATCTTCCGGGCTCACTGTTTCTTTTCCTGAATACAGTTGCGACGCCTGAATCCTCTCTTCTTTATAGGCTGATAAAATTCTTGAAGTCACCGCAATATCAATGGTTGGGATAGAAACCCCAATTTCCATTGCCTGCTCGGAGGTCCATTTTCCGGTTCCTTTTGCTCCTGCTTTATCCAAAATCTGATCTACCAGATAACCGTCTGTGAGTGAATCTTTCTGCTGAAAAATATCTCTGGTAATTTCAATCAGGAATGAGTTCATTTCTCCATTGTTCCATTCTTTAAAGACATGGTACAACTGGTCGTTGTTCAGGTTGGCTCCTCTTTTCAGTAAATCGTAAGCTTCACTGATGAGCTGCATGATCGCATATTCAATTCCGTTATGTACCATTTTCACATAGTTTCCGGCGGAATCTTTACCCATATACGCTGTGCAGGCTTCATTATCTACTTTTGCAGCAATAGCTTCGAGCATGGGTTTAAGCAGATGGAAAGCTTCCAAATCTCCCCCAGGCATTATGCTGGGTCCTGTCCTTGCTCCTTTTTCACCTCCGGAAACTCCCATTCCCATGAAGTGAAGATCTTTTGAAGCCAAATCAGCAACACGTCTATTGGTATCTTTAAAATAAGAATTACCTGCATCAATAACGATATCCCCTTTGCTTAGAAGCGGCGTAATACTTTCCAAAACTGCATCTACCGGTTTTCCTGCCGGAACCATAAGAATAATTTTTCTGGGAGTTTCCAGTGCTGATACCAAATCTTCTAAAGTACCGGTCCCTTTCACTTTCATTTCTGAAGTGGCACCATCCTGTAAGTCTTTTATTTTTTGCCCGTCAAGATCAAAACCTGCGATCGAAAAACCATTGTCAGCAATATTATAAAGAAGATTGCGTCCCATTACTCCGAGACCAACCATTCCGTAATTATACTTTTCCATTTATTTTATTGATATTATTATAAAATCTGTAATACAGAGAATAAAATTACGGAAATGCTGAGGAGGAAAAAAATAAAAGAAGATAAAAAATTTCCTGTTTTTTTTCATATCCCTCATTTATAAGCTCATAGTTAATATCATATTTATAAAAAATCTGTCAGGATTTTACTTAAACTCAGTCATTTGCTTCTTCCAAAATCTTAATGGTTCATCATTAAAAACTAAAAATCATCCTTAGCTCATTTTTGAGGAAGAAATACAATAGTCATCATTATGGAAATAATCTATCAAAAAGGGGTGGTTATTTGGCACAATTAAGCATATATTTGCCAAAATTTAAATTCATGAACTATAAACTTGCGCTCAATACGCAGGAGCCTGACTCTAAAATCGTTTTTCACACAATCATATTCGATGCGTTCAAGGTAAATATAGTTGAAAGATATACTGGATCGCGGTCCCGTCCAATATTATGTGAAGCTTTATTTAAGGTAAGAACTTTAGATGATCAAATTGTTAAGAGAAAAGATGACAATGTAAGGGTAAAAATCAAAGACAATGATTTTGACATTTATCAGACCCTGACCAGAAAACTGGATTCTTACGAATATAAAAACAAACTCATCAACAGAAAAGATGTTGAGCAGGATTATGTTCATTTCATTTTGAGCTTAGTTATTTCTAATTATAACCTTAACTGATCCATTTTTTGACTTTCCTTAGACATTAAGCTACCGCATTCTAATAATGGGTAATTGATAATGTACTGGTGTTGAATATCTGACAGCTATCCTATGCAACAGGCAACTGTCTGCATCGTTGTGACGTAGCCATCATTGGCGGCATAAACTTTGAATAATTGAATACGGAGTATCTGGAGATGATGCTCCGGAACTTCTGTTACAAATCAAAACAACCTGCCCTATGAGCCATAAAACAGTCTTAGAAAAAGCAAATACTGCCATATCGGAAGGTGATCACGAAACCTTCCTTAGCTATTGTACTGAGGATACCTTATGGAATTTTGTAGGTGACCAAGCGCTTTCAGGAAAAGAAGAAGTACGCCGTTATATGGCAGAAGCTTACAAAAGTCCTCCCAAGTTTAATGTTGAACACATGATTGGAGAAGGAGATTATGTGACGGCTGTAGGTACAATAAGTATCCTTAACAACGACAATCAGTGGGTAGAATATGATTACTGTGATGTATGGAGATTTGAAAATGGTCTGATGGCAGAATTGCGGGGGTTTGTCATTGAGAAGTGATTCCTGCCTGCGTATTTTATTAAATGATACGAAACCTACTATCATAACAGTCCTAATAATCCGGTACAGTGGAAAACAAAAGTACAGAAGATCATCTTAAGACCATATTTAATCTCAGGGAGTTTCCAGAGGATAAAGAGTGGAATGACCTGTTGAGAAATTCCACTGTTAAGTCTTTCAAAAAGAATGAGATCATTTTAAAGAAAAATTTCCGCTACACGGATGTTCTGTTTGTTGCCGAAGGTATATTAGCCTCAGAATTTACCATCAATGAAAAAACGGTAATCGGCAGGTTTTTCCGTACCGGAAACTTATGCACCAATTTTGACAGTTTACTTCACCAGACTGTATCCAGATATCAGATTGTAAGCGTTACTCCATGTACTGTCGTTTCAATTGCATCCTCAGACTTTATGGAGTATTACAACAATGGTATTTCCGTGGGCAAAATCATAAGAAATACAGTTCTTGAGATCATTGCCGAAGATATCATGATTACTGATGTGAAGCTGTTGTATGGGAAAAATGAGATGATTGAATTCATAAGATCACATTATCCCGATATTGCCCGAAACGTTCCCTATAAATATATTGCCCGGTTTTTAGGAATTACTCCTGAAGCCTATAGTAGAATATTGAAACAAAGCCACCACAAATCTTCTTAGAAAAGCTTAACAAAAGTTAAGTTTTTCAGTAGCCATCTCCAGCTAACTTTGATATGTAATAATAAATCAAAGTTACTATGAGACTGACTAAAGAAGAACAGGGTATCTTGTTTTCGGATATTGATACACTTCTATCTCCCAAACCCTTACGACTGGAGGCAGGGATTAAAAGACTGGGTAACGGTATGCTCCAGGTTTCTATGAGAACAGATCTGCACGGCTGTAAAAGCAGAATGCTGGACTGGTGGTTTACCTATTTCGAAACCACAGCCCATTTAAAATGGTGGCATCCCCATGACCATATCCTGCATAGCGGATGGGACAGCAAGTGGGTGAAAAACAAAAATTATATTGGAGCTACCATACATGCCACTGAAGCATTAGGTGACATTCCACCTGTTCCCGCCACCATCAAATTCCACGCTCCGGATGAGGTATTTGATCCCGCCCTTTTGCATAAAGCTTTTGATAAGGGTGATGTAGGTGCTGTTATTTATGCAAGGATAGGTTTTGGAGAAGACACTTCACTCGACAGCAACGGAGATCCTGAAGATGGCTTTATGTTTCATGTAGCCAGAGACACTCCTTTTGGCTGTACGCTGAGAAGCCATTTTTACCTTGGTGCACTGACGGCAGATACAGAAACACCTCTGCACGAAGATATTGGTTTTGGATTAATGGAACATTGCTATACCGAATTTACTTACTTATCCCATTTCTTATCCTCGCTGTATTATGCTGAGAACCAAAATGGAGATAAAGCTCCCCTGCCCTGGTAATATCAAATTGTGCAATTGATATGCTATTTAAAACAACAATAAGAGAAGCAAAAGGCCTCTCTTATTGTTGTTAATATTAATACCTGCTCCGGTAAATATTTTTATATCCAAAAATGATACATGGCTAAATGACTGTACCTCCTTTTGATTGGAAGTCTGCTTTGACACGTGCATATCTTTCCTGATCTATGGGTTTGGAAGCACGCTCGATAATACTTGATTTAAAACCTAAGTCCAGCGCATCGTTAGCAGTATAATACACACAATAATCAGCAGCTACACCGCAAACTGCCACTTCGGTCACCCCTCTCCCTTTCAGATAGTCTGCCATGCCTGTAGATTTTTTCTTACCGTTGTCAAAAAATCCACTGTAGCTGTCAATTTCTTTATCCATACCTTTTCTAAAAATAGCCTCCACCGCATCTGTTGAAAGCTCCGGAACCAATTCGGCTCCCTTTGTACCCTGTATGCAGTGTTCCGGCCACAGTACCTGATTCAATCCATTTAATGTAATCTCTTCAAATGCTGTTTTGCCCGGGTGGGACGTAAAAAAACTTTTATGGCCTCTTGGATGCCAGTCCTGTGTGGCTACTACCAGATCATACGTTGGCTGCAGTTCGTTAATAGTCTGAACAATTTCGTCACCATGATTAACGGCTAAAGCGCCTCCAGGTAAAAAATCATACTGAACATCAATAATAATTAAAGCTTTCATAATTGTTAAATGTTATTAGTTTATTAATTGTCAGATAGAATTACAGTTCATTTAATTCCACCCTTTGTTATTTTTTTCATTCATTTACAGGATATAACCTCTTCTGATTAAGTCGTTCTTGGAACTTTGATTATATCTAAAAATAAATTATAAATCTAAAGTATGTGATTTATATCGATCAAATTTAACTATTTTTTTTAATTATCATTAATATTTTAACACCAAAACAATATTAGCTTAATAAGTTACTAAATCAAAAAAGTTTGACTGAATTTTTTACAGTGCTTGTTCATGAATGATAATGGGTGCAAAGACAGCTTGACATGATTTAAACGGTATTTATATTGCCGGCATAAGCGCAATTCAAACACTTATGAATCATGAATATCAATCAGTTCGTGATCATAAAGGCAGCCCTGAAGACTTTCATACATTTTTTAATTTTTATAAATGTGTGAGTAAAACCATTTTAAATGACCAGATGTTATGAAAAAAACAGTTTTAGTTTTACGATCAAATTATTATTATCATTTCAAATGCATTAAAAGTTTACTTTTACCCTATGCAAAAAATACCGACCGAAGAATTTTATGCCCCAAGGTGGCAAAAAATCATGTATAGCACTGCCAGTGCAATAGTATTTGTGTTGGGGATTAATGTACTTATGATTAAAGAGCCTAACTGGATCATCTTTCTGGCCCCGTTTATTTTTATAATCTCTTTTTCCATGCTGCTGTATACCCGGTTGAAACTCATTATTTCAGATGATAAAATTCGGCTAACAGGCGGATTAAAACGGTATCACTTTTTGTGGAGTGATATCAAAAAGATCGATATGGTCCGGCTGGGAAAGTACAGAACACCATTAGTCACCATTTACTATTCCGGTGGAAAGGTGACGCTGAGTAAAAGCCTGTACCTCACCGAATTCAATAGAATTTTATTACTTTTGGAAATGAAGGTCAATCCGGAACTGTTTACCGAGAACTATCAGAAGATTCGACATCAGATGGATTAGCGTATTTTGTGTACCCGATGATCTTATTGTTAAAACTAAATCACATACTATGAAAGGTCTGCAACTCTTATTATTATTTTGTTTTTCGTTGGCTATGGCCCAAAAACAATACAGTTTGAAGCTGCATTTTATGACAGACAGCAATGAAGCAGCACCTCATGTTCAGGTAACTTTATTCAAAAATATAGAAGGAAAGGAGGGTGCCGTGATTGTCAATAAAGTCACAGCTGACGAAAAAGGTATTTTAAATCTGAAACTTTCGGATGATTACTTTGACAAGACAGGTTCGCTAACCATACAGGCGTACTATTATAATAAAGATGCTTATTATCTTGATTATTATGAAAAAATTTCAAAGAAACAGTTTCCTTTCAAAAAAACAGTTAAGTTCGAACATATTATTCCTCCAACTCTTGAGGAGATTAACAGTTCCTCTTCTATTCCGCCGCCGCCTATGGTTCCAAAATAACATAAAATTGTTTTCCTGTCAATTGCATTCAAGCCAGATCAAATATGTTATCTACTTCGCTTTGACTGTTGTATACTTATTAAAACTCACATAGGTTCTGGTTTCCTTAAGCTGACCGTTTTTATAGAGCTCAATCCTGGATAATTCTCCGGACTTTTTATCCAGATATCGTATTTTCATTAGTTGGATTTTGGTGTCAAAATATTCGGTTTTAAGATTTCTTCCATCTTCCATATAGTGTACTGTATCTAAATTTCCATTCTTTGTATAAGAATATGTTTTTGAATTGTAAAAATCCCCTTTCTTATAGAGTATGCCTTCATAAGTGTATTGGGGCGTATATACCCCTTCCAGTACCAACTGTTTTTTGTCGTTATAAATAAGATAATAGGCATTATCCTGTGGATTGATCAATTCATATCGGATGGTGGGTTCAGGATTGCTACAGGGGCGGGTGATGATGTCCTCTGTCTTTTTGAAGACAGATGGATCATTTTGAAAAACCCTTAAGGTATCACGTTCAGGCAGGTTGTTTATTTTATAATTTATTTTTGAAATGCTGACATTTTCTTTCTTATCACCATCATATCCCTTCATAAAGCTGCTACAGATGATACTGAAAACTAAAAATAACAGGAGGCTTTTTGTTCTCATAAATTATCGGTTTACTGGTATATAATTGGTGTCAAGATTTAAAATAAATGGGTCTGCAGATGCCCAATCGAATCATTATATTATTTTGACCTGACTGGTCGTTTACGTTGTTCAGTACCTACAAATATATTTCATCCCGCGCAGATTCATCTCTTTATTCTGATAAAATATTTTTAAATCTACCTTTACCATATCCGTCACGAAGGACCAATAAAAAATATATCTTTGCACAAAAAAGTGACAACGTTGAATTCATTTTTCTTATATCTTCTTGTATCAGTACAGTTTTTAATGGTACCGCTAAATCTTAATGCCCAAAAACATCACAGTACTGACCACCCCGGCATACACGGTATGGTCCTTTTTGGGGAGTACAAACAGTACGCATCCCATTTGCCATTGTTCTATTCACCTCATGACTATCAGATTATTTTAAAGGTGAAACTGGATTCTTCAGCTGAACAAGCTTATATCAACGATCGTAAAACCAGCCATACAGAACTTTATACGATAGAACCTGAAAAGTTCGTTTTACCTGAAATAATGAATGATATTCATTCATTTAAAGCTAACCTGTATAGAGGACATTTTGAACGGGGCGGACAGCTTATTCTACAGAATGTAACTGTGCAAATAGAAAAAGTTGCGTATTTCAAAAAACTTAATCCAACACAGAATCAAAAAGAACCCTTCCGTTATATGCTTTTCGGAAATAAACAGGAACAGTTCATGGTACACCAAATTCTCAACCGCCCTGAATTTGATGAGATTCTCAGCGTACAGGTTTCCGATGTAAAAACAAAATCAAAGCTGGACGAAGGCGAAGTTCTGACTATATCTTTACCTGCAGAAACGATAAAACCCTATCCCTGGAAATTCAACACTGAATCAAAGATCGGTACGATTAAAATGAATGTTTTGAAGCAGATTTACCTGGAATTTGACGATCTTAAGTAAGCTTGCATTAATTTTTGGTCCTTTCGCTGAATGGGACTAACACGATCTGCCTACTTTTCAGAATTCTTTTATGGTTCTGAATATTACGTTACCGAATGATTTGCAGGTTTTGTGTACCCTTCGGAATGTATAATAACATATCTATAAAAGTTTTTCTATGCATCCCGTTTTTATCTACATCCTCGTAGCCTAACAAAGACTCTCCACGGCTAAAACCTTCTTTAGGCTCTAATCTCACGACCCGGTTATCAGCATACAATTTCATAATGTAGTTTTCTACAGGATAAACAGTTCGTGAATATTTACCAGGGGTTGACGCTGCTGAAGATACAGATTTTCCTTTTCTACCATTGGTTGACTGAAGTTTTGCGATTGTTTCTTTAGAAAAATATTCTGCCTGATACCATTCAGAGTCTGCGTTCAAAAAAACAGTATTCAAATAGTCATAATCTTTTTCTTTAAGGGCTGAAACCATATTTTTATAGAAGCCGGCTACTTTTAGTTCCAGATCTTTTTGATTCAATGCAGACAGATCTTCCCCATCTTCCCATCCTTTACTATGGTAAGGCACGGAAGCATCGAAAATGAGATTGGTTTTGTATTCCGTTAACTTTGAGTAGTCAATATTTTTATCATTATTCCTAAATTCCAGAATATCCTGTTGAGTTTCTGATGAGCCTTTTTTATCCCATCCGGTTTTTTCTACTTTCAGAATAAACTTGTCACCATTCTCAAGATTGTTTTTTTGAATTCCCTTATGATCATATCCGGGATAAAGCTCAACCTCAATATTTTGTTTTCCACTTTTAAGAATGAATGAATTAATATTAAGTCTTGCCACTCCTCCAGCTACATCAAAGTTTGAATAAACAGGAACTCCGTTGATCATTACCCTGAAGCTCAATAAAGATTGGATATCTAATTCATAAAGAGGTTCCTTATCAAATTTTTGAACTTTCCCGGACAGAAATTCAATCCTTTCGTTAGTAGTCAGTGTTTTCACACTTTGTACCTGTGACTTGCTGCTAAGACTTGCTGTAAGAAGTACTGTAAATATAATTTTTCTCATTATCTTATTTGATGGATCATATGCTGCCTGATTTCATTTGCTCCGGTTCCCGGTCAATTAAAATAGTATCAATTTCCAAAATTCACAAAATGCGGAATATCTGTTGCAAAACTATTCATTGGCAATAGATTATTCCTGTTGCTGTTAAAGTCAAAAACTGAATTATTATCAAAAGGAACCCGTGGATAATAAGTAAAAGAAATTTGAATCCTGTTGAAAACCAAAAACGGATTGTTAATTAAAACGCCCACACCTATTTTTGTGTTGGCCGTAGTTTTAAGCAATTTGTCATCAGGCATTCCCAACCAGCCGACCGCCGCAGTTAAATAAGGACTGAAATGAAAATTCTTCCAGGTTTTATTCACAAAAAGCTGAAGCTGATATCTTAAAACCAATTTTTTAGTTCCTATATAATCCGAATCGTAAACAGGAAATTCGTCTGAAGAAGAAAGATTAATTCGATCTCTATAAGAATAATTGTGCTGTGGATTTCCCAATGCTAAAGTGGGAGAAAAGAAATGTCTTGCTTTGGCAAATTTCCAATCCATAAGATTGGTGAAATAAGTTCCTTCGAGGCGGAAAGACTCGCGATTCCGGCTATCTTCATTAAAGAATCTTCCAAACTGAGCTTTTACATTGAAATATCCCAGCCTTATGAAATCACCATACGATGCAGAAACTCCCACATAGGGCTTCACATCATTACTTCTGGATAAAGCTCCGGCAGTAACGTTTACCGAATTACCATAAGCAATATCCTCCGGCAAATCGTATTGAAAGATATTCTTCTGAACCGAAAAATTTCTGTGAATAAATCCTGCAGACATCAGAAAACTGCTGTAGGAGCTAAAATACTGATACTGATCGATTCCGGGACTGTCTTTGTACTGATAATTCTGAATCCGCCCTATCAATGCGATAGTACTGGAGACCTTGTTTTTGGTGTCAGATGAAACAGGAATCTGATAACCACCCCATAAATCCTGACTGTAGACTTTGATTTGAACTTCCGGAAAGGTGGTATCGGTCTTTATCGGGAGTAAAACATTTCGCATAAAATATTCAAAAGTAAGACCACCTGCCCATTTTGTCAGGGGTGAGTAGAAATCTCTTCTGACATTGAAATTGATTCTTTCATTCTTCAAAAAATCCCGTTCACCCAAAAACTGGGCGTTGATATAAGAGCCCCAAAGGTTATAGGCCGTATAGCTTCCTAACAGATAATCCTGCTTTTCTTTGGAATCGTTTCTATAAAGCAAATTTAATTCGTGTCCTAATCCTAATACATTTTCTTCTGTAACTCCCAGACCAATTTTACTTCCCGAATAACTTACCCTCGGTTTTAAACTCCAGGAATCGAGAACTTTTACAACGACATCAATAGAGTCTTTACTGGAAGTACTGTCGGAAATACTGATATTAACCCTGTTGATAAAAGGCATTGCTCTCAGCAAACGTTCAGATTCATAGAGTTTCTGAGCATTATATTCTTCACCTTCTTTGAAAAGCAAATAATTATTAACCGTTTTATCTCTTGTATTAGCATGAAGATGATTCGTGAACCAGTCATACCACTTGGCTTTTTCTTTTTTCTCTTTAGAACCATATCCAAACGGGTCAATGGTTTCTATCCTGATATTTCGGATATGCTTTCCGTTATGAGTTTCTTGCGACAGTTTCTCAGTTGTGGTTCTAACAGATGTAGAATCTGCTTCCCTCCGGAATATGAAGCGGTGAATGAATTTGGTCACTTTCGTTTTATCCGAAAAATTTTCAATTTTATAATACAGTGAATCCTTTTTTTCCTGCGCCTTAAAAAAGGATAAACCAGTTAAAAAGAAAACTAAAAATATAGCCAGCTTGTTCATTAGTCTTTAAAAATTCAATATCGATTGTACTATCAATTAATAAGCCAACAAAGGGGAAAATGCAATAATATTCCTAAGTCTTTCACTGCAAAAACCAATAAAGGAGCTGTTATTTTCGATATTGTTCTATCAACCATCTTTCAAACTCACTACAACCTAACCTATTGGTAAAAAAATCCTGTCCAAATATTAAATTTCACTGCTTTTTAAAAACAGGATTTGGAAACCCAAAACTCAATTCAGCATTTTAGAGGTATATCACGTCGTCATTTAAACAGATGAGACTGCCTCAAAGAGGGACAGTCTCATACCGGGCGCCCGAAAGAACGTCGTTGTTTGAATATGTTTTTCTATATTATTAGTCTCTAATATACATGGGTATACCACCCACCCTGGTTTCCAATACCGGAAAATTTCGCATTTTCATATATTGTGAAGACTGCAAATGATGATGATTTATTTAATATAAACTATTAATTTCCAAAACATAGCACAATAAAAAAACACTTACTGAGGGAGTAAGTGTTTCCATGTTTGGGAACATTTATGATATTTTGTGTTTGTAGAATAACTTACGCCTGGAAAAAATTAATCCCCTATTCGAAAGACCAATAACTGAGTGGCTGTACCTGTCAAATTCATTCCCGGTCCAGCGCAATTACCCGATATCCCCCTGCCTAAAGCAATTTGCCAAGTTTTGCCAGCAGGAACGGTGGTTGCATATGTTATAGCATTTCCATGGATGGAGTTTCCTCCTTCAACATGAGAAGAGGTATTATGAACTCTGGTTGTACCGGCATCAAGAGGAAAATCAATAAAATAAGAACTTAAAGTGCAGCCTGTATTATTATGAACAGCTTCATAAACAAATGTCATCTGATAGGTTCCTACAGGAAAAGTAATAGTACTGGTAGTTGTATTGTAGGTCAATCCGGGAATAGTATTCTTAATCACTGACATAGGAATCACCTGTGTGTTACCTGCAGCCACTCCGTTCAGGAAATTAGCTATCGGCGCTTCCAATCTGAAAACGGCCGGATTCGGGATTGATAAAGCACCTAAGGTACCAATTGTTTTTACAACACCTGTACCATCCAGAACCATTAACCGATCTGTTGTAGTAACACCAGCTGTGGTACCTTCCAGTCGTAGTGGATTTGCCGCAGCTGTTACATGAAGTTTATTGGTAGGTACGGTATTTCCGATTCCTACATCACCCGCGGTTGTAATGTTTACATCATTGGCTTGCTGTGCTGCTGTAGGGACACCAGTTGCAGGATTATCTTTCCCAGCATCTACTTGAAAAGCGCCTTGCGGATTAGGTGTATTAATCCCTACCTGAGAGTACAGAACCGTGCTAGAAGCAACTAACACTAATAGAGGATAAAATTGTTTGATTTTCATACTAATCTTATTTAAAATGTTTAGGTACTCGAGTATTGATTTTCCAATCAAAAAAGATAATAAATCATAACTGCCAGAACTGTATACCTACAAACGGATCTCTAAAAGTTTGCATTCTTCAATTGTTTTCAACGTTACATGATAGCTTTTGTTAATGGCTGTTAGTTTTATTATTACAGTAAAAATAGAGAAAAAAAAACAATATATCCCATTATTTAGATTTATTTTATAATAATATTTTCGCATTTTAATGTTTAATATTCAACATAAACTAATTATAACATTAAAAAACAACTAATAAGTCACCATTTAACACATTAATCACAAACCATCCAAAATGAAGTTTTTCTCAAAAAGATTCCGCCTTTAATCAACCATATGTAAAACGGATTCCTCATGAAATCAGGCAAGCCGCCTAGTTTACATTCCGTCATCGAAAACGATCAATTCCACGCATCAATTGAAAGTACGTCAATAAACTTGTCGCAGCTAAACATTCTCAATTTTCCACAAAAAAATCCATTATATAGTAGAAATCATCCATTTTTCATGAGCTCCTATCAGAGCATCTTTGCAACAGACTAAAATTTATATAAGTAAAACAAAAAAAATTAAACAAAAATGTCTGTTTCTGATTTATTCAAGCCTCTCACTCTGCTGCATGGTCCGGCAATGAGAAACCGTTTTATGCTTGCTCCCTTAACCAGCCAGCAAAGTGATTATGATGGTACAGCATCCCGATATGACCAATCCTGGATTCAACAGCTGGCAAAAAGTGGTTATGGATTGATCCAAACCAGTGCTGCTACTGTAGAGGCCGGAGGTATTGCCTTTGAACGGCAATTGGGAATTCACAGTGATAAACATTTACCCGGCCTGACTCAGATGGCAACAATGATCCGTGAGGGAGGAGGACTTTCTGCAGTACAGCTGCATCATGCCGGACACCGCGCCAAACCGTCAATAGGAGGAATCCCCTCTCCTGCTTCAGAGAAAACACTGCGTGGTATAAAAGCTATCACCACAGAAGAGGTGGAACGTATAAGAGAAAGTTTTATTGCAGCAGCCAAAAGAGCACAACTGGCCGGATTCGATGGAATCTCAGTTCATGGTGCTTTCGGATGGATTCTGTCAGAATTCCTGTCACCCAACTTAAATGACCGTAAGGATCAGTACGGGGGAAGTCTCGAAAACCGCGCCCGCTTCACGATTGAAGTTATAGAAGGAATTCGTAAGGCCTGTGGACCAAATTTTCAAATTGGCTGGCGATTGTCGATTGAACGTTACGGGCTTCGACTGGAAGAATTGCGCGAAATGACAGCTGATATCTTTAACCGTGAACTGATCGACTATCTGGATCTCGCGCTGTGGGATTCTGCACAAATTGTCCGGGAAGGAACATTTCAGGGGAAAACGATGCTGAGCGTATTTACCGAACTTCCCCGGAAAGGCGTTCGCTTAGGAGCTGCCGGAAAAATAATGAGTGCACAGCGTGCAGGAGAACTATTAGATGAAGGCTGTGATTTTGTACTGATCGCGCGGGCTGGAATCCTTCAGCGGGACTTCCCTCTTCAGGTAATGGCAAACCCTATATACGACAGTCCTCAACTTCCCGTGACAGCAGAGTATTTGCGTGCAGGAGGCCTGAGCGAACGTTTTATTGACACCATGAGAGGATGGCAGACCTTCGTAAAGCCGGGCTCCCTATAACTCCTGTGTGACAATCATAAGAACTTAATATGCACCGATAAGAATAAGCGTTACCTAATTTTATGTCACGCTTATTTTGTTCAGTATGATCAGCGTCATCTTTTGCTTAATGACTAACTGAATACGTTAAAAAATCTCCATCACAAAGTAAAAATTATCCATTCTTTAACAACCATGATTCCCACATCTTTGCAGTGTAAATAATTTGTTTAAAATGAAAAAAACAGCTGTAATTATTCTTTCTGATCCCAAAGATGGTTCAGAAGAAGCAATGGGAAGAGTATTCAATGCTTTGGCATCCGCCTATGAATTCAAACATGCGGGTGAAGATGTCAAAATCATTTTTCAAGGTACGGGTATTAGATGGCCTGAACAACTTGAAAAACCAGATCACCCTGTGAATGCTCTTTACAAAGAAGTAAGAGATCATGTACATGGTCTTTCTAAAGGGTGTGTTGCAGTATTCGGCACTGAGGTATCCGGGTACGACTTGCTAAACGAAAATGAAGTACCGGGGACTCCTGGTTTACCAAGTTTCCTCAACCTCAGAAATGAAGGGTATGATATTTTGATTTTCTAATCCAGCCCTACCACTGCCTTCAGGAAAATCTGAAGGCAGTTTTTAATCCTAAAACCTTTAGATGACACCTTTCAGATGAAGGATAATCCTCTAAAATGTTTCCATAGGGAATTAAAAAAATATTAATAAATTGCAAGTATCATGTTATCACAATCTGTATACACACTGGTAAATCAACAGAATGGAAATTTAGCTTTCAAACTATTTGAGTTTGATAACAACAGCTATTTCGATCATATTCAGCGTAACAATTATTTTACGCTTATATTAATCACTTCAGGTGAAGGGACTGCCAAAGTTGATTTTTGTGATTATTCATTTAAAGAGAACACCTTATTTGCATTCTACCCTTATCAACCATTTATGCTGTCTGCTAAAAAACCATTAATGGGAATTTCAATACAGTTTCATCATGATTTTTTTTGCATATACCGCCATCATCAGGAAATTGCAGCCAACGGTATTTTGTTTAACAACATCTATCAGCAACCCTTTGTTTATCTGGACGAAAGCTCTAAAAACACAATCATACATCTTATCCGGGAAATAGCCCGCGAACTAAAAGACGAAGCGTTCCGAAAGGATGAAGTTCTGGTTTCTTACCTTAAAATTCTGCTGGTAATGGCCACAAGGATAAAACTTGAACAGCAATCTCTTCAGGGGGCAGCAAAAGATAAGGGAAAACAACAGTTTATGATCCAAAATCTCAAAAATGCGATCGAAGATAATTTCAGGGTAAAACATTCTGCCAGTGATTATGCTGATCTGCTCAATCAAACACCCGCTTCTCTTGCAAGGTTTACTAAAAATCATTTTAACAAAACGCTTTCTGACCTGATCACCGAACGGATTATCGTTGAAGCAAAAAGAGAATTGTACCTGACAGACAAGACGATTAAAGAAATAGCCTATGAGCTTGGATATGAGGACGAATACTACTTCAGCAGACTGTTTAAAAATAAAACAGATATATCTCCTCAGATTTATAGAAATACCATTGGATTCAACAGAGGTGAATCTTAATCAATATCCTCCCAAAATTTTTCACAGTTTCGAAGATGAATTAAAACAGGAAAACAGACATGGATTCATATAATAAATATATGCTTGAGTGTATTGAACTTGGCAGAGAAGCACTCCAAAAAGGAAATCCGCCGGTCGGATCCTTGTTAGTCTATCGTGATGAAATTATAGGAAGAGGAATCGAATCCGGAAGATCATCAGGAGACCTCACTCAACATGCAGAAATTTTAGCCGTGAAAGATGCTTTAGCAAAGGGCTATCGGGATGTATTACATGAATCTGTGATGTTCTCTACACATGAACCCTGCATGATGTGCTCTTACCTGATCCGGCACCATAAAATCGCAAAATTGATTTTTGGAATTTCTGTTCCTTTGGTTGGCGGACAGTCTTCAGAGTTTAATATTCTTGAAACCGAAAACATTCCCAAATGGGGCCGCAAACCTGAAATTGAATCTGGCATATTACAGCATGAATGTGAACTTTTAAACGAAGAATTTGCAGATTACCTGTCAAAGCAATAATGAGAACTTCAAACGCCCTGCACCGGTGCCACATTCTATGATACATACCAGTTAAAATTTGTTAAAATTATAAATATCGCTGGCTTCATTCTTTTCGATAACGGCAAATGAACGGCTTATAATTGTACACTTCGCATTTATTTATAATCGGGAAGGCTTATTTTAATTATTCTATTCCTTAATCTCAATGGTTTTCCCGGCTAAACACAATACCATTCATTAGCTTACTTATTCACGGCTGTTAATAATATCCTTACTTGTAAATTCTGGCAATAACCGTAAAAATGGAACCTGGCATCTTCATACAGACTGTAATGGAGGCAGCTCAGTAAACAATGGAAATGTGACTATAAATATTATTGCTATCAATCGTTCTGCAATAAAACAGATCAATACTCAAACTATTAATTTAGGTGGTCATCAGCAGGATCTTTGATCAGCCGTCCTGCGGGCTTATAAATATATAAGCTAAAAAAGAAAATTGACCCATTGCTTCCCTTGTCTGCCGAACAAAGCATTACCTAAATCAATCCTTTACTTCAATGAAATTTCTCTTCAGATGAACTTTATTTTTTACTTAGCTAGCTAATTTTAGCGACGCATCCAGCCTGTTCTTCTTTTACTATACTTATCCAATAAGCTAAAGGTAATTATATAATAGGATCGGTATAGTTCGAAAGAGGATGAAGAAGATTAAATGTTAAATTTTTCATGATTTTTCCTCTCTAAAAATGTAAATCTATCCAATAAAAAAATGAAAAAAAACATACATTTAAATCATAGTATATTGATATATTTTGAATTTTATTCTAAAAAAGAGTGTTTATAAGTATAAATTTTAAGTCAATTAGTATTATGTTTATTAAATAGTAATTGATCCAATTGTTTTATCATAAAAAAACGAATTATGTAAAACAGAGCACACGACAATGTATTAAACAAAAATCAATCAGACAATCAATATTCTGATTTTCAGATATATAATTTTTAAATTTAATTTAATTATTTGTAATCAGTCTAAATTCAAAAAATAATTACAAAATAATTATTTTAAATTTTCTATTTTTTTGTATGTTTGATAAATATTGTAAAAAGCTAATTTCCAGATGAAAAGAAAAATCTATATTTTCCAGTTTCTATTTTTTTGCTGTACCTTATTCTCGCAACAATTCCAACTACAGGGAAAAATTGTTGATGAAAAGGACACTCCTCTGGAATATAGTGAAGTTCTAATTCTAAAAATGGATTCCATTCCTGTTAAAAGTGAACTGAGTAATGAGAAGGGTGTATTTTCCACTCAATTAGCCTCCGGAGAGTATATCATTAAAATAAAATATTTCAAAGACATCGGCTACACTAAAGCAATAAGTTTACATAACAATATTGATTTAGGAAAGATAAAGATAGAACGAACCAAAAATATCAAAGAAATTGTATTAGACGGGAAAAAGAAGTTAATAGAAAGAAAAATAGACCGTCTAATTTTCAATGTTGAGAATTCGATCTCAGCAACCGGCGGAGATGCATTGGATGCTCTGAAAGTAACTCCCGGATTAAAGGTTCAAAACGAAAAAATCTCTATGGTAGGCAAGAACGGCATGTCTGTGATGATCGATGACCGTCTTATACAACTTTCAGGAGATGATTTAACTAATTTTCTGAGAACAATAAGATCTGATGAGATCAAAAGTATTGAAGTTATTACGAATCCTCCCGCCAAATATGATGCAGAAGGAAACAGTGGTATCGTTAATATCAAAAGAAAAAAGATTGCCTCCAACAGCTGGAAGTCATTAATAAGTTCTAGATACATACAGGGAAATTACGCGTCCGGAGGTATGGGTGCCAGCTTTGACTATCAAAAGAATAAAAGCTATTTTAATTTTTCAGTCAATTATGATAGAAATAAAAGAAAAATAGATGAAAACTTCGTCAACAATTATCCTTCCACATTATGGGAAGAAGTAAAAACAAAAAAGAGTCTGTTCTATCCTCTCACTACCAAATTAGGTTTTGACTACAAATTAACGCCTAAAGTGATGACAGGAGTAAGTTTCTACTACAGCTACTCCGATACAAACCCGACTGAAAAGGACAGGGTTGTAATTTCCAGTAAGACAGCCAATAAGATTGATTCTTTAGCTAATTCTAACAAAGATCTGAAGAACAAATACCAATTTCTTTCATTCAATTACCACTTAAATTATGAAATTGATTCGTTAGGTAAAAAACTATCTTTTGACTTTGATTATTTTTCTTATCAAAATAAATCCAATCAATTAATTCAGGGACAGAACTTCTTCCCTAACTCATATCCTACCCCAGGCTCAGGTTTTATGTTTAATAGTATGGGGGGAATCAATGTTGATAACTATAATTTCACTCTTGATATGGATCATCCCATCAAGTCTTTTACTTTGAACTATGGTGCTAAATTTTCTCTATCAAAGTCAGACAGTGACAATTATTTTTATAACCTGCGAAGCGGAACACCTGTACTAGATAGGAATAACACCAATTCGTTTATTTATAAAGAAGATATCAGCAGTGTTTATGCAAGTGTAACGCATAAAATAACCTCCAAACTGGAAGGAAAACTGGGACTCAGGCTAGAGAATGTAAATACAAGCGGTCATTCAATCACGCTGGATCAGACTCAAACAAACAATTATTTAAAGATATATCCTACCGCCTATCTCTCTTATACTCCCAATGATGATCATTCGTTCAATGTGAATTATGGTAGAAGAATAACAAGACCGCGGTATTTTTGGTTTAACCCATTCAGAAGCTTTAATAATCAATATTTTTATTCTGAAGGAAATTCTTTTTTGCAGCCTGCATTCTCGGATAATATTGAATTAAATTATAATTTCAAAAATAAGGTAACGGCCCAGTTTTATTACTCACATTTGAAAAACGGATTTGACTATGTTACTCTCGTTCAGCCTGGCGACCTCACTTCGCGTTATGAAAAACCATACAATTATGTCAGTTCAGATAAATATGGAGTCAATATTTCTTACACATTTGACAAATTTAAATGGTGGGAATCTGTGAATTCTTTGGATTATAATTATTCTCATTCCACCTCTTCAATCCCGGAAACCAATGCCAGCTTAAGTGGAAATTCGCTTCAACTTTACACCACCAATACATTCAAGATTTCATCAACGATTTTTTTAGAAGCTTCTTATTTTTATTCTTTTCCTACCGTAGATGGTTTATTTAAAGTATCAAGCATCAATGGACTAGATCTGGCATTCAAAATGTTTTTTATGAAAAAATCACTTCAGCTATCTGTTGTGGGAGAAGATGTCTTTGGAAGCAACAGGCCAACCTATACAGGATATACCAACAATATTGAGCTTAAAAACAAAATGTATTTTGATAATCAGAGATTCAGGATTTCACTTATCTATAAATTCGGAAACAATAAACTCAAGACACAGCAAATCAATTCTAATAACAGCGAACAAAAAGAACGTGTTCAATAAAAAATAAAGCTTGCAAGCCGAGAGCGAAAAAGAAAAAAGTATTAATCTCTTAAAAATATGATACTCCTACTAATCTCATAAATTAAATTACTATGAAATCAAAAATTCAAATGAAAGGATTACAGTTCAATAAGGAAGCTGTAACAAAGTTAAACGACGACCAGATCAGTCAGCTGAAAGGAGGTATCCTGGGGGCAAGTTCGAAAGGTGATAACTGCTCTTGCTGCCACGGTTCTTGCAATAGCAAGACTCCAGCTACTACCGCTACTATAGAGTAAGCACTAACTACCAAGTAAATATTAATCATTAACCCAATTACTATGAAATCAAAAATTCAGATGAAAGGATTACACTTCAATAAGGAAGCTGTAACAAGGTTAAATGACGACCAGATCAGCCAGCTGAAAGGAGGAATCCTTGGGGCTAGCTCGAAGGGTGATAACTGCTCTTGCTGCCACGGCTCTTGTAACAGTAAAGTTATAACACCTCAGAAATAAATTCAGAGAGCGCTAAAAAAGGGATCAATTCCCAAATTAATATTTATTAACTAATCTCATAAATAAAATTACTATGAAATCAAAAATTCAAATGAAAGGATTACAGTTCAATAAGGAAGCTGTAACAAAGCTAAACGACGATCAAATCAGCCAGCTGAAAGGAGGTATCCTTGGGGCAAGTTCGAAAGGTGATAACTGCTCTTGCTGCCACGGTTCTTGCAATAGCAAGACTCCGGCTACTACCGCTACTATAGAGTAAGCAGTAACTACCAAGTAAATATTAATCATTAACCCAATTATTATGAAATCAAAAATTCAAATGAAAGGACTGCAGTTCAATAAAGAAGCTGTAACAAAGTTAAATGATGATCAAATCAGCCAGTTGAAAGGAGGTATAATAGGAGCCAGTTCAAGAGGAGACAACTGCTCTTGCTGTCACGATTCCTGCAACCCGAAGACGACTACAACGACAACGCTTCAAGCAACGTAAAAATGTAGTTTTTAAAAAAGTATCCTGAGCGAGGTAATTAAATAATTTTATTTGCCTCGCTTTTTTAACTGCAATTAATTTTACAACAATCTAAACCATGAAAATTAATGAACTTGAGCTCTCAAAAATAGCCGATGCGTTGGAAAAAAACATTTCCATTTTAAAGGAAGTTGGATTAAATAAAGGAATTCTGGGGGCTTCTCTATTTTACTACTATTATCATTTATATACGGAAAAGGAAGAGTTTCTGGAAATGTCCGGAGATTACCTCAATCTTAGTTTATCAAGTATTAATGAGACTTATGATGGTGATTCTTTAATTTTAGATATGTGTGAAATAGTGCACGTCTTATATTATTATAAAAAAAAGGCAGTCATCGATGAAGATGTTAATGACTACCTGGAAAGTTACGATCATTGGGCTCTCAAATTTTTGCAGACTAAAATTGAAGAAAAAAATATAGATAGCGTTAATGGATGCGTTAGGATAGGTTATTATCTTTTTCAAAGAATGGAAGACAAAAATTTTGAAAAAGAACTCAAAACTGTTATCAACACTATTGACAGCCTGGCAGTAAAAGAAGGTTCATCCATCAGATGGAATTATAATTTTCTTTGGGGAAGACCATCCAATGAACTCGGTATCATGCATGGAATAGCAGGCACCTGTCAGTTCTTATTGTATTGTTATAAAAGGGATTTTGAAAAGGAAAAATGTCTTGAACTTCTTACAGGAGCTCTTCATTATCTGATCAGCAACAAAACAACAGACGATAATAGTACCAACATATTTCCATTTGATTCAATTCAGCAGAATTATATAAATTATTCAAATATATGCTATGGTGATCTGGGAATTGCATTCATACTGTATCACGCTTCACAAATATTGAATAATGATGATTATCTTGATTTGTCCAATGAAACAATAATACATTTCATTAATAAACGGGATGTTATTGAAAATGAATTGACAGACGCAAGCTTATTGTACGGATATTCAGGTCTGTACTCATTGATGAGAACATTCTACCAATATACAGGAAAAACAGAATATTTGGAAAATGCTGATTTCTGGCATAAAAAGATCTTAGATTCAAATCAAAATGAAACTCCCTGGGCAGGTTATTCTACACATTTCAACAGTGATCTTGAAGAACTTCACCTTTCTTTTTCACAGGGAATCATTGGAATAGGAATCAGCTTAATTACAGCTGATTTACAAATGGAAAATGAACATCTTTTCTTTTTAAAATACTTTTTAATATAGATATGGCAAATAACAGTATTGAAAAAACGACCAAAAAGTTTAATGATTATTTATATCATTATGATTATAATGAATTGGAAGATGACGGCCTGTTTGAAGGTAAATTAGGTATTGTTTATTATCTCACCTATATCAATAAAATATATGAGGATGAAAAAAATATCTCTACCCTATACGAGATCCTTAATCTCGTTTTGGAAAACATATCAAGTCAGAAAAAATTTATTTCAGTATCACCGTGTATTCTCAGTGGTCTATCTGGTTTTGGAGTAATGGCTCATGAATTGAAAAAGCATGAACTGTTAGGAGATGAACTGGATAATGAAATAAGTGACATCAATGATTATCTTCTGGATAAAGCTCTCATTCACGTCCAAAACAACGTATTCGATTACTTAGGTGGAAGCATGGGAATTCTTTATTATTTCATTCAAATTAATGATGTAAAAAAATCCGACATTATTATCAATGAGATTTACAATAACATTAACAACCAGAAACTCGCCTTTTACAACAATACAGACGATTTGTACAACAAAGGACTCAACTTCGGGCTGGCGCATGGAATATCTGCTATCCTTCATATAATAGACCTGTATCTGCAGATCAACCCTAAAAATGAACAGGCCCGGATCATAAGAGCTAAATGTATAGAAATCCTATCCGAACACTGTAAAGAGTACATGATAGAAGATTCAACATTATATTTCCCTTACAATAAGTTTTTAGAAGATCATCAAATGATAACCCATAAAAACAACAGATTAGGATGGTGCAACAGTGATTTGTCTGTGGTGAATACGCTATACAGATCCGCTCCTCTTACCCATTTTGAGAAAATAGATGCAGAGAAAATAGCTTCAGAAACCACCAAACGAAGAACTTTTAATACAACAGGTATACAGGATTTTCATTTCTGCCACGGCACATCCGGAGTAGCAATGATGTATAAAAACATCTATGACCATACAGGGAACGATAATTTCAGAGAAGCTTATCAATATTGGCATGACCAGACCGTAGATTTTTTAAGGAATGACACTCTGGTTCTTCAGGAAAATAAAATGAGCCTTATTTTTGGTTATCCGGCAGCGATTCTTACCATAAATTCAGCAGACAAAAGAATCAGCGATTGGAGTAAAATATTTTTAATTTAAACATATTCAGTATGATAAAATTAGGAATTTTAGATTTTGGGAGAAGGGGTGATTTAAACAGCCTGGAAATCATAGAGCAAATTATTACTTATGCCTCCCAGGCAGAAGAATATGGATTCAATAGATTTTGGCTTGGAGAGCATCACTTACCGATCCCTAATGTTTCATATACCAATCCGGAAATTATAATTTCCATAGTAGCCGGAATGACTGAACGTATTTTGGTAGGGTCTGCAGGTTCTTTAATTTCCATGCATTCCCCTTATATTATTGCAACAAATTTCAGACTTTTAAATAATATTTACTACAAAAGAATAGAACTTGGACTGGCCAAAGGAGCACCGGAAAGCGTGAAAGTCATGGAACTTACCAATGATAAGCTGCTGAGCACTCCACAAAATGAAATTTTTGATGAGAAACTTGATAAAATCCTCAGCCTTTTGAACAATGATGAGTATAATTTAAAGGAAAATAAACTTGTTATTCCACCTTATGGAGGTGAAAATCCAGATATCTGGTATCTTTCATCAGACTTTAACTATCTGGATCTAGCTGTTGCCAAAAATCTTAACTACTGTGTTTCTACTTTTCATGGAGCCAGAAAAAAACTATCGGCAACCAAAGATAAACTGAAAGAATTTAAAACCGCTTTTTTTGAAAAAAATGGCAGAGAAGTTAAAATGGTACTGTCCATTGCCTTCTGTACAGACGAGAGTCAAGTTCTTCAAGATCAAAACCCCAACCAGCATCAAAGTGAAAGTTTCAATATTTTAAACGTAACGATTGAAAACTTATCCCAAATCATTGAAGAGTATCATGAGGAGTATGGAATAGATGAATTTGTCCTGTATGATACCTCAGCCACTAATGAGGCAAAAATATTAAATCTAAAAAAACTAAACACCATTTTCTATTCTGATGAAAAATAAATTAAAAATATTAAATACTGTTTTTTGCAGAAACTCATTATACACTTTAAACGACTTGTTGAAGATACCTCGTCATGAAGATGAGCTCAATACATTCATGGATTATCTTTATAATGATACCATCTTTAAAGACGCCTTATTTTTAGCTTCTCCTGAATTATTTTACAGATGGAAATCTGCAATTGAAGCCGATCTTTCGAATGCGGTTACAGATAAAAGTAAAGAATACAGAAAATTGGCTATTTCTATTTTAAAATATTATATCAGAATATGCTCACGGGCTACCCCTTTCGGACTGTTTTCAAGCTACTCAATCATTGATTTGGAAAAAGAAGTATCCACAACCCATAGTGGTGGAAACTTTATTCCTTTCTATAGCGTAGATCTCAACATTGTATTTAAAATACTCAGAAAAATAAATAACAATCCGAATATCATCAAACAGCAGGATTATGTGATTAATAACACCCTGTACAATATAGGAAAAGAATACAGATATGTTGAAGTAACCCATTCTAAGGAAGACTCCAGAGATTATATTTTAAATTCTTTTGAAAGAAATGAGGTCCTTGATTTAATTATCAGTGAAACTAAAAGCCCGAAATCATTTGCCGACCTGGTATCATTACTTCTTGATAGTGTTGATTCTATAGAAATAGAACAGGCTGAAGAATATCTTTCGTCTTTGATTGAAGCTCAACTGCTCATTGGAGAATTTCAGCTCTACCTAAACCATGAAACACCACCTTTACAGCAGATCATTAATTTATTTGAAAAAAAAGAGCCCCTGCTCTATGATCCGGAAATCAATATACTGCACAAAAAAATAAAGAAAATCAATGACAGCCTGGCTGCATTGGAAAAAAAAGAAATCGGCAACAACATACAATACTATGAAGAAATCTTCCATGTACTGGACGAGTTAGAAATTACATACAATAAGAAATTTGTGATCAACTGTAATTTAAAACATACAGATATAGTACCTGTCATACCCGAAAAAACACAAAAAAACATAAGAGAAGCAATAGAAATATTATCTGCACTAACTACTTTAAAACAGCAGACTCATAAAACATTGGATGAATTTAAAGAAAAGTTCACCGAAAGATATGGGGAGAATCTGATGCCTTTAAATATTGCTTTGGATAATGAAATTGGAATAGGATACTCAAACAATTCCAATAACGCCATCCAATCCGATCTGGTAAAGAAAATACAGGTAAATGCAGAAGGCTCTGAAGATCAACAAATAGAACACAGCTTAAAAATAAAAAGAATATGGAACAATATTCTCGCTAAGGCAAAGTATAGCAAACTCTCTGAAATTGATCTCAGTAATGATGAATTCCGTAATTTAATTCACACAGAAAAAACAGAGAATAATATTAATTTACCGGACAGCTTGCACGCCATGGTATCTGTGGTAGATGATAATAAGATATTAATCAAAGGCATTGGAGGAGTGAGCGCTTTAAATCTGATCGGGAGGTTTACCTGTTTCGACCCTGAAGCCGCGGCTTTAGCTTCCGAAATCAGTAAATCCGAGAGCCAAAATAATGTGAATGCTATTTCAGCAGAATTCGACTATATTCCAGACAACAGAAGCAGTAATCTTTTGGTCAGAAATATAAAAAGAGAATATACTTTAGGTTATATTTCCAAGAACAGTACGGTATCTCATATAGACTTAGACGATATTTACGCAGGAGTGAGATATGGAAAAATAGTATTATGGAGCCAGAAGCATAAATCCATGATCAAACTGTACAATTCTCATGCTCATAATTTTCATATCAACTCTATGCCGATCTATCATTTTCTGTGCGATCTGCAGTGTCAAAACATTACCGAATATCTTCACATAAATTTTGATCAGCTTATATTTTCATACAATAATCATTTCCCCAGAATCAGCTGGAAAAACCTTATCCTTTCCCCTGCTACCTGGAGAATAACCACCTCTGAACTAAAGTATCTGTTTCCTCAGAAAAATGATGAAGATCTCCTTTCTTATTTTAATAAGATAAAAAGCTACTATAATATTCCAAGATATGTTTATCTAAAAGACTCCGGTGATAATCAGTTATTAATAGACACCGAGAATAAAATATTACTGGAGATAGTACGTGATGCTATCAATGAAAAAGAAAGCTTGATACTCATTGAAGTTCTTTATAACCTTAACCATAAAGGAATACATGATAATGAATACATTTTTCCGATAATCAACGAAAAAAGCAATAACAGTCTGGAAGTTGTATCTCCTAAAAAATCATTAAAGAGGAAATTTATACCTACAAACGAATGGGTATTCTTTAAAATATATTTAGGTATTGAAACCGCCAATAAGCTGCTGGCAACGGAAATACCTTCTCTTATTGAAACTTTAAAAAAGAAAAATTTGATAGAAAAATGGTTTTTTATCAGGTATTACGACCCTAATTTTCATATCAGGCTTCGATTTCAGTATGACAATAATAAAACCAAACTTTCAGACATACTGTCCATTGTTAATCAGAAGCTGAAATACTATTCAGATACCCATTACATCTCAAAAATAGATATTTCAACCTATGAAAGAGAAATCGAAAGGTATGGCTATCATTTAATGATCAATGCTGAAAGTTTCTTTACAATGGACAGTGAGATTATTATAGAGCTTTTAAAGAGAATTAAAGCAGACCCTACCGGAGATGAAAGAGTGAAATATTTCATTTTAATCAAATATATTGATCATTATCTTAATTTCTTACAGCTATCGCTCGATACAAGGATTAATTTATTCGGCAACTTATACAATGCGTTTCAGACAGAATTTCAGGCCAATAAAAAGACCAGAAAAGATATTGATTCCATTTACCGTCAGGATTTTGAACACCTTTCAGAGTTTCTTCATCATAGAAATGAATACGATGGCATCATAGAAAATAACATAAGCAGGTTTGCCCCCGACATCAAAAAGTTTATTGGAAGAACAGATATAATAACCAGTTTTATACATATGACAATCAATAGATTTGCAAAACTGGAGCCCCGAAAAAATGAACTCTTAATTTATGGAGTTCTTGAAAAACATTACAGAGCTATGAATGGAAAATTAAATTTAAAAGTATGATTTTCTTACCACAACATGATCAGATGGACTGTGGGCCCGCATGCCTTGCTATGGTTGCAGCCCATTACGGAAAAGAATATAGTGTACAGTACCTGAGAAATATGAGCTATATTACCCGGGAAGGAGTCTCCTTGCTCGGAATAAGTGATGCTGCCCATAAAATTGGGTTCAAAACGATGGCAGGTACATTAAAGCCGGAAAATATTGATCAAAATTTTTTACCTCTTATCCTTCACTGGAATCAGAATCATTTTGTAGTCCTTTATAAAGTTTCAAAAAATATATTTAACGGCAAAAGAACATACAAAATTGCCGATCCCGGGCATGGCTATATTTCTTTATCGGAGGAAAAGTTTAAGCAGTCATGGATCTCGATCGGAGAGGAAGGAGTTGCTTTATTCTTAGAACCTACAGAAGAGTTTTACCAACAGACTCCGCCCAAAGAAGAAAAACTTTCGGCCGCCTACCTGTTTAATTATCTTAAACCTTTTAAGAAACAGATATCATGGATGTTCCTGCTGCTGCTGCTGGGAACACTTACCACTCTCATTTTTCCCTTCCTGACTCAGAAATTAATTGATGACGGTGTCACCAAAAAAGATCTGTCTATTATTACTTATATCTTATTGGCCCAACTGACATTTTTTTTAGGCAATATTATTTTCGGAATTTTCCGGAACTGGATCATGCTGGTCGTAGGTACAAAGATTAACATACAAATTATTTCAGATTTCCTCAAAAAACTACTGAAACTTCCTATCCGGTTCTTTGATACGAAGTTAATGGGAGATTTTAATCAAAGGATTCAGGATCATGAAAGGGTTGAAAGTTTTCTCACTTCACAAAGTTTAATAACATTATTTTCAATCATTACTTTTTCTGTTTTCTTTGGGGTACTGTGGCATTACGATTATAGAATTTTGTTGGTTTACATGACATTGACTGTGTTTTCTGTGATCTGGTCTTTGTATTGGATGAAAAAACGCAAAATGTTGGACTATTTTAAATTTCAGCGAAGAAGCGAAAATCAGGAATCAATTTACGAAATGATCAATGGTGTTTCAGAAATGAAGCTCAACCAGTTTGAAGAGTTTAAACGAAACGAGTGGAATAAAATCCAACAGAAACTTTTTAAAATCAATATCCGTATTTTAAAACTGGATCAGATTCAGCTTTCCGGTTTTGAATTCATTAATCAGATAAAAAATATCATGGTTACATTCCTTGCCTCATCATTTGTGGTACATGGCAATATGACCCTGGGTGCTCTTCTGAGTGTCTCTTACATCATTGGGCAGATGAATACTCCGGTAAGCCAGCTGATCACTTTTTTCAGATCACTACAGGATGCAAAATTGAGTTTAACCCGATTAAATGAAGTACAAACCCATCCTGAAGAAGAACAGGAAAATCATGTTCCATTACTCAGTGAAAAATACACAACCCAGAACGGAATTGAAAAAGGAATTTATCTGAAGAATGTTTCATTCCAATATGAAGGCCCCAAATCACCTTTTGTGCTTAAGGATATTAATATCTTTATCCCGGAGGGCAAAGTCACTGCTATTGTAGGGGCAAGTGGCAGTGGCAAAACTACCCTCATGAAAATGCTGCTGAAATTTTATGAACCAGTAGAGGGTGATATAGAATTTAATCATTTGAATATTAATGATATTTCTCCTGAAGATCTGAGAAAAAACTGTGGTGTTGTCATGCAGGATGGGTTTATATTCTCTGATACCATTGAAAGAAATATTGCAACCGGTGATGAAAACATCAATTATGAGAAGCTTGAAAAATCATTATTTATTTCTAATATTACATCTTTCGTAGAAAAGCTTCCTCTCAATTTAAATACCAAAATTGGCGCAGCGGGCAACGGTATTTCAGGAGGACAAAGGCAAAGAATCCTAATTGCAAGAGCGGTATATAAAAACCCTCATTATATCTTTTTTGATGAGGCAACCAGTGCATTGGATTCTGAAAACGAAAGAACGATACATGACAATTTACAGGATTTCTTTAAAGAGAAAACGGTTGTCATCATAGCCCATCGTCTTTCTACTGTAAAAAATGCAGATCAAATTATCGTATTAAAGAATGGTGAAGTCGTAGAACAGGGCAGTCATCAGCAATTGGTTCAAAATAAAGCAACCTATTTTAAATTAGTGAAAAACCAACTGGAACTTGGAGGGTAGCAGACTGTAAAGATACTCGTCTGCAAGCTAACCCACTTTGTAACCATTCCGTTTTTCTTAAATTTATACCTCGCTACCACATTCGATTGTAGCGTGTGATTCTATGCCCCTTTGCATCAATGGAATTTCTATTCAGATGAACTTTTCTTTACCCCCTTATATAAGTACCTCCAGCCCGTTCACCAACCGCCTCTACCCTCTTCCGGCAAGCCTACAGACATCTGAGAAGCTGTTTACTCTTCTTAAAGCTCCCTGCGAGCAGTTGTAATGATAACTAAAATTCAGATGATTTAACAAAAACAAAACCATTACAGCAACCCACAAAATATCAGTACCCAAAAAACAGAGATTGATTAATATTTGCTTTTGTCAATTATTTTCACTATCTTGATATATGAAAAAAAGTGAAAATCAAGGTGGTATAACACACGCAGGTAAAATGAACGAACGAACAAAAGCTTTGGAAGTTCTTGAAAAAGCTAAGCAGACACAAGGAAAAATCACATTCCTAAGACAAGGTGCCGGAAGAAACTTTAAGCCAAAAAATGAAGAGTCATAAATTGAAATTGATTTAATTTACATCTTCAAAGAGTACCTTTAAACCATAGACAGAGAAAAACTGGAAAACCAGATACTATCTGCATTGAAAAACTTACAGCTCAATAGGTCAAACATTGACCCCTGAGCTGTAATAGTATATTCAAGCTGCATACTGTTTACTTCAGTGTCACCCACTACCGCACGAATCCTTTCGTGTGGTTTAACATTATAAATCAAACATTCTACATACAGCATCCAGCCAATCTACAACAACAAAATTTATAAAATATAATCCTGTAAGATTTTGGAATTTACAATGATGATTCATCAATTATGGTTTTAATAAAAACTTCTTGAGGAAGTCTTGGGAAATAAAAACCATGCGATACAATCGCAGCAGCAAGGGAATTAATATTTCCAGAATTGCTATTTATTAAAAAGCCTCCCGTAGTCCGAGAGGCAAAGTGTAATTTTTAAGAAATATGAAAGTATTCAAGTCCTTAAATATAAAACGAGTTTTCAAGATGGATTATGATTGCAGTCATAATTCTATGGAAAAACGTAATTTCTGTATTTGGATTATTTGTATATTGAAAAAAAAACATCAATATGTACTACAAAGTAATTTCAAATCCAATTCTAGAGTATTTAGAAAAAGAAGTTAATGAATACATTCTTAAGGGTTGGAAGCCCCAAGGTGGGATACTTGTTACCGGTGATGGATTCTACCAAGCCCTATCGAAGTAATCTTATAACAACAATCCCACCTAAGTAGGGATTGTTTTATTTTCACCTTCAAAAAGGTTTCTGATCATAGGATTTTGAAAATATGACTGCATTTTTAGTGTTTGATCTAATACACCTTCTTTCCAATCTCTAAGGCTTTTATATCTGTATTTCATTCTATTACAGCAAAAATCTGGTAGATCGAATCCATTTTGACTGTGATCATAATCATCCGTTTTGAAAAATACTTTCAATTTACCTCTAAATCTCTTGACGATTGCGGAGTATACCTTACACCCTTATCAAGAATTCCATACTATTACTTAATCAATCTGATTGTTGTAATACAATCATACGACCGAAGACCTCCTTTTGACTGCTTGCTCGGAAAGCCTGTAAAACCTGCAAATATTTCCCAAAACTACTATTATGAGGTAAGGCCGGATTGTGCAAGATCTGATTTCCCCCAGTAGACAAAATTCTCAGTTTTGTATTCCAGGTCGTTTTCCTGCCATTGGTCTTTGATAATATCCTCCATCGCTTGCCTTTCATTTGATAGTCAAATAATTTTAAAACAACCAATGCTGACAAGATATTATTTTTGTACAATATTAAAAATAAAGTTAATATACAATGTTTATATTTCGAATATATGCATTATCTTCACGTTATTAACATCAAATTATATATTTTTATGAAAAAATTACTTTTCACATTAATTTGTGCGACTACGCTAGTTTTTACTAGTTGCTCAAACGATCCTCATCAGGAAAAGGAAGTTCAAGACCAGAACCAAGCGGTAGCAGCGAAGAAGTCTGTAAGCAAAACTCAGCAAGAAATCGATAATCTTCTCAAACATTTTACAACACAGGATTATCATTCCTCTGTTTCCAGCTTAACTAAGGAGGAAGTGCAAAAAGATATGGCCATGAAATTACTGCCAAAGTGCAAACAGCTTCTTATGGAAAATGGATATACGGAAGATGATATTAATAAATTTGGCGACGATTACAAAACTATTATTCTTACAGCATTTAACTTAAAAAAATAATTATGAAAAAGATCTTTTTATCACTTGCACTTGTGTTTGGCGCAGCTAATTTTGCAATGGCAATCCCAACCTTTTATTATAATTTTGGAAGTTACGACGTAGAAGGTTTATTTGTTTATTATTCAAGTCCAGCTAACGGAATGGGTTGTTATGATGGAGACATACTTCCTTTGAAACTGTCAAGTTCAAATGTTCTTACCAATATGTATACTGGTGTTCCAGTTCCTGCTAACCAACTTTCACATGCCTATGTATGTGGTGCATCTCCAACGCCGGTATGCAGTACTACACCGGATGTAGTCTTTAGAGGCATGAGATTTTATACTACAGTAAGTAATTTTGCGGGGATGGCAGGAACAAGTTGTACCAATTTCACTCAGGTTCCAACACCTAACGGATGGAAAATAACAATGCCAGGTTCACAAAGTCTAACATTTGTAGACATGGGGTTCATGACACAATATATTTACCAATAAGAAAAAAACTCAAATTTTTATTAAAATAAGAATCCATTATGGCCTAAATTGGAATAAAAATTTGTGACTATAAAGCAAATCCCCGAATAATATCGGGGATTTTTACTGTATATACTTTTTCTTTTCCTCTAAGAAATCAGGCTTATTTTTTCGTTTTTCCAAAGTATGGCTAAAAGTTCTTTAAAACGCCATGCAACTCACGAATGTAAAACTTACATCTATATTATTGAGCTTTCTCTATTTTGTTCTTCAAAAAAATAAAATTTTAAACAGCTTTGTTACATACAAAAAACGGATAACCTTATTTAATTTTCCATTTTTGTATTTTAGTCAAAAGACCAAATCACATTTTTTTCAATATTATCATTGATTACTGAAAAAGATCTTTCTGTGATTTCAAATTGAGTATCGTTAATAATATTATCACTAAAAATAATATTCGTAAAAATACAATTCTTAAAATTGCATGCTGTGATTTCTGCTCCCATTATTTCCGCACCTGCAAAAGAACAAGTGATAAAGGAGCAAAATGTAAATGATGTATTATTTAAATTAGATTTTGTAAAATCAACATTTTTGAAGGTACATTGATGAAATGAAGTTTGAACAAAATATGTAGAATAAAATGATATTTTATTGAATTCAATATGACTATATATAGAATTTACAGATATAAGGTCATCCAAATTACTATCACAAACAATCAAATCTCTAATTTCTATTTCATTAAAACTAGGCAGATCATCGGTCTTGTAATCATTTTGCTCTTTTATAGCACTGTATAAATTAAATACATTTTCCACTTTTTATTAAAATTTCACATTTATTTCTATTATTACTGATCATTCTTCTACGTTTAAATTAAACCATTTCCATAATATAATCAAATTCATTCATAACCACTGAATGATTGATCCATGTACGAGCGCCTTTACCGCACGAATTCTTACGTATGGTTTATTATTATAAGTCTAATATTCTAAAAACAAAAATAGGATTAAAAAGTCCTTTAAAAAATATTCATGCAGCCTACAACAGCAAAACTTATGAAATATATCCTTCAGGAATGTGGAATTTGTAATTGACAACTCATCAATTATGCTTTGAGAAAGATAAAAACTTTTGAAAAAATCTTTGAAATAAAAACCCTTTGATATAATTGTGTATTATCTATTGATTCGGGGGTATAAACGAAAAAAGCCCCTAAAATAGGGGCAATTTGTGACCGCGAAGGGATTCGAACCCCCAACCCTCAGAGCCGAAATCTGATATTCTATCCAGTTGAACTACGCAGCCTTTTGTATAAGTAATTGGTAACCAATTGTGGAAACATCCGATCACCAATTACTCATTAATTTTATTAGAAAGTAATTTTCACTCCTCCTACAACCTGTGCGCCTAAGACTTTGTAGCCCTTATACGTTTGGTAGTTTGAGTTCAGAAGATTGTTTCCGAGTGCGAAAATACTGAAATTTTTGTGAAATTTGTACTCTACGGAAAGATTTAAATCAGCATACCCCCCAATTTTGTCATTTTTGTCCTCCGTAGACTGGTAAACCATTCCCGGATTTGCAACACCTTCCAGAGCGAAAGAGTTTGTCGTTCTGTCACTTGCAAAGATTCCTTTGAATCCTAAGAGCAGTTTTTTATCAAGCATGGTATATTTTGCTCCGATGCTCGCATTTACTAAAGGAACGTTATAAATATCCTCATAATTCTTCAAATCGTACTTCGTAAACCTTACTTCACCATCTAAAACTAGATTTTCAAGAGGAAAATACTGCACGCTACCTTTGATATCACTTACATTTCCATCATCATATACAGCAGAGAATGTATTGGCAAAATTGTAAGCAGAACGGTTCAGTGTAAATACATTGTCGAAAAGACTGTTTCCTTTGAAGAACATAATATCCTTCATTTTTCCGTAACCTGCAGAGAAGTCATATTTGAACGTTTCGTCGATGTCTCCACGTAAACCTATATAAAAATGATATTGAGTCTCTGTTGGCTTTAAAAACTGGTCTGAAACGATGAATGGGTTAGCCTGTAAAAGATCTCCGTAAGTATTAAGCTTCAGACCTCCGTCTACCCCACCGTAGAATTTAAATTCTTTAGCAGCAGCAACCTGAAACTCAGCCTGCGGAAACCAGTAGGTTTTGTTGTTTTTCACCTCTCCGCCCAATACATCATTTGAGTTCCTGGCATTAAGGAAAGAAAAACCGGAACCTATCATTAAGTAGGATTCTCCTTTTCTGAAGGTTACTTTCGGAGTAAGGCTCGTATTAAAGAAATTAGATGAGTTTTTGTTTACCATCTCAAAATCTGTTTTCACAGCCTCTATTCCTACGCCTAAGTCAGCATTTAAAACAATTCCAGACTTTCCAATCTCCACCGCATGCTTGGAAAGGTTTGCCAAAATGGAAACCTGATTTTCCTGTGCATCAAAATGATCTTTAAGGAAAGAAGATTTTACCCTTACATCATTTAAGATCTCATTGGAATAAAAATCATAGTATCCATTTACCTTGAACTGGCTTACCCTCTGCTTCAAATCAACATCTGCAGCAGGTTCCATGGCATAAATTCCGTAATATCTGTTATTGTCCAATCCATACTCTGCATTCAGGTTGAATTTTCCTTTGTCACCGTATGAATTTAAGTATGCTCCTATTGCTGTAGAACTCTGCTTGGAATCCCAGGCATATTCTTTTTTCAGACCTAAAGTAGAAAGAAAATGGAAATCCGCCCCTACTTCAAGTTTGTTGTCAAGGGTTTTGGAAATATTGGCATCTCCCAGGATCTTCCCGAAGTTCCCCATTCCAAACTGCAGATAATTATTCTGAGCCGTTCCCTCAAATTTCGGAGTGACATCCTGTCCCTGAATAGTAGACGTTTTGAAATCTGAAACCGCAGGTACATCTGTGATATTATATTTCACAGGGTTCTGCGATTTTTCTTCCGGCGGATAATTCTTAATCGTTTCCACAGAGGTTTTCTTCTTCTCGATCTTCTTCACCTCCGGTTCCCGCTTCTTATTAAGAATCAGTTTCTCCTCCTTGATCTGGGAAAACGCAAACTGCGAAACCCCTAAAAATAATATGGATAATATTTGAATTTTTCTGTTCATTGTTCAATATTTGTATTAACGTATAATATCCGATGCATCATGTACATACCGGATTGGACTTTGTACATTATACTTTATACATTTTACTTTTTAATCTGCTTTTTAACCTCTTTCGCTTCTGCTACGATCTCCGGGAAATCTTTATAATTCTCGATGATCTGGTCACAGGTATAACTTGCCTGATAATTATCTTTCAGTCCTACATAGTTTTTAGCCATCAGAACCAAAGCTTTTGCTCCCCAATAGTCTTCAGAGGCATAGTTATTCGCCAGTTTAAAGATGGTCTCGTTGGAAGACTTGAATGCCTTACCTTTATTCTGATAATAAGCTTTTGCATAAATAGCTTCGGCGGCCACTGAGGTATTGGAAGATTTTTCAAGAGAAGTATACGCTGACTGGGCATCTTTATCTTTCCCTGAATTCATCAGGCTTCTCGCTTTGATCACTTTCGCTGTTTCAATAACTGCTGCCGAGTTTTTGGTATTGCCAATCACTGCATCTGCAAGCTTTTCAGCCTGAGAGAAGTTTTTCTCTCCTGCATATACCTTCATCAACTCTACATTAGCATAGTTTCTAATGCTGATATCTGAAGAGTTTTTGATGTTCTCAAGGTATTTTTTAGCTTCTGCTGTATTTCCCTGAGCTACAAAGATCTGTGCCAGACGGGTCTGAGCATCATCCTGATAATCATTCTGAACAGAGGCTACTTCCTGAAGAACAAGAAGTGCTTTCGTAGCATTATTGGTTTGATAATAGCTTTCTCCCAGCTCGTATTTAGCCTGATAAAGGCCTTCTCCGGTAGGATTCTGCGTTAAGTATTTTTCGTAGTAAGAGATAGCATTTTTGTAATCCTTCTTCGTGAAATACTGCTTTCCTGTAGAAAGATTGATCTCATCAATTTCAGAAGCAGCTACATTCACTCCGATATTTTTGGCAAAACTTTCATATCCTGAAACATCTCCGTTCTTTGTGAAAATAGGTTTTGCCGCCTGAACGATCTTCTCAGCATACGCTGTATTTTTATATTGCTCGCCCAATGATTTAAGTTCAGAAAGAGCTTTATCACTTTGATTCTGATCAATATAATTCTGCGCTCTGTAAATAGATGCGTTGGCAATAAGATCTTTATCCGAGGACGTTTTGATCACCTTTGCAAAATAATCATTGGAATTTGCAAAATCATCCTGTGCAGAATATGCTGTTCCTATTTCATACTGGGCATCATCATAATACTCAGAATCCTGATATTTGGATAAAAGGTTTTTCAGATTGGTAATTTTCGCCTGAGTATCTCCTTTAAATCCTAAAGCCATTGCTTTTTGATATAAAGTATAGTCTGTGGCATCTTCATTCTTATCGTAAATCGCAATAGCCTCGTTCAGATCATTGTTGGCATAATGAATATCCGCCAGACGAAGCTCTGCATCATTTTTAAATTCAGGTTTCGGATTGGTCAGATACTGCTTGAAATAAGTCTGTGCCTGATCGAATTTTTTAGCTTTAAAATAAGCATAGCCCAAATCATAAGGCAGCTGTTGTTTCTCCGGGAAAGTTTCATTTAGCAGCTTTTCGTAACGGGCAATAGCAGACGGATAATTTCCTTTCTGGTAATAAACCTGCCCCAGCCAGTATAATGCTCTGTTGTAAAACTCTTTATTGATATTGAATCCTAAACTTCTCAGAAAATACCTTTCCGCTTCATCATAGTTTCCTTTGTTGAACTCTTCTGTTCCTAATAAATAAGAAACCTCCTGATCTACTTTATTGATCTCAGGTGTAGAGTTCTGAAGTCTGTCGATGGCGTTAAGGGTTTCCTTATAGTTCCCGGAATACAGGTATGATTTCACAAGAAGTGATCTCATTTCCGGAGCATTCGCGTCATTCTGATTATCGTTGATATAACTTTGGATCACCGCAGAAGGACTTTCAAACGGGTTTCCGATATCGTAACTTAGTTTTGCGTACTGTTCGTGTGCCAGTTTTTTAACCTTAGCATCGTAATTCATCTGATAAGAAGAACGGAAGGCAGAAAGCGCTTCCTGTTTTTTATCTACCGCCAGATAGGCATTTCCTAACTGATAGTAGGCGTTCTGTGCCAATGCTGAATTACTGTTGACAAGCTGGTTGTAATAAGAAACCGCTTCATCATACTTTTTAAGCTGAGCCGCTACAAATCCCATTTCATAAAGGTCATTCTCAGACGGGTTCTGCTGCACGCTCAAATAATCTTTCAGGTGAGGATAAGCCGAGGTATAATCATTTTTCATGAAGTAACTTTCCCCGATGATTTTATGAACCTCTGCTTTATAAGCATCCGAAATACTCTCGTTCAGTAAAGCTGTTCCTTCTGAAATTGCCTTGTCATAATTCTTATCATTATAGTACATCTGTACATAATAAGGACGCACCAGTTTAGAGAATTTAGGCTGATCTTTTACAGAATCAAAATACTGGAAAGCCTTATCATTCTGACCGCTTGAATAATACAAGTGTCCCAGCATATAGGCAATGTCTCCTTTTTGGGATTCATCGGCCGTTTTATAGGCTTCTTCTAAAGCATCAGTAGCTCCTTTTGTATCCCCGGTCATGAATTTAGCATAACCCAGTTTCAGAATGTACTGTGTATTTTCTTCTTTTGAAAGCTGATACTGATTCACTTTTTTCAGAGTCTCTAATGCTTTGTCGAAATCTTTTTTGGCTAAATAATAATCAGCCAGCGGAAGATTTGCCTGAGCAAAATAGGCAGAATTCGGATATTCTTTCATGAAGGCCGTAAGCCCCTCTTCTGCATGATTTTTCTGAAGGATTACTCCGATCACATTATCAAAAAACTGCGCTGCTTCTTTTCTCGATCTGGACAGATTCTGATTATAGAAATACTGTCTTGCATATTCGAATTGAGAAGCATTGTATATTTTGGTCTGATAAAGATTTTCTGCGAGATTGAACCTGTAATTTTCTTTCTGTGTAAAGTACTGTGACTGTTGCGCTCCGGAAATTCCGAAATAAAGCACGGCAGCTGAGAGAAGTATTTTTTTTGAATTCATTCTTTTTCTGAATAAAAAGATTAGTCTTATAAGTTAACGAAAATATTAAAAACTTATTGTTTAAGCAAGTTTTAAAGGTTTAATAACATAAATTAACAATTGAATACATTTCACTATTTGATGATAAAAAATGATTACTTTAGTATCATAAAAACCTGAGTGAATATCAATTGGGAATCATCAAAAAAATATTTTGACTGAATTCTCTTTCTACACCAGCTAAAAACATACCATTACATGAAAATTAAAATACTTTTAGCATTAATATGTGTCAATATGCTACAGGCTCAGAAACTTTACTTTCCGAAAACTGCAGTAAATGACTCTTTGGTTCTGGAAAAACAAATTGCTCTGCTTGCCACCAAACTAATGTCCCAGCCGACGTTACTGAAGCTTAAAAAAGACAAGAGACTTACATATCTGGATCATCTTCTGCGTTTACAGATGGTCGCTAAAGATTATAAAAAATCGATTGCCACTCTAGCAGATTACCGCAACGAATATGCCGCCAATAATATGGCGGGGAATAAATTCATTCTTTATGAATTTTACAGTATGGCCAAAGTAATCGAAGAGAAAGAAAACATTTCTTTTTCCAATGCACTTCAAAAAGCGTTCAATAAAAAGTACGAAAGCCTTTCTGATCAACTGGCGACCAAAGTAGGCATAGCAGTAGACGGAGACGTCATAGATGCCAGAAAAACCCTGCACAAAACACTCGACAAGCAAAAGGATAAAGACAGCATAGATTACGCATCAGCTCTGGCTTTATGCAGAAGTTATCTGAATTACAAAACCTTCTCCTCCACTAAGCCTCAGATTATACAATTGGCAGCATCAAAAGACGCGGAAAAATTCATTACTGAAACCAAGGATCTGAAAACAAAGAATGGGAATACTTTAACGATCACCATCGTCAGAAAAAAAGAAAACACGTCTCCCCTTCCTGTTATTCTCACGAATAATATCTATGCCGGCTCATTTGATCCACTTTTCGGGAAAAGAGCAGCGGTATATAATTATGTAGGTGCCGTTGTGAATACCCGTGGCAAAAGAAACAGCAATGATGAGAACAATCCTTTCGAGCATGAATCTCAGGATATTTATGAGGTGATTGACTGGGTCAGCAGACAGCCCTGGAGCAATGGCAAAGTCGGAATGATTGGTGGAAGTTATCTGGGATTCAGCCAGTGGGCAGCGGTAAAAAAATTACATCCTGCGTTAAAAACTATTGTTCCACAGGTGGCAGTCGGAATCGGAATAGACTACCCTGCCCAAAACAATATCTTCATGAACTATATGTTGCAATGGATTCAGTATGTGACTAATAATAAGCTCACTGACGAAGCAGACTTCAACAATTCATCGAAGTGGGATTCTATTAATACGGCATGGTACAAAAGTGGAAAATCGTTCAGAGCTTTGGATACCATCAGTGGTAAACCAAGTAAGATATTTCAGAGATGGCTGGATCATCCAGGCTACGATACCTACTGGCAGAAAATGGTTCCTTACAAAGAGGATTTTGCCAGGATCAATATTCCTATCCTGACGACAACCGGATATTATGATGATGATCAGATCGGAGCCATGTATTATTTTAAACAACATCATCAGTATAACAAAAATGCAAATCATTATCTGGTGATAGGCCCATATGATCATGGCGGTGCACAGAGTTATGGATTTACATACGTTAACGGGAACCCAATCGATCCCGCAGCCCGGATAAGTATTGACGATCTTGCTTTTTCCTGGTTTGATTATATTCTGAAAAACGGCAAGAAGCCTGCTCTGTTAAAAGACAGGGTCAACTTTCAGGTGATGAATACCAATACATGGAAACATGTTTCAAGCCTTGAAAAAATGCATACCTCAACGGTTAAGTTTTACCTTCAGGATCATAAGAACCATTCATCCGTATTTAATAAACCTGCTGCGAAAAATTTCATCAGACAAACCGTGGATTTTAAAAATCGGGATCAAAAAGACCTGTATCACGCAGTAAGCAAAATAGACAGCCTCAAAACTACCACTTCTCTTTATTTTGAAAGTGAAGTTTTAGACAAAGATCTTATCATCAGTGGAAATATGTCCGGATTTTTCAATGTCTCCATCAACAAGAAAGATTTTGATACGGAAGCTTATTTATACCAGATAAAACCGGATGGCAAGTCCTTTTTATTATCCTCTCACCTTGTAAGAGCGAGCTATGCAAAAAACAATGAAGTCCGCCAGCTCCTTGAACCAGGAAAAACAGAACAGATCCCAATAAACAATTCAATAATCATCAGCAAAAAAATAGAAAAAGGAAGCAAACTGGTGCTGCTGGTCGGTGTTAATAAAAATTCAAGCTGGCAGATCAATTACGGAACCGGAAAAGATGTAAGTGATGAAACGATCAGGGATTCCGGTGAGCCACTGGAAATTAAGTGGTACAATGACAGCTATGTAGAAATACCTATTTACCAAGAATAAAGGCTTTTAACCCTTATAACCTCAGCCTTTTTAACGAAATATTATGATTACACCCAACACCAAAATAAAAAATGATTACATTTGCTTTTTTTCAAACTCAAATATAAATATTGAATGAATCAACTTTTCAGAAGGAAAAACTATTCAGAAACAGATACATCGACCAGCCTTTTAAGGGTTCTAGGTGTTTGGGATATCGTTTTTTTTGGTATAGCGGCCATTATTGGAGCAGGAAGTTTCAGCAGTTTAGGCGAAGCAGTTTTTAGAGGTGGCCCCGGAGTTATTCTACTGTATTTAATTTGTGGTTTTGCCTGTGGTTTCACTGCATTATGTTATGCTGAATTTGCCAGCAGAATTCCTACAGCCGGTTCTGCCTATACCTATGCTTACGCCAGCTTCGGTGAATTGATTGCATGGGTGATCGGATGGGCCCTGATCATGGAATATTCTTTCGGGAATATTTATGTAGCCTTTTCCTGGTCAGACTATTTCACCAGCTTTTTAGAACGTCTGGGAATGCATATTCCCGATTACCTTACCTGCAGTTATACGGAAGCTCGTAAAGCCTTTCAATACGGTTCTGAGAATAAAGAACTGTTAAGCGCCTGGAATACGGCACCGCTGATCGGCAGCTTAAAGTTCATCGTTGACCTTCCTGCATTGGTGATCAACGGACTTATCACATGGCTGTGCTATGTAGGGGTAAAAGAAAGTAAAAACTTCAATAATTCTTTAGTTATTCTAAAACTAGCCGTTATTGTTCTGGTGATCCTGGTAGGCTTTGCTTACATCAATACGGATAACTGGACGCCAGTAAATCCGGAAACGCAGGTCGCTTCATTCATGCCTAATGGTTTTGCAGGAGTAATGAGTGCGGTTTCGGGAGTTTTCTTTGCCTATATAGGTTTTGATGCTTTAAGTGTCCTTTCTGAAGAGACCAAAGATCCCCAGAAAACGCTTCCGAAAGGAATGATCATTTCCCTTGTACTGTGTACGGTAATTTATATTGCTTTAACGCTGGTATTAACAGGAATGGTGGATTACAGAAAGTTTGACGGTATCGGAGATCCCCTTTCATTTATATTCGAAAAATCAAATGCGAATGTGGCCTGGATGGAACTGGTAGTTTCTTTTGTAGCTATTGTCGCTATTACGACCGTACTACTGGTATTCCAGATGGGACAGCCAAGAATCTGGTATGCCATGAGCCGTGACGGATTGATGCCTGAAAAATTCAAGACCGTACATCCAAAATATAAAACACCTTCATTTGCCACGATTGTTACAGGGATTGCAGTAGGAGTTCCGATTCTGTTTACGGATAAAACATTCATTCTTGATTTTACAAGTATTGGAACCATCTTCGCCTTTGTACTGGTTTGTGCCGGAGTTTTAATGCTTCCTGCAAAACAGAAAATCAAGGGTAGATTCCACCTTCCTTATATCAATGGTAAAATTATTTTCCCGGTTATTTTCATCGGTGGATTAATTGGTTTCTATGTATGGCAGCCTGAGTTTTTCAATAATCTAACAGACTGGAACGCTCCTAAAGAAGGTGAATTCAGAGCTTCTATATGTGTTTTCATTCTGATTAATCTAGTGCTGTGTGTGTTCACCTTTATCAAAAATTTCTCTCTGATCCCTCTTATCGGTTTAAGTTCTTGCCTATACCTTCTGACGGGAATGAGTCATGAAAACTGGTTCTGGTTCGGGCTCTGGTTTGCCCTGGGTCTGATCATCTATTTCTGCTACGGTTACAGAAACAGTAAACTTAGAAAAGAAAACGTATAAATAAACTGATACGAATAAGTATAATAAAAAGGCAAGTTTGCAAATCAGCAAATTTGCCTTTTTGCTTCTATACCTTCTGCTTTTGGATTAAATCGGCAGAATTATTGCATAGGTGTCTATAGGAACTATAAACTATGTCAGCCATGTCAGAGCGAATAAAAACTTACGGAGAATTTTATCAGTTTTATCTTACCGAACACAGTAAAACAGGAACCCGGATCTTTCATTTTATAGGAACACTTCTCGTATTTCTGGTAATCTGGTATGTAATCAGTTCCGGAAAAGAAAGGTTTCTTTGGTATATTCCGATCTTCGGATATGGCTTTGCCTGGTTCAGCCATGCCGTCATTGAAAAAAATAAACCTGCCACTTTTAAATATCCTTTATGGTCACTGATTTCAGATTTCAGACTGTTTTTTGAACTGTTGATTGGTAAACAGAAATTCAGAGGAATTGCTCCTGTACCTAAGGAAACTGAGGACTCTGAAGGGGCTTAATTACTGTGATTTCTGCCGCAAAAGTCATTGAACACTTACGTTATTTTTTTAAGTTATATAAATACTCGAAGTACACATTAGTTTTATGAAAATCTAATGATTCCTAATACTGAATGCGTAAAAACCTGCAAAATTTGCTAGCGTTAAAAAGGTGAATCGAAAGATCTCCAAATTTGAAGATTGCCCATAAATTAATCCTTTTTCTCCAGGATATCGTAATGAATGGTATTGATTATTTTCTCGGCTAAGCGATCCCCATCCACTTTAATCTGTTCAGGTTTGTAGGTGGATAATGTAATCGTTTTATCCTTGTTGAATGTAACCCTTACCTCTTCTAAAATCTGATCTCCTGCATAAAACTGCAGCCTGTCTTCCACGATCCTCCAGAATGAAAGCCTTGGTTCGGAAGGCATACAATTACCAGAGCTTCCTTCTGTATAATTATAGACGGCAAAACCATCATCCCGGATGGCATAATTTCTCATCAGACGGCAGTCATCAAAATCTTTGATCACTTTTTTCTGATTTTCATAAAATCCGGATTCTTTGAGTTTCCAGAATCCTGTGACATCTTCCTTCTTTAAGTTCTGGGCATTCAAAATGGAAGTCGTTGCCATTAACATGATTCCTGTGCATAGTCTCTTCATCATTAATACAATCATTTTATTAATTTCAGGCTTAGGATAATTTGATATTTCGGCGGCCTCCGGCCGCCGAAATATCAAATATAAAATTACTTAAACCTCTTTTTAAAGCTAAACTTGAGCATATTCATTAAACCGGGCTCTATAATATCAATCCCCAAACCAAAGTTGCTGTCAGCCACCTGATGGTGATCTTCCCGAAATGCCTCAAACTGATCCTGTGGGATTTCCAGATTCACTAAAGGATCGTACTCTATTGAAACTGTTGCTCCGTTTTTAGTAATCTTTTTACGGCTTTTATAATCGAAATACGGGTTGCTTATGGTACTTTCCTGAATCGTATATTTTTCTTCGGTATCAATCTTTTGGTCCGTAAACAAACTGATCTCGTACTTTTCGCGGTCGAAATTATGCCAGAAGGGAAGATCTTTATGCATAAAATCCCTTGCACTGGCCTTGATGATATTTCTGTCAAAATACATCAGAAAACGATTGTTCTGAGGATCTACATAATAAGGATTCTCTACGGTAGAAGTATAATGGATCTTGAATTCATTTAATTTTTTATCATCACTTACAATATCGATGGATGCATCTTTAAAAATATTTCTGACATCGGTACCGTTCCGGTCATTAGAATAATTAAGAACATAAAAAAGGAAACTGTTCCAGCTGTCTACGATTTCCCGTTTATTGGTGTTTTTAAAATACCTTCTCATCGCATTGGCCCGGTTCCCTTTATAGGTTGTGGTCAGTTTCAGTGTACCTGTTGTATTCTGTACATTAAATTCAGCCTTTTCATCAATACACCAATATGGAAATTGATATGATTTTCTTTCCTGAAGCACCTGATCAGCTTTCACTTCCAGATAATGCATAAAGTAAATGAATCCTCTGTTTTCAATCAGCCCGAATTCATCACGGATGGTGGTATCCACAAAATACTCCTGTCCTTTATACTGAATTTTTATAATGACATGATTAAAACTCAACAGCGACGGCAGATAGTATTTGATATAATAATCTGTATTGAAATTAACAAGAACTACCGATGCTTCCACTCCAATATAATCTAAAATCACCTTAAGCAAAACACATTTGGCTTTGCAGTCCCCCTGCTTATTTTCATAGGTGACAGAGGGTTCCTGTGGCTTGTGCCCATTCATTTCATCCGCATTGAAAATATAGTAAATATGATTCTGTACATATTCTATAGCAAACTGAAGCTTTTCATCCTGGCTATTCAACGCATCCAGCTTTTCGACAAGGTTGGGTGCAAAATCTTTCAGAGAAAATTTATTAAAAACATCATCATAGATCGGGACAATGTAATTGGAAAGTTCTTTCCAGCTGTTTTCTGTAGCAAAATCTATAAAAGGAAAAATCTCTCTGCCTGCATCAACCGGATTAATGTAATTTTCTTCGTCGATAACGAATTGTTCTCCTTTCTTCAGATAAAAGATTTCAGGTTCCAGAACGTTCCCCTGTTCATCTCTGAAAAAGGTTTTTTACAGACAATATTCTGTTCGCGTTCATTAATGAAGGTAAACTTAAAGCTTCCGTATGCCCAGTAATTATCAGGACTTACCCAAACATATTTGGAGAATTCTTTTCTCAGAAAATCACGTTCCGTAAAGGCTTTACACCTTGAATCTTCCATGATAAGAACATCATAAAGCCTCAGATCTTTAATGGTAATATTGATCTTTTTATTACTGCTCAGTATACCGCCGCTGCTTTGGTTTTCGCTGTCCAGTACTTTGATGTTGGTATCCGGAATCTTATCGATCAGAACACCGTCTCTCAAAACACTGATCCGGTGAATGCTGTATATTTCATTTTCCTCTACAATAACTTCTGAAACAGACGCACGTTCAAGGGTTCCCGGCTCATTCAGGGTATAAGCCATACATACGTATTCGCTGTTTTCTTTATTATTTGTATGATGTTTTTTGTCGAGAAAATAGCAGTAGTCTCTTCCTTCATCGATCTGCTTTCGGGCAAATTCTGAATCTTTTATTTTTTCAATCAGTTCCTGATCATTGATACTTCCTGCCCATAATTCAGGTTTCTGAATTTTGTAATTTTCAATTTGAATTGGATTATCCATATTATATTTTGGCGTTTTTGTCCTTTGGTTAAATTTTAAGAGGCGCTCAAATTAAATAATTATAAACTAAAAAACAATAGAAAAACTACGTCAAAAACTTCGGCACAGTAATTGCGAACTAAGCTTTAAAATAAAGTTTATGAAAATTATAGCAACAATTCTAAAGGGAGCTGTTCCTGCAGTAGCACTATTCGCAATGACACAATGTACCACTACGGCTAACACTGCCGGAGCTGATGAAAAAACATTCATCGTAGGACCTGAGACCGCAGACTGTACAGGAGTAGCACCGATGAAATGTCTGCAGGTAAAAGAAAAGGCTTCAGAAAGCTGGACTAATTTCTATACCAACATTGAAGGATTTACGTATGAACCGGGATATGAATATGTATTGAAAGTAAAAACAGAAAAGATAGCTAATCCACCAGCTGACGGATCTTCCATCAAATACACATTGATTAAAGAGGTTTCCAAAACCAAGAAATAATACCAAAAACTCCCGGACATCTCCGGGAGTTTTTAATTTTTAAGATCAATAGTATACGCTATTCTACCCGACTATTCAGAGCTGTTCGATTTCTGATCTGTAGTTCTTCTTTGCTACTTTATCACGCGTAAACCACACTATTGAGAGCTTTGCGCAAATTTCTCACGTCATCTTTCTCCCTTATTAACCGTCAGGTCCTTTAAGGAACGCTAAAAACTCAATTACTCACAATCTTCAGAATTAATTTCAGAAATAGGGGTTGTCTTAAATTATTTTTTTAAATTGCAACACAATTGCATTAGTAACAATGTTGCAATTTATAGATTAAGGTAACATGGAGAATACAATAAGGAGAATTAAACATTACTTTAAAAAAAAACATTATCCCTTTTTCCGTCAGCTGGACACTATGGATTGCGGGCCGACCTGTCTTAAAATGATGACAGCCTATTACGGAAAGGAACTGTCACTCAATCATCTTCGTGACCTCTGTGATGTACGCAGTCAGGGAACTTCAGTATCCGGCATAACGCATGCGGCAGAAAAACTGGGTCTTAAAACCCTGGCTGCAGAATTAAGTCTGGAACTACTGCTTGAAAAAGCACCATTACCATGCATACTCCATTGGGATCATAATCATTTTGTGGTGCTATGGCATCTTACCCAAACTCATGCCTATGTAGGAAATCCTGCATTAGGAAAGAATATGCGTTATACAGTTGAAGATTTTAAAGAGCATTGGAATATACCCGGAAGCGGAAATCAAGGTATTGCTATCTTTCTCGAACAGACCAAAACTTTTGACCAAACAAAAAATCAGCCGGAGCCGTCTGTCAATCTTTTTTCATTATTAAAACGGGTAGATGACCACAAGAGCATTTCTTATGTTATCACAGCTCTTTTAGCTGCTACCCTTTTGACATTAGCTATTCCATTATTAACGCAGGCTGTTGTAGACCGGGCTGTTTCCAAAAAGGATATCGGGATATTATCTCTGATTTGTGCGGGACAGCTTGTTTTATTCACAGGCAGAATTTTAACCGACTTCTTTCGCAGCCGGATTCTTTTTAAGCTGGGTATGAATATCAGTATAAAACTCATTTATGAATTCGTAGATAAACTCATGCAGCTTAAACTTTCTTTTTTTGACTACAGAAGCAGCGGAGATAATTTACAGCGGATCTATGATAACCAGCGTATAGAGGAATTTCTCACCAAAAACTGTGTAAGTGCAGGTCTGTCCATAATCATTCTTATTGTCAATGGCGGATTATTATGCTATTATAACTGGAAGCTTTTCATTCTATTTGCAGTTGCCGGTGCAGTAAGTGTACTGTGGACGAATCTTTTTGAGGAGAAAAGAAGACGTTTGGATCAGAGGACTTTCAGCCTTCTTGCAAACGCTCAGCGTCATCAGATCGAGACATTTGAAGCGATGACAGAAATCAGGCTCACCGGAGCTGAGAAAGAAAAAAACCATTTATGGAAAACCATGCAGGAAGAAACCTACAAGGTAAAAATGGAAAACCTGAAACTGGATCAGCGGATACAGGGAGTTGCTCTTTTTATCAATGAAACGACAGGTGTACTGACCACTTTTTTAACCGCTTCTCTGGTCATCAATGGAAGTCTGACACTCGGTGCAATGCTTGCCATTACTTATATGTATGGCTCCCTGAATGGTACAGTCAATCAGCTTTCAGACTTCATCCGCTCCATGCAGACGGCAAAATTCAGTTTACAGCGTATTTCTGAAGTGGAATATGAAGAAACGGAAGATGCCCATTCAAACCTGACTTTACCTAAAGGGGCTTCCGGCTCTATTGAACTGCTTGATGTGAGCTTCCGGTATGGAAGATTATCCCCTGATGTTCTGCATAATGTATCCTTAAAAATTCCTGCCGGAAAAGTAACAGCTATTGTGGGAATGAGCGGAAGCGGAAAAACAACCCTTTTGAAATTACTTCTCAAATTTTTCCAAACCACTCAGGGGGTGATTATTTTTGGAGGTCAGGATCTGAAAATGATTAATGCCAAAAGTTTACGGAAACAATGTGGGGCCGTGATGCAGGACTCATTCCTGTTTACAGATACAATAGCCGGAAATATCTGGCTTGGAAGTCCTGAAAAGGATAAGCTCCGGGTAAAAAACGCCTGTCAGATGGTCAATATGCATGAGTTTATTGAAAGTCTTCCCTTTTCTTATGAGACCCTTATCGGAAGTGAAGGAATCGGGTTGAGCGAGGGGCAGAAACAGCGTCTGCTCATTGCCCGTCTGATCTACCGCCAGCCTGATTATATATTTCTGGATGAAGCGACCAATTCTCTTGACGCCAATAATGAAAAACTGATCGTTGAAAACCTGAATAATTTTTTTCAGGGAAGAACTGTGGTCATCGTTGCACACAGACTGAGCACCGTTGTCCATGCTGATCATATCATCGTTCTGGACAAAGGATATATCGTAGAACGGGGTACGCATGAGACTTTAACACACTCTAAAGGAGCCTACTATAATTTAGTTAAAAATCAACTTGAACTCGGAAAATAAATTTTGAACATGAGCCTGACTATTTTACCCTATATTTTTACACGTTTTGCCGCACTACCTGTACAAACCTTAAATACACTGAAAATTCCGGAAATTGGTGATCAGCTGAATCAGTGGCAAATGACAGCCGAGGATCATAAGAACAGCAATAAAAAGTTATGCGATGAACTTTATACCCTGATTGAACAGTCTTCTGATGATCTGGAACGAAAGCTTCTTCTGAATCTTAAACGTTCGGTATACAATGGAAGGCAAAACACAGATATTTTAGCACAAAAAATACCCTCAGAAACTTTTAATGCATTCAAAAATTCATGGGAAGAATGGCAGAATGCTGTCGCAAAATATAAAGAATATGAACAGCACTGGGAAAAGAACTTCAATGATCATTTATGGTCCCACAGACTGGATATCCAAAAACTGACCGGACAATATCCATTCAGAAACGGAGTGCTGCTTTCCAGTAAAGATTTATATGATCAGCTGGACAGCTTTACCAATACCGGTGTGAAATCACTCAACAAAGACACCGAGCGGATTGAATTCAGTGTTCTGCGTTACCTCACCCGGATGGCTTATAAAACGTCTCCATTCAGTACCTTCACTTACTTAGGGATAACCAAAATGACAGGTGATGAAGAGCTGCATCATTCGTCAGTTCCGGAAACTATAGACTGCAAAATACGGCTGAATAATAAACTGCTGAAACGCATTAAAAAACTGATGGAAAGACATTCAGATCTTCAGGGTTTATTGTTTGTCAGTACCAATAGCAGCATGACCGAACATGATGGCCGTTTCAAATTTCTGATGAATTGTGCTAATATTGAAGTCTTTCAGGAAATTCAGGCCACTGCAGTCAATCAGTATATCAAAGAATTAATCAACGGTTCGGAAGAAAGTATCTCGCTGTCTTCTTTCATTGAGCTTCTTTCAAATCACATTGAAGCGGATGTTTCAGAATTAAGGCATTATGTTTTAAAGCTGATCGATTCAGGATTTCTGGAACTCACCCTGGAATGCTCCGAAATTGATCCGGACTGGGATATTTATCTGATGACATTTCTAAAACAACATAAGGAAAACAATGAGGCTGTCACAAAGCTTTACGAACTTGTTTCAAATCTACAGAAGGCTAAAAATAAATTTGGAACAGCTGCAATTTCAGAACGGGAAATTCTTTTGAAAAATACTTCAAAGCTATTTGACAGCACCATTTCAGAACTTGAAAACCAATCAGATATCGTAAAGCTTCCGAAAGAAGAAATAAAAAAGATACTTGATCTGATCCTTGAAAAGTATAGAAATGGACATGGTTTTGAAAAATTACCTTATTTACCGGTTGACTACCGTCAGGAAGGATTTATTTATGAGGACACATACACCGGTCAGATCAATCCGGTTTCTGAAAGTACGGTTCGCGACCTGGGACAATTGTTATCCGATCTGACGAACGGTCTAACTTCATTTGATATCCGGGGCAAGGAGAAAAGCAACGCCAAAAACTTTTTCATTTCAAAATACAGCAAAAATCAAAGTATTCCGCTAATGACTTTTTACCATGACTATTACCGTCATCAAAATGAATCTGAAAAAAAAGATCAAAATCAATTGGATTCAGTGGACTTATGGTCTGATGTATTTTGGAAAGATCTTCAGCAGAACGGCCCGCAGACTGATGAGATCAATATTCAGAAGAATAGTTTAGTCCATCTTCCTTTATCCAGTCATTCATCTCCAACCGGATCAGCCTTTCTCCAGTTTTTTGATCAGGAATCACAAACGGGTACAAAAGCTGTTGTCAATGGACTGATGCAGGGAATGGGAAAGATGAGCGGCAGGTTTCTTCATTTATTTGACCCTGAAATTTCAGAAGCACACAAGGAGCACAACAATCGTTTATTTCCGGATCACCTACTCATTGAACTGAATGATGATTCCAGTTTTAATGCCAATATTCATCCGCCTTTGCTGGATCATGAAGTAAAAATGCCTGCCTCTAATACACAAATGAAAAAATCCCAGCAAATTCCCTTGGACCGGATATCTGTTGGTTATCATTCAAATAATGATACGCTCTTCTTGATAGACAATGTCCTGAATAAAGAGATCTATGCATTCGACCTGTGTCTGGAAACCATCACAAACAGGTCCAATCTTTATCAGCTTATGTCTCTTTTCAACCCCTGTACATCCATAAGTTATTTCCCACTTATCCGGTCAATTGATCATCATTACTCAAAACAATATAAAGAGGAAAATATTAAGATATTTCCACGGGTTGTCTTTGAAGAGAAGCTTATACTCCGCCGTAAAGGGTGGCTGATCAGTCTAACTACTGTTCCCAAAAAAAATAAAGATGAAAATGACAGTATTTACTTTTTACGTTTCCACCAGTGGATTTTGGATAACAACCTGCCTTCTTCAGTATTTCTGTATCTGCAGTCTTCCTATATTCCTGAAGATCATTCATCCGAAAAAACGACGGGAACCAGGGATGATTACAAACCTCAGTTTATAGGTTTTGAACAGCCTTTACTTTTTAATCTGTTTACCAAACTACTCAATCGGGCCGGATCTCATATTTATCTGGAAGAAGCCCTTCCCTCTGTGAACAGCTCTCAGGAAAGAGTCGCCGAACATTTGATCCAATGGTATAATTTTTAATATGATGAAGAAAATCTGGAATACCTGGTATCTGTATTATAATGGTGATGCAGATAGTCTGTTGAAAGAAATTGTACATCCATCACTTGAGAATATCGAAGAAAAGCTGAAAAAAGAAGTAAAGTTTTTCTTCATCCGTTATTTCGAAAACGGTTATCATATCCGGTTACGGCTGCTTTTATCTGATGAAGAATCTTCTGTATTTATCTCTGTATTAAAAGATCAGATCTCAGTTTATGAAAAACATCACGGAGTTAATCTTACAGTAAAGGAAGCTCTATATATTCCCGAAACAAAAAGGTATGGAAATGCAGATACCATTCTCTTTGCAGAAAGTCAGTTTGACGCATCATCCCGGTTGGTTCTGCATAATTTAGTGCAAAACAGTTCATTAACAGCGTCCGAAAGATACCTTTTGGCTCTTAAAACCCATTTTGCATTTTTTAAAGGGATGGGATTATCACGAATTTACAGTCAGCAGCTCTGTGATCAATTTATCCAGAGCTGGTTACCGCTCCCTGTTTCCAAAGATGCGGATGAAGAGGAGCAAAACAGGATGGGAGTTTTGTCGGCTTTTCAACAGCAGTTTGAGGTCTATCAAACTTTATTATATGAAAGGGTCTCAGAATTTTGGACCGCGCTCGACACTACAACGGATCCTTTTATCCTTCAATTTCTTAAAGTAAATCATGAGGTTTGGAAAGAATATACTCAGTCTCAATTACCCGAAAATGCCCTGAACGAAGCATTTCTCAGCTTTATTCACATGACCAATAACCGTTTAGGGATCATCAATTCTGAAGAATCCTACCTACTTTTTTTAATTAAGCAAACCATCCCTTTGATACAAAACTATGATAACCAACCAGGAACTTAACGGGCTGCAATCAGGATTGGATGAAATAAGTGAATTTCTCCTGTCAAAAATGAAGCAGGACAAAAACGGTTTTTATTGGGAAACAAACTCCCACAACCAAAATACAGGAACATTTTCTTTGACGTTCAACCCTTCATTGTGGAATGGAACGGCAGGTATCGCATGGTTCTTCCTGGCCCTTTATGAACATGCCGGAAAGAAAAATGATCTGACAACTGCAGAAGGAGCTTTTGCAAAAATATACCATTACTGCACCCACAACAATATGCTAAATCCAAGTCTTTACGATGGGATAAGCGGCGTTATTTATTTGGGTCTGGAGCTTTTTCGGGTCACCGGAAATGAAGGATATCTTCAACAAGCTTCTGAAGTGTATGATTTTTACAGACAAAAAATTCTGGCAGAAAAAACTGAGGATATGCTGATTGGAATATCAGGTATTATCATAGCTGTCTGTACCCTTTATCATTGTACCCAAGATCAGAAATTGTGTGATGATATCGTGGTTTTGGTCACTACTCTTTTGGAAAAATCGCTGGTGGCAGAATCCGGGATCAAATGGGGAAACAGTCTGCTTTCGATGGATGCTTTATGTGGATTTTCACATGGCAATTCGGGAATTGCTTTTACTCTGCTGCAGCTTGGAAAGTATTTTAATAGCGATGAATTCATTTGGTTGGCCGAGCAGGCATTCCGTTACGAAGACCTCTATTATGATTCAGCTCAAAACAACTGGATGGATCTGAGATGGGAAGAATCAAAAAATAGACTTCCCGATTTGTTCGATTGGCATAAAAGCACTTTTCTTAAAGAAGATTTTAATCTTAATGCCTGGGCCCATGGAGCCTGCGGGATTGGCAATGCAAGAATTTCAGCATTCATGATAACGGATAATCCTACCTATAAAAAAGACTGCAAAAAAATATTTGAAAGATGTAAAAAGGATATTTTAACAAGATCCAAACAAAACCACATCCTATTCAGCGGTTATGGTGGAATCTCAGATTTTCTTTTGCAGTATAAAGAAACATTTAGAAACAAAGAAGCCTTAGGTCTCGCTACAGCAATTGTTCAGGAAGGTTTAAACAAAAGCAGGAATCACGGGCATTCTGAATGGGGCGTTCAAAAGAGTGAGGACCTCGGTCTCATGACCGGTACCGCGGGAATCGGACTTTCTGTACTTCAAATTATAAAAGGTACAACGTTCAATTCTATTCTTCATCCGGAACTGCCTGAGCATAAAACAGGAACTCAACCTATCCTGAGAAATATCAAAGTAAAAAAAGTGTTTTTTGAACGTTATTATCCCAAAACACTTAAGGTTTTAAATACTTTTATCACACCGCAGGAATCCATTTACAGTGCCAACAATATTGAAGAATTTGGAGATAACGTATTGAATATCATAAAAACTCTAACCAGGAATGATGCTGTTTTTGTTTTGGATATCTATCAGTTTGAAACCTTTAAAATTAATATCCGCAAGAAACATAAAGGAACCCTTTGTTTTCAAACCCGGCTGATCATACTGAAAAAGGAATTAATTGAATTCTCAGAAAATTCGGACGTTAATCTCCGGAACAAGCGTTTTGTCCGTACACCTTTTATTGATCTGTGTGAATCCCGATGGAACTGGAAAGAAGAAAATCACAAGCATTCTGAGCCTGATTCATATACAAACGTTTTTTATAGTACAGATCAGGAAATATTTCACCTTCTGCTTGAGCCTTTTCCAGCATTGATCCTTCAATTGTTAGAAAATCCATTAAGTATAGAAGAATTGACACAGCATTTTCATTATTTGGAAGGAGAAAAAGAAGTGATGAAAGAAAAGTTATATGAACAGATTATGGAGTTGCTGAACAACTTCTTCATAAGAATTGCTGAGTAACAAAGGAAATAAAATTATCCTACAAAAGATTTGTGTAAACTATTTTATGTAAAACAAAAATCGAAGATTCACTGGAGTTAAAAGGATATTAAAACTTTACGGCTTTTGTGACGGAAATTCAAGGTACAAAAAAAGGCTGCTTTACGAATAAAGCAGCCCTGAAATTCTCTTTCCCGAATTAACACTGAACAGTTCCGCAAACGTGAAGTCTGTCCTGAGTTTTTATTGTATGAGTAGGATGATCATGTTCTCCTGCAGGAGAAATTCCTAAACCACCCTGTAATTTCGCAGACAAATCTTTGTCCAGAGCTGTTACGAAGCTTTCAATCTTAAGATCTTCGATGTTAAGTTTTAATTTTTTCTTGTTTTCCATAATAATAAAACATTTTTTAATTGGGCCTACTCTTTTTAAGGTTTTCGGCTTTCCCTTGTTGTAAAGATACATTTTTTATTGCAACAAAGTTGCATTTAAATGTTAAAATTTAATCCCGAACTGCAATTTAAAATTGAAGGGATTACTTTCTTTGTACATCCACCTCTCTCCTACTACCGCAGTCCAGTCTGCGTTATATCTCGCATTTACATTTCCATCGGTGATATATCGTTTATTCAGCAGATTATCTAAAATCCCGCGGACAAACCACTTTTTATATTGGTACATGATGCTGGCATCAAATTTTACAAAATCGGGAATACGCACTCCGGGCACGTCTGTTTCGCGGACTAATGCAGCCGTCTCCCCCAACGCCAGAGAAAGTCCGTTGAGTTTTCCCTTCTGGAATTTGTACATTACCCATGTGTTGATCTGATGTCTCGGCACACTTGAAAACCTTTGCCCAACAAGCTCCGACGCGTACGGATCTTTTGAGTATACAGAATTGATATATGAATAATTGGCCGTCAGCGTGATATTGGGATAAACAGAACCGATCACATCGATCTCGATTCCTTTATTTCTTACCTGATTAAGCTGGGTCATAAGTCCGGTGGCAGGATTTTGCGAGAATGAATTGTTCCTGATAATTCTGTACGCACTCACTGAAGTGGATAACAGTCCTTCAAACCAATCCTTTTTCAGCCCAATTTCCGTATTATAGCTTTCCAGAGGTTTCCATTCTTTACCCTGCGGATCGGTTCCCGCCATAGGATCAAAACTTTGATCATACGAGAAGTAGGCAGCGAAATTTTTCTGAATCATATACGTTACCCCAACCCTGGGATTGAATGCATGATGTCTAAAAGTTTTGTTTTCACCGTCCGGATTATACGGTCCTTTAAGATAGCGGTCCCGCGTGTTTTTACTGTACCTGAATCCTGCATCAACAAACAGCCGGTTCCAGAATTTAAAATTATTGTATACATAGCCTCCTAACGTTTTATCTTTCGACGTAGTATAATCAATCTGATCATCCGTTTCGGGCTCAATCAGCAGATCACGGTCTATCCCATAGTTCAGAAGGTTTCGGTTAAAGACAAATTCATGAGCTCCCTGAATATGTTCTGTATCACTTTTGCTGCTGTTAAAATCTGCTCCGGCAAGTACTGTATGAACAATATTTGGAGTGATGTTGTAGCTTCCGCTTACAAAGAGCTGCGTATTATAGGTAAGATATTTTTGTTTATTTCTGAAACTGGAACGGAGTGCATTGCCTTCGTCATCAAACATTGGCGGATTGTAGCTGGCCGTCCCTCCCAAAAGGCTCCACTGGTCCAATGGTGTACTTTTAATGGAAGACTGCGAAACTATTTTCCAACGGTCATTAAAGTTATGATGGAACACCAATCTTCCGTAATGTTCATTAAGCCTGGAAGTGGGTAGGTTTGGATCACCCTGATAATTAGCCTTCCACGGATGTTTCTGTACCGTAGTTTCTGTTTCATACTGAATAAAATTACTTGATTCCAGCGCTCTTCCCAGGATCATATTCCACTCCGCCAGAAAGAATGTATTTTTACTGATATTATATTGAATAACAGGGGCAACTACAAATTTCCGCCGTTTTGCATAATCAGCATAATACCCCTGTGACTCATAAGCAGCATTAAATCTAAAAGAGAACCCTTTGTCTTTTACAGCACTTCCCAGATCCACAGCAGCCCGGTAGAATCCAAAACTTCCTGCCGCTATATTGGCTTCACCAATTCGGACGGACCGGGGAGCTTTCGTATTGATATTCAAAGATCCGCCACCGGTTCCCATCGAATTGATAAATCCGGCCGGCCCTTTGATGACGTCCACCTGCTCTATTAAAGCAACATCTTCCTGCGAAAGCCCCCCGGCAAAAGAAGGCAATCCATTCCTGAAAGTACTGACTGGACTAAATCCTCTTAACTGTGTATTGTAGGTTCCTGCAAAGACATTCCCTGCTCCGGTAGCATCGCCGATATAAATCCCGCTTACATTCCTAAGCGCATCCTGAACATCAAACGCGCCCTGAAGATTGAGCAGGTTGCTTTTAATACTCACAATATTCTGAGGAATTTCCAGCAGCCTGTCATTCCGTTTCAGATTTCCGGAAAGACTGTCTGTTTTGATCTGCTTCATGGCGGTTAATACTACTTCATCGATATTCTTTGCAGACAGAGAATCTTTCTTTTCCTGCGCCCGGACCAAAGAAAACGTCCCCAAAAGGGCTGCTGTCAGCAGGACGTAATTTTTCTTCATTTTTTCAATATTTATTGTTTAAATTTTCTGATCATTAATAATCCTCCGGCCCAACAAACTATACTTACAAGCCACAGAAACAACATACCATAAATGAATTCTGCTGTTCTGACTTCATGATGTTTAATGGTAAAAACGGGTAGTTTTTTCAGTTCTTCAGGTGAGAATTTAGACAGTGTTCTTTTTCCGTTTTTGATCGAGAAAACCCTGTCATAGAAATAAGTCTGCCATCTGCGTTGGAAATCGCTGACGTCCTGTTTATAGTCTGAATAGTCTGAGCGGCTTGTGCGTGCTAAAAGGGTAAAAAGGTGTTCTGTACTTTGAACAGGATTATATCTGATGAGCCGGTATGCGGTTTGATTAGCTTTTTTATCTCCATCCCATAAAGAATCGATGACTCTTTTCATCCGGTTTTGTTTGATGTCATAATATCCTGCAAAAAAAGCATCATTTTGATTATCAAGGGTATCTGCAGGACGATACGCTGGGGCATATCCCGGAAAGTTTCGGTAAAAACTGCCGACCACCATTTTAGGTTTCATAGCCCATACTTCATCACTGATGTGTCTGTCTTTTTCTTCAAGGTCCAGAAGTTTAAGATCAGAAGGATGCTGCCATTGTGCCGTCTTGTTAATAATCAATGGTAAAAGAAGTAGTAAAAAAATCCATGATCCCATGCAAGAAAACAAGCTGAACACACTGTTTCTATCCAGAGAGATAATCACAAAACCAATAGATATCCAGAGAACACAATACGAGAACAGTAAAAAGAACCAAAGAAAAGCATCCTTTGCCGATGGAAAACCTGACGGAGAAAGCACCATGCCCAAAGCATTCAAAATTAAAGATGCCCAAAAAACCATGATCAGACGGGTCAGAAGTTTTCCAAAAAGGATCCGTTTTAAGCTCCCTCCCTGAACGATCAAAAGATTACTGATTCCCTTTTCTTTTTCCGAAGAGATCGTGTTGTACACCAAAACAATGATTAGCAACGGTATTAAATACAAATTGACATATACCAGGTCTAACCTCCCCTCAAAGAGTATGGAAGGATTGATCATTTCTCTGTCTATAACGGCATAATCTATATAATAATTTACCTTTTCTGTAACCGGAGTGATATCTTTTATGCCAGCTGCCAGACCCGTTAAAGGATACGGCCTATCATAAGCAATACGTGGATATCTGTAATCGATAACGTATGGATTCCCTGCATTGTCCGCCTGCTGTTTCTTGTCTACACTTCCAGTATCTGCAAAAGCTTTAAGCGCAGTATGATAATCTTTGGCGAATTCTTTCTTTGCCTCCTCAATCGCAGCCAGTTTCTTTCGCGTCAATACATTTCCTGAATAAATGGCGTAACCTCCAATTACAAAGAAGAAAAAAAACAGGATCCACACCGCGGGCTGCCGGGAAATATGTTTCCATTCGTATACTAACAGCATCATCTTATCCTTCATTGACTTAAAATTATCCTTCATTGGTTTAAAAATTATTTCGTTTAATAATAAATCTGAAGGACAGCATCAAAAGGATCATCCAGAACAGCAATGACAAAACCGAAATGATATGATGCAGGATCACATCTCCGGCAGTCGGATATTCATAATGAAAGTCCGGAAGGCTTTTGTAGAAGTTTCTATTGCTTTCGTGGTTCTGATCTGAAACAGCAAGCTGTAATTCTCTTTTATTCAACCTGTTCATCATATCATTTCTATAGAGCTCAGCTTTGTTGAAAAAATCTATGTGATGGTACACATCAGTTCCGGTAAAGCCCATAGATAATTGTCGTACCGCAATAAACGGATTGATAATTCCCATATAATCCATTAACTGCTGCTGCTGTTCAAATTTTCTTTCAATCTGTCCGGAATACAAACGATTCACTTTATTTTCATATGCTTCAGCCTGTATCAGATCAAGAGCAAAACGGATATTTTCCGGCAGTTCATTGATTGTCTTGGCATTAAACTGATTGAGATGTTTATTCAGATACATTTCAGATCTTACCGTGTAAGTGCCATCATCACCGAGTCCTTTGTCGAACCCTGTTTTGATGTTATGTTCAAATTCATGGTAGGAAGGAAGCGGGTATGTACCGTCTGCTGCTGAGCTGCTGAATTTTGGAATAAGAAGAATACAAAGAATCCACACGGTAATATTCGTCATCAGCGAAGACCACGACGAGCGGCTGAAAACAGAGATTAAGAGAACCACTCCACAAATAAGAAAGAAATAGACAGCATATAAACTGAACCAGCATAAGGCCCTCACCAAATGGTTGAAAGGTTCGTTTTCAAAAACCAGACCTGTCAAAATAACAGCGAATGGAGGAACGGTAAATAACAGAACTGCCAGATAAAGTGCTATGAATTTTCCGCAGACCAGATGTCCCAAAGAAGCACCCTGCACGGACAAGAGTTTCAAAAACCCTTTCTCCCGTTCGGATGAGATGCACGAAAATCCTAAACCAATAACAAATAATGGCATCAACCATTGAAAAAAGAATGCAGTATTAAGGTCTGGTCTCCTCATAAAAGCCTCCAGATCCGGCAGTCTGTTAGAATGTATCTGTGGACGCTTATGCGCCTCTACTCTATAATAATTTTCAGAATAAATGGCTGTTCCCGATTCCAGAAGGGAAAGATAACTTACAGGTTTAAAAAGGAAAGTACCCCAATGAGCGGCACTGTGATTGCTCCGGTCCTGATCTTTCCATTCTTTATCAATAGCTTCCTTAGCTTCTCTGTTTTTAACAGAAGAAATATTAAGCTGTACATAATTGCTTCCCCAAACTCCCAAAACCATCAGCACATAAAACAGTACAAATATTTTCAGCCCATTTTCCTGAAACGCTCTAAACTCATGTTTAGCCACTAAAAACGTTATCTTTAAATCAGTCATTCATTCACTTTTGATCATTTCACCCTGCAATACTCTTTTAATCTGAACTTCAATAATCTCATACGTAATAAGGAAACAGAATAAAATAGCTTTTCTAAAACAGCTATTGCAACATTGTAGCAAAAGTAATCATATTTTTAAATAATGCACTATTGTTGCATTAAATAATTTAATATTTTTTTTGCTTCAATAATGAGGATAAAATTTGTGTGAATTAGGAAGAACAATTAAGGATACCCAACAGAATCAGCCCTGCATATAATTCAGATATATCGTCTCTAGCTCCCCTGCCGTTACTCCCGATGTATTCATTTCTTTGACTAAAATCCCGCTTTTAAGAATTCCAATACGGCTGCAGGTTTCTCTGACCCTGAAAATATCATGAGATGCCATGAGTATGGCAGCACCTTCTTCCGCCAGTTTTTTCAGTAAAGCAGAAAGTTCATTACTGGCCAGAGGATCCAGACCACTTGCCGGTTCATCCAATAAATACACCCTTGCCTGTTTTGCATAGGCAATGGCAATACCTACTTTCTGGCGCATTCCTTTGGAGTAAGCTCCTGCTTTCTTATGATGTGAATCTTTTTGAAGTCCGCAACCGGTAAGAATATCGGAAAGTTCTTCTGTACTGTAATTTTTACCTGCCAGTTTGCAGAAATAATAAAGATTCTCCAGCCCCGTTAAATAGGGATAAAGATTCACATTTTCAGGAATGTAACCTGTTATAGCTCTTGCCTTTTTTGCTTCTGCACCAGTATCAATCCCATCAAGGAGTGTTATTCCCGAATCGGGTTGTAAGAAACCCAGCAGCATATTCATTGTCGTGGATTTTCCTGCTCCATTCGGACCGAGAAGTCCATAGATCTCACCCCTTTTTACTGATAAGGAAAGCCCTGTCACAGCCTGTTTCCCGTTGTATGATTTACTAGTATTTTCAATCCTGATCATAACCTATATAGTGTTTGATTTATATGCTCTATCGCTTTCTTTAATGCAATAATGTTTCAAAAATAAAGATTATATTTGTTACTGCAACAATATGGCATTAATTATATTGAAATTTATTCAGAAATCATGAAACAGTCTAGAAATACAATAGCGAGAAAAGAAATAACAAGGCTCATCCACGAATCCGGAGTTGCTTTGTCTCATGCGGAATTGCAGGTTCTATTGGATGGACTCTGCGACCGCGTAACCACTTATAGAGTACTTGAACGATTAATGGATGAAGGCATCATCCATAAAGTAGTAGATATTGACGGCACCATAAAGTACGCGGAATGTCATACCTGCACCACGGAAATCCACCATCACGATCACCTGCATTTCAGCTGTGAACAGTGTAAGACAGTGACGTGTGTAGAGGATGTGGAACCGAAAATTAAATTACCTGTAAGCTATAAGGTTCATAAGATCAATCTGACAGTCTCCGGAATATGTCCAAACTGTCAGTAATGTTCAGGAATTATATGTCCGATCTGATACAGATCGGATGCATCAATGATAAAAGCGGGCTAAAGCCCGCTTTTATCATTTTTTAATACTCTAAATTTCATACAGATATAAAAGTCATTTTCCCTTTCTGAATCTTCCAAGAGATGAAATTGACTGGGTTGTATCCTGATATTTTACACGGTCATTCCTATATCAATTCCTTTAATTTTTCGGTAAAGATCGGTTGCGAAATTATCTGTCATTCCTGATACAAAATCAATGACGCCAAGCACCTTCTGGTAGTCTGTTCCTTCTTCATAAACAAACTGTTTCGGCAGGAGCTTCAGTGCTTTTTTATCATAAGATTTTCTTTCGTCTTCAGGTTTCAGAATGGAAGGAATAAAATGGTCAAGAAGCTCATACATTACATTATATCCGGCATTTTCAATTTCTACTACGGCTTTGTGATTGTAGATCTTTTCGATGGAGAATGCTTCGATATCCTGCAGGGCACGGTTTTCGGATTTATAAATATCCAGAAGTCCATTGTCCAGATTTCCCTGAAGAATAGTTTCAAAATTATGCTTATAAATCTCAAGGGATTTGTTGATCAGCGCATTAATGGCTTTCGCTCTCAGATAGGAAATTTTCTCATTTTCATTGGAAATGGAAGCCAGCTTATTTTTCACCTTATCCATATCGCTGCTTTCGGATCTGATCAGTTCAAAGAACAGGTTTTCGCAGTCTGACGTGGATACGATTCCCAATCTGTGGGCATCTTCCATATCAATAATATTATAGCAGATGTCATCAGCTGCTTCCACAAGCCATACGAAAGGATGTCTTTTGAATATATAAGGTTCTTCGTTTTCGACAATTAAATGTGTTGCTTTTGCAATTTCCAGGAAGATATCTTTTTCATTCTGGAAAAACCCGAATTTTTTTCTGTGGATGATTCCTTTTTTCTTGGCCACAGCTTCACATGGATATTTTGCTATACTGGCCAGTGTAGAAAAAGTCAGCTGAATTCCTCCTTCATCTTTTCCCTGCTGACGTTGAGCCAGAACTCTTATCGCATTGGCATTTCCCTCAAAATTCACCAGATCCGCCCATTCTTTTTCATTGAACTTCTGCTTCAGGTCTTTTTCATTTCTTTCAAAATAGCTGGCAATGGCATCTTCCCCTGAATGTCCGAATGCTGGATTTCCTACATCATGACATAAACATGCAGCGGCAATCACATTTCCTAAATTATGAAGATAGAAGTTTTTGGAATCTTCTGTGAGGTCATTTTTATAAGTATCAAAGATAAATTCTCCTATAATACTTCCCAAACTACGCCCTACTGACGAAACTTCCAGCGAGTGCGTCAGCCTGTTGTGTACAAAAACACTTCCGGGAAGAGGAAAAACCTGGGTCTTATTCTGCAGCCTTCTGAATGCCGAAGAGAATATAATTCTGTCGAAATCTCTCTGAAAATCAGTTCTTGAAGCCTTAGTATGTGGGTTATTCCCTGTACGCTGATTCGTGTAAATCTGGTTTAAATTCATCATTTTTCAAAATTACTCCAAATTTTATTTTTACGGAATAGTATTTGAACTTTTATTGAAAAGCAAAACCATGCCTGAAGGTCCATCCATACTTTTAATGAAAGAAAACCTGCTGCCTTTTGTCGGGAATACCGTGACAGAAGCTTCAAGTAATGCCAAATTCGATAAGGAACCACTGATTGGGCAAGCCCTTCATGAGGTGCGTACTTTCGGAAAGCAGACTTATCTTGTTTTCGATAATATGGCAGTCCGGATTCATTTACTCATGTTCGGATCCTATAGCATTGATGAACAGACAAAACCAGATAAAAGTCTGCGTTTATCCCTCCATTTCGAAACCCGAAGTATGTACTTTTATACCTGTTCGGTAAAATCTGTAGACCTTGAATTTTTATCCTCGATCGATTGGGAAGCTGATATTATGAGTGATGACTGGAATACTGAAAAAGCAAAAAAGAAGCTGAAATCCAAACCTGAGATGATGGTCTGCGATGCTTTGATGGATCAGGATATATTTTCCGGAGTTGGAAATATCATTAAAAATGAAGTTCTGTTCAGAATTGGTGTTCAGCCTGAAAGCCTGATTGGCAAATTACCCGCCAAAAAACTGAAGGAGCTGATTGCTGAAGCCAGAAATTACAGTTTTGACTTTCTTGAATGGAAAAGGGAATTTGTTTTAAAGAAACACTGGCAGGTTCACACCAGAAAGATCTGTCCGAAATGTGGCGGAAAACTGGTAAAAAAACAAACCGGATTGGGAAAACGGCGAAGCTTTTACTGTGAAAAGGATCAAAAACTTTATTAGTTCTTTACAGCTCATTTATAGAATCTATTTTGAACAGTGTTTTTTACATTCACGGAAAAGGTTGGAAACTTCCTATATTTGGGCCTTCAATATGTTCTGATTCATCGTCGACTGATGAATCCATAATAACAACAAAACTAAAATCCTTATACCATGACCGACAACATTTGGCTAGACAGATGGAATGAAAGATACAGCAGTGACGAATTCGCATACGGTACAGAACCCAATAATTATTTAAAAGAACAACTGGAGAAGCTCACTCCCGGAACAATCCTTTTTCCTGCTGAAGGTGAAGGACGGAATGCGGTTTTCGCCGCAAAGCTTGGCTGGAAAGTTTCTGCTTTTGACATCAGTGAAGAGGGAAAAAACAAAGCCCTGCAGCTTGCAAAAAATAATGATGTAAAGATCGACTATCAGGTGGGCGAGATGGAAACACTGGATTTCCATACGGAACAATTTGAAGTTATTGCTCTTATTTATGCTCACTTCCCTGCTGATATCAAGTCGTTTATTCATACAGCGCTGGATCAGTATCTGCGCAAAGGAGGACTGGTTATTTTTGAAGCTTTTAGTAAAAATCATCTTGACTATGTTTTGAAAAACGAAAAAGTGGGTGGTCCGAAAGATATTGGATCATTATTTTCGATCGATGAGATCAAGGCTGATTTCCCCAACTACGATATTATTGAACTTGAAGAAACAGAAGTAGAACTTAATGAGGGTTTATTTCATAACGGAACAGGATCAGTGATCAGATTTACAGGACGAAAGAGATAAAAATGACAGAAAATTTTGACAGAACCCATCCTGCAGGTGCCGTAAAATATTTCAGACACTGTATCGTCACGGGTAATCTGGATGGTGCATTAAGCTGTTTTGACCAGGAAGCCATCTATATTGATCGGGACGGCGAGGAAATTTCAGGACCCGAAAATATAAAAAAACCGTTGGAACATCTTTGCAACTGGAAACCGGACATACAGGGAAACAAACAAAAGCTTACCATTGTCGGCGATCTCGCAATATGGGTTGATCAATGGATGCTAAAAGCCTTTTCACCTGATGGAACCCCCATCGAAATGAAGGGAGCAACCACCTGTATGATGAAGAAAAATGAGGAAGGAATCTGGTTATGGCTGGTAGACAATCCTTTTGCCGGACACCTATTCGAAGATTAAAATCCTACAACAGGCAAGGGCGGTTGATCAATACCTTATCATTCAGGATTTAATGAGCCGCCTGAATATCTGACAAAAAAAGCAGTTTTATATACTTCTCCCAAAGGAATTTCCGAATCATTGATATAGATATTGTGATTGTCGAATGAATCAATATAATCAATGTTGACCACATACGATTTACTGACCCGAACAAAAGAATCGGATGGAATCTTCTGGTGTATGGTTTTTAAATTCATAGCTGTAATAAGCTTTTGGTGCTGGGTATAAATAACGACATAGTCTTTTAAACCCTCAATAAATTTAATGTCTGTAAAATTGATTTTATAGTATCTCCGGTCTGCTTTTATAAACAAAAAATCTTTAGTATTAGATTCTATTGTATTTTTTACGGTATCCTTAGACAGCAGCTCCTTGTAAAGAAGGGCTTTATTAACTGCTTTTTCGAGTCGTTGCTTTTCGATGGGTTTTAACAAATAATCAATGGCATCAAGCTCATAACTTTTCAAAGCATACTGCGCATATGCTGTAGTAAAAATAATCAGGCTCTGCCCCGGAAGCATCTCTGCGAACTCCAATCCTGTTACCATTGGCATTTCGATATCCAGAAAAATAAGATCTACGTCATTGGTTTTAAGAAAGTCAAGGGCGGAAGGTGCATTGGAAAACTCACCAAGGATTTCGGTCTTTGACGTTTCATTGATCAGTGAGCGCATTTCTGCTCTTGCCAGAGGTTCGTCATCTACGATGATACAATTCATACAGGAATTTTTAAATTAACAGTATATTCTTTCGGCCCAGAAATAATATCAAGTTCAAATTTATTATTGTACAGAAGTTCAAGTCTTCTTTTAATATTAGCCAGTCCCAATCCACCATAATTCGCATTAGATATGGTAAGATTCGGGTTCATGGAATTGGTACAGGTAAAATGAAGCGTTTTGTTTTCTACCCCAATATCTATTTTCACATAAGATTCTGAACTGCTGATATCCACACTGTGTTTTACAGCATTTTCAACAAAGGTGGTAAATAAATTCGGGGGAATAAAAGTACTTTTTATCGCTCTGTTGTCTGTTTCTGCATTGATATCAAAAGAAAAATGATCCCGTCTGATCTTTTCAAGGTTGAGAAAATTGGACAGAAAATCAATCTCAGAAACCAATAACGTTTTTTCTTCGCCATTCTCATACAACTGATACCGGAGAAATTCTGACAATTTAACGATCACAACAGATGCTTTTTCCGGATCTGTTCTGGTCAGAGCTTTTACGTTATTCAGCATATTAAACAGAAAATGCGGATTGATTTGGTTGCGAAGTTCATTCAGTTCCATCTGCAAGGTAAGATTATTGAGCTCCGTAATTCTTTTGGAGTCATGGATCCATTTTTGAAGCAGCTTCACTGTTGTAGTGGTCAGAATAATAGGCACACACATCAGAACCCCTTCATAAATACTTCCTTTATCTCCTTCTTTCCTGATATTTTCTATTCTGAAATCTTCAAAGAAAAATTTAAAACTGTAGCCAATCATGTTGAGTCCTGCAACTCCCATCAGTACGAGTAAGGCGAGATAGGTAATATATTTTGTTTTAAAGAAAAACTTAGGCACCAGGACATATATATTAATGTACACCATTCCGATAAGGACCGTATACACGAATAACAAAACATAATACTGATGGATTCCCGAATACCAGTGCCAGAATCGTGCACTGTACAGCAGAAAAAAGAAGAAAATAAGGAACAGTACATGCCTGCGGAGTCTGAACCGGTCTTCTACCAGAAAGTCCATGACCAGCGTTTCCCTAAATCTTTCTGCACCGTTTTCCATAGTATTCTGTGAGTTTTAATACAGACAAAAATAGAGAATAACGTAAAGAATACCTATAATATTATACCAACCCCGTATTTTTTTATACCAATTTAAAAAGCTTTTGGATTTCGTATAAAATAAATGCCATTTGGTATAAAAAAAAATTCGTGCGGTGTTATTCTCTCTTTCTTTGTCCAGTTCAATTTTTTTTATGCTTATGGAATTAGCCGTTTTTCAGGAACTCACCGAAGAAATAACCTTAGAATGCTTTTATATGACAGAATCACAACAGGAAGAAAAAGTAATTCAGCTGATAGACCTTCATCATTTTGTGGAATGCTATCATTCTCATGTCAGAATTTTAAGTTACATCCATCATCCTATTAATATTATAGAAGAAGATGGAATTAAAAAGGGAATTTTATTTTATGATCTCAAACATTTTACGCCATTCAACTGGAATGCTTTTGAAGAGTTTAAAAGACAAAACCAACTTAAAGAGCTCTGGTTTGTCTTCGTGGAAGAAGATCCTATTCATGATACTGCTCATCACACTGATTTCATCACTGAAAACAGCATAGAGATATTTTATGACAGGATATTTCTGTTCAATTTTTTCCAATCCGTGATCAAACCCTTAAAATAAAACTATGAAAACACTGAGAAGAGCCCTTCTTCCCCTTGCAATATTCCCATTAAAGAATATTGCCTATGCTCAAAAAAGAGACAGCATTCCGCTTAAAGTGAGAGCATTTATTGCGGACAAATTCCCGCAGAACAGGGACCTGTATATTGATTTTAGCCAAACCGCGCCTTTTCAGTTTTCATCAAAACTTGACGGAAAGGATCTGCCTGAAAACAAAATGAAAAGCTTTCAGCAGCTGAAGGCCGGTACTAATATTTATTTTGTAAAAAAAAGAAACTGGCTGCTCAGTACATCTCTGAACTACAGGTTTACCTCATTTAACACACAGGAACCTATTACTGCTGAAGCAAATCAAAAGAATAATTTTCATTATCATTCTGAAGCGGTCAATTTCAACTATTTTTCTAAACTGTTCAATAAAACAGCTATCTACACGGCGACAGCTTCTGTGGATGGGAGTGATCAGCATTTTGAAAGAATCAGAGGAATGGTGACGGCTTCTGTAGTTTTAAAAGCTACACCCAAAGTAAAAATGGTTGTAGGACTAGCCGGTTTGATTGATCCCAGTTCTCAGGTTCCTATCCTTCCCATTTTTACGTACGAAAACAAATTCAACAATGGCTGGGTGCTTGATATCCTGCTTCCTAAAAAACTACTGGTCAGAAAAGACATTTTTGCTAACGGCAGAATTTCTCTTGGAACAGAAATGGACAATACCTCTTTTTATCTGTACAAGAATAACAGGACCTATGAATTCCGTCAGCTGGAGATCAATTCCGGAGCTATTTACGAGCATCATCTCGGCGGCAATTTTATAGGTGCTTTAAAAACGGGAATCAGAGCGGTTCCCCGTGCAAGAGTTTTTGATAAGGAGGAGTCTTTTAAGGACTATATTTTTGAAGCCAGTTATAAACCCTCATTCTATTTCAATGTCGGAGTATCTTATAATCCTTTTGGAAAGCCTAGAGCAAAATGATTTTAACTTTCTGGAAACCTTTAAAGAGCTCTGGAAAAAACAAAACCATAATTTCTGAAGGTTTCCATGACCATATTTTAAATTTTGGCTAAAGCCAATGGATGTTTCTTATTTTTAGGTAAGTGGGCTAAAGCCCACTTCTATTGAACAGTACGACAAATTCTTTACTTTCTTAAATCTTTCCACTAAAAACTCAGTGTGTTCCCATTTTTGAAAACACATTAATGACAATAACCCCAATAACGATGAGTGCAATTCCTATGATTGCCGGCAGATCCGGAACCTGTTTAAATGCAATGATTCCGATCATGGTTATAAAAACAATCCCAACACCCGACCATATGGCATACGTGATTCCTACCGGAATATGGCGCAGCGTAATGCTCAGAAAGTAAAATGCAGCAGCGTATCCTACTACTGTAACCACGGAAGGCCAAAGTTTTGAAAATTCTTCTGATTTCTTCAGAAAAGTAGTAGCAATGATCTCAAAGATAATGGCTAAAGCAAGAAAGATATAACTTCGTCCCATAAGGTTGTTTTGTACAAAAGTACGCAAAAGCTGTTTCTTTTCACCGGAAAACGGCTGACAAAATCGACATTGAATGATATTCCAGTTTCTAAATTCAGCTTCAAATTAAGGCCCTGTCTCTATCCTTTCCTGAACACTAAAATAAGGCTTCCCGTATGACAAAACGCTCAGGTAGCGATTGATACATTTGCTTTTTTTTCAAAGCATTTATTTTAAGTCAATTACAGGTCTGAGAAATATTTCTGTCATAAAAAGTCTGACAGCAGGACTTTAAAAGCTGTCAGTATTTCATAGGTATGTGACAAAAGTTTCAAATTGATGACACAAAATTTGTCAGTTTTTAGAAATTCAGGAATAAAATTTTAGTCCAAATAATAAGTTTTCTTAACATCAAAATCCCGCAACCTCCCTAAATTTTATTTCTTAAAATAAGAATTAAAGCGAATATTATGCAGCACATTCTTTATTTTTTGTTTTATCAACTCCAATATAGAAGTGTTCAAACCATTGTCGATTTTTTAATTTTTTACAGATAAGACAATAAAGATATTAATAATTTCCTAAAAACATATTAATTTTTTGTAAACAAACACTCTGTTAAAATTAAGATAATAAACACATAAAGCACTGATATACATCATGATTATTTACTTTGGCACGTGATTTGAAAACTGTAATATTGCAATTAGAAAGTTGATAAAATAATCCCAAATAATTAAATAAAACAAAAATGGTAACTTACATCGGAATCGCAACATGTGTAGTAGTATTCGCTTCTTACTTTATGACAGTAAAAAGAGAGCAAAGAAACTAAGTTCTAAATAAGGTCATCTTATAGAACATCTATATTAATTGTATTGTTTATGTTTTTAATCTGAATATTCAGATGCTGCTCTTTTACTCATTGGAGTAAAAGGGCCTAAAAACATAACCTCTAAAATTGAATTTCATAGCAAATTTTATATATCCAAATAGTCAAGCCGAACAAATTGTTCGGCTTTTCTTGTGAAATATCAGAAAATCCTTTGCTAAACATGGATAAACCATTTTTTTTAAAGCACTGAAAATAAATAATAAGACTGCTGAAGTTCTGATGTTTTTTTGTCTTGAAACAAAATGACCCAAAAATTAAAAGCCGGAATCTATCGCTGAAATTAAACTTACTCTTAAGATCCCGAAGCTCTCGTTGATTAACTACTTCTTGTTCGGTTAAACATTTCATCCGTACTCACAGTGGGAATTTTTAAACACCCCTATCCTTCCACCCCTACCCCTATCGCTGGCCTACCCGATTATTCTGTTTCAGGTCCCCGGCCCTCATTCAATAAAGCCTTATCTTTGTGGTGATAAGAATTTTTTTAGTTTTTAATATGAATCTGTATAATCTCATCATTCAGGATAAGGAGGAAGTAACCCTCAACGATGTATTTCTCGGTAAGAACAACAGAGATCAGCTGGCACAGCTTATCAAAGAACATACTTATGTCAAAGAACTGCAGGAATACGGTCTTCCTGTGAACAATAAGATTCTTCTGCAGGGGAATTCCGGTTGCGGAAAAACGATGACCGCAAAAGCCGTTGCCAATGCTTTAGGAAAAAGCATCCTGATTCTGAATCTCAGCAATATTGTTTCTTCGAGGATCGGGGAAACCTCCCAGAATATTAAAATGATCTTTGATAAAGCCGCAAGAGAAAGATCTGTCCTTTTTCTGGACGAACTGGATCAGATCGGAAAAGCAAGAGGAAGTGATGACAAGGATGTGGGAGAAATGAGAAGGCTCGTGAATACATTGATCCAACTGATCGATTATTATCCCGAAAATGCCCTGCTCCTCTGTGCAACCAATCATGCAGAGATCATTGATACTGCTTTACTGAGACGTTTCCAGCTGAAGATCAACTATGAATTGCCCACCAATGAGTTTCTCGATACTTTCTATGACGACCTATTGTCTAAATTTCCTGAAGACCTGAGAAATGTAGACCGCAAGTATCATATTTCTTTTGCTGAAGCCAAAGACCACACCTATACATCCGTAAAATCGGAACTGATCAAAAAACTCGAATCTCAGGAAATTACACAACCATGAAAGAAGACATCCTCCATAATCTTGAAATCATCAACGACAGAATAAAAAAAGCATGTGACAAAGCAGGAAGAAACTCTGATGAGGTCAGATTACTGCTGGCTACTAAAACTGTTTCTGCGGAAAACATCAAAACGGCTTTAGAAAACGGAGAAACTTTAATTGCCGAAAATAAAGTTCAGGAACTGAAAGATAAATACGAAGCTCTGAAAGACACTCCGCATGAAAATCATTTCATAGGACATCTGCAGACCAATAAGGTCAAAGACATTTTAAAGTACGATGTAGCCTGTGTACAGTCTCTCGACCGTCTGGAACTTGCTGAAAAACTGCATCGAAGGCTTTTATCTGAAGAAAAAACCATTGAGGTTCTGATCCAGGTAAATACTTCAAATGAGGAAAGCAAATTTGGAATACACCCCGACGATGCTGTAGAATTAACCCGCAAAGTTTCGGAGTTCAGTACATTGAAGATCAAAGGATTGATGACGATCGGTCTTTTCAGTGCAGAAACAGAGAGAGTAAGGCATTGTTTTAAAATTCTGAAAAACCTCCAGCAGGAAATCATCAGTCAGAATATACCCAACGTAGAAATGAAAGAACTTTCTATGGGAATGAGCGGTGATCTGGAAACCGCGATTGAAGAAGGTTCTACGATTGTGAGAGTGGGAACAGCAGTTTTTGGAGCGAGAGTGTATCCTGATTCTTATTACTGGAATGAAGAGAAACTGTAAGCCCTGATTGAATCTATACCTACATGAATCTGTTTTTTTGAAAGTAGATTTTTTATTTAGCATTATCATTTCCACAACCCCCTATTGGTAAGTATTTCAATAGAATTTATTACTTTTACACATAGGTAATAATACCCGGCTTTCATAAACGATACACTGCCCCATTCAAAATTCATGCTTATCCATTTTAATGATATGATAAAGACCGTTTCCCCAAACTACCTACTGATATTTCTCTTATTAATTCCCAATTTTCTTTTGGCCAATGCAGGTTCTCCCATGATCTGGTTCAGCTTCTTACATTTGACCTGGATCAACTTTATCATCGGAGCATTTGAAAGCAAGCTTCTTCTGGACAAATTTAACTTACAGAACAGAAAATGGCTGATCATTGCAGCTAACTACATTTCTATGTTTGCAGGCTATTACTTCATTGCCCCTCACTTTTCTTTATTAAATGGCTATCCGGATTTTTGGGGTATTAAATCAAGAGTAGGCGAATATGAACTGGGAGGTTTCTTTATTGGATTTCTATGCAGTTTTCTAGCTACTTTAGTCATTGAATTTCCTTTTTATTGGCTTTCATTGAAAACAAAACAGAAAGGATGGAGATCATTGAAACCATTTTTTATAGTCAACCTTGTGACCAATATTATCATGCTTTTCATTTATTTTGTGATTGTTGCTTTTGGTGCAAAATGGTAAGATGGTAATTTGAAATAATAAAAGAATGCTCATCGCAAATAAGGGAATAGAGACCGATACGTTTTATATAACACCATTTGACTTGAACTCCGGTGAAATTGTCGTTTTAAATTTGTTCAGTGGAGCCCATTTCAACAAAACAGAAATGTTTCTTAAAGACATTTTTTACGGCAGGACACAAAAATGAAAATGTAACAGTTCATCAACATCTGACATTTGCCGAACATTTTTTTGAACCAAAAATCAGAAGATTTTTTTACCCGGTAACAGTTGGAGAATACTTAAAAAAGAATACCAATTCAGACAGCCCATACGCAACAAAAATTGATGAGACTCAATGGATCAATGAGAAAACAAAAGTCAATATACTTCCTTGAAGTCTCAGAAAATAACTCTCTATATATGCGACCCTCTCAAAGTCTAAAAATATTGTATTCAATTGAGCCGGACCAGGTCCTCAAGAAGCCAAAGAAACTTATGATATCGTGAAAAACGCAATAAAAAATGGAGGTTCAGCCATTTTACTTGATGGCTGTGAGGATATGAAAAATGACTGTACAAAATATGTCGAAATTCAATGGAAAAAAAAGTTAATACATAGGGAGACCAAAACTTAATCTTAAGCGTATTTGTTAAAGATTTTCTTTAAAAAGTATTGATTTCATTGTATATTGAATTACATATTGCTTTTCATTGGATATTTATTTATTTTTAGCACCGACTAATCCGGATTGACTTGCTCCATTACCTTTAATGCTGATGGCAACAGGTAAAAAAGTAAAAATGCCATGTAATATTTCAAGTCTGTCAGATGTCCTTATCTTATAAATTGAACCAATGAAGAACTTAAAAGCCGTATTGATTTCGTCTTTATTTACCATAACAACGTCAGTATATGCCCAGAATTGCGATTGCACAAAGAATTATGAATGGGTAAAAAAGACTTTTGAACAAAACGATGCCGGTTTTGAATATGCATTAAAACAAAAAAGTACTCAGGCTTACGAAGCCCATAATACAACCATATCAGAAAAAGTAAAATCAGCTAAAACATTCAGTGAATGTGCTCCAATTTTGAATGAATGGCTCACTTTTTTCCGTTCCGGACATGTGGCTATCAGACCTCTTAAAAAAGAATCTCCAAAACAGAATACTCCTGAAAAAACAAACAACCAATTTGCCAATTGGGAAACCCTGTCCGTAGAGACTCAGGATTTCAAGAAGTATCTTGATAAAAAGAAAACAGCCGACTATGAAGGAATATGGTATACCGAACCTTATACTGTTGGAATTAAAAAGAAAGGAGATCAGTATGTAGGATTCATCATAGAATCCGGGGCAGAAACCTGGACGAAAGGACAGGTGAAACTGAAAATCAATTCCTCAGACGGCAAAATGAGTTCTGTGTATTATATGCGTGATCATTCCGGAGTGGAATCTAAAGAGATTGCATTAATAGGAAAAAACCATTTACAAATCGGGGATTTCAGCCTGTCAAGAGTTTATCCAAAAGTTGAAGATGATCCAAAATATTCTCAATATTTCAAATCGATAAATGCCACTGAACCTTATATCGAAAAAATAAATGAGACCACTCTTTATCTGAGAATTCCGTCTTTTCAGGCTGGTCAGAAAACAAAAATTGACAGTGTAATTGCGGCAAACAAAGATAAAATTCTTTCAACAGAAAACCTGATCATTGACATCAGAAACGGAACCGGAGGAAGCGATTCCAGTTACAGCAACATCCTGCCTTTGATCTATACCAATCCAATCAGAACTGTAGGTGTAGAATATCTATCTACAAAACTGAACAACCAGCGAATGCTGGATTTCATCAACAAGCCTGAATACAAATTCGGTGAAGAGGATAAAAAATGGGCCCAAACCGCTTTTAATACTTTGGACAAACAACAGGGAAAATTTGTTAACCTTAATGAGAATGTATTCAGTATTACAAAGTTCGACACCATTCATCCTTATCCTAAGAATGTAGGGATTATCATTAATCAGCGAAACGGAAGTACGGACGAACAGTTTTTACTGGCAGCCAAGCAAAGTAAGAAAGTGAAATTATTTGGAACGACTACATTTGGAGTTTTAGATGTTTCCAATATGTATTATGTTCCTTCTCCCTGTAAGGAATTTGAATTGGGGTATTCGCTTTCAAGAAGTATGCGCATTCCCGATTTTACGATCGATGGAAAAGGGTTACAGCCTGACTTTTATCTGGACAGAAGCATCCCGCTATATGAGTGGACGGATTATGTGAATTCGGTACTGAATGGAAAATGAAATTGATTCTTTTGTAAATAATAAGCCCTTTTCTTTTTGATAAGGGTTTTTAGTTTGTAATTATGGTTTTCCGTAAGGGATTGTGATGTTTTTTCGCCATATTTGTGGGATAAGACTATAAATGAAATTGCGTTTAAAAACAAACATTAAACTTGCTCAATAAAAAACTCTTAATTATAAGTTCTAACCGATTCAAAACATATTATATTTGCATTAAATGTATTTACAATGGCTAAACCTCGAATATTTTTAAGTTCAACATTTTACGATTTAAGACAAATTAGAAATGATTTAGATATATTTATTGATAATTTGGGTTATGATATAATTAGAAATGAGGAAGGGAATATTCCTTACGGAAAAGATGAAGCTTTAGAAGAATATTGCTATAAAGAAATTAAAAGCATTGATATTTTGGTATCAATCATTGGAGGTAGATTTGGAACAGAATCTAAGAGAGGCAGCAATTCTATTTCACAAATTGAACTTAAGACAGCTCTTAAGGAACAAAAACAAGTATATATTTTTATTGATAAAAATGTACTTTCAGAATATGAAACCTATCTTATAAATAAAGAAAATGATATCGTGTTTAAATATACTGATGATGTTAGAATCTATCATTTTATTGAGGAAATAAAATCTTTACCAAACAATAATAATATTAAAGGTTTTGAAACAGCCTCGGAAATCACAAGGTATCTTAAAGAACAATTTGCTGGATTATTTCAAAGATTTTTGGAAGAGCAAACAAGAATTAGAGAAGTATCACTAATTCAGAACTTAGAGAAAACAGCACAAACACTCAACAAATTAGTAAACTTTCTTAGTGATGAGAATAAGGACAAAGATGATGAGATCAATAAAATATTAATGATTAACCATCCCTTTACTGAGGACTTAAAAGCTATTTTAGATATTCCGTATAATTTTTACATTGAAGGTTTTAATGACTTAACAGCATTACTAAAAGCTAGATTTTTCAAATTAGAAGACCCTAATTGGGAGAAGGACCTAGAAAATTATTATTTGTTTGTCAAAAGGCAAAAGGCAAAAATTTACACATTATTAATTAATCATGAAATTTTTGATGATGATGATAAACTGAAATTTATTAGAAGAACCGATTGGAATGCCGAAAATATTGACTATTCTATTGAAGACGATGAAGATGATGACGATTTACCATTTTAATCTGTATTAATTACCTAATCCGCAAAGCCTACTGACTTTGGACATTAAAAGATGAAACAACCGTAAAGTAAACATTACGGTTGTTTCAATAAACATATTTGGTAAAAAACAAATATGAAGAAGGATTTGTGATCATAAACTAGGAAATACACAACTTTGCTTCCTATTCATCGCATATAGAAATCTTAACTAAACAGAATACACGGCACTTTTTTTGCTCATAAAAACCTAATAACCAAACAAATACATGTATGATTAAAAAATTACTCTTTGGCTGTCTATTCATGACAGCAGTATTCCTGTCTTCATGTGAGAAATCTCAAAATACATCATCAGTAAAAGACAGTGAGCTATCAATCAAAACAGTTTCAATGGTCACTTTTGGTGCCATGGCTGTTGCACTTCTTGTAGCATACAGCTATCGTAGAAGATAGTATGATAAAAAATAATTTAAAAAAAACACCCGTTTAGAATTCTAAACGGGTGTTTTATATTTATTGTGGATGATTATATATAATCTTCATTTGGCTTGACTTCCTATTCTATTATAAAAGGCGAATAAATCAATGGAAAATTAAGATTAAACATTGAGGAAAATTCTCCAATTCAGCACAATTTTCTATCTTTACTATTGTATACTTACAATATTAAGCTTTCAAAAAACGACAAATGAAACGAAAAATACATCAGGAAATAAATTTAAAGAGATTCAGAGAACTGTTAGGAATCAAGCAGTAAGCTTTTGCTTTAGACTTGGATTAAAATAAGGTTAACTTAACAGAAATAAACCATTGAATATCCTGCGCTTAAAAGTTATCTGAAATTTTAAAGATACTTATAGAAGCATTCTAAAATTTTGATGAAGAACAGGCAATCAATATCAACTCAAATATTACATTTAAAAATTGCCCACAACCACCTGTACAATACACTCAAATTTCCAAATAGCTCCAACCTATGAAAAGATATATCGTTTTATTCTTAGCTTTGACATCAATCTTAGCTTCAGGACAAAAAAACATTGAAAAAAAGTTTGACATAGAGATATTTGAATATTTAAGCAATACTATCGATAAAGAATCTACATCATTAGAAGAATTTCTTGTCAACTCTAAACCTTTTTCAAAATGGGATATGCGTCCATTGGCAACAAAAAAAGTTGAGGCATTGGATTCAATTTATACTTCCAGCCAAATTCCTAATTTTATTTGGGGGGCTTTTTCAACTAAATATGGATTATCCGAAGAAGAATCCATGAGTAAACCAAACAAATTTCTGAATGAAGGTGTTCAAAATAAAAGTAAATTAAATGATCATTTCAAGCTTAATATTAAAAATTTCAACAATCTTTCTCACTTGATTATGGAATCTTCTGATAAAATTTTTCTTAATCAAAATACTATTCAAAAAATTGATGCTGTATTTAAGGAAAACAATATCTATTGGAGCTATATCATTCCTAAATACTCACCCTATCCTATTTCATCCAAAACTAAGATTAAGACTAATTTCAAATTTTCACAACAACAAAATCAAATTTTAAAGCTATTAAATGAGCTTAATATATATTGCGCAGTTAAAACTTCAAAAGGTATTTTTTATTTAGTCGATGGATTCACGGATAATTCCTATGGTTTTTATTTTAATCCTAAAAATCAAATGGAAGAAGATAATTTGTTATTTGAAATTATGAAATCTGAAAAGATAGTGGACAATTATTTTTATTATGTAGCTAATTAAAATTGAATTGAATAAAGAATAAAACCCTTCTCAGTTATGAGAAGGGTTTATTTTATATAAAGAAAAAAATTCTAATTACATATAAGCTTCAATCGGCTCACAAGTACATACTAAGTTTCTGTCTCCATAAGCTTCATCAACTCTGGATACGGAAGCGAAGAATTTGTGGTCTCTTACCCAGTCTAATGGATAAGCTGCCTTTTCTCTGCTGTATGGTTTATCCCAAGAATCCGAGATCACCAATTGCTCAGTGTGAGGAGCGTTTTTAAGTACGTTATTAGCCTGATCTGCTTCTCCGTTAGCAATCTCATCGATTTCTTTTTTGATGGAGATTAATGCTTCTGCAAAACGGTCGATTTCAGACTTGCTTTCAGATTCTGTAGGCTCGATCATTAATGTTCCTGCCACAGGGAAAGAAACGGTTGGAGCATGGAATCCATAATCCATCAATCTCTTCGCTACATCAGCTACTTCAATTCCTAAAGTTTTGAACTGACGGAAATCTACGATACATTCGTGAGCTACTCTTCCACTCTCGTTTGAATAAAGAATAGGGAAATGCTCTGCTAAAATTTCCTTAAGATAATTTGCATTCATGATCGCGTGTCCTGTTGCTTTTTTCAATCCGTCTGTTCCCAACATCTTAATGTAAGAATAAGAAATGTTAAGGATCAGACCAGAACCGTAAGGCGCTGCAGAAATACCTTCGATCGCTTCTTTAGAACCGATTCTGATATTCGCATTGGAAGGCAGGAATGGAACCAGGTGTTTAGCGACACAGATTGGACCAACTCCAGGACCTCCACCTCCGTGAGGAATGGCAAAAGTTTTGTGTAAGTTCAGGTGACATACGTCTGCTCCGATGTTTCCAGGACTTGTGAATCCTACCTGAGCGTTCATATTGGCACCGTCCATATATACCTGACCACCGTGCTCGTGGATCAGACTTGTAATTTCTTTAATGTTGGCATCGAAGAATCCGTATGTAGACGGATACGTGATCATTACACAAGATAAATTCTCAGAATGCTGTTCTGTTTTAGCTTTTAAATCTTCGAAATCGATTTCTCCGCTTTCAAGGTTTTTAACAACAACGATTTTCATCCCTGCCATTGCTGCAGAAGCCGGATTAGTCCCGTGTGCAGACTGCGGGATCAATACTACATTTCTGTGGCCTTCACCTCTTGAAATGTGATATTCTCTGATCACCATTAGTCCTGCGTATTCTCCCTGAGCTCCGGAGTTTGGCTGTAATGAAGTTCCTGCGAAACCAGTGATTTCAGCAAGGTCTTTTTCAAGTTCAGCGATCATTTCCTGATAACCTCCTGCCTGATCTACCGGTACAAATGGGTGAACACTACCCCAGTCTGCCCACGAAAGTGGAAGCATCTGAGTTGCTGCGTTCAGCTTCATCGTACAAGATCCAAGAGAAATCATAGAATGCGTTAATGATAAGTCTTTTCTTTCAAGACGCTTGATGTAACGCATCAATTCCGTTTCCGTATGGTATTTGTTGAATACCTGCTCCGTAAGAATTTCGTCTTTTCTCAACAATTCTTCCGGAATACTGTATCCTTCTTTTATTTCTAATTTGAAAGTCTGCTTGTCCTTGAACTGAGCGAAAGAAGCCATCAGATAGTTTAATTTCTCCAATGTCGTACTTTCGTTGATCGCGATACTTACCACTCCTTCTGTAAAGTAGTTCAGGTTAAGTCTGTGATCAAGCATCATTCTCATCAATCTTCCCTTTTCATCTTCGGTCATTACGATTTTCACCGTATCGAAGATAGGCTCTTCTACCGCCTGGTATCCTAATGCTTTAAGACCATTTTTCAAAGCATTTGCTTTAAAGTGGATCTGATCAGCGATATAATTTAATCCTTTCGGACCGTGGTACACCGCATACATTCCAGCCATTACAGCAAGAAGTACCTGTGCAGTACAGATATTGGAAGTTGCTCTTTCTCTTTTGATGTGCTGCTCTCTTGTTTGAAGTGCCATTCTCAATGCACGTTTTCCGTACATGTCCTGAGAAACTCCGATGATTCTTCCCGGAATATCTCTTTTGTAATCTTCTCTGCAAGAGAAAAATGCTGCGTGAGGTCCTCCGTAACCTAATGGAATACCAAATCTCTGTGAAGTTCCAACGGCACAGTCAGCACCCATTGAAGCCGGAGATTTCAGCTTAACCAAAGCCATCGGATCACAAGCCACAACCACCTGCAGATCTAATTTTTTATAGTCTACGATATCCTCAGTATAGTCTAAAACGATACCGTTTTTCCCAGGATACTGTAATAAAACGCCATAATAACTTCCGTCAAACTGGTGCGTTTTGTGATCACCTTCCACGATTTCGATTTCTAAACCTTCAGCTTTGGTTTTCAAAACTGAAACGGTTTGAGGTAAAACAAGATCGGAAACGAAGAATTTATTTGCGTTGGCTTTCTTCTGATCCTTCGTTCTGTTGTTGAAGAACATGTGCATCGCTTCAGCAGCGGCAGTAGATTCATCCAGAAGAGAAGCATTAGCCAGTCCAAATCCTGTAAGGTCACACACTACAGTCTGGAAATTAAGAAGAGCTTCCAGTCTTCCCTGTGCAATTTCAGCCTGATAAGGAGTATACGCCGTATACCAGCTTGGATTTTCAAAGATATTTCTCTGAATAGCTGATGGCAAAAGTGTATTGTGGTATCCAAAACCAATGTAGCTCGTATAATCAGTATTCTTCGATGCCAAATCTTTCGAATGGTTCAGCATTTCGTATTCTGAAAGCGGTGCAGAGATCTCAAGATCTTTCTCTAATCGGATAGAAGAAGGAATCGTTTGAGAAATTAGTTCTTCAATACTTGAAACGCCCAATCTTTCCAACATCGCCTGTTTATCGGCTTCATTAAGGGAAATGTGACGGCTCACAAACTGTTCTGTATTCATTTTTATTTATTAGATTTTGTTCGTAAAAAAGATTCGTAAAATTACAATTTTTTAAACGACTGTACAACAGTTCAAAATTGCCAATTCAGCAACCAAAAATCAATACCTGTAAACAAGGATAATGACACACAAACTATTCGTTAATAACCTAGTAACCGACTCTTTAATCTGCATCTTTTTGTTTGGCTTTATGAAATCGGCAACACATAAGCCAATTGTTCCAACAAATACACACAGTTTACCCCTTTAAGTTTAGTAATTCACCAATTCATTATTTTAAACTCACCCGAACAAATCTAAAATTTCAGCTTTTTATTATCTCAGGATCGTAAGGATTTTGTCCTTTTTTAATCCCGATCTGTTTGTTTTTGGGGAATCAATATTTAGTTTATTCTCCATTTCCCGTCAAAAATAATGTGCTTAATAAACAGCGAACACGCTGATCAACAGACCTTGTAACTTTTATGAAATTTTATTAATTATATTTATTCTAAATTAATATATTTGCAACATGAATATGATTGTCCCATTTAAAGTACCGCCTTTAGCTCCTGTATTTGCATTTAATAATGAAGATATGTATTGTGAAAAGAAATCCTGCTGTAAGAAATTCAAGAAAGGGAAAAGATGTAAAAAATGTCCGGGAAGAAAAAAGATGGCTTAAACTAGCCAGAATTCCTGAATAAAAAATAGATTGCCAGCACCAAGATAATCACTCCCCAGATCAGCATCATGATTTTTGGCTGACCGGATTTATTTATTCTTGTTCTTGGCTGAGGCTTAAACATTTCCTCTACGCTGCTTTTAAACTGAGCAGCATCATTCTCGAAAACTTCCGTAATCGTGATTCCCTGTACTGCGGTTTTATGAAGCAGAGAGTTCGTTGCATGAAGCAGAATCTGAAATTTCCCATCTTTAAATTCTGTGATCTTAAAGATCCTTTCTCCAAATGGTTTTTCCAACCCGAAAGGCAGAACCTTCACCACATCAGCATTGCTCGTCTGCCAGTTAATGATGATCTCCTCCCCTTTTTTTGCATGAATTTTATTCGCCGTAAACGTTTTGATAGAAGGCGGAATATTATATCTGAAGCTTTTCTGATGGTTTTCTAAATTCTGATCGTAGGTACGTCTCCTTCCGGAATCACTCAATATTTCATACGCTTCCTGAATTTCGCGAAACCGCGCTGCAAAGAAATCGTCATTGTCATTCTTATCAGGATGATATTTTAAAGATAACTTTCTATAGGCTTTTTTGATGTCTTCTTCTGAAGCATCCGGAGAAATCCCGAGAAAATAGTAGTAATCTTTCATTGAGCTATGCAAAAATAAGAATTTATTTTTTTTATAATTACTTCTAAAGAATAAAATATAAGGTTCTGTTTAGGTAAAATGTAAAGGTTTTGTCTGCACACTTTGCAAACATCAAAATACTCATCGTATCCGGACAGTCGGTGCATTCTTTAATTTGCCATTGCTGCAAAAAAAAGTTCCGGCGCGGGAAGCAAAGCTTCCCGCGCCGGAACTAAACAATTTCAATTAATCAGGACTTAAGCTTCTACAGTATTGTCCTTTCTGCAGCATCTTGAAGCGAATTCCTTTTTGAATTTTCCTTTCAGTTCCTGATACTGCTCATCATTCATTTCTCTGATCTTATCTGCAAGCCCGAAAGGAGATCTTTCTTTGATTCCGTATTCATTAAAGATACCTTTGATAAATCTTTTTCTTTGTATAGCTTTTTTAGCGATTAACGCTACACCCACAACGGCTAATGCTCCAAGAGCTCCTTTTAATGCTGAATTTTTCATTTTTTCAAAATTTTAAATTTTACTACTTCTTGTTTTTTATATAGACGGATGAATTTCAATTTTACTTTACTACTTCTTAAAATTTTTAAATTATCCGTTGTTTCTGTTGAAGAATCCGCCTGAACATTTATTTCTCCAAACTTCTTTGAATTTCTCTCTTTCTTCAGGAGAAAGTTCAGCCATTCTCTGTCTCATTTTTCTCTCTTTGAAGTCTTTCATTCCTTTTCCGAAATGGAAACCTCCAAAAAGGATCTTACTTAGGACCAGTATTCCCATTGCCTGCCAGAATGTAATAGTTTTTACACCCAGGATCTCAGGAAGCAGACAGTTCCAAAGCGACATTACAATAAATGTAACGGCTAACAAGATCAATGGCGGACATAAGAATAAAAAAATCCAGCCTTTTTTGTGTTTATGATTCATAATTTCTTCTTTACTAACTATTTAAATCTTCGTATAATTTTCTCAGTCTGTTTCTTAAGTGCTTCACAGCATAATTTTTCCTACTGATAATCGTCTTTATATTTTCTCCCTGTTCATCAGCGATCTGCTGCAGAGTTTTGTCATTCAGTTCGTTTTCTACGTACACCAATCTCTGTTTTTCCGGAAGTTCATCCAGTGCTTCAAAGAGTTTTTTCCATATTTCATCCTGAAACATCTTGACTTCGGGCCCTGCGCTGTCGTCCAGTAATAAGATATCCTTGATCGAAAAACTTCCATCCTCATCTTCGTACACGAAATCTTCAAGATTCTCGGTTTTCTTCTTACGGTACTTGTCCGTAATTTTATTGGCCGTTACTCTATATAACCATCCACCAACGTTTACAATCTCAGAAAGATTGGTAATGCTGCTGAACTGATACCAGACTTCCTGCAGAATATCTTCCGCATCTTCTGTGTTTTTCACTTTCGGACGAATATAAGACATCAGCTTTCCTCCGTACTTTGAAACGGTTTGTGAGATGATACTTGCTTTCTCCTCCTGTGGCATTGCTATTTCTTCGACAACCTCCATATTGCTATGACGATCTGCCTTTTGGTTTTACTTTAATAAATTTAAAAAAAATTATTGATTGCTGGAATTTTGTTTCTGGGTGGGGGTTGCAGGTTCGTAAACAGAATTAATGAAAGTCTGTTATAAAAATATTTTCATCTTTTCTTTCCCTGAGATCCCACTTCTAACGTCTAACTTCCACTCACAAAAAAACGGAAAGCATTGCACTTCCCGTTCCTATTTATTACCGTTATTACAGATTCTTATTTGCTTTTGTTAAAGTTTTCTGCAAAGAATCCCAACATATATTTATACAGCTCCAGTCTGTTCTGTTCTTTTCCGAATCCGTGTCCTTCATCATATTTTACCAGATAAGGCACTTCATATCCTTTTGCACGCATAGCTTTTACAATCTGATCAGATTCATTGATATTCACTCTTGGATCGTTAGCTCCCTGTACTACGAATAAAGGCTTTTTGATCTTGTCAATCTGGAAAACAGGAGAAACCTCTTTGGCAATTTTTGCCTCTTCAGGATTATCCAGGTCATACCAAATCTGTTTTACCATTTCTTTATACGGCTTCCAGTATTCAGGGAAAGAATCGAAGAATGTGAAAATATTGGACACTCCCACATAATCTACCCCACAGGCATACAGGTCCGGAGTCTTGATCAATCCCATCAAAGTCGCATATCCTCCATGGCTTCCACCGTAGATCGCTACCTTATCTTTATCGATCCAACCCTGTTCTATGGCATATTTTACTCCATCTTCCACATCATCCATTGCTTTTCTTCCGATCTGCTTGTATCCTGCTTTCTGGAATTCTTTTCCGTAACCTCCTGAAATTCTGAAATTCACCTGAAGGGTTGCATATCCTCTGCTTGCAAAAAGCTGAGTTTCAGGATTGAATCCCCATTGATCCCTGATGCCCTGAGGACCTCCGTGAGGGTTTACGATTAAAGGTACTTTTTTACCGTCAACAGCAGCCTTTGGAAGGGTTATATATCCACGGATTGTTAATCCATCTCTGCTTTTAAATTCGATAGGTCTCATTTCAGCCATATCCTCTTCTTTCAGCTGAGGCATCAGGTTGTAAAGAAGATTTACTTTTTTATTTTTGGTGTCATATTCGTAATAAGCTCCATAAAGTTTATCACTTCCTACATACACCAAAAGTTTGTCATTATTGTCATCCGAAGAAACGATAGAAAACTGTTTATCTTTAAATTCAGACTTTAGTTTGTCATCTATTTCTTTATAGAATTTACTTACCGGAACCGTTTCGCTTTTAATACCGTCATAGCTGATATAGTCCAGTTCATAGTTTCTGTTTTTACCGGCCACCTGTATAGAACTTACGTCAAATACAGGATTTGAATATACTTCTTTAATTAGCGCATTTTTCTTTAGATCATACAGAACAATTCTCGATTTGTCGCTGTCCAGATTGGTTGCTACATAAGCTTCATCCTTATTTTTAGAATTCTCGTTAAGTCCTATGATGCTAAAGGTATCTTTCCAGTCTGTAGATTTAATCAGGTTGAATTTACCTGTCTGCAAATCTTTATAATAGGTCTTTGTTATCAGGCCGTTCTCAAGAACGATATACCCTCTGAGATTGCCATCTTTATCAAAAATATAATCATCAATAGGACTGTTGACATCCTTATTTTCATACAGCTGAGTCATTTCTCCTGTATTGAAATTGATTTTATAAGGTTCAAAGATCTGCTTATTGTTTTTATTCATGGTCAATACCACAAATTCTGTATCCTTTATCAATCTTACAGATCCTAATGTAATTCCGTCAAAAGGAGTTAAATCTTTAAGGTTTTTACCGTCGATATCTGCAGCATACAGATGGATATTTTCATTCCCTCCTTTATCCTGAGTAAAGAAAAGACGCTTTTTGTCAAGCCAGCCATAGCTCTTGATAAGGTCCTCTTTTTCAACGATAGCTTTAGTAATTTTCCCGGTCTTCAATTCTTTTACATAGACGTGGTTCTTTTTGTCTTTGTCTTTTTCTTTGTAGGAAAGAAACTGTCCGTCAGGAGAGATTTTAAACTGTGATGCATTCGGTCTGGCAAAATAATCTTCTACTTTATATTTAAAGCTCCCTTTATCATAAGAAATCATTTTCTCAAGATTAGCTTTAGAAGTTGGAAGTGTGGGGTCTCCCGGCAGTTTAGCCGTGGAAGTCTGTGCATTGATCATAATGGCTGAAAGTACGATTTGAGCCGCACCAAAAATTTTAGTATTTAGATTCATAACTCATGTCTTTTATAATTTATAATATTTACTTAAATAGTAGGCCTTCTACACAATATGACGCCATTTAAGCGAAAACGTTACATAAATTATAAAAAAAACACACAAATGAATAAATAAAATAAACCGATCTAATTCAGATAAATTCCAAAATACCAGGTCCACGCTATTAAAATAATCTGCATGGGAATTCGCTCCTTATAAAGATAAGCCATTCCCGGACCGGTATAATCTGCTTTAAAAATGTTGATTTTCTTTTTTGAAGAATTGATATTGGCAATAAAAACCAAAACATAAAAAACAATCAGCAGTATGGCTGTAAGCTCGCGTATAGATGGAATCATCAGTCCTATTCCCGCTGCAATTTCAATAACCCCTGTGGCATATACCCAAAACATTTTTCCAGGGACAAAATCAGGAATCATCAACGCCATTCCTTTCTGAAATTTAAAATGTGAAAGTCCGGTAAATATAATAAAAACGGCCATTCCCAGATTTCCAGAAAATAAAAAGTCCGGTTTTCCCTGAAATATAAAGGTGGCAAGCAGAGCCAGAATGAATGTCCCGAAAAGGATTGTTAATAATTTCATGTTCTTATTTTATTTTATCGTAAAAGAAAGATACTATATTTCGTGATACAGTATCTGCTATCATCGTAAAATTAACCTTACAGGCTTTAAAACCTGCAAGGTTAGTTTATTTAGGTAAGGATCAAATTATTGATTCTCTGCAAGATTTTTTACCATTTCCAGACCTTTGGTAAATCCCATATTCATATGCTCTTCCCATCTTTTTTCGGTCTGAACCTCAGCATGAAGTTTGGTCTTCCCATCCAGATCAATCAGCAGGTATTTTTCAAATGAACCACTCCAATCCGTTACTTCCTTGCTGTTCAGATCTTCGTGTCCTTCTTTGTCTACCATTCCCAGGTGTTTAAAAATAATCTGGTTAGGTTCGTCAATACTGTCGATGGTTGATACCATTCCCTCTCCTTCCCCATTCAGGAAAAAGGTTTTCCCTCCTACTTTCCAGTCGCTTTTCATTTCAGATCCGGATCCGAAAAACTGAGTCCACTGAGCATAAGTCTCAGAATTCCAAAGGATGTCCCAGACTCTTTGTAATGATGCGTTGATCACAATTTCGTACGATAAGGTTTCCATATTTCAATTTTTTGTAGTTGGTGTTTTTATCCCCTGTCAGATTCTAAGCTTATCAATCTTCAGCACAGGAAAATTACAATGGATTAGTTATTATCAGGCTGTATTAGAGCTGATTTTCTGAAAGATTTTTAACAATTCCCAACGCGGTCGGAAACTTTTCTTCAAAGAATTCTCTAAACTCTTCAGGAGTCTGAATTTCAATTTTAAGTATTGTTCCGGTCTCCGTTTCCTGCAAAATATAAGCTTCTGTGGCTTCACCCCAGTTCCGCTCTGTTTCTACACCGTTATAGATTTCTCCAAGATGAAGAAATTTAATTTCCTGATGAGGGATATTTTTTTCCACACGGCTGTACATTCCGTTGTTATTGGGATCAAAGAACTTCATGATACTTCCTTCTTCAAAAGTTCCCATATAAAAAGACCCCTCCGTAAAGGCCGTTGTCCACTGTCTGTAAGTCATATCGCTCCAGAGCACATCCCATACTTTTTCGGGGGTAGTATCAATCTGGATTTCAAAAAATATTTTTTGCATTGTTTTTTTTATTTAGATGTTAGTTTTAGAGCCAGAAATCAAGAGTCAAGATGCGATATTTCAGATTTCAGATTTCAGATGTCAGATGTCAGATGTCAGATGTCAGATGTCAGATGTCAGATGTCAAAAATACTACTAGTGGTCTTTATAACTTTCAGCTTCTAGCTTCTAATTTCTAACTTCTAACCTCTTATCTCTACTTTCTGATTTTTCACCCTCCCACAAAGTCTCCACCGTTGATGTGAATCACCTCGCCTGTGATGTAATCTGCATCTTTAGAGGCTAAAAAGACATATGCGGGAGCCACTTCTGAAGGCTGTCCTGCCCGTTTCATCGGGGTATCTTTTCCGAATGTTGAAAGATCATCGAAGGCTTCTTTTACAAGTGGGGTCCATATGGGTCCCGGTGCAACACCATTGACGGTAATTTTCTTTTCAGCAAGGTTGGTTGACAGCGATCGGATGAAGGATGAAATAGCTCCTTTTGTTGCAGCATAATCAATCAGATGATCGCTTCCGCGGTATGCTGTAACTGAAGTTGTACAGATGATCCGCCCTCCATTCCCTATCAGAGGCAGAAAATCTCTCGTTAATGAAATCATTGAAATAATATTGGTATTAAAAGTTTCCTGAATCTGATCATCGGAAATCTTTTCAAAATTATTTTTAGAAGTATGAATACCTGCATTATTTACCAGAATATCCAAACTCTTCCAGTCCTTTAATATCTTCTCAACACATTTCCTTCTGAATGTTTTTTTAGTAAGATCTCCTTTGATCAGTATACATTGCTGACCTTCATTTTCCACAAGCCTTTTTGTTTCTTTGGCATCCCTGTCGCTTTCTTTATAAATAACTGCTACATCAGCACCTTCTCTGGCAAAGTGAACAGCCACTGCCTGTCCTATTCCACTGTCTCCTCCTGAAATGACAGCTTTTTTTCCAATGAGCTTACGGCTTCCCTGATAATCGGAACGAATAACCTCAGGGAAGAGTCCTTCCTTCGGGACTTTTGACTTGGATTTTGACTTGTTCTGTGTTTTCATAGGCAAATCTTTTCCCTAAACTCCATCAAACAGCAAGCCGAAAACTAAAATCTACAATAGAAAAAGGACTGAAAGGTATACTTAATTTCACCTTTCAGTCCTTATATCTTAAGAATTATAAGCCTCTTCCAGTTGTGGTATAATAATCTTCTGCATCTTCATCATTGCCTGCACTACCTTCTGGGCTTTTTGCTGATCCGAATCATTCATCAGCTCAATCAGTCTTTTGGGGACAATCTGCCAGCTCAGTCCATATCTGTCTTTCAGCCATCCGCACATGCTTTCTCTTCCGCCTTCTGAAATAAGGGTATTCCAAAGGTAATCAGTCTGCTCCTGATCATCGGTCATCACCACTATGGAAATTCCTTCATTAAAATCAAACTGATGATCATAAGAATTATCCATACAGAAGAAGCTGTAACCGTCAATGGTGAAATGACCATGTTTTATATTTTCAGCAGGTTCGGATATAGGATGACCTTCATTGTCATCTCCATATTTAAGGATATTCCCAATGCTTGAATTGGGGAAAGTTTTGGTATAAAATTCCATCGCTTCCATTGCTTTTCCATTATTTTGATGGATAAACATCATCGTTGGAATGATTTTCTGTGATTCAGGTTTGTCTCCTAAAAACAATTGCCAGGTAACCCCATATTTGTCCTGTACCCACCCATACTTTTTACTCCATGAATAAGAATCAAGTGCCATAAGGGCAATACCGCCTTCTATCAGCCTGTCCCAATACTGCTGAACTTCATCTTCAGTTGCACAGATGACCATAAAAGAGACTGAAGCATTCTTTTTAAAATGAGGTCCGCCATTCAGAAGCATGAGCTTCTGCCCGAACAGATCAATATTCATCACCACAGGAGTATCAACAGTGATCTTTCCTTTAAACACATCGCAATAGTATTCTGCCGCTTCTTTTGATTCTTCATCAAACCAGAGACATGGGAAAATATCGTTATTCATTGTATTAAATTTTAAGATTGAAATATATAGTTTTACTGGTCACTGCTGACAAACAGGTCCGCAATGACAAAAAGATCCGGTAATTGCAATAATTAATTTCTGAAAGAGACCTGATTTTCCTTCATATGGTTTTTTAGCTTTTCCATCGCATTCCTTCCGAAACCGTGAAGTTCCATGATCTCCTGTTCAGAATAGCCTGAAAGTTTTTCAAACGAGTCTATTTTTTCTCTTTCCAAAGCTCTTCTCGCCGGCACTGCAATAATGCCATAGAGGAAATTATTATTTGTAACAACATGACTAACAGCACAAATGGAGCTTAAGCATTTTGCCATTATGACCAGATTTATCATGACTGAGAGTGAGTATTTTAGTTATTTTCAACGTACTTGTGAAAATTGTTGAGAATGCTATACCAGCCCTCCCTCTGCATTTCCACAGAATTTTGTTTTTCAGGATCGAAAATTTCGGTAATTTTTGTGGTATTGTCATCAATTTTATCAAAAATGACTTCTACCTTCCTTCCGTCTTCCAAATGATATTTAATCACAGCGTTCGGGATCACCTCATCGTAAATTCCTTCAAAATCAAAACCGAAACTTTTATCTTTTGCTTCCATTCTGGTTTTGAATTTCCCGCCTACTCTTAAATCATTTTCTGAACTTGGACACTGCCAGCTTTCATGGGCAGCATTCCACTTCATGATATGCTTTGGTTCATTAAAATAATTCCAAACCTTTTCTACAGGGGCTAAAATCGTAATATCTATCTTGATCGGATCCATAATTCTATTCTTTAAATGTTAATGTAAAAAGGCAGTCCGGGTTTGAACTGCCCTTATAAATTTAGTTAAATATAAGATTATTTTGATGATTCTTCATTATAGTTCACCATCCAATGAACACCGTACTTGTCCTGGAAACTTCCAAAATAATCTCCCCAAAACTGGTCTTCAATTGGCATTTCAACGTTTCCTCCTTCGGAAAGTCCTTTGAAAAGCCTGTCTGCCTCCTCTTTGGACTCAGGAAAAATGGAAACATAATTATTATTTCCTACATTCAGTGTCTGTCCGAAACTTGGAACAATATCTGAAGCCATCAGAAGATCCTGTCCAATAGGGAGTGCAATGTGCATGACCCTGTTTTTCTCTTCATCTGATAAATTTTCAGTTCCTGGAGCATTGCCCATCTTGTGAATTTCGCCATGAAATTCTCCACCGAAAACAGATTTGTAAAAGTTGAAAGCTTCTTCCGCTTTTCCGTCAAAATTTAGATATGGATTTAATTTAGCCATGATTTCTGATTTTTAAGTTAATATGAATTAGTTTGTTATTTTGTTTAATCTTCTATATATCATCTTTATATAGAGCCCTTTTTTAAGATTATACTGACTTTGCACCTGGTACTGTGCAGGACTTTAATCGTTTAAAAATTTTGCCACCTCACTGACCGTGAAGTTTATTAAATTATGATCTGTATTTCCTTCGAAGTCACTCATCATGTAGGAGCCGTGCGTTGCCGGAAGGATCATCAGTTGAGATTCCTGAACCAATCGCCACATTTCGACCACATGTTCCGGTTTCATAACATCTTTATCTCCGCTGATGAACAATACATTAGCTTTGACCGAAGTTAAAATTGTATCATCCCAGTCTTCGAAGGTCTGCATCCTCTTACTATCTTTGTCAAACAGATTTTCAAGCTTTGAAAAGTCGGGATTGAGGTTTAGAAAATTGATCTTAAGGGGTTCAGGCATTGATTCCAGAGTAGCTTCCTCCATGCTTTCGAAAAAACCATCTATCATTCCGCTTCTTTTGTAGAATGCAGAAGCCACAATTATTTTTTCGGCAATTTCAGGATAAAGATGCCCCACCTGTATGACCGTATTTCCTCCGTTACTGAATCCCCAGAATGAAGCCTTTTCGATATGAATTTTCCTCAAAAGGGCAACTACATCATGAGCATCCTGCTCAAAGGTTTCAGGAACATCCCGATGATCGGTCATTCCGTGGTTCTGCAAATCAATTCCTATCAGCTGAAACTGACTTTCAAACCTGGCAATCACTTCTTTAAAATCAAAGAGAATGGATGAACCTCCACCATGAATGAGTACCAAAGGTTTTCCGGAACCATAGATCTCATAGTACATTCGGATCCCGTTGACGTTTTGGTAGCCCTTTTCTTTGGGTTCCATATTAATATTTTATAGTTTCATCCATATCGTATTTCATTCCCGGATAACCAAGGATTCTTCTCATGAGACCAATCTGTCCGCATAAATAATCCTCGCGGCCGATACACATCCCGGTGAAATTGAGCTTGGTTTCCCTGACAAAAGGAATATTCATTCCGATCTCGAATATTTCATTTAATTCTTCATCGGTCATTTCCCCAAGTTTTTGGAATACTTTGGGAGAAATATCATGAAAGTTTTTTTCCAGTTCATCTAAGCTGGGATATTTGTAACTTTCGTCCAATGCTTTTCCCTGGAAGAAAAGTTCACCGTACGGATCTTCCTCTTTGAGTCCTAATACCCAGCCCAGACTGTATCTCATATTCACAAAGTTTCCGGCCATCCACACAATATGATTGGTTTTTCCTTCAATTCTTTTCAATGCATCTTCTTCTGAAATTCCGTCCAAAACATTAAGAAAGCTTTGGGTATGCATTCTGTAAGCAGGAATAACAATCTCCATTGTTTTTGATTTTGGTGTGTCCATTTCTGTAATTTTTAGTTGTTTTAAAAATGATATCTCAAAGGAATCAAATCCATATCCTGCACAATTTCTCAGAATTTGAAAGTGAATAAGGTGTTATGTTAAGTGTTACTTTATAGCTCCCGGTTTCCCAAGAATTCTTCTGAGGTAGCCTAACTGTCCACTGTGGTAATTTTCATGAAAAGACAAAATCGCTATATCATTAACCGTTTCGGGATTAAAGCTTTCCATGCTAATAAGTTTCGCTTCCAGTTTATCCTGAGATTGCCGGAGATAAGACATTAGCTCTTCAAAAGGAACAAGTTCATCTTTTCTTTCCAAAGGAAATGCGCCTCTGTTATAACATGAAAACTTTTCGTTATCCCAGACCGATTCTTCGCCAAGAACATTTAGAAAAGCATTACGTATATAAATTAAATGTCCCAAAACCCAGTTCATGCAATTCGCTTCACCATTCGGGAAGATCATAGATTCTTCATGGCTGATACCGTCTGTATTCAGTGAAATCACTTTATAATTGCTGAACACCTGAACTTTTATCAATTCTATATCGTTTGATTGTGTTTCCATGGTAGAGATTTTTTATGTCCTGTAAATTGAGATTGTGCCTTTTGGGTGAAAGGATTGATGTAGACTCTAAGCCTGTTTTTTTTAGATGCTTAGAAACTTTCTTTCTGAAATCTATGAAGATCATAGAGTTATTTTAAGCTTCAGCAGGAAGTTGGGAAATATCGGCAAAGGTAATATTCCAACCATGTCCATCTAAGTCCCAGAAAGAATTTTGATACATCCATCCGTAATCCTGCGGCTCCTCATGTTGCGAAGCTCCATTTTCCAATGCTGTATTAACAACCTGATCAACTTCTTCACGGCTGTTTAAAGCAACAGCTACAAGAACCTGCGTGGTATCACCCTTTGGAACAGGTCTTTCTGAAAAAGTCTGAAAATATTCTTCTGTCAGAAACATGACAAAAATGCTATCGTCCTTCAGGATAACGCATGTCGCTTTATCATCTGAAAATTGTTCATTAATAGTAAAACCGAGTTGGGTCCAGAATGCTTTTGTTTTCTGTACATCTTTTACCGGAAGGTTGACATAAATTTGATTGGCTTTCATAATGGTAATGATTTGGTGTTAAACTTTTAACCAAAATTACCAAGCCTTCATGAAAATCAACTTGCCATAAGACAAGATTTAATTTTTCTTTGGATGGGAAACTATTTCTTTACGTATACGGCTTAAAGAAGTGTCTGTAACACCCAGGTAGGAAGCAATCTGCTTCAGGGGAGCAAACTGTACCACCTGAGGTTTTTGCTCCAAAAGATTAAGATAACGTTTGGTGGCAGATAATGTAAACATTTCTACAGAACGCTGCTTATAGGTAAAAAGTTCTTTTGACATCCACGATCTCCCCCATTCTCTGAGATTAGGTATTTTATGAAACAGCTCCTGAAAAGTTTCGTAATCAAACTTCCAGCATTCACAGTCTGTGATGCAAACGATATCTTCCTGGGAAGGAATTCTCTGAAAAAGGGACAAGACTTCGATAATCACCTCGTTGTCTGCAAAAAAGTGTGTAGTTACTTCATTACCGTTAAAGTCATTGACATAGGAACGTGCAAGGCCTTTTTCCAGAATATAATACTCGTTGGCTGTTTTTCCTTCTTTAAGAATGCTATCTCCTTTCTGGAACGAAACTTTTTCGTGAGCCTGAAATATTTCGTCAAGCTCTTCCTGCAGAAAAAAAGGGAAATCGTAGCAGATTTCCAGGGCTTTGCTGGTCATTGATTCGGTGTTTTTTAAGTCTTTAAAAATATAATTTTTTATCGAATCATAAACAGAAAAAGTTAAACAAATTGAAAGAACATAGGTGAAACGATGTCTATAACTGTATTATTACTAGTTGTTTTTATTGTTTCTAAATAATTAAACAATTATTTACTTCCCTATCAAAGGATAGCATTAGTAAGCTGCTTATCATCTCCTGTCAGAATAAGGAAAGCTGGATGGCTTTGGGATTTTTCGGGGGTTCTGCATCACCGAAAACAGTTTTTCCTCCAAAGCGCCATGAATTCTGCCTCTCTTCTTCAATTACCTGCTGGATATCAAAATCCGGGGTGAAATCTTTTTCAGTAGCGGCTACGATCTGATGCAGTTTATTTAAAGTGTTCAGCTTATCGGAATTTCCGAGTTTGGATTTTTCAATTCCTTTTCTGAGGATACTGATACTTTCATCATACGTTTTGGTAGGAACCGGAAATGGATGTCCGTCTTTTCCTCCATGGGCAAAAGAAAATCTGGCAGGGTCGGCAAACCTTGAGGGAGCTCCGTGAATCACTTCACTTACCAGCGCCAAAGACTGCATCGTTCTGGGGCCTACCCCTTCAAGCATTAAAAGATCTTCAAAATTCTGTGGTTGCTGTTCCCTGGTCAGGTATAGAAGTGCCCCGAGACGCTTCAAATCGACATCTGAAGCCTGAACATCATGATGAGCAGGAAGAATCAGCCGTGCAAAATCTTTCATCACATCAATAGAATCCGTGTGAGAAATATCCAGAATACCTTTACGGTTTGGTGAGGCCTCAGAATCAGTTAAATTAAGGATTTTTCCTCTTGAAACTCCATTAATTCCTGTATGAGGCTCTTCGATAAACGATTTGATATTTCCGGAATGCCAGTGATAACGTCTTGCTGTACCGTCCGACTCATGCATTCCCTGCTGTACTACACTCCAGCTCCCATTATCTGCTACAATAAAATTATGCAGATACAGCTGATAACCATCCTGAATAGCGGTATTGTCTACTTTTGCAGAAAGTTTGCTGGCTCTCACCAGCTCATGACCATTCAGACCTGTTTTATCAGCAATCTGAATGAGCTCAGAAGGCGTTTCTCTTGAATACTTTCCTTTTCCACCACAGATATACAGCCCAAGTGCTTGTGAATTCGGATTAATGGAACGTTTCAAAGCTCCCATTACAGAGGTGGTTATCCCTGACGAATGCCAATCCATTCCCATTACTGCTCCAAAACTCTGAAACCAGAAGGGATCTGCAAGTCTTCTGAGAACTTCATCTTTACCATAATCCATTAAAATCACTTCAATAATGGAAAGCCCAAGTGCCGACATACGTTCATACAGCCAGGGCGGTACTTTTCCGTAATGTAAAGGCATATCTGCTGTTCCTGAACGTTTCATAAGATTCTAAAGTGTAAAGGTAGTTATAGTATAGATTCTTTTTTGATGATTTGAATCATTTGTTTTCAGCCCAAAAGTGTTGGCGAGCCCTGGTGTAGATTTTTCTTATAAAACTATCACACGTCTATTTCCACTGAATGTTTCAAAGTCCTTTTAATCGATATGATGATTAATGAATAGAGGTGAACTCAAGGTCTTTATGTTTATCTTCATCAAAGTTTTCATTGAATATAATTTTGTTTCCAAAAGGATCATCTACTGTAAAGGAGACCGCTTCGTAAAAGGCTTTCTCCAATCCGGGACGGTTGTATTTATATTTTTTATCAATAAGTTCCTTATGGTATGCGGCAACGCCTTCGCCCCAGATAAACACTCTGCTTCCGGGAGTTCCGTCACCGTGATGTTCGCTTAGATGAAAAATAATATTTTCTCTCTTCACTTCCATATAAACCGGAGCATTTTCATCAAAATAATGTTCAAATACAATCTCGAAACCGAGCCAGTCTACGTAAAATTCAACGGCTTTTTGGTAATCAAAAATCCTGAGAATCGGAATAATCTTTTCTGCTTTCATGATCTGTTGTTTACTGTTTATTACAAAATTACTGATGTGAAAGTATATTAACTACATTTCCAAACGGGTCTTTTACAAAAAACCGGCGGACACCCCATTCTTCATCTGTGATACCATAAATGATTTCAAAACCTGCCTTTTGTACTTCCCTGTAGAGTTCATCCACATTATCCACCTCAATTGAAAGTAAAGGAACTTCTGTTCCGCTTCCTCCCTCAGTGGCGAAACTTACCTGGACCTTCGCTTCTTTATGATTTCCAAAAGTTTTGATCCAGCCGTGATCCATTAATGTTTCGAGACCCAAAATGCCGTGGTAGAAGTGATCTCCCTCCGAAAGATTTTCAGCTTTGATATTGGCCACTATTCTTTTTACCATCGTGAAGAGTTTTAGAAATTATAATTGCTAAAAAAGGCCCTGAGAAATAAAATTCCACTGGGCCTCTGTAAAATTTTATTTTCAGATTTTATTTCAAAGCAGAAAGAGCTGCCTCATAATTAGGCTCATCTGCGATTTCAGAAACCTGTTCTGTATAAACCACTTTATTATCAGCATCAGTAACGATTACTGCACGGCTTAAAAGTCCTTTCAATGGAGAATCTGTAATAGTTAATTCAAAATCATCACCGAAGCTGCTTCTAAAATCTGAAAGGGTTTCTACGTTATTCAATCCTTCAGCTGCACAGAATCTTCCCAATGCAAAAGGCAGATCTTTAGAAACATTGATCACCACTGTATTGTCAAGGCTTGAAGCTTCTTCATTGAATTTTCTTGCTGAAGATGCACAAGTTGGAGTATCAATACTTGGAAAAACATTGAACACTTTCTTCTTTCCTTCAAAACTTTCAAGTGTTTTTACATTTAAACCTGAGTCTACCAAAGCAAAATCCTTGATAGTCGTTCCTACTGATGGTAAAGTTCCTATTGTATTTACTGCGTTTCCTTTTAATGTAATATTGGACATAATTTAATTTTTAGTTTTTCAAATTTACTTAAAATAGAAAGTTTCTGGAAACAATTAAAGGTTAAATAATTCTTAAAGTAGAAATAAAAAGACTTATCTATCTGCAGTAATTTTTTTAGTCAGATTTTATTTATATTCGCTATCCAAAAAAAATAATAACTATGCGAAAAAAAATTACTTTCCTGCTCTTTGGAGTACCCGTCTTGGGTTTCGCCCAGTCTGTGATCGGAAATGTTAATTCCGGGGCAGTTTCTGATACCAATTTCACGCAGTCTGTAGGGGAAATTTATGTAATTCCCACCAATCCTGACCAAGCCAATTCCGGGACGATGGGAATGTTCTATCAATCTGTATTACAGGTTTTGGGCGTTAAAGGACTTGAAAAAGAAAACGTCAAGATCTATCCCAACCCAACCGCTGACTTTGTTTATGTGACTTTAAATTCAAATTCAAAAATTGAAGATGCAGAAATCTATGACGCTTCGGGAAGACTTGTTTTGAAAACGAAAATTGACAGCGGAAAACTGGATCTTCGAAACCTTAATTCCGGAATTTACATGATCTCTTTTAAAAATCCGGATCTTAAACCTATTAAAATCATTAAAAAACCTTAAAAACTATCAAACATGAAAAAACTTTACGCTGCACTTGGATTATTTGCTGCTACACTTTTAAGCGCACAGGTTCCGCAGGCTTTCAGCTATCAGACTATTGCTTTCAATGCTTCAGGAGCACCCATTGCTAATGGAAATGTGTCTTTAAAAGTAAGCATTTTAGAAAACACAGCTACAGGAACTGTTCTATATACTGAAACCCATAACAAAACGACTAACGCTAAAGGTCTGGTTAATTTAAATATTGGACAAGGAAATGCATCTACAGGGAGTTTCGGAGGAATTAACTGGGGAACCAATACCAAATTCGTCAAAGTGGAAATGGATCCGCAGGGTGGTTCCAATTACACCAATGTCGGGGTAAACCAACTGATGAGTGTTCCATATGCACAGGTAAGTAAAACAATCGTTACTGGTCCTGGCCAGGGCATTACTCTGGTATCTCCAAACGGAACCAATTATACTTTAAGCGTAAGCGACTCCGGTATATTAAGCCTGCCTACGAACACGAGTTCATCCGGTAATACTTTACCTTCCAACTTATATACGTATGGATCATATAACTCCTTTACTCCCTCTTCTGCTGAATTACTACGGGGAAACGGAACTACGAAAGTGGGTTATAAATACCTTCAGGCCAATACCCAGATTAAATTCATAGCTTCACCGGGTAATGGTGCACAGGTTTATGGTTCAGACTCCAACGGATTCGTTACTGCTAACGGAAGTAATTATAATGTTGCGTCCAACGGATACTACCAGATCCTGATCGCTTCTAACGGTCCGCAAATGAGGGCAGGTTTCTTCAACTTTGTTCCTAAAATCAAGTTTACTGCTGTTTCAGGCACCACGCCTGTAACTTCTGTCACCTACAATAATGCTACAGGAAAATTTACAGCCATTATCAATGGAGTTACCACCAGTACAGGAGGTTCATTTTATATCCAGCTTGCCTCAGAGAGTATTGAGGTTGAAGATTTAGGAGATAACCTGAATGACGGATCTTTTGATATTGAAGGTTCATCGATTACCTTTCCCAATCTTTCTCCTACCACACCCAAAAACTATAAGGTTGAATTCAGCCTCAATTTTGATGGTACCGGAACTTATACCATCTCACAAATATAAACTTAAGAGGCATCAGCCTCTTTTTTTACGCAAAATACCTTCATAAAACAATCATATTTAGTAAATTTGTGGAACTTAAAATTTCAAATAATAAATAACAGTATAATGTCAGACAAATCAAAAATCTATTACACTCTTACGGATGAGGCTCCAATGTTGGCAACACACTCGTTTTTACCAATTGTAAAAGCTTTTACAAAATCAGCAAACATTGAAATTGCAGTTCCGGATATTTCATTGTCAGGAAGAATTTTAGCCAACTTCCCTGAATTTTTGAAAGATGACCAGAAAATAGGTGATGCATTGGCTCAATTAGGTCAATTGGCAACCCAACCTGATGCAAACATTATCAAATTACCTAACATTTCTGCTTCTGCACCTCAGTTAGATGCTGCTATTGCAGAATTACAGTCTAAAGGTTTCGCGGTTCCAAATTATCCTGCAGAACCTAAAAATGACGAAGAAAAAGCAATCAAAGCTAAATATGCTAAAGTTTTAGGAAGTGCTGTAAACCCTGTTTTAAGAGAAGGAAACTCTGACAGACGTGCTCCAAAAGCTGTTAAAAACTATGCTAAAGCCAATCCTCACAGAATGGGTGACTGGGCTTCTGACAGCAAAACCGATGTTGCTCATATGGACAACGGAGATTTCTATGGTACAGAAACTTCTACAACACTTGAAAATGCTACACAATATAAAATTGTTTTCAAAGGTAATGACGGTGCTGAAACTTTATTAAAAGATTTCGCCGGTCTTCAGGCTGGAGAAGTGATCGATTCTTCTGTAATGAACCTAAACGCTCTGAGAGCTTTTGTACAAAAGGCAATCGATGAAGCTAAAAACAGAAACGTACTTCTTTCTGCCCACCTGAAAGCGACGATGATGAAAATCTCTGACCCAATTATTTTCGGGGCTATCGTAGAAACTTTCTTTAAAGATGTTTTCACTAAATATGCTGAGACATTCAAATCTCTAGATGTTAATCCAAACAATGGTCTTGCCGATCTTTTCGACAAAATCAAAGGAAATACTCAGGAAGCTGACATTAAAGCTGACATTGAAGCTGCTTTGGCAAACGGACCGAGAGTAGCTATGGTGAACTCTGACAAAGGAATTACCAACTTCCACGTTCCTTCCGATATCATCGTTGATGCATCTATGGCAGCTTTGGTAAGAGGAGGAGGTAAAATGTGGAACAAAGAAGGCAAGGAAGAAGATACAGTATGTATCATCCCGGACCGTTCGTACGCAGGTTTCTATCAGGCTGTTATTGATGATATGAAAGCTCACGGAAAACTTGATCCTACAACAATGGGTTCTGTACCGAACGTAGGTTTGATGGCTCAAAAAGCTGAAGAATACGGTTCTCATGACAAGACTTTCCAGGCAGCAGCTGACGGAACAATTGAAGTTCAGGATGAAGCAGGAAGCATTCTTCTTTCTCAGAAAGTAGAAAAAGGCGACATCTTCAGAATGTGTCAGACTAAAGATGCTCCTATTCAGGACTGGGTAAAATTAGCGGTAAACAGAGCAAGACTTTCTGATACGCCTGCTATTTTCTGGCTGGATAAAGGAAGAGCACATGACAGAGAAATGATCAAAAAAGTTGAAAAATATCTTGCAGATCATGATACTGAAGGACTTGTTATTGAAATTCTTGATGTGAAAGATGCAATGGCAGAAACGTTATTAAGAGCAAGAGAAGGTAAAGATACCATCTCTGTTTCTGGAAACGTATTGAGAGATTATTTAACTGACCTTTTCCCTATTCTTGAATTGGGTACTTCAGCAAAAATGCTTTCTATCGTTCCATTGATGAACGGAGGAGGTTTATTTGAAACGGGTGCCGGAGGTTCTGCCCCTAAACACGTTGAGCAGTTCCTTGAAGAAGGTTATTTAAGATGGGATTCTCTGGGTGAGTTCCTTGCACTTCAGGCATCATTAGAGCATTTAGCTCAAACACAGGGAAATACTAAATCTCAGGTTTTAGCTGATGCACTGGATGAAGCTAACGCTAAATTCCTGGCGACAGACAAATCTCCTGCAAGAAAAGTAGGTCAGATCGACAACAGAGGTTCTCACTTCTATCTGGCGATGTACTGGGCTGAAGCTTTAGCTAACCAAACTGCAGATGCTGAACTGGCAGCTCATTTTGCTCCGGTTGCAGCAGCAATGCAGGAAAGCGAAGAAGTTATTAATGCAGAATTAATCGGTGCTCAGGGTAAACCTCAAAACATTGAAGGTTACTACAAAACGGATGCTTACAAAACGTACGCAGCCATGAGACCAAGCACTGTTCTAAATGAAATCATCGACGGAATCTAATTTTCCGTTTTGATATACACTAAAAGCTCCTTTTTTAAAGGAGCTTTTTTTTGATTTGATAGAAAGAAAAAAACTAATCAATTAATCTGACGGCTGAAGAAAAAGAGCAGATGATTATCTGTAATGACAGCCACCACTCTTTATTCCTTCCAAATATATTGGGTTAACATTTTTAGGTTGCAAAACTAATTTTAAAAAGCAAATCCCCTCATTTCTGAGAGGATTTATCTTTGAAACGATGTCGTAGAAAATTAAATTTCGGTAGGTAAATCTTTTTTAAATAAACTAATTCATAAAACTCTCTGCAATCCATTCATAAGCTGCTTCTTTTTTCTTTGTAAACCCAAGGCCGGGCCATGGAAGATGACAGGCAAAAGCCCTGGTTTTAGTGTCGGCCAGTTCCTGAAGAAGTTTCTTACGGGATTTTGTAGCGATATCTAAATCTGTATCCCCTGAAAAACCCCATTCAGGATGAGGAAAAAGAACCACGTCCGAATGAAGCAGGTCTGCCATATAAATAAGTTTTTCTTTCCCCGAAGAAATGGTTGTGATCGTAAGGCCCGGCGTATGTCCCGGAGCCAGCTGAAAACTAAAATGCTCATACAAAGGTGCTTTAAAATCATAAAACTTCAGCTTTGGACGGATCGTTTTCAGAATGTTTCTGATAGCAGGAATGACTTGATTGAGCATTTCAGGTTCGTTCTTTAAAAAACTATTGTTAAAATCTTTAACAGAGGCCTGTAACCAAAAGTCGTATTCTATCTTTGAAATGTAAAGGTCTGCATTGGGGAAAACCAGATTATTCTGCTTGTCGACCACTCCACCGATATGATCCGGATGGGCATGAGAAATAAAAACATCGGTGATATCTTTTGGAGAAAACCCTGCCTTTTGAAGACTTTTCAAAACAAAACCTGTTCTTTCATCAGCAAAAACTCCCATTCCCGCATCCAAAATAATAAGTCTGTCTCTGGTCTTTACAAGCAGTATGTTCATTGCCATATTGATATAATCATCAGGACGAAAATGATCCCTTAGAATCGACTTTAACAAAGGGACATCGGCTCTGGGGGAAAATGTATCGATATTCTTCTCGTGAATATAGCCATCGGTAAGAATATACAGATCCAATTCTCCAAGGTGCATTTTTTTGCATCCGGAAAGATCTTCCCCAGAATGAGGTAAAGCATTCTGTGTTTCTGCAAAAACATGAGAGAAAGGAACAATACTCAATGCTCCTGCTAAAAGACCATTTTTTAAAAGCGCTCTTCTGTTCATAATTAATTTGTCTTTTATCATCCGGATTTCTGTTTACTTCTTCAGAAATCCGGATAAATTATTTTTTTAATTATTAACCAGTTTCATAGACCCTTCAGTATACCTTTCGCCTACATTGGGATATTTTTTAAGAAGCGAATCTATCGTTTCCAGATCAGATGGTGAAAGATCAATATTTACGGCTTCAATATTCTCTTCAAGATATTTAATACGCTTAGTCCCTGGAATCGGAATAATATCTTCTCCCTGATTCAATACCCATGCTAGCGCTAATTGAGTGCCTTTAACTCCTTTAGATGCTGCAAATTCATTGATTTCCCTGGCCAGGTTTCTGTTGTTTTCCAGATATTCTGCCTGATATCTCGGCAGCGTTTTTCTGAAATCTTCATCTCCGAAATTCTGCACTTCATTGATATTGGCAAAAAGACCTCTGGCCAGCGGAGAATAAGGCACCAAAGTAATTCCAAGTTCTCTGATGGTAGGAAGGATTTCGTTTTCTATATCTTTGGTAAGAATGGAATACTCAGACTGCAACGCTGTAATCGGATGAATTTTATTTGCTTTTCTGATGGATTCCGCAGAAGCTTCAGATAATCCAATGTATTTTACTTTTCCAGCTTTTACCAGCTCAGCCATGGCTCCTACTGTTTCTTCTACAGGAATATTGGGATCTACTCTGTGGGCATAATACAGATCAATGGTATCGATTTTCAGTCTTTGAAGACTTAAATCAACAGCCTGTCTGATCCACTCTGGTGAACCGTCAAAGTACGTTCCCGGAGCTCCGCTGTGGCTTGGCTTTCCGTCTTTAAATCGGAATCCGAATTTGGTTGCGATAAAGATCTTATCACGGTTGGGAACTAAAACTTTTGAGATTAATTTTTCATTCTCTCCCGCAGCGTACATATCCGCTGTGTCCCAGAAGTTGACACCTAAATCGAGTGCTCTATGAAGCGTACTGATGCTCTCCTGTTCGTCTGCCGGTCCATAAGCAAAGCTCATTCCCATGCATCCCAAACCTATTGCAGATAGCTGCTCTCCTGTGTTTCCTAATTTTCTGAATTTCATAATGGGTTGTGATTAAAATTGATAAGACAAAATTAGAACAACAAAGCACTGGGTCTTCTATAGAATTCAAACTAAGAATTATAAAATTCAAACAACTGCCGTTCGGACTGTATTAGGTGTAAGTCCTGTCTGTTTTTTAAAGAAGTTGGTAAAATAAGCAGGTTCATCAAAACCTAATCCATAGGCGATCTCAGAAATATTCCAGTCGGTATGTTTCAGAAGAGCGTTGGCCTCCTGAACTATCCTTGAAGTAATCTGCTGACTTGTCGTCTTTCCGGTCATCTCTTTTACCGAACGGTTCAGGGAATTTACATGAATAGAAAGACTTTGGGCATAATCATTCGGGGTCTTTAATTTCAGAAACGCTTCAGGACTGTCGATTGGAAACTGTCTTTCCAGCAGCTCCATAAAGAGCGAAGCCACTCTGTGTGATGCATTATGATAGGGTTCAAAGTTTTCTGCAGGCTGCATTTTCATCGTCTCATGGATCAGAAGATGAAGGTATGCACGGAGCATATCATACTTATGCATATACTCTGACTCAATTTCGATCATCATCTTCATAAAAAGATCTGAAATGGTTTTCTGCTGTTCATCATCCACAAAGAACATAGGCGTTCCTCCAATTTTAAAAAGCTGCGAATCCTGAAGATTTCCAAGACGTGTACCATTTTGCAGAAACTGATCCGTAAAAAGACAGAACCATCCTGTCTGATCTTCATCATCTGCCTCCCATGAGTATGGAACAACAGGGTTTGAAAACAAAAGTGCCGGACGGTCCACATAGATCCATTTGTCTGCATAATGCAGCTTTCCTTTTCCGATGATAAGTGATATTTTATAATAATCCCTCCTGCTGTAAGGGGTCATCAATGAACAGCTTTCCCGGGTAAACACATTAAAATGCCCAATTCCCGGAGTGGTAACAGCTTCCAGCCTTTCTACGGATGCATTGCGTAAATAAAATCCTTTTATTGTCTCTTTAGATTCCATACTGCTAAATTATAAAATTCAAACCAATAAAAACATTGACCATTTGAATTACTGATCAAAATAAAGATGGCCGGCAAATAGGCCAGCCATTAATTGAATAGATACACTTGATAAGAATCTAGTGATGATGTCCGTGTTTCTTCTCCATTTTATAGGCTTTATTTTTGTGGCCTTTGGCTTTCTTATAGTTATTTTTGTTACGGTTATAGACCGCTACCGGATTCTGGCCTTTGTAATAATTCTTTTTGAACTTTGTGTATTTTTCTCTTCCCAGAATTCTTTCTATCTCATAATACCGATCTTCTCTCCATCGGTCCGGCTGACTTACATAAGCTCTGTTCCATGAATCATAGTCGCGGTACCTGTCGTTCAAAGCATTGATCTGATTGGTCTGTGCAACGGAAAGTAAAAGATCTGCCGCCACCGACTGCCAATTTACATCCGTAATACTTCTTCGGTAATCATTATAATAATCTGACTGTGCATAGCTTAGGCTAAAAGTGCCTGCAAGCATTAATGCAATCCATATTTTTTTCATCTTTATACGCTTAAAGTTAATGGTTTACATTAGTCAATTAAAATGCCAAGTTTCTAACACATCCACCCAATCTTTGTTAAAAACAACACAAATGACAGGATTGATCGAGATCCGCATCTGAGCAAAATTTTCAAATCAGAATACCATCAAACTCTAAAATAGATAGATGTAGCCATATAAAAGAACTTAAAATTTCGTTAAGTTTCCAAAAAACTCATGTTTCATATTATTTTAATTTGTAATTTTAAGAGTGAGAAGTACACCTCCGAAAGGATTGTAATGATGCCGAAGTATTCAATTGCTTTACAGGCTGTATTAAGCAATTCATTTTTTAATTCAACCAAACCTTAATTATTATGGAAAATGTAAAATTTGAAATATCTCCCTATCAGGATGAACTGCAGCTATTGCTTGATGGAGAAAAAGCGGGATATATGTCGATAAAAATAGACGGAAGGCTGCTGATTGTTTATTATACTAAAATTATTGAAGAACGTGAGGGCCACGGATATGCTAAAATGCTTCTGGACGAGCTGGTCCGTTATTCCGAGGAAAAAGATCTTCTGGTAGATCCCGAATGTGATTTTGTCCGCCAGCAGTTTGAAAATCACCCTGCAAGATACAAGGATATCTGGCACGCCTGAATCAATCTTTCCACCAATTTCTGAACTGATGCTGAGAGCTATTCATATCCAGTATTTCTCCAATCATTGGAGTAAGGATACTGAGTCCTTTTTCTTTTCCTAAGTCTGTTACTTTCTGAAGTGGCTCATTCCATGGGTGAAGGGCCAGTGCAAATTTTGAAGAATGAACAGGAATAACATTTTGAACTTTAAGATCAACAGCTGCCTGGATTACATCTTCAGGCAGCGCGTGGATATACTTCCAGGCCTCATCATACTGACCGTTTTCAAGAACTGCGTAATCGAAAGGTCCGAACTTTTCACCAATCATTTTAAAATGAGAGTCATAACCACTGTCGCCACCCAGAAATATCTTTTTTGTAGGCGTTTCCAAAACGTAAGAAGCCCACAGGGTATTGTTCTGCTTTACTTTCCTTCCTGAAAAATGTCTTGCCGGTGTAAAAGTGATTCTTATATTATTTTTCAAAAGAACTTCAGCGCCCCATTCTTCTTCGATCAGTTTTTCCTCAGCATATCCCCACCTTTCGAGATGCGCTCCGGTTCCCAGAGGTACAATGGCCATACCCGTTCTCTCTCTGATCGATTTTACAGTTGGATAATCGAGGTGATCAAAATGATCATGGGTAATAACCAGATAGTCCAGTTCCGGAATATCTTCTGGCCTAAAAATATCTGAACCCTGAAAAGCTTTATTAAAATATTTGAAAGGCGAACCGTACAGACTGAGTACAGGATCTACCAAAAAGGAAACTCCGTCAGTCTGCATATAATAGGATGAATGCCCCAGCCAGATGAATACATCCCGGTCTTTCTGAAGATTCTTTAAATCTGTATGAATGGAAGGAATAGCTTTCAAAGGTTTGAGCAGCGGATCTTTTTTTCCTAAAATAAAATCATAAGTTACTTTCAACGGACTGTACCCCTCCGTAATAGATGGTGTATGACTGATATTATGGAATTGTCTGTTTTTATAAAGTGTTGACTTTTTTATTCGTTCCAGTCTTTTTCCTTTGGGAGCAGCTCCGAAAGCCGGCATATTCATCACTGCGAAATAGATTACAACCAAAAAAATAACTGCTAAAATCAAATATACCATCTGCATCAAAATAAGCAACAAAGGTATAGACTTTTGATTTCAAATGGAAAATTATCATCTTTTTTAACGTAATTTATAAAGCTTTCTGAATAATTTATTACTTATTTAAACCAGAATAATCTCAAACTTTTTAACTTAGCAGATTGAAAAAAGTTCAAAACACATTGAAAAATTATTCGATCATATTGCTGGCAGCGGCGCTCTCTTCATGTACTTCTATCAGAAGGCATAATGAGCAGAGGGCAACATGCGTCGGGCCGGAAGAGCTTAAGGAGGATGTAGATTACGCTTATCTAAAGCTTCAACAGATGCATCCCCAGCTGTACTGGTATATTTCCAAAAAGGAACTTGACCATAAATTTGACAGTCTTAAAGGGACTATTCATGAACCGTTGACCCCGCTTCAGTTTTATTTTAAACTGCAGCCTGTCATCGCTGATATCCGTGAAGGCCATCTGGCACTGAGAATCCCGAGAAAAAAGTTTACGAAAAAACAACTTAAAGCTCTTGAACATAAAAAAGGAATGTTCAGCCGTTTTGAATATTATATAAAAGACGACCATTTATTCATTATCCAAAACAGAGATTCCATAGAAAACATTAGACCCGGAACGGAAATCCTCTCTATCAACAATATTCCCATAAGTGAATATGTAAAAAAATACCGTCAACTGATCAGCAGTGACGGTTACAATACCACCTTTCAATCCTACTTTCTGAAAGATGTCTTTTTCAATTTTTATACCGCAGAAAATGGTTTTAAGGATACAGCTTCTGTAGAGACTCTGTATAACGGAGAAAAACATACGTACACCCTGCACCGCGAGTCGAAATCCAAAAATGATCTGGAGCAGGATAAGGAGCAGGAAAAAAGAACTCCCGAAAAAAAGGTGAATGATTATGTAGCTTCGAGCAATTCTTATAACCGCGATTTTAAATTCCTGGACAAAGACAGCACGACCGCTTATATAAAAGTGAAAAGTTTTTCAAGAGATTATTCGGATAAATTCTACAAAGAGACATTTGCAAAGATAAAAAAGGCAGGAGCCCAATACCTCATCATAGATGTCCGCAACAATTATGGCGGATCGCTTCACGAGATCAACAATCTGTATTCTTATCTGGCATCAGAACCGTATGTCCTGATAAAACCTTCGCAGCTTACCTCCCGAATCAGCCCCTTAAAAACGAATTATTTCAGGAAGAGCACTCCATTCCAATATGCTTTTAAAAGTCTGGCCTACCCTACTTATGTTTTTGCACAAACCTTCAGCACTTATAAAAAAGACGGAAAGGTGTATTATAAAATGAAAGCGGATAAGCCTACGAAACCTAATAAAGATGCATTTCACGGAAAGGTTTTCGCACTGATCAACGGTGGAAGTTTTTCGGCTTCTTCTATTATTACTGCGAAAATGAAGTATGATAAACGAGCTGTTTTGGTAGGTGAAGAAACCGGAGGTGCCAATGACGGAACCGTTGCCGGATTTTATTCTTATCAAAAGCTTCCTCATTCCAAGATCAATCTTCCTATCGGCTTGCTGCTTGTACAGCCTAATATCGATTTTCTCCATACTCAAAAAGGGGTGTCCCCGGATATCACCATCACCGAAAGCATGCAGGACATTATTGATAAGAAAGATCCACAGCTCGACTGGATAAAAAATGAAATTGCAAAGGAAAAAGAACATCAATAGAACATCAGGAACTGATATAAGATTTCGGCGGGCTTTTAGCCCGCCGAAACTGTTTTTATTTCTTTAATTCCTTCAAAAGATCTTCGATGTGTACAATATATCTTCCATAATAACGGTGAAACCAGAATTTGCCGCTTAAATAAAGGAAAAAAAGTCCCACAGCAACCGAGCTGATCAGGATCACCGCAATTTTCATATCACTCATCGGCTGTCGCCATGGGATAAACTCGATCACAATAATCATTTCACAGACAATAAACGGAACAAAGCTCAGGTAATACGAAAGATAATACTGTTTATTGAGATTAAACTGCATGATCAGGTCTTTTAAAGAATCATAAGTCTTAAGCACAGGATGACTGATATCACTGTAAAGCCTGAAAAATTTACTGAAAAAGAAAATGGTCACCAACAACATGGACGCGATCAGAACCGTAATATAAAACTGAAATTTAAAAGGTCTGCAGAAGGCACATACGATAAATGAAAAAATAAAGACGCCGATTACAAACCAGAATTCCATGCGCATGTTTTTCCGCATTTTTTCCAGTGGAAGATTGATCTTATTTCTCTGCTCAATACTTATTTCAGGTGTTTCCTGAGAAACATCTTCATTCCAAACATTTTTTAATTCATCTATATTCATTGGTATTGATTTAAAATTAGGATTTATTTGAGTTTAAGATATCTTTCAGTTTGTTTTTGGCGCGGTTCATTCTTACCCTTACATTCCCTTCGGAAATCCCCATCTGTTCTGCGATTTCTTTTCCTGAGAAATCTTCCAGATAATAAAAAATAAAAGCTTTGTCGATGGGATTCAGCTGACGGATTGCATCGTACATCTGAGCCAGTTTTTCTTCTTTCGTATAGTCATATTCATCCTGAATGATCTTATAAGAGGTAAAATTCTCATTAGAAATAAAACTTCTTTTCTTGTCGGATTTCAAAAAAATAATCGCTGTATTAAGGGCAATTCTGTAGAGCCAGGTAGAAAACTCACTCTCTCCTCTGAACTGAGGATATGCTTTCCATATCTGGCAGGTGATCTCCTGAAACAGATCATCACGGTCATCTTTTTCAGACATATACATTTTGGAAATCTTAAAAATGATTCCTTTATGTTTTTCAATTTTGTCTAAAAATTCGCGCTCTAATGAATTCATATTTCTGGGCTCTATAGAGTTAGTTTTAATTCCAAAAAAATGTTACAGATTTTCTTAAAAAATAAAAAAAACCCAACAGAAAATTTCCTGCAGGGTCTCATTGTGTGTTTTTTTTTAAGTTCTTTTCCATCATCTGCTTCAGAAAAACAGAGTCTTTTTACGAAATAATTTAATATATAAACTCGTTCTTGAATATCTATCTACTCCATCAACACCGCTGTTACAAAGTCTGAGCTTTCACAAGTTCAAAACAACCCGTAACATCATATGTTTCTAAACAGTTAGTAGAAAAAAAATAAAAATGTTACACCATTTGGAGAAAAATTTTCATCAAAAAAACACTAAAAAAATTCTATGATTCTCCATATGCTTTATAAACCCGCTGATACAGCCTGTTTTCAAAAAACAGAAATTTTTATTCATGATCCAAAAAAAATAGTCCCGGCAAAAAATTGCCGGGGCCATTCTTATTTTTAAATCTCTTATTCAAAGGATTGGAAGAGAGAACGTATATACTTCTAAAATCTTCGACTAATTGAGTCTGTCCAGAGCCTTCTGCAGTGTATGGATATCTATAAAATTGAGTTTCACCCCCATAATAATAAAAATCAGCAGAACCAGCGTCAAAAACAGGATGATGAATATATATACTGACACAAACCATATCACAGTATTCAGTATATTGCCTGTAAGTCCGAACTTATTCATGAAAAACCTCTGTGAACGCTCAAACCAAGAATTTTTCCGGGTCTTCTTCGGCTCCGTTTCCAGTCCGTTAAGTTCATCTACCAGCCGGACAACATCTTCAATGTATCGGCCGTACATATAATAGATCCAATATTTAATGATGAACCACACCAGCATCAGTGTGATCAGGAAACTGATTCCGAAAATTGCAAGGTTATACTGCACTTCAAAATGGAAATTGATCTTGACAAGCGACAGGAGAAAGGCAAGCGGAATGTAGGCTATATAGTAGGAAATGTAGATTTCTTTCGATATTAAAAGCTGTGTTTTGAGGTTAAACAGATCATAGTTGGTATTAATGCTGCTGTTGCAAAGCATTTTGTAAAGCTTCAGAAAACGGGAATAAAAATAAATAATAGAAGCCAGTGTAAGTACGACGACAAAAGCCGATATGATCACAATATTTTTGTCGCCGGAAGCAAATGGAAATCCCATCAAAAGCATAGGCAGAGTGACGACCATCAACCAGAATTCTGTTTGCATATTAATCTTCAGCATTCGCATCGGCGAATGAATTTCCCGTTGTTTATCCAGAGAAATCTCAGGCAGATCCTGCCTGTTATCTTTATCCCAAAGTTCTTTAAAATTCTCTAACTCCATTTGTTTTTTGTTTTAAATCCGGTCATTCTTTTGGCTTTCAATGATCTCTTTCAGTTTGGTCTTGGCTCTGTTGAGCTTTACGCGGGCATTAACTTCAGTGATCCCCAACTGACGGGCGATTTCTTTGCCCGGAAAATCTTCCAAAAAGAAAAAAATAAGAGCTTTGTCTATAGGGCTGAGCTGATGAATTGCCTCATACATCAGTTTCATATTTCTGTCATCTGCATCATTATAGGATTCATGTGGAACAACAAGATTCTCTATCCCCTGATTTTGTATAAAACTACGTTTTTTTTCGCTGCGCAAAAATACGATAGCGGTATTAAGTGCGGTGCGGTAGAGCCACGTAGAGAAGTCACTTCTTCTCTGGAAATCTCCGTATGATTTCCAGGCCTGATAAATGATCTCCTGATAAAGATCATTCTGATCATCCCGATCGTCCATATACATTTTAGAGATCTTGAATATAACACCTTTATGTTTTTCAATTTTCTCCAAAAATTCTTTTTCCATTAAAGACATGCTCAAAAACTCTACTCGTACAGCAGCATTTTCATGAAAACGCTACTTTTTTAACATAAAAACTAAAAACTCCACGCCTCAAATTACAAAATCCTCAAAAAACAAAGAAATGTATTGAGGATTATTATTTTATGTTAAATAGAATCAAAAAATCTGTCTAAAAAATATAGTCTGTGCTTAAGAAATTAGAATCATGTTCCCGTACGATGGTATTTAATAATTTCTTGTTGGAATCGGTCAGCTTTGCGGCTACCAGAGACCTGATCGAAAAGGAACGCAGCGCATCAAAAACAGAAAGTGTTCCTTCTGCACTGTCTTTTCTTCCCGTAAATGGAAAAACATCCGGTCCGCGCTGTGCCTGGCAATTGATGTTGACACGGCTTACAAGATTCACAAACGGATCGATCAGCCTGGAAACCTCCTGCGGATCTTCACTGAAAATGCTCACCTGCATTCCATGGGATGCATTTACCTGATAATCGACAGGCTCTTCTATGTCTTCAAAAGGAACCACAGGAATCACCGGACCAAACTGTTCTTCGTGATACAGTTTCATATCCCCGTTTACCGGATAGACCACGGCCGGGAAGACAAACGATTCTGTAATAAATCCTCCGTTCTCATTTAAAACTTTCGCTCCTTTTGCCAAAGCATCATCAATGCATTCCTTCAGATAAGAAGGTTTATTGACTTCAGGAAGCGGAGTGACTTTCACCTCTTTTTCCCAGGGAAGTCCCGGCTTCAGTCCAGACACTGCCGCACTTAATTTTTGGGTGAATTCTTCAGCTATTTCTTTTTGAACAAAAATCAGTTTGAGCGCAGTGCAACGCTGTCCGTTGAAGGATAATGCTCCAAGGACACATTCACTTACCGCAACATCCAGATTGGCGTTTTTTGTTACAATCGCGGCATTTTTGGCATCCAGACTGAGGATGGCCCGCAAGCGGTTGACTTTAGGGTGCAGTTTCTTCAGCCCGTTGGCCACTTTACTGGATCCGATAAAGGCCAGAACATTCACCTTTCCGCTTTCCATGATTGGGGTAATGATCTCTGAACCTTTGCCGTACAATGTATTTACTGTTCCTTTCGGAAAGGCTTCTTTGAAGGCATTCAATAATGGATAATGAGCCAAAACACCATGCTTTGGAAGTTTGAACAGGATCGTATTACCCATGATCAGAGCAGGAATCAATGTCGTAAATATCTCATTCAAAGGATAATTGAATGGTCCCATACTCAGGACCACCCCTAACGGAGCCCTTCTGATCTGTGCTATCGTTCCTTCCGCTTCCTGGAATCGGGAAGATTCTCTATCCAGATCTTTCAGTGCATCAATCGTCTGGTTGATATAATCCACTGTTCTGTCGAATTCTTTGGTAGAATCAGAAAGTGTTTTTCCTATCTCCCACATCAGCAGTTTGATGACCAGATCACGCTGCTGGATCATCAGATAAACAAATTTCTGCATGCACTTGATACGTCCTTCTACAGACATCGTCGGCCATTCCCCCAGCCCGTTATCATATGCTTTAACGCAAGCATCAAGAACTTCCATTGCCTGTTCCGGGCCAATATTGGGAATACTTCCCAGAAGTTTTCTTTGGAGACCGTTTTCTGTAGGAATGCAGACCGGAGAATAAATGTTCTGAATATCTCCTTTCCACTCTACCAATTCTCCATTAAGAAGATATACTTTCTGGTGAATTTCGGGAACTTTGAATTCTTCAGGAATTTCGTTTTCGCTTTTAAAAATATCTTGAAATGCCGCTTGATGTACTGAATCCATAAAATTTTATTTTTTGATAATGATGTACTTGTTAAAATTATACAGAATAAAGGTAGCCGTTAAAATCGATTTTGAAAACAGGCCCATGATAGATTTACTCTATTTGACGGGTATTTGAATTAAAATTAATGAACGGCTCACAAAAAAATAATAATTTTGTTAAAAATAAAATTCATGTTTTCAAAAGTAGTTTTAAGTACCTTATTATTTTGCTCCGCATTAGTTTTCGCCCAAAAAAATAAAACAGCACATACCGTTTTGATGAGAGGAACCCAGGTTCATACCTATTCTGCATTGCCAATGGTGAATAAACCTGCACCCAATTTTACGCTTACAGACGTTGATATGCAGGATCAGACTTTAGATTCCTACAAAGGGAAATATGTAATTCTTAATATCTTTCCAAGTGTAGATACAGGGGTGTGCTCTGCTTCTGTACATCATTTCAATGAAGATGCCGGGAATCTTCCGAACACGGTAGTTCTTTGTATCTCTAAGGATTTACCCTTTGCACAAAAAAGATTTTGTGGTGCAGAAGGAATCAAGAACGTGGTGATGCTTTCGGATTTCCGTTCCGATTTTGGATGGAAATATGGGGTGGAACTGATCGACTCTCCTATGAAAGGTCTGTTGAGCAGAGCGGTTGTCGTGATTGATCCTACGGGAAAAATAGTCTATGAAGAACAGGTTGCCGATATTTCACAGGAACCGAATTATGAAGCTGCGATCAACGCTGTAAAAATGTAAGTAGTACTTTTAAAATAATGTAAAAAAATCTCCGGCAATTGGGAACATTGCCGGAGATTTTTTTTGAATTATACAAGGAGGAAACCCAATCAAGATATTCCATTTCTTTGCTTATCTTACATTTTGAGCTCCATTCTTCATTCATCATTTTTAATTTTTCACTCTTCATTTTTATTTTCGTTTACTCGTAATCACAATCACTCCATTTTGTCCTTCCTTCCCATAGAGCTTAACTGCGCCTTCTCCAGACAAAATATTCATGCTCTTTACTTTGTCCGGACTGAGATTTCGCAGTTCAGTTTCAGAAATTCTCTTCTTATCAAGAAAGATGACAGGTTTATTCGCTGGCCCTGAAAGGGGTTTTCCCAAAACCATTGTTCTGTTTTTATAGGCAGGATCATTCGCCGGGTGATTTACATGGAGACCTCCTGTCTGATCTACGGCCTTCACTTTTTCATTTTTCACCTCCTGTGCATGGGCAGTTGCCACCACTCCACTACTTCCCAATAATCCCAATGCAATGGCACCAGTAATTGAAAAATTTAAATTCCGTCCCAGCTGGTCGGCTCTAAATTTCCCACAAATATTTTTGTCGTCGGTAAGACTGTTTACAAGTTCTTCATCAGAAAAGCCGGTAAAGTCCCGGACCGTTTTGGAACAAACCTTACAAAATTTTCCTTTTTCTTCGGAAGTCATCATCACCCAGTTTTCGTGACACGGTTTTGGTATGGTGATTTTCATAGTTTCTTTTCTTATAGAGATGAAAATAAAAAGAGTCCAATTGAAACTTTGCGTTAAATATAGAGATACTATAACAATGAAAAAGGTTGGAAAACTTCTAAATTATTTTTTTGAAATGATGATGTAGTACAAGGCTGGGTACTGATAAAAGTCTGCTATCCTTACATTTTATAAAAAAATTTTGGTCCTTTGGTCCTGATCAGACCAAAAGACAAGCTAATTCCAATAGATAAAGATTGATTGACGCAAAGCTTTATGATAAGAATGGATATTTTAGGAAGCAAAGAAGGAATCAATCCTTGATTGATTAGACGAAGCAAACGTTTTAGCCACCCGCTTAGTCAGCGGTGGAACCGCAACCCTTTGCTTTCCTTAAAATAAAAAGAGTCCAATTGAAACTTTGCGTTAAATATAGAGATACTATAACAATGAAAAAGGTTGGAAAACTTCTAAATTATTTTTTTGAAAGAAGATGAAAAACAATACAAGCTAACCTCTGTTTTTTTTAAGTAATATTTTGCATATTTGTACAAAATACAGCTATGCAAAAAGAAAAACTACGCGAGGTAAGAAAAAGAAAAGGCATTACGCAACAGCAAATCGCAGATATCATTGCAACAGATGTTTCCAACTATAGCAGAAAAGAAAGCGGTGATGTAGGAATCCGAAAAGATGAATGGGAAAAGATCGCCCGATTCCTGGAAGTTCCTGTGGAAGAAATATATGAAGAAGAGGATTTTAGACAAATCAATCATTTTGATAACAATTCAAATAGTAACAACATAGGAAGTGTTAGTGGAAATTTCTACTGTAATGTCCCGGAGTTCCTTCTGGAAAGTCAGAGAGAACTTATAGAATTCCTGAAGAAAGAGAATAAAAGACTGGAAGCAGAATTAACTGTACTTAAAAAGAAAAGGTAAATTCTGATCCATCATTCTTAAGGCAATTTTCATTAGAAAAACAGTTGAAAATCTCCGATTTTCCTGAACCTTAAATAACAAACTTTGCGTCTTTGCAATGCTCCAACAGAAGTATCGTTGGTCATTTGCAAAGACGCAAATTGTATTAAAAGAAACCACTTAAAGTAGATAAAGTAGGCTGAGAACCGAATACATGACCATTCCCAATCCGACATAGGAAAATGGAGCGTTAAGAAAATAGATCCTGTGAACGTTAAGAAAATTCTTATGTCCGAAGCGCGGGACTAAAGTTTAATTCTTAATATAGAGCCATACCGCGCAAGTTTAGAATTTTTAGAGAACAGGATCTATTTTTAGCGGAAGATTCCAGGTCTTGAATTTTTGCTTCTTTTGTTTCAAGACAAAAGAAGATTGACAGAACCCTCACCATAGACAGGGTTGTTTTAAATCAACGGAGGTATCGGGAGGTTTGTTTTAATAGTGGTTGGAAGTTGCGGAGGGATTGGGAGGTTTGGAATGGGGTTGTTTTGAAGTAGAATTATTTTTACAATGAACTCCGTGAAAATACTGATATCATAAAAAAACGACTTTTGTATATTTCACTTTAAAAATATTCTGTGTAATATATACATTTATGGTTTCCCGTATTTATATTCATATCAGGATAAATATATTTGCTTTTAATAAAATACAGATATGGCAAGGAGTGTAAACCAAGCTTTTGAGGAGTTTAACATAAATACCGTAAACTTAATTAAAGAAAATACCGATAATGCTCGCAGTAGCAGAGATTGGCTAATCGATCAACTTATAAATTTTCCTGAAAACATTGAGGATTTTCCGAAAGATCATCCTGAAAAGCATATAAAATATGGATCGTTTGCCAGAAATACAAAAATTAGACCTCTAGATGACATTGATTTAATGTATTGTTTACATGCTTCACATGCATACTATTCAGTTGATATTTTTGATAAAAGTAAATATTATATTCATACTCAGAACTCTTCTGATGAACTAAAAAATCTTTCAGATGATGCTAATATACTAAGTTCAATAAAAGTAGTTAATAAATTAGTTAAAGCGTTAAATACTGTTCCACAGTATTCCAATTCAGAAATCAAAAGAAATCAAGAAGCAGCAGTCCTTAATCTAACATCATATAGTTGGAGTTATGATATAGTACCTTGCTTCTATACTGTACATAATTTTTACTTAATTCCAGATGGATCTGGAAACTGGAAAGCTACAAACCCTGTAATTGATCACGATAATATAAAAAATACAAATCAAACTTATGGTGGTAAAGTTTATCAATTAGTACGAACTCTAAAATATTGGAATATGAATTTCGTAAGTCCTAAAATAGGTTCTTATCTATTTGAAGTATTTATAATTAATTTTGTAAAGTATCAGGGTACTCAAAATGATTTTAATGACATAAATATTAGAAACTTTTTTAACTATTTATATCAAAATATTTTTTATGACGTTAATGATCCAAAAAACATACAAGGAAATATAAATAATTTAACTACTGAAGAACGCGCTAAAATTTCCAAGAAAGCGAAGGAAAGTTACGATTATGCTATTAAAGCTGTAGATTTTGAAATCAACGAAACAAATCAAGAGAAGGCCATTGAAAATTGGCGTAATATCTTTGGTGAAAAATTCCCTAAATATGAATAAAGGTACAGAAATATTACATAATCAAAACCTAGACTCTAATATTGATAAACTACTCGCACAAAGAAGGTTATATTCTAATGCAAAAAAAATAAATTACTTATTAATTATTGTTACAGTAGTAGCTCCAATTTTAATTTCATTTATAACAAATTTTACACAGCTAAAAATTGATGACAAAAATTGGATCTATGTTATATATATGGTCTTAGTAATTACTTGTGAAAAAATATTAGAGATATACATTGACCGAAGTAAAAAAACAGCCGCATCAATACAAGAAAATTTTGATACAACCGTTTTTTCAATCCCTGAAAATAAGACATTAAATACAACTTTTATTGATTTAGATCTAATTAGAAAATATTCAAAAAATGACAGACAAAATATTAAAAAGGTTAGCAAAGTAAAAGATTGGTATTCAACAGAAATAAATACTATTAACACAAATATTGCAATTATATTTTGCCAAAGAATGAATATTTGTTATGACCAAAATATCAAAAAAAAATATAGTAATATATTAGTATCGCTTTCTATATTAACCTTCATCATCCTACTTGCATTTGCTCTGTCAGGTGAATTCGGTTTGAAAAAATTTTTTATAGAAGTCATTTTTCCTTCAATGCCACTTTTTATATTTACATATAAAGAATATAAAACTAATCTAGAAACAGTTGATAATTTACAAAAATTAAGAGAGATTATTGAAGACAAACTACAATCTTCATCCTTAAACGATGTAATAGAAGTTGAAGAATTACGAAAAATACAAGATAGAATTTATCAAAATAGAATATTAAGTCCTTTAATTCCAAATTTTATCTATAATCTGTTATGGGGAGAATTAGAAGATCAGATGAATTATTCTGTTAAAAATAAGATTAATGAACTAAGATAATAAAAAACTACCTTGTAAACTTTGTTAATGAGAGTTTCCCAATTCATCTTCTCACACAAGCGTAAGGAATACAGTAAATTGGTTATATCAAAAATTGATAAATAAAAACCTGCCTCACAGCAGGTTTTTTATATTTTCAAAACTCTCATTATTCCGAGACCTTCGTCAGATGAAAATATCGTGGATCGGGATATTGAAATTCAAAATCTAAATCTGAGATTAGTTTTGCGGGAGATATGGTTCTGCCCTCGGTAGTACGATCTCCTTCGTAAGGCAGATCTTTCTGAGCATTGATGATCTCTTCTTTATTGGGATGCACAGGCGCCACCACATTATATACCTTGGATTGAGACTGGTTGTCCAGCATTTTTTCAACCACAGAGCAAATATCCGCGTAATGGATATGATTCACCAAAAGATCCAGATTGGATATATTATAATTCTTTAAAAGCCTCTGATCACCCATCAATCCTGCTAATCTCAAAATATTGACTTTAGGAAACCTGTCTTTTATAAAACGTTCGCTAGGCACATCGTCCGCAGACTGATCGTCTTCTGTAAATTCTTTATCAATATTGGGATACACTCCGGTAGAACTCATCATGAAGATCTGTCCGCTGTAATCTCCAAGAAATGCCAGAAGATTCCGGGCTCTCTCATGAAGCGGAATTTCGGCCCCTCTTACCCCTGCAAACGGAACCGTAATAATCACTGCGTCCAATTGCGTTGCAACATCCCACACCTTCATGGTTTCAGTTATATCATGGTCGGGAAAGTCTACCAGTGTGGGGTGATATCCTTTGGCAGATAAATCGTTTATTTTAGACTCGGAAGTGGTGGTTGCAAAAATCTCATACTGACCGGATAATTTCTCCGCCATATGACCGCCTAACCAGCCACAGCCTATAATTCCAATTTTTTTCATGATCAAATTTATTGATTTATTTTTTTAAGTTGGTTGAAATTTTCATTAAAAAACGAAACAAACCTGATGGGGCATAAATATACACAAGACAGATTATTCTCTAAAATCACCCATTTGAAATCTCACTATAATAGAAATACAATACGCTTAAAATAATCAGATCATTACTGAAGTCATCATCAGTTTCTATACTATAGTGTTCCTTAAGAAAAAATGTTTGCTTGTATCTTATCTCTGCCATTATCCTGTCCTTATTATCATATAAATATAATTTTTTCTTCAGCCAGCCTTTATGTTCGTACGTGTAGATTTCTGTAAAACTTCCGTAATACAATATCCTGTTTTTCGAAGAATCAGTTTTGAAAACTAATCTGCCGGATTGATCAAAAATATGGATGTCCCTCCACAAAAATCCGGCACTTTTAATTTTATACAATTGATCTCCTATTTTTATTTTCTCATTGAAACCACCGATAAATCCAAATAAAAGCACACCAATAAGCTCTTCTGCTTCATTGAACACCTGCAACGAACTGCTGGATTTCCTTACTTTAAAAAGCTTCATGTGTTAGGGTAATAATTAATGTGGACTGTTTCTACTTTGGCATTGCATATTTTTTCAATGTAAATTTTATTTAAGCATCGTAAATATTTTTTTCCTGAAAATGAAAATTATTATTGCTGAGATGAGCAGTGATAATACAGATAATCCGACCTTAATAATCTCTTCTGTGGATTCATCCAATACATCTTTTGGAGCCTCCTTGCCGTCTGTAATTGCTGATAAAGACGCTATTCTTTGCTTTATAATGGGATCGTTAAAGCCATAAATCACTGCCTTTTCATAATCGCCTAAAGCTTCATTTTTAAATTTCATTAAAAATGCCACATTTCCCAGATCAAATAATAACTGAGCAACAATTTTGTCTTCTGGATTTACAAAGGATATCCGTTCATTTAACTGATAAAAAAGAGATTTACGAAGTTTATATAATTCTTCTTTGGATAGATTTGTCTCAGGATTTCTTTTACTTCCAAAATCAGTCTGAATGAGTGCTTCTGAACTATAAGTTTCGCCTCCTTTAATTTTTGCTTTCAAAATATTGGCGTGGATCCACTCTGAACTGAAATGTGATCCGGGGTTGATTTTAATAGACTTTTCGATCCATTTCAAAGCTTCAATATTGTTGCCCATCAGTTCATATGCTGTACCCATATTAGAAGCTGTAGAGTATCTGCCCGGAGCAATAGATTCAATCCTTTTGTAAAGTTCTATGGCTTCTTTATATTTTTTAAGAATAATCAGGATATATCCTTTATCTGACAAATAATCCAGATTTTTTGTTCTCTTATATTCTTTTTCCAGTCTTCCTAAAGTTTTTTCCAGGTCTTCACGATTATTAAAATGATGACCTCTGGGAACAAATCCCGCAAAATCCATATAAATCATAGTTCCATCTTTGAGTTCTTTAGTTTCTCCATTTAAACAGGCCCATGCCGGAATTGAAAATAAAAAAGAAAATATCAAGCTTAAAACAGATTTTTTCATAGGTGTTTATCAGACGTTTTTAAGGTGAAAACTTTAAAGTTGGTTATCTGCTAAAATAAAAAAACTTTGCTATACAAATACAGCAAAGTTTTTTATTATAATCTAATTTTTGTTGAATTACAACAAATTCTCATCTACAAAATTCGGAAGGGTCACTTTCAGATTCGGTTCTGCTTCCATTGCTCTTTTAATGGCGAAAACCGCACCTTCATTTCTGGCCCAGCTTCTTCTGGAAATTCCATTGTTCACGTCCCAGAAAAGCATGGATTTCAGTCTTCTGTCTGCTTCCTGACTTCCGTCCAGCAGCATTCCAAAACCTCCGTTGATCACTTCGCCCCAGCCTACTCCGCCACCGTTATGGATAGATACCCACGTAGCACCACGGAAACTGTCGCCGATCACATTGTGAATCGCCATATCTGCAGTAAATCTTGACCCGTCATAAATATTGGACGTCTCTCTGTAAGGAGAATCTGTTCCGGAAACATCGTGATGATCCCTTCCCAAAACAACAGGTCCGATTTCTCCGTTTTTAATGGCATTATTGAAAGCTTCGGCAATTTTCATTCTTCCTTCTGCATCTGCATAAAGAATTCTCGCCTGTGAACCAACGACCAGTTTATTCTCCTGAGCCCCTTTGATCCACTGAATATTATCTCTCATCTGCTGCTGAATTTCTTCCGGAGAATTTTTTACCATTTCCTCCAGAACAGCACATGCAATATCATCTGTTTTCTGTAAATCTTCAGGTTTTCCGCTAGCGCATACCCAACGGAACGGCCCGAAACCATAGTCGAAACACATAGGTCCCATAATATCCTGAACATAACTAGGATATTTAAACTCTCTTCCTAGAGTAGGATTTTCTGCCATTACATCTGCCCCTGCTCTGGAAGCTTCCAGTAAAAAGGCATTTCCATAATCGAAAAAATAGGTCCCTTTCTGTGTATGTTTGTTGATCGCTGCAGCGTGTCTTCTTAAAGTTTCCTGAACTTTTTCTTTGAACAGTTCAGGGTTCTCCGCCATCATTGTATTCGACTCTTCAAAACTCTGTCCTGCAGGATAATACCCGCCAGCCCAAGGATTGTGAAGGGATGTCTGATCTGAACCGATATCTATTTTCAGATTTTTCTCGTCAAACTTTTCCCAAACCTCAACAATGTTTCCAAGGTAGGCCAGAGAAACAGTTTCTTTATTTTCCTGAGCTTTTTTTACTCTTTCTACCAGCTCATCAAGGTTTTCGAAAATTTCATTAACCCACTTCTGCTCATGACGGATTTTAGTGATCTTAGGATTTACTTCAGCACATACAGTAACACAACCTGCAATATTTCCTGCTTTTGGCTGTGCTCCACTCATTCCTCCTAATCCTGAGGTTACAAAAAGTCCGCCCTGCGGTTCTTTTTTGATCTTTCTGAAAGCATTCAGAACAGTAATCGTTGTTCCGTGAACAATTCCCTGCGGACCTATATACATATAACTTCCTGCCGTCATCTGTCCGTATTGGGTAACCCCTAACGCATTGAATTTTTCCCAGTCATCCGGCTTGGAATAGTTGGGAATCATCATTCCGTTGGTTACCACTACTCTTGGAGCATCTTTATGTGAAGGGAAAAGTCCCATCGGATGTCCTGAATACATCGTTAAAGTCTGCTCATCCGTCATTTCAGACAGATATTTCATCGTCAGAAGATACTGAGCCCAGTTGGAGAAAACAGCTCCATTCCCACCATAAGTAATCAGCTCATGAGGATGCTGTGCCACTGCATAATCCAGGTTGTTCTGGATCATGAGCATAATCGCTTTCGCCTGCTCTGATTTTCCAGGATATTCGGAAATAGAACGGGCTTTCATCTCATAATCCGGACGGAATCTGTACATATAAATTCTTCCATACTTCTCCAGTTCCTCCTTAAATTCAGGCAGCAATTCTGCATGAAACTGAGGCTCGAAATAACGTAAAGCATTCTTAAGAGCGAGTTTTTTCTCTTCTTCTCCTAAAATTTCTTTACGCTTCGGTGCATGGTTGATATTGGTTTCGTATGGTTTAGGCTGTGGCAGCTGATTTGGAATCCCCTGCTGTATCTGTTCTTGAAATGTCATATTGCTATTTAGTTCAATGTTTAGAATTCAACTTTTTGAAGTTTTAAAGATATTCAAATTAGGAAATATAGGCAAGTAAAAGGCAAAATCACTGATCTGTTCAATCTGTGATCCATTACAGGATAATCCATCATTCAATTTAATGCTATATTTGAAAATACACACCTTAATTCCCCTCCTTTGGAGGGGTGGATTTCAAAATTCAATGAATTTTGGAAGACGGGGTGATTAAAAATAAACACATCATGAAAGAAATACTTACCCACATCAAAGGGTTTTCCATTCAAAGAAACTTTGTAACAAATCTCCCTTATAATCATTATCTAAAATGCCTTCTGAAAGAAAAACGAAAGGCGCGAATTCTTGGAGAAGTCCTGTTCTGGAAAAAAGTAAGAGCAAAAAAAATTTCATAATATTGACTTCGACCGGCAAAGAATCATTGGAAATTATATTGTCGATTTTTATGTAAAAATACTTGGATTGGTTATTGAAATTGACGGCTCCAGTCATGATGAAAAAGAAGTTTATGACGGAATCAGACAGGAATATCTGGAGTCTTTGGGACTTTTGGTTTTTAGAATCACAGATTTTGATATAAGGAATAATATTGCTTTTGTTATGAAGGATCTGGAGTATTTTATTATTCTGCACTATGGAACCACCCCGTCTTCAAAAATTCTTTAATTTTTGAATCCACCCCTCCGGAGGGGGGGAATGGGTATCCCTTAGAAAATGGAGGGGTTTTCAAAAATAAAAAACCTCACTGAAATTCAGTAAGGTTTCTATTATTTATACGGTCAGGATTTACGTTAGAACGTCATCATTTTCCTCTTCGTGGTCATCTGCATTATCGCTGCGGCTCCAATAATTGTTTTCTTCGTCCTCAGATCCTATCTCTTCCATATTATCGTCATCTTCAGTGCCGGGAATGTCTAACCCTTTATCAATTTTATCATCATCCTCTTCATTGAGGATAGGATTTCCGTCACCATCAAGCGGAATATGTTTTTCTTTATTAAAGATATCTTCATTAGGATTATAATCCATCTCTTCTAACTTTCTGTTCTGTTCGTTGGTATTATCTTCTGGTATCATAACAATTGTATTTAATGTTACTCATACAGAACAAAAACGGTTCCAACCTTCCTCTTTATTCCTGCTGATTGATAAAAAATATCAGAAACTTCCTTGATACTTTCAAAAAAAATCGGAAAGATGATTCTTTCCAATTTTTCAATGATTACAGGTCTGCCAATTATCCGGTATATACTTCAGGATTGGCACAGTAAGGTAATTTTTCACCTTTAGAGAAAGCGATGATATTTTCTGCGGCCATCCTTGCCATTCCTGTTCTCGCTTCAATGGTGGCAGAACCAATATGTGGCAGCACACATACGTTAGACAATTCCAAAAGCGGACTTTCTTTAGACATGGGTTCCGGATTGGTAACATCTAATCCTGCTCCCCATATCTGTTTTGAAACCAATGCTTCGTACAAATCCTTTTCATTCTGAAAACCACCTCTTGCTGTATTGATGAAAATAGCATTGTCTTTCATTTTTACAAAAACAGAACTGTTGAAAAGTTCTTTCTGCTCAGGGGTAAAATTCGCATGAACACTCAGTACATCTGACTGCGCAATCAGTTCTTCGAAAGAAACATAGGTTGCATTCAGCTCTTTCTCGGCTTCTTCATTTTGATTACGGTTATGATAAATAATATTCATATCAAAGGCTTTTTGAGACTTTTTGGCCATTTCAAAACCAATTCTTCCCAAACCTAATATCCCCAATGTTTTCCCATAGAGTTCCTGTCCCAAAGCATGCAGAGGATCGAAATCTCCCCAGTTCCCGTCTTTCACTTTCTGAAAATTATAACTTGCTCTTCTGGCTACTGACTGCATGAGCAGAAATGCTATATCTGAAGTCGCTTTACTGAGTACATCAGGGGTATTTCCTATGGGAATGTTTCTTCGGTTGGCTTCATCAATATCGACATGATCAAAACCTACGGAATATAATGCGATCGTCTTTATATTGGGGCACTGAGTAAAAAAATCCTTATCGTATTTAAATTCTCCTCCAATGCTTAAAACAGCATCATGATTCTGACAGTAGATCAGCCATTCTTCATGAGAAAGGTTGTCATGTTCAGGGATAAAAACTTCCAGCCCCGCTTCTTTCAGCATATTGATTCCTGCTTCAGGAATTCTTCTGTTTACAAATACTTTCATGTTCTATTTTGATTTAATTTCGTTTTTTAATGGAGTCCATAAAAAACCTCACTCCTGTTAAAAGTGAGGTTCTTTAACTTTAGTATTAAAATTATTGATTTCGTCTTATTGATCTTTATTTTTATCCCAGGCTTCTGAAGCCATCTCCTGAATTTCTTCCCAAACATCCTTTGCCGATTTTTGGGTGTGCGCCATAAATCCCTGTTTGGTAGGTTCCTGATTCTTAGTTTTCATATCATTCATATAGTCCTTCACCTGCTGCCCAAAACTTTCTACATGATATCCTGGATTATTATGCAGGTTTTTCTGAATATTACTAAAATCGTGTGATGATTTAAATCTATTCGTGTCCATAATAATAAAAATTTAAGTGATTAGGTTTTCAAATGAATTCAATTACCATTCCGAAGCGGTCTTAATGTTTATTAAAAAAAAATAAAACTCTTTTTAACCAAAAACCACAGATTCAACGAAGGTAAAAGGCAGATTTTTTTTATAACACTTTAGTTTATTTGTAAGTACACCAGGTTTTTATAAAAATCAAAGATTTATGGAATAGAATAAAAAATATATCTTTTTTAGTTAAGCATAATATAAGAGAGAATATCAACCCAAAAAGCCCAAAGGTTTGGTAACACTTTAGTTATTTAAATTAAAATATCGTGCATATGAAGTACACTTAAGTTTTTATGAAAATCTTCGATTTCTTCTTAGGTACTCTAATTGATTTAAATAAATTAAATTTTTTTGACTTTTGCGGTTAAAAAAATCTCTGTTAATGATTGGTATTTCCCAGCATCGGAACAAATTTATAAGCTCCGAATTCCTCTTTTTCAAACTGGGTAGGAGCTGTTTTCGTAAACCTGTATAAAATCTGCTCATCGGTAGGTCCTAAAGGAATAACCATCTTTCCTCCAACATTAAGCTGTTTCAGTAACTCTATAGGTAAGACGGAAGCTCCGCAGGTGATAATGATCTTATCAAAAGGGGCAAATGTAGGAAGACCTGCAAAACCATCCCCAAAACTCTGGAATTTAGGGCTTAAATGCAGTTCGCGAAATTTTTTCTTTGAGAAATCAAACAGATCTTTCTGCCTTTCTACCGTATACACCAAAGCTTTCATTGCCAATAGCACAGCGGTTTGATATCCGCATCCTGTTCCGATCTCCAGTACTTTTTCTCCTGGTTTTACCTGCAGCAATTCTGACTGTTCCGCCACTGTTGAAGGATGGGATATAGTCTGGTGTGATAAAATTGGAAAGGCCCGGTCTTCATAGGCAAAATCTTCAAAAATACTTTCGATGAAAAGGTGTCTCGGAACTTCACTCATTGCCGAAAGTACATTTTCATCTGAGATCCCGATCTTATGTCTTAAGTATTCGACCAAGATTTTTCTTTTTCCTTTGTGTACAAACGAATCATGCATCATTAGTAAGATAGTAGTTATTAAGTTACGGGTACTAGTTTCTACAAAAGTAAAAAAACTATCAATACTTATCAACCTAAATGCAACAACGTATTTCCTAATACCTAAAATTCTTATCTTTACACAAATTAAAAATCTATGTTAAAAGCAGGTTTGGTAGGTGCCGGACATCTGGGAAAGATCCACTTAAGACTTCTTAACCAGTCAGATAAATACGAGCTGATAGGTTTCCACGATAAAGATACTGAAAACGGAAAAAAAATAGAAGCTGAATTCGGGTATAAATATTTTGAAAATTTTGATGAACTTCTTGACCAGATTGATATGCTGGATATTGTGACTCCCACAGTTTATCATTATGATTATGCATTAAAAGCGATTGAAAAAGGGCTGCATTTCTTCATTGAAAAACCAGTGACCCAAACGCTCGAACAGGCAGAAGAAATCCTTCAAAAATGCCAGGAAAACGGCATCAAGGCACAGGTAGGACATGTGGAAAGATATAATCCCGCTTTTATTGCAACGAAAGAATATATCAAAAATCCTATGTTCATAGAAATCCACAGACTGGCGGAATTTAATCCAAGAGGAACGGATGTTTCTGTAGTTCTGGACCTTATGATCCACGATTTGGATATTCTGTTGAGCATGGCCAAATCTAAGGTTAAAAACATTCATGCAAGCGGTGTTTGTGTAGTAAGCAAAACGCCTGATATCGCGAATGCCAGAATAGAATTTGAGAATGGCTGTGTAGCAAACCTTACCACTTCAAGAATTTCAATGAAAGCGATGAGAAAAAGCCGTTTTTTCCAGAAAGACGCATATATCTCCGTGGACTTCCTTGAGAAAAAAGCAGAAGTGATCAGAATGAAAGACGCTCCCGAAACGCCCACTCCTTTTGACATGATCATTGAGAATGCTGATGGAGAAAAAAATCAGATCTTATTTGAATATCCAAACATCCAGCCTAATAATGCAATCCTTGACGAATTAAATTCTTTTGCAGATGCCATCACAGACGGCAAAAATGTAGAAGTTTCTCTGGAAGACGGGACTGAAGCTTTAAAGGTCGCTTTGGAAATTGTAAAACTGATTTCCTAATCCGATTATTTTAAATTAAAGTAAATATTTATCTTAAACTCCAGTTTCCTTCCAAAAAGGATCTGTCTAATACAGCATTATGAAAAAAATAGGACTGTTTCTTCTTTTGATTTCATCATTGGCAGCTGCCCAGAAATCTGCTTTAGAACAAAAAATAAGCAGTATCACTCAAGGTAAAAAAGCTACCGTCGGGGTTTCTGTTCTTGGTTTTGAAAACAATTTTAAATACAGTAAAAACGGAGATAAGAAACTTCCTACTTTAAGTGTTTTCAAATTTCATATTGCCTGTGCGGTTTTAGATCTTGTAGATCAGAAGAAACTTTCACTAGAACAGAAACTTTTTTTAAAAAAAGAGGATTTGCTGGAAAATACATGGTCACCAATCCGCGAGAAATATCCTGAAGCTAATGTTTCCCTGTCTCTTAGCGAAATACTTGATTATACAGTTTCACTAAGTGATAATAATGGATGCGATATCCTGTTGAGACTTATTGGCGGACCACAAACTGTTCAGAAGTTCATGGATTCCAAAGGTGTAAAAGATTTCCAGATCAAATACAACGAAGATGAGATGCACAAAAAGAACTGGAAAGCACTCTATGAGAATTACAGCACGCCTAACTCTGCTGTGCAGGTTCTGAAAAAGTTCTATGACGGAGCATTGCTTTCTAAAAAATCTACAGATTACTTAATGCAAATTATGCTGGGAACTAAAACAGGAACCAATAAAATTATTGAACAATTACCAAAAGGAACCCCTGTCGCTCACAAAACAGGTTCTTCCGGTAAACCTGATAATGTGCTTACCGTTGCAGAAAATGATATGGGAATTATCACCCTTCCAAACGGAAAACATTATGCAATTGCCATATTTGTAAGCAATTCCACCGAAACTGAAGTGGTGAACTGTAAAATAGTTTCTGATATTTCAAAGGCAGTCTGGGACGATTTTAATAAGTAAAATATTAAGCTTATTTTTAAAGCTGAGAAATGGGCAATCTCCTTCTTCTCTACAGAATATCCTTGATATGAAAAAATTAATATTATCAGCACTATTCTTCTGCTCCACATTCTTTTTTTCACAGAAGAACCAGAGCTATGCAGTGATAAGCTACAGCAGTATCTGTTGTGGAACACCAACTTCAAAACCTGTGATGGATTATCTAAAACAATTTGAAGATAGTAATCGCCTGAACACTTTTGAAGTTATAACCCAGACAGGACTTGGAAAAGAAGGGGAGCATAATTTTTATATAGGAATAGATGCGCTGGACAAAAAGCAAAAATCTACGTTCTTTAAGGGTCTTCAATCTGTGATAGATTCTCAAAATAAAAATAGAAGAAAGAACAGTGACGGTTTTGTAGGTTTTGACCCTGCGGTGACCGTTCATAAGGCTGATTTAACAAAATTTAAAAATTTAATTATCTCTAAAAAATAAAGAATAAAATGATCAAAAACATTGTAGTTATTGGAGCAGGAACTATGGGAAACGGTATTGCGCATACTTTTGCACAAAGCGGATTCAAAGTAAATCTGGTAGATGTATCTCAGGATGCACTGGACAGAGGCCTGAAAACAATTACAACTAACCTTGACAGAATAATTGCAAAGGGAAACCTTACTGAAGAGCAAAAAGCTGAGACATTAGGAAACATCAGCACTTTTACTGAACTTAAAGATGCTGCAGGATCTGCAGACCTTATTGTAGAAGCAGCTACTGAAAACCAGGATCTGAAGCTGAAAATCTTCGGACAAATGGATGAATTGGCGCCTGCGAACTGTATTCTGGCAACCAATACTTCTTCTATCTCTATCACAAAGATTGCAGCAGCTACCAAAAGAGCTGATAAAGTGATCGGAATGCATTTTATGAATCCGGTTCCCATTATGAAACTGGTAGAGATTATCAAAGGATATTCTACTTCTAAAGAGACTTTCGATGTGATCTATGACATGAGTAAGACTTTAGGTAAAGTTCCGGTGGAAGTGAATGACTATCCTGGTTTTGTAGCCAACAGAATTCTAATGCCAATGATCAACGAATCTATTGAAACTCTTTATAACGGAGTGGCTGGCGTAGAAGAAATCGATACGGTCATGAAACTTGGTATGGCGCATCCAATGGGTCCTCTTCAGCTGGCTGATTTTATCGGTCTTGATATCTGTCTTGCGATTCTGAATGTAATGTATGACGGTTTCAAAAATCCGAAATATGCTCCTAACCCACTTCTTGTAAACATGGTGATGGCTGGGAAACTGGGCGTAAAGTCAGGGGAAGGTTTCTATGATTATTCAGAAAGTAAAAAAGCTGAAAAAGTTTCAAAAATGTTTTTGAAATAATTTTAAGTCAATAATTTTATTTATCTTTGATTAAAGTTAAAATATTTAAAAAATGAAATTACCAAAGTTTTTATTAGCAGACAATTCGGAATTTCCTGAAGATTTATTCGTAGTTCACACAGAATATCCAAGATTCATCTTAAACGTTGAAGAAGAAGAAGTTGAGTGGTTGGATGATTTAGAAGGTGACGATGAAGAAACTATGGCAGACGAAGCTACAAAAGTGGTAGAGGCTGCGTTTAAATGGTGTGATGAAGAGTTGGCTAAGTACGACGAAGAAGAGGAAGAATAATAACTACCTAAGCATAAAAAAAGGAACTCAAATTGAGTTCCTTTTTTATTTTATTCCGATTTGTTGAATTTCAACAGCAGAAGATTGTCTTTGTAAAGTTCTAAGGTTGTTCCGGAAACCACATATTTATTGGCTTTCCCTACCATATCCATGAAGTTTTGTTCAACGCTCATATTGTTGCACATCATTTTGGTAGATCCCATCTGTCCTGCAGAAAAATCCCCTGTAGAAGGGTCTATCTTAGCAGTTCCGAAATAGTTGTTGCATCCTCCGTTTCCATTGATCTTTTCACCTTCAATATTCAGGGTTGGAACCTTACCTTTTACGTTTTCAGCCAACGTCCATTTTGTATTAGCCAATGCAGGCTGTGCCTTTCCCACTTTAGATGCAGAAGCACTAGACATTGTACCGCACGATGCCAAAACGGCAGCCGCACCTATACTTAAAAAAAGATTTTTCATTTTTTTCTTTTTGAATTACTCAAATTTAAGGAAATTATATTATTTAAACGGGACGGGAAGGATTTTATTATTTTTAAGGGTTCTATTTCGGATTAATTTTAAACATCAATGTCGCTATTGTTTTTCATATTAATTTAGATTATATTTTTATTTTTTGGCTAAATCCAATTGATCAGGGTCATTATTTTGAAAATGGGTTAAAGCCCGTTCCTATTGAATAACTATCGGGCTTTAGAGATGGTATTCTTTTTCTCATGCGGATCTTGCTGGTTGAATGCAAGAACCTATTAATGTGGAGGGTTACAAAATAAAAAAACGGGCTAAAGCCCGTTTTAATAATATATTTTTATCTTCATTAAGATCTTAACTCTGCGTTGTATTCTTTTTGGAATGATTTGATCAGAGAATCCATTACTTCAGAGATTTCTTTCTCTTCCAATGTTTTTTCTTCATTCAGAAGCTCAAAACTCATCGCGTAAGACTTTTTGCCTTCCGGAAGATTTTTTCCTTCATATACATCGAATAAATTGATATTTTTAATGAAAGGAGATTTGTTCTTTTTTGCTGTCTGATACAGATCCTGATAGTTGATATTTTTATCAATCAACATAGCAAGGTCTCTTCTGATCTTGTTGAACTTAGGAATATCCTTAAATTTAAGTTCATTTTTAGAACGCAATTCCTGTGCTAATTCAAGTTCGATTTCTGCATAGAAACATTCCTGATCAATATCGAAATCTTTCAATAATACCGGAGATACTTTACCGATTCTAACTAACGTTTTTCCGTCTGCTTCGTAAGCTAATGAATCGGAGAATCTTTCGTCTGTTAGTGCGACTTCCTTATAATCAACAGCAAGTCTTTCTAGTAAGACCTTTACATATGCTTTAAGGTTATAGAAGCTTACAGCTGATTTAGGCTGCAGCCAGTTTTCAGCAACATCTCTTCCTGTCACCAGGATCGCTAATTGTTTTCTTTCTTCGTATTTATCTTTTTTGTGGTAGATCTTTCCAAATTCGAAAAACTTGATATCCTGATTCTTTCTGTTGATATTGTATACTGCATTTTGCAAAAGACCTTCCAATAAAGATTTTCTCATGAATGCAAGATCTCCGCTTAACGGATTCAGTAATTTCACTGCATTGGTTTCATCTTTTACAGAAGTCAGTGAATTGTTCATCACTTCATTAAACCCAATGCTCTGCAGCGTTCTTGCCCAGTTATTTTCCAGCTCATCCTGATCGTTAGCGCTCAGTTTAACTGGTGTAAATGAAATTTTTTGAGGAGCATCGATTTTGTTGTATCCATAAATTCTTAAGATTTCTTCAATAACATCAATTTCTCTTGTTACATCAGCTCTGTAAGCGGGTACTGAAATTTCAAGTCCGTTCTGGATTTCGTTTAAAACCTGTATTTCAAGAGCTTTTAAGATCTCTTTTACTTTTTCTCTGTGGATTTTTGTCCCCAGGATCTGTTCGATCTTTGAGAACCTGATGATCACATAGTTATCCTCGATTTTCTTTGGATACTCTTCTAACAGGTCTCCCACCAATTTTCCGCCAGCAATCTCCTGAATCATTTTAATCGCATGAGTGATGGCTGTTCTGGTGATATTAGGATCTACTCCTCTTTCGAATCTGAAAGAAGCATCAGTATTTAAATTGTGGGCTTTAGCTCCTTTTCTTACGGCTACCGGATTGAAATAAGCACTTTCCAGGAAAATAGTTTTCGTTTCATCAGAAACTCCTGACTGAGCACCACCGAAAACTCCGGCAATACATAGCGGATTATCCTTTCCATCTTTGATCATAACCTCAGAACCGTTTAAAGTTCTTTCCACTCCATCCAAAGTAGTGAATTTTGTTCCTTTCTTTACGGTTCCTACCTTCACCTTGCTGTCAGCGATCTTATCAGCATCAAATGCATGAAGAGGCTGTCCGTACCCGTGAAGAATATAATTGGTAATATCTACAATATTGTTGATAGGGCTTAAACCTATCGCTTTCAGTCTGTCTTTTAACCAAGATGGAGATTCTGCTACTTTCACTTCTTCAATGACAGCGCCGATGTATCTTGGACACAACTCAGCATCTTCAACTTCCAGGGTAAAATTGTGTGAGCCCTCATTATTTAAGGCTTCAGAAGACACTTTTTCAAATGTTGACTTCTGCTGGTTGGTAGAAAGGAATGCATGAAGATCTCTGGCAACCCCATAATGAGACATCGCGTCTGTTCTGTTTGGTGTTAAACCAATTTCCAGCACTTCATCATTGGCCAGTTCAAAATAATCCGCAAAGTTTTTTCCTACTTCATATTTGGTTTCATCTAAAACCATGATTCCTCCGTGGTCTTCGCTTAGGCCAAGTTCATCTTCTGCACAGATCATCCCCTGAGAAACCTCACTTCTGATTTTAGCTTCTTTGATTTCAAAAAAGTTTCCGGTTTTGTCATAGATTTTTGTTCCGACCACTGCTACAGGAACGGTTTGTCCTGCTTCTACATTCGGAGCTCCACAAACGATATTCAATATCTTTCCGTTTCCTACGTCAACGGTTGTTTTCTTTAATTTGTCTGCATTCGGATGTTTTTCGCAGGTCAATACTTTCCCTACAACAATTCCTTCAAGACTCCCTCTTACACTTTCAAATTTTTCTATCCCCTCTACTTCAAGCCCTATATCTGTAAGGAATTCTCCGATTCTTTCAGTTTTCAGTTCCGTTTTGATAAAGTCTTTCAGCCAGTTGTTTGATATTTTCATTTGCTCAATCTATTTTTATTGGTCAGACATCGGTTTAACCCGTCATCTGATCATTTTTATTTTTTTCAAGGTCGGAAACCTTTCTTTATTTCGAAAATTTACTTGAATTTTCCAGGGTACAAATGTCGTGTTTTTTTAAGAAACAGCGAAATTTAGAGATCACTTTAAGAGAATAAGTTTTATTTTTTTTGCTGTAAATCCCGCAGATTAAAAAACTTTTTTATCACAGAAAGTATGTACATTCTTACGGCCTGTTGATTATTCACAACAAAAGCATCCAACTATTGTTTATCTGTTAATATTCTTTTGAATACGTTTTTTTCTCAACCAGGTATTCGGTTTTACTTCCATCTCCAGTTCTGAAAAGAGTTTTTATCGGTTTTCTAAATTTCTGACCTTCCAATCTGGGAAGATAGCATATAAAATGAAGATGCGGTCCTTTGCTCCAACCCGTATTTCCGCTTACTCCAATAATATCACCCTTATTTACCTGATCTCCGATATTCACTTTAACTCCATTTTGTTTTAAATGATAATATTGGGCAAAACTTCCGTCTGAGTGCATAATTGTAATATAATTAGCCTGATCGGCACAGCTTTTTGTGGCGCAGCCTGTATTATAATGCTTTACGACGTCCGTGACCAATCCTTCCCTTGCAGCAACAATTTCAGTTCCCTCAGGCATTGTAAAGTCCAGAGAGTTTTCGTTCTGATGAGAAAACAGCCCATTATATCCCTGATTAATCGTAAAAGATTTTCCTTTTGTAAATGGAAGAACATATTGATAATCCGAGTCATATTTTTCCAAAGTAACATCTCCTACATACATCTCATAGCCGGGCATCTTTTTCACTGCCCACTTTTTTGTTTTATCACTGATCACAAAATAAGTTACTTTATTTTTCACTGATTTAGCAGGAATGACCTGTATCTTTTTAAATGCTTCAGGGGCTTTCATATTTTCTAATTCCGGCACACCGGAAAACACAAAAGACATTGGGTAAATCTCCCGGTTATCCGCATAAAGCATTAAAGTATCCCCTTTTTTTTCATGGTACACTTTGATATTTTTTTGAGAAAATACATTGATGAATGGTAACAGTAAGGTGAATATAAGTATTCTTTTCATAAAATTGAGAGCCATTAAAAAAGAGACTGGATTACCCAGTCTCTTTTAGTTGTATGTATCATATTATTACAATCCGATTACCGGCATTGATAACATCAGGATATTTTCGCTTTCTTCAAGACCGTCAAGAGGTTCAATGATCCCCGGTCTGTTCGGCTGTGACATTTTCATTGTGATATCGTCAGAACCTAAAATGGTAAGCATTTCGGTTAAAAATTTAGAACTGAAACCAATGTTGATGTCTTCTCCGTTATAATCACAAGGAATCTGCATATCTGCTTTGTTTGCGTATTCCGTATCTTCTGCATGAAGGTGAAGAATATTGGCAGACAGTTTAAATCTTACCTGATTGGTAGATTTATTAGACATGATCGATGCTCTTTTGATGGCTCCTAAAAGAAGGTTTCTGTTGATCGTCAATACATTTGGATTTTCTTTTGGAATAACCGCTGTATAGTTGGGATACTTCCCGTCAATCAGTCTACAGATCCATATATGTTTTCCAAAAGTAAATTTGGCCATATTCTCGTTGAAGTCGATCTTAACGTCTTCATTGGAACTTGCCAGAATATTCTTGAAAATGTTCAAAGGTTTTTTAGGCATGATGAACTCCATTGGCTCGGCATTCATCAGGTCTGTTCTTTTATATACCACCAGTCTGTGAGAGTCTGTAGAAACAAAATTGGTTTCATTTTCTCCAAACTGGAAAAGTACGCCTGTCATTACAGGACGAAGAGAGTCATTACTGGTTGCAAAAAGGGTATTGGTAAGTGCTTCGGATAAAACACCCGCCGGCATTGCTACGCTTTGAGACGCATCAAATTCCGGAAGTTCAGGATAGTCATCAGCATTATCAAGTGCTACCGCGAAATTATCTTTTTCATCTAAAATCTCTAACTGGCTTCCAGTTCCTTCTGCATTATCTTTCACAACAAAAGTCAGAGGCTGTTCACCATAAGTCTTGATAAAATCTTGAAAAATTTTAGCAGGAACGGCAAATTTACCCGAATCATCAGACTTTACCTCTAAAGAAGTAACAAGAGTAGTCTCGCCATCAGAAGCTGTAATGGTAACGTTATTTCCGTCTAGTTCAAAAAGATAGTTTTCTAAAATCGGTCTCGATTGAGAGCTTGATATTACGCCACTTACAGTTTGCAATGCTTTCTGCAGTTCACCACTTGAAATAATAAATTTCATAGATTTAAAAATAAGTTTCTACAAATATAATAAATAGAAACTATAATGAAAAAAATAATCTTAAGGAGTTTTAAACAAATATCATTAACCTGTTTTAAGACTTGCTCTTATGTTCTGATTTCAGTCCTGATTAATTTTCATACTAAAGATCTGGAATCCTATCACCTTCAAAATACAAATCCTATATTTGCGAAAAACAATCATGAAAAAGCCACCTATCCATAAAAGTTTCCTCCATGCTTTCCGGGGTATTTTCCTGATGGTAAGAAAGGAAAGAAATTTTCAGATTGAACTTGCCGCTTTTTTCCTTAATCTTTTCCTTATTTTCTATTTTAAACTTTCAGCAGTAGATGCGGCACTCGTTTTTATCGCTTCTGTAGCTGTTTTAAGTGCTGAAATTTTCAACACAGCCATAGAAAGGATATGTGACATCATTCAACCTGATTTTGACCAAAGAATAGGCTTTATCAAAGATGCTTCTGCCGGAGGCGTTCTCCTGATGGCAGCTGGCGCTGTTGTAGTGGGAGTGATTGTATACTGGAAATATATTTTTATTTAAATTTCAACAGAAAACATCACCGCTTTCTGTTAATACAAAATTCATTGTAAAATGCATCTTTTCCCAAATACAGTGGTATCCGTAACTGTTCTACTACATCCATCAGCTTTTTCTATTAAGCTTTACAAGGCTTAATTTCCTTTCCATGCCTTTCTTATATTTTCCTTTAAAAAGAAAACCACACATAAATCGTTATGAATAAAATTTAACAGTATTTATTTAATTAAAAACAACATATTGACATAAATATTACTTTATAAATAAAAATATCAAATAAATTATACTTTTCACCGTTACATGATATAGATTAAAACAATACTTTTGTAAAAACCAATACTAATTTATACATATGAAAAGCAAACTATTCTATGCGATCATGATGGCAGCATTTATATCGTGCAGTACGGAATCGACTGCAGTTGTAAATCCAGTTGATGCCAAAAAGAGCGGTGAGATTATCAATTTTGAAAAATCAATCAAAAGCCTTACACTTCCTGAAAACCTTCCTACTGAGGAAGAAAAAAGAAATCAGAAATCAATAGAACTGAGTGACCGTCGTAAAGACATTCTGATTCCATCCGCTTTAGAGTTGATAAAATCTACAGGTGCCTCTGATCAGGAGATTACAAACAATACGCAGGGTGACCGTGATAAAATCCTTACATGGGCTGTAAAAATTTATAATGAAAAACTGAACAAAACTCCTCAAAAAACTCTAAACGATTAATTATGAAAAAGATATTCACCATTCTTCTCGGTTTAAGTATCGGATCTGCTGCTTTTGCACAAGACGGTGCAGGAAGTTTACATGTTTTTAATGATGATTCTTATCACAGCTTAAATTTACATTATACTCTATTTACCATAAATCCCTTCATATGCGGTGATGGTTACCAGGCATTAGGTCCTAATATCCCATTACCTCCCGGCGTTAAGACTACCTATGTAACCTTTTTAAAATCATCGTCTTTTGCCTCTACACCACATCCTTACCCTATCGACAATTATTGGTACAACAGTACGGTCGTTCCCGCCACATCAATCAGTGATGCGGTAGCCAGTAAGCAACGATGGGCATATATGAAGTTTGAGCTAAGGGATCCTAATAATCCCGGGCTGATGAATCCTACCCTGGGAGGATCTGTAGGTTTTTATCAAAACTGTATGAGTAGTATCCCTAATTATATAACAGGAACAAGTACATTGAATGGTGTAAACTATGCATTTAAGGCAGAAGCAGTCACATTCGGAGGAGACTTGTGGATCAATGTCTGGTAAATCCAGTATTACGATATATTAAGAAAACGGGTTTTAGCCCGTTTTTTTTATGATATAAAGTCGTTTTTATCTGTCTATCAGTTCAGTCTGTTTTTAAAATCATTTTCCCACATAAATAAATCCTGTCTTTCCAGACTTGAAAACAGTTTCGATTCTTTTATAATCATCCACTTCGTATTCATCTGCCTGTGCAATTTCATCTTCCGTCACTTCGAAAAGCATTCCATCCACTTCATCTTCGCTGTTTCCTGAAAACGCTAATATCGGATGATACTTCTGACCGCTTTTGCGTAAAACTTCAGGATCTGTAATTTCAACCTTACTTAGTGTATAACCCGTAAGAATATCTTTTTCTCCTTCCAAAATTCTTCCGAATGTTTCTATTTGTACCTGCTCCGTTTGCAGGGTCCCGTATGAAAATAAATGCGTCATTATAAATATTTTTCTATGATTGGGATTGCTGTTTCAGCCATTATTCCGTAGCCTTTTTCATTCGGATGAACTCCATCTGAGGAAAGCAGTATTTCTTTATCTTCAACCAATGCAGCGTAAAAATCGATGTAGTGTAAAGTATTTTCAATGGCTGTATCTCTAAGGATTTGGTTGTATATCAAAACCTCTCCGTTTGTTCTTAACTTTCCTGTTTGAGATTCTACTCCATCAACCTTCTGAGAAAACGGGAGAATGCTTACAAGGTAAATATCATCAGAATATTGCTTTGCAAGCTGTACAGCCGATTTAATATTGTTTCTAAACTGATCAGGAGCTACCAATTGTTGTCCATCTTTTATAGCCAGATCGTTGGCTCCGTAGCCGATAAAGATCATATTTCCTTCTGCGGAATTCCGGGCTGCCAATTCAACAGGCATCCTTTTCAGCAAACCTTCTGTGGTTTCTCCCCCTATTCCAAGGTTGAAAAGGATCACTTCATTACTTCCTTCATGAAACTGCTGCAGGGCATATCTTTTGAGAATGTCTACCCATCCTCCGAAGACACCGTCATATTCTACATACGTAATACTGTCTCCAAAGAACAGTCCGTAAATCATTTTTTTCATTTTCTAATAAAAGCTTAGATAATAGATGTTAGAAATTAGTGCTTCCAGGGGGATGCAAGTAATTATGATCCCTGGCTACTCCTCTACTATCACTTCAAAATTAGTGTAATATTTTTGTGTGATTCTATAATTTCAATTAAAATTTCAAAAAGCGTCTGACCTTTTCCGGAAACTAATTGATCCAGTTTCTGTTGAATCAATTCTACGTTAAAAGGTTTTCCCTGTTTAATTTTCTTTTCATAAAAATCCTTGGTCGCAGAGATACCTAAATCATCTTTTGACTTCTCTGATTCTTTCCAGATCAACTCAATTTTTTCATTGTTTTCGAAAACTCCAAAGCCACCATAAAGAATATCATCAAAACCGTCCAGTGTTCCCACTTCCCAGTCAACATCTTTCATCAAGACCCCGGAAACTTCCTCATAGAATCCTGTAAGGTCTGAAAAATGACTGCCATTGATGCAGATTGTTTTATTTTTATCTGAATTCAAAATTATTTCTTTTATACATTTAATCCCTGTAAATATAAAAAAAATGACCGCCATTGAATGGCGGTCATTTCTATTTTTACTTGAAGTATTCTACTCCGTTTTTGAATATATTGTGGTAATTCGCGGTTGGTATGTTCTTCATGAGGCCTTCTGCAAAACGTTCAGGATGTCCCATTCTACCGTAAATCTTTCCGCATGGGCTGGTTACCCCTTCAATTCCGAATAATGAGCTATTAGGATTGAACGGCATGCCGTGGGCGATGTTACCGTCAAGATCAATATACTGGGTTGCGATCTGTCCGTTTTCGTAAAGTTTTTTGATTTCTTCTTCAGAAGCCATAAAACGGCCTTCTCCGTGAGAGATCGGAATGGTGAACACCTGATCTTTCATTCCTTTTAACCAAGGACTTTCGTCGTTGACCACCTTCACATTGACCATTTGAGAGATATGTCTTCTGATTGCATTGTGAGCCAATGTCGGAGAGTTTTCATCAAGATCTTTGATTCTTCCGTAAGGTAACAGACCTGATTTAACCAAAGCCTGGAAACCGTTACAGATTCCGATGATCATTCCATCTCTGTCCAGTAATTCGTGAACTGCATTTCTCATCTTTTCGTTTTTCAGAACGTTTACGATGAATTTTGCAGAACCATCAGGCTCATCACCTGCTGAGAAACCTCCTGAGAACGCAAGGATCTGAGATGTTCTGATTTCTTCTACCCATGCATCAATGCTTTCATCCAGCAATTGGTGGCTGATGTTTTTCAACGGAAGACTGCTGATCACAGCACCTTCTTTCTGGAATGCATTTAAGGTATCATATTCGCAGTTTGTTCCGGGAAATACAGGAGCAAAAACTTTTGGCTTAGCAAGCCCGTGATTTTTAATGATGATATTTCTTGGGTTGACCGAATTTGATTTCTCATCGATTTCAACCGTCAGTTTTTCTTTTTCTGTCGTTGGGAAAAGGTTTTCAAAGGTACCTGTATATGCTGCTACAAGATCTGATAGATTAGATTCAAGACCATTGATTGCCAAAATTCCAGAATCTTTTACTTCGCCAATCTGCTGAAGAGAAGTATTGCTTAATTCTTCTTTTGATTCGATGATTAAGCTACCTATATTTTTAGCTAATAAAGCCTTGTCGTCAATCCTTATTTCTGCTCCCAATCTGTTTCCGAAGCTCATTTTCGCTAATGCTACTGCTGCACCACCTTCTTTCACCGTTTTCACGGAGACAATTTTTCCGGCTTTGATATTTTCAAAAATAAATTCGAAAATTCCTTTTAAGCTTTCGTAGTCCGGAAGTCCGCTTTCCTGAGGGACATGATTAAAGAAGTAGATCTTATTTCCTGCCTGTTTAAATTCCGGGGAGATAACGTTTTTCTTTTCACCATTCGCACACGCAAATGAAATCAATGTCGGTGGAACATTCAGATCCTGGTAAGTACCGCTCATGGAGTCTTTTCCTCCGATTGCCGCAAGACCAAGGTTGATTTGTGCATCATAAGCACCTAAAAGAGAAGCCAAAGGTTTACCCCATTTTTCCGGATTCTGTCCCAGTTTTTCGAAATATTCCTGGAAGGTTAATCTGATATTTTTGTAATCACCACCCATAGCAGCGATCTTGGCTACACTTTCTACCACTGCGTAAGAAGCTCCCAACAGTGAATTTTGTTTTGAAATTCCAGTATCGAATCCCCAGCTTGCAAAAGAAACGGTTTCAATATCTTTTGCTCCTAAGATTGGAAGCGTCTGAACACTTCCTTCCATCAATGTCTGCTGGTATTTTCCTCCAAGCGGCATCGCAACCGTGGTTGCACCTACAGAAGAGTCGAACATTTCCAACAGTCCTTTTTGGGAAGCTACATTTTTGTCGCTCAATATTTTGACGAAGTTCTCTTTTGTAAAAGCAGGTGTTTCTTCTTTTACTTCTTCAAGATGGGTAATTTTTACCTCCTGAGTTTTGGAACATCCGTTGGTGTCTAAAAATTCTCTTGAAAGGTCAACGATTTTATCACCTTTCCAGAACATCTGCATTCTTCCTGAGTCTGTAACTTTTGCTACTTCTACAGCAACAATGTTTTCATCTTCACAGAATTTGATGAATTTTTCTCTATCCTGTGGATCAACAACAACTGCCATTCTTTCCTGAGATTCAGAAATAGCCAGTTCGGTTCCGTTCAATCCTTCATATTTTAAAGGTAAAACATCAAGATTCACTTCTAAAGAATCTGCAATCTCACCGATGGCTACAGAAACACCTCCTGCTCCGAAGTCGTTTGATTTCTTGATCAGTTTCGTTACTTCAGGATTTCTGAACAGTCTCTGGATTTTACGTTCTTCAACGGCATTTCCTTTCTGAACTTCAGTAGACATCGTGTGAATACTGTTTTCATCCTGTACTTTGGAGCTTCCACTCGCTCCACCAACACCGTCACGACCCGTTGCACCTCCCAAAATAATGATAGAATCACCGTTTTCAGGCTTATCACGTCTTACCCAATCTACAGGAACGGCTCCGGTAACGAATCCTACTTCCATTCTTTTGGCTTTATAGCCTTCGTCGTAGATTTCAGAAACCATGGTAGTGGCTAAACCGATCTGGTTTCCGTATGATGAATATCCGTTGGCAGCCTGTTTTGTGATGGTTTTCTGAGGAAGTTTCCCCGGTAACGTTTGATCAACCGGTTCCAAAACATCAGCAGCACCCGTTAATCTCATCGCCTGGAATACAAATGATCTTCCTGACAAAGGATCTCTGATCGCTCCTCCCAAACATGTTGAAGCTCCTCCGAAAGGTTCAATTTCAGTGGGGTGATTGTGGGTTTCATTTTTAAATAATAAATACCACGGTTCTTTCTTGCCGTCGTATTCAGCTTCGATCTGGATCGTACATGCATTAATCTCATCTGAGATGACCAGGTTATCCAGATTCCCTGTTTTATGGAAATATTTACCGCATACTGTTGCCAGATCCATTAAAGAGATTGGCTTCAGCTCACGGCCTAAGAATTTTCTTTTTTCGATATAGTCATTGAAAATAGTTTCCAATGTGTGTTTGAATGCTCCTTCAAACTGGATATCTGACAATTCTGTTTCAAAAGTGGTATGACGGCAGTGGTCACTCCAATAGGTGTCTAAAACTTTCAGTTCGGTTTCGGTAGGATTTCTTTTTTCTGTCTTAAAGTATTCCTGGATGAATTTAAGATCATCCAATCCTAATGCAAAACCGTGATTATTATAAAAATTTTCAAGCTCGGCATCATCGAAACTAATGAAATTTTCGTGGATTAGAACTTTTGACGGTACTTCATCTGCAGGAATGTTTAGGATAGAAAGATCTTTTTCCTGAGATTCCACTTTGTTGATGAGAAGGTCTTTGATTTTTGCAAGGTCTGCTTCAGAAACGCCTTCAAACTGGATCAGTTTTCCGCTTCTTACTTTAGATTTCTCATTCCCGGTCAGTAGAGCGATGCACTGCTGGGCAGAATCTGCACGCTGATCGTATTGTCCGGGAAGAAATTCCATGGCAAACGTGATCTCCGCTGCGGGTTTTTCTGTATGTAAAATATCGGTCACCGGATCTACAAAAGTGCTGTTTACCACTTTTTCGAATTCTCCGTCATTCAGTCCGAAAATATCATACACATTATACACTTTCACATTTTTGACCGCCAGAACGACTGCTTTTACTTCATCAAAAATTTTTGGACTTTCAACATCGAAAATTCCTCTTTTTTCTACGAAAATTCTTTTGTTATTAGACATTAGATGTCAGATTTTAAATATTAGATTTATTACTTTCTTTTTACTTTTTCAGAACCAGTAGCTGATTCTTTATATTTTAAAACTTTAAGGTCAGATTATTATCATCTGTCCCGTCTGTATTGGAAGCATTTCTTGATGCATTGATCCAGTCTTCTCCGTTTAGAATCAGTTTAAATGTATAGGTTTTCCCTTTTTCAAAACTAGATTTCGGAACTTCTAACTCGAAGCGGTTATTTTGTTTCTTTATTAACTGATAGTTTTTATGGTCCGTTTTCCAATCATTGAAAGATCCTGCTACCGAAGCACTATTGATCAGTTTTGAATTTAAATTCTTTGGATGAGTATAGGTAAACACAACGTTATCACCCTTCAGATAATATCCTTCTATTTCCTTTTTACCCGGAGCAGTCGTCAGATCATTGGCTAATCTGGCAGCTGAATTATAAAGTGCCGGAAACGTACTCTGCCCGCTGACATTTACAATAAAACAAATGCCCATATTCAGTTCCGGATATATGGTAAACCAAATCTGATCTCCGAATGCGCCTCCATGTTTATAACCCATTTTTCCATGTTCGCTAAGGCCATAACCGTCCCAGAAATATCCATACCAGTCTCCTTTACTGTTACTGATGTTTCGTTGAGATTCCTGAACAATTGAATTTTTTGAATCCAGTTCATATTTTAAGAACTTCACCAGATCTCCCATCGTCGATTTGGTTCTCGCTCCACTTGCACCCCATAAATGACTTATGGATTTTGGCATCAGACGTCCGCTTGAATGATATCCATTCGCTAAGACTTCTCCTTTACCCAATTCCAGTTTGGTGTGATCCATTCCTGCTTTTGACAGGATATTTTCTTTAAGCAGCGTTTCATAGCTTTTACCGTAAATGTTTTCCAGCATCAGACCTGTAAGTTCAAGACTCAGATTACTGTAGTTATATTTGGTTCCAGGCAGTGTATCCAGTTTTACCTTTTGAAGATCCTGCTTAAAATTATCTTTTGTGTAATGCTCTGCCAGTTTATTATATTGAAAAGGTGTTTCATCCGACATATTTTTTCGGATTTCAGCGTCATCAGGCAGGTTACGCGGCAATGCGGTTCTATAGGAAATAAGATCTTTAATTTTAATGGGAGTTCCGTTGTATTCTAAATTGGGATATGATCCTTTCAGATATTTACGGATATCGTCCTCAAGATTAATTTTATTTTCCAAAACAGCCTGAGCCAAAAGCTGACCCGTAAAAAGTTTGGTAATTGATGCTATTTCAAAATAGCTATCATTGGTCGCTTTATTTCCTTTTCCTTTATCTATTTCTCCGTAATGTTTTGTATACACTTTACCGTCTTTCACTATTCCTACCGATACGGAATAAGCTCCTGATTTTTCCTTTAATTTGGCAGCATTAGCATCCATGATGGAATACACCTCTTTCTCACTTTGTGAGAAACCTTTCACAGAAAGAATAATGAATAAAAAAATCGACAGTTTTTTCATGGAGTAGATCTTATTTTACAAATTTATTGGGGTTATCGGGATTATCTTTCTGATATTGTATGGCGTCTTTGATCTCATTGTTTAGCCACTGGTCAAAGGGAATTTTTTCATTAAAATCAATCGCGTACTTTTCTTTACCGTCTTCAGAAACCATAAATTTGAAGCGATCAGAAATCATATTACCTTTAGCCGAAGCATAGGTATTGATCTGGTAATAAGGAAAATTTTCTTTGGGTCTTTCTACAATTTCAAAGACCAGCTTCTTCTCAGCCTCCGATTTTAGGGGATAAACATTGACGTAATAGAGCCCTGAAAGGGTTTTGTTCTGCTTTTCAAAAAACTGAAGAATTGTCTTCTCTTTTTGGTTGTACTGAAATGGATAAGCATAGTATTTCCCCTGAATTTCCCTGTCTTTCTCAGACCGTTTTACAATGGGTTTTACCGTTTCTCCTTTGGTGTTCATTATTCCCCAGGTTCCACCTACAATACCTTTATGTTCATCTTCTGTCTGCTCCCAGTCGCAACCGTCACAAAATTCAGCATAACCGTACTCAAAATATGAAACAAAATCATGTCTGGCTTCTATGGCGATTTTTCCGTTCCGGTCTGCAAAACCTACTTTCCCGTTTTTAACAAATCTTTTTAAACCTTCATTGAAATAATCTGCTCCATTATCATAAAAGAATGGTCTGTACAGGAAGTTGCCTTTTTTATCATAAACGTATCCCCATGCATTTTTCTCTTTAGCTTCCCCCTTTTTAGAACCATCAAAATAAATGGTTTCCTCTTGTACAGGATCACCGTCTTTAAGATCTGAATATATTTTAAACTGTGCAGGAACGATGATTTTCCCGTTCTGATCTTTTACTCCAGCCAATGTATCTTTTGAGATAAAATACTTTAAAACCTCTTTCTTCTGGGAAAAAGAAAGGATGGGTATTATGGAAATGAGTAAAAGAGTTTTTTTCATGTTGAATATAAAATAAAAAATGCAGCCCAAAAGGCTGCATATGATTTATACTTTAAGATCAGCCTCCAATCCTATCAGGTCTTTATTCTGATCCAGAATCGGCTGGACTTCATTGCTGATGAACTCCTCTGTCTGAATCGGTGCAAAACCGATAAAATTTTTCGGATCTAAAACTTCTTTTAATTTTGATTTGTCTAATTTCAAAGAATCGTCATTTAAGATTCTTTCAATAAGGTCATTTTCTTTTCCTTCTTCTTTCACTTTCCTGGAAGCTTCCATAGAGTGAACTCTGATCACTTCGTGAATTTCCTGGCGGTCACCACCAGCTTTCACCTCTTCCATGATGATATATTCTGTTGCCATAAAAGGAAGTTCTTCCATGATATGCTTGTTGATTCTGTTTGGATAAACAACAATTCCATTCATGATATTGTTCCAGATCAACAAGATGGCATCAACCGCAAGGAAAGCCTGAGGAATCGTCAGCCTTTTATTAGCTGAATCATCCAATGTTCTTTCAAACCATTGTGTAGAAGCAACCATCGCAGAACTTGTTGTCAGAGACATGACATATTTCGCCAGCGCCCCGATTCTTTCACTTCTCATTGGATTACGTTTGTAAGCCATTGCTGATGAACCGATCTGGTTTTTCTCAAATGGCTCTTCAATTTCTTTAAGATTTTGAAGAAGACGTAAATCGTTGGTGAATTTATGTGCAGACTGAGCAATATTTCCTAATAAAGCGACTACTTTAGCATCAATTTTTCTGTCATAAGTCTGACCAGAAACTCCGAATACTTTCTCAAAACCGAATCTCTTTGAAAGTTCTTTATCTAAATGTTTTACTTTAGAATAGTCGCCGTTGAAAAGTTCAAGAAAACTTGCAGCTGTTCCGGTAGTTCCTTTTACTCCTCTGAAACGAAGGGTTTCAAGGAAGAAATCCAGCTCTTCAATATCAAGAACCAAACTCTGTAACCAAAGGGTCGCTCTTTTACCAACAGTTGTTAATTGAGCCGGTTGGAAATGGGTGAATCCTAAAGTAGGAAGATCTTTATACTGAATAGAGAAATCAGCTAAGTTTTTCATTACGTTAACCAGCTTTTTCTTTAAGATTAAAAGCCCGTCACGGATTTGAATAAGGTCTGTATTGTCTCCTACAAAAGCCGAAGTAGCTCCCAAATGGATAATTCCTTTTGCGGAAGGCGCCACATCACCATACGTGTGAACGTGAGCCATCACATCATGACGGAATTTTTTTTCATACTCAGCCGCTTTATCATAATCGATGTTTTCGGCATTGGCTTTAAGCTCGGCAATTTGCTCGTCTGTAATATCAAGACCCAGGTCTTTTTCAATTTCAGCCAAAGCTATCCAAAGCTTTCTCCAGGTACGGAATTTGTTATTATGTGAGAAATTAAACAACATTTCTTCACTGGAATAGCGCTCTTCCAATGGATTTTTGTAGGAATTCATTCTTTCTTTTACTTTTAGATGTACAAAAATAAGGTTTTTCGGTGAGAGATGAAAATTGTAACGAGTGTTTTAAGCCCGGTTCGGAGCAATTTTATTTTCTTCAGCAGTAAACCTATAAAAGCATGTTTCCATTGCTTCTATTTCTCCCATTAATTATACCCATAAACACAGATAATCTTTTCTGTTTAATTGGGATTTGCTGAAAAGAACTAATTTTGCAGATTGATTTTTAAACCATACTAATTCATCGATTCAATGGGATTACAGAAACTGGAAATAAAGAAAAACATCCAAAAAGAAGAGGATAAGAATTTGTCTTTCCGCATTTTTGATCTGGATAGCAAAAGACTTGAAGAATACCAGCAACCCCATAAAAAAGATCACTTCTGTATTATTGTTATGGAAAGCGGCCATCTGCATGTTCATATTGAAGAGAAAAGTTATCATCTTAAGCCAGGAAAGATCTCTGTCATTTTTCCTGAGCAGGTTCAGTTTATTTCGAATTCAAGTGGAGATTTAAAAGGAAAAGTTATTTTATTTGAAGAGATCCTGTTCTGCTCGGACATTCTTAAAAACGAACTGAGCACTTATAATGTCAACCTTTCGACGCAGCTCAACTGTACGATCCTTCCTCCGAAAGATTTCGAACGAAGCAAGAATCTGTTGGAAATCATCCAGGATATTTATATGCATCCGAGTCTTATCAAAAAAGAACAGGCTCGTTTTTATATTAAAGTTTTCCTGTTGGGTCTTATTGAATCTATTCACGGACTCCATCCTGTACTGTACAAGGAAACTACGGACAAACCTTTGTATGTCCGCTTTAAAAAGCACCTTAACCAACATTATAAAGAGGAGCGAACGGTTCAGTATTATGCTGATCAATTAGCTATCACCCCTAAAAAGCTAAATTCCATCACAAAGAAACATTGCGGCGAAACGGCTATTCACGCTATCCATAACCGAATTCTGATGGAAATCAAAAGACAGCTTTTGTTTTCAGACCTTACGCATAAAGAGATTGCGTTTGATCTTGGTTTCAATTCTCCTTCCGCCCTCAATAAATTTGTAAAATCCAAATTAAAAGAGACTCCGACGGAACTTCAGCAGGAGTTGGCGCAAATGTATAACGGATAGTCTCATTTGTATAACATGTGCCGTTCCTGCTTATCTAAATTTGCATCATTATAAGTAAAGAAAATGAGTAAATTATTTATTGCAGGAGAAGTTTTTCATGGTCCTGGAAGTCTTGACGAGTTAAAAAATATTAAAGGTAAAAAAGCGGTTATCGTAACCGGAGGAGGTTCTATGAGAAAAAGCGGAACGCTGGACAGAGCGATTGCTTTTTTAGCTGAAGCAGGAATAGAAACTAAGGTTTTTGATGGTGTGGAAGAAGATCCTTCCTCTGCTACCAGCCTTAAGGGTGCTGAAGTAATGACTGCTTTTGAGCCGGACTGGATCATTGGTTTAGGAGGATGTTCTGCTATTGATGCAGCAAAGATTATGTGGGTATTCTATGAATTCCCAGATACGGATTTTGATTCATTAATTAAACCTTTCTCTGTACCTGTACTAAGAAATAAAGCCAAATTTATCGCCATTCCTTCTACCAGCGGAACGGGAACTGAAACTACAGGATTAGCCGTGATTACAGATCGTGAAAAAGGGGTAAAATATCCAATTGTTTCTTATGAACTGACTCCGGACATCGCTATTGTAGACGGTGAAATATGCGCTTCCATGCCTGCTCACATTACGTCTAATACTGGTTTGGATGCATTGACCCATTGTGTAGAAGCTTATGTTTCGAATATTGAAAACAATTATGCAGATGCCCTGGCTAAAGGTGGTCTTGAAATCGTGTTCAACAATCTGAAAGAAGCTGTGAATAATCCAAATGATATTAAGGCCCGTCAGAATATGCATGATGCTTCTTTTATGGCAGGGTTGGCGTTTAATAATGCATGGTTGGGAATTGTTCATTCATTATCACATCAGGTAGGTGCATTGTATGGTATTCCTCATGGAGCTTCCAACGCTATTTTCTTACCTAATGTAATCCGTTTCAATGCTCAGGCTACAGACCGTTTTCCTGATCTTGCGAAAGTGATTGGTAAAGAAACTGCAGAAGATCTGGCTCAGGCTGTTGAAACATTGAGATCTGAAGTGAATAATCATTCATCGCTTAAAGAGTTTGGAATTTCAAGAGAAGATTGGGACAAAAATCTGGATTACATTGCTAACAATGCATTAATTGATCCCTGTACTGGCTTCAATCCGCGTGTCCCAACACTGGATGATCTGAAAACTATATACAATGCTTGCTATGAAGGTCTTGTATATGCTGAAGAAACCTTACTTGGTTAATATTCTTTTTTAACAGAGGTTATAATTAATCATTTCGACATTGATAAAAAGATCATTCTTATGAATGGTCTTTTTTATATTCTATTTAATTTTTCAACGGAAGGTGATTTTATTTGAATTTATTTTTTAATTTAGTAAAACATAGAGCTTGAAAAGCTTATGGATTAAATAACAAATCAAAACCAAAATTCTTATGAAAAATTTCAAAAAATTAACTAAATCTGATTTAAAAACAATTGAAGGCGGCTGGGTTCCACCAGAGGGAGGAAGATGCCCGAATGGAACGTGCCAGTATTCTGAAAACGGACCATGCAGAATTTATAACCCCGATAAATGTTATTAAAAACATCTGATCTGAACCCTGTTTAATTGGTTAAAATCAGTTTTAAAAGCATAAACAAAGCCGTTCTTCCGAGCGGCTTTGCTGCTTTGTTTAAAGGAAAATAATATCAAGGTTCAGATACTGATTCTGATATTATTTGAGGAGGGAAATGCTATGCAAGCCCACAATCTGATCCTACAGAAATACATTTTTTTACAAATGAACACCAGAAATAACCTGGCAAGCACATAGGAATACCTCCCTGAACAGTTTTCAATTCTTTTTTTGAAAGTTTTTTTAGATTTTTCATATAGTTTTTTTTGGTCTTTCCTACTCTATAAGCTTTTCGGATTTCGCTATGATTTGATTAAACTAATTTACATTTTTTTTAAATCGAAAATATAATTTTAATTCATCCCCTGTTTGCAAAGATGTATTTGACCTTATTAAATTTAAAAAATTTGAAATTGAATTTCTATATATATGAAAAAGCCGCTCTTTCGAACGGCTTTGTGTATTACAATTGGATTTACTGGTAAATCACAACATCGTCTTTTTTAATCTGGTAACCCGCTTTTTTATAAGGAACTAAAACATAAGCTTCTTTAATATAGCTTCCGCTTTTCCACAATTTGCTTTTTCCTTCTCTTTCAAGGATAATACTTTTTGCATTTCCATCCGGGATGAAAACTTCAGCCCTTTTCATATCCTTACTAAAAATAACAGCCGTCATTGAAGTGGAACTTTTGTCTGAGTTCACTTCCTTTAATTTGATTTTTTGTGCAAAAACCTTTACACAAACATTTTTGATTTGTGAATACGTATAACCTGCTGAGCCTATGCAGCCATGAACATCCCTATCGCCTCCTAGAACGGGAGATTTTTGTTGGGTAAAGGCTAAAGAGCTGAGGAACATTGCGCCCAATAAAATAGTTTTTCTCATATTTTAAATATTAATGGTTTTTAGTTTTACAAAATAACAACAGAAATAAGGTATTAGTGAATCTAAGATACAAAAAAAAGCCAACTCATTTTGAGAGTCTTATAAATATACTGTTAAGTTATGTTGATTTTGAGACTTTATATCTCCGGAATTGGTTCTGCTCATATTATGAAATTTTCTAAATTCAAGCTTGAACTTTAAATCTGCAATTGGAGAATTTACAGTCCTTATGATGTTAAAAACAAAAAGACTGCCTTAACAGACAGTCTATCGTATTTTAAAAGTTGTAGTTTACTGATAAATCACAACATTATCTTTTTTAAGCTGGTATCCGTTTTTCTTAAACGGCACTAATGCGTAGTCATCCTTTTTCCAAACTTTACCTTTCCCCTGTCTGCTAAGGATCAGACTTTCTCCGTCTGTATCCGGAACGAAAACCTCAGCTTTCTTCATGTCTTTACTAAAGATCACTGCGGCCATTGAAGTAGAGCTTCCTTTAGGGGCAACTTCTGTAAGTTTAATCTTCTGTTCAAAAACTCTTACACAGTCTTTCTTGATCTGAGAATAGGTATATCCAGCAGAACCTATACAGCCATGAGCATCTCTGTCTCCTCCGACTGTTTGTGCGAAAGTAAAAGAACCCAGAAATATTGCGCTAAGTAAAATCGTTTTTTTCATAATTATTATCTTAAAGTTATAAATGTCCTAATAAAAATCATGCCAAAAAAATAAAAGCCACTCATAAGAATGGCTTTGGTCATATTATTTGGTCCAGTTAACTTTTGAATGTTTTACATCATCAGAATTGGTTCCGATCATGATATAAAATTCTCCCGGCTCCCAGTCAAATTTCAATTCTCCGTTGTAGAATTTCAAGCTTTCCGGTGTAATATCAAAGGTTACTTTTTTAGACTCTCCTTTTTTCAGGAAAACTTTCTGAAATCCTTTCAATTCTTTTACAGGTCTTGTAATACTTCCTACCATATCTCTGATATACAGCTGTACCACCTCAGCACCGTCATAATTTCCACTATTTGTAACAGTTACTGCAGCCTGAACGGTTTGATTTCCTTTTGGATTTGAATTTGAAACAGACATATCCGAGTAGCTGAATTTAGAATAACTCAAACCGTATCCAAATGGATACAGCGGTGTATTACACTCATCCATATAATTGGAACGGAATCTTTCGTATACACATTTATCAACCTTATCCTGGCTCAGTGGGCGGCCTGTATTTTTTGCATTATAATAAATTGGCACTTGTCCTAAACTTCTTGGGAAGGTCATTGGAAGTTTTCCTGAAGGATTTACTTTTCCAAAAAGAACATCTGAAATAGCATTCCCCGCTTCAGAACCTGCAAACCATGCATTCACAATAGCATCTGGTGTATCTTTTACGTTAGTCAAAGCTAATGGGCGCCCCGTAAAAAGAACCATCGCAATTGGCTTTCCAGTCTTTTTTAGTTCGTTTAGCAAATCAACCTGCGACTGAGGAATGGTAATTTCTGTTCTTGAAGAGGATTCTCCACTCATTTCTGCAGATTCTCCGATGGCAAGAACGATAACGTCTGCTTTACTGGCAACATCCACAGCTTCTTTTAACAGCTGTTCTTTAGAACGGCTGTCTCTGTCTGTTTTTTTACCATGAGCAGCATAGATATCTTCCAGTTTAGCATCATAATCAATGTTGGCTCCTTTTGCAGAAAGGAATTTCACTTCTTTTCCATAATTAGCCTGAAGCCCCTGCATCAAAGAAACTGAAGCAGCATGTTTTGTGGCCACACTCCACGTTCCGGCCATATTGAGTGAATTATTGACCAATGGTCCGATCACTGCGACTGTACCAGATTTCTTCAGAGGAAGCACCTGGTTTTCGTTTTTAAGTAAGACCATAGACTGGGCTGCTGCACTTCTTGCTATGTTACGGTTTTCCATGTTGTAAACCTCTTTTGCTGCCAGTTTTGCATCTCCATAACGGTAAGGATCATCGAATAAACCAAGATCAAATTTTGCCTCAAGAATTCTTCTTGCTGCCAGATCGATCTCTGCCTGGGTTACTTTTCCTTCATCCAGAGATTTTTTCAGCGTGGTAAGAAATCCTTCTCCTACCATATCCATATCCACACCAGCTTTTAGAGCTAAAGCAGATACCTGCTGAAGATCTCCCATTCCATGCTCGATCATTTCGTTGATCCCTGTATAATCGGTCACCACGAAACCTTTGAAGTTCCACATTTTTCGGAGAACATCGGTCTGCAGCCACTTGCTTCCTGTTGCCGGAACTCCGTCCACTTCATTGAAAGAAGCCATTACAGAAGCTACACCTGCATCTACTGCTGCTTTATAAGGTGGAAAATATTCGTTAAACATTCTTACGTGGCTCATATCTACTGTATTATAATCACGTCCGGCTTCTCCGGCTCCATATAATGCAAAATGCTTGACACAAGCTAAAATGGTATTTCCTACGGAAAGGTCTTTACCCTGATATCCATATACCATATTTTTAGAGATTTCACTTCCTAAATACGGATCTTCCCCTGAACCTTCAGATACTCTTCCCCATCTTGGCTCACGGGAAATATCTACCATCGGAGAGAATGTCCAGTTGATTCCGTCTGAAGAAGCTTCTTTTGCAGCTACCCTTGCAGACTGCTGTACCAAATTCATATCCCATGAAGCAGCTAACCCTAAAGGAATAGGGAATGTAGTTTCATAGCCGTGAATGACATCCATTCCGAAGATCAAAGGAATTTTCAAACGGCTTTTTTCAATAGCGACTTTCTGAACGGCTTTGATCTTTTCAGCTCCTTTTATATTAAATAAACCTCCTACTAATCCCATTTCAACCTTTTTACCAATATCAGAGCTTTGAGCCTGCCCTGTGGTAAAATCTCCCGAAGTAGGCAGGTTAAGCTGGCCAATCTTTTCATCTAAAGTCATTTTAGACAAGAGATTTTCTACAAAAGCTTTTCTTTTTGCCTGATACTGAGCTGTCTGATAAGACTGCACGGGCTTGGTTACCATTTCCTGTGCAGAAAATACAGGAGCAAGCGCTAAGGCTGCGAGTACAATTAACTTTTTCATAAATCTATCTTCTTAAATTATAGTTCTGATTTTATTTTTTTGTTTTAACGTGGAGGCGTTTTCTTTTTTTTGTTAGAGCAAAGGTGCTATATCTTTTATGGTACAAGGATTTTATCAGAGGTCAATGGATTGCGTTATAACTTGGCAATCATCCTCCTTATCTACTCTTCTCTATTCTCCTTTTTTTCTGGATAGCATCCACTCATATAACTTGGGGTCCGAATAAGTGGAATCCCAGGAATTATGGTTATCATTAGGAAAAATGACCAATTCTGCAGAAGGGTTTACGGGATGCAAGTTCTGATAAAAATGAATCGCATTTTCAGGTAAGACAACATCATCCATTCCTCCATGGAAGATTTTCATGTTTAACCCTTTATATTGATTAATATTCGCATACATGACCATGTCAGTAGGAGCACATACGGAAACAACTGCAGCGAACATTTCAGGATGTTCCATGGCCAGCTTCAATGTTCCCCAACCTCCCATCGAAAGTCCGGTAAGATAAATTCTGGAGGCATCAATTTTATATTTTTTCTGAATTTCTTTAATCAGACTATACACCGTTTCGGTATCCCACCAGGTATCTGCCGGACATTGTGGTGCTAAAATAGCGACAGGTTCCTTAATCAGGTTTTTATAAGTAAATGGACTGTGAGCCTTCACTGCTTCCAGATTATTTCCTCTTTCTCCTGAACCATGAAGAAACACAATTAAGGGAACATTTCCTTTTACCTTTTGGGGGTAATCCAGAATGTAGGATATTTTTTCTGTCTTTTTAATTTCTTTGTTTAATTCAGCTTTTATCTCCTGTGCATTCAACTGTAATGAAAACGGCAGAAGTAAAAGGGAAAGGTATTTTATTTTTAATTTCATATCGTTGTTTAAGGTTGTTGATGCATTGTTTTTTTAGCAGATTAAGCCTGTTTTTTATTCCTGAAAATCCTTTCAATAAACATCACATTAAAAATCGGATTATTTGATTCCGTATTTTTCAGACTGGAAACTTAATTTTTTAAGTCCCTGCCGAATCTCAGGAGCATTCATAAACAGTTTCCAAAGAAATCCTGTTCTGTAGTTTTCGATCATCGGCGCTATTGTTCCCTGATCTATTGCTAAGTATCTTGGCGTAAACCAATTGTTATAATTAACTGAAGTTGCATCATAAGGTCCTGCCGATCCGATGAATTCAGGTTTTTGAGTGTATAGGAATCTTAGAAAGTCCATAGATTCTCTGGGTGTATAAGGGAAGCTGCTCAGTGCTGCTGTAGGCGTGATTATGCCATTGTCATTGGTAGGCATATGAGCTGTATACCCTGTGCTTCCATCTTCATTTCTTGTGTATCCGGCTGTTAGTCCCCAATAGTTCGGACCGTAGCCTTTCCATTGTTTTGGATTTTCAACGCAGTATTTATAGTCGATAAGGACTTGATTTTTGTTTAAGTCAAAATAGTTTTTCACCAGTTTATCAGAAAGTCTGGTAGGATCCAGACCGATATAAGAATATTGTGACCAGAAAAGCGGTCCGCCGTATTCTTCGGCATAATTGTGTTTTACATACAGGGGAAGTCCGTATTTTGTTTTGTCTGTAAGGTAAGTTCCGTTTCTTGTCCACCCTTTATAATAGGTTTCTGCATCGATAGGATGTGTAGGTGATGAAGCTGCCAAGATATAGGTAATCAGGCATTCATTATAGCCTTCCAGCGGAAAATTCATTTCCCATTGATATTCCGGCGACCAGTGCCAGTACAGAACTTTTTCGCCTCCTTTCGTGTACCAGTTCCATTGAATTCCTTTCCAGAGCTCGTCACATTTTGAAGCAAGGGCCTTTTCTTCGGCATTTCCATTTTTAAAATATTCGCGTACCATCAGAATTCCTGATGTTAAGAATGCGGTTTCAACAAGGTCACCGCCATTATCTTTTTTCCCGAAAGGAACCGTTTTTCCTGTTTCTCCGTTGATCCAGTGGGACCAAGCCCCTTTATGACGATCTGCCTTAGCAAGAAAATCCATCATATGTGTAAGTCTTTTCACGGCTTCTTTTCTTGGAATAAATCCTCTTTCCACTCCTACCAGAAGTGTTGCAAGTCCAAACCCTGAACCACCCGTTGTTATAACGTGTTTATCATTATCGGGATAGATATTGTCTTCATGGTAACGCTCTCTTCCCAGCATTGATTTTGGCTCTGCATAGTCCCAGAAATACTTTATGGCATCTTTCTGAACTCTGTCCATCATCTGCTCATCTGTGATGTCGCTTTTTACGGATTTATTTTGGGCAGTCTGATTTTTGCTGATCTGAGAGTTTTTGCATGAAAGCAGTAAAGAAACTGTAATAATAGAAATAACACCTAACTTCATAACATAGACATTTTCATAAGTTTGATTAAAAAAATAGCCAAAGTAAACTTTGGCTATTTTATAATATTATAGATTAATAACCAGGATTTTGTGTAAAAGCTCCATGGCTTTGATCCATTGCATCTAAAGGTATTGGAAATACTTCATTCTTCCCTGCCTTAAATCCGTAAGGAGCCAATACTGTTGCTGCCTGTCCGGTTCTTACCAAGTCAACAAACCTGTCACCTTCAAGAGCCAACTCTACTCTTCTTTCGTGCCATATTGCCTGACGTAAAGCTATCTGGGTTGTAGCTGTTGTTGGTAAAAGATCTGCTCTGTCTCTCACTTTATTCAGATTTAATGCAGCTGTTGCTGTATTTCCTAATTCATTAGCTGCTTCTGCATTAATCAAAAGGATCTCAGCAAAACGCAATATTCTGATATTCTGGATAGATCCATAGTCACAAGCACTGTTATTCAATGCTTTTGGAACATATACTTTTTGGTTATAGGTCGTTACTGACTGAGCATCTCCCATAGCGATTAAATCTCCTTCAGGAGTAGTTTCTCCATTTCTAAGTATGGTAAGTTCTTTTCTGATATCCCCTGCTTCAAATGCATTTTCCAAAGCAGCAGAAGGTGTGAAAAAGCCCCATCCAAACTGATCTCTTACTCCCTGAACCTGGGCATACTGACTTCCTTTGTATGGAGGTTCACATCCACAGTTCACTTCAAAAACAGATTCTTTCCCAAATTCGCCTGCCGGTCTGAATAAATGGTTAAAATCAGGATCTAAATCGTATCCCATACCGATTAACTGGTTTGAAGTATCATACGCCTTCTGCCAGTCTTTTTTATAAAGATATACTTTAGAAAGCAATCCCAATGCAGCTCCTTTTGTTACGCGTCCCTGATCTGAAACAGGATAGGTCTGAGGAAGAACTTCTGCCGCAGCAATAAGATCAGCAATGATAAAGTTATACACTTCTTCTACAGAGTTTCTAGGCTTTTCATATAAATCCTCTACTTTATCATAAATCGGAACTCCACCATAGATCCTTACTAAATTAAAATAGAAGTATGCTCTTAACATTCTGGACTCTGCAATCAATCTGTTCTTTAAAGTAGTATCCATGTCTATTGCAGGAACCTTGGTTATCACCTGATTCGTTCTGTTCACAGCCTGCCACTGCCCGATCCAATATCCTCTTACTCCTTCATCACTCACTGTATAGGTGAAATTATCATATACATTAATGAAAGAAGAATCTCCGGGATTAGAACCTTTTACAACATCATCCGCCGGAACTCCGAAAACAAACTGATAAGGGAATGCTGAATTTTCCCAGCTTCTCAGAAAGCTATAGATAGCACTCGTTGCCTGCAAAGCATCTTCCTTTGTTTTGAAAAATGATGAAGCTTCTACCTGACCTTCCTGTTTTATATCTAAAAACTCTTCTTTACAGCTTACCGCAAGTGAAAACAATGCGATTGATAAAAATATCTTTTTCATAACTCTTTCTTATTAAAATGTTAAGTTCATACCAATAGTATAAATTGCTGAAATCGGATAGATGTTATTATCAACACCCATCTGAACTCGGTCTGTATTCAAGATTTCCGGTGAAAAACCATGGTATTTGAAACTTGTCCAAGGGTTCTGCGCACTTACATATAATCTTAATTTGGTAATAGACATAGAATCAGCAAATGATTTTGGTAAATTATAACCTACCTGGATATTTCTAATTCTTATATAACTTCCGTCTTCTACATAAAAGCTATTGGGTAAGATAATAGACTGGTCATTGGTTGCCATCGGATAATCATTTGACGTTCCTGCACCGTGCCATCTGTTGTTATAAAAATCTAAATCCCAATTTTCGTTCCCGTAACGCTGCTCTCTGTTGAAATTGTATATTTTGTTTCCAAAAACACCCTGGAAATCAATCGCAAAATCAAAGTCATAGACATTCAGGTTAACACCAAATCCATAAGTTCCTTTAGGAATAGGGCTTCCTAGGAAAGTTTTATCTCTGGCATCTATCACACCGTTTCCGTCAATATCCTTAAATTTAAACCCTCCTGCTTTCGCTCCGTTTTGCGTAGCCCACGCATCAGCTTCTGCCTTGGTCTGGAAAATACCTTCTACCTGATACCCATAATAAGAACCTACAGCCTGTCCTTCCTGAAGTCTTATGATAGAGTTACCGTATAAACTGGCTCCTGTCTGTAAATAAGATCCATTAAAAACAGAAGTAATCTTATTCTTCAGAGTGGTCATATTCCCGTAAACTCCAAGTTTTACATGGTCACTAATAGTCGTGTCATAGTTGATGGAAAATTCAAATCCCCTGTTGTTAAATGAATACGCATTGGTAATGAAATTATTCCAGTTACCTGCTCCAGACACTGTTCCCTGAACAATACCATAAACAACATCTTTTGTATCTTTGTCAAAATAGGTGGCATCAATTTTCAGTTTATTATTGAATAATCCCATTTCTAATCCAAGGTCTCTACCTGTTGTCGTTTCCCAGCCAATATTAGGATCAATAATTTTATCAATGGTTTGCGCCGGTGCTCCATTTTCTCCGTAATATGCTCCTTCATTAATTTTTGTTGTATTCAGAGTAAAAGCTCTCTGTACATCCGGATTACCCAATTTACCCCAGCTTGCTCTTAATTTTAAAAGATTAAAAACATTCTGTTCGCTCATGAAGTTTTCTTTTGATATAACCCATCCGGCGCTTACCGCAGGAAATACCTTGTATCTGTCATTTGAAGAATACTTAGAAGTTCCATCTCTACGAATGGATGCATTCACTAAGTATTTCCCACCATAATCATAATTCAGCCTTCCGAAAAAGGATTCTATTCTATCCTGGTATGGAATAACATCTCTTCCTCCTTCTTCAAAATCAGTCATATAAATATTCGTTCCGTTAGATATACCCAACGAAGCATTACTTCCATCATACTTCACATCCAGTGCTTCTGCATAAGCCTGATAATAAGAATTTCTTGTTCTGGAGAAACCGGCTAACACTTCCAGATTATGCTTTCCGAAATTCTTTTTCCAGCTTAGAGTGTTATCCCAGATATAATTTCTGGTTCTGGAATCTCTTGTGACTAATTTAGAGGCCTTTTGATCAGAAGTAGGAACATAGCCAAATGTTGGCGTGAATTCATACTTACTCGTATTAATATTATCCGAACTATAGCTGATTTTTAAAGTGAAATCTTTCAGAAATTTATACTCTCCCCAAATATTATTCAACAGTCTTTCTTCTCTGATCTGAGATCTGTATAAATCTAATTTCGCCCTGGAATTAGGAACTTTAGCCAACGTAAAGTTTTGATAATCTCCGGTACTTGGATTCATTACATCGTAAACAGGTGGTGATGAGTAAGCATCCAAAAGAGGATTCAGTGCCTGATCCGTGTGCATTTTTGAAAAAGTAAAGTTATTTCCAATGGTAATATTGTCTGTAACTTTATAGGTAAGATTAACTCTGGTGCTTAATCTGTTAAAACCACTTCCTGAATTAATTCCCTGTCCTGCTCTTAAATTTCCTTCATCCTGTAAATATCCGATACTACCATAATAATTAAGTCTGCCAACATTTCCTGCCGCAGAAAAATCATTGGAGTTAATAAGACTTGTTCTTAATATTTCTTTGAACCAATCCTTATCGGTCGGATAGGATGATCTGTCTAAAGGTACCGGGTTGGTTACATTGTCATTGATCAACTTCTCATTGTACAGCTGCAAATACTGATCAGCGTTTGCCATTTTAGGAACATTTGTAACAGTCTTGATTCCTAAATAAGAGTTAAAGTTAAAAATAGGTTTTTTACCCTTTCCGCTTTTGGTTTTAATGATCACAGCACCGTTAGCGGCTCTTGCTCCATAAATTGCCAAACTCGAAGGATCCTTCAAAACACTCATAGATTCAATATCCTGAGGACTTAGGAAAGAGATATCGTCTGTGATCATTCCATCAACGATAAAAACCGTTTTACCAGTCAGGGAGCTGATCCCTCTAATATCTACTCTGGGTGAACCTCCAGGCGCTCCAGAATTCAAAACCTGTACACCGGATAATTTTCCTTGTATAGAACTGATTGGATTTGCATTGGGTTTGTTTGCCAGATCTTTTGCAGAAACTATCCCGATACTTCCGGTAATATTTTCTTTTTTCTGAGATCCATATCCTATCAGGACTACCTCCTCAATCTTCTGCTCTTTCGCAGCAGAATCTTTTGGAGTAACCTGCGCATTGACATTCATACCGAAGTATAAAACGGCAATGAGGCATGGATACTTTAAATCACGTTGTTTCATATAGTTCAATTTTATTCGTACAATCTAAACTTATTTAATGTCTTTATTTGTGAATTATTTAAATTCTCAAAAAAAGACATTAGGTAAAAATATAAAAAAAAATGAACAATGTTAACATATCTTAAAAATTTAAAAAAAATAATTAATCGTTAAATAAAAATCTAAATAAATCATATCAAGATAAGCAAATCACATTACAACTATTGATTCATTATAAAATACCCAATTAAAAAATGAGTATTTTTAACAAAAAATTCACCAAATACGCAGCCTTAATTAATATTTTGTTAATACGGTAATAGTGTTTACCTTTGGCGCAATATTTGAAAAAATAAGAAAAAGTTCAATGAAAAAATACATTATAACGGCAGCCTTATTAATTGGGACAGGAGCATTAGTTCTAACCAGCGTGCAGTCATGCCAGACTATGGCTACTACTGACCTTGGCTTATCGATCATTAAAAGGGTTTTACTGAATGGTATCGATAAAGGAATGGGCATCTACAGCAATAAGGAAGCTTTCCTACAAAACAATATGATCGACAAAGCTCTTCCAAAGGAGCTTAGAGACATCAACTCCACCCTGGAAAAGATTTCGCCTTCCCTTGTAGCCAAAGAAAGAGATTTTATTGCACAGGCAGCTTCTTATACCGTCAATATTTCAAAACCGATATTGCAGGATGCTGTTAACAGCCTGAATGCACAGGATGTGACAAGAATTATCCAAGGCACGACTGCCACACAGATCTTAAAAGAAAAGACCTCACAGCAGCTCGTAGCAGCCATTGCTCCGAAAGTGGATGAGAAACTGAATGAATACGGCATTGCAAAAACCATCAACATGGCTCTTTCAGGAAACAATCTTTTAGGCAGTCTTCTTGGCGGAAGCAACAGCAATGTGAACACCGGAGGATTAAGCAAACTGGCGTCTGAACAATTGGTCAACGGTCTGTTCAATATCATCGAAGATTACGAGCATCAGAACTCTAAGGCACTGCTTGGACCACTTGGAAAATAGAAAAATTTTCGCTATATTTATATATAATTTAACATAGGCAGATGGATATATTACAAGGAAATCAACACGCAAATCCCGAGGATTTTTATAAATCACTGAAGGAGAAACTGGAAGGGCATCATGACTTTCCGGAAGATTATTTATTTAAATTTATTATTCCTACAGACGATGCTAAACTTACCGAAATTTACAAAGTTTTTGACGGCATCAAGTTTACACTGGGTAACAGAGAAAGCAAAAATGGAAAATATACAGCCTGTAACATCAATGCATTCGTTCTGGATGCAGATCAGGTAGTCAAAATTTATAAAGAAGTAGCAAAAATAGAAGGTGTCATTCTATTATAGAAAATAAAAAAGTCAGCTTGCGCTGACTTTTTTTATGTTCATTATTTTTCAATAAAAAATTTCACATTTTCAATGGGTCTTCCCAGCATAGCAACAGATCCTTTGATCAAAATCGGCCTTTGTATGAGCGAAGGATTTTCAGACAGGATCTTAATCCACTCTTCTTCAGAATAATTTTTATCAGCATACTTTTCCATGTACAGTTTATCTGTTTTACGGATCATATGAAATACGCTTTGATTAAGCTTTTTCAATACTGTTTTGATTTCTAAGATGCTCAATGGATCTTCTACGATGTTGATGATCTCAAAAGGAACACCATTTTCATCCAGATACTCAAGAACCGCATTGGATTTCGAGCAGCTTCCGTTATGTAAAACCTTAACCATCATAATATAATCATTTAATAAATTAAACTTCTCCTTCAAATTTAGGAAGAAATGAATCGAAAGCGATCTTAAATTGTGATAAAAATTTGTTAAAACAGGCCATTCAGCTCTGCTTCTATCTTATCAAGGATAAGTCCGAAATCTTCCGGTTTTTCTACAAAATCAAGATCATCTACTTCAATTACGAGGAGCTTTCCTTCTGTATAGTCAGAAATCCATTTTTCGTATTTCTGATTGAGTTTTGAAAGGTATTCGATGCTGATGGATGCTTCATATTCCCGACCTCTCTTGTAGATCTTTTTCACAAGATTCGGAACATCAGATTTTAAATAAATTAAAAGATCAGGTGCAGAAACAAATGATTTCATCAGGCCAAAAACCGATATATAGTTATTGAAATCCCTGTCTGAAAGAAGTTTCATATCATTCAGGTTTTCTGCAAATATGTGAGCATCTTCATAGATGGTACGATCCTGAATAATATTCTTGCCGCTTTCTCTGATTTCTTTCACCTGACGGAATCTGCTTCCCAGAAAATAGATCTGCAGTGCAAAACTCCATTTACTCATATCCGCATAAAAATCTTCAAGATAAGGGTTATGGTCTACATCTTCAAACTGTGCATCCCATCCGTAATGCTTCGCTAGCATCGTGGTTAAAGTTGTTTTTCCTGCTCCAATGTTTCCTGTAACTGCAATGTGCATTCTCCTAAGTATTTTTTTAATTAATTGGTCTAAACACCAACAGTCTGAACGTCGGAAGTGTCCTGTATCAGCTGCTGCAAAGTATCATCAGTAGCTTTCTGTTCAGATTCCTTCTTTTCTGTGTCCTTTTTCGTTCCTTCTTCTCCAGCGGGTTTTTCAGATGATGGCTCTGTAACCGTTGGTACAGCATTCTGCCTGGTTTCGGGTTCTGTCTGTGGTTTAGTTTCTCTTATTTTTTCCAGGTTGTAAAGATAGAGTTTGTTCGCTTTGATTTCAAAATAAGAAAGGATGTTTTTATCCACAATTTGTGCCTCCTTATCTTCAAAAATTTTGACCATTCCTTTTTCGGGATCGTATTTCAAAATCGAATGGTCTGCAACCACCAAAATGGTTTCATTCTCCCTTCTGAATCTTTTCCCGTTTTCAAGTGGTGCTTCAAAGAGTTTTTCAAATTTCAGCGAATACACCCCGATATGTTTTCTGGTTAAAATATAAACCTTTGTTTCATAGACGAGTAAATCCATCAGATCATCAAAACTGACATCAAAGGGATAGGAATTGATGGTGGTATCATTTCTGAAATTATACTGAATGAGTCGTTTTGTGCTGTCATCCAAAAGCCATAGCTGCTGGAGATCTTCCGCGTATGCCATTTTAATGAAACCAAATTTCTGCTTAAAATCTACTTTCTGGATCTCGTTCATATTCTGATCGACAAACTTCATCTCCTGAGCATTTTCTGAAAATAAAACCAGGCTCAGTGGGTTCTGTACAGACTGTACTTTGTATGGGACTGTGAACATCAGTTTCCCAAGCTGTTTTCCTAAAGAATCGTATTTGGTAAAACTGAAATCTTTGTTTTTGTAGATATACAGATTCCCGTAATCGTCTGCCAGCATATCTTTAGCTTCCTTCAGTTTCAGAGTATCAAAAGAAAGGGTTTTCTGTGCACTCAATGTACAGAACAAGAAGGTCAATATAATATAAAGTATTCTCAAAGTGTATTTTGGTAAAGATAACTTTCCTTCACGGAACGTCAGCAATTTACGCTCTTTTATTTAAATTTTAAAAGCTCAATTATTTAATGGCAATTTCATAAATTTTTGCCCAATTTTTCCCTGTCACCAGCATATGATCTCCCTTAAAGGCAATCCCGTTTAAAACATATTCGCTGTTGCCCTGATCGTTCTCTTGAGTTAATTTTGTGAAATCAAACTTCCCGACTACCTCTCCTGTTGCAGGATTGATCTTCAGGATAACAGGCTTATGCCAAATATTGGAATAAATATAGCCGTTATGGTATTCCAATTCATTAATATTATCATATATCTCGGCATGTCCTGCGACGGCAACTGTTCTCACCACCTTTGAAGGATCGTTGACATCCAGGAAAAAAAGATTTTTTGACCCGTCTGTAGCAATAAGATTTTTTCCGTCATAAGTGAGCCCCCACCCTTCTCCTATTACATTAGGTAAAGGAAACTCAGAAAGCTTTTTCAGTGAATTCTTATCATAAACAAAACCTATTTTATTTTTATAGGTTAACTGATAAATTTTATCACCGACAATCGCACAACCTTCAGAAAAAATATTGGCAGGCTGTTTCTCGACAAGGCTTGGAACCGATGATCCCAAAGTATACTTTATAAGTTTGGAAGCACCATCCAATCCTGCGCTTTCATAAACCGTATTCCCTTCCAAAAGAAATCCTTCGACAAAATTAGTCGGATCATGAGGATAGTCTGCGACAATATCATAAGAAATATTCTGTTCCGGACTATTCGCGAAGACATTGATCGTTGCATCCTGATTTAAGGTTTCTCCGCTCTTGGTTTTAACAATGAATGTAACATCATTATCCCCCAACGTAAAAAACCTGGGATCAACGGTTAGATTTGAAGTCTCCTTATCACCAAAACTAATCGTTATGGTTTCTGCATGATCTGTTACTTCTTTGGGCAACTTAAGCTCTTCTCCAAAATGGTATCCCTTTTCCTCCCTTGAATTATTATAATCCGCCAGAGAATCAAGCATTTTCTCATTATTGTTACATGATGACAACAGGAAAATGACGGCTAAACCAGCTATAATATTTCTTTTCAGTGAATTCTTAATCATTCGTCAAAAATAGTAATTTTTTAGTCCTTTAATGAAAACAGCGTTCCTGAGGAACGCTATTTTTTTATGTATAGATTATATTTTAAATTATTTGATCTGAACTTCATAAATTTTTGGCCAGTTTTTACCGGTTACCAGCATATTATCTCCTTTGAAAGCAATTCCGTTCAGAACGTCATCACTTCCTTTGGTATTCTGTCCGGCAATATCTGTAAAATCAAATGTTCCCACTACCTCTCCTGTTGCAGGATTAATCTTTAAAACCACAGGTTTCTGCCATACATTGGCATAGATAAATCCATTGTGATATTCCAGTTCGTTCAGCTGATCATAGATCTGTGAACTTCCCGCTACTGCAACATATTTGATCAGTTTTGAAGGATCGTTGACATCAAGAAAATACAAAAGTTTACTTCCATCTGATGCAATCAGATTTTTTCCGTCATAAGTAAGCCCCCAGCCCTCACCCAACACATTTGGATAAGCGAATTCTGAAAGCAGTTTCAGAGAGCTTTTATCATAGATATATCCTTTTTTGCTCTGCCACGTCAGCTGATAAACTTTATCTCCAACGATGGTGCTACCTTCCGAGAAATCCTCCTGAGCCTGCTTCGTAGATGCCAGCGGAGTTGTTGTTCCCAACGTATATTTCAGGATTTGTGAAGACCCGTTCTGTCCGTCACTTTCATAGATAGTATTTCCTTCTACCTGAAATCCCTGTACAAAATTCTTTGGATCGTGTGGATATTCTGCAATAATCTGATAGGCTATATTTTTTTCAGGATTTTTCGCAAACACATTGATGGTTGCATCCTGATTGAGGGTTTTCCCTCCTTTTGTTTTGATATTAAAGGTAACGGCATTATCTCCTAAGGTAAAGAACTTGGGATCGACCGTTAAGCTTGAAGTTTCTTTATCTCCAAAACTGATACTGATACTTTCCGCATTCTCCGTTACCTCTTTTGGAAGTTCAAGTTTATCACCGAAATGATATCCTTTTTCTACCATAGTATTGTTATATTCATTCAGCGTGCTCAGAATCTTTTCATCTTTATTACAAGATGCCAGCATCAAAACTACAGCTAAACCTACTATTATATTCTTTTTCATTGAATTTCTAAATATTTCCCCAAAAATAGCAAAATTTATTCCGTCTTGCCAATATTATCCACGGGCTGACCAAATTGTAGTATATAACCGTTATTGTCGTACACCCCAAATTCTCTCATTTCCCATTCAAAGGTTTCGATTTCGTAGCAGATCTTGGTCTTTGTTTTAAGATCTTCCCAAAGCTCTTCAACATTATCTACATTGAAATAAAATGATCCTGTAAAGCCTATTCCATTGGATTTTTCATATTCATTTTGAGAAAACATCATCTGTATGTCGTCTTTATGGAGTGAGGCCCATTTCCAGTCATCATTTCTTTCGATCAGAGTAAACCCGAGAATATGGGTGTAAAATTCTATTGTTTCCTCTATATTGTCTGTCCAAAGTATAGGACGGAGCGCCGTAAAGGTCATACTTTCTCAGATTCAAAAGTGCTTCTGCTGACTTTCATATTGAGAGAGCACCAAACTTCATTATCAAAATTGACTTCACTCATCACATCAGGATCGATCTTAAAGCCTACTTTTCTATAGCATTCAATAGCTCCTGTATTCCAGTCGTACACGTTAAGTTCTGCTGTTTCTCTATCAAAATGGCTAAATCCGTATTGCAGGAGCTCCTGTACGATTTTCTTTCCATACCCCTTTCCTCTGTTGTTCTGATCCCAGATCAGAATCCTTCCAAGCAGAAACGTCGCCTCCTTTAAAAAGATCTGCGCATGTCCGATCACATTTCCGGTGGTCTGGTCAGAAACTTTGAATAGGAATCTTTTTTCATTATTCAGATCGTTCTCCAACTGTTCTTTGGTCAGCGGAAACCGATAGGCAGGACCAGCAAACTGAAGAAGAGCTCTTTTGTCTTCAATCCTGGAGATCAGTTCAGAAGTGTCCTGTATTTTAAAAGTTTTCAGCTCAATCATTTACTTGTTTTTCTACATATTCTTTCATCCCCTTTCCGATAATTGCATTCCAGCCTTCTGTAAAGCTTGCTCTGGAAAAAGCTTCACCTAAACCATCAAAACCTTCGATGTTCTCATGAATCAATGTTACCAGCGTTCCGTCTTCTTCCTTCTGAAGCTCCCATGTTACTGTAGTAACCGCCTCTGAAAGTTCAGGATATGTCCAGGTATGCTTCAGTTTCCGGTTGGGTACAATTTCTAAAATACGTCCGCGATGAAGATATTTACCTCCCTCGGAGGATTCATAAAAATCAAATTCATTACCCGGTTCCGGTTCGAAATCCCGGATTGTAAAGTACCAGGATTTCATTTCCTCTCTATCGGTTAACGCTTTCCATATACTTTCGGTGGAAGCATTTATTTTGTACTGAACAATGATTGGCTTATTCATACTATCAGGTTTAATTATGATTTAACTGTGCGAAAATCCCGTAATCTTTGCTTCATCAAAATCCAGCTGCATTTCTATAGATCGCATCACGTGATCATCAAATATTTTTTCTTTTTTCATTCTGTGCAGCTCATTTCTCTGAGCCTGAATGACCTGTCGGAGTACATCTTTGTTTTCATTGATTGCATTGACATAATCTCCGGTAGAGGCCATACACTGGGCTTTATCTGCCATTAGCATCATTTCAGTTTCCAGTTTATGTTTCTGATGACGTACCAGTGTATTGGTCACTGCCAGATCGGAAAAATCATTTTCCAGTTTGTGCAATGCTGTTTCTTTCAGTTTGCGCATCAGAATTACTTCCTGTTTTTCTTCCGGAAGTTCGCTTCCGGCGTCATCTATTTTCAACCATTTCAAGATAGGAGTCAGAAGAAGTCCTTGTCCTACCAGTGTGATTAATATAATAACGAAAGTTACGAATAAAATGATATTACGGTGTGGAAAAGCATCTCCATTCGGTAAAAATGCAGGAATTGAGAGCGCGGCAGCAAGCGATACAACGCCCCTCATTGCTGCAAAACTTATGATGAATGGTTCCCTCCAGTCCGGTTTGGGAACTTTTAGCCTTAATTCTTTTGAGCAGAGTCTCGGGAAATACATCACTGCATAACTGTACAGTATTCTTGTGAAAATAATAGCACCTCCAATCACTACACTGTAAAAGATTCCCTCTGAAATCGTATAATCTTTCATCGCGGCAACGACTACCGGAAGTTCAAGACCGATCAGGATAAAGATAATGGTATTCATCAAAAATATGAGTACACTCCATACATTTCCGGACTGTATCCTTGACGTATGACTGAGGTAGCAATGTGAATTATAAGACATTAAAAGTCCTCCGGCCACTACAGCCAAAACTCCTGAAAAATGAAAATGTTCCGCGCCCACATACATGATATAGGGAACGATCAATGTAATTACGGTGTCAATATTGGAGTTGGAAGGAATGATCCTCAGTAAAGCTCCAAATAATAGCCCTGTAGCCACTCCAACGGCTACGCCACCCACAGCCATAGTAAAGAAATCCTGAATCGCATCTCTCCAGATAAACTGTCCTGAAATCACAGCTGCAAGAGCAAATTTAAAAACAATTAAACTGGAAGCATCGTTGATCAGACTCTCTCCTTCAAGGATACTGGTAATTTTTTTAGGGATCTTCATATGTTTCAACACTGAAGTAGCAGCTACTGCATCAGGCGGAGAGTTTACACCTCCCAGCAGGAATCCCATCGCAACTGTAAGTCCCGGAATAATGGAAGACGAAAGATAGGCGACGACTATGGAAGTAAGAAATACAAGACCGAAAGCCATTGAAAAGATCTGCTTTCTCCATTTGTGAAAATCCTGCCATGAAGTAAACCAGGCGGCTTCAAACAAAATCGGAGGCAGGAAAATAAGGAATACAAGATCGGGTTCTATTTCGATATGTGGCATTCCCGGGACAAGGCTGATCAGAAGACCGGCAATCACGAGGAAGATCGGGTACGCTACTTTCAGCTTTTGTCCTATCATCACCAATATCATCACAGACAGTAGGACTGCAATGGATATTATAACATAACTGTGAATCATTTTGAGTTGTTTTTTTAAGTTGTTTTTTGATTTCAATGTTGTTAACGCAAGGCTGTTAACACTCAGCTAAGGCTGGATTTTAAATTTTTCTTTTTGGGTTTAACGTAAAGATTCAAAATTTTCGGCAGGTGTTTTTAAGACGCGAGAAAATTTTGATTTTTCAGCCAGCCTGTTTTTTCTGTCCTTTTTCTTTAAACCGTATAGTTTTATGAAAACCTGTAAATTTTGTTTTAAAGTACAATATTGTTCTTTGGAGTAATCGCTGGCGGAAGATCAGATTCATCCAGCATATCTCTCATATCAATTTCTATGGTTCGGCTGATCTGGGTAATCGGCACGTCATTCGGGCTTCCTTCAAATGGGTTTACAGAAGCTTCTCCTACACTGTCCAGCGTATGGAAGCACCACGTTACCATGAGTGAAAAAGGAATATTAAACCAGATGGTCCATCCTTCAAGGACGGTTCCCTCACCTAATTTATCAAGTTCTTTCAATAATCCAAAAGGCACAAAAAGAATAAACAACAGCAAAAGGTAGGTTGTGATCGATGAAAAGTTCCGTGGATAAGGAAAGTTTTTGATTCTTTCTGCTTTTCCCTGATCGTCTGTAAATTTCACCAGCTGCTGATTGATCTGTGTCCACTGAAAATCATTGATATCGCCTTTGGAATATAATTCGGATAACTCCTTACTCTGGCTTGCCATCAGCTGTGTTGCCCTGTTCTTTTTACTTAAAATATATTGAAGTTCGGTTTCGGAAAGGTAATTTTTCAGTTCATCATCTATCTTGGTTAACCTTTCCGGAATATCATATTTTTTAGAATATTCGTCATATTGTGCAGTTCCCATATTCTCCCAGGCTCTTGGCTCGCGGAGCTGAAAACGCAATGCTGTAAGCCATGCATAATGACGCTGAAACATTTCTTTTACTTTTTGAGGATCTTTTCCTGAAAGTGCATCTCTCAGGATGTAGCCAAAACTGCGGCTGTCATTGATGATTGCTCCATAAATCTGCCTGGCTTCCCAAAGCCTGCTGTAACTCGCATTGTTTTTAAACCCTACAATAAAGGCTACTGCTGTTCCCAGAATGGCAATAGGCTGCCAGGGAACGGAAACAAATTTCCAGCCTGAACAATATAAAACGGTTGGGACAGCTGCTAATATCGTCAAAACATAGATACTGCGTCTTGTCCACGTGGCGAATTCCAACGCCCCAAATCTTTTCCCTGAATGCATATGTGTTTATTTGTTTTTTGTGTTGATTATACTTCTTAAAGTAACAGTTTCTTTTCTTCATCACAGCATCCGGCAAAGACTGTCTTTATTAATTTTTATTAAAAGGAATATTATTATAAAAACCGATCTGAATCTGACCGCGGTTCCTGTTTTCCTGAATCTGGTTCATATACCCTGCTTCTATTCTCATATTTTTATTGATCACATATCCCAAAGCTCCATATACTCTGTTTCTATCAAAAACGGGACTGTCAAAATTCAGAAATATCTCATTGTATACTGAAGCATACAGAGATTTCGGAAGCATTTCTTTATGGGTAATCGGTATATTGAGTCCTATCATATAACGGAATCTCATCCTGAAATCATCCTGCAGAAAACGTTCTTCCAAACGGTATCTGTGCTGCAGATTAAAACGTCCGAATTTCTGTTTTGTGATAAACTGCTGGAAGATTCTATGCTCTATATTTTCTTTTTTTTCACCGTTTACATAAGGCTGACTTAAAATAAAACCATAACCCAGCAAAACATTATTGTTATTTTCGGTTAGGTCATACCCGATTCCTGTACGGATCAGCAACTGTTCGAGATCTCCTACTGCATCAAAGTTCCGGTATTGGATTTCATTGTGAAGATTCAGCTTCCTGCTGATCTTATTATTTCCGAAATACATATACCATGCTCCCAAATCATTTTTCTGTGCAGAGGCTGCTATTGACCCCAGACTTAATACTGTCAATGCCAGCTTCGTAAAGACCTTTCTCATAAATTTCAATTACTATTATCTATCGTACACAACAAAATTAATAATTAAAATCAATAATTGCAAACAATAAATATTTTACGCTGTAAGCTTTATGCAGTAAGCCACAGACGCACTTATTGATGTTTTAGCCTGGAATCTTTTCTACAAGGATTTCGATGCCTTCCGTATCAAAATAAGTACAGGTCATTGCATTCAAATCCATTTTCCAGCCTTCTACTCCATTGTCTACGCAGTCATTGTAAAATGTGAGATAATCTGTTCCTCCCTGTTGGTGCAGCTTTAGTCTTGTTTTAAACTGGTCAAGGTTAACGATACCTGAAATACTTCTTACTCCATCATCTTTACCTCTAGTGGACACGGAGCTATTTTCCTGATCAAAATAATCTACACCTCCATCAGCAACGGAAACTATATAATAGGAAACCCCCAGTTTCTTTATTGCCTGAATATAGTTAGGAAAATCTGCTCCGCTTTTTACTTTCTGATGCTCTGCTTTGATCTGTTCAATTGTAAATTTCATCTCTGTTTTTTTTATGCTTGAGGCAGTAAACTTTATCACCACGCCCTACCTTTAATTTTTAAATCCTGTGGCTTTACTTCAAATTTAAAAATTTTTGGAATGCAAATGTATCATAAAATAAAAACCGGCAGATATTTCCACCGGTTCATTTTAATTATATTTCATATGCAAAATATGAATCTTAAGGATGTTGCTGTGCTTTCGCAGGGTCGTCGTAGTTTACCATCCAGTTGATGTCGAATTTATCGGTAAACATTCCGAAATACGCTCCCCAGAAAGTATCAGCCAGAGGCATGGTTACCTGTCCTCCCGCAGAAAGTCCATTGAATAATTTATCTGCTTCTTCTTTAGATTCTGTGTTGATGGAAATAGCCAGATTATTTCCTACTTTCAACTGAGATGCCCATTCTCCGGCCGTATCACTCCCCATTAAGATGGTTTCTTTTGAGATTGGAAGAGAGACGTGCATAATTTTGTTTTTGTCTTCTTCAGAAGTTTCTTTGCCTTCCACCGGAGGCATTTCCCCAAAAGTTCCGATGTAAGGATATTCTCCTCCGAAAACTGATTTGTAGAAATCGAATGCTTCTCTGCAGTTTCCACTAAATGTTAAATAAACGTTTACTGATGCCATGATTGTTTTTTTATAAGTTAAGTTTTAATGAGTCTCTGTTTAAGGTTTTTCAGACAATTCCTTTAACCTGGAAAGGCCTTTCTGGTAATCTTTCCCAATCGCATTTTCCATATTCATAAACATTTTCATTACCGTAAATGGATAAGGTATTTTTGAAGTAAATCCCCATGTCACTTTACTTCCATTACCTTCCGGAACAACTTTCACATAGGCACCTGCTTCACTTTCGTAAGGTGTCAGAAATTTCATTTCTGTATCAATTCTTTTGCCTTCTGCATCTACTTTCATCACTTCCTGACAGCCTTTTCCTGCAGCAGCATTCTGACTGTCCCAGCATACTTTTTCTCCTGCCTTTCCACTGGTTCCTGTCCAGTCTTTTTTCATACCCGGATCAAGGTCATTCCATGGGCTCCACTGATCCATCGCTTTTAAAGTATTTGTTTGCTGCCATACTTTTTCTGAGGGTGCATGGATGGTTATTGACTTTTCATACACACAGTCTCCGGAGATAAAAGCTGCTACGACCATCCATAAAATAAGGATAGAAGCAAGAACGAGTATGATTTTTTTTAATATTTTCATAAAGGTGAATTATCTGTGCTGGTCAATTAAGATCATATTTCCATCCGGATCCTTCAGGAAGATATGTTCCGGTCCTGAAGAACTTTCATCAGCAGCTTTCTCAAGCGCTACTCCATTTTCTTTTAAATGTTTCTGAATATCGCGTACATCATCAAAAGAATCCAGATTCTGGGCATTTTGGTCCCATCCGGGATTGAACGTCAGCATATTTCCGTCAAACATAGCCTGGAAAAGCCCAACCAGAGTACTTTCGTTTTTCATGATCAGATAATTCTGTTCCATTGTACCGGCCATGACAGAGAAACCCAGTTTTTCATAAAAATCTTTAGACTTCTGAAGATCCTTTACACTTAAGCTGATTGAAAATGCTCCTAATTTCATATAGAGATTTTATATTTTTTTTGTTTTTAAAGCCAATTTACTTCCGGCAAACACCAGTGTCCAAACAAGAATTCCCAAAATCCAGAACCAAATGGGAGTAGGCAGCGAAGCCATCATATAGATGGTGATGCACAGGAAAATAACTCCACAGACAACCGCAGAGGTATGCTTCCCGTTTCCGGCTACTTTTGAAGCGGTGAACCCCGAAACAAAAGCCGCGAGAGCATAGGCTATGATAACAAAGAACAGGGCCATAAAAGGGGCATGCGCTACATAGTCTTTCATGGCTGTCATATCGCCACTTCCTGCAGCAGCGGGAGGCGGATACAACTGATGTCCAATTTTCTCAACGATGGTGATGCTGATAATTCCGGCAATGAGTCCTGCCGGAACCGCTACTATTCTTCTTAGCATGCTTATTGGTTTTTTAAACGGGTTTTAAAGTCCAGTGTTCCGTCATAACTTTTCCAGTCTCCAATAAATTCTATATACTGTCCTTCTATTTTTTCAGTTTTCTTATTCCACTTGAAGGTATAAATAAATTTACCTTTAAAAATACCGGAATGTTTTCCTTTAGGCTCTTCTGCAAGCTCATATTCTCCGAAGACTATACCTTTTCTTTTGGTATCTCTATATTTGGTAATGGTGACTTTGCCTTCGTATTTGGCATAGTTATCATCCACAAGAGAATACCCGGAAATAAAATATTCCTGGTCATTCTTTTTATTCTGTTCGGAAATATTGACCTTCAGTTTGAGTTCCTGCCCACGGTCGCCTATGGTACCGGTATATGGTTTACTATTGTTCAGCCAGACATTTGAAATATCAGGCATCTGCCCCCATGCAAAATTGCAGGCAAGAATGAGGATCCATAAAAGTTTTTTCATATTGTGATTTTATACTCCAAATTGGGAAAGATGGTGATTCAGGTGTTTGGCAAACATATTATTCCACTCATGAGATTTTAGTTTCCCAAAAGAAAATGACTCTTTATCATCAAAAGCCTCAGGACCAAGCTGCTGTGTCTTTTGAATAAAACCAATCAGTCTTCTCTTTTCTTCTTCAAAGTTTTTTCTTCCGGTAATTAAAAACTGAGGAGCTGTAGGAGAATCTCTTGGATATGCTTTTTCTCCGACTACTTTTGGCTTGACAAATGTTTTCAAAATAAATTTTGCAATAGACCCCGGCTTTTTATGCTTCTCAGGTTCATATACCATTTCATAGGAAATACTGCAGTGCGCAAGCATCTGATCAACCGTCATTTTCCCCCATAAACCGTGAGTATCCTCTACCAGGTTGTTGATCCTATCAATATAGTTTTGAGCATCTTTTGCATCAAATACATTTTCCATATTCTTTCTAATTATCTGAAAGCAAATATATCAGTTTTTTCTTTTGATTTTTACAGAGTGATGAAAAAAACGGTGACGTATTTTCGGGTGTGGATTTCGGGGTGCAGGTTATTAGACAGGAAGGCGTCAATTTAAAGGTACGAGGTATTAGTTACCAGGCAAATTACCTATGTAAATCTTAAATCCTAAGAATCTAAAACTCTTCCATACTCAACCTCTAAACTTTACAACTCTGATACATTTTCAACCTGCTCCGGGGTAGACTTTTTAAAAATAAACCAAAGTTTGATCTTTAAGGCTATCCAGCCAATAATCGCATAAACGACCAGTAGGATGCTCAGATGTTTCAGATATGGATACGTGAGTTCTACAGAACCTTTTTGTATCAATAAGATTTTAAAGGCCTGAAGGAAAGGCGTCAGAGGAATAATGTTGGCAATGAACTGTACAAAAGCAGGCATTGCACTCAACGGCCATGTGAATCCGCTGATGATAAATGCCGGGGAAGCTATAACCATCAGGATTTGAGTTGCTTTTAATGCATCAGGAATTAATATACTGATGAATACCCCTAAAAACGAAGCGGAGCCTACAAATACTGCGGTCAGCAAAATAAAATTGAGTATTCCTTCCGGCATCGGAACCCTGAATATCATATGCATAAAGTAATAGACTCCAACAATAAGAATAGAGAATATCCAAATCGGGATGACCTTGATCAGCATGCTTGGAAAAGCCCATCTTTTCATTTTTATGTATTCTTTTACGAAAGATCCTCTTTCAAATTCAGCGGCAAAACTAACGGCCATTGCCAGAAGAATAACCTGCTGAAGGACCACGGCCAGCATGGCCGGCCACATGAAGATCAGGTAGTTTCCCGTGGTGTTGAAAAGAGTGATATAATTAGCTTTGAACGGCTCATATTGTGTAGCAGCTTTTGTCGCCGGCATTCCTGCTTTCTGCAAGGCTTTAATAGATGCTCCTGCCGAGAACGTTCCTATGGTAAGCTGTAATGCTTTGGAGGCAAAATTGGCGGTAAGAACATTTCCTGTATTGACATATACATTCAGTTCCGGGTATTTTTTTTGCAGCATATCGGCTTCAAACCTTGATGGAATAATAACGACCGCTGCTGCTTCATGCCTGATTACCTCATCCTTGATGCTTAAAGGTTCCTGTGCATATTTTATGATACTGATGCTTTTATTGTCATCCAGCATATCCGTAAGCTGGCTTGATAAAGGAGTATTGTCCCGGTCGATCACCAGAACGGGTGTATTTTCCACTTTTCCGCTTTTGTAAACGAAACCCAACAGGGTAGCATAGAATACCGGGGCCAGAAAAAACACGGTCCTCAGGGTAGAATTGCCTATAAAAAGTTTGAATTCTCGTTTTAAAAGCCGGAAAAATTCTTTCATAATTATTTCAGGATAACGTTAGCATTCACCAATATACTTTTGGCCTTATTCATGTCTGTCGGTTTCACTTTAATCTCGTAAACCGCATCCTGCAGCTGATAATCAGGATAAGCAGTTGTAATGTCCGCGTACCTTGTCAGCTGTTTGATGTAGACAATCTTTCCTGCCAGATTCTCTTTATTATAAACCACCTGCATATTGACCTCCTGCCCTTTTTTATATTTTGAAATGGCACTTTCAGGAACTGTAAATCTGAAAAAAGTACTTTCGGGAATATATCCGTTAAATAAGGCAAACCCGGCCGTAGCCAGTTCCCCTGTATTCAGGCTGATGGTTTCTATTTCCATGTCATTGGTTGCGATAATGTATCTTTCGGAATAGGCTACATTGGCCTCCTGCAATGCCCCTTTTGCCTGAGAAGCCTGACCTGCTGCCATTTCAACTTTTTCCACGCGGGTCCCCCGCTGTACATCATCCAGCTCGGCAACAACAGCATCGTATTGTGCTTTTGCCCCCTGAAGTTTTGCATAGACCTCATCGTGTGCCTGAGGCGACATGAGACTGTCACGGTACATATTATTGGCTCTTCTATAAGATTTCTGAGCAAAATCATACTGCTCTTTCAAACCTTTGTATTTTGCCTGCAGCTGTCTCATCTGATCTGCTGTAGCTCCGTTTTTGGCCATCTGCTCCTGAGCGGTTGCAGCACTTACCGCCCCCTGAGCCTGAGCAATCTTTGCCGACACCTCAGGTACGTCAAGCAGAGCCAGCGTATCACCTTTCTTTACAGTCTGACCTTCGGTTACGTATATTTTTAAGATTCTTCCGGTAACCTTTGGTGCAAACGAGATCACATCTTTTTTGGTCTTGCCTTCGGAATCATTAAGGTTTTCTTTTTTTTCGCCGCAGCTCCCTACTAGAAAAAGAGCAGCAAGGAGTATGAATATATTTTTATGCATCATTTTAATGGTAAGGGATTAATAAAGTTTGGTAATATCAAGTTCCTGAGTTGATCTCATCAGTTCTATTCCTGCTCTTCTCTGATTAAAAAGAGCATTCTGATACTCGAGCTCTACAAGTTCGAGATCATTTTCAGCATCGATGAGCTGTGAAGATTTGCTCATTCCGTATCTGAATTCTTTTTCAGCCTGAATCAATGCATTTTTCGCCAGTTCTTTTTCCTTTGCCTTTAAAGTAATCTGTGCGCTTGCAATGTCATAGTTGGTTTGGTTATTCGCCAGATTCAGGGTTAATTTTTTCAGAGCATCTTCTTTTTTATTCTGAAGCACCTCTTTTCCTACTTTAGCGGTTTCTTCGGCGTGTTTTCCTTCTCTGCCGTCAAAGATTTCCCATTTAAAACCTACACCGGCTGTAAACAAAGGAAGGATATTGATATTGGTAGGCCTCCAGTCGAGTTTAGCACCTTCGTATCCTAAGGCCGGAACGGCAGGAATTACATTTTCTGAGGTTTTGATACGGCTTCCATAAAGACCGATATAATAAGCGGATGCCATCAGCTGTACTTTAGGGATCATCCATGTTCTTTCTGCTTTTATTTTATAATCGGCAGCACTGATACCGTGTTCCAGAGCGCGTACCTCAGCTCTTTGCTCAATTCCTTTTTCTGAAGATAAAAGCTCTACAGGCGAAAGTACAGGATCAATCATTCTTAAACGTTCTTTACTGATTCCTGTCAGGATATACAGCTGGGTAAGAAGGAGTTCTTTTTTTCCTTCATATTCAACCATTTTAGCATCAAGTGTGGCCTGTGCCAGTTCTATTTTCTTATGATCATAGGGAGTAATAAGCCCATAGCCTAAAGCTTTATCTGCTGTTTTACGGTTGATGTCCAGTCTTTTTTTACTTTCATCCAAAACATTCTTAGACTGATGGATCAGAGCCAGCTGGTCATATGCCTTTGAGATATTAGCAACCACATCATCTTTTGTTTTTTCGAGAAGAATATCTTCGGAAATTTTCTTTTCTTCAATGGCTTTCTTCAGGTACTTCACTTTTCCACCTGAATAGAGAAGCATTTTGGCATCTGCTTTAGCAATTCCTGAGAATCCGGAAACATTGAGATTATTGTTAAAACTTCCCTCGGGAATATTAATAAAAGGAGCGAGATTAATTTCCGGTGATGTAAGCCTTGCTGTGGCGTTTAGATATCCGACCTGTCCGCTTACTTCCAGGGTGGGAAGAAAGATATCTTTCAGTTTGTGTCCGTCAAGATCTGTGAGTTTGTTCTGGGTAATCTGCATTTTGAGATCGGAATCACGGACCATGGCACTGTCTAAAAGTTCTTTAAAGTCCGGCGCAGACTGGGCCCAGCAAAAAGCAGGGAAAGTCAAAAAACTAAACGTAAAAATCAATAAATTGTTTTTCATGGTTTATGTTTATAACAAATATAATGCAAAAATCTGTTAAAACCACGAAGATAATTCATCAATACGGTGAATTTAAAGTAAGTTTAAAAAGCGTTTAGCTTTAACCCTCTATTGGTGATGGGGATAGGAGATCCGTTTAAGGTTGATTTGAGTTGCGTTTTAATTTAAAAAAAACTTAAATTATCTTTTGTTCATGGGAGTTTTCGAATATCATTCTGTTTCCTGTAGTTTGTAAAAAACAAATACATTATGCCAAATTCATGACTAGTGAGTCTAAAGGATTTAGCAGAGACCAGAGATTTCACTGAACAGATCACTTTTACAAACAAAAAACTCCCCACAAAATGTGAGGAGTTTGATATTTAAAGATTATTCAGATTATCTCTGAACTGCTGATTTCATTTTAGCATCGGCACGCAATACTCTGTAACGCACTTCAAGATCTTTCGGTACATAAAATACCAAAGGAAGCTTACTGTTGTATCTTACAATCTCCGGCTGAAGAGTCACAAACTTCTTTGTTTTCTTCTGATCGCGGCACCCCATTAAGGTTCCTGCTGCTTCACCGTTTGATTCTACTTCGTAATAGTTGTAGCCCCATCCCTGAAGGTCCTGAGTCTTTACATTCCCCATTAAAAAGTAATTGTTACAGTCCAGCATTTTCTCAGCTCCTACAAAAAACTCTACTTTCAGATCGTTTTCATTTTTTGCAACAGGCAGCTGAATATATACCTGCTTAAATCCTTCTTTAGCTTTTGGGAACATTTCAATTTCCAGCTTCTCAAACTTTTCTGCTTTCTTTTGTGCGAAAGCATTTACACCTGCAAACATAATCAGTCCCGTCATTAAAGTTTTTGAAAATCTCATCTTATTTTTGTTTTAAAATTTTTACTAGTTCCCTATAGCCAAAAATCATTCCAAAATCTGAACATTCGTACCTTTTGTATGAGCATTCATCTGCGGTGCATAGTAATTCTGCATCGTTGTGATCCCATTGGAGAACTTACCGGCTGCATTGGAGATCAGATCATATTCAAACACATATTTTCCTTTCGGCATGTACTGAATATAGAAATTCGTGGAAGCATCTTTGGTAGACTGATAATAGCCTAAGCTGTTCTTCCACTGGTAACCGGACAATGTATCAGCAGGTTCAAAACCAGCTGCACGCATATCTTTAATATGAATAAACTCCATTGCTCGGTCTGTATTCAGAATCATTCTTACGGTCACTTTATCCCCTACTTTTAAAGGCGTATCCGCTGAAATTTTCTGAAGTTCTTCACCATTTACCGTTTTTACTTTTTTGTAAAGCTCTTTGGTAATGGAGATATAGTTTTCAGAAGATTTTATTTTATCCAGATCTTCATAATACTGCCAGAACAATCCACCCTGTACAATTCCCGGACCTGGCTTGGTAACGGTCACAGTTCCTAAGTTTTTGTCTACTGCATCCGTTTTCACGGTTGATTTCACATAACCTGTAGCCTGTGTTTGCGGAGCTAATTCTTTTCCGCCCCAAACGATGGTAGCTTTATCGCTTTCAGCACTTGTCCATGATTTTCCTGAATTTAGGATCGTAAAGATCACTTCCGAAGTTCCTCTTGAACTTCCCCATGAGTTAACTTCCTTCTGCGTGATAAGCCAGATTTTCATATCTTCAATGAACTTCTGATCATTAGATTTCAGTTTGTTGAAGGCTTCCAAAGCACCCGCCTGATTCACAACTTTAGATCCAAACCATCCCCAGTCATTAAGATTCTGTTTCCAGTAAACACCCTGAGTTTTTGTATCGGCAGATGTTTCTTTCAGGTAGTTCATTAATTTATCGGAAACATCTTTTAATCCGTAATCATTCATCAGCAACGCAGCACGGTGAAGTCCGAAGAAAGTGAAATCTGTAATTTTTGCCGTTTTTGCTTTTTGTTTTACCAATGTTTTCAATGAAGCTCCTTTTCCTTTTAAAGGATACTGTTTTTCCCAATAGTTTCTGGTATCAAGATAATCCATGGTCCAGTTGTTCCAGATATTATTTTCCTTCACATCCCAGTATTTACTGATTTCATTATCTATATACTGAACCAGTTGACTGATCATTTCCTGCTGTCCGGAACCCTGATAATCTTTCGCATTATCTTTCAGCCATGTATTGATTTTCCCCAGGTTTTTAAGGATATACAGAGATGTCCCGTAAGAACTTGGATATCCCGAATACCATGAGAAGCCTCCGTCTGGATTCTGCAGTTTCTTAAGATCGTCCCAATCCTGATTAATCGAATTCCTCATCGTATTGGTATCAAATAGCAGGGCCAGTTTCTGCATTTGCTCTTCCTCATTTTTACTTTCCAATACCCAAGGGGTTTCTTCCAATAGAAGCTGTTTCAGTTCCTGATTCTTTTCAAGGTTTGATTTCAGCAATCCTTTACTCTGATATTCTTCAAAGACAGTTTTCATTTTCGGATTGGCCTTAAAAATTTCAGAAGCCAGTACATCTGCAAACCATCTATTGAAGACCACATCAGCAGAGCTGTTCTGATCATTTTTCAGGCTTGGTAATGCAAACATAATTTCCCATATCGGATTTGTTGTCAACTCCAGCGTGTTGGAAACATTGGTGATCGTCGTTGAAGTTGTATTTTTAAGATTATCTAAAACAAAAGTTTTCGTTTCACCTTCTTTTACAAACACAGGTACAGCATCAGTTACGAGCATTCTGTTCGGAAGTACGGCAACTGTCTGCTGTTCTCCATCTGAATACGCTCCTGCTTTTGCTACGACTTTTAATATAATGGAAGACACATTATTCGGAACTTTCAGTTTCCATGTTAATGCGCTGTTTCCTTTTTCATTTAAATTAAAATTCTGTGTTCCTGCATTGATCCCGAATTTGGAAGAAATATTTTCATTCGTAAAGGCATCCAGAATCTGCAGTTCTGCGGAACCGCTTAATTTTTTATCGGTAAGATTGGAAAGTTTCGACTGAAGATTCAGTTCGTCTCCTTCTCTTAAGAATCTTGGATAATTTGGCGTCACAGAAAACTCTTTCTGAGTTACTACCTGTTTTTCCAATACGGCAGCTCTCGCATCTTTTGTATGAGCCAGGAACATCAGTTTCCACTTGGTCAATGCTTCCGGAGAAGTGAATTCAAAGCTTACATTTCCTTCTGCATCGGTTTTCAGATCAGGATAGAAGAATGCTGTTTCGTTTAGATTCTGACGTACGGGAACTTTTTCCAGGTCTTCTTTTTCAACTGCTATTTCATTCAAAGATCCTGCAACATCAGCCTTAGCTTCGGCAGCTCCTACAGCCATTTCCGTCTTTCTGGCCATCTTAGCCTGCGCTGCAACAGGTGCATTGGGAGGAGCCGGAGCGTAAGCTGGACTTTTCACTTCGTCAACCATCGCATTAGCGCTGTAAATTGCATTACTCATTTGATATATATCACCATCAAACCAGTTGAAATTTGGAATATCTACATATTTTCCATTGTAATATTTCAGCCTTTTCTGATAGTATTGTTGAAGCAGATTTTGTCTGATATCATAAGATGTCACAATAGAATAAGGCGTATATAAATTCTGCCAGCTGAAAGTGTTAACAGCAAACTGATCCAATGACATATCGTACATATTGGCCAGTACTTCAGCATTCACTTTTTCTTTATCGTTTCCTGAAACTTTTACCGTCCATTTTTCTTTTGAGTTGGGTTCCAACTTATCTCTGAAAGTTACCGTCTCAATTTTAAGAGGCTGATTGGTATCTTTTATTTTTAAAGTAACAGCTTGGGTCTGCACATCGTTGAACGCTGCAATCTGAAACTGGATATTCAGAGCTGATACACTTTTGTCTTTTGGGATGTCTGTGGTATATTCCAGAACTCCTTTTTTCAGCTGATGAACCTCTGAAACTGTTTTTCCTGAACCATCCTGAACAAATACATTCACAACTGCATCCGGAACTGCTGAGTAGACGTAGACTTTAGCCTTCTCTCCTCTTGAGAATTCATTTTTCGGTTCAATAACTGTTAAGAAGGTTTTCTGAGAAGGTTTTAAAGATCCCTTATCCCAGATACTGAAATTCTGAGACGATTTTATAGTGTCTTTACCTTCCATATTATACAGCTCAAGCTGATAATCACCTGCCTCCAGTTTTCCTAAATCAAGCTCTGCACCTGACTGTTGAAGTTTATCAGAAATTAATTTTTCGGCTTTCCAGTTTTTAGTCTCATCTTCTTTATTAAATAAATCATGCGGAAATTTGCTGATAAACTCTTCCTTTGAATATTTTGGAAGGTTTTGAACATCCTGCGAGAAGTTATCTCTGAAAATCCTGTTGGGAGAATTCAGTTTGGACAATTTAACGTTATATGATTTTTTAAGATCCTGCTCGTTATAATTCAGAGTTTCTACTTTCAGTTTTACATTTTCATCACTGAATGTATTTTTGATTCCGTCAGCTTTGATATAATGAGAAACCGAGGCTACTTTCAACTGTGTATTGGCAGACTGCGTTTCTCCGTTAATATCGGTTACTGAAGCATTGATCTCATAATTATCGATCTGAATCCCTTCCAGCTTTTCATCTTTTTTAAGATCAAGACGAATTACAAATTCTCCTTTCTCGTTGGTTTTAGCTTCACCAAGAATCGAATTTTCATTATCATTACCACGTGGATACCACCAGAAATATCTCCATCTGATGTTGTGTTTTTTAATTTCGTAATTAACTGTGGTATTGCTCAAAGCGACTCCGGAGAACATCATGGCTTTTCCTTTCAGCTCAATGGTCTGTCCGTATTTGTATTCCTCTTTTACGGGATCAAAAGTCACTTCAAACTTCGGTCTTTTATATTCTTCCACTCTGATATCCTTATATCCCTGGGTACCTTCATCTGTTCTAAGGTAGAAAACCCCGTTCAGTTGACCTTTAGGAAGAATAAAACTTCCATGGTATGAACCGAATTCATTGGTAGAGAAATTCTGAGAAGAAACTTCCTGACTGTTGGCATCAAGCAGTGTGATTTTCTGTTTTAATCCTGACGTTACAGCTTCTGTTTCTTTATCGATCTTTGTATTGATCACCTTGAAATAAACAGTCTGTCCCGGTCTGTAGATCGCTCTGTCTGTAAAGATCTGTGCTAAAGTGCGGGTCTGATTATTGGGATTATAGTCTTCGGCATTTCCATTGTTTCCGTAAACCTGCATGATCTGGAAGTCATTGGTTTTTGGCTGGCGGATCAGGAAAGTCCTGTAATACTCTTTACTGTCTGTAGAAGGGAACTTAAACACACCGTTCGCGTCCGTTTTACCATCGATTTTATTTAACGTTTTATTGGCAACAAACTCATAAAATGTAAGACTTTCGTTCGCTGCCGGTTTTCCATTCTCACTGTTTACAAGCTTTAATGTATTGGACAACTGGTTTCTGTCTGTTTTAGTCTGATAAATCACTCTGTTTCCTGAAACCAGGAAATAAAAGTTCTGTCTGGAATTGTTATCCTTTAGCTCTGATCCTGCCACAGCATATTCAACAACATATACTCCTGAAGGAAGAGGTTTTATTTCCAGTGATGTTTTATGAACCTGATAATCTTTGGAATCACCAGGCTGGAATGTTTCTTTTCTTACAAGAGTTTTTTTAACTTTTCCAAAGGTATTGTTGTAAGAATTCTGTACATACTGCATGAGTGTGGTAAAATCCTCTTTTACTTCATAAATGTTCAGTGAAAATTCTGCCACATTTTTATGGTCGGCTACAAAATGAATGGGCAGATTGTTCTGGGTTTGCTGCTCATATTTGATCGTAAGAAGCGGATTGGTAATCTGATTCTCTTTACTTTTTATGTTTTCAATGAATGGAGACTTTGGATACTGTTTCTTCGCCTGATCTGCAATGGCTAAAGCTTCTTTCTCCTTCTTTTTCGCAATAAGCTCGTTCATGATATCTTCCATGATGATCACTTTGAAGTCCCCTTCTGCATCGGATTTCAAAAGGTTCTGAAGCTGTTCCAGTTTATCTTTACATTGACTGTAGTTACAATTTTCCGTCAGCTTTTCCTTCATGAAATACAGCTTGGGATTCCCGCTGTTTTGTGCAATCAGTTCATCAAAAGCTGCAGTAATCTGCGTTCTGTTTACCGTCAGTTCATCTTTTGTGAAAAGATTATTCTCCGAAAGGAAGCTGATCTTTTTCATGGAATACCATTCAAACAAAGTCGGAAAATAGGCAATATCCTTGTTTTCGGTAAAAATATTTTTGTACTTCGCCAGAGATACCTTTTTCATATCCTGTTTCTGCTGATCAAGCTCCTGATAACTTTTCTTCAAATAGTTTTTAAAATCAAGCTTGCTCCAGGTTTCGATCTGTGATAAATCCTGCGAGTTGATATTGGTTCTGCTTTCGATTTCCCATGAATTCTGATTATAGTAATCCATAAAAAATCCGTTCAGAAGAATAGTGTACACCAATTTCTCTTCACCCTTCAATTGCTTGTCTGCATCTTTAAGTTTGGTGAAAAATTTAGAGGCAGCATCATTCCTGTCGTCATCTACGGTAAGATTCACAACACTGAATTCCGCTTTCAGGGAACGGATGAGCTGGATGGCATTATTTTCTTTCATGGCGTGATTTTGTATATCTAAAATAATGGGAAGATTAGATTTGTAGGCACCTTTCGCACTGTTTTCGGTTACCTTCTTCCATTGGTCATCGTAGTATTTCTGCGCATGCATCTGGGCAAAAAAGCCGAAGCACAGGAATATTACTATCAGTTTGACATTTTTCATATAGTATTATTTTGTTATTTCTATTTTATCTCCTTTTGTTCTGGCATTCATCTGAGGCGCGTAATAATTCTGCAGAACGGCAAAACCACTGGAGAAGCTTCCCGAAGCATTACATACCAGATCATATTCAAATACATATTTTCCTTTTGGCATATAATAGATGAAGAAGTTCGTAGAAGCATCTTTAGTCACCTGGTAATAGGCCAGATTATTTTTATACTGATACCCGGACAGTACATCGACAGGCTCTAAGCCGGCAGCTCTCATATCTTTCAGGTGCATATACTGCATAGGGCGGTCTGTATTCAGGATCATTCTAACTGTTATCTTATCTCCTACTTTCAGCGGGCTGTTTTCCGTAATCTTAAGAAGCTGTTCCCCATTTTCGGTCTTTATCTTTTTATAAAATTCTCTGTTCATCGAAAGATAGGTTTCTGTAGATTTTACATTTTCCAGATCTTCATAGTACTGCCAGAATAATCCACCTTGGGCAATTCCCGGGCCAGACTTTGAAATGGTAACTTCTGCCAGGCTCTTATTGATCTGATCTGATTTGATGACCTGCTTCAGGTAACCTGTAGTCTTGGTCTGCGGCGAAACTTCTTTTCCGCCCCAGATTACCGTAGCTTTATCTGATTCCGGTGTTGTCCATGATTTTCCTGAATTCATCATAATGTAAATGATCTCTGCCGTCGTTCTGGAATTCCCCCATGAATTTACTTCTTTTTGAGTCGCCAGCCACACTTTAGATTCTTCAATGAAGTCAACATCGTTTGGCATCACTTTATTTAAAGCTTCTATGGCTCCTGCATGATTTACTGCTTTGCTTTCATACCATCCCCAGTCGTTCAGATTCTTTTTCCAGTAGGCGCCCTGGGTTTCTGAGGATACAGATGTTTCTTTGAGATAATGGATCAGCTTTTTTGAGGTATTTTGAAGCCCATAACTGTCATAGATCAGTGCTGCTCTGTGTATCCCAAAAAACGTAAGATCTGTTACTTTGAATTTATCTGCCCGGCTAATGATCATATTTTTCAGCGTTGCTCCTTTTCCTGTGATAGGATATTCTTTTTCCCAATATCTTCTGGCATCGAGATAATCTAAAGCAAAATTACTCCACGGATTGTCTTCTTTCTCCTTCCAGTATATATCCAGCTGATCGTCCAGAAAGCTGATCAGGGAAGAAACCATACCATTCCGGCCGGATGATTGGTATTCAGAAATTCCGTCTTTAAGCCATTCATTCATCTTTCCAAGATTTTTAAGGATATATAATGAGCAGGTATAGGAACTTTCGTAGCCTGGAAGCCAGGGAAATCCTCCATCACTGTTCCGGTATTGCATAAGCTTGTTCCAATCTTTATTGATGGAATTTTTCATAGCATTCACTTCGAAAAGCCGTGAAATATTATTCATGGTTTCAGCTTCGGATTTGGCCTGCAGGACCCATGGGGTTTCTTCCAGCAAGACCTGCTTAAGCTCCTGATTTTTTTCCAGATTGCTTTTCAGAAGATCAGCAGTTTTATATTCATCAAAAACGGCTTTCATCCTTGGATTTGCTTTAAAAATTTCTGTTCCTACCACATCCGAAAACCAGGTATTGAATATGGCATCAGAGGTTATATTTAAATTCTCGCTCAGATCAGGAAGTGCAAAAATAATTTCCCATATCGGATTGGTTTTTAACTCCAGAGTATTGCTGAAATTAACAGCCGTTTTTGAAGTGTTGTCCTTTAAATTGGCTAATGAAAATGTTTTGGTCTGTCCCTCCTTTACAAAAAGAGGAACAGTATCCGTAAGCAGCATTCTGTTTGAAAGTACCGCAACCGGTATCTGCTCACCATCGGAATGACTTCCTGCTTTCGCCACCACTTTAATGATAATTGAAGATACTTTGTGGAAAGGTGTTTTAATGCTCCAACTCACGGTTGAATTTCCTGTTGCTCCCACATTAAAATTCTGCACAGATGATGTAATCCTGAATAATGGGGAAATATCTTCATTGGTTTCTGCATTCAGGATCTGTAAGGACGCAGCTCCGGCCATTGCTTCATCAGTAAGATTTGAAATTCTGGTCTGGAAATTAAGTTCATCCCCTTCTCTTAAAAACCTTGGATAGTTGGGATTAACGGAAAGCTTCTTCTGTGTAACAATATCTTTTTCCAAAACCGCACCTCTCGCATCTTTGGTATGAGCCAAGAACATCAGCTTCCATTTGGTGAGTGCTTCGGGAGTGGTAAATTCAAAGTTCACCCGGCCTTCATTATCTGTTCTCAGCTGTGGATAGAAAAAGGCTGTTTCGTTAAGGTTCTTACGAACTTCCACATCAGCGAGGTCATCTTTCTTTTCTTCAGAGTTCTTACCTTCTTTCTGGTCAGCATTTTTCTGGATTTCTTCATTTTCAAAACGCCCTTTCCTTTTGCTTCCACTGCTGCTTACTTCCATGGCTACTACACTTTTTGGCCTAGGGCAACCATTATAAGTATCCAGTCCGGGAACCGTAGGACAGGCGTCTTTTGCATCATCAATCCCATCACCGTCTGTATCTGTCGTCAGGCAGTATTTAACCAACAGATTATAAAAGACATCTTCATCAAACCATTTGAACTGTGGAAAGTATACATTTTTAGTTTCTACATAATTAACCTGCCTGTACCAGTACTGTGACTCAAAAAAGTTATCAACCTTATAGTCTTCTATCACACGGTATGGTATATAGAATTTATTAAATCTATAGGTATTCGGTACAAATTTATCCAGAGATTTGTCGTACATCGACGCCAGTACCTCTGCCACGACTTTTTCTTTGTTTCTTCCTAAGACTTTAATGCTCCATTTTTCTTTGGAGTTGGGCTCTACTTTATCTCTGAAGGTAGTCAGTTCTATTTTTAAAGGGTCTTCTTCATTTTTAACATCAATATTGGCAAATTCATTCTGAACATCATTGTAATGAGCCAGAACAAACTGTACATTATATCTGATCACATTTTTGTCCATGGAAACCGGAAAAGTGTAAGCAAGTACTCCATTCGTAAACTTTTTCTCTTCCTGTTTTTTTTGCCCCTGCCCGTCCTGCCAGTACACATTAACCACCGCATCAGGAATGGCAGAATATGCATATAAAGTTACCTTTGAGCCTCTTTTTACGGCCTCTTTGGGAGCTGTTATTTTAAGAAATGGAAACTGATCCGGTCCAAGCCCTTTTTTATCCCAGATGCTGAAATCCTGTTGTGCCTTGATGGTATCTTTTCCTTCTATATTATAAACCAACAATCTGTAGTCTCCTGCTTCCAGTTTTCCAAGATTCAGTTCTTTATCATTTTGGGAAAGCTCTGTAACTGTTTTCAGTAATTCCCAGTTTTTACGGTCTTCTGACTTATCGTATATATCATGGGGGAATTTAGTCAGAAATTCTTCTCTGGACATTGCTGGAAGATCCTGAATATTATTCTGAAAGTTTTTTCTCAGAACCCGTTTCGGCTGTCTGAGCTGAACCAATTTTATTTTATAATTCTTTTGTAAAGGGATATCATTGTAATTGAAAGATTTTACATTGATTTTCAATTCTTCGTCAGCAGACGCTTCCTTTATTTCATCGGTTGTGAGATAATGTGAAACTGAAGCTACCTTTATATTGGTTTCTGCTGCCTGGGTTTCTCCATTGATGTCTGTGGCGGATGTTTTTACTTTATAATTATGGACCTGTATTCCTTCTGTATTTTCATCCTTTTTGAGATTTATTTTAATGATAAACTCACCTTTCTCATTGGTTTCTGCTTTTCCTAAGATTGAATTTTCATTGCTGTACTCATCAGCCGGATACCACCAAAAATAGCGCTGACGGATATTTTCTTTTTTGAGCTCAAAATTGACATTGGTATTGCTTAACGGAATCCCCGAAAATGTAAGAACTTTACCTTTCAGCTCTATGGTTTCACCATACCTGTAATCTTTTTTGATCGTATCAAAGGTAATCTCAAACTTTGGACGCTTATATTCTTCTACAGAGAAATATTTTGAATCACCGATAAGATAATTGTTATAAGTACCTGAAACCTGCATTCTGAATTTCCCGTTCAGTTTATCTTTCGGCAATACAAAACTTCCACTGTACGACCCAAAAGCATTCGTCTTAAATGTTTTGGTATCTACTACCTGATTATTGGCATCATACAATGTAACTTTCTGTTCATGGTTGATGATGATATCATCCCTTCTTTTACCAAAATCCGGAACCGTGGATACTGCTTTAAAATAGACTGTCTGCCCCGGTCTGAATATCTCTCTGTCCAGAAAAAACTGGGTATGAGGATAGGGATAAGCACGGGAACCGGCTTCAGAAGTTGCTTCCACCATATTGAAATTATTATTCATAGGATCATAAATCAGATACGGAGGTATATAATGGTATTGTACCTTTTCGGATGGAAAGCGCGAAAAATTATCAGTCTGAATCAACAGATGAGTCTCATTTACATTCGAATAATCTCCAAAACCGTATTTCAGAAGTTTAGTATTGGGCATAAGCCTCCCATCTTCCCTTGAAACCAGGATATGATCTTTCGTTTCATTGTAAATAACTCTTGAAGACGTTACAAAAAATAAAAATTTGGATACATCTTCTCCATTGATATATTCACAGATGTACATTCCTTTGGGAAGCGACTTCATTTCCAGAGCAGTGGTATGGTTTTTATAGTCTTTCTTAGTGGGAAGATTAAATACATCTGTTCTGTAAAGTGTTTTGTCAATTTTCTTATAAAAATCTATGTAATCAAGGTCTTTAAGATATTGGAGCTGTTTTTTGAAATGATTAACCGTGTAGATTTTTATGGTAAACTGATCAGCATTTTTGTGTTTGGCTACAATTTGAATCGGTTTTTCAGGTTCGTTGTGAAGTTCGTAAAAAATCTCTACAACAGGAGCCTTTACCTGGTTTTCGAGATAGGTAATATTACTCAGAAACTTTGATCCCGGATATTCTCTTTTTACTTTATCAATCATAGCATCTACTTCCGCAGGTTTAGACGTAAAAAGATTACCTGCAAAATCATTGACAATTAATATTTTGTAATCACCCACTATCGGAGAGTTCACCAGAGCAATCTGTTTTTCGGTAAACTGATCATCTTTCTTTATCTGGTTTTCATAGATCAGCTTCTGATGCTGAAAATAAAGTTTAGGATTCTGGATATTATAATCAATAAGATTCTGATAAAGGGCTATTACAACAGCTTGATTATCTTTCAGTTCATTTTTCGTAAACAGATCGCTGTTGTTGAGGAACTCTATATTTTTTTTTACCTTCCAGTCGTAGAGTGTTGGAAAAAACTCGAAATCACCTTTTTGGTCAAACGCATCTCTGTATTTTTCAAGACCTACTTTTTTAAGCTTTCTATCAATTGCCGAAAGCTCCTGAAACTTCTTCAGATAGTAATTTTTAAAATCAAGTTTCGTCCATGATTCTATCTCGGTAATCTCTCCTTTATCAACATCTGTCCGTTTCTGGATCTCCCATTTCTTTTTTTCATAATAGTTTTCGAAAAACTCTATCTCCAAAACTTTAAATAAGAGCAGGTCACTTTTTTTCAACTCTTTTTCTGTGCTGCTGATCTTTGAAAAGAAAACGGATGCATAATCATTTTTAGGATCGTCCTGGGTATCTTTATAGATCGCAAATTCAGCTTTTAAAGTTTTTATAATCTCAGCAGCTTTTTTCTCTTTAATGGCTTTTTTCTGAATATCCAGAATGAGAGGAAGACTGGACTTGAAATCTCCATTCTGATAGCCTTGCGCTACTTTCAACCATTGCTCTTCATAGAAATCCTGAGCTGAAAAAAATATACTGAAAAAAGTAAAAAACAACAGAACATATTTGGAGATGTTTTTCATAGGTATTAATTTTGATAAATGAATTTCTTAAAAATACTGAAAAAAACTGTTATCGACAGTCAGATTTATGTCTCCCTTATGGGAACTTTTTTTGCAGTATTTTTCATCAAAGAGCAAAACACATTCCGTTTCCCTACAATTCTGTTAATATTCATCACTTATTTCAGCGGCTATCTGTACACTAAATACCAGTATACCAGGCACTTTTTGAAAATACTGGCTCTGAATGCTGTTGCAGGTATTATCTGTGCCCTGCTGATCATTTACAATCATAATGAAATAAGGCTTTTGAAATGGTTTGTGATTGTGGTTCTGGGGCTTCTTTACAACAGTTTTTTCCTTGACGTTTACATCCGGAAGATTCCGTTGCTTAAAGTTTTTTATGTGGGGCTGTTGTGGGCTTTAGTCAATTGCTGGCTTACCCTTCCGGAATTCAGTCTTCCCATTTTTCTGATCAGTTTCTTTTTTATAACGGCACTTGTCCTGCCATTCGATATCCGGGATATGAAAAGTGATACGGTAGAAACATTCCCTAAACTGATTGGGGTACAAAATACAAAGTATATAGCCTACGTTCTGGTATTCATCAGCATCATTATGGCTGTTTTTTATCTTCGACTTAAGTATGGGACTGCATTTTTCTTATCCGGAATCATTACTTATATTTTCATCTACTTCTCTGAAAACAAAAGAGATGACACTTATTTTTCGTTCTGGATAGAAAGCTGCTCTGCACTTCCTTTTTTATTTTTACTAATAATGGAGTATTTTTGACGAATGATTATCAAAAAGCTTTCCCTTTACAATTTCAAAAACCATTCGGAGAAGAAATTCGAATTCTCTCCTCAAATCAACTGTTTTGTGGGAAACAACGGTGCCGGGAAGACCAATATCCTTGATGCACTTCACTATTTATCCGTAGGAAAAAGTTTTTTAGGCAATACGGATGTTAACAATATCAAAAGGGAGGAAGATTTTTTTACCATTGATGCTGAGATACAGAATGAAGACAGTGAAGATATCATTAAAATTTCCCAGCCCAAAGAGGCCAAAAAGCTCATTAAAAAGAATGATAAAAGCTATGACAGGCTTGCCGATCATATCGGGTATCTGCCAAGTGTGATGATTTCGCCTTATGACTCCAATTTAATTTCAGATTCCGGAGAAAGCCGCAGAAAGTTTCTGGATTCTATGATCTCTCAAACAGATTCTGAATATCTTTTTGATCTGATCCAATATCAAAAAACGGTGCAGCAGAGAAATGCCCTTTTAAAATATTTTGCAAAAAACAGAACCTGGGACAAAGATTCACTGGAGATCTATGATGCTCCGATCAGTAAATTCGGAACCAATATTTTCGTCAAGAGAAGAAACTTTGTTGAAAAGCTTGGCCCTATTGTTCAGAATTTTTACCGCATTATTTCGGGAGGAAAAGAAACCGTTTCCGTTCAATACCAATCTGACCTGATTGAAGATTACAACGCCGCTGATCCAGACAGGGCTTTTCATACTCTTTTAACAGAAAGTCTTGAAAGAGACCGGATGCTGACATATACTTCAAAAGGAATTCACAAAGATGATCTTCTGTTTGAAATGGATCAGGTGCTGATCAAGAAAATAGGTTCACAGGGACAGCAAAAATCTTTTCTGATCTCGTTAAAGCTGGCACAGATGAGCCTCGTGAAAGAGCTAACCAAGAAGACCCCTATCCTTTTACTGGATGATATTTTTGACAAACTTGATGACACCCGGGTTTCACAGTTGATCGAACTTGTTAATCAGGAAAATTTCGGTCAGATATTCATTACAGATACCCATCGGGAACGTACAGAAAGTGTCGTTAAGAAGATTAATGAAGAAAGCATCATATTTGATGTTTAAAATTTGAACCCAATAACCCGAAACCTGAAACGGCCCCATGAAAAGGAATAAAAAACGTGAATTTCAATCCTCAGAACTTGTAAAATCTTTTGCAAGGATCCATGGTTTTGAGCATAAATTAATCGCTTTTGAAATAAAAGATTTTCTTGAAGATTATCTGGATGAAAGTCTGTTCAATGAGATCAGAAGTGTGAATATTGAAGATCAATGCATTATGATCAAAATTGACTCTCCCCTTCTGAAGCACGATTTTCAGATGCGTAAAAGTTTCTATCTTAAAAAGTTTCAGGATAAGTTTGGAGAGGATAAATTCAATGATATCCGCATTTTATAGGTTTATTTTTCATTAAATTAATTCATGACATTGAATTTAATATTATATTTGAAAACAATATTAAATCACCTAAACATGAAAAAATCAATTAAAAAACTTAGTAGAGAAATTTTAAGCCAAATTATGGGTTCCGGAGTAATAAAAATATGCTGTGAGGCTAATTGTGACACAGGGGAATGTTTATCCTACGCTATCCTTCCAAACAGATGTCCATCACCGGATATTTGTTGATAATTTATATTTGACCTATCTGTAAAAAACAAAAAATGCTCCTTTTTCCGGGAGCATTTTCTTTATGTATGTTAATTCGGTTATATTCTAAATTTAATGTTCTTCCTGCTTATTGGTAAGGGTGCTGCTCATCAGGTCATCTGCTTTTTTATCCAGTCCTGAACTTAGAGGGAAGAAAAACTTGAATGGATTTTTCACAAAATATCTGAAGATCTCTCTGTAGATTTCACTTACCTGTCCGAAGTTCATTTTTCTTGATCTGAACGCCAGAAACATAGATAAACTGAAACTTACCAGGAAGTTGAAGAATCCAATAAGGAAGACTGTAACGAAGGATATCCAGAACGTATAGGAATCCACAGAAAAATCTTTTCCATAAAGGCCCAGAGCAAAGTTACCGGCAGCAAAAGTAATGTGTCGGATATCAAGATCCAGTCCGAAGAACAAACCTATCGGGGCGGTTGCTCCCAAAAATACCCCAAACCAGAAGTTGGAAACGATTCCCGGCCAGTTTTTAGCATAGTATTTAGAGAGTCTTTTCGCTGTTTTTTTTCCTAAGAAGTTTCTGATAGAAAGATTTTTTGCAATCCTTTCCGGAATCTGGTAAAACACAGAGTTATTTCCGATATTCCCTGAAATGATCCCTGAAATAAAGAGATAAAATCCGGCAATACTTGCATGAAGTATGGCTTTAGACTTAAAGGGGTCCAGGTCTTTTAACAATTTATCTGATCTTTCAACCGCTAAATTCTGGGAGAAAAACACATCCAACCCATAAATAATCGCTAAAGCAATTGGAAAGGAAAGAAGTACATTTCCTACAAACGCAATGAACTGGCTCCTGAATAGTTTGGAGACGAGATGGGCAAATTCGGTATTATTCCTTTTGCTGTTTCCCTCTTCTGACAGAACCTTGGTCATCGTAGCTGCGGTCATCGCCGGCTGTTTTGTAGCCAGTGTAAAGCCCATCAGATAGATCATAATGAATCCCATCGCATAGTTCATCGAGTATAAGAATGCATGTGAAAAATCACTTCCCGGAATATATCCGTAAAGCATTTTCAAAACACAGAGCGCCCCGACAATAATTCCACCGCCACTGGCTTTATAAAACATCGTCATATACTCTTTGCGGGTAGAGGTAATGTAATGCGTTCCTGTTTCTGCGGTGTGGTTGGTAATCAGGTGTGAAATCAAACGGGTACTGTCATTGATCAGATCCGCAATATTATTTTTATGGGATTTATAATTCAGGATATTAAAAATCAGCTGTTTTGATTTTATAGTAATATCCTGCTCATTATCGATCACCAGAAGCTGGACAATTTCATAAATTCTTTCGGTCTGCTGGCGAATCTTAAGCAGAGACTGGTTGATCTTACCGGAAATTCCATATTTAGCAGAATTTTTAAAAGCAATATTGACAAATTCATGACAATGTTCTGTATAGATCTTGATCTGTTTGTAACGGCTGTCTTTGGAATGCAGCTGCAGTTCAGGATCATTTTTAAGGTCTTCCGTAAGTGCTTCAAGCTCGTTTTGCAGGGCCAGAAATGGATTGTCGAGATTTCTGTACTGAGGCGCCATTCTTACCACCTCCACTTCCATCGCCATTCCCGTCACACGCCAGGAAAGAATGCTCATTGAAAAGATCAGCTCTTTCTTAACATTGGGCTTGGTGATAAAATCTGAAGCTCCGAGAAGGTTTAAAAAATCATCGATTTCATTTTCAGGAAGATTATGCAGATATCTCAGATCTTTTTTGGGTCTGATGCTGACATTATCGATCATGTACCACACCGTTTTCTCGTTTTCTACGGGTGGCAGTATTTTATTTAGAATCCTTTTTTTCAGTTCCGGAAAGAACGCGTTTTCTGAAAGAATATTAGCTTCGGTCAGGGAAAGATTGAAAGGTCTGCCTTCAAAAACATTATGGATGTAATGTTTAAAATTTTCAGCAAAATTGGGATTGTTTCTTAGAAAATTGAGAACATCTGTAAAATCTGACTTTTTAACACTCTCTAAAAACTCGGCAAACGGTTCTAAAGAACGGGTTTCGTTCTTAAAAGAGAAGTATTTTTTAAGAACTGATTCAAAATTTGTGCTGGAATTAAAAAATTTCATTACAACAAAGATACTATTTCAAACTCACATTTCTCATCTGTCTCATGATCCAATTATGTTTCTTTCTTAAATAAGGTGATGGATTTTTAGGATCATATTTCTTTGGATTTGGCAATACCGCCGCGATCCAGGCTGCATCAGAAGCACTTAGATCTTTAGAAGATTTGCCAAAGTAATACTGAGCTGCCGCTTCCACACCAAATACTCCCTGCCCCATTTCAATGGAATTCAGGTATCTTTCTAAAATGATATCCTTAGTCCATACTTTCTCAATGATAAAGGTATACATCGCTTCCAAGCCTTTCCTGAACCAGCTTCTGCCCTGCCAGAGAAAAACATTTTTGGCAGTCTGTTGTGAAATGGTGCTTCCACCACGGATCTTTTTTCCTTTCTCGTTATTTTTCATCGCTTTTTCAATAGCGGTGTAATCAAAGCCGTTGTGGTCAAAAAATTTCTGATCTTCAGAAGCAATCACTGCTTTTTTAACGTTATTTCCCATTTCATCGTAGGAAATGTAATCCCTGTGCAGCTTTCCGAATTCTAAGATGCCTCCAATCTGTGTGATCGTAATAGGAGGATTAAAAAATCTGCCCCAGATAATGAACACCACATTCAGAACAAGAACGATGAAAATAAGCTGTTTAATTTTTTTCCACATAATTTTTTCTAAAAAGGAACTGCAAAAATAAACATTTCGTCCGAGTTATTGAAGCTCTTTCATGTAGGTTAACTGATATTCCGGAAGAAGTTCCGGGTGAAAGATCTTGATATAGTCTTTCAGGATCAAATCAGCTCTTACTGCCCCGCTTTCAAAAAAGTCATTGGCTTTATTTTTTTCTTTCCCGGCTATGGTGTAGATCTTTCCTTTGTTGAATGCATCCAGTTTCCCATAGAAAGGATTGGTCGCCAACATTTCTTTTTTAGAGGTATGGCTTCCTGCATTTACCCAATACTGTACTCCGGCTGACTTTGCAAATACTTCCTCAAAGCTCATCGTCAGAGATTTTTCTTCTTTATTGTCTTTCATGATATAAGAGGCATTGGCATCGGTAATATAATTCGCTACGGATGTTTTTCCACCCGGCAGATACCAGACATCTCCGTACATCTCATTGGCCAGCACTACAGGTTTATCTTTTGCCTTTAATGCCAGCTGTTTCAGATCAGCATAGTTTTTTTCGATTTCTTTATATTTTGCCTCAGCCTCTTTCTCCTTTCCGAAAAACTCTCCGAAAAGTTTGATGTAAGCCGTTTTTTGCAGCGGAAGCTGTTCCATGTATTCATCCAGGAAAACCACCTGTATTCCATTATTTTTCAGCAGCTGATAGGCATTGTCAAAACTTGCAATATAGTTTGTAAAAATCGCATCCGGTTTCATAGAAATGATTTTTTCTACGTCATACTTCTGCTCGCTTCCTACATTCTGGATTTTTCCGGACTTCAAAAGATTCTGAATTTTTTCGGAGTAAATATATTCCGGACTTGAAACTCCGATAATCAAATCTTCAGCTCCCAGCTCAGAAATATACCCCGCCATGCTCGCATTTAAAAGGATTATTTTTTTGAATGGAGTCTGGTTGGCTTTGAAATTATAAGTGAAATTCCCTGACTTTAACTCCAAAAGACCGTCATGCTCCTTAAATTGGGTGCGGTTTGAGATATTAGTCCAGTCTGAGGACGAAATTTTTTGTTCTCTTTTACAGGAGATTAGCGCTATAACTGTAAATAAAAGTAAAATTCTCTGTTTCATCTTTCAAAGAACGGAAAAAAGTGCTATATTTGCAAACCTTAAAACATCAAGGAAACGACGGCCTCGTGGCGCAACTGAATAGCGCATCTGATTACGGCTCAGAAGGTTACAGGTTTGAATCCTGTCGAGGTCACGAAAACAACAGGTTAACAATTAGATCAAGCTCATTTCAACGTATGAAGTGTCGAGATTTAGGGGTTAACCTGTTTTCTTTTATCCCTTTGTCATAAACCCGTCACAACGATTCTGGTCATTTCTTTTAATCTTAAAAATATTATAAGCATGACTCAAAACCGACCTTCATTTCTTGTCACAGAGCTTGTCACAAATGCAAAATTTATGACAATTACCACACATTTTTACCTAAACAATTACAAAAGAAAAGACGGCAAGTGCCAGATTTTTTATGATGTCTCCATAAATGGAGAAAGAGATCGTATTCCAACCGGTCTTTATACAAATCCGGATAGATGGGATAATAACATCCGTAGAGTTAAAAAGAAGTTTGACAATGAAGACATCAATCTGTCTCTTGATAACATGGAATCAAAAACAACAGAAATTAAAACACATTACCGTCTATCTCGTTCTGCTTATTTAGATGTCAAAACTTTCAGAAATGAATTTTTCAATAAAACTCCAAAATATGATTTCATATCATTTGCAAAACACCACCTGGAGAAAGTACCTACAAAAGATTCTACTAAACGGATGGCAAGAAGCGTTATCACAAAGCTTGAAAATTATAAGCATCCAATTCCCTTCAGTAGTTTGACTTTGGGCTTTTTTGAGGATTATAAAGGCTACTTGTACTCTAAAGGAAACAAGCAGACAACAATTGCCGGAAACATAAAGACAATCAAAAAGTTCATTAATCTCGCAAAGAAACACGGGTTATTTATAAATTTTGACATTGATGACCTGAAGGTGGGCTCCATGAAAGGATCCAAGACCAATTTGACAATTCGCGAAGTTGAAATTTTAAAGCAATACTATTTTAGTGATAACATTGATAGAGGACATTTGTTGACTTTAGGTTACTTTCTTTTCGCATGTTATACAAGTTTAAGGATTTCAGAAATACAAAAGTTGAGAAGAATCGATTTCAAGGGGGATGCCGTGACGTTTCATTCCGAAAAAACAGATAAACCACATACGATTGTGCTTAATAATACAGCTAAAGCTATTATAGATAGACATCCAGCATTGTTTGTAAACCAGATCACACCTGAATCGATCAATCGAACATTGAAAACTATAATGAAATTAAATACCATAAACATTAAGAAAAATGTTTCAATGCACACCGGCAGACATACGTTTGCCACCAATTTTCTACGTAAAGGCGGCAACGTACGAGATTTGCAACAGATATTAAATCATTCAAGTATTCTGACGACGATGATTTATGTACATATTGTTGAGAAAGAATCAAATATGGCTTCTTTTATAATGGATTAGCTGATAGTTTCGGTGACAATATCTATTTGATAGGTATTGTCACCAACTTTATCTTTGTTCAAACTTACAATCAGATGTATATTGTTATTGCAAAAAATATGATTTTTAATTTGCACCTGGCTAAAACGCTCAGCATTAACCTCTTTTTGCCATTGATATTGAACACCTATAGTTCTTTGACGTAACCATTGCAAAAAGTTTTTATTAAAAAGCTCGGGATGTGCACATCCGGGAACATTCTTCGAATTGTTCTGTCCCCCAATTAATCCATCATAAAAAACCAATCCTATGACATCAGAAGATTCCAATGCATCAATAGCCGTTGGCACACTAGTTTCTTTAGGCTTTGCAACAGGAAGGGGATATCCATTTATTTCAACCTCTGAAGTATTCTCATTTTTAAGACCATTCAGCTTTACACCTTTATAATCATAATATATACTGTCCAACTTATAAGGCGCAGGCAGGTCTGGAAATTTAATCAAAAATGATCTCTTTTTAAGAAATGTCTTTTTCGGATTTTTTACTGAGAACTCATTAAAATCCTGAACATTAGAAGGTTCATTTTTCCCCAATCTATTCATATAAATTTTAGTTCCTACAACATCCATATCATAATTAAACCAGTTCTTTATCCCATTGACATAATCTCCAAATGTCATTTCAGGAACAGCTCTGCTTAAATCTATTTCATTGAGATTGTTAACCACTTTGGTGTCTTCTTCACTCGCGCCATCATCTGTTAAAACGTCTGAAGTCAGCCTAAAGCCTATTACATCATAATCAGAGGCATCAGAGTTTAATGGAATATATTCAACAAAAAAGCTGATTCTATTGGAGGTTAAGTTTAACGGGACGGAAATATCAGTAGGAAAAACCTTATCAAGAAACCCCTGAGTATAATATACATTATGCTCCCATATTATGGTATTATTAGCAGTAATTCTACAAACGATTCTTCCATAAAAAGATTGAATTCGAAACGATCCCTGTATTTTATAGGTACCCGGTTTTAAATCATAAAAAGTTCTATCATACAATCTTTTTCGCTTTTTATATACTTGTCCATTAATCAAACCAGTCCAAGGCTCATCTTGATAGTAATCCATTTGTGTTGCCTTCGCTTCCAATCTTGTCTGAGATTTCATCGTAAAATAGTCTGTACCTGAAAAAACCCATCTTTGCTGGAGATCCGGATCTGACAATATATCTCCTAATAAGTCAAAGCCAGCATCTCTAAAACCTACCTTTAATATATAAATCGAATGCGGACATGGATGTATAATATTTACATTGAAAATATTTCCAGAACCATCAATATAATTCCTTTTCATTTTTGGCAGATTATTCTCAATGACACTATCGTTATAATATCCATCAAAACTATCCCATATATCATCAGAACCAAATTTCTTAGTGAAAATCCTTGGAAAATTATAATTTGTTTGGGGCCATTTTTTCAAAACAATTCCTTCGGCAAATGAATAGATATCATCAACTTTGAATTTTTCGTATGGAAGTTCACTTAACTTTTTATCAAAGTTCGGAATCTCCTCAAATCCATAATCAATCTGACCTGTCAACACATAGCCTTCAATACTTTCAATCGTCAATGTTGCCTGATATGTTTTGTTTTCGTGAAAAAGATGTCCTTCAATAACAACTTCCACATCTTTACTCTCATCACTCAAATAATCACCAAAGGTTTGAAAAAAAAGATCATCAACATTAATTACAAAAGGAAAAAAGAACTTAGTAAAAACCCTGTCACTCATCATTGAATTCTGCTCCTGTGTACTAAATTTCACATTAGACAAATCAAGAATCCCCTTATTTGTATAAAATTTTATTTCCATTATTCTAATAATATAAAATCTAAATCAAACTGAATTAATTCTAAGCTAGAGTCAGCAGCAACAATTTTTTGAGCAATAACAAACCCCCTGTAAACCTTGTTATCAATCTCAACATAGCATAATTTACTCATGATTATTTCATCAATTATTTGAGTGCATTTTTCGAGAATAAATCCCGTATTTATCGTCCAGGTAGTAATTTTAGTCACATCATATTTCTCTTTGACGGATGAAAGAACATTTTGATCGTAAACATGGCTATATTCCGGAGTTTTCTTTAAATGTCCGGTAAAGCTGAAGGATTCTGGACATAGATTCTGATTTTCATACTGCAGATTAATTACATGAGGACCATTGTTTGGGATGGTATAATACACAAGCTGCTTATCTTCTGTGATTTGAAAAATCTTTTTTCTGGGGAAAATTATTTTATCTTCATCATCTTCAATCTTCACGCGTGTAACCAATCCATCTGCTAAAACATTTGGAGTTCCGATTCCTATTTTATTAGGTAAAATCAAGCCTTGTATGTAAGCAAAAATATATTTAGATCCTGCAACTCTTTGTTTTATCAAGTTATTAGAAAGTAGTGGAAACGCTGCGGGTTTTTTACCAGGATAAAAATGTATAGCTGCAACATTTTCCGAGTGAACAACATTATAATCAACATCCAATTCTTCAACTAGAATTTTAACTTCCGCAGGATATATCCATAATTTATTATCAAACTTATCCGGCTTCTTTTCTTCTTTAAGTATGCTTTTTTTTAATCTTAAAAAATATTGGTGAATTTTAGCTCCCAAATCAAAAGAGGCCTTTTCATTATAATAAGGAACAGTAAGAGGCACTTCCATGTTAATTGTTTTATCTTCACTTTGAAATTTAATTGATAATGTAGACCTCACATATCTAGAAGATAATTCCCGTTTAATAAAGTTTATAATTTTATCATCTAAACAAAAATTATATGTCTCGATTCCTGACAGAAAAATAAAACTAATCACTGATAAACTGACAGGAATACTTATTGTTTTGTCTTCGTATTTTATCAAAATATTGTCACTTAGTTCTCCTATAGGTAAGTTTGATGAATTTAAAGTTGATATAATTACTTCTGCTGACTGAGATCCTGAATTTATGGAAAATTCAAGCCAGTAAGGACCTTCTATTGTAAAAGCTTTGTTATACGGATTAATTACTTTTAACACCTCCTCTTTTATTTCTCCTGCTGATTGGAGTAAGGAAAAATTGAGACTTTTAGGAGTTATCATCATATCTCCGTTAACCACAATTAAATTAATAAGGAACGATTTCACATTTACGTATGGCCCACCAACAATTTTTTTAAAAATAGCAGAACTTATTTCATATTCGCCTTCAATAGGAAGATTTGAATTAGATATAAGTGGAGATTTTTCTTCTAAAACCAATGAGTTATTTACAATTGGATCTACATTTTTAAAGATTTCTAAATTATTGAAAAATCGCATCGGGCTATTATTAACATTTCCAATGATTTTAATATTTAAATCTCCTGTAAGGCTATTATTTTGTCTATTATAAATTAAATTATATTCATTCTTATCAGTTATGATACTTTCTGGAATTCCCTGAATATTTAAAGTAAAGAATGCACTTGCCTCATTCAAATAGTATCCAATTTCATTATTCACACCATAATAGGTGAAAAAAATCTCAATTGGATATGATCCAGCGCCTAAAAGCTCCAAATCTTTAAACTTTATAAATGCATTTTTGTTAAAAGACCCTGATCCATTTACAAACTCGTAGATTACATTAGTACCGTCAGTTATTTCTATAGGATATATGTCTGTATTATTAACATTACCATATAGAACAATCTTATACGAACCATACAATCCAACATTTTGCGTAGAAGCTTTTACATTAATTTTTACATCTGGAGGAAATGGGTTTCCGTGCTGCCAATTTACGTCAGTAGTAAGCGTTGACGCTTGTATATAATCTGGAATTTCTGGTAATTCTATAGGCATATTAATGTCTGTTTTTAGTTAATAAATTATCGTATTCGCTTGTCATATCTTTAATATCTTTCCCAGTACGAGCAGATTTTTCAAAAACACCTCTTACACCGTTGTTTTTTAAATAAATCATTACTTCTGTATTATCTCTAATAATGTCCAATGCCTTAATTAGCATTTCATCACTACCGGATGAAACAGTTTGTTTCGGATATAGTCCATTTTCAAAACCTTCAACTCTTCGAATTTCTTCCATATACATTTTTTGGATATTAGGATCAATTTTCTTCATAGTTTTTCCCGAAACAACGAGTTCTGGCATTGTGGGGCCTGCCTCGCCAACCAAAAGTGTTGGTTCATCATAAACACCCGTTTTCGAAGATCTTCGCCTTGCATTGAACAATTTATTGTCTTGCGATCTGAGAACCGGATAAAGCCCGTCCTCTGCTCCTGGAGCACTCGGTAACGGTGTACTCATTATAGTAGCCAATTGAACAGCTCCCATTGCACCGGCTAAAACAGTCATCGCTAAACCTAAAGGGAAAAATGGCTGTGTCTGTGCTGCATTAATTACCGCCATTGCGACCCCGGAAATTGCTTGGGCAATTTGCAGATCTCTTTGACGTTTGGCTGCTTTATATTCAAGTTCAGCCTTTTTTCTGTCTAACTCAGCATCAAGAAGTTGAGTTTCTTTTTTATAGTTCTCCTGGGTAATTAAGCCTGAATCAAGTTGACTTTTTAATTTCTTCTTTTTTCGTTCACTTGAAACCTCCATTTTTTGAAGCATTCTTTGCTCGTTGGCCTGAACAAATCCAGAATAAGCACTAAACATATTTTGAGCAATCTGAGTTGCTGCACCGACTTTTTGAATTTTTTCAGAAAGATTATCGGTGTTGGTAAACATTGCCTTCCATTGATCCTGAGTAAGACCAAATAAATCAGCATTACCAGCACCGAAGGAGCTGAGTTTTCCACCAAGCTTTTGATCGTCGCCTTTTTTAATTTTAGCAATATCAGCAATGATACCTGCTAACTTATCTTTATATTGCTGAATTCGCTCAAGCTGATCTTCAGTAAGAAATTCAGGAGCCAACTCTGCAACCGTTTCAAACATCGCAATTTGTTCCTGGAAGAATGTAACTTGCTCCTGGAGACTTTGCTTCTGATAGTATTTTTCAATAGCTGTCTTCCCCTCTTCCCAATTACTAATAAATTTTAAAGATTCTTCTGTATATCCTTTTGATGCAAGAAATTCTTTCTGTTGTTTTACTGAAACATTGGCGGATAACGTTTGATTTTGTTCTCTTGTTATTAAATTCAACCGCTTCTGCAGATCCTCTTCATCTTTTTTCAGTCCAATTTCGGTATACTTATCGTCCAGAGAACGAAGCTTAAAATTGGTCTTTTCTTTTTCAGCAGTTTTAGTATCTTCTACCAGCTTATTTTCCTTTATCCATTGCTCTTTGATTGCGATAAACTGTTTTTTAAGATCACCCTTTTCTCTTTTTATGATTCTGCCGATATCGTCAAAATCCGATTGCTTGAATTTCTGTTTTTCAAGTTCAGCAACCCTCTTTTTACCTTCTGCAAGCAGCAACGCTTTTTCTTTTTCATAGCCCTCGTTTTGAATTTCTGCGTTGGCTTCTTGTTTCTGTGCTTCCAATTCAAGCTCTTTCTGGTCATAATCTTCGGCATGTTCAAGAATCTTCTTACGCATGGCCTGATATGCATTTTCAGCTTTACGTGCTGCCTTGTCTTCATCCGTAATTTTTTTCTTTTTTTCTTTTTCCGGAAGAGGGGTATAATTTGAAGTAGTATCTGTTTTCTCAACTTTAGCATCAGCTATTTTCTTAACAACATCATCAATGTTTCCATCCAGCTCTTCTAAATCTTTATTTGTTTTTTCGACAAGACTATTAACTAATACAATACCCCCCTTGGCACTGCCATCAGGATTACGCATTGTTTTATCAGTCTTATTTTTCTCTTGAGTGGCTGTGAAAATCTCCTGTTTCCCCGCTAATTTTTCTCTTTTTTGATATTGCTCATCTAAAATCGCCTGTAGTGCTCTAACCTTTGCCGCAGCTTTTATTTTGTCGATTAAAGACGAATACACTTTATCAAGTTTAGAAGTTGCAATAAATTCAGCATCCAAAGTTCCTTTAAACTCCGGAGCAATCTTGATAAGTTCATCATAAGCTTTCTTACGCTCACTCAACTGCGTATTTTTATCCTTTAAAACTTTAATCAGCGGCTCAACTTTAGCTTTGAGTTCTGCAGCAGATTTAGATTCTTCATCATTGATTCTTTTAGAAATATCACCTTGCAATTCCAAAGCTCTACTTTGCTTAGTGCTAGCAGCGGCCGCCTCTTCAGCACTTGTTTTAAATAACATATAAGCAGTCACTACAGCCATCACTACCCCGACAACCGCAACCCAAGGATTTGCTGCTGTAACTAGATTTAATCTTTGCTGAGCAATAGTCTGAAGATTAGTAGACCCTGTTAGACGGGCTAACGCAAGCGTACTGTAACCGAGTGTTACATTCCAAATATTCTGAAGAACCGTACTTGTTTGATTTAGTAAATTACTTGCCTTCTGAACTATCGTATAGGCAAGCAATCTCTCCTTAATTTTAGCAAGAGTTAATTCAGATAAGGCCAAAGCAGTATTGTAGGAGAATATTGAAACTACAGCAATGGTAAGTATTTTCGTAAGAAATAGAAGTGATTCCCTAAAAATAGTGACCCCTCCGGTACTGTCTTCAACAACACCTAGTAATTTACCTATAGTTTGAATTAAAGAAGCTAGAACTTTTGCAACTTTTTCACTGGTGTAGATTTCTTTCCACTTCTTTTGAAGTTTATCATAAATGGCAGCCGCGTTATTATTCACCTTATTGAATTCATCCTGCAAAGAGGTAGCTTCATCCATTGCCTGTCCAGAGAGCTCTATTGAATTTCTGAATTTATCTGTATTTTCGGAAGCTGCTCCAATTATTGATATAACCTCTCCACTATTTAACTTAAGACCATCTAAAATTTGAGATAATTTGACTGGATCTAAACCTTTCGCTCCTTCCGAGAATTTTAAGAAGAATTGCATAGGATCTTCATTGAGTAGCTTTTCAACTTCCTTTTGAGAAATATGCATTACTTTAGCAAATCCAGCAGTTTCCTTTCCTGCAGTTCTTATAAATGTCATATAACCAGACGAAGCCCTTTCTGCATCGATACCACTTTCTTCAAAAGCAGCACCTAAAGCCAATGTTTCTGCAATACTTGGTTTTAGAGCTTCAGGTAACTGCCCCATTCTTAAAGCAAAATCTGCAATATTCTCTTCTGATGCAGCCCCATCTGCTCCAAGTTCATTTAGCCCAGATCCGATTTCATTCATAGCCTGACCAAAGCCTAATTCTTTAGTTTCTTTGAATAAACCTTTTATTTTACCTATTTTTTCGGCAACTTTCTCAACTCCTCCTGCAAATGAATCACCTAACGCAACATAAGCCTTGTCAACCTCTCTGGTAAAATCCTGAATTTCGGCTTTTGGAACACCTAAACGCCCGCCAATCTCAGCAATCTTAAGGAGATCAATTTGATTGGTACGGGTGTCGAAATCAGTATAAGCAGCCGTTAAGTCTTTTACCTCTTCGGTAGTCATACCAGTTGTCTTAGCAACCGCAGTCTGAGCATCTACCAATTCATTGTTTAAATCAACAACTTCCTGCATTTTCATTAAGAAACCAGCAACGGAAGCTACAGCCGCAACTATAACGCCTGTATATTCATTGAAGGTATCTAAGAAGGATGATTCCTCAGGCCCGGCATTCAATTCAGCTATTCTATCATTAATTTCCTGAAGTTCATCTCTTGTTTTATTAAGGGTATCGCCCTCAGTCATGTGCCTCATCGCATCCCGGAGATCTTTAGCTCTTCTAGTCAGCTGATCAGTTGTCATGTCCATTATCTTCATGGCACCGATTTCATCATCAATCTTTGACCGATTATCTCCTAACGCTTCATTTGTAGCCTCGATCTCCTTACGTAGGTTTTTATAGGCAGTATTAGCCTTATCAAAGTTTTCTTGAAATTTGGATTGTTGCGATGTGAGACCTTGTATCTCTTCATTAATCGCCTTTGCTGCTTCATCTGCCTTCTGCTTAACCTTATCAATCTGAGCCTGCAGCTTCTCATACTCTTTAGACCCCTGTTCATATGCAGATTGTTTTTGACGTAAAGCTTTTACTTCATTGATAACGAAAAGCTCACTTTCCTTAAGCTTAGTATTATACTTACCTATCTTATCGGTGTTAGACTTTAAGATCTTCTCTTCGGCTTTACGCTGTTTATCTAACTCCTTCTCCTGCTGCGTAAGATCTTCAAGCCTTACTGATAATACTTTGTTGGCCTGCTCGAGATCAAGCACTCTTTTCTGAGCCTCATTGCCATCGACAACTATCTTGAGCTTAAGTATCTCATCCGAAATCACATTTGCCATCTCTTTTTTTTATTGGCAATGTTAGGCAGATGACCGTACAACCTACGTTACATCAAAAAAGGTGCGACCCTAACTACCTGTGCATCATACTGATGACAAGGCAACTATTAAAAATGACTATATGTTGCAAAATCGGCCCTACAGGGCATTCTACAGGGGCATTTACAGCCAAACTGACCATATTTCCAGCAATCTGGGCGACTGCAACCGCAATTTCGATTCTTGGCGGCGTCGGCCTCAAGCTGTATCAACTTTATTTATTTATTTTTAACGAAGGTTAGAATGCTGATTTTCAGAATATTGATAAAATCTATCAGTTTTTAATTTTTGATTTTAGCCTTTTTTTTGACTCAAAAATCACTTTTTTATAAATATTTTAAGTCCTGTAAAAAGCAGGAAATTACTTGAAAAATTAAGCAAAGCAACTGCTAAATGTTATTGATAAAACACTATAAATTAAATGTTTAAAAAAGATTATCATCAGTGAATTATTATCTATTTAATTACAACAACTCAAAATGTTGCAAAATATTTTTTATGGTAAATATCCCAGAAAAATGAGTTGCAGGCGTTGGAATTGAAAAAATTGTGATTTACACTTTTAACAAAAAAACACCCCTACTGTGACGAGTAGGGGTGTTTAAAATAATCATAATTAATATGTAATTATGACTTCAACTATTTTCAAATTTACAATAAATATATCTAATTGATAAAAATTAAAAAATTATTCCTTTTTCCTTTAGTTCGAATATTTTCGTCTCTACAATAGCTTTTTTTAGATCTTCATGAAAAACATGATGCCATACATAATGCAAATATCCAAATATTTCTTCATCAACCAAAGCTGAAAGGAAGACATATAGATCACGCCTATCTTCATTTTCAAAGTAGTCTTCATCGAATTCAAAAATTGTATCTGCTGAGATCTCCCAACGTTCCCGGAAGTAGCCATCAAATTCAATGTTCTTATCTGCTGCAGCGCCCCTAATTAAATTCATAGCATCGTTATAGAAGTTTTCCATATCATCCGGATCTTCCTCAATGTAATTTCCTAGGAGCTGAAATATGTATTTATCATCTTCCATGGCTAAAATAAGGTGTTTGGGGTTTTCTCCGGTTCTAAGTTTTCTAAAATCAATTTTACATCATATTTAGGATGAGCAAAATCTAAATAGTCAGGATTGTTCAGCCATTTTAAATGATCATTTTCGTTCAAAACAACCGGCATTCTTTTCTTTGAATTGTGAACATCAGCCATTAAAGTATTTGCTTTCGTTGTACAAATTGAAAATGTTATTATATCATTCCAAATATTATAAATTCCTGCCAACGCAAAAGGTTTATCGCCATTGTCTAAGTGAATTCTATGTAACTGTTTCACTTTACCTTCAGAATCAGGATTACCAAATTTATCAAGCGAACGCCATTCGTAGAATCCATTTACTAAAACTAAACATCGTTTATTGATACTGTTTTTGTAACTATTTTTCAATTCCAATTCTTCAATCACAGCATTTAATGTTTTAGATTGAAAAGTTCTGTCTTTGCTAAAAAACGGCAATAAACCCCAGTCCCCGATAACTGCAGTATCTGGATTTTCGTCAGTTATTATCGGTAGTGGTTTTTCAACAGTTCCTTTTGCACGAAAGCCCGAGAGCATCTTTTCACTTTTAAATTCAGTGAACTCGGTCTCCACATTAAATACCTCACGGATTTCTTTTCTGGATAATTTTGCGTCAACGTAATAGCACATGATGATGTTAGATTTACTTTGCAAAGTACAAATATTATGCAATTATTTCGTATGCCTATCTGCCCAGCCTTCATTACTATTTTCATTATCACCTTTTCGCTTTTTTCCTTGGTATACGAATTTCTTTTTTGGGGAAATAATACTTAAAAGCCAGAATTTAGCCAACTTTAATCCGTAATAATCAATTGATTCAGCTGCCACACTGAAAAGCACAACTTCATTTTCAATGAGCTCTTCAATGTCAAATTTCTTACTCTCTGTATAAAACACATCTACCTCCTGTTTTTTATCAGAAGTAATGATCCGAACATGATCTATGTGCTTAGATTTAATTAAGCCTGCGATTTCCATGTTTCAAAATTGATACAAATTTAAACATCAACAAAAAATAAACGGATACATTTTGTATCACACATTATATGACAAAGCAAAACCCTTTATACGACAGAACTTGACGCATTAAAAAGTTATCCACAAAAAAGCCTCCCGGTTCACGAGAGGCAAAGTGTAATTTTTAAGAAATATGAATGGATGTAATTATTCAAAGATAATGAATCAGCTATTTTCCGGATATGATTGTAGTCATAATTCTACGGGAAACCGTAATTGTTGATTTTGAATTGTTTGTATATTGCTGTTCTAAAAATTATAGTAATGACAATAGAATTTACAAAGGAACAATGGCTTCCATTAAGTGACAAGTTTCAAATTTTTCATCAGTTTCAACAACCATTTGATGGAAAACCAATTATTCAAGTTTATTTTTATCCTGATAAAAGTCAGAATCCATTTGCAGTGTTGACTGATATTTCTCAAGTTAGCTACTCTGATTTAGGAAATACTTTAAACTTACTGTCTACCAATCCGTTTGATGGATATATAGTTGTTCGGTAACAAAATCCCCCACCTAATAAGTGGGGATTGTATTTTACAGAAACCCATAATTTTGGATTACGAATTATTTGTAAATTAGCAACCTAACCAATTTTCATGAAAATATATTTACTATTTTTTATACTACTATTCGTAACCGCTTTAAAGGCACAAGACAAAACTTTTAATATCACTGACGAAGGTTTAGCTAAGTATGTAGTCACTGATATTCCTGGAATCTCAAAAGAGGAGGCATATAAAAAAGTTATTGATTGGGTTAATAGAAAATTTAATACTCCTCAAAAAGCAATAAAAGGCATGATTGAGAATCAGTATATCAGAATAGAGGCTGTTAGCGAATCTGCAATGAGATATTCGGGCATAGGAGGTTCGGTATACTTACCTATCAAATATGAGATTGAAATATCATTAAAAGATAATAAATATAAATTTGAAATAATTTCTCTTCAAGAAAAGAACTATTTATACCCGCAACTATCAAGTACTGAATTTATAGAGCTTAATTTAGCAAAGACAGATGGGGCAAATGGATATAATCGTGTTCGAAAAACAAATGGAGAATTTAGAAATAAATATAAATACGCTTCCGAATTGGCGGATTACTTTAATTCTATAAATGAGAAATTGAAAATTTTCTTATTAGGATCAGATAATCCTGCTGACAATTGGTAAATGTTTTATCACAATATTTATAATAATCCCCACCTAATAAGTGGGGATTTATTTATCAGGTTAATTCTGTATCAGAAAATGTACTTTTTTTATTTTGGTAAATTCTCAACCAAGGACGTCTACATAATAGATATTTAAGAGCATCAGATAAATTAGTAGAATACATTGGAAGTTTTTCTTTAGGAAGTTTTTCCGACGATTTATCCTTGTATATTCTGGATATCCCTTTTGCATTTTTCTTCACGATCTGCTTCGCAACATTCATTGAAGAGATTAGCTGACGGCATTGATATTTATCAATCAATAAATTTGGAAGCTCCCGATAATTTTCATTCATTAAAGCTTTCACAAAATTAAATTCAAGCTGCTGCTCAATATTCCCCTGATTTCTTGACATTAGATTTACCGTCCAGCCGGTCGGTGTTCCGTCCGGCCAAGCTTCCAGAAATTTTTTCATTTCGTTTGCCCAGTCACGGCCTACATCTTGGTAGGCATTTGCCGAGCGGTCGAAATAAAAATCAATTACTTTCTTTTTATGGTGTGCAAAAAACTTTAGAAAACGTTCGCAGATTTTTTCTGTCTTCTGGCTTAAAGAAAATATGTTTTTTAAAACCCTGATAGTGTTCCCCTGAAGCTGAGCTACAACCATCGAAATCATATTTCCGAAATCGGCTCCTATTTCTAAAGGCTTATCTGGAATACAATATTTCAAATCCGTTGAAAAGGTTTCAGCATCGTCCCCGGTTCGATAACGGTAGTAATTCTCGCGTATAATTCCGTCCTCGTAAATATGGCGATTGTCGAATGCCAGATAAAACCTTTGGCCGGCTTCTACCATAGGAGCCTGGGAAAGTACGGCCGTATTAAATTCTATTTCGCCAAGAGCTGCCAAGGCCGTTTTGAAATAATCAAGCCTTAAAATATTGACATTGACAAAAGATGAAGCTTTATAGAAAAAAGTAGAATTTATACGAAGTCTTGTTTTCAGAACAGATAATTTTTTCATCTTATTCTGAAGCGTAGCTAATAATTTCTTGTTTCTTTTTTTCGCTGCCCGGATCGTACCCGCCAAAGTTTTATTAAGTTCAAGAGAAATTTGCAATAGATATTTGATCTGCTGCAGCTTCATTTCTTTTTCTTTATCCAATATCCAGTCGTATTCACCCGGCATAATAATGTTCGGATAATCGGTAGTGAAAGTTACTCCCAAGTAATAAGGAGATTTGGCAAACATGGTAGCATCCCCACGCAGTGCCGGGAATAATCTGTCAATTCTATTTTTTTCCAGATATTTTGTTTCATCACCCGCTAAATGCTGGTAAGAGTTACCGGCTCCGGAACTGGGTGTATCCATGGAGATATAATTGAAGAAATTGCCGGTAAAAGTAGAAATGGTATGCTTATACTCGTATGGAGTTTTATATGGTTTTTTAAAGTGATCCGGCGGCGGCTGATCTACCACGTAATGAATACCTTCAATCCAGCCTTTACGATTCCAACCTTCAATAATAGCTGGAACGACATTTTTTAAAAGATTTGTATAGGTGTTACCCACCAAAGCAATGTAGCTATGAGGCATCTCATAGCATATATTCATTAATCTTTCGGAAAGGTAATCTGTCGTTTTTCCAGTACCCCTTCCAAGTACCAGGAAAAGATTCTGAGGCTCCATAAGATCCGTGATCATTTTGAGCCAAGTGGAATACCTAACTTCTACATCATCATAGACCGAAAGCGAATCAATTCGAACCGTCTGGTTTTTCATCATCAAATATTTTAATCGGCAGAATCATTGCTTCCTGTTTTATTCTATCAATAGCTTTTGGAGAAAGTTCTTTTGTATTTTCATCTATCCAGTTTTCGATATCGGTAAGATCCTCATTTACGACATCAAACTGATTCATGTCCATAGTGTAAACTTTTAGAGGTTTTTCAAACATTGACTTAGGAAGCTCAGGCGGATCTTCCTGATCAAGTTGTCTAAACTTATAAGCCTTGTCGGCTATTCTTGAGGCTTTTTCGAAATCAGAAGCATCTTTAGATACAGCTCTTGCCATTTCATAATCCTGATCCAATTTTGCGGCATAAAACTTTCTCCAGGCCTTTTTAGATATCTTATCATCGGCATTAAAATATTCGAAAGACTCATTGTATAGATCAATCGCTTTAATTCTATTTCCCTTGAGAGATTCTTCAAAAGAAACCAAGTGTTTTACAATTGCTTCTTTGGAACCGTAGATATCTACCCGGTTCATCATCTGGTAAATTTTCTCCAAAAGATTTACATATTGAATAAACTCTTCCGGAGCAGATGTACTCTGTCCGGCTTCAATCCATTTATATAAATCGCTTAAATTATAATCAGTCAATCTCTTCGCCATACATTATTCTTTTCCTTAATTCTTCAAGCTTCTGAGAGTCTCTAAGTTTTGCCAATTGCTGTATTGCTGTAATACTTCCCGTAGCTGCACTTTTTGAAAGTTCTATTCCCGCTTTTGCGTCAACCAATAAGATTCCACGATCATAATGGTAACGTACCCAGGAATCTTCCTGCATGTATTCAGATTTCATTGTTTTCTTTGGGATATCAAAATACAGAGCGATTTTATCAATGCAATATCCTGCACCGGAAAGGTCTTCCAGCTCCTCCAACTGCTCCTGCGAAAGTCTTACCTCATAATCTCTCATTAGTTCATATTTAATCCTTTATAAGAGAAGAAAGCCGGCCCCTTTTTAGGAACCGGTTTCTTTGTAGCAATTATACTTTTAAGCATTTCCAGAGAAATATTAACTATAGGATTGTTTTCACAATCAGGATTGTCTTCCAGAGATTGTTTCAACTCTTTTATGCTGAAAAACTTATGCTTCATAATTATTTTTTTGCTTTCAATGTTTTATCAACCAAAGCTTTCTCTTTTTTAAGATTAGCAAGACGAACCTTTGCAGCTTCTACTTCTTCCGGATTCTTACTTGTATTAATTAATTTATTTGCTTTGGAAATGTAAGATTTAAGATTACTTGATCTGCCCGCAAGTTCTGCTGCAGTTAACTTTGAAATTTCCTTTTCAAGATTATAATCTGCGAAAATCTCATGCTTACCAAGTATTTCGCCAGTATCGGCATAATGCTGAAGTTCTGCATGAATCTCTCTGTTTAATTCAAAATCCTCCAAAACCTGATTGGCAATTTCAAAGATTTCATTTTCGTCCAGTATTGGATCTGCCAAGGATGCGACTTTAGTAAAAAGCTCTTCATGACCGGCTTTGTAATTTTCGAATGCCGTAATAGCATCACCAACTAAAATTTTATATTCTTTAGGACAATCAGCAGATCGTAAGAAAGTATATTTACCATATAGCTTCATTCCCTTCTTAGCATCTTCTGTAATCTCTGAGAGCAGTTCTGTAACTTTATCCGTATTTTCCTCAAAGAAAACTTCGAGATTTCTTTCTTCAATCACAGGCACATTTTCTTCTTTATACTTTCGGATATCCTGATCTTTTATCCCAAATGATTTTTTAAGATCATATTTTAGATTTTCCAAACCCTGTTTGGAAAATCCCTTATTATTATAGGATCTTACCGCATTTCGACTTGCAGGATTTTGCATTAACAAAGCTAAGCCCTGATTGTATTCTTCTTGTGGCGATAAACCTTCAGAAGTCAAGTATTTCAATACATCTTTACTCATATTTATTTTTGTACAAATTTTGACAATTGCAAGCAATTGCTATGTTACATTAAAAAAGCCTGTTATAATAACAGACTTCATTTTTATGCATCTTTCAGTTTCCTGAGCAGATCAGGATGTTTGCACAATAATCTTAAAATCTTTCTGCTTGCAATGTGAAATTCTGATCTCAGTGATTTTTCGTCCGACGACAGATCTCCCGATTGTAAATTTGCGTGTTCGAAAACATGGAAGATCATATCTTCCAATTCTTCCGGAGAATTTCCGATAATTAATTTTTGAAGTATTGAATAAACTTCATTTTCAGCTTTAGCAGGTTGCATTAGTTCTTCTCTCATGATTTAAATCAAATTTTAGTGAGTAAAAGAACGTACAAGTTTTATACAAGCTAAGACAAAATTGCGCTGTATAGCGTAATGTTCAGAACCGGAAGCTGAAACAACAGAAAATTGTTATACATAATAAAAAACTTTTAAAAATACGGATTCCCGCAATGGTGAATAAAAAATGGTATATATATTTACTGGACAATTTAAACATATATATATTATGAAAAATTTAAAAAAACTTTCTAAAGATGATTTGAAGAAAGTGAAAGGTGGTTATGGAGACATGTGTAATATGGGAAATAATGATAGTTGCGCCCAGTATGGTCTTGAATGTGGTCTTTACATGGGCCACGATCATTCCGTTGGTAATTGGTATGCTTTGAGATGTATGTAATAGAAAATTAACAAAGCAAGACTCCCTCATTTGAGGGAGTTTTTGATTTATATTTGTAATGTAATAATTTAAAATTTAGATATGGTTAAAAAGTATATTGCATTTATTTTTTTACTAATAGGTATAATTACATCAGCTCAAAATTTAACAGTTGTATATGAGGTTAAATATAAACCTTCTATCATTCATAAAGACTCAACAAAGTCCAAATTATTCTATCTCGACATATTTAATAATGAATCCGTTTTTAGAGATGATATGAGGCGAAGATCCGATTCATTAATATTTTATGGAAATGGATATGGATTAGGATATCCGGTTAATATTAATGATCAATTATACATTAAAAAGGATCTTAATAAACACACTGTGTTTAAATATCTAGTTCTTCCAACAACAAGAGATATATTCTACGTTAAGGTTAATGAGAAAATTAACTGGCAACTTCTTCCGGAAACGAAAAAAATTGGTGACTTAAAATGTCAAAAGGCACTTGCAGATTATGGAGGAAGACATTGGACAGCTTGGTTTACTGAAGATGTTCAGGTTTCTGAAGGTCCATATGTATTTAATGGTCTTCCTGGTATGATAGTAGAAATAAATGACAGTACAGAAGATTATTTATTCAAATTAGTGAAAATCAAAAAATCAACTGACAAAAATTTGTTTTCAATGAAGGGAGGAAAGAACGTAAGTTGGGAAGAATTTATAAAAATTCAAAATGATTATTATAAAGATCCTTATTCAGTTATCAAATTACAAAATATTAAAGTCATGACGGATGATGGAAATGGAGGACGTAAAAATGTAAATCTTCGAGAAAGTACAATTTCAATCCAAACGTCCCTGAAAGAATATAATAATATCATTGAATTAAATCAAAAAGCTGATTTTAAATAAAGCACCTAAGTAGGTGCTTTTTTAGTTTCTTGTATTCGCAGTTACTGCCTTTAGTTTTTGTTTTACCATTTAAACATTTTTATAACGATATATCATAATATCATCATATTTAGCGTTGTGAGTTAATGACGTATTTATAGAGACAGTGGTGGAACAGCTGAAGGGATTTTTAAAACATTTTTTCTTACTCATCCAATCACACAATTCAATTATCTGACTTTTATTACTTGTAAAGTAAAAATAAGATGTGTTATCTACTGTATTTAAGACATTCAAATAATCTGAAAGTTTCCAATAATCAGGATTTGTGTAAGTGCTGCAGTTCGTTGAAAGATATGGAGGATCTATTAAAAAAACAGCTTTCGGATAATGTTGATATTTAGCAAACAAACACTGATAATCCTCTCTTACTTTTGATACGCCCTCCAAATACCCATCAACACAATAATCAGATAATCTTACTTTATTATAGAATGTTTCTTTTTTTAATTGCTCGAAACTTGTAGCATAATTCATTGAAAAAAGTAAGCTAGAAGAAATTGTAACCCAATCAACAAAACCTTTTTCTTTAGATATCCTCCCTATAATTTCTGAGTGAAGCTCGTTACTTAATTTTCCTTTTCTATCTATAGATTTAGAGCATATCTCCCTAACATCCGAAAGTAAAGAATTTGTTTTTTGAACGTTTTCTAACCGAAAAGTATAACCGTCGAAATCATTGTATATAACTTCTGAATTTGGATAAAATTGCTTAACAGTATGGCTCAAAAGACCCGAACCGCCAAATAAATCGACATAGATTGCGTCTTCCGGAAAATCTTTCAGAGCTTCTTTAAATGATTTTAAAAACCTCCTTTTTTGTCCTTGAAATGGCAAAGGAGCCTGTACATAATTGAAATTCATAATATAGTTTTAAATAATTGTTTTTGTATATTTGCAACTCTCACGGTAATAACAACACAAAACCCACAATCAGACGACTTTTTGTCCTCCAACTGTGGGCTTTGTGCTTAATTAAATTACCGTGAGAAGTTTTTAATTTGTTGGAGGACATTTTTTTTAAGTCCTCTCTTTTTTCTACTGACCGCTCAAAAGATTATTTTCCTGAGCCATTTTTTCAAAAATCCCCCGGATCTCATCTGTAAAACCAAAAGATATTCTTTTCTGAATGTATCTTTTATGCCTGAAAATCGGCTTATTGTGAACCGGCAAAGACTGCTTTTGAACTTTCCCAGCTTTTCTTCTGGTCGTTGAAGGATTATAGCCAGATCTAGACACACGAGCTTTCATATCTAAGAACCTGAAGTTTATATTATGCGTGTAGGTCAATGTATCTCCGGAAACACTCATACTTCTCTTATTCCATCTGGCAGACCTAAAGCCTTTCATTTCGCGTTGAGTATCGGCAAGAATTGACACAGCCTGTTCCTGCAATGTTTTGGTAATAAACAAGCCTTCAATAATTCCGATATCGGCGGTTCTTCTTTCAGATAGTGACATATTATTCTGTTAAAATATCCATACTCCAGCCGTTACACTGCGCTTTTTTCTTTATAGGATCAATAGTCATTGAAGTAACATCGATATTACTCAACATGGGATAGCATCCATCTTCAATTTTTTCTAAAACAAAATCACGGACTTTAAAAAGAATCTTAAGAGTTCTTTCATACAATGCAACAAACTCATCATTATTAATCGCTGAATAATCTGTTTTCTCAACAATATCCAGTTGAAAAACAGGTAATGTTTTAAATGCTGAGATCTTACCAATATGTTCATAAGATGGAATAACACCAACCAAAACCATTTCTGAGGTCATCATATTTGAAGCAAAATCGGATAAATCTGAATCATCAATCAGACAGATCGTTCTTTTTATTTCGGGGATTTCAGATTTTATTTCTGAAAGCATTTCCTTAAGCTCTAGTGGAGTCATTTGTTTTATTTTTTTCTTTGTCGTCTAATTCTTTTTTCTTCAATTCGTAAAGTCTTATCAGGACTACCCATAAATTCGTTTTCTCAACACCCTTATAGGGGCCAAAAACCTGAGTTGCTGCCATGTCCGTGATTATATTCCTAAAGCCTGTTCCGGGAATGGTACTTTCAAAACCTCCTGAGTCTGGTTGAAAAATAATAGAAAGATCAATAGAATTTCCCATTACCATAATTTCACCTTGAAGGACAAAAGACTGCATTGAAGAAAAGAACAAAAAGAAACCGTATAAATGCCTGATATCAACATATCTGAAAATACCTTCAGCTCTCTTTTTTGATACACGATAATTGTAAACTTCATTTTTTTTCAAATAAAAAATTGAAAAAAGCATTCGCAAAGATTTAATATCTCCCGTTTTTGAATAATAAATATATTCATCAAGCCCGTCAATGTACTGACCAAAAATCACATCACTAAAGCCATCATCAGGACCGTAATAGGAATAAAACAGCCTGTATTTTGGAAGATAATTCTTTGTGAATTCTAATTTGATTCCGGTGAAATTTCCGTCTTCATCCTTATCGAAGAAATTGTCTATATATTCAGAAAGTCTGATTATATTTTCATATTTCTCAGGACTCTTTTTTTTTGATTTCCTTAGGTTTAACAATGGATAAACCGCCATATAACACAGCTGATCATAGCTGATCTGTTTTTCCTGCGCCATCCAAAGCAGTTTTGAAAAATCTGCATATTGTTTTGCATCACACTCAGCCAGATTCTCCGGCATATAGAGAAACTTATTTTTCTCAGGTATTTCAATTGCTATCATGTTGATACAAAATTATCGTCATTATCAAAATCCAATTCAGGCAGTCTAAAATCATCGCTCGGAACCGTCACCCGAAATGATGTCATTTCATTTTCTACTTTTTTAAGATATCGGTGATAATCTTTTTCAAAAACAAGTGCAAGCTCTGACGGTAATGGTCCAGTCTTAGATTTTGGACTGATCCCCCCTGAAGACTCTGTACTTCTGAAAATTGATTTAGGAAACATCTGGATATCTAAATGCCTTAATCCCCATTCAATTGAATAATAAACCGAGGATTTTTGTAAATAATTGTATAAAACTTTTTTATCTTTCAATGCATTTCTGTCATTGTAAAGAACTTCTCCAATTCTTGAAAGCATTTCTAAGTCTTCAAATTCCCTTAACCCTGGTAAAAGATTTAAGTATAAAAAATAAGATTCGTTTAATCCATAATGCGTTTCAAACTCTGCCAATGTAGGCACTATAAGTGTATTATGCTTATACTTTTCAAGATTAATAATAAGACTATTTTTGACCATGAATTTAAAAAGCAGATTCATGTGTTTATAAAAAAACCTCTCTAAAGACTCATTGTGATTAGAAATCTGCCATTCGAATGCCCCGACCTCATATTCATCACGTCTCATTGTTCTGCCTTTATTGGTCATTGCAAGATCTCCGGTAGGAGCATAATGCATGTACGCTTTAAAAGCAATCGCAAATCTTACCAATTCAAAAAACCTTTGTTGCCCCTCGGGAATAACTTCAGCACTGATAGTTGTATAATTAGTTTCTCCAATAATATCAACTATTTCATCAGTCGCAATCTCAAGTGACGGACGCATTCTGTCCCATGATAAATCCGCATCGATTATACCAATCACCTTTTTTATATCTTGGGAGAATCCCTCCTGGTTAAATAGTAACTTCATCATCTCAGCACTTTTAAATTTCTTTCATCTTTAGACATATCTTCCTGTCTTTTCGTTTCATCGTGGTATAATCCCATTTTAAGATTTTTACTTGGAAAATTAGCCTTTAAAGCAGCATTCATACACTCCATTATGACCATTTCAGGAAGATCGATTCCTGTTTGCAGATAATTGTTTAGCGCGTAATACTGCTCAGAGCCACTATTGCTTCCAGAATCAGAAACATTTCCTATAGCATTATGTACACCAACCCCTGAAGCCGTTGAAGTATCCGCCTTATTAGCAATCGAAATCTGAGCACTTACAGTATCATTCATTTTCTGATCAATAACCGTTATTTTCCACCCCATTTCAATCACATTGACCCCTTCAACCACAAGAACTTGCTCAGAATGCCAAAACTTCCCGGCATTCTCTAATCCGGACAAGACAATTTCTATTGACTTCAACATTTTTTTCTTGAAGGATTTAAACATTGATTCTTTGTAGTCAATATTTTTCAGCGTACACTCATCTTTGATATCATCTCTTTTTTGATCCCAATATTCTTTTGGTGAAGTAATGTGGTACTTTATATTGATGGAATTTTTACTTAAAGCGGCAAGAAATTTCGGAACATTGGTCGATTGTATAATCCACGGAATTGATCCCAAAATATGAGGAATACTAAAAAATGCAGATGCAAATGTATAAAGGTTGGAATACTTCATACTCAGTGGATATTTAAAAGGATTGTACTTATCGAAAAAAGGATAAGCATCATACTTCTCCGGAAAATCTTCCTGAGCTAACAATATGTGAGTAGGTGTATTTTTTTTTCCTGCAACGATTGGCTTTCTAACCGGGGAAACATGCTCTAAAGATTTTATCATTGGAGCCCTTCCAATTCTCCAACCTCTATTTTGGATCACCTTTGTAAAGCAGCTTTCAATATGTGAAAAATCTGTCGTACAACGTGCTATGTAATTTTCATAATCCCAAGTATCCAACCATCGCTGAATTTCGGGATCTGTTTTGTACACTCTCTTAAGCGAACCTTCTTCATCAAATGTTTCTTCATACAATTTCGGGCCTTTCCCCCAATTCATTCCGGTTTTTTTATTCAGAATACCTGGAGCAATCGAATTAGAATAAACGATATTTCTAATTTGCACTGGAAGATCATTATTTTCACCATAGGGGAAAACCCTCCAGTCTCCATGAACAGCCATAAAAGGTGAAGAAGAAAATACTTCCATTGCAAAATAAGGATCATTTTGCTGTCTTTTTTTGTCTATTACTTCAAATGTAAAAGCACTCTGTCCTCCGACAATGGCATCATCTCCTAAAAACTCTATCATGGCTGATTTGTAAATTATTGTTAACTGTCATTAAAAGCGGAACCCAGAATTGTCTATATTCACCAGTTTTTAGGTTTTGATACGCAATAAGATTTTTTGCATATTTTGATTTACTGTTAGGCATTCCTTTAGTTAAAATAGCCTCTTCAACTACCACCAAACCTTCTGAAGATCTCTTTGATCGGTCACAGCTTATGAAACTAAAACTGAACGGAAAATTTTCAGCAGAAAGTTTCCTCATTAATTTTAAAGCATCATAAACATTTATTTGTTCCATACAGCAAAAATATCCAGTATAAGAATGCTTTATTGTTACATCAAAAAAGCCACATTGTAAATGCGGCTTTTATATACAGGACAAATGTTATTTATTTTCTGGAAGCTTCCACAAGATATGTTTTTTCTGCCTTTACAACTTTGAGGTTGATGACGGAATCCTTCAAAGCAATCCAATTGCTTGCTTCTTTCAGCAGAACCGGGATTGTACCCGTTGGACTATTTTTCATTACATATGGAGCAGCACCACCACCGCCAATTATTGTTACAATCTGACCATGGTCAAAATCAGAAGCAGTAAACTTTACATCAGCCGTCACTGCTGCAGTGGGTAACTGATAAGAAGGTCCGTCTGTTTTTGCCAAAGTCACGTTTTCGTTTGCAACAACTTTCGGTTCAGCAAATGAAACGTCTCCGTTGTAGAATTTAATAAAATCCCTGTTAATCATTTCCTGCTCGAAAGTCAAGGTATTGATGTTTCCATCTTTATCATCTTTCCCTGCTGCTGAGAGCACCAATGGATGACATTCAGAACCCATCACACGCATTTCTTCTTCACCACCACATCCGCCATAGATGATTATAAAACCTTCACCCATGTGTTTTTTGATGAATGAAATAGCCTCTTTGGTTGTTCCCGGATGTTCTCCGATATACTTATTCATTGCGCCTTTGCCATCTGGGTTTCCCGAAGATTCATATGTTGCTGCCTGTGTAGGAGCCGTCATATAAATTCTAAAGAAACTTGTACCTGGCTTAAAGGCGAAGTTACCAATCAAAGTGACTCCATCCTCATCTACGGACGGCCATGAGACAATATCATCTACCAAAGCTGCAATAGCATTAGCCTTCTTAGGTGTGGGAGTACCAGCGTTATTTTTTGATTTTTTTAAATCTGTTCTCATAAGTAAAATGCGATTAACCTATACTTCGCGAGGTTTTTGGTTATTATTATTTACCCTCTTTCAACTTCAACCCAAGTTCCATTTATGAAGATTAAGTCAATCCATTTAGCATGGGCATCCATGACATAATCAGAATTTACATTAATATTTCCTGCATCTTTTACTGTTAATGCAGAACCAGCAGCCTCACCTCCAAAAATTCTGATTGTATTCCCTTCAGAACCGCCTTTAATTTCAGCTAAATCAACAGCAGCAGCACCCTTATAGATGAATTTATCTGAGTCTGCATAATCAATAGTAGCATCAGTAAAGTCTATCTGATTAGAAACAGTTTCCGGAGCATCAGTTCTTGAAATTTCTTTCCAGGTAGCTCCAACTTTGATTAATGTTAAAGTTCCACCCGACTTCAAATCGAAGTCTGATCCCAGAACCAATTCGGCATTTTTCTTCACCAAGGTATTACCCACCATAGAAATGTTTCCTCTGATAAAAAGATACCTGCCAACATTTCCTTTAATGGATGTAATATTCGTGGTGAAGTCTGGCGTTGGAGCAATTCTGTTATGATTAGCATTCACTACCCCATTTCCAAAATCAAAAACAGGAATGAAAAAATTCTTATCAAAAAGAGGCTCTGTGTTAGACCATACTGCCTGAAGTTCATATTTTAACGGATTATCATCTGCTGTTTCCAAACCAATGTGATTGATACCGATTCCTAGCTTATAATCAGCAAAAGCGTAAACATCACGAAGAAATCTTTCAAATGTTAACTTTGATTTTTCTTCCGGTTTAAATTCTAACGGCTTTACATTATCTTTAAATGTAATAAAGAAGAATTTCGAACCTTCCATTTGTACCACAGGAACAAATTCTATATTTGGATAGTCACGAGGATGTTTAACCAATCCTGTATAATCATTATTACCCCCGTAAATTTCACGATCTCTTGTTTGGTATTTCTTAATCCAATATGGTGACCAGTCAAACTGCAGATCCATATTTCTAACATCTGGAGGTAACGCTTGTATAGCTGCATCTACGTAATCACAAACATTCTGTTCAGTCAATTCACCCAGGTAGTATGGTCTGAATTTATGGGTGATATCCCTAGCATCAAATAACTGTTTGAAAACCCCATTATTTCTAATTAAATAAGTAACTGGCTTATCATAATCTGCTGGTTTTTCAGAAAAAACACCTCTAACCAATACATCAGCATCTTCAGACCTTGCCTTCTCAAGATATTTAACGATAAGAAACTCAATAAAACTCATTTTGTAAGCCTGAGAACCTTCTCTGTTAAACTGATGCATCCAAGAAGTTTCCAATGCCTGAAGCTTCCAGTAGTTAAACTGTAAATCAATTTGAGTAGGACGTACCTCCATAACTTCCGGATGAATTGTCACTCCTCCTTTAGCAACCCAAACAGCTTTTCTAGGCTGAGTAACTTCCTCAACTGAAATTATTGCAGAAACCAACCTATCAGCCACACCAAAAATCGTGTTTTGTTTCCACAGATCAGGTAGATTGTATTTTTTTTCAAAAAGGGTTTCAAACTTTGTTGGATATTCTGCCACAAAACCTTTGATATCTTCATTTAAAGTGTTAATTACCAAATCATTTTTGAAGTCAGTTTGAGGAGCTGACATTCCGGCAACAATCCTGGTATTCCAAGGACGATCCATCGCAAATACTGCACCCTGCATACCCATAAGAAAACCTGCAACAGCAATAATTTTACCCGCACCAAAGTTTGGAGTCACAGAATTCAAAGTCTCAACGATTGTTTCCGGAGAATCTGCCAGTTGGGCAATCACTTGCTGACTGTTTGCTAATTCCTGAGTAAGCGTTTGAACTTGAGCATTAGCAGCAGTCGCCTGCTGTGTAGTTGTAGCCAATTGTCCCTGAACTTCTCGAAGTTGCGTCTGCGCATCGGCAACCCCTGCCAGTTCTAAGTTTGCCTGCTCCACAAGCGTTGAAGCTTCCGCGGGCCCTAAAAGGCCGTCAATCTTTGTTTTTAATTCGTCAGAAAGATCAACTTTGTTATCTTTCTGCGGTACTGATGCAAGGCCTAACAACCCTGCCAACATGGTTAAAAATTTCATATTTATTTAGACTTTAATTTTTGTATCTCTGATTTAGCCAAAACCCAATTGTATGCATCGTTAATTGTTCCGACCGAATCGGCCAGGTTAAATTTGATTGCTTCATCTGCATAGTAAGTAGCACCTTTCAAGTGTTCTATCTTGATTCCTGGTCTAGCATTCATTACAGAACTTTGGAATTTTTGAGCGAGAGGTGATAGTTTTTTTTCTAATGCTGAGTAGTCACCGGCTAAAGCATCAATAAAATCTTGATTTTTCTCTTGAGATTCTGGAGGACGAACTATGATTATTTCGTTAGTAGATTTTTCCCACGAATATTGCGCACCAACAGAGCCCACTTCTGCGGTAAGATCGTTTGAAAGCATATTATACTGCCCCAATAGTATCGCTGCCCAATAATGAGCTGATAAAGCTTTATCAATTAGATTGATGCGGGGTTTTGTTAATTTTGGGGCAATTTCCTGGAATAAAGGAATAGCATCACCATTGCCACCATAGCCATCAATATGAAAAATAGTACCGATACAATCAGGATCATTTTGAGCCTTCATCGCTTCAACGCAAATTCTATCTGCGCCATTGATGCACATTCCGGAATACTTGGTCATTGTTCCAACCATAGGAATGTAAGCAACTTTATTAATCAGCTTAGTTTCTCCAGTAGATTCGTCAAATTGCTTTTCACCTAAAAAGGTTGAAAGTTCTGGTGTTTCTTCGTTGATTCTGCCACCGGCCAAAACAGTATTGACCAAAGTCTTAAGCTGCTCAGGAGCGTCTATCTTAAATAGCCACGTACCTCCAGTTATTTCCGATAATATTTTCATATCGCAAAACTACTTTAGAGCCTGTAAAAAGTTTGTTACATTAAAAAGTCTAAAAAATAAAAAAGCACTCGATATTTATATCAGGTGCTTTTTATAATTTTAATTGGTAAACCAGAATTAATTTTTATTTTCAGATCTCCATAAAATTTCATTATTTTCATCCATAAGACAAAAATTGATTCCCATTACTCTAAGAATTTCAAATAGATTACCCGCTTTAGATTCTGTCTCCAAATCAAAAATTCTTTTTATAGTAGATCTTTGAAGGCCTGAATCTTGAGCAATTTTATAATCAGATACTCCTTTACTTTCCTTTAGAGTCTTTAACTTTGAAATCAAAGAATTATAATTAATATTATTTTCCATAAATTTACATCTGATTTTAGTTGCAAAACTAAGATTAATTTGACAAAAAAGGCCCTCTATTAAGAGGGCTTTTTTAATTAAATGAATTCTGTCTCCGTATTTGTGTAGATTACTTTGGCAATTACCTTATCAATATGAATATGATAATTATCGCCTTTCTTATTCTTTTTCAACCATTGAATTCCAAAATTCACGATACACTCAAGGTCTGTGGTAGCATCCTCATACGTTTGTTTAAAATCTGCTAAATCGTCCTTTTCTGCGACTTCCCTTGCATAGTGTTCAAGGATTTCTTCTTTTGACATTTCTAGAAGATTCTTAGCTGAATCTGGATACTTTTCTGAAAATTTTTTAAAATTTTTCATTTTGTTTGTCCCATCATTATCACATTTGGGTTCGGTTTTTAGTTATACTTTGATTAATTTGACTTTGTAAAGATATAAAAAGCGTTGCATATAAGCAACGCTTTTTGTTACGGGTTTCAGTAAAATCAAAAATTTTAACTAAAAAATAAATCAGCTTCAGCTTTTCTTCTACGGATCAGTCCATTTAAGACCTTTCCTCCGGAAATAATGTACCTTTCGGTAAACCATTTATAAATTAAATCTTTGGAAGCCTTCCTGTTAATAAGATCAAATAATGTTGAAGATCCTCCGGTGTTATAGTAGTGAGAAACGAGCGCATCAAATTGATTTTGATTTACCACAACCTTCAGCTTTCTGGCTACATCTAATTCTCGGGGGACCAAATCTTCTGCCAATGCTTGTTCTGCTTGTTCTGCTGTATGGATTGTCGCTGTTTTTTCTGCAATACCTTTGTTGGCAATACCTTTTAAAAAGCGTCCTTTTCCATCCCTCATAGCCCTACCCCAGCCCTCTGTCCATATTTCTGATGGGTCCATTTTTGGCTGTAAGCCTATTTTCTTTAAATCTCCATCATGGAGACTTTCAAATTCCTTAATTAGGGAAATTCCCTTTTTTGATGTTATCATTTTTTTCCAATTAAATATTTTAAAGTTGGTAGGAACAAAGCACCACAGACAAAAAGCAGTATATAAAGCCACCAGAGAGGTTTATTACTTTTTACTGAAGATTCAATTTGTTTTTGCTGGTAAGTTTTTTCAGCCTGAAGATTAATGTTTTCTTTCTCCATAGCCGCGAGCTTCAGTTCTAAACTTTTCAACTTTGTCTGATGCTCAGAAGTATTTTCAAAATATATCCCCGAGTTTTCATCAACCGGAATATTTACTTCATTTCCTTTTGAATCTTTTACATTCATATTTCTGGGGAGCTGAGGATGTTTTGGACTTTGAGAACCTGAGCACTTATTTGCTGCAGGTATCACAGAAATTTTTGTTTTTGATAGATCAAAAATATGCAGATCTGCATCTTTTCTGTTAATTTTCACATTAGCATCAGAGTTACTATTTACTGAGATTTCGGCCTCAGTTTTTGTTTCGTTTTTTTTTGAATTTTTTTGTCTGGTTCCACAGGAAAGCAGAAAAAGACTAAACGTCAGTAGTATTATTTTCTTCATTGTCAGAATTTTTGTTTTGTTTGATATATCCGAAGTTTTTTAGGACTCCAGATAAAATTTCTTTAAAAGTGTGAATAACAAAATCTTTTCCGTCCTTGGTCATAAATAGCCAATCCGAAAGATCCTTAGCCAGGATAACTGATAGCGCGAATGGAAGAAAGAAAACCTTCAGGGGCCACTGATAATGAAGAGCCATCTCATAAAGCGAGATAGTACTTAATATTGTCAGAACAAAAATTCCTATCCAATCAATCACTTTAGGATTTTTGCTATCTATATTTTTATAAATAAGATACATTCTGAAGAAATAAGCAGATATTGCTAATACAATTATAATCCAGTCATTAGAAGAATATGGCCAATTAAGAAGTCCATCAGTGATCACTATTTTGATTTCTTTTTCCGGCATTTTCTTGTCTTTGTTTTATTCTTCTAAAATTTTTAAACTGATAACATCTAATTGCCTTCTTAATAATCCTGTATATTGAATACATTCCATAAAAAAGAAAAAAGAAATTAATAAATAATAGTAAATACCATCCGTAAGACCCTTCAGGTATCCTGATTAATATCGCATTGTTGGTACTTAGAACTTCGATTCCAAGCCATCCAATTAATGTGTAGAAAAAACCTTTCATTTTAAATTCTTTATATTTGTTTTTCTTAATTTTACTTTATGAAAAACTTAGTCAAAGCCATTGAAAGCAGATTTTACCGGATTTTCTTCAGCGAACCAAGGCTTGATTCCAAGCTTGAAAAGCTGAAGTATGAGTTTTTCATTAATAATCTTTCTTCTGAAAAACTAAGTGATCTACAACGCCAACTTAAAGCTTCATCATCCCAATCTGATCGGATTGAAATCAAGCTCAGAATAATCTCTGAACTAAAAGCATGTATAGATTGGCATATGGAAGCACATGTCTGGTGAAATTTTAGACAAACACAGAGCTTAACGCGTTAGCCATAAATAAATAGCCCTTAGGATTCGGATGTAAGCCATCCATCATTAGGCTATAATCGTTGTTTGCCAAACTATCGAAATCTATTAATCGGACATTTTTTGCCTTCGCAATTCTCCTCACAGCAAAAGCCAAATCACATCTCTTTTGATTTGTATATACTCCCATACCTGAAGCAGCTATATCAATCGGCATCGGCGTGGTAAGAATGGGAACATTACCCGTGCTTATAGCAGTATCAACCATGCTGGTCAGATTATCTATGGTAGTAGCAACCGGAATTCCAGCTCCTGACGTTTGACAGTCGTTTATAGCCCCTTCAATAATCACAACCTGCCCAGAAACACCTGTGAGCAATGCCGGAAACGCATTTCTCATTGCTGTTGTATTCTGGCCATTACCCCCTCCATTGATAATGTTAATGGACCTCCCCAATACATTGCGTAAAGTCGTTTGCAAAATGAATCTCCAGGTTCTACTGAGATCGACTCCAAAGCCCCCATCTGACCCAACACCGTTCGTGATAGATGTCCCAGATGCGACAATAGTCATAAAATTAGGAGGTATAGGTTGGACAAATGCTGGCAAAATATTAACTGTAGCGATAAGATTGCCTCCCATTTTAGCGCCTTCTTTAAGATTATCTGCGATCAATGTGAGCCCAGATTGCGCGACAATTACAGAGTTAGATGAAGAGTTTCCAAAAGGTATAAAGTCCAGCTCTGTAATACCGTCGGATTTTAATCCATTTCCCTTAACGAGCATAAGTTGAGGAGGGATTTGAGCTTCACCATTTGACATACAATTATAATATACACCGAAACAATCAGAAGGAGTAGTAAAAGTAAACCTTACATTGGGCGTACCACCCTGTATTCCTACAGTAGCACCTCCTGGGGAACTGGCAACCTTTGTTTTATCTGCTTTTGTAAATTGCATATGACGGCCGCCAATACCGTACTTTAGCCACGTATACTGTGTATTTGGTTCCGCAGGAATCCAGTGAGATAATTTAAATCCTGCAAAATCACCGAGATTAAACGCAGAATTTATAGCCTTTCCCAACTGTATCCCGGTACTGTTAATATTGAATAGATTATTAGGCAGACCGGAATCAACTAAATCTAAATATTCACTTCCTGCAGGAATTTCAAGTTCATTCTTTTCCCACTTAGTACCACTGTAGGAAATAATACCAAAATTTTCAATAATAACACCACCAGCATTAGTATATGTACCTGCACGAGCCCAATACCACTTAGCATCACCTGGATGAACAACCGGGATATCTGTAGGCTTTAAAACACCTGCATGATCAGATTTTTTATTTATGATCACCCAAGTACCATTCTGTCTATTAATATTAATAGACCCATCAGGAAGTATGAACATTCCTTGCTTACCTTTTAAATCTGAAATCTTAGGCAAAACATCTACTGTTACAGGAACTAAAAAATTCGTCATAAAACTAAATTACCATTGGTTATTAATTGGGAAAAAATTTTCTCTTATAAATTTTCCTTCGAGCATCTCTGCCCATTTATCTACTTGATCCTTATTAAGATTCGAACCATCTCGCCTTGCAAATAAACCGTCAAAATTTATATCTGGATCCTCAATAGCGCTTTCATCAAGTACAATTGTTCCATTATAAAAGAGAAGTGGATTTTCGTCTGCAAAGTTTTGTTCAAATGTTAACTCATATCCTTTTCCAGAATCATCATCATTAAAATCTCCCGTGAAATACAAAGGATTTTCAATACTTCCATAAATCCGATGGTATTGTTTATCATAAGAATTCATTATTATGACAAAACCCTGATTAATATTATTTTTAACGAATTGATGAATTTCCAAGTCATCTCCAGGAAAATTCCCGGTGACTTTCTTTTTAAACCCTCTGGAATCAACTTCTCCGTCAGATTTTATATTTCTTTTTTGTGTACTGGGAGTCAAATACAGTATATGAAATCTTCGCCCATTTTTTAAGTGAATATCTCCATTACATAGAATTCCTTTTTCGGCTACCGGAGGTAGTGAAACAATATCCTGTATGTAAAGAAGATAAAGCTCTCCTTTTGGTGTAGGAAGCCCCGCACTGTTTTTCGGTTTTCGCGCGTTCAATCTGAAATTAGACATTCAATTTTTTTTACAAAAGTCCAATTCAGAGCGTGATTATTATGTTACACCAAAAAAGCCGTAATTCAATTTGTTATTATTTTGGAAAAGCGAAAGAACTCCATTGTTGGTGTACCGGTAATATAATATTCGCATTTGATTCTGTGAATAACCATACTCATAAAGATCATACATATCACAAAACTCATCTATTGCTTTCTTAATTTTGCTTTTGTAAATATTACCTTTACAATAACCTTTTATGAAAAAGCAAAAGTAAGTTCTGAAATAAGAGTCAATAAACTTATAAAAACACTCCAAGTCATCAAAAGACAAATCAATTGAGAATTCAGCAGTATTGTAAAAATTTAAAATTTCCGTAGAAAAAACTTTCTTTTTACCTTCTGTGTTCGCATATATTGTGAGACAAAATTCACGTATAGGTTTTTCATATTTAAGTCTGGCATATAGGAACTGCCCCAGAACGCTTTTAGGCTCAATAAGAATTTGTTTATACTCTCCGCCATCTTTCAGAATTGAAATACCATCACATTCCTTCAAAATAAAAGGAATTAAGTAACCAGGAATTTCTATTGGGCGAAGTCTTATCATTTTATAATACATCCAAACTGGAAAGTGAAAATTTTATACGTGTGCGGTCCGTTGTAGAATCAACCTCTGGAACCAATTTAAGATTGTTGAAATAATCATTTCTGTACATGACTATTTTCCTTCCATTTTGAGTGATTGCCACAATAGCTTTTGTCTTATTTAATTCTGCAATTGAATTTTGATCACCAAGACCGGGTTCTGAGTAGACTATTTCATTAATATAATAATATCCGGAAGAGGTGTTTTTACGATCCCAAGTATAAAAAGCGGTCCCAGGAGTAATGTAAATTGGCTCTAGATTTTGAGTTTTAAAAATAATTTCTTCATCCTGAATGCCATCATACAGGTCAGCAGCAGAAATAAGATATAACTTACTGATATATAAACGTTCTGACTTCATCTATTAGTCTTTACGCAAAGATACAATTTATATCATTTGATACTATAGATAACTCATAAAAATACTAAAAGTTTGATTTTTTTTTGTAAGTCTGTAATTATGTAATAACTAAATGATTATCAGTCATTTGTATTTTAATAAAGCTTGTAATACCTCGAAAGAGGATTTGTAAGAGTTTTGTAATACTCTTTTTTATTACAATTATTTTGTAATTACTAATTAAGTATTACAAAAAATAAAATATACTGTAAGCCCTTACAATTCGGGGTTTTTGGTTCTTAATTACAATATTACAAAAATAAATAAATTTTATGGGGGGGGGTGTGGGGAGGATTGAAAGCTTGCCCCTCCCCTTTGTTTTAGCAATGATTTTGGAACTGTAAATTAAACCGCTGAGAATCGATCATAAAAAATCCCGGTGATATATACATCACCGGGAGAATTCTCACACGACTTAAAAATTAATAAGGAAGATCGTCTTCTTCATCACTGCCTACTGCATCCGAAACTGATTCCGGAGAAGCTTCTACAGCTTTTGGCTTTTTATATTTGAGATTACCAATGAATGCCTTGTTTTCACCTTGGAATTCTTCTTTGTTCTGAACCTGGATTGAGGCGTTGTGCTGATATTGATCAGCCTCTTCTTTTACCCAGACATTGATATCAACCATTAAACGCTTTCCTTTGTTTTTAAAATCAACCCAGGTGGCTTTTACTTTGCCGGTTTTCAAGGCTTCTCTTAATTCGGTATAATCTATTTGGCCGTAAAATGATAGTGGTTTATTGTCGCTCATAATTTTTTTGATTTTTAAATGTTTAATGTCGCTAGTAAATTGGAGGTTTAGGTTTTTCTATTGGTTGATAGTGTGTGTATTTTTTACCAAAAGGCTTAAGAGCATCATGAAAAAATGTTATCTTATTACCATTGATATTACAGACAAGTACATCTTCATCAGGAAAATCGTCTTCCCTTTCAATCTTTATCCAGCCGTTGTTGTTTTCGATTCCTTTTAATTGAATGGGTCGCCAAAATTCACAATGAACTTCACACTCTGTTTTCTCGTTAAAACCTAAATCTTCTGGAGATAAATTCATTCTATTTTGCGATCTATCAACCCAATGATGCACCTCTAAAATATGTTTTTGCATTGATATAGTAAGACGATTCCAACTTTCCCCAAATGCCTCTTTTATTTTCTGTTCTTTTGTCATAACTATTGATTTTTTGTTATAAATATCCAAACGCACGAGCTGCAGCTTCTCCGATATCGAGAAGAGTTCCTTGTTCTTCTTCTTCATCGCCGTAAAACTTTGATATCTCTTCATCAAGTTTATCCCATTTTGCAGCTTTATCCATTAAACAGGTTATATTTTGTTTTTTTTCCGGAAGATCAACTCCTAATTCGGTTAGTAATTTTCGATAACGTTTAACATTTTCTTCTGCATCCGAGAGATTATCAATATAATCTTCAATCTCTTCATCTCTTTCAATTTCCTTTTCTTCTTCTTCATGGCATTTATCACAGATTGTAATATTTGGATGCCACTTATCGGATCCGTAGCCGTCATTCAAATCAAACAAATCACCACAATGAATACATGGTGTTGGCATTTCCATTTCTTCAAATTCTTCCATAACTTATTTTTTGTTTATTGTTAATCGAACCAATTTTCACGGTAATAAAAACCAGAGAGAATACTACCATCAATAAATTTCATTTCTCGATCAATTATTGCTTTTGAATATTCGCATGCCTCTTCTTGACTAAGCCCTTTTTTAATTCCACACACGAATATTTCTAAGTAAATATTATCTCCCGGATATTTTATGGGTCTTGATCTATAACATTCTTGAAAGTATTGTAGGCCTTGTCTCAAAAGCTCTTTATTGAATTCATACTTTAATGCTTTTAAAATATATTTAATTTCAAAATAAAGAGCGTCTACAGCTTGCATACGGATGTAAGCATTTTCTAGATATGTGAGTTTGTTTTTTTTTGTTCTCATAGTATTTATTTATAAAGTTTTGCGATTTCTTTTTTAAATTTAGATCTTATAGCAATTTGATTATTTGGAGAAGGTTTGTGTTCTCCGGAAAGCCACTTTTGAATAGTACTTGGATTCACTCCTATATCAATTGCAAATTGCTTTGAGGTTCTTCCGGAAGATTCGATTATTCGGGTGATAAATTCTTTTCCCATATCATACTGTAAATAGTTTGTGACTTTTATAATTCGTTATTAAAATTTCAGTCCTTCTATTTTTAATGTTAGCCCTGCTTTTTAGAGGAATAATATTTAGATTTCGTGCTTCAGCTTCTCTAATTATAAAATCACTATCGAACTCCGACATGGCTGATCTTATGCCGCATTCAACCATTAAATCGAGACAGTCGATTGAATCTTTTTCGCTCCATTTAGGCACACTATAATAATGTTCAGTATCGTGGTAAATAGGGTCTAAATAAACGAAGCATTTGTCTCTATCGTTTAAGCCTTTACTAAAACTAATAGCAGGTAAAACTTCTCTAAAATCTCGATTCATTATTTTAACATCCTGGAGAAGATGAAATGTTTTATCGAGATTTTTTAATACAGATTGCTTTGCATTATCTAACCCTAATCGTAAAGTATCCCCTTTCCCCATGTATGAAAAATTCGAAAGGAAAATAAATCTCAAAGCTTTTTTTATAGGATCTATTTCTTTGTTTCTCTTCCAGTGCTTCATTAAGCTTTCAGTCAATGGAACAATTCTTATTTGCTCTCTGAATTCATTGAGATGGTTTTGAACAACCATGTAAAGGTTTGTTACATCATCATCTAAATCGTTTACGATAGTATATTTGGCTTTAGGTAGATAAAAAAAACTACCTCCAGCACCAAAGAATAATTCTATTCGCATCCTGTGCTCCGGAAAATGGCCGATTAATTCTTTACTCATTCTTCTTTTATTTCCTAATCTTGTTAATATCATTTAAGCTGCTTTTCTTAATTCAAATAATCGATTTGCAGTAGCTTCACAGATTTTCCGGGCCATTGTTACTTCAACCGCGTTACCGATAAATTTTTTCTGGTCTGCCTGGGTTCCAATCAGCACATAATCTTTCGGGAATCCCATGATTTCTTTAAGCTCCTGTATCTTCAGCATACGCATTTTGATATCCATCAAACCATAATGAGCCATAAATTCTTTGATCTTCTGTAGCATGGGCGAATCCGTCTCATAGATCTCATAAACAACGACGTTTCCTTCAACTTGAATAAAAGGCTGCATTTGTTCTTCTTGGCTAATTTCAACCAGGTAAGGCGGTGTTTTATCCATTCTTGCTATCAGGGTGAAACACGGCTTGTCCAGATCATTTCCGATTCTGCTATATTGAGCGTCCATCAGGTAATGCCA
>NZ_JPRI01000006.1 GCF_000737765.1 Chryseobacterium vrystaatense | reverse complement strand
GTGACTGCAATTCCGAGTTCTCGTGCGAGTTCCGAGATATTAGTTCGCTCATTACTTAATTGAACGGCTTTGGTTTTAAAAGCTGGATCGTAGATTTTTCGCTCTCGTTTCATAAGTTAAAATTAAGGTTTTATGCTTAACTTTAACTGGAAGCTAAATTAGGATATCCAGTATTCATAATTTTTAATATTTTGATAAAAATTTTCAAAGTATACCTTATCAATCTTCTCAGTATTCCAAAGAATAAAAAAATTAACATCTCCAGCTATCTCATCTCTATGATTATCAGAATCATCAAGAGTAAACTTCCATTTCTCCTCACCTACATCTTTGTAAGTTAAGTCATAAGATGTGTTCAATCTTACATTGTAATCTTCAAGGTTAAGTTTTGCTATACTTATTTTCTTTTTAAATTCATCAGATGATAGAATCTCCTGTGATAGTCCGTTTTCAATTAAGATATTATTCATTGTTAAAGTTTTATTTAAATATACATCTTATTTTGTACACTCAGCGATACCCAGAAATCAAAAAGTTTTAATAGAGCAAAAATTAATTTTGGCAGATACTCTATAACAAGATATTTAGAAACCAAGACTTTTAAAAATCTTTGCCGTTGACTTTGCTTTCTCAACATCTGTTTTACTTATATAAGCTAGGAATTGCCTTTCCGTCTTATGCCCAGTAAAGTTTAACAAGTAGGTTATTGGAATTTTCTCGTAGAAATTTGTAGCAAAGCTTTTACGTCCAATGTGAGAGGTTACAAGCTGAAATTTTGGATAGTTTCCAAATACCTTTCGTGTTATCTTACTTTTGTTTTCCCTTTCAATTGTCATAACCTTTCCGTTATATAAGACCTCATCTATACCAGCTAGCTCACAAACATCTTTAATGTATAGGTTAAGATTTACATCAGAAATCTTGCGTGGAAATTCACCTCCTTTTTTCAGCAAAATATTTTGTACTTTTTGTAGTAATGGAATTTGCATCTTAGTTCCCGTTTTGACTTGATTAAACTCTATGTAAGATTGATTCTCATCATCTCTTACAATCATACTGGAATTAAACCTCAAATAATCACTAACCCTCTGTCCTGTATAGCAAGCTATCAACAACCAATCCCTAGCATTATCCAAGTGTTCACTCGGCATCTCTGTTCTTTCAATTTTGTCTAACTCATCAAAAGTGAGGTAAACAGATTTCGGGACATTTCTAGAAGCTTTCTCTATATCAAATTTCCACAAAAAAGCATATTTATGTACTTCTATATCAAGAGACTCAGCAACCTTACAAATCATTTTCAAAAATTTAAGATTTCGATAAGTTGTAGATGTTTTATAGTTCTCTCGAAGACAATACTTTTCAAAATCCACTCTGAAAGAATTATCTAAATCAGAGAACTTCAAATGTTTAAAGGTTTTTTTTCTAGCCTTAAGGTCATTACAATAAGGCTTTATCAACTGTTTAACAACGTTTGCTTTCTTAATGGTTGATTCACTTACAATATCTTTCTTTAGATTAATGTAATCATCAATAAACGAAAGTATGTTGTCTGACCGTGGTTCTATCTTTTCTGAAATAACTTTTTCGGGATAGACAGTAGCTTCAAGCCAACCCTTTAAATCTATTTCAGGTTTGTAGTTTGTGTCATCTGAAATTATTTTTGTCTCCAGTCTGATAAGCTCAATATTCAATTCAACTAAATTATTGTTCACATTTCGTGAACTTATAATACATTTTCCATTTTTCCAATCTTTGGGTTTACATTTTAAGTGTGGGAGAGGGACTTTTATATCTACCTCCTTATCTCTTAACCGTATCCAGATTGTACTACTCTTGTTTTCAACTTTACCTCTTGTAAAAAAAACTAACTGATGCCATAAATTTTCGATTCAAAATTGTTCCCAAAATTGTATCCGAACTCTAAAAGATAAGCCTAAAACAATGGGTCTGCTTTGTCTTCGGGCATGTAGAAGTCTTATGTATTGCTTGTTTGAAAGAGGGTTCGAATCCCTCCAACTCCACTTAATAAATAATAAACCACTGTTTTTACAGTGGTTTATTTTGTTTATATAGTATTTACGCAACATTCTAATCTCTCAACCCTTCATAAAAACGTGACTGCATTTTTTTAATAGAGGAAACCGTATAATAAATAATCCAAATTAGGAAATCAGCTAACAGCTAGGTTTATACATTAATACCACAAACAGGAACAGACAACCGAATTTAATCCATTTACAGAATACTGATTTACAAAGCTCTAATAAGTAATTCATAAAAAACAATAAATAAAAATAAACAAGTCTGTCTATTTTGTGAAATATATTTTTACTTTTGTATCATGGATACGAAAAACAGAATTATAGCAACAGCCGACACGTTATTTTATTTCCAAGGTTATCAGTCAACAGGGATTAATCAGATTATTGATGAAGCCAAAGTGGCCAAGGGTTCTCTATACAATCATTTTAAATCGAAAAGCGAACTCGGTCAGGCTTATGTCGAAAGATCCAGTGATCACTGGTTTACCGGGCTTATTAAAGAACTTGACAAGTTCAGCAATCCGAAAGATAAATTGATTGCTGTTTTTTCTTTCCTTGATCAGCATACCAGGAAAAATTACTATAATGGTTGCCGTATTATAAACATCATGACAGAAATAGCTGGCGAGGATGAACAAATTACCACAATGTCAGTAGCCCACAAACAGAAATTCAGAGATTTTCTGTACACCCTAACATCTGAAATATATACCGAACATATCACAGCTCTTGAAATAGCCGATACGATTTACCTGCTTTATGAAGGAGCAACTGTTGAAAGTAAGATTTTCAAACAAAGCTGGCCAATTGAACTTGCCAGAAAGAATGCAGAAAGAATTTTAACATAAGATTATTCAAACCAATAATATACATTATGGATATTAAAAAACAAACAGATCTCATTTTTGAGCCCATCCCTTTGGATAAGAATTATCAATTTCACTTACCTGAAAATGCTCAGGAATTATTTATTGATATCGAATCTGATGTTACCTTGAATGGGTTTCATTACAAAAACGATAACAGTCCGTTATTGCTTCTTTACTTTCAGGGTAACGCAAAAAACCTTCAAAATTTTCTTGATAATCATTCAATTATATTAGATTGGGGATACAATGTTTTGACATTTGATTACCGGGGATTTGGAAAATCCACAGGAAAAATTGAAAGTGAACAGAATATGTATTTAGATTCGGAAAAAATTTATGATTATGCCTTGAAATTAGGGTACAAGCCAGAAAATATAATTCTGTATGGTTATTCTATGGGAACCTCACAAGCTGCCTATCTTGCCACAAGAAAGAAAGCCAAAGCTGTTATTCTGGAAAGTGCATATTCGTCCATAGCAGAGATCAGTATTTTTGGTGATAATGCTCCAGATTTCAGATTAAATACCGGTAATAGGGCACACGAAATTTTAATTCCAAGTTTAATTATTCATGGTGAGCTGGATGATGTAATCACTCCTGATCATGCAGAAAGAATATTTTCGAAAATTAAAATTCCTGAGAAAGAATTAATTTTAATTCCTGAAGGAGGACACGGAAATTTAAAGAATAGAGAACAATACGGAAGTACTTTCAATACATTCATTTCCACTTTATAGAAAGTAGAATGAAATTTACAAATGTTGTAGACTTTTACTCTACAAAAAAGAGAGCCTGTAAAACACAGATTCTCTTTTTCATTAAAAATCGTTATTGAATTAATATCTATTTTGACACCCCAATCATCGTTGCTGTCATTTTTGATATCAGCTTTTCTCCGCTGCTGTCATATACATAGCCTTCACAAACCGTCAGTGTTTTCCCGGATTGAAGGACTTTACCAACGGCAATCAGTTTATCTGTTTTTGCCGGTTTCATAAAGTTAACTTTAAATTCAACGGTTAATACTTCTGTATCTTCGGGCATCATAGTCATAGCGGCATAACCGCAGGCACTGTCTACAATACTTGTGGCAACTCCGGCATGAAAGAACCCATGCTGCTGAGTCAATGCTTCAGAAAATGTGCAGGAAATTTTAACCTCTCCATTTTCAACACTGACCAACTCGGCTTTTAAGGTTTTCATCAAACCCTGCTGATCAAAACTTTGCTTTATTTTTTCGTACATATCCATTACTTATGAAGTTTTAATTCCATTTGAATATTGCACCTCTTATAAGGGGTATGATGCCCTGCAATTTTTTCAAATCCCATTTTATAATATAAATTGATGGCAGGTTTTAGAATCGTATTGCTCTCGAGATAAATTTTGGAAGCATTCATTTCTTTGGCTGATTTGATCACTGCCTGGCCAAGCAGCCATCCTATATTCTTTCCCTGAGCCTTTGGTGAAACCGCCATTTTTGCCATTTCAAAATCGTAATTGGGATCGTCCATTTTGATCAATGCACAAACTCCCAAAGGTTCATCATTATATAAGGCTACGAATATTTTACCCCCGTTTTTCAAAATGTAATCTTCCGGATTATCCAGAGCTTTATAATCAGCCTCTTCCATTTCAAAATAGGTCGAAATCCATTCTTCATTCAATGATTTGAAAGCGGACTGGTATTGGGATTGATATGCTACAATCTGTACATCTTTACTTTCGCGAAGCTTCTTTTGCTCCTGAACTCTTTTGAACATTGATTTTTTTTCAAGCAAAAATTCCCATTCAGCGATGGCATCCCAAAGATTGTGTGTTGCTTCTGAAATAATACCGTCAATCGCCACATCTATATCAGCACACTGAATGCTCATCATTTTTTCGGCCAATACTTTACCCTTTTCTGTAAGTCCGGCTACATTTCTACGCTTGTCTTTTGACTTGAGATTATCCTGAACCAATCCTGCGCTGGCCATTTCTTTGATGATTTTGGTCACTGACGGCTGAGAATGTCCAATCTGTTCTGCAATTTCAGTGATCGTTTTTTCTCCGTCCTCAAACAAAACAAAGAATACCGGAAACCACTTAGGGGAAAAATCGGTATCATACAACTCATAAATTTTTGCGGCATCATCTGTTACCATGCCGGTCAACAGGCGTAATCTGCTGCCTAAAGCCATTTTACCGGTTCTGTTAAAAAAGTCCATATACGTATTTTTTCTGTTTAATAGGATTCACTTTTGTTAGGGAAGCTTTTCACTTCTTATTTAGATGTATGAGAGATATAAATTATTTCAAATTCAACATTAACATAACTAATTACATAACTAGTTATGCAAATGTATGAAAAATTTGACTCATAAAAATTAAAAAATGTCTATCTGTTTTTAAATCAGTATGAAAATGATTATCTTTAAACTGCAGTGGAAGAAAAAACGAATAAAAGAAAGTCCCAAAAACTACACAAAAGGAGTATTGTTACCGAAAATAATCATCTTACATTTGGTAAAGTATCTTAACAACGTTCGTATTGGCTTATCAATCGAACGAAAGGCTTACAATTCAACACTACATTAAATACAGTCATTATGAAATCACCCTTATTCCCGATTGAGATTATTTCAATCTATAAAAACAAATTGGGAGATCTACTTCCTTTACCTCAACGAATGGCGAGATGCACGGCTGATACCTTTACTGCACTGCTTAATATTTCTACTGACCTTTCAGCAAAAGGAGGAAAACTAATACTGAGTGACCTTTTCAGAAGCTACGAAATGCAGACACAATCCCATAACGACTATCTATCCGGGAAAAAGAAAGCCTTCAGCCCCGCTCCCGGAGGAAGTTTTCATGAATCCGGAAGAGCTTTTGACCTTGATTTAGGTGCCATAAAAATCTCATTATCCGATTTCTGGAAAATAGCCCGTAAATATGGAGTCGTTCCGATCATTAATGAACCGAAAAAAAATCTTTCTGAATCCTGGCATTTTGAATGCCGAGGAAGCCATCAGATCATTTATGATTATTATACCCAAGGCAAAGGAACAAATTTCAAACCTTACAAAGCCGCTGCAGCAAGTGCTATTCTTTCTATCGGAGTGTATGTAGATTTCTTTGGAGAAAACCAAAAACAGGCTATGATCCAGGCGAATCTTATCCGACTTGGAAAAGAGATCGGGAACCTTGATGGACAGATTGGGAAAAACACAAAAAAAGCACTCAGTGAATTAGGACTGCAATATAAGCCGGATCATCTGGACGACATTTTATCTGAAACTGAAGATCTTGTTCAGGAAAAATTTACAAATGAATACCGGGATCCAATACTTCTGTAAATCATAACGAATATACGTTCATCCCAATAAAATTGTCTTTCACCGGACAGGCATTCCATTCTGCCGAAGTATTTTGATTAAAAAATTTTAATAGTCCAAATTTGGTCACAGAATAATCATATGCTTATGTGGATCCACTGCCAAATAATTTCGGACAACCCTGTTATTTATAATAAAATTGAAACTTTTATCAAATCAGCTCCCTGCTTGTTTTTACAATCTGAAGGAGCAGAAAATAATAGAGAACAGCAGATTATATTTTGGGATATCGATTCCAAAACTATAGTACATCATGATCTTGAAAAGCACGTCAGAAATGGTTCCGTTGTCATTGTCATATCATTATTTCTTCCTAAAGACATCATTCTTATCCGACTCGGCAATAAATACCGTTTCTCCATCGGAATATTAACCGGACAGGTCTCCTATACGCAGTTTATTGAAGAAATAAGCAGGATTATTGATGTACAGTCAAAAATTAAATTCCCAGCAGACTAAAAAGTTCCTCTTTTTTTGTGGTGGCAATGGTGATGGTTTTCCCATTATTGAGTTCAATAACATTTCCGGAAATGGATTTGATTGAGGCGAGTTTTACAATGAAAGAACGCTGTACCCTTAAGAACACAGGAGGCATTAAAAGTTCTTCCATAGATTTTAATGTGGCCAGTGTAGTGAATGATTCTGTATCAGTAACTATTTTAAGATAGTCTCCCAACGCTTCTACATAAAGAATATCGGACAATATTACTTTTACCAACCTCCCATTGACCTTAATAAAAATCCGGTCACTAAACTCTTCTTTATTTTGCGGTATTTCAGGAGCAATGGATTTACCTGCGGGAGATAATGTCTGTATCCGTTCTTTCGCCCGGTTTGCCGCTTTAAGGAAACGACTGTAGGCTACAGGTTTTACAAGATAGTCTACTACTCCATCTTCAAAACCTTCCAAAGCAAAATCTCTGTGTGCGGTTACAAATATTACGGCTGGCTGTTTTGGAAGTGACCGTATCAGTTCTATTCCATTTACTTTAGGCATCTGGATATCACTGAAAATAAGATCGACCTCGCTGTCCTGAAGATAAGCCAGCGCTTCTACCGGATCTTCGTACGAATCCAGTAAGTCCAAAAAAGGAACTGTTTTTACAAAATCAACAATCAGTTCTCTGCCAATCGGCTCATCGTCAATAACAATGCATCGTAATTTTCCGTTCATTTAAGTCAAATTTATAGAGAGCGAAACAAAATAAGACGTTTCTCTGTCTTCTATGGTGAGTTGATGTTGATCAGGATAAAGAAGGTCTAATCTTTTTTTGATATTTTTGATTCCTATACCTCCCAGAATATGGCTGCCAGTGGTTTTTGCATCCTTATCATTTTCAATTGAAAAATAGAAAATATTTTCAACAAAACGAATATGAACCTTTAAAAAGTTTTGCCCGTTGCTTTTTAATCCATATTTAAATCCATTTTCTATAAAAGTAAAAGTAAGAAGCGGAGCAATCAATATATGCTGTACTTCATGGGGAACATCAATATTCAGCTGAATATCCTTATCAGCAGAATACCTCATCTTTTCGAGTGAAAAATAATTCCGGATAAATTCCAGTTCTTTTTCCATAGAGACTTTTTCTGTATTGGATTCATAGAGTGTATAGGCCATTAAATCTGAAATACTGATGACGGTGTCAGGAGCAGCAGGATCTCTTTTCACAACCAGCCCATATAAATTGTTCATGGTATTAAACAGAAAATGAGGATTGAGCTGTGCCTTCAGAAAGTCTTTTTCGATACTTAGGTTCTGCAATTGAAGTTCCGATGTCTGCCTCTGAAAATAGATGGTTCGGTTAAACAGTCTGGTAATATCAAAAATTATTTTAATTACAAAAGTGGGTGAAAACGAATAGATGACCAACATAGCATTTCCAAAAACATTCTCAAAGGAAAGCGCCTTGGCAAAAGTCTGGGATGCATTTTTACTCACCACATTTTTAAGCGGGCCGCTATGGATGTCAATTCCAAGAGAATGCATGGCTAACAATTGCAGATAATTCACAGAAAGCCAGATATAAACACATAGCGGCAGACCTATTAAAAGTAAAACAATGCCTAAGGTATTACTCTTAAACATCTTAGGAACAATGCCGTAGAAAAACAGGTAAAATACAACCATATTATTCACCGTCCCTCTTGCTGTCAACAGAAAACTTGAATCAAACGGAAGATGAAGTTCTACCCTGTAATTCAGGAAAAGCAATACAGAAAAAAACATCCATACAACAATGTGGCAGATGATCCTGATAACTGGTGTATAATATCTGTCAAAATCGAGTTTTGAGATCTTCTCTAAAAATGGGGTAACAGACTGGCTTGGCTGATTCATGATTTTTATAGTCGTATTGTGTGGGTATAGAGTTACCGGACAGAATGTACTGTCCGGTATGTCCTGAAACCTTCCTCCAAAAGTAAGATTAATAAAAATAATTTAAGTTTTTTTTGAAATGAAATCAGGAACAGGAAAATGTATTCGATGGTATTAGTTGGCGCGGTCTGCCTCTTCGAGTTTTATCTGTTTGCTGTTTCCTTTTACTTTGTTGTTTCCAAACTGATAGGTGGCACTGATGGTAAAAGTTCTGGCATCATAATAATTATTGGAATAGGTAGAATAGGTGCTGTAATAAGCCTTCCCTCTGAATTTCATCCCTTTGAAAATATCCTGAACAGTCATATTGATCTGCAGGTTTTTATCCATGAAAGCCATTCTCAGACCGGAAGAAAGATTCGAGGTGTTTTGGAATTCAAAATTTCCTTTGGTATGTGGCAGAAAGTTCCAGAAGTTCAACAGGAAAGAAAATGTTTTACCGGCATTGAGATGAATGGTATTGTTGATTGAATAATATAAAGAATGTGAGTTTAATCCCTGTACCTGTTCTGCCAGACCTTTAGACTTCACATACGCATAATTGGCCGAGGCGTATATATCCCATCTTTTGAAATATGTCCCCGAAAATGTAGTATTGATTCCTATTGCTGTTTCGTCGTAATTATTAAGATAATTTACAGTATTGGCAGCACCTTTCAGACCAACAATCTGTCCAAAATTATCTTTACTGGACTGGTAATACGCTGTCATGGAAAATTTGCTTTTAAAAACATACCCCAGTTCAAAATTATTACTGAAAGAGGGTTTCAGATATGGATTTCCTGTTACGTAAGAATAAGGATTAATATATATGGTGGAGGGATTAAGGGCTCTTCCATCAGGACGCGTGATTCTTTTGGAATAACTTAAAGTAAAAATATGTTTCATATCCGGTTTATAGGCAACATACACACTTGGAAACCATTTTCCATACTCATTTTTCACTCCCATAGCATCGCGTGAAATACCATTCAGTGATGTGTATTCATACCGCAATCCGGCTTTTCCTTCCCATTGGTCGCTTATTTTTTTTGATACGGTCATATAGGAAGCCCAGTTATTTTCATGGTACGCAAAAGCATTGCTCCGATTCTCATCATATTGCAGCATTCCATTATCGTTTACAAAAAAGTCCAAACCTGTATCTGTATTGAACCTTGTATATTTTCCACCAATCTCTCCTGTAAAATTTTTGAAAGGAAGATAAAAATCCACCTGCCCGGAATAAATTCTGTATTGGTAATCTGAATTGATATGATAGTTTACTCCAGTGTTTTCAGACTGAGAAGCTAATGAGAATGGACTTGTATTATTACTTCCAAATACATTCCCTCCCACATAAAGCTTTTTTCCCAGGCTGTCCAGTTTTTTTTCATAATACATGTTTAACTGTGTATTTTTCATTCTCCCGGCCGTATAGGTATCCGAGATGACCATCGAATCCAATGCTGCTTCCTGGTAATACTTTGAAAAATTCTGAGTATCATTTCCGGTTCGGGTATCAGAATAATTAAAGATGGCACCCAGGGATGTTTTTGCATTAAGAGCATAATCAATACTGTAATTGATTGCATAGCCTTTGTTTCTATCTAATCTTCTGCTTTCACTCTGTAATCTATGATCTGCATTGACGGAGAGATTCTCCTGTGCCTTTTTTTCATTATTAAATTGTGACAGCCTCAGAGACGTATTGATCTTTTTCGATTGATAATTGAAGGAACCGTTGTTAGAATATCCGTTTCTTGATTTTCTTTGATAGCTTGTAGAAATATTTCCGCTGAACCCTAAACTTGTATTTTGCTTGAGTACAATATTGATAATTCCGCTGTTGCCCTGTGCTTCGTATTTAGCGGGTGGCGTGGTTATCACTTCTATCCTGCCTATATTTTCTGAACGGATTGTCTTCAGATAAGAAACCAGATCTTTTCCGGAAAGATTCACCGGTTTATCATTGATCATTACTGATACTGAACTTTTTCCTACAATCTCAATATTCCCTTCATCATCAGCTTTTACCATCGGGGTCGCAGCAAGAACATCAAGTCCGTCCGCTCCTTTTGAAGCGATCGAATTCTCTGTATTGAACACAAAACGGTCTATTTTTCTTTCAAAAGTTTTTTTCCGGTTGGCTGTGACTACTACTTCTTTGATTTCGGAAGTTTTTTCAACCCCATTCTGAATTGTTTTTTGTTTTTCACCGAATGTATTTTGAGCATTGATCAAAGAAAATGTCAAAAAAAATACTGCTGTCAAACCTGATTTTTGCATGATTGTCTAAATTTTATGGTTCAAAAGTAGACCGGTCAGGTATGAATCAGAATTATTTTCGATGAAGCTAATGTTTTAACGGTTGGAAACATTGATTTCCCGGTTAAAGCTCATTACTGAATGACAGAGTATTTTCATAACAAAAAAGCCTTCAGTTAAAATACCGAAGGCTCTGTGTTTTCATTATAAAAGCTATAGAGAAAGCTTGCTCGGCGGCAATCCATACTGCTTCTTGAATGTAAATGAAAAGTGAGAAAGATCTTCAAACCCGAGTTCAAGATAAATTTCAGTTGCTTTCTTTCCTTTCTGCAAAAGATAATAAGCTTCCTCCAATCTCTTTTCAAGCAGCCATTTTCTGGGTGCAGTTCCGAATATTTTTTCAAAATCCCGTTTAAAAGCCGCCAGACTTCTTCCTGTCAGGTAGGCAAAACGGTCGAGTTTCACATTAAAATGATAATTCTTCAGCATAAAACCTTCGAGATCTATTTTATACGGATCAGAAATATCATAAAGAATATTCTTCATGGAATGGTCATGCGTAAAAAGAAGAATTAAAGCTTCTTTCTGTTTCAATAAAGCCAGTTCGGGAGATTTATTTTCGAGCAAATCCTGATATTGCAACAGAGATTCCATGAAGTATTTCAGATGCTTCACTTCTGATACATCGATAAAAGCTGGAGTTTTTATTCTTTCCGGAAGATTAAAGTGTTCTTCCTCACTCATATCCTTCAGCATATCATCATCAAACCGGATAGACAGAGATTTAAATCCGGCTTCTTCACCAGGTTTTTTAAGAAATTTCAATAATTGGTTTTTCCTCACCAGATATACATCTCCACTTCGGAAAATTCTCCTGTGTATTCCGTCATTAAGTTCCATTTCTCCTGAGATGACCATCGATAAGGCATTGTAAGAAACAAACTGTTCCCCTTCACGAAAAACAGTAAAGTAGCAGGAATAATTGATGTAATCGATATTTTCAGACATTTTCTATAGATTAAAGTCAAGTCAAAAAAACGCTGACTTGACTGTTCAATATAAGATTTTTTAATGTTTGTTTACACTAAAATTGATTTAGGTTCCACGTATTCTTCCAAACCGAACACGCCAAATTCCCTTCCAATCCCCGACTGTTTAAATCCACCGAATGGCGCTAACGGATCATGTTTAAAACCATTAACACAAACTCTTCCTGCTTCAATTTGAGAGGCTACCTTCAGGGCACGTCTCTCGTCAGAAGAAGTCACATAGGCAGCCAATCCATAAGGAGTATCATTGGCAATAGAAATTGCTTCTTCTTCATTTTGATAAGAAATGATGGAAAGTACGGGACCAAATATTTCTTCCTGCGCAATACGCATATTGTTTCGGACATTGGTAAATATGGTCGCTTTCACAAAATTTCCATTTTCAAGACCTTCCGGTTTTCCAGGACCGCCAGCCAATAAATCAGCTCCTTCTTCCAAACCTAAGTGAATATAGTTTTGCACCCGTTCATATTGTTTTTCAGAAACCATTGGACCTACATGGGTATTTACATTAGCAGGATTTCCAACTATCACGTCAAGCGCCGTTTCTTTTGCCAGCCTGTTCACCTCTTCCAGTCTTGACGCAGGAACCAATAAACGGGTGGGTGCAATACAGGCTTGTCCACTATTCATATACGCTCCAAAAACAGCCTGAGGAATTGCCTTTTTAAAGTCTGCATCATCCAGAATAATATTGGGTGATTTTCCACCAAGTTCCAGAGTTACCCTTTTCATACTGTCTACTGCTCCTTTAGCAATCATTTTTCCGGTTTGGGTAGAACCTGTAAAAGATATTTTGGCAATATCAGGGTGATTTACCATTTCATTCCCCACTACACTTCCCAATCCATTCACTACATTGAAAATTCCCTTCGGCAAACCAGCTTCGTGAAAACATTCTATCAAAAGCTGAGTCTGAAGCGCACTCATTTCACTGGGTTTTACAACAACTGTACAGCCTGCTGCAACCGCTGTTGCAAATTTACTGCATATAAAACCGTTGCTGGAATTCCAGGGAGTGATAATACCCACCACCCCGACGGGCATCATCTGAACAAGGGTATTTCCAGCTTTTCTCTCAAATTCAAAATCGTGCAGTGTTTCGATCATATGATCAAAAGCACCTATCATATTCTGAACACCTGCAGTACAGAACTGCCGCGTTCCTCCATATTCAAGAATCATCGTTTCAATAAGCTCACTCTCTCTTTTTTCTACGGCTTTTTTTAATTTTTTTAAAATCTCAATCCGCACTTCTATCCCTGTTTTAGAAAAAGTTTTAAAAGCTTCCTTCGCTGCTGCAATTGCTTTTTTAGTGTCATTATCATCTCCTAAAACCACTTCTCCAATTTTTTCATGATTGGACGGATTGATAAGATCAAATACTTCTGTTCCGTTCATTGCGGTAAATTCACCGTTGATATAGGCCCGGTCTATTCGTTTCATATTGTTTGGTTTAATTTATAGAGACAAAGTTCTTACAATATCAAACCAATCGTTTTGTTAAACAGCTCAATTCTGCTTTGTTAATTAGCTCAACTTCTATGAACAAAAATTTCAAAATACTTTTTTTTCCCTGCCCGTTATCACCAATTAAAATGGTCTTTATTCCTGTCAGGTTCATCTTTTCTGAATCAAAAAACCTACAATTCATCATGTTTCATCAAGCTTTTTCACCTCTTCCTGATCTTAAATTTACTTATGATTTGCATAGTAAACATAAATACCTGAAAACTAAAACACTAAAACTTTCCACTATAAAATAAGTATAGTCTACCCACAAAAAAGACTAAAAAAATGTTTTATCGTGAAGAATTTTATATATTTGCACCATCTAACAATTAAAAAAATAATTTACTATGTCAGACATTGCATCAAGAGTAAAAGCTATCATCGCTGATAAGCTTGACGTTGAAGAAACAGAAGTAACTCCTGAAGCTAGCTTCACAAACGATTTAGGAGCTGACTCATTGGATACAGTTGAGTTAATCATGGAATTTGAAAAAGAATTCAATATTCAAATCCCTGATGATCAGGCTGAAAAAATTACTACTGTAGGGCACGCTATCGCTTACATCGAAGAAGTAGTAAATAAATAATATTCTTCAACAAAAAAGAAAATTTTAAAAGTTTATGGAATTAAAAAGAGTAGTTGTAACCGGTTTTGGCGCAATAACACCGATTGGAAATAATGCAAAAGAATACTGGGAAAATCTTCTTAAAGGTGAGAGCGGTGCTGCTCCGATTACTCTTTTTGATGCCAAAAACTTTAAAACTAAGTTCGCTTGCGAAGTAAAAGGCTTCGATCCATTGCAACATTTCGATAAGAAAGAGGCAAAGAAAATGGACCGAAATACTCAACTTGGGCTTGTAGCCGCAAGAGAAGCGGTAGCACACTCCAGAATTATGGAAGACAATGTAGATAAAAACAGAGTCGGCGTAATTTGGGGTTCAGGAATCGGAGGTTTAGAAACTTTCGAAACTGAAGTTTTAGGATGGGCGAATACGGAAATTCCAAGATTCAACCCTTTCTTTATTCCTAAAATGATTGCGGATATTACTCCTGGACATATTTCAATTGAGTATGGCTTTCACGGGCCGAATTATACTACGGTATCAGCCTGTGCATCTTCAGCCAATGCTTTAATTGATTCCATGATGATTATCCAGCTTGGAAAAGCTGATGTGATTGTATGCGGAGGCTCTGAGGCCGCCGTTACAGCAAGTGGTGTCGGTGGATTTAATGCGATGATGGCACTTTCTACAAGAAATGATGATCCTACTACAGCTTCAAGACCTTTTGACAAAGACAGAGATGGTTTTGTACTGGGCGAAGGTGCAGGTTCTATTATCCTTGAAGAATATGAGCACGCGGTAAAACGTGGTGCTACCATTTATGCAGAATTACTGGGAGGCGGTATGAGTGCAGATGCACATCATATGACGGCCCCTCATCCTGAAGGCTTAGGAGCTTATCTGGTAATGAAAAATTGTTTGGAAGACGCAGGCTTAACTGCTGATGAAGTAGACCATATCAACATGCATGGTACCTCTACTCCATTAGGAGACATTGCAGAATCCAACGCAATTTCGAGATTATTTGGCGAGCACGCTTTTGATATTCAGATTAATTCTACAAAATCAATGACAGGCCACCTTTTGGGTGCTGCTGGAGTTATTGAAGCTATCGCTGCATTAGGAACAATTATTCATGGTATCGTTCCGCCTACCATCAACCATTTTACTGATGATGAAAATATTGACAGAAGATTGAATTTCACATTCAAAGACGCTGTTAAGAAAGATGTAAAAGTAGCCATGAGCAATACTTTTGGATTTGGCGGGCATAACGCTTGCGTTCTATTTAAGAAAATCTAAATTCAATGAATGGAGTTACAGAAATACTTTTCTAAATTCCTTCTCAGACAAAGAAAAAGAAAATTAACGGAAAGAGACTACTTTCTCAGTACCGAGCTGAAAAAAATGCTGGGTGCAGAGGTTCAGAATGTTGCTCTTTACCGCGAAGCTTTTTCTTTAAAAAGTTCTTCTAAAAATCAAGACAGCAATTACGAACGACTTGAATTTTTGGGGGATTCTGTTTTGGGTACAATTATTTCCTGTCATCTGTTCCAGACCTATCCTCAGGCTAATGAGGGTTATCTGACTCAGATGAAATCTAAAATTGTTAATAGGAAGAATCTTAATAAATTAGGTGAAGACCTAAAGCTCATCGATCTTTTGCAGAAGCAGGGATCTGCAGCATTGGGCGAGAATATTTCCGGAAATTTATTTGAAGCACTCATCGGTGCCGTCTATCTCGACTTCCATTATGACGCCTGCAAAAGGATCATTCTGGAAAGATTGCTGACGCCCACTGAAATTAATAAGCTTGAAAATAAAATTGTAAGTTATAAAGGTCTTCTGCTCGAATGGAGTCAGAAGAAAAAAGTAAATATAAAATACGAAACCTGCGAAGAGGTCCAGGCCAATAAAGCGGTTGTATTCAGATGCCACGTCTGGTTGGGAGATGAAAAAATCGCCAACGCAACGGAAACTTCCAAGAAGAAAGCAGAAGAAAAAGCAGCGCAGAGAGCATTTTATATTTTAAACAAAAAAGAAAACATACTTGGAAATCCAAAAACTTTATGATCTGGATGATACAGAATTTGAAGATATTGCCATAGGATTGGTAAGATTAGCAAAAGATGTACCTGCTCATGAGTTTTTCTACAAAACAAATCAACTTAACGGCCTTACCTTTTCCAGAAAGAAAGATGTGATTATTCACGGGGCTTATTACGACTATCATTTTCCGAGATTTGAAGCTTATCATAAGTTTACAAAGACATGTTTTACATTCATATCAAACCGGTCTTCGGAAAGTAAGCAAAAAAAACTGCAGACTGAGCTCTTCACAGAAGAAGAAAATATTAAATTTTTATTAAATAATCAGGTAGATGTAGAATATATTCTGCATACTTCGGAACAAATTCCTGATTTTTCCGTAATTTTGCTCCCGGAAAATCTTGTGTTTCCGATACAAGATTATACACTGAGTTCTGAAGAGGAACTTTATCAAATTATCCAGTATTATGAATAAGTATTTAAAGAAGACAAAAATTATTGCAACACTAGGACCTGCTTCGTCATCGAAGGAGGTAATGTTAGGACTGATGAAAGCGGGTGTTGATATTTTCAGAATAAATTTTTCACATGCAGACTATGACTTAGTTCGAAATAATATTGAAATTATCAGAGAGCTTAATAAGGAATATGGCTACTCTATAGGAATCTTAGGAGACCTTCAGGGGCCAAAACTGAGAGTAGGCGTTGTTAAAGAAGGTTCATACCTTAACCCTGGAGACATCCTTACATTTACCAATGAGAAAATAGAAGGTGATTCCACTAAGGTTTACATGACTTACCAGCAGTTTCCTCAGGACGTAAAAGTTGGGGAGAAAATCCTTATTGATGACGGAAAGCTAATGTTGGAGGTTATTGAAACTAACCAAATAGATACCGTAAAAGCAAAGACCATTCAGGGAGGGCCTCTTAGTTCTAAAAAAGGAGTTAATCTGCCTAACACGAATGTTTCACTTCCTGCTTTAACGGAAAAGGATATTCAGGATGCTAATTTCATGCTTGACATGGAGGTTGACTGGATCGCTCTTTCTTTCGTTCGTCACGCTCAGGATATCATTGACCTGAAAAAACTGATCGAGAGCCATCCCAACGGAAAGTTCAAAACTCCGATCATTGCTAAGATTGAAAAGCCGGAAGGCGTTAAAAATATTGACGAAATTCTATTGGAATGTGACGGACTGATGGTTGCCCGTGGTGACCTTGGTGTGGAAGTTCCTATGGAAGAAGTTCCTGCTATCCAGAAAAACCTGGTAGAAAAAGCAAGATTCTATTCAAAGCCGGTTATTATCGCTACGCAGATGATGGAAACAATGATCAACAGCCTTACGCCTACAAGAGCGGAAGTAAATGACGTTGCCAACTCTGTATTGGACGGTGCGGATGCAGTGATGCTTTCAGGAGAAACTTCTGTAGGTAGATATCCGATTCAGGTTGTTGAAAACATGACCAAAATTGTAAAGAATATTGAGACGACTCATTTTTACCAACATAAAAATGAACCTATCGAAAAAGATTACAACTGCATCGATGAGAGATTTATCACCAACAGAGTTTGTCTTGCAGCCGTAAGAATTGCTAAAACAACCAATGTTTCTGCAATTGTAACCCTTACCCACTCAGGATATACAGCATTCCAGCTTGCCGCTCACAGACCAAATTCTCAGATCATCGTTTACAGTGGAAACCGAAGAGTGATCACCATGCTGAACCTTCTTTGGGGAGTTCATGCTTACTATTACGACATGAAAAAGTCTACTGATGAGACCATCATTCAGGTAAATATGCTTACGCATAACCATGGTTATATAGAAAGCGGAGATTTTGTCATCAACATCAATGCTACTCCATCTTACGAAGGTGGAAAAACGAATACCCTGAGACTGACAACAGTATAAGCAATAAGCAATAAGCAATAAGCAATAAGCAAAATTACTTTTTGACAAGCATACAAAAATCCCGGAAATAGATATTTCCGGGATTTTTTATATTGAATGACTGTAAATGTTACATTAATGCATTAATACTTTTTACATTGTACTTTTTACATTGTACTTCTTACAACTAGTTGCCTACGATCGTTCTTGCTGTTACAAACTCCTTTAAAGCCAATAACGACAGCTCTGTTCCATATCCTGAACCCTTGCTTCCACCGAATGGAAAACGGGGATCAGAACTCGTCATTCTGTTGATATTAACCGTTCCTGATTCCAGGTTTTCGATAAAAAATAACTGACGGTCTGCTTTTTTCGTCCAAACGGAATTGGAAAGTCCAAAAGGAATATCATTAGCCATTTGTAAAGCTTCTTCATCACTTTTAGCAATCATCACCATTCCCAGTGGTCCAAAAAGCTCTTCTTTTAAAATAGGATTTCCTTCCTGAACGCGGATTAAACCAGGTTTAAATTCATTTTCAGAAATTCTTTCCAAAGGAATAATAATTTCAGCACCATTTTCCAATGCCCGATTGAATTGAGCTTCCAGCTCATCAGCCAGATCCGGTCTTGCCATTCCCGCTAACTTAGTTTCCTTATTTAAAGGATCTCCAACTTCATAGGTTTTATATTCTTCAATGAATTTCGGTAAAAATTCATCTTCAATTTTTTCATCAATAATAAATCTTTTAGCAGCAGTACATGTTTGTCCGCAATTTTGCAGTCTCGATTTCGCTCCTGCTTTTGCTGCTTCATCCAAATCTGCATCATCGAAAATAATGAAAGCATCACTTCCACCCAATTCCAATAAAGATTTTTTGATATTTAAACCAGCAATTGAAGCTACTTCTCCACCTGCTTTTCCGCTACCTGTAAGGCTCACTCCTTTTACAGCATCGTGCTCAAGAATCTCTTTTACCGCTTGATGTCCTACTTCCAGATTCTGGAAAACACCTTCCGGAAATCCTGCCTCGATGAAGATTTCTTCAATAGCATTTCCGCTTCCGAAACAGATCGAAGCATGTTTTAGAACTACAGTATTACCGGATAAAATAGCGGGTGTCGCAAACCTCAGCACCTGCCAAAAAGGAAAATTCCATGGCATTACGCCTAATATTACCCCTTTCGGAACATAATGAACTTCAGAATAAGTAAATTCAGATTCAACTTTCTCAGGTTTTAAAATATTTTCAGCATCTGCATAATAATTCATCATTAATGCACATTTTTCGACCTCAGCAATCGACTCTGAAATAGGTTTATTCATTTCTGTCGTGATGATCCTGCCGAATTTTTCCGAATTATTTTTTAAAATTTCTGCCGCTTTTGCAATCAGCTTTTGCTTTTCTTCAAACGGTACTTTTCTCCATTCTGAAAATGTCTTATCTGCTTTAATAAGCTTATTTTCAATTAACTGTTCCATAATCTAATTTCTGTTTTAAATTCAAAAATGAATTTATTAATGCCTTTATTATAAAAGCATCGTGAAAGTAACAAATTTTGTTCCTTAAAGGGTAAATAAAGGAATGATTTTCTCTATCGAAATAATATAATTTTATCCTAGATCATAAACCATTCATTCACAAGACACGCAGCCAATCTTGCGGTTCTGTCTTCAATATCAAGCGAAGGATTAACTTCAGCTGCATCCAGCGCTATCAGTTTTTTACTTTTTAAAATATGCCTGTAAAAGTGCATAAAAGGTGTATCTGCAAAGATACCATTATATGCGGAAGCTGAAACTCCGGGAGCAATTGATGCGTTGAACACATCCATACAGATGGTAAGATAGATAAAATCCACACTTTCTGTAAGTTCATCAATACGCTGATAAATAGAAGGAAGGTTTTCAAAAAAGAGTTCGTCTGCAAGGATGTACTTCATTCCGTACTGATGGGCTGTATCAAACAGTTTCAATGTATTTGAATTTCTCTGTATTCCGATGTGCAGTGAATTGATCTGCCCTTCCTGTGCAATCTGCCAGAATCCTGTACCTGAACTTGCCCCCACTCCCTCTTCCGGCTGTCTGTTGTCAAAATGAGCGTCAATATTGATAATTCCGATTTTTTGTTCCGGAAACGCTGTTTTCACTCCTAAATAATGAGCGTAAGTTACTTCATGACCTCCACCAAAAACAAGTGACTTTCCTCCCTTCAGCAATACTTTGGATACGTTTTTCGCAAGTGTGTTTTGGGTGCTTTCCAGATCACCGTCTTCACAGGTTACATTTCCAAAATCTAAAAGGGAAAAATCAGGACGTATTACGGGAAAATTAGACATATTTTTACGGATCACATCAGGAGCATCTTTTGCTCCCTGACGGCCCTTATTTCTTCTTACTCCTTCATCTACGGCAAAACCATGCAGAACGAAATCATCCGCTGCGATATTGTCATAATTACGTTCTTCTCTGACTCTCTGAAATATTCTGTGGAAAAGAAGTTCTTCTCCATCCAATCTGCCTTGCCAAGTATCCTGAAACATAGATTTTAAGTTAAATTTTATTACAGCATTTTATATGGTAAATCTAAATAATATTGTTTAGATATTAAAACGCTCGTATGTACAATTTCAAAAACGTTCTATGACATGCGTCATTCATGTCATATACTGCCTTTAAATCATTCTTTTTTCTGATTGGCATTACTGCTGATAAACATTTCATTGCGCTCTTCTGACACAATTTCCAGGAATCGCTCATAATGCTTGAGCACGTCTGAAATCAGTTCATTCTTTGTAAAGTACTGCACATCGTACCCTTCCCTTCCATCTCCAAAATAAGATCGTGGATAATGGGTTTTCTTGTCATCCAAATCCGGAAGATTTTCTTCATTGATCATGTATTCAGAAACAGTTTTTATTTTATTTTCAACTCCATAAATAAAATTATTGACCACTCCCTGATGAATCTCTATTTCTGTTCTGACAGGATTTTCATAATGATTTATTTTTGCTTCAATCCCATTGGACGCAAACTCCTGCTGCAAATCGGTAAAGGCTTCTTTTGTTTTTATCTGAATAAAATGATCTACTGAAGAATTATCTTTAAAGGAGACAATATTTTTTAAACGTTCTTTCCAAAATTCTCCGGACCATGGAACGGTTGAAGCAGAAAAGTTAGTGTCGTAATATTTTTGATCGATCATAAGTCCCTTCATCAGGCTGACTATAAATAAAAGTACAATGATTGAAAAGGGTAATGCCGTAATTAAAGTCATGCTTTGAAGCGCCTTTAATCCTCCAGCGTTTAATAGTAAAAGAGAAAGTACAGCGAGCAAAATCCCCCAGAACACAATCTGCCATTTGGGAGATTTACTGGAATTTTTAGTTGCGATACTATTCATCACAAATATTCCCGAATCGGCTGACGTGACAAAGAAAATAATAATGATGGCGATAACAAAAAAGCCGGTCAGGGTTGACAAAGGCATATATTCTAAAAACCGGAACATCAATGCATCGGGATCAGAGGCCATCTGACTTAATTTTCCATTGGCCACATTGAGATCGAACCATATGGCACTGTTCCCGAATACCGACATCCAGATAAAATTGAATAATGTAGGAAGTACCAAAACTGCAAGAATAAATTCCCTGATCGTGCGTCCTTTGGAAATTCTTGCGATAAATAATCCTACATAAGGCGACCATGAAATCCACCAGGCCCAGTATAAAATAGTCCAGTCATAAAACCATGGTAATGCATTTTTTTCGTAAACATGGGTATTGAAAGTAAGATTGAAAAAATTATTGATATAGTTTCCCAATCCATCCGTAAAGCTTCCTATCAAATAGACCGTCGGGCCTAATATCAGTACAAAAAGTAAGAGTACGATAACACTCATTACATTGATATTGCTTAAAATCTTTACCCCTTTATCCACTCCGCTGATCGCAGAAAAAACGGAAAGCGAGATAAGACTGATAACAATAATCACCTGGTTGGTAAAACTGTTTTCCGCGGTGATGTGAAGAATATTTAATCCTGAACTGATCTGTACCACTCCAAATCCTAAAGTAGTGGTAAGCCCGAAGAAAGTACAGCATAACGCAAATACATCAATTGCATTTCCCCATTTGCCGTTAATCTTATCTTTCAGCAATGGATAAAAGCAGCTTCTTAATGAAAGCGGAAGTCTGTATCGGTACGCAAAGTAAGAAAGGGAAAGCCCTACCACTCCATAAATAGCCCAGGCATGAATTCCCCAGTGAAAAAAGGTATATAACTGGGCCTGCTTTGCTCTGCTCACGTAATGATTATCTGCAAAAACTTCGGAAGAATAATGCTGCATAGGTTCTGCCACACTGAAATAAATCAGGCCGATTCCCATTCCTGCTGCAAACAGCATTGAAATCCAGGAAAAAAAAGAGTATTCGGGTTTGCTGTCGTTAGCACCCAGCTTTATGTTCGCATATTTACTGAACAACAGGTACACTAAAAAGATCACAAATAAAGTGACCGCCCAGACATACACCCAATTCAGATTAATAAATATAAACTGTTTAATCTCATTTAAAATATTTTCTGTAGGCTTGGGATACAGAGCAGACAGAAAACATGTTCCGATAATAAAAATGAGACTTGGGACAGTAACACCTTTATTGAAAGTAGACTTTAGATTTTTAAATTTCATCACCTTTATTTTTTCGTATTTTAATATTGACAGACACCTGGCATAGCCCTGGCAGAAGTACTCAAAGAATAATATGACTGTTTTATTTTCCTTATCAAGGAGTGTACTTAAGAACTATAGAAAGTTACTGTTTTCTTCAAAGATTCAACAGTAACGGGGGCACAATATAAGGAAACTTATATAAAAAAATAAAAATCAGGGTTGTTTTACCGTCTCATTCGTCTTCCCTGACTTACTAAAAATCTGCTTTAATTTACGTTATAGTGTTCAAAACTTTGCCAGTATTTGTCTTTATAAATTTCCAGTGAAATTTTATATTGAGGGTTGTCTTTGATGATCTGATCAAAAACTTTTGAGGGCTGTCTGAAATCTTTGCTGGCAAAATAAATACTTTTACAGCTGTCTGCCGTTTCTCTCCCTATATACAGATGACCATTTTCAGGAGTCAGAATTTCTGCTGCATAATCTTCAATAATGTTCATGGTATTGTAATCCTTTTCTTCCGGAAAACCATTATTATTGCTTCCGTCATAGGATATTTTAAGGACTGAGATCCATGGATATGACGCTTTTGCATCGTACTTTAACAAAGAAGCATTCACTGTCGCCATGAGGGGCATTCCATTTTCTAAAGTTGCCTCAAGAAGAGAAAACTGATCTTCATTTTCCAAAGTCTGCAGGTCTTTATACTTTTCGGTAAATTCTCTTTCTCTCCAAAGAAGAAATTCCTTTAACTTTTCTATAGGAACCAGTTCTTTCTCCGCTTCATTTTTACCGATAATGCTAAAGGTATCGATTTGGGTGGCAAAATTCAACTCACCTAAGAAATTATCCAGAAAAATACAAATTCCGGTTGTAGCTGAACCTTTGTTTTCTTCGGTTAAATTTTCATATACAAAAGCCAGATCAATCTCATCGGGATAGCCTTCTATTTCATTGGAATAGAAGTAAATATTGTCTTTTGTAAACTCGCATTCATTCATCCGAATGCCTACATTTTCAATATTTGTTTCGGGCTTCAGGGCGGTAAACTTCCAGTTTTCGATCTCTGGAGCTGCCGCAACAAGTTCCTCAGCAAAAATCATTTTTTTGACATCGCCTTCTACGGTAATGATAAGCTCTGCGGTATTTTCATTACACATTCCTGCCAGAAAATAATAACCGTCATTGATCTTAGAAAGTTCAGGAGCCATGATATCAAAAAACTGCTCTTCAATATGTTCTCTGTTTTTAACAACTTCAAAAAAAGTTTTTTCTTTTGTCAAAAACCAATCCCAGAACTCTTTATAAGTTCCTATCTGCTTTTCCGGATTCTTTTTACCCAGAATCTTATCAAAAATCCCCATACTTACTCTGCTTTATTTCCATCAATGTAAACACGGTCTGCTTTCAGGCTCCCCTGGTTGTAAAGGACATTCTGAAAATTATCGGTTTTAAAAGTCACAAAATCTGCTTTCTTACCATTTTCAAGTTTTCCTATGTCTTCAAGACCCAGTGCATAAGCTGCACGGAATGTCATTCCTGCCAATACCTCAGCGGTAGTTAATTTTTCAAACGTTGCTAAAATTGAAGCCTGAGTAATTAAATTGCCCATGGGCGCAGAACCAGGATTCCAATCGCTGGCAATAGCCACGATCGCCCCTGCATCCAGTAATTTTCTGGCAGGTGTAAACTTCTCACCCAATCCTAAACTGGCCCCCGGCAATGCTGTAGCGACTGTATCTGACTGTGCTAAAAACTCAATATCCTCATCAATCGTAGCCTCCAGATGGTCCGCTGATCTGGCTCCCACTTCGACTGCAATTCTTGAACTTCCCGGTGTAAACTGGTCTGCATGAACTGTAATATCAAAACCTAAGTCTTTAGTTTTAAGAAGAAAATCTTTACTTTCTTCCGGCTGAAACGCTGATTTTTCAATAAATATATCTACTCGGGCAGCAAGCTCTTCTTCTTTTACTTTAGGTAAGATTTCGGTAAGGATATAGTTTAGATATTCTACGTTACTTCCGTCAAAATCTCTTGGTTTCAGGTGTGCAGAAAGACAGGTAGGAACCAGCTTGGCTTTTGTCTGTCCCTGTGCTTTTTTTATTATTCTGAGCATTTTCAACTCATTTTCCACATCTAATCCATAACCACTTTTTATTTCAATGGTCGTGATTCCTAATGAGATCAGAAACTTTATTCTTTCCAGTAGCGTTCTCAATAATTCTTCTTCTGAAGCATTTCTTGTATGCTGTACAGAGCTCCAGATTCCTCCCCCACTTTCAGCAATTTCCAGATAGGTCTTCCCTGCGTTTCGCATTGCAAAATCATTAGCCCGGTTTCCTCCGAAACAGATATGGGTATGAGAATCTACCAATCCCGGAAGAACAATCTGCTCTCCATCAATGGTTTCAACCTCTATATTCTGATGGTCAGATTTCAATACCTCGAAGTTTCCGATTTTCTGAATTTTACCGTCATTTACTACAATTCCTCCGTCCGTAATAACTTGTAATTGTTCATCAGATAATTTTCCTCTCAGTGGAAGGTCTGCTAACGTTACTATCTGTTTAAAGGGTCCTATTAACTTCATTGATCTAAGATTAAGCTACCGCTTGTTTATAATTAATTTACTCTCAAAAATACTTAAAATAAATTAATCCTCTAAATCCAAGTTAGCCTTTACCTTCACCTCAGCCTCTATCTCAGGCTTTTTTCAATCCCTGAATTTTCTCAGTCTAAACCTTAACCTTAGTCTAAATTTGTTATCTTTGAGGTAAATGAAATGAATTAATGCCAGATTTTTTACATCCAGACAGGGAAAACTACTCACAGGAAGAGCTAATGCAGGAAGAGCAGATCCGTCCCCAGAGTTTTAAGGACTTTGCGGGGCAGAGAAAGACTTTGGAAAACCTTGAAGTTTTTGTAAGTGCTGCCAAAAAAAGGGGTGGAGCTCTTGATCATGTTCTTTTGCATGGTCCTCCAGGTCTGGGTAAGACAACTTTAGCCAATATCATTGCCAATGAGCTTGGTGTAGGCTGTAAAATTACCTCCGGTCCGGTTTTGGACAAACCGGGAAGTTTAGCAGGTTTACTTACCAATCTGGAGGAGAATGATGTTCTTTTTATTGATGAGATTCACCGTTTATCTCCTATTGTGGAGGAATACCTGTATTCCGCTATGGAGGATTATAAAATTGACATTATGCTGGAAACCGGCCCTAATGCAAGAAGTGTTCAAATCGGGCTGAATCCTTTTACGCTGGTAGGAGCCACAACAAGAAGTGGTATGCTGACGAAGCCCATGCTGGCAAGATTTGGGATTCAAAGCAGGCTTGAATACTACTCTGTAGAGCTTTTATCGATGATCATTCAGAGAAGTTCGCGGGTTTTAGGAATTAAGATTTATGAAGATGCAGCGATAGAAATCGCCAGAAGAAGCCGGGGAACACCCAGGATTGCGAATGCTTTGCTAAGAAGGGTACGTGATTTTGCTGAGATCAAAGGAAACGGAGAAATTGAGATCAATATTACAAAATATGCATTGAACTCTCTTAATGTGGATGAGTTTGGCCTGGATGAAATGGATAATAAAATCATGCGTGTGATGATTGAAAATTTTAAAGGAAAGCCTGTAGGAATTTCAGCGCTGGCTACCTCAATTGCTGAAAACCCTGAAACTCTGGAAGAGGTTTACGAACCTTTTTTGATCCAGGAAGGATTTATTATCAGAACACCAAGAGGAAGAGAAGTAACCGATAAAGCTTACCAGCATTTAAACATATCCAGACCGAAAAGTCCTGGAGAATTATTTTAATATTGTATGTTTATTCCAAAACTATACAGAAGCGAAGATTTTGACCTGATGAAAGAAATTATCAGAGAAAATGCTTTTGCCTTACTTATTTCTTCTGCTGAAAAAATAAGGGCAACTCATTCGATGATGATTCTTAATGAAGATGATCCTGAAAATATGTATGTGGAAACTCACATATCAAGAGCCAATCCTCAGGCCAAAACATTAAAGGACGGGGATGAAGTTCTCTGTGATTTTCTGGGGGCTCATGCCTATATTTCGAGCAGTTGGTATGATCACATGAATGTTTCGACATGGAATTATGAAGCCGTACAGATTCATGGAACAGTACAGCTCATGAATCCTGGAGAACTTTATCAGCATCTGGATAAGCTAACGTCCAAATATGAAAATTTCCAGAAATGTCCGGTGATGGTAAAAGATATGGGAAAGGAATTTGTGGAAAAAGAAATGAAAGGTGCTTTCGGGCTGAAAATAATTCCGACAGAAATATTCATCAAACAGAAACTCTCTCAGAACAGAAAGGAGCATGATTTTCAAAATATCATTTCAGAGCTTGAGAATTCGGATGAGAACGGCAGAAAGATTGCCGAAAAGATGAAATTAATAAGAAAATAATAATCAAAATATATATGAAGCTATATCCAATACAATGTGGAAAATTTAAACTGGATGGCGGTGCCATGTTTGGAGTCGTCCCAAAGAGTTTGTGGGAAAAAACCAATCCTGCAGACGAAAAAAACCTAATTGAACTGGGAACAAGATCCCTACTTATAGAAGACGGCAAAAAACTGATCCTTGTAGATTGCGGTCTTGGCAATAAACAGGACGACAAATTTTTCGGGCATTATTCGCTTTGGGGAGATGACAGTCTTGATAAAAACCTTAAAAAGTTTGGCTTTGTAAAAGAAGACATCACTGATGTTTTTTTTACTCACCTGCACTTTGATCATTGCGGTGGCGCCATTGAATGGAATGATGAAAGAACAGGATACAGACCTGCTTTTAAAAATGCTCATTTCTGGACCAATGAAAACCATTGGCAATGGGCTACAGAACCCAATCCCAGAGAAAAAGCAAGTTTCCTGAAGGAAAATATCCTGCCTATACAGGAAAGCGGGCAGCTAAACTTTCTACCCCTTCCGACTACCGGAAACTATGGTTTTGCTCCGGATCTAAAAATGGATGTGATCTTCGTAGACGGACATACGGAAAAGCAAATGCTTCCTGTCATCCAATACCAGGAAAAAACTATCGTTTTCGCTGCAGACCTTATTCCTACTGCAAGACATATCAACCAGGTCTATGTAATGGGATACGATACAAGACCGCTTCTTACCATGGAAGAAAAAGGAAAATTCCTGAAGCAGTGTGTAGACAATGAATATCTACTGTTCTTTGAACACGATGCCCACAACGAACTGGCAAGTCTTAAAATGACTGAGAAAGGGGTAAGACTGGATCAGATTCACAGTTTTAATGATGTATTTGGATATTAATTTTTGATTATGGAAGAATTACATTCAGAAACACAGAAAGCAGAACCGGAACCATCACCCAAGATCATCGGGCTTACCGGTGGTATAGGTTCAGGAAAGACTACCGTAGCCCACTTTATAGAAGAGTTCGGGTTTCCTGTCTATTACTCCGACGACAGGGCTAAAGCCATTGTCAATGAGAGTGAAGACCTCAAGATCAAGATCAAAGAATTACTGGGCGAAGGAGCTTATGATGCGAATGGCCTTTATGACAGAAAGTATGTAGCAGAAAAAGTTTTTACTGATAAAGACCTGCTGCATGAATTAAATGAAATCATTCATCCAGCTGTAAAGATTGATTTTGAAAATTGGCTGATGAAACAGACTAAATATTTAGTCTTCAAAGAAACTGCATTATTATTTGAATTAAAACTCAACAAGCAGTGCTACAAATCTCTTTTGGTGACCGCAGAGGATAACATCAGAACCAAAAGGGTAATGGACAGAGACGGAAAAACTTATCGCGAAGTAGAATCCATTATGGAAAAGCAGATGCCTGAAAAAGATAAGATCAAACTCGCAGACTGTCTTATTTACAATAACACCAATCTGGAGGATCTCAAGGAACAGACCGAGCGGGTCATCTTCAGTATCGAATAAAAAAAACCTCGTTAGATTTTTCTAATGAGGTTTTTTTATAGTCATTCCTCTCCGTTAATGAAACTTATGAGATCCTTACAGCTCCTCACCTTTTTGTGTCAGGCACTTAATATTTCCGAAGGAACACTTTCAGCTCATTTATCTAATATTTATAAAAAATTAGGGATCAAGAATAAAAAAGGAATCAAAGAAATGAGTAAATCCTACAGAGATGCTCTGGATGTTTAAATATTTTTCATTTACTAATCACAATCCAACTCCATCTAAAAAATATCAATAAAAAAATATTAAAAATTATTGTTATGGTTTTATTTGTAATCGTATCAATAGGTATCATCACCCAGAGATTATATCCTTTTTTGAGTGCTACACAAAATCAATTGCTTATTACATCTGTTATATGTTTATCTATGTTGCTCATCATGTTACTCATAGATGGTAAAAATACACAGTAAAAATAGATTTGACTGCCAGCATTCTGCATGACTATTCACTATACAAAACACCTATTATCAGGAATTTACCTCCATTACTTCGTAGCTTTGACAATTTAAAGGTAAAAGCTTTTGAATTTTTTCTTTGACAGTCTATTTTTGTTTCAGGTAAAAAAACACATTTTTATTTTTTGTATGTGCACGCTACAAAAAATAAATATCCATCATCAGCTAAAGCCCTAAAGATTTTTTTCATTAATTCTTTTTATTAGTTCTTTTTTACTTTTAACATCAACTTTCTTATATATATTGGATAAATGAGTTGATACAGTTTTCTCTGAAATGTTAAGTTTAATACTTATCTCTGCATATTTAATTTTTTTATCATTTATAATCAAATTCAAAATTTCTGATTCCCTATCAGTAAGATCATATGAATAAACTTGTTGTATAGAATTTTTGTATAAAAAATATTCTATACAGATAAAAAAATACCCCAAAGTAAATAGAGTTTGTTCAACTGTCTGATCATCTCCTAATAACAGCATAGTAATAGGCACTGAAGCAACACTAATAATACCGGCTAACCCAGCTAAAGAATGGAACTCCTCATACTTATTTTTAAATCCAAAATAGGAACTAAATTGACTTTTGTAGATAATGTATAATAGCAAAAAGATCAATAAAACTGGGAATACTAGAAATATTCTACGTGAAATCTGTAGGTTATCAGTAATAGTATATGGAATTATAAAACCTACTACTAGATTTACTGATAGAAAAATAATTATATAATTAAACTTTAAATAACTCCTGAATGTCAAATTATAATATAAGGAAAGATAATAGGCATAATACGCAATTGTAACTAAACCAATCGTATACGCGATAATATTTTGGGAAAGAATATTTATTTTCAGGTTTTTATCTGGAAATAATCCAGAACTAATATTATTCAATAAAACAGACAATGTTAAAAGGAAAAACTTATAATTAAAATTTTTATTGCCTTTAGTCTTTAAAATCCCTACGAATACAATCACCAAAATAAATAGCAACGTACATATATATATAAATGTGACAAATTTTATCTCTGAGCCAAACATCTTATTTCAAATATTTTATTAAAAAATAGAAGTCAAACCCAAAATCTTCAACATGATAAATCTCAAAGCCTAGTTTCTCATAAAAAGGGATATTAATTAATGTAGAAGTTTCTAAACAAATAGCATCTGTCTTATCTATATAATAACTTATTATTTGTTTTAAAAAATCACTTCCAAATCCCTGCCCTTGCACTGTAGATTCAACTCCTATAAACCAAAGATGTACAAAATCTATATTCTTGGGAAGATACTTATTTGTTAGATTCTCTTTTTTAAATACTTTGCCAACATTGTTTACACCAACAACAGTAAAAACTAATTTGATATCTAAACATATAGAGTGGAGAGTCATTTTCTTTGTTTTTAAAGGATCTAAAATGATACAACACGCATTATTTTGATCATTTACCCAGACCCATCCATATCTTTTAGCCTTATTGATAGAATAATCCATAAGTCGTAATATTAATGACATGTCATGCTTCCTCTTAAGAATATAATTAACAGATTTATTATTGATAAAAGCCCTCGCTAAAATTGATTTTAGGTGAAACCTCTCTGTCTCATTTAAATTTTTCATATCCTAGTGATTTACAAAGTAAAAAATTACATATTTAGTATCTTTCAAAGAAAAAAAATAAAAATACAAAACACTGATTAACAACATTTTATATCTTACTATTTAAAGTTCTAAATTACATATATATTCTAATAATCTAAAAGAAAATCTAATCTTTTTTTCTCACTCTTGAACATTATCAGAATTTAAGAATGATTACTAAAATCTAATAAATTACTGATTATCAAACGTTAAAAAAGCCTGAGATAAACCCTGAGATAATCTAAGTACTTTTTAAGTGCTTTTTTTTCCAAAAAACTTGATTCAACCTCTTATGTTTGCTTCAGGTAAAAACACAAATGTTTATTTTTTGTATGTGCACAATACAAAGTATAAATAACGCTGATCAGCAAAAAACCCATGCCAGGGATTGTATGGCAAATGATTATTTACTAACTTATAAATTCAAAAAGATGAAAACATTAAATGTTTCGCAAATGGAAGTTTTAAAGGGAGCAAATCCCGGAACAGCTTTTAGCTGTGGTGTAGGTGTTGGAATTGCAATCGGAGGATTTGCAGCAACCGGAGGGCTGTCATTATTAGCCTTGGCTTTATGTATTAACGGAGATTCTTAAAAAATGAATATTATGAAAACATTAGATTTAGAAATATTAGAAAAAATAGAAGGAGGCAAAGGTGACTGGGATGCCTTTCTTGATGGAGTAGCCTGTGGATATGGGCTTGCTACTTCTATAACTTTTTTTGGGGCTCTTCTAGCTTATCACAGTTGTGGCTTTTAATTAATGATGGTGCTGTCAAGATTTTAGACAGCACCAATTTTTTACTATTTAATTTTTAGAAAATTATGAGAAAGAATATTCATATCCTATACCTTGCATTTTGTTCAATTATGATCATTTATTTATTATTTATGAGGAAACCTATTGAAACAGATAGGATTATAAGTTATACTCTTTTTTTGCTTTTAGGGATATTAGGGTATAACAAAATAACTGAAAAATAAGTTTTATTCCGAAAATTCATTTTTAATATATCATTTTTAAACATTTTTGCCTGCTCATTTAACAGTTTGAAAAACTTTATCCTGCATAACGAATGTATACTTTATTTACAAAATACCTGTAATCAATGATTTAAAAACCCTTATCTCCTAACCTTAGTAATTTAAGGATCAATTTAAGGGTAAAAACTTTTGAAATTTTTATCCTTCAGCATAAGTCTGCTTCAGGTAAAAACACAAATGTTTATTTTTTGTATGTGTACAGTACAAAGTATAAATACCGCTGATCAGCAAAAGCCCATGCCAGGGATTATATGGCAAAAAATTTTTTAATAATTCAAAAAATTCAAAACATGAAAAAGTTAAATGTTTCGCAAATGGAAAATTTGCAAGGTGGAAGACCAAAATGTACATGGGGATATGCAGGTACTTTAGCTGCAATGGCAGCTTTAGCTGGTGAGGCTGGTATTTTTGTATTTGGAATAGGAATGTTATACTGTGACTAATTCTAAATAATCAGCAACAATGTTTATTTTTATAAAGATTGTTGTTTAATTTCAAAAAATCATTTAAGATGAACTACATAGAGCTTTATACAAAGAAAAAGAAAATAAGAAAAATATTTGGAAGATATTTTTTACCGTTCTCTGTGAATGAGTATTTTTTACTGTTTAATTTTTTATTGCTGCTTATTTTTCCTGCCATTTCAATTATAAAACAAGACTTTGGCTTTAGCACTCTATTATGTTTGCTTCCCTTCGGTTATCTTATCCTGATTATCTATCATAGATTCTTTACAACAGTAACCACCCACTTAGGGTTTGAAGAAAACGATTTTGTGGTTAAAGAGATTGCTTCTAAGCAAAAAAATATTTACCAATCTAGCAGTATTGCAGGGATATATATCTTTGAGATTTCTGTAAAAAAAGATCAGGAATATATAGTCATTATCTGTGAAAAAGATAGGATCTTAATCAACAGTTTTTACGAAAGAAGATTATTTAATGTTTTTAATAAAAGTCTCAAATCATTAAAAATATTGATTCTTTCTAAAGCCAGTAATTTTTCCAAAAAAAGAATTAATGATCACTCTTAAATTGGAGGTCTGCTAAAGATAAGATCTGTCCTTAAATACCTAGGATTTTTTCCGGTAACTCAAAGACTTCTTGGTATAAGCAAAGAAGTTCGCCTTTAATTATTATTAATTATAATCGATTTAATAAAGATGAAAAACATTCTCCTTTTCATAGGTATCGTCTTGTGCTATTTTTTGCTCACCTATCTGGATAAAACCTATATCACCACCAGTTCCAAAATATTTGATTTTCTTGCCAAAGATTATCCTAATGATATTGTACAAAACTATATGGACAGTCAGAAAAAATGGTGGTGGATAAGCTATGCTGCAACACCATTACTTATTGCAATAAAAGTTCTACTCGTTGCTTTCTGTCTCAATTTTATTAAACTCCTGGACTTACCGGGGTTAGAAAACATAACCTTTTCTGATTTTATAAGTCTTGTTTTAATTGCTGAATCTGTATTTATCATCGCGGGATTCTATAAGTTTGTCAATTTTTATTGGATCGATACAGACTATACCATTGAGAACCTTCAGACTTATTATCCCATCTCTTTATTAAACATTAAAGAATATCTGTCTACGGAAAAGTGGCTTGCCTATCCTTTACAGTTGGTCAATTTGTTTGAGCTGTTTTATTGGGGGATTCTTGCCTGGGGAATCTGGGAGCTTTCGGAACAAAAAGTCAGTTTCCAAAAATCTTTGATTTTAACAACAATAACGTATGGTGTTGGTCTTCTATTCTGGGTAGGGATCGTATCATTCTTTATTTTAAATGCACAATATTAAAGAGGATGAAAAATAAAAAAACTCTAAAAATACTGGCGGCTGTTATTCCCCTTTGTCTCATCGGATTACTCGTGTATCTATTTTATAATTTTCAGAAAAAGAAGGAAAAAACAGATGCCCTTAAAAATGCTCCTGCATTTCATCTTACAACTATCGACGGAGGCACTTTTACACAAGAGAATTTAGCAGAAGATCAGATTAAAATCATTCTGTATTTCAGCCCTGACTGTCATTTTTGTCAGTCAGAAGCAAAGGAACTTTCTACAGTTTATGATCATTATCAAAACATCCAGTGGATATGGGTAGCCAGTGAACCATTAAATGAAATAAAGGAATTTGCCCGGAAATACCATTTGAATACACAAAGTAATATGTATTGGTGCCATGATGAAATGGCCACTTTCTATCGGAAACTGGGAATGAAAACTGTTCCTTATATCCTGGTTTACGATAAAAATAATCATCTTCTCAAAAGAAATGCCGGAGCTATAAAAATAGAAAAACTTTTAACCAGCTTTGATGAAAAAAAATAAACACATAGAGAAAACATTCTCTCTCCAAAAAGATTTAACCGATTGTGGTGTCGGATGTCTGCAATCGCTCGTTCAATATTACGGAGGCAGCATTTCACTGGAAACTTTACGTGAAAAAAGTGGAACATCCAAAACAGGAACCACACTTCTCGGACTGCATCAATGTGCCAATTCTATAGGTTTTGATGCAGAAGGATGCGAGGCGGATACTGAAGCTCTTATGCAACACGGAACCCCCGTTATCTTACATGTTATTATTGATCAAAAATTTGAACATTATGTTATTTGTTATAGTTACCATCCTTTTAAAAATAATCAATTTCTTATCGGAGATCCTGCAAAAGGTTTAGAATACTGGACCAGAGAATATCTGGAAGAAGTCTGGCGATCTAAAACCTGCCTTACCTTAATCCCCAATACTACGTTTCAAAAAAAGGAACAAACAGCTGCAGAGAAAAAAAGATGGCTTAAAAACCTCATCAAAGATGATCAGGAGGTTATTTGTACTATCGTTTTTCTGGGACTTGTTTTTACATTACTGGGAATGTCGATGTCTATTTTTTCACAGAAGCTGATCGATGATATCTTACCGAAGAAAAAAACATCGGTGTTACTGCTAAGTATATCATTTCTTGGATTCCTGCTCTTTGCAAAAGTGATTATTCAGGCCTTGAGGGAACTCTATATCATCAGGCAAAGTCGATCATTTAATGAGAGGATTAACAAAAATTTCTACACTTCCCTCCTCCACCTTCCAAAAATATTTTTCGACACCAGAAAAGTGGGAGATTTTGTAGCACGGCTTAATGATACGCAAAGAATTCAAACGGTCATAAAACAGCTTATTACCAACACAGTCGTTGATGCTCTAGGTGTTTGTATGGCAACAGGGTTCCTTTTCTTTTACTCCTGGAAACTTGCCTTAGTCTGTATTATCATCTCCCCTGTCATTTTTTATATCATCTTTAGTTTCAATAAGAAAATTATTGAATCCCAAAGAAACGTCATGCAATCTTACAGTACCAATGAGGCCAATTATATCGATAGCATCAGAGGAATTGAAGTGATCAAGGGGTTTTCTAAGCAGCAGTTATTTATACAAAGAAATGAGACGATATTCGGATTTTTCCAGACAAAGATTTTTGAACTGGGAAAACTTAACCTCACCATATCTCTATATTCGGGAGTCATTTTGGTTATTTTTCTTCTGCTTATTCTTAGTTTCTCTTCTTACAGTGTCTTAAATGGTGAAATAAAACTTGGAGAATTGATGGCAATCATAGGGATTTCCGGTTCATTACTTTCCTCAACTACCAATCTGGCTTTGGTAACCATACCGATACAGGAAGCTAAAGTAGCGTTCGACAGGATGTTTGAGTATTCTTCATTAGAAAAAGAAAAAACGGAAGGTCTCGAAATCTTGGAACTTCAAACCATTGACATAGAAAATATTGATTTTAGATTCAATGGAAGAAGCAGGCTGCTCAATCACATCTCTTTTTCACTCCAGAAAGGAAATATAACGTGTCTTCTGGGAGAAAGCGGAAGTGGGAAAACCACACTGACAGAAATATTACAAAAAAATTATCTTCCGGAAAATGGAGAAATTATAATTAATAAAAACATTTTGTTAAAAGATATTTCCATAATTAACTGGCGGAGTTTAACCGGTATCGTTCCTCAAAACATACAATTGTTCAATGGAAATATTCTGGAAAACATTATTCTTGATGAACAGGTAGACCAACAAAAATTGCAGGAATTAACAGCATTGGGTTTTGATCAGTTTATAAATTCTTTGCCTCACGGTTTTTTCACCTTGGTAGGGGAAGAAGGAATTAATTTATCAGGGGGCCAGAAACAATTACTTGGATGGATGCGCGCACTGTATCATGATCCACAGTTATTAATTCTGGATGAACCCACCTCATCTTTAGATAAGGAAAACAGAAAGTTTATTTATGATGTAATACAGCAACTTAAATCTGAAAAAATCATTTTGATAATCAGTCATCACATGGAAGATCTGAAAGAAATTTCTGATGAGATTTTAATATTAAAAAATACAGAAATCAAGGCTTCAGCTGTTGCTAAACTCTAAACATCCAAATAAAACTTCAGCAAATATTGCATAAAAAAAGCCCTCATTTCTGAGGGCTTTGTAGATTTGAAATTAAATTATTATTCTTTAATAAATTTCTTCTGTACGGATTTACCGTTGTCTTCGATATCTAAAACATAAACACCGTTGATCAGTTTGCTCACATTGATCTGGTTGTTTAATAAAATACCCTGAGCGATAATCTGTGCTGCTGCATTGTAGATTTTATATTTTGCTTTTTTGCTGATATTCTTCACATACAATACTGAGCTTACCGGGTTAGGGTAAATCATAATATCCGTCTGATTCACTGAATTAGCAACTGCTGGTTTGGAGATTCTCACAGAGTAATCCTCTACCTCACCATTAGCAAATCTTGTACAGTTCACAGGAACTCCGTCTCTCATCAATGCAATTCTCATGACTACATATTTATAGCTTGTCATACTTACAAATGCATCATTAGGTACATTGAATGTTCCTGTCACCGGAGTTGTGGTATTTGGCGGTGATGAAAATACCATTTCATCAAGATCAAAATATCCGTTTCTGTTGAAATCAATCCATACTGCAATTCCTTCATCATGATTGGTTCCGTTCCATTTTTTCTCAATCGTGATCTGATTTCCTGTAGATCCCTGAACCATTTCTATGAATGTACCAGGTACACCTGTATAATCGGTATAGTTTGACGGTCCGGAAGCATTTTCCATTTTAGGTCTTCCATTTGGTGTCACGGTAATTTTGGAAATATGTTCATTTGATGAGTTACCGGAAGCCATCTGACAATACACTACTGTAGGTGTTGTGAAATAGTACGGAGGTGTATAAGTTCCCGATGTACCATTACAGATGTTCACTACCTGCATTTCATATTTAGTATCCTCTAATAATCCTGTTATGGTATGGGTATTTACCGTCAATGGAATGTTGGTCCAGCTCGGAATCCCTACTTTTCTGTATCTCAGAATATAAGTTGCTCCGGGGAATCCTTCCCATACTACTTCAGCCGATGTAGGCGTAAGCTGATTTATCGTTAATCCCGGAGGGGGAAGTTGACAGGTTCTGAGCGTAGTAAATACAACAGGGTTTGAATATGGATTAGGTGTTGCTTCTCCCGTACACTGATTGGCCACCTGCACTTCATATTTTGTATATGGATCTAAATTAGTTAATGAATAGGTATTTGCAGGTGGAGCCGGCAGGTTAACAATGTTCCAGGTAGCTGCTCCTACTTTTCTCCATCTCATCAAGTAGGTAGAGCCTGCTACCAGTGGTGTCCAGGTAACCAAAGCTGAATTGGTCGTAATACTTGTGACTGAAACTCCCGGAGGTGTAGGGTCACATTTTGTTGTAAATACCTTAATGGATGTAAATGTACCTGTTGACATTCCGCAATTGGCAGCAATCTGTACTTCATAAGTAGTAAAAGGAATCAGGTTGTTTAAGGTGTGCGGAACTGAAGTAACATATACTGAAGTCCATGCAGCCGTTCCCTGTACCCTGTATTGCAGTAGGTATGTAAGATTATTGGCTGCTGCTGTCCAGTTAATAACAGCTGAATTATGAGTTATTCCTGTAACGGTCGGATTAGTCGGCATAGCCGTGCTGCATGGTTTTAATTTTACCACATAGTCTTCAACTTCTCCGTTCACTGCATTCTGACACATCACAGGAGCACCTGAACGTCTCAGTACGACTCTCATGGTGGTGTTCAGCGGTCCATTATAAGCCGTGGCAGGAACAGCGAAATTAGCAGTAACCGGGGTGGTTGTATTTGATGGTGCAGTAAGAATCTGTTCTGAAGTTTCAAACTGTCCGTTTCTGTTAAAATCTATCCATGCCGTAACCGCATCACTGCTGGTTGTACCCGTCCATCCTTTAGCGACAGAAATTTTATTCCCTACCGAACCTATTTCGAGTGTAATAAGTGTAGCAGGTGTACTATAGCTCGTGTAGTTGTTCTGTGCTGATGAATTGTCCATTACCGGAAGAGCCGGATTTACAGAAGTAACGGTTACATTTGAAATGTGATCATTCGTTCCGGTACCTGTCATCGGACAGTAAGTCAATGGGGGCGTTGTAAATTGTATAGAAGGAGAGAATGTACTTTGGCTGCCGTTACATTTCGTTGCTACCTGTACTTCATATTGCGTCTGCTCTGTTAAGCCGGGAATAGTATATGTATTTCCGGGAGCGGGTACGGGATCCACTGTAGTCCAGACTGTCGTTCCTGTTTTTCTGTATCTCAGTACATAAGTTGCATTACTTGCAGCGATCCATGAAACATTTGCAGTGGCAGGTGTAAGGTTCGTTACAGTAATATTGGCCGGCGGAGTATTTGTACAAACTGCCTGGTCTATTAGCTTCACCGCATAATCCTCTACTTCTCCGTTGGTAAAGTTACCGCATGCAGCTGGATTGGTGATATCTCTCATTACAACACGCATACGGGTTGTAAGCGGTCCGGAATAAGCCGTAGCAGGTACAGGAAATGTTCCAGTTACCGGAGTGGTTGTATTATTAGCTCCATTAAAAATTCTTTCAGTCGTCTCAAAGGTTCCGTTTTTGTTAAAATCTATCCAGACAGCTACTGCTTTATTTGAGGTAGCGGCTGGCCAGGATTTAGAAATTGAAATGCTGTTATTTACAGATCCACGAACCAGTGTTATCAATTTTGTAACATCAGCTGAATAGTCTGTATAGTTGGCAGCGGCTGATGTATTACTCATCGTATATGAGTTGGTTGCTCCTACCGTTACATTGGAGATATATCCATTATCCGTATTCGTAGAAGCTGCGGCACAATATAGGGTTACGAAAGTCGAAACCGGTGAAAAGGCTCCGGCTGTTCCTGAACATACGTTAGCAATTTGAAATTCATAATGTGTACCTGCTGTAAGAGTATTAAGGGTAACTGTATTCATTGTGGGTGCCGGAGTCACCGTAGTCCACGCTGTAGTTCCAGCAACACGGTATTGAAAAATATAGGTTGCATTGAATGAAGCATTCCATGTAACGGTTGCCTGCGTCTGTGTAATGGCTGAAACTACGATCCCTCCAGGTGCAGTGGTCGTACAGATAGGAAGTGTAGCTATTGCTGCAGTACCAATCGCATAAAATACATTATTGATTGCACTCACTCTGATTTTTGCGGTACCTCCAACCGTCAAAGGAAAAGCAGTGAAGTCCACGGCTTGATTTCCGTCATTTGGGGTTGATGCGGCAACAACATTCCACGTGGCTCCGTTATCTGTTGTAAAATCTATTTTTACATTAGCTGCATTATAGGGTGCTGCATTTGTATTGACTACATTCCAGGTGACATTGGTAGGTCCGTTGTTATATATTGTGGTTGGATTTACTACAAAAGGACCGTTGTTTCCTACGATAATGGTCTGCGTGGCTGATTGGGTCTGCTGCTGATTGGCAATTGGATGGTTATCCCTTACCGTCACCGTAAATTTAGTTGTTCTTGCCACAGTGGATACAGCTTCCCAGAGGCTGTTCGCATTATTCAAAACACCTGCAAGAACAGATGACAGTCTGGGAAAATAACGTGCCGGCACTGCAGATGGCGCCACAGATCTGAAAGAAGGGCCTGTGGCTGTATTCCCAAGATTCGCATTATTGATCACCTCATTCGCAATATCTACTTCTTCCCAGTTATAGGTTAAAGGATCATTTTCTGCATCTGTCGCAGATGCTGTCAAGACAAAAGCGGTTCCCTTGGGAATGTTATAGGTAGTAAGTGGGGTTATTACCGGAGGTGTATTGATAATCGGTGTTTCAACATCACATGTTTTACTGATCAGATTCGCCTGAATAGCAGTAATATTAGTAACATTAAAATAAGGATCTGAATGTGGCTGAACATCAGTAGTGGGTCCGGTAATCCCGGCATAGCCCATAATACTCGAACCTGAACCGGGTTCAACACTGGTAGCAGAACCTAATTGAGGAGGATCATAAGAAAAGCTGTGAACTCCTCCCAACTGATGTCCCATTTCATGGGCGACATAGTCTATATCAAAGTTATCTCCGACAGGGGGATTTCCGCCCGGAGATGTCCATCCGGAACCTTTATCATTGGATGTTGGCAAGAGATTATCCCGGCAGATACAGCCGACACAACCAGCATTTCCTCCAGCTCCCGGAGGAGAAAATAAGTGTCCTATATCATAATTTGCGTTACCGACACCTGCGGTAATGACAGACTGTACCTGAGCATTCCAGCCCACAATACCATTAGCAGTTCCACCCTGAGTTGCAGAGTAAGGGTCTGTAGCAGCATCAGTATAAATTAAGCCTGGATAATTCTGTAAATTAAGGTGCAGGGCAAAATCTTTTTCGTAGACTCCGTTGATTCTCGTAAGGGTGGCATTCATCGCAGCAAGTGCTCCGGCTACAGTACCTCCATGATATTGCGTATATTCTCCACATACCGAAAGAGCAAGTCTTAAAGTCCTGTACTTTTTATCTGAGTTTTTTGCAAAGTCTGCAGGCTGATTAAAGAAAGCTTTTCCTTTGTGATAAAGCTCATCTATATCATGTCTTGCACTTTCACTTTCCTCAGTGGAACATACGAATCCTTTTTTATTTTTTCCTGTTTTCGGATGAATTCTATAAACAGTCTTGGATGAATCAGCAGGGTCAATAAATTGATAATTTCCATCCTGAATGATCATTGACTGAAAATCATTAGGGGCCAAACTGAATCTTAAATATTTGGAAGGATCATCGATCCCTACCCCTACATAAGAACCCAATTGATACTGAGTTTCCAGTTCTTTCACAACAACCGGAAAACTGTAAACAGCAAATTTTTCAATTTTCCCATCCATGGTCGGAAGAGAAATAATAACAGGCTTTGCATTTTTACCTGTTTCCTGTGCTTGGGACAGCGCTGATTTTAGCTGTGAAATATCCAAAGAATAAAATTGGCTAGATTTTGAATCTTCGTCAACTTCTTTTCCATGATACGATGTGGGTGTCCACTGGGCGTGCATCATAGCAAATAAGCAAAGGAAAAAGAAAGAAATAGATTTTTTTTTCATAACTTTTTCTATATTTTGTAATAATCCCACAAATCTAACCTATTTCATGTTAAAAAAAAAACACATTTGATTAAATTAATGAAAAATAAACAACAAAACATTAGATAAATTAAAAAATCACTCAATAAACACAATTACAAATAAAAATTTCAACATTTATTGAATTATCAGTTAAAAACATTCTACAATAAACCAAAGTCACTTGATATCATAAAAAAAGCCCTCATTTCTGAGGGCTTCATTTATTGGAAATTGAAGTTATTCTTTAATAAACTTCTTCTGAACTGTCTTACCGTCATCTTCAATATCTATAACATAGACACCGTTGATCAGTTTACTTACATTAATCTGATTGTTCAGTAGGATACCGTCACCGATCACCTGTCCTGCTGCATTGTAAATTTTATATTTCGCTCTTTTGCTGATATTCTTCACATACAATACTGAGCTTACCGGGTTAGGGTAAATCAGGATATCCGTTTGGTTAACAGAATTAGGTACTCCAGGTTTAGAAATTCTTACTGAGTAATCTTCTACTTCACCATTGGCAAAGTTAGTACAGTTTACTGGAATTCCATCTCTCATCAAAGCAACTCTCATCACGACGTACTTATAGTTTGTCATGCTCACAAAAGCATCTACCGGTACGTTGAATGTTCCTGTAACGGGACTCGTTGTATTCGGTGGTGAAGAGAATACCATTTCATCTATATCAAACGATCCGTTTCTGTTGAAATCAATCCATACGGCAACGCCTTCGTCATGATTCGTTCCATTCCACTTTTTCTCAATCGTGATTTGGTTTCCTGTAGATCCCTGAACCATTTCAATAAATGTTGCAGGTACTCCAGTATAGTTTGTATAGCTAGATGGTCCGGAAGCATTCTCCATTTTAGGTCTTCCGTTTGGTACTACCGTAACTTTAGAGATATGCTCGTTCACAGAATTTAGAGAACCCATCTGACAATAAACCACTGTAGGTGTAGTGAAATAATATGGAGGTGTGTATGTACCCGGCGTACCGTTACAAACGTTCACAACCTGCATTTCATATTTCGTTTCTTCCAATAATCCTGTTATGGTGTGGGTATTCGTGGTCAAAGGAACATTAGTCCAGCTCGGAATTCCAACTTTTCTGTATCTCAGGATATAAGTCGCACCCGGGAAGCCTTCCCATGTAACTTCAGCCCATGTAGGGAAAAGTTGAAGGATCGTAAATCCTGGAGGTGGAAGGTCACATATTCTTTCCGTAGTAAATACTTTCGGATTTGAGTACGGGTTAAGTGTATTTTCTCCAACGCACTTATTGGCCACTCTTACTTCATACTTTGTATATGGATCAAGACCGCCCAACAGGTAAGTATTGGTAGGAAGAGCAATATTGTTGATTTGAGTCCATGTAGTAGTTCCTACTTTTCTCCATTCTACTGTATAAGTAGAACTGGCTGAAAGCGGTGCCCATGTAATCAATGCAGAGTTTGTCGTAATATTACTTATGGTAACATTCGGAGGTGTAGGATCACATCTTGTTACGAATGTTTTAATAGGTGTAAATGCACCGATAACATCTCCACAAACTGTAGCCACCTGAACTTCATAAGTGGTAGCCGGAATTAAACCGTTAATTACCAGAGGAATGTTACCTAACAATGTAGAAGCATACACATCTATCCATGCTCCCGGAGGAGTTGCCACTGCTCTGTATCTTACCAGATAGCTTACGTTGGTTGCACTTCCTGATAAAGCAATAGACACAGAATTATGAGTCGGCGTAAATACCGGTGCGTTTGGCAGGGCATTACTACATGGTCTTATTCTTACAGCGTAATCTTCAACTTCACCATTAACAGGGTTACTACACATTACCGGAGCACTTGTACGTCTAAGTACAACTCTCATGGTAGTCGTAAGCGGTCCTGTATAAGCACCTGCCGGAACAGAGAAGCTATTATTGAAAACAGGAGTTGTAGTACTTGATGGAGAAGTAAGAATTTGCTCAGAAGCTTCAAACACTCCGTTTCTGTTAAAGTCAATCCATGCGGTAACCGCATCACTGTTTGTTGAGGTCAACCATCCTTTAGCCACTGAAATCTTGTTGTTAATTGAGTTAGCATCAAGAGTAATAAGTGTTGCAGGTGTATTATAACTGATATAATTGGTCTGTACAGAAGTATTGTTCATTACAGGTACACCAGGGTTGGAAGAAGTAACCGTTACATTAGCAATGTGGTCGTTAGTTCCCGTTCCTGTCATTTGGCAATATGATATTGGTGGTGTAGTAAATGGTACTAACGTTGAATATCCACCCAAAGTACCACTACATCTGGTTGCCACCTGAACTTCATACTGAGTCTGTTCTGTTAATCCTGGAGTAGCAGGAGTTGTATATACATTTCCAGGAGCTGGTACCGGATCTACAGTAACCCATCCGGCTGTTCCTGAACCCACTTTTCTGTATCTCAATGAATAAGTAGCTCCCGTAGCAGCAACCCAAGAGAATGTAGCTGTTGTAGCTGTAAGGTTTGAAACCGTAAGACCAGTTGGAGCAGCAGTTGAACATACCGGCTGATCAATAAATCGTACCGCATAATCTTCTACTTCACCTTCACTAAAGGTTCCACAAGCCTGAGGTACATCAAAGTATCTCATAATGACACGCATACGGGTTGTAAGTGTACCATTATAAACATTTGGTAATGCCGGTACTGTGAAATTATTATTGGTTACCGGAGTAGTTGTATTATAAGTGGTATCCAATATTTTTTCACCAACTTCAAAGATCCCGTTTCTGTTATAATCAATCCATGCAACTACAGCATATGAACTTGAAGTAGCAGGATAATATTTAGTAACACTGATTTTGTTATTGCTGGAATTTCTTACCAATGTAACAACTCTGGTAGGATCCGTAAAATAATCTTTATAACCATCATACGCAGAAGCACTTACCATAAGAGGTGCATTCGTAGGAGTAACAGTTACGTTACTGATGTAACCTGATGGGGTTGTTGTACCCGTAGGATTAGCAGTACAATACGTAAGAGCAGGAGTCGTAAAGTTGACACTGGACGAGAATGCTCCCGTCGTACCACCACATACCGTAGCGATCTGAACTTCATATTGTGTTGACTCTGTAAGGTTCAGCAAAGTAGTCGTACTTGTAAGCGCTGTATTGATATTCACAGTAGTCCATGCTCCACCTGTTATAGGTCTGTATCGTACGACGTAGGTTCCTCCTATTGTTGGAATCCATGAAACAAGAGCAGTACTTGGAGTTACATTGGTAACTGTAATATTCGTAGGTGGCACTGCTGCATTACAAGGCTGTAAACTAATTACAGACAATGTAAAGTCTACGTAGTTCCCCCATGGAGCAGGTCCACAAGGAGTAAGAGTCCCTGAGTCTGTCGTCGCAGTTCTTACTCTGTAATTTCCAGCAGGCTGCCCAGCCGGAATTGCGATTGTTCCTGTTGCTGATGCAGTCCAGGCCGTAGTGGCCAGGATCGTTTCCCCCGGGTCATTAAAATTCATATTATTATTCCAGTCTACCCAGATATAATGATGATATGTACTGGTTCCGCTGGTTGTTAAATTCACAGCCACAGAACCTGTAGGTATTGCTAAAACAGTTGAGGCAGAATTGTCAACATATCCTGTAAAGGAGTTAGCTGTATAATTTAAATTCGAAATCCCACCTGTTGTAGTAATATTATTCAGGTAATAGGTCTGTGAGCTGGTACCTGCTGATGGAGTACAATATCCTGTAAGTACAGTTACCGGACCCATCCATGTACTCTGGTCTGTCGCGCTACATCTTGATCTTACCCATACGTAGTATGTGGTATTTGGAATTAACGGAGAAAGCGTCGTACTGGTTCCTGTAGTTATCGTTTGTGATGGTGGTGTTGCAGTCGTTGGGGCTGTAGGAGATGTAGTGTAATATACATCATATCCTCCTGCCGGAACAGAAGAAGGAGCAGTCCAGCTGATGAATGCGCTTGTTGTCGTTACCGTTCCTAAAGTTACTCCCGATGGTGGTATACATGTAGGAGCAGGACCAAAAGTTAACTGAACATTAGGTCTGCTTCCAGAAGTTGTCCCGGTCCCTGTAGGTGCCGTAGTATCCTGCTGGATATACATATGTCTTGAAGTAGCAGTAGTATAGGTGATTGCACCCCCTGCAGATGTTCCTCCACCGGAACCTCCAAAATTGGTTTCAACTAAAACGACAAGGTTATCTGTACCGTTGTAATAATGCGAATTTTGCAGTGTAACAGTGTTCCATCCTGTAGGCAAACTGGCTATGTTACCAGTATACACTAAAGTGGCTCCAGTAGTTGATGTAGCCCAATCTTGTGACGTAAGGGTAGTGGTTGCGCTTGGAACAGATTTTATATAAATCTTTACCGGAAGGTTAACGCTCGTTGCAGCAGTAGAATTCCATGCTACAGACAGAACACTTCCTCCGGCAGGAACACCTATTTCTGCTGCAGTATAAAGTGAAGCAGATCTTTCAAATCCAAAGAAAGAACCCAAAGGATATCTTTGAGTAGCCGTTCCGGCACCAATTGTAACCGTTTGTGCCTGTGTAAACAGCCCGAAGACCATACACAGCAATGTTATGAGCACCCTGAAGGGCCTGCTCGTTTTACAGAGTAAAAATACACTCATATTTTTTCAAATTTAAAATGATAATAATAGTAAGTAAGTATAGTGTTTCCTTTTTTTTGGTGTTCCAATATACTTTTGGAACATCCTTTTACAGATAATCTGTACTGAAAAAAAATAGTTTTTAGGTCATACGCTAATATTTTAATAATTACACAAATCTACTAATTTTTCCATTATTAATACATTTATTCAAATATTTTTTTGTTAAAATTCCATGATAATAGCATATTTTATACATTAAAATATAAAATCCCCAGAAGCTCCTGAGGATTTTATATTTTCAATTACGGCTACTTTTTGATAAACTTAGCCTTGAACTGATCTCTTCCTTTTTCATCAATGGTAATGACATATCCACCTTTCACCAGAGAAGAAACATCAATCTTTCCATTATTTACATTTCCTGTTTCTACCAGTTGACCCGCTATACTGTATATTTTATAAGAAGCGTTATCTGAAACTTTAGTAATGTTTAGAATATCGCTTACAGGATTTGGATATATCTGTATCTCGTCCTTAATAATTTTAGTTTCACTTACTCCTAAAACCTCATTCACTATTACATTATAATCTTCCACTTCACCATATCCATAAGATGTGCAAGCTGTAGGTAATGTATTATAGCGTAATGCAACCCTCATCCTAAGAGGCTTATTCAAAACAGAAGTCAGTGGAACTGTAAAAGAAGCAGAAACTGTTGGCACCTTGTTTGGTGCAGATTCCAGAACCATTTCATTTGAATCAAATACTCCGTTCCTATTAAAATCTATCCACACTCGTACTCCTTCATTATATAAACTTCCAGACCAGGCTTTTGTAACTGATATTGTATTTATTGTCCCTTTTACAAGGTTTACCAGCTTAGCAGGATCTGTTGTGTAATTGGTGTAGCCACTTGCTCCGGAAGTATTATCAAGATTCGCTAAAGTTACATTGGAAATATACTCATCAACCGAACTTGATGCTGCTAAAGAACAATAAGACAACCCCAGTGTTGTGAAGTTTAAAGAAGTCGAATAAGTCCCCTGAGTTCCTGAGCAAACCGTTGCTACCTGAACTTCATAAGCGGTTGTATCATCAAGCCCCGACAACGTTATAAAAGGACTTGTGGATGCAGCCTGCAACCAAGCCATATCAGACAATTTTTTATAACGAATAATATAAGCAGCGCCTGATATTGGTATCCAGCTTATATTTACAGTATTTATTGTCGCATTACTGGCAGACACTCCTGTAGGTGCTGAACCATCACATGTAGCCAGGGTAATAATATTAATAGGCTTCACGGCATAAAATACATTTCCTATAGAAGAAATTCTCAGTTTAATGGTCTGACCATCCAATGCCGCAGGAAAAATAAGATTTTCTGTCCCGTCATTTGCTGTTGAAGCCGAGATCACTGACCATGTCGCTCCATTGTCTGTTGTGTAATCAATTTTCACATAAGTTACGTTATATGGTGCTGTTCCGGTATTCACAACATCCCATTCAATTGCAGAAGGTACCGAATGTCCTGCATATTGTGTATTAATTTTAAAAGGTCCGTCATTTCCTACAACAATAGTCTGCTCCGCAAACTGCGTCTGCTGCTGACTAATAATAGGGTTATTATCTCTCACCGTTACCGCAAACTTTGTAGTTCTTGGTACCATAGAAACAGATTCCCAGCCATTATTCGAATTATCTAAAACTCCTGATAATACAGAAGATAATTTAGGAAAATATCTGGTCGGATCTGAAGTGGGACTTAATGATCTGAATGAAGCTCCACTTGTTGTTTTTCCTAAATTATTTTTATTTATAGTAATGCTTGCATTACTCACTTCCTCCCAGGTATAAGTTAAAGGATCATTTTCAGGATCCGTAGCAGAAGCCGTTAATAAAAATGCGGTTCCTTTAGGAATGGTATATGTTGACAATGGTCCAATTACAGGAGGATTGTTTACAATTGCTGTTTCTACATCACAAGTTGTCAATATTAAATTATCTTGGACCTGCTTTATACTTGCCATATGAAAATAGATATCAGAATGAGCCTGTACATCTGTATTCGGCCCTGTAATTCCAGCATATCCCATAATCGTTGATCCTGAACCCGGCTCCATATTTACGCCAGTCCCTTCAAGGCCGTGGGAAAACGTATGATTTGCTCCCAACTGATGCCCCATCTCATGGGCGACAAAATCAATATCAAAATTGTCTCCCTCCGGTGTTACAGCCTGTGTAAAACCAGAACCTTTTCCTTCCGGCTCCATTGTACTTGGATCAGTACACACACAGCCTATACAGCCTGCATTACCATTATTTCCTGCAGCATTAAATAAATGGCCAATATCATAGTTCTCATTCCCTACATTACTCGTAAGGGTTTCTTGAAGCTCTAAATTAAGATTACCTGTATACGGATCTGAAGCTGCATCGGTATAAATGATTCCCGGAAAGTTCTGAACATTCAAATGCAATGAAAAATCTTTTTCAAAGACACCATTTACTCTGGTCATTGTAGCATTAATAGCTTCTAATGCTCCATTTACAGTGCCTCCAAAAAACTGGGTATACTCACCCGTTACAGATATTGCCAATCTCAGCGTTCTGTACTTTTTGTCCGAATTTTTCGCAAAATTTGTTGGTTGATTTGTAAATGATTTCCCATTCTCATAAAGCTTCTCAATTTCAGCTTTAGACAAGGGTTTTTCGTTCGTGGAGCATAAGAAGCCTTCTTTACTTTTATCCGTTTTCGGATGTACTGCGTAAACCTCTTTTGTATGATCAACAGGTTCAATAAATTCATACTTCCCCTCTTTGATAATCATTGACTGAAAATCATTTGGTGATACTGAGAATCTCACGTATTTCAATGGATCATCAATTCCAACCCCGACATAGGATCCCAGTTTATACTGCTCTGCCAATTCTTTAACCATTACAGGAAAACTATACACAGAGAACCGCTCCGTTTTTCCATCTAATGTCGGTAATGAAATTTCAACAGGTCTTGCACTCGATCCTGTTTCCTGAGCATTTTTAAGCTGATTTCTAATTTTATTAATATCCAGTTTATAATAAGAACGTACGTCAAAGGATTTTGATCCCCCATCTGGTGCAGCTGGCGTCCATTGTGCAGAAACAACAGTACCAATAGCACTACATAATAAAGTAAAAATAATTTTTCTCATAGAATAATGCATTTTCATATTGATAAAAATAAAAACATAAAAACACAAATACAACAACCTAAATACAACAGCATAATAAAATCAACAACAAACACAATAAAGGTTAATAAATTATATATCTCTAAATAATTAAAAATTCACTACAATAGGAATAATCATGAAAATATTCCTTTTCAATATGATATTTCAGACAAAAACAAAACTTCCTAGATCTATTTTTAATAAAAAAAACTCCTTAAAATAAGGAGTTCTATATTGAAAAATTTAACTAAATAAGGTTAAAACTTATAGGCAATATTCCATGCAAAGCCCATATTGAATTTGGCTGAACTTCTGCCAAACCCAGGTACAATCATTGGTGTAATATCATCCTGTTTGGAAGTATATACCAGATATTTCGGCTGAAGATTGATATCAATATAAAAATTGGATTCAAAAAGCTGTACTCTTCCTCCGATAGTTCCCTCTAACCAGGCAGAAGTCTGCGAAGACGAAGGAAACGTGACAGAAGAGGAACTGCCTCCAAAACCACGTACCGGAATTGCCATATACTCCTGATTGTAGAATGCACCTCCAAGCTTACCTCCGGCATAGAAACCATTAAATTCATTTTCTGGATCTTTTGCCAGCATATAAAATGCACCCAATTTCACAAAAGGACCACTGGCTTTCGCATCATAGCCGTTCTTCTGATATACATTTTTCTCAAAACCTGCTTCCACAATAGCATGTACATTCCCTCTCACCTTGGATGAAATAAAACCCTGGTAAAGCATTCTGTCTGAAAAAAAGGAAACCCCCGTATTAAGAACATCAAGACCCACCATAAAATTCGGTTTGTACTTCTCCTGAACTTTTTTGGTTTCTTTGGTTTCTTCTTTTTTCTGGGCCAACCCCATTATTCCTATGATACTAAAAAAGAAGGAAAAGATTAGTCTTGTCTTCATTCTCTATTTGATTTTGTCCTGTTTCTACTTTCAGAAAAGGATTTGATTGTATTAATTCTGGACTTAAATTCTCGTAAAACTTTTTGATCCCGCATCCCGGAGAAACGTATTGAGTTTTTGTTGTATAGCTGACGCGTACGTGAGATTCTACACCTTTTTCCTCAATCCTGAAATAAAGATCTGTATAAGGTGAATCATCTACCCTAAGCGGAATAAGTACAGAGGCTATTTTTTCAAATTTCCCAAGCTCCACCTTTCCGGAACCATAATCTACCGCTACATATAATAACGGCACAGTTGTTTCTTTACCGTTGGCCAAATCTTTAAATGCCACTTTCATTCTTGGCGTTCCTTCACCGCTCTCACAGATATCGTCGTCTCCGCCACAGGAAAAAAGCATTCCTATAAAGCAGATCATGACGAGAAATTTAAAGTATTTCATATTAATATTTGAAATTCAAATTTAAATAAAATTATTTTTTAATAAGCAGTGCTATATTTTCAACGTGATGGGTTTGCGGGAACATATCTACCGGAAGTATTTTTACCAAGGTATAATGATCCTTCATTAAAGCAAGATCTCTAGCCTGTGTCGCTGAATTACAGCTTACATAAACTACTTTTTCCGGAGCAAGCTTTAATATCTGCTCCACCACTTTCTGGTGCATTCCATCTCTTGGCGGATCGGTAATCAAAACGTCTGCTTTTGGATGATTTTCCAAGAATTCATCGTTAAAGACATTTTTCATATCTCCACAATAGAATGTTGTATTGGTAAGACCATTTAATTCAGCATGTTCAATAGCTGCGTCAATGGCTTCCTGAACAGATTCTATACCGATAACGTGTTTCGCATTTCTGGCAACATACTGTGCAATTGTTCCTGTTCCTGTATATAAATCATAAACAACTTCATCACCTTTCAAGTCAGCAAATTCCAAAGTCTTTCTATAAAGTTCCAATGCCTGTTTGTAATTGGTTTGGAAGAATGATTTTGGACCAATTTTAAACTTCAGGCCATCCATTTCTTCCATTAAGAATCCATCTCCGAAATAAATATTAACATTCAGGTCGTAGATAGAGTCGTTTTGTTTTGGATTAATAGCATATACCAATGTTTTGATCTGCGGAAATTTCTCTAATAGATATTGGAAAAGATTTTCTCTGTTAGTCTTCTCTTCTCTATAAAGCTGGAATAAAACCATCCATTCCCCTTTAGAGTTCTGCCTCATCATTAAGGTTCTCAAAAAGCCTTCCTGCTTTTTTACATCAAAAAAATCTAAGCCATTGTCTACGCTAAACTTTTTCACAGCCAAACGTATTGCATTAGATGGGTCTTCCTGAAGGAAACACTCTTTAAGATCCAGAATTTTACTCCACATTCCCGGAATATGGAACCCTAAAGCATCTTTGCTGCCAAAATTTTCTTCAGAGCTTATTTCATACTGAGTAAGCCATCTCGCATTTGAGAAAGAAAACTCCATTTTGTTTCTGTAAAAATACTGTTCTTCAGCCCCTAAAATCGGAACGGTTTCAAAATCATCAATTCCGCCGATTCTTTTGATGTTATTGTATACTTCTTCCTGTTTGAAATATAGCTGTTTTTCGTAGCTCATATTCTGCCACTTGCAACCGCCACACGTTCCAAAATGAATACATTTGGCATCTACTCTGAATGGTGAAGGCTCAACAACCGCTACAGTTTCTGCTTCGTAGTATTTGGATTTCGATTTTTTAACTCTGGCATTCACTACGTCTCCCGGAACTGCTCCGGAAATAAGAACTGTTTTTCCTTCTTCCGTTTTTCCTATGGCAACGCCTTTTGCTCCCGCTCCAAACAACTTAATATTTTCAAGAATTATATCTTTCTTCTTTCTCATCCGTAAACTCAATTTCTTTTAATGGTCGGATAAAACCCTCCGGTTTCAATCCTGGATCTCTATTTCTATTTTTCTAATTCAACCGAAAAACTCCCGGTTTAATTCCGCAAAAATACAATAAAAAAAAACCTTATCCGAAGATAAGGTTTCCATCTATGTTAAAGTTTATTATTTTGTAGGAGCAGGCTGAGGATTTGCAGGCTGTCCTGAAGGATCCACCATTCCCGGCTGCATTTGAACATTTGGCTGTACTCTAGGTGCAGAAAGACCTGTAAGTTTATCCAGGATCGTTACTACCTCCTGCTCACCTAAGTTTACAAAAGATCTGCTGGCGATCTTACCGTCTTTATCTACTATCACAAAGCAAGGTAATTTAAATCCATATACACCATATTTTTTAGCGGCATCTGATTCCAATCCTTTTTCTCCATATACATTGGTTCCCTGAATTCCTTTTAACAATGCACTGCTTGTTTTTACAAACTGATCTTTTGAATCATCAACGTTTACAAAAACAAAGTTCATTTTAGATTTATAGAAATTCACAACCTCTTTTAATACAGGAACTGTTGCCTCACTGATATAAGGATTCCAAGATGCATAGAAAAACAGCATGTAAGGCTTACCTTTATTTTCAGAAAGCTTGTAAGATTTACCGTCTGCTTTTACCAATGATACTTCAGGAGCGGCATCTCCAATTTTAATTCCATTAATTGCTACCTGCATCTTAACAAGATCTGCTTTGATAGAGGCATCTGTAATATCAGTATCAATTATTTTTTTCACTTTATCAGTATTCTTAGCCGGAGCTCCAGGATGAATATCCTGAGCAACTACAAATGCTAAAAGATAATCTTTAGCAGTCTGAGAAAGTTCTTTTCTGTCTTTAAGGAATTGTGCAAAAACTTCAGAAGTTGTCACATCAGTTTTCCCTTTGGTTTTAGCCTCAGCAAATTTTTGGAAATCAGGGCTAAGTTTTACAAGAAGGTACTGTCTGTATAATGGAATAGTTTTCACCATCACATCTTTATTCTCTTCCAGTTTCTTTTCATAATCCTGAAAAGCTTTGGAAACCTTAAATGAAGGATTTCCTGACATCTGGCGTTTTGACATCTCATAATTCGCAAGAAGATTAAGGATCGTCACTTTTACGTCATTCTTTTTCCATTCCAACATTCCTTTACCCGGATTGTTCTTTTGGGCAAGATCATCTACATTTTTATTGATATCAGCTTCAATCTTCTGCGCTCCTTTAAGGAATGTTTTTTCATCCCCACCCATTAACTGCTGAACATTGATCTTACTTCCGTACTCGCCTAAGAACTTTTGGCTGGCCTGAAGGAAATCATTATTTTTCTTAGCATCACCTGTTACAACAAATTCATTTGGAAAGGTCATCGCGTTTCCAGAAATATTAAGCTTCTGTCCGCCTTCAAGATAAATCAGATTTTGTCTTCCTGCATAGTTGATCACATACATTCCGTCTTTAGGAGCGTCGAAGCCTCCTGCAAAGTTTCCATTTTTATCTAAACCAATATTAATAAGTGGAAGGGTCGCTACTCCAGAAGCCTCAACAAATTCAATTCTCTCGAGTGGTGAACTTCCAGCAATTTTTCCTTTTACTTCAACTTTTTTTGAACAAGACATCACAAATATCGTGATGATAAACAATAAAAGATATTTTTTCATTTCAATTTTAATATTACACAAAAATACCGTTTTTTACGGTTTGTTGATTAAGACTATTTATTTTTTTTGAAAATTTTATGAAAACCTATTAAAAGGGATGTTAAGACCTTTTTTCAGTATAGATTTTAATCGATAAAAAAGCATTCACTTCCTCATCTTTCCATAAAAAGTGTTCACCAAATATAGACTTATTAAATAAGGAATATCCTATCTATGCAACAACTTAACAAATTTTAACAGCCCGATATAAGACATAAAAAAAATCGTCTTCATAATGAAGACGATTTTTTATGTATTTGAATAGGATTTATCCGTTATCTACCATAGCAGCCATATATTCTCTGTTCATTCTGGCGATATTTTCAAGAGAAATACCTTTAGGGCATTCAATTTCACAAGCTCCGGTATTTGAACAGTTTCCGAATCCTTCTTCGTCCATCGCTTTCACCATGTTCAGAACTCTTCTTTTTGCTTCTACTCTACCTTGAGGAAGTAATGCAAACTGAGAAACTTTAGCTCCCACGAATAGCATAGCAGATCCGTTTTTACACGTAGCTACACAAGCACCACATCCGATACATGCCGCAGCATCCATCGCTTTGTCTGCATCTTCTTTAGGAACCGGAATTGCATTGGCATCCAAAGTATTACCAGAAGTGTTCACCGAAATAAAACCACCAGCAGCCATTACTCTGTCGAATGCGCTTCTGTCTACCATTAAATCTTTAATAACCGGGAAGGCAGCACTTCTCCAAGGCTCAATAACGATGGTTTCACCGTCTTTGAACATTCTCATGTGAAGCTGACAAGTCGTGATACCGGTATCAGGACCATGAGCTCTACCATTGATGTAAAGAGAACACATCCCACAAATTCCTTCACGACAATCGTGGTCGAAAGCGATAGGTTCTTTTCCCTCGTTAATAATATTTTCGTTCAAAATATCTAACATTTCCAGGAAAGAAGAATCTGTAGAAACATCCGATATTTTGTAGGTCTCAAACTGACCTTTAGTTTTGCTATTTTTTTGTCTCCAAATTTTTAGGGTAAGATGAAGGCCTTTTTTTGCACTCATAATTATTTATTTATAGGTTGGAGATTATTTGTAACTTCTTGCTTTAACTTCAATATTTTCGTAGATCAAATCTTCTTTGTGCAGAACTTCAGTGGTAATATCATCTGTTTGATATTCCCAAGCACCTACATATTTGAAGTTAACGTCATCTCTTTCAGCCTCACCTTCCGGAGTAGCATGATCTTCTCTGAAATGCCCGCCACAAGATTCGTTTCTATGCAGAGCATCGATAGCCATCAGTTGTCCTAATTCGATAAAGTCTGCAACTCTGAAAGCTTTTTCAAGTTCAGTATTCATTCCATCTGCATCACCAGGAACTTTCACATCGCTCCAAAACTCTTTTTTCACCTGTGCGATTTCAGCGATAGCTTCTCTTAATCCTTCAGGAGTTCTTCCCATTCCTACCTTATTCCACATGATGTGTCCTAATTTTTTGTGGAAATGATCTACTGAATGAGTTCCTTTGTTATTTAAGAAGAAATCTATTTTATCTTTAATTCCTTTTTCAGCTTCAACAAAATCAGCAGAATCTGTAGGAATAGTTCCCGTTCTGATATCTGCAGAAAGATAATCTGCAATGGTGTAAGGAAGTACGAAATATCCGTCTGCAAGACCCTGCATCAATGCAGAAGCCCCAAGTCTGTTTGCTCCGTGATCTGAGAAGTTAGCTTCACCAATGACGAAACATCCAGGGATTGTAGACTGAAGGTTATAGTCAACCCAAACACCACCCATTGTGTAGTGAACTGCAGGATAAATTTTCATTGGAGTTTTGTAAGGATCATCAGCAGTAATCTTCTCGTACATGACAAATAGGTTACCGTATTTTTCTTCAATCCAAGCTTTTCCAAGGTCGTAAATTTGCTGATCACTAGGATTATGAATATGCTTTTCAATAGCAGCTTCTTTACCTTTTTTGATAATTTCTGTAGAGAAATCTAAATAAACACCTTCTTTTGTATCATTATTTTCGATTCCGAAACCAGCATCACATCTTTCTTTACCCGCTCTTGACGCAACGTCTCTAGGTACTAAGTTACCAAATGCAGGGTATCTTCTTTCTAAGTAATAATCTCTATCTTCTTCTTTAATATTTTCAGGTCTTAATTTACCTTCTCTGATCGCTACAGAATCTTCAATTTTCTTAGGAACCCAGATTCTTCCTGAGTTTCTAAGAGATTCAGACATCAAAGTCAGTTTAGACTGCTGAGTTCCGTGAACAGGAATACAAGTCGGGTGAATCTGCACATAACAAGGGTTTGCAAAATATGCTCCTTTCTTGTGAATCTTCCATGCTGCAGAAACGTTTGAACCCATTGCATTGGTAGAAAGGAAATATACGTTTCCGTAACCACCGGAAGCAATAACCACTGCGTGGGCAGAATGTCTTTCAACTTCACCTGTTACAAGGTTTCTTGCAATAATTCCTCTTGCTTTTCCGTCTACAATTACTAAATCCAGCATTTCGTGACGGTTATACATTTTCACTCTCCCCTTACCGATTTGACGGCTTAAAGAAGAATAAGCACCCAACAGTAACTGCTGGCCTGTCTGTCCTTTTGCGTAGAAAGTTCTTTTAACCTGAACCCCACCAAATGAACGGTTATCTAATTGTCCGCCGTAATCTCTTCCAAAAGGTACACCTTGTGAAACACATTGGTCAATAATGTTAGCTGAAACTTCAGCCAATCTGTATACGTTTGCTTCTCTTGCTCTATAGTCACCACCTTTGATGGTGTCATAGAATAATCTGTAGGTAGAGTCACCATCACCCTGATAATTTTTAGCGGCATTGATTCCTCCCTGTGCAGCAATCGAGTGTGCTCTTCTTGGAGAATCCTGGTAACAGAATGCTTTTACGTTATATCCCTGCTCAGCTAATGTCGCTGCAGCAGAACCTCCTGCCAAACCTGTACCTACAACAATAATATCAATCTTATCTCTGTTGTTGGGTGCAACAAGGTTCATATGGTCTTTATGATGCTTCCATTTATCCTTTAAAGGACCAGCCGGAATTCTTGAATCTAATTTACTCATATTGGTATATTGATATTATTGAGTTACAAAGTGAAAAATTGCAATAAAAATAAAACCTGCAGGAATAAGGATTGAATACCATTTTCCAAAAGCTTTAATTACCGGAGTATATTTCGGATGTCTTGCACCAATAGATTGGAACGAAGACTGGAAACCGTGAGCCAAATGCAATCCCAGCAAAACAAAAGAGATCACATATAAAGCTACTCTCCAAAGGTCTGCAAACTTCTCATGCAACTCCGGCCAGAAACGTTCCGCATCAGGAGCAAGTCCTTCCACATACTTGTAATTGATTTCATGCAGCCAGAAATCATATAAGTGCAACGCCAGAAAAGCCAAAACAACAGCTCCCGAAATAATCATATTTCTGGACATCCATGAAGAGTTCACAGAAGGATTGTTTGAAGCGTACTTTATCGGACGCGCTTTATTGTTCTTAATTTCCAGTACAAACCCCATAATAAAATGGAAAAGAACTGCAAAACCAAGAACAGGCTGCATTAAGAACTGCACAAAAGGATTATAGCCCATAAAATCTGATGCTGTATTGAATGCATCACGATTTAGGACTGATAACAAATTGGTCGTCAAATGCAGTATAAGAAAGATCAGCAAAAAAATTGCTGATAATGCCATCGCATATTTTCTACCTATCGTAGAACTCGTTAAACCTGCCATATAAGTTTAAATTTGAATTTCCCACAAAATTAAGAAATGTTAACAATATCGCGAAGTGAGAAATCTCACAATTAGCCAGTTTGTAATCTTTCTAAATAAGAATCTATCCCTTTACTTAAGGAAAAAAATGAAAAATACCGTTTATTATTTTAAATCATAAATTTGACCGTTACAAACTACCTTTTCTACCTTCCGGGGGAAAGTCTTTATTTCCATAGTCTGAATTCGTCTTGAAGAACAGTAAGGGCTGACCATAAATGTAATCAATTTTTCTTTATCCACATCTTCCCGAATCCAGAAACAGGCTCTGCTACCATGCTTTACAGACAGCACTTTGGTTTTATTAAAATTATGAACCAGGACCTCATCTTTTTGATTTTCAAGAAAAGAAAATCCTGTTCTCACCATAAAAAAAATCAAGATAACAGTCATCAGCCCCGTTGAGTTTTTCATATTCATTTTTAAAAGAAATGGTCTCAACCTATAAACCACAACAAACAATAATAAAACCTCAGCTAAATTCATTGGTATTTCCGAAAAAAATAACAGGTCAGCATCCGCAAACCAATGAATGAGTTTCAGTAAAATTTGGATTGATGTATCATAGATCACATTGATTAACATAAAATCCAACTGTAATGCAACGAGAATTGTCATCAAAAATGAAAACACAATAATCAGCTCTGAAAACGGAACGATAATCATATTTGCAGGGATTAACACCAGTGAAAACTGATGAAAATAATACAGAACAACGGGCAGCGTTGCCAGTTGCGCAGAGATTGAAATCGTAACCGTATTAAAAAACAGCTTTTTAAAATAATTATCCTGTCTGGGGAAGTAATTCAACAGAGGCTGATTCAGTAAAAAAATACCCAAAACAGCAAGAAAACTCAGCTGAAAACCAACATCAAAAATCTGGTGTGTATCTCCTGTTAAAATAATCATCGCTGACAGTGAAAGGGAATGAAGAAGGTCCGGCTTTCTCTGAAGCAGTACATACACAAAATACACAGTAAGCATAATGCAGGAGCGCAATACAGAGTTTCCAAAACCAATAAATCCTGCAAACATCCAAATCAGTGTAACACTTGTAACAATGGCATATTTCCTAAAACGAAGCGGACTGAATCTGGTTAATAAAAAGTAAAATATCCCAAATATAACCACAATATGAGTCCCTGAAATGGCCAGCAGATGAACCATTCCTGATTTGTTAAAATCCTGCACAGTTTCAGAATCCATCTCCGTTCTGTCCGCGAGGATAATTCCCTTAAGGAACTCACGGGATTTTGAAGACATTCTGACTTTGTCTATTTTCTGTAATATGTCAAATCTGCGCTGTTGAATTCTTTCATTTATACTCAAATTATTTCTTTCAGCAAAAGAAACTCCTTTAGAAACATAGCACTGATATTCAATATCCTTCCTTTTTAAATACTGTACATAATCAAACTGAAAATCATACTTCGGCGGTTTAGGTTTTGACAGGTAGGCATCTGCTTTATAATAATGATTGAAATCCAGTTCTTTATCACCTTTCGGAATGTATAAAACAACATTAAAATTATTTTTATCTGTATGAACAATCGCTTCATATTTTTTATTCTTCTCCGTAGAATTTAATTTTTTTGAAATCTTGAAAACTACGGTCTCATTTTGATCAACAGCCTGATTACTGATAAAAAAAGTGTTGAAAAAGTGAAGAATTATACCTGCACCAAAAAAAAACAGTCCCAACAATACAGCTTTTACCTTATGTAAAAAGTAAGAATGAAAAAAAAACAAAAGAATAATAATGAGACCCGCAGCAGATACAATATAAATTTCTTTTTTTTCCATCGGAAATTTATCCTGAGAGAAAATTCCAAGGATAAAACAGATAACTAAAATAAGAAGAGGCTGTTTATTCAACTGATACGATTATTGACAATCAAAAAATATTAATTTATTTGATTGTCAGATAACACAGTTTTTGCAGCATTTCCAACTTATATTCATCTTAACAGTCAATTGAGCACCTGATTATTTACTATAAATAAACACTTATACGAAAAATAAAAAACTGCCAAAAATTGACAGTTTTTATATTCTAAAATCATCTTCAATGGAAAATATATTTTTAATTGAAAATTTTCATAAAAGACATTATCTGAAGAAATATCATTCGCTTACACCCCCTTTATCTTATTGACCTTTTAAAAATTGATCTGTAAGTCTTTTGGTTTCCTTTATATACATCCATGAGTCTTTTCCGTAGTCCTCATATTTAAAGCTTCCCGTCTTTTTAGGAACAGCAGGTTCTATTTGTGTGCCTTCATGCCACTCATTGAATGAGGTAATTCCGATAAAATCAGGATGAATTTTTGCAGCGGCATTGAACATTTTTTCGTAGTATATTCCGTTTTCCCTGCTTTTGAAATTGGATTCATTCCACGGTCTTATTCTGGTATCAGAATACCCCGGACCTACGCATGGTATAAACATCAGATGATGGTCTTTTGCATATTGAGAAAGATAAGTCCAATTGGAAACTGTACTGCCGAATACAAATCCTTCGCTGGCAAAGTACGTATAAAAACCGTCAAAGTTTGATTTTTCAAAAAAAGAACCATGTTCTTTTTCAACCCACAACCCGATATAAAGTCCATCCAATTCTGTATTCCGGACGGTCTTCTCTCCATGTACAGAAAGTAATTTTGACCATTCTTCAGGAGATATTTTATAGCTGTCGTAAATGTAATATAATGGTTTTCCATCTTTTCTGTAAAAAGCATGATGGTGAGAATAGGTTTTAACAAGGTAGGAAAGCTGATCTCTGAGTTCGGTAATGTTTTTATAAAAAGGTTCTATATGAAAAGCTATTTTAAGCCCAAACTGATCGGCTATATCAAGATACGCGGTAATACTCTTATCCACAAAAGGATCTTTACCCAGCCAGCTTAAAACAACGACTCCAACACCGGATTCTTTGATCATTTTCATATGCTGTCTAATAATACCGGGATCATTGGAACTGTAATTTCCTAATTCCGGATAAAAATTGGCACCGATATCATCTGCTCCTTTGTAATTTCCCAAGTTATTCCATTTCGGATTGTTCCAATGGGGCAGTATATCATGATTCCAATGATAATATTTCCCGTCAACTGCAGGATTTCCATACCAGCCATAATAAAAAATCTGGACCTGATCCCTGGATTTCTTAGCCTGAGCAATACTTTTCGGCGAAAAACAAATCAATAGAATGAGTACAAGAAAGCTTTTAAAATTCATTATCCTAAAAATTTAAACCTACGAAACCGTGCAAGACCGATTAAATTCTTTTAAAATATAATGCTAAACACTTAAAATCACCTCAGCCGCTTTTTCACTGGCACCTTTCCCGCCAAGCTTTTCTCTTAAAAGGCTGTAATCTGCAAGAACCCGATTTCTTTGCTCCCCTTCTATCATTTTTGTAAGTTCCCCAATCAGATTTTTTGTATTAAGCTCCGTCTGGATAAGCTCTTTTACCACTTCCCGATCCATAATCAGATTGACCAGAGAAATATATTTGATATTTTTCACCAATCTCTTCGCGATGGCGTAAGAAATTTTGCTCCCTCGGTAGCATACCACCTCCGGAACGTCAAGCAAAGCTGTTTCTAAAGTTGCAGTTCCCGAAGTAACAAGAGCTGCCTTAGAACACCTCAACAGGTCATAGGTTCTGTTCGAAACAAAGTGCACGTTATCATCTACATATTTTTGATAAAATTCTTTCGGAAGGCTTGGTGCACCGGCAATGACAAACTGGTAATCTTTGAAGTGAGGTCTTACAGAAAGCATTATTTCAAGCATTTTTTCCACCTCCTGTTTTCTGGAACCGGGAAGAAGTGCTATAATCTCCTTTTCATTCAGTGTGTTTTCTTTTTTGAAATCTTCTATATTGATGTTCTGCAGACTTGAAATAGCATCCAGCAACGGATGTCCCACAAAATGAGAATGCACCCCATGTTTTTTATAAAAGTCCTCTTCAAAAGGAAGGATCACCATCATTTCATCTACATACTTCTTAATGATCTCTACTCTTCCTTCTTTCCAGGCCCATAGCTGCGGAGAAATATAGTAAACTACTTTGATCCCCATCTCTTTGGCAAACCTTGCAATTCTTAAATTAAATCCAGGATAATCGATGAGGATCAAAACATCGGGTTTATTATTTTTGATGTCTTCTTTACAAAACTTGATATTGTTGAGAATTGTCCTCAAATTCATAGCGACTTCAAGAAATCCCATAAAAGCGAGATCCCGATAATGTTTTACCAGTGTTCCACCCTGCGCTTTCATAAGATCACCTCCCCAGAATCTGATATTCGCCTGCGGATCTTTCTGTAAAAGGGCTTTCATTAAATTGCTCCCATGCAAATCGCCAGAAGCTTCTCCTGCAATAATATAATATTTCATTTCTTCCGAAACCTTTATTTGTTTGTAATGACCATCAGCCACCTACCTTGATTTATAAGATGATTTTGAATCATGGGAGATTTCTATGGTAAGGATAGAGAACAAATTAAGATTTACATGATCTTAATTTGTAAATTTGTCCAAAGATAATGATAAAAAATGTCAGAAGAATTTGAAATCCGAAATAAAGTTGCTGAAAGCGGTCTGGTGAATTTCGACCTATCCACTCTGATTCCCAAAGGGATAAGAAAGGGTATTGACCTTAAGGATTTTCTTTTCCAGGAAATGATCCTTAAAGAAAAAGATTTCAGAGAAAAAGTGGATGCCATCAACACAGTAGAATACCAAGATGCTTACATTTATATTTACAATTCTGTGGATACTATTGTTCCGTTATGGGCTTATTTTGTATTGACAGCCAAGCTTACTGATGTTGCTAAAAAGATCGTGTTCGGAAACCGGGAAGATCTTGAAGTGATCATCATGCACAATGCCATTCAGACTTATGATTTTGAAGATATGAGAGGCAAAAGAGTTTTGGTAAAAGGCTGCACGGATAAGGAAATCCCCGAGAACGCCTACATAGAACTTGTTGAACAACTGAAGCCTATGGTAAAATCCCTGATGTTTGGTGAGGCCTGTTCTAATGTTCCTATTGTAAAAAACTAACCGGAAAAATATCAATTTTTCAGCCAAAAAACTTTAACAATATTTGTGAGGTTAAAAGATTTTGTGAATCACATTTTTTGATAACTTTGATTTACTTAATACTTTAAAATAAACACAAACTATGAGTTTAATCGACCTACTTACAGGTAATACCAGCAATCAGGTTGCTGAGCAGGCAGAAAACAAATTTGGAATCAGCAGAAACCAAATCATTGCTTTATTGGCAGTAGCCGCTCCATTGGTTATTTCTTATCTTAGAAACAAATCTCAGGACGCTAAAGAAGCAGAAGCATTAAACAGTGCTCTGGATAAAGACCACGACGGAAGCATTCTTGATGACGCGTCACAAGCCGAAGCAAGACAGGCAGAAGGAGGATCGATTCTTGACCATGTTTTTGGCGGACAGAAAAGTACTGTTGAAAACCAGCTGTCTCAAAATACAGGAATTTCAATTGATAAAATCGGACCTATTCTGGCAATGCTGGCTCCGGTAATAATGGGATACATCGGTAAAGAGAAGCAGCAGAACAATGTAGGAGCAGGAGGTCTGGGAGATCTTTTAGGAGGAATTCTTGGAAATGCATCCAGTCAGGCACAGACTCAGCAGTCTAATCCTCTGAATGACATTTTAGGAAGTGTTTTGGGTAACGGTCAGGCACAGTCAGGAGGAAATCCACTGAATGATATCTTGGGAAGTGTACTTGGCGGAAATGGAGGGCAGCAACAGCAGAGTGGCGGCTTAGGAAGTATCCTTGGAAACATTTTAGGAGGTAAATAATTTAATTTTGTATATAAAAAAAGGCTGAAGATCAATCTTCAGCCTTTTTTATGTTTAGCTCTTCGCTTTAGTTTCAGCAGGAGCACCTGATTTAGAAATACGTCTCGGTCTTCTTTTACCATAGCTTCCTGAATTGATTTTACCTCTTCTTGATTTTCTGTCTCCTTTTCCCATAATGATAAATGTTTTATTGATTTAACACTAAATTATGCAATCTGGTTTAAAACGAAAAATTAAACCTGTTAAAATTTTTATAAAATCTGATCATGAAGGTCGGTACAAAGAACTAAAACACAGCTTTAAACTATTCTTAAGAAAGTCCACTGCCTATTACACTTTCACTGTTTTCCACTTTCCTTTTTTAAACAGAATAAAAGCGAAAATCGTAATTAAAGTTTCTGCTGCAGGAATCGATATAAATACGCCTTTTGGCCCCATTTCAAGATGTTTTGAAAGAAAATAAGCCAATGGAATCTGAAAGATCCAGAACCCGAAAAAATTCACCCAAGTCGGAGTCCATGTATCACCAGCCCCATTAAAAGCGTTAATCATGACCATTCCAATTCCATAGAAGATAAATCCTACGCTCATAATATGTAATGCATTTTTAGCAAAGTCTTTAATTTCCGCTTCCTGCGTAAAAAAGCCTACCAGATAATCTCCGAATAAAAAAAATATCAAACTTACAGCCAGCATGAAGATCACATTATATTTTACAGTTTTCATGACCGCCTGTTCTGCTCTCATCATTTCATTGGCTCCCATATTTTGTCCGACCAGCGTAGAAGCGGCATTACTCAATCCCCAAGCCGGAAGTATAAAAAACATCATCAGCCTCAAAGCCGTCTGATATCCGGCTGAAGCATTCTCTCCTCCGGTAGTTGCAACCAGCTGAGCAAGAAAGATCCAACTGCACGAAGCAATCACAAACTGGAAAATTCCGGGAGTTGCAATTTTTACAATAGACTTTATCTGTTTAAAATCAGGAATGAAATGTGAAAGAGCTATACGGATCTGGGTATCTGCAACCAAAAGATGGTACAGCTGGTAAACAACCCCGATACTCCTTCCTATTGTAGTAGCTAAAGCAGCTCCGGTAAGACCCATGGCAGGAACAGGTCCAAAACCTTTGATCAGAACAGGACAGAGAATAATATTGACAATATTGGCAATCCACAGGGACTTCATGGCAATGGCAGCATTTCCTGCACCTCTGAAGATTCCATTGATCAAAAACAGAAGCATAATAATGACGCTGCTTCCCATCATGATTCTGGTAAAATCTTTTCCGTAAGCTGCGGCCTCTGGCTTTGACCCCATCAGTATCAAAATTTCTTCCGCATAAATCACACCGAACAAACTCAGAATAAAAGTGATGATAAATGACACCAGTATAACCTGTGCTGCACTTCTGGAAGCCTGTTCAGGATTTTTTTCACCAATTCTCCTCGCTACCAATGCAGTTGCGGCCATACTCATCCCAATAGCAATGGAATACATTACCGAAAGTACGGATTCGGTTAAACCAACAGTTTGAATCGCATACCCGCTTTCTTTCAAATGCCCCACAAAATACAGATCGACCAATGCAAAAACAGATTCCATAGCCATTTCAAGCATCATGGGAATAGCTAAAAGAAGAACCGCACTTCTGATCGTTATTTTCGTGTAATCTACATCATCACCACTGAATGCCCTTTTAAAGAACTCTATATATTTTGTCATTTTCTAATCAATAATTATCTGATTTTCAAAAATACAAATTCAATTCTTATAAAAAATTAGTTACTCATATCAAAAAAATAATTTAGATTTGTATATTGTTAAAATGAATCTTATGAAAAAAATAATCTCTACTGCCTTTCTACTTGTAATCTCAGTATCTGCTAATATGCTTTCTGCTCAGATGCTTAGCAAAGCTCAGATGCAAGCTATTCAGTCTGACAATGTTGCTTCATTTAAAAAGAACTTTCAGAAAGCAGATTACGAAAAATGTCTTCCACTTAAGGACGAAACCTTCAGTGCGTTAGGCTTCAGTTCACTTTATGGCAGAAATAACATTGTAAAATTTCTTCTTGAAAACAAAGTGGATGTTAATAAGGAATGTAACGGTAAATCTCCGCTTGCATTAGCAAAATTAGGAAAGAAAGAGGAAACTGTACAGCTATTGATACAAAAAGGCGCTGCTAATAATTAAAAAGCCCTCAAATAATATACAAGACTTCCGAAAGGAAGTTTTTTTTGTTTATAAAAGCTGCAAAAATCTTATCTTTGCACCCGGAATTTATGGTTGAAAAACGAATGCTTAACAAGCTCAACCCTAAATCTTAAACATTGAACCTTAAACAAATAATTATGTTTCGATCACACACGAACGGAGAATTATCTCTGAAAAATCTTAATGAAGAAGTTACACTTTCCGGATGGGTACAGACTATCCGTGATAAAGGATTTATGATTTGGATAGATCTTCGAGATCGTTACGGAATTACTCAATTGGTTTTTGATCAGGACCGTTCTTCTGCCCAACTGATGGAAGAAGCTAAAAAACTGGGACGTGAATTCGTGATTCAGGTAACGGGAAAAGTAATTGAAAGAGTAAGCAAAAATCCTAATATTCCAACCGGAGAAATCGAAATTTTAGTTGAAAAACTATCAGTTCTTAATGAATCCCAGCTTCCACCTTTTACGATTGAAGACGAGACGGATGGTGGTGAAGAATTAAGAATGAAATACCGTTATCTGGATATCAGAAGAGCTCCTGTAAGAGACAAATTGATCTTCCGTCATAAAATGGCGCAAAAGGTAAGAAATTATCTTTCAGACGAAGGATTTATCGAAGTGGAAACTCCGGTTTTAATTAAATCTACTCCGGAAGGAGCGAGAGACTTTGTAGTTCCAAGCAGAATGAATCCGGGACAGTTTTATGCACTTCCACAGTCGCCACAGACTTTCAAACAACTTCTGATGGTAGGAGGCATGGATAAATATTTCCAGATCGTAAAGTGTTTCCGTGATGAAGACTTGAGAGCCGACAGACAGCCGGAATTTACACAAATCGACTGTGAGATGGCCTTCGTAGAACAGGAAGACATTATGAATGTGTTTGAAGGCATGACGAAAACATTGATTAAAGATATTACCGGACAGGAATTTGGAGATTTCCCGAGAATGACTTTCGCTGATGCGATGAGAAAATACGGAAATGACAAGCCTGACATCCGTTTCGGAATGGAGTTCGTGGAACTTAACGAGCTTGTCAAAGGAAAAGACTTTAAAATATTCGATGATGCTGAACTGGTTGTCGGAATCAACGTAAAAGGATGTGCTGAGTATACCAGAAAACAGATCGACGAACTTGTTGACTGGGTAAAACGTCCGCAGATCGGAGCGTCAGGAATGGTATGGGCTAAATTCCAGAATGACGGTGTGAAAACATCTTCTGTGAACAAATTCTACAATGAGGAAGACCTAACGAAGATCATCGAAAAATTCGGAGCGAAAGAAGGCGATTTAATGCTGATTCTATCCGGAGACGAAAATAAGGTAAGGGCTCAGCTTTCAGCTCTTAGAATGGAACTTGGAAATCGTTTGGGACTGAGAAAAGGAGATGTATTTGCTCCTCTTTGGGTTGTAGACTTCCCATTATTGGAATTCGACGAAGAAAGTGGACGTTACCACGCTATGCACCACCCTTTCACTTCTCCTAAACCGGAAGATATCCATTTACTGGAAACAGATCCGGGTAAAGCAAGAGCCAATGCATATGATATGGTTCTTAACGGAAATGAAATCGGCGGTGGTTCTATCAGAATCTTCGACAAAGATCTTCAGTCGAAAATGTTTGATCTTTTAGGATTTACAAAAGAGGAAGCAGAAGCGCAGTTTGGATTCCTGATGAACGCGTTTAAATACGGAGCACCTCCTCACGGTGGTTTAGCTTTCGGATTTGACCGTTTGGTGGCTATTCTTGACGGAAACGAAGTGATCAGAGATTATATCGCATTCCCTAAGAATAACTCAGGACGGGATGTAATGATCGATGCTCCCGCATCTATCGCTGATGCCCAGCTGGACGAATTGGAAATACAATTGAATTTAAAAGCATAGATTGAAAGCGGAGATTTTTCTCCGCTTTTTTATTACAAACATGAAGAAAACTCATTGATTTACTTTGTATTAGTTTTTAATACATGTATTTACGCTCAGGATTATCTTGATAAGACCCCGGCCCGCTATTTTACTAATTTAGTCCAGAACAGACATGAAGACGAGAATTTAACGTCTAAAAATAAAATTAAAAAATTGTATCTTATTGATGAGATTAAAAAAGATACCTCATCTGTAAAAGTATTCAATAATAAAGGTCAACTAAGTGAAGGAATTGAATACAGCAATGGTCAGAGAACGAAAAAATGGACTTACACCTACCCGGAAAATGCCAAGGTCTTCTCAATCTACGAATATAAGAATGGTATTCCCGATAAAGTTCCCAATGAAGTGTGGACTTGGGAGTATGATAAAAACAAAAATTTAGTTTCACAAAAAACGGTATATAAACGCGGTACTGAACTGGTCAATCAATATAACTATGATCAGAATCACAATATGACATCAAAATTATACTATGCCAGTAAAAAACTGATCAATTCTACGCTTTACAAATACAATAACAACAACCTTTTAACAGAACTTATCAAAAGAAATCATTCCAATGTGAATGCAAACGAGACCATTGTATCAACAGATACAGCAACTTATTTTTATAATGATAAAAAAGAATGTTATGAAATTATTTACAGTAATGGTAATACAAAAAACATTTATAACTTCACCTATTCAGATGGAAAATTAACGGGTGAAGACCGTACTTCTTTTGATAATTCTAATGGAAATATAAGATACATGTATAAAGGAAATCTTCTGACCAACATTATAGAAAGTGTTGACGGAAAAGGAACAGCCGATACAAAAATAGATTATGATACCAAAGGGCGAATATCCAAAACTGAAACTTATAATGACGGAGGTCTGGTATTCAGATACTCATTTACAAGAAATGATCAAACCCGATTAGTTCAGGAGTATACTTACGATGCCTATAATTTCCGTAAAACCATCATTAGAAAAGAAAATGGTATCCTTATCTCAAATTATAAATATTCATTTGAATACTATTAAATACTCATATAAGTTTTACTAATACTTTCATCCCTTCTATATATATATTATGTACCCGTATTTTATATTTTCATTAGACAGATCACGAATCTAAAAAACATAAAAACACAATGGATTTCAACAAATTAACTCCAGAATTACAGGTCAGCAACATCAATCAATCGAAACTTTTTTATGTAAAACAACTTGGATTTATTATAGAATTTGAAAGAGAAGAGGATCGGTTCGTACTGATTTCTTATGAAGGTTCCCAATTTATGCTCGAAGAAGATCATCCGGAAGCATGGATTACAGAGCCACCTGTTTATCCAAGAGGAAGAGGAATTAATTTCCAAATCGAAGTCAGCAGTTTAAGCATGATCACAGCAAAAATTAAAGAATACAATCTTACTTGTTTCAGAGAACCTAAAGAACAATGGTACAGAATAAATAATCAGGAAGAAGGGGTTAAAGAGTTACTCATTCAGGACCCTGACGGATATCTTTTAAGATTTCAGGAATATCTTGGTCAAAGAGATTACAAGGGATAAATTCCGAGAAATAATAAAGCAGAATTAATTTAGATTAATGAAAGAAAAACAAAAGCCTAAAATTTGGGAAATCCTAATTGGCTTCATAGGCTTAATAGGGCTATTCATGTTATTTCATGGAATGGGAGGAAAAATAAAAGGAACGAAAAGAATAAGCCCATTTAACGCCGACTACTTTGTCGGAGGTCTCTGCATATTAATTCCCATATACTTTTACATTTTTTCCAAATTTAAAAACGAAGAAGGTTTTTCTCTAAAGAACTTCAACAGAAAACTTGTTATTACAGATATAAAAAAATACAGAATTTCCGGAGAAATAGATTTGAGTAAGGCAGTAATAGAAAGTTTTGTTTTTGGGATAGGAAAGACACAGAATGACTATGTTAACATTTTCTACAATAAAGTTGATATTGAATTTGTAAAAACCAAAATTACTGTAGAATATACTGGCGGAGTTGCTCCAGCAACTGTAACAGCATTTACAAATATTGATAAAATAACTTTAACAGAAATTTTTCAGAAGCAGCAATCTTCAGCAACAATTTACTTTGACAAATATATCCCAACCGATTATTATCTTGATTTGGAATTTTTAGAGGGTTGGGAAATACAAAATGAAAGCGGGAAGTAAATCCCGCTTTTTTTATTTATAGAAATTTAATTCATTTTTATGATTTGCTTCCGACCGGGTCCCGTAGAAAGATAAGTAATGGGGACACCCAGCTCATCATTCAGAAAAGAAAGAAAAGCTTTCAATTCTTCGGGTAGGTTCGCTGAATCTTGAATAGCAGTAATATCTCCTTCCCAGCCTTTCATCTGTTTTAAAACCGGATGGGCATTTTCAGGAAGTGTTCCTGAAGTTCGGGCAATATTCCCATCTTCAAGCTCATAATGGGTACAGACCTCCACTGATTTCATACCGCTTAAAACATCTGCTTTGGTCAGTATTACCTGAGTAACTCCTGTGATCATAATGGCATATCTTAAAGCGGGAAGATCCAGCCAGCCAATCCTTCTTGGCCTTCCGGTATTGGAACCGTATTCATTCCCTTTTATTCTGATCTCTTCTCCCAGTTCATTAAAAAGTTCTGTCGGAAACATCCCGTTCCCCACTCTGGTGCAATATGCCTTTGCAATTCCGAATATTTCACCTACTTTTTTAGGGGAAACACCCAATCCTGTACAGGCCCCGGCAGCTGTGGTCGACGAAGAAGTGACATACGGATAAGTTCCATGATCAATGTCAAGCATCGCAGCCTGAGATCCTTCTGCAAGGACTTTTTTACCATCGGATAAAACGGTATTCAGAAATAACTCAGTGTCTGTGCGGGCAAATTTTTTCAGAAAATCTATGGCTTCAAAAAATTCAAGGCTGATTTCATCTAAGGAAGGGAGCACTATATCGTTGCCTGCAAGCAATCTGTAATCCCTCTGTAAAATATGCTCTACTCTATCCTTAAAATCAGGAGAATCAATGTCTCCTACTCTTAAATTCTGTCTCAAAATCTTATTGGAATAAGCCTGGGCAATACCGTTTTTTGTGGTTCCGATTGTTGTATAGTCCGGATTTTCTTCCATAAAGATGTCCAGAAGTTTATGTGTTGGAAGAACCAAATGAGCTTTTTGGGAAATGATCAGATTTTTTTCAGGCTCAACAGTTCCGTCAAACTGTCTGAGGTTTAGAATTTCTTTTTTCAAGCTAACAGGATCAAGTACCGTTCCCGTACCGATTACATTCTGAACATCTTTCATAAAGATTCCTGATGGAAGAGATTTCAGGGTAATTCTTTTTCCGTTACGTTCTATGCTGTGTCCTGCATTTGCCCCACCATTAAATCGGGCTGTGATATCATAGTCCTCACTGATAAGATCAATAAATTTTCCTTTTCCTTCATCGCCCCACTGAAGTCCTAATACAATGTCCATATTCATACTTTACATTTTTTATAGTGCAAAGCTATAACAGACAGAACGCGAAGCCATTGTCATTTGACAAAAAAGGATTTACACTATATTTCTGCGGATCCGGCTAAGGGACGATGGGGTAATTCCCAGATAAGAGGCCAGCATCGACTGAGGTACGCGGTTGGCTAGTCCAGGATAATGATTTAAAAAATGAATATACCGTGCTTTAGCATCCAGGTTAAGCATCGTGTTTGCCACCTTAAGTTTGTTTTCTGCAACAAAGGCATGCAGCCGTGCGAATAATACAGGCCATATGGCAATTTCTTTTTCCAGTTTTTTGAAATGTTCAAGATCTATAGCCAGCAGTACACCGTCGGTGATTGCCTCAATATATTCAAGGGATGGCATCTGGTCTGCAAAACCGTGAAAATCTCCAATAAACCTTCCTTCATAAATAAAATAGCGTGTAAAATCATCTCCTTGCTTATTATAATAAAGAGACCTGAATACTCCTTCTTTTACAAAAGCTATCTTTCGGCTCACTTTTCCTGCTTCTATGAAAGCCTCCCCTTTTTGTACAGTGATTTCCTGAAGCCCGTCAGCGATCAGCAGCTTCTCTGTGTCGTTCAGTATTCCGAATTTTCTGATGTAATTAAAAAGCTCTTCCATAAGTATTCTATCCGTATTTTGGAAAAACATAAAGGTAAATAAACACGCTCTAAAACCCATTGTCATTTGACAACAAAGCATATAAAATATACCACATCATCTTCCATCGGCATGTTAATTGATTGATTTTTAAAAACGTAAGACAATGAAAGCAATCTGGAACGGCGCCATTGGCTTCGGTTTAGTCAATATTCCGGTCAAAATATACTCCGCCACCGAAACGACGAAACTGGATCTCGACATGCTCGATAAATCCGACTTTTCCAACATTAAATTTAAAAGAGTTAATGAAAGTACGGGAAAGGAAGTAAAATGGGAAAATATCGTCAAGGGATATCTTATGGACGATAAATATATTGTTCTTGATGATGATGACTATGAGGCAGCGAGCCCTGAAAAAACAAAAATACTTTCTATAGATCAGTTTGTGAAAGAAGCAGAAGTAGACAGTGTTTATTTCGAAAATCCTTATTATCTGGAACCTCAGAAAAATGGTGAAAATGCCTACCGACTTCTTTTAAAGGCACTACAGGAAACAGACATGGCAGGAATAGGTACGTTTGTACTCCGTGACAGTGAGGCTATCGGTATGATCAGGCCCTATAATGACGAGATCCTGGTATTGAACCGTCTCAGATTTGATCAGGAAATAAGGGATTATAAAGATCTTAAAATTCCGGCTCTAAAAGCTCCCAAACCGGCAGAACTCAAAATGGCGGTAAGTCTTATCAAACAGCTTTCTCAGGACTTTGATCCTGCTATGTATAAAGATAATTATTCTGATGAACTGATGAAGATTATCAAACAGAAAGCAAAAGGTAAAAATATAAAAGCTAAAAAAGCCGAACCTGCAAAAGAAGGTAAAGTGATTGACCTTATGGCTCAATTAAAAGCCAGTTTACAAACTCCTAAATCAAAATCTGCATCGTAATGGCTCTCAAAGACTATCAGGACAAAAGAAAGTTCGATGAAACTTCCGAACCTAAAGGTAAAACAAAGAAAAGTAAAGATCAGCTTATTTTTGTTATTCAGAGACATGCAGCCTCAAGGCTCCACTATGACTTTCGGTTAGAAATGGAAGGTGTACTGAAAAGCTGGGCAGTTCCGAAAGGACCGTCTCTGGATCCGAAAGATAAACGCCTTGCCATGATGGTAGAGGACCATCCTTATGATTACAAGGATTTTGAAGGAAATATTCCTGAAGGAAATTATGGAGCGGGTCAGGTGGAAGTATGGGACAGCGGAACTTACGAACCTCTTGACGACAACAGCAAACTGTCTGACGAAAAAGAACTGCTGAAAGAACTGCATGCAGGTTCACTGAAGTTTATTTTACACGGTAAAAAACTGAAAGGTGAATTTGCTCTCGTTAAAATGAAAAATGGTGAAGGAAATTCCTGGCTTTTGATCAAACATAAAGATGATTTTGCAGAAAGCCCTTATGACGCTGAAGATAATACATCAAACAAATCTTTAGTAACTAAATTTTTAGAGGAAAAAAAAAGCCTAAAAATAAAGGAAAAAAAGAAGTCATAACTTCTGAAAGCAGATTTAAAAACTTCAATTCATTGACCAACGAAAAGAAGCTCGCTTCATTCATCAGGCCCATGCTGGCCAAATCTTCTGAAAAAGCTTTTGATGACGAAGACTGGGTTTTTGAAATCAAATGGGACGGATACCGTGCTGTTGCCGATCTCAGCCATGCCGAACCTCAGTTTTATTCCCGAAATGGAATTTCATTTTTATCAAAATTTGAAAAAGTAAGCCAAGATTTTAACCGTCAGAAACACACCATGATCCTTGACGGTGAAATTGTAGCATATGATGAAAACGGGAAACCCAGCTTCCAGCTATTGCAGCAAATTGGTGATAATCCAGATCTTGCATTGACTTATCAGGTCTTTGACATTCTCTGGCTAAATGGACATTCTACGGAAGAACTTCCTCTGCTTCAGCGAAAAGAACTTTTAAAAGAAGCGTTAACAGAAACAGATGTGATCAAATACTGCGATCATATTTCTGAAAATGGAATTGCTTTTTTTGACCAGATGAAAAAAATGAAACTGGAAGGGATGATCGCCAAAAAAGCAGATAGCTTATACACTGAAAATCTGAGAAGCAGTGACTGGCTCAAAATAAAATTCACGAATACTGATGAAGCTATTATCTGTGGGTTTACAGAACCCAGAGGATCCAGGGAAAGTTTTGGAGCATTAATTTTAGGAAAATATATTGACGGAAAACTGATATACTGTGGCCACACAGGAACCGGATTTAATAAGGAATCATTGAACCTGCTTTATAACAGGTTGAAAAAACTCATTGTAAAAACTTCTCCTTTTGAAAATATTCCGAAAACAAATATGCCCGTAACCTGGACAAAACCGGAATTGGTTTGCGAAATCAAATATTCCGAAATTACCAAGGACAGTATTTACCGACACCCTGTTTTTGTAGCGATACGTGAGGACAAAGAACCTGAAGACACCAGTTCTAATTCCGATAAGAATCACCCAATGAACAATAAATCCAAAGAAATGAAAGCGAAAACCTCATCAGCAAAAACTGAAAATCCAGAAAAGGACAAAGAAATTACTCTGAATAAACATAAAGTAAAACTCACCAACCAGGATAAGATGTATTTTCCAAAAGATGGTATTACAAAAGGAGATGTCATTGAATACTATCAGTCTGTGGCATCGTATATCCTGCCCTATCTGAAAAACCGGCCGCTATCCCTCAACCGTTTCCCAAACGGTATTGAAGAACAGGGATTTTACCAGAAAGATGCCGGAGACCATATGCCGGACTGGATCAAAACAACAGAGGTATATTCGGAATCCAATGATAAAAATATAGACTATGTCTACTGTAATGACAAAGCTACTCTTGCTTACCTGAATAATTTAGGCTGCATCGATTTAAATCCCTGGAACAGCGCTCTGCCTGATCTGGAGCATCCTGATTATCTGGTATTGGATCTCGATCCTTCCAAAAAAAACACATTCGATGATGTGATTGAAACGGCCCTTCAGGTGAATGAAGTTTTAAATGAAGTAAAAATTAAAGGTTATTGCAAAACTTCCGGAAGTACCGGAATCCATATCTATATTCCGATGGGCGGAAAATATGATTTTGATCAGGTGAAAGATTTTGCACATATTCTGATGAAGCAGGTCAATGAGAAGCTTCCTAAACTGACCACTTTGGAAAGGAGTTTACAGAAGAGAGATGATAAGAAAATTTACCTGGACTATTTACAAAACAGAACAGGACAGACTCTGGCAAGTGTTTACAGCCTGAGGCCAAAAGAAGGTGGCTCTGTTTCTATGCCCCTGGAGTGGGATGAAGTAAAACCTGGCCTGAAGCCAACTGATTTTACAATACATAATGCACTGGAAAGAATTAAGGAGAAGGGAGACATTTTTAAACCAGTTTTAGGAAAGGGAATTGATATGATGAAGGCATTGGAATTGTTGCAGAATGGCGGGTAATCATAAATATAGGTATCAACCTACTAAAAAACCCCTGCAATATTTATTAATGCAGGGGTTTTACCATATTCAAAACACATCTGTTATTTATTATAGACATGAATATCCCTTTGAGGAAAAGGGATTTCAATTCCTGCCTGATCCAGAGCCATTTTACAAGTTATGATTAACTCTTCATTCATCGCCCAGAAATTTTCATTGGATGCCGTAGCCCGTACGGATAAATTGATAGAACTGTCTCCAAGCTCAGTAACAACGACTTGTGGTGCAGGCTCTTTAAGGGCATATTGATTACTGTTGATAACAGACAGTAAAATTTCTTTTGCCTGTTTCAGATCAGCATTATAGGAAACCCCTATATCAAACCAGGTTCTTCGTGTTCCCAGTTGAGTGTAATTGGTAATACTTTTATTTGAAATCTCTCCATTAGGGATGACAATCAGCTGATTCTGAGGTGTTATTAATCTGGTATGAAAAACATCTATAGCATTCACCGTTCCGGAAACACCTGAACTCGCAGAAATAAAGTCGCCAATTTTAAATGGTTTTAATAATAAAATGAGTATTCCTCCTGCAAAATTGGTAAGCGAACCCTGCAAAGCCAAGCCTACAGCTAATCCCGCTGCACCTATCATAGCCACAAAAGCAGAGGTCTGCACTCCCAATTGGGTAACGACCACGATAAAGAGAAGAATATTCAGACCCCAGTTGATGATGTTTAAAAGAAAAAGCTGTAGAGAAGCTTCCATATTACGCTTTCTGAAAGCTTTTTCTACCAGTCTCTTAATCATCCGGATAAGCCAGGACCCAATTAAATATATCAAAAATGCTGAAATGACCGCGGTAATAATCTTAGGGGCCCAGGTAATTGCTGAGGATACGAAATGATCCCAATGCTGCTGAATACTGTTTAATTTTAAATCATCCATGTTCTACTGTCTATTTTTAATTTAAATATGTTTACTAACTGGAATTTTATCCGGAAATGGATTTCTAAAAGCAATGGGCTGAAATGTGACTGGCTGGTCAATGAAATAAATCCTTAAACCTTTTGGCTTAAAGTACATGGTTAGAAAAATTATAATTATACAGCACGAAAGCACGTTCAGGCTTTACTCAATGATCATTTTAGAAGTCAAATCCTATGAAAGGAAAAATTCTGATTTACAAAAATAATTAAAAAAACATGGATGCTTATTTTTTCAGATAACCGGTTTTCCAAAGATAAACACCAGATTATAAGAACAATACAACGAATATATTTTATCCTTAAATTTTAGGAAACTTATTTTCCAGAACACAGATTTAATGAAAAATATCAGATTTATTATTGTCGGTTTTTAAATCAAATTTTTCAAGATGACAGAAATCATTTTAAGTTTTAATTGAGGGTAATTTTTTATCTTTAGCTTCATAACTATCTTACCATGATCAAAAATATCGGATACTGTAGTCTGTTAACACTTATCGTTATTTGCTGTACTCCGGCAAAGCAAAACAAAAAAAATATTTTAGGAGAATGGCTTTTTGCAAAGATAAAAATTGAAAGCACTCATGCAGAACCTCCAGTTCCTTTTATGCAGGATCCGCATAATATTATTTTTTATGCAGACGGAAAATACATCAATAAGAGCGGCTTTTTCAAAATTCCGGATAATGATGACCGGTGGGAAAATAAAACATTATATCTTGGTGAACAGGCAAAGTATAAGATATTCAAAGACTCTTTATCCCTTCTAAACCCTGTTACTAATACTTACGAAGCATCTAAGGTGGTAAAACTCACTCCTGATACTCTTATTTTAAAATCTAAAGACAAGTCCTTATTTACTTACATCCGTCATATATCAAAACAATATAAAAATGCAAATATTGATAAGATCGTCGTATCAAAATTACCATGTTATGGAACCTGTCCTGTGAACTCCACAGTCATTAGCAATAAAGGTGAGTTGCTGTTTTATGGTCAGCAATTTAACACAAAAGAAGGATTCTTTCAAGCTCATATATCAAAACAGATTACAGAAGATATTTTTAAAGGATTAAGCACAGTTAATATTGAAGGTTTAGAAAAGTACTACAGTGAAAATGCCACCGATATGGCCTCCACAACGATAACATTCATTTCGAATGGGAAAATAGTGAAAACAATATATGATTATGGCTCCAGATCGCCCTTCGAGCTCAGAAGATTAATACGAAACATCAGCTATCTTTACCAACATGCAGACCTTAAAAAACTGATTATACAGGATCCTATATTGACAGCCACTTTACAGTCAGATACAAAGCAGGTAGGACTGATCAACAATTCTGAGAGTTTCTATTTATTCAGCGAACTTTTAAACGCATCATCTATCAGTAACAGCGCTGAAAAACTCCCTTTTACAGGCAGCTATCAGCTTGACCTTCCTGAAAATACAGATTATAAAAAAATAGATCTTTACAAAAGGGTAATTTACACAGACGGAAGAATATTCAAAATACAACTTAGAGATAAAACGTTTAAAACTCTTGATCTTGGCTACAATTTCTTTGAAACCAACAACCTTACAGAGCCGAGAAATTATCCTAAGGGAGTTTCGACACCAGACCCTCTGGCAATATTTTCAAAATGATGTATATCATCTTCCATTTAAAATTTGGAACAATCGTAAAAGAATTTCCGGCATTGACGATATGTTTTGCCACGTAATCGGGCTCCATAATCAAGGATTCGTTGAGCTGCAACCCTTCATTGATCTTTGTTCTGATATAACCGATTACCAAAGCGTTGACTGTTATCTTTCTTGACGCCAGTTCCTGCCTTAACCCAGCCAGATACTGTGTAAATGCGGCCTTTGTACTTCCGTAAACAAAATTGCTTTTTCTTCCTCTTACACCTGAAAGTGAAGACAATCCGATAATCCTTTCAAGTTGGGTATTACTCTGATCCATGGCAATGATATTCAGGATGGAAACAGCTCCCATATAGTTGACCTGCATCATTTGCTTTGTCCCTTTAAAATCTCTCAAAGCTTTTTCGTTATCTACCAAAAACCCGGCAGCATATACTGCAATGTGAGGTTTCACAGGAAGTGTATTGTAAAATTTCTGATGAGAATCAAAATCTACTGCATCAAAATAAATAATGGCGATCTTTGAAGAATCCAGATTATTTTCTCCGACAAATTTTTCAAGTGAACCGGTATCGCGGGAAGCAGCCGTTACAGAGAATCCTTTTTCAAGATATTGTTTTATACACTGCTTGGCTACATCTGAATTAGCACCTAAAATAAGAACGTTCCTGCCTGTATTTTGAATCATCTGACAAAGATATTTGATTTGGTTTGATGATGTATAAATTTTTTAAAATCTACAGGACATTTTTTAATCAAAATTTCATAAATAATTTTCTGTCCTGTCCTATTATAAAAAATCGGCGCGGTGAACAAAGTTCACCGCGCCGAGCAATATTTTCAAACTAAAAAATTATTTATTTTCAGTTTCAATTTCTTTTTTCTCTGCTGTTTTTTCAGCTGCAGCTTTTGCTTTATCTCCAAAACGTGTTTCAGTAAATTCTCTTGAAACAGCTGCTTTTTCGAATTTCAGTTTTCCGGATAAAGTTTCGATAACGAATCCGTCATCCTGAACCTGAGCAATTCTACCATGAAGTCCAGAAGTAAGGACCACTCTGGTTCCTACTTTTAAAGTTTCCTGGAAGTTTTTTTCCTGCTTTTGTTTTCTCATCTGTGGTCTTATCATCAGAAAATAAAACCCCACAAACATTACCCCCATCATGATCAGCATCATAGATGAAGACCCCTGCTGTGCCTGTAAAAAGATTGTCAACATATTTTTAAAATTATGGTTGGATGTTCGCTGTGAACGTTAATTTGATAGGAGCCTTATCTACGTTAGCAAATACATCTGCATACTTCTGAACGTTTCCGTCGAAGCTTGAAGAATCAAAATGCAAAGTAATTTTTCCTTTTTTACCTGGAAGGATAGGGTCTTTTGTAAAGTCAGGAGCAGTACATCCGCATCCAGGCTTTACTTCAGAAATCACCAAAGGATTTTTTCCTGTGTTTGTAATTTCGTAAACGTGTTCTACTTTGTCTCCTTTTTTGATATTTCCAAAATCGAAGTTGTTTTCAGATAGGGCAACGGATGTTAATGGCTGGTTAGAAACCGGAGCTGCAGCAGTTGTTTCAGCTGAAACTGGAGCCGCAACAGCATCAGTAGGAGCTAAATTTGTAGCACCTGCTGTAGAATCTGTAATATTTGCAGCTTCTGCACCTGCAGCAGCTTGCTGATTTTCTTTCTTACAAGAAACCAAACCAAGGCCTATAATAGACAAAGCGATAAATGATAACGTCTTTTTCATGTTAAATTCTATTTTGATCTTTACAATATTTATCCAAAATTCCGTTAATGAAGATATTGGAACGGTCTGTTGCATATACTTTTGCAATTTCAATAAATTCATTGATAATAACTCTTGAAGGCGTAAGCGCAAAATTATCCAGCTCTGAAATCGCTGTAGATAAAATGACTTTATCCATTAAGGAAACTCTTTCCAAATCCCAGTTTTCCAGTCTTTCGCTTAGTTTTTTCTCAGTAGCTTCCCAATTGTTCAGGGTATCTCTAAGAAGTTTTCCTGCGAAAGTTTTATCCTCTTCATCTTTAATCATTTTAATCAAAGTTCTGCTTTCTTCATCTTCTTTCAGGAAACCGATTGTTTTCTGTACCATCGAATTGGCGATATGGATATCGTCATACCATGAAAGTTCCTTATCACTAAGATATTCCTGAAAATCTTCATTCTCAGCAATGTATCTCAAAAACAGTTTTCCAATAAACTTCTGATCCTCTTCAAAAGAATAACCATCTTCTTTCATAAAATCCTGGTAACGCTTTCCTGCAGTAATTCTCTGGAAAGTTTTCACCAATATGTCATCATGCATATCCCATTTCAACTGCTTGTGTTGTCCTGTGAAAAATAATCTCTCCGGATTTTCTTCCAACTTGATCAGTACCTGGTTGTTGATGAATTTTTGGTTAGGATTAATCTCAGCATCGGTTTTAAGATATTTATTCTTCCCGATCTCGATTTGAGTCTCTGCTAATTCTTTCAGAGCTACCAAAAAGTTGAGTTGATAGATATAGAGATTATAGATTTTCTCTATTCCTGAGAACATGTTTTTCTCTAAAACATCAAATTTCAAAGGATTTTGATAGTATGAATACACTGTTTGTACTACTTTTTCACGGATTTGTCGTCTTCCTAACATTCAAAGAGCTTTTTATGGGTGCAAAGATACAAAAATTAAAATTGATGAAATTCGTAGTCTGCCTACATTTTTGTAAATTTGTAAAACTTTATGAAAGCGCTAAAAACCTTAAACCCTTACTTTTGGAAGCACAAAATATTATTGTTTTGGGGGTTGTTATTTATCATTGCCAGTAATTTCTTCAATATATATAAGGTTCAGTTTGTTGGAAAATCTGTGGACGAACTTACTAAAAGCGGGAATCTGGGCTTTAATAAGCAGGTTCTTATCTATGTAGCCATTATTGTAGGCTGTTCACTTTTAACCGGTTTTTTCACGTTTATGATGCGCCAGACGATCATCGTTGCATCGAGAAGGATTGAATATGAACTGAAAAATAAAATTTACAGACATTATCAGGAACTTTCACTTACTGACTATAAACAGACAACTATAGGTGATCTGATGAACAGATTAAGTGAAGATGTTGTAGCGGTAAGGATGTATCTTGGACCCGGAGTGATGTATGTGGTGAACTTGGTAATTCTTCTTTTGATCACCAGTATTTATATGGTGAAGACTGATGCGTATATGACTTTGTGGACTTTGCTCCCTCTTCCTGTTTTATCTTATATCATATTTAAGGTAAGTTCAATTATTAATAAGAAGTCGAAGATTATGCAGAAAAGCCAGTCTGCAATTTCCACTTTTGTACAGGACAGTTTTTCGGGAATCAGGGTTGTAAAATATTTTGCCAAGGAAGATTACATCAAGAAAAACTACGGCATAAAGGTAACTGATTATCAAGACAAAGCATTAGATTTAGCGAAAACAGAGGCCTATTTCTTTACCATTATTTTATTTGTAATCGGGCTGCTGAATGTGGCTGTAATTCTTGTAGGGGGACAAAAGTATATGGCTGGAGAACTTAGCGTAGGTAAAATCGCCGATTTCTTTATGTATATCAATATTTTGATCTGGCCATTCTCAATGGTAGGCTGGGTAACTTCGGTCAATCAGAGAGCGGAAGCTTCGATGCAGCGAATTAATGAATTTCTGGATAAAAAGTCAGAAGTTGTCAACACAAATTTTGAGAACTATCCTATTAAAGGTGATATTGAATTCAGAAATGTTTCCTACGTTTATCCCAATACAGGAATCAAAGCACTGGACAATTTAAGCTTTAAGATTGGCGCCGGAGAATCCCTGGCTATTATGGGTAAAACAGGAAGCGGAAAATCGACGGTTGCCCTTCTTCTTTGCAGACTCATTGACCCTACTGAAGGAGAGATCTTAATTGACGGTAAAAACCTCAAGGAACATAATCTGAAAAACTACCGGGATTTCATTGGCTATATTCCTCAGGAAAGCTATTTATTCTCAGATTCTATTGAAAATAACATCGGTTTTTCTATTGATCATCCTTCCCACGAAAAAGTGGTTGAATATGCAAAAATAGCAGACGTCGATAAAAATATTATTGAATTTAAAGAACAGTATAAAACACTTGTTGGTGAACGTGGGGTGATGCTTTCGGGAGGACAGAAGCAAAGAATATGTATCGCAAGAGCATTAATTAAGGATCCAAATATCATAATTTTTGATGATTCCCTGTCGGCTTTGGATACGGAAACAGAGCAGAATATCCTGGAAAATATTGATAAAAAAATCAACAACGCCACATCCATAATTATCACACACAGAGAGTCTAGCGCTCAAAAAGCTGATAAAATCCTCAACCTTACTGAAATTACCAATTCTGTAACCGCTTAGCTGTTTCATTCTCAATTGTTAAATAAATCATAAAAAAAATTTTGTGATTAAAAGAATTCTTTTATATTTGTTCTTAACAAGATTAAAAAATATCTAACAATGAGTGAATACAAGGAACGCCATGAAAATGAAATTTTCACTAAGGTGTTAAAAGCAGGGAGAAGAACTTATTTCTTTGATGTGCGCGAGACGAAAGCAGGAGATTATTATCTTACGATTACCGAAAGCAAAAAGAATTTCGGAGAGAATGGAGAAGCTACATTCGAGAAGCACAAAATTTATCTTTACAAAGAAGATTTTAAAAGTTTTCAGGAGATGTTTAATGAATCCACAGATTTCATCATTAACGAGAAGGGTGAGGATGTAATATCAGAAAAACACGACAAGGACTTCAAAAGCAAATCATTCACAATTGATTCCGACGACGAAGTTTAAAAAAAGAATATCTAAAAACACAAGCATCTGAAAAAGATGCTTTTTTTATGCCTCAATTTTTCCTGTACAATGTAATTAGGTTGATTTCTTTTACAATGGACATAAAAAAAAGAGTACACTTTCCGGGAAGTATACTCTTTATAATATTATAATATCAGAATTACAGTCTATACATATTCTTTCTTTATCTGCGAAAGTATGGTTGGATCCTGTATTTCATCGTCTTTGGCTAACAGCAACACTTTAGACATCACTTCTGCCGACTTTGGATCATCATCTGCAAACGGAAGGAATAGTCTTCCTCTATGCTGAGATTGGACAGCAAGTATGGACAGATATTTCCCAGGAACCTGATGCACTACTGCACTTCCCAAATGCACACTATACTCTGCCATTTTACCTTTCACTAAGACATGCGAACCTTCTATACTCACATTATCCAGTTTGAATAAACGTGCAGTTTCTTTCATAAGCACAGCCCGCATTTCAATGGAAGAATGACTTGCCTCAGGATCAACTCCTCCAACGTGAGCTACAGACACCACAAGATCTATATCCCGCATTACCTCTGAGAACAGTCTTGGGTTAATATCTTCAAATGGAATATTCTTATAGTCTTTTAATGAATGGAATTCTATCGTTTCCAACGTTGGACTTTCTACTTCAGCCGGAGAAAACCAGTTGGCAGCGGCATACATTTTCACCTGGAAGCCTTCTTTATGATATACTTTTTGCAGCCCTTCTTCATAATCGACTTTCCAGCCTCTTGTTTTTAGCAGGGCCAATGTCTGTTTAGGCTGAACCTGATGTCCGGCATATCGACGCGACACAGATTTTTCCTTCAGCTCATCAGGAGTAGGTACATATAATTCTCTGAAAACTTGCTTGAACGGCTGAATCAGTTTTTCCGTGAAACAATAATGCTGATAATCACTCCAAACTGAATGTTGATGCAGATCGACACAATGGGCAATACGTAACGTATGATCTCCATTTAATTCCTGAATTTCTCCATGAGCATTGACCAGACTGCCCTGATGATAGAATCCTATTTTATGATCATCGGAAATAAATACAAGTTTTTCCAAATGCTTAACAATAACCGGATGTTCAAACAGGTTTTTAATTTCTGCAAAAAGAAACTCGTCACCTCTGATCATTGCCTCCTCTAGTCCTTTACGGGATCGGCTCCATTGCTCACGCATGATCTTACGGTAGTTTCCTAATTCCAGGATGGCTTTTTCTTTTTTGATCTTTGGCGGAATAGATTTCAATTGCTTATCATCTCTGAATACCACCATTTCGGCTTTCCCATCTGCTTCTATAATTAAACCTACCGTAACCCCATCAATTGTAACCTGAGTTTCTTTTGACAGAATGGTTTGAATCTGCTTGGTCTCCATGGCCCAGGTCAGTCTGACAGGATCAGGATAACCGGCATTTCTTGCTAAATTTTCCAACGCCACACGAATAGCGAGTGCTTCACTTGACTGCTTCATAGAGCCAAATTCTTTACTCTCCTTTTTGAACTGCTGAATATATTCATATCGGCTCAAAACATCTTTCTCCGGATTGGCTTTACTCAATGGAACAAGCCCATACACACGAAGATAATCCTGATCGCGCTTGTCTTTAACTTTCGCTGTTACTTCTTTTATTTTCAAATCACCAGTAAGGGTATCCGAATAGAGTCTTGCACGACGGTGTCCGTTTCCGTCGGATATATATTTTGCAGATTCATACAGCATCTCCCAACGGGCTTTACCTAATTCTTTAAAGGCTTTCGTAAACCAATCTTTATCTACTGCTCCGTCCTGAAAATCCTGAACATCTACGGATGAATATTTGGCTACTTCACTTTCCAGTTCTGAATTCTGTGCCTGATAAGCGCTGGTTTTGGTATGGGCATGCATCCACCATATCGCTGAATCCAGACCTTTCCAGCCTAAATAAGTACTGATCAGCTTCTGCCATTGAGGTGCGTACACAGCTGCCTGTATCAAGCGAAGCTCTGAAACCTTCTCTTTCTTCATCATTTCATTGAACAATTCCTGAGTATCGCCAGCTAAAGGATGAGAATTTTTGATCAGATAAGAAAACAGTTTCTGCTTGGTCATGCTTTCGCTGCCATAACTGTAAATGTAATTGGCATAGAGTGTCGTTTTTCCCAATCCTTTCAAAAGCTGTATGAGACGATGCGCACCATATATATTTTGAAACTCCTGAACAAAATGTGAAACCGCCGTGCCTGCATCACCCCGAATAAGTTCTATATCCAGAAACTTATTCTGTACTTCATCAATCATCGGTTTCAGAAAAGGAAATTCCTCAGGATAATTTTCCTGGTTGGGATATGTTTGGGTTCTGGTAAGATCTCTTATAGCTGATTCAGCTGTGATAATCCCTTCGTAAAGTTCACCTTTGGTAATGATTTGCAATTCATAAGCCTTACAAAATAAATACAATGGCGGCACAGAAACTTTTATATTATCCTGCAACCCGTTATACTGCATCCATCGATATAAATTCCATTGCTTGATATGCTGTTCATCTGTAAGATTCTTCTTAGGGATAACCCATAAAAAAACATAAAAAAAGCCTAGTTGCTGCCAGCCATTTCCTCTTTGTGTATAGTAGTAATCCTTATCATCTTTTCCTTTATAATTGATGACATCGTCCGGAAGATGAGCAAAGAGTGTACTGCAGGCATCTATCAGAAAATCAGTTTTTTCCTCGAATACAAATTTATGTTTTAGGGATTCGAGAATTCTGCTGATAGGATTATTCCAATTGTAGTCATCTTTGATAGGATTGGGTATGACATTCTTATGGTAAAACACATATCCCTCCAGGAATTCCCTGAATACTTTTCGGTCGCACTTTTCGGCAAATGTCAGCAAAAATAAATCTCTCGGCAGCATTCCTGAATCTTTAAACCACTGTTCCCATACCTCATGCAGGGGATAATTTTCGGCTAACTGCTGAGGAGTAAACCCCTCTGTATTTCTTTTAATCGCACGGAAAGTATTTCCCATTAATACTTTGGTTACAGAATTACCCCACTCTTCTGATTCATATTCATGGTCTTTATGCTGCAGAAATAAATCATTGAGTTTTTTTAATTCTTCTTTTATCTTGGCAATGGATAGGGTGAAACCATATTTATCATTTTTGGTTGCCTGCGCATATATTGAATCTGCTTCTACCTTGGGTAATGCATACTTTGAAATTACGGAAGGATCATAAAAGCCAAATCCGTTTTCAGCGGAAAGTATGGTCTGATCTCCTGAAGGATTAATCTGATCTAAAAGGCCCTGTTCTCTTTCGGATACCTTTCGCCTTTCAGCAAACTGGCTGGTCCAGGTACCGATTTGAGCAGACGCTCTTCTTTCTTTTTGAAGCTGAAGCATGATATCCAGTGAGGCAGTTCGCTGTTCGATATCTCCTTTGGTCATTAATTCCTCAATCAATGGAGCAACTACCCCATCCTCCTGCTCTATCACAAGCTCTATAAGCTTCTTTCGAAGTGTACCGCCTTTTCTTTTAAACATATCAAAGAAAATCATTATTTCTTCCTTATTTAAAGGATGTTGCTGTAATACATTGATGCTTGATGCGATCAAAGATTCACTGCGGTCTTTGAGAATTTTAAATGCAAACTCTTTCTGGAATGGTGTTACAGCGAGTTTTTTCTTTCCGAAATTATAGGAGTACGAATAACAGTAGAACTCACCCAAAATAGCTCTTGATAACTGTTCACGCAATGAGAGTTCAAACTGCTCAAAATAAGAAAGGACGGTATTCAGTTTTTCAGTATTCTCCCCTACCAAATAGAACATCGAAGCGTATAATGTACTTTTACTGAAGGTGGCATTAAGCCAAGAGAATATTTTACCTTCAAATTTCTTTTCCTTCACCTCTATCTTTTGGGTAAGCTCATGCAGCTTTTCGAAGAAATCAGGATAATCAGGATTATTGATAAAGAATTTTGACTTAACATTTGCACTTAATAATGTTGATAAGGGCTCTCCTGCAAATGCTAAAACCTGCAGATCGCCTTCCAGTACAGCCTTATAATACAATGGCATTTGGACATAAGGATCTTGGGTTTCTCCTGCAAACTTGACAGCCAGGCATTTCTTTTCAACACTGCCATGATCATACAGCTGATGCAGATAAGGAACGGCTTTCTCTACATCCCATACAGATTGCACCCACAGAGCCATGTATACTTCATTATTATTCTTGCTTTTTATGGCATCAGGAATCAGCTCAGGATTCTTGAAATAGGTATCCGCTAATGAAACGATATTTTTTATCACCGATTCTTTTTCTGCATCCCAGCCTAAACCTGTCCAGGTATCTATAGAACGTACTACAGATGAGAATCGGGTTAACTTATGTTCTACAATCACATTCGTCATGTATTCCAAAGCTCCTATACTGGTTTCATCCAAAGCTTCCAGAACCGTTTGCCTCAAACCTTCCTGCCGTTGTGCAGCCAGCAAGAGTTTTTCCACCAGTTCCCAACATCGCTTTTGCTCACTGTTGAGTAATGCTTTTATAATGTTCCGGGATACTTTTCCTTCAGGATGTTTATTGAAAATAATATCTTCAATCAGTTGATAAATCGCTGTGTTCCCCGTATCTATTGCTGCTGACCAAATGTAGAACTGATTGGAACTATTTGATATTTCACTGTCGTAAATAATCTGTTCTTCTAACGAAAGATCAAAATACTGTTCACCTCCACTACTGTAAGAATATACACTGGGAAGCTCAAGCAGGCTCCCTAACAAATTGATTTGGTTAAGAAATAGGTACTGTTCATTATTCGGTGCACGGAAAGACCGCCGATAATATCCCGTCTGATACATTTTAAATGGCATTTTGTTCAACGCGTACTTTACGAGATCTACATTCTCTCCAAAAAAATAAACCAACAGGTTATGATACTCTTTGTCGTTCCAAATATCGGGTTTTATATACTTTTTAAGGTTTTCTGTTTTTTTAGAACCTAAAGTTAGGCTCTCAAAATAATTGGTCTTCCCAACTATCAACAAACCAAATTCTGCTACTTCTTTTTTAAGTTCGGGTTTTGAAAAGAGTTTTGATAATACACCTTTTTCTGCCTGCTCCTTTAAATCTTTCCGTAAATCTCTGTAGTTATTTACTGTCTTTTTTGATTCTAATTTTTCTGTGATTTCCATTTATTTTGATTCAGTGTCTTTAATTACCAATAACTTCCTGCAAGAAATGTAAGCCTGATAAAAGCAAAAGTATGCTGCAAACTCAGGTCTATGGTTTGAGTAAGATTTTCAAGTTGCTCATCATTATAAAAAACAACAAACATCCCGTCTTCAAAAGCAAGAATAGCATTTTCCTGTGCCTTCTGAATATTTGCTTTCTTTTCATTATAAATACTTCCAAATCCCACCTTGCCGGTATCTGTAAGAATATTCAGATAGTTTTCCACAGGAATTTTAGTATAATCCTGATCTTCCAGCTCAAATGATTGGGCATTAAATGCTTCAACCTGCTGCCGAACAATTAATTTTAATAGATTTTCTAAGGTGATCGTGATATCTTCGTAAGCGATTTCAATTTTTTTTTCTGAAAGAACAGGATGTTTCTTCCCCAACTGCTTTACAGTGACCTTTATTTCCATATTTGACGTTAGTGTGGATTAAATATAGTAAAATTTCTCAGGGCCATTGTATCAATCTGAGATTTTATGACGAATATCAATAAAAAAGGGTCAATGGCAGAATTTGTTTTGCAAGTGAATTTTTGAATTCAAAATATACGATTTTGAATAAAGTTGCTTATGATTTACAAAAGAAAAAACGGACTTTTGGTCCGTTTTTATACTATACTGTGCATTCTCAAAGTCCTTATTTCTTACTTTCCTCTTTGTGCAGATGCTATGGTCTCTGATTTTTCTTTGAGAATAAAGGAAGATTTCAGTAAACTGAATAATTCGGCTGGCAGCTCATCCTGGCAAGGATCAGATTTCTTATTCGTATTAGAAGTTTTTTTGATAACTTTTGCTGCAGAAAACATGACAATACCCCCATCTTTTCTAAGGGTAATCAGCTCATCATTTTGAGAAGCCGAATTAAAATTCCCAAGACACATCACACTATTTTCTGTCTGTATAGCAGGAAAAATTTCAGAGCCTGCAGGAATTAAGCTGTTTCCACTCAATTTAAACACTCTATATTCTCCATCAAAATTTCTGTGAGCAACTATCTCATTTACTCCATCTCCATCAATATCACCAACAGCTAATCCCTTCCAGTCTGAAGCAGAACCCCACCCTGTATATGCTGCGACTTTTGTCATAACCCCATTGTCATCAATATCATAAACATGTATCCCATTATGTATAGAATTATTGTCATCCGCATCCACAAGCAGTACTATTTCATCCTTGACATCATTATCAAGATTACCTGATGCTATTGCTTTTATTTTGGCATTTGCGGGAAAATTGAGAGTATTTGTAAAAACTGACTGCAAGTCTGTTCCATTGAATTTGTGTACTGCAACCTCTTTATTAAAATTTCTTACTGTGATAACATCATCTTTTCCACCGCTGATAAAATTTCCGGCAGTAACCCCTACCCAATCTGACTGTGCTCCCCATCCTGTATATTTTGCATGCTCAACAATGGCATTATTTTCAATTTTTAATACATAGAACCCGTTCTGGTTATAATCGGTATGGTCACTTAATGCTATGATTTCGCTTTTATTATCTCCAAAAAAGTCACCGGCAGCCAGCCCTTTCCAGTTATATGAAGCTCCATACATTTTAGTAGTTGCAACAGAACGAAAATTCTTATTATAAGGCTCTGAAGCACTTATCATACCATCATAATTTCTGATACTTACAAATTCATCATCATTGTCATCATCAAAATTTCCTTTTGCTACGCCTCTCCAATCAGAATCCTCACCAGGTAGATGTTCTGTATTTACTGGTACAATTAAATTTTCAAAATTGGATAAAAGTGCAATGGTCAAGGAGGAGCCGTCGACAGTTACGTTTTCATAATAATTTTTAGCGGCTTGCAGATCTGCAATTATTTGATATATTTTTCGATCATATTCAGAATAATACATCCACATATAAGAAATATAGCCATCGTATTGAGAAGCAGGCAGGGTATTATACTTAACATTCCAAGATTGAGCTGTATAATTCACGCCATTATTGATTGATAAAGGAGACTTGTATATGTCTCTCGTAAAAGTATTAGTATATTTTTCTATGTCAGAAAATGCATAAATCAGGTTGTTACTGGCATCTGCAATCTGATATTTATAACATTCATATGGAAAAACCGCTGTCAGCCCCGCATGAGAAACATCGTCACGTAAGTCAGTGTGCTGCCAGTAAGTCCAGCTATATGACCCAAGATTACTATTAAGCGAAGTCTTTGATTTCAAAAAATTTGCCATCTTGTAGAGCCTGTCAAAATAGGTATTTTGAGAAGTAGCTCTATACATTTGTACAAAGACTCTTCCGACAGAGCTTTGCATATTTAAGGGTAAAACGACACCCGGATAACCTATTGGTGGATTACCATCACTTCTTTCTTTATAATAACCAAGGTTATTGGGATCTGTATACCATTGATCATTGTGGTAGTCTAATGTTTCTTTTACTTTTTGTATCAGGTCGTCTGCTATCAAATCGTATGTTTTAAGTCCATATCTTCCACCTGCATCCGAAGTCAGATTTTTTATAGCGGTTCCACCAAGTTTAACGATTGCTGCAAACTTAGCCATTGGGTATGTTATATTAGCACTATGAACCAAATGTGAATAAGGGAATCCTGAATCCATTGTTGCATTGTAATGATTAGTAGACCATGCTGCACCAGAAATCCCCCTATAATCATAGATTTTGCTTAGTCCCGGTACCTGATCTCTCAGATCATCCCTTCTATCAATTGTATTTCCAATGCACTTTATTAAAGTTTCTGCATATTTTTTATCATGTGTTTTTTCATACATCAATACCAATGCTTCCATATGGGCAGGTACAGCCCATGAAAACTCCAGCTGGTCTGAACTGGCTGATGTTCCTACTGATGTATCATAGCCCCTATTATCAAAAAAATTGCGATAATAGGATTGTGAATAAGACATTAAGGAGAATAGCCCAATAGCAATAATAAAGAGTTTTTTCATGTTAAATAGTTTTGATTTGAAGTGATTTTAAAAAGAATTATGTTTCACTATTTGAATAAATCAAATATAAAAATATTTTTAATTCCTCTCTATATGTGCATAAAGAAAACCGTTTTTAAGCCCTAGGGTTAGGATTAAGAATAAATCGAAAGGAAATTTTTTTTAAAAGAATAGAAAATCGAACATTATTTTCTGCTTGAAATATGGTAAAATAAAAAAGTACACTTTTAAAAAGTGTACTTTCTTTGGGTGAATGAGGGGTCTCGAACCCCCGACCTTCGGAACCACAATCCGACGCTCTAACCAACTGAGCTACAATCACCGTTTTGTGAGTGCAAATATAGGGAAGATTTTTTAATTACCAAATAATTCCATCAAAATTTTTCATCGCAATGAGCTTCTCAGACGTAAATCCCTCAGCATAAGCAACTCCCGATAACCTTCCTAAATCCTGTGCACGATAGGTAAGACTTTCAAAAAAGTCTTTTGTCGCAATCGGAGTAACAGGTTCCTTAGAAGTCGGATCATAAAACTGTGTTTTGAATGCCATACATGCCTCAATCTTTTTATCTAAGTGTTCAGATATATCAATAACAAATTCCGGTTTGATATCTTTCCATTGAATATAATGAAAAATCTGCTTCGGTCTCCATACTTCCTGACTGTCGCCATCCACAACTGTTTCAATTTTTCTCAACCCGGAAAGAAAGCACGCATCTGATACTAATTTCGCTCCTTTTGCATGATCGGGATGTCTGTCATCAATTGCATTGGCTAAGACGATTTCAGGGCGGTATTTGCGGATCATTTTTACAATCTCCATCTGATATTCTTCGGAGTTCACCAAAAACCCATCCTTCATTCCTAAATTCTCTCTGGCAGCAACTCCAAGGATCCTCGCTGATTCAGCAGCTTCCACTCTTCTGGTTTCATCGGTTCCTCTGGTTCCAAGTTCTCCCTTGGTAAGATCTACAATCACACATGTTTTTCCTTCCGAAATCATTTTGGCTATCGTTCCGCCACATCCCAGTTCTACATCATCAGGATGTGCTCCAAAGGCAAGTATATCTGTTTTCATATAGTCAAAGATAAGATTTAAAATAAAAACTTCCCAAGCATTACGCATGGGAAGTTTTAATATGTATAATTTAAAATTTAAATTACTTGTTGATTTCTGCATTTAATTTTACAGCATCCTGATACGTCGGATCAAGCTGTAAAGATTTAGCTACATAATCCTTAGCTTTTGCAGCATCAGAATCTTTATTCATATACGCTACCGCGAAGTAAGCATACGCTAAAGTCTGTTTGTTAGCTTCCTGATCTGCTGGCTTCACCGTACTGATGAATTTTTCGTACGCTAATTTTGCAGCATCATTGTTTCCTGCCTGCTGATAAGAATATCCCTGGCTGTAATAAGCCGGTGCCCAATCTGGAAGAAGGATACTCATTTTCTGCCAGGTAAGAACAGCACCGTTCCAGTTTTTAACATCCTGGTAAGCTGTAGCTAATTTAAACAGAGAATCAGAATCTTCTTTATTAGCTGCTACTTTCTTCTTCAACGCTTCAATTTCCGGAGTAGTTGGTCCTTTTTCTGCTTCAGCCTGAGAAGCACCTCCACCTGCAATATTCGCAAGCTCAATATCCCACTTCATAGTTTCATCTTTAGCAGCTTTAGCGATTGCAATTTTCTGCTGAGATTCTGTCATTAAAGCAGATTTTTTAGCGGCATCAGTTTCAGTTTTTGCCAATCCTGCAGCGATAAGTCCCTGAAGACCCTGATCTGCCGGCTGCAATCTTGTTTTCTCAGCCTGAGATACGAATGTATCCATATTCTGTTTTGCATCTGCATAATTTCCATCAGCAAAAGACTGATATGCTCTCAATTTAAATTTGATCGGATCATCAATCTTATCAAAGATCTTATCTAATACAACTTTAGAGTTGGCATAGTCTTCGTTCGTGAAATATAATTTAGAAATTTCTAACTGAGTATATGGATCCTCATCAGCATATTTCGTATAATTGATAAGGTCTTGGGTTGCTTTTGCATTCTCCTGATATCTGATGTTATAAGAAGCCATCGCTTTATAGGCAGGTGCATATGTTGCATCTACGGCAATAGATTTATCAAGACTTTCTTTTGCATTTTTCCACAATTGAGCTGCCATCCAAAGCGTTCCCATTCTTGTATAAACAGAAGCTTTATTTTTAGCTAAAGGTAAGGCTTTGTCGTAAGCAGACATGGCATCACCCGGAACTCTTTTTATTCTGTAAGCATCTCCAAGTGTATAATAGTAATGTGCCGGAACTCCTTTTTTCTCTGCTTTTTCAATCGCTTTCGTCAAAAACTGAATCGCTAAATCAGGAGCATTGTTTTTCTCAAATAAAGTTAAAGCTTCAGCGGCTCTGAACAATACTTCAGGGTCCTTTTCTCTGGAATCAGTTACAATTTTCTGAATTTCAGCCACTGCACTTTTATCACCTTTACCTAATTTTACAGTTGCTAAACCGATTTTGTTAAGGTAACTTTTACTATCAGCAGCCAAACCTTTATTAAAGCTTTCTACAGCTTTAGCATAATCAGGCTCACTCTGCTTAAGATAAGTATTTCCTAAATAGAAGTAATTTTCTGCTGTTGGTGCTTTTGCAACCATTTCCGTAAAATTGATTTTAGCCTGTGCAAATTTATCGCTGTCTATACTGTTAATACCATCCTGCAATGTTTGTGCAGAGGTAAAACCGGCAAAAAATACCACGGCTGCTCCAAAAGCAATTTTCTTTACATTCATAATCATTATATCTTTCATTTTATATTTTTCTTTATTGGAGTTATATGCTCCACAATTTTTAGACCAAAACAATATTTTTATAAAAAGTATATTCTTATTTTATTGTTTTTTAACGCATTTGAACCTCTCTTTTGTATATATTATAGGGTTGCAAACCTTCTTTTTGTACGATCATCTGTCCTAGTTGCGTACATGAATATCTGATAAATCCGTTGGCTATATTGAAATTGCCTTCATTGGTTAAGAAATAGAGAACACGGGTAAAAGGATAGGTCATATTCCGTAGAGTTTCCGGATCAACTGAGTATAATTTCCCTTTATCTTCTATCGGAAGAACTTTAACCATTTCTCTAAGCTTCTCAGAAGTTTTATCATAGGGACGACTGAAAGTATTAAGGCCAATAACTCCAATTTTATCAGTATGCTTTGCTAATTCTTCAATAACATTCTGATTACCCGGGATGATAGAAAACTTAAGATCTTTTGGCTGTTTCTTTAACTTTTGAGCAACAAAATTCAAATTGCTTGAATTGGTTCCGTCAAAAATAAAATTCTTAGCCTCAGATTCCAACCCTTTTTTTATTTCATCCATTGAAATGCTCTGTTTGGGAGAATCTTTAGGCACAACAAAAACCACCGCATCTGCTGCGAATTTAGCTGGCAAAAACTTCAGGTCAACTTGTTCTTCGTATGCTTTTTTTTCTTCAGGCGTAAGCTCTCTGGACATCACTGCAATTCGAGCCTTATCATGCAGCAGATCAAGAAATCCCAGATCCTCTTTTTTGGTTTCGATTTTGATATGGGTCTCAGGATAATTGATCATGTACCCGTCCGCCAAAGCCTCAGTAACACTTTTAAAAGATTCGTCGGTAAGTATGGTAAGGTCTCCTTTGTGATAAGATGGAGATTTATCTTCTTTTTTGCAGTTCACAGCAACGATACTTATCACAGAAAGCGCTGCAATTTTTAGACTATTTCTCATCTCGTGAATCTTTAATTCTTGAAACGGCTCTATAGATTCTAAATATTCCATAAAGAATAAGCACTCCACCCATTGCATAAGCAATAGCGGGCTCCAGAATCGTAAAGAAAAATTTGTAGATAATCACTACAATTCCCAATACGATATAAAATAATCCGGTAACTAAGGATAACCAATTGAACATCATGTAACAAAAATACCAAAAAAAATAAAAAAGAGAAGCATATGCTTCTCTTTTTATTTATAAGTTGAATAAATAATTCTTATTCAAAGTTCATTGTGAACGGTACGCTATAGTAAGATCTAACGCTCTCCCCGTTTCTTTTCGCAGGAGTCCATTTTTTAAGTTTCTTAACTACACGAATTGCTTCACTGTTGAAATCGCTGTTTGGAGATTTCTCTTCAATAGTCACAGCGGAAACCGTTCCGTCTCTTTCTACAACGAACTTAAGCTTGGCTTTAAGTGTACCTTCACCTCCTTCCATTAAAGAAGTATCAAAATTTTCCCCAAGATATTTTCTCAATGCTGCCATACCTCCTGGGTATTCTGCAGACTGGTCTACATCTTTGTAGATCTCATTAAGGTTATTTGTTTTTACTTCAGCAGTACTGGCTTTGTTACCAGTAGATGGTGGTGGTGGTGGTGGTGTATATGCCGGAGCTTTAACCCCCTCCTGATTATTCAAACCAGTTGTTGTTTCTAACTGCTTAGAAATTGGTGGCGGTGGTGTCTCAATCTTTGGAGCTTTTACAGGCTCTGGAACCACGTTCTGAATTACCTCAATTTTCTCTTCAACTTTTGGAGGAGGTGGTGGAGGTGGTTCTTCTTCTTTTGGCTGCTCAATAATTGGATCATCTTCAATAATGTTTACCAAATCAGCCTTCACTTCTTGTTTAGGCGGTTCAGTAAGTCTCTTAATTGTAAGATAGATAAAAGGAGACAAAGCCGCAACCAGGAATAATGCCGTTCCAACAATAAAAGATTTTGTCAGAAGTCTCGGATACTGATGTCTAAGATCATAGGCACCATATTCCTTGTTTCTATTTTCAAATACAATCTCGTCTAAAGTAAGATTCTGATTGTATACATTTTCATCTGCCATAGATTTACAGTTTTATGGTTAAATTACTTTGTAGCTGGTGTAGCCGCAGCTCCATTATTCCCAACTTTTCTATCATAAATCGCTTTTTCCCAAGGCTTCACATCGGTTACCCCGTACTGCTCACTTTTGGTAATAGCCATTTCGTCAAGAATATCTACAAAGTTCTTATATACAGCATCGTCAGTAGGCTTGATAATAACAGTAAATTTTGATTTATCTACAGCGCCTGCTTTTGCTTTCTCAATTATTTTTCTAATCCCCTCTCTATCGTAAGTAGTCTCATTAAGATTCTGATCAGTTAAAGATGTAGGATCCTGCTGATGCCAGAAAATCTTATTGTCTTTACCCAATAATAAAGAAATTGAGTTAGAAAGTTTAATTTCTGTTGGAGGTGGTTTCGGCTGATCCTCTTTAGGTTTTGCCGGAAGTCCCAAATCCATTACATTCGGTTTACTAAATGTGGTTGTGAACATAAAGAAGGTAATCAATAGAAAACCCAGGTCCACCATTGGAGTCATATCTACTCTGGTATTCTGCTTCTTGGAACGTACCTTGCCGCCTTTGCCGCCTTTTTCCTGTACTTGTACTTCTGCCATTTCTAAATGATATTATTATGGTTTACCTTCTTGTGATGTAATCAACCAGAATTTAAGAAAATCAATATCTCTTAAACCTTCAAATAGGCTTTTAACTTTAGGGTACTCAGTAGTAACGTCTCCTTTGATCGCTAATTTGTAATCAGGATTTACGCTCAAACTTTGTTTTACCCATTCTACTAACTGCTTATTTGTACTATCCATAGGAATCCCAGTAGGACTCTTGAAATTCTTTTGCTCCTCATCTGACAAATCGAGATAGCTTTTAAGTTGGCTCATAGGAACCCCAATCGCTTGTACTTTTTGAAATGCAGCTTTTTCCTGGTTGGTAAAAGTCATATTATACTTTTGTCCCATTTTGTCTAAAAGCTGTAGTCTCTCTGATGCATTCTCTACCGGCTGGAAATAAAATTTCCCGTCCGGAGTAGCGTTGATGGTCATCAAACTCGCATCAGGAAGTAACTTCTCTGATATTGAAGATGGCGGTTTAATCTGCTCCACGTCAGGTTTTTTAAACTGAGTGGTCAATATAAAGAACGTAAGTAGTAGGAAGGCAACGTCACACATTGCCGTCATATCCGTCACTACTCCATGTCTTTTTGGTTTGACTCTCGCCATTGTTTTGAATTATTTTTAATTAAACTTCTTTTAATTGGAATGCAAATTCCTTGCTACAAATTCAATTCTTAGTTGAATTCAGCAAAAGACTGCTGGATGCTCATAGCGATCTCGTCGATCTTATAAGTTAATCCGTCAATTTTAGATGTAAAGAAGTTATAAAGAATAATTGCAATAGCTGAAGTACCAATACCTAATGCCGTGTTGATCAAGGCCTCAGAGATACCTGTAGAAAGTGCAGCAGCATCTGGAGTACCACCACCTGAACCTAATGCAAAGAATGCTTTGATCATCCCGATTACAGTTCCTAATAGTGCGATCAATGTAGCTACAGTACCTAAAGTAGAAAGAATCATCATGTTCTTTTCCAGCATTGGCATCTCAAGAGTTGTAGCCTCTTCGATAGCTTTGTTAAGAGCTACCATTTTTTGCTCTTTATTTAAAGTAGTATCATGAGAAAGTGCTTTGTAAGTAGTAAGACCTTCTTTCACTACGTTACCTACAGATCCTTGCTGTCTGTCACACTCTTCTAAAGCTTCATCAATTTTGTTTTGATTCAATAAGCTTCTTACCTGAACTACGAAATTGTCTAAGTTTCCTTTTCCAGCAGCCTTACCTAGTACGAAATATCTTTCAAAAGAGAAAACGATTACTGTAATCATGAAAGTAATCAAGATTGGTACGATAACCCCTCCTTTGTAGATAATACCTAAAAACGATTCTGGGTGAATGTCTTTTCCTTCAACACTAGAGAAAGCTACAGAACCACCACCTAGTTTTTCTGCGTCTTTAAAGTTCCCTGGGTTCCCAAGAACAAATAAATAAATACAAACTCCTATAACGAATAAAATAGGAATAATAACAGCCGGGTTTAAACCTCCTGCTTTTCTAGCAACTACTTGCTCATCATTTTTTGAAACATTCATTTCCATATTTAACTAAATTATATTGTTTTAAAATTTTACAAGGTGTAAATTAAAGGCAAAATTAATTAAAATGCAAGAGTCTTAAATAAACATTTTGCATTTTTATGATAAAGAAATTTTAATACGATTTCGATATAATAATTATTTTTAAATATTTTATTTATTTTCCCCAATTTTAACATTTGAGTTAGAAATTTAAAAAAATAAGACCCCCATTTTTTTTAATTTGCCAATGTTAACTTTTTTTTAAATTACGATATTCACAATACGGTGATGCACGACGATGATTTTTTTAGGTGTTTTACCCTCCAAAATCGGCTGCATTTTTTCATCCGAAATCACCAAATCTTCAACCTCCTTCGCTGATAATTGAGCGGAAAGTGAAATTTTGAACTTCATTTTACCGTTTACACTTACCGGATACTCAATTTCATCCTCTACAAGGTAATCCTCGTTTAATACAGGGAATTTTTCAAATTCAACAGATTCCTTATTTCCCAGCAGGCACCAAAGCTCTTCACAGATGTGTGGTGCATAGGGAGAGATGATAACGGCTAAGGGTTCTAAAATATTGCGTTTATTACATTTTATTTTTTGAAGCTCGTTCACAGCAATCATAAAGGAAGATACGGAAGTATTGAATGAGAAGTTCTCAATATCATAAACAACCTTCTTTATTAAGGTATGTAACACTTTATATTCTGCTTTTGTAGGCTCTTCATCAGAAACTTCAAAAACATCTCCGTTAAAATAAAGGTTCCAGAATTTTTTCAGGAAACCATACACTCCACTTAGGCCTTGTGTATTCCAGGGCTTGGATTGCTCCAAAGGACCTAAGAACATTTCGTACAGTCTTAAACCATCTGCCCCGTATTCTTCACAGATATCATCAGGGTTGACTACATTATATTTTGACTTGGACATTTTTTCTACTTCACGGTCTGTGATGTATTTTCCATCTTCCAGGATAAATTCTGCATTCGCATAATCAGGTCTCCATGCTTTGAAAGCGTCAGTATCCAATTCATCAGAAGTTCCTTTTAATAAGGATACATCAACGTGAATCTTTTGAGTCTGATAATCAGCAGCCAGATTTTTCGAAACATATTGGTTGGTTCCGTCAATTCTGTATACAAATGCACTCATTCCCAAAATCATCCCCTGATTGATCAGTTTTTGGAATGGCTCATCATGATTAATATATCCTCTATCTTTTAAGAACATGTTCCAGAAACGGGAATATAATAGGTGACCAGTTGCATGCTCACTTCCTCCGATGTATAGATCTACCTGTCCCCAATAATCACTTAAGTTCTTATCCGTAAAAACTTCATCATTGGAAGGATCCATATATCTAAGGAAATACCAAGAGCTCCCCGCCCAACCCGGCATTGTAGATAATTCTAAAGGAAATATGGTTTGATCATCAATTAAATCTGTAGAAACAACTTTTTGGTTCGTTTCATCCCATGCAAATACTTTCGCATTCCCCAATGGCGGATCACCATCTTCCGTCGGAAGGTATTTTTCAACTTCCGGAAGTTCTAATGGTAAAGCAGAAACCGGAAGTGTGTAAGGCATTCCTTCCTTATAATATATAGGAACCGGCTCACCCCAATAACGCTGTCTGGAGAAAATTGCATCACGCTGTCTGTAGTTTGTTGTTCCGTGCCCAATTCCTTTGTTCTCAATTTCAGAAATCATTTTTGATTTAGCATCATTATAATGTAATCCGTTTAAGAAATCAGAATTGACACATACCGAATCTTTAGAGTCGAAAGATTTTTCCTGAACGTCTTCTTCAGTATCAACTACTTTCTTAATTTCAAGATTAAATTTCTTTGCAAATCTGTGATCACGCTCATCGTGTGCAGGAACCGCCATGACAGCACCTGTTCCATAACCCATCAATACATAATCCGAAATATAGATCGCCATTTTCTCTCCACTAAAAGGATTGACCGCATAACTTCCCGTAAAAGCACCGCTCACGTTTTTCACGTCAGACATTCTGTCTCTTTCCGTTTTCTTGGAAGTTTCTTCTATATAAGTATCTACCTCTGCTTTTTGAGCATCTGTAGTAATAGTATCCACTAAAGGATTTTCAGGAGCAAGCACCATAAATGTCGCTCCGAAAATAGTATCCGGTCTGGTCGTAAAAACCTCAACAACCTCATCATGACCATCTACCTTAAACTGCACCTGTGCTCCCTGAGATTTTCCAATCCAGTATTCCTGGGCATCTTTAAGAGGCTGCGGCCAGTCTAATGTATTCAGTCCCTGTAACAGTCTTTCGGAGTAGGCGGATATTCTCATACTCCACTGCATCATTTTCTTTTGGAATACAGGAAATCCCCCTCTTTCAGATTTTCCGTCTTTTACCTCATCATTCGCCAACACAGTTCCCAAAGCAGGACACCAGTTTACGGTAGTCTCTGCACGGAATGCGAGACGGTAATTCAACAGGATATCTTCTTTATCAATATCTGACGAATCTTTCCATTCTTCTGCTGTGAAATTTAATTCGTCGTTTTGATTGGCATTTAATCCTTCAGTTCCTTTTTCTTCAAAATGTTGAATAAGAGTATTGATGGATTCTGCTTTATCCGTATTTTTATTATACCATGAATGATACAGTTCAATAAAGATCCACTGTGTCCATTTATAATAGGATGCATCTGAAGTTCTCACCTCTCTGCTCCAGTCGAATGAAAAACCGATCTTTTTCAACTGCTCCTCATATCTGTTGATATTTTCTTCAGTAGTGATCGCCGGATGCTGTCCTGTCTGGATAGCATACTGTTCAGCAGGAAGGCCAAAGCTGTCATAACCTACCGGGTGGAGAACATTGAAACCCTGGTGCCTTTTATATCTCGCATAAATATCTGATGCAATATATCCCAGCGGGTGCCCCACATGAAGACCTGCTCCGGATGGGTACGGAAACATATCGAGAACATAAAATTTAGGTTTGTCTGTTTTATTGGAGGTTTTATAAGTCTGGTTTTCTTCCCAGTACTTCTGCCACTTTTTTTCTATCTGCTGATGATCGTAAAACACTTTATTATAAATATTAGATGTTAAAATTCTTAATGAGATTTACTTTTCATTCCCAATCAAGATTCACAAAAATAACGATTTTAAAAGAAATGGAAATTTTAATTTTAATTAATTCAATAATCTCCCTGAACCCAAAAAAAAATCTCATCCGGAGATGAGATCTATGATAAGGTATGAAATGTATATTTACTGAGGGATTCTCTTCATTGTAAACGTTCTTGTCTTATATACAGTCGGATCCTGGGTCTCTTCTCTAAATGCTATGTTTAAGGTAGCATCATTGAGGGTAACGATTTTACCGTTAGATGGCTCCACTATACCCTGATACTTAACAATTACCGTTTTTGCACTTTTATCATACGTGTAGGTAAAGTTTCTGTCAGAAGTAATAGCACACGTAGGTGTTCCGTTGTCTCCCCACTCCGTTCTCTTTCCGGATGCCTCAGTATTAAATCTCCATCTGGATTCTTTCTGACAGTCTGTATACGTAATAAGATCTGAGACAGGATCTTCACCAACTTCTACTGTAGTAACCACTTCTTTCAGCGGCTGCCAAACACCTACAAGAGGATATTCCATCTCTTTATCACCATCATCATTACATCCTGTAGCCACAAATAATGATAAACCTGCAAATAGTAATGCTAATTTCTTCATATATAAAATTTTCAAGGGCTAAAATTATAATTTTTTTGATTTATAACACTATTTTTTGTGAAAAATTATTTCGATAATGTATATTTCTGAAAATTTTAGAACAGTATCCTTTAAAACAGCCGTATTTAGCAAATATTGAAGTAAGTGTTCTTCTCTCTGTTTTATTAAAAACCCTATTTTTGCAGAAAGAAACAAAAATGCAGGATATAACGAAAAATAATTTTGACTTCATACGTGTTCTCCTTGCTTTCATTGTCTTTGTAGGGCATTTGGGAGCTTTAAGTGACTCAAGCCAACTCACTTTTTTAACACACAGCCCTGTAGAAGTTGCCGTTTTTTCGTTTTTCATTGTCAGCGGATTTCTTATTGCAAGGAGCTACGAAAGATCTTCCAGCCTGAAAAGCTATCTAAAGAAAAGAATCAACAGAATTGTTCCCGCTTATTTATTGGTAGTAGTTCTCTGTACTGTACTTCTCAGCCTTGTAAGTACACTTTCTTTCTCAGATTATTTTGGATCTGCACAGGTCTATAAATATTTCTTCTGGAATTCTATATTCATGAACTTTATGTCCCCTTCCCTTCCGGGAGTATTCGGAAATGAGGCGGTCAATGGTGCGCTATGGACCCTTAAGATTGAAATGTGTTTTTATTTTTCAGTTCCACTGATTTTTTTATTATTCGGTAAAAATAATAGGTACAGAAATATCAGCCTGATCGTTTTGTATTTCCTTTCTCTGATATTCCTTAATTATTTTGAAATGGCCGGAAAAATTTCTATTTCCAAACAACTTCCTGGTTCACTATGCTATTTCATAGGAGGAATGTTGGGTTATTTTTATTTTGATCAGTTCATCAAATATAAAAACACCTTGTTCATCATTGCCATTATTACAGTTTGGATAGATCTGATTCTGCACATCAAACTATTTTCGCCTATCATGATCAGCATTATTGTACTGTATATCGCCTACTCACTGAAGTTCCTGAATAATTTTGGGAAATATGGAGACTTTACTTACGGTATTTATATATTCCACTTCCCTATTATCAGGGTATTTGCCACGTTGGGTCTATTTGCCAATTACAATCCTTTTCTCATGAGTTTTGTATGTATGCTGATAGTGATCGGAGTAGGAATTGCATCCTGGCATCTTTATGAGAAAAAATTTTTATAATTTTACATCAGTAAAAACACAATGAAAGACCTAGTCTCCATCATCACACCCTGCTACAATTCTGCTGAATTCATCGAAGAAACGATACAGTCTGTCCTGAACCAAACCTATCAAAACTGGGAATGGCTGATTACTGATGATCTTTCTAAAGACAATACAGTAGAAATTATACAAAAATATAATGATCCGAGGATAAAACTGCAGGTACTTGATCAAAATGGCGGTGCAGGAAATGCAAGGAATAACAGTTTGGAAAGAGCTGCAGGACGATATATTGCCTTTTTGGATTCTGATGATTTCTGGTACCCTGAATATCTTGAAACCATGACGGATTATATGGTGGAAAACAGAGCTGAGCTGGTTTACTGCAATTACTCAAGATGTAATGAACAGCTACAGCCCGTTTTAAAAGATTTCTTAGCTGATAAAGTGGTCACTTTTTCCAATCTTCTTAAAACCTGCAGACTGGCTCCGGTATCTACGATGTATGACACCCAGAGAGTGGGTAAATTTTTATTTCCCGTAAAAAGCAAGCGGGAAGATCACGTGATGTGGCTGAACCTTTTAAAAGTAATTCCGGAAGGAATGCCTATCAATAAAACCTTAGCGAAGTACAGGATGCGTGAGAACAGTGTTTCGCGAAAGAAAAAGAACATCATCAAGGATCAGTATCTGGTCTATAAAGATTTTATGGGATTTTCTACTATAAAATCACTGTATTACACCGCCAACTGGGCAGTGAATGGATTTCTAAAATATTCTAAAATTTTCAATTAATGGAGTACTCAAAAGAGTTTAAAGCAGCATTGAGTGCTTTTTCGAATGTAGAAAAAGACCGTCTTATTTTCAGACTGCTGAAAAAGGATAAGCTTTTGTCTAAAAAACTATATTTCGAACTGATCGATGAGGAAACGACGGATGATAAAAGAAATGCAATGGAAGAGAATGTGGCAGAGCAGGTTGTTCTGGCTGCAAAATATGTGGGAAACGCCAAATACTTCCTTACCATTATCAGAAAACTGAGTGCAGAAATAACGGAGCATATTAAAATAACCACCGACAAATACGGTGAAGTTTCACTGAACCTTTTGTTGGTCAACAGAATTCTGGATTCCAACAATGATTTCAGCAGACAGCGGTTTGACAATGTTTACAAACTTTATATTTACATCATCAATAAAATATTCAAAGCGTTGGTATTAACAAAAAAACTGGATGAAGATTACTGGATGGAGATTGATGAGCTTTTGAGAGAAACGCAAACAAAAATCTCTGAGAATCATTATTTACAGAAACTTTGTATCAATAATGGGCTAGACCTTAACTGGTTTGAATCCGAAAACGTTCCTGATGATATAGACCAAATTATGAAAGACACTAAAAGCCAGGGTTTTTTAAGATAAAATTTTATTCAGAATAAGCTTAGTGGCATCAGGTTTTCCATCGATAAACTTTTGGGCGTTGTCAGACATATCCTGGAGTTCTTCTTTATTATTAAGTAGAAACAGGACAAAGTCTGCTGCCGCATATTCTTCTGCAAAAGATTTCCCTCCGTTAAAAGCAGTCAGGTCGTCTGCCTCAGGGTTTTTTCTGTAATGATTTCCAAAGACTACAGGAACACCAAACGTTGCAGCCTCCAAGATATTGTGGAGTCCAGCATCATGAAAACCTCCTCCCACTACAGCTATATCTGCGTAAGAATAGAGTTTTGACAATAAACCGATGCTGTCGATAATTAAAAGCTGGGCATCTGGAATTCCGGATGGAGTATCTCTGATTTCACTATATAATAAAGCATTCGGAAAAGTTTGTTTAAGATGCGAAACTCTTTTTAGATCATGAGGAGCTATAATTATTTTCACATTTCTGTTCTTCTGCCAAATAACAGCCGCCATTTTTTCCTCTGCCTGCCATGAACTCCCAAAGACTAGCGCCTGACGATCTCCCAGAAATTCTGAAATAAAATCTACATGATTATCGCGTACTCTCAGCTGTTTTACCCTATCGAATCTCGTATCTCCTGTTACCGAAGAATTACCGAGACCGATACTCTTGGCTAACGCAAAAGAGAATTCGGTTTGGTGAAAAAACCAGTCTACATTTTTTTTAAGCTGTTTTACAAACCATTTTCCGTAAGAAGTAAAAAAGGCCTGCCTTTCATAGAACAAAGCTGAGATCACATAGATCTTAGCGCCGTTATGTTTCAGCGCAGCCAGAAGGTGATACCAATAATCGTATTTAACCGTAAAAAACAATTTCGTTTCAAACTGGGAAATAAATTCTTTTACAGTACGTTTTTTATCAAAAGGGAGATAACACATTACATCTGCAATATGTTTCTTTTTAATAACATTTTCATACCCTGAAGGTGAAAAGAAAGTCACCAGGATCTTATAATCAGGATATTTTTCTTTAAGTTTTTCCAACACAGGAAGTCCCTGCTCATACTCACCCAGACTGGCGGCATGCATCCAGATCACTTTATCTGAGGGTGAAAATGATTCTTTTACCTTATTCAGGGACTGTTTCCTTCCCTCAACTCCTTTTTTAGTTTTGTCATTAAACAAGGCAAAGACCTTCATTCCGAAGATGAGAAGACTGATAAATATATTGTATAGGAAAGACATTTTAGTTATTTTTCAATTTCAATTCGGTCATTATGAGTCGATGGACTGGAGATTACAAGGAATTCCAGTTCATCCTGAGATTCATTAGCTATAAAATGTTTTGATTGAGGCTGAACGGAAATACTTTCTCCTGCCTTTACAGAAAACTTTTCATCGTTAATATCAAATATAGCCTCTCCTCTTAAAATATAAAACACCTGCTCTGCTGCTTCATGGAAATGTAGTTTTTCAGCCGTTCCTGAAGGCATTTTTTCCTGTTTTACAGAAAGATTCGTGGAATCATTCAAGACCCAGCTTTCACAGCTGTTTCCCCAGCTATAATACTTTGAATTATCTTTGGAATGTATCATGTGAATTGGGCTATCAAAATAAAAACAGCGATCATGCTGCCAATTACAGCTAAAACAGATGCCGGCAGCGGAACTTTAGGCTTTACGGTGTCATCAAAGGAATATCTGAACATATAATCCTGCCCGTTCATAAAAATAAGCATAGTCAGAAAGAACAGCCATCTGATAAATATTTTAACAATCAGAAACTGCATACTACTGTTGTGATCTGTAATTTCAATCGGAAAATTAATGGTCTGAGGATGCCTTACTGCACCTAAAAAGAAAAAATACAAGGCCGTTCCAAGCATTGGAGTTAAAAAAGAACTTCTTTTACTCCCAAAGTGATCAGCCTTCCCATCAAAATCGAAATGTACAGGAATTCTTTTAGGTAAACTTTTGTAATTCTTTAAGGTAAACCACCAGAAAAAAACAACCAGTCCAAAATTAAAAATATCAAAAGCTGTAAAAATAATATTCTCCATCCGAACTGTATTGAAGCTAAAGTACGTTTTTGATCACTCTCAGTTTATGGGTATGCTTATTCATTTCTTTATTGAAGATCCCCGTAGAATCAAGAATATCTATTCTCACTTTTCCGGAGGCATGAATAATTTTCTGGTTTTCCAGCATAATGCCTACATGAATAATTTTACCCTCAGGATTTTCAAAGAAAGCTAAATCTCCCGGCTGACTTTCTTCAACAAAAGTTAAAGGCACTCCTACTTCCGCCTGCTGATAAGTATCTCTGGGCAATTTAATATCATGTATCTTGTATACCAGCTGTGTAAAACCTGAACAGTCTACAGCAAAAAAGCTTTTTCCACCCCATAGGTAAGGAACGTTAAGAAATTCTCGGGCTGCCATCGCAATACTTTCGCGAAGATCATGACTCCTTCTTGAAGCAACTGCCGGAAATTCTACTTCAGACCCCATTGAAAGAAGTGTTTTGCCATCATTCATCAATACTGAAGCGAAATCCTCAGTGACTACGGTCACTTTTCTTTTAGCCAGTTCTTCGTCTGTTACAGGCTTTAGCTGTTTGGTATCTATCCATCCTTCATATCCATCATAGTGCATTTTTATTCTGGTCCAGTTTTTAACCGCTTCCAAAATATCTGCACTTTCTCCAAACAATATTTCTGTAACAATTTCCGCCTTGTCAGAATTTTCTGCGCGAACTGGTGCTACTGTAACGTTACAAATTCCTTTATTCATAATTTTTTAGATGATAGATTTAAGACAACAGTTTTTAGATATACCTGTTGCTGGTGTCTGATATCTTATTTTCTTCTCAGAAAATTCACTCCATCACGCAAAGGTAAAATAAGATTTTCAAAATCGTCGTCTTTTGCAATCAAATCATTCAGTTCTTTGATGACCTGTGTAGATTTCTGTTTAGGATTTTCCTCCAGTACTTTTCCATACCACAGCACATTATCAAACATCACGACAGAACCTGATTTTGTTCTGGGCTTGATGAGCCTAAAATATTCTGCATAGTTTTCCTTATCAGCATCAATAAAGACAAGATCAAAAATCTGATCGGTTTCCCTTAAAAATTCTTTGGCATCCTGAAGTCTGAAATCAATCTGTTCTGCATATTCACTTTCTGAAAAGTATTTTTTTGGCAGATAAGCAAGATCTTCATTCACATCCAATGTCGTGATTTTTCCGCCTTTAGCCAGACCCGATGTCAGACAAAGTGTAGCATAGCCTGTAAAAGTTCCTATTTCCAGTACATTTTCAGGTTGCAGCATTTGGGAAATGATCGTCAGAAGTCTTCCCTGCTGATATCCAGATATCATGTGAGGCTGGGTTGTTTTCTGAAAGGTCTCTCTTCTCAGTTTTTTCAGAATTTCAGGTTCTGTGGAAGCATGTGTTTCCAGATACCTGTCCATTTCAGGATTTTTTTCTTCAAAAAAGCTCATAAAATTTTTATTTAAACAAATTTAACAATTTTAAAATTCCTTTTTGAATTCCATATCTCTATTTACTACCCATAAAAAAGGAGAGAAATAAATTTCCCTCCTTTCCAAATATTTACTGCTCCATTACAGAGCTATACAATACTGACCTGGTGAACCACATACCCAACCCGGACAACAGTCTTTAGTAACACGACAAATTATCTGGGGATTACAGTCTCTGATAGCACCCTGTACATTTTTCATTTGTTCTCTTGAAAGTTTTTTTTGATTTTTCATATTGTTTGATTTAGTATTAATTTCCTACTCTTTAAGATTTTCGGATCGCTCTATATTTTATATCTCTTTAAGGAGATTTAAATATAAACATTCTTTTTTAAATGAATAATATAATTAATATAAACCATCAATCACTTATTAAATCAATAACAGATATTGCACTCATAGTTCCTCACCTATTATATTTTCCCTTTTGTTTATGCGTGAAACAACGCATTACAGACTATTTATTTCGTTAATAAGGAAACACTAATTCAGTAATCCCCGGGAAAACCACGATGCAAAATACCGTAAAAACACGGATATGTTTGTGTCAAATAGAGTTATACATTTGCAGAGAACAAGGGGTAAAAACACTAAGAAAAAAGGAAATGAATGCAGAGGAAAAACTAAATAACATTGAGAATCAGAAGACCGCAGGGCCGAAAGGCAAGGCGGATTCTTCGTCCCAAAAAACTAAGACCGAAATATCCAATTCATTTTTGCAGCGAATTATCTCGTTATTGAAAAAAGAAGAATTAATTTGACTAAAAAAATAAATCCCGAATTACTTCGGGATTTATTTTTTTGATATGTTTTATGTTTCAATTACTTCTTAGGAGCAATATCCATTAATTTCATGAATTCATCAAGCTTAGGCATAATGATGATCTCCGTTCTTCTGTTTTCTGCTCTTCCCGAAACACTCATATTCGTTGCTTTAGGATTGTATTCAGAACGTCCACCTGCTGTGATTCTTGCCGGATCTACACCAAACTGAGTTTGAAGTACCTTTGCAATAGAGGTTCCTCTCAATGCAGAAAGATCCCAGTTGTCTCTTGGCAAGTTAGGAGAACTTAATGGAGCATTATCTGTATTACCTTCAATCAGTACAGAATATTTATCGTAATCATTGATTACTTTAGCTACTTTTCCCAATACTTCCTGAGCGGCAGGCAACACATTGTAGTCCCCTGTTTTATAAAGCATCTTATCTGAAAGTGAAATCATCACCACTCCTTTCAATACCTTCACCTGTACATCGTCATCTGTTACATTATCCAGAGATCTTTTCAGCTTGTTAGACAACGCCATATTCAGACTGTCATTCTTCGCATTATTTGAGATCAGCTGTTTGATATATGAGTTTGAAGCATTGATCTCTCCTACCAGTTTATCAATATTAGCAGAGCTTTTCCCCGTATTTGAAAGACATGCATCCAAAGACGATTTCAAAGCATCGTGCTGGCTTTTTAAAAGATTATTCTCCCCTGACAATGCAGAGTTCTGAGACTTCAAATCCTGAATTTCTCTTTGTCTTTCTCCAATATTTTCAATACACTGCTTATAATTTGAGCTTAAAGAATCATACTGCTTTTTACTGACACAAGAGGTCAATCCCAACGCCATCGCAGAAACTGCTAAAATTTTAATAATCTTCATAAGTAATCATTTTTAGACGAATCAAAGTTAGGAAAATTGAATTGAATTTTATGGATTATCTTTGCATAAAAGAAATTCCCAACAGACATCTTGGAAAAATTCAGTTTTAAAAATCAGCTTGAAAACCTTGTCCGGAATCCGGAAAACCACGGCTATCTTCTGGCGGTAAGCGGCGGTGCCGATTCTATGGTTTTAGCCTCTTTATTTCAGGGTTTAGGACTTACTTATCAGGTTGCCCACATCAATTATAAACTCCGTGGCGAAGACTCAGATCTCGATCAGAAAACGGTTCAGGATTTTTGTGAGAAAAATCATATTCCCTTCCACCTCTATGAAGTTTCAGAGAAAGATAAAAAACCGGAAAATTCGATCCAGCTTTGGGCCAGAGAACTCCGTTATCGTTTTTTCAGGGAAATTCAGGATCAGGAAAAACTTGAATTTCTGGTTACAGCACATCATCTGAATGACCAGCTGGAAACGTTTATCATCAATCTCTCCAAAGCTTCCGGAATCAACGGGCTCAGTGGAATTCCAGCCTGCAGCAATAAAACACTTCGTCCACTTTTAAGTTTTTCCAAAAAAGAAATCTATGAATATGCTGAAGAAAATCATATTGATTTCCGGGAAGATCTTTCCAATAAAAAAAGTGATTATCTGAGAAACAAAATCAGAAACGAAATAGTACCCAAGCTATTAGAAACAAACGATCATTTTCTGGAAAACTTCAAAAAAAGTTCTTCGTACCTGAATCAGACCAGAGAATTTGTCAGCCAGCAAATTGATGCTATAGAGCATCAACTCACTATACCCAATAATGATTATATTATTTTATCCCGCGACAGGCTGTCTCTTGAAAGCGATTTCGTAAAATTTGAAATTTTAAAAAAGTACGGGTTTGACAAAGAAGAGGAAATTCCCAAAATCTTCATATCTGAAAACGGCAGCACTTTTTTTTCAAAAAAATTCCAGCTGATAATTGGTCGTAACGAATTAATTTTCACCGATAAAAATGCAGAAGTGATTACCAGAGATGAGATCCTTGTGATGGAAAATTTTGATGATTCTCAAAATTCAGTCAGTATCAACCTTGCAGATATGGTTGAAAAAAATTTGGTGGTACCAACTAATTTTGAATGGAGTTTAGATGCCGCGACACTGCAGTTTCCTTTGCATTTAAGAAAACTGCGGAATGGGGATATTTTTTATCCTTTAGGGTTTTCGGGTAAAAAGAAAGTTTCTAAATTTTTAAGAGACGAAAAATTATCTGTTACCATCAGGACCAAAACATGGATACTGTGCGACGGAAACAATACAGTAGTGGGAATCTTGCCTTTCCGTCAGGATAAACGTTTTGTTGCCAGCAAAGAAACCAAACTTCTTCTAAGAATTTATTTTAAGGATCAGGAATTTCAATAATTCTTTGCCTTTATACCTAGTTTCTAAACTTCTCTATTGTCCATTTATTAGAATGGGAAATACTATTTGATATAAAATTAACATCTTAGCCAGAACTGTATTATAGAGCTGTATTATATAGTATTCAGAAATTACAGGGCATTATCTGGTATAAATTTTTACTGGCTCACGATCACTGATTAGTGATAAATTACTTATATTAACCGCTTATTATTTGTTTTCTAAAAATTGTATTGATAAAAATGATAAAGGTAAGTTATAAAGAAAGAGACGCAGCTGTTGATATCCTGTACAAATCTTTTATTGACATCCTGATCCCCAATTCTATTAATTTCGTTGTCAAGAAAGGGGGAGACCGAAAAAAAAGATTGAAAGCACTTATGCGGTATCAGGTGGATATAGCTCTTCACTATGGAAATGTATATCTGAGTGATGATGGCAAAGCATGTGTTATATATCTGGAAAAATCGCAATCGGGTATAAAAAAGATAATGCTTGAAATTCAGCTGGTTCTGGAGTGTATCGGTCTGTCGAGAATCACCAAGGTTCTTACCCGTGAAAGGCTCATAAAAGCTCATCATCCAAAAGAACCTTTTGTCCATCTATGGCTCATGGGAGTTATCCCTGAAGATCAGGGAAAAGGAAAAGGTACCCGTCTATTGGAAGAAACAATGAGAATTTATTCGAATAAATTGATTTACGTAGAAACCACAACTCCCGAAAATCTGAGGTTTTATCAAAAAAATGGTTTTTCTATTTTTCACGAGACTCAAGAATTAGATTATCCCTTATATTTTTTAAGCTATGTTTAATACAGAAATTTATCTTAGTACATTTATATACATCATTTTGTTTCTGCTTTTTATAACAATCTGTGTATTACAATTAGGACTCGCCGTCAAAAAAAGAAAAGACAGGGCCTATTATTTAAAATACCTGACTCTGATGTCTTCGGGGCTGGTTTATAATGTTGTCGAAGGACTTTTACCTGACAAAAATTTCGGAATTAATACTATGGCCCAGAACATTCTTGCATGGACTGTAGGAGTAGGAGTTGCCTATTATTATATAATGTATCTTAAAAATGAATACAATCTCACATTTTTCAAAAAGATCTCGTTTGAAAGGATTGGTATCTTCGTATTGTTAACGCTGATCATTTTATTTATATTACCCTACACAATAACGCAGTCACTTGAAACATCCAGACAATTCTTCCCGGGCTTCTTTTTAGCTTTACTCTCGCTTGCGCTCTTTGGCGTTTTCAGACAGCAGTATAAAAAATTTAAAAAAAATGATCATGTATTATTCCGGGTTCATGATATTAATGGTTTTTTGAGCTTTCTGGGGTTGGTATCTCTTCCAGCTACAATTGTCGTTTTTGGAGATAATCAACTGATTGAACAGACCTGTTTCAGTTTTGGGTTTCTGGTATGTTCTATTGACTTTTTTTTATATCCGAAAAGAAAAAAAATAAAACAAGAACGCTTATTTAATGAATTGTCATCGAGAGAATCAGAAATATTAACACTTTTGCTTGATAATCCATCTTTAAAATATTCGGAAATCAGCAACAGACTCAATATTTCTGAGAAAGCCTTATCGTCCCATTTATCAAATATCTATAAAAAAACAGGAATCAGAAATAAAAAAGAGATCGAAAAATTAAGCGCATCTTCCCGTGAACTTCTCAGTATGTCGAGTGAAAATCTCTCTTAACATGATTATTTACTTACAGAAAGTATTTTCTACTGATTAAATCACAGATTGTGAAGGCTCTTAACATGTTTTACAAAATACTGATTATCAGATATTAAAAACAAACAAGGGTAACCCTTAGAAAATTTAAGGGTTAATTTAAGGGTCATTAGGTGATATCATTACGTTGTTAAATTAAAATAATATTCTAGTTTTGGAAATAAGATCAATAGATAATAATTAACAAAACGGGCCAAACGACTATATATAGCAAGTCCAAAAAGTGGAATGACTATAAACTTTCACAGGATATTAATAATTAATTTACAAAAAATGAAAAACATCAAAGTAACACATGACGCAAAAGAGGTACAACACGCTCTTGAAAACTCAAAAAACGAACTTCTAAAATCATTAGCTGCAGATTTTAAGGATGGAGATTCTTTATCAGGAGGCGAATGGGTAAAAATTAAAACCAAATTTTCAAAAGGTGGCACTTTAAATCCTGGCACAAGCCTGGAGCAACAAGGGTAACATTTCTCTTTACAATAACAGGGAATGGTAATAAGTAATATTATTATTATTCCCTTTTTTATACATAATTATGAAAAGTATAGATAGTGTAATAAAAATTGCCAGCAGATGTAATATCAACTGTAAATATTGTTATATGTATAATATGGGAGATTCTTCTTATAAGTTGCAGCCCAAGTATATGACGATAGATACCGTAAAAAATCTTGCAATCCAGGCTAAGAACTATTGTACATTAAAAGATGCTAAAGCATTCCATTTTATATTTCATGGAGGAGAACCTCTTTTGGTAAAAATGGAATATCTGCAGAAAATAATTGATACAATAAAGGCTCATTTATATCCTGAAGTACATCCTGTCTTTTCTATTCAGACCAATGCTACCTTAGTAACTGACGAATGGGCTTTATTCATTAAAAAAAACAAAATAAATATAGGCATCAGTCTCGATGGAGATAAAAAGGTAAATGACGAAAACAGGATAGATCACCGGGGATTCGGAACCTATGACCGGGTGATACAAGGGATCAATATTTTAAAAAAGCATGAGATTAATGTCAGTATTCTTTCTGTTATTAATATTAATTCTGATCCGGTAGAAATGTATAATCATCTGAAATTACTCGAAATAGATTCTGTAGATTTTCTGATTCCGGATCACAATTATGATAATCCGCCTCAGATGATCAGCCATGATTTGTCATATAAAAGAAAGGAAACACCTTATGCTGACTGGCTGTTGAAAATATTTGACCTTTGGTTTCTAGAAGAGAAACCTATAGATATAAGGTTTTTCAGGTATTCTCTGATTGTGTTTTTGGGTGGTAATATTTCCTTTGACTATATAGGAACCGATACGAATGATGTATTTGTGATTGAAACAAACGGCGATATTGAACCCGTGGATTCTTTAAAGATCTGTGGTGAAAATTTCACAAAAACAGGAAGGAATGTAAACCATACTTCGTTTGCAGAAGCCTCTAAAACTCCTATTATCGACCTTTACATTCATAGTAAAAATAAAGACAAACAATGCCAGCAATGCCAGCAGTGTCCTATTTTTGAAATATGTGGCGGTGGTTTCATTCCCCACAGATATAAGTCTGATAATGGATTTGACAATCCATCCATTTACTGTTCCGACCTGATTAAACTCTTTACTCATATTCAAAATAAGCTTTTAAATCAGTTGGAGATAAAGGATAAAGAAAAGACAGAATATCTGGATACCTATAAAATAAAATCAGTTTTAGATACTGCGTTTGCTTAAAAAATAAAAAGATGTTAAAAGAAGGAATAAGAATTTTAGCGGACAGTTCTGAAAACAGTGTCAGTGCTATCTCTATTAATACAGGAACCGAAATACCGAGAAACGGCAATTACATGCAGGGAGCACTGATTCCTAAAAACACTTTCAGATCGCTTTCTGATGCTGAGAAAACTATTGTTTTCACTAATCAGAATAACGCTGCCGGAATGAATTATAATGAAATTATAAAAATTATTCAGCTTCCTGAAAATTTACAGAATATGATCAGGAGTATTCATCTTAACAGCCTTGAGTCTTATGAACAACTTGAAGATACAGTCACTCATGAAGATTTTAAGATACTCGCGAAAGATCTTATGGAATATGTAGGATCTAAGTCTTTAACTCCGGAAATTTATAATCTGGGGATACAGATAGAACCAGGTAATGAGTATACTACAACCAAACAGAGTGATGAATACGTAGGTCTGCACATTGACTCCTGGGACAGACAACCGGTCTCGGAAAGAAAAAACTCCAGAAACAGAATCTGTTTCAATATAGGAAAAGGCTCCAGATATCTTTATTTTATAAATATTCCAGTCACTGATTTATGCTCTGAATTTCCAGAAGATAATATTGACCATATTGTCACGGATTTCCTCATGAGCAATCCGGATTATCCCGTGTTGCGGATACAAATCAAACCATTTGAAGGATATATAGCACCTACAGAATATATAATTCATGACGGTTCTACAGCCGGAAGCAATTTTAAGGATGTCACATTTACCGTAAGAAGCAATTTTTATTAATGGAATTTAAAAACCCTTATATTTTCTTTTGTAATGCCATTGGTGATTACATAATGGCTCTTCCTACTTTAAGAGCACTAAACCAGCTCTTTGAGGGGAGACTGTCTATTGTGTATAACAGCAGTAAGATTAATGAGTATCTTCTAAGTGAATTTAATTTCCGTTGCAGTATTGGAATTGAGTTTAATCATTCTGATGGTGAAAGAAGATTCGATCCTGTATTGCTTTCGGACAAAATGCAAGACTGCGATCTGTTTTTATATCTTAATACATGGATCTATTCAGAAGATATTCGGATCCTGCTAAACGGATTGCCGCTATTGAAAAAATCGGCAGGATATTACTCCTGTTTTTCAAATCAGATTCCTTATAGTACTGCCATTCATAATTTTGATTTATACTTCAGGATGGTTCATTTATTTGACAAAAAGCTTTCGATTGAAAACTTTTCACATCCTCCGAAGCTTAATGAAGCTTACGAAAATATATATACTCAGGTAAAAAAAACAAAGCTAAGAAGTGTACAATACCTCTCTGTTCATTTTGACAGTGAACCTGAAAAGTCTATAGAAAGTCATTTATACCGTCCATTTCTAGAAAAAATACTTGATGACAATTCAGACATATTTATCATCCCACTGGGGCTCGAAAAGATTAAACTGGCGGAAAAATATGAAGATCGCATCATAAATTTTGGAAAACCTCTGCCCTTTCTGATTGCTACGGCATATCTGTCCTGTTCGGATTATTTTATAGGTGTAGATTCCTGTTTTCTTCATTTGGCAGATTTGTTTCAGGTACCATCCACAGGTTTGTTTGGGCCCACCTCAGAAGTGGAATTCGGCTTCAGGTTTAATAAAGATTATACTTACATATGCCCGGAGACAAGAGAACTTAAGGATATAGATTACCATAGTGTATATAAGATTCAATGAATTATTAGATGTTTAGAAAAAATAGATTTAAATTCCGTTACCAAAAAGACAGAATGGACTGTGGCCCGGTCTGTATACAGATGATCAGTGATTATTACGGTAAAAAATATGATCTAAATTTTTTAAGAGAAATATGCAACTACGGCAAACAGGGAGTAACGATTAATTCTTTGAAAGGTGCCGCAGAAAAAATCGGGTATGATGCCCACGTCATAAAAGCCGGCCTTGATGAGATCAATGATCTTGATTTGTTTCCTTATATTTTGCATTGGGGTAATGATCATTACGTAATCCTTCTAAAATTCACAAAAAAAAGTGCTGTTATTGCAGACCCGGGATATGGCATATTATCTGTATCAAAAGAGATTTTTAAGAAAAACTGGTATAAGAACAACAAAGGGGTCGCTGTAGTACTTAGCCCTGCAGAACTTCTGGAGAGTAACGAGCCTAAAAGAACTTCACTGTTTGGATACACATCAAAATATTTAAAAAAACACAAAAAAGAAATTTTAAAGATAGCAGCTACTTTATTAATAATCAATACTCTGACTTTTCTGCTTCCCTTTATAACACAGAAAATATTTGACGACGGAATAGCTCATACCGACAAAAAAATGATCTATTATCTTATATTGTCACAACTATTCATCTACATCGGAATCTATCTTTCAGAAATATATAGAAACTGGATTGCCGTAAAACTGGGTGGGAATATAAGCATTGAAATTATCTATAACTTTTTCAAAAAACTCATTAAGCTTCCTATTCACTTTTTGGAGACCAAAGTGGTGGGTGATTATAACCAGCGTATTCAGGATAGTGAAAAGATTGAAGCATTTATGACTTCACAGAGTATTACCTCCATCTTCTCTATGCTGACGATAATAGTGTATCTGATCGTAATGAGTATTTACAATTTCAATTTATTCTTCTTATACATTTCGATCACCTTAGTATCAGTAGCTGTTTCCCTGTACTTTCTAAAAAAGAGAAGGCTTTATGATTATTTGATATTTAAGGAAAAGGCAAATATTCAAAATCTAACCTTCGAAATTTTAAACGGAATCACTGAAGTCAAGCTGAATGGTCTGGAAGATGTAAAACTTAATCAGTGGAAAAATTATCAGAATCTGGCCTTGAAGCTTAATGTAGATCTTGCAAAAATAGGACAGCAGCAGTATATATCTTTCAGCGCACTTAACCAGATCAAAAATCTATCCATTACCCTGGTTTCATCTATTCTGGTAATAGATGGTCTGCTTTCTCTTGGCGAACTTTTAACCATTTCATTTATTGTAGGGCAGCTCAATTCTCCTATCGACCAGCTGATCTCATTCTTCAGGGATGTTCAGGACTCAAAACTGAGCATGGAAAGGATCAGCGAAATAGAGGATCAGAAAGATGAAGACAATGAAAAGGATGCCAACTTGAAAGAAGTGGAAAATGAAAACTCCATTATATTCCGAAATGTAAGTTTCAGCTATAACAGTACAGACCGGGTGCTTGATAATATCAACATTGAAATTCCGGAAAACAAAATCACCGCGATTGTAGGAGCAAGCGGAAGCGGAAAAACAACGCTCATAAAACTCATCCTTAAATTCTACGAAAGATACAGTGGTGATATTTTTATAAAAGGAGTTAATATAAAAAATGTAACCTCAGCAAGTATTCGAAAAAGTATAGGAACAGTAATGCAAGATGGATATTTATTTTCCGATACCATAGAGGGAAATATTGCCGGAGAAACCATCATGGATAATGAAGAAGAATATCAGGCTTTGAAACAAATGGCTTATCAGCTTTCTAATGCTGAAGAGTTTATAAGCAGATTGCCACTAAGGGACCAGACCAAAGTGGGCTCCTATGGAATCAACTTGTCGGGAGGACAGGAACAGAGACTTATCATTGCCAGAGCCTTATTTAAAAATCCCGATTTTCTTATATTGGATGAAGCTACTTCTGCTCTGGACACAAAAAATGAAAAAACAATCCATAATAACCTGAAACTATTTTTTAAAAATAAAACCGTTCTGATCATCGCCCACCGGCTAAGTACCGTAAGAAATGCCGATAATATTATTGTAATGGACCACGGAAAGGTCATAGAGCAGGGAGAACACAGAGAATTACTTGATAAGAAAAATAAATATTACGAACTTGTCAAAAATCAGCTGGAATTAGATTAAATTTACTTCACATATTAATGAATTATACAAAGCACATATATCCTGTAATTATTTGTCTCCTTTGTTTCTGCCAGATCTCTGGACAGAACTTAAAAGGCTATGTCTACAGTGATAAAAAACCGGTTAATTCTGCAGAGGTACTCATCACAGATCCGGAACAAAAGAAATACTTTACGGTCACTGAAGAAAATGGTGTATTTACTATTGAACTTCCCGCTAATAAAATGTATGATATCAAAATCTATTCGGATAAAAAGCTTTTAACCGCAAAAAGTATTTTTTTAGATGGAAATAAGATAGAAAATTTCTATGCAGAGAATAAAGAAATTGAAATTAAATCCGTCGATTTTGTGGTTAGGAAAAAAAAAATAATACAGCAAAAAACAGACAGAATTGTTTTCAATGTTGAGAACTCTATTATGGCGAGCGGAGGAGATCTAATGGATGCCATGCGCCTCGCACCAAGAATTTCTATACAGAATGATGACATAAAAATAACCGGTAAAGATAAAATTCTTGTGATGGTAGACAACCGTCCCGTAAATATTCCCAAAGAAGATCTCATCAATTATTTGAAATCTATCCGTTCGGACGAAGTCAGCAGTATAGAAGTAATTACCAATCCTCCTGCTAAATACATTGCCGAAGGTAACAGCGGTATCGTCAACATTATTACAAAAAAATCAAAAAAAGACTACTGGAATCTTACACTGAATACTACAGGCCAGGCCGCTACGCATTTTATTTCAAAAAACGGTGCTAACTATAACCTGAATTACAAAGGATTAATCGTTTCTTCAAGTCTTAATTATGTCAAAGGATATAATGCCCCTCTTAATTATTCCAAAATTGAATATCCCGGTGTCACATGGATCGAAGACAGCAAACAAACCGCTTTAGCAGACAATTTCTCAGGAAGACTTTCTCTTGATTATAAAGTAAATAAAAAACTGACAACCGGGCTCCAGTATATTGGAAGTTTTTCTTCACCTGAAGTAGAATCTTTAATCGAATCAAAAATTTTCGACCATGCAGATCATGATAAAAACTCGGTGATAAATACAAACTACAAAGATTCTAAAAGTAACAAGTTCAATTCTTTTAACTATCATATTCTGTATGACATTGATACCACAGGTAAAAAAATTGCTTTTGATTTTGATTACTTTAACAATATAAACCTTACCAATCAGCTATTTGCCTCCCATACAACAGCAGCTGCTTTAAGTGGTTTACAGAATTTTGATGCAGGAAAAAATGACGGTTATCAGAAAATCACTAACTACTCTCTAAATCTGGACGTAGAGCATCCTACCTCCTGGGTTAATATAAATTATGGTGCCAGACTCTCCTTTACCAAGACGCAGAATGACATTCATTTTTATGACCTTACCACTGGAACTGAAGTTCTGGATCAGAACAGAACCAACCAGTTCACTTTTAAAGAAAAAAATCAATCTCTCTATTTCTCATTAAATAAGGAACTCAACGACAAATGGGAAATTCAGGCAGGCTTAAGAATGGAAAACACTGAAACCACAGGGTATTCCGGAACTTTAAACAATGAATCAAAAATAAGATATACCAAATTTTTTCCTACCGCATATGTTCTTTACAAATTAAACGAAAACAATCAGTTTTCTATCAATTACGGAAAACGGATTCACCGTCCGGAATTCAGCTTGTTAAACCCATTCAAATATACTTTCTCACCGTACTCTACATCTGAAGGTAACCCTTACCTCCTTCCCGAATTTACGAACAATGTAGAGCTTACTTATAGCTATAAAGATTTTATGATTACTTCTTTGTATTATTCAGATCTAAAAAACGGCTTTGATATGCTTAATATCCTTGACAGCGGGACCAAAATTCAAAATACAGCACCCCTTAATTATATCGCGAACCAGTCTTATGGGCTCAACCAATATTTCTATTTCAAAATATTTCCATGGCTGAACACCAATGTCAACATTACCGTTTTCAACAGTCAGTCGCAATCTTCGACTCCTGTTACGCTTTCCTATCTCAATGGGTGGAATTTCGAAACAAAGGCTGATATTAATATTACCCTAAACAAAAGAAAAACCTTATTTTTCAGTACTAATCTATGGAGTGTTTCAAAGGGGGTTACCAATCTGGACAGAAGTACCTCAGGGTTTCAGACTGATGCAGCTTTAAAACTTTTTCTGATGGACAAAAAATTGCAGATCACCTGTTATGCCAATGATATTTTTAAATCTAACAGAATTGCCTACACAGGTTTATCCAACAATAATAAAACAACGTATAAGAATTATGATGATCTTCGGTTCGTAAGGCTATCAGTTGTATACAGTTTCGGGAACAAATCTGTAAAAGCTTCTTCAAGAGAAATTAAAAACTCTGAAGAAAAAGACAGAACAACGTCTAAATAGATCCGTCATTCCTAAGAGAAAATACAAAGGTTGGATAGTTTATAGATTTACCTCATTATGACTTATGAAGAAATTTATTTTATTCATACATCAACCTTCCGTTTTATTATTATTGATATCCGTTATTTTTAAGGTAGAATTTTCAAAAATTCATCTTTTTAAATCGTTATACGCTTACAACAGATTTCTAAAATTTTTAATTTAAAATACACACATTAAAATAAACTGTATGTATCATTTAACTCTTTCTGTAAAATTTAATCAAACACAACATACCGGCGGACAGAATAAAACGATATTGGAAATACTCATAAATCTTTAAACCATTCAGAAGTATTCATCTAATTTAAAATTAAGTACGTCCCCAATTGATCTGTCTTTTTATTATGATAATGCATTTCATCAGGTTCATTTTTTCTGTAAAAAGAGCATCCCTAAATTTTTTAGGGACGAAAAATTATCTATTTTAGCAAGGCAAAAAATTTGGATCCTGTCCGACAGTAGCAGCTCCGTACTTGGAGTGCTCCCTTTCAGACAGGACAGACGATATACAAAGGATGAGAAAACGCAAAGTATTCTCAAAATTTTAATGAAAAGAAAAAATGAAATTTAGAAACTGGTTTTTAGTAGTGCTGCTATTGTTAGCGGCAGGAATTAATGCACAGATCAAGAATCCTGTAAAATTTAAATTCACGATCAACGATCTGGGAAACAATCAATATGAAGCTGTTTTGAATGCAACGATGGAAAGTGGCTGGCATATTTATTCCAAAGACCTTCCTGAAGATACAGGAATTCCTACTGAATACAAAGTTTCAGGGAAAAATATTGAACTGATTGGCAAATTTACCGAAGTTGGTAAAAAGCATGAAGAATTTTCGGAAGCTTTTGGTGGAACGATTGTGTTTTATTCGAATTCAGCTGGCTTTAAACAGAAGTTCAAATTAAAAGATCCTGCCAAACCAGGTGATGTAACTTCTGAAATTACTTATCAGACGTGTGACGACAGAGTTTGTCTGGCTCCAAATACCTTAGAATTTAATCAAAAAGTAACTCCAAAAGGAGCTACTGATGAAACTGTAGAGGCAAAAACAGAAGCAACAAAAGATTCAGTAAAAACTATAGAAACGGTTGTTACAAGCCCTGTAAAAGGAGATGTGACTGTGACTCAAACTTCACAGTTAGACCCTAAACAGTTAAAAATTGCAACCATTGATTTCCAGAAACCTTTAACGGATTGTGGAACTAAAGAAAACAAAGTTGATGAAAATTACTGGACTTATTTATTTTTAGGATTTGCAGGAGGTTTAATCGCTTTACTGACACCATGTGTTTTCCCTATGATCCCACTCACAGTTTCTTTCTTTACCAAAGGAAATACCAATAAAGCAAAAGGGAAAAGAGATGCTATGATCTACGGATTTTTCATTCTTCTGATCTTTGTTCTTTTGAGTGTTCCATTCCATTTGATTGATGGAATTGCAGGTAATGTTTTTAATGAAATCTCTACAAGTGTATGGCTGAATGTAGCCTTCTTTATCATATTCATCTTCTTTGCAGGAAGTTTCTTTGGATACTACGATATTACTTTACCAAGTTCTATTGCCAATAAATCTTCCAAAGCAGAAGAAGCTGGTGGAATTGTTGGTATTTTCTTCATGGCATTAACGCTTGTTATTGTTTCTTTCTCATGTACCGGACCTATTCTGGGAGGTCTATTAGGAAGTGCAGTAACAGGATCATCCAATGTTCCTATGCTGCTTACTTTTGCACTGGCAGGATTCGGACTGGCATGGGCGATCGTTTTCGGACTGTTGGCATTATTCCCGCAGGCTTTAAAAAGTCTTCCGAAATCAGGAGGATGGATGAATACAGTGAAAGTGGTTCTTGGATTTGTAGAGCTGGCCTTAGCATTAAAATTCTTATCCAAAGCAGATTTAGTATCTAAAACATTTTTACTGAAAAGAGAGCTTTTCATCGCCATCTGGATTGTGATTGCATTAGGACTGGCTTTATATTTATTCGGAATCATCAGGTTCCCGCATGATGATAAAAAACCGAAAATTTCTATCACAAGAAAAATATTGGGAGCACTCGGAATAGGTTTTGTGATCTATCTGATCCAGGGATTAATTCCTGCCGAGCGTCCAAAACTTCAACTTTTAAGCGGAATTCTACCTCCATTGAATGTTAGTTATTTCCATGATGAAAAAGACGGAATTCTGGGCATGCATCCTGAACATGATTTCTTTAAAGCCATTGAGCTTGCTAAAAAGGAAAACAAACCTATCCTCATCGACTTTACCGGCTATGGTTGCGAAAACTGTAGAAAGATGGAAGAATTCGTCTGGAGCGAACCGGATATCCTTCCTATCCTGCAGAATGATGTGGTACTGGCTTCGTTATATGTAGATGACAAGGAAGAGCTTCCTGAAGATCAGAAAACTAAAATCGATCTTGGTGATGGGCAAATCAAAAAGGTAAAAACGATTGGTGACCGTTGGAGCTTATTCCAGCAGGTGAATTTCAACAACAATTCCCAGCCGCATTACGTTCTGATCACCCCGGACGGAAAAGTGATCAATACTCCGGTATCCGGATACATGCCGAAAGAGGATTTTAAAAAATTCTTAGAATGCGGAGTTAATTATTATAAGACTACAAAGTAAGATTTACTTTCAACATCATAAAGCCTTATCAATTCATTTTGATAAGGCTTTTTTTATACACTTATTAGAAGAATATCTACAGTTATTAATTGATATGAAAACAATTGCTTTTTATTATTAAATTACACGCTTAATTACTAAGATACAATTATATATGAAATATTTAAAATTTACTTTTCTATTTTTCCTTTCTATTTACTCTATTCTATCAGCACAGACTGCACCTGCAATAGAGTGGCAGAAATCATTGGGGGGAAGTAATGGGGAAGAAGTACATTCTATCCAGCAAACTTCTGACGGAGGGTATATCGCTGCAGGGTGGTCTTATTCTGTAGACGGAGACGTTACAGGAAATCATGGAAATTCCGACTACTGGATCGTAAAATTAGATGCCTCAGGAACTATACAATGGCAGAAATCACTGGGTGGAACTTCTGATGAGAACGCCTATTCCATTAAACAGACCGTTGACGGAGGATATATTGTTGCCGGAGAGTCTTCTTCAACCGATGGAGATGTTACAGGAAATCATGGAAATACTGATTACTGGATCGTAAAATTAGATGCCTCAGGAATTATACAATGGCAAAAATCACTGGGTGGAAGTAATCAAGATAAGGCCAATTCTATTCAGCAAACTTCTGACGGAGGATACATTATTGCCGGTGACTCTTATTCTACCGATGGAGATGTTACAGGAAACCATGGAAATTCCGATTACTGGATCGTAAAACTAGATCCCTCAGGAACTATACAATGGCAGAAGTCACTGGGTGGAACTTCTTATGAAGGAGCTAATTCAATCCAACAGACTTCTGACGGAGGATACATTGTTGCAGGTACAGGTGGCTCTACTAATGGAGACATTAGTATAAATTATGGAGGCGGAGATTTTTGGATCGTAAAATTAGATGCCTCGGGAACTATACAGTGGAACCAATCATTGATGGGCAATCTTGCTGATACTGCAACGTCTATCCAGCAAACATCAGATGGAGGATACATTGTTGCCGGTATGTCTAATTCTACAAACTCTGAAACGCCGCTAATGTTTGGAACATCTAATTATTGTGTGGCAAAATTAGATTCTAACGGAAATACATTATGGCAAAGATATTTTGGGGGCAGCGGTGAGGATCACCCCTATTCTACCCAACAAACTTCTGACGGAGGATATATAGTCGCCGGGGGAACTGGTTCTGCAGATGGGAATATTACTGGAAATCATGGAAGTTTCGATTACTGGATCTTAAAGTTAGATACCTCAGGAATCATACAATGGCAGAAATCATTGGGTGGGAGTTCTTTTGACTATGCATATTCCATTCAACAGACAGATGATGGGGGATATATCCTCGCAGGTATGGTTTTTTCTTCAGACGGAAATATTACAGGGTACCGTGGAGAAAGTGACGCCTGGATCGTAAAATTGAGCGCTACCCAATTAAACACTGCAGAAAGTTCCCTTATTAATAAGCCTGTTATTTATCCAAATCCTGCAAAAGATTTTGTTCATTTAGATCATCTATCCGGAGAAACTGTTGTCAATATTACCGATATGTCCGGAAGAAATTTATTTAACAAAAAATACAGCGAGGAAAAGATCAATATCAATACATCCCAGTTTACAAATGGTGTGTATATGATTCAGGTTCAACATAAAGGGAAAATTTTACTATCAGAGAAGTTGAAGATAAACAAATAGCATACAAATATTTAAAGTATCATAAAACCTTACGAAATTAAAACCTCGTAAGGTTTTTTAATAACAAAAAAACAACGTTTTCACTCAAATTAATGCTATTTAACAAATTTAGGTATAAACTTTGCATCGTTTCACCAAACTACAATAGGTTTTCACATTCAACAAATACCGTTTAACATTTAAAATTTTGAATTATGGCTGAAGTAATTGCACAGGAAAAATCAGGAGGCAAGCAAAAGAAAAAATTAATCAGGGTAGATATGACTCCCATGGTAGATCTGGGATTCTTACTGATTACCTTCTTTATGTTTACCACTAACTTTACAAAACCTAACGTAATGGATCTGGGGCTTCCAGCCAAAGGAGATCCTCCAAGTGGACCTGTTGTAGATCAGAAGAACCAGGTAACATTCATTCTGGGAAAGGACAACAGGGTATTTTATCATCAGAGCAACCAAAATGATCTGAATGCAGAAAACCTGAAAGAAACGGACTTCAGCGGTGTAAAAATTTCAAAGATCATTTCTGAAGCATATAAAAACGCTCCGAAACCTGAGAATTTCACTGTCATTGTAAAACCTACTGATGACGCCAACTATAAAAATTTCGTAGATATCCTGGATAATATCGCGATCTCAAAAAAAGAGAGGTATGGTATCACGGATATTAAACCGTGGGAAAAGAAAGTATATACTGAATTAACAAAATAATAAGACAAAGAGCATTTTTATAATGCTCTTTTTTATTTACATTTGACTATACAAGTGATTTCAGAATGTGATACTACGTCTGAAATATTTTTAACTGCTAATACGATTAAGATCATGCTGAATTTTGAGAGAAAAGGAAACGGAAAAGAAACTTTGGTGCTACTCCATGGCTTTATGGAAAACCTATCCATCTGGAGCGATATGGAACCTCACCTTTCTAAGAATTTTTCATTATTAAAAATAGATCTTCCCGGTCATGGCCAGTCCGACATTTTAGCAGAAGTTCATACTATGGACCTGATGGCTGATGAAGTAAAGAAGGTTTTAGACCATGAGAAACTGACTCAAGTTCATCTATTGGGACATTCTATGGGAGGCTACACTTCACTGGCTTTTGCAGATAAATACCCTCAAACTCTTAAAAGTCTCACCTTATTTTTCTCAACCTATTTTCCCGATGACGAAGAGAAAAAACAGCAGCGAATCAAAAGTTACAGGATCATTAAAGATGCCTTCGCCCATTATGTAAGAGCCGGAATTCCCAATCTCTTCAATCCTAATGAAAGAGATATTCTGGAGGGAAAAATTGAAACTGCTCTTGAAACTGCTCTTTCTACCAATAATCTCGGAGCCTTAGCCTGTGTAAAAGGCATGGTGGAAAGAACCGACAAAAAACACATCATGGAAAATCTGGAGGCTAAAATTTTGGTTTTAGCAGGGAAACACGATAATGCGGTAAAAACAGACATCATGATTAAACATCTTCCTGACAGAACCAATATAAAGTCATACATTCTGGACTGCGGACACAACGGACACTGGGAAAAGCCCGGTATTTGCGCAGAAATCATTAATACAGAGCTCCTTCACAATCTTCCTAAAAAACTGGTCATGTAAAAACCTTTGGAAGTGAGTCTCAGCCAATGCTTATCAAAATTTCTTGTATATTAGTAGAGATTAATTATTTAAATGGGGCTATTCTCGTTCAAAAAAAAGAAACCGCCGGTCATCGGCCTTACGCTATCCGGTGGAGGAATGCGCGGAATTGCTCATATCGCAGTACTCAAAGCATTAGAGGAATATAATCTCAGACCGCATATCATTTCAGGGACCAGCGCAGGTTCCATTGTGGGAGCCTTCTATTCTTTCGGAAAATCACCGGATGAAATGATGGATATCGTAAGGCACACGACCTTCTTTTCGAGGTCTTACCTTAAACTTTCTAAAAATGGAATTTTCAGCTCAAATTTCATTTTAAAACTTTTTAATGATCATTTTCCTGAGAATGATTTTAAGATTCTGAAAATCCCTGTTTACGTTACCGCCACAGAAATGACTCATGGAATCGTGGATTTTTTTTCAGAAGGAGAACTTTTCGGACCTCTTTTGGCCTCATCCAGTGTGCCTTTCATTTTGCCTCCTGTAAGGATAGGTGAAAAAATATATGTTGATGGAGGGGTTTTGGACAATCTGCCTATAGAACCTATTATTGATAAATGTGATTTTTTAATTGCCTCCCACGTCAATTCAATAAGCTACGATGAATTAAAGAACATGAGCCTTATGAAGGAATTCGATAGGATTCTGCATTTAGCCATCGCCAAATCGGTTTATTCGAAAGCTAAATCCTGTGATATTTTTTTAGACCCTCCTAAAATGACAAAATTCAGTTTGTTCAGTAAGAAAAACCTGGACGTTATGTTTCAGGAAGTATATGAATACACCTGTATAGAGCTTGAAAGCCAAGGATACACTAAAGGTTTGGGTATCCGCCAAAGAGCGGATTAGCGTATAAAGAACTATTACAATTTATATGTTCTCTTCTTCCAGCCTTTTCTTAAATGTCTCTATGGTATCCGGTAAAGATTCATCAGATTTTCCACCTGCAGCATTAATGTGCCCTCCTCCACTAAAATACTTTCTGGAGAACTGGTTTACATCGACATCATCTTTGCTTCGGAAAGAAATTTTGATAAAGTCATCGTAAAGATCTTCCATGAAGAAAGCCGCCATTTTCACTCCGGCAATACTCAATCCATAGTTTACAAAACCTTCCGTATCCCCTTTCTGGAAACCATATTCTTTCAGTTCATTTCTGGTGAGTGATAATACAGCTACTTTACCGTCATTAACCACTTCTATCCTTCCCAATACCAAAGCGAGAAGATGGAGACGGGAAACGGTGTTGGTATCCCATGTATTCGAAGTAATAACAGAGGGGTCTGCTCCTTTTTCTATCAGATTAGCGATAATCCTGTGCGTAGTGGCACTTGTAGAACGGAAACGGAAACCACCTGTATCGGTCATAATCCCTGTATAAAGACATTCTGCAATATCCTGATTGACTAAATTCTCATCTTCCATCGCTTCAATAAAATGATAAATCATCTGTGAAGTCGCAGGAATCACTGTGTCAGAATAAACAAAATCAAATTTTTCAGGCTGCTGGTGATGATCGATAAGAATTTTCTTCGCCTTAGCTTTCGTAAGCCAGTCTCCTAAAATTCCTATTCTTGATGGAGAATTAAAATCAAGACAGAAGATCACATCTGCCCCACTTATCAGATCAGATGCATATTTTCTCTTATACTCTCCGATGATTACTTTTTTAGATTCCGGCATCCATTTCAAAAATTTCGGAAAATCATTCGGCACAATCACTTCTGCCGGAATTCCTTTTGCACCCAAATAGTGTTTTAATCCCAGACTGGAACCTATAGCGTCTCCGTCCGGATTGTAATGGGTAAGGATAACTATCTTGTTTTCAGGAGTAAGTAATGTACTGATATCTAAAAGTTCTGCTGGTGTAAACATCGTGTGTTTATTTTTCTTTAAATTTGAGTTTTCAAAGATAGAGCTTTTAAATAAATCATTTGAATATAATTTTTGAACCCATATTTCATTTCCCTCTCGCAGTTTGCAGATATAGGGTTCAAAAACATTTCAAATAATTTCCAAAAAAAGATTATTAAAATTTGTAACTTTTAAAAATTTCTATATCTTTGCAACCTGAAAATTAATAGATTAATTACGATTTAAATATATAGTAATGAGTAAAAGAACATTCCAGCCATCAGAAAGAAAGAAAAGAAACAAACACGGTTTCAGAGAAAGAATGTCTACGCCAAACGGTAGAAGAGTTTTGGCAGCAAGAAGAGCTAAAGGCAGAAAGAGTTTAACTGTTAGTGCTGTACGCGCTAAGAGATAATATCTCGAATTATCATATACAAATTATGCTTGAAAAGAAGTTTTTCAGGCATTTTTTGTTGTTAAAATTTCCTAAAGTTTAGGTTTTTTAAGCTTCTTTTTTCTATTTTTAAGATCTGAAAAAATATTTTAGAAATAGTACGATAAAATTGAATTATGCCGCATACAAATATCTCCGGAGATAATATTATAAGCTTACAGCACGCAAAAATTGCGCAAAAAAATTTCACTGTTCTTTCTGATGTTAATCTTAACATCAAAAAAGGCAGATTCTGCTACCTTATCGGAAAAACAGGTTCCGGAAAGAGCTCGCTTCTGAAAACGCTTTACGGACACATTCCATTAGCATCAGGACATGGAGCTGTGGTAGGCTTTGAACTTGCTAAGCTGAGACCTTCAGACATTCCAAACCTGAGAAGAAAACTAGGGATTGTATTCCAGGATTTTCAGCTGCTCTCAGACAGAACGGTTGAGAAAAACTTAAAATTCGTTCTTGAAGCAACAGGATGGAACGATAAAGTAAAAATGGAAGATCGCATCAATGAAGTTTTAGGAAGTGTAAACATGAAAAGTAAAAAGCATAAGATGCCGCATGAACTTTCCGGAGGAGAGCAGCAGCGTGTAGCTATTGCAAGAGCTTTACTGAACCACCCTGATCTTATCCTTGCTGATGAGCCAACAGGAAACCTTGACCCTGAAACATCCAATGAAATCATGACCCTCCTGAAGCAGGTAGCTCTTGAGAATGGAGCTGCTGTAGTAATGGCAACACATGATTACCATATGATCCAAAACTTCCCGGGAGAAGCGATCAGATGCGAAGACGGAAAAGTTTCTGTACTGGATACAGCCGAGTTATTTGAGTAAGATTAAAGAATATGAGATTAAAAAATGAAGGCATTTAGCTAAAACTAAACTGCCACCATCTTACTTCTAATCTCTAGCTTCTCTCTCTATTTTTAAAGATATGAAACTCCTTTGTGAGTTCAAGATATTGGTCCGAGTATTCTCTCGGACTTTTTTCTATGACAAAATCAGATTCTTCAACCACCCCTTCTACAAATGAAAACTCAAGAACTACTCTTTTCGTTTTTGAATTTTGAATTCCTTTAATATTCACCCTCCTTTGTAAGAACAACCGATTTTCTAACGCTATTGTAACAAAGCCATTTCCTGCTTCGGCAGGAATAATTACCGACAGAACCCCGCAATCAGACAGAAGACTTACAGAAGCATCAACAAGCTGTTGAAAGTTAAGCTCCACCGTCTGACGTGCAATTTTATCTTTATCGGAACCAGATTCTTCAAAGTAAGGTGGGTTTGAAACAATCAGATCAAATCTTGTTTCTGTTTCAAAATCTTTTAAATCCTGATGAATATTCTTGAGCCTTGAATGAAACGGGGAGCATTCAAAATTAATTTGAGTAAGCGAAGCTGCCTCCTCATTGATATCCAATCCCAAAAAAGAAGCTCTGGAATTTCTTTGTGCAAGCATTAATGAAATTAAGCCGGTTCCTGTTCCTATTTCCAGAACCTCCGAAGCAGTTTCTACTTTAGCCAAAACACCAAGCAATACCCCGTCTGTACCTACACGGAAGACATTTTTTGACTGTTGAATTTCGAAATGTTTAAATTTAAAAGGCTTCACTATAAATTGGTAGGCAGTGTAATTGTAAATGTAGATCCTTTACCTACTTCTGACTTCACCGCGATTTCACCTTTATAGTCTTCGATCATTTTTCTCACCATCGAAAGACCAAGTCCCATGCCGCTGTTTTTAGAAGTAAAATTAGGCTCAAATATCCTTTCGTACATGTTTTCAGGAATTCCCACTCCATTGTCCTGTACAGAGATCATCACCCTTCTCTGGTGTTGTTCCACATCTACATTGATAATGAGTTTACGCTCATCGCTTTGGGCCTGCTTTGCATTGGTCACGAGATTGGTAATGATCCTGGAAAGATAAATCCTGTCCATATTGATCATAATATTGCTCTTATTGGAATGCATAAAGATACTGTCGTCATTGAAAACGCGCAGAATATCTTCCACTTCCGTATTAAGATTGATGACCTCGTTATTTTTTTCAGGAAGCTTTGCAAATTCAGAGAAGGCTGATGCCACAGTGGCGATCAGGTCAATCTGATCCACCATCGTTTTACTCATCTGCTTTACCCTTTCTCTGATATTCGGATCTTCCGGATCAAATTTTCTTTCAAAATTCTGAATGGTAAGTTTCATTGGTGTAAGTGGATTCTTAACCTCATGAGCTACCTGTTTTGCCATTTCCCTCCAAGCCTCTTCAGAAGCCTTGAAACGCAACCTTTCTTTCTGATCCTGAATCTGCAGAATCATTCTGTTGTAAGCTCTTGCCAAAGCATTAAGCTCATCATTTTTATAATATCTGATAGGACGCATTTCATTTTCGAACAATGTAATACGTGTAATCATATCAGAAAACTTAGTAATGTTTTTCGCCAAACTGTTAGAAGTCACCCAGCTTATCCAAATACTGAAAAGAATCAGAAAAATATCTACCAGAAGAATATATTTAATATACTGGTGAAGAACATCTAAATATGCAGATTCGTTATGATACAAAGGAATATATACAATTCCTATAGGCTCAAGTTCATTGTTTTTTAAAAGGAGATAGGAAGAAGTACGTCCTGCATCTTTGGTTTTGTCGTAGCCTTTAATATCAACTCTGGAATCAGTAGCCAGAATTTTATTGACAATATTGACAGGAATGGTCCTCTGGTCAATAAGACTTTCATCCTTATTGGAGAGAAGATAGCCTCCTTTCAAATCGTAAATTACAATATCATGCTGGTTGATATCTGCTATTTCGAATATTTTATTACCTAATACTTTAGGCAGATCTTCTGTTTTAACAAGAGTACGGCTTACTGCATAATCAAGATATCTCATCACCGCGTTGGTCTTCTCCTGCATATCAATATTGCTCTGCTGAAGAGAATTGTTCCTTAATACAAAATAGGGAACCAGCGATGTCGCGACAACACTTAAAAAACATACAAGTAAAAAACCGAAAAACACCCGGTTCCTTAAGCTATAACCTTTGTATTTACTTATTGGCATCCTACTTTTTAATTAACCTAGCAATATACTTACCAATGATATCAAATTCTAAATTAACTTTATCTCCGATTTTCAAATGTTGCATATTGGTAAATTCCCATGTGTATGGGATAATAGCTACAGAAAACTGTGTATCCTCACTTTTTGCGACGGTAAGACTGATCCCATTCACCGTAATTGAACCTTGCGGAACAGTTACAAAACTACCGTCATCTTCATATTTAACAGTAATGAAATAGCTGCCATCTTTATTTTCTATTCCTGCTACCTCTCCTGTTTTATCAACATGTCCCTGTACAATATGTCCGTCTAGCCTTCCATCCATCTTCATACAACGCTCAAGATTAACAACTGTACCAAGGTCCCACTTTCCAAGATTGGTCTTTTCCAATGTTTCACTGATCGCTGTGACCACATATTGATCATCTTTAATCTCAACAACGGTAAGGCAGCACCCATTATGAGCCAGACTTTGGTCTATTTTTAATTCGCTCGTAAAAGGGCATGTTAATGTGAAATCTATGTTGCTTCCTTTTTCTTCAATCTTTTCAATAACGCCAACTGCTTCAATAATTCCTGTGAACATATTATTTTTTGCTAAATTTGTAAATTATAATCTTCAAAGATAATCAAAATGAGCCCAAAAAACCATAAAGTACGAGTAGGAATTTCAATCGGTGATTTTAACGGCATCGGTCCGGAGATCATCATGAAGTCCCTGACAGACAAAACCATTACGGACTTTTTCACTCCGGTGATTTTTGGCTCGGGAAAGTTGTTTACATTCCAGAAAAATATTTTCAAGCTGAATGTGAATTTCAACTACATCAATGAAGCATCACAGGCTCAGCCGGGAAAACTCAATATGGTGAACCTGACAAAGGACAATGTGAATGTAGAACTTGGTGTACCAACAGAAGAATCAACCAAAATGGCTATTGAATCTTTGGAACTTGCCACTGAAGCTTTAATGAAAGGAGATATTGACGTGCTTGTTACTGCTCCTATCAATAAAGATGAAATGGTAAAAATGGGATTTAAACATACGGGGCACACAGGATATTTTGAAGAAAAATTCAGCAAAAAAGGACTGATGTTCTTAGTTACTGACGACTTGAAAGTAGCTGTTTCTACACACCATATTCCTATTTCCAGTGTTGCTGAAAATATTTCCAAAGAAAAAATAAAAAAACAGATCAGAGCCTTAAACCAAACCTTGATTGAAGATTTCTGTATTCAGAAACCTAAAATCGCTGTATTGGGATTGAATCCTCATGCGGGTGACGGAGGGGTGATCGGTAAAGAAGAAATTGAAATCATAGAACCGGCAATCAAAGAACTTTCTGACAATGGAATACTGGCTTTTGGTCCTTACCCTGCAGACAGTTTCTTCCAGCCAAACAAATACAAAAATTTCGATGCTGTTTTGGCCATGTATCACGATCAGGGACTGGCTCCATTCAAAACTTTAGCGTACGAAGAAGGCGTGAATTACACAGCCGGACTACCGTTTATCAGAACTTCTCCGGACCATGGAGTAGCGTATGATATTGCAGGAAAAAACATTGCTGATGAACAGAGTTTTACAGAAGCGATCTTTACAGCTATTAAAATATTTAAGAACAGAAGCGAATATAATGATCTGATGACCAACCGTATGCAGCCAAGAAAAATGGTTGTAGACAACGGAGTTGATGAAGATCTGCCGGATGAAAATGAAGGATAATTCGTTAAAACAAATTTTAAATTAATTTGTTATGGATTTTATTTGTTATTATAAAAAAATTGCATATTTTTGCACACTCATTTTATGGACAAGTTAAGAAACTATGACGTAAGCTTTTCCGGACTTAAAAACGGAAAGCACGAGTTCAAATTTGAGATTGAAAAAACGTTCTTTCAATTATTTGACACTGAACAGGAATTTACAAATCCTAAAATAGTAGCTGATGTTTTTCTTGAAAAGCATACTACATTTTTAGAATTTGAGATCAAAGTACAAGGGACTGTAGAACTCATTTGTGATCTCACCAATGATGAATTCGATCACCCTATTGAAAACGAGATCAGAATTTTAGTGAATTTTGGCGAAGAATATGACGACAGCAATGAAGACGTCATTACCATCCCTACCTCAGATCACGCATTCAATGTGGCCCAGTTGGTCTATGAAAGCGTAACACTTTCTATACCGATGAAAAAAGTCTCACCGAATGTAAGTGATGAAGATCTGGAAATTCTCAACAGGTTCAGTCCAAAAGATATTGAAGAACCCGAGGAAGAAGAGAAACAGGAAAGCGACCCGAGATGGGAAGCACTGAAAAAGTTAAAAGACAATAATTAAATAAAAAATAATTTAAATATGATGAGATGATGAATCTCATCGCTCATCAATTAAAAAAGTTATTCAAAAATGGCACATCCTAAGAGAAGACAGTCGTCCACAAGAAGAGATAAGAGAAGAACTCATTATAAAGCAGTAGTTCCTCAATTAGCTAAAGATGCAACAACTGGTGAACTTCACCTTTACCACAGAGCTCACTGGCATGAAGGAAAACTTTACTACAGAGGTAAAGTAGTATTGGAAAAAGAAGTAACAGCTACAGAAGAAAACTAAGAGTCGCTTTTCACTGAAAAAGCCTCATTTTAATACAAAAACAGCCCGATTTTGATAAAATCGGGCTGTTTTTTGTTGTTTTTTGTGTTTTTTTGGTATCTTTGACCCAAAATCAAATATAAAATTTATGGACATTAAAGACATACAAAATCTTATCAAGTTTGTATCTAAGGCTGAAGTTTCAGAAGTAAAGTACAAAACTAAAGATTTCGAAATCACTATTAAAACTCCATTAGCCGGCAGCGATGCAGTGTATGCACAGCCAGCAGTTTACCACACAGCCCCTCAGGCAGCAGCTCCAGCTCAGGTAGCAGCTCCGGCAGCAGCTCCAGCTGAAAAGGCTGAGGCAGTATCTGATGACAGCAAATATGTAGCGATCAAATCACCAATGATCGGTACTTTCTACAGAAAACCATCTCCTGATAAAGATGTATTTGTAAACGTAGGTGACGAAGTTTCTGCAGGAAAAGTAGTTTGTGTAATCGAAGCCATGAAGTTATTTAACCAGATCGATTCTGAAATCAGCGGAAAAATCGTTAAAATCTTAGTAGATGATGCGACGCCGGTAGAATACGATCAGCCTTTATTCTTAGTAGATCCATCTTAATTTAGAGGTTAGATGTTAGACATTAGATGTTAGACTCAATTCTGCATTCAAAATAACATTATCTAATTTTCAAATTATCTAATTTTCAAATTGAAGAAGATGTTCAAAAAAATATTAATAGCCAATCGTGGCGAAATTGCAATGCGTATTTTACGTACGTGCAAAGAAATGGGAATCAAAACCGTTGCCGTATACTCTACTGCAGACAAAGACAGTCTTCACGTAAGGTTTGCTGATGAAGCAGTGTGTATTGGTCCTCCAATGAGCAAAGACTCATACCTTAAAATCCCTAACATTATTGCTGCAGCTGAAATTACCAACGCTGATGCTATTCACCCTGGATATGGATTCCTTTCTGAAAATGCCAATTTCTCAGGAATCTGCCAGAAAAATAACATCAAGTTTATTGGTGCTTCTCCTCAGCAGATTGAAAGAATGGGGGATAAAGCCAATGCCAAAGCTACCATGAAGGCAGCAGGAGTACCATGTGTACCTGGGTCTGACGGATTGATTGAATCTTACGAACATGCTGTAAAAGTAGCTGAAGAAACGGGTTATCCTGTTATGATCAAAGCTACTGCAGGGGGTGGAGGAAAAGGAATGAGAGCGGTATGGAAAGCTGAAGACCTTAAAGAACACTGGGAATCTGCGATTCAGGAAGCTGTTGCAGCCTTCGGAAACGGAGGAATGTACATGGAAAAACTGATCGAAGAACCAAGACATATTGAGATCCAGGTAGCTGGTGACCAGTACGGAAAAGCATGTCACCTTTCTGAAAGAGACTGTTCTGTACAGAGAAGAAACCAGAAACTAACGGAAGAAACTCCTTCTCCCTTCATGACAGACGAACTTCGTGAAGAAATGGGTGCCGCTGCTGTAAAAGCCGCTGAATTCATCGGATATGAAGGTGTAGGTACTATCGAATTCCTTGTAGACAAGCACAGAAATTTCTATTTCATGGAAATGAATACAAGAATCCAGGTAGAGCACCCGATCACTGAGCAGGTAATCGATTATGACCTGATCAGAGAACAGATCCTTCTTGCTGCAGGAACTCCAATTTCAGGAATCAATTATTACCCGAAATTACATTCAATCGAATGTAGAATCAACGCGGAAGATCCTTACGCAGACTTCAGACCGTCACCTGGAAAAATCACAGGATTAAACATCCCTGGCGGACACGGAATCAGAGTGGATACTCACGTTTATTCAGGATATACTATTCCTTCCAATTATGACTCCATGATCGCTAAGCTTATTACTACGGCTCAAACCCGCGAGGAAGCTATTGCTAAAATGAGACGTGCCCTGGAAGAATTCTATATTGAAGGAGTAAAAACGACTATTCCTTTCCACAGACAACTAATGGATAATGAAGATTATCTTGCAGGAAACTACACTACAAAATTCATGGAAGATTTTGTAATGGACAGAAAATACGATAATCACTAAGATTATTTATACATAAAATTTGAACTGCCTCATTTTGGGGCAGTTTTTTTATTCACTGGCTATGAAAAATCAACTGTTTTATTTTCTGTTGATCTTATTTTCCTCAGTCCTATCCTCAAAACTTGATGTCTAAAAGCTGTTCGTTTTTTTTCCCTTGCAATCCCCCTATCCATCGGAAATTCATAAACGCCTAATACCTAAAAACGATAAGTAACTGATTACCAACAAACCAATAACCTAACAATTGTTAGTCGAAGAATTACGACACTTTTTTAAATTTCTTCAAAAATTTTTTTTTGATAATATAATTACTTCTATTTTTGGTGACATAAGATAACAAACCACACAAATATTAACAATTAAAATTTACTTATCATGGCAGAAAGAAATTCAAGAGGAATTTTAAAATTCAATGGCGGTGAAGGACAAAAGTTATTAAAACTTAACTACAGTGTATCCCGTTCTACAGACGTATCAGGAAGAGTGGCATCAGACCCTTCCAATGCATTGATCAAACTTACAGTGGAAGCGACCGAAAAGTCAGACATCCTGGAAAGCCTTCTTAACGGGAAATATAAGCCTACAACCGGAGAGGTAACATTTAACAAGTCTCACGAGGAAGGAACTCTTACAACCTTAAAATGGGAGAATGGATATGTGATCCAGCATGAATTAGATTTCGATGCAGTAGATGACAACAGTATGTACATTACTTTTGTGATCAGTGCAGAACAAATCGATCTTGGAACTTCTTCTTACAGAGGAGAATGGCCTTCTTAAGAATGTAATACCTACATCAGGAAAAAGCAGCAGACAGAATGGTACACCCGATTTCAGGGATGCTGTTCTGTCTTTTTTGAATGTATTTACTAATTCCTTACTGAAAATTACGAATAATGTAGAATTTACGTTTTCGGTTTTTTGTTTACCCCAAAACAAAGTAGGATATTTACTGCAGGAATAGTAAAAATTCGGTAGTACATTAATCATATGGTGAAAAATATTTTCAAATTCTTTATTGTATCAGGAGTGTTATGGTTTGCCGTTCATTCTATTTACATAATCAATGATGGATTAAGCAATACGGAGCAGAACGCTGATTTGGCAGTAGTATTTGGCAATAAAGTTAATACGGACGGAACTTTATCTCCCAGATTGAAAGCCAGACTGGATCATGCTATTAAATTATATAGAAAGAAACAGATAAAACAAATATTCGTAAGTGGTGGTTTAGGCAAAGAAGGATATTGGGAAGGTACCGAAATGAAAAAATATCTGGCAGCCCATCAAATTCCTTTGGAAATAATTATCACTGATAATCATGGAGATAATACTGAAAAAACGGTCGTTAATTCCATAAAAGCAGCTAATAGTTTACAGTATAAAAGTATCGTCTCAATATCTCAGTACTATCATCAGACACGGATTAAGAAATTGTTTAAAAGACATCATTTTAATTCTATTTCCAGCTCCAGTCCTCATTATTTTGAAATCCGAGATGGGTATTCTATTCTGAGAGAATTTCCTGCCTACTATTTTTAGTTTAAAATATTTTGAAAAAGGCAATTTGAAATTTGAATTATAGGCAATATAAAAAATAATCATGGAAGAAAACAAAGTTAAACCTTTTCAGAAATATTCAGGAACACATGTTTACCATGTGGAAAACTCTCTTGAAGTACAGTTTGGAGAAAAAAAAGGATTCCATTCTTCGTGTAAACTTAATATACAGGAGACAGAAAATGAAGATCATACCAAAAACTGGCTGATAGAAAAAATAGAGGATGCCCCGTTGCTTTCTGAGAATCCTTTTATGGAAGTTCTCCATGAACTTGAACAGAGTTTTTACCCTTTGGAGATCCATGTAGATGAACAGGGAGTTTTCCTTAATGCTTCAGATCATAAAAAAAATGTGGAAAACTGGAAACAGAAAACAGCAAATCTCCACGAAAAATACGAGAATGCTGATGTATTCAGAAATCAATACCTGAGGGATTTGGAAGATGAGCATCTTTTTTACACCAATAAACAGAAAGAGCCTTTTTGGAATCTTCTTTTTTTTGCCCCTTCTTATGTGGACAACGGTGGAAAAAATGATGAATCCATTGAATGGAATATTAAAGGAATTGGAGCTATAGAATGTACAGGAACGATCATAGCTGAGCAGAGAGATTATGGGTTCGATTCTTTTTTCAATTCAGAAATCATTATTCCAGCTCACTTAAAAGAAGAAATCGATAAAAAATATCTGCCAAAAACGTCAGTGTACAAAGCAACCCTTACGATACAAATGGAATATAATTCTCCCAAAAGACAGTATTCGAAAAAGAAAGCTGAGTTTACGCTTTCTGATGGAGAAAAAATATTGTACAGGGAAATAAGCAGTATGATATAACCTGATGAACACATGATAGAGCAGATAAGAAAACAGTAAAGCATAACCTGAAAATGGGTATGCTTTTTTTTATTTTAATATAGTTATAGTAAATTTTCAACTGCTTTTAATAATATAATGCATATACTTTAAAAACCACTTTAAACGGTCTATAATGTTGTAAATTAGCGGCTGCAGAAGCAAAAAATCTGCTGAAAGAAATGGAAAAATTTGCTTTTTAACATAAAAAACAGACAGCCACATGATGAAAAAAATATGTATTAACTACTCCATTTTATTTTTAATGATAATATCCAATTTGCGCTGTAACAAAACGGCAAAAACAGAATCCCCGCAAGATGTAATTGCAGGTGTTAACCTTAATATTCAATCTGTACCCAACCTCAGAGATTTAGGAGGATATGACACCACAGACGGAAAAAAAATAAAGGAAGGTTTAGTCTATCGTTCCAACCAGCTTAATCCAATTTCAAGAGAAGATATCTCAAAACTACAAGCCCTCCATCTAAAAACCATTTATGATTTAAGAACAGCTGAAGAAAGGGCACAATTTCCCGATCAGATATCAGGAGATTCAAAAGAAATATGGTTAAATGTTCTTGCTGATAACAGTTCTGCAGGTGTTGCTACCTTAGCAAAAACTTTACAAAACACAAACGAAGTCAATACCATAATGGGTAATGGCAAAGCTGTTGAATTATTTAAGCAGGTCTACACAGATCTTGTAGAATTGCCAAGTGCCAAAAAAGCATATCATGATTTTTTCCTTTCACTAGCCAATGATAAGAATTTACCCGCTCTTTTTCACTGTACAGCAGGAAAAGACAGGACCGGGTGGGCTGCAGCCTCTCTTCTTGCCCTTCTGGGAACTCCAAAAGATCAGATTTACAGCAACTATTTAGATTCAAACACTTATCTAATACCTGCCTATCAGAAACAAATAGATTCGTTTGTAGCAGCAGGTGTAAAAAAAGACATTATACTCGATGTGATTGGAGTCAGGAAAGAATATCTGGATGCTTCTTTTAACACAGTTGAAAAAAATTATGGTTCTATAGAAAATTATTTTGAACAAGGATTACACATTGACAAAACGACACAGGAGAAAATTAAAAAGAATCTTCTTTCAACATAGAATCAGGGTTAAAAAATAAATACAAAAGCTTACGATAAAAAAACTCAAGTCATAAAGATATAAAACCTGCATGACCTGATCTGCTAAGGAAATATTTTCTAAAACAGCAGAGTGCACCCTTAAAATACACTTTAAATAAGCCTGTGTACTGTATTACGTTTTTGTTCATGCATCTCATTAATAATGCTTAAATTTGTCAAAAACCGAAACATATGTCAACAGCAGCAACAGCAAAAAACTCACAGTATTTCATTGACCTCGAAGACAAACATGGAGCGCATAACTATCATCCTCTTCCAGTAGTTCTTGACCGGGGAGAAGGCGTTTTTGTATGGGATGTAGAAGGTAAAAAGTACTATGATTTTCTTTCAGCATATTCTGCTGTGAATCAAGGACATTCTCATCCAAAAATTGTAGAGGCTTTAGTAAACCAGGCTAAGAAGCTGGCCCTGACTTCAAGAGCATTTTACAATTCAAACCTGGGCGAGTACGAGCAGAAAATCACTACTCTTTTTGGATTTGATAAGGTTCTTCCTATGAACTCCGGAGCTGAAGCTGTAGAAACTGCTGTAAAATTAGCGAGAAAATGGAGTTATGAAGTAAAAGGAATTTCAGAAAACGCAGCGAAGATTATCGTTTGTGAAAATAATTTCCACGGAAGAACAACTACTATTGTTTCTTTCTCTAATGATCCGGATGCTAACCAAAACTATGGACCTTTCACACCTGGATTTATTAAAATTCCTTATAATGATACGGCAGCACTTGAAGAAGTATTGAATAGAGAAGCTGGAAATATCGCTGCATTTTTAGTGGAACCTATTCAGGGGGAAGCAGGTGTATATGTTCCGGATGAAGGTTATCTGAAAAACGCTTCTGAACTTTGTAAAAAACATAATGTACTTTTCATCGCTGACGAGGTTCAGACCGGTATTGCAAGAACAGGACAGCTGATTGCATGTCACCATGAAAATGTACAGCCTGATATTCTTATTTTAGGAAAAGCTCTTTCCGGAGGAATGTATCCTGTATCAGCAGTATTGGCCAATGACAACATCATGAATGTGATCAAGCCAGGACAGCACGGATCTACGTTCGGAGGAAACCCTATTGCCTGTGCAGTGGCAGTGGCAGCTTTGGATGTTGTGGCTGATGAGAAACTTTCAGAAAGAGCAGAACAGCTGGGTCAGCTATTCAGATCTGAAATTGAAAAGATCATTGAAAAACATGACCTTATTACCAAAGTAAGAGGAAAGGGTCTTTTAAATGCTATTCTGATCAACGATACACCGGACAGCTCTACAGCATGGAATCTATGTTTACAGTTGAAAGAAAACGGCCTGCTTGCAAAACCTACGCATGGAAACATCATCAGGTTAGCACCACCTTTGGTCATCACAGAAGAGCAGTTATTAGACTGTGTTAAAATCATTGAAAAAACTATTACAGAATTTCGTTAATGAAGTTATCAGTCTGTTATATTGTTTTAAATGGAGAAAGAATCATTGAGAAAAGTATCAGGAGCATTGATGAAATAGCCGATGAGATTATTATCGTTGATTCTTTTTCCACAGACAAAACTGAGGAAATCTGTACCGGATTTCCAAAAGTGAAATTTATCAGAAAAAAATTCCGCGGCTTTGGCTGTCAGAAAAACTATACCCTTTCTTTAGCTTCAGGAGAATGGATTTTGTTTCTGGATTCCGATGAAGTTCCGGATGAAACAGCAATCAATGCTATTAAAGAAATTTTAAAAAGCTCCAATCCTCCATATAATGTATATCAGATTCACTTCAACAATATCCTGCTGAGTAAAACCATTAAATACGGCGGTTGGGGTAATGTATGGAGAGAAAGATTCTTTAGAAAAGATCACGGAAAATACACCGATGATCTGGTCCATGAATGCTTTATTACAGAAGACAGAAAAGGAAAGCTGCCCGGAAATATCAATCACTATACCTATAAAAGTATTGCCCATCATATTGAAAAGATCAACAATTACACACAATTGATGGCAGAAAAAAAGGTATCAAACGGAAAATCAGTAACTCTTTTCAAGATTATCTTTTCCCCTTTCTATGATTTCATGAAGACCTATTTTTTCAAACTGGGATTTTTGGATGGTGTTGCCGGATTTTATATTTCTATTACCGGAGCATTTTACACCTTCCTGAAATATATAAAAATCAATGAAATCCTTAAATTCAAAAAATAGCCTTACCGATATACAATAAAACAGCCGGCCTGCTTGCAGCCGGCTGTTCTTTTTATGACCATTATACAATGAGAAAAAACGTTGTAGATATTCAGATAGTCTCTGTTTATCTTTTTTTTCTGCTCCTTCAAATAGCTTTCTTTAGTTTTGTAATGACTTGTTTCAGTTGCCTCGTCTTATTTTAAGGTATTTTTAAGCTGCTGTATCCAATATTTAATTAAATTTGAGGAATTGTAACAGAAGTCATTTTAAGTAGACTTATACACTACTTAGATCGTAAATTAGACCATCATAAAAAAACAATAGAATTATATGGAACGTGATACATTTTTATTGGTATAAACTCCATAAAAAACAAACGGATCCAAAAATTCAGATAGCCATGTTCAAATTTGTTAAAAGGACACTAGGATTTTCGAAAACTGAAAGTGTCCGAATTCTCATGTATCATAAGGTCTTGCCGGAGAGAGAAATTCCCAGCAAGGACTCACTTACTGTATCAGTAGAGAATCTGGAAAAACAGCTTCAGTATGTTAAAAACAATTATAACACCTTGTTTTTTAATGATCTGAACAGCAACAGTGATCTGAAACACAAACTCATTCTTACTTTTGATGACGGCTACCTTAATAATCTTCAGTACATGGTCCCGTTACTGGAAAAGTACCAGCTAAAGGCTACTATTTTTATTCCAACCGGACTCATTCAGAATGATGAGACCAATCAAAACCGCGATATGATGACGTTTGATGAGATTAGATCTCTTAATCCTCAATACGTAGAAATTGCGCTGCACAGTCATACTCACAAAAACTATTCACAGATTTCTTTGCAGGAGGCAGCAGATGATCTTCATCAAAACATCCGCACTTTAGAAGAAAAAGAAATTCCTTTTACAAAGGTACTTGCCTACCCTTATGGTAAATTCCCTAAGAAAGGGGTACAAAAAAAAGAGTTCTTTTCCATACTGGAAAAAGCAGGTATTACTTCAGCTTTACGTATCGGAAACAATATTTCCTATTTTCCCTGGAAAAATAAATTTGAGATCAAAAGAATTGACATCAAAGGGGGTGATAGTTTCGACGTTTTTAAATGGAAATTAAAGCTCGGAAAGATCAAACTTTAATTCAAAAGTTCCTTATAAAGTTTTTCATAAGCATCAGCCATTTCCTGATAGCCGAACTTCATGGCCCGGTTTTTTAACCGTATCATATATTCATCTTTTCTGGCACCATATGTCTGCATTCCCGATGCATATACATGCTGCATATGTTCTGCTGAAAAGTTGTCAAAATAAAAAGCCAGATCCCCACCAATTTCAGGAAGACTGGTCAGTGTGCTTAAAAAGACTGGTTTTCCAAAATACATCGCTTCCACAGGTGGAATACCAAAACCCTCAGCTAATGATGGATGGCAGTAAGATTCGCAGTGCTGTATGAGAAAGTATTTTTCATTATTATCTACATTCTCCAGGATATGAACCCTTTTTTCCAATCCTAATATTTTTATTTTTTCTAAAAATTTTTCCTTGTAAGCAGATTTTGCAGAAGAGGTTACCAGCACAAGGTCTCTGTCATTTTTTGAAATAAGATCAAGAAGTGCCTCCTGATTTTTTTTAGGAAAAAGCACCCCAATATTTAGAATATATTTCTTCCCTATGAAGCTGTACTTATGATCAGATTTAAATTCAGCAGATTCAGGAAATATCAATCCGTTGTAGATGACATCTACTCTGACATTATTTTTTAAAGTAAAAAGTTTTTTATTTTTAAGAAAATCATTTTTAACAAATTCTGAAATACATACTACAGCATCTGCATTCCCAAGATTTTTCTGAACGGTCTTTATAGTTTTTTCCACTTTTTGTTCAGAGCTTCCATCGTGCAGAAAATTAAGATCATGAAGCGTCACTACTTTTTTCTGCCCGGCTCTTACAGTATGAAAATATTTAGAAAGCTGATGGGCTGTATGGATCAGAGAAAAAGATTTTGTATTGATAGAAATTCTTTTTTGCCAGAATTTCCAGTCGATAATATTTATTTTTTTTTTTGTCGGTGGAATATTTTTTTTTGGTCCATAAAAAAAGTACTCAAAATCAGACCCTTTCTCGTCCAGACCCTTTATTAATGAAACACATACGTTTGCAATTCCCGACTTCGGGTACTTCAATCTTTCGGCATCAATCAGGATTTTATGTTCCATTACTGTTAAGCTTTTCATCAAAAATATAAATTTAAATATGAAATTTTTATTTTTGCAGTATGAAAATTTGTTTAATCAGCTTCGATTTCTGGCATTATGATGAGCACATAGTGGAAAAACTGAGTGATAGAGGCATTCAGGCATGCCATATCAACATCGGAGCCTTTACCCATAAAAATACTGGAGAACGTCTGAAAAACACTTTCAGTAAAATTTTTCTGGGCAAAAACCCCAAATATCACAAAAGACAAAGTTTCATTCTTGAATCTCTGGAAAAAATTGGCAAACAGGATCAGATCCTTGTCATCAACCCGGAAGCTATTGACGAAAGCATCCATCAGAAGATCAGAGAATATGCCGATCGTAATATTGCCTACCTGTACGACAGCATGGCCAGAAACCCTGCAACACACCTTCTTCATTACTTTGATACCATCTTTTCTTTTGATGACGAAGATGTGAAAAACTTCGGATTCGAAAAAATTACGAATTATAATTATCTTGATCATATTCCTGCAGCAAAGCAGCGTCCAAAACTGGATCTGTTTTATATTACGTCATATGATCAGAAGAGGCTCTCTGCTTTGAATTTACTGATCAACCGACTTTGTCCTTTAAAAGTAAAATTCGAGGTCTACATCGTAGGAAAAAAGGGATGGAAAAATAAGCTGAACCAAATTTTTGATAAAAAGAATATTGAAATTTTAAAATTCGGAAGAAAAAAAATACCTCATCATGCTCTTCCTTCCTATTATAAAAACAGTAAAGTGATTCTTGATTTAATGCGTGCCGACCAGACGGGGCTCAGCTTCAGAATATTTGAAGCCATGGCTCTTGAGAAAAAGGTCATCACCGATAATCCTACGATCAAAACTTATGATTTTTATAATCCTAATAACATTTTGGTGCTGGACAAGAATTTCCGTAATGTAAAAAAGGATTTTTTCACCACACCTTACCAAAAACTGCCGGAAGAGATTTATAATAAGTACACTCTTGACCATTGGGTAGACACTGTATTCAAGCTGAAATCATGAAAGCCATAAAAAAGGTACTTATTGTATCCCGAGAGTATAAATCCTCCCGCACACCAAAAGTAGGTGGTACAGGAATTTTTTATAAAAATTTATGTACAGAACTTGTAAAAAGAGGAATCACTGTACATGTATTTCTGATCTCAAAGTATGCATTTGACATTGAGGAAGACGGTGTACATATCCATTCTATAAAAGATATTTTCAAAGCTAATCCTCTTCTTGAACTGATACGATCTTTCACGGGAAAAGTGAAAGCTTTTGAACAGATTCATTTTAGAACATATCTATCAGAGAAAAAAATAATATCAGAGAAAATAAGTTCCTGGATCAAAAAAAATGATCTTCACTTCGATATTGCAGAAATCCATGATTTTGATGGTTTGGCGCTTTCTATTCCCAAGGAACTTCCTTACGTAATCAGATGTCATGGCTCATGGTCTGTTCTTGAAAAATATTTTGGCTACAAAAAAGTTCACAAGGGTAGAATTTTTTGTGAAAAAGCGGCTTTTAAAACTTCTCAAAATATCATAACGATATCGCAGTACAATGAGATGATCAACAAAAGCCTTTTTGCAATCAAAAATCCAACACTCATCTATAATGGTATTGATGAGAAATTCTACAAACCAGAAGAAAATACCGAAATCATTTCTAAATCTGTTTTCTTTTTAGGGAATGTATCATTTGAGAAAGGAGCAGAAACTTTAATCAATGCTTTTATCCAACTTAAAAAAATGCATTCCGGTGCATCGCTTCATTTCATAGGAAATCCTAACCACTACCCTGCCTATATCAATGAGAACATTCAGGATATGGATATCAGAAATTCAATCCATTTCCACGGAAACAAATCGGGAACGGAAATTGTGCAGCTTATCAGCAAGGCAGAGGTCGTATGCTTCCCCTCCAAAGGTGAAAATTTTAGCTTATCTTTGCTGGAAGTAATGGCCATGCAAAAACCTGTTGTATGCTCTGCTATAGATTCCTTTAAAGAAATTATACAGGAGCCAGTAAACGGCCTTATTGCTGACGAAGACAACTTTCATGAAAAGATCAATCTTATTTTTGAAGACAAAGATCTAAGAAACAGGATAGCACTTAATGCCAGAAAATTAATCGAATCAAAATTCGGCATTGATAAAATGGTTGATGAAACCTTAAGGTATTATCAGGGTATTATATAGAAATACAATTTCTACAGGCCGCAAAACAGTAACCGAACTTCTTAGGTCATCCTAAGTTTTAGAATATGAATGCAAAGGAACAAATTGAAAATTTAGAAGAACAGCTTAAGGCACTCAGAAAAAAATATTACATCAAGTCTTTTTTCAGAAGAGCAAAAAGATTGGTAACAGATTTTTTGCCGCTCGATTCTATACCATCAGAATACTGTACTGAAAAAATTATGGTGAGTGAAAAAGGAGAGGCAGAACTTTTTCTTCCTAAAACGTTTGATACTCCTCAGGTTTCTGTAAAAACGCCTAAAAATGCTGTAGAAATCTATGCTCTTCAAAATGTATTCTGCATTCCTAATTCAACCTATTTTTTAGATCTTAAGAAAGAGAAAATCTTTTATGAAAAATGGCATGATGACGACAGAATCATCTATGTCTATAATACTGATAATTTATCCCAGCATTCGATGACTCTTGCGAAAGTAAGGAACCACAGGAATGTCTATTTTGATGAGGAAGCTATTTTCCTGGGTGGAACTTTCACTTTTAATTATTATCATTTTTTTGTTGATATTCTTTCTAAGGTTGAATTTTTCAAGTACATTCCGGATGCAAAGAATAAACTGATCATTATAGATGAAGATATCCAGAAGGTTGAAAACCTGAAAGACCTTTTAATGTTCTTTCTTAAGGATTATAAAATTAAATTTCTCGGTCACGAAAAAAAATACTACCGTTTCAAAAAACTCTGGCATATCACCAGTACAAATTATGCTGTTCCCAATATTATGCCTGGTGAAAAGTATGAGGTGGGATTTGCTAAACTCTCTAAAACATCGCTGCAGTATCTGAGAAAGACTGCATTCGATAACTTAGACATGAGTAAGGTTCATATTCAACCTGTTAAAAAAATCTTTATTTCCCGTAGATCTCAGTTTAGAAAATACAATGTTGACGAAATTCTGGAAACAGCAAAGAAATATGGATTTGAGGAAGTATTCTTTGAGGACCTGAACATCCACGAACAAATCTATATGGTCAACAATGCAGAGTATATCATAGGACCAAGTGGTGCAGCATGGACCAATGTTCTGTTTGCAAACCCGGGAGCAAAAGGGCTCAGCTGGTTCAGTGCAGTTTGGGGAGATTTTGCCATATTTTCGACGTTGGCGGCAGAGGTAAAATTTGATCTTTATTTTTATATTTATCCACAGGATTATGAAGGATTCCATGAAGATTACAGACTGGATCCTGAATTTTTTGACAAACAGCTGCAACAATTGCTTGAGATATAAACACTCACAACGAAGAACGACTCAGAATTTCCTGAGAAATACCAAGTTAATCTCGATCTGAATTTGAAGTTAAAAAAAAAAGAAGAAAAAGCACTATAATTCCATAGAGTAATTATTCTTAAAATACTACTGGCAATAAAAATATAAATTACGATGAATAAGGATAAATTAGTCCCCTATATAAATGGTTCAATAATAGTATTTATACTTATTTATATTTTTTACGGCTTCTTTAATCAAAAACAGATAAAAAAAGAGAATGGTTTCGGATGGGATGGAGTTTATTATAATGCAGCTTACCAGATATTTTCTGATAAAGGAAAGGAAGTTTATAAAAGTAACGAGCATAATAATACATATTATGAACTTTACCAAAATGCCGATCCTTTTAATAAAAGAATAGGAGTTCCTGTACTTGCCTCAAAATTACCTTTTGGTTCTGTTTTTAGTTTTAAATTAATCAATCTTACAGCATTCTTTTTAGGCCTCTTTATCTTATACTATAAATGGGGTAAAATAAGCATTACCCTTGCATTGATTTTTATTCTTACAATGTTGGTAACACCACAAATGCCATTTAGATTGACTCTTTTCTATCCGTTTTCCGTAGATGGTGTACAGTTCTTATTTATTTCACTGATGATTTTCTTTTACGAAAAACCATTATATGTTATGCTGGCAAGTATACTTTTTTTACCTTTTAAAGAAAGTACTGTTCCGATTTGCTGCATTTACTTAGGAACGAGATTCTTAATGCGGAGAAAGCTTAAATATCTCCTTTATATTGCTCCAGTTCTTTTGTTTTTTTGGATTTATTTGAAGGTAGGTTCAAAAATCTTTGGTTTTAATAGCGAAAGTAACGGAATAGCTGTAATGAAATATTTCTTTACTCAGTTTTATGGTAATATTAAAAATACAGTTAAACTTATTGCCTGCTTTTTTATTGTATTTTCTTCATTTTTATTTATCAAGAGAAAATTTTCAGAACAAACCTTATTTTTTATTTTCCTTGTTGCGCTACTCTCTGTTTCCGGATCTGATCTTACCAGAATATTCTGCGTTGCACTTCCTTTTCTTTTTGACGAACTGATCAATAAGGATAAAGTAAAAGATATTTTTCTCTATTTAATAATATTCATCCTTTTTGTTCCCTATAAGTTTATCTTTACTATTCTTGAATTTCAAGATAACAATAAGATTGGAGAAGGTTTTTTTGTAACGAATCTGGAATACCAGGACGTTAACAAAAGCATATTTTTCTTAATCTATTTTATTGGCTGTAATATTATTTTATTTTTTTATTTGAAATATTCAAAGCAAAAACAATTAAGCTAATCATAACAGTTCTACTTATTGCAATCTTTTTAAAGTATTCTTTCATATCGAAAATCAATATTATTACCCAATGAATAACACGCCGCTTGTAAGTCTTGTCATCATCACCATGAACCATGAGAAGTTCATTGAACAGGCCTGCATGTCCGCCATTTCGCAGACCTACCCCAATTATGAAATTATTCTGCTGGATAATGCTTCAAAGGATCAGACTTTTAAAAATGCAGAAAAGATACTTTCACAATTCGGGCAGCATTATAAAATGATCAGGAATACCGAAAGTTTTGGAGTTGCTAAAAATATCAATATTGCTGTTTCAGAAACTTCAGGAGAATATATTTCCCTGCTTTCAGGAGATGACTGGTATACTGAAGACAGCCTGGCGGAAAAAGTATCCTATATTCAGAAAAACCCTGTAGACTTTGTTCTTTCAGACGGTTATAAATATTATCAGGATGAAGATAAAACCACTGACGCCTATGCTCCAAAAGAGAAAAGACATATCATAGACAGTCTCCATAATTTTTTCCACGAAAATGTCTCTGAAAACAGAACTGCCAATGTAGGAACGTTTGTAAAAAGAGAACTTCTGGTGAAGTATCCTTTTGATGAAAGTATCAATACTGAAGACTGGGATATGAATTTAAGACTTACGTCAAAAGGTTATAAAATAGGATTCATTGATAAAAAGCTGTTCTATTACAGGATCCTTTCAACCAGCCTTTCCAGAAACTGGAAGCTGATGAAGGATTCTTATGAGAAGGTAACCCATAAATATATTGATTATATAAAATCGGATCAGGAGCTTTATAAAAAATACAGGCTTAAACTTATTCACTTCAACTATGAGATTCTTCTGTCAGAAACAGACTCCGAATCTGAAAAAGAAAGACTTCGAACAGAATGGAAAAAAGAAAAGTACCGCGTTAAATATAAAAATCCTGTCCTGTTCTTTAAACTGCTGATGCTTAAAAAATAAATAAAAGGGATGAAGTAATTTTTGACTTCGTCCTTTTTTAATCTCTGAAATTAAAAAAAGCCAACAACCAACCTTCAAATAATCCTTAAAACATTTAATTTTAAGTAAATTTGCACCAAAATTTTAATTGAAATGGAGAAAGTAAGAGTTCGTTTTGCTCCAAGTCCTACCGGACCTTTGCATTTGGGAGGCGTAAGAACCGCATTATATGATTATCTTTTTGCCAAGAACCAGGGTGGTGAATTTATCCTTCGAATTGAAGATACAGACACGGCAAGATATGTAGAAGGAGCTGAAGAATATATCGAGGAAGCTTTAGAATGGTGCGGAATCATTCCTGATGAAAGTCCTAAGAAAGGAGGAAAATTTGCACCTTACAGACAGTCTGAAAGAAGGGATATCTACGACAGATATACGGAGCAGATCCTCAAAACAGATTATGCCTACATCGCTTTTGACACCCCCGAAGAACTGGATGCCATCCGTGCTGAGTTTGAAGCAAAAGGAGATGTTTTCTCTTATGACAACAAAACCAGAAACCGACTGAGAAACAGCATTGCCCTTACTGAAGAGGAAGTTCAAAAGCTACTGGATGAAAAAACACCTTATGTGGTAAGGTTCAAAATGCCGGTGGACAGAACGCTGAATCTTGAAGATATCATCCGCGGAATATCTTCAGTGAATACCAATACACTCGACGATAAAGTTCTTGTAAAGAACGATGGAATGCCAACTTATCATTTTGCCAACATCATTGATGACCACGAAATGGAAATTTCCCACGTGATCCGTGGAGAAGAATGGCTGCCGTCTTTAGGTCTTCACACTTTACTATATGAAGCTATGGGCTGGGAAGCGCCTCAGTTTGCCCACCTTTCACTGATCTTAAAACCAGATGCTGCATCGCTTATTAATAAAGAGAATATAGACAGTATTACCAAATCTTTTACTGAAGATTTCATCCTAAAAAACAACGCCTATTCATTTGAGGGTGCCTCTGTTTTGATAAAATCTTTCTTCGCAGATATTAAAAGCCCAAGGTTTAAATCATCATTAAATGAGAATGAAAAAGATGATACCTTAACAGCTTCTGTAAAACAGTTTTTGAAGAAGAGCCTTTCAGGAAAGCTGAGCAAAAGAGACGGCGATAAATTCGGTTTCCCTGTATTCCCATTGGATTTCAAAGATCCCGCAACAGGAATTATTTCTAAAGGGTACAGAGAAAACGGCTATCTTCCTGATGCATTCATCAATATGGTGGCTCTTCTGGGATGGTCTCCTGCAGATGATAAGGAAATTCTGACGCTGGAAGAAATGTGCAAAGAGTTTGATCTTCATAAAGTACATAAAGCCGGGGCCAGATTCAGCAAAGAAAAATCAGAATGGTTCAACCATCAGTATATTCAGTTGAAATCTAATGAAGAGCTTCTTCAGATTTTAAAGCATGCAGATCTTGACCTGTCTGCTGTTTCCGATGAAAAATTAGTAAAAATCATCGGCCTCATGAAAGAAAGAGCAAGTTTCCCGAAAGATATTTACGAAAACGGAAAGTTTTTCTTCGAAGCTCCGCTCTCTTATGACGAGAAAGCATCGAAAAAAGCATGGAATGATGAAACTTCTTCTATCTTAGGAGAACTGGCAGAAAACCTTAATACGATTGAGTTTACTTCAGAAACAGTAAAGCAGTTCATTCACGATTTCGCAGAAAACAAAGGTCTGGGAATGGGAAAAGTGATGATGCCACTGCGTTTGTCTTTAGTTGGCGAACTGAAAGGCCCTGACGTTCCAGATATCATGGAACTAATTGGAAAAGAGGAAAGTATCTCTAGAATAAACAATGCTATCAATAATTTTAAATAGTTTTTCATAATTTTTCATAAATTTGAAAGATTTAATTTACTTCAAGAAATGGAATATTTAAGTTTCGAACTTCCTATAAAAGATCTAATGGATCAACTTCAGACTTGTTCTTTAGTAGGAGAAGAAAGTGGTGTTGATGTAAAATTAGCATGCAGCCAGATTGAGGATAAGATTTTAGAAAAGAAAAAAGAAATCTACGAAAACCTCACCCCTTGGCAAAGAGTACAACTATCCCGCCATCCGGATCGTCCTTATACAATCGACTATATCAACGGAATGGTAGATAAAGGAAGTTTTCTGGAACTTCACGGAGACAGAAATTTCGCAGATGATCCTGCAATGATCGGCGGTTTAGCTACATTGGATGGTCAGAAAGTAATGATCATTGGAACCCAAAAAGGGAGAACAACCAAAGAAAGACAATACAGAAGATTCGGAATGCCGAATCCTGAAGGATACAGAAAAGCTTTACGACTGATGAAGCTTGCTGAGAAATTCAAAATCCCTGTAGTGACTTTAGTAGATACGCCGGGAGCTTATCCTGGATTAGAAGCTGAAGAAAGAGGACAAGGAGAAGCTATTGCCAGAAACATTTTCGAAATGGTTCAGCTTAAAACTCCGATTTTCACTTATATTATCGGTGAAGGAGCAAGCGGCGGGGCTTTAGGAATTGGTGTAGGAAACAAAGTGTATATGCTTGAAAACACTTGGTATACTGTAATCGCACCGGAAAGCTGTTCTTCAATCTTATGGAGAAACTGGGATCATAAGGAAGATGCAGCCAATGCATTGAATCTTACTCCGAAAGATGCTTTAAGAGAAAAATTCATCGACGGTGTTATTGAAGAGCCACTAGGTGGTGCTCAATACGATCCGGAAGTAGCTTATCTGAATCTGAAAAATTCAATTTTACAGAATATCAAAGCTTTTTCAAAGTTCTCAGGACAGGAACTTGAAACCCAAAGGCAAGAGAAATTCATTGCAATGGGACAGTTTAAAGGATAAAAAACAAAAACGGTTAAGAAAATTCTTAACCGTTTTTTATTTTTAGCTTTTCTCCCTGTACTATTCAGATACATTAAGTGCAATCTCAATGTCTTTATCAATCTTTTTCAGCGATGAATACTTGGCATCACAAACCATCGTAGTCAATACATATTCTCCTTTATCTATCAGAATAAAATTCTGTCCTTTTGCAGGAACGCTAAGATTATAATATTTTTTTCCGCTTATTTTGACAATCAGGTTGCAGCTTGATCTGTTTTTGATATTAATATAAGCATCATTTTTGTTGGTGTCATTATTGAATAAGTGAGTAAGCATGGCTGCCGTTCTTTTAGCTTCCTCACTTGGCTCTGCTTTACTGCTTGTCCCTGCGCTTTTCGCGGAACCTACAGAAGCATAGTTAACTGTTCTTTCAGGTTTTGAAGCAGCTGGTGTCGCAGTATTATTGGTGGCAAGCGTTTTTCCGCTATTCAATTCGTTATTCTTAACAATTTTTTCAATTTTCTCCTTGCTGATTGGCCTAATAGTAGGTTTTGCTTCAGGAGAATTATCTGCCATGATCATATCGATCAGTTTTCTTTTAAAATAATCTGATTTAGCATGTCCGGGGTTCTGCTTCAGGAAACCGGCAATAACTCTTGCCTCTTTTGAAGCTTCTGCATCCTGCTCTGTATAGATGATTACTGTTTCTTTTTCTACGACAGCCTTAGATTTCGATTTCTTCTTTTTTTGGGAAAAACCTAGTGTAAAAATGCATAGAAATATAAGTAGAAAGATTTTTTTCATTAATCAAGTCTTTAAAATAGTATTAAATATATCAATAACGTGAAAAGTCATTTTTTAGTTTATCATTAAAATCATTATCTTTGCCCTGCTCTAAAATTAAGCTAAAAATTAATACTAATCTTAAATAAAAAAAATAATAGATATTATGTCTTATACACCAGTTGCTGCAGACGTAGCGAAATTAAGAAACCAAACAGGTGCAGGTATGATGGACTGCAAGAAAGCTCTAGTTGAAGCAGAAGGAGACTTCGAAAAAGCAGTAGATATCCTTAGAAAAAAAGGACAGAAAGTAGCTGCAAACAGAGCTGACAGAGAATCTTCTGAAGGTGCGGTAATCGCTAGAGTAAACGAGGATAACACTTTAGGTGTTGTAATCTCTCTAAACTGCGAGACTGACTTCGTTGCAAAAAATGAGGCTTTCATTGTACTGGCTTATGAATTAGCTGAAATGGCTATCTTCGCTGCTACTAAAGAAGAGCTTTTAGCTACAGATTTCCACGGGATCACTGTTGCTGAAAAATTAATTGAGCAAACAGGAGTTATCGGTGAAAAAATCGAGATCGGAGCTTTCGAAAGAATCGAAGGACCATTCTTAGGAGCTTACATCCACGCTGGAAATAAAATTGCTGCTATCACTTCTCTTTCTGCTAAAGTAGACGGAGCTGACGAAGCTGCTAAATCTGTTTCTATGCAGGTTGCTGCAATGAACCCTATCGCTTTAGATGAAACTCAGGTTTCTCAGGAGACGATCGATAAAGAATTAGAGATCGAAAGAGAACTTCTTGTAAAAGAAGGTAAGCCTGAAAACATTATCGAAAACATCCTTAAAGGTAAAATGCAGAAGTTCTACAAAGACAACACATTGGTACACCAGTCTTTCATTAAAGACGGAAGCCAGTCTGTTGCTGACTATGTAAAGTCTGTAAACGGAGACCTTAAAGTAACAGGATTTGTAAGAGTTAGCCTAGCTTAATTATCTTTCAAAGAAAAATACTGATCCCGGTGAATATTCACCGGGATTTTTTATGGAATCATGCTTCGCTGTTAACTTAATATGACGCTAATTTTAAATATTCAACAACATAAGCAAAAGCGCTCATTTGCTGAATATTTTAAGGTAAAAATAGATTATTAATGTTTAAATTTGCTGCCCCTTATAATAAAGCATGAAAAAATTTCTACTAGCGATCTGCACTTTTCTTTGTTTAATCGTTAATGCGCAGCTGGATACTGAGCATTGGTTTGCTCCAATGTCTGCAAGCTCTCCACAGGGAGTACCACAATGTTATCTATACCTGTCTACCAACGAGACTACCCCATTTTCGGTACAGGTCTCTAATAACAATACGGTGTTTTCTACCGTACAGGTAAGCAAAGGAAATCCTGTACAGCTGAGTGTTCCAAGCAATTATATGATTACTTCCACTGCGAGCAACCTTTTTACCCAGAATTCAATGGGGTTGCATGCTAAAGGGGCTAAAAAATTCTTCGCCAACTTCAGATTTTCTGTTCCCAATCAGGCAGAGATCATTACATCAAAAGGTTTAGCCGGAATCGGAAAGACTTTTTTCATAGGAACAGCTCCCACTACTTTTCCAAAAGATCATGTAAATTCTACCATGGGAGTAACTGCTACAGAAGACAATACTACAGTTACCTTGTCCGGATATAACCCGGACGTTGTTTTCTCTGACGGCAGTGTAATGCCAACAAGGACATTTACAATCAACAAAGGAAAATCCTATATCATTGATGTTGTAAGTGACATGGGTGGAATGAGTAATCGAAAAGGATTACTAGGTGCAAAGCTTGTCGCAGATAAACCGATATCAGTGACGAACGGAAACTTCAACGGTCTTTATACCACTCAGAACAACAGCAATGTAGATGTCCTGATGGATCAGGCGGTCCCTACAGACAGACTGGGGAAAGATTTTGTTATGGTAAAAGGCAACGGGCCTGCTTCTGTGGGAATGGAAAAAGCATTAATCATTGCAACTGAGGACAACACCACTCTTATAGTCAACGGAAATCCTGTACCGGGTGTTAATCTTAGTGCCGGTGGATACTATATGATTGAAGGTAACAACTATATCAATCAGGGTGGCAGCGGACATTATAATATGAATATTTCTGCGAATAAAAACGTTTACGTATATCAGCTTCTTGCCGGAGCAAGCGGAAATACGGTTTATCAGACAGGAGGTATGAATTTCATCCCGCCATTAAGCTGTTTCTTACCGAAAGAGATCAATGAAATCGGATTTATTAATAGAATTGGCAGCACTAATTACAATACCAAACTTAATATCATTACGCAGGCAGGTGCAGCTGTAACGATGAACGGCAATCCTGTTGCTGCTGCTGCGGGACCTTACCCGGTAACCGGAAATCCTGGATGGGTTACCTATTCTGTCATGAATGTCTCCGGAAATGTTACCATCAATTCTACAAAACCTGTCACTGCAGGAATTGCTGCAGGAAGCGGCTCTGTAGGTTATGGAGGATATTTCGCTGGATTCTCTTCAGTTCCTGCGATCACAAAAACGGGGGACTGCTACGCGGGAATCCGCCTGGAAGTGGATAACAGTTATGATGCATACCAGTGGTATTTCAATGGCGTTTTAATTCCGGGAGCGACTTCTTATTTTATCAATCCTGAATTATATGGAGCGGGAACTTATACCTGTTATATCACGAAAAACAACTGTGAATCAAGATACACCTCTGAATACCAATATACATTGTGCCCGCCAATATCCACCACAACTTATACTATCGGATCATGTAATACCAAAGTAATCACTCCAGCTTTTACGACTTCTACACAAACCATTGTTCCTTCCCACACAAGTATTATTTCACAGCCGACAAATGGTACGGCAACTGTGAATCCAGCAACAGGACAGATCACCTATACACCCAATGCAGGATTTACAGCAGACACTACAGATTCTTTCATTTATTATATTGACGGAAACGGAAATCCTGCCGATTTTGAATATTTCAAAATCGTCGTGAATATCGATGTTCTTCAGACCCAAAACACTACGCTTTCAGCGTGTGCCAATGCCAGCGGAAATGGAACCTTTAATCTTACCACTGCTATTTTAACCTCTGATACGGGCACTACAGCAACTTATTACACCAACGCCAATTTAACCGGACAGATTATGAGTCCTGCAGCTTATACCGGACCGGCAGGAATAATCTACGCCAATGTCACTTCAGCGTTCGGATGTTCTAAAACCGCTCAGATCACATTAACATTGAATCCTACTCCTAATATCAATACAAGTAGTTTTAATGCAAGCTTTTGTGATGATAATTTTGACGGAATCATCAGCGTAAATTTTGCTGCTGTAACCCCGCAGATTGTAAGCAATTCGGGTCTATTTCTGGTAAAGTATTACCTTAATCAGGCAGATGCCGCTGCAGGAAACAACAATACACTTCCTGCCAACTGGACCTATAGCACCAATACAACGGTTTATGTAAATGTTTCTGCTACCATTGGTGACTGTACAGCAGCGTTGGGACAGATCAATTTCTCGATTGGTAATAAAATTCCTTTATTATCAAATTCTGTAACCACCGATGTCTGTGACAATGACCTCAATGGATCAGAATCAGCCAATCTTAATGATTATAAAAACTTTTTTACAGCAGATCCAACGGTGATCCTGTCTTTCCATTCTTCACTGGCTGATGCACAGGCAGGAACAAATCCTATTTCCTCTACTCAGAATATCACTTCTGTACATACGTATTATGTAAGATTCCAAAGCAGTATAGGATGCCCTAATACAGGTCTTCTTAAACTTACTTTAAAAACGCCAAAAAAATCAGGAACACTTCGCGACCAGGTGATCTGTTCGGATGAAAAAGTAATATTAGATGCAGGGCCGGGATTCTCATCTTATCTTTGGAGCAACGGAGCTACAACCCCAAGCATCACCGTTGGTGCAGGAAACTATTATGTAGATCTGGGATCAAACGGATGTGTATACCGTCAGACGGTAAGCGTAACGACTGCCCAGGCTCCTACCATTACCCGAATAGATATGTCCGGGACTACAGCTACTGTTTATGTGACTGGCGGAACTCCTCCTTATCAATATTCCCTTGATGCATTTACTTATCAGACTTCTAATATATTCAAAGATCTTTCACGAGGAATACATAAGGTTTATGTACTGGGATCTGATGGCTGCGTGCCTGTGACCAAAGAGTTTCTGGTTCTGAATCTGGTTAATGCCATCACACCGAATGGCGATGGACTTAATGATGTACTTAATTATTCTGATTTAAAAATCAAACAGAATGTGAAAATAGAGGTTGCTGACCGTTATGGATCATCAGTTTACAAATCATCTGACAAAAACTATGTATGGGATGGAAAAGTAAATGGAAGAAACCTACCAACGGGAACTTATTGGTATGTAATCACATGGACAGAGCCGGATACAAAATTACCAGTTTCATATTCCGGATGGCTTTTAATTAAAAATCGTGATTAATTTTTAACTTTTGTTATATTTATTTAATACTATTTCAAATATTATTTTAAATTTGTAGAAATCCTAATTCCACACACATGAAAAGATTTCTACTCAGCTTAGTATTACTTCTTTTATCAATTAATACACTCTTTGCACAAAGGGATACCGAGCACTGGATTGCTCCGTACTACGACAGTTACGGAGGATATACCAATAGAGTTTACCTTTCTACCGACTCGGTAACTCCTTTTGATGTAAAAATATATAATAATAATTCGGCGACTCCTCTTACGACGGTTACGATCAGTAAGGGTAACCCACAAACTTATACGGTAGATGCCTCTGTTATTTCTGCTACGGCAGCTAATGAAGCTTTCCAGATAAGTACCAAAGGATTATATTTACAGGGAACCAAACCTTTTTACTGTAGTTTAAGGCTCGCACAATCCGTACACGGTGAAATTATCACAAGTAAAGGGAAAGCGGGTACAGGAAAAGAATTTTTTGTAGCAGCTGCTCCAAATACAAACACCTCAAGCTTTTATAACTTTACAGCAGGTGTTCTGGCAACTGAAGACAATACAACAGTTACTGTAACATGGAATAATCCGGTAACCTTTTTTGGAGGTACTCCTACCGGAAATACGCATACCGTTACCTTAAATAAAGGTAAATCATTTATTTATGCTGGCCCCGGAACTGTAGCGGCCAACCAAACAGGATTTATCGGAGCCAAAATTGTGGCAGATAAACCCATAACCCTTACCAACGGAAGCTGTAATGCCAACTTTTCCACCTCGCCTGGTGGAACAGATCCGGTTCTTGACCAGTCGGTTCCTACCAATAGACTTGGGAACACTTTCGCCATGGTTAAAACCAAATCTACAGCTCCCAATCTAAACATGGAAGGTGGTCTAATCATTGCTACTGAAGATAATACAGAAATATTTTTAAATGGCGCTACGACTCCGGTTCAAACGATCAACGCAGGAGGATGGTACAGAATTAATGAAACCAGCTATGTAACTCAGCCTGGCGCGGGAACACATTCCAATATGTTTATCTCCACCTCGAAAAATGTTTATCTATATCAGTTTATTGGCGTACTTTCAAGTGATGCGACTAACGGATTCAACTATATCCCACCATTGAACTGTTTCCTTCCAAGAAAGATTGATGAAATTGGGAAAATCAACGAAATGCCTGGGATTACTTCAGGAATTTCTTTAAAATTAAACATTTTAACAGAGACCGGAGCAACAGTTTTAGTCAATGGATTCCCTCCTTTAGCGGCGGAAGGACCATACCCACTTACAGGTAATACCCAATGGCAAACTTATGCTATAGAAAATATCACCGGAAACCTTACCATCACCTCTACTAAAGCTGTAACGGCCGGAATCAACGGAGGATACAGTTCTGCAGGATATGGAGGTTATTTCGCCGGGTTCTCCTCTATTCCTATCATTACAAAAAAAACAGGGGAATGTGCACCAGGTATTGTTTTAGAAGTAGATGACAGCTATGAAGGATATCAGTGGTTCTTAAACGGAACAGCGATCCCGGGAGCAACAGCCAATACCTATGCACCGACAACTTCGGGTAACTATACAGTAAAAGTATCAATGGGTACATGTCCACCTATTATAACACCTATTTATAAGGTATTTACATGTTTAAAACAGACAACACAAGCACTGAATGCATGTTCAACTAAAATAATTACTGCTGCGTTTACTTCTTCAACACAAACTGTGGTTCCAGGGACACTGGTGATCATTACAGCACCTACTCATGGTACAGCTGTGGTGAATCCAAACGGAACTATTACTTATACACCAACAGCAAATTACTACGGTCCGGATAAAATCGTTTACAAATTCTGTGGTAATGCCGCTGAATTTATAGACTGTGAACAGATCACATTAAATCTTACAGTAGTTCCTTTTCTTGTAAGAGACGCTTTGATAAAAGCGTGTCAGTACGACGTAGATCCTAATGCCCATTTTGATCTGACTAAAGCTGTCGTTACAGACTTCAATCCAGTGGTTAAAAAATATTATCCTTCACTGGCTGATCTTAATGCAGGAACCAATGAAATCACTACTCCTGAAAACTATCCATCTCCGGGAGGATTTGTATATGTGAAAGTAACAACTAACGAAGGGTGTACAGCCAATGCAAAAATTGAACTGATCCCTCTTCCAATAAAAAAATCTCCAATCCTTGTTGACCAGTATATCTGTGTAGACAGCAAAACAAACCTTGATGCAGGTCCTGGTTATGAATCTTATTTATGGAATACAGGAGCAACAACTTCTTCAATCCAGAATGTAGGTATTGGAGAATATTCAGTGATCCTGGGTAAAAACGGATGTCTTCTTAAGCAGATCGTAAGAGTAAGAAAAGTTGAAGACCCTGTAATTACGAAGATTGAAATTACCAACACAACAGCGACAGTGATTGTAAACGGAGGAAAAGCTCCTTACAAGTATGCTGTAGATACACCAACAAACTGGCAGGATTCCAATACCTTTACAGGACTTACAAGAGGTCAGCATATATTCTATGTAAAAGATGTCTATAATTGTGAACCTACAAAAGTAGAAGTAACCATTCCTAATTTGATCAATGCTATTACTCCTAACGGTGATAATAAAAATGATTTTATCGACTACAGCGAGCTTGGCTACAAAGAAAATCTTTCTTTTGTAATTTATGACAGATATGGAAATATGATATTTACCGGAAATAAATTCAATAATTACAAATGGGACGGAAGACATTATGATAAAAAACTTGTAACCGGAACATATTGGTACCATATCAACTGGAATGAGTCTAATAAAGAAAAAACACCAATCAAGTACACTGGATGGATTTTAGTTAAAAACATTGAATAAAACCATTCTTTTCAAGAATATTAAAACCGCGATATCAAATCGCGGTTTTTTTATTATTTTTTCAACGTATGAATGCATTTAATTATTAAATTTGTGTTAAACCTCCATACTAGATGAAGAAATATTTATCTTTTTTATTTATATTTTACATTTTCACCTTTACCTTTGCCCAATTGGACAGAGAGCACTGGTTTGCCCCCATGATGGACAGGAGCGGAAGCCCTAATCCTTATCAGAAATTATACTTATCTACCAACAGAACAACACCTTTCCCGGTAAATATTTACAATAACAATGTCCTAATCGGCACATTGAACATCAGTAAAAATAATCCTCAGAAATTTGATGTATTAAGAAATTACATCATTACCACAGATCAGACCGATCTGTTTACTCCTACCACCAAAGGATTATATCTAAAAGCTGAATTTCCTTTTTATGCCAATTTGAGATTTTCTGTATTCAACCACGCTGAGATTATCACATCAAAAGGGATACCTTCCACAGGAAAAAATTTTTATGCGGCAAATGCTCCTATTACGGTAGACAATCCTATCTTAAACTTTATGGCCAGTGTTCTTGCCACAGAAGACAATACAACAGTGACCATAAGCGGATATAAGCCAACAGTACAGTTTTCCAACGGAACTACAGGAGCTTCTAATCCAACAATGACATTTACTCTTAATAAAGGGCAGTCATATATCATAGATGGTATTGGTACCACTGCAGGAAACTCTGATGGTATTATCGGTGCAAAGATTGTGGCCAACAAACCCGTGAATGTTACCAACGGAAATTTTAATGGTCAGTATGCCGGAAACTTTGCTACCAGTTCTGATATTTTGATGGATCAGGCCGTTCCGGTAGAAAGACTGGGAACTGAATTTGCTCTTGTCAAAGGAAACGGCAGTATAGGATCCAATATGGAAGGAGCACTCGTCATTGCTACAGAAGATAATACACAGATCTTTGTCAACGACGAAATACCTCCCCTTACCACTCTAAATGCGGGACAGTATTTTATGGTTCCTGATTCAAAATATAAAATCCAGGGAGGAACTCATTACAACCTCTACCTCAGAACATCAAAAAATGCATACGTCTATCAGGTTCTTGCAGGAGACTCCGCTTCGGGGAGCGAGGTAGCTACCGGTGGGTTTAATTTTATTCCTGCCCTGAACTGTTATCTGCCCAAACAAATCAATGAACTGGGCTTTATTAACGAAAACTTTGTTCATTCCAATGCTAACCCCTCAGGAATTCTTAACATTCCAACAAAACTGAACCTTATTACCCAAAGAGGAGCCATTGTTACAGTAAACGGAGCATTTCCACCCGCTGCTACAGGACCTTTCAATATGACCGGTACCAATAACTGGGTTACCTACGGAATTCCCAATGTAACAGGTACGATAACCGTGATCTCTGACAAAGCCATCACTGCAGGAATTAATGCAGGAAGTGATGCTGTTGGATATGGAGGATTTTTTGCAGGTTTCCCTACGCAACCCGTTATTCTGCGGTCAGGAGGAAACTGTGCTCCGGGGATGGTACTTACAGTAGATCCTATTATCTACGATACCTATCAGTGGTATGTGAATGGAAACCTTATTCCTGGAGCTAATGGGTCATCTATAATACCTACACAGTCAGGATACTATACCTGTTCCGTAACAATGGGAAGCTGTGCACCACTTGTGACCGAGCAGTTTAAAGTCCTGAACTGTACAAAACTTAGTACGTCCGCTTATAATGTCTGTACTAACCAAACCATTACTCCAGCCTTCAGCAGTTCTGCACAGACTCCTGTCCCTTCCACAGTGGCTATTGTTAATCCTCCTGCATTGGGTACAGCAGTAGTTGATCCGCTAACAGGCATTATTACCTATACGGTCAATACACCGGGAACCGCAGGAACAGATACTTTCACTTATACATTCTGTGGCAATGATCCTATTTTTACAGATTGCGAAACAGTAACTGTCACTTTAAATATCCAGTCCATTACAGTCATGAATGTCACTTTAAATGCCTGTAACATCAATGGACAGGGAACATTTAACCTCACTTCAGCCAATGTAACCAACAATTCACCGGTAACCATTACCTATTACCCTACTCTGGTTGATGCACAGACAGAAAATCCTGGTGCAATCATCACCGGAACAACTGCATATACCGCTCCGGACGGCACCATTGTATATGCAGTGGTAAAAAACAGTATGGGCTGTAAAAGTATTGCCCAAATTACCCTTTCTCTATATAATCTGGCTATTATACTGAACAACTACAACGGTATTTTCTGTGATGACAATATGGATGGAACAGTTACCGTCATATTATCAAATATAACAGGCATAGTTCTAAATAACCCGGGCTACTTTACCAACGTAAGATATTACGCATCCCTTGCTGATGCCAACGCAGGAAATGCCAATACCCTTCCTAATAACTGGAGCTATACTGCCACAACCACGATATACATCAGAGTGGAATCCCCTGATGGATGTGCTGTTGTTGTTAAACCTTTACAGTTCAGTATCGGAGCCAGAATACCTCTGATCACAAAAGCTGCTGTGACCACTATATGTGACGATGATCTTGATGGAACAAAAACGGCAGACCTTACCCAGTTTATTCCTATGTTTACGGCAGATCCGAATGTCACTTATACTTTCCACGGAAATCTGACCGATGCACAGAATGACAGTAACGCGATATTAGCCACAGTCAATATTACAGGTACACAAACGTATTATATACGGTTCGAAAAAAACGGAGTATGTCCCGAAGTCGCATCTATCCGATTTACAGTTAAAATACCAAAAAAATCAGATATCTTACATGATGTGATAATCTGTCCAAAGGCCACTACCACTCTGGATGCCGGTCCTGGATTTGAAAAATATCTTTGGAGTACAGGAGCTACATCCCCTTCTATTTCTAATGTTTCAGCAGGAAATTATTGGGTGGAACTTACCTTCAATGGCTGTGTTTACAGACAATATGTTACAGTTACGGAATACCCTGTTCCCATGATCACTTCTATTGAGATCAACGGAACGACTGTAACAGTTGGAGTAAGTGGCGGAACACCTCCGTATCAATATTCTCTGGATGGGGTAAGCTGGCAGAATTCAAATGTTTTCAACAATGTTCCAAGAGGTGCCCACAATGTTTTCGTGAGAGACTCCAAATTATGCCAGGAAATAACAAAACCGTTTGCAATCATCAACCTTATCAATACCATAACTCCAAATGGTGACGGACACAACGAACAGATAGACTATTCTGCTTTAATGAGCAATACGAATCTGGAGTTCAGAATATTTGACCGCTACGGGGCAGAAATTTTCAGAGGAAGTCCTGACAACCGATACACATGGGACGGAAGAATGGGCGGAAGACCTGTACCTACGGCCACTTACTGGTATTTTATAAGCTGGTCAGAATTTGGAACTTCTACCACGGTAAAATATACAAGCTGGCTTCTGGTAAAACATAAGTAATAACGTATTATTAGATAAAAATTTCAAAGTATCTTTTTTATTTATTTAAGTTTATAACATTCATTAACAGTTTACTATCAAAGTTTAATATAACTTTAACCTGCGAACACGATCTAAACAGGCATAAATTGCTGTATTTCTACGTAATTTTGCCCTAATTATATGAAGAAGCTAATTACCCTTTTGATGCTGGTTTTTCTAGCAAAAGTCAGTGCACAGATATATTCCGGAGAGGTATTTTTAAGAGATAATTCTATCTTATATCTCAACCAGGTTTATGTCACCAATCTGAATACTCAGAAAACGGTACTTACCGATTATAACGGTACTTATAACATACCTGCAGCTGCGGGAGATGTCATCCGTTTCACCTCTATTGTTACTGAACGAAAAGACGTTAAGCTGAGTCCCCAAATGTTGCAGCAGAAAAACCTGATTGAATTAAAAATCGCCTACTATGAAATCCAGGAAATTGTACTGTCCCGTTTCAAGCCAACCGGAAATTTGAGGTATGATGTAAATTCTATACGAAAAGAAGATAAAAAACTGGCGCTGAAAAAAGTAATCGGATTGCCGGAACCAAAAGGCGACGGAACCTCTCCCGAACTTCCGGTTGCCGGATTAAGGGATGGAGGTCTTACCTTTAGTTTAGAAAGCATTTATGATATCCTTTCAGGGGACCGAAAGAAAAAACAGCGTTATATGGCTTATGAAAGAATGAATAATTCTGTAACGCAGATCAAAAATTATTTAGGAAAAGATTATTTTGCAAAGTTCAAGATTCCAGAGAATCTTATCGATAACTTCCTTCAGTTTGTCTATACGTCAGAAAATATTCAGGCTTATGTACTTGCAGGAAATTTTGAGGCAATTAAGGTTCCTATAGAAAAATATTTACCTATTTATCAAAAGAGACTTAAAACCTCAAACCTTCAAGAGGTTATTAAATAAATTTTTCACATCAATATTTACAAAGAAATGTATACTATATAAAATTTATAGTATACATTTCTTTTTTATTTAAAAATATTCTTATTTTTATATCACAATTAAGTGTAGAAATAAAAAGAATTGCACGAGATTGTATTAATGAAAAACTAATTGGCCAAACACACATTAAGAGAATACATCAACTTATCACTTAATATTTGTCAATGAAAAAATTACTTTTACTCCTTGTTTCCATTCTTTTTATGAACCTGTCTGCCCAAAAAAAGGGAAAAGACTACAGCAATATTATAAAAAGTAAAAATATCTATGAGATCAATGCTTTTCTCAGAGATGCCCATCCTGACGATCCAAGACGATCTGTACTGAAACCCCGTGTCATGGAAATGATGACACAATATATAAAAGAAGCACATCCCGCTGATCAGAAAGTGAAAGATATGCAGGAAATGCTCGCTTTGCTAAAAAGAAGACCATCCACAAAGATCAGTTTTGATGAAATGAATGCCATTATCAAACAGAAACAGATCGCTAAATACAAAGCAGAACTTGCCGCAAAACAATCTACAGTAGTATATACTCCAAGTACGACCCAAAATGCGTTCGTAGTCAATACGGCAGCCAATGCTGCTGTTCCCAATGCTGAAGCCGATGAGTTCAATATGCTGATGGCTGTAAATCCGGTAGAACATAAGAATAAAACCGTAAAAATACTCAACTCGCTATTCGACAACGACCCCAACAGTAAGGAAAGTATTGTTCTGATCCAAAACAAATCCGACTGTAACATCATTGTAAGAATGGAAGGCGTTGGAACCACCAAATACAGACTTGCTGTTCCTGCACACAATGAGAGTACCATCGTAATTGATAAGGGCCAGTATCTGTTTACAAGTCTTGTCTGCGGAGCGCAATATGCTTCACAAAAAACAATAGAGAAAGCCATTATGGTAGCACTGGGAACTTCGTCTACTCCTTAGGTTTACTGCTAAATATACTCAGTGCATGCCTTTTATATTTAAAAGTAAGGTAGTCTATGTAAAATTCGCTATTTTTGCGGGATTTTATAAATAACTCGATGGGCAAAAATAAATTAGCAAGATTCGCAGAAAACAAAATTTTACCAAACGTCATTCAGCCGACAAGAGAAGACGCGCTGAATGGTTTTTCACTTAAAGGAAAATGGAGAGAAGACTTCTTTAAGAATGACCATCCTATTGTTCTGGAACTTGGCTGCGGCAAGGGTGAATATTCTGTGGGACTTGCCAAAACATTCCCTGAGAAGAACTTCATCGGGATCGATATCAAAGGTGCTAGATTCTGGTTTGGTGCTAAGGAAGCTGTTGATAACAACATGAATAATGTTGCATTTTTGAGAAGTCAGATCGAGCTTGTAGATCATTTTTTTGCAGAAAACGAAGTGGACGAGATCTGGATTACATTCCCTGACCCACAGATCAAATACAGACGTACCAAACACAGACTTACCCATCCTGACTTTTTAGAACGATACAAAAAATTTCTGAAACCTGGTGGAATTATCCATCTGAAAACGGATTCGGAGTTTCTTCACGGCTATACATTAGGCTATTTACAGGGTGCCGGCTATGAAATAATCAGTGCTCATCACGATATCTACGGTGCTCCCGAATATGATCCGAATACAGAGCATCTGAGAGATATCAAAACCTATTACGAAGAGCTTTTCTCTGCAAAAGGAAAAACAATTACATATATAAAATTCCGGATAAGCTAAAAATTCATAAAGATCAGAGACTGTATTTTCAGTCTCTTTTTCATTATATTTATGCTTCATAATTTCAAATTAATGAGTCGATGAAAAAAATATCTGCACTTTCTGTCTTTTCAATTCTTTTATTATCAAATACCAGCTGTAGTGTCAATTACAGCAATTATCCCACAAGAACGACACCTTCTTCAGGATCAGGAAATACAGTACTTAATACAGAGAGAGAATACGCTGAACTTGCCAGGACCTACAAACCTGAAACCACAGAGGTATTAAATGATCTTCTCAATGGAGATTCTGCATCTAATCCAAAAACCTCTATTTCTGTAGAAAATAAATCCCGCTGCAATATGGTTCTTACGGTAAGCGGAAATGGCTTTTTTAAAAAAATCCCTATCGCGTCAGGCAAAGTCGGCTATACCATGGTCCCAAAAAACCAGAACTACAAACTTTCCGGAATGCTTTGTAATTCTTCTTACCAGTCCACAAAATTCATTTCAACTTCATACGCTATAAAACTTAGCAATTAGAATAAAAACCTGCAATATCATGTAGGTTTTACTATATTAGACGGGTATTATTGATTTATGAAAAAAACAATAGCCACCCTCCTGATTATCCTCTCCGGAAGCCAGTATGGGCAGACTAAACCTTCGGATACGTTAACTAGGAATGAGATCATCGAACAGAAAGAAACGATCATTTCTTATCTGCAGAAAAACAGTATATTTTTAAAGAATAATTTTGATAAAAAATATACGATGATTGGCGATTTCCTTCCTGTAGACGAGAAAAATGCCTACAAATTAGCGAAGGTATCTATAGACGGCTGCTGGGGTTATATTGATGAAAAAGGGAAAGAGATTATTCCACCTTTTTACAGTTATATCTCGCAATTCTATAACGGCATTGCCTTAATAACTTACTATTCAGACGATGCTGTATTTAATAAATGCGAAAGGTTGATCAATGATAAGGGAGAGTTTTTATTTCCAGACTGCAGCGAACAAAGCAGCAGCAGTATCATACCTGAAAGGAAAAAGAGTATTTTCTCTCAGATCCCAAACACCCCTTACGTAAAATATGGCCCCCAAAAAGGATTTGGAATTATCAACAGAGACAGAAAAACACTGGTTCCTACCCAATATAAATCGATAACCTTTGAAGGGCAGCATTTTATCTGTCAGTCACAGGATGAGAAAACAATAGATCTCTATAGTGAAGAAGGAAAGTTAGTCTTCACTGCTCCAGGGAAATATGCTTATCATATTAAAGATCAGTATTATTCTTTCATGAATTATGAAACCGGCAGATATGATCTGATTGACATCATCACTAAAAGAAGAATATTTCAAAATTTTACGGGGTATCATAATCCCGGTAACTCAAAAAAAATATCATTCAGGGTTCAGGATTACCGCCAACCTAATAAATTTAATGAAGATGAAAATGTTTATATGGCAGATCAGAACTTTAAAATAATCAATATAGATCACCCGAACGCAAAAAATTTTGAAGACCAATATCTCGTTCAGGAAACAACAGAAAACAATCGTTTAGTTTATATTATTCTTGATTTTGAAGGAAAAGTAATCACAAAGTACAATGAATACGAGTACGATCTTTACAATTATTTCGCTCCTTTTAGGCTGAATGACCCTGCCTTTATACAACAGAATGCCTCCAGATTTTCAGGGTATAAAAAGATCAACAGACTGGACGATAATGATCCGCAGTATATTGGTTACTTCTACAGTTTTCACCCTTATAATGAAAGCTCACACGAACCACGAATAAGGAAAGGCATTCATTTTCTCAATAAGAAAACCTCAGAAATATTCCTGACCCTGTCTCCTGACAAATACAGAGATCCCAGAACATTCGATATCGGACAGGTTTCTGTGTATAATATTCCGTTGGAACGGACTGAAATCTATGATTTGAATGGCAGTATGCTCTTTTCTCTGCCTTTTGATGCATCTAATGATCCTAAAGAAAAATATTTCCAGGTCATAAAAAATAACCTTTATAATATAGCCGATAAAAAGACTCATAACCTGCTCTTCAGAAATTACTATAAGGAGATTAAAAAAATTGGAGACACCGGTTTATTTTTGGTCAGTAATGGCACTCATTACGGGATTCTGGACAATACCGGAGCTATAGTAAGCCCCTTTGATAAAATCTATGGTTACCTCAATGAAAAAAAAGCAGATTATGTATATCTGTTTAAAAGCAATATGTTTGAATCTTTCAACACCGCTTCAAGAAAAGCAGAAATCCGCATACAATATGATGACAAAAACGGATCATCCGGCCAATATATAAACGGCATCTATTATCGCGCCAACATTGCAATCGATCAATATGGCAACGCCTTTTACCAGGTCAAAAATGAAATTGTATTCCGTCCGTATTCATCTAAATAAAAAAAACGCTGGATCTGCATCCAGCGTTTTTCCTATATTAAAGAAAATCTTTAATTATTCAGCATCGAAATCAGCATCTGTTTCAGCAGATACCTTTTCTCCTTCTTCTTTAGATTTTTCTTTATCAGCTTTTCTTTGAGACTGACCTTCTTTGATAGAATCAGAAACAATGTTTAAGATCATATCAATAGACTTAGAAGCATCATCGTTTCCTGGGATAACGAAGTCTACTTTTCTTGGGTCAGAGTTTGTATCAACAATACCGAAAACTGGAATACCTAATTTCTTAGCTTCAGTTACAGCGATATGTTCTCTCATGATATCTACAACGAAGATTGCAGAAGGAAGACGAACCATGTCAGAGATAGAACCTAAGTTTTTCTCCAAGTTAGCTCTTTGTCTGTCAACCTGTAATCTTTCTTTCTTAGATAAAGTTTCGAACGTACCGTCTTTTTTCATTTTGTCGATATGGTTCATTTTCTTTACAGCCTTTCTGATAGTAACAAAGTTTGTTAACATACCTCCTGGCCATCTTTCTGTAATATAAGGCATATTAAGTTCAGAAGCGTGTTTTGCAACAACTTCTTTCGCTTGCTTTTTAGTTGCAACGAAAAGAACTTTTTTACCTGCAGAAGTTAATTTTTCTAAAGCACTACAAGCTTCATCCAACTTAACTGCTGTTTTATGTAAGTCTACAATGTGAATACCGTTTTTCTCCATAAAAATGTATGGAGCCATATTTGGATTCCACTTTCTAGTCATGTGACCGAAGTGTACGCCAGCCTCTAAGAGGTCTTTTACATTTGCTTTTGCCATGTTTTCTGTTTTTGTTAGTTTACTTTCCGCTTCTTATGCAATCAACAACTTCTTTAGATGGGAGAAGTGTTTGGATGCTAAACGTAACGGGCAATTTGCTTTAAGCTTTAGGCATGAAGCTGCAAGCTGTCAAGCGAGTTAAAAAGTTTAATAAGTTTTTCAAAAAGCCTATTGCATAATGCTTTAAGCTTACCGCAATTCTTAACGTTTTGAGAATTGGAATCTCTTTCTTGCTTTTTTCTGACCTGGCTTCTTTCTTTCCACCATTCTTGCATCTCTCGTAAGTAAACCAGCAGGTTTCAAAGCTAATCTGAATTCAGCATTGATTTCGCATAAAGCTCTTGAAATACCTAATCTGATAGCTTCTGCCTGACCTGTATTTCCACCACCGAATACGTTTACGGTAACGTCATACTGACCAACAGTCTCAGAAAGGATAAACGGTTGATTCAATTTATAAACCATCACGTCTGTAGAGAAATAAGTTGCAGCATCTTTACCGTTTACTGTAATGATTCCAGAACCTGGTCTTACATAAACTCTCGCTACAGAAGTTTTTCTTCTTCCGATTTTGTGAACTATAGACATAATTAATTATTTAAATTCGTTAACATTAATTGTTTTAGGCTGTTGAGCTTCATGTTTGTGCTCAGTTCCTTCATATAGATAAAGGTTCTTCAATAAAGCAGATCCTAATCTGTTCTTAGGCAACATACCTTTTACAGATTTTTCCAATACTTTTAAAGAATCTTTCTTCTGAAGTTCAGCCGCAGTCATAGACTTCTGTCCACCAGGGTAACCTGTATGCCAGATGTAAGTCTTATCAGCCCACTTATTTCCGGAAAGCGTAATTTTCCCAGCATTCAAAACGATTACGTTATCACCACAATCTACGTGAGGTGTAAAGTTCGTTTTGTGCTTACCTCTCAAAATCTTTGCAACCGTTGAAGCTAGTCTTCCTAACGGCTGTCCTTCAGCGTCTACCACAACCCATTCTTTATTAGCAGTAGCTTTGTTCGCTGAAACAGTTTTGTAACTTAATGTATTCACACGTTTTAGTTAAAGATTAAACATAATTTTCCCCTAAAAGGGTGTGCAAAGGTACAAATAATTTTCGTATCCCGAAAACATATTTTATTTAATCTATATAACCTCCGGATTTTAACCTTGCTTTAATAGATTTTAACTACCTTTTTACTTTTGGCACAGAACTTGTAAAATGAATGACCGATGAAAAAAAACGCTTAAGAAGATTCTAAAAACACAACTGATAAAGTAAAGAGTTTCATCCCTCAACTCTTGCTTTATTAACTTTACTTTAAAGATTTCTGTAAAAGCTTACCAATGTGGTTATTTTATATCGTTAAATATTTATATTTGCCCGAAAACCATATTCCTATAATCCATGAGCCACGGAAAAATCAGAGAAGATAAAACCTGCCTGAACTGCGGGCATCAGGTTGAAGAGAGATTCTGCCCACACTGCGGACAGGAGAATATCGAAAGCCGCCATCCCTTTTACTTCCTTTTCACCCACTTTATTGAAGATTTTACCCATTATGACGGACAGTTTTGGGGGACTTTAAAAAACCTCCTCTTCAAGCCCGGAAATCTCACCAATATTTATTTAGAAGGCAAGAGACAGAAATTTGTACCGCCTGTAAAACTGTATATATTCGTCAGTTTTATAACATTCTTCATGTTCGCCCTTTTCCCTTTTGATATTAGTTTTGGCGACAGAGATGATCCCAAGGATACAGATAAAGCAGGTTTCTTTGAGAATATGACCTCTTCTGAAGTAAAGAAAGTAATCGACAGTATAAAAACCAAACCCCATCTGACGGCAGAAGATTCTCTGTCTATCAAAACTCTGAGTGCTTTTGCAGATTCTACTCAAAAGGGCATCAAGCATAGCCTTAAAATGGATAATAAGATAGATGCTGATATTAATGTTAATGGGTACAATAACAGAAAATCTTATGACTCGGCGGCCGCTAAAAACCCATCATCTTTAGATTTCATCCAAATACCGCTGACCCATAAATTTTTTGAACTCAAAGAAAAAGGAGTAACAAAAGCAGAGATTCTTAGAAACCTGACAGAAAAATCTTTCCACAATTTACCGAAGGCTCTTTTCATATACCTCCCTCTTTTTGCATTCTTTTTATGGATTTTCCACAGTAAGAAAAAATGGTGGTATTTCGATCACGGGATTTTCACCCTTCATTATTTCTCGTTTCTCTTATTGAATGTCTTGTTTGTATTTCTTCTTGGCAAATTGATAAGTTTTTCAAATATAGGATCTGTCAATATTCTTCTATATTTAGTAATGTCGGCTCTGCTGATCTATAGTATTGCCTATTTCTTCATCGCTCACCGCCGGGTTTATCATGCCCATGGATTAGTGAGTATTATCATCGGAATGGCATTATTTACCGTTAATTTCTTTGCATTTACGCTTTTAGTTGCTGGTCTTGCTATGGTAAGTTTCCTGATGATCCACTAAATAATAAGAGGTACTTACTCCATATAAAAAGAGGCTGTTTGTTCAACAGCCTCTTTTCTTTTTATTTTCTTTTCTATTTTCTTAAGGACTTGCTGGCCCTGAAACTCGCTATCATATAGTACGCTACAAAAACCGTTGAAAATTTAAGGATGGAAGGAATAGCCAGCTCCAGGCTGAACAGGCCTGTTCCGATAAGCACCAGAACTCCCATCACCGCAAAAGAAATACCTAATTTCTGAGGCAGTGTGAAATTGGGTGTATCCAGATAGTAAGCAATTCCCCATGCAATACCAAAGGCCAGTGCATAATAGATATCAAGACCGATATTTTCAGAACTGTAAAAAAAATAATTGATCAGGAAACTGAGAACGGTTCCTAAAGCAAAATACATCAAAGCCTTTTTCATACTGTATATATAATCGTGCAAAAATAGAGAATTTACTGATCATTTCTAAACGAATGATTGTTAAGTTGGAGAAAAAAGGACCATACCCACACAAACAACATGCTAAAAATCAAAAGATTAAACAAAACCAAAAGGTTCTTTTTTTATTATTATATTTGAAAGTTCAGAAATTTTCTAGATTTTTTATGGAAACCCAAAAATATACTCCAACCAACAAAGTGAGAATCGTAACCGCGGCGTCATTATTTGACGGACACGATGCTGCGATTAATATCATGCGCCGTGTGATTCAGGGAACAGGATGTGAAGTAATCCACCTTGGCCACGACAAATCAGCAGAGGAAGTTGTAAACACAGCGATCCAGGAAGATGCCAATGCTATTGCCCTGACCTCATATCAAGGCGGTCACAATGAATATTTTAAATATATCTACGACCTTTTAAGAGAAAAAAATTCACCGCAAATCAAAATTTTCGGTGGCGGTGGCGGTGTAATTCTGCCTGAAGAAATTGAGGACATCATGTCTTATGGAATCGACAGGATTTATTCTCCTGATGACGGCCGTGAACTTGGCCTACAGGGAATGATCGATGACCTGGTTAAAAGATCAGACTTCGCAACCGGAAAAGAGGTAACAGCAGATGATCTGGATTCAATTGATTTTGAAAATTCAACAAGCATCGCTAAAATTATTTCAGCTGTAGAAAACTTCTCAGATGAAAAACCTGAATTGGTAAAAGCTATTGACGAAAAATCAAAAGACTTAAATATTCCAATCATTGGTATCACCGGAACAGGTGGTGCCGGAAAATCTTCATTGACAGACGAATTGGTAAGACGTTTCTTACGTTCGAATACAGATAAAAAAATTGCCATTATTTCAATTGACCCTTCCAAAAAGAAAACGGGAGGAGCACTTTTAGGAGACAGGATCCGTATGAATGCGATCAATGATCCAAGAGTGTATATGCGTTCAATGGCTACAAGAGAAAATAATGTTTCGGTTTCTCCGTTCATCCATTCTGCACTGAATGTATTGAAACTGGCTCATCCGGATGTTATTATCCTGGAAACTTCAGGTATCGGACAGTCCGGTTCGGAAGTTTCAGATTTTGCTGATGTTTCCATGTACGTAATGACTCCTGAATATGGAGCTTCTACACAGTTGGAAAAAATCGACATGCTGGATTATGCAGATTTGGTTGCATTAAACAAATCTGATAAACGAGGTGCTCTTGATGCACTTCAGGCGGTAAGAAAACAGTTCCAGAGAAACCATTTATTATGGGAAAGTCCGTTGGATGACATGCCGGTTTATGCGACAAAGGCATCTCAGTTTAATGATCACGGAACCACTGAACTTTACAACAGACTTGTTGAAAAAGTAAATGATAAGTTTTCAGAATTAAATTTACAGGGCTTCGTTGAGCAGGAAATTACAGACGAGGTAACCATTATTCCTCCAAAAAGGGTGCGTTATCTGTCTGAAATTGTTGAAAACAACAGAATTTATGATGCTAATGTAGAAAAGCAGGCTGCGCTTGCCAGAAAGATGTATCATATCGAAGGGGTAAAAAGTTTCTTATCGAATGAAACATTAGACAGCGAATATCAAAAAGCAGAAAAAGATCTTCAGCAGGAAAATATCGACTTCCTGAAATCATGGGACGACACGAAAAAAGCATTCCATGAAGAATTCTATTCTTATTTTGTACGTGGAAAAGAAATCAGGGTAGAAACCTCAACTGAATCTTTATCCCACTTAAGAATTCCCAAAATAGCATTACCTAAATATACAGACTGGGGCGACCTGATCAAGTGGAAAGGCCAGGAAAACCTTCCGGGAGGCTTCCCATATACTGCGGGAATTTATCCATTTAAAAGAACAGGTGAAGATCCGACAAGGATGTTTGCAGGAGAAGGAGGTCCGGAAAGAACCAACAGAAGATTCCATTATGTTTCTGCAGAAATGGATGCCAAACGTTTGTCAACAGCATTTGACTCTGTAACTTTATACGGTCAGGATCCTGCTTTACCACCGGATATTTACGGTAAGATCGGAAATGCAGGAGTTTCTATTGCGACGCTGGATGATGCTAAAAAACTATATTCAGGATTTGACCTTGTCAATGCAATGACTTCGGTTTCTATGACGATCAACGGTCCTGCTCCGATGCTGCTGGCCTTCTTTATGAATGCTGCCATCGATCAGAATGTTGAAAAATATATTGCTGAACATAAACTTGAAGCTAAAGTTGAAGCCGTTTTAAAAGCAAAATTTGACGACAGAGGTTTAGAAAGACCAAAATACAACGGAGAACTTCCTCCTTCCAATAATGGTTTAGGTTTAAAACTATTGGGAATTACCGGAGATGAAGTAATCCCGGCTGATGCCTACGCTGAAATCAAAGCCAAAACGATTGCAACCGTTCGTGGTACCGTTCAGGCAGATATTTTAAAAGAAGATCAGGCTCAGAATACCTGTATTTTCTCTACTGAATTTGCACTAAGACTGATGGGTGATGTTCAGGAATTTTTCATCACAGAAAAAGTAAGAAATTTCTATTCGGTATCTATTTCAGGATATCACATTGCTGAAGCAGGTGCGAATCCGGTTTCTCAGCTGGCATTTACACTGGCCAACGGTTTCACGTATGTGGAATATTACCTGAGCCGTGGAATGGATATCAATGATTTTGCACCCAACCTATCGTTCTTCTTCTCTAACGGTATCGACCCTGAATATTCAGTAATCGGACGTGTGGCGAGAAGAATCTGGGCCAAAGCCATGAAACTGAAATACGGAGCAGATGAAAGAAGCCAGATGCTGAAATACCACATTCAGACTTCCGGACGTTCTCTTCACGCTCAGGAAATTGATTTCAACGATATCAGAACAACATTACAGGCGCTTTACGCCATTTATGACAACTGTAATTCTCTTCACACCAATGCTTATGACGAAGCGATCACAACTCCTACTGAGCAATCTGTGAGAAGGGCGATGGCTATTCAGTTGATTATCAATAAAGAATTAGGTTTAGCTAAAAACGAGAATCCATTACAGGGTTCATTCATTATTGAAGAATTAACAGATCTTGTAGAGGAAGCAGTTTATGCAGAATTCGACAGGATTACAGAAAGAGGCGGTGTTCTTGGTGCTATGGAAACCATGTATCAGCGTTCTAAGATCCAGGAAGAATCCATGCACTATGAATGGTTGAAACATACGGGAGAATATCCGATCATCGGGGTGAATACTTTCCTTGGAAAAGATGGTTCACCAACGGTTCGTCCGGGAGAAGTAATCCGTTCTACTGAAGAAGAAAAGCAGGTTCAGATTGAAACGCTTCATAATTTCCAACAGTCGAATGAGCATCAATCTGAGGAAGCCCTAAGAAAATTACAGTACGCAGCCATCAACCAGCAAAACTTATTTGCAGTCATGATGGATGCGGTGAAATACTGTTCTCTTGGCCAGATCACCAACGCTTTGTTTGAAGTGGGTGGAAAGTACAGAAGAAATATGTAGTCCGTGTCGGACAGACCATTGATAAAATTAAACCTCAAGGAATTTTCTTTGAGGTTTTTTTGTACTTTTAATCATTAAAGTATCTCAATGAAGCAAAAATTTCAAATTAAAAAACCATGTCCACAGCTTTGGGAGGACATGCAGAATACAGCGGATGGTAAATTTTGTGATGTGTGCGAGAAAAAGGTTTGGGATCTTGATCATATGCCGAGAACAGAGATTGATGAGATTCTAAAAAACGGCGATTCTATATGTGGGAAAACCTCACTTTTAAAACCTGCTTTTTCAAGTGTTTTTTTAGCGCTAACATTAACATCAGCAATATATACCAATGCACAAACAGCCAATAAGTCTCTGGTAGAAAATGTTTATCAGAAAAACATTACCATAAGCGGTCATTTAGTTTCTCTGAAAAACAGAAAGTTAGTTTCCGGAGCAATTTCCTTAGTTACCTTAGATCAGCTGTACCAAGCAAAAGCAGACGAAAACGGGAATTTCACTTTGTCGTTTCCGGAGAAAGCATTAACCGAACACAACATCATCAGGATTGACTATACCGTATTAGAGTCAAATAATAAAGAGTTCACGGATCAAAATTCTTCTATTTTCAAAACCAATGAACTCCTGGGGAAACAGAATTTTGAAATTGAAGACCGCTATGTTACCATAGGAGGTATAATGATTTCTGACAACGCACCTCCGGACTATTATTTCCTTGACGGTAAGAAAATCGGAAAAAGAAAATTTGAAAATGTACAGAAAGAACATCCGGAATATAAGTATTTGGCATTTTATGATGACGTCATTGTTCAGAAACTGGCTAAAAAAAGTTATATAAAAAACCTGTATTTACTTTATTCAGAATAAATTAGGAAGATCCCTCAAAATGATGCGGGATCTTTCAATTTCATAATACAATTCAATGAAGCCAAAAGCCGTATTCAACTGGAGCAGCGGAAAAGATTCTGCTCTCGCCCTTTATAAAACTTTGCAGGAAAACCAAATTGAAATAACCACTCTGCTGACCAGCATCAATCATGAGTTTCAGAGAATATCCATGCATGGGGTTCATGTTTCTCTTTTGGAAAAACAGGCTGAAAGTCTGGGGCTTCCTTTGATAAAAATGGAACTACCCAAAGAACCTTCTATGGAAGAGTATAAAGATATAATGAATAAGACGATGTCGGGCATTCAGTCGATGGGAATCACTCATTCTGTCTTTGGAGATATTTTTCTTGAAGATCTTAGAAAGTACCGTGAAGATCAGCTGAGTTCAGTAGGCATGAAAGCCGTCTTTCCTCTCTGGAAGCAGAATACATCGGATCTGATCCATGAGTTTCTGGATCTGGGTTTTAAAACAATTGTTACCTGCGTGAATGGAAACTACCTGGATAAAAGTTTTGCCGGCAGAGTGATTGACAAAGATTTTATCCGTGACCTTCCTGAAAATGTCGACCCCTGCGGAGAAAACGGGGAGTTTCATACATTTACTTTTGACGGACCTTTATTTAAAAACTCCATTCAGTTCGAAATTGGTGAAACGGTAAAGAAAACGTATCCTAAACCCAAAGCCAGTCCTGAAGATGAAGACGGAGCATATGTTTTCTGGTTTTGCGATCTGGTTATGAGATAATTATGCAGAACCAGTTGTGATGTAGTCTATAATCGGGAATTCTTTTTTAAGAATGAAAATTTTTATGAAATTTTGCCATAACTGATGAAAACATTCTTCATCTGTTCATTGCTTATGCAAAAAAGGATTCCGTTTTCACAGCATTTTTCCTTTATCAACAGTAATATTTCATCACTCCTGCCTGGCAAAAGTGGGCGGTTTTTCTTATTTTTGGGAGACAAAGCTGTAAAAAATTTATTCCCATCACAAAATGACAAAAAAAATATCCCTTTTTCTTTTATTTATTCTATTGGTTTCTAATTTAATTTCCTGTCAGAAGGAGATAACTCAAGTATCTAAACCCATTGATAAAAATGCTGTCGTCGATTCTACCATCACTGCTTTTCAGAAAACACTTTTGGAACAGCAGATTGATTCTGTGTTTAAAAAATATAAATTCAACGGAAGTATTGCCGTCTTTAAAGATTCACTACAGCTGTACAGAAAAGAAAACGGTTTTTCTGATTTTAAAACTAAAACAAAAATCGACAGCACTACCATTTTTGCCATCGGTTCTGTAAGCAAGCAGTTCACAGCAGCTCTTGTTCTTCTTCAGATGGAACAGGGAAAACTGAATGTGGCTGACAAGGCGTCCAAATACCTTAAGGAATTTCAAATTAAGGAGTATGAAAACATAACGATTCATCAGCTTTTAAACCATACTTCCGGGCTTAATACTTTTGGAGGGAAACTGATGTTTAAAAGCGGCTCTGATTTCTTCTATTCTAACGACGGTTTTAATGCATTGGGGAAAATCGTAGAAACCGTTTCAGGAAAATCATATGATGACAATGTACAGGAACTGTTCAAAAAAGCAGGAATGAAAAATTCTTCTACCGGAAATATTTTTGAAGGACATAATTTTGCGAGCGCTTATCTTGGAAATGCAAATAACTTTCAGGTCGTTCCCAATATGCCCAAACGATTAGGAAGCAAAGATATAGGAACCCCTGCAGGTGGTATTCTTTCTACAATAGATGATCTTCATCTGTGGAACAATGCGCTCTACGGCGGAAAAATCCTGAAACCGGAAACTTTAAAACAGCTCACTTCCAAAAGCGCCGAAAGACATCATGCCATTTTGGGAAAAATGGGTTATGGCTATGGGATCATGATGAATACCGGAAAACCTGAATGTTATTTTCACAGTGGTTATGTAAAAGGATCTCCGTCACTGAACATTTATTACCCGCAGAGCAAAACATCGGTTGTCATCCTGTCTAATATTGCAGACGAAGAAAAAGGCAAGAGCTCTACTTTCAGGCCTCATGTCGAAGTGAAAAAGATTACCGATAACCTTGAGAATACAATACTGCAACTTAAATCAAAACATTAATTTTCTTTGCATTCCAGTATAAAAGCTGAATCTGAATAGCCGCAGCAAACAGAAAGAATGGTTTTATCATAACTGAAAGAGTTTCATGAAGATCTTTAAAAAAGAAGGAGGCTATTGCGATCAGTATAATTCCTGCAAACAGATTTTTTAAAAGTAAGGGATGAAAACTGATCTGAAAATAATCGTTTAAATTCATGGTTTTCTGCATAAAGTTATAGACGGAAAGACCGAATATAATCACCAAAAATACGATCTGTACATCATTAAACAGATAAGGTTTCATGTAAAGCAAACCTGAAAAGACCAATGAAAAGACCAAAGCGTATACACTCATCTTTTTGAAACGCGTCTGAAGAATGTCTTTCTCAATCCTTGTCATTTTTCTTTTTGATAAAAGATCTGCTTTTACCAGTTCCAGTTCGTTTTTCCAGTTCATTGTGGTCTGTAGAAAAGCTTCCTCAAAATCTGTATGACTATTTTCCATCACACCTGCGATCTGAAGCATAAAGTGATCTTTAATCTCCAACAGCAGCTTTTTTTCCAGTTTTTTTGAAATAAGATATTGTACAATCTCTATTTCCTGTGCAGTATTTATCATGATAATAATCTGAAATGATTCTTTTTTTGGTTCAACTCAATCTGTCAGAGTGTTGACGTCTGCAGAAAATTCTGTAATTTTTTCAAAGACTTTTTATGCTCAAAGAAATTGAACAGGGTAAAGATCACGGCAGTCTGCAATACAAAAGGAATGAGTAATGTGATCAGAACGCCAAAGATTTCCGGAGTATTCTGTGTTCTGAAAAACTGGTAGGCATAATGTCCGTTCTTCCCCATGAGCTGCAGCATTGACAGGGTGCTGATCAACATAAGTCCTGTATTTTTCTGATACATGGTATAAAAGCACTTTCCTTTGTATTTAAAGTCTGTTCTCATGTATTTCCAGATCTTTACATTCACTAGCCAGGCCAGCCCTAATACAAGCAGGAACATCCCATTCAATACTCTGAAAAATATCCTGTACTCTTCCTGATTCTTTGAAAACATGATCAGCAGCAGATTGATTCCAAAGAAAAGAAGACCGATTACAACAGATTTTTTTAGCAGGCTGTTGTATTTTTCTTTTATAACTTTTTTTGCAATTAAAGGAAGCTGTACAGGTGAAAACAAAATATAGCTGACCATTTTAAATTCTCCATCCCAGGCTTTTTTCACTTTCAGGAAAGCCTGTTCAAAGTTTAACTTTTCATTGGTTTGAACATCTGAAACCTGAGATATCATATGGTCTTTTATCTCCAGTAAAATATCAAGTGGAAGCTGTTGGAAAATAAGATAATCAGCAACCTCCTTTTCCTGTGTCTCAGTCATCATATATTAAAAATGGTATTGAGGTTCAACAAATAACTTTTCATTTCATTCTCCTGAACAGCCTGATGTTTTTTGCCTTTTTCCGTCAGGAGATAATATTTCCGGTCTCTTCCGTTGATCTTTTGAATCTCAGAAGTAATCATGCCATCATTTTCCAGTTTGTGCAACAACGGATACAGAGCACCTTCCGTCATTTCCAGCTCCCCTTCTGTAAGCTCTTTTGCCCGTTGGGTGATTTGATAACCGTACATCTTGACTTCTTTCGAAAGAAGTTTCAAAATAATATTCTGGAGTGTTCCTTTATAAAGACTGTTCTTTTTCAACTGATCTTAATTTATACCTTTCAAATCTATGCATAATTTTCTTATGTATAAAGTTTTTCTCTGGAAAAATGTAATTTGCCTTATGAAAAAAATGTATTTCATCGCCATTTACCCTCCACAGGAAGTCATTGACGAGGTGAACATCTTTAAGAAAGATCTTGCTTTGAATTATGAAAATTCTAAGGCATTGAAGAACGATGCCCATATTACTTTATTTCCTCCTTTCTCCAGAGAACTGGAACTGGAAAGCGATATTCATACAGCTTTTCAAAAAATCGACACGGATCTGCCTCCCTTTGAAATAGCACTGAATGGGTTTGGAAGTTTTCCGAATCCTAAAAACCCGGTTATTTTCTTACAGCCGGAGCCGAATGAAAATCTCACCCAGCTTTATCAAAAGGTAAAAGAGCATTTCAATTTTATCAGCTATTCCTTCCATCCGCATGTCACGGTTGGATATAGAAATCTTAGTTATGATAACTATCTGAAAGCCTGGGAGCTTTATAAGAACAAGGAATTCAAAACTAAATTATTAGTCGATAAATTACTGCTTCTCCGCCATGATGAGAAGTGGATTCCCATTGCGGAAAAGAAACTCACTGGAACTCTTCATGAATAAAAAATGCCGGCTTACACAGCCGGCATTATGATTTTGAATCGTATGAATTTACTGTTTTATAATTTTCTGTGAAATAATCATTCCTTCATTTTCATACACATTCACAAGGTAAGTACCTGCCGGAAGATTTTTAATATCTACCAGCAAGGTTGAATGGTCTTTAAGTTCCGATTTTATCCGGATCAGTTTTCCGGAAGCATCGAATAGTTCAACCCTTGTGTTTTCGGAAAAATCCTGTTTTCCTTTTATAAAAAACTCGCCGTCTGAAGGGTTGGGATAGACACTGTATCTTCTTTCTTCAGCCTTTACTTCGGTCATTTTCCGCGCAGAAGATTTATTCAGCGTCCAGGTGATATTGGTAAAATGGACTGTATTGTGGTTATTTACTTTAAGCATCGGGCTGTTATCATTGACCGAAAAGATCAGGGTATTGTTTCCCACATTCAGCTGAGAGGGAGAAACGGTAAGTGAGCTGGCTGTTGATGCAAGCTGCGTTCCGTTCAGTTTCCAGGAATTGACGAGTGTATTCGGAATAGGAAGAATTTCGTTAACCGTAAATGTGACATTGGCATTGGCATTCACCGATGAAGTATTGGCGGGTGTATAGGAATCTACCGGAGATACCAAGGAATGAATTTTTTCAATGATGGCTTCTTTACAGACTGAGCAGAACTGCTGGTTGAGATACCTCATCTCACAACTTTGGTGAGGACGGAACCACGAAGGGCTTTCTGCATGGGAGTACACTCCTACCCCGTTAAGTCCTACCCAGTTTTTCCACTTTACAGTAGCCGGGTTTGAAGTCTGGGTTTTGTTGGGAGCTTCTCCGGTACCGGAAAACCAGTATTCATCGGCCAGCTTTCCGAATGAATGTCCGAGTTCATGGACAACAATTTCATTGGACGATCCGTTAAGAGAAGCAAATGCATAGGTACCACCGCATCCTCCATATTCTGTTGAATTACCCAATACATAGGTAATGTCATAATCCGGAACATTGGCTGCAAGAACCTGTCCAACTTTATTGGTTGTATTGCTGTAAATACATCTGTGAACCCCGAAGTCAAAGGAAGACCCAAGATAATTGGCAGGATTGGAAACGGGAATAACAGGCTCTGTCACATCTGTCGCTGTTCCGGGATGCTTTACGCCCGAAGCGGTAGAGACCACCTTCACGGCATAGGCATTGAAATAATTTTTATATTCTGTATAGGGGCTTTTTGTAAAAAGATAATTGACGGTAGCCTGCGCAGAGTTTACAAAGGAAGTTTGCTGAGCTGTGGTAAAACCGTCGCCTAATACCGCAATGATAATTCTTTTGTCGTTCGATCCGTTCTGAAGAAGGGGAACGGTCTGGAAGGTCTGTGCAGCAAAACAGCTTCCAATCAACAGGGCAAATAAAGTTTTTTTCATGGTTATAGTTTTTGGGTGAATAGAAGTTGGGTTCCGGATTCGGTTACTTTCTCGATTTTAACCGTCTGGATTTGCTCAGAATAAGCATATCTCACACTGAATTCTGCATTCTCAAGGGGAATTTTCTTTCTGCTGATTCCTTCTTTTTCATACACTTCCATTTCCGGATGCAATGGATTTTTCACAAGCTGTCTGATCACCTCCTTTCCTCCTGAATCGGAAAGAATCACCATAAAATCTCCGGTCTCAACGTCGCTTCTGTCAAAAGAAGGGGCAGATTTGAGCTTTCCTTCTGCAACTTTTTTTTCCTGAAGAACAATTCTTTCCTTTCCGGACGCCTCCTTATCTGCCTTAAAAAACAGATAAACAATCTTGCCTTCTTTCCGGATCTCGGCACCGGAGGCCTTTTCACCGGAATACCGTAACACACTGTTTTTCTGAAAACTAAAAAACAGAACTACGGGAACAATAAAAAAATTGAGTAAATTTTTCATAACATTTTTATTTAAAGTTATAAATATTTCCCAATACAATGAATATTTTAAATAAAATTTTCTCTGATTAAAAAAGTTTAGAATATCCTATCTTTGAGCCATGATTTCAGAGAAGATAATTTTAGGCATTGATCCCGGGACTGCCATTATGGGTTTCGGTATTATTTCCGTAAAAAAAGGCAAAATGGAGATGGTATCTATTCACGAACTGATCCTAAAAAAATATCCCAACCACGAAACGAAACTGAAATACATTTTTGATAGAACTCTTGCTCTGATCGATGAATACCATCCCGACGAAGTAGCGCTTGAAGCTCCATTTTTTGGAAAAAATGTACAGAGTATGCTCAAACTGGGACGTGCGCAGGGCGTGGCAATGGCCGCAAGCCTGTACAGAAATATTCCGATCACGGAGTATTCGCCCAAAAAGATCAAGATGGCAATCACCGGTAACGGAAATGCCAGCAAGGAACAGGTTGCGGGAATGCTTCAAAACCTTTTAAATTTAAAGGAATTTCCTACAAAATATTTAGATGCCTCGGATGGTCTGGCTGTTGCGGTATGTCATCACTTCAATTCCGGAACGATAGCCAATACCAAATCATTCAGCGGCTGGGAAAGTTTTCTTAAGCAGAACCCGGACAGGCTGAAGTAAGAAGAATCAGGTATATAAACAATTCCGAAAGAGAAGGATAAAAAAGAATAATAGAGCCTTTTCACAGGTTGTGAGACGGCTTCTTTTGTTTAAACAGGCTGATATATTCTACATGAAAACAAGGCTGAATTCATATTATACAGGCCTGACTCAGCTTGCTCCTCCTCTATCAGCTGAAATATATCTCCGGCAGTTTCATAAGTTTTCTTTTAACCGCTTCGGAAGTACCTACAGTCGCTTCCAGCGACGTGTTCTAATAATTTCAGTACTACAAAAAAAATATTTTTCTGTGATTGAGTGGTTTTGGTTTTTCATATTCCCGCCACAGATGTTCACCCTTAAAAATAGAATACAAAATGTAGGATTCTGTGTAACAACGGAGATTTTATGAGATATTTTTTTAACTTTAATATCCTATCTTTAAACCTTCAAAAATTGATTAAGTATGGAATCACAAATACATCAGGGAAAAAATGTAAAACGTTTTAGAGAGATGCTGGGAATTAAGCAGGAAGCTTTGGCTCTGGACCTGGGTGACGAATGGAATCAGAAGAAAGTTTCTTTGCTGGAACAAAAAGAAGTTATAGATGACTCTGTGCTTAAAAAAATTTCTGAAGTACTGAAAATTCCTTTGGAAGCTTTTCAAAATTTTGATGACGAGCAGGCCATTAATATTTTTTCAAATACTTTTCATGATGGTTCAATTGCAAATGCTAGTGCTGAAAACATACAATGTACATTTAATCCACTAGAAAAAGTGATTGAATTGTATGAAAGGATGCTTAAAGAAAAGGATGATATGATAGCTAGATTGGAAAAGCTTTTAGAGAATAAATAATATAAAAAAACCACTGTTACTGCAGTGGTTTATTATTATTAACAAAGTAGTTGTTATTATTATTTTACCACACGAAAGGATTGTTGTGGCAACGAGAGAAAAAAATCTTGCTGTAGCGAAGTTTTCTTTACCAAATCTTTATTATTCCTTTTTGTTTTCCCATGCCTTCTATTTCAATTCTAATAGTGTCTTTTAAGTATGGCTGTGTTAAATATCCCCATACTACATCAGAACTATCTAATTTTTCTTTATCCTCCGGAAAAATATTCAATACAATAGAATCTTTTACATTTCTCTCATAACTTAAATTGTATGGATAATGTGAAAATTTATCTATTCTTGTATCTTCACTAGAATGGTAACCATATTTAAACCCTTTCTCAACATAAGGCTTAAAATCAAATCCTTTTAAATTAGCGGAATCAACAATTTTATAGTTCAATTCCTTTACAAAAACTTTTCTATGTTTTGATTCGCTTATAGTATTAGTACCAACTCTATACTTCCATTTCTGATAACCATACCAGCCAAAAGATGAAGAAAAAATGCCAAAAGCATAATATAAAAGTACACTAAACAGAACAATACCTATAAAAATAAAAGATAATTTTTTCACAATTTTTTAATTTTTATCTACACCTTCAAAAGTAAGAGGTCCAACTTCAAGTTTTCCAACTTTGCGAACTTGTATTTCTTTATCCGCAGGAAGAAAGAATCTATTTAAAAAGTTAATTCCTCCTACTTTTTCTTTATTAAAATAATCCATAATGTTGTTAGGAGCTGGATCTCTAACTTTCGGAACATACCATGCGTTATTAGATCTTATATCTATAATTTTATTAAGAGAATCTAACATCACCGTTGCACATGACTGTCCAATGACACAGTATGTTTCTGCACTAGCTGCCTCAGCTGCTGCTGCTTTTATCTTAACATCTTCTTCTTTGGTTGTTTTAACAGTAACAAATTTATCATAATGATGTTCTTCAAAACGATTAATTTTATTTGCTGCCAACATTGCCTGCTTAGGACTTAATACTTTGCCCAAAGGAGTTCCGATATCAGGATTTTTAGAATCTCCATATGCACTGCTTCCTTCACCGGTTCCATTCATTGAATAATAATACCAGCCATCTTTTTCATTCCCTACAATAACAGCTCCATGGCCTACTACGGGGACAGCTTTGGAAGCTGCAAGAAATATTACATCTTTTCCATCAGGGTCAATACCATTAATTGGGTCATTTACAACATAATTATAAGGACTATGACGACTAAATTTTTCTGCAAGTTCATCAACAACACCCCAACGTCCTAATCCGGCATATACATCCTTGCTCCATAATCATACATGCCAGTCTCTTGACGTTCTTTACCATTGTACTTATACTGGTACAAATTATTCCCTCCAACAGCATTATATCCATCATGTGCCAGTCCGAACGGGTAATAATTGGTCTCTTCAATAATTTCCAATCCTGCACTGCCCTGCATATAGCTTAGTCTTATATTTCCTAAATGATCACTATAATTGTAAATATACTATTGTTTTCAAAATAATATATAACTGTAATATAGTTCTGTTTTCACATACAAAACAGAAAAATTTTTACAACACAAAACCCACCGCAAAACGGTGGGTTATTTATTATTCCTCTCGGATTACAAATCCGCAAAATCAGGATTAGTGAGAGCGGTACTGTTATTTTAATGTATCTACTATATACATGTCATTAACTCCCATCTCTCCACTATCATATTCGTAGCCTTCTTCAAACAAACTTTTGACTATAATAGTTCCTTGTGTAGGAAAATTTATATCCACATAATAATAATTATTCTTTTTAAAACATTTTAAATCTTCTGTTTTTAGTTTCTTATTATTTGAAAAGTATGATATAAAAAATTTTCCTGACATATTTATCTTATTTTTTTTATTAGGTGTATAAAATTTATATCTTAAAGTATTCGGCTTTCTTAACTTTTTTCTCAAATAAAACAAGCTGTTTATTGTGTCATTTCCATCTTTTAAATTATAAGAAATATATTGATTGACGAATTCTTTTTTATCGATAATTCTATATTCTATTCTGGCATTATCTGCTTGGTCATTCTTTCTATTCACAATATTCCACCAACCTATTTTTTGACTATTTTTATCAATATATCCTTCAATTATATAATCTTCAAACTCTCCACTAACTTTTTTCAAAGAGTCATTTATAACAATTTCTGCATACTTTTTCCAATTTTTAATATTAGTTGGAAAAGAAAAGTATTCGGTGGGATTATAATTTTCTTTTTTGATCTTTGGCTCTGTTTTATGATTTTCTTTTTTACAAGAATAGATCGTAAATACTGTTAGAATGATTACATATAATTTCCTCATTTTTTACTGTCCTAAATTTTTAATCTTTAACTTTCTTTGCTCATCTACAGAGTTCATAAATCTCATAAATCCTGTAGAATCATTATTCTTTATATACTTTGCTGTATCTAAAGTTTTAAAAGATCCATTTTTATCCAAAGTCCAAGTATTGTAAACACTCAATGCACTATCGTTTTTACTATCTCCACCAGATAATGTACTTTTCAAATCTGCAATTCGGTCTAAAACCCAAGTTCCAGCATAAACTCTTCCTGCCCATGTTGGTCCTCCTTTAGAACCGTCGGCTGGAAAAGTACTTGGAACAACGGAGCTACCCCAATCTAAAGTAAAGGTTTTATCATTACCAAACTTTTTATCATGTGTACTTGCGTCAAAATCTGTTCTCGTCATCTGATTGCCCGAATTTGTAATTTGTGGAAACTCTTCCGCTGACCAAGTTGTGAACGAAAGCATATTTGGTATTGAAGTAATATTAACTTCATCCGAACTAAGCTTTGTAATTGAGCCTCCTTCATTTAGTTGTGCATAAGCAGATTCGGTTCCCCCATCTACACTTACATTTGAGAATATTGTACCATTTTTAGCAAAACCATCTACACCAGATATTTTTTGGGCTTGTTCAGCAGTTGTTACATATTTGTCATATTCCCAGACTCCATTTTTTCTAATCCAATCTGTAGTTTCTCTACCGTCCGGATCAATAAATCTGATTGGATTATTATAAGCATAGTTATAAGTAGACCATCTACGAGAAGTCTCCGCCAACGGATCTACTACACCCCATCTTCCCAAATCCGGCATATAAAATCTTGCTCCGTAATCATACATTCCCGTCTCCTGCAACTCCTTTCCGTTGTACTTATGCTGATAAGCATTCTGTGTAGTAGCCGTATAGTTATGCAGTAATCCAAAAGGGTAATAATTATTGACTTCTACAATTTCTCCGGGTCTCCACCCATCAAGACAGTTAGGTAAATCCCATGGACTTTGTGGAGTTTCACACTCCTGCCAGAAGTATTGTCTCAGCTGAATAAACCCATCTTTATTACTATCTGAATAACTCAATCTGATATTTCCCAGATGATCTGTGAAATTGTAAATATACTTATTGTTTTAAAATACATATCTAGATGTACTGTAGTCTATTTTCATGTATAAACAGAAAAATTTTATAACACAAAACCACTGCTAATAGAAGTGGTTTTGTGTTATTATTACTTTACCATATGAAAGGATTCGTGCAGCAGCGGGAGTTTTTTTTATTATTTGCTAATGGATTACAAATCCGCAGGACCAGGTTATTATTTATTTTGGCTGTCATTATAAATCTTCTCGCTCATTTTTATTGAAGAATCACCAACTATTTTATAATGTGTTTCTCTAGCTAATTTACCGTTAGGTTCATAAACTACTTCTTTCCCATATAATAAAGAACTAGCCAAAATACTATCTATATCTTTACTTTTTTTAAATCTTAATAATGAAATTTTTGCACTTTTTCCTGTCGAATATTCAGATATATAAGTTCCATAAAAGAAATTTTTATATGAACTATCAATCTTTACAAAATAATTGTCCTCTTGTCCATATACGAAAACTGTATCAACTAATTGATTATCCCTATAATTACCTACAAATAATAAATCTCCATTCTCATCATATCTATTTACCTTAAGAATATTTCCATCCCATACATTTATATATTTAGGTTTGCCATTAGAATAATATATTTTTTCTTCTTTTTTACATGAAAAAAGACAGAAAAAGGCAAAAATTAACAAATAATATCTCATAACTATTTCCTTAGCATTGTTTTTAATAATGAATCTGATTTTTGATTCATTTGTCGAAGAAATCTAGCACTATCTGAGGAGTTTTTACTTCTTAAAGAATCATATTGAAAATTATTTAAATTATGAATATATCGGGTGTCACCAGTTACTTTAAATCCGTTTACCCTATCTCCTATTTTGTTTGCTTCAACTCCTGTGAAAATAGTTCCATAGAAAGTCTTTTTTTCAGCTACTAAAAACGATTTATTCATATCTACAAGTGACATTCCATCTACCATAAAGTTAAGCAAACTTGGTACTCCTTTATCTCCTCTGCTCAAACCATTGTGTATGCCTCCAAAGTAACCTTCTACATCAACTACTTTGTCTATATCTGGTCTAAAGAATGGATTTGTGCCACCGCCTACACCCAAACCTCCTGGATTTGAATAAAAATCTCCACCTTCATTTCCTAAATGGGAAAGAGATTTTTCCCATTGTAGACCTCCAGAAACCATTGTGCCAAGAGTTTCGTGCGAAAAATTCGCCATTGCTGTTGACAGATTATCCGGCATATATGCTGCTGTTCCCCCTGCATTAAGCCTTACATAACCAGCTTCTCCGTCAGCTCCAATCTTAGCATCTGAAACTACCGAACCATTTTTCGCAAATGCATCTGCTCCGGCAGCTTTTGCCTGAGCCGCTGTTGTAATATATGGATCATATGTCCATTGATTATCTTTTTTAATCCAGTCAGTCCCTTCTCTTCCATCCGGATCTATGAAACTAATTGGGTTGTTATAGGCATAATTATATGGATTCCATCTTCTAGATATTTCCGCAAGTGGATCTACGACTCCCCATCTTCCCAAATCTGCCATATACATCCTCGCACCATAATCATACATACCCGTTTCCTGCAGTTCCTTCCCATTGTACTTGTAGGTATATGGAACTCCCCCCATAACTGTTCTAGAAGATCCCACCTGATGCTTAAGGCCAAAAGGGTAATAATTATTTACATCTATAATCTCTACCCCCATTATTCCTAAATTATAAGCGTAGCTTACTCTTACATTTCCCAAGTGATCTACATAATTGTAAATATACTTATTATCTGTAAAATCATAATAACCTTCCGAAGTTGGCACAAATTTTAAGGCAGGAATTGTATATAAAGATGCTGACGTATCATAATTGTGTCTATTATCATACTGGAAACCATCAAGATAATTAACTTCTACAACTCCACCATCGTCAAATTTTTTAGATACTTTTGTACCATCTGCTCTATAAGTATAGCGGGTAGTAGACTTTTCCAATATTTTCCCGCCAATCAATACGTCAGTAGGAAGATTAAGAAAATTATAATTTATCTTCATTTTTTTATCAGGATGACTGGTCATATTTCCGTTAAGGTCATATTCGAAAGTTCCTTGTAACGCATTATATCCCGATATATTATTTGTTACACCAGCAGGTAGAGTCACTACATCCAGCTTATTACTAAAATTAATATTTTGATAGTTGTAAATTAAATCATCAATTTTCTCAGCTGTAGTTCCCCCACTAGGTTTTGAAAATCTCTTTAGCGTTTTAATATTCCCATTTATATCATATGTAATTTCTTCGTTAAAATAATCATTTTGGGTGATCGAGGAATTGGGCTCAGAATAACTCCCTTTTAATAGTCGGTTTAATGAGTCATACTGATAATTATATCTTTTTAGAATTCCATTATTAGCAACATTCCAATCAACCTCTGTAATATTTCCATTAAACTTTCCTGAAGTATTATTAGTATATACAGGATTAGTATACTTCATCTCATATCCAAACAACTTTCCTGCGAGGTTAGTAGGGTCATTAATCTGCGTCATCCAACCCCTGATATTATATTTATAATCTATACTTTGAAGTGGTGACCCAAGAGATACTCCTCCTACCTTCTTGTTTTCAAGCTGAGAAAGTTCATTATATATGTTCTGAGCAAGAATTTCTTCTGGATGATTATCTACCTGATGCTTATGAACCAGCAGCCTGTTCTGATGGTCGTAGGTAAAGTTTTCGGTAATCACTCTTTCTGTATCAGACATTAGCCTTTTATGTCTTGTGATAACCGTCTGTGGAACGCCTGCAAAATCCAGTTTGGACTCTGTTTGGGTATATCCTCCCAAATGGTTAATGGAATAAGATCCTACTACACGACCTCTCATATCATAATAGGTGTAATTCCTGGTCCAGTTATCATCTTCGATATTCTTTACAAAGCTCATCACAGGAAGTCCTTTGGTACTTCGACCGTCAGAGGAAGATGTTTCTGTTAAAATGGGCTCTCCCTGAATAGTAGATGGGAAAGGAGGATTGAACCCATATCCCTGAGGATAGGTATCGTAATAGTTAACAGATAAAAGAGTATCTACACTGAAATACACATTGGTATAATATAGGGTTATTCCATTCCTAAAGATTCCGGACGGATGTCGGGCGTCATAGATCACCAAATCAGCAATCTGATTCTGCAGATTACTCCTGCTGCTGTTATCTTTTAGTGTTCCTGTATAAGCCACTCTTCCAAACTGGTCATATTTTGTCATATACCAGTTACCTAAATTCCTCATATTGGCATCCTGAGTAAGAATTAGCCTATCCGCTTTATCATACACCATATATTCCCAGCCTTTACCCGGAAGTTTCTTTTCTACCAGGCGGTTTCTGCCGTCGTATCGATACTGGTAGCATAATTCATTCAGCAGATCATCACTGATTGGTTTGTGGATGGATTTGGGAGAAAGTACAAACACCAGTTGATTGTATTCATTATATACGTAATATGTATCAACGTGAACCGTGGAACTCATGATCTTTCTTACCAATAAGACCTGTCCTCTTCCATTTTTAAATTCTACCGTTTCATTTCCGTCTTCATCTTTTACCGTATTTTTATATAGCTGGCCTGCAGGATAGGTTTCGGTCGGTGACAGACTCAAACCACTTTTAGTGGCTCCGTTTTCCCATGAGGTGGAAGTGTTGTATTTATACACCTCATTAGTCTTATTGGTATCATATTCGAAGGTTACGGGTTTGTTACTCCAAGCATTTCCCACGTGCTTTTGTGCAAGGATTCTATTCAAAGGAGAGTTTTCAAATTCTTTCTCTGAAAAAATCTTTTCTGAACCATAAATCTCGGGTTGAGTAGCATTGGCTAATGAAGAAGGGACAATCCCTCCGTTGAGCGTTCCAGACTGAGGAACGGGAAGAAAATCTAAAACCTGTCTTCCAAATCCATCATATTCGATATGGGTAACCACATCCTTTCCAAGAGGGGAGGCTTTCACATTAACGATTTGTTTAGGTCTTCCTAAACCATCAAAATACTGAACTGTTTCAGCCACTTTTGTAGGCTGGTTACCGTGGTAATCAAGATAGGTTTTGGATTGGATATAGTTTTCTCCCTGGGTAAGCTGGGCATGCACTGAATGACTTATAAGCAGCGCACTTATTGGAATAATTATCTTTTTCATGTTTAGTTTTTAATATTGTATTTCAATTCTTTCAGCACCTTTCCATTTACATCAATCACCTTTTCGAGCCTGTTTGCTGAATCATACTGATAGATTTCTCTGATTCCTGAAGGTGGAGTGATACTGGTTACACCGATCAAAGGATTGTGGGTATATGTAGTAATAGACACCGATATATTAAACTGTCTCTTCTGAAAGGCATCTAATTTTAACCTGAATTGGTCCTCTGTGGCAGGGTTCACATCACTATTGGATGCATTACTCAGAACAGAAATATCTGTATCAAACATGCCCATAAATAAAGCAGCATCCTTACCTTCTATGGTAGCAATGGGCAGGCTTTTATTATATCCCCAGATAACTCCAACTGTAGAACCGCCTTTTTTAGTATACTGAACCAGATTGCCTTTAGTATCATATCTGTCGTAAGTAATTTCTTTAGCACTTATATTAAGTAAGTCCGTAGATTTCACTTCGTATGGCAGCACTAAACCGGCAGTCTTGGTATCCGCTTCTGACTGGGAAACGGGATAAACAGTTTCTGATTTTGAAAGTACCTTACCTGCATCCTGCTCATCTTTTTTCTTCACTAAGGCAGTTTCTAATGGTATTCCAACCATGTTTTTACCGATCATCAGCTGATTCCCTTTTTCCTGAGCGTAGCTGTAAGAGGTTTCCAATATCCCGCCATCTGAATCTTTACTTTTTACTTTAGAGATATTATTAGAATAAGACGGGTAGGTGAAATTTGTTTGTGATATGATTTCACCACCAGCGGTATGATCGGTTACAATAGTTTCATACTTTTCTATTCGTCCTCCTGTAAAGTTGAAGGGTTTAAAGTACCAGTAATATCCAAAACTGGCATTGGCAAATATCAAATAAGGAGAGCTCAATTGTGGTTGAACGAAATCAGGCATCCGATTATCTATATAAATTTTAGCCAATGGCATTTTATATAAATAGTTGGTTTTTTCATAATTAAATATTGGAGGAGACGCAAAAGCAAAACCAGGCAATGGACCTACCAGACCTGTTATATTATCATGATCATATCCTCCGATTTTATAATTATTTTTTATTTCTTTTTGGAGCACATATCCATTATTCTTTTTTTCATAATATTTCTGCTCAAGAAGAAGGCCTCTCGTCCAGCTATTATCACTTGCCAAATGAAATGGATATTCTGCAAAATTCCAGGTATCAGGATGATTTGTAAAAATGTAATCTATTTTTCCTTTGTTGGTAGATTGATCTCCGAAATATTCTTTAACGTAAGAATACCCAAAATTACGGGACTCCAAAGCTGAATTAACATTTCCGGCAAGTACACCGTCCGGATCAATAACAGGTATGGGGGTAGCCCCCTGCATAAAGCTTTTATACCCTAATATAGCCATGTATTCCCGCATCCCAAATAATCTCCCACTGTTATTTCCCGCATCATCGGTATATTCATACGACTTTTTCATTTTCACTTCCCCCCCATCACGGTATTCTATAGCTTGGATTCTCAGGCCCGGCCCATACTTATTACCGAAATCATCTGTCAATGAGTATCCAATTATTTGGTTAAAATTAAAATAGGGAGAACGTAAAACATTATTTTCGTATGTGAATATTCTTTTTTCTCCTGTAGGCAGATCGATTGACGTAAGAACACCTGCTTTTGAGGCTACTTCATCGGTATTTCTGTTTGTAATAATACCCTGATAATCATAGAAATGATCAAATGTTCCATTACTTTTATTATTATAATATCCCCAGAGATCCTTAGCCGTGGAAAAGCGGTCCGGCAGTCGCTCAGGATTATAATTATACTTTGTCTTTGCAACCAATACTGCAGCATTATTTTCTACTGTTTCTTTTTTGATCTCTTTCAAAAACATTCTTTTTTTTGAATTTGGATCCAGTTGGGTTAACATAACATTGGTTCTTGCATTATTTGTTAAAGCATCAACATAATCATAGGTCAACTGATGTGATTCAATGATCTTATTCTGTTTATCATAGATTATTATTTTTTCCAATGCATTTCCCTGTAGTACATCCTGTCTGTCGGCAGTACTTAATACAAACTGTAATTTACCTTCTGGAAATTCGATAGACTCCAAAGCAAATTTACTCTCATCAACTAAAGAAAAATAGGTGTAAATTTTCCCTGCATCAGGAGGGTTATCGCATGGATGGAGGCATGGAGAAATCCGCTGATCATATTTCTTTTTATAATATTGTGTAGTATGAGGAACATAATTATATTTAATAACTTCATTGGAAGATGTTACTATTTTTTGCAAATACCAGGTATCCGGATTTAAGTTTGTGTCTTGATCCAGTTCTGCATAGGCGGAAGCAGGATGTATTTGTCTAAAATTCCTTCCCAAAACATAGCTTACATAGTCATTATTCGTTTCTTTATTTCTTCCGTAATAATACTTGTTCCCTTTTGTATCCGTTATGACCCATGAATGGAGTACAGGGCCCCCGGTCCAGTCCGGTTCTATTTTTATATCTGTAAAAGTTTGTTGAAGCGCTTTTTTATCATGCCAGTCTAAAATAAATTTTCCAGAATAATCAGCTAACGAAAAATAGAATTGATCAGGTATAAAGTCAACACTATTTTCAGTTCCTGCTATAGAACTCATTGTCCCAAGTACTGAATTTCTTTTAACATTACTTGAAAAAAAATTATCATATATATTATTATATAAGTAGCTGTAGTTCCCCAACTCGTCTGCTCCTTCCCTTATCTCACGGCTAACCATTCCTCCATAATTCAGGCTCCACCCTAAACCTACGGAAGAAGCAATATCTTCTACTCTCACACCTCTTGAAAAGTAGCTTAATGTAATAGGAATGGTTAATCCATTGGTCTTAATTTCATAGACAGGATAACTTACATCGACCAATCCTGTATTAAGAGAAACTGGACTTTCCGTAAAATTGAACACTGAAATAGCATCTGTATTGGGTGCTTTTACTCTAGTTTGTGGCGGTATAATTTGTGTTTGTGCACTAAAGTGTAAGCCCATCAGGCTTATAATGCACATATATATCTTTTTCATTATTTAATGTTATTTTTTGATTAGTTTAGCATTCGCTGTTTTATTCGCATCCGTTTTTATCGTAACCAGATACGCTCCCTGAATTAAATTCTGAGTATTAATCTTAGTTACTTTATTCTTGGTTTTCAGACTCTGAAGCTGTCTTCCGCCCATATCATAAACTATAATATCAGCCTCTTTGAAATCATAGCCTATTTCTACATAAGCGTAATCTGATACCGGATTCGGATAAATCTTAATGTCTTGCTTTACCATTAACTGATCAATTTGTTGATCACCTAATTTTATGATTTTCCAGTTCTCTTTTCCCAGTTCATCGGCGCTGGTTCCTGCCAGAATAATGGAGCCGTCTCTATTGAGCTTAATGTCTGAAAGTCTTTCTTCCCGTTTTTTAGATTCTCCTTTCACGTGCTTTCTCCACTGCTCTTTTCCTTCCTGATCCAGATACAGCATCCAAAAACTTTCATCATTGGCTTCAATTCTTCCTTCTGCCTGAGTGTAGCCACCGAGTAAAATTCCTTTGGTGAAGTCTTGGTTCCTGGTTCCTGAATCTTGACTCTGATTAATGGTACTCATGCCCATCAGGATATCTCTGTTCCCGAAATTGTAGGATTTCTGCCAGATTTCTTCGCCTCTTTCATTTAAAGAAATCACCCATAAATCGGTTCCCTCTTCAATGCCAACAGATTTATTTCCTGATCTTTCGGATCTGGATTCTCCGCCTATCAAAAATCCGGATGATGTTAAAACCAGCGCTCTGATGTGATCATCGCCTTTTCCTCCGTAGTTTTTTTCCCATTCTACCTTGCCTTCGTTCGAAAGTTTTATAATCCAATAATCTCCTTCTCCAAAGTTTTCGATCTTCTTTGAGCCTCCGATATTGCTTCTGGAATAGATCCCTAACAACGCTCCTCCGTCTCGGGTAGGAATCATTTTTTCTACCTCATCAAGTCCTTTTCCACCAAAAATTATTTCAGAAAGGACTTTCCCGTCTTTATCAAGTTTCGCCACCAAAACATCCTTTGAACCAAAGCCTTTAGCTGAATTCTGTACATTTCCTGCCACGAAAAACCCAAGATCTGTCGTCTGAATAACCGCTCTTGCTTCCTCATCTGCTGAAGTTCCCAGTGTTTTCTGCCAAAGCTCATCACCAAATTCATTGATCCTGATCAGCCAGATATCGGATCCGCCTTTGGAATCGTCTTTTTTATCCAGACCTTTCGATGAGTAGGAAGTTCCTGCTATAAGCGCTCCTCCCTCTTGAGTAGTTATCGAAGCGGACAAATAATCATGGTTATTTCCTGAGAAGTATTTTTCCCAGACCTCTTCGCCCTGTTGATTGAGTTTGACTAAATGGAAATCGTAGCCGTTATTCTGCTTACTTCCCGTCTGAAGCTTATCGCTTTGAATGCTGCTTCCGGAAATAAGATATTGCTGATCGATGGTAGTGGTCACCTGACTCAGAAAATCCTGAGTAGAGGATTTGATGTCTTTTTGCCACAATATTTCCTGGGCTGACAAGCCAAGAATAGTGCATAAAGAAAATACACCAGAATAGAATCTCTTCATCTATTTGAGTTTTTAAGTTAATATTAGTTTTAGATATACATTTCGACAAATTTAACATTTTTTAACACCCTTTCAAATCTCATTACAGAGATTTAATATGAAATTTATCACATTCCCGTGTATTTTAAACAATGTTAAGTAGTACTGTTGCAAAGGTATAGAGACAAAGCGACAGAACATGACGTATTATATTTGAACATCATAACGTACCCTATCATAATTAAAATAATATCAATGTAAATCAAACCATTCAATTGAAAAAATAAATTACTTGGCAAAACATAATACTATCTTTTACATTGGTATGATTTTTAGTAGTACATTTGTATAAATTTTCAATAATGAAAACAAACCAACAAACTATAAATCAAGCGAATCATAAAATAAACTGGTTCCAGAAGTTTCTCATGGTATGCTCCGGAGGAAACATTCATATTTTAAGAAAGACCCCCAGTGAATGGAATAAATTTTCCGGAATTGGTGGGATTGTACTGTTTACCGCTGTATTTGCAACCCTTTCCGCAGGCTATGCCATGTACACTGTATTTGATAATATATGGACCTCCACAGGATTTGGAATTCTTTGGGGTTTAATGATCTTCAACCTGGACCGCTATATTGTTTCTTCAATCAAAAAAACAGGAACATGGTGGAATCAGATCCTGATGGCCGTTCCCCGTTTGATTTTAGCGACATTTCTGGGAATTATTATTTCAAAACCGTTGGAGCTTAAAATTTTTGAAAAAGAGGTGAACAAACAGCTGAATACAATTATCCAGCGAAATAAAAAACAGCTTCAGGGTGAAATGAGTGGCAGAATTTTGCAGCAGAGCGGACCTTTTGAAACAGAAAAAAAACAGATCGCTGAAAAGACCATACAGTATCAAAAAGCATATGACTCGGCAGCGGTAGAACTTGAAAAAGAAATTCTTGGAAAACAATCGGGCCTTACCAGCGGAAAAGAAGGGTATGGTCCCAATGCAAAACGTAAGCAGGAACTGAAGGAACAGCGCCGTTTGGATCTGGAAAATTTCCAAAAACAAAATGCACCTCGGGTAGAATATTTAGATAAAGAAATTTCCAAAGTCTACACCAACCTGGAAACAGAACGAAAATCTTCGGAAACCTTTGAGGATAAATTCAACGGATTTGCAGCAAGACTTCAGGCTCTGGATGAGCTGGGGAAAAATTCAGCGATCATCGGACTGGCTGCTGCTTTCATCATGGGGCTTTTTATATGTCTTGAAATTTCTCCGGTTTTAGTCAAATTAATTTCCTACGTGGGACCCTATGATCACCTTCTGGAAAAAACAGAAAATGATTTCAGGCTTTATTCTAAGGAAAAAATTGAAAAAGGGAATGCTCTGACTGATTTCAGAATTGATGATTTTAAGGATAATTTAAAAAAATAGCGTATTTTTCACGCATGATTATTGATAAAGAAGAGATCCAGAAGAAAAAGAAAAAGCTGGACGACTGCAAAGCATTTCTGAAAAAAGAATTCATCGGAATTGATAAAATTATTGATGATTTAATGGAATACATTCAGATCTGGTACCTGATGCCCGAAATTCTGACGCGCCCCGTAGTGATCAATCTGTGGGGAATGACAGGCGTTGGAAAGACCGATCTGGTAAGAAAAACTGTCCGTTTTCTGGAATTTCAAAATCGTTTTGTAGAGATAGAACTGAGTAACAGCGATGAAACTTCATGGAGTAAAAGTGTCTCCGACATTTTCCAAAGCAACCGCCTCAATGACGAAAAACCGAGCATTGTCCTCTTCGATGAAATTCAGCGTTTCAATACCCTTGATCCTGATGGTACACCCGTACCACAGACAAAGTTCACTGATTTCTGGGAACTTTTGAGTGATGGCAGATTAAGCAGAAGAGAACGTGATGATCTTGAGCATTATCTTTTCTCCTATCTTTTACGCAAAAAGGAAAATGACCGACGCAAAGTAAACGGCGAAGCAGAAATGGATGAGAATCCTTATCTGAACCTTTGGGATGCTAAAGAACTGAAGAAATACCTCAGCATGGAAGATGATGTCATGAGCATCATTGATATGAAAGAGGAAGACATGATCAAACTTATCCTGAAAAAACAAAAGGAAAAGAAAATATATGAGCCGGTAGATTACAGCAAAATGCTGATCATCATCAGTGGAAATCTTGATGAAGCTTTTCAGATGTCCCGTGAAACCAGCGAGGCAGACATTGATGCCAATATCTATCATGCTTTTACCAAGAAAATCACTGTTGTTGATATTAAAAATGCTCTGTCCAGAAAATTCCGTCCGGAGCAGGTCGCAAGATTCGGAAATATCCATCTGATCTATTTTTCATTAAAGACAGAAGATTTTCAACAACTGGTACAAAGAGAAATAAACAATCTCAAGACGAAAACGAAGTCAAAATTTGGGATCAGCTTAAAAATCAGTAAAAATATCAATGAGCTGATTTATAGAAACGGTGTCTTTCCGGTTCAGGGTGTACGCCCTGTCTTCAGCAGTGTCGTGGATATTTTAGATACCAACCTCAGCAAATTTCTTTTTGAAGCGATTATCCATGATGACAAAACCATAGAAATTGATTATCTGGTCAAGCAGAAGACGATTACAGGAAAAGTAGGAGCCCGTACCATAGATATTCCATACACCGGAAGAATAGACAGCATACGCCAGTCCAGCCAACAGGACGCAGTGGCCAATATTAGCGTTCATGAATGCGGACATGCTATTTCATACATGCTTTACACCGGTTTTGCACCTCTGCAGCTGAAGAGTAAAGTTGCCAGCAGCTATGCAGCAGGATTTACATTTCCCCATCAGATCCATGATACAAAGGAAAGTCTTTTGGACAGAATCAAAATTTATCTTGCCGGAGGTATTGCTGAAGAAATTGTTTTTGGTGAAAATAATGCGAGCATAGGAAGAAGTCATGACAGGGAACAGGCTACCGCTTTAGCTGCTGATTATATAAGAAAATATGGATTTGATGAAGAGTATCAGGCCGCATACAGTCTGGAAGATTATCCACACCGGATGCAGCATGATATTACGGATAAAAAGATTGAAAAGTTAATGCAGGATCTGGCAAAAAAAACGAGAGAAGATCTTATTATCCATCTTAATCTTCTGAAAGACATGAGTATTGAACTCAGTAAAAAAGGAAGTATGCTGCCTAAAGAAATCTATGAAACCGCAAGAAAACACCAGCTTGACGTGAGTATTAAAGAAGAAGGATATCTTCATATTGCCGGGTACCACAAAATGCTGGAACAGTAGAGAAAAAATCCATAACAATACAGATAAACATTAATAAAATCTTACCTTTCAGTTAATTCTGAAAGGTTTTTTTGTTTCTATAATTAGTTTATGCAAAATATTTTATAATTTTACCTCACTTAAACTAATCATCATGAAAAACTTAATTTTAGCCTTCACACTGCTTGTAAGCTGTGCCTTCACACCTACTTTAAAAGCACAAATGGATCCTTATCTGGGACAGATCATTTTTGTTCCTTATAACAGAACTCCCAATGGATGGGCAGACTGCAATGGCCAGCTTTTGCCTATCGCACAGAACCAAGCTCTTTTTTCGTTACTGGGAACAACATTCGGAGGAAACGGAACTACTAATTTTGCCCTACCCGATATGAGAGGAAGAGTTCCTATTTCTTATGGAATGGGCCCGGGAAGCAGCAATAATTATGTTGTGGGTGAGACAGGAGGAAGCGAATCGGTTACGTTAACCCAGCAGCAAATGCCTATGCACAGTCATACCGTGAATGCTGTAACCGCTGAAGGAAATCAGAATACACCAACAGGAAATCTGCCTGCAGACACCAAACTCCTGGATAAGGAATATTCTGACGCGAATGCCAACACAACCATGAAAGCTACTATGGTCAACCCGACGGGAGGAAACCAACCCCATGAAAACAGATCTCCTTTTCTTACCTTAAGATGCATCATTGCAACACAGGGGGTTTATCCATCTTTTAATTAATAAGGTATGAAAACTCTATACTTATTAGCCATAGCAATTGGAAGTTCAATGGCCGCACAGACCATCACTTTCAATGGGTGTCATAATCTGTTTGACAACCAGAACTTCGTTTTCACGAAAACTACAGTGGATGCCTACAACAAAAATATCTACATAACAACACCCATTGACGGGCAGCCTTGCGGTGGATTAGGAACCTGCGAGTTTAAAATCCAGTGGAACAACGCCTTAACAAGATGGGAGTTTCTAGCTGATGAAGGAAACGGAACTTTCACTACTCCTTCTTTGATATATTATAATTCAACAGGAAATAACGGCAGCTCAAGACCACCAAGCAATACATTTGGAACCTGGGTAGAAAACACAGTTAAGACCGGTGGACAATGCGGAGGCAACCTGTCGACTACCAATTCTACCCTGACAGGGGATCTACATAGTTCTCCACTTGGAACGTCGGAAGTCAGTAAATCTAAAATCCAGATTTTCCCTAATCCTGTTTCGGATGTCATCCGTATTTCAGGAATTGATAACGGACATACGATACAAATCTTTAATGTAGACGGAAGATTGATCAGAACGGATGCATTTGATCAGAAAATTGATGTTTCCAATCTATCTGCGGGAGTTTATGTTTTAAAAATTACCACTAAAAGTTTCGAATCTCATGAATTTAAATTCGTGAAAAAATAGAAATATAATGTCTTTATAGCATTAATTGATTATTGATATAGCCTTCGGAGTTTCCGGAGGTTATTTTTTTAGGAAATATTTTTTGCTCACTGCCTAATATGCCATCAAGTGTTGTCCACAGTTATATCTATTTTCCGGAGACTGAAGTACTGAGAATCATCTATCAGTCAGGATCTGTATATGACTATCTGAAGGTACCATTTTCTATTTATGAAAAATTCAGAGGGGCGAGGTCAAAAGGAAGTTTTTTGAATTCCGTGATCAAGCGGAAATTCAAATACATTAAGGTCAGCTGACAGACAGCTCATAAAAATGCCCCCATTTCTGGAGGCATTCATAGTTTTATATCATCTAAAATATTATTTAATGATCAGCTTAGATGTTTTACTTTCTTTTCCATTAGAAACCTGAATCATATATACTCCTTTTTCAAGTTCCTGATTTATTTTGTAAATTCCGTTTCGTTCTTCTTTTACAGAAGGGCTTGCCACGAATCTTCCTGACATATCAGAAATAGAAACTTTTAAATTCTTGCCGTTCTTAGCTTTGATAAACACATTGTCACCTGTCGCAACCGGGTTAGGGTAGATCACAAGATCGTTATTATCAGCCTTTACTTCACTGGTTCCTAAAACAGTAACAAATTTAACGGTATAATCCTCGGCCTGCCCGTATTGTAATTGCCCACAAGCTGTCATATTTGAATTCTCATCATCTACCATTACTCTCATTCTTAATGGAGTATTAAGCACTGTAGAAGCCGGAGCCGTAAAAGTTGCATTAAAAATACCGATTAAAGTACTAGGATCCGCTGCAACATTATCTCCTGATGCTACCAATTCCCCTGCTTCAAAAGTTCCGTTGTTGTTAAAATCAATCCAAGCTCTTACTTCATTATCACTACCAGAAACATTAACCTGAAGGTTGTGTGGCTGGCTTACCAAAAGTTGTGTAGAAGTTGCTCTCAAACAGCTTGCGCCTGTATAATCCACATAGTAACTAGGTGCATTTTGCCAAACTCCTGTACTGGCATTATTAATACTTCCTAATTTAACCAAAGTAGGTCCAACAAAATAATTATCCAGTGTAGTCAACCCTGTTGGAGCACATGCTGCAACAGGAGTTCCAATATTTGACGCAGGTGCAGGTGCTGTTGCTCCAAGTGAAGCGCTTAAAGAACCTCTAAGTAAAAAGAAAGAAGTAGCTGCTTTGTCATGCTGCCCATTTGTAAATTTGAAGGCATTTGGATTTGTATAGTTCATCATATTATACTGAACTCCCTGATAATTCACCCCTGTACAAAGATTTATACTGTTATTGGTTGGAGCCGGATCATTAAGTAAGCTTCTTGATCTTTCTGTATCACAAACCTGATCATCATCTTTAGTACAGTCATTATCAGTCTGCGCAGGACAAAAAGCTACATCATTGGTACCCTGAGGGGCATCAGCATTTGCATTACCGAAAGTATGAAGTAGTCCCATACTATGTCCAAATTCATGCGCTAAAGTAATATCATCCTGTAACGTAACTACAAAAGATTTCATAAAAGATTCATATGAAGAATCAGGATTTTGAGGCAATCCTGCCCATCCCATAATTCCATACTGGCCGCCACCATCTACTTTATTCATAATATAGATATTAAAGTAAGAAGCTTCGGGCCAATGAGGAGCAATTGTCTTTACCTGGGCAGTACTAACTCCATTTGTTTCATTACGTTTTATCCCATAGGTATCATATCCTGCAAGCGCCCCTCCATTGTATCTAACAATACCTGTGGTCGCATTACAATTAGGGTCTCTTTTAGCCAAAACTAATTTAATGGGCATTGTAGCAGCCACTCCAAAATCAGCAGGAACTCCCTGAGCCCACTGGTAAGTACCAGCATACATTGCATTACAGCGATCCAGCCATGCCTGGATCTGCTCGTCACTCTTGTTATAAGCGGATCCGATAGCAGCTCCCGTAGGTGCAATTACGTGTACCACTACAGGGATTTCATAAACTCCATTCACTGTTTTAAAAGCACCTCCATTTTTAGCTGTTCTATTTTGATTGGAGTTAACAATACGATTACGGATATTGCGAATCATTTCATCAATTTCCTTGTTATCTTTTTGATGCCCTCGCTGTTCAATATCAAAGTCACACCAATCTTTTTTTTGTTGTGCTGATAATGAAACGGAAAGCAACATGGCCCCATAAAGGAAAATTTTCTTCATTCTTAAAATATTTTAATTATAAATTTTATTAGTCTTATTTATTAGTATCAATAATTAAACTACAGATACATCCCACATTAGTAGTAAAAATCTAATTTTGTTACAAATATTTAAGTATTCCATTCACACAATTTATAAAAAGAAATAATGTTTTAAACTAAAATTCGCAATATTGCAATGAAAATATGAATCAAAACAAATAATAGACGGTGTAAAATTCAACAATTATGTAAAAACATAGAATTAATTTAAATTTTAAAAAACACACTTTTCATATTGATCTCCAAACAAACCGTGAAATAAAAAATGCCACACAGATTTTGTGCAGCATTTTTTTATAGTTTAAATATATTCTAGAAAGAATAATTCGGTGCTTCCTGTGTGATGATTACATCATGCGGGTGAGATTCTTTCAATCCACTTCCGGTGATCATAACCATTTTGGTGTCTTTCTGTAAAGCTTCAATATCTTTGGCTCCACAATATCCCATACCGGCTCTCAGACCTCCGGTAAGCTGGAAGATCACATCTTCTAACTTTCCTTTATGTGGAACTCTACCTTCAATTCCTTCCGGCACGAATTTTTTAGCTTCACTCTGGAAGTATCTTTCTTTACCACCTCTTTTCATTGCAGAAAGACTTCCCATTCCCTGATAGGATTTGAATTTTCTTCCCTGGAAAATAATCTCTTCTCCCGGAGCTTCATCAGTTCCAGCTAAAAGAGAACCCAGCATCACTGCTCCTGCTCCACTTGCAATTGCTTTTACGATATCTCCCGAAAGTTTGATTCCTCCGTCAGCGATAACCGTTACGTTTTGAGCTGCAGCATACTCGTATACATTATAGATAGCAGACAACTGAGGTACTCCTACTCCTGCCACTACTCTGGTTGTACAGATAGAACCTGGTCCCACCCCTACCTTAAGAACATTTGCTCCTGCATCGATAAGAGCTTTCGCTGCTTCAGCCGTTACAATGTTTCCACCAACGATATCTAAATCCGGGTATGCTTTTCTTATTTCTGAAATTTTATCCAAAACTCCTTTTGAATGCCCGTGTGCAGAATCAATGGCAACGATATCAACACCAGCGTTTACCAATGCTTCAATTCTGGCCATTGTATCTTCTCCAACACCAACTCCGGCACCTACAATAAGACGGCCTTTTTGATCTTTATTCGAATTCGGGTATTCCAATTGATTGTCAATATCCTTGATCGTAATCAATCCTACAAGCTTATTGTCTTTATCTACAATCGGAAGCTTTTCAACTCTGCTTTTAAGAAGAATTTCTTTGGCTTTCTCAAGGTTGGTATTTTTATCAGAAGTGATCAGATTTTCTTTGGTCATGATCTCTTCAACCTTCATATCAAGATTTTCCTGATACTTTACATCTCTGTTGGTAATGATTCCAATCAGTACATTATCTGCATCTACCACAGGAAGGCCGGAAATTTTATATTTCGCCATTGTTTCCTTAGCTTCCGCCAAAGTATGATCTTTTGAAAGGGTAACAGGATCGGAGATCATTCCGTTTTCTGAACGCTTTACACGGTTTACCTGTGCAGCCTGCTCAGCAATCGTCATGTTTTTGTGAATGAAACCTAAACCACCCACTCTCGCCAGAGCAATAGCCAGATCTCCTTCAGTAACTGTGTCCATCGCAGCAGAAACTATCGGAACATTCAGTGTTATTTTGTCGGTAAGTCTTGATTTTAATGATACCTGATTAGGTAAAACTTCTGAATAAGAAGGGACTAGAAGAACGTCATCGAAAGTGATGGCTGTCTCTACAATTTTGTTATGAATAGACATCTTTACTTTCTTTGCAAAATTAGGTTATTTAAACGAGATATGAAAATCCTTTTCAATAGTTTAAATAAAAATTAATAATCAATAACTTAAATCGAAAAACCGCTCTTATGAAGAACGGTCTTTCTGTACAAAATAATTAGTGTAGTATGAAACTACTTGTTATATCTTTTTATGCAACTTTCACTAAGGGGTAATAAATTACTTATCTGTAGCTGCATTAATCACTTTTGAAATATCTTCAGCTGTAAAACTCCCTCTCACATCAACGAAAACCAATTCTTTATCTGAGTTGACGGTGATCATCATATTTTTTATGGTTTCTCCATTCTGTTTTACTCTCACGTTGACATTTTCCCCATCGTGTTTAATGGTTGCCCAATCTTCAAAATTATTATCATTTAAATATTTTGAATAATCATTCAGCATTGCTTTGCTCCCATTATTTACGGTCATGACTTTAATTTTTGAAACTTTTTTAATCAGAGCAATAACTTCTTCACTTTCACCATCTTCCCTTAACGCCTTCTTGATAAAAGGTTTTGCCAGAAATACAGGCACATTAAAACTTCCAAATGTTGCTCCTTTATAATTAGACCTTGACTGCTTAAAGAAATCTATATTGGGTCTTCCTGAAACAATGCATGACTGAAGTATAAGTACTGTAAAGATTCCTAAAAAAATATTAATTAAAGTTTTCATGGTTGTCAATTTTTAATCCATAGGTCTTAAATTCCCTCCAGATGTTTTGCTGATATTGGATTCTATTTCAGGTCTTCCTTTATATCTTACCAGTCCTCCTGATGAAGCTCTTACTTTCAGTCTCGTGGAAACATTTACAGAAAGATTTCCTCCGGATGTCGCTTCTGCTTCAAGATTATCGAGTTTCAATCCGTCTGCTTTACAAAGAGCACCGCTGCTTATATCTATAACTCCTGAATCTGCTTTACCTTCAATGGCTATATTGGATCCGCTGGAAGCTTTTACCATAATAGTTCCTGCTGTAATTCCCGCTCTGACATTTGAACCTGAAGAAGTGTCAATATCAACTGCATTGGAGATCTTAAAGTCTCCTGTCACATTAGCTCCTGATGAAACATCAATACTCAGGCTGTTTTCTTTTATAGAATTCACTACGTTGAAGTTAGATCCTGAAGATGCTTTGATATTGTCCATTCTTGGAGAAGAAATGTTAACACTTAAGTTTTTGAATCTTAAATTTTTTGTTCCTTTATTATCAATATACACTTTCAAAATTCCATTTTCCACTTTTGTGATCACATACTGAAGTTTATCCGCATCAGCAATTACCTTCACACTGGTCGTGTTTTCCTGTTTGAAAACCACATTGACACCTGTACTTACCTGAATTCCTGAAAATGCACCTACATTTCTCGCCTCTCCATTTAGGTAAGAGGAATTATTCTCAGAGGTCAGGCTGGTTCTTGTTCTGGTTGTAGTTACAGAACTTGTTTTGGTTTCGCTGGAATTAATGATCTTATTCACATCATCCATAGACAGTTTCCCGTCCAGCATCACCAGTATATTTTCTCCTTTGCCCCCATCAATGCTCAACAACAGATCATCGAGTATTCCGTCTTTTGCTTCTGCTGAAAGAAATTTAATCTTAGCTCCTGAATTATTGACCGACATGATCTCACTGTAATTCAGAGTTTTCAGATAGGAGGCTACATCCTTACTTAGCTGGGAAAGATGGGTCTGCACCTGAATTCCTTCTTTGGTATTAGCTTTCTCCGGATTTTCTGTGATCAGAATTTTTAATCCGTTAATTTTAGACAGCAGCGGTTTGATCTGTTCCAGTTGTGAATCATCTATATTAAGACTGCTTAACATCCCAAACATGGGCTTAGCAATTTTAATGGATGTTACCCCTTCCACTTCCTGATATTTCTCAAAAAGCCTGTCAAACTTATCTTCCTGTCCATATACCGTAAGGAAATTGGCAAAGGCAAGTGCGAATATTATGAATATTTTTTTCATGAGTCAATTTTTATTTCTTAAAGCTGATTATTTTTGCCTGATCAGGTACATAATCTATATTGTAATGGTTAATAATCGTCGTCTACAACTGTAGGCTGTACTAACTTTTCACTAACGTTATTTGCAAATATCTGGAATGAATATTTCGTCACATTGATCGCCTCTTCTACATTATCGATTCTTTTGCCGTTTACAATGACATAAGAGTTTTTATAGCCTGTAGAATCTTTTAATGCTTTATTTTGAAAAGAAGAATTATTCACAAATCTAGGTTTCGCTTCTTTTTTCAGTCTTCCTCTTTTCGGCAGGATTTCGTCCAATACATCTTTTTCTGCTACTGTATTTTCCTGAAATATAGAATCTTTTTTTGCTCCGGCAATTGAATCGGTGTGATTCACAGCTACCTGCTCCTTGTGATCATTATTCTCTTCTATAAATTTTGATTTCTGTTTTAAAACCTCTTCTTTTACAAATTGCTCCTTTTCACTTACACCATTACCGTAATCGTTAATGAAAAAGCCAACACTGAAGAGAAGGACTAAGCCTGCTGCCATCCAAAACCATTTCGGAAAAGAAGGTTTATTCTTCTGGAGTGGGATAATAGGAGCGTCATCCTTTTCAGAATCGGGAACTCCACCTTCAGCTTTGGCAAGAAAATCGTCAAAGCTCCAGTCCATTTTTTCTTCCTTCATATCCTGGAAGATCTCGTCGTATTTATTCTGAAATTGATCTTTGTTCATAACTCATCAGTTGTGTTATTTGTTCTTTTACTTTTTGTCTCGCCCGCATCAGATTTACTCTTACTGCGTTTTCTTCCATTTCCAGCATTTCAGAAATCTCGGAGACTTCATATTCTTCTACATCTTTCATATGGATCACCATTCTCTGCTTTTCCGGGAGCTGGTTGATAAACCCTATAATATACTCCTTCAGATTATTGATATCCATGCTGTACAATTCTGAGCGGTGAAGTTGCAAATCTGCAAATCCCAACTTCACATCGTGGTGCTTCAGGCGGTTCAGGCATTCGTTCCGGACAGATTTCAAAGCATAAGATTTTAAATTCCCAAACTTTTCCAGTTCCTCCTTCTTCTGCCAGAACTTTATCATCAGGTCCTGCACCACATCCTCTGCTTCATCACTGCTCATGACAAATCTTTTCGCAAAACGATACATCTCGTCTTTGAGAATAAACACCGTATTCTTGAAAGTTTCTTGGGTCATGAGTTTTGTTTCTATTAGTAAGACAATTAAAATCTTAATTCTATTACACTACAATATAAAATAATTGATATTTCTTTCATTTTATTTTCTCAATAAGTTCATAAAAGCTGTATACAAAGGCATTTTAATGAATTTTATAAAAATACTTATTTTTTCTATTTTTGAAAGAAAATTTTGAAATATTAATCTTTATACATTTTTTATCTACATCAATTATACTCTGCAGACTGACAAATCAATTATCTGCAGTTCTCTACAATAAGATGAAAAACAGATTCTGCTTACAAGCAGCAATAACATAAAAAGCCTCCCAAATGGAGGCTTTACATATTAATAGGTATTAAAAATATATTTTAAAATTGCTTTATCATCATCTGTTAAAGGTACTTTTCTTCTGGCCATTGCTCTTTCTGCCACTTCATAAGCTTTGTCCAGTTTAAATCTTTCATCATCTTTACATCCTCCCCATGAAAAGTTCTCCACAAGATTAGGAGGAAAACCTGGTTTAAATATATTGGAAGCCACGCCTATTACAGTTCCTGTATTCAATTGGGTGTTGATTGCTGTTTTCGAGTGATCTCCCATGATAAGTCCTGCAAACTGAAGTCCTGTATCTTCAAACGCTTTTGTTCTGTAGTTCCAAAGTTTGACCGGGCTGTAATTATTTTTAAGGTTAGAAGAATTGGTATCTGCTCCGAAATTACACCATTCACCAATCACCGAATTCCCAACAAATCCTTCATGTCCCTTACTTGAGTAGCCAAATATGATAATATTATTCACTTCGCCTCCTACTTTACAATGAGGGCCTACCGTAGTCGCTCCGTAAATTTTTGATCCTAAATTAAATTTAGAATCCTCTCCCAATGATATCGGTCCACGAAGATTACAACCTTCCATCACCTCAGCATTTTTTCCGATATAAATCCTTCCGGTCTTTGTATTGATAGTAGAAAATTCTATCTGTGCCCCTTCTTCAATGAAAAGATCTTTTTTGTCACCCAAAAAACCGTTGGTAGCAGAAAGTTCCTGTGACACTCTCCCCTCCGTAAGCAATTCGAAATCAAAATTGATTGCAAGATGATTGTAGGTAAATAAATCTGTCGGTTTTTTAAAAAAGGTTAATTCCTCTTTTATATCCGTCATCTTTTCAATCTGATTCAGAGAAAAATCTTTCATATTAATTCTTGCCGCGATCAGTTCATCTTCGTAAACGAGAGCTTCACCCTGTTTAAGGTCCTTAATCTGCTGAATCACGGTTTCAGTAGGCAAAAAATTCGTAACCAAAAAGAGACTTTCTTTTTCTTCCGGATTTTTAAATTTATCCTGAAGATAGTTTTCGGTAAAATAAGAGACTTCGGTATTCTGCAATATTTTTTGCCATCGTTCAGAAAAAGTCAGGATTCCGCATCGCATTGCGGCAACAGGACGGGTAAAGGTAAGTGGAAGAAAATCTTCCCAATACTGGGCATCGGAAAATACTAGTTGCATTGTAATATAGAAGTTTGAGATTAGAAGTAAGAATTTGGATACTGGAAGTCTTGTACTTTACAATATACTTACAGAACCTAATTTCTACTCAGAACAAAAATACAAAAATAGCTTGAAATAGAAATTAGATGTTAGAAGCTAGACATTAGTTAATGAAAGCCTCAGTAATAATATTTGTTTTTTTTTGTATGAAAGAATACAATTCCTATTTATAGAGATCATGCACAAATTAACTTCTATAACAAAAAAAAGTCTCCCAATAAATTGGAAGACTTCAGTATGTTGGGTAACAAAAAATTACTTAGCGAATTTTTTGTATTTGTTCATAAACTTATCAACTCTACCTGCAGTGTCAACTAACTTCACTTTACCTGTGTAGAAAGGGTGAGAAGTTGAAGAGATTTCCATTTTGATCAATGGGTACTCTTGTCCTTCGAATTCGATAGTATCTTTTGTTTCTGCAGTAGACTTACAAAGAAACACGTCGTCGTTACTCATATCTTTGAAAACAACAAGTCTATAATTTTCTGGGTGGATTCCTTTTTTCATAATACAATTTTTAAAAAATTAAAGTTTGCTTTCGAAATAGTAATGGTATTTCTCTGCTAATTTTAGGGTGCAAAAATACAATATTTTTTTAAATATCCAAATACTCTATCCAATTTTTTTTATTGATAAGAAATTCAAAGTATTTTCGTTAAATTTGAAATCTATTTAAACTATAATTTCGATGAAATTCAAACTATTACTGGCTTTTTCTTTCTGGATGCTTCTTGTAGCGGTATCATGTAATAAAGACGATATTACTTTTGATGCACCCTCACAGCAGTTACGTTTTTCAAAGGACACGGTATTTTGTGATACTGTTTATCATCAGGTACGTTCTGAAACTTATTTAGTAAAAGTATATAATAATGAAGACAAGGATGTTCTCATCCCAAGAATTAATCTGGAAAAAGGAAGTGCATCATTATATAGGATCAATGTAGACGGGAAACCTGGCTATGATTTTAAAGATGTACCTTTAAGAAAGAAAGACAGTATGTATATTTTCGTTGAAATTGCTCCTCAGGCAACAGGTCCTGAAGCGATTGCCGAAGATAAAATTCTATTCAACAGTGGTGCAGGACAGCAGCATGTTACTTTATTCTCAGTCGTTCAGGATGCAGAATTTTTTATCGAAACTCCTACCAATCCCAATGTTATCTCTAATCACACAGTTTGGGATAAAACGAAAGCTAAGATCATTTATGGTAACCTTACCATCAATCCTAATATTACACTGGACATCCAACCAGGAACCAAAGTTTATTTCCATACAAACAGCGGGATGAAAGTTTCCACCGGAGCCACTTTAAATATCAACGGAGCTCTGAATGACGAAGTAATCCTTCGAGGAGACAGAAATGATCTCGCTCATGATACACTCCCTAAAAACTGGAATTCTATCAGAATGGACGCTAATTCTAATCTTAATATGAATTTTGCCCGCCTTTTCGGAGGAACCAGAGGACTGGATATGAAACAGAATACTGCGAATATCAGCAATTCATTTATTCATAACTTCTTCGAATATGGTATTTATGCTGTAGGTTCAACAGTTACTGCAAAAAATTTGGTAATGAATAACTGCGGTGAATCATGCATCGGAATCTTCAGAGGAGGAAACCACAGCTACACCCATTCTACCATTGCGAATTATTCTAAAACAATGGGATCATTTAACAGGAACGGAATTACGGCAGCCAATGAATGGAAAAATGCAGCAGGAACTACAGAACAGGGAGCTCTTCAGCGTCTTGATATAAAAAACAGTATTGTTTACTCAGACAGAGATAACTCTGTTAATCTTGAACAGACACCCGGACAGCAGTTTGAGTTTCTAATCCAGAACTCGCTGATTAAATATTCAGGGATACCGGAAGCCGGATTTAATTTCGACACCAGCGCGAATGTCGTACAAAGTATCAAAAATGTGGATCCTCAGTTCCTTAATTATTTTGCAGCTAAGATGAATTTAAGGGTAAAACCAGCTTCTCCGGCAAGAGGAAAAGGAAATCTAACGGTAGCTGGAACTGTACCTCTTGATATTGTGAATGCATCGAGAACAACTAACCCCACACTTGGAGCTTATCAATAATGGAAATTGCACAACTGCAACAGCAGGTAGACGAATGGATCAAAACCATTGGCGTTCGATATTTTAATGAACTGACCAATATGGCTATGCTCACCGAAGAGGTAGGCGAAGTAGCCCGCATTATTGCCAGAAGATATGGCGAACAGAGCGAAAAAGAAAGCGATAAAAGCAAAGACCTTGGGGAAGAGCTGGCAGATGTATTGTTTGTAACCTTATGTTTAGCCAACCAGACGGGCGTTAATCTGCAGGAAGCTTTCGACAAAAAAATGAAGGTTAAAACTGACCGTGATAAAGAGCGGCATCAGAATAATGAAAAATTAAAATAAGATACAAGGCAACAGATTTCAGATAACAGAACAATAAGAGTTTGATATCTGAAATCTGTTGTCTGATGTCTTTAATTTGAAGAAACAATGAAGTTAGAAAAATCAAAATTATCAGGAGATAAAACAGTTCAGATCAGCGGTTCGAAAAGCATTTCGAATCGTTTGTTGATTTTGGAAAGTTTGTTTAAAAACATACAGATTGGGAATTTATCTAATTCCCAGGACACACAGCTTCTAAAAAAAGCACTGTCTGAAAATACAGAAACAGTAGATATTCACCATGCAGGAACCGCCATGCGTTTTCTTGCGTCTTATTATTCGATATCCGAAGGAAAAACCACTGTTCTTACCGGATCCAAAAGGATGAAAGAAAGACCGATCAAAAATCTGGTAAGCGCTTTGAGAGACTTAGGTGCAGACATCGAGTATTTAGAAAATGAAGGTTTCCCACCTTTAAAAATTATAGGAAAGAAAATTACCCAAAAGCAGGTGAACGTTCCTGCTAATATATCCAGCCAGTTCATCACCTCCCTCCTTCTGATTGCCGGAAAACTGGAAAACGGACTGGAAATAAATCTGGTAGGTGAAGTAACCTCCAGATCCTATATTGAAATGACACTGGATATTCTGACCCGATTCGGAATAAGAAACAGTTTTGAAGGAAATACTATTAAAGTGGAGCCTTTTACTACAAATGATCAATTGGCTGCCACCAATTATGAAGTGGAAAGCGACTGGAGTTCCGCTTCTTATTTTTACTCGATCTGCGCGTTGGGACGCGAAACCATCCATCTGAAAAGTTTTTACAAAAAATCTACCCAGGGAGATTCAGCCATCGCTAAGATTTATGAAGACTTTTTCGGCATTAAAACCATCTTTACGGAAGATGAACATAAGATCACTCTTCAACCCGAAGACAATTTTTCTTTCCCGGAAAAAATCATCCTGGATATGAACAACTGTCCTGATATTGCACAAACACTTTGTGTAACGGCAGCAGCATTAAAAATTCCGTTCGAAATTTCCGGACTGGGAACTTTACGGGTGAAAGAAACCGACAGACTTCAGGCTTTGTATAATGAACTTAAAAAACTGGGAACCGATACAGAGATCACCGACCTTACCATTCAGTCGGTTGGTTTTGGAGAACCGGAAGAACATATTTCTATAAAAACTTATCAGGATCACCGGATGGCCATGAGCTTTGCTCCGTTCTGCCTGATTAAAGAACTCCATATTGAGGAGGAAGATGTGGTGGAAAAATCTTATCCGATGTTCTGGAAAGATTTAAATGATGTAATGATCAATTAATTTGAAAATAACCACCATAATGAGAAAGCATTTCGTGTTTTTTTTGATGATGTTTCCCATGCTTTTTTGGGCACAGTATCTGTTGCCTAATGAAGAAACAATTTTTTCATTTCAAACCAAAAGCGGAAAGACGATGTCTTTGGTTAAAGATAAAAAGAATGAATACATTCAATACAGATTTGGAAGTAAAGATCGGGTAGAAATGGAATTTCCGGCCACAAGAACTAAAGAAAGCTGGAAGCAGTTTACCTACAGTTCTTACCATAGAGGCGGCGGAAAACAAAATGCAGGCATGGACCTCAACTATCTTACTTTTATTAAAAACAATTACAAATATCAACTGTTCAGAACGTATTCTGCAGAAGACGAATCGTTTTCTACAGGTGTTACTGTGACTGACAGCAAAGGAAAAGAAACTGACATTACAGGGGTTTACAAAACCATCAAAGGATGCATGTGTAATCTGGAAGACACAGATGTAAAGAAAGAAGATTTTGGCTCATAGCTTAATCCTGTTACAATGAAACAACTTTTCTCCCTCGCCACTTCTCTGCTATTGGTTGTACTTCATGCCCAGAGCCTGAAAGATTTTAAAGTTCCGAAAGGCTATCAAAAAATTTCGCAAGCTAAGGGAGATCTGGACAAAGACGGAAAGGATGAAACGGTGATCATTTTCAATACGGATAAAATGGTCAAAAAAAATGACCGTGAGGATTTTCCGCGAACATTGTACATCTTAAAGACTATAGACGGAACACTGAAAATATGGAAGGAAAACAACACGCTTCTTTTTTCCAGTGGAATGGGTTTTTATCCGGAAGACAATGCGCCGCCAGAAATATCTATTAAAAATAACAGCCTTTCTATTACTCAAATATTCAATACAAATTCGAGACACACCCAAACTTATAAACATACCTTCAGATTTCAGAACGGTGATTTTTACCTCATCGGATCCTATGACAGGTTTGAAGACACGTGCGACTTCGATTATCTGAACGAGATCAATTTCTCAACGGGAAAAGTAATTGTTGATGAAGAACACGCATCCTGTGATGAGGATGAAAGAGTGATCCCAGAAGATATTCACAAAGAATTTACCCATCCATTTAAGGCATTGATCAAAATGAACAATTTCAGGATTGGGGAAAACAAATTTAAAATACCCGGCTTAAAAAAAGATATTTTTTACTGATAATCAACAATATAAATGAGCAGAAGTCGTATTCTGCTCATTTCTTCTTTTTGTTGTCCACATACTTATCCACAGAGTTATCCACAATTTATGAATAACTTTTACTTTCGGATTCCGTAAGCTTCCAGTATCTTATTAAAGACCTCAGTATTTTCAAACAGTCCGGTGAATTCCTGAGAATTGGGTCCGTAAGCAAATACACTTGACGGAATTGAAGTATGATCGTTAGTACTGAAATTACCAAAAACCCAACCGTCTTTAAGACTTCCGTCTAACAAGGTTAAACCTCCGGTTTCATGATCTCCAACAACGATGACCAGCGTTTCTTTATTTTCATCGGCAAACTTCATGGCTTTTCCTACTACATGATCAAAATCGAGTAATTCGGTAACCAGCTGCTCAAGATTATTGCTGTGGCCTCCTCCATCTGTCTGTGAAGCTTCTACCATCATAAAGAAACCTTTTTTATTTTCTTTTAAATTATTTAAAGTAAGATCGAAAGCATCAGCCAGCCAGTTTCCTCTTCCGCTGCTTACTCTCTGTGAAGCCAAGGGATCAATTACCAAGGTACGGTTGTTTGTTTTACCTACTGATTTCAGATCCCGGTAAAAATCAATCTTCGCCTCTCTGATCTTTTGTATATTTTCCTGACTCAAACCAGCTGTAGGTCCTCCGATTAATATTTTAGTTTTAGAACTTACAAAATCTCTCAGAATAGGTTCAGAGCTGTTTCTGTTGTCTGAATGGGCATAGAAATCTGCCGGTGTTGCATCGGTAATATCTCCTGTCGAAATTAATCCGGAAACCATTCCTTTATCCGCTATAATATCCGGAATCTGAGCCAGAGCTTTTCCATTATCATCAACGCCTACAAATGTATTTTTGGTTTTTACTCCGGTTGCAAATGCTGTGGATCCCGGTGCAGAATCCGTGATGTAAGCATTGGAAGAATTGGTCTTGGAAAGTCCGGTTGATTTCATATTAAAAACATTCAGTTTTCCTTTATTGGCAGTAAAAGCAGCATAATACTGCGGCAGAGATGTGCCGTCCGGAATCAGCAAAATAATGTTTTTAACTTTCCTGCTGATCCCATCTGTTTTATAGGTGGGTTTGTAAATCTCATACTCCTTTGTATTCTTATAAAAATTTTTAGGAATGGTATTCATGAACTTTTTGAGATCAGGGATGTGGTCGGTATTGATATAATCTACATCAAGATCCATCAGATTTATCCAGGCATTTGTAAAATCGGGTGCTCCATAGAATCGAACAGGTTTTTGCAGAGTATGCGCCTTTTCTACCGATTTTCTTATTTTTTCTGTTTCCTCATCTCTTGGAATACCTTTTCCGTTCCATTTAACCAACTCCTGAAAGTCAGCACTGAACATTCCGATTCTTTTCAGCTGATCAGGGGTATAATTTGTATCAAGATCTCCGTCAAAAAAGATATAATTTGGATAACTTTGAAAATCCCCAGGCTGAGGTCTTCCGCCTGTGATTACAATTTTAATTCCGGGACAGCTGGTTATTTCAGGATATTTTTTCAAAGTAGCTGTCAGGGCGCTGAGAGATGTTTTATAATCCTGTTTAATGTCGATCAGCAGTTGTAGCTTTTTACTGACATCGGGATAAATATTTCCATTATTCAGCTTGATATGTTTCGATATTGGATCAAGGTATAGTTTTTCCAGTGTTCGGTCTGGTAACAATTCTTTTTCTGTGTGGGCTACCCACAATTTTCCTTTTACCAGAAAAACATCTGCTTCAATGGAACCAAAATGAGCGTAATACGCTTCCCAAAAAGGTATCTCCTGCTGATAATCATTGTGTGAATGGGCATTGCCCACATTATATTTCAGAAAATTCTGTGCCTGGTTTTGAGCAAATACACCAAAAGCCAGTACGGCTGCTATTTTTTTTGATAATTTCATAATACGATTAAAAAAAACCGTATCACTGCAGAACCTCCACAATGATACGGTATATATCTATGTTAAAATGTTACCACCCTTCATTTTGTTTAATGACGCCATGGCTGTTGACGATTTCAACCTGCGGAACTGCCCATACGCTATGTACTGCCGGGTTGAAGGTTCTTGGAGCCCATACTTCATTGCCATTAATACCATGAAGTGCTTTGGCGTAGGTACTTTTGGCATCTCCCCAGCGAACAAGATCTCTGTGTCTGTCTGCCCATTCGCCTGCCAGTTCACAACGTCTTTCATGTTTCAGATCAGCCATTGTGCATCCTGTTTTTGGAAGAAGACCAGCGCGCAGTCTTATCATATTAATTTCCTGATCAGCGTTCTGCCCCTGCTTCAACAAAGCTTCTGCTTTTATCAGAATCACTTCCGAATAACGCATGATCGGAACGGCAAGATCCGTACATGGATAATCTCCATTTGCGCTTACGTGACTGCTGTTCAGTGTATATTTGAAAGCGTCCATATATTTATTGAACTGATAACCTGTCAGGGAATTCGTAGATGCATATGTTCTTGTTTTTCCATTAAAAGTAAACTGATCGCCCAATTTCAGAATGGTCGCACTTCTTCTTGCATCTCCTGCTTCGTACTCATCATACAATTCTTTCGTCGGCTGAAAATATCCCCAGCCATTATACTCTCCCCAGCCTTTATTTTCGAGCATGACACCCGGAAGGATACTTCCCCATGAAGTAAATTTTGGAGTTCCTGGCAGCGACCAGATATATTCTGTGCTGTAATTATTTTCAGATTTAAAAACATCGGCAAAATTTCCAAGCAGTTTTCTATTCCCTTTGGTCATTACTTCGTTAGCCCAAAACTCTGCGTTCTTCCAGTCTTCCATAAACAGATACACTTTAGCAAGCAGTGCCCAGGCTGCTGCTTTATGTGGTCTACCGTAATCTTTAGGAGAAAGCTCTTCCTGTGAAGGAAGTAATTCCGCAGCTTTTTTGAGATCATTGACAATATAATTATAGTTGTCTTTCACATTCGCTGCACGGGGAATCGGATTCGGATCAGGCTCTTTTGTCCGGTCTATAATGGGGATTCCTGCTTTTTCATTTCCGTAATTATAAGCCAGCTCGAAATACATTCTGCTGCTCATAAATAAAGCTTCTCCCAGATATTTATTCTTAACGGCAGCCGGTGCCTGAATATTATCAATATTACGGATCACCCGGTTGGCAACTCCAATAACATTAAATCTTTTATTCCATTGGGTTTCAAGATCACCTGCCGCAATATAATTGCTGCTGAAGTTTTTGGCATTATCTGCTTCACTTTTCGCTCTTCCTGTCACCATATCATCACTGGCATTGATAAACCAGAAAAATCCTCTTCCATAAAACTCTCCGTCAAACAGAGGTTTATACATGGCATTCGCTCCGGTCACCAGATCATTTTCCGTTTTCCAGAAACTTGCTTCCGTAGGTGTTCCTTCCGGCTGGATATCCAGCTCATTGGTACATGATAACATCAAAGCGGATATCCCAGATACTAAAATTATTTTATTGAAAAATTTCATCTTATTATTTTTTATCTTTTAAAATTATAGCCCTACTTCTACCCCAAAAATAAATGACCTTGACTGCGGATATCTTCCGGTGTCTACTCCATAGGTATCCATTCCAACCTCAGGATCAAATCCGGTATATTTTGTGATGGTGAATAAGTTGTTGGTGGTCACATAAATTCTAAGCCTGTTGACATTGATCCTGCTGTAAATATCTTTTGGTAATGAATAGCCGACCGTCAGGTTTTTGAGTCTCAGGTAAGATCCATCTTCAACATAGAAGTCTGATACTTTTGAGTAATTCCCACTCGGATCACCATGGACGAGCCTTGGAATATCTGTATTGGTATTCTGCGGAGTCCAGGCATTGAGGATATCCCGGTCCATATTGTAATTCTGTCCCGTTCCTCCCGGATTTAACGATACAAACTTCATCCCGTTGAATATCTTATTTCCGTAAACTCCCTGGAAGAATACGTTCAGGTCAAAACTTTTCCAGGTCATATTGTAGGAGAGACCGTAAGAAAATTTCGGATAGGGATTTCCCAGATTTACAAAATCGTTGTTATTTAAAACCCCTGTATTTCCATCCTTTTTCAGGAATTTAATATCTCCCGGCTTGGCATTGGGCTGAATAAGGTTTCCATTGGCATCTTTATAATTATTGATCTCTTCCTGTGACTGGAATATACCTCCTGTTTTATACCCATAATAAGAATACAGAGATTCACCTACTTTGATACGCGTTGGTTTTAATACTCCTCTTACTCCGTTGCTGTTGATAAAAATCTCATCCACGTCGGCCAATTGTTTTACCGTATTTTTTAGTTGACTAAATGTAACTCCCACGGAATAAGTGAAATCTTCCGTTCTTTTTCCGTTGTAATTGATTCCAAGCTCATAACCTTTATCCTGGAATAATCCGGCATTGATATACTGATTATTGTATGTTGCCGTACTCGGTAAACTCACATTGAAAATCTGATCTCTTGAATTTTTCACGAAGTAATCAAACTGCAGGGAAAGACTGTTATGGAGGAATGATGCATCTACTCCCAGGTTGGTCTGTTCAGATTTTCCCCATTTCAAGTTGGGGTTCGGACGTGTGGTTGCATAGTAGGCAATATTCTGGGAAGGATCCTGACCAAAAATAACATTATTGTCTCTGATCATTAAAGGATTAACCGCCTGTGGAGAAATACCGCCAAGGTTCCCTAAAATACCGTAGCTTCCTCTCAGTTTCAGATTCGACAGCCAGGAAATATCCTGCATAAAGTTTTCTTTAGATGCTACCCAGGCACCGGAAAGCGCATAATAATTAGCAAATCGATTCTGCTTCGCGACCAGTGAAGAACCGTCTCTTCGCCCTAATAAGCTGATCACATACTTCCCTGCATAATCATAGTTTACTCTCGCCAGATAAGAGACCAAAGCCTGCTGGTATTTATAACTGGAAACATCTTTGTTGGTATCTGCTGCATTCTGAAGATGCTGGAAAACCTCCGACTCACTTCTGAAGTCATACGCTTTGGCCAAAAATCCTTCTTCAATTGTTTTCTGGAAAGTGAATCCGCCCAGGAAATCAAAATTATGCTGTCCAAAGTTTGTTTTATAGGTAAGAAGCTGTTCTGCTAAAGAGGTAGAAGAATTGTTCGACTGATATTCCAGATTATTAGTGTCAAAAATTTTCCCTACTTCCAGAACTCTGTAGGTGAAATTTTTAACCGTTCCTATTTTGAATGTCTGGGAAAAATTGGATCTGAACTTTAAATTTTTAGCTAAGCTGATTTCTGCATAAGGATTGATGAGAATTTCATGGGTCGGATTTCTGATACTGATTCTCTGAAGGTAAGCGACAGGATTGATCATATCTCCATAACCTCCGGCTACATCAATCGGCAATCCGGAAAAAGCTCCGGAAGGTGTATAGGCTGGTACATTGGGTGGATAATACATCGCTGCAATCAAGGCTCCTGTATAACCACTTTTGGTATCGGCTGTATTTCCATCGGAATAGTTGTAGTACATATTTTCCCCGATCGTCAGCCAGTCTTTGATTTTGTGTTCAGAATTGACTCTGAAATTGTAACGCTTTGCCTGAGTATTGAGCAAAATTCCTTCTATATTTCTATGGTTCATTCCCACAAAGAATCGGGATTTCTCACTTCCTCCGTTTACATTCACATCATATTCCTGAATAGTTCCTGTACGGAAAATCTCTTTCATCCAATCGGTCCTGGTCACTCTTCCATCTGCATATTTCTCTGAATTGAAAGCAATCGGCAAACTGCTTAGCTTACCTGCATTCTCGTAAGCTTTATACATTACATCCTGGAATTCGGCAGCATTCAGAGATTCTTTCATTTTCCAGGCATTATTCACTCCGTATTTAACATCGAAGTCTACGGTAAGTGCTCCTTTCTTTCCTCTTTTGGTAGTAATAAGGATCACACCTCCTGAAGATCTGGCTCCATAAATGGCGGCCGAGGCATCCTTTAGTACAGAGATATCCTGAATATCATTGGGGTTTATCGATGGGGTCCCGTTAAAAACCACACCGTCAATTACATAAAGCGGTGTTTCACCGTTAATTCCTCCTAATCCACGGATATTCACTTTTGGAGTTCCATTGGGATCTCCGCCTTCATTAATCACCGTGACTCCGGGAGCTTTTCCCTGAAGTACTTCTCCTACTCCGGATAAAGATCTTGAAGTAAGCTTATCCAGTGAAGCTTCGGAAACCGCTCCTGACACCTTACTTTTCTTTTGTGTTCCATATCCTACAACCACAACCTCATCAATGGATTTTTCTTTCAGACTGTCCTGTTTTTGAGACAATAGGATCGGAGAGACAGAGATAGCGCTGATCAACAAAACCCGTCCCGTTAAATAACTAACAGAGACCGGGATTTTAAGTACATTCATTTCAACCTTTTTTATTAGAGGCAAAATTAGAACAGCCCAAGTCCGGAGTTGATTAAGATTTTCTTATGTTTTTATTAAGAAATATTGGCGATCTTAAACTATAAAAATTAATCACAATAACTCAAATAATTAACTATCAATAACATACACTTAATAAAGTAATAATTCTACTGAGATGATGCACACCTTCACTATTAACTTTATTTTAAGTTTAAACGGTCTGGTTACAAGCAACCTGAAGGGAGATTTATTTTATATGCAATAAGTAAGAGAGTTCACTTTTCTTTTTTTACATTTGCTGAAAATACGGTTTACGCTGAGACGCTCGACAAAGAACTGTCTATCAGTACCCGGAACAAAAAATTATAAACAATTCAATGACTATTATCATCACTGGAACCTCATCAGGAATAGGTTTTGTACTGGCTGAATATTTCGGAAAGAAAGGACATAAAGTATACGGTTTAAGCCGAAAGCATACGGAAAGCCAATATTTCACTTCTATTCCAACGGATGTTACTGATAACACTGCCGTTCTGAATGCTATTGCAGAAGTTTTAAAAACTGAATCAAGGATTGATGTTCTGATCAACAATGCAGGAATGGGAATGGTAGGAGCTGTAGAAGATTCTACCAAAGAAGATATTTTGAAACTATTCAATCTGAATCTTGTAGGTGCTGTCCAGATGATGAGCGCTGTTCTTCCGAAAATGCGTGAAAATAAATTTGGGAAAATCATCAATGTTTCCAGCATTGGAAGTGAAATGGGACTTCCGTTCCGTGGTTTTTATTCTGCCTCAAAATCTGCATTAGACAAGGTTACTGAAGCGATGAGGTATGAAGTTTACCCGTGGAATATTGAGGTCTGCTCACTGCATCTGGGTGATATCAAGACAAATATTGCAGAGAACCGGGTAAGAACTCCTGTTTCGGCTCCGTATAAAAATGTATTCGATAAAGTTTATGCATTGATGAACTCACACGTGGGCGATGGAACGGAACCTCTTGAAGTAGCTGCTTACGTGGAAAGTCTCTTGAATAAGAATAAATGGAAAGCACATTATTATTTTGGTAAATTCGGACAGAAGATCGGGGTTCCGTTGAAATGGATTCTTCCTCAGGGAACGTACGAGAATCTGATGAAGAAATATAATAAACTCGATTAATTTCAGTTATTAAAAAAAATTATTTAAACTAAGTTTGAACCATTAAGCTGCACTAAGTTGCTAAGAAGAATTAAGGGAGCTTTTTATGTTGAACATCAACTTAAATCAATTCTTAAAACACCTATTAATGGTTTAAATAAATTGAGCATTTGAAGTTATTTCTAAAAATATTTTTTATCCTGTTCTGCGTTTTTGTACAAGCGCAGAAGAAACAGTATTGGCTCATCGACACCGAAACTAATGTTAGAAAAAAAGCAAAAGATTCTGTTTCGGCGGTTAAGTTTCTGGATTCTCTATCCCAGAGTAATTATTTCTTCACTAAACTGAAGGATGTAAAAGTAAAAGGTGACAGTACTGAAATTTTCTACGAGAAGGGAAAAAATTTTAACGAAACGTATGTAGAACTTTCTGATTCCATTGCACAGAAATTAAAGATCCAGAAAGATTTTTTTACGAAAAACTTAGATTCAACAAAGAAAAATATCAACAAAAGATATATTGATGACGGCTACTCTTTCAGCCGCCTCAAATCTAAATATAAAGGTCAGAAAAATGGTTATCCCATCATAGAGCTGGATATCAATAAAAATGACAAACGTACCATTGACGGTTTTGTAGTGAAAGGTTATGAAAGGGTGCCTAAAAGATTTATCAAAAACCTGGAAAAGGAATTTAAAGGAAAAAACTACGACGACAAAAATCTTCTGGCCATCAGTAAAAATTTCCAGAGTCATGCCTTTGTGACACTTGAACGCCCACCCCAAACATTATTCACCAAAGATTCCACAAGCATCTATCTGTTTATGGAAAAGAAAAAGACGAATACCTTTGACGGTGTAATTGGTTTTGGAAATGATAAAACAGAGAAATTTACCCTGAACGGAACCCTGAATGTAAATTTCAGAAATATGTTCAATGGATTTGAAACGGTAAATCTATACTGGCAGAGAAACCCGGATAAAGGGCAGACTTTTGACCTTCAGACTGATATCCCTTATCTGCTTAAATCGAATGTAGGAATGAATCTGAAAGTCAATATTTTCAGACAGGATTCTACTTTTGCGAACGTAAAGTTTCTTCCGGCTTTCTACTATCATATCAATAACCGAAACAAAATCGGGCTCAGAGGAACGCTGGAATCCTCCAGTATTATTGATGCCTTATATGTCCAGGGAAAAGATTATAATAAGAAAGGTCTCGGAATCTGGTTTGAAATGACAGAACCTACCGACATAGATCTTTTTCTATACAAAACAAGGATCAATGCCGGATATGATTATCTGACAACAACCTATACGAAGGAGGATATTAAGGCCGCCCAGAACCAGTTTTATTTCTTTGGGGAGCACAATTACCATATTTCCGGAAATCATTTCCTCAATATAAAAGCGGAAGGTGCTATGATGGATTCTAAGGTTGAGTTCTCGGCGAATGAATTATACCGCTTCGGGGGATGGAATTCCATGCGGGGTTTCAATGAGAAATCCCTTGCCGCTGATTTTTATTATTACGCAGGTTTGGAATACCGTTATCTCATTGGAAACCAAGCATTCTTTGACTTCTTTGGACAATATGGCCAGCTCAACAATAAGTCTTTAAACGTCAAGCCAAAGCTTTACAGTGTAGGTCTTGGATTTAACTTTTTTATCCCGATCGGTCTGATGAGTTTCCAGCTTTCAAATGGTAATGAATTTGGAAATCCATTTAAATTTAATGATATTAAAATCCACTGGGGAATCCTGAGTAGATTCTAGAAAGATATATCTCATATACCCAGATCTAAAAGCATGTAGAATAACCCGGCAGAACTACTGAAGAATGGACGCTGATCTCTCAAAAAACTATAAATTAAAATAATACTATATAATATAAAAAAAACAAAATATCAAAATATAGTACATGCTTTTGCTTTATTATTATGTTAAATATTTCTGTTAAAGAATATTAAAATCGTATTTTTATTTTAATACCACCTTAAAATACTGGTAACACTGCTCCGCTAAATTTGTCTTCAAAAAAATGAAGAAGACTTTTGCTTCCTTTGCAGTTTTTTTACTTCCCCTTTATCTTACTGCCCAAGAAATTAACATTTCCGGAAATGTAAAATCCGAAAGCGGTTCCAGTGTATCCGGAGTAAATATTACCGACAAGAATACCGGAAAAACCACGGTGACTGATGAAAATGGTAATTTTACAATCTCCGCCAATCCTAAAGATATTCTTGAATTTTATGCTCCTGACTTTTCAATGTATACAGTAGAAGTTTCTGCAAGAAGACAATATACTGTGGTTTTGAAAAAAGCTAACGAAAAACAGATCGAAGGTGTGGTAATTACCGCCCTGGGTATTGCCAAAAAGAAAGAAAAGATAGGATATGCCACTCAGGAAGTAGGTACAAAACAGTTTGAGACTATTACCACTCCAAGTATCGGAAATTTATTCTCTGGACAGGTAGCCGGTCTGAATGTTTCTAACCCTACCGGAATGCAGCAGGCTCCAGAGTTTACGCTGAGAGGAAATTCCAATCTTGTTTTTGTCATTGACGGTGTGATTGTCGAAAAGGAAGTCTTTCAAAATCTGGATCCTAATAATATCGCCAACATCAACGTTCTTAAGGGAGCAACAGCCTCTGCGCTGTATGGTTCCAGAGGTAGATACGGAGCTGTTCTTATTACAACAAAAAGTGCCAAAAAGAATGGCTTTTCTGTAGAGTTCTCTCAAAATACGATGGTCACAGCAGGGTTTACCAATCTTCCAAAAACCCAAAACGAATATGGAAACGGTTCACAGGGAAAGTATGAATTCTGGGACGGCGCAGACGGTGGTGTGAATGATGGGGATATGATCTGGGGACCAAAATTTGTTCCGGGACTGAAAATCGCCCAATGGAACAGCCCAATCCGCGATAAGGTGACTGGGCAGACAATTCCCTGGTATGGTGCGGTGACCGGAACACAGTACAATGATAAATCAAGATACGAAAGAGTTCCGATCGACTGGAAATATCACGATAACTTAGCTACATTTCTAAAGCCTGCCGTGATCAACAACAACAGTTTTGCGATAAGCTACAAAAACAATAAAGACGTTTACAGATTATCCGGAAATTTCATGAATTATGATGACCGAATTCCGGGCTCGGAGCTGAAGCGTTATGGTTTCAACTTTTCTTCTGAAAATCATCTGGGTGAAAAACTGATCTTTGACACCAAATTTAATTTTAATCAAACTATTACTCCCAATATTCCTAATTACGAATACAACCCCAGCGGGCATATGTATACCATTCTGATCTGGATGGGAGCAGACGTCGATGGCAGAGACCTTAGAAATCATATGTGGGTTCCGGGAAAAGAGGGAATCTCACAGGCTAACTGGAATTATGCATGGTACAACAATCCATGGTTTGGTGCTGAAAATTATAAAAACAAAAACAGAACCAACATCATCAATGCCCAGGCGGGTCTTGAATATAAAGCAACCGAAGATTTTTCTGTAAAAGGTAAAATGTCTATCGTTGAAAATCATAACAAGCAGGAAATATTAAGTCCTTTTTCATACGTTAACTACAGTGCTGCAAGAATTGGTGATTATCTTTTGAATGATTCTAAAACATGGAACCTGAATTCTGATATCCTGGCTACGTACAAGAAAAAGCTTTCTGATAATTTTGACTTTACTGTGAATGCGGGAGGATCTGCATTTTATCTTAAAAACAATATTGACAATGCATCAACAGATGGTCTTAAAGTTCCTGAATTATACAATTTAGAGAATTCCATTGGTGCAGTAAAATACTATGACTATCTTAAAGAAAAGCTGATCTACAGTGCTTATTCAACGATTGACATCGGATTATACAATGCTTTTTTCATTAATGTTTCCGGAAGAAATGACTGGTCTTCCACGCTTCCAAAAGCCAACAGGTCATACTTTTATCCATCCGCATCAGTAAGTGCAGTGATTTCCAATTTGGTAAAAATGCCGGAAGCAGTCAGCCTGTTAAAGCTTTCTGCTTCGTGGGCTAAGGTCGCGTATGACTTTAAACCTTATTCCATCAGAAATTACTATTTTAATAATAAAGGAGCCACCTTTAATGGAAATCCAATGTTCAACTATCCTACAATCCTGAATGTTGAAAACTCTTTAAAACCGGAACAGACAAAATCTTACGAATTAGGATTAAGTGCAGGATTATTCAAGAACAGACTTACTTTGGATGTCACTTATTTCAGAACATTAGATTATAATAATATTCTGGAATTCCCCGCTGCCCCCTCTTCCGGATTTACTTCCCAATATGTAAATGGCAACGAGTATACTACGAAAGGTTTGGAGATCTCTCTAGGATTTGTCCCTGTAAAAACAGATGATTTCACATGGAGATCGCTAATTAACTGGAGTACTTATGAGCAGAAGCTGACTTCGATTTATGACAATATGCCGAACTACAACAATATTAAAATCGGTGAAAGGATGGACAGTTATTACGATGAGACCTGGAAGAAGTCTCCGGACGGAAAAGTAATTCTGGATGCCGAATCAGGAATGCCAACAGTAGAAAAAGTTCCAAGTAATCTGGGCCATTTCAATCCAGACTGGACATTCGGATTCAACAATACATTTAAGTATAAAAAATTCTCACTGAATATTGGAATTGACGGAAGCATAGGCGGTGTCATGAGATCGGTGGTTGTAGAAAAAATGTGGTGGGGCGGAAAACATCCCAACTCAACAACCTACAGAGATCTTGAATATGCCAATCCGGGAACTTACTATTTTGTACCGGATGGCGTTAACTACAATGCAGCTACGGGGACTTATACCCCACATACCAAGCCGATCAACTTTCAGGAATGGTCACAAAATTATCCTTACCAGGCAAGGGTAACGGAAGCTGAAAATGAATTATTTGCCAATGTTTTCGACAGAACGTTTATCAAACTGAGATCTGTAGTACTGGAGTACGACTTCTCTTATCTTCTTAATCCAAAAGGAATGGTCAAAAATTTCACCGCTAATATTTCTGCCTATAATCTGGCCATGTGGAAAAAATCTAAAAATCTTTATTCTGATCCTGATTATCAGATTAATAAAAACAATACCTCGAATAATAATGATATCCAGGATCCTTCCAGCAGATGGATCGGAATCGGGTTTAATCTTAAATTCTAATACAAAGCATCCAGAACAATGAAAAACAATATCAATGTTATAGCGAAATCACATCATCATAAGGTGGCAAAATGGTTGAAAGGATTCAGTATACTGTCAGCTGCTTTTGCAGGCATACTGTTCCTTGTTTCCTGCGAAACCGATCTTGACAAGATCAACGAAAACCCCAATGACAAGCCCAGTGTAGATCCCAAAGTTCTCCTGACCTATGTTTCAAAAAATATGTTTCAGGTAAATGGGGACAATATGTATGCTTCCAGAATGCTGATCGGGACAGACGGTGAAAATGTATACCAGTATATGAAATGGAATGAGCAATCTTTTGAAGACTATACGAAAGGGCTACTGAATATTGAAAAGATGATGCAGGAAGCCGGGAAGGTCAACAATAAAAATTATGCTGCCATTGGTAAATTCTACAGAGCCTATTATTTTTTTAATTTAAGTCTAAAGTTCGGAAGTATTCCTTACACAGAAGCCGTAAAAGGTGAATCGGGAATTACCCAGCCAAAATATGACAGTCAGGAAACAGTAATGTCAGGAATTTTATCAGAACTTAAAGATGCCAATGACCTGATCAATACCAATGATAAAATTGAGGGAGATATCATCTACAATGGTGATGCAACCAAGTGGAAAAAACTAATCAACTCTTTCCGACTGAAAATTTTAATAACAATGTCTAAAAAGACGACGTTGGGAAGTTATACTATTGCAACAGAATTTGCTTCTATTGCAGGGAATCAAACTTTAATGACATCTATTTCTGACAATGGAGAACTTAAATTTGCTGATGCAGCCGACAGCCGGTATACAATGTTTAACAGCAGTGGTTACGGTTCCAGTTTATATATGGCTGATTATTTTATCAATCTGTTTAAATTGAGACAGGATCCGCGTCTGTTCACTTTTGCAGCACAGACTACATCCGCCAAAGAAGCAGGAAAACCAATTACTGATTTCACTGGATACAATGGAGGAAACCCTAATTCTTCCTATTCTGACAACGCCTCTTTGATCACTGCAAAAAATATTTCTAAAGTAAACGACCGTTTCTATAAAGACGCTACAAATGAGCCTTCTTCCATATTAAGTTATTCAGAACTTGAATTTATTCTTGCGGAAGCGGCTTCCAGAGGATGGATATCAGGATCTTCAAAAACACATTATGACAATGGAGTTAAAGCAAGTTTCAGCTTTTATCAGACTTACGTAAAAAATCCGGGACAATATTTTTCAGGATTTGATGTGAATCAGTATCTGGCATCTCCGTTAGTTGTTTACAGTGATTCTGATCTGCCTGATAAACGACTGGAAAAAATTATGACTCAGAAATACATGACCATGTTCCATCAGAGCCAATGGACGTCTTATTATGATTATCTGAGAACAGGATTTCCTGCATATCCGCTTAAGACCGGAGTTTCTGCCCCGTTCAGATTCAGATATCCGCAAACTGAATACAGCTACAACAGCACAAATCTGAAAGCAGCATTGGCAGCCCAGTATGGAGGAAACGATAACATCAATTCTAAACCCTGGTGGCTTCAATAAGACCTAAATATTTACATAAAAACAAATCAACCGCAGGAAATTCCAATTAACTTGCGGTTTATTTCTTATTTTGACAGAACATGAACAGAAGAGAATTTTTAGAAAAATCAAGCCTTTTACTTGCCGGACTGGGAACTTCAAGCGTCCTTCACCCTGCCATTTTAAAAGCACTGGCTATCGAGCCTGCAGCACTTTCTACTTTTTATGATGCGGAACATGTCGTGATCCTGATGCAGGAAAACCGTTCTTTCGACCATGCTTTCGGAGCGCTAAAAGGCGTAAGGGGATTTTTAGATCAAAGAGCATTTATTAAAGAGGACGGTCATTCCGTTTTTTTTCAAAAAAATGATGCAGGAAAATATGCTGCACCTGCCCGGCTGGATCTTAGAAATACCAAATCTACCTGGATGAGTTCTTTACCCCATTCCTGGTCCGATCAACAAAAAGCCTTAAACAAAGGGAAATATGATCAGTGGCTTCAGTTTAAAGCTTCGGGAAATAAAGACTACAAAAACATCCCTCTTACTTTAGGCTACTATAACCGGGAAGATCTTCCTTTTTATTATCAACTGGCCGACGCATTTACCATCTTTGACCAATATTTCTGCTCCTCACTTACCGGAACAACTCCGAACAGACTTTTTCACTGGTCCGGAACCCTTCGTGAGCAGCAAAACGGCAAAGTAAAAGCGAATGTCTATAACGAAAATATAGATTATGATAAAGCGAGACAGGCCCACTGGAAAAGTTTCCCTGAAATTTTAGAGGAACAGAATGTTTCATGGAAGATTTATCAGAATGAGATCAGTCTTCCCAAAGGAATGTCCGGTGAGCAGGAAGCATGGCTAAGTAATTTCACGGATAATCCTATTGAATGGTTCTCAAAGTTCAATGTGAAATTTTCGAAAGGTTATCATCAGAATATTCCTAATATCATTGCTTATCTCAAAGATGAGGTTATAAAAAACCCGGACCAGAAGAAGAGATTGGAAACTTTGATTTCTGAACTAGAAGAAGATCAAATCAAATATGCCCCGGAAAAGTATGCTCAGCTTTCACAACATGAAAAAAATCTTCATGAAAAGGCTTTTACTACCAATACTAATGATCCTGATTACTGGAACGTGGAGATTGGAAAAGATGAAAGTGGCGAAAGGCTGGTCGTTCCGAAAGGAGATGTCCTGTTTCAGTTTCGTAAAGATGTAGAAGATAAAAATCTTCCATTGGTATCCTGGCTGGTTGCTCCTGAGCATTTTTCAGATCATCCGGGATCACCGTGGTATGGTGCCTGGTATATTTCAGAGGTTTTAAATATTCTAACTAAAGATCCTGAAACCTGGAAAAAAACAATTTTCATTATCAATTATGACGAGAATGACGGCTATTTTGATCATGTTCTTCCCTTTTCTCCTCCAATGAATCCAAGCCAGCCCGTCGATATGAACAGTAAGGAAGGTGTAGAATATGTGGATAAGTCCCAGGAATATATGTCTGCACCTTCATTGAAAGATCATGAAAGAATCGAAGGTACCGTTGGTCTGGGTTACAGAGTTCCGATGATCATCGCATCTCCGTGGACTAAAGGAGGCTTTGTCAATTCTGAAGTTTCGGACCATACTTCTGTACTGCAGTTCCTTGAGAAATTCATCCGAAAAAAATACAGTAAGGATGTTAAGGTTGATCATATCAGCGATTGGAGAAGAGCGATCTGTGGAGATCTTACTTCTGCTTTTAACTCTTCCAATACAAAAGCTCCTAAGATGGATTACCTGGATCAGAAAGATTATGCGAAAACGATTAATGCAGCGAAAAGTAAACCAGTCCCTGATCTTACGTGGTATACTGAAAATGAAATTAACGGCCGTCTCCTTGATATTCAGGAAAGGGGAATTAAACCTTCCAATCCTCTTCCCTATGATTTCCATGTCAACCTGGACAACGGAAAGATCAAAATGACGAATTTAAAAGAAGCCGGAGTTCCATTGTTAATTTATGACAGAACACAGTTCGGAAGCGGAGATTATCATTTTTCATATGCTCTGTATTCAAAGCAGGAACTTTCTCACCCTGTAAATCCCGGAAAATATGATCATGAAGTTTTTGGACCTAATGGTTTTTTCAGGAAATTCAGTGGTAGTAAAACGCCTGAAATAGACGTGCAGCTTATGAACAGAGGTTTAAAAAATGAGGTAGAATTTATTTTCAAAAAGAAAAAAGGAAATCCCACTGTAATATTGGAAGATCAGTATGAGAAAAGCAAAAAGACCATTTCTTTACATCATCCTGAGGAAAAAATAACGGTTGATCTTAACAAGAATAAAGGCTGGTATGATTTTAAAATAATACTTGATGATCATATCTGGCATTTTGCGGGAAGGATAGAAACAGGGAAAGTGTCTATTTCAGATCCCCACTGGGCATAAACCATGAGATGCAAAAAAACGAAGCCTTACACAAATTGTGTAGGGCTTTATTTATGATTAGGATCATAGCTTAGTACGATAGTTTTATATAATTTGCATATTAATATCCAACACATAATATAATATTATAAACAAATAGATAATAATATTTAAAAAGAAAGATTTTATTGTTATTATTTATCTATTTTTATTAAATTCACCTAACTAATTAACAAACATCATGAAAAAATTAAACCTAAGCCTTGCAGTATGCTTAATCACTGTTGCATTTTCCGGCAGCTTACAAGCACAAGACACCAATACTGACAATCACACGATCACCATTTCTATTCCTGAAGTTGCACTGGTAGACATTGAACCTGCCGCAACCAAAAACATTACGTTAGGATTTACAGCGCCAACAGAAGCAGGTAACCCAGTTACAGCGAGTACCGCCAATAATACGCTTTGGCTGAATTATTCGTCCATCAAATCTGTTGCAGATCCTACCCGTAATGTGTCCGTAAAAGTCAATGCTCTTATTCCGGGAATTGATATCCACGTAACAGCAGCGGCGGCTACAGGAAGTGGCGGTGGTACATTAGGAACGCCGGCAGCTCAGATCACATTAAGCGCTGCTGACCAGACTATTATTTCAGGGATCGGAAGTGCTTATACAGGAAACGGCGCCAATAACGGGCACAACCTTACGTATGCTTTGGCAGCAGGAAGTGGTCCTGGAGGAGTAGCTGTATATGCAGATTTACAGGCAACAGCAACTACATTAGCTACAGTGACTTATACGATCTCAGACAACTAGCATTCAACGCTACGTTCTAAAATAAACAAGAAGAAACCGCGGGTCAGTTTCTTCCAGGTTGTATATGGCCAATGATTTAATTCCAAACATTTAATGATTATGATTATGCGTATTTTTCTTCTGATGTTTATGATGTTGCAGTTTAGCTTTTTACATGCCGGTATTGTCGTTTTAAATGGGCTTACCCACAGCTACAAAGTAGAAAACGGAAAAGTATATAAAGGAAAAATAGAGATAGAAAATACAGGAAGCAAACCTCAGAATGTCAAATTATTCTTACAGGATTTTACCTATCAGGCAGATGGTTCGATCTATTATACGACACTTCGTACAAATAAAAGAACGAATGGTGACTGGATTAAGCTTAATACCAATCTTGTTTTATTAAAAGGTAAGGAAAAAACTGAGGTATTCTATGAAATTACAGTTCCCGGCGAGCAGGTAAATCCGGGAAGTTATTGGAGTGTCATCATTGTTGAGCCTGTAGACGATATCAAACCGAGTGATGATAAGGCAGGGGTTAATATCACTTCTATTGTACGGTATGCTATTCAGATCATTACCGATTACGAAACGGAAAAAGCAAAGCCTGACCTTAAATTTGAAAGTGTAAAGGTAGAAAAGGAAGATGGAAAACAGACTGTAAAAATTGCTATTGCCAACAATGGTAATCTATACTGTAAACCGACAGCTTCCATTGAGATTTATAACCGGAAAACCGGAGAACGCATTGGAAGCTACTCAAGCATTACGATGGGATTATTACCACAGACCTCCAAATCATTTCATATTGACATCAGCAAAGTCCCCGCAGATCAGTACAAAGCCGTTGTTATAGCGACCGATGAAGAGGAGAATGCCTTTGCGCTCAATGTGGAATTAGAAGTAAAGAATGATTAAAACTTGGATTTTATATATCGTCCTGTTATCACTATTCCCGGTACTTATTTTTTCACAACAGCAGCCAAGTCTCTTGGCCAGTAAAAAAGATAGTTTAATACCGGGAATGTCTACTTCTATTTCATTTGCTCTGGAAAATACGTCAGCTGAAAATAAAATTTATGATCTTAGTGTTTCGGCTTCAAGTTCTTTTCTTAGCCCTATTTTAGAAAAAGCAGAATTTAAAATAGCTGCTCACGAAAAAACCGTCTTTATTGTTCCAATCCGGATTGCTGCGGAAGCTGCCCAAGGTGTATACTCGATCATTTTACAGGGAAAAGACCGGGATAATGGAACAAAGTTCACCCAAACCTTAAAGGTTATCATTTCCGGGAACAGAAAACTCACACTCACTCCCCTAAATTCGCCGGAGTTTATAAGAGCCGGAGAAACAATTCATGCTTCTTTTCTATTAAAGAACAGTGGAAATGTCACCGAAAAACTTGTTTTGGAAAGTAAAAATGCGGTGGTTAATCATGAAGCATCCATCACTTTGGCTCCCAACGAATCAAAAGTGATCAATATCTCTAAAGCCACCCTTGCAGAGCTGGGCCAAAACGAATTTCAGAATCTCAACCTTTCTGCTTATTCTCAGGACAATCCCAAGGAAAATCAGATTGCTTATGTAACGGTAAAAATTATATCAGTAAAGCCGGTAGAAAACGATATTTATCACAGGCTTCCTGTTTCAGCTTCGTTAGCGTTTATTGGAATGAAGAACATGGGGATTTATGATAATGGATTTCAGGGCGAGATATATGGCAAGGGAACTTTAGATAAAGAGAACAAAAACCAGATTGAATTTCATGCAGTAACAGCAAATCCTGTTGAATTCAGTTCTTTTACTCAGTATGAAGAGTATTTTATTAATTATAAAAGAAACAATTTTTTTGTTCATCTCGGTGATAAAACATACTCAGCTTCTTACTTAACTGAGTTTGCCAGATACGGCCGTGGGGCAGAAATCAGGTATGACTTTAAAAAATTCAGTGTTGGTGGTTTTTACAACCGTCCCCGGTTTTTCCGGGATATTAAAGATGAATTTAATGTTTATTCCACCTATAAAGTCGGTAAAGAATCAGAAATTACAGCAGGATATCTTCATAAAACACCAGAAAAGGGAGAAATGAATTTTGGGAATATCAGACTGGATTCTGAAGCCCACCTTCCCTACACTGCTGGAAAATTCAAAATATCAAAAAATATCGTTCTTTCCGGTGAAGCTTCATACAGTAAAACTGAACTGCTGGAAGGAACTGCTTATATGGCACAGGCACAAGCTACGTTTGACCGGTTTAACGGATACTTGATGTACATGAGGGCGAGCCCCAAATTTGCTGGTTATTTTACCAATACGAGCACTTTTAACGGAAATCTTCAGTATAAGCTTTCAAAAAAAATTAGTGTTTTTGGGAATTATATACGTGATGCGAAAAACTTCCAGAGAGATACTTTATTTTATGCAGCACCCTATAGAGACTTTCTTCAATATGGAATACAATATAAGTACATTAAGAGTGGTATGCTTACACTTTACAATGGATTTCAGAAATACCAGGACCGTCTGGAGCCTAAACAGTTTGACTATTATGAAAAGTATTTTAAAGTAAGTATTGATCAGCAGATTGGAATGTTTCAGGTCAATCTTCAGGGACAATTTGGAAAAACCAATAACTATCTGAGTGGATTCAATGGAAATTCCAGCTTTTATACGACGAATATTTCTTTTGAAAAATTTAAAACCTCTTTCAATATTTATGCAAGCTATGCGATTACCTCAAGGTATCAGATGCAAAATGACAAGCAATTATATTATGGAGCCAGACTCTTCAGCAGATTTTCGGATAAGACCAGTTTAAGTATTTTTTATCAGAATAATTATATGCCTGAGGAATATTTCAGAGACCGTAATCTGTTTGAGGTCTTACTTCACCAGCAGCTGTTTCCAGGCAGTGAACTTGATGTGTCCGGAAGATATTCTTTACAGCGTGGTGAATTGGGTAACAAGGATTTTATATTTTCATTACGCTATACTCTTCGTCTTAATATGCCTGTACAAAAAATAGCAGAGTATACTTCTCTGTCCGGAAATATCAGCAATCTGGGCGTAAAAAAGACCGAAGGGATCAGATTAATGATGGGGAATCATTTATCAGTTACAGACAAAGATGGAAATTATGTATTTAAAAATATTGTTCCGGGAGAATATTTCCTGGAGATAGACCGCTCAACAGCAGATATTAATGATATTACAAATGTTTCTTTTCCCGCGCATTTAAATCTTATTAACAAGGAAAATACTTTCAATTTCGGATTAACAGAAGCATCGACAATCAAAGGAAACATTGAGCTTTCAGAACATGATGATAAAGGCCAGCCGAGTTTTATCCAATATCAAACTATAACAGACAAAAAGAAAAAGCAGAGTATCATTGTTGAAGTAACTAACGGTGAACAGACTTACCGGAAAGCAGTACTTATTGGTGAAAACTTTGACTTCACTTACCTCCGTCCGGGGGATTGGAAAATAAAACTGTACAGAAACGGTCTTGACAAAAGATATAAAATAGCAACAGACTCCTTTCAATATAATATTAAGCCAGCTGAAACTCAAAATGTATCAATTCATATTGTAAAACAGCAGAGTGAAATCAAATATCAACAGGAAATGATCAAGGTAGGATATAACGAAATAAAAAAGAAAAAATGAAATTGAAAGAACATATAATATCCTTGGTTTTTGGTCTCATGTCCTGTACAATATTCTCACAAACCACTGTTCCAATAACACTTCCTGTTGTTACTCTTATGGATATAGAGCCTAGTGGAAATTTCACATTGAATTTTACGGCTCCGACAGAGGCCGGACAAGCGGTAACCCTTCCGGTGGCTAATACTACAAAATGGATCAATTATACCTCGGCTATTGCATCCGGAGGACTTACACGAAGAATTACTGCATCTATCAATACCCCTATAGCCGGGGTCAATATACGGGTGCAGGCGGCCGCAGCATCGGGAGCTGGTGGCGGAACGTTGGGCACATCTTCAGGACTGGTTACTCTTAGTACAACAGCTGCTACAATTATTACAGGAATAGGGGGTGCATTTACCGGAAATGGGGCTAATAACGGACATATGCTAACGATCAGCCTTGCTGTTAGTTCTTATGCCAATCTTTCAGCCCGTACCAATACTCCAGTTATCATCACCTATACCATCACAGAATAAAATTGAAAAATGAAAATCACCACTTACATTCTCAGGAAGTTATTTTCAAAAAAATATCTGTATCTACTTCTAATAATCCTTAGCAGCTGTCTGAAAGCTCAAACAGTGAATGCCGGGGGAAGCGGATGGACTGTAAGTGTTCCCGCTATTACCGAAGCCGGGAATAACTATGGGGGGACTTATGCAAGCGCCACCAATGCAATCATATTATCAGGTACAATGCCGGGATCTTTTCTGAATCTTCTTTCAAATGGAGCGGCCAGGATTAGCATGCGCTATACCCCTACCACCTGGAATAACTCTTTGCGTCTCTATGCAAAAAGAAGTGGTGGAACAGCGACGATTAATGGATTATGTATTGGCTGTACTGCAACTGTCAATGGTGGAACCACTTATATAGAAATGCTGCAGTCTCCGGATACAGCATTTTGTACAATCAACTTTTCTGGACTTTTAGGACTTGGTAACAGTGTAAACTACTCTGCAATTAATGTACAATTGCAGATAAGTGGTGTTTCTGTAACCATTCCTGCCGCATCATACAGTGCACAAATAGTTTTCACAATAGGACCCAATTAAACTCTTTTGCATCTACTATGTTGCTTATATCCGATATAATGTATAATGTATAATGTATAATGTATAATGTATAATGTATAATGTATAATGTATATATTATTTTGGGGGGTATTTTTGGGTATTGGCTACTTTATTTGTTGGGGTATATAACAAAAAAAAGTCTCATACAAATGAATGTATGAGACTTTTAATAAAAACTGGCGGCGACCTACTCTCCCGCTTTCGCAGTACCATCGGAGCTGGCAGGCTTAACTTCTGTGTTCGGAATGGGAACAGGTGAGCCCTGCCGCTAAAACCACCCTAAATTAGGTATATAAGATTATCCAAAATATTTACATTAAATAATGTACATCAGATAATCTGGTTTTAATCGATAAAAACAATCACAAAGACAAAACCTTTACTGCGCATAAAAGACTTGTATACAGCAACCATAGGCTATAAATCTACGGGTAATTAGTACTACTCGGCTATGACATTACTGCCTTTACACCTATAGCCTATCAACGTCGTCATCTCCAACGACCCTTAAAAGATGTCTCATCTTGAGGCGAGTTTCGCACTTATATGCTTTCAGTGCTTATCTCTTCCAAACGTAGCTACTCAGCGGTGCTCCTGGCGGAACAACTGATACACCAGAGGTTTGTTCAATTCGGTCCTCTCGTACTAGAATCAAGCCCTCTCAAACATCTAACGCCCGCAATAGATAGAGACCGAACTGTCTCACGACGTTCTGAACCCAGCTCGCGTGCCACTTTAATGGGCGAACAGCCCAACCCTTGGGACCTTCTCCAGCCCCAGGATGTGACGAGCCGACATCGAGGTGCCGAACCTCCCCGTCGATGTGAGCTCTTGGGGGAGACTAGCCTGTTATCCCCGGAGTACCTTTTATCCTATGAGCGATGGCCCTTCCATACGGAACCACCGGATCACTATGTCCTGCTTTCGCACCTGATCGACTTGTAGGTCTCACAGTCAAGCACCCTTATGCCATTACACTCTACGCACGGTTACCAAGCGTGCTGAGGGTACCTTTGAAAGCCTCCGTTACTCTTTTGGAGGCGACCACCCCAGTCAAACTACCCACCACGCAATGTCCTTCTAAAAGAAGTTAGGCTCCAAGTAAGTAAAGGGTGGTATTTCAACGTTGGCTCCACGAACACTAGCGTGCCCGCTTCAAAGCCTCCCACCTATCCTACACATTACTTACTCAAAGTCAATACGAAGTTATAGTAAAGGTTCACAGGGTCTTTTCGTCCCATTGCGGGTACTCGGCATCTTCACCGAGACTACAATTTCACAGAGCTCATGGTTGAGACAGTGCCCAGATCGTTACACCATTCGTGCAGGTCGGAACTTACCCGACAAGGAATTTCGCTACCTTAGGACCGTTATAGTTACGGCCGCCGTTTACTGGGGCTTCAGTCAATGCCTTCGCTTACGCTAAGCACCTTCCTTAACCTTCCAGCACCGGGCAGGTGTCAGACCCTATACTGCATCTTTCGATTTTGCAGAGTCCTGTGTTTTTGATAAACAGTCGCCTGGGCCTTTTTACTGCGGCCACCATTGCTGATGGCGTCTCTTCTCCCGAAGTTACGAGACTATTTTGCCTAGTTCCTTAACCATGATTCACTCTAGCACCTTAGGATTCTCTCCTCGACTACCTGTGTCGGTTTTGGTACGGGTTGCTTCACTTCGGCTTTTCTTGGAAGCACTTTCCCTACAACAACTTCGCCCGAAGGCTAGGTCTTGACTATTCCGTCAGTCTCCAGTAAGTACGGCACTCCGTCCCCTTTTTAGTGTGAGCAAGTATGGGAATATTAACCCATTGTCCATCCACTACCCCTTTCGGGTTCGCGTTAGGTCCCGACTAACCCTCAGCTGATTAGCATGGCTGAGGAAACCTTAGTCTTTCGGTGAGCGGGTTTCTCGCCCGCTTTATCGTTACTTATGCCTACATTTTCTTTTCTGTCCGCTCCACAATACCTCACGATACTGCTTCAGCGCAAACAGAATGCTCTCCTACCAGATATACCCCTAAGGTATAAATCCATAGCTTCGGTACTCTATTTATGCCCGATTATTATCCATGCCGGACCGCTCGACTAGTGAGCTGTTACGCACTCTTTAAATGAATGGCTGCTTCCAAGCCAACATCCTAGCTGTCAATGCAGTCCAACCGCGTTGCTTCAACTTAATAGAGATTTGGGGACCTTAGCTGTTGGTCTGGGTTCTTTCCCTCTCGGACATGGACCTTAGCACCCATGCCCTCACTGCCGTAGAACATTTATTAGCATTCGGAGTTTGTCAGGAATTGGTAGGCGATGAAACCCCCGCATCCAATCAGTAGCTCTACCTCTAATAAACTTATATACGACGCTGCACCTAAATGCATTTCGGAGAGTACGAGCTATCTCCCAGTTTGATTGGCCTTTCACCCCTACCCACAGGTCATCCGAAGACTTTTCAACGTCAACCGGTTCGGTCCTCCACTCTGTGTTACCAGAGCTTCAACCTGCCCATGGGTAGATCACAAGGTTTCGCGTCTAATCCTACTAACTAACCGCCCTATTCAGACTCGCTTTCGCTCCGGCTCCGGACCTGAAGTCCTTAACCTCGCTAGTAAAATTAACTCGTAGGCTCATTATGCAAAAGGCACGCCGTCACCCAACTTGTGGGCTCCGACCGCTTGTAGGCGTACGGTTTCAGGTTCTATTTCACCCTTCTATTCGAAGTGCTTTTCACCTTTCCTTCACAGTACTTGTTCACTATCGGTCTTTCAGGAGTATTTAGCCTTGGAGGATGGTCCCCCCATATTCAGACAGGATTTCACGTGTCCCGCCCTACTCATTTATCACTTATGTATGCCTTTCATATACGGGGCTATCACCCTCTATGGCTGTTCTTTCCAGAACATTCTATTAAACATATAAAAGCTTTTGGGCTAATCCGCTTTCGCTCGCCGCTACTTACGGAATCTCTTCGATTTCTTTTCCTCCGGGTACTTAGATGTTTCAGTTCTCCGGGTTTGCTCTCCTTGCGGAGTGACATGTCTTCAACATGCCGGGTTGCCCCATTCGGACATCTGCGGATCAATTCGTGTGTGCCGATCCCCGCAGCTTTTCGCAGCTTACCGCGTCCTTCTTCGCCTCTGAAAGCCTAGGCATCCGCCATACGCCCTTAACGATTTCTTTCCTATTTTTGGTTACTCAAGCGCTTCTATGCGCTCGGTTTTCTCTTTGTGATATTTTTACCGTTAATGTCAATGATCTTTAATGTCTTCTTTTCTGTCTGATGAACGAATATTGTTTTTGGCTCTATCCGTAACTTTTAAATCAAACTTCCAAAACTGTGGAGAATAAGGGAGTCGAACCCTTGACCTCCTGCGTGCAAGGCAGGCGCTCTAGCCAGCTGAGCTAATTCCCCCTCTAGTAGACTTCAGATGTCAGATGACAGACTTTAGACCTAAATGTCTCACGTCTTATATCTGATGTCTTACCGTCTTATAATTAGTAGTCTCGGGCAGGCTCGAACTGCCGACCTCTACATTATCAGTGTAGCGCTCTAACCAGCTGAGCTACGAGACTGTCTTGTTAGACTAATAGATCCTAGATGCCAGACACAAGATTTTGCATTCGTCTTGATTTGTGGCTCTGGGCTCTTGTATCTCCTCCCTGATACTAATTTCTAGTGGGTTTTGTATTTTTATTATATATAGCAACCAAATAAAAAACTAAAGCTTACTTTAAGCAGAATCAATGTACATTGCTGTACTAATTTTGTTTATCGTCTTATAGACGCTCTAAAATGAGATGTTCCAGCCGCACCTTCCGGTACGGCTACCTTGTTACGACTTAGCCCTAGTTACCTGTTTTACCCTAGGCAGCTCCTGTTACGGTCACCGACTTCAGGTACCCCAGACTTCCATGGCTTGACGGGCGGTGTGTACAAGGCCCGGGAACGTATTCACCGCGCCATGGCTGATGCGCGATTACTAGCGATTCCAGCTTCATAGAGTCGAGTTGCAGACTCCAATCCGAACTGAGACCAGCTTTCGAGATTCGCATCCAGTCACCTGGTAGCTGCCCTCTGTACTGGCCATTGTATTACGTGTGTGGCCCAAGGCGTAAGGGCCGTGATGATTTGACGTCATCCCCACCTTCCTCTCTACTTGCGTAGGCAGTCTCACTAGAGTCCCCAACTGAATGATGGCAACTAGTGACAGGGGTTGCGCTCGTTGCAGGACTTAACCTAACACCTCACGGCACGAGCTGACGACAACCATGCAGCACCTTGAAAAATGTCCGAAGAAAAGTCTATTTCTAAACCTGTCATTTCCCATTTAAGCCTTGGTAAGGTTCCTCGCGTATCATCGAATTAAACCACATAATCCACCGCTTGTGCGGGCCCCCGTCAATTCCTTTGAGTTTCAGACTTGCGTCCGTACTCCCCAGGTGGCTAACTTATCACTTTCGCTTAGTCTCTGAATCCGAAAACCCAAAAACGAGTTAGCATCGTTTACGGCGTGGACTACCAGGGTATCTAATCCTGTTCGCTCCCCACGCTTTCGTCCATCAGCGTCAGTTGTTGCTTAGTAACCTGCCTTCGCAATTGGTGTTCTAAGTAATATCTATGCATTTCACCGCTACACTACTTATTCCAGCTACTTCAACAACACTCAAGACTTGCAGTATCAATGGCAGTTTCACAGTTAAGCTGTGAGATTTCACCACTGACTTACAAATCAGCCTACGGACCCTTTAAACCCAATAAATCCGGATAACGCTTGCACCCTCCGTATTACCGCGGCTGCTGGCACGGAGTTAGCCGGTGCTTATTCGTATAGTACCTTCAGCTACTCTCACGAGAGTAGGTTTATCCCTATACAAAAGAAGTTTACAACCCATAGGGCCGTCGTCCTTCACGCGGGATGGCTGGATCAGGCTCTCACCCATTGTCCAATATTCCTCACTGCTGCCTCCCGTAGGAGTCTGGTCCGTGTCTCAGTACCAGTGTGGGGGATCACCCTCTCAGGCCCCCTAAGGATCGTTGACTTGGTAGGCCGTTACCCTACCAACTATCTAATCCTGCGCGTGCCCATCTTTATCCACCGGAGTTTTCAATTTTAAATGATGCCATTCAAAATGTTATGGGGTATTAATCTTCCTTTCGAAAGGCTATCCCCCTGATAAAGGCAGGTTGCACACGTGTTCCGCACCCGTGCGCCGCTCTCAGTCTCCCGAAGGAAACCTACCGCTCGGCTTGCATGTGTTAGGCCTCCCGCTAGCGTTCATCCTGAGCCAGGATCAAACTCTCCATTGTATGTTTTTCCTGACCCGCTCAAAGTTTTTATTACGCTTTAGTTTTTTTTCTTACTTGGTTGTATATTGTATGTCAATGATCTTTTTTCTTTCCGCATATAATAAGGAATCTTTTCTGTCGTTTCGTCCCTTATTTGCGGTTGCAAAAGTAATTATTTATTTCTAAACGACCAAATGTTTTATAAGATACTTTAAAGTTTTTTAAGTAACCCTAAATATCTCTAAACACTAATCTTTACTCGCTTCTGCGCTCCCTTTAACAGGACTGCAAAGATACAAACTTTTTTAAACCTCACAAATTTTATTTCTAAAAAATTTAAAGCCATTTCTAAGCCGTATCTCTAAGCTCGTTATAAATAGTCTGCTTATCTAAAAGCGCTTCTGTGCTACTGTGTAACTCTCGTTTTTCAGTGGGGCAAAGATAACAACTTATTAATACACAAAACAACTTTATTTAACATAAAGTTTACACAGCAA
>NZ_JPRI01000005.1 GCF_000737765.1 Chryseobacterium vrystaatense | reverse complement strand
AAAAAAAAAAAAAAAAAAAAAAAAAAAAAAAAAAAAAAAAAAAAAAAAAAAAAAAAAAAAAAAAAAAAAAAAAAAAAAAAAAAAAAAAAAAAAAAAAAAAAAAAAAAAAAAAAAAAAAAAAAAAAAAAAAAAAAAAAAAAAAAAAAAAAAAAAAAAAAAAAAAAAAAAAAAGAAATCAAAAGAAGTATATTTACTTCCCGATACAAAACTTAGAAAAAATATTCCCCAGCACCTCATCATTCGTTACCTCACCTGAAATTTCTCCAAGATGTTCTAATGCATTTCTCAGTTCATAAGCCAGAAGCTCTGTAGAGATCTTGAAGGAAATGGCTTCTTTTACTTTATGAGTGGCTTCCAGAGATTTGCGGAGCGCTTCAAAGTGTCTTTGATTGGTAATGACCACGTTATTTTCCTGAGATTGTAACTGTTCAACGTAAGATGACAGTTCATTTTTCAGATCCTGTATATTTTGGTTTTCGACCGCTGATATTCTGATAAAATCAAAATCCTGGGCAATTTCATTTCTGAATATATCTTCTACCAACTCATATTTCGGAGGCAGCACTTCGTCGATTTTTGTTGCGCAAATGATCAGTTTCAGATCTTCTCTCTGCAGCGATTTGATCATTTCAATATCTTCAGAATAATCTTCTGTAGCAGCATCGGCTAAATAGACCAGAATATTCGCATTTTCAACTTTCTCTTTGGCTTTTTTTACTCCGATTGCCTCAATTTCATCAACCGTTTCACGAAGTCCGGCCGTGTCGATCAGACGGAATGCATGGCCTTTAATATGTAAGATTTCCTCAATGGTATCTCTTGTGGTTCCGGCAATATTACTCACGATGGCTCTTTCTTCTTTCAAAAGAGCATTCAGTAAAGTAGATTTTCCGGCATTGGGTTTTCCGATGATAGCGACTGCCGTTCCGTTTTTGATGGCATTTCCGTACTGGAAACTGTCGATAAGAGAATCTAATTTTAATTCTATCTTATCCAGCAGTCCGTTAAGAGCTGAGCGGTCTGCAAACTCTACATCTTCCTCTGCAAAATCCAGTTCAAGTTCGATCAGAGAAACAAAATTCAGAAGATCTGTTCTCAATATCGATATTTCATTCGTAATTCCTCCCTTTAGCTGGTTGATCGCTACTTTTCGGGAAGCTTCGTTTTCAGAAGCAATAACATCGGCAATTGCTTCCGCCTGCGAAAGATCTATTCTCCCATTGATGAATGCACGAAGGGTGAATTCCCCCGCTTTCGCCATTCTTGCCCCATTTTTGGTCAGGGTTTCCAGAATACGTTTACCGATATGCGGTGAGCCGTGAAAAGCAATTTCCACAGAATTTTCTGTAGTAAAACTTTTCGGAGCCAGAAAAATAGAAAGCATCACCTCATCAATAGCTTCTTCCCCATCCATAAAATAACCGTAATGGATGGTATGAGACTTCTGCTTTTCAAGCTTTTTGCCCGGAAAACTTTTCTGGACAACAGGTAATGCATCGTTCCCTGAAACTCTGATAATCCCTAAAGCTCCTACTCCATTGGCTGTAGCCAGTGCGCAAATCGTATCGTTATTCATGGTGCAAATTTACGGTTTTTCGTGCTAATTTCTCATGGGGTATTTTATACAGATTGTCTATTGCTTCAATCGGAGCTTTTAGGGGTTATGTATTGTTGAACTTGAAACAGGAAGGCACCAATTTTGTTTAATATTATTCTGTTTATAAAAGCAAAGCTTTTATCTCCGATACCATTCTAAAAAACCGGCACCCTCTTTAAAACCTTACAGCATCCCGGAAACTCCTGTTATCTTTTAATAGGGCACTATCACTACCCTTTTAATAACCGTTATTTCTGCCGTCTTCCAAGTTCTCTTATCTTTTGAAGCCATAGAACACGCTGCTTCTCAGCTGAATTTCTAATGATTCCCACATACGTTACTTTCACAGGTTGCACTCCACAGAATTCCAGTGTTGATTTTTTCAGCTGGTTGACACTTGGTCTGCCATAAAGAAGCCAATAATACCATCCCGGCTGGTCTAAAGTTGTAATGATATGTCCTGTTTTCCCTTTCAGCAACTTATCCCACCAAACTGAATTTTCCCTGTACTGATACGCAAACCCAGGAAGAAACAGCCGGTCAATAAAACCTTTCATCAGGGCGGGCAGACCACCCCACCACACCGGATGGATCCACACGAGATGATCTGCCCACTGTATGATTTCCCAGGCCTTCGAAAGATCCGGCTCCAGTTCCATTCTTTTCTGATATCCGAAATGGAGAACAGGATCAAAATTAAGTTCAGCTATGGTGATCACTTTTACTTCTGCCCCTGACTGCCTAGCTCCTTCCTTATAAGCTTCAGCAATTCCGAAATTGAAGGAATCTTTATTAGGATGCCCGTTGATAATCGCTATTTTTCTCATAATCCTCCCTGTATACTGATCGTTTCATACGCTTTAAGTTTTTCCAAAAGAGCGGCAGGCTGATGCAGCTGATGGCTGAAATAGACATTGTTTTCATGGGAATTTTTCAACAGCTCCTCTGTGTGCAATACTGCAGAAAGCGCAGTCAGTTCCGCCTGTCCTCTCGAACTCCGAAGACTTAATTTTTCAGCCCCATTTTTAGTTTTCACCACAATCTCGAATACACTCTGATCACCTTTTCCACTTGATCCAAAGATCATTCTTCTTTCTTTTAAGGATAGGATATTAAAGATTCTCACCTTTTGAAAGGCTCCCAAAAGCCACGTGATAAATTTTGAATTGTAAGTCATCTTAACACTGACATTAGGAATCTTTTCAATCTGATTAAGAATATACAGATCCGGAACATCAAAATTATAAGCTACCCTGTTCCCAATTCCAAAAGAAAAATTAAAATTTTCGGAATCTAAAAAGTGCTTTATCGGAACCTGCCGGTTGTTTTCGTACCTGATAAACGGCTTGGCTACATTTTCAGCCATAAAGTGTGCTGAACTTTCTCCCGCAAGGTCTTTCACGGAATAGAATACAAAGAGTTTTACTTCCAGGATATCCGCTGTCCGGTCAGCAATTGTTTTTACCAATCCATTGACAATTCCTCCCATCCATCCGGAACTGAATACAATCCGGCTCTGAACTTTCCTGTTTTTAGCAATAGCATAGGCTTTGACAAGATCGGGAGTAGGTTTGGTGATGTCCAGATAATCAATTCCGTTGTCAATCGCAAAACGAAGGACATGGTCGTCTTTATCATTGACAGAAAGAATAATTAAACCTATCTTTTTCTCCTGAATAACCCGGAAAGTACCGGGATTGGTCACATCAATTTTAAGATCATTTCCTGTCTGACCTCCTTTTCTTCCCCCAACGAAAATTTGTACGTGAGGATTTCTTGATTTTAAAATCCTGATAATTGTTTTGCCTACCAGACCGTTTCCTCCAATAACGAGAATATTATGTTCCATATTTTTTTTTGACAAAATTATAGAGCTGCGGTTCCGTTGTGTAGGACAAATGTCCAAAAAGAAGTGTTCTTTTGATTATTTCATTACTGATTCCCTACAATTAAAAAGAATATGTTTCTGTTACTTTAGGCTATATGTGATTTCTACCCTGTTCTATATGGTAATTTCTTTTCTGATTCTGCTAAGGTGTCTTTGGGTAATTCCCAGATAAGAAGCGAGATACTGCAGTGAAATCTTCTGAACATAATCCGGCTGATTGCCAAGTAAAGTTTCATAACGCTGTGAGGCACTGTCTCTCTGGAGTTGAAAAAATCTTTTTTCGAGTTCAAGGTATTCCTGTTCAGCAATCATCTTTAAAAATGTTGTCCAGTTAAGATCATTCTTTACCAGACCATCTATCGCCTCTTTTTTTAAAACCATCAGCTCGGCATCGGTAATAGCCTGCATATTTTCTCTGCTGGGAGTATCTGAAATAAATGAAGAATAACTTGCCATAAGCTGTTCCGGAAAACGAAAGCAATACGTGATATCTTTCCCCTCATCTGAAATATAATAAGACCGGAAGATTCCGGATACGATAAATGCTATTTCCCGGCATTGGTCTCCTTCCTGCACAAAAAATTCATTTTTATCGACTTTTCTGACTTCAAAAAGCGTTAAAAAATCTTTAATCTCATTTTCTGAGAATATATTAAAGCTTCGGAAATAGTTTTCGATCATGTTTTAAAATCAATCATTGTTGATGTAAAGATAAATTTTAAGAATACATATTGCAAATGTGTCGGACAGGAATGAATGAAAGCTTTATCCGTTCAGCTTAATTTTTACCTTATTCTGAACTGAATCTCCTTTAAAATAAAAAATAAAACCATTTCAGAACGAAATGGTTTTACTGCTTTGAATTTACTAAAGTTATATGAAGATATGAATTGATGTGTTTTTTATTAATGCAAAGATAGACTACTCCGCAGTTCCTTATATCAGGGGAATCCCTACAATTAAATCCGTAAAAATACGGTTGCCGCAATAAAAAAGCCCTGCAGAGGAATCCGCAGGGCTTCGAGAATTTATCTAACAATTATTAATGTTCAAACTTAAAGCGGGCTTACCAGCTCCAGGAACCAGTTTTTAACGTCTCCTTCAAGGTAAGGGCCTAATTTTTCTTCACAGGTTCTGTGGTAGTCATTCAGCCATGTAATTTCTTCTTTTGAAAGAATTTCTTTCACAATTGTATCCTTAAAGAATGGGCAGAATGTCAGCGTTTCAAATTCATAGAATGTTCCATGATTTGTTTTTTCAGCTTCCTGTACAGCGATCAGATTTTCATGTCTGATTCCATATTCTCCTTCCAGATAATATCCCGGCTCATTGGAACATACCATTCCCGGAAGAAGATCCTGAGGATTCATATCTTTTCTGATACTGTGAGGACCTTCATGAACGTTCATGAAGCTTCCTACTCCGTGACCGGTTCCATGGTTATAGTCTTTGCCTTCCATCCAAAGCGGAAGTCTTGCAATGGCGTCAAGATGTACTCCTTTTGTTCCTTTAGGGAATTTTACCATCGATAAACGGATCATTCCCTGAAGCACTAGAGTTGAATTTCTTTTGAAATCCTCTGAAGATGCCCCAAGAGCAAAAGTTCTTGTAATATCGGTAGTCCCTTCAAGATATTGACCTCCGGAATCTACAAGGATGGTGGCATCGTTGGTAACCTCTTTGCTCCCTTCACTTTTTGCGGAATAGTGTATAATTGCACCGTTTCCTTTATATCCTATAATACTTCCAAAACTTTCACCGACAAAGTTCTTTCCTTCTGCACGGAAATCTCTCAGTTTTTTGCCGATGGTATATTCGTTCATAGCTTCTTTTCCGGCATTATGAGTCAGCCAGTACAGGAATTTTACCATTGCCACACCATCCCGTACCATCACTGTTCGGAATCCTTCCAGCTCAGTTTCATTTTTCTGAGCTTTCATAAGGTTTCCCGGAACAGCTGCTTTCATCAGCTGATTGTCAGTTTTTACAGTTTCAAAGATCATCTGATTACTGTTGGGAGAAACCAGTATCTTTTCATTTTTGAATGCTTTCAGGTAGTTGTAAAACTCTTCATAAGGCATCATTTTCACAAAGGATTCATCCATTTGTTTTCTTGCCTCGACGTCCAGTTTTTCAAGACCGGTGAACAGTACCGCGTCATTTTTAGTGATTACTATATATCCTAAAAATACAGGGTTGCTTTCTACATCGCTTCCTCTCAGGTTTAATGTCCAGGCTACATCGTCCAGACTTGAGATCACATGCACTGTAGCGCCCTGATCTTCCATTTTCTGACGGATAGCACTCAGTTTATCAGTTACAGATTTTCCTGCTCTTTCAACAGGATGTACAAATATTGGATTTTTTGACGGGGTTCCTCTTTCTTTCCAGATTTCCTTTAATAAAGGAAGATCGGCTAAAGTAATATTCTTTGACTTTAATTTTTGTGAAAGCAGATCCCAGTTGGTATTTGAAGTGGCAATAGCATTCACAGTTACTTTTCCTTCGGCAGGAATTTCAGAAATAATCCAGTCTATATAGTTGGGAGTTCCTTCTATTCCGTCTTTAAAAAGATCAATCTCTGAATTTTCAAGGTCGATAGCAGCCTGGGTAAAGTATCTTCCATCTGTCCAAAGCCCTGCTTTATCTTTTGTAATGACCACAAAACCGGCTGAACCGGAAAATCCGGAAATCCATGCCCTTTCCTGCCACTCTTCAGGCAGATACTCGCTCATATGCGGATCCGCAGAATATACTATAAATGCATCAACATTATTTTTCTGCATTTCTTCACGAAGTGCAATAACTTTTTCCTTTGAAGTCATTATTTTCTTTTTTAAACACCGAAAGTTACGAAAAAATTGAAGTTTAAAAATGAAAACAGGCCCGTATTTTCGTTAATGATTTGTTATTTTTTTCTTTTACACGGACTCTGATTTCTCTGTTGGTTTTTCGAAAAGGTGCAGGAACATTAGTAACAGATTCCGCCCGGGACGAAAAAAAAATCAGATTTCCACCAAAACACAAGTATTGAAAGTGAAAATAAAAACACCCATCAGTTTTATCGGATTTGAAGTAAATGGATTTTAACATGCTGAACATCACAGGGAATAGCTGCCGCTTTGCGATTAACAAAAAATAATTAACATTATTGACATTAGTACACATTTAGATACCACAAAAACAACAATATTATTAAACATATCAAGTTTTGGAAAGATTATTGCTACTATCCATGGTATGACCGAGCAGAATTATAAAAATCACAGGAAATTTTATCCTCCCCATCATTTCATTTATCTTCCGCTGTTGATTGCGCTGGAAATTTATGGAATTTATAAAATATGGGATGATGCCGGAAACCAATTGACATGGGTCTTATTTTCGATTGTGATATTTCTGCTGTTCTACCTTGCTTTTATGACGAGGCAGCATTATGCATTGGGACTTCAAAACCGGATGGTAAAGCTTGAATTTAAACAGCGGTATTTTGAGATTTCAGGGCAGCGATCTGATGAAATTGCCGATCAGCTGACATTTGATCAGATTGCAGCATTACGATTCGCTTATGATGATGAGTTCAAAGAACTCCTGAACAAAGTCCTGCAGAAAAATATCTCAGGAGATGAGATCAAGCGTTCCATTAAAAATTGGAGAGCCGATAACCAAAGAATCTGATAACACCAAAATATTTATATCATGAGAAAGTTGACTTTATACAGTATGACCGTATTTATCTTGTTAACACTAACAAGTTGTGAAGCTATAGAAACTATTTTTAAAGCCGGAATGTGGTGGGGAATTATCCTGGTCGTTGCAGTAGTAGTAATCCTTTTTCTTATCTTTTCGAGGGGTAAAAACTCTTAACCATTTTTTATGGAGAAGAATACCGATCTGGAAATTATTTCCCACCTGAAGCCTTCAAAAATCATTAAGATTATGAAGGATCCCGAAGCCTCCGCAAAGGCGGTACATCTCGTATATACCACCGATGCGGAAACGGCCGGGATCACGCGTAAAAAAAACGGAAAAAAGTATTCTTATTATAAAGATGGTGAAAAACTCAAAGACAAAGAGGAAATTACCCGAATCAACAAGCTGGTCATTCCACCTGCCTGGGAAAATGTCTGGATCTGTGCGCTGGACAACGGGCATCTTCAGGCAACAGGATTTGATGTTAAACAAAGAAAACAGTACCGCTATCATCCTTTGTGGAGTGCTCTGAGAAATCACACCAAGTTTTACAGAATGCTTCAGTTTGGATATGCACTGCCCAATATCCGTCTTCACGTGGAACAGGATCTTGCTTTGAGAAATTTTGAGAAGAGAAAAATACTGGCATTAATTGTCAGCTTAATGCAGCGTACCAATATCCGTATCGGTAATAACGCCTATGAGAAACTTTACGGATCCTTCGGCCTTACGACTCTGAAAGGCAAACATGTAAAAATCAACGGTCAGAAGATTTCTTTTTCTTTTAAAGGAAAAAAAGGGATCATGCATAATATCGACCTAAAAAGCAGAAGACTTTCCAGACTGGTACAAAAATGTAAGGATATCCCCGGAAAAGAACTCTTCCAGTATTTTGATGATGAAGGAAACCGCCATTCCGTAGATTCAGGAATGGTGAATGATTATATTAAAGAAATAAGTGGGGAAGATTTTACAGCTAAAGATTTCCGGACTTGGTCGGGAACAGTAAGTGCCCTGATCGCTTTTAAAGAAATCGGATATGCCGAAAATAATACAGAGTATAAAAAGAAGGTGAAAGAAGCATTGGAAATCGTTGCCGAACATCTTGGAAACACCAGCACCGTGTGCAGGAAATACTATGTACATCCTTTGGTAATCAACCTTTATGAAAATAATACCATAAAAAAATATCTGGATGAGCTGGAACGCATCGAAGATAATGATGGAAAAGCAAGTCTGACACAGGAAGAAAAACTGGTGCTGAAAATTCTGGAAAACGAGAAAATGTAGGAAAGGTTTCAGAGATATCCTTTCCTTTCATTTTTACTTTATACCTACACCCTGTGCTTCAAAAACTGAGCCCTGTATTCTTTAGGGGTAATTCCTGCAATTTTTTTAAAAAGCTGTGTGAAATGGGAAGCGGTATGGAAGTTGAGTTCATAGGCTATTTCTGCAATATCCTTACTGGAATGCAGCAGGGCTTTACTGTAATTGATATCAATCTCGTTGATCCACTGCTTGGGTGATTTCTGAGTGACATTTTTCACACATTTATTAAGGTAACTCTCTGTTACCGATAGTTTACCTGCATAAAATGCTACGCGTTTTTCTTCTACATGATATTTAAATAAGAGATCCCGAAACTGAAGAGAAAGTTCCATGGGACGTGTTGCTGACTTATGATGGCTGTCTGAATCTGTGCTCAGCATTTTTACCAGAATCAGGTGCAGCATGGTAACGATAACTTCATTAATGTTTAAATTATTAAGCCAAAGTTCCTGTTCCAGGATCGGAAGAAGCTGGGTGATGGTTCCATACGTCAGACTGTCGAGTTTAAGGAAAGGGGTCATAAAGAAGATACTGCTCTTGTGTTTCGGCAGTTCCTGTTCAGACAGAATACTGTTTTCATACGCCAGAAAAAAACCTTCAATATCATCTGAAAGTTCCACAGTAGCAGTAATCGTTCCTTGTTTGATGAAGATTACTCCGCCTTTTTCAGCATAATACTCCTTATTTTCAAGATACTGCCTCATGTGGCCGTTGGTGACGAAAATGATGAAATTAAATGTAGTCCGGTACGGAATCACAGGCATCAGAATTCCTTTGAGATAATTCTCAAGCCTGTAAAGCTGTATGTCTGCATTATTTCCCAATATTTTTTCTGCAATATTGGGAAGAAAAAGTTTTTTATACTGAAAATTGGATAGTATTTCCATGATTAATTATTGAAGCAAATTTGATGCTGATTTTTTTTATTATAAAAGTAAAATGAATCATTTAGAATAAACAGTAAACCACTTACTAAAAACATTTTGGACAAAGCTTTACAACACTCCCCATTATTTTATAAGTCCTTTACTTTACATACACTGTACACTGTACATTATACACTGTACATTATACGCTGTACATTATACTTTTTACATTATACATTATACACTAAAACTTATAGTACACTCCCATTCTCACTCCAAAAGGGCTTCCCGGTGTATACGTCAAATCTGTTATAGGTTCGGTGTCACCTTTCAGTTGAGTTTCTGTAGCGAACTGTGCCTCATTCCATTGTACATTAAAAAGATTGTTTACCTGAATATTTGCACCCCACTTCTGACGGTTGTATGAAAGCATCAGATCATTTACAAAATAGGCCTTTGTCTTAATGCTGTTGTCTTCTGCTGCAGGTCTTGAGCCAAGATATCTGTATTGGATTCCTAATGAGAAACCGTGAAGAAAATCCCAGTTAACAGAACCTGTACTGGTCACTACCGGAGCTAACGGAACATAATCCTGTCCTTTTTCTTCTTCAATAAATCTTGCATGGGAATAATTGATATCTGCATTGAGGTAGAAATTTTCCAGCGGCTGAAAACGCACTCCCAGATCGGCCCCGAAACGTCTTGACTTCCCTGAAGGTTCTACAACGGCATCATCTCCTACGTATACAAACTCCTGCTGAAGGTACATATACCATAAAGCCGGTGTAATGATCAGCGACTTAAATGGATGCAGTCTTACGCCCAAATCTCCGCCAACAGAGTATGGAAGCGTTTTCTGATCAGCATTTGGAACGACTACCCTTAAATCATTGGAGTGAAAACCCATTCCTGTTTTCAGGAACCACATAATACGGTCGTTTTGAGCGTAAGAGAAATTAAGTTTTGGGCTTAGTCTCGTTCCTTCCGTTGACTGTCCGGACGGAAGCTGTTCAGGATCCAGCAAATTATGCATATTAAAAATAAAGTGATCTACTCTCAAAGCCGGATTAATGGTCCATCTTCCCGTTTTCCAGATCAGTCCAGAATAGGCATGAAGGTTTGTTTCTGTTCCATTGACATCAGCTTTTTTATCCAGCAGAAGATCTCTGTGATAAACATGGTTCAGCTGCAGGGTATTGATATCATCATTTCTGAGCCCTACGCCAGAAATCCAGTTCAGGGAACTGTTGGCCAGTGTAAAGTTCTTCGTGTACTTGACCTCAGCGCCATATATATTTCTTCCGTCTGTCTGCTGAATTTCATCCCCATGGTCTTTATCATTTAGATAAAAAGTAAAATCCGAATACAGATTAAAATTATATTTGGAATAGAACGCCATCGCATCGATCTGTTCTGAAGAGGAAATAATATGTTTGAAATTCATCTGAAGATTGGTTCTTGATGTTTTTCCGCCTTCGGTAGGATCAATACTTCCCCATCTCCCGATAATTCCTTCATCCACCGCACGCTCTGGAATTTGCCCGGAAGCATTCCATGAGGAGTTAAACGTTGAAAACTGAATGTTGAAATAATCATTATCCGTAATCCATTGATTGTATTTCCCGAAAATATTGATCCTGTTAAAATTCTGTTTTACATCAAAAGGCCCATCGGTATAGTTATATTCTGCAGCCAGGTAGGCATTTTTCCGTCCTTTATCATCATGCAGGATATTAAACATTCCGAGAATTCTCTTTGAATTAAATGAACCTCCTTCCAGTTTAATCATGCTGTTTTTCAAACCGCTGTAAGTCTGAAAGTCCACATATCCTGCAGTATTAAAATCCCCACGGTCCATATAATACGCACCTTTTCCAAAATCAATATTGTTAACGGTTTCAGGAATTACAAAATGCAGATCCGAATACCCCTGCCCATGAGCATGGGATACAATATTTACCGGCATTCCATCTACATTGACACTGACATCCGTACCATGATCGGCATCAAACCCTCTCAGAAAAAGCTGTTCGGCCTTTCCGCCTCCTGCATGCTGCGCAATGAAGAGTCCCGGAACTTTTCTCAGCAGATCCTGAGCAGAATTAACGGGAAATTTATTCAGATCCACTTTGGTAATGGCCGATAAAAAAGAATTGTGATTGATAGCCACTTCAGAAATCTGGAAAGGCTTATGCTGCAAAAAAATAACTTTGTTCTTGTCTTCATCGCCGGCCACCAACCATTTTACCTCATCATATCCCGGTCGGCTGATCATCAATGTATCAGGAAGACTGGCTACGGGAACACTAAAAGTTCCATCGCTTCCTGTATGAGTATGGCTGTTGCCATGATTATATTTGATAAGAACATCAGCAATGGGAAATTGGTCATCTGCATCCTTGATCAGCATTTTTTTTTCTGTTTCCTGAGCTGATACTTTTCCGCTAAAAGCCAGTACCAGAAATACCGCTGCGATTTTGGTTATTTTCATTTTTGATTAATTTTTCTTTATACTAAAATGGAGGTGTACTAGGTATGAATAATGAAGAGGGTGTATACTTTAGACTCTAAAGGTTAATCGGAGATACATCATGAATATTGACGGTAAATTTCTCCTGTTCTCCAACACACTCCCCCTCAACTCTCCTGGTCAATTTTTCTTTCTTTAAATAATTTCTGAATCAAAAGAGTGATCCACGTTCCGGCAACAAATGGGAAGGTGAGTACACCACCTACTTCATTCAGTGTATTATGATCTACCAGAAAGTCATCAATAATAACTGTAACAGCTACCGCAATGAAAACCCAGATCCCGTCTGTTTTTTTTAATCCTGAGAAAACAATCGCAGAAAGCACTGCATTAAACCCGAAAAATCCCATATGGATCTTTTCGATGGGTTCACCATTCAAATGAGAAATAAACGACCCTAATACAGCTCCCGCAAAACCGTAAAGCGCGGCGATTGGCGAGCTGATAAAAACTGCCACGAAAAAAATAATCCCTGAAAGTATTCCTCCCTGAAATATTACTTCTCCGAAGGCATTGGTACACGTCAGGAAATCATCATAATCTGCAGGAGCAGCAGGCGCCGCCATTACTTCTGAAGGTGGAATCTGCGTAAAATGATGAAGCACAAATACACAAACCCACGTTATTATAATAAATGGCAATGTAAAAACCGGAATCTTTTTCTGAATGAAAAAATGCTGGATCACCGCAGCCAAAGCTCCTCCCAAAATAATAAGTATCCAGATCAGCAACGTTGCCTGAAATACAAATGATAAGGCCACTCCCACCAGTGCAGCACTGAATCCGTACAAGCCGGCATTGATTTCAGACGAATCATATTTAAGTTTCATAGCGGTGAAAGTTCCTGCCGCTGTTGAAAGCAGTACTGCCACACCACCCTGCCAGCTGCCCATAAAAATACCGATCAGAAACAGAAGTCCTGTCCACCTGTTTTCCTGGAGCATAATCTGTCCGATTCCTTTTAAAACATTGTCGATAAAAGGTAGTTTTTTGAAAAATTCGTTCATAGTTTTTGTATTCATGTTGTATTTATTAATGGGGGTTTAAGAGATAGAGTCAAGAGCCAAGAGCCAAGATGCCAGATTTCATACTTTAGACTTTAGATTGAGGTTAAGATTGAAATTGGATAACGTCACTGGTGAATTTTTCATCGCAGGTGAATGGTACATTCAAGAGCAAAGAATCAAGCCATCAACTAAAAACTCATTTACTGTGAAACCCCAAAACCCGCAACCTGTTACCAGCCCAAAAACACCATCCCTATTCCGCAGACCGTCACTACAGCACCACTTACCACGCCCATATATCGTTCCAGCTTTTCTGTATTGAATAAGGTAGAGTACCCATAACGGCCCAGAAGAACCATTCCAAGCATTGTAAGGACTGTTGTCACTGTAAATGAAGTAACCAAAACAATGATTTCAGACATGGAGTGCTTTACTCCGGAATAGAATAATAAAGGGATCAGCGGCTCACTTGGACCCATCACGAAGATCATAAAAAGGACGAGGGGTGTTACTTTAATTCTTGTCTGAGGCATCACCATCTCTGTATGATTGTGTTCATAAACGTATACATCATCACCCATAACATCGAAATGTTTATGAGGCTTATTTCTGATCGCCTGGATCAATCCATATATTAAATAAACTCCACCGAAGATCAGCAGTGCCCAACCTGAGAAATTGCCTCTCAGATCCTGAAACCACGAGATCTTATTCAGCTGCCACCCGAGAAACACTCCGATAAACCCCAAAATAAGCGAGCTGAACACATGTCCGAACCCACATACAATAGTCAGTACTGCTGTTTTCATCCCGCTCCATTTTTTAGATTTTGAGATGACGATAAAAGGCAGGTAATGATCCGGACCGGAAGCGGTATGTATGAAACTTATTGAAACGGCACTTATCAGAAGCGCCCAAACTGTACTGTCCATTTTTTGTTTTTATGTGAGTTTAGTTGGTTAAATCCAACTCTATTAAATAATGAGATATTTTGAGTGACATCAGATGCTTTCTTTTATTCACAGGTATACTTGAAAAAAAATACAGCATCACTAATTTATTCCAGTGACCATAGAATTTCCTGGATCTGAAGAAAAAAATTGTACATCAATTCTCCTCCATGTCCCAGAGCTCTTACTACAAACCCATTATTTTCCATAGCGGAAACCCCGGCTTCCATTTCTTCCCTATGCTGTTCTGCCAGTTCTACAATAGCTTCAATCAATCCGTTTTTATCGACATGATCTTTCGTACTGTAGAAAATAAGGGTTCCCTGGTGAGTATACTGTTCCAGATTTCCGATACTGTTAATCGGGATCAAATCAGGCTGAATCAAAACATTGTCCCTGATTACCAGTTTATCATCATGATAGATCTGCATCAGATTCTGAAAACGTTTCAGTTTAAAAACTTCACCATAGTGCTTTCTTCCACAGGTAATAATCTCACTGATGATAATCTGACTGTTTTTTCCAACATGGATATTAGCCTTGCTCTTAAAGTTTGAATCTTCATGCGGAACCACAGGATGCGGAACATAGGCAAAAGAGGTATGGTCGTCCATCTTTACATTAAGCTCCTGAACAGCCTGATCCTTCATGTTGAATAATCTCTGATACGACTGTGACTGCAACTGTAGCGAGGCTCCCTTTTCAAGTTCAACATTCAGATCGTAACGGTCTCCATCCAAAATTCCGGGAGAAGAACTCATCACCATCTGGTAAAGCTTCTGATCGCTTTTACGCTGTCCTACGGAAACAACCCTGAACGGAAGTGATACGTAAAGGTCTTTTACATAAGATCCTCCTTCTTTAAATCCTGCAATGATATGTAAGCGGCTGTCCATTTATCTTACCAGATTCGGTTCTTCAATTTCTTCCAGAAGCGCATACTTTTTGATCCATCCAATCACCTTATCCAGACCTTCATCTGTTTTAAGATTGGTGAAAACAAAAGGATTTCCCTTTCTCATTCTTCTGGCATCTGTTTCCATCACTTCAAGACTGGCCCCTACGTGCGGGGCTAAATCTATTTTATTAATAATTAATAAATCTGATCTGGTGATACCCGGGCCTCCTTTTCTTGGAATTTTTTCTCCTTCGGCTACGTCAATAATGAAGATCGTTACATCAGCAAGATCCGGACTGAATGTAGCAGATAAATTATCACCCCCACTCTCAATAAGCACCAGTTCAATATCCGGAAAACGCGCTGCCAGTTCATCTACTGCTTCCAGGTTCATACTGGCATCTTCACGGATGGCTGTGTGAGGACATCCCCCTGTTTCCACTCCGATAATCCTGTCGTGTGGCAGAAGACTGTTTTTAGCCATAAATTCAGCATCTTCTTTGGTGTAAATATCATTGGTGATCACCCCAAGGTCATACTTTCCGAATAATTTTCTGCTTAAACGTTCCAGCAAGGCTGTTTTCCCAGAACCTACAGGTCCGGCCACTCCTACTTTTATATATTTTCTATTGTCCATTTTTTTAAATTTTTATTGATGGTAACTTTCTGATCAGATTGTTTTTGATCATAAAGACTCCATTTTTTTATTGATAATGATTATTTTAAGTCTAAGATTATGGAAGTCTGCTTTTCAATATTTAATCTGGTTTTGCCTGATTATTATTCAATATTTAAGACATATAAAGTCTCGAATACAATCTCTCATGTTGCATACACCGGATGTCAAAAGCAGTGTTACAAAGCCCTACAAGATCTCTGTCAAGGTCTATCGTTTCATGAGCCACTCTTTTCATCACCGGATACAGGGAAAACAAAATATCCTGACCGTCAAGCTGTCCCAGTGGAACCAGTTTTACCGCATTCGTGATCATTCCGGCTACAGAGGTGTGGTAAAATCCAAGCAGTGCTTCGTATAAAGGAATGTTCATCAAATAAGCATAAACTCCGAATACAATACAGTAATGCGAATTGGCTTCTTTATTCTGAACTACTTTTTCAAAAGCTTCCATAAATGGGAAACTTTCTCTTCTTTTAAAAATCTTGATTAATCTCAATCCCAGTTTCTGGCTGGCCTGTCGGATTTCTCTTGGGCACTTTATGGCATTACATTCATTATCAAGATTTAGCAGCAGTTCTAAATCCTTATTTTCAGCAGCCTGATAAGCCAGCTTAACGAAAGCACCGTCATTGTATTTAAGATTGTACTGAAGCATATTTTCAACAAATTCTTTAGCGGTCTGAAGACTGTTGACAATTCTTTCCTGTACATAAGTTTCAAGTCCATTGGAGTGCGTATAGCCACCAATCGGAAGTGTTGGATCTGCGAGGTGCAGCAGTGCGGACATGAAGTTCATATTATTCATCTTTTGGAGCTGCTATTTTTAAGATTTTATTGAAAATCGAAGAACCCAGACTTCCGTGTCCGTGAGGTTCTACATTGGATTTAAGAAGATTCAGAAGTTTCACACTTTGTTTTCCGGGTTTAAATCCGCTTGCTTCCAGCCATCTGAACATAGGCATTTCAAAAGGAAGCAGGACCTGATCATTCTGAATAAAAAGAGGAATATGTTTATTTCCAATTTCGTAGCATACAGTTCCCATTTCCAGCAGAGAGGCCGGCGACATGACGATTGCTTCTGTTTCCAGAACATTCACCGCAATGATTTTTTCGCTGTCCTCAAAAAGAATATCTCCTTCACGCAGACGCTGTCCTTCACGGAGAAATTTGATCGCGACATCCGTTCCCTGCCTGGTTTTTTTTCGCTGTATTCTTTTCGTGGTTTCAAACCATTCCAGATCCAGATAATCTATGTTTTTTGTTGCAGGATTTCCCGAGAGATTCCCTAATGTTTGGTTAATGATCATTGCTTTCTGATTTTTTTCTGAAATCGATATTTTTAGAGATTCCCACGCCGAAAGTGGAAGCACTTATTCCTGCAACATAGGTTTTCGTCCAGCCTTCCTGTTTCGTTTTAGTCTGAAGCATAGACAATTCGGCAAATTTGAATTTCAATGCCCAGCCTCCACCTAAGAATATGGCAAACAAAGGATAAGCCCGTAGGCGGTATCCGTTAAAGTTCTCCATCGAAGCAGAAGCATCGGAAAGTTTCTGGCCCCAGACATAATGGGCATCTACCTGACCGATCAGCGCAAAATATTTCCCTAAAGCAACTGAAGGGCTGTACCAGATCCCCGCTTCGTTCTGTTTGTAAATCGTTTTATGATCTGTTACATTCTGGGCATACGCATAGTTTACCCCAATTACGTCGTTATTATTGATAAAATATCCCACACCCAGCGGAACTCCTGCATTGGCACTTGTTCCCGTTGAGCTGCTACTTCCGGATGGGCTGTTGGTTTTGGAATAATCGAAGGAACCATACACCATGAATTGTCCTTTCGGCCCTTCTTCATCATTTTTCAGTCTTCTTCCTCCCAGAAACTGAGCTTTCATCTGTCCGGAAAAAACGGACATTCCGGCTACAGCAATGGAAAATGCAGTTTTATTTAAGTTTTTCATTGTAATCTGTTCAATAGTAGTTAAGTCATTCAATTTTAAAAAGGCCCGGCACTTTCCGGGCCTAAAAAACTCAAGATTAAAACAGATAGTACAACTGTGTTAAAGGAAGTTTTTCCGCCGGCTCACAAGTGATATATTCACCATCCACCGTTACTTTATAGTTTTCAGGATTAACTTCAATGACAGGTGTTTTGTCGTTGTGGATCAAATCTTTTTTAGAAATATTCCTGCAGTTTTTCACCGGAAGAATCATTTTTTCCAGTTTGTATGATGCAATGGTACCATTGTCAATAGAGATTTGGGAAACAAAGTTGGCACAGATTCCAAATTTAGCTTTTCCATGAGCCCCGAACATATTTCTGTAAATAATGGGCTGTGGAGTTGGAATAGAAGCGTTAGGATCTCCCATTTTGGCTGCAATAACAAATCCTCCTTTTAAAATCATTTCCGGTTTCACTCCAAACAGTGCAGGTTTCCAGATCACCAAATCTGCTAATTTACCTTCTTCCACAGATCCTACATATTCAGAAATACCGTGTGCAATAGCTGGGTTGATGGTATACTTTGCCACATATCTCTTAGCTCTGTAATTATCATTTTCAGCATCTTGATCTTCTTCTAAATTTCCTCTCTGTTCCTTCATTTTACTTGCAGTCTGCCAGGTTCTCGTGATTACTTCTCCCGGTCTTCCCATTGCCTGAGAATCGGAACTCATGATACTGAAAACTCCCATATCATGAAGAATATCTTCTGCAGCAATGGTTTCAGGGCGTATACGTGAATCTGCAAAGGCTACATCTTCCGGAATATTTTTACTTAAATGATGGCATACCATCAGCATATCCAGATGCTCATCAATTGTATTTATTGTATAAGGACGGGTCGGATTGGTAGAAGCCGGCAGTACATTTGGATACATGGCCGCTTTGATGATATCCGGAGCATGACCACCTCCAGCACCTTCTGTGTGGAATGTATGAATCACTCTTCCATTAATCGCTCTCATAGTATCTTCCAGGAATCCGCCTTCATTCAGTGTATCAGTATGGATAGCCACCTGAACGTCATATTTATCAGCCACTTTTAGTGCCGCATCAATGGTTGCAGGTGTAGCGCCCCAGTCTTCATGAATTTTTACACCTAAAGCTCCTGCTTCCACCTGCTCTTCTATCGGTCCTTCCGCAGAACAGTTTCCTTTTCCGAAGAAGCCCAGATTCATTGGATATTCTTCTGCAGCTTCGAGCATTTTCTGCATATTGAATTTTCCGGGAGTTACCGTGGTAGCGTTGGTCCCGTCATTCGGGCCTGTTCCACCTCCGATCATTGTGGTAATTCCACTGTATAAAGAGGTTTCGATCTGCTGCGGACAGATATAGTGAATGTGGGTATCAATACCTCCTGCAGTCACAATATATCCTTTCCCACCATGAACCTCTGTTGAGGCTCCGATAATCATATTGGGAGAAACACCATCCATGGTATCAGGATTTCCGGCCTTTCCGATTCCGATTATTTTACCGTCTTTGATTCCGATATCTGCTTTTACAATTCCCCAGTGATCAATGATCACGGCTCCTGTGATGCAGAGGTCGAGAACACCGTCATCTCTTTTGGCAGTCACATTCTGTCCCATCCCGTCACGTACCGTTTTTCCGCCTCCGAAAACAGCTTCGTCTCCGTAATGGGTAAAGTCTTTTTCAATTTCTATGATAATTTCAGTATCTCCCAGTCTGATTTTATCACCGGCTGTAGGGCCTAATATATTAGCGTATTGTTTTCTGTCTACGTTTAAGCTCATGTTAGTGATTTTTAAAGTTTAATTCTTCTGCTTTGGCAAGACTTACTTTTTTCTGATCTTCAGAGTCCACCTGTCCATCAACAAGGTTATTGAAGCCCATTGCTTTTTTTGTTCCGCCTATTTCGACCAGTTCTACCTCTTTTTCTTCTCCCGGTTCGAAACGTACAGCGGTACTGGCTACGATATTCAGTCTCTTACCAAAGGCTTTTTCACGGTTGAAACTCATGGCTTTATTGACCTCAAAAAAATGAAAGTGCGAACCTACCTGAATAGGACGGTCACCTGTATTGACTACTTTTATTTTAACTGTTTCTCTGCCTTCATTGCAGATAACAATACCTTCTTTTACAAAAATTTCTCCTGGTATCATAATAGAGATTATTAACGGATTGGGTTGTGTACGGTGACCAGTTTGGTTCCGTCAGGGAAAGTGGCTTCGATCTGTACATCGTGGATCATTTCTGATACTCCCGGCATTACATCATCTTTGGTAAGAAGCTGTGCGCCTTCCTGCATCAGTTCAGCCACTCTTTTTCCGTCTCGGGCACCTTCCAGTAAAAAATGACTGATCAGTGCTATCGATTCTGGATAATTAAGTTTAAGGCCTCTCGCCTTTCTTTTCAGAGCAAGCTCTCCTGCCAGAAATAGCATAAGCTTCTCCGATTCTCTCGGTGTTAAGTGCATAGTATTGGATTTAAAATTGGATATAAGGAATCCTGTCTGCCTTTCAGAAAAGGCAAACAGATATGTTTAGACCTATTGAGAACAGGAAATATTTTTTATGGACTTGTATTTATTGACAAATCAATTCCATAAGTCATTAAAGATTAGAAAATAATTAGCAGCCGGCAATCTGCAGAGAATGATACAGAATGTATCGTGGTGCTGTGATATAAACACCGGTTTGAACAGCCACCGGTTTGGTATTGTAAGAATAATAAGCGAAGAAAAAGTTCAGCCACTGCTGTGTAATGATCGAATAATCAAATTTTACTTTTTCAAAATCATTGGAATCCTGTGCATCCTGATCATCCGAAACACTGTAGATTTCAGGCTGCCCCTGCTGATCTGCATGTTTAAGGAAATGTGCTTTAGAAGAAGCATCAAGATATGATTGTATTTTCCCATTACCTGCAAAAACACCTGCACATAAAGCGGAGAAAAAGGTTACGAAAAAGAATAATAGGATTCTATTTTTCATTACAATCATTGATGATGTAAAATTAGACAATCCAATATCCTTCAGCTATCAAAAAGGTCATTTAAAATGTTCAAAATCGAGACAAATGAAATTCTGTCACCTATGCGTATTACAGCTAAACCCCTTTGCTACAGCTGTTCCGGAAAATTATCCAAGTAGGACAATTATTTTATTATTTTCATTTATGAAAGTATTCGAAATCATTACATATATAAATCAAATTTAAAAAATAGAAGAAAAAAATAATGAAGTACCCCTTCTTTTTATTCCTAATAGTGGTATTTTTTGAAAATAAAACAGTGATTAATTTCATTTTATAAAGATGAGTCATATTTTTTCTTTGCGTTAATTATTGTAAATTTGTCTACCAACATATTTATAATTTTAAAATAATACAACATAATATGTCAAAAGCAATTTCGCAAGTACCATTTGCAGTAAACGAGCCGGTAAATTCTTATGTACCGGGATCTCCAGAAGTTAAAAGCCTTATCGCTACCTACAAAAAAATGTGGGCTGAGAAGATAGAAATTCCAATGGTTATCAATGGAAAGGAAGTAAAAACTGACGAAAAGGTTCAGCTTCAGTCTCCTCAGGATCATGCCCATGACTTCGGTTTTTACTATAAAGGTAGCATGCAGCATGTAGATGACGCCATCAACGCGGCATTGGCAGCTAAAAAAGAATGGAATGAACTGGGCTGGGAGCATCGTGCAGCTATTTTCTTAAAGGCAGCTGATCTTTTGGCAGGACCTTACAGAGATGTCATCAACGCAGCAACAATGATCGGACAGTCTAAGAACGTACACCAGACAGAGATTGATGCAGCGTGTGAGTTCATTGATTTCCTGAGATTCAACGTAGAATTCATGACTGAAATGTATTCTGAGCAGCCAGTTTCTGACAGTGGAATCTGGAACCGTGTTGAGTACAGACCATTGGAAGGATTCTGTTTTGCAGTAACTCCATTCAACTTTACCGCAATTTCCGGAAACTTACCTACGTGTATGGCAATGCTTGGTAACGTAGTGGTTTGGAAGCCTTCTGACAAGCAGGTTTATTCTGCAAAAGTAATTATGGATGTATTGACAGAAGCAGGTCTTCCTGCCGGAGTAATCAACATGATTTTCACAGACGGAAAAGAAACTGCTGAGAAAGTATTGGCACACCGTGATTTTGCAGGTCTTCACTTTACAGGGTCTACAAAAGTATTCCAGGGAATGTGGAAGATGATCGGAGACAATATCCATAATTACAGAACATATCCAAGAATCGTTGGAGAAACAGGAGGAAAAGACTTCGTAATTGCTCACCCTTCTTCTAATGTAGAGGCTGTAGCTACTGCTTTGGTAAGAGGTTCTTTTGAATATCAGGGACAGAAATGTTCTGCAGCTTCAAGAGCTTATATTCCTAAATCCCTTTGGGCTGATGTGAAAAAAGTAATGGAAACTCAGATCAATTCAATTAAAGTAGGTTCTCCGGAAGATCCTTCTAACTTCGTTAACGCAGTAATTGACAAGAATTCTTTCGAAAAATGTAAAGGATATATCGATAGAGCGACTGCTTCAAGCGAGGCTGAAATAGCGATCGGTGGAAAAGTTGACGATTCTAAAGGATGGTTTGTATATCCGACTGTAATCGAAACTACGAATCCTCAATATGAGAGTATGGTAGAAGAGATCTTTGGACCTATCTTATCTGTATTTGTATATGAAGATCAGGATTGGAAAGAAACTTTAAAAGTGGTAGATTCTTCTTCTCCTTATTCATTAACAGGTTCTGTGTTTGCACAAGACCGTTATGCAATCAATGAAGCTTTCAAAGCTTTAGAGAATGCTTCAGGAAACTTCTACATCAATGACAAACCTACAGGTGCCGTTGTTGGACAGCAGCCGTTCGGTGGTGGTAGAGCTTCAGGAACTAACGATAAAGCAGGTTCTAAAATGAACTTGTTGAGATGGACTTCTGTAAGAAGTATCAAAGAAACTTTTGTTTCTCCAAAAGATTACAAATATCCATACTTAGGATAAAAATCATCACTGTTCATTGAGTGATCATGAACAGCGAATTATAAAATAGCTCTGAAATTTGTATTTCAGGGCTTTTTTTGTCAATAGAAAATAATACACCATGAATTCAAAATTCATCATATAGTACCCCTGACAATTTCTATTAACGCCTATTATTGATGTATCCCTAACACCTTTTAACAAACTTTATCTATGTTTTAATACTTTATCCTCCCTATTAGGAATGGTTATTGAACTTTATCTGAAACACTAAAAATAAAATATTATGAAAAAGTTATTGATAGCAGCTGTAGGTTTAGGACTAATCGTTGTGAGCTGTGGAACTAAAGAATCTACGATGTCGACGAAGAACTCGGATTCGGCGAAAGTAAGTGAACAGACAGTTCGGCAGTCAGCTATGGATTCAGTATCTCCAAAAAGGATGAATCCAGACACTGTTAAGTTCAAGTCAGATTCAACGGCAGTCGTAGCTCCGGCTAAATAGATACAATTAAATTTTAATCTAACATAGAAATCTGCAGATGAAAGCTCTGCGGATTTTTTGTTTTTTCAATCAAATGGTCACAAGAATATTTACGATGACTATCATTAAAATCTCAATATTTTTCTATATTTGATCATATTAAACATCAAAATTAACTATTATGAAAAAATTATGGGTAGGGGCTGTTCTTGGCGTATTATTTTTAGGAAGCTGTGCACAAAATAAAGAGAAAAGAGAAGAATTCAAGGATGAGCACAATAAAGAATCTCTGAGAAATAACATGGGAGATTCTGCAGTTGCCAATTCTGATCCTGCACCGGTTTCTCATGACACCGTCAAAGTAAAAACAGACAGTTTAAAAACTAAATAAAAAAACAAATCCGCAGTTAAACTGCGGATTTGCACTTAAAAAAACTTGACTGAAAAAAACCGGGCAATCAACCCCGATTGTATTATAAAATTTTTATCAAGCTGGATTACTCGCCCAGATAAATAAAAGTATTGACTACCAAATAGGCAGATCTGTTGTCCATCGCAGCACCTATACCTCCTGTAGGAATTGTAGCAATCCCTGACAGTGAATGGATATGCGAACCGGAATTTGCAGTACTGCTCATCAGTCCGATTCCTCCCCAAGAGGAAGATTCACCGTTCCCCTGATAATGTCCGGAACCATTATTTCCAACATTTGTTCCTCCAAGAAGGAAACCTCCTTCATCTGAAGTATGAATATGCGCTCCGGCACTTTCGGCTGTTCCACTTACCACACCTATCAGATTAATGTCCGGAAGATTCGAACGGGTGATCGTCATTTTGTTATTTCCGCCCTCGCTTCCCAGCAGTTCGGCACCATTTCTTGTTTTTAGAATCCTATCTGCAGCATCAGGAATATTTACTGTAAAGCCTAAACCTGCTGCCAAAGTTTGTGCCGATGATGGAAGAGAGGAAACAGATCTTCCGTTAAGCAGATACCATCCGCTATGATCAGACGGGTGCATGGAGTTTTTAATATCTCCTGCAGATTGCGAATTCAGCTTTCTGGGATCGCCCTGAAGCATTCTCTGCCATATCTTCCCGTCATAATAATAAAGCCCAGCAGCAGTAATATTTGCGGTTTTACCGCTAGCTACTTTTACTCCTGCTGTAGCATAAATAATAGTTCCTGCGTGACTTTCTGTGTATTGGGCGTCTCCTGCCTTGATCTCATCCCCTGAAAGTCTGGGGGGCAGCACCCCCTCCGCTGTTGATCCGTCGCTTCTTTTGGCGACGATATCCAAACTCGCAATGGGCACAGCTGTATTGATTCCTATCTGCCCTAAAGCAGCACTGGAAAATACAGATGCCATCACTACCGTTAAAGTTGTTTTCATCTGTTTAATTTACTAGTTTAAAGTTTTCATGGTTTTGTATAAAATAGTTGGCAGATATTTTATACCCTCTAGTAATTTTCAGCTTTAGTTTTTAGATTTGAGCGCTGTGCTGCTTTATGGGAATAATAAGATTAAAAAATGAGTGACAAACTGCAGTATGCTCATTCCCATTAAGCTGGCGCAAAGATATAGATGTGAAGTCCTTAGATAAAACAATAGGTTATCCGTTTTCATGAAAATGAAAAGACACAATTCCGGAAAAAGACATTATTCTTAGGTATTTTCACGAATATGAACATCTTTACCTGACTGATTTTCAGCATCAAGATATTTAATATACGCTGATGGAGAAAAATCTGTCACGGCTTTAAAGATGGAAGCAAATTTACTGTGTGAAGAAAAACCACATTCATCGGCCAGAATACTGATCTTGTACTGTCTGTATTTCTCATCATTGATCAATTTATCGACAATATAGTTGATTCTCAATCGGTTGACATATGTTTTGAAATCAGCACTTTTATGCTGATTGATCACATAAGAAAGGTACTTTGTATTGGTATTAAGTTCTGCAGCAAGAAATGATAACGACATATTTTTGTTGTTATACAGCTCTCCCTTTTCAAATACATCAAGAAGCTCCAGTAGTTTGGCCTCTGTTTCGGAAGTCATCAGGGACTCATTTCTTTTTTTGTCCACTCCTCCTGCTCTATCATCCACTTCTTCCACTGAAATATTGGAAAAATCAGGATTTTCTGCTTTTAAAGGTGACGATTCACTTCGTGAACTAATCATTTGAAGTTGGGTCCTGATAATATTTCTGAATTTTGAACGCTGTTTTTTCTGTTTTGTTTTAAAGAAGATAACGATACCAATCAAAGAAACTATGAGTACAATAATTGCTGTATTTTTAACAATACTGATCTGGGTACTTTTTTTATTTGGCTTGGCAGGAGTGTCCGGATTTCTCATTGCAAATTCACGGCTTCGGGCGGTAAGGCTGTCATAAGCTCTTACATATTTTACAGCATAAAGTGATGCCTTAAAAGTATCTCCTGTTCCTTCATAATAATCATTGATATTGGAATACACTGCTTTTTTGAATTTAAGGCTACGGGAACTGTCTGCTAGATTTTCAGCTTTTTTTAAATAGATTTCCGCGTCTTTCCAGTTTTTCTGCTTCAGACGGATACCGCCAAGGCCGTTATAAACCAAGCCCAAAATACAGCAATTTTCTTTGAGCAGTGACTCTGCTTTCCGATAACAGCTTTCAGAAATCACATAATCCTTAAGTTTAAAGTATACATCACCAAGGATTTGGTAAGAGGCAGCTATAGCTCTGCCATTATCCTGTATATTGTCGTTGCCAAAAGCATTTAAAGAAAGTTCAATGTATTTTATGGCATCGGGGTAGCTACCCTGTTCCATTTCATAATACGCCATTTCCTGGTTCAGAAGCCCCAAAACTTCACTTTTTTTCTGAGAATCGGTGATGCCCTTTGCCGCTTCTATCCCTTGCAGGGTATACTTTTTTGATCTTTGATAGAGACCCACCAATCGGTATTCTTTGGCTAAAAATTCATTGACACGGGAGAACCATTCCGGATCACTGATCTGACTTAACAGGGAATGGGCATTTTCTCCATAACATATGGATTTTTTGAATTCACCGGCACTGTGATACAATTCCGCTGAAAGCAAAAGACTCTTTACCTTATCTAAGGGGTGCTGGGCAGACATATATAAGGAATCTGCCACTTTCAGAGCTTTCGGAATATCCTTTGAAGCTGTTTGTACAGATGCTCTTTCGCAGATCTGATCAAAGCTGTATTTTTTCTGTGCCCAGATGGGGACAGCAGTAATGAACAAAAACAAAAGTTTTAGCAGACTTCTAGACATAAAAAAATAAATTATTATTTTGATTTTATAATAATTCATCATTTTCATGGGGTGTCTTTTTGTTTTTTACAAAGTTACTAATATTTTATATTTTATTAAAATATTCTTCTATTATTTAATTTTTTTAACTAAAAAACAGATTATTATTTATTTTAATAACATATTTTTAATAATTCTCACCTTAAATAGATTTATTACATATTAAAAATAAAATATACGTAACTATTTCCTGATTACAAGTCCTTATGTGTTTGCATAATTATTACATTTGTAATCAATAAAAATTTTATGAAAAAATTAGCGATATTTTCTTCTTTATTTATAGGAGCCCTGGCCCTGGCACAGGGAATTAAGTTTGAGGACGGCAGTTTTACAGCTATTCTGGCAAAAGCCAAAAAAGAGAATAAACTTGTATTTGTAGATGCATATGCATCATGGTGCGGACCATGTAAACTGATGGTGAAAAATATCTTTCCACTTCAGACTGTAGGAGATTTTTATAACTCCCACTTTGTCAACGCTAAAATAGATATGGAAAAAGGAGAAGGAATTGACCTTGCAAAAAAATACAACGTGAAGGCATTTCCTACCTATCTTTTCATTAATGGAGATGGAGAAGAAGTACACAGAAAGTTAGGCTATGTGGAAGAAAAAGACTTCATCCAGTTTGCCAAAGATGCTGAAAATCTCAATAAAAGACTTACTACATAAAAGCAAAAATTTGAGAAAGGAGAAAAGGATCCTGAATTCTTAAAAAACCTTGCTGATCTTGTCATCTACAATGATTCTAAATTGTCAGGAAAACTATTGGACCGTTATTTCCAGCAGAAAACAACACTTGATTAGGAAGATGTGCAAATGCTCAAACTAAACACCGTTCTTAAAAAGTCTTATAATGCAGATACTAAATCATGGAATGACAGTTACTTTTGTAACGTAAAGTCAAAATTTACAATAAGATCGGAGATGAAAAGAATGCCAAAATGTGGGCTGAAAAGGCTGTATAGTTGGCAAAAAGTAAGGGAGAAGACTCTACAGATACAGAGAAATTATTAAAAAGTCTTTAAATCATAAAGGATAAAAAATAGAATCCGCAGAGCAAAGCTCTGCGGATTTTTTATGTCTATAACTGCTTCAGCAGTTTTGCATTCCGTCTTTAGATGATTAATATTCAAAAAGAACGCTTCCCCAGGTAAATCCGCTTCCAAATGCTGAAAGAAGGACCAAATCTCCTCTTTTGATTTTTCCTTCTTCAATGGCCTCGCTTAATGCAATAGGAATAGATGCAGCCGTAGTATTTCCATATTTCTGAATATTGTTATGGATCTTCTCATCAGGAAGTCCAAATTTCTGCTGCACAAACTGGGCAATTCTAAGATTGGCCTGGTGAGGAATAAACATATCCAGATCTTCAATGGTTTTTCCTGCTTTATCCAAAGCTTCCTGCATGGTTTCCGGGAATCTCGTTACTGCGTGTTTGAACACAAAGTTTCCGTTCATGATCGGATATACTTCCTTATTGGTTACATTTTCTGGTTCTTTTCTCATTCTGTCGCTCCATCCAAACTTAGAACCCGGGAATTGTGTACACAATTCGTCTGCATATTTTCCTTCAGAATGCATATTGACTGCTAAAATATCTCCTGCATTTTCGTCTTCCGTTGCTGAAAGGATAATCGCTCCTGCTCCATCTCCGAAAATAACAGAAACACCTCTTCCTTCATCAGAAAAATCAAGTCCAAATGAATGGATCTCCGCTCCTACTACGAGAATATTTTTATAAGTTCCCGATTTGATAAAAGCATTAGCAACGCTCACTGCATATACAAATCCTGAGCACTGGTTTCTTACATCCAAAGCGCCAATTGTATCGCACCCAAGCATATCCTGAAGTAAAACACCGCAACCAGGAAAATAATAGTCCGGAGAAAGTGTTGCAAAAACAATATAATCAATATCTTTAGCTGTCAGTCCCGCTTTCTCAAGAGCTTTTTCAGAGGCCTTAAATGCAAGATAAGCAGTGGTTTCCTGAGAGTCATTTCTGTTTTGTCTGTGTCTTCTTTCTTTGATGCCCGTTCTTTCCGTTATCCATTCATCATTCGTAGTCATCAATTTAGCTAAATCATCATTCGTAACAACATTATCTGGAACATAAAATCCAATCCCTTTTATTGTACTTTTAATCATATAGTTTTTTTAATTTTGGCAAAGATAAAATTATTTAACACATAGTTTTTCAAAATATTAGTATTTTTATTATATGCCAATCGACACGATATACAGAGACTCCCAATGTGAATGGGTAGATGTAGAGGCTCCCACTGCGGAGGACCTGAAATTTCTTCACGAAAGATATGAGATCAACAATCTTCTACTGGAAGATACAATGGATCCCAACCACCTTCCAAAATATGAAGAGGATGGGAATATAAAATTTTTCCTGCTCCGCGAAAGTACAGAGCTGGAAAGAAAAAATCTCAATACGATAAGCGATATCAGCACAAAGATCGGCATCTTTCTTCTCGATAATACCATCATCACCATCCACAGGATGAAAACTAAAAGTATTCTGGAGACTAAGAAACAGATCTCATCTATACAGACTGAGGTCCCGCCTGCAAAAATAGCTTTGATGATCGCGCTTCTGATTATGAAAAGTTTTGATGATGAATCGTTAAGTCTGCTGGAAACCATGGACAATATCGAAAATGAGATCTTTCTTAAAAACACCAACCACACGAATCAGATCAGAAGGTTATACAAACTGAAAAGAAAATCAGGACTCAATTCGCGTGTCCTGACCATTTCGACTGACGCTGTAGATAAGTTTAAATTGTTGAATCTTCAGGATTCAGAGATCGTCGATTTAAAGGATAAACACAAGGATGTTGTTGCGGATTTTGATCATTTAAACATCCAGATCACCAACCTTATTTCAATGTTCCTCGCACTTTCTGATCAGAAAGCCAATCAGGTTATGAAAGTTCTGGCGATCTATTCGGTGTATTTCTTACCGATCACCTTCATTGCCGGGCTTTATGGAATGAATTTCGACAATATGCCTGAACTGCATCACAAGTATGGATATTTCATCACGGTAGGTGTGATGGCTTTAGTTGTGATTTGTACGTTTATTTATGCCAGACGTAAACAGTGGTAACTGTAAGATACAAAAGGAAGAAAATACTTAAGCTGAAGTAAGGATTTGTTGCCAACTTTAAATAACAAATACCAGACACCCATGAAAACCGAAATTCTAAACAAAATTCTTGATGAAGATGTACTTTCAAGGGAATCTAAAGATAAACTTGCTGCTCTTCATGACCATATATCCACCAGAGAGTTTTCTGATCTTCTGGATATACAGGGAAATCAGTACGTAGAGTTCGTTCAGGAAGGAGGCGGTGTTTGGGGAAGTGCTCTTGTCGGCTATCTTTATGGTCTGGAGATCTTTGGGATTCGTTTTCTTAAAGTAGCAGGAACGAGTGCAGGAGCCATCAATACAATGCTTATTGCAGCCTGCAAGACCAAAGAGGAAGCTAAAAGTGAAGTGATCAAAGATATTCTGTTCAGCTGGAATTTCGCCGATTTTATGGATGGAAAGACGTATGTAAAAACCACTATTCATGCGATTCTCAACAATAAGGATTTCTTTAAGATCAATGCTATACTTTTGGCTGTTTTAATGATCATCCTTGTGATCATCCCTTTTGCTGTTCAGTCAGAAACAACTCTTGATGCAAAACTTCTGTTTCTTATTCCTTTAATTCCGGTGATTGCTGCTTTTTTCTGTATTAAAAAATTTTATAATGATTTCCGGAAACAGAACAGCGGTTTCAATCCAGGGAATACTTTTTTAAACACCATGCAAAGTGTTCTGGATGGTTTCGGAATTAAAACAGTAGCTCAGCTCAACGAAAAATTTATTCAGAAAGAGCATGGCCTCAATCTCAATTATCGGTACGGAAATGCACAGGAATACTATACAATTGCTCTGAAAAGCATTGATGAAATTAAGAATAAAAATCAGGAACATATTGATCAGACGCGTTACAGAATATTTTATGAAGGTGCAGTAAACAATGATTATTATAAAGCCAATCCATTTTACCAGCTTCGTTCGGAATATATCGTCATTACAACAGATATCAATGCTAAAATAAAAGTAGAACTTCCTACAATGGCCAATCTCTATTGGTCTGAAGAGGAACTGAAGCATATCAGTCCGGCCGAATTTGTAAGAGCCTCCATGTCTGTCCCATTCTTTTTTGAACCTTTCCAGAAAAGAATTGATAAAGATGACAGCTCTGTGAAATATGCCTGGAAATTCTGGATGAATACAAAACCTGAAGACATCTATCCTGCAGGACTTTTCATTGATGGTGGAAGTATTTCCAATTTCCCAATCGATATTTTTCATGCCAGCGACGTATTTTATCCCAGAATGCCTCTCTTTGGGGTACAGCTTACCAGTGATTCCGATATTCTGTCAGAAAAGGGAAAAACAAGTGAAGAAATTCTCAAAACTCCTTTTTCTTATGCGGGAAATATCATCAGTACTTTAAAAGGGTTTAATGACAAATCATTTTTAACCAAGCATAGTTTTTACCGTCTTTACAGTATTCAGACTGTCAATTGCGGAACAAGCAGCTGGCTGAATTTCTTTATGAAAAAAGAAGAAAAAGAAGATCTTTTTAACAGAGGTTTTCAGGCTGCCCTTGATTTCCTGAATCAGTTCGATTGGGAAAAGTACAAATATGAAAGGATGATGTTGTCGATGAAAGAGAAAAAAATCCTTAAAGAGGAGGATACGCCTACGGTGGGGTAAGCAATTTTGATTATTTTAGAGCTTTATTATTGTAAGTTCCTCCACCGGAATATTCAAATTGGGAAAGTACGGCAGCGTGTGATTGCAAAAATAGTCCAGGATGGGAAGCTGAAACAATTGGGTAAATTAATCCTGAAAATATGAACTGGATCATCAGAAGTATAAAAAGTTTAGAATTTCACACCAATCTTCGCGAAGTTTTAAAACCAATTTGGCAAGACCTCAATGAATACGAATGGGTCTTGGCAGATTTGGATTTTATGACAGATGATGAAATACCAATTCATTTTGATGAAGATTATTTTATTCTTAATAGAGATGAATTTAATGTTATTTATCAATCCCGAACTCAATTGATTTGGGGCCTTATTTCAGCTGTTCCAAGAAACACTCCATTAGATTTTAATTTAATTTCAAATTTATCTGTAGAAGTCCAGGACACATTTACAGCAGATCAATATTTAATAAAGGAATCTTATCTGGAAATCACCGCATTGGACAGCAGCTATACCATCATAAAATTCAAAGATGAAAAACTTTCAAATAAGTTTAAGGAATACTTTCAAGATGAAGCCATAGATTTACAAGAGTTTCATAAAAAGAAAATCTGAAATGTCAGAACGGTCACATCTGTAGACATGACCATTACTCTTTTATATCGAATCCAAAAACTCCAGATACATCGGAACACTCCTTTCAATCCATTCCCGGGAAGGATCGTTTTCAATTCCGTAATACACAAAAGGCTCTTTGTATTCAGCTTTGATATAATCAAAAGTCAGTTCATAGGGACGGAAAAGTTCGTTCATGGTATATTTATATTTTCCGGAATTGCTGTATCCTTCTTCATCAATTCCTGCCGTAACAGCCAGTGTCATCTTCTTCCCTCCTGCTTTATAACCGCTTTTGCTTCCATATGCCCAGCCGTGAAGAAGTACCTCATCAAACCATTTCTTTAAAAGCGGCGGGCTGCTGAACCAGTAAAACGGAAACTGAAAGACAATTTTGTCGTAAGATTCTATCAGCTTCTGTTCTTTCAATACATCAATCTTTTCATCCGGATATATGTCATACAGGTCGTGTACCGTATATTTTTCCGGAGATTTTTCTAATTCCTCAATCCATCTTTTATTGATTACCGATTTTTCACTATCGGGGTGAATAACTATTATTAATATTTTCATTTGTTTGTTTAAATTTCTTCAGCAAAAATAATATATGTAACTTACATTTTAAATAGTAGTACCCAATTGTATGGTACTATAAAAATTGTAAGTAATGACTAAAATAAAGGAAACATCTACCAATTTCTCCAATAAAAAAGCACTGTCTGATGAATGTCCGGAAATCTATGCTTCCATCATGATTGGCGGACAGTGGACACTTGCTATTTGCTGTTACCTCATCAACGGAAAGTTAAGATTTGGAGAACTCAGAAAAAAACTAAACACTATTACCGAACGTATGCTGACCTTGCAGCTCCGCAGATTGGAAGAAGACCGCATCATCACCAGAACGGTCTACGCCGAAGTTCCACCTCGTGTAGAATATGAACTGACAGAGATTGGCTATAAACTAAAACCTATCATCCTGGAATTTGAAAAATGGGGAAAAGAACATAAAGAAATCATGGCTGATCAATCTTCTGTTTCTGAATCTCAACAAGTATAAAGACTGCTGATTTGAATTTTTGACTAAAACTGATTTGATTGATTTTTTTTAATTGATGAAATAATTTTCTCATTAATTTCAACATCAAGAGTAAATATTTTGTAAATTTAGTAGGTATTAAATCCTAAAAAGGTACCCATGAAAAATCTCACATTTCTAGTCAGTTTGTCTATGGCATTATTTTTCGGCATTCAGGCAAATGCACAAAAAATTTCAGATGGCCAAACGGTTGAAGTTAATGGAATGAGTGTCACTTTTAATATTCTCAATAAAGAAAGTGTTCAGGCAGGTGGAAAGTCTTACGACCGCTATAAAGTGTCAGCTTCTGTGAAAAACAGTTCAGACAAAGCATATAATATCAGGCTGTCTTCTTACCCTCAGATCGTGAGCAATATCGGTTTGGTAGAACTGGACTGCATTAATGCAACCGGTGCCAAGCTGACTTCCAAAAAAATCGAGCTGAAAATGAAAGCTCAGATGATCAACGTATCGTATTCTGCTTACGATAAGTCCGGAAAATTCACAACCAATATGATTCCTATAACGGGAAGCTATTATTTTGATCCGGGAGATACCATCAGCGATAATGCTATTTTCATTGTTCCACAGGGAGAAAAACCGGATGTATCGGTTAGAAATTTAAAATAATCGAAACTATAAAGTTTATATAAAAACCTCCAATTTGGAGGTTTTATCACTTTTCCCACATGGGTTTATGTTTCAAAACGTCTTTATAAACCGGACAGCTTTCGTCATGGCATCCTTTTAAAAATCCAATGCTCATCAGAAATTCGTTGACAATTTCTCCACCGGTAAATTTGAATGTTTTTTTGAATATCTTCATCCATTCCTGTAATGTTTTCGGATGATGATGTTCCAGCCATTTTTCGAATGAACCGAATTCTTTTTGTAGTTCGATGATGGTTTTAGCGTTTTCGATCGCGGCGTTTACTTTTAATTTATTTCTGATGATTCCGGGATCACCCAAAAGTCGTTCACGGTCTTCTTCTGTATAAGCTGCTATTTTTTGAATATCAAAATTGTCGTACGCTTTTCTGAAACTTTCTTCTTTCTTTAAAATCGTTTCCCAGCTCAGGCCTGCCTGATTGATTTCAAGGATCAGTCTTCCAAAAAGTTCATTGTCATCATGGATTGGGAATCCGTAATGATTGTCGTGATAATTCTTATGCAGTTCTTTTCTGCTTTCGGGCTTCATGCCCTCGATTGCTAAACAATAACTCATTAAAATAATTTTTCTGTTTTGGTTAAAAAATGGTCTAAAGCTTCTTTAATGTCAATGCCCGTACGGTCTGCCAATACAGTCAGCCACCATATATTTTCACCTAATTTATGTTCAAGTTCTTCTCTGGAGTTTGATTTTGTCCATGTTTTTTCATGTGACATTACATTTCTTCCTACCAAACCTGCATCCGTAAGATAAGCTAATGCGTCCTGTTCTAAGGTCCACTCTTTACCGTTCTGTTGAATTTCCAGCTGATGATATTTTTCCCTTATTTGTAAAGAACGTTCTATGATTTTATCTAAATTATTTGTATCCATTATTCTACTTTTGAAGTGATTGTCTGTATTCATTCGGTGTGAACTGTGTTTTCTTTTTAAATAATTTACTGAATGACTGCGGATGTTCAAATCCTAATTGATAAGCTGTTTCAGAAACTGAAAATTGAGATTCAGAAAGATATTCTTTAGCCTTCTCTATCAGTTTATCATGAATATGCTGTTGTGCATTCTGCCCCGTGTGATGACGTAGCATATCGCTTAGATATCTTGGGGTAAGACTGAGCTGTGATGCTATATATTCTACAGTCGGAAGTCCTTTCAGCCCTTTCTCCCTATCGAAATAATCATTCAGCAGGTCCTCCATTTTCGACAGCAAATTATGATTCACCGCTTTTCTGGTAATAAACTGCCGGTTGTAAAAACGATTGCTGTAGGTCAGCAGTAATTCGATTTGAGAAATAATAACATCCTGGCTGAATACGTCTATCCGTTCATTCAGTTCATTCTGAATATTTTCGAAAACATCTATAATTGTTTTCTTCTCTTTTTCGGAAAGGTACAGGGCTTCGGCGGCGGCATAAGAAAAGAAACTGTATTCTTTTATTTTTTTCAGCAAAGGATATGGTCTTATAAAATCGGGATGAATATGTAAAGCCATTCCGCTGTAGTCAGCTTCTTCATCATCCATTTTAAGGGTCTGCCCGGGAGACACGAAAGACATTCCACCATTTTCAAAATCATAATACCCCTGTCCGTATCGAATTTTACCATGGAATGATGTTTTAAACGAAATTTTATAAAAATCCGATTTGGTCCCATTTTCAAAAATTTTAGGATCAAAGCGTGTTTCTCTGTAATCAATAATACTGATCAGAGGATGTAATGGCGCTGATATCCCCATCGCTGTATGCAAGGCAGATAAAGAACGAAAATGAATCGGCGATGGAATGGTTTTCATACTACAAATATAAGATGAGATTGTGACAACTGTTTGTCAGGAGGAGGAAATATCAATTTTGCTTCGCAACTCAGTAGTCAATTTTAAAAATGCACTTATAAAATTCACAAGCTCAACGGATTCACCATTGACCCTTCACTTATCTGTTCTTAAAATACAAAATCTGATTGTATTCTCTGCACCTGGGCTTCAGCTCCTGTTTCAGTTCTCTCATTATACAAAGCATTGGCATCTTTTCCTGCAATATACCTTAGCTGATCTGTACCATCCGTAGCTGCTTCATAAATAACCTGGGCAATATCTTCAGGTTTTGAATAATTTGCAATTTGTTCGGGACTGTATCCTTCCTGAACTTTAGCGATCAACTGCTGATAAGCTTCATGATATGCACCATCCAATGATCGTCCTGCAAAATCGGTCTGTATTCCTCCGGGAGCTACAATTTTAACTTTAACTCCAAATTGTGCCAGTTCGTAGCCCATAGATTCTGAAAAACCATCAACGGCAAATTTTGTAGCACTGTAAACAGAACATGTCGGAAAGCCTGTCAATCCAAAGCTCGACGTAATATTGATTAAAATACCTTCTTTTTTCAGTCTAAAATAAGGTGTAAAAGCTTTAGTAATACGTATGACTCCCATCAGATTGGTTTCAATCTGCGCTTTAATCTGTTCGTCGGTAAAAGCCTCCAAAGGTCCAACCAATCCATATCCAGCATTATTAAGGACAACATCTATTTCATGATTTTCCAGAATATCATCAATCGTTTCTTTTAGCTCTTTGGAGTCTGTCACATCAAGTTTTAAAACCGTTACGTTTTCCAATTGGGATAACTCTCTCTCATCTTCAGGTTTTCTCATGGTTGCCATCACATTCCATCCTTTGCTTTGAAATAGTTTGGCAGCAGTTTTTCCTAAACCTGATGAAGCACCTGTAATAAAAATTGTTTTTTGCATTGTATTAAATTTGATAGGGCAAAGTTCTTAAGTTGACAGGATTTAAAAGTAACCGGAATGAGTTTGTTTGTAGCTGTTTTGACGAACCATTATAATTGAGTAGTTTTGGGGAAAATAAATTACTGGGTTTTATGAAACAGCTACTACTATTTCTTTTTATAATGATATTCGGTGCTGTTCAGGCTCAGAATATTTATTCCAAATCTTATGGAAACCCTAAAGATCCGGCAGTGATCTTCATTCATGGCGGCCCCAGTGGAAATGCTACATTATTTGAAGGAACTACAGCCCAAAAGCTTGCAGATAAAGGGTTTTACGTCATTGTATACGACCGGCGCGGAGAAGGCAGATCTAAAGATGATCAGGCTTCCATGACTTTTAAAGAAAGTTTTGAAGACCTCAACCAGGTCTACTCTACCTACAGGATTAAAAAAGCAAATATCCTTGCCCATAGTTTCGGAGGAATCATAGGTACATTATTCACCAGACAGTTTCCGAAAAAAGTAAGTTCACTGACGCTTGCCGGCGCATTATTTTCCCAGCAGGAAACCTACGATCATATCCTAAAAGAGGCGAAAGAACAATTTAAAACCGATTCTTTACAACTTAAAAAGATTACCGAAATTGAAAGTTTAAACAAAAACTCCGCTGCTTACCGAAAAAGATGCTATGAAATAGCAAGTGAAATGAAATTCTTTACCATGCCTTCCCCAACTTCTGAGAGCAAGCAGCTAAGAACAGACTATGAAGCCGGTGAATTTTATCCCGTTAATTTCAGAAACGCCGAATCCCCTTTGAAATTTTACAAAAATGAACCGCGAAACAATCTTGATAATACTGCTGTTCTAAAAGAAATTAGAAAAAACGGCATTCCTATTTTTGCAGTCTACGGAAAAGATGACGGAATATTTTCGAAGAAACAGCTCAATGATATGAAAAATATTGTTGGAAATAATCATTTTAAGCTCATTGACAACTGCTCTCACTATCTTTTTGTTGACCAGCAGAATGAATTTTTGCAATTCATCAGTTTAAATCTAAAATAAAATGTAGTTTTGTAAAAATGCCAGCGCCTGAAATTCATATCAGAAACTTCAAAGCAATCGTTATGATGCTGATATTGACGTTTTCATTATCGCCATGTTCGCTGAAAAGAGATCTTCTTGATATTTTTGACATTCAGTATGTAAGTGCATTAAACAAAGTAAAGACAACAAATTCTGTTCAATCCTATACTTGCGACAGCGAAACTCAAGGTTCTTCATACAGAACTACTACTTCAAAAAGCAGTTTAAAATCTAAAGACAATAAATTTTTCACCACTGTAAACAGTACTCCGTATCCACAGAAAGGGAGTCCTGTTTCTCAGAATAATTATTCCGGACATTCTACAGGAAACAGTCCTCCGAAATATATCTTATTTAAAAGACTTAAATTACATTTGGCCTAGGTTGTCATCCCAACCAATTGTAAAAAAATCGTCTTTTAATCAATATAATTTCAATGAAACATACATCAGACAGCCGGTCTTACGATCTGGCCGGACTCTATACATTATCCCTCCGTCTTGTAATTGGATGGACTTACTTTTCAGCTTTCTGGAGAAGGCTTATTCTGGAAAACAAATTAACTCCGGATGAAGCCGGATATATCGGAGAAAAATTCAATCATTTCCTTCCCAATGCCTTAGGCATAAAACCTTTGATAGAGTATTTAGTTACTCATCCCGATGCCTTGCATACTTCTATGGTTACTTTTACTATCGTTGAAGCTGTTGTAGGACTGTTCATTATTTTAGGATTATTTACAAGATTTATGAGCATTGGAATCTTCGGTCTTGCAATGGGAATTCTTCTCGGTTCCGGCTGGATAGGAACCACCTGTCTTGATGAATGGCAGATTGGTGTTTTGGGAATCGCAGGGGGATTTGTTTTATTCCTTACCGGAAGCGGTCCATTTTCTGTAGATCATTATTTCATCAAGAAAAATAAAAACTTCATTCATAAAAAATGGTTTCTATGGCTTGGATCAGGTGTTCTTCCTTTATCAAAGCCTAAAACACTTGTCCTTGCAGGTTCTGCTTTTATATTCGGACTGACCTTGTACACCAATCAGTATTTCCATGGTGGAGTCTGGGGCACATTGCATAATAAGTCTGTAAAACCAAAGGTCGAAATTTCTAATGTTTCTCTTACCAGTTCAGATGTTACATTTGAAATTTACAGAACGCAGGGTGCCGATGTCTATGGTTCTTTTCTGATTGGCATTCAACTTCTTGATAACAATGAGAATATTATCAAAGCATTAGATCTCAAAGATCTTTCAAAATTTCCGAAAGAGAACATTAAAAATCATTACGTGGCCAAAGTGAAACCGGGAAAACACAGTCTGATAATTCCGTTAGGCTCAAAAGCTGATCTTACGCTTAATCTCAATGATATTCCTGCTCAAAAGGAAGAGATTCATACGATAAAACTGATTGATATCAGTGGTATTGAGTGGACTGCAAAGGTCAAGTAGAGAGTTGTGTCTTATTTGAATAGTGAATAAAAACACAACTTAGTGTACGTTTTAACTATGAGGAATATTTAAATTTTTAAGCGTATGACGACAAATGTTTCGATTTCGTTCGGTATGACCTAACATACTATTTATCAATGATTCTTTATCAATATCATGTTGAAGAGTGTCAGAACCATTCCACAAAAAAACCTCCGAAAAATTTCGGAGGTTTTGTATTGATTAAAAAAAATTTAGTGTACGCTACTTAAATCTATTTTTTCTTTACTTTTCCGTTCCTTTACTAATAGGATAAACGGAATACAAATTAAGAAGGCAATTCCTAAATAAAGGAAAACATCCATATAAGATAATACTGTTGCCTGCTTGGTAACGGTAAGATCCATCATTTTATAAGCAGCATTCATTGCAGCATCGGGAGTCATCCCTTTCGCCATAAAGCTTGCTTTTAATCCATTCAACCTCTGCTGGACATCAAAATCATTGGAATCTAAATGAGAAATCAAATTGACCCGGTATTTCTGACTGGCATTGGCTATAAATGTGGTAATGGCTGCAATCCCGAAAGATCCTCCCAACTGTCTCATCATTCCTGTAAATGCTGCTCCCTGGCCAATTTCCTGACCTTTCAATGTGCTTAATGATAGTGAGGTGATTGGAATAAATAACAATCCTAATCCAGCTCCTCTTACCATCAACATCCAGAAGAATGCTTCTTTACCGGTGTCCGGAGTTAGTATTTTATATCCCCAGAAACTATAAACGAAGAAAGTAAATAATCCTAAAGATACTAAGATCTGTTGTTTTACCCCTTTTGAAAGCAACTTACCAATAATAGGCATCATGAAAGCGGTTGTCAATGCAGCTGGAATCATTAATGCTCCGGATTCTAAGGCCGTCCATCCTAAAATACTCTGGGTATACAACGGAACAATAAACGTAGAACCATATAAACCAAATCCTAATACAAAGGACATGACGGTTCCAATCCTTAAATTACTGTTTTTTAAAACTCTCAGCTCTACAATCGGATATTTGAAAGTAAGTTCTCTCCAGAGGAATAATATAAATCCTAAAACTGCTGATACCGTAAACAGTACAATCCAGCCACTCGCAAACCAGTCTTCTTCATGCCCTCTTTCCAGGATATACTGTAATGAACCTACTGTAACTGCCAGTAAAGCAATTCCTAACCAGTCTACATCTGAAGCTTTACGTTTTTCAGAATATTTTGGACTTTTTATAAACTGTAAAGTCATTAAAGTGGCCGCAATCCCGATTGGAATATTAATATAGAAAATATATGGCCAGCTAAAATTGTCTACAATATACCCCCCCAGTGGCGGACCTAATGTTGGACCAATAATTACCCCCAAACCATAAATAGCCTGAGCCATACTTCTTTTTTCAACAGGATACGATTCCGTAATGATGGTTTGCGATGTTACCAGTAAGGCTCCACCTCCAATCCCCTGACACAGTCTGAAGAATACCAGCTCCCATATATTATCTGCATTACCGCATAGAAAAGAAAATACGGTAAAAATGATAATAGAAGCTGCAAAGTAATTTCTTCGTCCAAATTGTTGGGAAAGCCAGCTTGTCATCGGTACAATAATTACGTTACCAATGGCATATGCTGTAATTACCCATCCCACTTCAGAAAGTGTGGAACCAAGGTTACCTTTCATCTCGTTCAGGGCAACGTTCACAATCGTGGAATCCACAATTTCCAGCAAAGCACAAAGAATAGCCGTGATCGTAATGATCACTCTTCGGGCTCCATATTCTACTAATGAATCTTGCATAGTTTTTTACAATGTAAAAAGGTGAATTGTCAACGGTTAATCAACTTCATAGTCAATCTTCAACTTCATCGGATCATCAGCCATTGACTTGCCTCCGCAAAATTGACAATTCACTTATTTCACAGTTTTAATATTATTTAAGCGAAACTTCAGCTTTCACATTCATTCCTGTTCTCAGTTTTTTAGCAACGTTCGGGTCCAGTTTTACAAAATCTATTTTAACAGGAAGTCTTTGTACTACTTTTACGAAGTTACCACTTGCATTATCCGGAGGGAGAATGGAGAATGTAGAACCTGTCGCAGGAGAGAATGAACTTACTACGCCGTCAAATTCTGTATCAGGAAAAGCATCAATCTCAATTTTTACTTTCTGACCTTCTACCATTTTATCTACCTGAGTTTCTTTAAAGTTGGCAATCACCCACTTTTGATCATTCTTAACTAAACTGAACAGTTGAGATCCTGCCTGTAAGTACTGTCCTGCCTGAATTGGAACTTTTCCAACAAATCCGTCTTCAGGAGCAAGGATAATTGTGTAAGAAAGATTCAGTCTAGCATTTTCCACATCTACTTCTCTCTGTTTAGCGACTGAACCGGCGACACTGATCTGCTGAGAGCTTGCAGCCGTCTGAGAAGAAGCTACCGTAGTTTGCTGAGCGATTTGATTTCTCTGATCTACTAAAACCTGTAACTGTCTGTCTGCAGATTGCTTCGCTGCCAAAGCCTGCTCGTACTGCTGTTCTGTAATAGAATGATCCTTTACAAGAACAGAATATCTTTTGAGATCCTGATTGGTTTTCCAAACATTTACTTTAGCTGCTTCTATCTGAGCATTGGCAGTTGTAACCGCTGCTTCTGAAGTATTGATGCTCTTAGACGTTGCTGTCGTAGTAGCCTGTGCATTTGAAATATTGCTCTTTGCAGTCGTTAAAGCAGCTTCAGCCTGTACCAAAGCCATTTTTTGATCTCTGTTATCAAGTATAACAAGTGTATCACCTTTCTTTACGAACTGATTATCTTTTACTTTGATCTGCGTAACATAACCTGAAACTTTAGAAATTACAGGGCTCATGTTGGATGCGATTTGAGCATCATCTGTTTCTTCGTGAACCTGTCCGTAAGAATATGTTCTATAACCGTAAATCCCTCCTACCACAACGACAACCGCTAAAATGATCGGGAACACTAAACTCTTTTTCTTTTTAGGTTCTATTGCTGGTGTATTATTATTTTCCATTTTTGGTCTTAATCTTATTTAATTGTTAAAGTTCCTGTAGTTTGTAATAGTTTTCTGTAAGCCAGTGCGGCATCTGCTTTTGCATTAATAACCCCTACATTTGATGAGATCTGAGCTGCATCAGCGTCCAACAGTTCTGTCATTGTAGCCAGACCGTTATCGTATTTATTTTTTGTAATTCTGTAGTTTTCATTAGCCTGTTCAGCAGCTTTCTCATACACCGCAATTCTCTTTTTAGAATAATCCGTATTCTGATATTCTCTGTTGACGTCAAGCTTAATGTTATCATTCAATAATTCATCCGTTGCTGCCAATTGCTTTTCTCTTGCCTGAGACTGTCTCAGTGAAGAATTTTCTTTCCAGATATTGGACAGATTATAAGAAATCCCAACACCGAAATTAACTGCATTATAAAGGGTAAGCACCTTAGGAACGTCTGCTGCAACATATCCTCCGGTAAATGCTATTGAAGGAAGGTTTTCAGCTTTCGCAGATTTTGATCCCAGTTCTGCTGCTTTTCTCTGCTGAGCCAAAGCCTGTAAATCTTTACGGTTTTCTCTTGCTTCATTTACATAGTAAGCAACCGCTTTTACCTCAGAACCTTCATCAATATAATTTTGGTCTACTTCTATTTCCGTAGTTTCAGGAATACCTAGCAATAGGTCCATATTGATGTTGGCAATATTGTAATTGTTTTTAGCTTCCAGTAACTGCAGTTCGATGTTTGACGTCTGCAGGTTGGCTTTTAAACGGTCATTTCTTGCGATAACTCCATTGTTTTCAAGTTTAAGGAAAGTTTCATCCCTTTTTTGAGAAGCCGTAAGGTTTTCTTCTAAAACTTTAATGGACTGATTAGCTTTAAATAAATTATTGTAAGCCTGAGCAACGTTGTAAGCGATAGCTATCTTATCATTTTCTGTACTCAATTTTGATGCTTCCACCAAATATTTTGCAGACTGAATACCATATTTGATTCTTCCACCGCTGTAAATAGGAACACTAAGGTTAACTGATCCGTAAGCAACCTGATGTACATCCGGCCCTGCAGATCCTCCGCCAGATCCCGTGGAAATTTTCAGATCAATAGTCGGTTTAATAGGAAGATACATATAACTTCCTGAAACTTTCAATTCCGGAAGCTGTCTGTTTTTGGCTTCCAAAAGATCGGCCGTTGCTTCTTCGATTTTAGCGGCATCGATCTTAAGGTTTTTACTGTTCTGGATTCCCAGCTGCACGGCTTCGTCGAGAGTGAGCTGTTTTTTCTCCTGAGCATTTATGGCTGCAACTCCCATAAAAAGGGATAATGCCAACACCGAGTTATTTATTCTCTTCATAACCTAAAAGGTCTTTTAGTAAATATTTTATATGTTTATTAAGTTCTGTGTAATATTTTTCTTCAAAAACGGTATCGTCTTCTGTATCGTTTAAAAACTCTTTGTACATATCCTTGGCATTGGATGCATAGAATAAAGTTCCGCTTACCGTAGCATGAAGTAAATAAATTGGAGGATTCTTAGTGAAAATCCCTTTTTTAAGACCGCTTTCCAGCACCTGTGAATACATAGAAATAAAGCCCATTTTGGTCTGCTTGAGAAATTCCACAATCTGCGGGTTCTCTGTATAGAGCTGCTCCCGCTGCATGATCCTGTAAAAACATTTGTGATTCCTTACTCTTCCTGAAAACTGATCTACAATTCTTTCTATTTTCTGCCATTCATTGATATCCGTTCTTTCAAGAATATCTTTGGCAAAGAACTGCCCTTCACTTATTCTGTATTCCACAAGTTTCTCGTAAAGTTTTTCTTTGGATCCGAAATAATAAGAAATCATAGAGATATTTACATTCGCTGCTTTGGAAATTTCCCTGGTGGAAGTTCCTTCAAAACCTTTTTCGGCAAAAAGTTTCTCCGCGGCAAACAATATATTTTCTTCTTTTGAAACCATAGCTATTCTATTTTTCAGGGCGCAAATGTACATAAGATTTTAATAAAATCAAACGATTGATTGATTTTTTAATAATCTTTTAATATTAGCTAACATAAACACCTGAGAATTAATATGGTTGGATACGCATCGAATTTAAATACTGCAAATAAAATATTTCAACCTCCACAATAATGAGTGCATTCAGGCATTTTATATTAGCCAAAAACGGACAGAGCAGGTATATGCTTCAGTCTAGTGCATAAAAAATCCGGCTGATATGCCGGATCTCCTGCTTGTGATAAGACAGATCTTTTATTGGGTAACAATCATTTTTTTTGAATCAATTAATTTGCCGTCCGACTGAAGATTATAGATGTATGTTCCAGGTGTTAGCGTACGGGCTGAAATACTGATCTGCTTTTCCCCTTTTTTTACAGGAATAGACTTAAGCTGCCTTCCACCAAGATCATAAATCCCGATAGACCTATTTTCGCCTGCTGCATTAAATCTGATTACTGTTTCCTGACTAAACGGATTTGGAACATTTTGCTCGAGTGAAAATGATGACACAGAGATACTTTTATCCGACATCGTTCTTTTGGTTTCAGCAAATTCATTTATTTTAGCTTCAAGTGCTGCCATTCTTTCTTTGAGATCTTTTATTTCACTTTTCTGCTCTTTAACCTCATTCAGCAGGAGCGGAATAAATTCAATATAATTAAGGGCATAGTTTCCTTTTTCGTCAATAGTAACCAGATTGGGAAATTCCTTTTCCACTTCCTGAGCAATGAAACCAAAATGCAATTTTTGTGAATCAATACTACCTCCTTTCCCGCTTTTGGGCTTGAAAGTATACGAATATGATTCAATATTAAGCAGATTAGGGGACATCCTTTTCAAGGGTTTGATATCATCTTTCAGTCTTTTATCCGAAGTGACAATAAAAGCAGGGGCCTCGATATTATAGGACACGTGAAGACCACCTGCTAAAACAAGTTGACCTCCATCGCCATAAATCCATGCACCTGTAGAGCCGTTCCCATTAAGAAATCTTAAATGGGAGACCCCAGTTATAGAATTAACAGTGGTTCCATCACCGAAAAGACCGTCCGCACTGATGGTAACGCCCGAAGACCTTATATTTCCGTCTTTATCATTATACATTATACGGGTTTGATTCAAGGTATTCGACAGGGAACGAAGTCCAAAAACACCATCCTTACTTAACCAGTTAAGTAATACTGGCTGTGAATTTAAGAGACTGTAATTCTGGTTATACACTTCGCTAATATTTATTACATTAGGACCACTTCTTGTGTATCCATGGTTTATTTTAAAAGCCGAAACAGATGGTCCACTGATTATATCCAGCTTAGAAGCCGGTGCCGTATTACCTATTCCTACATTACCGGTAGTTGTAGTACCTGTCCAAACACTTTGGGCAGAAACGGAAAAAATAACCCCGGAAAAGAATAATATACATAAAGAAGTCCTGATTGGTTTCATAAAATATCTTGTTTTAATGGTTGGTTGTTATTTAGAATAATAAGATCGTTATACCATATAAATATACAGTGCCATCAAGATTCTAGCGACCACCAATAAGTAAGTGTATACACTTCACCAATAAATGAAACAATAGGGAAATAAGTGTAAATAGTATGTTGTCACCAACAATCAGAATACGGTAACATATGAAAGTCCGGAATAAATCCAAACTTTTTCTTTAAAGGATATTGTAAAAAAATAGCCTGTTGTAATTCTTTTCTGAATTATGAACTCTTGTGAATGTAACGTGATAATTTTATTCCAAGATCGGTCCAGACAATTTTAGGATTACCATTTCGGGTAAGATGCAGATCTGCCGTATTGATTTCTTCTAAAATACTTTCAATATTGGCACCACTGATAAATTTTGAAAATCCAGCCCAGTTGAAACCGTCTGCATCAATTTTTTTATAAACCAGATTTTCAGACTGATAGTTCTGAAGAAGGGCGAGTCTGAAAATTTCAGAACAGTAATTCAGAAAATTTTTCTGTTTTTCTCTGTTCCAGCCAGCAATTTCTCTGGCCCACAATATGATACTTCTAAGAAACTGAGGTTTCTTTTTCACCATAAATGCATCCCGAACCCACTGTATAAACAGTTTTTCGAATTCGTCACTTTTATGTCCGGAGTTTAAAATCCTGAGCGCATCATTGAGATCTCCCTGTGCTTCGTGAACGATCTCCCTGACCTTTTCCTGCGAAGCAGAAGTGTTTTTTTTGAGATAGCCTTCCAGGTCCTCATCAGTGATTCTTGGGACTTCTACAATCTGCGTTCTGGAAAGAATGGTAGGAAGAATATCATCGGCCGTTTCAGCCGTAAGGAGAATAAGGGTTTTTGCCGGTGGCTCTTCCAGAAATTTCAGAAATTTGTTGGCTGCTGCGACATTCATTTTATCTGCTCTCCAAACGATCAGAATTTTTGTTCCACCTTCAAAACTCTTTAAGGCAAACTTTTGATTCTGGTCGTCAATTTCATCTGCAGAAATAAAAAGCTGTTTGTTTTCAGATTCCAAAAAAGCAGTCCAGTCATCATAACTTGAATAAGGAGAAGCCATGATCATTTCTCTGAAATCTTCAAATTTATTTTTACTTAAAGAATTTTTGTTATCGGTAAAAACGGGGAAACTGAAATGCAGGTCAAGATGGTTAAGATGCTCTACTTTCGAAGCAGCGTGTTGGTTTTCCTGGTTAAAGATCTCTTTGGCATAGGCCAATACCATTGGAAATGTACCATATCCCTCTTTTCCCAAAAAAAGCTGGGCATGGCTCACTCTGTTTTCAGCAATGCTTTCCCGAAGAAGTTTTTTCAGGTTTTCCTGTCCGGCAATATTCTCCCAATTCATGTTCCAAAGATAAAAAAACTGAAGAAGAATCAGACGTTAAATTTTAGAATAAATATCAATAATCAATTCTGTTATGCATGTGAATCATCAACTGATCTCACTATAAAAGAGAATAATTACCCTACTGTCGAATGATAAATTTTTCTATCCAGGTAGATGACAGGTTCAATTGTACTGGAAAATCAGCCATTTCATACTTAGGGCTTACCTGCGAGTATTCACTTTTCATTATTCAGTTCAGGTGTTTCATTAATAAATCTTCAAAAAACCCTGTCAATTCAAGCCTTAACAAACTTTAACCACATATAATTTTTACAATTCATTAATATTTAAGATATTTGCGCATTGTTTTAAAAATAAAGAATGAAAAAAATCTTTGCCGTATCATTCATATCAGTTGGATACTTCCTAAATGCACAGAGTATAAGTAACTCGCCCTATGCAACTTATGGAATTGGAGATGTAAAATATGATAATACGATTGAAACTGCCTCTATGGGTGGTATATCTACTGCTTATATCAGTGATTTCACGAGCAGCTTCAATTTCGCAAACCCTGCGAATAACTCTAATTTCGAGCTTACAAGCATTAAGCTGGAAGCTACCAACGAAAACAATTACTTCAAAACAAATTATAATAATACGAAGTCTACCAAGCACTCAACGTATCTTTCTAATATTGCACTGGCTTTTCCTTTGTCTCAAAAGGTCAAGATGGGACTATCCTATCAGCCATACAGTTCTAAGAGCTATGATATTAAAAACAGAACTGTACTGGAGGATGACAGTTATTATGAAAACCGTTTCAAAGGAAGCGGAACTTTGAATACTGCACAAGTAGCTGTTTCTTATAAGATCGACCAAAACTTCGCGGTAGGTTTGAGAGCCAATCTTTACTTTGGAAATCTATACGATCTGAACGAGCTTGTCAGTTATGAGAAGGACGGAACACCAAAGGCTGAGTACATCAATGGATACGAAACTAAAAACAGTATCAAAAACTTTAACTTCACTCTTGGAGGAAGCTACCAGAGCCTTAACACCCGTACAGATAAAAAGTTGACCATTGGAGCAACTGCTACATTTGGAAACACGAGCAATATGACTACTGATTACACCAACAGTACCTATATATACGCTGATAATTTACAAACGTCTAAAGCACCCAATTCTATATCTGTGATAGAGCAAAAAAGTACAAGCTCTAAAAACCTTCTTCCACTACAGGCATCTTTAGGAGTTGGTTATGGAAGTGAAAATCATTGGTTTGTATCGGGACAGCTTGACTATAAAAAAGGAGAAGATATTTCGTATTTTGGAAAGACTTTTGATTTCCAGGATACCTACAGAATCTCTGCCGGAGGATGGTATCTTCCGAATTACAACAACTTCAGAAATTATTTCTCAAGAGTAGTCTACAGATACGGAGCATTCTACGAAAGAGGAAATCTTAAAATAGACGGAAACAGTATTAATAAGTTTGGGATCTCTGCAGGTGTATTGCTGCCATTCAAAACAAGCAGTATTACCAGAATGAGTGGTCTTGAACTTGGTGTAGAAGTAGGAAAAAGAGGAACTCTTAATAACAACCTGATCAATCAGAACTTCATCAACTTAAGAGTCGGCTTCAATTTTGCAGACAGATGGTTTAGAAAGTCTCTGTACAACTAAAATGAATTTTTTAAATAAAATATCATATAAAAATATAGCATGCCTTTTTAGTTGTGCTATATTTTTTGTATTAACATCCTGTGAAGAAGATCTTACAAAAACTAACGGAAGCAAAAGTAAAAACTTTCCTTCACAGATTATCAATAATGCCAATATTATCCAGCGAGACTCAGGCTTTATAACCTTAAAAGCCAAAGCTCCAATTATTGAAAAATATCTATTGATCGACAGTCCTTATACTGTCGCAAGAAAAGGAATCAGTATAGAATTTTTTGATAAAAAGAAGCCTAAAGTACCTGGTAAGATCACAGCCAAATATGCCCGTATTTTTGAATATAAAAAGTTTTACGAAGCAAAAGGCAACGTAAGGATTACCACCAATGAAGGACAGCGATTTGCAATGCAGAGTATTTACTGGGATCAGAAAAAAAGGAACATCTATACCAAAGATACGGTATACGTTACCATGGAAGATGGATCTACCCTTGTAGGTGCCAATGGCATGACCGCCAAAGACGATTTTTCAGAATATACTTTCTTCAATAATTCGGGAGATTTTAGTACCAAGAGACTTGAAGAAAAAAAAACACCGCAATAATATGAGGGTTCAGGCTATTGGACTCATGTCCGGAACCAGTCTGGACGGTCTGGATATATGTTTTGTTGCTTTTGAAAAACAGGACAGATGGAATTTTCAGATCCTGAAAGCAGAAACCCTTCCCTATCCTGAAAAATGGGTAGAAAAACTCAGGAACTCTATCCACCTTTCTTCAGAAGAATTACTTGAGCTTCATTCGGAATATGGCTTTTACCTCGGCCAAAGTGTTAAGGAATTTATTGATCATCATGATCTGCAAAATATTGACCTGATTGCTTCACATGGTCATACCGTTTTTCATCAGCCTAAAAGAAAATTTACGCTTCAGATTGGAGACGGAAGAGCAATTAAATTAGAAACAGGTTTTCCTGTGATTTATGATTTCAGAAGTCAGGATGTACTGATGGGAGGAAACGGCGCCCCTTTAGTACCAATAGGAGACGAACTCCTATTCTCTCGATATGATGCCTGCCTCAACCTTGGAGGATTTTCAAACATCTCTCTAAAGCACAACGATAAAAGAATAGCATTTGACATTTCCCCGGTTAATATTGTACTGAATAGACTTGCGCAGAAATTCAATAAAAATTTTGACGAAAACGGTCAGTTAGCCAGAACAGGTAAGATCGACAACGATTTGTTGGACAAACTCAATTCTTTAGATTTTTACAGTCAACCTCATCCTAAATCTTTAGGAATTGAATGGTGTTGCGAATGTGTTTTTCCTTTATTTGAAAATATTGAAACGGCTGATGCTATGGCCACTTTTACGGAACATGTGGCTCACCAGATATCTCATATCATTAATACGAACAGTTTAAGAGATGTTCTCTGTACAGGTGGTGGTACTTACAATACCTTTCTTATAGAGAAAATCAAAGAAAAAACTGAATCAGAAATAATTATCCCAGAAAAAGAAATCATTGATTATAAAGAGGCTCTGATATTTGCCTTGATGGGTGTTTTAAGAATAAATAACGAGATCAATATTTTTTCTTCTGCAACTGGCAGTACAAAAGACCACAGCTCAGGAGTAATTGCATAAAAAACTCATTGATTTTTCTGTCAAAAAGAATAATTTATTCTAAGATAAACTCTTCCAAATCTTTTAGAAAACGTTCGTCCATACTACCTTTTACATTATAATCTTTGGGAGATGGATTTATTGATCCGTTTATAAAGAGATGATTTAACTGGGGATATAATTTAAAAACAGCATATTCACTATTCTTTAATTGGTTTTGCCACAGATTAAAATCTTTTTCAGTTACTTGATAATCTCTTCCTCCCTGTCCGAAAAACATGGGAATATGAATGCTTTTCAAATAGTCAAAAGTATTATAATCTAATAAATACTTCCAATAATTTGCAGACAAACCAAACGGCAGATCTGAATTTTTGGATGACAGATTGAATTTTTTTGAATTTAAAAAATCTACCTGTTTTTTTGTTGTCTGGATAGTTTCTGCGGAAACATTTGATGGATCTATTTTATTGAGGTATTGTAACTGTTCAACAATAATATCTTGTAAAGGCCTTGCATTTGCAGCTAAAAAAACAAGTTTTGATACTTCAGGGGTTTTCTGGTAAATTTTAGGAAGTAAATACCCTCCAAAGCTGTGTCCCAAAAGGATTATTTTATAATTTTTATACTGTTCATCATTGACAAAGAAATTAAATACATTTACGACATCATTAATCGTTTCTTGTTCTACTGTTGAATTGTCACTGAACGTTTCCGGATTACTAAGCGTTCGTTTATCATATCTATACGAAGCGATCCCATTATTCAAAAGATATTCTGCAATATTTTTAAAAGGTTTATTCTCTCCAACTGTCTCATCTCTATCATTTGGACCTGATCCATGAATAAATATCACTAATTTCTTTTTATCATTTTCTTTTGGTACCAGCAAAGTACCTTTTAACATTATGCTTTCGCTTTTAATATTAAATGAATTTAAAAGATCTTCATTTTTACCAAATTCTTTATGCGGAACGAAAAAGAAACCTATGATTTGACTCTTATCATCAAAAGCAATTTGGATATCCAGTTTCGCTTTTTCAAATTCTGAGTAATAAAAATAAATATTTTTATTTTCGTTATTGACTTCAATAACATTTTTAAACTTTCCCAACTGCCCTTCAATCTGTTCTACTGTCTGCTGCAAAACAGGTAAAGATATTTGAGTTTTCATTTCTTCACTAAAGAAACTGTACGCAGAATTAAATTCCTTTTTTACTAAAAGTAAATTAATAAACTCAGCACCTTTTTCTTTTTGCTGAGAAAAAAAAAGAACTGGAAAAAATAGGGCAAACAACAGTAATCTCATATATCCTAATATTTTTTTATGTTAACTTTATTATCGAAAAAAATATTTAATTTTTCTTGTAAATAACTTTCATCCAATTGACTTCCTATTAAATAGTTCTTACCATCCTTTAAAAGAAATAGAATCCCCCTATTACCTTTAACATTATAAGCTGTGGTATTATTTCTTCCATACCTCAATCCCCAACCTCCAAAGTCAGAAATTGGACTGTAGTCTACTATATTAATTTCTCCAATCTCTTCTTTTCTGAAAATCTTTCTTCTAAAAAACGGAAAAAAAGAAATAGAAACGCCTTCTTTGTCAATTGAGTACGCTAAAGTAATAAATACAAGGAACAAAATCACAATACCCATGATTAGCAATGGAATCAAATTAGATATTGACATCTCTTCATAAAAGTTTTTTATAGCAAAAATCAACAATAATAAAAGGGGTATCCAAATAAACAACTGATTAAATTTTTGCTTTTCTTTTAGAATAACTTCCATATTTCTTTAAATTAAATTGTTCATTTTTAGGATAAAAATATAAAACCAAACACCCAAACATTGCAAAAAAGCCCACCAGACCAAAAGTAACTACACTATTTTCCTTTTTCCTCTTTTGCAACCGATAGCATAAGAGATTACGGTCAGGAGTAATTGCATAAAAAAACCTCCATTTCTGAAGGTATTTTTTATATTATTTATAAGCTTCTATCTTATCTGTCAGTGTATTGATAAAATTCTGAAGTGGTTTTTCCACCATCATTTTAATAAAAGGATTAAACTTCCCCTCAAAAAGCATCTGAACTTCAGTCTGATTTTCACTGATAGGGTTTAAAGTAGCTGTTAATGTAAAGTCAAGGCTTGAACTAGCTGACTTCAAAACAGCTTTCTGCTCATCCACTTCATCTATTTTAAGAGCGATTTCCGGCATTCCCTGAAGACCGAATTTGAACCCATTATCTCTTGTTTCAAATTTCTGAAGACCGTCCGGCATAAAATCTTTATAGTTTTCAGGCGATTTCAATAATTCAGACAAGTCTTTAGATGATTTATTGACAATAATTTTTCGTCCTTCTAAATTCATTTTTTATTTTTGTATTTAAATTCTTAATTCTTACAAATGTATAAAGTTTTTGTGAACGAAAAAAAATTATTAGTGTCTAAGCATCCTGAGAATCTTGAAAAAGACCTAAGGTTTGAAAGTTTCACTACTTTAGAGATTGCATTAGATCTTTTGGAAAATACTTCAGTGAAAGAGCTGAATGTTTTCGGTGAGAATATTGAAGAGATCTGGAAAGAGTTCCAAAAGCTTTTCAGGATTATAGAAGCAGCCGGAGGCCTTGTGAGTAATCCTCAGGGGGAGCTTCTTTTTATTAAAAGATTAGGCAAATGGGATCTTCCAAAAGGTAAGATGGAAAAAGGTGAATCGCGTGAAGAATCAGCTGTAAGAGAGATTGAAGAAGAAACAGGTCTTCAGGATGTGGAGCTGGTAGAGTTCATCAACACCACTTACCATATTTACATCGAAAGAAACGGCGAAAAGATCCTTAAATGCACCCATTGGTTTGAAATGAACTACGATGGTGAAGATACTTCAAAACCTCAAATTGAAGAAGGAATCACTGAAGTAGCCTGGAAAAACACCACCCAGATTGAGGAGGAAGTTTTCCCAAGTACTTTCCAAAATATTAAGCTTATTGTAAAAGATTTCTGGAATTTAAAGCTTAAATAAACTCTATTGATTTTTCAAGTGCAATTCCCCTTGATCCTTTTAACAAAATATTTTCAGAATGAATTTTATTCTGCTGAAGGTATTCTATCAGTTCCACAGTATTGTCAAATGACAATGCTGAAGGATTGACTGATTTAAAATAATTCCCTACGGTAATGATTTGGTCAAAGCCTAATTCCTGGGCAAGCTTCAGAATACTTTGATGTTCTTTCTCGCTTTCCACTCCCAATTCAAGCATATCCCCTATAATGATAGTCTTACTGCCTTCAAAAGCAACAAAGTTACTTAGTGAAGCTGTCATCGAACTTGGATTAGCATTATAAGTATCCAGTACCAATGTTCTCCCTTCTTTTTTCACTACCTGCGAACGCATATTGGTGGGGGTATAGTTTTCAATGGCATGCTTTATCTTATCAGGACCTATCCCGAAATACAGGCCGAAAGTTGCTGCCGCACAGAGATTCGTAAAGTTATATTCTCCTGTAAGTTTCGAAACAGTTTTCAGTCCCTGAAATTCCAATCCTACAAAATGATCTTCCGAAAGCAAACCGAATTGATAATCGGAGCCTTCTTTTCCGAAAGTTATTTTTGGGGTGTAGTTTTCTGTTTTTTCTGTCTGAACAGGATCATTTTCGTTGACAATAATTGTGTGATGATGATTCTTAAGGTAATCATAAAGTTCGGATTTTCCTTTGATCACTCCTTCAAATCCCCCGAAGCCTTCCAAATGAGCCTTACCAAAGTTGGTAATATATCCAAAATCAGGTTGTGAAATATGACACAGAAGTTCTATTTCTTTCTGGTGATTGGCTCCCATTTCTATGACAGCCATTTCGTGCTCAGGTGTGATGGAAAGAATAGTTAATGGAACCCCAATATGATTATTTAAATTTCCATAGGTATATTGAACGTTGAATTTTTCCGAAAGAACGGCATGGATCAGTTCTTTAGTCGTTGTTTTCCCATTGCTTCCCGTAAGTCCGATCACAGGGATCTTGAGCTGATTTCTGTGGTGGATTGCAAGTTCCTGCAAAAATTCCAGGGTAGAAGAAACATAGAAAATATTTTTATCTTTATTTTCAAATTCCCGCTGTTCCACAATTACCGCCAAAGCTCCTTCATCAGCAGCTTTTTCTGCAAAAGTTGCCGCATTGAAGTTATCACCGGAAAAGGCAAAGAAAATATCATTCTTACCAACTTTTCTGCTGTCGATCGTTACTTTATCAGACTTTAAAAATAAAGGATAAAACTGTTCTGTATTCATAGTTCAAAAATAAAAAAACCTTCCGGAAATCCGGAAGGTTTTTTATAAGTATTTTGATAATATTATCTTCTAGTTCTGCTCTTATCGCTAACTCTAGCATCCTGTGCAACACGGAAGCCAATCCAACCGTAAGCTTTGCCTTGATTTTTGTATCTTCTTTGTCCCGGATCCAACCAATATGCTGTATCCTGCCAAGAACCACCTTTCACAACTCTTACGTCATTAGACATTGCTGATGTTCTGTCTTTAGTATCTTTTTGAAGTTTTACTCTTCCACCTGCATCTACGATAAATCTCTTTTGAGGAGAATTGTACATATCATATGAAGCAGCTGAGTCAGAAGCTCTATAGTATTCCAAAGAAGACTGTCTGTCCCCGTCTCTATAGTTTCTGTAGTCACCGATAGTTTCTCTTTCAAACTGTCCGGGAAGTCCTCTGTATACTAATCTTCCGTCGGCTAACGTATCATATTTGATCGTTCCTTCGTCAATCATCTTGTAAGTTCCGTCACCGTTTCTTACAACAGCCTGAGGCATATTTCCTCTGTAGTAGTTGAAATCACTGAAATCTTCATCAATGATAGGTCTGTACACGTCAGCCGTCCACTCAGAAACGTTTCCGTACATTCCATAGATTCCAAGATCATTAGATGGGTATTGTCTTACATCTGCAGTTTGTGCAGATCCGTCATTTTTCCATCCTGCGATACCTGAATAGTCACCTGTTCCCATTTTGAAGTTTTCAAGGAACATTCCTTTATCTCTTCCTTTGGTTCCTCTTAATCTTTCGATTTCAGGCTTTTTACCTTTGTATTGGTTATATTCTCTGTTTTTAGCCATACCAAGAGCTGCATATTCCCATTCAACTTCGGTCGGAAGTCTGAACTTCTGAACCATTGAAGAGTTTGGTGCTCTGTTTGCAGAAAGAAGTCTCTGGTTGGTTGTTTTCATACCAGATTTTTGCTGCATTCTTTTCTCGTTGATATACCCTTGCATTTCCGGATCATTCGCTTTGAATTTATCCATATTGAATGCAGTTCCTCCCTGATTATTGGATTCGTTGATGTACAAATCCTTAGCAATAACTCCGGCCTGCATCAAAGCTTTTTCATTTGCTCTGTCTGTAAGCCATTCACAGTATCTGTTTGCCTGAGTCCAGGAAACTCCTACTACCGGGTAGTAATCGAATTCTGGAGAGCGCAGATAAGTTTCATTATAATCGTTTCTAGCTAGTTTGTTGTCCCATAAGAGAGTATCTGGCAAAGCGCCGTTATAGATCTCCCTAAAGCTAGGGTCACTTGGTGGAAATACGTACTTCAACCATGTCAGGTATTCGCGGTATTCGTAGTTAGTAATTTCTGTTTCTCCGATAAAGAATGAACTTACCTGCATTCTGCGCGGCGTGTTATTCCAATCATGCATAACATCATCTTTCACTAATCCCATTGTAAAAGTTCCACCTTCTACATATACCATTCCTGGCCACCCCTTCTGTTTTTGTTGCTTTCCTGCAAAAAACCAACCTTGTTTTTCGTTTGGTTTCCAACCCGTCTTGCTGACAAATTTTTTAGTACCGCCTCCTTTGCTGGTCCCGGATCCGCCACAGCTGGTTAATGCAAGTGTAGAACTTAATGCTATTAATGAAAACAACTTTAGTTTTTTCATAGTCGATATAAATATTTTCAAAGTACAAAGAAAAAATAAATTATTCAATAAATCAAGTAAACATTTGATTTTTTTGAAAAACGTTAACAAATTAATTTTATTGTATCACAATTTAATTCTAAAATTTTCATTTTATTTGTAATTCGGAAATTTCAATAACAGACATGAAACAAAAAATCACCTTTTTATTACTATTCTCTTTTGTATCAACACTTTGGGCCCAGAGAAAAGCCATAGAATGGGAAGGCTCTAAAATCCTGGATTTTGGTGACACTAAATTAAATCTTCCAAATTTCAAAAATGAAGGTTTTTCGTTCAGCCAAAATAATGTTTTTATCATCACCAAACAAAAAATTGGAGAAAAGCAACTAAAAGTTTCTGATCTCGCCTGGGAAAGTGTTTCCAGTAAAGATTTATATGATCTTGACAAAGGAAGACTGGCTGATCATGATATTACAGGTATTACCTATTATACTTTTGAAGGAGAAAGATATGCCAGCATTAATGTGTCCTTATTCAAGAATGTAAAAGGAAGCGTTCAAAGACTTTCATCTTTTACTATTTCTGAAGCTTCGGCTCCCAACACTTTAAGATCAGGAACAGCCAATAAAGTAGGAAGCACAGCCAACCCTCTTGCAAGCGGTGGTTTTTACAAAATTAAAGTAGACAGGTCCGGGGTATTTAAAATTACCTCACAATTTCTAAAAGACAACGGCATCAATCCTGCCTCTGTCAATCCGAAAAACTTTAGAATTTATGGAAATGGGGGGGTGATGCTTCCTGAACATAATCAGGATACAAAATACAGCGCGCTGCAGGAAAATGCTATTCAGGTAGTGGGTGAAGAAGACAATGTATGGAACGATGGAGATTATGCTCTGTTTTATGCTCAGGGACCCAATGGATATAATCTCTATAATAACTCAAACGGAAGCGGCTATAAAAGACAAGAAACAAGAATCGACAACAGTAACAATTTAAAAAATATCTACGACGATTTTTCTTACTATTTTATCAACTTCGATAAAGGTCCTGGTAAAAGAGTACAGCCTGTGGATGCTAATCTTCCGGCAGGCAACTTGATTACAAGGTATGATAATTATCAGGTGATCAACAACGATCAGAAGAATCTTTTAAAAGTAGGAAGAATCTGGGTAGAAGACGCACCTTTTATAACAGATAAAACCATTACGTTTACGACTAACTCACCTATACAGGCTAATGATGTCATAAGATACAGAACGCAGGTTGTAGGTTTCAAAGCACAGAACAATACCGTTGAATTCAAAATCAACAATCAGGCCTCATCTATAAAGAATGTTCCCAGTAACATTCAGGGTTACGCATATGATTTTTATCTGCTGAACTACAACGGAACCCAATCAAACCTGAACGGAAATCAGATTACCTTAACTTACAGCCCTAATATATCTCTTAATCCTAATGGAGTTTTCCACTTTGATTATGCAGAAGTTCAGTACAAAGATAATCTGGCCTTCAATGGTTCTCAAATGAGTTTCAGAGATTTCTCTATTGCAAGTGGCTCGAATACAGGTTATGGATTCAGTGTTTCCAATGCTGTAAACCTTGAACAGGTATGGGATGTAACGGATATTACGAATGCCAACAGAAGAGTAAACAAAGCAGGTGCCGGAAATTTTAATTTCGGTTATATCGCTGCTGATCCAAATTTCAATAATGAATTTGTGGCATTCCGTGCAGATGCTGCTTACAACCCACAGTTTGTAGAAAGAGTGGCAAACCAAAATCTTTCGGGACTTCAGAATGTAGATTACCTGATCATTACTGTTCCTGAAATGATGAGCCAGGCACAGAGACTGGCCAGTTATCACCAAACCAAAAATAACTATACTGTAGAGATCGTTGATACCAATAAGATCTATAATGAATTTGGAAGTGGAAGCAGAGACCTTACGGCAATCAGAGATTTCGTAACCAAACTCAGTAATTCAGGAAGACTTAAATATGTATTTATACTAGGTGATGCATCGTTTGATTATAAAAACAGAATCTCCGGTAACAACAATATTGTTTCCAGCTACGAAAGTGAGCAGTCTGCAGACTTTGTTGGCTCGTTTGTGACAGACGATTATATTGTAATGACACAGCCACAGACAGCAGGTCAGATAGACCATAACCTTCCTGATATTCCTGTAGGAAGAATTCCTGCAGCGAATGTGACCGAAGCAGGGAATATGATAAACAAAACCCTGGCGTATTACAATGCTCTTCCGGGACAGTCTTCTCCTTTCGGAGAATGGCGTATGAAACTCGATTTCATCGTAGATAATGATAAAGAAGGCAACGGTCCTTTCCATGATGTAATGAACACAACGCTTGCCAGTGTTTTTGAACAGCCCGGCCAGCAGGACCTGAAAGAATATAATGTAAGAAAACTATATCTGGATGCCTTCCCTATGCAAAGTACCGCAGGAGGACAAAGATTCCCACAGGTGAATCAGGCTATCGCCAATGATATCGGAAACAGTCTCTATCTGTTCTATTTCGGACATGGAGGAATTAACGGATGGGCACAGGAGAGAGTATTGACCAGTACAGAGATTCAAAATTCTAACAATTTTTCCAATGTCTACAGTAGATTTCCTTTTGTATCTACAATCACTTGTGAGTTTACATTATGGGATGAGCCCGGAACTTCATCTGCCGGAGAGCAGTTTATTAAACTCAAGCAAGGAGGTGCAGCTGCAATGATCACATCAAGCCGTGCCATTGCTGTAGATTACGGACGTGCATTTACAGACACGTATACCAAGAATATTTTCAAGCTAACCAATGATGATTTTGAAACATTAGGATATGCCCATTTAAATGCTAAAAAAGAAAAAGGAGCTAATGCCGACCACTTAAAGGTAAACTTCCTGGGAGATCCTGCTATGAAACTGAGCAGACCTCAAAGACAGCTTGTGATCGATAACATTGAATCGCCGGTTCCAGGATTGATCAGAGGATTAGATTTCATTAAAGTAAAAGGCCACGTCAACAATCCTAACGGAACATTGAATGCGACTTTCAACGGAAGAGTTTCTATCCATATTTTTGATAAGAGATTAAATAAAAAGACTTTGGATAATGGTGGAATTTTAGGTTCAGTATTAGACTACACAGAAGAAGGAAGTGCCATTGTAAAAGCTTCAGGAACTGCTGTAAACGGAGTTTTCACTGTAGAATTCTACGTTCCGAAAGACATCAACTATGCGGTAGGACAGGGAAGAATACTTGGATATGCAGACAACAAAGGAGCAGATGTATTTAACAACCAGGCTGTGCAGGTAGGAGATATCAACCCGAACGGGATCAATGACAATGAACCTCCAAAAGTAAAACTGTATATGAATAATACCAATTTTGCTGACGGTGGGATCACAAACCAAAACCCTATGCTTTTAGCATGCCTTACGGACGATACGGGGATCAACTCCACCGGATCAGGGGTAGGCCATGATATTACGGTTTATCTTGACGGCCAGATTATCAACACGGTTGTTCTGAATGACTTCTTTGCTTCAGGTGAAGGAAACGGATGTTTAAACCCAAGTCTTGCCGACTACCAGAAAGGGAATGTGACCTACCCTTTCAGAAACCTTGCTATAGGACAGCATCAATTGACGTTTAAAGTTTGGGACATAAACAATAATTCGACAACTGCTACGTTAAACTTTGAAGTTAAGGATGAATCCGACCAACACCTGATCATTAACAGACCGTTGAACTGGCCGAATCCATTTACCAATAAAACGTACGTCCAGTTCGAACATAACTGCGATGATATTTTAGATGTAAATGTTCAGATTTATACAATAACAGGAAAATTAGTAAGAACATTATCTCAACCTGTAGTTGCAGAACCGTTCCTACAGGGCTTTAGAACGCCACGTCAGGCAATAGAATGGGACGGAAGAGATGATTTTGGGGCAACTGTTGCAAAAGGTACGTATATTTTTAAGATATTTGCAAAAAGTCAAAACCAAGAAAAATGCAAAGGAAGTGCCACAGCTGTAGAAAAAATGGTACTTTTGAAATAAATTAAACAATACATAGATAACAATATTTATAAAAAACTGATAATATATAAAAGACAACATATGAATTTAACTACTAAACTGCTTTTGGGATTTGGTTTAAGTGCTGGTTTTTTAGGCTATTCGCAAGATTTAGGTAAAATAAATCCAGTATTGACCGGAGCTCCTTTTCTAAGAATTGCACCAGATGCAAGAGCTGGAGGTATGGGAGACCAAGGGGTGGTAACTTCACCGGATGCATTTTCACAATTCTGGAATGCGGCAAAATATCCTTTTAGCAGAACAAGTTCTTCCGTAGGTCTTAACTATACGCCTTATATGGGAAAACTTACCAATGATGTATTTTTACTATATGGTGCATTCCATAAATTCTTAGGACAGGAAGAAAGATCTACTATCTCTGCAAGTATCTATTATTTCAACATGGGTGAAGTAGACCTTACTCAGTTAGTAGGTTCAGAAGTAACTTCTATGGGTACATCAAAACCAAATGAATTCTCCATCGACGTTGCTTACGGTCTGAAACTTTCAGATTCTTACTCAATGGCCGTTACCGGTAGATTCATCCGTTCAGATTTAGCCGGAGGTTTCAACACAGACACGACTCTTAAAGCAGCTAATTCGTTTGCGGTAGACGTTTCAGGATACTATACTTCTCCAAAGTTTTCAAGCTTCGGAGGTTATGAAGGTAAACTGAACGGAGGTTTCGCAATTCAGAACTTAGGTCCGAAACTGGACTATACAGGAAATGAGGAATCCAGATCTTATCTGCCTACAATGGCAAGATTAGGACTTGGTTATGATATGTATTTGGACGACATGAACAAAATCGGAATCAGCGTAGAAGGTTCTAAGATATTGGTTCCGGGATCTGAATATGTGGGAATAGACCCAAATAACAGACAGCCAAGATATGAAGTTCCAAATGTAGGACCTATCGCAGGGATTGGAAAATCTTTCAAAAATAAGAACAGTATCATGTACAGTGGTGCTTTAGAATATTCTTATGACAATGCATTTGCAGTAAGAACAGGATATTTCCACGAAAGTGAAGAGCAGGGAGCAAGACAGTTTGCTACAGCAGGTATTGGATTAAAATACCGTTCATTCGGACTTGATCTTTCTTATCTGATCAATATGTCAAAAATCAATAGTGCTTTAGATAATACACTTCGTTTCGGTCTTACCTGGAACATCGGTGAAGAAACTTCTAACGTCGATTATTAAGATACTGACTCAGTCAATCAAAAAGCCTCATTTTTATGAGGCTTTTTTTGTAAATTGAAACAGCAAATTGGCGAGTGGTGAATGGTAGTTAGCAAGTAAATGGTGGGATAATAAGACAAAAAAAATCACTGTAAAGCAAATTGACAGTGATGTCCCATACCATGTATACCATTAAATTCTCCTTCAAATTACCAATTGACAAATTATTACAGAAATGTAATATATAAGTTTGCAAAAGTCTCATTTTTATAAGGCTTTTCTTGTTTCCAATAATTAATTTTGTAGCATGAACTATTCAGCAGAACTCAAAAAATTCGTTACCAGCCAATATGTATATTCTGCCATCAGAATTACGCTGGCAACTGTTCTGCCCTGTTTAGTCCTGGCCCACTTCGGAATCCTTAAAGAATATTTCCTGTTCCCCCTTGGAACCAGTTTTGTTGCACTCTGTGATCAGCCCGGCCCTTTTATCAGAAGAAGAAACGCATTAACATTTGCCATTTTCTGCTTTGTCTTTGTTGCCCTTATCGCCAGTCTGGTAATGAATTTTAAAGTCCTGGTTATATTGGAGATCATTTTGTTTGGAATGTTTTTCTCGCTGATCGGCGTGTATGGCCAAAGGCTTGCAGCTGTAGGTTCACTGTCTCTTGTTGTCCTTGCGATCTTTATCGACGGGCATCTTACAGGAGGTAATATTTTCAAAAGCTTATTGATCTTTGCTTCCGGCTGTATCTGGTTTTTGCTGATCTTCCTTATAGTCACCACTATCCAGCCTTATAAGCTGGCAGGACAGATGATTGGAGAAAATTATCTTCAGCTCGCAGAATTTTTAAAGATTAAAGCCAATTATTATCAGAAAAATCCTGACTTTGACAAACTGACCACTCAGGTAATTGCTAAACAAATCGGGATCAAAAACCTTCAGGAAGAGACGAGAGAAACTGTTTTCAAAACAAGAACAATCGTCAACGAATCTACAACGACCAGCCGCCTGCTGATGCTGATGTTCCTTAACTCCATGGACCTTCATGAAAAACTCATGACCTCAGAGAGTGACTATCAGAAACTGCAGCAGAGTTTTGAAGACAGCATGATCCTGGTTTATATCCACGACTATCTCAACCTTCTTGCCGAAGAAATAACCAACATAGGGATTTCACTTCAAATAGGGACAAGAGCCAAACCCATGTTTGATTTGGAACTCGAACTGAAAAACCTCAATTATCATTATTTTGAACTCCGAAATAAGCAGATGACTCCTGACAATCTGGAAAACTTTATGATCCTCCGTCAAATCCTGATGCGCATCAATGAAATTACAAAGGAGATCAATGAGATCTATAAAGTATTTTCCCAGGATGTGAAGCTGGCAAAAAGTCTTTCCACAGGTTTGGATCTGAAAAAATTCATGCCTAATGAAGAGAAACTTAACTTTAAAGTTTTAAGGAACAATATTTCACTTTCATCTTCTCATTTCAGACATGCGATAAGAATCACAACAGCCCTCCTCGTAGGATATGTTTTCTCAATGTTTGATCTTTTGGGTCTGGGCCATACCTATTGGATACTGATCACTATAACGGCTATATTGAAACCCGCCTACTCTATTACCAAAAAAAGAAACCTGCTGCGTTTATATGGTACTATTGCAGGAGCAATGATCGCGTATACGATTCTGCATTTTATACACATCAATGCCGTTCTATTTACGATCCTTCTTTTGAGCATGATTATGTGCTTCAGTTTTCTGAAAGGCCGGTATTTCTGGGCCGTTCTCTTTATGACCATTTATGTATTTCTGAGTTTTAATTTTTTGAATCCCGGAAATGTAGATGTGATTTTCAAAGACAGGATTTTTGACACATTCATCGCCGGGGTGATTGCTTTTGCTGTATCCTATATCGTTCTGCCTGTATGGGAACATACTCAAAATCTCGATTTGATGAAAAAATCTGCTGCAGACAACCTCATCTATTTTGAGAGTGTGATTTCAAAATTTCTACAGGGAGATTTTGACCTTGAAGATTATAAAGTGAAAAGGAAAAATGCCATTATTTCATTGGCTAACCTTTCCGACAATTTTCAGAGAATGATTTCTGAACCGAAAAACCAACAGAAGAAACTGGAAGTAGTTCATCAGTTTGTTGCGACCTCCCATCTGATCACAGCCTATACTGCATCCCTTTCACAATACTCTAAAAATGATGAAAAGTATCCCGAAATAGATGCCGAAAGCTGGAGCCGAAAGATTGAAGCAGAGATGCAGCAAACTTCCGTTCTGCTTCATGGAAACGAAATCAATGAAGCTTTGAAAATGGAAAGCCGCCTCGAGCCCGAAGATTCTTCGATAGAAGATATGCTTTCGAAAAGAAAAACTGAAATTGAGGAAAATGATCTCGTCGACAGAAGAGACCCTGATAAAATTTCACACTTAACAGAGCTTAAAAATATCCACGATATTCTTGAACTGATCTATGATGTGGCTAAAGAGCAGAGAAAGGTAATTGAAAAATACAGAAGCGAATCGGAGCCTACTCCTCCACAATCGTAAAACAGTAGTCATCAAAAAATTCCACTCTTGCTTTAAACTCGTCGGAAAACTGTTCGTCGTAAACCCGGCAGCTTATTTTATGAAGATGTTTAAGTTCAAAAGGCTTTACTTCATAATTTTTCTTCAGGGACCAGTACTTCGAATGATGGATCTTGTACATGCTTTCCTTTACACTCCATATAATAGTATAGAAGGTGGCCTCATTATCCTGTGGAATAAATCCTCTTTCATTTTCGTAAGTAAATTTATCGATAACCCTTAAAATCTTAGGATTGAATTTCTCAATATCGATTCCTATTTTATTTTTAGAAACTGCTATCGCAGCAAAAGGGAAGGAATGTGTAATCGATATTTCAGCGTCTTTAGGTGAAAGGAAAGGTTCTCTTTCTTTATATAGAATCTTGGAATGAGGTTTTAAACTTTTCAGAAGCTTACGCACCATAAGCACTTCCTGCAGTTTTTTAGGGTGATAATCTTTTACTTTTTCAGCATTTTCAGGCTCCAGAAGCTCGTTGATATCAAGTTCTTCGCTTTCATCATATTTCCATATAAGGATCGTGGCATTATCATCTGAAAAATCGCGGTAAAGAGGCATCTTTTTTTTATTCGATAAAAGTAGTAAAAAGATGTGGGAATTGGAAGATCGCGATATGAATTGGCAGCAAAACAATTCTGCGTAACCAAAACAAAAAAAAGCTGCGTGAAGTCTGAGACCCTACGCAGCTTTTTTACTTACATCTTCATGTCTTCCCTCTTCTTTTGTTAAGTATTTATTTAGACTGATGATTTACATCATTTCTATGTTCAAGAATTTCAAGATTTTCATCCACAAAATAAGCACTTCCAAACCCATTCACATAAGATCCTTTTACCGGCTGTAGAGCAATAAGAATGAAATCCTGCATTTCAGCAATGACATCTACTACTTTCCCGTGTGTTTCCTTTAACCTGGTCACCACTGTATTCCAGATCTCAGAATCTCTTTCAACCTGCGAAGCTGCAGCCTCAACCGTTAAACGTTCACGTGCATAAATCTGTTTTGTTGCAGATTCGTCCTCGATGAACATTACGGAAGTCTTTCTTCCGTCTGCAAGGTTTTTCGTGTGTTTTGCCATAAAAGAAACCAGGATATATAACGTATTATTTACCTGTACAAAAGGGGCATAACTGGAATTGGGAACTCCTTCTGCATCTACAGTAGCCAAAATCACACTTTTGGTACGGTCAATCAGTTCTTTCACTTTTGGAGCAACAGGCTTTGCTTTTCTGTTAGCCTCTTCCTGGGAATTGGTATGATTCATAGTATAAAATTTTATCTGAACAAAAGTAGTTATTTAGATTAAGACTAAATAATTTAAAGCTATGTATAATCTCATGAAACCGAACTTGATCTGCCGTTTTTTTATCTTAATTATTAATTGTAATTTTGCATTTCGTTATCAATTGAATTTAAAATTATTCATTACATATGAGTACTACAACACAATACGTTCCTTATAAAGTAAAGGACATATCCCTAGCAGAATGGGGAAGAAAAGAAATTACCCTTGCTGAAGCAGAAATGCCAGGTTTGATGTCTATTCGTGAAGAATACGGACCATCCCAACCACTTAAAGGGGCAAGAATTGCCGGATGTCTACACATGACAATCCAGACGGCAGTGCTTATCGAGACATTAGTCGCTTTAGGAGCTGAAGTTACATGGTCTTCTTGTAATATTTTCTCTACACAGGATCATGCTGCTGCTGCTATTGCTGCTGCAGGAATTCCTGTTTATGCATGGAAAGGTCTGAACGAAGAAGAATTTGACTGGTGTATTGAGCAGACTTTATTCTTTGGAGAAGACAGAAAGCCATTAAATATGATTTTGGATGATGGTGGAGATTTAACGAACATGGTTTTCGATAAATACCCTGAATTCACAAAAGATATCAAAGGTCTTTCTGAAGAAACCACTACAGGAGTACACAGACTGTACGAAAGAATGAAGAACGGAACTTTAGTAATGCCTGCAATCAACGTAAATGATTCAGTAACTAAATCTAAATTCGACAACAAATACGGATGTAAAGAATCTGCAGTAGATGCTGTAAGAAGAGCTACAGACCTTATGCTTGCCGGAAAAAGAGTGGTAGTTTGCGGATACGGAGACGTAGGTAAAGGTACTGCTGCTTCTTTCAGAGGAGCTGGTTCTATCGTTACTGTTACCGAGATCGATCCAATTTGTGCGCTTCAGGCGGCAATGGACGGTTACGAAGTAAAAAGATTAGATACTGTTGTAGACAACGCTGATATTATCATCACAACTACCGGTAACTTCAACATCGTAAGAGGAGAGCATTTCCTTAAAATGAAAGATAAAGCGGTGGTTTGTAACATCGGACATTTCGATAATGAAATCGATATGGCTTGGTTAAACAAAAACTACGGTCAGACAAAATCTGAAGTGAAGCCACAGGTTGATATCTATACTATTGAAGGTAAAGAAGTAATTATCCTTGCTGAAGGTAGATTGGTAAACCTTGGTTGTGCAACAGGACACCCAAGTTTTGTAATGTCTAACTCTTTCTCTAACCAGACTCTGGCTCAGATCGAACTTTGGACGAATTCTGCTGCTTATGGAAACGAAGTATATATGCTTCCAAAGCATTTAGATGAAAAAGTAGCAGCTTTACACCTTAAAAAATTAAGCGTTGAACTGGAAACTCTTTCTCCGGAACAGGCTGAATATATCGGTGTAGATGCAAAAGGCCCATTCAAGCCTGAGTACTACAGATACTAAGATTACATTCAATCTATATACAATCCCATTATGATACATAGTGGGATTTTTTATATAGGTACGGGAAGGAATTCTAAGCATTATTTATGTTTAGAAGCTGTTTCCCGCTATCCGCTCTTACTCCTCGCTCCAGCACTAAACCCAAACCATGCTGTGGGGTAACCGCTGCTATCGGGGCTAGGGAGGTCATTGTATCTTCCTTCTCCGTATTTTACCCATATTTTTTACAGCACGATCACTAAGTTTAGAAAAAATGAATATATTTAGCCCCTCAAACAAAACATATAATTAATGAAAAAACAAAGAGTATCGAATGCATTCATAGCCGCATCTTGGGTAGCATTGGGAGCAGGAATGATAGGTTTCATTGTAGGCCTGGCCAGAGCCGAAATGCTGCTGAATGAAAAAGGATATTATTTTACGATCCTTCTTTATGGCCTTTTTGCCGTAGTTTCTCTGCAGAAAGCAGTTCGTGACCGTTTAGAAAACATTCCGGTAACAGACATTTATTATGGGATATGCTGGTTTGCGACACTTTCTTCTATTGTGCTGCTCGCTGTGGGACTTTGGAACGCCACTATACTGCCAAGCGAAAAAGGATTTTATGCTTTTGCATTTCTCCTCGCTCTTTTCGGAGCCATTTCGGTCCAGAAAAATACCCGGGACAACATGGCCCAGGAATAAAACAAAAACGCTCCAGATATCGGAGCGTTTTTTTATGCTTTTTACAAAAATATTCAAGTACACCAATAGATAATTCACTATTTACAGATATTTATTAATTTTTATATATTTATTCACTAAATATTTATATATGATTAAAAAAATTCTATTATTTATTGTTTTTACATTATCAATTCAACATATCCAAGCCCAAGAAGAATTTATAACGTTGTGGAAACCTTATTCACAATCTTCTACTCCGGGCACAGTAGATGCTCCGGTTCAATCAGCCAACAATGAGATCTGGTTTCCAGGCATTGGAGAGAATTATACCATAACCTGGGAAGAGGTCAACTATCCCCAGCATACTGGAACGATATCCAATGTAACTTCTGATAAGCAGGTCCTGATCAATTTTGGAACTTCTCTTAATCCGATTCCAGCCGACGCACTGTATAAAGTCAAAGTAAGTAATGGCACCGGTACCTTTAAACAGATACAGTTCGCAAACAATACTGCAGGATGGCTGTTTAACGGTGATGCCAATAAAGTACTCGAAATCCAGCAATGGGGAAATATAAAATGGCAGTCCATGCACTCCGCATTTTCTTACTGCGGTTTGCTTCAGCTCACAGCCTCCGATTCACCTGATCTGTCCAAGGCGACAGATGTCTCCTATATGTTTTACAATGCAAGAAAATTTATTGGAAATGCCTCTATGGCAAACTGGCCGACTTCAAAAATAAAAAATTTCGAATATATGTTTAGTGGTCCTATTGCATCACCGGTTTCCAGCACTTTTAATGCTCCTCTGGGATCATGGGACACCTCATCTGCCGAAAATTTCTCCTACATGTTTTACGGAAAAAAGTTTTTTAATCAAAATCTGAACAGCTGGAATACCTCAAAAGTTACAGACATGAGCTATATGTTCAGCTTTACCAGAGACTTTAACCAGCCTCTTAGCAACTGAAATACTTCACAGGTTACCAACATGAGCTCCATGTTTTACATGAATAAGAACTTCAACCAAAATCTGGACAGCTGGAATACATCAAATGTTACCGACATAAGTTATATGTTTGCCGAAACGGAAAATTTCAATCAGCCCCTAAACAGCTGGGATACTTCCCAGGTCATTAATATGACATTCCTTTTCCATTATAATATGAACTTCAACCAGCCTCTTAACAATTGGGACACCTCCAGTGCTACGGACATATCCCATATATTTCATGGCTGCACAGCCTTCAATCAGCCTCTTGATTCATGGGATACCAGTAAAGTAACTACTATAACCCTTATGTTTTCCGGAGCAACAAGATTTAATCAAAGTCTGGAAAGCTGGAATCTTCCTCTTCTTACCACTGCAGACAGTGTATTTACCAATTCCGGACTGGACTGTAACAACTACAGCAAGACTATCGTAGGATGGGCCAATAATCCCAACACAGCCAGTAATATCAATCTGGGATCACTGGCTTCCCTGTCCTACTCCTCTGACATTATTGACCAGAGAGAAGTCCTGATCAACAAAGGCTGGATCTTTTCCAATGATGTACCTGGACAATGCCGTTTCCTGGCAGTCTCTGAGGCAGGATCAAAAGAAAGCGGATCCATCTACCCCAACCCTGCTCACCACATTATTTTCATCAGGAATATGGCTGATATACAATCATATGTCATCATGGATGCAACAGGTAGAATTTCAGGTAAAGGCGTAGTGACCGATGGAACAGTCAATGTAGAATCATTAGCTCCTGGAAATTATTTCCTGCAGCTGATTTCCAAAGAAAAAATTCACCCTTTTAAATTCATTAAGAAGTAAAATAAAATGCGCCTCATCAACGATGAGGCGCATTTTGTATAATATCCATCCGGTTAAAGATCAAAATGATTCGGATGTTTTGATTTGATGTCATCTACAGTTCCAAGGACTTTATCTTTCAAAGAATCCTGATATTTCTGAAGGTTTTCAGCTATGGCTTCATCTGCACTTCCCAGAATTTTCACCGCCAAAATCCCTGCATTCAAGGCTCCGTTTAAGGCTACCGTTGCTACAGGTATTCCACCCGGCATCTGAAGGATAGACAGTACAGAATCCCAACCGTCAATAGAGTTGCTTGATAAAATCGGAACGCCAATTACAGGCAGCGTCGTACAGCTGGCCACCATTCCCGGAAGGTGTGCTGCTCCGCCAGCTCCTGCAATAATCACTTTCAGACCTCTTTCTTTTGCTGTTTTAGCATAATCAAACATTCTTTCCGGTGTTCTGTGTGCCGAAACCACGGTCAGTTCGTATGGAATATCCAGGCTTTTCAAAAAATTTGCAGCCTGTTCCATGATCGGCAGATCGCTCTGGCTGCCCATAATAATTCCTACCATCTTCAATTTTTATTAGATCTTCAAAGATAAAGAATAAAAGTCTTTTTTTAAAATAACAGACCTATTCATTCCTGAAGGCAGAAGGCGACATTCCTTTTATTTTTTTGAAAAACCGGTTCAGATGGCTTTTATCTGTAAATCCAAATTCGTCTGCAATTTCACTGATGCGCATGTCACTGTATTTTAAACGGTTTTCGATAAGTCCCGTTTTGTAATGAGCAGCATATTCATTTAAAGTTTTTCCTGTATTATTTTTGAAATAGCGCCCCAGATAGTTTTTTGAAATCCCAAACTGACTGCTGATGTTCTCTCCCGTCAGTTTTTTAGGATCATAAATATTTCCATGCACATACTGAATAATATCCGCTGCCTTATGATCTGTCATTTCATTCACTTTCAGATTATATTCCTTCGTCAGATTTCCGGAAACCGCTGTGAGAATGGTCTGTACGAGCAGCCGGATAAGCTCACTGGCGTAAAGATTTTTATTTTTCATTTCAATGATCAGGCTTTCCATAAGATTCTTAATAATCATTTCATTATCCTGATCTTTAATCACGGATCCCTGAAGGGTATGATTGGAAAAAGTCTGTTCAAGACGCTGAAGAAAAGACGCGGTCATATGACTGGTGCGAAAAAATACTTTATTAAATCTAATAAAGAACAGTTGTGTCTTCGTTTTAAAAATGAAGCGGTGTGCATCTTCGGGAACAAGCAGAAACAGATTTCCTTCTCTGTAAGGAAATTTATTTCCATTAATATTCTGCATTCCCGTTCCTGAAACAATATAGACCAGTTCAAAAAAGCTGACGCTGTGACTGCCTCTTGGACACACATCAGCCGGTTCTTTCAGATCCAGTTCAAACGGCTGTTGAATAAAATCTTTTTTCATGACAATATTATACCCTTTTATCATGTAAAAATACAACATTCCAATTCTGTAAACCATAGAAATTTGTAGGATCAAAAAAAGAAAGCAATGAATACAAATGTCAAAAACAAAACAATGAAAGTACTTATAGCCAAAGAGCAGGGTAAACCTTTTATCATGGGTGAAACAGACAAGCCTCAACCTGCAGATCATCAGGTTTTAATTAAAATAAAATCAGTTGGACTCAATCCTTTGGATCTAAAAATTAAAAACGGAAAGGCTGCCCATGCAAAAGTCATTCTACCTGCTGTTCCAGGCATTGATATGTCAGGGATCGTGGTAGAAACCGGGAAGGATGTCCATGATTTTAAGCCCGGTGATGAAGTCTTCGGTATGATAGGCAGCATTGGCGGTCATCAGGGAACATTAGCAGAATACATTACAGCTGATGCAGATCATATCAGTTTAAAACCTGAAAACGTCTCATTTCAGGAGGCAGCTGCAATACCCTTACTATTTATTACAGCCTGGGAAGCCCTCGTAGATCAGATCAACATCCAAACAGGTCAGACTGTACTGATTCATGGAGGTTCCGGAGGTGTAGGGCATATAGCAATACAAATTGCAGCAGCAAAGGGTGCTAAAGTATTTTCAACCGTAAGTCCCGACCATTCAGAATTGATTCAGAATTATGGTGCTGAACCCATTGACTACACCACACTGTCCGCTGTACAATATGTACAGAAATATACAGATGGGAAGGGGTTTGATGCAGTCATTGATACAGTCGGAAGCAGCGTTCTGGATGATTCCTTCAGCGCTGTGAAACAATATACAGGACATGTGGTAAGTATCCTCGGATGGGGTTCGCACAGTCTTGCTCCGTTATCCTTCCGTAATGCAAAATATTCGGGAGTCTTTACTCTCTACCCTATGCTGTCAGGGGAAAGAAAAAAATACCATGGTGATATTCTAAAGGAAGCATCCCGGCATCTGGAAAACGGAAAGGTCAAGGTTCGTCTTCACCCCCAATATTATTCTCTGGAACAGGCCAATGAAGCTTTCGCTCTTCTGGAAAACAGAAAAGCTGCCGGAAAAGTTATCATCAATATCTTTTAGATCGTGAAGCAGCATATTCACAAAGGATTGCTGAATATGCTGTTTTAACATAAAAAAAATATATCTGTATCAGTAAAAACTACAGCAACTGTACCCATTTCATTCATTTCAGAACAGGTATATTTGTTTGCTATATCCTATCCTTATATTGAAAGATTATAAACTCATTTTTGCGGTTATCACAGTTGCCATTGTATGGGGGACTACATTTCTGGCCATCCGCGTTGCCGTGGAAACGATTCCTGCGTGGTTCGTGGCCGGGATCCGACAGTTTTTGGCAGCCATAATCATGCTGATCGTTCTTCTTTCAAGAAAGGAATTCAAATGGATCGGTTTTAAAAACCTGGGCTATCAGATTGTATTCGCAACATTGATGCTTATTGTAGCTAACGGGATGACTACAGTAGCTGAAGAAAGTGTTTCCAGCAGTCTGGCATCACTGATCAGTGCCTGCTCCCCTATTCTGGTATTTCTGGGCAGCCTGGCTATTGGCCTTCAAAAATTCAGTTTACGGTCTCTGGCAGGAGTTCTGCTGTGCTTTAGCGGAATTCTTTTTATTTTCTGGGACGGACTCCAGGATCTTGCCAACCCTGATTACAGAATGGGAATGATTTTTCTTTTCTGCGCCATTGCAGGATGGGCCTCAGGAACGATTTTCACCAAAAAACTTAATATCCAAAGTGGAAATATAACACTCAATCTGTTTTACCAGTTTCTGTTCGCAGGTGTGGTTCAGATTATTTTTGCGTTCCTGTTTTCAGACAATTACAACTTCGGAAACTGGTCTGTGAAAAGTATCTCGGCGATGATTTACCTCGCTGTTTTTGGATCTGTTGCTGCATTCTTTGCGTTTCATTATGCGTTGACGAAAATCTCACCGGTACAGGTTTCGATACTTGCCTATATCAATACCATTATTGCCATATTTTTGGGATGGCTGATAATGGACGAAAAAATTTCTGTTAAATTCATTCTGGCAGCAGCTCTTATTATCTGTGGTGTTTTTATCATTAATTATAAACCGGAAATGTTTCGGAAACAGAAAGTGGTATAAAAAATAACCGCACTGATTTTAAAGCAAAATTTACAAAAGGATTCTCCCTCTTAGCTAAGAACCATTTACAGGAAAATATGGTAATTCGATTAAAAAAATTAATGCATCAAACAATTCTCCTGATTATTTTATATTTTTCTTATCTTGGCGATACCAACACCGATCTCATGCTTAAACATCAATTATTAAGAATATCACTTATCATCACTCCCCTGTTTTATTTTGCCCAGCAGCCTGAATTACGGGAAAGTATAAAGCTTAAAAGTTTTAATTACGACATTTATCTTCAAAATAAAAAAGATCAATCTGCTTCTAAAGAATTATATGTGATTCCCAATAAGGGAGATACCATTAAAGAAAATGCATTGGTAAAAAATGCTTCCAGTGCGGAAACTCACAGAGGATTTTACAGGGTCAATGATACCGAAATCCATTTTATAGATATTGATCTTACCTCCAATAAAATTGCTCACCGCATCTACAGCCCGAACAAGAAAGGGAATCTCAAATTAATCAATGAAAGTCTTAATCTGACTGCCTATCCTAATAATCTTCCTCCCAAATTTAAAGATAACAAACCTCCACACCCGGAATTTGAGGCAGGAGAAACCGCGTTGTATTCATGGATTGAAAAAAACGTCTATCCTCTTTTAGATCAAAAACATAAGAAGAAAGAAAACGGGAATGCTGTGCTTGTTCTGGATATAGATCCCAAAGGTTCAGCATCTTTCATAGAAGTCAGAAACTTAAACATTGCAGACCATACAAAAAACCAACTTACCGGAGTCATAAAAAAAATGCCTGTCTGGAAAACCAATGTGCATGGTTATGAAGTTTCAGGGATTGTTCTTATTCCTATCGAATACTAATTTTCCATACAGATTATCCGTTATTCAAGTTGATATAAGGCGGGAGATTTTATATTTTCCGTATTTTTTCCTATATTGTTTACGCCAACATTTACAATATGCTAAAAAACACATTTTATTTGCTTTTTGTCGGTTCTTTTTTAATGATCAGCTGTGATTATAAGGAAAAAGAAAAAAGCCTGACTGAAAGAGAAAAGCAATTACTGGAAAAAGAAAAATTATTCGCAAAAAAAGAATCTGAATACCAGAACCTCATCAAAATGAGAGACAGTATTTTTTCTAAAAAAGATTCTGTAAAGATCGCTATGTGGCCGGAAGAAATCTCCGGGTCATGGAACGGAAAAGTAATCTGTACAGAATCCAACTGCAGTGATTACGCTGTAGGTGATCAACGGACGGATACCTGGGAATTTGACAGCGATTCGATCCATCTTTCTGCAAAAATCATCAACAACAATAATCTGGTAAGAGTGTATTCCGGTAAATTTGAAAACAATGAGATTAAACTTAATTTCAGAACGGATTCCACTTCCCAAAAGAAAGTAGAAATGAATGTTCTGCTTAATGACATCTCTGACAATAAGATTAAAGGGACACGATCCATCATATCCGACAACGGCTGCACAGCGAGATTTTCTGTCGAATTAGTACGTTCCACCAAATAAAAATACCTATGATTTTACTGAGTATACATAATCTGAGTTTTCCTATAGAAGATCCGGTATTAAAATTTTTGTTGGTACTGATTATCATTCTTGCCGCACCACTGCTTTTAAATAAAATTAAAGTTCCGCATCTGCTGGGACTCATCATAGCAGGTGCAGTAATAGGGCCCAATGGGTTTAATGTCCTTGCGAGAGACAGCAGCATTGTGGTTACAGGAACTACCGGACTTCTCTACATCATGTTTCTGGCCGGACTGGAAATCGATATGGGCGATTTTAAAAAGAACAAATGGAAAAGTCTCACCTTCGGAATTTATACCTTCGCAGTTCCTTTCGTTCTGGGATATCTCGGAGGTTATTACATTCTGCATTTTTCCATGCTTACTTCCATCCTTTTTGCCAGTCTTTTTTCTTCCCACACCCTGATCGCCTATCCGCTGATCAGCAAACTGGGCATTGCCAAAAATAAGGCGGTCAATATTACCGTGGGTGGAACGATGATCACTGATATACTTGCGCTTTTGGTGCTTGCTGTGATCGTTGGAATGTCACAGGGTGATGTCGGTACAGAATTCTGGGTCAGACTTTCTGTTTCCTTTATTGTATTCGCGCTGGTTGTTCTTATTATATTCCCGATCATAGGAAGATGGTTTTTCAAAAAGGTAGACGATAAGATTTCGCAGTATATTTTTGTGCTTGTGATGATCTATCTCGCAGCCATGCTTGCTGAACTTGCAGGTGTGGAAGCTATTATCGGAGCTTTCTTTGCAGGACTTGCATTGAACAGACTGATTCCGCACACCTCATCTTTGATGAACAGGGTAGAATTTGTGGGAAATGCTATTTTTATTCCTTTCTTTCTGATCAGTGTAGGAATGCTGATTGATTTTAAAGTATTCTTTAAAAGTTGGGAAACTCTCGAAGTTGCAGCAATTATGCTTGTGGCATCCATTGGAGGAAAATATATTTCGGCAGTCATGACTCAAAAGACATTCAGGCTTTCCAAGGAGGAAGGGAAACTGATCTTTGGATTGAGTTCTGCCTCTGCGGCCGCCACATTGGCATCTGTTATGGTAGGATACAATATCATCCTTTCTGAGACAGAGACCGGAGAACCTGTAAGATTACTGAACGAACACGTTCTGAACGGAAGTATTCTTCTGATTCTAATTTCCTGTACCATCTCTTCTTTTATTTCTATGGCGAGTGCCCAAAAAATTGCAGAGAGTGACAATGAAGATACCGTTTCCGGCAACAGTCATGAAGATGAGAATATTCTGCTGGCTATCAATCATGAGGAAACTGTGGACAGAATGGTGAATCTGGGAATTCTGATCAAAGCTCATTCGAATACAGAAAACCTGTTTGCTTTAAATGTCATTAATGAAGATAAAAATGAGTCGTCCGTGAAAAACGCTGAAAAGCTTCTTCATCAGGCAGCTGATGCCGGTGCTGCAGCTGATGTTAAAATGCAGACTCTGAAAAGATATGACAACGACGTAGTCAATGGAGTCAAAAATGTTATTAAAGAGCAGAACATTACAGATCTCATTATTGGGCTGGAAGATCAGAAAGGTTTCTCTCCTTCTTTTGTATACAATCTGTACAACGGCTATCTGCAGAATGATGATGTGAATGTATTGGTCTATCATGCGGCACAGCCTCTTTCTACTATTAAAAAATATGCCGTGATGATTCCGGAAAATGCCCATCAGGAAGCTGGGTTCTTCCATGCCCTGCTCAGAGTATGGAATGTGGCCAGAAATTCCGGTGCAACCGTAGTTTTTTATGCTCCTGAAAATATTCTTGACATTCTTCAGAAAATCGTTAAAAAAGCTAATATAGAAGCAGAGTTCATCATTATGAGCACCTGGATGGACGGTGAAAAAACGGCAGCCGGTCTTAAAGAAGATGAAGCATTAATTGTCCTGATGGCCAAACGCGGCATGAAATCTTATATTCCCCGAATGAGGCTTATTCCGGAATTATTGAACAGGCATTTGAGTAATAACAATTACCTGCTGATATTCCCTTTCTCAGAATTTGATGAAAACAGTCCCGAGATACGCTCTGTAGGGAATCACGGTGATTTTATGGAAATCGGAAATGTGATTCAGAAAATATTCAAATAGTTATAATTAATTTAAAGACCACCATTGAAGACTACTAAACTAATCTTTTTGACTGCAGCTTTAAGCTTTCAGTGTTCCATTGCTCAATTTGCAAAGATTGTGGATCAAGACGGCTATGTCAATTTGAGAAAGCAGGCAGATACGAAAAGCAGCATCGTCGGAAAAATCAATTCCGATGAGATTGTTTATATTTTTAGTCCTGAAGACGGCAATAAGAATTGGCTTAATACTGATTATACGGACAAAAATGGAGAAACCCTTTCAGGATATATTCACAGTTCAAGAATTCAATACATAGAATCCTACGAATCGGTTCCTGCTGTTTCTGTGAGTGAAAACAAGGCGGTTTTTAACTCAAAAAAAATGACCGTAACCATTGAATCTGAACCTTTTAATTACAAGGAGAATAAAAAATATTTTTCTACCACTCAATATAATGGTTACAAAGTTGAAGATCAATTTAAAGGTCAACAGATCTGGGGTACGGATGGAACTATTCCGCAGACTCACTATAAATCAATCTCTGTGAACATGGGTGGAAAGACACTTCAGGTTCCTCAAAAAGAACTTGAAAATTTATTCAATATCAACACTGAATTTGCAGTGTGTTATTTTGATTCAAAAAGTGAAACTTTATACATTAGTATGGTCAACTCGGACGGAGCCGGAGGATATGCTGTTCTATTCAGAATTGAAAAAGGTGAATACAAAGGAAAAACCGTCATTATGCCTTTCTAATTCTTATATCAAAATGACAACCATGAAAATCAAAACATTAATTCTACCCCTGATTGCTTTCGCATTATTATCATGCAAAGAAAAAAAAGAACCCGTCAGAGATGAAGTGGCCCGGCCTGTCACAGTTGATACCGTGGTAGCTGAACCTCCACAAGAAATAAAAACGGATACAGCTGTTATAAAGGAACCTGAAAATGCAAAAACTGAAGAAGCCGAAACCGAAACTGATGCGATTTCCTATCATTTCGATTTCAATAAATTCTCTTCAAAAAACTATAATTTCGTAAAAAAAGCAAAACTGGATTTCTCCAGTGATGACGGTGCTTACACCTTCAGAACAAGAATTAAAGAAGCCTATGCATCGGGTACTCCTGATTTCGCCAGCTACTATATTACGGTGATTTTTGGCTGTGGGGCAAGCTGTATTATGGGATTAATGATGGATGTCCGTGACGGAAAAATCTACGGACTTCCTTTGGGTGAGGAGAACTCCTGTTTGTTTGCAGAAGACCGGGCAATCTATAATGCGAAGAGCAGACTTTTTATATCCGGGATCTGTAAGGAATCTCCTGAAGATGAAAATGTCTATTATCATGCTTTTGTCTGGAATGAGGAAAAAAAAGTTTTTGAAAAAGTGGAGGAAAAGGATATTAAGTAATTAAGTTTAAAGGTATATGAATTAAAATAGCTGTAATGATGATTACAGCTATTTTAATCTTTATTTGAATGTAAATATTATTCAGCGATTACTCTCACCATACTCTTTACCTTCACAAGTTTCTCCATCAACTCTTCTCTGGAATCTGCCAGTACATTGATATGTCCCATTTTTCGCCCGGGTTTGGTTTCGGTCTTTCCATATAAGTGGATATAGGTCTTCGGAAATTTCAGTACATCATCCATCCCTTCATAGATTACTTTTCCGGCATACCCTTCTGCTCCTACCAGATTCAGCATTCCACTGTATCCGAAAGCATCAGTATCAGCCAAAGGTAAGTTTTTCACGACACGGTACATCTGCTCAAACTGAGAATTGGCATTTCCTTCCTGGCTTTGGTGGCCGGAGTTGTGCAGTCTCGGAGCGGTTTCATTCACCCAAATTTTTCCATTTTTATCAAGGAACAGTTCGATCGCAAAAAGCCCAGGTGAGTTGACAGCATTCAAAAATTTCTCAGTAACAGAATCAATCTGCTTCTGAATATCTTCACTTAAAAATACGGGACATATATTAAAATCCAACAAATTCAGCTTTGGATCAGCTACCATTTCTGTTACCGGAAAAGTTTTGGTTTCACCATTTTCATTCCTGGCAACGATCACGGAAAGTTCTTTATCGATATCTACAAGGCTTTCGATTACTGAAGCCTCTTTCCACAAGTGCTGGTAATCCTCTTCTGTTCTTATTACCTGAACCCCTTTTCCATCATACCCCCCTGTATTCATTTTCTGCACAAACGGCAGCGGCATCATGATCTTTTCGTCACTGTTCCATACCACCTGAAATTCAGGGCTTGGAATATCGTAGGTTTTATAGAATTCTTTCTGAAGGATCTTCTGTTGGATTGTTTTGATAATCGCTGCATTCGGAACTACTTTTACACCCTGCTTTTCAAGTTCAGCCAAAGCATCTGCATTGACATGCTCGATTTCAATCGTTATCACATCTTTATCTTTCCCGAAGTTCAGTACGGCTTCATAATCGTTGAAATTTCCCTGAGTAAAATGGGAAATATTGTTGCACGGTGCATCTGAGGCCGGATCCAGCGTATAAAATTCGTCGTCGTATTTCAGGGCACTTTGTATCAGCATTCTTCCAAGCTGTCCGCCTCCTAAAATTCCTATTTTCATTCTTACTTTTATTTTTTCTATTAGATTCTTTATGGAAAGTCTTTATTGGATCTTATCAATCTTCAAATATCCCAGTCCCATTGGGTTCTTCTGATCTTCCGCATCAGATTTGGTCAGAATAATGGAATATTTTTCTTTCATCTTTTCAGGAAGGATATCATTAACGTTGAAAATATCGTCGATATCTACACCGTGTTTATCATCAACATGGCTCACCGCTCCTTCAAAACCCATCGTTGCATAAAACTCTGTGGCTTTTGCCCTTTTGATGATCTCTCCCATTGATGTTCCTACCATCAAATGCTGTTCATGAAATTCTTCAAAAAAACCTTTTTTATATCCCCCTAAATTAAGAAAATACAATTGTTTTTCGGATGGCTGATCTGTCTTTTCAACAATCTTTACCTCATATCCGTCTGCGAATTTCACTTCCTGATGGCAGTCTAAATGGATCTTTCCTTCGGCTTCTTTCCAGAAATCCTTCATATCGGGAACGAGATCTTTAAGATTTTCTGCGATCCCGAAAAAAACGTCATGCTGCTCGATATTCCTGCCCTTGGGCGTTGCACCGAGAATGATATAAAATAATTTCATTTCACTTTTCATGTCTGCAAAAATACGTCAAATTTATCTTTTTTAAACGTTTGGCAGAGTACGGCAATAGTTTTATATTTGTAGCATGTCAGAAATCATTATTCTGTTCCTCGGCGCGGTTTCAGCCGGTCTTTTAGGTTCACTTACGGGTTTGGGAGGAGGAGTTATCATTATTCCTTTATTGACGCTGGGTTTCGGCGTTCCTATGCATTATGCAATCGGTGCTTCTTTAATTTCTGTAATCGGAACTTCTTCCGGTGCTGCGGTAGCTTTTGTAAAAGAAGGCTTTACCAATATGCGGATAGGGATGTTTCTGGAAATCGGAACTACTGCAGGCGCTATTATGGGAGCTTTACTTTCCGGAATGCTTAATCCCAATACCATCGGGATCATCTTTGCAAGTATCCTTCTATTAACTGTTGTTTTAAATCTTAAAGGAAAACCCGATCATCAGGAGCCTTTAATTAAAGGAAGTCTGGAAGAAAAACTGAAACTGTACGGTACTTTTCCGGACAAAGGAGTTTTAAAAAGCTATTCTGCAAGAAATACAGTTCCCGGATTTTTAATGATGATGTTTGCAGGTGCCATGTCTGGACTTTTGGGAATCGGTTCCGGTGCTCTTAAAGTATTGGCTATGGATAATATGATGAAACTGCCATTTAAAGTTTCTACAACGACGAGTAACTTTATGATCGGTGTCACAGCTGTTGCCAGTGCCCTTATTTATTTTCAGAGAGGAGAAATTATTCCTGTGATCGTAGCTCCGGTACTTATCGGTGTGGTAGTAGGAAGCTTTATTGGATCTAAAACACTGATGGTATCCAAAACGAAGAAATTAAAAGTTTTCTTTGCGATTGTGATCACCATTTTATCAGTATATATGATGTATAACGGTATCAATAAAAGTTTCAGATAATGAAAAAGAATTTTACAGATGTAGATCTGAACCGTTCGGTAGGAAATCTTTTGAGGCTGGGTGTTATTTTATCGGTGATAACGTCATTGGTAGGTTTCATCAAGCTCTTTGTGGAAGGTTTTGAGATGCCTAAAAAATATTCTTCCCTTGATATGGGTTCCTCTTCTGAAAAAGTTTGGGGAATGTTCTGGAGCTCTTTATGCAAAGGAGAAGGTATGGCCATCATCCAGCTGGGAATTCTATTGCTGATCTTTACCCCTTTGGTAAGAATTATTTTCGCTCTGATCGGGTACTTAAAAGAAAAAGACTACGTGTATGTAGTCATTTCCTCTATTGTTCTTGTGATTATGGCAATCAGCTTTTTTACTGGTTACGCTCACTAATTTTTACATTTCATAAAATTCCAGTGGAAGCTGATCAGGATCCTGGGTAAAGAAAAACTCTTTTCCGGTATATTCATCGATGCGGATGGCTTCACAGATAAGGCCTTTCGCTATGAGCTCTTCTCTTTTGGTTCCAACATTTTCCACAGAAAAAGCAAGATGTCTTAAACCACATGATTCGGGTCGGGATGGCCTGGCAGGAGGATCTGGAAATGAGAACAGTTCGATAACGTAATGGTCTCCGATCGCCAGATCAAGCTTGTAAGACTGTCTTTCTTCACGGTATACTTCCCTAATTATATTCAAACCTAGAATTTCAGTATAGAATTTCTTTGACACCTCATACTCTGAACATATGATAGCAATGTGATGGATCTTCATTGTATAATCTTATTTTTTCCTGTTCACAGCTTTTGACGGAATGTCAAAGCCGAAAATCAGATTTCTATTCGTCATTATTTTATCGCTCTGCAGTTTTCTTTTCTTCTTGTATCAATGATATATTGAATTTTCCAGTCATTCTGCTGTTTCACCAACTGAAAACTGTTCGCCCCACAATGTGAAAACTTTCCTTTAAAATAAAAAGAATAAGGGGTAAAAACACTCGCAAGTCCTCCGTCAGAGTGAATAGCATCAATGATAATTTTTTCATCCAGATCATCTTTTGAAAATTTGGAAACAGAAGCAATGAACTCCTGTACATTTTCATTCTTCACCGTTCCGTCTTTAGAAATACTCTGCAAAATAGCATTCTCTGCAAAAGCAGATTTCATCAACTCAGGATCGGCATTCTTCATTCCTAAGAACAGATTACGGATCGGTTTCTCAATTTCCTGATTCTGCTGTCCGAAACAGAAAGTACTGAACAGTAAAGTCGCGATGGCAAGTTTATTCATAGTAATATCAATTAATCTGATCCAATAAAAGTAGGAAAAATATGGTAAACAATTAAAATTTACAAAGTGAATTGAGCTGCATTCTTTAGAAATAGATTATTTTTACCTGTTTATTTAAAATTATGTGGGGAATTTATTTGTTTTTGATTGCATTACTGATCGTGCTAACGATACTGCCTAAAATTCAAAACGCTCATTGGATATTCAGAGTTCCTGAATTCGGAAAAATTCAGATAACTTATGTTGTTGTCATTACTTTTATTATAGGTCTTTTAATTGATCATCCTCACTATTTTTGGTATGGACAGGGACTTTTGCTGGTATTGTTCGTTCATCATGGCGTTACTCTTATAAAATACACTCCGCTGTACCCGGTAAAAAAACACAAACAACAGAATCAGTCTTCTCAAAAACTGCATTTTATCTCTGCTAATGTCTATCAGTTTAATAAGGAATATAACCGGTTTATTCAGCTGATTCAAAAATACAAACCGGAAGTCTTTATGACCATGGAAAGTAATGGGGATTGGGAACAGGCATTGAGCGTGCTTGAAAAAGATTATCCCTTCCATCATAAAGTGACGCTTGAAAATACCTATGGGATGCACTTTTATTCTCAACTTGAGATCAAAAGCGCACAGACCCATTATTTTGTAGCTGATGATATTCCAAGCATTGAAGTTCATCTGAAAACGAAAGACGGTTTTTCGTTTGTATTTTTCGGAGTCCATCCGCCCCCACCCAGTCCTACCGAAGAGGAAACTTCAAAAGAAAGGGATGGCGACTTATTAAGTGCCGCAAAAAGGGTAAAAGATCTAAAAGAACCTGTCATTGTTGTTGGAGATTTTAATAATGTGGCATGGTCAAAATCTTCTATATTATTTAGAAAAACAAGTCATCTGATCGATCCACGAATCGGACATTCTTTTGTATCTACGTTTCACGCGAAATATCTTCTCCTTAGATTTCCGATTGACCTGATGTTTCATAGTGAAGATATTTTCATTAAAGAGCTTAAAACCCTGGAAAATTTCGGTTCAGACCATCTACCTGTCTATTGTGAATTTTTCATTGACCACCATAATGATGAGCAGGAAGAAAAGGTAGAAGAGGCTACCGCCGAAGAAAAAGAAGAGGCAGAAGAAATGATACAGGAAGGTAAAGAAGAAGACGGATATAGAGATGCTGTAGTAACAGAGGGATAAAATTCAATTTTTAACTATAAAAAAAGAGACTGTCTTTCGACAGTCTCTTTTCTATTTTATCTTATTCAAGTTATTAGAATAATTCTTTTCTGATGATGTTCTGACTTCTTTCAGGTCCAACAGAAACTAAGTATACGTTGATTCCAAGATATTTCTCGATGAATTCAATATATTTCTGAGCATTATCAGGAAGTTCGTCGTAGCTTCTTACTTTTGTAAGATCTTCGTTCCATCCCGGTAGATCCTGATAGATTGGCTCGTAGTTGTATAATTTTTCTGTTGAAGAAGTGAAATAATCGATGATTTTTCCGTCTTCTGTTTTATAATGAGTTACAATCTTCAGGTTTTCAATTCCTGTAAGAACGTCTAATTTAGTAATAACAAGGTTATTGATCCCGTTGATCATACAAGCGTGCTTCAAAGAAACAAGGTCTAACCAGCCTGTTCTTCTTGGTCTTCCTGTTGTAGCTCCAAATTCACCACCGATCTGTCTGATTTTTTCTCCCAATTCATTATCCAGTTCAGATGGGAAAGGTCCGTTTCCTACTCTTGTGCAGTATGCCTTGGCAACTCCTATAAGATTTTGAAGTGATGTTGGCGGAACTCCTGCTCCTGTACAAACTCCTCCTGTAGATGGAGAAGATGAAGTTACATACGGATATGTTCCGAAATCGATATCAAGCATTAATGCCTGAGCTCCTTCAAAAAGAACGTTTTTACCGTCTCTTATCGCTTCGTTCAATTCAACTTCAGTATCAACAATTCTGTCCTGAAGCTGTTTTCCAAGCTCTAAAAACTCGTTGTAGATTTCTTCAACGTCTAAAGTCGGTTTTCCGTAATATTTTTCGAAAAGAGAGTTTTTAATTTTTAAGTTTTTCTCAATTTTGTCTCTTAAAATCTCAGGATTTAAAAGGTCGATCATTCTGATCCCTACTCTTGAAATTTTATCTTCATAGCAAGGTCCGATTCCTTTTTTAGTAGTACCGATTTGTGTTCCTCCGTGTTCTTCTTCACGGTAAGTATCCAAAAGAATGTGGTAAGGCATGATCACATGCGCTCTTCTGCTGATAAAAATGTGGTCAGTTTTCAAACCTTTGCTCTCAATCTGTCCAACCTCTTTAATGAAAGATTTTGGGTTTACCACTACACCGTTTGCAATGATACACTTCCCTTTGCACTGTAGAACTCCTGAAGGGAGAAGGTGCAAAACAAATTTCTCTTCACCTACATAAACCGTGTGACCAGCGTTGTCTCCACCTTGGAAACGAACCACATAATCCGATTTAGCTGATAAAACATCCGTGATTTTTCCTTTACCTTCATCTCCATATTGAAGACCTACAACTACGTAAGTTGACATATTTTTCTTTTATTTTAGATTCATGCAAAATTACTTTTTAAAAATAGGGTGGGCAAATTATGAGAGGATTTTATTTTTGGGTGGGTATAAATCATAACTTATCATGATCATAGTATTTTACTTCATCATCACTATATTTGATCTGTTTATAACTATAAAGAGCAGGCAATCTCAAAAACATTATTTTTTATCCGTCTTTTATCTTAAAGGATTTATAATAGAAATCAACAATTAAAATCGTTCAAACAAAAAGTATTTTTTTTGAAGATGATTATATTTTTAGCAATCAGTACTGAAAGTTATATTGTTTTTCAATGGGGCTAAACAGACCATTTTCTCCAGTTCAATGCAAAGAAATACTACTCAACAACTTAGCATATTTTCTTTGATTAAATACCAATAATTGGTATATTTGATTAAAATTAACAAAATGGCAAAAAACACATCCATATTATTGGGAGATTATTTTGACAATTTCATCAGTGAACAAATAAAATCAGGAAAATACTCGTCTGCAAGTGAGGTGATAAGGAACGCATTACGATTGTTTGAATATGAAGAATCTAAGAAAACAGAATTGATCAACGAATTAAAAAAAGGAGAGAAATCCGGATTTGTTGAAAATTTTGACCGTAAAGAATTTCTGAAAAATCTTCATCAAAAACATTCTGCTGACTAATGAATTACAGAATAAGCAAAGAAGCATCCAATGATTTAGAAAAAATATGGTTATATACTTTTGAAAACTGGTCATTAAAACAGGCAGACCACTATTTTGACTTGCTGATGAATGAAATTGAATACTTATCTGAAAATCCCAAATCGGGAAAAGATTATAATAAAATAAGAAAAGGATATTTCCGATCCAGAGTAAAATCGCACTTTATATTTTACAAAATCAATTTGAAAGAGGAAGAAATTGAAATTATCAGAATTCTTCATCAGCAAATGGATATTTCAACCAGATTGGATGACTAGAGTAGAGATTTTAAATTACCTGAAAGTTTCCGATCATCTTTAATGAATTTGATTAATTCTGTATCTTTGATTATTCTCTGAAATAACCAAAGCTATTCCAAACCATGAGATCATCACAAAAATCATCATACCTTTCCCCGTCTCCAAACGCCGAAACAAAGCTCTTCCATACTCTGTTCACTCCTGAAACGATTGCCGTAAAAGCCACTTTGCTGATCATTCACGGTATGCAGGAACACAGCGGAAGATATGCTGAAATCGCCGGTTATTTTGCAGACCTGGGCTTCGCTGTTCTTACGTATGATCATCTGGGACATGGAAAATCAGTGAAGGACAAAAAGGATATTGGATTTTTTCAGCTCGATCAACCGGATGAAAAACTTGTTTCAGATGCTGATGTTATGAGTGACTATCTTATCGAACAATATCCGGATGTCCCGCATTTTGTTCTTGGTCATTCTATGGGTTCATTTGTTATGCGATGCCTGCTTCAAAGAGCAAGCGGTAAATTGAATGGAGCAATTATTACAGGAACAGGCGGTCCTTTGCCCGGTGTCAACCTGATTAAAGGGTATCTCTCATTAGCCAATACCATAGCACCTCATTATCCTACCTATCTTAATACGCTTTTTACAAAGGTTAACAATAAGCATTTTAAAAATGACAATGATTTCAGCGACACAAGCTGGCTGAGCCTGAATCCTGCCAACAGAAAAGCCTTTACTCAAGATGAACTCTGCGGAATTCCTTTTACCAATAACGCTTTTTATACGCTTTTCAGTATTTACAAAAAGGCCACTGCACGAAATTGGGCAGCTCCTATACCAAAGTCCTTCCCTCTCCTGTTTGTCAGTGGACAAAATGATCCGATAGGAGATTTTGGAAAAGGAGTAACAAAAACTGTTGAGAATTTAAAACTTGACGGTTTCAAAGATGTAGAGGTGAAAATATATCCTGAAATGCGCCATGAAATATTGAATGAAGAAATCAGAGAAAATATATTGCATCAAATAGACAACTGGCTTTCAAAGCATTTGTAAACTTTAGAAATTTAAAGATAATGAGAATACACATTTTCGGAGCGTCAGGTTCCGGAGTGACGACATTGGGAAAAGCCTTATCCCAAAAACTTAATATCGAATATTTTGATAGTGATGATTTTTTCTGGCTAAAGACTGATATTCCATTTACTATAAAACAAGATCCCGCAGTAAGAAATACAGTCATTTCTGAAAAACTTAATACCACCGGGCATTGGGTTTTCGGAGGCTCAATTATTCATTGGGGACCAGATGTTTTCCCTCGATTTGATTTGATCGTATTTCTCTACCTTGCCCCAAACATAAGATTAGAAAGAATAAGAAAAAGAGAGCATGAAAGATATGGTGATGAAATGATCATCAATCCTGAAAGAAAGGATAAGTTTGAAAAATTCATGGATTGGACAAAAGACTATGACAACAATACAGGTATTGCCAACAGAACTTTACATGCCCACCGGGAATGGTTATCGACTATAAACACTCCCCTGCTTGAATTATCAGGTAATGATGATGTTCAGCAAAAGATTAAAATGATTCTCGATAAAATAGATGAGGAAAAGTTATATTTAAAATAATATGACATGATCATGATATGGCAAAAAAATAAACCTCGTAGATTTTGGAAACCTACAAGGTTTAAATTAAAAATCAGACTAAAATAATCTCTTTCTCTATACCAATTTCATTCAAAAAAATCTCATCGTGGGAAATCACCAGCAAAGTTCCCTGATAATCTTTAATGGAATTCGTCAGAATCTCTACGTTTTGCAGATCCAGATTATTTGTCGGTTCATCCAGAATTATCACATCAGGTGCCTTACTCCTTATAGAAAGTCCGCAAAGAAGTATTCTAAGGCGTTCTCCTCCACTCAATACGTCACATTTTTTATCCCATGATTCTTTTCCGAATAAAAATCTGGACAACATTGTTTTTACTTCAGATTCCTGTAATGCATTATCATTAAATTTTTGAGCAAAATCTTCAATACTTAAATCTTTATCAATCAATGAATATTCCTGATCAATATAAATAGTATTAAAATCCGATTTTATAATTTCCCCTACAGATGGTATCAAATCACCAAGCAGCAATTTTATCAATGTTGTTTTCCCGGAACCATTGGAACCTTTAACAGAAATTCTATCACCACTTCGAATTTCAAAACTGAGATTTTCTGTCCAGAGATTTTCTTCACTATATTTAAAATTAATTTCCTCTGCCGAAATCAAAACTTTTCCGGAATGCAGTTCTGAATCATTAAAACTCACTTTCATCTGGTCAACATTTCTTACCGACGAACGCAGGTCCCGCAAATCACCTGAAATATCATTGATTTTATCAGCATGGATACTTTTCAACTTGGAAGAATTTTTTTCAGCATTATTTCTGAGGGTATTCATCATAATTCTCGCAACGCCCGATTTTTCCTGCTTTCCTTTCCCTCTTGCATCAAGCTTTTGCTTTCTTTCCAGTGTTTCACGTTCCTTTTCTTTTGCCTTCTTCAGCGCCCGTGCTTTTGAGTGAATATCGTTTTGCAAAGCTTCATTTTCGATTTCTTTTTGTTCAGCATAAAAATCATAATTTCCGCCATAGGTAGAAATTCCCTGATTGCTTAATTCAAATAGAGTGTCAACGAGATGAAGCAAACTTCTGTCGTGGCTTACGATCACAACAGTGGCATTTATTTTCTTTATAAAATCATGCAGTAGATTTCTGCTTTCCAAATCGAGATGATTCGTAGGTTCATCAAGTAAAATAATCTCAGGCTGATTGATTTGAATTCCAGCCAGAAAAACTTTAGTCTTTTGTCCTCCACTCAAACTTTCCAATGTTTGATCTAAATCTAATTGAGCAAGTCCCCAATGTTCTAAAGCAACTTTACAGCGTTCTTCAATATCCCAATCATCATTTAGTGTTTCAAAATACACTTCCCCCACTTCTCCGTTTGTGATTTTATAAAGTGCATCTAATTTTTTGTCGATTTTTAAACATTCTGCGACTGTCAGGTTATTGAAATTCCCAAACATCTGCGGAACATAGAAAACATCACCCTGAATATGGACATTCCCATTCAAGGGTTCAATTTCATCAGCGATGATTTTCAGCAGGGTGGATTTTCCCATGCCGTTACTTCCGACCAAGGCCGATTTTGTATGGGGTTGTATCGTTAAATAAATAGAATTAAACAGGAGGTCTCCTCCCGGAAACCCGTAGGATATATTTTGCAGTAAGATCATTATTTCTCTCTTAGTAATGGTTAGACATCAGCAACACATCGGTTACTGTTTGGTAAAATCGAAAAGAAATTAAATCCTACATGCTTATATAACTGGGTTTTGGAAATACAAAGATAGCAAATTCTTATTTATCATCCTTTCCTGATAAAAAACATATCACCCTTTTCAATGTTTCAACAGCGGACACCGTTGTCCGGATCAGAATTCCCCTTTTTCAGAAGGGTGACAGATCACAGATTTGAAGGGGTCATTTCATGTTTTTTATGCCTATTATTTTGGGTGCATCACGTTTAAATAGTCCATTATAAAATCTGGAATAAAAGTAGAAAAGATTTTAATCAAAAAACCGTAACTTTGCCGACTACTAAAATTTTTTATGGAAAGCATTAAAGTTCACGACAAAACTTTCGTTCCTTATCTGAAGGAAACCGAGATTCAGCAAATTGTAAAAGAAACAGCTTTAAAGATTTATGAAGATTACAAGGATGAAGTTCCTGTTTTCATCGGGGTTCTGAACGGAGTGATCATGTTCTTCTCAGATCTTTTAAAACACTATCCGGGCGAATGCGAAATTGCTTTCATCCAAATGAGTTCTTATGTGGGAACGGAATCTACGGGGATCGTTTACCAGAAAATGGAACTGACTAAAGATGTAAAGGACCGTCATATCATTATTGTGGAAGACATCGTAGATACAGGAAACACCGTTGAGAGTCTTTTCAAATACTTCACTGAAACACAGCGTCCGAAATCTGTAAAACTGGCTTCTTTCTTACTAAAGCCTGATGTTTACAAAAAAGATTTCAAGCTGGATTATATCGGAAAAGAGATTCCAAATAAATTTGTCCTTGGTTACGGACTTGATTATGATGAGATAGGAAGAAACCTTGCCAATCTGTATCAACTGGAAGAGGGACAGATCAACCATTAATTACTGCTACTAGCTTTTGGCTATTAGCCATTAGCTTTCAATATTAAATCGAAATAAAGTAAATATTAACTAAAAAAGCTAAAGGCTAAAAGCGTATTGCTTAAAGCTGCAGGCGAATCAACATTATGATAAACATTGTTCTGTTCGGCCCTCCAGGAAGTGGAAAAGGAACACAAGCTCAAAACCTGATCGAAAAATTCAATTTGAAACAGATTTCAACAGGTGATCTTTTCAGATACAACATGAAAAATGATACTGAGCTTGGAAAACTGGCTAAGTCTTACATCGATAAGGGACAATTGGTTCCGGATCAGGTAACAACAGATATGCTGATCGACGAGCTTAGAAAACCGACTGATACCAACGGATTTATCTTTGACGGTTATCCAAGAACTACAGCTCAGACAGAGGCGTTGGAAAAAATCGTAGATGAGGAACTGAACGACAAAATTGATATCTGCCTGTCCTTGGTGGTAGAAGATAAAACTTTGGTGGAAAGACTTCTGAAAAGAGGTGAAACCAGCGGAAGATCTGATGACAGCAATGTAGAGATCATTGAAAACAGAATTAAAGAATATTATACTAAAACAGCAGAAGTAGCCGAACTTTACAAGCAGCAGGGAAAATATGTTGAAGTAAACGGTGTAGGAGAAATTGGAGAAATTTCTCAAAAACTCTTCGCTGAAGTAGAAAAAATTAAATAATCGGGATACGGGGTACGGGATTGGAAAAATTCGAGTCCCGTATTCTGCAACCCCAATACATATTATATGTCTAACTTTGTAGATTACGTAAAGATCCATTGTAAAAGCGGACACGGAGGTGCTGGTTCTGCCCACCTTCGCCGTGAAAAATATATTCCTAAAGGTGGTCCGGATGGAGGCGACGGAGGTCGTGGCGGACACGTCATCATGAGAGGAAATTCTCAGGAATGGACTTTACTACCACTCCGATACACCCGCCACATCAAAGCGGATCGTGGTGAAAACGGAGCAAAAAACCAGCTGACCGGTGCTGACGGTTCTGATATTTATATTGATGTTCCTATTGGAACTATCGCTAAAAATGAAGAAGGAGAAATTATCGGCGAAATTCTTGAAGACAAGCAGGAAATCATCCTGATGCAGGGAGGAAAGGGAGGGAAAGGAAACGAACATTTCAAATCTTCTACCAATCAGACTCCAAGATATGCTCAACCGGGAATGGATGGTGATGAAGGCTATGTTGTTTTCGAACTTAAAATTTTGGCCGACGTTGGTTTAGTTGGTTTTCCAAATGCAGGAAAATCTACACTTCTTGCTTCTGTATCTGCTGCAAAACCTAAGATCGCGAATTACGCATTTACAACACTGACCCCCAATCTTGGTATCGTAGATTACAGAAATTACAAATCATTTGTAATGGCTGATATTCCGGGAATTATTGAAGGTGCTGCCGAAGGAAAAGGTTTAGGACACAGATTCTTAAGACATATTGAAAGAAATTCAATCCTTTTATTCTTAATTCCAGCTGATTCTGAAAGTCATTTTCAGGAATTCAAAATTCTGGAAAATGAATTAACGGAATACAACCCTGAACTTTTGGACAAAGATTTCATCCTTTCTATTTCAAAATCTGACCTTTTGGATGATGAGCTGAAAAAAGAAATCGCTTCTGAATTCCCAGAGAACAAACAACCTTTGTTTTTCTCCGGTGTTACAGGAGAAGGCCTCGTAGAACTGAAAGATGCAATCTGGAAAAAACTTCACGGATAAAAGATGATACACTCCTTAAAGAAAATAACAGCACCCGCTGTTATTTTTGTTTCATTTCTTCTACCTGCCTCAGCATATGCTCAGGATGGCGACTCATTCGTGGAAACATCCCAATCCGATGAACCGGCGCCTTTAAACGACAAGGCGTTTTTCAGGTATGAATTTAATAAAAGGTTAAAGTACAAGGTGACGTACGATAAGGTCGCTGATGAGGGTAAAAGTAATGAGGTGAATGAGGATGTTGATTACTATACCAATGAAACTGATTTCTCTGTTTTAGCTTTTAACAATAGCAGAAACGGTTTTATCTATAATTTAAAAAAAGAGACCAATCCTGTATTGCCAGTTCTGATCAAAGACGAAAAGAAAGAGATCAAGCCCGAAAATTTTGATTATTTCAAAGGCGATATCCCTCTTGAGTCTGAAATTGCCGACATCAAAAAAAGAAAGAAAGCAAAAACAGAACATATCTTAGAACTGGTAGAAAAGAGAGAGGAAAATGAGCTGGTTCATTATAAGTATAACCTTATTCTTAATCATAAAGGAAAAACAAATCTGGGAATTATTGAACTGGACATTACAAACAGTGATCAGGATTTCAACAACAATATTCTGTATGATATGGAGCCTCTGTTTTTTAAAAATAAAATACAGTTTGATAAAGGACAGATAAAAAGCTATTCTTATTATAATTCTGCGAAAAAAAGGACAAAGTATTATGAGTCAAAGAATAATGAGTCTGTACTTTTAAGATTATCATTTACTAAAGGGTGCTGTGTTTCATCTTTGGAGTAATTTCAATACCCAGCTTCTCTATAATTGGAATAGTTATTGAAACAACCCACTGAAACCCTCCACTATGAAATACATACTAAGCCTTTGTGCATTTATATTATTATTTTCCTGCACAACACAAAAAACAGATTCAAAATATACTACAATTGAATATAAGGCAGGTGCCTGTTTCGGATCATGCCCTATTTTTACAATGACCATTAATCCGGACAGAACAGCTGTACTGGAAGCTGAACATTTCAATTTTTCGAAAAATTTTTCGAAAGGTGAATTTTCAGAACCCCGGGAAGGTACTTTTAAAGGAGTGATCAAAGAAGCTGATTATAAAAAACTTGTTGCTCTCCTTAATGGCCTTGACGTTAAAAACCTTAAAGACAAGTATGGATCAAGGAATATCACTGATCTTTCGACCTCATACTTAAAAATAAACCTTACAGACGGAACTTCCAAAAATGTGGAAGACTACGGCAAAAGAGGAAGTGAAAAACTGCGGGAAGTTTATATGTTCATTGAGGACCTGAGACATAACCAACAGTGGGCAAAAGTAAAATGATCCGCTTAAAAATATTTAGACTACCTTTGCATCGTATAATTCCTTCACATTGAGGGAATTTTATTTTAAATTAAAAAAAACAGTTCATTTGAATTTTACAGACCTAAACTTAATAGAACCTATTGCAAAAGCAATTCAGGAACAAGGGTATACGAACCCTACGCCCATTCAGGAGAGATCTATCCCTGAAATCTTAAAAGGCAGCGACTTTTTAGGATGTGCACAGACAGGAACAGGAAAAACAGCGGCGTTTGCTATTCCTATTCTGCAGAATTTATCAAAAAATAAGACCAAAAATAATCATATAAAAGCCCTGATCTTAACGCCAACAAGAGAACTTGCTATACAGATCGAGGAAAATATTAATGCATACGGAAAATATCTTCCGCTAAAACAACTCGTTATTTTCGGAGGTGTAAAGCAGGGAAATCAGGAAGCTGCCCTGAGAAAAGGCATCGACATCCTGGTAGCAACCCCGGGAAGACTTCTTGATTTTATCGCTCAGGGAATCATCAGCTTAAAGAACATTGAGATTTTTGTTCTTGATGAAGCAGACAGAATGCTTGATATGGGTTTTGTACATGATGTAAAAAGAGTCATTAAACTTCTTCCTCAAAGAAGACAGACGCTGTTCTTTTCAGCGACAATGCCTTCTGAAATCCAGAAACTGGCCGATTCTATTTTAAATAACCCTGTGAAAGTAGAAGTAACTCCGGTCTCTTCCACTGCAGAAACCATCAAGCAGTCGGTTTATTTTGTAGATAAAGAAAACAAACTGGACCTCCTTTCTCATATTTTAGAGAATGATATTTCAGATTCTGTACTGGTATTTTCCAGAACAAAACACGGTGCAGACAAAATTGCGAGAAAACTTCAGAAAGACAATATCTCAGCAGAAGCTATTCACGGGAACAAATCTCAAAATGCGAGACAGAATGCCCTGAATAATTTTAAAGCCGGAAAAACAAGGATTCTGGTCGCTACAGACATTGCTGCAAGAGGTATTGATATTGATGAACTGAAATATGTAATCAATTTCGAACTTTCCGACGTTTCTGAAACTTATGTTCACAGAATCGGAAGAACAGGGAGAGCAGGAGCTGAAGGATCTTCGATCTCTTTTGTAGACAGTCTTGATCTTTTAAACTTAAGAAATACAGAAAAACTGATCGGGAAGAAAATTCCTATTATAAAAGATCATCCATTCCATACGGATAATCTTGTAGCTCAGAAAAGAGATTCCAACAACAAGCCTATGTCAGGAGGAGGAGAAAGAAGACCACAAAGGTCTCCGAAACCTCAGAATAACAGCAATAAGCCTGCAGGCAGTACACCTACCGGGTTTAAGAAGCCTAAGAATAAGAATTTCACAAGAAAAAAATAATACTAAGCCCTTTCAATCGAAAGGGCTTTTTTTAGGTCTGTATCAATAATTTCTTCGTATGTAAAGATTCAACAAAAAAAATTAAATTCCTTCTACTTCTCTCTGAACAGAAAAACAGTAAGCAATGATACTGAACGGCAGACATGCTGCCAAGTAGGTTGTTGAAAAGAGGTTATTCTGAAAACCAAATCCGAAAAGAAGATATTTCTCCACTACGAAACTTAGCATCGTAAAAAAAACAAGATACGCCGAAAAATAAAACACATCACTTATCTTTCTGACATAAAATGATGAAAATATGGATGCCGCCAGAAAAATCAACATGACCAGTTTATTGCTTTGTCCCTGAAGAGTCAGCGGATTGTACTGTACAATATAACCGAGATTTTTGGCAGGAAAAAAAACAGTGAACAGCAGCACACCTACGGTCAACAGAAAGGCTGAGGCAACTTTTATTTTATTCGTGGTTTTGGTAACCCAAAAAGGTTTCAGTAAAAAAATGATCAATGGAATAACCGCTACACTTCTGGTAAGACATAAGATACCTAGACAAATACCTAACAATACCGGTTTTTGAAAATAATTCTCTTTAAACCTGCTGTGCCAAAAAAGAATAAACGCAGCTGCAAATATAAAAGAAGATATAAAATCACTCTTGCAGACAGCTTCATAAATGTAAGCCAGAGATATCCCAAGCAGGAATATTGCTGTGAACCGGATCAGATTACTTTTAAATTCAAGCACAATGACATAGGAAAACAGTAAAAACGCTGCAACCTGAAGATAGCCTACATTTCCTAAAAGATACGCCGGAAGAGCCAGTAAAAGCTGCCCCGGAAGATAGGAGGATAAATTCCCCATAAAATTACGCGCATCATAAATATATTTTCCGTGGATCCAATACTCTACGGAAAAATTCATGGTTTGCCACCGGTCTATATTCATTTGATAAGGATCTTTCAGGATATGGCAAAGTATGATATAGAGAACAGTGAAACTGCCTGTCAGAAGATAAACAAGTTTTATACTCAGTATTCTTTTCACCCATTGATTCTTTCTCAGAAAAAATATTGAAAAATGCAATGCGGCAAATGCAACTACCAGAATACTGACAGGAACCGCTGACTGTCGGATACCATATTTCGTTAGGAATAAAAAATTAATCACAAAATAGACTGCAAATAACATTAAACTATTTGTCCGGCCTTCTCTTATATGGGTTAAAATTTTATTCATCTGCAGTTGTTAGTTCCCGAAAACCCGTTCTGCATTTTCTGTAGTGATCCTGTCTATTTCTGAAAAGTCTTTCCCATAAATATTGACCAGTTTTCCGGCTACCAGATCCAGATATGAACTTTCATTTCTTTTTCCTCTGTGGGGTACCGGGGCCAGATATGGAGAATCTGTTTCCAGAACAATCTTATCCAGAGGAATTTCATTCAGGAACTGATCAATCTTTCCGTTTTTAAAGGTTACCACCCCTCCTATTCCCAATATGAAATTGAGATCAACGGCATGTTTAGCCTGATCAAGATCTCCTGAAAAACAGTGGAAAATACCGCGAAGTTTCGGATGTCTTTTTCTTTCCAAAACGGCAAATGTTTCATCAAAACTTTCTCTTGTATGGATAACAATTGGAAGATCTTTTTCTATAGCCCAGTCAATCTGCTGTTCAAAAGCTTTCACCTGGATATCCAGCGTTGTTTTATCCCAGTAAAGATCGATTCCAATCTCTCCTATTGCAGGAAAAGCCCTCTGATCCAGATAATTTTTAACGGTTTCGAGTTCTTTTTCCCAGGATTCAGGTTTTACATAACATGGGTGAAGCCCCATCATTGAGATGATCTGTCCGGGGTATTCTGTTTCCAGCTGAAGCATCTTTCCGTGAGATCCTGAGTCTATAGCAGGAAGATAAAACTTCGTGATTCCCTTATCTAAGGCCCTCTGAATGGCTTCTTTTCTGTCTGCATCAAATTCTTCTGCGTATAAATGGGTATGTGTATCAATCATTGTATTAAAATTTCAATAGATCTTCATAAGGGTTTTCAAGCTTCATCAACAAACCGAAAGCCGGTTCTGTCTTTATTCCCTGTTTCTTCAGTTCTATTATTGTATGTTTAAATTCTTCTCCTTTCTCTTCCAGTATTCTGTATTCAGCAATCATATGGCGGTAAGCATTCTGTTCAAATGACGCTTTATTCTGTCCGAAAATCTCAATTGGGAATTCTTCCAGCATAAAGTTCAGAACAATGCTTTTCTCTCCACGTACCATTACATTTTCAATTTTTACATCGACATCTTCCGGAATCAGTCTGCTCACAGCAATATCGTCTAAAAAATCTTCTTCAAAGTCAAGATTTACCTCACAAATGATATCCAGATCGCTGCTTTCAATATCAATTTCAATAGGAATCGTTCCGGCTAAAACTGGAGAATAGGACTTTAATTTTTCAAATACTTTATATTTTTTAAGAACGTCATACGCTCTTTTCTGTCTTTCATTTCCGGATTTCAGATATTCGAGATTCGTAAAATCAATCATTTAAAAATATTTTATGTCTTACTTTCTCTCTCTGAGCTTCAATCCTTGCAGTAAGTTTTTCTCTGAATTCAATATATTTTGGATCTTTGTCGTCGTCTGTTCTGTGTTCAAGGGCTTTGTTGATCTTAAAGTTTTCCTTGATAAAACTTTTTGTGTTTTCTGAAAAATAGGCTTCACCAAATTTTTCAAAGATATAACTGACAGCCTGTGAAGTAGGATGAATCAAGTCTTCTTTATAAAAACGGTAGTCACGCAGATCATCCATCAGTATTTCATAAACTGGAAGATAATGGCAGTTTTCCAGCTGTACAATGGCTTCATGAACTGCTGTGATGAGTTTGGATTTGCTCAACTGATTTTCGATCATCCCATCTTTAGTATGGCGAACGGGTGAAACCGTGAACAGGATCTGTACATCATCCCTGCAGATATCTTTCAGATTTAAAACCGTATTGTAAATAGAATCTGTAAGTTCCTGATGGGAAAGCAGTCTTTTTTCAAAAAACTTCTGTGGAATTTTATGGCAGTTGGCTGCCAGTTTTTGTTTAGGAACAAATTCATAAATAAATGAGGTTCCGTAGGTAATAATTACCCATCCCGCATCCTGAAGAAATCTGTTTCCGACTTCTATTCCCGTATTGATAAGGTCGAGCGTTTGGTGGATGTATCTTCTGTCAAAACTGCTGTGATGATCCAGTGATATAAATTCATCATTAAAAGTAATGAGCTCATCCTCTACATAAAATTCTGAATCATGAAGTCTTTTGACCGCATTACTGATTGAAAAGGGATTAAAAATAGTCCCAAAAGGATTATTCACTGTCTGAAGCTGTCCCTGTCCCAGCAAATCTGTCATTTCCGAAGCAAAACAGGAACCTATTGAAAATATTTTATCTTCAACATCAATCTTTTTCTCCGACTTCGGAATGTCTACTTCAGTTCTGAATTTCATCTTTTTAGCCAGCAGGCAGCAGATATATGGTATCAGACAGTACATCTCTAAGACCTACTGTCTCTAACCTAAGTATTATTAGCTCTCTCTTCTCAGCAGGTAATTGGCCAGCTCAATGAAAGGTTTTTTCTTGTCTTCGGGAATATTGATCTTTTCCAGGTAACTCTGCCCTATTTCGTTGTGTTTCTGGATCAGACGCAATGCTTTTTCATCTACTTTGGTTCTTCTGAAGATCTTTTCAACCCCATATACTTTATCAATATTATCGGTCTTTTTACCATACCAGTGATCCAGTTCTTTTCTTTCTTCTTCTGTAGCATGCTCTCTCGCTAAAAGATAAAGAATGGTTTTCTTGTTTTCATAAATATCTCCCGCATGTTTTTTACCAAACTGAGCCTGATCTCCGAATACGTCCAGATAATCATCCATGATCTGGAATGCGATACCAATGTGTTTTCCAAAATTGAAAATAGCTTTCGCATCTTTAAAATTAGCTCTTGCAATAAGTGCTCCTATTTCAAAAGATGAAGCACTCAGAACTCCTGTCTTATAAGTGATCATTCTGATATAATCATCATAAGTGACATCTTCCTGAGTTTCAAAATTGATGTCATACTGCTGGCCTTCACACAGAAGAAGTCCTGTATGGGTAAAGATTCTGATACATGCTTTGAAAATCTCAGGTTCAAGATCTTCAAAAAATTTATAGGCCTTCAGCATCAGTCCATCTCCGGAAAGGATTCCAACGTTGATCCCGTGAAGTGTATGAATGGTAGGTTTATTTCTTCTCAAAGGAGCCTCATCCATAATATCATCATGGATCAGTGTGAAATTATGGAAAAATTCAATTGCCAGTGCCGGTTTTATAGCCTGTTTAAGATCTCCTCCGAACAGGTCACAGGCCATCAGTACCATAATGGGACGAAGACGCTTTCCGCCGTGGGAAATGATGTAGTTCATCGGATCATAGAGTTCCGCAGGCTTATCTTTAAAGGTGTACTTCGTGATCGCTTCAGCAACGATCTGCTGGTATCTGTCTAAAAATTCCATAAAATCTTATAATTTGAACAAAAATACAATTTTTCGGGGCTTTATAAAACAAAAAACTTTGCCCCGAAGGACAAAGTTTATATAATATATTTCAACTTTAAAATTAAGTCAGAAACGTTACGATCAGATAAGTAATCCCTGCAACAATTGCTGAAATAGGAATCGTTAATACCCAAGCCCAAAGAAGACTTACTGTAATTCCCCATCTTACGGCAGAAATTCTTTTCGTTAATCCCACCCCGATAATAGAACCGGTGATCGTATGTGTAGTAGATACAGGAATACCAAAGTGGTCTGTAATAAACAAAGTGATTGCTCCTGCCGTTTCAGCACTTACACCTTCTAATGAAGTCACTTTTGTAATTTTAGTTCCCATTGTCTTAATGATCTTCCAACCACCACTCATAGTTCCCAATGCAATGGCAATAAAAGAAACCAAAGGAACCCAAATGTAATGCTGTGCAAAATAATCGAAACGGGCCGCAGATGCAATGTTAAGATAAACAGGATCCTGAAGCATGTTGACGTGATAATAGATCATTGCTGCTCCTATAATACCCATTACTTTCTGTGCATCATTCAAACCATGACCTAAGCTGAATAAAGCTGATGAAGCCAACTGCAGTCTCTTAAATGATTTATCTGCTTTATACGGGTTTGATCTTTTATAAAGATGAACAATAATAAGAGTGATAATGATTGAAATAATCATCCCAATAATCGGAGCCATAAAAATGAACAGGAAAATAGGAATCACTTTATCAAATTTAACAACACTCTGTTGGGTAACCTGATAACAGGCTGCTTTGAAAGTTTCCCATGTTCCCAAATTAGGCTGAGTAGCCACAACCTCGTGATAATCCATCATAAAAGCATGCATCAGAGCTGCTCCTAAAAATCCACCAATCAAAGTGTGTGATGATGATGAGGGAATCCCAAACCACCATGTTAAAAGGTTCCAGGCTATCGCAGCGATAAGACCTGAAAATATTACTTCTAATGTAATAAAGTTTTCATTAACGGTTTTGGCAATCGTATTACCAATTTTAAATTCTCCAATAATATAAGCGGCAATAAAGAAGGCTGCAAAATTCCAGAGAGCTGCCCAAAGTACAGCCTGGAATGGAGTTAAAACTTTTGTAGAAACGATCGTTGCAATTGAATTGGCTGCATCATGAAAACCATTGATATAATCGAAAATTAAAGCCAGAGCAATAATAACTATTAGTAAAATCGGAAATTCCATTTTTGTTATTTTGTTTAGGCGTATTTAATCATGATGTTCTCAATAGTATTGGCAACATCTTCTGCTTTGTCGGTTACTATTTCAAGATAATTAAGTACAGATGAAATTTTGATAATGTTAATCGCATCATTGGTTTCAAATAAATCTACCATTGAATTAGAAAGCAGATCATCTGCGATATTTTCAATAGAGTTTACTTTGATACACGCCTCTTTTACCTGATCCATATTCTTAAACCCTTTAAGGTTTTTCATTGCATTCTGGATTTCAAGACATGCTTTGTGGATCAATAATGAGAAATCTGAATACGCCTTCATCTCAGGCGATTTATATAAGAAGATATATTTTGTTGAAGCGTAGATATAATCAGCGATATCATCAAGACCGGTTGCCAGGGTATGAATGTCTTCACGGTCGAACGGCGTAATGAAGTTTTTTCCTAGTTCAATGAAAATCTCATGTGTAAGCTCATCATTTTTGTGTTCATAGTCGCTCATTCTTTTCAACATGGTATCATCGTTAAGATCGAAATCTTTGATACCGTTGTTAAAGTCTTCAGACATTGCAACTAAATTCTCAGTTACTTTTTCGAAAAGCACAAAGAAGATTTTATCTTTCGGTTGAAAAGCGTGGAAAATATTACCAATTCCCATTTTTATGTATTTATAATTTGGTGCAAATTTCCTAAAAAAGGATTTGCCCTGAAACTATATGACATTAAGTTTTGTTAACATACGATTAACGCCTGATTATCAAACAAAAAAACCGGCTTTTCAGCCGGTTTATATAGTTTAGAATGAGTATTAATTCGCTTCTTCAGCTCTCATATCTTTTCCTTTGAATTTCATTGATGCAATATTATTCAAAAGCTCTCCCTTAAATGATTTTTCAATTTCAAAGAAAGAGAATTTCTCTAAAATTTCAATATCACCAATTTCTGCTCTTTTTTTGCTTCCTCCAGCTGGTGAAGTTGCTTTGTTGATAATATCCAAAACATCAAGTTTTTTCAGTTGATCTTTTTTCCCTAAGTTAAAGAAGAATCTTACCATGTTTTCATTCTTTCTTCTAGGTTTTCCGCCACGTTCTCTTCCACCATCTCTGTCTCTGCTTCCTCTTACGTCACGGTCTCCACGATCACGATCTCTTCCTCTGTCACGGTCTCTTCCTCTATCTCTGTCTCTTCTTGAATAATCATCATCTCTGCTGCTGAACTTCTGATCAACAAGATCATGCTTATCTTTGTAGTACAAAGCAAGGTCTTTTAACTGGAACTGCAATAACTTGTGCACCAGTTCTTCTTTTGTAAATGCACTTAGATCAGGAATTAAGCTATCATTGAATTCAAAGATATCTTCTTCATGTTCTGTAAATAACTTTTCAAAAACACCTCCCACCTGAGCTTTGATAATATCTTCGCCAGTTGGAATGAATTTTTCTACAATATCGATTTTCGTTGTAGATTTTATTTGCTTCAGTTTTCTGCTTTCTTCAGGTTTAATTAAAGAAATTGAAATACCATCTTTTCCTGCTCTACCGGTTCTTCCACTTCTGTGAACGAATACTTCCGGATCATCAGGTAAAGAATAATGGATAACATGCGTAAGAGAGTTCACATCCAGACCTCTTGCTGCAACGTCAGTCGCTACAAGGATATCAATGTTTTTCAGTCTGAATTTCTTCATAACTGTATCTCTTTGCGCCTGAGAAAGATCTCCATGAAGAGCATCTGCCGCATAACCATTCTGCATTAAGAAATCTGCAACTTCCTGAGTTTCCATTCTTGTTCTACAGAAAAGAATAGAATACTGGTTCGGGTTGGCATCAATCAATCTCTTAAGAGCTTCTTTTTTCTGACGGTAACCTACCACATAGTATTCATGCTTAATGTTCTTTTTAACCTCGTTAATAGAACCTACAGAAATACGGTGTGGATTAGTAAGATAGTTTTTAGAAATTCTCTCCACTTCTTTATTCATCGTAGCCGAGAATAAGAAAGTCTGCTTTGTGTCTGGTGTTTCTCTCAGAATTGTTTCCAACTCATCTTTGAAACCCATTGAAAGCATTTCATCAGCTTCGTCTAAAACTAACCAATGAATAGCAGAAAAATCAAGTGCTTTTCTGTTGATAAGGTCGATTACTCTTCCCGGAGTACCCACGATAATTTGTGGCTTGTCCTTCAAAGAACGAATCTGATCCATGATACTGCTTCCACCGTAAACCGCTGTGGTTTTGATGTCTTTCATGTACTTGGAATAATTTTTTATGTCTTTAGAAATCTGAAGACATAATTCCCGTGTCGGACAAAGCACCAAAAATTGGATTTTGCGACTCGTTTCGTCAATCATATCCAAAATCGGAAGCGAAAACGCTGCTGTTTTGCCTGTCCCTGTCTGCGCAAGTGCGATCAAATCGCGAATATCTGAAAGAATGAAAGGGATAGTCTGTTTTTGGATTTCTGTCGGGCTTTCGTAACCCAGTTCGCCAACTGCCTTAAGGATATCAGGACTTAAATTGGACTCCGTAAATAAATTCATTAAATATTTTAAAATTTTTGCAAAGATACAACAAATATTTGATTTGTTTTTGAATAAAGTTTTAAATATGTAAAGTTTAATTCAGAATCCTTTAATATATTTTTAATTTTTAAAAAATTAAATCCAAAAAAACAACCCTTACGTTAAAAACATGTTAAACATTATTTTTTTTTATTAAATTGGATTGATTTTTTCTGTATTATTTATGAATTTTCAAAAATAGCACCATGAAACGCAAATTTTTCTTTTTGATATTCCTGTCTATTACCCTTGAAATATTTGCACAGGTTTCTCAATATCCTACCGCATGGACACTGGAAAACTGCATTAATTACGCGAAAGAAAATAATATTTCAATCAATTCCCTAAGACTCTCAAAAAGTGCATCTGAGCAGGATCTTTTACAGGCTAAAGATGCTAAATATCCAAATCTGAACGGAACAGTTTCACAAGGACTTTTTGCTTTAAACGGAAATAATGGATTAAACCTAAACGGTGTGCAGTCCCAGAGCGTTGGCGCCAATTCATCAATGACTCTCTATCATGCAGGGTATATCCGAAATAATGAGTTTTCAAAAAACCTGCAGGTTCAGATGGCTGATCTTTCGGTACAGGAAGCCGAAAATAATATTACTTTAAGCATTGCTCAGGCTTTTTTGAATATTCTGATGGTACAGGAAAATATAATTTCTCTTGAAAACATTTTAAAAACAACACAAACTCAGCTTAAACAGGGAGATCAGTTTTATAAAGCCGGGAATATCTCGAAACTCAATTATCTGCAAATTCAGGCACAGGTAGCTCAGGATGAATACAATCTTACTGCCGCACAAAACAATCTGCGTTCCGGCACCGTTAATCTCAAACAGTTACTGCAGCTTCCCTCTTCCTATGAATTCCAAATTATGAAACCCGACACAGTGACTGTTGAAGATCATTTAAATCCCCTTTCAGATGCTCAAAATCAAGCTCAAAATCAGCGCCCGGAAGTAAAATACGGGGAACTAAATATTGAAAATTCAAATACCAATCTGAAAATGGCTCAGGCTTCCATACAGCCAACCCTTAATTTAACGGGAAATATTTCAACCAATTACTCCAACGGAAACGGCACTTATTTTAACCAGTTGGGAAATAATTTTTACATGCCGGTTGGATTAAGCCTCGGGATTCCGATTTATAATAACCGCATCTATAAAACTGAAATTGAAAAATCCAAAATAGCTATTGAACAAGCCAACCTTGATTTACAGAATACAAAAACAGTACTTAACCAACAGGTAGAGCAATCTTATATCAATCTCCAAAATGCCATTTCACAATATGATTCTGCTTTAAAACAAATGGATATCAACCAGCAGAGCTATGATATTGTCAATGCTCAGATGAAAATAGGAAGTATAGATTATGTCCAGCTTCAGCAGCAGCGCCTTCTCTATATCCAGTCCGTACAGAATTATCTGCAGGCAAAATATACGTCAGTTCTCAATAAACAGATCTATGATTTCTATGCCGGAAACCCTATAAATCTAAAGTAAACGATGAAAACAAAAAATAAAAAATGGCTGTATTGGATCGTTGGAGGTATTATCGTACTTGCGGCGGTCTGGTATTTTTTTATCAGAGCAGAAGAGGTAAAAATCCAGCTTGAAACTGTAAAACCTGAAATAGGTGAAATTTCAAATTCTATTACAGCTACCGGAACCGTACAGCCTGTAGATACTGTTGCCGTGGGAACACAGGTATCCGGAATTATAAAAAAAACATATGTAGATTTTAATTCGACTGTGAAAAAGGGACAGCTTCTTGCAACTTTGGATCCTGACCTACTTCAGTTTCAGTCTGAACAGATCAAAGCCAATCTGCAAAATGCAAAAAGTAATCTTTCCTATAATGAAATCAATTTCAACCGCCAATCCCAACTTTATAAAGTAGGGGCTATCAGTAAAGCTGATTTTGATAATGCTACCAACCAGTATAATGCAGCAAGAGCACAGGTCAGCTCTGTTAATGCACAGCTTTCTACCGCCAACAAAAACCTGTCACTCACCAATATTTACTCACCTATTGACGGAACTGTTTTGAACAGGAATGTGAGCGAGGGGCAAACTGTTGCTTCAAGCTTCAGTACGCCTACCCTTTTCAGTATCGCTAAAGACCTTACCAAAATGCAGGTTCGAGCTTCCGTAGATGAAGCCGATATCGGCAACGTAAAAGTAGGTCAGAAAGCAACATTCACTGTTGATGCTTTTCCTGATGAGATTTTTAAGGGCGAAGTCTCTGAAGTCCGTCTTCACCCTACCGTCTCCTCGAATGTAGTGAACTACACAACGATTATCAATGCTGATAACTCCGGTTTAAAGCTAAAACCCGGAATGACCGCCAATATCACGATTTATACTCAGGTTCTTGAAAATGTAATGAAAGTCCCAACCGCAGCTACCGGTTTCAGCCCGGACAGTCTGATCATTAAAAAATATAAAGTTAATTCACCCTTTGCTCATGGAAAAAAAGGGAAAGGAAAAGGAAAAGGAAAAAAACAAAATACAGACACCTCAGGTAAAAATAATAACGCAGGGGTATGGATCATCGGAAAAGACAGTACAATATCCCGCAAAAAAATAAAAACAGGAATGGATAATGATACCGAAATCCAGGTTATTTCAGGCCTTAATACAACCGACAATATCATCACCGGCTATAAAGTTCTGTCTAAAAAATCATCGGGAAATGCATCTAAAAGCCCTTTTATGCCTCAAAGAAGAGGTGGAGGCAACAACAAAAACAGTGGCGGGGGTGGCGGTCAAAGATAAATTTAACAATACAAAATCCGAAAGTCATGGCAGAAAAAATTCTGGATATTCTGGATCTGAAAAGAGAATTCAAAATGGGTGAAGAAATCGTCCATGCTTTGAAAGGGGTGACATTTTCGGTAAACAGAGGCGAATTCGTAACCATCATGGGAAGCAGCGGTTCGGGAAAATCTACATTGCTGAATATCTTAGGATGTCTGGATAAACCTACAGCCGGAGATTATATTCTGGATGGAGTAAATGTAAAAAACCTGGATCGGGATGAGCTGGCTGTTTTAAGAAATCAAAAAATAGGTTTTGTATTCCAGGCTTATAATCTTCTTGCCAGAACGACTGCTAAAGAGAATGTAGAACTTCCCCTGCTATACAACCCAAATGTATCCACTGAGGAACGTCACAGACGCTCAGTGGAAGCACTTACAGCCGTCAAATTGGAAAACAGGCTCGATCACCTGCCCAACCAAATGTCTGGCGGACAACAGCAGCGAGTTGCTATTGCAAGAGCTCTCGTGAATGAACCTGTTATGATATTAGCTGATGAAGCAACAGGAAATCTTGATACAAGAACATCCTATGAAATCATGGCTTTGATGCAGGACCTTCACAAACAGGGAAGAACTATCGTATTTGTGACCCATGAGCCGGATATCGCTGCCTTCAGCACAAGAACAGTAACCCTGCGAGATGGAAAGGTGATTAAAGATGTTCAAAATGAAAACATCCGATCAGCCAAAGAAGCGCTGGAAGGTCTTCCGGTAAATGATGACTACCAATAGTTCTATATTAAAAAACTGAATGAAATGAATGTTTCAAATCTTTTCCGCATTGCCTGGAGAGCCCTTCTACGAAATAAACTCCGTGCCTTCCTTACGATGCTCGGAATCATTATAGGAGTAGCATCTGTTATTGCCATGACAGCCATAGGGGAAGGCTCAAAAAAAAGCATCAGTGATCAGCTTTCCTCTATGGGATCCAATATGATCACCATCCGCCCTTCGAGCAATATTAATGTATCGGGAGGAGCGAGAATAGGAGCCTCAGGACTCCAGACCCTGAAATCCCAGGATGCCGATGCGATTTCAAAAGGGGCATCTGATGTCTCTTATGTTTCAGCAGCTGTTCAAACTAATGGACAGACGATCAACGGGCCTAATAACTGGCCTACCCAACTTCAGGGTGTGAATGAAGAATATTTTAAAATCAGGGATTGGGGAATCTCAGACGGTAATCTTTTTACAAAAAAAGATGTAGCCTCCTCCAATAAAGTCTGTCTTTTGGGGCAAACTGTATATACCAATTTGTTTCCAAATGGTGAAGACCCTGTAGGAAGCGTTATCAGATTCAATAAAGTTCCTATGAAAGTTATTGGCATTCTGGCCTCAAAGGGATCCAATGCTTTCGGACAGGATCAGGATGATGTGATTATAGCCCCATTCAATACGGTACAGAGAAGATTTCTGGGCATTACTTACGTCCAGACTATCTATGCCTCATCCACCAATGAAAACACCTCTCAGCAAGCGACTGATCAGGTTTCGGAAATTCTGAGGAAACAGCATAAACTTCCGGCGGATGGAAGCAATGATGATTTTTCCGTGAGAACTCAGGCGGAGCTTATTTCTACGATGAGCTCCACCAGTCAGCTTCTTACCGTACTTTTGTCTGCTATTGCAGGAATTTCTTTAATTGTAGGAGGAATCGGAATTATGAATATCATGTACGTTTCTGTCACGGAAAGAACAAAGGAAATTGGTTTGAGAATGTCCATAGGAGCAAGAGGAAAAGATATACTGTACCAGTTTCTGATTGAAGCGGTGCTGATCAGTATTACCGGGGGAATTATTGGAGTTCTGCTGGGAGTTCTGTCTTCAAAACTGGTCACTTTTTTTCTTTCATGGCCCACTTTTATAACAGAATCATCCATCATCGTATCTTTTATTGTCTGCGCTGTAACCGGTGTGTTTTTCGGATATTACCCGGCTTTGAAAGCCTCAAAACTTGATCCGATCGAGGCACTGAGATATGAATAGTTTTACGTATTTTTGGTTAACAGTTGCTTGTTTTAAATGATAACGGGAAATTTTGCGCTTTAGTTATTTCCTCTCTATCATCTCTGTAAACGGCACTTCTCAACTGACAACCCGCAACTAAACAAATCACAGCTAAAACAAAAAAATATGTCATTCAGTATTTCTCCCAAAACATTTGATTTTTTAAAAAAATTAACCAAAAACAACAATCGTGAATGGTTTACCGAAAATAAAAGCCTCTATACCGAATCACAGGAAAATGTGATTTCTTTTCTCGACGAACTGATCAGAGAAATGGCAGAGTTTGATGAAGAATTAGGCAAGCTTGACGGTAAAAAATCACTGTTCAGAATTTACCGGGATACCCGATTCTCAAAGGATAAGATTCCTTATAAAACCAACTTCGGAGCTTCTTTAGGCATGGGTAAAGGCAGTCAGAAAGGAGGTTACTATCTTCATATCGAACCCGGCAAATCTTTTATAGCAGGCGGCATTTATATGCCGGAATCTGCTGCTCTAAAAGAAGTGCGGAAAGAAATTTCGCTTTATGGCGACGATTTTCTTAAAATCATCAATAACAAGGATTTCAAAAAGTATTTTCCAAATCTGGATCAGGATGATCAACTGAAAAAGGTTCCTCAGGGATTTGAAAAAGAAGATCCGATGGGAGAATATTTAAAGCTTAAGAACTTCATCGTAGTTTACAATCTTAAAGACGAGGAGGTTCTGGATAAAAACGCAGCAAAAAATATCACCAAAATCTTTAAACTGATGAAACCTTTCAACGATTTCCTTAATACTCCCTTTCTTTAAAGATCCTAATAAGTCTTTTTAACTACCCCGTACTATCAAAAAGAATCTGCGTCATTTGCAACATCTAAGGGAGATTTATCTTCTCGCAGACTTTGCAAATGACGCAGATATTTATTTTTACATGCAGTAAAAACACTGCAATATTTTGTTTTAAAACCTCATCACATCCTTCACTACTCCACTTTTTTGAGTGTGCTGCAGCAATTCTGTTTCAATGAAAACTTTTATCTTTTCTTCAGATCCGTCATTTGGAAATAAAAGGTGAACATTTGCTCCGGCATCCAGCGTAAAAAACAAAGGAAGACCTGTCTCTTTTCTGAAATCCCAAACCTTATTGATCACTTCCATAGTTCCGGTTTTCATCAGGATAAAGGCAGGATCACTCATCATCATCATGGCGTGAAGCGTCAAAGCCTCATGTTCCACCAATTTGATAAAACGTTCCATATCTCCATTTTTAAGAATTTCTTTCATCGGAACAAAGTTTTCTCTTGCTTCCTGAAATCTTCTTTCTGCATAAGGATTGGTATTCATGAGACCATGTCCTACCGTTGAGGAGACACTTTTCTGTCCTTCATGAATCAATAAAACCCAGTCGTTAAAGTTTTTGAATAGGTCATGAATCTCATTGTCCGGATATTTCACAGCAAATAAGTCTGAACTTCCTTCTACTTCCTCAGATGTTCCCCAGACTACAAGCCCGTTGTATAAACTTCTGCAGGCGCTTCCGCTTCCTAATCTTGCCAAAAAAGAAGCTTTCCTCAACGATTCTTCTTCAGACTGGTTTTCTGAAAAACCTCCGTCCAACGTCATCAGACATTTGGCGATTGCTCCAAACCCTGATGCAGAACTTGCAATTCCTGAACTGTGAGGAAAAGTATTTTCCGTTCTGATGATATATTTACCTTTCAATATCCAAGGCAGATACTGTTCGATATTTTTAAAATATTTTTCTATTTTTTCAGCAAATTTCACCTCTTCATTTCCTGCCAGAAAAGTCTGCACAGAGAAAGGTTCGTCTGCAAGAAATTCCATAGCAGTATTGGTCTTACAATGATTCAGAGTAAAACTGATACTCGGATTAGCCGGAATCTGGTTATCATATTTTCCCCAATATTTAATTAAAGCAATATTGGAAGGACAGCTTTCTGAAACTGTCTGGTTATGGATGGTAAAATTCTGTTTTCCTAGAAACTCCTGTGTTGTCATAATTTGATTTAAAATAATAAAACTCATCGATGTAATCCCAAAGACTCAAAAGAATCTAACACTTTTGTTATTTTCAAAACCTTAAGATTTTTTCATCTGATAAGCTCTGAAGTGTTTAAATAAAAATCCTTTGTGGTTAATCAAGCTCTATTTCTAATACATTTTCTCTATTATATCTGCATATTTTTTTAGCACTACATTTCTTTTGACTTTCAGTGTCGGTGTAATTTCACCGGTATTGATATCAAATTCTGCAGGCATCAATGTGAATTTTTTCACTTTCTCGTAATCTGCCAGATGATCCTGTAATTCTTTAATTTTATCTTTATAAAGAGCAATTACTTTTTCATTTTTCACAGCCTCTTCCCAATTGGTAAATGGTATGTTATTTTTTCGGATAAAATCCTGCAGAAATTCAAAATTAGGAACAATAAGTGCGGAAACAAACTGTCTTCCTTCTGCCACCAGCATGATCTGCTGGATAAAATTATTATTGGTGAGAAGGTTCTCGATCTGCTGCGGTGCAATATACTTCCCGTTTGATGTTTTCATCAGGTCTTTGATCCTGTCCGTAATGATCAGATTTCCTTTATCGTCGAACTTCCCGGCATCTCCTGTTTTGAACCATCCGTCTTCTGTGAACACTTTTTGGGTTTCTTCCGGCCTGTTGTAATAACCTTTCATTATACCGTTTCCTCTTGCCTGGATCTCGTCACTTTCACCAATCCGTATTTCTACTCCCGGTAATGGTTTTCCACTGGTTCCATGTTCAAAATGAGTCAGGGGGAAAAGCGTCAGCGTAGCTGTTGTTTCTGTCAATCCATAACCAACTGTGACGTGAATGCCTACCGAGTCGAAGAATTTTGTAACTTCCGGCGACAATGATGCTCCTCCACAAGGTAAGAACCACAGTCTACCACCCATTTTTTCTTTGATTTTACTGAAAACCAGCATATCTGCCACTGATTCTTTTAATTTGAGTCCAAAGGGAACAGGCTTTTCATTTCTTCTAAGCTCTGCTGTCTGCCATCCTGTTGCTACTGCCCAGTCAAATATTTTTTTCTTTACTGACGATCCTTCTTCTGCTTTTTCTAAGACTCCTGCATATACTTTCTGGAAAAACCTTGGTACTGCACACATCATGGACGGTTTTACTTCCTCCAGAGCTTTGGCAATATTTTTAGGATCTTCCAGGAAATAAACCCTTGCACCACCATAGAGACAAAGCAAACTCCAGCTTCTTTCGAAAACGTGGGTCAATGGAAGGAAGGCCAGTGAAAGTTCCTCTTCAAAGTTTTTAAATTTAAAAAACTCAAAGTGGGAATCAAAAGCTTTGATAAAATTTCCGTGAGTAAGCATAACGCCTTTGGGTGTCCCGGTTGTTCCTGAAGTATAGATCAGGGTAGCTGTATCATCATTTTCTTTATTGCAGATCTCCGGTTGAGAAGAGGATTTTGCAATGAAATCTTCGAGATAAAAACTGTTAAACTCTTTTTTGATCCAAATGGATTTTTTAGAAACAATAATTGTTTCCAGCTGATTTTCTTCTTTATGTAAAATTTCCAGACATGCATCATACTGTTCCTGGCTTCCTACAAGAACGGCCTTTGCTGAAGAATCATTAACAATATATTCAGCCTGTTCTGCATTATTGGTGGAGTAAATAGGAACTGTTACAGCACCGATTGCCATTGAAGCCAGATCAAATATCATCCATTCAGATGAGTTATCTGAATAAATAGCTACTTTATCATTTTCCTGAATCCCTGCATCTTTAAGTGCATTAGCTGTTTTAAAAACAATCTCGCCGAATTTTTTCCAGCTCAGTTCTTTCCACGCTTCATCTTTCTTTTTAAAACCTATCGCTGATTTTAACGGATGCTTTTCTACATTTTTTAGGATAATTGCCGCTGCAAGATTCATGAATTCAGCTTTTTGTCGTTAATATAATTTTTTAGATGAAAATCAACACTTTCCTTTACAGGAATAAACTGATAGTCAAGTTCTTTTTTTATTTTTTGGTTGGAAATGGTGTTGAGTGATGAAATAGCCTCAATATTGGACTTTGTAATGATCCTCAGTTTCGGAATCAGCCAGCCGAAAAGGATATTAGCCAGTCTTCCGATATTTAGCTGAGATTTTGAAAGGATTTTCGCTTCTTTCAGTCCTAGCTGCGACCTGATTTGTCCTCCAAGCTCAGCGTATTTTTTATTTTCTGATATCAAAATGAAACGTTCACCAAAAGCATTTTTTTCCATCAGTTCAATAGAAATTTCAGCAGCATCCCTTACATCAATATAACTGGTACCCCCTGAAAATGTAAAGCCGTTCTTTTCAAAGGTTGGAAAAATATCACCACTGCTTTGTCCCCAGTTTCCACTTCCGATAATCATTCCGGGATTGACGATGATGGTATTTAATCCTTCTGCGGATGCTCTCCAAACTTCCATTTCAGCAAGATGCTTTGATATAGCATAAGCAGAATGCTCTTCTTTAGGGTTAAATTCAGAGCTTTCGTCCAGTTCTCCGTTTTCATTGAAAAGATCCAAAACAGCAATGGTACTTACGTGCAGAAATTTCTTCACATCTGAACCTTCGCAGGCAAACAGCAAATTTTCTGTACCCTTTACGTTCGTATGGTACATTTCTTTTTCATCATGAGGATGGAAACTTACTTTTGCGGCACAGTGATAAACTTCATCTACACCTTTTAACGCATTCTGAAGAGATTCGAGATCGTCAAAATCTACATCTATCCATTCGATCCTATTAAAAAAATCATCAGGATTCTCTGTATAGAAACTGTAAGAATGCCTTACATCTTTTAAATTGCTGCCCGGTCTTTTGGAAGCACGCACGTTTTTGCCTTTTTTAAGAAGCTCCAAAACGATTACCCTGCCCAGGATTCCGGTTGCACCCGTTACAAAAATCATTAATTATTTACTTGATTGCTGACTAAAATATAACAATATTTTCTATCCGGCAATTCTTCATTTTCTTATAAAAACTGTATGAAAAACTGCTTATGCAAATTTGCGATTTTTAAAGCAGAATTCCTCTTAATTTAAACAATATTATCATTATGCCAGTCTTTAGATATAATCCTCTTAAAATTGCCTGAATAACGTGTAAATGATTTCTTTCAAAAAGAAGCAAATATTTTTAAAACACTTAAGTTATTAAATCTTAACCACTTTGAAAACAGAAACGTTTGTAACTATATACATTCACTAAAACACGGTTCCTCTCCTGTGTAGGGTATTTTTAGGTACAAACGTAATAGTCCTTTTAGTAAACAAAAAAAAAGTCCTTCAGATATACCAAAGGACTTTTATGATTTAAGCGGTCATCGTATTTTTAAGCCATGACCATATTATTTCTTCTTGGTGCTTTATCACAAAGAACATCTGCAATACTCTTAGAAATAAGATTTTCCTCCGTTAAATTATCTAACCAGAAAAATTCACCTGCTGCATTAATCTCGATGAAGTAATACTCATCTTCAGGGGAAACAATGATATCTATAGCACCATAATCTACATTGTAAACATCCAAAAGCTCAAGAAGTTTTCCTTCAATTTCTGCCGGTAGCTCGGTACGCACCCATTTGGTCAAAAGATTGACTCCATCTTTCCTCCAGTCTACTTTAGCATCTTCCGACTGCTGTGAATCTATTTCGAAAGCATAAACATCCTGTCCTACAATAGTAACACGAAGTTCTTTTTTCTTTTCAATTTTTTTCTGGAACTGCATTGGGCAATACACCAGCGAATCCAGTTCTTCAAGCTTATCTTCACTAACAACATTAGTAAAAACAACGCTTTCCACACCATCTTCGTAGATTGCAAAACCAGTTTGCATTTTAGCCACTACATTTTTGTGCTTAAGAATAAATTTTCTGGCTTCTTCAGGATTGTTGGTCAGACAGGTTTCAGGAATCTTAAGTCCTAATTTAACCGCAATTTTTAACTGCTCTTCCTTACTGTCCAATCTTCTGTAAACACCTGGTTTTCCTAATGCATAAGCATCTACAGACTCTATAAACCCAAAAAGTGTATTGCGGATTTCACCCATGGCAGCGCCATAGAATTTCTTATCCATTTCTTCTTTTACTCCGTTTCCAATATTATAGGCTCTTCTGTACCAAACGGCAGCAATATCTTCAAGACGGTACTGCGCATCTTTGGTTTCAAGAATACTTACCCATTCTCCATCCTGAAAAATGGTGGATAGTTTATTTTCTATAGGATACAGGTCTACGTCGAAACGAATGACCTCACAGCCGTTTTTCTCTATATATTCTGTTACTTTTTCAATTGAAAAATTATCTGCAGTATGCGTAATGATTAATATTTTATTCATGGATATTGATTCTTTTTATAAGGTTATCGGCGATTTTTTCTGCAATGGGAAACCCCAGTTCTTTCTGCAGCATTCCCCATTCTCCCTGTGGATTTACTTCAAGAAAATAATATTTTCCGTCTTTTCCTTTGATCATGTCAATGGCTCCGATATAAAGTCCCATCTGTTCCATCATTGAAGCAAGACCGGTTTTTACATTTTGGGGCAGTTCGTAAGCAGACCAAAAATAATCTCCCTGAGCCAGTCTCCAGTCTACATTTTCGCTGTTGTTGATCTTTCCTGTAAAAAAATCCCCGGCTATGTAGACAATTCTTAACTCATATTCTTTGTCAATATAGGGTTGAAAGATCATTGGGCAATACGCTATATCTGAAAGATTCTCCAAAGTATCCTCTTCAATGATCATCGTTGAAATAAGATTTTCACCGCCCATGCTTTTTGCGGTCAGACTGTGTAGTTTAGCAACAGCTTTTCCATTGCAAAACTGATGAAAAAAGGTTGTGATCTTTTCTTCGTCGTTGGAAAAAATGGTTTGGGGAATGGTTAAATTATTTTCTTTAGCTAATTTTAGCTGAAGCATTTTACTTGCATCAATCTTTCTTTCATTTTCGTAAGGATTGACCCATGGAATATCTTCTAAAACAGTGATTAGGTTATACCGCAGGTTTGAATATCCGGTGAGAAATGTTTTTTTGTAATCTTCATCCAGTTCTTCAGGAATAGTGATACCCCAGGCTTTTCTGTGCCATACTCCTCTGATATCTTCAGAACGCAATGTATTTCCGAACTCGTCTGTCAGTTCAAATGAATTTTCAGTAACACTTATTTTCTGAAAATGGTTCATACGGTCAGAATTCAATCTGAACCATGGAATATTTTTCGAGTCAAGATATTCAAAAAAGATATCGATATTGTAAAAATCCTTTGAGTGGGTAATGCAGAGAATCATGTGCCGTTTTTTATTGAAAAAGGAAACTTAATGGTAAGTTTCCTTTTGATATGATTGTATTAATACGATTAGTATTGTTTGATCTAGTCTAACGGAATAGTTGGAGCATCGTCATCTCCGTCAGACGGATACTTCATAGTAACCATAAGATCATCCTTAGGAGAAGTTACTATATCAACTGCAGGGTTAGTAATAGAATCTTTTAAGATATTGGTTACATTACTCCCTCCTTTTACTGTTTCAGGATCTTTAAGTTGCTTTTCAAGGAATGATGCAAAAAAAGGCTTCTTTTTTGAATTTTTGTCTTTCATAATAATTTAGTTTGGGTTAGAATATGATTGTAATTGTGTGTTGATAGAAATATTAGAGTACAGATTCATCTCCATCTGAAGGATACTTCATCGTAACCAGAAGATCCCTGCTTGGGTTAGTAGCATTATCAAGGAGAGGTCTCGTCACATTGTCTATAGAAGGTAATGTAATAACATCAATTTCTGGAGTAGTGATTATTCCTCCACCCTGAACTTTTTCAGGATCCTGAATTTGCTTTTCTAAAAATGATGCAAAAAAAGGTTTCTTTTTTGAATTTTCGTTTTTCATAGTTATTGAGTTTGGTTAAAATATGATTGTAATTTTGGATCTGTATTTATTTAATTTACAGAATCATCATGATCGGAAGGATATTTGAGTGTGATCAAATGGTCCTTACTTGGCGAAGTTGCATTATCCAGAATAGGCGCTGTAATAACATCCACAACAGGAGACGTGATAACGTCTGTATCCGGTGTAGTTCCTCCACCCAGAACTTTCTCAGGATCCTGAATTTGCTTCTCTAAGAAAGAGGCAAAAAAAGGTTTCTTTTTTGAATTTTCATCTTTCATAAGTAGTGAATTTGATTATTATTTCTTATTGTAATAAGATTACAAAATTTCTAATTCACCAGATTCATCACTATCAGAAGGATACTTCATCGTTACGATCTGATCTCTTACAGGAAGTGTTGCATTGTCAAGGAAAGGAGATGTCGTTACTACATCTCTTGTCGGCACGGTAATAACATCTGTAGTAGGCGTTGTAATCCCTCCGCCCTGAATTTTTTCAGGATCCTGAATTTGTTTCTCTAAAAAAGAAGCAAAGAATGGTTTTTTTGAGTTTTTCTTTTCCATAAGTTAATATATTTAGTTTTTATGTAAAACTAAAGTACAAAAAATATCAACACGTAGGGAAATATTATTCTATTTTAAGAAAATTTTAACTTATCCAACTAAAAAACGGAATTTAATTAACCCAAATTCAAAAAACTCTTTACTACATTCGCAAAATCAATCGGATTTTCAGCCTGAACCCAATGTCCCGCGTTTTTCACCGTAACAATCTTTGCTTTTGGAAACTGTTGCCTGATCCCATATTCGTCCTGTGGAAGGATATAATTTGATTTTGCACCGGCAATAAATAAAGAATCGCCTTCAAAAACACCAAATTTCACAGCATTGGAAACAAACTCATTGTATTTTTCAGATAATATTTTAAGATTAAATCTCCAGTTGAGTTTTTTGTTGTCATCCCAATATAAATTTTTAGCCAGAAACTGTATCGTCGATTTCTCAGGAATATATTGGCTTAAGACAGTCTCCACATCACCTCTTGAACCCACTGTATTAAAGTCAACAGTTTCCAGAGCTTTAATAATTCCCTGATGGTGCGGAGGATAAGCTTTTGGAGAAATATCTACCACAATCAGTTTTTCTACTCTTTCCGGATATTTCAACGCAAACTGCATTACTGCTTTCCCTCCCAGAGAATGCCCCAGTATATGTGCTTTCTGAATACCGTAATGGTCAATATAACGGGCAATATCATCTGCCAGATCATCATGTGACATACTGTCTGAGTGAAAACTTCGTCCGTGGTTTCTAAGGTCAATCAAATGTACGGGAAGGTATTCTCCTAAGTCTTTTCCAAAACTTCCCCAGTTGTCGAGCATTCCAAACAGGCCATGAAATACAAGAAGCGGCGTAACTGTAAGATGTTCGCCAAATATTTTTGAATTTAAGATTTCCATTTTTAAATTTTAGAAAATTAGATGAGAATTTAGGTTTTAGAAGTGAGAAGTTAGACTATGAATACGTTTCTGAAAAATTTTCAAAGTATTCCTCCATCTGCTTCATTCAAAAATAAATGTCAGAAGTTAAATTTTGTTTTCGTTATTAACCTCTAACATCTAACTGATCATTCTTTTACCACTTTGCCAACCTCTTTAAATAAGCCTGAACTGTATTTTCAAGACCCATGTATAAGGCTTCAGAAACTAATGCGTGTCCAATAGATACTTCAAGAAGATTAGGAATATTGTCGGCAAAGTATTTTAAATTTTCAAGACTCAAATCATGTCCTGCATTGATTCCTAATCCAAATTCTGTCGCGGCAACAGCTGTATCATAGTAAGGCTTTATTGCCTGCTCTTTATTGGTAAGATAATCTTTTGCGTAGGCTTCGGTGTACAGTTCAATTCTGTCAGCTCCGGTTTTTGCAGCATGTTCTACCAATTCAGGCAGAGGATCAAGAAATATAGAAGTACGGATTCCGGCATTTTTAAACTCTGTAATAATTTCTGTTAAAAAATCCAGGTGCTTTTTGGTATCCCAACCTGCATTGGATGTAATAGCGTCATCTGCATCAGGCACCAGTGTTACCTGCTCTGGTTTTACTTCCAGAACCATATCAATAAAAGAGCGGTGTGGATTTCCTTCAATGTTGAATTCAGTAGTCACCAACGGTTTCAGATCGTAGACATCTTTTCTGGTAATATGTCTCTCATCAGGTCTCGGATGGATGGTAATTCCCTGTCCTCCGAATTCCTGTATTTTTACTGCTGCTTCTGTTACGCTTGGCGTCTCGCCTCCTCTTGCATTCCTTAATGTCGCAATCTTATTAATGTTTACACTTAGTTTTGTCATTTCTTTATTTAGATGTTAGATATCAGAAGTTGGCTGTCAGCTTTGAAATTACTTCTGTATCACATTATTATTTTTTTGATGTTAAGATCGGCTTTAAACTTTAACACTGATCTGCATCACCTGAAGATCAAATTCTTTAGAAGCTACCAGCAGATGATCGAAAATATCAGCCTGGATCTGTTCAAAATGCTCCCATTTCGAATCATTCGCAAAGCAATACACCTCAAGAGGAAGTCCCTGTGGTGTAATATCAAGCTGACGGACCATCCTTGTTCCGTTTTCATCGATATCCGGATCGTTTTCTATGTATTTCTGTGCATAATATCGAAAAACACCAATATTGGTAAGCTGTCGTCCGTTGATCGTTTTATCATTATGCTCCACACTTTGGTTTTCCTGCCTGATTTCCTGTGTTTTTTCTTCGAGATAATCCGAAATGAGATTAATATCTTTTAATCGTTCAATATCCTCTTCGTTTAGAAATTTAAAAGAATTGATATTGAAATAAACGGATTTCTTTATTCTTCTCGTATTGGATTCAGACATGACCTGAAGGTTTTTAATCTCTGTGGTCAGAAGGTCGTACGTGGGAATTGTTGAAACTGTTTTATCAAAATTGGTGATCTTGGTCGTCAGAAGACTGATATCTGTGATATTTCCTTCAATGCTGTATTTTGGGATGCTCACCCAGTCGCCCACTTTCAGGTTTTTAGAAGTAGCCACATGTATTCCGGTTACAAAACCCAAAATAGTATCTCTAAAAACGAGTACCAGCACAGCGGTAATGGCTCCCAAACTTCCGACAATCGTCGTTCCTTTGATCCCGAATATCACACAGAGTCCTACCACTGAAAAGATAAAAATCCCTAAGATCTTTACCGTTTCTGAAATAGCATTAAGTGCCATGATCTTATAAAAATCCTGCTTTATGGTAAAATAATATCTGAAACCAGTCAGTGATCTATAAAGCATTCCCGCCAAAATAAGTACCAACCCTAAATTAATAGATCTGTTGATAAAAATATTGGTTTTAGGAAGGGCAGTTGCCGGAAAGATAGACGGATGTATTCCTCCAACCACCAAAAGTGCTGCAAAATGAGCAACAGAATTAGATATTTTAGATTGATAGATGGATCGTATTACAGGATATTTTTCATCATTACGAAAAAATCTAAAAACAAAATTAATAACAAATTTGAAAACAAAGTCTACTACCAAAAATACGGCACAAAGCAGTGCTAGCTTTATTATAATATGTACAACCCAATCCATACCACCTGGCGTTACCTGGCTGATATAAATATAGAGCTGTTCACTTATTTCCTGCAAAAAGTTTTTAGTGTCCTGTATTTCGTCTTTCATTACAGCAAATTTATAAAATTAAGAATGATGATCTTACTATTGTCAATCAATTTTCATCCCAAATATGCAAAACGTTTCTGTAAATCTTCTTTTTTCCTATCTTGCATTGATAATTTTAAAGAATGGATACAACGTTAATTAATATTTTATGTCTCATTTTATTGTTTCTGGGAATGCTGGGAACCTTTCTGCCTGTTCTTCCGGGACTTTTACTGAGTATCTGCGGACTTCTGATTTATAAGTTTGGGACAGATGCAGATCTGCCGATGATCTATATCTGGGCATTTGGTCTTCTTACTGCAATTTCCATTGTATTAAGCTATGTAATTCCAGCAAAGACCAACAGAAAATATGGAGGAACCCGCTGGGGAAGTATCGGATCGATCATCGGAACAATAGTAGGAATTTTCATTCCCATTCCTTTGGGATTTTTGGTGGGGATGTTTGCAGGAGTATTTATCGGTGAACTGCTCCACGACAGCAAGGATATGAACAAGGCCCTTCAGTCCACGAAAGGAGCATTCATTGGATTTATTTATGGAACCGGTTTCAGTCTTGTAGTAGGTGTGGCAATGTTTTTGGTTGTACTATTAGATATGCTTAATATTATTTAATAAAAGAAAGATATGTTCCATCAAGCCATCATATTCAGTTTAGGATTGCTGACCTTAGCAGGGTGCAATGCCCAAAAGAACACAAAAACACCGGAACAGACCACCGGAACAACTACTAATATGAAAGAAAACAAATCTTCAGAACAGAAAGAAGGTATCGTTTATTTTAGTCAGGGAGAAAATAAATTTGTGAAGGAATACGAAATGAATGTCACTTTCCAGGGTATTTCAGAGGACAGCCGTTGTCCTGAAGGAGTGAACTGTATATGGGCTGGAGTTGCCGTAGCACAGATAGAACTTATGGGAACCTACTCCAGACCCATAGTTGTAAGTCTTGCTACAACAGAAAATGCTGGGAGAAACTATCACCAGTCAGCAGTCTACAATGGCTATACTATTTCGCTGGAGGAAGTAACTCCTTTTCCAAAATCTGAAGGAGGAGCAAAAGCATTGGAAGGAAAATACAGGATCGGAATAAAATTCGCCAAAAAGAACAATTCTGAAAAGCCCGGTTCTACCAGGAAATAGATTTCTTTCCTTTTGAGATTAGATATTCATTAATCTTTGAGAAGGGTTTACTTCCATAAAAACCTCTATAGACGGAAAAAGGTGACGGGTGTGCCGATTTTAAAATAAAATGTTTAGCCGGATCAATGAGTTCGGCTTTCTTTTGAGCAAAAGCTCCCCAAAGAACGAATACCACATTCTCTTTTTTATCCGAAATTTCTTTAATAATAAAGTCTGTGAATTTTTCCCAGCCTAAATCTTTGTGGGAGTTTGGCGAATGGGCACGAACCGTTAAAGTGGCATTCAATAACAGAACCCCCTGTTTTCCCCAGTCGTCCAGCTCTTTTGAAGTTCTTACAACTCCCACATCATCTTTCAGTTCTGTAAAAATATTTTTAAGGGAAGGTGGCGCTGTTACCTGTTCAGAAACAGAAAAACACAATCCGTTAGCCTGAAAATCATTATGATAAGGATCCTGCCCTATGATAACCACCTCCACATCTTCAAAAGGTGTAATTTCCAGCGCTCGGAATATTTGATTTTTAGGTGGAAATACTTTTGTTGTCGCATATTCCTGTTTTACCTTTTCCCAAAGGGTTGTAAAATAGGGTGTACTTTTTATCGGGGCTAAAACTTCTGTCCAGGTCATGAGATTCAATTTGAGAATGTACTATTATGAAGATATAATTTCATATTTGTCACAAAAAACATTACAAAAATATTCTTTAATTCCTATAATACCAAATGTAATAATTTAGTGACAGAAACAGTATAATAAACTATGTTTTGAAAATTTTCACCCTTCTTTCAATAAGGATATACGAAAAATAGGAAAGCACTATTGAAAAACCAATCAAAAGAAAACTATTAAGATGATGAGAATCTACAAGCACTATTTTTTGCCTCTTTACAATGTAGTGTATGATATATAATGAATAAGAAATATTCCCCAGAAAATAAACAACTTTCGTTTCAAGAAATACTTTAACAAGATTTTTCTTATCTGAATATAAATGTTTTATAATCACTGCCGATAATAACGGAATAAAAAACACACCTTTTCCAGTATAGAGCAGTAAAAAGAATAAAATAACAACACCATACAAAAAAAAACGGTTCTTTTTTATTTTCGATTCGGGTAAAAATGCAATACCGATCCCAAAAAAATAAGAAGATACTGTTCGTACTAAAGACGGCACTCCAAAAACAACATCAAGATATTGTGTAGATCTATTTATCAAAAGCGGTGAATGATCAAAATAAATGTCTGGCACATAGGAAATGATAAATCTTAAAACTAATCCTGATATAATTAGAAACCAACAGTTTATTTTATACTTAAGTATTGCCCAAAGCATCAAAGGGAATATCAAATAACAAATCCACTCTGTACTTAATGACCAATATACCTCATTTAATAAATAATTGGGATTGAAAAAACATTGTACCAATCCTGCATTAATAAAAAATTGAGACCAAGTAGGATCTTCCGCAATAAACAGGACAATAAAAACAATGGAGAAAAAGTATACAGGATAGATTCGGTTGACTCTTTTTTTGTAAAATCTCTTAACTCCATCAACAGTCAGCTGCTTAAATTTATCTGAATACGATACAGTCAGTAAAAAAGCACTGAGAACAAAAAAAATATCTACTGCTACATATCCTTTACCAACTATGGACTGAATCCAAAAGCTTTTAAAGTAACTAAAATGGAAAAACGTGACCCATAGTGCTACTATACCTCTAAGCCCTGTTAATGATTTTATTTCATTTTTCATATATCCAGCCACCCAGTTTCTTTGGCGATAAATGTTTAAAAATTAATGACTCTTTTTTAAACTGAAAACAATGTTATCCGGGAAACCTTCATCGGTTCTACCTTCTTCCAATACAAAATTATATTTTAAAAGAAGACCTTGTGAATTTTCGTTGAACTTATTGGTAAAAGCTAAAATTTCATGCAAATTTAATTCATTAAATCCTAAAGCTAAAACAGCTTTCAAAGCCTCAGACATTATTCCTTTTCTGTGATAATCAGGTAATAATTCATAGCCGACCTCAGCGGTTTTCCGGTCCTCAGAAAAATTCCAAAGGCATATCGTTCCAATAAGATTGGGCTGGTCTTTAAAGGCAATTCCAAAATAAACAGTCTGATTATTCTGCGTTTTTTCTTTTATCGTTAAAATAAACTGCAAGGCATCATAGTTGTTTTTCGGGGAATTTCTTTTCACAAACTGATTAGTGACTTCGTTGCTGCGAATTCTCAGAATGTCTTCAACATGGGTTTCGTTGATGTTTTTTAAAATTAAGCGTTCAGTTTCCAGATTCATCTTCCAAATTTAGTAAAATGAATGCATTACCGCATTTTCAAATTCTCAAATTAATGCATTTTCAAATTAACATTCATATTTTCTCACTAAATTTGCACTGTGTATATAAATAAAGAAGATTTAAACGAATTAGAGTTTCCGCAATTGCTCGCGGAGATTTCTCCATTTGCGTATTCTCCAAAAACGAGAGACAAAATTCTTCAACTTCGTCCCATGGAAATTGACGAGGCGGAACTTTCACTGAAAAAAACGTCGGAATATCTTTCGAGTTTTGAAAGTTCAAATGCAATTCCGTTCGATGAATATGAAGATATTGAGACTGAGCTGAAGGTAATGCTGATAGAGAATTACCGCCTTGAAAACAGTTCTTTCATCAAAATAAAAACTTTAACTGAACAGATAGGAAAACTTCAGAAATTTTTCCCTACCATGCCAGATACCTTCCATACTTTGATAGGAGATGTTTCTGTGCTGGAATTTAAAAAGGAAATTATTGATAAGGTAGATAAAGTTTTTAACCGTTTCGGAGAAGTCAAAAGTGATGCCTCCCCTGTTTTAAAAGAACTTAGAGCAGAGATCCAGCTTGCTAAAAAAGCCATTCAGGAAAATTTCAACCGTGCGCTGTTCAACTATGGACAAAGCGATTTTCTGGATGATATCAGGGAGACTATTATTGAAGATCAAAGAGTTTTAGCTGTAAAATCGGGATTCAAGAAAAGAGTTGCCGGAAGGGTTTTAGGAATTTCAAAAACAGGATCTATTACCTATATGCAGCCGGACAGTGTCGTAAAACATTACTTTAAGCTGAAGGAAAGTGAAGAGGAAGAGAAAAAAGAAATAGATAAAATACTGCGAAAACTCACCGCTGAACTGGCAGAATTTCAACCTCAGCTATGGAAATACCAGGCTTATATTTTTGACCTTGACCTGACGAGGGCCAAAGCAAAATTTGCAGAACTGGTTAACGGAATTCTTCCTAAGATCAACCGTCACAGAACACTGAAGCTGAAAGATGCTTTTCACCCCCTGTTATGGCTTAGAAATAAGGCAGAAAACAAAACGATTCACCCACAAACGCTGTCACTGACGGATCACAACAGAATTATCTGTATTTCCGGACCCAATGCAGGAGGAAAATCCATCACGCTGAAAACAGTCGGACTGCTTCAGCTGATGATTCAAAGTGGAATTCTGGTACCGGTACATCCAAGATCTGAAATGTTCTTTTTTGAAAAGGTCATGACAGATATTGGTGACAATCAATCTATAGAAAACCATCTTTCCACCTATTCTTCAAGACTTAAGAAAATGGCGGGGATTATCCGTGAAGCTGATGCCAATACGCTGCTTCTTATCGATGAATTCGGAACAGGATCAGATCCTGAACTTGGAGGTGCTCTGGCAGAAAGTTTTATGGAGTATTTCTATGATAAAAAGAGTTTTGCCATCATTACAACGCATTACACGAATATCAAAATCGTTATCGAAGAGCTTCCAAATGCTGAAAATGCAGCCATGCTTTTTGATGAAGAAACACTGGAACCCATGTATAAGCTGGAGGTTGGACAGGCAGGAAGCTCGTTCACCTTTGAGGTAGCAGAGAAAAACCGAATTCCCAGATTCATTATTCATGCGGCAAAAAAGAAAGTGGAACACGATATTGTCAATCTTGACAAAACGATTGTAAAACTTCAGCAGGAAAAATTCGAAGTTGAAAAACTGAAAACCGATCTCGCTGAAAGAAAAGAATCTGTGGAAGACAAGCGTGATAATCTCCAGAAACTGAATGAACAGCTGCAGCAGAAACTCTTCAATTTCCAAAAGCTATACGAAGAAGAACACCGTAAGCTTCAGTTCGGAAATAAGATAGAAACATTCATCGACGGTTATGTCAACGGCAGATCCAGAAAAGATGTAGTAAAGGATTTTGTCAAAATTCTTGAACAGGAAAAATTCAGAAAAGTTGGCGCTGATAAAGACGAATCAAAACGTCTTCAGGTTGTAAAAAGAAAAATCACTCAACAGCTTAAAAAGGAAGATGTGATCGAAAAGATCGCTGAAACCAATGATAAACTGGAAGAAAAACGAAAAACGGACCGTGCTGTATGGATGAAGGAAGGACAACGCGTCCGTATTCCAGGCAGTACAAGTGTTGGAACTATTGAGAAAATTTCCAAAAATAAAGTAACCGTGAATTATGGTACTTTTAAAACTACCATCAGTGCGGATGAGTTGGAGAGGATTTGATCATGACAGGTTGAAGATTTTACCCATTTGCAGATCGTAAAACTTTTAAAACTTATAAAAAAATAGCGCTGACAATCCAGCGCTATTTTATTTTTATTTATTTTTTGATGAATTTCAGACGGGTTATATTTTCTTTATTTTTAAGCTGAATAAAGTAAATTCCTTTAGCAAGATGACGAATATCTGCCGAATTTTCGGAGGTTCTGCCCGCTCCTGTTTTCTGACCTGAAACGGAAAAAATCTCATAGTCCGTTTCTGATGAAAGCCCTGAAATATATAAAATCTCTGAAGCAGGATTAGGATAGATACTGATTTCTTTGGGTTTCGAAGTTTCATCTACAGCAAGGCTAAGATTCACAGGATCTATTAATTCAACTTCATAGTCTTCAATTTCTCCATAAGATGCACAAGTCAGAATAGCAGCTGAAGGGGAGCTTACAACTCTCATTGCAAGCTTACAAGGCTTTTGAGGATTCTGAGAAGGCACAGAAAAAGTTGCGGTAACTGTTGCGTCTGTACTCCCGTTTGAAAATAAAATTGATTCAGAAGGGGAATTTCCGAATGATCCATCTCCATCAAAATCAATAAACACACGCATGTATCCAGGAGACTGAGAACTTGGTCCAGCCTTCGTTATTGAAATAGTATTACCTATACTCCCTAAAACCAGTCTTACTTTGCGACTAGGATCTTCAAAATATTTTGTGAAAGCAGAATTTCCTGAATTACTAATCATAGGAGGTAAACCAACAGCATTGACTGCTACATTGGATATATATAAATCGGGTACGTGAGTAGGATTATCCGAAGGAGTATATAAACAGTAGAAATTATTAGTAGTAAAAAAAACAGGATTTGAATCACCTCCACCAGCCTGTACATTACTTACTGTCACTTCATAGCCTTTACATCGCTGCAAATCTGTAAGATCAATGCTTGTAGCTGTTGTATATCGTGAGCCTCCAGAGCCCGGTATCCCAACTATATTATATTTTACCAAATGTCCCGTCCCAATAACAGGATCCCATGAAACTGTTGCGCTATTAGTTGAAATGTTTGTTACTTTTATATTTGACGGAGGTCTAACCGTGTTTAAATGTTCTGTCTTAGTTATTAAAACATTGTTTTGATAAAAGTGAACACACAAAAACAATACGAATAATGAAAATAATTTTCTGGTCATAATATAGTTTTTATTATTTTCAACAAAGATATTATTTATACTTATGCAATTCCATTCTCTCATCATTTTTGTTTTTATTTTTTGATGAATTTCAGGCGGGTTATATTTTCTTTATTTTTAAGCTGAATAAAGTAAATTCCTTTAGCCAGATGACGAATATCTGCCGAATTTTCGGAGGTTCTGCCCGCTCCTGTTTTCTGACCTGAAACGGAAAAAATCTCATAGTCCGTTTCTGATGAAAGCCCTGAAATATATAAAATCTCTGAAGCAGGATTAGGATAGATACTGATTTCTTTGGGTTTCGAAGTTTCATCCACACCAAGATTCGTGTTTACAAAAGTTACTTTATAGTCTTCCACTTCTCCGTACGTAAATATTTCGCAAGGGCCAGCAGGTTCTGTTTCGCTGATGATTACCCTCATTGCTGTTCCGCACTGGGTTATGCTGGCAAAAGAAGGAACATTAAATATAAAAGCTTTAGGATTTGTAGAATCTACCATAGTAGAAACGATCATTTCCGAAGCTTCAAAAATTGCATTCGCATTAAAATCTATCCATGCCTTTACATAAGATGTCCCCGGTAGTCCTGCCCAGGTGGGCGTTACTGATAAAACATTATTTAAGGAGCCTATCCCAAGCTCTATATGGGTTGGTGGGTTCATACGAAAATCCGTATGGTTTGACGCCGATGAAGCACTTACCATCGTCGGAAGTCCACCGGAAGGAATTATTGAAACGTTCGATAAATACAATGTTCCAAGATTCATAGAAGTTGATCTGCAATAATTCAGATGGGTATAAAAGGTTAACGGAAAGGATGTATCTCCCGAAGCATTATCGATCACCTGAACCATTTGTCCCATACAGGGTGTAAGATCATTGAGATCAGCAGAAGTGGTCCCCGCAGGAATATTCATCGAGAGCCATACCGCAGATGTTGAGGCCCTCTATCTCACAGTATAACCTGTAGCTCCGGGTATGGGATCCCATGTGATATGAGCAGAAGTAAAAGTAATATTGGAAGCGACTAAGTTCATCGGGACTGTAAAATCAGATTCTGCATAAATGTTTTTCATTCTGCCGGATGCCTGAAACTGTGCTATACCTGAAAAAAGAACAAGCATAAAAAGTAGATTTTTTATCATTTTTATCGGTTTATGATTTTGTTCTGAAAAATAATTCAAATTATTCATATACCATTATATTTTAATTAATAAATCTTACATTTTCATCGCATTACATAAAAAAGCTGATTATAATTTGTTCATTAAATAAGTTTTTCAGTACATATTGATAATTTTAATCAAATCCTGCGACATTTTACTGACCAAAAAAGCATTTAATTTATATATTTGAGGATCAAAAAAATTTCATAAAATGATTTCCGTAAACAGAGCATTGTACCTATCCGCTTTCAGCCTTTTTTCTTTAGCATTTGTCAAGGGGCAGAATAAAGTTCCTTTCGGTGTTGTAAAAGCTGAAGAAGGCTACGCCAATGTACGTGTCCATAAGGATAACTACAGAAAAATCGTAGATAAGATCAGGATGCGTAAAGGTGATGTATTTGTTTATGTAAAACCTGCTCCGGGAGAAACAGAATGGATCTGGATTAAATATCCTGAAAAGCAGGATGAGGAAAAACCTTTTGTAAGATATGAAAACCTTGAAAAGGAAGGGATGGTCAATAAGGAACGTATTGCCTTCATCGATCAGCTTCCCCAGTTTACTCCTTCTAAATCCAAGAACGGAAAATCACTTATTTTTACAGATAACAGCAATCCCAAGATACTTACTTCACAAAGAACCAAAGTAGTGATTGATGTTTATCCCTCTAATGCCGGCTACAGAAAACAGGAAAAAGACGCAGATGGAAAGATCCTTACCATCGATAAGGTAAAGCCTTGGGGGATCAAGGACAATCTTCCTGAAGGCATGACGGAGATTAAATCAATCCGGGTACAACAGCCCGGAAGAGGTTCTGTTTTTGTAAGGGAAGCGATTAAAAATATGTTCCAGCCTACTATGGATTTCAATAATGTAGGAGTAACGGCTCTGGACAATGATCATATCTATCTTTATATGATCAATGGTTCTGGTGAAAACAGATATACCACACTCTGGGCGATCAAAGAAGGAAGGGTAATGAGCCAGATTATTTATAATAGTCCGGAATAATTGCCGTTTTCTCTGTAATATTCTTATTTTTGCACTGAAAAAGTTTAACGCTAATTCATCACAGAAACTGGTTCTGCTTAACGCAGATTAAAAGGGAACCGTGTGAAAATCACGGACTGTCGCGCAACTGTAAGTAACTGAAGTCTTTATCAAGGATCCACTGTGCAGCGCACGGGAAGGAGATAAAAGATGTTACAAGTCAGGAGACCTGCCTATTTCTTTAAACAAAAAACTTTCGCGATTTGAAGTTTATTGATCTGATGGACTGCTTCAGGAATTCCTATGGTTCCTGTCACTGTTCTGTTATTTTGATCTATTTCATTTCGCTTTAATTAATAATGAAATATGACTACAGAAGAAAGAATTGCAGCATCCGAAACCAGAATTTTTAAAGCGGTTTTCCCCAACACTACCAACCACTATGATACTCTTTTCGGAGGTACGGCTATGCAGCTGATGGATGAAGTAGCTTTTATCACCGCAACCCGTTTTGCAAGAAAAAGAGTGGTAACCGTAAGCAGCGATAAGATCGATTTTAAAAAACCCATTCCGGCAGGAACTATCGTAGAACTGATCGGAAAAGTTTCCTACGTTGGAAAAACCAGTATGAAGGTGAATGTAGAAATCTATACAGAACAAATGTATTCCTATGAAAGAGAAAGAGCCATTGTAGGTGATTTTACTTTTGTGGCTATTGATGAGGCTAAGAAGCCGATTAGAATACTATAAGCCAATAAGTTTCGGGCGGCCTTTGGCCGCCCGAAACTTATTGGCTACTATAATTGGTTTAGTTTATTCTTTTGCCTTGAAGCAAAATGAACCCAAAATTAAAGAAATTTTCGCTGCTTTGTAATCAGTCTATCTTACCACCTTGTCGGTATCCAGGCTTCTGTTCAGCAACGTTTCAAAGGCCTCTCCCATTTCATCAGAAGCTCTGGTAATAGCATTTTCCAACATATTTCTGATCTGCTTTTCGGTAACGCCGGCTTCTGTCCAGCTTTTCCCTGAAGTATGAGCGTTAAGAATAAAAGGCATAATCCTGTCGATGGAACAGGCAAAAATAGCGTCTGGAGTTTTTTCTTCTTCAAATTCAAGCCACAGTTCGAAGAATTCGGTACGTAACGGTTCATCAAGAATTCCAAATATTTTCTGTGCTGAAACTTTCTCTCTTTCAAATTTCCCTACCATTGCCTTTTCATCAAAAAGAAAAGTATCACCCGCTTCAATCTCTACAAGATCATGGATGGACAGCATTCTTATGACTCTCAAAAGATCTATACCTGCGCGGTTTTTTGCATATGGATAAAGGATCTGTGCCAGAATAATGATCTGCCATGAATGTTCAGCTGTATTTTCTCTTCTCGAGTCATCAGCATTATAATTTCTTCTCTGTACGTTTTTCAGGGCATCTACGGCCAGGATAAAATCGATCTCCTTCTGTATTTTCATTTTCTTTATTTTATTATTCGGTTGATTTCTTGACCACCCATTTATTTTTTATTTTCTCTCGAACAGTTACTTTCGCCAGTTCTCCGCTCATATCTTCGATTTTTTCATAAACCAGATCAATCCCTTTATTCGGAATCACCTGATATTCGTAAGTGTAAAGCAAAGAATTTCCCGATCTGGCGTAAGTCTTTAATCGTTTGCGTTTGGGATCTACATCAAACATTCCCTGATAATCACTTGCCAGTTCTGTCAGTTCCTTACTGGCAACAAACTTTTTCCTTGTGGAATTAAAAACATAGACATCAAAGGAAGCGCTGCCATAGTTTCCACCGCTACCGTTTCTTATGGCGACATCTTCCGTACCATCAAAATTAAAATCTCCAAAAACAACAGGGTCATCGTGCAACATTCCATTGGTTAGTTTGACAACACCAGTGTTCGAAGGTTTTATCCCTTCTTCAAAATGGAGTGCGCAATCTTCAGAAGCGAGAGTCTGTATTTTCTCTCCACTTTTACTGAAAATTATGATCGAAGCTTTATTCTTGCAGTAGTCAGACTGACATTTTTCAATAGAAATTTCAGCATTGTATTTTGCAGATGCATCTTCAACCACAAAACGGGATTGCCCGAAACATAGAGGTCCAAGCAGCAGCAAAGCTGGTAAAGACCGGTACAATAGAGATATATTTGTCATTTGGTATAACATTCATTAAATATTCATCGAAATTCATACAAAAATACAAATCATGGATTATAATCTACTGTTTTTTTAGCTTATTTTACACTAAAGTTCTAATACCCAAATTTTCAATAAAAATTTATATAACTAAAAATCAGAACATTATATTACTTTCTTTAAAAATTTCACTACTTTGTATTGCATATTACCATTTTAATTACATATCTTTGTAATGTAAAATCGGAATAGGTTCATCTAGCTAGGAACATTATTCTGAAAATATAACTAATTAACAAAACTTATTAAAGATGAATACTGAAAATACCAAAGCGCAAATGCGCAAAGGGATTCTGGAATTCTGTATTTTAAGTCTCATCAATCATCGTGAAATGTATGTTTCCGATCTTATTGATGAACTGAAAAAAGGAAAACTGGATGTAGTGGAAGGAACCCTCTATCCTCTCCTTACAAGACTGAAAAATGGCGAGTTTCTTTCCTACAGATGGGAAGAGTCTACAGGAGGACCTCCAAGAAAGTATTACCAGATCACAGAAAAAGGAAAACTTTTCTTGGACGAACTTCAGAATACATGGGCTGAACTGACAGCGTCAGTAAACCAAATCACTCAAAAAATTTAAAAAACAAAGCTATGAACAAGACACTCTCAATAGGACTCGCAGGTTTTTCTTTCACCATAGAAGAACACGCATATATAAAGCTCAGCGATTACCTGAATGCACTGAGAAGCTCACTGGATGCTTCAGAGGAGGAGGAGGTAATGCATGATATAGAAATAAGAATGGTAGAAATCTTCAGAGATTCTTTAGGGAAACGTGAAGTGATCAATGATACAGACGTAGAAAAAGTAATCGCACAAATCGGATCTCCGGAAAAAATCGAAGAACAGGAAGAAGCTTACTATTCTGAAAAAAACAGCAGAAGAACACAACAGGCAGGCACAGAATATACAGATAAAAAACAGTTGTTCCGTGACCCTGAAAGACAAAAAGTTGCTGGAGTATGTGCCGGTCTTGCCCACTATGTAGGAATGGATATTACAGCAATGAGAGCCATCTGGTTAGGAATCTTTATCCTGGGTATTTTTACCGCTGCTATTTCTTCTTCACTGATTGGTCTTCTTTACATCATTCTTTGGATTGTACTTCCAAAAGCAGAAACTGCAGCAGATTTCCTGAAAATGAAGGGAAAGCCTATGAACTTCGACAATCTTAAAAACGAATCTAACAAACTGGTTCAGTTTGCCAACGAATCTACTCAGAGAGTCGGAGAAATGTATACAGAATCTAAGCCTTACATCGATAATGCAGGCAGTGGTATCTGGAATATCTTAAAGTATTTTGTAGGAGGAATCTTTGCATTAATGGCCATAGGAAGTATCATCGGGATATTTGTGATCTTCGGATTATTTGGTATGGATGCTGACTTTCCAGGGGCCAATGAAATGAGATTCTATATGGATGACAACGGTCTTGATAAAGTATTGGTTGCTATTATGATCATCGGGTGCTTAATTCCAACTATCCTTTTCAGTTTATTGAGCATCAAGGTATTTTCACCAAAAACAAAACTTAGAAATATCGGATGGGTAATCGGAGGACTATTCCTTTTATTAATGGGACTTGGAACTTATTTCGGAGTAAGCATGGCTAAGAAAAATCTGATTTACAAAGGAAGTAAGGAAGACACAGAAAATATCGCGATCAATACCACATCAGATACGCTTTATGTAGATTTGAAACAGGTAAACATCCCGCAGAATTTCACAGCCTACGACGATGACATCTACTCTGATAAAAAAACGGTTTACAAAGAAGATTATATTCATGTAGAAGTAACGAGAAAGCCTGAAATAAAAACACCATACCTGATCATCAAAAAAGAAGGAAACGGCTATAACGTTCCGGTTCAGATCAACGTACCTGTGGAAATAGTTGGCAATAAAGTAATGCTTCCTAACTACGTTAAGTATCCTTACGAGCACAGATTCAGAAGTTACAGAGTAGATTACGAGCTTGTTGTTCCTCAGAACTCAGTGGTAATCCCTTTAAAGAAAGATAGAATGAGCTTTGACGGAGATCTGAACGGAGATGGCATTAACGATATGGATCAGGATGAAGACAGAGATGAGCACGGAAATATCAGAATTGAAAAGAATAAAATCTCTGTAAACGGTTCTACTATTGAGTATAATTCAAATGATAAAGACAGCATCATCATCAACGGGAAAAAAGTTCCCAGTTCCCAAGCGGATAAAGTAATTGATTCTATGAAATCTACGATCAAGAAGATGAACAAAAACGTAGACATCAAAATCAAGGACGGGAAAGACGAAATTTCCATACAAACTAAATAATTAACTTTAGAGAGTGCAGGAAGTGTGAATGGAAGACAACCGTTTGAAATTCACACTCTTCTTCTCTCAGAAAACAGAAAAAATATCATTATTTAGTTCGCTATGTAAAAAAAATGTTATAAATTCGTATAGTTAAAAATAATTAACCAAATCATAAAAAAAACACCTCAGCCATGGTACAAGTTGCATTAGAAATTGTAATGAAGATCGCAGATTTAATCAGCGGTTTGTTTTAAGAGCGATAATATTTCAATATATTTGTAAAGTATAACCTGTTTGGTTATACTTTTTTGTTTTTAATCTAAAGATATATGAGAAAACTGATAGGTAAATTAATGTTAAAAATGCTGGGCTGGAAAGTCGTCCTGCAGGGCGATGCAAAAAGTCTGAACCGATGTATCCTTGTGGTGGCACCCCATACCCACAACATGGAATATTTATTGGGAAATCTTGCCTATTGGTCTTTAGAAAAACCTTTGAAAATCATCATCAAAGATGCCCATACAAAAGCATGGTACGGAAGTATCGTGAGAGGTCTTGGAGGGATTGGGATCGACAGAAGCCAGAAAAATGATCTGGTCAATTTTGTGGCCCAGCAGTTTGATAAAGAAGATTTCAGTCTTGTTATTACTCCGGAAGGCACCAGAAGTTGGGTTCCAAAATGGAGAAAAGGGTTTTATCATATGGCATTAGCCGCAAAGGTACCTATTGTTCTGGCTGCAGGAGATTTCAAAAGGAATATTGTTTATTTAGGCTACACCATCCCTTACGAAAGGATTGCTTCTGTTCCTTTCTCTGAAATCATGGAAGAAATTCAGGATTATTATATCAAAAATGATATTGGTCCTAAAATTCCTGCTAACTGGAATCCAAATATCATGGGGACAGGAAATGATGAAGAAGGAAAAGCGAAAAGTTAGAAGTTAGAAGTTAGAAGTTAGAAGTTAGCGAAATTACTTTTACTCACTTAATTATCAATTACCACTTATACAATGAAAGGTCAGACTAAAGAAGAGCTCCTTGTGTTCTTAAACAACTGGGGAAATGGTGTAACATTAGCAAAAACACTTGAAATACAGTTTATCGATATTGATGTTGAAAATGAAACCCTTACTGCTACCATGCCGGTTCAGCCAAAAGTGCATCAGCCTTTCGGCATTCTGCATGGAGGAGCCAGCTGCGTGCTTGCAGAAACATTAGGTTCAAGCCTGTCTAATATTTTTATAGATGGAAGTAAATATTATGGTGTGGGAACAAATATCAATTCCAACCATCTTAAAAGCAAAAAAGACGGAACAGTAACTGCTACTGCACGTTTTATCAGAAAAGGAAAAACGATGCATGTCTCTGAAATCGAGATCAGGGATGAAAAAGGAGCGCTCATCAATCACACCACGATGACCAATAACATCATTCTGAAATAGATAAAAAATTTAATAAAATATATAAGACTCAATTTTTTTGAGTCTTTTTTTTGGAAAAGATTCCGTCCATTTATTGGATTTCTGGCCAATCAGAATGTTTATAAGATGTAGTTTATGGTCCCTGAAAATAATGTTCTGAATAAACGTGATGATTTCAAGTCTCAATCTATCAACTTTGGATGTTCTTTTGGAATTCAATACCGGATCATACAGAAACTTCTCCTGTCTTTGGAATATCAGCAGTATAGAATGCGAAACATTTCGCTAAAAAACAATGCTTTTAATTTTGACATTTTTAAGACTAATAATACCTTTGCTGAAAGGAAAATCAGCCTGGGAATTTCGTATTCTATTTCCGGATGTTGATTTTCAAAATTCATTCGTAGCTCATGATTTATTTCAAATTTCCTTTCGACGAAACATTATACTCAACCGATCAACAAAAGGACAAGGAGTCCATCAGTTTTCACTCTTTTGATCTTTTAAAACACATCAGCTTCCAAGGCAACATCATTAAAGCTTCTGAACAGTTTGAGAAGTCAATCATTACTCATGACAACCTGCTGAAAGACGAAAGCCATTTCAATGCAGAAAACAAAGATGAATACATACATACCCTTCATGAAGTAATTGACCTTATAAAAGAGCATCAACTGCCTAAACTGGTCTATGCACGAAGAAAGATTTTCACAAAATTTAATGTCGTTGATTATAAAAAAAGTTTTGAAAAGCTTTGCATCACATATCCCAATGCATTCAGGTATATTTTCAACGATGGAAGCAATGCATGGATGGGTGCTTTTTCAGAGACTTTGGGGAAATTTAATAAAACAACACATCAATTTGAAACCATGAGTCTGGCAGGAACACTTCCCATAGCCGAGGAGTGGACGGAAAAAGAAATCGAAGAGCAGAAACCGGTGACATCATATATCAAAGACGTTCTTAAAAGTTATTCTCAGAACATAGAGGTATCAGAAACGTACGATCACATCTCAGGTAACATCAAACATCTCCGAACAGATTTTAAGGCGCAAATCAATCCTGAAGATCTGGACAGCCTTATCAATAGCCTCCATCCTACTCCGGCAGTCTGCGGTATTCCAAAGGATTTCTGCAAAAAGAGCATTCAGAAATTTGAAAAATTTCCGCGTGAATTCTATGCCGGCTTCATTAAAGTAGAAACAGATGAAAGTGTCATGTATTTTGTGAACCTAAGATGCGCCAGATTATATAAAGATTCTGTACATATCTTTGTAGGTGGCGGTATCACATCCCAAAGCAGTCCTGAAAAAGAATGGCAGGAAACAGAACTTAAATCAGAAGCGATTTTAAAGAATATCGTTGCTTCCTGATCAAGAATGCAGCTATTAGAACTTCACTCCCTTCATTTTTAAAGCAAAATAAAAATTTACTATAACCACATTAGTTGCTTAGGTTCTCTAAGTGGCAAAAACAAAAACCTCTTTCATCCGAAAGAGGTTTTATTATATAGAATAATGTGATTCTGAAATTACTTCTTCACTCCTATTCTGCTCCAAGTATCCAATACAAAAAGCAAAATCAAACCGATAACTGCTGAAGCGATTGAAAATACAAACTTCAGGTTATCTTCTGATAAAAGATCCGTCTGCCAGTCTAATGCATAAAGATTGATGGCAATGAAAACGATAAACACAACTAGAAATACTTTATAAAACTTCTGCATGATTCTTAAAAATTAATATAGTTCTGCACCAATTGGGCAAAGTTAGCGGTGAATAATTTTATTGAAATAGCCAAAAGGATAATTCCGAAAACTTTCTGAAGGATAGATAATGTCGCCTCTCCCATTCTGTTTTCCAGCCATTTTGCTGATTTCAGCACCAAATATACGAAAATTGTATTGAGAACAATTCCTAAAATAATATTAATATCATGAAATTCAGCTCTGAGAGATAGCGTTGTTGTAAGAGTTCCAGCTCCTGCAACCAGCGGAAATGCAATAGGGACAATGGATGCAGCCTTTGCTTCCGTAGTTTTATTGATTTCTATTCCAAGGATCATTTCAAGTGCTATGATAAAAATCACAAAAGCTCCGGCAATGGCAAAGGAGTTTACATCTACCCCGATAAGCTTAAGAATTTTATTTCCCACGAACAGAAAAACAATCATGATAACTCCTGCAGTAATCGATGCCTTACCAGCCTCGATCTGTCCAAATTTCTGCTGAAGGCTTACCACAATAGGAACAGAACCGATAATATCAATAACGGCAAAAAGGACCATAAAGCAGGTGACGATCTCTTTGATAGAGAAATCATTAAATATTTCCATCTTCTTGTATTTAATAATTTCGCAAAAATATGAAAAAAAATTAATTATTTGCTAATTCGTGAATATAAATTAACAACTGCTTTTAAAAGTTCATCAATTCCTTCAGATGATTTCAAAGGAGAGTATTTTTCCATCTGAATTCGTTGTGACAGATTCCTGTATTCCTCGGCAACAGTAGATCCATACTGACTTTCTAAAAATGTTTTGAAATCCCCTGATGAACTTTGAAAATGCTGCTTTCTAACATCCACATCCATTTCTTCCAGGGTATCAAAGAACTTTTCATAATCTCCGCTGTCTTTAAGATTTTCAAGATAGCTGAAATAATCATTAATATCAGTTTTCAGTGTTTCTCTGATCTGTTTTTCTGTTTCAGCCACAGAACCAAGAGGTTTCGGAGATGCTGTTTCTCTAACTAACGCTCGTTTTTTTTGCCAAGTCTTAAATAACAGATAACAAATAAACAATCCTACAAGAATGGCAATATTGGTTAAAAGAATATTCCAGTGGAACTTACTTTTTTCTTTTACCTTGAATGTTGTGGTCTTTAGAACAGGTGTATTTACTGTTTCTAAAAGAGTATTGGTATATTCGTTTACCTTCTCAACTGTAGTACGGGATTCAAGGATCTGATCATGAGAAAATGCATTCAGCGCAAGAGTTTTCTGTCCCAGGTCTACATATTCACGGCTTGCCGGATCGAAAAAGGCAAAGTCTTCGGTCCGAATTGAAATAGCACCGGATTTTTTAGGAATTACCACATAATTAGCGAAAACTTCTCCTTTCATTCCTGTGGTTCCCGGAGCAACTTTAGATGTAATTTTAGGGCTGAAAACTTCATAGTCCGGAGATGCGATGATCTTCGGAAGATACATATCCGGCAGATTTCCCTCTCCTGATACTTTTACGATGACATTGACAGGTTTTTCAACCTCTATTTTATCTTTCGATGCATTATAGACATTTACACTGAAATTTCCCACTGCATTTTTAAAGTGTTCTGGTGATCCCTCCGGAAGCTTTTTTACATTGAGCTTTACCTTATTGGATACTATTTTATTTTTGTTTGAATACGAACTTACAGATGCCGAAACTGACGGAACTTCTACATATCCGGATTCATTAGGGAATACCATAAATACAGCCAAAACCTGAGAAGCCATATTACCGGACCCTGATGGATCAATCTCCGACTTGCCTAAGCTTATAGGATGTACATTAAGGTTATCCTGACGCGGAAGACGAACGTCTTTCACCTTTCTGAAGTTATCCATATTTTTGGAATACACTCTCAGTACGGCAACAGTCGGCTGATCCTGGTACACCTCCCGGTCTTCTATCTCCATATTCAGATAGATCTCATTGGAAACATTACTTGCCAAAGATCTTTTCTCAATAATATCTTTAATATTGACATCAAAAGGTTCTGTTTTATAGATCTTATTACTAACGGTTACCAATACAGAACCAATCTTAATTTTCCCTTTTTTCTTTGGTTCAAGAGCTATTCTGGATACTTTTTGGGTAATAAGGGTATTCGTAGCAGGATCAATAAAAGTATTGGTCACTGATCCGCTTCCTATGAGGTTAAATTTCGAAAGATCGGGAAGCTGGAAACCCGTCTGCTGAACAAGATCAGTTCCGTTAATTTCCAGAACAATGGTAAGGTTTACAATATCCTTCCCATTATATTCAGCCTTATCTGTTTCCAGAGACAGGTTTACCTGTCCGTAAGAAATTACGGATGCAAAAATGAATAATATGTAAATTAATTTCTGCTGCATCACCAATCTTTTTCGTTGCTTTGCGGCATCGAGTAAGAGTTTTTATTTAAAATCTTTCTGGCGGTTTCTTTTTCTTTTTCGCTTACTTTATCTAATATTGCTTTTTCAAGGTCTTTAGGCATTTTCCCTTCATCATTCTGGTCCTGCTTTGGAGTATCTCCCTGTTCGCTTTTCCCTTCATTCTGCTGCCCGCTGCCCTGATCCTGCTTTTGATCTTTTTTGTCGCCTTTCTGATCACCATTTTTGTTCTGATCATCACCACCGCCACCTTTTCCGGAATTATTCTGTTCGTTTTTTTGCTGCTGCTGTTTTTCTTTTTCTTTCAGTTTGGCAATCTGATAATTCTTTCTTGTTGCTTCATTATAAGGATCCTGTTTCAGAGCCTGCTTATAATAATCAGCCGCTTTTTCAGGCTGGTTCATCTGCATATATGTATTTCCGAGATTATGAAGTGCAGCTGTCTTATCAGGCAGTGTCTGCGAAAGCTTCTGTGCTTTGTCAAATTCTGCTTTAGCCTCTTCATATTTTTTACTTTTATACAGCGCATTCCCCAAATTATAATGAGCTGTAAAATCTTTTTCATTGCTTTTTACAGCCTCCATATATTTAGAAGACGCTCCATCATAGTCTCTACCGTTGAATTTCTGATTACCTTCATAAACCAAAGTTCTATAGTTTTCCTGCCCAAACGCAATGCCTGAGAATGAGAAAGCAATAAGAAACGATAAAAAAAAGATTTTAGTATTCATCCACTGCAAAATTATTCGTTTATATGTTAATAAACAGACTTCTGTTTGTTAAAGTTCGGTTAAAGTATTTATTTAAAATATTGATAAACAAAGTATAAAAATTAGATATTGAAATCTCTTTTCGGGTTCAATATATAAATTAAAAAGAAGAAGAAAATAGATACAATCAAAAAATATTGATAATAATGGTTGGCATTCTGAGATCTTACTAAAGTCTGCGCAGATGATGCTTTTTTATTCATGGCATCAATGATCTTATTAGGAGCTTCATTCACGTTATTTCCGTCAATATAATCTCCACCTGTAGATTCTGCCATCTTTTTAAGAGCTTCGGTCTGTCTTTTAGAAATTACCGTTCCACCGTCCATATCCGTTTTATAACCCATCAGCTGTCCATAGACATACTCGGGAACGGGTGCGCCTTCATCAGTCCCTATTCCTACAGATGTTATTGAGATTCCTTCTTTATTAGCAAGCCTGATAGCTGCATTATCATTTCCTTCGTTATCTTCACCATCACTCAGCAGGATCACTTTTCTTGATCCTTTGCTTACATTTTTAAACTTATCTGCTGCCACCCGCATCGCTTTTAAAAAATCGGTACCCTGGATTTTCATAGAACTTGTTTCCACAGCACTGATATAAGTTTCTGCTGTTCCATAATCTGTGGTCAGCGGCATAATAGAAACCGCTTCACCGGCAAAAATTACAATACCAATCTTATCATTCTTCATCTTCTGCATGGTATTCATCATCAGATTTTTTGCTTCCAAAAGACGGCTCGGATCAATATCTTCTGCATTCATAGAATTGGAAACATCCAGCATGAACACTACATTATTCAGCCTTTGATTGGTCTGAACTTCTTCTGAACCATTCAGTAGATCTATTATAGAAAATATCAGAAAAAGAGTTCCCAAAAGATATAAAGCGGGGAAAAATTTTGTAAATCCCGATCTGTTTTCAAATAAGCTATCCTGAAACCGACTGTCAGCAAAGATATCCCTCTTGTTCTTTTTCCATTTCAAAAAACGGATAAGAAAGAAAGATAGCAGCGGCAAAAGCAGCAACAATAATAAATACCAGTAATTTCCTAACGACCAATTCATCAGCTTAAAAATTTATATATTACCCATCGCAACAGTGCGTCAAAAAATAGCATTCCTAAAGCTATCCAAAGGAAAATTTTAAAATACTCCTCGTAGTTGTACAGCTTGGAAACCTTAATATCAGATTTCTCCAATTGATTGATTTCGTCGTATACTTCCTCCAAACTGCTGTTGGAAGTCGCTCTGAAATATCTTCCGCCTGTAGCCTGTGCTACATCTCTCAAAGTATTTTCATCAATAGTCACTTCAGTTTCTGTAAAGATCAGTTCGCCGAAAATATCCTGTGATGTAGGCATCAGTGCAAAGCCATTGGTTCCGATCCCAATGGAATATATTTTTATATTATTGTTCTTGGCAAGCTTTGCGGCGATCTGAGGGGGTATCGCATTCTGAATATTACTTACTCCGTCAGTCATCAGAATCACGACTTTACTTTTAGCTTTACTTTTGACCAGATGATTAACCGCTACAGAGAGTCCTTCTCCGATGGCTGTTCCCGGTTCAAGACCTGCAGAATTAAGATTCTTAATCTCGTCAATGACCACTTGATGATCAGAAGTTACGGGAACTTTCGTAAAGGCTTCTGCTGCATAGGCTACAACGCCTATCCTGTCATTTGGCCTTTTCTGAACAAATTTTACAGCAATATCTTTTAATGCTGTAATTCTGTCAGGACTAAGGTCTTTAGCTAGCATACTGAGAGAAACGTCTATAGAAAGCATTATATCGACTCCTTTAGTATCATCTTTGTCCTGGGAAACCGTAAATGTTCTCGGTCTTGCCATTGCAATGATAAGAGAGGAAAGAATGATATACTTTGAGAGCTTCAGGAGAAAAAGCACTACGCGGATACCTCCGCTGTCTTCCATATTCTGGACCGTTGGAACTTTGACACCTTTCTTTTTCTTGCCTCCTGCATCTTTTATAAAAAGAGGAATGAAAAGAAGAAAAAGCAGTAAAAACCACGGACTGTAAAATTCAAAATCAGGCATCCTTTCTTAAGTTTTCAAATTCTAAATCTTTTGATGATCTCTTCACAAAATCACGAATATCTGCAAAATCCTTTTCCATAGTGGTCTGATCAGGGAAGGTCTTTGCAAATTTCACCAGATCTCCTCTTAAAAACACATTTTCTACTATTCTTTCGTTTTCCTGGGAGATGGTATTATTCGTTTTCATAACATCAATAAGATCGTCGGTAAGAAGAACATCTGCCGGAAGATGATATTGTTTGGTAATAAATGTTCTTGATATTTCGATTAATTCAACATAGAAAGAACGAAAATCTCCTCCTTCAATGTATTTTTTCTTTTTTAAAGAATCTAATTCTTTTAAGGTTTGATTGGTAGCAACGACAGGTGAACTTTTTGATTTCCTTCCCCATTTTATAAACATAATAACCGCGATAATTAAAGCAATAACTGCCAAAACGGTAAGAATATAAAATTTATACAATTCCCAATAATCTTTCGTTTCAAGTTTTACTTCCTTGTTATTCATGATATCACTGATCTGATCTGCTTTTTGAGCTGTGTTGATCACATCAATTTCATAAGGAATAGTTTTTAAAATCTTACCGCCTACGTTAAACTCCAATTCAGGAATCGTAAATTTTCCCTCATCATAGACTGAAAATTCAATTTTTCTTTCGTAGGAATTCTGGTTTTGACCAATGCTGTCTTTAATTTCTTCAAAATGGAAAGGAAGCAGTTCATTTTTAGGTGCTGCCACGACCTGCATCTCATGCACATTGTCAATCTTAATAATTAAACGGTTGACCTCACCTAAAGCCAGCGTCTTCTTTTCAAGATTAGAAGACAGTATCTGTGAAAAAGCATTTCCGCAGATTACAAAAGACAGTATTAAGAGTATTTTTTTCAATTTCATTATAATTTCCTGGCTGTACCTATTTAAAGGCAACAGCATTTAATTCAAATTCTTTATTTTCATGCCATCCTTCAGAAAGGCTCATTCCTAAATTCCTGACAACAATCTTATTAGAAAGCATAATTAACCAGAAGCCTTCAGCATTTTTGAATAAATAATAGTCAGACGAAGGGGCTGTATCTAAACTGCATCCAGGTCTACTTCCAGTAAAAACACCCAGGAGTTCAGCTTCTTTGCTTCCTATTAATTTATAATAACCGCTGTAAATATAATTTTTATCCTTTAGAAAAGGTCCAAAAACAGATATCGTTTCTGGGTCCATTCCTTTTATTTTTGTTAAAGGATTTTCTTTTGCATAACTATTATATGAATAAACATTGGTAGCATCCTTATAATAGTTCCAATATAACCCGACTTTTTTGAAGGTTGCGGCATCAGCCTGCGTTTCCTTCCCATCAAAAGATATTTTCCCATTAGCCAGATAAAGAGGAAAATCAAACATATGGTCGATTTTTACATTTTTTATAGCTTCCGAAAGTCTCAGCTTATTTTCTTTTGCCAGCATTATTTGATCATCAGTAAGATTTTCAAAAAGAAGATTCTCCCAAGGGTCAAATGCCTGATTATTGTAAATAATATATCGGGAATCATCAGTTATGAAAAAATTGTGATCCGTAACTTCATCAGTATAGTTGAACCGGAATTTTTCATTAACTGACTTTCTCAGTTTTTCTACATATTTGGTTTTATAAAACCCATTTTTATCATAAAAAAAGTCCGAATGGGGAATCATTCCAAAAGTTGCGCCATCTAAATCAGCCTGTAAAATATTGGCACCGCTCCAAACAGATTTCCCATCGGAAACATAGGCAGAATTTACCTGTTGCCAGACTTTTACATTCTTAAAATCATCTTTTTCAACAGGCGTTTTTTCACCATAAAAATACACATGATTTGCATCAACGGAATAGCCTTTTGATAGAGGTTTTATCGTTTTCGCATCTATTCCAGGCTGCTCCTTTAAGTCAAATGTATAAACTTTAGTTTTCGTTTTTACAAAAACATCATTGACAGGAAGCAAAAACTCATTATTTATTTTCGCTTTTTGCCCATTCAAGTAAACATATTTTTTGTCATAAAGAAATCCCTGACAAAGTTCAGATATGGTGGCCGGGTCTGCATCTTTCACTGCTTTTCCTTTGAAAGAGACAGCATTTTTATCTTTATAGTAGACACCGTCATTACAGTAAATCAATCGAAAAGAGTCCGGATCAGAAACACTCATAGGTTTAAGGTTTCTATATGCCTTACTTTTTACTTTCCATACGATCTCTCTGTTGTGGGGATCTCCAACCGGTCCGATTATTTTAAAGCCTGTAGTGTCAATTTTCACATAGTCACCTTTATAATAAACACCATTTTTATCAAGCATAAAAAAACCGTCCATATTACTATACTTAGGATGATTTAAACCTGCTCCTTTTACTGGTATATATTTTATGGTATTACAGTCTTCATAGATCACACTATTTTCATTAAGATAATATCCGGCCTGATCTGTATATTTACACCTGGAAGTGGGGACCTTGAGATCATTACTAACTTCAGGATCTATAATTGTCAATTCAGAAGGATTCTGCCCGTCCTGTCCAAAACAAAATGTACCAAAAGCTAAAACCGCAATAAAGATTTGTTTTTTCAAGGTGTTCAATATTACTTTTTCTGAAAATAATTATAAAGGAGTTTTGAATAATCAGCTCCTGTGCTGACATTCATAAAACTGGCCGAACTGTTGGCAAAGTCTTCTTCCAGAGCCCGGACTTTCTGTTTCTGAGCTTCAGCGAAGGTATATCTCCATCTGGCACTGGAAGTATTGGCCCAAACCTCTTTTCCTGTTTCCGCATCATGCAGAAGCACATAGCCTACATCAGGAATCTCATTATCTTTCTCGTCATAGATTCTCATTCCGAGCAGCTGATGTTTTTTTGAAGCGACTCTAAGCATTTTGGAATCATAAGTATCTTCAAAATCTGAAAACAGAAAAACCAGAGATTTCCTTTTGAAAATCCCCATCATATACTCCATAGCCTTATCGATCTTCGATACTGCCGGGACATAGTCTGCCGTCAGAATATTACTGATGATGGATAAAATATGCTTTCTTCCTTTTTGAGGAGGAATCACTTTATACACTTTATCTGCAAACAGGATCAGCCCTACTTTATCATTATTTCCGGCAGCAGAAAACCCAAGACTTGCCGCAATCTCTGCTACATATTCTCTTTTCAGCTGTCCTTTCGTTCCATAATCCATAGAAGCGGAAATGTCGACCAGGATCATCATGGTCAGCTCTCTTTCCTCTTCCATTACTTTGACGAAGGGTTCACGGAATCTGGCTGTCTTGTTCCAGTCGATTCTTCGGATCTCGTCTCCGAACTGATAGGGACGTACTTCTGAGAAAGTCATCCCCTGTCCTTTAAAAGCACTGTGATACTGTCCCATAAGCGAAGCCTCCGTCTTCTTTCTCGTACGGATCTCTACTTGCTTTACTTTTTTTACAATATCTTTTATTTCCATAAATAGGGTGGTGAATTTCTGGTTGCGCAATAACCTTTTAAGATTGTATCGTATTCCATTTTCACCTTCTAACTTTTAATCTTTCAATTCAATCGAAACATTCAGCCATTCATTATCAAATTTCGGACTGTATTTCTTATAAAAATTAATAGCCGGTTCATTCCAGTTTAACACCTGAAAAACCATTCCGCTATACTGGTTTGATTTTCCGTATTCCAGAGTGGCATCAAACAAAAGTTTTCCAATTTTTTTTCCTCTCATTTTTTCAGTGACTACCAGATCTTCCAGATACAGTCTTCTTCCTTTCCAGGTTGAAAATCGATCATAATAGAGAGAGATTCCGACAATTTCGTTATTGAGTTCAGCAACAAAAGCTCCCCAAACCGGAGATTTCCCGAAGCCGTCTTCAATAAATTCGTCTAAATTTAAAGTCACCTCATGAAGTGCTTTCTCATATTCTGCAAGCTCTCTGATCAGATCCAACATCGGAGCACAATCTTCCTGAACAGCTTTTCTGATAACAACCTCACTCATTACGGGGCCTGAATTTTTGCTAAAATTCTACTGATAATCTCTTCGGCTGAAATCTCTTCGGCTTCAGCTTCGAAGGTAAGACCAATTCTGTGTCTTAATACATCCTGAGCCAGAGCTTTTACATCTTCAGGAATAACAAAAGCTCTCCCTTTCAGGAATGCATACGTTCTGGAGGCAATTGCAAGATTGATTGATGCTCTTGGAGAAGCTCCGAATCCTATATAGTTTTTAAGTTCCGTCAATCCGTAATTTTCAGGATAACGGGTGGCAAAAACCATGTCCAGAATATATTTTTCGATTTTTTCATCCAGATAGATCTGATTGATGAGTTCTTTAGCATCGACAATATCCTGCAATGATATCACAGGCTTCACAACAGGCTGATGAGAAGTTGACACCATTCTCATGACTGTTCTCTCATCTTCAAAACTCGGATAATCAATCTTACACTTCAACATAAAACGGTCACTTTGAGCTTCCGGCAATAGATAAGTACCTTCCTGATCAATCGGGTTTTGGGTAGCCAGTACCAAAAACGGTTTTGGAAGCTTCATTGTTTCGTCTCCTATAGTTACCTGCTTCTCCTGCATTACTTCCAGGAGTGCCGACTGTACTTTCGCGGGTGCACGGTTGATCTCATCTGCCAATACAAAATTTGCAAAAACAGGACCTTTCTTTATCGAAAAATCATTGTCTTTAATATTAAAGATCATCGTTCCCACCACGTCAGCAGGAAGCAGATCGGGTGTAAACTGAATTCTTGAAAAGTCACCATGAACAGCTTCTGCCAGGGTTTTGATCGCCAGGGTCTTTGCCAGTCCCGGTACTCCTTCCAAAAGAACATGTCCGTTCCCTAAAAGACCTACCAAAAGACGGTCTATCATATATTCCTGCCCAATGATCACTTTGTTGATTTCCTTTCTCAGAAGGGAAAATAAGTAGTTTTTTTCTTTTACTTTTTCCGTCAACTGGCGGATATCTTCAGCTTGATATGTATCTGACATAGCTTTATTTAAAAATAGGTGGTAAATTTCTGATAAATACTGGCATTAATCAACATAATGAATGCCATTTTTGAGTTAAAGTTTGTTAAATATTCCTGAATTGGTAAGACATTGAAAACCAAACAATATAACTTTCACTGCATAAAATCAATTCATGTAGTGAAAGTTACAGTAATAATTTCTAATAAAATTATTTGTTAAATCAGGTATTTTGTATGTGAATAGTGAATATTGCTTCGTCAGTCAATCGTTCATTATCCTCAATTATTGAAATTGACCGTTTACAATTGACCAGTCATTTACTTAAAGCTTAATAATTTTAATAGTAAAGACATTTTCCGGCATATCGACTGTTTCTTCATAGGCTCCAACATTGATGAAATATTCGGTTCCTGCCACAGTGGTGAATGTAAAGGATTCTGCTGCACCGCCGCCTCCGTTATCCACTGCTTTTACACATATTAAACTATTACACGCGCCACTGTATATATCCATTTGGGGATCATAAGTACTCCCTGCAGGCATCGTGATACCCACTGTAAACTGACCGCCATCTCCGGTAAATTTAAACCAGGTCCCGTCATTCATAGCATCAGAACACGTATTGATAAATCCACCATTGTTAGTCGCAGATACTCCATCACTTTGCGTATAAGTATAAGGGAAAACAGATGCAGGCAACGCACCAGAACATTCATCATTGACAGGTATAGGAGGAATAGTTTTAAAGGTAATATTTGTACAGTCCAAAGACTCAAGTCCCGCTGAAACAGCAGTAACTTTTAAATAATAATTGGTATCCCGGTTAAGAGCAGCTGAAGGGGTAAAGTTCGTCCCAGTCACAGCCTGCTGATTAATAATATCAGTACCTCCCGGAGTTGTGCCTAATGAAACTTTATAGGAATCTGCACCTAAGACTGCAAACCACTTGATATTAGGAAGAAGAGGAACAACCTGATTATTATTTGCAGGATAACTGATAAAAGGACATGAAGGGCCGGGTTTAGGCGTTAATCCTGCAATAGTAACTGCAGATTTGTAATCCGCTCTTATTCCTCCGGGTGGCGTTGCAGGATCAACTACCATACGGTCTCCCTTATAATACAGAGTAGAATATGGGATATGCGGATAGACACGAAATGCCTCATCGAAGTTATTGATATCAATACTCTGAGAATTCTCCTTTGCAGCAATCACTAAATTATCACTGTTATTATAGGCAAATGGTGTTGCAAAAGTTACCTCGACTTTATTATTGTTTTTAGTTACAGCACCAGCAAAAACCTGGGTAAGCTGCGTAGCAGGAATCCAATCTGTTCCGGATGCGAAGGCTGTCTTTGTGGTATGCCCAAGATAAACAGTCCAATCCGAGGAATCATTTATAGTAGCCGATGGATCCACATAAAATGTGAGACCGGTAATATTTCCTGCGGCGTTAGCATTTAATTCCTGTTTGGGATAGATCTGCTGAACATAAGAATACGAAAAAAAACTGCTTATTGGTGCAGTTCCTACATTTGTACTTCCGATGTTTAAATTGATTTGGGCATTAAGCGCGAATGCTATCGATAACAAAGATAAAAGTAAAATTTTTTTCATCATTGATAAATTAATATTGAATATTTGGCTAATTTAAATATAAAATTCTAATTTTTCAAATAAATGTGATTTTTTAATAATACATCATAACATTATCAGCGAATATTTAATATATTTGTTGCAAATACGGACAATATGTATCAAAAGCTATTTTTTGCAAGCATTCTTTTTGCAGGTCTCTTTAACGGACAGACGACAAACAGGATGAATTTGATTTCGGATGCGGTTTATTATGACGGTTACGCGGCAACAGTATCGGAGCCGGTACCTCCCGGTCTAATCAGATTAGGTAATACAAGATATGCAAGAAAACTTACAGATGCTGAACTCAATTCGTTTAAGGCAAAAATTGCCATGAGAGTAAGCATAGGTGCATTGTGTGATAATTATGACCGTCTTGGAAGTGTCTACCTGGCTATGGTACCCAAAAACCAGCCCACTTATACTACGAATGACCCTAATGTAAAAAGAATTGAAGTAGGAAGATACATCACTCCGTTTATGAGCAAAAACCGCTCCCCTACGGAAGTTCCTTACACTTATGATTTAAGTAATATGTATAGTGTATTTCACGATACCACGTTACGAACTACCTATGATATGTATATGGAACTGGATGTTTTTGGTGTCCCATATGCAGCACAAACTGAAGTTGCCGGATGCGCTGGAAGAATCGATGTTTTCTCAGGAAATCTTACATTCTTCTCAACAGATACCGGAGCTGCCATCTCAGACCAAAACTCAATTGTTCCTATATTAACCTACAAGACATTAAACAACTATAACAGCACGGATGTTCCCGGTGAAACCGTAAGAATTGTTAACTTCAACCTTCCAAATGCTGTCACCAATGCCCGTTTCTATGTGATATCCACTCCTCATGGTGCCAACAGTGGCGGTGAAGAATATGTAAGAAGGCAGAATTACACTTATATAGACGATGTACAAATGCTTACGTATACTCCCGGAGGGATTTCCTGTGAACCATTCAGAGTCTATAACACGCAGGGTAACGGAATCTATGGCGCTGCACCAAAATCATTAGCAGAATGGACTTCATGGAACAACTGGTGTCCCGGTAATTCAGTTCCTATAAGAGGATTCTCAATGCCTAATATAACGGCTGGAAACCACACCCTGAAACATACCATTCCAACAGCGGTTTTTAATCAACAGCAGGGAGATGTATATCTATCTGTTTACATGCAGGCTAAAAGCTCTGGCGCTTTGGATGTAAAGGATATTAAGACAGTAGATGTAAGCATCTACCCTAATCCTACTTCTGATTACGTTAATATAAGATCAAAAGCAGATGTAGCTTCAATAAGTCTTTTCAGCATCGACGGAAAAAAGCTATCTGAAACCCGTGGAGAAAATAGAATAGATATTTCTGCCTACAGTACAGGAATCTATTTTCTGAATATTGTTTTGAAGGATGGCATTACTTTCAAACATAAAATTATCAAAAAGTAACAACTACAAGGTAGACGAGCACTGAAAATCCATGATGACGGAATATAGGTACTCAACTGACAACACATAAAAAACACTCCTTTGGATATTCTTCAAAGGAGTGTTTCATTTTCTAACAGGGCCAGACTGCCAGCCTTTATTTTTGCACAGATGTTATAAAAATTAACATATTTTTTCACGATTTAAGAATATTTAATTTAATCATTTCTTCAAAAAATTGTCGCTTCCAGTTTATTAGACTATTTTTGGTGATTAAAAAATTTTGTAAAATGAATTATCATTTTCAAGCACACAGACAGGTAAGAAAGAACCTTTTAGGCATCTTACAGAATACTTCTCATGAAGACCTTCTGCTGATTCCTGACGGTTACAATAACAATATGTATTGGAATATTGCACATACCGTTGCTACCCAACAGCTGCTGCATTATTATCTGAGTGGAAATCCTTTCAGAATTGATAAATATTGGATCGAAACTTATAAAAAAGGTACTCTTCCCAACCTGAATGTACAAAAATCTGAAGTGGAAGATCTTGAGTTTTTGCTCACCGAAACCTCAAAGATTCTGATGAAAGATTATGACAGCGACTTCTTCTCAGACTATACCCCATACACCACCAGTTTTGGGATGGATCTGAAAAGTATTCAGGATGCCATTATCTTCAACAACATGCATGAAAGCCTACATTATGGCTACATTATGGCGCAGAAGAGGGCCATATTAGGAGAAAAATATTAGTATTTTGATAAAAAAAAGTTTTTATTTGCCGCTGTTTCTTTTAGGCTCACTCATCTTTAGTTTGGAGAGCTGTTCCCCTAAAGCTGACCCTGTAAAACCTCAGTCTGCTGACAGTATTTCAAAACCATCAGCCAGCAAAAGTTCAGAGGTTCATCCTACGGAAATAAAAAGCGTCGATACTATGGAAGACATTTTCAAATCTCTTCCAAAAGAATGGACAATGCTCACAAAAGATGGCTCAAAATATATTATATACATCCCATGTGATTATCAAAACCAAAAAATAATTTTGAGCAATCATGGGAAATATGCATTGGAACATGTAATTGGACAGGATGCTTATTATTTTAAAATAAAAAACATCAAAAAAAAACGAAATACTTATGTCTTTGAACTGCTTGATGAAAATGCAGAAAAAGGGCAGGAAAATGTAAATTATACATTGAATATAAAGGATAACAACCAGGCAGTATGGGATGTTTATAATGATGAAAGAAAAATTGCAGGTATTACTACTACAGACGCTCATTTTGAAAGCAAATATAAAACTGTGGAAGAGCCTCCCTGCCTAGAATAAGTTTAACAACAGAAAAAATAAATTTTGACAAACGACAACAAAAAAGACGATTTCATTTTCGGACTTCGTCCTGTAATAGAAGCTATCGAAGCCGGGAAAACAATTGATAAGATCTTTGTGCAGAATGCACTTCAGGGGCCTATCTACGCTGAGCTGAAAACTATTTTAGCTCAACATAAAATCCGTCCCAACTATGTTCCCATTGAAAAACTGAACCGTTTTACAAGAAAAAATCATCAGGGTGTAGTTGCTTTTATTTCAGATGTTCCGTTTCACAGAGTGGAAGATCTTGTTCCGCAGTTATTTGAAGAAGGAAAAACTCCTTTCCTGCTGATTCTTGACAGACTTACAGATGTGAGAAACTTCGGAGCAATATGCAGAACAGCAGAATGTGTGGGTGTAGATGCTATCATTATTCCTGAAAAAGGAGGAGCACCAATTAATTCAGATGCTATCAAGACTTCTGCAGGAGCACTTTATAATATCAAGATCTGCAAAGAACCGAATCTTGCCCATGCAGTAGATTTCCTTCAACAGAGTGGTATCTCAGTATTTGCAGCCACTGAAAAAGCTCAGAAACTGATCTATGATGTGAATTTCACAGAACCTTGTGCTATTGTAATGGGAAATGAAGAGACCGGAATTTCTAAAGAAGTTATGCATCATTCGGACGAGAAAATAAAACTTCCGATCGAAGGGAAGACACAGTCTCTGAACGTTTCTGTAGCATGCGGTGCAATTTTGTATGAAGCAGTAAGACAGAAAATCGTAGCGGCTCCCAATCTTTAATCAGTAAGGATATAAGTGTTTTATCGTGATGTTTTGTGGTATCGTTATTGATACACAGAACAAAAATATCAGTAAAATTTAAACTTAAAAGAATTAAAATGAAAAACGTAGCAGCTTTAATGCTCATCTCATCTATAGCGCTTGTCTCTTGTAAAAAAGAAACAGCAACCATTACTAAAGTAGATCCTAAAACAGGAAAAACAGTTACCGTAGAAGTTCCTGCTGATTCAGTAGCGAAAGTGGCTGAAAACCCTGCGATCAAAGATTCGGCAGGAATTTTCATTCAGACTTTTAAACTGGAAAAAGGAAAAACCTACCCGCTTACTACGTATCAAAGAGACGTTAAGACAATGGAAGATCCGCAGGGAAAAACAATTACAGCAACCAGTGAATCTACAGACGAAATGAATTTCACTGTAAATGATATCAAAGGCAATGTATATGACATGACCCTTAATCTTGTGGCTAAAAGAAATTCACAGAGTGCTCAGGGAAAAACGGTCATCGTTGATACCAAGCAGGCTCTTCCGAAAGAAGACGACTTGAAAATGATCTGGAATATCAACAAGGCGCTCACAGGAAATAAACTTAACGTGAAAATGGACACTAAAGGAAATGTAATCTCTATTACAGGTTTCGACGCTGTTTATACGAAAGTTACCACTGCAGTGGGAAGCCTAATTAAAGATGCCAACCAGAAAGCAAGTGTTGTAGCCAGTCTTAAGGAAACTTTCAATGAAAAAGTATTGAAAGACCAGCTTAATAAAAATTTAACGATCATTCCTAAGAAAGGAGTGAAAATCGGTGAAAAATGGAGTACTTCAGAAAATGCTGATGCAAGCGGAAGCGTTAAAGTAACTTCAAACTATGTATTGAAAAGTGTAGGAAACGGAGCCGCAGAAATTTCTGTAACAGGAGGAATTCCTAAAAAAACAGAAAAGAAAACGCAAGGGCAGATCACACACAGTCTAAGCAGTGAACTTGCTCAGAACGGAACCATTAAATTTGACCAAAGTACAGGTTGGATTACTAACCAGAATATTGATGTAAAAACAACACAGATTGAAACTATTTCAGACGGAAAACAGTCGCAGTCTATGAAAAGTACGTCCAAGTCTTCTGTAATGGTCAATCCTTCAGGAAAATAAATCATTGAATTAAAGAAGTTTTAGAGTCAAAGTATTTGAGAATTAGATTTTAGGTTTGGAAGTTGGTTTTTACTGTTGATCGTGAATCAGTATACCGCTAAAAACTTTGAACTCTGAACTTTTGATTTTGAATTTAAATTAGAAACTATGAAGTACATTCTTGAGCTCATACTGACAGCAATTATTTTGTTCTTTGTCTGGAATATTCTGAGAAGACTATTCTTCAAGACTTTTTACAGTTATAGATTCAATAACAATAAGGACAATAATAAACAGCAGGATATACACAGCTCGAATAAGAATAAACAGAACCTCAACTGGGATGCAGAAACAGTTGACTATGAAGAGGTAAAAGAAAGTAAGGACAAAAGGTAAAACTTCCAAGAAATAAAAGATAATAACCAACATGGCTAAAAATAAAAACTTAATTTATATTGCAATTTCATTAATTGTATTTATAGTTTTAGCATTTTTATACTCCACACCTGTTTTCTCAGGAAAACAACTTTTTCAACATGATATCGTACAATACAGAGGAGGCGCAAAAGAGCTTCTGGACTATAGAGCCGATACAGGAAACGAAACCTATTGGAGTGATTCCATGTTTGGCGGGATGCCAACCTATCAGATGGGAAGTCAGTTTAAAGGTGACATTATCAAAAAGATCGACAGCAATCTGAACTTCCTGCCAAGACCCGTTAATTATCTGTTCCTGCTTTTTGCGGGATTCTTCTTCCTTGGAATGGTAACCGTCAGAAACTGGAAGTATGCTTTATTAGGTGCTACTTTCTTTGGATTGTCTACCTATTTTTATATCATTATTGCGGCCGGGCACAATGGTAAAGTCAATACCATTGAGTATTTTGCCCCGCTTCTTGCAGGGATTATACTCGTCTATATAAGGAAACAGTATATCTGGGGATTCATCGCTACTACCCTGTTTATGGGGTTGCAGATTGCTGCCAACCACCCTCAGATGACCTATTACCTGTTTCTGGCTTTAGGATTCTTATTCTTTTCTGAACTGATCAGAGTGATCCTGAAAAAGGTTTCAGTGAAACATTTCCTTATTTCATCAGGAATTATCGCCGCTTCATGCGCGATCGGTGTTGGTATGAACTCTCAAAGAATTCTTGCGAATTCTGAGTACATCAAAGAAACAGTCCGCGGAAAACAGATCCTGACCAATGACAGTCATACTTCAGGAAAATCAGGAATGGATAAAGAGAGTATTCTGATGTGGAGCTACGGAAAGCTGGAAACTTTAAATCTTTTCATACCAAGACTTATGGGTGGCGGAAGCCAGGAACCTGAAGGAAAGGAAATAATGAACAGAGTTCAGGAACTTATCCAGGAGAATGTAGGTTCACAGGCAGAAATGGACAGGATCTCCAAAGGCTTTAACGGTGTTACCTATTGGGGAGACCAGCCTGGAACTTCCGGTCCTGCTTATCAGGGAGCCGTAGTTTGTTTTCTGGCCATACTGGGACTCTTCTTTGCGTGGAAAAAATACAGTTACTGGATTCTCGGGGCTTCAGTTCTCTCCATTTTTCTGGCATGGGGAAGCAACTTTATGCCGCTTTCCGACTTCTTTATCGATTATGTCCCTTTTTACAGCAAATTCAGAGCTCCTTCCTCAATCTTAGTGGTTGTCGAATTATTATGCCCGCTGATCGCCATTATCGGGATCTACAGGTTCTTTACAGACGAAAAACTCACCGAAGAATACAAGAAGAAAATTCTTCTTTATGTAAGTGGGGGAACTTTAGGACTTCTACTGATTCTTCTTCTTTTTGGGAAATCACTGCTTGGTTTTTATACAGAAGGAGAAAAAACATATTTCCCACCTTTCCTACTGGATTATCTTACTGAGGAGAGATTTAAATTATTCAGAATTGATGCTATAAAAGCGTTGATCTATGTGGCTATTACGGCAGCTGTCCTGTTCATGACCATGAAACAGAAACTGAGCCAGAACATCGCCTTAATCATTATTGGAACTGTAAGTTTATTTGATCTTTGGACTGTAAACAAGCGTTACCTGAATGATGAAAATTATGTAGACAAGGTTTTTGCTGAGAACCCATTCCAGACTGAAAGTTCTGATCTTCTGGCCGAAAAAGTTCAGGGAAATCCAAATTTAGAATCTATTTTAGCTAATGTTAATGTTAATAAAACACTGGAAACCATTGCCGAAAAAGACAAAACGCATTACAGAGTTTTCAACAATATTTTAGGAACATTCAGCGAGACGAACACTTCTTATTTCAAATCTTCAATCGGAGGTTACCATGCTGTAAAATTGAGAAGATATGACGACGTGATCAATGAATATTTTCAGGTCATGGATTCTGTAAAAGTACCGAATATACTTAATCTTCTTAACGCCAAATATTGGGTTATGGGCGGACCTGAAAAACCTCAGGCAATGCCGAACACTAAAGCCAACGGAAATGCATGGTTTGTAAGTGATCTGAAATTCGTCAATACCCCTAACGAAGAAATTAAATCTATCGGAGTAATTGACAGTAAGAAAACCGCTGTCATTGCATCATCAGATAAATCATATTTCAATAATAAAACAGTTCAGGCAGATTCTACAGCATTTATCAATTTAACGAAATATCAGCCAAATGAACTGGAGTTTAAGTCTCAGTCAAAAACACCTCAACTGGCTGTATTTTCTGAGATCTACTATCCTCACGGATGGAAAATGTTTGTAGACGAAAAAGAAGTTCCGTACATCAAAGCAGATTATCTCTTGCGTGCTGTACACGTTCCTGCAGGAAACCATAACATCAGAATGGTTTTTGAACCTGAGGTCATTGAAAAAGGTAAATGGCTGTCACTTTTCTGCTTCGGATTATTTATTGCACTGAGTGCATTCGGGATTTTCTGGATGAATAAAAATAAGAAGAAAGAACAGCTAACTGAGAAAACCGTATAACGTTTAAGATTATTGTTCAAATTTAATGGAACAAAAAAAAATACTGATCATCACCTATTACTGGCCTCCTGCGGGAGGTCCTGGTGTTCAAAGATGGCTGAAGTTCGCAAAATATCTGCCGGAATTCAGCTGGAATCCTGTGATCTACACCCCGGAAAACCCAAGCTATCCCTTAGTTGATGAAAGTCTTCTGAAAGATGTTCCGAAAAATATTGAGATTGTAAAAACCAAAATATGGGAACCTTACCAACTGGCTGAAAAACTTAATAAAAGCAACAAAAAGTTTAAAGCAGGACAATTTGATGTTGGTAAAAATCAAAGCTGGAAATCAAAACTGTCGATCTGGGTGAGAGGTAATTTTTTCATTCCTGATGCCAGAGTATTTTGGGTAAAACCTTCCATAAAATTCCTTGAACAGTATTTAAAAGAAAACAAAATTGATGTGGTCGTCACTTCCGGACCACCCCACTCTCTTCATATGATAGGTCTTGGTCTGAAACACAAATTCCCAGCCCTTAAATGGATCGCCGACTTCCGGGACCCCTGGACAGAGATTTCCTATTATCAACATCTAAAACTCACCAAACGTTCTGACAGAAAACACCGTCAGCTCGAAAGTGCCGTTTTTAAAAATGCTGATATTACATTAGCCACAAGTTATACGGATGCTGAAAATTTTAGAAAAGCAGGAGCCAACGCTGTCTGCATCACCAATGGATTTGATGAAAGCGATGCTGCGGTTCCGCAAACCATAACAGCAGACAATGCGAGCAGACAAAATGCTGAATCATTCACTTTAAGTTATATCGGCGTTCTTGAGCAATTAAGAAATCCGGAAAATCTTTGGAAAATATTGGATGAATTAGTAAATGAAAACACTGGATTTGCAGCACATTTTACATTAAAGTTTGCAGGAAGAGTTGACGATAAGATTCTTCAATCTATAGAAAGTTCAAATCTCAAAAATCACATCCTTAACCTGGGCTATATTTCTCATGATAAAGCTGTAGAAGAAATGGCCAATTCGAATCTGTTATTAATCACCAATTTTCCAAATGCGTCTTCCAGAGGTATCATTCCCGGAAAAATATTCGAATATCTCGCAACAGGAAAACAGATCGTTTCTTTCGGTCCGGACCAGGCAGATGTTGCAAGGATACTGGATGAGACCGGAGCAGGAAAACATTTCAGTTATCAGGAATCTAAACTGGTGAAAGATTTTATCCTGGAGAAATATGAATTGTGGAAAAAGGGAAATCTTCTTGAAAATGTACAAAATATTGAACAGTTCTCAAGAAGAAATCTGACTAAAAAGCTCGCTGAAATTTTAGGTTAAATAGTCCATTGATCGTTGACAACAGCTATCAGGTATTCCTTACCCTGAAACTCTTCAAAGACCAACCGAATAGTTTTCCAATCCATTTCACCATTCTTTTCTGTGCCTTTTATATAATTTTCGGTAAAGTCTTTCCCCGGATATATTTCCTTTAAATTATTAAGTGAATTTCCTCCTCCTAAAAATTTATTTAATGAATATTGTGATGCTGTAAAATCTTTAGAAAATACCCATTTTGCGAAATAATCATTGATGGTGGCTTTATATGGATCTCCGGAACCATCCTGAGCACCCCAGGTAAACAACGTTTTTGTTGGCTGGAATTTTTCAAAATCATCTTTCGAAAAATGTCTGTCATCCTTAGGATTAACAAATCCATACATTGAGAAACTTATTCCTTTTTCGGGATGAATAAATGTTGCAAATGTTTTATAATCCTTACTTTTCAGAGCTTGTAGGACCTCATCATTCGCTTTCTTTACCGCTGCTTCATCTGTTTTTTTCTGCTGCCCAGCCTCAACATTTTTTTCTCTGACCTGAGCCATAGAATCTATCACGTTGGGAACAGGCTTTTCGGGATTCTTTTTACAAGCTGTCAACATGGTTAATGCAATTACTGGAATAATAAAGTTTTTCATCTTTTCAATTTTTCAATAGATAGGAAACACCAAAACTGATGCCAATACAATGCTGCTCATAGATAAGTTCTGTCATCAAATTTCCTCATAATGCAATGGTTTTAAGTAAATTTGTTCCATGGAAATTTTAGACATCCTCATTATTGGAGGTGGACCTATAGGTCTCAACTGTGCCCTTGAAGCCCAGAAAAACAATCTGACTCATCTGATCATAGAAAAAGGAACCATCGTCAATTCCTTATACCATTATCCCTTATATATGCGTTTTTTCTCAACAGCTGAAAAACTGGAAATTGGTGGTATTCCTTTTATTTCTCCAGCTCCCAAGCCAGGCCGACAGGAAGCTTTGGAATATTACCAGGGAATTGCCAGACAAAAGCAAGTCAATATTAATCTTTATGAAAAAGCCCTGAAAGTTTCAAAAACAGGAGATTTATTTAAGGTCGAGACTTCCAAAGCAATCTATAAAGCTAAAAACGTCATTATTTCCACAGGCTTTTATGACATTCCGAATCTGATGAATATTCCGGGAGAAAACCTTCCGAAGGTGAAGCATTATTATACAGAACCTTATCCCTATGCCCAACAGAAAATGGTAATTGTAGGATCAAGTAATTCTGCAGTGGATGCAGCACTCGAAACCTATCGTAAAGGAGCTGAAGTAACGATGATTATCCGTCACTCCGAAATTTCAAAAAATGTAAAATACTGGGTAAAGCCAGATATCGAAAACAGAATTGCAGAAGGAAGCATCAACGCTCATTTTAATTCTGAATTAGTAGAAATCACGGAGCATACCGTTATTTTTAAAGATGAAAACGGACAGATCAATGAGATTGAAAATGATTTTGTTTTGGCATTGACAGGCTACATTCCTGATTTTGATTTTTTAAAAAACTCTGGTATTGACCTGCAGGGAGACTGTCTAAATCCATTACACCATCAGGAAACAATGGAAACCAATGTCCCTAATTTGTATTTGGCAGGTGTAGTGTGCGGTGGAAAAGACACCCATCAGTGGTTTATAGAAAACTCTAGAATTCATTCGGAGATGATTATAAAAAACATCCTCTATAAAGATAAGTAAATGCTATTTTTCCAATTTGAAAACTAATAGACACAGAAAAACCTAACACTTGTTAGTGGTAAAACTACTACATTTTTTGAAATTTCTGAACATTCTGTTTGCCAGTGTGGTAAATACTTCTATTTTTGGTGACATACAATACCAAATCACAATTTATTAACCATCAAAACCAAAGATCATGGCAGAAAGAAATTCAAGAGGAATTTTAAAATTCAATAACGGTGAAGGGCAGAAATTATTAAAACTTAATTACAGCGTATCCCGATCTATTGATGTTTCCGGACGTGTAGCATCCGACCCCTCTAATGCCTTAGTTAAAATCACAGTAGAAGCTACAGAAAAATCTGATATACTGGAAAGTCTTCTGAATGGAAAATACAAACCTACAGTAGGTGAAGTAACATTCAACAAATCTCATGAAGAAGGAACATTAACGACTTTAAAATGGAACAATGGTTATGTGATCCAGCATGAAGTGGATTTCAATGCCGTAGATGAGAACAGTATGTACATCAGTTTTGTGATCAGTGCAGAGCAGATTGAGCTTGGAACTTCATCTTACGATGGAGGATGGCCAACATCATAATCCCATAATTTACATTATCAGGAAAAGACAGACAGAATAGTAAAGCCATAATCAGGAACTCTATTCTGTCTTTTTTGGCTGACATGGTATCCCAGCATACAGAACAGACTTATTTCGGTTTTAAATTCGAAAAACTCAATCAGTAAAAAAACACTATCATGGACGGAAATAATTTTTCATTTAAACCTAATTATTATAAAGCGCCCGACAACGCAGATAAAATTTCAGGCAACCACCTTCCGGGAATTAACCGGGTAGTCAAACTTGATATTATCATTGAAGGCAAAACAATAAAACACTTTAAGCATTTCTGCCTGCAGCAGAGTGCCCGGCGCCATCATCATTTTGAACTTACCCTTGCCCATGACTCTCTGGGAGAAACTCAGAATCATAATCTTGAAGAAGCACGCCAGTTTCTGGGCAAACGTATAACGATTGTTTTTAAATACAAAGATTATGAAAATGAAAGTCCTGAAAGAACTTTTGTAGGAGTAATCACCAAAGCAGCATTCAGTCAGGATAACATGAGCCTGGGCAATATCGTCCTGAAAGGGCAAAGCCCTACGATTCTTATGGATTCTGCACCCCACACTCAGAGTTTCGGGGGCAGTCAGTCTGTTAATACAGGAATTATTGCAGACAAAATTATCAGAGAAACACTGGGTTCTGAAAAATTCGACATCAGAATAGACCCTCAAAATAAAAGTTACATCAACTACAGCTCCCAATACAACGAAACCCACTATAATTATCTGGCAAGAACTGCAGAAGCTTATGGTGAGCAGTTTTATTATGATGGCGAGGTACTTCATTTCGGAAAACTTCCGGTACCTGAAAAACCGGTACGTCTTATCTTTGGAAGCAATGCTACGGATGTACAGATTGAACTTAAAGCAGTACATACCAAACCTGAATTTTTCGGATACAACAGCAGTGAGCACACTAAGATGACGGGATCAGAAAACAGCATCAAACATCCGGGAGAAGTTCCTGCCAAAGCCTATGAACTTAGTGACGGTATTTTCAAAGCCCGCTCGCTTACTCCGGCTCCTGTCAATGCCAATATGTTTATGGATGTGGATGATTCCCAGAAAAGTGCTGCAGGAAGTGCCGCAGTAGAAGTATTTTCAGTGTCAGGAAATACCACCGTTCCTTTTCTTTATCCGGGCTGTACAGCAGATATCGAAATGAGAAAACCAGATTCCAACGAGACTTCTTATTTTACCAAGCTTAGCATCACCGAAGCCTATCACGAGGTAGATGCCAGAGGATATTATACCGGAAAATTTGAAGCTATCGCAGAAGGTACAGGGTTTATGCCTAAACCTGATTTTATACTGCCTAAAGCCGAACCACAAGTAGCGACCGTAATATCTAACACTGACCCACTTAATCAGGGACGCATAATGGTAAGGTTCGACTGGCAGCGAAATCCGGATACTACCTATTTCATCAGAATGATGAGTCCGGATGCAGGAGGAACAGAGGCCATTACACAAAACAGAGGCTTTGTAGCTGTTCCTGAAGTCGGTGATCAGGTCATGGTAGGTTTTGAGTACCACCACCCTGATTTTCCTTTTGCGATGGGAGGAATGTTTCACGGCCAGATTGCGCTGGGCGGAGGGGTAAAAAACCACATCAAATCGATCCAGACCAGAAGCGGAAATAAGGTAATATTTAATGACCAGGAAGGAAGTATCTTTATAGAAGATCCCAGCGGAAATACCTACCTGATGGACGGGAAGGGAAACATTACCGTAACCGCTCCAAAGAATATGATATTTAAAGCCGGAGAGAACATCGATATGACAGCCGGAAAAAATATATCTGTAAGTGCCGGTGAAAACATTTCCAATTCAGCCAACAGCAATATCACCTCCATTGCAGGTACAGATATTGTACAGACAGCCGCAGGTGATATCAGAGAGACTTCTGATACCAGAAAGGAAATGGCTGAGAAAGACATTCACAGGCAATCTGAGACTTCCCAGTCGCTGGCAGGGAAAATTACCATGTTCAGTGAAAAAGAAAATATGACGCTTCAGAGCGGAAAAATTATCGAAAACAACAGTGCTGAAAAAGCTAAAATATTCTAGCCATGGCAATTATAAAACAGGCAAAAAATATTAAAGTAGCCGTTAATAAGGACTATGTGGTACAGGGAGGACATATCAATGAGATTTCCAATAAAATCAATATAGAATCCTTTAAGGAAAATCTCAGTCTGAACAGCAATAAAAAGGTTGAGCAGCAAGGTAAGGATGGCGGTGTAAAACATCAGTCCTACTCTCCTGTCGAACCTGTCATTGAAGAAAGTGACTACACCCTGAAAAGTACATTTGCCCTGGAACAGCTTTTTGCTTTTGCTAAAAAAGACAGTATGGCTATGTTCTGTTTTTGGATGGCTGATATTTTTGGAAGTGATATCCCTTTGGATGCCTATCAGGAACTCTATCAGAAAGCAAGTGACAGGAAACAGTCTATTAATCCTAAAATTACGGTTGTCAAAGAACTCGATGGTATCGGTGCGGCCTATTATACGGGAGAAAATAAAAAATACTACAATCACATCCTGATCTCACAGGGATTCGTGGACAATGCCCTTAAAAATAACGGATTTCAAAAACTGCTGATGCTTGCGCTTGTTGAAGAGTTTGGTCATCATCTCGACTACCTGCTGCGATTTGAATATTCATCAAAGAAGGGAGATTCTAAAGGAGATGAGGGCGCAAGGTTCACCTCCAATATGAATATAAAATACAAACAGTATTTTATAGACCCCTTCGAACAGAAAAATCAGCATTATGCGACTGCTACCATTAAAGGAGCAGAAAAAAAACTGATCTGGGACTTTGCAGATCTTCACCAGCAACTAAAAGATTTTGTAGATAACCGTGTAGATTACGATGACCAATACTTTGCCGGTTTTGAATTTTTCGGTGCAGGTATGGGGGATGATCTTCATGGTCTTGGTCACGAAGCTATTGAAAAGAATGCTCTAAGTAAAATTGATAGATATAAAAGTGACAATAATAAAGAAAGAAAGCAGATTTATTTTGGAAACTGGCTAAGAGATTTTTCCCAATTCGTAGACCCAATGATTATACGTCCTATGGCAAATGCATTGGATTTATTAAGTAATGAATACAAGGCAAAGAACCAGAATGAAGAGGAAAACAAAAAATTGCTGAGCGATCTGGAAAAACTGATGGATGTAAACAGAGTAAAAATAAATGATACGAGAACTTATCAGCTTCCAGTGGGGTTTAAATATAGTATGACCCAAGCTGAAATAAAATGGGAACCTCATGCATTTTCACCTGTCAAGTTAAGTAGGGAGGCCGTTACATCACTTGTAGAATTTCTTGGATTAAAAGAATTTGGTGAACTGAAAAAAGAAGGTGCCGACAAAGAAGGAAGACCTGAAAATTACATGAAATACATTCAGGATTTTAGAGATAAATATGCTAAAATAACTCCAGAATTACTAGGTGTATACAAACCTCAAGAACATATAGACAATCCTGCGGCACTTCACCCCAAGCTAGTGTGCGAGGCAATACAAAAGAAAAATAAGAAAAACGGAACCAATAAGCCCTGCCCGCCTCCTAATTTTAATAACGAACTGGATCCAGCTTTTGTTATGGACCCCGTTGAAAGCCAATGGCTGGACAATCCGCAATTCGGAACCAAAAATTATATTAGAGGAAATGGCCCGGTACCCTTTGAAAGTGCTTTTGACTGTTTTATCAGATTTATTGAGAAATCAAACCCTAATACTGTAGAAGGAAGGATCAACTTCGGAGCAGCTCTGCATATTGTAGAGGATTATTATGCACATAGTAATTTTTGCGAAATAGCCGTTATGAAAGTATATGATCCAGAAGTATTCCCATGGTATGAGACCGCAAAATGTACAAAAGGAACCCTGAAAGATCATAAAGCCAGTAGTGGATCCAACAGTCATGCAGCTGCCTCTATCTTAGACAAAAGCAGATTCAAATTCAATACCTTTACGAATCCTCATCTATTACCGGAATCCGTCAAAAACCATATGAAAGCAACAGGCAGTAAAAGCGCTGCCAGCTATTATAGAAACCTGAACCCCAATATTCCATTTAATTCGCAGAATAAAGGTCTGTATTATTCGCATGCTGCTTGTCCCATAGTGCAGACAGGAAGTTTTGGGATGCTGGATACAATTGCCAGTATAGCACCTAAAGTAAACAACAAAATATTTTCTATTAAGGTGGAAGAACAGGAAGAAATGAAACCTGGGGAAAGAACTTTTAATGATGCACTTATTTACGAGCTCTTAAAAGACATTTCTAAGGCACAGACTTCTGACAGCAGGCAGAAAAATGACAAATACAAAGGAACAGATGACAATGTTTATTCAGATACATTTTTGAAATATCTCGATTTCAGGGATTTTATGGTTACAGAACCTATGAAATCTTTTGCCAAGGTATTAAATGCCTTCGGGATATTTGATTATATTACGCAATATATAAAAGTGATTCAAAACAGTTTCTATCATTTTCTTGCATTGGCAGCTATTAATATGATTGATGATTACCAAACATATTTAGATAATGAACTCACCTTAATGGAGCAAGGAAACTGGAAAGTAAATCCTTACGGACCTACCCACACTCAGCTCGCAAAAGACAATGGATTGCAACCATTACATCATCTAGCAGTAAAACTAGCAGAAGACAGAGTAGGAAAATTAGGAGAATTATTTGCAACAGGAACATTACAAAGTAAAGAAAACATAAAAAAGATTGCAAAAGAAGAAATTTTTGTCCATCCTATGTACACCGATTGGATGGATAAAATAGTACTCGACTGGTGCTGGGATGATCCAATAAATACTGCCAAAGTAAAGATTGCCAATGAGGCCAGCATTGTATTGTGGGGCATCAAAAATGGCTATCAGGAATTGGCAGAACTTCATCATCAGATTAAAATCATCAGCGAGTTCAATACCAGCTCTGAGCAACAAAGTGAGTTCCGATCTGCTTTGGCTGGGCTTCCAGAGCAGTGGCATAAAGGCTGGAGTAAATTGTCTACCCTTTGGAACAAACAGGGCTTAAAAGAGATGAAACTTAAAACACCGGAAGAAAGTTATAATGAAGCATTAAAAGAAAGTGGACATGTACAATAAATTTAATTACAAATTAATATTACTATTAATTATTATGACACAACTCGTGAATTGTCAAAATAAAAATACACAATGCCCAGAAGAAGGGTTCTGTATAGAAAACAAAAAGTTATTTTATAATCAGGAACCTATTGCACTTGGTATGTCGATAGAGAAATTTGTGGATATTGCAGGAAAATATGACAGAAAAGTCGAAAACTCTTTAGAAGGACATAAAACTACTTACTACTATTGGTTAAAGCACAAACTTCATGTAGCCATTTCAGATAGTTTAATTGTAGTAAATAATTTGGAAGTCGATAATGTTAGCGGTGAATATTATGGTCATACTCCCAGTAATCAACCAGAATATCCTGCCTATACATCTTTAGAAGAAATCATCAAAAAGTATGGTAAGTATGACAGCATACGTATAGAAGACGTTCCTACAAACGTCAGGACATTTTACGTTTGGGATAAATTAGGAATTAGCATGGCTGAATCTAATGGTGTGATTAGCACAATAAATTTGTATCCATTACACATTCTAAAAACGATGGACCTAAATTTAGAAACTGGAAGCACTTATTTTGATGGATTTCAAAATGCAAAGGTAACACAGGAAATACTTGACACCCGAAAAAATGATAAAGCTATATTTGACAGAATGCCAAAACAGGAATTTAAAGGAAAGTTCACCTATGATGGTAATACGGTAGATTTCAGTAAAATAGGAAATACCGATTGGGATAAAGTAGTTTCTGGATTAAAAATATCTGGAAGTGATTTTGATCCGGCAGGAGATTCTCAAAACTGGTCCAGAGAAATCAGAGAAGGATATGATTTATATACCACAATTGACAGATATTCAAATGCACAGGAATCAGGAAAGCTCTCTGCGAAAAAAACAGGAAAAATAGATGCAGTAGGAAGTATTTCTATTTGGTGGCATGGAAAAAATGATGAAAAGTAAATATTTTGTCTTACTAATAATTTTGGTACAACTAGTGAGTTGCCAAAATAAAAACACTACAGAATGTCCGGAAGAAGGCTTCTGTATAAGCAACAAAAAATTATTTTACAATCAAAAGCCTTTGGCATTAGGAATGCCAATAGAAAAATTTATCGAAGCTGTAGGAAAATATGATAGAAAAATTGAACATTCTATTGGAGGGGAAATTTATAAAGAGTGGTATTGGAAAAAACAAAAGTATGAAGCTTATACTTCTAAAGGAAAAATAACTTTTAGACTTAAGGAAAATGAGTACAAAGAATATTCTAATATTGAAGAGATAATCAAAAAGTATGGAAAATATGACAGTACAAATGTAGAAAAAGTAGCTACGGATATCAGCACATTTTATGTATGGGACAAGCTGGGATTTAATGTGTGGGTTGATAAAGGAATGGTAGAACAAATCAATATTTCACCAATCCATAAGACTAAAATGTTTGAATTAAAACAATCTGATGAAGAAATTTTAGCAAAAGGATTACTTTTAGACGGTTCCGAACCTACTGATGAAGAGAAAAAGAATTATAATGCAATAATGGCACGTCAGCCTAAATCTGAATTTAAGGGAAATATTACCTATAACGGTAATACAGCTGATTTCAGCAAAATAGGATATAAAGATTGGCAAAAGGCAGTATCAAGTCTAAAAATAGCGGGAAGTGATTTTGACCCGCCTGGAGATTCGGAAGGCTGGTCAAGATGGATCAAAGAGGATTATGAATTATATGTAACCTTGAAGAGATTCAATAATAAAAACGGAGGTTTAGACACCCCCAATAAGAAAAAAGTGAGTGATATAGATGGAGTGGAAAGTATAGAAATATGGAGGCATAAAAATTATGATAAATAAACTCTTTACTCTTTTCTTATCCAGTATGGTATATCTTATTAGCTGCCAGGAAAAAACAGTAAGCAACGACAACCATTTCCGGATAGAGAAAAAAGAAATTCTTTATAATGACAAAAAAATTTATTTAGGAATGCCTATTGAAGAATTCATACAGTCCATAAATTCAGAGTATAGGGTTGCAAAATATTCACTTAATGAGAGAACAGATAAAAGCTGGTCTTGGAAAGATGGAGGAGAAGCCTACCTGAATGATAATGGGAAGATAAAATATTTCAATATCAACATTAATAATGACGCACTGGAAAAAGAATACAATTCTATTGAAGAGATCGTTAAAAAAGTTGGTCAATATGAGAATTTTAAAGAAAAAAAAGTTCCTTCCGAAGAAAGCATATTTTATGTTTGGGATAAGCTTGGATTTAATGTTGCGGTTCATGATAACACCGTAGGACAGATCAATATGTATCCTATTCATTATACCAAAAGAAACATAGAATATAAATTAAGGACAGCCGGACCTCCAAAAGCGAAAAGTGATGTCTATATTGAGATAGACGATAAGACCAACGTAGAAAATTATAAGGTTATGCTTGAACGTCAACCCAAAACGGAGTTCAAAGGAAAATTTACCTACGACGGAAGGACTGCAGATTTCTCAAAAATTGGATATACAGGTTGGAATACAATGGTTAAAGATTTGGATATTGCTGGAAGCAGTTACGATCCGCCGGGAGATTCTAAAGGATGGGGAAGAAAAATATGGCTGAATTATGACAACTGTCTGATTGATATCAAAAGATATAACAATGACAACGAAAGTACAGGCAGCCCATCTAAAGACAAAGTCGGTAAAATAGATGGAGTTCAGGCAATAGAAATCTGGAGATTTACAGAAGAGGATAGAAAATAGAAACGTAAAATTGGTCTCTACTTAAACACTAAAATTACAAAATAATACTATGGCAGAAAAACATATAGTTGTACAGGGTGCCCTATGCAAATGCCAGTTTGGACAGGCTCCCGACAAGCTCAAAGTGCTCACGCATCAGAAAGAGTATGCCAACGACAAGAACGCTTCCAAAAAGCTGATCGTTACCACAAAAGAAATAGGAGCGGCTACTTTTGAAAAAAATACTTTCGGAAACTGTACCAAGATGGGAACTCCACCCCCACCCTGCAAAATTATGGTGACCGAATGGCAGGGATTTTATGACAAAGTACAGCTCAGCAACAGTGGGTTTATTATTTTAGAAAACAGTAAAGCGGTTTGCGCGGTCGCCGGAACTCCATGCATTGAGATCATTGACCACGGACAAAGAGCAGAAGCCGGTAAGCAGAGTTTTGAAAATGCTGACCAGGATGTTCAGCAACAGATCAATCCTTTAGTGAGTCCTGAAGAAATGTACAGGAAACAGCCTTTAAATAAAGGACTGGAATTTGGAAACCAATAATTCAAAGCCATGGCAAAAGGAATAAAAAGTATAAAACAGCAGCAGGTCGTTGGCTCCAGTGTATATTTAGCGGTAGACCAATGGCTTGACGGAACAAAAGAACCGGATAAAAACAAGAAAGTAACCTGGCTGTGTTTTTCACAGGACAAAAAAACACCTCTGGATACGCGTGTTCTGGAACCCAAAGACAGCTACATCATAAAAATACCACCCAAGCTGGCAGGTTCTTACCGATATTATGTGGAAGCCAGCCTGTCCGGCAAGAAAGATCCAAAAAGAGATACCGGTCTTTTTGTATATGGTACCTCCGCCAAAAAAGTTGTGACCAGCAAATGGTGTACAAAACCCGATGGTGTGGACGAAAGGAACTCGCAGTTTTCATACGGCCATCTTGTCTATCTGGGTCTGGAAACAGAAGGCATGAATGGTGACGCCGTTACCGTAGAAGTATACAGACGTATTCCGGGAGGCAGCGGTACTGCTGATGACCAGTATATAGACGCCTACCGAAATGCAAAGATCATAGATGGAGAAGTCAATATTAAAATGGGAAATACCTACCAATGGTATATCAAAATCAAAAACCCTCGTTTTACTGAAGAATTCTATGTAAAAGTAAAAGACGCTTCCGGAAAGTATATCAGTGACGGAAAGGATAAAGTGCACGCCCGCTACCTGAAAATAAAAAATAAAATTGTAAGCAGAAATTCAGAAACTCCCACCAACCATACGCCTGCTAAAGTGGATAAACCGGAAGTGAGTTTCAAAAGATTTGACGTTTGTAAATTTGACACCATTATTCTTTCAGAAATGAAAGAGAAAGAAACCATTAAATCTATTGTTTTTGAACATGGAAAATCAAAATCTGCTACCACATTAATTTATGAAACAATAGCCCCAAGCTCGGATAAAAATATTACAGTGGAAGCCCAGGGTCTTCAAAACAGCTCGTGCAGTCAAAAAAAGAAACACGAACAAAAAATTAAGGCCGTTTCACCCGAAGGAAAACTGAATGAAAGTACGGCAGCCCTTACATTTCCGGTACGTTCCACCCTCTCATCTCTCAACACATCGCCGATTCAATATATCTGGCCAAAATTCAATGTACTGAAAGCACAGGAATCTGCGAATCTGTACAAAATCTATATTCATTCCTGCCGGTATTTTCCCAATGAGGCAAAAGAAACGGTTTTGGTAAAAGCATATCCTGATATCAAATGGGAATTAAAATTTGAGTTTGGTTCCGATCTCGCAATGGAGGAGAGATACAAAAATATGGCTCCCGGAGCACAGTCAAAAGCTCATTATAAATCCGGACAGAAATCCGGTCAAAACAGATACAGATTATCAACATCAGGAAAATCCGAAGTATTTTTTGGGTTAAACTTAAAGGCTGTCTGGAATAATAAACATCAGGAATATGAAGTTGGAGATAAATACGTTAATGTCATCAGAAACTTTTTAGGTGTTTTTGTAAAAATTAAAGAATGGATTGATGAAGCTTCCCATGTCAATAAAACGAAAGACACCGTTGCCCAGAGATTAATCAGTGGTATAAAAAGAGTACCGGTTACCTTAAAATTCTATTATCCTACCATGTCTGTCAGTGGATCCTGGTGGCTCGAGCGGTCAAAAACCAACACGAATAGAGTTGATACGCAAGGCAGTCTTAAATTGGGTTTCACCCCTCTTATAAAAGCAGAAGGAACACTTGATCTACTCTTCTACGCAGAACTAATTCCTGTAGCCGGACAGGTTATAAAAGTATTGGACGTGGCAGCAAAAATCTCCGGCCTGGAAGCTATTTTCACGCTAACTGGATTTGGGGAACTCAATGTTACTGCAGAATTTTTTGATTTTGAATTTAAAAAAGCTAATTTAGATTTTAAAGGGAAAGTTGGATTGAAGCTGGAGCTCAGCGCAAAAGTATCAGGGAAAATAAATGCCGTAATTTTTGAGGCTGATTTCAAACTGGAGGCTACCGGCACTGCTGAAAGTTACTTTGAACCTAAAGCCACCATTGGTAAAGATGATAAAGGCGTGTTTTTAGAACAGCAGGTAGACTGGTCGGGACTGAGAATTGTTGTCATTATAAAAGGACAGGCAGGCAAGTCTAAGACACAATATAAACGTACATTTACGATTGTAGACAGACATGATAAACTTACCTATGGCAAAACCTATATCATTCAATAAAACCACTGCAATATATGAAGTTCACTATATTATTCTATCTTTTAATACTCAACCTATCCTGCGCACAAGATAATAAACTCAATACAATAGAAATGAATCAAAAAATCCAAAAGGAAGTCTCAGGTTATGCAAATTTTCCCAACTATTCAATTCAGTTAGACAAGGGAGGATGCAGAGTTCAGCTTATCGGAAATGACATTCCTCTATATACAGCTTTTGAACAAGGTGGATTTTCAACATTACTGCCTTTTAATGCCAATATTCTACAGAGTGGAGAACAGACCGTAACCATTAAAATCTATCCTGATGCAGGTAAAACGACATTCGACGATTATACCAATGCATCCATCAAGGTGGTCTACTTTGAAGATGATAAAAATAAAAACTCTGCCCGAAAAATAGTACAGGAATATAAAATTCCAAAAGAAGTAATAGACAAAAAACTAAACTATTTTGAAGCATCCATTAAATTTAAAGCTACCGTTCCTTTTAACTTCAGCAAACAGTTTGAGTCTGCAAAAGATTTGAAAAAACGCAAGAATATCGAAACGGAAGTTGTCGCGGCTTACCATAAAATTCATTCATGGCTCGCAAAAAAGGATGTGAAAAGTCTGGCTGATTTTAGAAAAGAAACCGATAAAAAAGCATGTCTTGCTTACTATCTCGATACAGAACAGGAAATAGAAGAGAGATTTGATTATACCTTTTTATTCGAGAATAATTCAAAGGCTGATCCTTTACCTAAATATACAATGACTTTCTATGCAGGCGGAAAACTGGTAAGACTGGAGAGAATTGACAATCATGATGAAATTTTAACCGTAACCGGTAAAACTGAAGACGGATATGAAGTGATGTCAGATTTAAGTGTCCTGCTGTATATGCCTGAAGGAAGCGAAGAGTTGAAACAGTTTTAAGGATGAATACCTATAAAGTCTGGGGAGTTATTGTATCCAGCCTGTTGATCAGCGCTTTATATTTTAAGCAGATCTTTTCCGGTGGCAGCGAAATACAATTTCTTGACACTAAGGAAATACTGCTGACTCCCTTCCTGTTATTCTACAGTTTTTTAGGGATTATATTTTGTCTCTTCCTTGATAAAAAAACAATAAAGAACCATGACAGAACTACTTGGATTTTAATGCTTATCATTGCAGGCTTTATGCTTATTCCACTACTCTTTTTCCAGCATAAACTCGGAAGTGAAATCGCATTGCCTTTTATTACAACCTTTTTAGAACCGTTAAAAGTGAAGTTTTTCTTTAGGCAGCCGCTTAAAGTTCTTCTGCAGAAAAATTTTATTTTAATGATTGTAAGCTTCTGTCTGATATTCTTTGTTTCAATACTTTTTTTTAATATTGATCAGATAAATTATGTCTATTGCTACGGCGGTTTTTACTTCATCATTCTTGCATTAACAGATTATTATTTCCACAAGCTTAAAAAAAACGCGTACGATGAGGACTTTGCGGTAGATCAAAAACAAAAGAAAAAACAAAAACAGTCTGAGAACTGTTAGATATCCTCAGTATTCATCTTACTATCACTCAACATCGATGTTCTGATGCTTATTTTTCTTTTTTAACATCCACGGAATAACAAAATAAAATCCAACCGCAATACCCATAGCCAACACTCCTGTTCCTATCCATAAGGTATTGAACCCAAGTTGATCTGCAGTCAAAGTTCCTACATAGGGTGTAATAATAAAAGCCAGCGCAACAGATATCCCGTTCATTCCCATATAGGCTCCTTTATTGTTTTCACCAGACCTTAGAGCGGTGATTGTCGACATAAATGGAAGAGTCCATATTTCACCAATACACAGCAGCGTCATAGAGATAACTAAGGTAAGAACAGAATAATCAAAGGCAAGCATCGCATAAGAAATACCACATAATACAGTTCCTATCAGCAGGGTAAAAGCCAGACTGAAATACTTTTCGGCAATCTGTACAAAACCCATTTCGAGCAATACGATCAGAAAACCGCTATACCCCAGAATATATCCGATATTCTGTTGGCTTAAATGTGCTGTATCTTTATAAAAAATAGTGAGTGTACTGAATAACTGGAAGAAACAGATCGAAAACAGCATACAGAAGAAACTGTAGATCAGGAATTTCCCGTCACGGTATGGAGAATTTTCTTTCCTAACAGCCAGCGCTTCTTTCACTGGTTTTGGCTTCAGCGACGCCTGTTTGTTTCGTTTTCCAAAGAAACGGATATACATCAGACCCGCCAGCAAAGCAGCTAAAGCATTACTGAAAAATAAAAACTCATAAGAAATAGCAGATAATATTCCACCCAGCGCAGGACCGATGGAAAAACCTAAGTTGACCGCCATCCGGTTGAGTGAAAAAGCTCTTGTGATATTTTCGGGTTTAGCATATTTGGTGATGGCTACTGAGTTCGCAGGACGAAAAGTTTCGCTTACGATACTCTGGATTAAAATAATAGCAGCCAATCCCACTTCTGTTTTAAAAAGAGGAATCAGGCAGAATAAAGGTACGCTCAAAAGCAAACTTAAACTTTGCACACGATATTCTCCGATTTTATCCGTGATCATTCCACCCAGCCATGAGCCTAAAACAGAACCTATTCCAAAAAAACTCAGAACAATTCCTGAATTTTCAATACTGAAATGAAGATGACCCGTCATGTAAACCCCCAAAAAGGGAAGTACCATAGAACCTGCACGATTGATGAGCATGACCAGCGCCAACATCCAGCTCTCTTCTGAGAGTCCTTTAAAAGAACTCGTATATACGCTAATTAATTTCACAATATTATTTTTTGGGGAGAAAATCCGGTAGTTTACAAATTTAGCTAAATTGCTTAAAAACACCCTTCAAAAGGGACTTTTTTTATCAATAACATTAATAGAAATAAAAATATACTAGGTTAAGGCGAATTCAATTAATATTTAACAAACAACAATTGAGTAACCGTTTATAATTTTCGTAAATTGCAGTAACAACGGTACTTTTCACCCCTAAGCCATTGTATAAATAGTCAAAATTTAACCGAATCAATACACTCAAATGATAACCTACGAAAATTTACATGATACGCTATCGTTTTATAGTATTGACTGCCGGCAGTCTTATTACATCTCTTCTGGAAATCCTATTTTTGATTTTCCCGATGCACCATTCAGAATGGACTATTATGCTTTATGCATCTGTACAGCCGGAGAAATAAGCCTCGAAATTGATAACGAAATATATCATGTTGATGCCCATTCCTTTCTTGTTGCCGCACCATCTACCATTGTGAAATTTTTGAAGACCAGCCACGACTTTAAAATGAAACTGCTCTTTTTCGACAAAAATTTTCTGATCAAAAATATTTCAAATCCTTTTATTATTGAGAAGATGAATCTTTTCTCTAAAGGTTCCTACAGTATTGTAAAAACCAATGAAAAAAATTCCGAATTACTTCAGAGTTTATTGGATTACCTCAAAAAGAAATCGAAGAAGCAGGGGAAATTTACAGAAGAGATTGTACGCACCATTATTTTTAATCTTCTTTTGGAAACTGCCGATATCATGGAAAAGAAAACGGATCTGAATAGTGAAAAAGAGGATGGCAAAAAGGATATCTTTTTAAAATTCACCGCTATGATCCGTGAAAACATCAGACAGCACAGAACTGTGCAGTTTTATGCCGATCAGCTTTGCGTCTCCAGTAAATACCTTATCGAAGTCATCAAAAAAGCAAGCGGGAAAACACCTCATCAGGTGATCGATGATACGCTGCTGAAAGAAGCCTATGTGATGCTCGGTAATCCTGATATTACCATTTCCGAAATCGCTTTTGAACTGCAGTTTAATTCCGCATCAGCTTTTGGCCGTTTTTTCAAAAAACATACTTCCCTCTCCCCTTCCGAATACAGAAACAGGGAAAATATCCAGTCATAAGAATTTGGGGATAACAATTCTGACATTAGGGATATATCCTGCGTCCTGAATCGAGGTACCTTTATACTGTTAATTAAAACAATACAAAATGAGTACGATCAATTCAAAATTCGACAAAATTTTAAATGCTTCAGAACAATTCGGAAAAGTAAACCATGAACCGGATTCCAGCAAAGAAGTTCAGATTAACACGCCTGAAAAGACTATGCCTTTTTCGGACCAAATCGGAAATTACCAACGTAATAAAGGAATTCCTTTCAAATCTTACGAAAACAGTAAAATCTATATTGTAGGAAGTGGTATTGCAGGAATGTCTGCAGCATACTATTTCATCCGCGACGGACATGTTCCTGGAAAAAATATTATTTTCCTTGATCAGCTTGATGTAGAAGGAGGCTCACTCGATGGTGCGGGAAATGCAAAAGACGGGTACATCATCCGTGGAGGAAGAGAAATGGATATGACTTATGAAAACCTATGGGATATGTTCCAGGATATTCCAGCCCTCGAATTACCTGCTCCTTACAGTGTACTTGATGAATACCGTCTGATCAATGACAATGATCCCAACTATTCTAAAGCAAGACTGATTAATAATCAGGGACAGATCCAGGATTTCAGCAAATTCGGACTTGATAAAAAAGATCAGCTGGCTATCGTTAAACTTTTATTAAAGAAAAAAGAGGAGCTTGACGATCTTACAATTGAAGATTATTTTGCAGAATCTTTCCTTAAAAGTAACTTCTGGTTCTTCTGGCGTACTATGTTTGCCTTTGAAAACTGGCACAGTTTACTGGAACTGAAACTGTATATGCACAGATTCCTTCACGCTATCGACGGAATGAAAGACTTCTCCTGTCTGGTATTCCCGAAATACAACCAATACGATACCTATGTTACACCTCTGAAAAATTTCCTTGTTGAAAAAGGAGTCCAGATAGAGTTCAATACTTTGGTAAAAGACTTAGATATTCATATCAATACCGAAGGAAAAACGGTAGAAGGTATTATCACGGAACAGGATGGTAAGGAAGTTAAAATCCCTATCGGAAAAGAAGATTACGTGATTGTAACGACAGGATCTATGACGGAAAGCACATTCTATGGTGATAATAATAATGCTCCTGAAATTACTATCGACAACAGCAGCGCAGGACAAGGTGCCGGATGGATGCTTTGGAAAAATCTGGCGGCTAAATCAGAAGTCTTCGGAAAACCAGAAAAATTCTGCAGCAACATAAAAAAATCTTCTTGGGAATCTGCTACACTGACGTGCCGACCTTCTGCTTTTACTGAAAAATTAAAAGAATTATGCGTTAATGACCCATATTCCGGAAGAACAGCTACCGGCGGTATCATTACCATTACAGACTCTAACTGGGTAATGAGTTTCACCTGCAACAGACAGCCGCACTTCCCTACCCAGCCGGATGATATCCTTGTTGTATGGGTATATTCCCTTCTGATGGACAAAGAAGGAAACTACATCAAAAAAACAATGCCTGAGTGTACCGGAAACGAAATCCTTGCAGAACTTTCATACCATTTAGGAATCATTGATCAACTGGATAATGTGATAGAGAATACAATTGTCCGCATTTCATTTATGCCATACATTACTTCTATGTTCATGCCTAGAGCTCAGGGTGACCGTCCAAGAGTAGTTCCTGAAGGCTGTAAGAATTTAGGGTTGGTAGGACAGTTTGTAGAAACGAATAATGATGTGGTATTTACCATGGAAAGTTCCGTAAGAACAGCAAGAATTGCAGTATATAGTCTTCTTAATCTGAATAAACAGGTTCCCGATATTAACCCGCTGCAGTATGACATCCGACATTTATTAAAAGCAACGCAAGCTCTGAACGACTATAAACCGTTCTTAGGCGAAGGTATTTTAAGAAAAGTACTGAAAGGAAGCTACTTTGAACATATTTTAGTAGACCGCCCTGAGGAAAAAGAAGAACACGAATCTTTCCTTACGGAGCAGGTTGGGAGATTCCAGGATTGGATCAAAGGAATAAAAGGATAACATTTAATCATCAAAACCGGGCAGATTATATCGGTCCGGTTTTTCTTTATAACCCAAAAAATAAATCTCATGAATTTTAAAAATATAACTGTAGCCGGCAGTGGCGTACTGGGATACCAGATTGCTTTTCAGGCTGCATTCCACGGATTTCATGTTACTGTTTATGATATCAGTGATGAAGTTTTAGAAAAAGCAAAAAGTAAGTTCACGGGGCTGAGTGACTCTTTCAAAGAAGACCTTAAAGCCACACAACAACAGATTGATGAAACGCATAAAAACTTAAGTTATTCCTCAAATCTTGAGGATGCAGTAAAAGATGCAGATCTTTTGATTGAAGCTGTTCCGGAAGATCCGGAAATCAAAATTGAGTTTTACGAAAAGTTGGCTAAAGCAGCACCTGAAAAAACAGTTTTTGCCACCAATTCTTCCACTCTGCTTCCAAGTCAGTTCGCAGAGGTTACAGGAAGACCGGAAAAATTCGTAGCACTCCATTTTGCCAATGAAATCTGGAAGCATAATACCGGAGAAGTTATGAAACATCCCGGAACTTCACCCGAAGTATTCGATTCTGTTCTCCATTTCGCAAAAGCTATTGGAATGGTTGCGCTGCCTATCTACAAAGAACAGCCAGGTTACATTGTTAATTCTTTACTGGTACCGTTACTTGACGCTGCAGTCAATCTCTGGATCAACGAAGTAGCAGATATCGAAACCATAGATAAAACATGGATGGTAGCAACCGGAGCGCCGGCAGGACCATTCGGTATCCTTGATGTAGTAGGAATTACAACAGCATACAATATCAATAAAATGCAGGCTGAAGAAACTCAGGATCCTCTGAAACTGAAAGCTGTTCAAAAGCTGAAAGAAGATTATCTTGACAGAGGAAAAATGGGAGTTCTTACCGGTGAAGGGTTTTATAAGTACCCAAATCCGGCTTATCAGGATAAAGATTTTTTGAAATAACAGATGAATTTTATTTGTAAATCAATATAGAATTATAATGGTTTAGACTAAAACAAAAAAGCAGGATCTATCGAAAGTCCTGCTTTTTATATTGATTATTTTTTAGATTTATTCCGGTTTGAAAGAATCTTTCAATGTTACTGTACGGTTAAATACAAGATTAGAATCCGTAGAATCCTGATCTTTTGTAAAATATCCAATTCTTTGGAACTGAAGGGGCTCTCCTACAGCCACGTCCTTTAAGCTTGGTTCAGCAAACCCCTTAATAGTCGTTACCGACTCAGGATTGATGAAGTTCAGGAAGTCCACATCCTTCTCTGCATCAGGCTGCTCAACAGTAAAAAGTTTATCATAGATTCTTACATCTACCGGGATTGCATGAGTAGCAGATACCCAGTGAAGTGTACCTTTTACTTTTCTTAAGCTTTCCTCTGTTCCGCTTCCGGACTTACTTTTTTCATCGTAAGTAGCATAAATCGTGGTAATTTCTCCATTTTCATCCTTCTCTACTCTCTCTGCTTTGATAATATAAGCAGATTTTAAACGAACTTCTCCGCCTAATTTAAGTCTGAAGAATTTATTATTGGCTTCTTCTTTAAAGTCTTCTCTTTCGATATATAATTCTCTTGAGAAAGGAACTTCTCTTGTCCCTGCATTTTCCTGTTCAGGATTATTTTCAGTTTCAAGCCATTCTTCCTTACCTTCAGGATAATTTTCAATGACCAGTTTCACCGGATCTACGACTGCCATGACACGCTTCGCCACTTTATTCAGATCTTCACGTACACAGAAATCAAGCAATTGAATCTCGATCAGGTTTTCTCTTTTGGCAACTCCTACTTTTTCAATGAAATTCTTAATCGATGCCGGAGTGAAACCTTTTCTTCTCATTCCTGAGATCGTAGGCATTCTTGGATCATCCCAACCCGTCACTGCATTTTCAGCAACAAGCCTTTGTAGTTTTCTTTTGGAAGTGATCATATAAGAAACGTTCATCCTTGCAAATTCTCTTTGCTTAGGCGCCACTTTTGATTCGTCGTATACCTGCTCCAGATACCAGTTGTAAAGAGGTCTGTGATTTTCAAATTCCAATGAACATAATGAATGTGACACCTGTTCCAGATAATCAGATTCTCCATGGGCCCAGTCGTACATCGGATAAATTTTCCATGCTGTACCTGTTCTGTGGTGTGGTCTCTTCAGGATTCTGTACATGACAGGATCGCGTAAGTTCATATTTGGAGAAACCATATCGATCTGTGCACGAAGAGACATAGTCCCTTCTTCAAATTCTCCGTTTTTCATTCTTTCGAAAAGATCAAGAGATTCTTCTACCGGACGGTTTCTGAACGGCGACTCTATTCCCGGTTCTGCAGGATTCTTTCTCTGTTCTGTGATCACTTCAGACGGCTGCTCATCTACATAAGCTTTTCCTTCTTTAATCATCTGTACAGCCCATTCGTAAAGCTGCTGGAAGTAGTCGGATGCATACAGCTCTTTATCCCATTTGAAACCTAGCCATTCAACGTCTTTTTTAATAGAATCTACGAATTCCTGTTCTTCTTTTTCAGGATTTGTATCATCGAAACGAAGGTTTACGGGAGCGTTGTATTTTTCACCCAGACCAAAGTTGATGCAGATAGCTTTCGTATGACCAATATGCAGGTATCCATTGGGTTCAGGGGGAAAACGAAAACGAATCTGATCTTTTCTCAGACCGTTTGCGATATCATCTTCAATAATTTGCTCAATAAAATTGAGTGATTTTTTTTCTTCTTCCATTATTAAATTAGCTTTTATTGTATGCAAAAAAAGTTTTACAAAGTTACGGAAAATTTAGGGCTTACGGAAATGATAATTTAAAAGCTAAACTGATGATAATTCAATATTTTTTATTAATTTAGAGAAAACTAACAAACCGTTTCTAAAAATTACTGACTATGGCTGTTTATATCCTAAGCAATCGTAAGATCGTCCGACATAAAGGCGAAAAAGAAGATTCATTTTCTAATGATGAATACTCTATTCCCAATTTCAGAATCGCAAAATGTGATTTTGACACTTATAAAGAACCAACGGCAGCGGCGAAAAAGAAAAAAGAATACAGCAACCGCAATATTCTAAACTATACTTTATTTTCTGAACCTGAAAAACAGGGTTATCAGGATGTTCTTGAAGTACTCCAAAACGAAAAAGGGATCAGGAAATCAAAACTTACAGCCATCAATCTGGGAGGAACCCAAAGAATGTTCTATGAACTCTATAAGAATATGTCTTCCACAAAAAACCGTAGCGATGTACTGATTTTCATTCATGGATACGCCTATGATTTTGATGATGAATTAAAAGCAATTACAGATCTTAAAAAGCTGTTTATTGATAATCCGGCGTCGCCTGTTGAACACATTCTTTTCGTGAGCTGGCCGGCATCAAGCAGCATTGTTCCGCTGACCTATTTTGATGATAAAGCATCAAGCATCAATTCCGGATCATCATTAGTGAGGCTGTTTTATTTTTACACCCAGTTTTTAAAAGATATTTTTTCCAACCGTGATCTGGCTCCCTGCAATCAAAGGATACATCTGATGGCTCACTCTATGGGAAACAGAGTGTTGCAAAGTATGCTGTACAGTCTTAAAAAGGAAAATATATTACGCGTTATTGATCAGGTACTCCTTCTGAATTCTGATGTAACGTATAAAGTTTTCGAAGATTCTGAAGACTCATTCAATAAACTCCCATTATTAGCCAACCGTGTTTCGATTTATTTAAACAGAAAAGATACGATTTTGGGAATTTCACAATTCACCAAAAACATTCTGACTCCAAGGTTGGGCAAAAACGGACCTGGAGACATTGAAAGATTCAAAGATATCGTATCTGTTATTGATTGTACTTTCGTGAAAGATGATGTTCTGAGCAGCTTTAAATATGAAATAGGAAATCACTGGGGATATCTGTCCAGCTCGATGGTACAAAATGATATTTTCCAGAACTTATATGGTATTGACAGGAATTTAATTGCCGGAAGATCAAAAGATAACGAAAATAGTTTCACAATTATTTCTTAACAATATATTAAAAAATGACCATGAAATGAATCATATGTTAAACTTTAAACCAATGTTTAAATTGGCATAGAGATTGTAAATTTTCATTAAACAGAGAAATACAAATTTTATCATGAGAAGAATAAAAAAGAAGTTTTCTTACTTATTAAATTATATTAAGAAGGCAATTTTCGTAAAAGACGTGATTTAATTAGAAAATTATTAATCCTTAAAATAAAGACTATCCGATCGTAATACTACTTTATCCTTATTTTCGACTCGCTATTATCTTCCCTATTATATACGGAATAAAAAATTATTTTCCATATTTCGTAATTTCCTTCACTGAAGAAAACCACCCGGCACCAAACACAAATCCCTACACCGTGAATTTAGTTAAATTAAGTTAAACTCTTGCATAATAACAATAAGAATTTGATATTTACTACACCAATTCAAATTAAAATCTTTATTATGAAAAATCTAACCAACATGAAAAAACTAAAAAAGGCAGAGCTGAAAACAATTAAAGGAGGTCTCATCCCCATCGGCTGCACCAGCTGGGATCCAAGAAAAAGATGTTGCAGATCTTGGGATGACGACCATATGAATAATCCTGTCTGCCCGGAAATTTAATCAATCTCTTTACCCGTTTTAAACCTGAGCAATTCATTATTCAGTTCTAAAACAGATTCAAAATTATTTACAAACAGAGATCCGGTGCCCAAACCCTGTGGCATCGGATTGTTTTTTGTGAAGGTATACTGTGCGATTGCATTCAGACCTATATTGCTTTCAAGTGCTGATGTGATCCACCAGTCAATGTGCCTTTCTTCTGCAACAGAAATCCACTCATCCGAACCTGCAAAACCACCAACCAAAGCTGGCTTAAGAATAATATATTGGGGTTTAATGGTTTCCAGGAGTTTTTCCTTTTTAATACGATCTGTAATCCCGATCAATTCCTCATCTAAAGCAATAGGAGTAGGAGTTCCGGCACACAGTAATGCCATATCCTCCCAATTGCCTGCTTTTATGGGCTGTTCAATAGAATGAATATGAAGATCTGCAAGTTGCTGCAAAACAGTTTCTGCTTCTTTTCTGCTGAATCCACCGTTGGCATCCACACGAAGCTCCAGTTGATCTTTTGAAAATTTTTCTCTTAGTTTTTGAAGAATTTTATGTTCCGATTCCCAATCGACTCCTATTTTCAGTTTGATACAGTGAAATCCTTTGTCAAGTTTCTCCCGAATCTGTTCTTCCATGTAATGGATATCTCCCATCCAAATCAATCCATTGATTCTGATAGCCGACTTCCCTTCCGTAAACTCACTTGGAAAATAAAGGTGATCTCCATTCTTCAGATTCAGAAGTGCCTGTTCATATCCGAACCATATTGAGGGAAATTCTTTCAGTTCTTCTTTTAGAAACAGATAATCCTGATGTATGTTTTCACATAGCCATTGCAATTTTTCTTCATAATCCGATCTGTCATCAAAACTCAACCCTCTGAACAAAGCGCATTCTCCTGTTCCTTTATTCCCATTGCTTTCAACTTCGAGAATAAAAGTCTCTTTTTCATGCAAAACGCCGCGAGACGTTCCGCTCGGGCGTTTAAATTCTAATAAATATCTAGAATATGCTGCTTTCATTATTTCACACTGTCAATCCGCATAAATTCCTCTGCTTTTTCTACCATCTGAATGCTACCGCAGAAAAACGGAATTCTCTGGTGAAGCTCTGTAGGTTCTACTTCAAGAATTCTTCTGAATCCGTCAGTGGCTTTTCCTCCAGCCTGTTCAGCAAGGAATGCCATAGGATTACATTCGTACAATAATCTCAGTTTTCCGTTTGGAGACTGGGAATAAGAAGGATAAATATAAATCCCTCCTTTCAACATATTTCTGTGAAAATCAGCTACTAAAGAACCAATGTATCTTGACGTGTAAGGACGGTCTCCTTCTTCCATCTGGCAATACTTAAGATAGTTTTTAACACCTTGAGGGAATTTGATGTAGTTTCCTTCATTGATGGAATAAATTTTTCCCATCTTAGGAAATGTCATATTAGGGTGGGAAAGATAATAGGTTCCCAGTGAAGGGTCCAAAGTAAATCCGTTGACGCCATTTCCAGTGGTGTAAACGATCATGGTAGAAGAACCATAGATTACATATCCAGCTGCAATTTGATTAATCCCTTTTTGAAGGAAGTCTTCTAACTGAACAGGAGTTCCCGGTTCTGTTACCCTTCTGTAAATAGAGAAAATAGTTCCTACAGAAACATTGACGTCAATATTCGAAGATCCGTCTAAAGGATCGATCAGTACAACATATTTGCTTAGATGACCGTTTTCTCCACATTTAATGTCAATAAAATCATCATTTTCCTCAGAAGCAATACCGCAAACAACCTCTCTTTGAGACAAAGCCGTAATAAAAATTTCATTGGCAATTACATCAAGTTTCTGCTGTTCTTCACCCTGAATATTCTGGTTTCCGGCAGCTCCTGTTATATCCACAATTCCGGCCTTATTTACTTCTCTGTTTACCACTTTCGAAGCCAATCTTATTGCACTTAGAAGACGAGAAAATTCACCCGTAGAATACTGAAAGTCTTCCTGTTTATCTATAAGAAATTCTCCTAAAGTCTGTAATGGTTGATTTGACATATTTTTCTTTTTACGTTTTCCCCAAATTTCGGAAAATTTATCGGAGAAAGAAAGCTTTTATTACAAAACACCTTAACTACTGTATTCCAAATCAATACAAAGATGCCCAGATCATACACATAAAAAAAACACTGTATTATTAATCCCCATTTGATGACAATAAATCAATGAAATTATCATAATACTCATCAAGTCTCAATTTTAATAAAATCTTAATTCCCTACAATCGCCAGACTCTTTCATATCTCATTGTAAATTTATAATTTTGACGTCCGTAAAAAACTCATGTAATTTTTAATCTAACAATTTTATTTTTAACAAATTAATGAAAATTTTCAAGTTTGGTGGCGCATCTGTGAAAGATGCCGAGAGTGTAAAAAATGTGTCTATGGTTTTACAAAGCCAGGGATTTGCCAAGTGTCTGCTGGTTATTTCAGCGATGGGCAAGACGACGAATGAATTGGAAAAAGTTGTAGAACTTTATTTCAAGAAGGATAACTATCAAACTGAAATTGAAAAGATAAAACGAAAACACATCGAGATTGCGGACGGTCTGTTTCCTGAAAATCATGCAGTTTTTGCAGAGATCAATGTATTTTTCGATGATATCGATTCTTTTTTAAGAAGAAATAAATCTCCTAACTACAGTTTCGTCTATGATCAGGTGGTAAGCTGCGGGGAAATGATCTCTACAAAAATATTAAGTGAATACCTGAACGAAATTCAGTTTACCAATCAATGGCTGGATGCCAGAGATTATATCAAAACTGATAATTCATACAGAGAAGGTACTGTAGACTGGGCAAAAACAGAAGAATTTATTTCAACGTTAAATACTGAAATCTGCTATGTAACCCAGGGTTTCATCGGTTCTGATGATAACAATTTCACAGTGACTTTAGGAAGAGAGGGCTCTGACTACTCTGCCGCTATTTTCGCATACTGTCTGAATGCTGAAGCTATGACCATTTGGAAAGATGTTCCGGGAGTAATGACAGGAGATCCAAGAAAGTTCAGTGATGTTTCTCTTCTTTCTAATATTTCTTATGAAGAAGCGATTGAATTAGCGTATTACGGGGCAAGTGTCATCCATCCAAAAACATTACAGCCATTACAACAAAAGGCAATTCCTTTTTATGTAAAATCTTTTGTAGATCCTACCAAAGAAGGAACTAAAGTAGGGGCTTCAGATAAAAACCAGCATGAGGAATCTTATATTTTAAAGGAAAATCAGGTTCTTTTAAAAATCTCAACCAGAGACTTCTCATTTATTGCAGAAGACCATATGAGTCTTATTTTTGGGTATCTTTCCAAATATAAGATCAAAGTTTCTCTGATGCAGAATTCTGCCATCTCATTGGCTCTATGTCTGGAAGATAAATTCGATCAGGTTGATGAGCTTAATGATGAACTTCAAAAAATATTTAAAACCAAAGCAGTTAAAAATGTATCTTTATTCACAGTAAGAAATGCGAAGATGGATCATATTGACAAATTTTACCAGGAAAAAAATGTATTATTGGAACAGATTTCCAAAAATACGGTTCAAATGGTAACACAATAATTTTAACTGCGACTAAACACATATGAGTTTAATTTCGAAAAACGATCTTATCACAGCTTCCGGCTTAAGCAAAATCGGGTTCCTAAAAAACCCGGTTGCATCTGCCGTGATGAGTATTGCCAAAATAAATGAAGTTAATAGGTTATACGATAAATTAAAAGATAAAGAAGGTAAAGACTTTTTCGACTCATTTGTAAGAGAAAGAAACTTAAGTTATATCGCTTTTGAAGAAGATCTTGCTAAAGTTCCCAAAACGGGCCCGTTTATTTTGGTCTCAAATCATCCACTGGGTGCTATTGATGGAATTTTAATGTGCAAGATCCTTTCGGAAGTACGTCCGGATTTTAAGGTAATGGGGAATTTCCTTTTGGAAAAAATAAGACCTATGGAACCGTATGTTATTTCCGTCAATCCCTTTGAAAACAAAAAAGAAGCTTACAGCAGTACTTCCGGTATGCGAGAAACACTGAAACACCTTCAGAACGGAGGGTGTGTCGGTATTTTTCCCGCAGGAGAAGTATCCAATAAAAACAATCCTTACGGAGAAATTCTGGATAGAGAATGGGAAAAACCTGCACTTAAACTAATCAGAATGGCTAAAGTACCGGTAGTTCCTTTATATTTCCACGCCAAAAACAGCCGCCTTTTTTACCAGGTAGCAAAGCTGCACCCAAGCTTACAGACACTGATGCTTCCAGCCGAAATGATGAACGATCGGGAAAAACCCATCAGAATCAGAATTGGAAAACCAATCACCGTAAAAGCGATGGATGAAATGGAAACCATTGAAGAACTTGGTGAATTCCTTAAGCGTAAGGTATACATGATGAAATCTTATTACGAAAAGAGAAAATCACTTGCGCAAAGTATCAATCTTAAAAATTTAACGGTAAAATTCCCCCTGTTAAGAGAAGAGAATATTGTACAGAATATTATCGACGAAACCCCAAAAGAAGATATTCTTAAGGACATCAACAGGCTGAGAGGTACAGACAAAATGCTTTTCAGTAACGGTAATTACGAAATCTATTTCACAACTTACGAGGAAATTCCGTCTGTGATGAGAGAGATCGGGCGCCAGAGAGAGCTCACTTTTCGTGCCGTAGGTGAAGGAAGCAATCTTCCGTTTGACCTTGACGAATACGATAAGCATTATCATCATCTTTTCCTTTGGGACAACAGTGCCGAAAAACTTGCCGGAGCTTATAGAATGGCATTGGGTAAGGACGTAATGAAGAAATATGGCATCAAAGGATTCTATACAAGCTCTTTGTTTGAGTTCGAACAGGACATTCACCCATTCTTTAAGAAAGTGATTGAAATGGGCCGTGCTTACATTAGCGAAGAATACCAACAGAAGCCGCTTCCACTCTTTCTTTTATGGAGAGGAATAGTACATGTGTGTTTAAGAAATTCTGACCATAAATTTCTGATGGGCGGCGTAAGTATATCCAATAAGTTTTCAGAGTTTTCAAAATCTCTGATGATTGAATTCATGCGTTCCAACTATTTCGACTCCGCAGTAGCACAATATATCACTCCTAAAAATGAGTATAAAGTAAAACTGCGTGACAGGGATAAGAATATCTTTTTTGAGGAAATGGAGTCTGATCTTAATAAACTGGACAAGATCATTGATGACCTGGAACCTGAACTAAGGCTGCCTGTTCTGATCAAAAAATACATCAAGCAGAATGCTAAAGTAATTGCTTTTAATGTTGACCCCAACTTCAATGATGCCATAGACGGATTGATGTATATCAGGATCAGTGATCTTCCGGAAAGTACGATAAAGCCTGTATTGGAGGAGATGAGCGATCATATCAGAAAAGAACAGGAAAATAATTCACCTGAAAATCAGTAAGTTTTATTTTTATTAAAAAAAAGTACTGTTAATACTTGCTTCATATAAGAAAACTTACTACTTTTGCATCACTTTAAAACAACGAAGTAAGTCAACAAAAATATAATGGTTTCTTAGCTCAGTTGGTAGAGCAATGGATTGAAAATCCATGTGTCCCTGGTTCGATTCCTGGAGAAACCACTTTAAAACCTCTAATTCATTTTAGAGGTTTTTTTGTGCTTGTCAATCGAAGTACTCCTTTCATTTTTCATAAGCTTTAAAAGTTTTTTGATCCCTTAAGCATTCATCCACAACAGCAGAGTTTTCATTCGTAATATATTTTATTCTTCTGAACGTAATATTTTTATACATTTAAGCCATCAAACTAAATAATCAAATCCAAAATACATGAACAAAAAGATTCAATTTCTGACTTTTCTTTTGCTGCTGCTTGCCGTTAAGACATTTTCACAGACGCATGATAACCCTGAACTTCAAAAAATGGCAGATGATGATCAGAACGCAAGAAAAGCGGACAGAATCAACTGGAAAACCTTAAGCAGGGAAGACAGCTTAAGACGCGTCAGGATTTTTGTTCTGCTTAAAGAAGATCAAGTAAAAACCGCAAAAGACAACTTTAATTCCGGTATTGTGTTTCAGCATGGCGGAGATACCATTTCTTCGGGAATGGCAGTCAAAAGCTTTGAAAAAGCTCTGAAAATGGATCCAAGTCTCGACAGATGGTGGTATGCAGCGGCAGTAGACAGAGATCTTATGTACAGAAAAAAGCCACAGATCTATGGAACCCAGTTCATCAAAGATAAAACGACCAACTCAAAATGGGCCAGATATAAAATGGACACCTCAAAAATCACCGACGAACAAAGGAAATACTACAGTGTAGAAACACTCAAAGAACAGGAGCAGAAAGAAAGAGAAATGAACCAAACTTCATTAAACGATGCCTATACTTCTGAAAATTCAATTGACAAGCTTATCACCCTTATTAAAGCTGAACATAAAAAAGGCATCCAATCTTCATACAATACAAGTGAAAACGAGATTAATAATTTCGGATACAGGCTGGTCGGAGATAGCAAGATCACTGATGCTCTGAAAATCTTTAAATTAAATACCCAGCTCTACCCGGAGGCATGGAACACTTATGACAGCTATGGTGAAATACTTTTAAAAACTAGTCAAAAGAAGGAAGCTTTAGAAAATTATAAAAAATCACTTGAATTGAATCCTGAAAATGAAAATGCCCGGAAAATTATAAACGAACCCAAATAACTGATGACCAAATCATTGAATTACAAAAACGCCCTACCCAAGCCATTTTTTGAAAATAATTTATAAAAAAACTTGCGCGGTATTGGAAAATATTATACTTTTGCACCCACAATAAACAACGAAACAATTGGTTTCTTAGCTCAGTTGGTAGAGCAATGGATTGAAAATCCATGTGTCCCTGGTTCGATTCCTGGAGAAACCACAAAACCGCCTTATTAAAGGCGGTTTTTTTTTATTTTAAATCAAAATATTTGGAGCAACAATATCGGACTGATACAATGTACTTCGTTCTTCATCTCTAAAGCTTATTTTTTATTGTCCCTTTCTCTATTTATTATATTCTTCTTTTCATCAGTTTTTAATAATTTAGTATTTGAATCTGCTTTTTTTATTAAAATGCCCGGGCATTTATAAGACAGTTTAATTTACAATTATGAAAAACATCCTTGATGAATATTCTAAATATGGTCCGCTATTTCTCGTTGATGAAATGCATTATGCGGAATTCTGTAGTTACCTGCGTGAAACAGTTTATAAAAAATCTGATTTTTTCCTTAAAGAAGGTGAAGAATGTCAGTATCTTGGATTTCTGAAAACCGGTTTCATGAGAACATTCTACATTAATGAAAGTGGTGAGGACGTCAACTTCAATTTTCATTTTGACAATTATTTTTTTACTGATTACGAAAGTATCCTCTGTCATACCAAATCAAAAATGAACATCAAAGCCGTTAAAGACTCCGAGGTTCTCCTGCTTCATAAAGACGATCTTCAGAAGCTTTATAAAAAAGATGCTTACTGGCAGGAATTCGGAAGAAAAATGACTGAAGTAATTTATCTGAATGCAAAAAAAAGAATTGAAGAACTGTTATACTATTCTCCAGAAAGACGGTACAACAACTTATTAACAGAAAATTCGAAAATCTTTCAGCTTGTTGCCCAGAAACATATTGCAAGCTATCTCGGAGTAAAACCACAGTCATTAAGCAGAATCCGAAACAGAACTTTAAAACGTTAACTAAAGTGAACATTTTTTACAAATTATACTCCTAGATTTGTCATACAAAATGTAAAGAATAAAAATATGGAAAACAAAAATGTAACAATTATTTTAGTTCACGGAGCCTGGGGAGACGGATCTCACTGGAGACACGTTATTGAAAATCTTCACAGCGAAGGTTATAAAGTACGCAGTGTTCAGAATCCATTAACATCTATGGACGAAGATATTCAAAAAACAAAAGACCTGATCGATTTACAGGAAGGGAAAGTACTTTTAGTAGGTCATTCTTATGGAGGTGCCGTTATTTCAGAAGCTGGAAATCATGATAAAGTTGTGGGATTGGTTTATATTGCTGCTTTTGCACCGGATAAAGGAGAAAGCTTAGGAAGTATTTTTGGGCGCAGAGAGCAGCCTTCAGGCGCAGCTAATATTGTCCCTGATGAAAAAGGCTTCTTATGGATAAAATATGATCAATTCCATGAAAGCTTTGCTCAGGATCTGAATCCGGAAGATTCTGTAGTGATGTCTTTATCTCAAAAACCAATTCACGGAAGTATTTTCGCTGCTGAAGCCGGAGAGCCTGCATGGAAAACAAAACCAAGCTGGTATCAGGTGTCTGATAACGACAGAATGATCCCGCCAGCCACGGAAAAGGAAATGGCAGAAAGAATGAATGCTAAGAAGATCATCCACCTGGATGCCAGTCACGCTTCATTGGCTACTCATCCAAAAGAGATCACAGAACTGATCAAAGAAGCAGTGGAAGCTGTTTCTTAATCAATCATCAACTTTAAAAGTATTAAACAGGTTTCGGCCTGTTTATTTATTTTAGAAACATACTGTCTGTCTTAAAATTCGTTAATATAGAGGCTGTCGGTATAAATTCGTCGTCTATAATTTGGAAAATAACTATCTTCGCCTACAAATCTAATTTGAAAATGAAGAAGATCATTTCCGGAGTATTTGTTTTCTGCTCTGCCGTTATCATGGCTCAGGAAGCTATACAATTTCAGGAATTACCGTTCAAAGACATTATAGCAAAGGCAAAAAAAGAAAAAAAACTGGTTTTTGTCGATGCTTATACTACATGGTGCGGACCATGCAAGATGATGGAAAAGAACGTATTTACCAAAAAATCTGTCGGGGATTATTTCAATGCTAATTTTGTGAATGCAAGGTTCGATATGGAAAAAGGTGAAGGAAGAGAAATCGCAGCCAAATACGGAGTGCGTTCCTATCCCACTTACCTGTTCCTGAATGGTGAAGGTGAGCTTGTTTCACAAAATACGGGGTATATGGAAGAAAGTATGTTTGTAACTATGGCTCAGGATATCAATTCGCCTGGAAATAAAAAAGGTTCTTTAAAGGAACGTTTTGCCAAAGGAGAAAAAGACCCCGAATTCCTGATCAATATTATGAAGCTGAATTCATCTTCAGATTATGATTTTGCAAAAAAAGCTTCAGAGAGATATTTTGAAAATAAAAAGGCAACCGATGAAATATCAAAAGAAGAAGTAGGACTGCTTCTTTACTTTGTAAAATCAACAGAAGACAATAATTACAAAACATTTACCTCAAGAAAAGCAGACATCATCAAATATCTTCCTGAAGATACTTATAATGAATTCGACAGTCAGCTTAAACTTTCAAAAATTGTAGAGCAATCTATTGACGATAAAAACAAAAGAATAAACGAGGAGTATTTCATGAAGACGGCAGAACCGTTAGTGGGAAAGCAACTCGCACAATCCAAACTAAACCAGACGAAACTCAGTTACTACGAGCAAAATGCCAATTTTCCCGAATTTGAAAAGGCGGCGTTAGAGTATTACCAAAATTCCGATGCATTTGAGCCCAATGAGCTGCTGAGAGCAGCATGGGTATTCGGTGATCATATCAAAAATCCTGCGTCACTAAAGAAAGCCTCAGAATGGGCTGAAAAATCAGTAATGCGCAGTGAAACACCGGAAAACACGTATATTCTTGCAAAGCTCTATTTTCTGACCGGGAATAAGGAGATGGCAAAAACCTACGCTGAAATGTCCAAAAATATGGCAGTTCAGACTGGTAAAGACTCCAAACTCGCAGAAGAATTACTGAAACAAATAAAATAAATGCCAAATCACAAATTTCTTATCACGTCTATAGCACTCCTGTCTTTGGGAATGCTCACAGCTCAGGAACAAGAACAGGAAAAAAGTCTTTACATTAAAGGAAATGCCCTACTGGCTCCCATTGGAGTGATCAATGTTGGTCTTGAAAAACAGCTAACATCAAAAATCACCCTGCAAGGGGATGTCCTTGTATCTCCATGGAAATCTTTTGCAGGACATGAAATGCAGTACTATTCTCTTTCTGTAGAAGGAAGGTACTATTTCAATCAGGCGTTCAGTAAATGGTACGTTGGTGCCAATATAGCAGTATCTGCATTCAATGCTCAGAAATGGAGTTACTGGTCAGACAATCCTATCACTGATGACAGGGGGAAAACATTTATTACTTCCAACCTATACCAAAAGGGATATTCTTTTATTTTAGGAATTACAGGAGGTTACCAATTTAAATTATCTGACCGTTTGAATATGGATATCTATGCAACTGTGGGTTCTTCTCAGGATTTCTACAAAGGATATGACCGCTCAACAGGTGAACGCTATGATTATGCTCAAAAATTTAATAAAAGCGGCGAAATCATCCCATACAGAGGGGGCATTATGATCTCTTATAAATTAAAATAACAGCATGAAACTTTTTGGAAGAAATCATATTATTATATCAGTAATCACTTTTGTGATACTTTTTTTAATGAATTATGTTGGAAATGATCTCCCAGACAAACTGGAAAGAGCATTAATGACCGCTTTCGTTGGAGTCATAGGATTAACCTTAGGACTTATGATTTTCAACAAAGGTAAAAACGATAAAAATCCACCACAGGATTTTGACTGATAAAAAATGAACAACCAATTGTGAATCAGCATTCGTCAGTACAATTTATAACTGAAAGACTGATTCACAATTGGCTGTTTTTTACTAAAATCAGTTTTCGTAACTAATATACTTATTACGAATCTTTTCAAATTTTTCAAGATCGCCTTTCCATGAAGCTTTGATCTCCTGAATCGATTTTCCAGCGATAATCTGCTTTCTAAACTCATCAGTTCCGGCCAGCTTATCGAAGAATAAGTTCTCAAGAAAGAAACTCTGTTGTGGATTTTTATAGCTTTTATAAGACTTTAGCAACCATTCAAGATTCAGCTCTCTAAGATCTTTGGGATAGGTCGATAAATCCTCACCGTAACACAATTTTCCATTAAGGAAAGGATCCTTTGCTCCAAAATTAGGTTTTGGCGTAAACTGATAAGGAAATTCTTTCGTCCAGGGAGATCCGTAAATCTGAAACGGCAGGCTGGTACCTCTTCCTAAGGAAACCTGTGTTCCTTCAAAGAAACAAAGACTTGGATATAGATTAATGGATTTGTCATTCGGAAGATTCGGGGAAGGTTTATCTAAAATAGGATAGCGCTGTTTTTTATGGTAATTTTTCATTGGAATCAGGGTATATTTAGCCTGAACTCCATTTTTCAGCCATTTTTCACCATTAACCATTTTCCCATACTCTCCTATCGTCAGTCCATATACTACAGGAACTTCATGCATTCCCACAAAGCTTGACCATTTCTTTTTTAAAACCGGTCCGTCTGTATAGCCATCATGTGGATTCGGGCGGTCCAGCACCATTATTTCTACATTATTTTCTGCTCCTGCTTCCATCAAATACGCTAAGGTTGAAATATAAGTATAGAATCTTACACCTACATCCTGAATATCAAAAACAACGATATCAATACCTTTTAACTGTTCCGGTTTTGGTTTTTTATTGTTTCCATATAAAGAAATAATAGGGATTCCGGTTTTGGTATCTACACCGTTTTTCACTTTTTCTCCTGCATCTGCATCTCCTCTGAAACCATGTTCCGGAGCGAAGATTGTTTTAATTTTAATATTATTTTTTACTAAAAAATCCACCACATAGCTTTTATCACTCATCAGACCGGTTTGGTTGGTCACCACACCGATGGTTTTATTTTTCAATAACGGCAGATACAGTTCAGATTGGTCTGCTCCGGTTTTGAAATCTGATTTTCCCTGAACCTGAGAATAATATTGGTTGAATACTCCTAAAAAAATTAGGCAAATCAGAAGTAAATTTTTAATTTTGAAATCTAAATTCATAAGCTTGAAGTTTCCTTTATATTTCTCCAGAAAAATAGCGTTTTCCAAAGATAACAAAAATAACCTTTCAAGAGTTATCATCTTCATCGGCAGGCTTTCTGTAGCTTTGGGGATCATTGTTTCTTTGATCACCGTCTCTACGGGCTTCGGTTCGAAAAAGGCCATTAAGGAACGACTGGCGGATTTCAGCGGACACATTACTGTCCGTTCTACACGGTCAAATTCTTCTTACAACACCTCCGTACTTGACAATCAGGGACTGAATATTCAGAAGATTAAAGAATTACCCGATGTAGAAAGTGTTCAGAAGTATGCGACGGTAACGGGAATCATGCGAAATGAGCATAATTTTTCAGGAATTATATTTAAAGGAATTGGAAAGGATTTTGACAGTTTAAGATTCAAAAAATTCCTCGTTGCCGGGACCACTCCAAAAGTAACGGAAAAGGGTTTTAACAATGATGTAACTATTTCACAGAAAGTAGCCAATGACCTTCACCTTAAAGTCAATGACAGCATTGTTACTGTATTTTCAAAAGCTGATCAGAAACCCATCTACCGTAAATTCAGGATCATTGGAATTTACAAAACCGATATTAAAATGATCGACGAGCAGTTCGTTATCGGTGGAATCAATCATGTGCGAAAAATCCAGGAAATGAAGCCTGATGAAATAGGCGGAATCGATATATTCTTTAAAAATGTAAATGATATCGATAAAGATTTTCCGGAAATTGAAAAACTGATCGGTTATAAAAACTATGCTGAAAAAGCAACAGAAAAATTCCCACAGATCAATGACTGGATCAGTATTTTCGACACGAATATTGCACTGATCATTATCATTATGCTGATTGTGGTGGTCATCAATATCATTATGGTCCTTTTAATTCTGATCATTGAAAGAACAAATTCTATCGGACTTCTTAAAACACTGGGTGCAAGCAATTCACAAATACGGGCAACTTTCATTAATTATACATTGATTATCATGATTCCGGGGCTTCTGTATGGTAATGCAATCGGTCTGGGGCTTATTCTGCTTCAGAAATTCTTCGGTATTATAAAGCTTAATCCTGAAAACTATTATGTAAGTACCGTTCCTGTAGATCTTAATCCTGTTGCTATTATTTCCATTTCATTGGGAATTTTGCTTATTTCAGGACTGGCTCTGATTATTCCGAGTTACCTGATCAGCAAGATTTCTCCGGTAAAGGCCATCAAATATAATTAAACGGAATATGTATGAGTGAAAGTTGAATGTTCAATGCTCAATTGGCAATGATCCATTTATTTTACTTTATAAAATTTAAAATTCATAATTAACTTTTATAAAGCACTGAACAGGAAATAATGAATAAACGATTTTAAGTAGAAAAAATCAATTAATCATCCACTATTGACTTTATAAATCATCATCTTTAAATGATTCCGCTAATTTTTAAAGCCTTATCTTTGCACCGCTTATAAACCATTTATGAAATACGCAAAAAATATTCTTGAAACGATAGGGAATACGCCTCTTGTAAAACTGAACAAAGTATTAGGAGAAGACTTTCCTGCATTAGTTTTAGCAAAAGTAGAAACATTTAATCCGGGAAATTCTGTAAAGGACAGAATGGCTCTTAAAATGATAGAAGATGCCGAAAAAGACGGCAGATTAAAACCTGGAGGCACCATTATTGAGGGAACGTCAGGAAATACAGGAATGGGGCTGGCTCTTGCTGCCATAATCAAAGGTTACAAATGTATTTTTGTAACCAATTCCAAACAGTCTAAGGAAAAGTGTGATATCCTTCGTGCTGTAGGAGCAGAAGTTATTGTCTGTCCTACTGACGTAAAGCCTACCGATCCCCGTTCTTACTATTCAGTTTCAAAAAGACTGGCTAAGGAAACAGAAAACGGATGGTATGTGAATCAATATGACAACTTATCCAACAGAACGGCACATTATGAATCTACAGCTCCAGAAATCTGGGAACAGACAGACGGACAACTTACCCATTTTGTAGCAGGTGCCGGAACAGGAGGTACGGTTACAGGCTGTGGAACATTCTTTAAGGAGAAAAATCCGGACATCAAGGTTATTGGTGTGGATACTTACGGTTCTATTCTGAAGGAATTCCATGAGACGGGTGAACTTCATTACGATCATGCTTACACTTATATCACAGAAGGAATCGGAGAAGACATCATTCCTGAAAATTATGATATGTCTGTTATTGATCATTTTGAAAAGGTAACGGATAAAGATGGTGCTATCTACGCAAGAAAACTGGCTAAAGAAGAAGGGATTTTCTGCGGATATTCTGCAGGAAGTGCAATTGCTTCATTGATTCAGATGAAAGATCAGTTCACAAAAGATGATGTGATTGTTGTTCTTCTTCATGACCATGGTTCAAGATATGTAGGAAAAATCTACAATGACGAGTGGATGAAGGAAATGGGCTGGCTTGACTAATCCAAAGACGAAGAGGGCAGATTAGCCTTTTTATATAAAAGAAAAATCAGAGCGTTTGCTCTGATTTTTTTATGGTTTTATGTTTTTCTTTACTGCCTGTTTAAGCGTTTCATAGTCTCCCTTATTCATTGCTTTTTTAGGGAACATATAATTGAATTTCCCCTCTAAAGAAATGAATTCATTGTTGACATCAAAGTCCTTAAAATCTTCCCATTTGCTGAGCTCTTCCTGATGATTAAGATTAACATTAAAAATCTCATCATTAAATGTAATTTCATAAATTCTGGAATCTTCCAGAGATTTTAAATATCTGTTAACTTCTTTTTTCCATCTTGAAACTTTATTGATGCTTAACGAAAGATATACTGTACAAAGCAGAAATAAAAAGCTCACGAAGTATAAAATCCCAAATTTCTCTTTGCTTAAATCATCTTTGAAAAAAAACAGAATCAACAGGATTAATCCCATTACAATGGTAGTCACCGTTTTTCCCCTGGTCGTTGGTGAAAAAAATAAGCTGCCCTGCTGACCGTTGAAATAAATTTCTTCGAAATCCTTTCTGTTAACATTTAATTTGATGACTTTCCCTGCGTTCATTTCTCAGAAATATTTAGTTTGTTTTAAAGATGTACAAAACTAAATTAAATATCTTCATATTGATCACTTATAGCAGAAAGTTTCTTCATTAAATCACGATTTCTCTGCTTCAAATCTTCCATTTTTCTAAGCATATCATTAATGACTTCCAAACCGGGAAGATTAATTTCCAGATCATAATGCCAATTGGTCAGCTTCTCAAAAACAGGCAGATCCTCATAGAGTATATATCGGGTTTCATTTTCGGTTTGTATATTCAACAGTCCAAAATCGACCAGTTCATCAAAGAAAGTGATTTCTATATTGTATATTTTTACGAGTTCTTCTCGCGATATTCTTTCACTCATGGCTTAGGAATTTTTAAGTTGTTCAAAAAGTTCTTTCTGCTTGTCGGTAAGATCCGTAGGTAATTTCACTTCATAAGTCACAAAAAGATCTCCTGACTGCCCTTCTTTTTTATACACTGGAAAACCTTTTCCTTTCAGTCTTACCGTTGTTCCGCTTTGTGTTTCGGGTTTTACCTTAAGACTGACACTTCCATCCAGTGTATTTACTTTCACATCCCCTCCCAAAACAGCCGTATAGAGATCAATCGAAACCTTGGTTTTCAGATCATCCCCTACTCTTTCAAAATCGGGATCAACAGGAATATTAAATGTGATGTACAAATCTCCGTTTGGCCCTCCATTAAAACCTGGATTTCCGTGACCTTTAAGTTTGATTTGCTGTCCGTCGTACACGCCTGCCGGAATCGTGATTCTCACTTTTTTACCATTAATTTCAAAAGTCTGCGGATGGGTTTGAGCAGCATCTTTTAAATTCAGATTCAGTTCGGCATGAACATCCTGACCCTTAAACTTCCCTGAAGAGCTTCCTCTCGAATTTTTCCCGAAACCTCCGCCAGCACTACCAAACATACTTTGGAAAAAATCTGAGAAATCTTCGCCCTCCCCAAAATCAGCACCGGAAAATCCGCCACCGCCATAGTTTTGCTGCTGGTACTGCCTCTGTTGCTGCTGAGCTTTTTCATACTCTTCACCATGTTTCCAGTTTTCTCCGTATTTATCATATTTTGTACGGTTTTCAGTATTACTGAGAACTTCATTCGCTTCATTCAGTTCTTTGAATTTCCGCTCTGCTTCTTTGTCACCTGGATTAAGATCAGGATGTAGCTTTCTGGCCATCTTACGGTAAGCCTTTTTGATGTCATCCTGTGTTGCGCTTTTATCTACGCCTAAAATTTTATAGTAATCTATATAAGCCATAGAATCGATATTTACTCAAATTTATGAAATTTGCTCCTGACAATTATATAAGAGAATGTTAAAAATAAACCTATCTTTGATAAAAAGCTTGAATGAAAGAGGTACTGAAAAACTACTCAGGAATTATACTTTTACTTTTAGGAATCACTGTAGGAAGCATTATTGGCATAACTGCACCTGGTATTGTGGAATACATTAAGCCGCTGGGTGATATTTTTCTTAACCTTCTTTTTGTGAGTGTGGTACCCCTGGTATTTTTTGCCGTTTCCAATTCTATTGCTTCTTTGGAGCAACAGTCTAAGTTTGGTAAAATCATTTTGGTGATGTCTTTTACCTTTCTGTTCTTTATTCTGACTGCAGCAATTTTTACGATATGTGCAGTTTATGTATTTCCTGTTTCTGGAGTTTCGGGAAGTTCGGAAATAGTTTCAGAAGCGGCTAGTGAAGACAGCTGGGGCAACAGGATCGTAAGTTTCTTCACTGTTGGAGAATTTACGCAGTTGTTTTCAAGACAAAATATGCTGGCACTTCTTATTTTTGCTTTTATGACTGGTTTTGCAGCGCGCAAAGCTGGCGAAAAAGGGCAGCCGTTCAGGATATTTATCGCCTCAGGATATGAAGTGATGAAGGAACTTCTTTTATTGATTATGAATCTGGCACCTATTGGTCTTGGAGCTTATTTTGCTTTTCAGGTTGCCACTTTGGGACCTCAGCTTTTTGGATTCTATGCTAAACCTTTAGGACTTTATTATATTTTAGGAATCGTTTATTTCTTTGTATTCTTTTCTCTGTATGCTTTTATGGCAGATGGACAAAAGGGTATTAAAAGTTTCTGGAAAAATGCAGTCTACCCTACTTTAACGGCTCTTAGTACCTGCAGCAGTTTTGCCACTATGCCCGCGAATTTACAGGCCGCTTCAAAAATTGGTATTCCCAATTCTATTGCCAATCTGGTTATTCCCATAGGAACGACGCTGCATAAGAATGGATCTTCTATGTCCTCTATTATCAAAATATATGTGGCTTTTCTGATTATTGGGAAAGACTTTTTCGATCCTGCCAATCTGTTGCTTGCTTTAGGAATCACTGTTTTTGTAAGTATTGTGGCTGGAGGAATTCCAAACGGAGGCTATATCGGTGAAATGCTGATGATCTCGGTTTACAAATTACCACAGGAAGCTATCCCGGCCGTTATGATTATCGGAACGTTGGTAGATCCTTTAGCAACTGTTTTGAATGCAGTAGGAGATATTGTCGCAGCCATGTTTGTTAACCGGTTTGTAAAAGTCTGATTTTAATTTCAAAACCCTCTTTTACAAAATGAATCCACTTTTAAAAACGATAGGCTTATATGATAAGTCTAACCTTGAAATCAATACGCAGAGGTCTGAGCTGGTTCAGAACCTGTTGAAAATCACTTACGGGACCAATAGATCGTTTATATCGCTGGTTAAAGATTCTACCATTCCAACAAGATTTGAATATCGGGGAATAATTGATGAAAACAGCTTTACCATTAAAAAAAGAAGGCATTTTTTGGATCTCAATATATATTATCCCGTGATTAAAGGAAGTATGTTTGATAAAAATAACATAACCAAAGCTTCTGTAGAATATATCCCTTCTTTTTTGCAGATGTTCACCTTTATACTTTTGTTGTGCTTTTTCTTATTGGCAATAACTGTGACTATAAAAAATGGCGGTCAGGATCTTGCTTTTTTAGCAGTCTCATCTCTAATGACAGGAGCTCAATATTTCAATGTAAGAAGAGGAATCATAAGAGAAAAACAAGACTTTGAAAAAGAGATGAAGGACATTACTCAAAAATATGCTCCCACCATGCACTAAGATCCACTCGTTCTGCCCGGATCTTTATCTATAGAATTCTATTCACTTCGTTTTACAGGTTCCAGATTTTCATATTCATCTTTGGTGAAGAGCCTGTAGTGAACTTTGAAGGTTTTACCTAAAGGAGTTTCCAGGGAGAATCCTCCGGGGCCGAATCCATCTGTCACATCGAGTGTAAAGTGTGAGTATTTCCAGTATTCGAATAAATCGCGGTCTATCCAGAATTCATGACCATTAATGGTTCCGATCATTGCATCATTCATTCTGGGAAAAAATCCTCCTTTTTCAAAACATTGCGGCTGAGTGCCTTCGCAACATCCGCCTGCCTGATAAAACATCAATGCCCCATACTTATCTTCCAGTTGATAAATAACATCTAGTGCTTTTTCTGTTGCTGATAATCTGGATATTGTTGTTTCCATTTTTTTGTTTTAATTAAAAAAGTTTGTTTGTATTAAGATACGAAGATTTTGATTAACGTTTATTCTCTTGTCTGCCTGTTTTTTAAAGCGCAAAATTGGATCTCACTTTATTTTCGGGAGTAATCTCAAAAAAATGCATATTCCTGAAATAGTATTTCTTTTCTGATTAGGATAAAAATCCGGCAGAATGATTCCGCCGGACCCATTAACTCATGATCATTTAATTTGATCCGGCAATATCGAGTACGATTCTGCCGTCTATCTGTCCTTTCTTCATTTTATCAAAAACATCATTGATATCTTCAAGTTTTGCAGAGGTTACCGTTGCTTTTACAAGACCTTCGTTCGCGAAATCCAGCGCTTCCTGAAGATCTTTTCTAGTTCCTACAATAGAGCCTCTCACGGTTATTCTCTTTAATACGGTTTCGAAGATCGGGAGTTCAAAAGATCCGGGAGGAAGTCCGTTAAGCGCTATTGTCCCTTTTCTTCTCAGTACATCTATTCCCTGCTTAAAAGCAATTGGGGACACTGCTGTAATCAGTGCTCCATGCATCCCACCTACTTCTTTATGCAGATACTGCCCAGGGTCTGTGGTTTTTGCATTGACTACCAGATCAGCTCCTAATTTTTTGGCAAGTTCCAGTTTATCATCTGATACATCAATGGCTGCTACATGCATTCCCATCGCTTTGGCATACTGCACTGCTACATGTCCCAATCCTCCTATTCCTGAGATCGCTACCCATTCACCGGGTTTTGTTTCTGTCTCTTTCAAGCCTTTATAAACGGTTACTCCTGCACACAGAATCGGTGCAATTTCCAAAAAGTTGACATCTGATTTTAAATGTCCTACATATCTTGAATCTGCAATCACATATTCTGCAAACCCTCCATCTACACTATATCCTCCATTTTTCTGCGCTTCACATAGTGTCTCCCAACCAGTTATACAGTAATCACAACATCCGCAGGCACTGTACAGCCATGGAACTCCTACGGCATCACCTTCTTTTACCTGTGCTTCGGGCCCGCATGCTACTACGATTCCCACTCCTTCGTGTCCGGGAATCAGGGGCATTTTGGGTTTTGCGGGCCAATCGCCATCCACAGCATGTAAATCTGTATGACAGACTCCACAGGCAATGACTTTTACCAGTACTTCATATCTTCCAGGTACTTTTACCGGAACTTCTTCTATTCTTAGCGGCTGTCCATAGCCCTGAACTACGGCAGCTTTCATTGTTTTTGGGATCATATTTTATGAGTTTAGTTTTTGGTTAAAATGATTTTTGAGTGGTCAATGGTCAATTGTGAATCTTACAATCTATCATCCACTATTGACCTGCAAAGGAAATTTGCCCTTTCATATTAAAGTTTCGAATTTTAATTCCCCTGACGGCAGCAGAATTCCTGCTCACCTGAACTATTTCAGATAAGGACAACCAGTTTCTGCGTGAGGGATGGGAAGGGCGGCGAGGAACGAGCCGGTGCGGAATGAAATGGAGCACCGAAACGAAGTGAAGCTCTGGAACAGCCCGACCGTTTTGCCCCGGCTCTGCCGGGGCAAACGGGCACGCCCTAATATTTAAAAATTAAAAGAAACCTAATTTGTTTTTGTTGTAGGAGATCAGCATATTTTTAGTCTGACGGTAATGGTCAAGCATCATTTTATGATTTTCTCTACCAATCCCCGACTGCTTGTATCCTCCAAATGGTGCTCCTGCCGGATAAGAGTGGTACTGATTGACCCAAACCCTTCCTGCCTGAATCTGACGCGGAACATTATACAACTGATGTGCATCTCTTGTCCAGACACCTGCACCAAGTCCATAGATGGTATCATTGGCAATCTTTACCGCTTCTTCTTCGTCTTTGAAAGTGGTGAACGCCAATACAGGGCCGAAGATCTCTTCCTGAAAGATTCTCATTCTGTTGTTTCCTTTGAAAATAGTCGGCTGGATATAGAATCCGTCCTCTAAATTCTCTCCTACATTGTTGACATCTCCTCCCACAAGAACTTCCGCTCCTTCTTCTTTTCCGAGCTGGATATAGGAAAGAATTTTATCTTTCTGGATCTGGGAAGCCTGAGCGCCCATCATGACTGTTTTGTCAAGTGGGTTTCCAACTTTGATGGCTTTCACTCTTTCCACTACTTTTGCGATAAATGCATCTGCAATATCTTCCTGAACGAGCAGTCTTGAAGGACATGTACAGATCTCACCCTGATTAAGGGCAAAAAGAACTGCTCCTTCAATTGCTTTATCAAGGAACTCATCATCTGCATCCATTACTGAACTGAAGAAAACGTTTGGAGATTTCCCACCTAATTCGAGGGTCACAGGAATAATATTTTCTGTTGCATACTGCATCACCAGACGTCCTGTAGCTGTAGAACCTGTGAATGCTGCTTTTGCTACTTTAGGATTCGTTACTAACGCTCTTCCTAATTCTGCTCCGAAGCCGTTCACAATATTGATCACTCCTGCAGGTAATAAATCACCGATAATTTCCATTAAAACCAAAATGGAAACGGGAGTACTTTCTGCCGGTTTCAATACCACGCAGTTTCCTGCTGCCAATGCCGGAGCCAGTTTCCACACCGCCATTAATATTGGAAAGTTCCACGGAATGATTTGTGCGATTACACCCAGCGGCTCGTGAACGATTAGAGAAACAGTGTCTTTATCGAGTTCGTTATGAGAACCTTCATCTGCACGGATCACGGAAGCAAAATATCTAAAATGATCTATAGCAAGCGGTAAATCTGCAGCTAAAGTTTCTCTGACAGCTTTTCCGTTGTCTATGGTTTCTACAATAGCAAGATATTCCAGATTCTGTTCGATCCTGTCTGCAATCTTATTCAGAATGATACTTCTTTCTGTAGAAGAAGTATTTTTCCAGGTTTGGAATGCTTTATCTGCAGCAGTCACTGCCAGTTCCAAATCTTCTTTTGAAGAATGCGCTACCTGGGTGAAATTTTTACCATTAACCGGTGAAACTACATTGAAGTACTGTCCGTTAACCGGAGGAGTAAATTTGCCGTCAATATAATTATCATATTTATTTTTGAATTCAGGCCACTGGAATGCGGTATCTGATTTCGGTTCTGTCATAGTGCTCATATTAATATAATTTTAATTGTTTCGTAATGCCAAGTTACATTTACAAATGAAAAAGCAATAGCACAATCGTATAAAAAAACACTAAAATAGTATAGTTGTTCAATTTTATCATTTTATTAACAACAGGGTCTGTCTAAATTTTATATATTTGAGTTATTGGGTTTTACAAAATGTTTAGAAATGAATAACAATAATAAATTTTTATTAAATACTCCGGAATTAAAGAAGGAAAACCAGTTATTGAACCTTGTTGAAAACCAGACAAAATTCAATCTAAACAACTGTGAATTCAGCATATACGAGACTCATAAAGCAGCATTTGGCGTAAAACTTCACTTTGAGAATATTGCTTTTACAGCAATGCTGAGAGGCAAAAAACATATGAAACTGGAAAACAAATCGAATTACTTTGATTATTTTCCAGGAGAGAGTGTTTTGGTTGCACCCGGTGAAACGATGGTCATTGATTTTCCGGAAGCAGATGAAGCCCCAACCCAATGTATTTCTTTAAGTCTTAATCCTGATTTTATAGAGGATTCTCTTAATTATCTCAACTACCGTCTTCCCAAAGTGGATGAAACTTCCCAGTGGAATATTCAACTGGATGAGTTTTTTCTCTTCAACAACCAATCTTTAGCCTCTGCAACAAATAATATCATGAGAATTGCCATGGATGATAATTCCCAAAAAGATATTATGGCAGATTTTGCATTGAAAGAGCTTTTGATCAGGCTGATGCAGACCCAGGCCAGAGGTATGGTAGAAAAAAATATTGCTAAAAATAAATCCAGAATAGGTTTTGCAGTAGATTATATCCGAAAAAACCTACACCAAAAACTATCTATTGACAGTATTGCCAAACTGGCTTATGTAAGCAAATCGAATTTCTTTAAGATGTTCAGGGATGAATTGGGAACTTCTCCCAACGATTTTATTTTGCAGGAAAGGATCAACAGAGCCAAAGAATTGCTGGCAGGGCAGAACAGTATTAAGGAAACTGCTTATCAAACAGGGTTTTCGGATACCAATTATTTTACGAGAGTATTTAAACAGCTTGTAGGGGTGACACCGAAGAGTTATCAGAATAAGATGTTCTTTATTGAATAATACTTAATAAACCATTCTTTTAAATTTATCGTATTACATAAAAAGAAAAGCGACTGTTTATTTCTAAACAGTCGCTTTTTAGCTTTTAAAATAATAAATTAAGGATTTTGCTTTACGCTTGGATTTGCTAATATTTCTGCTTGAGGAATTTGGTAGGTAAATCTAAGATCTCCTGCAGGAATATTTAATTTACCAGACAGTAGAACATGATTACTTCCAATGTAATTTCTTTCCAAAGCTATATTTAATCTTTTCATATCAGTCCAAGCACAGCCTTCACCCCATAACTCTATTCTTTTTTGCAATAGAATCTCATCAATTAATGCAGTTCCACTCACAATTACAGTATAAGACGGATTTCTTTTAGTACTAATTTCACTTAAAACAGCTTTTGCCTGATCTTCATTTCCTAATCTCCCTAAGGCTTCAGCTTCAATATAGTACATTTCTGATGCTCTCATATAGATATAATCCCCCCCTTGACCAATAGATTGATCTCGAAATTTAATATTGGCATACTTGGGTAAACTTTTATAAGGTGCAGCTCCGTTAGATGCCTGATATGCTTTTCTTCTAAAATCTGTATCAGGAATTGCATCATACAATCTTTTATCAATTGCCTTAATAAAACCTAATCCTCCTGCATATCCACTAGGATCCGTATTATCAAAGTGCGCAAAGAAACTCGCTACAAAAGAAGTTGTTGCTTCGGAGATAATTCCTCCCCACATTGCATCTGGACTTCCTTGAAGATCATAAAACCCATCAAGCCACTGACTTTCTGTTGGTTGAACATATGGTTGTCTTGCAGCATTAGCCATTTCTGCAGCCTTAGTATAATTCCCCATTTCCAGGGCTATCTCAGCATAGAATGCCTGAGCAATACTTAAATCAACCTTTTCCTTATTCTGTCGTTTATATCCATCTAAATTAATCAATGCCTTATCTAGGTCAGCAACAATTTGTTTGTATACAATATCAACAGTAGAGCGCGGTTTTCCTACTAGAGTAACTTCTGTATATAAAGGAATGCAGTCATCCGATACATGTCCCACATATGTTGGACCAAAAACACGGGCCAACATAAAATGAAAATATCCTCTTAACGCCAAAGCTTGACCATAAATTGCTTTATTCTCAGGAGTTATCCCATTTTTATCAATAGAAGTAATCACCTTATTCACTGCTTTAATTTGCTGATAATAGGTATTCCAGATCATTGTCGTTTTAGAACTAGACTGAATTCTTCCTGTATAGTTATAATAATCTCCGAACCAACTTCCTCTTGTTTGCACCATATCATTTGACATCATGTCCATTGCTGAAAGTACTGCTTTATGTCCAAAAGCTTCATGCGAGGAACTTGATAAGCCGTAGGTATGAAGGCTGGTGTAAACACCATTAATAAGCCCCTGTAAGGCAGTTGGCGATGTCTCTATTTGCGACTCGTTCATTGTTGACTCCAAATCGGTGTTCAAGTAATCACTACTGCACCCTGTAAGTATTAAAGTGGAACAAAATAATAGTCCGAATATTTTTTTCATTTTATTAAAATTTAACAGTTAAGCCAAAAGAAATTGTTCTCTGAGCTCCATATTTATTTGTTGAAGTACCATTATTGCCTAATGAATTGCCTAAAGTATTTAAACGGGGATCCATTCCTTTTCTTTTTGACCAAAGAGCTAGGTTAGTACCATATACACCAAACGATAGCCCGGAAATACCCTCAGGCAATACATTATTTGTTAGATCATAAGTAATTGATGCGTCTTCAAGACTGATGTAATCTGACTTGATTAAGAATAAATCGGAAGCCTCCATATTATATCGTCTCACTCTATCAACTGCTGGCAGAGAAGCAGAAGTATTTGTAGGAGTCCATGTATTATAAATATCTTTGTGGAAGTTTGTAACATCACCCGATCCTCTTGAACGAAGCATTCCGGCATAGATACTATCATACATATATCCGCCAAACTGATATCCGAAATTCACAGAAACATTAATTCCCTTATATCCGACTTTAGTACCAAATCCTCCGTAAAATTTAGGGTTAGCACTTTTATCTAATGAATATAAAGTTGCGTTCGCATAATCCTCAGTAGTTTTTTGCCCTGTAACATTACCATTAGCATCTTTAATATCTACATACCATGCTGCATTACCATTGCTAGAATTTACTCCCGCAAATTTTCTCATGTAGTAAGTATATGCTTCCTTACCTTCATCAAACTTAAACAGTCCTGATGTAAAAGAACTTGGTAAATAAGTAATTTTATTTTTATAATAGGTACTGTTTCCATAAACTGTCCAGTTAAAATTCTTACCTTTTACAATATCTGCAGAAAGGTTTAATTCTACCCCTGTATTTTTCATATCACCAATATTTCTAGTGATAAAAGCAGTTCCTGTAGATAATGCCAAAGGAAAGTTAAACAATAAGTCATCTACTTTTCTTTGGAAATATTCAACATCAAGATTAATTCTATTGAAAAGTTCTAATTCAAAACCTGTATTGAAGCTCTTGGAAGTTTCCCATTTGATATCTTTATTTCCTACATACACTTGTACGATAGAAGTATTTCCTCCCGCATCAGGAATATTTTCATATTGATCTTGGTAAGCTTTATAATTTCTTCCAAACCCAAAATAACTTCTGTGGTTCATTGTTACTGAAGCTGGATAGAACAATGCATCATTTCCCTGTTCTCCGTAACTTGCTTTAAGTTTTAAACTCGTAATTGCTTTATTACCTTTTAAGAAATTTTCATTTGAAGCCATCCAAGCACCCCCCAAACCAAAGAAGTTACCCCATCTATTCTCTGGGCTGAAAATAGAGGAAGCATCTCTTCTAAAACTGGCATTTACAAAATATTTATTTGCATAGCCATAGTTGAACCTTGACAGGAAGCCTTCAACGGAGTAGTTATCATTAAAACCATTTAAGTCAGAAAATCTAGATCCATTACTTGCATTGGTCAACCCGGGAATTACTAAATTTGTTCTTGTACCAGAAAGCATTTTCGCTTTATAATCATTATTTTCATGACCAATCAAAACATCAATGTTATGCTTCCCAAAGTTCTTTTTCCATGATAGCAACTGCTGGTTATTAAACGTCTGCTCAAAGGAAGTTGAAGACCTGATTTCACCATTATAACTTACGTAATCTCCACCTAAATTATTTCCATAACCATTATAATGACCGTCTACGACATCCATACCAAAGTTATAAGTAAAATTAAATCCATCAAAGAAATTCCAAGATAAACTAGCTCTACCATTTATGTTGTCTTCAACATTTCTAATTTGATCCAGCTGCGCCTTAGCATAAGCATTCAATCCACCTCCGTAAGGCCTTGCCAAACCCATTCCATTTACATTTTCCAGAGTACCAAAATCATACATTTGGCCACTGCTATTATATTTAAAACTTCCGTCAGCATTTCTAGCCCAAATTGGATAAATAGGTGCTATATTTCTTCCCCATCCTATCAAATTAGAATACTGACTGCTACTTGATTGAGAATTTGGAGAAGATTGATCTGATCTGGTATAATTTATCGAAGTATTTAATTTAAGCTTATCTGTAATTTGATAATCAACCTTTGAACGCCCTGTAAATCTCTTAAATCCAGAATTTAATAAAAACCCCTTATCATCTAAATAACCTACTGAAAAATAAGTACTTAATTTATCAGAACCAGCTTGGAGACTAACATTATATTCCTGTCTAACACTTGGTTTAAACATCTCTTTCTGCCAATCATCTTGATATAGAAGCTTAGCATTTGGATTAAGCCTTCCAGTAGTAGGATCAACCAACTGATCGTTTGCTACATTAAAATTATTATAGCCTAATCCTTCGGTTCCATCAATCAAATCCGAAGCAGCAGCAGCAGAAGCATCCGCGTAAGTCATTCCTGAAAAAACATTTCCGACTCTTAATCTTTCGAAATAAACCTGATAAAATTCTCCCGGGTCTCTTATTAGATCATATTCTTTTACAGCTCTTGAGTTTACTCCAAATTTGGTATCAAAGGTAATGTTCATTTTCCCTTTTTTACCCCTCTTCGTTGTAATCATAACAACTCCGTTTGCACCTCTACTTCCGTATAATGCACTAGCAGATGCATCTTTAAGGAATGTAATACTTTCAATGTCATTATTGTTCAAAGAGTTAATATTCCCACCAAAGGGCATTCCATCTACAACATATAACGGATTGTTAGAAGATGACAATGATCCCAGACCTCTAAATCTAACCTGTGGAGGGTCACCAGGTTGTCCCGAATTTGTAGTAATCTGTACCCCGCCAATTTTACCGGATAGCGATGTGATCATGTTACTTGATTGAACATTAGCAAGTTCTTTCGCATCAATTTTAGTAACTGATCCTGCAATTGCTTCTCTTTTTTGTTTACCAAAAGCAACCACAACAACCTCATCTATTTTAACAGTATCTTTAGGGATAGTTTGTGCAAAAGCTGCCTGCCCTACAAAAAACAATGCCCCGGCACTTAACACACGTAATTTTACATTCATGTTTTTAATTTTAACATTAATGAAGCAAATATGTTAATTAGCTTTAACAAAGTCAAAATTCAAAACACTGACAAACAACATATTATAGAGTAATATATTAATCATAAAAAAGAAAATCACAGGTAATTAAAAACCATATCCACTAAAATGACAAAAAGCATCACGTAAAAAATAGCTCCTGTTGAATTTTAATCATTAAAAAAAATATGGGAAGCCTAAAACAAAATCAGTAAAACAGCAAATAAAATTAAACAGATACGGTGTATGAGCAAAAAATATGAAGTCAAGCCACTGGCCACTGACCGGTAAAAGTCAATATTTAAATGGTAAATAAGCCAAAAACAAAGCATAAAATACCTGATAACTGAAAAATGTTCCCACAACTCGATTTTCTTTTATGATTTATTAAGAGGTTACAACGGGCAGATTGTTTAAATTTATTTTAAAATACATCTATGAAACCGCTCATTGTTCTTATGATTTTATTGTTTACTAGCGAGAACCCATATAAAGCCCAGATCTCAGAGCAGAAGTTTCAGATTGCTCCGGATTTGGAACAGATTGATTTATGGGCTGGTAAGATGCCTGATGGTTCCGGCCCGCATGGAGCTGAAATCATCACTTCTAAAGGTTCTTTAACCCATGTTTCAAAACCGCGGCTAATTGTTCATCAGCCTTCACATCCTAACGGAACTGCTATTCTGGTGATCAGCGGTGGCGGATATGCCCATATTGAACTTGGAAAAGAAAGTACCCCAACAGCCAGCTGGCTTCAGTCAGAGGGTGTAACCGCTTTTGAACTCATTTACAGGCTTCCTCAGGAAAACTGGAAAACAGCTGATGTCCCTTTTGAAGATGCACAAAGAGCCATACGCCTGATCCGAAGTCTTGCGCAGAAATATAAAATCGATGAAGATAAAATAGGAGTACTCGGTTTTTCTGCCGGAGGACATTTAGCAGGTTTTACAGCAGCACAACCTCATAAGAAACTCTACTCCCCTATTGATACCATAGATTCCATATCAGCCAAACCTGATTTTGCAGGACTGATCTATCCTGTTATTTCGATGCTGCCACCCAATAATAAAACCCATTCAAGAAAAAGTATTCTTGGAGATACTTCTTCTGTTTCCAAAGAAACTGCGTTTTCGGTAGAAAAACAGGTCAGTTCAAATATGCCTGTCACTTTTATAGCGCAGGCACTTGATGATCCAATCTCTTCTTTTGATAACAGTTTATTGCTGTATTCATCTTTACGCCAGGTTAACGTCCCTGCTGAAATGCATCTTTTTCAAACAGGCGGACACGGCTGGGGATTAGGTAAAAAAGGAAGTCCTGTTGCCGCATGGCCTGAGCTTTTCAAAACCTGGGCTAAGGATAATGGTTTTTGGAAGTAATAAAAACAACCGCTGTTGAATACAGCGGTTGTTATATGATCAGCAATTTCAGTTCTCTGATTATTTAAAGTCTTCAATTGCTTTATTAATAGCATCGATCTGTTTGTTGATGCTTACTGCTTTCTGAGGATTCTGTCTCAACAGTTCCATTTTCTTACTTAAACCATCCTTAAGCATTTGAGCAATCATCATTTTTACCTGAGGATTGTCTCCCATCTCACCTTTTGCATGACTAATTATTTTTGTAATATTTGCAGTTGCTTTCAGATTATCAGAACTCATGATCCAGTTGTATCCTTCTTCCGCAGACTTTCCTAATTCCGGATTCTGGAATTTAATGAAAGGATAAAATGCAACAAGCGGAGTGATATTAGACATCTGTGAAGTCACTTTATTCTTTACAATCACCGGCAGAAGCTGGCTCGTCAATTCGTCTGATGCGCCCTCAAGATCAATTTTATCAGCTAATGTATTGGCCTTTGAAGGATCTATAGCTAAAACAGCACTTACTGAGGTAGCTTTTACAGCATTGGAAACAGCATTCACTCCTTTCTCAAAAATCGGAAGATATTTCTTATCCTTTGTTTTAGCCAATGCTGTAATTGCAGCCGCCTGAACCAAAGTTTTTGGATCATTGGAAGCCAGCTTTTCAGCATCTGTTCCCAAAGCTTTCATCTGTTCAGGATTGGAAAGGTCCATCAGCTGAAGTGCCTTGATTCTTGTTCTGAAATAAGGGTCTTTTAATGCAGCTGCCAATAATTTTGTAGCAGCTGGATTTTTTCCAACCTGATCTTTTATAGCAGTTAAAGCTGTATATCTGCTTTTAAACTCTCTGGAGTTTGTAAACTGCATCAGGTTCTGTTCCGGAGTTTTCGTATCGGTAATATCTGCCAGTAAAATTCCGTCTGCATTAATATTGATAAGGTCCGGATTTTTAGAAACGTCAAAACTGAATGTATTCTTCGCTTCGGCATTAACCCATACATTATATCTTTTTGGTTTTCCATTGTCATACACATCAATTGCAAGAGGAAACTCAAACGGCTGCTCCTGTGTTTGATTGATCGTTAAAGCTACCTGCTTTTTCACAGGTTCGAAGGTAAATGAGTAGTTGATTTTTGGATTTCCGCTTCCGAAATACCATTGGTTGAAGAACCAGTTCAGATCTTTTCCTGAAACTTTTTCAAAGGACAGTCTCAGCTGATGGGCTTCAGCGTTTTGGTATTCATTGGATTTCAGGTAATCATTCATTCCGGCAAAGAATGCATCATCACCCAAATAATTTCTCAGCATGTGAAGAATTCCACCTCCTTTCTGGTAGGTCACAAGATCAAAAACATCTTCGCGAGATTCGTAGTTGAATCTTACAAGGTTTTTCTTGAAATCTGAAGGGTTGTGAATGTACATATTCACGTCAGTCATCTGATGATAATCTGCCTGATCTTTTCCATATTTATATTCGTTCCATAAATATTCAGAATAATTGGCAAAAGATTCATTTACGGTAAGGTTGCTCCAGCTTTCTGCTGTTACAAGGTCTCCAAACCAGTGGTGAAACAATTCATGGGCAATCGTATCTTCCCATTTGTTTTCATCGATCAATTGTCCGGGTTTCTGAAGAATATCACTTCCATGAAGGGTTGCTGTTGTATTTTCCATGGCACCGCTTACATAATCTCTTCCCGAGATCTGTGCATATTTTGCCCATGGATAGTCGTAACCCATTTTTTTGGAGAAAAACTCGATCATTTCGGGTGTATTTCCGTAGATCTGTTTTGCATACGGTTCGTATTCTTTTTCGATATAATAATCTACCGGAATATTTTTCCATTGGTCTTTAACAATGGCATATTCACCTACGCCCATAAAGAACAGATAAGTAGCATGTCTTTTATCCATGACCCAATGATCGGTTCTTAAATTGTTCCCTTCTTTCTGCGAATCCTTCAGGATTCCGTTGGACAGCGTCACATACTTATCGGGAACTGTCATGTAAATCTCCTGGGTAGTTTTCTGATTGGGTTTGTCGATGGTTGGAAACCATGCAGACGAAGATTCTGTTTCTCCCTGTGTCCAGATCTGGGTTGGCATATCGGGATCCTGTCCCTGCGCATTGATAAAGTACAGTCCTTTGGCATCGTTGATCGCCATGCTTCCTTTCTGTTTTACTTCATTTGGACGTGCTGTATATTTTATATAAACTGTGTATTCCTGATTTTTTTGGTAGGTTTTGTCCAGGCTTATTTTTAGAATTTCATCTTTATATTCATATTTCAGAGGGGATTTTTTTCCGTTGTTATCAAGAGCAACTTCATGAATCAGCATCCCTTTTGCGTCCAGGGTCAATTCATTGGTAGGGTAGAAATAGGGAGAGGCTGTCAGCCATTCTTCTCCGCCCATCTGCTCTTTCTGATAATCGAAATTTACTTTAAGCTTGGTATGTTTAAGTTCCGTTACTTTGGTGTGTGTGGCTCTATAAGCCTTTTCTCTTCCTGAAGTTTCGGTCTGTGCTGATACGTTTGCGGAAAAGAAAATTCCGAGTATAGCAATCGACAAAATCACCTTTTTCATCTGTTACTTTATTATTTTTTAGAATTATTTTTTGTTATTATATCAAAAATATCATTGACCAATGTTTCGTAGTCACCTGTTTTAAGTTGTTCCTTAGTTTTGGCAAAAGCTTTTTTCAGTTCGCTTTCGGGATTTTCGTCATCAATGACCTCAACTGAGGCTACTCCTTTTAATTGAAGAACTGCATTTTGTAGTGCTTCAAAATCTGCATTTTGCTCTGTATTGATTTTTAGATATTTCATTTTATTCTTTTTTAAAGATAAGTTCAGCAACAGTCTGCGAAAAATCTAGTGCTCCTTTTCAGCATTAAATTTCATTTCAATGTCTGCTGTTTCAAACTTAAATTCAATTTGCTTAAAATTAGGCATTTTAAAATCTTTACCAAGACTTGTCTGTATGATTTTAAGAGAAATCATTATTATCGTCATGAAAGCTCTTGAAACGAAAGCAAAACTTGCCGTCAGTTTATGATGCACTGAGATCATTTTGATTAAATATCATGCAGGAAAACCTTGTCATTACGGTAAAAAACAGTTTTTTCAGAATCATACTATTTACAATCAGTAGTAAAATGGGCTATTCTGTTACATAAAGCCTTATTGGAATATTAGTTGAAATCTTCTGAAAAGATTCCATTGTTTTCCAGCTGCACTCTGATTTGACGGTCCTCCTTCAGGAGACTGTTTTTTTTGATGTAATTCAGAAGTGTTTTTTTATTTTCTTTATTATTAAATGAAAGAAGGATTAATAAGTATTCTCTCTTATGATCGGCATAAACAGAATCATTTTCGATTAGCCTGATCAACTCTTGCTGTACCTGATCAGAATATTCCTTTTTGTGCCATGAATTAAGATAAAGTAATGCCGGAGTTCTGTGATTTTCGAAAGCCTGTTTTGCGATCTGTTTTTTCAGTCCAGCAGAATAGGTTCTGTTTCTCAACGCCGTAGTAAGGATAAGTTCTGAAGCACCCGGCATAAAGAGAATCATGCTGTCGAGCTGTTTCAGATCCTGATCTGAGGTCAGCTGTTCGGGTTTTAAGTGATTATAATACTTCCAGTAAAGAGGTTCTGCAGGACCGTCATCACTCTGAAGACACCCATTTTTAATATGCATTGTTCCTTTCCTGTTAAAGATTTTCTGAAAAACCGGAACTGTATACTTATTATTTTTTTCTAAGAGTCCTATCGCTGCATAGACTGCCACAACGCTATTCTTATTGTTGGTAAGGGAAAGAAGCTCCTTTTCCGAAGCTTTGTTATATAACTTTTGAAAATTTTTAAAATTAGCAGGCGTTCCTGTTTCTCCTTTTTCTCCCTGTTCTGTCTCATAAACATTTAAGGAAGAAATATCTTTAATTATTTCTTTTAAATGCCCGGGAACATTCAAGGTGTCAAAAACGGCATCTTTCGCAAAATCAAAATCTTCAATCAACAGATCTGATATAACAGGTTGTTTCTCCTCCTTTCTATGACAGCTAATAAGAAAAACGATAAAAACTGTGCAAAAGATCTCGGAAAGTTTCATCAGATCGCTACAGGAGCCTTAATTCCCGGATGCGGATCATAATTTTCAAGGGTAAAATCTTCAAAAGTAAAACCGAAGATATCTTTGATCTCAGGATTCAGTTTCATCACCGGAAGAGGTCTGGTCTCTCTTGAAAGCTGTTTATTCACCTGCTCAAAATGATTATTGTAAATATGTACATCACCAAAGCTGTGAACATAATCCCCCACTTCCAGATCACATACCTGTGCTACCATCATCAATAATAAAGCATAGCTTGCAATATTAAAAGGAACACCCAAAAATACATCAGCACTTCTCTGATAGAGTTGCAGCGATAGTTTTCCATCTGCTACATAAAACTGAAATAATGCGTGACATGGTGCCAGCGCCATATTGGGAATTTCGGCCGCATTCCATGCAGAAACAATCAGCCTTCTGGAGTCTGGATTTTTTTTGATCTGATCAATTACTTCAGTGATCTGATCCACCACTTTTCCATTCGCTCCCTGCCAGCTTCTCCACTGTGCTCCGTAAACGGGACCTAAATCTCCATTTTCATCAGCCCATTCGTCCCAAATACTTACTCCATTGTCGTTGAGATATTTGACGTTGGTATCGCCTTTCAAAAACCAAAGCAGCTCATAGATAATCGACTTCAGGTGAACTTTTTTAGTGGTCACCATCGGAAAGCCTTTTGACAGGTCGTATCTCAGCTGATACCCGAAAACACTTCTGGTTCCGGTTCCTGTTCTATCGGTCTTATCTGTTCCATTATCTAAAATATGCTGTAAAAGCTCCAGGTAGTTCTGCATTGTTGAAAGCGATTTTTTATCCTCCAAATTTAGAAAAAACTAACCGATTTACAGGTATCGCAGGTCATAAAAAAGCATCCATCTTCATGAATGCTTTGTATATAAATGATGTAGAATTTCTATTAGCTACCCGATCTTCTGAATAGTCTGAATGATATTATTTATACTAAATGATTCTTCTGCTTTTTTACCAGACATCGCCCTGGCCAGCGGAGACTCTGCAGAAATAGTCATGATCTTCTGGTTTTCGGAGATTATCTCTCCCACTGATACCGTAATGTAAAAGAGACCTTTATCGGTTTTTACCAAAGATCCATTCTGCACTTTGTCTGAAGGCTCACTTGATATTTTTTGGATAACGGCCAGCTGATTTAAAGATTCATTAAGCTGCCGCTGAAGATTATTAATTTCCTGCTGAAGCATCTCACGGCCGGTTTCATATTTATCTCCCATTGAGCTTTTGGTATCATTACTTGAGGCACGGGTTTCTGCGATCAGGTTTTCAAAATGATGAATCTTGTCTGTGAGTTTTGCTTTTATGATCTTTAATAATTCCTTTTTATCCATGTACTTTCGTTTTCGTGTAGAAATTTTTTAATTTATCTTACAGGGGTTCAATGTCCCGCAGGATCAAAAATATAAATTTAGGTTAAAATCTATTGCAAACATGCATAAAATAAGCGGGTTAAAGCCCGCTCCTATTGAATATGATAAGCTATTGATCTGTTTATTTTTCAAAAACGGCGTAATCAGATACTTTAAAACTGAAGTCTTTTCCCTCGTCAAAATCTCTTTTGGTTCTCTCGAAAACATTCCGGTACGTTCCCGATATATTTTGATCGTCAATATTAAAGACAACCGGTTCTTTAGACAAATTCAGAATAACTAAAACCTCATTCTTTCCGTTCTTTCTTATGTACGCCAGAATCTTGTCGTTAGCTGACGTATTCAGCAGATAAGTCGTTACATTGTCATCTCCACCCCTCAGGGCTGGGTTGGACGCTTTTAATTCAAGCAGGATTTGATAAAATTCTGCCATTTGACAGGTATTAGTCCACCTGATGGCATCTTTTTCAAAAAACTCCAGTCTTTTCATATTGGGAAGTTCCTGTCCTGAATAAAGGAGAGGAATACCATTCCATGTTGCAGAAAATACAGCCATCGGCTTGGTGATCATTCCATATTTTTCGTATTCTGTGCCATTCCAGGAATTTTCGTCATGATTTGATGTAAACCATGCTCTCATAGATGCATCGCCTAAACCTGAATATTGTATCAACAAGTCTTTAAGCTCCTGAAGTGGCTCATTATTTTTATAATAATCTGCAGATTTATGCATCCATTTCCATGAATAACTGGCATCAAATACTTCCCCATACTCAGGACTTTCCAGTTCATCGAATTCTCCCAGCCAGAACAGGGGTTTTATTTTTTCTACTTCCGGACGTGCCTGTAGCCAGAAATCTACTTCCACCCATGAAGCCAGGTCACATCTGAAACCGTCGATATCTGTTTCTTTTATCCAGAATTTCATAGATTGGATCATCGCCTCCCGCATTTCCTTATTCTTATAATCCAGTTCAATGATGTCATCCATTCCGGAAGCCCTGTGGAATTTTCCGTCAGGATCTTTCAGGTAAAATTCGGGATGTGTTTTTGTCCAGATGTGGTCCCATCCGGTATGGTTGGCTACCCAGTCAATAATTATTTTAAATCCCAGTCTGTGGGCTTCATTCACCATATGTCTGAAATCATCCATCGTCCCAAATTCAGGGTTAATGGAAGTATAATCAGATGCTGCATAAGGGCTTCCCATACTTCCCTTTTTATTTTCCTGGGCAATGGGTGTTATGGGCATGAACCAAAGTGTTCTGACACCCATTTTTTTCAGGCGCGGCATTTCTTTTTCAAATGCTTTGAATGTTCCTTCGGGTGTATATTGTCTGATGTTTACTTCGTATATATTGGTTGTGTGCTTCCATTCTTTCAGCAAATCCATAGTGTCAATTGTATTTTGAGTGGTACAGGAAACAATTCCCAGACCAATTTTCTCATTGGTTTTTAGCAAAAGTAAGGAAAAATGAACTGTGTAAAGGTGAATTGTGAATCACCAATTTTGCTTCGACAGTGAATGGCCTTGGTCAATAATAAAATTTGCAAAGGAAAATTCGCCATTGGCAAATTCTCGTCTGAAATCTGATGTCTTAAACTCTTATTTCAAAAAAGCCCCGGACAAAAAATCCAGGGCTCTATATTCTATTCAGATGTTATTTCTCATCGTCATTATCTTCTTCATCTTCGAAAACATCATCGTTGTAGTTTTCTTCATCATCATCTTCGAAGCTGTCATCATCTTCATCTTCGAAACTGGTGGTTCCTCCGAAGTCATCATCAAAGCTGAAATCATCATCCATCAATGGCATTGCTGATCTTTTTTTAGATCCTCCACTTCCGCTTTTGCTTGGTGCTTTCAATGGAACATTTCCAAATCTGTATACTGTAATAGGATAAATAACTCCTTTTGTTTCGTCGATTACTTCTACAAGTTCGCAGAAGAATTCCCAAAGATCCAGAAGCCCGTACTGAAACTGTGCTTTATCGCCTGCATTTTCAAAAGCTTCATCGATGTACACGTCTGACATAATTTCGCCATCACCATCGTCACTCATATCTTCCAGGGGAACACTTTTAACTATTGTTCCGTCATCTTCCAACATATTAAAAGTTGAAAGTTCATCTCCCTGCAGACTGAACGCACTTTTAATTCCCAAGTGTAAGTTCCATAGTGATTGTTTTCCTTTTACTTCAATATCACGGAAAATATCCTCTTTCGCATCTAATATTACGCGGATCTTGTAAACCATATCAGTTTCTTAAATTACTTTTTTGCCTTAATTATTATGATAAATCTCTGTTGCAAATATATAATAAATGAGAGGTGACAAAAAAATATTTCAGGATTTTTTAAAATATTTTTTTTTCTTACATTTTACCGGAATTATTTACTTTTTTCCAGCATGAAACTAAACTTAGTGCCTTCAAGATAGACACTTTCTACAGTAATATTTTCGTTATGGGCCTCCAGTATGTGCTTTACGATAGCCAATCCAAGACCGGAACCTCCTTCTCTACGGCTTCTGCTGGTTTCCACACGGTAGAATCTTTCAAAGATTCTTGGAAGGATTTCGGCTTTAATTCCCATTCCGTTGTCGATCACTTCGATCAGTACTTTATTTTTAAGGATACTCGTTTTTACAACCACCTTTGCTTCCTGCCTGTTAGCATAATGAATAGCATTGGAAATTAAATTAATAAAAACCTGTGAAACTTTCTGTTTATCGGCTTCTACAAATATTTGCGGGTGAAGGGTCTGGATCTGGAGTGTGGTAGTATGTTTTTCTGCTTCAAATTCAAGAAGGTCAAAAATTTCTTTGATCAGGAGATTCACATCAAATTTTGAATTGGTAATGCTGATCTCACCTGCTTCAAGCCTGTTGATCATATCAAGATCGGTCACAATCGCAATCAGCCTTTCTACCGATTTATCAATTCTTTCCAGATATTTGTCCCGAATGGTAAGATTATCTACCCCTCCATCTCTTAGGGTTTCTACATATCCCTGAATAGAAAATAAAGGCGTTTTAAGTTCATGGGAAACATTTCCGATGTATTCTTTACGGTAGCTTTCCATTTCCTTCATCATATCGATCTCCGTAACCTGCTGCTGGTTCAGATCCGAGAATCTTTCTCCCAGTTCTTTAATGGTGATATTTTCGTTGTTATCATGAACAATCTCCAACGGAAGCATTTGTGATAACCCACGAACCTGCTTTTTTCCGTAGTAGTTGAAAAGGAGTTCCAGCACCACATAGTTGATCATGAAAATGAGGACCAGGCAGATAAACAGCCCGATTTTAAAGAATGGGGTCCGGTAATAGATATCCTTCAGTGAATCAAAGATGATTACTAAAAGAAACATCACCAGTGTCAGGAGACACGAGGCGACGAGTGTAAGTCTGTAAAATTTCAATTTTACAAGTTTTTATAGGTTATGTAAAGCAGGAATTTAAGTTATAAAACAATAAGTTTATATCCGATTCCCTTTAATGTCTGGATGGTATTAATTCCCAGTTTTTCTCTTAATCTTCTGATATGGACATCAATGGTTCTTTCTCCCACGATGACATCATTACCCCATACTTTTTCCAGAATTTCTTCTCTTTTAAATACTTTTTCTGTATTTGAAGCGAGAAGATAAAGCAGATCAAATTCTTTTTTAGGAAGAAGAAACTGCTGTCCGCTTTTGGAAACTCTGAAGTTATCTTTATCGATTACCAGATCACCAATCTCGATCAGTTTGGCATTATCTGAAACCTGAGAAGTCAGTTGCAGTAAAGCATTCACTTTAGAAGTAAGGATTTTCGGTTTGATCAGCTTCACGATATAATCATTGGCTCCCGCATGAAATCCTGCTAACTGTGAAAACTCTTCGCTTCTTGCGGAAAGGAAAACAATCAGTGTCTTCTGCAGTTCTTTTACTTTACGGAGTTCCTGACATGTTTCGATTCCGTCTTTTTCCGGCATCATTACATCTAACAGGATAAGGTCCGGGATGATCTCCTTCGCTTTCTCTATACCTTCGTTACCGTTTGTAGCAGTATAGATGTCGTAGCCTTCTTTTTCCAGGTTGTAAGACAGAATCTCTAAAATATCCAGTTCATCGTCTATTAAGAGTATTTTCTTTTGGTTCATTTTAAATTTTTACTGAGTCAAAGTTAATAAATTTTAAAGCACAGATGAACAAATCTACTATCGTTCACATAAAGTTAACAATAATGGTCTTTTATTAATGTTTAGTTAAAAAAAAATTAAAACACCCTAAACCATTTACCCCACTTATCTTTTATTCCTTTGCACCGAAAGAATCTAGTAAACAAAGTAAGTAAGATAATGAAAATTAATAAACTTAGCATTGCGGTCGTATTTTTATCCGGATCCATGTTTTATGCTCAGGAAACGAAGCAGGACACGATCATTAAGGAGAAAAAAATTGATGGCGTAGTCATCCAGGGAAGCAGTAACAAGAAAACTGAAGCTGCCGTATTGGGAGAACAAAAAAAAGCGGTTGTTCAAAAGCAGGCTGTAAGTGCTGAAGAGATTTCGAGAAAAGGAATTTCCAACGTAGAACAGGGACTTACGAAAGTAACGGGAATTACTACAGTAGAAGGAAGAGGTCTTTTCGTAAGAGGTCTTGAAGAGCGATACAATTATTTGTTGATCAACGGTCTTGGATCCCCTTCCAACAACCCATTCCAAAAGATTATTGCCTTAAAACAGTTCCCGACGGATGTTGTAGGAAAATTAAACATCTATAAAACTTTCAACTCCAATCTTTACGGAGATTTTGCAGGAGCTACTTTTGATATTGAAACACTAACTATTGATAAGCCTTTTACAAAAGTAGAATTCAGTGTAGGGGTAAATACTTTAAGTACATTCAGAAACAATTTTAAAGTAGCTGAGGGTGCAGAAGGAATGAACGGATATCTGGGATTGAATTCAAGAGACAGAAGACTTCCCAGCGAAATTAGAAATTCAAGACCGGATAACTATAAATTTACTCCGAATGAATCTTTAAACTCATTTAAAGATTCGTGGAATGTGAACAATGTAAAATCAATGCCTAATACAAGTATTGGATTTACCACCGCTCAGAAAGTAAAAATGGGTGAAACCGGGAATTTAGGAATTCTATTCTCTTTAAATCAATCGAGTAAATTTGAGTATAAAGACGGTGCTAATAATCAATTCAGAGCTCAAGGTGATAGCTTCATTGACAATATGAATTTCCTTAACCGTAAGCAATATAATTATGAGACAGAGTCTTCAATATTATTAGGTTTAGGATATAAAAATAAGGGAACCAATGTTAATTTAAATGCAATTTATCTTCAAAATGCAAATAATATTATTGAAGATAATTTTGGTTACAAAGATGGACAGGTTTTCAATAAAGAAACCGGATTTTTTAGAACTAACCAGCTAGATATTTCAAGATTTTTAGATCTACAATTAACAGCCTCACAAAAAATTAACGAGAGAAATCAGGTTAAGGCTGGAGCGAGTTATGTAATAAACAACTACAGCCAACCAGACAGAAAAATCATAGATGGTAACCGAGCTGATCCAAACACAGGCGGTATCCTTTCAGATGGATATGTACAAATGCGTTATGGAGGAAATAACCTGATCCGTCAATATTTAGATGTTGATTCAAGGTTTTACGGTTCAGCTTTCGCAGAATATCAGTTATCTCTTGGTGAAAAAGGAGATAGAAAGGATTATCCTATTCAGATTGCTGTTGGTTATAATGGTTTCTCTGATTTTAGAAAAACATCTTATAGATTTATTTTTGGGCGTCCGGCAGCAGGTTTCTCAAATCCTGTCTTTGTAACAAATGTGGATACTCCTCAGGACACTTTTAATGCATCATTAAAGAATGGAAACTTATATTATCAGGAAGGCTCTGATATCTCACAATTCTATTCAAGCTTTTATCAAATAATCAATGGTGGATATGCTAACATTAACTTTAAACCAAATGATTCCTGGGATATTTTGCTGGGTGCGAGATATGAAAACGACATGACCCTCATTCGTTACTCTGACCAAGGAGCTGATAAAAAGAATAATCTCGAAAAAAACAAAGATTTCTTTTTGCCTTCATTATCCATTAAAAAGGCACTTGACACTAAACAAAATTTAAGATTTTCATTCAGTAAGACTGTTACCCGTCCAATTCTGATTGAGACTATGCCTATCAAATATGTGAGTCCGGATAACGTAAATATTGTCGGAAATCAAAATATTCAGAATAGCGAAAACTATAACTTTGATTTGAAATGGGAATACTTCCCTACTAACAAGGAAATGTTTGCTGTAAATCTATTCGCAAAAAGGATTAACAACGCCATTGAACGTTCATTGGTAGCCTCAGGAGATGCAACAGGTTCTACCATCACATTCTTCAATGCTAAAAAAGCTGATTTAATTGGGGTAGAATTGGAAGGTATTTTAAGTTTAAGCAGAATTTCCGAAGTTCTTCACAATTTCACTTTGGGTGCCAATGCAACTATCATGCACTCTGATGTTGAAAGAAGTGCTGATCAGCTGAAAATGGAAGAACCAAAATGGTTCCAGGCAACTGGAGAAAAACTGCGCAAAAGAGGTTTACAGGGTGCTGCTCCTTATACCATCAATGCTGATTTAAAATATGAACTTAAAAACCGTAACAACTTAGCCCATACCTTCTCTCTGGTGTATAACGTATCAGGAAGCAAAATATATGCAACAGGAGGTGCAGGTACAGATAACTACTACGAAAAGCCATTTAGCCAAATCGATTTTGTTTACCAGGGGCAGTTATCTAAAAACTGGAATGTTAAATTGGGAGTACAAAATATCTTAGACAGCAAATATAAAATCTTACTTGGTGACAAAAGTTATCTTCCGCTTAATATAGAGGAAGGAAATAATACACTTGTCAACTATTATAGAGGTATAACATTCAACTTTACCGTTGGCTACACATTCTAAACATAATTAATAAAAAATAAAAATAAAGTATAAAAATGAAAAGAAGAGTTTTATCATTATTATCGTTAACAGCCGTGTTAACATTGGCCTTAAATTCATGTACTATCGAGGTAAATGATGGCTTAGGAGACGGTACTACAGTTACTACTCCGGGAACTACTGAAAGTGTATTAAGCGGAAGCGGAACATTATCAGGAACTATTTCAAAAGATATCCTTATCAAAAAAGGAAGTTATACATTAGACGGGATCGTAAAAATTACAAATAACGCTACCATCACTATTGAAGCGGGAGCTACTTTCAATGTAGTAACGTCTAAAACAAGTGGTTTAGTAATTCTTCAGGACGGAAAGATCAACGCTGTAGGCACAGCTGCTGAACCAATTGTATTTACAACTTCTACTAAAACTCCTGGAGACTGGGGTGGAATTACAATATACGGAAGCGCTCCTATCAAAGCAGTGAACGGAAATACACAGGCTCTTTCTGAGGATGGAAATAACGTTTACTACGGAGGAACTGATGCCAATTCAAACTCAGGAACTATGAAGTTTGTAAGAGTAGAATACGCCGGTAAAAAGATTGGTGACGGAACTTCAGAAACCAACTCTATGACATTCTATGCTGTAGGGGCTGGAACTACTTTAGAGAACCTTGTAACATACAAAGGAACTGACGACGGATATGAATTCTTCGGTGGAACTGTAAGTGCTAAAAACATTGTTTCTTACGGTAACTTCGATGACTCTTTCGACTGGCAGGATGCATGGAGCGGACAGAACAATACTAACTGGTATGCTTTTCAAACAGGAACAGGTAACTTCGGAATGGAAATCGAAGCTTCTGGTAATGCTGACAATGTAGCACCAAAAGTATCCAATATCACTTTAATCAGAGATACGAATACTAACCCTGAATCAGCCAACTCTCCAGAAATCTCTGCGATCCAGTTCAAAAAACACGGAACAGGAATTTTCACAAATGTTTATATCAGCGGTTATAAAAATATCGGAACCCAAAAAGCTTATGCCGTACTGATCCAAGATGCAGCTACAGAAACAAGCCAGGTAAATACTGGAAAGGTTGTTGTTGCTCCTCTTACTTACCTAAACTCTGACAATGCAGCTGTTTGGGGATACGCATATAATCCAAATGGTGCTAAAACATTCACCAATGCAACAACTGTTACAAAAGTTGCTTTAACTCCTGGAGCTTGGGCTACAGTAGACGGAGTCAACCTTTTAGCAGGATTACAATAAGTAACTAGTTTCTTCATATCTACTTTTAAAAGCCATCAGAATTTCTTTCTGGTGGCTTTTTATTGTTTATTGGTCATTAATTACTTTTGAATTCATATACCGTACTATTCAATAGACTTCATGATCGGTACATATCTGTTTTCGCAAAAAAAGATGAAGTCTTCAGAATTTCCGGGAGGCGGCTCTTCTCCGGTAATACAGGCATACACTGCTTTGAGATACCTTTTTATTCTGTAAAATGTAAGCAGACTTTCCTTTGATTCCAGATCATTTCCAATAACAGAAACTCCAAAAATCATTTTCCCATCATCCGTATACATTAAGGTAAACTGTTTTATTTCAGAAGCCTTATTGAGGTTTTCCCAGTACATAATATAACCTACGTCAGGGGTAGCATCAAGATACGTTAAGACCTCTTTTACATTATCAAAAATTCTCTCTTGCTCCGTACCCAATACAGGTATTAAATAATCTAAAGCGAGCTCTGAATTTCGAGGTAAAAAATCATTTAAAAACTGCTCAACAAGCCCGGAATCCCTCTCATTTACTAAATAATATGAATCTATATATTGAGGCATATTTCTATTTATCTTTGTTTTTATTGGTCACCTGAAAAGTATAAAAAATAATCAGTTTTACAATACACCATAGAAAAAGCCATCAGAAAATCCAATGGCCTTATTTACAAAGAACAAGTATATAAAAAATATATATTTCAATTAATGTCTCCAGAACAGATTGCCACTGTCCATCAGGGCTTCTATTTTAGATATTCTGGAAACTGCCTCAGCAGAACACGACGCATCAGCCAATACAATGGATGCTTCGTCACCCTTTTTTGGCCATTGCTGTTTTCCATGATCATCCAGCGGAAGGGTACTTTGAGTGGCAAACTCTAGGGTTCTTGATAACTCAAACTCCGTTTCATATCCGTATAGCTCTGCAATGAGATTGGCTTTCTGAAGCATATTTCCGGATCCGAAAGTACTCCAGTAATCCTGTACGTTATCATTTCCTATGAGGACATCTACTCCATATTTCTTCAACACAGGAATCGGCATAACCGTTCCTCTGAATGGTACAGAAGATGCAATTCCGACTTTTCCTTCAGCGAGTCTTTCCGAAATCCTTTCTGTTTCTATCTTTGAAAGATGCCCCAAAGCGAACGCATGACTTATAAATGTCTTTCCCTGTAGCTGCGGGTTCTCAATCGCCTTATCAATAAGATAATTGATCGTTTTCATTCCTGATTCCCCAGCTTCATGCAGATGAATGTCAATTCCTTTTTTATGATCCAACGCAAGCTGTATGGTAAAGTCAAGTACTTTTTCAATGTTTCCGTCAATACTAAACGGATCAAGTCCTCCGATAAAACCTACACTTTTTAATTGCGCTGCTTCCTTCATTAAAGGGGCTGTATCTGTATAATACAAACCATGCTGGGGAAAAGCAACAAGTTCAGCTTTAAAAGCGTCTTTTTTATGTTCTAATGCTTTTTCCAGATTTTCCAGTGAATTTAAACCTGAAGTAGGATCAATGTTAAAATGGGTCCTTGCGAAGTGGGTTCCATAATGCTGCAAAAGACTGATCAGCTGCTCTGCCCTTTCCACAGATGTTTTTAAAAGTTCAGGAATGATTTCCTGCTCGTAAGCAATCATATCCTTCACTGTTCTCCGCTTTGGCGAAAGTGCCTGCCAGGGAAGTCCATATAATGTTTTATCCAGATGGATATGCATATCTCTGAAAGCGGGAAGCATGAGTAAACCTTTTGCATCCATAGCATCAGAGCCAGGATCGTTAGTTTTTACCGCTTTGATTTTTCCTTCTTCAATTTCTATATTAAAAAGATCAGTTTTTGTCCTGATCACTTCTGCTTCATTGTATTCAAATCCGGTTTCAAGACGGACATTTTTGAGTGAATATGTTCCTTTTGCGACTAATTGATAGGGAAACTGCATGATTTATCTTTTAACAGTACAAAGCTACACCAGCTTTTTTCAGAACCCGTGTATCGATTATGCTTTGTCTTGTACAGATTATTATTTGAACTGAGACGGAGTCATTCCCGTCTGTGCTTTGAAAAATTTAGAAAAACTGGCATGATCATAAAAACCAAGATCATATACAATATCTTTTACAGACATCTCCGAAACTTTTAAAAGACGTTTTGCCTCAAGCAGAATTCTGTCCTGAATAAGTGATGAAGCCGAAGAATTAAGGTTTTTCTTACAGACGATATTTAGATAATTCGCAGAAATATTAAGCTTCTCCGCATAGAATGACACGGATCTCTCTGTCCTGAAATGTTCATCAATAAGCTGTAGAAATTTAGATATAATAGGATTGGAATGATACATTTCAAAATCTTTAAAAACCCCTTCTACCGACTGACTGACCAGCAACCCGATCAGTTCGCTACGCTTCTGGATAACTTCCCAAAATATATTCTTTTCACCCAACTCTTTCTGAATAGCCTGAAATTCATAGAGGAAAATTTCAAAGGTTTCTTTGGAAAGATGAATCACAGGATGATTCTGATAATAAGAAGCTGAAAATCTCAGTGAAGGAAGGAAGCTTTCAAACCAATCTCTGCTGATCATCAGCTGATATCCCACTGTTTCTTTTTCGATTACCCACTGATGCACCTGATCCGGAAAAACAAGGTGGATCTGACGGTCTCCCACTTCATGTTCCGTAAAATCAATTGTGTGGCTTCCTTTTCCGTGTTCAAAAAGATTGATGATAAAAAAATCATGCTTATGAGGTTCATCAATGGAACGTTCTCCATGCAGCTCATTAAACAGCAGGTGACAGCCCTGAAGCTGGTTCTCGCTGAACTCCTGAATTCCTAAAATTGGAAAGTGATCTGTGTGATATCCCACCTGGCTTGATTTTCTCCTAAAATTAGTAAAATTTATATGAGAAATTTGAACTGAAGGAAATATTTTCATTATTGACGGATTCTATTTCTTCAACTACCAAAGAGATATAAGTTTTTAAACACTTAAGTTATATTAAGCATGAAGTTTGAGAAGAAAAGATCCCTTAAGTTATTTTGGAAATCAAAGATTTTCATCAGGTCTAAAAGTATTCGGATCAAAATTCCCTTCCTTTGGCGAAAATTCAAAGAATTTTTGACGGGGTAGTATTTAACACCATCACGATTTCAATATGGCAGCAATTTCCTTAAATCCTAATGACTCCGCATGTTGCAGCGGTGTCTTTCCATGATGATCAGGAATAGAAATATCTGCCCCGTTATCTTTTAGGAGCTGTACAATTTCCTGATACTTCTGTGTTCCATTTCCTAAAATCACGGCTTCCATCAAAGCAGTCCAACCCAGCCGATTGACATGATTAACCGGAAAATCTTTTGTTTTCACCAATACTTTTACTGTTTCTACAAAACCCCGTTCGCAGGCAGGAATCAAAGCAGTGCCATTATAGCGGTTGAAGATATCGAACCGGGCTCCATTTTCAAGAAACAGTTTCACCAGCTCGGTCTGACCGCTTGCTCCGGCATACAAAAAAGGACTGTCCAATTGGTTATCCTGAGCGTTGACATCTGCTTTATATGATACCAGAAGTTTTACCATTTCAACCTGTTTATCAATGGTTGCCATGAGCAGTAGTGACCGTCCTCTTTTATCTTTTGTATTGACGTTTGCGCCATGAGCTAAAGAGGCTTTCACTGCAACTACATCATTCTTTTTTACCAGATCTATCAGGTCTTTCTGCACCATATTCTCTATTTTTTGTCCTTCCGTGGATTCTTTTCCACAGGCACCGAGGTTTCCAAACGCTACAATAAACAGTAAAATTTTCATGGTTATATTTTAATAAACAACATTTCCCTGATGCACCAGTGATTCTACATTTGAAATTCTTGATACCGCTTCTGCAGAGCAGCTTGCATTCACAAGGACAAAGTCAGCCTGATCTCCGGCTTTTGGCCATTGACGGTTTCCTTTATCATCCAGTGGAAGAACATTGGCTGTTGCCAGCTTCAGGCTTCTTGACAATAAAAATTCCGTGGAATATCCATACAGCTGCGCCATAAGATTTGCCTTCTGGAGAACACTCCCGGTCCCGAAAGTATTCCAGTGATCTACAATACTGTCATTCCCTGTCAATATATTTACATTATGCTTGTACAAGATTGGAATCGGCATCACAAGGCTTCCAAAAGGGATGGTAGAAACAATTCCGATCTGAGCTTCCGCCAATTTCTCAGCCATTTCCTCCTGTTTGGTTTTATCCAGTTTCGCTAAGATAAAGCAGTGACTCAGATAGGTTTTTTCTTTTAGTGAAGGATTTTCGTTAACTTTTTTAATAAGATATTCAACTGTATTGAGTCCCGACTCTCCGGTTTCATGAAGATGGATGTCAATTCCTTTATGATGGTCTAACGCCAGCTGAACGGTAAAATCAATTGTTTTCTCAATCGCCCCATCAATGGTAAACGGATCCACACCGCCAATAAAATCAATATCCATCTGAGCTGCTTCCTTCAAATAAGGCACCGAATCCGTATAAAACACCCCATGTTGCGGGAAAGCCACCAACTCGGTTCCGAAACTTTTCTTTTTATTTTCTAATGCCTTCTGAAGGTTTTTTAATGAATTCAGTTTTGAGGTCGGTTCAATATTGACATGGCTTCTTGCAAAAGAAGTTCCTTTTGACTGAAGTAGTTCAATCATTTTCTCTGCTTTGAATGTTGAATTTTTCAGCATTTCGGGAAGCATTTTCTGCTCCAGTGCGATCATTCCTTTTACACCACCCGATCTTTTACTCACGGCTTTCCACTGGTCACCGTAGAATGTTTTATCAAGATGGATATGCATGTCTTTAAAGGCGGGAAGCATCAGCATTCCTTTAGCATCAACAGCTTTGGCATTGGGCTGATTCGGAGCCACATTTTTGATCTTTCCATTTTCGATTTCCACATAAAACAAACCTGTATCAGTAGAAATGGCTTCTCCCTCTTCGTACGTAAAGCCTGTTTCCAGGCGGACGTTCTTAAGGCTTAATTTTCCTTTTGTGGAAATGTTCTGCTTATCGAAAAACGGTGATGCTGCCATAATATTAGGTATTAAAGTAAGCCCAGCCGCTGCCAGTGCTGAATTTCTTATAAAATCTTTGCGGGATATCGTGTGGTCGGAAGTCTTCATGTCCAATCTATTTAATACAAAAATAGAAAGAACAGTGTTGATCAAGGTGTATGGTTTATTACAATCTCTGTATGATTTATTGGATGACTTAATTTGTAGATGGTTTTCTTGAACCACCCCGTCAGAAATCCTGTGAATTTTTGCCTCCCCTCCAGAGGATGAAAATTTAGATTTTTATAAAAATCTTTCTTTTTTGAGCAAAAAAAGAACCGGATTTTAAAACCCGGTCCTATTATATTGTATTTGTTCAATTTTAAGAATATTCAAATTTTCTTACTGCTTCCAGTGTCATATCAATTTCTCTGTCCTTGATGGCATCACTGATGAAATAGGTCTCATAGCCACTAGGTGGAAGGTATATTCCATTTTGAAGCATCTGGTGAAAGAAATTATTAAATAATGAATGATTAGAATCCGCCGCTTCATCAAAATTGGAAACACTGTTGATATGGAAAAACACAGACATCATCGATCCTTTTCTGTTGATCTTGTGGGCAATTCCTTTTTCATTCAGAATTTTTCCAATTCCGAAATCTAATGTTTCAGCTGTTTTATTAATTCTGTTAAAGAATTCGGGATCATTTTTGATGAGCTGTAATGTTTTCAAACCTGCTCTCATCGCCAATGGATTTCCGCTTAATGTTCCAGCCTGATAAACTCCTCCTTTGGGAGCAAGATGATCCATAATTTCGTTTCTTCCTGCAAAGGCTCCTACCGGAAGCCCTCCACCGATTACTTTTCCATAAGTAACAAGATCCGCTTTTACATTATACAGTTCCTGCGCTCCTCCGAAAGCGAGTCTGAAACCGGTCATCACTTCATCAAAAATCAACAAAGCTCCGTTTTCGTCACATATTTTTCTTAAATTCTGAAGGAAATTATTTTCAGGAAGTACACAACCCATATTTCCGGCAACAGGCTCAATAATCACAGCTGCGATTTCGCCCTGGTTATGACGGAACAGATCTTCTACCTGCTCAAAATCGTTGTAGCGTGCAAGAAGCGTATCTTTAGCTGTTCCTTCTGTTACCCCCGGAGAGTTTGGATTTCCGAATGTAGCAGCACCGCTTCCTGCTTTGATCAGGAATGAATCTGAATGACCGTGATAACAGCCTTCAAATTTAACGATCTTATCTCTTTTTGTAAAACCTCTGGCCAGTCTTACCGCGCTCATACAGGCTTCTGTACCGGAAGAAACCATTCTTATCTGGTCGATGTTCGGTACGTTTTCTATAATGAATTTAGCAATTTCTGTTTCCAGTTCTGTAGGTGCTCCAAAGGAAAAGCCTTTTTCTGCCTGTATCTTCAACTCTTCCAGTACTTCAGGATGAGTGTGACCTAAAATAGCAGGCCCCCATGAATTGATGTAGTCAACATAGGTGTTGTCATCTGCATCGGTAAGGTAAGCCCCTTTTGCAGATTTCATGAATACAGGAACACCTCCTACTGATTTGAATGCACGAACGGGAGAATTTACTCCGCCCGGAATGTATTTGTAGGCTTCATCAAATAAAGCCGAACTTCTTTGGTATTTCATATTTTAGTTGAATGTTGAAAGTTTACAGCTTACCACCATAACAATGAGGGCTGGAAAACTTTAACAAAAAATTAGTTTCTGGGTTTTTTGTCAATCAAATAAATTAGCTGTCCAGCAGACGGTTTCTGTCCTTCGTCCATTCTGTTTTTTGCGTATAATTTATTTAATTTGATTCCGAATTTCTGTGCGATATCATGCATATCTTCGCCTGATTCTGCTTTGTAAATCGCTGTATTTCCTGAAGAATTTTTAGATTCAAGAAAGACGATATCGTTTTTCTTCAGAACATCACTTTGGAGTTCATTCCATTTGATGAGTCTGCTTTCGCTTACACGGAATTTATCTGCAATGAATTTAACGTTCGTATCTTCGGGAATAACGATATATCTTAAACCATCGTTCGGATGAGTTTTGATAAGGATTGAATTAAGAATTTCTGCTTTTGTTTTGATCCTTTCCACTCTTTTCTGCTGCTGGGCATAAGAGGTTTGCTTGTAGGGAACTTCCACAGTAACCTGATCTTTAGTTTTCTTACTTACCATTTTTGAAGGTTCCAGCTGCGCCATAAACGTTCTGTCATCTTTCAGATCCGGGTACATTTTGAGAACTGCGTACAACACTTCTTTGGAGCTTGTATCGTCGTACTCATAAAGTCTGTATTTTTCAATTTTACTGATCAGGATCGAAGCATAACGCGGATTCGTTGCATAGCCTGCTTTTTTAAGACCATGTGCCCACGCTTTGTAATCTTTCATATTCAGATTGAAAAGGTTTGCGTAATACTTTCTTGTGGATAAAAATATAGAATGGTCTTCATAAGACTGTCTTGGATCGTCGTAAACCCGAAAACATTCGTTTGGAGCATCATCTGTATGCTTCATGGTTTTTCCGGTCCATTCTTCCTTACATTTTATTCCGAAGTGATTTTTGCCTTCCTGAGCCAGTCTGCTTTGCCCACCTCCGGTCTCTAGGAGACCCTGGGCTAATGTAATAGAAGCCGGAATTTTATATTTTTCCATTTCTTCTACCGCATATTTAGCGAATTTCTGAATGTACTGGTCTTCAGTAGCCCAAGCCTGAGCTGAGAATTTTGATAAAACTAAAAGGCTTACGAATAAGAAAAGTCTTTTCATGTTTTTCAATTTTTACTTATATAATTAAATTTCTATTCTGTTTTTCTAAAAGCTGATTGGCTCCTTCAATCCCCTGCAATCCACCGGTATGAAAGCACAAAATCCTGCTGTTTTCAGGAAAAAAATCTTCATCGATCAGTTCGAAAACTTTCTGCATCATCTTTCCTGTATACACGGGTTCCAAAGGGATCCCGTATTTCTCTTTAAAATCATTGATAAAACGGATGTTTTCATCTTTTATTTTACCATAACCTCCAAAACATGAATCTATTAGATTAAAATTTTGTCTGGAAGTTAATTCTGCTATTTTATTCTCCAGTGAAGTATCGTCAACTACCTTAAATCCTATAACTTTCTGATTTTCTTCACAAAATTTCGCAATTCCGGCAACCGTTCCTCCGGTTCCGACTGCGGTGCAAAGATAATCAAAATCTTTTGTTTGGTTATTCAGCATCATTTTTATGCCTGCTACAGCCTGTTCATTGGTACCTCCCTCAGGAATGATCAGGGCATGCGGAAACTCGTTCTGCAGAAACTCAGTCAATTTTTCCTTGTACCTGTATTCTTCACGGGTAACAAATTTCAGATTCATTCCATTCCTTTTGGCGAAAAGTAAGGTGGGATTATCACGCCATTTATCCTGGAGCTCCTCTCCTCTTATGATTCCCAGGGTCTGAACACCCGATAGGTTTCCGGCAGCAGAAACCGCAGCGATATGATTGGAAAATGCTCCTCCAAAAGTAATAATATACGGATTTTCAGGATTATTTTCCAGATAGGTATTGATATTGTAAAAGAGCTTCCAATATTTGTTTCCTGAGATCTGGGGATGGATAAGGTCTTCTCTCTTGATGAATAGTTTTATATTCTTTTGGAGAGGTATTTCCTGAATGGGAATATTTTCTGCGGGAGCTTTTAATAGCATTTTTAAGGTTTAACTATTATCTGCAAAATTAGTAAAACATTTAGATTTCGTTTACTGTAGATTTCTGATGGATTTTTGTGTATCTATATTTTAGGTTTTTGCTAAAGCTCCGTAATTTGGATTTATATTTTAAAGCGGGTTAAAACACGCTCCTTTTGAGGTTTAGCGAAAATATTAAATCCTTACATGCTACAAATATTTTCTGAAATTCCAGAATTTCCTTTTTTTAAGATAATCGAGATCGCTTTCATGAGCATATGCCTCTCTTTCAAATGAGATTCTTTTGTAAGCCAAATAACCGTCTTTCAATTTGAAAAACCAGTAATAATATTCGATGACATAAAAAATATAGAAGAAAATAATAAGCATTTCCAGCTGCTGCCTTAAATGGATTTTTTCGTGATTGATAAGTACTTTATTTTCCTTATCTTCGGGTTTCCTAATGAAGATAAAGGGAAAGAGTGCAATGCCGTTAATTTTTAATTTTTTTAATGGCTTTTGGCATATAATTATCATACTAACAAATATAAAGTTTTTTTGACTTAGAGATTTAACTTATGGCCCATTATGACATCAAAGAAGGTGAAGACTTCTACTACAATGAACAGGGGTACAAGGTTTTTACAGAAAAATTCCATCTGAAAAGAGGGCATTGCTGTAAAAGCGGCTGCAGACACTGTCCTTACGGGTACGATAAAAAGACGGATACATTCATTAAAAACGATAAAAAAAATAAATAAAATGAAAAAATATATTTTTATTTTGTTAGCAGCGGCTGCATTAGGCCTTACATCGTGCAGTCCTTTTCAGGTACGTTCAGATTATGCAGATACTGCCAATTTTACGACTTATAAGACCTATAAGATCAGAATTGATGATTTGAAACTGAATGATATTGATAAAGACAGAGTTTTGAACGAACTATCGAGACAGCTTCAAAGCAAAGGTCTTCAGTCTGGTGAAAATCCGGACCTGATCATCAATGTAAAAGCTAATCACAAAAAGATTACGGATATCAACAGCAGTGGCTCTCCTTACGGAATGTGGGGATGGGGCGGTCCTTTCGGATGGGGTGTTGGCATGAGCAGAACATGGACCAGCAACTACAACGAAGGAGCAATCATTGTGGACCTCATCGATTCTAAAACAAACAAACTGGTTTGGCAGGGTATCGGAAGCGGAATTTCCGTGGACTCTCCTAAAGCTAAGCAGAGACAGATCCCTGAGATCATGGCTGAGATCATGAAAAATTATCCTCCTCAGAGAAAGTAATATTTATTTAAATCAATTTTATATACAATCCGGTGCAGTCTTCTGTACCGGATTTTTCGTTCAAAAGAATAGAAAGCTTCAATATGTTTTTTCTTGACATTAAACTTTCATGATTTTTTTTTATCTATTCTTTTGTCTTGAAACAAAAGAACGAAAAGTTCAAGACTGGAATATTCCGCTAAAAATTATTTCTATTCTCTAAAAATTCTAAAACTTGCGCGATTTTAATATTTGTTTTCGACGTTCCCGGAATTAATTTTCTTAACGCTCCATCTTCCCAGGTCGATTAGATTTCCCCTCTAAAGAAATTGTCTGCCATTGATATATATTTCCTATGATGCAAAGTAAAATCTGGTCTTCATAAATGGCATGCGGTACATTTCAAAATTAACAGTAATGTAATTTCTTATTCATGAAAATATAGTATTCTTACAGAAATTTTATTAGTATGAAAAAATTGATATTATGTACTGTAATAGCGGGGTTTGCCAATGCCCAAGCTCCTGCGGGGTATTACAATTCGGCCAACGGATTGAGTGGTGCTTCACTTAAAACAGCATTAAGCTCTATTATCACCAACGGACATCTCGACAAAGGTTATAACGGACTGTGGACCGGTTATAAAACAACCGATATTGATAAGAATTACGAAAATGACGGTTCTATTATGGATATTTATTCTGAAAAACCATCAGGTGCTGATCCATACAAATATACACCAGGCACCAACCAATGTGGAACTTATTCTACTGAAGGGAATTGTTATAACAGGGAGCATATCGTTCCTCAGAGTTTATTCAATCAATCTTCTCCGATGGTATCGGATATTCATTTCATCAGAGCTACTGACGGGAAAGTCAATGGGATGAGGAGCAATTATCCTTTTGGAAAGGTAGGTTCAGCAACATTTACTTCTAAAAACGGATCCAAACTGGGAAGTTCTTCGTCTTCAGGATATGCAGGAACTGTTTTTGAACCTATTGACGAATTTAAAGGTGATGTGGCGAGAATGATTTTCTATTTTGTTACGCGTTATCAGAGTAAACTTTCCTCTTTTTCTTCAGGTAATATGCTGGGCAGTTCATCCTTCCCGGGATTACAGACCTGGGAGCTGAATGTTCTTTTGGCGTGGCACAATCAAGATCCTGTTTCTGCTGCGGAGATCGCCAGAAATAATGCTTCTTATAATTATCAGGGAAACAGAAATCCATTCATTGACAATCCTAATTATGTCAATCAGATTTGGGGGTCTTCCAATCCGGGAACTCCTGATCCGGGGACTCCTAACCCAGGTACAGGCTGCATCAATGAAACTTTCGAAGCAATTCCTGCAACCAATGCTTCTTACACAACGAGAACATGGACAGGAAGTGGCATTTCATGGACTGCCACAGATTCAAGAACAGACCAAACTATTAACAGTAAAGCAATTACCGTAAGAAATGGTTCTTTAACTTCGGGAAGCTCATCCAATGGGATCGGATCGTTAACGGTAACCACCCAGCTTAAGTTTTCAGGAAGCAGCGGAACTTTTGATGTAAAGGTCAACGGAACAACAGTAGGAACGGTTCCTTACAATACGAATGCTACAACGACAACAATCAATAATATCAATATCTCTGGAAATGTGATCGTAAGTCTGGTTAACACTTCATCCAGTAATAGAGTGGCTATTGACGATCTTAAATGGACCTGTTATTCAGGGACCTCAAGACAGGCTCAGACAATATCAGCTGACGAGAAGGCAATTCAGGAGCTTCAGGTCTACCCTAACCCAATCTCCGGACAGGAAATTTTCGTAAAGGGTGATACTCAAAAGATTAAAAAAGCCAAAATCTATAATCTTCAGGGGAAAACACTTCAGACATTTAACAGTCCTTTTAAAGATGGAAATTCTATTAAGATCAAAAATCTTGAGCAGGGAATTTATATTTTAAAACTTGATCAGTCTACGCTGAAGTTTATCGTGAAGTAAGCGATTGCAATACAAAAATATGGCCGGCTCACTATTCATGAGCCGGCCTTTTTTATTTTTTGAAACCAGATTTCACAATACTGCTGACCAATAAAAATAAAGTCCGTATTATTGAATGTTTATCTGTGTGATTGGTCTTTTTCTTTGATGATTTTTGACCAATCGGTGAACATTTTGGTAATGGTATTGGTATTAACGATACTAAATGTGAACATTCCTATAAGAATGGCCAGCCAGCAGTAGCCTAATTTAATTCCGTTTTTATCCGTTATAAAGAAAAGGATCAGCATTGCAACGGATCCGAGTACAAATGTAAACATCAGGGTATACAGCAATGCGTGAATGATATACATATTCAGTTTAAGCTTTCTGAAAATCCATCCTATCAATGCTATTGGAATCATGAGTAATAATGGTACAAACATAGCACCGAATATGGCTGCTTCCGGATGAGCGATAAGGTCCTGCTCAAATCCGAAGAAGGTATTAAAACTGAATTTCATGATACTGCTTTTCTGAGTTGGAAATTTCCAGCAGCGTTTTGTCTTTGTAGCCGAACATTTTGGCAAAGATAACGTTGGGAAATTCGTGAATTCCAATATTATAAAGATTGACGCTGTCGTTGAAGAATTCTCTGCGGTCTGCTATTCTGTTTTCCAGTTCCGAAATTCGTTTCTGAAGTTCCAGAAAGTTAGTATTGGATTTAAGTTCAGGATAGTTTTCTGATACGGCAAAGAATGATTTCAGCGCTCTTGAGGTTTCATTGGCAAGACCAGCTTTGTGATTGGAACCGGAAGCGCTGTTGTATGAGGCTCTGAGCTCTGTAAGGTGGGTAAGAATTTCTTTTTCATAATTCATGAAGTGTTGGGCTACCCTTACAAGATTAGGAATTTCATCAGCTCTTTGTTTGAGAACGACATCTATATTGCTGTAGGCCTTTTCTGCATTGAATTTCATCATGACCAACTTGTTATAGAGGTTGATCAGAAAGCTGATCACGGCTATGGTCAGCAGAACAGTCAAAGCAATCGCGGTAGTCTGGTTCATTATTGTATAAGGATGTATATAATGATGATAAGAATTGCTGCACAGGTAAACATGAATGACCGTAACAACGGCTGGTATTTGTTCCACATGGAAATCCCTGTAGAAGAAGTTATTCCAAGGACTCTGTAATGATTATCTTTTCTGATAAAGGGACTTCCGTTATCGGCATCTGCATACCCTACAAGAAGTACTTTCTGTCCGTTTTTCAGGAGAGTTTCTGTGTAACGTTTACTTCCAGTGCTGCTGACATTGGTTTGATCTAAAAGTATCAGCTCAATTCCTTCGGGTACTACTTCTATGATCCCTGTATCATCCTTAATCTGAAAAGGACTGCACCGGGTTTCTCTATGGATTGTGGAGTATGAATTTCTTCCGTCAGAATCTTTATCGATGTCTTCAATGGTATAATAATATCCTATGCATTCTTCACGGTCTACGGGTGATATAAGCGGCTGCTCCATGATCAGCGTTCCTTCCACCTCTACCAATCCCTTAGCCAGAGACTGTATTTTTGAAGTAGGAAGTGCAGCCTGAAGTCTCAGGAAACGTTTAGCTGAAGTTGGCCTGAGCAAAAGTAAAGCTACTGCAATAAAAAATACCAGAGGCAGAATAACAAAGGCGCGTTCTGCATAGCTGTCATAATTTTTAGAAATTTCATAAAGAAAGGAATGCAGAGGCATTTTTTCTTTGAAGATGAGCCATAGAATAAAATAGAGAAAACAGAATAACATAACTCCTATTATTATATAACCTGTCTTTGAAATTTTACTTTTGTTCTCCATTTTTTTTATGTACTGAGCTCCCTTTTTTATGATGGTATTGATGCTCTCAATTTTCAAAAATACGTTTTTCCCATTAAAAATGAAATACAGTAAATGTGGGTTTTCAACTTTATTTTTTCATTACAGAAACCTCTAAATCCCTTTATCTCTATGATAAATATCTTCAACGGTTTTGTTATATCTGTCAAAAACCATCTCCCATTTAAAGTCTGTTGTTTTTTCAGGTTTCCAGTGTTCTTTTATTTCAATGCTGTTTGCTTTTCGGGTTTCAGTTCTATTGATTAAAATACCTTTCCTTCTGTCTCTGTCAAGATCAACGTTCTTTACATTTTCAAGATACCGGCTTATATTAATTATAAAGACAGAAAAATCTCTATTCCATTCATCAGATATTCTGATTTTTCTTTTTTTCTTATTTTTTATCCGGAACGTCCATCGGTTCAGCCACCAGGCATTTTCTTTTAATCTTATTACAGGGGGCCGATTGAGGTATATAATAAATTCTGAATGATCTTTATACAGGATTTCCGGGCCATAAATAATGGTATCTATTGAATTCCAGGAGATAAAATGAGTCTCATCTAAAATTGGAATATCCAAGGTGAATCCCTCATCGTTAAATGATATTTTTCTTAATCTATGATGATTCATGGGTACAGTTGTTTCTCCAATTCAAGCTAAAAATCTGGGACGTAAGGCAGAGAAAGGCTTTGCCATTCGTCTTAGTCAGTCTTACCTAAACTATTTACATTCTATTTAGTTTTGATGTATTTATTCTCAATCCCCTCATACAGAATGGTCAAAGTATCATCTTTAATGGTGTAGGTACATTCGTTTTTTTCTGTGGTGCCTTTATCTACGCTTATTATTTTATCATTTTGTATTTCAAAACTTGATTCTATGGTGTTCTGCATTTTTCCTTCTCCCATATGCTGAAGAAATTTACCGTCTTTAGTAAATTCCAAAACAATCTTTTCCATGGAGCTTCCGGTTTTTAAATCTTTAAGAGAGCCGTCCCACTTACCAATAAGTCTGGCATCTTTCTTTTTTTGAGAATTACAGCTTAGAGCTAAAAAACAACCTAAAATAATTAAAATTTGTTTCATTTAATATCTATTTAATATAAAAAACAAAATTATATTTTTTGATCAATAATCAGGAAAAAATTATTACCCTAATATTTGTTTTATCAATACCCGTTTACAGATAAGAAAAAAAGCTGATCCAAAAGGTATTTGAAAGCAGCTTTATATCATTCTAAATATCAGAAGATGTTTTAAATCGCCTCGAATTCATCTTTCCCCTCTGGAATATAAAATGTTATCGGTAAAACCAATTCCTCTTCGGTTTTGGCATTTTCAAGACGTAAGGCAGACATCATGTCGGTCCGTTTCAGAGCGGCAAGCTTTCCGTATGCTGAATACTCTACATAGACATCATCTGTAAGCTCCTGTACTTTAAATCCGTTCTTCATATCGGAAATCACACCTCCCATTCTGCTTTCGGCCTGTTGTTGCCCCAGGTACATGGCTAAAGCATTATTGGTTTCTCTTTTCTGATATTGAGAAATAAATGCGTTATAATTACCTGCGCTGATCAGCCTGATCATTTCATTATACTTTTTGATCAGCTTTTCTTTAACGTCAAATTTTACATTTTTCAGATCCTTTCCTTTCTGCCATGCATCCAACGTATAGGGTACCTCAGCACTGAATGTGCTTTGATGACCTATAAAGGGAATATTTTTGTCCGGCTTTTTGGTAAAATATTCTTCAAACTGCCTGACAAAAACATATTCTCCTGAAGCCATATCATACATATTGACCCTGTATCTGATGTAGGAATCATCATGCATTTCTTTTTGGCCGGTCATGGGTAATCCCTTAACTTCAATGGTTTGTTTACCACTTTCTAAGATAAGATGATTAACCGGAAAGTCTGATCTGGTCTCCCCTTCTATACTCATTGAGATCAGTTCCACATCATTTATTTTGATCTGAAAAGAACACATGACCGCACTAAAGTCTATTTCGTAATAAGGCTTCATTTTTTATTTTTTTGGATAGGCAAGGTTAAAACTGTCGAGGATTGAGAAAACACCGGCGTCAGAAGAATTATCTACTTTCGTTCCCTTCTTTACCACAACCAGTTTGGTGCTGGTATATTTCGCATTTTCCCGTGTTGATTCCTGAGTTTGCGTTACAAATATCCATTTATTTTTGGATGCTGCATCCCAAAAATAAGCGAGTCCTGTTTTATCAGTCTGTCTTTTTTCCGGACTTCCATATGTTTTGGTGAGGTAGCCAATGGTCTTTTTTCCTTCATCTTCTTTGGCCAGATTCAGGACAAATCCCAGATAATTGTTATTCTGGTAGGTGTTTACAAAAACTGCGAGATTATTGTTTGAATAGTCATATCCATTTGGAACTGTATATGCAGAAAAAGTAGCTGAACCCAGCTTATAATTTTGAATGTCGGCCTGTCTGTAGGATAACAAACCATAAGTGGCTTCTGTTTCCTTCTCTCCTTTCACCATATTTTCCGGTACTTTTTCATCAAACTTTAAAGTTTCCAGATCGGTTTGCCCATTGCATGATACAATAGCTAAAAAGCTAAATAATAAAATAAGATTCTTCATTGTATAGTATTAATCATTTTTAATTATCGGAATGTTTGCATCCATTCCAAAGTACGATTCTAATTCCTTTATGACGTCAAAAGGAGGGATTACATTTTTATATTCACCTTTTGCAATTTCATATTTTCCGTTTCTGCTTTCTTCTACTTTATGTTTATTTTTTGCAATTTTAATAGCCAGACCAACGCTTATGGTGACAAGATACTGAGCATCAAGTCCGTCAAACCCTAAGGCCGGCCGGTAATAAAGTCCCTTTTCGTCATAGTTGATTCCATGTCCAAAAGTTACTGAAGCACTTCCTGATGCGGATGCCTCAAAGTAAGCTTCCGCTTTGATGATGGCTAATGAAACCTCACCCTGAATTTTAACACCTACTTTTAATTCTACTTTAAGTTTACTTTTAGCTGAAATTTTAAAATCAGAATCTTTCAGTTTTCCGGCAGTATTAAACTTAAATTCAGATTCCACTTCTATAATACTTGAAATGATAAGGTCCATAAAGATATCAACCGAAGCTTTAAAACCTGCATTATCATTGCCTACATCAATTCCGGATTTCAGTTTTCCCTGAATTTCCTGATACAGTCTTGTAACTCCCGGTGCTGCAGTACCTCCGCTGACTGCCCCTGAAATTCCAAATACAAGCGCCCCCAAGAGATCCACGGTCATTTCTAACCCGATCAGTGGACTAGCTTTTAATCCTATAGCCACTTCTGTGCCGAGGATCTTATTATTGTCTTTCGGATGTTTTAAAAGCCAGTTACCGGACAGCTCTAAATTGGGAGGTTTAACGGCAAAACTTACCGGAATCCCTTTTGGTGAAATCGACCGTACCTTTCCTTTAGCCTGGCTGGTAATTCCATCTGATACGGCTCCAATAGAAGCAAAAGTATCGTATATCTTTTTAAACTTGGTTTCGTATTCGTATTTAAATTCGTCTTCCTGTTTATCGTTATTCCATTTTGCTTTAAGGCTGAATCCCAACGAAGCATCTTTCTGCTTCCATCTTTTTTCGGCCCCCATTTTACCGGCTCTTTTCTGCAGTTCTTTATGCTCATGCGGATCCATGTTCATCCATGTTACACTGAGGTCATTGGTAAGATTGAGTGTAAAGCTTAGTGTCCATTTGATGTCCGGATAGACTTTCATCAATACTGTAGTCCTTTTTTCGTTGCTGTAATACCTGCAGCTGTGCACATGAAGATGAAACTGGTTTGGATTGGTACCGGCCGGCCATAAATATCTTACAGGAAGTGCAGTGAACTGAGACAGATCGGAATATACTGAATAATTGAAAGAGGGTGTCGTAAAGACTTTTTTTGTATCCCCTGCATCGATCGCCTGTCCTACATCCACTACATAAATTTCTTTTTTATGCTTATGCTTGCTGTCGCGGAAACAGATCTTGGTATCAAAACCTATGACATCCACTGTAAGTTCTTTCTTGTCAGAAATACTGGGAGCCACCAATTCGTACATAATGGTTTGTGCATCATGAGCATTGAATACGAAAGAAATATCTACTCTTCTGTTATTTTCATATTCTTTTTCATCTTTGTACTTGATGTTATCCCTTCCCATTTTATCATCGGTAGGGTCCACTTCTCCTTTTCCTGTAGAAATAATTCTCTGCGGGTCGAGCCCTCCGTCGGCAAAAAATTTCTTTACAATATCTGATCTTTTCTGGGAAAGTCCTTTATTATAATTCTCTTTTCCTATGACACAGGCATAACCACTCAGGTTGATGGTGGAGTCTTTATGCTCCAGAAGAAATTTCAGTACATTATTGAGTATGGCTTCCCCATCTTTGTCAATGACCGTAGAATCAAATTTGTAAAAGATAGTTCTCTGAATATGCTCCTGCAAAGGACCAGTTTTAAGCTGTTTCAGCCCGTCACCATTATTAAAGAGCAAAGCTGTTGTGTTTTCTGCTTTACCGTCTTTTACCTCTGGCTCTGTAATATTGATCACTTCAAATTTACAGGGTTCATACCTTACAGCACTTACATCCGGTTTATAAACCTTTGTAGGGGTTTGGTTTTTGCTGACATTGGCATTGGTGGTAACGACCTTATTTTTAACGTTCAGATAAATCGCATGAAGGTCATCACCCCGGTCGTCTTTGATATATTTTTTAGATGCTGAATCTTTTACTTTAATATAAAATTCTTCTACATTCTGTATATTTTCTACATGAGCCATCCATGAATAGGTATTCTCTATCTTCAGATTGACTTCCCCGTCTATGACCTGTACGTTGGTATACACATGGATCGGCTTATCTTCTCTGGCATACTGCTGATTCCAAACTTCAATAATGACGTTATTTCCATTGAGCCCTTCCGTTATCAGGTTAAGATAGACAATGTGACCGTAGGAAATATAATTGACTTTATTCTGATTTTTAATACTGACTTTGCTTCCCCGCTGAGTGGTCCACTTACTGCTTACAATTTTAGGTTCACACCAGCCTTTTACATAGAGCCCCGTATTGTTTTTCGGATCTCTTTTGCCGGATAGGCTGGCTTCGATATAATAGTGGTAGCTCCCACAAAACTGTTTGGATATCAAAAATTTATATCCCCCTTTTGAAGGTGCCTGGTTAATGATAATTTTTTTGTCATTGGTTTGCCTCATCCAGATAATCTCCTTCTTCTTATCTTCAGCGGTAGTGTCGGGCAGCCATTCTTCAACGCCAAAATAAACCCATTGATCAGGTTTCAGAGTAACCCTCTGACCTTTAACCGACATATCGGGATAATAAAGTCCTTTTGTAATCTGTATTTTTTTTACACCTTTAGCCATTTCTCTGTCGTTTAGATTACACCATCCTGCCCACCATAAGCAGGTTGCTCATTATACATTTCCTTTGCATCCACCAGAGGATTGATCTGCTGCTGCACATCTTTATCTGCATTTTTAAAATTCTGCGGACTGCCTTCCGTTCTCTGTCCGTGGTCTATAATTTCAATACAGGGTGTTCCCGCAACAGCACAGATGGCTTTACTTGTTTCCAAAACAATATACCCTCCGTTACTGAGCTGTACTTTTTCATAATAATCTTTCCACTCGGTAACCATAATTTTGCATGGAGGTGGTGGAACGCCCATTTTTACACAGTTCCCAAATGTATTTTTCTCGAATGTGGCAGCACCCAGCTCCTTCGTTGTCACGATAAGCTTTTTGGAGGCATCTTTATCATTAGCGTATTCTTTCTGGTGTGAGAGCACTTTAAGTTTGTCCGGAACCTGTCCGAACTGGCATTTGCACATAGCACCCTGCACTACAATATGTTTTTCTGCCATGTTTAAAATTCTTTATTGGATATTACTAGTCGTGTTAAATATTCATTCCCAAATTCAAGACGGACAAAAGAGGTATTCATCTTGAAAGTAACGACTGTTAATGCTTTTGATGAGTTTTCATCTGTATCTACTGTTGTCTGATAAAGCTGAGCATTGTATCTGGCAAATTTCTGCTTACATTCAGAGGGTGAACTATCATTAAATGCCAGGCCATGCGGCAATCCTGAAACAATATTCTCCCCATAATACTGAATGGCATAATACTCTTCTCCGCTATTCATATGAGCATAAATCATATTAAAATCATCAAAATCCCAGTTGGAATATTTTTCATTTTTACAGTCTTTACATTCCAATTGAGTAGGTTTTACCTGTAAAAGTTTGGTGAAAGTATCTGATGCAGCAGGCAATGCTATAAACTGTTTCTTGCTGAACAGGTTCTGTAATTTTTTAGAGACTGTTTTCTTTTGTGGCTTTACTGCTTCAGAAGGTAGGGGTTCAGTGGTTGAATAGGCTTGTGTTGAAGCATCTGCAACGTATACGCTGTCTGTTTCTTCCACATCATTTGAAGGCGCTTCTGGTTTATATTTTAAAAGAAACTCTTTGATCTCTTTCTCTAATTTACCTGTGGATTTGCTAAGTTTTGTATCTACTTCTTTTTTTGACCAGCTGTCAGGAATTATCTGCTCAAGAAAAATGGTGGCTTTGGTACTTTTTGAAGAGATCTTTTTCAAATTAACCTTCCAAACTGCCTGCTGAATAAACTGCTTGGGTTTTGAGCCACTTTTTAAAGCTAAATCCAGATAAGGATTTTTGCTGCCAGCATCGTACTTCAGATTGTAGAGATCAACAGTCGTTGAGAAATCGCTGTCAGATGCAGCTGCGTCTTTGGCTTCATCTTTTGTGAAGTCATTCTGGAAATGAAAAATCGAGTTTTGTAAGGTCTCTATATCTTTCGGGATATTAAATTCAGCTTTCTGCCCGAAATACAGGCTAAAGCTTAGTATAAAAACAAGTAGGGAAAGTTTATGATTGGTTTTAATTTTCATGTTGTTACGTTTTTTTTTCAATTAGTCTGTCAGAGCCGCAATGACTACTGATATTTTCTTTTTCTTTTCAAGGTCTATATCACATTCTAAGTACAATGATTCTGACAGCAAAGTTTCTCCGTTCAGATAATATGCCAATCTGAAGTTTCCTCCATGATTCATTACCGGGCTGTCTTCAATGATGAATGAAAAGGGTGCCCCATTAATGAAATCATACACACTTCTTTCATCATTTAATCTTCCTTCTCCATCAATGTAAACGAGATTGTATTCATCTTTCAGTGGATCGATTTCTAATTTTATTTCATATTTCGGTTCTACCGGATTATTCACAACAGGGAAACTTTCCGATATTTCTGTTTGGTAATTTTGCCCGAAGCTCTGATAAATTCCGAAAAATAGAGTTCGGATGAAGTAATCATTTTTAAGATAAAGAATGATCGCATCAGGTTCATTTATTACTTTTTCTATTTTTTCACAGTAGCTGTCCACTGTTTCTCCTTCAAACTCTTTGTAAACCTCATCTTTTACGGCGTTCCATCTTTGCTTAAATACCTCAAGATTTTCTACTGTATTCAATTTCCCCTGTTCATCTACACTGATCTGTAATGGATACAAAACCTTAGAGGTTTTATAGGCCAGAAGGTCTGCAATCTCATTCACTTCTTCTTCGTTGAGATAAAGACTGGAAGTTCTGTCTATTTCAAAAAAGTGAAGTTTATTTTCTGTCTTCAGCCATCGTACTGAAGTTTCATATTTCAGTTCATTTTTATGATCGCTGTTCTCCATAGTAATAGCCACTCCATACCTGTACATTGATTTTTCGGGTTGGAAAACAATAGTGTTTTTTCCTGCGAATTTTACCAATCTGCTTTTGTCCGTCACTGCGGTTCTGGGAAGAAATAATTCCTTTTGAGCCGTAAGATCAATCAGGATCATGTCTTTGACATTGCAGTGGTTATTGTGAAATAACTTTAAAGCATCTGTATCCAGGCTGTACAGTGAGGCTATACTTTTCAAGTTCTCTCCTTTCTGAACGGTATGTATGTTAAATTTCTGCATAAAAATGATCCGGCTACTCTATTCTCCGTCGATTATTTTATTTAATATTCAGTACATCAATGACCAACAGGGCAATACCCAACACGATCATTAGTGTATCACTCTTTTTCTGTCTGATCTAGGATCCATTCCTATCGCATATCGGTCTGCAGACCAATGCAGGTATTTATTTCTTAATGTTCTAAGATCCTTCTGTTCATCAACTTCTTTTAAGTAGTTGGGGTTCTTCTCATTTCCTCTATATTTTTTATCTATATCCGTAAACCATTTAAAGTCATAGGGTGCTCCGTTTCCAAATACATAATTTCTCAGTTTAGTTTCAACACGGACCAGTAAAGCATCTTTGGAAAAATCGTAAGCCTTATTCACTTTTGAAAGCGATATTTGAGTACACTTTGCAGTATTGGCTTTTTCGGTCATAAACTTCAATGGAATAAAGCTGTAGGTCTGTAAAAGCTGTCGCTTTCCGGTCAATGCCCAATACATATTCCCCCCTATATAGGAAAGTTGATCTCTCTTGTACCATCCTTCTGCGACAAGTCTGTCTTCCAATGGTTTGAGATCATTTTTATTGGTCCAGTCTGTTTCTATTTCTCTTACCCATTCTCTTTCTGAAAGGTAGCTTCCACCAATATCAGAATGCACTCCGGGAAATGTTTTTTCTATTCCAAAATATACAGGGACCTGTTTTTTCCCCTTCGCATCTTTATCATAAGCAACATTTGTGAGGTCAAAATTTTCCCTATGCTCATCAGCTGCAATAAAATGGATTATATTTTTTGCAGAAGTAATGTCATCCAGATGCAGTTCTTCAATATCGTTGCTGAAATTTGGTTTTACAGAGAAATTGGGATGATGAGAAGACACGGTATCATATATTCCTAAAAAGCGGACCACAATTCTTTCCACTTTAATTCCTGCTTCACCCAGTTTTAGTCCCAAATGTCCTTTTGGAGGCAGCTCTTTCAGGGGTACATCTTTTCCGTCATCATCACGATAAATAGTAACATTTACATTTCGCTTACTGTAGGTTGTGCTTTTGGCTTTATACTTTTGTTTGCTGATTTCATAAACAAAATTACGTGCCGCTGCCGCTCCTCTGCTGAAGCCGAAAACGTCAAGCGTAAGTACTCCAACAGTATCTTTATTGCCCAGTTTTTTCTTTATCCCTGCTACAATTTCTTCACATCCTTTACGTACTTTACTACGGATCCCTGACTCCCCGCTTCCAAAAGCGAAGCCATCACTGGAATCTTCCTGATAATCTTCGGTTCCTATACCTTCTATGTAAATCTGATATCCTTTTTCGCTGCATTCGGACATACGGGCCACATTGCTCCAATCGTTATCATAACTGGTATCTTCTTTTTCGCTCAGCTGTTTTTTAGTCCATGTCTTAATACCGTTTTTCTTATAGATCTGCGTATTGTTTTCTCTTTCTTTGGTATTCACTTTATTATTAAGAGTACCATCGAAAAAAACGCCAAAAACAATGTCTACAGCTTCATCAACCTCTTCTTTGGGTGGTGAATAGCTTCCAAAAGTGATATTTGCCATTGCTTTTTATTTCTTTAGTTTAACGTATTTATCCATTTGCGTTATCGGATATTGCTTTTTGTCCTGTTCAGCATATACTTTTACATCTTGATTATTACTTACATCAACAACAAGATCAATCGGAGCCTCCTTATCCAGTTTTTCTTTAAACAGTTTATATATTTCTGTTTTATCAAAATCCAGCGGCAGGAAGGTCCCATTATAGATCTTATTGGCCTCCATGATATATTGATTATTTCCTGTGAAGACTATTTGAGAACTATATTTTTTTCCGTCTTTATCTTTCCACTGGAAATAGAAAAGATAGGGCACTGCTCTTTTTTTATTGGGCACAACCGGATCAGAATTATCTTCCAATGTTCCTTCTTCTTCACCATTGCACATTTTAAAATTTCTTCGTTCAAGTGTACTTCCCGCCGGAAGAATAACTTTAGGGCCCCAATTAAACTTTTCTCTGAAACTATCATAAATTCCCGGGTCTGGATACCCCTCTTCCTTTATCTTTTTATATACTGCATCATCCGTTAACCCTCCACTCGCTTTATCTTTCAACATATCTTCCCTGTAACTGGGCTCAAATACGTATTTAAATTTATCATAAGCTTCCTCCTTTGTAATCTTTATTTCTTTTCCCTGAAAGGATCCTACTTCCACCTGATGACCGGCACCAGACAGCCATAGTACCAATCTTCCTTTTGGAGCCAGTCCTACAATAAAAGTATCATAAGTTCCTTTTTTGACGGAATCAAAATAGGTCTGTGAAAATCCTTCCTTAAAAAGCCGGGCTATCTTTTCTTTATCCAGTTCCCAGTGTCCGGCATAAAATTTATCTTCTACGAGAGAATACCAGGTGAATTCTAAGGTGTGAGGGACGCCAACCAGCTTGTCTGCTCCACCTCCGGAGCCTCCGTCATTCCCCCATCCCTGATTGATATTCCCCCAGATATCACTAAACGGAAATTGATAATCATCAGCAATGATCTGTCCGTAATAAGCCTGCATCTGATATTCTTTAGGAGCGGACAATGTTCCTTTCCACTTATATTTTTCTTCCATTTTTTTATTTTGACAACTTATTAACGAGAAACTGCAAACAACAAAAAGAATCAGAACTCTTAATTTACTTATTCCCATGAGACATTATTTTCTTATTACTTGCCAGAATAAGGTTGCTCTTTTGTGCTTCCACATTAATTTTCTGTGCTATTTTTTCAACCTTTTTACCTACATTCAGGTGATAAGAGTCTGTGACTTTTATCTGTATATTCTTAGCTGTTTTGATGATAGCCATATTAGAAAAGTTTTGATTTTTCAGCACTGTTGAATTCCACGATCTTACCGCTCTGCATGGTCATATTTTCCAATTCGCTGAACATGGATATTTCTCCCGCTATTTCATTGGATGTTTCGGACTGTCTTTTGAATTCCTTTTCCACCATTTCTGTCCTTGTATCCGAGGATTCCCTGATATCACCAGAGGCTGTCTGAACAATGTCTTTTCCGGCGGTAGAAATAATGCTGTCATTAGCAGTACTGTTAATTCCTTCTCCGGCGCTGATAGAAATTTCTTTTCCCGCAGTGATATTGATATTATCACCGGCATTGAGTGTGAAATTTTTGGGAGCTTTCATGTTGATATTTCCAGCACCATCCATAAAGTAAATATTTCCACTTGGGTCCATAATCTTTACGCTTCCTTCTTCATCATTCATTAAAATCCGGATTCCGCTTCTGGTCTGAATAGACTTCAGGTGATTATTAACCCCGCCTCCCAAAGCTATTCCTCCATGGAACATTCCTCCCATCACGAACGGTCTGTCCGGATGGCTGTGCACAAAACTCACCATCACCTGATCTCCCACTTCGGGAATGGCTACATATCCTCTATTCTGTGTGATCTGATCTGTACCTCCTGCATCGGGGCTCATCATCCTTATAAAATGCGTTGTATCACTTGTCTGCCAGTCAAACTGCACCTGTATCCTTCCTTGCCCGGCCGGATCTGTATTGGATATAACGATTGCCGTCTGTGGCTCAGCCTTAGGGATTTTATATTCAGGTCTGGGAAGAAATCCTGTATCTGCTGCTATTCCGACAAAGCTTCCTTTATAGTGTCCTATGGTATCGATCTCATGCTCGGCTTCGGTAATCATAATTCTTGTAAAATACGAAGTCTCATTAGAATCCTGTTTACGCATTTGAACATCCGCTACACATCCCGGATGAAGGAAAGGAACTGTGGTATTTCCTGAGATTGAAAAAACATTCACAGCCTCACTTCCGGAAGCGCTTTTCTGCGAATATTCAACATCGAGGTGTGTGGATGCTTTGATAGGTGCTATCTGAAGCGCAGGGGTTTTATAAATATTATTATTATGTTCGTAAGCTGTTTTTGCAATATCGCTTACATGCTGAATGGGTGTAGAGCCGGAAGTGAGTTTTTCATTTTTATTGCTGTTGTATCCATAAAACTGCGGCTTTGTATGCACTGCTTTCAATTCAACTTTAATATCATTGGCACTGCTTCCGTAGGTTAGGATAATAGGCTTGTTCTGAGGTGGAAGTTTTCCGAAATGCAAAACTTCACCATCATAAAAGAACTGCTCGCCATAGGCTTCCGCCATTCTTGCCAAATAATTATAATGGGTTTCATCGTACTGACTGCTGTAAATGATCTGGGAAAAGTTATTAGCATCAACCCGGATATCAAAACGACCTTTATCGATTCCCTGTTTGATCACTTCTTCGGCAATAATACCAATATTCACCGGTTGATTTCCTCCGAAGCTCTGAATATGGGATGCTCCGTCCAGAAGAATAGTAGGACTGGATCCGGTAAGAACAATATTTCCAAGGCTCATTTTTTCCTGGCTGAATCCTACTCCTGTAATGATTCCCACAAAGGTTCTTTCCGGGCTGTTGTCTATATCTTTGTAGGCAATGACTGCCGTCAGACGTTTCCCAAGAAATTTATTCGCATCTTCCAGTGAATGGGTCTGGCGGTCTCCCAAAGTATCATGCGCCAGTGTAAGGGTAAATTCATGATGACGCTGGGTACTTTGTTTAAGTTTAAAATGCTTATAAAATTTGATAATTTTCCCTTCTATAACTAAGGAAAGTTTTACCAGACGATTGATGCCTGCATGATGATTTTCTGATATTCCATCGGCATTCTGTGCCGGGCGGAAAGTAGGTCCTTTTGGTTGTTCAGGTATAGTAGACATATTTTATAAAGTGATTTGTGTTAAAATGTGTATATTATTCATCAAATCGGGAATTTTTAAAAACAAACAAATATTCCCTGCCTGAAAACAGCATTCACAATAGGTAAAAAAAGACTGTCTTGAGGGACAGTCTCTTTGTATTTTATACTACTCGGGACTTAGCTTAATGGCCAGAATCCTTCATATAGTGAGTTTCCGTATGATATGCTTTCTGCACTTATCACGAAGCTTACCAACATGCTGTTGGTATCAATAGCGTCAAAATCCATTTCATGTTGAATCACATATCCGTTTTCCCACTTCAGGGTGATGAGTGTTCCTTCTTCATGGGATTTATTAAAAGTAATTTCTCCGCTTGTGGGTTTATATCTGCCGTTCAGCAAGCTTTCCAGAATATCTGATTTTTCTGTAGCTTCAACGGTTACTTTTATCAAAGCATTCGATGGATCAGATGCCACGCGACCAGAAACATCTGTAGATCTTGATACGCTGTAGTTTAGTTTTAAAAGTTTTTGTCCTTCACCTCCATTGAATTTTAAGATTCCTCTTGAATTTCCTGCCATATTCTTACATTTTAATGATTTATGATTATATAAAATCACAAAGTTTGTCTAACAAAGATAGAGCTCATCCTCTAATTTAAAAAGTTTTTATGGAGGATATTTATATTTTGTAGTAATTCTACGACTTTTTGCGAACGCCTTCTATGACGCATAAAAAAATATTGTCCCATTCTGATCCTTTATTCATGGAAATGCATGTAAAAATGTTTATAATAATATGACAAAATCATGATCACAAGATTTACAGCGCCCATAATCAGCAGGATATGGGTATACTTCCTTTTTTTATCTATAAAATTCAGGCCTAATGTAAAAAGAAATATCAACAGTGTGTAGACCGCAGGATACAAATGGAAAGCTTCTGAGAACTTACCTTCCAGTACAAGCAGGATAGCCCTCTGAGCTCCACACCCCAGACACTCTACTCCCAAAAATTTCTTACTGGGACAACTCAGCATAAAGTCTTCAATCTTCATTTTTGATCTATGATGAAATTTTCGCTCTGGTATACTGATGAGGGAAGAAACAGTCTTCTTTCATCTCGAATGACCCCTGAACTGCAATATAAGGGTTTCTTAATATTTCTCTTGCCACAAATATGAGGTCTGCATCTCCTTTTTGAAGAATCTCTTCTGCCTGATCAGGTGTGGTAATTAATCCTACCGCTCCCGTTTTTACTCCTGCTTCTCTTCTCACCTGAGATGAAAAAGGAACCTGATATCCATCAAATACGGATATTTTCGCCCCATGAATATTTCCTCCACTGGAAACATCCACCAGATCTACAGCATGCTCTTTTAAAACTTTAGCCAATTCTACACTTTCGTTAAGACCCCATCCGTTTTCAGCATATTCGGTTCCGGAAATCCTCACAAAAAGAGCTGTATCACCGTCCAGTTCTTCATTTATTCCATCCACGATCTCAAGCAGAAACCGAATCCTGTTTTCAAAGCTCCCGCCATATTCATCTGTTCGGATATTCGACAGTGGTGATAAAAACTGATGGATCAGATAGCCATGTGCTCCATGAATTTCTATAATGTCAAAACCTGCTTTTACGGCTCTTTTTGCAGCTTCTTTAAAATTCTTTACCTGTTCTCTGATTTCTTCAATGGTAAGAACGTGCGGAATTCTCTCAGATGGATGATAAGGAAGGGCACTTGGTGCTAGGGTTTCCCAACCTTCTTCAAGGGGAATCTGCAGATTGTTCCAGGTAGAGCCTTTTCGTCCTGCATGTGCAAGCTGGATTCCGATCTTGCTTTCTGAGCGGGAGTGGACAAAATCAACAATTTTCTCCAGTTCTTCTGCCTGCTGATCATTCCAGATTCCCATACAGTGGTTGGTAATCCTTCCTCTTGGTTCTACACCTGTAGCCTCAACCATGATTAACCCTGTTCCACCCTGAGATCTGCTTCCGTAGTGGACGAAATGAAAATCATTAGCCATTCCATCCTCACATGAATACATACACATGGGAGACATTACCCATCTGTTTTTTAACTCTATATTTCTGAATTTTATTGATGTATATAACATTTTACTTTTTTGAATTTCAAATTTATGATGAATAAAAAAAACATTGTCCAACTGATGAAAAAGAAGTAAATTTAGCCCCCTTTTTAGTAGGACTAATATATGAAAAAAGACATACAGATCAGTTACGAGCATTTTAAAAACAGCAGTGAACTGAATACTATAGAACAAGCCCTATTTGACAGAGCAAAACAAGCTCGTGAAAACGCTTACGCCCCCTATTCAAATTTTCTTGTAGGCTGTTCGGTTTTGCTTGAGAACGGTGAAATTTTCTCTGGTAACAATCAGGAAAATGCTGCCTATCCATCAGGGCTATGCGCAGAAAGAACCACTCTTTTCTGGGTAGCCGCCAATTTTCCGGATGTCAAAGTGAAAAAGATTTTTGTGGTAGGAGGTCCTAAAGAATTTCACGAGAAAAACCCACCAATTCCACCATGTGGAGCTTGCAGACAAAGTTTAATTGAATACGAAACAAAACAGAACGAAAATATAGATCTCTATTTTTCCAGTATGAATGATGAAGTGGTAAAGGTACATTCCATTAAAGATTTGCTGCCATTCTATTTTGATTCTACATTTCTTTAAATAAAAAAAAGTAAACACCCATTTACCTTTTTGACCATATTGAATTTTGCTCCGTAAGTGAATGATCAGGTTTGAAACGTTATAAGAATATTTCATACAGGGGTCTTACGAAGCAAAATTTATTTTTTTGCCTTTTAAGATTTTGCCGCTTTTGTGCAATACATTTAAATAGTTATCTTTGCAAAAATTTTGGTTTCCAGCTCATTGGAAATAATAGGGAATTGGGTGAAATCCCCAAACTGTCCCCGCAACTGTAAATCGCAATTAGAATTTCTGCAACATACCACTGTTTTTACGGGAAGGTGCAGAAAGCGAAAGTCAGGAGACCTGCCAAAATAATAACTAAAAACAAATTGCTTTCGGAGGAAAAGCAAAATAGTATGGATATAAAAAGATCTTTATTACTGCTTTGTTCGTCTTACGGCAGCTTTCTTTTAGGACAGGAGAAGGCTATCGATACCATTTACATTTTCGACAATCAAATGAGTAAGGTGAAACTTTTTCACCATGTCAGCAGTATTACACCTCAAGACGTTAAAAAAAATTCATCCAATCTTTCTGAGCTGCTTCGTTTCCAGTCTCCGGTTTTTATCAAAGAGAATGGCCGAGGAGGAGTTTCCTCGCCTTCGTTCAGAGGGACAACTGCTCAACAGACTGCTTTTGTCTGGAATGGGATCAATATCAATTCTATGTTCTTAGGTCAGGCAGACATTAATAATATCGCGTTATTCGGATATGACCAAATCGATGTAAAAGCAGGAGGAGGAAGTGTGATATATGGCAGCGGGGCTATCGGGGGGAGTATTCACCTTAATAATGAACTGGAATTCAATCAGGGCGCTCATGCTTCTATCTTTTCGGAAGCAGCATCTTTTGAGACTTATAACAATTTCATCAAAGGCTCATACAGCAATGATAAACTAAGTGTTAAAGTATCCGGAAATTATTCGGTAAGCGGTAATGAGTATAAGGTGAACGATCTACAATATACCAACTTCAACGGAAACTATTATAACACGACATTCAACGTAGGTGTTTCTTATAAAGTAGCTCCCAATCAGAAGATATCGTGGCAAAGTCAGTTTTATGACTCATCACAGCATTTTCCGATTTATGAGAGTACAGAAACAAAAACTAAGTACAAGACACAGAGTGCCAGGAGCCTAATTTCATGGGACATCAACACCTCAAAACTTTCAAACAGCTTAAAAGCAGCCTATACAGAAGAAAATTTCCAGTATTACGGAAATATCAATGCTCCAAAATCCAGTGGTGCAACGGGAAAAAATTATATTTTTAAAAATGATTTTAATTATTTCATTGTACCTAAACTGAATGTCAATGTGATTGGTGAATTTCAGGTCAATCAAGGAGAAGGTTACTTGTCCGGAATTGGGAATGTAAGCAGAAATGTAGGTTCCATTTCAGGTTTATTGAGGTATTATGCTACCAAAGATCTCCGTTTTGAAGGAGGTGTGAAAAAAGATTTTGTAGAGGATGTTAATTCTCCGCTCCTCTTTTCTTTTTCCGGAAAATGGAAAGCGGCCAACTGGTATAATGTAAGTTTAAATGTATCCAAAAACTTCAGATATCCATCCTTTAATGATATTTATTATGAGCCGGGAGGAAACCGTGATCTGAAACCTGAAACTTCCATTCAGGCAGATCTGACACAGGAGTTTAGTGTGGGAGGTTTTAAACTTAGAGTAACACCTTACTATATAGATGTTGTAGATCTTATTGTATGGCTGCCGGCTACCCCATCGTACTGGAAAGCGTTTAATGTTAAAAAATCAGAGTCTTATGGTTTGGAAAGCCAGCTGACCTTTGCCAAGAACTGGGGAGACCATAACAGACTGAAATTGGGTGCAGGATACTATTACAGCAAGTCTGTCAATAGGGAAACGAACAAACAGCAAGCTTACGTTCCTTTGCACAGAGGGTCAGCGCACGTAGATTATGGATACCGTTTTCTTAATTTTTTTGCTCAGGGACTTATAAATGGGCTCACCTACACGACAACTGATGAAAAGAGAGCAGAAGCTATTGATCCTTATTTTGTTTTGAATGCCGGGGTTTCTGCAACTTTACTAAAAAATTACACTTTAGGTTTTAAAGTAAATAATATAACGGATACTTATTACAGAACTGTATCTTTCTATCCTCTGCCGAAAAGAAACTACAGTGTCTACGCTTCAATAAATTTTTAAAATTAAAATTAGATATATATGAAAATAACTAGACTGTTAACTTTGTTTTTTGCATTTGCATTATTGTTTAATATTTCATGTCTTAGCGATAATGACAATGAGATGATCACTCCTGAAATTTCTTATGGAAACGGATATTTCATTTCTAATGAAGGGAAATTTAACGATAAGAATGCAAGTGTAACTTTTGTAACAAGAAATCTTGCTTATAAGCAGGAAAATATTTACGCAGCCAACAACAACAATGCTGTTCTTGGAGATGTTCTGCAGATGATCGCGTTTAGTGGAAACAACGCTTTTCTTGTGATGAATAATTCTAACAAAATTGTCGTTGTAAACCGTAACAATTTTAAAAAAGTAGGTGAAATTACAGATCAGATTTTTCAGCCGAGAAGTATGACTGTTGCTAACGGAAATCTGTATGTAACGAACTACGATTTCAACACTAACAAATACGTAACCGTTTACAAGGCATCTGATTTTTCATTCGTGAAGAAAATTGAGATGAACGGACCAGCTGAAAAAATCGTTGAAGCCGGAGGTAATGTTTTTGTTCAGAATGCTTCAGGAGGTTATGGAAATAAAATTACCTATATCAACACAGGTACCAACACTATTCAATCTGAGATCACAATGCCGGGAGATATCAACAGAATGATCTCTTATGACTCTAACGTTTATACTATTACCGGAACAGCAACGGATTCTTACATCTATAAGGTCTCAAGCACCGGAGTTCTAATTCCTGCAGATACTAAAGTTTTAACGGGAATACCTAACGCGACCAACCTTCAGATCGAGAATGGTTATTTTTATTTCAGTTCAGGAAACAAAGTATATTCTATGAAGATGAACAGCCCTACAGCACCGACTTCTCCATTGCTGACTGCAGCTGATGGCGGACCTTACCTTACTCTTTATGGATTCAGTGTAATAGACGGAAGAATTTTCGCTTCAGATATTAAAGGATTTACTCAGGATAGTGAAATCACTGTTTACTCTGCTATGGATGGAAGCAAAATTATTTCTTTTCCAGCTGGAAGAGGTTCCAATGGGACATTCTTAAATCAATAATTAAAACTTCTTTTTGAAGTGTTAAAAATATTTTTATTTTTTCATCATTTGTGTTTTTTTATCAGGCCGCTTCTTCGAAGCGGCCTGATTTTTTTTATCTCCTTGCCTTAAAATAGGATGCAAAAAAATCACACCCGCTCATGAGATCAGAATACTGATCTTTATATTTATTCCCCAAATCTTTATAATATCTGTTTTTCTGAAGCCTGTCTTCTTCATAACTGTCAGAGTGGATTAAATAATCTATGTTTTTATCTTTCTCATAATCGAGCCTGTAATTTTCACATCTTCCCTGCATTCTTAGACAAAGCGCCCTGAATTTTTGGGTTTTGGCATTCGCCAGTGCTTTTCCGTAGTAGAAATTAGCTTTATTTACCGCTTTGAATTCTTCATTATCATCACGGATAGAAAAATTTCCGGAAGAACTCAGGGCATAGCGTTTCATCATCCATGCATTTCCGTACTGGGTCATATTGTAATAGCAGTTGGCCACCAAAAAGTAATAATAATCCCGGTCTTTTTCCTTTGGATCATCTGCCTTGCCTATATACTCAATCAGTTTTTGGGTAATGGTGATCTTACTCAGTTTGATTTTATCCTTTTCTTCCATAAAATCAGGAGTGTACCTCAAGTGATAGAAAGGATTTTTGTAAAAAACCTTTCCTGCCCGGGTGTAGTATTCTTTATCTTCTCTCTGCCATACATTGTACTGTGCATCAAAATAACCTTCACCCAGTTTACTGAAAATTTCAAGTGCAGGTTCAAGCTGATTTTCTCTTATATATTTTGTTCCCAGCAGATCGTACAGCATATTGATCTGAGCGGATTTCAGCTGATGGTAATTGCGGTAAAACGGATCGCCATCTGTCTTTAGACGCTGAATTTTGCTTATAAAGCTTTTCAGTTGTTCTGGTGTATAAACTGCATCAAAATATTCAAAGTAATCTGAAAAAAAATCTCCATAGGTCTTATTTCTGTTTTTTACAGATTTATAAAAAATACTACTCCCCTCCCGGTTGGATCCTTCCAGAGAAACATATAAAAGTGCTGCATCATCTGTATTCCCAAGATATTCAAGTTCTCTGCCCAAAGCAAAAATAAACGGTTGATCTGTTTTATTTTTTATAATGGTTTCTTTAGTAATTTCTGGAATCACTGCATTTCCATGCTTCTGTGCAGCAAAAATATTCAGAACCTTCAGCTTGTCAAGATCTTTATGTATAGGACTCTCTGACGGCAATATTTTTTTAAGCCCTGTAATTTGATCAATACTTCCTGAATAATTTCTGGTCATCCATAATAATTCCGCTTTGGCAAACTTCCATACTTCGGGGGTTTTTACTTTTGAAAAATCAACCGTATTAATAAAATCAAGAACTTTTCGCGCATATATCCTATCGGTTTCTGATCTCTCCAATACCTGCTGTACTGATTTATTCTCCGAAATATCACCACTCCAATAGCTTAATTCTCTTGTAGAAGGGTCAAACAATGTATAATATGGTGTAAATATCCAGTCTTCAAGCTTACCCATCTCTCTCAAAAGCAGAAATTCCAGACCTTCAGATCCTTTGTCTTCTGCGTACATCTTTTTCAGGTTTTCAAGATTTCTTTCGGGATTGTAGATTCCGTACAGTAAGAGGACGGCGGCTCTTTCCGAGGCATTTTCTGCATACTTCAACACTTCGGTTTCCGGTATTTTCGAAGAAAAATACTGCCATGCTACAAAACGTTTTTCAGGGCACTTAGCAAATACTTTTGCAAAATAAAGATTGGCCAATGCTTTATTTTTTTCAGCGATTGCTTTAAAATAGAGCGCCCATATATCTACAATATTTTCTGTTTTTTTTACATTAAAATAACGGTCATAAACCGTATTAACAGTATGAAAATCTTTTTGATAAAAAGCCAGCCTAAGTGCCAGAAAAGCATATCTTTTTTTGATGTCTTTATGTACAGCTCTTTCGATAAGTGAAACAGCTTTATGAAGCAAATTATTTCTCTTTACAATGACTGTACTTTCATTTCTTTCCCAGGGATCATCCTGCCATGTATTGAAATATTCACAGTTTTTTGCAAACTTTAAATACGCGATAGCCTCAGTATCTTTCTGGTTGTAGAGATAAGTAAGAAAGGTATTTTGTATATCCGGCTTAATATCCGAATAGCTATATTCCTCAAGAACTCTATTAATATCATCCAGATCGATATTGCCTTTGCAGTATTGATTCCAGAGTTTTTCGTTATCCTGTCCGGAAGGTCCGCTTATATCACTTTGACTGAAGCTTAAAGATGAATAGTAGAATGAAGCATAATTTCTGTAAGGAAAATTATCAGGATTCAGAAAAGAAAATCTGACACTTTCTCCATAAGGGTAGAATCCACAGGCCCAGATGATATTACTTAGTAAAATCGCTGTAAAAACTGCTAATTTCTTCATGGCTGTAATTATTTAATACGTTTTCATCCAAGTGGAAAAGGGTTACTGTAATATTCTTATCAAGACGGGTATTTTTCTTAATCAACGCAATTGCTTTATTGATCTTATCGGCATTCATTTCTTCATATTTTATTTTATCTCCCCGCCTCAGATAAGTGCTGTAATTCACGGCTGTATCTTTGATTACTTCATACCAGAGCGGTTTTATTTTCTTAAGGTTTTTCTTCAATCCGTTTCCGTCATAGATAACGCCTGTAAAATTATTGTTCTGATAAATCTGCATCCATGAATAAACAGGCAGTGCAACATCCATATGAAGTGGATATTTTTTCTTTGGAATCAGATAGCTTTCCAGTTCTTTGAGATCCAGAATGGAGTTCTTTGACTGATTCTCCAGCGGGTTGATAAGGTTGTAGCACATCAGTGTGACCTTATCTACGGGAGGAACTCCCATTTTATCGGGATATTTATAGGGATAGAGGCGAAGTGTCGCAGAGATCTGTTTTTTGGCAATGGGTTTTAACTTTTTAAGGAAGTAAAAATAATTATCCTTCGTAGAAGCCGTCCAGTCACAGTCAATCTGTATTTCTGAGACCTTTATGGAATCTAGTTTTTCGTTTGTATATTTATCTATAAGGTAGCTGATATTGTCCGCCAGCTTGTCCAGTTCTTTTCCGGTACTTTTCTGAAAAACGATATTTTTGATATAAACGGTAGGAACAACGTTGTAACGAAGAGAATCATTTTCATTACAATAAGAATAAATATTGAAATTGGTTTTTGAAACCGGAAGATTTCCAACCTCTTCATGATAATCCACTTCAAAAAACTTTACATACAGCTTTTTTACATCCTGGTCTTTCAGAATTTTTTTCTCTTTATCACTATAATATGGATCATTGTCGGATTTCCAGTAATAGAATGATTTTTCAACAGATTCAACTTTATTCTCACAAGAAAATAAAAGCAGAATAAGCGGCAGGAACAGGAGAATCTTTTTCACTAGTAAAATGTTTAAAATAAAACGCTGTTGAATTGAAATGTTTTTACAAATGTAATTACAAAATCAATTCAGCAGCGTGTAGTTCTGTTATTTTATTAATAAAAAATTAAGAATTTTTAAGAAATAAATTTAATTAACCTGAAGGCCTAATTTAGCAGCTTCGGCAATCACAAATTTTTCAGCTTCTTCTTTATCATTAAGGATTTCACCTTCCAGAATGGCTTCTTTTACTTTTTCTTTCAGGATTCCTATTTCTTTTCCGGGCTTAAGATTAAACATCTGCATAATTTCCTCTCCACTGATCGGTGGCTGAAAATTACGCACCTGATCTTTCTCCTCCACTTCTTTAATCTTTACCGCTACATATTCAAAATTCTTTTTGAAGCGGTCCTGCTTTTTGGAGTTCTTGGTGGTAATATCTGCTTTGCAAAGGGTAAAAAGATCTTCCAGATTTTCTCCGGCATCAAATAAAAGTCTTCTCAATGCTGAGTCTGAAGCATCATCTGTAATCAAAGCAATCGGGCGTGATGAAAGTTTCACCATTTTCTGAACATACTTCATATCGCTTCCCAGCGGCTGTTTCAGTCTATGAAAAAGGGTCTTCACCATCTTTGAACCTAAAAACTCATGCCCATGAAACGTCCAGCCTGTTCCTTCCACAAATTTTTTGGTAGGAGCTTTACCTACATCATGAAGCAATGCTGACCAACGCAGCCAAAGGTTATCTGTATTTTCAGAAATATTGTCCACTACTTCCAGCGTATGGTAGAAATTATCTTTATGGGTCTGCCCTTCTACCTCTTCTACTCCTTTAAGTTCTATTAACTCAGGAATAATCAGTTTTAAAAGACCTGTTTCTTCCATTAAGCCCAATCCCACAGAAGGTTTCTCAGACATCATGATCTTGTTGAATTCCACCATAATCCTTTCCATAGAAACGATCTTGATTCTTTCTGCTTCCTGTTTTATGGCGTTCAGGGATTTCTCTTCAATCACAAAATTTAATGTAGAAGCAAAGCGAACTGCCCTCATCATCCTTAACGGATCATCAGAATAGGTTTGAGCCGGTTCCAAAGGTGTTCTTAAAATTTCTTTTTCAAGGTCTTCAACCCCATTAAAAGGGTCTATAAGCTCACCAAAATTGGCCTTATTTAAAGAAATCGCCATTGCATTGATGGTAAAATCTCTTCTCTTCTGGTCATCTTCCAGTGTTCCGCCTTCCACTTCAGGTTTCCGGCTGTTTTCTTTATAACTTTCCTTTCTCGCACCTACAAATTCCAGCTCAAGATCTTTATATTTGATCATGGCTGTTCCGTAAGTTTTGAAAACCGAGACTTTTAATTTAGGATCAATATCCTTTGCAACAGTTTCTGCAAGCTCAATACCGCTCTGCTCTGTCACAAAATCAATGTCTGTAGATGCAGTCCTTTTCATCAGAAGATCACGGACATATCCACCGACAATGTATACCGACTGGTTATTTTTTTCCGCGGCATCAGCAATGATCTTGAATAGTTTTAAATTTTTATTTTGGGTAAGATTAATTTTCATCGTTAATAAATAGATCGTCTTTTTTCTGGCAATGCATTCACTCCATTAATCGTAATGGGCATACATTTTATTAATTTTTTCTTCATCATCGAAAAACATGACTTCCACAGCAAATTTATCCATTATAGATTTATAAAACAAAGCCACAGAATCTACACCTGCAGTTGATCTTATCAGTTCAAAATGCAGATCAGGAAATTTTTCCAGTGCTTTTTTCCAATATTCCCGTACAGCTTCTTTTCCTTTCAATGTGCTTTCTTTTCCTCCCGCAGCCAGCATAATCATGGGTGTTGTCACCTCTATATCCTCTGCGTAATGAGACAGTATATCTTCAAGATCATGGGAGTTCCAGGCACGGATCCATTCTTCAGCAAAACTTTGGTGGTTCATGGCATGTCTTTTTATCAGTTGAAGAATGCAAAGATAGAAATTAAAAAAAAGAAATCCTGCCGATATACATTGACAAGATTTTAAAAGAAAGGATTTATTCCCGGATTTTATTCACGAAGAACCTTAATCCTGTTATCACTCCATATTTTTATCACTGAAGAACCTGAATATTTTGAAACCTTATCTCTGTCTTCTTCTACAGCGTAATCTACCATTTTAATCATTTCCGGGGAAATATCAGAAAACTTTAACGGGCTCTTATCGCCACTGAAATTGGCAGAGGTGGAAACCAGAGGTCTGTTCAGTTTTGTAATCAGTTTTCTGCAGAAATCAGTTTTTATCAGCCTGATTCCTATGCTTCCATCTTCAGCAAGAAGTTCCTTCGGAAGTCCTCGGGGATTTTCATAAACAATAGTTACCGGTTTTTCGCTAAGGTCCATAATTTCCCAAGCCATTTCCGGAACATCTACCAAATCCTGCAGTCTCTTTTCAGACTCCACCAAAATGATCATTGATTTATTTTTTTCCCTTTTTTTTATGTCAAATATTTTATTGACAGCCTCTATATTCGTAGCATCACATCCTATTCCCCAAATAGTATCAGTGGGGTAAAGAATCGTTCCGCCGGATTTTAATATTTCGATAATGTTTTCCATAATATATTGGGGCGTAAAACCCGCGCATAAAGGTAAAAAAATAGGAATGTCCAGCCAAAAAAACAGCTTATAAATATTTTGTTTTCGGATTGGATTTATTTGATGGGTTTGTCTATGAAATTATTATTTAAATGTGCTAAAGCCCACTTCTATTGAATATATTCGTCTTTAGGTTAACATAGGAAGTTCTTCTTGACTCCATCAATAAAAACCTTATTTCAGTCCTAATAGATACCTCTCTTTAATGATAGTCAGGTGATGATAATTATGTCCCACAATCAGTTTACCAATTGTTTCCACAGCAAGCTGATTTCCATTAGCTGTGCCGATGTTTTTTAAAACAGATGGTTGAAGGGTTTCAATTAAAATTTGGGAAGACTTTCTTACCAGCTTATATTCTTCCAACAGCGATTCTAACGATCTGTGATTGGCAAAAGATGCAGCGGCATACTCTTCTTCATCGAAACCTGGTAATTGAGCTTTATCTCCTCTGGCAAAAGCCAGAATTCTGTACTGAAATATCCTTTCGGTATCAGACAGATGAAGGAGAAGTTCTTTTAACGTCCATTTTCCTTCCGCATAAGCAAAAAGAGATTGACCGTCTGTAAGACCGGAGTAAACTTCTATCGTTTTATCTCCTGATATTTTTAATTCCTGAATCCAGTCCTCAGAAGGAATCTGGTCAAGATATCTTTGAACATATTTTTGAAAATCAGACATTTGTTTTTGAGTTATAAGTTATTAGTCATAGATGAAAAGTGAAGAATGATGAATGAAAAATCATTGACCATCTTTTAGAAAGACCATTAAGCCATTGATTATTGATCAATCATATTTTTAATTCTTCATTTTTAATTTCCTTTGTTCGTCCATTCGTAGAAATTTACGGAATCATACCGTTCGAAGCCACAGGCTGGATATAGCTTGTTTCCAATATCATTGCTTTTTCCTGTTTCCAAAAGAACTCCACAGGCATTTGATGATCTGCACAGCTCTTTGGCTTCTTCGATTAATTCTTTAGAGTAGCCTTTCCCTCTGTGATTTTCGTTGACGTAGAGATCATTCAACAGCCAGTAGCGCTGCATTCTTGTAGAAGAGAAAATAGGATATAACTGAACAAAACCTGTCAGTTTTTCGTTTTCTTCTGCCACAAAAATTTCAGAATCCCCGTTTTCTACTCTTTCTCTAAGGAAATTTTCAGCAGACCGGATATCAGATTCTTTATGATAAAAAACTCTGTATTGGTCAAATAATTCCGCCAATTGATCCAGGTCTTCAACAGTCGCTTTTCTGGTATTTTTCATATCAATTATAAATGATGATCGTAGCTTAGTACCCTTTTCATTTTCCATTGCTTATCCTCGAGGGTCCACAAAATAGTAAATTTCGCCCGGCTCCCCTGATTCCATTTTCCATTCGAAAATTCAAAGAAATCATGTTCACCTTCTTCTATAAAAGCATATAAGACATTATTGTTAAATAATGGATACACCTTGATACTGTTGGGAACAAGGTCCCTTTTTATTTTGTTGGGTCCACCACAGATATTATTTTTAATAGAAGCTGTAAAAGCTTTCTCTCCGGAAGTGATTCCTCCTTTATCATGGTAAAACTCCAGGTCATTACTGACGATAGATTTATAATGAGAAAGATCACATTTATTAAATCCTATATCAAAAATCAGACTGTCCAGCTTTTTGGCCGTTTTATACAGTTCATCGGTCGTTTTTACCTGTGAGTATACCATCTGACTGATAAAACTTAAGATTAAAAAGAATTGAATCTTTCTCATTATATTTTTATTTTAAAGTGTTAAGAAAAGGCTTTCTCAAGATCTGCAATAAGATCTTCTGCATCTTCGATCCCAACGCTTAAACGTACAAGATCATCTGTAATACCCAGTTCCTCACGTTTTTCTGCAGGAATAGAAGCGTGCGTCATCAATGCTGGATGATTGGCTAAAGACTCTACTCCACCTAAAGATTCTGCCAAAGTGAAAACTCTTACTTTCTCAAGGAACTTAACAGCATCTTCTTTTTTACCTGATTTGAAAGTGAATGAAACCATTCCTCCTGATTCTTTCATCTGAGATTTGGCAAGTTCGTACTGTGGATGAGATTCCAGTCCAGGATAAATTACTCTATCCACCGCCGGATGGCTTTCAAGATATTTTGCTACAGCCAATCCATTGTCTGAGTGGCGCTGCATTCTTAATGCTAAAGTTTTGATCCCTCTTAAAACAAGATAAGAGTCGTGAGGTCCCAAAATACCACCGCTTGCAAACTGAATAAAATGAAGTTTTTCTCCAAGTTCAGCATCTTTAGCAATCAGTGCTCCGGCAATAACATCTGAGTGTCCGCCTAAGTATTTGGTCGCTGAATGCATGACAATATCTGCTCCAAGATCAATTGGTCTCTGGATATAAGGTGTCGCAAAAGTATTATCAACAGCTACTAAAATGTCTTTCCCTTTTGCCATTTCCACTACAGCTTTGATGTCTACGAGTTTCATCAAAGGATTTGTAGGAGTTTCTACCCAGATCAGTTTTGTTTTATCAGTAATGACATCAGCAATTTTAGAAACATCATCAAAATTCACAAACGTAAATTTCAGCTGATATTTTTCAAAAAGTCTTGTAAACATTCTGTAAGTACCACCATAAAGGTCATCTACTGCAACTACCTCATCACCAGGATTCAACAGTTTCAGGACACAGTCAATGGCTGCCAGTCCGGAACCGAAAGCAAGACCTCTTGCCCCGTTCTCAATGCTTGCCAAAGAATCTTCCAGAGCCTGTCTTGTAGGGTTTGCAGCTCTTGAATATTCGTATCCTGAATGTACTCCGGGACTTTTTTGTGCAAATGTAGAAGTTAAAAATACAGGAACATTTACAGAACCTGTTGCAGACTCGTGGTGCTGCCCTCCGTGAATTACTTTTGTATTAAAATTCATAATATTTATTTTTATTATATCCCTGCCATAAAAAAATCAAGGCTCTTTGAAACGTTGTCAGATTTTCTTTTCACTTCCAGCTTTCCGTTATAAGCATAGCCGGCAGCTTCTATCTCTTCCGGAAGTTTGTCCGCAACAACGGTGGTATATGAAACCAGATATTCACTGTTTTCATATCGGTTCTTACCGGTTTCGTTCAGTTCTTCAAATTTTCCGTTAATTCTGAGAATGATTTTTTTCAGGGAATGATCTATATAAGCAATATCTGAGCCGTTTCCATTAATGAAATCATCCATACCGGGAACAAGCTCCATGATAGATTCTCCTTCTATATCGTTGGGATGGGCACTTCCTTTTAGCATCACAGCAGGAATGTCTTTTTCTTTGAATAAAGCGATATCCAAACTGGTATTTTCAGAAACTTTCTCCGTTCCGGAAACTTCAGTATTATCAGAAGCCGGAAGCTTTTCTGCTGTTACAACAGAGTCAGTGTTTTTTGTTTCTTTGGTTTCCGTTTTTTTACTGCATGTGATCAACAATACCGCTGTGCTAACGAGTAAAAGTGCTTTTTTCATATAATTTTGTGATTGGTGTGGAGTTTTGGTATTACGATCTGATGGCTGATTTTATAGCAAATTCGTCAGCAATCTGCTCCAGCCACTCTGCAACATCCTCTTCTCCGGTTGCTCTTTGATAAGTACTTCCTAAAGATACCAAAATCTGATGAATGAACATCTTCATCTGATCTACCGGCATTTCTTTTGTCCAGAGATCAATTCTTAAAGCTTCCATCGTTTTGTCGTCCCAAACAGAGATCATCGTTGCTTTCGTTTCTTCTTTCTCAACACCTCCATCCTGGGCATTCCATGTTATACTTTCAGGAATGTGGTTCTCATCCAACTCTACATCTATTGTAATCTGAGTTTTTCTCATATCAATCTAAAATTTTTCCGCAAAGTTAATACTTCTTAAGCTTATCTAAAATTTCTACGAAATTATCTTCATCAGGAAAAGGCGTATTAAAATTAAATATCCTGCCTTGCGGATCTACAATGATAAATCTCGGGATAGACTGTATCTTATATTTAGTCATAAACTGTTCTGCATTGGTCAGCCAAAACTGAGGAACATTGGACGTTTTTGTTTTGAGATAGTTCTGCCATTTAGACTGATCCTCATCAAGACTTATAGAAATAAACTGGATATGGTCATCATATCTGTACTGATAACTTCTGGTTTCAAATACAGGGCGGATCTGTTTACACGGACCGCACCACGTTGCCCAAAGATCAATGACCACATATTTTCCTTTATACTTTGAAAGATGAACTGTTTTCCCCTGATCATTGAGAAATGCAAGATCAGGAAATACAGAGCCTTTCTGAGACCTGTTGATCTGCTCAATCTTTGCATACAGCAATTCTTTATAGTCCCCGTTATTTACTTTTACAATTTCTGCTGCAAAAAGTTTATTTCTTGTCAAACTGTCTGTCTGAAGTTCAATCGTTTTTGCCAAATGTTTCGCAAGCAGCTGATCTTTGGAGATTCCTTTCGGCATCTGATCAATCTTTACGAAAAGAATACTGTCCTGATTCGAGGTCAGATCCTTATCTGACAGCAACTTATCCAGTTTATACTGAAGATAATTGTCATTCTTGCTTAAAAGAGGTCCTGGTTTCTGAATATTTTCATCAAGCTCTCTTATAAAAGATGGCGGAGCCGCAAATTTCGGATTGTTCCATGAGGTCATTTTTCTGTAATTATTGATCTCATTCAGATATTCTATGGCCATCAGCTGTCTTCTGTACATTTTGTAATCTTCGGAAAGAGCATTATTCTCAGGGTCTGCAAAGACATTTAAAATCTTTTTATTCTCCTTCCAGTCAGATTCCGCCAACTCGTAAAATTTCTTCGGATCGTTATTATAATTTTGTTTTTCAAGGGTATAGACAAATTCATATCCAAAAGAACTTTCTTTATTTTTATAGGCCTGATCTGCTTTTCGGTTGGATTTCACATAAGATTCCATATTGGCTCCGTTAAGTTTAATCTCAAAATTGAACCAGTCACCGCTTCCCATGACGATATCCAGTTTTTTGTTCCCAATTTCCAGTACATATTCGTCCAGAGGTAGTGCCTGCGTTGTTACCCAGCTGAACATCTTATTCTTAACAGCGACAGCCCCGATCTTTTTGTGAAAATCTTTGGAATAGATCTTTACTGAATCGATTTTAAGATCAGTTTCCAGTTTCCCTTTGATCACAATGCCGTTCCCGTCGCTTTGATATGGTTTTGGCTTTTGAAACAGATAAAGAAATCCGGCGGCAATGATTACTGAAACGGCTGAAAATATAATCTGTTTCTTAGTTTTCAGGAATGCATTTTTAAATCCTTTTTTACTGTACCAGAAATACCCCAACGTAAGAAAAACTACCATCCAAAAAAGACTCATATATTCTGAGTAAGAGATAAAATGATTCAGATTTCTCACTTCCGGAGATTTCCAGAAAGCATACAGCGAACTGTAAGGGTTGAAAAAATAAGACTGTCCCTGCACTACGGAAGTAATATTGGATGCCAGCCCAAGCATACCAATGAGGAATGACCAGATAAAGCCCTGAAATACTACAGAAACACAAAGCTGTAAAGCAGCAATTCCTAAAATCGTCACACAAATCTTTACAAAAGTCTGGATCATCCAAAGTGCATCAAAAGTCATTAGTTTAGCCGGATCCGGATGGATATAATAATCTGCAAGTGCTAAAACTATATTGAATCCAAAATAGGAAATCACACCCATAAAGCTCAGAAGCAGCAACACTATATATTTGGAAAAATAAATATCGAATCTGCTCACAGGCTGTGTTTCCATCAGCTGCCAGCCATTGTTTTTATGATCGGTCTGAGCTATTCTGTTGGAGGCAATAATAAGAAACAAAAGCAGGATAAAAAAGGTAAAAGACTTAATGGCATCTCCTCCTATTGCCCCTTCAAAGATCGAATACGGAAGACTTCCTTCCACAACAATCTCCGATTTGAAAAAACCCGGTACATAACTGATCAAAGGAATCAGCGCACCCAGGATAATTGCAATATATGACAGTCCAAGCCCTTTTATTTTCAGCCATTCTATGTTGATGGCAATCATTAATTTTTTCATCTGTGTTTTAGTTTTTAGTGATTTCCATAAACCAGTCTTCAAGACCTGCACTGGTTTTAATTTCGAAAATTTGAGCATCGCTCAGAACCAGGTTTTTAACAAGAACAGCTATATGCTCCTTGGATTCTGCTGTGATCTCTATGGTATCTGAATCAATCATTTTGGGAGCATAGTTTTCAGGAATATGGTCAATAAATCGCGATGCATCACTGAGTCCGATTCTGATATGGTCGTATCGGTACAGTTCATTCAAATCTTTTATACTTCCTGTAAAACGGATTTCACCATGGGAAATAATAGCGAGGTGGGTGATCATTTTTTCAATTTCCTGAAGGAGGTGGCTAGAAATAAATACAGTCACTCCCTCTTCTCTGTTAAGCTTGATCAAAAGTTCACGTATTTCCAGCATTCCGTTTGGATCAAGACCATTTACCGGTTCATCAAGAATCAGCAAATCAGGTTTTCCCAAAAGGGTCATTGCTATGGAAAGCCGCTGTTTCATGCCGAGAGAATATCTTTTCATCTTCATGTGTCTGCTTTCCCAAAGATCTACCAGATGCAGTACTCTTTCGCATTCGGATTCCGGAAGCTTTCTGAGTCTGGAAATAATAAGAAGATTTTCCCATCCGGAAAGATGGTCATAAAAAGCTGCGGTATCTATAAGACTTCCTATTTTATGAAACCCTTCCGGATAAAGTTCCGATAAGTTTTTATCAAATATTGTGATGGCATTGGATTCATCCGGGATACTTCCGATCAGCATTTTCATGGTCGTAGACTTTCCGGCGCCATTAGCGCCAAGAAATCCAAAAATACTTCCCTTTGGAACAGAAAGATTAATATTTTTAAGAACAGGTTTGTTCCTTGAAAATTCAAAGTTTAAATTTTGGATCTGAATAATATTTTCCATATTCGATTCGTGTATTTCGTTGAGAGCAAATATATAAATTAAACAGTAATATGCAATACAAAGTAGTATGTTTTTAAAAATAAATTAAAAAAAATAACCTTCAAATTGACTTGAAGGTTATCATTTATTTTGACTGTTACGGTTTTTTCGGCTTATACACCGCTTCATTGAAGATTTTGGTAGCATCGAGCTTTAGGAACTCTACCAGTTTGGTTTCAGGTTTTTGTTTGAAATATGCCTTGCAGATCTGCCATCCTGTAAAGATTCCAATCTGAGGTGAAGACTCGTTATCAATTTCTGTATAGAATTTTGAAAATGGTCCGGGAGAAATGAAACGTTCGACCAGTCTGGGATCATCTCCGAAGATCAGATTACTTTCCACGAAATAATTCCAGATATTAGACTCATTGGCTACAGCCCACTCATACTGCTTTTTGGTATAGTTCATTTTCAGATAATCAGGTGTATCGGGAAGAAAAGCATCCTGCAGTATCATGATTTTACCATTCAGAATAACCTTGTCAATGAATTTCTGGTGATCAGGAGATTCTGTCACAATGCTTTCAGCAAAGATCTGAGAAACTTTGGGAACAATATTCTGCGGGTTCATCGACTTCTGAAAATACAGCTCAAGTCCTTTATAATTGGCATTGCCATCTCCCATAAATCCGGTAATATCGATAAACAGAAGGTTTCCTTTTGAGTCATAAAAAATAGGATCCTGAACCATCTGCAATGCAGAAGAAAACAAATAGACTTTAGGGTTTTTGAACTGCGGGAAATAATATTTGATGTGAGAAAAGAGATCCTGAAGTTCTTTCTGAAGCTTGGCCTGATCTATTTTGCCGGCTGCTTCTTTGTAGAGCTTAATTTCTTCTGCATCTGCTCTTCTTTTTCCAAAATCTGCGTCAGAAACCGTTCCCTGAAACCACGGAAACTTAGCCTTAAACTGATCCAAAGGCATCGCAGGATTATAAAATTCTTTGGAAATATCCGTCATTTCAACTTTTTCGGCGGTCTCTTTTACTTCTACTTTCCATTGATTTTCAGATTCTTTTTTACATGAATCCAAAGCAAGAACTAAAATGGAAGAAAGGGCAATAATTCTAAAAATCTTCATTATTTTTACATGAAATTTAAGTGTACAAAAATAAGGGATTAAAAACACAATGGATGATGAAAATTAAAATATTTGCAACCCTTAGCCTGATTATTTCAGGATTTTCTCCTTTCTGCACCCAAAAACTCAATTTTAAAGATCAAAACTTTGAAAAAGCTGTGCTCGAAAATTTCGATCTTGATAAAAACGGTTCACTTGAACAGATGGAAGCAGATGCTGTTACTAATTTATTCCTCGTTCAGAAAGGCATTAAATCTGCAGATGATGTAAGTCTTTTTAAGAATGCTAAAATGATTGTACTTGATGACAATACCATTTCCAGCATTTCTATTTCCGGTTTATCCCATCTTAATCTGTTTTCCTGTACCGGATGTGGAATGTCTTCATTTAAGGCAGAAGCTCTTAACAGCCTGGGTTCACTCTATCTTGACAACAACCTTCTGGAGAACTTTTTAGTAAAAGAAACTCCACAAATTAATCAATTAACATTATCTTTAAATCAATTAAGAACCATCAATATCACACTGCTCAAAAACTTAAGAAAGCTTAACATCGAACATAATAAAATTCAAAAACTTGATATTTCCGGAAACCCTGTTCTTCAAACGCTTAATGTGGCAGGAAATAAATTGAAAGAAACAGATATAAAAAAGGGAGTAAAATCCGATGTTACGATTTTCGGAACTGAGCCATAAATTAATACTATGAAAATAGAAACTAAAAGACTGATCTTACGAAAACTTGAAGAAACTGATGTTGAAAGGATGTTTCTGCTTGATTCTAACCCGGAAGTAATGAAATATATTGGCGTTCCAATACTTACAGAAAAAAGTCAATCATTGGGAGTGATCCGTATGATCAGGAATCAGTATGATAAAAACGGTACCGGAAGGCTGGCCGTCATTGAAAAAGAAACCGGATTACTAATCGGCTGGAGCGGACTGAAATTACTGACTGAAGAGATCAATGGTTATAAAAACGTTCTGGATCTCGGCTATCGTTATTTACCCGAATCATGGGGGAAAGGCTATGCAATGGAGGCAGCAAGAGCATCTCTCGATCTTGGATTTATTGATATGAAGGCCGATGCGATCTATGCATTTGCCCATTCTGAAAATGCCGGATCCAATCATATTTTAACAAAATTAGGCTTTGAGAAAACCAATGAATTTGAAGAACCTGACGGGATCTGTAACTGGTATGAACTCAAACGCGAAAAATATTTACCATAATATAAGGAGAGAATCGGAGGATCAGATGACAGCTGGTACTTCGCAGACATTTCAATGATCCTAAGTTTGGTTACGAAAAAAAACCAGTAATTTTGGAATCTCTTTTCCGTTTGAAATTTCTGAAGCTGCCAGAATGGCTGTTGAACTAATAAAAAACGGATTAAAAAATATAAAAGGGGTAGTAAAATACCCTCAGGAATTTGGAACAGACTAAAAAATATAAATAATGCAGACTCAAAAAGTAACAGATCATATTGTACAGTGGTTAAAAGATTATGCTGTAAAATCCAAAGTAAACGGATATGTCATTGGGGTTTCCGGAGGTGTAGATTCGGGAGTAGTTTCCACACTTGCAGCCATGACAGGATTGAAAACGCTTTTGATCGAAATGCCGATCCGTCAGAAACCTGATCAAATCGACCGTGCGTGGGAGCATATGAATGATCTAAAATCAAGGTTTCCTAATGTAGAAGCAATGTCTGTGAACCTGACCCCTGCTTTTGAAGAGCTTTATAAAACATTTGATGTAAAAGACGATCTGTATCCAAATGAGAAACTGGCTTTTGCCAATACAAGATCCCGTTTGAGAATGCTAACCCTTTATTATTACGGACAGCTGAACGGTCTTCTGGTATGTGGAACAGGAAATAAAGTGGAAGATTTCGGAATCGGTTTTTATACGAAGTACGGTGACGGCGGTGTAGATGTCTCTCCTATTGCAGATCTTTACAAGACTGAAGTATATACACTGGCGAGATCTTTAAATTTGGTTAAAAATATTCAGGAAGCGATTCCTACAGACGGTTTGTGGGATGCAGAAAGAACAGATGAACAGCAGATCGGAGCTACGTATCCCGAACTGGAAAAAATTCAAAAGGAATATGGAACCAAAACAGCTGACGATTATGAAGGCCGGGATAAAGAGGTATTTTTAATTTTTGACAGAATGCACAAAGCAGCACAACATAAAATAAATCCTATACCGGTTTGCGACATTCCCGAAGAATGGAGAAATGACTAATTCTAAGTAATTATAAGCATATATGAACGGTAAAATAAGATCAGTATTTTTCATTTGTCTTGGGCTTCTCTTCGGAATGTCTGTGATGTATATCTACAATAATTTTATTGCAGACAAAAAGGGAAACACTGAACCTGCAAAAACAGAGGCAGCTACCTATGGAAGCAATTCCACCAATTCTCAAAGCAACAACAACGATTCTTCATCACAATCAATTGACCAACTGACTGAAGAGAAAACAGTCATTAATTATGTAAAACAGAATCACAGGCTTCCTGATTATTATATCACTAAAAGCGAGGCTAGAAAGTCGGGCTGGAATCCTTCAAAAGGAAACCTCTGCGATGTACTGCCGGGAAGAGCTATAGGGGGTGACAAGTTCAGTAACCGTGAGAAAAGGCTTGCCGGAGATCAGAAATATTATGAAGCTGATGTGAACTACCGCTGTGGAAACCGAAATGCAGACCGGATCATTTTTACAGACAATGGCGATGTTTATCTGACTAAAAACCATTATAAGAGTTTTGAAAAGCAGTAATCTTTATGGCCTGGCAGCACTCCTATTTCTGGCATTTTCATGTTCGGAAAAACAGCAGCAGCCTGAAAAAAGCAGTGAGTCAATGACCATACTGATTCAGCCCTTCAAAGATTTCAGTTCTGAAAATACTGCAAAAACTACGGAAGAAATCAAAAAGATCTATCCTAAAGTACAGGTTCTGGAGGCTATTGATTTTCCTGCAAATGCTTACTATAAGGAAAGAAACCGCTATCGCGCAGATTCTATCATTAAATTTTTAAACAGCCGGACAAAAGAAGGTTTTGTCACTATTGGTCTGACTTCAAAAGACATCAGTGTCACCAAAGGAAAAATAAAAGACTATGGAATCATGGGCCTTGGCTACAGACCTGGCAAAGCCTGTGTAGCTTCAAAATACAGACTGGATAAAAAAAATGCCGATAAGCAGTTCTTTAAAATAGCCATACATGAACTGGGACATACACAGGGACTGAAACACTGTCCTGAAAAAACATGTTTCATGAGAGATGCAGAAGGTGGAAATCCTACTGACGAGGAGAAAGATTTCTGCCAGAAATGCAAAACTTTTTTAATCAATAAAAACTGGAAATTTAATTCTATATGAAGACAATATATATCGATTTTACAGACATAGGCGACTACGAAGATTTTTACGCCCAATTAAAAGAAAAAATAACTCTTCCTGATTATTTTGGAGATAATCTGGATGCGCTTTCTGATGTCATTACGGGCGAGCTGGAGATGCCGCTTGACCTTGAATTCGTTAATATGACAGTTGATCAGCTTGAGATTTTTGAAGATCTGCTGACAACGCTGGAAGATGCAGAAGATGAAAGAGAAGATTTCAGTTTCACCTATTATCTGGAGCAGTACGAAGATGACGAGGAGGACGACGATGAACAGCCAGAAGAGGAAAAATAACTAAATACATCAACTGCAATAGGTTAATTAAATATAACTTTCTTTTTTAGTGTGTTTTCAAAATAAAAGATTAATATTTGCAACACAGCAATCATTAATCTTCTTGTAAAATCAAACTATGAAAAGAGTACAATTTTCTATTCTATTCTTATTGGTGAATTCTACCTTCCTCACCGCACAGCTAGGTATAAACAATCCATCACCTGCCTCCACACTGGATATTACTGCAAAGAATTCTACAGGAACATCTGCGAATACCGATGGATTGTTAGTACCCCGGGTAGACCGGCAAAGGGCACAAGCGATGTCTGCCATTCCAGTATCGACGCTTATTTATGTAAACAATATCGCTACAGGAACACTGGCGGGTACAGCAGCTAACATTAATGCTGTAGGATATTATTATTTTAACGGAACCCTTTGGACAAAACTGGTTACTCCGGTGAACATTTATAATTCTGACGGGACCTTAACGGGGCCCCGAACTGTAACAACCAACGGAAATCTTTTAACCTTCGTCAATGGGGCTAACAATGTAAAGGTAATCACCTCTGCAACCGAAGGAGCACTATCTGCCAACGGCTCATCAAGAGGATGGCTAAATCTCATCGGAGGATCTTCAAATTTTGATTATTATGTAGATACTACCGGTGTTGTGCAGATTAATTCTTCCGGAAATTCAACTAAATTCAGTGTAGGTTCAACTAATGCTACTTCTCTAGCTCTAAGAACAAACAATATTGAAAGATTTATCGTTCTAAGTAGTGGAAATGTTGGTATAGGAACCACTGTCCCTAATACAAAACTGGAAATATCTTCAGGTACAACTAATGTTTCAGGTACAAGATTTACCAACTTAAATTCGGCATCTCCTATTAGTACAGGACAAACCTTAGGGGTAGACAGTGTGGGTAATGTAATTACGGTTGCCAATCCAACTGCCGCCAGCGTAACAACCGCTTCTGTTAACAGCACAACGGGTGCCAGTTTCAACGTCAATGATACTGCGGCTACCATGGTTCCGGGAACCTCTCAGACTGTAACTATTCCTGCAGGAGGAAAAGCTCTGTTCATCAATTTTATGTTGGGCATTGATTATGGAAGCAATCCTGCGGGAAGTGGTGCCTCCTATTATGAAGCCAGATTATACATAGACGGTGTTGCTACAGATTGCTATATGCGTACCCAGGAATATGGCCCGGGTGGATTCAGTGCACAGTTCAGCTTTAATACGGTGAAATTTCTTACCGCCGGAAATCATACTGTAGATGTGAGAATGACAAGAACTTTTAATAACGGAGTTGCTTCTGGTATCAATATGCTCTGTATCCCTATTTCTATGTCGTTTAATGCCACTTATTTAAATTAATTGAAATATACAGGCGCTGCCAGTACAGTTTCTTATTCTCAAAAAATGAAGTATCATCTAAAAAAAATTCCCATGAAAAGAATACCATTCTCCATTATACTCACTATTTTCAGTTCTTCACTCATCTCCGCACAGATGGGTATCAATAATACTTCCCCACTTTCCACATTAGATATTACTGCTAAAAATGCTACAGGTATCTCCACAAATGTAGATGGAATTCTGGTACCCAGAGTAGACAGGCAGAGAGCACAAAACATGAACAGTGTTCCCGTTTCTACAATGATTTATGTAAATAATATTGCTACAGGAACCCAGACCGATACAGCTGCCAATATAGATGCAACGGGATATTATTATTACAACGGAACTGCCTGGATAAAATTAAACCCTATTAATAATATCTATACTACAGACGGCACTTTAGGCGGAATCCGAACTGTAACAACCAATGGAAATACCGTCAATTTTGCAAACGGAACCACCAGTGTAGGAGTCACCACCACGGCAACCGAAGGAAAATTTTCTGCCGGTAGCCCAACAAGAGGTTCAATTACTTTATCTGCAGGCACAAATATAGTGTACACCTATGTAGACGATGCCAGTGCTGCACAAATAAATTCTTCAGGAACTTCTACAAAATTAAGTATCGGAACGACTAATGCATCACCTCTTGCTCTTAAAACAAATGGTACAGAAAGACTGACGCTGCTGAGTAATGGAAATGTAGGTATTGGAACAACTACTCCTTCTTCAGCATTTGAACTAGCTTCGGGAACAGCTAATACCTCAGGATTAAGATTTACCAATCTTAGTTCTTCCGCTCCCATAAATACGGGGCAGGCACTGGGTGTAGATGCCAGTGGAAATGTAGTGACTGTGGCCAATCCCAGCCCTACGAATGTAAGTGTTTCTTCAGTAAACAGTACCTCTGAGGCTAACTTTAATGTCAACGATCTTGCGGCAACTATCGTATCCGGAACATCGCAGCCGATTACTGTTCCTGCGGGTGGAAAAGCTTTATTTATCAATTTTATGCTTGGTGTAGACTACGCTAATAATCCGCTAGGCAGCGGAACAGCATATTATGAAGCAAGATTATACATAGACGGAGTGGCAACAGACTGTTATATGCGTACGCAGGAAGTGGGAATAAGCACCAATGCATCTTTCACCATGAGTACCATTAAGTTTCTTGCTGCCGGAAATCATACGATCGATGTCAGAATGCAGCGAACTTTCAATAATGGGACAACTTCAGGGGCCAATATGCTTTGTACCCCAATATCGATGTCGTTTAATGCCTCTTATCTAAATTAATCTTAAGCGAAATAAGGTATAGCAATGAAATATTGCAAAAATTAATCATTATCTTAAAATTACGTCATGAAAAGATTTCAACTCTCTATCCTATGTGTATTAGCAGGCATTTCATTTGCCATCGCACAAACGGGAATTAATAATAATGCACCTTTATCGACGCTGGATATCACTGCAAAAAATGCGACAGGTATCACTACTAACGTAGATGGACTACTGATTCCACGGGTAGACAGGCAAAGGGCACAAAGTATGACTTCCGTTCCCGTTTCAACGTTGATTTATGTAAACAGTGTCGCTACAGGAGCATTAACCGGAACTGCCGCGAATATAGATACTACAGGATATTATTATTTTAACGGAACGGTCTGGACAAAAATAGACACCCCCGTGAATATCTATAATTCAAACGGAACATTGGCAGGACAAAGAACCATAACAACCAATGGCAATCCTTTACTCTTTATAAACGGAGACACCAGCACCGGATTTGTAACAAGCTCAATTCTGGGAACTATCGCTGCAACCGGATCTACAAGAGCAGCCTTAACCTTGACCGGAGGAGCTGCCAACCTTGATATTTATGCAGATGATGCCAATCAGACACAGATTAATTCTTACGGAAACTCAACCAGATTAACGATAGGTACCAACAATGCCAATCCTCTTGCTTTAAAAGCTAACGGAACAGAAAAAATCACCATACTCAGTAACGGAAATGTCGGGGTAGGTACTGCCACACCTAACACAAGATTTGAAATAGCTTCAGGTACAGCCAATACCTCAGGGTTAAAATTAACAAACCTTACTTCTGCTTCCCCAATTGGCACAGGACAGTCTATAGGAGTAGATGCAACAGGAAATATAATCACAGTGGCTAATCCTACTCCAGCCAGCATCAACACAGCAACTGTAAACAGTACTACCGGTACCGATTATAATGTAAATGACCTTGTTGCCACTATAGTAACAGGAACGTCTCAATCTATTACCATCCCCGCAGGTGGTAAATCTTTATTCATTAATTTTATGCTTGGAATTGATTATGTAGGCAGCCCTGTAGGGGGTGGACTGGCCACTTATGAAGCAAGACTGTATATTGATGGAGTCGCAACAGACTGCTATCTCCGTACCCAGGAATCTTCAGCTGGAGCCAACACCCAATTTACCATCAATACCGTAAAATTTCTTACTGCCGGAAATCATACTGTAGACGTAAGAATGATCCGGGCAGTTAATAATGGAACGACCTCCGGTGCTAATATGCCCTGCCGCCCCATTTCAATGTCTTTTAATGCTTCCTATATCAATTAAAGAAAATATATACAAAACTCGCAGAAAATTCTGCGAGTTTTTTAGTCAGATCTTTTTAAGTGTGTCTAATTTTACTTTTACTGTCTGATCAATTTAAAACTTTGTGAAGTTTCCCCCTTCACGAAAATATGCAGGATATAGTTTCCTTTGGATAAAGAAGAAACATCTATTCGGTCTTCCACAACCAGGTCTGTCTTTACTTTCTGACCGACCATATTGTATATTTCTACTTTTTCAATCTTGTTGATTCCTTTGAAATAAAGAATATCTTTTACCGGATTGGGATAAATGGACAGGCTGCTGTGCTGTTTTGTGCTTTCACTTGTAGAAAGCTGTATTTTAGAAAGATCCAGATAAAATGCAACAATCTGATTGGATGCATTGGTTCCTATTCCTGCAATTCTTTTTCCGTCCCGGGAAATGGCCAAAGGCAGGGACATATTAACACCCTGTGTATTTAATCCCAAACTTACTGCGTAATCATTAAGGTTTATGCGCCCACCTGCCTCAGTCCATATAAAGCCTTCTCCGGACATTGGAGGTGCTGCAAAAGCTCTGAAAAATCCGACTACATTTTTACCGTCAGCAGAGATTCCGGTTGCTCCTCCCCTGAAGAAGAAGGAGGAATTGGGATGTGTAATATAAGTAAGACCCGTCGTGCTGTTCCATACGTATGGATTAGGCATGGCAGAACCTATGATGGCCGTTCCGTCTGCAGAAACATCTCCTGCTTCGCCTACATAATCACCGTTACTGTCTGTTATAAAACTCTCCGTTCCATTGATCCACATGGCTCCGCTTCTGGTTCCATTATCCTGATCCTGCCATCCTACAATCACGGATCCGTCTGCATTGATGGCATTTGCTCTGGAGCTTCGGTCGGGAACTGTACTTCCAAGATCTGTAACTCCATTAATGGCATCCCATTTTACAGCATGTGCATTTCCGGCAGTCAGCCATCCTAATCCCACGATGGTATTTCCGTCCGGAGACATTCCCCAGGTAGAACTTACATGACCGTCCCAGCCTGTCGGAACCAGTCCTCCATGATTGGTCCAGGAAGCAGAAGCGGTATCATATGTTGATATCTCATTGAATCCAGTTCCTGAATTGGTTGTAGAAGATCCTATTTTACTTCCATCAGCGGTAATCAATGTTCTTCCGGCAGCAGGATATCCGTTAGAGAGTGACCCAATCTGAACAAGACCGTTCAGCTCATCCCATTTAAAAATCTGACCTGAACTGGTATGCATGCTCACCACACCACCATCAGAAATACCTCCTACGGTGTAATTCCCCACCGCCATCACCGTAACCTGTGCACCAGCTAATGCAAAACCAAGCATAAAGCAAGCATATAAAGTTTTCATTGAAATTCTGTAAATCTTTTTCATAATTAATTAAGTTTAATATTTAGAATTGGTGAAAACAATATTAATATTATATTTACCTTTTTAAAAGAATTTGACTTACATAATTCATGAAATTTAAAAGAACTAAAAATATAAATCATTAAAATACAACCATATAACAAAAATTTATTTTGAGGACAGATCACTGGAAAGCTGTAAGAAAAATCGAAAAAAACTCATTTTTTAACCAGAATATTTGGATCCGGACCATTCAACTTCTATTCATTATTCTCTGTTCGGTTCTGATCAGAGCACAATCAGGCCCGGACTTTACTATTCTGGCTGATAAAGCCTTTCAAAAATTGTATCAAAATCCTGATGAATGTATCAGCTATTCTCAAAGCCTTCTCATAAGCGACCAGAATCCGGAACACAGAATTGTGCTGCAAAATATCATCTCTCAGGCTTATGCTATGAAAGGAGATTATATCCAGTCCGTCAATATTTACAGTCAGAATGAAGATTCAGAAGAAAAAGAGGATCTTTCTTATTTCCTGCAGGCTGCCGGTGATTATAATCTGGCTGATCAGTATCAGAATCTGGACCTTTTCAACCAGTCACAACAAATTATTTCCGGCCTTTTAGCTGATCGTAAATTATTGAAAGATGATCATTCGAGGATGAATGTCATTACTGCTAAGCTTTATCAGCTTCAGGCCATTAATTTTGGAATTAACAGAAACTATCATGAAGATTTGGAGAATCTCAGCAAAAGTGATCAGTACCTCAACTTCAGTAACAGGGAAAACGGGATTCTGAGAATAGAGAACAGGATTTTCAGAGCTTCTTTTTTAATGAGACAGAATAAACCGGAAGAAGCCAGATATCTGCTGGAATCTACAATTGTTCTTATCGAAAAGAGTACAGAAAATTATTTTCTTCAAGCACTGACCCATGAGAACCTCGCCCGTTATTACTTTTTAACGGAGGACTATGTTACCGCATCGGAAATACTTGAAAAAGGACTTTCCAAAATAGAGAATCTTCCTTACAACAGTCTGAAAGCAAAAATTTATGAATCTTTATCCAAGAATTATTTTGCGCTTCATGACGATGAAAAATACCATGAGTACAACAAACTCTATACTGAGCTTCGGACCAGACTGGACTCCAGTAAGAAGGAAGGCATACGATATATTGTTAAACTGGTGGAAATCAACCAGAGCAAAAATCTGGAGTTCCGGACTCAGAAGGAATTGAAAAAGATAAGTATCATTTCTTCAGTTTTCCTGATTATTATTACCGGGCTTCTCCTTTGTTTTATGATCCTTAAAAGCACCCGTAAAGATCTTAAAAAGCAACTGGATTTTTTTGAAAAACAGAAAATTCAGGAAAAAACAAAGACTGGAAGTCTTTCAAAAGAAGTACCCTCTGCCCATAAAGCCACCGAAAAGGACCCGAATAAAATTTCAAAAGAGAAAGAAAATGAAATCCTTCAAAAGCTGGAAGAATGGGAAAAGGAACAGCGCTATCTTGACAAAAGCATGACACTTTCCATGCTGTCATCCCAAATGGGTGTGAATACCAAGTATCTTTCGGAAGTAATCAACAGCAGTAAAGGCAAGAATTTCAACGGCTACATCAATGAACTAAGGATCAATCACATTGCCCTCCTTCTTCGGACAGACCCTGCCTATCTTAACTATAAGGTCAGTTATTTGGCAGAATATTCGGGGTTTTCGTCGCACAGTGCCTTTACAACGGTCTTCCGATCTGTGACCGGAATGTCTCCAAACGCCTATATCCAGGAAATCAGTAAAAGCACCGCATCATGAAACTGATATTAAAAATAATAACCGGAATTTTTCTAAGCTTCTGCTTTGAGGTTTCAGGGCAGAAGATTCCTTTTGACTCATTGATGAAAAAAGCCCGTCTTGAGATCTATGATAATCCGGATCATGCGATCATTACCGCCAAAAGCCTGTTGGGACAAGAACAGAATATTCAGCAGCAGATCAGTATTTATCAGCTTCTTTCTACCGCGCATATTGCGAAAAGAGATTTTGACAGGTCTCTTCAGTATTTATTAAAAGCTAAAGAAACCGCCGAAAAAACGAATGACCTGAAGATCCGTACCAGTGTTCTGATCTCAGCGGCTATCCAATACCAGCAGATGGAACTTTTCAGCAAAAGCCTTGAAACTCTTAATGAAGCAGACCTGTATCTCAAAAAGCTTCCGGATGATCTTCCTGAAAAACGTATTGAAACTGCCAGAAGTTATGCGATCCGGGGAATGATTTATAAAAGCCAGTCTAATCCTGAAATTGCTCTGGAAAAATTTCTGATTTCTATTCGGAATTTTGAAAAAATACAGCATAAGCAAACGACCTACTCCAATATGAGTGTTGTATATTATAACATCGGCTACTGCTACCTTCATCTCAATCAGCTTGAAAAAGCCCACCAGGCACTGATCAGATCTGCTGAATATGCCAGAAAAAACAAAGCAAAAAGCCTGGAAGCATTTGCTTTGAAAGGTATGGCAGAAATGTATAAGCAAAAAAAAGAGAATGAAACCGCATTGGAACTACTGATCAAAGCTGAAGATTTAAGCAAAAACACAGGTGATCTCACCCTCAACGAAGGAATATATAAGGAAATGTCCGAAAATTATCTGGCCATTGGAAAGCCGGATCTGTATCAAAAATACAGCAGGAAATATTTTGAAATGCGTTTTCAACGAGAGCAAAATGAACTGAGTTCCATTAACCACTCTATCAACGAGCATAACAGAGAAACTCTGCTAAAAAGCAGTAAAATGAAAACCCGTTTCCACTACCTTACCGTAATTATTTTGATTTCTGCCGTCCTTATCATTGCACTGCTATTTGCTCTTATTTTTAAAATCAAAAAGCAGAATAATCAGTACAAAAGAAAAATTCAAGGATTGATAAGATTTTGAGTTTGCAAGTAATAAATAATGACGACCGAAAAAAAGCATTCCTTTCAGAATGCTCTGTATAACTTATGAGACAATATTTTATGATTAGAATCAGGGCTGATAATCATTACACACCTGTTACATATCGTCACAGATCGGTAAGTGTTCCAATTCTTTTGCTTTCAGACAAACATGATTACAGCAAAAATGGCCGGACGGACACCTCTGATCGACCGAACATGAGATATTTGCAGCACTTCCCTTGATCATTTGAAGATCTTTTCTTGATAATTTTTTCATGATAGAATATTTAATTTTTCAAATATAACAATATATCCCTATTGTAAGAATTAATTTAGAAAAAAATAAGATTCTGGTAAAGAGGTCCTAACATTGATCACATATCCGAAATATTTAATAAAAACCAAGATTTGAATTTCTATAGAGTAAGGGATACATCACAAAAAAACATTCCCCGAAAGGAATGTTTTTATATACTATATGATTTGAAATTATCTTCCGATAACCTCCGTAATCGGATTTCCTACGTTTCCGCTTGGGAACTGAATCTTCAGTAATGATGAAACGGTTGGGGCTATATCGGTCATATGATACGCCTTATTGCTTTCTCCCTGATGGATTCCCCAGCCCATAAAGATCAATGGAATGTGAGAGTCATAAGAATTCCATACGCTGTGTGTAGTTCCTGTTTTAGAATAAGGAGGAAGCATCGAATCGTGAGAGATCAGCTGAATATCGCCACTTCTCTGTCTGTTGATTCCGTTGATGATTCTCTGTTTGATCGGTTCCGGAATGGTCGCTTCCTGAACTTCATCTACTGATACGGCATATAAAACGGTAGGATCTTTCTGTAGTTCTTTGATGGTAAAATCTCTCAGATCGTCCAGTTCAAGTTTGTTATCCTGCATCAGCTTTCTGTCAAAATAGATCTGATAATTATCTACCGCATTGATCAGTTTATCAACTCCGAATTTATCTTTCAGTTTCTGGTTGATATCTTTTTCCATTCCTTCCCCGAAGAATCCTGTAGCAATCTTATGTTCTTTCAGGAATCCTACAGAATGCGCACCTCCGTGGTCAGCAGAAAGGAAAACCGTATACTGCCCTTTTCCTACTTTTGAATCCAGGTAGCTGAAAAACTGAGCCAAATCCTGGTCAAGTCTCAGATAAACATCTTCTACTTCAATAGAGTTGGGACCGAATTTATGCCCCGCATAATCGGTAGAAGCCAGGTTGATCGCTAAAAAGTCGGTAATATCATCACTTCCTAATTTCTCTCCTTCCACAGAAGCCTCAGCTAATTTAAGCGTCAGTGTATTTCCAAAAGGCGTATAGCGGATATTATCTTTTTTTGTCTGATAGTCTTTAGCCAAATTGCTGTAAGGGAAGACCGGTGTTTTGGCACTTCCCAGTAAGCCCTCCCATGAAGAGTTGTCTGGTGAACTTTCTGTATACTGACTGATCGGAAGTAAGGTATTCCAACCGTTTGCCACTAATTTTTCCGGCAGATTCTGCGCGTTGAAAGATTTCACCCACTGTGGCAGATCATTCATATACCATGTACTTGTAATGAAATTTCCGGTACTGTCGTCAAACCAGAAAGCACCGTTGGGTGTATGTCCTGCAGGAAGAATAGAAGCACGGTCTTTCAGTGAAACCCCGATCACTTTACTCTGAAAATTAGTGGCCAGTCTTAATTCGTCGGTTACTGTGGTAGACCAAAGATTTTTTGGAGAGTGGCTTCCTGTTTTCGTATTGGTTGTTCCTACCGGCTGTACGCTTTCGTCTGCAGTACAGTATACATTTTTACCGGTTTCTTTATCCGTCCAGTCATTTCCGGCAATCCCATGGATTGCTGGTACAGAACCTGTGTAGATGCAGGTGTGCCCCAAAGCAGTAATAGTTGGTACATAGCTGATATGTACATTATTCAGAGAATATCCTGTATTCAGCAGCCTTTTGAAACCATCATTTCCGTATTTACTGTAAAAACGGTACAGATAATCCCACCTCATCTGGTCTACAACTAATCCAACGACTAATTTGGGTCTTTCTAATTGAGAATTTTTGTTCTTCTGAGCATTGATTGTAATCACGGACAATAAAGCCGCTGCCGCAATTGAAATTTTCCTAAGCATCTGGTAAATTTTTATTGACGACAAATTTAGGGGTTTTGAAAGTTTTAGAGTGTGAAATTTCATTTAAATTTAATTAAACCAAATACTCTTTCCATTTTTATCATTTTACCTCATGCTGAAATTACTTTCTACATCTTTGGAAAGTCTTTATCACAAATGAAAGATTCATTACGTTGAAATTTACTTACTTTTACAGCAATAACCAATAGCTTAATTTATGAGTAAGTACATTTCTTTTTTTGTTATTTTCATTCTCACCCAAACAAGTGCCCAAATTAATAAACTACAATTGAATGACAATTGGACAAGGGTAAAATTCAGTATGCTGGACGGAAGCAGAGATCTTTCACAGAGCCCCAGAAAAATCTTAAGATGGCAGATTTCTGATAGCAAGCTTTGCGAATATAAAAATATAATATTTGAAGATCAGAAAGAGTGCAATGATATTAAAATAGAAAATAAAAGTATAAGAACTTCCGAACATGCTTTCTACGAAATTGAAAAATTAACTATTGATTCACTTGTGGTGATTTTAAGAGTCAATGGAGTCACCAATAGCGACAAAATTAATAAAATATGGTTTGTAAGAACCTCGAAATTATATGACGAATATTTCAGTAAAATAAAAAATGACTCTATCATTGAAGCCAACAGAAGCTTTACGCCAACTCTTAAAAAGAATATCTTCTACGATATTACAGGATCATCTAAATTCAATATAAAAGGTAATATTGTTATCTATCCAAAAAAACAAAAAATTGACTTTCAACAAGAAATCAAAGAAGGCTCTCAAAATAATGCAAAGGGTATAGAACTTTTAAAAACAACGATTGAGAAAAGTTTTCACCTGTGGAATATTACAGCTTTTAAAAACTTCGATCAAGTACTTATCCCATATTCTATAACAAGGTATACTAGTTCTGAAGGTTCATCACTAGGAGTTGATTTTTTTAAAGACGATAATAAAAGTAATAATAATATCATTCCTGTAAAAATAGAAAATAGAACGTTATCTGATCAAACTTATTCAAAAGGAATTGGCGCACTTAATGAACAAAAATTAGATAAAGCTATAAACCTCTTTAACAAGGCGTTTGACCTGGATAATACAAATGTAGATGCGCTGTATAATATAGCTTCCATCAGCCTGAACAAAAATGATATACCAACGGCATGTACCGCTTTAAAAAAATTAAAAGATCTTGAACAGACTGAAGGAACAAAAATTTTTAATGAAAGATGCTCAAAAAACTGATTGATTTTCAATTTCCTTTCTAAATTATTGATCTAATTATTACCCTCATGATTTTAGGAGTATACTGGTATTTCAAATTTCCGGAAATTTTATACAGATTCAGCTATTTTAAGTTTCAAAAAGGACTTGGAGGACATGCCGACTATCCGGCTGAACTGGAAGCCAGAATTTCAGTCAGCAATTCTGAAAATCTCATCAAAAGCATTGAGGAATTACATTTTCACTTCAAACACGCCTATGTAGACATTAAGATTAATGAAAATAACCTGATGATTTCTACAGGAGATTATACACTTTTTGACCACCACTTTCAGCTGGTTTCAGAAATAGAGAAACTGCTGGTTCTTAACAGTGCAGTATCATTCAACGGCCCTTTCGAAATAAAATCCAGCAGGACTCTTATTTCAGAAAGAAAAAATTTTGAAAATATCGAACACCGCTTTATCCAGGTCACCGGTTCGGATTTCAAAAAAGACAATGCTGAAAATCTTTCAGTAAGGATCGACTGTAATCTCCCTATGCTTCATAAAAAACCATTGATCAATGATCTTATCAAGATATGTCATGAAGAAAATATCCGGGTGTTCTATTATTATGAACATCAATTTAAAGAATCTTGTAATCTTATGCTTTTTTTCTCCAACGGAAGGCAGATGAACAATGCTGTTCAAAATGTGGATATCAATTCTTTTGGGAGTAAAGTCCGCTCTCTGGCTCAGCAGTATCCGCTGCAATTCGGGCATTTTGGAGGCATGGAATATTATCCAAAGAATGGACCTTATACAGAGCTTATGACAGATGAAGAATATATTTTAGATAAAAAATAAAACCTCAGTTATGATCAAATTCAAATACGTTATTTTATATGTTGAAGATGTGGAAAAGTCGATGAACTTTTACCAGGACACCTTCGATACCCCTATTAAATTCATTACCCCTGAAAAAGATTACGGGGAACTCCTTACCGGAGAGACCAGTCTTTCTTTTGCCTCGGTAAGTCTTGCCAGTTCAAACATAAAGGAAGGATTTTTATCATCTAAATCAGAAGCAAAACCGTTCGGGATTGAGTTGGGATTTACAACTGATGATGTTGAAAGACTGGTAGCGAAAGCTATTGAAAACGGAGCTGTTCTGTATGAAGACATTACAGTAAAGCCCTGGGGACAAAAGGTAGCCTATATCAAAGACACCGATAATTATCTGGTTGAGATCTGTACAGAAATTCAATAAAATCAATCATACAATATGTTCCTATGGAAATAAAAACATTAGAAAAACTGACTGAAAACCCAACCCTCAATTGGGGATTAAACGGCTATACTACGGAGAAGATTCTCTCGGTCTCTTTTGTTGAATATGCCGGTTCTTTTGAATTTGTATTAAAGGAAAAATCTCTGAGCTACACCAAAATCTGGGAAACCAGTTCCGATGACATCGATGATCTTAATGCAATCATTGAAAAAGGGCATTCTTTCGGGGCTTTTGAGAATGGAGAACTTATGGGCTGGATCATCGGTGAGCACAGGACCTGGAATAACAGTTTCTATATCGAGAATATTCTGATCAGCGAAAAAGTAAGAAGGCAGGGCGCCGGGGCACAGCTGATCAAAAAAGCAGTCCGCGAAGCAAGAAATACAGACTCCCGGATTATAGAACTTGAAACACAGAATACCAACTATCCTGCGATACAGTTTTACAGAAGAATGGGGTTCAGTATTACCGGACTGAATACAAGACTCTACGAAAATCCTGAAGAAACCGCTGTTTTTATGACCCTTGACTTATAAATAGCATTTATTATCGACAGAAACTATAAAACATATTGAATATTTAATTTTGTACCGAACGGTACAATTGTATACCTTTGTCCCGGAAAATCAATCCCGATGGCAGGAAGACCTAAAATATTTGACGAACAGGAAGCCGTAGCAAAAGCTACTGAAGTTTTCAGGGACAAAGGTTATGACACCGCTTCTGCGGATGAACTGCTTTGTGCAATGGGTATCGGTAAAGGTAGCTTTTACCTTGCCTTTAAGGGAGGAAAACAGGAACTGTACATCCGCTCTATCAGTCAGTTTTCTGACCGTTTTTATCAAAAGCTCTCAGACCGCCTTGAAGCATCTGAGGATAAAATTCAATTTCTTAAACAATTTTTCATGGGTCTGGCGCACAGTTCCGACTGTGATAAAGAAAGGGGCTGCTATTTAGGCAATGCTCTTGTCCAGCTTTCCGAAAAAGATGATGAAATAAAAAAGATCACTGCTCTGCTGCTGAAAAAACTCCAGTCTCTATTTGCGGAGACGATAAGAAATGCTCAGCAAAGCGGAGAAATCCACAGCACGGAAAATCCGGAAATAATCGGCTGGCACCTCAGCAATCTGTGGAACGGAATGCATGTCACACGAAGAATGGAAAGCTCACCTGAAATTCTTACAGGCATTCTTGAAATCAACCTTAAAATACTGGACTAAAATTTTTTAATCAATTTTGTACTAACTGGTACAATATAAAACATATATTAATTTAATACCAAAAATGTCATGAACATTACCAACAACACCATTCTTATCACCGGAGGAGGCTCAGGAATCGGATTAGAAATTGCGAAAGCACTTCATGTATCCAACAAAATTATTATTGCAGGAAGAAACAAAGACAAACTAGATGCAGCAGCAGCGGGGCTTGACAATGTCTTTACCATTCAGGCAGATATTACTAATGAAAATGATGTGAATCAGTTGATTGAAGAAATTAAAGTAAATTTTGGAGGGCTGAACATTCTGATCAACAATGCGGGACATGCCTATGCCTATACCCTATCAGACACATCGGACACGTACCGCAAGGCTACTGCAGAATTTGAAACCAATTATTTTGCTCCTATCCGCCTGACCGAAAAACTCCTTCCCGTCCTGAAACAGCAGGATAATGCAGCGGTGGTCAACGTTTCTTCCATTGTAGCATTTGCTCCGGGGTCACATGTACCCACCTATTCTGATTCTAAAGCTGCTCTTCACTCGTATACTCAGCTGCTAAGACATGAGCTGGCTAAAGACACCGCCATAAAGGTATTTGAGCTAATGCCTCCCCTTGTCAATACAGATTTTTCAGCAGAAATCGGAGGAGAACATGGTATTCCGGCCTCAGAGGTAGCCGACAGTTTTGTACAGGGGCTTCTTGATGACACGTATGAAATCCGTGTTGGAAATACTGACCTTATGTACAGCAACTTCTTTGCAGGTTCTGAAGGTGCATTCAGTATGATGAACAAATAGCTGGTTCCATATATCCGGCCCCTGCTGCGGAAAAAGAAAATTCTTTTTCCGCAGTTTTTATGAACAGACCCTGCTTATAAAAGTTTCACTGCCGTAATTTATTAATCATTTCAATATTAAAACTTTAAATTTTGAACAATATTACTTAAATCACATCTGCGTGTATTAAAATTTTCATATATTAGTATTCAACAAATTAAAATATGAACTGCTATGAAAAATTTAAAGAAATTAACTAGAAAGCAGCTGGGATTTATTAGCGGTGGAGATGTTGCCTACGCTCTATGCGATATGGACGGCAACTGCCCGCCTACGTTCGGATCCTATTACTGCAGCGGAGGAACGTGCTACAGATCTACCGGAGGAGGAGGAAATCCAGGAGGAGGCTGTAACGAACCACAACGTATTTGTCAGGAGTGGGAAACCGGATGCGGATGCGTTTATTTTTAAAAGAAATATTGTTAGATAAATTGTTAGGGCGGTCTTTTTACCGCTCTTTTTATTTTTATATATGCCGGCAACTATAATGAAGAAATATAAGCTTCATAACCGCTCTTCTCCAGTACTTCTTTAGCGGTGAGTTTATATATGTCTTTCCAGGAATCAGGTCCGTGCTTTTCAACATATTTTTCAACGATCCTGAAACCAAGCCAGTAATTCAGCGTTTTTGGCGCAGTGGGGAAAAGTTTTATCTGATCATTTCTCAGCAGTGGATTACTTCCTGATGCATCAGAGAAATAAGGCTTTACGCCGGCAAAGATTTTCTTTTCATTGTTAAGGTACCATTCCCATTGCTCCTTTGACATATTTTCAACCGCTGTGTATTTCTGTATTTTCCCCTCGAAGAAAACCCAGGTGAAATAGCACGCAAAGCCTTCATCAATGGTTTGGCTCAGTGCTGCGTTTTTATCGGCATCTTTATTTCTGAAATTTTCATATACCAGATGATTAAGCTCATGAGGCAATCCTTTTTCCAGGGTGTATTCAGGATCGGTGTTCTCATGATTCAGCTCCAGTGCAAACTGATCGCTGCTGCATCCTCCAAAACCAATTCCCGTAAGCGGTGTAAAAACAATACTGATGACGGCTTTGGGATGATAAGGAACCAAACGGCTAAATTTCTTCAGATTGCAGGACAGGGTGCGGTTCAGATTGACTTTTAAAAGCTTCTTTACTTTTTCATCAAACTGAACTTTATTTTGAGGGTATAGGGTCTGATTCCACTTCTGCATGCCTGCTTCTGTGTTAAAGAGTGCAGCATTTTTTTCGCCAAAGATCATGGCATAACAGCTGTCCCATAATTTCTGATGAGGCAGATACACTTTCTCTGTGATTAATTCTGCATTGAAGAAGCCTTTTTTGTGAGCCAGGATCTGATATTTAAACAGATTTTTCACCACAATATCATCAACCTTAATACTGTCTGCCACTTTCTCCACCTGCCTCTCAAACGAATCCTCCGGTCCGGGACTCTTATTCATTGAAGAAAAACAGAGTCCTGCGATTCCTGAAATTAATAATATGGTTCTTTTCATTTGTATTTAAAGGTTATAGATGTTTTCTTTGATCTCTTTAAGTGAATTAATTTTTTAATCGAATATATTTTTTATACAGACAGAACTTCTGTGAACAGAAGGGCAAAAATGTTTTGCTATCATCATAATATCTCTAAAAAGCAATTGTACTATTTTGTTCTGAATTTAAGATCATATCCACTCCTGTCCAGAAAAATAAGTGGATTATCGGCCTCTATCATTTCTCTCACAGCAGCTTTCTTATCGACAGCATTTTCATAGTAAGATTCTGCCATCTGATATCCCATCCTGTAGCCAAGGTCTCCGGGACGGTCTTTACTGGATGCTGCATTGTACAACCAACGGCTCATGTCTTTGGAACACAGGTTGGCTTTCAGTTCTTCCCATAATTTTTTTTCATTTTCTCTTACATAGACGGAAGTTCTGCCGGTGCTTTCATTTTTCTTCATGATGATTTTTTCCGAAATAAATGAAGCCGTTCCTTCCCGGATAATGTTATCAAGAAGAGGACATTCACAAGCCTTCGGACTATTTTTCCGCTGTTGTGTATGCACATATTCATGCATTGCAGTTTCTCTGATATAATCCGGAACCTCTAATTTTTTCCGTGACACGATTTCCTGTCTCAGGTTTTCATTTGTGATTTCAGAGACATCACAATCCTGACTTCCTGCGAGCATCTCAATACCAATCAGCAGATAATTTCCGGATATCGTCCCTCCTGTAGACATCGGTCCGACCGCAAAACATATTTTGGCGCTTCGGGCATTGGAATAGCTATCTTTAAAATCATGGATCAGCCCGGACAGGTCATTCATCTCCAAAGGAAGCATTGTGCTGCTTCTCACACTCTGGTAAAACTTTTTATATTTTTTTATTCTTTCTACAAAAAGCTCAGCGGAGAAATACCGTATTTTCTGAAATTCTTTAAGCCCATCGGTTCCACGGTCCAGGTACACATTCTGAATGGTATTGATACTGTCCTGTAAGGTCTTGCTGTATTTCAGTTGATCATAAGCTTCCCAAAAATGAGAAATATCCAACGTGGTAATGGCTTTTGCGTTTTCCACTTTAAGATATTCAGCTGTCTTTTTTCTTTTTTCAAGATCTTTTTTACTTATTTTTTTAATGCCCATCTGCACTGTACCCTCTTCTTTCTTTCCATTTTCAACACTGCGGATCAGCAGTCTGTAGGTATCATCTTTCCCCGGTGAAAATTCAATCCTGTCGTATCCGTTGCTGCCGTCGGCAAGATCGGTATAAGCCACACGGTTTCCGGTGGAATCAAAAAGAATAGCTTCTACATCAATCTTATTTTGATGAACTGTTACTATATAGGTCTCCCCTTTTTTCAGCTCAACCGCGTAGTTCAGTTCTGAAGTTCCATCAAAAGAAATCTGAGGCATCGGTTTTCCTATGCTCACCATTTGTGCCTGAGAAAACAGGCCAAGCAGTAAAAAGAAGAGTATAAGTTTTTGTTTCATAGTATAGTCATGTAATTATTAGACTACTATGTGCTCCATTTTGTTACATATGAAAATTGCCGAAAGATCTTTATTCATTGATATTTATTAAAATTACATTCCCTTTTATTTGCTTTTGGAATTTCATTGCCTACGCAAAAAACCAGGATTAAAAGTCCCTCAGAATGATATTCAAAAGTTTTTTTACTTCTTCTTTTTAATTTCAATAAACCTTAACAAACTTGAGGTATTACGATAAAAATAATATATTAGTGCAATGAAATATTTAGAAAAAATTCAAGCATTACTTCCATTAGGGTATATCTATTTAATCATACTTGGACTTTTAAAGGAAACTATTCTTTTTTATCCATTGGGAGTAAATATTTTAAAGTATTCTTCTATTACCGATATTCTCATCAGTCCTATTTCGGATATGATCTCCAATCCTATTCTTATCCTTATTGTGCTGTCGGTGGCCCTTCTTTTCTTTTTATTTCAGACTTTACTGATCAGGTACAGCCACAAAAACTGGGTTCAGAAGTTATTGAAGAATTACAGGATGAATCCGGAACTGGACAAGCGGGAGCTGAGAAAGGCACTGATCCCGCCGTTTGTAATGCTGGCCGGTTTTGAACTCCTTGCCCTTTTTGTAGGACTGGGAATTGGGCAGGGGCAGAAAATTAAAAAGAGGATGGACAGCCAGACTTTAAAACAGAACTATATTCTGACCACCGGTTCGGGAGAAGGCACTCCCATTTATCTGATTGACATCAACAGTATTTACTATTTTTATGTCAAAAAAGATGAGAAACAGGTCAAAATAGCTCCTATCGGAAGCATCAATACCCTTGAAGTCATCAACAAAAAATAATATGAGAAACAAACTGATCACCGAATATACTGACGAAGAACTGCTGAGTAATGAAAAAAAACTGAAGATCCTGACGGTCATGCTTGGTGCATCCATGGTCCTGTTATTTTTCGCCACTTTCATTCTGATGATCAAGAAAGGTTTCACACCGTTGATGATCATCCCCATCTGTCTTCTTCCGTTGCTGATTATCAATATTATCAACTGGAATGGATTGAAAAAAGAGAAGTTAAGAAGGAAACTTAAGTAATACAAAAACAACAATACCTCATATTTATTAAAATATCACCACTACAAACCTCACTATATTGTGAGGTTTTCATATTTTTTCACCTTCTATTTATTTATAATTTACAACACATAAATCATTAGATATCAGCAATTTTAATCATAATTAAATTATTGATTAAAAAAATTCATTAAAACATTTATTTCACTCATAAATGAATATTGAGATATTTTTAATATTTTTACAAAAACCAAAACCTAAATAAAACTATGAAGAAATCTTTTCTTGCAGCTGCCTTATGCTGTATGGCACTGAGTTCCTGCACCAACGAAAACATGCAGCTGACTTCTCTGGAAAACCAGAAATCCGAAGCCACAGAAAATTTCAAAAAAGCACTGGTAAGCCTTAACAGTCCGGAAAACCTTTCTACTGAGGAAGAAAAACGCGCACCGGACTATCCTGAAATGAACGAAAGAAAACTCAACCTGCTTTACCCCGCTGCCAAAGGAATAATCCAGGCGACCGGAGTACAAGAGGCTGAACTTCTGAAAGCAACCGACGGTGATAAAAAAGCGGCCGTACAATGGGCTCTTGAAATCCTGCGCGACAATAACACCACCACTTCTCTTTAACCAAAAACTTAATTTATAACCCTATGAAAAGAATCACATTATTCCTTCTGCTTCTGACTGCAGTATTGATCAATGCTCAGACCAACCCGATTCAGATTATTAACTTTTCGACTCAAGACATTAAATTCACCCTTTTATCGAATAATCCGAACACCGCAGCACAGGATTGTCTTTCCCGAGTATTCAGTGAAGACCCTGTATTGCTGCCTTCAGGAAGCTCTGTGACTTATACCCAGCACAATACTTCACATTTGGCAACACCTCCTATTAATAAATGGCGTGTGTACGATATCGCAGGCCCCGATGTTACGTATGATTTAACGACAGGTGCTCAGGTTCCTACAGCGACTACCAATATTTCTGTATGGGGACTCATCAGGATATTCACTCAGGCCGGAGAGGAGTTTGATCTGGGCAGGTCATGTACAGATCCCGTAGGAAATTATGCCCTGCCATCAGGAGGATCCATCAATGCTACATGGTCTACCCTGAACGGGAATGTACTGATTGTGATCACATAAACAATGAGCATTCTTCAATTTAAAAAAATTTAATCCAATCCAGATTCCTATGAAAAAAACCATACTATTGATTTTGTTAATGGCAGCTTCTTTTGTGTTTTCACAGACGAATACCATTCAGATCATTAATTTTTCTCAGTTTAACATTAAGTTTACCCTGATCTCAAACAATAGCAGTGTTTACGGGATGGACTGCGTCCCTGTTATTTTCAATGAAGACCCGGTAACGCTTTTATCCGGAAATTCTGTTACCTACAGCCAGCACAACCTTTCCCAGAACGTCATCCCTGCCATCACAAAGTGGCGCGTTTACAGCGCTAACGGAAATGATACGACTTATGACCTCCTTACGGGAGCCAGTGTACCTTTAGCTGACTACTCACTGACGTCATGGGCTACGATCGAAATGTTTACGCCTGCCGGAGAGCAGGTGAGATTGGGCAGATTCTGTTCTCCCAATGCTACGAGCGGATATTATACCCTTCCTTCCGGATATACCATCAACGCAAGCTGGTCTACCCTTAACGGAAACGTTCTTGTCGTGATTACTTAATATCAAACAAAATCTATATAATCCATTTTTATGAAAAAAACATTAATAGCTGCAGCCTTCGTTATGATACTGGCTTCATGCAGCAATGAGAACACAGCAGTACTGACCCAGGAAAATCAGAAAACGGAAGCTGTCAACAACTTCAAAAAGGCTTTGATCAGTTTTAACAAACCCGACAACCAAACCACTGAGGCCGAAAAGCAAGCCAAAGGATATCCTGAAATGAGTGAGAGAAAGCTGGACATTCTTTATCCGGCTGCCAAAGGTCTGATAAAATCTACAGGGGTAAAGGAAGAAGAAATGCAGAGAGCAACAAACGGTGACAAAAAAGCAACTTTAAAATGGGCACTGGAAATCCTGAATGACCATAATAATCTTGAATTATCATCAAACTAAAACAGACATGAAACGAATTGCACTTTTAGTTTTAATGGTAATGGCTTCCATCGCCTATTCGCAGACAAATACTATTCAGATCATTAATTATACGCCTAATCCTGTACAGTTTAAACTGAAAGGCACCGGCAATTTTGTGGTGATAGACTGCCAGCCAATCATCGAATCTGTCAATTATGCCACGATCAATTCCGGACAGTCTGTGATCTTCAATCAGTATAACAACAGCATGACAACATCGTCTCCTATTCCTTTATGGAAGGTGATTTCATCAGCGGTGGGCGGGGATGACTATACCGCCAATATTCCGGCAGGGATTACGATTCCTGCATTCGTCAGCAATCTGAGCAAATGGTCTAATATTGAGATTGTGAGTCCTACAGGGGATCATTATCAGCTGTACAAAGACTGTGAAGGTACCGGAGGCGTTTTCAGTACACCGGCTGGTGCTACCATTACTGCACAGTGGAACCAACTGGCAGGAAATGCTCTTGTTTTAATTACGCCATAAATAAAATACTTTCATTTATTATTATTGAGAAGGGGTCCGCTATATGCGGATCTTTTCTATTTAATCCTTTTCCAGCTATAAAAAGACAGAGAAAAAATCGTTGGTATCCGACGTAATAAATGATCCTTCTAAACTGTTATTACTATATGAAAATCATCTGTTTACTTCTATTTTTCTTTGCATCTGTGACGGTCATTTCAGGGCAGAACAACGGTTCTGAAAGCTTTTTTGAAACCTCAGACCACGTAAAGATCAGTTATAAAATTTCCGGAAAAGGAGAAGCCTGCATCTATGTGCCGGGTGGTCCCGGACAGGGATATCCTTCATTTGAACTTTTGGGTGGCAGCAGCCTTGAAAAAAATATGCAGATGATCTATATGGATCAAAGAGGGTCAGGCAGCTCGGGGACATCGGAGAATTATCATCTGGATGCAATGGTTCAGGATATTGAGGAACTGCGGCAACACCTGAAACTGGATAAGGTTTTTCTGCTGGCTCATTCTTTCGGAGGAATTATTGCCACTAACTATGCGAAAAAATATCCGCAGTATACGAAAGGACTGATCCTGGCTAATATCACCCTTCATTTCCTCAATAATGAATCCCTCAAGGAACAGATCGAATATGGAAACAGCCTCCTCCATCAGCCTAATAAAGCAATCCCTGAGGACAGTCTCTCCACCGAATTGTCAAAGATCAGCAGTGCATTAAGAAAAAAGCGGATCGGATATAAATTTCTTACCGACAATATTGAAACGATTAAACAGACAGACCGTATAGATTCTCTTCATCCAAGAATCATCGATTTTGGAATGGCCGTTATTTCAAAACCTAAGGAGTTTCCGGAATATTACGCAGATCATGCCCCGATCACCAAAGACATTCATGTTCCGGTACTCATTATCACCGGAAAAAAAGATAAAGCGGTAGGAACGCAGCATTACAAAACATTTCAGTTTCCCAATCAAAAGGTCAGGTCTATCGACGGAAGCCATCTTTTATATTATGAAAAAAACAAAGAGTTTGTGACCGCAATCCGCAATTTCGTCAATAAACACCGGTCTTTTTAAGACCTTTTAGTAAATTTGTGCTCACTTTTAATAATGTAATGAGTACGAAAAAAAATATTCTGGAAAAGATGTCAAGCCAGGAGCTTGAACAATATGTGAAACCGGAAAGCAGGTTTGTTCCGGAATCCATCCAGTATGCCTATGAAATACTTCAGTCAAGGGGAAGAACATTCAGCGCTGAGGAGCACGCCCGAATAAAGTCTGCCACATCCACTATACAAAAACAGAAGGAGGTACACCTACATCCCAATCATACCAAAGCCGCCAATATCATGTATCTCACAGGTGTGCTGGGCATAGCAAGCATGATCTGGACTTATGACTCTTTACAGCCTGTTATCCTCTCTTTAGGTATTGCTGTTGCTATCTTCGCTTTTATTTTCGGAATGGGATATCTGGCCGGAAAAGGAAAAGAATGGGTAAAATATGTTCTGCTGATTACTTTTCTGCTGGGGTTAATGGGATTTCAGTCCATCTATACTAATTTATTATCAGATCCTGTACTGGGTGTAGTGAATGTTCTACAGACCATTCTCCAGATATGGGCTCTTATTTTGCTGTTTAGAGTTCCAAAACAGGAGCCATCGTAACCAAAAAATATACATTATAGCAAAATCCTTTTACGTGTATCTTTCATGATGAGTTTTTCACAGATGCAGAAAATGAAAGAGATCAGTTAATGATATTAATTCGAAATTTGAACCTTTGGAAAATCTTTTTAAATACTTACAGTCACTCACTGAATTTTCTGAGAAAAGCTGGGAACTTCTTCAACCTGCCTTATCTGAAAAACAGTATAAGAAAAATGAATTTCTCCTGAAAGAAGGAGCAGTCTGCACTACCCTTTTCTACATCGACCAGGGGTATTGTAAAAGCTATTATGACAAAAACGGAGAGGTCAAAAACACGGGATTTTTCTTCGAAAATGAAATTGCCACCAACATCAGCAGCTTTGGAACCGGTACAGCATCCGAATTTAATATGGTTGCCTGTGAACCATTGCAGGTGATTGTGTTTGATAAAAAGAAATTATTTGAAGCCGCCCAACAATCTGCTGAAATTGAAGCATTGGGAAGAAACTGCATTCGGGTGTTTGCGACCAAACAGGAAGAATTCGCCAATCTCTTTAAGCTCTATTCTGCACAGGAACGCCTGGAATATCTGGAAAATAAATATCCCGAAATCATTCAGAGAGTTGCGCTTTCGCAGCTGGCCTCTTTTTTGGGAGTAGCCCGAGAAACGTTAAGCCGGATCCGGAAAAGAAGGCTCTCCAAATAATTTTGTGACGATCGTCACAGTTGGTATCGTATTGGTTTTCTCAATTTTACACCATAAAAATATTGAGTTATGCAAACCCTAAAAAAAATCGACGCCAATACCAACGTTATCACGTGGTTTGAAATCCCTGTTAACGATACGGCAAGAGCAAAGACATTCTATGAAACTATTTTAGACATTGAAATGGTAACCCGCCAGATCCCTGAATCGGATGAAGAACTCACCTTTTTCCCTTACGATCCGAGTGTGATACAGGCTACTTCCGGAAGAATCACGGGAGTTTTAAGCCGATCCACACACAACGGGCCTTCCGATAAAGGAGCTTTAATCTACATCAATGCCTATCCTGAGATTCAGAAGGTTCTTGATAAGGTCGTTCCGTCCGGAGGAAAAATCCTCACACCAGCCACAAGAATGAATGCAGGCTTAATTGCCGTCATCCTCGATACAGAAGGAAACAGAATCGGACTTCACGCAGAGAAATAAAATACTGTTTTTCTGGGTCGGATCCTGTAAAAGACTCGGCGCGGCCTTTGGCCGCGCCGAGTCTTTTACAGTTATTTCTAATACCCATTGTACCACGGTAAAATATGGTACAGGCTCTTGGATTCTCTGTAACAAAGGAGGTTTTATGCGATATTTTTCTAACTTTAATGTTTATCTTTAACCCTTAAAAATTGATTAACGTCATAGATTTTGTACCGTGTCCTGCAATTTCAGGGCTGTCCTGATCAACTGTCATTTTTCAATTGAGCGCTTGTGCAGAACTGAACATCCACACTTGAATTTTCGCTTCTTCGCTAAGGTAAAAACCATTAGCCGAAAGGCTATAGCAAAAGGATCCAGTGCGCGTATTTTTAATAAAAACTACAAAAAATAAATTATGAAACAGCAAATTGCCCATATTGCCCTTGTGGTAGATGACTATGATGAAGCCATTGCATTTTATACTGAAAAACTTAATTTTGTCCTTCTGGAAGATACTCCTCAAAGTGAAACAAAAAGATGGGTACTAGTGGCACCTCCCGGTTCGGCCGGATGCAGTTTATTGCTTGCAAAAGCAGATAGTGAAGAGCAAAGAAGCAGCATAGGAAATCAAGCTGGAGGTCGGGTTTTTCTGTTTTTAAAAACGGATAACTTTTTAACCATGCTTCAGAAAGGAGTACAATTCACAAGAGAACCGAAGACAGAAGAGTATGGTACCGTTGCTGTTTTTAAAGACCTTTACGGAAACCTTTGGGACCTGATAGAATATTCAAAAAGTTCAGAATAAGAGAATATGTTTTGAGTCTGGAGACCGTTTTTAATAATTTTACTGCATCAAACATATTGGGTGCAGTAAAATATAGATGAGGTGTATTTCCCCGATTAGAAATTTTTCAAAAAAGATTATGACAACTTTCATTAATCAACGAGGATATTCCTCCATCCATTTCTACAACTATCCTTCCAAGCTTCAGGAAAGCTTTTATCCTCTAATATACTTTTAGGAATTGAAACATATCTCAGTTTTTTAGGTTTTCCAACATGGCTTGAAATATAGAAAAAAGGAGAATTTCTGTATTTCATTATATTTTCATTAATATCTACACTATCAATTCTCTCACCTAAAAAGATTAAAGTATCTGGTTTATTGCGTCTTGCTACTTTAACATGAGTCATCAACCCATCTCTCACAGCTACTTTCTTCTTTATTATCCCTTCTACCTCAACTCTGATATCGGCGATAATAAGTTTGTCATTATTTTTTGGTGAATAAGTAAATAAAAATAATATAACTCCTGCTCCTGCCAGTATTAAAAAAAGGTACACTAAATTTTTGTTTTTCATTGAGAACATGTTGTGTTTTATTTTATGATCTAACAGCGATATCTTTTCTTCTATGCTATCATGAGCCTAATGATCACTGCCCATTCTTAGCATTACAAATTTAAAGCTATTTCTACTGTTTTCTGGCCGGGATCCGATCATTCTGTCATAAAAAAAACCAACTCTCGTTAGGATTTTCTTTTATTTTGGTTTTTAAATTCTTTTTGCAAAGCATCAATTTCACTCTCAATATTCTTTAATTCAATATCACTTAGCTTCGTCCATAAAAGCAACATATCAATTTCCAAAAAATTGCAAAGCTTCACTATATTTTCTATCGTCGGATTGGTTTCAGCCCTCTCAATTCTATCAATGGATTGCTTGAGAGATTAAGCTCATTTCCAAGCTGCAGTTGTGAAAGTTCTCTTTTCAGCCTATGTAATTGAATAATCTTTCCAATTTGAAATTTTAATTCTTCTACCTCCCATTTATACATCTGGTAAATTTTGAGATTTAAAAAATGAATTCTCTTTAGGACTTATTTGATAATTTGATGTATTTTTTCATATCAAAATCAAAAAGTTCCTGTATTGTAACATTCAATTCTTTGCTTATTACGAGTAGAGTGTCATACCGCGGGTTGGTATTCCCTCTTTCTAATTCTCCGATTGTTTTTTTTGCATGCCCGGTTCTTAAACCCAATTCTTCTTGTGAAATAGGCTTATTCGTCTCGGGATTTATTATCTTCTTTCTTAATTCAGAAATTCTGTAACCAAGCGCTTTCTTACAGTTATTAAGTTCGAATTCATTCATTAACTGTAAAATTCTAAGTTTGGAGCTAAATTTTAGGATACTTATATGTATCCTTTTTGGTTTTTTTCTTATATTTGTAAAATAAGCTATAATAAATGTAGCTTTGCGATACTTCAAAGAAATATAGAAGCTATTGCTTAGAATCTCGATCTGAAAACTGGTAATTTTTAACGTACGAGAAGATAAGCAGGAAGCTCACGACCTAGGCGTGGGTTCTCCTTATCTGTGCGTAAGGTATACCAGTACCTCAGATCGGATATTGTAGAATCCCATGCCGTTTTATTTTCATGCCGTTCTGCCTTTCTACAATGATCCTTTTCTAAGCCTTCTTTTAAAGCATCAAGTATCTTGACATGTTACAATGGGGTGTACAATCCATTGCGGCCTTAGGGCTTTCAGAAAAACACAAATTCTATTAATATTCATTTTTTGGTTTGTAGGGGCAGGAAGTCCACGCATTGGCAAGGCTTCCTCTTTTACAGCCATAAGCAGCCCACCATTCAGCGTACATGTGTATGCCGGATGATTCATGATGTCCTGTTAATCCACAAAACTAAAGAATGAAGAGTGAATAGAAATTTTGTAGATGCATAGGATTAAAAAGCAAGGATAATATTCTCTGGATTAATGTATTTTTCTTACTCGGGTATGAGCCTGGTACTTACTCCAGAATTCTACATTTTCTGCTTTATTAATATGGTAATACTCCATGACAAACAATAGGTGTTTTATGATATTCTTTCAATAATCTTTCAATGAAATGTTTTTCATAATTGGGAGTTACCCCAATTCCTAAATACAGGGAATTGTTCCTTATTAAAATCATTGCCTTAGGATTTTGCGGATTATTTCTATTATGAAAATGAAATCCATAATCCCTGTTTGGACCAGACAGAATAAACGAAAGCATTTCAAAATAATCGCCTGTTTCAAACTCTACTTTTCCAAAATATTCAGGATATATAAAATATTCGTCTTTAGTTTTAAATCCTATCAGCCAATTTTTCATGAAATCAAATACCGTTTCTTTTTCGACTGTATTGATGTGGATATATAAATCTGTCAACACCAATTCATCAATGGCAGAAAAGTTTTTGATAACGTATAATGTACGATCACTTAGCTTAGTCAGAATAAGTTCCATTATTTTAATATAGTGGTTTATAGACTCATAAGATAGGCCAACTGTAGAAACAACTAAATTTTTATTTGTTTTCAGTAGATGGTAAGTAAATACAAGAAAATTTTCTATGCCTTCGCAAGAATCCAAATGATCATCTTCAAACCCAATGATATTCTGAATTTCAGTTTTTAATTTCTTTTTACCTCTAAGTTTATCATAACTACCAAAAATTTTAACCGCATCTTTAATTGGAAAATTCACTGCAGTAATGTATTTGTTGTTCAGTAGTCTTTGATAATCTTCGTCTACATATTTTACTATTAAATTCATATTCGGGTATTTATCAACTGTCTGGATAAGCTTCTCTGTAGAACTGTAATTTAGTACTCTTAATTCTATAATTATATTAAACAATTGGATTGTGCAATTAGTCGTAAGATATGAGATATTTTATTAAAATCATATCCTATAACTTCTCTTTCTTTTCTTAAGATTTTTTGAAGAAATTCCCAATCCTCTACAAGGCTTCCCATTGTTAAATCCACTGGCTCTTTGTAGATATCATATAATTTTTCATCTGGAATACTCCAATATAAATCTTTATCAAGTAAAAATTTATTGTTATCAGAAGCTTCCAGTTTATCAACTAAAAGAAAAAGAATTTTTTTTAAATCTTCTTTTTGAATTTCTATGCTATTTTCCATTGATTATATCATTTATTTTTTACTAAAAATCTTATCTCATGTTTCCTATACTTGATTAGTCATTGTAATATGGACGCCAAGCGGCTGCGAGAAACTTACTCTTACTATCCCAATTTTAATGCTTTATCCCATCGGGTTTTCAATGCCCAACCAATAGCATATTTCAGTAATTAACATGATTAAAATAAAATATAAAAAATAAAAAGAAATTAACAGTAAAGGAATACCAGACATAATCTTATTCTTTAAATTACTTTCTTTAATACTTCTCTTTAGATTATAAATAAGCAGTAGCGTAAAGACAAATAAACCTGGTATGAAGTATAAGAAAATCAAACCACCTTTTATCTGTTTATGCTTATAAGAGTCTATTTGATAGATAAATAAAACACTGATAATAAACAACAAAAATATTATTAATATTTTTGTGGGAGTTAAAAAATTAAATATTCTTTTCATAGCTAATTACTGATAAATATACTTATTGTTTTGAAAATAAATATATAGCTGAATTATAGTTCTATTGAAGACTTTCCCTTTATCTTTACTAATGTAAATAGTATAGTATATAAATAAAGCTGCGAAAAATATAATTTCTAAAAAAATTATAACGACTTTACGGAACAAATTCTACTAATAAGTCTTTGATTTCCACAGAATAAATTATTTTAGGGCGTTTATTAAGTATATGCAACAGCATATAAATAGTATCTATTTTTCCTGATAGTTTTCTATCTTTGTACCGTTCGGGATAAAAACCCGACTTAATATGCAAAAAGATATCGAAATCACATTGCTTCCTCACGAAGTAGAGCAAACTGAGCTAATTAACCAAAAACTGGCTAAAGCCTTAAAACTATCCGAATCCAGGATAAAAGGCTTTGAAATCCTGAAAAGATCTATAGATGCCCGTTCTCGAAAAGTCATTTTTCGCCTTCAGGTAAAGGTTTTTGTGGATGAAGAAGCCGTTCCGGAATTTTACACTGTCAATTATCCTAATGTAGCTACGGCAAAACCAGTAATCATTATCGGTGCAGGCCCGGCAGGTTTATTTGCTGCTTTACAGTGTATCGAAAATGGATTAAAACCCATTATTATCGAACGGGGTAAAGATGTAAGGCAACGCCGTAGAGATTTAGCTGCCATAAATAAACAGGGTCTGGTAAATACCGAATCTAATTACTGTTACGGTGAAGGTGGTGCCGGTACTTATTCAGATGGCAAATTATACACCCGGTCCAATAAGCGTGGCGACATTAATAAAGTTCTTCAGGTTTTTGTAAACCATGGCGCGCATCAAGATATCACGATCGATGCCCGTCCGCATATCGGCACGAACAAACTTCCACATATTATTACTTCCATAAAAAACACGATCTTAAATGCTGGTGGTGAAGTAATGTTCGATAGCCAGATGACCGATATTTTAATCGAATTTGGTAAAGTAAAAGGAATAGAAATTAATTTTCAGGACAAGTTATTTGCCGATGATATTATCCTGGCAACAGGCCATTCGGCAAGAGACGTTTACGAATTGTTAAACAAAAAGAACATTCTGATTGAGGCCAAACCTTTTGCTTTAGGGGTAAGGATAGAACATCCTCAGGAAATTATTGATTCAGCACAATACCATTGCGATATCCGTTCAGAATTTTTACCACCGGCCTATTATAGTTTGGTAGAGCAGGTTGGTCCCCGCGGTGTATTTTCTTTTTGCATGTGCCCGGGTGGTATTATTGCTCCATGTGCCACTGGTGAGAATGAAATTGTGGTTAACGGTTGGTCGCCATCTAAGCGAAACAACCCTTATGCCAACTCTGGGACAGTGGTTCAGGTTACCTTAGATGATGTTCAGGGTTACGATCCACTAAAGATGTTACATTTTCAATCAGAAATCGAAAAAAGAGCCTTCGAAGCTGGCGGTGGCAATTTGGTTGCTCCTGCACAACGCATGGTCGATTTTGTTAATAATAAATTATCAATCGATCTGCCAAAGAATTCTTATCTCCCAGGTACTAAAAGTTCGATGCTCGATCACATTCTGCCCGATTTTGTATCTGATAGTTTGCGTGCGGCATTGCCTTTGTTTGGGAAAAAAATTAGAGGTTATTATACTAATGAAGCCATTTTGGTTGGTGTTGAAAGTAGAACATCATCGCCGGTTAGGATCCCAAGGGATAAAGAAACCTATCAGCATCCTCAGGTAAAAGGTTTATATCCCTGTGCAGAAGGTGCCGGTTATGCAGGCGGAATTGTATCTGCCGCAATAGATGGAATTAACTGTGCGAATGCAATATTAAGCGCATCATAACAAACTTTCTATTATACCAATTGTTGTATCCGGGAACCGTATATTTCCCAAATGGTCGGTATCACTGTACTATAGTTCTGTTTTCATATACAAAATAGAAAAAATTTTACAACACAAAAACCACTGCTAAGTAGCAGTGGTTTTTGTTATTATTACTGCCCCACACGATGCAATCTTGCGGGAGAGGGTTTTGAAGCATTACCAAACTATCTTTATTGAATCCTTTTCTTATTATTTATAATTTAAAAACTGTAATTTAAGTGCTCAGCTTTTAGGAGAAGGTCAATATCTCTGTTACTTGAATTCTATGATATTGCTTTCCACCTTACCCGTAAAGAATTTATATTTCTTTAATTGCTTCTTTTGAGAAAATGTCAAATATTGATCGAATTCCTTAAACCCACACAAGCTTAGATACAACTTATAATTTTCTGATTGTTCAAGAATATAATTGTAAAAAATTAGTTCTTGTGCTGTAACATTATATAAATCAAACTTAATATTAAAGGAAATTTTTCTTTTGCCTTTAAGTAAATCAGGTTGCTGATCATCTGATAATTAATAAAGGCAAGATGATAATCCCTAATCTTATGGTTCTTCCCCCAATTCAATACTTTTTTTTCTAAACCAGATCTTTGTATGTTGACCTTGTTAGTGATAAGATCTAAGTTTTCTGATGTATTAGAATAACCTACTGTATAATCTTCTTTCTTACCATCTTTTCCGATAATATTAACCATCAATCCAAAACTGGGAAATTCTAATTCTTGATCAGAAAAGTTATTACACTCAGGTTCATAAGGACGAAAATGAAGTAAGTCTACCGGAAGAATATAATTTTCCTTTGATTCATTATAGATCGTTACATTGGCAACTGAATTTACTAATGTTAATTCTAATCATAGCTGACCAAATAGAGAGTAAAAGAAGAAAGTCAGAATTAAAATACAGTACTTTGTATACATATTATTTTAGTATTTCATTTTTAATATCTGCAATAGCATCAAGTTCGTTATCCATTTCTGGATAACGAATTTAAATCTATTTTTAAGATTCCCGCCTATCACCATAAAATTGACAGTAAAATAAGTAAAAATCCGAGAAAGTGTATTTCCTGATTAGATTTTGTTCAGTCTTTATTTGGATATAGGCTTGACGCTTGTACAGGATGATATGTTTGAACTAAACGAAGTAGCGAGGGGCAACCTCTATTTGATACTCTTCGTTGTAATTTCTTCGACTAACCATTTACCCAGAGTATATTCACTTTTAATGGGGTAAAAACATAGTGCTGTTGTAGTATCTCTATGCCATAGAACTACAAAAGCCAATTTTTCATCAATGATCACTTTTTTTATGTAGAAATCGTACTCATCTTTTCTTTCAGCACTAATATTAACAGCAAGATCATTATTTCTGAATGTTAAAAATTGATTAGTGAGACGGTGTTCCGGATCTATGATATTTATCGAATTATCTTGACTGTAGTTTTTTAAAATCCTGTAAACATTTTGATTTGTAAAAAGCTGTTCAGTAAAGTTTTTAGAACGATCTGATCTAAAAACGTTTTGCAAACTACATGAAATAAATAAGCTTATAGATGCTATCAAATAGCAGAATGTTTTCTTCAAAGTTTTGTTTTAAATTTTAATTGTTTCACAAGGACGATATTCATACGTTATTTTAGAAAGTATAATTCAAAATTATGATTACGTAAATCTGCAATTACCAATGTAACTAAACATAAAGCTATACTTAAAATGATATATATCTTTACTGGCAAATCCCATTGTTTATATATTTCATTATTTTCTCTAAACTTTTCAAAAATCTTCACATATCTTTTTTTGTGATAAAGTAAAAAATAATTTATGATCACAAAAAAACATAAAAATGCTATTATGATAACTTTATAATCTCCATAAAGTTTTGGAATAGTCCAAAAATCAGTTACAAAATTATAAATCATAACAATGGTAAACGCATTCAAATTAACTAATAGAGAAATTACAAGCAAAGTTGAAATTAAAGGAGCTTCTTGTTTTTTCTTATAATACTGATATATGTAAAAATTTAAATAAAAATAGTATGTCATGATTTTTTTTATTTATTCCCAAAGTCGTTATCTGTTGCTTCCAATGCCTATTTTTCTACGAAATATGTAGGTAGCTATGTATGACTCCCAATTAGTAAGGTCTATAGCTTAAATTAATACTTGGATTAAAATTAAATTAGAGTATTGAAATTCAATACTCTAATTTTGTTACAAATAGGATGCAATAAAACTTTTCATTAAAATTTTTCTTCAAACCACTTTCTAATTTCACTCTCTAGAGATGAACGTCTTTCTACCTCTATCGAAGGGTTTCTTCTTCTTTCTTCAAATATCTTTTTACGATTAAATGACCCTCCAATAAGAACAAAAAGAAATAAAAATAGGATGCAAATAATTATCTTGAAACCTCCTTTTTTATCTTTCTCAAAATCATAATCCACCCATTTTTTCTCTCTAACAAAGAAAAAATGATTGAAAATACCGAGTAATATCATACCAAATATTATATATTTTTTTGAAGGAATAGATAGGATATCTAAAAAATCAAGCACACCTAGGAAAGATATTATTGCAATACTTAAAACGGCTGTACTGACGGCAGTAGCACTAAATACTGCCTGAAATTCATTTTCATTTTGATTATCTATATAATATCTATAAATTCTAAACAAAAAATAATAATATGCTTTCATCATCAAAACTAATTTTCTCCTGGTTTATCAAACAGTGATCTTCCTGTTGAATATTCATATAAAAATTTCCCACCAAAATAAAAATAATTGAATCACTAACTTTGGAACATTACCAAATTTAAAAAATAAACAAAAAAAATTTCACAAGCCATTACCTTTCGAGATATGTCTTTTCATTTTATATTTGAAATCGTCAAAATTAGAATCCCAAAAAAATGGTGGATGGTAAGTGTATAAAATCGCTAATTCATCCATGAAAAATCTTACTCTTTCGCCACAATTATCTTCATAACCATCATCTTCATAATTATATACAAAGTCATTTGCAAATTCCCTAAAATCTAGGGATGTTAAAAGATATTTATCCTTGTATAAATTTATAAACTCAAACAGTGAAATAATAAAATCTCTATATTCATCCAAAGTCATCTTGGAAATATTTTCTGGTCTTAGTTCAATTTCTAATTTTTCTTGAATTTGTTTTATAATTAAGTCTCTTTTTTCCATATAATTTATTTTACAGGTTGCCAAGCTGAGGCAGTGGTTTGGATTAATGTTCTAAATGTCCCTACATTCATAGGAATTGCCAGCCGTATTTGTCCATAATATTGAAGGCGTAATTATAAGGAGAATCTCTTCTCATCTGAAACTAATTTGTAAAATTAGAGTATTGAACTTTCAATACTCCAATTATTTTCAAGGTGATCCAAAAAAGGCATCAACTCCATGTGACCCAAGATCGCATTTTTACAAACCATTACCTTCTGTAAAATCTCTTTTTAATTTATTTTTAAAATCTTCAAAGTTAGAATGAAAAAAATACGGAGGAGGTGTAGAAAAACGGAATATCAACTCATCCATAAAAAAAGCAACTCTTTCCCAACAATTATCTTCGTACTCATCATAATTATATCTATGATGAATACTGTTGCTAAATTCGACAAAATCTTCTTCTGTCAAATGGTATTTATTTTTGTGTAAATTTATATATTCAAATATTGAAAAGAAGAAATCTTTATATTGATCTATACTTAGCTTAGAGAGATTTTCTGGATTAAATTCAACATATAATTTTTCTAAAATTTTTCTTACAATAACTTCTCTTTCTTCCATATATTTAATTATTTTACAGGTTGCCCAGCTGGGGCAGTACTTTGAATTAATGTTCTAAAGGTTCCTACGGTTATAGGCATCGGAGGTCGGATTTGTCCATAATATTGAAGGCGTAATTATAAGGAGAATCTCTCATCTGTTCTGCCAATGGATCGCCCCCCATCTTCCCAGATCGCCCATATAGAATCTTGCTCAATAATCATACATCCCGGTTTCCTGAAGTTCCTTACCGTTGTACTTATAACTCTGCCAGCTTCCAAAACCGGAACTGTTCAATACGTTGCCTCCAATATGGTTCAGCCCGAAAGGATAATAGTTGTTGGTATCTAAAATTTCAGGAGCGACTGCGCTGTTTTTAGCAAAACTTATTCAAGTACTGTATAATATTACGCATTATTTCTAAAAAACATAAACCACTGGTTTTTTTTTGCAGTGGCTTATGTTTTTATTATTAATTATTCACTTAAATAATGAATTACCATATTTTTATTATACCGTGGTAATTATTTTCTCCATCAATTTTTAAGTGGAGGGTATCTTTTATATAAGGCTGTTTTAAATAACCCCAATAGCCATCAAAACTATCAAGTTTCTTTTCATCCTCCTTTTTATAATAAATAGCGATTCCATTTTTAAGATTTCTGTCAAAACTTATATTATATGGATATCTTGTATCTTTTATAATGCGTGTATCGTTAATAGACTTATTACTAACTTTATATCCTCTTTCAAGATACGGTTTAAAATAAAAACCTTTTGAATCTCCAGAATCTATTATTTTATAATTTAATTCTCGGACAAAAACCTTTCTTCTTTTTGATTCTTTTATACTTTCTGTTTTAGATCTATTCTTCCAAACCTGATATCCATTCCATCCCACAAAATTTGAAATATAGGGGAATACCATCATCGATAATACAAAAATGACCACTAGCAGAAAAAAAATAGTTACTATGCTTTTTTTCATTATTCTAAATTGTATTTAAAATTATTTTTTATATCTCAGTTTTTGATTTGAGTATAAGTATACTTTATATAAATAGTTTTAGCCAGAAATGTAATAGTTGTTGGTATTAAAATTTCAAGAGCGCCTGCGCTGTTTTTGGCGAAAATTGGTTAAAAATTAGGATGTTGATTTCAACACCCTAACTATTTATAATATTTTCTCAACTTTAAAAGTATAAGAAGTATAGACTTTTTGTCTCAAAAAAGGCATCAACTCCAAAAATTAGAAATTCGCGAAGTCGAGACTTTGCTGATTAATGTCTATCCCCCATTTTAATTTCATATATTCTTCAAGAGAAGCGTCCCAAAATTTTGGTGGTGAACAAAATCCCATTAATTCTGAAAGTATCATTTGCATTCTTTCTTCATAGATAGAACTTTTTTCATAATAATCATAGTACTGAATGTGCTTACTATTTATAAAACTTTTTAAATCTTCATCTAAACTTAAACCTTCATATTTTAGTTTGTTAACTTTTATAAAAAAATCCAATATTAATATTTTATAATTCTCGTTGCTTAACGACGAAATAGTTTCAAAATCTAGTATTTCAAATAAATAATTCAATTGATTTATCATCTTATTGGTTTCCATAATGGTGCTGTTGCTTGTATGTGTCATCTAAATTGTTGTAATGTTGTTCTTCCTACAGGAGTTATATTAGCGTGATTAATTGCATCAATGTTTATTCCTAAGCCTGACCCAATTACGTCTTTAGCCATTATTCTAAATAAAGTAGTTTTACCTGGGTTACCAAAGGTGTAGCAGGAATGACATTCCCATAACCTGGAGTTACAGACATTCCTTGCCCTGATGATCCAAATACATAATCTAAATCATTAACATTTCGTATAAAATCTGTAGATCTTACTCCCAATGTATTTAGAGAATTACCTAATTCCGGTACTCCACCTACACTCCTCATGTTTCTATATAAATATAAATTTCCAGAATCTGGATCACCAGTAGTAGTTATAGGCACATCCAATGGCAAATCTCTTGTCCAGTTAAATTCCGGTTCTTTAATCATTGTAGGGTATAAAACTGCTCCTAAAGTCATAGCTCCTGTAGAGGCAAATCCTTTGACTACACTTCCTACTGTTGACAATTCATAACCTTCAAACGCAATTTCTCCAATTTGTATACCAGTTCTAGAAATTGTTGCCCCAGGTAAAAATGTTGTAATTCCAGCGCCTCTATTTCCTCCAAATATGCCTCTAATGAAGCTTCCAGCTCTTTGCAAAAAATTAGGTTTTGGGCTGGGAGAATTAGCTGATGGATTCATAAGAGCCCTAAAAGCATCTGCTGCTTCACTTCCTGTGTAAACAGTTCCATCTTTGGTCCTCCTAACAGTTCCACCGCCACCAAGTGTAGGTCCCATAATCCCATCATAGCTGTTGCTGTCATAAACTCCTCTGCCTAACCAATTGGGGTTGGTCCAGCCTGGAGTATACATCCCACTGTTGTCACTAGCTGAGGTAAGCTGAATTTGAGGGGCCATCCCATCGGGATCTGTAAAACCTATAGGATTATTAAAAGCATAATTATAAGGAGAATGTCTTCTCATCTGCTCTGCCAATGGATCAATCACGCCCCATCTTCCCAGATCTGCCTTATACATTCTTGCACCATGATCGCCCCAGCCTGTTTCTTTCTGCATTTCTTTTCCACAGTATCGGTAATTGTAAGCAGAATTTCCGTATAATGCATTGTATCCTTCATGCTTTAATTCAAATGGGTAATACTTGTTTTCTTCTAGAACTTCTGCGTCAACATTTGAGTTTTTTGAGTAGTTTAAGCGGAGATAGTTGCTGTAGGTATAACTTTACTATAACTATATTTTCATGCAACAAAAGATTTTTGTTCAGCATAAAAACCACGGTTATTGAACGGTAGTTTCTGTTATTATTATTTTACCAAACGATGTAATCGAGGGGCGATAATTATTATCCTAACAAAGTAAGCATATCAATTACAATTATCTATGATAGCCATCAATACTAATAAAATCAACTTTTGGTTTATTATTTAATTTCTCAATTTTGAAATCAGGTGTGACCCATATATATTCATTTTTACTATTAATTATATAAATTACACTTTTATCATTACTAATATAAACACTATCTATTTTATCTACTATTATTCTTCCATGTATAAAGCTATCCTCGCCTGTTTTATGCATAACCAATATTGATCTTGATGGTTGATTTAAATATATATCATCTTTTAATTGAAACATAAAACTTTCCATTTTTTCTGGGAACATTTTATTACATGACTGAGTAATCAAAACGACTAAACCAATCATTAAATACACTTTTTTTGTTATCATAATTTTATTTTTTATTTATCCATTGATAGTTAAAATGAATATTAATTGTCGTTGTTCCCAATGGCGTAATTGTTTTTCCTCTATTAAATGAATCTGCGTTATTTCTTGATATTCCTGAAGATACAGTATATTTATCGAAAACATTTACATATAGTCTGTCTCCTCTCTTTTGCATATTATATACCATACCTCCCCGCCAAATAGATTGATCTCCTAAGCCCTTAAAATGGGCGTCTATACTACCACTGATCCCAATTTTATCGGGACTTGTACCTATATAATATTGAATTGTTTGTCCTTCTTTTATTTTTCCTGCATTATACTCGTTTGCAAACATTGTGGCTGCCCTTGCAGATGAATTTGACCACTTTATATCTTCTGTCAAAGCATCACCAGGAAAGAAATTTCTTTTTTCAGGACCTGTTCCCGAAGCATACTCATACATTAATATTGCTGTAGTCTTTTGTGCACTCTGCTTAAAAATATTCTGCTTTTCTGCTTCTGTTAGCTTAGATAGTGTGAATGGAGTTCCAAATAATTTATTAGCAAACGTGGACAAGCCTTGAATAAGAGCATAATGTTGAACAGTATATGTTGGACCTGGACCATTTACTCCAAATTGCGAAAAATTAAACTGTGAGAAGTTAACCTGAGGATTCATAAGATCCCTAAAAGCTGCAGCTGCTGCACTTCCTGTGTAAACAGTTACATCATTATTATTATAAGAACCACTTCCACCTCCGCCAAGTGTAGGCCCCATAATCCCATCATAGCTGGTGCTGTCATAAACTCCTCTTCCTAACCAATTGGGGTTGGTCCAGCCGGGGGTATACATCCCACTGTTGTCACTAGCTGAGGTAAGCTGAATTTGAGGAGCCATCCCATCGGGATCTGTAAAACCTATAGGATTATTGAAGGCATAATTATAAGGAGAATGCCTTCTCATCTGCTCAGCCAATGGATCAATCACGCCCCATCTTCCCAGATCCGGCATATAGAATCTTGCTCCATAATCATACATTCCTGTTTCTTGTAGTTCTTTGCCATTGTATTTATAACTCTGCCAGCTTCCGAAACCTGAGCTGTTCAAGCCGTTTCCTCCAGTGTGGTTTAATCCAAAAGGATAGTAATTATTGGTATCTAAAATTTCAAGAGCGCCTGCGCTGTTTTTGGCAAAACTTACCCGGGTATTTCCAAGGTGGTCTCTGTAGTGCTGAATATACTTATTGTTTTCAAAATAATATATAACTGTACGACAGTTATGTTTTCAATACAAAACAGAAAAATTTTCACCATACAAAACCACTGCTTAATAGCAATGGTTTTTGTTATTATTACATCACCACAGGACGCAATCATGCGGGAGCCGGGGCTCTAACTTTAAATTTGTAAATGAATTAAAACTAATTTGTTCTTTGACTTAAGATTCCCAGAACCCTATCCATTTCATGGCTTATAAAAATGGTTATATCCTCATTTTTATAATTGAAATTACTAATGATCACTTTTTTATCATTATAATTCAAAAGATTTTCTAGTAATTCATCGTAACCATCAATCTTAAAACTATTACTATTATTAATTTCACTTCGCAACTTATATATTGAAATAGCTTTATTTTTGTCAATTAATATATATTTAAATACAGTAATGTTGTCTAAATACTCAGCGATTAAAAAGTATAAGTTATTATTTAAATCTTCTTTAAATAACGTGTAAATTTGCTTTATGTTAGTTGTTTCCATATTTATCTTTTTTGAATAAATGGAACTGCACCATTAACAATTCCTCGAATTAGTATTTCTTGTTCATTATATTTATCTGGACTAGGTATAATTTCGTGAACAGAAAATGCTTTTTGTAAAAGTACACCTCCAGACCCATTCTTATTTGCAAATTTCAAAGCAGTATTTCTATTTATGGTCCAAGACGTAAAAACACTTTCTGTATCACCCCAGTTATGAGAATCAGGATCATTATGTCCTCCTAATGGAATAGCCATACCTTTCAGTGCATTTTTATAATCATAATGTCCTATACAGACTCCCCTATACAATGTTATAAGATCTTCAGGCCGATCATCAGTTGTTGTAATAGGTATATCCAATGGCAAATCTCTTGTCCAGTTAAATTCCGGTTCTTTAATCATTGTAGGGTATAAAACTGCTCCTAAAGTCATAGCTCCTGTAGCGGCAAATCCTTTGACTAAACTTCCTACTGTTGACAATTCATAACCTTCAAACGCAATTCCTCCAATTTGTATACCAGTTCTAGAAATTGTTGCCCCAGATAAAAATGTTGTAATTCCAGCACCTCTATTTCCTCCAAATATGCCTCTAATGAAGCTTCCAGCTCTTTGCAAAAAATTAGGTTTTGGGCTGGGAGGATTAGCTGATGGATTCATAAGATCCCTAAAAGCTGCTGCTTCACTTCCTGTGTAAACAGTTCCATCTTTGGTCCTTTTAACAGTTCCACCACCAAGTGTAGGACCCATAATCCCATCATAGCTGTTGCTATCATAAACTCCTCTTCCTAACCAATTGGGGTTGGTCCAGCCGGGGTATACATCCCACTGTTGTCACTAGCTGAGGTAAGCTGAATTTGAGGAGCCATCCCATCCGGATCTGTAAAGCTTATCGGATTATTAAAAAGCATAATTATAGGGAGAATGTCTTCTCATCTGCTCTGCTAATGGGTCGATTACGCCCCATCTTCCAAGATCGGCCATATAGAACCTTGCTCCATAATCATACATTCCTGTTTCCTGTAGTTCCTTACCATTGTACTTATAGCTATACCAACTGCCGAAACCTGAGCTGTTCAAGCCGTTTCCTCCGGTATGGTTCAATCCGAATGGATAGTAGTTATTGGTATCTAAAATTTCAAGAGCGCCTGCGCTTTTTTTGGCAAAACTTACCCTTGCATTGCCAAGGTGGTCTTTATACTCATTGATTGCAAAATATACAAAACAGAAAAATTATTACAATACAAAACCACTGCGTAATAGCAATGGTTTCTGTTATTATTGCTTCACTACACAAGAGGATTAGTGCGGCAGCAAGAGGGAATCACTAACTTTGGAATATTACCCAAATTTAAATCTCCACACTAACGTTTATTATTACTTTACCATACGAAAGATTCGTACGGGAGGTTTTAATGTTTAACAACTCAAGAGTTTATGCTTTATGGATTAGGATAAATATATTTTACTCCTTACAATAAAAATTTGGAAGGTTATAATTATTACGATAACTTATAATCATATTATCTCCACCGAGTCCCTTAATACATGTAAAATCTGTAAAACATTCGTTCAATAGCTTTTCATTTCCCTTATCCTGAAACTTAATTTTTTGTTGAAACTTTATATAATCCGAAAAGGTTAAATTTTTGTTGGGGATAAAAAATGTACAACTGTAAAAATAGTTCCACAGATCAAAAATAAGATTATATGTATTCTCATTTATAACTATTCTGGCAATACTATCAAAACGAACGTCATCTAATTTTTTTAGAATAAGATATTCACCTTCATTATTAAAAGTATCGAGTATTCTAACTTTAAGTTTTTTTAACTCTTTTTCTTCAGTTAAATTTTCTTCACGTCTAAATGAAAAAAACAGTGTACTTCCTTTTGGAAATAAAGACTTATAAATGATTTTTAGTTGGTTTAAGTCATCCCAATTATTTATGTCAAAGTTATCAATGAAAAGAAGGCTAACTTCTTTACTTAAAATTCTGTTATTAAATTCCATTATTTTTTTTTAATTGGTTTTCCAAGATAAAAAGGATTTATGCTTCTATGAGGAGAATTGCTAAGCCCCCAATAATTTGAATGAAAATGCAATGTAGTACCTCTATTTAAAGAAGGAAGACCATGATAATCTAATCGAAATTTTCCACCAGTTGGTGATCCATATGAAAGTATTGTTCCACCACCTACGCTTGGATTTGCATATAAAAATTCTGTTCTTCCTACTTTAAAACCATAACCTCCATTTATTCCAAATGGATTTATTTGTGACGTTTTTTTCAAAACTAAAATCTCTAAAGCTTTTTCAGTCATAAAGCCAGCGCCATACGCATATAATCCAGCCAGCTGAGGCGAAATATTCATGTACTGGGTAAAATCAAACTTTGAAAAATCAGGTTGAGGATTCGTAAGAGCATTAAGTCCTTCGCTTACTTTATCTCCCTCATAAACTGTCCCTTCCTTAGTGGTATAAACTCTTCCCTGTTTAACAGCAGATCCTAAATTGGTACGACCTCTTTCACTGTTCCACTGGCTGGTAGCCAGGTAATTTTCATCCACTCCTCCGATCACCTGATCTGCATAATTTACCTTCAAAGCTATTCTACCATCCGGATCAATAAAATTAACAGGATTGTCCGCTGCATAATGATAAGGAGACCATCTACGCGACTGCTCTGCCAATGGGTCGATTACGCCCCATCTTCCCAGATCGGCCATATAGAACCTTGCTCCATAATCATACATTCCTGTTTCCTGTAGTTCCTTACCATTGTACTTATAGCTATACCAACTGCCGAAATCTGAGCTGTTCAAGCCGTTTCCTTCGGTATGGTTTAATCCGAAAGGATAATAGTTGTTGGTATCTAAAATTTCACGAGCGCCTGCGCTGTTTTTGGCGAAACTTGGTTAAAAATTAGGGTTGATTTCAACACCCTAACTATTTATAATATTTTCTCAACTTTAAAAGTATAAGAAGTATAAACTTTTTGTCCTAAAAAAGGTATCAATTCCACCTCGTCAAAGCTAATTCCTGTTAGATATTCCGATTCTATTCCTTTTCTTAATTGTTCGATTACTATATAGCACGGAAAGGATTCAAGAATGTCATCTCCAAACCATCCATCAAATTCATAATTTAGATTTTTTATTAACAGTGGAAAAAAGAATTATCTATTTCTGTTTTGTCTCCTATTCCTCCTGCTACTTCAGGTTCAATTAATTTATAAATGTATTACCAAAAAATTTAATTTAATATATCTCCAGTCCTTCATTTTCAAACTTATAAATAAATTCGGAAAAAGAATTTGCTAATAATACAGCATCACTTTCGTCCATTCCAACAAATGGAATAGAATAAAATTGCTTATTCTCTTTATTTATTAATATTCCGACGCCAGCACCATTTGTTCCAACAGCTACAAAGTTTGGAACGTACTGCTCGGTTTCATATTCAGTATTAATTTGGTTCAATTCACTTACAGGAAATAGTTCAACGTATCCGTTCTCAGAATATATTTCGTGATCTCGTAAATTATTCATATAAGAAGTATAATCTTCTGGGAATTCAATTTTATTATTCATCATTATGGTCTTTTTTTGGTTGACATGAGATAATCAAACTAAAAACTGAGAATAATATTAAGTTTTTATTAAGTAAAAAATTGGAGCACTAAGTTTTCAGTACTCCAAAATACTATTTAAAGAGGATTATTATAGTGTTCCAAAACCTCAATATCAGCTTGATTTATATTAACACGAACTCGAATTAATTATTTAACTTACTATACGGAGAATGTCTTCTCATCTGTTCTGCTAATGGATCTATCACACCCCATCTTCCCAGATCCGGCATATAGAACCTTACCCCATAATCATACATTCCTGTTTCCTGTAGTTCCTTACCGTTATAATTATAGCTCTGCCAGCTTCTAAAACCGGAACTGTTCAATCCGTTGCCTCCAATATGCTTTAACCCGATAATAATGATCAATGTCTAATTTAGAAGCTCTGTATTGTTTTGTATATTGCCATTTCAGGATTAGAAAAGTTAATAAAAACTAAATTTTATTTTGCATTTTTATGTTCAATATTCATAACATACCATTGTTGATCTTGCTCATCTTTCAATAAGTAGAAAACAACTCCCCTTGTGTTATCATTGGTTTCCAATACTACAAACGCTAAATCACTATTAAGTATAAATTTATTTATTTTAAAATAAAATTCATTTTTGGGAAGGACAGTCTGAATACGAATTTCCGTAGAATCGTTGTTAAACGTTTTTACAGATTGAGTTATTAAGTGGTGATCATCATATATTAATATTTGATGTCCAGAATATTTCTTTAAATTATGTATAACTTTTTCATTACTACAAAATTCATTAATGAATTTTTCATTTCGAATCTGCTTTTCTGTGAATCGAGTGGAGCAAGAAAGAAATAAACAACTTAAAATTAATAGTAAACTTGATTTCATAATTTTTAATAAATCTGTTTTCATGAAATAATTATTTGGAAATTATATTTGATAATGTTTTAAAGTTTTTTTCAACAAAAACTTTAAATATTTCTGAAATTTTAGTACCATGATTCCCCATATATAATGATGTTTTTACTTTTGTGTTTGGAAAGGTCGATCTCATCGCTCTAAATTCAAAAAAAACTCCTACTTCATTATTAAATTCCTGAGCTATAGGTGTATCTATAAATCTTATATTTCTTTTTGTATGATCTCCCCAATGGCTTGTCTCATGTCCAGCTAACATTACCATCCAAAAGATGTTTGTAACACCTTCTAAACTATTAGTATCTAAATTAGCTGTTTCATACCAGTTTAATACAGTCTTATCTATTGAAATTTTATTTATGTCCATTTTATCCTTGGTTTCTGCAAAATCATATTGAGCATCACCATAAGCTAATTTATCAGCGTGAAGAATCGCTCCTTTTCCGTACTGAAATATATCACTTAGTTCACCAGGAGAAAAACCACTTGCAATACTTAATGCTTCCATAAATTCTTTATTTTGAGTCATTTTAGGTAAAATAGTTGTTACCAAATTATAAAATGCAGGATAATTCTTCTTGTAATATTCTTCCTTCCCTTTGGGAAATTGAAACTTAGGATTGTTAAGAGCCCTAAAAGCATCTGCTGCTGCACTTCCCATGTAAACAGTCCCATCCTTAGTCCTTTTAACAGTTCCGCCACCACCAAGTGTAGGACCCATAATCCCATCATAGCTGGTGCTGTCATAAACTCCTCTGCCTAACCAATTGGGGTTGGTCCAGCCTGGAGTATACATCCCACTGTTGTCACTAGCTGAGGTAAGCTGAATTTGAGGGGCCATCCCATCGGGATCTGTAAAACCTATAGGATTATTGAAGGCATAATTATAAGGAGAATGTCTTCTCATCTTTTCTGCTAATGGATCGATTACGCCCCATCTTCCCAGATCCGGCATATAGAACCTTGCTCCATAATCATACATTCCTGTTTCCTGAAGTTCCTTACCATTGTACTTATAGCTATACCAACTGCCGAAACCTGAGCTGTTCAAGCCGTTTCCTCCGGTATGGTTTAATCCGAAAGGATAATAGTTGTTGGTATCTAAAATTTCAAGAGCGCCTGCGCTGTTTTTGGCAAAGCTTACCCTGACATTGCCAAGATGGTCTCCATACTGGTAAATATAACGGTTTTCTGTGAAACTGTAAAAGCCTTCTGCCGTGGGAACAAAATCAAGCTTCCATTCAGGGGTTTCTGTTCCGGGAAATACAATCCCTTTGTAGGCCTGCTCTTCAAAAGCCCTTTCCGTTTTGCATGTCAGGCAAGGCTCCAGGCTTCCTCTATCGGTATAGCTATACTGGAAACCATCCAGATAGTCTGTCATTCGGGTAGTCATAGAAGTACCTTTACCATCCCTTTTACCTGTAACGGTCTTTCTCAGCTTGGTGCCGTCAGCACGGTAAAGGTATCCAAGAGTAGAACGTACTGTACTTCCCAATGTGGTCTGTACAATATCATAGGTGTTGGGCAGATCCAGAATATTATAATTAATGGTCTGTATTCCTTTGTCCTTCATATTGATCATACTTCCATTCAAATCATAATCTATGGTATTGTTCCCGCCTTCATATCCTGTATCATTCATTGAGTTTTCAATGACTTTATCCAGTTGGTTCCCTGTATACTGGTATACCAGGTTATCGACCATAGTCGCTGTATTTCCTGTAACCGGAAAGGCATTTCTCTGCAGGGTCTTGATGTTCCCGTTCAGGTCATAGGTAGCATGTTCATTATAGGTATTGTTATGGGGAATCGTTGATCCCGGTTCTGCATAAATGGCATCTTTCAGCCGGTTCAACGGATCATAGACGTAAGAATATCTTTTCAAAATACCATCTGAAGCAGACTTCCAGTCTATTTCTGAAATATTACCATTGCTTTTCCCGGGTGCAACATTAGCATATTCAGGGGTTTGGTATTTCAGGGCATAACCGAAAAGCTTAGTGCCTAAAGCTGCCGGATCATTGACCCTGGTAAGTGCTCCCCGGATGTCATACTGATAATCGATGCTTTCCAGTCCCCCCGCTACTTTCTTATTGGAAAGCTGTGACAGCTCATTGTAGGTATTTTCCGCAAGCAGTTCTACGGGACCGCTGTCTACCTGATGGCGCTGTTTCTTCACTCTGTTTTGGCCGTCATACTCAAAACTCTGGGAAATCATCTTTTCTGTATCAGTACTGAGCCTTTTGTGATACAACTTGGTCTGTTGGGCTACTCCTGTAAAATCAAGTTCTGTTTCAGTTCTGGTATATCCTCCCAGATGATTAATGGTATAAGAACCTACATTTCTTCCTTTATTATCATAGTAGATATAGCTTTTGGTCCAGTTATCATCCTCAATATTTTTTACAAGACTCAGCGTAGGCATAGCCTGGGTATTCACGGATGCATTCTGTGCATCGGTCATGATCGCTTTTCCAAAGATTGTAGAGGGAAAAGGAGGGTTAAAACTGTAAGCCGGATAGGTATCATAATAGTTGACCGACAGAATTTTTACCCAGCCAACGGTAGGGTAAGTGCTATTGGGGTCATAGTAGACATCCATTCCTTCCCGGTTAAAGAAAACATTAGGGGTTCTGGAGACATTATTGCTTCCGAAATTTTCAGCATAAGACTGTTCCGATGCTCTTTCTCCTCCTGTACTGATCCCTGTAAATGCAACTCTTCCGAATTGATCATATTTGGTATACAGCCATTGTCCCTTGGCTCTCATCACAGCATCCTGGGTACCGACGATACGATCCTGTTTGTCATAGATCATCCATTCCCATCCTTTTCCCGGGACTTTTTTCTCCACCTGTCTTCCTAATCCGTCATAGCGGTACTGATAACACAATTTATCCAGCAATGCCTGATCCGGAGCGGTATCTGCTACCGCCAGCGGAGGAATAACATAAGCCAGCTGGCCATATTCATTGTAAAGGTAGTAGGTATCTACATCGCGCTGTCCATCATTCTTTCTAACAAGAATAGTTTCTCCCTTACTATTCTGGAATTGGGTGGTTGTATTGCCATCCGGATCGGTAACGGAAGTTTTTACCAGCTGATTCGCGGCAAAGAAAGCTACCAGAGAAATTCCCGACTCCGTTCTGCCTTCTGTCCAGCTGGTGGTTAACACATATTTTTTTACTTCACCATTCACATTGGTGCCATACCCCATATTCATGGGTTTCTGGGACCAGGTGGTTCCTGCCGGAAGCATCTGGCTTACTCTTCCAGGGAAAATATGATCGTAGACTTTTTCGGAGTATATTTTTTCACTTCCATATCCTGCAGAAGAGGCGTTCCCCAATGGATTGCTGTAGATTGCTCCATTGGCTGTGCCTGTCTGAGGAACCGGAAGGTAACTTTTAGTCTGTCTTCCCTGCGCATCATATTCTATAGGAACCACAACATCGCTCCCCAATGGGGTAGCTTTGATGGCAACAGACTGAATTGGCCTTCCCAGCCCGTCAAAATACTGAACGGATTCTGATTTTTTAATACAATCGGCATCCAGACAGTTTTTGGTATACACGTAGTTCTCAGTGGTGCTGAGACTGGTTTGCGCGGAAAAGGTGAGTGAAAAGAGAAGAGTGAAAAGTGAAAAATATTTTTTCGTCTCTTTCCTTTTCAATATAGAAAATCGAGGGGATGTTATTATTTTTTTCATTTGTTTAAAGCTAATTTTGAGGTTTTAATACTTGCTACCAGCATACTGATGAGTTCATTGATGTATGCAGCCAATCGTTCAAAGTATTCATCACCGATGTAGTGCGTACGATGTAAAAGTTCCAGCCAGTAACAGCTTTCGTTAGCCTCCTTAAGCGCTATGGACAGTTTATTAATAAAATCGGCCCTGCTCTGGCCAAACTCTGCTTCTCTGATCAGCGCTCCTATTGCTGTTCCGCTGCGAAGTAACTGTTTAGACATCACAAACTCCTTAGATTCTGTCAGCCTCCTGTATTGCTCCACAATATGAATACTGAAAGTAAAACTTTTATCTTTCAATACGTTTTTACTCTTCATTTTTAATTCTTCATTCATCATTCCCTAGTGTTTATAATTGTACTGGTTCTCCTGCAGGGTCTTTCCTTCCGCATCCGTTACTTTGATCAGTCTTCCTACGCTGTCATACACATTCACCGTTCTGATCCCGTTCCCTGATATGGAGTTCGTTACTCCGATTAAAGGGTCATAGGTGGATGCGGTTACCCCGTAATCTTTCAGTGCCGGATCTTTTCTTAAGGTCTCGAGTGCCTGTAACAACGCCGGTTCGTTAGCAGGATTGTCACAATCTGCATTCGAGGCCGCTACAGCAGCCGTTACACTGGCAAGGGAGGCCACCTGAGAATAGGAGGCTCCACTGATCACTGCAATAGGCATGGTCTGATGATATCCCCAGATCGTTGTGCTTGGAATTCCATTTTTTCCTGTGGCCTGAACCAGATTTCCTTTGTTGTCATAGACATCGAATGTAGACGTAGTAACAGGACTTTGGGTCTGTCTGTTATAACTGATCTCAGAGGTAGGATACAAATTCGTTGCGTGATCGAATCTGGTTTCTGACTTTCCGATCGTTTTTCCGTTTTCCTTTACCTCCGATTCCAACGGTATTCCTGTCATATTAGCCGCTAACAGTTTGGTGTGATTTTTATCCTGGGCATACTGGTAGAAACTTTCGGTCGTGGTTCCATCCGCTGAAACACTTTTGGAAGAGGAAGGTTTAAAATTATCTGCCCTCACATTGGTTTCGCTGGATGATGCCAGAAAAGAAGATGCAGAACCGGAAGGATAAACTACCGAACTGTTTTTCGTCTGGCTGAAATAAGCTGCTTTGGAATAATTATTTCCACTTATAGGATAATCCACATCGTTTTCCAATGCTAATGTATATTCAAAATTATCTCTTGACAACAGTTTGCCGCTTTCACTGTAGACTTCCTTTTTCTCCAGGATCCCCGATCTCACCAGATTATAGTAAGGTCTGAAGGTTCCATCGATTCCATCTTTCACATAAGGATATGAGGGGTAGCTATCCGAAAGTTTAAACTCATATTGGGTATAGCCCTTTGCTGTATCTTCCGTGACCTTTACATTTTTATACATTACACCATCATAAGTATGATACCCACTGGAGCTGTTGGGCAAGGAAAAACTGTCATAAGCATAGGTTACGGAATGAACAGGAGTGCTGCTTCCGGCATCAGCATATCGTTTGACAGATTTTATTCTGTATGGGGAACCACCTGTAGCATTTCTGTATGGGCCGGGTTTAGTGACAAGTTCTGAGAGGATAAATGTACCGGAACCCTCCACGTAAGGGATATTAACGGTAATGGTATACTGGCCCGGATAATTATAAAACTGTAATTTATCCGTTCGCTCATTATCTACAAGGACTTCGCTCCCTCTTTGCAGTGTATAGGATAATCTTTGATTAGGCTGAAGAGGCGGCCTTGGAGTAGGAAACCCTGTATTCGGATCAATAGGTCTCGGCTCTGTATAATGATATCGGGATGCATTGAAATTAAGCCAAAACGTACGTTTTCTGGCCGGATCTCCTGAAACGGTAAAAGTATAGGTTACTGCCTGTCTGGTATCAAAGTTTAACGGTGGAGATTTCGCGATAGACTGAGCACAACCATCTCTATAATCAGTATTTAAAGATTCCAGAAACTCTGCTGAACTTTTATCTTTATATACCTCCCCTCCTTCATAAATAAATTCTGTAACTCCTTTTGTAGGATAGATAATTTTACTCAGAACACCTAATGGGTTCTGTACCTGGCTCCCATCGCAGGCTGATCCGGTCGAAACACCAGAGGATGTAAGAGGATGGTAGACAAATGATGTTTCTTCAACAACCGTCTGCCCATCCATTTTTTTTATCCTGTTCAGCTGTCTTATTTTTGTTTTGCTCTCCACAGAGCCTGAAGGAAACGGATAAGAATATTCAAATGTATACTCTGCTGTTTTGGCATAAGCATTACTTAGAATCAGTTTTTTGATGCTGTAAGGATCATTCATTGTTTTTTGCAATGCCTGATCATAATCATAAACGATTTCTATATTTCCGGAGGCTGTGTTAATTTTCTCCAGCTGGCAGCTAATGTAAACCAGCCAATCATCCTCGTTCTTCTTGGTCTCTTTTTTATAAGTAAAACTGGCGGTTTCCACTCCGTGGGTGTTGGTGATCTTCGTAAGATAAAACGCCGATTTATATTCGGTACCCCATAATCCTTTACTTTCATAAAACCCGTCATAAACTACTGCTATTGAGTAGTCATTAAAGTGATAGGTATTTCCCTGATCATCGGTAATGGTAAAAGAGTCAACAAGTAAAGTCTTCGGGTTAGGATTGTTTTGTTTGGTATATGCTATTTTAACATGATTCAGTGGATTAAGATCAATAATAGTGAACGTATTTTGCTGGATATTTCTTGTTATTTTAAATTTCCCGGAAAAGCCCGGCAGATTGTAATAATATTCATCGTCAAAGTTAAATCTTTCTTCATCATACTGAAATAACTCATCTACAATACCATTAATTTTCCTTGAGATCACACCGCCTTTGGACATCAGCCATCCTGCTCCGGTTTCCCCTGCAACACCTCCTGTATTGATTGGATCATAGTTCAGCTGCAACCCAATCCCAGAGCCTCCATATCCCGGAATGCTCAGGAGCGGAACCGAGATCTCCGGTTTCCCCTTAGCAAGCGCGGGTGGATTATCGGTAAAGGTGGCAAAGGAAGTTAATGAGGGAACCGGATGGGGAGTATCCCCATAATTAACGCCCTGAAACTGCTGCTGCTGCGCCTGCATCGTAAAGCCCATCAGGCTTATGATGCACATGTATATCTTTTTCATTATTTAATGTTTATTTTTTGATTAGCCTGGCACTTGCCGATTTATTCGTATCTGTTTTGATCGTCACCAGATAAGCGCCCTGAATTAAATTCTGGGTATTGATCTTTGTGACTTTATTCTTAGTCTTGACAATCTGAAGTTGTCTTCCGCCCATATCATAAACTATAATATCAGCCTCTTTGAAATCATAGCCTATTTCTACATAAGCATAATCTGATACCGGATTCGGGTAGATTTTGATGTCTTGCTTTACAATCAACTGATCAATTTGTTTATCGCCTAATTTTATGATTTTCCAGTTCTCTTTTCCCAGTTCATCAGCACTCGTACCTGCTAAAATGATGGAACCATCTCTATTGAGTTTAATATCTGAAAGCCTTTCTTCCCGTTTTTTAGATTCTCCTTTCACGTGTTTTCTCCACTGCTCTTTTCCGTCCAGATCCAGGTATAGCATCCAAAAACTTTCATCATTGGCTTCAATTCTTCCTTCTGCCTGAGTGTAGCCACCCAGTAAAATCCCTTTGGTGAGGTCCTGGTTCTTGATTCTTGATTCTTGACTCTCATTAATGGTGCTCATTCCCATCAGGATATCTCTGTTTCCGAAATTGTAGGATTTCTGCCAGATTTCTTCGCCTCTCTCGTTTAAAGAAATCACCCATAGATCCGTTCCTTCTTCGATTCCTACAGATTTATTCCCTGATCTTTCGGATCTGGATTCTCCGCCAACCAAAAACCCGGATGATGTTAAAGCCAGTGTTCTGATGTGGTCATCGCCTTTTCCTCCGTAGTTCTTTTCCCATTCAATCTTACCCTCCTTCGAAAGTTTTACAATCCAATAATCTCCTTCACCATAGTTTTCGGAATTCTTTTGTACAGATTTGACAGATTGAGCGTCAGCTGAATTGGAACTGCCTGTACTTTTTACATTGGACATTTTAGTTTGTACCATTCCACTTCTGGAATAGATCCCTAACAACGCTCCTCCGTCCCGGGTAGGAATCATCTTTTCTACCTCATCAAGTCCTTTTCCACCAAAAATTATTTCAGAAAGAACTTTCCCGTCTTTATCAAGTTTTACCACCAAAACATCCTTTGAACCAAAGCCTTTAGTTGAGTTCTGTACATTTCCAGCGACAAAAAAACCAAGGTCTGTGGTCTGAATGACTGCTCTTGCTTCTTCATCTGCAGAAGTTCCCAGTGTTTTCTGCCACAATTCATCACCAAATTCATTAATTTTTATCAACCAGAGATCACTCCCCCCTTTGGAATCTTCTTTTTTACCTAGCCCTTTTGAGGAGTAGGAAGTCGATGCTACTAAAAAGCTTCCATCCTGAGTGGCAACTGTAGCTGATAAATAGTCGTGGTTATTTCCGGCAAAAAACTTTTCAAAAATTTTCTCACCCTGTTGATTCAATTTTATCAAATGCAGGTCGTAGCCCCTATTCTGGGTATTACCTCCCGTCTGAAGCTTATCGCTTTGAATGCTGCTTCCGGAAATAAGATACTGCTGATCGATGGTGGTGGTCACCTGGCTTAGAAAATCCTGCGTAGAAGATTTTATAGATTTCTCCCATAATACCTCCTGCCCGGACAGGGAAAGGATCGTGCACAAAGAAAATGCACCAAAATAGAATCTCTTCATCTATTTGCGTTTTTTAAGTTAATATTAGTTTTTATATAAGCTCGGCAAATTTAACACTTTTTAACGCCTCTACACGTCTCCTTACAGAGATTTAACATGAAGTTTATCACGTACCGGTGTATTTTTAAGTAGCGTTAAGTATTGCTTGCCAAAGATATAATCACACAGCGACAAAGTATGTCGTATTATTTTTTATATCATTTGAATTGTACACTGGTAATGTAATATTTATTTTCATTCGACAATCGAAAGTAAAAAACATCCTTTAAAGATATTTCTACGTAGAATTTTTTTAATTAAACAAAAGTAGTAACCAGCTTAGTATCATTTTTTGGGAGGATGCAGATGTAAATTTCACACAGCTATTTTCACTAGACAGTGATAAGAAGTCCCTTTTTCCTGATCTATTTCTCATGTTTTTTGATCAAAGAGAAAATTGTTTTAGAGTTTTGATCTATCGGAAAATATGTGGGATAAGAGAAATGAAGTTTCGGAAAATTTTCCAGTTTACAGAGATCCTGAAATGATCTTCAATAATCTTATGTAGACATAAAAAAAACTCAGCGCGGCCAAAGGCCGCGCTGAGCTATATATAGAGTTGAATCTAATTAGAACTTAAGATCTCCGTTTACCTCTCTTACAGCATTCGCTGCTTCAGCAAACTTCAACTGCTCATCTGCAGTAAGTGTTACGTTAACGATTTTTTCTACTCCGTTTGCTCCGATGATTGCTGGAACTCCCAGGCAGATATCATTTTGTCCGTATTCACCTTCAAGCATTAAAGAACAAGGGATCATTTTTTTCTGGTCGCAGGCAATGGCCTGAACCATGACAGAAACTGCTGCACCCGGTGCATACCAAGCTGAAGTTCCTAATAATTTTGTAAGAGTAGCTCCCCCTACTTTAGTTTCTTCAATAACATATTTTTGTTGCTCATCACTAAGGAATTCTGTTACCGGAACTCCGTTTCTTGTCGCTTTGCTCAATAATGGAAGCATACCTGTATCACTGTGAGCCGCAATCACCATTCCGTTAACATCAGAAATTGGACTTTCTAATGCCTCAGCCAGTCTGTACTGAAATCTTGCAGAATCCAGTGCACCACCCATTCCGATGATTTTGTGCTTAGGAAGACCTGAAGTTTTGTGTACCAGGTAAGCCATCGTATCCATCGGGTTAGAAACCACGATGATGATCACTTCCGGAGAATGTTTTACCAGGTTGGCAGTAACATCTTTTACAATTCCTGCGTTGATACCGATCAGCTCTTCTCTCGTCATTCCAGGTTTTCTTGGAATCCCTGAAGTGATTACTGCTACGTGAGAACCTGCAGTTTTGCTGTAATCTCCTGTTGTTCCGGTAATTTTTGTATCGAATCCGTTCAGCGAAGCTGTCTGCATCAAATCCATTGCCTTACCTTCAGCAAATCCTTCTTTAATGTCTACTAAAACTACTTCTGAACAGAAGTTTTTCATTGCGATGTATTCCGCACAGCTTGCTCCTACAGCGCCTGCACCTACTACAGTTACTTTCATATTGTATACTTTTTTTAAATTATTTTTTAGTTTAGTCTAAAAATTGAAACGCCCAAATTTAACAATTCCTGAAAATGTGGGCAATTTTTCAGGAATTTAATTGAGGTTCAGTGAAATTAATTGACGTTCAGTAAAAACGTATATAGTTTTTTTGCTCCCGACAGGACTTCATTATAGTTTTCTTCAGTAACTTCAGTGTCCAGAACTTCTTTGAAGTTCTTCCACATCGGTCCTGTATTTTCCTGATAGCACCCGAAGAAATTGAAAGTCACCTGATCAAAACCTTCTGTTTTAGAAAGCTGTTTTGCGATCACATTTCCACCTAAAGTAGAACCTTCGATCACGTACATTGCTCCCAGAGCCTCATGCTCATTGTCAAAGTGAAGGTCGTGTGAAACCGTTTGATTTTCCAGAGAAAGACTTTCAAGATCTTTCTCGATAAGAGGAAGTTTTACTCTGTTGGTGAGCTGAAGCTTTTCTGAATATTTGTCAGAAAGGCTTCCGAATATTTTATCTTCACTGTGAAGAAGCATCAGATAATTGGTATTGATGATCTTTTTGTAATCTTCCAATGTGAAGGTCTTATTAAAAATTTTTTCAGAATTGAAAAGTTTTTCCGCAGCATCGTGATATTCCGCTGTATTTTGTTTAAGATACTCTGATACCATAAATAAGGTTTTTAAAGTTTCCCAAATTTACGGTTTTTTGAACGTTAAAATGAAACAAGTCCCGTCTTTATTGCTCTCATAATCCACATTTCCACCTATTCTCTGCATTATTCTGTGGACAATGGACAGACCAACTCCGTTTCCTTTAAACTTTTTGGCATTATCCATCCTGTTAAAGATCTTGAACATTTTATGCTTTTCCTCCTGAGGAATTCCTATTCCGTTATCAGAGATCCTGTATACCACACTCTCTTCTCTTTCTGTTCCCCAGATTTCCACTTTCGGCTCATCCTGATGGGAAGAGTATTTCACCGCATTATTGATGATATTCAAGAAAACCTGGTGAAGCATCGTTTTATCGGCCATAACATCAGGGCAGTCTTTAATAATAATTTCGCTTTTAGGGCTGTCGAAAGTGATCTTTGAATTCTCCGAAATCTTCCGGATTGTATTGAAAGGCTGCTGCCGTTCCAGCTCTATTTCGCTATGCTTGGCACGGCTGAGCTGCAGTACATCATGCATCATTTCTGCCATACTGTCGATCTCCTCCACAATGGAAGTCAGCTTATTTTTATTTTTTTCTGTTTTTTCAAAATTAGAAAGCAGCATCTGCGCGTTCAGCTTCATTACGGTAAGAGGTGTCCCCAAATCGTGTGAAATGGTATAGGAAAAACTGTCCAGTTCCTCATTGACCTGTCTCAGTTCGTCGTTCAGTGCTTTGATTGCGTTGTACTGCTTGTGAGAAGTCTCAAGAATAACATCCCGTACTGCCTGTACCGAACTGATATCTCTGGAATTCCATCTTTTTGAATTTCCTTTAATATTTTCTGTAAACACATGAAATGACGTCCTTGGTGAAATCGCCTGTTTTTCTTGTCCATTCTGAACGAAAACCCCAATTTTCCTTTCCGGATTTCCAGCCCAGTTAATATGCTCATCAAACTCTTTTCGAAACCAGATCAGCATTTCTTTTTTACTTCTCTCGATAAAATAAATAATTATTCCGGCTGCATTTTCATCCAGCCCCAGCTCCTTTCCGTAGTCTTTCAGGAAAGTTCTGCTTACATAGATGCTTTCTTCCGTATTTTCAAGAGCCCAATGAGCAATTCTATCGATTACGGTCCGCTCAGGAACGATTCCCACCGTGACGGTATGGCCTTCTGAAATAATAACAAGACCATCTGCTTCCGGCAGTTTTCTGATCTTTCCCTTGTTGTCCGCCAGAGAGTCAAACAGATTATTATGCTTTAAAAACTCCGATTTCAGCTGTGCCGATTTTTCGTTCAGCTCCAGACGGTAATTCAGTTCATTTTTAGATTTAAATGAAGAATAGGCATTAGAAGCCAAAGCCGTAAAGATTCCTGCCTGTACCCTGTCTTCGAGATCAATATGTTTAGCTTCCGAGTTTTGACAGGTAACCAATCCCCACAAATGATCATCAATAATTATGGATACACTGAAGCTTGAAGAAGCTCCTGAGTTTTTGATATACTGCCCATGAACAGGTGACATTCCTCTTGAAGCCACAAAAGTGAGATCAATATTCTCATCGGTTCTGCTTATAATCGGAATGGTGTCTGCATGTACATCACTGAATATTCTTTTCCTTTTTTTCAGATAAAGCACTCTTGCCTGTCTCGGAATATCAGATTCGGGATAATGAAGGCCAAGATAGCTTTCCATATTCTCATCTCTTCTTTCCGCAATCACCTTTCCTGAGCCGTCCATCATAAACTTATAGACCATCATCCGGTCATAATTCACGATTTTGGCAAGGGTACTCAACAGCTGCTCCCAAAGCTCTTTCTCATTATCGATGACATAAAAATTGTCATATTTATTAGAAATCCGTTTGTTTGGGTTTTCCAGCACCGCTTCAAATTCCAGAAAAATATGTTTTCCGCTTCTGAAAACAGAAAAATGATATTCTTTTCCGTTGATAAATACTTTATCGAAATGGGTTTCGTTTTCTCTTTTCGTAAAATCCCGCAGAGATGTATAGAGATCAGAATCTATCACGGACTGAAAAATTTCAGGAAAGTCCACAAGGTTTCTGTCAAAAAGCTCCTCCGCATTTTCGATCCTAAATATATCCGCAATATTCCTGCTGAAAAAGGTAATGGAGTGCGATTCTGCGTCAATGCCAATCAGATATCCAAAACTTTGTATATACCCAGGAATGTGGATGGGCTCTTCATGACACTCTACAAAATTCATATTTTTCTTTGATCAATCAAATATAACGATTTTTTTAACGACATATTACTTTGTGGTAGCAAATACTCAAAGTCCTTAAAACCCTGTCACATGAGAGGCTCAAGCAATACAACACCCTGAATCTGAAAGTAAAAGGCTTTGCTTTTTCCGTATAAATAAAGGCTTTTCTCAAATAATATACTAAAAATTTAACGGCGGGTCAAGTTTAATTTTCCGATCATGATTCATTACATAAATTTCACATTAACTCCTAAAATAATTATGTTAATTAAACAAAATTTATTAAATTTATATCACCAAATAATGAATACAATTAAAAATATCTGAATTTTTTGCATTATTTTCAATAAAATCTTCATTCAAATTCAAATAATACGACTATGAAAAAGTTCCCTTTAATTATTCTCACATTCATTCTTACTTTAGGAAGTGGAAGCGTATACGAAGCCTGTACAAGGGTCGTCTACAAAGGTACCGATAATACCGTGCTTACCGCACGTTCTATGGATTGGAAGGATGAAATCCCTGCTAATCTATGGGTATTTCCCAGAGAGATTCAGCGTAATGGCCAGGTTGGGCCAGAGTCTGTCAAATGGACTTCCAAATATGGAAGTATCATCAGCTCCTCATGGGATATCACTTCTTCTGACGGAATGAATGAGAAAGGCCTTGTAGCGAATATGCTTTGGCTCGGTGAATCCAAATATCCTGTATTTAATCCTAAAGGAAGACAGAAAGGACTGGCCATATCTCTCTGGGCCCAGTATTTTCTGGATAACTTTGCAACGGTAAAGGAAGCGGCAGATCACATGAAAAAAGATCCTTTCGTTGTGGTAAGTGACAATATTCCGGGAACTGAAAAATTCACTACCGTCCATCTTTCTCTTTCTGATGCCTCCGGTGACAATGCTGTCTTTGAATATATTGATGGCAAACTGGTCATTCATCACGATCCCAAATATACAGTAATGACCAACTCTCCTGTTTTCGATGAGCAGCTGGCTTTAAATAATTACTGGCAGGGAATTCCGGGAACCATTATGCTTCCGGGAACCAACCGTGCCGCAGACCGCTTTGTGAGAGCTTCTTATTATATTAATGCGATTCCAAAGACCAGTGATACCCGTACTGCGGTGGCAAGTGTATTCAGTGTGATCAGAAACTGCTCTGTTCCTTACGGAATATCTTCAGATACAGAGCCCAATATTTCGTCCACAAGATAGCGTTCTGTTTCTGATCAGAAAAATCTGGTGTATTACTTCGAAACTGTTTTTACCCCTAATACCTTTTGGGTCAATCTTAAAGATTTTGACCTGAATCCAAAAGCTAAAGTAATGAAGCTGGATCTGAGTAATTATCAGACATACAACGGAAAAGCCAATAAAGATTTTAAAGAATCAGCAGCGTTTACATTTTTGGGCCTTTAAATAATACATTCATTAAATAAACACAAATACTATGACCTTTTTTTCATCCAAAAAGAGAAGCCTCATCTTTTGTGCTTTGCTGGCCGGTTTTGCCGCCAGTGCGCAGATTCAGGACTCACTTCGCCCCAATAAACCGGAGGAAGACCCTGTGAAATATCCGGTGCTTCAGATCAAAGGCCTTTTTCAGGCACGTTACCTCGTTGGCATGAACAAAGATGTTGATGTCAACGGGCTGCATCATGCGGACGGATCAGGAACCAGCAATAATTTCATGCTCAAGTACATGAGAATTCAGGTACGGGCACAGATCAGCAAAAGAACAGAAGTTGTGGCACTCGCCAATCTCGCCGACTTTAAAAACGACCCCAAAAGCAGGGTCCTTGAAAATGCTTATCTGAAGTATACATTCAACCCCAAGCTTGCCTTTACCGTTGGACAGTTCAGACCCTGGTTCGGTATTGAAGAGACCTATCCTATCGACATCATCAAGTCTCTGGACTGGTCCAATCAATATACGGAATTTGGAAAGCTGGGCTGGACGAGTTTCCAGATCGGGCTTTCCGCAACAGGACAGCTTCAGTTGGGTCAGATTCCTTTCCAGTACGCTGTTTCTGTCGTTAATGGAAACGGGAAAAATCAAATTAATGATAACGACAACGGGAAACAATATTCTACGAGAATGGTTTTCGGTCTGTCAAAAAAGTATAATTTCAATGTTGGCCTGAATGGAGGAATCGGAGAAGTTTTAAGTAAAAAAGTATATGCCGTAGGCATTGACCTCAGCTCACTGATCCAGTTTGACCCCAAATGGAGCCTTGATATGCAGCTGGAAGCCAAACAGGCCACCAATCATGTATTGTACAACACGATGGATCCTGAGCTGAGACCGGACAATCCGGATCAATATCTGATCCGCGGAGCTTATTTCCTTCCGAATGTACGATATGAGATCAACCATAAAAACCTCAGTGCCTTTGAACTGTCATGCCGTTATGAATATCTTGATACCAATTTCAGGATGAATTCTAATCCGAGACAAACCATTACGCCCATGTTCGGGCTGGAGTTCCTGAAAAATTACGGAGCAAGGATACAGCTGGGTGTACAGTTTGACCGTTACAAACATCAGGTAGACAACACATCACAATACAATAATAATCTATTCATCGTTCAGGTACAAAGTAGATTTTAACCGCTTAAATATTTATAGATCATGAAAGAAATTAATATCAGAAATATCGCGATAACGTTTGGCGTTGCGCTGATTATATGGTTTATTCCTGCTCCTGAAGGTGTTGCAGGAAATGCCTGGCATTTGTTTGCTATTTTTGCGGCAACCATTCTGGGAATCATTCTCAAAGCTGCTCCTATGGGCACTATGTGTATGATGGCGATTGCCTTTACTGCCCTTACGCAGGTAGCTGCTCCGGGAGATGCCGGAAAATCAATTACAAAAGCACTTTCCGGATTCGGAGATAAGGTGATCTGGCTGATCGGGATTTCATTCTTTATTGCCAGAGGATTTATCAAAACAGGATTAGGAAACAGGATTGCCTTTTTATTCATCAGAATCTTCGGCAAAAGTTCATTGGGACTTGCCTACGGACTTGGGCTGGCGGATGTCTGTCTGGCTCCGGCGATTCCAAGCAACACCGCAAGAGGCGGCGGAATCATCTACCCGATCATGAAATCTATGGCCATAAGTTTTGATTCTGTTCCTGAAAAACCGGAAACCCACCGAAAACTGGGATCTTTCCTTACCCTGAACAGTTATTATATGAACCTCATCGCTTCTTCTATGTTTCTTACCGGAACAGCGAGTAATCCGATGTGTCAGAAATTTGCAGCAAATCTGGGAATCAATATCACGTGGATGTCATGGGCTGCAGCCGGTTTTGTTCCGGGATTGGTAGCATTCTTTGTAGTACCGTTGGTTTTATACAAATTATACCCGCCTGAATTGAAAAAAACAGGAGATGCTCCCAAAATGGCAGCTCAGAAATTAAAAGAAATGGGACCTATTTCCCGAAATGAGTGGCTGATGCTTTTGGCTTTCTTTATTCTTCTGGCTCTTTGGATATTTGGAGGCGCGCTATCTATTGATGCCACTACAACCGCTTTCATTGGACTTACCATGTTACTTCTTACATCAGTACTGACCTGGGAAGACATCAAAGGGGAAAAAGGAGCCTGGGATACGATCGTATGGTTTGCCGTTCTCGTAATGATGGCCAGTTCTTTGAACGAACTTGGATTCATCGGCTGGTTCAGTGATCTGATTAAAGTAAAAATTGGAGGATTAAGCTGGCAGGTTGCCTTTCCGGTCATTATTGTGGTTTATTTTTTCAGTCATTATATTTTCGCAAGTGCCACAGCCCATGTAGCGGCCATGTATGCTGCTTTACTGGGTGTAGGTGTATCTTTGGGAATTCCACCGATGTTACTGGCGATGATGCTTGGTTTCTTAGGTTCAATTTACGGGGTGCTTACCCATTACGGGCATGGTCCTGCTCCGGTATTCTACGGAAGCGGCTATGTCGAACTGAAAGCCTGGTGGCTTCGGGGTCTTGAAATCGGAATTGTGTTACTGATCATCTACATGGTAGTCGGAGGACTATGGATGAAAGTTTTAGGATATTATTAATCATTAAATAAAAAAAATATGCTGTCAACCTTGTCAAGAAAAATGCTGATGTGTCTTACGGGGCTCTTCCTGAGCTTCTTCCTGCTGATCCATTTCTTGGGAAACCTCCAGCTGTTTCTACCCCCTGAACAGGCACATCTGCAGTTTAATGCGTATTCGCATTTTCTATCCGGAAATATACTGATCAAAATGGTTTCGTATGTGCTGTACGCAAGTATTATCCTGCATGCCCTGGACGGGCTGGTTATTACTTTGAAAAATAAAAAGTCAGGAGGTAAGTATCAGTCGGAAGGACGCGGAAGAGCGAGTAAATGGGAGTCCCGTAACATGGGAATCCTGGGAACGCTGATCCTGATCTTTCTGGTGATTCACTTTCAGAATTTCTGGTATGTATACAAATTTGGAAGCCCTCCATTGGATGCTCATGGAAATAAGGATTTGTACATTCTTGTAGTAACCGTTTTTAAAGAATGGTGGTACGTGATTATTTATGTGCTTTCAATGGTCGCTTTATGCTATCATCTTATCCACGGGATTCACAGTGCAGCCAGAACGTTGGGGTTATATCATCCTAAGTTTGTGAAATGGTTCAAAACTGCCGGAATTGTCTATTCAGTAATTATCAGTGTAGGATTTGCCCTGATGCCGGTTTACATATTCTTTACTGCCAATTAAACAGAAAAGTCATGATCTTAAATTCAAAAATACCACAGGGTCCTCTAGAACAGAAATGGGACTATTACAAAAAGAAAGCTAAGCTCGTTAATCCTGCCAACCGTAAAAAGCTTGATGTCATTGTCGTAGGAACCGGACTGGCAGGAAGCTCTATTGCAGCTTCGCTGGGCGAAATGGGTTACAACGTCAAATCATTCTGCTTTCAGGACAGCCCAAGGAGAGCGCATTCTGTAGCAGCACAGGGAGGCGTGAATGCCGCTAAAAATTATAAAAATGACGGTGACAGCGTTTACAGAATGTTTGTAGATACGTTGAAAGGTGGAGATTTCAGAGCACGCGAGGCCAATGTTTACCGTATGGCAGAATGCTCTTTAAATCTCATCGACCAGGCCGTCGCACAAGGGGTTCCTTTCGGACGTGAATATGGAGGCTACCTCAACAACCGGTCATTCGGAGGAGTTCAGGTGAGCCGGACATTTTATGCAAGAGGACAAACCGGACAGCAACTGCTTTTAGGTGCTTATCAGGCACTCATGAGACAGGTTGGAAAAGGTACCGTGCAACTTTATTCAAGACATGAAATGCTTGACCTGGTGATGATCGACGGTAAAGCAAGAGGGATTATCGTTCGAAATTTAGATACCGGAGAAATTGAAAGACATGCGGCACATGCTGTTGTTTTGGCAACCGGAGGCTACGGAAAGATCTATTATCTCTCTACTTTAGCAATGGGATGCAATGGGTCTGCTATCTGGAGAGCCCACAAAAAAGGGGCTTTAATGGCTTCCCCAAGCTGGATTCAGGTACATCCCACTTCATTACCACAGTCGGGGGATTATCAGTCTAAACTAACTTTGATGTCTGAATCATTACGTAATGACGGAAGAATCTGGGTTCCTTCTAAAACTGATGACACCAGACTACCCAATGATATTCCGGAAGATGAAAGAGACTATTACCTGGAACGCAGATATCCTGCTTTTGGAAATCTGGCACCAAGAGATATTTCATCCCGTGGAGCCAAAGAAAGAATTGATGCGGGCTATGGGATAGGTCCTCTGAAGAATGCCGTCTATCTTGATTTCTCCAAAGCCATCAGAGAACAGGGCAAAGAAAAGATACAGGAGAAATATGGAAATTTATTCGACATGTATCTTAAAATCACAGGATACAATGCTTATAATGAACCGATGATGATCTCTCCTTCTGCACATTTTTCGATGGGCGGACTTTGGGTAGATTATGAGCTGATGACTACTGTTCCGGGGTTGTTTGCACTGGGAGAAGCTAATTTTGCCGATCACGGAGCCAACCGACTTGGCGCCAATTCGCTTCTGCAGGCTTCTGTAGACGGCTATTTTATCGCACCTTATACGATCGCCAATTATTTGGCGGATGAGATACACACGGGAAAAATTTCTCCGGACGCACCGGAATTTGCGACCGCCGAACAAGCCGTAAAAGAGCAGATCAAAAGTTTTATGAATATTAAAGGAAGCAAAACCGTTGATTATTTCCATAAAACCTTAGGGAAACTCTTATACGATTACTGTGGACTGGCCAGAAACGAAGAAGGTCTGAAATATGCCATTGAAGAAATCAGAAAATTAAAACAGGAATTTTACAGAGACGTACGCGTTTCCGGACAGGGAAACCAAATGAATACCGAGCTGGAAAAAGCAGGGCGGGTTGCCGATTATTTTGAGATCGGAGAACTGATGTGCTATGACGCCTTAACGCGAAACGAATCCTGCGGTGCCCACTTCAGAGAAGAATTCCAAACCCCGGACGGAGAAGCACTCAGGAATGATGCCGAGTATCAATTCATCTCCGCATGGGCGTGGACAGGTGAAAACAACGAGCCTGAACTGATCAGAGAACCCCTGATATTCGAAGAAATACAGCCGACCGTAAGAAGCTACAAATAAAAAACAGAAATTATGGATTTACATCTTAAGATATGGAGACAGAAAGACAGAAAAAGCGAAGGGAAACTGGTCAGCTATGACCTGGAAGACCTTAATCCGCACATGTCTTTCCTGGAAATGCTGGATACTCTCAATGAAAAACTCATTACTGAAGGCGACGAACCTGTAGAATTTGATCATGACTGCCGCGAAGGAATCTGTGGACAGTGTGGTATGATGATCAACGGAATTGCTCACGGACCTCTAAAAAACACGACGACCTGCCAGCTTCATTTGCGGTCTTTCAAAAATGGAGAAACGATCTTAATAGAGCCTTTCCGCGCAGAAGCTTTTCCTGTCAAAAAAGACCTTAAAGTAGACCGTTCTGCTTTTGACAGAATTATTTCTTCGGGTGGATTTGTATCGGTGAATACGGGTCAGGCTCCTGATGCCACAGCAATTGCCGTTACCCATCAAACCGCTGAAGAAGCTTTTGATTCTGCGGCGTGTATCGGATGTGGGGCTTGTGTAGCGACCTGCAAAAACGGAAGTGCAGCATTGTTCACTTCTGCGAAAATCACGCATATGGTCCTTCTCCCTCAGGGTAAAGAGGAAAGAAGCGGCCGTGTACTGAATATGGTCGCACAAATGGATCATGAGCTTTTCGGACACTGCTCCAATACGGAAGCCTGCGAAGTAGAATGTCCGCAGGGTATTTCTGTTCTGAATATTGCAAGAATGAATTATGAGTACGGAAGAGCACTTTTCTTTAGAAAAAAGTAAACCGATCTGAAAAGACAGAGAATACATAAAAAAGCGAATTTTTAAATTCGCTTTTTTTATTTTTAAGGATTGATAATGGCCACCACTCTGGCTGGAGCTGCAGAACCTCCCACAATTTTCAGTGGAAATACACTGACTTTAAATCCAGATGGCGGAAGTGCTGACAAGTTAGTCAGCTGTTCCATATGCAGATATTCTTTTTCTATTCCGACACGGTGCCCTTCCCAGAAATATTCCGGGTCGTTGAGCTCTTTTGCTCTTTTTGCCATATATTTTAACGGGAGATCCCATCCCCACTGATCAATTCCCATTACTTTGACGCCCTGCCCGATCAGCCATTCTGTGGCTTCTTTGCTCATTCCGGTTCCTCTTTCTACAAATTCAGGAGTTCCCATCATTTTATCACGGTCAGTTCTGATCAGGACAATATTTCCTTCCTGAATGGTAATTCCGTTTTTATCGAGATCTTTTTTCAGATCCTCCACGGTGATGGCTACAAAATCTTCTTTGTGGGTGCAGTCGATCACAATACCGTCACCATAACACCATTCTAAAGGAATTTGATCAATGGTCTTAGCGGGCTTTCCTTCAACCACGGGACCATAATGCCATGGAGCATCAATGTGGGTCGTGGCGTGAAGTCCCATATTTTTGATAGAATCATCGGCCCATCCAACCCAGTTTTTTGGGAAAAGCCGGAATGGAAGATTTAGTGCCAGCCTGATTAGCCAGTGGGATTTTTTATGGGATTTATGCTTGATCTTGACCCTCATATACCAGGGATCTCCGGCATTGTACTGAATTGGTTTGGAGAGATCTATAATCGTTGTTTTCATAAAACAAAGGAAGGAAAAAGGGGCGAAATACCCAATACGAAAAGAGGACCAATTTAAAAATCAGCCCTCTTTGATACCTTATATTTTTGTCTTATTAAACTTCTTTTTCAAAATAAAGTCTGTAGTATTTTCCTTTATCATCCTCTCCCATTTCCAGTTTCTGTCTGTCACCATGGATGTAGATATGGAAATTTTTGTCCAGTTTGATAATACTTTTGAAGTGACGCTGGGTTTTCTTTACAGCGGCTTCACTAATCGGAAATTCTTCTGCAATATTCACCTGCATATCCTGCTCGTAGTCGGTCTTGAAATTAACGAAACTTTCTATGACGTGTTCATCTCCCAATACTTCGGTCGCAAATTCATCCAGTTTAAATTCTTCTTTTTCTTTAAAGAAATTGATGGATTTGTTTAAGAAATCTGCCTGGTCTGCTTTTGAAACTTCAAACTCCTGCGGAAGTTGTTTTGTGATATAATCTTTGTATACCATCAAAGCTTCCTGGGTGTGAAAATATTCATCATCACGTTGTTTTACTTTCAGAAAATCTTCGAACCAGTAGTACATATCTCCGTTTTTGTTGTTGTCCACTACAGAAAGTACATACCCTGTTTCTTTGTTATTGTTATAGATCAAAGCTGCCTTGTCAATTTTAGATAAACCTATTCCCTGATCTTTTTCAATATCAAAGGTTTCTTCGTTAGGCGAAATTTTAAGGAAAGATTCTCTCTTTTCAGTTTTAAAGATTCCGATCTTATCCACTTTATCCGGACGGTCGCTTTCCTCTTCAAAAAGGACAATAAACAATTCTCCACCCTGAACTCTTGGATTTTCCGCAGCCTCAAAAAGGTGCTTGGCAATATTTTCAGATTCCCAAAGGAACTTGGCTTTGTCTTCAAAGATTTCGGATACGGAACTGTATACCGGATTATTGACCAAATACGTGTCACTGTAAAAATTGAAGGTCTCTTCTGATTTAAAAGAACCTAAAAAGTAATCTTCAAGCAATTCTGCCATTCCTTCTTCCAGCTTCAGCTCTTCCTGAGACAGCGTTAAAGATTCTCCGTTGATTTTATTTCCTACTCTGTGTACTATAATTTTTGAAAACATGTCCTGAATAATTTGGAGTGCAAAGATATTCATTCTATCCTTTCCATCATACAAATAAATAAACGGCTTAATTTTCCGGAGAAACAGGGCTTCTTCATTTCGTTTTGATAAATACCTTATCATTTTGACAGGGTTTTTATGTTTCCATTCAATTCAAAAATACACATAAACAACACAATATCAACAAATTAAAATCAAACCCTAGTGAAAGGAACACCATTGGCTTCATGATCTTCAAAACATACAATATGGACTTGAAGACTTTAAACCGCATTGACAAGTTAAGACGATTAAAAAGCAGAGGACCGAAGACCCCAAAGTGGCTGAAACCCTACCATCTGCTGCTCATGGCTTTTATGATGGTTTTCGTCTTTGGAGCTATTATTAAACTTTTAGAACAAAATCATTAATCATATGAACTATTCAGAAGCCGTCCAGGAAATTACAGAAGTGATTCCTGACTTTGAAAACGAACTTACGAAAACAACACCACAGAATTCGTACAGCGTGATCCGCACCTTTACCAACCGTATCAAAAGTATGGTCCGACAGAATGACAGGAATATTTTATTTAAAAGTCTTCAAAAGATGGACAAAATTTACATCAATGGAGACACTTCTTTAAAAAATGCTATTGAAGGCGTTTTTATTTATTCTTTGGACAACTTTACCGCTTTCTGCAGCGGAGAATACAGAAAAGCTATCTTTAGTCATATGTCAAAAGAGCTGCAACAGACGTATTCGAAACAGATTTATAATCATGGTATTTAAATGTTTCATTACATTATTCATATGTTTCATTACAAAAGCACATTTTATTACAAAATAGAAACCATTCAAATTCAATAGGTTATGAAAACAAAAATCAGGAGAATATCCGACTGGAAAACGCTGAAAACCACGACTAAAAGGCACAATACGGAGGTATTGCTTACTCACATTGCGGTGATCATAGGTGTTTTTATTTTTGCTGCCATGCTGTAAATTTTGGTACACATTTCGCTGCAATATAAATACTGAAAAATATTAGTTATGATGAAAGTACAAATGCAAGCTATTAATAAAAAAATAGCCGTTGAATACTTAAAATTTTTCTATCCACCACTCCGAAAGGAAATCACACAGCTATCTGTGCAGGAAAACTTTGCCGGCGCTATCCAGGCAACTATTAACTATTTAAAGGATATGCTGCAGGAATCCAAGATTTATATCATAGCCCATCATATTAAGCTGATGGACTGGATCTACAGAAACGGTGATTCTTATGTGAGAACAGTGATTGAAAATCTGTTTGTAAGATCCCTGGAAAGTTTTAAAAAGCATACCAAAATCCAACACTGGAGTGTTCTGTATCAGAATATGCCTGTCAGCTTTCAGGCCATTTACAATGAACAGCAGAAACAGGATCAGATTTTTTTCGGTAAGTAAGAAATAATTTAATTTGTAAATAGACTCCTCGGGCATTTTCTGTCCGGGGAGTTTTTTGTTTTTGCAATGAAAAACTACAGGATAATTTAGGAACCTGTTTAAGTAATGAAAGGTTTATATGATCGAGCAACTTACCGGATGTACTGAACATTGATTTTGGCTCTTCAGCAGATTTATTATGCTTTGCAGATATTTTATTAAATTATATTTCACAACTTGGTGTAAAATATATACTTTTGCAAAACTATTTGATGAAGCACGCTAAGTATTGATTATTACTTTTTTACAAGCCTTCATTTAATTGATAAAAAAGTTCCGCCAGATTAAAAAGTGGAGCTTATTACTGATTATAGCTGCAAAATATAAAGAATTTTCACGATGTGTAATCAGATCCTAGAAATATCCTTTCATACATTTATTTGATCTGAAAACAGCCTCCCCCGACAAATTGCCGGGGGAGTTTTTTTATTTATCTTTTTTCACAAAGACTTTCTGAATGGTCTGAAGTTCCTGCTTATTCATTTTTGAGCTTTTTTCCAGCTTGGCCATAAATGTGGCCACTTCATCAGGGGTTGCCGGAGATCCCAGATTATCACCTTTGCTATCGAAAGAATCGGCAAGCACCTCTCCCTTTGGATTAAGCACCAGCCAGAAAGGAAGGCCGGCATTTTCTCCTTTGTATTTATTCATCAGTTCCTGTCCGCCGGGATTTTCTAATTTTTTCTTTTCTCCTCTTTCCTGAACATCAATGTAAGTGGTTACAAATTTCTTATCGAAGATAGGTTTGGTTTCGGAAAGGTTCATATTTTTCTCCATCAGCTTGCACCAGCCGCACCATGAAGCATGGAATACAAGCAGGACATTTTTCTTCTGAGCTTTTGCTTCTGTGAGGGCTTTGTTCAGTTCTGTATCTGCCTTTTCCTGCGCTGCATTCAGCTGAAACAAGAACAGAGAGCCAACGAGGATTACTTTAAAAAATTTCATTTAAATTTTGTTTTGGATTTACTTATACGAATTTAGCTATTTTTCCTGTGATCTCTTTTAGTTATCCTGTAATGTCTTTCTTCATTAGAGTACATAAAAGATATCAATCTCATGTCATTAATACTCTGCATTTTTGTATAAAAAAACGACTCCTGTTGTTGAAGCCGTTTTCTTATATTTTTTCTGAAAAATTATTTTTTCAAATCTGCTTTTACATCTTTATAACCATCTGCCACTGCATCTGCACCTTTTACAGCAGTCTTTTTAACACTTTTAGCCCCTTTGGTTGCTGTTTTACCTACCCATTTTGTGCCTTTTTTAACCCCTTTTTTTGTAGCTTTTGCACCTTTTTGAGCTTTGTCTCCAACCCACTCTGCGCCATCTTTAACTCCTTTTTCTGTGGCTTTTGCCCCTTTTTCAATGGCAGTACCTACATTTTTTGCTTCCTGTTTTACCGTTTCCTGGGCATGAACAGCAGTTGCAAATAAACCGAACATTAATAGGGTCAATACATTCTTTTTCATATTGTCATTTTTTTTAAGTTAGTTTGATACGTATAACATAAAACAAGCCAAACGTTTATGACATGAAAATAATTTAATTCAATTGAAGAAAAAAACAATAACAGTCGTTTTCGGTTCCTGCTTTCTTTATCGCTGCAACAGGCAACCAGATTATTGCTATTACAATAGGTTCAAAATGATCACTTCAGGACAGTTTCCTCCACTGAAACAGGGTGTTCAAGAACAAGCACTGGTTTCTTCTTTTTTAAGCGATCCAATAAATTCTGAACAGCAAACGTTAGAATCATATAAAGAACAATAAGAAGCAGTACCGTTCCAATACCATACTGTCTGTATCCAAAGATTCCTTTCCCCCATGAAATCAAGATCCATTGGATCATATACATTGACGTTAGATTTCTACTGCAATATTTTAACAGGCTGGTGAATTTATTTTCTTTCATTTTTGAGGTTATTTTAAAAATAGCCCAAAGGAAAATCAGGGTCCATCCTGCAAAATAAATAACACCACCGGGTCCCATATGGTAAAAACCATTGTAATTATATTCACCGTACATAAAAACCAGAGGAGCTCCAAGTGCTACGAACACAAGTCCGATATACAGCATGTTTTTAAACAGTTCTCTGCTGTTATGGTTAAGCTCCAGATACCATTTGCCAAAAAACATTCCGATGATTATAAAGGACATCCATGGAAATACGGGGAAATAGATGTACGCAGGATAATCATTGCTAAAAAAGAGATCTGAAATATAATTAAGAACAGGATAATCAATGTTGATTCCGCTTACTTCTCTGGATACTAAAGCTATCAGCAACCCTATCGCCAGAATTCCATATTTATTTTTCACATATTCTCTGATGAATCCAACAAACAGCAATGAGATTCCTGCCAGCTGCAAAATATCACCCAGCTGTACGAGATAGACATATTGCTGTTCAATTGGTCCGTGCCACCCATACTTTTGAATAAAATTATCGGGAGCAAAACCAAAAATCGCAGGAATAATGAACTTCATGAAATTCATAAAAAAAGCAGCCAATATAAGCATGCCTCCTCTTTTGATTGCGCTTTTTAGACTTTGATGTCTGGAGGTCATCAATGTGATCCCCATACAGATCATAAAAATAGCCGTTCCTCTGCCCAAAAAGACAATAAAGCTCCCAATAACTGATTCTGACTGGGATTTTACATTCGCATTGATGAGTAAGGTGTGGATAATAATCATTCCGATTACACTCATTCCCTTAATTAAATCCAGTGTTGCAATTCTTTTAGTTTGCTGTTCCATAGTTTTTTTAAGTTTTTAATAATGCCTACAAATCGTATAGAGATTAATTGATTGAGATTAACCACTAACTGTTTTGTAGTGTTTAAATTTCATTGATTTATTATTAATGTTTAATTATTCTAAATAAAAACAAAAGTACAAATTAAAACCAAATAAAAATTTATGAATGAAATAAATGATATGATTATTTATTAATAATAATTTAAACATTACTCATTACATACTTTATAACCCCAAAATTTAACACTCAATTCAAAACAAAAGACCATTCGATTAAGATAGTGATCCCAATAAAAGAAACCGCAGTAAACAATGTTTACTACGGCTGTATAATGAATAAAGTGTAAGCTTACTTACAACTCTATTTTATTTATTTTTAAAAACAGCTCCACAGGCAAATTTCCTGAAGATGTTTAATTAAGCTGATAAATATTAAAATGAATATAAGGTTTTTGTTTTCTGTCTACCCTATATAGCTGGCGATGTTTTAATGAATCTTCTACCAGCAGTTCAACAGAAAAATTTTCGTCGGGCTTTAGATTTTCTGCTTTCAGGTAAATATTACCATCTTTCTTAGAGTTTTTAATGTCGACCGGAAAATGATCCGTCCATTTTACGTCGCCTTCAAGATTTTTTACTGAAAGTATTTTTCCACTTTTGCCGTTGTTCTGAAAAATAATTCCGATTGCACTTCTGCGGTATTCATCTTCTGACCAATAGTTGGGTTCAACAAGAACGGGCGAACTCAACGTGTAGATATTCTTGATTTCATATTTTTTGCCATTTTTAAAGAAATCCGCACCATTTCTACGGCTATCATCCATCTGGGTCAGGTATTTTGGAGCTGCATTTTGAAAATCCTGTTTATTCAGAATGTAGGTTTCAGCTGAATCTTTTTGCTGCCTGTAAAGTTCCTGAACGTCAAAATATCCAGTAGTAAATGTTTTGGGATGAATGATCTTCCGGCAAACCACTTCGTTGCCATTTACTTTTTCAACTTTTAAAATTACCACTTCATAATCCTGCGATCCCAGTTCACGTAGGGTAAAAGCCTGATCTGAGTTTATATTCTGAATACTGTGATCATTAAAACTGTAGATATAATCTTGCGTTAGCGTATATTCCTTTTGCTGCTCATATTTTCCAATCATCTCCTCTCCTAAATAATAAAATGTGATATAAGGAATAAAGATCAGCAATATAAACAGAAGATACCACGTTTTGAATCCCGTTCTCTTTTCTTTGACTACATGGGTATTAGATAACGAATCATGCCAACCCATTTTCCAGAAAAATGATACTGGATTTAAAGGAATGCTCCTGCATAATGTCCTTTGGAAAACATTTGATCCGGACGGATGCTTGGCAAGATAATTCACGACACGCGACTCTGTAAGAAATTTTGCTGGTGTGGAACCAAAAATGATTTCAAAGAAAGGATAATAGATCATTCGAACCACAAAAACGAACGCAAGCAATGCCAATTCATTCTTTAAAAACGCTTTTAAAAAATCATTTTTTGAAGAACTATCAGCGATCAGCAGCAGCAAAGGGAAAAATACCAAAAGCATGATTAAGGTATCAATTATAAAATGAAAAAAGCGCTGGCCTTTCGGAGTATCTTTAATCGTCGTACCCGATTCAGTAGTAATAATGTCCAAGACCTTAGCCTTTTTTATGGTCTTCAAAATATAAAAACTAAGACCAAAATATACTATTGAAAGGGCTGCATTGATAAAAATAAAATAATGCAATTTTCCTGCACCTTCAGTTTTTGCGACACCTTTTATGATGTAAATGATATAGCTTGGAAAGCTTACTAAATTTGAAATCAGGATAACAGAAAAGGCAAAAGCAATTAGCCTAGTATCTTTTCCTTTTTTGAGAAAGAAAATAATACTGCCCAAAAACAGCATAGCGAGAATAAAAAACTCCCAGGCATCAAACGCCGTTTTTGTTGTTCCCAACATCAGATACAGTGGTTTAAAGAGCCAAAATATATTTGATGATTCTGAAGGTTGCACCCCATATACTGTAGCATTTTTAATGAGCTGATAGGTCTTACCTATTGCAATCATTCCCAGTAATGAAAGTAATAATGAAGAAAAACCTATGATATAAGATTGTTTTTTAGAGTAAATAGGGTCCATATATGGTTATTATTTGTTTTCGCAAAAATAGAAAAAAATGTTAACTGTGTTTTTCCTTTTAAAATGCAACAAAAAATCCCCTCGCTCACGCGAGGGGATTCCTATTTTATCAGTCTGTGACTGCTTATTTTACTTCTTCGAAGTCTGCATCCTGTACATCATCTGCACCTCCTGCATTAGCTCCAGCGTTTTGAGCACCTGCTCCGGCGTCTCCACCCTGAGCCTGTTGTCCTGCTGCATACATTTCTTCTGAAGCGGCCATCCATGCTGCATCCAAAGCTTCTGTTTTAGCTTTTACTTCGTCAACATTTTTAGTTTCGAAAGCGGCTTTCAATTCTGTGTGAGCTGCTTCTACTGCTGCTTTTTTGTCAGCAGAAAGTTTATCACCGAATTCTTTTAACTGCTTTTCAGTCTGGAAGATCAATCCGTCAGCTTTGTTGAAGATTTCAACTTCTTCTTTTCTCTTAGCATCTGCTGCAGAGTTTTCCTGAGCTTCTTTCTTCATTCTTTCGATTTCTTCGTCAGAAAGACCTGAAGAAGCCTGAATTTTGATCGTCTGTTCTTTTCCTGTTCCTTTATCTTTAGCAGAAACGCTTAAGATACCGTTGGCATCAATATCGAAAGTTACTTCGATCTGAGGAACTCCTCTTGGTGCAGGTGGAATATCAGAAAGATCAAATCTTCCGATCTCTTTGTTATCGTTGAACATTGCTCTTTCTCCCTGTCCTACTCTGATGCTTACCGCTGGCTGATTGTCAGAAGCTGTAGAGAATACTTCAGATTTTTTAGTTGGGATCGTAGTGTTTGCATCAATTAATTTAGTGAATACAGACCCCATTGTTTCGATACCCAGAGAAAGCGGTGTAACGTCAAGAAGCAATACATCTGTAACGTCTCCTGTCAATACTCCTCCCTGAATAGCAGCTCCAACAGCCACTACCTCATCCGGGTTAACTCCTTTTGAAGGTTTTTTACCGAAGAATTTTTCTACCTCTTCCTGAATGATCGGGATTCTTGTAGAACCTCCTACCAATAGTACTTCATCGATATCAGAGGTTGATAAACCTGCATCTTTCAACGCTTTTGCTACCGGCTCCATAGATCTTCTTACAAGATCAGAAGCTAACTGCTCGAATTTAGCTTTAGTTAAAGTCTTCACTAAGTGTTTAGGACCTGTAGCTGTAGCTGTGATATATGGTAAGTTGATTTCTGTCTGTGCAGAAGAAGATAATTCGATTTTTGCTTTTTCAGCAGCTTCTTTTAATCTCTGAAGTGCAATTGCATCAGTTTTTAACTCTACTCCTTCTTCAGCTTTGAACTCGTCTGCCATCCAGTTGATGATTACATCATCAAAGTCATCACCTCCTAAGTGCGTATCACCGTTTGTAGACAATACTTCGAATACACCGTCACCTAAATCAAGGATCGAGATATCGAAAGTACCTCCTCCAAGGTCATATACAGCGATCTTCTGATCTTTGTGGCTTTTATCCAAACCGTAAGCTAATGCTGCAGCTGTAGGTTCGTTGATGATTCTTTCTACGATAAGACCTGCGATTTCTCCGGCTTCTTTAGTAGCCTGTCTCTGTGCATCGTTGAAATATGCAGGAACAGTGATTACTGCTCTGGTTACTTCCTGTCCAAGATAATCTTCAGCAGTTTTCTTCATTTTCTGAAGGGTCATTGCAGAAATTTCCTGTGGAGTATATTCTCTGTCGTCGATTTTTACTTTTACGGTATCATTTGGTCCTGCTACTACTTCATAAGGTACTCTTGAAATTTCTTTAGCATCTTCCTTAAAATGAGTACCGATAAATCTCTTGATAGAGTATACAGTTTTCTTTGGATTCGTTACAGCCTGTCTTTTTGCAGGATCCCCCACTTTTCTTTCACCATCTTCTGTAAATGCTACAATAGATGGAGTCGTTCTTTTACCTTCAGCGTTAGGGATAACAACAGGGTCTTTACCCTCCATTACAGCAACGCATGAGTTGGTTGTTCCTAAGTCAATTCCAATTATTTTACTCATAATATTTATATTTTTTCTAATTTTTATATTGTTAATTTACATTCTCAATTTCTCAATATCTGTACCATTCAAAAAAATATGACAAAATGACAGGATAAAAATAAAACCCCAGTATAATCGGGGGTTTTTATTGGATTAACGTGGAAATATTTTCACATAAAAGTTGTCTGCTTCTTTGTATTGATGAGTATACAGCCATACACTGCTTATTCTCCATGCTCATATTTTTAAACCCACTGATTCTGTACAGGTTGGTTTGGTAATGTCTACTATACTATAAAAGATGCATCCTCTTTTTTGAGAGTAAAACTGAATAACCATGTGAAAAACTGTCATAAGAATGTAGTCTGTTGAAAGCTTAATCTTTTGTACTCTTATAACTTTCTTTATAATTTCCCGACCATTGATAAATACGAATACTGTCCGTTTCTAATAGCTTACCATTCAGTAAAATTTCAACAGTTTGATTATCGGCAGCAATTTTCACCTGCATATCTATTGGGCTTCCTGCTTTTTTAAACGCTTCATTCGTTTTTTCCCAATCAAAAAATGCCCTGGCATTTCGCTGTTCCTGTTTTTCTTTACCCGTTTCCCAGGTAAAAACCATTTCCTGGGGAATCGCTCTTTCTTTGTAAGGCATATTTAAGACCCATGGTCTCAATGCACCTTCTTTTTCGCCATTGTAGGTATAATTAAGAATTTCAAACAACCTGAATTTAGGATTGACAGAACTGACTACCGGACGCCAATGGTAACGTTGTCTGTAATCATCCCATTGCTTAGGACTCGCATCGGGAATAAAATATTCCTGTTGAGATTCTTTATAACGTTCCGGGCTTATACGATATACCCTCATATATTTCTCTTTAGCTTTAGTAATTTCTGCAGGATCCGTAACCTGTTTTGCCTGATAACGACCAAGCTCAATGCGCGTATTTCCAAAATTAAGCCAGACCACAACCATGCCTTTTGGAGCAAAACCAAAAACCAGTGTAGAAAAGCTGTCATAAGCTTTTCCTCCTCCAGATTCGAAACCTCTACCTAATCTTCTATATTCCTTAGTTTCTCCTTGTTTATCTTCTTTCCTTGAATATGCCCGTTCCATATAATCACTTATGGTATCAACAGGGAAATCAATATCCAGATGATAATAAACATTTTCATAATCAGCATAATAAGTAATATCAGCACCAATAGGAGTTCCGTACTGCTCTGTCCATACTGATCCTGAATCCCCCCAACTTCCGGAAGAACTTCCATAAGGCAATCCTGCATGGGTTCCTTCTAATGTTTTTATCTTGTCAAATACAGGAGTGATCTGATATTTATTATCCGGATGAGATATTTCAACATGAAAAGCCATTTTTTTATCATTCATTTTTTGACATTGTGTTAAATGAATACAGAGTACGAAACATACAATACCACGTAACCCATACACGATACGGTTCACTGTCATACCTCTTCGATATGTATTTTTCACTTATAACTTTCTTTATAATTTCCCGACCATTGATAAATACGAATACTGTCCGTTTCTAATGGCTTACCATTCAGTAAAATTTCAACAGTTTGATTATCGGCAGCAATTTTTACCTGCATATCTATTGGGCTTCCTGCTTTTTTAAACGCTTCATTCGTTTTTTCCCAATCAAAAAATGCCCTGGCATTTCGCTGTTCCTGCTTTTCTTTACCTGTTTCCCAGGTAAAAACCATTTCCTGGGGAATCGCTCTTTCTTTGTAAGGCATATTTAAGACCCATGGTCTCAATGCACCTTCTTTTTCGCCATTGTAGGTATAATTAAGAATTTCAAACAACCTGA
>NZ_JPRI01000004.1 GCF_000737765.1 Chryseobacterium vrystaatense | reverse complement strand
TAACAAAAGAAAAAATGGGAATGGAAATATTTGAATACATTGAAATCTGGTACAATAAAAAAAGACGTCACAGTACCCTAAATTACAAAACAATAGAAGAATTTAATAATCAAAACGAAATTTATCAAAATGTAGCTTAACTTATACTGGAAATTTTATTTGCATATCCATTCCTTTGCTTTTTATATTTCCATTAGGATAGTATATTTTTGTTATTGTATAGTAAGAGTTTGGTGAAGTCGCTAAATAGCCTTTCCCATAAGTACCCTGATCTTTTTCTATATATGTCCCATTATACAAAAACTCTCTTAAAACATTAGGGTTTTCCTTTTTTGATTCATTAAATTTCACAGAATCAAATTTTTCAAATTTATTATCTATTTCAGGTATCATAAAATGTTTGTTTTGTGCTTTGCAGGAGATATTAACTAGTAATAACAGTAAAATATATTTTTTCATAAGCTTGTTATTTTAGAGTTTGCTGTTTTCCATTGCCACTTCCAAAGACTGTACCTTTGTTTTCCTAAATGATGAGAATAGTCCATGATATTTTCAGTTTTTGCATAAATATAAGTATACGCCGCATTAAGGTCTGCAACGCTATTCGTGAAGCTATGAGGAACTCCTTTGGTATGAAGAAATTCATGACTTGCAGTTTCATCATTCTTTTTAGCAAAGAGGACTACAAAATCAGCAAGAGCGTAACCGTTAAGGCTTTTGTAAATATTCATTTTATTTTTTTTTCCTCCGTTCTCACCCATATAAAAAGCAATGAAATATTTATTGTATTTGTATTCATTTTCTTTTTTACTTTTTAAATCCTCCTGAAGTTTTCTGTTAAGATAAAATACCAGGTTCATATAGTCCGTTGCATGCTCAGTTGGGATCGTATCTACAGCCTCATAATATGCCAATATCGTAGTGCCATCAACATATTTTCCTCCGGACTGCAGGTTTACATCGGTTGACAAGTCTAAAGAATAGGTTTCAACTTCAACCTCTATCAATGCCTGTTTCAGATATTTTTCAAATAGTTCTTTTTGCCCGATGGAAGATCCTATATTTGAGCTTCTTGAAATGATAGGGGTTTTTACTTCGACCAATAGCACTTTCGCATTCTTTCTTTTGGAAGAATCATTGGCCCAGACCTTCAGTTTACCGGCTAAGTGTTCAGTTTCTTTACCCTCCATATCTTTAGATATGGCATATACTTCTATAACCTGATCCGTAGAGAACTCTTCCAGACATTCTATGGTGACATAGTCTTTAAGGTCATGTTTTCCTTTAGATTTTACCGTGATCTCCATCGGATCGATCTTAAAGTGTGGATTTTCTTTAAACCTTAGTGTTTCAGGTTCTTCATCTGCTTCTACGATAAGGCTTAATAAGGCTGTGGTATTACCAAAACCTGATGGCACAAGATTTCCTGCCGTATCCTTTATAAAAGAAGGGTATACAGAAAGCCAGGAACAAAAATAATCTTCCGCACTGCCATCAGATTTTTTCTTCCAGGGGATGCTGTATACGCCATATTCGTTTCTTAGTTTTGCGAACATCACCGATGATGTTTTGAAAAAACCATCATATTCATTGAGATCATTTTCCAGTGTTTTAAAAGAGGCGTCTTTGTATTGTTCTGCAATAATTTCTTCGTAATAGGTGTCTCCAAAGGCCTCCGTTTCTCCAAGCCTCATCCAGTCAAAGCCATAATCTTCTCCTTTCCAGTTGTCTTTGGGTCTGAAATGGACTACACATTTCGCTGGGAGTTCCAAACCTTTGGCATATCGGGGCATTCCGAAGCGTATTCCTTTTTTAATGCCCTTTTCTTGGATTTCACCTTTCGACCTGCATATAATGTCAGATATAGAATACATATTGTAGTCATCTTCCGTTATTTCGGTAAGTTTACCTTTAATAATTCTCGTCCTGCTCATGGTTATGTTTTTAGTGAAATTTGCTTTTTTCAGCACTGTTGTTCTGAATCTCATTTTGCGCATGTCTGGTGATGGATGAGTTGCTGAATGTTTCAATTCCTTCATCATTATTCACGACAGTTTTTCCTTTCTTCGTTTCACTGCGTACATCGCCTTCTATCAGTTCCGTAAGTTTTCCGCTAATCAGATAACTCGCATTTCCCGCTACAGTATTGATATAATGTACTCCTACCGTCTGCGTATAATTCATTGTTGCTGATGTATTCATGTGATTTCCTGCCAATATACTGACGTCCTGTCCTGCACTGATGATGATATTTCCACCCGCATGAAGGATGATGTCTTTAGGTGCTGTTACTTTCACACTTCCTTTACCGTCCATGAAGCAGCTGCTTCCATTTGAATCTTCAAGAAGGGCGCTTCCTTCGCCATCATTAAAAATGGATTTTATTCCACTTCTGGTCTGTCTGGATTTAATCTGATTGTCGATTCCTCCGCCTACAGCAAGATCTCCGGGAAACATAGCCCCCATTGCAAAGGGAAAATCTGGATGATGGTATTCAAAACCGATCATTACCTGATCACCTACTTCGGGAATAGATACCCATCCTCTGTTTTGGGGTACTGCTCCGGTTCCTCCCGCATCTGGACTCATCATACGGATAAAATGAGTAGTATCATTCAGCTGCCAGCCAAACTTTACCTGTATCCGTCCCTGATTCAGGGGGTCTGCATTGGAGACAACAGTGGCTATCTGTGGTTCTGCTTTTGGAGTTTTGAATTTTGGTGCGGGAAGGTATCCGGTTCCTTCTGCGACGGCTTCAAATGATCCGGTATATATACCGTTGGTATCTAGCTCATGAGATATTTCGGTGATCATCAGTCTGGTAAAATAGGAGGTTTCACTGCTGTCGGGCTTTTTCATTTCCAAATCTGCTGTACAGCCCGGATACAGAAAAGGAATGCTTGTATTTCCTGAAACCTTAAAAACTTCTACAGCAGCGCTTCCCGCAGCACTTTTCTGGACCTCATCTACATCCAGAAATGTATTGGCATTAATAGGAGAAGGATTCAGTGACCGTGTTTTGTAGATTGTACCATTAAGCTCGTAAGCTTTCGCAGCAAGGTATCCCTGATGTCTGATATCTGCAGTTGAACTGGAAAATTTTTCGTTCTTGGCAGGGTTATAGCCGAAAAATTCAGGTTTGATATGGACGGCTTTAAGCTGTACGGTGATGTCGCTTACATGACTTCCGCTGACAAGCCGTATGGATTGTTCCGGAGGTGGGATCTTCCCGAAATGCAAAGTTTCCCCATCATAATACAACTGCTCTCCATAGGTCTCTGCCAGCCTTGACAGATAATTATAATGGGTTTCTTTATATTGCGTACTGTAGTTGATATAACTGTTATTCCCCGAATTTATGATATAGTCGAATTTGCCGGCATCCAGTGTTTCCCGGATGATTCTTTCGGCTATAATAGATGTATTCACAGGCTGGCTTCCTCCGAAGCTCTGGGTATGAATGGCAGAGTCCATCAGTATGGTAGGACTTTCTCCTTTCAGGACGATATCCCCAAGGCTCATCTTTTTCTGGCTGAATTCTACATGGGTGATCAGTCCTACAAAAGTTCTTTCAGGGCTGTTTTCCATATCCTTATAGGTAAAAACCAGGGTGAGGCGTTTCCCCAAAAACTTCATTGCTTCTTCCAGATTATGATTCTGGATTTCCTCCAGAGTATCATGAGCGAGACTAAGGTCAAAATGATGATGGCTTTTTATACTCTGTCGGAGGCTGAGGTGTTTGAAATGACGGATGATCCGTCCTTCAATGATAATGTCAAGTTTTACTACGCGGTTGATTCCCGGAATGTGATGCTCGGAAATCTTCTCGGAATTAGAGATATTTTTGTTCATCATAACGGTGTTTTTGAATAATAATTCATTCAAGTTAGAAATACTGAATTATTTAAACAACAAACTTTTTTGGAAATTTTTAAAAGAGCAGTATTTTGAAAATTTTCAGTTGTAAAGGTTTATTTTATTCATTAAAAAGGATATAAAGTAAAATGTTTTTTTAGAATGGAAATTGGATTTAGTTGGAGAATGAGAGAGGTTTCAATTCAAATAAGAGCTCATGAGAAAATAGGCTGTACAGATTTATTTTGAAGGATGATTTTTTTTGATAACATCTTCACCAATTTTTCTTTAATATCCATTTACAAACGACTACAAACGAATTTAAATAGTTTATAACCGACTATGGTGTCACCCGGTAACAATCTTTGCAACAGATATTTGAGAAAGACAGTGAACGTCTCTTATCTAAATTATTAATCTTAAAAATTTAAAAGCTATGTCACTAAGAAACAAAGTAACATTAATTGGTTACACAGGTAAAGAAGTTGAAATGGTAAACTTCGAAAGTGGAAATGTAAAAGCAAGTGTGTCTTTGGCTACTACCGACCATTACACCAATGCAAAAGGTGAAAAGGTAGAAGAAACGCAATGGCATAATCTGATTGCCTTTGGAAAAGCGGCTGAAATTCTTCAGAAGTATGCTCCTAAAGGAAAGGAAATAGCCATTGAAGGCAAACTTACATACAGATCGTATGATGATAAAGATGGCGTTAAGCGCTATATAACAGAGATTCGCGTAGAAGAAATTCTTCTTTTGGGAGGCAAGTAATTCTAAAAATACAAATGATGAAAGTAAAAGTTTTTAAAATTCGACTTCCTGAAGAATTTCTCTACAAAGATCAGAAGATGCTCGATGCTTTTCTGGAAGTGAACGAGATTATAAAAGTGGAAACCGCTTTTGTAAGTGATGAATGTTATTGGTCCGTTGTTCTGTATTTTGAAGAGCTGCAAACCGCTAAAAATACAGTGAAGGAACCAAAGGCAGTAAAATATACTGCAGATAATGAGTTTTTAAACGCTGATGAAGAAAAAATTTTGGATGCCCTGAAATACTGGAGGTCTGAGAAGGCTAAGGAACAGAACCTCCCGACTTACTTTATCGCGAGCAATAAAGAGCTGACATCTGTGGCAAAATATAAACCTGCAAAAAAAGAAGAGCTTCTGGAGATCAAAGGTTTCGGAAAACATAAGATTGAAAACTATGGAGAAGAGATTCTGGAGATCCTGGAAAGCATTTGACTTTTCATAGTGAATGATGATAATGCATCGAAAGCTGGGGAAGATTCCTTCCTCAGTTTTTTTATGTTTCGGAAAAGTCCTTGCAATTCCTTATTTTTGCACTGCTTATCTATTCAATCTGTAAAAATTATTCTAAAAAAAGGCTTTAGAGAATGTATGTTTAAAGTTTGATCCTTTATACATTTAAAATGATTTAAAGGAGAGAATCAAAGATTTTCAAAAACTTAAGTGTTCTTGTCAACCGTTTTTATAATGAACTTCAATAAAACTTAAGTGTTTTGCTTTGTAGTTGAGAACGTTTGGATAGGTTGAAGCATATATAATATTAATATCATTTATCAATTATAAAAATGAAGCCAAGTTTAGCGAAAGGAACAAGAGATTTTACAGCACAGGAAGTTTCAAGACGAAAATATATCATCAATATTTTACAGAATAATTTTGAATTATTTGGATTTCAGCCATTGGAAACTCCAAGCTTTGAAAATCTTTCTACATTAACAGGAAAATACGGAGAAGAAGGGGACCGACTGATCTTTAAGATTTTAAATTCAGGAGATTATACCTCAAAAGCCAACCAAGAAGATTGGGACAATAAAAGTCATCAAAAACTTATTGCTCAAATTTCAGACAAAGCACTCCGTTATGACCTTACGGTACCTTTTGCAAGATTTGTGGCCATGAATCATGGAAAATTGACATTCCCTTATAAACGCTACCAGATCCAGCCAGTGTGGAGGGCAGACCGTCCTCAAAAAGGCAGATTCAGAGAATTTTACCAATGTGATGCAGATGTGGTAGGAAGCGAAAGTCTGCTGCAGGAGGTGGATTTGGTTCAACTGTACCTGAAGTCATTCTCAGACCTTAAAATTCCTGTAACTATTCATATGAACAACAGAAAGATTCTTTCAGGTCTTGCTGAATATGCCGGGATTACAGAGAAGCTGATCGAGTTTACAGTGGCTTTGGATAAACTTGACAAGATCGGTAAAGAAGGTGTTGTTAAAGAATTATTGGAAAGAGAAATTTCTCAGGAATCCATAGATAAATTAGAATTTTTGTTTAACCAGTCAGATGACGCTCTGGAAAACCTTCTTCAGTTAAAAGAGAAATTTGCAGACAGCGAAATAGGCCTGAAAGGAGTTGAGGAATTGGAATTTGTTCTTACACAGTCTCTAAACCTTGGAGTAAACATGCAGAACCTGGTATTCAATATTACGCTGGCCAGAGGTTTGGATTATTACACAGGAGCTATTTTCGAAGTAAAAGCCGATGAGGTGGCGATGGGATCTATCGGTGGAGGTGGAAGATATGACAATCTTACCGAAGTTTTTGGTGTTAAAAATATTCCGGGAATTGGAATCTCATTTGGTCTGGATAGGGTGTACCTGGTCATGGAAGAGCTTAATCTTTTCCCTGAAGAAGCATCAACCAAGGTAGAATATCTGTTTGCCAATTTCGGAGGAGAGGGAACGGTAGAAGCGTTGAAAATAATCATGCAGTTAAGGGAAAAAGGGATCTCTGCAGAACTTTACCCGGAAAACTCAAAGCTGAACAAACAGTTTACTTATGCGGAGAAGAAGGGAATCAAAAATCTTGTTTTCTTAGGAGAAGAAGAGATTAAAAATAATACCGTTACTTTTAAAGATCTAGAAGCGGGAGAACAGAAAACAGTTTCTTTGGAAGAATTTTTAGGTCTTTAAAATCTTCTGAGAAATAGCTGCAAATATTTTTTGCATGTAGAAAATAACAAAAAAGATTGGCTGATTATAATCAGCCAATCTTTTTTTATTCAACAGTGGGATGTAATAGCTCCGATAATCCGGAATTTACATTTTTCCCCATACCGTAAATTGATTGTGCATACGTTCTGCAATTTCATGAACTGTTTTAATGGCGCCATCATCATCTACTCTGTATTCTACTGGTAGCTTGTGGTAATCCATCACTTCATCTTTTGACAATGAGCCTTTTAAATGAGCCATAACCCTAAATATGATATGGCTCATACGCCAACAAATTGATGGTTCAATATTGACCAGCTGCTCCGGCGTTGCCATTTTAGTTTCACCACCAATCCATATATTTTGACCAAATGCAAAAGATATGTGTTCATATCCAGATTCAGACTTATCATAATCCGGATCGCTGAATAATTTTTTCCATCTGGGAATGTCAGCAAAACGCATACTGCAAAAGATAGGTCTAAATAGCCTTTCTGTTGTTTTTACATCCGAAATATCCTTGGGAGGCTCGGTGTAAAAATGATCAAAAACCTCAATCAAATGACCTAAATTAGGTTTAATTAATTCTATATAGCGGGCTATAACAAACCCTTCTTCATTCAAAATACCGATTGCCGGAATATAAAATAAATCACCGGGATTCGGTTTTATTAAGCTCTTCATTTTAAGATGTCATTTGTTTTATCATGTATTATGTTTGAGATGGGACAAGATATGTTTTGATAAAAATACAGGATTTCCCGAATAGTTACAACATCATATCCCTATATCTGTTGGTTTGAAACGGTAGTACAATTTGTCTGGCTAATTTATAATACTGAAAATGACAGAGCAAGTTTAAAAAATCAAGCAGATTAGGGGCAAAAAATACTTCTTATGAATAAAACTAATTGACAGGTTGTAAAAAATACTTATTTTTAAAACAAAAATTAATACTAGTGGGGGAAATCATACCAGAGGAAAAATTTTCATCACAAAAGAAAAAATCACCTGAAAGATTATAATAATATCTTTCATTGTAAACACAAATTTGTAATTTGGATTAATGCAAATACTGTCTGGCATTTAATCATTAAACTATTAAACATAAAACGTAGATGAACACTGAATGTGCTTTATGCGGAACTCCGCTTACATCCATGGATACGCTTTTAGGCGAAAATAAACTGTCAGACGGAGGAATTCTCTGTAATAAGTGCCTGAATAAAGCTACAAATATCAATAAAGATCTTGTCTCTGATCTTGTGAATTACAGCATTGTTCAGATAAGAGATATGGTACTTGAAGGAGATCAGGAACCCGAGGTGGTTACTGAATCGGAGAGGGTTGATATAGTGGAGCCTTCCGGTCTGGACATTGTTCCGACACCATCGCAAAGTATTCAGTTTACGTATACAGCAGACGCACCCTCGCGACTTGATGAAATAAAAGATCAGATTGTAGCAACAGGAGCTAAACTCAGTATTTTTGTAAATAGTGAAGTGGAGGAACTGGTGAATGTTCTCGATAAAAATGAAAAACTGATTGCCATCGCAGAAGGTAAATATCTTTACAATGATTTGGAAGGAATTGTGATTGCAACGGAAAAGAGAATAATTTTCGTTGACAAAAAGTTTTTTGGTGGTGTTTTTGAAAATGAATTTCCTCTTCATAAAGTCACTTTAATACAGCATGATACAAGTCTGATATCTTCAACTCTGAAAGTATTTACGCCTGGCTTCACCGCAGAATTTAAATTGTACATAAAAAGCGCTGCCAAAAACTTCTGCGATGCGGTACAAAACCATATCAGTCGTTCTTCTGTAGATCAGATCAGACCACAACAGGCGCAGCCTATTCCTCAGCAAACAGTTCAGCAGCCACAGCAATCTCAGCAGAGTAGTGACAAAGAAACCTCCGCAGTAGTTTTTGAACAGCTGGAGAAACTGGGGAAGCTTCGTGAAATGGGAGTTCTTACGGAAGAGGAATTTGCAGAACAGAAGAAAAAACTTCTGGCTAAACTTTAAAACCAACAAAAAATGAGTAACACTTGTGCATTATGCAATGCTGAACTGACGTCAATAGATACTCTTTTAGGCGAAAATAAACTTTTAGACGGCGGAAATCTATGTAATAAATGCCTGGATAAAGTGAGCAGTATCAATCAGGAACTGTTGTATAATCTCAGCACATTCAGTATCCATAACATTAAAAGCCTTGTACAAAACGGAAAAACGGAACCGGAAAATCTGTCTCAGGAAAAAAGTATTGAACCGGGTGTCTCGAAATTTGAAGGTACACAACCCGGATTGGTCTCCAGTAGTGCTGATTCCCGCAAGTTTTATAAAAGGAGACTGAAAGAAATAAAATATGAACTGGAACAGGTAAACGCGAACCTGTCCATATTCACTAAAGGAGAGATAAAAGAACTTCCCGGAATACTCAGTGCAAATGAAAGAATTATTGCGGCCACAGATGCGCAGCTTTTAAAGTCTTTAGATGCAGGTGTTTTGCTGGTAACGCATCAAAGAATGCTTTCCGTGTCAAAGGGAATGTTTTCAAATGTGATTGTCAATGAGTATCCGAACGAAACCATTAACGAAGTCAGTATCGTAAACAATCCGTTATCTCCAATCATCAAGCTGCATACGGAAGATAAAATTGTGCAATTTGAATGTTTCTGTGACCGGGAAGATGCAGAACGGTTTTACAGTTTCATCAAAGAAATTTATAACAAACCGAAGCCTCACGATAAAACAGCTGAAGCCACTGAAGTATCTTCGGAGGCTATTTTCAGTCAGCTTGAAAAACTGGGAAAACTAAGAGAGAGCGGAATTCTTACTGAGCAAGAATTTGCGGAACAGAAAAAGAAACTCTTGGGCCAGCTTTCGTAACCATAAAGTAAGACGATGAATGCTAAAGTATCTCACGACATTCTGGAAAAATGGCTGACAGCATGGTCATTATCCAGAAAACTTCCTCTTCCTGTAAAATACAAATCTGGTTTTAAGGTAGAGGTAGGAGAGGAACAGCAAAAAGAGAGATATGTTTTTTCCGAACTCAATGAGGATTTTATCGAGCTTTCCCAGCAGATTGAAGAACCGTGGATCTATCTTAAAGTGTGTAATTCCCGTGATGAAATAAATAAAGTTGTACCCGAAAAGTGGAAAATACAGCCTCCCGGATATATGATGTCCTGCTTCGGATCAATGAAAACTTATGATTCACACCTTTGTGCGGGTTATAAAATTGAATACGAAGAATATAACTCTACAACAGCAATCAAAATCATGAACCAGAGCGGAGAACTGGCTTCTATTGGTCGTATTGTACTTGTTGATGATCTGGCTGTCTATGACAGAATTGTAACAGAAGAAATACACCAGAGAAAAGGTCTTGCTACATTTCTGATGCGGGAACTCGAGAAAATAGCCTTATCGAAAGGTGTTTACCATAACTTTTTAGTAGCAACAGAGGAAGGAAAGGCTCTTTATGAATCAATAGGATGGAAACTTTACAGTGATTATACCTCTATCGTAATTTGATGGGACTTTAAATTTTAAAACCAATCCAATTATTTTTCGGAAAGAAATAGTAATTTACGCTTCTAAACTACTGCTATGAGCGAACGATCAAGACTTGACGAAATAAAAGAGGAATTGGAAAAGTTGGATATCAATCCGACATTTTTTGCAAGAAAAGAGATCCGTGAATTACCTGATGTCCTTTCAAAAAATGAAAAAATCGTATACCTTGTTGAAGGTAGAAGCAAAGCAACAAAACATCATATTATTCTGGTTGCTACCGACAGAAGACTGATTTTCGTAGACAAAGAGTTTATGTATGGATTGAAAGTAGAAGATTTTTCCTACGATAAAATAAGCTCTATACAATATGAAACCGCACTGTTGTTAGGATCTATAGACATTCATGTATCAGATGATGTGGTAGCGATTGATGGTGTTGGTAAGTATGAGGCAGAATTATTTTGCGAAAAAGTAAGAGATTTCATGTCCCGTCCCAAAGAATATTTTCAGAATCCTTCTCAGTCAGGTACTTTAATTCAGCTGGAGCAGTTGGGAAAACTAAGAGAAAGCGGAGTTTTAAGTGAAGAAGAGTTTACTGAGCAAAAGAGAAAACTGCTTGGTCAATAGATTTTTATAAAAGAGATTAATTTTAGAATTGGCCCGTTAAAAGGCATGGAATCTGCCATTCGGCTATGATAAAGAAAAGTCATCGTAATCCTAAGACTGCGATGACTTTCTATATATGAATGTTAAAAAAACTAATATGCTTTTAGCTTAAAGAATCTTCTGCTTTTGTTTTTGCTTCATCTACTTTGTTCTGAACCTGGGAAGCCACATCATTAGCTTTGTTTTTGACATCATTTCCCCATTTGTTTAGATTATCCTTAGCTGTATTGATTTTATCCTTTACAGCCTGCTTGTCTTCAGGTGAAGAATTTTTGTATTTCCAATATGCTAAAGCACCAATACCTAGTAAAGCTAATAAACCTTTTGTCTTATTTCCCATGATTTCTATTTTTTAAAATGTGTATTAAAATTTGTTACTTATTAACATGTAAAATACGTGCCAAAAAAATAAATCAGATGATAAAAAAATGTTAAAATTATTGGAAGACCTGAAACGCTTCTCCATCAAAACTTGCGAAGACCATTGTAGGATAAGAATCCTGATGGCATATGTTTCCGTCTTTGTCAATGGCAATAGCTCCTGCGAATCCGTCAATTGTTTTAAGTTCATCAAAAGTCTTGGTAAAAGCCTGTTTCAGACTCATTCCATCTGTTGTTCGCGTAACGATTTTGGCAGCAGTGGCATTGCTTACGATGTCTTCGCCTACGCCCGTACAGCTTACTGCACAAATTGAATTGGCATAATTTCCAGCTACTGTTGCTGAGTCTGAAATTCTTCCGGGAATCTCAAAACCTTTCCCTCCGGTAGAGGTTGCTACGGCCAGTTTTCCTTCTTTATCCAGGGCAACGCAGCCTACGGTTCCTTTTCCTCCGTTTTTAAGTTTGGTTTCATATTCACTTCTTCTTTGCGGCAGTTCTGTAGAAAAGTTGTCAAAACCATGTTGAGACGCATAAATTTTAGCACCATTTCCGCCCAAAACTCTGTCATCTTCTCTGATCAGCTCTTTAGCGACCAAAATTGGATTCCTGACATCCTGAAGATTGATTACGCCGCTTAATTTCTGAGTTTCTCCATCCATAATGGCTGCACTCATCCTGATCACGCCATCACTCTGTATCTGCGAACCAATCCCTGCGTTATATAAGGGATCGTCTTCCAGAAGGGAGACAGCATAAGCTGCGGTATCAAAAGCAGAATGCGTCTGAAGATAGTCGAATGCCTGCTGAGCGATATGTTTTAAAGAATTTTGTTTTGCGGTTTTTACTTCATGGCTTTGGTCGCTTTCAGAGAAAAAACCGCCGTGGATGATAATTTTCATAAGATATATGGATTTCGGATGATGAGCTTCATGATCATGATTAAAATTTACGATAACTACTGCTCATCCTTTGTTTTCAAAAATATAGAGACAAGATAAGAATTTTCCTGATATCAGTATCGTAATATTATCTGTGAATTCTTCATTGCTTGTTTCTGATTGCAATGTTTTTTACCCTATAAAAAACCTGCCTTTCTTTTGAAGGGCAGGTTGAGTCTGTTTAATGATATTTATAGGGTATCTTTAATCCTAGGGCTATTTATCCTGCGGTATTGGATTAAACTGTGAATTCTCTATCGTCAGTTTTTTTGTGGTAAGATCGTAATGGTCGTTCATAGACATTACGTGTACGGTAAGATTATCAATTGAAATAGGTTCACCAAGGTTGATATTGGTAAGGTTGGTATCTTTAATGAATCTTCCGTCTACAAGAATGACAAGGCCGGAACCTACAGCAGTCATTACGTCATTATAGATAAAAAGTCCGGTATCTTCACCTAATCCTATTCCTAATGTTCTTGGATTGTTGACGACAGCCTGGAAAAGACGTCCGATTCTGCCTCTTTGTACAAAGTGGGTATCAATGATCACATTGTCGATTAATCCGAGTCCCTGCGTAGTCTTAATTTCACCTTTCAGGAGAGATTCAGAGCTGCTTCCCTGATAGATCATATTTTCAGAAGCTGCGGCAGCACCGGCAGAAGTTCCGGAATAGATAAAATCCTGTTCCTGATATTTCAGCAATATCGTGTCATGAAATCTTGTTCCACCAAGGATAGAAGTCAGTCTAAGCTGATCTCCACCTGTGAACATCACAACATCTGCAGCATTGGCTCTTGCAGCCATGGCATCAGAATTGGCTTCTTCACGGTTGTGTATATCAAGTATATTTACATTTTTGGCACCAAGAAATTCAAAAGCTTTCTTATATTCTGTACCTACAATTTGAGGGATCTGTGAGGCTGTCGTTACAATTTCAATGACAGAGTTTTCCTTATGCTTAGATTCATTAATGATCTTTCGCAAGATTCCTCTTTCAAAGAAATTAAGGTTTTTTTCAATGTTCTGATCGAAATCGGTTTCTGCAAAACTTCCTTTGTTTACAGCGCCTCCGATAATAATTAATTTTCCAACGGGTCTCATCATAGTGTGCAAATTTAAAAAATATTTAACATTTGACGAAATTCATGCCACATTTAAATGGTTTTTAATGTTTTAGGATTGTTAATTTTTTTTAATTCTTTTTTGAGAAATGTTTAAACGTGGTATAGTTTCGTTTAGGGTTTTACATTATCTTTGATTTTTGAAGGAGTTATTGTTAACTGATAAAAATGCAAATAGATTATGAAAATTGAGAAGATACAGGCATTACGCGGCCCAAATATCTGGAGTATCAGAAGAAAGAAGCTGATACAGATGAGATTGGACCTGGAGGAAATGGAAAATTATCCTACGAATAAGATCGATGGTTTCAGAGAAAGGATCCAAAAACTACTCCCATCCCTGATGAGCCACAGATGCTCAGAAGGAGTAGAAGGGGGATTTTTTCATAGGATAGAAACAGGAACCTGGATGGGACATGTTATTGAACATATTGCCTTAGAAATACAGACCCTGGCTGGTATGGATGTGGGGTTCGGAAGAACACGTGAAACCAAATCACCTGGAATATACAATGTCGTCTTTAATTATATTGAAGAAAATGCAGGAATCTATGCTGCGGAAGAAGCCGTAAAAATAGCGCAGGCTTTGATTGAAGATCAAGAATATGATATCCATGCCTGTATCCATACGCTTAAAGAAATAAGAGAACGTGTACGTCTTGGACCTTCTACGGGAAGTATTGTGGAAGAAGCTGTTTCCAGAAGAATTCCTTGGATCAGATTAGGAACAAACTCTTTAGTACAGTTAGGTTACGGTGTCAATCAACAGCGGTTTCAGGCTACTATTACCGGAAAAACAAGTTCAATTGCAGTGGATATTGCTTGCAATAAAGAACTGACAAAAAAAATGCTGCATGATGCGGCTATTCCGGTTCCCATTGGAGACCTGATCGTTGATGAAGAAGGATTAACGGAGGTTATCAAAAGAATAGGGTATCCCATTGTTCTGAAACCACTGGATGGAAATCATGGAAAAGGTTCCTCCATTAATGTAAATGATTGGGAAGCTGCAAAAATAGGACTTGAACATGCTCAGAAGTATTCCAGAAAAGTAATTATAGAAAAATACATTACAGGATACGATTTCAGAGTTTTGGTTATTAATAATAAAATGGTTGCGGCAGCAAGGAGAGTTCCTGCCCATGTAGTAGGTGACGGAGAACTCAATCTTCAGCAGCTGATAGATAAAGAAAACAGTGATCCGAGAAGAGGATACGGACATGAAAATGTTCTTACAGAAATCGCGGTTGATAAAGATACTTTAGAGCTTCTTGAAAAGCTTCATTATACCCTTGAAACAATTCCTCAAAAAGGAGAAATAGTTTTCTTAAAATCCACGGCTAATCTTTCTACCGGAGGAACATCCATTGATGTTACAGATATGGTACATCCGGAAAATATCACGATGGCTGAAAGAGTTTCCAAAATTATTGGCTTGGATGTATGCGGTATTGATATCATGGCAGAAAATTTAACACAGCCATTGAAAGAAAGCGGGGCTGCCATCATCGAGGTAAATGCTGCGCCAGGATTCAGAATGCACCTGGCTCCAAGCGAAGGTCTTCCAAGAAATGTAGCTGCTCCTGTTGTAGACATGCTGTATCCGCAAGGGAAACCTTATACCATTCCAATTATTGCGGTAACAGGTACGAATGGGAAAACAACAACAACGAGACTGATCTCACATATTGTAAAAAGTAACGGGTATAGAGTAGGTTTCACCACTTCTGACGGTATTTATATTCAAAATACAATGCTTTCAAAAGGAGATACTACTGGACCGCTTTCTGCTGAATTTGTTTTAAAAGATCCTACCGTAGAATTTGCAGTTCTGGAAACTGCCAGAGGGGGGATTCTTCGTTCCGGTTTAGGATTTTCACAATGTGATATTGGGGTTTTAACCAATATTGAGGAAGATCATTTAGGAATGAATGACATCCACAACCTGAAAGATCTTACCAAAGTAAAAAGAGTCGTTCTGGATAGTGTGAAGAAAAACGGTTGGAGCGTTTTGAACGCAGACAATGAGTATTCCATGAAAATCATCAATGACCTCGACAGTAATATCGCGATATTCAGTATGGATGAAAACAATCCCCATATTGTAAAATTTGCGAAAGAAGGGAAGATTACCTGCATCTACGAAGAAGGTTTTGTAACCATCAAAAAAGGCGACTGGAAAATAAGAATCGGAAAGGCCAAAGATTTTCCGATTACAATGGAAGGAAAGGCCAGATTTATGATCGAAAATGTATTGGCAGCGAGTTTGGCAAGTTATTTACACGGTTTTGGAATCGAAGATATTTCTAATTCTTTAAGAACTTTTATTCCGAGTGCTCAGCTTACACCTGGAAGACTAAATATTTTTAAATTTAAAAGCTTTAAAGTATTGATTGACTTTGCGCACAATCCTTCAGGTTACGAGGCGATCGAAGATTATCTTAAAAATGTAGAATCTACAAAGAAGATCGGTATCATTTCGGGAGTAGGTGACAGGCGTGACAGTGATATCAGGGAGTGTGGGAAAATCGCAGGAAGGATGTTTGATTATATCATAATCAGAAACGAAAAGCACCTGAGAGGAAGAACAGAAGAAGAGATCAATGGTCTGATTATCGACGGTATTAATGAAGCAGGAAGAGATGTGAGCTATGAGATTATACCAAAAGAAATTGAAGCTTTGAAACATGCAATGGGTATGGCTGAAGATGGAACGTTTATTACTGCTTTAAGTGATGTTATTTCCAATGCGATTGATCTGGTACAGGAGTATCAGGCCCGTGAGCTTCTTGAAGACGATAAAAATTCATGAACATAAATTATCTGTAATCATAAAAACGGCTGAATTTTCAGCCGTTTTTTATTTTGGAAAAAGCAAATCAGTGGCTCTATTTCAAATCCAATAATGCTTTAGCCTTTTGAAGATATGACTCCTTATTCTGTGAAAGATCAATAAAATATTCTGTCTGCCATTTTTGAGTAGCTTTAGCCTGTTTACTTTCTGTAAGATCCCAACCAGGGTAAACTCTTATGCCTCTTTTACCGGTCTTTTTTTCATGAGAGACAATTCCTTTTTCTATCAGTATATCTTTCGGAAAAATAAAAATGCCTTTGTCATTGTCTTTGGAAGCTGAAATCAGATAGAAATCAAACGGATCACGGGAATCAAACGGAGCTGTTTCTCCTTTTGCGTCCCTTTTCCAGATGGTTACAAACTGCCCTGTTTTGGTAGGGGTTATTTTAGAGGTGCGGAATTTTATTTTAAGATGGTTTAATGTAAAATTAAACCCCGAATACTCTCCACATTCATCCTCTTCTTCAACATTGGAATATTTTAGGCCAAGCGGTTGGTAAATTAATTCATCAACATTTTTAGGATCCATTAATTTGACTTTAATTTTTTCTGAATACAAGAATATTATCATTATCTGATATTTCCAGTATTTTTTGCGTTATAAAATTTGATCTTTTGAAGATTCTTGCAATTGGTTTATAATTATTTTATGAGTCTATTTACATTTTCTAACGACTTCTTTATAAACTCAATAATCAATGGATTGGGTTCTTCCAAAGTTGAAGTTAAAGCGGGTTGAAAAAGTGTTCCTACAAAGAAAGGATGGTCTTTGATTTCAAAAGATCTGTAATTATTATCCTCAGAAATCGAGGTGAATATCATACCGTGAGCTTTTAAATTGTCTGTATATATTTCATTGATGCCATAACTACAATAATATTTCCCCAAAATTGTATCCTGTTTTAAAGTTTGATAAAGGAAGCTGCTTTTTTCAATTAAATTAAGGGTTTCTTCTTCACCTTTTAACGAACATGATAGTTTTTTAATTAATAGATAAGGATTAGAAGGGGTTATTTCTTCATGACCAGCATTTTGTATATCACAGACATTTTGGGCAAATTCTATAATCATGTGTTGGAAACCTCCACAATTTCCAAAGGTAGGAATGTTATTTTCTCTGGTATACCTGATTGCATTAATTACGCCGTCCATATCTTTATAGGGGCTCCCCGGAGCTATCCATAATCCTTTGTAATTTTGCTTTTCAAATACAGTTTTAGAGTCAAAAATATCAGTAGAAATCCAGTCAAACTGAATTTCTCTTTTTAATACTTTTTGTACATCTCTTGCTGTGTTATTTAATTGATGTAAAGTGTAGTGTATGGGATTAAAATCTCCCAGAATAGCTATTTTTTCGATCATTTATTTGTTTTTATTTAAAATTTGTTTTTTTTTATTTAAAAAAGGCATTGGAGCTTCCAATCCATATCGCGTCTTTCTTATTGAAATCCACATTCACCATAGCTGCTTTTGTCATTCTCCCCAGGTTTTCCAAAAGGATAGGGCGTTCATCATCTTCATGCCAGATATAAAGAAGTCGGATTTCTGCTTTTGAAAACTCTCCGTTTATATCTTCAAAGATGGGTTCATAGGTTACTTTTCGCTGCAATATATAATTTTCTTTATCTTCAATTGCTTCTGTGATTTCTTTTGTCGGATTTAAATTTACACCGCTTCCCGCAAAAGAAAATAGAGGTTTCAATACAAAATCGTCAAGACTTTCATTTTTTGGAAATTCATGCAGAAAATAACTTTTAGGAACAAATTCATGCTTCAGCATAGGAAGAAGGAATTTAGACACCTTAAAGAACCAGTTTGGATGTGTGACCCACTTTACATCGATATCTTCACGGAAATCGAACCCGGCTTTCAAATCTGGAATTCTGTCCAGTTCATCAAAAATAACACGGTTGTAAATTCTTTTGATCTCCACCAAATTTCCTTCGCTTTCATAAAATAATTTTCGACCTTCTTTTTTTACTTTTGTCAGACAAACTGTTTTTATCCCTAATAACTTTTCTGTTAATGCAAAGTCTATTGCTGTTTTCTGTTTCTCCGGGAAAATCTCAAGGAGAATAACATTTTCAGGATTGTCATCTCCTACGATCAGTTTTTTTAAATGATTTTTAAAATCATCAGCAGGCATTTTATTTTTGATCTCTGACAGGAAAGGGTATATCTCACAAAAGGTCTCTTCAAAAGTTTTTTGAAAAACATATAAGGAAGGAAAAGCCTGAAGCTCTATCAATTGCGGTTCGATCTCTCCGTTTTCACTTCGGCAGATTCCAAAGTCTATCGTAAAAAAATGAGGTTGTAGTGTATCATTGGGAACTCTGCAGTTATCAGGAACAGCTTTTAATAAAATTTCGCCGGGAATTTCTTTGATTTGGTCAATAATACTGTTACTGGCATCCAGAAGTTTATTTTTAAATTCTTCAGTAAGAAAGAGTGGGCTTTCTGATATTCGGAATGCCGGTGCAATACCTCCTTTTTGGGTAAGACTTTCTTTAAGCTGGTCGTATTTTTCCTGTGAAAATTCCTGGTTGAACTGTTTTCTATATTTAGGGATCATATTTTTTCTTTGTGATTTGATTTTAAAAAATCGAGCATTTCTGCTCGATTTCAATACTTTTTAATTTTTTAATGCGACTCCAATAAAGCTTTGATACATTTATTTTAACGACAAAAGGTCTTTTCAAAAGTTTTAAATACTTAAGATTACTTCAGACAGTTTAAGTATGATATGTAAAATTCAACAGAAGATGAAAATCAAATATTATCAGAGAAAACTTAAGTGTTCTTCTCAACAGCTGGAATACTTACTTTTACTTAAGGGTCTAAAACTTTTGTAGTTGTATATTAAATCAATGGCTTTTGAATCTGCATTTTTCCTTTTAAGCTAAAGCTTTACTTTCCTTCAAAATGTTTTTTTTTGCAGACTGGAGGAATCTTGGCAGGATTTGTCCTCTGGTCAGAATGATCTTGTCTTCATCATCAATTCTGTCTACTGTTTCAAGATATTTCTCCATTCCGAAGTTTTCAATCATTGCCGTTTTGTTTTTTTCGTCTTTCAGATTTTCGATCATGCCTTTAGGATCAGCTTCCGGATGGAACTGTGTCCCGAAGATCTCATCTGAGAAACGTACAGCCATCACGGCCCTTTCCAGATGAATATGCGGTCTTGATTTCTCTATAGCCACAATCTTCATACCCAATTCATTTAAACGGTCCATATCGGGTTCAATAAACTGATAAGCTCTTGAATCTACGGCATAAAAAGGATCCTGAAGATTTTTGAATAAAAACTCCTGATCACCTTCCTCTGTTTTATGAACCGGCATTACCCCAAAAGAATACGATCTTCTTTTGCAGATGTTGCCCAGTTTCCAGTGAATACTTGCCAATTGGAATGAATGGCAGATCAGGAACAGGTACTTTTTATCTTCATTGTATTTATTATGCTCTAAAACAGTATCCAGAAAACCTGCATATCTGTCTTCCCATTCAAGACCTTCCCGGTGTGGATCTCCAGGTCCGCCTGAAGAAATGAAAATGTCAAAATCTTCAATCTTTGGCATTTCATTCCTGAATCTTAGATCAAATGTTTCGATGATCACATTTTCTTCAGAGCTCTCTTGGAATGCTTCCGAAATTTCTTTAATATTTCTAAAGCCTTGATTAACATGGTTGTTGTTCATGTCGATCAGTGCAATTCTAATATCTTTCATACTACTTCATATTTTTTGTAAAGTTACCAAAAATATTATGAAGCCGTTTCGCCATGCGTTATACCATACTCTGTTTCAGAGATCATATAATCAACTACTTTGGTGAGATCACCGGTCTCTTTGTAGATCTGAAGCTGTCTGTCTGCACCGGTTCCGTTTTCTAGAATGGTCCATGCGTATTCTACCTCCTTTCTGCAATCCAGCTCATCGACAACATCGTCAATAAATTCCAGAAGTTCCTTCAGAAGATGCGGATAAGGTACAGATTCTTCTTTCCCAAAATCAATCAGATGTGCTTCTATACCACTTTTAGAGGCCCGCCATTTATTTTCATTCAGTAAGAGTCTTCTGTAGCTTCTGAAGCTTAAATTCTGCTGATGAAGTTTATAGATTTTTGCGACAAGACACTGCATAATTGCGGCCAGGCATACGGTTTCATCAATACGTAAAGGCATGTCGCAAATCCTGAACTCAATGGTAGGGTAGAAAGGGTGGACCCTGAGATCCCACCAAATCTTTTTAGCATTGTCAATAGTTCCTGTTTTCACCAAAAGATCTACATAGCTGTCAAATTCACCAAGCGAATTAAAGTAGCTTGGAATACCTGTTCTTGGAAATTTAACGAAAATTTCCTGTCTGTAAGATTTGAAGCCTGTATACCTTCCAATCCAGAAAGGGGAGTTGGTAGAAAGTGCATATACATGCGGCAGAAAATAACGCATTACATTCTGTATCCTTACACCTTCTTCTCTGTTTGGAATTCCGATATGTACATGAAGTCCGAAAATAAGGTTTTCGCGGGCAACATCGCCCATATCGTCAACGATTTTAATATATCTCTCGCCCTGGGTGATATTATTATCAGACCAGTGAGAGAAAGGATGTGTTCCACCGCCTGAAACCCGGAGTCCCTGTTCATGGGCCGTATTGATTAAATGCCTTCTCAGGTTGGTAAGCTCGGCTCTGGCTTCCTTGATATTTTGGCAGATACCGGTTTCCATTTCTATCATGGATTCATGCATCTCGTGCTTTAAATTTTCACTTAAAACAGCTTTTCCGCCTTCAATAATTTTCGAAACATGAGATATTAAGTCTCTGCTCTCAACATCAATGATCTGATATTCTTCCTCGATTCCTATGGTAAATTGATGCATTTTTTTTCGTGTTTTTTTATTTTTACTCTTATTTTACTGAATCTTTTACAAAAGTGCCCCAAGAGATATTAGGTTTTCCCGGAACATATTCTTTAGCTTTTTCAATGGCTAGTTTAGCGGCATGTTCTACGATCCATGCAAAATTTTCTTCGCCTACCGAATTTTTATCTGCATCAGGAGCAGGATTACAGAAGTCAATAGCATATGGAATGCCGTCTCTGATAGCAAATTCTACCGTATTGAAATCATATCCTAAAGCCTCATTCATTGTGATTGTATAATCATGAATAGTCTTTAATAGTTTTTCCAGTTCTTCCCCTTGGGTCTGATGTGTTGTCGCGTATCTCAGATGATGCGGGTTACGCGGTTCGTAAGGCATAATATGGACATATTTTTTGCCCAGACAGTATACCCTGTAATAATCATCAAAAACAATTTCCTCCTGTACCATCATGACAAGCTGTTCTGTTTCACTTAATTTATTCCAGAGATCATCCGGGTTTTCCACTCTGTAAACACTTTTCCATCCGCCGCCATCATGAGGTTTCATATAAGCAGGAAAGCCTACATAATCGAAAATATATTCCCAGTCGTGTGGAAACTTCAGGTTTCTGAACGATGTTTCCGAAGTATCAGAAGGTCTTTCATGTGAAGGGAGCAGTACCGTCTTAGGAAGCGGAATTCCCAGTTTAATCATCAGCGCATTATTGAAGAATTTTTCATCTGCACTCCACCAGAAAGGATTATTGATTACATAAGTTCCATTAAGTGCAGCATTTTTCAAATAAGCTCTGTAAAAAGGAACATCCTGCGAAATTCTGTCGATAATTACTGCATAGCCGTAATCAGCACCCTGTTCTAGTTTGTCGATATTTACCGGTTCAGCGATGATTTCACCGCCTCCCAGTTCATTTACCCTGTCGATAAACGCCCAAGGAAATGTATCTTCCATACCGAATAGAATTCCCACTTTTTTTGTCATAATTTTTGTTTTTAAATTGGTGTATATATTACTTTTTTATCTTCTTAAATGTACAGTTTTTCAGGAGAAAAAGGTGCCAATAAATGTTGGGAAAACCATTCTCCATAGTGTCCAGTCGTGGTTAATCCATTTTCTCTCGTCGTACCAGAAATCTATCCCTTTCGAGCTTAAGATCTCCGCCATTTCAATATTCTTATCTCTGCAGATATCCTGATCCGAAGTACTTAGGACAATGTGCATGTGTTTGTATTTCCAGGCTTCATCGTTCTTTACAAATTCCCTTGGACAGTTAAAATAAACCAGCTCATCAGAATATCCATCCATGAAATTTCTGATGCTGAACGCTCCTGAAAGACAGAACAGATGAGAAACCACGTCCGGAAACCTAAAGGAAAAATTGGCCGCATGATATCCCCCGAAGCTTGCCCCGGCTACCGCTACACGATGTGTTTTGTGGATCTTCTGGATATAGGGTATGAATTCCTGAATCAGGAACTGTACGTAAAGTTCATAATTTTTGATCCTTTTCTGAGGCGGTATTTTTTCATCATAAAAACTCCATGCATCAATGGTTTGGATATTATAAAGCTTTACTTTTCCCTGCTCTATAAACCAGTTGATACTTCCGTTGAGATGGAAATCATGATTTTGGGTATACTGTCCCTGTGAAGTCGGAAACATGATGATCGGATGTCCGTAATGTCCGGTTACTTCTATTTTAAGGTTTGTTCCTAATATATTTGAATAATAATCTGTATGTTCTATATGCGGCATTGATAAATTTCTTTGATTATACGGTGTCTAGCTTGTCAATTTACTTTTTGGCGGAAGAATATTCAGCATTTCTGCCTGTATCTTTTCGGCAGCACTGTCTAATCTTTCCTGTATAATTTCCGGATCACTGGATTTATAAACAATTCCCACATGATGGTCTATTGGAAGGAACTTTACGGCTTCTTCATTTTCAAAAGCACTGTAATCAGGATGTTTATCTTTGATGAGGGCAACAATAAGCCCTGAAAAATAACCGGTAGGTTTTGAAGCCTGATAAGTCTTTCCGCGCAGCAGAGCATCTTCAATTTTTGCCCATTCACGCCATATGTTGATATTGCTTGAAGCCTCTACAAGATCTGGAATGTGTGCGCCTCCTACTCTTGAGGACGTTTCAAGAAAATACCATTTTCCATCTGCTTTCCCACGGATAAATTCAGTGTGTGTCGCTCCGTTGAGCAGGCCAAAGCTGGAAAGAACTTTTGCATTCACCTCATCGAGGGCTTTGAATTCCTCAGAATACCTTCCCAATGTTTTGGTCCTGAATACACCGCCTTCATGAGAGACCTGCATAGGAGGAGCCAGATACTTTGAAGCTGATGTGAATACAATTTCCTTATTAAAGGTCAGGCTGTCCACATGAAAAACATCACCGGGTTTAAAGCTTTCCAGTAAAAACAGGTGGCGTTCTTCTCCAAGTGCGTCCAGTTCTGCCCAGAGCTCATCTTTGGAAGACAGTTTCTTAATGCCTGATGCAGATGCTTCAGAACGTGGTTTTAATACCCATGGGGCGGGAACTTTATCTGTAAATTGGTCAACCTGGTCATTGTTGAAGACTGCGGTAAATTCCGGGACATTGATTCCTGAATCTTTCGCTTTCTGGCGCATGGCCAGCTTATCTCTGAAATAACGGTGCGTGGTTTGTCCCATGCCGGGAATACGAAATGTTTCCCTGATCAGCGCTGCTTTTTCTACATCATAATCATCAAGTGCCACTACAGCATCTACCTTTCTGGTTTTCATCAGATGTGAAAACCCCTGAACCAGATGCTCCAGATTCCAGACAGAAGGTTTTAGCTCAGACATATAAAAGACTTCTTCTATGGCATGCCAGGGCCAGTTTTTTTCTTTAAGACTCTCCGATGTTACTAAGATGATTTTATTACCGAGCTTCTTCATTTCATCCATGAAGTCATAGCCCTTGTAATAGCATGAAATACATACTATGATTTTTTCCTCCATATAATGTTTTTTTAATATTAGTGAATTATCAAAAATAAAAGCAAATTTCTGTTAATTAATTAATGTTAAAAAACCGAAATCATCTATGTTTTTGGAAATCCATACTCAAGTATACAGAGAAATTTTGTAAAAAACTAATTTTTAGTGATAATTTTCGATTAAATCGGCCAGCAACTGCACTCCAAAGCCGGTTGCAGCTTTTTCTTTGGCATATCCGGTACTTCCGAATGCAACTCCTGCAATATCCAAATGCGCCCAGTTAGGATGCCCTTCGATAAACTGTTCCAGAAATTTTGCCGCCACAATACAGTCGCCGATGGGTTTCATTGAAATATTTTTGAGATCGGCAACATCAGATTGGATATCATCCTTCCAGATGTCCCACAAAGGAAGATTCCAAACCCTTTGATTGGTAGTGTCGCCTGTTTTTATCAGAAGGTTTTTTAGTTCTTCATTATTCGAAAACATCGCTCCACAGGTATCCCCAAACATTCTTACAGAACTTCCCGTTAAGGTAGCGAGATCTATAAGGAAATCGGTCTTGTAGTTTTTAGCAAGGTAAGAAAGTCCATCTGCGAGAATCATTCGGCCCTCAGCATCGGTATTAAGAACTTCGATCGTTTTTCCATTATAAGCGGTGATCACATCGCTTGGAAGGAAAGCTTTCTCAGAGATAGCATTGTCTGTGATTGGAAGTACAGCAACGATATTCACCGGAAGTTTCATTTCTGCAGCATAAATAAGGGTTCCAATAACCGCTGTAGCGCCGCCCATATCGGATTTCATATAGTGCATGTTATCTGGATTTTTCAGTGAAACACCACCGGTGTCAAACAAAACACATTTTCCTACCAAACCGAAGGTTTTAGCATTTTTAACCGTGGTCTTGTATTCTATGATCGTAAAAGCAGCATCATAAGCACTTCCCTGATTGACGGACAGATAAGCGCCAAGACCTAATTCCTCACATTTTTTTCTGTTAAAAGCTGTATATTTTAATTCATACTTCTTTGCCAGGTTTTTAAGATACAGGCTTAAAATATCAGGCTTTTTAAGATTGGCAGGTTTGTTCAGCCATTCCTGACAGGCAGTCTGTCCGTTAGCGACAGCCTCAGCTTTTGAACCGATACCATCCAGTTTTTCCTGGCTTATATTTTCGAAATGAATCTCAAATTTGGAATTCCAAAATGCATGTTTTTTATCAAAAGGATAGTGGTAAGTTCCTAAAAGTAATCCCTTAACAAATTCTTCAAACTGTTTTTCATTCAGAAAGTCTGCTACAACCAGAGTTGGGGAAGGCTGTAGTTTTTCTTTTTGTGTTTGAGAGAATTTTACCGCAACCTGCTGCATTTCAAAATTCTGTAAGATTGATTTTCCTAAACCGATCAGGTAAGTAACACTTTCTGTGTCGGTATGGATGAAGACTTCATATTTCTTTCCAGAGAAAAAAGAATCGATGTTTTTGTTGTAGTTTTTGCTGGATTTGGTCCATTCTTCTTCTGTGAAAAGTTGGAAGATCTGCGTGTAGCTTTTATTTTTTTTATTAATTAATTTCATAAACTTAATTTTTAATGCTTTGTTGTTGTGGTGTTACTTCTACAGGGTTCTCTGTATTGTCATAGAAAAGCCATTCAATCGCTCTTGGAAACTCCTGAGACCAGTAAAATTCACTGTGGGTTCCCTCCGGATTAATGCTGGTCCTGAATTCAAAATCAAAAAGATTTTTCTTCTCCCATCGTTTTAAATATTCTTCGAAAACATGAATTCTTTTCACCATTTTAGAACCTTCCTGACCGCCTCCGTACAGATAAATTTTTGTTTTAAAGGGTACTCTGAAATTCATCATGGGGAAATTATTGTTGGGCTCCACCCACAGGGAGGGAGAGAAGATTAGCAGTTTAGAATAGACCTCTGGATAGAGGAATCCACTGTAAATACTAATCAAAGCACCTAAGGAACTTCCTCCGATTCCTGTATTGTCACGGTCTTTTTTGGTGCGGTAATGTTCATCCACAAAAGGCTTTAAAGTATCTGTGATGAAACGGATGTATTTTTTGCCTTCTGAGCCGTTGGCAACATTGTCATTATCAAAGATGTATTCCTTGATGCGGTCTTCACTTCCATGTTCGATGGCTATGATAATGACATCACCCCGACCATATTCTGCGAGTATAGAAAGTTTTTTGTCGATTTCCCAGTTTCCATAACCGCTTCCTTCGTTAAACAGATTTTGAGCGTCCTGTAAATAAAGAACAGGGTAGCTTTTTTCAGAAACATAATAGTCATAGGGCAGGGCTGCCCATATTTTACGGTAACGGTCAAGCTGCGGGATATAGAATTCATCCGAAATAACTTCAGCGATCGGAAAAAATTCTTTTTTGAAAGGGCCCCAGTTGAGTCTCCACTTTTCTACAATATCAGATGCTTTTCCGTTCGTTTTTACTGCTTTACGGTTGGGTGTAATACTTCCGTACTTATCAAGTTCTACATTTTCCCAGCCTCCCTTTGTGAATTTATATTCTACAATATCGGGTAAGATTTCGCTGTCGATCTCTACGAAATAATTGTTCTGATCCCTCTGTTTAAGCTGATAATTAGAGTCTCTGGGGTTCCAGTTATTGAAATTTCCGGTGATGTATACTGTTCTGTCGTCGCTTTCCTCAGTATAAAGTTCAAACCTCATCATGTGTGTTTAATATAAAATTAGGCAGCTAAATTTATAAAAAAGATTGTTTTAAAATCATAAAAAAATAAACGTAAAAAATAATATATTTGGTCAATGTGCCGAAAAGGAAGTAATTAACATAATAATTATTTGACTAATTATTAACCGTTATTGCAGGGAATTTTCGTAGTTTCAAAGAATAATAAAGTACAACGATATCTTGATGAATTCTGTTAAAACCTATACACTGTTCACTGACCATGATGTCTACCTTTTCAAAGAAGGCAGGCATTATAAACTGTATGGGAAATTTGGTGCACATTCTGTTGAAAAAGACGGTGTAAAAGGCGTCTATTTTTCAGTCTGGGCTCCCAATGCTAAAAAGGTTTCCGTGATAGGAAATTTCAACAACTGGAATCATAAAGATCATATCCTGTTCCCCCGGTGGGACGGGTCAGGTATCTGGGAAGGCTTTATTGCAGGGCTTACCTGGGGGACTTTATACAAATACGCTGTAGAAACGGCAAGAGGAGAAATTTTAGAGAAAAGCGATCCCTACTCATTAAGCTGGGAGCAGAATCTGCAGGCAGCATCACTCGTTTCCACGACCTGGTATGAATGGAGTGATAAAGAATGGATGGAAAAGCGCTGGAAAAATAACAGTCTGAACGCGCCGATATCTGTTTATGAACTTCATTTGGGTTCATGGGTAAGACAAGGCGATGACCCGGAAAAGTATTTGAATTATCGTGATATTGCCGCGAAACTGGTTCCTTATGTCAGGGAAATGGGATTTACCCATGTTGAATTCATGCCTGTTATGGAGTATCCGTATGATCCGAGCTGGGGGTATCAGATTACCGGATTTTATGCGGCTACCTCGCGCTTTGGTTCACCACAGGATCTGATGTTTCTGATCGATGAACTTCATAAAAATGATATTGGAGTTATTCTGGACTGGGTACCTTCCCATTTTCCGGGAGACGCCAATGGAATTCACTGTTTTGACGGATCTTATCTTTATGAGCATGAAGATCCCAGAAAAGGATTTCATCCGGACTGGAAATCTTATATCTTTAATTACGGACGGAATGAAGTTAAATCTTTTCTGATCTCCAACGCGATGTTCTGGCTGGAACGTTATCACGCAGACGGTCTTCGTGTAGATGCAGTAACCTCGATGCTTCATCTGGACTATTCCAGAAATGAAGGGGAATGGGAGCCTAATATAGAAGGTGGAAACGTAAATCTAGAGGCTAAAGCCTTCCTGCAGGAATTCAATACAGCGGTTTATAAAGAGTTTGGAGACAGCATTATTACTATTGCTGAAGAAAGTTCAGATTTTCCACTGCTTACAAAGCCTGTCCATGACGGTGGAGTGGGATTTGGAATGAAATGGATGATGGGATGGATGCATGATACACTGGATTATTTTAAAGAAGCTCCTGAAAACAGAAAATACCATCACCATAAAATCACCTTTGCGTCCGTTTATATGTATAATGAAAATTATATGATGCCGCTTTCACATGACGAAGTGGTACACGGAAAAGCAAGCCTGATTTACAAAATGCCGGGTGACGAATGGCAAAAATTTGCTAATCTCAGGGCTCTTTATGTTTATATGTATACCCATCCAGGAGCTAAGCTTCTCTTTATGGGCGACGAATTTGCACAAACAGGTGAATGGAATTTTACAAGAAGCCTCGATTGGCATTTACTCGAGTACCCTGTTCATAAGGGAATGCAAAACTTGGTAAAAGATTTGAATCATCTCTATCGGGAGGAACACGCTCTTTACGAAAATCAGTTTCATAAAAACGGGTTTGAATGGGTAGAGGCAGATGATCTTGAGAACTCTGTGTATGTATATCTTAGAAAAGGAAAAAAAAGAGATGATGTTTTGATGGTCATTTTAAATCTGACCCCAAATGTCTTGGATTATAAGGTCGGAGTGAATGCCGGAACACACTGGGAAGTGATTCTCAACTCTGATGATGATAGGTATAGCGGAAGTGCTGTAGGTGCAGATATTTTGAACGAAAAAAATGAGGAATGGATGAGACATGCAAAATCTGTTACGATACAACTTCCACCATTGGCGGGAATTATTTTAAAACAGAAGAAAGATAAAAAGTATAAACTTCACAGAATAAAACAGCATAAGAAATAATTCATATTTTAGATGTTTTAGAAAAAAGACTGTGATGAAATAGAAATTGATGTGATCAATCTGAATTTTGATAGAAGAACAGTCAGAATAAAAAAACAAATGATATTTAGAAATGAGTAAGGAAAATACGATGGTAATATATCACTTAAGTACAGAATGTTATCCGGTGGCTAAAGTAGGTGGTTTAGCGGACGTTGTAGGAGCGTTGCCGAAATATCAGAATAAAATGAAAGGCATTGATGCTAAGGTGGTCATGCCATGGTACAACAAAAAATTTGTTCACGATCATGAATTTGACATAGTTTTTGATGGCTTTATTCATCAGGGACCGGATATGCTGCAGGTTCAGGTGATGAAAGAAAAGACGGATGTTTTTGGATTTGAATTGTATATGGTTAAAATTCCAGGGCTTTTAGACAGAGAAAATCCATACGGTTACCAGGATGAAAGTTTCCAGTTTCTGGCTTTTCAAAATGGTGTGCTTCATTGGCTGACTGCCATGAAAATTCGTCCGGATGTACTTCATTGTCACGACTATCACACGGGATTGGTGCCTTTTATGACACAGCATTGCCCTGAATTTGATTTTTTAAAAGGGGTAAAAACAATAGGAACGATCCATAATGGAGAGTATCAGGGAATGATGAGCTGGAATATGGCGAATTATATGCCTTCTTTTGATTCCTATAAATGGGGACTCATGGACTGGAACGGGTATATAAATCCTCTGGCAAGTATGATCAAATGTTCCCATGCTTTTACAACTGTTTCTGAAGGTTATCTTGAAGAACTGTTTGTCAGCTTCCGCGGACTGGAAAGTCTGGTACGTGAGGAATTTGGGAAAGCCTATGGAATTATCAACGGAATAGATACCGAAGTATGGGACCCTGAAACGGACCCGATGCTGGATTTCAATTTTAATATTAAAAATGCCGTTGCACAAAAGAAGAAAAATAAAGAAAAGCTTTGCAAAGAATATGGTTTGAAACCTGAACTGCCTTTATTTGCTTTTATAGGTAGGTTTGCTGCAGAAAAAGGAGCAGATTTCCTGCCTGATGTTGTATGGAAGAGCATTAAGCAAAGTTATGGTTCATTAAATATTATGATCCTAGGTTCCGGAAACAGTTATATTGAAAATAAACTTAAAGAATACCAGCATACATATACCAATTTTGCATTGGATCTGGGCTATAAAGAGCATCTTTCCCATAAGATTTATGCCTCTGCAGATTTTCTGCTGATGCCTTCCAGGGTAGAGCCTTGCGGGCTTAATCAGATGTATTCGATGAGATATGGTACGGTTCCTGTGGTAAGATATACCGGAGGGTTGAGAGATACGGTAGAAGATATTTCAACAGGAGGAGCGGGACTTAATTTTACGTATCCGGGAGTTGATGATATCGTTCATGCAATGAACAGAGCAATGGGAATTTATAATCAGAAAGGTGTTATGAAGGATCTTATCCATGCCAACATGAATTTTGATTTTGCTTGGGAGAAGTCTGCGGAAAAATATATAGCTTTATACAATAGCTGATATGACAAGATATTTTCTTTTTGGAATGATAGCTCTGGCATTGATTTGCTGTAAGGGAAAAGACGGTAGTTCTTCCGAAAAAGAAAATACTATACCTGATCATCTTTATGATAAGATTTTGACGTATGGACTTCCCAACACCGAAAGACAGATATTGTCAGATGGTATTTCCGAAAAATGGAAAATTTTGCAAGTTGATGTTGCCGGCTGCGAAGTCACGCAGAAACTGATGGATAGTGTTGCCGCTGAAAATAACAGAACGTATGCAAATTTAGAAAGCAAATATGGCAGGGACTGGAAAGAAAGATATGAAAGAGATCTTCAGGATTTTGCGATGAAGAGAGTAGATGTGATGGATGTTTTGATTACAAACAAAATATTTAGAGATAAACTTAAACAGTGCAATATAGAAATCGACGGAGTGGATAAAGACATTATACAGTCAAAAACTCCCGGAATATATGAAGCAGCTGTTTACAGTTTTGATGAAGACTTTAACAGGAAAAACTGTTGTAAAGTGAGAGTGGATATTAATAAACGAACAGTAACTTTAATTCAATAAAAAACGCAATATATTTATGAAACGAAATGTAATCTCCATTGTGTTGGGAGGCGGCAGAGGGACAAGATTATTCCCGTTAACGTATTCGAGGTCAAAACCGGCAGTTCCTATTGCGGGAAAATACAGGCTGGTAGATATTCCTATTTCTAACTGTCTGAACTCGGGACTCAATAAAATTCTTGTTTTAACGCAGTTTAACTCGGCTTCGTTAAATTCACATATCAAGAATTCTTATCACTTTGATATCTTCAGCAAAGGTTTTGTAGATATTCTTGCGGCAGAGCAGAATGTGGAAAATGAAAGCTGGTATCAGGGAACAGCAGATGCGGTTCGTCAATCGATGAAGCACCTGGAAAAATATGATTATGATTATATTCTAATTCTTTCCGGTGATCAGCTCTATCAGATGGATTTCAAGGAAATGCTGGATTTTCATATTGAAAATGGAGGCGACGTGACGATTGCTACCATTCCTGTAGTGGCAAAAGATGCGACAGGATTTGGGATCTTAAAGTCTGATGATGACGGAAATATCACATCTTTTTATGAAAAACCTGATTATGATATTCTTGAGAGCCTGAAATCCGAAGTTTCAGAAGAAAACAAGCATAAGGGGAAAGAATATCTGGCTTCTATGGGAATTTATATTTTCACAAGAACGATTCTTAAAAAAATGTTTGAAGACGGAGCGGGTGATGACTTCGGAAAAGATATTATTCCCAATTCGATAGGGAAGTATAAAACATTGAGTTATCAGTACGAGGGATACTGGACAGATATCGGAACGATAGAGTCGTTTTATGAAGCGAATCTGGATCTCTGCCAGGATCTTCCGCAGTTTAATCTGTTTTCTTCTTCGCCGATCTACACAAGAGCGAGAATGCTTCCTCCTTCAAAAATCAACGGTTCTTATGTAAGTAAAGCTGTTTTTGGAGACGGATGCATTATCATGGCAGATAAGATCGAAAATTCAGTGATCGGAAACAGAACAAGAATAGATAAAGGAAGTACCATTGTCAACTCTTATGTAATGGGTGCTGATTTCTACCAGAATACGACTGAAATTGTCATTAACGACAGAAGTGGACGCCCAAACATGGGAATCGGAAAATACTGCTATATAGAAAAAGCTATCCTTGACAAAAACTGCTATATTGGTGATAATGTGAAGATCATCGGTGGAAAACATCTTCCGGATGGCGATTATGGAACCCATTCCGTTCAGGATGGAATTGTGGTAGTGAAGAAAGGAGCCATTCTTCCTTCAGGAACGCATATCGGCTGAAAGAAAGGCAGAAGATGAAACATATTTTTGAAACTTTTAGAATAAATCAGATAGAGAATTATTACAAATTAAATGATCAAATGGTAGCTTCAATCTTCCGCCTCTAACTTTAATTATGTCTATTAATGTTAAACATAAAACAAGAGTGATCAATATATTGGTCACTTTTTTTATTTGTATTACTTTTGTGCGATGCGTTTTTTTAAAATAACAGCCGTGATTCTTGTTTTAATGGTGGGAGCTTATGCTGCTTCCATGTATTATTTTGTAGATGAAAACAAGGACTTTAAGATAGAGAAAGAGATTGATTATCCCATTGATAAAGTCTTTTCCCAGTTTAATAATCTACAGCATTTTACGCGCTGGAACAACTTTTTTACGAGTTCACAGTCTATCGATATTGATTATTATACCCCTTATGAAGGGCAGGGAAGTGCAATCAGTTATGTAGATCCTAAAAATGATACAGACGGGGAAATGTTCATCCGTTATGAGAACCCTGAAAAGAGCTTACGGTATCAGCTTTTTGAGGACAGAAATGAAAATCCTACAGTCGTTGATGTTCAGTTCAAAGTCCTTTCTGCTGAAAAAACAAAAATCACCTGGTATGTACATACTCCCAAGCTCTCCGTACTGAGAAGAGTGGAAAACTTCTGGACAGAAGACCGATTTGCTGAAAATATCACCAAAAGCATGGTCAATCTGAAAAATGTTCTGGGTAATAAAGTTGAAAAAGATAACCAGATGGCTTCCATTAAATATGACAGTCTGATGGTAGAAAATGAAGAAGATAAACTGCTTCTGGGAATCAACGTAAGTACATCAAACAAGAAAGAAACGCTCTATAAAAATATCGTTATGAATTACAGTAAAATTTATAACTATACCACGATGGATCTTGGCAAAAAAGACGATGAATTCGGCTTTCCCATACTGATCACTGATGCCGATAACTATAAAGACAAAGAGGTTTCTTACTTTCTCGGAATTCCGCTTTCCAAAAAGATAGGAGTTACGGATAATAATTTCAATTTCCGCACAATAAATCCTTCTCAAAATTATGTGATGTACTACAAAGGAAACTATGAGGGAAGAATAAAGGCAGTTCAGCAACTGATTCAGAAGGCGAAAAAAGATGAAATGCGCTTCGGTGATATCCGTATTACCTTTATTGAACGTCCGATTGAAGGACAGGACGTAAACATGAAGCTCTCATTATCAGTGTTTAAGTGATTTTTTTTTCTTAATTTTTTTCTTAATTTTTTTTAACGGTCTCAGGCTGTCTTAACTCGGTTTTTTTTATTAAATTTGAGGATTAATTCTACAAATAAATTTTAATAATAGATAAACTGTAATAATGGACAGATTTTCATTCCTAAACGCAGCTCATTCTCAGTTAATTGAGGATTTATACCAACAATACTTAAAATTCCCGGATTCTTTGGAGCCATCATGGAAAGCCTTTTTTCAAGGTTTCGATTTTGCTTTGGAGAACTATGGAGATGACGATAACATCCAATACATCCAGGCACCAGCCAGCACTGCTCCGGCAGTACAGCAGATTTCTCAGGCAGTAACAAGCGGAGAGGTTCCTGAGCACATCAAAAAAGAATTCAAGGTAGTAAACCTTATTGAGGCTTACAGAACGAGAGGGCACTTGTTCACAAAGACAAACCCAGTTAGAGAAAGAAGACATTACACCCCTACTTTAGACATCGAAAACTTCGGGCTTAGCAAGGAGGACTTAAATACAAAATTCAACTGTGCTGTTGAAACAGGTATGAAAGAACCTGCAACATTACAGGATCTTATCAAGCACCTGGATAGCATCTACTGTGATTCTATCGGTGTTGAATACACGTACATCAACAATGTTGAAGAAAAAGATTTCATTAAAAAATGGCTTCAGGTGAATGAAAATCACCCAAGTCTTTCTGCTAATGAAAAAACTGAGATTTTATTAAAATTAAATCAGGCAGTAGCTTTTGAAAACTATCTTCATACCAAATTTGTAGGGCAGAAAAGATTCTCCCTTGAAGGAGGTGAAACGTTGATTCCTGCACTGGACCAGTTGATTTCAAGATCTTCTCAATTGGGAGTGGATGAAGTTGTTTTGGGAATGGCTCACAGAGGAAGACTAAACGTATTGTCAAATATTTTTGGAAAGTCTTACAAGCAAATCTTCTCAGAATTTGAAGGAAAAGAATTTGAAGAGGATGTATTCTCAGGTGACGTTAAATATCACTTAGGATCATCTAAAAAAGTGAAAACTGCTTCTGGAGAAGAAGTAGCGATCAACCTTACTCCGAATCCATCTCACCTTGAAACTGTAGCAGCTCTTGTAGAAGGGATTTGCCGTGCAAAGATAGATGACAAATACAAAGGAGACGGTTCTAAGATACTTCCTATTGTAATCCATGGTGACGGTGCTATTGCCGGTCAGGGTATTGCTTATGAAGTTGCTCAGATGATGACTCTGGAAGGATATAAAACAGGAGGAACTGTTCATATCGTTGTTAACAATCAGGTTTCATTTACAACAAACTATGCAGATGCAAGATCATCTACATACTGTACAGATATTGCAAAAGTAACGGAATCTCCTGTAATGCACGTCAATGCTGATGATGCTGAGGCGGTAGTACATGCCATGCATTTTGCAGCAGATTTCAGAGCTAAGTTTGGTAAGGACGTTTATATCGATTTATTAGGATACAGAAAATATGGGCACAACGAAGGTGATGAGCCTAGATTCACACAGCCTAATTTGTATAAATTAATTTCAAAACATCCAAATCCGAGAGAAATTTATAAAGATAAATTACTTAAGGACAGCATTACTTCTAATGACGTGATCGCAAAAATGGAATCAGATTTCAAAGTACTTTTAGATAAAGACTTTGATGCTTCCAAAGAGATCGAGAAGAATGTAATGGATCTTTTCATGGCAGATGACTGGGTTAATTATCCTATCGGAAAGAGAGGGGCGGTTCAGATTCCTGTAGATACAAAATATGACTTGGAAAAGCTTAAAGAACTGGCTATTAAAATGTCGTCTCTTCCAGCTGATAAAAAGTTTATCAATAAAATTACAAGACTGTTTGATAACCGTGTTAAGGCTATCGAAGGAAATTCATTAGACTGGGCTCTTGGAGAATGGTTGGCATATGCTACACTTCTTGTGGAAGGGCACAACGTAAGAATATCCGGAGAAGATGTGGAAAGAGGAACATTCTCTCACAGACATGCGGTAGTAAAAACTGAAGATACAGAAGAAGAGTATATCCCTTTAAGACACGTATCAGAAAGTAGATTTGATGTATTCAACTCTCACCTTTCAGAATACGGAGTTTTAGGTTTCGATTACGGATATGCAATGGTATCACCAAATACACTGACGATCTGGGAAGCTCAGTTCGGAGACTTTGTCAATGGTGCTCAGATTATTGTTGATCAGTATCTGGCTGCAGCAGAAGAGAAGTGGAAAATTCAGGACGGATTGGTGATGTTATTACCTCATGGTTCAGAAGGTCAGGGTGCGGAACACTCTTCAGCAAGATTAGAAAGATTCTTAACGCTTTGTGCGAATGAAAATATGGTGGTAGCGAATGTAACTTCACCAGCAAACTATTTCCACTTGTTAAGAAGACAGCTTAAATGGACATTCAGAAAGCCGTTGATCGTAATGAGTCCTAAATCTCTGTTGAGACATCCAAAAGTGGTTTCTCCATTGGAAGATTTTGCTAATGGTTCATTCCAGCCAATATTGGACGATCCTACAGCAGATCCTAAAAAAGTAGAAAAATTAGTATTGTGTTCAGGTAAATTATACTTTGAATTATTAGCTAAGAAAGAAGAACTTAACTGTGAAAATATTGCATTGGTAAGATTGGAGCAGCTATATCCGCTTCAGACAGAAACATTAGATGCGATCTTCAGCAAATATGAGAACAGGACACAGTTGATCTGGGCTCAGGAAGAACCTGAAAACATGGGTGCATGGTCTTATATCCTGAGAAACTTCAGAGATACAGGAATCCAGGTTGTAGCTCCGGTACCAAGTGGTGCTCCTGCTCCTGGAAGCCACAAAATGTTTGAGAAAAGTCAAAATGCAGTGATCAACAGAGTTTTCGACAGAGATGATGCTCCTGTAAAAAGACCCGTTACCGTATAATTAAGAAGAATACCCAATTAAAAAATAAAAAATACTCAATATGTCAGTTTTAGAAATGAAAGTTCCTTCACCGGGAGAATCCATTACAGAAGTTGAAATTGCAACTTGGCTTGTGAAAGATGGTGATTACGTAGAAAAAGATCAGCCCATCGCAGAAGTAGACTCAGATAAAGCAACTCTTGAATTGCCTGCAGAACAAAGCGGTGTAATCACGTTAAAAGCTGAAGAGGGTGATGTTGTACAGGTTGGCCAGGTAGTTTGTTTAATTGATGTGGATGCTCCTAGACCTGCAGGCGGAAGCGCACCTGCTGCTGAAGCTCCAAAACAGGAAGAAGCTCCGAAAGCTGCTGAACCAGCTAAACAGGAAGCTCCGAAACCAGCTCCTACACCGGCTCCGCAGACTTATGCAACAGGAGCACCATCTCCTGCAGCTAAGAAGATCCTTGATGAGAAAGGTATTCAGACAGGACAGGTTTCCGGAAGCGGAAGAGATGGAAGAATCACTAAAACAGACGCAGAATTGGCTGCTGTACCTGCTTTGGGTGGAACTCCTTCTACTGCAACAGGTGCAAGAACTACTACAACAACTAAACTTTCAGTTCTTAGAAGAAAAATTGCTTCAAGATTAGTATCTGTAAAGAACGAAACAGCAATGTTGACGACTTTCAACGAAGTTGATATGTCTGAAATCTTCAGATTAAGAAAATTATATAAAGAAGAATTTGCTCAGAAGCATGGCGTAGGATTAGGCTTTATGTCTTTCTTTACAAAAGCAGTAACAAGAGCATTACAAATGTATCCTGATGTAAATGCATCTATCGACGGAGATTTCAAAATCAACTATGATTTCTGCGATATTTCTATTGCAGTATCTGGTCCTAAAGGATTGATGGTTCCGGTATTGAGAAATGCTGAAAACATGTCTTTCAGTGGAGTTGAAGCCAATATTAAAGATCTTGCTACCAAAGTAAGAGACGGTAAAATTACTGTTGATGAAATGACTGGTGGTACGTTCACTATTACAAACGGTGGTACTTTTGGATCTATGTTGTCTACACCAATTATCAACCCTCCACAGTCTGCAATCTTAGGAATGCACAATATCATCCAGAGACCGGTAGCGGTTGACGGGCAGGTCGTAATCAGACCAATGATGTATGTGGCGATGTCTTATGACCACAGAATTATCGATGGAAAAGAATCTGTAGGATTCCTTGTAGCGGTAAAAGAAGGTATCGACAACCCTGTTGAAATATTAATGGGTGGTGACGAAAGAAAAGGTCTTGGATTATAAATTTTAATAAAATTTTAAGATAACTTACAGTCTCGCCTTGAAAAAGGCGAGATTTTTGTATAAGTTATGAAAACTAAGGTGATGTTCTCAAAAATGACTTCCAATATCAAAGTTTCAGTAATACCTGAATATGATAGTAAAAACAGTTATCCATCCGAAAACCGTTACGTTTTTAAGTACAATATTACAATAGAAAATGACGGAAGCTTTCCTATTAAAGTACTCAAAAGAAAATGGCTCATCTTTGATGTCGGGTTTGGATATACAGAGATTATTGGAGATGGTGTGATCGGTTTGACACCGGAAATCCCGGAAGGCGAAAATTTCGCTTATTTTTCAAATGTTATGCTTAGGTCCGGCGTAGGAAATATGAGCGGGAAATACCTTGTTAAAAACATGGAGACACAGGAAACCTTTGAGATTGAAATCCCAAAGTTTAACCTGTTGTCTGAAGTGTTGAGCAACTAGTATTATTCTTTAATGAATTTATGTCTGCTGATTCCCTGTTGAGATTTGATTTCTAAGAAATATCCTCCTTTTGAAAGGCTGGAAACGTTTATTTTGGAATCATTGGAATTCTCAAAAACGAGTCTCCCTTCAGCGTTATAAATCTTTGTTGATTCAATACGCTCGATGCCTTGAATTTCGAGGAAACCGTCTTTTACAGGGTTCGGATAAATCTTTACTGAGGGTTTACCGGATGATATTGTTTCTCTGGCAGCCAGAAAAGAACTTTCATAAAAGGCCTGATCTCCAAGATTATTGGTAATAACTAAATTTCTTGTATTTCCGGAATTGGTAATTTGATAATTATGCTGCTCTGAATTGAATGCAAAATAATTGGCATACTGAGTAAAAAAAGTAGTATTCTCCGGTGTTGTACATGTTTGATTTGTACCGACACCATAAGTCCAGAAAACAAAATGTGCAGGAGTGATATCAGATTCATGGATGTTACCCCACATGCTTGTCCCACAAATAGGACTACTCATATTAGTGTAACCTGACATACCTGATGGAGTAAAAGCCATTGTAGGTGTTCCTATTTCGCTATTTTGAGGAAGCATATAGGTTGTGCTGTTCTTAACAACTTTCTTTAAATACCATGTCGTATTTACAAGTTCAGTACTCTGTGCCTGAAATAAAGTGCTGATGATAAAAGCAGCAGGAAGTAAAAGTTTTTTCATTGTTTTTAGGTTATAGTTTTTTGATGTATTTATTTAAAAATGATTCATGTATTTCGTCGTTTTCAGTAATGATTAATTTTTCAAAGGCCAGCAGCGAAATTTTAGCACAGGCTTCTGCATCATCTCCGGCACGGTGATGGTTCAGGCTGATCTGGTGATGTTCTGCCAGATGTTTCAACCCATATTTAGGAAGATAATTCCATGATTTTTTGGCCAGCTGAATACTGCAAAGATAGTTGAGCTGTGGAGTAAACATACCATAATGTTGAAAGCAGCCTCTTAAAACCCCGGCATCAAAGCTGGCGTTATGGGCAATCATCAGAGTTCCGTACATCATTTCTTCAGCTTCATACCAAACTTCGTCAAAAGTTGGGGCATCTTTTACATCTTCAGGTTGTATTCCGTGAACATCAATATTGAATCTGCTGAAATAAGGAAAGCTCGGTGGTTTGATCAGCCAGGTCTTTGTTTCAACGATCTTAGAATCCTGTACAACACAAATACCCATTTCGCACGCTGAATTCTTCTCGTGAGTTGCTGTTTCAAAATCTATTGCGCAGAAATCCATTTTTTATGAGTGATTAATTAAAAATTATGAATAATAATGTTGGTCAGAGCGGTCTGTTTATTATAGGTAAAGCCCCAATAAAGGCCTATAAGTGATTCAGAGTTTAGAGTTTGATGTTTAAATTTATTTATAGCGTAAGTTATAAATTTTCCGGGATATCAAATGATACTAGACTTTCATTTCTTATGAGGAATATTATAGAACAACTTTATTTCACATATTGATATAAGAATTCGTGAAACATCCTCTATCTGCCTCCTAAAAAATGTTTAAAAATAAGCCATTTTGATTGGTAGAAATTGTCTTTCTGATAGTTTTGGCGAAGTTTCCAGGTTCCTGGAAGTTGTCCATAAAACCCGAAATGAGCTCGTACGACGGCCCAAAGATGTGGAAAACCGTGTTTAAAGCCAAAATAAATTCCCGCAACCCCATCTATGCACAGCCTGAAAAAAATCAATGCTATCAACTTAGGAAAAGGAAGGTTCTTCAGCATCATAGAAAGATTGTTTCTTATATTCAAATAAGTCTTCTGAGCACTTTGTTTATTGAGAGTTCCACCGCCTACATGATAGACTTTCGACTTTCCGGTATAGAATATTTTATTTCCGGAGTTGATTAACCTCCAGCAGAGATCAATCTCTTCCTGATGGGCAAAAAATCGTTCGTCAAAACCCTTCTGCTCCCAAAAATCCTTTGAGCGGATAAAAAAGCTGCATCCTGAAGCCCAGAAAATTTCCGTTTCATCATCATACTGTCCCTTATCTTCTTCCAGATTATCAAAAATCCGCCCACGACAGTAGGGATAACCCAAATTGTCGATCATGCCTCCGGCAGCACCAGCAAATTCAAAATAATTTTTATTGTTAAATGATAAAATCTTTGGCTGTATAGCTGCAATAGAAGTATCTTTCTCAAACAGCGCCAGTATCGGTTCTGTCCAATTTTCAGTAACTTCTACATCAGAGTTAAGAAGACAGTAAAATTCGTTTTTTATTTCTTTTAAACCCTCATTGTAACCACCTGCAAAACCGTAATTTCGGTCATTTACGATGATTTTCACTGTCGGAAAGTGAGTTTGTATAAATTCTACAGAATCATCAGAAGAAAGGTTATCAATGATGTAAATATCTGCATCTTGAGAAAAACTGACAACACTTGGAAGAAACTTTTCAAGCCAGCTTTTACCATTCCAGTTTAAGATAGCAACGGCTAATTTTTTCGGCATCAGATTTTATTTTTTTTCACCATCATAATTTTTAATGGAACTTTTATATTTCCATTTCCTATGTGACCACAAGTAGTTGTCCGGGTTTTTGTGCAGCGTATTTTCAAGAAGTTTATGGAACTTTTTTACCACTTCATGTTCTACGAATTTTTCACCGTCAGGATAAATCCGGTGGTAGTTCACTTGATAATAGCCCCGTTTTACTTTCTTCATTTCGCAGTAAATAAAAGCAAGGTCCATTCTCGTAGCCAGTTTGTCATACCCGATAAATGCAGGTGTTCTCTGGTTGAGAAACTCTAATCCATAATTAACATGGGCAACATGAGGGGTTTGATCTGCTACAAACATATAAGCGGATTCGCCATCACTTTTAGATCGGAAGATATTCATGATTACTTCATTGGCTTCCAGTGCTTCATTCCCAAATTTGTTCCTTACTTTCTTCATCTGGTTTTCCCAGAAGTCACTGTTAACCTTTCTGTACACCGGGTGGCAGTGTTTTTGAGGGATGATTTTTGCCAAAGCATTGATCCATTCCCAGTTAAAAACATGTCCTGCAAGCATGATAATATTCTTACCCTCAGCCTTAGCCTCATGAAAAACCTCCTGGTTGATATGCTGCATTCTGACTCTGGCCTCTGTTTCAGAAATACTGAAAGATTTGATCGTTTCTACAAGATAATCTGAGAAATTTAAGTAAAACTTCTTTCTTATGGTTCTGATTTCTTCTTCTGATTTTTCAGGAAAAGAATTTCGTAGATTCTGGGTAATAACGTTCTTTCGGTAGCCTACCAGATAGTAGTTTAAGAAGAACATAACGTCCGAAAAAATATACAATACTTTAAGCGGAAGTTTTGAAATGAAATATAATATTTTGATTAAGAAATTCATAAAACATGCAAATTTAGTGATAAAAAAATTATGGTTCTATTTTTGCTTGCAATAAGTATAAATTTTTTTTATTTTTATATTATGAAAAAATTGTCGATCATAGCCTTTTTGGGACTTAGTGTACTAGCTTTTTCTCAGAAAACCAAAAATGTTCCGGAAGGAAGGAAACAGGATAATACCCTTCTGGTAAAAGCTGACCATGCAGAACTGGATGCGAAGAAGAAAGCGGGTGAGGAAAAGGCAAAACTACCTAAGCCTTATAACCCGAAAGCTAATGCTGAAGCTGATATCAATAAACTTATTGCCCAGGCAAAAAAAGAAGGAAAGAATATAATGATCCAGGCCGGTGGAAACTGGTGTATCTGGTGTCTCCGTTTTAATAATTTTGTACAGACTACTCCTGAACTGAAGGAAACTGTAGATAAAAACTATCTGTATTATCACCTGAACTATTCTCCTGATAATGAGAATCCAAAAGTTTTTGCTAAATATATTAATATCAAAGAAAAGATGGGATATCCGTTTTTTATTGTTTTAGATAAAAATGGAAAACCAATTCATGTGTTGAAAGACAGTTCTGTTCTTGAAGAAGGAAAAGGATACAGCGCAGAGAAAGTAAAAGAGTTCTTTAATCAGTGGGCTCCAAAGTCATAAGATCAGAACCGGGAAATTTTCCCGGTTTTTTTATTTACAGCAATTTCCTGATCCAACTTAATTTTTTTTCGGAATAGGGAGGATATTTAATACTGGGTTCACCCCAGTTTGCTTTTTCTAAAATAGATTTCTGATGTGAAAAAGCATCAAAACCGAATTTACCGTGGTAATTTCCAATACCGGACGCTCCGACCCCTCCAAATGGCATACGCTCGTTACCTAAATGCATAATCACATCATTGATACATCCACCGCCAAAGGACAGTTTAGCCGTAAAAGCTTGTTTTTCTTCAGAATTCCTGGTGAACAGATAAGCTGCAAGAGGTTTTTCAAGCTCCAGAAGGGTATTAAGAACCAGGTTAAAATGGCTAAAACAAATAACGGGAAGTATAGGGCCAAATATTTCTTCCTGCATCACATCATCTTCCCAGTTGACATTATTTAAAAGGGTAGGCTCTATATATAGATTTTCTTCATCAGAATTTCCTCCAAAATATATTTTCTCTCTGTTGATAAGCTTTACCAAACGGTTGAAGTTCTTTCGGTTAATTATTTTGGTATACTGTTCGGAATCTGGGGTGTATTTAAATTCATTAATATACTTTCTAAGCATTTCCAGAAACTGTTCATGGACAGATTCGTCTACCAGTAGATAGTCCGGTGCCACACAGGTTTGTCCGGCATTCAGGAATTTTCCCCAGACAATTCTTTTGGCTGCTGTTTCCAGGTCAGCATCTTTGCTTACAATAGCCGGAGATTTTCCTCCTAATTCCAGAACGACAGGAGTTAAATTTTCTGCTGCTGCTCTGTAAACAATTTTTCCGACTTTTGTACTTCCTGTGAAAAATATTTTATCAAATTTGAAGCGTAAAAGTTCCGTGGTTTCATCAATACCCCCTTCGTAAACATACAGATATTCAGGAGGAAAATTCTCATTGATGAGTTTAGCCATTATCTTCATAGTATTTTCTGCTATTTCACTAGGTTTTAAAATGCAGCAGTTTCCTGCAGCCAGGGCAGCAATCATTGGAGATAAAGATAATTGATAAGGATAATTCCAGGCACCAATGACCAGAACGCAGCCTAAAGGTTCCGGATGAATGCTGCTGCTACCTATCTGATTAGCAAGATTGGTTGTAACTTTTTTGGGTTTTGTGAGGGCGTTTAAATTCTTCAGGTAATAATTAATATCATTAAGTACAAAAGAAATTTCCGTTGTGAAAGTATCGAATTTTGATTTGCCGAAATCCCGGTAAATGGCTTCACATAAAAGATTTTCATTCTTTATAATGATATCCCGAAGTTTTTCAAGATACATTTTCCTGAACTTGATATTTTTCGTCTGCTGAGTTTTGAAAAAAGTTTTCTGATGGGAGACAATTTCCTGAATTTTCATAAGATCAAATTTCAGGAAGTACAGCAAATTTTCGGCCTAAAAATTACATAATATTTCTCACTGCAATTTTTACGGGATGATAAAGTAATAAAGCGAATGCAGTAATCAAAGCAAGCCAGAACAGTCCGGTAAAAATTTCCATATTGGAAAGAAGAATCGACTGTGCTGTTATTTTAGCTTTAAATGCTCCTGCGGTCATAGATAAGGATTCATTGACCGGAAGCTTTGACAGGTGAGCTCCGAAAATATGATCCCACTGGCTATAGAAAACAGGATTGGTATTCGTCAGATTAAAACTTAAAGTATCAGAATGTTTTAACGTTAAAAACAGCATGAGGTTTTGCATCAGAGCATATCCGATTGCGGTAGTCCAGAAACGGGTTGTAGTTCCTAAGGCTGTCGCATTGGCGACATATTGCTCCGGCATTCCCGAAATCAGAAAGAAAACAAGAGGTGTAAACAGCAATCCCTGTGCAATTCCCTGAAGAAATAGAGGCGGACAGATGGTGGAAAGCGTAGTGTCGGGATAAAAAGTATAAGTGAACCAGGCACAATCAACTGCCAGAAGGAGAAACCCTGTAAAGAAAACGATTCTTGAAGAGATGCCCCGCATCAGACAGATTCCTGATAAAACAATGCCAACTAAGGTTCCTGCCACATTCCAGTATTGAATGTCGACAATATAATCCCACGGCCATTTCCATACTGTTGCCATAATGCTGTATACATTATTCAGCCCAGACCGGATCAGATAAAAAATAAAAAACAGGATCATCCCGGCAATGACATTTTTGGACCTGAAGACTTCAAAATGAAAGATAGGCCTTTTGGAATTTCTTTGTTTGAGCATGAATAATCCCCCTGAAATAAGAAATATGAAGAGGCACATGATAATGGTATCAGATTCAAACCACATCAGTCTTTTACCATAAATAATGGCATATCCACCAGACTGCAGACAAGCCCAAAGCAAGAACCAACTGGTGATGTCAAGCTGGTACAGAGGCATTTTAGGGAAAAATCTGTTCGTATTGAAAAGAGTAATCCCTATAATGAGAACAAAAACATGAAAATAGAGCATCATTAAAATCATATGCCGAAAATCATAGTTTTCAATGCTTGATTTTAATAAAGAAGTTGTTATTGTTCCACCGGTCAGCATGATCGTATACATAAAAAGATAAGCGATCACTTTTGCATGTTTGGTTTTTAGCTCAGCGATGATCAGCGGAAGAAAAATAGCACCTTCAAAAAGTCCGAAAATTCCCTCAAGAAAACGAATGACTAAAATGACCTGGTAATTATTCGTAACCGATAATACATACAGTATAATTACAGAAACCGAGGCCATCAAAAGGATATAATATTTGACACTGAAATACGCCAGAAACCTTTGTAGTACCAAAAGGGTAACCACAAATGTCCCATACATCAGGATCATTAAATACTGGATGTCATCTGAATCTACATCCATAAAAGAAGAAGTGAAGGCACTGTTGGAATGCAAGAGCGACAACAACATGAGGTGAGGGAAAAGGGCGAGTACCAGAAGGGGCAGTTTCAGCCATTGCGGTACCCATTTATGATAAACTGTATTGTGTTGCATTGTTGATGATGTATTGTGATAAGGAGGGAAATATTTTTAAGATAAATAAAAAGCGGAAGGACAAAAGAGCAGGGTGTAAAAAAAGTAAAAGGTAAATTGACAAATACTTACGAATCATTGTAAGCCTGTCGCTGCAACTCTGTCTTTCCGCTGAAAAAATCTAATGGGCTGTTTATTAAATCTGATACTATGCTTATTTAAAAATATAAGGATGTGATCATTATTACAGTATTCTTCTGCATTAACATCGTTCGGCTCTAATAACTCACACAGCCCTATATTCTCTAACATTCACACTACATCACTATATTTTTTTTGCGCTTACCAGAACATTCATTCCGGAAAGCAGTTTTTCGTTGTTCTGATTATTATCCAGGATAATCTTTACCGGAAATCTCTGCTCAATTTTGACAAAATTTCCTGTAGCATTATCTGGTTTTATAAGGGAAAACTGTGAACCCGAAGCCGGTGATATAGAAACCACTTTTCCTTTAAACTGAATATCAGGATAGGCATCAGCAGTGATGATGACTTCCTGCTTGGAGTCGATCTGGCCAAGTTGGGTTTCTTTATAATTGGCAATGATCCATTTCTCTTTGCTTACGATCTGTACCAAAGCCTGTCCTTCTTTGATCAGCTGTCCTTCCTGAATTGTTTTTTTTCCCACCCATCCGTCGTAAGGTGCTGTAATCACGGTATAGGATAGAAAAAGCTTAGCGTTATTCAGGCTTGCAGAACTCTGCTGGATCTGGCTTTTAACGGGAGCTACTTTAGTCTGTTGTTCACTGGCACCTGCTCTTACTGCATTCTTTTGCTGTTCCAGGGCTAAGAGATTGGCTTTGGCCTGTTCATAAGAAGCTTTTACATTTTCAAACTGCTGTTCTGTTGCAGCGTCTTCGGATACTAAGTTTTTATACCTCTTAAAATCCTGTTCTGTTCTCCAGATATCAATTTTGGCTGAAGCAATTTTAGCATCGATGATTTTTGAATCACTTTCTTTTGTGCTGACTCCGCTTTCTATCGTGGTGATATTTTCAGCATTGGCATGAAGTCCGGCTTCTGCCATTTTTACCTGGTTAACAAACTCCCTGTTATCTATGACGATCAATGTATCACCTTTGTGTACGAACTGATTTTCTTCAAACTGTATTGTTTTAATAAACCCTGAAACCTTACTGGAAACCGGAGTAATATACTGTTCGATCTGCGCATCGTTTGTTGTGACATTTTTTCTGGAGAAGAGATAGAAACTTACCATTCCTGTAATACCGCTTATAATAAGGATCCATGCCAGCAGTGTGATTGTCTTGTTGATTCTCTTTTCGTTTTGTGTCAGTTGTTTCTTTGCCATAGTTTTTATAAGTTTCCAATCGTGTACTGGAGTTGGTAATATTTTAATTGTCGGTTAATTTTTACAGAGATAAGATTGGATTCTGCTTCGAGATAGGCGTTGTCAGCATCAATAAGTTCTGTGATCAGACTTAATTTGTTTGCATACTTTGTTCTAACAATGCGGTAGTTTTCTTTAGCCTGTCCAATCGCTTCTTCGGCAATCTTCACCTTCTGGTCGGTTTCCTCAAACTTTTTGTAAGCCTCATACACGCTATGTCTTATGTTTTCCTCATTTTCCTCAATCTGAAGTTTAGCCAGATCGATATTCTCTTTGGCTTCCTGCATTTTATACTTGTTTTTATACAGGTTTTCGATAGGATAGGTAAGGTGTACGCCCAGCATTCCCAAACGGTAAGCATAAGGCTCCGGAGGAAAAAACATCATATTCGGATACTTGATGAAGTATTCTCCACCTGCTGTAATTTTTGGGAGATAATTCGCACGGGTAATTTTCCTGTCTAATTCCTTTAATGTTAAATTTTTGTGGGCCATTCCTACAGATTCATTCTTGCTTAAAGCGGTTTCTGTTAGTTCTTCGATATAAGGAATAACTGCTTTGTCTGAGATCAGATCTTGAGTATCTGCATGCATTTCCTGATTTTCGGGAAGAGACAAAATTGTTTTCAGTTGATGTTCTGCAATCTGAATATCATTATCAAGTTCCGTCCAGCTCATGGTATGGTTGGAAAGCTGTAAAGAGGTTCTGAGTACTTCATTTACTGTGACGACTCCATTGGCTTTTAATGCTTTGACTTGTTTGATATTCACAGAATCTTCCTTCATTTTATCAAGGATCAGACTTTGCTGCTCTTTTAGGTGATGAATCTGAAGAAAAGCTGTAATAATCTCCATTTTGAGCTGTCTCTCGTCCTGATGTGTTCTCAATGCTGATATTTCAGTGTCAATAGATGCTTTTTTTTCTGTATTTCTGATTTTTCCGCCCATATAAACAGGGATTGATGCAGAGAGTGTGAAATCATACATGCCGTTGATCACATCATATTTGGTAGCCTTATTAAAAAAACCATTTTGATGCTGAAAAAGATTTGTCACCTGACTGTAACTGGTATGGAATTCAATATCCGGAAGTTTCTCCATACCAAGGTCTTTTTCATGGGTAACAGACATTTCCTGTTTAAGGTGGCTGATGCGGATGTTCTTATTATTTTTTAAGCCGGTCTCTATAGCCTGGTGAAGACTGAGACGCTGGTAGTCGATCATTTGGGAGTGTAAAAAACTGCCTGTAAGCAGTAAGCACAACGCCATGCACTGATATCGGCAAGCGTTAAATATCATATTCATAATTTATTTAAAAGATTTTTGCTAAAATGATTTTGATGCCGCAAAGTTACGATGCATAGCGTCGGACCTTATTTGTGAAAACAGAAAAAGATTTGTTCATTTACGCCAATTTGAAATTTTCTTCTTACCTTTATTTAATGAATGACAGCCATTTTGGAGCAGTAGAAGAAGAAGATGCCGAATTTTATGTTTATAACGTGCTCACAGGTAACGTTACAACAGACATTCATCATCACAGTTCTGCTCAGCTAGTATATGCAGAGGGGGGAATAGTCCATGTTTTCACAGATCTCAAACACTGGTATCTTCCTGCAAGATGCTTTATGTGGATCCCTGCAGGAACACCGCATTATATTTTTTCTACAAGCCCAAAAGTAGATCTTTATAATTTTTACTTTAAAAAAGAAGAAAATGAAAGTGGCTTTTTTGATGAAATTAATATTTATTCAGTAAGTCATCTGCTTCGGGAAATGATTTTATACACCAAAGACTGGGATGGGAAAATCACAAAAAATGATCCTGTTAAATATTATTTTCTCAAAGCTTTAAAGGGAATTCTCCCCGAAAAAAGAGATAAAAAGCTGGCTTTCCCTGTTCAGCATCCCTTTCCAAAGGATGAAACCCTTCTTAAGATTGCCAAGTACATTCATGCTAACCTTGAAAAGCCTCTTACGATAGAATCTACAGCGAAAGAATTCGGAATGAGTACCAGAACCCTTTCCCGTAAATTTAAGGAAATTTTAGGCATGAATTACGTCCGTTTTTTACGTGCCTTAAGAATTACGCGTTCTTTGGAACTCATGTTGGAAAGTAAATACAATATGTATGAAATAGCGATGATGGTAGGGTACAACAGTCTTTCTTCTTTCAGCAATATCTTTAAAAAAGTAATTGGTGTACCGCCTACAGAGTATCAGCAGAAATTGAAAGGAAATCAATAGAGTGATTTGGAAGGCTTGAGAGGATAAGAAGTAGGGCAGTTTTTGTTTATAGAATAGATGATGCTCTAAAAAGACAAAAGAAAAACCACTTCAAATGAAGTGGTTTTTCTGTATATTGAGAAATTCAGCTTATTAAGCTTCTTCTTCAGTTTTAGGAGCTTCCTTCTTAACAGGAGCCGGAGCTGCTGGAGCAGGAGGTGCATCAGATACAATATCGAATTCGAAGTTGTATTCCACATTTCTGTGTAGTCTGATGTTTGCTGTAACTTTACCAGTTCTCTTGATAGTGTTACCAGGAATCTTGATATATTTCTTCTCAACAGAAACTCCAGCTTTAGCAAGAGCATCAGAAAGATCAGAATTGTTAATAGATCCGAATAATCTGTCACCAGAACCTACTTTTGCAGGGATCGTGATAGAAGTTTTCTTCAATTGATCTACTACACCGTTAGCAGCAGCAATTAATTTAGCTTCTTCTTCTTTTCTAGCTTCTAAAGTAGCCTCTAGAGCTGCTTTGTTTTTAGGAGTAGCTAAAAGAGCAATTCCTTGAGGAAGTAAGAAGTTTCTAGCATAACCAGGTTTTACGCTTACTGTATCAAACTCAAGTCCTAAGTTTTCTACGTCTTTTTTTAGGATGATATCCATTGTTGTTGTCCGTTTTTAGTTTTAGAGCAAAGAATCAAGAACAAAGAGTTAAAATATTACATATTTTTTATCCTGTAATTTTATCTTTTATCTAAAAATCGTTAGAATTAATTATTTATTCAGCAACAAAAGAAGAGGCAAGCCTCTTCTCTTATTTATTTTTTTGTCTTATTTCAATAAGTCAGCTACGTAAGGTAGTAAAGAAAGGTGTCTTGCTCTTTTGATAGCAGCAGAAACTTTTCTTTGGTATTTTAAAGAAGTTCCAGTGTATCTTCTTGGTAAGATCTTACCTTGCTCGTTTACAAACTGTAGTAAGAAATCAGCATCTTTGTAGTCAACGTGCTTAATTCCGTATTTTTTGAATCTACAATATTTCTTTTCAGATTTTGTATTGATATCAAGTGGAGTAAGGAATTTTACTTCAGATTCTCCTCCAGCAGAGGCTTGTTTAGCCATTTCGTCTATTGCCATGTCTTGTCTTTTTTAAAAAATAGGGTTAATAATTAAGCTCTAGCCGCTTTGATTTTAGTTCTTCTAGTTACAGCATACTCAACAGCGTGCTTGTCAAGTTTTGTAGTAAGGTAACGGATTACTCTTTCGTCACGTTTGAATGCTAATTCTAAATCAGCTACTACAGTACCTTCACCTTTAAACTCGATTAAAGTGTAGAATCCGTTCTTTTTTAATTGAATTGGATAAGCTAGTTTTTTTAATCCCCAGTTTTCTTTGGCAACGATTTCACAGTTCTTTTCTTTTAAAAGATCTTCAAATTTTTTCACTGCTTCCTCTACCTGAGCATCAGATAGAACGGGAGTTAAAATGAAAACAGTTTCGTAATTGTTCATAATGTTAAATGAATTTGTTAATTATTTCGAGGTGCAAAATTATAGAATATATTTGTAATATACAATAGTTGTATGAAATAGTTGGCAGTTATAAGCGGATGTTTTTGAATTTAAAGTTGTTAATTTAAAGTTGAAGGCTGAAGAAGCATTTTTTGATTGGTCATTTTTATCAAAATACTTTAAAAAACGAACAGCTGAAAACGAGCAGCAGAGCAATCATTAACTAAAGGAAACAAAGTAGATCTAATCCTTTTCTCTGATTTCCTTCAAAAAATTCACTTTGATCACATCATATAGAGAATGTCTGCTTACCAGAATAGAAGCAATAGATGATACCATTCCTGCCAGCATCAAGTGAAAAATCAAAGAGTGCCTGTCCGTCATTTCCAGTACAATGATAGCAGAAGTAAACGGGGCTCTTGTAATTCCGGTAAGAAATGCTACCATTCCTGCGAGAATAACCACATTGGTTTCGTTAGGCGTTAAATGGATAGCTCCTGAGATCACGGACCCTATGCTGGCACCGGCACTCAGAGCAGGAGCGAAAATTCCGCCTGCACCTCCTGACGTAAAAGAAAGGGCAGGACCAAGCATTCTGAGGATGGGAACATACCATTCTTCGTGCTTATCCTTGGTAAAGAGAACCCGTTCCATAATTTCCTTTCCTGATCCAAGAATTTCTCTGTTGATAAAATAGGCTATGGAAGCGATAAACAATGCACAGATCACCAGAAAAATAACATTGGCTTTGTTGGTTTTAAGGTTTCTTTTTTTCCATTCATTCATCTTAAGCATGGTTACAGAGAGCTGACTGGCCATAATCCCCGAAGTTCCCGCCACGAGAATAATAGGAAACATTACCAGTAAAGAAACATCATGTGTTTTGGGATATCCGAGATATAAATAAGATCCTGCTAAGGTCTGAGCCGTCAAACCGGCAATGATTACCGCTGTAAATAAAGCAGTCTTGAAATAGTTAATATGTGTTTTTGACAGTTCCTCAACAGCGAATACAATACCTCCCAGAGGAGTATTAAATGCCGCAGCAAGACCTGCTGCTGCGCCCGTCATGATCATGTTTTTCTTTGATATTTTCGGCCACCAGTGGGGAAGATATTCGTTAACTTTTCTGAACACTGAACCTGCAATCTGAATTGTTGGACCTTCCCGTCCTACAGCACCGCCGCCTATAACGAGAACAACGGATGAAAGAATTTTGAAAACAATAATCTTAAGGCTTAAAAGACTTCTGATCTTTGTATGTTCCTTTGGATTGGCAAGCTCTACAGCTGCCATAACCTGCGGAATACCACTTCCTTTAGCATTCGGAGCGAATTCTTTGACCAGCCACCAGGAAAGGACAAAGCCAATCGGAGCAATAATAAAGATCATCCAGGCATGCCAGTTCATTATGAAATGCAGCAGATGTTCTCCCCATGCAAATACCTTAGCATACATCACGGCAAAAAAGCCGGTAATCACAGAACCTATCCAAAAGGGAATAGCCTGAAGAAGATTGTTTTTCAGCTGTTCGTTCCGGATATTGTCAAAAGACTTTTTAACGCCTTTTCGGAGGAGGGAGAGTAATTTCAGCATGTGTTTGTTTTATAGAATGTAGAGTTGAGATTAGATTTCTTTTAAAAAGGCAGCTGTTATCAAGGCGTTGTTTACAGAAAGATCTTTAGGCAGGCCAAAGCTTAGCAGGTCATTTTTAACCGTTAGACTGAAGTCATCATCTGGAATTTCTTTAATTGCCTTTTTTCTGTTGGAGGTTAAAAATGCTAACGTTTTGTATGGGTCACTTCCCAAAACGTAGAAATCTTTAAAGCCTGAGTCCTGATTAAAATTAATATTAAAACTGTTGAAAATTCCTGCTATTTTATCGGCCAGCTTCTTTTTATTGATGGAGATAAAGCCAAAATTTTCATTTAATATTTTGAGTCCCCAGATCTGCAGGCTGTCATACTCACTGGTTGTACGCGCTCCCTTTGCCGTTGTTCCTTTTTTGCTTACTATAAAAAGATAGAAAGAAAACTGTTCATCCCTGTCCATTATGTAATAGCATATTTTTGGACTGATCAAAGGGTTCTCGTCGTCAGTTTTGAACTTATCATAGGGAGAGTCTTCCATGATTAATTCTTCTTCCCCTTTAGAGAAGTCAAATAGTTTAGCAGAATGTAGTTTTCTGAAATCCAGTTCCATTGATATATAGTATAGTCTGTTTTTTAAAGGTAAAATTATTTCATCAGAATTCCAACAACAAAAATTACAGTGAGTGAAAAGGGTAGCTGTTTATTCAATACAAAAAAAGCGAAGTAAATTGATGTCAAAATAAAAAAGCTTCCCAAAAGGAAGCTTTATATTGTATGTATTATAAGGGTCAGGCAAATCCAAAAAGAAAAATACCACCGATACCATAAATTAATAACAGAACTAAAATAAAAATAAGATTGATATTCCTTAGCGTGAACTTTTTCTTGTTCTGTAGAATCACTGCCTCTACGATAATAAAAAGAAGCCAAACTGCGTGAAAAACTGCCATAAGCATTAGCAATGCCAATCCATCCCAGCCTTTTGCGTCATTGATTACAATAGCAAAAGCGAGTGTTCCGATGATCATCACAGTGAGACGTATTAAAATATGACTTGCAGCGTTTTGATCAGCCGGTGGCCCCGTTTTTTTCTGTTCGTCTTCCCGCTTGATCTCAAACAGCTCTCTCAGTTCAGAGTTCATTCCTTTTGCTTATTGTATAGTTTTACAAAAAACTGCAATACCCCAACAAAAGCAATCAGGTTTAAAATACCAAATACTCTAAATAAGCTCATGGAGTAAAACTCAAAAAAACTGGCTATAATTTGTACAAGATCAATAAGGATAATAGTTCCTACTGAAATCATGGCAATTAATGTTGCGTTTTTCATGTTCTTATTTAGAGTATTGGTTTATGTTATTTTATATTTCTGTGTTCAGATCCCAGTTCTGAAGATAATCGTGAACGTGCTTAAGCATCATTCCGCCTAAAGATCCGTCTACCACTCTGTGGTCATAAGAGTGAGACATAAACATCAGCTGACGGATTGCAATCACATCACCATCTTTGGTTTCAAGTACGGCTGGTTTTTTTACAATTGCTCCAATTGCCAAAATAGCTACCTGCGGTTGAGGAATAATAGGAGTACCCATTAGGTTTCCAAAACTTCCTACGTTAGAAATCGTATAAGTAGCACCTTGGGTGTCTTCAGGTCTTAATTTTTTGTTTCTAGCTCTGTAGGCAAGATCGTTGATCGCTTTTGCCAAACCTGAAAGTGATAATTGGTCCGCATTTTTAATAACAGGAACGATAAGGTTTCCGTCTGGTAAAGCAGTGGCCATACCAATGTTGATATTTTTCTTCTTAATGATGTTTTCACCACTGATAGAAACATTGATCATTGGGAAATCCTGAATTGCTTTTACGATAGCTTTTACGAAAATCGGCATGAAAGTCAGTTTTTCACCTTCACGTTTTTCGAAAATATCTTTATGCTTGTTTCTCCATTTTACAACGTTGGTAACGTCTGTTTCGATGAAAGAAGTAACGTGTGGAGCAATGTGTTTTGCTTTTACCATGTTCTCAGCAATGATTTTTCTCATTCTGTCCATAGGAATGATCTCATCGCCTGCTGCTGTAGAAACTGTAGAGACAGGTGCTGAAACTGGAGTTTTTACTGCTGCCGGAGCTGCTTCCTGTACTGGAGCTGCCTGTTGAACCGGTTGGTTTCCTCTGTTGGAAACGTATGCTAATATATCTTCTTTTGTAATTCTACCTTCTAAGCCACTTCCTTTAATGGTCTTCAACTCAGATTCAGAGATGTTTTCCTGCTGTGCGATAGATTTTACAAGCGGAGACAGATAAAGATCTCCTGAAAATTCTACATTCGCTGCAGCCTGTAACGGCTCTTCAATAGTTTTTAAAGTTTCAGTGTCCGGAGCAGATGCCGGCGTTTCTGTTTTCACTTCCTCTGAAGCTGTATTTCCGCCTTCTCCTTCAATTTCTAAAATGGCAATGGCCTCGCCAACTTTAGCAACTTCGTCCTTTTGTTTCAGGATTTTTACAATTTTCCCCGAAACTGGTGTCGGAACGTCTGAATCTACCTTATCTGTTGCAATTTCAACTACGGAATCATCCTCTTTTACATTATCACCTTCATTGAATAACCAAGTGATAATTGTCGCTTCCATAACACCTTCTCCCATGGAAGGAAGCAATAATTTGTATTCTGCCATTTTTAATTTTTAGATTTTGACAAATATATAAAAAAAATCGGTTTTTTTATGAAATATATAATCTTAGACGAATTCAACATAAATATTCTCGCCTACATTGAGCCCAAACAGGCTTTTAGCCCCGTTTTTTTTACTCCCTTTGTAGATCGTAAGCTCCAAAAGCTGACTGTCATTGAAGATCGCTGCCGACTGTCCATGGAATTCTGTTTCCCTTTCCCAGTCTGAAACGACTTCCGTATGACTTGAAAAGACTCTTGAAAGTGTTAAATTTCTAAATTTTATCGTGAAACCTTCATTGCCTTTACCTGTACTTTCAAAAAAGTCTTTACTGATATTTGAGATTATATTTCCGAAATTATCAATATATGTAACTTCTCCAATGATCATCTTTTCAGATTCATTGAATACAGGTTTTGGGAAAAGAAGTTCTTTAGCCGAATCTATTTTCCGTCCAATTACCTCCGGAAGACCACCATTGGCTAAATGTACGGCAACAGGAACAAAAACATCCGTAGAAGTAAAATTTACGACATCATCAAAACGGCTGTTCAGTGTAATTTCGTAGATCGCTTCGGGTTTAATGTCAGAAAATATAAGACCTAAAAGCCCGTTATCTGCTGCCAGAAAATAATAACCATCAGCTTTGTACAGGATATTTTTTCTTGATTTGTGATAAAAACTGTCAACAGACAGAATGTGAATAGTCCCTTTGGGGAAATATTTATAAGCATTCCGGACGATATATGATGTCTGGATAAGGTTAAATGCCGGGATATCGTGGGTTATATCAATAATATTAACCTCAGAATTTAGAGAAAGAACTTTGCCTTTCACAGCGGCAACTCTGTAATCTAAATTTCCGAAATCCGAAGTAAGGGTAATAATTGACATGAATCTTTGTGTAGAATAAATAGTGTTTACTGCAAAGTTATTTAAAATAAAAACAAAGCCCCAAAAGATTGTGGAAAAGAATTGATATAAATTTGAAAAAAAGCTTTAATTTTAAGATCTAAACAAATAAAAATACTGCATGTTCGAATTAACATACGATTTGGAAGATGTCGATGTAAAGACCTTCTATGGCGTTAATAACCAATATTTCAACTTATTAAAATCAAGCTTCCCTACGCTTAAGATCACAGGACGGGATCATTTTATCTTCGCAATGGGTAATCAGGAGGCTTTAGATATATTTAAACTCAAACTGGATGATATTATAAAATTTATCTCTAAAAACAATTCTATTAGCCTGAAAGACGTTGAAAACGTCCTGAATATAAAGGATGAGAACGAGAAGCACTTGATTTTCGATCAGGATATTATTGTGAAGGGAGTGAATGGTAAGGTGATCAAAGCCAAAACCACGAATCTTAAGAAACTGGTAAAAGAAACCGAGAAAAAGGATATGGTGTTTGCCATTGGTCCTGCAGGAACGGGGAAAACATACACCAGTGTAGCCCTGGCAGCGAGAGCTTTGAGAGATAAGGAAGTGAAAAGAATCGTCCTTACAAGACCTGCTGTAGAAGCTGGAGAAAGTCTTGGTTTTCTGCCTGGAGATCTTAAAGAAAAGCTGGATCCGTATTTACAGCCGTTATATGATGCATTGAGAGATATGATCCCTCACGAAAAACTGGAGGGGTTTATGGAGAAGAAAGTCATTGAAGTCGCTCCTCTAGCTTTTATGAGAGGACGTACCCTTGACGATGCTTTTGTAATTCTTGATGAAGCACAGAACACCACCCATGCACAAATGAAAATGTTCCTGACCAGAATGGGGATGAATGCAAAGTTCATCATCACAGGGGATCCAACCCAGATCGATTTACCACCGAAACAACAGTCGGGACTAAAGGAGGCGATGAGAATTTTGAAAGACGTGAAAGAAATCGGTTTTGTACATCTTACAGAAGAAGATGTGGTAAGACATCCGGTAGTGAAAAAGATCATTTTAGCATACAATGAAGAAGATAAAAGACTGAAAGATTAAATTTTCATTTGCCTATACAGTATAATGCAACCTGTAATACGATGAGTTTTTTTTGTTAAAAGTTGTTAATTCCAAAAATAGTATTAGTTTTGCGGCAGATTAATTAAAAAAACTAATACAATGAAAAAACTTTTACTTGTTGCAGTAGCGGCAGTAGTAAGTGCTAATTTGACTGCTCAGGAAGTTAGATTCGGAGCGAAGGCTGGTTACTCACTTTCAACTTTAAAATTCAAAAACGGAAAAAATTCTGAAACAACAGATCCTTCCCATACTTTTTATGTAGGAGGTTTGGTTGAATATAAGATCAGCGATAAGTTTGGTTTGCAGGGAGAAATTTTATACTCTCAATTAGGAGGTAAAGTTTCCAAAAGTGTAAAGGATCAGGATAATGACTATTTCAAAATTCAGAATAAAATGATTTTTGGAACATTAATGGTTCCTGTTTCTGCTAAATATTTTATTACAGAAGGATTATCAGTTTCTGCAGGTGCAAGTTTTGGATATATTCTTACTGCAAAATCTAAAACTGTTACTGATTTAGGTTTAGGAGGAATAATCCCTGGATTTGAACTTGAAGGTAATGACGAAACAGATATTAAGGATCAAACGAATAAACTGAACATTGCGCCTTTCCTTGGAGCTGAATATATGTTGGAAAACGGATTGTTCTTTGATGCCAGATACAATATGGGAGTTTCTAATTTAGCTAAAAACCCTATTGATGGAGAGAAAACAACGAACAGCTTTTTACAGGTTGGTGTTGGTTTTAAATTCGGAGGAAACTAGTTCCATTGGAACTTCATTAAAGATATAAAGCGGGACAAGAATTTTGTCCCGCTTTTTTATTGTTTTTACGAATGTGTATCGTTAACTTTATGTTAATAATGAAAATAATTATTAATTTTGTGGTATCAATTAAACTATTTAAATAATGAAAAAGCTATTTTTACTAGGTGCTTTCGCGCTGTTAGGTGGTGCGGCACACGCGCAGGAAGGGTTTAAGCTGGGAGGTCACATCGGTATTCCGGTGGGTGATGCCGGTGATGCATCTTCATTTACATTAGGAGTAGATGCTGCCTATATGTGGAATATTACAAAAGGACTAGACCTTGGGGTTACAACAGGATATTCTCATTTCTTCGGAAAGGATAATTTTGACGATTTCGGATTTATTCCTGTAGCAGTTTCAGGAAAATACAAATTTTCAGGAGCTCCTATCTTTGTAGGTCTGGATCTTGGATACGGAATTTCTGTAAAAGATGGAGTAGACGGAGGTTTCTACGCACAGCCTAAATTTGGATACCAGATGGCTAAAGGTGAACTGTATTTAGGATACCAGACGATCAGCAACAGACGTGATTATGGATGGTATACTTCCAGCTGGAACGTAGGTGCCGTTAATATAGGCTACAACTTCTTCCTTAAATAAGGATATATTAAGAATACAATATCAAACTCCGGCTTTAGAGCTGGAGTTTTTTATTTGAATACGAATGAATATCTGATATGATTAGGTATTTCAGATAAATCAATCCATTTGATGATTGACAGATAGAAAATTTATCTTAATTTATAAATATTTGCTTCACTTTAAGACTAAAGCCTTAAATATTAACGTTTTATACTGTTTTTCGCTGTTGATAATTATAAATAATAAAGAATTTATAAGAAAATGATAAATTCAAAAGAGTAAGTATATTTCGATCCCATTGAACAATTATAGTTTTTTTATTCCAAATATTGTGAAAAAAACAAAACATTACTATTAATACGTTTTAATTTAGGAAATCACTAAAAATAGGCAATGATATTAATCACGTTAACAAATTTTAATATTAGCCGGACCCACTGTAAATTTGCCCTCAGAAAGTATTAAAATTATTATAAAATGAAAAAATTAGTATTAGCTGGTGCAATTGCACTTTTCGGTCTATCAAATGCTCAAATTGCTAAAGGTACTGTATATGTATCAGGTCAGTTAGGATTTTCTCAGGAAAGCAACAACAATACAGATAAAAAAGTATCTGAAATCAATATCATTCCAACAGTAGGATATTTTGTAAACACTAACCTTGCTGTAGGTGTAGGTGTTGGTTACAAAAACGCAAAAACAACAACTGAAGTAAACACTACTAACACTTTCGGTAACATCACAACTGCAACAGTAGGAACAACAAAAGATATCAACAACGCTATCGTAGTTGAGCCTTTCGTTAGAAAATACTGGACTTTAAGTGATAAATTGTATATCTTCGGTCAGTTATCAGTTCCTATGGAATTTGGTAGCGGTAAAGATAAAGTTGAAACTACTACAACTGTATCTTCTTCTACAGGTGTTCCAGCAACTACAACTACTACAACTTCTACTAGTATTGATAAAGCAAAATCTACTTCTATCGGTGTTGCTGTTAAGCCAGGTTTAGATTATTTCTTAAACAAAAACTGGACTATCGAAGCTACTATCGGTGAATTCGGTTACAACAACTTTAAATATAACACAGATGGTGCTAAAAGTGTTGATAACTACAATTTCGGATTGAACTTATCTTCAGTTACTATCGGTGTTAAATATGTTTTTTCTAAATAATTAGAAAACATTTAAGACAATACAGAAGCCCTGAAATTTATTTTGGGGCTTTTTTTATCTTTAAAAATTAAATTTTAGAATAAATAATAATCATGAAAAAAATCTTATTAGCATCCGCTCTTGCTTTATTTACAGGAATGAATGCGCAGACAACCTTTGGAGTAAAAGCAGGTTATGCATCATCAAAACTAAACTCTAATGAGGGTGATCTTCAATTGGGAGGAATTGAAGGTAAGTTGAAATCAAAATCCGGGTTTTATGTAGGAGCTTTGGTGGAACATAAATTGAATAGTAAGTTTGCTGTTCAGGGCGAAGTACAATATGCGAACTTAGGAGGAAAAGCAGAAGTTTCATTGCCTGGTGGTATTACGGTGACTGAAAAATTTAATTTCAACAGAATTGTAATTCCTGTATCGGCAAGATATTATGCAACTCCGGAGTTGGGCATTTATGCAGGTCCTTATATGAGTTTTAAAGCCAATACGACTGTAAAAATGAAGGTGAGTGGAGCAGCATCTAATCCACAGGGGGTCAATGCAGGAGAAGAATATCTTGAAAAAGCTTTCAATGATAATTTAAAATCTACAGATTTTGGACTTTTCTTTGGTGCTGATTATAATGTGTACAAAGGATTGTTCGTAGATGCACGTTACAGTTTTGGACTGACTAATATGATTAAAGATCCTGTAAATGACGAGAAAATGAAGATGAACTTCTTCCAGCTCGGATTAGGATACAAGTTTAAATAAAAACAAAAAACTCTCAGAATTTCTGAGAGTTTTTTTATGTCTTGTGGGGTTTAAACACTGTTATTTTCCCATCATTCCGCCCATACCCGGCATATTCGGCATTTTGCTCATCATCTGCATCATCTGTTTTCCCTGAGGTCCCTGCATCATCTTCATCATTTTACCCATCTGTTCAAACTGCTTCATAAGCTGATTCACATCTTCAATTTTTCTTCCTGCACCTTTTGCAATTCTTTGCTTTCTCTGAGAGTTAATAATAGAAGGTCTTCTTCTTTCGTCAGGAGTCATAGAGTAGATGATCGCTTCAATATGTTTGAAAGCATCATCACTGATCTCAACATCCTTGATTGCTTTTCCAACCCCGGGAATCATTCCCATAAGGTCTTTCATATTACCCATTTTCTTGATCTGGTTGATCTGCTTCAGGAAGTCATCAAAACCAAATTCATTTTTAGCGATCTTTTTGTGTAGTTTTTTGGCTTCTTCTTCATCAAACTGCTCCTGAGCTCTTTCTACTAAGGAAACCACGTCACCCATTCCTAAGATCCTGTCTGCCATTCTTTCCGGATAGAAAAGATCTAAAGCTTCCATTTTCTCACCGGTAGAGATGAATTTGATTGGCTTTTCCACTACAGAACGGATGGTTAAAGCAGCACCCCCTCGTGTATCACCATCTAACTTCGTTAGAACAACACCGTCAAAGTTCAGTGCGTCGTTGAATGCTTTGGCTGTATTTACAGCATCCTGACCTGTCATAGAGTCCACTACAAACAAAGTCTCCTGAGGCTTGATGAAGTAATGTACCGATTTGATTTCGTTCATCATCTGCTCGTCAATGGCAAGACGTCCTGCTGTATCAACGATTACCACATCATGGCCGTTTGCTTTTGCAAAAGCGATGGCATTTTCAGCAATAGTAGAAGGGTTGGTGGAACCTTCCTCTGTAAATACCGGAACTCCGATCTGTCCACCCAATACCTTAAGCTGGTCAATCGCTGCCGGACGGTAAACGTCACAGGCAACCAATAAAGGTTTTTTAGTTCTTTTTGTCTTTAAAAAATGAGCCAGTTTCCCTGAGAAGGTGGTTTTACCTGAACCCTGAAGACCTGCAATAAGGATCACAGTAGGCTTTCCTGAAAGATTGATTCCTTCCTGAGAACCTCCCATCAGGTCGACTAATTCGTCATGAACGATTTTCGTCATTAACTGTCCAGGGGTAAGGGAGGTAAGAACATTCTGTCCTAAAGCTTTATCCTGAACTCTTTTTGTAAGATCTTTTGCAACTTTATAGTTAACATCGGCATCTACCAGCGCTCTACGGATTTCCTTTACGGTTTCCGCTACGTTGATTTCGGTGATCTTTCCGCGTCCGGAAATATTATGTAGAGCCTTATCTAATTTATCCTGTAAACTATTAAACATATTTATTGTAAATTATAGGTTTGCAAAAATAAGGAATTTTTAGCATATCCAAAGTGTTCGGGGACGTAATATTATATATATAGAAAAAATGATAAAAATCAAATCGTATGAAAATACGATAGAAAAAGTCTATTTTTGCGATCAGTTAAAATAAACCTTCCTATTTATAGAGGTTGAAAATAAGTTTATAATGAAATTAAATCCTAATATCCTGGTAACGGTATTATTCTTTTTAACATTTCTGATTCATTTTTCCCTTTGGAAATTTGTTTTTCACTTAGATGAGATTATTATTGTTAAATTTTATCTTTTTTTAAGTGTAATGTTTATGCTGATGATTACAATGATTGTTTTAATTAATAGAGTAGCACCTGAATTTTTAGGACTGTCTGTGATTGGTCTGATCCTTTTAAAATTCGGTTTAATGTACTTAATTAGGAAGAAATTGAACTTTGAAGTGATTCCAGGGTATAAATTTCATTTTATAATACCTTATTTTGTCCTGACGACGCTACTTACATACTATGCGATTAAGCTGATTAATCATGACAAAAAACAGTAAAATTATTTATTGAAAATAGAAAAAATATTATATTTTTGCACAACGAAAAAAACCTATCAATGTTTAAGAAATTCGCAGTTTTATTCTACAGTATTTTTGTATTAAATTTAGTGTCTGCACAGCACGGCGAGGCTGCTGCTGGAACAGCTCCTGCACAAGAGCTTTCGGAAAAAGACAAAGCAAGTAAAGAAAACAAAGAGTTCATCGATCATCACTTGTTGGATGCTCACGACTTCACATTGATGGTAGACAAAGACGGTCACCACATCGGTTTCCCTCTTCCGGTTATTTTCTATGACAACGGATTCCATGCTTTTATGAGCAACAGTAAAGAAGGGTTTATGCACGGTGAAACAACTGAAGTAGATGGTTCTTATTATAAACTGCACCACGAGAAAATATTCAAAACGGATGCAGCGGGAACTTTAACACTTGGTGAAGATGGTTTTCCTACTAACGAGAGACCTTTAGATCTATCTATTACAAAAAGCGTACTTATTCTTTTATTAGTATCAATCTTTATGTTGGTATTATTTGCTGGAATGGCTAAATCTTATAAGAAATCAGTAGTTCCTACCGGAGCAGCAAGATTCTTAGAGCCGTTAATCATTTTCGTAAGAGACGAAGTAGCAATCCCGAACATCGGTCATAAATACAAAAGATTTATGGGGTATCTGTTAACCGTATTCTTCTTTATCTTATTCCTTAACGTATTAGGATTGATGCCTTTCGGAATCAATGTTACGGGAAATATTACCCTGACGTTTTTCCTTGCTATCCTTACTTATTTAATCACTACATTCTCTGCTAATAAAGATTATTGGAAGCACATCTTCTGGATGCCGGGAGTACCTGTGCCAATGAAACTGATCATGTTGCCAATCGAATTGTTAGGAACTATTACTAAGCCTTTCGCATTGATGATCCGTCTTTTTGCTAACATGACTGCAGGACACATCGTAGTAATGAGTTTGATCGGATTGATCTATGTATTTAAGAACTTCGCAGCTGGTGTTGCATTCCCGTTCTTAACACTAGTAATCTATTTATTGGAAGTATTGGTTGCATTTCTACAGGCTTATATCTTTACAATGTTATCAGCTCTGTTTATCGGAATGGCGGTACAGGAGCACGAGCACGAACATCATGCTGCTCACTAATTGGAATTATAAATTAAAGTAAAACAAATTTTTTAAAATTATATATTATGGAAATCCCTAAAATTGTAGGTGCTGGTATCGTAGTACTAGGTGTTGGTATTGGTCTTGGTAAAATCGGAGCTGCTGCTCTTGAGGCTATCGCTAGACAACCTGAGCAATCTGGAAAAATCCAAACAGCTATGCTTATCGCTGCTGCACTTGTTGAAGGTGTTGCGTTTGCTGCTCTATTCGCAGTAAACTAATTAAAATCAAACCATTACCCGTAACGGTTGGTTACAGGTAATGGTTATTTAAGAAAAAAAGTAATAATTATTTATACATTTATATAATGGAATTAATTCACCAGTTTTCATCAGGATTATTTATTATCCAGTCTGTTATTTTTCTAGCATTATTATTTTTGTTAGGCAAATTTGCTTGGAAACCTATTTTAAAATCGATCAATGACAGAGAAACTTCTATTGTTGATGCTCTTAATCAAGCTAAACTAGCAAGAAAAGAGATGGAGACTTTAAAAGAGGATAACGAAAGAATTATTCGTGAAGCTAAGATCGAAAGAGATGCTATCCTTAAAGAAGCCAGAGAAATTAAAGATAGAATCGTAGGTGAGGCTAAGGATGCTGCTAAAAATGAAGGAGACAAAATTATTGAAGCCGCTAAGCAGACGATCCAAACTGAGAAAAATGCTGCTATGGCAGACATCAAAACTCAAATCGGTGTTTTATCTGTAAACATCGCTGAATCTATCCTTAAGCAGAAGTTGGATAACAACGAAGCTCAAAACGAATTAGTTCAAAATTATTTAAACAAATCTAACCTTAACTAAGAATGCTTACATCTAAAGTAGCTAAAAGATACGCACAGGGATTGCTTGACTTCACGAATGAAGCAGGCCATACAGCTGCTGTATTTTCTGAAATGAAAGATGTAGTAAAGATCATGTCTCAATCTGTGGATTTGAACAAGTTCTTTCTTACACCTTACATTGATGCAAAAAAGAAAATAGAGGTAGCAGACCAGATCTTTAAAGATTTTTCAGTTTCTTCGCAGAACCTGATCAGATTGGTGATCAAGCATGGCCGTGAAAACCAGCTGAAAAATATTGCTCAGGAATTCATCAATAAAGTTGAGGATATCAACGGAGTACAGAGAATCACTCTTACTACAGCGACTCAGCTTTCTAAAGAGAACCTTGATCAGATTTTAAGATCTACCAATCTGGTAAAAGCAGATTCTAACTTTGATCTTAATGTAAACGTGAAGCCTGATATTTTAGGTGGTTACATTTTAAGAGTAGGTGATCAGCAGATCGATGCATCTGTGAAAACCAAATTGAGTCAGATTAAAAAAGATTTTCATTTAAATTAAGAAAAAAACAACCATATAATGGCAGAAATAAATCCGGCAGAAGTATCTGCGATCTTAAAACAACAGTTGGCCAACTTCGACACTCAATCTAACGTTGAGGAAGTAGGTACAGTTTTAACCATCGGTGATGGTATTGCTCGTGTATACGGGTTAGAAAATGTACAGTACGGTGAGTTGGTTAAATTTGCTAGTGATGTAGAAGGTATTGTACTTAACCTTGAAGAAGACAACGTAGGTGTTGCTCTACTTGGTGAAAGTAAATTAGTGAAAGAAGGAGATACAGTAAGAAGAACAAACAGAATCTCTTCTATCAAAGTAGGAGAAGGTATGTTAGGTAGAGTAGTTGATACTCTTGGTAATCCTATCGATGGTAAAGGACCAATCGAAGGAGAACTTTACGAAATGCCATTGGAAAGAAAAGCTCCTGGAGTTATCTTCAGACAGCCGGTAACTGAACCTTTACAGACAGGTATCGTTGCGATTGACTCTATGATCCCTGTAGGAAGAGGACAGAGAGAGCTTATCATTGGTGACAGACAGACAGGTAAAACTACTGTTGCGATCGATACGATCATCAACCAGAGAGAATTTTTTGATGCAGGTCAGCCTGTATATTGTATATATGTTGCGATCGGTCAGAAAGCTTCTACTGTAGCACAAATCGTTAAAACCCTTTCTGATAAAGGAGCTTTAGCATATACTGTAATCGTTGCGGCTAATGCATCTGATCCGGTTCCAATGCAGGTATATTCTGCAATGGCAGGAGCATCTATCGGTGAGTTCTTCAGAGACTCTGGTAGACCGGCATTGATCGTTTATGATGATTTATCTAAACAAGCGGTAGCATACCGTGAGCTTTCTCTACTATTGAGAAGACCACCGGGACGTGAAGCTTACCCTGGAGACGTTTTCTATCTTCACTCAAGATTATTGGAAAGAGCTGCAAAAGTAATCGCTGATGATAAAATTGCCAGCCAAATGAACGATTTACCTGAGTCTTTAAGACCAATCGTAAAAGGAGGAGGTTCTTTAACTGCACTTCCAATTATCGAAACTCAGGCTGGTGACGTTTCTGCATATATTCCAACAAACGTAATCTCTATTACTGACGGACAGATCTTCTTGGAGTCTGATCTATTCAACTCAGGAGTTCGTCCAGCGATCAACGTTGGTATCTCTGTATCAAGAGTAGGAGGTAACGCTCAGATCAAATCAATGAAAAAAGTATCTGGTACACTTAAATTGGACCAGGCTCAATATAAAGAATTGGAAGCGTTCGCGAAGTTCGGTTCTGATTTGGATGCTTCAACTTTAGCAGTAATTTCTAAAGGAGAAAGAAACGTAGAACTTCTTAAGCAGCCGGTAAACTCTCCGCTTCCTGTAGACAGTCAGGTAGCAATGATTTATGCTGGTACTGAAAACTTAATGAGAAACGTTCCTATTAAGAAAGTAAAAGAATTCCAATTAGAATATATCGAGTTCTTAAGATCTAAGCACCCTGATACAATGGCGGCTATTAAAGCTGGTAAAATCGACAACGATATTACAAACGTTCTTAAGCAGGCAGCTAACGATTTAGCTTCTAAATATAACTAAAATCTTCATTGTTTAAGGTTTGGAATCCGTTTTAAACCTTAAACTTTAGACCATAAACTTTGAACCCAAATTAATGGCAAACTTAAAAGAAATACGAGGCAGAATTACGTCAATTTCATCTACGATGCAAATCACACGTGCTATGAAAATGGTTTCGGCAGCGAAGCTTAAAAAAGCACAGGATGCAATCGTAATGTTAAGACCTTACTCTGAAAAATTACAGGAAATTATCCAGAATGTAAATTCTAGCTCTGATCCTGATCAGATTTCTGTTTATGCTCAAAAAAGAGAAGTGAAGAGAATTCTTTTCATCGCTGTTACTTCAAACAGAGGTCTTGCAGGAGCTTTTAACTCATCTATTGTAAAAGAACTTAACATTCAGTTTAGAGATAAATCTCAGTACGAAGTTGAAGTGCTTACCATTGGTAAAAAAGCTTTTGACGCTGTGAGAAAAACACGTACAGTATATTCTAATGAAAGTGCTGTTTTTGATAACTTAAACTTTGAATCAGTATCTCACGTTACTGAAGGAGTGATGAACAGCTTCAAAGAAGGTAAATTTGACGAAGTTTATTTGATCTATAATAAATTTGTTAATGCTGCTACTCAGGAAGTAACTGCTGAACAGCTTCTTCCGATTTCTATGGCTGAAAAAGTTGAAGAAACCCAAGTAGAAACAGATTATATCTTTGAACCAAACAGAAATGAAATTTTAGATAATTTGATTCCTAAAGCTATTAAAACTCAGGTTTTCAAAGCTGTTTTGGATTCAGTAGCATCTGAGCACGGAGCTAGAATGACAGCAATGCATAAAGCTACAGATAATGCACAGGAGCTTAAGAATGATCTTGTAATTTTCTATAACAAAGCAAGACAGGCTGCTATTACAAACGAAATCCTTGAGATCGTTTCAGGAGCAGAAGCTTTGAAAAATTCATAAAGAATTATTTTAATATCCACATAAAGCATCGACAATGTCGGTGCTTTTTTTATGTTTAAAAGTCATCTTGAGAACCGTACTTAAAGTCCTGTTGCTTTTATCATCAAGGTAATAGAATGCAAGTTGTCCTTTGGGTGTAAAGAGGGTAGTATGCTTCCAAATATTCCTTCATAAAAAATTAGGCTGCCGAAATATGTCATCCTGGACGCAGGTTATTTTTATTTTATCTATCTTTGTAAACTAAAATATTATACAACTTCTAAATGGACTCGGACATAGTCAGGCTTTTGCTAGCCTTATTTCTTGTTTTACTAAATGGCTTTTTCGTAGCCGCAGAATTTTCAATTGTTAAAGTTCGTTATTCACAAATCCAGTTAAAAGCCGCCGAAGGTAATTCCATGGCGAAACAGGCGGAACACATTATCAAGCATCTTGATGAGTACCTGTCTGCAACGCAGCTTGGTATTACATTAGCATCTCTTGCATTGGGTTGGGTTGGTGAAAGTGCACTTCACCATGTCGTTGAGAGTATTTTCCATTCCTTGAATGTTGAATTGGCTCAAACGACAATCACCACTATTTCAGTGGTGACCAGTTTTGTTTTAATTACTGTGATGCACATTGTATTTGGAGAACTTATTCCAAAGTCAATTGCCATCAGAAAATCTGAAGCAACTACAATGGCTACTGCAGTTCCATTGAGAGTTTTTTATACCATATTTAAGCCGTTTATCTGGTTGATGAACCTGATGTCAAATACTTTTTTAAGATTAGTAAAAATACATCCGGCTTCTGAACAGGAAATTCACTCAACCGAAGAACTTCAGCTTCTTGTAAAGCAGAGTGCAGACAGTGGTGAGATTGAAGAAGAGAACTACGAGATCATTAAAAATGCATTTGATTTCACGGATCATTCCGCAAAGCAGATCATGGTTCCAAGACAGAATATCACTTCCATTGACTTTGAAGAAGATATCACTGAAATCATCAATATGATCATGGATAGTGGCTATTCACGTATTCCCGTATATCTGGACTCTATAGATAATGTAATTGGTATTTTTTATACCAAAGAGATTATCAGGGAATATGTCAAAAGGAAAGGTGATCTTAACCATGATGATCTTAAGGATCTGATGCGTGATGCGTTTTTCGTCGTGGGAAGCAAAAAGATTTCAGACCTTCTGAAGATATTCCAGCAAAAGAAACAGCACCTTGCCATCGTAATTGATGAATTTGGGGGAACTGAAGGTATTATTACTTTAGAAGATATTTTGGAAGAGCTTGTAGGAGAGATACAGGATGAAGAGGATGACGAAGATAAGCTGGTAGACAAAATAGGTGACAATATCTATTGGGTTCAGGCTACACAGCCATTGGATGAGATTAATGAGCATTTGCCTAAAAAATTACCTCTTTCTGAAGAAAGTGAATACAATTCACTGGCAGGATTTATTCTGCATGAATTGGAAGATATTCCTGAAGAAAATGATGAATTTGACCTGGAAAACTACCATTTCAAAATTCTGAAAATGAATAATAAGAGTGTAGAGCTCGTGGAATTGGTATATGAAGGTCCCAACGTCCTTAGTGATTTGGCAGATAAATTAGGTGAAGTTTAAAGAGAGAAAAAGACATGATTTTTTATAACAGCATAAAAGATTACGAAGATCCAAAACGGCAGTATGAAGAAGAAGTACTGGTTTTGGATGATACGGACGAAGTATATAAACTCGTTCTTCATAATGATGACATCCACACATTTGATTATGTGATTGACTGTCTGATTGAAATTTGCAAGCATACACTGGAACAGGCGGAACAATGTACCATGCTGGTGCATTATAAAGGGAAGTGCACGGTAAAAACGGGTTCACTGGACCTTCTTAAGCCTATGCACGAAAAACTTCTTTCAAGAGAATTATCAAGCGAAATAGTATAAACAAAACTCTGCCATTGGCAGAGTTTTTTTATTTAAGACATATTCATCAAAAATAATATAGAGTTAGTATGTGCCATAAAACGTTGTTTAAAACAGGCTGTTTTAAGTCTGTAAATAAATAAAAAGAAGTTAATTATAGAAAATCTTAAAAATCCGGCCAGTCAAGGCATCGGTTTTTTTTGTGTTAAAACTAAATTCTACAGGGATTGTTTTACTTGCATTCATCTAAAATAGTATATTTGTACCAACTATAAAGAAACAAAAAAAGAATGCTTGTAATAGGAATTGCGGGAGGTACAGGATCCGGCAAAACTACAGTTGTTGACAAAATACTGCAACAGCTTGACATTGAAGGAATGAATATCCTTTCTCAGGATAATTATTATCACGACAACCCGAATCTGACACTGACCGAGAGAGAAGCGCTCAACTATGATCATCCGAAGTCGATAGATTTTGATTTAATGATAAAACATGTGAAAGCTTTAAAAAACAATGAGCCCATTGAACAGCCCATTTACAGCTTTGTAACACATTCCAGAACAGGCGACCATGTCACTGTAGAACCTAAGAATGTATTGGTAGTAGAAGGTATTCTGGTCCTTACGAATAAAGAATTACTGAAAGAGTTCGATTTAAAAGTATTCGTTCATGCAGATTCTGACGAAAGACTCATCAGGAGGATTAGGAGGGATACCCAGGAGAGGGGAAGAGATCTGAGCGAAGTTCTTCACCGTTATCAGACCACACTGAAGCCAATGCATCAGGAATTCATAGAACCATCGAAGAATGAAGCCGATTTGATCATTCCAAATATGAGACAGAATTCCGTAGCGATTGATTTTTTAACTACTGTTATCAAAAATTCGTTGAGAAAACATTAAAATGGAAGAAAATAAACTTATTAAAGACATCCAGCCAAAGTCTGAAACATTCAAAATTATCCAGAAATATGTTCTGAATAAGTACACCATTACGATTGGGATGTTTCTGGTCTGGATGATTTTCTTTGATAAAACCTCTTTCCTTGTAATTAATGAACTGAACGGCGAGATCAGCCGATATGAAGACCAGCTGGAGTATTATAAAAAGGAATACGAAAAAAATGATACCTTTTATAAAAAGCTGATGAACAATAAAGAAGAAAAGGAAAAATACGCAAGGGAGAACTATTTCATGAAAAAACCGGATGAAGAAATCTTTATCCTGGTGGTAGATAGTGCCAATACAGCCAAAAAATAATTTGAAACATGAACTGTCGATTATCTTCGCAGTGAATAGGCCAGACGTCAATTTTATTGATTTACCATTGACTTGCGGAGCAAGATTTACCATTCACCACTGACCATTAACAAATAGCCAATGTCCAATACAGATATACTTCCAAACTGGGAAAAATTAGTAAAAAAACAGCTTAAAACAGAAGACATTTATTCCATTTTAAAGAAAGAAAATCTGGAAGGAATCGATGTTAAACCTTTTTACAGTGAGGTTCAGAAACCATTGGCTAATCTGCCGAAAGTGGAAGAGAATACCCATCTGGTAGCGACATATCATGAAAGTCTGGAAGAAGATGTATTTGCATTTATTTTGGATCATAATGTAGAAACCCTTGAGCAGAAAACACTGTTTGTTAATAATAAAGATCTTGCGGGTCATATAAGCCCACAGGAAGAAGACCAATATTTTTCGTTGATAGATGTTTTTGACGAAAATGAAGGGACGATTGACGACCAGCTTGCAAAAGAGCTTTTATCAAAAGATTTCAAAAGAAATATCTGTATCGATATTGCTCTTCACCAGAATGCCGGGGCCGCAATTTATCAGCAATTAGGATTTGCTCTGGCGAAAGCAAAGGAACTGATAGAAGTATATGGACCTGAAATTTTGAATAAACTGATTTTCAGAATAGCAGTAGGAGGAAATTATTTCTTTGAAATGGCGAAACTGAGAGCTTTTAAAATAGTCTTTAACCAGCTTTCCAAAGAATATGGCTTGAATGAGATTCCTTATATTTTTGCTGAAACTTCTTTAAGAAATAAAGCAATTGCAGATAATGAAAATAACCTGATCCGCTCTACTCTTGAGCTGGCTTCCGCGATGATTGCAGGTGCAGATGCTGTTTTCAGCAATAATTATCTGGTGAACAGGAGTACTGATATTTCTGAAGAAATTTCTTTTAAACAGCAGATTGTACTGGCCTACGAAAGTATTATTAATGTATTTGAAGATGCATCGAATGGCAGTTATTATGTAGAAGACATTACCCGTCAGATTGCAGAAAAAGCATGGACACTCTTTGTTGAGATAGAAGAAGCGGGTGGTTACCTTGCACTTATAAAGCAGGGGATTATTCAGAAAAACATCTATGATCAGGCTGTTCAGGAACAGAAATGGGTTGAAGAAGGAAAAATAAAGCTGATAGGCGTCAATTTATACCCCAAATTAGAGGTTAAAAGATCAATAGCAGATCTATACAAAGAAAAAGAAATAAAAGCTGTACGTTGGGCTGAAATGTTTGAATAATGAAAGAAAAACTGATTGACCTTTTTGAATATACCTGTCATTTCAACAAAGAAATGATTAAATGTATTTCTGAAAACATGACAAAAACTGATGAAAAAACAATCAGTCTGATTAATCATACCCTGAATGCCCATCAGATTTGGAATTCACGAATATTGTATGAAAAATCATTTGAAGTCTGGCAAATCAATCCTTTTGAATCTCTTGATGACATCAACCATCAAAACTTGCTGACAAGCGTTGATATCATTGAAAATTTTGATCTGGATCAAAGAAGAGAATATCAGAATTCAAAGGGAACAAAGTTTGAAAACAGTATTTTTGAAATGTTATTCCATACCATAAATCATTCAACCTATCACAGAGGTCAGATTAATACACTGCTTAAGCAAAATGGGATTGATCCTTTAGTAACTGATTATACTTTTTATAAAAGATAAAAATAGCAGACTCTTCAACTGCAAATAATAAATCAGAACGGACTGTATTAAGATGTACTGCGAAGCATTTTATTACTTTTAAATTAGCCGTTTTAAAATTTGAAAATTCCATGGAATCTGTGGGAAATAAAATAAACAGCAAAGAAATTCAGGATTATATCAATGTAAATCTCAATACAGATCTGCATATGCTTTTATTGAAAAAATCTCCTTTCCCTGAGGTTTCTATGCAGGAGATTGTCCAGCAGATTAAAGGAAAGCAGACTGCTCACAAAAAGTTTCCTTTTTTACTGACGGAAGGGATTGTTTTTCCTCCACAGCTTAATTTAGAACAGACATCGTCAGAGAAAACAGCAGAATACAAATCCCAAATTCTTAAAGGAAAGAAATTGATCGACCTTACCAGCGGTTTTGGAATTGATGCCTATTACCTGTCCCTAAATTTTGAGGAAGTTATATTGGTAGAACAGAATCAGGAGTTATTAAACATTGTGGAGCATAATTGGGGCATTTTAGAACGAAAAGCAACATTTATCAATCAAAATCTGGAAGATTTCTTACAGACCAATCAGGAACATTTCGATGTTGTTTATCTGGATCCTGCGAGAAGAGACCAGAACAAAAATAAGGTATTTCTGTTGGAAGACCTTTCACCGGATATTCTTCAGATCAGGGAAAAACTGCTTGCCATTGCAGATCAGGTAGTCATAAAACTTTCTCCACTGATTGATCTGAAATATTTGATTTCAGTGGTTCCGGGCATTTTCAGAATTGAAATATTAGCGGTAAGAAATGATGTGAAAGAAGTCGTTATTTTTCTTTCCAATGAACCGAAAGAAAGAATTATGGTGAACTGTATCAATCTTGAAAGCGGAGAATCTGCCTTTAATTTTGCATTTGGGGAAGAAGAAAATAGCCAAGCATTGTATTCTGAGCCCGAAAAATTCATATATATTCCCAATAATGCTATTTTAAAAGCCGGCGTTTTCAATTTGATTTCACAAAGGTTTGGGCTGAAAAAACTTCATCCCAATACCCATATTTATACGTCGGATCAAAAGTCAGATGATTTTCCGGGGAGAATTTTAGAAATGGAGGCTGTTGATTCTAAGCAGATTAAAAAGAAAGCGCAGTTCAATATCATTTCTAAGAATTATCCTTTAAAACCCGAAGATATCAAGAAGAAATACAGTCTGAAAGATGGCGGAGAAGCCTATCTTATTTTTACACAATCCAAACAAGGTAAAATTATTTTAAAATCAGTATAAAAATGTTGCCCCAAAAAGCAGGATTTCTTAATTTTGGGAAATCAAAAATTTAAGCATGAAATCGCTTGCTGTTAAAATAATCATAACCGGCTAAAATAATGCGATTCCATACGACCTTTAAAAAATAAATTTTACATATGAAAAAATTAATTATATGTTTGGCCGTTGCAACTGTAGCCGTAAGCTGTAAAAAGATCCAGGCAGGAGGAAACAAGAATACTCTGAAACTGGAAGAAGGAGTAGAAAGATATTCTGACGACGTACAGGGTGGAGGTGAAGCACACGGTCATGAAGCTGCTGCAGGACATAAAGAGGTGGCTCCTGCTGAAAAGCACGAAGCTGCAGCTCCTAAAACAGACAGTACTGCTGCCGTGAAGCCTGCTGAAGCTGATAAAACTCCAAAAGCTGAACACTAATTACTAGTACACAATATAAAAAATGTCCTGCCGAGATGCAGGACATTTTTTGTACTGAAGCCTGCATCCTCCTGAATAATAACAGTTCTTTAGAAAATTATCTGTTTTTGTTTGCTGCTGCAGACCAATTTTTTTATTTTTAACAAAACAAATTTTTAAAATGCAAGAGACATTAAATTACATTAACGAAAACAAACAGCGTTTCGTCGATGAATTATTTGAGTTATTGAGAATTCCTTCTATTTCTGCAGATCCGGCTTATAAAAATGATGTATTGAAATGTGCAGACGTTTGTGCAGAATATCTTAAAAATGCTGGTGCCGATCATGTTGAAGTATGTGGAACAAAAGGATACCCAATCGTTTTTGGAGAGAAAATTTTAGATAAAAACCTTCCTACGGTACTGGTATACGGACATTACGACGTACAGCCTGCAGATCCGTTGGAATTGTGGAGAAAACCTCCTTTCGAACCTTATATTGAAAAAACAGAACTTCACCCTGAAGGAGCAATCTTCGCCAGGGGTTCAGCCGATGATAAAGGACAGTTTTTTATGCATTTAAAGGCTTTTGAAGCAATGATGAAGACCAATACTCTTCCTTGTAACGTAAAATTTATATTAGAAGGAGAAGAAGAAGTAGGATCTGTGAGCCTGGGAGATTTTGTCAATGAAAATAAAGAAAAACTTTCTTGCGATTGTATTCTGATTTCCGATACTCATATCTACAGCAACGAACAGCCTACGGTTACTACAGGATTACGTGGATTAAGTTATGTGGAGGTGGAGATTGAAGGCCCCAACAGAGACCTGCATTCAGGGCTTTACGGAGGTGCAGTTCCAAACCCGATCCATGTTCTTTCAAGAATGATTGCGAAGCTGATTGACGAAGACGGACATATTACCATTGATGGATTCTATGACAATGTAGAAACTGTATCTGATGCTGAAAGAGCAGATATGAACAAACTAAAGGATAATCCTGAAGAATTCAAGAAATCTATCGGACTTAATGGAGTGGAAGGTGAAAAAAGCTATACAACCCTGGAAAGAACATCAATTCGTCCTACTTTAGACTGTAACGGTATTTGGGGAGGATATACAGGAGAAGGTGCAAAAACAGTAATTCCTTCTAAGGCTTCTGCTAAAATTTCAATGCGTCTGGTTCCTTATCAGACTCCGGAAGAAATTACAGAAAAATTTACTAAATATTTCGAAAAAATAGCTCCTGATAACGTAAAAGTGAAAGTTACGCCTCATCATGGAGGTATGCCTTACGTTCTGCCAAGTGATACCAAAGAATTCTTAGCTGCCAAAAAAGCTATGGAAACAGCATTTGGAAAAGAAGTTCTTCCATACAGAAGTGGAGGAAGTATTCCGATTACATCGATGTTTGAAAAAGTATTGGGTGCTAAGTCTGTATTGATGGGCTTTGGACTGGATTCAGATGCAATTCACTCGCCGAATGAACATTACGGACTGTTTAATTTCTACAAAGGAATTGAAAGTATACCATTATTCTTCGAGAACTATTCAAAATAATTAATATTTTGTAAGTATAATCCATAAAGCGTTTCGACATCGGAGCGCTTTATGCTTTTTTATGATAATATCCCTACCAAATGATATTTTTTTACATAATGTATGTGTTTATTTTTAGTTCAACCTAAAAATAATACTATGAAAAAAATTTACTCAATCGCAGCATGCTTGTTTTCAATAGTTTCCTTTGCACAGCAGATCGTTTCCTTTGAAAATTCAGATGGATTTTACGCGGGAGATATTCAAGGACAGGGAACCTGGATTAGTACTCCAACTGGTGATGAACCTCCTAATGTGCTTCATCAGGTTATTTGCACTGATAATGCAACGCATGGTTCCAATTCACTCAAAATTGTAAAAGAAAATACATATGGGACGCAATCTATTCCTATTATCGGAGCATTTGATAATCTTCCGGTTTTACTTTCCCATAATAATTTTACTGTTTCATTTGACATGAATATGTCTCAGCTTCAAGGATCTATATTTAGTTTTCAGGCATTGCGTAGTGCTGATGAGAAATATGTCGTGAGATTGGATTTTGATAATTCAGGAGTTGTTAAAGTCCTTAAAAATTTTTCGGGAATTTCTTCCATGGAATCTACATCTTCCAGCTGGTCTCCTAATTCATGGTATAGAATGAAGATTGTTGGAACTGCTGCAGATATTAAATATTATTTAAATGAAACTTTAATTTATTCTGGTACGGCAGCGGAAGAACTGAATATCGATCAGCTTCGTTTCGTACATGATAACACTGAAGGCGTTGCTTATATTGATAATATTAAAATCTATAACCAGGCAATGTTATCTGTATCAAACAGTACGGTTAATAATAATACAGTTAGAGTATATCCGAACCCTGCCACTGATTTTATTAAGATCAGTTCGTCTGGTAAGATAAAGAGTATCGAAGTATACGATTCTGTCGGAAAAAAGGTTGAGGCAACTCTGAAAAATGACCGGGTAGATGTAACTTCTCTTAATGCAGGGCTGTATTGGGTTAATATAAAAACAGATGGTGAAAACTTTTCTGAAAAATTTATAAAGAAATAGGAAGAAGAACAGATATCAATCTGATTTTCTTTCCTTTGCTAAGTTGTTTTTCATGGTTTGGTGAATATTACTGATATTTATAGATTCTTCAGTTAAAATATTGTTTAATGCTTATGATTGTAGAAATATCATTTATGCATTGTGTGATCTTCAAAAATTAAAAAATAAAATATTGTATGTATTTGGCTCATATTGTTGGGTTATCTGTGCTTTTTTTGATAGGTTGTTCCTGCGACAATATCTACTCAAACGGCAGCAAGGACGGGAAATAAAGCGATGGCTTGTTTTGATGCCAGCGCCCCGGCTCCACGTGTGAACAATGATTGGTTAATCAGTCCGCAGATGAAGTTGGGATCTACAGGAAACAGTCTTAGTTTTTGGGCAAAATCAATCCATGAGGATTATGGACTTGAAAAATTCAATGTATGGGTTTCTACGACAAATACTGCAACGGCAAGTTTTACAAAAATCAATACCAATGTTATTGTAACTCCTTCTGTTGTGGAGTGGAACCAGCATACTTTTAATCTTGATGCCTATGCCGGACAAAATGTATACATTGCGATACAGTGTGTTTCTGATGATCAGTTTGCTTTATTTATTGATGACTTTAAAGTGACTACAACAGGTACTTTGGGTACTTCTGAAGTGGCGAAAACATCATCTGTAAGCTCTGTTTATCCTAATCCGGTTTCTGATATCCTAAATGTAAAATCTAACTCAAAAATTAACAGTGTGGAAATTTTTGATGTTGCAGGAAGAAAAGTTGACGCAAACTTGAATGGTGACAAAGTTAATGTACAGAATCTTAATGCTGGAAGCTATATCATTAATATAGTGACAAAAGAAGGTAAGACCACCGAGAAATTCATCAAAAAATAAGACCTGATAAATCTTAGTACTTATAGAACGCTCCATTTGGAGCGTTTTTGTTATTTTAGAGCATTAAAATTAAACAGTATGCCAGAAAATAAAGTAGCTTATATAACGGGTGGAACCAAAGGAATTGGTTTCGGAATAGCCAGAATACTTTTGGAAAACGGTATTTCAGTAGCATTTTCAGGGCGTAAGCGTGATGATGTGGAAAAAGCTGAAGAAGATCTTAAGCAGTATTCAGAGAATGTTTTTGGGATTGTTTCAGATGTAAGAAGTCTGGAAAGTGAAGAAGAGGCTGTGAAATCTACCATTGCTAAATTTGGAAGACTGGATTTTGTCATTGCCAATGCCGGATTGGGAATATTTAAACCTGTAGACGAACTGACTGCACAGGAATGGAATGATATGATAGAGACTAATCTGACCGGAGCTTTCTATACCTTAAAAGCTTCTGTAGAGGAGCTAAAAAAGACCGAAGGCTACTATATTACGGTTTCAAGCCTTGCAGGTGCCAATTTCTTTGAAAACGGAACAGGATATAATGCTTCTAAATTTGGAGTTGTAGGATTTACCCAGGCAGCGATGATTGATCTTAGAAAATATAATATCAAATCCACAGTTATTATGCCGGGATCGGTTGCTACAAATTTTAACGGAAATGTTCCTTCAGAAAAAGATAACTGGAAGATTCAGCCAGAAGATATGGGGAATCTGGTTCTTGATATTTTAAAGATGAACCCTCGTGTTTTGCCAAGTAAGATAGAGTTTAGGGCAACAAAACCAGCTTAGTAAATGCATTTAATGTATTGAATAGTAAAAAAATAAGTATTATGCATGCATAATATATTTTTTAATTATATTAGCAAAAGTAAAATATAACAAAATCCCGGCATAAAACAGTAAGGTTTTTTATGCAGAAAAGGGAAAAAATAAAATAGTACACATGAAAATATTAGTTTGTATCAGTAGTGTTCCAGATACTACTTCCAAGATTAACTTTACGGCAGATAAATCTGCTTTCGACAAAAATGGAATTCAGTGGGTAATCAATCCTTTAGATGAATTTGCATTGACTAAAGCGGTTAAACTTCAGGAATCTCAGGGTGCAACTGTAACAGTAATCAACGTAGGAGATGCTGCTACAGAACCGGTAATCAGAAAAGCATTAGCTATTGGTGCCAACGATGCAGTAAGAGTAAACCTAGACCCTAAAGACAGCTATTCTACAGCAAAAGAAATTGCTTCTGTAGCTCAAAACGGAGGATATGACCTTATCCTTTGCGGAAAAGAATCCATCGATTATAACGGCGGTTCTGTACCGGGAATGGTCGCTCAGTTATTGAATCAGCCATTCGTTAATGCATCTGTAGGATTGGATGTAAATGGAAGCGAAGCTACTGCTGTAAGAGAAATTGAAGGTGGAAAAGAAACGATATCAGTAAAGTTACCTGCTGTCATCGCAGGACAAAAAGGATTGGTAGATGAAAAAGATCTTATCATCCCGAATATGAGAGGGATTATGTCTGCGAGAACGAAGCCTTTACAAGTGGTAGAGCCAACTTCTTCTGAAGTAAAAGTACAGGGAGTTTCTTATGACAGCGTACCACCTAGAGCTGCCGTGAAAATGGTTTCTCCTGACAACCTGGATGAATTAGTAAGATTACTTCACGAAGAAGCTAAAGTGATCTAAAAATTAAAAGCAGGAAGTTGGAGCCGGAAGCTTAACGTTTCCCAGTCTGACTCCCATCTTTTTAATCCTTAAATTTTTTAATCTTTAAATTATTTTTAAAATGGCAGTATTCGTATACGCAGAAAATATAAATGGAGTTTACAAAAAAGCAGCTTTTGAAGCAGTTTCTTATGCTAAAGCAGTTGCAGATCAGGCTGGAGATACCGTTACGGCAATCTCTGTAAACCCAACAGATTCTTCAGATTTGTTGTACAAATATGGAGCATCAAACGTTATCAACATCAAAGATGAAGGTCTTAAAAGCTTTTCAGCAAAAGCATTTGCTCAGGCTGTAAGTGAAGTGGCAGATGGAAACACAATCGTATTCCCTCACACTACAGACGCTTCTTCTATTGCTCCAATGCTTGCAGTAATGAAGAACTTTTCTTTAATTACCAATGTTTTGGAAGCACCGGAAAGTCTTTCTCCATTTCAGGTAAAGAGAAGAGCATTCTCCGGTAAAGGATTTATGCATGCAAAAGCTGAAGGAAATGGTGTGATCATCACAGTTTCACAGAATGCTTTTGGAGTAAAAGAAAATGCAGTATCAGGTTCAGAAGAAGTTAAAAATCTTTCAGTAGCTAACGAAGATACTAAAGTGATTTCTCACGAGCAGAGCTCAGGTAAATTAGACCTTAAAGAAGCTGAAATCGTGGTTTCTGCAGGAAGAGGGATGAAAGGTCCTGAAAACTGGGGAATGATCGAAGATCTGGCTAATGTTCTTGGAGCTGCTACAGCATGTTCTAAGCCTGTTTCTGATATCGGCTGGAGACCTCACACAGAGCACGTAGGGCAAACGGGTAAAGCAATTTCACCAAACCTTTATATCGCTGTAGGTATTTCAGGAGCTATCCAGCACTTGGCTGGTGTAAACTCTTCTAAAACGATCGTAGTAATCAATAACGATGCTGAAGCACCATTCTTCAAGTCGGCTGATTATGGAGTAGTGGGAGATGCATTCCAGATTATTCCTGCATTAACGGAAAAAATTAAAGCAATCAAAGGGTAAAAAAGTTAATGGTGAATTTTACTTTACCGGTCAGTAATGAATTGTAATACTGAAAGGAGGTTAATTCACAATATACAATCCAATTATAAAATAAAAGCTCGGGCTTTTCCGGGCTTTTATTTTTGCGTAAAAACTAAAATCCAAATAAAAAATTAATCTATATTTGTAGCTATGGATTATAAGCAGCTAATTATTCGCGGAATATCGTACAGCCAGACTCAATCGGGGGCTTACGCTTTGTTACTGGAACATGAAGAGACACATATAAAATTACCTGTTGTTATAGGAAATTTCGAGGCTCAGTCCATCTCACTCGGATTGGAAAAAGACATCCATCCGCCGCGTCCACTTACCCATGATTTATTCACAAAATTTATAGTTTCCGCCAATTATGAATTGGTTTCAGTAATTATCTACCAAATCGTAGATGGCGTATTTTTTTCAAATATCAATTTCAAAAATAAAGCTAATAACGAAGAGCTCATTCTTGATGCAAGAACTTCTGATGCTGTAGCAATGGCCGTAAGATTTGACGCGCCTATTTTTACGACACAGCAGGTTCTAAATGAAGCAGGAATTCTTCTGGAACTGGAAGATGTTTCAAAGGAAGAACAGCCATTCTCAGAAACTGTACAGTCAGAAGATAATCTGAAGGCTGTTTCTATGGAAGAACTTCAAAAATTACTTGACGAAGCCGTAAAAGAAGAAGACTTCGATACCGCTTTGGAAATTCAGGAAGAAATTAAGAGAAGGAAAAAAAAAATTGACTAAAGAGACACTTTATACTAAACTATGAATTTAAAATTACGACTGACCATCCTCAGTTTTCTCCAGTTTTTTGTCTGGGGAGCATGGCTGATTACGATGGCTAATTTTTGGTTCGGTACAAAACACTGGGAAGGAGCCCAGTTTGGAGCCGTTTTCGGAACAATGGGAATAGCTTCTATTTTTATGCCGACCCTCACCGGAATTATTGCAGACCGCTGGATCAATGCAGAGCGTATCTTTTCGGTACTGCACATCCTTTACGGTATTATACTTTTTATACTGCCTCATTCCGCTGATCCTAATTCTTTCTTTTGGCTAATGCTTCTGGCAATGTGCTTTTATATGCCGACCATTGCACTTGCAAATTCCATTTCTTACACCATCCTGAAAAACAGTAATCATGATGTAGTGAAAGATTTCCCACCAATCAGGGTATGGGGAACGATAGGGTTTATTGTGGCCATGTGGATCACTAATCTTACAGGAAACAAAGCAACAGAAGGACAGTTTTATATCGGAGGAGCTATTGCTATATTTTTAGGAATTTATGCCCTGACTTTACCAAAATGTCCACCTCAGAAGCTAATTGATAAAAGTGCTCCGTTATTTGAACAATTGGGGCTTAATGCGTTTAAGCTTTTCGGAAGTTATAAAATGGCTTTGTTCTTCCTGTTCTCAATGCTGTTAGGTGCTGCGCTTCAGTTGACTAATGCCTATGGAGACGTATTCTTAAGTGAGTTTTCTCATTTTCCAAAATATGCAGATTCATTTGTAGTACAGAGATCTACCATTATTATGTCCATTTCTCAGGTTTCTGAGACCTTATTTATTCTGGCCATTCCTTTCTTTCTGAAGAAATTCGGAATTAAAAAAGTTATGCTGATGTCAATGCTGGCCTGGGTGCTTAGGTTTGGGTTCTTTGCGTACGGTGTTCCGGACGGATTTGGACTTTCACTGATCATCTTTTCTTGTATTGTATATGGAATGGCATTTGACTTCTTTAATATCTCAGGTTCTCTTTTTGTGGAAACAACTACTGATAAAAAGATACGTTCATCTGCTCAGGGGTTATTCATGATGATGACCAACGGTTTTGGAGCTCTTTTCGGAAGCTACCTTGCAGGCTGGGCGATTGATAAGTTTTTTACACACAAATTTACAAACGTTTCAGATCTGTCCGCTTATCTGGACACCACAGCAGACAATCCTACTTTTCTGGAAATCCTTAAAAATAGTTTTAACTCGGCAGTGAACAGTGATGGAACACTTTCATCTGTAGTAATGGTAAAAGACTGGCAGAATATATGGCTCTCTTTTGCAATCTATGCATTGATTCTTGCCATATTCTTCGCTATCTTATTCAGACATAAACACAATCCGGAAGAAGTTTCTTCAGTGAAACATTAATTCTACTGATCTGATTCTTAAAATATTAAATTGCACTTTTGAAAAAAGGTGCAATTTTTTTTATTTTCGGGCAACCTTTTAGAATAAACCCCGTCTTATAGATAGAAACCGATACATGGAGAACCTCGAAAAGAATTTTTTACTGGCTAAAAAACAGGACCGGAAGGCACAGAAAGCTCTATATGAGATGTTTTCGGCAAAAATGCTGGCCATGTCAAATTCTTATACAAACAATCTTCATGACGCTGAAGACATTTTGATAAACGCATTTATGAAGTGCTTTACGAGGTTGACCGAATGCAGAGACTGGAAGAGTTTTCCTTTCTGGCTGAGAAAAATTGTGGTCAATGATTCTATAAGTTTTGTCAGGAAGAGCCGAAATATTCTATATGCTGATATAGAAATTGCAGATGACTATTCTGAGGAAGATATCGATGATCGGCTTTGTGAAATCAATATTGAAGAAATATTTTCACAGATGCCGACAGGATATAGACTGATCTTTAACTTATATGTTTTTGAAGAAAAAAAACATCAGGAGATCGCAGAAATTCTGAATATTTCAGAAGGCACAAGTAAAAGCCAGCTATTAGGGATTAGATTTGATCAGTATGTACCCAAGTACGGAAAGGTTTTTAAACAGGAAAATAATTCTTTATTCGTAGATGACTTTGACCGGAGTGATTTAAAAAGAAACCAGTTTAATAATACGTATATCTATATGCCTGTAGATTTGAGATTTGTCTTGAATCCAAAATATATTGAATATGAAGGAGTTCAGTATCTTGATAACAGAAAAAGGCAGCTGAGTCTGGTAATGGGAGTTTATGGAGGCGTGCGAGTGGGCAGCGTAAACTATCTAAGATATTCAAACGAAAATTCCAGGAGAATCGTAGAAAGAGAGCGGATTATGCATGGAGTGAATGATTTTATTGTCGGTGGAAAATTTGGAGTAAGCTATGGAAGCTTTAAAGTTTTTGTTCAGAAAGATTTTACACCGGTATTTAATGAGAGTGCACTTCTGAAGAATAAATATGGAGTTCAGATTGGAATAGAATTTGTGAATATCATTTTTTAATTAGATAATAAAATAATGCCTTTTTTAAATATAATTTAATTTTAATCAGTTTTTATTGATACTAACAAATGTTTGTACGCCAATCACCCGTTTTTAAAACACACTGTTTATAAGTGTGTTTTTTTTTGTATTTTGGCACTTTAGTAAATATGAAAAATATTCAGTTATTAGGATTAATATTAGTGGTCGTAGGCAGTTTTCTGCCTCTTGTTCATGTTCCTATAATAGGAAACTGGAACTACTGGAAGCTAGATCACTATCTGGCTATTGCATGCTGGATTTTTGCTGCCTGTGCTGTTTTTGGAATTGTCAATAACAATCCGAAAGTGGTAAGGTTTTTTGGCGTATTGCTGATCCTGTTGTTTGCATTCACACTGGTTGCAGTAAAGATGCAGTCTCTGGATTATTTCAGCTTTCTACCTTTTAAATCATGGCGCGAGGCTTTTGCCGGAGTTGTAAAACTAAAGTGGGGTTGGGCTGTGGAATTTTTAGGAGCTTTCCTTATGGTTTTCGCAATAGGCAGTAAAAAAGTAAATAACAGGACACAGATATGAAGCATTTAAACACAATATCAGCTGCTTTATTCATGCTGGTGTTTTCACAGGTTAAATCTCAAAAAACATCATTTGATAAGCCTGATCAACCTGCCAAATGTAAAAACATAAGAGACGGAAAGTTTCTGCGTGCCAATTACCCTGAAGGAATATGGCACATGACCATAAAAGACAATGTTCAGACCGAATATTTCAACAATGGGAAAGATTATATCAAATCTACACTTGTTTTTGTAGATGATTGCAATTACAAAGCAATTGTCCTGGAGAAGACAGAGAAAGATGATCCTGTACAGATAGGAGATGTTTTCAGTAATAAAATTGTAGAAACTCAGGATAACCTGGTGAAAGTACAGTCCAGAATTGAAAAAAGCCAGTTTGAGATTATCTACGTAAAAGTGAAAAAATAGTATAGTATAATGAAGCCGGAAGGCGTCATTTCGTTAAAAAAAGTCAAAATTTAATACACATGAAAGAAGTATTCATCGTTTCCGCAGTAAGAACACCTATTGGGAGTTTTATGGGAAGCCTTTCAACCGTTCCTGCTACAAAGCTGGGATCTGCTGCTGTAAAAGGAGCATTAGACAAAATCAATCTTGATCCTAAAAATGTTCAGGAGATCTATATGGGAAATGTACTGCAGGCAGGAGAGGGCCAGGCACCGGCACGTCAGGTAGCTTTAGGTGCAGGTCTGTCTATTGAGACACCTTCTACTACAGTCAATAAAGTATGTGCTTCAGGAATGAAAGCAGTAACTATGGCTGCACAGGCTATTAAAGCTGGTGATGCTGATGTGATTGTTGCAGGAGGTATGGAAAATATGTCTATGGTTCCCCATTATTATAATGCAAGAGTTGCCACCAAATTAGGTGATATCAAAATGCAGGATGGAATGGTGCTGGACGGTCTTACAGACGTCTACAACAAAGTACATATGGGAGTATGTGCAGAAAAATGTGCAGTAGATTACAGTATTTCCAGAGAAGACCAGGATAATTTTGCAATAGAATCTTACAAAAGATCTGCAAAAGCATGGAGTGAAGGTAAATTTGCAGAAGAAGTAGTATCAGTTGAGATCCCTCAGAGAAAAGGTGATCCGATTGTTTTTTCAGAAGATGAAGAGTACAAAGCTGTGAATTTCGACAGACTTCCTACGCTTCCTACTGTATTCAAGAAAGAAAACGGTACAGTGACAGCAGCTAATGCATCTACTTTAAATGATGGTGCTTCTGCTTTGATCCTTGTATCTAAAGAAAAAATGGAAGAACTGGGCCTTAAGCCTTTAGCGAAAATTGTTTCGTATGCTGACGCAGCTCAGGAGCCTGAAAACTTCACAACTGCTCCTTCAAAGGCTTTACCAATTGCACTTAAAAAGGCAGGTTTAGAGATTTCTGATATTGATTTCTTCGAATTTAATGAGGCATTCTCTGTAGTAGGTCTTGCCAACAATAAGATCTTAGAACTTGACGCATCAAAAGTTAACGTAAACGGAGGAGCAGTAGCTATTGGACATCCACTGGGAAGTTCAGGTTCCAGAATCATCGTGACGCTGATCAATGTATTGAAGCAGAATAATGCAAAATACGGTGCTGCAGCTATCTGTAACGGTGGTGGTGGAGCATCTGCTATTGTAATTGAAAATATGTAATATTCTTTCAAACAATATTTTACCATTAAGGAATCGATAATTTTCCTAAATTCTAATCGATTTCTTAATGGTTTTTCTATTTTTGTGCTACTAATATTTATTTGAAATGTCTGAAATTGAGAATCAACAACCTCAAAACATAAAGAATAATCCACGGATTATGAAAGCCTGGGCAGTATACGACTGGGCTAATTCTGTTTATTCATTGGTCATTACCTCTACAATCTTTCCTATTTACTATTCCATTCTAACTACTGCTTATGAGAAAAAAGAGTATGTGGAGGAAACAAAATCATGGATTGATGTTCCGGTAAGACACATGATCAAGATTTTCGGTAGAGAATACCAACCCGATGCAGTATATGGATATTCACTTACCATATCCTTCTTTATTGTCGTATTGCTTTCTCCATTCCTGTCTTCACTGGCAGATACCATTGGAAATAAAAAATCATTCCTGCAGTTTTTCTGCTACCTTGGGGCTACCTCATGTATGGGACTGGCCATGTTTACCGGAATGCACAATGTATTTCTAGGGCTCCTTTTCAGTATTACAGCAAGTGTAGGGTTCTGGGGAAGTTTGGTGTTTTATAACTCCTTTCTGCCGGATATTGCAACACGGGATAAACAGGATGCACTTTCTGCGAAAGGATACGTCTATGGATATCTGGGGTCTGTAGTTCTTGTGGTGATCTGTCTTGTACTGATTCAGGTTTTCGCAAAAGGGGCAGCGCAGCAGCTTTTATTTACAAGAATAAGCTTTCTGTTAACTGGTGCATGGTGGTTCGGGTTTTCCCAATATACTTTTAAACACCTTCCTCAGTTTGGGGATGTTAAAGAAAAACTGCCTAAAGATCTGGTGCTTCTGAATTATAAAAACATCTTTAAAAAACATGAAGAGCAGGGCGGTTTCTTTGAAGTTCTGAAAGACAATATGAGCTTTTACAAAGATATTGCCAAAGAAAGTTTCCATGAACTGTTTAAGGTAGGGGGAGTATTGTTTAAAGATAAAAATTTAAAATTCTTCCTTTCCAGCTTCTTCTTTTACAGTGTCGGAATGCAGACCATTTTTCTAATGGCTACTTTATTCGGAAAAAGTGAGATCAACCTTGCTCAGGATAAATTGATTGGAACCCTTTTGGTCATTCAGATCGAAGCGATCATCGGAGCAGTGATATTCTCCAGACTATCGAGAAAAATTGGAAATAAGAATGTAATCTCTATTGCTATTGTATTATGGATTGTAGCCTGTCTTTGGGCATACTTCCTTAATAAAGAAAATCCTACTGTGGAATATCAGTTTTATGGGGTGGCAGCAGTTGTAGGATTGGTAATGGGCGGACTTCAGGCGATGTCGAGATCGACCTATTCAAAGCTTCTTCCGGAAGATTCTATGGAAAATACCACTTATTTCAGTTTCTATGATGTGCTTGAAAAAATAGCGATCATTATTGGAACATTCATATTCGCAACATTGATTGAGCATTTTAATAATATGCGTATCGCAGCGCTTTCAATGACTTTGTTTTTCGCAACAGGACTTATCCTGATTCGATTTTTAAAAGTCAGTATGTTGAAAGAAAGAGATACTTTATAAATTTGAAAGGCGTTATTTGATAACGCCTTTTTTATTGCCTTTCAATTCTATTGTCTCTAAATTACATATTCATATCAAATTCTTTGATTATTATAAATTGAATAAGAATCAGACTTAAATCTTGAATTATTATTCACTGTATTTTGATTTTTTTTTGTTTATTTTTAAATCTAATTAAGTGAAAATGATAAGAAAAATCCTATTGCTATGCCTGCTGCAATGCTTTGTGGTTGGTTTTTCCCAACAGCTGAGACCTGTTGCCCAAAAAATTTCTGAATATCATGCGGAGAAAAACAATTTTCAGAAGTATGATTTGTTTGAGACTAATAAGGCTTCTCCGAAACTCGCGGAGTATAAAAGAGCTGCTACAGATATTACAGTCATCAAGGCAAAATCTGCTGAACTGAGAAGACTGCTGAACGAAAGGCCTGAATATTTAGAAATAAGCTTTCCTTTTAATGGGGATCAACAGATCACTGTGGAGTTGTATAAAAATCAAATCTTCACGAATGATTTTAAGGTTGTTACCAACAAAGGGGAGATTGTAAACTATACTCCCGGTGCTTATTATATTGGAATTGTAAAGGGAGATAATACTTCTATTGCAGCTTTCAGCTTCTTTAATAATGATATTGTAGGAGTAGCATCCACTTCTGACCTTGGAAATGTAGTTCTTGGAAAAGCAAAAAATGCGGAAGATTTTGTAAGTTATTCAGAATCTAAACTTACAGGAGCTAATCCTTTTGTCTGTGGCGTGGATGAACTGAAAGAGAATCAGGCTAAAAACATCTCCTTCGACCCAAATGCAGGCAAAAAAGCAATCACAGAGAATTGTGTAAGAATTTACTATGAGGTATGTTTTAAGCCCTACCAAAATAACAATTCTGATATGACAACCACTACAAACTGGCTTACCGCTGTTCATAATAATATTGCGGCACTTTACAGCAATGATGATATCAAAGTGGCATTAAATGAGATCAATATTTGGACAACACAGGATCCCTACACTGGAACCCCAAATGCCAATCTTTCCAGCTTTAGAAATAACAGACAAACGTTTAACGGCGATCTTGCCCATCTGATCAATGCACCGGCTACCACAAGTATGGCATATGTGAATTCTCTATGCGGAACCTATAAACATGCTTATTCAGGAATTTCTCAGACCTATGCGAATGTTCCTGTATATTCGTGGACTATTCAGGCGATGACCCACGAAATGGGACATAGTTTAGGGTCTCCTCATACTCATGCCTGTGAGTGGAACGGAAATAATACAGCCATCGATGGATGTGGAGCCCAGGCAGGCTACAGCGAAGGGTGTACAGGCCCTATTCCTTCTACAACAGTGAAAGGATCAATTATGAGCTACTGTCATCTTGTTTCGGGAGTGGGAATTAGTTTTAGTAATGGTTTTGGGCCACAGCCTGCTGCTTTGATCAGAAATACTGTCGATTCAAAACCGTGTTTGGGAACCAATTGTGTTACGGCTTGTTCGTCTACAATTACACAGATGAATATTTCAAATATTACCCAGATTTCAGCCAATGCAGCATTTACTGATGCCGTTTCTACATCCTGGAAGTATAAACTTGTCAAAATGGATGGTACTCTTGTAGAGTCTGGAAATATAAGTTCGCAAGCGCTTAATTTTAACAATCTCCAGCCTGCGACTTACTATCAGCTGTCCGTAGGAACAAGCTGCTCAGGATCCAATGCTTACCAAAGAACTCAGGTTTTTCTCACGGATGCAGTATGGTGTGATGGCGCTCTGTTTACAGATACAGGCGGTCAGACAGCGGGTTATGGAAATAGTGAAACGATCGTTAAAACATTTTATCCTTCCTCGGGAGCGCTTACGATGACTTTTACAGAATTTGCTTTAGAACAGGATTATGATTTTATGTATGTCTATAACGGGCCTTCCACAGGTTCTCCATTATTTGCAAATGGAAATAATCTGACAGGAGATACAATACCTGGTCCTTTTACTTCTACCCATTCTTCAGGAGCTATTACCGTAAGGTTTGTATCTGATTCTGGAGTAACAGGAAATGGATGGAAAGCAGGTTTTTCATGTGGCGTGTTACGGGTTGATGATGCAGTTGCTGGCAATAATTTGATAAGTATTTATCCAAATCCGGCAAAAAATATAATCGTCATTTCGTCTAAAGACGCTCTGAAATCTTATAAAATTTATGATGAAGCTGGAAGATTGGTATTGTCCTCCTATTCATTGAAAGGAGATAGAGAGGAAGTCAATGTTTCTTCTCTACAGAAAGGAAATTATGTTGTAACCATTGAAACCGATAAAAAGACAGTCAGTAAAAAATTAATAAAACAGTAATCCTTTTTTATATGAATAAGCAATAAAAGTCTGATCGTTTCAGGCTTTTTTGTTTATTATAACTTTTCTCAACAGTACTACAGGTAAGTATTACTGAAATTATTTAGAAACAGAGAGATTACTTTCCTGAAATAAATTGCAATTCGGCTTGAGTTTTGCTTATATTCAGCGGAATAATTATAACTTTGTAAAAAGATTTATTGTCAAAATGACGAACCCTCTATTTTATGCAAAAATAATTCTGTTCGGAGAATATGGGATGATTGAAGACTCTCAGGGGCTTGTAGTGCCTTACAGTTTCTACAAAGGCACCCTTAAATTCTCAGATTTAAGCTCTGAATTTGAACTTAAATCCAACAGACATCTGCAGAAATATTCTGATTTTCTTGCTGCGCTTAATCTTTCTGACGATTTCAAGTTGGATATTGAACGCTTTAAAAATGATATTACATCAGGACTTTTCTTTGATTCCAATATTCCTCAGGGATATGGAGTGGGAAGTTCAGGAGCTTTAGTGGCAGCTATTTTTGAAAAATACGCGATTAGCAAACTGGATCCTGAACAAATCTCAAAAGATAATCTGAAAAAATTAAAAAATGTTTTCGGAGAAATGGAAAGTTATTTCCATGGTAAAAGTTCTGGAATGGATCCGCTGATCTGTTACATGAATCTGCCTATTCTTATCGAAAACAGAGAAAACCTGGATAGAGTTTCTATTCCTGAAGGAGAGGAAGGCAAAGGTGCCATATTTCTTATCGACAGTGGTATAACCGGTGAAACCGGACCTATGATTCAAATCTTCTTTGAAAAAATGAAAACGGAAGGTTTCCGTAAGACACTAAAAGAAGAATTCATCCGTTACAACAATGCATGTATCGAGTCTTTTCTTAAAAAAGATATGAATCCGTTCTTCAGAAACTTAAAAAAACTTTCTCATTGGGCATACGAACATTTCCGTCCTATGATCCCTGAAAGTATTTTCAATATCTGGAAAAAAGGACTGGATTCTAATGCCTATTATCTGAAACTCTGTGGAAGCGGTGGTGGAGGATACATTCTGGGCTTCACTAAAGATTATGCGAAAGCCGAAAAAATGCTTGACGGTTTTCAGAAAGAAGTGATTTACAGATTTTAAAGAGATCGGAATGAATTCTGAAAAAGAAAATTTCCAATCCAAAAATTACATCTCTAAATCTATATTTTACAGATTATCACAATTTGTAGGCTTTCTGATTGGTGCAAGATTTTTTGTCGCTATACTGCTTACTTTCGCACTGTATGTTTCTACTTTTTTCCTTTTCAATCAGGATGAAACCTTTAGAAATTTTGTCTTTGATTTTAAAGTACACGGCATTATTTTCTGTACAGTGATTACTATTCTGGCCGGCGGGATTATCAATCAGTTTTATGATCTTGAAAAAGATCATGTAGTAAAACCTTTCAGGACCAGGATCCAGAGTTTTATAAAGCAAAAATATTTTTTATATGCCTATCTGGCTCTTACCGCAATTTCTCTTGGTGTAGCATGGATGATCTCCCATAAAGTTTTCGCTTTTTTTTTGGTATATCAGTTTTTTATGTGGTTTTACAGTCACAAACTGAGCCGTTTGCTGATCATCAATAATCTTACTTTTGTAAGTCTTACGTTATATCCGTTTTTTGGAATGATGGTATACTATGAAACCTTTTCCAAAAAGGTGTTGTTAATGGCTATTTTTCTTTTCCTGATTCTTCTGTGTATTGATATTGTAAAAGATATGCTTACCAAAAGTGTGGACAAAGCGTTCGGATATACAACAATTCCTAACTTTTTCAAAAGCAGAAATACACAAATCATCATTATTTCTTTACTGATCATTACGATGGCGGTTTCTATGAAACTTATTCTCAAAACAGGGATCACAGGCTTTATGGCTTATTACTTTACGGGTGGTCTGTTTGTAATGATTCTCTGTATTTATCTTTTGCTTGATTCTTCAAGGAAAAGTAAATTCTTCACACTCAACATTTTAAGGTTTTGGGTTTTTGTAGGAATTATGGCAATGCTTTTGAATGGAATTGAGAACAAATTATAGAAAAATTTCTTTAAATAAACTGAGGTTATTATTACCTTTGCAAAACTAAATTTAATAAAAAGGAATGCCCATTTTTAACGATACTAAAGTTGCATTTGCAGACAAGTCTGATGCACAATTGAGAAAGGCGTACTGGATGTTTAAAATGATTGAACAGCCTGCTCTTACCAGCCTTGGAACTTCTGTTCTTAATTTTACAGTACATAATAATTTTCCATTCGTGACCGGAATTGTAAAAAGCACATTATTTGAGCAGTTCTGCGGAGGAGAAACGAGGGAAGAGAGTATGAAAGTGGTGAAACAGCTTTTCAAGAGAGGAGTAGGAAGTATTTTTGATTACTCAATTGAAGGTAAGGAAGATGAGGAAACTTTCGATGCAGTATGTAAAGAGATTAAGGATATCATCAGATTTTCAGTTGGAAATCCTGCTATTCCTTTTATCGTGTTTAAACCTACCGCTTTTGGAAGAATTGATCTTTATGAAGCTGTCGGAAAAGGTGCTGAACTTACTTCCAGTCAAAAGGAAGAATGGGCGAGAGTTGTAAAAAGATTTGATGAAGTATGTGCTCTTTGCCATGAAAATGATAAGAAAGTGATGATAGATGCTGAAGAAACCTGGATGCAGGATGCGGCAGATCACCTTTGTGAGGAGATGATGGAGAAATATAATCAGGAAAAACCGATCGTTTGGAATACCATTCAAATGTACAGAACGGGTAGACTGGAATATATGGAAGAAAATCTTCAGAGAGCAAGAGAAAAGAATTATTTTATCGGGTACAAGATCGTTCGTGGTGCTTACATGGAGAAAGAAAGAGCAAGAGCCGCGGAAAAGGGATATCCGGACCCGATTCAGCCAAACAAAGAATCTTCAGATAAGAATTATAATGCGGGGATCGATTTCGTTATGAATCATCTTGACAAAGTATCGGCATTTTTTGGGACTCATAATGAGATCTCATCTGAACTGATCATGGATAAGATGAAGTCCAAATCTCTTGAAAACGGGAATCCACACATCTATTTTGGACAACTTTACGGAATGAGTGATAATATTTCCTTCTATCTATCAGATAAAGGCTATAATGTGGCTAAATATCTTCCGTATGGACCAGTAAAAGATGTTGTACCATATCTTACAAGAAGAGCACGGGAAAATACTTCCGTGGCCGGACAAACAGGAAGAGAATTAGGTCTTATTAAAAAAGAGCTGGAGAGACGTAAAAAATAGTAATATAGAATAAATACACAAATAGACCTGCAGAATTGCAGGTCTATTTTTTATATATAGATGTATAGTAAAATATGATGTGAGTAATGAATTTCAATAGTTAGCCTCTATTGTTGAATATTCTAATAAATATAAAATAGATTGTATATATGTTAAAAATATGAACTTTTTATTGTTTAATTAATTGCAATGATCTATATTTGGTAAAACAAATAAAAACTAATATATGAAAAAAACATTACTCATTGCTGCCTTGATGGCAGTAAACTTTACCTTAGCACAAACCTACAGTAATGGAGGTTTAAGTACGGGGGCAACCTCAAAAAACGGGACTGCTGCACCTGCAGGATATACCTGGTCTGAGCTTCAGAATAATACAGGAAATACAACAGAGTCTAATACCAGTCTTGGATTGGGAGGAACATTCAGTTCTGCTGCTGCAAGTTTTTTTATTGCAGATGATTTTACAGTTCCAGCAGGATCAAGCTGGCAGGTTACTACCATTGACTTTTTTGCCTATCAGACTAATTATACAGGGACAACCGCTCCTTTTAATACGGTCAGGGTTAATATTTTTAGCTCAGATCCGTCGGTAGCAGGCGCTGTAAGTGTTTACGGAGATGATACAACCAACAGATTCAGTGTCGGAGCAGATGCCAATATGTACAGAACCGGAAACAGTTCGGTACCAGTGAATGCTTTACCAGGAACAACCAGAAAGGTATGGAAAGTTACTGCTAGTACTCCAACTACTTTAAATCCCGGAACATATTGGGTAAAATATCAGTTGCAAAACGTCGTTACTGCCAGTGGTGGCTTTTTACCTCCGGTTACTATTGTAGGAAACAGGGGGCTTCCCACTTTTAATGCCAAACAGTTTGATGCTGTTCTGGGAACCTGGGCTCCTATAATAGATAATGGAAACCCTACGAGTGCTCCGGATTATCCTTTGGATATGCCTTTTGTAATTACCTTTACATCTACAACATTGGGTACACAGGAGACCATGCAATATGATAACAGAGTTCAGGTTTATCCTAATCCGGTAAAAGATAATTTCAGAATTAACAATCCTGAAAAGCTCAAAATAAGTTCTATCGAAATTATAGATACTTCAGGAAAATTGTTGAAAACAATAAAAAGTTCCGAAGAGTATAATGTTTCAGATCTGCCAAAAGGAATTTACATTCTGAAAATAAAGAATGAAGGTGGGCTTACAAAAATCACAAAATTAATAAAGCAATAGCTTTAGTTTTCTTCTTCAAATATTTTTTATCCTGATCATTTTCTATGATCAGGTTTTTTTATGGCTCAAAACTTTCAAATTTTCCATTTTCATAGAACAGAACAATTCTTTTAATCTTATTTTCTTGATTACCAATAGCTTGACTTATGATATGATCTTTAGAATTTTCTAATCGCTGAGAATCTGTTATATTTTCCTGAGTCTTATAAGGTGGTGGTATAAACGATTCTCGTGGGCTCTCTTTCACAGACTCACTTACGTCTTCTGTTCCAAAGTCATCATCATCCTTCATCATAGTAAAGAGGTCGGGGAGCGGAGTAGGTCTCACTTTGTCATCAGTGGGTTGTTCTTCATTTGATGATTCTGTTTCCGGTAATTCTGACTTCAGCATTTCACCTTCACCAGTTATCAACCAATCCCAAAGGATTTCGGGAAAACTGGATTTGATCTTAATGACAAATTCAAGAGACGGCTTGTTTCTTCCTGAAGTAATATGGGAAATGGAAGAACGCTGCACATCAATCTCATCTGCAAACTCGGAAGGGCTGAGATTGGAATACTCAATAACTTTGGAAATTCTTTCGTTTAAACTCATAAAACTAAGTTGTCAATTGTGTTACAAATGTAAACAATATAATTTACACAAACAAATCACAAAAGTAAATTCTGTTTAATTTCATCAGTATACAGATGTAAACAGATATAACGTGATTATTTACAGTTATTTAGAGTATTTATCTTTTGATTACACCACTATTTAACAAAGTAAACAACTTTTTATAAGCGTCTAATTTCTTTGATCATTTTTGTTGAGTGCTAAGAGTGAAAGAATTATTAAAATACTTATCTAAACGTTAATTAACCAATAAATGTCTGATTACTAGTGTTGTCAAATGTAAATTCCTAATTATTGAATATTTCATGGAATAGGTTTTTTTAGATCATATAAGACCTTTTTTTGCAGTATACAGATGTAAATTAACCATTTAAATGGCTAATCATCAGTATTATGCAAGCTTTCAATCTGTACTCTTTGTTGTAAAAGCATTTTAGTATTTGAAATGACCAAGATGTAGAGCTAATGAAGCTAAAGTAAATTGAATTTCATAGATAGAATACAAAAAGAAGTCAATTTACATTTGTATATAGCATTATTCAACTAAGTTTTCCACAGCAATGACGTTTAATAATAATACCCTTATTTACAGAGTAATAGGCTTTTTGTCACTTAAAGCAATGTTGTAAATATTGTTTAGATAAATCTTGTAAATAACTGAAAATAAGGTATATGAATTAATATGTTTAGGTTATATTCAATTAACAATTTTATCAACAGACAAAATGGCAGTACGGTCTGTTTGGTGAAATTACAAATGTTAACCAATGCTTTTTGTCTAAAAATCATTAAATTTGACTCTTGTAAATTATTTATAATGAATTTTGAACAGATCTATTCTCCCAATCCTAATTTTGTAAACCGCTATATTTCCCCTGAAAAATTATTTTCTTACCTACAGACAAATCTCAGCGATTATATTCAGGAGATCGGAAGATCATATTTAGATAAACCTATTTATCAGTTAAGCATCGGAACCGGAACTATTAAAGTTCTTGCATGGTCACAAATGCACGGTAATGAGTCAAACGCTACCCATGCTATGCTCGATCTTTTGGAAACTTTGGATAAGGTTCCGGAAATGAAAGAAGAGCTTTTTACTAAGATCAGCCTCGAATTTATTTTTATGCTTAATCCGGATGGATCTGAAAGATGGACCAGACTGAACGCAGGAGATATTGACTTGAACAGAGACTTCCATAATGAATCCAGCAGAGAAATAAAATTTCTTAAGAAAGCTGTTGCTTCAGGTAAATATAACTATGCACTGAACTTGCATGAGCAGAGAACGATTTTTACGACAGATGGTATACACCCTGCTACACTCTCATTTTTGGCGCCTTCAGAAAATGAAGAACGTACCATAACAGATAACAGGAAAAAATGTATGGCTGTAATAGGAAGGATTTATGAACATCTCAAAGAATTAATTCCAAATCAAATCGGACGATATTCTGATGAGTTTTATCCAACTTCTACGGGAGATAACTTTATTAAAGCAGGAATGCCGACAATTTTATTTGAAGGAGGTCATTTCGCAGATGATTATACAAGGAAAGGTACCAGAAAATATTACACGGTTGCTTTATATTATGCATTAAAAGCTATCAGTGAACTGGACTCTGGTATTGAAGGATGGGAGAAATATCTTGAAATTCCGGAAAACCAGGAGACACACTATGATATTATATACAGAAATGTAAAACTGAATACAGATCATGAATGCATTCTTGATGTTGCTGTTCAGTACCGTGAAATTATAGAAGAGGGAAAAGATGAAATATCTTTTGTTCCTTTCGTAATGGAAGTGGGAGATGTGAAAAAAAGAAAAGGCTGGCTGGAAGTAGACTGTACAGGTAAGAGATTTGTTGCGGCTACCAAATATCCAAAACTTGATGCCGTAGCGGAATTTAAGATAGAAGACTAGAAAAACGGATTGTGTAAAAGAAAACGACCTCAAAAAGTACTGCTTTTTGAGGTCGTTATTTTTTATGTTGATAAAAATTAGTTCACCACTTTGATTCCATTGGCTACAAATCTAATCTCTTCTTTAGGCGTTGTGATAGCATCAATTTCAGCCTGAGGCTTTTTAGCATCCTCGGCATAATGTTTTTGTTCGTCTATTGAGGTTACTTTTCTTTCTGCAGTTCCTTCAAGTACTACTGTTTTACCCTTTAATGCGGTAGGTACAAAGAATGCATAATCTTTCATCTTTACGAAAAACTGAGAGTTATCTTCAGTTTGGATGGTAAGCCAGCATCCTTTTTTCTCACAAACATCAGTTACTTTTCCCTTAACTGCTACACCTTCCACTTTTTTATTATCTTTTTTAAGCTTCTTGCTCAGTTTATCTACTGTGATGGCTTTAGATTCTGAAGTTGAAACCACTCCAGCTCCGTAAGCATCACCTACAACAGCATTTCCTGCCGGTGGTCCAAACTTTTTCTGTGACGTCTCCTGTGCAAAAGCTAAAGTTGAAACACTCACTGCTGCAGCAAATAATATAGCCTTGAATTTCATTTTTAATATTTTTTTCAAAAGTACTAATTAAAATTGAATAACAATTCGATAAAAGGTTGATAAAAAACAGGTGGTGCAGTAAATTTTAAACAAATTTCAAAATGAATGACAGATTTGTTTATATTTGAGCCCTATACTTGACTATGCAAAAAAAACTGAAACTTTGGGATGCCATTATGCTGGTAATGGGTTCTATGATCGGAAGTGGGATCTTTATTGTGAGTGCCGATATGATGCGGAACCTTGGATCCGGTTTCTGGTTGGTAATAGTATGGATTATTACCGGAGTGATGACGGTAGCCGCTGCAATCAGCTACGGAGAGCTTTCAGCTTTGTTTCCAAAAGCAGGCGGGCAGTACACCTATCTTAAGGAAATCTTCGGAAAAAGAATGGGATTCCTCTATGGATGGGGACTGTTTACGGTGATTCAGACAGGAACTATTGCAGCAGTAGCGATGGCTTTCGGTAAATTTACTGCTTACCTTGTACCATCATTGAATGATGCAGCGCCACTTTTTCAGAGCGGGGAATTCAAAATTACATGGATACAGATTCTGGCAATGGCGGTTATTCTTTTACTTACTTATATTAATACAAGAGGGGTTCAAAGTGGAAAGCTGCTTCAAAATATATTTACAGGGTCAAAAATAATTGCTTTATTGGGATTGATTGCTGCCGGATTCATCCTTGTTGATTTTTCGCATATGTCTGAAAATTTCAGTCTTGGCTTAGATTCGTTTAGTAATCTTAAAAAAGATATTAGTGGTAATTTTCTTAAAGAAGGTTGGGAACCCATCGGTGGAATGACTTTGCTTGGAGGTATTGCTGCAGCAATGGTAGGCTCAGTCTTCAGCTCAGTGGCTTGGGAAAGTGTAACCTTTGTTTCCGGAGAGGTGGAAAACCCAAAAAGAAACATCGTTAAATCGATGATCTACGGGACTTCTGCTGTAATGATCCTTTATCTGGCGGTAAATTTTGTATACCTGAATGCTTTAGACAGAGAAAGTATCGCTTTTGCTACCAATGACAGGGTTGCAGTAGCAGCATCGCAGAATATTTTCGGCAGCGCCGGAACGATTATTATTGCTGTTCTTGTGATGGTTTCTACATTTGGATGTAACAATGGGCTTATTCTGGCAGGTGCGAGAGTGTTTCAGACTATGGCAAAAGACGGTATGTTTTTTAATTCAGCGGAGAAAAACAATAAGAATGAAGTTCCGGCAAATGCTTTATGGATGCAGGGAATTTGGGCTTCAATACTTTGTCTGAGCGGGCAATATGGCAATCTGCTGGATATGATTTCTTTTGTGATTGTTCTGTTTTATATGATTACTGTCTTCGGGGTTATTTATTTAAGATTCAAAAAACCTGATATTGAAAGACCTTACAAAACATGGCTTTATCCGTTAACTCCGATTATTTATCTTCTTATTGGAACCGGATTCTGCGTATTGCTTTTGATATACAAACAACAATATACCTGGCCTGGATTTTTAATGGTATTACTGGGTCTTCCGGTCTATTACTTTATTAACAGAAAAAAACAAACGGATCAATAAGATAACATTGAACGGTATTAATAATACTCCAGGGCTTCCAGACAATTCTGGAAGCCCTTGTTTTCGTAATATTTTTGATGTCTTTTCCTATTTATTTCATGAAAATGTGTATTTTGGTACTTCTTTTTAAGTCAACTAGACCATGAAGTAAAAAATTAAGAAGCTGACTATGGATACACCAAATTACAGAATGCCTTTTGTGCCTTCAACGCTCATGACTGAGGGAGGGAGCATTGATATTTGCGACATGGGCGAAAGCATTGCGCACAATATCATGCTGCTGATCACCACCAAAAAAGGAGAGAACCGATATGATGACAATTATGGAAACGACGTATGGAGCCTGGAATTCGATAATGGAGTTACCAGTGCCGTTTGGGAGAATGTTTTTATTAAAAGCCTAAGAAGGCAGATTCAGGAATATGAGCCAAGGATCGTACATGCACAGGTTGATGCCCACATTCAATTTGTAGAACACAGCTACGATACCAAAGAACACACAGAGATCAAAAAGAAAGTAAGAATTGCCATCAATGCAAAAATGGAGGCAACAGGAGAGCGTTTCAGCTTTTCTACAGAATTATTTTTAAGTCCGATGTCTATTGACTAAATGTTTTAAACAGCAAGAAAAATTTATGAACTTAGATCAAAATATATATTCCAAAGAATCTGTAAAGGCTAGAATGCTTCAGAATGCCACCAAAGTTTGGGGACTGAAAAGCCCGCAATCTCTGGATCCATTTGTTAAACTATTAATAGATGCTTTCAGTACAGAGGTATTTAAAGCCAATAACGAGATACAGACAGTTAATGCAAGGATACTGGAGAAACTCGCAAAACTTCTCACTCCTTCTATCTATACCCATCCGATCCCTGCTCATGCGGTTGCTTTCACGCTGCCTTACGAGTCTTCAGAAGTTCTGCTGGAACACACGGAATTTTTCTTCCGTAAGCAAATGACCTCTACGGTAAAATCAGAGTCTGATAAACAGTTGAATATCCCATTTACGCCGGTAGGGAACGTACGTATTAACAAAGTGCAGACCGCAGTGATGTTTGTAGGAAATACCTGCTACAGTGTTGATGATCGACTTAATAAAATACCTGTAGCCAGATTTCAGGGAAAACCAGAAGATTACCGAAAGATCACGATAGGGGTGGACGTGAGCAGATTTGCAAATGATAACTTTCCTAAATATATCAGTGTGTTCTGTTCAAACCCTGCTTTTGAACATATGGATTTTGTCTATAAGCTTCTTCCTTATATTACCGTTACAAGTAATGGAAATCCTTTGTTTGTAAGGGAAGGACTAAGCTATCTTACGAATAATAACCAGCCTGACGGATACGAACAGATGTTCAAAGAACAGTCTATCCGAAATAAAGCTATTGAGGATATCAAGAGTATATACCGTCACAAATTCATTGAAATTACGGGACTTTCAAGCAGCCTATTTTCAGAACCTGGAAAACTGCCTCAGAATCTGGATTTTCTGGATGGAAAAGAAGAGATCAGAAAACAGATTGGAGACAAGAAATATTTATGGCTTACTTTCGAATTCCCACCGCAGTTTTCTGCAGAAATTTTGGATAACTTTTCATTTGTAATGAATGCTTTCCCAATATATAACAGAGGTTGGAAAAAGACGGAATACAGTCTTGATATTATGGGAAATAATATTCCTCTGGTTACAGACGAAGGGGAGCATTTCCTATATGTAGATGAGGTTCAGGATGGAGATGGAAGAAGATATACTGAAATTCCTTTTACACCTGCAGATGATCTTAAAAAAGGTCTTTATACGGTTAGAAAAGGCGGAATGGAACGGTTTACCAATAGAAATGCCGTTGATATGATCGCTAACGTACTTGAGCTTACAAGAGATGAGATTGCTGCGTTTTCACTTTTAAACAGAGATAATGTAAAAGGTGTACTCAGCGAAATGTCTGACAAAATGAAGACCATGGTACAGAAAGTCAATAACGCAAAAAGAAATATCCGACAGGAACTGAATTATGTGATCATGGAACCTGTAGAAAAGACAGATCACACATATGCTTCTTTTTGGGTTACGCACTGTACACTGGCCAATCATATGCGTCCGGGAACGGAACTGTCCAATCAGTTGAAGTCACAGACCGTTATTCTTCTTACCGAAACGATAGGTGGAGCTGAGGAACAGAAAGGAACAGACAGTATCCAGGCTTATAAATATGCCTTAACAACAAGAGATAAGATTATTTCTCTGGAAGATGTTAAAAACTATTGCAGAATGATCCTTAAAGATGAGTTGAAAGAGGTAAGAGTAAGAAGAGGCACTATGATAAGCAACCGACCGAAAGAGGGTTTTGTAAGAACTGTTGAGGTGGAGATCATCCCACAGAATTATTCTTTCTATGGTAGGGCGTACTGGGAAAATATGGCCAATATTATTAGAAATCAGATCATTTCAAAAGCTATTGACGGAATTGAATATGTGGTAAAAATCAGTAATGAAGATATCGATTTTGACGAAATATAACTAACTAAACTAAAACTATAAAATATGAGAAAGATTATTGTACTTGCTATGGCTCTGACATTTACGTCGGTCGGTGTTATCAGCTGTAAAAAAGACGTCAGCCAACTGGGAAAATCTGTGTTGAATCTTGGAGGAGCAGATGATGCCAATGCTATTATTGATTTTAATAATAACTTTTTAGATTCTTATAAGAATACATCCAGACACATTGAAAGCATTCTCAAATATGCAGAAGCAGCCTCAGCTAAAGCAAAAGGGCAGAATGTAACAATGATGCCTATCGTGATAAGTTCAATGGATTTTTCATTTGGAAAAATTAAAGAAGTTCCATCAGGGTTTGGAAAAGACAAAGCGGCCATAGAAGCGGACTTTAATACCTACAAAGCTAAAAAGGAAAATATAACTAAAAAGTTCGAAGAGCTTAAATCTTATATGACCTCTGAAGATTATAAAGATGACAAAGGGGCAAAAGCAGATGCTATAACAAAAGAAATTGAAGCCGATGCGCAGGCTGTATTTACTTCAGGAGAAAATGTAGTGGCAAAGATCAAACCTGGAACAGATGCTGCAGAAGAAGTGATTCTCAAAGATCATCCCATGAAAGAGTATATTGTCTCTTCCAAAGGTATTATGAACTCTTTGGATGCTACAATTGATGTTTTGGATAAGCAGTATTCAGGGAAGTTCAATGAAGCGGAAGCTCAGAAAAAATATGATGATCTTGCCAAAAATGTAGAAGCGAATTCAAAATTAGATTTCAATGTCAAAGATCCACAATATTCTTACAAAAAATCACAGTTTGAAAGTTTCAACAAAAGTGCTTCAGGATTTTTAGATACTTATAGAAAATTGATCCGTAATGCTAAAGGTGCAGGGAAAATTTCTGATAGTGATATCCAGCAGATCGATTCTTCTTATGAATCTGTACTTAATTCGTACAATTCATTTGTAAAATAAATAGTAAATCAACCTATACATAAAGACTGGTACATTGTATCAGTCTTTTTTGCTTGCAATGAAAACGAACGTAATAATCTTTGTTTTTTGAAAAAGCTATGGTAAAAGTTTTATACACTAAGAAACAAATTGATAATAAAGGGGATAAAAACAATAAAATAACAAATAGCATTCTCTGGACAAAGTAAAATTTTACATGACTAAAAATTTAACTAAAATTAAACTTTAATAAAAACTTTCCGGTTCATACAATTCCATAAAATTCCGTAATTTTGCACATTGTGATTTTCAGGCAGAGTCACTCCAAATTATGAGCAAATCAACAGAATATATAGAAGTTTACGGAGCACGTGAACACAACCTTAAAAATATTAATGTTAAGATCCCGCGTAACGAACTGGTAGTAATAACCGGGCTTTCGGGAAGCGGAAAATCATCTTTGGCTTTTGATACCATCTTTGCCGAAGGGCAGCGTCGGTATATCGAAACATTTTCAGCCTATGCACGTCAGTTTTTAGGAGGATTGGAGCGACCTGATGTAGACAAGATTGAAGGACTTTCCCCCGTAATTGCTATAGAACAGAAAACCACCAACAAAAACCCAAGGTCTACCGTAGGAACTGTTACTGAACTTTATGATTATTTACGTCTTTTATATGCAAGGGTTTCCGATGCATATTCACTGTCTACAGGGAAAAGACTGGTAAGTTATACAGAAGACCAGATCCTTGAAACGATCAAGGAAAATTATAAAGGCGAAAAGATAATGCTGATGGCACCGGTGGTACGTTCAAGAAAAGGTCATTACCACGAGCTCTTCGTGCAGATGGCAAAAAAAGGATACGGCCAGGCACGAATTGATGGTGAACTTCAGGATATAGAGTACGATCTTAAATTAGACCGTTACAAAACACACGATATTGATATCGTTATTGACCGTTGGATCATTGGAGAGAATGCCTCAGAAACCCGAATGGAAAAATCCCTTCGTACAGCAATGGAAATGGGTGAGGGAATCATAGGGATTCAAAAACTGGGAAGTACAGATATTGAATACTTCTCGAAGAATCTAATGGATGCCGAAACTGGCCATTCACTGGCGCTTCCGGAACCCAATACATTTTCTTTCAACTCTCCGAAAGGAAGCTGTCCGGCCTGTAAAGGATTGGGTATGATCAAAAAGATCAATACAGATTACTTTGTTGAAAACCCTAAACTGTCGATCAATCAGGGTGGACTGTTGCCGCTGGAAGATATTAAATCTAATAAATGGATTCTGTCACAGATCAAAAATATTCTTGAGATCTTTGGATTAGGAATGTCAACACCTATGCAGGACATTCCGGAGGAAGCTTTGGATTATATCTACAACGGATGCCATAAGGAATTTAATAAAGATCTGAAATACGCAGGTATTACCAAAAAGATAAAAATAAGCTTCGACGGTATGATCTCTTTTATGGAAGAGATCATTGAAGAAAGAGAATCTTACGAAGCTGTGTTGCTGGAAAGACACTTTACAACTGAAGAAACCTGCCCGGAATGTGGGGGAACACGCCTTCAGCCTGCCAGCTTAAGTTTTAAAATTGACGGAAAGAATATCGCTGAGGTGAATGCTTTAAGTTTATCTGATTTAAAAGAATGGCTGTCAGATGTTAAAGATAAGTTCTCTGAGAAAAATAAAATCATCGCTTACGAAATCTTGAAAGAGATTGAAACAAGACTTCAGTTTCTTCTTGATGTAGGTTTAGATTATCTGAGTTTAAGCAGAAGTTCCAAAACGCTTTCAGGAGGAGAGTCTCAAAGAATCCGTCTTGCCACACAGATCGGCTCACAGTTGGTAAATGTTCTGTATATTCTGGATGAACCAAGTATCGGACTTCACCAGAGAGACAATGAAAGGCTGATCAATTCATTAAAGAACCTAAGAGATATTGGAAACTCTGTGATTGTGGTTGAACATGACAAAGATATGATCCTGGAGGCTGATGAGGTATTGGATATTGGCCCGAGAGCTGGAAAATTCGGAGGAGAAATCCTGTGGCAGGGAAAACCAAAGGACCTGTTAAAAGCAGATACCATCACGGCACAGTATATTAATGGAAAAAGAAAAATAGAAGTTCCTTCAGAAAGAAGAGTTGGAAATGGTAAAAATATCCTTTTAAAAGGAGCTACAGGAAATAACCTTAAAAATGTTACTTTAGATATTCCTTTAGGAAAACTGGTTGTGGTAACGGGAATTTCAGGAAGTGGAAAATCATCGCTGATTAACGGGACTTTATACCCAATCCTGAACAAGCATTTTTACAGAGCAGTTCAGGAGCCTCTTCCGTATAAGAAGATAGAAGGTCTGGACAATATTGATAAAATTGTAGATGTAGACCAAACGCCAATCGGAAGAACACCCCGTTCAAATCCTGCAACGTATACCGGAATGTTTACAGACATCAGAAATCTTTTCGCAGAACTTCCGGAGAGTAAAATCCGTGGTTATAAACCGGGAAGATTTTCTTTCAACGTAAAAGGAGGAAGATGTGAAACCTGTCAGGGGGGTGGACTGAAAGTAATTGAGATGAACTTCCTGCCTGATGTGTACGTTCACTGCGAAACATGTAATGGAAAACGTTTCAATAGAGAGACTCTGGAAGTACGCTATAAAGGGAAATCTATTTCTGATGTACTGGATATGACGATTGATGAAGCCGTTGACTTCTTCCAGCCGATTCCTAAGATCTTTGCTAAAGTAAAGACCCTTCAGGATGTAGGATTAGGATATATTACCCTTGGACAGCAGTCCACAACGCTTTCAGGAGGTGAGGCGCAGCGTATCAAGCTGGCAACAGAACTTTCCAAAAGACAGACTGGAAATACACTTTATATCCTGGATGAGCCGACTACCGGACTTCATTTTGAAGATGTAAAGATCTTGATGGAAGCGATCAATCAGTTGGTAGAATTAGGAAACTCATTCATTATCATCGAACATAATATGGACGTCATAAAATTAGCCGACCATATTATCGACGTTGGACCTGAAGGAGGAAAACACGGCGGGCAGATCGTAGCTCAGGGGACTCCTGAAGAAATCGTGAAGTCTAAGAAAAGTTTGACTGGAAAGTTTCTGAAGAGGGAATTGGAATAAGAAAATATCTATATTATTATATGAAAGAATCTGTGAAAGCAGATTCTTTTTTTTATTCTTTCCGAATTTTATTATACATATTTTCCAGCCGTATCCAATAGTCTTCCTGCATCCAGCCATATTTTTTATAATTAATACTGATCATCAAATGATTAAAGCTGTTTCTGGTTTCAAGGTGGTTCATAATAGCTTCAATCAGCCATTTTTCATTAAAACCTGCCCACTCACCGGCAGGTTGCAATAGATTGGATTGGAGAACAGGAAAGACTTCATAAATATTTATTTTTTTTACCTCTTCGAAACCATATGGGCTTTCCAGAATTGTCTTTGCAACATATTGAAAGTCCGAATCCTGAAGTTCAGTATCGAGATAAAAATCAGAAAGAGCGATCCAAATAGGTTTTCGCTCTTTAATATTTATTGACGTTGACATTTTGCAAGGCTAAATAATGATGTTCAGGTTCTTTTACAAAGAAGATATGTAAACCTCTATTTTAGTTCCATCATAATTAAATGTTCCATCAGAGTTACGCTTGCCTAATACCCATTTCATATCTACAGGAACAGACCAGGCAGTTCCCAGTGAAAACCCGTTTACAGATCTGATTTCTGAACCGCTGCCTGTAGTGATCGCAGAATGAAACCATGTTGTGTCTCTTACTCTGTAAAATCCTATAGCTTTTCCTTTAGGAATTACAGAATAACCATTCCATTTCTCTCCTGCAGAATAATTGAATTTATTGAGCCAGCCCTGTGCATGGAACTGTACAAGTTCACTCGGAGATATAGCCGCTCCTCTCATGTATAAAGCATAGGCTACCACATCATGGCATATTCCTTTATTGTAATTACCCATATCATCCTGACCGGAAAGAAGACCATTAGAGATTAATGATTTTTTTGCGGGTTCCAATTGCCCGGCGTGGGCTCCTTTTGGTGTTATAATTTCCATATTTTTTTATTGTTTGGTGTGATGTTTTTGGCTTATTGAAAGATACGGAATAAATTTTAAACAGGATTTTCATAAAAAGGGGTTGATTTTTTTGAGTATTTATATCGTGTAGGATCATCTATAAATCTTGAAAGCTTTAAATATTAAATTGTAATAAATAACTCAGAAATCCGTTATAAATTGAGCACACATAAAATTAAACGATATGAAAAATTTAAAGAAACTTACAAAGACAGATTTGAAATCCGTGTACGGAGGTGAACCTAAAAAGTATTGTGTATACTGCGAAAGATTAAATAAAGTAGTATGCAGCGAAATTCCAATCGCTCAATGCCCTTAATAATTAAAGCTGCTTTTTAGGCAGCTTTTTTTATGAGAACGTGCTAATTATTTTATTTGATAATACTGGCAAAATCTTTCAGATTTTTTTTCCGTTGAAGTTTTAAATCATATTCAGATTTCTCAATTTTTTTATTAAGTGTGTTAAAAATAAATTGAGCAGTCAATCATAAAAATGTATACATTTGATTATAAAATGTGATCTGTGAATCCTATTCTTGATGTCGTCGTGCGCTCCCTTTGCGTTTACCTTTTTATGGTAGTTGCGATTCGCCTTTTTGGTAAAAATCAGCTCTCTCAGCTCAATGCAGGGGATGTAGTGTTGCTTCTCCTTATTTCCAATGCAGTCCAAAATGCAATAGTGGGCCCAGATACCTCACTACAGGGAGGTTTGATTGCGGCTCTTGTTCTTTTTGCTGCTAACTTTATTTTAAAAAGGCTCATGTTTTCCAACCGTAAATTTGAAACATTCATGGAAGAGGATCCTGTGATTCTGATCAGGGATGGGATGATAGACCAGACTGCTTTAAACAGGGTGAAGATCACAAAAGATGAGTTGGAAGAAGCAATTAGAGAGCACGGTGTTGAAAAAATAGAAGATGTAAAACTTTCTATCCTTGAAGTAGATGGAAACATTAGTGTTATTTCACAGGATGAAACAGGAAAACAGACACATTATTCAAGAATAAAAAGAAGAAATAAAAGAAAATACCATTAAATATAATGAATTACGAATTAAGAGAAATGCTTCCCAGTGATGAAAAAAAAGTACTGGAAATCTTCAGAATGGGAGTGGATGGTGGAATAGCTACTTTTGAAACAGAAGTACCGACTGCTGAGGCATGGAATATGGAGTATTTCAATGATTGCCGCTGGGTACTGGAAAACGAAAGCAATGAAATAGTAGGTTGGTGTGCGCTAAAACCCGTAAGCAAAAGAGAATGCTTTAAAGGAGTAGCTGAGGTAAGTATTTATTTTGAAAATTCCTATCAGGGAAAGGGGTTAGGTTCGGTGTTGCTGAAAAAGTTGATTCTTGACAGTGAAAGCCATGGATTCTGGACATTGCAGGCCAATATTTTTCCGGAAAATGAAGCATCGATAAGATTCCATCAGAAAAACGGATTCAGAACAGTAGGGGTCAGAAAAAAGATAGGAAAGCTCAACGGACAATGGAAAGATCTTGTGATGCTTGAAAAGCGAAGCGACATAATAGATTAGTTGTATTCTACAAAGTAGAAGTGGTCATCTGAAATTACGGATAAATTTTAAAATAGGGGACACAACTAATTTCTAATATTTAACCTCTTTTCAAGCTTTGGCATCAACCTTGTTATTTCCCTGCTGAAATTTGAAAAAGTAGAATAATGAAAGGTTTAATTAAAATGGCAGGGGTTGTTACGGTCTTGTTCATGATGTCATCATGTGTAGTGCATGATCAGCATGCAAGAAGAGTTCCGCCGGGACATGCCAAGAAAATGTATGGAGGAAGCGCAAGATACTATGCGCCTGGACACGTCAAAAAAAGAGTTTATTACTATGACGATGATGACAGAGGTCGCCACCATAAGCATAAAGGTAAAAAACACCACAGAGATTGAAAAATAGAAAAGCCCTGAAAAATTCAGGGCTTTTGATTTTATTTAAAATCTGGATTTTTTAGGATTCAGAAACGTATTGAAGATCATGACTTCTGTTCCGAATTTTTTTTCAACTCTTTCTGCAATGTTCAGCATTTCACTTTTGATGAAATCTTCTCTGAGTTCTTCATTGTCAAACATCAGAAGGAGATTATAATTCTTACCCTCATCAATATAGTCGGTATGTACTTCGGAAAGAATATATTTGTTGACATCCATAAGGTTTTCCGCCATAAGGACCAGTGTTTCGTCGATATAATTTTCCCATTCTTCAATATTGTTTTTCGTGCAATGGAAAGTTATACTCAATAAGCTCATATTTTATGAATTTTTAAGATTTTCTGAATAAATTCTAGCACAAAAATCGGTAAAAATTTCGTAAATTAGCCCGTTAATAAAAATTGGAAATAAATAATTTTCAGACGCACAGCTAAGGGTCTGACTGTCATTATAATAAAATTTGTTTATGCAAAAAGAAGGAGAAAGACTGATTCCTATCAACATTGTTGATGAAATGAAATCGTCTTATATCGATTATTCGATGTCGGTTATCGTTTCAAGAGCGTTGCCGGACGTAAGAGACGGCCTGAAACCCGTTCATAGAAGAGTACTGTATGGTATGTATGGACTAGGGGTTTTTTCTAATAGAAAATATTTAAAATCTGCCAGAATTGTTGGGGATGTTTTAGGTAAATACCACCCGCATGGAGACTCTTCTGTTTACGATGCAATGGTAAGAATGGCTCAGCCTTGGAGCTTACGTTACCCTCAGGTAGACGGGCAGGGTAACTTTGGTTCAATGGACGGTGACCCGCCTGCAGCAATGCGTTATACCGAAGCAAGACTGAAAAAAATATCAGATGATATTCTTGCTGATCTAGATAAAGAAACGGTAGATTTTCAGAATAACTTTGATGACAGTATGACGGAACCTACCGTTATGCCTACAAAAATTCCAAATCTTCTGGTAAACGGAACATCCGGTATCGCTGTAGGTATGGCGACCAACATGGCACCGCACAATTTATCAGAATCTGTTGATGCTATTTCTGCATATATCGATAATAAAGATATTACGATCGATGAACTGATGCAGCATATCACGGCACCGGATTTCCCTACAGGAGGTATTATCTACGGTTACGACGGGGTAAGAGATGCTTTCCATACAGGAAGAGGAAGGGTCGTGTTAAGAGCAAAAGTAAATTTCGAAGAGATTGGAAACAGAAATGCTATTATTGTTACTGAAGTTCCTTTCCAGGTCAATAAAGCTGACATGATCGCCAGAACGGCAGAACTTGTTAAAGATGATAAGATTGTAGGTATTCATGAGATCAGAGACGAATCGGACAGAAATGGTCTGCGTGTCGTTTATGAACTTAAAAATGATGCAATCCCGAATGTTGTCTTAAACCTGTTATATAAATATACAGCACTTCAAACTTCTTTCAGTGTTAATAACATTGCTTTGGTTAAAGGAAGACCGGAACAGCTGAATTTAAAGGATATCATTCACCACTTCGTAGAGCACAGACATGAAGTGATTGTGAGAAGAACTCATTTTGAGCTTAAAAAAGCGAGAGAAAGAGCTCACATCTTGGAAGGTTTCATGAAGGTGATTGGTGCTCAGGATTCTTTAGACAGAGCAATTTCTATTATCCGTCACAGTGCAAACCCTCAGGGCGCAAAAGAAGGCTTGATCGAGGCATTTGATCTTTCTGAAATTCAGGCTCAGGCTATTCTTGATCTAAGATTGGCACGTCTTACAGGAATGGAACTTGACAAGATCCGTGATGAATATGACGCGATCATGAAAGAAATCATGAACTTGGAAGATATTTTGGCTAATGAACCTAGAAGATTTGAGATCATCAAAGAAGAACTTGCTGAGATCAAAGAAAAATATGGTGACGAAAGAAGAACGGCAATTGATTTTTCAGGAGGAGAAATGTCTATCGAAGATATCATCCCCAATGAAGCAGTTGTTCTTACTATTTCACACGCAGGATATGTTAAAAGAACATCTCTTTCCGAATACAAAATTCAGAGTAGAGGCGGTGTAGGAAACAGAGCGGCAACGACCAGGGATGAAGATTTCCTTGAGTATATTGTTTCTGCGACTAATCACCAGTATATGCTGTTCTTCACAGAAAAAGGAAGATGTTACTGGCTAAGGGTATTTGAAATTCCTGAAGGATCAAAAACTTCGAAAGGAAGAGCGGTACAGAACCTTATCAATATCGAACAGGATGATAAGATCAAAGCATATATCAGAACCAACAACCTGAAAGACGCTGAGTATGTCAACCAAATGAGTGTGGTGATGGTTACCAAAAACGGTACGATCAAGAAAACATCTCTGGAAGCTTATTCAAGACCAAGGGTAAATGGGGTTAATGCAATTGAGATCAGAGATAATGACCAGTTATTAGGAGCATACCTTACCAACGGGACATCTCAGATTATGATCGCTACCAAAAATGGTAAATGTATCCGTTTCCCTGAAGAGAAAGTAAGAGAAGTAGGTAGAGGGTCTATCGGGGTTCGCGGGATCAGCATGGAAGAGGATGATGAGGCAATTGGTATGATTGTTGTGAACGATGTAGACAAAGAAACAGTTCTTGTAGTATCTGAAAAAGGTTATGGTAAGAGAACTGCTGTAGAAGACTATAGAATTACCAACAGAGGAGGAAAAGGAGTTATTACCCTAAACATTACCGAAAAGACAGGAAATCTGATTGCTATTCAGAATGTGACAGACGAAGACGGATTGATGATCATCAATAAGTCTGGTGTTGCCATCAGAATGAATATGGATGAAATGAGAGTGATGGGAAGAAATACTCAGGGAGTAAGAATGATCAACCTTAAGAAAAATGACGAAATTGCAGCAATTGCAAAAGTAGAAATGGATAAAGAGGTAGAAGAGGATTCTGAAGAAAATGAAGAAGGAACAGAAATTGTAGCCGATAACCAGGAAAACAATACAGTACCTCAGGCTGAAAAAGAAAATCCGGCTGAGGAAAATGAGAGTTCTGATTCTGAAGAGTAAAATGTACAATTAATATAATATAGTTAATATGAAGAAACTGATTTTAGGTATAGCCATCGTGGCTTCTGCTTTCGTTTTCGGTCAGAAAGGCGACGTTAATGCCAAGTTACAGGAAGCGAATAAAGCTGCAATGGATGCATATACTGCAAAAAATTATACTGTTGCTGCGCCTAAGTTTTTAGAAGTTTATAACTTATTGAAAACAAATGGGCAGGATGATAAGATATATATGTATTATGCTGGTTTAAGTTATGCTTTGGCAAATAACAACGATGAAGCCATCAAAATATATACAGATCTTGTTAATACCGGTTTTACAGGTATTCAGACAACGTATACTGCAAAAGAGAAAAAGTCCGGTCAGGTAGTGAACTTGGATAAAGCAACTTGGGATCTGATGAAGAAGAATGCTGATTATTCAGACTTCAAAACAGAACAGACACCAAGTGTTGAACCTGAACTATATGAAACATTAACGACTTTGCTTCTTAATGCTAAGAAACCTAATGATGCATTGGTGATCATTGAAAAAGGATTGGCAAAATATCCTAACAATACCAAGCTTAAGGATGCTCAGGGTACTGCATATTACGAATCCGGTAATACTGAAAAGTTCATTGGAGCTTTGAAAGAGCAGTTAGCTAAAAATCCTACTGATGCTACCAACTGGTATAATCTTGGAGTAATGCAGTCTAAAAATCCTGCTACAGTAGAAGATGCAATTGCGTCATTCAAAAAAGCAATCGAAATTAAGCCAGACTTTGATAATGCTTATCAAAATCTTGTGTATACAACGGTTGGTGATGATTCTAAAATTGTAGAGCAGATCAATGCTACAAGAAAAGATAAGCCGGATGAAGCGACTAAGCTGATTGATGCAAGAAGAGAAAGATTTGCTAAAGCACTTCCATATGCCGAAGGTTGGTATAAAGCAGCGCCGGAAAATCTTGATGCTCTTACTGCATTAAAAGAGATCTACATTGTAACAAAAAATGTAGATAAGGTTAAAGGACTTAAAGCTAAAGAAGCCGAGCTTAAAGCTAAGGTAAAACAGTAATTCTTTATTTTAATAATAAATAGAACCGGAACATTTATGTTCCGGTTTTTTATTTTTTTTACCAAAAATAAAACTCTGCTTTTTGCTGTGATTATCGTTAAATTTCACCGTAAAAATTCTCTGCAATTCCGTATCTTTGAGAAAAATTTTTTACAAGATGATAGAGTGGAAAACCGTCAAAGAATACGAAGATATTACCTATAAAAAATGTAATGGTGTAGCAAGAATTGCTTTTAACAGACCTGAGCTTCGAAACGCTTTTCGTCCAAAAACTACTTCCGAATTATATGATGCTTTTTATGACGCCTCTGAAGATTCTTCAATAGGTGTTGTGTTGCTTACCGGAGAAGGACCTAGTCCTAAAGATGGAGGCTGGGCTTTCTGTAGCGGAGGAGACCAGAAAGCAAGAGGTCATCAGGGTTATGTGGGAGAAGATGGAAGACATCGTTTAAATATTCTGGAAGTACAGCGCCTTATTCGTTTTATGCCTAAGGTGGTTATTGCAGTTGTTCCGGGATGGGCCGTTGGTGGAGGGCATTCACTTCATGTGGTTTGTGATCTTACTCTAGCGAGTAAAGAGCATGCTATTTTCAAGCAGACTGATGCTGATGTTACCAGTTTTGACGGGGGTTACGGATCTGCTTATCTTGCAAAAATGGTGGGTCAGAAAAAAGCCCGTGAAATCTTCTTTTTAGGAAGAAATTATTCTGCTCAGGAAGCTATGGATATGGGAATGGTGAATGCCGTAATTCCACACGATGAGTTAGAAGATACAGCCTATGAATGGGCTCAGGAAATTTTAGCTAAATCTCCATTGTCTATCAGAATGTTGAAGTTTGCAATGAACCTTACAGACGACGGAATGGTAGGGCAGCAGGTTTTTGCAGGTGAAGCAACCCGTTTAGCTTACATGACGGAAGAAGCTCAGGAAGGACGAAATGCATTTCTTGAAAAAAGAAAACCGGACTTCGGAGAAAATCAGTGGATATCTTAAAATAAGAAATTAGTGTTTAGAAGTTAGAGATTAGACTCCCAAAGTTTAAAATCTAACTTCTGACCTCTAATATCTAACATCTAAATATAAAAATGGTTGATTGGATAAAAGCCGCAAGGCTAAGAACTTTACCGCTTTCACTAAGCGGGATTATAATGGGTGCTTTCATTGCAAAATGGAGACTTTACAGAGAAGGTGGAATATGGGACTGGAGAATTTTTGCTCTGGCCCTTTTGGTAACGCTGTTATACCAGATTTTATCAAACTATGCCAACGACTACGGTGACGGTGTAAAAGGAACTGATGCCAAAAGGATCAATGAGGCAGAATCAAGAGCCGTAGCTTCCGGAAAGATCACGGCAAAGCAGATGAAAAATGCTGTCATTATTTTCTCAGTATTGTCTTTTGTGGCAACAATTGGTCTTTTATATGTTGCATTTTTTCCTGATTTCATGAACGAATTTTATACATTCGTTGGATTGGGTGTTGCGTGTATTTTGGCTGCAATAGGCTATACAGTAGGAAAAAAACCTTACGGATATATGGGGTTGGGAGATCTTTTTGTATTTGTGTTTTTTGGATTGGTTTCTGTATGCGGAAGTTATTTCCTGTTTACAAAAACCTTCAGCTGGGATATGTTACTTCCCGGAACAGCTATCGGTATGATGAGTATGGCTGTTTTGAACCTAAACAATATGAGAGATATTGAAAGTGACAGACTTTCAGGTAAAAATAGCTTAGCGTTAAGAATAGGCTTTAAAAACGCAATGATTTACGAAATGATCCTGTTGCAGCTTCCTTTGATTTTAATCCTTGTCTTCTTAGGCGTAAACGGATTTATACAGGCACAGAACTATTACGTTTTCATCGTCATGATCCTTCTTTTGCCATTGATGAAGCTAAGAAGAAATATCATGACGGTAAAAGAGCCCAAAGAGTTAGACCAATACCTGAAGCAGGTGGGGATCATGACTTTCATGATGGCAGTGCTTACAGCCTTTGGACTTAATTTTTTTAACTAAAATAATACCACTATGAGTACTGATGTTTATGTTGAAGCTCAGATGCTTATCAGAAAACCTGTGGCAGAAGTTTTCGAAGCATTTGTCAATCCTGAAATAACAACTCAGTTCTGGTTTACAAAATCTACGGGGAAACTCGAAGAAGGAAATTCAGTAACCTGGGAATGGGAAATGTATGGCGTGAAATCCAATGTAACGGTTCATGAGATCATTCCGGATCAGTCGATAAAAACAGAATGGGGAGATCCTGCAGTGCAGGTGGATTATGAGTTTAAAGAAATGGAGAAAGGAACTCTTGTGGTCATTAGAAGCTATGGATATGACCAGACAGGAGAAAACCTTCTACGGACGGTAAATGATAATACAGGTGGTTTTACGACTGTTTTAGACGGTTGTAAAGCTTATCTTGAACATGGAATTAAGCTGAATCTCATTGAGGATAAATTTCCCCGGAAATAGAAAATCTCATGAGAAGAGTAGAGAGCATTACATCTTGGGTATCTGTTATCATGGCTCTGTTTCTTATGTATGATCTGATTAAAGAATTAATCAGAAAATACCGATGTGCTGGGAGCTATATCAGATTTTTTTCAACTCAACCATTTCATGTACTTAATTAGAAAAATCAATTAAAAATGAAAATACAATTTTTAGGACAAAACTGTTTTTTGTTTACTTACAAAGACAAAACAATTTTAAGTGATCCTTTTTACAATTACAAAAAAGCGGAATCAGGATTTGATATCGCTGCTCAGAAAATCGATTATATTCTGCTGACTCATGCCCATGGTGATCATATTGCAGATGTGGCAGAAGTGCTGCATAACCATCCGGACGCTACCGTAATTGGAGTGCCTGAAGTATGCGCATATTTTACAACAGCGAAAAATAAAGATGATGTGAACTTAGGAGGGTCGGCAAAAATCGACGATCTTAAAATTTCCATGGTACCTGCTCATCATACAAGTTCGTTCCCGGATGGGAGCTATGGAGGTGTTCCTGTGGGATATATTTTCAGACTTCCTGAAGGTAAAAACATCTATTTGGCTGGAGATACTGGTGTAATGGCTGATATGGAGCTTTTCCCTAGACTTTACGGGAATATCGACCTGTCTATCCTTCCCATCGGAAGTCACTACACGATGTGCCCTAGAAAAGCGGCTTTTGCAGCTGCAGAACTGCTGAAAACTCCGAAAGTAATCGGATGCCATTTCGATACATTCCCTGCCATTGAAATTAATCATGAAAGTGCGCTGAAGCATTTTGCAGATAAAAATGTAGAACTTGTTCTTCCTAAGCTAGGAGAGGAGTTTGAATTTTAAATAAGAAATAAAAGGTAATATGGAAATTGGAATGGAAATGTTGAAATGTATAGAAACAAAAAAAGATAATCTTCCAATTACCTTACTTCAACTTAAATTAAAAAAAAATGGCAAGCTACCTAAATCACACCGCTACGACCAATTACCTTTGCTGTGTTCCCACCCTGGAGGATTCTCAGGAGCTGGTTGTTTAGGACTTGCCGTTGCAAAGGTAGGAATAATTTATAAACTTCAAAATATTATTAAAGAAAATTAGTAGAAAAAATGTAGTATTAAAGCTAAACAGCTGGAATTTAGTGCAATAATTTTTCAACTTTTTTTAAAAAATCTAACATGACGAAAAGTCCATCAACATTAGGAATTATACTTTTTATCGCTACAATGATCATTTTTTTTGTAGCTTATTTCTTTTTCTCCGGAATCAATTATTTTGAAATCTCGTTGAAAATCAATGCATTCGTTCTTCCGATCTTATATGCGGGAGGAGCTTTCTGGTCCGTAAAATCGTTCTGGAACAAAAATAGAGTGGTAAGTTTTAAAGATGCGTTCTCAAGAGCGTTCGTCCCGATGTTCATCGGAGGGATTCTGTCCATCTTCAGTATCTATGCTTTCCTGAATTTTGCAGATACGGATGCCAAAAAATTGCTGAACTACCAGTATGTACAGAGGCAGAAAACAGAGTTAGACACTGAATACCAGTCTGCAAGAAAGATCATGAAGCATCAGAAAGATATTGATGAATTAGACAAAAAGTATCAGGAAAGGCTTCCAAGTTTTTCTCCGGAAGCCATTAAAGGAAAAGATATGCTTACCGCAAGTCATTTTTCAGGATATTTTGCGGCAATTCTTATATTTTACGTAGTTTTGTCAGTGTTTTTTGGAGCGTTTTTCAGAACAAGAACAGTTTATCAGGAAACAGAAAATCAAGAATAATTTTTATTAGAATTAAATGAATTTATCTATAGTTATTCCGTTATTAAACGAAGAAGATTCCCTGGAAGAACTTTTTTCAAGGATTGATAATGTCTGTTATACCAACAGCTTATCCTATGAGATCTGGTTTGTAGATGATGGAAGTACAGATCTTTCGTGGAGCATTATCGAAAATATGAAGGTTCAACATCCTCAGATCCACGCTATTAAATTTTCCAGAAATTATGGAAAATCTCAGGCCCTTCATGCTGCTTTTGAAAGAACAAACGGGGATGTGGTTATTACCATGGATGCCGATTTACAGGACTTTCCGGAAGAAATTCCTGAGCTTTATAAAATGGTTATTGAAGATAACTACGATATTGTTTCAGGCTGGAAAAAGAAACGTTTTGACAATGTAATGACGAAAAATATTCCGTCAAAGTTGTTCAATGCTGCAGCTAGAAAAGTGTCGGGAGTAGAACTTCATGATTTCAACTGTGGCCTGAAAGCATACAAAAGGCAGGTTGTAAAATCGATTGATGTGTACGGAGATATGCACCGTTATATTCCTGTACTTGCTGCTAATGCAGGATTCAGGAGAATCACAGAAAAAGAAGTACAGCATCAGGCAAGGCCATATGGAACTTCAAAATTCGGAACCGAAAGATTTATCAGAGGTTTTCTGGATCTTGTAACGCTTTGGTTTGTAAGTCGTTTTGGAGGAAGGCCCATGCACTTCTTTGGCGCGGTAGGAACTGTAATGTTCATTGTAGGTTTTCTTTCTGCACTTTGGCTGGGTATTTCAAAACTGATTGATGTGGCAAGAGGGATTTACGGACATTTGATTACCAACAACCCATGGTTTTTTATTGCTCTGACGATGATGCTTATGGGAACGCTGCTTTTCATAGCCGGATTCCTGGGCGAAATGATCATTAGAACCAATAGAGAACATAAGAATTACAATATTGATGAAGTGATTTAACGATGGAAGAGAAATTACCGAAAATATATTCTACAAAGGCGATTTTAGGTTTTTCAATTTTTCTATCTACACTTTTTGGTGGTGTTTTACTGTTCCAAAATCTAATAGATATCAATAAAAAGAAGGAAGCTTACACCGTACTTGGAATTTCAATTCTGATTACAGTAATAACTATTTTGATTGTTAATGTACCAGATGAGCCTAAAAGTTCGCTTGCTTATTTGTGCGGCATTGCCGGAGGAAGTTTTCTTTCTTATTACTTTGTTCCGAAATACTTTCCGAATGAAGAACTTTATCCTAAGAAAGCGATATGGAAACCTCTGATTATTGGCGCAGTTATCGTAGTTTTTTTTGTAACACTGATGATTTATTCAGCGTCACATGAAAACTATTAAATCCGGTTTCTGATTGCATAATAGTGTTCATAATAAATAAATTCCCCAAACGGCATTGAGCTTTTTGGGGATTTTTTATTCTGCCGGTATTGAGGAGAGATAAGTAAACTCTCAGGATTTTCCATAAATAATCATGTTTTTATGACGCATAATTAACTTGATAATTCTGAATATTCCAGAAATCATGAAGTGTAAATTTTTAACAGAAAACATCCTTATAGAAGCTTTTTTGACACCTTTTTTATTTATATTTGTAGGTAATTTATAAGATTGGTAACAAAATACAACAATTCGGTTAAATTTATTTTAATATGTTTTTCCTTTATTTTATTGTCCTCCTGCAGTTCATCAAGGCTCCTCGGATCGTGGGAATTTATAGATTTATATGATGGGGAATTGACTCATATCGACACGTTAAAGTCCAAAGAAAACAATTCCAGATATGGGAAAGGAATGCTGACCTTTTATAAAGATCATTCTTTTAGTTCACTGGAGAGTACAGGTAAATACAGGGAACAGCATCAAAAATTAAAAATGAAGTATAGTGATGGGACCGATACAATAGTGATGAATATTTCTTATATAAGCAGAAATTATCTTTTGCTGTCAGCCGGAAAGCAGCCTACAACCTGGTTTTACAGGAAAAAATAAACTAAACTGATTTTTAATATGAACCCAAAAAGCTGTCTGAACTGTGGTCATAAGATTTCCGATGAGTTTTGTTCTCATTGCGGACAGAAAGCAGATACAGCAAGAATAACTCCTCAGACATTAATTAAAACAGATATTCTGGGATCAATCTGGCATATAGAAGCAAGGTTTTTCCGAACGGTAAAACATATTTTATTTGGACCCGGAAGAATGGCGATGGATTATATTTCAGGGAAAAGAATTAAATATTATAATCTGTTTTCTTTATTGCTGATTTTATTTGGATTCAATGTTTTAACCATGCATTTTTATTTGCATCTTAATCCAGCCGAAATTCCGGAAGGAAGCTCAAATATTTTGGACTTTTTCTCTAAATATTCTAAAACAATTCTCTTTGTAATCATTCCTATGCTGGCTGTGAATGCTTTTTTCGTATTCAAAAGAAAAAAATTGAATATTGCAGAGCATTTTATCATCGGAACAGTAAGCCTGTTAGGAATTTTAATCCTACTTTTGTTTAATGATATGGTAAGTCTGATCGGTCTGTGGAAACCTGCAGCGAAGATTTTTGCTATTTTAGATAAGGCTTCAGTTGTACTTCTCGCTCTCTTTCCGGCAGTTACGTATTGGAATGCATTTAAAAACTCATACTCAAAACCGGGCCTGCTTTGGAGAGTATCGGTACTTTATGTCCTGATGGGAATAGAAAGTCTTGCAGTTATTATCGTTTTATTTAGAATATTTTAATTAAATATGAAAAAAATATTGTACACATCCCTGCTTGTAGCGGCAGTTTCCTGTGGGAAAATTTCTCCAAAAGGAACTATTGAAAGGAAAGACGTGGATGTTTCAGAATTTGTGAATCTGGATCTGGAAGGAAAGTTCCGGGTATTTTATGCCAGGGGCGCTAAGAATTTTGTAGAAATAGAAACCTATCCCAATGTAGCCGGAAACCTCGATGTAGATGTAAAGGACAAAACCCTTTTTATCAAAGAAAAAAGAGGGACAAAAGGAGTGGATTTTTATAACGTAACCATCTATTCAAAATATAATCTTGAAAAAGTTGCCGTTGCAGACTCTGTAGAAATGAATATTTCAAGCGAAATAAAGACCGATAATTTTAGACTCAATTTAAAAAATTATGCTACATTTATGGGTTCAGTGAACACCAGAAGAGCAGAAATAGACATGCAGAATAAGAGCCGGGCCAACTTTCGGGGACTGACCAAAAATGCAGTGATAAAGATCTCAGATACAGCAAGTCTGATCGCTCCCTACTGGAAGATAGAGAATCTGAATATCGACTCTAAAAATGGAAACTATGCTGAAGTCAATGTGAAAGATTCTTTAAAAGGAAATATCAGAAACACAGCTAAATTTATCTACTATAATAACCCGATCCGCGCATTTAAAATTGATAAAACGACAAGGGTTGAAAATAAAAAGTTAGAGTAAAAGTTGGAAGAGAAAAAGTACACAGAAAGTAGTATAAAATCTTTGGATTGGAAGGAGCATATTTGGCTTCGGCCAGTGATGTACTTTGAAAAATGTTTTGAGGAACATAATCTTAACAGTATTGCATTGGAGATATTGTGTCCGGCAATTGATGAATATTTTGATGGTAACTGCTCCGAAATTCGTTTGAGTATTAAAGAAAATGCTGTCCAAATAGAATATAATGCAGGAATGGAACTGCGGTGGCTGAAAACTTTATGACTAAGTTGATGGCCTGCAAGAACGAGAAAAAACATTTGGAAGTTGGTCAGGAATATTGCCTGTTGGGAATAGCGACAATAAATGCAGTCTCAGAAAGATGTGAATTAAATACAATCTGGAATAAACAAAAAGGATATTTCATTTTCGAAAAGGGCAATACTTTTTTAAGAGAGATTTCCTCTGCAGAGACTTCTCAAAATTTCACAAGAATTAGTTTTGAAATGAGCAAAGTAATTTTTGGAGATTTAAAATTTGAATGGGAGGATTTGCAATTAAAATTATCCTCTTTGAAAGAAAAACTGCCTCAATTAAAAATGGAACTTTATAAACTATAAAAGAACAAAATACAAATATGACAACATTAGAAAAAGCGAAACTTTGGTTAAGTGATACATTCGACAAAGAAACAAGAGATGCCGTGCAGGTATTGATTGACAGCAATTCTCCGGATCTGGAAGACTCGTTCTACAGAGAACTGGAATTCGGAACAGGAGGAATGAGAGGTATCATGGGCGTAGGAACCAACCGCTTGAATAAATATACATTGGGACAGGCTACACAGGGATTGGCCAATTATATGCTTCAGCAGTTTAAAGGAGAGGAGATCAAAGTGGCTATTGCTTATGATGTGCGCCACAATTCTAAAGAATTTGGTAAACTGGTTGCTGATGTTCTTACAGCAAACGGAATTAAAGTGCTTCTTTTCAAAGACCACAGACCGACTCCGGAATTATCTTTTACCGTAAGAGACAAAAAATGTAATGGAGGAATTGTTTTGACAGCATCTCACAATCCACCGGAATATAACGGGTATAAAGTATATTGGAATGACGGAGCACAGATTGTTCCGCCAAATGATGAAGCGATTATCAATGAAGTATATTCTGTAAAATTTGAGGAAATTAAATTTGATGGAAACGACGATCTTATCGAATGGATAGGAGAAGAGCAGGATGACGTATACATCGATGCCTGTATTGAAAATTCAACATATCAGAATGTAGGTAAAGAGAATTTAAATATTGTTTTCACCTCTATTCATGGGACAACATATACTACAGTTCCTAAAGCACTGGAAAAAGCTGGATTCAAAAAAGTGGATCTGGTAAAAGAACAGATGATCCCAAGTGGTAATTTTACGACAGTAGAATCTCCAAACCCTGAGGAACCTGCTGCATTGGAAATGGCGATTGATCTGGCAAGAATTACCAACGCAGACATCGTGATCGGAACAGATCCTGACGGTGACAGATTGGGAATTGCTGTGAGAAATCTTGATGGTGAAATGCAGCTTCTGAATGGTAATCAGACCAATACAATCCTTACTTATTACATTTTAAATGAATGGAGAAAGCAGGGAAGAATCACAGGAAAAGAATTCATCGGATCTACGATCGTAACCTCAGATATCTTCTTTGATATTGCTCAGAAATTCGGAGTTGAATGTAAGGCAGGACTTACAGGATTCAAGTGGATCGGAAAAATGATCCGTGAAGCCGAAGGAACACAAAAATTTGTATGTGGTGGCGAAGAAAGTTTCGGTTTTATGACCGGTGATTTTGTCCGCGATAAAGATTCATGTGGAAGTATCCTTGTGGCATGCGAAATTGCTGCATGGTGTAAAGCCAATGGAAGAACAATGTATCAGTACATGATTGAAATCTATGAAGATCTTGGTATGTACTATGAAGGACTGGTCAACATTGTAAGAAAAGGAAAAGAAGGAGCTGAAGAAATTCAGAATATGATGAAAAACTTCCGTGAAAATCCACCGAAAGAACTGGCTGGGTCATTAGTAGAAGAAGTAAAAGACTTCAAAGAGCAGACCAGCTTCACTGTTTCAAAGAACGAGACAAAAGTGATGAATGACATTCCAAAATCGAATGTACTGATTTATTATACTCAGGACGGGACAAAAGTCTGTGTGAGACCTTCCGGAACAGAACCTAAGATTAAGTTTTATGTTTCTGTAAAAGACAGTATCAGTTCTGAGGCAGATTTTAAAGATAAATTAAAATCCTTAGAAGCGAAAATTGAGGAAGTAAGAAAGGATTTAAAGTTAGATTAATCTTACTGATCTGTAGGAGATGATAAGAAAAATTATAGCGGTTGGTGTACTTTCTCTGCTTATTTTTTCCTGTAAAAAAGAAGCAGAGAAAGCAGCAGAAGGAGTAACAGCCAAGGATTCGATTGCCAAAACAGAAGTAAAAGAAGATCTTTTTAAACCCATTGATACAGCTTGTTCACCAAATAACAAAACGGAGGATTATATTACAGCTTTTCAATGGTATAAGGCTAAAATTGATAAGGAAATTGCAGGAAACAGTCCGGTACAAAATGATAAGGTATACGATGATTATGTAAAAATAAGAACAAAGTATACAGACTGTCTGAATGGTTTACATGCTGATATATTGGATAAATATACCGATTATCATACACGTGAACCGGATACTTATAATTTGCCAGCCAACGTAAAAAAAATTGCTGGCGAGCTGAATAAGGTTGGGCTTGAATTTCGTGTAATGGGAGAAGGGCTTACCGAGATTAGGTCGTTGCCCGGATATGATTATTCCGTTTTTAAGAATAAGGTGACTCCTGATTATGATGGTTATATTTTGCAGCTTGCAAAAGATAATAAAGAGAATTATGCTGTGAATGGAGGCCTTATGATTACCTGGGAAGAGTTAGGTGACAGACTGATAGCATGGGAGAACTTTATCAATACCTATCCTAAAAGTCCTTTGATAAAGAGAGCGAAAAAGGAGTATAATGATTATTTGTTAGATTATATTCTGGGGATGGACAGTTCACCTACTTATGATAGAACAGAGGGGAAGTTGATGGATGACACCAGAGAAGAGTACAACAGGATCATAAAAAAATATCCGAATTCAAATACAGCAAAAAAAGCAAAAGAACTCATAGCAGCTTTTGATGCACAGGTACCGGTGGATCAAATAGAAGAGAAGATTAATTTGAGGAAATAATAGTAGTAAATTTAAATAAAAATAAAGTGAAAGTTTCAAAATTAGCGGCGAACCTGATTGGTTCCGAAATCGTAAAAATTGGTAATGAAGTAAATGATTTAAAAGCAAAGGGAGCGGAGATAGCCAATCTTACTATTGGTGACCTGAATTCTAATCTATATCCTATTCCGGCATTGCTGAAGGAAGAGATTCAGAAGGCCTATCAGAATAATCTGACGAATTATCCGCCAGCCAACGGACTTTTATCTTTAAGAAAAGAAGTTTCTAAAGACTTGAAAAACAGATGGAATCTGGATTATTCACCCAATGATATTTTAATTACTGCCGGATCGAGACCATTGATCTATGCAGTTTATAAAACAATCGTAGATGAAGGTGATAAAGTGGTATATCCTACACCATCATGGAACAACAATCATTATGCTTACCTTACTTCTGCAGATGCAGTAGAGGTGAAGACTACCCCCGAAAATAATTTCCTTCCGACTGCGGACGATTTGAGACCACACCTGGATGGTGCAGTTCTGCTGGCATTATGTTCACCATTAAACCCTACGGGAACAATGTTTACCAGAGAACAGCTTTCTGCTATCTGTGAACTGGTTCTGGAAGAAAATAAAAAAAGAGGAGAAGATCAGAAACCATTATACCTGATGTATGATCAGATCTATTCTAACCTTACTTTTGGGGCAGAACACGTAGATCCGGTTTCTCTTTTCCCCGAATTGAAGGAATATACCATCTATATTGACGGAATCTCTAAATGCCTTGCTGCAACTGGTGTACGTGTAGGTTGGGGATTTGGTCCTGCTCATATTCTGGATAAAATGAAAGCTCTTCTGACGCATGTTGGAGCTTGGGCACCAAAACCAGAACAGGAAGCAACTGCAAAATTCTATGAAAACCCTGAAAACGTAAATGTTTTTGTGGAAGATTTCAAAGGAAAATTAGAGGAAAGCTTAAAGGTTCTTCATGGTGGAATTCAGGATTTAAAAGCAAAAGGACTGGCTGTAGAAAGCATCGAACCAATGGGTGCTCTTTATCTTACCATCAAATTGGATTATATCGGTAAAACTAAACCGGACGGATCAGTTATTGAAAACTCTTCTGATTTGGTTTTCTATCTTATCAATGATGCTGGTGTTGCATTAGTTCCATTTTCAGCTTTCGGAGAAGCAAAATCTGAACCTTGGTTCCGTGCTTCAGTAGGAGGATTAGATGTAAATGAAATTAAAGTGATGATGCCGAAGCTAGAGACTGCTTTGAATAATCTTAAGTAATTTTTTAAGGTAACAGTATAGCACTGTATCAATTCCGGGATTTATAATATTGGTAAACTGTTACACAATCAGAGGATTACATTAAACAATAAAATATATATGCTTCGACCACGCTGAGCGGAGTCGAAGCTTTTTTTATGATAAGTATAAATAAAATTGAGTTTATTCATGAAGCTTTCGAAAAGGTTTTTCCTGGAAACTAAAATCTTGAGCTATTCAACGCTTGGAATTATCATTTTGGTTATTTTAAGTGTTTGGCTTTCAGGAGAAAGTTCTCACAGGTCTTTATTTCAGAATTCTATCTTATCAACATCTATTTTAGCAGGTATATTCTTCATGTTTATCAGTTCTGGACTGTATTACGGGCTAAAGCTTAAAGACAATGTAGGAAGTATTTTAAACAGAAAAAAATTAAAAACTTTTTCGGATAATTCTCCAGGTTTTAATACCCTTGAATTTGATGCTGATGTAGGAGAGGGCTGTTTCAGTATTTTAATCTCCATTGTATTATGGGTGCTATTTTCAGTAGTGATCATTTTCGGGCTGTACTTTTTGGGTGTTTTCTTCTGGGCAGGAATTTTGTTATTGACAGCCATGTTGTACTGGATTTTTTTCCGGGCTTTAAGGCTGGTATTTAAAAATTCAGGAAAATGTAAAGGAAATTTACTGAAAAGTCTTACTTTCGGATTGTTTTATTCTTTTCTGTACATCTCCTGGATCTACGGAATTATCTTTTTAGCGAATTATATAAATTCATAACTTATAATTTTAATAATAAATGAAAATCATAGCTGTTATTCCTGCACGTTACGAAGCAAGCAGATTTCCTGCAAAGCTGATGCAGATGCTGGGTGAAAAAACAGTCATCACGACTACCTACAGAAATGTTGCTGAAACAGGACTCTTTGATGAAGTATTTGTCGCTACGGATTCAGAAATTATTTTTGATGAAATTGTTGAAAACGGAGGAAAAGCCGTCATGACCGGGCAGCATGAAACCGGAAGTGACCGCATTGCGGAGGCTGTACAGGACATCGATTGTGATATTGTGATCAATGTACAGGGAGATGAACCTTTTCTTAAATTAGAGCCCTTAAAACAGCTTATCGGCGTTTTCCGAGAAGATGAGAATCAGGAAATTTCACTGGCATCATTAAAAATAAAACTGACAGAAAAAGAAGAAATAGAAAATCCAAATAATGTAAAAGTAATAACAGATAACAACGGATTTGCTCTTTATTTTAGCCGTTCTGTAATTCCTTTTCACAGAGAGATTTCTTATGATGTCAGCTATTTTAAACACATTGGAGTCTATGCTTTCAGAAAACATGCCTTGCTTCAATTTTCAAAACTGGAAATGAAACCTCTGGAAATATCAGAAAAGATCGAATGCATCCGTTATCTTGAATATGGGATGAAGATCAAACTGATAGAGACAAACTTCATCGGAGTAGGGATTGACACACCGGAAGATTTGGAAAAAGCCCGGAAATTAATTTGAAAATGAAAAGCATAGAGCAATTAGATAAATTATCCTTCTGTCTTTTCGCTTTCTTTGCTTTTTCGCCCAATTCCCCCTATATTTGAATTTATAAATAAGATTAATGAAGAAATTACTTTTGCTATTCGTGCTTATATTCTCTCAATTATCTTTTGCTCAGACCGCAAAAGAAATTATAGACAAAAATATAGAACTGTCTGGAGGATTAACGAATTGGAAACTCTTAAATTCAGTATTGCTGCAGGGAAAAGTGATCTTAGGAATTAAAGATGAATATCCTATAAAAATTTACCAGCAGCGTCCCAATCTTACGAAAACTCTGATCAGCATTAGTGGTAAAGAAACGGCGATTGAGGGTTTTGATGGCAATAAAGGATATGCAATGAATTATGCAGCCAATAAACTTCAGGTATATCCGGAATATGTTCCCGAAAGCTTCGACAACGACTTTATTGAGTGGGAGAATAAGGGATTTGATGCGAAATATCTTGGGAAAGAAAAAGTAGGAGAGATCTATTGTCATAAAGTGGAACTGACCAAAAATGTTAATAAAAACATTTATTTTTTTGATGTAAAAACATATATGTTATTAAAAGAGGTTAAAAAAGATGAAACACTCGTATATTCGGATTATAAAAAAGTAGGAAATCTTGTGATGTCTTTCAGGATAGAATCTTCAAGTTCTAAAAAAGATGGAGATTATGTGATGATCCTGAACAGAATTGATGTCAATAAAGTATTTCCGGCCAATATTTTTAAGTTTTAATGAATAGGATAGAAGCCTAGTGGAACGCTTGACGTTTCATTACATTATAAATAACTTTGGCAAAACTGCCAATTAAAATTGATAAGAATGAAAAATATTTTCATCTGGCTGCTTTCTTTAGTAGCACTTTTACAGAGTTGTACCAATCAGAAAAGTGAAATTTCTCAAGCTAAAACCAAAGAACTTATGGGAAAAACGATATATGACTATAAAGTTGAAAGCCTTGATGGTAAGGAAATCAACTTTGCTGATTTTAAAGGAAAAAAAATCCTTATTGTTAACACAGCATCAGAGTGTGGATTTACGCCACAGTATGCAGATCTGGAGAAAGTGTATGAAGAATATAAAGACAAATTGGTCATTGTAGGTTTTCCAGCCAATAATTTCGGAGGACAGGAACCTGGAACCAATACAGAGATCGGGGCTTTCTGCCAGAAAAATTATGGTGTAACATTTCCACTGGCTGCAAAAGTATCAGTAAAGGGAGATGATACGGCTCCTATTTTCAAATATTTAACGGAAAAAGATCTAAACGGAGTAAAAAATACAACGATTCTTTGGAACTTTACCAAATTCCTTATTGATGAAAACGGAAAGCTTGTTGATACTTTTGTAAGTACGACAAAACCTACTGACGAGGCTATTACAAAATATCTGAAGTAAGAATAAAAATTATAAAATAACGTTTCAACTCCGCTCAGCAAGACAGTTCAACAATACAAACAGTATTAGAAATGTCATGCTGAACGGAGTTGAAGCATTTTACAGCTGACCTGTATTATTCTCAAAGTATTTCAGATAAAAAATATATTTTTACAGAGTGGATGGATGTCTTTATCCACTTTTTTTATGACTATATTTTTAAAACAACATTGACTTATGAAAAAAATAATTTTTGGGCTTTGCATTCTTGCTTCCTTTATGATGGGGTTTGCTTTTAAGTCAGCTACAGAAAAGGGTTCTGATAATCTGAAAAAGGTAACGGGAATCGGTGGTATTTTCTTCAAATGTAAGGATCCTAAAAAAATGAGAGATTGGTATAAAGATCATCTTGGTCTTAATACCAATGAATACGGAGCCGTATTTGAGTGGTATCAGGGTGCCGATAATTCTAAAAAAGGATTTAGTCAGTGGAGCCCTTTTAGTGAAAAAACAAAATATTTTCAGCCTTCAGAAAAAGATTTCATGATCAATTATCGTGTACAGAATCTTGAAAAACTGGTAGAACAACTTAAAAAAGAAAATGTTACCATTGTTGATAAGATAGAGACTTATGAATACGGAAAATTCGTACACATTATGGATGTAGAAGGAAATAAGGTAGAGCTTTGGGAGCCTGATGATGTTGAATATGAAAAATTAGGAAGTAGTATGGGCAGCAAAACCACCAAATAAAAGGTCAACTATTCATTAGTCTTCTCCGCAAAACAGAAAATATTTCCCAGCTTGATACTGGAGTATCCATTACTTTTTATTTTCGATGAATTGATCATTGCTTTAGCTAAAATATCGGTAGGCAAAGGTTTTTGACTTTCCAGTAATCCAAGTTTATTGGCAAATTTTATAATTCTGCTGCCTAAAACTTCTCCGGTTCTTTCAGAGTCTTTTCTTTCGAGCATTCCGGGTTTAAAAATAGTGATTTTAGTGAAATGGAGCTGTTTTACAGCTTCTTCCAGCTCTCCTTTCATTTTGGAATAAAAAATCTTCGAGGTGGGATCTGCTCCATAAGAAGAAACCAGAATATAGTCATCCACTTCATTTTCTTTAGCAGCTTTGGCAAATTGATACTGATAATCAAAATCTACTTTTCTTTGAGCCTCTTTGCTTCCGGCATCTTTTAAGGTAGTTCCTAAGCATGAAAAGGCTACATCTCCTTTTACTTTGTCTTTCCATTCATCAGGATTCTCAAAATTAACCACATGTACTTTCAGCTTATCGTTCTGGACAGCTACAGGCTTTCTGACAAAGATATCTACTTCATCAAATTCATTATCATTAAGCAGTTGCTTAACCAAATCCTTTCCTGTAGCGCCAGTTGCGCCAATTACCAAAGCTTTCATAGTCGTTGTGATTTGTATAGATTGTATTTTCTTTCTTAAATTTACTACATTTGAAATTAATATCAATGATCATTAATCACTTATCATTTATAAAAATTCATGGATGCTAACGAAATTTTAGACTATTGCCTTGCAAAAAAGGGAGTTACAGAAACTTTTCCTTTCGATAATGAAACCCTTGTTATGAAAGTAGGAACAAAAATGTTTTTGCTCATGGGGCTGGGAAGACAGCCACTGGGAATTAATGTAAAGACGGATCCTGAGTGGAGCGCAGAACTCCGTGAACAGCATCCGCAAATCACTGGAGCATTTCATATGAACAAGACCCATTGGAATTCAGTGCTGATGGACGGTCTGAAAAGAGATCTGATTTTTAAATTAATCGATCACTCTTATGAATTGGTTTTTAATTCATTAACGAAAAAAGCCAGGGAGGAGATTGTAAACAGTTAGAATTGAAATTCCTGAGTAAGCCTCTTATCTTCATCCAATCTTTCGATAAGCTTTTCAAGACCTTCGAATTTTATTTCATCATGGAGAAAGTCTCTGAATCTTACTGTGATTTTTTCACCATAAATATCATCATCGAAATCAAGGATATAGACTTCAACCGTTAATTTTTCACCGTTTACTGTAGGGTTGGTACCAATGCTCAGCATCCCTTTGTACTGCTTGCCTTTTACTACAGTATCTACAATATAGGCTCCTTTTTTTGGTAAAAGTTTGATGGATTCTGTATCAATATTGGCTGTCGGATAGCCAATTGTTCTTCCAATCTTCTTTCCGTGAACTACAGTTCCTGAAACAGAGTAGGAGTAGCCAAGCATTTCATTGGCCTCTTTAATATTCCCTGTCAGTAGGGCATTACGGACTTTCGTAGAGCTGATGTTATTCTCGTGAATATTAATAGCTTCCATCTGCTCTACATCGAAATCAAGTTCTTTGGAAAGCTTTTGAAGAAGCTCAAAATTGCCGCTTTTATTTTTTCCGAACGAATGATCATAGCCTATAATAAGGTATTTTACGTTCAGTTTATCAATAAGGATCTGTCTTACAAATTCTTCTCCGGTAAGATTTCTGAATTCTTCATCAAATTCTTTGAGAAACAAATGATCAATGCTGTATTTTTCAATCAGATCTTTCTTCTCGTCTACCGTATTAAGAAGTTTCAGATCTTCATTCGGATTAAAAACAAACCTTGGATGAGGCCAAAAAGTAAGGATAGCTGTTTCCAGATTATTCTCTGTACCTACTTTGATCAGTTCATCGATGATACTTTTGTGCCCGAGATGTACTCCGTCAAACATTCCTAAAGACAATGCTAAAGGCTTTTGAGAGGAATAATCTTTAAAATTCTTGAAAACTTTCAAAACGGAAAAATTTGAATGCAAATATAAAACCTTTATTTTGAATAGGACGAGTTTTGAGGTATCGATTCGGTGATGTGATTATATAGTAATTAATGAACAGGCTAATTAGATGATCGGTTAATTTTTGAAATGCCGGAAAATCAGGGGCTCAACAAATATTCAAGTTTACATATAAGCTTTATTTTCTAATAACACTCCATAATTTGAGCCCAAAATCGTGAATCTCGCATCCCGAACCGAAATCTTCCAAAAAGTATGATAAAAATCTTTTTTTTACCAATTGTAGGTTTATGAAGAATCATTATATTTGCACCAAGAAAAAATTTAGCAATGGCAAACCAAATTAAAGGTAAAATTTCTCAAATTATTGGTCCGGTAATCGACGTTGTCTTCACAGATGTGGAAGCAATTCCAAGTATTTATGACGCGTTAGAAATTACAAAAGGCAACGGTGAAAAAGTAGTCCTGGAAGTAGAGCAACATATAGGTGAAGATACAGTAAGATGTATCGCAATGGATGCTACAGATGGTCTTCAGAGAGGTCAGGAAGTGATCGGATACGGAAATCCTATTACAATGCCAATCGGTGACGCTGTAAACGGAAGACTATTCAACGTTGTTGGGGATGCTATCGATGGACTTCAAAATATTTCTAAAGAAGGTGGTCTTCCAATTCACAGACCAGCTCCAAAATTTGATCAACTTTCAACTTCTGCAGAAGTTTTATTCACAGGTATTAAAGTAATCGACCTTATCGAACCTTACGCAAAAGGAGGTAAGATTGGATTGTTCGGTGGTGCCGGTGTAGGTAAAACAGTATTGATCCAGGAGTTGATTAACAATATTGCAAAAGGACACGGAGGTCTTTCAGTTTTTGCCGGAGTAGGTGAAAGAACGAGAGAAGGAAATGACCTTTTGAGAGAGATGCTTGAATCAGGAATTATCAAATATGGTGATGATTTCATGCACTCTATGGAAAACGGAGGTTGGGATCTTTCTAAAGTAGACCTAGAAGCTATGAAAGAATCTAAAGCTGCATTCGTTTTCGGACAGATGAACGAGCCGCCAGGAGCAAGAGCTAGAGTAGCACTTTCTGGTCTTACATTAGCTGAGTACTACAGAGATGGTGGTGAAAGCGGACAAGGTAGAGACGTACTTTTCTTCGTAGACAACATCTTCCGTTTTACACAGGCTGGTTCTGAGGTATCTGCACTTCTTGGACGTATGCCTTCTGCGGTAGGTTACCAACCAACTCTTGCTTCTGAGATGGGAGCGATGCAGGAAAGAATTACTTCAACTAAAAATGGTTCAATTACTTCAGTACAGGCGGTTTACGTACCTGCGGATGACTTAACTGACCCGGCTCCTGCAACGACGTTTGCTCACTTGGATGCAACGACGGTATTGGATAGAAAAATTGCTTCATTAGGTATTTACCCAGCAGTAGATCCATTGGCTTCTACGTCAAGAATCCTTGCTCCGGAAATCATCGGTGAAGAACATTATAACTGTGCTCAGAGAGTAAAAGAAATTCTTCAGAGATACAAAGCTCTTCAGGATATCATCGCTATTCTTGGTATGGAAGAACTTTCTGAAGAAGATAAGTCAGTAGTTTACCGTGCTAGAAAAGTTCAGAGATTCTTATCTCAGCCTTTCCACGTAGCTGAACAGTTTACAGGTATTCCAGGTTCATTGGTTGATATCAAAGATACGATTAAAGGATTTACAATGATTATGGATGGTGAATTAGACCATTTACCAGAAGCTGCTTTCAACTTGAAAGGAACTATCGAAGAAGCTATTGAAGCAGGACAAAAAATGTTAGCTGAAAACGCATAACTAGAATAAATAGAACAAAGAAAAAAGAGTAAAGACCATGCGTCCCTCTTTTTTCTTTTCTCTTTTCTCTTTAATCTAAGAAATATGAATATAAAAATTTTAACACCAGAGTACGTAGTTTTTGAAGGAGAGGTAGACTCTGTATTGTTGCCTGGAAAGAATGGTGAATTTCACATCATGAAAAACCACGCAGGAATCGTTTCTTCTTTGATCGGAGGTAAGGTAAAGCTTTTTACAAGTTCAGTTGGAGAAGCTTATGCTAAAAACTTTACTAAAGAAACTGAGAAAGACTCTGTTTTTTCTTATCCTATCAAAAGCGGTGTTGTAGAATTTAATCATGATAAAGGAATCATCCTTTGCGAATAATTAAATGAAAAGCTAAATATATTTTCAAGAAAGTGTAACTTTGGTTACACTTTTTTTATGTTGTGTAAAAGTCTGATTTTATGAAGAAAAGTATAATCACATTCTTTACCATTCTGGGAATCTTCTGTAATGCCCAGAATTTCAAAACCAAAAGAGGAATTGTAAGCCTGGATGGAATTCATGTTGCCAAGATCGCAAACAAACACAATATCTATACTTTTATGGATCTCAATGAGACACCCATGTATACCGTTGAGTTTATAGATAAAAGCGTAGTAGATTCTGTAAGAGACAGTTATATAAAACTAAACAGGGTTTATAACAGAGACAAAACGATAGAGCTGGACTATATATCACCATCAGCATTTTCGGGTGAAGAAAAATCAGCGGTCTATACATCTATAAAAGGTCTAAAAATCATTGATAACAAAGGAATCAATATCAAAAATCTTGATGAAGTTTTCAAAAATATACCCAAAAGAAAACTCGATACCAAAACAAAAGAGGCCTATACTACAAGAAGTAAAATTGATAAACTGAATATTGAAGTCAATAAAGTAGGAGAGATCATCAGCAACGGTGTACCTGTTGGATACTTTACCAATCTTCCGGTAAGTTTCGGTTCAGATGATACGATTACCGACAAAACTTTTCTCGATATAGAAATATATGATGCTAAAAGCAAGTATATTGGGAAATATATTACTACAACCAAACAAATCAAAACAGCTAACGGAAAAATCTTTACCCTCTACAGGGAAATGTCCGGGAGAGCATCACTTTTGAAATTTCCAACTTATAAATCCATTGCAGAACGGATAGCTATTATGGATCCGAGTTTTATTAAGGTTCAGGAGAAAGTGATAGTAGGTCCGGTTTTGAAAGACAGTGGTGACAGCAAAAATTAAAGGCTCACAAAATACCCAAAGGCTTATTTTGGGGATTTTTCCATCAAAAAGGTGAAAAGATTACAGACTTAAAATGACACCATTGTCCCTAAGCTGCTGTATAGGTTTTGAAAACCAAAACAATTCAAAATCTTCAAAATCTTCTTCAAATTGATTCTTAAGTTGTTGAGCTGTAATCTTTTTTGGATTTTCTATGGAATTTTCTTCCAGTACTTTCATCAGCCACTCTGCTTTATTCTGCTCCAAATCGATCTTTATTATGTTCGTTTTTAAGTGGAATGTAAGAAGCGTATATGGACCAGAGTATTTCTTTTTATTTTTTACGCGATTCTCAGCGATTACGTTTTTGGTTAAAAATACAACTTTTGAGTTACCCTTAAAATTGAATGATGGATCATCCAGAAGACAGTCGTGAATATAGTCAGGGTGAACAGCCGGCCTTGGAATTTTGAAGTCAAACCATTCCTGAAGCGGAAATTCAAAATTGATTCCATGCATATAGTTGAAAAGAGATTTTTTCAATCCGAAACTGAATTTACTGTGATCGATTCCGGTTTTGTCGGTAAAATCAATATCGTTGTTCGCAAACAGAATTTCTTCCTTTACAGGAGTTACTCCGAATTCTTCCGGATTGATTCCAACAGGTGAATGAGCTGTCATCGCAAACTGATGCCAGAATCCACTTTGAAGAATTCCCATTTCAAACATCTGTCTTACCATTTCTAAAGAATCTACTGTTTCCTGAATAGTCTGAGTCGGATAGCCATACATCAAATAGGCATGAACCATAATTCCAGCTTCCGTAAAATTCCTTGTCACTCTGGCAACCTGTTCTACTGAAACTCCCTTATCAATTAATTGTAACAAACGATCGCTGGCCACTTCAAGTCCTCCGGAAACAGCAACACATCCTGAAAGCTTCAAGAGATAACATAAATCACGGGTAAAACTTTTTTCAAATCTGATATTGGTCCACCAGGTAACGACCAGATTTCTTCGGAGAATTTCCAATGCGACCTCCCTCATCAATGCGGGTGGTGCTGCTTCATCTACAAAATGGAATCCTGTTTCACCTGTTGTTCTGATCAGTTCTTCCATTCTGTCCACCAGAATTTTTGCAGAAATAGGTTCGTAGATTTTGATATAATCTAAAGAAATATCGCAGAAAGTACATTTCCCCCAATAGCAGCCATGAGCCATCGTGAGTTTATTCCACCTCCCATCGCTCCATAAACTGTGCATTGGATTAGCAATCTCAATTACTGAAATATACTCATCCAGTTTTAGATCTGTATAATCCGGTGTACCAATGTCGGCCTGTTTATAATCGTGTTTCTTAGAGTTATTTTTATAAGTAACCTTTTGGTTCTCAATCAAAAATGTCCTTTTGTATTCTGTTTCAGGTGAAGGATTTAATACACTGTTGCAAAGAAGTTCAAGAGGAACCTCACCATCATCAAGTGTAATAAAATCAAAAAATTCGAAGACCCTCTGGTCTTTTACTTCCCTTAATTCTGTATTCGGGAAACCTCCTCCCATTGCCGTTTTAATGTGAGGATAATTCTTTTTAATAAATTGAGCACATTTGAAACCGGCGTATAAATTTCCGGGAAATGGCACCGAAAAGCAGACCAACTTTGGCTGGACTGATTCTAATTTTTCTCTGAGTATTTCTAATGTGAAATTATCAATAAATGTCTGATCATCAGATAATTTAGAATATAATTCATCAAAAGAATTGGCGCTTTTTCCAAGACGTTCCGCATACCTGCTGAATCCAAAATCCGAATCAATATTTTCAATGATATAATCAGAAATATCCTCTAAATATAACGTAGCAAGATGCTTTGCCTTATCCTGAAGCCCCATGTTTCCGAATGCAAAATCCATATCATCCAGCTGATTGAAACGGGAAGCTTCGGGAAGGAAATTCATACTGCAGATCTGCCTTGCAAGGGTAGGCGTTTTGCCCTGAAGAAATGGAATAACCTGATCTATCGTCTTCAGGTATTCTTCACGAAGCGCATAAATTCGCTGTGAATTTTCAGAGATTTCCTGAAGATTGATTTCTGTTTCAAAAATTTTACGGATCCCGTTTTTGGAGAATAACTCCAAAATAACATCAAGTCCCAGATCGATCTGATAGCTGGAAATATTTTTGGTATTCAAAAAGCCTTTTATATAAGCTGTTGCAGGATAAGGAGTATTGAGCTGGGTAAAAGGCGGAGTGATGAGAAGCAGATCTTTCAACAGGAAAATTTTCAAATTTATTTACATTCAATCATAATTTAAGAATTTGAATTTCAGTTGTTTAGTAACAAAATGTATCAAAAATTCTTTTCAAAGATTGCGGCAACAAAGATAGTCAATTTGTAGTGTATGCTGCAAATATAGACATGAATTATAAAAATACCGATCGGGTAATGACTTCTTATTTTTATTTATATGAATAAAGATTCAGGTTGATGGATATTGATATAATTCAAAAATGCATCTTCATCAAAGAATCCGTTTTCATCAAGTATTTCAGGATTCAGAACAGACGCTTCATTTCCATTTTCCAGGGCTGTATTTTCAACAAACCTTCCTGATTTTCCTTTTATTGTATTATGGAAGCTCATCAGATATCTGGAATATATTTTACTCTCAGAAACTGTATACTGACCGTTTTCTGCAATAAGAGAAGTATACATATTTCCCGCGCTATAGGTTTGATGATCATTACCAGATGCACTAAACAATACCGTACAGAAAATATTTCCTGAACAATATAATGAACCGTTGACGATGATATTTTTGGCTTTTATATCCCCGGTTACAATAAGTGTAACATAGTCTTCAATGAAAAGATTCCCGGTTAGATTAATATCATTTTCAATAAGTATAACGATATATCCATCACCTTGTTCGGTAACCACATCCAAAGACGTTGTGCTTTCATTTTCCATAAGCATGATCTCGGGTTCGTCATCGTCACTGTCCCTATTAAAAGCAGCTTCTTTTATTTTTTCTGCTGTTTCCTGATCCAGCATATCCAGAAACTCTGTAAAGCTGTCTTCATCAGGATCATCTTCGTTATTGAACATAAATTCCAACTCCGGTTCAATAGCAGTATATAATACTTCCGAAACCTTCATTATCTGATCAGTTAATTGTGCTCTTGTTAGTTTCTGAATTTTTTTCATTGGTGTTAATCATCAAATAATACATATTTCTCCGTTCACTAATCTGAGCGGATAGTCATACAAAGATATACCTAAAAGGGATTAATTTTGGAATTCTTACAATATTAAACTTAGTAAATTAGATGGAGGGATTGATACTATGGTGCCGTCCCTATATTAAAAATAGATCATAGAAAAGATGAAAGCTATGGAGCCACAGTTTTTGAACTGTTGGTAAAAACAGGGAGACAATTAAAATACGGACTTTTCATGAATTTACAATTCAGTTTTTTTTGATATATTGTGATGGGATTGATCAGTATAAAGAAACACATACAGTAGAAATGTCAAAAGAAACAGCATCACTTATCAGTTACTTTAGAAGTTATATTCCTCTTTCCAAAGAGGAGATTGAAGTATTAAATGAAAGGGTAACGGAAAGACGAATAAAGAGAAAGCAGTTTATCCTGCAGGAAAATGAGGTATGCCAGTATTATACTTTTGTAGTCTCCGGATGTCTCAAAATGTTTAGCATAGATCATGATGGAGTAGAGCATAATCTTCAGTTTGCCTCAGAAAGCGACTGGATCGTTGATATAGACAGTTTCCACAATAAAAAGCCAAGCAAGCTATATATTGTAGCTCTGGAAAATTCTGTTGTTCTGCAAATCGAGAAGACTGACCTTTGGTACTTATATACCTACTATCCGAAATTTGACAGGAACTTCAGAGTCATTATAGAACATAAATTTATAGAACTTCAGAACCGTATACTTCAGAATATAAGTGCTTCAGGAGATGAAAAATATGAATTTTTCCTGAAACAGTACCCACAGCTGGCGAACCGTCTTTCTAATACACAAATCGCTTCATACCTGGGGATTACTCCTCAATTCCTTAGTAAAATCCGTGCTAAAAGAATAAAGGATTAGTCCGTTTTATGAAACTATATTAAGAATTCATCTTACCAAATGTCAAGATGTTTTCTTAAACTTGTTTATCGGTTTTTCATCCATTTCTGTCCTAATTTTGACCCATACAAAAACATTAAAATTTAAAAAAATGGAAACAGAGAAAAAAGTAGCGGTAATCGGATTGGGAAATATCGGTAAAGCAGTAGCGACTAATTTAGTAAACAATCAACATAACGTTATTGTAGCAGCAAGAAATGCTGATGAAGCGAATGATTTCGCTGCACAGTCAGGTGGATTTGCACAAAGTGCAACTATTGAGGAGGCTATCAATACGGCAGATATTATTATACCTGCGATATGGTTTGGTTCTTTTAAGGATTTCTTTAATGACAATGGAAACAGTTTACAGGGTAAAATCATTGTTGATGTATCCAATCCTATTGCTCCCGATGGAAATGGAGGATTTAAAAAGATCATCGGAGAAAGAGAATCAGCAGGAGAGCTGAACAAGGTGATTCTTCCTAAAAATTCTAAACTGGTGAAAGCGTTCGGAACACTTGGTGCAGGAACCCTTGCATCATCGTCCAATAGACAGCCAGAAAAAGCAGTATTATTTTATGCTTCTGATGATACCGGCATTAATAATGATATTGAAAATGTGATCAGAAATACAGGCTTTGAACCATTGCGCATAGGTGGTATTGATCAGTCGATCCGAATTGAAGTTTTCGGCGATTTGCACGAATTCGGAAAGTTAGGAAAGACCGTAAACCTTGAGGAAGCGAAATCAAACCTTTGATAATGAAGAAGATATTCATAGCGACTCAGATTATATTCCTATTATCGGCCTGTACAGGGAAGAAGGAAAGCAATGGTCCAACGATTAGTAAAACAACAGAAAAAAATACAATAATGGAAGCCAATATAAAAAAGAATATAGAGGAGACTCTTTACGCCTACGAAAATGCCCTTAATACTTCGTCTACTGAGAAGGTACTGCCGTTGTATACCCAGAACGGAATATTCATGCCTCAGGGAGCGAATAGCGCTGAAGGTCAGGAACAGCTGAAGAAATCCTATGACTTTGTTTTCAAAACACTGCAGCTTAATGTTAAGTTTACCATTGAAGAGATTACATTGATCAACGAAAATTACGCAATAGCACGTACCTTATCTAAAGGGACTCAGCAAATAAATACAGAACGTAGAATAACCCCTGAAGAAAACCGTGAACTTTTTGTAATGGAAAACGAAAACGGGAAATGGAAAATTGCCCGGTACATGTTTAATAAGATGAAATAAAAAAATGCCTGATCAACGTCAGGCATTTTTTAATATATTTTGTCGGTCATGTTTTGATTTTCTGTGGTCTGCGATGACGTTAAAAATGACGGCCAAAAGAATCAGTGTAATACCAATGAGGAGATTGGTGGTAAACTTTTCATGAAACATAAGAACACTTACCATTACAGCAACTACAGGTTCGAGAGCTCCTAAAATAGCGGTAGGAGTAGACCCGATATATTTAATGGCATACACTAAACACAGACTTGAAATGACCGTCGTCAGAAATGCGAAAATAAGAAAACTGACAAAGACAGATACCGAAGGAATAGCAAAAGATTCTCCGCTTGCTGATGCCTTAATCATAAAAAATGTTGAAGTAAAAAGCATCGAATAAAATGAAAGCTTGAACCCTGACACTTTAAGGTCTGATTTATTTACGATCACCATATAAAGCGCATAAAATAATGAACTCAACATTACAATTCCAAGTCCTGCGAAATTGATCTCCAGACCTTTTCCTTTTAAACATAAAACAATAACTCCTGCAAATGCCAATAGCAGAGACATAACAGAAAGTTTATTGAGTTTCTCCTTATAAAAGAAAAATAAGAGCAAAGCTACGATAATGGGATAAATGAACAGGACGGTAGAAGCAATTCCCGGGGTAAGAAAATCATAGCCTATGAATAAAAATTCCGAGGACAGAGCATAACATACTCCAAGAACTGCAAGGATCAGTAATTCTTTTTTATTGATTCTAAAACTTTCTTTGGAATAAAGCAGATATCCGCCTACCATTAAGGCCGAAAATAAAAATCGGTAGAACAAAGTAATGTCCATAGAAAAATGAGCCTGCTTTAGCGGCAGGATAAAAATGGGAATGAGTCCGAATGAAACAGACGACAAAACTCCTAGCAGATAACCTTTAAATTTCATGCGTTATTTAGTTTATAAAAAACCACTGAAAATAATTCAGTGGTTCTTTTTAAGTATATGGCGATATCGATATTACATTTGCTTGTATTCGATATTCATTTGTTTTTCCATTTCTCTGTAATGCCCTGAAGTTAATTTTTCGCGGATACCATCAAAAGCAGCCAGCGTTTCATTAATTTCTGAATCCGTATGCGAAGCCGTTGGAATCAGTCTTAATAAGATCATTCCTTTAGGAATTACAGGATACACTACAACTGATGTGAAAATTCCGTAGTTCTCTCTCAGGTCTTTAGCCAGAAGAGTAGCTTCAATTGTTGTTCCTTCTATGAAAACGGGAGTTACACAGGTATTGGTATTTCCAAGATTGTAACCTCTCTCTCTCAAACCATTTTGAAGTTTATTGACGTTTTCCCACAATTTTGCCTTAATTTCCGGTCGGTTTCTCAAAAGTTCTAATCTTTTTAGACCTCCAATTACCATTGGCATTGTTAAAGATTTAGCGAAAATCTGAGAACGAAGATTGTATTTCAAAAATCTGATAATCGTTTCATCTCCTGAAAGGAAAGCTCCGAAACCTGCCATAGATTTGGCAAATGTAGAGAAATAAACATCAATCTGATCCTGGCATCCCTGCTCTTCACCAGCTCCGGCTCCGGTTTTACCCAAAGTTCCGAAACCATGGGCATCATCTACCAATAGTCTGAAATTGAATTTTGATTTTAAGTCACAGATTTCTTTCAGTTTCCCCTGCATTCCTCGCATTCCGAAAACTCCCTCAGTAATTACTAAGATTCCGCCTCCGTTTTCCTCTGCTACTTTTGTTGCTCGGGCTAAGTTTTTTTCCAAACTTGCCATGTCATTATGCTTGAAGGTAAAACTTTTACCCATATGAAGACGAACTCCATCTACAATACAAGCGTGAGAATCGGCATCATATACAATAACGTCATGTCTTGTCACTAATGCATCGATAGCTGAAACCATTCCCTGGTAACCGAAATTCAATAAATAAGCAGCTTCTTTTTGAGTAAACTCTGCCAATTCTTTCTCCAATTGCTGATGCTGCTGAGTTTCACCGGACATTGCTCTTGCACCCATCGGATAAAACATTCCGAATTCTGCAGCCGCTTTTGCATCAGCTTCTAAAACTTCCGGATGATTACAAAGACCTAAATAGTCATTTGCACTCCAGAAAATTACATCTTTACCTTGAAATTTCATTCTTGGACCAATTGGACCTTCCAGTTTTGGGAAAACAAAATACCCTTCAGCATAATCAGCAAACTGTCCTAATGGACCTGGGTTTTGTTTAATACGTTCAAAAATATCTAACATTTTGTATAGTAATTTTTAATTGAAAAAGTCTTTTCTGCAGAACACAAAAGACTTGATTTGTATCGTGGTTTATTTATTCCTATTTGATGAATTCCGTTTTGAAAACTTCATCGTAATTGTGTACACAGTTATTCACAAAACCCTGCTCAGCCATCCACTTATCACTGTATACTTTAGTAATATATCTCGACCCGTGGTCTGGAAATATCAGGACAATGATATCATCTTTAGTAAGCTCGTGAGACTGAGCATACTGTATCAGTGCCTGAGTTACAGCTCCTGTAGTGTATCCTCCCATGATAGCTTCTTTAAGCGCTATTTCACGGGTTCTGTAAGCAGACATCTCGTCGTTGACTCTTACAAATTCATCTACCTTATCAAAAAGAAGGGCCGCAGGGATCAGATTTTTCCCCATTCCTTCGATTTGGTAAGGATGTACATCCTCTTTATGAATCTCTCCGGTTTCGTGGTAGCTCTTCAGGATAGAACCGTCAGCATCCACACCGATGATTTTGATATCAGGGTTTTTCTCTTTTAAAAATTTACCCGAACCGGACAATGTTCCACCCGTTCCAGTGCAGGCAAAAAGGTGGGTTACCTTTCCTTCTGTCTGCTCCCAAATTTCCGGACCTGTAGTCTGGTAGTGCGCATCAATATTCAATTCGTTAAAATATTGATTGATGTAAACTGAATTTGGGGTCTCTGAAGCTATTCTTTTAGCTACTTCATAATATGATCTGGGATCATCTGCTGCAACATTAGCAGGACAGATATATACGACAGCCCCCAATGCTTTTAAATAAGCAATTTTTTCAGGCTTTGTTTTGTCGCTTACCGCCAGAATACATTTATATCCTTTAATAATACAGACCATTGCAATAGAAAAACCGGTATTTCCGGAAGTAGTTTCTACAACTACTGAATCTTCCTTTAATAAACCTTTTTGTTCAGCGTTTTCTATAATATGAAGTGCTATTCTATCTTTTGTGGAATGTCCAGGATTATATGATTCTAACTTGGCATAAACGGTTGCAGGAATATCTTTTGTAACAGTATTAAGCTTCACCATAGGAGTATGTCCTATTAGGCCAAGAATATTATCGTAAACATTACTCATTATTTGTTATTTTCAATAAAAATCTGACCGCAAAAATACAAAAAAATAAATAATTACTAAACTTTTGTTTGATTTCAAGCCAGCGATTCGATAAAATTTATTTTCTGATTTGCAATCTTAGCTGAAGTACGGTCACAAATACTACGCCAAATTTTTTAAATTTTGTTAAAAACACCATAGAATGCTATAAAAGCCTTATTTTCGCGTAATTGATTTAATACTATGAAAAATTGGACTTTTAAGCAATGGAACACCGTTTTAGGATGGGTGATTTTTGTCATTGCATTTTTCACGTACTTGTCGACCATAGAACCCAATTTCAGTTTCTGGGACTGCGGCGAGTACATTTCCTCTGCTGTAAAACTTGAAGTAACGCACGCTCCCGGAGCTGCCTTATTCCAAATCGTGGGTGCCGTGGCAGCCATTTTTGCTTTAGGAAAAGGCGAAAATTATTCTATCATCATCAATGCAATGTCTGCATTGTTCAGTGCGCTGACTATTTTATTTTTGTTCTGGACAATTACTCATTTTGTCAGAAGACTTTTAAACAAAGATTTTGATGAAGTTACGAAACACCAGGAAATCTCCATTCTTTTTGCAGGAGCAGTGGGCGCATTATGCTTTACGTTTTCAGATACCTTCTGGTTCTCTGCAGTAGAAGGAGAAGTATATTCTATGGCTTCAATGTTTATCGCATTGCTGGTATGGCTGATCACCAAATGGGAAAATGAGTATCTGGCAAAAGACAGCGAAAGATGGATTATCCTTATTTTCTTTGTATTGGGACTTTCCGTAGGGGTACACATGATGGGGATGCTTGCAGTACCAGCAGTATGTCTGGTTTATTATGCAAGAAATTACAAATTTACCTGGAAAAACTTTATCTGGGCCAATGCGATTACGCTGGGAATTTTGATCATTGTTTTCAAAATTATTTTCCCGCTGATCATGACAATGTTCGGAAGACTTGAAATATTCTTTGTGAATGGGCTTGGACTTCCTTTCCACTCAGGAACGATCGTCGCATTTATTTTAATGACAGCAGTATGTTTCTTCATTATTAAATATGCCAGAAAAGCTAAGAAAAATATTTACCAGACCGCTGCATTGTCAGTCGTTTTTATGATTATTGGTTTCTCTTGCTGGATGGTCATTCCAATCAGAGCGAATGCGAATCCTCCAATGAACCTTAACGATCCTGATACAGCAATCGGAATGCTGGATTACTATAACAGAGAGCAGTACGGTGACTGGCCTACCATCTATGGACAGAACTATACGGCTTTTCTTGATGCCAACGGAATTGAGAAAAATGAAGACGGAAGTTTTAAGACTCAAAAAACAGGTGAGATCTACGAAAAAGATGAGAAAACAGGAACGTACAGAAAGACAGGAGACCGTTTCAACTATGTCTTCAGTAAATCTCAGATCAGCTTAATGCCAAGAATGTTTAATGAGGATAAGGATGTGATGGGCAACTATATTTCGATGTATGGGGCTCCGGATTTTACCTTTAATTATGCTAACGAAGATGTAGCAGACAATCCTCAGGCGAAGCAGATTTTTGATGAGCTTAGAGGAAAATATGAAGATAAATCTATTACAGCGGCAGATTACCTGAAAGTTAAACCGTATAATCTGATCAATGTTCAGAAGCCTTCACTGGCTCAGAATATGGACTACTTTATCACATTCCAGAATGGATATTACTTCGTACGATATCTGATGTGGAACTTTGTTGGAAGACAGAATGACCTTGAAGGAAACATGGAAAATACGAAAGGAAACTGGATCTCAGGAATTTCTTTTATCGATAATGCTTTATTGGGGAATCAGGATAAAATGCCTGCTAAATTCCAGAATGAAAGTACCGTTAAGTTTTTCTTTTTACCATTGATCTTAGGATTGATCGGTTTCTTCTTCCAGTTGAACAGAGACTTCGGAAGATTCTACGCTCTTCTTTCATTATTTGTTTTAACAAGTGTTGGAATTATTTTCTATACAGGAGTAAAACCTTTTGAGCCAAGAGAGAGAGATTATGCCATGGTAGGCTCCTTCTATGCATTTGCGATCTGGATAGGAATGGGAGCCGGGGCTATTATGTGGTTCCTTCAGTCTAAAGTAAAATCCAATGGAGCTAATATTGCAATCGGAGTGGTTTTATTGGGAGTCCCTTTTATGATGGGCTTCCAGAACTATAATGTTCACGACAGAAGCAACAGATATACAGCGTATGATTATGCTTATTCCGTATTGAAGTCACTTCCGAAAAATGATATCTTATTTGTTTACGGAGATAATGATACCTATCCGGTATGGGCTATTCAGGAAACTGAAAGATTCAGAGATGATGTGAAGGTGGTTAACTTCACCCTTGCTTCAACACCTTGGAACCTGGATCAGATCAAGAGAAAAACATATAATGCTGCAGGAATTCCAAGTGAACTGACTCATGATGATTACAGAGATGGCGTCAATGATCAGATCTATATGATGAAGAAAGAAGACTGGGAAGGCGTGTTCTCTATGTTGAAAGAACAGGGAGTTCCCGACAGTCAATTCGGAGCCTTCAGAAAATACCTTACACAGGATTCACTGACATTGAAAGAAGCTGTAAATTTTATCAAATTTAAATCTCCTGAAAAGGATGAGCTTTTAAAAATGTACTTCGGGGAAGAAAAATTTGAAAAATACAATATTCTTCCGGTGAATAAATTCATTCTTCCTGTTAATAAGGAGAATGCACTGAAAGCAGGAATCATTACTCAGGAAGATCTTCCGAATGTAGTGAATCAGATCATGATTACTTACAAAGGAAATACATTATATAAAAATAACCTGATTATGCTGGATATGCTGGCGAATTTTGATTGGAAGCGTCCGATCAACTTTTCATCAGGAGGAATCTACGACAGTGAAAACATCTTCTATCTGAATGAATACCTTCAGTTTGACGGATTCAGCTACAGATTGGTACCTATCCATACGCCTCCAAATGCAGACGGAGATATGGGAAGAGTAGATACCAACTCATTATATAATGTCGTGAAAAACTTCAGATGGGGTAATTTTAAACACTTGAACAGCCACTTTGACGAAACAGCTACTTCAAATATTATGAGCTACAGAATGTCAGCAAGCAGAGCTGCATCAGCACTGGCATTAAACGGGCAGAAAGCTAAAGCGGTGGAATTACTTGATCTTGCATCAAGAGAAATCCCTGCTGAGAAATTTAATGATCCACGTTCATTAAGTGCTATGGTAACAGGATACATCATTGCCGGACAGGAGAAAAAAGGTCTTCAGCTGGCAGAAATCCTTAAAAAAGGAATCTTTGAAGAATATGATTATTATTTAAGCCTTGCCCCTGGAGATCAGAATTTTGCAAGAAGACAGATGAGAACAAAACCGATGGAATATTCTCTTGTCGTTTCTGCGGTTACAGATGCTTATAAGAAATTGGGTCAGGATGACAAAGCGTATCAATACCTTGTTAAATCTATAGAGCCAATCGATAAAAAGTTCAATACCTTCATCAAAGAGCTTCAGCAGATGGGTAAAGAAAAAGCGATGAAGGAGTCTGAAAACGTACAGAAAATTACTCCTTTCTACCAATACTTATTTGATGTGATGGAACCTTTTGATTCTACGTATTCAAAAGAAAAAGAAAATCAAATCACCACAGCAATTATTAAAGTAACACAATAAACATTAAAAAAAAAAACGGAACTTCGGTTCCGTTTTTTTGTTATTGGGATTCCTGAATTTTAAGATTATATTTGTGATCTAAAAATGCGTGATGGCAAAAAACACCAATAACCGACTCCCAATCTATGCTGTGATTTTCACAGTGATTATTAAACTCCTTTTTTTACTGACCCACTATATTCAGGAAGATGCGTTCATTACCTGGAGAGTGGCTCAGAACCTGCTGGACTACGGAGTGATAGGCTTTAATGGGGAAACCCGGATTTCAGCTTCTACCACGCATCTGTATGTTTTCGTATCGTATATATTCAATCTGATTTTTGGTAAAGAATATTTTATTGAACCATTATTGATTTTTAATTCCATCCTTTTTACGATAGGAACCTTATTCCTTGCCCATTTAACACTTAAAAACCCCTGGCAAAAAGCTATATTTATATTTCTGATCGGAATTCTGCCGCCAGCAGTGAAGATCTCTATTCTGGGAATGGAATACGGAATTCTTTTCTTTCTTGAAATGGCACTTCTGTATTACGGTTTTAGTAAAGGAAAAAAGTGGGCACTGATTCTTCTCCCGCTTTTGATCATGTTCACAAGGATTGATACCGTAATTTTTCTTGGGATTGTATTTTTGGTAGATATTTTTTGGAATAAAAAGATCAGGTGGAGTTATATTTTCGGAGGTATTCTGGGGCTTTTATCGGTGCTTTCATTCAACTGGTTATATTTCGGAGAATTGGTCAATAATACTATTGTTGCCAAAAAACTTCTTTACGAACACCATTTTACTTTTGAGCAGAATCTCAATTATTTTCTGGTAAGCTTTGGTAATTTCTGGGGAATGCTTAAACTTCCTGGAAGTTTTAATCCGGTGACCATTATTGTCCTTATTTTTGAGCTGCTCTGTTTTATATATCTGGTAAGACAGCGGGAAAAGAGGAATTATTTTTTATGGATGATATTCCTTTTCGGTTGGGCAAAACAGATTATTTTCATCTCTCAGAAAAGTTTATTCGACTGGTATTACTGGGTGCCTCAGCTTCTGCTGTTTGTTCCTGTTCTTATTTTTGTGCTGGAGCAGAAAGAGAAACGTAAGCTATGGCTGTCTCTTCTGGTTGTATTCTATATTTTACCAATGACCGTTTTTCAGACCATACATTCGATTGCTACAGGAAACGGAGAGTGGAATTACCGCCGAAAAATAGGGTTGTTTTTAAATACCTACGAGAAAGATAAAAATCAGTGGATTCTATTGGAACCGGCAGGTTATGTTCCTTATTTTTCAGGATTAAAAACCATTGACGAAGTAGGACTGGTAGACAAGCAGATCCAGACGGAAGTTAAAAAAGACAAAGCTCATTACTGGCTGAATACGGTAAAAAACAGAAAACCAAAATATCTTCTTTCTTATAATAATCTGTTTAAGGGGAAAGATGCGGTATATTATATGGAGCATTACAGGCTTCTTCAGGAATTTCGGGTACAAGACAATCTGAAAAGTGATAACCGTATCCTGGAAAAGATCTACCATCTTAAACCTTCGGGAACAGATTATAATTTATACGTTAGGATTGATTGAAAAAATGGAAGTTAGAAATTAGAGGTTAGACGTTAGAGGTGAGAAATTAAAAATTTTGATGGACGACCCTTAATTCAAAATTCAAAAATTCTAATACCCTCAAATCTGAAAAATCTTCAACTCAAAAAAAAACCATAAAGCAAAAAAATATGAAGTACTGTGCTTTTCTCCGCGGTGTCAACGTAAAAGGAACCAATATGAAAATGGCTGATGTATGCCAGGTCTTTAAACAGGCCGGAATGCAGGAGGTAGGTTCTGTACTGGCTTCAGGAAATATTGTTTTTTCTTCTGAAAAAAAGGCAGAAGATTTGAAGGGAATTTTGGAAAAAGCGATGTCTGACCATTTTTCGTATGAAGCTTTTTTATTCATTAAGTCTCTGGAAGAAACCGAACTTTTTTGGAAAAATATTCCTTTTGAAAAAAATGAAAACCTGCATATTTACGCTTTTGTTGGAAACTCAGGAATAGAAAGTGTTTTGATGGAAGAATTTGAGAAAGCTTCCAAAACTGAAAACGAAAAAGCTGAGATTTCCGGAGAAATATTTTACTGGCAAGTCCCCAAAGGAAATACTCTGGATTCTACCTTTGGAAAGGTGTTGGGAAAGAAAAGCCTTAAGGACCAATTTACCAGTAGGAATATCAATACATTTGAGAAAATTTTAAAGAAAATGTATTCCTGATTAGATTAATAATCACTAGTAGGAAAATATATGGAAAAGAATGACTTTTTACATTTTGTTATTACCGAACCCATTCGTGATATTCTTGTGAGTGGATATGTCGATTTACAAAATATACCAGTATTTCATCCCTTATATGAACGTATTTATTTAATATTTGATCAAATTAAAATTGAAATCTGTGTTGGTGATGAATCGAAAATTATTTTTACGGTTATTGAAAATATAAGGCAATGGATTGATGTGGATGAGGATGACCTATTTTCTGTAATGTCAATATATTCACTTGTATTTAAAACAGAACAAGTGATACGTATCATATCAGCTGCGTGTGGTGATTCGTTACTTTCTGGCTTAAAGTTAAAGTATATCGATGGTGAAGCTGAAAGATGTGTGACATTTGATCCTAAGAATTTTTTCGGGTTCAGCTTTGAATAATGAGTTACCATTTCGTTAACGATGTCAATAGAAATGTTTCTGAGCATTTTATATATAGGATGATGTATCATAATGTATTCATTGCGAAACAAAATTCTGTTAGCTCTCAATAATTATGGTAAAACTGTCCGTTTAATCAAATAAATATCTTATGAAATCCCTCTGTAATGGTAATGAGATTTGAACAGGTAATCATGTATATACGAAAGACAGAGCAGTAGGTTTCTTGCATGTGATTCTGATCGACAAGAATGCGACATGATACCATACATTAATAAAAATGAGCGAAACGGATTTGAAGTTAATTGTTTTTACATCTTTTTTGGGGGCAATAAAAGATGGTATGCGAGCTATCGCATATGACCTTATATACTTGCGTGGATACTTTTCCAGAGATCCAAATAATGACGATTAATGCTGTTACAGAAATAATCGCATCATACCCTCAATTTAATAGACAGAAAATAGAACTTACTCGATCGAATGAGTCTATTGGGATTTTAAATCCGTACAAAGGCTGGGTATTTGTACGCTGTGAGAACTAGATGATAGTATTCCATAATTCTTTATGGAAAGCTGGCTGATTATTTTAAAGCTGAAGATTGGATACGAGTCAACTATACGGCTAGGGCAATAAGAATTTATTACAATCAATACTTCTTGCTAGAGCATGATAGCTAGGATAAAATATAATTTAGTCTTTTAGAAAGCTGCTTAATCGAAAACACACAATGAAAATATTTTCTAAAATTCAATGTATTGATGTTCATGGTCTTATAGTTAATATATCCAGTTTGTCATCTCGAATCTCGAATCTTACATCTATTCCCGCCAAATAATTTCCAAGTCTGAAACTTTCTCAGTATTTTTACTGAACTTTTAATTACAACAAAATGATTCAGTATTTAGATAATATTCAGCACAAAGATTCAAAGAACTTTTTCCTTATTGCAGGTCCTTGTATTATTGAGGGAGAAGATATGGCTTTAAGAATTGCTGAAAAAGTGATTAACATTACAGACAAGTACAATATTCCATATATTTTTAAGGGAAGCTTCAAAAAAGCAAACAGAAGCCGTGTAGATTCTTTCACATCCATTGGAGAAGAAAAATCTCTTGAAATCCTTAAAAAAGTAGGAGAGACGTTCAATATTCCTACTACAACAGATATACACGAAAATGACCATGCGGCTTTGGCGGCACAATACGTTGATGTATTGCAGATCCCTGCGTTTTTGGTACGCCAGACCGATCTTTTGGTGGCTGCGGCAGAGACCGGAAAATGTGTAACGTTAAAAAAAGGACAGTTTCTTTCTCCGGAATCGATGAAATTTGCAGTACAGAAAATTACAGATTCCAATAACCAGAAGGTAGCCATCATTGAAAGAGGAAATTCTTTTGGGTATACAGATCTGATTGTAGATTACAGAGGTATTCCTACCATGAGAGAATATGCACCGGTCATTTTGGATGTAACCCATTCATTACAACAGCCTAATCAGAGTTCGGGAGTAACAGGAGGAAGACCTGACCTGATCGAAACAGTGGCCAAAGCAGGAATTGCAGTAGGCGCAGATGGAATCTTTATAGAAACACACCCAACACCGGAAACCGCTCTATCAGACGGAGCCAATATGCTAAGATTAGATTTATTAGAAGATTTGTTAAAAAAATTAACAAGAATTAGAGAATCGATTTTGTAATTGTTAAAAAATCCCTATTTTTAGAAATTCTTAAAATATTTCTTTTGAAAAAACTAGTTTTACCGTTGAGCCTTATGGTTCCTATGCTTATTTTCTCTCAAAACAGAAAAAGAGATACAGCAGAAAAAGTAACCGATATTGAGGAAGTCGTTTTCCAGAAAAAAGTCATCGGAAGAACGAACGACATTACCAATGTCAAGATTTCGGCAAAAGATGCTAAAAATGTAGCCTCTATAAGTGGTGGAATTGAAGGACTTCTTAAAACACTTCCTTCGGTAAACTCCAATACTGAGCTGTCTTCCCAATATATGGTACGTGGTGGAAACTACGACGAAAACCTTATCTATATCAATGATATTGAAATTTACAGACCTTTTCTGATCAGAAATTCACAGCAGGAAGGGATGAGCATCATTAATCCGGATATGGTTTCTGCAGTCAACTTCTCAGCCGGAGGATTTGAGCCTAAATATGGCGACAAAATGTCTTCAGCTCTGAATATCTATTATCGTGAGCCTGAGAAATTTGAACTCTCAGGAGAAGCCAGTTTAATCGGCGGAAGGCTTACAGCTGGGTTGGCTTCAAAGAATAAAAAACTGACCGCATTATTTTCAGGAAGATACAGAAATACCAATCTTGTTCTGAATACGCTGAACGAGGATACGGATTTTAACCCTACGTATTGGGATTTCCAGTCATATATCAACTACCATTTCAGTGATAAATTCTCCATGTCATTCATTGGATATTATTCCAAGAACGATTATGAAATGATTCCTAAAGCGAAAAGTGTCACTTTTGGGAGCCTTCAGCAGCCTATTACGGTCAATATCGGCTATGGCGGGCAGGAGCAGGATATGTATAAGAATATGATGGGAACTGTTTCGATGAATTATAAGCCTTCAGACAAATGGAAGCTTACATTGGACAGTTTTGCCTATCAGAACAGAGAAAAAGAATATTATTCTGTTGCTTCAGGCTACGAAATACAGACTTTTGATCCTGTGACGCAGGAGCCCAACGCTTCTTTTGATGGAGGAGGACAGATAGAGCATGCAAGAAATGACCTGTATGTAAGAACTTACGGTACGCAGTTCAGAGCGAAATTCTCTCCGAATATCAATACAGATATAGAAGTTGGTTTTAAATATGAAAAAGAAAACCTGAATGACAATACCAACGAATGGAAATTGGTAGACGCTTCGGGATACAGTATTCCACGTCCAATTGATGATCCGAGAACAGGAATGTCCGGAGATCTTCAGCTTTTTTACCAGATTGCCGGAAAAAATAAAATAGAGCCTTCAAGACTTTCTGCCTATGCACAGTATTCTCAGAAGTTTTACTGGGGAGCCAGCAAAGTATTTGTGAATGCAGGGGCAAGAGTTTCAAACTGGAGCTTCAATAAAGAAACAATCTTTTCGCCAAGATTTCAGTTTGCTATAAAACCTGACTGGGATACGGATATGCTCTTCAAACTTTCAGGAGGGATATATTATCAGGCACCTTTCTATAAAGAGATCAAAGATCTGGACGGAAACTTTAATTCCGATATAAAATCCCAGCGTTCGATGCAGTTAATTCTTGCCAACGACTATGAATTTTATATGTATGACAGACCATTTAAGCTGACTACAGAGGCTTATTATAAAAAAATGGATGATCTGATCCCTTATTATATGGATAATGTAAGGATCCGTTATTCCGGGAAAAACAATGCTTCAGGGTACGCTTATGGAATTGATACAAGATTATTTGGAGAATTTGTCCCGGGGGTAGATTCTTGGTTGTCTGCGAGTTATGCCAGAGTATTTGAGAATATTGACGGAAGAGGAAATATTCCGAGACCAACCGATCAGAGATTCAGATTTGCGATGTTCTATCAGGATTATATGCCTAAATTCCCTTCAATGCGTGTCAACCTAACGTTGGTTTATGCGATGGGACTTCCGAATGGAGCACCTGTTTTTACCGATCCTTATCAATATCAGAGAACACTGCCTTCTTATAAAAGAGTGGATTTAGGACTTTCAAAAGTATTCATAGATTCCAAAAGCAAGAAAAACCGTTCAGGTTTCTGGGGTAATTTTGAAGAACTCACGTTAGGCGTTCAGGTTTTCAATGCATTTAACATCAACAATACTGTGGCCAACCAGTGGATTACTGATTATAATTCGAGTGTTATGTATCCGGTTCCGGTACGTCTTACAGGACGTTTCTTCAATGTTAAACTTGAGTTTAAACTGTAACCGGGAGAATAGATATAGATATTAGATGTGAGATTTTAGAAGTTAGAGATAAAGTTGTAAAGACTGATATTCTACTTCATACAACTATTCTTTGCCTGTATAAAAATATAGAAAAGCTTCTGAAATGTTCAGAAGTTTTTTCATTGGGCTGAATTTTATAACAAGTATACAGAATTTTATAACAGCAGTTTCAAGGATATTTTTACCTTTGTCTTACCAATGAAAAAGATTCTCGCCATACTGTTCTCTGTTTTCTACTTCGGATTTTCTTCCGGAGCTGCATTCAGCGTACATTTCTGTATGGAGGAGTTTGTTTCTGTAAGCCAGAAAACCACGGACATCTGTGGCAAATGTGGTGTAAAGGAAAAAAAAGGATGCTGTAAAACAGAGATTAAAGTCGTAAAAGTCGATGATTCGCAGAAATCTGATTTGCTGATGATCGATTTTTTAAGTCAGATCGCTCCGGTATTGTCGCAGCAGCAGTTTTTCTTTGCCGATAAATCTTTTTCAGCTACAAAATTTACCCAGATAAGAATCAATGGCCCCCCCGAATACAGGCCGGTTCCTATCTATATCAATCATTGTAATTTTAGAATTTAAGATTCGTCTGTTGTCTGGTATTGTTCAGATGATCATTCCTTTCGTAGACAACACGTTTCAGCGCATGATGCGTTTCAATTATTCTTTATTAAAAAATTTAATTCTAAAATTTAAAACAATGAAAAAGTATATCATTACAGCAGCATTATCTCTATTCTCAATTCTTTCAATTTCTGCACAGTCTAAAAAAGACGCTCAGGTTTCGAAACTCTATCAGAATTATATCGCCATTAAGTCAGCTTTGGCTTCAGATGATGCAGACAAAACATCAAAAGCAGCTGCAGAATTTATTAAAACAGCCTCGGCCGTTGATTATAAATTAGTTTCAGAAGGTAATCTTAATATTCTGAGAAAAGATGCTACGGTAATTTCTGATGCCCGAAATATTACAGCACAAAGAGAAACCTTTTCCAACCTTTCCGAGAATATGATCGCTTTGACCAAAGAATTTAAGCTTTCTGAAAAACCTGTCTTTGTACAGTATTGCCCAATGGCTGACTCAAGTTGGTTAAGCGACGAAAAGCAGATCGCTAATCCTTACTACGGAAAATCTATGCTTTCTTGTGGAAGTGTAAAGTCAGAAATCAACTAATTATCCTATTTAGTTTTAAAATAACAAGTTGCATAGCCTGATCTATAATTGGCTTTAGGTTATGCAATTTTAAAAAGTTCGGAATATTATGAAAAAAATGATCATATTTCTGGTGCTTTTGTTCTCTGTTTTTACTTTCGCACAAACAACGAAAACATATTATACCTGCCCGATGCATCCAGAAGTAGTATCCTCAAAACCAGGAGACTGCCCGAAATGCAAAATGACCTTGGTAAAGAAAACAGTTGTGTTGAAACCAAAGGTTGTAGCACAGCCGCCACAAAAGACAGTTCAAAAGCCTGCAGATATTAAAAGCAATAAAGTTAAGGTTAAGACGGAAAGTAAGGTAAAGTCGAAGGCTGACATGCCTAAGGTTAATGTAAAGATAAAAACTAAAGAACCTGCAGTAAATAAAATCACAGCGAAGCCAAAATCTTCTCAGCTCCCATTTCAGCATAAAGCTCTTTACAGCTGCCCGATGCATCCTGAAGTGACTTCAGATCAACCTGGTAAATGCCCGAAATGCGGAATGGAATTGGTGGAAAAAGAAGGTCCTAAGCATTTTGTTGCAGAAGAACCGAAACAGAATCAATCCCTATTTAAAAGAAACTCTGAAAACGGAAAAGTTACTTTTGGTGGAAAAACAGTGAGATATGATCTCTATGTAAAAGATACGATCGTTAATTTCACGGGAAAGAATCGTAGAGCACTTGCCGTCAACGGGAAACTGCAGGCTCCCACTTTATATTTTACAGAAGGAGATACAGCAGAAATTTACCTGCATAATATGCTTAAGGAAAATACAGGACTGCACTGGCATGGTGTGATCCTTCCCAATGAACAGGATGGTGTTCCATACCTTACCACAAAACCTGTTACACCTGGCGAAACGCATTTATATAAATTCAGAGTATCTCAAAACGGAACCTATTGGTACCATTCCCACGAGGCACTTCAGGAACAGATTGGAATGAACGGGATTTTAGTCTTTAATAAAAGAGAAGGTGAGCCCAAAACTTCTTATACAAAAGAAATTCCCGTACTGCTTGGAGACTGGAGCGATGAAGATCCGATGCAGATCGCCAGAAGACTTCATATGGCCAATACAGACTGGTATGCCATTAAAAAGAATGCGGTACAAAGTTACTGGGAAGCCATTAAATCCGGAAATTTCGGAACGAAAGCCCTGAATGAATGGAAAAGAATGGAGGCGATGGATGTAAGCGACGTTTATTATGATAAATTCCTCATCAACGGACTTCCAAGTTCTGATTATTCTAATTTGAAAGCAGGTGATAAAGTACGTTTGAGGGTAGCCAACGGCGGATCGTCAACGTATTTCTGGCTGAATTATGGAGGAGGAAAAATAAAAGTAATAGGAAATGACGGTAACGATGTAGTCCCGGTGGAAGTTGACCGTCTTATCGTCGGTGTTTCTGAAACTTATGATATTGAAGTGACCATTCCTGAGAACAAAAGTTTTGAATTCCGTTCTACATCTGAAGACAGAGTAGGACATGCTTCACTATGGCTTGGTTCCGGTGAAAAAGTAGAAGCTCCCAATCTGCCCAGACTGTTGCTGTTCGAAGGAATGAAAATGATGAACGGCATGATGGAAATGAGCGGGAATATGAAGCCTATGAATATGACGATGGGCAATCAGATGATGGATATGAACGAAGTCATGTACCCTGAGCTTTCTGAAAGCCAGAGAAAAATGACGATGAAACATATGAACGAAATGATGGGGGTGAAAACCAAAGAGTCTGATAAAGATAAAAAGGAAGATCATTCTCAACATTCAGGAATGGACATGAAGGAAGAAAAGCCGATTAAAAGGCTGTCGTATAATCTCTTAAAGTCTCCTGAAAAGACAATTCTTCCGGATGAAAATGTTAGGGAAATGAAGTTTACCCTTGAAGGAAATATGAACCAGTACCTTTGGACCCTTGATAATAAAACGGTAACAGAAACGGATAAGATTCTGGTTAAAAAAGGGGAGGTTCTTAGAATTACACTCTACAACAATTCAATGATGCGTCATCCCATGCACCTTCACGGGCATGATTTCAGATTGATCAATTCAAAAGGAGAGTATTCTCCACTGAAAAATGTAGTGGATATTATGCCTATGGAAACCAATACCATTGAGTTTGCAGCCAATCAGGATGGGGACTGGTTTTTCCACTGCCATATTTTATACCATATGATGGCCGGAATGGGAAGGATTTTCAGCTATGAGAACTCAAAACCAAACCCGCAACTTCCAGACAGAAAGCTGGCATGGAAAAATTTCCTGAAGGATAATAAAATGATCAGCTCTATGGGAATGCTTGACATTGCAAGCAATAAAATACATGCAGAAAGCATGACGATGTTCGGACCAAGATGGGCCAATCTGAATCAGTTTCATTCCAATTGGGATTTCGATCACTTTGAAGGAAATGTAAAAGTAGGAAGATTCTTAGGGAAATTCCAGTGGGCACTTCCTTATGCAGGTTTCAGAATTCAGAAAAACCATGAGATTATGGAGAGGCAGATGGCAGAAGATATGGGGATGAAATTCCGTGGCAAAAAGACGTGGTTTGGACAGCAGAAAGCTTCAAAAGATCAATATGCCTTTATGGTCGGTGTACAGTATATGCTGCCGATGCTGGTGACCGCAGATGCAAGTGTAGATCAAAATGGGAAAGTTCTGCTGGAACTGAGCAGAGAAGATATTCCGATTTCCAGAAGGATAAGGGGAAATTTCAGCCTTAATTCTGATGGAGAATTTTCGACAGGACTGAGATATATCTTACAGAAATGGGTGTCAGTTTCCGGAAACTATGATAATGAAATAGGCTGGGGAGCCGGACTTACTTTTACCTACTAAAATGAGGCTGTTACAAATGACAGCCCTTTTATTTTGTGAGATCACGGATTCTTTATAATAAAAAAGCCAGCTCATTTAAAGTAATGAGCTGGCTTTATGTATGGGTGTAATCCGTCAGTTCTGCTTTTATTTCGAAACTTTCGGTGTAGCAGCATTTGCTTTTTCTTTTACTTTTTCAGCTGGTTTATAAGTAACATTTTTAATATCAACGGTCATTTCCTTCAGACGTTTTGCAACAGCTTCCGGCATTTCTTTCTGATATCTCCCTCCAATGATTTCCGAAAGGAATTTCTCCGTTTCAGCATACATCGCCATATTATTCACCGGCTTTCTGAATCCGTGTCCTTCGTCATCTGCCAGAATATAGTTCACCTTTTTTCCTTTATCACGAAGGGCAATTACAATCTGGTCTGCTTCAGCCTGTTTTACTCTTGGGTCATTCGCTCCCTGGATAATCAATAGAGGTTTCACGATTTTGTCCACGCTGAATAGCGGGCTTGCCTCACGGATCAGCTTTTTACCTTCTTCGGTTTTCGGATCACCTACCATTCCATAAAGGAAGGCACGTCCTGATTCCCAATAGGCAGGAACAGAATCGAGCAGGGTAAATATATTACTTGGTCCAACGATATCCACTCCTCCGGCATACAGGTCCGGAGTGAAAGCTAAACCAGCCAGTGTTGCATATCCACCATAGCTTCCTCCCATGATAACTACCTTATTTTTGTCAGCAATACCATTGTCAATCAGGTATTTTACGCCCCAGGTAATATCATCCTGCATCAGTTTTCCCCACTGTAAGTCTCCACCATTTTTGAATTTTTTACCGTAACCGCCGCTTGCTCTGAAATTAGGTTGCAGAACAGCATAACCTCTGTTGGCCAAAAACTGTACAGTAGAATTATACCCCCAATAATCTCTTGGACCTTTTGGACCTCCATGAACCAAAACGACAACCGGTAGATTTTTTCCGGAAGAACCTGTAGGCACTGTCAGATAAGCAGGGATATCCAGACCGTCGCTGCTTTTATAAGTTATAGGAGTCATAGCAGCCAGATACTTCTCCACCTTTTTCAATTCAGTTCTTGGTGTATACTGGAAAACCAATTCTTTTGTTTTTGCATCAAAGAAATAGGCTTCAGAAGCATACTTGTCTCCCCAAACTGAAATTAAAAATTTAGAATAGTCTTTTGTTGAACTGGAAAAATCAACTTCTCTTCCCGGGAATTTACTTTGTAGAAATTTGTAATTAGCTTCCCATGTTTTGTCTTTCCAGTAATTTTCAGTCTTATCTCCCGTATAGGTTGTTGAAATGATTTTTCTGGTATTTCTATCCATAAATAATCCTCCGAAATCAACCTTTCCCTTTGGATCACTTTCTATTTTTGTCGTCTGTTTGGTTTTAGGATCCATCAGAAATAGTGTTGATTTATCCAAATCTCCTTTATCAGTTACGAGATAGAATTTAGAATTATCTTCATTCCAGTTGGAAATATAAGCACCTTCTGTCACTAATGTTTCATAGATCGGAGTAAGTTTATCACCGTCCTTGTATAAAAATTGGGTAGTTCCCTTATCGTCTGTTTTGGATAAAACCCTTAGTTTTTCATCCCAGTCGAAATCATAACCCGTAACACGATCTTTATTTTCGTAGATCTTTTTCAGTTCCCCTGTTGAAATTTTCAGTGAATACAGATCATGCCAGGCTTTATCCCGGTTATTCAGTCCAATCATTAATAAGTCAGGATCTTTTTTGCTTACCATATAGATCTGGGCTGTTACCTCATTAATGGGGGTTAAATTTCTTGATTCAGGAACTCCTTTTGTTACACTTGCATTAGGATCCACTGCAAAAATATTCATATTCTCATCCCCATTTTTGTCTTTTACATACAAAATATATTTTCCGTTTTCCGACCAGAAATATCCGGCCAGCGGACGCTTGCTGTCGGTCAATGGACGGGCTTTGTCAAAAGGCTCATTCACCTTTTTTACCCAAATGTTCATAATCCCTTCATATTGTTTCATAAAAGAAATCCACTGTCCATCGGGGCTCAGCTGCCCACCGGATATTTCCGGGTTTCCATAAAATAATTCCCGATCCAGTAAAGGAACTTCCTGTGCGTGTGTTGTCTGAAATCCTATCATGAGTAATAATAAATAAAATATTTTTTTCATTGTCCTATTTTTTGTATTTAAATATATGAAAAAATACGCTTAAAGATAGAGAGTGAAAAAAAGCGCGTTTTTAGTGCAAATTGTTTAAAATTATTAGTTTAAAATACAAATCTGTCTGATTTATTTACTGTAAATACTAGTAAGGTGGTTAATTTTTATTCTTGAATTGCTTTGAAGTCAAATTGTGATAATCCCATATTTAGTACGTGGAATGTATCATAATTCTAAAAATAAAAATTAGCTCAAAGTAAATTGGTACTTAAAATATCTTGGAATGAATAAAGCCAACAGGAATATCCAGAGCAGGTAAGAGTTGAATGAAATGATTTCAGTTAAAGAAAAGGCTGTCCTACATTTCCAGTCGGATAACTTTTTCTGCCAGCTTTTGGTTCGTACTTTCCGGAATTAACCGCATCAATAGATTTCGTACTGTATTTCCTTTTTCCCACTGTGAAATTTTTCCGATCTTCCAGCTGGTGTCTACAATATAATCAACCTTTTTTCGTCTTATTTTTTGAAATTTTTCAAAAACAGCATTAAAATCCCGATTCTCTTCGAGAAGTCTTCCAATAATGTAGGCGTCTTCAATTGCCTGACAGGCACCTTGTCCCATATTGGGAGTAGTTGCATGAGCAGCATCTCCAATCAGACAAAGGTTATCAGAGTACCATAAAGGAATAGGAGACAGGTCGTTGATATCGTTAAGAATGATATTTTCTTCTGAAGTCGCTTCAAGAATATGTACAATAAGCGGATGAAATTCACTGAAAATTTCAGACAGATGATGATAGAGTTTGTAGTTCTGTTCATTCACTAAAGCATACCAGTATACTTTTTTCTCTGAAATTTTCACGAAACCAAACCGCTTTCCTTTTCCCCATGCTTCAATGGCTTCGTGATTGAAATGGTCGGGCAACTCAAATTCTGTTAATCCTCGCCAGCATTTCTGTCCGGCATTCCGGATGTTTCCTGTTTTCAGGATCTGGCTTCTAATCTTTGATTTGATCCCGTCAGCTCCAAATACTATTTTACTTTCCGTATGGATTCCGTTTTCAAAGGATAAAGAATAATTTACCTTTTTTTCAATCTTATTTAAAGAGTGATTAAGTTTAATATGTTCATATCCAATATTTTCTGCCAGAATCTTCTGCAGCTCAGCTCTGTGAATAGCTACATTACAGGAATTGTATTTTTTCTCCAGCGTATGAATGTTTGTTTTTGTTATGGGTTTTAAAGATTCATCCGTTATGGAAATTCCGTGGATTGTATGACCTGCATTTTCAATTTTTGTTTTTAAACCCAGCCTGTCAAAGATCTGCATGGCATTGACGGCCATCATGATTCCGGCACCTACGGGTTTTATTTCCGGAGCACCTTCATATATGGTAAAGTCCAACTGATGCTGCTTCAGAATATTTCCCAAAGCCAGTCCGCCTATTCCGGCTCCTATAATTGAAATTGTATTCATACAGGTTTGGGTTTTACTTTTTAAAGGGTCAGAATATAATTTTCAGATACTTTTTTGAATCCATATTTATTGAAGAAATGATGGGCTCCTGTATTGTCGATTCCGCTTTCCAGCATCAGAAAGCTGATATTCCAGTTTTTTGATTCTTCCACAGCCTTTTCCAGCAGCGTACTTCCAAGTGACTGTCCTCTGAGAGAATGATCTAGAAGCATATCTTCCAGTACTGCGTAATTCTTAAATCCACGGATGATATTGAAAACCAGCATTCCGATGATTTTTCCATCTTCATTTTCGGCAATAAGAATACTTAATCTGGAATTATGATCCGCATCAAAACCTGAATTAAACTGCGCTGTCAATATGTTTTTAAGGTCAGGATTCCAATGATTTGAATCTAAAGCTCTTCCTGAAACAATCTCACCATGGGATATATAGGAATCTGTTTTGTGTGTGATAAAAAAGTCAACCAGTTCTTCAGTTCGTGTCGTATCGTTAAGCCATTTTGTGGAGTAGTTCATTATTTTTATTTAAAATTTTTCAGTTCGTTTAACAGGTGATTCTGTTTATTGATAAAGTTTTCAAGACTGTCAGCTTTCAAGGGATGTGCATTCTGATATTTTACGATTTCAGGAAGCGTTTTTCTGATTTTGAAGGCTGTATAAAGGTTGTTGATATCATCACTGTTTTTATTCACTTTTGCAATCAGTTCTTTTACGTTGCTGATCTTAAGATCATATTGGTCAGCACTTATTTTGATTTCTTTTTCTACCTGCTGTTTCAGGAGAGAGTCTTTAATCATTTCAGCCTGCTGATGAGCATCAAGATAAAAAGATTCCGATTTATTGAGCGTTTCGCTATACAGGGACAGAACCTTTCCGCTTTCTTCAGAAACCTTGGAGACTTTGTCATCAAGAGCTTTTAGGTTTTTATCATTTTTGAGGAGCTCAAAATAAATTTTATCGATCATATTATCCTTACGGCCGCTTTTCAGAGAACCTGAAATAGATGATTCTGAATTGTCGATGGCATTTTCTGCAATTGGTGCATTTTCAGACTTATTTTCTTTACAGGAAAGCACTGAAAGTGCCAAAGCTGAAGCTAAAAGTATTTTTTTCATAGGTTTTTTAGATTGGTTTTATTCCTTATTAGTTGAAGATAGTCTAAAAATTGTTACAACCTTTATACAACCGAATGCAAATCAAAGTTTTTATTTTTAAAATTTAATGTAATCTTAAAATGTCCTAAGCTTGTATTCCCCGTTATTTCCAGGAAATTATGATGCACTTTTCTAAAGGAAACTTCAAACCTTTCGAAAATGGAGGGAAATTTTTCATTGCTTTTGCTCAATTGCAGAATAGGTTTATTGAAAGGAATGATAAAAATTTCCTGATCTAAAAAAACGATGTCTGCCTTAAAATAGGTCAGTTTTGCACTTATTTTGGAATAGCTCTCGATATTGGTTTCGACCTTTTCTATTAAAGTATAATGACGGTTTTTTATATGTCTGAAAAAGACAGCATCTCTATTCTTATGATAAAAATAGAGTAGAAGATTAATTACAATAAAACATAAAATGATTCCTCCAATGAAGAAAAAGATGTCTATATCCATCAATACAAAAATAAAAAAACGGAGCCTGAAACAGACTCCGCATACATTGTTTTTTACGCTAAAATTATTTACCTAAATAAGATTTCAGGATCTTGCTTCTGGTATTATGTTTCAGTCTCTTAATTGCTTTTTCTTTGATCTGACGAACTCTCTCTCTTGTAAGATCGAAAGTTTCACCGATTTCTTCTAAAGTCATCGGATGTTTTCCGTTCAGTCCGAAGTACAATCTTACCAAATCAGCCTCTCTTGGAGTTAAAGTATTCAATGCTCTTTCAATTTCAATCTGAAGAGATTCAAGCATTAAGTCTTTATCAGGACTTGGAGATTCTCCTGAACGCAATACGTCATAAAGATTAGAATCTTCACCTTCTACTAAAGGAGCATCCATGGACAGGTGTCTTCCGGAGTTTTTCATAGATTCTTTAATATCTTCCTCACTCATGTCAAGAACTTCAGCCAATTCTTCCGGAGAAGGTGGTCTTTCATTTTCCTGCTCAAGGTGAGCGTATGCTTTATTAATTTTGTTGATGGAGCCGATTTTATTCAACGGAAGCCTTACAATTCTCGACTGTTCAGCTAGTGCCTGTAAAATTGACTGACGAATCCACCATACCGCATAAGAGATAAATTTGAAACCTCTAGTTTCATCGTACCTTTTTGCTGCTTTCATCAATCCTAAGTTACCTTCATTAATTAAATCGGGTAAAGAAAGACCTTGATTTTGGTATTGTTTAGATACAGAAACTACGAAACGAAGGTTGGCTTTGATTAATTTCTCAAGTGCTGCTCTGTCGCCCGCACGTATTCTCTGTGCCAATTCTACCTCTTCGTCCGCAGTGATCAGTTCCACTTTACCAATTTCCTGCAAATACTTGTCTAATGAAGCAGTTTCCCTGTTGGTAACCTGCTTAGTGATTTTTAATTGTCTCATCTATTTTTATCCTCAAAAAAGAGTTACTATATATTATACGTCTGAAGTAGTAAAAAGGTTACACCAGTTTTAATTATTTTTTAAATGTAAGGCCGAGCGAAGATAAAAGGGGCCATGTTTTAAGCCTGTAATATGAACCTTAACCTTATATATATCCGATTTACAAAATATCAACCACAAAAAAAGCGAAACCGAAGTCCCGCTTTTATGATGAAGAATGAATAATCAGAAATTAAAAATTCTTTTTTTCAGTTGATGTGATCCATCAGTAACTCTTAAAATAAGTCATTCAATAATTTTGCCAGTCTAAGACCTCCGTAAAGAAGCTGTCTTTCAAGTGTTTCATTGAATTTGTACTGATAATCGTACGATAATTTTGAATCATTTGGAGTCTGTGCATAGATCTTATTGGCGATTTTATGAGAATCATACAACCAGTCTTCTACACTTCCTGTCTGGATTTGTGCTACTTCATCCTTAGATTTGATATCCAGAAGCTTTGCATATTCTGTGTAGCTGTATTTTTGAGAATCTACCAGTTTTCCATCCCATACAGAGTGAAGATTGGTTTTGTCTCCGAAATACGTAACATTGATTTTGTTTCCTCCAAGATCTTCAGATCTTCCTACATGAAGAGGCTGTGCAAGGTCTCCCATAATATGAATAAGGAAGATCAGCGCAATTTTTCTGTCTTTTTCAGACGTTTTTTCGTCTTTGATCTGGCTGGACAAGGTGTTTACCTGCGTGTAAAGGCTAGGTCCTGCCTGCATTTTAAGATTCTGGTCAAAAGCTTTAAAGTCCGCCTGCGGATCGATGTTTACATAATGCCATGATGACGCCTGTTTCCAAACTCCTGTTGTATCAGACTTGATGAAATCCGGCCAGTTGGCCCAATAAGCAAGGCGCTCTTTACCCATTATTTTTTTGATTCCTCTTCTTGCTTTACCGGACAGGTGATTTTCTGCGATCTCCGCGATCACACGGTGTCCCGTCAATCCCCATGCATAAGAATAAAGTGAAGATGAAATGAATGCTAAAATCAGAATTTTAGAATAAATACTTTTCATTATAAATAACATTTTACAAGGTGCAAAGATACGATCCGGTTTCCGATCCTGCATCAAATATGGGCAATTTCTTATCTGAGAGATGTTAATAAAACTTAATCTAAATAAAGAAGTTGCTGTAAAAGCGGTATAAAGAGATCTTTGATTAAAGCCTGACAATGGGTAAAGCATTGCCTGTCAGCTTTAAATTTAATTTTGAATAGGGAACCTTAAACCCCGGAATAGTGAGGATTACCGTATTTTTACGGAATTTCTCATGGATAATTCCTTTTAGTGTTAATAAATTAGTATTTTTAAATGAAAATTATTAGCAAATTATTTTTTCAAACTTATGAGATATATTATCTTTACAAGTCATAATCAAAGGAAACACTATGTATGAGAATAATATTGTAGACATGTATTACAATAAACTGCAGACCGACTTCAAAGCTGAAGCCGTAGCGGTGAACCTTTTGAAATATCAGCGTGCCGTAAGTAATATATTTATAGAACGGATCGGGATCAATGATCGGGCTTATCTGAAGGATATCAAAAGCATTTCGAGCAGTTATTTAGGATTTGATGAAGAAGTCTTCACTATAGAAACATATAGGGAAGGTATTTATGATTATCTCCCGGAAGGGCTGTTTCATCCGCCTTCTTTGGGAGCTTCGAGAAAGAATGTGGATACTGTTGTCCGTGAAATCCGTAAGCAGAAAAGAGTAGAAGAGGATGCCCGTAAGTTTTTCCGTCCTTTTGAACTGGAAATTTTTTTTACGGAAATCAGTTCCCTGCTTAAAGAATCCGAATTTGATATATCAAGCAGTACAGATGCGCTGCTGGACACCGTAAGTGAGCTGTGGCCTCTTATCAAAATGCTTGATGAGCAGAGTGCCTATATTTTTATTTATATTCTGCCGTTTTTTCATCAGATCAGGGGCGACAAGAAATGGTTTGAAAGATGTATGACCGCTTTTCTTCAGATACCCGTAGAAGTTACTTTTGCACCAAATATTATTGATAGAATTGAAAAAAACGATGATTCTATGTTATTGGGAAATTCCAAACTGGGAGTTACCTATATTCCAAGCGGAAAACACATGGACGGACAACGGAATTGGGTAGTCAATATTGGACCGATTCCTTATTCAGAAATGAAACAGTATATATCGGGGAGTCCCTTCAGAAATGTTCTTCAGGCTTTATATGATTATTTCCTTCCCGTAACTGTAGATGTACAGGAGAATTTCATTACGGAGAAGCAGGAATATTCGTTCAGTCTGGAAGATGATGAAAGAAATGCCAGCCGTCTTGGATACTCTACATTCCTCTAAAATAATTTATTATATTTACAACGACCAACCAAGTATAAATTTGAAAAAAAACTAATGGAAATTTCTTCAGTAAAAGGTATTTTTTTAAGGTATATATTAATGCCTTTAATCGCAGTAATCATGATGTTTATTTTGGGCTTGCTCAGAAGAAACAAACCTGCGATAAAAATTAAAGTAATTATTATATATGTTCTTCTGTGCAGTTTATGTCTTGCCCTGCCTGGTATTTTTGGTTTTGCCGGCAATCTTTTTAATCCGTATTGGTATCTTATTGCACAGATCATCTATCTTATTTTCGGGATCATTCATGTCAATTTATTACACAAATTTTTCAGAAAGCATATTGATTCTGTAGGAATGAGTATCTTATTTGAATCCATACTTTCATTAACGTGTATTGCTTTTGGAGGATTTTTGTTTACGCTGATCTTTAACTGGATAAGCAAGGGAGCGGGGTATGCTGTAATGGCTGCTACCAGTATGGTGATTTTTGTCGTTCCAATGGTATTTTATTACTGTTATATTCAGTTTATCAGTATTCCTTTTGACATCTATAAAACATGGAGATATTCTCCAGACCAGAAACTTCCTGATTTTGAAGGGGTTGATTTTGACCGATTAATGGTACTGAATGTAGAATTAAGTAAAAACTTAGAGGATTCCAACAGATTCAGAATCAAGGCCAAGACGCTGCCGACCGGGGTAACTTTCGGAGACTGGTTCTATAGAGTCGTTGATGACTATAACCATAAAAATCCAAACTCTATCATTCATCTTTCTGATATAGAAAAAGAATCTTATTATTGGATTTTTTACACCAAAAAATCATTTTTCAGTTTTAGAAGATATATTGATTTCGACCAGGACATCTCCACAAACGGCATTTCAGAAAATGAAGTCGTGATCTGCAAGAGAGTGATCCAGCATGAGGAAGAAGGAGTATTGAAAAAATCATAATCACAGAAAATTTAAAAAGTATTAAATATGATACAGCCTATTAAACATTTTGCAATCAATTGGGTAGATGGGATGAAAGTTTCCCAGAGACACCTTAATGATCAGGATAATTTTTTAATTGACACCATCAGAGATGCCAGCTCGCTTGGGATCACTACATATAATTATGGGCTTCTGCCTATTTCCAACGAATTTACGGACAAAACAATTTTTGATGTTCATAATACTGCTACGAATGATGTACAGCTCGTTATAAAAAGATGCAGTGCCATTACCATGGCAGGTTACCGTATTGATCTGAGCGACAGGAGAGTCAGTGTAAAGTCTTTGGCAAAATCGATGACGGAAGAACAGGCAGACGGAGAGTATTATATCCTGATCTCTGTAAATCCATTCGATAAAGTGCCTTTTGGAGATATTGATCCTGAAGAAATTCCGCCTCGCCATCCAAGCGCACAGCCCAATCACCATATCGAGCTGCTTCCGGTTACTTCATTAAACAGCAGTTATTCCGGTGGAAATTATCTGATCATTGGAAAAGTAGATTTAAAAGCCAATATCGCACAGGTAGATTCTAATTTTATCCCACCTTGTACTTCTATCCAGAGCCATCCTGCTTTGATCGATTATTACAACAGCTATGCAAAATCGATTGGAAATCTGCAACAGTATGCTTTTAAAATTATTCAGAAAGCATCTCATAAAAATCAAAATACTGCATTGGCACAGAATGTTAAATTCCTGTGTACGACGATGGTGAATACTTTTGGAGATATGTATTTCCAGTTCAGAAATATCATTCCATGGCAACCACCTGTATTTCTGATTGAGACCTTTGCAAAACTAGCGCTTCATATGTATAATTCTACCCAGCTTCTGGTACCGTCCGAGCTGGAAGAAATGCTGAACTACAGCTTAGAATGGAGTGAAATTGCACCGCATACTTTGCTCAATCAGCTTTCTATTGTAGCAGAAACCAATTATGACCATCATAATTGTGGAGAGCCATTATTGTATATCCAGCAGATGCTGCGCAGCCTGGAGATTATTTTCTCTAAACTAAGCGAACTGGACTATATTGGTCAGAGAAAAGAAAATATCATTGTAAACGAACAGGAAGTTTCTTCAAACACCAATCCGAAGAGAGGCTGGAGCGTTTTAGATTAACAAAAACAATTAGAAATATAAATCCCGGACAGAAATTTTCGGGATTTTTTTATGTTTAAAAAACACTCATTTGTAAATTTGCTACTCAATAATTAATTCGTAAGCAGAACATGGACTTAGATATCATTAGGAAGGAAACAGCTGGTTGTGGAGATAAAATATTTTTAAACAGTGCGGGAGGATCACTGATGCCAGACATTGTAGTAAAAACAATGATGGACTACATCCTTCTGGAGCAGCAATACGGCGCTTATGGAGCTGCTGACCGAAAGAAAGGAGAGATCAGCCAGTTTTATACAGAAACAGCAAAACTGATTAATGCAGGGGAGGAGAATATAGCCTTTACGGTAAGCTCTACTGATGCTTATGCCAAAGCTTTGTCCAGCATTCTTTTTAAAGACGGGGATGTGATTATCACCACTAACGATGATTATATTTCCAATCAGATTTCCTTTATTTCCCTTCAGAAGAAACTGGGCGTGAAAATAATCAGAACTAAAAATCTTTCCAATCATGAACTTGATCTGGAAAATCTGGAAAATCTGATCAAAAAATACAATCCGAAATTAATTGCGGTAACCCATATTCCAACCAATTCCGGACTGATCCAGAATGTAGAGGGCGTAGGGAAACTTTGTCGCCATTACGACATTCTTTACTTTGTTGATGCCTGTCAGTCGGTTGGACAAATGGTTGTAGATGTAGAGAAGATAGGATGTGATTTCCTTACTGCTACAGGCCGGAAATTTATGCGGGGACCAAGAGGAACGGGATTTTTATACGTTTCGGACAGAGTTTTAGAAAGAGGTATGGTGCCTTTGTTTTTGGATATGTCCGGTGCGGAATGGACTGATTTTGACGATTATAAGCTGCTTAGAACTGCAAAAAGATTTGAACACTGGGAAACTTCCATAAGTTCGATGCTCGGCTTTGCAGAAGCGGCAAAATATGCGACAGGAGTAGGTCTGCAGTCTATCCAAAATTATAATAAAAAACTGGCAGAAAGATTAAGAACTGGACTTCATGACAATGGTCTAAGAGTTTTAGATCAGGGAAATCATTTAGGAAGTATTGTTACTTTTTGTTCAGCCGATGGCAGTATTGAAAACATTTATAAAATACTTACAGACCATAAGGTCTATTTTTCGGTAAGCAGTAAAGGCAATGCACTGATAGATTTTACGCTGAAAAATCTGGACAGGGCAATCCGGCTTTCGCCTCACTATTTTAATACTCCGGAAGAAATTGACGAAGTAATAAGAATTTTGACACCTTAGGCCCATAGAATATAGGAATCCGGTGGCCAAGCGCTGAAGGCCACCGGATGATCCTTGTTTTTACTTCTTTACCAGTATTATTTCTGTAGCTTTCCTGCTGAGAACTTCTTTATTATTACCGATTTCTATCGTCATTGATTTATCAAAATCTTCAATTTTAATAACTTTTAATTTAGTATTCAGAAGTAGTTTTCTTTCGTTGAGATAGCTTAGGAAACCGTCATCGGAAAGAGTAACAGACGCAAAAATTACGGTTTCGCCAACGCTGCATACACTCAGTTTCTGAAGATCCTGCGCGATAATATTCCCGTCTTTGTCCGGAATGGGTTCTCCGTGTGGATCAAATTTGGGATAATCCAGTATCTCATCCATCTTGTCAAAAAAGATCTGCGAATGTACATGCTCCAGCTGTTCTGCAATCTCATGGACATTTTCCCAGCCAAAGTTCATTTTTTTTACAAGAAACATCTCAGTAAGCCTGTGTTTACGTACAACAAGTGCTGCTTCACGTTTTCCGCTTTCTGTAACTAAAAGGGGTTTGTATGTTTCATAAATGACCCATTTTTTTTCGGCAAATTTCTTCATCATATTATTCACGCTCGGCATTTTTACATTCAAAAATTTGCTGAGTTCATTGATGGTCACTTTCCCTTCATTGTCTCCTAAATGAAAGAGGGCTTTCAAATAGTTTTCTTCTGTTAATGTTGTTCTCAAAATGTTAGATGATTTTCAATACAAATCTAACAAAATATTATCTAAAATCTGCTCTTGTTATTTTAACTTTTTTTAATTTTACTCTATGAAATTTTCATTTAAAAACGACTATTCAGAGGGTTGTCACCCGAATATTCTACAAGCACTTACAGAGACTAATTTTGAACAGGAGGCAGGGTATGGAGAGGATCAATATTCTTTGCAGGCAAAAACACTGATCAAAAAGAAAATTAACAGTACGGATTCAGAGATTTATCTGGTCTCCGGAGGAACGCAGGCCAACCTGATCGTCATTTCGGCAATACTGAGGCCTTACCAATGTGTAATATCTTCAGCACCCGGGCATATTTTGAATAACGAAACCGGCGCTATTGAAGCTACAGGACATAAGGTTTTAAGTATTGATACCGAAGACGGTAAGCTGAGACCTTCTGATATCATTCCTGTTCTGGAAGGTCACGGTAATGTTCCGCATCAGGTAATGCCTAAGCTGGTGTATATTTCAAATTCTACAGAGTTGGGAACAGTTTATCTGGCTGAGGAATTGGAAGAACTTTCAAGATTCTGTCGTGAGAACAATCTGTATCTGTTTATGGACGGAGCCCGACTGGGACATGGCCTGACTTGTGAAATCAATGATCTTACCATGGAAAAGGTAGCAGAACTTACTGATATTTTTTATCTGGGCGGAACCAAAAACGGAGCATTGATCGGAGAGGCTATTGTGATTAATAATAAAGATCTGCAGCAGGATTTTGCATTCAATATCAAACAAAAGGGTGCATTACTGGCTAAAGGAAGACTTTTGGGAATCCAGTTTATGGAACTGATGAAAGATGATCTGTATTTTGATCTGGCTCAACATGCGAATGTTCAGGCCATGAAGATCAAACATGCACTGAAGGAAAGGGGAGTACAGTTCCTGTCTGATACCTACACCAATCAGATTTTCCCTATTATCAACAATGACCTGATCGCCATTCTGTCTGAACATTTTGATTTTTTTGTTTGGAAAAAAATAGATGAAAAATCTTCTGCCATCCGTCTGATCACCTCTTGGAATACAGGTGATGAGCCTGTCGAACGTTTTATAGAGATTATCAAAAGAGAACTTCAGTAAAATATATAACAAAGGAGGCTTCGTATTTCGAAGCCTCCTTTGTATTTTTATGATATTAGCCGATAGTAACTGCTGCTATGTGGAAATAGCTTTTCAGACTATTTTAAAGCTTTTGTCACGACTTTGCAGTCTGCAGGCTCCAGTTTTTGTCCGTCTTTATAAGTGATTTTCTTCTCATCAGCATATTTGGACTGTCCGTCTTCTTCTTTATGAGCACCAATTCCTTCCGTTAAAGTATTATCTTTCTGAATAAAGAAAATATCTCTTTTGCTTTTTGTGCCTTCAGACTGGAACTCGTAGGTCAGTTTCAGGGTATCTCCAGACTTAAAGCCTGTTATATCTCCTTTAGAGCTGTCTTTTTCACTGTTTTTATAAGCTAGTTTTCCGGTAATAGTTCCCAGATTATCATCAATAGAGGCAAAAACACTGTCTTTTCCGGTAACTGCCATATAGCAGAATGATTTTGGTCCCAGGGTATCTACTACAGGCTCAACGACTGCTACAGTGTCGGTTTGAACTTTTGCTGCCGGTGTTTCTGTTTTTTTATTACAGTTCATCAGCAAAACCGATACTGAACCCAGTAAAATTAATTTTTTCATATCCAAAGTTGTTATATTAAATTCAAATTTCAAGGTACTAAATTAGTAATAGTATTTAAATATGAAAGAATATCAGATACAAATAGAAATTATTTTCAATATAAATAATCTGTAATTTCTTTTAAAAGAATAAGGTTGATAATTTTCTACAAGTTCCATTTTGAGATCCGGGAAATATTTTGGGCACGATAAATGATTCATTATAGCCTTATATTTTACAATTATGAAAAGAAGGTTGACAATGACTGTATTGGGTTTGATGTTTTCAGGACTACAGTTTTTAATGGCACAGACTCCACAAAACTATATTTATACATCGTCCGGTGATCTCAAAAGTATCGAAAAAATGATCACACGGAAAGATATCGGTGGCGTACAGATCGTTTACAACTGGAGAGCGTTGGAAACCTCAAAAGATGTTTACGATTTTTCAAGAATTGAAAGTGATTTAAAGTATCTAACCTCATTAGACAGAAAACTTTTTATTCAGCTTCAGGACAGGTTTTTTGAACCGGAAGCGAGATATATCCCCGATTATATTTTAAATGAAAAAGAATACACTGGCGGACTGGTTCCTCAATATGATAATCCGGGCGAAAACAAACCCATCGGAAATGGCTGGGTAACGCAGCAGTGGAACCCTGCCGTTCAGAAGAGATATCAGAAACTTATTGAAGCACTTGCTGAAAAATTTGATGGAAAAATACAGGGAATTAACCTTCCGGAAACCTCCATTGATATTGATATGAAAAGGGATAAAACAGGTTTTAGCTGTGACCGTTATTTTCAGGCAGAACTGGATAATCTGAAATTGGCAAGAAATGCTTTCAAAACATCGTACGTTTTGCAATATGTCAATTTTTTTCCGTGCGAATGGGACAATGATCATCACTATATGTCGAGATTATTTGAATTGGCCGCCAAAAATAATATAGGATTGGGCGGGCCGGATATTGTTCCGAATAAAAATGGCCAAATGAAAAATTCCTATCCTTTTTTTAACCAGTATAAAGGAAAATTGCCTTTAGTGGCGATGGCTGTTCAGGAACCTACATTAACTTATACGAATCCTAAAACTAAAAAACCTTTCACCAAAGAAGAGTTTGTAGAGTATGCGGAACATTATCTGGGCGTGAATATTATATTCTGGAGTGTGGAATCTCCCTGGTTGAGAGGTTCGTAATTTATTCTTAGAAAAAAATATCACTCTATAATTGGTAAAATCTAAAGTAAGAAATTGCTATGCAAATTAATCTCTCATAAGAAAAGGTTCTAGCTTTAAATGCAATATAATGCATGTACACGCCTGTGTACATGTTGCATATTATGTGCAATTATGAATTTTCATATTACCGTACTTCATAAATTATTTACTTTTATCCTGTGACGAAAAATCACACAAGAAAGAATTAATTGCCGGAGTCAACACTAATACTCTTGATATTCAAACTCCAGATACTGTAGCTAATTTAATTGGAGGATTACCCAAACCAGGTACTGCACCTGTAACTAATAATACTTGTAACTAACAAAATTAAAAGTAATGGTAATAAAAATTCTTAAAATTATTTCAATTATTTCTTTTTTACTTATATGTGGAATAGATCAAAAAGGATTTCCTGTGTTCATTGCTTTATTGATTTATTTATTTGTCTTTACACAAGAATTATTTTATTCAGGAAATTCGAATGACATTCCGTGGGAGGCACTCATTATTCCTATTCTTATTATAGGTAATATAATAGTTTTTTGGATTTATAAAATTTATAGAGATAAATATTTCATAGTTCTATGTTTTATAGCATTACTGCTATCTACATTTGTATTTACAGGAATTACTAATCCGTATAATTATCATCAAGATTTACCATTATCTTTTATACTACCAATGTCTATTTTTATTATAAGTTCAATAATTTTGATTGTGAAAAATTTCAAAAAAAATAGTGAATAAAATTATAATCCCGGATTAATGATCCGGGATGTTTTTTTCTCCAGTTCTTCAATACTGTCAATACTATAATCAAATTATAGTTGAGGAAAAGCGGGTCTATTAATTCCACAAAGGATATAGATCTAACAAAAACAATAAAAAAAAACAGTTTTGGACTGCCCCCAAAAAGTTAGACATTTTTAGGGGGAATTTTTGTTAACTCGTCAGGAATGCTTCAATTGTTGCTCCCATCGTTCTATTTTTTTGTTTTTTACCGTTTAAGAGTCAATTTCTCCGGTTTATATTTTTAATACTCCTCTAAATCCCCGTGCAGCATAATAAGAATCTGCTCCATTGTGATACATAAAAACGGTATTATACCGTCGGTCACAGAAGATAGCACCTCCCAATTCGCGGATGTCGGCAGGTGTCTTTACCCAGCTTGACGTTTTAAGATCAAATTTTCCCAATTCCTGAAGCTGGCGGTATTGTTCTTCTGTTAACAATTCGATGCCCATTTCAGAGGCTTTATCGATGGCATTGCTTTCAGGCTTGTTGGCTTTTCTGGATTCCCAGGCTGGGTAATCATAGCAGAGGCTTCTGCGTTTCGGACTTTCGGGAGAACAGTCGAAGAAGATGTATTCGTCTGTTTTTTTGTCGTAGTTTACCACATCGGGTTCGCCTTCGGTTTCTTCCATTTCGTTCAGCGACCACAATTTTTCCGGAGCTGCTTCCAGTTTGGACTGGATCTTTTCCCAGTTCAGGCCTTTATGGCGGTTTATATTTTTCTCAAAACGGGCTTTCAGTACTTTTAAAAGAGTTTCGCTTTGTTCTGGAGTTAATGCTTTCTTTTTCATATTAAATTTTGTTTTAGTAGTGCTTTGTTTCTGGAATGCTGTTGTATGGTGGCTAATCCCGAAGACGTAATTTATGATACAAAGACTGCTTTAGGGCGTAAAGATTTTATCTTCGATTTTATTTAAAAACACTTTAGTTCAATTAAGTAAGTTAAAAATAAGAGCAGATAATAAGTTCACTGAGGAGAAAAATAAAATGTTTTTTTTAAAATTCAGTGGTTGCCTTTTTCAGAAGTATAAAGAATCCCGGGATTAAAAATTAATAATCAGTTGTGGAGATCTTTCTGTCCGCAGGTCTGAAATACCATGAAATAATGACTAAAAGCAAGAGCAATAAGGCCGGAAAAGTTCGTCCCAATGGATCACCAATAATGAGATGCGAGATGAATGCTCCGGACATCACGAAGAAAAATCCGGCATAGGCCCATTCTTTCAGCAGTGGGCGTTTAGGAATCAATACAGCGATCACTCCGAGGAGTTTCCATAGCCCGATGATGGTCATCAGGTAGGCAGGGTAGCCCAGATTGGTAAAATTGGCGAGTTCATCTTTATTCTTCATGAGCTGAACAATGGCGGTAGAGACCATTCCCAATGCCATCCAGATCGTGAAAATCCAATAGATGATTCTGTTTCTTTTTTGTGATTTGTTTGGTGTTTCCATGAGTTTGTTTTTTTAAGTTAATCGTTCAGACCTTTTCCTGTAAGGATTTGAGGAATGTATTTTTCAATTCTTGTTTCTCTTGTTTTGGATTGTTTTGCGGAGGAAAAATGGAGCAGGTAGGCTCTTTGTCTTCCGGGAGTGAGTGATTCAAAAGCTTCTTTCAATGCCGGGCTTTCATCCAGTTTCTTCTGGAATTCGTCTGTCATTTCGAATTCCTTAGTCTTCTTCATAGGAACTTTTATTCCTGATTTTTCTACTTCTACGGCTTCATACATGTAGGTTGGAATTACTTTTTCGAGATCAGTAATTTCTTTAAGAGCTGTAAAACGGATCTGCCGTGCTGCCTGTACATTTTCGCTCTGCTGGATAAGGATATTCCGGGTATCTTTTAATAGAGCGCCTTTGAAAAAGAGGAGAGCACAATATTCCTTAAATCCATGGATCAAAACGACATTTCTGCCGTGGTAGGTGTAGCATGGACAGCCCCATTTCAGTTCCTCTTCCAGTCCTGTTTCAAGAAGGATGGTTCTTAGCTTTTCAAATTCTTTCTGCCATTGATTGGCTTCATCAAAGAAAAAATCAACTTTTGGATTCATAGTTTTTTGTGTTTGAGGGTGGGAGAGTACTAGAGTATTAGAGAGGGAGGGAATTTCAACTGCTAACTTCCAGTATCTGAAATCTGATGTCTGGTGTCTGGTGTCTGAAATCTAATCAAAAACCTTCTCCAATCTATTATGCGCCATATTAAGTCCCTGTGCAAAAGGTAATTTCAGCATCTGATCTCTGAAATCCACTGATTTGTAAACGGTGTGGATTGTGATTTTGCTTGTGATATCTGTTAGTTTTTCAAATTCCAGAAAATCGATCTGAACCGGGAAAGGTGTATTTTCCATTTGGAAAGTACGTGTAATTTTCTGTTCGGGAACAAATTCATGAATTGTTCCGTTGGCTCTGAAAACTACATCGCCCTGCGGATTGGAGGTCTCAAACTGATACCCGCCATGCGGTTGGTTTTCCAGTTTCAGGACTTTGGTGCTCATCCATTGTTCTACCAATTCGGGTTCTGTATACGCTTTAAAAAGAAGTTCTACAGGAAGTTCAAATTCTCTGGTGATGAATATCTCCTGCTTGCCGTCCTCAGCGTGGATTTTTGTTTTAAGTTCCATATTTTTTTGTGTTGGATTTGGTAATTTGAGAGTATAGTATTAGATATAATTTTAATTCATCATTTTTCACTATTCACTATTCACTATTCACTATTCACTATTCACTATTCATTCTTCATTCCTTACGCCTTGTAGGCTTTCATCACACTTTCCAGCTTATTAAATCTGTCGTCCCACATTTGGCGGAAGGGTTCTATAAAATCGGCTATTTCTTTCATTTTATTGGGATTTAGGTGATAGGTAATTTCACGGCCGTTTTGTTCAGAGGTTAGGAGTTCACACTCTGTAAGGATCTGAAGATGCTTGGAAACGGTAGGTCTGGCGGTATCGAAATTGGAAGCAATGGCTCCGGCCGTCATGGATTGTGCGGCCACCAGCATCAGGATCGATCTTCTGGTAGGGTCTGCGATTGCCTGGAATACATCTCTTCTTAAATTCATTGTGTAGTTATTTGACTACAAATTTAAATGAAGTTATTTGGCTACGCAAGTTTTTTTTGAGGAAAAGTTGGTTTTGAGGATGAAGTATGTGAAAAAAAAGTAAATCATTGAATAACTAATATAATTAGTTATTGCTTTAACCTCTTCTCCCTATGATATTTTAGGTATTTTTTATTGTTGTTTGTAATATCAATGATAATATCATTATCAATATTAAGTTTATCAAAATTATTTAACAATTTTGAAATAATTATTTTTCCACTATCATCGAATGAGATAAATCCTAAATCAAACAATTTATCATAGGTCGGTAAAAGTAATAAGCCGTTGTATTTATCAATTTTTTCCTGATTTGTAGATTTTTTCCAAGGTTTAATATGTGAAGCAATTAAAAATTTTGAATCGTCAAATTTTGATATTGCGCAACCTTTCCAAAGTTCAATTAATTCTTCTCTAAATTTTCCTTGTCCAATGCGACTTAAAATAATTGATTCTTTCTCAAGATTGCTTAAAGTATTGTCATTCTTTATTTGATTAATTTGATCTAAGGTATCATCAAGTTTTTCCTCATTAGTTACAAAAAATTCTATATAAAGATCCCAGGAACGACTATACATTCTGTTTCCTCTTTTATTTTTTTGAAAAAACTCGTCATTACTGAAATATTCATCTTTTAATAAAAGTAAATCTTTCAAATTTCTTATTTCATATAAATCAATGGCTTTATTGAATGATTTTTTGAAATGATTTGAAATAGTAGTTATTGTGTTGGAATATTTGTCAGGTTTCGTTAATTGCAGTTTATTTTCAATAAGCCATTTTTGGAACTGTGCTTTTAAACTCATTTTTTTTTCTTTGTATAATGTAGCTCTCCAGATAATGTGTTTTACAGTGAAAATTTATACATTCTTTATTTGCAGAACTACTTTCCGCCATCTTTACTTTAAGAATTTACAGCCTTTATGATTGCTTCAAATTCTTGCTCATATTGTAGCTTCTGATTTCCTTGCTGTGAACGTCTGCCATTTTATTTAAAAACTTTATTTCTTATCAATCAACGTTTCCAACTTCTCAATCATCTCCCTCTGCTGCTCAAGCATACGCTCATAAAGTTCCACCATTTTATCAATAGGATTGAAACTTGGTTGGTAATTGAAAACTGCAGGATTTGTCATCGTCGCATGGTCATTATTATTGATTGTATTAGCAATAACATTCACCGCTTGTTCTTCGTCAAAACTTTCAATGGCTTCTACAGGAATTTTCAGAATTTTAGCAACTTGCTTTACAATATCGGATTCTACTGATTCTTTCTGCTCAAGAAGAGAAACTTTTTTCTGGTTCCAGTCTTCACCCAATTCAAAAGCCATAGCTTCCTGTTTGATGCCCATCATTTCACGAAAACGTTTGATGTTGCGGCCATGATGTATTTTTTTATTCTGCATATCTGTGTCAATCATAATAACAAATATAAAGTTTTAAGATATAAAAATAAAGCTCCTGTTCAAAATAAATAAAATTCTATAATATCCCTTTGTTCAAGATAAAATATCCCATATTTCAGATAAACTATTCTTTTAGAAACTGAATTATTCTTTATCATATCTCTTTGTTTGCAATATAAAACAATAAATGATGAGAAAGAAGATCAGCCTCAGGGACAAATATAAACTGTTCCAAAACCGGAACCTTACGGTTTCCCGCAAATCTTTTCTAAGATCTTACTATCGGCATGCCTTATTTCCTGAAATTAAAATTGCAGGGAAATGGGTGCAGGAATGTGGGTTCGAAGTGGGAGATAAAGTAGCCGTGATGGTAAGCAAGAATCAGATTATTTTAAGGAAAATGGAGGTGGATGGTGATTCGTTAGCTTAAAACCGGGGAGGGAGTGTTCTTTTTTACTCCCGCGGATGGAACAGATTGGGTAGGTTTTGGTTATTTTTAATCTGCCTGATCTGGGAGATCTGTGGGAGATTATTTGATTGATTTGTGCTTTTTTATAAAACGCAAAGTTTTAAAGTGGATAGTGCTGAGTTTTAGGGAGGCAAAGAGAGGGCACGTGAACTTGCCTGATGAAGCTTGATGGATAGAGTTTCGGCTGCCAAAGGCAGCCGAAACTTATCTTTATTTTTTATAAAATTTACGTTTAATAGTATCCTTTTTTAGCTTTAAATATAACCTTCAGTAAGGTTGCCGATAAAGCATAATTTTTATTTTCTTTATCTTTGCAGCTGAAACTAATAAACCAGACAAAAAATTACTACATGCAGCCTAAATTGCCTTTCCATTTCGATATGGAAACTGCTGATCCCGACGATTCCATGACCCTCAGTATTTTAGCAACACATCCCAAGGTTAACCTGGTAAGTGTCTCTGTGCATCCTGGAGGAACAGACCAGATTGGTTTTGTACGCCATATTCTACGAATGCTGGATAGAGAAGATGTCCGGATCGGAGCCGGAACACCCAAATCTACAGCCAGCCGTGTTTCCGGTTTTTACCGGGATTGGGTCGGAAATTTTGAGCATTCAGAAGCAGACGATACTGCGGCCACCATCATGGCGGAAACACTTCTTCAATTTCCCGACTGCACTTTGCTAACCGGAGCGGCACTGACGAATCCACATTCTTTATTTGAAACCGGAATTTTCTTTGACCGCTGGTTTTGTCAGGGAGGTTTCGCAGGAGACAATATCATCCCGAAGGAACACCGCCTAGAGAAATTTGACGGAAAACGTACTTGCGCGACCTTTAATCTGAACGGTAATCCGCTTGCTGCCGAAGCGCTGTTCTCCATCCCGATGGACGAAAGACGCATGATCAGTAAAAATGTATGCCATGGCGCTGTCTTTACCAAAGCAGATGCTGAACTGCTTATTCCGTTTCGCAGCCATAACAAGGGGCTCAGCCTGTTCCTGGATGCCGTGGAACTCAAAGAAAAAGCGCTCCACGATACGGTAGCCGCTTTACTGGCTATTGATCCCTCCAAAGCCCTTTGGGCAGAAGTGATCCCATACCGAACAAAGGGCGAGTGGGGTTGTATGGAAGCAAAAGACCACCCGGAAAGACAAGTATCCTTGATTACGACTCACATTCCCAATTTAACGGACCTGTGGATGGTCATCAAGCCGTAAACTCATTGTATTCTGAAATTTGTTTTAATGGAAAGGAAAGATTATAAATCCTTTACCTGAAATTTTAACTTCTCAGAGTAATCCATAAGATTCCAACTACTTTATCTTTTTCATGGGAAATGCCTGTCTGGCCATTTTTCCGTTCATCATACCGGAGATCTCAGCGAATAAAGAATCTTTGCGGATCTTTTTGTAAGTGATCGTTTGAGGGAAGTCATTTTCCTTATTTTCAAATACTAGCGAAGAGGAATTGGATTTTGGGGTTGATACAAAATCAACAGGCTGTTCATCATGCTGTCCTTTTACAGAAACAATATAATGCAATTTGCTGTCCTTTTCCACCAACTGTACAAATTCAAACATAATGGTATCTTTTTTATTCAGGTAATAGCTTTTTGCCTGAAACTCGCTATCGCTTTTTCGGGACCAGGTCTCGTAGAGGCTTCCTTTTGGTGTTTTGGTTTCCCATGTTCCGAGAAGCCAGTCCAGTTTTTTGATTTCATTTCTTTGTGGAGCCCAGCCGCCTAAGATGAGTACACCGATAATGGCAGGAATTAGTTTTGTTTTCATTATGGTTTATTTTATAATCACAAAATTCATCATAAGTGAAGCATCAAAATTGTAAAAATGCGACATCACAAATCTTTCTTATAAAACAGCGAAGACATCTGTAGGTTATGGCCGTAAAATTCTTTGGGAGTAAGTCCTGTAAATTCTTTAAAATCTTTAATAAAATGAGCCTGGTCATAATATTCTGACTCATGAGCAAGGGTAGTAAAATTGGTGTATTCCTTGTTCAAAAGAAGAGTGAGAACCTTCTGAAGTCTTATAATTTTGCAGAGCTGTTTGGGACTGAGGCCAATAGAAGAAGAAAATTTTCTCTCCAATTGTCTGCGGTTAATGTGCGTCTGCTCAGAAAGTGTATTTACAGACATTTGACCATTAGCATTCAAAAGCAGGTCTACCGTGGACTTTATAATCCGGTCTACTGTTTCTGTATTCAGTCTTTTCAATAGAAATATTTCAACAGCATTGATTTTTTCCTGAATGGTTGGTGCCAGAATAACCTGTTTTTCAAGTTCAGTTCCTGCTGTGCCAAACAGTGTTTCCAGAGAGACCGCCTGATCATCCATTTCTTTAATAGGAATGGTAGCAAACGGAATAAACCCTTCATGATGAAAACGTATAGAAAAGATGCCTGTAATACCGGTGGGTTCTATTTTCAAAGGCTGGGTTAACTGTCCGAAAACACAGCTTCTGGGTTGCACAACTGCTGCTCCGTCAATATATTGTTTGTACAGATCCCCATAATGAAAAATCATTTCCATACAGCCGTCTGGAACAATGGTTTGAGATTGTGGAATCTCTTCCTTTGGGCTGTCAAGAGTCCAATAGCATTTTATAAAAGGAGCAAGATCTGTATTGGGCTGAAATGTTTGGTAATCCATAGTACATCTATATTCTGATTCTATAAAATTATTAAATTAATAAGATAGTTGGGGAATTAATAAATAACATTATAAAGTTTGTTTTAAACACTTGAGAACACTTAAGAAAGTCTAATGTCTTCCTGCATTATAAGTTCACTTCAGCAGAAAAATCAATGATTATCTAAGAACTTTAGTGTACTTCATTATATACGCAACGCTTTAAACTTAAGAAGCTAAAGCGTTTAAAAAACTTTTGTGGCTAAAGTAAAAATTTGTAAACCATGTCAGGGGGTTGAACCTTGACATGGTTTGTTATTTCGAAAGAATCAATAGCTTTATTTAGTATTGTACTTTCTTCACTGAAATGACTGTCTGTAAAATAACAGAAGTGATAATCAGCGAAAGGCCTATATAAAATGGAAGTCCAACTTCTTTGCTTTCTCCAAAAAAGAGAAAAGCTATAATGATGGCATAAACAGGTTCCAGATTGAAGGTTAAATTCACAGTGAATGCCGGAATTTTCTTTAAAACCTCTGCAAAAGCCACATACAGTCCCACAGTACAAAAAAGAGCCAAAACACCCAAATAAGCGGTGTTTTTCAAGTCAGGTACTATGCTATCTGACGGGAAAAAAGCGAGGTAAACGGGCATTAATGCTCCGAGGCATAAAGTTCCGCCAATCATCTGGTAAAAGTTGATGACTTTGGTGTCAAAATGTCTTACCAGACGGTTATTGTAAATGGTATAAAGCGCTCCTAAAGCCGAAGAAACAACCCCTAAAATAATTCCCAGCTGGTAAGAGGAATCGAAATGAAAAATCAGACTGATCCCCAGCAAAGTCAAAGTGCTGAGAAGCAGTTCTGAGATCTTAAATTTCTCCCGGTCAATCAGAGGTTTGAAAACTGCCGTAAAAAAACTGGTGAGACAGTAGCAGACCACCCCGATTGAGATATTGGAGTATTTGATGCTGGCGTAGAAAAAAAGCCAGTGCATGGTAATGAGCAGCCCAGCTTTAATTATACGGATCTTTTCCTGTGTGGAAATTTTATACGGGATTCTCAGCAGTTTTAAAATAAAGAATAAAATGACAGAGGAGAACAGAAGTCTGTACCAGACCAGTAATCCTTCATTAAGGGTGATTAGTTTTCCGAACACGCCTGTAAATCCGGCCAGAATAACGGCCAGATGCAATAATACATATGATTTTTTCATTGAGAATGAACTGTAAAGATTTGAATTAATATTTTTTTGTCTGAATCTGAAGCATAAGAATTCCAGCCATTATATTTTAAGGGCATAAGAACGCTTCAAATTAATTTGAAAATATTAAGGTGCCGGAGGAGGCAAACAGTTCGCTCGGTTCATATTGATATGTTGAAAGTCAAATATAGGAAAAATATTTTTTAAGCTTACATATAAAAAACATTAAACTTATGACCATCAGGATCGGCAAATACAAAACCATAATAATGATCTCCAAAACTTTCCGGTTCTGAAATAATGGTTCCGCCAGCTTTTTCGACTTCTTTGGCCCATGCATCTACCTGATCTTTAGTCTCAGCTGATAAAGTGAAAACGATTTCATTTACTTTCTCTGTGTCACAGAATTGTATTTGCTTCAGGTTAGCTTCTATGATATGTTTTAGAAAGAAATGAATAATAAAATCCTTTTCCCCGAAAAAGAAGCTTACCAGTTGATCGGAAGTGTGTGGGCCATTGGGTTTAAATCCCAGGTCTGTATAAAATTTGTACGTGCGTTCCAGATTGGCTACAGCCAGATTGGACCAGATCATTTTAGGTTTCATATTACTTTATTTTTTGGTTAGGATAAAGGTATTATGTTTGGGATGAATAAAAGCTGTCATGTGACAAGATTTTGTACTTTTAACGAACCGTTGGGAATTATAAAAAATACGCTCCAGGAAGTAGAATCATCTGCGAAAGACTAAGGACTGTTTTTAAAAATGATGTAATTTAGTACCCACCGGATTCAGTCCGGTTCAGGGCATTGATATGGAATTAAGAAAAGAAATAGAACCGGATTATGATACGGCAGAAAAGCGGTATCCTGAAATACTTAAACTTATTTTACAGTATACAGATTATTGTGATGAAAACGGAGATGAAGATCATACAGCCTACAAAAAGCTTGAACATCAACTTCATGAAATGACAGGGAAGGACATGTCCCAATTCAATCTGTGGGAGTGGTGGGAAGCTGATGGAGCAGAAAATTTAGCCTTTGATATTGCCTTGCCGGAGCCGGAAACAGTAAGGGATATCACAAAAAATGAACTGACCGAAATCGTAAGACGCATGAAAACCTTCGAAATATCTGATGGAGAAAGCTTCAAATCAATGTTTTACAGTCGGATATGCTTTGGAAACGGCTATTATCATCAGTTTTTGAAGCTGAATTTCAAAACATATGATCTCAGATTATTCCAGCGAAATAAAGATAAAAAAGGGAATTATTTTGAATACAGCCAGCAAGAGACCACGGAAAAACTGTGGAATGCCGGAGATTATCAAACTGATTTTAAATAAGTTAAACTATTCAATTTAACATAATGTATACAAAAATACTGGAAAGACTGAACGTTTTAGGTGCAAATACAGATGCTGTAAGCCCAGAAAAAAGCTTCGCGGAGAACTGGAAAAGCCTGACATTCAGCAATTATTTATATGACAAGGAATGGGATGTTTACGGAATAGATCAGTTCTACGAGAATAACAGAGTTCTGTACAGCAGTGACAAGGAAGTTTTCTACATCAATCTGCTGGAGCATTATTTTTCAAATCATGAACAGTTTTACGGGCAGCATTTTTATAAAGACTGGCTGTTTACGCCATTTAAAGAAGATTCAAAAGATTTTGGCGAGCTTGAAGGCTTTGTAGAGGAAAATGAAATCAGGGAAACGGTACAGGGAACAGAAATGGAATTTATCTGTATATTTTATTCTTACGGATATCCGGATCATTATTTTGTATGCCTCACAGATCCTGACCAAAATAATCCAACAGTATATGGTACGGATCACGAAAATTATTTTGAGGAAATAGAGAACGAAGGCAACCTGGAAACATTTCTGGAGAAGTATATGACTAAAGAAGAGTTTCAGGAAGTCGTTAAAGAGTATTTGGAAGAAAAATTTGGAAAATAATCGATTCTGGAGCAGTTGTTTGCTCTATTCCATCGATATTATAAAAGTCTTATAATTTATATTATGTTAAATTGAATATTATTGAAGACTTTTCGTAGAATCTCTGTGCTCTTTATTAATGGATTTTTTGCGGATCAAAGATAAACTGATAAGTATAAGTATATTCCTCAGTAAACTGTTTGGAATATTCTGATTTGAACTGTTCTAATACTTCACTAAATTCCCCAAGTCCGGTTTCTGTTCGGCGATGCCATTTTGAAGCTTCAATAACTTTCCACAGTCCTCCAAAAGTTTGAAGATATTCTTCTTTATCATCTCCATCATACCATTTTATGAGGCTTCCTCCAACATTACAACAAACAATTTTTCGGTCAATTAAAATCAGCCATTGAAATTCAGGAGCAATTAAAACGGTGCAATTTACACCACTAATTTCAACCAGGCCCCATTGTCCGGTTGATAATTCGCCAATATAACGGTCTCCATTCCAGGAATGGGTATCGATGTGTTCTGCAAAATATTGAAATGAGTGCTCATCAAACTTCCATGAATAATCACCATTGAAAATTTTGTAAAATCTATCTTCAATTAACGGTGATATATAATCGTAAATTGGAGGAATTATTTCATGTCCGGAGATATGAATAATTCCCCACTTTTTTTCGCCTTCAATACATTTGAAATAACGCACCTGATCATTCTCTGAATCAATAATTTCCGTAATATCAAGCTCTTCAATAGCATCTTTTTTCACGTGGAATACTTTTCCATTTTTCAATTGAAAAATGCCACATTCGAATTTCTTTGAAAAAAAGAAATTGTCGTAAAGATCAATTGGATTCTCCATATTCATAAATTATTATATCATAAAACATCCAAATTTACGGATTGCATTACAATGACAGGACAATTTTTCCAAATAAAGGTCTTTCTCTTTTCGTATCCTGCAATCTTTGATGCGCATTTTTAACGTCTTCGATGGGATATATAGTGTCTATAATGGGTTTTACCTTTCCTGCTTCAATTAATTGGGTAATATGATGAAGTTCATCACGGCTTTGTCGGGTAAAAACGAAATGATAGGTTGCATTTTTTTCCCAGGCATGGATCAGATTTTGAGGCTGTGGAATATCAACCAGCGTTACAATTCTTCCATAACCGGCTAAGGCCAGCGGACCGTCCGATAATGTGCTGCCTCCTATGGTATCAATAATTACATCTACCCCTCTCCCCTCTGTATGAGCCTGTATCTCTTGAATATAGTTTTTTTGATGATGATCGATCACTACATCTGCTCCAAGATTCTGAAGTTTTTCATGTAAAATACTTTGCCCTGTCGTGTATACAAAAGCACCCAGGGATTTGGCAACCTGTATCGCAAGGGTGCCAATGCCTCCTGCCCCTCCAAGAATGAGAATGGTCTCCCCTTTTTTCAGCTGGGCCCTTACCACAAGCATTTCCCACACTGTTCCTCCGATAAGAGGAACAGATGCCGCTTCCTCGTAGCTAAGATTATCCGGCATTCTTGACAGGGACGATTGGTCTGTAAGATGATATTCAGCATAGCTGCCTGTTCCTCCAAAACGTGGAGAATAATACACTTTATCCCCGGGTTGCCAATTTTTTACGGCGTCGCCCACTGCTATAATTTCTCCTGAAACATCATGACCTGTGATAATGGGCAGATCAAAAAATGCTTCATAATCACCCCTTATTACCTGGTAATCAAGTGGATTTACGGAGGTAGCTTTTACCTTTACCAGTACCTGGGAAGGATCGGTGATCAAAGGTGTCGGAACTTTCTCTAGCTGAAGGACTTCCGGTCCTCCATAATTTTTAATGACAATTGCTTTCATAATTAGATATTTCGCTTATTTTCGAAATGATTGATTAAAAAGTTTAAAACACTTTTTGGATTAATTGGTTCAGCGTCTCAATTGCGCCTTCTTTACGCTTGTAATACGTCCACTGCCCTGAACGGGTAGCCTCGATAAGTCCGCATTTTTGCAGCAAACTCAGGTAGTCCGATGTTGTAGAAGGAGATAAGCCTGCTTTTTTGGTAATATCGCTTACGCAAACACCAAGATGAGCATCGTAGTCCTTCAACTCTTCTTCTGGAAAGTGCAGATGAGGCTCTTTGAGCCAGATCAGTATGTTGATTCTGGTTTCGTTACTAAGTGCTTTAAATACCATAATTAATTCCATGGTACAAATATATCGATATTTTCCGAAATACCGAATTTTAAATTTGAAGATCCTTTCAGGAATGCAGAATCAGGTCTTGGCTATTATTCGTTTCTCTGAAAAATTCAGGGAGTTTTTATTGAAAAGTCTCATGCTTTTATAGAGCTTAACTCTATTTTTCCCAAAAGTTTAATAATCCATTACAGTCCGTTGCGATTAAATTAAAACTGCCCGGCACTTCGTCCCACTTGCTCCAATAGGTCACCAGACGTGTCCCTGCAGGAGTTTTGTCGAGCTGTTCTTTTACATAATCCGAATATGCAAAATATAAGTCTTTATCCGGAAGTATGGTATTGTCTATTAAAGATAAAGTATCTATATTTTCGTAAAAAGAATTAAAAAAATAGAAGGCATCATAGTCGGAAAAAGAGATTTCATTGATGTTGGAATGAATAAATTCCACATTGGTAATTTTATGTTTCTCGGCTATTTTTTTTGATATTTTGGTGAGAGATGCTCTTTGCTCGACGCCAAAAAACATTCCTTTTGTATAAGCGGCTCCCACCAGACAAAACTTTCCGACCCCGGCACCAATATCCAGTATTTTACTGTTGGGCTTTTCGGCAAGATACTCAGCGGCCATTTTTGCTATGGCAACTGGGGTCCAGTGCTGGCCTGCCAGTTCTTTTATATGGACGGGATACAGTTCATTAAAGGTACTGTCTTTAACATCAATATTTAATTTGATATCATTAAAAATCATTGGATAGTGTGTATATATTCTTCAATCGTTCAAAAGCCACTTGTTCCCAATACAAAAATCATACTCAAAAATCATAGCTGAAACATGAGTGCTCACAATTTTCTGGAATAGCTTTAATTTACATAATTATTTGATATATACACTATCAATCCTGTATTTTTATCTGATTTTTTATTAAATTTTATCCTGCTTAATTTTTTTTCATAAAAGCGACAGCATCTACTTCTATCAGCATATCATCCAGTGCCAGTTTTGGGACCGGGATTAAAGTACTTGCCGGAAACTGATGGCCTTTCCATACTTTATGAATTTCTTCTGACCATATTTTAAGTTTTTCCTGGTTATGATCTACAATAAGAATGGTAATCTTCAGTACATCTTTGACTTCTAATCCATATTCTGCAAGTACAGTTTCTAAGTTCTGCAATGAGACTCTAACCTGGGTTCTGAAATCCTTAGAGAGATCATGATTGAGTCCTTCTCCTCCACTTTGCCCGGAGATAAATACATACTTGCCCTCAGATTCAGCAGGTGTTGCAGCGTGAGAAAAAGCATAGGGTGTAGGATCAAACAGAGCTTTTGGATTTTTGTAGGTAATGGTATTCATACTCGTTTGTTTATTGTTACTAACCGTATTTTGAGAAAATGCCAGAAATCCCATGCAAAGGGCAGGCAGGCTTAATAGTACAGATTTCATTGTCTCTTTCTTAAATTATTAAAGCAAATGTAGGCTGCTAAATGATAAGAAAACTTTACATATGTTGATGTTATTTTTTTTTAAGGGTAGTACATTTGTAGAATTTTTATAGTGTATTATTGGGGTATTAATTTTTTTCAGGATATTCTACGGGCATTAAATCTTTATAAAGTTAAATTTGATTATGAAATTAAAAGATGAATATACACAGTTATTGAGCATGTACCGGCATCGATGGAATTTAAAAGATAATGGAGATCCTATGGTAACCCATTCATCAGTCCTACAACCGATGGTATGGGATGGAAATAACGTTATTCTGAAAATAGCACTGATTAATGAAGAGAAACAGGGGAACCAACTGATGGTACAATGGAATGGTCATGGTGCCGCGAAGGTCCTTCTTCATGATGACAACAGTATACTGCTAGAGCAGTTATCAGGAGAGACCGCATTATTTCAAATGGCTCAAAATGGAGAGGATGATCAGGCAACCAAGATTTTGTGTGATGTAGCCCGGCATTTACATTCAGTGGAATCTTCTGCTAAATTGGTATTGTCGCCATTAAAACAATGGTTTAATGAACTCTTTAAAGCTGAAGAAAAGGATAAAGCCCTTTTTTCTGAAAGTGCTTCAATTGCGAGAAACCTATTAGAATCTCAAATAAACAGTACGGTTTTGCATGGAGATCTTCATCACCAGAATGTTCTTTATTCTAAGGAAAAAGGATGGCTGGCTATTGACCCAAAGGGGCTTTACGGAGAGAATACATATGAATTTGCGAACCTGTTTTGTAACCCTGATCATCATGTAGCATTAATTCCAGGCAGACTGGAACGGCTGCTTGATATTGTCTGTAATCAAACTGGAATCGACAGAGATCGGATGCTGCAATGGATTGTTGCTTATTCTGCATTGTCAGCCAGCTGGAGTATTCAGGATGGTATGGATGCTGCATTGGCTCTCAGTATCAACGCCCAGGCATTAAAATTACTTTCGTAATTCTTAATTTTTACATTTAATTAATAAATACTGCAACCTTCAAATAAAGACTTTAGCAGTTCACTGATACACAAGCCTAAGTAGTGTCTGCGAGATCATTCTGAGCTGGGGACGCCCAATAACTCTATCCTATGTCTACTGAATCATCGATTTGAATTCAGTTGGTCTTAAGTTCGTGAGCTGCTGAAATGTATTACTGAACGCCGCGATACTGGAATACCCTACTTCATAAGCTATTTCACTGATGCTCATGTCCGAATCTTTTAGCAGCTGCATGGCGTGAATAACTCTCAACATTTTAACGTATTGAACAAATGAAATCTGCAGTTTTTCATTGAATAGCCTGGTTGTACTTCTGATGCTTAATCCAAACTGATCTGCAATGTGGGCCAACGTTAGTGCTTCCTGTAAATTGTCTTTAATATAAACCGTTATTTTTTTCAGGCGTACATCATCTGTAGTGGGAAGCTGAATAGAGAACTTTTTTAAATTTTCTTTAGGCAGTAAATGTTTAAGGGTGGACAAAACCTCATATTCCCAGGAACCTTCAAAGTAATTACCATACCATTGGCCCGCAAAATTGAGAATTTCCGACAGCAATTTGCTGACCGGATAAATACCCAGTTCATTGTAAAACGGATCATCATACTTGTCAGTACTGGGAAAGTAAATATTGGTAATGTAAAGATCCTGAGCATTGAACATCAAGCTGTGGGTATATGCCCCCGGTATCCAGATATAATGATTGGAAGGAATGTAAAAATCTTTTTCCCGGGTCTGTAAATACGCGATACCCCCGAAAACCAGTAACAGCTGCCCTTTCTGATGGTCATGCGGAGGCAAAGCCTGCTCAAGTTGCTGACTCAAAAACAAAATAGAATCCTCATGCTCATCTACTTTGTGCATTAATTCTTTTATATCATTCATAATCCTCAAATATATTCAGTGATCTGCTTAATTTTTTCTTTGGCCCGAATGAGTAAAAATAAGGCTAATAATGCTAAAACAACCTTTGAAATGTGAAATAATTTTGCTGAAGCAAGTTTAAGCTGATCAAAATGAAAAAATACTTAATAGTGCTTATCATCATTTCATGGTGGAATAATAGTAATGCACAGGATAAAAACGATTCAGAATCGCTGAGCCTTGAGCAGGTTTGGAACACTGTAGATGTACAAAATAAAAATTTAAAGCTTGATGATATACAGCGCAAACAGTCGGATTTAGATATTGAAATAGCAAAAGACAGAAGAATTCCTTCTCTGTCGGTATCCGGTAATTATGGTTTAAACACCCACATGCCGATTTACAGTGAAGGGCTGTTCTCAGCACCGGATTTCGCTCCCGTATCGAAGTATGGGTATTCGTTCGGATATCTGTTTAATTTGAATTTGTATAATGGCGGAAAAGACACCAGGAATATTCAGATTAAAAAAGAAGAAAGCATCAGAAGCCAAAATGAATACGATGTACAGAGAAACAATATCCGGTATGCTGTAGCTGTAGCCTATTATGATCTGTATAAATTTTTACAGTTTCAGGAGTTTATTGAATCCGAAATTACAACGGAAAAAAAACAGCTGGCCACTATCGAAAGTCTGTTTAAAAACGGAACGGTACTTAAAAGTGATGTGCTCAGAATCAATGTCAAACTTTCTCAGCTGGAATTAACCAAATCTGATATCGACAAAAAGATCTCCATTGCCAAACAAAGGCTTAATGTCTTTATGGGAAGACATAATGAAGAACCATTATCAATACCGTATAAAGATGCCATTGATCTTAATGCTCTGACTGAAGATTCCGACTATATGGAATACGTGAATCTGGCACTGACAAAATCTCCGGATTTTAAAATTACCGAAAACAATATCAACATCAGCCTGCTAAATATCAAACAGGTCAGATCCAATATTTTACCTAAAGTATCATTATACTCGAGCTATAATTATACCTATCCGCAGACTTCATTTTATCCTTACTCCCAGAACCTTTGGGGATTCGGGCAGACAGGTTTAAAAGTTAGCTTATCACTCGATCAGCTGTACACCAATAAACATGCAGTTGAAAAAGCCCGGAATACCAATGATGAGCAGATTCAGAAAATGGAAATTAAAAAGGATGCGCTTACTGTAGATATCAAAGAAGCATTTTTACAGCAGCAACAGTCTTTTGAGGGGGTAAAAACAGCAGAAAAAAACATCACACAAACCAGCGAAAGTGTCCGTATTATAAGAAACAGTTATCTGAATCAGGAATCGCTGCTGACCGATTTACTCGATGCCGAAAATATTTTACTGGAAGCAAAATTCTCATTAATATCTGCCAACATCAATGTGATATTAAGTCACTTGAGGCTATTGGTGAAAACAGGAATCATTTAAAAGAAACAATTCATTATGAACAAAAACAATACAGATCAGATCATAGTCGCCATTACAAAATGGATAGGAATCATTATTTTGATTGTGGTGATCATTTGGGGAATACTCTATTTCCAAAAAGCAGATCAATATGAGCAGACCAATGATGCACAGGTTGATGCGTACCTTTCTCCCATTAATGCAAAGGTTGGCGGCTATATCAGTAAGATCTACTTTAAGGATAATCAAAAAGTAAATGCCGGTGACACCCTCGTCGTTATAGAACAGGATGAGTATCAGCTGAAAAAAAATACAGCTTCATCAGAGTTGATGAGTTCCCGCGCAAAACTGGATATTTTGGCTGCGAATGAGGAATCGCAACGAAGAAATATAGATGTGATACAAGCCAGAATCTCCGGTTCCAGGGCAAAAGTACAGCAACAGGAGCAGGAATATGAAAGATATAACAATCTGTACAAAGAAGAGTCTACCACAAAACAAAAGCTTGAAAATGTCTATACCACGATGCTGATCAATAAATCAGCTTTTAATGAGACTCAGGCTTCCTTAAAAGCTGCCGAGTCAAAACTGAACGATTTAAGAGCTGAACGTAATGCAATATTGGCAGAAATAAAAACGAAAGAAACGCTTCTGGAGAGACAGAATCTCGATATCAGATATACGGTGATCACAGCCCCTTTCACAGGACAGCTGGGAAAAAAAACGATTCAGGAAGGACAGCTTATTCAGCCCGGACAAACGCTAGCATTTTTAACCAACGAAAGTGCTGAAAAGTGGATCATTGCCAACTTTAAAGAAACTCAAATCGGCAAGTTCAAGGTAGGACAGAAAGCAAAAATTGAATTGGATGCATTTCCTTCAGAAAGTTTTTCAGGTGAGATAGAATCTCTGTCTCCAACTACAGGATCCAGATATTCCCTACTGCCACCGGATAACGCAACGGGAAACTTCGTGAAAGTGATACAGCGGATTCCGGTAAGAATAAAACTGACTGAGACCAAAGCACGTATTGCAAAATTATCGGCAGGGATGAACGCTAACGTTTACATTACAAAATAACAGATATGCAGGTACATCAAATTCCTATCTTCAAAGATTGGGTGCCGGAATGGCTTGCCAGAGCGGTGATCTTTGCGGTCTTACTGAATTCAATTTTAGGTTTTGCATTATATTATAACAATCCGGAAAGTACAGTTGGATATTATGGCATAGAGCCTTCTGATGTTCAGTATTCCGTAGTGGTGATGTATGCTTCAGTGGTCAGTTTTCTTGCTCTTGACTTCCGCATCATTAAATACTTTACCACACGAAAATATCTTCTGATCGGTCTGGCTTTGAATGCTGTAACTTATGTGATATGTTTCTATACAAAGAACTGGATCCTTTTCCTTATTTGCAGATTTGTGCAGGGCGCTGTATGTGCATTATTCTGTAATATTGTACTGAATCTTATCTTTCCCAGACTTCATTCGGGAAGATCAAGAGTCATTGGATATACCATATTCTACGGAAGCCTGCAGGTATCAATCCCTGTATGTGGAATTTACTGTTCATATGTTTTGTATTATTTCAATTTTAACTGGCTGTTTTACGGATTAATCATCTTATCGCTACCGGTTCTTTTTGCGGTACTTCTCACCATGAATTCAAAATCCAGAATTCACAAAAAAATACCATTATATTATCTGGATCTTACCGGATACTTTTTCTATACCGTTTTCTGCCTTCTTGCCGGTTATATTTTGGTATACGGGCAGCAGTTGAATTGGTTTGAAAACCAGTTGATATGGCTGTTAACAGCAGCAGGAATAATACTTTTGGTGCTTTTTGCAGTAAGGGAAAACAGATTGAAACGGCCTTTAATTAATTTGGAAATTCTTAAAGCAAAAAATTTTGTGACCGGGCTTTTCCTTCTGTTTGCATTCTATATTTTCAAAGGAACTTCAGGATTCACCTATGGGTATATTGAAAGTATTTTGGGAGTGGATCCACTGAATATCATTCCGATATGGGTATTTACTATTGTGGTCACCATCATCAGCATGTTTATTACATCCAGATTTATCTTGACAGGAACTCCCCTGATCAGAATTGTGATTGTTGGATTTTTTATACTGGCCCTGTTTTACATATATATGCTTTGCTTTGTATCCAATACCGGTGAAACCAATGATTTTATCATTCCTACCTGCCTTTTTGCTATCGCATCAGGAGTTGTATTTGTACCGGCGGTAGCTTTTACGGTTTCCTCTGCCCCGCCCAAAATTGCATTCAACGCCTCTTTCATTGGGATTTTCGCAAGATTTTTAGGTTTTTGCACCAGTATTGCCATCAACAATTATGTACAGCTCTATACGAAAGCCACAGTCTATGAAAAAGTCCGGGAATCAATGACTGAGCTAAATCCACAATTGGATCTTACACTACAAAATATCCAAAATACTTACATCAATCAGGGGAGCGATTTCATAGCAGGAAAAAATGCTTCAGGTATGTATCTCAAAACCCTGATCAGGGAACAGATATTAGCACGTTCAATCCGGGATTATTATGAAATAATGCTTGTGAGTGTTAGTGTGGTGATCATTCTTTTGATCTTAATGCCGGGTCTCAATAAAGTTGTTATAAGACTGAGAAAAGGCAGTCTGCCTTATTAAATATAATCTGTTTTAACCCAGTAAAAAGAGACGTAATGCATTTTTCCCATACCAGAGCCCGAATTATACGATCAGGTGAAAAGCTTTTTGCCCGATATGGAATATCAAACGTGACCATCAGACAGATCGCAAAGGAATCTGGTGTCAACAGCTCTACGATTTATTATTATTACCAGTCAAAAGAAGATCTTTTCGAACATATAGTAAATCATATAGAGTTGGTTTTTGGAGAGGATTTTTCTATCGCTGTTGAAAAAAATGACCCCCTGGAACAGGTCTCAGAATTGTGTTGGTTATTTTTTGATAAGTATAATCAAAACATCAATCTTGTCACCCTGTTTTTGGATGAAAGGATTAAAAGCAATCAAAATGAAAGGGTCAAAAAAACAATACGAAAAGTAGAAAACACAATCAATGAAGCCCTGGAAAAAATACTGGACAACTGTCGTGATCTTGGTTATTTAAAAAGTGATTTATCCAATCTTGTCTACATAAAAATGATTTTCGGAATACTCGTAGAAACCATCTTATTTCAAAAGCGGTCCGGTTCTCTGTTAAAGAATGAGAATCAAACCCATCAGTTTTTAACATTCCGGAATGAAGCAATCCACCTTATTAAAGGTATATTGATGGTGAAATGAGAAATGGGGGCATCTACTCTGCTCATAAAGAAATCGATATCTTTAAAGACTTTTTTATCTGAACTATTGACTTATATTTCCTGAAGCATTTTTAGAATTTCCAACATAAAAATATCCCATCACCAATACACATAAAGTACCCAGAATAAAACCACCGACTACATCTGTAAACCAATGTGCTCCCAGATAAATCCGTGAAACGGCTCCAAGAAATATCATAGAAAGACACATGGCAGTAAGAAATATTCTGACGGTATATCTTATCTTTTTCAAACGGAGAATAATCAGTATAAGAGCTCCGAAAAAGACGGTATAAAACAAGACATGACCACTCGGAAAGCTTTGATATTTCGTATCTTCCAAAAGAATCACAAGATCTTTGGATGGTCTGGGTCTGTTGATCAGCATTTTCATTCCTAATCCTAAAATTCCTGACAGTAATGTTGACAAAACCAGTATCGCCTCTCTTTTGTATTGTAAAAGTAAGAGTGAAAGTGAAATGATAACAACCATGACAACAGATACAGGAGTTCTTCCCAGCCAGCTGATCCAGATCATCAATGTATTAAGGCGCGGACTGTGGTTTTCCTGTATTTCTCTGGAAATATGAAGGTCCACATGCTTGGTGGGCTGAAAGAATACAAAACAGCTGAGCACAATAAATGCAATAAAAAGGGTAACGAGTGCAGAACGGAATAAAACGGATTGATTATTCTGCAGAAAAGTTATAAATCTCATACTTTAGAAAAAAGGTCAGTACAATATAGCATTCTAATTTTAAATAAAGAATGAATAGCGGGTAGAATGAAGATAATTTGTATTTATCAAGGGGTTTAAAGTTCTAAATTTAATTTTTTTTAAATAATAATACTGTGATTTATGTAACAAATCAACAGACTATTGCAAGCCATTCCATTTTTAATCACTGATCTTTACGTTTAATAAGAAAATGAAGGAAAATGGCTAAAGAAAAAGACGGAAAAAAGAAATCGGATAAAACAGCACCCTTAAAAACAGCAAAAGAAAAGCGGGAGGACAAAGCGACGAAGAGAAAAGACAAAGAAAGCGAAAGCAGAAATACGGCTACATAATTGAAATTTATAGCGTGACCAGACTATTGCTAAAGAAAATTTCATTTCAAAAATTTCTAATGAATCAGAAGATATCATTCAAATAAATCTGATCATCATAAAAATGACTCTACCGGCTATGCCTTTTATAATAAAGGGATGTATAGCCTGTGAGTCCTTCGGATTTCCGTTATTAAAAATAATAATGGGATGATTGCAAAAGCCTGATATCCGTTATTACGCTTTTAAATAATATCATTGTATCCTGAATCGGTAACAAAATAATGCTCAACCGTTTCTTTTGCATTCTCGCAGAGTTTCAGCAGATCCTCCTTTGAAGTATTTTCAAAAATAAACTCATCATTGATCTCAATGATAAATTCGGTCACTTTTTCGGTATTCATTAAATCGTATTCCATTAATTCATTTAAGGTATCCAGCCCGTAGCTTTCGTTAAAAAAGGGAATTTTAAGTGAAATGGAGTCTTTAAATTGAAAGAGATGTATCGTTTTCATAATTCTAATATTTTAAAAGCAGTATTGTTTTTTTGAGAAGTGGCTGTGAGATCACGTTCATCCCTACCATTAGTGATTGGCATCTTCCTGATTTACATTTTATTAATCTTATCCATCTCCCTCTTATAAATCTTCCAGGTTGTTTTTGCGTTTGAGCCCCAGCTGTTTATAGAAAGACGGCGAAAGTCCGGTATTTTTTTTGAACTGATTGGAAAGATGAGCTGCACTGCTGTAATTAAGTTTATAGGAAATCTCTGTAAGGTTGAGCTCATCATAGAGCAGCAGTTCTTTTACTTTTTCAATCTTATTGATGATGATGAAATGCTGTATGGTAATTCCTTTCACTTCAGAAAATATATTGGCCAGATAGGTATAATCGTAACCCAGTTTTTCACTGATGTATCCAGAGAAGTTCTCTTTGGGAAGCTCTTCAGAATAATGGATCATTTCGGTAATTACATTTTTTATTTTTTCGATCAGAATACTTTTTTTGTTATCCAGTAATTCAAGACCGGATTTTAGTAATTCCCTTTTTAAATTCTCCCGCTGATCCTGAGTTAGATCTTCTAAAATTTCGACCACACCGAGGTCAACAACCGCATGTTTGATCCCCAGATTATTGAGTTCTTCGTGCACAACCATTTTGCAGCGCAGGCTTACCATATATTTTATGTACAACTTCATTTCAATCAAAGTTACCATTAAATTTATTGGTAATGAAGCGCACAAAGTTGAGAACGGTAGATTTTGAAGGCTACAGTGAATTACATGTTCATCCTTAATCCATCAGTCTTACAAATACTAAGAAGTATTTTAACGTCCATTTCAGGAAAAGACATAAAAAAACCGCTCTTTTCAGAGCGGTAAATTTTTTAGTGCCTGCTGATGTTAGCAAGTAGATCCACATGAAAGAACCTGGATGTGTACTACTCCATTCAATACACACTGTACCTGACATAGTGTACCACCTACAAGAGTACCTGTAGCGTTTAATGCTCCACCTACTGTAGCACCAACACCTCCAACTACTCCACCTACGATAGTACCTACACCACCTACTACTCCACCTACTACTCCACCAAGGCCTCCGATAACACCTCCGATGTTGTCAAAGATTCCATTTCCTGAGATAGCTTTCAATTCGTTTCTGTCTAATTTTTTAAAGTTTTTCATGATATAAAATTTATATGATTAATACATCACTAAGATAAGAATAATTAGAATATGTTTATATTTTTTCGAAAAAAATAATCAAATATCTTTATAACTTAATATTCGATTAACATAAATGCGAATTAATGAATATACCATTATTTGAGTTATCTTATTAATCAGGGTTTTTTGTGATTGAGAATGAATAATTTACGACGGATATTTTTTTAGGGAATTAGAAATCCTATTTCCCCGTAAAAAATTAACAACACAGTCCATCAAATTATATTCGGTTTACGTTAAAGTGATTTTCACCATCAAAAACTGAAAATGAAGATGAAAAAAAAGACGTTCATGAGTCCATTTTATGAAAAATCAATTTATTTTGTTCCTGTTTCATGGATAATATTTTTTCTTCAGCCATAAACTTATTCGGACAAGAAACATTAAAACAGGCACTTCTATCAGGGGACCTATAACTCCAACAAAAGCCTGAGGAGAATGAATCCCAAATACAGCAATGGCTACGGCAATAGCCAGCTCGAAATTATTTCCTGTTGCGGTAAAAGCTATGGAAGCATTTTTATCATAAGGCACATCAAATAATTTATTAATAAAGAAACTTAGAAAAAACATCAATATAAAATAAATGACCAACGGTACACCTACTTTTAAAACATCTAAAGGTAATTCAAGTATTTTCTCTCCTTTAAGGCTGAACATTAATACAATCGTAAATAATAAAGCGTATAAAGTCAAAGGAGATATGGCAGGAATAAATTTTCTGTTGTACCATTCTGCTCCTTTCAGTTTTGTAAGAACATACCGGCTTAAAAATCCTGCAATAAAGGGAATCCCCAAATAGATCAATACACTTTCTGTAACATCACTCATTGATACGCTCACGTTGAAACTGGCCAGGCCCAGTTTTTCCGGCAGAATATTGATAAAAAGCCAAACCATAAAACTATAGCTGAGCACCTGAAATATACTGTTTAGAGCAATCAGTAATGCTCCGTATTCACGGTTGCCTTTGGCCAGATCATTCCAAACAAGCACCATAGCAATACATCTTGCCAGGCCGATGAGAATTAACCCTATCATATAATCGGGTTCGTTTCTCAGGAAAAGGATGGCCAGCAGAAACATTAATACGGGACCTATCACCCAATTCAGCAGCAAAGAAATTCCTATTATTTTTTTGTCTCCAAATATTTGGGGCAACAGCGAATAATCAACCTTTGCTAATGGAGGATACATCATAACAATCAAGCCAACAGCCAAAGGGATATTGGTTGTTCCCACTGATAAATAATTGGTCATGCTGGAAATATTAGGAAAGAAATATCCTAAACCAATTCCGGAAAACATCGCCAGAAATATCCAAAGGGTAAGAAATCTGTCAAGAAATTTTAGTTTGGGCTGCATGAAGTTTGTTTTTAAATTATTTTTCAGTTTTTATTTGTGAAAAAATATAGAACATCTCTGCTCCTATCAGTAAACTTGTTTCATGATAAGTTTCCGTTTGACTCTCTGTCCCGTCTGAAACCTTAGGGTCTTCAAATGGTATAGCAATACGCTGTTCAGCGCCCGGAATAAAAGGACACCCTCCATCTGCCTGTGAGCAGGTCATTACTGCGGCAAAACCATGAACAGGATTAAATGGATGATCATACTTTTTTGAAAAACCAATGATCGGGTGATGGTCTTCATCATATCTGATGGCATATGTTGGATTTTCAGTGTCAGATATTTTAATGACCTTACATCCCTGCTCCTGTAAAGTCTCTATAACTTTGGAGTATACTGCCGTTGCTTCCGTTCCGCCGGAATAACTGATGACTCCGGGAATATCAAAATAAGCACTGGCAATCTGTGCCCAGATCTGGGAAAAATGGCTTCTTCTGGAATTATGGGTACAGATGAAATTAATTGAGATTGGTTTTCCCTGCTGAATTCTTCTTTGTACAAATTCAGTTAAGTTCATCAACACCGCTTTCCTCTCCTCTCTTATGGGTTGATTTTTAAAAAGTTCTACTGTTTGTAGGAGTTTAGGATACATATCTTATTTGTTTGAATTGATTTTTAGCAGCATCCCGAGTTGGGTGTACAGCATGAAGTTAGATCTGATTTTTGATTTTCTGCAGGAATTCCACAGGCATCCTGAGCCAGACAGGCCGTTGTTTTATTTTTAAGGACAAAAGTTTTTCCGTTAAATTCCAGATCATATTTTCCGATCGTTGTATTTTGATACTCCACTTCAATTTCATCATCTTCTATCTCCAGCCTTTCTTCTGAAAGCTTGATGATGTTAAGAAGTTTACCGGGTTTTAAACGGTGCTCAAAATCATCAGCATCCCAAAGCTGGAAACTGACCGCTTTTTCTGTTCGTGTAGTTCCTCCGCAATCGATGAAATGCTTCGTGATCATCCCCACTTCTGTAACATGGAAGTTTTCCGGGACCAATGTTCCGTTTTCTAATTGAAATTCAACATTATTCAATGTTGGTAAAATCGTTTTGATTTCAGATAGTTTCATTGTTTTTATATTTATCGTTTAAATGCAATATTACGATACATTAAATTAAAAAAATGCCTTAACAACATTTTTGATCTGTAACAGTCAGTATTATTTTTGAAAAATAATCTTTCAAAATTCCGAAAGTGCGCTCGTCAATACAATAGCAGATGGCGGTTCCTTCAATATTTCCTTTGATTAATCCTGCATTCTTAAGTTCCTTCAGGTGTTGTGATACTGTAGCCTGAGCCAGGGGAAGTTCATTAACGATGTCTCCGCAGATACAGGTATTCACTTTAAGCAAATATTCAATGATAGCAATTCGTGCAGGATGCCCCAGCGCTTTGGCGATAACAGCAATCTGGTTTTGATGATCTGTAAAATGGTCTGTCTTGGTTACTCCCATGATTAATTATTATATCGCAATATTACGATTTAATTTTGAATAAAAAACAATTGCAGCTATTTTTAGTTTAAAATTTGTTCAGATTCTCAAATTTATTTATTGGGCCTCTCTTTACTATTATTGATACCTGTATTCAGAAGGTGTCCTGTTTGTATGCCTTTTGAAAAACCTGCAAAAAAGGGAGGAATCGTTGAAATGCAGTAGATCCGTAACCTCCATGATGGATAAATTGGATGTTTTCAGGACAAACTTAGCATGTGCAATAACGGCTTCATTGATCCAGTTAAGAATAGATTTTCCAGTCTGTTTACGTATGATTGTTGTATTGATTTTTTCAAACTTGCTGCTCCAAAAAGTGACGAAGAATTAGCATTGGTAAGATATGCGGCACACATAGGTGAAGCGATGAGCGAGGCCATGCGTATCACAGTGAAACCTGGAGTGAGCGAGGCTGAAGTAGCGGCAGCGATCACTTCAACCTGTATTGCAATGGGAGGGTTTACAGCTGAAATATTAATGAGATCAGGACCTGAATATATTGGCTGGGGACCTCCTGCATGGCAATACCGTTCTCAGGTTCTAAGAATTATACAGGAAGGAGATATCGTTTTATCTGAGATATTTGCATTATATGGTATGTACGAAACTCAGCATCAGGCAGCCGTAGCCGTAGGAAATATACATCCGGAGCTGGAGCGGGCAGCTTTGGTTGCCCGTGAATGTTATGAAATAGGTGTTGGTGCTTTAAAAGAAGGAATAACTTTTGGAGAAGTTGTTGATGCTATGGAAAGACCTCTGTTGGAGGCGGGCGGATGGCATGTGCATCCTCTGGTCCACAGCATAAACCCATATGGCCCTATTGGATTTGGAACCGCTCCGGGGATAGAATTATTACCACAGGCTGGTCGTTATGGGAATGTAGGCCGATTACCCAATCCGGGTAGAGATTTAATATTACAGGAAGGAATGTGCTTTGCTTTCGAACCCAACTGTGCTTTTGGAAACCATTTAGCCAATATCGGAGGAACTGTCATCGTAGGCAAAAATGAAGGAATTGAGCTCAATAGTAATTCCACTCAGTTGATGAGAGCTGAATATTAAAATGTGAAATTTAAAAAAAAGCTTCTGATGAAGGTCAGAAGCTTTGATTGCGTATTATTTAAAAAATATCATTTAATTTTTGTATATTTACAAAAATGTCTATTAATACTTTATAAAATAAGTTGTAAACATTCATAATTTTTAAATAATATAAAATGAATAATGTTTACCAAAACGATAGCAATGGGCATAGTATCGGTAATGTTCCGATGAAATCCGTCACTATTGCGTACTTAATCTTAGTACATCGTTTACCTGATCAGTTCAAACGACTTTTTGAAGCCATCTACGACCCTTCCAATTTTTATCTTATTCATATCGATAAAAAAGCCAACGAGGAAATTGGAGAAGAGGTTGGTATCTTTTTACAGAAATATCCTAATGTGCATATTCTTAAAAGTAAAAACGTTGTTTGGGGAGGTTACAGCATGGTCCAGGCTGAACTGGATGGGATGAAATACCTTCTGGATATGAAAATGCAGTGGGACTATTTTATCAATCTGAGCGGACAGGATTATCCTTTGAAATCACAGGAAATTATCAAAGAATTTCTGTCAAAAAACAATGGGAAAAGTTACATAAAAGTTGCCGATCAGAAAAAGAGCAGACCGGAAACCATGAACCGGATTGAAAATTACTTTGAAGAATCTGAAGATAAAATATCTGAGAAAACCCATACCAGAGATTTCATGAAAGGAGTTGTTCCCTATATTGGCGGACAATGGATGATTCTCACCAGAAGCTGTTGTGAATTTATCTGTAACAGCACCGAAGTGAAAAGATTTGAAGACTACTACCTTAATACCCTGATTGCAGATGAATCGTTCTTCCAGACCGTTCTGATGAATACTTCTTTTGACGGAATTTTGGTAGATGATGACAAAAGAGCCATTATCTGGATTCCGGATGGTGATATCAAACTGAGACCCAAAACATTTACAGAAACAGATTTAGAATTTTTGCAGACAGGGAGTCATCTTTTTGCGCGAAAGTTCGATGATAATGTAGACAATAAGATCATAGAATATATTAAAGATCAATACGATGAGCCTTTTGAAACATTGATAAAAGTAAATGATATAAAAACCATTGGCAAAAACTTCAATAACCTCAATTAGAAACTGTTTCTTTTTGTAACGGTCAATTTCAGCATTTTCATCGAGCTGTAAGATGAAACTATTTTACTTTACAACAATGAAATCTCTGCTTATATTGGTTTTATCATGTATAGCAGCACTGTTTCCATTGTTGTAAGGTTCAATTTTCCCGCTCTGTCCAACATTTATTTCTTTTGGTCTTCCTGATCCAGTTCTTCCTGGATTTCAACCGAAGCCTTAGCAAGCGGAGATTTCAGACTTCCCTTTTTTTCGCCTTCATCCCAGGTTTTGAAAGCTTTTTCTTTTAATCCCAATACATAATAATAGCTTCCCAATACAGTGTATCCTTCAGGTTCACCAAGCTCTATAATCCTTTTGGATAATGAAATTAATTCCGGATGAGGTTTTAATTTTTTTGAAGGAATTTTCCCCGGATCACTCAGGAGTCCTGGCGTGTATTCCATCATATTTAATCCAAAGAGATTCATACACGCTTTTGCCAATCCTTTTTGACAAAGCTTTTCGTTGATTTCATTGGTTTTACCGGAGGCTAAAGCCTCAAAATCAAGACCGGATTTGGATGTTTTTTTTGTAGCATCATAATATTCAGCTAAAAGCTCAGCCTTTTTTTTCGCATCCGCAGGATTACGCCTGTTATTAGTTGAAACACTGTCTTTTTTAGGGCTCCAGATTCCTTTCTCTACCCAGTTTGAAACACCAATGAGTTTGTCTTTTTTAATTTTGAAAATGAATATGCTTTTATCGGGATAAATAATCAGGCTGTCATTCCTTGTAAAATAATCACCATAATCCATATCCATTATTAAAACTTTTCCGTTTCCATCAAAGCTGAAGCTGCTGTAAAGTGTTTTGTCATTATCTGCTCCATAATATCCATGAAGAGCATTGTCTGCCCCTTGTGCTGATAAAATATAACCATATACAATAAATAATAATCTAAGTAATTTATTTTTCATCATGTATAAAATCCTTTTAATTCTGAATGTCTGTTTTCTTGAACTGTCTCTGCAAAACTATTAAATAGGAATGAATATAGGCTTGATAAATATCAAACCCTTTATTAAATAACGGGTATAAGGCTGTTCGGGTACATTCTAAAAATTAAAATCACTGAAAACAGGGAGCGGGAATTCTCAGAAATTGGTATAGATTCGTTTGCAGATATTGTGAACCTACAAAATAGTTCTTTTATTGAAAAACAGTATTGATCGATAATTGCTCAGATCAGGAAAATCGTAAATAATAACAGATAAAAAATATTCCCAATGGGCTTAGACTTTACCAGACTTTTTATAATAGTTTCCTTACTGTTGAGCATAGTATTCTTTTTTATGGGTTTAACAGGCTTTACAAATCCTCAGCTTTTTAAACGAAAGACTGCCCCAAAGATCCCGAACAGATTTCTTCTCTTATTTATTTTCCTGCTTATTTCCATAGGATTTCTTCTGGCAGGAGCAGAATTTTTTGCGACACTCCTCCACAAACGCCCAAGCTGAAGTTTTACCCAAGGGTAAATACATTATATAAAAAGAACAGAATCCATAATTCTCAATGATATCTGAACAAATAAAACGGTTTATCTGGGCCATCCAATTTCATAAATCTGGGTGACTGAAGTGGCTCAGAGTCTTCCTAATTTTGTACTCAGAAAAACGAGATTTATGGAAGATTCATTTAAGATTCCGCAGCTGCTTTTAAGATATGCATTGGGAATTACATTCTTGACACCTGTCGCAGACCGACTTGGGATATTAGGGGCTCCGGGAACCGGAAATATAGAATGGGGAAACTGGAATAATTTTATTGACTATACCACTACATTGATGCCGGTATTTGACAGGCCTATGGTGAATGTAATGGGAGGCATTGCTACAGTCGCTGAATTGCTTGTGGGTATTTGTCTTATCATAGGATTTAAAACTAAATATGCAGCGATAGGTGCTTCACTTATTACCTTCACTTTTATTGTATTTATGACTCTTTCGGTTGGGATTCAGAAGCCTGTCAATTATGGTGTGTTTACAGCCGCAGCTGCAGGTTTGGTCCTTTCCCGCATCTCTATATACACATGGAGCATGGATAACCTTTTAAATAAAAAGACAAAATAAAATAACATCATATAATGGCAAAAAGAATTAAAATCGATCAGGTAGAACCCAATGGTTATAAAGCAATCCTTGGCCTTGAAAAATTCATTGAAAGCACGCCTCTTACAAAAACACACAAAGATCTGATCAAGATCAGAGCATCACAGATCAACGGATGCGCATTCTGTATTGATATGCATACCAAAGAAGCCCGTAAAGCCGGGGAAACGGAACAGCGCATTTATGCACTTAATGCATGGAGAGACACTCCTTTTTTCACAGAAGAAGAGCGCGCTATTCTGTCGCTTACCGAAGAAGTGACCCTGATCAGCAATCATGTGAAAGATGAAACCTATACCGAAGCCGCCAATCTGTTGGGAGAAACTTATCTGGCACAGGTTATTCTGGCTATCATCACCATCAACGCATGGAACAGAATCGGCATCACTACTTTGCTGGTTCCGCCACAGGATTAACGATCTTCCCCTTTAATTATACAGCTGTCCTGCTAATACCGGGACAGTTTTTATTTGTATCTCTTGATTAATATTTAACTTTGTTATGAATGTAATGGCAGTCATGTTCATTAAAACAAACAATCAGGAATGTTACCTTACAAATCACTCATACAACTGAAGAGAGACTCAAGTGTTGCGCTGTATGTTCAGTTATGCAACAGCTTTATAAGTCTTATAACCAATGGCACTCTTCGTCCATCTGATATTCTGCCCAGTACGCGCCTGTTGTCTGAATTGACCGGGCTCAACCGGAATACCATAAAACTAGCTTATGAAGAACTGATCAGTCAGGGTTGGGCTGAGTCTGTAGAAAGAAAAGGAATCTTTGTCCTTTCCAAACTTCCGGTGGTTTCCGAAAAGGGAAAAACAGATCCTGAGAAAACAGCAGATTCATTTGGAGAAGCATTCTTATGGACCAATCCCTTTAAAGAAATTCTGCCCGAAGAAAATTATCAGCAGTCCATTCTTACTATTGATGATGGTTTTCCCGATGTCCGCTTAACACCTGTTGACCTTCTGATGAGAGAATACAGAAGCATCTCAAAAAAATTCTATGGTAAGAATTTTCTTAAATACGGATTCCCAAAAGGTTCAGAAAACCTACGCAGAACACTGTCAGATTATCTGTCCAATACCCGCGGACTGTCTGTAAATCCCGAAAACCTACTGATTACAAAAGGAAGTCAGATGGGAATCTACCTGGCTACACAGCTTTTGCTGACCCAGTCAGACCATATTGCGGTAGGCGTATCCAATTACCGTTCTGCTGATGAAATATTCCGGTATGTTGGAGCAAATCTGCTGCGTATTCCCGTAGACGAATATGGTATGGATATCGATTTTTTGGAAGGTGTCCTAAAGAAAAAGTCTGTTAAGGCAGTCTATATTATTCCGCATCATCATTTTCCTACGACGGTTACAATGAGTATGGAACGCAGACTGAAACTCCTGAAACTCGCGAAAGAACACAGGTTTGCCATTATTGAAGACGATTACGACTTCGATTTTCATTACAACGCAAAGCCTTACATTCCTCTTGCCAGTATTGACCACAACCGGAACGTAATTTATATCGGATCCATTACCAAAACATTTGCCCCCGCTTTACGGATAGGATTTATGATTGCTCAACCGGAATTTGTGAGGGCAGCATCATCTTTGCGGCAGCTGATCGACAAACAGGGAGATTCTCTTCTGGAGGAAGCTTTTTCTTCTCTTTTTGAAAATGGAGAAATGGAACGGCATTTTAGAAAATCGCTGAAAATATACAGATCCCGCAGAGACCTTTTTTGTGAGATCCTGAAAAGCAATTTCAATGGCGTGATTGATTTTAAAATCCCCGAGGGTGGAATGGCTGTCTGGTCCGTTTTTGACCCATCCATCAGTCTGCCTAAACTCTCTATGGATGCCGGGAAAAAAGGACTTAAGATCGCTGACGGTTCTTTTTACAACAACGAAATTTTTATTCCAAACGGCCTCAGGCTGGGTTTTGCGTCACTTAATGAAAATGAAATTGAGAAATCTCTGGAACTGTTAAGAACCGTAATTTAACAGTTCGCTTTGCTCTTATTGAGGCTAAAACTTTTTAATTTGCTAACTTTGCCTATTATAATTGATATTTAACCATAAAAAACAGATTATGTCTATAACCAATGAACAGGAATTGGCGGGAATGCAAAAAGCAAGTGAAGCGGTTGCATATACTTTAAAAGAGATGATTAAGTACGCTCAGCCTGGCATGACCACTAAAGATCTTGATGAATATGGAGCAAAGATTCTTGCCGGTTTCGGTGCAAAATCTGCCCCCCATCTTACCTACGGATTTCCGGGATGGACCTGCATCAGTGTAGATAATGAGTTCTGTCACGGTATTCCTACAGAAAAAAGAGTTTTGAAGGAGGGAGATCTTATCAATATTGACGTATCTGCAGAGCTCAATGGATATTGGTCTGATAACGGAGGTTCCTTTGTGATCGGAAAAGATATTCACCAACATCAGAAATTGGTAGATGCTTCCAAAGAAATTTTGAAAAAAGCGATTAATAATATAAAAGGCGGTGTAAGAATAGCAGATATTGGATTTCTTATGGAAACCGAGGCTAAAAAAAGAGGTTTTAAAGTCATTAAAAACCTGGCCGGACATGGTATCGGAAGAAGTCTGCATGAGCAGCCGGATGAACTGATGAATTACAGAAACCGTTACGATGTAAGAAGATTCAAGAAAAATTCTGTAGTGGCTATTGAAACATTTATTTCCACAGACTCCAATATTGCAGTAGAGCAAAACGACGGATGGACCATGGTCGGTAATAAAGGCGGTTATATGGCACAACATGAACATACGATTGTGATAACCGACGGAAAACCTATTATTTTAACCGAAATGAATGAAATATTGAATTAAGAATATATCCTTCTATATGTAAAAAGCATCTGTAGTGTACAGATGCTTTTTTTATATTCAAAATAGAAAATGAATCGTTGATATCTGTTCTATGTACTTTCCAGGTTCCGAAAGTGCTGAATCCTATTCATAGGTCTGGATATAAGGCTTTTAGATGAAGATGGCACTAATGGATAAAAATTTGAACATGACAATTGAAAACCAAAAAGAAAAGTCAAACTTTGCTGCTCTTTATATTGTTTCAATCAAATGGCGTAATTTTAGATTGCGATAACTCATTATTATTGTTAAACAGATAATAGTATACACCCATCAAAATTATGGATTTATGGAAAAAGCTAAAAAAATAATTTTGAAAATTCTAAAATGGACAGGAATTTCAATAGCAGCCCTTTTATTTTTGATGTTTATCATTCCCATTCTGTTTCCGGGAACGATTTCTCAGCAGGTAAAAATATTTGCAAACAAGCATCTTGCAGGAAAGCTTGATTATCAAAAGACCCATCTTACTTTTTTCCGGCACTTCCCTTCCCTTACGGTTTCTGTGGATAACCTTGTTTTACAGGGTTCAAAGCCTTTCCAGAATGATACGCTGCTGACGGCAAAAGAATTGGCGGTAGGTATTAATCTTAAACATCTTATTTTCAATCGTGAAGTAAAGATCGATGAAATCTACGTCACCGATGCCAATGCCAATGTTTTTGTAAACAGCAAAGGAGAAGCAAATTACAATGTTTACGTTTCCAAGCCTTCTGGAAAACCCAAAGACAGTACAGAAACAGGAGCATCTATAAAGCTGGATCTTATCAAATTTAAGAACTGGAATATCAAATATAATGACCATTCGGCAAGAGTTTTAGTTGATGCCAAAGGGTTGAATTATACCGGAAAAGGAGGATTGAGCGAAGATATTTTCGACCTTCAGACCAATCTTGATATCCATAAAGTAGATTTCAGCCTGAACAGGATTTATTATGCAAAACAAAAAACCTTACACGCTGATCTGATTACGAGAATCAATACCAATGCCTTAACTTTTGTATTAAAGAAAAATGAATTAAGAATTAATGATCTGCCTTTGAAATTCATCGGTTTTATCAGTATTCTTAAAGACGGTTATAATATGGATATAAAAGCAGCCTCGGAAAAAACGACCATCCGTGAAATGATTTCCGTATTGCCTCCTCAATATCTGGATTGGGCAAAAGACACCAAAATAGAAGGAAACAGTGATCTGTATTTCCATATCAAAGGAAGGTTTAGTGAACCCAAAAGCCTTAAACCGAGAGTCAAAGTACGTCTTTTGGTTAAAAAAGGTTCTGTGTCTAACGGAAAAGCACCTGTTCCGATGAACAATCTGAATATGGATCTGAACGTAGATTTACCATCATTAGATACCAATCAGCTTGCGGTAGAATTAAAAAAACTGAATTTCGACCTTGGACCGAATAATAATTTCCGTGCCTATGTAAAAACGAAAGGTTTAAATGAAATGCAGGTGAATGCAGACATAAAAGGTGCTGTAGATCTTCAGACACTGGATCAGGCTTTGGGACTTAAAGACATTGATATAAGAGGAATGCTGGATACCAATATTAAAGCTAATGGAATCTTCAGTCTCGATAAAAAACTATTCCCTAAAACCGACGGTTATCTGAATCTTAAAAACGGTTTGGTTAAAACAAAATACTATCCCAACCCTATTCAGAATATCAATCTGGTGGCCAATATCATCAATACAGACGGTACTTTTAGAAGTCTTGGTGTAAAACTGGATCCATTCAGCTTTGATTTTGAAGGCAATCCCGTTTTTGTGAATGCTGATCTTCAGAATTTTGAAGACCTGCTGTATAAAGTCCGTGCAAAAGGCGTTTTGAATGTGGGAAGAATTTATAAAGTTTTTGCTAAAAAAGGATTTGATATCAGCGGGTTGATTATGGCAGATCTTTCACTCAATGGCCGGCAAAGTTATGCCACAACAGGCCAGTACAGTAAACTTGATAATAAAGGGACTTTAATCTTAAAGAACATTAAAGCCACCACAGAATATCTTCCGAAATCATTTTTTATCAAAGAAGGAAATTTCCAGTTTGAAAATGAAAAAATGTGGTTCAGAAAATTCCTGGCCACCTACGGAAAATCTGATTTTGCACTGAACGGTTATCTTTTAAATACCATCAATTATTTTATTGAAAGAAAAGGAACCCTCCACGGAAAGTTTGTCTTAAATTCCAATTATATCCTGATCGATGAATTTATGGCTCTGAAAAGCGGAGACAATACCGATAAATCCATTGAAGTGGAATATGCAAAAGTAGAAAATCCAAAAAGCAGCGGTGTGGTCATCGTTCCGAAAAATCTGGATGTTTCCCTGGAGGCCAATGCAAAAAAGGTTGAATTTAAAGGGCTGGCTCTTAATCATCTTAAGGGAACCGCTTCTGTAAATAAAGGTGAAGTCTATCTTAAAAATACATCATTTGATATTGTTGGAAGCCGCATGAATATTGATGCCCGGTATCAGGATGAGTCTCCGCTGACTGCCAATTATGATGTCGCTCTTAAAGTTCAGGATTTTGATGTTCAGCGGGCTTACAAAGAAATTGATATGGTCCGTGAAATGGCAACAGCGGCCAAAGATGTCAAAGGAATTGTATCTCTTGATTATAAAATGAAAGGAGATTTTGATAAAAATATGAGCCCGATCTACCCTTCATTGGAAGGCGGTGGGACTGTTAATCTGCGGGATGTAGAAGTAAAAAACTTAAAAATGCTTTCTGCTGTCGGAGATAATATCGGAGCGAAAGCTTTTGACAATCCTGATATGAAAGGCGTAAATATTGAAACGACCATCAAAAACAACCTGATTCATGTGGATACATTCACTTTTAAAGTTTCCGTTCTGAGACCTTCCATCAGCGGAACCACAAGCTTCAACGGATTGCTGGATCTGAGAGTGAGAGTCGGTCTGCCTCCTGGTGGATGGATTGGATTTCCGGTCGTGGTAACCGGAACCCACAGTAAACCGAAAATCAAAATCTTCAGCAAAACCGGACAGGGAATTCTAGACGCTTTATATAATCAGAAATCAAATAAAGTGATCCGTGAAGAAAGACGCGCTGAAAAAAAATCAAGACGTCAGCAGCGGAAAGAAAAAGAAGCGCAGGAAGAAAAAGCTAAGAATGCAGAAAAGCAGATCGGTAAAGATCTCAAACAAAAATAAAATAAAAGACTGTCCGTTGCGACAGTCTTTTTTACTGGAATTTCTGCCTTGGCAATCCTATTTCATGGGCCTGCGGATAAGGTTTTCTGGAGGTCATACTCACATCTTCTTTAATTTGCCGGTGAATATCATATTGCTTCTCTTTATCATAAGCATAACGGGGATCAGGAATCATGGGCATTTTAGCCATTTTATGAATGGTGACGGTTGGAAAATGAAAATCAACTTCCACCGTTCCTAAAAGTAAATAACAACCTCCTCCCTGAAAATCATATTGCTTCAAGCTATCGGGAAAATGTGCTGTATCAAAGTAATCACCATTCACATCAATCCAGGTTCCGAAATACATGGTTCCTTTCTTTGTTGGGACATGTTTTCTCGCAATAAGATAGGCCAGCATCTTTACCTGTCTTTTGTGATATTGCAGTAAATCTTTCACCAAAACTGAACCTCTGTATCTTGTCTGCAGTAAATCAAACGGACTGCAGGAAACAGGAAAACCAATTAACTCAATTTCATCAAAAGCATCTTCAAAATTTTCTCTTTTTAATTGCGGTAATTTAAATTCCTGAACAGGTTCTTCAATTAACATAAGCCCCCTATTCTCAGGTTTAAAATTCACTAATAACAGCCGCGCTTCAACCAGCAATTCATTTTTGGGTTTACCGGTAAATCTGAACGCTCCAATAAAAATTAAAATTTGTACCGTTTCAATACCAATAGAAATCCGTCTTATAAAATTTTCCAATGATTTATACTCTCCGTTTCTTTCACGCTCCTCAACAATTCCATGAGCAATTTGCGTTTCCAGCCCTTCCAAAAGCATTAAACCTAAGTAAACATCTGCTCCTCTTAGTGTGGTTTGATATTCACTTGTGTTGACACAGGGAGTCTGAATATTTCCTCCTGACATTTTTGCTTCATGAATATACACTTCAGTACGGTAAAAGCCTCCCTGATTATTGATCGCCGAAACCATGAATTCTAACGGATAATATACTTTCAGATAAAGGCTCTGATAGCTTTCCACGGCATACGATGCTGAGTGAGCTTTACAGAACGAATATCCCGCAAAAGATTCAATTTGCCGGTAAGCTTCGGCAGTCAACTCCTCAGAATGTCCTTTTTCTTTACACGATTCAAAAAAATTAGCCTTTACCTCCTGTAGCTTTTGAATAGAGCGGCCTTTCCCACTCATGGCTCTTCGTAGAATATCTCCATCTGCTAAGGAAAGCCCACCGAAATACTGGGCAATTTTAATCACATCTTCCTGATACACCATGATACCATAAGTCTCTTTCAAATGTTCTTCAAACACAGAATGAAAATATTCAAACTGATCGGGATGATTATGCCTGAAAATGTATTCCCGCATCATTCCACTTTGCGCTACTCCCGGTCTGATAATAGAAGAAGCTGCAACGAGGGTTCTGTAATTGTCACATTTCAATCTTCTTAAAAGCCCACGCATTGCCGGGGATTCTATATAAAAGCATCCGATGGTCTTTCCTACCGCTAAATATTCATTTGCTTTTTCTTCATTTTTTGACAAGGTAGTATCCCGGATATCAATGGTGATTCCTCTTGTTTTTTTAACCAGATTTACAGTGTCAATAATGGTCCCAAGACCTCTTTGTGAAAGAATGTCAAACTTTTCAAGTCCAATATCTTCTGCCACATTCATATCAAACTGAACAATAGGGAATCCTTTGGGTGGCATTTCTAATGCTGTATAATGGGTAACAGGCTCTTCTGAAATCAAAATTCCGCATGCGTGCATACTTCTTTGATTGGGAAACTTTTCCAATAATTTACCGTATTTCTGAACCTGTTGTACCACTGAATTCCGGTCATGGCTCTCTATCGGGTTTTTAGACAAATCATCCAGTTCTTCTTTGGGTAAACCGAATACCTTCCCCACTTCTCTGAAAATAGACCTGTATTTAAATTCTACATTGGTTCCGCAAAAAGCGACATGCTCTTTTCCATATCTCTCAAAGATATATTCTAAGATCGTATCTCTGTTTTGCCAGCTCCAGTCAAGGTCAAAATCCGGTGGTGTCTTTCGGTTAAGATTAAGGAATCGTTCAAAATACAAATCCAGCTCCAGCGGACAGATGTCGGTAATTCCTAAACAGTAACTGACTATTGAATTCGCTCCGCTTCCCCGCCCTACATGCATAAATCCCATCTTATTGCTGTAACGGATAATATCCCAGGTAATCAGAAAGTAAGAACAGAAGTTGAGCTCATCAATGACTCCCAGTTCTTTCTCCACTCTTGTTTGAGCAATTTCATGATTGAGTCCATATCTTTTTTTCAAACCTAAATACGCCAGCCTGCGGAGAAGCTTTACATCAGATTCTTTAGATTTTGTATAGAATTGTTTGTTCTTAACTTTTTTAAAATCAAATTCAAAATTACACTGTTCAAGAATATTCTTGGTGTTTTCAATAATTAGAGGATATCTCTCAAATGTCTTTGTAATATGCTGTTCGGAAATGAAATATTCAGATTGACGACAAACCTCTCTTTTTGTTAATTTTGACAGCAATATGTTATTGTCAATAGCCCGGAGGATTTTATGCAGTCCATATTCTTCATCTGTACTGAAAGTTATAGGGTGAAGAACGACCATTTTAGACATGTACTTTTTGTATTCCGGACGAATCAGAAAGTTTAACTCTTCTATTCTGACCCCTATAAACTCATTGACTTTCAATTCTGCAGGAATATTACTCATCGGATACACAACAAATACCTCTTTAAATTCCGGTGCAGTTTCAAAAAGCTCTTTATCATCACAATTATGATCAGTGATTATTGTATTAATTTCACCAATTCCTGAGAACTTTCTGGCAATCCCCACATACAGAAGTTTTCCTTCTTTCCTAACTTCAACTCCGGGAATAGGTTTTATCCCAAATTCTTCACATTCTTTTTTAAAATCATAGATTCCGGTCACTGTATTGATGTCAGTCAATACCAATTCTTTGATGCCCAATTCATGTGCCTGCCTTACCAATTCTTCAATGGATAAAGTTCCGTAACGGAGACTATGAAAAGAATGACAATTAATAAACATGTTGAAAGATTTAAAATTATTTCCCGAAATCAAACCCTGACGCACGTCCTACGGCATCAGATCCAAAACGGTTCTTGATATAATCCATAGTCTGATACAAACTCATTTGCTCCTCGGTATCTTCAAACAAATTCATTTGATGATTCCCATGGACCAATCCTGTAAACCGTAAGCCTACCAGCCGGAGCCTCATTCTCCTTGTATAGACTTTATTAAAAAGGTCCAATGCCACTCTCGACAAGGTATGATCAGCAGATGTATAAGATACTTTACACTGCTTGGTTTCCGTATCAAAATTGGCATAACGTATTTTTATAACGACTGTTGAAGTCAACCATTTTTCCTGTCTCAACTGATAAGCCAGCTGTTCTGCCATTCCCGATATCAATCTTTTCAATTCTATCATATCCATGGTATCGGAGGTAAAAGTTCTTTCAGTTGATATGGATTTTCTTTCAGAATAAGGAACCACAGGATTTTCATCAATTCCGTTAGCTTTTTTCCATAATTCTTTTCCGTTAAGACCAATCATCTGCTGCAGGACCAGGACCGGCATTTCTGATAATGTATGGATGGTACGGATTCCAATTCTTGATAATAATTGAAAGGTCTTGTCACCAACCATTGGAATTTTTTTGATTGACAGGGGGTTTAAGAATGGCTTAATTTCCATTTCATTGATTTCCATTCTCCCAACAGGTTTTGCTTCTCCGGTGCCAATTTTGGAAACGGTTTTATTCGTTGACAGAGCGAAACTTATCGGAAGCCCGGCCTCTTTAGTAACCGCCTCTGCAATTTCTTTTGTCCATTGATAGCATCCAAAAAATTTATCCATCCCGGATAAGTCGAGATAAAACTCATCAATACTGGCTTTTTCCATCACAGGAACTTTTTCCTGAATGATTTCCGTAACCATATGTGATAAATTCGAGTACATTTCATGATCGCCACGAATCACTTTTGCATCGGGACAAAGCCTTAGTGCCATCCGAATTGGCATCGCTGAGCGAACACCAAATTTTCTTGCTTCATAGGAACACGAGGCGACTACTCCACGGTCACCCCCTCCTATGATCAAGGGAATACCGTCAAGCTGCGAGTTATTACGCCTCTCACAGGATACAAAAAATGTATCCAGGTCCATATGTACAATTGCTCGGTTCACGTTACAAAATTAGATCCTTTTTATATCAAACCAACAATTAAGATTGATATAATTCATATCAATATCAATTTTACCAGATATCATACGTTTTTTAAGAGGTAAGAAAGGAGAAATTCAATCCCAATATTCTAATGATTAGCAGAGAACGATATGTTAAATACGAAAGTGAACGTTCTGAGTCGCCTTATGAGATTTTAATTAAAATCCTCAAATATTTTCTAAAAATCTTCAGCTCAACTCTTTTCCCTTAATCAATGGGAAATACATGGCCTTCCTGCTCAGGGAGATTCGATACCTCCTTTTATAAATGGATCATATATTATTGGAAAATATGTTGAGAATATAGAGGATCTGAAGCCCAATAAAAGCTACATCTTCGTCACTTTAAATGACGGTATTTCTTACAAAAGATTTAACGCTAAAAAGAAAAAATCAATCACTGTAGCTGCTGACAATTCATTTTACAAGCTTTATGATATTCCTTTAGGAGAAATTGTAGAAATATGGCAGCATGCCTCAGAGATATTCCCTGAAGATTTTGAACCTGATAATTTTGAAAATTATAATTTGAGGGATAGTCTCTACTTTTAAATATATTCAAGTAAAATTAAAAACTAAGTACGCAATGTTTTCGCATACTTTATAATAAAATTATTTTTTCCTAATTTAACAGATCAAGATTATCTAATTTAATAAAATATAACAAGTCTAAAAGATCTTGTATAGTCTCATCAATTCATAAAATAATAATGATCAAAGTAAATTTTAAATTAGTTGCAGATAATGCTTTACCAAATATAATAAGTTTCATTGATATACCGTTCAAATTTGAAATTAGCGACAAGGGTCAGTCAACAAGGCAAAATATAAGCCACACAAACTTGGACTTTTCAATAAAAAAACTTGGACTTTTAAACAAATAATTTACGCCTGCCATTAATGAAATTTGGTGCATCAAAATTTTAAAAAAATGGAAAACAAAAAAACGGTTTTAGTTACCGGTGGTTCAGGTTTCATCGCTTCTTATTGTATGATTGCGTTACTGAATAATGGGTACAAAGTGAAAGCCTCACTTCGTTCTCTTAAAAAGGCGGAGCTTGTAAAGCAAATGCTCAAAGAAGGTGGTATCACAAACTTAGATGATTTATCTTTTGTAGAAGCTGAATTGAGTAATGAAGCAAGTTGGGCAAATGCTGCACAAGGCTGTCAATATGTAATTCATACTGCATCGCCTACACCCAACACCGATGCAAAGACAATCGATGACTTTGTAAAACCAGCAGTAGACGGGGTTTTGTTTGTTATGAAAGCGGCAAAGAAAGCAGGTGTAAAACGAGTGGTGCTTACTTCTGCATTTGGTGCGGTAGGTATGGGAACCAATAAAAAAACGCCTTATACTGAAGACGACTGGACAGAACTGAACGATAGTGTAGCGCCTTATCAGCGTTCGAAAACGATTTCAGAAAAAGCAGCCTGGGATTTCATAAACAGTGAAGGTAAAGGAATGGAGCTGTCTGTAGTGAACCCGACAGGTGTGTTAGGTCCTGTCTTGTCAAACGATTTTTCCCACTCTATTCAAACCATAAAGCAAATGCTGGATGGCGAAATGCGGTCTTGCCCCAAATTAATTTTTGGATATGTAGATGTGCGTGATGTAGCAGATTTGCACTTCAAGGCAATGACAATGCCCGAAGCAAACGGACAGCGTTTTATTGCAGTTGCGGGACAGTCGCTTTCTTTTTTGGATACGGCAAGTATTCTTAGAGAAAATTTGGGCGGAAAAGCAGCTAAAGTCCCTACCAAAGAAATACCTAACTGGTTAATAAGATTGCTCGCAATTTTTAATCCTAAATTAAAAATGATAACACCTCTCTTAGGTTCTGTAAAACACGCGAGCAATGAAAAAGCAAAAAAACTTTTGGGGTGGAAACCAAGAAGCAATAAAGAAGCTATATTAGCCACTGCAAATAGTCTAATCGATTTAAAAATTGTAAACGTATGAAAGTAATTATTACAGGCGCTACAGGGATGGTGGGTGAAGGTGTTTTATTTGAATGTTTGGGCAATCTGACAGTTACAGAAGTGCTGATAATCGGCAGAAAACACTATGATAAAACCCATCCAAAGCTGAAAGAACTGATTGTAAAAGATTTTTCAGAAATCGACAATTACTCGGAACTATTGAAAATGTACAACGGATGTTTTTTTTGTGCAGGCGTAAGTTCTGTTGGCGAAAATGAAGAAAGTTTTACCAAAAAAACCTACGATTTTGTAGTTCCGTTTGCTACAAAACTCTCGCAAATTAATCCTGCAATAACCTTTGTTTATGTATCGGGAAACCGCACCGACAGTACCGAAAAAGGAAAAGTAATGTGGGCAAGGGTAAAAGGACGGACAGAAAATGCATTGATGAAACTTCCTTTCAAAAGTCAATACAATTTTCGTCCTGCGATTATGACTGGAACCAAAGGACAAAAAAATGTAAAAACCATTTATAAAATATTGGGTCCGCTGATGTCGCCATTTTTTCCGGTAAAAACATTAAAACTTTCTGAAGTTGGAAAAGCGATGATTAATGCAGTGTCAAAAGGTTATCCGACCCAGATTTTGGAAGCAGATGATATTTTTAAATTGGCAAAATGAAGATAACCGAAATAAAGTCCTGCATTGTTGGCCCGGCGCTTTCGGCAGAACAATTCATAGCCGAGCATTTCTTTGTGTTTCTGGCAAAAGGAAAGATGAATGGTTATGATGGCAACAAACATTATGTTTTGAAGCCAGGCGAAAGTTGCCTTGTTCGTAAAAATCATTTGGCACGGTACAACAAAGTACGTGATAATAATGAATTCGAGAAAGTGATTATTTTCTTGGATGAAGCTTTTTTAAGAGTATTTCAGAAAAAGCATTCTATTGTATTTAAAAAATTCATTTCAAAGGATGCATTTGTGAAGTTGAAAAAAGATGATTTAATTACCAGCTTTTTATTGTCTCTGGAACCATATTACAATAATTCAGGCAATATCAGTCCTGCATTTTCCGATTTAAAAAGAGAAGAGTTACTGCTCATTTTATTGCAACTCCATCCTGAACTCTCAGATATTCTTTTTGATTTCGGTATTCCCGGGCGATTGGATCTGGAGAAATTTATGCAGCAAAATTATAAGTTCAATGTAAATATGGAACGGCTCGCATTTCTTACAGGACGTAGTTTATCGGCATTTAAGAGAGACTTCAAAACCATATTTAACGAAACACCCAATCGTTGGCTTGTGAAAAGGCGTTTGCAGGAAGCACGCTTTCTTATTGAAGAAAAAAATCAAAAGCCCGCTGATATTTATCTGGATTTAGGATTTGAAGATTTATCACATTTTTATTTTGCTTTTAAAAAGGAGTTTGGAGTATCGCCTGGAGAAATGATAGAGGAAAAGAAAAATCCTATCTTTTAACTGCAGTATGACTTATAAAAGTTAATTTAAAATCATACAAACGAATTTTGCTTTTTTCATCCTCAATAAAGGTTTTTTATGATTATTGGGATAAATCAGAACGACCCATCGTATTGATTGGTTTATTAAGTATTAAATAGAAGACTACGCTGGGTTTATAAGAATATCGCAAAAATATTCGAAGCAAAAATCGTAAAAAACGATAAAATAAACACAATAACACCAGAGCTTATATCCATATGTGACTATGTTAAGAAGGCAAAAATGAATGTTTAAAGGACGAATTAGCGTAAATTAAATAATTTGAGTAGATAAATGAATAATAATACTGAAGAAAACTTTGATTTAAAGAGGTTGCGAATGGTATATGGCTATCATTCCAAAGCCATGAAAATCAAAATTTTAGATACTGATTTTAAATTGAACAAGGAATTTCAGGAAACATTTCCAAAAATGACGGCGTTGATTAATACCGCACGAATATTAAATTTAGAAATAGATCAACAGCGGCATACGCTTTTCTCATGGACACACAAAGGCAGAAGTTGTGGCTGGCTAAGTATTTTTGAGGATGTTAAAGATCAGGATTTAGATATTATAGATGAACACCAGCTGGTGTTAAGCCAGATAGGTGGCATTACTACGGATTACGGTTATTTTAACTATAATTTTTTTTTATTACAACAATTTATTTTTACAGAATATCAATGTATGAAAGGTTTGGGTGATTGGGGAGAAGATTATGAATTAGCTTGTACTAAAAATAATATTCCATTGCAGGATAAGATAAATCATGAAGAGTTAATAGTTTTTGCTAGTGCATACAGAGGAAAGCTTACAGCATACAATCCTGTAACCAAAGAAATCCTGCAATTTATTCCTGAGGAACAAAATTACACAAGGGGTGATTGGGGTTATTATAGGGAAAAAATGGAGAATCAACCCGATGATACTTTCTATACTATTAAAGGTGTCACATATTTTAGAGATTTTGTAGAACATCTTGCAGAGGAATGCTGGAAAGTTATTTTTTCTACCTATAATAAAGTTCACAAAATTTTAGAAAATAAACAATTGGACGAAGCAAAAGCAATAGCGGAAAGCCTAGTTGACAAAACAGAAAGAGGTTCAGTAGAAAACGTTATTGGAGAATTTTACTTTTATCAAGAGGACTACAAAACAGCATTAGAATATTATGTAATGGCATACAACAATGGGTATTCTATTGATAACATTATTGATTATAATATTTGGGAAGTATGTGAGTTGCTGATGCAAAAAGATAACGATAAGGTAAAATGGCCGCAATACTACTTGAGCCTGTACCCTGATGGCAGATATACAGAAGATGCAAAAATGAATTTATAAAAATATTCTGAATAAAATCTCAAAAAACGATGATTTTAGTGGTTTTAGATGATTGTTTTTTTTTATAAAAAAATCCCCTGAAAGCTATTTTCAGGGGATTCTCCAATCAGATATTTTTTATATAATCTGAATATTTGTATTTCTGAACGGTTCAAGCTCTGCATCCGCTGAATCCAAATCTGTGATCAGAATGTCAACAGCGTCAATAGCACTTATTTTAAAGACTTCTGTACGTCTGAGTTTATTTTGGTTGGCCAGCGCAATGACTTTTTTTGAAGATCCTGCCATTGCTTTTTTGCTTTCTCCGTCAGGAATGGAAGTGGCTGAAATACCAAAATGAGCATCTACAGCACAGGTTCCCATGATGAAAAGATCAGCAATATACTGAGCCGCTTCATTACAGGTAACAGCGCCTGTGGTTACGGCCAGCTCATGATCATATATTCCACCAAGCATGACCAGTTCTATATTATTGAATTTACTGAGTATAGGGGGCAGTGAATAGTTATTGGTGATGATTGTGAGTTGTATATCCAGAGGCATATAACTCACAACTGCGCAAACAGTAGTGCCTCCATCCATGAAAACCGTCATTCCGTTTTTAAGAAACGGCTGTGCTTTCAGGGCAATAATATCTTTCTCTTTGGTAAGAAATGACTGCCTGTCATGGAAAGAAAGCGGATCCTTTTCTCTTAATATGGCTCCTCCCCTTGCTTTCGATAATAATCCGTTCCGGTGAAGAATGTCGATATCTCTCCGGACTGTATCTTCGGATACATGAAGCAGTGAGGCCAAATCTTCAAATTTTACCTTATTCTTTTCTTTTAACTGGCTAAGTATAATTTCGAAACGCTCTTCTTTTAACATGATCGTTTATGATTTCCTGAATTTATAAATTAAAGCAACTGCAATAAACAGCAAAGCTATGGCTTCAAAAGCTATTGTCAAAGAAAAATGGTGGGCAATAAAACCAAGCAGTGCCGGACCGGCAAGCTGACCTGCATATCCCATGGTAGTAATCACCGGAATAGTAACGGCCGGAGACAGTCCTGGTATTTTCCCTCCCTCGCTGAAGAAAACAGGAACTATATTGGCCGCTCCAATGCCCAGAAGAATAAATCCCGTAAGCGATAACCCGATCCAGGGACTGATTGTCAGCATAAATATCCCCAATGAAGCGATGATACTTCCTGCTATAACGACTGTTTTGCTGCTGAGCTTACTTACGATTGCATCTCCTGTCAGTCTCATCACAGCCATGGCTACAGAGAAAGCAGCATATCCGGTTCCTGAAAACTCAGGCTGAATATTCTTGTTATCCCTCAAAAATATAGCACTCCAGTCCAGCATCGCTCCTTCTGAAAGGAAAACAATAAAACACATCAACCCTAAAAGCAATACACTTGAATTGAACCACTGAAAGCGACTGGAAACAGCTTTGGCTTCATCAATATGAGAGAATTTCAGGATGATTTCTTTTTCTGTTGTATAATTAAAAAGGTTTCTGAACTGCATAACCATCAGTAAGACCAGTAAAATAGAGATGGTAATGGCTGCGTGAACAGGATTAAGCTCCATTTTAATGAGAAAGCCCAGCCCAAGAGATCCAAACAGTCCTCCAACGCTGAATAATCCATGTAATGATGACATAATGGGCTTTCCATAGCTGTTTTGGACCTGAACGCCATGAGCATTCATCGCTACGTCTATACTTCCAATGCTGCACCCGAATGCAAACAGTGCCGCCCCCATCATATAAGTATCGGAAATTATTAATAAACACGGAAGTAATACAGCAGCCGACAAAACACCGGCCAGCATGATCTTTCTGGTTCCCAGCTTACTGATCAGAATTCCTGATAAAGGCATCATCAGCAAAGCTCCAAATCCAAGCAGAAGCAAAAGCAGGCCCAGGTCGGCTTCATTTAATCCTAATCTGTCTCTGGCTAGAGGAACCATAGGTGCCCAGCTTGCTATTCCTAACCCACAAACCAAAAATACAAACTGGGTAGCTATTTTGGCCTTGACAATTTTTCTGTCGATCATATTTGATAAATTTATCTTGCAAACTTATGCAAATTTGCATAAGTTTGCAAGATATTAATTCAAAATAATAATGAAAATTAAAATTGAACATTATGCCGTTTGGTGTAAAGACCTTGAACTGATGAGAACATTTTATATGGCCTATTTCGGAACGTTCAGCAATGACAGATATATAAATCCAGTCAAAAAATATGAATCTTACTTTCTGAGTTTTGAAGGAAATTCGTCTCCGAGACTGGAGCTGATGAAGCGCCCGGACATTATTGAAAATAAAGAAGTAAGAGGTCTGATGATGGGATATGCACATATTGCTTTTTCTGTAGGAAGTAAGGCAGCTGTTGATATCTTAACTGAAAAATTCCGGCAGGATGGATACTCTATTGTCAGTGAAACCAGAGTTACAGGAGACGGGTATTATGAAAGTGTTATAGAAGATCCTGAAGGAAACTGGATCGAAATTACAGAATAATCATGTTTTTGGTTTACTTTTGTTTGAAATTGAGGAATCCGGTATAGAATAAGGGGTTCCAATGCACGATTCATTCTGGAAATTAGTGTATTTTGAATCAAAATTTGTACATTTGTTGATATATTTTGTATCAATGTCAGTTTTTTCAAATAACATCCGTTTTTTGAGAGGAAAAAGAAGCCTCTCCCAGCAATCTGTAGCCACTGAACTCGTGATCTCCCGCGTACGCTATTCCAAGTACGAAAACGGAGTATCTGAACCGCCTATTGAATTGCTTGTAAAGATGTCCAAATATTTCCACGTCAGCATCGACCTTTTGGTATCGGTAGATATCCGCAAATATCCAATGGAAGAAATGCTGAAGCTTCCGGACAACAGAATTGTCCTTCCGGTAGCGGTAGATAACCTTGGCAATGATACTATTGAGATCATTCCGCAGAAAGCTTCCATGGGTTACCTTGAAGGCTACAGCGATGTCGGTTATATCGAAAGCCTGCAGAGAATTGCTCTGCCATTCCTTACCAACGGCAAATATAGAGCTTTTCCGGCAGACGGAGACTCTATGCCGCCATTTAGAAACGGTTCATTTATCGTAGGAAAATATGTAGAAGGCATCAGCGAACTGAAACCGGGAAAAACCTATGTTTTCATTACTTTAAATGACGGAATTACCTATAAACGTTTTAAAGAAATAAAAGGAAATACAGTTTCTGTAAGCGCTGATAACTCATTCTATGAGCCTTATGATATCCCATTCAACGAGATTGTGGAAATCTGGCAGTATGCTTCAGGAATTTTCCCGGAAGATTTTGAACCCGGTGATTACGAAAGTTATAATTTTAAAGAAATGTTCCGTGAACTGAAACAGGACATTAAAGATCTAGACCGTAAAGTTTCAGGACGCAGGAAAGCATAATTTCCTAACACATATGCTGCAATGGACCAGTTGAGTTTATTTGATTCAGAAGAGTTTTTCCGGTTTCCGGAAGAGCTGCTGGAATATACTGATCATTTTTTGCCGGAGAATGAAGCTTCCGAACTTGAGGAGCTTCTGACCCACACTGCCCCCTGGAAACAGAGAACGCAGAAAATGTATGATAAAATGGTTCTTACCCCACGGTTAACAGCCTGGTACGGAGATGAAAGCAGAACTTATAAACTGGGAGGAAATGATTTTACTGTTAATCCCTGGCTGCCGGAACTCTTATCTTTAAAACAAAAGATAGAGGTATCATCAGGATATCGGTTTAATTCTGTACTGCTTAATTTATACCGTGACGGTAATGATTCTGTAGCATGGCACCGCGATAAAGAAAGCGAACTGGGAAATCGCCCGGTTATAGCTTCCGTAAGTCTCGGGCAGGTAAGAAATTTTGATTTCAGGAAAGCAGATGATCACCGCAATAAGTACAGCTTGCCACTTCAGCATGGCTCCCTTCTCATTATGAAAGGAGATCTGCAGACCCACTGGGAACACCGGATTGCCAAGTCTGTGAAAGCGATGAAACCACGGATCAATCTTACATTCCGCATGGTACACGAAATACAATAGTCAGAGGTAAAGGATATCATTTTTTATTTTTCCAACTGGATCCATACGGGGGCATGATCACTGCTTTTTGGCCAACCACGGACATGCTTGTCGACACCACCGGACTGTAAACCCGAATGCAAATATGGACTCAACAGAATATGATCAAGTCTGATGCCCGCATTCCGGTCATAGGCTTTATAAAGATAATCCCAGAAAGTATAAACAGTTTCATCCGGGTAGAGCGTACGGATAGAATCCAGCCATCCTTTATTCAGCAATTCATGGTAAGCTTTTCTTACTTCTGTTCTGTACAGGGCGTCATTTTCCCAGCGTTCAGGTTTGTAGACATCTACAGCTTCCGGGATAATGTTAAAATCGCCAATCAATACGGCGGGAAGTTCCATTTTTATAAGCTGGTTGGTACGTCTTTTAAAACGTTTGATCCAGTCTAATTTATAGTCAAATTTAGGTCCCGGATAGGGATTTCCATTGGGCAGATAGAGACAGCAGATCACCATCTGGTCAATAATAGCTTCAATATAACGGCTTTGAATATCTTCCGCATCTCCAGGCAAAGCAGTCTGAACTTCTGTGATCTCAAGGTCTTTGGCAAGTATGGCTACCCCATTCCAGCTTTTCTGCCCCTTCCATATCGCTTCATACCCTGCAGCATTGATTTCTTTTACAGGAAAACGTTCCTGTGGAGCTTTCAATTCCTGTAAACAGACAATATCGGGTTGAGCTTCTTTCAGCCACTGAAGCAAAACCGGCAATCTGCCATTGATTCCATTCACATTATATGTTGCTATTTTCATAGGTGGAGTGATTTGATTAAAGGGCTTTATACTTATTTTGATGGGCAATAATTATTCCATCCTCCTGAATAACAGTAAGGTTATTTCTAAATGAAATATTTATTTTTTTTGCCTAATCCATTACCTGTGTATATTGGCATAGTTTATTCATTAAGTTAAAAATAAAATCTTATCCCATGTTACATAAAAATTTCACAAAAGCAGATTTCGTATTGAATAGCGAAAATCAGTATCAGTTAGAATTTACCATTGATGAAATCGGTCAGGGATCCAATTTAACCATTGAAAGGAAAAAAGAAAATGGGGAATTTGAAACTGTTCAGGCGAATATAAGCCGACTTAATGACCATATTTTTATAAAATGGAGTGAGCCTTTCGACGGCAGACTTATTTTTGAAAGCTAAAAAAATATCTTATGAAATATAGTGAAGCCTTAGAGCATAAAAAAGAAGCTTTAAAGAACGCGGATGAGTCCGTACTGAAAAGCTACCATATTATTATAACGCCTGCTGATACCAGCGAAAGTGCAAAGTATATTGAAGACTTTTCGAAAAAGCCTGAAGACTTTAATGATAACAGCTGCAAAAAATACAGTTCGAATGATGAATATGAGGTGGTAAGTTTCAGAAAAGAAGAAGAGTAATCATGGATATTTTTACTTTTAAGTATAATCTTCGTCATTTATTGTCAGTAATGAGGTATTACCTACCACATAAATACCCGTAAATAAAGGGTGGTCCTATAATTGCACACACCTGACGATACAATAATCACTAAATTATAATTATTATGGAAACTAAAAAAACAGCAAAAAAAACAGCGTCGAAAACTGTGACAAAAAAAACGGGGAAAACTCCTGCTAAAAAAGATGCCGCAAAACAGTTGAAGGATTTGTTTGAGGATTCACTGAAAGACATTTACTGGGCAGAAAAAGCTTTAGTAAAAGCCCTTCCTAAAATGCATAAAAATGCTACAGACAAGAAATTGAAGACTGCCATTGAAAAGCATTTTAACGAAACTCAGGTTCACGTAAAAAGACTGGAAGAATGTTTTGCTTCACTAGGAAAAAAGGCACAGGCTAAAAAATGTGATGCCATGCAGGGATTACTGGATGAAGGAAAGAGTATCATGGAAGAAACTGAACCGGGAGCTGTAAGAGATGCAGGGATTATTGCTGCTGCTCAAAAAGTGGAGCATTATGAAATTGCCACTTACGGATCGTTGGCAGCTTATGCCAAAGTTCTCAAAGAAAAGGAATGTCTTAATAACCTGCTCGCTACCCTTTCCGAAGAAAAAAAATGTGATGCATTACTGACAAAAATAGCAGATACGGCTATTAACAGCAAAGCAAAATAACATCATACCCTACAAAAGAGATCTGGAAACAGGTCTCTTTTTGCATTAATTAAAGATTTCGCTCAGCCTGTTTTATATTATCGGTTCAGGCTGTCTATTTCCCTGTTGATCCTGATCCAGTTGATGCTGTCCAGCAAATGAAGTTCCCTGTCAAACTGCTGTTTCCAGTTCTTTCCCAGTTTTTTCTCAAGACTTTTGAAATATACGGTATTGGAATGCTCATATGCCCTCTCTAATTTCGCCATACTATCGTTTACCTCGCATCCCGCTTCTATACGTTCATAGCATAAATGCCATTTTTTCACCAGACTGTCAATTCCATCATAAGCTCCTACAGGAGGCAGTTCTCCAATCCGGATATCCTTCCAGCAGAGCGGTTCCGTTTTTTGTGCAGTTTTTTTTACAGCATCGGGAGTGCACGAAATCACAAGCAAAGGTATAATGACCAATCCCCTACTGACAGAGCTGAAGAACCTTTCTGAAACAGTGTTTTTTTTCATAGCAGTGGTTTAGAGTGTTATATCATTTGAAAGTCCAACAAACTCCATCAAACGATTTCTTGTAATAACCTGATTGTTCCGGTAAAATTCAGCATCATCCCTACGGGCCAGTGATTCTGTCGATTGAGCAGCAAGCCAGGCAACAAATATTTCTTTGGTTTCAAAAATTCTTGGAACATGAAAATCTTCGCCATCATACAACTCTCCATATAAAAACTGCTGATTTTCGTTTACCTTCATAGCCATTCCACAGTAATCCCTGTGACAGTACCCGAGAATAGTACCACTTTGCAACTGATCAGCTACAAGAACGGCAATTTTATATCCAAACGGTTCGGTTGTTATTAAAGAGTGTTGAGCGTCCATAGATTTGCAGTGAATACCTTTTGGTCTTATTTCAAATTATTACTTTCTTTATACAGATCATTACCAGGTTCTTTAATAAAATCAAGGTAACTGGAATCGGTAGATTTACGTTTACGGTAATTCAGATACTCTTTATAATATCCAAATGTCCCACCGAGCCTGGAGTTCAGTAAAGAAATTTCCTGGTCATTAACAGCATCAATATACCCACTGGCTTTACCATTATTATATATGGATAAAACCAAATATACCGTTTTATTTTCCTGACAGTTAAAGATGCGGGCTCTCTCCTCATGATCTTTTCCGTTATCATAAACCAATTTGAATTTATTTTTATGAGCCAGAAAATAGCCTAATATTTTCGCAAAACTCTCAGGATTTTTAATGTTAAGCGTATATCCCTGAAAGCTTTCAGCATCATTTTTATTATAAAAACGGATCACACTTCCCGAATAAGTATTGGTATTCATTTCATTTTTAATAGGGATTCCAGCGAAATTGAGAAACTGGACTTCATCAGTAAAGTAAGAAGAATACTGGACGGATTCGTCACCAATTCCTGCTCCCGAATTGGCAAGGTCCAAATTTTTTAATTCTAATGGATCGGCTGGCAAAATCAACTTTTCTAAATCCAGATTTTGCCCATTGTATGACTGAAATAAAATAAGTGAAGCAATCAACAAGATAAAATTCAAATTTTTCATAGGATTCTGCGTTCAATTTGTACATAAGTGGATTATTGATGTAATAAATTACCCAATAACCTTATGTACAATTTTTGTTGTTTTTTTAAAGATATGAAAAAATATACTCACTAAGAGACTAAAGCCAATACCCTATTCTATACCTTCCTGTTTCTATTGAAATCAAACGTTTTTCACAAATAGTAAACGGATTATTACTATCTTTCTTTTCTAAAAAACATTAAAATAGAGTATGAAAGTAATTGGCCTTATAGGAGGGATGTCGTGGGAAAGTTCGGTTTTATATTATCAAATTCTGAATAGAAAAACGCAGGAAATATTAGGAGGAAGTCATTCTTCCGACTGCCTGATGTATTCTGTAGATTTTGGTGAAATTGCGATGTTACAGCATCAGGGTGACTGGGAAAGCCTGGAAAAAAAGATGATCGCTGCAGCCCAAAGACTGGAACGGGGCGGTGCTGATATTATTTTAATCTGTACCAATACCATGCACAAAATGGCAGAAGCGATTGAGCAAAACACAAATATTCCCTTACTGCATATTGTAGACAGTACAGCAGAAGCCATTCAAAAGAAATCATACACAAAATTGGGAATGCTGGCTACCAAATTTTCGATGGAAGAAGATTTTCTGAAAAACCGGTATAAGACGAAATATGGTATTGAAACGATGGTTCCGGAAGCAGAACAGAGAAATGAAGTGCACAGGATCATCTACGAAGAACTCGTGCAGGGAATTATTAAAGAAAGTTCCAGACAATACTATTTAAAAATCATTGATGATTTGGTCAAAAATGGTGCAGAAGCTATTATTTTAGGCTGCACAGAAATTGAACTGCTGATCAAACCTGAGGATGTATCAGTAGATCTGTTTGCAACCGCAAAACTGCATGCTGAAAAAGCCGTTGACTGGGCTTTGTCTTAATAATGTAATCGAATTCTATAATGATAGAAAATTACACCATCCTTTCGGTTCATTATTTTGCTCAACAGAGCCAGATGTTTATTTTTGTTTAAATGTTTAAAAATATATGCATTTGAAACTGCCTCTCTCCTATTATCTGAATCCGGATGTTCTTTTTCTTGCCAAAGATCTTTTGGGAAAAGTACTTTTCACAGAGATAGACGGTTCTGTCACCGCAGGTATTATCGTAGAAACCGAAGCCTATTTTGGAATCGTGGATAAAGCTTCTCATGCTTATGGAGGCCGCCGCACCGACCGAACGGAAACACTATACAGTAAGGGCGGTATTTCCTATGTTTATCTGTGTTATGGGATTCATCACCTCTTTAATATTGTAACCTCTTCTGAAGGAGAACCCCATGCTGTCCTGATACGTGCAATAGAGCCTTTAACAGGTAAGGAAATAATGGAGTCCAGAAGGAATATGCCTGCTGATAAAGCGGCCATATCCTCCGGACCCGGCTCAGCAGCTAAGGCACTGGGTATTGACCGTTCTTTTAATAAAAAACCCCTGAACGAAAATGAAATATGGATCGAAGATCACGGAATCAGATATGCTCCCGAAGAGATTATTGCCGGACCCCGCATTGGAGTTGCCTACGCCCAGGAAGACGCATTGCTTCCCTGGCGCTTTTACATCAAGGGTAATAAATATGTAAGCAAACCCAGATCTTAATCTCTGTATCCTTTTCTAAATTTTTCTATGAAAATTGATTAGATATAAAACAGTTTATATCTGTGCTGCTTTTAACATCAGATAATGTAAATCTGTATTTTTAATAAATGCCGGCAAAAGCTCTTTTCCCGGACCGAATACAGCAACTTCAACATAATCACCTGAATGGTCCATACTGATCCAACCGACAGAATTATGCTTCTTTTGAATATCTGAATAGGCCTTAAATGGCAGTTTTTTATAATTATAAAGTCCGGCTTCCTGTTTTTCAAGCCCTGAATAAAAGCTGAGTAAATGTTGGGCTTCATCATCTGCAAGACTTATTTTATTGGTCTCGTAGATCCAGTCCTTCATTTGCTGAAGGTTAAAATCCGGATGAATGGCATTCAGAATATATTCATTGGTGTACCGATAGCTGGCAATGCTGTCAAAGTTTTTCGTAGCCTCAGCACCATAAATGGTTCCTGGATTGGCATTTCCATGATCTGTCGTAATGATCACCATGGTATTTCCATCTTTTTCTGCAAAATCAACAGCTGTTTTTACGGCTTCATCAAAGGCAAGCTGGTCATGAATTAAAGCAGCAATATCATTGGCGTGAGCGGCCCAGTCTACTTTTCCGCCTTCAAGCTGTAAGACAAAACCTTCTTTATGATCTTTCATCTGGTCAATTGCAGTTTGTGCCATTTCAGCCAGAGACGGTGTAGTCTGCAGTTCCGGAATATGTGTCCTGTCTATGGAATAAGGCAAAGCTCCGGAATTGAACACACCTAAAATTTTCTTTCCTTTTTCTGTATTTTTTAAATCGTTTTTATTTTTAAGGATTTGATACCCTTTTTGTTTATACAGATCATAGACATCTTTTTTATCTTTTCTTTTTAAAGGATTAAAAAATTCATCACCCCCGCCCATCATCACATCAAAACCTATCTCCGCATACATTTCTGCAATTTCGTTTTCCGCATTTCTGCTGTCTGAATTGATGCAAAATCCGGCTGGTGTTGCATGGGTGATAGTCACCGTCGTTACACATCCCGTCTTTTTACCCGCTTTTTTGAACTTTTGCCAGACAGGAATATATTTTTCTCCATTGGCTCCTACATTAAGAACTCCGTTTTTCACGCGGAATCCTCCCCCGAAAGAAGAGCTTGCTGCTGCAGAATCCGTAACAATAGAACTGGCAGAAGCGGTGTCCATTAATGCCCGGGAAACTCTATTATCATGATACAGATTCATCCAGTTTCCGTTTTTCCCGAGAATATTTTGGGAATAGAGGTTGGCCATGGCTAAAGTACCGGAACTCATTCCGTCACTGATCATGAAAATAATATTTTTTGCCTTCTTCTTAGGGTCAGGAGCACCCTGTACATTGCTGGCGAAAAAATCACCCGGATTTAAAGTCAGCAGGCCAGACAATAAGGCTGAACCTTTTAAAAATTTACGTCTGTTCATGATAATAAAATTTCTTATGCAAGTTAAACAGTAATAATATTTATTGAAGTAATGTTGCGTTAATTGATTGTGAATTTTTCCGCTTAAATGTTCTCAGGAAAAGGGTCCTGAAAACTTTTACCTTCGTCAAAGAGCTCTTTTTCCTGTTCGGTGATAAGGCAGTGCTGTAAATCTTTTAGCATTTGTTCTTTATCCAGATCCTGACCGATAAATACCAGCTCATTCAGTTTATCACCCCAGTCTTTATCCCATCTGTTTTCAATAAATTTCTGATTTCCTACAAATGAAGTATATTGTATGCGATGATTCAATGGCATACTGCTCCACCAAACTCCGGCCTTTTCTAATCTGAAAGATCCTCCTGCCTGGGAAAAATTCAAAGCATCATCCGGTCTGGATGCTATCCAAAACAGTCCTTTAGCTCTCAATATTCCCTCCGGATAATGATCATTAAGGTATTTCCATAAGCGCAAAGGATGGAAAGGCTTTTTATCTCTGAATACCACAGACCCTATTCCATATTCTTCTGTTTCAGGAATATGATGATCGGACTGTAGTTCTTTTTGCCAGCCTGCAGAAGCCTGAACCTTATCAAAATCAAAAAGTCTGGTATTGACAATTTCTTTAAAATCAATCTGGCTGAATTCTGAACTGATCATTTTAGCTTCAGGATTTAGTTTTTGAATGGCAGCTCTTAAAAACCCAAGCGTTTCAGGATCTACAAGATCTGTTTTATTTAAAATAATCACATTGGCAAATTCTATCTGATCGGTAAGGAGATTAACAATGGTTCTGTGATCCCCTTCCATATCGGTAAGATGTCGGTCTGCCAATAATTCGACGGATGCAAAATCTTTCATAAAATTGAAGCAGTCCACCACCGTTACCATCGTATCTACAAAGCTGAAACGGGAAAGGTCTATCCCACTTTCTTCATCAGTATAACTGAAGGTTTGAGCAACAGGAATAGGCTCGCTGATTCCGGTACTTTCAATGAAGAGGTAATCAAAGCGGTCTTCTTTTGCCAGGCGCTCTACTTCGATCATCAAATCTTCTCTTAATGTGCAGCAGATACAGCCATTGCTCATCTCCACCAGCTTTTCTTCTGTTCTTGAAAGTGTTTCCTGGTTTTGAACCAATCGGGCATCGATATTAATCTCGCTCATATCATTGACAATAACAGCAGCCTTCAGCCCCTGTTTATTATGCAGAATATGATTCAGTAAAGTTGTTTTTCCAGCTCCCAAAAATCCACTAAGTACGGTTACAGGCAGTCTTCTATTCATGATTATTAGGGTTAATGTTTATGGTTTTTAAAATTTAAAATATGGCCTGTAATCAATCCTGCTGCTCCTGCATAGATAAGAGGAATATGTGTTTCAAAGATCAGGTCTGCCAAAACTGAAATGAAAATCAGGGAAATGGAAATCCAAAACAGAAGTTTAAGCCAGCGGAGCGTCATGTGCCTGGTGACTCTATAAACCACAACAGCTCCGATAAAAAGGAAAGCCAGATCGATATAAGGATTGTGTGATATTCCCAATGGAATGATCATTAACAATGGAAATGCAATACAGTGAATAAGACACAAAACCGCTGCAGAAATTCCTACTGCATCAAGAATTTTTGATTTCATAAAATGAGGGGGATTTAATTTTTATTGTAACTCTGTTGCAAAAGTAAAGATAAAAATCCAAATATTGCAACTTTGTTGCATTAAAATAAAACGAACAAAACTCTTTATATTAAAACGAAGATTTTAAATGGTATTAAACTTGGGTAAAGCAAATAAAAATGCTATTTTTATTTTTTGAAAAGAAAACACTAATTATGCTGACTGAAGCTTCCCACAAGCTGATCCCGATGACAGATTTTGTTATCGAGTATTATTCAAACGAAGGATATGCCGATCTTCAGACCTTGAGCCTGATGAAAAACTATGCCAATTTTCTAAGAAAACCCTTGACTCTTGGCATGTTTGTTCCTGTAGACACCAATGGAAATGTAATAAAAGAGCCCAAAAATTATACTGCCTGGAAATCCCTTGATCATAATGACGGAAAAAGAAGCGGTACTGCTTCTTTTGAGGAATACTCGCTGTACCAGAAGGCAGAACAGAACTGTATGTTTGAAGGATTTGTCATGGCTTACAATGGATACTCTGTCGTAAGAATCGAGGCTTCCTATGATTCTGGTATTGAGTTGTCTTTTAATAAAAATGATTTGATATCCCCTGCATTTCCTGATGTGGAATCACTGACTGTTTTTGAAACCATATATCTGGCAGTAAATGCCTTAAAGCTTATAGGTATTAAAAAATAAAAAATCTACTCCCTTTCACTGATTATTTTTTCCAGTTGTATTATAAAATCTGCCTGTGCGGGATTGATTCTCATCTGGGCCTCTTCTGATATGAACCACTCCCATTGATCAACTTCAGGGATTTCGATCAATTTATCTGATTTAGGAGGCCATTCGATATGTAAAGTATTGCTGTAAAGTCCTGAAGTTTCAATGTCGCCTTCCAAAGCCCATGCATAGACGGTTTTGCCTCCTTTCTGTTGAACAGGAATTAAAGGTACAAACTCTCCTTCTACTGCCTGCCCCGTTTCTTCTTTGAACTCAATAAGCGCACGTTGCATTGGATCTTCATCAGGCAGAAACTCTCCTTTTGGAATAGACCACGCACCGGTATCCTTATTTTTCCAGAACGGGCCGCCCGGGTGAACAAGAAAATAATACAAATGGTCTTTGTCTCTTTTAAACAGTAAAATTCCTGCGCTTGTTTTCATGTTCTCAAGATACATTATTTTAACAGAAGAATGGAGGATCAGATTGCTTTGTCATTTTTTCTGAATTCAGATGGTGATCTGTTTTTATATGCTCTGAAGATTTTATTAAAGTGGCTGGCATCATTAAATCCCAGGCGATCTGCAATTTCATTGATGTTGTAACGGCTCTGTGTCAGAAGTTTTTCTGCAGCTTTTATTTTGTGACGCATCACGTGCTGCTGAACGGAAAAGCCCGTCTGTTTTTTAATGTAAATACTGATGTAATTGGGTGAAAGCATAAACTCGCGGGCAAGATGCTCCAGTCTCATTTTGTCAGTATCCATTGCGTTGACATTGATGTAATAGAGAATTCTTTCCGTCAGATTAAGGCCTTGCGATATCTGTTCCAGACGACCGCTGCTCATGCTGTTTCTGATTAGAATCGTCATTATCGCTGAGAAAAGATCTGAAGAAGTCTCCCTGTTATACAAACCCTTATGGCTGAATTCGTGAAGGAGGATTTTCGAGAGCAGTAAAAGATGTTCCCTGTCTGCTTTATTCCTGATGGCAGATTCATATACGAAAGAGCGGTCTTCCATCAACAGCTGGATAACCTTGCTTAATTCACTTTTTTTATCAGCCTGAAGATGTTCCCAGAGATGCTGCTCTGTAAATTTTATATAAATGAACTTGGTTTTGGTTTTTATAGAAAATTCGTGTCCATCGCTGGGCCTGAGCAGAAAAACATCTCCTTTTTTATAGGTAAAAGTAATCCCATTCAGATGATGAGTCCCTTTTCCACTTTCAATGACGATCAGCTCATAGAAGTTATGATTGTGATATTCAATGTCCCAGATCTCCTTTTCAATACTGAACACATTGAATGAACTGAAATTGACAATACGTTTCATGTAACATGGATTTTTACAAATTTAGCCTATTTTCTTACAACATATATCATTCGTTTATAGGTCAATTTTGCATAAACAAAACCATTACAAATGAAGTATTTAAAACAATCAGCTTTATTGATCGCATCGGCAGTATTTTTAGTCTCCTGTTTTGAGAAGAACAGAAAAGAGACCGCAAAAACCGAAACCACTTCTAAAAAACACTGGTCGAACGGTGCCCAGCTGGTGATTTCTGTTTCAATGCAGTTTGAAACAGGCGGACAACCGGAAGGAGCAGAAAGTCCGTTCAGTGGAACTCCCCTTCCCAAAGGACAGCCGGATCTGGCGGCAGAGAGCTGGTACCGCTATGGAGCCAATGAAGGAATTTACCGCATGCTGGATCTCTGGAAAAAATATGATATCAAAGTAACATCTCACGTCGTAGGAACTGCAGCAGAAAAATATCCGGATATTGCAAAAGCCATCGCTGCTGGAGGACACGAGATCGCTGCTCACGGAATTTCCTGGGATAACCAGTGGGATAAAAATTATGCAGATGAATTACGTTTTGTAAAAGACGGTGTCGATGCCGTGGAAAAAATTACAGGACAGAAAGCAACCGGCTATAACTGTAACTGGCTCAGAAGAAGCCCGAATACCTTAAAAGTATTACAGGAACTTGGGTTTCTTTATCATATTGATGACCTGAGCCGTGATGAACCTTTTATCACCAAAGTAAGCGGAAAAAACTTTGTGGTCATGCCGTATACACTCCGGAATAATGATATTGTAAATATTGAAGGTAAAAACTGGAGCCCGGACCAGTTTCTGGCTCAGCTGAAATTTGAGTTTGACCGTCTGTACGAAGAAGGTGCTTCCAGGAGAAGAATGATGAGCATCAGCTTTCACGACAGGATTGGCGGAACTCCTGCAATGGTACACGCAATGGAAGAATTCATCAAATATACCAAAGAAAAAAAGGGAGTGGTCTATATGCGAAAAGACGAGATTGCCAAAATGATTGTGAATGATCCCGAAACACCGATCGATAACAGCGAAGATATGTATAACAACTAGCGTTTAAGCGGGAAGTTTGAAGAAATAAAAGTAATCTTAAAATAACAACTATGAATAAAAACACAGCCTATTTTCTTTTGCGCCTGTCTATGGGCATTAATCTCATGGGACATGGACTTGCCAGAATCCCTAAGCTTTCTGTTTTTGTAGAAGGAATGACCACAGGTTTCGAAAAAAGCTGGCTTCCAAAGCCTTTGGTCCAGATCTTCAGTACAGCCCTTCCCTTTCTTGAATTGATCATTGGAGTAATGTTGATTCTCGGTTTTAAGACCCGTATAGCCAATCTTGCAGGAGCCACACTAATTATTATGCTCCTTTTTGGAAGCAGTACAGTGGAGAACTGGAAAGCAATGGGAATACAAATGATTTATGCTTTATTCTTTTATGTCCTGATCAGTAGAGTTGAAGATAACAGTTGTTCTGTGGATCAAATGAAGTAAACCATAAAAAAAGGGACAGCAATATTCCGTCCCTTTCTATTTCTGATTTTACCATGGTTAATTTACTGCTTACGAGCATTTTAATTCTCGCATAAATGCTGCTTTCACCTTATTTTATGTCTACAAATAAAATAATATAGGTACCACATTTTCATTATTAATTCCATAAGGGCATAAAATATGTATTAAATAGAGGAAATAACATTAAAAATTTAAAGTCATGAGAAATTTATTATGGTTAGTTGCTGTCATTTGTATCGTAGTATGGCTTCTGGGAATGTTAGGTGTCGTACCGGGAATCAGTACCGGTTATTTAGTACATGTTCTGCTGGTCATTGCCATTATTGTAGTTCTTTACAATATCATTTCAGGTAAAAAGCCACTTTAATCTATTATTTTAATCCTTAAAGAATCACAGTACAGAGCTGGAAATAGCTTTTAGCCAACATTAGATGTACAATGAGCCCTATTTAAGTTGTAAGTTTCATTGCTTCCCACTTATCTTTGGTGATTTCATAAATGTAATTGATCTGAGGTTGTTCTTCATAATAAGCAATTTCCTGCTCTGCTGTTTTTTCTCCCCCGATTCGTCCTACGGCAATCTGTGACCGTATATTGTATTTTCCTACATGAAATCCTACTTTTGAAACATACTGTAAGATATAATCCATCATCATTGTTTTTACAGACGTATTGATTCCGGTTCCCCAGCACGCTCTTGTAAAAAAGGTATATCCGATGAAGATGATATCTTTTTCTTCATTATAATCATAAAAACGGGTACTTCCAATGATTGCGTTCGTCCGTTTATCAACAATTTTAAAAGCTCCTTTGCTCACCAGTGCACCTTCGAAGAATTTCGTAAACTCGTCTTTTCGCCAGCGGTTTTTACTGGGATGCTGTTCCCATATTTTTGGATCAGATGCCAATGTATATAAAGTTTCAAAATCGTCCTTTTCCAAAGGGACTAAAGCGATATTTTCATTCTCCAGCGTCGGCTGTATGTTAAAATTCATCATAATATTGATCTTTAAAAAGTTGCTGATACTGTTTTTTTCATCATAATGTCCGTTTGGGCCTCAGTTCCTAGAACAAAAATATGCCTGTCGAATTCCGTAAAACCGTTCTTTTTATAAAAACTGATTGCTCTTGGATTTTGTTCCCATACTCCCAACCATACATATTCGGCACCTGCTTTTTCTGCAATTTCAATAGCTTTTTCATACAAAAGCTGCCCTGCTTTTCTGCCATGGAATTCTTTCAAAACATAAATCCTTTCGATCTCTGCTCCTTTTTCATCTTTCAATTCCGTCTGTGATTTTCCGAAATTTAACTTTAAATAACCGATGGTATTGTTTTCGTATAGAGCAAAATAAAACTCAGATTCTGAATCTTTAAGTTCAGCAGAGAGTTTCTCATTGGAAAAACCTTCACTCAGATATTTGTCCATATTTTCCGCTGCATTATTCTCTGAGAATGTTTCTTCAAAAGTTTTTCTTCCTATTTTTTGCAGTTCATCAATATCTTGTAAAGTGACTTTTTTAATGTGTGCATTTTCCATTTTGTTTGTTTAACCTGAACAAAAATAAAAACACATTGGATAATAAAAACAGTCCATTATGAATAAAACAGATAGACCAATTTTAATGTTAGAGTAATTGTTTCAAGATGGATATACTTTTTTCAAGTTCTTCATGGGAAGGTGAAGCAAATCCCAATCTCAATGCGTTTTCATCAAATTGAGGATATTGATGACTCTTTCCATCTGAAACGTATAATCCTTTTGTCAAAGCCTTTCCGGCAAGCTTTGTCAGATCAATAGACCTGTCAAATTTCGTCCATACAGACATTCCGCCTGCGGGTACAGTAAATTCTACTTTATCTTTTAATACCTCACTCAACTGCTGACAAAAGAAATCTCTTTTCTGCTCATAAACGACCAGTGTTTTTCTCAGATACCGCTGCACAGTTCCGTCATTCAGAATTTCTCCCATCGCGTTATCCAGAATATGATCTCCCTGGCGATCCAGCAGAAGACGTACTTTGGCAAGATGTTCAATTACATTTTCAGAAGCGGCAAGATACCCCATTCTGAAAGCAGGAGAAAGGCTTTTGCTGAATGATCCACAGTAAATGACCATGCCACTGTCATCTGCACTTGCCAACGGAAGTAAGGGACGGTGGCTGTAGTGAAAATCAAAATCATAATCATCTTCAAATATGATAAACTGATGTTCTTTGGCCAGCCTGAGCAATTCCAGGCGCCTGTCAATTCGAAGAGGAACTGTTGTAGGATAATGATGGTGTGGAGTCACATAGACCATTCTCACCTGCTGTTTTGCACATATTTTTTTTAACTCATCTACGACAAGACCATGTTCATCCACTGGAATCATGATGTGTTGAGCTTTGGCATGAACAAAATTGGCTTCAGCCCTTCCCCATCCCGGAAAGCCGGAAACAATGACATCCCCGGGTTTTATAAGACCATTGCACACAACATTAATCCCCATTAAAGTGCCTCTTACAGAAAGGATATTCTGAAAAGTGGTTTTCAGAGCACGTGTTTCATTCAGGTGTTTTGAAATAGCCTGTCTATAATAAATGGAACCATCCGGATAGCTGTAGCTGCCGAATTTGTCATACAATCCACTTCGGGTCAGTTGGTTTCGGTAGGCTCTGTATAGCTCATGGAGCGGAGCTAATTTAGGATCAGGAAATCCATCGTCCAGATGAAGTTTTGCGGTGACTGGTGAGTAAGAAACGAGGTACTCTTTTTCATCAATTTTAAAACCCGCCTGCTTCTGTGCGGTATGCTGATGGGATTCCTGAAGGGTTTCAGGCCTGTATTCGGGAAGATAGGAAGATACGAAAGTTCCTTTTCCTACAAAACGCTCCAGCCATCCCTGGGTCTGTAGTTCTTCGTAAGCCTTTGAAACGGTAATCCGGTTAATCTGTTTTAGTTCCGCCAGTTGTCTGGAGCTTGGCAGCTTCTGTCCGGACTGAAGTTTTCCGGTCTTGATGAGGGAAAGGATGATTTCTGCCAGCTGAAGATACACTGGCCGGTCTGAACTGCGGTTCAGTTCAAAACCGTTCAGCATCTGTTCGAATATTGGACTATCCATTTTGTAAATATTGGAGTATAAATATACACCAATATTACGGAAACATTTTTAGAGATAATAAGATCAATAAGATTAGAAAACAGCAGGCTTTTTTACTTTACAGGAATAATTTCTCCATTTTTATACCAAACAGTAAATCCCTCTTCAATCCAAATCCCCTATCAGTTCATTGAAACACTTTTGTTTTTTGTATTGAAATAGGTCTTCAGAAAATCCTCCAGGTTCGTTCCGTGCAAATTTTTAGCAATAATATTTCCCTGACCATCTATAATCACATTAAAGGGAAGTTCCTCAATCTCGTAAGCTTTTGCCACAGGACTTTTCCAAAATTTCAGATCACTCACCTGAATCCAGTTGATACTGAAACGGTCTATGGCTTTCTGCCAGCTTTCTTTATTTTTATCCAGGGAAATTCCCAAGATTTCAAACTCCTGCCCTTTTACCTGCTCAGAAAAGGTCTGGTATAAAGTTTTCAGTTCGGGCTGTTCGCCAACGCATGGCGCACACCAGGTGGCCCAAAAGTCGATGAGAACTACTTTTCCCTTTAGTGATGAGAGAGAAAATGAACTGCCGTCCGTTTTTGAAAGATTGATTTCCGGAGCCTGCTGTCCGATTTCTATTTTGGTTTGCTGTGCTGCTGTATATCCTGTAAGAATCAATACAGAAAGAAAGGTGAAGAAAGTTTTCATATTAATCATTGGTAGGATAATCTTTATCCAGCCAGTCCACTTTAATGTTTTTGGGCAGATTTAAAAGTTTCGCATTTTTGAATCCCATTTCCTGCAGCAGCTTAAAGGCCGGGCGAATATTCGGGCACTTAACGAATGGACAGCATCCACAGTAAATGATCACTTCTTTTCCTTTGGGAATATTTTTAAGATAGTTTCTTAATTTTTCGAGATTTTCAGGCTCATGGGTTGGACCGATATCTACAGAACCTTTGATAACAGCTTCCGGACCTACAGAAATAATAATCACATCTTTTGCTTTATTGGCTGTAATTCTTGATGCTAAAAGTGCAGGATCCATCAGTTGGCTTTCATTCCATGGATCCTGTGTCTGCTGGGCAGAGAACTGGCTGAACATGGAGCAAACCATACAGGCCATGATAAACAGGTATTTCATTTTTCTATTTTTAACAAAGATATGAAATTAGGCATCAGCTCTATGATGAGCATAGTGATGTTTTACCTGTTTTTACTGATCTGATTGTAAATATTTTATATATTTATTGTAGAATATCTCATACAAGTACAAACAAAAGCAAATCATACAATGGAAGAAAAATTCCGGCCTGACGCTATTATTGTAGGGACAGGGTTAGCAGGACTAACAGCTGCAATGGAAATTACCAATGTTGGAAAAAAAGTGCTTCTACTGGATCAGGAAACAGAACAGAATATAGGTGGGCAGGCTTTCTGGTCATTTGGAGGACTGTTTCTGATCAATTCTCCACAACAACGCAGGATGGGAATTAAAGATTCTTATGAACTTGCCCTTCAGGACTGGAAAGGGACTGCCGGTTTTGACCGTAAAGAGGATTACTGGCCCCGAAAATGGGCGGAAGCTTATTTGAAATTCGCAGCCTATGAAAAGTACAGTTATATATCTAAACTGGGCATCAAGCTGATGTTTATGGTAGGCTGGGCAGAACGAGGCGACGGTTCAGCAACCGGTCATGGAAATTCTGTTCCCCGCTTTCATGTCAGCTGGGGAACCGGAACAGGCGTTATAAAGCCTTTTGTTGATAAAGCTTACCAGGCCAGAGAAAAGGGTCTTTTGCAGATGAAATTCAGGCACAGAGTTACGGATCTGATTTTGGAAAATGGTAAAGTTAAAGGTCTCAAAGGAGATATTCTTGAAAATGACAATCGGGAAAGAGGCGCTGCTACCAACAGAAATGTCATTTCTCAGTTTGAGTATCATGCTCCTCATATCATTGTTGCATCCGGAGGAATAGGAGCCAATCATGAGCTGGTAAGAAAAAACTGGCCGGAAAGATTAGGAAAGGCTCCTGAAAATATGGTGTGCGGTGTGCCTGCTTATGTGGACGGAAAAATGATAGGCATTGCAGAAAATTCTGGGGCACATATTATTAATCCTGACAGGATGTGGCATTACACAGAGGGGATACAAAACTGGAACCCGATATGGCCGAAGCACGGTATCAGGATCTTGCCCGGCCCGTCTTCTCTTTGGTTCGATGCTAAAGGAAACCGTCTCCCCGCCCCTTTTCTGCCTGGATTTGATACGTTGGGAACCCTGAAACATATACAGGATACAGGGTTTTCTTATTCATGGTTTATCCTGACGCAGAAAATTATTAAAAAAGAATTTGCACTGTCAGGATCGGAACAGAATCCGGATATTACAAATAAAGACTATGGACTTTTCTTAAAAAGAATCTTTGGAAAAAAAGCACCGGGGCCGGTAGAAGCTTTTAAGGAACACGGGAAAGATTTTATCGTCTCTGATGATCTGAAAGATCTGGTAGAAAGAATGAATCAGCTTTCCGGAGAAAATCTTTTAAATTATGACAAAATAAAGGCTCAGATCGAAGCCAGAGACCGTGAACTGGACAATAAGTTCTCAAAAGACACCCAGGTTAATTACATAAGAAATACAAGAAATTATTTGGGTGATAAGCTGGGTCGGGTTGCAGCTCCGCATAAAATATTAGATTCTCACAATGGACCTCTTATCGCTGTGCGTCTCCATATTCTTACCCGAAAAACGTTAGGCGGAATTAAAACCAATCTCAATGGGCAGGTCTTAAGGGAAGACGACAGTGTTATTGAAGGTCTGTATGCAGCAGGAGAAGCCGCAGGTTTTGGTGGCGGCGGTATGCATGGCTATCGTGCACTGGAAGGAACATTTCTCGGAGGATGTATTTTTTCAGGAATGACGGCGGGAAAACATATTGCCGGAATTTCAAATCATTAAGAGCTTAACAGTGAGTTTTATAGCCGCCATTAAATCTTAGATAAAAATAAATATGAGCAGATATTTTGATCATAAAGTAGTTTGGATCACAGGAGCCTCATCAGGAATTGGGGAAGCTCTTGTTAAAGAACTGGCTCTTCACAGCAGTGCGAAAATTATTCTTTCTTCAAGAAATAAAACCCAGCTGGAAGCCGTTGCAGAAAAGGCCGGGCTTGATAAGAGCCGTTTTGCTGTAATACCTTTAGATTTGGAAGCCTATAAAAAGATGCCGGATATCGTGGAAGAAGCAATAGAAAAATTTGGAAAAATCGATATCCTGATCAATAACGCAGGTCTTTCACAGCGTTCGCTGGCCATAGATACTGATATAGAAGTGGATAAGCGTTTAATGGATGTTGATTTTCTCGGAACAGTAGCACTTACCAAAGCTGTACTTCCTTATATGATCAGCAGTGGAGGCGGTCATATTGCTGTGGTAACCAGTTTAATGGGTGTTTTCGGGTCTCCGTTGCGAAGCAGTTATGCCGCGGCAAAACATGCACTTCACGGATTTTTTGATTCGCTCCGTGCTGAATTATTTACAAAGAAAATCCTGGTAACCCTCATTTGTCCGGGTTTCATACAGACCAATGTTTCAATTAATGCAGTTACGGGTAATGGCTCTGCACAGGGAACAATGGATGATGCGACAATGAAAGGAATGCCTGCTGATGTTTTTGCCCGAAAAATGCTTTCTGTGATAGAAAGAAAGAAAAACCAGGCTTCTATTGGCGGAAGGGAAATCATGGGAGCATATCTAAAACGATTTTTCCCCAATCTGCTGGCAAAGATTATCCGAAAAGCAAAAGTCGTCTGATTCATATACACAAAAACCTCTCATGATGAGAGGTTTTTTGTACCGGGTGTCATTATAGATGGGTATTAATCCAGATTATTTTCAGTCTCGAACTGCTTTTGCACCATAAAACGTTTTTCATCTGCTTTAAAAACTTTCTGATACAACTGCTGTTTCTGCCGGCCGAGTTCAGTCATCTGGTCCTGTGCTTCGTATATTTCTTTATCAGATTTTCCGTAACGCATAAGCTGTTCCTGTTTTATTTCCTTTCTTGAGAACATGAAAAGATCTTTCAGAGCCTGATAATAATCGATGGATGTCTGCCGGACCTCCTTTCCCATTTTAATACCATCCGTATTTACGTTTTTAATCTCTTTGATGATCCTATTGAATTCAGCTTCCTCTTTTTCAATGATGTTAAGGGCTTTTGTATAATCTCGGGCGATAAGATGCTCCAGTTTGGCAGATTCAAAGCCCTTTTCACCAATCAACATGGCGGAGACTTGTGATTCATTTTTATCAAGGAGTTCTTTGAGGCCCTCTGCTTTTTTATCACTGCAGGAATAAAGAACAGTAAAAACTGAAAGTATCAGAATAACCCGAATAATCTGTCTGCGAATCATAGAAATAGATTGAATGATTTATTAAAAGTATAAAAATTATTTCTGCTTTTAATGGCCGGGAACCTGTGCTTTTTCATAGATGAGTCCTTCAGCCTTTAATTCGTTCCAAAAATCCGCTGGAATCACTGATTCAAGTGCATTTATATTATCTTTGACCTGCTCTGATTTGCTGGCTCCGGGAATGATCGCTGCAAATTCATCAGATGCCAGTACAAAATGCAGGGCAGCATGTACAATATCTGTGTTGTATTTTCTGGCGATATCAGTTATTTTTGCCCTTTTTTCATGCATTCCTTTGGGAATTACATCTTTATAATTATACCTTTCCCTTCCGGCAATATATCCCGAGTTATATCCTGCACCGGAAACTAACTTTACTCCTGCTTTTTTTACAGCCGGAAGCAGCCTGTCAACAGCATCTTCGTGTTCAAGAATTGAATATTGTGTGGCAGAAAGGCAGATATCCGGATCCGCAGAATTAATACAGTCTAAAATTGGCTCAATCTTATTGACTCCCATACCCCATGCCTTGATAATTCCCTGATCACGAAGCTCGGAAAGTACTTTGAACGCACCTTCCCTGGCCTGTTTCAAAAAATAGGGATAGCGGTCTCCTACCTGATCTTCCGATAAATCATGAACATAAACGATATCAATATGATTGAGTCCGGTTCTCTGAAGGCTTTCTGCAACGGATCTTTTGATCGCATCCGCGGTATAGTCATGTTTAAAATCGTAGTTCAGCGGTTTTTTCCACATCGTAGGGGGAACTTCGGATTCCTGAACTTCATGGAACAGCCTTCCGACTTTGGTGGAAAATATAAAATCATTACGGTCTTTATCTTTCAGGAAATGGCCAAATCTTCTTTCACTTTTTGTAAGGCCATACCACGGAGAGGTATCGTAATAACGGATTCCCAAATCCCATGCGGTCTGCAGAATCTTTTGGGATTCTTCATCAGTTATATTTTCGAAGGCGGTTCCAATAGCAACTCCTCCTATTCCTAACCTGTATTTTTCTGTTAAAACGTCTGTTTTCATATGACTGTATTTATGTGTTGATCTTTTATCAGATGCAAACATCGTGCAGAGGCCGTCTGAAGATTATTTGGAAGTAAAAACCATAGGAGTAAAAATCCTGTCAGTGTGACGCTGGAATGTTAACATATGGCCTCCCATAAAAAAAGGTGAGAAATATTTAAAATCACTTAACCAACTTGATAACAAATGGTTGTATGGTTGAAAAAGGTTTTTTTGCCCTTCAGAGGTCAATTTTTTATAAAGATATTTCATAAATTTACGAAACCATTACGGTTTTAAAATTGGTTCCCAGGTGAAAATTCACAATAAAAAAAAATATTTAAGCTTTCTAAAATTTAAAAGAGACTTTCAAAAGTACGGACTGGAAAAGGCGCGAAGCTATGAACTCATCCTTCATTGGCTGAACAACAGGCTCAGCAGAAACCAGTTTCTTGTCCTCTCCGGAATTCTGGTTGGCTGTACAGCTGGCCTTGCAGGAGTGATTCTGAAAACACTGGTGCACACGATTCACAATTTTATTACCCATATCCATTTTGAATATCAGATTCTCTTTTATATTGTCTTTCCTTTTTTGGGAATTGTGCTCACGACAGGTATCGTAATTACTTTGTTTAAAGGCCAGGACAGAAAAGGGATTGGTGCCATTCTGTATGAAATTGCCCAGAATTCAAGTATTGTAGCTTCGGTAAAAATGTACTCACAGGTCATTCAGAGTGCGGTGACGGTTGGCCTTGGTGGTTCTGCAGGACTGGAAAGCCCTATAGCGGTTACTGGTGCCGCGATCGGATCCAATTATGCTCAGACGTACAGGCTCAGTTATAAAGAACGGACACTCCTTTTGGCAGCTGGTGCTACGGCAGGTATCGCATCCGCGTTCAATGCTCCGATTGCCGGAATCATGTTTGCCTTTGAAATCCTTCTTACAGGCGTTGTTTTTACAGACTTTATTCCTCTTGTTGTAGCGGCGGTCTGCGGAAGTCTTTTGTCGAGAATTCTGCTTCAGGAGGATGTGCTTTTCAGGTTTTATACCCGTGAACCTTTTAATTATAAAAATGTCCCGTATTATCTGATCCTCGGCATTGTAACCGGGCTTTATGCCCGATATTTTGTGGTCATTTCCCAAAAAGTAGAACACTTTATCAAAGGACTCCAGCTTTCGAGGATGCGTAAGGCAATGTTCGGAGGTTTGGTATTATCATTACTGTGCGTTCTTTTTCCTCCGTTGTTTGGAGAGGGTTACGAGACCGTAAAAGCATTTACAAACGGAAATACGCATTCCATCATCAGAAACAGTTTTTTCAGGTATTTTGAAATCGGCGAATGGACCATTATTATCTTTTTGGTGCTGGTCTGTCTTTTAAAGGCCTTCGCGACATCTTTTACGATATTCAGCGGAGGTAATGGCGGTAATTTTGCTCCTTCTCTTTTTGCAGGTGGTACAGTCGGTTATTTATTTGCTTTGGTCTGCCAGCATATCGGATTTACAGATGTTCCGGTAACGAATCTTGTTCTGGTGGGAATGGCAGGAGCCATGAGCGGTGTACTTTATGCTCCGCTTACCGCTATATTTCTGATTGCCGAATCCAGTTTTGGGTATGATCTTTTTATACCGTTAATGATTGTGTCCATTATCTCCTATCTTATTGCCAAATGGTTTTCCCCGATTTCTCCGGAATTGAAATCTCTTGCCGATCAGGGGAAAATATTCACTAATAAACATGATAAGAACCTTCTTTTTGCTTTAAGAACAGAGGATTTTATCGACAAATATTCTGAGACCATCAATGAAAATGCATCTGTCACTGAACTGTTTGAACAGGTGAAAAATGGAAATAAAAATGTTTTTGCTGTAACAGATGACGCTGGAAAACTGAAGGGGATTCTGACTCTGGATGACATCCGTCCCTATCTTTTTAATAAGGAAATAGATAACCCGCAAACCGTAGCTCAGATTATGAAAGCACCACCGGCAGTTATTTACCGCGAAAATAAACCGTTGGAGATTCTTCAGGTCTTTGATGATACCGGAGTGTGGAATCTTCCCGTTACCAGCGAAAATAATGATTTTGTAGGGTTTATCTCCAAATCATCTATTCTGATGAGCTACAGACAGCTTTTAAAAGAGTATTCTGACTAATTTTTCAACCACCAAAAATAACAAAAATATCCGTTCAGTTTTGCTGAACGGATATTGTGTATTTAAAATGAACTTTTTAAGATTAAATCAGTTGCTTGCCTGATTAAGCAGTTCAATATCTTCCTGGTCCAAAACAAGTTTTGGAGCATTGAATAAAGTATCCAGCTGAGAAGCGCTGGTTGCGCTTACAATAGGTGCTGTGATTAAAGGATTGGCAAGAAGCCATGCTAAAGCAGCGGTTGCCTGTGTGGTCTGGTGCTTTTCACTAACCTTATCCAGAGCTTTCAGCACTTCAAGACCTCTGTCATTCAGATATTTTCTTACGCCTTCACCTCTCTGGCTTTTGCCCAGATCTGCTTCTGTACGGTATTTTCCTGTAAGGAAACCTGCTGCTAATGACCAATAGGAAAATACACTTAGATCGAACTCTTCTACCAATGGAGCATAATTTTTTTCGAAACCTTCTCTTTCCATTAAATTATAATGAGGCTGCAATGCAACATACTTTGGAAGATTATTTTTTTCTGAGGCCTCAAAGGATGCTTTCAAACGTTCCGGAGAAAGATTGGAAGCGGCAATATACCGTACTTTTCCGGCTTTGATGATCTCGTCATACGCCGAAAGTGTTTCTTCTACCGGGGTAATGTTATCATCAAAATGAGTATAATAAAGATCAATATGATCGGTCTGTAATCTCTGTAAAGACTCATCCACAGACTTTAGGATATGTTTTTTGCTGATATCAAAACCATGCTCTTTCGTTTCGGATCCCACCTTCGTGGCTAATACGATATCCTGACGGTTGGAACGGCTTTTCATCCATTTTCCGATGATTTCCTCAGACTGACCTCCTTTGCCATTCACCCACCATGAATAGGTGTCTGCTGTATCTATAAAATTGAATCCCGAATCTGTAAACTTATCCAATATATCAAAAGACTGCTTTTCGTCAAGTGTCCATCCGAAAACATTTCCCCCAAAATTAAGAGGTGCTACCGACAGATCAGTATTTTTTATTTTCCGTTTTTCCATAAAAATGAATTGTAATTAAAATATTAAGAAACATCTAAGGTACGGAATATAAGAGAGGATTTCAGATTCAAAATAAGCATAGGGCTTATAGTTATTATAAATGAAAACACTTATTATTACTCATTTTTTTAATAACAGAACGGAGATCAAATACAAAAACAGCTTTCGCGATGAAAGCTGTTTGATCTATCAATTAAAAAAAAGACTGTTACTTTTCAACCTGAGGAACCTCAATGGCTGTCAGCATCAGTTTGTATTCCTGCAGTTGCAGGTCTATGGTTTTCCATCCACTTTTAAAGAAAGTTGATGTCTGAAAAAGGTTGTGATAATATTCGATACCTTCCAGTATATTTTTTTTGAACGCATTCCATTTTTTTGTTTGGGAATGGGTAATCTGTGCTGAAGAACCGGCAATTTCTTTTTTTAGATAATCAACATACATTTTCAGTTCATTGATGAACATATTCGGACGTTGGTTGTCCGGAAGAACATTAGCGTTTCCATAAATATGCTTAACCATTTCAGAAAGCGAAACTTCCTTATCAAAAAAGGCAAGGTTAGGTCCCGGACATATCACTACGCCCTGCTTTTCTCCTTTTATTTCCATGTTTTGCTCTATATAAGCGGCATTCACCAATCCTACACACAGACAGGCTTTATCTGTAATTTCAGTTTTTCTCCGTCCAAATTCTTCAGCTGTTAGTTCCTGATCAGCCTGAAGTTCTTTTAACTTAATGTTCTGATACTTCTTAGAAGCGGTACAGGTTCCCTGAGGTGAAAACTCTTTGCTTAGGGCCAACAGTTTTTTAGGACACGAACTTCCGTATTTTCCGGCAGCTTCTTTCTTTTCTTTTAATAATTCATTCGATGTTCCTCTTACGGTGTTGAAAGGAACGCCCAAAGGTGACATGTTACTCAGATAAAAATCTTTTTCTCCTGATTTTAGAAGCAGATTTCTGGTTTCTGTATCTACAGAAGTAGCTTCAGGAACCAAGAGGAATGGTGATCCCCATCCTACACTGTCTACAAGATAGTTTTCAAGCAGAAATTCATGTTCTTCCGAAGTTCCTACTCCCCCCTGAACCGTAATTTTCATAGGCAAAGGTTCAGAGACCGTATGTTTTCCTTTCTGTTCCAGTGCAGTGATCATTAGTGCGTGGGCAGACTGGATCAGATCATTCTTTTTCTGTTTAAACTCTTCCATGATAGGTCCGAGCAGCATGCCTTCCGTAGCAAATGCATGACCTCCGCAGTTCAGTCCGGATTCTATTCTGTATTCTGAAATCCATAATCCTTTTTTAGCCAGAAAATTTCCCTGGATCATTGCTGAACGGAAATCACTTACTTTCAGAATAATTTTCTTTTTCAGAATGCCGTTCCGGTCAGGAAAAAAATCATCAAATTCTTCAATATAGCTGTAAAGACGGGGGTTCATCCCGGCAGAAAGGACCATAGAAGAAGATAATTTACTTTGTGCAAAACCACGAAGCGAAGCATGGGCATCATTGAACATCACTGGAAGCTGCTCGTCATTCTTGTAGTTGTCTTTGTCAACTTTCGTCATAATGTTGACGTCGATACTTCCGGGTTTCAGATTGGATTCAATGAAATTTTTGATGCCTGAACCCAGATTGTCTTTTTGACTGATCAGATTCTGAAGTCCGCTTTTCAGATCAGAAGTATTGGGCAGTATGGCCATAAAGTTTTTTAAAGCTTCCTTGTTTTTGGTGATTTCCTGTTTGAAAGATTCAAATTTTTCATTCACGATATCATCCACCATGTCCAGGTAAGCGGTAATTCTTTTGGCCCTGTAATCTTCTGTTTTTGTTGAAATTCCTAAATAATCAAGATTAAATTTCTTGTTATAAAAGCCTTTCATTTTTTCCAGGATCTCATCATCGATAATGGAAATTACGGAAGAAATTCCATACTGGGCAACGCGGATCGGGCTGTCTATGGTATACGCCAGACCCATCACTGGAATATGAAAATTGTGTAACGGTTTATGTGTCATTTTATTTAGATAAAAATTCTTTCTTTAAGAATGGAATCAAAATCCCGAAATCCTCTTCTGTTTCTATTGAAATGAGCGGCTTCGTATGGAGTTTAATTACCTAAATTTATCATTTTAATATTAGCTATGCATCAAATAATACTTGTTAAAATCGGAAATATGTTAAATATCATCCTTTTGGGAAGACCGGCATCGTTATCTCTGATATTTATATAAGATGCGCTATCTGCCTGGTCTGCAAAGTTTTTTGAGAAACAAATCCTGATTTATTTTCTCTTACAGATCGGGCGGATAGCGCAGGTTATTATTGTGAATACTAACTTCTATTCCGCTTTGTTCTTAAGCATCATCAGAAGGCTATAAGCCCCTTTCTGTACTATTTTTTTATCCTTTAGGAAATCTGCTTTCAGAATTTCTGTGAACTGGTCATCAGAAATTCCTGCCGTAACCGGAATCATCTTATAACTGCCTTTTCCAAGATCCTCAAAAACATAGTTTCTGTTTTCGAAAGAAACTACCGATTCATTGGGAAGTCCCAAAGTATTACGGCCGCTGATGCTTACTTCTGCATTGATATACATTCCTTTTACGAATTCAGAATGGGCAGACGAAAGTTTAGCAACCGCCATAGCTGCCCCTCCGTTTTCAATGCTGGGAACCACGCTGACAATCTTGGCATTTAATTTAAGATCAGGATTTTCATTGCTGTACACTGCAATTTCCTGTCCTGTTTTGATATCATTGACATCGTTTTCAAAAACTTTAAGTTCAAGAAGTAATCCTGCCGGATCGATCAGTTCAAATAAGGTGTCAGCCGGATTGATATACTGACCGTTATTAACCGTAATTTTACTTACAAATCCACTGAAAGGTGCATGAATACTGATTCTGCTCCTGATATTCCCTGAACTCAGCCCCCTGGCATTGATTCCGATGATCCTCAGTTTTTCTTCCAGTCCTTTTAAAGTAGCGTTCAATGTAGAATAATCGGCCTGTGCGGTTTGAAGGGTTTTATCACTGCTCGCCTTACTGGTATTAAGATCTTTCTGACGGTTCAGGTTGAGTCTGGCAGATTCAAGCTGTGCCTTTGTAACCAGATAATCCTGCTGCAATTGTATAAACTGCGGATCTTCCACCACAGCCAGGACCTGCCCTTTTTTGAAATGGCTTCCGCTGATGACATTGATAGACTTGATATGTCCGCCCATAATACTGGAAACCGAGCTCATATGTGAAGGAGCAATCTCTGCTTTTCCGTTCAGTCTGACCAGCTTTACCATATTTCGGTTCTGAATCATCGTCGTCGTCACTCCTACTGTCTGCAGCTGCTTGTCCGAAAGCTGAACAGTATGGTCTTTATTTTGGGCGAATTTTTTATTTTCGTATATTGTTTTTTCTTCTTCTTTTTTTCCGGAACATGAAGATAGAACAATCGCTAAACTTAGGCTGTATATAGATATTTTTTTGAATTGCATTCCGCTGTTATTTTGAAATTAAATAATTAAATTCTGCTGCGATCTGGTTAAGCTTTTCCAGGTGATCAATGTAATCTGCTTTGGTTTTTACAGCCTGATTGACCAATAAAACCCAGGTCATATAATCGATCTCCCCGGCATCCATCTGTTTTTGTGCAGCAGCCAGAATGGTTTCCGATTTCGGAAGCTGTTTCTGTTCATAGTTTTCAATGATCTTCTTTTGATTCATATAATTGCTGACCTGCTGCTTTATTCTGCTTTTAAGTTCAACTTCTTTACGCTGGTATTCATTTTCAGAAACAGCAATTTTGGCCTGAGCAGCTTTAGCTAATGCCCTCTGTCCTTTGGTAAACAGAGGAATACCTACACCGACCTGAACGGAATTGAAACGGTTATTATTAATGTTCTTCATGCTTTGGTTGGTATATCCTACAAGAAGTTCCGGAAGAAGTCTGCTTTTTTCGAGTTGTACTTCAGCTTCATTTATTTTGATCTGCTGTTGCAGATATTGAAGCTCTGGGTGCTCACTGATGGCTTTCTCAGAGAAGTGCAGACTGATATCCATAATGGATTGGTCAGCCACAGGCTGATAAGGTGTTTCGGACTGAAGCAGTAACTGGAGCTGCAGTTTGGCAATATCCAGATCATTTTCAAGCGTATTCAACTGAAGATCTGCCTGCTCTTTTTGAATGGATCCGGTAGATTCCTCTAAAATATTGGCTTCTCCTTTTTTTAATCTTAAACTGGCTTTTTCTGCAAAATTCTGATAGAGACGGCTGATATATTCGAGTACTTTTTTCTTTTCCTGAAGTGTTAAGATTCTGTAGAAAACCTCCGAAACTTCTTTTGTGAGCTGAGCTTTGGTAAGGTTTTGATTAATCACACTTGCCGTCCACGAAGCATCCAGCATCTGCTTTCTTTTTGAATACACAGTCGGAAAACTGAACCTTTGAGATACAGAAAAAGAATTGTCTGTTTCCTGTCCCTGAATCTGACCTATAGCTCCTGCTACTTCCAGCTGTGGAATATCGAGATAACTTCCCTTAAGTTTCTCTTGGTAATCTGAGATCAGTTTTGAATTTTTAAGCGTACCGTTTTGCTGGTAAGCCTTTTCCAGAGCTTCTGCATAGGTAATATTTTCCTGAGCATTGATTCCTCCTACAGAAAGAAGCAATATGAGGACAGACAATTTCTTATAATTATTTTTTTTAGAGAATTTCATTTTCTTTTTATTAATAGGTTCAAATAAGACATAGAGAATAGGAAGGACAAATAGCGTCAGTAACGTTGCCAGCATCAATCCTCCGATAACTACTGTTGCCAGTGGACGCTGTACTTCTGCTCCTGCTCCGCTGCTCAATGCCATCGGAAGAAATCCTAAAGAAGCTACAAACGCAGTCATTAAAACCGGGCGCAGTCTGATTCTTGTTCCCATCAATACAATTCTGCTGGTATTGGTTATCCCGTTCTTTTTTAATCGGTTAAACTCTGATATCAAAACAATTCCATTAAGTACAGCAACCCCAAACAGCGCAATAAACCCAACTCCTGCACTGATGCTGAAAGGCATTCCTCGTAAAGCCATAAAATAGACACCGCCTATGGCTGATAAAGGGATCGCAGTGTAAATGATCAAACTGTGTTTTACAGAACCGAATGCAAAGAATAACAGTAAAAAGATCATCACCAATGAGATCGGAACGGCAATTCCCAGTCTGGCTTTGGCTTCATTTAAGTTTTCAAAAGCACCTCCATAAGAGATCGTGTATCCTGAAGACAGTTTAAGCTCTTTATCAGCCTTCTTCTGAAGTTCTTCCACAATGCTCTGTACATCTCTTCCGCGAACATTGAACCCAACAACAATTCTTCTTTTGGTATCCTCCCTTTGAATCTGATTCGGGCTGTTTTTCAATTCTACCCTCGCTAACTGAGATAACGGAATCTGTTCTCCTGAAGCTGCAGGAACCAAGAGATTCTGGATGCTTGTGATATCTTTTTTATGTTCATTATCCATACGGACTACAATATCAAACTTCCTTTCCCCTTCATATAAAGCTCCTGCAGTCTGCCCCGCGAAAGCCATATTGATCACCCTGTTGATCTCTGCCACAGAAATACGATGACGGGAAAGTTCTGCGCGGTTGTACCCAATAACCACCTGAGGAGCTCCTACAACAGGTTCGAGATAAAGGTCCTGAGCTCCCTTCACTGTATTAATGATTCCACCCAGCTTTTTGGCATATAGCGCCAGGCTGTCCAGATCTTCACCGTAAATTTTACATACGACATCCTGCCTGGCTCCTGTCATCAATTCATTGAAGCGCATCTGCACAGGAAACTGGAATCCTGTGGTTAATCCAGGAATCACCTTGAGGGCTTCGCTCATCTTTGCTGACAGTTCAGGAAATGATGTCGCGGAAGTCCACTCTGTTTTAGGTTTTAAGACAATGATCATATCTCCTGCATCCATTGGCATAGGCTCTGTAGGAATTTCTGCACTACCGATTTTGGTAACCACTTTTTCCACTTCAGGAAACTGTTTCAGAAGAATCCCGGCAGCCTTGCTGGTTACTTTTTTCGTTTCATTGATATTACTTCCCTGGAGGATACGCATTTCAACTGCAAAATCTCCTTCTTCCAGAGATGGAATGAATTCCCCTCCCATTCTTGAAAGGATAACAACAGCTCCTGCAAAAAGGATTAAAACAGCGAGGAGAATTGTTTTTCTGAACTTAAGCGCTTTCATAAGGAGTTTCTGATGGCCTGCTTCCGCTTTAGCCAGTACCCGGTCTGAAATATTGTCTTTTTCTTTTTTCCTGCGGCTTAAAACAAGCGAGCTCATCATGGGAATATAAGTCAGGGAAAGTAAAAAAGCTCCCACTAAAGCAAAAGCAACAGTCTGAGCCATAGGCTTAAACATTTTCCCTTCAATACCCTGAAGCGTAAAAATCGGAAGATAAACAATCAGGATAATAATCTGTCCAAAAACGGCACTGTTCACCATTTTTGAAGCAGAGCTGGATACCTGTTCATCCATTTCCTTTTTACTGAGCATATTGTCTTTCCCGAAATGCTTTTTATGCGCGAGCTGATGCAGAACGGCTTCTACGATAATAACAGCTCCGTCTACAATCAATCCGAAATCAAGTGCTCCTAGACTCATCAGGTTTCCACCCACACCAAAAATATTCATCATGATGATAGCAAACAGCATGGCTAAGGGAATGACCGAAGCAACCAGTAATCCTGCCCTGAAATTTCCTAAGAACAAAACAAGGATAAAAACAACGATCAGCGCTCCTTCCATCAGGTTGGTTTTTACGGTGCTGATTGTATTATTTACCATTTTAGCACGGTCAAGGAAAGGTTCTACCACAACGCCTTCCGGTAAAGATTCCTGAATCTTTTCAAGCCTTTGCTTGATGTTTCCGATCACCTCGTTGGCATTTTCACCTTTTAACATCAGAACGATAGCGCCTGACACTTCTCCGGTGTCATTATAGGTCATGGCTCCGTATCTCGTTGCAAAGCCGATCTTAACAGAGGCAACATCTTTGATATGAACCGGAATTCCGTCTTTGGTATCTGCTACCTGAATATTTCCGATATCTTCCGTGCTTCCTAAAAGGCCTTCACTCCGGATAAAAAGAACAGTTTCTTTTTTCTCGATATAAGCACCACCGGTATTTTGATTGTTTTTTTCCAATGCGGCAAAAACATCATTGATATTGATGTTAAAAGCCTGTAATTTATTGGGATTAATTGCTATTTCATATTGTTTCAGCTTGCCTCCGAAGCTGCTGACATCTGCTACTCCTTTTGTTCCTAAAAGCTGACGCCTGATCACCCAGTCCTGAATGGTTCTGAGTTCAGTTTCGTCATAGACATTTTCATAGCCTTTTTTGGCTCTTACAACATATTGGAAAATTTCTCCGAGTCCGGACGAAATTGGTCCCAGTTCGGGCTTCCCTATGCCTTCAGGGATGTTTTCCTGAACAAGCTGAAGACGTTCCTGAACCTGCTGACGTGCCCAGTAGACATCGGTTTTGTCATCAAAAACGACGGTTACCAGTGAAAGTCCAAAACGGGAAAAACTACGGAGTTCAGTGATTCCGCTGATATTGCTCGCAGCCTGTTCTATAGGAAAAGTAACAAGACGTTCTATGTCTGCCGCTCCATAAGAAGGTGCTGTTGTAATGATCTGAACCTGGTTGTTGGTAATATCCGGCTGGGCATCAATAGGAAGTTTGGTGGTTTCATAGATCCCAAAAAGGATGAGCCCCATTGTAAAAAGGGCAATGATGAGTTTATTCTTTACAGAAAACTCAATAATTTTATTTAACATGGAAAAATTATTAATTGATAGGTAACAAGAAATTGACTGCTTCAAGGAAAAATCCTAAAGCATTAATTTTCAATTTAAAATCAATTAAGAAAGTCGTGGAGGCTGGAAAATTCTCGACAGGCAAAGGCTTGGAAAGTTTTTTTCCTGATAGGTACTGTTTTTCTGAGGTATGGTAATTTCCTTAGGTTTTTCTATGTGAAAAATAAGTTCAGGAAGCTGTGCATTAACCGTGAGAACAATGGGTGGATTGATGAATGGCAGTTTCTGGTCTGTATCCCAATCTGAATCTTCCTTGTGATTGTCATAGTGCTCCATGACAAACTCTGCGAAGTTACCTTCATATTCCATCAGATGTTCCACAAAGAGAGGCACTTTTAGTACTTCCGCCATATTGGTGGTAGCAAGCACATACATCATCGAACACACTATGGAAAGCCATTTTAACATTGCGATGCAAATATAGGGCTTAAATTTTTTCTAAAAATGTTTGTCAGTATTAATTTTATGAGAATTTTCCAGGTTTCAAAAGTCTTTCAGATATATTTTTCTGATATCAAAAAAGGAATTACCCTGTAAATAATTAGAGATCAGCGAACTGATTTCAGTATTTCCAAGAATATAGACAATGGTGTTTTTAGAGGTCTCTGGAAAATTTTGCTTTACAATTTCAATAATCTTCTCCGGTTTCAGAGAATCGATGAGATAAAATGTCAATGGAAAGCTATGGTCCAGATCCGAGAATAATTCTTCATTCCGTTCAGTATAGATAAGGCTGTCTACTTTTTTGCTGACAGCCAGAGCTCTGTTGATTTCATAAAGATATGATAATGCTTTAGAATCCCCGATAAGAAAATAATGACTTCCCGAATCATCTAACATTAATTGACCCGAAATGTTCCTGAAAAAGACAGTGTCACCTTCCTCAACTGCTTTGATCCAATCTGCAGCTTTATCCTTCTCTTTTATATTGACAGCAAAATCAGCCGTATGATATACCGGTTCGTAATTCCAGAACGCATATTCCCTGGCTTCACTGCAGGGACTATAATAAGGGTTAGAAAGGAAAAATTCCGCCATACATCCTGCAGTATATTGAATCTGTGAAAAGTCCCTGCTCTGAACCCTGATATGAAAAGTGTTTTCAGCAATTTTATTTTTTGAAAGAATAATACCCATAAAAAAATCAGAAGTTTTGATCTTGCTGTTCATATTTTGAATTATTGAATACAAATTTGCGGACTGGCCGGATGGAAAACATTGATTTGGGTCAAAAAGAACGAAGTGGATGTTAGATATTAGACTTTAGAGGTTAAAAATTAAGGGTAAATAGAAATACAGCTGACAGGTATAAATATCAGATAGAATCAGAGTTTTGATTTCAGTCGGCTTAATGTTTCCTGGGAAATATTAAGGTATGAAGCCACCATTTTGTTGGAGAGTCTCCGTACGATAATCGGACTTTCATCCAGTAGCTGGCGGTATTTTTCCAGAGCATCCTGAACGAGAAAAGACATTAACCTCCGGGTATTGTTTACATAAGCCCCTTCCAGATAGATTCTGTAAAATTTTTCCCACTGCGGAATCTGATCCAGCAGATGATAAAAGCTTGCGTGGGTGATATAATAGATTTCTGAATCTTCTACTGCCTGGATAAATTCATCCGACGGTTCTGAGGTGATGAAGCTGACCAGAGCAGTTGCAAACTGATTTTCAAAAGCAAAATACCGGGTAGAATCCTGCCCTTCTTCATTGATAAAGAAGATACGGAGGCAACCTTCAACGACAAAAAAAGTTCTTTGGCTGGACTGTCCGTTGGCAAGAAGCAGTTCATTCTTTTTTAATTTCATCGGTTTGAAATGCGAAAGGATGATATCCATCTCTTCATCATTTACCGATATTTTGCTTTTAATATATGAAACTAAGAGTTCTTCCATTTATTTAAAATCAGTCACAAATGTAGGAATAAATGCTCAATCTCTCTGTATCTGTCTGTCTCTGGATGTTTCGTCTTCGGACTGACCGGATTTCCAGTAAGAAACAGCATGTATTCCGTGGGGATCCCAGCACAATTCAGTTTTGAAATAGCTGCGAATTTCTTTTATGGTGGTATATTCAGCTGCGGCATAGATGTATTTTTTTAACATTCCAGTCGGAAATTCATAATCTCTGGCAAGATCTGCGAGTTGACTTCCCTGTTCGGGATGTGGATTATACACCCATTCTACAGATAAATCGGCAGCTGAGCAAAGCACGGTTTCATCCTTTTTTCCATGTACCTCCAGCAATACTTTGGCTCTTACAAAAGAAGGCAGCTGTTCTGCGATGGCAGAAATAACAGGTAATGCCGTTGCATCACCAATGAGCAGATAAAAATCTGCTTCAGGCACCAAAGGCCGCGAACTTTCTTTCATTCCTATTTCAAGCAGGTCATCCGGTTTTGCCTTTAATGCCCATGCTAATGCCGGGCTGCTGTCACCATGCGCTACAAAATCTACCGACAGTTCTCTGTTTTCAAGATCAATCTTCCGGTTGGTATAGGTTCTGGTGATCAATACCGACTCCGGACTTTGATCTTCCGTATGAACAGGAATAAAAATTTTGTTGTTGGATCCTGATTGGACATTCGCTAATAGTTCCATCTGATGTTCATCAATATTGAATACCACCCGAATCAGATGCGGTGTGATATTTTTCTTATTTTTAACGGTAAATACAGAACGTATTTTTCTCGCTGTCATTGAATTCATTGTCATTGTTTAAAATCATTATTTTTTGTTAAATATTAAGATGATCATAGAGAGGATACAGCAGATTACACCGAAGAGATAAACCGTCTGATAATTAAACCATCCTGCGGCAAGACCCGCAGCCGGACCTGCCAATCCCAATGAAAGATCAACAAAAGCTACATAGGCACCCAAAGCTGTTCCTCTCATCTGTGGTTTTACTTTCTGGATAGCCAATACCCCCAATGCCGGGAAAATCAGCGAAAACCCTATCCCTGTCAGTCCGCATCCTATGATCGCCATTTCTTTTGATCCTGAAGTCCAGATCATCATCTGCCCTGCTGCTTCAATAATCAGTGAGACAAAAGCCACTCTAAAGCCTCCAAATCTGTCAGGAAAAGAAGCGAAGAAAATTCTGGTAAGCACATAACATGCCCCGAAAGTCATGAAAGCCAGTGATGCATCACCCCAATTTTTTTCCATAAAGAAAAGACCTACAAAAGAAGCAATACATCCAAATGCAATAGAAGAAAATGCGAGGCTCAATCCCTGTCCCGCTACTGTTTTAATCACCTTATAGAAAGGAGTTCTTACATGATCTATATCCACAGGAACTGCCGGAAGTTTTGCTGTAGAAATCCAGCTGATCGCTGGTAGAATCATAATAAGAACAAATGCATTAAGTTCTCCGAAACCTTTACTCAGCCAGATGCTTAACGGTGCTCCGATCGCAATGCCTGCGTACATGGCAATACCATTCCAGGTCATTACTTTTCCTGAACTCTGATGGCCTGCCAGCCCGATTCCCCACGTTAAAGCTCCTGTAACAAGGAAGCTTTCGCCTACCCCATGAATGATTCTCGCAAGCAGCAGGAAACCCAGTGCCAACAAAGGAGAAGACTGGCATGAAACGGCAATAATATAGGTCACTCCGGCGATGATAGAGAGTATAACTCCTGACATTTTGCTTTTTTTCGCACCTTTTGTATCTGTTATCTTTCCGGAGTAAGCCCGGGTCACCAGTGTTGCCAGCGACTGAAGTCCGATCACAAGCCCTATGATCAGGCTATTGAATCCTAAATTGTTCTGGACAAATTTCGGAAGCGCGCCCAAAGCAATTCCTATTGTCAGGTATATGGTAAATACGGAAAGAATAATCGGCATGGTCGCTTTATAGAAATTGATGGTCTGTCCTTTTTCTAATGTTGTACTCATAATGTTGTTTAAAATATTCGGTGCAAATGTCCTGGTACAGCGAAAAAAAAACTTTGACTTAAGTCAAAAAAGTAAAAACCTACTCTTTTGTTACTGATATATGACTGTTTAGAGCTTCAATTTCCTGATCAATGGTGGTGGTCCAAAAATCAAGTTCCCATTCTTTTTTTCTGATCATCTCAAGAGAGAAGTCTCCTTTATGATAGCTTCTAACCAGTTCCTTTCTCTGGTGGTCTGCCAGTTTCAGCTCCAGTTCATAATAGCCTTTTTTCCAGTAAGTCTTATATGTATAGGGTTGTGCTCCATGCTGCTGAATAAGCTTTTCTTTTTCGAGCTTTTGAGTCATGGTATTGATTATACTTTGTGTCATTTTATGATCTGCTTTTAAATCTTTAAGAAATAAAACAGATTGCTCAAGCAGTAATTTCTTGAGTTCTTTTTCATTCTGTTCTTCCTCTGCGGCAGGCTTGATCAGTTTGATCAGCTTTGGAAGAGTGAGTCCCTGAATGAACAGGGTAAAAATAATGACCACAAAAGTGATGAATAATACCGTACTCCGCTGTTCTATAATAAATCTTTTATCATCCTGAAAAGGTAAAGCCAACGCTGCTGCCAGAGAAACAACGCCCCGCATTCCTGACCAGGATAAAATGATGTACTCTTTTTTATGCCGGGTAAGAAAATTCTTTTCTTTTTCGGGTTGGGTTCTGGAAAAAATGGGAAACACAGCCAGAACAAACAGCCTTATAAAGAATAGAATAATCCCTATAAAAAAACCATACAGAACCAAAACAGGAATTGCCGACGAAGGGATATCCGAAATAATTTTTGGCAGCTGCATTCCTAAAATAAGGAATATCAATCCATTCAGTACAAAAATAATTACATCCCAAAAATGGCCCATCTGTATCCGACTTCCGGCACTGAACAGGGAAAAGGAATTCCAGGAAAGAAACATTCCCAGGATTACTACAGCAAGCACTCCTGAACATCCCAAATGCTCAGCAAGACTGTATGTGGCAAAGGGAAGCAAAACAACAGCAAATGTTTCGGCACTACTGTTCCCATTAAAATATTTATGAAGTTTTAGAAATACAAATCCAATGACCGATCCGGCAGCAAGACCACCCATGCTTACTATAATAAATTGAAAACCAGCATTCCAGAAAGAAAAAGCACCGTTTACAATGGCTATAACTGCACATTTATAAGCAATAAGTGCAGAAGCATCATTCAGCAGACTCTCGCCCTCCAGAATGGTGGTCAGTTTCCGGGGAAGCGGGAGGTTTTTGGTAATACTGGTTGCGGCTACGGCATCAGGCGGAGAAACAACAGCTCCCAATACAAATGCCATTGGCCAGCTAAACTCGGGAATAATACTGTGAACAATCAGCGCAATGATTGTCGTGGTCAAAAATACCAGTCCGACAGCGAGCGTGGAAATTTTAGGAAGTTCTTTTTTGAAGTCAGGAATTGAGGTATTCCATGCAGCATCAAATAATATCGGAGGCAGCACCACATAAAAAATCATTTCGGGGCTCATCTCAATAGATGGGATAAGCCTCGTTAAACTCAAGATAAGTCCTGCCAAAACCAGAAGAATGGGGAGCGCAAGTTTGAGTTTGTCTTTAACGGAAATAATAATGATTAAAATAATGGATATCCATATCATTTTTTCGATTTCTGCCATAGCGTACAATTAAGCCGCGAAAATAGGCAGATGATTTCTCCGGAAGTTTGACTCAGATCAAAAAAAGGTAAAACAGAAGCTTTTTATTCAAAATCAAGAAAACCATCTGAAAGCTTTTTCCACTGAATTTTAGAAACCCCCATCATTCCTCCGGCAGCGACCATCAAATTTCTTACCATATCGGTAAAGCTTGCGTTGAAATTCGGACTTTCATTCCTTCCGTAAACGGCAGCCTTCAAATGAGTCGGTGTTCTTGAAATCATAAATGAAGAGGTCGCTTTAGCACTGTAAAAATGAGCAATATGACGTTTTTTTTTGTTTTTGGGATCTCTGGATGGTGTACAGGTGATGATGATGCTTTCTGAGTTGTTATCTTCTGTAAAACAAATGTCAGTCACTTCTACCCAGTCATAGCCTTTTGATTCTATTTCTCCCGGACCGGGAATGTCTATTCTCATAAAATCTCCTTTCTGTGGAATTCTTTGCGTTTCAATCCCTTCCGCATCATAAAGTTTAAAATCAGCAAAACCTTCTCCGCAATAGCTTTTCCAGTTTCTGACACAGAAAAATCTTTCTTTCAGCATTTCAAACTTTTGCAAAAGAACGGCGGGTTCAACCATTTTCTGGCTTTCTGTATCGTGAAATCCACCAGATTGCTGCTGTGGAACTCCTTTGACCTGTTTTGGTTTCATGATATTGAATTTGTACTAAGGTATGAAAACTGAAAGGATTTGTTTATGAGCCGAATCACAACAGGAAATATTGTCAACACCATGAAACAATCAATGAAGAGAAAAGTTTCATTTTTATACCCGGCATTTTATACGTTGACATCAAAATTTTTATTATATTCAAAGTTTCCAAAAACAGAAAAACCTCTCAATTGAGAGGCCGATGTTAAAACGTAATGTATTGAGATATATGGAGTTTGAAATGCCTAAATTCAAATGTAGAAAGAAAGAATGAGGTATTTTATGACTGGAATCATGTTGTCGTGGTTTTGTTATGAATTTGTTAAAATTTAATTATTATATCTCGTTTTTATGAATTAATATATATTTTTGAATGACAAATTGAGGTTTGCAGAAGTAAAATTCATTTAAAAAGATAAATTTTGGGGTTGCCAACCAACCAGAACAGTTTTATAAATGCCTATGATAATCGATGAAGAACTTTTATTTGATTCAGGAGCAGAATTGATCCTTTATCCAGCCAATGATTTTATCTTTAAAGAAGGTGAAATGCCCAAATATTATTTTCAGATCAGAAAAGGAACCGTTAAAATCAATAACTATCACGAAGATGGACGGGAAATTATTCAAAGTGTCCCTTTTGACGGCCACTGTATTGCAGAGAGTTCCTTATTTATTGATAAAGCGTACCCTGTCAATGCTGAGGCTATGACTGGCTGTGAAATCGTAAGACTGGAGAAAGCAAGGTTTCTGGAGCTCATCAGCAGTTCGCCTGATCTTCTTTCAAAGCTGTACAGCTACACCGCAGAAAGAATGTATTACAGACATGTGATGCTGAATAATATCTCAGCACCGGATCCGGGTACAAAGGTAAAACGGGTCATGGACTGCATGAAGTCCTATAATCAATATACCGGCAAATACTCTTACCAGTTTCCCTTTACCCGACAGCATCTGGCTTCTCTTACAGGGTTATGTGTAGAAACGGTGATCAGGGTCGTTAAGAAAATGGAAAAGGAAAAAACGGTCCGCATACAAAACGGAAAAATATTCTACTGATCAGAATTTTTTCAGCTGGCTTGGTATAATCCCGAATTTCCTTTTAAAAGCTGTAGAAAAATGGCGTGAATTTTTATAACCCACCGCATCCGCAACTTCACTGATGTTCATTTCTTTTTCAAGGATCATTTTTCGGGCCTCTTCCATTTTCAGGTCATTCCAGAATCCGAAAACGGTAGTTCCAAAAAGTTCTTTAAAGCCTTTTTTAAGAGTAAATTCATTAGTCCCGGCATAATGTGCCAGCTCGATCAGTGAATGATCTGATTGGCTGTTTGCTGTGATAAAATCTTTTACAGCCTGGATTTTGTCTATTTCTGCTCTTTTCAATGCGCTTTTGGTCTGCGACTGATCAGCAGCCTGTTCAAACTGAAGAAGCAGCAGCTCGATGGTCTTTGCCTCGATCAGCATTCTTTTGAACATTCCTTTCCGATCACAGCTGATGATTTCATTAATGATCTGATACATTCTGGCACTGATCTTATGATGGGAAGGACCCAGCTGACAGCCGATACCTTTTTCCATACTGTTTCTGAATGTTTCAAATAAAAGAGAATCATCAGGAAGAAATCTTTTAAAAAAATCCGGCGAAAGATTAATCTCAAAAAGTTCAAAATTCCGGCTCTCCCATTCCATCGTTCCTTCCATTCCGGACGCATATATGATATTGTTCTGGCAGTCTGAAAAATCTATGTTTTTGGAAAAATTTCCGGATGCTGCACTGCTTCTTCCCTTTAAGGCAAAATGCATTTCTACCGTTTCGTGATCCGTTTCAAAATTCAATAAGACTTTATCTGCAAGGCTGGCTGTTCCATATCCGATATGTATATCTCCAAAATAGATTTCATGATAACTTCCGGTACCGGAAGGCAGATCAAGATGTGTTTCAAATTCTCTGATATCAGGGTACTGTGATGTACCGGTAAGCGGATGATCCCTTTCCATCAGCGGATTTGCAGCATCATCTCCATACAGTTTAAGTGCCATAGCTTTTCTATTTTTCTCCTTTTGACGGACTTTTTATTCCGCGATACAGACCTGAAAGAGTGAGCCTGGGATTTATATTTGCACAAAGTTAATGATTATTTAGAATCATTCTTAATTATAAGATGTAAATGATGCAGTTAAGCCATGTTTTATTCCGTACCGAAAATCTCCATCTTGCTGTACAGCAACTTACAGATGCCGGATTTAAGGTTGAATACGGATCCGCACCTTTAAAAGCCTACAATGCCTTTATATGGTTTGAGGAAGGTGTTTTCATCGAAATTTTCAGAACTCCAGAAATTCCTATGCTATTCAGATGGGTGATGAAAATATTCGGATATACCCCTGTTCTGAACCGGATAAACCGGTGGAATGAGAACTCAGGCTGGTGTGACTGGTCCCTGGAAACGGTAAAAAAAGACCTCCAATATTATCAGTTGCTTTTGGAATATCTGGATATTGACTGTAAAGCATTCAAAAGTACCCGAAAAGATGTTTATGGAAGAAAAATGTCATGGCAGCTTGCTGTTCCCGGTGACACGGATTTTCCTTTTTTAATGTCTGCATATTCTATCAATCCTAGACCTGACAAGATTATACATCCCAATGGTATCCGTAAGATCAGTAAGGTCACAGTTGGGAAAAAAGAGCTTGATACAGTGCTTCTTGATGCGCTTCTGGAGGACCGAACTCCTTTGAATCTGGTAGATGAAAGTAAAGGGCTTCAAACGGTAGCATTCATTAACTCAGACTTAAAAATAGAAGATATACTTATATAATGGAAAAACAGAAACAACTTATTTTAAACGGAAATATGTATCGGGTAATGTGGCAGCTTTCGTGGCCTGCCGTTATTGCGATGGTATTGTATGGAATGAATAATTTTCTGGATGGCATCTTCGTCGGCCATCTGATCAGCACAACAGCTCTTGCAGCAGTAGGCATTGCTTATCCTCTGGCCCAGTTTGCCCAGGGATTCGGTACACTGATCGGTACGGGAATCGGTTCTGCGGTAAGTATCTGGATCGGAGCGGGTGACAAGGATAAACTGGCCCGCTCACTGGGAACGGCCAATTATCTTACTTTACTTTTTTCTATACTGATCACTATCCCGTGCTATCTTTTCGCAAAAGAACTGGTCTATATGATGGGAGGAAGAGGTGAAATCCTGTCGCTGGGCACCGAATATTTCCGGGCAACTATTCTGGGAAGTTTTTTCTGGATACACGGGCTGGCCCTGAATATGATGATCCGCGCAGAAGGCCGTATGAAAACAGCAGCCTGGATGATTGCTGTTGGTCTCGTCGTGGATGTAGCTTTAAAACCTGTTTTCATTGATACTTTTGGATGGGGTGTTGCTGGAGCTGCATGGGCTACCAATCTTTCAATGATCATTTATACAGCTCTTGGAATCTGGTATTATTCATCAGGAAAAGCATCTTTTAAAACTAAATTCTGGTCGCTGAAAAAAGACAATGCTATTATCAAAGAAGCGCTTTCGCTCGGAATGCCCGGATTTATTATGATGATTATGATTGTTATACAGAATATTGTTGTTTTCAATGTACTGACGAGGTATGGAAAAGATTCGGATATTACATTTTTCACCGCTGTGAACAGGTTTTACATTCTTTTGAATACGCCACTATGGGGGTTGATGAGGGCCCTTCAGCCCGTTTCGGGAATGAATTATGGAGCAGGAAAATACAGTAGAAGCATCAATGCATATAAGATTTTTTCTCTGGTAGGATTAATGATTCTGCTGCCGTTCTGGCTGTTTGTGATGTTCTGTCCTTCCGGTGTATTATCGGTCATGATTCCGCATATGGACTTTACCATCATCCAGCTGACTGATTTCAGAATTTATATGAGCATTTTACCGGCACTTCCTTTTGTTTTCATGGCTATGGTATGGTTTCCATCAGTAGATTATGCAAAACCAGCCACAGTAATAAGTATTTTAAGACAGGTCATATTTTATATCCCAGCACTTCTTATTGTACCTGTGTTTTATGGAGTGAGCGGCATATATACTGCAAGCGCGATTATAGACTGGATCATTTTCGGAATCGTGATCTATGCAGTCATAAGAAATTGTAAAAAACTAAAAGAAAGAGAACATTGACAGTACTCCTTATTTTTAACTGGAATTAATAATTTTTTAAAATTTATGCATATATGGTGTTTTGCATAATGTAAATTTTACCTATATTTGTGAATCGAAATAATTTTTTTTCATCATTTGTGTTTTTTTAAGGTCTCCTCCTTTAGGGGACCTTTTTCATTATATGCAGGCGTAATCGTTTATTTGGTGCATATCTGGAAATAAACAAGGGTTCAACCTGTACCATAAGTCTAAATTCGGTACGATCAATTTGGTGTTTTCTAACCAGGCATATCTCTCTTTAAGGTGACAATTTTATGATATTAACCTACTTAAAACATTACGTCCTGTCAAAATTCAAAATCAACATTGCTGAGTCCGACGATTTTATGTTTGCAGATTACTGCGTGGTCTTTATAAAATCTGTTGGCCTGGATTTCATGACGGTCTGGAAACTTCTTGTAAAGGCCTGTACACTCTTATACCCTACTTCATAAGCTGTTTCTGAAATGGTAAGATCGCCCGAACTGAGCAACTCGAGACTTTTAATAATTCTCAGGATCTGCTGGTATTTATTCAGAGTCATTCCGGTTTCTTTTTTAAAAATACGTTCAAGGCTTCGTAAGGAAAGTAAAGAGATTTCACTCAGATCTTCTATTCTCAGATCTTTTTGATAGTGGTTGTGCAGATATTCGATAGGTTTAGCCAGTCTCCTGTCTTCAGGAAGTCGGATATGGAGTTTCAGAGAGTGTTCCACAAAATGGGGAAGCTCATTGAAAAGCGCCTTTAAAAACAGCATGGCATCAGGATCTTTTGACCTGTTTTTTGACCATCTTTCCGAATATTTTATCATTTCCTTTAAAACAGGAGGTACTGAGAAAACATTGATCTCATGATGAAAAATACTGCTCGGTTCTACATCGGCAAACATAATCATCAATTTAATTTTCTCGGAATGTGTATTGGTTTTGTGGATAGAGCCTGGAGGAATCCATGCCGCATGGTTCTGCGGAAGAAGATAGATATTCCCATCAACGGTAATATACTGAAATCCGCTTTCTACATAAACCAGCTGCCCTTTTTCATGGGAGTGAAGGATGTCATCATGCCGCCAGTTTTCTTCAAACCATACAAAGTAAGGTTGATCCAGTTCGTCTACAGCTATGGTATCGTGCGGATTCATGTCGTTTCAAGTTAAAACTTTGGCAAAATTAAACAAAACAACTGAATTAATTTTGCAGTAAATTTTTATGGTATGAAGAATGAAACACGAAAGAATGCTTCTTACGTTCTGATGCTGATCAATGTACTGGTAGTTATCCTTGTGTCCAGTAATCTGAGATCTCCGATTATTTCTGTTTCCCCGGTGCTTACAGATATTCGGGAAGCCCTGAAACTGGACAGTTTCCAGGTCAGCCTGCTTACCTCTATTCCTTTGTTTATGTTTGCGACCTGTTCTGTTCTGGTCAGTAGATTTTCACATCGGTTCAGTATCAGCCGATTCCTGATGTATTCACTGATTATCTTAAGTTTTGGGCTTTTCCTGCGGATTACAGGATCCCTCTGGATGCTTTTTGCAGGATCGGTTTTCATAGGACTTGGAATTTGTATCGGAAATGTTGTAACACCTGGTTATATTAAAAGTAATTTCCCAAAGCAGATCGGCCTCATGACAGGGATTTTTGCAGTTTCTATGAATCTTACCGCTGCGCTGGCTTCAGGTTTCAGCGTGAAAATTGGCGAATGGACGGGATTCGGATGGCGTGGTTCACTGGGAATATGGCTGGTAATTGCCGGACTTGGACTTTTTGTTCTTATTCTCGAACTTATATTCAATAAGAAAAATCCTGATCAGACAAAAGCTGCATTGACTGTTTCTGATTTTAATATGTTCAAATCTGCACAGGCATGGAACATCAGTGTTTTCATGGGTCTGCAGTCTCTGTTTTATTACTGTATGATGGCCTGGCTCCCATCGTTCCTCACAGATTATCATATGGAGGGAGAAAGTACGGGATGGGTTTTGTTTGTAATTCAGATCACTATGATTCCTGTTACATTCTGTGCACCGATCATCGCCGGTAAAATGAAAAACCAGAGAATTCTGATTGTTTTTATCTGTTCTTTAATGTTCGCCAGTACGATGATGTTTGTATGGCTGCAGTCACAGTTTATCTATGTAAATGCTGTTATTATCGGACTTTCAAACGGATTGTCATTTAGTCTGTCTATTCTGTTTTTTTCGACAAGAACAAAGAACAGTGCCAATGCGGTGAAAATATCCGGAATGGCGCAGTCTGTGGGCTATCTGATTGCTGCATTCGGACCTCCGGTCTTCGGAAAACTGCATGACTGGGATATTTCGTGGAAGAGTTCTTTTTACTTTTTAAGCTTTGCGGTCATTGTCATGTTCTATTTTGGAATGAAGGCAGCGAGGAATAAATTGGTGGAAGATTAGAATGACACTGAGTCTGCAATCAAGAGTCAAGAACCGAGAACCGAGAGTCAAGAAGCAAGAGCCAAGAACCAAGAATAAAGACAATAGATTTCAGATATGAGATTTTGGATTAAGGTGAGATAAGGATAACTGTTAATTGCTGACACCATCAATCATTACGGATTGCTGATCATTTATTAGATTAAGTCACTCGTCTTTTGTCGCTGGCTTCCACCCATTCATCTTTTTGGCACTTAGCGCAGTTTCCGGCATTTCCTGCCGTTTTAAATTCTGTATGTCCACAGAATGTACATGAATAATGACCTTCTTTAGTGGTGATTTTCAAGGGATATTCCAATGAATCAGGCATAATCGGAAGTCCGTATTTCACTGCTTGATCCTCATGAAAAAATATACTGATCTCTCCGGAACTCTCTACAATGGCTGTTTCGATCTGTCCCAACTGGGAAACTCCTTTTAATCTGAGCTCAGCAAAGAACTCATCGCTTCCAAGGTTTTCCTTTTTAAAATTATCAATAGCAAATTCCCCATCGCGGATCAGGCAGGCCGAAGTACCTTCCACCAGCTTTTCAAAACTTTTGCTCTTGGCGATAAAAATTGTGATAATGGTGTACAAAAGAATAATAACGATAAAGACCAGGATTGAAGAGACAATTCCTACATCTTTGTTGAACATAGGATCTCCCGCTGCAGAACCCAAGCCTATAATAACGACCAGCTCAAAAATAGACAACTGCTTGACTCCTCTTTTGCCTAAAACCCTTAGTCCAACAATGATAGCCAAAAACATTATGGCAGTCCGGAGTATGATCTCTAAAAGAAAAGACCATTCTTCATGTCCCATCAATAATTCTTTCCAGTTAAGTTCCAAGAGAAATAGGGTAAGCATAGAAATTAATTTAGGAGGTTCATCCAAAAAATGAGCCACAAAGCATTTGATGAAGGTGGTTTCGGGATCCTTAGCTAGATTTTATTATTCCATCCATTCTTCGGCCAGCAAAGCATAAATAACATCATCAACCCATACTCCATTGAGATATAAACTTTTAACAAAATGCCCTTCTTTTCTGAAACCGATCCGCTCCATCAGTTGCTGTGAACTGATATTGCCGGGATCGACTGATGTGGTGATTCTGTGTTTTTTCAGGTCTTTAAACATGAGGTTGATCAATCCTTTAAGCGTTTCAGAAGCATACCCTTTATGATGGTTTTCTTTACTCAGGGTAATTCCAAACTCCACCTGCTGATGGTCACTGCCGATAAAATGAACGCCTGCATCACCGATAATATCCCTGGTATTTTTATCTGTAATCAAAAGCTGATACCATGTTTCAGGCTGATTAAATTCCTTTTTGGAATTTCTGAGAATAAATGCTTCCACTTCCTCAATTTCCGTAGGGATCCAGCTTTGAAACTGATTGGTTTCAGCATCTGAACGGTATCCGAAAATAGCTTCTTTATCATCCATCGTGAGATCTCTGAGGATCAGTCTTTCTGTTTCAAGAGTCATTTTTATTTTTTTTGACTGGCTAAATTATATAAAAAAGCAGAGGGTTTCAAAGAAAGTTCTTTCTGAGCAGCTGAAACAGATGGAGGAAAATCATATCATTCAACAGATTGAAGTCTATAATTTCCCTCCTTATGTCTATGATAAGCTTGCCGATAAAGCCCGGACATCAGAACCTATGTCCGATCAGCTGCATGAATGGGGAATGATCTTTGACTCTCAAAAGTTTCCAGCACTTCCAGAATATTCTGATAAATAAAATTCAGTTCTTCTGTAGTAATGCAGTATGGCGGGACCAGATACATCACATTTCCGAGAGGCCGCATAATGATCCCGCGTTGCAGAAATTCATCATAAAGTACCTTCCCAATATGATTGAAATAAGAAGTATTCTGATCTGTTTTGTACTCAAAAGCCAGAATGGTTCCGGTCTGACGTACATTTTCTACATCCGGATGCTTTGAAAGAATACCCGCAAACTCCGAATGCTCCCTGCTGATTCGTTTAATTGCGGCTAATGTTTCTTCTTTTAGTAAAAGTTCCATGCTCGCCAATGCAGCAGTACAGGCTAAAGGATTTGCAGTAAAGGAATGTCCGTGAAACAGCGTTTTATACTTGTCATCAGATAAAAATGCATTAAAGATTTGCTCTGAGCACGTTGTTATTCCCATAGGCATCGTTCCGCCTGTCAGTCCTTTTGAAAAGCACATAATGTCCGGTATTTCCGTAAGATGATTGGCGGCAAAAAGTTTCCCGGTTCTTCCGAAACCTGTAAATACTTCGTCCTGGATCATCAGAATCTCTCTGCTTCTGCAGAATTTCATCAGTTCATCAAGGTATTCAGCTTCATACATCAGCATTCCTGCAGCACCCTGTACCAAAGGTTCATAAATAAAACATGCCGTCTCTTCTGCCAAGTCTCCAACCTGTAATTTTAAACTTTCGATATTTTCTGCATTAGGGGTATCTATAAAAACCACTTCAAACAGCATGCTTCCGAATGGTTTTGTCCAGACACTTCTGCCACTCACGGACATGGCTCCGAACGTATCACCATGATATGCATTTTTAAAAGCTAAAATTTTCGTTTTTTCTTTCCCTGTATTGTAGGCATACTGGATACACATTTTCAGTGCTGCTTCAACTGCCGTCGAACCATTATCGGTATAAAACACTTTTTTCTGATTCTCCGGAAGCAGTTTTAAAAGATTCTCTGATAACCGTACAGCCGGCTCATGGGTAAAGCCCGCAAAAATAACCTGTTCCAATGTATTCAGCTGCTGAAAAACACATTCTGCAATATAGGGATGGGCATGACCGTGTAAAGTCACCCACCATGATGAAACAGCATCAATATATTTTTTTCCGTCATCATCATATAGATAAACGCCTTTTCCTTTTACAATAGGCACGGCATCTCTGGCCGTTTTCATCTGCGTATAAGGATGCCAGTTGACGGCTTTATCTCTTTCTTTTAAATTGTTCATAATTTTATTTTTAGAAGTTAGAAATTAGAGGTTAGAATCTAAATGCTGGAGGTTGGAATATGGAAACATCTCTGCTTATTGCCATACACCGCAACCATTAACAATCAAGTTCATACCCAGAATCCTCAACTAGCAGCACGTACTTTCTTTCATCTTCATCGGCTTCAGCCCCAGTTTTTCCAGCATCTGCATATCTTCAGAAACGCCTGGATTAGGGGTAACCAAAAGAGTTTCTCTTTCTCCTGTAAAAATAGAATTGGCTCCGGCCATAAAACACCATGCCTGTTCTGTTTCATTCATTTCTATACGTCCGGCACTTAATCTCACCATTGAAGAAGGCATAACAATTCTTGCGGTTGCAATCATTCTGACCATTTCCCAGCTGTCTACCTTTTCGTTATCTTCAAGTGGAGTTCCTGCTACCCTTGCTAACGCATTGATTGGTACAGACTCCGGATGTTTCGGCATCGTTGCTAACGTTAAAAGCATTGAAATCCTATCCCTGTGCGTTTCTCCAAGCCCGATAATTCCTCCTGAACATACTGTTATTCCAGCATTTCTGACGTTATTGATGGTGTTGATTCTGTTGTCGAAAGTTCTGGTCGAAATAATTTCTTCATAATACTGCTCAGAAGTATCCAGATTGTGGTTGTACGCATACAAACCTGCTTCCTGAAGGCGGATGGCCTGTTCTTCCGTGAGCATTCCCAAAGTACAGCATACTTCAAGCCCTAGTTCATTCACTCCTTTTACCATATCGATTACCCTGTCGAAATCACGGTTGTTGCGGACTTCACGCCATGCTGCAGCCATACAGAAACGGGATGATCCGCTGTCTTTTGCTTTTTGAGCATGGGCAATTACCGTTTCCGTTGGAAGTAATGCCTGTACTTTAATATTGGTGTGGTAACGGGCTGCCTGACCACAGTAAGAACAGTCCTCGGGACAACCTCCTGTTTTAATGGATAATAATGTAGAAATCTGTACTTCAGACGGATCATGCCATTCACGGTGTACCGTTGATGCTTTATAAATAAGTTCCAGAAGTGGCTGATGATAAATTTCTTCTATTTCTTCTTTGGTCCAGTTGTTTCTTACGGTTGTTTTTTTGTCCATTATCATAAATTTGTTTTTGTTAATTGTTCTGCAGCAGCTTTAATGCTGGCTTTTGTGGGCTGATCTATTTCAGGAATGTGGATGATCCTGGTTTCTTTTTTAATAAAGCTTGAAATCACCCTTTCAGTATCAGGGGGAAAAGCCCCGTTGAAAATCAGATATTCAAGTTTAAGTTTTCTCTGTTTTAAAGCCATGATGGAAAGTAAGGTGTGGTTAATGCATCCCAGGTAATTTCTGACAACTAAGGCTACCGGAAGATCAAATTTTTCTATCAGATCGATCATGAAAATGTCATCCGAAAGAGGAACCATAAGCCCTCCAGCCCCTTCTACGATCAGATTGTTATCCGTTTCAGGAAGTTGAAAATCATCAAGGCTGATGGTAATATTTTCTTCCTTTGCTGACTGATGTGGTGACGCAGCCAGCTGAAGACGGTGCGTTTCCGGAAGGCAAATTGTATTTTCTGTCCAGGATTCTATTTTATGACTGTCTGTATCATCAAGATCCCCCGACTGTACGGGTTTCCAGTAATCTGCTTTAAAATATTGGGTTAAAATAGCCGAGCATACCGTTTTTCCGATTTCGGTACCTATGCCGGTGATGAATAGTTTGTTCATGAGGGTTACCGGTTTTTGAGGTGCGGGTTCGTTGGGTGATTGGGGTTTGACAGGCAGGTGTTTTTTTTGATTAAATACATGTTTTAATAGTTTCTGTGAGTTCAATAATTTCCTGTTTCGTATTAAAACTGTGAAGGCATATTCTGAGTCTTTCAGTCCCTGTTTTTACTGTAGGACTGTAAACTGCGTACGTTAAAAAACCTTTATCAGATAAAGTTTTCTGAAGATTTTTTAACGGTTGGTTGTCCGGAACCAGTACAGCCTGTATGGGACTTAACTCTGAAGATGTACTTTTAATATTTTGAGTTCTGAAAATTTCAATATTCTGATGAAGCTTTTCTGACAGTTCCGGCCTTTGTTTTAAAAATTCATAGCCTGTTTTAACAGCCATCCATAAAAAATCCTGTGCTGCAGTTGTATAAATAAATGGAGATGCAAAATTTACCAAATAGGATTTTATCGTCTCACCACACAGGATCGCTGCACCATGAGCTCCTAAAGCTTTCCCATAGGTCATGACGACGGCAAAAACATCGTTTTGCAACTGAAACTTTTCGATTAAACCATATCCGAAAACCCCTAAAGCATGAGCTTCATCTACAATCAGCGCAGCATTATATTTTTTCGCCAAAACTGCAGTTTCCTGCAAGGGAGCTAGATCTCCATCCATCGAATACAGGCTTTCTATCGCGATATAACAGGGTCCTGTTTGCTTTTTCAGTATACTTTCCAAATCCTCCAGATCATTATGTCTGAATTTTAATTTTTTAGCATACGACATCCGGCATGCATCATGAACGGAACGGTGAATCTGTTCATCAACGATAATTGTATCATGGCGGTCCGGCAGAGCCGAAAATAAAGCCAGATTTGCATTATAGCCAGAAGAGAAAAGCAGAGCGGCCGGATATTGATGCTGTTCAGCGATATAGTGTTCCGTTTCGTTTACAGTATTACTGTTTCCGCTGATCAGTCTTGAGCCGGAACTCCCTGAGAGAAGCTTTGGATTTTCCTGAACTTGCTGAAGCAATTGTCCCTGAATTTCTTTATTTCCTGCCAAACCAAGATAATCATTGGAGTAAAAATCAATACCTGCAGCCTGTGGTTTTAGAGTCCTTAATATTCCGGATTCTTTTCTTTTGTCAAGAGTTTCCTGAAATTTTTTAAGCATAATCCAACTGAGATACTTCTTCTGCTATAGCCGCAATCCATTGATCATGCAGTTCTTTTTCTATGGTCAGAACATGGTCTGCATGCTGTTTCCAGTCTGCAGAAAACTCATCCAGCTGATTGATCATTTCTTCAAGATGCCCCTCTTCTTCCAGAATAATAGATTTGACCATAATTTTTGAAGACTCTCTGGTCAGAATATCCTGATAAACGGGGTACAATTCATCTGCACGCACTTCTATTGCATAGGTTACAAAAAGATAGGCCGCATATTTCAGTTCTTCATGATTCAGCTTAAATACATTTTGCAGATACCTGCAGGCTTTGATATCTAAAGAATGAAGATACTGTCTGGTGGCTACGGGAGCCAAAAGTTCATTAGGCTCATAGTTTTTGCATAATTCAGGATCTATTTTTCCGATCTGTTTTTTTAAATAGTAGGCGTGACGGTGTTCTTCAGCAGCGTGTTTAAGCTGGATCAAAGTCACTGAAACGGGATGCTCGCACTTAGAAATTTTTCGTGCCCCTGCATTTTCCATGAATGAAAGCGTATTCAGCCATTTGGCATGGGTGACGCCATCCTGTACAATTTTTTCAAGCAGTTGATGAAATTCCATATATTTTTTGTTTTTATTTCAGGGTTGATGGCCAGATATGGGATGTGAGTTTTCGAGTTAACACTAAAAATTTAGCCCCTAAACTGTAAACTCAAACCTCGTATCCCAAGACTTCTTATTTTATTCTGAGTCAAAATTAGTATATTGCCGGACCATTAAAAGGTGCCAGTTTTAATATTATGGATAGTCCGGTTAAAATTCCTTACGAAAGTTTTATAGAAATTGACAGAAATTCAGAAACTTCCATCTTTATGCAGATCGCCAATCAGTTGATCAATGCCATTCAAAGAGGTTTTCTCCCTTACGGAACAAAGCTTCCCGGCACCAGAGCATTCAGTGACATTCTGGATATACACCGGAACACAGCTGTCGCCGTTTATGATGAATTATCTGCGCAGGGATGGGTAGAAAGCCTTCCTAACAAAGGAACTTTCATCATTGGTGAAAATCAGGAAAAACCCGTGAGGGTTAAAGACTTTGAAAAAAACAGCCTTCAGAACTACCCTGAAGCTACAGGTTTCTCATTTAAAACCTCTAATATTTTAGACAATCCTTTTGAGCATTCAGACTGTGAATATGTATTTAATGACGGGGTTCCGGATATCAGACTGACTCAGATCGGGCAGCATTCAAGGTTTTACAGTTCTATTCTTAAACGGAAATCCAACCAGAAAATGCTGGGACACTACAATCACGACGGAAGTGAATTTTTTAAAGAACATCTGTCGCATTATCTTAATCTGTCCCGGGGATTGCCTATTTCCAAAAATAATCTTCTTATCACCCGAAGTACAGAAATGAGTATCTATATTGTTTCTGAAATTTTACTTTCTGCAGGAGATACTGTATTGGTTGGAGCTTTAAGTTATTTTTCCGTGAATATGATCTTCCAGAAATCAGGAGTTCACATTGTATCACTCCCCATAGATGAAGAAGGAATTATTGTGGAACATGTGAGAGAAGCCTGTAAAAAAAGACAGATCCGGATGCTTTATCTTACCCCGCACCACCACTATCCTACTACGGTTGCTCTTAGTGCGCAGCGCAGACTTGAGCTGCTGGACCTTGCTCATGAATATGGATTTATCATTCTTGAGGATGACTACGATTATGAATTTCACTATGATAAAAGTCCGATTCTTCCTTTGGCCAGTGCTGATACAAAAGGAATGGTAATTTACATCGGGTCTTTTGGAAAATCGCTGGCACCGGGATTCAGGACCGGCTTTATTGTAGCCCCTGAAAATCTGATGTCGGAAATGAGGAAATATCTTGGAATTATAGACCGGCAGGGCGATATCCTGATGGAAAGAGCTTTAGGAGAAATGATTGAGGAAGGAGAAATACACCGATACCTGAAAAAATCTTTAAAGGTTTATCAGGAAAGGCGCAACTATTTCGCCGAACTTCTTACAGAAAACTTAGATGAATTTATACAGTTTCAGAAACCTTCAGGCGGTCTTGCTTTCTGGCTGGAATGGAAGGTGCCCGTCAATTTGATGCAGCTCAGCCGGAACTGCGCCCGGAACAATCTGTTTATTCCAAAAACATTGCTTTATCAGACCAAAGATCTTACCGCCATGAGATTGGGTTTTGGAAATCTGAATTTCGAGGAAATGGAAAAAAGTATTGAAATTCTTTCTGATAACGCAAAAAGATTGTTATAGAACATCTCTGCAGATTAAACGGATTAAGCAGATGATTCTCAACAGTATACTTAAAATAAAAAAAGTGTAACAGTTGCGTTACACTTATCTAAATTTTTGTTTTTTTAATTTGGGTGAGCTGCTATCTTCACTTTCTTTTTCTTTGGCTTCTTCTTTTTTCTGTTAACATAAATAATGAAACCCGTGATAGGAAGTGAAGCTGCAATGATACCAGCAAAGAGATATAGAATCCGACCTGTCATTCCAAAGATGCTTCCCGTATGAAGGTCATAATTTCTTTCCCTTAAAGCGGTTCCGTAACCGATATTTTTGTCTTTGTAGGATTGATATTTTAGTATTTTTCCTGAATACTGATCAAAATTAAACTGCTCATTCTGGTATTGCTTATTCCCGAAATTTACCTCAGCATAATAAGTCCCTTCTTCTGTTTTCGGAAAGCTGATGAGCGCTGATTCTTTGTCAGCAAGGCTCTTTTCTACTCTGTCGCCTACAAGATTCAGAATATTTTTTGAATCTGAAGACTCTTCGGAAGGAATAGTACTTTTTGCCTTCTGCTCAGTTTTTGCTTTTCCATTCAGTGTTTTTTTGACCCACTGATCTACATCTTCAAAATTCCATATCAATGCTGCATATGAAATGAGGCATAAAGGAATGACTGCATAAAACCCCAGGACATTGTGCATATCATAATTGACCCTTTTCCATTTGGCAGATGTTTTAATGAAGAACATCCCTTTCAGGGCATTCTTGTTCATTTTGCGTGGAAACCAGATCACCAATCCTGAAAATAACATAATTGCTAATATCAGCGTAGAATATCCGGTAATGGTCTTCCCAATTTTTTCACCCAGCAAAAGCCTGCGGTGAAGATCCATCACGATCTCAAAAAAATCATTTTTGGCATTTTCAACCTCAAGAACTTTTCCGGTGTAAGGATCCACATACACTCTGTAATAATGAATGTAAGAACCCCAATACGTCAAAGCCTCCTTATCCATTTTCAGGGACCGGAATGCATAGCTTCTGGATGGATCTGAGGATATTTCTACCCTGCTTACCTTTAAACTGTCCGGAAGCGCCTGCTCTGCTTTCAGCTTGAGTTCGGAAAACTGCAGTTTTTCCTTTTTTACGGTTTTGACAAAATATTTTTCAGGGTGTATGGCATGTTTCAATTCTTTTTCAAAAGCGAGAATACATCCTGTCACGGCCATTATGACAACTATAAGCCCGGACGTTAGTCCGAGCCATAGATGTAATTGATATGCTATCTTTCTTAGTGTTTTATTCATATTAAAACTTAAGAGTAACCTCCGCCACAAAGTTACGAGGCATTTGGGCAACTATAACACCCTGCCCTGCGAAATACTGCGCATTTCCTAAATTATTCATTTTAAATCCTAATCTGTATCTTTCCTTTTCAAGAGATACGGAAGCATTCACTAAAGTATAGGCAGGAAATATAAACTGTCCGGTAGCTGAGTTGTCTACAGTAATCTGCTCACCTACACGGTTCACTCCAAAACCTAATCCCAGACCCGAAAGTCCTTTGATCGGCAATATATAGCTTACCCATGAATTGAATACATTAGCCGGACCTGAAGACGAAGGACGACGGCCATCTACATTGGCAGCAGCTTTTACAAACTTACTGTCGTTGTAAGAATATCCTGCCATAATGTTCAGACCCTGAATAGGGTTCAGTATGGTTTCAATTTCTATCCCTTTACTTCTCTGCTCTCCGTCCTGGATCGTCACATTATAGGGTGTCCCGTCACGATTCACGATATCTGCTCTTAACATATTGTCAACCAGGATATCATAATATCCTACTGTAAAATTCACTCTGTTTCTCCAAAGATTTCCTTTGAATCCCACTTCCCACTGATTAGACCTCTGCGGTTTAAAATCTCCACTGTAATCTGCAAGCGGCTGTGCAACCGGAACCACATTACTGAAGCCATTCATATAGTTGGCATATGCTGACAAATGTTCTTTGAGGATCTGATAGGATAAACCAAATTTCGGAGACAGTGCATTCTGATTGAATTTTCCTGTATTGGCATTGGTATTTAGATCAACCTGCCCATTGCTTTCATAATGATCAAAACGTAAACTTAGTAAAGCAACCAAACGGTCTGTAACATACACCGCATCAGAAATATAAGCTCCATATATATTGCTTGATGCTGTATTTCTTACGAAGGGATTTTTATTCGCTTTGATCGCAAGTTCAGTAACCTCCTGTATTCTCTTAAGTGCCAGATCTTTGGATATGACTCCATACATCCCTGTCACTTCCCCTCCAATGGGTGCTGTAATATTTGTACCATCAATCTTGTCAAATGCCACAATTGGAGAAAGGTTATTATTCAAAGATTGGTTTAAATAATCTAAACCGATAAGAAGTTTATTTTTGATTTTTCCAATTTTAAATTCCCCATTAAAGTTTTGCTGAAAACTGGTAGAGGCTCCCTCGCCATTCTGCCACTGTACATTACGCTCTAAAATGTTATCCAGTTTTCCTCTCATGAACTGATACTGGTACAATCCTTCTGTTTTCCTGTAATTTCTCGAGATCAAAGTCTGAGAACTCCACTGATCTGAAATTTTGTAATTAACCTCAGCTTTTACGTTGATAGAAGGTGCCTTTAAGCTCATATCATTATTGGAATAAGACCTTTTCCAGTCATATCCAAGTTCATCCGGAGTTCTTGCGATAAACGCTCTGTTTCTTGGTAAAAATATGATGGGCGTGTTCGTTCCTTCATAGGTGTAAATCTGGGCTCCCAAATTAAACTTTAACCGGTCATTCACCTGGTAGCTGAATGTAGGTGCTACAAACATAGATTTTCTGAATTCAGAATCTCTGAATCCGTTCTGGTACTGGTATGCTGCATTCAAACGGAATAAAGTCTTCCTTGAATCCGTAATTGGACCATATACATCAGCCGTCACACGGTTCAGGTTATAACTTCCCAAAAGATAAGAAGCTTCTCCGCCGAAATAATCTTTAGGCTTTTTCGTCACCACATTAATTAATCCCCCAAAAGAATTAACCGCACCCCCATACAAAGTTCCGGAAGGTCCTTTGATCACATCGATACGCTCAATATCAGCCGGATCAATTTCCGAGTTGGTGGTTGCAGGAACACCATCTACCATAGAAACTCTGGTAGGAAAACCTCTCAAATTGTAGTAGAAACTTCCGTCTCCCGCTCTACCTGCACTTCCCTGCATTTTCACAATACCCGGTACGTTTTTTAAGGCGTCAGACATATCATAAACCAACTGTTCTTTCAGAATCTGCTGGTTGATGCTTGTATACATTTGAGGATTTTCAATGTTTCTCAAAGGCATTTTAGAAATTGAAGTACTGTCTCTATCCAGAAATTTGTTTCTGCTTACAGCATATACTGTAATTCCTTCAATGACATTATTTTCTGTTTCAGGATAAATCACCGGAATTTCAAAGACATCTTTTTCAATACGGATATGCTCACGCATTAATTCAATATCATTTAAAACCACCTGAAGCGTATATTCTCCAGACGGCACATTATCAAAATAATATTCTCCTAAACTGTTGGTCTTAGCCTGATACGGCGTATTAACTAATCTTAAAAGCGCATTCTTCACGGGCACTTTTTCAGACAGCATGATCTTTCCGTTGACGCGTTCATTCTGCTGGGCAGAAACAATGAGTGGAAGACCGACAAGAAATAAAAGTAATATAGGGGTTTTAAATATTTTCATGCTGTAAGTTTTGTAACAGTGGATAGTTGATTTTGCCGTTTTGTGATAATGGAAATGATTCTATGTGTTCGGTGCGTACGTACTGCGGATTGATACGCAGCTTATTTTTAATGGTTTCCTTAATGATCTGGGGATCTATTTCGATGTTGTCATACAGGACAATAATCTTTTTGTCATTGCCGTTAAGACAAACCAATGTATTGCCTTCCAGTTCATTTTTAAGAATAAACTCTACCTCATCCAGATTGAGACGGATTCCGAAAAGTTTCATGATCCTCTTGATTCTTCCTGTGATATAATACAGTCCGTTCTGCCCTCTTCTGCCCGTATCTCCTGTATGAAGAAGCTTAGGCTGTTCGTAAGTGGAAAGGTCTTCAAGCCTGTTGGCATAGCCGCCGCTGATGCTTGAATGTAAAAAGAGCAGTTCATCCGTTTCAGGATGGATCTGGAAGCTTCCTCCATGTACAGGTGTTCCTATAGAGGTTTCTTCTTCAAGAAGTCCGTCTGTCGTAAGATAAGCCATTCTTCCGCCTGCCTCGGTCTGTCCGTATTGGGCAAAAAACTGTTTTTCGAACTCAAGGCAGTAATTGAAGATGGTTTTCCTCAATTCAGCATTGATCACTCCTCCTGTGTGGGTCATGTATCTCAGACTGCTGCTGTCTTTTCTGAAGAATCCGATTCTGTTAAGATTTTCGTACAGATAAGGAACGCCTCCCAGTGTGCTGTACGCGTACTCCTCCATTTCGTCCCAGAATGCTTTCTGCATGATATCTTTATCCGTACAGACTATTCTTCCCGCACGCATACAGTTGGTGGTAAAAATAGAAAAACCGTACACGAAATTAACCGGTACGTTGAGAGGTACTACGTCTGTTTTCAGTATGGGCATGTACTGAAGGATGCTCACAGCATTCTGATAAAGGTTTTCATCTGAAAGTTTTACCAGTTTTGGAACTCCGGTGGTTCCGGAAGTACTTAACAGGATTTTGATTTCAGGATGAATGACCACCTCCGGCTGATAATCTTCTTTAGCAAAGATTTTCACGGTTTCTGAAAACTCCTTTAACGAATATCCCTGAACCTCATCACGGGAGGGATCAAAGATATATTTGGGACGGTATTCCGCTTCCAGACGTTCTTTAAACTCAGGATGCAGTTTCTGTCCCAAAACAGCAATGGCATGTGCTGTTCCATAAAAGTTGAGGAGCACCTCAATGCTGGGCAGCTGATTGTCATTGTACAAAAAGATCAACCCTTTTTCCACCGGATTGAGGCCTAAAGACCGGTACAGCGTTCCAATCGGTGTGGTGGCACCGCTGGAAGCATCTGTAAACACCAGGTTTTTGTTGGCAATTACATTTTCTAAAATTTTCATATACTTAGTTTTCTACGACTACGTCGTATTTTTTCATTTTTTCGCGGATCTTTCCGACGGTTCCCATTTCAAGGATGTCGTTAAATTCAAACTTGACACGGTAAAACTGCTCCAGGGCTTCTACAATCAGAAGATGCGACATAGAGTCCCATTCAGGGATTTCCTGATACGTTAGGTTTTCGTCTACCATTTCTTTTTTTACAGCGATTGCTGATGCGATAATTTCATAAAATTCGTCTGTTGTGTGCATTTTAAATTTTTATAGTTTTCCATTTACCATTTTTGAAGATCATTAAGAACAACACAGCCAATACAATTTCCGAGGAAACGATAGCCGTAAATATTCCTTTCAGTTCCCATTGAAGCCTTACCCCAAGCAGGTAGGCTAAAGGAAGCTGAATCACATAGAACATGATCATGTACAGCAGGGTTACCTGCATAATATTACCAGCCGCATTGAGGGCACGGCTGATTACCATTGTAAAGCCTAATAAGAGATAAGCCATAGATACCACATGAATGTACTGAACGGCATAGCGTGCTACCTCAGCTTCTTTCGTGAAGAAGGTCACCACATATTCTGCAGCGAACTGCCAGAATATAGCGACGGCTATCAGATAAGTCATATTAATTCCTCCGGCTCTCCATACCGTTTTTTCTGCGCGGTCCGGGTTTCCGGCTCCCAGATTCTGTCCTGTAAGAACTCCCGCAGCATTGCCAATTCCCCAGGCAGGCATTGTTGCAACAGAGGCAATCCTCTGGGCAATAATATATCCTGCAAGAGCAGTCGTGCCGAAGGTTGCAATAATTTTAACCATGATCAGCCAGCTTGAAGCAGGAATGATATACTGAACCAGCCCGCCAAAAGTAATTTTCAGTATCTTCTTAATTAGAGGCAGGTCAAGATGAAATTTCACCAGGATATTGACGCTGGTTTTGCGTGTAAGAAGAATATAGAACTGATATAAAACCGCCAGTAACCGGGATAATACCGTCGCATAAGCCAATCCCATTAATCCGTAAGCAGGAATAAAACCAAGTCCGAAAACAAGAATTACGGCAAAGACCATACTGGAAATATGACACAGCCAAAGTGACTTCATCGCCAGATCCGCATCCCCTGCTCCCCTGAAGAGACCATTGATGGAAAGACGCAGAATCACCAGACCGATACTCAGAAAGACCAGTTTGGAAAACGGAAGCCCGTTAACTACAATATCTGTATTAAACCCCAGAAAACTGATGATTTCTCCAGCGAAAACAAATGACAGACCGCCGATCAGTAATGCAAAAGCAGCTGCCAGCAATATGATATAATGCGCGGTCCGGCTCATACCTTCCTGATCTTTTTCTCCGGCTCTCCTGGCTGTAAGTGTTGCAGCAGCGATTCCCAATCCGATAGCAATCGCATTGGCAAAATTGATATAGTTATCTGCAATTCCCACAAGGCCAAGCACCTTATCTCCTAATCTTGCAATGATTAAAAGATTGATACTCACAAAAACAGATTCCATCACCAACTCCATCACCATGGGAATGGCAAGACTGAAGATAGAACGGTTGATGCTCCCTGAGGTAAGTTCTACTTTTTTTCCCGCTAAAGCTCCGTACGCAAATACAGAGCCTTCTTTTACAAGATGCAGAAACTTTCTCATACAGCCGCTACAGAGTTTTTATTGGCAATCTGATAAAGAGGATTAGGCAGAGCGCCATCTTTCCTTGGAATAGCAAATGCTTTATTTTCACTGTATCCGTTGTTTTTCAAACGCAGACTGTTGATGTAAAATCTTTTGAATGCAGGAACATACAGATCATACTTTTCATAGCGTTCATTCAGATGAGGATTATGATTTTTGTAATTCTCTATACATTCATGAACAAGAGTCCAGAAGGTTTCCTCCGGAAAATCGGAATGCGTATGCAGAACATTGGATAAATATCTGAAGAACGCATCAAAAACCCCCAAAAGAATAGACAGCGGAACGTTTTCCTTGTTGGAAGACTGGATCAGTCCGTCTGCCAGATGATCTGGAAGTTTCTCCCTTGCTTCTGCAGTCAGCACAATATCATCTACAAAATCTTTGATGACAATTCTCTGCGGCACTCCATTTTTCAGGACTACCATAATGTTTTCTCCGTGAGGCGTTACGCATAGAGAATGAGTATAATAAATGTGAAGGAGCGGTGTAAGGTAGGCATCCAGATAATCTGTGATCCATTGTTGGATGGTAATTCCTGCTTTTTCTGCAAAAGCCTGTACCAAAGGAATTCCATTTTGGTCTACAAAAAGAAGTGAAGCCATGGTAAACATTTCTTCGTCTTCCTGTAAATAACCGGAAGCACTCTCACGCCATAAAGCTCCCAGAAATTCATTATACTGATAAGGAACCCCTGCAATCGCACTGTATTGAGGATGCAGATAAGCAATAGAAGCTTCTTCTCCTAAAAATATCGTTCCTTTTGTCTCCAGATAAGCATCACCTTTGATCAGACCTTTTACCCAGTCTGTAATAGAAGGAGCAATTTTCATTTGCTTAGGCGACAGTCCTCTGATATTTCCTGTACTTAAAATAGAAACTGCGGTTTTCAGGTATCTTTTTTCAGGATGATTGATGTTATACAAAGTTCTGATGCTTTGTTGCGGGCTGTAGACATCATTTCCTTCACCTAACAATATCAGGATATCAGATGCAATATCTCCTGCAAAATGAATTTTCAGTTTATGCTCCCACTGCCATGGATGTACCGGAATGAAATTATAATCTTCAACAGACTTCCCGGTACCGATCAGTTTTTGCTGAAACTCCTGATACAATTCGTCTCCAATTTCAGAGCGGTAAAATTCTTCCTGATCAATATGCTCCAGCGACTGGAAGGCTGATCTGTCCTTATGGGCAGCCAGCCACAAAACTTTTAAACTCTCTCCAGCTTCCGGAGCAAATGTTTCAAGGTCTGTTGGAGAAAATCCCAATCTGCTTTTGTTAACGATCACCCAGGGATGTCCCGTCATCTGATGTTCTACGGTTTGATAATTGCTTGAAGCAAGATCTTTCGAAGACATTACGCCTCTGGATAAGATCAGCGCATCACAATATAAAGTATGCAGCAATTCTTCGGTATATCTCGCCAGCGTGTTGGCATCCAGATCGAACACGGCCTGCATTTCAAGGAAGAACTGTGGAATATGCAGCGCTGAGGTTGGTACGCCATTCTCTATTTTCACAATACTGTCTGTATTAATATGCCAGTAATCCATCATCCTTTCCTGTCCGCAGAAAATATATTCTATATTTTCGATTCCCGTCTCCAGTTTGAAAACAGTAAATCCTGCTTCATCCTGAGTAACGGAAACGGGTTTCAGCCGTTCTTCATGCATTAACTCCGCAATCGTTTTGGCCATAAGATCTCTGTTGGCCTGCAGCCAGATTTCCTGACTGATTGTATTATTATTTAAATTGGTGTTCATTTTTATTTTATATTTTGACCGTTGGCATTGCAGCATGTTTTTCTACATCAAAATCCTGAAAAGCGATTTTCTTTTCAATTTTGTAATGTTCTCTTCCCAAAATATCATTGATGATATAAGAGTTACGGTAAGCAGCCATTCCAAGGTCTGTAGAAATATAGCTATGGGTATGTACTTCTGCATGAAGCACATAGATCTCACCACCGTTATGGTCTATGGAATAATTCCTGTTGACCGCAAATAACCCTGTGGAATCTCTTTTAATTCTCGACTGAATATTTTTCAGAAAAGCAGGTTCATGATAACGGTATCCTGTACCTACCACCAGATAATCAGCTTCCTGCTCATAAGGAACTTCCTGCTCAAGCTGTGTGAATTGAAGGATTAAATGTTCCGGATTGGTATCGTCTACTCTGTCTAGCTGACTGTTTGGAATGATGGTAAGGTTTGGATCAGCATTGTCAATATTCAGATCATAGATGAAATCATAAATCTGGTTGATGAGGTCATAATTAATTCCTTTAAACTGTGCCTGCTGCTTACTTAATATTGATTTTCTTGCCGCTTCATCCCTGCTGTAAAAATAATCTACATAATCAGGAGAAGTAAGTTCCAAAGTCAGCTTTGAATACTCCATCGGAAAGAAACGGTCCGGACGTGAATACCATCCTAAGTGGGTATCTTCGTCACGGCTTTGTAACAGATCATAAAAAACCTCTGCCGCACTCTGTCCTGAACCGATTACCGCAATTTTTTTACCCTGAGCCAGAAGTTCTTCTTTACGGTACAGATAAGAACTCGTATGAAGAATACGTGAATCCTCTTTCGGAATAAACGAAGGTAGGTGTGGCTGTGTACCTGTTCCAAGAATCAGTCTTTCTGTTTTAAAGATTTCTGTTTCATTAGTTTTAGTATCAATGGCTGTAATGATGTATAGTCCATCTTCATACACAATATCTACAACCTTTGTTGAAAAACGGCACTGTGGCAGCTGACTTACCACCCATTGGCAATACCGGTTATATTCTTTACGGGGAATGAAAAAATCTTCCCTGATAAAGAATTTGTACAGCCTGTTGGTTTCTTTCAGATAGTTCAGAAGGCTTAAAGGATTTGTAGGATCTGCCATGGATACACAGTCGCACAGAAAAGGAGTCTGCAGTGTTACATGATCGATCATTAATCCGGGATGCCAGTCGAAGCCGTCTCTCTGATCAAGAAAAAGGGTTTTTAATTCAGAAATCGGATTGGATAAGGCGGCAAGTCCCAAATTAAAGGGGCCGATCCCTATTCCGATCACGTTGTATATGTTTTCATTATTCATGTTCAGTGATTTTTACGGTGAATTGTACATCTTTGTTCTGAGGGAATTTTTCCCAATACCATTCTCTGTAGCAGAAGTTCAGGTTGGCTTTTTTGTGCGGCATTTCAATGACTTTATCTACTTTGAATCCGACATGAGCCTTGTTCATCATAGATGCCAGAGAATCTACAGAGCCTTCACCGACCATTTTTCCAACTTCCGGCTGGCCAAATACATAATCTACCATAGACTGTGTGGAAGGAGAAACATATTTCTTCTTCGGGTCTGTTGGTGCAATAAACTGGTGCGTTCCGTAATCGGTTGGAAGCACATCATAGTAATCTCCCACTATATCTCTGCATGGCCAGTATACCTCAATATTACAGGAAGGCTCACCATTGCTCATCACGATATAGCTGTGTGCCTCATCACCCGGCAGCATCAAACGGTAATATGTTTCCAGCTCGTCGATCGGCCAGTTCATCTGCCAGATTTTGACAGCGTGTTCACGGTTAAACCACTCATGAAGCATTTCAAGATCTTCATCTAGATCCATCGGTCTCATGGTGATGGTCACATCATCCTTCTGGAAATAACGCTTGAAGAAAACCTCTTTTCCTTTTGGATGAATCAATTGATCTGAGAAATAATACTGGTGAAGAAGATTCGGAACTTTAGCATAAGAAATAGCGGCAGCACTTGTGATCCCATCGATTTCATTAGCGACAGCCTTAAAGTTGGTTTTAGTTCCCCAATGACGGTTTTTAAGTGCATATCTGGTGAAATCTGACGGCATTTCGTGATGAATCTGTTCAAATTCGTTATGCAGAATATTGATCAGTGTTTTTTCTTTAATCCATCCCGTTTTTCCTAATGATGCAACCAATGCTGAAAGGTTGCTCACCAAAACATGATAAGAGATTATATCTAAAAGACGTTCATCCCTGATGAAAAGATCTTCAATTTCAGGATAATCCTTTGAAAGATCTGTGTATTGATCCCTTGAGCTTTCTCTCAGTAGATAGCCCTGTGCGTCTCTTACAAAAAGAGTCTGTGGCAGCAGTTGCTCATCCAGTTGAATCAGAAGGTTCTGCTGGTGAGCCTCAGGAGCCATTCCGTATTGGCTGTATAAATGATTTAAAGGAGCAATCAGTAGCTGAACATATTTTGCAAACCAGGTAGTCACAGATTCTTCAAGTCCCGTTCCCAGTTTTTCCGAAACATCTTTAAAGAACTGCTGGATAAAATTCTGTCCGTCTGCAGGCTCGTCCTGACAAAGCCTTGCCAGCAATAATATTTTATCTTCCGGCAAAAATGGATTTTCGCGGATCAGAAGATTAAGACTTTCTTTGTTTTTATCCTGATGATAAACACCTAAGGTCACAGGTTCCAAAAGCAACCTGAACTGATTAAAATCCTTTTCAAACGAATATCCTGCATGCTTACGCCATAAGGCAGATGCATACCCTCTTTTTAAGTCTTTCTCCGTATTGATTCTTATCGATCCCGTTAAAAGAACATTTAAAGAAAACTTAGGCATCCAAGGAATATTTGGACTGTACATACTTCTGATAGAAGATGTTGAATAAAATTCTTCTCCAAAAGCTCCCATATGGATTAAAGTCCGGTCTTTAATCATTGCGGCGCCCTCTTCGACAGACAAAAGATAATTGGCTTCCCAGGGATGACACGGAACAGGATAGAAATCAGAAAGCTTTTCACCTTCGTTAAGGTATTTCTGTTCGATATCTTCAGGTAATGAAACGATACTTTGTAAAAATTCACTGTAAGGCTGATCTAAAACTGAATTTTCAAGAACACAGCTTTTGTGTACCAGGAAATACTCCAGTTGAATCCCTTTATTGAATTCCGGACCGTACAGAAGCTGTTCTTCTCTCGAAAACCCCATTCTGGCTTTTGTAAAAGGATGGAGGTTATGTCCTACCGGAAGATGCTGTTCGGATTCCAGAAAAGAATAGGTTAAAGCATCTTTATCCTGCAAACCTTCTTTCATGATCATTTCAAGGTTTCTTAAGCTGCTGTGAATCCTTTTCGTAAACAGTTCAAAACCTTTTTCATTGAACTGCCCGGAAAGTTCGCGGTAAACCAGTGCGGTCAGCTGATCAACATCCGGTTCGAAAACCTTTTGATTCTGATGATCCACCACCCATAAAGTCTTTCCGTAATCATGGAAAGTACTTTCGGAACGGTAAGCAACGGGAGCAAATAAAAAGATCCCGCTTTTCTTTAATTCAAATCGTATGTGTAATGGATATGTACTGTTTTCCAGTGCCAGAGCAGTAAGAGCGTCATATTTGGGAACTCCCTGATAAAATTTTCCGTTTCCAAGTTCCCGGAGCATTCCATTCAGAAGAATCCGTACTGTGATCTCCTCTGCTTTCTGTGTAAGCTTAGTTTGCTGTACCAAAGTCTTCTCCATGTGCTTTTATTTTATTTAAAATTTGGTGAACATCTTCTGTGGTCGTTATAGGATTAAGGAAAGTAAACTTCAGATAGAAGTTTCCATCCACTTTGGTGCTGGCTACCAAAACTTCTCCACTGTAAAACAGTTTCATCTTGATATATTGATTCAAAGCATTCAGGTCCCCCACATCAGATCGGATATAACGGAAAACCAGAACGCTCAGATCTGTATCGGAAAGCAGTTCGAAATGTGGATTTTCGGCGATCATAGATGCTACATCTTTAGTGAGATCTATGACAGTATCTGTATATTCTGCAAGCTGATCCTTGCCCATCATTCTTAAAGTAAACCACAGTTTCAAAGCATCGAATCTACGCGTACTCTGAATAATGGATTTGTTGATCTGGGCCGGGATTTCCTCTTCATCCATTTCTGCAGGGTTCAAATAGTCTGCATGGTGTTTCAGGATTCTTAATTCTCTTTTATTTTTCACAATAAAAGCACTGCTGCTGATGGGCTGGAAAAAAGATTTGTGATAATCTATCGTTACCGAATCTGCTCTTTCTATACCATTCAGAAGATGACGGTATTTTTCGCTTAATAACAGGGCACATCCGTAAGCTGCGTCTACGTGCATCCAGATATTGTGATGCTCTGCAATATTGGCTATATCTTCCAGTGGATCTACGTTTCCGAAGTCAGTAGTTCCGGCAGTTGCTACAATTCCGATAGGAATATTCCCCAACTGCTCTTCTCTCTTCATGTATTTTTTCAGCAAAGTGATGTCCATACAGAATCTTTCATCGGTAGGAACTTTAACGATACATTTTTCGCCCAACCCCATAATAGAGGCATTCTTTAAGTTACTGAAATGCGATTTATCTGAAACAAAAATTCTGAATCTCCCGGCTTCCGCAGGAAGACCATCCAGTTTAATATTATGGTTGTATCTTTTTTGAGAAAAGCAGTCTCGCATCATTACCAATCCCATCAGGTTGCTCTGAGATCCGCCTGCAGTGAAAACACCGTCGCTATCAGTACCATAACCTATCTGCTCAGCAGTCCAGTCGATGAGTTTCCTTTCCATGAAGGTACCTCCGGCACTCTGATCATAGGTATCCTGAGAAGAATTGATGGCGCTGACAAGGATTTCTCCTGCCAATGCCGGAATAACGATAGGACAGTTAAGGTGTGCCACGTATTGGGGAAGGTGAAAAGCAGTCGCATGCTTTACATATATAGTATCTACCTCTTCAAGTAGCTCCTGATACGAAGATAGTTTTTGATTAAGGTCTATCTGCTGTACCATGCCTTTCATTTCTTTGGCTTCTATTCCGCTGAAGGGTTTGTCGTTTCTGTGAAGAAAGGTTCCTACCAGGTCCAAAGTTTCTTCGACAGCGGAACGGTAATGATCATAATTGTCAGTATGAAAAATATTTCCAAAATTCCCCGAAATGTGAGGTAAGGAAGCGCCCAGGATGTCTCCGGCGGGCATTTGATTGTTGTTCATATGGTATTTGTAAGGTGATTTTTTAAATCAATAAGTTGTGTGAATTCTGTATAGTATATAGGTGTATATACTTGAAAGTCAAGTTTTTATTTTTTGCATTTTCTCAAGTTTTTTTTGGGTGATTGATAAATTATTCATAATTTTGAACAAGCTATTGTTATTTAGAATAATTAAAAACAAATATAAAAATTATATTCACACACCAAATATTTTTTTAATGAATTCGCTAGAAATTTTAGATAACGACAGTATTACTGCGGTAAAACTACTTCCCAGAGTCATTGAGATCACCTCTCAGGAAAGAAGAATGATACAAGATGCAGCGGCGCATCTTCAGAGAAAATATGGCAGCTATGAAAACAGAGACTTCATTACCCACGTTCATCAATTAGCTTCTTACTTTTTACCGGAAAGAATTCTACATATAGCAGCTGACTTTGCCAGCGACTTTTCAAAAGATCAGTACGGTGCCCTTGTATTTAGGGGATTAATGGACATTGATCAGGAAAACATTGGAAATACTCCGGCTAACTGGCAATCTGCAGATTATTCCAAATTCAATATTTACGGTTTTGCCTGTGCACTGATCCACGGCGCACTCCCTTCCAAACCGGTACAATATTATTCCCAGCGTAAAGGAGGCGGACTGATGCATGCGATCATCCCGGACGAGAAAATGAGAGAAACACAGACCGGATCAGGATCTGCAACAGATCTTTATGTACATACCGAAGATGCCTTCCTGAAACATCAGGCTGATTTTTTAAGTTTTATGTATATCCGGAATGAAGAACAGGTACCTTCTACCCTATATTCAATACGTTCTCATGGATCTATCGGGGAAAATTTCAGACCTCTTTTTGAGCGTATGTACAAAATTCCGAAAGATGCCAACCTGGAAACAGATGTAGAGGAAGAAGAAGCATTGGATGCCGTTCTGTATGGAAACTATGAGCTGCCTTTTATGAGGTTTGATGCCGCAGAACAGTTATTCAATCCGAGCATTAAGCAGACTGATGATGCCCACAGCCATCTGACAGAATTTTGGGAAGAAGCAAGAGATCTTATTTATTCAGGTTTCACACCTCAGGCAGGAGATGTCATATTGGTCAATAACCATTTATGTGCTCACGGAAGATCAGCTTTCCGGGCAGGTGTAAGAAATGTTGACGGTGTAGAACACCGTTGCGAAAGGAGAATCATGCTCCGTATGATGAGTAAAGTAAGTCTGATGGAAATGAGAGCTCACACGCTTACAGAAGATCCGTTCTTTGTTATTGAAGAACATTTGGGTAAAAACTTTAAGCATATTTAAAAATTTCAGGTAATATCTGAAAATGATCTATAGTAAATCCTTTTTAAGACTTGTGCTTAAAAAGGATTTTTATTTTTGGATGAAAGTTTTTTTAATAGTTTAAAGTTCCTGCTTATTAAAAAATTCCCACATATATTCATTGAAATCTATTTCTTTAGAAGTCAGTCCTATGGGAAGTCCTATATTAAAATCATCGGCTCCGGGCCAGGTATGACCCCCATTTTCAATAGATATTAAGGTAACGTATTTCTTTCCCGTCTTTGTCTCGATAATTTCAGCACTTGTTTTATCACTTTTATCCGGATCATGTTTGATCGTTTTTTCTCTGCCTATTTTTGAATTCCCTTGTGTCTGCCAGTACTGATAGGATTTCGGAGCAGAAAAATATCCATTATTCTTTCCTGTATAATCTACAACCGCATCGGCTTTGCCATGCACCATCAAAACTCCTATCTCTTTTCTGTCTTTATGATAATAAGCTACAGAATCCGGTACAGAAGCACCTGCTGTAGCAATTGCCGAAAATCTGTGAGGGAGTTCTGCCGCAATACGGTGGCAAAAAAATCCACCTCTGGACAACCCTGCCGCAAACACCTTTTGGGTGTCTATCTTGTAATCTTTTTCAATCTGGTTAAGAAGTGTTTCTATAAAGCCGATATCATCCGTGCCTTTTTTGTAGGACATTCCAAAACCCACATTCCAGTCTTCTTTAATTCCTTTGGGGTAAACTGTAATAAAACCATGACGGTCTGCTGTTTTATTCATTTGAGTATAGAGCATTTGTTCTACCGGGGTCATACCACCGCCGTGGAAATTAAAAACAACGGGATACCTCCGGGAAGCTGCAGATTCATATCCTTTTGGAATATAGACGATGTATTTTCTTTTTACGTCATTGTGCTGTAAGGTTTTAGTTTGTCCCAAAAGGGCATGCGAAAACAGTGCTGTTACAAACAGCAGTACAAAATTTCTTGTCATAATAAGGTATATTTTAGGTATTGATATCCTGAAGAAGCTTTTCAGCAGTCAAAATGAATGAAGCTGTTTTTTCACGGCTCTTCTTTTCATACAAAGGTCTGATCACCATCCAGATCAAAAAATTGATGAATAAAAACAATAGGAAGGTTACTGTGATTGCTGTATTTGATACACTTATTTTCTCAAAAGAATAGATAAAAAGAGCTGTTACAAATAGTGATAAGCTGAAACAGTTTACGATAATTCTTTTTTTATTCTGACCATTCGCTTTGCTTTTCATATGCTGCAGAAACTCCTGACTGCTTAGTAAATATTCACTTTTATGAAATTTGACAGATGTCCAGGAATGATACAGGAGAAAACTGCCTGTAAACAAAAGAATAAATTCTGAGATGCTTTCATAAATGCTGTTCAGTTTGTCGGTATAGATCACGTAAAAGATCATCAGCAGGGCAAATGCACTCACAGAAATATACCAGCGCATCACCTGAGCATTTTTCTTTTTTCTGAGATTTGAAATCTGTTCTTTTACCAGATCAATATCAGGAACCCGGCTTTGCGCAGAAAGCCAGATGTCTTTTATATCTTCAAAACTATTGTTCATCGGTTTTCATTTTTTTTGATAAAACATCTTTGATCCGGTGTATTCTGACCCTTACATTAGAATGATTGATGCCAATGATCTCTCCGATCTTCTCCTGAGCAACATCTTCCAGGTAAAGTCCGATGATCAAACGGTCAATTTCAGAAAGTTCTTTGATACAATTTCTCAGCCTGACCAATTTCTCATCTTCATGAAGTGTTTCGGAAGCTTCGATTTTTGTGAAATTATAATCTGTCACGGTTTGATTCCTTTTTTCATTCTCGATCTGTCTAAGACATTTATTGGTTGCGATCCTGAAGATCCATCCGGGAATATTGCTCGTATTTTTTAAAGATCCCAGGTTTTCAAATACCGTAATGAATGTTTCCTGCGTAATATCTTTAGCCATATCCACATCGTTAAAATATCCATGGCATAACCTGAATATTTTGGGTGAGTACTGCTGATATAAGTTTTCAAAATCCATATACCTTATAAATCCATAAGCTTAAAGAATGTTACAGAAAATTTTATGAAATGTAGAAAATAATTTAGAAAAGGTGAGAACCCAAATACTGCTATAAAAAAAACTTTCCCGGCATACAAGATACTACCAGAAAAGTTTTTGATCGATGAAGGAAAAAAAAGAAATCCACAATAACTTTAACCAACACTACTTAAGTATTTAGTTTAAAGACAAATAAACACATTTAAATAAAGTTGATTTTAATGCTTAAAAAATTGATCAAATAAAGTCAGCTGTTCAGATAGTGATCTGCTCCAGTACTGATCATCATGTGCCCCTAAAGATTCTATATACAGGTGTTGAATTTTAAGATCAGTCAGTTTTTTGTGAAAGTTTCTGTTCATTGCAATCATCTGTGTGTCCTCCGTCCCACAGTCAAAGATATAACGTTGGTCTGCAGATGACATTAATTTAACCTTATTATCTGTCAAAAATTTAGGGTTTAATGAAATCAAAGGTCCCAATACTTTGCCGACCTGGTATTTTATATAGCCTTCGCCGAAGGAGTTAAAATCCAAAGCGCCACATGAACTTCCCACAATACCAAATGTTTTACTGTAGGTGGTGCCAATATTTACTGCGCCATAGCCTCCCATGCTCCAACCCACGATCCCCCGGAATTTTCTGTCATTTTTCACCGGATAGTTTTTATTAATATAGTCCACCAGCTCCTGCCCGATAAAAGTCTGATACTGTGACCCTCTGATCAAGGGACTGTCGGCATACCATGAATCAAAATTTCCATCGGGCAATACATAAATCATCTGAAGTTCCTGTGCCTTCTGAACCAAATCCGGAATATCCTGTTTGATGGTCCTGTCCGGATTTCCGCTGTAGCCATGAAGAATATACACAGATGGATAAGCAGCTCCCTGTTGTATATCAGGCGTGATAACAATGGTCTTGATATTCCTGTTCATTTTGGCACTATACACCTCCTTATGAATGACCTTTTGTGCTGAAAGTTGTGCAGATATCATCAATACACATACAATACTTGCTGAATTTTTCATATGTTCCTGTTTAATTTACGAACCATAGATATCTATAATTTAAGCCATTTTAATCTGCTTCTGATTTGATCTATGTTCATTTTCTGTTGCAAAGATGCGGCCGATACAATCAAAAAGCCTCAACATATGTTGAAGCTTTTATCATTTTATTTCTTTTTTTATTCGGCTTAGCTGAGTGGGCGTAATACCCAGGTAAGAAGCAATATGATGCTGTTTCAGTCTGTTATAAAGCGATTTGTTTTCCAAAAGCTGGAGATAGCGCTGTTTGGCGGTCTCATGTTTTAATGAAATTTCTAACGGTTCTTTTTTTACCACCCAGTTTTTTTCCAGATAACTGATCTGAAACAGTGCCAGATCATGGTATTGAACGATCAGCTCTCTGAAAGCTTTTACAGGATATTTGATAACTGAGCAATCCTCCAGCGCAACAATATTAAAATCACTGAGTTCCCCTTTAATAATTGCAGCGGTGGAAGCCACAAAACTCTTTTCTTCAAAGAAAATCTTGTAAATGGAATCTCCCTGCTCATCAGTAGTATAATACCCTACAAGCCCTGATTTAATGAAATAATAATATCTGGCCACTGCTCCTGCCTCCTGAAGAAGTTCATTTTTTCGAAATCTCTCTTCTGTACATATATTGACCATCGCTCCAACTGTTTCTTCCGACAATGGATAGTAGCTATTGATCTGTTCTAAAAGTTCTCTCAAAACTAGGGGATTAATCTAAAATTTTCTTCATCATCAGATCAGTCTGATCATCATCTCCCAGTCTGAACGTGTGAGTTCCAAACTCTTCAAAACCGTTTTTCCTGTAAAAGTTCAATGCTCTCAGGTTCTTTTCCCATACGCCAAGCCAAAGATAATTTTTGCCAAAACTTTGAGCGCTTTCCAATGCCTGGTCATACAACAATTGCCCTACTTTTTGCCCATGATGACTTTTTTTGACGTAAATACGTTCTATTTCCAGAGATGTATCATCATCCTTCAGTTCGGTTTGTGCTGCTCCGGAATTCAATTTAAGGTAGCCGACAGGATTATCCTCTTCCCATGCGATAAAGAAATGAGAATCGGGATTATTGAGTTCCGACTTTACTTTTTCCGTATTAAAACTTTCTTCCAGATAAGTTTTCATGGCCTCTTCAGAATTACTTTCTGCAAAGGTTTCTGAGAAAGTCTGTCTGCCCAGGCTCTGTATAGTTTCAAAATCTTCAGTTGAAGCTGTATTAATGATAATAGATGCCATTTTTCTTTTTTGTTAAAATAATAATTTTTTAAAAGCTTCAGAAGCCAGATGGACCTGAACTGCCCAGTCATCTGCTGCGTCACTTCCTGCATCATCGGAAATATACTTCAAACAGAGAAAAGGTATATTTTCTTTTTTAGCAATCAGGGCAAGCGGATATGCTTCCATATCTACAATATTATAATCTGTTTCCGAATGATTCATCTCAAAACTGTCCCCGCTTCCGCAGATTCCTACTTCAAGACCGTTCATCTGGAGACCATATTCCAAAACAGGTGGAATTCCCGACAAAGGAGTTTCATAAAGACTGAAACCAAGGCCTCTTACATCCATATCCCGCTGAATAAATTTTGTACAGCACACCACCTCACCTTTGCTGAAGTTTTTACTTCCTGCCGAGCCGAGATTGATGATCAGTTTAGGTTTTCTGAAATGAATTTCCCGGGTAAGTTCTATAGCTGCATTTACTTTTCCTATGCCTGTCACCAATTTATTTTTGTCATCGAAAGCTTTCCCGGCTTCTGAATCTAAGGCAAAGACAAACAGGGTTTCTGAAACAGGATAATGAGCTTCGGCGTTGATTTTTATCATTGAGCGTAAATATTTAAACAAAAATAAGCATTGAACAGATAAAACATACTTTTTTATGAAACCTTTTAACGATAAAAACACCCCGTTTTGAGGTGTTTTATATCGAATATGCTAATTCTCTTTTTTAACTTAAAAAATGAAATTAAAATTATTTAAATACTGCATCCATCAGTATCGCATGAAGCGCCTCCTTCCTGAGAAAGATTTTTAAACGGACTTACTGTTTCTTGGTAAGTCTGCTGAAGAGCATCGGCAAAGACTTCAGAAGGCTGTGCTCCTGATACTGCATATTTTCCATTCAAAACAAAGAAAGGAACACTGGAAATACCATTGTTTTTGGCTTCCTGAATATCCTGATTGATGTCATAATCAAACTGATCCGTTGTAAGAACTTCTCTTGCTTCATCTTTATCAATACCTGAATTTCCGGCAAGGGAAACAAGTTCTTCGATATCTCCTACATTTTTCCCTTCGGTAAAATGGGCTTTAAAAAGTGCATCTTCCATTTCATCCGATTTACCGTATTTTTTGGCAAGATGAAGTAATTTATGGGCAGCAAAAGTATTGATGATCAAAGCTTTTTCAAAATTAAAATCGATTCCTGCTCCTTTTCCAACCTGCGCTACCTGACCAATCATTTGGGACGCCTGATCTGCAGGAAGTCCTTTTTTCTGTCTAAAATACTCGATGGTATTCTGAGGTTTTGCAGCATCTAAGGTGGGATCTAACTGGAAACTCTTCCACTCCACCTCTATTTCATTTTTGAACGGAAGTTTTTCAAGAGCCTGTTCAAAATTATGTTTTCCTATATAGCAGAACGGACACATAACATCCGACCATATTTCTATTTTCATTGTACTGATTTTAATTATTGATGTCATCAAAATTAAGGCTTTTCGCCAATGTAACAAAATTTGTTACACTATATCAGTGATAGGGAATAACTATATTTGGTTTTTCAGTCTTTTTCTCCAAAAAACTTCTCCATACAATCATGATAAAAGCCAATAAGCCAAATACAAGGCCAATCCATGGATTGTAAGCAGCTCCTTTAGCCACAATCATCCATCCACCCAATGTAGTTCCAAGCGTTACCCCTAAGTTCCCGAAAGAGGTCGCCAAACTGTTGGCAAACTCCAGAGAATTCGGTACAGAAGAGATCATATAGGTAGATGCATTCTGGAAACTTGGAGAATACAGGAATCCCCATACGGCTATACTGATGATATTTGCCGGCAGACTGTCTCCTGAGAAATACAGGAGAAATGGCATAATTACAGTACCTGAAAGAAAGAGAGCGGTTGTTTTGGCTACATTCCAGCTCAGCATTTTTCCTGCGATCCAGTTGGCAAAAACACCAATGATCCCAAACAGAAAAAGCATATAGCTTACCATAGTTCCATCCATTCCTTTCGCTTTATTCAGATAATCTGCAAAATAGCTGTAGGTAGAAAACCAGGCTGTTATCATGAAAAAATTCATGGCCGTGCTGATGATAAAAGTCGGCTTCGTTAAAATGGTGAGCTGACTTTTGTAAGATTTTTTTTCTTTCACGGGCATTGCTGGAAGGAGGAAATAGATAGCAGCCAAAGCTATCGTGCTGACCACTCCCTGAATGATGAATGATGATTCCCATATCCATAAACTGGCCAGCCAGGTTGCAAAAGGTACTGTAGTAACCATTGCAAGGGCCACTCCCATAAAGACAATTCCCATCAGCCCGTTCGCATCTTTTTTATCTGAACCGGATACAGCAACAGATAAAGCTGTTGCAATATATACCGGCTGTAAAAATGCAGGAAGTATTCTTACCAGCATCAAAAGCCAGAAAGGTGGAGACATCGCAGAAACAACAGCCGTAAACAGAAATATGGCAATGGCTGCCAACATGACTTTCTTCCTGTCAAATCCGGACATAAACAAGGTCATGAAAGGTCCTGTCAACGCAATGATCAATGCAAAAGCACTGAGCAGCCAGCCGGCTTTGTCGATTCCAATCTGATAATGCTCAGCAATCTGGGGCAGGATTCCTATCACTCCAAATTCCGTAGTAATTACTGCAATGAATCCCAAACATCCTATATATGCGTACTTCTTCATCCCTATTTTTCGACCGTTTCAAGATGTTGCTGGGCAAAAGCAGCTATTTCATTGACAGCGTACTGTACTTCGCTCAGAACCTCTCCCATATGCATAAAGCCATGAACCATATCTTTATAAAAGCTGGTACTAACAGGAACTCCTGCGTCTTTCATATGCTGCACCAACTCTTCTCCTTCATCTCTTAAAGCATCATGTTCTGCGATGAGAACCAATGTAGTTGGTGTATTTTTAAAATCTTTTATCAGAATCGGAGCCGCCAAAGGATTGGGATTAGTATCGCCTTCAGGATGATACCATTTCCAAGCCTGAATACCGCCTTCTTTGTTTAAAACAGGTTCGTTTTCATAGGTTTCCCATGATTTTGTATTAAGCCTGTTATCTGCTGCAGGATAGATCAGCACCTGAAATTGAAGAAACTCTCCTACCTGTGTTGAAACACCTGTTGCAAGGGCTCCTCCCGCGCTATCGCCTATAATTCCGATCTGATCCGGATCAATTCCAAGAGATTCTGCATTTTCAACAGTCCATTTTACGATGTCGATGCAGTCATTTAATCCTGCAGGAAAAGGATGTTCCGGGGCCAGTCGATAATCTGCGAAGATGACAGCTGATCCTGTAGTATTGGCTAATTTCCTTACGACAGCATCATGGGTTTCGAAACCTCCGGCTATAAACCATCCTCCATGGATGTAAATAATAGCTGATGATTTTTGAATATTCTTCCCTTTCGGACGGTAGATACGGATTGGAATCTGATGATTTTCCAACGGAACATTCAATTCTTCTATCACGGAAACGGATTCTTTTTTACCGCTAAGCTGAAGCGACATGGCTTCAAGATATTTTCTGGTATCATCTAAAGGATTCTGTGCGTTGAATGACTGTATTTTTCCTAAATGACTGACAATTTGGTTTATTGATGATGTTAGTTCCATAACTTTTTATTTTTTCTGTTACTCTTTGTACAGGGAACGTGAGCGCTATTGTTCCCGAACTGATCTTTCTTTTCAGTTTCTGAGGACAAAATTAAATTTCAAACCTTACATTTGCACTGTATACAACGAATTGTATGGTACTAACAAATTTGTAAGCTATGGGGAAAATAAAGGAAAATTCAACGAATAACATCAATAAAAAGTACATACAGGAATGTGACCTTTCTTATGCAGTCTGTAAGATTGGCGGAAGATGGAAACTATTGATATTAAATAGATTAAAAGATGGAAAACTGCGTTTCAGTGAAGTCCGTGACAGGATCTGTGGAATCACTGAAAGAATGCTAACCCTCCAGCTGAGAGAGCTTGAAAAAGAAGGTCTCGTCAAAAGAACTGTGCATGCAGAAGTTCCGCCAAGAGTAGATTATGAACTCACCAATATAGCCAGAGAGCTGATCCCAATATGGGAAGAGCTCGAAAAATGGGGAAATAAGCACAAGGAATTAGTTCAGGGAAATAACGGAACAGCTCAATCTAGCAAAGAAAATTAAAGTTAAGATTGAGAGGCGTTATTTACTTTATTGCAGAACAGTACGTGCGCAATAATTGCAAGTATTCCGAAAGATGCTCCTACAAAACATACACCAGACCACTGTGCATACTGCCAGGCCAGAGAAGCCAGCCAGGTTCCGAGCGATCCTCCAATGAAGTAAGATACCATATACACGGTATTTAACCGGTTTACAGCATTGGATTTAATCAGGAAATAATTGGTCTGGTTCATAATATGGCTGGATTGAACCCCAAGATCAACCAGAATAACACCGACGATTAATCCCCAGTAGGTTTCGCCAGCAAAATAGGTAAAAGCCCAGCTTCCTACCACAATAAAAAGTGAATACAGTATGATGCGGTTGATATCCAGATATTTCTGAAGTTTCCCTACTTTCGCTGCAGCCAATGCTCCTACCGCACCAGCCAGTCCAAAACTTCCCACTACGGAAGAACCTGCATTAAAAGGAGGTTTTTCCATATGAAATACCAGGGTCGTAAATAAAGCACACATAGATCCAAATGCCATCGCCCCACGGAATGAAGCGAGCTGTAATATGGGCTGTGTTTTAGCCAGATGAGCGACAGAACGCATCAATTCTTTGTATGTTCCCTTAAAATTAGGCTGCATCTCGGGAAGCATTTTGTATACCGCCAGCCACACCAGGATCATCAGCCCTGCTGCAATTCCGAACATGGCTCTCCAACCCCACACATCACCTACTATTCCTCCTATAAATCTGGATAAAAGAATCCCTAATAATAACCCGGACATCACTGTTCCGATATTGGAAGATTTTTCCTTATCAGAGGATAGCTCAGCAGCAATAGGTATAAATAGCTGAGGGATTACTGAAGTGACCCCAATCAGTAAACTTGCGGCATATAGCATCCACAGCTGGGTAGCAAAAGTCATCCACAATAATGAACCAAAAACCAAAAACAGATCGATGAGAATTAATTTCTTACGGAAGAATTTATCTCCCAAAGGGACAATTAACAGCAATCCTAAAGCATATCCTATCTGTGTAAGTACAGAAATTTTGCTTGCTGCACTTTCAGAAACATTCAGATCTTTCGAAATAAGCCCCAATAAAGGTTGGTTATAATAATTGTTGGCGACCACAAGACCCGAAATCACAGCCATGAGCCAAATTACAGTACGAGAAATGCCAGGGGATGAGCTTACCTGCATGATTCAATGAGATTTATTTAAATTTTACTTATAGAATAAAGAATTTCAGATGACAACCGGTAATGTGTTATGATTGGTAAAAATACCGGATCTGGATAAACTATCTACGTCCAGATCTTCAACACTGCTGCCAAATACTACGTCCTTCTTACAAGCGTCAAAGGTAATCATTTTAAAAAAAAGAGGCCGTCCATTTTGGACGGCCTCTTTCAATCAACTATGGCATTTAATCTTAAAATTATTTATCAACAGTAAGTGGGAGCTGATTCTTTTCTTCAATGACAGCCTGCAGAATGCCAGCCATCTGTTTTGTGTTCATTTCTAACGTAAAAATATCTGTTAATATTTCATGAGAATCTTTTTTTTCTTTATTCTTTTACTCAGAATCAATATAAGTGGCTATAGGAAGGATTTTTGGTGAAGTTTCATTTTTTTTTAGCACATTTGTACTAACACACTTATCACACTTGTTCCATGAATCCTAAACAACAGCTATTACAGCAATCAATTGCAGCAAAAGAAGTTTTTCTGCCTCATATTTCAGCCGATCCCGTTATTTTTGGATTTGAGCACAACGAACTTAAAGTGCTTCTTCTTAAAACCAACTACCGAAAAAAATGGCTTCTTCCCGGTGGTTATGTAAGAAAAGACGAAGATTTGGATGAAGCGGTAAAAAGGATACTTAAAGAAAGATCCGGTATAACGGATGTTTATCTTGAAGAATTTGGAGTATTTGGAAAGAAAAACAGAAGTGAGTTTCATTTTGAGGATTTCGATGAAACACTATTCCAGAAACAGCGCTTTATTACAGTAGGATATTATGCATTATACAGTCCTTCGAGATTCCATCTGATCCCTGATGAATTCAGTGAGACCTGTGAATGGGTCTTTTTGAGCCAGCTGCCGGAGATTGAATTTGGCATGGATCATCATGAAATTATACAAAAGGCTCTCTTTACCCTAAGGCAAAAAATATCTACAAAGCCTATCGGACGAAATCTTCTCCCCGAAAAATTCACACTTCCGGAGCTTCAGAAATTATATGAAGCTGTTCTGGGAAAAGAACTGAACCGTGGAAATTTTTACAGGAAAATAAAGAACCTTGGAATTCTCAGGAAGCTTGAAGAACAAAGACGGGGCGGTGCCCATAAAGCTCCTGACCTCTACTCTTTTGATGAAGAGCATTACGCTAAGGCGATGGAAAACGGACTGAACAGCTGGTAATCTGATCGTTTTTTCCGATCGGTCCTATTGAAAAAAAGGTTTTCAGGTTTTAGAAATAATCGGGAAATTTGCAGAATGAAAATTATTCCGCTTAAAGAAGGCAATTTCTCCGCCAGCAGAACGAAAGATTTTACGCTTTTAACAGATGAAAATTTTGATACGGTTAAAGGAATTAAAATGTCTGTCCAGCCTTTTCTGATTGTTACTGATAAGGATTACATTCTCCTTGATGCAGGTATCGGATGGAAAAATACGGATGGAAAAACTGTTATTTCTGAGCTGTTGGAAAAAGAAAATATCAAGCCTGAGCAGATTACGAAACTCCTCCTTTCCCATCTCCATAAAGATCATATTGACGGAAGTATACAAACAACTGAAGATGGTTTTGCACCTACGTTTCCTAACGCGGAAATTTATATTCAGAAGCGAGAACTGGCTTTTGCGATGGAAAACAAAGGAAATCCTTCTTTTGATTTTGACACGCTGGAAAAGCTTATCAGCCTCCCCAATATTGTGTGGATGGATGAAGACTCGGGAAAAATAAATGAAGAGATTTCTTTTGAGGTAGCAGGCGGACATACGCCTTTTATGCAGGTATTCTGGATCAGAGAAAATAATGAAACCGTTTTTTACGGAGCCGATGATCTCCCTCAGGAATCTTACCTGAAATACCATCTGGCCTATAAAAGTGATTTTGACGGAAGGAAAGCTATGGAACTAAGACTGGAATGGCAGAAAAAAGCGGCAGAAGATCAATGGAAAATACTGCTTTATCACGATCTGGATAAAGCAGTGATCCAAATATAATCTGATATCAATATCAGTTTAGAGGTCGTTAAACCATTTGTAGATATCCAAATCAGAAGGAATAGTAAGCTTTTTGCGGATTCTGTTTTTTCTGTTCTGAATGGCTTTCGGGGTTACGAAAGTATAGGTTGCAATTTCCTTTGTGGTAAAGTTGAGTTTTAGGTAAATGCAAAAAATCAGTTCAGAATTTTTGAGATTGGAGTGCACCTTTGTGATCTTATCAAAAAAATCAGGGTAAACCAATCTGAATTTATTCAGCAGTCGTGGTGAATTTTCTTTAGCTAATGCTATTATCTCGTCCTGCACTAAAATCTTCTGGTTCAAATCTTCTAAATTAGATTGTGGTTTTTCGTTTTTCATAATATTTTTCTCATCTCTACTGATTTCTGATGCTTTTCCATATGTGCAGCATCAGTACAAACTCCTCTTCTCCAGCTATATGAATAACTGTTCTATAGTAAGGCTTTGCTGTAATTGATATACTTAAACTTCATAGCTCTGGTTCAATGGCAGAGTTCAATAGGTATTCAGCTTGTCCTGTTATCTTAAAATCCTCCGGCTGAAGGCATTTTTTCCAATTATTTTTAAATGAAACAAAGAAAGAAAAAATGATTAAAATTTTACAGAATTAAAATACCACATACATACCACGCCATGCCCATAAACAGTGTATTTGTTATATTTTGAACCAGGTTTTGAAATCAAGCGATCCATTTATTTATTTTAAACAAATGTAGAAAATTGCGAATCTTATTTTTTATGATCGTAATCAATGTTTTTAAGGATTTTATTCCCTATCCATGATCAATCGGGAACTTATTTTGAAACTCATACTTCCAGAGCCTATGGTACCTATATGGTATGTTCTTTTGAGGAAACTGATTAAAATTGACCGTTCTTTACATTATTGAAATTTAGGGCTGTCCTGTTTATTGCATAATGAAAGACATCAATGGTTAAACATATGTTTAAAATTTTAATTAAGAACCTATTAAACTATGATCGTTGAAGATTTATTAATTTCATTTGGAGCAAAAGCTAAAGAATATAAAGCAGGAGATATTATTTTCCGTGAAGGCGAATTTTCACTGTTCTATCACCAGATTGAAAAAGGGCAGGTGAAACTCAATAATTACACTGAGGACGGAAAGGAATTTATTCAGAATATATTTTCCGCAGGACACAGCTTTGCAGAATCCCTGCTGTTTGTAGACCGTCCCTATCCGATGAATGCGGTTGCTATAGAAGACTGTCATATTTTCAGACTCCCAAAATCGAACTTTCTGAACCTCATCAAGGAAAATCAGGAAGTATCATTAAATGTCTATCAATGCATGGCAGAACGAATGTACTACAAATACATCATGCTCTATAATCTCTCGTTTCAGAATCCGATGCTGAAACTGAAACAGCTGATGGATTATTTTAAAAGCTACAGTGAAGATAAAAGCCCCTATTCTTTTCAAATTCCTCTGACAAGGCAGCAATTGGCTTCACTCACAGGGCTTCGTGTAGAAACCGTTATAAGAGCGATCAAAACGATGGAAAAAGATAAGATTTTAAAAATAGAGAAAAGGAAGATTATGTATTAGAATTTGAAAGCAAAATGAGAGCTCCCGTTAGGGTCTAGTTCACATTCCAGAGGACTTCAGGAACTCCCTTCTCTTTTTATTAAATTCTTTTTTTACTGATTTTCTACAAAGTTTAGATTCTGGAGAAATACATTGCAGCCTTCAAAATCAAAATAGCGGTGTCTCAGCAGCTGAGCCTGAAAAGATACAGGGAGGTAAATTCCCCATTTGGAAAAACTCAAAACCTCAGGAGAGGTCTCTATCAATTCAGCTAAGGCATGATCAAAATTCACGTTATTTAAATTCACATCTTTGAACACGGACATGAAGTCTGATTTCTGTGAAAACTCAAGTTCAAACTCACTTTCGTTTTCGAATAATTCGTTCTTAATGCCCATTCTCTTTAGAATAAAGCTTAAGGTCCTGTTCACTCTTGATCCAGTAAATGAGTAAAAGGTGAGCTTATCATTGCCTGAAAACAGAGGTCTGTCCGTTTGATGAGATTTAAGATCGTAAACAGAGAACTTCTTTCGCATCTGTCTGACGGCTTCCTGCCCGGCTTCATCCAGAAAATCATATTGTTCAACAGACATAAGGATTTCCAGCATTGTCTCACGAATCTTAGGAGCTATATCTGCAGCATCTCCGAAAAAACGGGGTTTATTTCCGTCTTTGGCTGCCATTACTTCTATTTTTTTGGATTCATAATCAATATCTGTAATTTTCCAGATCCTGGCTGATAGATAAATATTCTCATCCGTTCTTATCTGAGGGGATAGCGGAAGTTCTCCTATTTTTACTCCCTGGCTTGAAACCCTGAAAAATACCGGGGTATGGAAAAGCGTATAAAAATCTTTTGTGTTGACCACTTTTTCGCCTTCAATCCCAATAATATATTCTTGCCCAAGCTTTTCCAAAAAATCTATTGCTGTAAGATGAGCGATGATCTCAATGGTTTCTTCAACGGTAATATTTTTAAAGGCTGCGTTCCCACTGATCTCTTCTGAAAGTTTGCTGAGGGTGATTCCTGATGATCCTTTTACTATTGAAAGAAGCTGGTGAACGAGGACGTCGTAAGGTTTACTGTTGATGGAAACCGGCTCAATATAATGTTCTTTAAAAAGCAGCCAGCATGCCGCCGACTGCAGAAGACTCCATTGATTGGTAGCATATAAAAACAGACTGCTGGACTTTCCTTCTCTCCGCCCGCTTCTTCCAACCCTCTGAATCAGCGAAGCGATACTGTGGGTAGCATCTATTTGCGCAACTTCATCTACATTTCCGATATCAATCCCCAATTCCAAGGTCGATGTACAGGATATGCAGAAATTTTCATGGGTACTTTTTTTCGCAAAAAACTCTACATATTCACGAACTTCCTTATCCACAGAAGAATGATGGGAAAAATAATTGGTATGTCCGCCTACTTTTTCCGAAAGTTTCTTAAGTTTTACAGCAACTTCTTCTACCCTACCCCTTGCGTTGGGAAAGACAAGTATTTTACGGTCGCGTGTTCTGATATAAAGATCCTTTAGAAGATCTAACGGAAGTTCTTCTACTGATCCTTCAAAATATTTAAAAACAGCTGTAATAGGCTTGGGATCTATATCCCTGATTACTTTGGTTTTGGCGGGATCTCCCAGAAAATCTTTTAGTTCTGCGTATTTATGTTCATCACTCACCGTTGCCGAAAGTGCCACAGTACTGAATGTATTCTTATTGACTTTCTGAAGCCGCTGCAGCAGAGACTGAAGATGGATACCTCTGTCTGAACCCAGAAACGAATGAATTTCATCAATTACCACATAGTCCAGTGTTGAGAACAGATGATGGATATTGTACGGTTTATTGACGAACATCGCTTCCAGTGATTCCGGAGTGATCAGCACAATCCCTTCAGGAGCTTTAATCAATCGGTCTTTGGCTCCTTTGGAAGCTTCTCCGTGCCATTTGGTGACCGGAACATCCAAATATGCACAAAGCTTCTCCACCCGCGTAAACTGATCATTGATTAATGCGATCAGCGGAGAAATATACAGAACTTTTACGCCCTGCTCCTTAAAATTTACTTTTGAAAGGATGGGCAGAAAAGCAGCCTCAGTTTTACCCGAAGCTGTTCTTGATATTAAAACATAGTTGTTATCAGTAGCAATGATCCGTTGAATTGCTGCTTCCTGGATAGGTCTCAGGCTTTCCCATTTTTGATCACGGATGTATTTTCTGATCGGTTCGGAAAGCAGATTGAAAGCCGTCATATTTCTTCAATACTGTCTAATAGAACAATATCATTCGGTCTTTCGTCGGAAATCTCAATTTCCCCGAAAAGCTGTTTTTTATCCACACCAGGATTCTGACGGATGATATTCAGAATATTGAGGAAATCCCTGATCACCTCTCTTGGTGTCAGAAATTCTGAAGCTCCCGGCTTATTGAACATTTCTTCCATAAAACCAAAAATTTCATCATCGCTGATATTGAGTTCTGTTTTATAATTAAAATCAAAAATAAGCTTCAGTTTTTTCAGCAAAACAAAGATTTCGTTATGATCCAGTGGTGTTAATTTAATCACAGGCTGTGCAAAATCCCTGATTTCAAGGGTTTCGAACTTATTCGTTTCCAGCCTTGACTTTAAAGCCTGATAACTGAACAGTCCTCTTCTTTCGTTTTCCAGAAACTCCTTTGTTCCTGCAAAATTGATGAACAGATTCGAAATTTTACCCTGAAAACAATCGTTGTAAATAGATAGAATCTTTTCATAATTCTTTTCACGGGCAGCTGATGTAGATATTTTATAAAGATTAATCGCTTCATCAAGATTGATCATAAATCCGCTGTATCCCATACTCACAAAGAATTTACAGAAATTCTTAAGCATATCGTAAAAATTGGAATCGTTGATGACTTCTCTTACCCCAAGATCCTGTCTTGCCTCTGTCTTGGTTTTATATTCTCCCTTCAGCCACTTCAATGCATTTCTGCGGAGCATTTCATCTCCTTTGATGTACCCTTCATAGTATTTTACAATCACAGAACCAAAATCAAAACCACCTACTTCTGTAATGTCGTTCACTGTTTTCATAATAGAATTCTGAATCAGTGCAAGGTATTGATCATTTCTGATATCAGTAAGTGAAATATGATTGTCTTCTGCTGTTTTTGTAATCACCTGCTCGATCCATTTTTCCAGTAATGTCTGCAATGCGCCTCCTTCAGGTTTGGTCTGGATCGCAATATTGTCCATGATCGCTGAATATAAGATCACACTTTTCCCATCATTGGAATACAGCCTGTTATCCGGTGTAAAATCTGCATTGGAAACGACAAATTTCTGTTTCAAAGCAACGGTATTCAGTAAGTGAAGCATAAAAGATTTCCCACTTCCAAAATCACCGATCCAGAACTTGGCCATGCTGTGACCGTTTTTCACATCCTCTAAGGCAGTGATAAAAGCATTAATCTCTTCTGATCTTCCTACAGTGATATGCTGCACTCCTATTTTCGGTACCACACCGCTTACCAGCGAATTGATGATAGAAGTTGCTTCTTTGGGTTTAATATTGTCAATCATTGTTTAAAAGTTTTTTATAATAATCAGTATTAATCGTAAAATATTCGTCCTCTTCTTCAATAAGAACATCGTCTAAAGTTTCGAAACAGACATCATTGATCGAATCAATAGTAGAGCCCAAAAACAGATTTTTTGCCTGCAGATACACCGCCATTTCCTCTTGAGCAATATTAAAGCTCTGCTTTTCAAATAAGTCCAGAATTTCCTGCTGAATCTCTGATAAATTCAGTTCCGGAAGATATTTCTGTATATGAATCTCTGGAGTTTGTTGGATGATATTGATCGTCAGTTCTTCCTCGTTATTAGAAGGTATCACTGCGTTTGCAGAAGAATCTCCCTCTTCACCATCCTCTCTGAGGTATTCTTCCAGCAGCGCTACCGTTCCGGAATGCTGTCGCTGCACATCTTCCACTGCATTTCTGTCGATGATGATTTTTTTTCTTTTCGGAAGATACAATCGCACAGCTTTTTCTATGGCTGCATCAAGATTTCTGGTGGCTACGAATTCATTCAGGATCTGTTCGAAATCAGTAAGCTGTTCCGTTGTAGTGAACAGACTTTTCTGAATATTTTTCGTCAGCTGTTTCCTGTCCAGTTTTGACGTGTTCATATCCTTTTCAAAATAATGCAGGTAAAGCTTTAAAGCACAAATTTTATCGTGTTTGGCTGCAAATTTTGAAGCCTCAAAAAATATAGTATCCTGTGAAGGATTTTTAGTGTTAACCTCTGCCAGCCGGAAAATTTCTCTTTCAAATGCTAAGGGATTCGAGTAATCCTCTTTGATGGTATCAAATTTTGTTTTCCAGCGTCCGGTATTGTTTTCATTCAGAATAATATTGGTTCTGTAGTCGGCATCTAGGATCTGATGCTGATTTTCTGTCAGGAAAATTTCAAGTTTTGATACTATTTTTCTGCTGTACTGATGCTGAATATCCGGGTGCGTGTAATTGAAATCTGTATTTATTTTTCTTTTAATGCCATAAACTTCCCTGACATTATTTTCGCATAATTTCAAAATATGATTGAAAATTTCAGTTTGTACAGCATCATAGGTGTAGCGGTAATTCAGACTTTCTTTTCTGTAATTATACTGCAGACAGACAATAATCTCAGACAGTTCCTCAATAACGGTGGAATAAGATTTATTAACCGGAATGCATTGCGTCTGAAGAAATTCTACAGCCCTTAAAAACTGCTTAAGGATCTGTATCCTGCAGTATTCAATTTCGTTGAAAACATTGTCTGCAAACCACAGCCTGTTGAGAACAGCAGTCTGGTCGTCATTCAGGCTAAGCTTTCTAAGGTACTTTTTTCCTATTTTCCAGCTTTCAGGGTCATACTGCGGCTGCGGAATATTTTCCTGAACAGGTTCTTTGTCTGAAAGATCTGTTCCGAAACTGATCGGAATGTCTGACCTTCCGGAAATATCGATGATAGAGTCGTCATCATGCTTATTCTGCATCGTTTCATCCATAGTTATAGTGGAAGTAACAATCTGTAAGTCCGGATTTTCAAAATTAGTCATCTTAATTAAATTGAGTTGTATTGGTTGATTAGTTTGTGCCAATGATAAAATCAGCGTTCTAATATAGCCATATTATCCATTCAAAAATATTGAGAATTAAAAAAAATCCCTTACGGTTTTCCGTAAAAGAAGAAGTTAGAAGATGGGAGATCGAAGCTCTGTACGACAGCATCCGGAAACTCATCTATCAATCCATTACTGGTAATTTATACCTTTGAACTCTGCAACTTTAAAAAACCACATCTCGCATCCCGAAACAACGCTATTCCCCGCCGTTAAGCTGCTTCTGAAACTCTTCCAGATATTTTGCAATGTGAATTCCGTCTGCCAATCCATGATGGGCTTCCACAGAAACCGGAAGATACTTTTTGCTGTCACGTACATTAAACTTTCCGAAGGTAATTTTAGGAACAGATTCCGAATTATTAAAACTGGTAGGATGCAGCAATGCACTGAAAGAATTCCATGGAATTGTTGAATGCCTGATGAGATCTTTTCCAAGTTCACCGTTATTCATCCTGATCCCCGATGTCCGCTGTACATCTTCGATCTCTTCCTGCATCACTTTATTAAAAACATTAAAATCTTTGGAAAAAGGAATAAATGCAAATCCGAAAGTGCCGTCTGCCCTGCCGATTGTAGTGCCTGCGTGAATCGCTTCATATAAAACCACCTGATCATCTACAATTCTAAGTTTCAGTTCATCTACAGCATTCACAGCAACCATTGACCGATGAAGATATGTTGCAAAAAAAGAATGTCCGTTATCCTTTGCATAAGCATAAGCGCTGGTACAGTCCACCTCGGTGGTAAACCCAAAATACGGACTTGCCATTTTTGAGAAAAATTCAAAATGTTCTTTACGGTTCCAGTTTTCGATATCTATGATCTTCATTGATTTTATTTGGTGCAAATTTCCGTAAGTTTTCCCGGTTTTAAAAGCTTATCAGAAAAAAAGATTGCAAAAAAACTTTCCCAAATGATAATGAAACCTTTAACTGCGAAGGTGGTCTTTGGTCGGTTTTTTGATGCAGACAGAAGAGGTTTACCTATAACTATCTTATTTTTACAGGATAGAAGGGAGACTTAGATTCTTCGGGCTTTACGATACTCAAAGCCATTAATAAATTTAATTGAAAAATAAAAAATGGGGACAGAAAAAATAGGATTTATCGGATTGGGAAATATGGGACATCCAATGGCTAAAAACCTTGAAAAAGCAGGATTCGCTCTTTCAGTCTATAACAGATCTACAGAAAAGGCTGAAGATTTTAAAGCAAAATCGACGGTTTACACTCAGGTTAGGGATCTTGTACAGAACAGCAGTATCATATTCACCATGCTTACGGATGATCAAGCAGCAAAAGCTGTTTACGAGGAGATTCTAAAATCTGATATCAGTGGAAAACTCTTTATAGATATGAGTACTATTTCTCCGCAAGCCAGTAGTGAGCTTTCCGGGGCAGTCAGGATAAAAGAAGCCTCTTTCATTGATGCTCCGGTTGCAGGAAGTACGGTACCGGCGGCAGAAGGAACACTGATCATTATGGCCGGTGGAGAAGAAAAAGATCTGCAAAGAGCCATGCCCTATCTTAACAAACTGGGAAAAGCGGTCAAACATTTGGGGGAAAATGGAAAAGGAATTGCAGGAAAACTGTCCATCAACTATTTTCTTTCTGCAATCTATCAGGGACTCGCAGAAACGGTTCTGTTTGCAGATCAATTGGGAATTGAGCGCAGTGCGATGCTTGAAATCATCAATGAAAGTGCCAGCGGAAGCGGTGCTACAAAAGTAAAAACTCCTATGCTGATAAATAATACCTATGACCCCGCTTTTGCATTGGATCTCATGCTGAAAGATATTATGCTGGCTAAAAATGCAGGTGCCGATTTCCCATTGTCAAAAGTCTTAGGTGAAACTTATCAGTCTGCACATGATGCAGGTTTTGGGAAAGATGATGTGATCGGTATTATCAATTATCTTAAAAAGTAAACGGAAAATAAGGGTATCATTTTAACAACAATATTTAAAGGTAAATGCTATGGAAATCCAAAATTTCAAAGGAAATAACTGGTCCGCGAGAAAAGTGAACCATATCTATATGGTCAGTGTGAGAGACCGATCCAGTATTGTTGATGCTTTGACTGATTTTATTAATAGTCAGAATATAACAGCCGGAGAAGTCACCGGTATTGGAGCGGTAGATGAAGCTACCCTGCGCTTTTTCAAACCTTCAGATAAAAAGTATGTCGATAAGACCTTTAAAGAACAGATGGAAGTCACTCATATTTCGGGAAATGTTTCCGAGATTGAAGGTAAACGTGCGCTTCATCTTCATATCACTTTAGGAAGAGAGGATTATACCGCTTTAGCAGGACATCTGCTTGATGCTACAATCCGTGGTGCGGGAGAATTTATTTTCTATCCGCTGCATACCAGGGTCGTGAAAGTTAAAAATGAAGAAGCCGGAATTAATTTCTATGATTTTGATCTATGAAATGGGATAATGTTTTGAAAGTAGTATTTTTGAATAAATATTTTCCTGATGTTTGACATCCTTATTTCCCATATTCAAAACAAAGTTGATCTTCCTGAAGAGCATAAAAAAAAGATACAGTCATTTTTCACTCCGAAAAAACTGCGCAAAAAGCAGTACCTGCTGCAGGAAGGTGAGATCTGCAAATGTCTCTCCTTCGTAAGTAAAGGGTTGCTAAAATCCTATGCTCTGGATGAAAAAGGAAGCGAAAGGATCAATATGTTTGCATTCGAAGGATGGTGGATATCTGATTTCAACAGTTTTATTCATCAGGAAAAAGCGGTTCTGAACATCGATGCCGTAGAAGAAACCGAAGTTCTGATGATCAGCCTTGAAGATTATGAAAGAATGATGCTTGAAATTCCTGTGATGGACCGATATTTCAGAATTTTATACCAAAACAGCCTGGTGACAAAAGATTACAGATTAATGGTTTCCAACAGTTTTACAGCAGAAGAAAAATACATGCAGCTTGCCCGGAGAAATCCAGAGATCATCAAGAGAGTTCCGCATAACCTTATTGCCTCTTATCTGGGGCTTGCTCCTGAAACCGTAAGCAGAATACGTAAAAAATGGTCTCTTAACACTTGATCTGGATCAACAGAAACAGATGACACAGATCAAGTGTTCCAGCCTATATACCGATGTAATTTTGTAAAAGAAATTTTACGAATATGGACAATGGAAAAAATATAGCGCTGGTTGTAGGTGCCACAGGAATTACGGGCAGCAATTTGGCTGAAGAACTCATTTCACAGGGATGGACTGTCTATGGACTGTCCAGAACCCCTAACAATAATATTCCAAAACTTCTTCCAGTAAAGGCAGATCTGCTTGATACAGCCAGTTTACATACAGTTTTAGACGGGATCTCTCCCACTCATGTATATTTCACGACCTGGATGCGAAACGATACGGAAGAAGACAATATCCGCGTCAACAGTGCTTTGGTCAGAAACCTGCTGGATGTATTGGCTCTAAAAAAGTCGGTTAAGCATGTTGCTCTGGTTACAGGGCTTAAACATTATTTAGGGCCTTTTGAAGCTTATGCCAAAGAAGGAAAACTACCTGAAACACCTGTCAGAGAAGAACATCCGAGACTTCCTCTCCCCAATTTTTATTACGCACAGGAAGATGAAGTATATAAAGCTTCGGAAAGAGATGGATTTACCTGGAGTATTCACAGGCCTCATACAGTAATTGGCTATGCAGTGGGCAATCTGATGAATATGGGAACCACCCTGGCTGTGTATGCAAGTATCTGCAAAGAAACCGGAAGGCCAATGATCTGGCCGGGATCAGCAGAACAATGGAACGGTGTTTCAGATGTGACGGATGCCAGAATTTTAGCCAAACAGCTTGTGTGGGCTTCTACTACGGAATCTGCAAAAAATCAGGCATTCAATATCGCCAATGGAGATGTATTCCGATGGAAGTGGCTTTGGAAAAGACTGGCAGACTGGTTCGGAGTTGAAGCCGTTGATTTTGACGGAACCATGAGACCACTTGACAACAAATTGAGTAATGAAGGAGAAACCTGGAAAGCCATAGCTGAAAAATACAGCTTAAAAGAAAATAATCTTGACAGGTTGGCCTCTGCATGGCATACAGACCTTGATCTTGGAAGACCTCTCGAAGTCATGTGTGATATGTCGAAAAGCAGAAAACTCGGATTTACAGCCTATCAGAATACGGAAGACTCCTTTAAAGAACTCTTCGGAAAACTGAAAGCTGAGAAATTAATCCCTTAAAACAAAAGGAGCAGCGATCAGCTGCTCCTTTCTTATTATTGATGTGTTTTTTTATGATTAAATTTCACCTGTTGTCATTCCGAACTTCTGTTTGAACGAATAATAGAAGTGGGAAAGATTTTCAAATCCCAGGTCAAGATAAATATCTGACGGTTTTTTATTTTTATGACGAATCAGATAGTATGCTTCATCCAATCTTTTTTCTTTCAGCCACAGTTTGGGAGTCTTGTTAAAAGCTTTGCTGAAATCGCGCTTAAAACCTGACAGGCTCCGTCCTGTAAGTCTGGCAAAAGTTTCTACGGGTACATTGAACATGAAGTTCTTATTCATAAATTCCCTGATATCAATTTTGTAGGGCTCCGAAAAATCAAAGAGCAGATTTTTAAAATCCGGATTGCTCTGGAGAATCAACTCAATTGCTTCTTTAATCTTTAAAACAATCAACCTTGAAGTTGCTGCCTTTGTTTTGTTGATATAAGGCAGAAGGGAAACAAAATAGCCGCTGAAAAATTCATCAGATTCAAAGAAGAGTTTTTGTTCAGTATCAGCAAATTTTTCATCTGCAGTAATTTTATTCTCTGCAGAATACTGCCTAAGCGTTTCCTGATCAAGAGTGATGGATATAAACTGATATTTGTTGTCTTTTGAAGGATGCTTAACCGTTCGTATCAGTTGATTTTTTCTAACCAGAATCACTGTATTTTCTTTAATAACAGTTTTTCCTTTATCGTGAAAAGCATGGGTTTCACCGGACAGCTGAAAGCCCAGAAAATAATCCGGAATAAATTCTTCATCGCCTCTGTATGTTTCAAAGGCACATGAATACACCAGTTTATCGAATATGATCTGAGAAGTACGCTCCATGATACAAATATCTGAAATTTAACCCATAACAGCAGCACCTGCTCCTGCAATTGCTTTGTCCTGTTCGGGAGTCCCTCCGGAAGACGCTACCGCACCGATGATTTTCCCTTCAGTATCTTTAATCACTACTCCACCTGCAATCGTCAGAAGCCCTTCATTGGAATTCAGCATTCCATATCCATGAATATCCGCTCCTGCAATGATGGTTCCCATGATATCACTGTCGATACCGAACATCACCGCAGTTCTGGCTTTTTTAACAGCAAAGTCAATAACACCATACACGCTGTCAAGTCTTGCTAATGCCATCAGATGTCCACCCATGTCCACTACAGCAATGCTTACGGGGATGTTGATGGATTCAGCTTTTTCTACCGCTGCCTGAAGTGCTTTTGAAGCCTGTTTATAGGTTATACTCATTGTTTAGCTTTTTGCGGTCCATGCATCTGCCTGAATCTGTTTCACAAAATCTTCGGTTTCTTTAGGATGTACATTCCTGAAATTGGAATGATCATCCAGTGCCACATCAACGATCACGTCCGCCATAGACTGAGGATCCAACTGATGAGCAAGGGAATCGGCCACACCATCAAAAGCAGATTCCGGAGTGAAATTTGTTTTAGGATCATACCACCGGAAGATCGAATCTACTCCTCTGTCATTGAATCCTGTTCCAAAAACTCCCGGATTGCAGGTCGCAATCTTGATATTGAATGGAGCAAGTTCTGTTTTTAAACCTTCTGCAATAGATTCCATGGCATGCTTTGAAGCACAATATGCAGCCACATAGGGTACCGTCCATAAACCGCCCATTGAAGTCGTAAATACAATTTTCCCCGGCTTTTTTTGCTCAATGAATTTCTTAACAAATCCCTGAGCAAGCTCTAACCCACCAAAAACATTAACATCAAACATGGAACGGATGAACTCTAATGGCTGCTCTGCTATCGGTCCGCCTTCCATGATACCGGCATTGCTGATCAGGATATCAATATCATACTTTTGATGAATATAAGCGATATCTCTGGAATTAGTTACATCCAGTTTATCCACCGTCAGTTCTACTCCCTGTTCTTTCGCTTCACGAATTAAATCACTCATCTGTGGATACACCTGTGTTGTTGCAATCACTTTATGCCCTTTTCTGGCCAGATCAAATGCGGCTATTTTTCCGAAACCGCTTGCTGCACCTGTAATTAAAATAGTTTTACTCATTTTGTTTCTTATTGTTACAGATACAAATTTCAAGGATTTCAAAAGCAGACCTATTGGTGAGAGGTTCAATGTTTTATTGGTGAGAAGTTCACGGCGGTATGCTGTATTCTGATACAGATTTATTAGATACCATACTTTATGATAAAATTGACAGACCGTCCCAATTTGGTGGGATTTTTGAATGTAAAATATAAACCAATCACACCATTGAAATTAATAACATTCACAAAAAAGGGGATTTACTGTCCACAGGGTCAATTTTATATCGATCCCTGGAGACCCGTTGATTTAGCTGTCATCACACACGGACATGCTGACCATGCCCGCTGGGGAATGAAAAAATACCTTTGTCATCACTATACCAAACCCATACTTTATCAGAGAATCGGACCGGACATCGAATGTCAGAGTGTGGAATATGGCGAAACCATTACCCTCAATGGGGTAAAAATTTCACTGCATCCGGCCGGACATATTATTGGTTCAGCGCAGATTAGATTGGAATACAAAGGATATGTCACCGTTATTTCCGGAGACTATAAAGTACAGGAAGACGGGCTCAGCACACCTTTTGAACTGGTTCAATGTAATGAGTTTGTAACGGAGAGTACTTTCGGATTGCCTATTTACAACTGGCTGGAAGTTCCGGAACTTAATCAGAAACTGCAGAGCTGGGTGCTTAAGAATAAGGAAAATTCGAAAACATCTGTCTTTATAGGATATTCGCTGGGAAAAGCACAGCGTATCATGAAAGCTGTAGAAGGTCTGGGAAAAATATATGTACACAATTCCATCGGAAAACTGAATGAAGCCTTTGAATCTGCAGGTATTAACCTTCCGGACTACAAAACTGCTGATTTCAAAGAGAATCCCAAAGAGGTACAACATGAAATTGTGATTGTTCCACCAGCTTTACTGGACAGCAATATCATCAGAAAAATACCGGATGCAGCAACGGCGATCTGTTCAGGATGGATGCAGGTACGTGGTGCCCGAAGGTGGCGCAGTGCTGATGCAGGATTTGCCATGAGCGATCACGCGGACTGGAAAGGACTTTTGCAAGCCGTGAAAGCTACAGAAGCAGAAATTGTACACGTCACCCACGGACAGACCGAAATTTTCTCCAAATATTTAAATGAAATCGGAATCAAAGCTGATGTCGTGCAAACTCAGTTTGGAGAGGACGAAGAAGAATCCGAAAAAGAAATCATTGAAAATCCTGAGCCATGAAACATTTCGCAGATTTGATCAATGCCTTGGAAACAACCAATAAAACCAATGCTAAAATAGATGCTATTATTGACTATCTGGAACGCGCTCCTGATGAAGATAAAGTATGGTTCATCGCGCTCTTTACCGGCAAAAGACCCAAAAGGAATGTGAACACCAATTATATGAAAGAATGGGCACTGGAAATCACAAAACTGCCATTTTGGCTTTTTCAGGAAAGCTATTCTTCTGTGGGAGACCTTGGAGAAACGATCTCTCTTATCCTACCTCCTCCCTCGGAAAAGATTGACCGTACACTTTCTCAATGGATGCTCGATATCGTTAGTTTAAAAGATCAGTCGGAGACCGAAAAAAAAGAATTTGTCCTGAAATCATGGAATGGACTCGATTATACAGAACGTCTGATCTTTAATAAATTACTGGGCGGAAGTTTCAGAATCGGAGTTTCAGATAAAACACTGATCAATGCCCTTACCAAATTCTCTTCCCAGGAATCCAGTACTTTGATGCACAGCCTGATGGGAAAATGGGTACCGGGTGAGGTTTCATTTCAGGAGCTTATTTCAGCTGAAAATATCAATCCGGATAATTCAAAACCCTATCCTTTCTGCCTGGCTTACCCATTGGAAAAAGAACTGCAAGAACTTGGAAATCCGGAAGACTGGCAGATCGAATACAAATGGGATGGAATCCGTGGTCAGATCATCAGAAGGAATGATGAAGTATTTATCTGGTCGAGAGGTGAAGAACTGGTAACAGATCAGTTTCCGGAAATTAAGGAAACTGTTTTGGCTATGAAGGGCAATTTTGTTTTAGATGGAGAAATACTTGCGGTAAAGGATTCTAACGTTTTAAATTTTAACGAATTACAGAAGCGATTAAACAGAAAAACTTTAACTAAAAAAATGTTGACCGACATTCCGATTGAAGTCTTTGTTTATGATCTGCTGGAACTTGAAGGAAACGATCTGCGCGAAAAATCTATGGCTGCAAGAAGGGCGATGCTTGAAGAATTACTTTTAAATGAAGCCCCGCAAAACATCAAACTTTCACAAGTCATCAGCTTTGAAGAATGGCAAGATTTGAACAGCATCAGAGAAGGATCAAGGGATATCAACAGTGAAGGGCTCATGCTGAAACAGAAAAACTCAGCTTACCATGCCGGAAGGAAAAAGGGCGATTGGTGGAAGTGGAAAGTAAGTCCGCTCACCATTGACGCCGTTTTAATCTACGCCCAGAAAGGAAGTGGCAGAAGGAGCGCCTATTACACGGATTATACATTTGCCGTAAAAAACGGAGATACATTGGTAACTATAGCGAAAGCCTATTCAGGACTGACCGATAAGGAAATTATGGAAGTCAGCAGATTTGTCAATAAAAATGCCATCGAAAAATTTGGTCCTGTCCGTACCGTAAAAGCAGAACTTGTCTTTGAAATCGCCTTTGAAGGCATCGGTTTCAGCAGCAGGCATAAAAGCGGCGTTGCTCTTAGGTTCCCAAGAATTGTAAGATGGCGTAAAGATAAAACAGTGAATGAAATTGATGAGCTTGAAGAAATAAAAAAACTGATCCAATAATTTGAAAACATTTGAAAATAGCGACGGGTTCAAAGTCATACAGCAATGGATGGCGGATAAAGGCATTGCTCCTTTCAAATTTCAGACCGATACATGGCAGAAATTTGGAAGCGGATACAGCGGAATGGTGATTGCACCTACAGGATTCGGAAAGACATTTTCTGTTTTTCTGGCTCTCGTTTCAGATTTTATGAATCATCCCCAACACTACAAAAAGGGACTGAAGATGATCTGGATCACTCCCCTTCGTTCTTTATCTAAGGATATTGCCAAGGCGATGCAGGAAGCCATGAATGAAATCGGGCTCGACTGGACGGTGGGGGTCAGGAACGGAGATACTGATCAGAAGGTAAAACAGCAGCAGGTCAGAAATATGCCGGAAATCCTTGTGGTAACTCCGGAAAGTCTCCACCTGCTTTTGGGCCAGAAAAATCACATGCGCTTTTTTCAGGATACGAAATGTATTGCTGTCGACGAATGGCATGAATTATTAGGCTCAAAAAGGGGTGTCATGGTAGAACTCGGAATTTCTCAACTGAGAAAATATGTTCCGAAAATAAAGATCTGGGGAATTACAGCAACGATCGGAAACCTGGATGAAGCCATGGATGTTCTCATTCCATATGACATCAAAAAAACAAAGATCACCGCAAAAGAGCATAAAAAAATAGATATTCTACCGGTTATTCCTGATGAACTTGACATTCTACCCTGGGCCGGACATTTAGGAGCTAAATTAGCGGATAAGATTGTACCCATTATTCTCGGTTCAAAATCAACCATTGTATTTACCAATACGCGAAGCCAAAGCGAAATGTGGTATCAGTTGCTGCTGGATGCTTATCCCGATTTTGCAGGCCAGATTGCGATCCACCACAGCTCCATTGATGCTCATCTCAGAATCTGGATCGAAGAAAATTTAAGTGCCGGAAAACTGAAAGCTGTGGTCTCCACCTCATCTTTAGATCTTGGGATCGACTTTAAGCCCGTAGATACGGTAATCCAGATTGGTTCGGCAAAAGGAGTCGCAAGATTTCTGCAACGGGCCGGACGAAGTGGACACTCCCCTTTTGAAACCTCTAAAATCTACTGCGTTCCAACCCATTCTCTGGAACTGATTGAAGTAGCAGCTCTGAAAGAGGCTGTAAAACAGAAAGTCATAGAACCCCGCGAACCACAGGTTTTATGCTTCGATGTACTGGTTCAGTTTCTGATGACTCTGGCAGTCGGTGATGGATTCTATCCGGAAGAAACCTACGAAAGGATTAAAAAAGTTTTTGCTTTTCAGGAAATGACCACAGAGGAATGGAAAAGTATTCTGGAATTTCTGACCATTGGCGGAAGTGTTTTAAAAAGTTATGAAGAATTTCATAAGATTGTTATCATGGAAGATGGTCTTTATAAAGTGACCTCGCGGAAGATCGCTATGCTCCACCGTATGAATATGGGCGTTATCGTAAGTGATGCCATGCTTAAAGTAAAATTTATTTCCGGCGGCTATATCGGAATGGTAGAAGAATATTTTATTTCAAAATTAAAAAAAGAAGAGAAATTTATTTTGGCCGGGCGGACGTTAGAAGTGGCTATGATTAAAGATATGACGGTTTATGTACGCGCGGCAAAAGGAAGGGCAATAGCACCGAGTTATTTGGGAGGGAGACTGCCTTTAAGCTCTAATTTGGGACATTTTTTAAGAGAAAAATTATCGCATGCCTTAAACCCGAAAGCCTCAGAAAAAGAATTGAAATTTCTACATCCGTTATTAACCAGTCAGGAAAAAAATTCCCACATTCCCAAAGAAGATGAATTTCTTACAGAACTCATTAAAAACCGGGAAGGTTATCATCTCTTTATGTACCCATTCGAAGGCCGTTTGGTACACGAGGTAATGGCCGCACTTATCGCTTACCGCATTTCAAAACTGGCTCCCATCTCGTTTTCAATGGCGATGAATGACTATGGCTTTGAACTGTTCAGCGATAAAGAAATTCCATTGAACGAAGATCATCTCCATAAAATTCTGTCCCGTGACAACCTCATGAACGATGTTATAGCCAGTATCAACTCCGCAGAAATGGCAAGAAGAAAATTCAGAGATATTGCCGTAATTTCAGGAATGGTTATTCAGAACTATGCGGGAAAACAGCGGTCCAACAAATCATTACAGAGCTCAGCCGGACTGATTTTCAAAGTTCTGGAAGATCATGATCCGAATCATTTCCTTGTCAGACAGGCCTATACTGAAGTTTTCAATATGCAGCTTCAGGAACAGCGGCTGGTGGAAGCTTTTAAGAGAATTGAAAAATCAAAAATTATTTTAAAATACTCCAATACCTTTACCCCATTAAGTTTCCCTATCAAAGTAGACAGCCTGAGACAGACCCTTTCCAGTGAAAGTTTGGATACAAGAATCAAACGGATGGTGGAACAGGCAAGGAAGAAAGGATTTTAGAGTTTTAGAATTATAAATTTAACCGCGATAAATTGCTTTATCTGCTCGTAGATTATGGGCTCATGTTCGTGATGTGGTGTCAAATTTTTGTGCTGATTACTTATTTTATGACCCAAATTCCCAGCTGGATTTTTGCAAAGCAAAAATCCGAGGCAATGAAAAACAGCCACAAGACTGCACCGGTGCATGATGGTCTGTTTATTGCTGAATCTGTCTGTAATGTCAGAGAAAAAACGCTCTTCTCATTTTTTAACCTCTAATTTCCAACTTTGAATATCGCAGTAAAAAATATCACCATCAACAAAGAGATCTTCACTTTAACCAATCAGCGCGCAGCATTCTGGAAAAAGGAAAAGGCGCTCATTCTGTCTGATCTTCACATTGGAAAAACAGCCCATTTCCGAAAGAACGGCATTGCGCTGGCCAATCATATTATGAAAAGTGATCTGGAAAGACTTTCTGTTTTGATTGAGTATTTTCAACCGGAAAAATTCATTGTGGTTGGAGATCTCCTTCATGCCGGAGACAACTCGGATGTAGATGAATTCTGCATCTGGAGAAATCAATATCCGGATCTGATGTTTTATCTTATTGAAGGTAATCATGACCGCCTGTCAGCGAAATTAGAGAAAAAGTTATGCTTAAATTTCAAATCTGAATCCCTTAATATCAATGGTTTTACTTTTATTCATGATTTCGACAAAACATTGTCTGGATTTCAGATCACAGGACATATTCATCCCGGTGTAGTACTCAATTCTTCTGTTAAAAGGATAAGACTTCCCTGTTTTGTTCAGACCGAAAATCAGTTACTGCTTCCTGCCTTCAGTGAATTTACAGGATTGGACACTAAAAACATTCCTAAAGGTGGGAAATTCTATGTATTTACTGATTCTGAAATTCATGAAATATAAATGAGGCTGCCCGATTATGGACAGCCTCAGAAAATATAAAAAACAGGTGAAAAATTATTTTTGATTTTTGCTTAAACGGATGCTGTACAAAGTAATCAGTACCGTGGCTGCTAAAAATAAAGCCCCTATCCACGGTGTACTTGCCAATCCCAGCGAAGAAGTTACAATAAGACCTCCGGTATAAGAGCCAACAGCAATCCCTATGTTAAACGCTGCAATATTGATTCCTGATGCCACATCTTCTGTTCCCGGAAGCTCTTTTTCTGCAATCTGTACCACCAACAGCTGAAGTCCCGGTACTGTAGCAAAAGACAGACCTCCTAAAAGGAATAAAGTAATAATACTTAAAACCTGATTTCCCGCAGTGAAATAGAACGCTAATAAAACCAACCCTTGTGCAGCAAACATCCACAGAAGTGCTTTTAAAGGATTTTTATTTGCTGTCTTTCCGCCCAAAAGGTTACCCAAAGCAATCGCGATTCCATAGATAAGAAGAATAAAAGTAACGGTAGATTCCTGAAACCCTGTAATCTCCTGCAAGATCGGTGATAAATAAGTAAACACGACGAAGGTACCTCCATAACCCATTGCTGTCATTAAAAATGCAAAGATCATACGTCTGTTTCCGAAGACTTTAGGAAGACTTTTTAAAGAGGCACTCTGATCGCTTTTGAGATTTTTGGGAACCAGCAGCATACTTGCTATTAATCCGATAATCCCCAGAATCGAAACTCCTATAAAAGTAGCTCTCCATCCAAAATGCTGTCCTATGAAAGTTCCCAGTGGAACTCCGGTTACAATAGCCAGTGTAAGTCCGGCAAACATGATGGAAATTGCTGTTGCTCTTTTCTCTTCAGGAACAAGCGATGCCGCAATAGTGGAACCGATAGAAAAATAAACCCCGTGGGCAAATCCAGTCAGAATTCTGGCCATCACCAAAGTAATGAAACCTGGAGCTATAGAAGCCAACCCATTTCCGATGACGAATAGCATCATGATTGAAATCAATAACATTTTGCGTGGTACTTTCCCCGTTAAGGCCGTTAGTATCGGAGCTCCTATCGCCACTCCTATTGCATATAAACTTACCAGAAGCCCGGCTGACGGGATACTGATTCCAAGGTCTCCGGCTACTGTAGGAAGAAGTCCGACAATAACGAATTCCGTAGTTCCAATTCCAAAGGCACTGATGGTCAATGCCCATAATGCTGCAGGAAGACCTTTGCCTTTTACACCTGATTCGGTCTTGATCTGTATGTCTTTTTGAAAATTCATTGCCTTATAATTTTGTTGTGTTTGACGAAGCAAATTTCCGACGATTTATTGTATTATAAAAATTATTTAAATTCTAGTAAAGTATCAGAATAATGATAGTTTGTTTTTTTGGTTAAAAATTCCGTTCCTTTGCAAAAAGCTAGTGCATCCTAATGAAAAAATCAGAAGCAACCCGACTGAATATCCTTCAGAAAGCCTTTGAACTGATCTATGCAAAAGGTTACCAGACCACCAGCATTGATGAGATCATTGCCACTACACAGGTGACAAAAGGCGCCTTTTATTACCATTTTAAAACCAAAGATGAAATGGGACTGGCCATCATCAACGAACTGCTTAAAAACAATTTCAAAAGCACTTTTATTGAACCGTTGCAAAATACCGATCATCCTTTGGACAGCATCTATCAGCTGGTCTATGGTATTCTAATGGAAAATGATCTTTTAAAGGTTGAGTACGGCTGCCCCACTTCCAATTTTACACAGGAAATGGCTCCCTGGCATGTTGATTTCACAAAAGCACTGAATGAACTGTCTTCACGCTGGGAAAATGCGATGATCGCATGTATTGAAAATGGAAAGACAGCAGGCTCTGTGAAAGAGCATGTCAATGCCAAAGAGATTGCCGTTTTTGTTATGTCCGGCTATTGGGGCGTACGTAATTTAGGAAAACTGGAAAACTCAAAATCAGTCTATCTTATTTATTTAAAAGGACTTAAGTCTTATTTTCAATCATTGGAATAATTTTTTATCCAAAAACATACTAACTAGTATGTTTTTTATATACCTTTGGTCCATTCAAAAAACTGATCGATGTACCAGACCCTTACATTTTTGCACTCCACATTCCGGTGGGTGGTTCTGTTAAGTCTTATCTACGCTTTATGGAGAGCTTACAGAGGCTATTTTTATCACAAAACATTTTCAAAAACGGATGATTCTGTTCGGCACTGGACTGCCACAATTGCCCACATTCAACTGATCTTTGGAATTATCCTCTATGTTAAAAGCCCCATTGTTGAGTATTTCTGGAAAAATTTCAGCGAAGCTAAAGAATCTTTGGATATACTCTTCTTCGGCCTGATTCATATTCTTCTCATGATTACTGCCATTGTCGTAATTACCATTGGTTCCGCTTTAGCTAAAAGAAAAAATACAGACCGTAAAAAATTCCAAACGATGCTCATCTGGTTTGCCATTGCACTGTCCGTTATCTTTATAGCTATTCCGTGGCCGTTCTCTCCTTTTGTCAACAGACCTTATTTCAGATAATTATGATACATTTATTAAAAACAAAAATCGGACGCCTGAGAATTCTGGCCATTCTTGAAGGAATATCTCTGCTTACCCTCGTATTTATAGCTGTTCCATTGAAATACTGGCTGGGAAACCCTGCTTTGGTAAAAATGATGGGGCCAGTTCACGGAACGTTATTTCTGCTTTTCCTGTTCAATACTTTAAGCGTAGGGGTTGAACAGCATTGGAAATTTAAAGAGATTACCTGGAAAGTTATTTTGGCGTGTTTCATTCCTTTTGGCACCTTTTACATTGATAAAAAAATTCTGAGTAAATTATGAAAAGCGTCTTAATGTTTTTCGGAATAGCACTTATGGTGCATGTTGTTTACAGAGTTTACCAATATCAGACCTTAGATAACGGCTTAGATCAATTGATTAAAAAAGGAGCTGTCATTCTTGATGTAAGAACAGAAAAAGAATATAAAATGGGACATATTGAAGGTTCCCTGAATATTTCTTTGGGAACCATCAGGGAAAGATATACGGAACTTGATCCTGACAAAACTTATATCACCGTCTGCTCGCATGGATTACGCAGTGTAAAAGCTGAAACTATTTTAAAAGAAAGAGGTTTTACGCTTGTCCATAACGGAGGTGCGTGGAGTGATCTGCAAAAAATCATTAAGTAAGATGAGGCGTATCCCTGCCCATGTTTAAAACCATGACAGGGATATGTTCCACCTTCTCTTTCCGGTTGTTAATCTTTAATACAGACCAGACTAAATCATGTTGTTTTTCATCCAGACAACTTTCTGTTCAGAATGATGATCCATGCCGATGATATCCCTGTAGAGTTCAGGTCTTCTTGCTTTCACATACCTGTTTCCTCCAGCCTGAATGAGTTTTTCAGCAGAAATAGTAACCGTTTCAAAACTGTCATCAAACGAACGGCATTCTGCAATGACATCACCAAAAGGATCAACAATCATAGAACATCCGTTTTTCAGCTGATCATCATCCATCCCTATAGGATTTGAGAAAACGGCATAAATTCCGTTATCATAAGCTCTTGCAGGCAGCCACTTCATCAGCCAGTCTCTTCCCTTCATTCCATCGAATTCCAGACGAAGCGATGTAGGATCAGCTTCTCTGTTTTCCCATAATTCCGGATTTACAAATCCAGCTCCCGGTCTGGTGGATGGTGTACACATGGTCACATGGGGCATAAAGATGATATCCGCTCCCAAAAGTTTCGTAGCCCTCACATTCTCAACGATATTATTATCGTAGCAGATAAGAATTCCGCATTTCCAGCCGTGAATATCAAAAACGCAATATTCATTTCCCGGAGTCAGATGAGGATTGATAAAAGGATGAAGTTTCCTGTATTTAGCTTTAAGTCCTGTCTCATCGACACATACGTAAGCTTTAAAAATATGATCGTTTTCGTCTTTTTCAAAAAGTCCGGCCAGGAGGGTGATGTGGTACTTCGCTGCGATCTGCTGTAATTTCAGAACGCTTTTTCCATCCGGAATATACTCTGCAATATCAAGCATCTGCTCTTTGCTAAGGTTTCTGGCAAATGTATAACCGGTAATTGAGCATTCGTGAAAAGCAATAACCTGCGAACCTTTAGCAGCTGCTTCCGCTGCCAGTTTTTCGATCACCGAAAGATTGTAGTCTTTGTCTCCGCTTTTATTTTCGAACTGTGCGGTTGAAATTTTGAGATTGTCCATCTTTTTTTTCTGCAAAGCTACCCCGCAGGGTTATTCAGAAATTGTATAAAACCGACATCGGTCAGGTAAACGGAATTTCTATAAAATTCACAGCCAGTTTATTTTCAGTTTTAAGATATTGTCCCGGCGTTAATCCGATGGTATTTTTAAATTCTCTGATCAGGTGGGATTGGTCAGAATAGCCCGCTTCATAAGAGAGATGGGTAATACTCTTTTGATCAGGATTATTTTTCATCAGGCTTAAAAAGTGATGAAGACGGATGATTGTACTGTATTTTTTTGGAGATATGCCGATATGGTCTTCAAACTTCCGTTCAATATGCCGTTCGGAATATCCTGTGAAATGTTCCAGTTCTTTCAAAGATAAACCGCCTCTGTTTTGAAGCATATATTGCTGCGTTTTAATAAGCCATGGTTCAGGATTTTTCTTGGCTGAAATGAGCTTCATGAAATAGGCATTTAATGCTGCTATTATTGACTGGGGATCTTCATTATGATAAAGACTTTCCTGAAATGGCAGCAGTTGATCTTTTAGAATATCCGAAGCTGAAATGATTTCATTTTTAATGTCCTTAGCTGCAACACTGAAAAGCAGATTGAAAAAATAGGGTTGAAATACAACCGCTAATAAAGAAAACCGGCCAGTAGTGGTCAGATCTTTATACTGCGTAGGCTGTCCATAGAAAAAAGATAATGGCAGGTTACTATTCTGTTCATCCTGCATATGGATATCCGGAGAAATGATCAGACCTGTATTACCGTCTGCAAATAACCGCAAATGTTTAGCCATATCTTCTGTGTTCTTTAAAAAGATATAATGCTTAATATATCTGGCCAGCGGTTTTGGAGGAGAAATCTGCATGATTATAATTTAAGTTTTTTTATAATCCAGGGTAATGTAAGCCCTTGTCCTAACAGTGAAATTAATACAACAGCAATGGATAGAAAAACAATCTCGCTTCGCAAAGGAAAAGGCTCGCCATCATTTAATGTTGCAGGAAGTCCCAGCGCAATAGCTAATGAGACAATTCCACGCATTCCCGACCAGGTAATAATAAAACTTGTTTTAGAATCAAACAATGCTTCTTCGCTGATTTTCCTTTTACCCTGGAAGGCCTTCTGAAGATTAAACTGCTGCAAATAGACCCTTGCCATTCTGATCAGTAAAGTAATCAGGACAATGACAACAGCATACCCTGCGTACGTCCATACCTGAATATGAGGGATTTTCTTAAGTACAATCGGAAATTCAAGACCGATCAATAAAAATATCAAACCGTTCAGAAGAAAAATAATAATATCCCAAAAGTTTCTGGACTGTTCCTTCACATGATCAGGAAATTTATTTCTGCTGAGTCTGGACATTCCCAAACCGAGGATAACAACAGCAATCACTCCCGATACCTCAAAATGCTCCGCAATAAGATAAGTAACAAATGGCATTAAAAGTATTAAACTGTTGACCACCATTGCATCTTTACGGAAAAAACCGATTACTAAAGCTAAAGCCTTAAAAACAATCCATCCAATAAGAAAACCTCCACCCAAAACAACAAAAAACTCCATTGATGCCTTCCAGGTTACAAAACTTATTCCTGTAACTGCCGCTACGGCAAAACGGTAAGCTACCAGCGCTGATGCATCATTGATGAGACTCTCTCCTTCCAATATGGTCATTGTTCTGTGGGAAAGCCCTAATCCTTTAGTAACCCCCACCGCTGCAACAGCATCTGTCGCAGAAAGAATGGATCCCAGTACAAAGGCCAGCGGCCATGTCATTCCAGGAATCAGGTAATAAGCAATCACTGCAATACCGGCTGTTGTCAAAAACACCAGTCCTATCGCCAGTGTTCCAATCGTGTTGATATTGGTTTTAAACTGTTGAAAGGAAATATTGAAAGCAGCATCATACAGAAGCGGTGGAAGAAAAAGCAGCATAATAATCTCCGGATTGATTTCAATTTCAGGCATGGCAGGAACAAAACCGATCATAATACCCGCAATTAACAGCAGCATAGGTACCGGAATTTTTATTTTGCCTGCCAAACCGGATATTCCGATCATTAAGGCCATAATCACTAAAATAACCGCATAATTCTCCATCAGATTGTATTCTATTGAAATGGGTTCAGACAACAAAAATAATTATTTCTGATGAGTGCCTGTCCTTTTTTCGTTCTTATTCTGTGATATTGTAGTATTCACATCTCTTTTATGATCGTAAAATTGTTGGTGAAAAACAAAGTTTTCATTGATAAAATATTAAAATAATAGATTTTTGGTTAGATTTTTGAACTATACTGATCAACAGGGAATAATTTATTTTTTTCCATTCCAAAAATTTCAAATCACTTAAAATATTATATTATGTCTACAAAAAATTTAACCCACCTCGAAGCTATTAAAAAAATCCAGGAACTCTCGGAAAAGGCAAGAATATGTATGTTCTGTACCGACCTTGACACGGTTCCCGTTAATTCCCGTCCTATGTCGCTGCAGGAAACAGATGACAGCGGAAATTTATGGTTTATCAGCAGTGCAAGCAGTAACAAAAATTTTGAAATCAAAGATGACCGGAGAGTGCAGCTTTTCTTTATGAATAATGGCGATTCTCAGTATCTTTCTGTCTATGGACAGGCATCCGTGTATAAAGATAAAGCCACCATTGAAGAAAAATGGTCGCCCATGGCTAAAGCCTGGTTTGACGGAAAGGATGATCCCGATGTAACGATTATCCGTGTAGAACCTAAAGAAACCTACTATTGGGATACCAAAGCAGGGAAACTGGTCAGCCTTTTCAGCTTTGTAGCTTCTGCTATTACCGGTATCAAGACCAACAATGCAGACGGTGTAGAAGGAAATGCTATTGTGTAAAATAAAAGGTGGCTTCGATTGTATCGGCCACCTTTTCTACAACATAAAATATTAAACTGACAATTACAAAATTGTTTTATTTAAAATCCCGGTCATTGATTCTTCCTCAGTTACCGGGATTTTTTTATTTTTTCACATCCTCCATAGATGCCCCAAAATTAATATGCAAAACGTTTCCGTTTGGTGTTACCAAAGCGGGTACCGACTTTACACCTGCCTTTTCTGCATCCTGAATTCTGTTTCTGTCATCTCCCAAGTGCACGATTTCTACATTTTCGGCACCTATAAGATTGATGATATCATGTTCTGCACTTACACATACTGAACATCCTGCGTGATAAAAAATTGGCTTTTTCATATTTAAATTAATTTATTAAAGTTTTAATAATATTTTTAAGTTCTTCTGTTTCTTTTGCGGTCATAGGTTTTAAGGGACTTCTTAAGTTTCCGCCTTCTTCTCCTAAAATATTAAGACCTGCTTTAACCGCTCTAGGAAGACCTTTATTCACTATAAATTTCAGGAGATCAAACTGTTTATAGAAAACCTCTTTTGCTTTCTCCAGATTTCCTTCTTCAACAGCATTGTAAAGATCAATATTAAGTTCAGGGATCAGGTTGGGAGCTGCAGTACACCAACCTCTTGCTCCGGCAGTAAATGCAGCCAGTGCCAGCGGATTGGATCCGTTATAGAATGCTGTTTCTTCTCCCAGTTCTTTTCTCAGATAATGCATTCTCTGAATATCCCCTGTACTTTCCTTGATCATCGTCACATTGGGAATCTCCAACAGTCTTTTTAAAAGAACCGGAGACATATCTACTCCACTGGTTGCCGGATTGTTATAGGCCATAATAGGAATTGAGATTTTACTTGCAACTGCATCATAATGGGCAACAATCTCGTCGTCAGTAAGTTTCCAGTAGCTCATCGGAATGATCATCACTGCGTCCGCTCCGGCCTTTTCCGCAAATTGAGCATGATATACGGTTTTTTCTGTCGTAAGATTGGAAACGCCCACCAGCGTTGGAATTCTGCCATTGGTCTGCTGTATGGAAGCTTCCGTTATTGCTTCTTTTTCTTCATCAGACAGATAGGGCATCACACCGGTGCTTCCCAACGGAGCAAGCCCGTGACTTCCCGACACAACAAGTCTTTCTACCAGCTTTTTAAAGAGAGGAATATCTACTTTTTCATTCTGATCAAAAGGTGTAATTGGGTAAGCAATTATTCCTTTGAATGGAACATTTTTCATGTTTTGTTTGTTTTAAAATTAAAATAGTTTTTTGAAAATCGTTCTGCTCAACCATTAAGAAAAGTTTAAGCTGCTAAAAAATTGAGTTGATCCTTAATTTTTAAAAACCTTCCTATGTATATTGTGTTTTTTTGAGAAGATTTTTAACCTGATTAAAGTTCTACCTGACTCTGGCCTCCACTAACAATCTGCATGATTTCTTAGCGTGCTTAAACTTTTACACATTCTTAATAATTTAAAATTAAAGGTCTCTTCCTTCTTCTTCTCTTAAGGCTACCCCAAGATTCTGTAATTGAGGGGCATTTTCACATGCTAAATATTTAGCAGATTCAGTATCACTTAAATTTTGGTGCTTATGCCATGCCCATGAAGGAATGTAAACCGCATCTCCAGCTTCCCAGTACACTCTTTCATCTTCTACTTCTGTCCATCCTTTTCCTTCGATGACATACAATACGGTTTCATACGTGTGACGGTGTCTGTTGGTCTGCTGCCCGGGAGTCAGTCCTCCGATGGTCATACTTACATTTTTACTAGGAAGATCAACGAAAAAAACCGGATGCTTTCTTTCTGTTGAAAACTGATTGTGCACCCCTGCATTCTCTACATTTTTATGGATTAAATGACTCGGTTTTACATACTTTGGTCTTGCAAACGTTTCGTGAAAATCTTTTGAACTGAAATCTTTCTTGTCCATGATGTTTTAAATTTTAAATGTTTTGTGCTTTATTGCATGACAAAATTATCTTATATTTGGACCGTGTAAGTGATTCAGTTTTAACATAAACAGGTAGTCCAGATGATTCGTCCTTGGAAATTAGAATTCGAAATAGATAAAGCGCTTGAAAAAGCAGTCTATCTGCAAATCGCAGATACCATCATTGCGGATATACGCTCCGGAAGACTTAAAGCAGATGATGCTCTGCCCGGAAGCAGAATCATGGCATCGATGCTAAAGATCAACAGGAATACTGTGGTAGAAGCTTATCAGGTGCTTATCAATGAAGAATGGGTCATTTCTAAAGAAAGAAAGGGAATTTTCGTATCTGATAAACTTCCCGCTTTACAGGAAAGGTTTACCAAAAAATATAAGGAAACAGAACATAGCTCACCAATCTTTAACAGACCAATGATCAATTTTGATGACGGACATCCTGACAGCAAAATCGCCCCTGTAACAGAACTTGCAAGAGCCTACAGACAGATCTTCAGCAGAAAAGCAAAGTGGCAGATGATGGGCTATGGAAACGAACATGGCGATATTGAATTCCGAAAAACCATTTCCCAGATGCTGAACCATCAGCGTGGAATGCATATCACCGAAAATGAAATTTCGATCACCCGGGGAAGTCAGATGGCGATGTTCCTTACTGCCCAATGTCTTTTAAAATCCGGGGATCAGGTCATTGTAGAAAATCCGGGTTATAAACCCGCATGGAAAGCCTTTGAATATGCAGGAGCCGAACTTTTGCCCGCCGCCGTAGATGCAGAAGGAATTGTTGTTAAAGATATTGAGAAGCTTTTAGCAGACAACAAAAATATAAAAGCAATATACATCACTCCTCACAGACAGTACCCGACGACAGTTACTTTAAGCCTCGCACGAAGGCTCGAGTTAGTCGAATTATGTAACAGTCATGAGATCACAGTTATTGAAGATGATTACGACAATGAATTCCACTTTGGCTACCGCCCTATTCTGCCTGTTTCGAGTTTTTCGGAACTTAATCGGTACGTATACATCGGAACGCTCAGCAAAGTAGTAGCTCCGGCTCTGCGGATTGGTTACCTGGTATCAAAAGACCTCAACCTGATCCGTAAAATAGGAGATCTGCGGAAGATTATTGATGTACAGGGAGATGTCATCATGGAGCAAGCCGTTCTGCAGCTGATCAGGGAAGGGGCCGTGAGAAAACATATTAAAAAAGCGACTGTTCATTATAAAAACAAAAGAGACCAGGTTCATCTGCTTTTGGAAAAACACTTGACCGGTATTGCAGATTTCACACTGCCGGAAGGCGGTCTTGCTTTCTGGATTGTCCCGAAAACAAACGCAAACTGGGATACTGTGACCACTCTGCTTCTGGAAAAAAACATCAATATCATACACCCGAAACAATACAGTTATAATGCTGTGATCAATGGATTCCGACTCAGTTACGGATCACTTTCCGAAGAGAATTTAGAACAGAGCATTATCATTATTTCTGAAATACTAAAGACAGAAATACCCCAATGATCTTGTCCCGAAAAACTTATCACCCTATCATATAAAAAATGGTGATAAGCATATTACGTTTATGAAAAGATATCGACCATCCATTAAAACTGTGAATCTTAATTATTGTTCAGTAACTGGATTTCAAAATAGCTTCCAAAACCTGTTCCTGAAGAGGCAGATACATTTGATAAAAGAGTTAAGCCTCCGGTAGCACCGAAATAATAGGTTTTTCCGGCAGTTAACTGACAGATCCCCAGAAATGTATTAGCTGTCCCTACAGTATTGATCGCTGTTCCAAAGTCCCCTTTCATATAAGAAGACGGAACAGAAAAGCACATTACCCAATTATTGGTCGTTCCATCCACAAGACCAAACATGACGTTAGGAATTGAGGATATATTTTGATCAGCAATTGTAAACTTGGAGGAAACCGTCATAGAAATCGGTACATGCCTGTATCAGGTGCCGTAAAATGCCATTGGCAGGATTAAGATAGTTTCCTAAATTATCAATTTCCGTAAAGGCCGTTAGCCTCAGATCTAAAAAAGACACAGACTCATCTGTTAATATTCGCGAATAATGACAGATTAAAAGGAAAGTTCAATAACAAATCACCCTATGATGACTTGGCTGGAGGATTTTTTAACCCCTTAAATTCTACATATGGTGAATAATTACAACCCCATGACAAAACTGTTGAGATCTTTATATTGGGATTCTGGAAAAAAGAAGCTCAGAAAATGAATTCATACAATTGGATCAATTACATAAAATTGGCTTTAAAAAACTACAGAATAGATGGTTTTATGTTATCGGATTTTTTTACTTATTTAGCCTTATACGTTTCATGGCTGTAACTCAAAAAAAAATTGCGCTTAATCTTAAGTTAAGCGCAATTTTTTATTCTTTACAATAAACTTTTACTCCACTTCAAAAACAGCCTGTATTTCCACAGAAGAATTCACAGGAATGGATGAAGCTCCCAAAGTAGCTCTTGCATGTTTGCCTTTTTCACCGAGAATTTCCACAGTGAGATCAGAGGCTGTATTCATTAAGTCTGCATGCTTGGTATAATCATCTTTCGTATTGAAAATTCCTGTAAGCTGTACACATTGTTTTACTCTGTTCAGATCACCTCCTACAGCTTCTTTTAACACTGCAATCACATTAAGCATCGTGGCTTTCGTTGCCTCTTTTACCTGCTCTTCATTGACATCAACCCCTAATTTTCCAGGATTTAAAATTTTCCCGTCTTTTAGAGCAACCTGATTGATAAATACAAGGTTTCCGGCACGTACATAAGGCTTATAATTTCCGGCTGGCTGCGGTACCTTTGGCAGGGTAATGTTTTTTTGTTTCAACAAAGCATTGATATCTTCCGTTTTTTCTACAGGACCCGCTGTTATTGGTTTTTTACTGAATGTTCCCTTCAGAGCCGCTGCTGTTTTAGCAAAATTTTTACCCTGAAGTTCAGCAAGAGCACGCTCATCTTTTGTAGGTCTTTCCACGTCTTTCAGTGATGCCATGCTTGTTACTCCCAATACTGTATTTCCCTGAGGAATTGCTTTATTAACCGTTTCAGTCCCTCTGATTCCGTTGGAAACCAATACCATACCATGAACGGCAAGAGTATTCCAGAAAGCATTAAGAGCCAATTCTTTTCCGGCACCGCTTCCCGCAGACATAAAAACCGTTGCAGGCATTCCTTCCAGTGCATGGTTAGTCCATAAATTAACGGTTTTAGATAAAAACTCACTCATTCCGGTACTGATATTTCCAAAATAAACCGGTGATCCAAAGGCAATTCCATCATAAGAAGGAAGCTCGTCTACTGAAGCTACAGGAATATTTTTTAATTTTGGATTTTGTGATTCCTTAACCTGCTTGATAACAGCTGTTGCATTTTTACTGCTTTCAATACCTGTTGCTATTTCTTTAGCCAGCTCATAAGTTCCTCCATTATCTGAGTGTATGAGGACCAATATTTTAGATTTGCTTTCCTGTGCCATGATTGTGGTGATTTTTAATAATAAAATTAATACAAAAACCGTACTTAGTTTTTTCATTTTTAATAAGATAAATATTTACTTTACAAATTTAGTATTGTCGTTTTTATTAAATTTGCCAAAAATTCTATGCAGAACGACATGGTAAAATGTGGTTTAACCGAAAATAAAGACAGCCGCTTTGTCGATACCATTCAAAAAGAAGCGTATGTGTGGTGTGAAAAGGACTGGAAACACGACGATCATGATCATGCCCATCATCGTGCCCAGCTTACTTTTGTAGAAGAAGGATATCAATATTTCCATATTGACCAGAAGATCTATCTGGTACCGCAATATCATGTGATTTGGGTTCCGTCAGGAAAAGCTCACAGAATTACTTCCGAAGCAAAAACGGTCAACTTGATGGTCTTCTTATTTAAAACTGTTTTTGATGATCGTTTTTATCAGGATGTTCATGTTTTTGCTGTTCCGCCAGTTTTGAAAGAAATGCTTTTGTATGCTTCCAAATGGAATCAGTCGGTAAAAGAAGATGAAGAACAGGATCTGTTTTTTAAAGCCATTTTAAAAAGTCTACCTAACTTCTGCAGAGAAAGCAGTTATCTTGAAATACCTGTACCGTCTGATGCCAGACTTATTCCTGTCTGCACGTACATTAATTCTAATTTTAAGTACAGCCTCAATGCAGATGAACTGGCAGAAAAAGCACAGATGTCTGTCCGCAGTCTGCAGAGAATATTCAAAAATGAAACAGGAATTACGCTTCAGAAATATGTTCAGCTTGTAAGAATTCTGAAGAGCATAGAACTCATTGATGCAGGACAATTTACTTTAAGCCAGATCGCGTATAAAGTGGGCTATCAAAGTTTATCCGCTTTTACCTCATCCTATCATGCGATCATGAAATCTAAACCCAAAGTAAAAAAAGTGAATTAAGGCGTTTTATCATGGGCCATATCTACCGGCTTTGATTCGGGAGACCCTTTTTCACGAAGCCATATCGACAGGATAACGATAGAAAAAACTGCTAAAAACTCGCTCTGCCAGTTCTGAAAAGATTCAAACCAGAACCGTGAATCTGATAGGTAATGTACCGCAGTGGTGGTTGGCTCTTTTTTTACCATCTGCTCCTCATTGAAATCTTTCAGGCTTCCATAGAAATGCATTCCAAAACTTGCCAGGAACAGAATAGCAAAAGCCAGGGATAGAGAATGTTTATAGAGTCTAAGCCATAACCCGCCTTTCTTTACCGGCCATGGAGCTTTTGCATGAGGCTGTGGTTCTTGATCTACCTCCTCATTTCCATCCAGTGATTTGGATTCACTCGAGCCTTTTTGCCTTAGGGAAACGGTCAATACAACGTAGAGCATCATCTGGAGAAATTCGCTTTCCCAGTTTTCAAAAGTGGCCTGTATAAAATGACCGCTATGAATATAGCTTCCCAGACTAAGCATAGCACTTCCCTGTTCCGCCATTTCCTTATTCAGTGTTGTCCAGCCGGTAAAAAACTGACCCATAAGACAGGCTAACATTAAACCCAGCAAAACAATACTTAAACTATTACGGTAAAAGAAACTTTTTTCAGACATAGTAACCGGTTTAAGCGTTAATATTAAGTTCAAAAATTAAATCTGAGGGCTGTATTTTGACTTCGTTATTTTAAGATCAGCAACTGATTGATTTCACTTTTAAAACATCCGAGAATGAATTCTGTATAATACATCTGAGCATTTAACGCCTGTGTCTTGGGATGAAGTTCCAGTTTTTTGGTGAGAATGATTTCGCCTTTATAAGAAAAGGAAAAATAAGCAAAGATCTTATACATGGAATTTCTTATCGGAGTAAAATAGCCTGTTGTAGCAATGGACCAGTCGGTTTCAAATAGTTTGGCCACATTAAGGGCCATGGTGCGTGCGATGTTTTCTGATACACAGTCACATTCTTCTGCTTCTGCTTTATCTACCTGAAGCAGTTTTACCTTTTGGGGTAATGTGTAGGCCGTGATCCCCCCTTTGTAAAAAAGAGAGGCATTGGGCATCTGTGAAAAAGCCAGCTGCAGACATCCTGAGGTAACACTTTCGGCTACTGAAATGGTTTCGCCTGCTCTCATCACTGACTGACTGATATATTCTAAAAGATTTTTCTGAAATTCCATGATTTTAAATATTTTATGTGGTGTGAAGGGTATTCTTTATTTCTATGCGTTTCTTTCCAACTCAAGATCCCAGACTCTGTGTCCGGAAACAGCCGTTATAAACTGTTGATCAGAATTGTTATCTTTCCAGATGATCACCGCCGGATCGTCATGTTTTTTCGCAGCGATATTACTATTGTTATACAGGGTTTCTGTCCCTGTTCCAAAATAAACCGCTTTACAGTGCTTATAAGTTTCATTGATAAACTGTAAGGCATGATGCTTATTTTCAGAGGCCATGAGTTCTTTCGTAGATTTTTCTCCTGCACTGATATACAGGGCATCAAAACAAACACTTGCAATACTTGTCAGGGAATGCTTGGGAACAAGTGTTGATCCATCATTGGTTTTAACAGGTGCTAAACTTGGAGCAATAAACTCTACTTTTGCGCCTTCTTTTTCAAGTTTTGATCTTAAAGCATTAACTGTTTTCGCATCGGTACCATTGGCTATAATAAATCCTATTTTTCGGCTTTTGATGGTATCTTTTACCGTATTTTTCATGCTGAGTGCCTCCGAAATTTTAGTTTTAGGCTGTTTTTCGGGACTCTGAAGGTCTGCGACATTACCATCTGCCGGGATACTTTGATTGGGCTGCTCTAATTTTTTAACTTTAACGCCCACTTTGTCAGCTACTTTTTGAGCTAAAGTCTTATCGATAAAAGCAAGCTGTCCTACCACTCTTTCTCTGATCTCAGGTATGGTCACTTTTGACAATTCAAAAATAAGCGCATTCTGAACGTGGGTCTGTTCAGGAGCTGACTGGCTGTTATAAAATAATTTAGCCTGTGAATAATGATCTACAAAACTCTGACTTCTTTTTCTCACCTTTTCCCCAGACACCCTTTCCTCCTGAGAAACAAATCCTCCTTCCGACATCATAGCCTGATAAGGACATCCTCCTCCAATGGAATTCGGCTCATAACTAACTTTTCCTTTAACGATCTGCTGTCTCATATGCCCGTCACGCTGATTGTTGTGGACCGTATTAATGGATCGGTTGATTGATATTTCATGGAAATTCGGTGATCCAAGTCTCGATAGCTGGGTGTCGGTATAGGAGAATAATCTTCCCTGAAGTAATGGATCATTACTAAAGTCGATTCCGGGAACCAGATGTCCAGGATGGAATGCCACCTGCTCTGTTTCAGCAAAGAAGTTATCCGGATTCCTATTCAATGTTAAAGTCCCAAAAAGTTCTACCGGAACTTCTTCTTCAGGAATCAGTTTGGTAGGATCCAGGAGATCGAAATCGAATTTGTGTTCGTCTTCTTCCGGAATAAGCTGTACCCCGAAATCCCATTCAGGAAAAGCTCCGCTTTCAATCGCTTCCCATAAATCTCTTTTATGAAAATCGGGGTCCACACCTGATATTCTCTGAGCTTCGTCCCAAGCGACAGAATGAACACCGAGTTTAGGTTTAAAGTGAAATTTAACGAAATGAACTTTTCCTTCTTCATTGATGAATTTAAAAGAATGGACTCCAAAACCTTCCATCATTCTCAGACTTCTGGGAATAGCTCTGTCACTCATTACCCACATGATCATATGCATGCTTTCAGGCATCAGTGAAATAAAATCCCAAAACGTATCATGTGCCGAAGCAGCTTGTGGGATTTCATTGTCCGGTTCCGGTTTCACAGCATGAATTAAATCCGGAAATTTTATAGCATCCTGAATAAAAAATACCGGTACATTATTGCCTACAAAATCATAATTTCCCTCTTCCGTGTAAAATTTAATAGAAAAGCCCCTTACGTCCCTTGCGAGATCAGTACTTCCTTTACTTCCGGCAACTGTTGAAAACCTTACAAAAACAGGTGTTTCTTCCCCTATTTTATTCAGAAATTTTGCTTTGGTATATGCTTTAAGGCTTTTATTGAGCTTAAATACACCATGCGCTCCTGAGCCGCGGGCATGGACTACTCTTTCAGGAATTCTTTCATGATCGAAATGCGTAATTTTTTCCCTTAAAATGAAATCTTCCAGCAATGTTGGTCCTCTGTCTCCGCCTTTTAATGAATCCTGGTTATTATTAATTTTTATCCCCTGGTTAGTCGTCAGTTTTTCATTTTCATTGGAAGTACTGTGCGCATTCAGTTGGTCTAACTTTTTATTCTTTTGAGAATCATTTTTCATATCAATTTTTTTTTGGTGTGGTGTGAAGGGTAAAAAGTCAGACAATGTTATTGTCTGGATTATTCTGTGTGAGTTCTGTCTTTTTCAAGAGTCTGCAAGAGCTTATTAAGATATTCTTCTTCTTTTAATACTTTATAATACGCTGTCTTGGCATATAAAGTGAAAGAAGAATTTTCTATTTTTATTTCTGTCTCAATCTGTGACGAAGACTGTGTTTTTTCGCCATGATATTCACGGATATTCAAAATGTATTCTTTAATATAAGTATCGATCACATTTTTAAGAATATCGCACTTGGCATTATTTTTTATCTTTTCCAATGACTTGATTAGAAAAGCAGTAACTCCATATGAATTGATAACGCTTGGAAATAAAGATTCATTCTCTATCATATTATTTTTATCATTCAGTCCGGAATATTTTAAAGTGTCATTTTCAAATATCATATGCACAATGGTTATTAGTTATCGGAAATTTTTAAATACTTCTCAAAATAATGAAGATCTTCTTTGTCTTTGATTGAAAGATAAAACATGACCTGCTCCGGTTCTTTTTGACCAATACTGCTAAAATTATCAAAATGAGCAATCAGTGCCTGAATATTTTCAATCTCTATGTCCTTTAAAATCACAAAAAGTAAAAAAATATTATGCCTGATCTCTTTGGCGTAAACTGCTGCTCCTTCCTGGAACCAGCTTCCTTTATTAGGAACTCTTTTAAAGTCCTTATGATTCAGGCTTTTTACTATTTTCTGGCAATCCATATTTCTGAATAATCGTGGTTCAATATGTTCTTCAGGGAACTTATTTTCTTATCTCGATTTCAATCTTTCTGAAGTACAGTCACCTCACCCACAGTATTCTCAACTGATTTTTTTACAGAACCGGAAGTGATGTAGTGATCAGGCATCGATTGGGAATTGATGATCAATTCTAAAAGCCGAAAGCTTTTTGCCGCCTTTACTGAGGTCTTAAGAATATATTGAAATTTGATCTCCCAAAGGTACACTACAATAATTCACTTTTTTATGACCTGGATCATATTGATGTGAAGATTAATACACAATTTTTCTGTTTTCTATGGTAATATTTCCTTCTTTTTCCATTTTTTTCAATGCCCTGATTACTGTTTCTACACGAAGACCCACCAAATTGGCAATCTGCTGTCTTGTAAGCTCAACCTGAAAGCAGCTTCCACAGCTGTCATCATGATAACTTTTAAGATAATCGAGAAGCCCTTTAAGCCTTGAAGCAGGATTCAATGATGCCATACTGTGAAGCATAATTGCCTTGAAATAAAGCCTTTGAGAAAGACAAGCATTCATTTCCAAAGATAAATGAGGATGTTTTTTAATCAATTCGATAAATCTCTCCTTCGGCACTCTGATAATTTCAGAAGGAACGATGCAGATGGCATTCGTAGGATAAAATTTATCTAAAAAAAGCATTGAATCTCCAAAGCTCTGTTTTCCTCCAAAAATATTATGAATAAATTCTCTTCCTTCATCATCATAATTATTGAGTTTCACTTTTCCTTCTCTAATCTGGAAATAATAATTAGCATGGTCTCCTTCCCTGTATATGGGTTCACCTTTTTTGTATTGCTTGATCTCTCCTCCGGATGAATATAACAGTTCGTCGTCAATATTCATGCAGCTTATTGTTTTCATACGTATGTCTTTAAATATTTTCAATAAAAAATAGGGAAATTTATTATTGAAACCGTTTTTAATATAAAATTTTTCGATCTTTAATTGAACAAATCTTATTTTTCTGCTTCTCCTGATGTTTTATTCCTTCTCAAAATACCATATTTTCGTCATCGATCATGATAGATGGTCTCACTGAAAAATTTCATTGGGAAGTACATCTTGTTTTAACCTATGCAAATACTGAACCCTAATCATTAAGTAAATTGTTAAATAAAGTTAAAATAATTATCAAAATACAATATAATCAATTTATATATTCATATATATTCATAAAAAAAGTTTAAAAATAAAGATATTCGCAAAGCAAACTTACTAACACCAGAAATTCTTCCTCGCAGAGCACTGAAGGATATTAAAACCCGCTTTAATAAAAAAACGGGTTTTATAAATATATGGCGGTTAAAATTATTTTTTAGTAACCTTCGCTGTATCTGTTTTTTTTACACCTGCGGTATCAGTCATAGGCAAAGTATCAGAAGGCATAGGCGCACCCATTGAATCTGCAGGGACAGTATCTGTAATAACACTGTCGGAAGTGGGAGAAGTGTCTACTTTAGTTTCCTTTTTACAGCTTAATACCGCTAAGCCTAAAAGCATAAGTAAAAGAGTTAATTTCATAATCGTTATATTTTGTACTGCAACCAAAGATAATTCATTACAAAACTTCGTTTTATGATTTGAATCATAATGCCTGATTCCTGTTTATTTGGCGAATTTTTTGGTTCCGGCTACACATAAAATAACACCGACAGTCACTCCGAGCATTCCGACACTCACCTGCTCATGAAGAAAATACGCAGCAAGCCCAAGTCCGAAAAAAGGCTGTAACAGCTGTAGCTGCCCCACGGTGGCAATACCTCCCTGTGCCAAGCCTTTGTACCAAAATATAAATCCAATAAACATACTGAAAAGAGAAATATAAGCCATTCCAAACCAACCCTTAAAACTTACAGTTTCAATGTGATCCGGAAAATAAATAAAAAATAAAGGAATCATGACGGGTAATGCCAACACTAAAGCCCATGAGATAACCTGCCATCCACCTAATGTCTTTGACAGTTTAGCACCTTCAGCATATCCCATCCCGCATAAAATAACAGCAATCAGCATCAGAATATCTCCAATCGGCGAAGCTGATATTCCTTGTGAAACTGCATACCCAATCACCAAAAGACTTCCGATAACTGAGAAAAACCAAAATACAGGATGCGGACGTTCTCCACCACGGAACACACCGAATACAGCAGTTGCCAAAGGAAGCATCCCAAGAAATACGATAGAATGAGCCGAGGTAAGGTACTGAAGTGCCAATGCCGAAAGGAGTGGAAAACCGACTACACAACCTACAGAAACCAGAAGAAGTGGAAATATCTGCTTCTTTTCAGGACGTTTTTCTTTATAGATCATCAATACCGAAAGTGCCAGAATTCCTGCAATAGCAGCCCTTGCAATGGTTACAAAGATCGGGCTCATCTCCATAACCGCTAATTTTGTGGCAGGCATGGATCCACTGAAAAGCAGTACCCCTATAAACCCATTGATCCATCCACTTAGACTTTCGTCTTTAGATATTGTATCACTCATCATTTTATTATTTTTTGATGATTCAAAATTAGAAAGACAAAATGAATAAACACAGTCCCAGTTTTGTATATTTGCATGAGCACAGTTTAAGAAATGAACAGAGAATATATTTATACAGAGATTGCAGACGGGATAGCTTCCCAGATCAGAAATGGTGTACTGAAGGCAGGAGACAGACTTCCTTCGGTGAGAATGATGTGTCAGGAGCACCAGGTAAGTATGAATACTGCAAAGAGAGTTTTCCTGGAACTGGAATCACAGTCTTTGATTGAGTCCAAACCACAGTCAGGTTATTTTGTCAGCCGGATCATGTCTGTAAAGCTTCCTCTTCCGGAAGTAAGCCGACCTTCTCTGATTGCCAATAATGATGAACCGGATGAACTGATCAGCCGCGTTTATGAAAATATGGGTAAAAAAGGAATAACATTCTTTTCTATCGGAGTTCCCTCAGGAGATCTGCTGCCTCAGGCTAAACTTAAAAAAGAAATCATCAATGCTACCCGGGAACTAAAAGAAGGTGGAACGGAATATGAGGAACTGCAGGGAAATTTAAAGCTTCGCAGAATGATCGCAGTCCGCTCGCTTCAATGGGGCGGAAATCTGAATGAACATGATCTTGTTACTACAAACGGCGGTATGAATGCATTGTCATTCTGTCTGATGGCACTGGGGAAACCAGGAGATACAATAGCCATCGAAAGCCCATGTTATCCGGGGATTCTTCAACTTGCCAACGGTTTTGGCTTAAATGTACTTGAACTTCCTACCCACCCTACTACCGGTATAGAAATAGAGGCTTTAAAAAAAGTAATCCCGCAGATTAATTTATGCCTGTTAATTCCAAATTTCAATTCACCTTTGGGAAGCTGCATGCCGGATGAAAATAAAAAAGAGATTGTACAGCTTCTTTCTGAAAATAATATCCCTTTGATTGAAGATGATGTATATGGAGATCTTTATTTCGGGGCAATCCGTCCAAAATGTTGTAAATCTTTTGATAAGGATGGAAATGTCTTGTATTGCAGCTCTATCTCAAAGACTTTAGCCCCTGGATATCGTGTAGGATGGATTGCTCCGGGAAAATACAAAAGCAAGATTATGAAACTTAAATTGCTTCACTCCACATCATCCATTTCTATTGTCAATGAAGCGGTCGCTAATTTCCTCAAATCCGGAAGGTATGAAAAGCACCTTCAACAGATGAGAAGGGCTGTTCAGAATAATTATCAGAATTACGTCCAAACTATTGCTGATTACTTTCCTGAAGGCACCAAAACCAGCCGTCCGCAGGGAGGTCTTTCTCTCTGGGTAGAATTTGATAAAAAAATCCGTACCACGGAACTGTATGATCTGGCGATTAAACAGAATATCAGTATTGCACCAGGTAGAATGTTCAGTCTTCAGGACCAGTTTGAAAACTGCATGCGTCTCTGTATGGGCCTCCCCTGGACAGAAGAAACCCAATTATGCCTGCAAAAGGTCGGACATCTTGCGAAAAAAATCTGATAGTTTTTATTTATCCGGAACGAAATTTTTTCTTGCCAGTTCTTTTCTTACGCGACTCAAACTTTCAGGAGTAATTCCGAGGTAGGAAGCAATCATCCATTGTGGAACTCTTAAGAGAAGATCCGGATACATTTTGATGAACTTCATATACCTCTCTTCGGCTGTTTCTCCCAACAGAGAATTGATCCGGTTCTGCAAACTTCTGATATGTTTTTGCAGGAGGAAATCACTTCTTTCAATACTGTTTGGAAACTGTTCTACCAGTTTGTTGAAGAAATCGGGATGAAGAAAAAGCACTTCTGTATCTTCTACGGCCTCTATATAGTAAATAGATTTTTCATTAAAGTACAAACTGCTTCGGTCAGAAATCAGCCAGCTTTCAGGAGCAAACTGTATAATGTGCTCTTTTCCGTTTTTATCAATGGAATACATCTTCAACAGTCCCTTTTCTACAAAGAATATGTGCCTGCAGATTTCACCATACTGTAAAAGAAACTGGTTTTTAGGTATTTTCTTTACTTCATAGTGTAAGCTGCACATGTTCACTTTTTCTATAGGAACATTTAATACTTTTGCTAAATAAGTGTTTATATTCTTCATGATACAATCTGGCTTGAAGATATATCCTCGTGCGAAGCACTGTTGACCACCTGTCCGTCTTCTATGATAATCAGCTGGGGACTTTCATGTCTTAGTCCAAGATCCTCAGATATCTTATTTGAAATCGGCCTGTGTTCCAGCAAATCAAGATAATATAAATCCGGTTTTTGATCTAAACTATCTATTTCTTTTTCAAAATTGCTCAATACCGTTTTGCTGATGAAGCATCGTGTTGAATGTTTGAAAATAGCAATTCTATGGTGATAGGAATTCTCTATTGCCTTGGCCAAATCCTCTTCTGATTCTATTTTTTTCCAGAAAGATTTACGTTCAGGATTGTCTTGTTTTCCTCCGAATATTTTATCAAAAAAACTCATACATTAAATTGTTTTAAATGATGATCAAGATGTTTGTATTCTAAAAATCCCCAGTCTTTTTCAGTCATTTTACCGAATAACTTGTGATGGTCCGGAAGCTCTTTATTTTCAGATGCAGTCCGGAAATCCTCCAGCGTATTCAGCAGATTGGTTTTTGATTCATCAAAATCACACTCAAAATTAACGATTAGTTTTCGAAAAGTGGGCATGTTTCGGGGAATTCCGTTGTTAAAGATCTGCATTTCCATTTTGGTTGCTGCTCCTATTGCCCTAAATACGATGTTGATATCGGGAAGTTCAACTTTCCTTAAAACGACCTTAAGCACAAGATCACAATGCTTTAACATCTGTGAGCTGTTCATTTTGCCCCATCTTGAAGGAGTATTTTTAGCAAGCAGAGAAATTCTGTGGCCTATCTCTTCAAAATAAAGTGGGTTATGCAAACTCTTTTTTACCACCCCTTTTCTTTCTTCAGGTTTTCAATATGTGCAAAATGATGATTGCAATGCCAAACATACATCGCCAGATAACTTCTCAGATCATAGTTTTTGTTTTGTTCGGGATGATGAAAAGTTCTCTCAAATTGCTTATTCGTAAGGGTTTTGAGCAAAGCTGCCCATCTTTGGTGCGTCCCTTTTATCATTCTCATGGCCGGTTTTACAGGCATATTGACACTGTCCTGAAGTTCTGCCCACTTCGCTTCATCATAAGGCCTTATGGTAGGGTTGTCTTCCGTTAATGCCAACTTGAGACGAATAAAACTGTTGATATGACTGTCTGCTATATGATTGACGAGCTGTCTTACCGTCCATCCTCCTTCTCTGTAAGGGGTGTCCAGCTGATCATCAGAGAGGTCTTCTATTAAGTTTTTAAGCTTTTCAGGGAAGTTTTTGATGACTTTGATATATTCATCCAGTTTGATATCGCAGATGTTCTCAGGTTGTTGGTACTCACCTATCGGAAACCTCTTCTGTTCTAAGTTGCTCATTTTATCAGTTTTAAATTTTAATATCGCAGTTTCGTCCGGTTATTAATTTTTGGACATTTATTTTAAATGGTAATGCTCGTAAATTTATCAAAAATTCAAGAATCTAAAATGAAAAAAGTATGAATTGTACTTATTCTTATTTACAAAGTAAGAACAGCTAAAAAAGGCTTCAATCTGATTAAAATTGAAGCCTTGCTTTTTATATTTGTGCATTAATATCCGTGCAAATCAATACCCTCTGTTCTCTGTAAAGTTACTTTTTTACCCATTTTCTTTTGAATGACTCTGAAATGCTGCAGTTCATCATCTGTAAGAATACTAATAGCAGTTCCTTTTTCATGAGCACGACCTGTTCTACCAATACGGTGGATATAATCCAAAGGCGAACGTGGCAATTCGTAATTGATGACACAAGGTAAAGACTCGATGTGAATACCACGGCCTATTAAGTCTGTAGCAACTAAAATCTGAGCTCCGTTTACTTTAAATTCCTCTAAATTATTTCTACGCGCACCTTGTGATTTCTGACTGTGAATGGCTACTGCTTTGATTTTATTCTTTTTAAGTTTTTCTACCAAATTATCCGCAGATCTTGTAGATGACACAAAGATTAAAGCTTTTTCAACTTTCTTTTCTTTAATTAAATACCGCAAAAAAGGTCCTTTATTTTCAGGAGAAACGTGATAAGCCAATTGCTCGATATTATCAATTTCAACTTCTTCCTTTTTGATTTCAATGATTGTGGGAGTAATTGACAAACGTTCCTTCATTTCAGAAACCTTATCATTTAATGTCGCCGAAAACAAAGTGGTTTGTTTCATAACAGGCATTAAAGCAAAAAGCTTATTCATTTCTTCACCAAAACCTAACTGAAACATTTTATCTGCTTCGTCAATCACCAAATGTTGAATTCCTGAAATGCTCAATGCATTATGATCAATCAAATCCAATAAACGGCCGGGTGTTGCGATAAGAACTTCTACCCCAAACATTCCTTTCATCTGTGGATTGATAGACACCCCTCCATAAACAGCCATTGTACGAATCTCACGCTTCAAATTTTCTGTAAAAGCTCTGAAAACTTCATCAATTTGAATGGCTAACTCGCGGGTAGGAACCAATATTAAAACCTGAACATTACGATCTTTTTTAACTTCTGAATTCTGTAATTTTTCAAGAATTGGCATCACAAAACAAGCTGTTTTTCCCGAACCTGTCTGTGCAATTCCCATCAAGTCTTTTCCCTGTAAAATCACAGGAATCGCTTGTTCTTGTATTGGGAATGGCTTCAGATAACCCAATTTGTTGACCGAATGAATAATATTGTGTGATAACCCTAAAGACTCAAATGACATAAAAATTCTAATTTCCTGCAAAGATAAGCTATTGATATTTGGTTTATAACCTGAAACCAGATACTGATTGTAATTATTCTCTATTTTACATTAAAAAATGATCTTTATTCCTCTATAACTGCCATTCTGGTAACTATATAAATCGTATAATTGGCATCATGTCTGTTTTTAAAGCACCGGAACTAAGCGATTATATCTGTGTTTTGGCTCAGGATACCATGTAATTGGTTTTGAAATTTTATATTGCCGATTTGTCCGATAATTAAATTTTGGACAATTTTTTGAGTAATTTTATCAAAAATTCGAGAAATCTAAATATGAAAAAAGCGTTAATAATCGTAGATGTACAGAATGATTTCTGTGAAGGCGGCGCACTAGCAGTTCCGGAAGCGAATGAAGTGATTCCATACATCAATCTTCTGATGGAGGAAAATGAATATGACCAAATTGTTCTCACCCAGGACTGGCATCCAGCCGATCATAAAAGTTTTGCCAGCAATAACAATAGAAAAGTAGGTGAAAGTATTATTCTGAACGGTGTTCCACAGTTTATGTGGCCGGACCACTGTGTTCAGGGAACTTTTGGAGCGGAATTCCATAAAGATCTCAACAGAGATAAAGTCACCCATATTATTCAAAAGGGAAAAAACACCGAAATCGACAGCTACAGTGGATTTCAGGATAATAACCACTTTATGAAAACTGGACTTGATGACTTCCTTAAATATCATGAGATCCAACTGCTTGAAGTAGTAGGTCTTGCCATGGATTACTGTGTGAAATTCACCTGTACCGATGCAGTAGCAAACGGGTATATTACCTGCCTTCACTTCAATGGAACAAAAGCCGTTAATGTTAAGCCCGAGAATGGCAGAGATGCTATTTACGATATGATTCAGAAAGGAATTACGGTTCTTGGATAGACCTTCTGTACAAATAAATTACAGGATTCAAATATAAATTAGACGTGGAAAGTCATTTTCTGCGTCTTTTTTAATAATGAACTCAAGAGTATTTTAATGAGCCAATTTTTGTCTCCGGGAACCTGCTCTTCATAGAAATGAATTAAAAGTCAGAGTTTGGTCCGATCCATATTGATACAAACAAAAAATGCGCAGAAATAAATTTCTGCGCATTTTCTATACTTATAAACTCTCTTTAAATGACTAAAGCATTTTAAGATTATTAACTTCCAGTTCTGTAAGGATTCTCCAGTGTCCTCTTTTGATGTTTTTCTTCGTCATTCCGGCAAACATTACTCTGTCTAAGGCTTCCACTTCGTATCCAAGTCTTTGGAAAATTCTTCTGATGACACGGTTCCATCCAATATGAATTTCAATTCCGATTTCATTTTTAGGTTTTCCTTCAATGAATGAAATCTGATCTACTACCGCGATTCCTTCATCAAGACGAATTCCTTCTACGATAAGTCTCATGTCTTCATTGGTCAGTTTTTTATCCAGCGTCACATGATAGATTTTTTTGGCATCAAAAGATGGATGCGTCAGTTTTTTCGTCATGTGTCCGTCATTCGTTAGAAGGATAACTCCAGTGGTAGAACGGTCAAGTCTTCCAACAGGGAAAAGACGGTACGGTGATGCATTCGCTACCAGATCCATTACAGTTTTTCTGGCTTTGTCATCTTTAGTGGTAGAAATATACCCTTTCGGTTTATTTAATAGCACATATACCGGTTTTTCAGGCGTAATTCCCTGTCCGTCAAAAACTACTTTATCCGTCTTCTGAACCTGATACCCCATTTCATTCACTACGATCCCGTTTACTTCTACAAGCCCCTGCGTGATCAGTTCGTCAGCTTCTCTTCTGCTGCAGATTCCGGAATTGGCGATATACTTGTTAAGACGGATGGTATCTTTATGAACATCTTTTTCAATCTTGTTTAACCTTCTTTTCTGTACAAAAGATCTTGCCTTATCTTCATTTTTGTCATCTCCACTGGATGGTCTTCTTCCATATTTCAGGCTGCCTCTTTCATACTTGTCTCTGGCATCAAAACTCTTTCCTCCTCTTTTTGGAGCTGATTTTCCGAAAGTTTTTCTGTCCCTTCCTTCTGTAGGATTGGTGATGTACGCTCTGCTCTCAGTTTTTGGAGCTGAATCTTCATCTCTGCTTTTTGAACTTTCTTCACTTCTCTTGAAAGGTTTTGATTCAAACTTTGAATTGCTGCCTTTATGGTCGAAATTTCTTTCGCCCGCTTTAGGAAAAGGTTTCTTAAAAGGTTTTGATCCTGAAGAATTTCCAGATCTGGAAGCACGAGAATCATCAGAATTGTTTCTTGTTGAAATTCTTGGTCTTTTTGGTCTTTCTGAATTATTGTTATCTCTGCTCATTTCTAAAAATTTCTGCAAAGATAGTAATTTAGTTACGAGTTAGAAATTAAGAATCATAACTTTGCAGAATAGTTTTATTTTAATTTTAAAGAAACTCCAATAATGATAACAATATTAAACGATGATTTTTCTCAATTAAACAGCTTTTTACACGAAAAATCTTTCAGTAAAATCTTTATTTTAGTTGATGAAAACACCCATGAATATTGTCTTCCGGTTCTTTTAGGCAACATGGAAACAGACTTAGGCTTTGAGATTTTAGAGATCGAGGCCGGGGAAGAAATGAAAAATATTCAGACAGCCAATCAGCTTTGGGAAATTCTGACCGAAATGCAGGCTGACAGAAAAGCACTGGTCATCAATCTTGGTGGCGGTGTAATTACAGATATGGGAGGTTTTGTTTCATCCACCTATAAAAGAGGGATCCACTTTATCAATATTCCTACTACCCTTTTGTCGATGTGTGACGCCTCTATCGGGGGTAAAACAGGAATCGATCTCATGAATTATAAAAATATGGTGGGAACTTTTGCATTCCCGGAACAGATCTTTATCTATCCCAAATTCTTAGAAACGCTTCCCTTTAAAGAATTGAGAAGTGGTTTTGCAGAAATGCTGAAGCATGGCCTTATTGCAGACACAGCACACTGGGAAAATCTTATTCAGATTCAAAAACTGGATGTAGAAAACGTTGTTCCTCATATCCAGACATCTATGGATATCAAACAGGATGTCGTAGAAAAAGACTTCCATGAAAGAAACATCAGAAAGACCCTGAATTTTGGACATACAATCGGGCATTCCATAGAAAGCCTTTGTTTAAGCCAGGGAAATCCTGTCCTTCATGGTGAAGCAGTGGCAATGGGAATGATTTGTGAAGCTCATCTGGCTTATCTGGAAGGTCTTATCAGTGAACAGGATGCCGCAACTATTATTGAAAATCTTCAGAGATACTATCCTTATCTTGACATCAGTGATTTTACCGATGAAAGCATTACGGATCTTCTTCTTAATGATAAAAAGAATACGGACAGTAAGATCAATTTTTCTCTTCTTACAGCTGTAGGATCATGCACTTATGATCACCAATGCAGTCAGGAAAACATTCTGAAGTCTTTAGATTTTTACAGGAAACTAAATGATCTTTAATTCATATTTTAGTTTAAAATAGTAAACAGATCCGGAAATAAGCTTATGTTTTGTAAACTTATTTCCGGACCTTTTTTTAGATTGTACCTATATTAGGTGAGCATCAGACTACAACTTATAATTTTCTTTCAAGACGTTGCTTGATTGCCTGGTATACTCCTTCCAGTTCGTTGGCATCATTATAAAGGTAAGGAAGATAAAAACTGACACCTTCTACTCTCATTCTTATCTTGTCTCCCTGCCACTTATCATTTATCTTTTCCACGGTAAGCTGATCTGTAAAATAAACCTTCTCCATTTTTTTTCTAAAAAACATAGAAAGTGCATTTGTACTTCTTCTTGCTGTACCAAAGTCATAGATTGGAAAAAATTCTAAACGGTCATCGTCAATAACAAGCTGAATTATATTGTTTCTACGGATAAAAAGTTTGATCCCATGAAAAAAGCAATAAGCTGAAGCAAAAAATAAAATCACAGACAGTACAGACACTATAATGGTCTCAAAAGAGATATCGGCTTTAATTTCCTCAATCATTTGAGGCAATAACTGCACAACAATATATATTAAAAAAACAGGCATAAGGATCATCACCACACTCAGTGTTGTCGTTCTGTAAGGTGAAATCAAAAAAGTCTCCTTCCCGTAAGAACTGGAATTATGTACCGAAATTACAGACTGTTTCGTGTTGAAAAAATCATAGATAAATTTTGCTGTCAACAGAAGTATTATAATACCTGCAGCAATCATCAAATAGGTATTTAAAGGGTATGATATGATGTTTGATAAGGTCATCAACATCAAAAGCACCGTCAAGGCAACGATAGAAACAGTAAATTTTATTATTTTCTTATGTTCCATAATTTATAAGGTCCTGTTGCGATTGTAATTTTAAGAATGCTTTATCTTTAATGGCTATCCTTCGTTGAATACTTATCTAGAAGCATTAAAATATTGCTCTATTAAATTTTTTAGCTTCTCATAGTCAATATCCAATTCCTGCGCGCTGATATTGATGATGGTATGATGTTCATCAAACTCTTTCTTCCCTTTTTCACCAAACATAAAATTCCTGTACCTCTCAGGTTTATTGGTCACGATTGAGATAAAAGATGAGCCCATTAATATGGTAGTTCCTAATCTTTCTACATCTTCCCATGGAATAAACCCTATCTTCTTTCCCACAGAAGTTACTTTTGAATGTATTCCATTGCTGTTGATAATAAGTCCGGCTTTATCTTTACTGAAAACACTCATTAAACCTTTGCTCACAAGCCAACAGCTGATAAGAAAGAACGTAATCGAGAAAAATCTTATCTGATGATCTAAAAACATGGGATAAATCCCAACAAAAAAAATGGCTATCGCTAAACCTACAGCAAATAAAAGTATGATGACCTGTTTTCGGGTATTAAACTGAATGACGGTTTCTTTCATATACTACATTTAAAAGACTCAAACAATAATACACTTTTTAATGTATTGATTCTAAGAAAATAAAATATTTGCAAAAAGCCAGCTATGATACATCATGAGATCTTACCAAATACAAGCCGATTACATGTAAATAAAATTGATCAAAAGTCACAATTTTATAATCATTTTATTATAATTCAAGGTATTATGAGAAAAAAATTTATTTATATCGCTTCTAAACAAACGTTTAACTAACAACGCAAAACACTGATAGTCAAAACGATAAATCAAATACAGGTTCCATTTCATTAAATTTAAAAACTGACATTTGTCATGATTTTTATTTTTGGCAAGCAATTTGAAAGATACTCAGCGTTCAACCGAAAAAGCTGAACAGTAGTAAAATTTAGAATTAAGAATAGTAAAATATTAAAAAAATTAAAAGTTATGAAAAAGTTAATTTTAGGATTAGCAGTAACTGCAAGTTCACTAGCATTCGCTCAGCAGACTCCAACATCTTCTTCTAACCCTGTAACATTTGGTGTGAAAGGTGGAATGAACGTTTCTTCTCTTTCTAAAGACGAAGGTTTAGATGATCAAAAATCTAAAATCGGTTTCAACGCAGGTGTATTTGCTAACATTCCAATTGCGGAATCATTTAGTGTTCAACCAGAGGTATTATACTCTCAGTATGGTGAAAAATCAGAATTTAAGGATTTATTCGGAAATAAATTTTCTGCTTCTACCAAACTAGATTATGTTACAGTACCAGTTATGTTTCAGTATAATTTAATTCCTAACCTTTTTGTTGAAGCAGGACCAGAGTTCGGTTTTATGGTTAGCGCAAAAAATAAATTGAAAAACGAAAGTAACGGAAACTCTACTACTTCTGATAACTACAAAGACCAATTAAAAACATTCAACTTTGGTGTAGGTCTTGGTGCAGGATATTACTTTACTCCTAACTTAGGTATTACAGCGAGATATGTTGCTGGTGTAACTGACATTTTCAAAGATAATTCAGGTGATGCAGTTAGAAACAATACATTCCAAGTAGGATTAGCTTATAAATTCAAATAAGCTTCAACATTCAGATAACAAATTTTATATTTAATAGAAAAAGCCGGATTATTCATTTAATTCGGTTTTTTTGTTATAAAAGTCATCATTCAGCTTCTTTTGGCAAGAAGTTTGCGTATATCTGATAAGCTGGAAAACTTGATGTTTCATCAATGTGTTACAGCAAAGTTTCTTCATATACAAATTGATTTCAATAGAAAAGGTCAGGTTTATTTTTTAAACCTGACCTTTTCGCCTTAAACCTGACATTTATCAGTTTTGTCCCTTTGGCGAGAATTTTGCTGCACTGTGGGGAAATAAGTTAAAACTTTATAATCATGAAAAAACTAATTCTAGGATTAGCATTTGCGGGAAGCCTTATGGTGAATGCGCAGGAAAAAACTAAATCTACATCGCCGGTTACTTTCGGGGTTAAAGCAGGTTTCAACGCTTCTGTTCTTACCAAATATGATGGGTATGATGGCTATAATAACGATCAGAAATTAAAACCAGGTTTTAACGCAGGTGTATTTGTTAATATTCCTGTAGCAGAAAAATTCAGTGTTCAACCTGAACTTCTTTTTAGCCAGCTTGGTTCAAAAACGGAAGAAAAAGAAGAAATCTACAACCTTAACTCTGTTAGTTATAGAAGAGAAGCAGAATACACTAAAACGTTGAACTACCTTGCTGTTCCCGTAATGGTACAGTATAATATTCTTCCTCAGCTTTATGTAGAAGCAGGACCGGAATTCGGATTTCTTTTAGGTGGTAAAAACAAAGGAGATGTTACTAATATCAACACTTCCGGAAATACGACAAGCACTGAAACAACTACTTTCTCAGGTAAGATTCCAATGGATCTTCACAACAAATTCAATTTTGGAATCGGTATCGGAGCTGGCTATTATTTCACTCAGAATTTTGGAGTGACAGCCAGATTTACCGCAGGTATTACAGATATCTATAAGCACAATAACGGAGACGCGATTAGAAATAATGCTTTCCAGGTTGGTGTAGCTTATAAATTCAAATAATAACCTTCATATCCGAAACAAAGCCGGGTTATTATATTTTAGTTCAGCTTTTTAGGAAAAAGTCTACGAAAAAGTCAGGTTTATTTTTTTAATCTGGCTTTTTCATTTCAAATATTGCTTGTATCAGCTCATTCTCGTTGACAAAGTTTTGGTGCAGGCGCAAATAAGGTAAAATTTAAAAAATCATGAAAAAACTAATTCTAGGATTAGCATTTGCAGGAAGCCTTTTGGTGAATGCACAAGAAAAAACTAAATCCTCTTCTCCTGTTACTTTCGGAGTTAAAGCGGGATTCAATGCTACTACTCTTTCCCTCCCAGACTGGCAGGATGAGTCTGTTCAATATGACGGTAATCAGAAAATAAAGCCAGGTTTCAATGCCGGTGTATTTGTTAATATTCCGGTGGCTGAGAAATTCAGTATTCAGCCAGAACTTCTTTTCTCTCAGATGGGTTCAAAATCAAAAGATACCTATACATACTCAGACGGATTTTACGGATTTAAAACTGAGTTGGATGACAAATTCACTCTTAATTATATCGTTCTTCCCTTAATGGTACAGTACAATATCCTTCCTCAGCTTTATGTGGAAGCAGGTCCTGAATTCGGATTATTACTGGGTGCGAAATCAAAAGGAGAAACCACTACTACTGAAATTTCAGGAAGCAAGTCCGTTACAACTACTAAAAGCTATTCCAATAAGCCGCCTATGGAATTGTACAACAAATTCAATTTTGGGATCGGTATTGGAGCAGGATATTATTTCACTCAAAATCTTGCTGCAACTGCCAGATTTACCGCTGGTATTACAGATATCAGGAGCAACAATTCAGGAGATGCCGTTAGAAATAATGCATTTCAGGTTGGCTTAGCTTACAAATTCAAATAAAGATATTTTATTTTTCAGATTTATACCGGGCTTTTCAGTCCGGTATTTTTATTTTAAATCGGGAACAAATGATAAAAATCTGCAACCCTAATTGTCTTTCAGCTTAAAAAAAACAGTTTCTCTTTGCAGTTTCTGTAGAAAATTATTTTTAGTCTGTAGTTATTTTTATTTTTTTTACTGTTCGATTCTATGTTAAATTATTAACAATAAAAACATTTTAACTTAAAATTGAATTAATAAAACAGATTTATACAACATAATTTTTCATAAAAATTGGTTAAAAGAACAAAAATCACAATAGTAAAAACTACTGCTATAGCCCTTAAAATAAGGCTTTTCTGAGTTTGGCAAGCATTTTGCAAAATAATAGACGTCTGATTGAAAAATCAGCTAAGAAGTACAAAAGTAAAATTAAAAAAATAAAATTATGAAGAAGTTATTTCTAGGGTTGGCAGTTACTGCTGGCATGATGACATTTGCTCAAGAAACAAAAACAGTAACGCCAGATCCAATCAAAAAAGAAAAACAACCTATCAGATTCGGTATTAAAGCGGGTGGGAATTCTGCCTATTTCAGCGATCAGAAATTAAGCCTTAACAATCAAAAAGTTGGATTCCATGCCGGGGTTTTAGTTAACATTCCACTTTCTGAGAAATTCAGTTTACAACCAGAGGTTTTATATAACCAATTAGGAGCAAGAAGCGTTATCTCTTCTACAGATGTAACGACAGGTGCTACTAACGTTAAAACGAAAAGCGAGTACAAAACTACGATGAACTATATTTCAGTTCCTTTAATGGTACAAATGAGACCTACTGAAAGATTTTATGTAGAAGCGGGACCTGAATTCAGTTATTTCATCAACGGAAAAAATTCCGGAGACAGTACTATTTCTACAACAACAGGAGGTATTACAACAACTCAGTCTGTATCTAACTCTCAGGATATCGAAAAAGATAACATTAACAAGTTTAATTTAGGTCTTGGTTTAGGTCTTGGATATGATATTACCCAAAATTTAGGGATCAACGCAAGATACATCAACAGTCTTACAGACATGAGAAATCAGAAGCCTGAAGGTACTGAAGCATTAAACCACAGAGCGTTTCAGTTAGGTCTGAATTACAAATTCTAATCAGAGACAATCAATTATTTAACCTATAGTAAAGTCCGGATTTAATTTTTTTAAGTCCGGACTTTCGTTTTTTGTTGACGCTGAATTTGAGAAGTAAGAGTCAAAAGTCATAACATCAAATCCGCTCCTATTATCCATAACACCATCTGGTTACTCAAATATTCGAGGATCATCGCTGATGACTCCGTCTATCCCCATATCTTTTAATTCTTTTAATCTTTCTTTAGTATTCACGGTCCATGGTATGACCTTCATTCCCAAAGCGTGGCATTCCTGTACAAGTTTTGAAGTAACGAGGGTGTGATCAGGACTGTAAATAGTTGGGGTAAAGCTTAAAAACTTCATATCTCCGGCTACACCACTCAAATGATCTGGATACTGTCTGAATTTTTCGACCGGTATATTTTCAAAATGAGTCTGCTGCTGTGCTATCTTTTGATCATCCACTCTTTCTACAAGCAGAGCAGTCATAATTTCAGGATATTGCTTATGAATGATTTCCAGTGTTCTGGGATCAAACGACTGAATAATCACCCGATCCTGAATGCCTTTCTTCACAATAATGTTCATCATCAGATCTACAAATTCTCTGGGTTCCGGATGAAATATATTGTCAGAAAAAGGGCGTGTTTTAGTTTCTATATTATAAAAAGGCAATGGTCTTTTCAGTTCGCGGGAGTAAGCCTCACATGCATCGATCACGTCTGCAAAAAGAGGTTTTTGAACCTTCATCTTCTTTTGGTCAGGATATCGGTCAAGCTTCTTTAAACCTACGTCAAATGTCCGAATCTTGGCATAAGGCATATCATAAATTTTATAGTAAAATCCGGAGTCTTTCGGAATATACGTTCCATCCGGCTTTGTTATTAATTCAGGAGAAAGGAAAGCATCATGGGAAAGGATTACTTTTTTGTCCTTCGTGACAGCAAGGTCCATTTCCAGCGTTGTGACATTCATTTTCAGGGCATTCTTCATTGCCGGGATTGTATTTTCGGGGTATAAGGACTTTCCTCCGCGGTGCGCCTGATTATCGAAAGACTGCGAGGAATACCATTGTGTAAATACCAGAAAAGCACCCGTTAAAAATACGTTCTTCATATCGTGAAATTTTAAAGGAACAAATTTAGAATTTGCTTTAGCAAGGTATAATACAAGAATATTAAGCTTTTAATACATTTCTAAAAACAAAAAAAGCCAGACTTAATGCCTGGCTTCTTCTTTTTTATCTCGAATGGTAGACTATTAATTAAATAATTCTACCTCCTCTCCTTTTCCTACCGGATATTCTTCTGTGAAACATCCGAAACAGTGGTTGGAGGATCCTAAAATTTCTTTAAGGTTTTCTGTGCTTAAAAACTCCAGAGAGTCTACTCCCAGATAATCTCTAAGCTCTTCCGTTGTCATATTTGCGGAGATCAGATCATCTTTTGAAGGAGTATCAATTCCTAAGTAGCATGGTGCGATAATAGGTGGAGAAACACTTCTGAAATGAATCTCTTTTACGCCTGCATCTTTAAGAATCTTTACCAATCTTTTGGAGGTCGTTCCTCTTACGATAGAATCGTCGATGATCACTACTCTTTTATCCTTGATCTCTGAAATAATAGGGTTCAGTTTAAGGTTCACTACCCTTTCTCTCATTTCCTGTGTAGGGACAATGAAACTTCTTCCGATGTATCTGTTTTTGATCAGAACAGGCCGGAAAGGGATCCCGGAAGCTTTAGAGAAACCGATAGCAGCAGGAACTCCAGAATCTGGAACTCCAATCACAATATCAGCATCTACAGGTGCCTGCTCCCAAATTTTCTCCCCTGATTTTTCTCTGATCTCGTATACATTGATGTTTTCTAAAGTAGAGTCAGGTCTTGCAAAGTAAATATATTCAAAAGAACATATTCTCTGTTTTCCTCTTCCTTCGTTAACCATATAAGACTGAAGTTTTCCAGGCTCATTTTCATTGGTATAGATAATCTCTCCAGGAAGAATATCACGTACGTACTGAGCGCCTACAGCATCCAGTGCCACAGATTCAGAAGCTACCACATAAGTATTTTCGTCAACAGCTCCTAAAACCAACGGACGGATCCCGTTGAAATCTCTGAATGCAAAGAATTTATTTCTCGTCATTCCCACTACAGAATAAGCGCCTTCAATTTTCTCCATGGTGGCTTTGATAGCTCCACGAAGTCCTAAATCAAGATTTTTCTGGATCAATCTTAAAATAACCTCAGAATCGGAAGTTGCTCTGAAAACTACGCCTTCAGCTTCCAATTCATTTTTTAATTCTCTCGCATTGGTAAGATTACCATTGTGTGCTATAGAAAGAATAATCTGGTCGTATTCGTTTTTCGCGAAGAACGGCTGGAAATTATACTTCTTTTTATCTCCTGCAGTGGTATAACGGGTATGCCCTATTGCAGAATTTCCCATAAAAGCCTCAGGTTCCTGAATTTCTTTATAAACGTCTAAAACCAGTCCTTCATCTTTCATATTGGTGATCTTTCCGTTCTTTAATACGGAAATACCACAGGCTTCCTGACCTCTGTGTTGCAGGGCAAAAAGTCCGAACTGTGAAAGAGAGAACGTATCCAGATCATTATCAGAATACAGTCCGAAGATACCGCACTCCTCATTGGGAGCATCAAGCCTTTCTTCTTCCTGCGTTCTGAGAAGATTCCTTCCGTAGGTCTGGCCTTTAAACTGTTTTAAATATTCACTTTTATGAATGTCTAAACTTTTCATTTCTATTTTTTCTAAATTAGAAGTTAGATATTAGTCTAAGTCAACTTCAATTATAATTTTAAACTTTCTTTTAATGAGTATATCATTTTCTGAATTTCAGCTAAAAGTTCTTTTAAAGGTACAATTTTAGCTTCAGAAATATTAGACGGTAGTGAAACTGCACATCTTCTGATTTGAGCAGAAACCAAACAGACCTCTTTTACCAAAGCCATTGATTTCTTCTATCCGGTGTGGTTTCATCCTAATTTCTAATATCTAACTTCTCAAATTTATTTACCAAGTAAATTTTTCAGTCTGTTATAGATCTCCACGTAGGCTTCGGTAACTTCTCCAAGATCTCTTCTGAATCTGTCTTTATCAAGCTTCTTCATCGTATCTTTATCCCAAAGTCTGCATGTATCAGGAGAAATTTCGTCTGCAAGGATGATCTCCCCATCTGCTGTTTTTCCCAATTCGATTTTAAAATCAACCAGGATGATATTCATTTTATCAAAAAGATCGATTAGAATTTCGTTGATTCCAGCAGTAAGCTTATACATTTCATCAAGCTCCTCGTAAGTTGCTGCTCCTAAGAAAACGGCGTGGTGATCATTGATAAGCGGATCTCCCAATTCGTCTTTTTTGTAGCAGATATCAAAAATGGTAACCGGAGATTTAATTCCTTCTTCCACTCCTAATCTTTGAGCCATACTTCCGGCAGAATAATTTCTTACTACCATTTCCAATGGAATGATAGAAACTTTTTTTACCAACTGCTCTCTTTCGTCTAATTGTTTAATGAAATGAGTTTTAACCCCTTTTTCATTTAAGTATTCAAAAATCAGGGTAGTGATCGCGTTGTTCATTTCGCCTTTAAGATCAACCTGTCCTCTTTTCTGAGCATTAAATGCTGTAGCGTCGTCTTTAAAACGTACTACTACTTCATTAGGGTTATCGGTAGCAAATACCTGTTTTGCTTTACCTTCGTACAACATTTCTTTCTTTTCCATTTCTAAATTCTTATTAGTTAGATTTATTTTATATTACTTAATTAAAATTCCTGTTAAAACAGCCAATCCAAAACTCAGTAACGTACCTATCAATACATATTCCGTGAGTTTTCTCTGCTTGGCCTGTGCCAGATCACTAAATCTGAAAACTGATTTGGCAGCCACCATAAAACCTACCCCTTCCCAATGGTTCACCATAATAAAGGTAAAAACCAGAAGTCGTTCCAAAATTCCGATATACTTTCCTGCACTTGATAAAGATTCGGTTTGTAAACTGCTTTGTGTTTCCGGAACCGGTGTCCATGAAGACAATAATATTTTAATGAAAATGGAAGCCGGTGTCGTCAGAAATAATGCCGCCATTACTATTTTTAAAAATTCCTGATTGTTCAGAAAATCAAAACTGAATTCCTTACCATAGAAAGAAATTCCGGTAATTACAAAAACATGAAGCAGCTGATCAATAAAAAACCAATTTTTCTTATTTTTTACCGTTTGAAAGCTCAGTTTTGAAGCATCAATAATAAAATGGGTAATCCCTATCACCAGCGAAATCCACCATACATCTGTGTTCCAGAGAAAAATAAAGCTTAAAACAGTATGAATCAGAACGTGCAGATATAGATATGGACTTTTCAGCTTACGGCGTTCTTTATCGGCAACCCAAGAATTTGGCTGAAGAATAAAATCTCCGAGTAAATGTGCCAATATGAGTTTAGTAAAGATCATGCTTACAGTTCTGAGATTTTCTTTCTAAAATATTGATTAGTTTCTACGATAAGTTCGTAGTTAGCGCGTTTCAGTCTCTGACTTACAGAGGACTGTGAAATAGCAAATTTCCTGGCCAGGTCTTCCTGTGTGAGATCCTGGTTCATGATCATTTCATGAATGATCTCTGCTGTAGCGACCGTCCAGCTGTCGAAATCTTTTGAGGACCATTTCAAGAGGATATTTAAATCCCGGTCTACGGCTTCATTTGATGTTTTTATAGAGACGGTGTGTCCGTCGCTTTTCAAATCGTTCAGCAGACGTCCCGAATGTACATAAGCTGTTCCGTTGGACTCAGTGATTTTTTCGGAGGAAAAATTCTCTTCACCAATACCTATGGCAATTCTTACATCTAAATTTTCCTGACTTCTTATGAGGGATTTTATGGCTAGAAAACGCCAGAACACTTCATCAATGCTGCATTTGAACTGGAATTCGTCTCCTCTGTAGATTTCCCATGCGAGCGGTGAACTTCCCCAATTTTCCAGGAGATTCTTAAGTCTGGTGATCCAAACTTCCGTGTCTGCATGCTGTGAATTTATAATATCACCGGTTATGACCGCTATCATTATGCAAATATAAGCATAATTACTTATAAATAAAAAATATAAGCAGAAACACTTATAGATAATGATTATTAGTGAATCTGCTTATATCGATTATGTATTGTTTATAAGGTTTTTAACGAATACTGCAAATACAGAGACTTCATTTTTATAACCTGTAAAGTGAATAATTTTCTTCTTTTTCACCAACCTGCTTCCCCCAAACATTCAATGGCCAGTTGATTTCTATTTATTTTTTAATAAACTGATAGGCTTTATCATCAATCTTTAAGAAATATAAACCATGCGGCAGACTCTGCACAGAAATATTTTTCTTATTTCTGAACGGATCTTTCTCTGTATAGATAACTTTTCCTGAAGCATCCAGTACCTGCGCTACTTTCGCATCCTGAGCTTCTCCACTTACGAAAAGATCATCATGAACAGGGTTCGGATATATTTTAAACCCTTTATTAGAGGTAATAAGATCGGCTGTAGATAATGTTCCTCCGAGATTCTGACAGTAATCCAAAGGATAAGAGTCCCACTCCCCTAAAGTGAATGTACTTGATGGCTGACTTACGGTGTTCTTTCTGTAAAGAGAAACATCTCCGTATGAATTGCTTGTAAATTTACTTCCTATAGCATCAATCGTTGTCGATTTATAGATTAACTCAACATATTGGGTTCCTGAAAAATTCAGGGCATCACCTGCTGTAAGAAAACGCGCATCATTATTAGTGTAACATGACAGTGCAGATTTAGGGTTCAGAATAACGAAATTTTTATTATTGGGTATTTTTCCCTCAAGTTCAAAACTGTTGCCAAAATAATAAGAACCGGTTAAACTATTGTAATACTGTACCCTTACCTTGTAATTGTTTAAATCTACTTCATGACCGGTCCTGTTTACAATTTCCAGAGCCTTGTTACTGTCTGTACCTTCAATATATTTAACGATAAAAAGATCTCTTGAGTTGGTGTCAGCAGCTGATGTAGACACTGTAATCACATTGCTGTCTGAAGACTGAAGATACCCCTGATCATATGCTTTTACAGTAAACGTATAAGAGGTGGAAGGCGTCAGATGATCAATTACTATTGATGTAGATTTTGTGGTGGCCACTAAAGCACCATTCTGATAAATATTATATCCCGTAACATCTGAACTTGTACTGGGCGACCATGCTAAATGAGTGTAGTAAGCTCCGGATTGGACGGTATTTAAGTTTAAAGGCGCCTCTGGCACAACAGCATCCGGCGTCTGCACCCAAATAGAATTCACCCATTGAGGATGATCAATAAAGGGATTTCTATTATTCTGAATGGTATAGATGGCATTATTCCGATCTGTTTCCCTTTGGGATACAGGGTCCTGGAGATGCCACTGGAGAAGCATAGAAATATAGGCTGGATCAAAAGCACGCTCTGCCGTTCCATCAAAAGGAGAACGGTCTATCGCAGGATTAATATTGGTAAAATAATTAAATGAAGGCAGTTTATCTTCATATCTTACTGCAAAATAAAGCAACATTCTTGCAATATCTCCTTTAAATTCATCAATAGGCTCGTACACCCTGTTGGTATAGACATAATTGGGAATAGCACTGTTGGCTATTTTAGATGAATTTGAAAATGTATAATGAACTGTGGAATTCCCAACTCCATATGGATAATTATTTCTAAGCTGATTGATTCGTGCGTCCGTAGGAATCACAAAATGCAAATCAGAATACATTGGATAATTACTGTTAAAAGTACTTTGCGGCACAGCATGTTCCCTGTTGTATCCTAATCCTTCAGCACCAGAAGTACTTATTAAGTTGGCTGATGTATATTCATAAGCATCAGCTCCGGCAGGAATTTCTGAATAAATATCTAATAATATATAATCTCCATTTACAGGGTTATTGGTAGTATTATGATCATAGTAAACATCTAAATCTGTCTGTTTATACAGATTGGGTAAATCACTGTAATGCCAGTTGACATTCTTTGCAGCAATGATATCATGCAATTTAGACTTCAGCGCGTAGCCTGTAAGTCCCACTGTTCCGTCATAATATCCAGCCGGAGCCTGGGCAGAAATATAAGACGAAATAAGAATAATAGGTAGTAGAAGTTTTTTCATTCCTTAAAAATTGGGTGGCTAAAATAGTAAATTAAAACACTTAAAGTTCTGAATAAATTATTAAAAAATCATTAATTATCGAAATATAAAAAATTGATTATTAAAATATTGCCAAAAGAATATTATGAGTTAAATAATTATTTTTGGCTTTCCGTCAATTTAATTATCTTTGGGCACTAACTATTTATCTATATGAATACAGAGACTATTGACAACATTAAAATGATAGCGGAAACAGCAAAAGAATTTGCTGAGAAAAATATCAGACCGAATATTATGGAGTGGGACGAGAGCCAGACATTTCCAAAAGACTTATTTCACCAGTTAGGAGAAATGGGATTTATGGGGATTGTAGTTCCCGAGCAGTACGGAGGTTCCGGTTTAGGCTATCATGAATATGTTGCTATTCTGGATGAAATCTCTCAGGTAGACCCTTCTATCGGGCTTTCTGTAGCGGCACACAATTCACTTTGTACCAATCATATTTATGAGTTCGGGAATGAAGAGCAGAGAAATAAATGGCTTCCACAGCTTGCTTCAGGAAAAGTAATCGGAGCATGGGGTCTTACTGAGCACAATACAGGTTCTGATTCAGGAGGTATGTCTACGACTGCTGTAAAAGATGGCGATGAGTGGATTATCAACGGAGCTAAAAACTTTATTACTCACGCTATCTCAGGAGATATCGCAGTAGTGATGACCAGAACAGGGGAAATTGGAGCTAAAAACAACTCAACTGCTTTCGTTTTGGAAAAAGGAATGCCGGGTTTCACATCGGGTAAGAAAGAAAACAAACTGGGGATGCGTGCTTCTGAAACTGCTGAGCTTATTTTTGACAGCGTTCGTGTACCGGATTCGCACCGTTTAGGAGAAGTAGGAGAAGGATTCAAGCAAGCTATGAAAATACTTGACGGAGGAAGAATCTCTATCGCTGCTTTAAGTTTAGGTACAGCAAGAGGTGCTTACAAAGCCGCTTTAAAATATGCAAAAGAAAGACATCAGTTTGGAAAAGCAATCGCTGAATTCCAGGCGATCAACTTCATGCTTGCTGATATGGCGACTGAAATTGATGCTGCTGAGCTTTTGATTCAAAGAGCTTCTACTTTGAAAAATGCTAAACAAAAAATGACTAAAGAAGGTGCAATGGCAAAATTGTATGCTTCTGAGGCATGTGTAAGAATTTCCAACAATGCTGTTCAGATTTTCGGAGGTTATGGTTATACAAAAGATTTCCCTGCTGAGAAATTCTACAGAGATTCTAAATTATGCACAATCGGTGAAGGAACTTCAGAAATTCAAAGAATGGTAATCGGAAGAGACATCACAAAATAATTCATCATTTTTGAATTTCTGACCTGGAAACTCAATTGAGAATTATTCACTAATAAATGAATAGCACACGTATTTTACGTGTGCTATTTTCTTTTTTTGAGATAATAGATTTTCAAGTATATTCAATGTAAAGCATAATATCTTACACGAAGACTCTAAATTTTTCTTAAATAATTTTGTTTTTCGTAATATAATTTTTATTAGCTTTGATATTCCACAACCAAAACAAATAATTAATATGAAAAAACAATTATCCATGATTGGAATGCTTCTGATTACAGGCATTTCTTTCGCGCAGACTGACCGTCTCTGGAGCGAAGGTTCAAAAAAAGCACCTTCAGACATTTTTGAAAACAAAACCCAAATCAATAATCCTAAGATTTACAGTTTAGATTTTGCAGGATTAAAAAACGCACTCGCAAGAGCTCCCAAAAGACTTGCCGCGGGAGAGAAATCTGAGATCATTATTTCTTTTCCCAATTCGGAAGGAAAGATGGAGAATTTTAAAGTAAGGGAAAATTCAAACTTTGACCCTCAGCTTGCCGCGAAATATCCGGATATCAAGTCTTATGTAGGCGAAGGCCTTACCGATTCCAATTCAACAGTCTATTTCAGTATTTCTTCACTCGGACTGTCTTCTATGGAAATTTACGGTGATAAATCTGCCGTTTTCATTGAACCATATACTAAAGACCTTTCTTCTTACGTCGTGTACAAAAAGTCCGACAAAAAAGACAATCTCAACAAATTTGAATGTACCGTCATCGACGTAGCTCAAAAAGGAGTATCCGGTGCAAATATCGCTGCAAGACCCAATGCAGATGATGCCAAACTGAGAACATTCAGACTTGCCCTGTCAACTACCGGAGAATATACGGTATATTTCGGAGGAACCAAAGCGAATGCACTGGCTGCCATCAACAATACCATGACCCGTGTCAACGGCGTTTTTGAAAAAGATTTTGCAGCAAGAATGGTACTGATTGCCAATAATGACGCTGTTATCTACACCAATGCTTCTACAGACCCTTATTCTGCAGCTTCAGGAATGAGTAGCTGGAACTCTCAGCTTCAAAGTACCCTGACATCAGTAATCGGTGAGGCAAATTATGACATCGGACATTTATTCGGAGCTTCCGGAGGAGGAGGAAACGCCGGATGTATCGGATGTATCTGTACAAACGGATCGAAAGGAAGCGGATATACTTCTCCTGCAGACGCTATTCCTTCGGGAGATAATTTCGATATTGACTATGTAGCTCATGAAATGGGACATCAGTTTGGAGGAAACCATACCTTCTCTCATGGCAATGAAGGCACAGGTGTGAATATGGAACCCGGCTCAGGATCAACGATCATGGGTTATGCCGGAATTACCGGCCAGGATGTACAGCCTCACTCAGACGCATTCTTCCACGCAGTAAGCATCCAGCAGATCACCAACAATATTAAAGCTAAAACATGTCCGGTAAGCACCTCGACAGGAAATGCTATTCCTACAGCTAATGCCGGCCTTGATTATACCATTCCAAAAGGAACACCATTCATGCTGACAGGAACAGGAACCGATGCTAATGGAGATTCATTAACCTATATCTGGGAACAGATGGACAATGCATCATCTTCACAAACAGGTGCCAGTTCTGCAGCAAGTGCTACAAAGGCAACAGGTCCAACCTTCAGATCATGGACTCCTCAAACTACCCCAACAAGATATTTCCCAAGAATGGCCTCTGTATTAACCGGAGCCACGACTACCGCTGGTTCAGAGATCGCGGTAGAAGCTTTATCGAATGTAGCACGATCATTAAATTTCAGATTTACAGTTCGTGACAACAGAGCGGGAGGTTCAGGAAATAATTCTGACGACGCACTGATTACCGTAAATGCAACAGCAGGACCATTCAGCGTATCTTCACAAAACTCAGCGACATCCTATGCAGGAGGAAGCTCCCAGACCGTTACCTGGAATGTAGCAGGAACTACTGCCAACAACGTAAATGCTGCTAATGTAGACATCCTTTGGTCTACAGACAGCGGAAACACATGGACTACCCTTCTTGCCGGAACTCCAAATGATGGATCCCAGGCTGTAACAATCCCTAATTCATCCACAACAACAGGAAGAATCATGGTAAAAGGGTCCAACCATATTTTCTTTGACGTGAACAATGCCAACATCACTGTTAATGCAGGATCAGGTACAGACACTGTAGCCCCTACAGCTCCTACCCTTGCAGCTTCAGGTACTACAGCAACAACAACCAATCTTTCATGGAGTGGCGCTACAGATAATGTAGGCGTTACAGGATATGATGTCTACATGAACGGATCAATGATCGGCAATACAGCATCTACCACTTATACTGTAACAAGTTTAACACCTGCAACAACGTACAGCTTCACCGTTAAATCTAAAGATGCAGCAGGAAATGAGTCTCCTTCAAGCAATACAGTAAGCGTTACAACACTTTCAGGAGGTACCGTAACCTATTGTTCAGCTTCTGCCAACAATACAGCAGATGAGAGAATCGGAAACGTAAAATTCGGAACGATCAATAATACTTCAACGGGAACAGCCGGTTATGAAAACTTCACTTCAGTTTCTACCAACGTAACAAGAGGAAGCGCTTATACGGTGTCAATAACTCCGGTATGGACTTCAACTGTTTACAGCGAAGCTTATGCAGTGTACATCGATTATAACGGTGACGGTGACTTTACAGACAGCGGAGAATTGGCTTGGTCTAAAACAGGCTCTACTACAACTCCTGTAACCGGAAGCATTACAATTCCTGCAACAGCAACTGCCGGTTCTACAAGAATGAGAGTAATGATGCAGTACAGTTCTGTTCCAACATCTTCATGCGGTACATATACTTATGGCCAGGTTGAGGACTACACTCTGAATATTGTTTCTTCAGGAAGAGGAGAACTAACCTCCGATATCAAAGATCTGATCACTGATCTAAGACTGTATCCAAATCCTGTAAAAGATGTATTATACATTTCCAATACGACATCAGAAGATTATAAAATCTTCGACATGGGTGGAAAGCTAATTAATTCAGGAAAACTACAGAGAGGCAGTGTGAATGTAAGCGGACTTATCAAGGGCGCTTATATGATCCAGATCGGAGAAGCTGCCAAGCGATTCATTAAAAACTAATAACCATAAAGTAATCACTTTGAAAGGCCGTTCAGTAATGAGCGGTCTTTTTTTTGGGCCCTGTAGTCAGATAAAATGAGAATGGTTATTGAAAAAAGAGGAATGGACCCAACTCCTCAATCTTCTTTTTTAGTTAAAATAATTGATAATAGATAAATACATTTTACTAAAAATAAATATATTAACATATTTGACACATCAATATTATTTTATTTTTACAAATATTCACTACTATTTGATTTTTTTGAATTAAATTTATCCCTCAAAATTATCCTTCAACTGTACCGTTGAACCAGCATTCATCTGGGAAATTCTGAAATTGAATTTTCTGCAGTTGGTGATCCCACTGTTTCATTCCCTCTTATTTTTGATAAAAATTCGTTTTGCCTTAAAACACTTATTTTATGCTGATAAAAGCAGCTGTCGAAAACGGGTTCTGGCTGCCAAAATATATTTTAGATAATCAGCTCATTGCCGGGAGGAATGCGCTGAAAAAAAATTAAATAACCATTAAAACTTTTATTATGAAACATTTATTTAAGTACATTTTTGTTTTAGCAATTGCTTTTTCTTCAATTGCCTGTAACTCCGACAGAGAGGAGGAAATCGACGGTACAAATGGAGGCGTTACGCATGTCTTCTATAAAACTGCTGATGAATTTGCTGCCACCTACGATCCGGCAGGAACTGTAAATCAAACGATCAGAAACCAGGCATTTGATTTATACAAGCTTGGAAAATGGAGTGAGCTGGAAGCACTCTTTAAAGCTAATAGTTTAAACGGTGGCTGGCCTCCTGCTAATGGTGGATATAATATTTATGACGATATTCCTTTTCAGGCAGGTCAAAAATTTGACAGATACAGTGGAGCAGTTGGCAATTATAACGGAACAGATATTCCGACATTAGGAGGAAGTTTTACAAGCCCTATTATCAATGGATATGTGTATACTTTCTCTCAGAGAGCCCTAAATCAAACCGAAGACAAGTATGATTTTTATTACGAAATAGACGTTTTAAACAATGCATTACCTTTCAAATCTCAGGTAGCTGATGTCATTCCGTGGTTTAATCAAGCTGGTGGCGGTAAACAAACTATGTGGAAAATCCCTATTGATGTTACAACCGGTTATCAGAAAACATGGAATAAACTCGCAGCGGAAGGTTATGTGAAAATTACCATTAAAAGAAGTCCAAGCGGAAAATACACTAACTTAGTAGGCACCGTTATCCAGCAATAAATAAATTTCAATGTATTCAATTTCAAAAAAAATAGCCCTCAGTCAACAGGCCCGTATTGCCAGGAGCATTTTCAGCAATGAGGAAATTATTCCATCTGCCGTCACATCATTTACCTGTTGTGCATGCAGTCATGAAAATCCTATAACAATAACGCCCTACGAATCCGGATTTCCAATCTTTCAAATTTATAATGAGGACAAAGTTTTGTCTAAAAACGAACTGCTGCAAAATAAATTGGCCGCAGAAACTTCAGGCAGAATGATACATTTCGGCGAATTAACCGTCAATGATCTCCCTACCTTGTATTTTGGAACTCAATGCTCCTCCTGCCATTCAAAATACTTTTGTGTGTTCAGTTATGGTGAAAAACAACCTGGATTAACGGTCTTAAACATCTCCGGTATCTGGAAATATGAGGAATTGGATTGATTTATTTTGAATATGAAATATCTGACTACATACTATATTTTAGAAAAGTTTAAGAAACAGATAAATCCACAGTTTTTCAGCTGTGGATTTTTATTATACGATTGTTCTTTTTATCAGCATATCGGCCAGAATAAACAATCTGCATTATAAATTTTCCAAAATCGTTTTCTATCTTTGTGGTAAATAATAAAATTCATGGATAAAATTGACAGTCTGAACCAAGTTGCAGAATTCCACACTACGTTTAAAGCCCCTATTTTAGATACCCCACAGATTCCTTCTCAGGAAAGATGCAATCTTAGAGTTGAGCTTTTGCAGGAAGAATTAAATGAATTAAAACAGGCTATCGCAGATAATGATATTGTAGAAATCGCTGATGCATTATGTGATCTTCAGTATGTTTTAAGTGGCGCAGTACTGGAATTCGGACTTGGCAGTAAATTTGTAGAGCTATTCAACGAAGTTCAGCGTTCAAATATGTCTAAAGCGTGCGACAACGAAGAACAGGCAGAGGAAACTGTAGCATTTTATAAGGAAAAAGAAGTAGAATCTTTTTATGAAAAGTCAGGTGAGAAATTTAATGTCTACAGAAAAGCAGACCATAAAGTTCTTAAAAATAAGTACTACTCCCCTGCTGATTTAAAAACAATTATCGAAAAATAATATGAAAAAAATTATTACCCAAATAGTTGCCGTTTCAAGCCTTGTTTTGGCTTCCCAGCAGTTCAGCGCCCAAAAGGTAGTCATGAACCGGGAAGTAGAAACAAAGAATGATGGCAAAATGCTTTTGGGAAACCAATTCAAAGAGCAGTTTTTAAAAGCTCCCTATGCAGACTGGTATGTGAAAGAACATGATGAATATGCCATTGACCAGAAAGCTATTGACCAACTGAAAAAAGCCAAATTCACCACCTATTCGCTTGTTATATTTATGGGAACATGGTGTGAAGACAGCCACAGAGACTTCCCGAGACTGATGAAGATCCTTGAGGAACTGAAGTATCCTGATAATAAAATGACCATTATTGCTGTTAACCGTAAAAAGGAATCTCCTACCGGGGACGAAGTACGCTATAATATCCAGAAAGTCCCGACTATTATCGTAGAAAAATACGGTAAAGAGATTGGAAGGATTATAGAAATGCCTACCAGCGGATATATTGAAAGAGATCTTGCTGAAATAGTGAAAAAAGATGACGGTTCTGTAATCAAAGAAATTTTTAACAAATAGTGTTGAGAAATTATAAAGTAATCATATCATTTGCAGCGGGAATTATTGCGATGCTGATCCTGTTCTTCGGACTTAAATCATGTTTAAACCTTGGGGGGAAAACGGAAAAATCAGATTATTATATTCTGACCAACCAGATCTCCAAAATGAATAAAATGGTCGTCATGGAACAGAATGTTTCAAGTATGCAAAAAACCAAGATGGGCTACGAAGTGTTTGGAAAAGAGGTTTCAAACAACAGTATCATTACCTATACCAAGACCAATGCACAGGTTTCTTATGATCTTAACAAAATGAAAATAGAAGTAGATTCTATTAATAAAAAACTGGTTATTACTGAACTTCCCGATGCAGATATAAGAATTACGCCAAGTGTTGAGATTCAGTCGCTGGATGATTCTTTTTTCAACAGAATTTCTGAAAAGGACATTAAAAATGTGACGCAGAAAGCCAAGGAGAATGCTATGAAATCTATTGATCAGAACCAACTGAGGACTGAAGGACGTAAACAATTAATGGAAAATCTTAATAATATTTTCGTTTTGGCAAAAGCTTTGAATTATACTATAGAAGACGAAACCGGCAAGCTCGGTGTTTTAGGACTCTAAAAATAGAAAGCTATGGATTCAAAAGATAACAAAAAGAAAGAATCTGCCAACAGTGCGGAAACAAAAAAGCAGAATGAGGATTTTCAAAACATTCCTGCTTCATCTGAAAAAAGCAATCCCCCTGATGTTGATAAAGAAGATGTTCAAAAATCTTCAAAAAACAAATCAGGAAAAACGGATAATACGAAAAAATAAAAAAGAAAGGTTCTGCTCATTGGAGTGGAACCTTTTTAATAATTCCAGGCAGATAAAACAGAAAGGCTCCACTCATTTGAGCAGAACCTTTCTTACTATCTATTATTATATGGACTACTTCCTGATTATACGATCGTAGATTTTCCGATCTTGATATTTTCGAAATTGTAATAGGATTTTTCAGAATATTTAATGTAATCTGCAATAAAACTTCCCACTTCACCTGTGGAATAATGCTGCTCTGCATTAAGATCTACCGTAACATATCCGTTTTCAACAGCGTGCTCCACTGCTCTTCTTAATTTATCGGCGGCTTCAGGAAGCTCAAGATAATCCAGCATCATCGCTGTACTTAAGATTGACGCAACAGGATTGGCAATCCCTTTTCCTTTAGCCTGCGGATAGGATCCGTGAATCGGCTCAAATAATGCATTCTCCTCACCTACCGAAGCCGAGGGAAGAAGCCCGATAGAACCTCCAATCACACTGGCTTCATCAGAAATAATATCTCCGAACATATTTTCAGTTAAAATAACATCGAATTGTTTTGGATTTAAGACCAACTGCATTGCTGCATTGTCTACAAACATATAGTCCAGCTTCACATCAGGATATTGAAGAGCAATTTTCTGGCAGGTCTTTCTCCAAAGCCTTGAAGTATCCAAAACATTGGCCTTATCAATCAAGGTCAGTTTCTTTTTCCTTTTTTCTGCTTCTTTAAAAGCCATGTGTGCGATGGGAGTAATATCTTCAGTACTGTATCTGCAAACGTCATAAGCATACTTGCCATCAGGATCCGTAAATTTTTCGCCGAAATAAATCCCACTCACCAACTCTCTGAAAATCTGAATATCAGTCCCTTCAATGATTTCTCTTTTTAAAGGACTTTTCTCTATCAATGAAGGATAGGTTTTCAAAGGTCTGATATTGGCATACAATCCCAGTTCTTTACGGAGTTTCAGCAAACCTTGCTCAGGCCTTACTTTAGCCTCCGGATTATTGTCGAAAACAGGATCTCCGATTGCCCCGAAAAGAACAGCATCAGAATCTTTACAGATCTTTAATGTTTCGTCAGGGAGAGGATCGCCTGTTTTAAAAATAGCTTCTGCACCCATCAGCCCATAGGAAAACTGAAACTGACAGTGAAAGACTTCTGCCACAGCGTCCAATACTTTAATACTTTCACCGACCACTTCGGGTCCGATCCCATCTCCGGGAAGAACGGCAATTTTAAAATAACTGTTGCTCATACTTTTGTGTTTTTAGTTCAAATTCTTTTATCGCCTGTTTTTTGCTGATTAAAAAATCAATATCATCATAGCCGTTAAGAAGGCATATTTTTTTATAGGAATCCAATTCAAAGGTTTCGGTTTTCCCATTAAAGCTGATGGTCTGCAGTTCTACATCCACACTAATTTCCGACTCAGGATTCCGCGTAACATTCTTTAGAATATCTTTTAAAAATTCTTCTGAAACTTTTACGGGAAGCAAGCCGTTATTCAGGGCATTCCCTTTAAAAATATCTGCAAAGTAGCTTGAAACAATTACTTTAAAACCATAGTCTGTTAAAGACCATGCTGCATGTTCCCTGCTGCTTCCGCACCCGAAATTATTTCCTGCCACTAAAATCCCGCCACTGTATGCTGATTTGTTCAACACAAAATCAGGATCAGGCTCTCCTGTATGGATATTAAATCTCCAGTCCCTAAAGAGGTTTTCACCAAAGCCCTTTCTGTCAATACTTTTCAGGAATCTGGCCGGAATGATCTGGTCTGTGTCTATATTTTCTGCCGGCAATGGTACTGCACGGGATTGTATACGTTTTAATTTTTGCATGACGTCTGTCTGATCTTTTAGTTTAAATTTTCAAAAGTTGAAATTCTTCCTTCTATAGCAGCTTTTGCTGCAGTAAGCGGACTGGCAAGAATGGTTCTTGCCCCCTGTCCCTGTCTTCCCTCGAAATTCCTGTTTGACGTAGAAACACAATACTCTCCTTCCGGAATTTTGTCATCATTCATCGCAAGGCAGGCTGAACATCCCGGCTGACGAATCTGAAATCCTGCATCGCTGAATATTTTATCCAGACCTTCTTCATAGATCTGTTTTACAACCTGCTGGGAACCGGGAACAATCAGAGCGTTTACACTGGCGGATTTATTTTTTCCTTTAATATACTGTGCTGCTGAACGGAAATCTTCTATTCTTGCATTGGTACAGCTTCCGATGAATACATGGTGTACTTTAATGCCTGAAACCTCCTGACCTGCCTTCAGTCCCATATAACGCAGGGCTTTCTCTTCCGATTCATTTTGAGGAACAGGAATGACTTCATGCACAGAAATCCCCATACCCGGATTGGTTCCATAAGTGATCATTGGAAATATTTCTGAAGCATCGAAGCTTAATTCTTTGTCAAAAAAAGCTCCAGCATCTGTTTTAAGAGTTTTCCAGTACGCAAGCTTTTCAGCCCATTCTTCACCCTTCGGGGCAAAGGTTTTCCCTTTTACGTATTCAAAAGTTTTCTCATCCGGCGCGATCATTCCGCCTCTGGCACCCATTTCAATACTCATATTACAGACTGTCATTCTACCTTCCATGGACATTTCTTCGAAAATATTTCCCGCATATTCACAAAAATATCCTGTTCCTCCATCGGTCCCGATTTTAGAAATAATATAAAGAATTACATCTTTTGCCTGAACATTTTCATTCAGCTTTCCGTTTATTGTAATTCTCATCGATTTGGGTTTATCGAGCAACAGGCACTGACTGGCAAAAACCTGTGCGACCTGGCTGGTTCCAATCCCGAAAGCAATGGCCCCAAAAGCTCCATGAGTGGATGTATGACTGTCCCCGCACACCATACTCATCCCAGGTTGGGTAATCCCCAGTTCAGGAGCAATGATGTGTACAATTCCCTGGTATTCATGACCTAATCCAAATAATTCAATATTGTTTTTCTTACAGTTTTTTGTGAGCTGCTCCACCTGATTTCTTGAAAGCTCATCCCGTATTGGCTGATCCTGATGAAGAGTGGGAACATTATGATCTGCTGTCGCTACGATCTGATTTGGTCTGAAAATCTCCAGGTTTCTCGCTTCAAGTTCCGCAAAAGCCTGAGGGCTGGTAACTTCATGGATCAGATGTTTGTCTATATAAATAATTTGAGGTCCGTCCGGAATGGTTTCTACAACATGAGCATCCCAGACTTTATCAAAAAGTGTCTTTTTCTTGGTATCCATATTCTATTTTTCTATGATTTTAAAAATCAGTTACTACACTATTTTTCGGCTGCATGTTTCCATGATCATATAGAGATCATCATTTTTAATTTCTTTTTTCATGTCAGCAATCTTTAGAAATTCCTGATACAGATAGTCAAGCTCATTTTTAGTAATATCATAACCGATATGCTTAAACCTGTAGGCTAATGCGGAGCGTCCGCTTCTCGCTGTAAGAATAATGGATGATGCATTGACTCCCACTTCTTCCGGGTCTATGATTTCATAGGTTTCACGGTTTTTAATAACGCCGTCCTGATGGATTCCCGAGCTGTGAGCAAAAGCATTGGCTCCTACAATAGCTTTATTGGGCTGGACCGGCATTCCCATCAGGTCAGATACCATCAGACTCATTTCGTTAAGCATTCTGGAATTAATATCAGTATGAAAATTTAAATCCTTATGCTGTTTTAAAATCATCACAACTTCTTCGAGGGCTGTATTTCCTGCTCTTTCTCCCAATCCGTTGATTGTACATTCAATCTGACGCGCTCCATTGACCGCCCCTGAAATTGAATTGGCTGTTGCAAGCCCAAGATCATTGTGACAGTGGCATGACAGGATCGCTTTGTCAATGCCTTTGACGTTTTCTTTAAGGTATCTTATCTTCTGGCCATATTCCTCAGGAAGGCAGTATCCGGTCGTGTCCGGGATATTCAGGACTGTAGCCCCTGCCTTGATCACTTCTTCACAGACCTTTGCCAGATAAGCATTATCTGTTCTTCCGGCATCTTCTGCATAAAATTCTACATCTTCCACATAGCTTTTGGCATATTTTACAGCTTCTGCAGCGCGCTCCAGAATATCTTCACGGGTGGAGTTGAATTTATATTTAATGTGAGAATCAGAAGTTCCTATTCCTGTATGGATACGTGGCCTTTTTGCATATCTTAATGCCTCTGCAGCTACATCTATATCTTTTTTATTAGCTCTTGTCAGTCCGCAAACTCTGGCATTTTTTACCAGTTTCGAAATTTCTGAAACAGATTCAAAATCTCCGGGACTTGAAATCGGAAAACCAGCTTCAATAATATCAATCCCTAGCTTATCAAGCCTTTCGGCAATCATCAGCTTTTGCTTTGTATTCAGTTTACATCCGGGAACCTGTTCCCCATCCCTCAGCGTCGTATCAAAAATTTCAATTTTTTCGGAATTCATAATGAAGTTTTTTACTTAATTTTGATCAAAACTACTGCTTACAATATTTTTACGTTTTCATTTTTGCTGAAAATTACAATATTCAACGGCTGACAAATTAACCTCATTTATTTAATAATCAATTTATTACGTTTTATAAATTTACAATGGCAGAATTGCAGAAAGATTTTTTGTTTGTACTGATTAAGTCATTAACTACGTCCGAGAAACGACAGTTTAAACTTTACGTAAACCGTCTCGGAATCAATGTTGATGCTAAATTTTTACTCCTTTTTTCGGAACTTGATAAGATGAAAGAGTATGATGAATCGATCATCATTGAGAAAAAAATTTCGACCAAGCAACAGATATCCAATCTGAAAGCTCACCTGTACAAACAGATTCTGGTAAGCCTTCGAATGAACCCCAGCCACCAAAACTACCGCATACAGCTTAGGGAACAACTTGATTTTGCTACAATTCTCTATCAGAAAGGACTTTATAAACAGGCTCTTAAAATACTGGATAAAACCAAGCAGTCTGCTATGGAACTGGATGAAAAAAGCATTGCTTCTGAAATCATCGACCTTGAAAAGGTAATTGAATCACAGTTCATTACAAGAAGTATTAAGGGCCGGGCAGATGAACTAATCTCACAATCTACAGAGATCAGCCGACAGAACCATTACGCTACAGAACTTTCCAATCTTTCGCTGAAATTATACAGTGAAATGCTGACCCATGGCTATGTGAAAAATGACACCGACCGTGAAAAGATATTGGATCTTTTCAATGACCAGATCCAGAAAATTAAACTTGATAAATTAAACTTCACGGAAAAACTTTGGTATTTTAAAGCTCATGTCTGGAAGAACCAGTTACTGCAGGATTACAAATACACTCTTAAATATGCTTATCAATGGGTAGATATTTTTCATAAAAAGCCCGAAATGATCATCAGCCATCCGGTATGGTATATCAAAGGCAATACCTACCTTTTGAAAATACTGTTCATGTATGGGAACATTGATATTCTGGAGGAACGTTTTGAAAATTTTAATAAGATGGTGAATGCCCAGAATTTTACTCAGAATGAAAACCTGCAGGCCCTTATTTTTCTGACCCACTACAATACTTTAATGAATATTCATTTTGTAAAAGGTGAATTTTTTACAGGGACCAAACTTATTCCTGAAATTGAACTGAAAATGGAGCGGCTTAGAGAAAGAATTGACGAACACCACTTTATGATCCTGTATCTGAAAATGGCTGCGATGTTTTTTGGAAGCAAAAATTTTAAAAAGTCAATTGCCTATTCAACAAAGGTGGTTGAATGCAAAGGAAATGTTCAGGAAGATCTTCTTTTCCATACCCGTATCCTGCTTTTAATGGCGAAATATGAATCCGGAAACGATGAAGATTATGATGACTTGATCAATTCAACATTAAAATTTGCTAGAAAAATGAAGAAGCCTGAAGCATTTCATTTTGAAAGCATTCAGTTTTTTAAAAGCATTAATAATCTGGTATCAGGTAAACAGCAGAAAGCTTTTGAAGCTTTTGATGAAGTCCTTGAGGGATTTTCCACAAATGAATATTACAGAAGATCACTGTTCTATATTGATATTCATGGTTGGGTTCAATCAAAAGTCAAAAATGTTGATGTCATAGAGATTATCAAGGAGAAAGTAAGATATAAGAGGAAAAAGTAAAATCTGGTGGCATCAGGAGTCCTTTGCCACCAGACATTTGTTATATATTTTCTATGAATTTCAACGCATTTTTGTGACTGATCTTTTCCATGATTTCAGTGGAAAAATCTTTTTCAATCCTGCTGTTGATTGAGTTCATTGCTGCAGCATCGTCATATCCTTTAAAGAAAAACGGATACCGCGATTTATCAGGGTGATTTTTACAATAGAAGAAATCTGCACCATAAGCAATAGCATCTTCTCCTCCTAAGTCCAGTCCGTACTGAATGTGTTCATACAGTTTTTCAGGATTTGTTTCATCTACACAGTTCCTGATAAAGTTGAGCCCTATAAGACCTTTTCTTTTAATAATCTCTTGTGCCAGCTCATCAGGCAGGTTTCTGTTTTTGTCATGAACAGCCCTGTAATTCGAATGGCTTGCCAGAATAGGAATGGTATAATTTTTCTGGTCTATATAATTCAGAATGTCATACGCAAGCTGATCACTCGTATGCGCAAAATCAATAGGGATTCTACGGTCCGAAATATAATCGATAAGGACTTTTCCATCATCTTTTAATCCGGCTCCGGAATTGTTACCGCCACCAAATCGGTTTTCAGTATGGTGGGTAATTCCCAAATAAAGAACCTTTTTTGTTTTTTCAATAATCGCTTCCAGATTTTTAAACCCGGATTCTAAGGTATCATCTTCTCCGCAAAAACCTGATGCATTTTCAATTGAAGCGATAATTCCTACCTTATTTTCGTTCTCAGAATTTTTATAATTTTCACCTTCAAATAAGAAGAAATTCTCATTATTGAGCAAGTCTGAGAACAGCTCACTCTGTTTTGCGCCATCGGAGGTGCTGTTGGCTCCTGTCCCGGAATAAATAGCCATCACCTGGAGCTTTACATTCCCTTCTTTCAGGTAAGGAAGTGAGCAACCCAGTTCTTTATCATCAATTGTTGAGCCCGGACTTAATAAATGGTAGAGCAGATCGCAGTGCAGATCAATAGTAAAGTTTTTCATATCAGCGTACATATTATCATTTCTTTTTTTTGAATTAATATCAGGTTTTACAGACACTAAAACCTCATTTCCACAGCATTAACACTGTAAAATAATGAAAACTACAGGATGCTTCTCTATGAAAATTTCAGGTTGAGGACGGGTACATTTAAAATCAGGAATCCTATTTTTAAGATTCTACAGTAATTCTTATTTCAAATATACTTTAAAAATAGCATATTATTTAAAAAATGCGTATTTTTGCATCTTAAAATTTCTTAGTAAACAATGATAAAAATTACACTTCCAGACAATAGTGTCAAAGAATTCGAGGGAGAAGTTACTCCTCTAGATGTGGCAAAATCTATCAGTGAGGGATTGGCTAGAAATACCATTTCCGCAGTTGTAAACGGCAAACAAGTAGAAACGACCACACCTATAACGACGGATTCAACGATACAATTGTTGACATGGAATGATGATCTTGGAAAGAAAGCCTTCTGGCATTCTTCTGCCCACTTGCTGGCGCAGGCTATCCTTGAGTTTTATCCTAATGCTAAGCTGACGATCGGACCTGCTATTGATAGCGGATTCTATTATGATGTAGATTTCGGAGACGAAAATTTATCTGAAAAAGATTTTGAGAAGATTGAAAAGAAAGTTTTGGAAAATGCCAAGAAAGGTTCAACATTCTCTTTATACCCTGTATCTAAAGAAGAGGCGTTAAAAACATATGCAGATAATCCTTACAAAGTAGAGCTTATCACTAATCTTAATGATGGGGAAATTACTTTTGTAACGCATGATGACTTCACGGATTTATGTCGTGGAGGACATATTCCAAATACAAATATTGTAAAAGCTGTTAAAATTTTAAATGCAGCGGGTGCTTACTGGAGAGGAAATGAAAAAAATCCTCAGCTGACAAGAGTATATGGTATTTCTTTCCCTAAACAGAAGGAGCTTACTGAATATCTTGAAAGACTTGAAGAAGCAAAAAGAAGAGACCACAGAAAACTGGGTAAAGAATTAGGAATTTTCGCATTCTCTGAAAAGGTTGGTGCAGGTCTTCCATTATGGCTGCCAAAAGGTACTGCCTTAAGAAGAAAACTGGAGAATTTCCTTTCTGATGCACAGAAAAAAGGAGGTTATGAATTTGTAATGTCACCGCATATCGGTTCAAAAGAACTGTATGTAACTTCAGGACACTGGGATAAATACGGAGCAGACAGTTTCCAGCCGATTAAAACTCCAAATGAGGGGGAAGAATTCATGCTGAAACCAATGAACTGTCCTCATCACTGTGAGATTTATAAAACTTCACAATGGAGCTACAGAGATCTTCCAAAGAGGTATGCAGAATTCGGTACTGTTTACAGATATGAGCAAAGTGGAGAACTTCACGGGCTGACAAGAGTACGTGGATTTACTCAGGATGATGCTCACCTTTTCTGTACTCCGGATCAGCTTTCCGAAGAGTTTGAAAAAGTAATCGATTTAACGCTTTATGTTTTTAAATCATTAGGTTTTGAAGATTTTGTTACGCAGGTTTCGTTGAGAGATCCTGATAACAGAGAAAAATATATCGGTTCTGATGAAAATTGGGAAAAAGCCGAAAATGCAATCATCAATGCAGCAGAGAAAAAAGGTTTGAAAACGATTGTAGAATATGGTGAAGCTGCATTCTACGGTCCAAAACTGGATTTCATGGTCAAGGATGCTTTGGGAAGAAAATGGCAGTTAGGAACTATTCAGGTAGATTACAACTTACCGGAAAGATTTGATCTTCATTATATTGGAAAAGATAATGAGAAACACAGACCGGTAATGATCCACAGAGCGCCATTTGGTTCTATGGAGCGTTTTATCGCAATCTTATTAGAGAATACAGCAGGTGATTTCCCGTTATGGCTAAGTCCTGATCAGTTCATTATTTTACCGATCAGTGAAAAATACGTAGATTATGCAAAAAAAGTTTCACAATTTTTGGAAAATCACGATATTAGCGGTCTGATTGACGACAGAAATGAGAAGACAGGGAAAAAGATCCGTGATGCGGAATTGAAAAAGATCCCATTCATGCTGGTTGTAGGAGAAAATGAAGAAAATGACAGCACCATTTCTGTAAGAAGACGTGGAGAAGGAGATCTGGGTGTGATGAGCATGGAAGATTTCGTCAATTATTTTAAGAAAGAAGCAGCAATATAATATTGCTAAATAGAAAGTTAACCAATAAAATTTAATACAATAGCACAAAGATTTAACAACAGGGGCCCACAAAGACGTCCTGTACAAGAGGACTTACACTTGATCAACGATAAAATTCGTGTGAGAGAGCTTCGTTTAGTGGGCGATAACGTAGAGCCAGGAATTTTTCCAATCGACAAAGCAAGACAACTTGCTACGGAACAGGAATTGGATTTAGTGGTCATTTCGGATAAGGCTGAACCTTTCATTGCAAGAATATTAGACTATAAAAAGTTTTTATACGAGCAAAAGAAAAAGCAGAAGGAACTAAAAGCTAAGCAAATAAAAGTGGTTGTTAAGGAGATCCGTTTCGGACCTCAGACAGATGATCATGATTATGAATTTAAGAAGAAACATGCTGAGAAATTCCTTGAAGAGGGTTCAAAATTGAAAACCTACGTATTTTTTAAGGGACGTTCAATTATCTTTAAAGATCAGGGGGAAATCTTACTTCTAAAGCTTGCTCAGGAATTGGAGCATGTTGGAAAAGTAGATCAGCTTCCTAAACTTGAAGGAAAGAGAATGATCATGATGATGAGTCCTAAAAAACCAGCTAAATAGTTTTAATAGACGTAAAGTCTGTTTCCTATCATATAAAACCTCAAAGTATTTTGAGGTTTTTTATTTTTGACGTTCAGTATCAATGAGACCATTAATTCTCTTCCTTGAATCGATCTATTCCTTATCCTTCAAAATCTCCGCAGTCATGATCTTTGAAAAGAGGTAAAGCTTTTTTGGTTGTAAAATACCGGGATACTCTTTTATTATTTAATTCAAGCTTTTGACCTTCTACAACCAGTTCGTAAACAGGTGCTTTATCTATTTTAGTTATAATATACGTTCTTTCTGATGTTTTGAAAATCGTTTTGGTTCCTTCGTTAGAGAATGAGAAATCATTAATTTCAAAAGTATCATTTTCATCACAGACATTGATCCATACCATTTTTTTCTTTGTTATTGATAAGCTTGCTAAATCGCATGCATAGCAGTTGCCCGAGAACTCTATACCATACTTTTCGTAACTATTCGTGCTTTTGCTATCCAATATATCAATAGGAATTAACGCTGAAAAATCACCTGGCACATCTGATTTTGATATATCCTCCTTTTTAGGGCCGGATATACTAACTTTATCTGCTTTTATCTCCGTAGAATCTACTCTCTTTATTTTTTTTCTGCAGCAGGTGAACAGGAAGCCAGCAAAGCTATCACCGCAAAAAAATTGATTATTCTATTTTTCATCCGTATACAATAATTTAGAACACTTACTTTATCGTTTGTAAAATTCTCTAAAATATACCATTCAATATATCCCTGATTTCAGCCATTTATCCCCTATATCACGCCGTTTTGTTGGTCTCTGCTTCTAATACTTATACCTTTGGTTAAAAATATAGAAAATGAAAATCTCATATCAGTTGTTGATATCCTCTATGCTCGTAGTTTTTGTGGGATGTAATTCGAAAAGTAAAACATCGGACACTACCCCAACAAAAACTGTAATTACAAAGAAAACCATAACATTTGCTGATTTCAAAAAAATAAAGGGTGTAGATAATGTGCAGGATGTACCCTTTGAATTATTTACCAAGCTAGATTCTGTACGTTTTTTTGTAGCACCGGTTAAGGATGCAGCTCACCTGAAAATTGCTTATAATAAACTGGATAATTATTATGGGTTTGAGGAGTTTGATGACTTCTACTCTATTCATTATAGCATTAATAATACTATTTCGAACAGCATTGAGGCTTTTGTTTTGAAATCAGAATTCACTCCAGCATTTGAACTTACTTTACAGGGTGTTGATCTTTATGAGATCAGAAGCAGTCAATTTAAAGAAGCACAGGACTTAAAAAATAAATCGTTCAATAAGTACGGTACCATAATAGAAGTTGCTGAGCAAGAGTTTAAAACAGCCTCTAAGAAACGTATCGATGAAGTTTTAGTAAAAAACCCACATATAAAACTGAAAGGTAATAACTGGGTGTACACGGATAATACAAAAGAAACTGTCATTACTCAACATGAGAATGTAGCTACGGAAGATGGTCTGTTATCCAATGAATATATCGGGCAATCCCCTTATCTGCATTTAGAGGTTTTCAAAGAAAGCTCGGTAGAGACTACAGATATCTACTATTCTTTTTATAATGTAAGATCTTCAGCTCATTTTCAAATATTTACAGGTGGTTATCCTCAGATTCTTCCCAAGAAAAACTGGATTTCCTATATGGTTTCAAACAGTGATGCAGGAAGTGATTTTGGCGTCAGTAAATACCTGGAAAAAAGCTATAATCAGGAAAACCTTTTGTATGTCAACTTTACCAACTTCAAAATAGCCGATCAGACAAAAGCTTTTTGGGCGGATAATGAAACCTTTTATGCTGAGGCTTATCCTACAAATTCAGCTCCATCAATTGGTAAAAAACAAAAGGCAGCTTTCATAAAAATTACATTAAAGGCTGATCTGTTTCGAATAAAAAAAACGGATTATAACCCCTATAGAAATTGGCCCTACTAGGAAAGAAGTAAGATAAAAACCCCTGAAATCAGCCAGTGCATATCGGGTTAAAGTCCAATATCTTTGCTTCAGTTATTTTTAAAAATGAGACAATGAAAAAAATAAGTTTAACCATCCTTTTTGGTTTACTAAGCTGTTTGGTTTTTGCACAATCGTTAAAAGTAGTTATTAAACAGGATGGAAAAGTAATTGAACCTGTCAATGAGGTTTATGAACTGAAAAAATCTGCTTTCCTATTCGAAATTACTTCTAAAGATCTGGAAGGTTTTTTAATAGGAGCAACTACGAATAAGGAGATTTATACGGCAGCTGCAGGTCTTTACAATCCTGAGGCTCCATGGTTTCAGAATACGGGTATGGCTGAAGAATTATATAACAAAGACAAAGAAATGTTTTTGATGGATACGGCGCCATCCTATTGGTATTATACAGATGCGAAAGATCATAGATTCGATAAAAACCCTAAAGGCAGCTTAAAACAATGGACAGCTACACGAACTATTACAAGGTTTTATGACATCATGGTGGATCAGGCAATTGATTTAAAAGATTTTGACGGAAATGCTTATATATTAATGTATGAACCTGTATACAACAGTGAATATGACTTAATAGGAAAGAAAAACCTGTTTCAGGCTGCGTTGAAATTCAAAGATTAATGAATACACACCTAATTATTTGATTATATAAAAAGGCCTGCTTCTATGATGAAGCAGGCTTTTTTTATGCGTATATATTGCATCAGGTCAATATGAATCGCTTTAACAGTTATAATATGCTTCAGGGATTTCAACCGGTTTTTTCGTCATTTGCTCCAATTGCTGAGCAAATTGATCGAAGAAATAAGTGTCCTCTGTAAAAACGTACAGATAATCTCCTGTTTTAAGATAAACAATAAAATCTGCATATCCAGACCCTTTTGCAGGAAGAACATTCTGAAGGGTAAAATATTTAATTTTTTTAAGATCTACAATCAAAGCAGTATTTATTCCCACAAATCCGATTTTATTATTAACACGGTCAAGCCAGATACCACTTTTCTCTTTCAATAAATCTTTCACTTTAAGCGGAATATTTTTAACTCCGTCATGATCAATATATTTAGTACTTAGATCCAATTGATTGGGGAATGATATTAATCCGGAAATTTCCATCACTTCTTCATATTCTTTATTTTCTAAAAAATACCTGTATTCTCTTTTGTTATATAAATGAAACGATGTACTTCCATCGTCATAAGCATATTCTTTATCATAGGTGTAACAAATAGAAGCATTGATACCGTTTGCCAAAGCAAATTGCAGATAACATTGGTCTTCTCTTTCATAGCCGTATTCGTTAATATCAACATCGTCATCAATCCAAAGTTCACGTAGTTTTTTATAGCTCTCATCAGTATTGGTTTCATCGTACAGATCTACGAAAAACTCCTGTACAGGACGATTAGTACTGACGTTGTCTGCATATACTTCTAATTGATCGAAAAGAATACCTTCTACTCTAACCAGATATTTAAATCTTAAATATCTGGCACCGAAATCAGTAAAATAAGCTTCTATACAACCCGATGCTTCCAACTGTTCATATGTTGTATCCCAGGATATCATCTGTTTAGGCTCTGTGTATACTTCGTAGCCAAAATCACCATCATCCGGATACTCATCTAAAATCTGATAATTTTGATGCATTTTTTTTGCCCAAATTTTCACCTTCTCATCTTCTTTTCTTGCTTTGCACACCGCAAAAAAAGTTTCGCTATCAAAATGAAAACGATCAGACAGTTCGTGATATACGTCATCAAAACCATGCAATTCAGTAGATATATAGTGTTGATGATCTGCAAAAACAAACAGAAAGGGCACATTTCCTAAAACCTGTACGTAAGCATATTTTAATGACTGAATATTTGCACTTTCAATGTTACCATGATCTTTATAAAAAAGTATATCTCCGTCTATCCAGGTTTCTTTATTATCCATTTTCTTTTTATTTTTAGATTAGGCGTATTTATGGCCATTAGAGTTATATTTCATTTAGCTTAACAAATCATCAAGTACATCCACTTCGTTCCAATTTTGGTCTGTAAGTATAAGAGAAATCTCAACTTGCGAATTAGTCTCGTTATACTTGTTAAGTTCATTTTCCTGAAATGCAGTCAGATCCCGCAAGTAATTGGGATCTTTTATAATGAGTGTATTCTTGTTATAAAAAATTACATACCCTATTACTTCTTTCTGGCTATTCATTTGATTAGACAGAAAATCTACATAGTCTGCAACAGACGAAACATTATAAAAATCAACCGGGAAATTAACTTTTTGTTTTGCTATCTGTACCCCTTCTTCACTATGAATATCAAGAATGGATATAATATCTGGCTCAGCACTCAACATAGCCCAATCAGGTATAGCATATGTAAATTTATCAGAATAATGATTCTCAATTTTTTGTTTTATTTTCAGGATAACTTTATCGTGGTTAAATCCTTCTCGCATATCTTTCATATCATACTGAAATTCGAACTTTGAAACTTCATTTTATTTTCTTATTAATCTTAGCCGTTCTCCGTCTCTTGACAGGTTAAAAAACATGGCTTTGGATGGTTTGAATGTTTGTGTAGGCCCATCACAGAATTCAGATTTTCTAATACTATCGACTTCCATTTTTATCTGGTTGGCTTCCGTAAAATAATATCTTCCATGTACCTCTGTGAAGCAATCGTTTCCACACTGCCATGCGTCATAACTTTTGAATTGTTCTTCATCCAAAAAGTTTACCGCATGAAAATTGAAAATAATTGCAGTGTCTATCCTCTTGGATAAATCATAGGTTTTCTCGCCATCCGGGGTTATAAGTCCGCCACGATCAACAATCCAGTTGGTATTTTTCAGATCATTCCGGAAATTTGTTTTTTGGGTTTCAGGATCTTTGCAACTTGAAATGATTACCAAAATAATGCTCAAAAATGGGAAAGAAAAAGTGTTTTTCATTGTAGCTTAGTTTGATTAAGATTAGGTCAGTTAATCAGCATCACTACAAGTTAAGCTTAGCTTGACTCTACCTAAATTAAACAAAATGTTTAATGTTTTATGACCAACTGTACCAAAAAAAAAGTTAAAATCATGAGACATTTCACTGTTTTATTTTTAATAAATCTTTAAATTAAAGGTAATAAAAGATGCCGGATGAAAATATCCCTGATAATGGTGTTTTTTTTTTGTTTTTCTGATCAAAAATATTTCCGCGAATACTTATAAATTTTTATATTAAAGTATAACGAACACTCTGCTAAAAAGATTAGGCATAGCGGTTTTTAGCTTTTTATGTATTAATATTCAAATATGCCCCCTCATTAGCTGAGCTAAAAATAATTTGGTAATCTCATACTAAACTGCTTATGTTAAAAGATGTCATTGAACTAATTTCGTACATTAGCTTAACATTAATTTATTAAATGCTAAAAATAAGATTGATTTTCATTATTATGCTCTTTTTCTTTAAAGGCTATGCTCAAACTAATCTTTATGATTATTATGAAAACGGAAAACACATGAATAATATATACATCAATGATACGGGATATTTTGCGAAGAAGGATTTGACAAAAAATTATTTCGACTTGTATCCTTCCAAAAAGCTAAATGGATTGCTGGAAACTTCAACTTCCCCTAAAGGCTATCACGTTGTTTATGAAATAGAGGGCAATGAACTTTATGTTAAGGAACTCTGGATTCTTAAAATCACCGATGGTGGATTATATACGAATATCACTGATGAAATCTTTCCAGCCAAAGTGGACAGGAAAATGAATTGGTATTCAGGGTTGATCCTTTTTACTTCCGGTAAAGGTAGATTGGATGGCATGAATATTAATTATGAAAAAAATGTTCTTTTTGAAATCAACAAAGGGAACATTATAACAATCCAACATTTTAATTTAGAACAAATTTTGGCTTATAAAGAAAGGCTATTTGAGGTATTCAAAAAAACAGAAGAATATAAAATAATTAAAAAAGAAGGTAGGGAGCGGGGTTGGAAAGATAGTACAACAGATTCCTTTTATCAAAATATTGTTTTAGATTATTACAATACCATGATTATTAAATAAGCGTATATGTATTTAATAAAAGATATTAAAAAGCCGCATCTCTAGTACAAGCATTAACGCAGTAGTACTTACGTTTTGTGTTAAAAGCATTCAGGTGTAATCTAAATTTTTCAAGTATCACCTTTTCAATTTATAATCCACAATCCGTATTTTTTTTATCATTTTTCAAGCGGTTAAATTTTTGCATAGAAATTAAAGGTTTGCTCAGCAATAAGCTTTGGTGTTGTACCTGCTGTATCATTCATTCTGTCTTCGTACAATTCGATTCTTATTATTTTAATATCAACTGGTATTTTGTAGGTTTCATCTTTTGTATAATTATAACCCTTTATATCAGCACTTTCTTTACCGGGAATCTTTTTGATCTCAATATAATATTTCAGTGTAACGGTATTGCCATTCTGCTCTCCTTTTTCGAGACGAAGTTTTCTAACCTGATTAATGGTATGTCCACCGGAACTGATATTTCCCTGTATACGAAACTTCAATGTTTCAGCATTTTTGGAAAGCATAAAAATTACGGGGCTAAGGCGCTCTGTAACTTCTTTATTAGTGGTGTAAGTATGTGTTGCACCTGTTTCCAAAACTTCTCTTGTAACCTTGTTGGGCTCTGAATAAATAGCTGTAATCTGCATTTTCTGAGTACTGGTTTTACAGCCAAACAGTGCTAAAAATGAAGTTAAAATCATGAATTTTTTCACCATCTTATTTTTCAATAACTTTTTGAATTAAAAATACCGGAAGCTATCGGATGAAAACATTCCTGATCATGGCGTTTTTTGAAATAGGTATGACAAATGTTATCCATAGCTTTCTCTTATTCTAAAAATTCAGTTTTACAGTAATCAATTTTGTAGTTTCCGTTTTCAGAAACCAAGGTTATTTCATTTTGTGTTTTTATTCCGTTTCCATAATCAATAAAAATATGATAAACTCCCTCTTTGATTTTGTTTATTTTTAACTGCTTTAGTTCTCCTGTATCTCCATTTCCTCTTCCAAAAAGCCACATTTCGCGTTCTTCAATGGGATATATTTTGGACCATTTGGCTTTATATTTTTTTTCGGCTGCAGGATATTCTTCATCTGTTAAGTTGGAAGGTCCATAAATTTCGCCTGATTCTGCTATAAAATCCTTAAACCTGCCGGTGCATAATTTTTCTTCCACATTATATTCCGGGAAATGTTGGTCTGAATTTCTTGTTTTGAATATGCTTTTCAACCATTCTTCTGCGGCATCTCTTTGGCTGGATGCTGAAGCATTTTCTTTCTGAATAATCAAAGAATCAGCTAAATCGTTTTTCGTTCCAATGCTTACAGAATCTACTGTTTTTTGCCCTAAATCATTCTTTGTTTTATGATTGTCATTGTTTTTTTGATTGCACGAACTTATCACAAACAGGGATAAATAAAGTGCCAAATACCTTTTGTTCATTTCTTTTTTATTGAGGATACGTTAATTTTATGATGGTGTTGTCGTTCATGTATATTCTAATTCATTCCATCTTTGGCATCTTTCAATATTTTTTCGGCTTTCAGTCTTATCGCTTTGGGCAATACTTTGAAATTGGCATCCCTTTCTTCCCGATATTGATCTTCTTCCTGAAAAGGAATCCAACCAGTAATTTTTGATTTTGTAAGTTTTTCCTGTCCTGTATTGGTATATACTATAACTTTCAAAGGTTTGGCATCCAACCCGTCTGATTCTTCAAAATAAGTAAGGTAAAACTCGGGAAAGTAATCTTCGTCTGCATCGGCAACTTCACAGAAATTTATGAGATATTTAGGTTGTGACAGACCTTTTGCAAAGTCTTTAAAGGTAACCTGTGGAATTAATCCACCATGATCTTCCAGAAAAATTCCTGCATGTAAATCTTTTGGGCGATCATCTAAATAAGCCTCTTTTTCAGCTTTGCTTTCATTCAGATACCATACATAACTTCCATTATTAGGAACAAATGATGTTACAATCATCACCGGATTTCCTGCCAACGGATTTCCAAGATTTTCAATGATTTCATTGTATTTTTTATCTGAAGAGAAATATACTCCTGTCCTTATTTGTGCAAAAGATGATAAGCTTATCATACAGGCAACAACAGGCAATAGCTTTCTGTAAATCATGTTTTTATATTGTTTTTGAATTGATTGTTTAATTCTTTTGATACTCTTTGGCACCTGCTTCATCTGCTTCAAGACCTATAGGTTTCATCCTATTCCATGAATATCATAAAGAAATAAGATGCTATTAAAGCTAATATAGTAATTCCGGAAATAAGAAATGAAAGCATATAATACTGCGCATTTTTAGTTTTCTTTTGGATAGAATTAATAATGAAAACAATGAGCGTATATGAAACCCCTGCTCCGAAAAAGATCATCAAAGCAACAAGAAATAATGCTCTTTCTAGGTGTAAATCTGCGGATGAAAGCATTTTTAAATTAATTATAGTAGTTTAGAATGAATGCCGTAAGTTTTTATTTAAATGATCATAAGAACCATTTTTTATATTCTTTTCAGGAATAAATATTAAAATAGCAATATCTATTTTCTCATGAATCAATATTAGAAAGAAGTGAAGAATAAAACAATCCCGATTATCAGCTATATTTAATGAATATATTATCCTATATCAATTTCCAGTGAAATATATACGCATAGATTTGTATTACCAATAAAGGATGGCATTATAATTACATTAATAATCGTTAAAAATAAAAAACAATGAGTACACTTACATTAAAAGACGGGACAGAGATTTATTACAAAGACTGGGGAAAAGGACAACCCTTATTTTTTCACCATGGATGGCCATTGTCCAGCGACGACTGGGATGCACAGATGCTGTTCTTCTTGGAAAAAGGTTATAGGGTTATTGCTCATGACAGAAGAGGCCACGGAAGGTCTGAGCAGACCCCTCTAGGTCATGATATGGATACTTATGCATCAGATGTTGATGAGATCGTCACTGCATTAGAACTAAAAGATGTTATCCATATCGGACATTCCACAGGAGGAGGTGAAGTGATCAGATATGTGGCTCAACATGGAAAAGGAAGAGTTGCAAAAGCTGTATTAATAAGTGCAGTTACGCCAATCATGGTTAAAAATGATAATAATCCGAATGGTGTACCTATCTCTGTTTTTGATGATATCCGTAACAATACCGCGAACCACAGACAGCAGTTCTATATTGATCTTACCTTCCCTTTCTACGGTTATAACAGAGAAGGAGCTAAAATTTCAGAAGGTATCCAAAGAAACTGGTGGAGACAAGGAATGAGTGGTTCTATCAAAGCTCATTATGACTGTATCAAGGCTTTCTCTGAAACAGATTTTACTGAAGATCTGAAAGCTGTAGAAGTACCAGTATTGGTATTGCACGGTGAAGACGACCAGATAGTTCCTTTTGAAACCACAGGAAAAATTGCGGCGACCCTTGTCAAAAACGGCAAACTGATCTCCTATCCTGGCTTTCCTCACGGTATGCCAACAACAGAAGCAGAAACAATCAATAAAGATTTACTGGAATTTTTTAAGTCATAAAATTTCTTGATTCTTTATTAAAAAACAAAACTGCAGATAGTCTTATCTGTAGTTTTGTTTTTTTAAGGTTTCCCTTTGCACCTTTACTGTGATACATATTAAGTCTCTATGTGACAATTATTATAAAATCAATTATGCAGGGAAAAGATTGATGTTTTTTTTGTATCTTTGCCAACTGTAATTCCTAAGTATTACTGAGGAATCAAGGACAAGATATTGATAACAAAACAATAAAAAAGCAGAACAATGCCAAAATTAAAAACGAAATCAGGTGCTAAAAAGCGTTTTAAACTTACCGGAACAGGGAAGATTAAAAGAAAAAATGCTTTCAAAAGCCACATCTTAACTAAGAAAGAAACTAAGCAGAAGAGAAATCTTACGCAAACTTCTTATGTTTCTGCTGTGGACACGAAAAGTGTTTTACGTCAATTAGCAATTAAGTAGTTTTTATAAATCTATATTCGGTTTATAAGAATTCAAAACAAATTCAACAATTTAACCCTGAAATGGTGCCCCTAAGTGAATTAATAATGAAAAGATCATATTTAAAATTTTCATTATTAGCTTTTAATTCTAAATTAAAAAATTCCGCCCTTTTCAAAAAAACAATTTAATTATGCCAAGATCAGTAAATGCAGTAGCTTCAAGAGCTCGCAGAAAGAAAATTATTAAGCAAGCTAAAGGTTTTTTCGGTAGAAGAAAGAACGTTTGGACTGTAGCTAAAAACGCGGTAGAAAAAGCAATGCAATATGCTTACCGTGGAAGAAAAGAGAAAAAGAGAAACTTCAGATCACTTTGGATCACGCGTATCAACGCTGGTGCAAGAGAGCATGGAATGTCTTACTCTCAATTTATGGGAGCTCTTAAAAAGAACAACGTTGAGCTTAACAGAAAAGTTTTAGCTGATTTAGCAATGAATCACCCTGAAGCTTTCAAAGCAGTTGTAGATCAAGTAAAATAATGTAGAATTTTTTGTTATCAATATAATCCCGGGCTTTGCCCGGGATTTTTTGTTATACAACGCACATCCTGTTATTATTTTTCATTAAAACTATCATGAGATAGGCTAAATTTCATGTTTTTAACGATATTAAAAAAAACAGAACGATATGAGAGATTATTTCCCTTTTCCATAAAATAAAATTGGTTTTTATTATCTACATTTGCTGAATTATTAAATCTATAAAATTTCAGTTCAAAGTGAAAAAAATAACGACTATTCTACTTCTTTCTTTATCAGCTTACAGCCTTCAGGGCCAGAATTTTATACAGTCTTATCAGACCAGAGTAAATAAGGTTTCTCAGGCAAATATTACATCGATTCTTCACGAATTTGAAAACCTCGGTGTAAAAACTACAGGTTCAGTAGAAAATGAAAATGCGCTGAACTGGCTTAAAGCAAAATATCAGTCTTTCGGATACAATGCCAATCAGATTACGGAAGACACCTTCACTTATGCTGGTTCTACTTCAAAAAATTTAATTATAACTAAAACAGGAACTCTCTATCCTAACATCTATGTAATTATCTGCGGTCATTATGACACGGTAGTCGGTCCAGGCGTAAGTGATAATGGTAGCGGAACTTCTATTTTACTGGAAGCAGCAAGGATCCTAAAAGATGTTCCGACAGAATATTCAGTAAAATTCATTCATTTTTCCGGAGAAGAGCAAGGTCTTTTGGGGAGTAAGCATTATGTAAACAATGTTGTTTTTCAGAGTAATGCCCGTCAGCTCAATCTTAAAGTTGTTTTTAACATCGATCAGGTAGGCGGACAATTAGGGAATGCAAATACCAATATCAACTGTGAAAGCGATCAGAGCGGACAAACCGGAAATAATGCCGCCTCACTGGCAATGACCCAGCAACTGGCTGCATGTACAACATTATATTCTCCACTTCAGCCAACGATGTCTAATGCTTATGCTTCGGATTATATTTCCTTTGAAAACAGAGGTGACATTATTACGGGCTTTTATGAGACAGAGAGAAGCAATAACGAACACAGCATAGACGATACTTTTGCCAATATAGATCCCGTTTATGTATTTAATACAGGAAAAGCAGCTGTTGGAGCTTTGCAGCATTTTGCCGTAGCTTCCACTACACTATTGGCAACAGATGAAGTTAATCCCATTAATCCTCTTGAAAACATTAAAATACATCCAAATCCCGCGCATGATATCATCAACATTGAATTGCCAAAGGATCAGAAAAACTTTAAAGTAGAGATCAGTGATATGAATGGAAGACTACTCCTAAATGCAGAGAATGAAAAGAATATGAATACTTCCAGCCTTATAAACGGAACGTATCTGATCACTGTAAAGTCGGATAAAAATAGCGTAACAAGAAAGATCATTATTGAAAAGTAAACACACCAATCCAAATACATTTAATATGAAAAAACTTACTACATTTTTATGCACGGCATTAGTCGTCGGTGGTCTCAGTGGCCAGACTTTGATTCAGGCTTATAAAAACAGGGCGGATCTTGTCTCTCAGACAAATATTACCACCAACCTCCAGGAGTTTTCGAATTTAGGGGTCAAAACTACCGGTTCTGTAAATAACGCCAATACTCTCACATGGATCAAAAATAAGTATACATCCTATGGTTATTCGGCCAGCCAGATCGTAGAAAATCCTTTCACTTTTGGCAGTACCAGTTCAAAGAATCTGGTGATTACCAAAACAGGAACTCTTTATCCTGATAAGTACGTGATCATCTGTGGCCATTACGACACCATTACCGGACCCGGCACAAGTGATAATGGCAGTGGAACCTCTGTTATTTTAGAAGTAGCCAGAATTTTAAAAGATGTTCCAACAGAATATTCCATCAAGTTTATTCATTTCTCGGGAGAAGAACAGGGCTTATATGGCAGCTCTCATTACGCTAATAATGTGGCATATCAAAGTGGCGTTAAAAAACTGGATATCAAGTTAGTATTTAATCTTGACCAGGTAGGTGGCAAGCTAGGGAATGTCAACAGTAAGATTATCTGCGAGAAAGATACTGCGGGCCAGTCAGGAAACAATGCCGCTTCCAGTACTGTTACCCAACAGCTTGCGACATGTACTACCTTATACTCTCCTCTTCAGACCAGCATTTCTAATGCCTACTCATCCGATTATATGCCTTTTGAACAAAAAGGATATGTTATCACGGGATTCTATGAATATACAAGAAGCTATAATGAACATACAGTGAATGATACCTTTGCCAATGTAGATCCTGTTTACGTGTTTAAAGTAGGTAAAGCTGCGGTAGGTGCAATGCAGCATTTTGCAACGGCATCTACAACCATCGCAGCTGGATCTGCCGCTAAAGAAATACCACCTGTAACTCTGGAATCCGTAAAAATATATCCAAATCCGGTTAAGGATTTTTTAACTGTTGAACTTCCGGATTCAACGACAAAAAACTTCACGGTTGAAATTACTGATTTAGCAGGACTTTCTGTATTGAAGGAAGAAAATAAGGCTCAGATTAACATTTCCCGTTTAGACAACGGAGTTTATCTCTGTACTGTAAAAGCAGGAAATACAAGCATCACACGAAAGATTATTATCGAAAAATAATTAGAGCTGATAAAGTCACCATTTTTTACCAATCACCAAAATATTACAATAAAAATGAAAAAAATAATCACAATTCTGCCCGTCTTTTTAGCTGTATTCAGCAGTAAAGGACAGAGCTTTATTCAGGCTTATCAGGACAGGGCTAATCTGGTTACCCAAACTAATATTACCTCAAACCTTCAGCAGTTTTCCAATTTAGGGATAAAAACTACAGGAACTCTAAACAATGCCAATGCTCTTACGTGGATCAAGAACAAGTATATATCATACGGATATTCTGCCAGCCAGATCGTGGAGGATCCTTTTACATTCGGGAATACAAGTTCAAAGAATTTGGTGATCACTAAAACAGGAACTGTTTATCCTAATAAGTATGTGATCATTTGCGGGCATTTTGACAGCATTTATGGTCCGGGAGTCAATGATAACGGTAGTGGAACTTCAATTATATTAGAAGCTGCAAGGATCTTAAGAAATGTTCCTACAGAGTATTCTATAAAGTTTATTCATTTCTCGGGCGAAGAGCAGGGACTGGAAGGAAGCAAGCACTACGTCAACAATGTAGCTTACCAGAATGGGGTAAGGGTATTGGATATCAAACTGGTATTTAATCTGGACCAGGTAGGTGGTGTTATGGGAAATAACAATAATACGGTTTACTGTGATCAGGATCAGGCCGGACCTACAAGTAACAATGCAGCATCTGCAGCTGTCACACAGCAACTCAGAAACTGTACGGCACTCTACTCTCCTCTTCAGACCGCTGTAGATCCTGCAGAAGATACGGATTATATTCCTTTTGAAAGAAAGGGCGAAGTGATCACCGGTTTTTTTGAAAGAATAAGAAGCGGATATCCTCATAGTTCCGATGATACATTTGCGAATACAGATCCAGTTTACATTTACAAAATAGGAAAAGCAACAGTGGGAGCACTTCAGCATTTTGCAGTGGCCACTTCTGCGAGTTCTATCGTCCTTGGTACCAAAGAAGAATCTTCTCCAACTCATTCTCTTGAAAGCGTATCTATCTATCCTAATCCGTCCAAAGACACAGTCAATATTGAACTTTCTGATACAGGTATCAAAGATTTCAGCTTTGAAATTACTGAGCTTTCGGGAAAAGTACTTCTGAAAAAGGATAATGAAACAAAAGTCAGTATTTCGGCTTTGCCTGCAGGAGCTTATATCGGTTTAATAAAAGCCGACGGACAAACTGCAGTGAGGAAAATTCTGATTGAAAAATAATCCGATAAGATTTAAAAAAATAGAGGCAGGATTGATAACTTCCTGCCTTTTTTTGTGCTATAATAAAATCAACTGAAGCTTTTTATTTTAATTTTTGATATAATATTCTTAAAAAAACTTTGATTTTTTTTAAGGCCTCTATTTATCTGTCTCTGTTCCTAAGAACACCTTCTATATCTTCTAAAGTAAATCCCTTCGCTTTGAGCAGGATCAGAATATGGTAAAGCAGATCAGCAGCTTCATTTTTGAAAAGATTATCATTGCTGTCTTTAGCTTCAATAACCAATTCTACAGCCTCCTCACCTACTTTCTGAGCCATTTTATTGATCCCTCTCTGATAAAGAGAATAAGTATATGAATCTTCAGCCTTGTGGTCTATTCTTTCTCCTATTTTTGCTTCCAGTTCATACAGGAAACCCTTCGTTTTCTTTTCCCCGAAACAGCTGAAACTTCCGGTATGGCAGACTGTATCTGTTGGAACAGCCTTTATTAAGATCGTGTCCTGATCACAGTCGATGCTTATATTTTTAACTTTAAGAAAATGACCCGACTCTTCACCTTTGGTCCAAAGTCTGTTTTTGGAGCGGCTGAAAAAAGTAACGACACCTTCTTTTTCTGTTTTTTCAAAAGCTTCTTCATTCATATAACCCAGCATCAAAACCTGGAAGGTTCGGCTGTCCTGTATGATCACCGGAACAAGGCCCTTATTTTTATTAAAATCTATTTTCATCGTATAGAAATTTTTTGAGTTTTTAACTGTTGTTTTAATTCCGGAATCGGCACTTCATTGAAATGGAAAATACTGGCTGCTAACGCTCCAGTTGCTTTTGTTTCATTAAACACTTTAACAAAATCATCTGGAGTTCCGGCACCTCCTGAAGCAATCACAGGAATGTTTACCGCGTCGGAAACCAGCTTTGTAATTCGAATATCGAATCCATTTTTGGTCCCATCACCATCCATAGAAGTCAAAAGAATTTCACCTGCACCTAAGGACACGGCTTCTTTTGCCCACTCTACAGTATTTAAATCGGTCGCCAGCCTTCCTCCTCTTACATAAATAAGGTCTGATCCATCGGTAAGTCTTGTATCAATAGCTACAACAATACACTGACTCCCAAACTCTTTCGAAAGTTCATAGATCAGCTGCGGATTTTTAACTGCAGAGGAATTGATGCTGATCTTGTCTGCACCGGCTTCCAGAAGCCTTCTCACATCTTCAATGGAAGAAATTCCTCCTCCTACTGTAAACGGGATGCTGAGCTGCGCTGCAATTTCTTTCACCAACCCTGCAAATGTTTTCCGATCCTCTACCGTTGCTGTAATATCAAGGAAAACCAATTCATCAGCCCCTTCCTGCTCGTATTTTACCGCAAGTTCAACAGGGTCGCCTGCATTCCGTAAACCTTCGAAATTAACTCCTTTTACCGTTGTTCCGTTTTTAATATCCAGACATGGAATAATTCTTTTTTTAAGCATTTCCTATAAATTGCTGAAGTTGTTTTAATCTTATCTTTCCTTCGTAAACAGCCTTCCCGATAATCGTCCCCGAACATCCGATCTCTTTCATTCTGAATACATCTTCCATGCACGAAATACCACCGCTTGCTGTAAGTTTTACCGTTGTTTTCTCAAGAATCTCTTTGTATAGATCTGTAGAGGGACCTTGCAGCATTCCATCTTTTGAAATGTCCGTACATATGGTCTGTATGACTCCTTTTTCCTGGTACTGCAAAAGAAAACTGATGATATCCAGACTGCTTTCTTCGAGCCATCCTGAAGTTTTTATCTTTCGGTTGTCACAGTCAGCACCTAAAATGATCTTTTCACTGCCATATTTTTCGAGCATTTCAATACAGAATTCCGGATCCTGTACTGCAATACTGCCCAAAGTGATCTGCTTTGCCCCTGAATTAAAAGCTGTTTCTATATCGCCTCCTGTTTTTAATCCGCCTCCAAAATCTATGTGAAGAGAAGTTTCTCTCGCTATACTTTCCAAAACTTTATGATTGACTATATGTCTGGAACGGGCTCCGTCAAGGTCTACCAGATGCAGAAACTGAATTCCATAACTTTCAAATTCTTTAGCCGTTTCTACAGGATCTTCACTGTATATCTTTTTTGTTGCATAATCTCCTTTTGAAAGGCGGACACATTTTCCGTCTATAATATCTATGGCTGGAATAATTTTCATCATTTACAGTTTTATAAAGTGGTTTAAAATTCTGCTGCCCGTCAATCCAGATTTTTCAGGGTGAAACTGTACTGCAAAAAAATTATCTTTCTGCAATGCCGCGCTGAAAGGCCGGATATAATCACATACCGCAACAGTAGACTCAGCCAGACCGCAACAATAACTGTGAACAAAATAAACATCACTATTCTCTTCAATCTCTGAAAACAGTGGACTTTTAAGTTGTGAGATCGTATTCCAACCCATATGCGGAACCAAATCTTTTGGTGGAAATCGTTTCACATCAACATCAAAAATTCCCATTCCCCTTACACCTCCTTCCTCATTATCACCACACATCAGCTGCATTCCCAGACAAATCCCCAGAACAGGCTGTTTTAAGGAAGGAATAAGCTGATTTAGGCCCTTTTCTTTCAATGCCTTCATCGTGGATGAAGCTTCTCCTACGCCGGGGAAAATGACCTTATCTGCTTTGAGGATTAGTTCTGGATCATCAGTAACTATTGATTCAATATTTAGCCGCCTCAGGGCATTCTGAACCGAACTCACGTTTCCTCCGTTATATTTTATGATTGCAATCATCTATAAACTTCCTTTGGTTGATGGTACATTATAATTATTATCAGATTGATTCACTGCCATTTTAAGTGCTTTTGCAAATGCTTTGAACACCGATTCTATCTTGTGGTGTTCATTTCCACCTTCTGCTTTGATATTCAGATTGGATTTTGAAGAATCTGTAAATGATTTAAAAAAGTGAACAAACATTTCCGTGGGAACATCTCCAATTTTTTCTCTTTTGAAATCAACATCCCAAACCAGCCACGATCTTCCACCAAAATCAATGGCAGTTTGAGCCAGACAGTCATCCATCGGAAGCAGGAAACCATATCTTTCTATGCCCTTCTTGTTTCCCAAAGCTTTCAGGAAAGCTTCTCCCAAAGCAATTCCCGTATCTTCAACCGTGTGATGCTCGTCTACCTGCAAATCTCCATTCACTTTGATTTTAAGATCTAAATTTCCGTGTCTTGAAATCTGATCTAACATATGATCAAAAAAATGAAGTCCGGTCGAAATTTCGGAAACTCCTTTTCCATTAAGATCTATTTCAATATCTATTTCTGTCTCGTTCGTTTTTCTGGACACTTTTGCCTTTCTGGATTCCTGTTTTAAAAACGAATAAATTTCTCCCCAAGTGTCTGTACTAAGCGTAGCTTCTCCATTAAAGTTTTCATTGAGGAAAATAGATTTAGTTCCCAAGTTTTTAGCAAGTTGAACATCTGTACTTCGATCTCCTATTACATACGAATTCTGAAGATCATAGCTGCCGTAGATGTATTTTGAAAGCATCCCAGTTCCCGGTTTTCTCGTCGGAAGATTTTCATGTTCAAAACTCTTATCAATCAGAATATCACTAAACATTACACCTTCATTTTCGAATGTTTTCAGCATTTTTTCATGAGGCTTTATAAAATCTTCATATGGAAAACTTTCCGTGCCCAAACCATCCTGATTCGTAACCATCACCAGCTCGTAATCCATTTCCCGGGCAATTTTGGAAAGATTCTGAAAAACTCTGGGATAAAATTCAAGCTTTTCCAGCGAATCAACCTGAAAATCTTCCGGCGGTTCTGTGATAAGCGTGCCATCACGATCTATGAACAATACCTTTTTCATAATTAAATTTCTTTTAAAACGTTGATTAGTTTTTCATTCTCTTCACGGCTTCCCACATTGATCCTGATACAATCCTGAATGGCAGGCGACCGCTGGCTGGTCAAAACTTCTTCTTCAAGCATTTTCTCATATACCATTTTTCCCTCTTTCATTTTGATCAAAAAGAAATTGGCATCCGTTGGAAATACCTTTTCGATACATTTAATCGTTTTAAACTGATCTTCCAGCCAAGCTCTTTCCTGTAACACATTTTGCACATTTTCTTTAAGCCTTTTTTCATCGTCCAAAATATTCAGGACAAGTTCCTGGCTTAGAGAATTCACATTATAAGGTGCCTTTACGGTATTGATAAAGCGAATGATTTCTTCCGAAGCATAGGCTGTTCCAACCCTTGCTCCCGCTGTTCCCCAGGCCTTTGAAAAAGTCTGAAGTACAATAAGGTTAGGATATTTGCTCAGAAGCTCAATAGCTGACTTATTTCCAGAAAATTCAATATAAGCTTCATCTATAACAACGATACCTTTAAAATTTTGGATAAAAAACTCTATATCTTCTACACTGTTTCCGGTTGGATTATTGGGAGAACATAAAAAGAAAATTTTAATATCACGCTCCTGAGCAATTTTAAGAAAATCATCTTTTACAATTTCAAAATTCTCATCCAAATCCAATTTTAACACTTCATTTTCATTGACTGCTGCATAAAAACCATACATCGCAAAAGAGGGGTTCATCATCAGAATGGCATCTTTTTTAGGCTCGCAGAAGATCTTAACAATCAGATCAATCAGTTCGTCACTTCCGTTTCCTATGGCGATCTGTGCTGGTGATACTCCTTTAAAAGCTGCCAATTTATTTTTAAGCCTTTTCTGAGATGAATCCGGATATCTGTTAAATTCCCCGAACGGACATTCATTAGCATCAAGCAATACCGGAGCATTGAACTCATTGTGATCCCTGAAACTGATATAAGGCTGTAGTTTTAATATATTTTCTCTTACTAAACTGTTGGTATTGAATTCTTTCATTGTATTATTTTAATCTGATTGACACTGCATTTTTGTGGGCGGTAAGACCTTCGGCCTCTGCCATTACTTCTATTGTTTTTCCTATATTTTTAAGACCTTCTCTGGAGAGGTGCTGGAAAGTTATTTTTTTGACGAAACTATCCAGAGAAACACCGCTGTAGTTCCTTGCATATCCATTCGTTGGCAGAGTATGGTTGGTTCCGCTGGCATAATCTCCGGCACTTTCACAGGAGTAATTCCCAAGAAAAACAGATCCTGCATTTCCAATCATGGGAATATATTTTTCAAACACTTCCAGGGCCAGAATAAGGTGTTCCGGAGCATACAGATTACTGAATTCCAAAGCTTCCTCTATTGAGTTGGTTAGAATAAAAAGACTGTTTTCTAACGCTTTACCAGCCATTTCATTTCTTGGAAGCTCCCGAAGCTGCTTTTCAACAGCATCAATGGTTTCAGTAAAAACTGTAGGATCAGTAGTGATAAACACCACTTGGCTGTCGCTTCCATGTTCTGCCTGTGAGAGAAGATCTGCAGCACAGAACGCCGGAACAGCCTCACTGTCAGCAATCACTAGAACCTCACTTGGTCCTGCCGGCATATCTATAGCTGTACCATATCGCTGCGCATATTCTTTTGCAGCCACTACAAACTGGTTTCCGGGACCGAAGATCTTATAAACCTGTGGAATACTTTCTGTTCCCAAAGTCATTGCTGCAATAGCCTGTGCTCCTCCTGTCTTGAAAATTTTGGTGATACCACAGAGTTTAGCGGTGAACAGAATAGCAGGATTAATATTCCCATTGCTGTCGGGCGGTGTACAAAGGACAATTTCCTGACATCCTGCCAGATTCGCAGGTACAGCAAGCATAAGCACCGTTGAAAATAGAGGAGCTGTTCCTCCTGGAATATAAATCCCCACTTTTTCTACAGCCCTGTTTTCTCTCCAGCAGATCACACCTTTTACTGTTTCGATTTTTTCCGATTCTGCTATTTGTGCTGTGTGGAATTTTGAAATATTTTCCTTGGCCTGTATAATGGCTTTCTTTAAATCTTCAGAAACATTCTGTTCTGCATCTTCCAGCTCAGTTTCCGAAACTGTAAGCTGGGGAGTTATTGCTTTATCAAATTTTTCATTAAACTGTATCAAAGCTTTATCACCCTCCTTTTCGACAGATTCAAATATTTCTGTAATCAATCCTGATATTTCTTCGCGTTCAAGGACAGGGCGTTTCACCATCTCCGGCCAAGTTTCTCTTTCTGGGTATCTGTATATTTTCATCATTAAATTACCATTTTATCGATTGGAATAATCAGGATATCCTGTGCCCCGTTTTCTTTCAGTTCGTCAATAACCTCCCAAAATCTTTCTTCATCAATCACTGAATGAATGCTGCTCCAGCCTTTTTCTGCTAAGGGAATCACTGTAGGACTTTTGAGCACAGGAAGAACATTGGCGATATCTTTAATTTTTTCATCGGGAACATTCATGAGAATGTATTTTGAATTTTTCGCTCTTAAAACAGACTGTATTCTAAACAGGAATTTCTGAAGAATTGCTTCTTTTTCAGTATTCATCTGAAATGTTTTTGCTAAAACTGCTTCAGACTTTAGAAGGGTAACTGTTTCTCTCAGTCCGTTTTTAAACAAGGTACTTCCTGAACTTACAATATCACAGATACCATCCGCCAGTCCAATATTAGGAGCTATTTCAACGGAACCTGAAATGATGTGGATATCAGATTCGATTCCATTTTTGTCAAGGAAATTTTTAAGGGTATTGGGATAGGAAGTGGCTATTTTTCTTCCCTGAAAGTAGGAAAGCTCATTGGTTTCCACTTCTTTGGGAACGGCTAAAGAAACTCTGCATTTTGAGAATCCAAGCTTTTCAACAATTTGAATATTTTTCTGTTTTTCGGCTAAAAGATTTTCTCCGACAATGGCGATATCTACCACTCCGTCTTCCAGGTATTGCGGAATGTCTGAATTCCTGAGATACATGATCTCCATCGGAAAGTTATCTACCGACACTTTCAGCTGGTCTTTTCCGTTGTTGACGAAAATACCGCAGTCTTTGAGGAGCTGTAAAGATTCTTCGTAAAGCCGGCCGCTTTTCTGGATTGCAATTTTTAATTTACTCATTGTATTATTTTGGGGTCTGAGCAAATAAAAACTGATCTGTTGACTATTTCCGGGAAGAATTCGGGAAACAAAAAAACCGTCTGTTTACTCAGACGGTTTTAATTATTTTTGATTTTAACACATGTTTATATCAACCAATTCCGTCTTAGCAGAGATGATGATAATAATGATGAAGTGTTAAAAAATTGGGTTTCATTGTTCTGAATTATGGTACAAATGTAGGACTTATTTTTAAACTGCAAAGTTTTTTTTACAGAATTTTTTTGTAGAGATTCATCAACTGAGCTGCAATCGGTTCGTCATTAAACTTCTGAACAAACGTGAAACTCTTTTCTGCACGGCGTTTTCTTTCAGATTCATTTTCCCATAAAAATCTGATCTTGGCCCCAAGGTCGAGATCATTTCGGGGATCGATGTAAACGGAGTCTTTTCCTCCCGCTTCCGGAAGACAGCTCGTGTTACTGGTGATCACCACGGTTTTGGAAAAAAGAGCTTCTATAACAGGGATTCCAAAGCCTTCAAAAAAACTTGGATAGACAAAAATATCGGCTGATTTATACAGTACAGCCAGCTCGTCCATCGAAACACCTTCCAGAAAAAGCACCTGTTTGTCAATTTTATTTTTTCTGATGAAAGCCAGTACTTTTTTGTAGTAATCTGTTTTTCTTCCAACGACAACCAATGGAATTTCTGTGTCTTTGATCCCTTTTACAATGCTTAAAAGATTCTTACGTTCTTCAATGGTTCCTACATTGAGAATATAGCGTTCCGGAAGATTGAATTTTTCCTTTACTGTATTGATTAATTCATTGGACTGATGCTCTTTAAAAGCTTTATGACAACCCTGATAAATGACTTCAATTTTGCTTTCAGGAACTTTTAAATAGGTGATGATATCTCTTTTAGTCTGCTCCGAAATCGCAATGATTTTATCTGCAGAAGAAGCCGCTTTTTTAAATTTCCAAAGGTGTATTTTCCGGTCAAAGAAAGAATAATAATTCGGACATCTCATAAAGATCAGATCATGAATTGTCACTATTTTCCTGATGGGTTCTTTACTCCACTTCAAGGGCAGTTCACCGGATAAACCGTGAAATATATCAGCACCTTCCCTTTGGGCATCTTTTCCCATTTTAAGCTGTCTTGAAAATTTCCCTTTTGAAGTTTCCACAAAGCGGACATCCTGTCTTTCAAGAATTTCTTTTCCTCTTTCTGATCTGTTTTTGTTCAGCAAAATGTATTCATTTTCAGGATAGTACTGAGAAAGAATCCTGACAAGGTCTCTTGAGTAATTGCCCAATCCGGACGTATTATGAAAAAAACGTTTTGCGTCGAAGGCAATCTTCATATCAATGTTTTTAATAAGCTTTTTTAACGGGTTAAAGGTATAAATAAAATAAACCCCAAATGACTATTCAGGGTTTATTGTATAAATTTTAAAATCAATCTTTAAAATTTAGAGAAAACACAGCTTATACAGCCACATTATTCTCTCTTAAAGCATCATTAAGAGATGTCTTTTTATCTGTTGATTCTTTTCTCTGACCGATGATCAGTGCACAGGGAACCTGATATTCTCCAGCAGGATATTGTTTTGTATAACTTCCAGGAATTACTACTGAACGTGCAGGAACTCTTCCTTTGATCTCAACAGGCTGGTCACCCGTAACATCAATGATTTTTGTAGAAGCCGTCAATACTACATTTGCTCCCAATACAGCTTCTTTTTCTACGTGTACACCTTCTACAACGATACATCTTGAACCGATGAAACAGTCGTCTTCAATGATCACAGGAGCTGCCTGTAACGGCTCCAGTACACCACCAATTCCAACACCACCACTCAGGTGAACGTTTTTACCGATTTGTGCACAGCTTCCCACGGTAGCCCATGTATCTACCATAGTTCCGGAATCTACATACGCTCCGATGTTTACATAAGACGGCATCAAAATTACGCCTGAAGCGACGAAAGATCCTTCTCTGGCGATGGCATGCGGTACAACTCTTACTCCTTTTTCAGCATAATTTCTCTTCAAAGGAATTTTGTCATGAAATTCAAACGGACCTACTTCAATGGTTTCCATCTTCTGAATCGGGAAATACATTACTACAGCCTTCTTCACCCATTCATTCACCTGCCATCCGTTTTCCGTAGGCTGAGCAACACGAAGTTCTCCGGAATCCAATAAAGAAATAACCTCTCTTATCGCCTTCTGGCTGTCTTCATTCTGTAATAAATCTCTATGATCCCAAATGTTTTCAATTGTTTGTTGTAACGACATGTTTCTTATTTGATTTTAGTATAAATTATCCCTGCAGCTTCCCACAGTTTTGAAAGTCAAAAGTACAAAAGATTGTTTTAGTATACAAGTTCAACCCCGCTCCTCAATGATCAACATCCTTTCATATGTTGATGCGTTTTATTCACAGATGATAAATTCCATAGTCCTTTCAGCGTGTTTTTCTTCAACAATTGCTTTAGAATACCGGATGTTTTTACCTGTATTATACTTTGTTAAATAAGCTGTATTAATGTAAGAATTCAAATCTTTGATATCAGGCGGTATGACCGCTTTTATATTGAATATCTCCTCTCCGCATCTGATCTGACCTGAAGGATCTTTTAAAAAGGTATTGTACCAGCTTCTTTCTGCAAGGCCCCAGGATCGGGCAAAAATTCTGTCGTTCACAGTAACCATCCAGATTTCAAGGAAAGTGGTTCTCTCCTCGCCTGCTTTTATTTCAGTAATATTATGAGTATTGATGAAATGCAGTGCTTTGTCTTTATTCATTGTTGATTTTTTCACGAATGTAAAATGAATAAGACCGTTTAGCCAATTTATTATTCGGCCTTAGGAAAATATTATTTGGATAGGCGATTTTCTGATGTTGATCAAAGCATCATTTTATTAAGTGCAGTAATCAGACAGTCTTTGTAGCTTTTAGCGACGGCAATTTTCTGTTCCTGAAGGACAAGCTGGTTGTCTTCGAAGTATTCAATATTGGTTAAATTGACAATATATGAATTGTGAACCCTCATGAATTCGTCGGGGAGGCTTTCAATCAGATTTTTAAGAGCTTTGTAGTAAATATATTTTTTGCTGGATACCGTATAGATTTCCACATAATTTCCCAAACCTTTGATAACGGTAATATCTTTGAAGAAAAGCTTTACCAGTTTCTTATCCGTTTTAATAAATGCAAAAGTTCGGTTCTCCATGCAGTAATCAGTTTAAAAAGCCCTATAATACTCGCTGAGCATGAAGATAGGCTTTATTCCAGTATTTCTCGTTTAATGAAGAGATCATCACTCCTTTTGATGTGGAAGCATGGATAAATTTCACTTCTCCATCAGCTCCGATGTTGTGAACGATACCTACGTGAGAGACTCTGCTTCCTCCGGCTGTTGCAAAGAAAAGGAGATCTCCGGGTTTTACTTCTTTGATATCGATCTTCTTACCGGCATCAGCCTGGTCGGTAGATCTGCGTGGGAGTGAAAAGTCATTTTCCTCAAAAACCTTTACCGTAAATCCGGAACAGTCAAAGCCGGAAGCCGTATTTCCTCCAAATTTGTATGGTGTTCCGATATATCTTTCAGCGTCTTTCAGAATATCACTGACAGATCTGGAAATCTTTCCGTCAAATTTAGAATCAAGTTTTCTTAGATTTTCGGCTTTTACTACTGTTTTGGTTCCTGTTTTTTTCGAAGATGCGTTCTTTGAGGATCCACAGGAAACGACCAATGCAGAGGCGATCAGCAGAACAGAGATCTGCTTTATTTTTAAGTTTTTTTCAAATAATCCCGGTATCATAGTCATCTGATTTTAAATGAAGTAACTAATTACATACAAATATACATTTTATATTTAAATTATATGAAAACTATACTACAACTATATGATAAATATATGTTAAAGTTTAGATTTCTTTTTATTATTAGTATATTTGAATTCAATTTTGTGATATGGCAACGTATGAAAGTTTAATAAAGATTACAGGAAGCATAGGCGATCTGGTTTTTTACAGCCTGAACGGAAAAAATGTAGTACGGAAGAAAAGCGGATTCAATAAAAATGCATTTAAAAAAGATCCGTCTTATGAGAAAGTACGGCAGAACAGTTCCGAATTTGGTCACTGTTCCAAAGCAGGGAAAACAATAAGGAGCTGTATTGAAAATTACACTAAAGAAGCCGGTGATGCCTTACTCTACCAGAAGTTTGCAAGGCTGATGACTGTTATTAAAGACCTTGATGCTGTGTCAGATAGAGGAAAAAGAGTTGTACAGAATGGTATGAAAACTGAGGCTGGAATAAAATTACTTAAAGAATTCAGGTTTGGGGAAAAGGAGAATATCTGGCAAAACATTTCTATTGAGAAGGAACAGAAAAACCTTATCCTGAATGTAAATGATCAGTTGGCAGCGGATGAACTCATTATCATCACCATAGAACCTGATCTGGAGGGATATTCTGCAGAATATACCGAGGAGAAAATGTTCTTAAAAAAGGCAGGAAAAATTCTTTTTAAAAAGCATTTTTCAGATAGCACTCTCCTACTCTACTTTGGGGTATTGAAGAATAAAGGTGAAATTACCCATATGGGATTTATCTAGATAAAAAAAGCCTGCAGATTAATCTGCAGGCTTTCTTATTATTTCTTGTCTCCTGTCCAGGTACCGTATCTTGCCGGTGTGGGAACAGCGTTTGACCAGTTTCCGTTTCCTTTTTTCTCTTTTGAAAGGGTTCCTTTGAATTCTCCGTCAGAAGGAAGCCCTACTACAGCGGTAAGGTCACCGGTTTCTGTTAAATGCCCGGAGATACTATAATTTTCATTATTTACTGTAGAATGCATAGTTCCGGTTACTTTTCCGTCGCTCGCTACCACGAGGTTCCATGTTCCATCATCGCTTCCTGTATACTTTCCTGCCCACGTTCCTATATAATCATAAATAGTTTCGTCATCAGAACTGCATCCGATAAATAAAAAAGCTGTAAAAAGAAGTAAAAAAAGTTTCTTCATAGTTTCTAATAGTTTTATAACCTAATCAAATTTTATTGTTATCTGTTCACTTTCTATAATATGAATAGAACACTGAGTGAATGTTTTATTATTTGGGGTTTGTTCCGTGCAAATCTACTAATTTTTTTCATTCAGATTATCTGAATTTTAATCACCTGTTTATATTTTTATGAATTACCCTCATATTTCGGCTAAAATACAATTATTTCCCAAATGAAAACAAGGAATCAGACCACAAGATATCAAAGAAACGAGCACATACATTAATTATAGTTATATTAAAATAATATGATTATTTTAATGATATTTTTCAATATAAATTATTTTCAATCTACCATTAGTAATTTAAATGAAATTTATTCTTGCAATCATAAATATTTCTTAATTTAGTGAAAAATCTAAAAACTCATTAAAACCAAATAAAACAACATGAAAACAAGAATAATATTTTTTGTTGCAGTAGCTTTTTTCAGCAGTGTCAAATCACAGGTAGGGATTAATACCACCACTCCTTCTCATACTTTGGATGTCAACGGGCTGGTAAGAGTAAGAGCCTTGGCCAATGCTGAGAAGAAAATTGTTGCAGCAGACCAGGATGGTGTTTTGACCCTGATTGCACCTGAAGAAATTTTTTCTCCAAAAGCACTTTTAAATACTTCCACGTCAGCAACCGAACAGAGACTTACCGTGTATGAAGGAAAATGCTTTCAGCCTACTGATAACGCTTCTTCCTGTACCGTTAAAGTTAATCACTACAGTACATGCGCCGGCTTTACACGGGCAATTGATACTCAAATCGTTGTGGGACAAACCATCAATACAGTAAACGGACAGTTTCTGGGGACCTGGGCTTCCCGTTTTATTGATCACAAAGGTTATGTAGGTGGTGCAAATGCCGCTGAACAGATAGCACCTGACTATCCACGAATTTCCTATCCTTCAGCAAATTCAGCTAATTATCTGGGAACAGGAAGCTTTGTCGGACAGTGTAATGCAGATCTGGTAACCACTATTAACCAGACGACGGGTGATATCAAAATAGAATCTGTGAAAAGAAGTATGTATGCACATATGGTCTATCTTTTATCAGTAGCCCGTTCAAGAAGTAACTAAAAACAAATCTTTTTCAATCAATATAAACAGCTGTGCTTTTGGGGACAGCTGTTTTATTTTAGTGATATTCCTGATTTTATCAAAATAATCTATTCACTGCTTTTATATATTTGAATGAATACTAATCAGTTGTACCTTTATAAAAGAAAAAAAACAGTGTCATTTAACTTAAAAAAGATATTCAGTATGAAAATAATAAAAGCGGCTGATGCATTTGATAAATCTGCCAAAATCTATCAGGATAAGTTTATGGATGTCAGTCTGTTTGCTGGCACTTTTAATTTGTTCTGCGATGCCATAAAAAATGACAATGCTGACATTTTGGATATTGCCTGCGGACCGGGAAATATTACGAAGTACTTACTGGACAGAAAACCCCATTACAATATATTGGGAATTGATCTGTCACCCAATATGCTGAATCTTGCTCAGACTAATAATCCTACAGCTTCATTTCAACTTATGGACTGCCGGAAGATCGGGCAGCTTGACAGGAAATTTGATGGGATCATCTGTGGTTTCTGTCTACCCTATCTGGACCGCGAAGAAGCTGTTAACCTCATTATTCAAGTATCCGGAATGTTAAAGCCCGGTGGCATATTTTATCTGAGTACGATGGAAGATGATTATACAAAATCCAGATTTCAAATATCCAGTTCAGGTGATCAGGTATATGTAAATTATCATCAGGAAGACTATTTAACGAAGGCGTTTCAAGATAATAACTTTGAGATCCTCGATTTAAAGCGTTTCACTTCCCGTGATAAGGATGATGTCTTGATTACTGATTTGGTATTGACCGGAAAATTGGTTTAGCTGATAAACATACTGCCCGTAGATTTAAAATGATATTCTTAAAACAGAATTCGAAATACCGGTTGGAATCCAGCTCTTTTAATTGAGTTAACGTATTGGTGTCAGCTCATTGCTGCCTGCTTTTTTATGCAGCAGGAAAGAAACCTGGATATCTTCATCACTGGTTTGGGCATGAATGGCAGACAGGTAATCTTTATACATTTCACTGGTCGGCTGCAGGGCCAGTACTTTTCCACCTGCATACAGGACCATTTTAAAATCTTTCAGTGGCAAAATATCTCTTTTCTCCAGGACTGTTCCACTCATTTCTTTCCACCGTTCTTTAGAATCTGCAGAGCTATTCCAGTAAAAAGCCCTGGCCAGCTCAACTTCTTTATCATACATCATTGATGCATAAGTGTTCAGATCTTTTCTTATCAGAACATCCCGGAAATTATTATATGCCTTAACGGCTTCTTTCAGTAAGTCATCCTGATTCTCTTTACTGAGGTCTTTGGAATGAGTCCAGCCTTCTAACTGATAAGGAACCTCAGCATTAAAAATACCTTTAAATTCAAAAGCTTTTTGTCCACTGGCCAGAAAGTTTTCCGTTCCCGTTTTATGGGAGGTTTTGAATTCAAAAACCTGTTTATAATCTTCCAGTGACCCGCCGGCTTTACGACGAATTACTTTAATTTTAAATGTAGAGGCATCGACAAGGGTCTGTGATACGCTTCCATCCGAAAGAACAGGAGGAAATAACCGGATCGTGATCTCCTGCTTTCCAGCTCTCAGAATATGATCATTGATCTGAATACGCTGTTCATTAACACTGCCAGCCAGAAAGTAACGATGAACAGGTACATCATTGACTAAAATTTCATATCCACAGGCATCCTGACTGAATTCTATTTCATACCAGGGGTTATCGGTATATGTTTTTACCTGCTTAAAAATATCCAGCATTTTTTGATCCACATTCCCATCATGGCTTTTAACGGTAGAAGTTGCCGGATCTTTTTGCTGACAACTGCCAAAACCCGATATGATTACTAAAGCTGATATGATTAATTTTTTCATTGTTTTCAGGTCATTTGTACTTGTTCCAAACACAGCACTAAATGTAGGCATTCTTTTCCCATCTTTTATATGAAGTTCACTAAGGTAATTTTTGATCAAAGCACTTTTGCCAATACAAAACCAATCACTAAAGCAATAATAAATGCCGCAATTAATTTTGTATAATCCGTTTTACTATTGTTCAGTTCTTTATTTAACTGGGCATTCTCAATCTTTGAGGATTCCAGATTCGCCTGTAACGCTGCTGTTTTTTCATTAATTGCGGATTGGACGTTTTTCTCATGGAATGCAGCAATTTCTTTTTTATAAGTTTCCATTTCCTGCTGACGCTGCTTTTGCTGTTCTGTAAAATTCTTATTGATGTCCTGAACTTGCTTTTCGGAAGTTTCCTGCAGTCTCTGAAACTCCTGATTCTTTTTCGTCAGCTGCTCTGTTAAGGTACTCACCTGCTTACCATGGGTTTCTGTAATTTCTTTTTTGAGTTTTTCGACCTCATCATTACGGACCTTCAGCTGTTCATTGAAGTTTTTTGTTTGCTGCTCCACATTTTCTTTAAATGTTTTTTGTGCTTCTGCAAATTCTTCGTTTTTCTTTTTCAGCTGATCAGTCAATGTTGTTACCTGCTCAACGAACTGTTTGGAAACATCTTTCTTAACTTCTTCAATCAGTAAGGCCCTGGAATTAGATTTTTCCTCAGTCAGCTTACTGATTATAGCATGCAGACCGGAGCCATATTCGTGAGGTAAATGAAATCTTCTGTCCGCCAGCTTATCCAGCAAGGTTTCATCCACTGTATGTCCTAATGCTGTCACTGTAATTGATGAAAGACTGACAAATTTTTCTGCCAGTACCAAATCATTGAATACTTCAAAGCTCTGTTTATCTCCACCACCACGGACCAGAGCAATGATATCATAATTCAATGGTGAAATTCTGTCCAGTAAGTCTGAAATAGACGTTGCTGATGTAATGTTGCAGGTATAATCATCAATTTCATATTCTTTGGAAGATACATCCAGCCCTTCATTAAAATCCTTCTGAACAATAGCACTGTGTCCGTAAATATTGGCAATTTTTACTTTTTCTGATTGCAGTACCTGATTCCTGATCAATGTTTCCACATCTCTGGATCCTTTTTCCAGCTTTTTCTGAATGAGATCATACCGTTTCAAATCATTTTCAGAAATCGATTTTTCTTCCTGAGAGATAATATCATCAACCACAAAAACGAGCTCAATGCTTGAATTTTTTATTCTCTTTTCAATGAATCCGCGAAGGGTATATATTTCGTTATTCTCAATTTTACTTCGCAGTAATGCCGGCATTTTGATGCCTATTGAGGTATTGTCGCTTTCAGAATAGAGAAAGTCATAATAATAATTTACATACGCTTTACCTGCTCCATAAGAGTACCTGCCCTTCAGATAAATAAGAGTTACCGTAGCGGGAAGCTTCAACGCATTGTTGAAAATACCGATAATGGATCCGGGAGAATAGATAGGGTAAGTAAGTTCAGTGCCCTGCATAAGGTTGAAATATAACTATTGATTTAAAAACTTTATGCAAATATATCTCTATTTGACTTTAAAAAAGGAATGCTTTTCCGTAATATTCCTTTTTTAAGATCGTGTGTTTTGTATTTCTACAGGTAGTAAGCCTTTAAGAAAAAAACAAGAACAGATCCCAGATACAAGTACGTGAAGAATCTATTTATTCAGGTTTATCACATAGTGCTTTAACCATACCATGACACAGAACCCTTAATGGTGAAGCTTTTATCCAAAATCTCTTAATTACTTATGCATCTATTGCTTATTGGTAGGCCTTTTGCTAGGCTAATACTATACAATATCAACTATGAATTATATGAACATTTTAAAAGTAGTAACATTATCAGGAGGACTTGTTTTAGCACTCAACAGCTGTACACAGAAACCTGCTAAAGATGATCAGTCTGTAACTGGTGAACAATCTGCAGCAACACAGCCTGCAACAACGAAACTGATGGTGGACGGAAGTTATGCCAACTCTGATTACGAGAAAAGAAACGAAGGCTATGACTGGGTGGGTGTCATCGTAGAGAATATTGATGAAAACAAAATATCTGTTAAAATAAGATCCCGTGCAGATAAGAAAAAGCCAACCTGTACATTGGACACAGAAGCTACAAAAGTAAAAGACGGTGTATATCAATCTATGCTCAACGGAAAAAATGTAGTATTTACATTTAATGAAACCTCAGTAACCATTGGTACTGAAAATCCACAAGATAAAGATGCTCTTCATTTTTACTGTTCAGGCGGCGCAACGATAGCAGATACCTATACCAAAACAACGGCTCCTCTAGATCCGGCCCAATTGGGTAAATAATTTGTATTTATATTAATAATAAAATAAAAGGGCTGAATATGATTTCAGTCCTTTTTCGTGAGATATTGGACTGATAAAGTTTTGCTTATTAAAAAGCCGGCGCAGAAAGATTACAGATAATGAATGTAGCCAATGTCAGGAAGATAAATGCAATGGTCGCAGTTGTCGTATACAACCGTAGATTTGGACGGCTGCTCAAAATTAGCTTTTAAAAAGGCATCAGAAAATAAGGCATAAGGAGGAAACTTGGCAATATAGTTTTTGAGCATTTTATGCGCTTCTACAACCGGAACTCCATACAGCTTTTCAATCGTACCTATTGTATACTGGGTGAAGACCCCATAGTGAACAATAATTTTCAGTGACAGAGGAATTTCCATAGCAAGCTGCAAAGAGAGATTCCCTATTTCTTTTTTAAAATTGCTGTACATGCTGCCTATCTGATCTATTGTTTCCTCAAACGACGGTATATCATTATATTTATAAAACAATATCGCGTCCCCCTCAATCTCAGAAACTTCAAGAGACAGTGTATTGCTTTCTATGATGGATTTCAGGAGGGTTTCAGTGATGTATTTCCCTATAGATATCGGCGTATTGATAACAAAATCTGTAAAACCGGAGAGATCCGGAATCATCAGCATCCCTTTTTTGTAGTGGCTTATTTCTTCCATAAGGCTTCCCATCTTCTTATTTTATTGTACAAATTAACTGATACTTTATCTGTTCTTCTGCAGATATTCCCTATCTGATTAATGATATTTACTGATTGGTGATCAGAATAAAGAGAAAAGAGTTTTTTAATAATTTTAATTCCTGCAATATCGACTGTCATTTTCCGGAGCAGGGAAACAATAAAGCTGGTAATCAATCTGTATCAGCTACTATCTGCAGTTTGAAGAGGGCTTTACTTCTGGAGTATATATTCAAACAACAGCAGGCTGCATCTGATCATGCATGGTTAATTGATTTTTAATGATAAATTTGTCGATCAATATAAAATTTAATTCAACTGAGATATGAGTACATTATTCGTTAAAAACATGGTTTGTAATCGTTGTATAATGGTGATTCAGAATGAACTCGAAAAACTCGGTTTAGACTTTACCCATATTAAGCTTGGAGAAGTTGGCCTTGCCAGAGAACTCAGTTCCGAAGAAAAAAAATCACTTGAAGCTGTACTCATCCCTTTAGGTTTTGAAGTAATCGATGATAAGAAGAGCAGAATCATTGAAAAAATCAAAAACATTATTATCGATCTGGTGCATCATCAGGATAATGACACAAAAAAGAACCTGTCTGATTTACTGAGTGACCAACTCAATCACGACTACAATTATCTTTCTAATCTCTTCTCTGAGGTGGAAGGCACAACCATTGAGAAATATTTTATTGCCCAAAAGATCGAAAAGATTAAAGAACTTTTGGTTTACGATGAACTTTCATTAAGTGAAATCGCCTTACGATTAAACTATTCAAGTGTAGCTTACCTCAGTAACCAGTTTAAAAAAGTAACAGGATTGACGCCCAGCCATTTCAAGCAGATCCGTGAAGAAAAAAGAAAACCACTGGATCAGTGTAAGTAAATGTTACAAATCAAAGCCATAATTCCACAATAACATTCACAGATCTTGTCGCCAACTTTGCAAGTAGATTATAACAAGCAAAATATGGCAACAAATACGATTCGGGAAACCATTTATATTCCTCTGGAAGACGTAGAAAGTGAGCACTGCGCATTGATCGTAGAAAAAGGACTCAAACAGATCAAAGGAATTGAAACCCACAAAATAGAACTGAACAACCGCAGAGCGGCCATTACAGTAACAGACAACGAAATAGTAGGCAAAGCTGTTAAAGCCGTTAAAGATCTGGGCTATGGTGTTCCTACAGTTAAAAACTCCTTCCCTGTTCTGGGGATGACCTGCGCATCGTGTGCGGGCAGTGCAGAGAGTATCGCAAAGTATGAGCCGGGAGTGGTTGAAGCCTCAGTGAACTTTGCAACGGGAAATCTTACTGTAGAATATCTTCCTAATATGACCGATGCGTCAAAGCTGCAGAAAGCTCTTCAGTCCGTAGGATATGATTTGCTCATTGTAGATGAAACCAAACAGCAGGAATCCTTAGAGGCGATCCATGCTGAGAAATTCAAAAAGCTAAAAAACAAAACCATCTGGGCGGTTATACTGTCATTACCTGTAGTGACGATCGGCATGTTCTTTATGGATATTCCCTATGCCAATGAGATTATGTGGTTCTTTTCTACCCCTGTTGTTCTTTGGTTAGGAAAAGACTTCTTCATCAACGCATGGAAACAGCTCCAACACCGTTCTGCCAATATGGACACTCTGGTAGCTCTCAGTACGGGAATAGCTTACCTGTTCAGTGTATTTAATATGGTTTTTCCGGATTTCTGGCATCAGCGCGGATTACATGCCCATGTATATTTTGAAGCAGCTGCTGTGGTTATTGCATTCATTCTCCTTGGTAAATTATTAGAAGAAAAAGCAAAGGGCAATACCTCATCGGCTATTAAAAAACTGATGGGTCTTCAGCCTAAAACAGTTACCATCATACTTCCTGATGGAAGCGAAAAACAAACGGCCATTGAACAGGTGAACGCAGGAGATGTATTACTCGTAAAACCCGGTGAAAAAATTGCTGTGGACGGTATGGTGAAATCAGGCAACTCTTATGTAGACGAAAGTATGCTGAGCGGAGAACCCGTTCCTGTATTGAAGACCGAAAACGAAAAAGTATTTGCCGGTACCATCAACCAGAAAGGAAGTTTCCAGTTTACAGCAGTTAAAGTCGGTAAAGAAACCATGCTGGCCCAAATCATCAAAATGGTACAGGATGCCCAGGGAAGCAAAGCTCCGGTACAAAAACTGGTTGATAAAATTGCAGGTATATTCGTTCCTGTAGTGATCAGCATCGCCATCATCACATTCGTATTATGGATGGTACTGGGAGGTAACAATGGAGTGGTTCAGGGACTTTTAGCCGCTGTTACTGTATTGGTTATCGCGTGTCCATGTGCCTTGGGACTGGCGACCCCTACTGCTATTATGGTAGGTGTTGGTAAAGGTGCCGAAAAAGGTATTCTTATTAAAGATGCGGAAAGTCTTGAACTCGCCAAGAAAGTAACGGCTGTTGTTTTAGACAAAACAGGAACCATCACAGAAGGAAGACCTCAGGTAACCGGTATCCAATGGCTGAACAGTGAAGATGCTGCAAAGGATATTTTACTGAGCATTGAAAAGCAGTCTGAGCATCCTCTGGCAGAAGCAGTCGTTAAACATCTGGAAGGAGTTTCCGTTACTTCCATATCCATGTTCGACAGCATTACCGGTAAAGGCGCTAAAGCAGAGCATAATAACGAAACCTATTTTGTAGGCAATAAAAAGCTGCTGGCAGAAAATAATATTATTATTGCTGATCAGCTGCAGCAACAGGCTGATGAATGGGGGAAACAGTCCAAAACTGTGATATGGTTCGGAAACAGCAGACAGGCACTTTCTGTGATCGCTATTTCTGACAAGATCAAAGAAACATCGGTGCAGGCTATCAAAGAAATGCAGAAAATGGGAATCGAACTGTATATGCTTACCGGAGATAATGAAGCTACTGCAAAAGCTATTGCTGAACAAACAGGTATACTCCATTATCAGGCAGAAGTACTGCCTCAGCACAAAGCAGATTTTGTAAAAAAACTCCAGCAGCAAGGAAAAGTCGTAGCAATGGTAGGTGACGGAATTAATGACAGTACAGCACTGGCAACGGCTGATGTAAGTATTGCAATGGGAAAAGGCAGCGACATTGCTATGGATGTAGCCAAAATGACGATCATTTCATCTGATCTTACAAAAATCCCGCAAGCCATCCGTTTATCTAAACAAACTGTAGCTACGATCAAGCAAAACCTGTTCTGGGCATTTATCTACAATCTTGTAGGGATTCCGATTGCGGCAGGTATTCTTTTTCCTGTTAACGGATTCTTACTCAACCCAATGATTGCAGGAGCGGCTATGGCATTGAGCAGCGTAAGTGTGGTAAGCAACAGCCTGCGCCTGAAATGGAAAAAATAAACTTAATAAAACTGAATTTTTAACCAAATAATACCATAAAATGAAAATCAATATATTTAAAACAATCATACTTACATCAATTGTAGCTATTGTCTCTTCCTGTGGAACTGGTGATAAAAAGGAAAAAAACAGTCATACCCACACAGATGGTGACGGCCATCATCATACTCAAGCCGCTGAAAACAAAAAGACCACCAAAAAAATCAACCAATATGAAAATGAACTTGGTCAGGCACTTGATAAAAATGGAAAATTTATAACAGGTTGCCCTTCCCACAAAGAAATGATAGGTTCAGAAGGTGACACATGTCCCAAATGCGGTTATATGACCATGTTACCTATTACATGGTCACTGGAAGGAATCGATACGGTAAGGGTAACAAGCCTTCCCGACTATAATCCTCCCGCAGACAAACTAAAAAAATAAATTAATTAAAGAGAAAGTTTTAAAATTTTTACGTTGCGGCGGTCCATCATTTCCGGACCGCCGTTTTTATATGTCTTGGATTTTTAACATAAAGAGAGATTCCTATTCTGTTACTCATTTTATAGACTCTATCTCACAGATTTTCCTGCATAAAATACAGGATCCCCCCATTAGAAATCTTCTTTCAGTATATCTTTCAATTTTCTATACTGAATGCTTACCTCTGCATACATTGTTTTCAATCTGGAATTTTCTTCATGCAGTTCTATGATTACTTTCAGGACATGAGGTCCCAGATCTTTATATTTTTTATTTAATTCAAAAATATTCGTACCGTACACTCCATACTTCTTAAACAGTTCCAGACCGCTTTTCCCTGAATTGTAATCTTTAAGTACATTTAGAATTTCATGTTCCGTATTTTGCTTGTTTTTCATTATCCATCTTATCTTTCATACAAAGTACTGCAGGATCAGCAGGAATTACTCTATGCTTTTGCCTGTTTAGTTTGTAATTTTTAATGTTTGAAAAACATGTATTATTTCTGTGATTCATAAAATATCATAAATCAAACAAGCAATAACATAACATTTATTGTTTATAAAAACAGACTTTTGGGGTGGTAACATTATGAATATTAAATATTTTATACCCCATGAAATTATTAATCAAAGGGATGGTGTGCAACAGATGCATTTTCGTTCTGACCCAGGAATTTCCAAAGCTCGGTCTGGAACTATCGGAAATACGTTTAGGCGAGGTCATTCTAAAAGAAACAGATAAAACAGCCATCGATGAGAAGGTGATCAGAGACATGCTGAAAAAAAATGGGTTTGATCTTTTCTACAGCAGGAATCAAAAAACCATAGATCAGATTAAGGAAACTGTTGAAAAAGGAATTCAACAACAATTATTCACCGGCAATCCTGTTAAATTTTCTACCCTTCTCAGCGACGAATTACACAAGGATTATGATTCTCTGAGCTCTCTGTTTTCATCTTCCGAAGGATCTACTCTTGAAAAGTTCATCATTTCAAGAAAGATAGAAAAAGTAAAATAGCTTCTGGTATACACCAATCAATCAATGTCAGAAATTGCGTATGCTTTAGGATACAGCAGCCCCGCACATCTTTCTAACCAGTTAAAAAAATATACGGGCTTTACTTCTTCTTATTATAAACAGATAAGACTTGACAAAATGGCCATTATAGAGGATCAGTGCACTACGCATAAACCATCCTGAAAAATACAGTTATATTTTATTTTCAGGCAGATTACAAAACTGCCGCAAGTATCATTAAAATGCGAAATCCTATCAGTTGACGGGTTTCGCTTTTTCATTTCCATTCCTCTCAGATTCAATACCCCATGTTCTTTAGTATCTGAAGATAACACGAGGTAAATTCCACAAATCTTATCTGTAATTGTGTAGAAAGCACGGCCGCATCTGTAGGTAATTTTGACCGTGAAATTTAACAGTTAGTTGGATAAAATAAAAGTCATGTTATACAAATACAGTACACAAAGATTGGGGGTTTTAATTCCCTTGTTAGGCATCCTGTTGATTGGTTGTGAAAACAAAGAAAAAAAAGCACCTGAAAAGACAGCAGCGGCTCAGGCTGATGCCAGTAAACTGCCGGTAGACATTATTGTCGCTCAGGAAGAGCAGCTCAACCAGGAGGAGGCTGTCGTGGGAACAATGATGCCTTACCGCGAAGTTTCCATCGTAAGCGAACTGCCTCAAAAGATTACACAGGTAGCCTTTAAAGATGGCAGCTATGTGCGTCAGGGAGATGTTCTTTACAAGCTGAATGACGCTGATATCAGATCCCGTTTAAAACAGATCGGTGCCGAACTGAAGCTTGCCCAGCTTAGCAAAAACAGGTTAAACAATCTATTAAAAACTGAAACCGTAAGACCTCAGGAATATGATGAAGCGGTTATGCGTTTTCAATCCTTAAGTGCACAGCAGGATCTCCTTCAGGTGGAACTTGCCAAGACCGTGATCCGTGCCCCGTTTTCAGGGAAAATTGGAATTTCAAAAGTACACCTGGGCGCTTATGTAACACCTGGTGCAGGGTTGGTTACCCTACAGGATCAAAGCAGCATCAAAATCAATTTCTCTGTTCCGGAAAAATATCTGCCATTGATACAGACGGGAGGTGAAGTACGGTTTACTGCCGAGCTTTCTGATCAGGAATATTCAGCAACGATTATCGCAACAGAGCCCGGCCTTGAAGCTCAAACCAGGAGTTTACAGGTACAGGCTATTGCCCGGAATACGGATGGAAAATTTCGTGCGGGACTTTCTGCTAAAGTCTATTTCCATGTTTCCAATAAGGGAGCTACGGGGATTATGGTCCCCACGGAAGCACTCGCCCCGGGTGAAAAAGGGTATTCCGTATTTGTCATCAAGAGCGGTGTCGCAAAACCCAAAGCAGTTACCATAAGCAACAGGACCGAAACAGATGCTGTCATTACATCCGGCATTAGTGCGGGAGACAGTATCATTGTGTCAAATATGCTGCGCTTAGGAGACGGTACACCCGTAAAAGCAGTGGTCTCCAAATAATCAATTTCAAATCTTAGCATTATGAGCATATCAGCTTTAAGTATAAAAAAACCGGTTTTGGCCGGTGTATTTTCGCTCCTTATCGTCATTTTAGGGATCATAGGATGGAAAGAGTTAGGTATTCGGGAATTTCCGCTGACAGAGCCTCCTGTAATTTCGGTCGTTACTTTTTATCCCGGAGCAAGTCCTGAAGTCATCGCATCAAAGATCACCAAACCTATGGAAGAATCGATCGCGGAAGCCAACGGAATACGCACCATATCTTCCGAATCGAGAGAACAGGCAAGTGTTATTTCCATAGAGTTCAATCGTGAAATAGACATTGAGGATGCCCTCAATGATGTTAGAGATAAAGTAGCCAAATCCCGTAAGCAGCTTCCTGTAGATGTGGATCCTCCTATTGTTCAAAAAACATCATCCCCAGATAATCTGGTGGCATTCCTTGAAGTGGAAAGTGATACCAAAGACATCAAGGAGGTCAGCCACCTCGCCTCTACTACCATCAAAGACAGAATTCAGTCGATTCCCGGCATCAATAATGTGTCCATTGTCGGGGAACATAAATATGCCATGCGGCTTCGCTTTGAACCTGCAAAACTGGCAGCCTATCAGCTTACTCCGGCAGACATCCGACAGGCATTAGCCCGGGAGAATATCGATCTGCCAGCAGGACGGATAGACGGGACGAACAGCGAACTAAGCATCCGTACCATGGGGCGCCTTACTTCTGTAAAGGATTTTGAGGAAATGCTCATCAAGCAGGTAGGCAATACCGTGATCAAACTGAAAGATATTGGTTCTGCCGAATTGGGGGAAGTCAATGAGCGTACGGCCATCATCAACGAAACAGGAAACCTCAACAGGGTTGGTATTGGTGTAGCCATTCAGATACAGCGTGGAGCAAACGCTATTGAAGTAGTGGATGAATTTTATAAGAGGCTGGATCAGCTTCGAAAAGAAATCCCTTCTGAATACCGACTGATCGTAGGATTCGACTTTACCCATTCTGTGCGGGAATCTATTAAAGAGGTTGAAGAAACACTTTTCATTGCTTTCGGACTCGTGGTACTGATCATCTTCCTATTCCTTAGAGACTGGCGGTCTACCCTTATTCCGGTCATTGCCATTCCCGTTTCGATTCTTTCCGCATTTTTCATCATGTATGTGGCGGATTTCTCCATCAACATACTGACGCTTCTGGGACTGGTCCTTTCCATAGGACTCGTAGTGGATGATGCCATTGTTGTCCTCGAAAATATTTATAAAAAAATTGAAGAGGGCATGTCGCCGATACAGGCCGCATTTAAAGGTTCCAAAGAAATTTATTTTGCCGTTATTTCTACTACCATTACGTTGGCAGCAGTATTTCTGCCTATTGTTTTTATGGGTGGTATCAGCGGACAGCTTTTCAAGGAGTTTGCCATTGTGGTATCGGGATCAGTATTAGTTTCTGCTTTAGTGGCATTAACCCTTACTCCGATGTTAAGTGCCTATTTTCTTAAGAAAAAAGAAAGACCGAATTGGTTTTACCGTGTTACCGAGCCGTTCTTCGTCCGTTTAAATAATGGATATGCATTTTTGTTAAAAGCATTTATGCGCGCCAGATGGCTGGCCTGGGTTTTCCTTGCGGGTACGACTTCACTGATCTATTTTGTAGGCGAAAAACTTCCTTCAGAATTAGCTCCCGTAGAAGACCGATCCAATATGAGCCTTATCGCTGTTGCTCCCGAAGGTGTTTCTTTCGATTATATGAAAAAGCACATGACGGAAGTCGGGAAATATGTCAACGACTCTACCGACGGACTTTATCAGACCTATTCGATGGTTGCGATCTCATTCATTCCTGCTCCGGCACCTGTAAATGTAGCGGTACAGAGTATCTACCTTAAAGATCCCAAAGAGAGGAAATCCAGCATTCAGGACCTGTATAACCAATATGGAGCTGCTTCCGGGAAATTCAGAGGATTTCTATTATTTCCTTATCTGCCTCCCACCATTGGCAGCCGTTATGGAGGTGGTATGCCTATTCAGTATGTATTGCAGTCGCAAAATCTGGACAGTCTGACTGCCGTTCTTCCAAAATTTCTGATGGCAGCAAGACAAAGCAAGAAACTTCTCTTTGTTGATGCTGATCTCAAGATCAATAAACCGGAAGTCAAAATCAATATCGACCGCCAGAAAGCAGCTCTGATGGGGGTGTCTATGGAAGAAATAGCCCATACCCTGCAGCTTTCTTTCTCAGGACAGCGTTATGGATATTTTCTGCGTAACGACCGCCAGTACGAAGTGATTGGGCAGTTGGACCGTGAGAACAGAAATGATAAAAGTGATTTGAGTGCGATCTATGTCCGTTCTGCAACAGGAATGATGATCCCATTGAATAATCTGATCACCACAGAAGAGGCCGTAAGCCCGGCAGCTATTTACAGGTATGATCAATATACATCCGCTACCGTATCTGCAGCAATGGCACCGGGAGTGAGCCTTGCCGAAGGAATACAGGAAATTGAAAAGATCAAGAAAGATGTACTGGGTGAAAATTTCAAAAGTTCGTTGGCGGGACAGTCACGGGACTATACTGAAAGCCAGGGTAATATCAGTTTTACGCTGATCGTTGCACTGCTGTTTATTTATATGATCCTGGCCGCTCAGTTCGGAAGCCTTCGTGATCCCCTGATCATTATGCTTACCGTACCGATGGCAATAACCGGAGCCATTCTTAGTCTGTCGTGGTTTGGTCAGAGCTTAAATGTATTCAGTCAGATCGGGATTATTACTCTGGTGGGACTGATCACCAAAAACGGAATACTTATCGTGGAATTTGCCAACCATCTGAAAGATACAGGACTGTCAAAATACGAAGCGGCTATACAGGCTGCAGAACAGCGTTTCCGTCCGATTCTGATGACATCACTGGCCATGATATTTGGAGTACTGCCCATTGCGCTTACCGTTAACAGCCGACAGTCACTGGGAATTGTCATTGCCGGTGGACTGGTTTTTTCCGGAATACTTACCCTGTTCATCATCCCTGCTGTTTACTCTTATTTATCAAGCAGTAAAATTAAGAAAGTGATTGTGGAAGAAGATACAGAAGCTCAGGGAAGCCACGAATAGAATCATGAATTAAATTTCAAAGAAGATAAAATGAAAACAAAGATCTTATATATAGCTACAGTACTGTTTCTGACCTACCATGTCAACGTATTGTATGCACAGAAAACGGCACTTACCCTCACCGATGCTCTCGAAATGGCAAAGCAGGGAAATAAAGCCATACAGATACAGGTTTTGGAAGAGATCCACGCTAAAGAAATGACGAGGGAAACAAAAGGCAGCCTGCTACCCAGCATTTCTGCCAATGCGGCATACTCCCGGTACTTCGACAGACAGGTGATCTTTCTCCCGGGTTCATTCGCGGGTACCGACAAACCTGTCCAGGATGTCGCCGTGGGTGGAAAAAACGTTTATAATACATTCGTATCGTTATACCAGCCTATTTATGCACCCGTCAAGCATGAGCTTACAAAGGTCTCAAAGATCAATGAAAAGATCGAGAATATGAAAACCGCTGACCTGAAAAGCCGTGTAGCCCTTAAGGTTTCCACCGGTTATCTTGATATACTGATGATGAACCGGCAGGTGGGCTCATTCGAGCAAAGTCTTGAACGGAATATCAGGGCTCTGAAAGATTCCCGTTCGCTGCTGGCTCAGGGCCGGGGCTTAAAATCAGATACTTTGAGAAGCTTCATTGCCGTAGAAAACCTCAGATCCTCTGTATCCTACCTGAAAAACCGAATCGATGTATCTGGTATCGAACTGAAAAGGCTGATCGGCTTAAAGGAACCAGTCGAAATTGAATTGACCGATCCCCTGGAGCTTGGTATAGCGACAAGCCAGACAGAGTTTCAGCAGGTGGATGAGGCATTCCGCATTGCCGAAAAGAACAGGAACGATATTACCATTCAAAAACTGGTCATCGATCTCACTCAGAAAAAACTGAAGGCCACTCAGGCAGAACTCTTACCACAAATATCGCTCATAGGTCAGTATCAGGTGCAGCTGCAGGCGGATGATTTTAAATTCAGCCAATATGCATGGCCCAGAACTTCTTTTGTCGGCATAGAGCTTAGCGTTCCTATTTTTAATGGTAACCGTACAAAGTCTCAGATCATTCAGTCCAAAATCAAAGTACAACAGGAAGACATACGGCTTAATGATCTAAAAGATGAGGTCAGAACCGAACTTGCCACGATTATCAGCAAATGGAAAGAAGCCATTACGCAACTGGACATTCACGAGACCACGATAAAATCTGCGGAGTTAAATCATAAAATGGTGGAGTCCCGTTTCCAGAACAGCCTGGGCTCAAGGCTTGAACTTACAGATGCCGAACTGGCACTTACCGAAGCCCAAATCAATTACCTGAACGCAGTATACCATTTACGAATACTCCATGTACAACTGCAAAATGCCCTGGGGTTGTTGAGCTTATAATTAAATCTAAATAAATAATAAAAATAAAAAATATGATGACAGATACAACACAGGCTATGGACAGAACGGTCCCATACAGCAAACGCTGGTCGGCCCTTTTTTTACTGTGCGCGGCAGAATTTATAGTAATTATGGATACCTCTATTATTGGGGTGGCCTTACCGGCAATAAAAGCAGATCTTGGCTATTCGCAAAGTGGACTTCAATGGATTTTTAACGCGTATGTAATTCTGTTTGGTGGCTTTTTGCTGTTGGGCGGCCGTTTATCTGATCTGTTTGGTGCCCGTAAGATTTTCATGTGGGGATTTGCTATCCTTTCGGCGGCATCTCTTTTGGCAGGTGTGGCCTGGTCGGAAGCAGCACTGAATACCGGAAGGGCTTTGCAGGGCTTGGGTTCTGCCCTTATTGCTCCGGCAGCTCTTACTTTAGTGTTATCCAAATTTACCGATCCCAAAGAACTCAATAAAGCATTAGGTTTTTGGGGTGCTTCTGCGGCAGCCGGTGGCTCTGCAGGGGTTTTCCTTGGCGGAGCGATTACCGAATGGCTATCGTGGCAGTGGGTATTCCTGATTAACATTCCGATAGGAATTGCGGTACTTCTTTTTAGCCGAAACCTCCTGTTTAAAGGGGCTACACAAAAAGGAAAAGTAGATATTGCCGGGGCAATTTTTGCCACAGCAGCATTGATACTTGCGGTTTATGCTATTGTCTCCGCTGAAGGTGCAGGATGGAAATCTATGCAGACTATTGGATTGCTAGCCCTTTCCATCCTGTTATTGGTTATCTTCCTGATCATCCAAAAGCAGAAAAAGGAACCGTTGGTACCGCTAAGTATATTTAAAGTTCCCAATCTGTCATCCGGTAATCTGGTCATGGCTTTACTGGCTGCAGCATGGATCCCGTTATGGTTCTTTCTGAATCTCTATTTACAGCAGACTTTGCATTATTCTGCTTTTAACAGCGGATTGGCGTTGTTGCCTATGACTATTGCGATCATGCTTCTGATGGTAGGTGTTACAGGCAAACTGGTTGCTAAATTTGGCTTTAAAAACAATCTGATTGCGGGCCTTATTTCTCTTACCGTGTCTCTTCTTCTGTTTAGCATTATTCCTCCCGACGGAACATTTTTAGTCAATGTCCTGCCTGCTTCTCTCCTGGGTGCGTTGGGGATGTCATTAGCTTATATTCCGGGGACTATTGCTTCCATGTCTGGGGCTAAACCGGGAGAAACGGGACTTGCTTCCGGGCTGGTGAACACGAGTTATCAGGTGGGTTCAGCTTTAGGTTTGGCTATAGTCGTTGCAATTTCAGCAGCAAAAACCAATGCTGTTAAAATCGCCGGTGCTACGGATACTGCTGCCCTTAATGAAGGGTTTCAGACTGCATTCTTATCAGCAGCTGTTGTATGTGCCCTTGCCGTTATCATTGCTATTTTTTCTATTAAATCCCTTAAGTAAATCTTATAAGAAATAATGAAATACTTACAGCAAGATCAATTGAGTCCTATCACCCACCCACCTTGAAAAATTGACCCGGAATTCAATAGATAAAGTTTAGTATTAACAGTAGAGATTTTAGGATCTTTGCTGTTTTTTCTTTTTAGAGATATTGACTTACTCAAGCAATATCATAGGGTCATCTCCTAAAACCTGTTTATTGGCTTCATACCAATTGATGGCTTTGGCTTCTTCCGTTTTTATAAATATATCTTTTGCGCCATTGTAATCATTACCATCTTTCCATTCTTTATCACTTAATTTACTTTTTAAATCCTGATAAGCGTCTTTTACAGCAAGATGGGCTCTCAGGTAATCTCTAAAAGCAATATGGCGTATCCAGTGCTCAGAACCGTAAGTCAAAATATGGATATGCGCCAGTCTCTGATTGTGTTCCTCAGTACTTGCCGGAACATCTTCTTCATTTTTTATAATGCCCGGCGCATGATGGCTATCTGTTTTATGTCTGGTGAAAAATCTTCTGTAAGGCATAGTGGCATTGTAGATTTCATAGTAACAATACCCTTGTCTCATCAGTGGATCTGCTACTTTTTCCAAATCCTTTTCATTTTTTAAACCAACTAAAATATCGATAATAGGTTTTGCAGACAGTCCTTCAACCGAAGTGCTTCCAATATGTTCAATGTGTGGATTTAGCGCACCAATGATGCTGACTAATTCTATTTTTACCTGATCAAAAGATTGTTGCCAATCAGGATTGTATTTTTCAAGATGTATTTTCATTGTCAGATGTTTACCTGCGATTATTGAATACTGCTGTAAAGCGTTATGTTATCCTCTAATATATATGCTGTAAAGTTACCAATTACTTTCTCTGTTTTTTAATGAAAACCGATTCAGCTCTCCAACTCTCTTTTATATGATTCCTCCATTGTCAATTTGATTCCTGCAATCAGTAAATCTTACAAATCAAATCGAAAATAGCGCAAAAAGGAGGAGCGTTATTTTGCTCACCTTTGTACCATCAGAAACAATTAAAATTTAAAACAATGGAAAATAACACTCAAAATTTTCAGTTCAAAACCAATATCAACTGTGGTGGTTGTTTAACGAAAGTAACTCCTTTTCTAAACGATGCCGAAGGTATTTGTGAATGGGAAGTAGATATCGATCATAAAGACAAAGTACTTACCATATCCACAGAAGGCAGCGAACAGGAAGTAATACAGGCTGTTCAAAAAGCAGGCTTTAAAATAGAGCCTTTAGATTCTTAAAAAGAGAATCGATTAATCAGTAAAACCCATTAGAATATGAAAAATGCCCATCAGACAGATCATGAAAATATTTATGCCTGCCCTATGCATCCTGAAGTAACAGGCCAGAAGGGAGACCGATGCCCAAAATGCGGAATGGATCTGAAAGCTGCCCACCAGGAAAATTCAAACGAATATCAGGTACAGCTAAGCACTTTTCCACAAACTATAGAGGCCGGAATCCCCACAGAACTGATATTTGCCATTAAAAATAAAAATCAGAATGTAACGTTAGAGATTTCTCACGAAATGAAAATACATTTAATGGCAGTCAGTGAAGATCTAACGTGGTTCCGCCATATACATCCTGAAGAACAGGCAGATGGCACCTATGTGATAACAGAGACCTTTCCCAACGGAGGTAAATACCTTTTATTTACCGATTTTAAACCGAGTGGTGCTGCGCAGTTTGTTAACAGGCAGACCATTGAAGTAGAGGGAGTCCATAGATCAGATGATCAAAAGTTGTCTCCTCCATTGATTTCAGAAGCTGGCGGCTATACGGTGACTCTTGAAAATGGAAACGATTTCAAAACCAACAGAACACAATCTTTGGAAATATCCGTTGAAATCAACAGCAGGAAATTAAAGGAAGAGGATCTGCAGCCTTATCTGGGAGCATCTGCTCATATTGTCATGATCAGCGAAAAGGATAAAGAATTCCTTCATATTCATCCTGTGTCAAATGACCGTTTTCCGATCTATTCGGAAACATATATTGAAAAATCCGGTACTTACAGAATGTGGGTCCAGTTTAATATAGACGGACAGGTGCATACCGCAGATTTTACAGTGGATGTCCCGGAGGGAGAAAAAACAGAGAAAGAAGAAATGCAGCACGGACATCAGCACTAAATGCGGCCGATTGAAAAGTATAGTTAGCGGGAGTTAGTCAATGAACCCATTTCAAAGTATACGTTAAGCCATATAGAGAAATATTTGAATCCTGATTTTGAGGTGGTCATTTCCGTTTTCAAATATACCTGTAATCATTGCATTTACCTTTTTTATTAGGAGCATGGAGAATTTTCTTCATGCTTTTTTGCGGACTGCAAATTCACAAACACAATCCATCATGAGTCAATTAACACCCATTACTTCAAGTATTAAACACCCTTAATTACTGAATATTTTCCGCCATTTGGTCACCGTATTTTTGCTGAGTCTAAAATGATTTGCTAACTGAGTATTGTTTAATTTATTTTTTTTCTGATAATCCAGTATCTCCAAAATTGTGTTTTGATCATACGACCGGTGTTTTTGGTTTCTGGACAGATTGGCTGCAGCAGTATTTCCAAAAATAATTCTGTTGATGTTGATGACATCCTGCACAGAAAAGGTGTGTTTAGAAAGGATAGATTCACATTCTTCCTTTTTTTCAGGATGTTTGAATTTTAGAATATCAGTATAGATTTTTTTATAGTCCGGATTTTTACAGGTTTTCATATAATTTAAAATTTACCGTTAAAACTTTTTTATTTAGTCTTCAGCATATTTACTGATCCACTTGTATAATGTCGTTTTCGGTATCTTGTAGTCATGGATAACCTGCAATTTCGTTTTTTTTCCGGTTTTTATGAGTTCCAAAATGAAGTCTATCACTTCTACGGTATAGATGTTTTTTCTGAATTCAGGGAGAGCGGACGCTTGCCTCAGATGATCAGGTTTCTGATGGACACCCGCACGTTCTGGTGGCGAATACAAAATAAGATGCTGGGAATAAATTCTGAAGAAATCATAGTTTAATAATTTACTCCATCGAAGCAACAGGTGCGAGTCAAGACTGGAAGCTTTGTACATCTCTTCAATTTCCTTTTCTGAACATTTTAAGAAATTACATATACGGTCGGTTTCCACTTCGCATTCTTTAACTCTTTGTCTTACTAATATTCCAATATTTATTTTCTTAAAATTTTCCATTATTATATCATTTATTGAGGATTTTCTCTATCTCATTGAATGATGGTAATACATTTGATTTCGTTTCAGAAGATGTTTTTTCGGATAAAAGAATCCGCCGTATGATGGGGAAAGCGGATTCTTTCAGGGGTATCAATTATTTTTACAGGTATGGAAAAAATGGAGTTCCATTTATTTAGTATCAGATGCTACTGGGCATTTCTCACCATTACAGATCAATTTTCTGTAAGCTTGTTTATGGCAGCCTGTTGCTGTTGCAGTATTTTTTTAAGCTCTGTGATTTCTTTCTGCTGTGCTTCTATCATTGCCTGCTGTTCTCTGATCGCGTTGATCGTCATGTAAGTAAAAGAACCGGCATCCGTTAGCTGCAGCATTCCTTTTCCGGAATTATCCACCTTGATATCAGTTTCTGTCACCGCATAAGGGGCTATTTTCTCTATATCCTGTGCAATGACACCAATATATTTTTTCTGGTCGTCTTTAGTGTCTCCCTTCCCGTTGTATTTAAAAACCACGGGTTTTATTTGCAGAAGCTGCTCCAGACCGTCAGTATACGGATTGATTTCTTTTTTCACCCTTGCATCAGAGGCGGCGGTCCAGCTTCCTCCGCCAGGTTTGGTCGCTGTTGTTCCCTGAATGGTTAAATTTCCAGACGAATCCATGGTCATTCTTTCCAGATAACTTCCGCCATTAGACCATCCGATAAAAAGTTTCGAATCAGAGATCGTGGTACTGATCTGTCTTGAGCCTATTCCCCAGGTCGCTCCTCCTCCATTATAGGAATTAAAACCTATGATACTGGTGTTCCCTACCGCTACCGGTGAGGTATTCACCAGCCGAAGTATGACTCCTTCCGCTGTATTGGCCGGAGCAGCTAAATCATGCCATCCATTACTCAGCGGACTGTCCGGATTGGCACCAGCAGAAACAATCATTCGCCCGTTGATCATATTAAATTTGGATGCCGGATTGCTGGTATTGATTCCAACTCCACCTGTAGATGCGGACGGATGCTGTAAAATAATATTGCCGGAACCCTTTCCATTAATATGAATATTGTTGTTCGTATTGGAACCGACAGCCTGAATTCCTGCATTTCCAATTCCTACTCCTGAAGTTTTATCCGCGGAAAGTATGGATACGGTCCCGTTATAGGAATTGGTATTAAGCGGATCTACCACCGTGAGTTTCTGGGTAGGGGCTGAAGTGTTAATACCTACATTCCCGTTGTCTAAAACCGTAACCATTTCAGTTGCATTGGAATTGTTGACCTCAAGTGCTTTTGTGGTGCCTGTACTGCCTTTACCTGCAATATCAAGAGCTGCAGAAGGAGTTGGTGTATTGATACCAATCTGTGAATAGGCAGTCGTTGAAAATAGGGAAATACCTATTGTCAGAAATGTGAGTTTCATTTGTTTTTTTTTGAGTGTTGCTATACAATTTGTACCCGTGTTGAGTACCTCGAAATATTCCGCAAATCAATATCAAATATTTGAGTTATTCCATATCCGGGGCGTTTAAAATTGTTAGCAAAATGCGTTAATTCATAACAAAAGCGTTATGAATTAAAACCGTAAAAAACAACAGATCAATATTTTAACAATTTAAAAGTGTTAATAAGTTTTTATATGAAATATTTAACTTCTATCCCTAATTTTTACAAAAATTTTAAGTAATCTTACACATTATTTTTTTTAGTTAATGAGATCTATTTTATTTTTTCTGTTTCTGTCCGCCATTCATTCATGCACATTCAAAGATGACCGTTTTAATGAATATTTTAATCAAATTGATCAACAGTCTACATCCCTTATCAACCAGCCAAAAGAAATCATTAAACTATCGGATAAGGAACTTGAAAAATATAAAAAGACCGGAAAAAAAGAATATTTAATAAGCAGTAAATACACGAAAATGTATTTGTTTCGTGATACCAATTTGAAGCAGGTTCCCCTCGCCTATGAGATATTAAAACTCAATAACGATGAGTACGAATTCATTTCCATGTCCTGCAACTTTAATCTGGCTTTCCAATTTGAAAACAGCTCCCCGAAACTGGCCATGCAGTTTATTGATCAGGCGATACACTGGAACGATAAACTGAAAATCACAAAGTATACCCCACACCTGTATCACATCAAAGGAAGATTTTATTATAACCAGGAAAATTATGATAAAGCGCTTTATTATTTCGATAAGAGTCTTAAAAGTCTGCTTCCCGATGAACAGTACTTTATCGCATCAATGTATAATAATTTTGGGCTTACCTATGATCAGCTCAATAAGAATGACCTGGCTATCCTGAAAACACAGAAAGGCATTGAAATTTTGGAAAGTAAAAATAATTTAAGACCTGATGAAATTACTTTTCTTACTCATATGAAAGGTAATTTAGGGTTCTACTATTATAAAAATGGAGATTTTCTGACTGCCGAAAAATTACTCCTGCAGGAATTCAATTATTATAAAATAAAAAAGCTGTATTCGAACAGCATCATGACCTCAGAAAGACTTTTTGACATTTATGCTGCTATCAAACAAACAGATAAAGAAAAGGAAGTCATAGATTATTTAGTTGGTATCGAACCTCAATTACAGAAAACGCATGAAAAAATTAATGTCAATGAAGTCATTCAAAAATACTATTCCCGCCATCATGATTTCAACAACCTGCAAAAAATTTCAGAAAAGCTCATCCTGCTCAACCATGCTTCCGATGATGAAAATCATAGAAACTTAAAACAGACTTCCGATATCCTGAATAATTATATGCTCAAAACGATCAATGAAAAAAGTGATTATGAGATCAACAGTCAGAAAAAAAGAAATACATTTTTAATGATTCTGATTGTCTTATCTGTGACCATATTCATGATCATGATTATTTATACCAGAAAGAATACCCTCAAAGAAAAGGAAATCGCCGAAAATCAAAAACTGATACTCGAAAAAAATGAAGAGATCCTGAAACAGAATATTGAATTTCAGGAGGAAAGGATTAAGAATCTACAGCAGAATCTTCATTTAAAAATGGAAACTGAAAAAGTCTTTTTCGAAAATATCAAACAGATAAAAAAAGTAAAAAATACTGATATAGAAAAAACATTAAATGATCTGTTTTTCAAAATCAGTAACCTGATAGAAATCGACAAGAAGAATTATGATCTGATGACTGAAAGCTATGGTGAAAATGACCAGTTTATTCAAAAATTGTCCAACGGATTTCCCTTTCTTACCAAAAAAGAACTTAAGCTCTGTATTTATTTCAGGATGAATCTTTCCTCTAAAGAAATTGCCTCTTTAGACAATACCACCATGGGTACCATCAGAGTATATAAGGCAAAAATAAAATCTAAAATCGGATTGGAAAAAAATGAAAATCTGACTGATTTCTTAAATAATATCTAGCGGATCCCATGCCGTTTTTACCATGCCGGGATCCGGTTTTAATGTAAGAAAATGGACGATTTTTCTCTAAAAGAAATATTCATTTTAACAATGTATCATCAGAACAATATTTAATACAAGGCCTATCCTACCCTATTGATTAACAGAGCTTATTAAGATGATTTTAGTGATCAAGCTGATTACTTGATCAAAAATCTAAACTTATTGATGTTCTTAAGCGCAATACCTGTCCCACGGACAACAGCTCTTAAAGGATCTTCTGCCACACAAACAGGCAATCCTGTTTTCAGATGAATTCTGTCTGCCAACCCATTAAGCAAAGCTCCTCCTCCGGCAAGATAAATACCTGTTTTGTAGATATCTGATGCCAGTTCCGGCGGTGTAATGGAAAGAGTTTCCATGATCGCATCTTCAATTCTCATGATCGATTTATCAAGCGCTTTGAATACTTCCTTATAGCTTACCATGATTTCTTTCGGCTTCCCGGTAATCAGGTCTCGTCCCTGTACAGGAATATCCTCCAATGCAAATTCGAGTTCCTCCATTGCGGAGCCTATCTCAATTTTGATTCTTTCTGCGGTTCTTTCCCCGATATCCAGATTATACTGTGACCTGATAAAATAGGCAATATCATTGGTGAAAACGTCTCCAGCAATTTTAAGTGATCTGTCGCAGACAATACCTCCCAGGGCAATTACTGCAATTTCAGTCGTCCCTCCACCTATATCAACGATCATATTCCCTTCAGGGTTTTCTACATCAATTCCCGCTCCGATAGCTGCTGCCATTGGTTCGTAAATCAGCTTTACTTCCTTAGCATTCACTTTCAGTGCTGAATCTTTTACCGCTCTTTTCTCCACTTCCGTAATTCCTGAAGGAATACATATCACGATTCTAAGAGCAGGCTGCATAAATTTTCCGCTAAGATCCGGAATAAGCTTAATAAATTCCTTGATCATATGTTCAGACGCATGAAAATCTGCAATAACGCCATCTTTCAGAGGACGTATGGTGCGGATATTTTCATGGGTTTTACCCTGCATAAGTTTTGCCTGTGATCCGACCGCAATAGGTTTTCCTGAAGCCCGGTCAATAGCAACAATCGAGGGTTGGTCTATGACGATTTTATTATTATATATGATAAGGGTATTAGCTGTTCCCAAATCTATTGCGATCTCCCGTGTAAACATATCAAACAATCCCATATCCCATTATTTTATTGACCGCAAAAATACGGTATTACTGAGGATATCAGCGAAAGCAGAATTTACAATTAGAGTTAAACTTACGTTAAAGTATTTGAAAAAGCGTGTGAGTGTCCTCCAGACAGCTATTGACAGTATGCAGATAATTTTTAAAAAATTAAATATTTTATTCACAGGAGTAGAAAAAGCGGTCCGTAAATCTCTTGCCGATCTTACTTGTCTATTTTTTAGCACAACAGGCACAAAAGTTTTTGACACTTCAGTTAGTTTTTGAAGACCATATATTGCGCGGAAAAAGTGCACAGAAGTTTTTAAGAAACTCTCTGATTTTTGTTTTTATGTATACTTATTAATTTTCAGCACAATAAACTTTTATAACTAAAGTGTTTATATCAATAAGATCTTTTTTGACTTTTGCGATTGAGTAAAAAAGTCCGCCAGTCCATAGACCGTTTAAATATAAATATCCCGTCATATCCTTGCTGTATCAATAAAAAAGGGCTTTTTTTTCTCTTTAAATTGATATTTACTCTATTCGATTTAAAGGCAAACCTTAGGCAAACTCATCAACAGATCATTTAGATTGTTTTTTAAATGAAAATAATCCTTCTTAAAAAAATATTTGAAGAATGTTTTTTACTTTCGATTGTCGAATGAAAATAAATATTACATTACCAGTGTACGATTCAAATGATATAAAAAATAATACGACCTACTTTGTCGCCCTGTGATTATATCTTTGACACAGCAATACTTAACACTACTTAAAACACACAGGTAAGTGATAAACTCCATGTTAAATCTCTGTAAAGAGATCTGTGAGTATGTTAAATGTGCCGGACTTTATACAAAAACTAATATTAACTTAAAAAACGCAAATAGATGAAGAGATTCTATTCTGGTGCATTTACTTTATGCACGATCCTTGGCTTGTCGGCCCAGGAGGTATTATGGGAAAAATCTATCAAATCCTCTACTCAGGATTTTCTGAGTCAGGTAACCACCACCATCGACCAGCAATACTTAATTTCCGGAAGCAGTATTCAAAGTGACAAGCTTCAAACAGCCGGAGGTAAGCAAAACAGCGGCTACAACCTGCATTTGATAAAATTGAATCAGCAGGGTCAGGAAACTTTTGAAAAGTTTTTTGCCGGAAATAACCACGACTATTTATCAGCTACGGTTGCTGCTCAGGACGGAAGCTTTTTAGTAGCATCGACTTCTTACTCATCAAAAGGGCTGGATAAAAAAGACGATTCCAAAGGAGGTTCAGACATCTGGCTGATCAGGATCAATGAATTTGGTGATGAGCTTTGGCAGAAAACACTCGGGACCTCTGCAGATGAAGAAGCAAGAGCTGTTATTCAGACGACAGATCTTGGATTTTTCGTCGCAGGAAATGTACAGAACTCAGCCAAAGGTTTTGGTTCAAAGGATATTCTGGTGGTGAAACTCGACAAAGACGGTAAG
>NZ_JPRI01000003.1 GCF_000737765.1 Chryseobacterium vrystaatense | reverse complement strand
GTGACTGCAATTCCGAGTTCTCGTGCGAGTTCCGAGATATTAGTTCGCTCATTACTTAATTGAACGGCTTTGGTTTTAAAAGCTGGATCGTAGATTTTTCGCTCTCGTTTCATAAGTTAAAATTAAGGTTTTATGCTTAACTTTAACTGGAAGCTAAATTAGGATATCCAAACTCTGTTTTCAGAGAAGTTATAATGTGATTGATAAGCATATTTTTCACTCAAAGGATCTATATTAAAGAACCTACCAACATCAGGCATATAGTTTCGCCACTTAAAGCTATAGAAACCTGTTTCCTGAAGTTCCTGCTCCTGAAACTTATAATTTTTATACGTATTCTGTCCAAAGAAAGCATTTCCTGTTCACTCAAATTGATGCTATGTTATTTATTGCTGAACTTGCTTTACATTCCCATTAATTAATGTATAAAAAAAGAGTTTCCCCCCAATCCTTTTAATAATATAGTAATCATTACGTGAATACCGAGATAAATTTTCTTCCAATATCTCTCCACTTAAGTTAGTTTTGATATAAAGAAATTCACTCTTAAATTTTTCTTCTTTTTCCTCATAAATCTTTCTTCTTAAGATACTGTCATATTTATTATTTTCTTCATCGTAATATGTAAACTCTACTACGTTAACTTTATCTGTTTGAAACATTGTAACAGTAGGAGCCGGAATGTAAGGAGAATAAACTTTCCAATTGAAAATAATAAAATCTCCTCCTTTATCTTTGGATGAGGATAGCAAAGTCATAGCACCATCTATAAAATTATCAAAAATAGTTCCTCGTGATTTACAACCATTAGTCATTAACTTTATTACCTCCTGATTTTCATTTATTTGCTTAATTGCATTTACACCTGACTGTTTTATACAATCTTGATAATTTCTACTTTTTTCTGCTTCAAAAAAAGTTTTAATTTTATCATTTTGCGCATAACATGATTGCATGCAAAACAGAATAAAAAAAATGGTTAAATAATGGTAATTATTTCTTTTTTGTATGTTTAACATTGTCATAATAATTATATCTTCTTTTTAAAACCAACCTCCTTCTGTGTATATATTTTTATCTTTTTTATGCCCCAATTCATGACCAAGGCTTACAAAAAAAGGAGAATCTGTTAAACCAGTGGCTGTTGGCGTTTGAGCCCTAGATTTTGGATCAATTCCAAAAGGATAATAATCATTGGCATCTGTGATTTCTACTACGCCTGCGCTGTTTTTGGCAAAACTTACCCTTGTATTTCTCAAGTGATCACGATATTGGTAAATATAACGGTTTTTTAAAAATGAAATTCTAAAACTAGTGATAACTTGTAGCTGACTGTACGATGAAAAAATGGACTGAGTCCTTAGTTGTATGCTAAAGAAGTTTTAGTCTATTAGAGTGTATTTTATATTTATTAACTATTTGAAAAAGAGAAAGTCTTCAAAAAGGGAAAGTCTTCACCCCCATCTTCCAATATCCGCCATATACATTCTAGCTCCATAATCATACATACCCGTCTCCTGAAGCTCTTTTCCGTTGTAATTATAGCTCTGCCAGCTTCCAAAACCGGAACTGTTCAACCCATTTCCTCCAATATGGTTCAACCCGAAATAATAATAGTTGTTGGTATCTAAAATTTCAGGAGCGTCTGTGCTGCTTTTGGTGAAACTTACATTTCCCAAATGATCTTTATACTGATAAAAGCTGTACGATAGTTCTGTTTTCATATACAAAATAGAAAAAATTTCACAACACAAAAACCACTGCTAAGTAGCAGTGGTTTTGTTATTATTACTTCACCACAAGATGCAATCGTGCGGGAGCGAGGCACAAGATCAGATTTTAATCTTCTGATCTATAAAAATTCAATACTTCACCTGTATTTTTATTGATATTGATATATATATTACAATTCCTGCAATTGTAATTTTTTACAATAATGTGCCAAATTTTATTATCTGCAATCAAACTAATCTGGTAAGGTTTGGCTCTTTCTGGATTCAGTAATTCTCTTTTATTTATAAGAATATCTATATACTTTATTGCAGCATCTTCATCAGGAATTATATCTGTACCATAGCGATATGCAATTGTACAGGGCAGCTGATCTATTCCTCTATTTTTATCTTTACACTTTTCATTTTTATTATGTTGTGCTACCATCAATAATGGTAAAAAGCATAAAGACAATAAAATCCTTTTTAACATATTTAATATCTTTTAGGTTGCTCAGAATCAAACCCTTTAGGTAATACATTCGGCATATTTGTTGGTACAATATTATTTAATCTTAAAGACTTTGAACTAGGATCTGACGGTAAACTACTATCCACAGGAATGTCATAATTTTTTACAGGTATTCCAGCAGCATCTTTTTTTGCAGAATCAGAATTATTACTAACACCCGGAATGAATTCCCTCAAACCTCCATCTGGACCTGCAACATATCCTATAACAGGCTTTCCTAAACCATTGTCTTCCTTCTTACCATTACTATCAATTAGAGTATTTTTATAGCTACTAATATCCCTATCTGAAAATTTATTTGCTGAACTATAATCTTTTCTATCCATCTGTATAAGATCCATATCTCCAGCATGCGTATGGCCATTACCAACTATTTCTCCTAATTTTGATACTTCGGCAACTTGGTCAGGAGTTATTCCACTTGTCATACCTTGAGAACCCATTTCTGGGATAGAATAACTATAATATGTTTCTCCATTTGTATCCACCGCTTTATAAAAAAGAGTACTAACTTCAGCATTATAATTAATAGATAATCCATTATATTGTTTTCCAAAATCAACCGCTGCAGATCTGATATTTTTAAATTTATCTCCCGGATCCATAACTTGTCTTCCATCTGGATCAATAAATCTTATAGGATTATTAAATACATAATTATAAGGGCTCCATCTTCTTGAAGTTTCCGCCAGAGGATCCACGACTCCCCATCTCCCAATATCCGGCATATACATCCTCGCGCCATAATCATACATACCCGTCTCTTGACGTTCTTTACCATTGTACTTATACTGGTACAAATTATTCCCTCCAACAGCATTATATCCATCATGTGCCAGTCCGAACGGGTAATAATTGGTCTCTTCAATAATTTCCAATCCTGCACTTCCCTGCATATAGCTTAGTCTTACATTTCCTAAATGATCCGTGAAATTGTAAATATACTTATTTTTCGCAAAATCAAAGTAGCCTTCTGAGGTTGGCACAAACTGAAGGGAAGCTATTGGAGGAGGACAGAGCACACACACATTCTGGTCCGGTGCGTATTGAAAGCCATCCAGATAATCGGTTGTTTTAGTGCCATCTTGTAAAACCTGATCCTTTCTGACTTTCACACCATCTGCCCTATAGATATAGTTTAAAGAAGTTCTTCTCCTACCACCACCTACAGAAACAGTAGAAGGTAAATTTAGAAAATTGTAGATAATTTCTTGCTCTTTATCTTTATTTTCCGTCATGCTCCCATTATCATCATACTTAATTTCTCCCCCATTATACCCCTTTAAATTGGGTACATTATCTTTAACCGAAATAAGCCTGTTTCCTTCATAATTATAATCCATATTATTAATAAGTGCAGCACTTGTATTTCCCCATAAACTGGAAGATCTTTTCAGATTCGTAATATTACCATTAAAATCATAGTCTATCTTTTCAAAATATTCTTTAGCAGATGGATTACTGTCTTTCTGATAAAAGCCAGCTGTGAGTCGGTTTAAGCTGTCATATACATATCCGTATCTTCTGAGATTGTCGTTGGAAGCCGTAGAAGTTCTCCAGTCCACTTCAGCAATGTTGCCATTGAATTTAGGCTTTACTTTCAAATCCGTGTAATCTGTATTAGGCGTTTCCAGCCCCTCAACCTGATTGTACTTGATTTTATAGCCAAACAAATCATTTCCCAAAGTTGCAGGATCATTAATCTGAGTCATCCAGCCCCTGATATTATATTTGTAATCTATAGTCTGAAGAGCAGATCCTAAAGATACTCCTCCTACTTTCTTAGATTCCAGCTGGGAAAGCTCATTGTACTTGTTTTGAGCAAGAATTTCTTCGGGATTACTGTCTACCTGATGTTTATGCACCAATAGTCTGTTCTGATGGTCATAAGTGAAATTTTCCGTGATTATTCTTTCAGTGTCTGTTTTCAATCTTTTATGTCTTGTGATAACAGTCTGCGGAACGCCTGCAAAATCCAGTTTGGACTCTGTTTGGGTATATCCTCCCAGATGGTTGATAGAGTAAGTTCCAACTGCACGGCCTCTCGTATCATAATAGGTGTAATTCTTCGTCCAGTTATCATCTTCGATATTCTTTACAAAGCTCATTACCGGAAGTCCTTTCGTGCTTTTTCCGTCGGTTATGGTACCTGTGAGAACCGTTTCTCCCAAAACATTTGAAACAGAAGGATTGAAGCTGTAAGCGGGATAAGAATCATAATAATTCAGAGACAGTAAAGTGATCCACTTGGAAGAATTGGGATAGCTGGTATCCGGATTTCCATAATACACATCCATTCCCTGTCTTTCAAAAAATGCGGTAGTGAGCCTGTTGACATTATTGGAATCGTACCCATCCACAATAGTCTGCTCAGCAATTCTTATACTCCCTGGTGTTGTTCCTGTACTCCCTGTTGCGAGTCCTGTAATCGCAGCTCTTCCAAACTGATCGTACTTGGTATAAAGCCATTGTCCTTTTTTCCGAAGTTCGGCATCCTGCGTCCCTACCAGTCTGTCCTGTTTATCATAAATCATCGTTTCCCAACCTTTACCCGGAAGTTTCTTTTCTACCAGGCGGTTTCTACCGTCATAGCGGTATTCATAGGCCAGATTATCCTGATCTGCCTGGCTCCAGCTTTTGATTTTAGCTAATAATGGCGGAACAACAAAAGCAAGCTGATTGTATTCATTGTATACATAATAGGTATCTGCATTTTCTGAGGCATTCACTACTTTTCGCAGCAGTATAACCTGACCTCTGCCATTTTTGAACTCAATGGTTTGGTTTCCGTCTTCATCTTTTACCGTATTTTTATATAGTTGACCTGCAGGATAGGTTTCGGTCGCTGACAGACTCAAACCACTTTTAGTCGCTCCGTTTTCCCATGTCGTGGAAGTTTTGTATTGATAGACTTCATTGACCTTATTGGTATCATAACTAAAGGTTATGGGTTTATCGCTCCAGGCATTCCCCACCTGTTTTTGGGCAAAAATTCTGTCTAATGGAGAGTTTTCAAACACTTTCTCTGAAAAAATCTTTTCTGAACCATAAATATCGGGCTGAGTAGCATTGGCCAATGAAGAAGGGACAATAGCCCCGTTCAGCGTTCCCGCCTGAGGAACGGGAAGAAAGTCTTTGGCCTGTCTTCCGAATGCATCATATTCAATATGGGTGACCACATCTTTTCCGAGAGGTGAAGCTTTTACATTAACGATTTGCTTTGGCCTTCCTAATCCATCAAAATACTGAACCGTTTCAGCTGTTTTTGTAGGCTGGCCCGAGGCATTATAATCAAGATAGGTTTTGGAATACACGAAATTTTCTGTGGTACTCGGAGATATCTGCTGGGCATGCATGACTCCCATCATCAGAATACCAATAGGAATAATAAGTTTTTTCATCGTCTGTTAGTTTTTATAATTGTACTTGTATTCTTTCAGTATTTTGCCTGTCTGATTGTTTTCTCTGACTTCTTTCAGCCTATTGGCTGTATCATAAATATAAACTTCTCTGATTCCTTGGGGAGGGGTGATGCTTTTCACACCAACTAATGGATCATAGCTATAGGTGCTAATCTGATAGCCTGATAATCTTGTGTTATTTCTGAACAGATCTAATTCATCGATCAGTGCCTGTTCAGAAGTATCAGTGCCTGTTTGCGCGTCGGTGATAGATGTATTCACAATACTGTCTATGAGAGTCTGTGGAATGTCCGAAAGCTTTGCTCCTTCAATCTTGGCAATGGGCTGGGTTTGATTGTAGCCCCAGATGATCGCGGTTGAAATTCCATTCTTCGCAGTGTATTGCTGCAGATTTCCTTTAGAGTCATACAAGTCATATGTGACTTGGGTAGAGGGAGCACTGCTTTGCAAATCGTAGGATACAGCAGAACTTGGAAATAAATCGGTTGTATTCTCATATTTGATCTCCGATTTGCTGATCGTTTTACTATTTTCTTTAACCTCAGTTTCTAAAGGAATTCCTATGATATTGGCATTAACCAGTTTTTGGTTTCCTTTATCACCGGCGTAGGCATAAGCCGTTTCCCGAATAACAGAATCTGCAAATACGGTGGTGGCTCTGGAAAGTTGTTTGTCCGGATTATTATAAAGATAATTGGTGATGGTCGTTATCTTTTTATAACTGGCGTCGTCCTGTGTACTGAGAGGAACATCTTCCAGGTATTCTTTTGAGACACTTTTGTCCAGATAAACAGAATAGGAAGGAAGCATATACCCGGTGATATACATATTATTGATGTAGGTGTTGCTATTTGATCCGGTAGGAATAAACACCAGTGGGAACAGGGTCATTCCTGCCACACTTGATATAAGCCCCACCTGATCAGAACGGTAATCATTCTGTGTAGCTGTTTTTAAATACAGCTGTCCGTTTTTGTTTCCGAATACTTTGCTTGAAATAAGCTTCCCGCTGAGATTGCCCAAAGGGATATTCCAGAACAATGTATTTTGTGCTGATACGGAAACTTCACTTAATGCACTGCCCCAACTGCTGAACATGCCATCGTCCGTTGGAGGTCTGAAGCTATAGCTGTTGTGGATATTACTTGTTGTAAATCTTTTTTCTTCACCACCCTTCTCAAATTCATCTCCTCCATAGCTGATATTGACCACAGGATAGACTGGGTCATAAATATTGTCTAAATATTCAGTAAGCTCTCCGTTCGTGCCGGACATTGACGAGATTGATCTCTGGACCATCGATATCTGCAGCTCTGAGTTAAGTATAGTTTCTGAAATACTGCCGACGTGGCTGATACCTGCCGGAGGAAGTCCGGAAATAGGATCATAGTAAGGAACATAGGGCTTCTGGTCAAACCTGTTAGATCTGAATTCGGGGATGTACTGGAAGCTAAGACTATTGGTGTTATTGATACTTTGAAAGTCGGTATAGTAAATTCTCTTATAGTTCACGGGTCCGTTTTCAGACATATCATATTGCTTTCTAAGCCTGATATTTCCATTCTCTACAAGCGCCCATTCATTTCTTTTTGGATACTTTACCACAACAGTTCCGCTGCATTGACGACAGATATTGTTGACGATGCCATACTTAAAAAGATAGGTTTTGTTGGGCTCTAAGCTAAAATCATTGGACGAACCAATATACTGCGCGGTTTTAGAAAGAAATATGATTTTGGTAAGTATAACCTGCCCGGTAACGCCATCTATAATTTCAAATTGGGCACGTCCTTTATCCGCATAGGTACCGGTTTCGTTTGAATGCAGTTTCAATTCTATCTGAACATCACTTCCTTCTACCTCTGAAGACTGCAGACTGCCTGCAGATTCTGCAGATAAAGGAAGACGTGAACTTACAAGACCATAATCAATTAAGGAATTGTCCGCCCACATAGCCTCGGCATTTCCTATAACTATTTGTTTTTCGCCCTGTACGGGGTTTGTTTTTCTTGCGTATGTGGGTTCATATTCAAAAACAGTTTTGCCTTTGGTAGGATAGGTAATGGAAGTCAGCGTTCCATTTTTTGTAAAATTAAAATCCGGTGTCCGGTCTGCATAATAGCCAGAAACCTGGTTAAAAACACTGTACTGGCTTCCAAATAAATTCAAATTGGGAAGCATTGTTTGCAGGTTACTTTTACCATTGCTGTATCCCAAATAGTCCATGCTGAATGACAGTCTGTCGGGAAGGTTTAAAGGATTATCATATTCAAGTCTGTATTCCTGTACAAAATTTTCCTGTCCGTTTTTCAGCGTAAATTCTTTCACCCTTTCCAGAAAAAAACGTTTTTTCTGGCGGTCTATTGCCGAATTATTGATATACTCAAATGCAATTTTTTTAATATTAACATTATGAGAAGCAATAACAATATTCCCTATTTTCTGAAAAGTTTCGGATGGCGCTGTCGCATAATTAATAGTCACTTTTTCATTGCCTGCCGTAATCTGTGTCAGAATTTTAGGATCATTGATATCTATTTTTTTGATAGACTGACTGTAAGGAGTTAGTGAAGGGGCTATCAGCTGACCTTCAGCCGCCGGCCCCATATCAAATAATCTTTTATCCAGAGACTGACGTTCATTTAAACCAAGCAAAGTAACGTTTGGACTGACCTGTGTATAGGTAAATTCAATCTTATTTCCTGCCGTATCTTCTATTTTGGTTAAATAGAAACTGGTTACCCCATTAAGAAAGAGATTGGCCCTTACTCTTGTTTTCTCTGTAGCTCCTGTACCTCCGAAGGTATATTTTGTTCCGTCGTTGGTCGTAATAATAAAGCTGTAAGTTTGTTTAAAGATACCTACGGTTTCAATTTTCAGATTATTGTCCTGGGTCAAAAGAACAGGTTGGAAATTTCGGTCAAGATAAAAACTTCCATTATATCCCGGAAATGAAAAATTAAAAATATCGGGCTGGTGGTCAAAATTGGAGGTAAGCTCTCTGGCATAGGTCACCAGTGCCAATTCTCCCTGCTGGCTGTAAAGGTAGCTGAGATCATCAAGACTCAGCAAAATCCTGTTGCTTACCGTCTCATCTGCTTTGTCAAATATCGTTCTGTTAATAACTCCTCCAGCTTCCAGTATCCAGTTCATTCCTACAGTATTGGGGGTATCGTTCACCTTCACACCAGCCTTTGTATATAATAAAGATACTGGATGTTTGAGTTTACCGGAGGTCAGAGTATGAATCGGAATATCTACATTGGGGTTTCCCCTAAATTCATTAAACTGTAAATTTCCATACTGGGTTCTGTAATAAGATTCTGGAGAGGGAGGATTTACATTGGGGGACAGTTCGTCGTCATTTTGACCGCCCCGCATTAAATTACTTAGTTCTTGTGCAGCAAAAGTATTGGCAAGTATAAGACCTGCACAGATGGCAATTTTCTTCATTTTTATTAGTGTTTTTTATTTTTTGATCAGTTTAGCATTCGCTGTTTTATTTGTATCCGTTTTTATGGTCACCAGATAAGCGCCCTGAATTAAATTCTGAGTATTAATTTTTGTCACTTTATTCTTAGTTTTCAAGCTCTGAAGCTGTCTTCCGCCCATATCATACACCAAAATATCAGCTTCTTTGAAATCATAGCCTATTTCTATGTAAGCATAATCTGATACAGGATTCGGATAGATTTTGATGTCTTGCTTTACAATCAACTGATCAATTTGTTTGTCGCCTAATTTTATGATTTTCCAGTTCTCTTTTCCCAGTTCATCGGCGCTGGTCCCTGCCAGAATAATGGAGCCGTCTCTGTTGAGTTTAATATCTGAAAGTCTTTCTTCCCGTTTTTTAGATTCTCCTTTCACGTGTTTTCTCCATTGCTCTTTTCCGTCCTGATCCAGATACAGCATCCAAAAACTTTCATCATTGGCTTCAATTCTTCCTTCTGCCTGAGTGTAGCCACCAAGTAAGATTCCTTTGGTGAGGTCCTGGTTCCTGGCTCCTGAATCTTGGCTCTGATTAATCACGCTCATTCCCATCAGAATATCACGGTTTCCAAAACTGTAAGATTTCTGCCAGATTTCTTCACCTCTCTCGTTCAAAGAGATCACCCATAAATCGGTTCCTTCTTCGATACCAACGGATTTATTGCCAGATCTTTCGGATCTGGATTCTCCGCCAATCAAAAATCCGGAAGATGTTAATGCCAGTGTTCTGAGGTGATCATCGCCTTTTCCTCCATAGTTCTTTTCCCATTCAACCTTTCCTTCCTTATTAAGCTTGATGATATAATAATCTCCTTCTCCAAAGTTTTCGATCTTCTTTGAGCCTCCGATATTGCTTCTGGAATACGCCCCTAACAAGGCACCACCATCCCTTGTTGGAATCATCTTTTCCACATCATCCAAACCTTTTCCACCTAACATTATTTCAGATAAGACCTTACCGTCTTTGTCGAGTTTCACCACCAGAATATCCTTTGAACCAAAACCTTTGGCTGAGTTCTGTACATTTCCTGCGACGAAAAATCCAAGATCTGTCGTCTGAATAACAGCTCTTGCTTCTTCATCTGCAGAGGTCCCGAGTGTTTTCTGCCAAAGCTCATCACCAAATTCATTGATCCTGATCAGCCAGATGTCTGAACCTCCTTTGGAATCGTCTTTTTTATCCAGACCTTTCGATGAGTAGGAAGTTCCTGCGATAAGCGCCCCTCCCGCCTGAGTAGTCACCGAAGCGGACAGATAATCATGGTTATTTCCTGAAAAGTATTTTTCCCACATCTGTTCGCCCTGTTGATTGAGTTTGATTAAATGGAAATCGTAGCCGCTATTCTGCTTACTGTCCGTTTGAAGCTTATTGCTTTGAATACTGCTTCCGGAAATAAGATATTGCTGATCAATGGTAGTGGTCACCTGACTCAGAAAATCCTGAGTAGAGGATTTGATAGATTTTTCCCATAATATCTCCTGCCCCGACAGGGAAAGGATCGTGCATAAAGAAAGTGCACCAAAATAGAATCTCTTCATCTATTTGCGTTTTTAGGTTAATATTAGTTTTTATATTCAGCCGGGCAAATTTAACATTTTTTTAACACCATGCAAGTCTCCCAAATGAGATTTAATGAGAAATTTATCACATGATGGTGTTTTTTATATGATGTTAAACTTCTGGCACAAAGATATTCCGGCACAGCGACAGAACATGTCGCATAAAAAATATTTTAAAACTGTTTTTCAATATAAAAATGACATGTTCTTAACGCCATATCAAAATAAGAGCAAATAGCGGAATGTAGATTGAAATTTAAAGTGTCCGGAATAGAAATAGAAATGGTTACTTTTTTATTTTTTAAGGTCGATAGGTCCCAAAAATCCTGTCCCAGATCGAAGTATAAAAGCCAAAGTTTTTGCTTTCATCCAAATGGTGCTGGTTATGAAATCTGGTCGTTCCCACAAAAAGACGATCAAAAGATGCAGGGAAGAACTCCCTGTTCAGATGTCCTATCGTTCCCCAAATAAGATTGATCAGAAGATAAAGACCAATGGATACCATAGAAAAATCATAGGCCATCAATAAGCCTAAGATCATTACACCAAAACCGATGGTTTCAAAGGGGTGTAGTACAAAAAGACTCAGAAAATTGGTGCTTACATGCTCATGATGTTTTCCATGCAGCATTTTGTACACCAAAGGAAAGTGGGCAGCATAATGAAAAAAGTACATGAAAAGATCCATCAGAAGGATCAAAGTAATAGTTTCCAAAGCAACTGAAAGCACCGAAAAGTTTTGATCCAAAATAATCCAATTGTTTTTCCATAAGTATGCTCCCAACAGCATGACTCCACTGTTGCAGAACACCGTAAGAAGAGTGAGGTAAAAATCAGATGCGGTAATGGGGTGATTTTGTTTCTGAAGCTGTTTTTTGCGACATGTTGTTTCTATAAACTGGTACAGACCTATTGAAAATATACATAAAAGAAGATTAGACAATAGGCTGAATATCATCCACTGCGGCCAGGAGAACTGCCAGAATATTTTTACAAAACCGGAAAAATAAGACCAATCAAAATTCATACAACGTCGTCTGTCAACTTAAACTTTATAAATGTATGAATTTTGCACTAATTGCCCAACGCATTCAGATTTGAAAACACAGTTACCTCTGCCTCACTTTCCTTCTTAATTCCCGCACCCGTAAGGTGAGTTGCTTACGCAGATCATTATGATACTGTCTGTAATTTTTTATGCTCCTTTCCAGCTGTTTCTTATTGGCCAGATAATCCTCGTATAATTTACTTAATTCCGAGACTTTCGAAATCATATCAGAAGGCTGAATATCAGGATCACCAGCAGCTTTTTTCAGCAGACCACGGTAATATTCCATACGGTCTGTAAGGCTGCTGTGAAATTTAGGTTCTATTCCCTGCATGGCTGTTGATTTTGGTGTTAAAATTAAAAAAGACGGTCATTTTCCAATGGCTGCTGAAGGCGTATCACTCTGAAACAAAACCTTAACTCTTTCGTCCAAAGCATGTTTACCAGCTGACTTTAAAGAAATACTGTTCAGGGCTGATGAAATCAAAGACTCTTCGGAATCTCCCAATGGCAGCAAAGGAAGTTTGGCAAATTCGTTGGCGGTAATCTGGGGATCAATCCCTTTACTGTAAGCCCCTTCCCCATTGGCATTAAAAACTTTATAAATCACCGGATGAAGCTGCCAGGAAATCTTTTTAGGCTTTCTTTTATCTTCGACCAGAAATCCTGCCATATCTTTACCCAATGTCACCTCTCCTACCTGAACTACCTGCATATAAGGCTTAAGATTATTGATAACAATCTCCGAGGCAGATGCCGTACTGTTTGAGGTAAGGATATACACTTTATTCAGACCCAAAGCGTTGGCGCGAAGGTTGTTAAAATCCAGAGCATGAGGATCATAAGCAATTTGCTCGGCAAATGTCCTTTTTACTTCACCTCCGTTTTTGTTTCCTTTATAAATAATGAATGGTGAAGAAGAGGTAATTCCTGACGGAATGAGTGAACAGAGGGCTGCTGCTGAGGAAACAGAGCCTCCATAATTGTACCTGAGATCCAGAATAAGCTCCTGTATTCCCGCCGCTTTGAATTGTGAAAATTTCTGATTCAGGGTCGGTGTCATTCCATCCGGAAAATCATAGATATAGAGATAGCCTGTCTTTTTGCCATTTTGTTCAAATATTTTAGAGTCTAAAGGCTGATCTAAAGAGTACCCGTAATAGACTTTAATATTTTTTTCATTCTCAACAGAACCATTTTTCCACTCTCCTACCGTGAGTTCTATAACAGTCTGATCTTTAATGGAGGAAGTCAGCTCCTCCGCATTTGCAGCTGTAATGGTTTTGCCGTTGATCTTTGTGATGATCATGCCCCTCTGCAGTCCTGAATTAAATGCCGGAGAGCTTTTCATGACCAGTTTTATGGTGGTTACGACGCTTCCGTCGGGCAATTGGATAACCGCATAATCAAAACCATACATATTCCGCACAGAACGTGGATACGATGAAGGATCCATTGTATCTACAGCGAATGAAAAACGATCCTGGGAAGCCAGTAAACTTTTAAAAAAGTCTTTCACCGGAAGATGATAATCCGGTTTGGCAGGCATCTGATCTGCCCAGTAATAGTACCGTCTCATGCTGTCCTGTACCCAAAGGTTGACAGATTCCGTGCTTCCGTCAGGAAAACCAGGACCTCCCTCATCATCATTACTGCATGATAAGATAAAGAGTGAAACGACCAACAGCAACAGTAGCTGAAAATTAAAATATTTCTTCATAGAAACTAACTTATTACAGATAATCTGCTACATCAATTTCTCCTTTTACCACAGGAAGCCCATTTTCCATTTTTTCCTGAAGAACGATCAGATTGGCTCCCATGTCCTGTTTTATTTTTACTTTAATGATCTCAGATCCGGTATAAGGCGTAGTAGTAGTAGTTCCGGGCTTATAAAGTTCCAGATAGACCGGCGCTGTATTGCTGAAATAACTATATATTTTAACCGCTGTAAAATTGTCCTTTCCGATATTGTCAAATTCAGCCAGTACCACTCCATTTTCTCTCTTCAGAATTCCTTTAACCTCTTTAAGGGAGGTACCGGAATACTCTCCAAGATTCGGGAATATGAATTCAAATCCTACTTTCCCAAGATTGACCTGTGGTTTAACAGCAGAAGTCTTAAGAAAGATTCCCGGAAGGTTGAAGAAATTCAGGGTTTTGTATTCATTGACGTTGTCATAGGTGATATTATAATGGGCCACCTCTGTCCCGGTTTCATTATTGTAGATTCCAAGTCTGTCTGTTTCACCTTCATCCAGAACAAAATTGATTTTGGTTTCTATTTTATTGGTGTAAGAGGTATTCCCATCGATGGATACAGGAATTCCGTTCAGTCTCAGCTGGATAACATCCGGCTTCGAATATCCTTTGATATTAACCTGGGCAGGTTTCTGTGATTTATCAAACGGCTGCATCACGGTGCTGTCTGAACAGGAAATAAATAGAGTGAACAATAAAAGTGCAATGAACTTATTCATTTATATTATTTTAAATTATAAAAATCGAACTTAGAAATATTGTCCCGCCCTTGGTAAACGGGACAATAGAATAATTATAAAAAAACTAAGTTGGATATGTTGATGATCAAAAAATTCTCTGCGGGGAAGCTTCAAATTATTTCTGACCGATTAAAGTTTTCATGGTCAATTCCTGCAGAATAATCTGTAGGCTGTTACATCAAGACTGTATGATTATTTTTTGATAAACTTCAGTCTTTCTGTTGTTTTTCCGTCAGAGACCTCAGCGATATATAATCCTGCCAGTAATGATTGTACATTTACGGATCTGCTGTAAGGAACAGAAAGTACTTTCTGCCCGGCTGCATTGTAAATGTTGACCTCAGTTTTATTTTCATTAAAACCTGGATTCAGTTGAAGCTGAAGGAATTCTTTTACCGGGTTTTCCTTTATTTTAGTTAGATTTTCTTTCTTCTTTACCTCCTTTGTTCCTAAAAATGATGACGCATAAATCGCCATTTCATCGATGTTAATATTCTGCAGATTGTTTCCTGTCGTTTTTCTGTTAGACCATAAAGCGATGTAGATCTTTTTACCGGCAAAAGCAGAAATATCTAAAACGTTTTCTTTAAACTGAGTAAGATCAGTTGGAAAAGGGTTGCTGAGTGTTCCGGCGATAATTCTGTATGGACTTGGAATATCATTTCCACTTCCGTCTACGGTCATTGCCTGAAAATCTGCCAATGTAGGAACGGGTTTCTGAGGAGTACTTACATAGATATATACATCACGTCCAAAATTAAGGTGCGTTGTTCTCTGTCTTCCGATATATGCTGCAAGATTGATGGTTCCGGATGCTCCTTCCAGATTGATCTGCGGAGAAATGATCCAATCGTTTTCAGTAGCAAGGCCTGGAACTGTACCTGAAGGAACCAAACTTGTCGAATAGCGAAGCGTTCCTGAAGTACCATAGGTAAGGGCGGTACCGTTTAAATAAATATTTTGTCCCTGTACCCATCCGTTTCCGTTGTTGTTAAGGTCATGAGTAGTCCATCCCTGAAGATCAGCGGGTGTATCAAAAGAATTGCTCCATACCTGAATCTGCGCTGCTGCAGCCTGAGATACCAATACAATAGATAATAAAAATAGTTTTTTCATAATACAGATTATTAGAGATTTAAAAAAAAATAAAAGCAGGGAAAGACATGGGAAGCTTCCCCTGCATTTACTATTTTATTCTACAATAGAGAAGTCATATTTAGTCCAAGCTCCCTGGAAGTTTCCGCTGTTTCTAGGCGATACGTTCCATGGTCCTTCGTTGAAGAACGGCTGGCTCATACCCCAAGATGAAGCGGTAGTTCCTGTCAATAGGTTGGCAGCAGGAATTCCTGATGTACCTGCACCTGTAACAGAAGTTGTAAATCCGTGTACCTGGATTGAGCCTAAGTTAGAAGCTGAAGTAAGTTCAGAACCTGTCCCTTCTACTTTGATTCCAACAGGATATCCTGTTACTACGGCGTTGTTCAACGTTAATTTTCCGTTTCTTCTGATGTGAATACCGTTTTCATAATAAGATCCTGAAGGTGTTGGTGTAGTATATAACACATTAGTACGAGATCCTACAATTGTCAGATTGTTGATTACCGGATTAGTGATCAATGGTGTAGCAGTACCAGTTGCGTTATTATCCAGCTCAATACCGTTAGTATCAGAAACACCACCACTTAAACTGTGTGTAGAGTTGGTATCTGCTAAAGCAAGTGCGTTGGTAATGGTTCCTGTGTATCCGTTGTCAAAGTCAAAATTATCATCATCTGCAGCAAAAGAAACAAGGTTAGAAGCGTTCACTGTACCTCCGAAGAATTCGAAAGAATCATCTTTACCGTAAGAAACCTGGATATGATCTAAAGTAGTCCCGTTTCCAACACCTCCTAAAGTAAGACCGTTGATCTCATTTCCTGAGTTAGGCGCTAAAAGATCGAATCCAGCAAATTCAATACGAACATATTTCAATGTCCCTCCGTTGTGAGATGCATTGGTCCCTCCATAATAAAAATCTGAACCTGTTAAACCTTCAATCGTTTTAGTATCAGGTGTATTGGCAGGTGCATCACCTAAGATAATCACCCCACCGAAATCTCCGGGAGCAGCCGTTGTGTTTTCGTCTCCATCTAACAGTTTATAACTTGTAAAAATAATCGGCTGAGATTCTGTACCGGTAGCATTGATTTTACCTGTCTTAGAAATTACTAAAACTCCTGTAGCGGTATTGGATGTGTTTGGTTTTGCCTTAATGAAAGTTCCCGGCTGAATAGTTAATGTAGCACCATTCTTCACAGTTACAATACCGTCAAGTTCTACAACACCACTCCATGTAGTGCTTGAAGTAATATCACCGCTTACCGTAGTTACAGGAAGAGAAGAAGCTGTAAGGTACTCAGCAGAAGCAGGTTTCATTTCAAAAGGAGTAGAAGAATCTGCAAGGTTATCATTTTGACAAGCAGTAAGAGATAATGCTGCAAAAGCAATTAAAGTTAGTTTTTTCATTGTTATAATTTTTAGTAGACCCGGTTATATTATTTTTATGACCGAATTTTTAATATTTAGGAACATCTGCCTCTATATTCCTGCGATTTGGTTGTATAATCACCCTGCACTTCAGGAGGAGCTGTCCTGCCGGGGTTCCCTGCTTATCCGCTGCTGTCCGGAAAAAAACAACAGCGGCCGGTTTTTATCTGATCCTGTACTGCTGTGCGCATCATCAGTATTGATCCGGATCGTCTTCAGGTTTCCGAAACCTGTGCATTACATCAATGAGCTCTTTTATTCTGTTCTTTATAATTTTTTAAAACGTATAGTTCACACTTACTCCGAATACCCTTCCGCTGTAGGCCCGAAATGTGATTTTATCGATATTTTTGTCATATTTGTCTGTAGCTCCCGGAAGAAGCTGCCACGCCTCACGGTCTGTTGATATGGTGCTTCCTGCAGATCCATTGGGTACCGAATAGGAGTTAAAATTGTTGTAGAACTCCTTCACTCTGTTGAAAAGGTTTCTGACATTGAATTTAACTTCGAGATTTCTGTTTCTTAAGAATTTATAGGAAAGCTGGGCATCTGCTACCGCGTACGGACGCTGTATTTCTTCACCGTTATAGGCATATCCCACAGTGATGTACTGATCGCCTTTTGCATTGTATAAAAAACTGGCACCCAAACGGTTTCCATCGTAGGTCATTCCTACATTGTAAGCATAAGGAGTCTGTCCGTAAAGAGGTCTTTCCACTTCATAGGTTCTGTCATTATCACCGGTTTTATACTGATCTTTAAAAGCGATTACTTTCGTGGTGTTATACGTAAAATTTCCATTGATATACAGCTTTTCTAAAAAAGATCCTTCAGCGATAAAGCCCAGATTTTTTCTTACTTCTGCTTCTACCCCTTTCAGTTTTGCATTTTTTGAATTTCCATTATAAAGGTACAGGTTCCCCTCATCAGAAAGACGGCCTTCACGCTCAATAGGTCTGTTGATATCCTTGTAATACAATCCGGCAGAAAATATTTCTCCCAATCCGGGAAACCATTCAAATTTAAAATCGTAGTTATTGACTACTGATGAGGTCATTTCCGTATTATAGATCAAACCGTTGGCTACCGGATCAAAATACGGAAGTCCCGTTCTTTCATTAAACTGAGGACGAATCACTGTTTTATTATAAGCCAGTCTTACATTAATCTTATTAGTCGGGCTATACGTGAAATTTAAAGAGGGCATCCACTGCCATGCCTTATCATCAATAGGTGCTTTTGTAATCGTCTTATCATCCGTCAAATCCAGCTGCTGAGAAATTAGGTCATATTTAAAATATTCCGCACGAACTCCCCAAACCAACCTGAATATATTCTTCCATCTGTTATCAAACATGACATAAAATGCATTTTGCGTTACCTTCCCTTCATACTTGTCATTTTTGTACATTGGTTTTGTCTGCCAGCCAATTCCTCCCGGAACATATTTAGAACCATCAAACCACTGATTCAAAGAACCGTATAACGATATAAATCCTTTTTCACTGCTCGGAACATCTCTGTTTTCATCCACCCTGAGAAAGAATTTCTGCTGTTGATTGGTATTGTTTTTTATAACCCCGGCGTAACCTGCTTTAATATCAGTTTTAAAATTTCCTGTGTCTATATTCCATTTCAGGGAAGTTCCGTAGTTATAATCCGTTTCTTTATTGGCGATATATCCCCTGTAAAAATTTGATGCTGAATTGTATACCATATGATAGGTAAGAATCTCACTTCCCACAAAATCATATTGGCTCAGATACTGCGTATAGTCTTTGGTGTCAGATTTTACGCCTGTCCTTGCAGCAAACCAGTTGATATCTACATTTCCGATTTTATGATTTCCCTCCAGTTTGTTCTGCAAAAGCGTCTGATAAATAGGATAATTCGTATTGTCGGTATACGGTTTGTCCAGAGACTTGATCAGTGACGGATCATTATTGGGAATAATTCCGTTGTAGAAATAATTATAGGATGCTTCGGCATTCGCGGCCATCCCGCTTCCTCCCGTATACTCATTCCATCCTGTAACACGTGTCAGTGTATTATCATAGATATGGGTGTATGAATTACGGAAGGAAATTCTGTTTTTCCCCAGCTGTAATCCGAAATTCAACATTCCCGCCAGCGTCGAATTATAATTATAGGAAGCTCCTTTATTTTTAAAATTATAAAATACGATAGGATCAGTTCCATTCGCCTGCCAGTTAGGATCATAGGGTGCTGTGGTATCCAGCCAGTTTCCTCTCCCCGTATGGTCAATGTCCAATGTATTCTGCTCGTTTCTTACTGTAAATGCTCCGGCAAATCCCCACTTGTTGTTATTTTTAAGGGCAAAAGTTCTTCCCAGTGCCAACTGCAGATTGGATCCCATATCCGCTTTCGTTTTAAAAGTACTGAAGTTGTCGTTGGTAAATCTTTTCGACTGTTCAAAAAATAAGGGATTGTTCCAGTCCGTTGGTTCAAGGCCCTTAGGAAAATCTCTTGTTCCGTCATCATATCCGAAATAATCATATTTCCCCTGCTTACGGGTTAGAAATTCTTTAAACGCCGACTGGTCATTATAAGAAGTTCCTACACTTACCGTCGTAAAGTTTTCATTGGGAATATCTTTGGTTCTTACTTCTACATAACCGCCTGCAAAACTGGCATTCATATCCGGTGTTGCTGTTTTGCTCACCACGATGCTTTCCACCATTGCTGTGGGAATAATATCAAATGAAAAGTTCTGGTTATAAGCTTCAGTACTAGGAAGATTGATTCCATCCATAGCTGCTGTATTCCAACGTTCTCCCATGGAACGTACCACTACATATTTGTTGTCGATCGTCGTAATTCCCGTTACTCTTTTCAATGTTCCTCCAACGTCATTATCAGGCGTTTTTGCGATCTGTTCGGCAGAAATTCCGTCACTCATCTGAGCCGCTTTTTTCTGTTGTGCCAAAAGTCCGGCCTGAGTGTCTGCTTTTCGGGTTCCGGTAATAACCACTTCCCGGATATCCGTTATTTTATCAGCGGCCTGTTTCATGGCAAATGATACCCTATTGGTTTCATTATTATTGACTGCAAGCTTTTCTACCCGCAACGGGCTGTATTTTGGAGCTTTCACAGTAAGCGTATAGATTCCTGAAGGAAGATCCACCACAAAATCACCGTTATTATCGGTTATAACTGTTTTCTTAGCGACTGTTATTTCAGCTCCTGCAACAGGATTTCCTATTTCATCCACTATTTTTCCTGAAATCTTTCCATCCCCTGTTACAGAAATGCCTGTTCCCTCATATTTTATTGAAATCAGATCTCCACGCAGACGGAATGCTACCGGAAGTCCGCTGGTAATATCTTTAAGACAGTTATTGACAGTTGTATTTTCACATTTTACACCTTTTACCTTCAGTTCTTTAATATCCATTTTGGAATAGGCCAACCGCATTCCCGTTTTTCCGGCAAAGTCTTCCAGTACCTCAATCAGAGGCCTGCTTGCCGGGACAGCAAATGATACTTTCTGTACCAGCTCCTGTGCTTCGGCTGCTACCGTAAAAAATACTGCTGCAACGGTAAGACCGCATTTCAATCTTTTCATATGTTCAAGTTCTCTTTTTGATTAAAAGTTTTATTTTTTAGGGTGATTCTTATTTTTTCAAGGTGTAGATATGATCTTCTTTATGTACTTCCAATCCAAGTATAAATGCCAGTGCTTCCATATTTTCATCAACGGTACCTCCTGTAAAATCTGCCGTGATCTTTCTATCTGACATTTCTTTCGGATACATGATCTTGATTTTATAATTGTCCTGTATCACTTCTGCAACTTCTTTGAATGAGACATCACTGAAGCTTAATGACAATAATTCAGATTTCTGCGTTCCTGATTTTTTCTCTGCTGTAACTGATATCACAGCCGCCGTATGTGCTATTCCGAAATTGGTCCACTTCTGGTTAGGTTTCAGATAAGAAACAGCTGTTCCTGCATAGGATACGGCAACTTTTCCTTCATAAAGGAGTACTGATTTATCCTTTCCTGACTGTGAAATTTTGAATACCGTCCCCAGTACTTTAGTACTGAAACCATCTGCACGGACAATAAATGGATGAGTTTTTGATTTTGCCACAGAAAATATGGCATCCCCTTTCAGTTCAACAATCCTTGTGGAAGCAGGAAATGATTTGTCTACAGTAAGTTCTGCACCTTTCAGTAAGGTTACCATGGATCCGTCTGCCAGATAGACTTTCCGGTTTCCTGAGTCCGCTGTATAGGTATCCGGCTTCATGAAAGCATTATATGTAAGGATTCCTCCTATTGACATCAAAAGAATAATGGCAGCAGCAGCAGCGGTGAAGACATATTGTTTAAATTGATAGATGGGAGCTGTTTTTACCGGTTGGATAAAATAAAGTTCCAAAGCAGATAAGACTCTTTCTTTAGATTCTTTCATATGAATCTTATCCAGATCTTTTTCGGTTTGGGCTGTCCACTGACTTAAAATTACATCTTCCTTTTCTGATATTTTCTCTTCAGAAACTTCTCTCATCCAGAGCTTAAAAACGAAAGCTGCAGTGTTCTTATATTTTGGGCTTTTCATAAAATATTTCATGTATTCACAGATACTTCTATCTATAAGACTGTGAAAATGAAAAACTTCCCCAAGTAGTTCTTAATATTGTATTCATATTAAAACCAGCTTGTTAATAATTTAAAGCCATTTGGTTGTTTTCTCAACATTTGATTCACATTACGGGGATGTTTTTCAGAAATAATTAATGTTGGGATCCCCAATGTTCATAAAAAGTTAATTTTCCTTTAGGTAATTTTGCAGTAACGATATGAAGCCAACAGACTATACGATATTACAGAAAATAGGATCAGGCGACCGTCCTGCCTTCATGCTGCTCTACGAGCGGTATTGGGATAGTCTTTACCGTTTTGTTTTCATGAGAACGAGAGATAAAGAGATGTCTGAAGAACTGCTGCAGAATCTCTGGATCAAAATACTTGAGGATACAGCTGCCATACAGACCGATGAATCGGAAAGTGCAAAAGGTTATCTGCTGCGCTATCTTCATTACAGGATCATTGATCACTATAACAGCTCTAAAAAGATACCGTCTACCATCAGCATTGACGAATTTGATCCTATGGGAGAAATAGAAATATCAGATACGGAATACTTTGAGATTCTTGAAGAAAATGAAATCACCACTCTGCTGTCGATGATCGATGAAGTGGTTTCCCAGCTTCCATCGACCGAGCAAAGTGTTTATGATATGAGAATAAGGAGAAATATGTCTGTTGATGAGACTGCTGAAGCTCTAGGTATCAGCAACAAAACGGTAAGTAATAAATTAAGCAAAGCTTTGGGGGAAATACGGGATCAGCTGAACCCGGAATACCAGTCTTCTAAAAAACTGGTATCTATCCTGATGCTGATGGAAGTATTGACGAATTATTAAACAATAAGGTTACTCGTAGACCACATAATTTACCTTGTCCACTCCAGTATTACCTGATTTTTCGTGATAGGCATATAAGATCAGTTCATAATTTCCTGGAGTATTCAGTACATCACTTCCTTCAAATAGATTGGTAGAAATAAGCGAAAGATGAACATCTTTGATATATTTTCCGTCTTTTTTAAGAATTCCTTTTACTTCAATCTCATCGGAATTCCATACCCCATTCTTTTCAATAACGCATCCGCACATCATGACAATATTGGCCTGAAACGGAAAAGGCTTTCCTTTAATGTTGGTCAAAGAGATATACTGATGGGTTCTGGGTTTCAGTATATCAATGATAAATCCAGGAATTTCCAGAATAATTCCGTCTCCCAGAATATCTTTTCCCGGAATCAGCCACAGTTCTGTACTTACAGTAGTCTGTGCCTGTTTGTTATTAAACGGCGAGATCATTTCAATACTTATAAACGTAGGTTCAGTAATGTCTATTGACGCCAGAAAACCTGCCGTCTGAGAATCGGTGATAGAAGTCCCACGTTTTTTGACTTCTTTCATAATCAGATCCGTATTCCCTGTACTTCCTGTTGTGTTTCCTTCTGCTAAGATCTCGCGGTTCACTTTATTTCGAACAATAATATGGGCGCCACCCAAAGAGCTTCCGATAAATTTTGCATCTCTTGCTTTCGCCCTGATCATGATTTTGGTCTCTCTTGCAGAAGCAGTGAAACCGGTAAAAAGAAAAGCGGTGATAAAAATAAGTGCTTTCATTCTATATTTGTTTTAGGTATTCTTTTTTAAACCTGTGATGAAACGATTCATCTTTCAGGCCGGAATCTATACGGTCAAGATAGTTAAGAATTCCAAGATCATCCGAAAGAACCTGTAAGATTGCTTTTTCGCAACTGTCCCAGATCTGTTCTAACTGCGGAAGCATATCTACTGCTTTTTCTGTCAGTGATACCATCTGTTTCCTTTTGTCCGTGTTGTCTTTTCTGATATTCAGATAATTTTTATCGACCATTTTTTTGATGATTGCTACCACAGAAGGATGGGAATATCCCAAAGGTTCGGCAATATCTACGATAGACATTTCTATATTTTTTTGAAGCAACATAAAAACAAGATACCAATTGGGTTCTACCTCTATGTTCATTTCTTTATAAAATTTTCTGACGTCATGGGACATTCGGTCGCTGATTCTCTTTAACCTGCTGTCCAGTGCTTTATATCCCAACTCTTTTATAAAATCCTGATTCATTGACTATTCATTTGAATACAAAAATACAAATATAAAGTGAACTATATAGTTGACTTTATATTTATACTAAAAAACTCCTATTTTATTAAGGAAAGGAATCTTCTCAAACCCAAGGTGATCAATATGTACTTAACTGTATGTCTACATTTCCTGATGATCCGATCTTATTAAAGCATTTTTTCTGTATTCCTTAGGCGTCATATTTCTATGCTTCTTGAAAAGCTTAGATAAATGGCTTTCGTCGCTGAACTGAAGTTCATATGCAATTTCGCTCAATCGGACACTGCTGTATTTGAGATAAGTTTCTACGAGCTTAAGACGGTAATCCAACAGATAATCCTGATAAGAAACGCCAGTGTGCTGTTTGAAATATTCTCCGAAGTAATTCCTCGAAATTCCGAAATGATCTGCTATCGCATGAATTCGGGTCTTTTCTTTATCTTTTACATGCTCCTGAATATAGGTGATGATTTTCATTATGGAAAAAGCTTTCCTGTTTTGCGGCAGATCCGAAGTTTCACTGTCAATGATATTCCGGGCGATAATATTCAGAAGAATAGAAATGCAGTTTCGGATTATCAGATAATCATCGGTTTTGTTCTTATATTCCCTTACGATCTGGGCAATAAGAACCTGAGCAAAACCTTCGTCATCATTATTACGGAAGACACATCCGGCTCTTGCATGGTAGTTATTGCTGATATACTGCAGTTTGTAGAGGTTTTCACAGCTTTCTATACGGTCTGCTTCCAGTCTTATTTTATCGATAAATTCAATAGGACATTCTATGACAACCAGCTCTGCATCTTCACTTGTAAAATAATACAGCTGGTGTTGAGGAATGATAAAAAGCTTAGATTCCTTGAAATTAATAGTCCTTTCATCATACGTAAGCGTTCCGGAGCCTCTCATCACAAAGACCAGAGAAAGAAAGGTTTTTGTTTTGATGGCAATGTCCTTATCAGACAGTTTGATTTCTTTTACGTCAATACGCTCAACGGGCAAAATTTTCATATCTCCATACCGAATTTACCTCCAAAAGTACAATTTTACAGGTACAATAAGCGGTTAATTTTGTAAAAAAAATATGAACATCTATTCCAAACGATGGCAGGCACTTGGCTATCTGACGGCAGGAGCTTTCCTTTCACCTCTTGATTATTTCATTGTGAATATGGCGCTTCCATCCATTAAAAAAGCCTTTAATGCCAGTGATCATCAGCTGCAGATGGTGGTTGCGATTTATGGACTGACCTACGCAGCTCTCGTAGTCTGTGGAGGGCGTCTGGGAGATTTATATGGAAGGAAGAATATATTTATCCTCGGATTGTACCTCTTTTTATGCTCTTCCCTTGCCTGTGCCTTTTCACCGGACATTACATTTCTGATTATCGCCCGTTTGTTTCAGGGGGTTGGAGCTTCTTTTCTGGCTCCTCAGGTCTTGGCCTCCATCAGGGTTTTGTTTAACAGCAGCGAGCAGCCTAAAGCAGTAAGTATATTCAGTTCTGTTTTCGGTCTGGCTTCTGTCGCGGGGCAGCTGCTGGGTGGTTTTCTTCTTAATCTTCACTGGACTCAACTGTCATGGGAAATGGTGTTTCTCGTGAATGTCCCTGTTACCCTGCTCTGCATCATTGGTATTCATTTTACCATGGATAATAAGAGGGAAGAAAAGAAGCAGAAAATTGATTTTACCGGGGCATTACTCTTGATCATTTCATTATTAATGTTCATCTGCCCTATTATTTTCGGACGGAAATACCACTGGGAATGGTGGATCTTTGCTGTTCTGCTGGCAGGAGTTTTATTATTGGCTTTATTTTACAGATATGAAGTTTATTCAATGGCTAAAAACAGACCTGTATTAATCGATCCTACCCTTTTACAGCATCAGCCGTTTGTTCTCTGTCTTTTTATTATTTTCTTTTATAACTTCACATCAGGACTGTTTATCTGCTATCCCTACTATTTGCAGCAGTTTCTGCATCAGAATCCGGTAGAAACAGGCCTGGCAATTATTCCATACGGTATTGCTTTCTTTCTGGGTCCTTTGCTTATTCCAAGGATAAAAATTTCTGCTGACACTATGATCTATGTGGGATTGGGATTACTGATAACAGGATTCTCCCTGACTTCCCTGTTCATTGGTTTTCAGGAAAAGCCTTCTATAGCCACAGATATCAGCTTGTTTTTAGCGGGGCTTGGCCACGGTATTATCATGCCTGTCATGATGCGGAAAACCATTGCTCTGATCAGTAAAGAAAAAGCGGGACAGGCTTCAGGTCTCATCAGTATCAGCATACAGATAGGAAGTGTAACCGGCGGTACCATTATAGGAACAGTATTTTTCAGCACGATAGAGTTTGTGGGATTCCCGAAAGCTTTTGCTTTAGCTGTTTTGATCATTGCCGCAGTTCAGATGATAGGAATTACCATTAATAAAAGACTTCAGAGCTATGTCAAAAAATAAATTCATGCTCTTTTTACTACAAAACATTATATATTTAAACTTATGAATAACACAGACAAAATTATTAAAGAAATCAAAGAATTTCATACCGATATTGAAGCCTGGTTTCGCGGCAAAGAGGATCAGGAAAGCCTTTACAGAAAACTGCTTTCGGGATTTGATTCAGATTTCAAAATGGTGAATGGCCATCATAATACCGTCACCTTAGCTGCGTTCTCCGAGTGGCTACCCGGAGCCTTTGGTCAATTTCCGGACCGAAGTATTGTTCTGGAAAACATTGAGGTTCAAACGACAGAAAGTCATGGCATGGCCACTTATATTGAAATTCAAACTACCGGAAGTACCTTAACGAAACGAAAATCATCAGCGGTTTTTATAATCAATGAAGACAAAGCTTTATGGCTTCATCTGATTGAGAAATGGATCTGATTATTGTGTTTCCTGAAACAGGTTTTGTCTAAAATTTTAAGCGGGTTAAAACCCGCTTCTGTTGAATATTTTATCCGGCATATTGATGTTTACCCAAAGTATCTTGTATCTTAAACAAATTCCCCACTGATTTTATACACACACCGCTGTCCGCCGGAAAGAATGTGATTGACCCTTTCCACCTGATATTCATTACCGATCAGGTTTCTGAAATTAGATAGTTCGGCACGGCAAAATCCCTGGCATTCAGCGGCAGCGGCACAGATCGGGCAGTGATTTTCTATCAGAAAATAGTCAGTCCCTTCCTTCGTCCATTCTGCCATATACCCTTCTTCACTGCGGACTTTCACCAGAACATCTAAACGTTCCTCTATTGAATCTGCTTTTACTAATGCTTTTTCATAACGTTCGTAGGTATTTTTTTCTCTGTCATTGATCAGCAGGTCCAAAGCATTTTCTCCCAGCAGATTTTTTACAGACCTCAGAATCTGAACCGTAACATCCGCGTGGGAATCAGGAAACTGGGCCAGCCCCTTTTCTGTAAGCGTATAGTAAGTAGAGGGACGGCCAACGCCTTCACTTTTTGAAACAGATCTGATGAGTCCTTCTTCGGCAAGATTCAGTAAATGCTTACGCGCACCCTCTTTTGTTATAGAGAGCTCTTTAGAGATCGAAAGAGATGTGGCTTCCCCTCTCATCTTTAAAAACATCAGGATGCGGTCTGCTGCCGGCTTCTTCATTTGACAATATTTAGGTTGTTTTATTTAATACAACAAATATAGGTATTTTCTATAATATCATATCCATACAACTAATTACATCATAATCAAAAGGTTGCTCTCCTTTCTGATCAGTCAATAAAACAACCAATAAGTTGTTTTATTAAAATATATTATTACCTTTGAAACACATTAATCAAAAAAATAAAAGAAATGAACTCATTTACATTACCTCAGCTACCTTATGCTTATGATGCACTGGAACCATTTATAGATAAAGAAACAATGACCATCCATCATCAGCGCCATCATCAGGCATATGTAGATAATCTGAATGCAGCTTTAAAGACCGCCGAAGAAACGTCTACAGATCTGGAATCTATCCTTCAAAGAATCAGTGAATACAGTCCGGCTGTGAGAAACAACGGTGGTGGACATTACAATCATTCTCTTTTTTGGGAAATTCTTTCTCCACAGCCTAAATTAAATGCTGAAGGAAAACTGGCAGAAGCGATCAACACGAGTTTTGGAAGTCTTGAAAATTTCAAGGCAGAAATGAAAAAAGCAGGTCTTGGTCAGTTCGGATCCGGATGGGTTTGGTTATTTGTAAAATTCAGCGGTTCCATTGCGATAGGTTCTACTGCTAATCAGGATAATCCTATGATGGATACACAAACGGTCAACAGAGGCTTCCCGATTCTTGGGATCGATGTATGGGAACATGCCTATTACCTGGCCTATCAAAATAAAAGAGCGGATTACCTTGATTCATTCTGGTCTGTGCTGGATTGGACTGCGGTAGAAAAAAAATACGAAGAAGCGCTTTCAAAAATCAGATAAACAAGTTTAATATTGATTACAGAATCAATTATGGATCAGAAAATTTTCATTAATAAAGCAGAAGCCTCGGGAATTATTGCTCTTGACCTTTTGGACTACAAACCTACTACAGAAATCGTGGAACTGGATATCAAAGACCATCTTTTTATGGGAATGATTGTCAAGGAAAAGGAGTTTAAGGAATCACTCGCAGCCGTTGATTTTTCTGTATACAACGAAAAGGCGGTAGGGATCATCTGCTCTACGGATGCGATTATTCCACCATGGGCATTGATGATGTTAATGGAAAAGTTATCTCCTTATGCCGTTTATGTAGATTTAAACAGTGCAGAAACCATTCTGCTGGATCTCTGGAAACGCCGTCTTATGTATGCTGACCTGAAATGTTACAAAAATCAGAAAGTTGTAGTCAGAGCGAAGGCTGATCATGACCCTGCTCTTTACCTGGTAGCAGCGGGTCTTCTGAAACCTTTGGTCAAAACACTGATGTATGGAGAAATAGGTCTGCCAAAGGTAATTTTTAAAAGTTAAAACAATGAAAGCAATCATATTTAACGGATCATTGGAAAGAAGATCCGAATCTACTTCCGGGAAAATTTCTCAACACTTTGCAGAAAGACTTGAAAAGTCGGGTTTCCGGACGGAGATTTTCACACTGGCAGATTCAGGAATTCCGCTTTTTGATGTTACACTTCATAAAACTCCCCTGGCCGTAGAACGAATGACTCAGCTATTTCAGGAAGCAGAAATCCATTTCTGGCTGGCTCCTCTGTATCACGGAAGCATTCCCGGAGTAATGAAAAACTGCCTGGACTGGCTTGAAATCACTTCAGGACATTATCAGCCTTATCTTACGGATAAAACCATTGGAATGGTGTGCTGGGCAGACGGCCTTCATGCCATGCAGGGAATTAATACCATGGATGCAGTAGCCAAATCTTTGAGGGCATGGCCCATTCCTTTTAGTGTTCCCGTTATCAGAACGGCATTATTTGACCCTGAAGATCCTTCCCGAATATCTACACTGTACGCTGATAAATTTGATAAACTGATCAGCATTGCTACAACAAAAAGGATAGAAAGAATATAATAAAATTAATAGTATATGATAGAGACAGATATACTGATCATCGGTGCCGGTCCTGCCGGCCTGTTTACAGTATTTGAAGCGGGCTTATTAAGAATGCACTGCCATATTATAGATGCACTGCCGCAAATGGGCGGACAACTTTCAGAATTATATCCAAAGAAGCCCATTTTTGACATTCCTGGATTTCCGAGTGTCCTGGCAGGAGAACTTGTGGATAATCTTTATGAACAGGTGAAACAGTTCGAACCCGGATTTACATTCAATGAAGCAGCAGCCCGGCTCCATAAACTAGATGAAAACCTGTTTGAAGTAATTACAGACAAAGGAACGGTTCACCGTGCAAAAGCCGTCATTATTGCCGGAGGGCTTGGCAGTTTTGAACCCAAAAAACCACCTATAGAAAGTATTTCAAAATACGAAGAGAACGGAGTCAGCTATTTTGTAAAAAGACCTGAGGACTATGCGGGAAAAAATGTGGTGATCGCAGGAGGTGGAGACTCTGCACTGGACTGGACGGTACATCTGGCTGAGATTGCGGAATCGGTAACCTTAATTCACAGAAGAAATGAATTCAGGGGTGCTCTTGACTCAGTCGAGAAGGTGAAAAGACTGAAACAGCAGGGAAAAATCAACTTGATCACTCCGGCAGAAGTTATAGATCTTCAGGGAGAAGACCACCTTACAGCAATTGTTATTGAAAAAGAAGGAATGATGCATACTGTTGAAACAGACCATTTTATTCCTCTGTTCGGATTGGTTCCCAAATTGGGACCACTGGCAGACTGGGGACTGGAACTTGAAAAGAATGCTATTAAAGTAGATAACAGCAGGGATTTTCAGACCAATATTTCCGGCGTATACGCTGTGGGAGATATCAATACCTACCCTTTTAAAATGAAACTCATCTTATGTGGATTCCATGAAGCAGCAATTGCCTGCCAAAGTATTTACCAGCGTCTGAATCCTAATAAAAAATTTGTATTAAAATACACTACAGTAAGTGGTATAGAAGGATTTGACGGCACCAAAAAGGAAGCAGAAAAACAGGTAGTATCAACCCTTGACTGATGATAATGAAGGATGAAATCACGATTACAGTAAAAGATCAGGACGGAAATATCCACGAGCTGATCTGCCCTCTTGAAATGGGCCTTAGTCTTAAAGACCTCTGTAAAGCTTACGAACTGCCTATGGAAGCAATGTGCGGAGGAATGGCAATGTGTGCCACCTGCCACTGCTATATTTTGAATGAAACCTCTTCACTGCCTGAAAAAAGCGATATCGAAGATGCTCTTTTATCGGAACTTTTTACCACAGTTCCGACCAGCAGATTAGCCTGCCAGATTCAGCTTACTGCGGCCATGGATGGACTTTCCATAGAAATTGCATCCCATTAATACAAAAGATATAAATACTGCTAAAGTGCTGACCTGATCAGTGCTTACAGCCCACTGTTTTTTTTCATTTAAGTTATGTTTAGACGGAGGGATTTCCGAAACCGTCAAAGGTTGAAAAAATCCCTTTTTTAAAAACAACCTTTAAAAACCAACCTATTTATGGCTATTATAATAACAGATGACTGCATCAACTGCGGAGCCTGCGAACCCGAATGTCCAAATTCGGCTATCTATGAAGGCGCTATCGACTGGCGCTGGCAGGATAAAACTAAACTTTCCGGAAAAGTGACCTTTCCTGACGGAACGGAAGCAGATGCAGGGGCTTATCAACAGGCTTATTCCGATGAGGTCTATTATATTGTTCCGGGAAAATGCACGGAGTGTAAAGGGTTTCATGAAGAGCCTCAATGCAAAACAGTATGTCCTGTAGACTGCTGCGTGGATGATCCCGAACACCGGGAAACGGATGATACCTTATTCAGCAGGCAGGCATTCTTACACAACTAGTGTAAGGAGTACGATCAAAGTTCTTTTTGAAGGATCCGGATAGAAAACAATAAAGGCGGGTTTTAACCCGCCTCCTTTCATATAAAAGCCTTCCTACGGCTTCCGCGAAAAATTATTTTGCTTTGATCTCATTATAAATCTTCTGGGTAAAAGGAGTTTCGATCTCCAATTCTTTTCCAAAATTCAGAACAGCACCGCCCAATAATTCAAGCTCATTGCTGCCTTTTCCGGAATTGACGTCCAGCTGAAGAGAAGTCGGTGTTTCAAAAGGAAATGTAGCCGCCTTTTCAAACGTCTTCAGGATAATATCTGCATCCATTGCAATCAATTTTTTATCGGCAATCCTTTTTATCTCTTTCATAATTTCAGAAGCTTCCTGTTTCTGAACCTCATCTGTACAGACAGTTCCAATAGAGGAATTATGCTTAGCAGTGACCAATCCGAAACTGGCAATGAAAATATATTTGGTCCAGATATCTGCCAGTGAATTGTCTTTGAAATCAAAATCAATTTTACTTTCCTTTAATACCTCCACAACCCAGTCAATATCAGCAGAAAAATGCTGAGGATCTCTTCCAGCGATCAGTTTTCCCGCTTTTCCTTTGTGCTCTACAATCCCCTTTTCTTTGATATGGGATGCTACATAAAGGCAGGTAGGAAGAATAACATGATCTGGAATAATTTTTCTGATTCTTTCGTAAATATCAGCACCATTCATCATCGGAAGAAGTATAGTATCCTTACTGATAACCTCTCTGAGCTGACGGCATATATTTTCCAGGTCATATTCTTTCACACAGATCAGGACAAGGTCGGGATCTTTCACATCACTGATCTGCTGTTCTACGGCATCAGGAAAGGTATGGTTCACAGCATGTTCAGGTGAAATAAGAATTAATCCGTTTTCTTTTACTTTTCGGTACGTTTCTCCCCTTGCAACGAAAGTCACTTTATATTTTTTGGAAGTCTCATTTTCCTGGTTGATTTTAAATCCGAAATATCCGCCTACACCTCCCAGTCCAACAACTGCAATATGTTTCTTAGTCATAACTTTATTTTTAGCAAATATGGGAGTCAAATGCAGAAGTATCACTTGACAAATGAAAAGAAATTACATTTTGTGGATATCTCTTCGTATCCTGCTCAAAGAGCTGTCCTTAATTCCTAAATAAGAAGCAATCACCTTCAAAGGAACATACTGGAAAATATCGGGATGTTTTTTCATGAGGTTTGAATATCTGGTGGAAGCTTTCTGACTTGCCATTTCTATCAGTCTGTCATGAATGCTGTAATAATTAAGAACAAAAAGAAGCCGGCTGAATTCCCTGAATTCCGGGATATTATGAAAATTATGCTGTACATTTTCCAGCCCTGTTTCCCAGAAAGAACATTCGGTAATGGTCTGATAGGTTTCCTTAGCAGGCTGCTGTCTGAAAAATGAAAGAAAATCATTCACAAAACAGGGAGCCACATAAATATTCGTGGTAATTTCCTCGTTGTCCTCATTCAGAATGAAAGACCTTACATAGCCCTTTTCCAAAAAAAACGTCTTGGTACTGACCTCATCTTTATTCAGTACAATTTCATTCGCTTTTAATTCAAAAGGACTGAATGTCTCAGTGATTTTTCCAACCACCTGTTCTTCAATGTCAAACAGGGAATGAAAATAGTGATTAATGGAAGACTTGTTCATGATGATAATGGATTGCAGTAACAGTCAAAAATAAACAAAATCCGGTTACTTCCCTTTATTAATCAGTTTTATCAATAATTACCATCGAAACAATGTGTTTATTAACTTGAAAAATTTAAAGAAATTTGTAGGTTCAAACTGTTTATCATTTCAAAAATCATTTATATTGAAAAACCAGCCCGTCATTGCAGTTCTGTTTCCCGGAGATATGGGAACCCAAATAGCAAAAGCACTAATACAACATCACTTTAAAGTAATCACTGCAGGAGAAGGAAGATCGGTGCGGACGTTAGAAAACATCAGAAACTCAGGAATTATTGACACTCATTCTCTCCAGGAGACCGTTGAACAGGCAGATGTTATCCTTTCTCTTACCAGCCCGGAAGGCAGTATGAAAGTGGCAGAAAGCGTTGTTTCCTGTCTGACAATGACTTCAAACCGCCCCATCTATGTGGATTTAAATTCCAATACCCCTGCTCTTGCCTCATCTATTGAGAAACTGTTTTTACCAGTAGATATTCCTTTTGTAAACGGAGCCGTCATGGGAGCCTCTAAAGACATTCCTGATCATGCCGTACTGGTCGTGAGCGGTGTTCTGAGACATTGGTTTATTAGCGTGTTTGATTCTGTTTTCAGAATAAAAGATGCCGGTGAAAAAACTGAGGCAGCATCCGCTTACAAATTATTGTTTTCCATGGTGAATAAGGGGATGAATGCATTATTTTTTGAAACCATGACCGCAGCAGCCCATTTTGGAATACTGGATGAACTGAATGAAAGTCTTGAAGAATTTCTTCCCGGTACCTATCAGGATCTGATAAAAACGACACCTACCTATCCGCAGCATATTTCAAGAAGAATTGATGAAATGAAAGGACTCGCCGACATGCTGAAAGATGAAAATCTTCCTTACCTCATTGCTTCCGGAACCGCACAAACATTTGAAAGAGTTTCGCAATCAGGTATTTTTGAGAATGAAAACCCCGAAGGCGTTGTAGAAACACTGCAGAATTTTAAAAAATTATAGTCTGAAAAAAAAATCTTACAGAATATGCTGTTAATAGAGAAAATCTTCAGATGACTGAAGGTTTTCTATTTTTAAGATGTACCAATTAAAGCTTGATTGCTCTGGTTGCCATAAAAGCAGGTAGGTAATGATCCATTAAAAATCTGGGACTGGGCTGCATTTCTTCTGTAAAATCACTGATGAGAAATCCTGCTCTTAACTGTCCTCCGATAAGATCCGAAAGTGTATGTCCAAACACAAAGGCCTCATTATTTTCCAGCTTCTTATCAATTTGAGCCTGGTCCAAATCCTTAAGATCAGAATAAGGCAGTTTAAATTTTGGTCTAATGATACCTTCTTCTTTATCCTGCGGGTTCCGGTCACCTACAAAAACAACCGGATTGAAAAAACTTGCCATAAGAATTCCCCCCTTTTTTAAAACTCTGTATGCTTCTTTCCAGACCGGATTGACGTCTTCCACATAATGATTAGAAATGGGATGAAATACAATATCAAATGATCCATCTTCAAAAATCCCAAGGTCTCTCATATCTCCCTGAACCGTTTTCAGGGAAAGACCATCCCGCTCTGCCACACGCTGATCCTGTTTCAGCTGCTCGTCAGAAATATCATAAACCACCACGGAAGCTCCTGCTGCTGCCAGTACCGGAGCCTGCTGTCCTCCCGCAGAAGCAAGACATAATATTTTCTTTCCTTTTACTTCTCCCAGCCATTTCTTATCCAATGCCGAAGGCGTCAGATGAACATTCCAATTCCCGGCTTTAGCGTTATTGATCAGTTCTGTACTTACGGGCTGAGACCACTCGTTTTGTTCCAATGCCTGCTTATTCCAGGCCGATTCGTTATGCTGTAAAAAGTCAATTTTCTGTTCCTGCATTATTGTATTCTTTTTCATTAGGCCCTGTAAATCGTACTTACAAAGCGTTGATCTATCAAATATAGGAAGTTTAACCGCTATTATCACGTGGATTTTGCTGCTTTTTATGATTTTTCTGATTGATTTTGCAGAACTGAGTATTTAAAATTTTCTGCACAACTGATTTTCAAAAGAGAGATGATCTTCAGAATTAAAATTGCGGAGCTGCTTGTTTATTTTCAGTATTTTCTTTCATAAACCTGTCACCATTAAGAATACCATTATTTTCAGTTTAAAAATTTCATCCATAAAAAATAATCAGCTTCATTTTTTAAACATTTTATTTGATCAGCCACACTATTTCAAACAATCAAAAACTGCACTGATTTGCAATCCATTAAACAAATAGAACCACATATACCATTCTCTCCACAGCTCATTTCACCAACAGTATTTAATCCTGATTTTGAACATTTTTAAAAGGTTTTTGGTAATAACCTAGGTCTTAAAAAGATCTAAATTTGTAACACTGATGAAGAAGTCTTTTCACATATCATTTATCTCACTACTAATCCTGCTTTTTATTATATGTACAGGATTTGCCAATGGTACAAAAAATGATATCGGTACAGATTCTTCTAAAAATCAAATCGGCTTAAAAGCTTCTGATGATGCCCAGCAACATGACATGATTTTCATTGTTTCTCGTGATGAAAATGATTTTGATGCGGATAAGACCTTCCTTGATTTTCCCTTTAGTCTTTTTATTAAGCACATTCTATTCTTTAGATCGGATTCCAATTCAAATATGCCCATCAGTTCTGCTTCAGAATTTGTGCACTATTACCATCTTCCCAAATACCTTTTGTTTCATAATTTAAAAATCCGGTTTTCAGCATGTATATAATCGTTTTAAATCTTTAAAACACTGTTACCGGAGTACATTCAGCTCCACTCAAAGTAAGGTTATCTCATTCACTGCAGATAATCAGTTTCACCTATAAATACATAAGCTATGCATGAATTAAGTATAGTGAAGGATATTTTTGACACTTTGGAAGAGCATTATGACGCCAAAGCAGAAAATATCCAACAAATTCAGGTAACAGCAGGACTGTTATCCAATGTTCAGCCGGTACTGATCCAGAATGCATTTGATGCATTTATTACCGATCATCCATGCTATCGGGAAATGGAACTCGAAGTGTTGGTCAATGATATTATTGCACACTGTGACCGCTGCAATAAAGATTTTCAGGTCAGGTACCACAAATTCGTCTGTGATGAATGTGATACTCCCACCTCCCATATTGTTCAGGGAAATGAACTCTTCATTTCAAAAGTAATTTTTAAATAAAATATCATTAATATGTCAGCAGCAAATCCAAAAAGTTTAGGAAACCGCGTAGGCTCGGTTCAATGTGACAATACAACTCTTCACTTATTAAAAGCCAATGATTTTGTGGCTAAAGCCATCAGAGACCGTTTAAAAGGTGTTTGTGTGATCAATGTCTGCTCCTCTCCGGGGTCAGGAAAAACAACTTTGATGCAGGAAACAGGAAAGCGCCTTGGGAGAGATCTCAATATTTCAGTGCTTGTGGGTGATCCTGAGACTGAACGCGATGCGGTCCGTATGCGTGAATCAGGAATCAATGCTCTTCAAATCGTAACAGGTGGAATGTGCCACATTGAAGCCCAGATGATTCTTCAGGCTCTGGATCATATTGATCTTGAAGGCGTGGATTTATTATTCATTGAAAATGTGGGCAACCTTCTCTGTCCTTCTGCTTTTGATTTGGGAGAAGATTACCGGGTAACTCTTCTTGCCTCTACGGAAGGAGATGATAAACCTAAAAAATATCCCCGTATGTTTTTAACGAGTGAGCTCATGCTTGTTTCTAAAGCTGATTTACTGCCCTATGTTCCATTCTCAGTAGAAGCGGTAACGAAAGATGCCCGCGAAGTAAATCCAAACCTGGAAGTAATGACCACCAGTACTTTAAACGGCGATGGCATCGACGAATGGTGCAACTGGCTGAAAGAAAAAGTACAACTGAAAAAAGAAGCTGCTCAGGAAGCTTAACTGATGAATAGAACACGGACAGTCGTCATAGACGAAGTGAAAACAGGAGAAACACCGGATGGATGCCGCCCTGATATTCTGGAGCTCGAATGGTTTGAAAATAAAAAACAAAAACTTACCCGGGCAGCAGTCTCCGGGTTGGTTTTAGAGCTGAGATTGGGTGTCCGGAAAGAATGGCAGCAGGGAGATCTTTTATACAGCGGTGGTCAGCTGATCGCTGCTATTGGCTTCAAACCATGTCTCACCATATGTTTCCCTGCAAAGAATGATGGGGAAGCAGCAGACTTCTGTTACTTTATAGGCAATCAACATCTGCCCTTATTTTTCACGCCGAAACAGGAATTTATGGTTCCATATGACGGACGCCTTTATGAGCAGCTGTCATCAAGATATACCGGACGTATTGAGCTTATCAATACTCAGCTCTTATCGAACCGGTCCCTGCGTCATCTTATCAAAAATAAAACACATGAAATTTAAAAATTTATTGATTACATCCCTTTGTGCTGTACTGATCATCTTACAAAGCTGTAACAATCCTACAGCTTCCGGCAGCAAAGGAACTTCATCCAATAAACAGATCACTGCAACAGACAGCAGGGGTAAAATTATTAGTCTTCCACATGAAGCCATGCGAATCGTGGTGCTGTACAATGCCCTTGTTGATGATGTTTATATGCTTCAGGCAGGAGACAAAATTGCAGGCATCCCACAGCAGGTCTATGAAATGGAAGATACGTATAGTTTCCTTTCCAGGCTTGACAGCAGGATCAGGAATAAAAGTATTCCAACACCGACCTTCGGTGGACAGTCGGGTAATGCAGAAAGTATTGTCGGACTGAAGCCAGATCTGGTACTGACCTTCAGTACTGATGAGGATAATATCAGCCAGCTGGAGAATCTCGGAATCCCTGTATTCACCTTCTCTTCATTGAATGATGAAAAAATCCTTGAAGAATTGAAAAATGTAGGAAAACTGCTTGGAAAACAAAAACGTGCTGAGGAAATTACAGGCTATGTTTCATCGGAAGTGAAGAAAATGAGAGCCTCCAGGGAGACTTCTCCGAAAAAGATATACTATGCCTGGTCCAAAGGACGGATCATGTCTACTTCCGGAAAAGGAAGCCTGATTGATATGGCAATCACCTTATCAGGCGCTCAGAATGCATGTCCCGTTCCTGTGGAAGCTCCCAACATCAGTGCTGAAACCATGTATAAATGGAATCCTGACCTTATCATTTTATGGAATTCCAAATTATCAGATGTATACAGCCTTAAGGAACTGGCCGCACTTCCTGCTGTAAAAAACAAACAGGTATTTGTGATGTCTCCGTCATTCCCTTATGATCCGCATACTGTGAAATTTATGCTGTTTGCCAAGCAACTTCGTCATTGGTGCATGCCTGAATATACCCAGGAAATGCTGGATGAGGATGTGAAGGAAGCCTTTGAAGTGATGTATGGAAAAAAGGGACTGATCTGATGGTGAGGAAAATAAAAACAGTATTGCTATTAGTTCTGCTACCGGTTATTTTGGTTTTGATCTCACTGATGATAGGTTCCAGCCAAAATATCGGCTTCCGGGAACTCTTTCATTACATAGCTCTTGAAACAGGCAATCCTAAAGACATTTCATCTGCAGGAAGTTTACCAACTATCTTATGGCAGGTTCGTCTGCCAAGGATTATTCTTACTTTTTTAGTGGGAGCTTCACTGGCTTCTTCCGGAGGTGTTTTGCAGGCTGTATTCAGGAATCCGATTGTGGATCCTTTTACATTGGGAATCTCTTCAGGCTCGGCATTTGGTGCTGCACTGGCTATGCTTTTTCCGATAATGGCGGTGAATGTATCAGCTTTTATTTTTGGAGTAATTGCGGTAGTGATTACCTATCTGGTATCCTACGCAGGATCAAAGACATCCATTGTAAGCATGGTGCTTTCCGGAATGATTGTCTCGGGAGTATTTACAGCTTTTTTAACCGTTTTGCAGTATCTGAGCGACCCTTATAAATTACAGGCTATTGTGCAGTGGACCATGGGAAACTTACATACGGCTTCATGGCAGAAAGTACATACAGCTTTTTTTCCTGTTGTGATAGGATTAGTGATGATCATTATCCTTCGCTGGAAATTGAATCTTCTGGCTCTGGGAGATCACGAAGCCATGGCCGTAGGGGTTAACCCTGGCTTGTTAAAGCTTATTCTTATGACAGCTGCAACAATGATTACCGCTTCCTGTGTAGCGGCAGCAGGAGTGATCAGCCTTTTTGGATTAATTGTTCCCCATATCAGCAGAATGATCTTCGGTCCGAACAACAGTATTACGGTGTGGGCCAATATCAGCATCGGAGGAGCATTTTTATTATTGATTGATGATGTTTCCCGTACCGTCATGCCATTTGAAATTCCGATCGGAGTCTTTACGATGATTATCGGAGCCCCTATTTTTATTTACTTAATGCGTCGAAACGCTATAAACTGGAACTCATGAAACCCATAATTCGTATTGAACAGCTTTGTTTTGATTATGGAAAAGATCAGGTCTTAAACCATGTCAATGCCCAATTTCCAAAAGGAAAACTTTCTGTTATTCTGGGAAGAAACGGAAGTGGGAAATCCACTTTATTTAAAATCATTGCCGGACTGGAGAAAAACTACAAAGGGAATGTATGGATCTCGGATAAAGAACGCAGAAAGATGAAACCGGGAACATCAACACCTGTACGGCTTGGATTTTTAACCCAATTCCATCAGACTACTTTTCCATTTAAAGTATTGGATGTGGTGCTGACGGGACGAGCGTCTTTTTCAAGGTTTTCACCAGATCAATCCGATTATGCTGCGGTAGAACATATTCTGGATAAGTTTCATTTAAATCATTTAAAAGATAAACCTTACACTTCCCTGTCAGGGGGCGAACGTCAGTTGGTATTGTTGTGCAGAGTATTGGTTCAGAAACCTGATATTCTCATGCTGGACGAACCTACCAATCATCTGGATCTGCATTATCAGGTAGCTGTACTTGAAGTGATCCGTCAATTGGTGAATGAGGGAACAACGGTTTTATGTGTCATGCATGATCCTAACCTGGCTTTCCTTTTTGGGGACGAATTTTTCGTTATGCGCCATCATGAATTGGTTCCGGTAAAGTCGCTGGAAAAAGATGAACTAAAACAGCTGCTGGAAGATACCTATCAGGTTCCTTTAGTGGCTTTGGACAATCGCGGAGTTCCCATGTTTGCCCCTCAATTAAAATAAAAAAATATGAAAAAGCATGAAGAAATAACGATTTCTATGGTGAGAGACTGCCATTTGGGCGAAGTACTGCCTTATGTTCTGGAGTTCAGGCGGCAGCTGTTTCCATTACTTGATCCGTCAATTGTACCCAAAGATCTCGTTAATTTCGAACAAAACTATCTTCAATCTTCGACAGGGGCTTTTTTACAGGCCCGTACACATAAGGATGAGCTGATCGGAGTAATCGGAATGATGCCTTACGACTATCGTTTTCCACACCTTACTATAGATCAGAGCACTACCGTTGAGGTTGCGAGGCTGTTTGTCGATCCCGGATACCGTAGAACGGGTATTGCCAGCCGTCTGTTTCAGGAATTGGTAAGAACTGCGGAACAGAAAAATATAAAACGTTTATACCTGCACACGCATCCTTTCCTTAAGGGAGCTTATGAATACTGGCTGAAACATAATTTTAAACTTCTCAGGTACTGTTCAGAAGCCAACTACGAGACTTTGCATATGGAATTAATGATTTCCGCAGACAAATAAATACAATAAAGAAAAAATACACATGAATACAACAAGAAAGGCGTTATGCATCAACGGTATAATGCTCTTACTTCCTTTTGCCTTATCAGCACAGGAAACCCACTCTATTTTCGGCACGATTCTGAATCAGGACGGAAAAGTAATATCTAATGCCACCGTTACCATGAATACAGGAGCGAGTCCGGTACATACAACGTCAGAAGGTCATTTTAAATTTGAAGCTCCTGTTCAATATCCGGCTCAATTAATGATCAGTGCCAAAGGATACTCAGGTTCCCATATGACCCTGGATTCGCTTTCTTATAATGATAAAAATGGAATCATCATCCGTCTTGCTGAAAATCAAACGGATATTCAGGAGGTCCTGATCACGGCACGAAGAAACAATTCCTATCTCACCAATACACTGGAACTGGGTGGGAAGTTTTCCGGAAATCTAAAGGATCTTCCACAGTCGGTTTCTATTGTCAGCAGTGAATTTATGGAAGACAAACAGGCTTACACAACCCGTGAAGTCGCTCAGGATCTGGCAGGGGTAACCACTGCATCTTCTTACGATGATCTTATTATCCGTGGTTTTAAAAGTGGTTATGAAACAGGAATTCGTCTGGTCAATGGATTGCGTTCCGGCTACAGCTATGGAAACAGTTATTACCGGTCACCCTTAACGATCAACCTTGAAAGTGTTTCGGTTTTAAAAGGTCCCGGAGCATCATTATTCGGTGATATTACTCCAGGCGGAACCATTAACATGGTCACTAAAAAACCATTGGAAAAACAAAAGGGATCTGTAAATTTTTCCGTCGGCAGTTTTCAGACGCTCCGTACAAGTATTGATTTGGGAGGGCCTCTTGATAAGGAAAAGAAAATTCTATATCGCCTGAATGCAGGTTATGAAGACAGCAAAACTTTCCGTAATGTCAATCAGCAAAAAAACTTTATGATCGCTCCGTCTTTTACTTTCAAACCTTTAGACGGAACTCAGGTGGATATTGATTTGGTATACGATCAGTTTCACGGATATCTCGACCGGGGAATGGGTTTGAGAAATAATGATTTTTATGCCCTGCCCCGCTCTTTTACATTAAGCCAGCCCTCCGATTTTTACAATACCAAAACATGGTCCTTCAGTGCAAGGCTGAACCAGCGTCTTACCCATAATCTTTCATTGAATGCAAGCTATATGAAATCTGTGTATCAGGAGGATGTCAATGAGCACCGTACGCTGAACAGCTATGCTGATGCACCGCTCAATACCATCATGAATATGCGTTTCTTCGACCGTCATGGAAAGGATTATACAGATAATTCCGTAGTTTATCTTAAATGGGATCTTCCTGGCAAAACCCTGCAACATCACCTTATTGCCGGATTAGATTATGCTCAGTATCAGGGAGACAGCAACAACCAGCAGAGGGAGGCCAGACAACAGAAAATAGATGGGAAAAATGTTCCTCTTACCTTTGACCTGAACAACCCTACGTATACTACTCACGATCTGAGCAATTATGTGTGGCTTCCACAGGGTAATTATCCTTTTTTAAGCCCATATAAAACAACAGGAATCTATATACAGGATCAGATTTCATTTGCAGAAAGATTAAAACTGATTGCAGGATTGCGCCATGAGCATTACTACTCGGAAACAGTAAGCTCTGCCAACCGTTATCAGGCGACACAAAATGCCTGGCTGCCACGAATTGGAGTGACGTACCAAATCAGTAATCAGATCAATTATTTCGCAAGCTATTCACAGGGCTTTGCTCCTGTAGGAGCCAATTTTATTGAAAACTATAAGGATTACGGTGCAGAAAAACCTTTCACGGCAGAGCATAGTTTCCAGATCGAGACAGGCCTTAAAACAGGATTTTTTAAAAACCAGCTGCAAATGGATCTGTCACTTTTCCATATTGAAAGAAGAAATATGCTGATCGCGACAGGTGAAATAAGTACTACAGGATTTCCCGTATACAGACAGTCCGGAAAGGCATTATCAAAGGGAGTGGAACTGGACATCCGCGGTCAGCTGACTAAAGAATTTCAGATCATGGGAAATTACACCTATAATCAGACGGAAGTAAAATCTTCCTCTATCGCCTCAGAAACAGGCCAGTCTTTGCCGGGGGCTCCTGAAAATATGGCCAGTATGTGGCTGAAGTATGTATTCTCAAAAACAGCCTTAAAAGGACTGGGATTGGGTGCCGGTGTTTATTATGTTGACAGCAGACGAATGGATAACAGCATTGGAAAAGACAGTGGAGGCAACGCACTTTGGGGATACTGGCCGTCTTATACAACGGTAAATGCTGCCGTCTATTATCATATCGGAAAAATGAAAATGGCGGTGAATGTCAATAATGTTTTTGATACGTATTATTTTCTGGGTGGTTTCGACTACACCCGAGGATTCCCGGGAGCACCAAGAAATGTAATGGTTTCTGCCGGATATTCATTTTAATTTTTTTTAATCTTGATAAGATCCGGGTTGTCTTCTGACAATCCGGGTTTTTATTTTAAATCATCCTGTAGCAGAAGTTTAAAATTCTTCCCAGCCGTCATTCTGAGGATCATATTTTACAAATTCACCGGTATCGGTAAATTCTGAGGCCGTCATTCCTACTTCAAAAATAGAACTCTCACTTAAGCTTGCATTGAAATACAGTCCTTTTTCGGTAAGCAAAGCTGTCCCAAAATCTTCATCCGGATGATTGAAGTGAAGCCCATGATCATCTTCTCTGATGAATTCGTATTTGTATTTTAAAAGGCGCTCTTTTAAGCCCGCCACCTGCTTTTCCGTAAAGGGTATGAGATTTTCTTCAAGGTCAAAAAAGCTGTCGTCATCTGCAGCCTGCTCTTTTTCTTTTGTTTGTATACTGAATAACTGGATATTGTAACTCATAAGGAGAAGGTTGATTATTGATCCGCCAATATAATACTTTTATTGATCTAAAAACTGATCATCATACAGAAAGCCGGAAAAACTGATACAATCCAGCCTTCATACGGTGGGAATTACCATCATAAATTTCTATATTGTCGGGAAATATTCAGAATGAAAAGAATTCATCACCTTAATTGTGTGAAGATCGTTACTCCCTTCAATGATAATGTAACCGGACACTGTCTTCTGATCGAAGAAGATGCCGGACTGCTTCTGATAGATACAGGACTGGGGCTTCAGGACATCGAAAATCCGGATGAACGTCTTGGAAACGATCTGATAAAAGCAGTAGGATTTGAGCTTAATGATCACGATACAGCTTTCCGGCAAATTAAAACATTGGGACTGGATCCTTCTGCGGTAAAACATTGTGTCATCAGTCATCTGGATCCGGATCATACCGGTGGACTGGCAGATTTCCCGGATGCCAAAGTCCATGTATCCCAGGAAGAACTGAAGAACTTTGAAAGCGGAAACCCCCGTTATCTTCCCCAGCATCTGAATCACCATCCTGATCTAAAAGTTTATGGTGCTTCAAATGAGGAATGGTTTGGAATGGAAGCCCGGAGAATACACACCGAATTTGAAACTGAACTATTCCTTATACCTATGTACGGACATACTTCAGGACATTGCGGAGTTGCCTTAAAGTGGGAGGAAAAATGGATACTTTATGCAGGAGATGCCTACTACATCAGGGAAGAACTGGACAATGCTGATCATCCTGCCGGAAATCTGGCCGAAGCAAGAGCAGATGATAATACATTACGTCTTGCCTCTATGGAAAAAATCAAAAAACTCATAAAAGAATATCCTGAAATCAAGGTATTCGGATATCATGACCAACTTGAATTTTCCGGTTGGTAGTCGAGATGATAAAGACCTTCTTATTGAATTTTTACAAAGAAGGTCTTTTTCATAAGCAGTCAGATCCTGATCAACCGCCATTTTAATTATTGGATTCAATAATTGTTTTATAAGTGTATATGCGGTCCGTTTCCCTGTACATATTGCAGAGGATCAGGAGTTCATCCGTATTGTATTCCTCTCTCTTTTCCTGTAATCTCACTGAAATATTTTCTGGTGTGTCTATAATGATATGATCAAGAATCTTAAAGAATTCTTCTTCATCGTCACTTCCCATAATTCTCTTTTCAATAATTTCGGTGGGCAAAAGTGCTTCCGGAGCCTGTATATGCCTTGCCTGCAGAAACTGATAGGCCATGCCGTAAGCATTATAGCGGGCTGATTTAAGATCTCCGGCAACGGATGCAGCAACAGCCACCTGGAGTGAGGGATCCGGACTGTACTGGTTTGTGTTAAATTCATTCAAGTACAGATCGGTGCTTTCCGTTCCCTGTTCATTTTTCATAAAATCAGCGTAGGAATAGCCCACACCATGTGTTGCTGCTTCTCTGGCCGATTGAATACCGGAACCGAGCCAAAGAATTTCCGGAAAGTAATCAAGCTCCACAGGCTGGGCAATCAGTCCGTCATAGATTCCTTTTTCTTCTTTAATATACCGGATAATCTCTTCCAGTTTGGTTTCCTGACTGGCCAAAATAACAGGTCTGTGATTATTCAGGGCAGATACCGCATCTTTTAATCCTCCCGGAGCTTTGCCAAGACCGAGAATAAACCGTTCAGGGTACAGCATTCCCAGCATTTTTGTCCATTCTGCGATTTTATAGGCCGAATAATTTTTCATCATAATCCCTCCTGTTCCGACTTTAATCCGTTTGGTTTTGCTTAATATGATGGCAGAAAGAATTTCCGGACTCGAACTTCCGTACGCTTCCACACCGTGATGTTCCGAATAAATTATTTTATGAAAACCTGCTTCATCTGCAAATACGGCAAGGTCAATACTGTTCTTCAAGGCCTGCAGAGCGCTTCCTCCGTTAATGGTGGGAGACTGATCCAGAATGCCCAGTTTTAATTTCATATCTGCTTGTTTATTTTCAATTTAAAACTAAATAGGTACCGGTTGGATACTTATACTTTTGAAAATGAGGTGATGGTCATTTTATATTTTTAGGTAGACAGTAAGTTTCTTCATTGTTTTTGGATATCGTAAGCCTTCTTTCCGTCTGATGGTTTACATATCAAATAAACACAGAAAACTTTTTATAAAAATACCAAAAATTTAATGATCTGTTAAAAATATACTTCCTGTTTATTGATAATTTTGGGAAGATTTAAACTGGCTATGTTATACATTTTAATGGTTGTCATCCTGCAGGCTGTAATTACGCTGGCTGTCTTACTCTGTCTTGCCAAAAACAGGAAATCCTTTCACAATATGCTGTTGTTATATATTGTAACGGTAGTTCTGGACATGGGATACGAATATTTCATCATCCAAAGATTCGGCTATGAATCTATTCTTTATGAAATACCGGGCAGTCTCAGGGTTTTTAAAGGTTTAATATTTTTATACATTACTTTTTATCTGATTAATTTCAAGCATCGGGACAAACTGAAATACCTCCTCTACCCTTTCTCTGTGATCGTGCTCACCCATACTCTTGGATTGTCTGCAAAGTTATTTGGCTATCCGGAGGGAGATCTCATTATCCGTCTGTATTCAAAGTATTTTGCCAATTATTATATCCATTACTGGATAGGAAGTCTTTTTATCTGTATTATTGTATTGTACCTGCATCAAAAAAAGGCCGAAAACCCTTTTATCAAAAAGTTTCGGTTATTTTTATCTTTCGTATTACTGAGTGCCCTGACTTTTTGGACCAGTTATAAATTGGGCCTCGATATTTTTCTGTTTCAAAAGATATATAACCTTTCATTTCTGATCCAGTTCGCCTGGATATTGTACGTTTATATTTTAACGTACCACGAACAGCAGAAGAAAGAAACAATGATCATCAATGAAGAGGTACCATTTAAGGAAAAATATCAATACAAAGATCTTTCTAAAATAGATTTTGAAAAAATAAAATCTTCAATAGAGGAATTTTATGACAAGAGCATTGTATATCTGGATGAGGATTTTACTCTGGAACAACTTTCACAGTATTTATCAATCTCAAGAACCGATCTTACGATAACATTCAGCCAGTTTCTTGCTTCCAACTTTCATGAATACACCAACCGCAACCGTGTTTTACAATTCAAACGTATGCAGGAAGAAGAGCCTGATTCCAATGTTACGGATCTTGCTTATCAATGTGGATTCAAATCCAAATCTACCTTTTATAAATATTTCAAAAAAGAATTCAACTGCCTTCCTACAGATCATGTTTTATAATTCCCAAGCGTTATATTACAACTATTTAACATACATAATATACTGAAAACAAGTACGTTAATTTAAATTAAAATCTAAACAGGTCTTTTAAAATTTAAATGAACTGAATTTTTTCCAAGCGAAAACATCTTTGTGCAAAATTTAGAACATGTTACGAAGAAGATTTTTTTTAACAACCGCGGCAGGCTTTTTTCTGGGTGGTATGGCTATAGCCCAAACTACAGTACACGGCGTTGTAGTTGACCATCAGGGAAACCTGCCTAATGCTTTAGTGTATATAGAAAATAAGGCGGAAAAAATAACCTCCAATACCGACGGATCTTTTGTACTCAGTAATATTCCAGATGGAAATTACAGACTGATTATTGAATATACCGGCTATGAAATGATCTATTTCCCTTTTACGGTTGCTGATAAAAAGGCAGTTGACCTGGGCTTAATCCGCATCGGAGAAAAAAAAGTACAAGAGAATGCTATTCAGGAAGTAGTGGTCAGCAGTGTTTATAAAGCATCACAGGCCCGTGCTCTTACCATGAAGAAAAACTCTAATACGATTACGGAAGTTCTGAGCGCAGATGCGATAGGCAAATTACCGGACCGTAACGCTGCAGATGCCGTACAGCGGATGCAGGGAGTTTCCATTGAAAGAGATATGGGAGAAGGGCGCTTTGTAGCCGTCAGAGGAACACCGGTCCAATGGACATCCTCCACATTAAACGGCAGCAGAATGCCGAGTGCCAGTGGTGACAATGCCAACAGAGGAGTCCAGATGGATATTTTCCCTTCTGAACTTATACAGAGTGTACGTTTGTCGAAAGCACTGACTCCTGATCTTGACGGCGACGCTATCGGAGGAAATGTAGATTTCATCACAAAAACATCTCCTAATAAAGAAACACTGGCTATAAGTACCGCTACCGGATATGTCAGCATGTCTCAATCTCCGACGTTTAACTCTTCTATCGTATATGGAAATAAAATTACGGAAAAGCTGAAATTCATTTCTTCTGCCGTTATCTGGCAAAGGTCGAGTGCCATAGATCAGATGCGGAATATTTTCAATTATGGTTTGGCAGAACAGACGGCTTCGTATTCTATCAATCAGTTACAGCTTCGTGATTATCTGGCAGACAGAAGAACTTTAGGGTTCAATTACGCAATGGACTATGACATCAACAGCAAAAACAAATTGTACTTCAAGGGCCTGTACAGTCAATATAAGGATGGGCAGTCTGTGCGGGAAACCTACTTTAATTTTGACTCTAAGAATGTAACGCTGCAGGCAAGACACGCCGATTATCTTACCGATTTATACTCTATGCAGTTGGGTGGGAATCATCAGGCCGGCCAGCGTTTGGAAATAGACTGGTCATTATCCAAAGCCCGGTCAAGTTTTAAGTTTAATTCTCCGGAAAATTTAGAAGACCATGACAGAGGCTATCCTATCATTAATTTTGTACAGCCTATGACCTATGGAAATCTGGCTTCCGATGGGAGAAAGTATTTTGCGATGGATGCTCCGGGTGGAATGGGTGATTCGGCAGACTTTACCTTACCTCACAATCAGACTCCTCTTTCCGCCACCCAGTTAAAACTTAATCAGGTAATCCTCAGCCAAAACCGCAACAGCGAAACTGATCTGCGGGGTCAGGTAGATTTGAAATATACAGTCTCAGAGAATTTTAAACTCCAGTTCGGAACAAAATTCAATAATAAAGAAAAAGTAGTAGATGCCGCTGTTTTAGTATGGATGCCAAAATCAGGACTCGGGATCCCAGGATCTCCGATAAGCTATATGAGTCAGTTTGAACAAACTCCTTTTCCTTTTAACGGAGGTTTTATGAATCCTATCGGCAATCCCTATCAGACGGTCATGATTGACCAGATCACTAACGGACAGATCGACCAGTTTTACAATGCGGGCACTCAAAATATCCTTGGGCTGCAGCAGGTAAGCGGAAAGAACAGCAATTCCAATATAACCAGTTCCTACAGAGGAACAGAAAATGTATGGGCCGCCTATATGATAGGAACCTGGCGGATCAATGAAAATCTGCAGCTGCTTGGCGGTATCAGAAATGAATACAATGATATTTCCTTTCATGGTAAGAAAGTAGTTTCCAACAGTACCGGAAGCGTCGCCGAAGATATCAAAGATGGAAAAAAGTACAATATATTTCTGCCAATGATCAATATGAAATGGAAGCTTACCAAAGACAGGATACTGAGGGCAGCTTATACCCGATCTTTTGCCAGACCTGATTTTAACGATCTCAACCCCGGTACGATTGTCAATGATCTCTCCAATACGGTAACGCAGGGAAATACCCAGCTTAATCCCACTTTTTCCAATAATTTTGATCTGATGTTTGAAAACTATTTCGGAAAACTGGATCTAGTCACTGCGGGAGCATTTTATAAAGATATTACGGATCTGATCTACAAAGATCAGTCTGTTCTGAATGTAAACGGTCTTCCTTACACCTTTACCACACCTAAAAATTTGGAAGGGGCAAAACTCTACGGTTTCGAAGTGGGAATCTCCAAGCGGTTTGAAAGTTTACCCGGATTTCTGAAACACATTGGTTTTGAAGGAAATTACACCTATATCGCTTCCGAAATGAAAATGCCGGTCTATGAAAACGGAAAACAGACCGGAACGATGAAAACAACAATACCCAATCAGGCCAAGCATATTTTTAATACGATATTATTTTTTGAAACCAGTAAACTTATGCTCCGCCTGGCCGGAAATTACAAAGGAGACTACGTCAGCGAAATAAGAACGGCTGCAGGTCCTGATCATTATCAGCATTTTGATAAAAACTTTACAGTAGACGCCTCTACTTCATACAGCATCAATAAAAACGTCCGGCTGTTTGCAGAAGTGAATAATATCTTCAACGAACCCAACCGCTATTATATGGGAACAAAATCCAGACTTGAAAATCTATCTTATTCCGGGATAAGAGGTCAGCTGGGTGTTAATTTCAATTTTTAATTACAAAAAAACAATCATTCATTTTATGAAAAAGTACCTATACACTGCTGCAGTAGCTGCAGCTTCAATACTCCATGCCCAGGAAAAATGTAAAGACATAAAAATTAATCAGATACAGGTACTGGGAACTCATAATTCCTATGCAGAACCGGTAGACCCCAGGGTATTGGATCTCGCGGCACCTATTATTAAGAATCTGATGCAAAAATACGATTCCGGCATGTCGGCTGATCAGAAAGCTAAATTTCAGGAATACCATCCCAACGGTATGGATTTTACGGAAGCTCTTAATTATAATCATCCCGGTTTTACAGAGCAGCTTAACGCCAACCTCCGCGGACTTGAGCTGGATGTTTATTATGATCCTGACGGAAATCGTTTTAACCATCCTGCATCTTACCGGATTCTGAAAGAGAAAGGCATCAGCGATCTGGCACCTCACCATACTAAAAACCTGGATCAACCCGGATTTAAACTTCTGCATATGGCAGATATTGATTTCAGATCCCATTATCCAACGCTAAAAGATGCGCTCACTGAACTTCGACAATGGTCGGATCAGCATCCTCAGCACACTACTCTATTTATTATGGTGGAAGCTAAAGATTCAGGGTTTCCCATTTTTCCTAACCCTACTCAGGTTTTACCTTTTACCCAGAAAGCTTATGATGACTTAGATCAGGAAATTTTACAGTATCTGGGAAAAGATAAGATCATTACTCCCAAAGAAGTACAGGGGGATTTCGCTACCCTTCAACAGGCAGTACTGCATCAAAACTGGCCCAAAGCGGAAGACAGCAGAGGAAAATTTGTATTGATGCTGTTACCGGGAAGTGCAGGAACTCAGTCTACCAAAAACAACCCATATCTTATTAACGGCTCTTTGGAAAAAAGACTAATGTTTATGGAAAGTGAACCGGAAGACGGTTTTGCAGCTTTTATTTTAAAAGATAATGCGATTGTGCGTCAGCAGGAAATTCAGACTTTGGTGAAACAGGGGTTTATCGTAAGGACAAGAGCCGACATTGAAACGCATGAAGCCAAGATCAATGATCTTACCCGCTCAAAAGCCGCCTTCAGCAGCGGTGCACAGGTTGTTTCTACAGATTTTTTCCGACCGGGAAATGCATATGGAACCTCTTATTTTGTAAAGCCCCCGCAAGACAAAGATTATATCCTGAATCCTGTCAATACGGATTGTCATTAAATCATCCCATGAAGCAGCCTCAAATGATATTTTTGGGGCTGTTTTGTATTAATCCCGGCTTATTAAATTAAATAGACATTCTACTTGATTGCAGCCCCTTTTTGATTTGTGAGTAACGATATTCTTGCTTTCGCATAATCAATCTGTTCTTTTTCTTTCTCAGGATCAGGTTTATTTTTCAGGTACAGGTTGTAGTAACTGACGGCATTCCTGGTTTGTTTCAGATTGAAATCACAGAGAAGACCCAACCGATAGTAAATAGCACTGCTGTTATTAAAAGTCAGTCCTCTTTTGTATGCTTCCTGAGCTTCTGAAAATTGATTTTTATTTTCATAGATGCCCCCTAAAGTTGTATAATAAAGTGCTGTATGCCCGGATATCCCTTCATCAATCGTCTTTCTGGCATAATTGGCGGCCTTATCATATTCCTTTAATTCACGGTAGCTGAGAGCCATATAATACAAAGTGCCTTCATTCTGAATACCAAGATCTTCCAGTGTTTTGAAAATAGCAATACAACTTTGATATTCTTTTAAGTAAAAATAAGCCTGCCCCATCTCATTGATGACATTGACATCCGTATTTTCTCTGGTCAACTTTTTTCCGGTCTCTATGACTTCCCTGTATTTACCCAACTGATTGGCTATGGGAAGCTGTGCCTGCTGCAGTGTAAGGTTACCGTCATCTGCATCAATAGCTTTCTGGAGAATATCATAGGCCTGCTGATATTGTTTAAGTTCACGGTAGACGATAGAAAGATCATAAGCTACATCCGGATCTGTAGTATTTAAAGCATTGGCTTTTTTAAGGTAAATAAGTTTTGCTTCAGCAGTATCTCCAAAACCTGCCAGCTTTTTATATGCACTGAAATTAAGACTGTCCAGCTGTATAATTTCCAGCAAAAACTTTTTGGCCTTTGGCGCATTCCCCCTTCTTGAATTGATATTGGCAAGACTGAATAAAACAGGAATATTGTTTGGTTCGATGGCATTGACTTTCACATAATTTTTTTCTGCTTCCGGAAGTTTTCCGGACATCATATTGCAATAAGCCATTTGTGTAAGCACTTTTGTATCTTTGGTATCTTCAGGATAAAGGCTCTGCAGATATTGGGCAGCTTCAGCATACTGCTGGGATTCATAATACTCAAGGAGTTTTTCTTTATCAATCAATTGAGCGGTCAGATGTGAAATATTTATGATAAGAAGACTTACAGACAGCCAGAATTTCATATTTGTGATTTTCAACTAAATTATCAGTTATTTGCATATTTTCCAAATTTTAAAACCAAATTATTCACAAGATTAAGATTTATGAAAGTCACTATAAAAATGGATCTCCTGAATAATTACTTTTTTATTTCATTTTTTTGTAATTTAATTTTTGAAAAGAAAGGATCATTATAAAGTGTATGTCCATGAGCAACGAATTCTATTGTAAATTTATCAAACCTGACCTGTCACTGGATCTTTTTGTAGAAAACATAGGGATGTTTCATAATCCTACAGACGAATCCAAAGAGGTGGTTGTGATGCCCGATGGAAGAGTTGATCTGTTTTTCATCCGTTCCGGACCGGATGATCCTTTCGAGGTTTTTCTTATCGGGCTGGAAACTGCACCGGAGCAGAGAAGTATTGCACCCGGTACAATGGCTTTTGTAATAAGTTTCCGACCTCTTTCCGTTGAATATATTCTGCAAACTTCCATTTCAGACGTCCTCAATACCGCAAGAACCCTTCCTAATGACTTTTGGAGTTTAAAGACAGATGATCTCAAAGACCTTGACATATTCGTCAAAAGGGTTTCAGAAATCATCACTGTACTGATCCCTGAAACCGTGGATGAAAGAAAGCGAAAACTTTTTGACCTGATGTATATTTCAAACGGCGAGATGAGCGTAAAGGAGCTCTCTGAACAAACAGGCTGGAGCAGCAGACAGATCAACCGGTATTTCAATCAGCAGTTTGGGCTTTCGCTAAAAGCTTATTCCAATATCCTGCGATTCAGGGCATCTTTGGAACATATTGCAGAAGGCAAACTGTTTCCGGAACTTAATTTTACAGACCAAACCCATTTCATTAAAGAAATCAAAAAATTTTCAGGGGTGGTTCCAAAGGAATTATCAAAAAACAAAAATGACCGATTTATACTATTATCTGTTCTGAAACAAAAATAATTTTGCATGATTAAAATGAATGATAATGTTAACAGACAATAAATCAATCGCCATAGTAGGCGGCGGTCCCGGAGGATTGACCCTGGCCAGACTTTTACAGCTTAAAAAGGCTAATGTAAAAGTATATGAAAGAGATTTTAACAAAAATGCACGGGTACAGGGCTCCCCTCTTGATATGCATGAAGGATCGGGAATGGATGCACTGCGTGGTGCAGATCTGCTGGAGGAATTTAAGAGTAATTACCGTCCCGGTGCAGACAAAACACTGATTGTTAATGAGCAGGCAGAAATAATTTACAGTGATCATGAAACAAAACCTGATGAGGATTTTGGAAAAGAGCATTTCCGCCCTGAAATAGACCGAGGACCATTACGGAATATGCTCCTTGACTCTTTAGAACCGGATACAGTAGTATGGGACAGCCATTTTATTTCGATGGAAGTAAAAGGTGAGGGATGGCTGATTCATTTTAAGAACGGTTCTTCAGCCTATGCAGATATTGTCATTGCCGCTGATGGTGCCAATTCTAAGATCCGCCCTTATCTTACAGACTTAAAACCCGTTTACTCAGGAATTTTGATGCTTGAGGGCAATGTATATGATGCAGAAAAAGCAGCTCCACATATCAAAGAACTGATAAAAGACGGAAAAATAATGGCTTTCGGAAATAATAAAAACCTGCTTCTGGGTCAGAAAGGAGGTGGTGATCTTGGATTTTATGCAAGTTTCAGAGCGGAAGAGAACTGGCCAAAGGAAAGCGGTCTTGATTTTTCTGATCAAAAGCAGATATTGGAATGGTTCAAAAAAGAATATCCGGAGTGGAACAGCATCTGGTACGAGCTGTTTGAAAATTCTGCTGTTCCATTCATTCCACGTCCTATTTATTATATGCCTCTGGACCAGTCATGGGAAACTCAGTCTAACCTCACTCTGCTTGGAGATGCAGCCCATGTGATGCCTCCTTTTGCCGGAGAAGGTGCCAATATGGCTATGCTTGATGCTTTGGAACTCAGCAGGTGTCTGACATCAGATCAGTTCAAAACATTGCAGGAAGCTATTTCCCATTATGAAACTCAAATGCGCCAAAGAGCTGCCGAAGCGACCAGAGAATCTTTGGAAAACGGTGATAAGATGCATTCTGAGACTGCATTGCACACGATGCTGGAGTTTTTCAGTGGACATTAGATATAGAGCAACCAGAAAATTTTTGCCGTTGTGTATATTTTCAATAATTTACACTCTTAAAAGCTTGATATGGAAATCACCTCTGTAAAGTCCTTCATTGATTATTATAAAAAAATACGGGAAAGAACGCTTCGCCTCATTGAAGTCGTTCCTCCCGAACATCTTGATTTTTCCTATAAACCGGGAAAATTTACCATCGCTGATCAGATCAGACATATAGCTGCCATCGAAAGATATATGTATGGCGAAACTATTTCAGGGAGAAAAAGTGCTTATCAGGGTTGTGGAAAAGAACTTGGGGACGGCTATGAAAATATAATGGCCTTCTTCAATGAAATGCACAGACAGACGATAGAGATCATCACCGGACTTTCTGATGAGGACCTCAACAGAAAATGCCTGACACCGCCCGGTAATGAAATTACGATATGGAAATGGCTGAGGGCTATGATCGAACATGAGATCCACCATAGAGGTGAACTATATATTTATCTGAATTTACTGGATATAAAAACACCGCAGATTTATGGCTTTTCAGCTGAGGAAGTTCAGGATATGAGTGTGAGATTGGAATAAGATTCTAATTTATTAGGTACGGATCTGAGAGGATTAGAGTTTCTGGTTAAAATACCGTTGCTTGTTATTGGCTAATAATGATTAAGCTAATAATTTATCAACTAATGTCCTTGACTCTTGAATCTTGATTCCCGGTTCTTGAATCTTGGTTCTTGACTCTTGGTTCTCACATCACATATCTAATTCCTTAATAAACAGAAAGATCCAGTTCATCAAAGTCTTTAATTTCTGAAAGAGTCATCAGCTTTGTTGTTTTTAATTTCTTCCAGGTATCTTCAAACACCTCATCGCCACTTTCCGCTCCTTCATTGACGTTTGTTCTGTCAAGTTGCTTTCCGGTTAAAAAATTGATACTTGTTGTGCTGTTCACCGTTGGGCCAGTATTGGAGCTTTCATCATATCCAATGAGCTCAAAATCTGATTTCCCCCACCTGAAGGTATACGTACAATAGCCATATCTGCCATGGGCATAGTGGATGTACAGCTTTCCTTTTTCAGCATACACATCGAGTTCGGGTGCATAATACACGCCTCCATCTTCATTTTCTGAAGAGAAACAGGATGCGTTTTTGGAAGCGAGCTCATACCCCTGACCTTTTTTAAAAAGAATGATGATTCCACGGCGGTTGCGGTCCAGTTTTCCACGGGACTCGTCGGTAATAATATGAGCGGGATCTGCTTTTTTGATGATGAGAATACAGTCTTCTGCTCCATCCTTATTGAGATCACCGAATGACTTTTCAAAAATTTTATACCCTTCGGGAACAAAATCTGCAGGTTCTTTTTTAACATCAATGACTGATTCGGACTTTTCAGGTGCGCTAATTTCAGAGGTAGTCGCAGAAATTTCCTCCTTGACTTCCTGTTTTTTTTCTTCTTTTGAACATCCATACATCAGAAGAAGCGGAAGAAGAAACAACCATTTAAAATTCAACATATATTTTATAGTCTTTCTCATACAAATGCTGTGTTAGAAACCCAAATGTACAGATTTAAGAAATTCCATGTATTGTTTTTCTGTTTCTGTCTAAAAATATTATACTTCCTTACGTCTTTTCATCAACTGCTCAATTTTTAATCATTTAAAATGAAAAAATTTCCGATGAAAACTTTTACATATATTTGAAAGCATACGGAAGTACAATCTACTTCTTAAAAAGATCCAACAATCTAAAGAAAAAAAATAGACATGAAAAAAGTAACAGGAATCGGAGGTATCCTTTTCAAATCTAAAGATCCAAACGCGATGAATGAATGGTATAAAACCCATCTTGGCCTCGAAACCAGTCCGTACGGGACCAGCTTCGAATGGAGAGAAAGTGAGGACACCACGAAAAAAGGGCTGACCCAATGGGCTCCTTTTGCTGAGGATACGAAATATTTTGAACCTTCCGACAAGGATTTCATGATCAACTACAGAGTGGAAAACCTTGAAGCACTGGTACAGGAATTAAAAAAGGAAAATGTAACCATCCTGGATGATATCGAAACGTATGATTATGGAAAGTTTCTTCATATTCTGGATCTTGAGGGAAACAAGATTCAACTGTGGGAACCTATTGGTTAGTGATTTATAAAAACAGAAAGAGTCCGGTACAATACCAGACTCTTTCTTCACAAAAGGTACCATGAAATCTTGTCTCCATTTTCATAACAGACGAATCATCTGTCTTTAAAACTGAAGCATCTCATTTTTTATTTCTTAATCAGCTTCGTACTGTACGTATCAGTTTCACTGGTAATTGAGATAACATACACTCCTTTTATCAGTGATGCCACGTTAATTCTCTGTCCATCCAGTTTACCTTCCTGGGCCAACCTTCCATCGGCACTGTAGATCTTATAGTTTGCTTTTCCTTTAAGGTTTTTCACTTCGATATAGGTATCAGCAGGATTTGGATAAATCGCTATTTCAGACGGAGTATTTTTGATTTCTTTGACGGCAAGAGCAGCGTTTTCCGATATTCTCACAGAGAAATCTCTGAATGAACCAACGGAAACAATTCCACCTCCATTCACTGGTACAGTAGGGCTTCCACAGGGTCCACCAGCTGCATTGAAGAATGTGCTGGCTACTCTCATTCTTAATAGTTTATCTCCGGCATAAGCAGCAGCAGGTACTGTAAATGTTACATTTCCGTCACGCAGATAGGTGCCGGGAGCTGGATTTACAGGAAGACCGCTGCTGGAAGCAACCTTTTCGGAATCTTCAAAAACACCATTTCTGTTATAGTCTATCCAGATTTCAAGCCAGTCATTGTAATTTCCTCCGGCAAGGTTTCTGAAGTTAGCAGTGTATTCTACCCCTTTTGTCAGGTTAACTAATTTTGCTGCATCTTCACTAAAATCCAGGTATGTTTTATAAACATCTAAGCCTGTAAAAACGTAAGCCAAATTAGACAAAGTTAATCTGACAAGACCACTGTTGAAGCTGCCTCCATTTCCACCTGTAGTCATTAAACAGTAATCTGTACCTGTTTTTAATCCCTTCGTTTTAAAGGCATAATTACCGGAGAATGTTCCTGGTACGGTATTCACTACGGCAGCAACCTGTACTTCATAATTGGTTTCATCTTCTAAATTATTCAATAGGACAGAATTCGTCTGGCTTGTAGTATTGGACCAGTTTGCAGTACCCGTTTTTCTGTAATTGACAGAATAGGTCGCTCCGGATACTTTATTCCATGAAATCCTTGCTGTTGTTTTTAAAATCTCTGTGCCTATTGCTGAAACCCCGGTCGGAGCATTTGTAGTAGAAGTAGGTGCAGCTCCTACATTAATTGCCGGAGACACTGCATAGAAAATATTATTCAGTGTTGATATCCTTAACTTAACAGCTCCATTTAAATTAGCCGGCATCTGTGCGGTATAACTTCCGGTATTAGGAGTAGAAGCAACCAGATCTGTCCAGGTCACTCCGTTATCTGCAGTATAGTCTATTTTTACATTGGCTACATTATAGGGAGCATTATTTGTATTGGCTACTTCCCAATAAATTGTATTGGCTGCATTATTATAAAGCACTGAAGCAGTAGTAAATCCATTAAATTTAAAAGGTCCGTCATTTCCTATGATCACGGTAGTTTCGGAAGTTGAGGTCATCGGTCTCTGACCATTCTGGTCTCTTACCGTTACTGCATAACTGAGTTCTCTCGGAATATAAGAAACGGTTTCCCATGCAGCTTTGTCTGTAAGTATTCCATTCATCACACTTTCAAGTTTAGGGAAATACCTTCTTCCGTTGGGAGTTCCGGGCAGTGATCTTGCCAATGCGCCTTCTGCATTATATCCCCATCCGCTATCTCCGGATATTGTATTTCTATCCCCTACACTATTGTATTGTTCCCATGTATAGCTGAAAGTATCATTTTCGGCATCTACAGCGTTAGCATCCAGGTAATAGGCTGTTCCTTTAGGAATGGAATAACTGATAAGCGGAGTAATTGCCGGAGCTGTATTTTCTGCAATCAGGGTTGCAGTACCACATGCAGGTTTAGCTTCCAGTACATTTAATACCTGAGAAATAGATTTATAATGGAAGTATCCATCCATATTGGCCTGAATATTATCCTGTGTAATGCCCGGATATCCCATAATCGTTGTACCACCCCAAGGCTCTACATTGGCGCCTGAACCTTCAGTTCTCATTGAAAAGGTATGATTGGCCCCTAACTGGTGCCCCATTTCATGTGCTGCCATCAGGTCGAAAACTTCCCCTGTCGGATCCGGACTCATGGAAAACGCAGAGCCTTTACCCAGAGCATTATTATTCGCAGGATTTGAACACACAATGCCTATACCTCCTGCATTACCGTTTCTGCTGCCACCGACATTACGGTGAAAGACGTGTCCAAGGTCATAATTAGCATCCCCCACTTCATTTGTCAGTAACCGCTGAAGCTGTAAATTGAGTGATGGATCACCCTGAGCAGCCTGGGGAATATAAAAATCTGCTGCCGGATCTGTATAGATAATTCCCGGAAGATCCTGAACAATGAAATGAGCCCCAAAATCTTTTTCAAAAACTCCATTGATTCTGGTCATCGTATTATTGACAGCAGTAAGTGCTCCCTGTGCTGTACCTCCGTGAAACTGGGTATATTCTCCCGTTACCGCCATTGCCATTCTGAATGTTCTGTATCTGGTGTTGGTGGGTCTGCCGGCAATTCCTACATTAGAAAGCTGGTTTTTTCCATTTTCAACCAACTTCCTGATATCTTTAAGATTATGCTCCTTGCTATCGCATTCAAAGCCATGTATGCCCCCTTCTTCGTGCGTCTTATAGAACACGCCATACGTTTGTTTATCGGCACTAATGGGTTCAATAAACTGGAATACTCCATTCCTGATAATCATTGATTCCATCTCTGTAGGCGCAGTACTGAACCTGATGTATTTGGAAGGATCATCTATACCTGCTCCTACATACGAACCCAGCTGATGTCTTTCGGCCAGAGATTTTTCCATAACAGGATTACTGTATACTGCAAACTTTTCAATTTTACCTTCTGCTGTAGGCAGAGAAACAATCACCGGTTTTGCACCTTTTCCGGTTTCTACGGCATCTTTCAGAAGATGTCTAAGAGACGCCAGGTCTACTCTGTAGGCCTGTTTCACATCAACATTTTTTCTGATTTCGGATCCTTTTTGTCCTATCGGCTCCCACCTCTGCCCATAAACAGCAGTAAATCCGGCAGCCAATACACTCACTAATAGAATTCTCTTTTTCATAAAACTAATTAATATAAGTACTTGATTTAACTTAAATGAAATTTTATCAATTATCGATTATTATCAATTCACGCTATAAGCTCATCAAAACACCAATACTTTATTGTATTCTGTGAAATAAACGCATTAAAGAATGAAATTCATTTAAAAAACTAAAACTATTGATAACAAGTTAATATGTACATAAAATCAGCTACTACTCAGATACTTCCCTATTATAACATACTGTATATCAAATCATTTAAATTTTAACGTGATTTAACATAATACAGATCTTATTGAAAGAAGTGGATGTGATGATGAATATATAAGAATAGCATTACACTCAAATTTCAATACATGGTCAATCTAGTTGGCTTAAAAAAAACGGACCGCATTCATTTAATTCCATAAAAAAAGCTGTCTGACAAATCCAGACAGCAATCCTAATTTTTTTTACTGATGAGAACGATTGTAAATCATCCTGCCCAAAATTCATGTATTAAAAATTCAAAACCAAAAATCAGGACTCTACATGTATACTACCTCAAAACTTGAGGACAATAGTTGTCAAAAATAAAAATGTTTGGATCATATAGACCCATTATTCCCTAAATCGAATCTTTATAAACTATAACATCATACAAAGCATACGATACCTTTCTAAAAACCAACAAGATAAAGTCAATAATTCCACTTTATCATATTATTAAATATCAATCAAAAATTAATAATTAATGTAAAAAAATAACGATGTAGTACCCATGTAGTATAATGTTTTTTCTTATTTCTTAAGAAAAAGTGCAAATTTGACATAACAAACAACAAGTGGTGAAATTGGTTTTCAGTTATGATGAAAAAAAATATTTCGAGGGCTGTCTGACATTATCAGGCAGTTTTTTTTTTGCCGCATCATTAAGCTTCCTTTTGTCTAAAATAAGTAAAAAAGCTATCCTCAGAGAATATGAATCCCGGATTACGCCAGGCTGTCAAAAAACTGATAGGTATCCGTCTCGGTTGGAATATTGAGTTTTTTCCGTAACCTGTATTTTTTCTGCTGGATAGATCTGGGCTGCACGGATGTATAACCTGCGATCTCTTTAGAAGTAAAGTGAAGTTTTAGCATTGCGCAGAATATCAGATCAGAATTTTCAAGATCAGGATTCACTGCCAGCACTCTTTCAATAAACCCGGGATACGCTTCCTTAAAAACAGCTAAGAACGACGGATCATTTTTTCTGGCCAATTCAATGACTTGGTCCTGTGTAGAATCGTGCATCTGTATTTTCAGTTCCTCTGCTTCATTTCTAAGCTGCTTTTTCCTATCTCTCAGCTGCTTTACTATTTTTAATGCATACATCACGAGCAGTGCGAAAATCAATACAGAAACAATGACAATGGCCAGAATATTATACCTGTGCTTTTTCGTATCTGCGTCTGTTTCTGTAATAAAGCCCTCCATATCATTGTTTATGGCTTTCAGCAGAGCGGCATCCGATCGATCTCTCTCCTTTGTATAAGCTTCCAGGTACATGAGCGCCTTTTCTTTATCCCCTTTACTTTCATAGAGCGATTTAAGGTCTGTATAAATATATTTGGTGTACTGCGCAAAGACGTATTTTGTTTTTTTATTAATCTCCAGTGCCTTTTTAAGCGATTCTTCTGCTTTATCATACTGCCTGGTGATCATATAATATTCTCCTAAAACCGTATTGGCATTCAGGGCAATGCCATCCGTTCTGCCCTGCCTGTTACATGCTTCTGCTATTTTTGAGAGATAGAAGCGCGCTGAATCCATATTTTTGAATCCATATAAATAAAGATCTCCTATGGCACATTCTGATCTCCCGGTGTGGTCCAGTTTTCCAGCCATCCGGAAATATTTCAGTGCGGGAGCATACTGCTTTCTACGGTAAAAATAATCACCGCGTTTATAATAAATTTTAAAAAGAATATCATTACGGAAAGGAGACTCCTTAGTATCTTTTATATAATTCATTGCCAATGTATTATACTCGAAAGATTTATCCATCCTTTTAAGCTGCAATTGGAAATTGCTGTAATCATTATTGAATTTGGCCTTATGAATATTATTTTTTGAATGTCTGAGAATCTGCTCTGCCTTATTAAAAAAGAATTCTGCTCTCTGATAATTTTCAAGCGGTAAATTGACATTGCCTAAATTGAGGAAACATAGGGCCTCACCTTCAGCATACCCCATTTTTTCTGCTTTCCTGTAATATTTTTTGTTAAGGAGGACAAGAGAATCATAATCGCCGGAGAGACGGAATTTTTCATTTTGTCTGAGCAAAGGGTAATCAAAATCATCTTCATACTGATTGTGAACATCTTTACTGCATGAGGTCAGAATACAGAGCAAAATGAAAATAAAACAGCGTATCATGTACGTTTTATATTTAGATATATGGTTTTCAACAAATATGAAATTCTTAAAATCTTGATTCAAATATAAGATTAATTCTCAAACTTATGGATTGGCGGTCTTTTCTAATTGATCAAGAAATTCGTAGATGTCCTGATCCCCTTCAATATTCAGTTTTTTTCTGATTCTGTATTTCTTCTGCTGAATCGATTTATGCTGAACAAATGTATAATCTGCTATTTCCTTAGAGGTAAAATGCAGCTTCAGAAGCGCGCAGAAAGCAAGTTCAGAGTTTTCAAAATCGGGATTGATGATCAGTAATCTGCTGATAAACTCAGGATGCAGCTCTTTGAATTTCATCAGGAATGAGGAGTCATTTCTTTTGGCCAGTTCCGTGACCTCCTGAAGTTTCTTTTCATACACACGGTTCTTCAGCCTATCGGTTTCTGTTTTCAGATTTTTTTTCTTCAATTTTAAAAGGCGGATATTTTTCCTGATATACATTCCTGATACAGACAGAATGATAAAAACCAAAATTCCCACAGCCCATAAATCATTTTCACGCTGATCGGATTCTTTTTTAGCTTCAGTAATAAAACTGTCCGTTGTTTTATTAATCGCTGCAAATCTTGATTCATTCAGTCTGCTATCCTCTTCAAGATACCGGCTTAAATAAAAGTAAGCTTTCTCTTTATCCTTTTTCTTCCTGTAAAGGTCAGACAGAGCTTTATAAACATCTTTGATATGAAAAGAATAGGTAAGTCTGGTTTTTATACTGAGTTCCAATGCATTTTTAAGCATTTTTTCAGCCTCATCATACTGATTGATTTCATTATAATAGTATCCCGCTGTATAATAGATCCAAAGTCTTTCAACATCGGGTGTTTTGTGTCGGTTCATCATATTTTCTGCCCGTAAAGCATATATTCCCGCCGAATCCAGTCTGTTGGTATAGAGATGATACTGGGCAACCATACAGTTAGAGTATGCTGATTTCTCCAGAACATTTCCTTTGTGAAAATTTTTCAATGAATTTCCCAGCTGTCCTTTCCATGCAAAATAAGTCCCTCTGTTGGTATAAATCCGGGGCATAAGCTTTTTTTTAAGCTCTGAATCCGGTGCTTTTTTCAGAGAAAAGAGTGCTGAATCGCTGTAGACAATTGCTTTATCATACTGCTTAAGGTGTGAATAGTAGTGGGCATAACTATCGTAAAACTTAGCTTTATGGAAGTTATTTTCTGAATGTTTAAGACTTTCTCCAGCCTTATCTAAAAGAATATGTGCCCTCTCATAATCTCCTTCTGTGGAATTGACATTGGCCACATTCAGAAAGCAAAGACCTTTACCTTCATCATATCCCATCGCACCTGCTTTTTTGAAATACTCTGCATTAAGCTTAATAAGAGCTTCAAAATTACCTGAAGAATTCATTTCGTTATTCTTCGTGATCAGGGGCATATCAAAGTCTTCTGTATGATGATAGGGAGAAGTCTGGCTGCATGAAATAGTAATAAATAATATAATCATCCGTATGGTACGGACTATCAAATTTTTCATAGTACGATGGTCTTCCTATACGATTTATCAGTTATTTTCCAATACATACGGCCTTTCTTTAGGGTCTGTCACTTTGATGAACAAAAAGATCAATATTGAATATATTAATCAATTAACATTATTTCGTGATAAATATACACAATTCTAGACTTTAAATTGAATAAAAAACATAAAAACAAAATGTTAATTAGAAGCATTCTTCTTAACTATCTTAATCAAAACAGGCAGTAAATCATTTTTTATTAAAAAGAATGGTTTTATTTGAAAAATATTTTCGCAATTTTAACATAAACAACGAAAATTAGTAATTCGAAATTTATCTCATATGAATATTAGGTACCGCGCTCTCCTGCCTCACGAAAGCAAAAATTACAGAAGCATCAGACTGGAAAGCCTGGAAAAATTCCCTGAATCATTCGGGGCCAACTATCAGGAAGCTTTAAAAATTGAGAAGTTCAGAATGGAGAGTGATATAGAAAATCAGAACCGGGACAGATTTATGACCGGAGCATTTTCAGATGATGAACTTATTGGTATCTGCGCTTTTGTAAAAGAAGAAGATCATGCAGGAAAAGTGTATCAGATGTACGTTAAAGAGGGTTTCCAGGGTAAAAACGTAGGCTATGGGCTGATCCTCGCTTTAATAAAGGAGGTTCATTCCAGATTTGGAAATATTGAAATTACGTTGGAGGTCACAGATAAAAATGATAAGGCTTTTAATTTATATAAAAAGGCAGGTTTTAAAGAAATTCTCAGCACAGGTAACAATACCCAGAAAAATGATACCAATATAGTTATGGAGTATATTACAGATCACTCCAGCAAAAAACTATAAAAAACTAAATATACTACTAATGAAAACAAAAGTTCTGTCATTCACTGTGATTGCCTTACTATTTCATCAAACTGTTTCAGCCCAGTTTTCTTCACGTCAGATCGATTCTCTGGTAGAGAAGTCAATGAAGGAGTTCAATGTGGTTGGCGCATCCGTAGCAGTCATTGAGAATGGGAAGATTATTCATGAGAAAGGGTATGGTATAAAATCCCTCGACTCCAAACAGCCTGTCAATCAGTTAACTAATTTTCAAATCGCCTCTAACAGCAAAGCTTTTACTGCAGCCTCGCTTTCTATCCTTGTGGATGAAGGAAAAATTTCATGGAATGATAAGGTAATCAAATACATTCCTGAATTTAAAATGTACGATGACTATGTCACTCAGAATTTCATTGTTGAGGATTTGCTGTGTCACAGAAGCGGACTCAGTCTTGGAGCCGGAGACCTTATGCAGTTTCCTGATGGTGGCAATTTTACCATCAATGATGTCTTGACAAATTTTCAGCATTTCAAACCTGCCTCTCCCTTCAGAACCAAGTGGGATTATGATAACCAACTGTATTTTGTAGCGGGAGAGCTTATCAAAAGAGTGAGTGGAATAACATGGGAAGAATTTGTACGAACAAAAATCTTTGTTCCGCTTCAGATGACCAATTCTTACTCATCAACCTCTTATATTAAAGACCGTACCAATCTTGCATTACCCCACCTTACCACCGCGAAAGAGAAAAAAACGCTGTCATTATATGATTTTGGACCTCATATGAATGGCGCTGCCGGCGGTATTGTTTCCAATGTAAGCGATATGTCCAAATGGATGCAGCTGCAGCTGAACGGTGGAAAATACGGACCTAAACTTGAGAATACCCTGTTTACTTCTGACCGTCAGAGAGAAATGTGGTCTATTCATACTGTGATGGAAGCAGATTACAGCCCGACCTACAAAACAAGATTTAATGGCTATGGACTGGGCTGGGGACTGGAAGATAAAAACGGATATTTTACAGTAGAACATACAGGTGGACTGGATGGGATGCTGTCTATTGTAAGAATGATCCCTGAAAAAAAATTCGGGATCGTAGTGCTTACGAATACCCAGCAAGGCGGAATTTATCTGGCTTATTCTATTGCTAATATTTTAAGCGATGCCCAGTTGAATGTACCTCCTCAAAAATGGATTACCAATCTTTCTAAAGCATATCAAAACTCTCAGGGAAAAAACGATATGGAAACAGCAAAAATATGGAAAACAGTAGATTCCAATAAGAATATAAAGATTAAAAATGAAGACTATACCGGCATCTACGAAGATAAATGGTTTGGGAAAGCCGAAATTTCTGTGAAGGACGGACAATTATGGTTCAGATCTTTGCGTTCTCCAAAGCTTAACGGACCTATGAAATATTACCAAGCCAATACATTTGTTATTCCATGGCCGGAAATGAAAGGAATGGATACCGATGCATTTACCATGTTTACACTGGATGAAAACGGAAAAGGCCAAAGTATAAAAATGAAAGGAATATCCCCTGCTATTGATTTCAGCTATGATTTCCAGGACCTGGATTTCCAGAGAGTGAAATAATAACTGGATACAATCAATTCAGCTTAAACGGTTAAAAATACTTCATTAAAAAAAGATTCCCTTCAAGGTTTGAAGGGAATCTTTTTTTGACAGAAGAAAATTCATTACTTAACTGCTTGCTGGTATTCAAAAAGCTCTACTATTGTATCGACAGTTTGCTGCCCGTTCTGCTTTCCAATAAGATAAAGTGCAGCATCAATTCCTGCCGTAATTCCTGCTGTAGTAATGAGTTGTCCTTCATCTACATAACGTACTCCCCTCCTGACTGTACTTTCCGGATTGTGCTGTTCCAGTGCGTCCAGCAGCATACTGTGTGTTGTAATATTATGACCGTTAAGTATTCCTGTTTTTGACAATAACATACATCCGGTGCAGACCGTAAAGACAACCGTTCCGCTGTCGTGCTGATTTTTCACCCACTTCAATACAGTTTCCTGAAAATCCTGATCCTGAAGATATTTCATAATGTGTTCCGGATTAGCTCCCGGAACGACAATCATATCCGGTTTGGGACAGGTCTGTAGATCGTAGGTTGGAATAATAGCCATGGTGTTAGCTTCCGCATATACCGGCTCTTTAGTCTTTCCGACCGTGTAGCAATGATAACTTCCCGGATATACTGCATTGGCTTTTACAAAAACATCCAGGGGACCATTCAGATCCAGTACCTCAACCTGATCATATACTAAAAAGGCAACATTCATTGTTTTTCTGTTCTGTACATCTTTCATAATGTGATATTTATAATAATATTTAAGTTTAAAATAAAGACAAGTTTCTCCTTGCGGATCATCTGTGACAATCAGCTTACTAAGCAATCAAAAAATAAAAAGATTATTCTCCCTTGAAACTCTTTCTGTACTGTGAGGGAGAAAGGGTAATATGTTTCAGAAACAGTCTTCGGAGGGATACAGAACTTCCAAAACCACACTGATCAGCAATCATATCGATACTCATGTCTGTATATTCCAGCATATTTTTAGCCTGATCCATCCGCATCTTTTCCAGAAATCTTCCGGGAGTAAGTCCTGATTCTTTCAGAAATACTCTGGAGAAATTGCGTACACTCATGTTCATCTTTTCAGCCATATCTTCTATGGTTACGGCTTCTCCAAGCTTATTTTTAAGTAGGTCCCGTACTTCTTTTACGAAAGGACTCATCATATCATAGTCCGGTAAGGAATTTCCAAACTGTGGCTGAATACCCGGTCTGCGTAAGTACAGAACCAGATGGCGGGCCACTTCTGAAGCTGTAGGTTTGCCGAAATCCTCTTCCAGCATCGCCAGCGCCAGATCCATTCCTGAGGTAACCCCTCCTGAACTGTATATCTGCTGATCCCGGATATAAAACGGATTGACATTCACAGTAAGATCCGGATATGACTTCTGCAAAATATCTGCAAATTTCCAATGCGTTGTTACCTGTTTTCCCTTTAAAAGACCGGCTTCTGCCAGCACAAATGCACCTGTACATACGGATCCCATCCGCCGTACATTCCCACTTATATTTTGGAGAAAACGGTAAATATCAGTATTGATATTATCCAAAACGGTAAGATCAGTACCTCCTACCAGCAAAGTATCTACAGGAAAATTAATATCATAAATGGTATGACTGCACATAATGGGCATCCCGGAACTTGAATACAGTATTTTTTCTGAGGTCCCCGATACCAGATGGATTTTATACCCGGAATACAGATGGTCATTCACCATAAAGCGATTGGCTGAAGTAAATACATCACAGGGACCTGCAATATCCAGCAGCTGTACCTGCGGCAGTACCAAAAGGACTATATTTTTCGTTTCCGTATCGCTTCCTGATTTATTCATAGTTGATTCTGTAGGTACAAATGTACAGATAAAGCGATTTGTCTGCAATGACAAAAAAGATACCGTTTCAGCCATTTAATAAATCTCACCTTGCTCTACATTCAAAATAAAAAGCCTCCAAATAGATCTTGGAGGCTTTATTTCGTTTTTTATTTACTTATTTCCTGTTTTAAAAACAGAATGTGAAGTTGCTATTGGGTTACTTTAATCATTGCCCGGGTAATCTGATCTTCTTTTTCTTTTGAATACATAGAATCAAAAGGCTGCATTACATCAAACAGATACTGATAGAAAGGGGTTATTTTCTGGATATTTTCGGATTCTTTTATGGCTTTTTCTTTACCCATTTGCCGAAGCTGCGTTATAAAAACATTGAACTTTTTATCAATAGGTTCTATAGATTTTACAAGGTAAGCATAAGCTTTATCCTCCTGACCCAATTTCTTATAAGCGTCTGTCACTGCAGAAACGATAAGAGAGTATTCCATAGGTTTCACCCTCATCTGTCTTGCGGACTGCTTTTGAAATACCGGAGACAAACTGAGATAATAATCATATTCTTCAAAGATTTCTTTTTTAAGGATTTCTGCCAGCTGAAGTCCTTTTTTCTCCTGCCCTGCAATAATATACCCTGTGACCATAGAGCTCAGAGAGCGCGGATCATTGTATTTTTCAGCAGGGATTTCTTTTGAAACAAGGTCCAATATTTCCAAAGCTTTTCCTTTTTGGCCACTTAATGCCAGCGCCGAAGCAGCTCTGCCCGCAGTCATTCTGTAACCCATAATATTGGATGTCGCTGCCTCATCATAATGGATACTAAGGTCTTTAAAATTACCCCATCTGAAGTTTTTTACAACATTATATAAGGAATTGGTATCTACTCTTCCCATATCTCCGGATGCATTTGGAGGCGTATGAATAGGCACCAATTTGTAGCTGAATCCCTCAAACTGCAGATATTCATCAAGGTAGAATATATTTTCGCTGTCATAGATTCCTCCCGATGAAAAGTTGATCGAACGTTTCCAATCGAAATGAGCCAGCATATCCAGCAGCATCAGATTGTTTTTATACAATGTATTCCCTTTGTAAGTGATCATGATCTGATTCACTACGTTCGGAAGATCTGCCTGAGTGATGATTCCTGCTTTCAGCGCATTTTCCTTATTAACAGGAAGAATGAATTTATTCACCGGAAGAATATTATATTCTGCAAATTTATCTTCACCGAAATACATTTTTAAAAGCTCATCTTTTTCAGTAGATTTAAACTTTAAAAAGTCCACAGCCTCCTTCACGGTTATAGAATCCTGTGTAAGGTATTTTCTGAAGGCTCCGAATTGGGTATCAGGAACTCCCTGTTCTTTTAACATAGAGAAAATGCCTTCCCAGTCTTCTTTCTTCATCATATAGATCTGATCATTGACACCATCTCTATAATCCTCGTGGGTAAGCCGGGTAGGAATTCCTGTGGCGTTGTAGGTTTTTCTTTTTACCTGATCAATATACCATGGAGTGCCTAACAGGGTAAAATTCACCGTTTTCACATCATCTCTGAACCGTTCCGTTTCCTGAATAGCCCACACCGGAAAAGTGTCATTATCCCCATAAATAAAAATAATCCCGTCTTTAGGAACTGATTTAAGAAATGAGTAGGCATAATCACGGGCCGCCGATTTTTTGCTGCGGTCATGCGGAGTGTAATTCTGGAATCCCATCATAAAAGGCACTCCCAGCAAAACCAGGCCTAAAGCAATATTGACTCCATTGGATTTTACTTTAGACTGAAGAAACCACATAATAGCCCCGGCTCCCATTCCTATCCAGATCGCAAATGCATAAAAGGAACCTACCATTGCATAATCTCTTTCTCTTACTTCAAAAGGTTTTACTCCTGTGTAAAAAACAATCCCAAAACTTGTTAAAACAAATAATGAAAGAAGAGCGTAGAATCTTCCGAAGTCCCTGTTCAACTGGAAGAAGAAACCGATCAATCCTAAGATCAATGGTAAAAAGAAAAACTTAACGGTACTTTCATTCTGGAATTTGGCAGGCATTTTATCCTGATTCCCCAATAAAGCATTATCGATAAAAGAAATTCCTGAGATCCAGTTTCCTTTCGTATTTTCCATGTTTCCTTCAAGGTCATTCTGTCTTCCAACAAAGTTCCACATCAGGTATCTTACAAAATAATATCCATTCTGGAATGTGATAAAGTAGTCCATATTCTGAGCCAGTGAAGGCTTCTGAACATTGATCAGATTGTAAGGTTTAACTTTCAGGTAATCTGCCGCTGTAATAGATTTATCTTCATATTTTCCTCTAAGCTCATCAAAAATCTGCTTCGCCTGAGGATTGTCTGCCACATCTTCATTGCTGTCATTAAAGGTAAAATCGGGAGCTCCGTACATGGCAATGTAATTGGCCATCACATCTTTGTCCTGATTGAACATTCTTGGCATTAAGCTGATCTGAGATTTACTGAAGACATAGTTGAAACGGTCTCCTGTCTTTCTGTACGTTCCGGTTTTCTCATCTTTTTCGTAGATCTCACCGGTTTTTTGAGTCTTGAAACTTCCGTCTTCATTTTTCTCAATTCCGTTGGCATCAAGGAAGGCGGTATAGTTCTGTCCGTAAATGGTAGGCCAGTCACCATACTGCTCTCTGTTATAGTAATCCAGCATTCCGATTGCTGTATCAGGATCGTTGAGGTTCATTGGAGGATTCGCATTCGCTCTTACAGGAATCACCATCCAGCATGAAAAGCCGATAATCATGTACACCAACGACAAGGCAATTATCTGATAAACACTTCTTTTAGCTTTTCTGGCATATTTAATCATAAGATAGGAAATCCCTCCCATCAGAATAAATGCAGCTATGGTTCCCGAGTGGAAAGGAAGCCCCAATCCGTTCACAAAGAATATTTCAAGTCTTCCGAACATCGTCATGATCAGCGGGAAAATGATTTTGAAAACAATGATCAAAATTCCCAGTGTGATTGCATTGGCCCAGATAAAGTTTTTCCAGGTAAATTTGTAATTTCTTGCATAGTATACCAGACAAACGGCCGGTACCGCAAGCATACACATCATATGAACCCCAACAGAAAGACCCAGTATAAAAAAGATCAGAATAACCCATCTTTCATTATCCGCTGCCTGGTATTCGTTTTCCCATTTGGTAACGAGCCATACCAGCAATGCGATAAACATTGAAGCCATCGAATATACCTCTCCTTCTACCGCAGAGAACCAGAAGGTATCTGAAAATGTAAAACACAATGCGCCTACAGCTCCTGCAAAAAGAATGGAGATTTCCTGATGTTTGGTTATTTCATCAAAATCTTTGTTTAAAAGTCTTCTGACAAAATGAGTAATCGTCCAGAAAAGAAACAGAATGGTAAATGCACTGAAGATTGAAGACATTGCATTGATTACAATGGCATAATTTTGCTCGTTTCCCAGCGCAAATATACTGGCTACAGCACCAGCAATCTGAAATAAAGCGGCTCCGGGAGCGTGCGTTACTTCAAGTTTTACAGCAGAGGAAATATATTCCCCGCAATCCCAGAAGCTGAGATAATGCTCCATCGTGGAGAGATAGGTAATGAGTGCGATTACAAAAATCACCCATCCTAAAACGGTGTTCCATTTTCTAAAAGACCAGTTCTTCATATACTATGTAATTTCAATACATAGTATGACAACTCAACAGCGTGAAATATTACATAGAGATTAAAAAAAATCATTCTACTTTAAATTTTTTATTTTTGCAATCCAGAATCAGTCGGTGATTCAGGAAAATTTTATTTCCTATCATGCCCTGCATTCCGGAAGTTTTCATGAGAAGATTCTGCATCTGCGACGTTCCTTCTACGTGAGTTACTTCAGAAAGTTGAAGCTCACTTTTTCCTATTTTTACAGGCTGATCTGCCGGCGCTGAAACCACAGTCAGGACATTTCCCCATGAATTTCCTTTTTCTATTTTAATGCTGCCGTTGGGTATTCTGTACCTCTCCCATTCTTCTCTATTTGTAAGGAGCTCATAACCACTTGAACCCGAATCGTAAAGCAGTTTCAAATTTTCACCCCCGACTACTCCCGGAATCACGATTTTACGTTTTCTGAATTCAAATGTTTCAAAACCCTTTTCATTAAAATTTTCAACAAATGAACATCCTGACTTCTTAAAATCAAGAATAACAATTCGTTTTTCCAGCAAATCAGTTCCGATGGTTCCTATAATGTTTTTATTATTAGCATCAGAATCAATTGCACTGCCGTAATTCAATAACTCAAAATCAGAAATAACACCCATCTCTCCAATACTGAACTGCATAGGAATATGGTTTTGCCCGTTACCGGATTGAATCTGAGTGCGAAATTGAGTTCCTATAGATTTGAGTGAGTTTTTGTAAAACAAAGTCGTTGGCGAACCGGAATCAAACTGCATATAAAAAGTCAGGTCCACTCCTTTGAGCCGAACAGGCAACAGAAGCGCCGCATGGGAATTTTCATCTGCAGCATCCCATGTCATGGGAATATTTTCTGCTCTTCCTGAAACTTTGAGTTTATTTTCTGGCGGGGTAAATTTTCTGTCAAAATAAATGTAACCGGTTACTAAAGACAGACTAATCACAATGATCACCGACAACGCCAATTTCTTAAAGATTCTCATACCTGAATTTTTTCAGCAAGATTCAGTATTATAATTTGAAATCAGCACAAAAACAGGACGACATCTTTACGACACTTTCACGACATCAGTTATAAGAAATTGTTTTTCAACCTGATACATAAATTTCCTTTTTTGTTCAGGCATATTCCGTTTTTGATGATCACTATCAGTTTAGCGCAAAGAAAAGCAATTAAAAATATGAGAAACAAAGGTGTCTTTATCCACAATACCTTTTGAATAAACGGGCTTATGATCAGACCTGCCGATACAATGCCTGCCAGAATAATCTGAATGCCTACAATATTTTTCCCGAGTTCTTTGTTGAGTGGATCTTTTGTTTTTAACGTTAAAATTAAAGGAAATACAACTCCACCATATGGAATAATAAGCCCGGCCAAAGCAACGAGATTGATTAGTTTTGCCCTTTCGACATTAGAGTTTTCATTGTTTAAGCTAATAAGCTCTTCCGTTCCGGTTTGCAATGCAACGGCAATTGCTTTCAAGGTAAATCCTTTAGGAATCTGTCCTGCTTCAATCCTCTGAACAGTCCGCAATGAAAGGCCTGACTTTTCGGCAAGCTCAGCCTGGGTCATGTTTTTTTTCTCTCTTAAAATTTTGACCGTATTCTTCATTCCTTTGGACTTATGAATTAACCTTAGGTTCTAATCTCAGTTAGTTCTTAATGCTGCGATTTCCTCTACCAGCTTCGGGTACATTTTGTGTAAATCGGCTCCGCCCTTCGGTTCACGCTCCATGCTGCGTTCCATTCCATCGTAATCATTCTCCGGATACAATTCGTACACTGTATCTTTTATAATGGCTTCTTCATCATCATGATTTTGTGCATAGGCATCATCAGCGACGTAAAGCAATCCTTCTGCCCAGCAGTCTCCGATATTAAAGCTGTATTTCCCACCCACGAAAGACTGGATATCAGCTTTTATATCTTCAAAAAATTCTTTTCCCTTTAATATAAGCCAGCATCTGAAATAGATGAATCCATCATCAGAAAGATAATCATCAAAGACATATACTCCGTCTTCTTTCTTAAAATCACATTCCAGAATAATCGAAAGCTCTGCTATTTCAGCAGTATACAATTCACTTAATTTTTCCTGAAGCGTTTTTTCAAAAAGGATCATCCTTTCTTTGCCAAATTTGGATAAATGATCGGTAAGATTCTCGATATGTTCATCGATATCATATTCACTCCAGTGGGCTTTTTTGAACTTATTGGATTTTTCAATAGCTTCCCAAAAATAAATATCTGCTTTTTCATTATCCGAAAGCTCGGCCTTTTGGGGGATTTCATCGTTCTCCTGAATTTCGGTATATCCTTTTTTTATTTTTTGAGCGATCAGCTTTTCGGATTCTTTGATACAGTCTTTTTCATCGGCAAATTCTTTCTCTGTTTCCCGTCCTTTTGTTCCGGTTTTTCCAAAAGAGATTTTCTGTACTTTTCCTGTATACTCAATATTCCAAAATTTGTCGGACAGTTCTTCCTGATTGATAAAGTTTCTTTTCATAAGGGCTGTGATGATGTTTTTTGTAAAAAGAAAGTGAAACTACAAAAAAACATCGGAATTAAAAAGCAATTGTGCCCTGATAGCGGAGCTTTTGCATTAAATCTATGTATACCTGCTCATTTTATTTTTCAAACATCAACAATTATCATCCGTATGATTTATATTCAGGAAAGTACAGATGAAATCAATTGCTCAGAACTAATAGGTATTGTTCAGTCCTCCATCCAGAGGAATACTGGTGCCGGTAAGGTAAGAGGCATACTCTGAAGCCAAAAATGCTGCGAGATGACCATATTCTTCCGTTTTACCAAGTCTTTTCATCGGTATTTTATTTTCCCGTCCTTTTTTTATTTCTTCTCTGGATTTGCCTGTCTGCTGTGACTCGTGACTGATCAGGTTCTGAATACGTTCTGTATCGAAATATCCGGTTAAAATATTATTAACCGTAATCTGATGCTGTGCAACTTCATTGGAAAGTGTTTTCGCCCAGGCAATCACCGCAGAACGTATAGCGTTTGAAAGGGATAAATTATTGATCGGTTCTTTGACTGATAAGGAGGAAACATTGATGATACGCCCACTTTTATTTTGTATCATGTGCGGTAAGGCCAGAAGAGTCGTTTCACAGACTGTTTTAAACAGAAGGTCAAATGCTTTCTGATAGTCATCCACTCCTTTATCCAAAGCCAAACCAGGTTCCGGACCGTTGGTATTATTCACAAGAATATCAATAGAGTTCCGGCTGAAATACTCTGAAATGATGCCCCTGTAATCTTCAAAATTTGAAAAATCTGCCACCAGGTACTGATGCTTCTGATCGGGGCGGATGACGGGAAGCGAGGCAACTATATTTTCAAGTTTTGATTTGTTGCGCGCCATTACGGTAACGTTGGCCCCACATTTTGCAAGTTCCAAAGCGATCCCTAAGCCTATTCCCTGCGTAGCTGCTCCTACCAATGCATTTTTTGAAAAAAGTTGAATATTCATATCCGGATATGTATTAGTGTTGTCTACCTATAAATGTAGCAAAAAAGCTTCATATTCAAGCTAATAAATCATTAATAAACTCTGAATTTCATGCCTCCTTTTATTGAGGAAGTGCGGGAGGAAGCACCCTTTCAGGTTTGGTAGAGAGCGTCCGAAGGAATGCTTCCAGCTGACCAATTTCCTCATCAGTAAGATCAAGCAAACGCACAAAACCAGATTTTTCGGAGGAGAGTGTAATGCCTTGATGAACAGTTGAGCGTTTTTGAGAATGCTCAGGGTTTCCTCTGCTGTAAAACTGAATTACTTCTGTAAGCGTGGTCATAGAACCATTATGCATCCAGGGTCCTGTTCTTGTAACTTCGCGAAGACCCGGTACCCGAAACTTTCCGGCATCGTCAGCTTTTTTGGTCACCAGATAACGGCCAAGATCTTCCTCTTTTGAACCTAGTGCGGATGTTCCTATATTTTCGAACTGATTATTGGAAAAATACCCCGAACTGTGGCAGTTCATGCACTGAGCCTTGGTCCTGAAAAGATGCAGTCCCATCAGTTCATCATTGGTATAAATATCTGATTTTCCATCAATAAACTGATCGAATTTGGAAGTTCCACTTTTAACGGTTCTTTCAAAAGCGGCTATTGCTTTGGAAATCCTGTCCTTTGAAACGTTTTTATCGCCAAAAGCTTTCTCAAATAGCAGCTCATAGCCTTTAATTTTAGCTATTTTTCCGGCAGCAAGACCGATGTGTCCATTCATTTCTCTTTCGTCCCGGATCGGCATTTCCGACTGTTCTTCCAGTGTTGCGGCCCGCCCGTCCCAAAACAGAGATCTGGCATAGGCTACATTCAGAATACTCATAGCGTTCCGGATACCGAGCTGTCTGTCGTGTCCGAAAGAAAAAGTCCTGTTATCACACCATCCCAGTTCAGGATCATGGCAGGAAGCACAGGCAATCTGGTTGGATTTCGAGAGCCTTGGATCAAAGAACAGCGTTTTCCCCAATAATGCTTTATCTTCAGAAAAAGGATTATCCGAAGGAAATTGAATTTCAGGCAGATGACCAATTTCAGAAAAGTGAGGTATAGCTTCGGGATCCAGGATCGGTTTTGGCCAGCTGGAGGAATCTCCCGAAGAATACAGCTTCCTCAGTTCTGCGAGGAATGAGGCTTGCTCTCTGATCTCTTTCTGAACAGTATTACTGAAACAGTTATTCAAAAGAGAAACCGTAAGAAATGCAATTAATATCCAGCTGAGGACATTCTTCATGGAGCATAGGATTTTGGCAAAAATAGGGAATCTTGTAAATACATTTTAAGATTGATGAAGAAGATTCCGTTTTTTATTCAGGATCAGAATCGTTTCTATTCTATTTCAGCACTATCAAAAAACCTCCAAATCTATTTTGGAGGCTCAATGTTCTATTAATATCAGGTATTATTTAACAACTGTCGCTTCGAGTTCTACCTTTAAAGTTTCAAACAGTCCTGTAACTTCCAGCATCGTAACGGCCTGTTCGATCTGATGTTTGGTAATCCATTCCTGAAGAATAGGAAAGTGAGGCCAGAGTTCCTGAGTAGACGTTGTGTATATATTGAGTCTGACGATTCCACTGCATTGATAATCTGCCCTATTGATGACCTCTTCAAGATTGGCAATCGCCTGCTCCAGTTGTGATTTCATATCCCTGTCGCTTGAAGTTCCGTCCGGGTCAATGGCTGCCTGACCGGAACAGTATAATGTGCCTGATACATTTTTCACTTCGACGGCCTGTGAATAGCTTCTCTCTTCCTGCCATTTCCATGGATTGACGGTTCTTTTTTCCAATGTACTCATAAGTTTTGTTTTATATTTTACGGTACAAAACTGCAAAATACAGCGTCCGTATGGGTGTGACGACAATCACAATTATGAAGTGAGGAATATCACAGATCTATCAGGAAATACGGCTCAATGTTTCTCGGGAAACACCCAGATAAGCTGCAATAAGTGACTTGGGAACACGCTGGATAAGTGAGGGATATTTTTTTACCAGCTGCTCATATCTTTCTTTTATCCCTACAGTCATGGAAGAAATAATCCGCTGCTGTGCAGAAATAAAACCCAGATAAGCTTTTTCGAGGAAGAAATGCTCCAGCTTCGGAAATGAAGTACATAGTTTTCTGTAATCTTCTAGCGATAGACAAAGTACTTCGGTATCTTCTACACATTCCAGAGACATGGATGCATTGGTTTGTTTGTAGAAAGCCTGAAAATCGGTCTCCCACCAGTCTTCCATGGCAAATCCTACGATATGTTCTTTGGCTGTATCATCGGTATATACTAATTTCAGAAGGCCCTTAAGTACAAAATAATTATTGTTGACCAGCTCTCCTTCCTGAATCAGAAACTGATGTTTTTTGAATTTTTTATAGGTAAAAAAGGATGAGATATGCTCAAATTCATCATCGCTGAGAGGTACAATTTTCTCAATATGGATTCTTAACTGGCTGAACATTGGTTGTGTATTAAAGGTTAAAATTACTATTTTTCTTTTGTTGTTTTCCATTCGGTCTAAAAAAAAGCCTTCCGCAGTTGCGGAAGGTATGGATTGTTTCTGAATCCCAAATTTCAATTCTTAAATTCAGGATACTTACTTTCTATCTTTTGAATGTATTTCAAATACTCATTTTTACCCCATTTTTTAACAAACTGAGATTCAAATCCCACTGAAAAATACGTCTGAGCCCAGTCTTCTTTTTCTTTCTGCGCTTTCGATAATTCCTTTTTCCTTGCAATAAGATCATAAATCTTTTTACTGTTTTTACTAAACAGCCATAAATCTTTGTAAGTGACGGTCCGTTTTCTTTCCCCGGTATCATAAATCACCCACCCTGACTCATCTTTCCAATGTTGCTGCTGTGTCAGGAATGAATTCATTATAGAGCCGTAATTGGTAATGCCCGCATAATTATGATATGTATTGATGGTCGAGTAATTTGAATTGGTAAATATCCGGATATCATGCAGTGCAAATTCTCCCAGTTTTTCAGCAAGCTTAGGATTATCAGCTTCATCACAGGCTACCGAAAAGTAACTTCCCCCATCGTTAATGTTTCCAATCAGAGCCTTAATACTACAAAAAGCCTTTAAATCATTGAGAGGATATCCGTTTAAATATACTTCTTTACTTTTAGCTAGAAGTGTGTTAAAATAATCTTCGTCAACATCAAGAAAGTTTCTCACACCGGTCTGATTAACAATATTTTCTATTTGTTCCATCCTTTCCACATTCATAATAACCTTCTCCTCTGCCCCGAGATCTACCGCAGAATAAATATTTCCATGGTGTACAAGCGAAAAGTTTTTAAATCGGGTGGTTCTGACAATTTCCTGCACCGCTTTGTAATCTGCAAGGGTTTTAATATACTTTACAGTCCATATTGTATTCTTTGTATCCTGAAATTGCTTTTTGCCATTCTGATCTAAAACAATAAGATAATTTTTAGTTTTGACATTCTGGTCTGCAAAACCTGTATTCTCTTCATTCTCATTGATGCTTTCGCCTGTCTGAGGATTAACGCCGGTGAAATAGGCCGCATCTTCCGGCAGCCACCGGGTATAATCTTCACTGCCGGCTCCCCACTGTCCGTTTTCCCAGGGGTTTTTAAAATTATTTGCCATATCGGTATAGTTTTTAAAAGTCCGCTGCAGAAGCTCCACAGCGGGCTTGGTGGATGTTATATTTTATTCTTTTACATTTTCTTTGGGACCGCATCCGCATCCTCCGATCTGAGGTACGTCACAGCAGTCTGTAAATATCTTTTTATAAAGAAGAGCACGATCTTTCAACTCCAGTTCTTTTATAATTCCTATAGCCTGAGCTATTCGTTCTTTTTCCTGCTCCCATTTTTCTCTTTCAATTTTAAAACGATCATCAGATTCTTTGAGATTATACTCAAGGGTATTGTTCTGAAGTTCAAGAATACCATTGTTTAATTGAGCCGCTGTTACCGCAGCCATTTGCAGATTCTGATTGTAGCAGTCCAATGCTTCTCCCTGTCCCAGCAAGGCATCTACAACAAGCGATGGAGTACGCATCACTCTGTGTGTAACATCCAGAATAATTCCATCCACAGATTTCTCATTATACACCTGTTTCAATCCTTTACGCTTACGCACATATGATGTTGCTGGAAACTTGATTTCAGGATCAATACAGCTTACCGGAGTTTCTTCCACTTTTTCAATAAAGCTTGACATGGCTCCCTGATAATCATAAATGCTGCATAGATAACTGTAAACCTGATTTTTCACTTCTTTCACCGCCTCTTCATTGACCAGTATTTCCCTAAGGAGTTCCGGAAGCTGAGCCAGTTTTACAGTACGTCTGCTTTCAGGAAGTCCGTTGTAGTAGACAAAAGAAACATCGTGTAAATAGGTAATACTGAAATACTCCTGCAAAAGCTGACGAAAAACGAAGTTCAGGACACGGCTTTTATTGATATTTTCAAGTTGGCGGACAATGGTTTCTTCATTTTCAGTGATGCGAAGATTACTGCTTTCTGAGTTTACCTCAATCTGACGCATACTGTCTGCCTTGGATACATGGTGACTTACCGATCCTACAAGACTGCCTACCTGAGTCTGTACACTAGAGTTGAAGGTTGAACCTTCGGTACTGCTTCCCTGACCTCCGCCGCCACCTCCGATGGACAGGAATCCGAGATTAAGCCCAACACTTCCTCCTGCATTCCAGCCTCCTGTTTTCGATGCCGTATCTTCTTTTGAGAATCCGCTTGTAAACTGTGTTTCTTTTTCCACGGTATTCTGAAGATCATCGGCACTGGATTCACTGTAACTGTCGAGGACATTCTGAGACTGTTCCTTTTTAGCTTCATCATGTTGATAAGAACGCACGGTAATGGTCGTTCTTTCACCGGGAAGTAATGAAAAAGTTTTCACGGTCTGTCCTGCTCCATAGTCTCCGAGATAAGAAGACATTTTAAGATGCAGTACAATGCTTAAGGTTGGATTGGTTTCCTTTGGTCTCGGAATGTACAGTACTTCCGGTTTTTTGGAAAAACGTTCTACTGCAATAGGCATAAGCCCTTTAGAAAGTTTCTGAGCAATCAGATCATCGTCAATGAACTCTGCTTTTACCGCTTCTTTAATATTGAGAGAAGGAAGAACACTCTTCACTTCTGCTATTTTTGCTCCATCATTTCGGACGGCCTGCAGCTGAATCAGTTCAGGGGTATAGGTTTTTGCCTGCTGAAGTTTGTTCAGCAATGTTGTTTTTGTCACTGCCGACAGCTCTGTCGCCTGCAGCTTAATGTTCTTCTCAAGAACAGAAAAATTCTGGATAAGATTATTATCTGTTTTGATCGCTTCCTTAATTCCCTGGGTATTGAGCTGTTTTATTTCATCAATAGCCGTCCAGTACGCAGACTGCATTTGGGTGTACTGTTCTTTTTTAAACAGGTCTTTTCGGATATTAAGTCCTACGTAACTTACCGAATTGTACGTTGTCTGTTGGGGCAGGTTATAATTGAGAATTGAAGCCTGTCCTTTGTCCTCTAATTTTACAAAAGGAGATTTGGGATTACATGATGATGTGTCCATAAAAATAAATTTTTTAAAAGGTTAATAAAAAAATGATTGGTGCGCACTTTTTTGATAATTATAATCACTTCTATGTGATTTTAATCAAAAGTATATGTGCATTGCGACAAAACCTGACGTAATAAAAATTAACTGAAAAACAATTTATAGTGAATTTTGTTCACTCAAAAAAAAGTATACGGTTACTCTGTTTCAGCAATCTCTGAAATCAATATTTACGTACCTTTGTATACTCCTGCGCTGTTTATCAGCAGGACATGATATTCCAACCTACTGAACGCCTTACCTTATGATGGAAAGTGATAATGTAATTTCCCAGCTAATCAATCATTTTAAAGAAATAATCACTTTAGAAGACCAAGACATTGAGGCCATTGTTTCTAAATTAGAAATTGTACATCTCCAAAAAAAAGACTGCCTCCTTAGAGAAGGACAGGTTTCAAAGCATATGCGTTTTATTGCAAAAGGAAGTCTGCATGCCTATTATACGGATGAAAAAGGAAAGGAAAATACGACTCAGCTGGGTATCGAAAACTGGTGGGTGAATGATCTGTACAGCTATCTGAGCGGACAGCCTTCGAGAATGTGCATTCAGGCTAATGAAGGGACGACTGTGATACAGATCAGTAAAGAAAATCTGGAATTACTCTATAAAGAAGTTCCTTCCATCTCAGATTTCTGGCGTCTAAAAATGCAGAGTGCCTACGTCACCCTTCAGGAAAGAACATTTGAACATTCAAGAGTCGACGCGTACACAAAATACAGGAATTTCGTTTCTGCTTACCGAAATATAGAACAGCGTTTTCCGCAGTTTATGATCGCCTCTTACCTGGGAATTACGGTAGAATATCTGAGCTATCTTCGAAAAAAACACCTGTCTGACGTTTCTTAAGATTTCTTAAGTTGATTCCGCTGTGCCGTGAATAATTTTGCTCTCAGATTTTAAACGAGTAAAATTATGAAGGTAAAATATGCGGCTGTGTCTGCTCTTATCATGTCACTTTCGGGACTTACTGCCCAACAACTTTCCTACACCCCTGATATTGTTCTGGGACACCGTTCCTATACCTATATGCACAATATCAATTACCAGCTGAATGACAGACTCAAAATTAACAACCTTACCTTATTTGACACTGAATATACAAAGGACAAAAACAACATTTTCTTTATAAGAAATACATTATCATACAGCCTCCACAAAAGATTTAACATGAATGCAGCTTTCGGAATAAAAAACCCCGGTGCTTTTTTCAGCATGTCCGCCCAGTACAGGATAACCGCCTCTTCGTTTTCTTTTTCTTACTCTATCGGAGCGACTTACCAGAAAGGATACTCTCTTGAACAGTCTGTGTCTTTTGAATATGCTCCGCACCTGAAAGAGAATATTAAGGGATATTTCAGTGTACTGGCCATTGGAAACTTGGATGACAGCGGCTATCCTAGAGGTCTGCAGTTTATTCGTCTGGGGCTCAAACAGGATAAAATAATGTACGGAATCGCTACTAATTTTGACCAGTTTAACAATGCTGAAAAGACCCTCGAAAATATAGGAGCTTTTATAAAATATAACTTTTAAACAATCATATAATGAACAGAAACATTGATTTAGGAATTTTAATTACAAGAATAGCCGTCGGATTTCCGATGATGGTTTATGGAGTCAGCAAACTGATACATGGAGTTGGGTTTATAGAAAATATGATGGCTCAGTACGGTCTTCCCCCCTTCCTGGCTTATGGTGTATTTTTGGGTGAAATTATTGCTCCCGTTATGATCATTTTAGGATTTCGCATACGGCTGGCAGGATTGGTTTTTGCGGCTAACTGCTTTACAGCTGTCATCCTTGCTCAGACCGGCAGTATATTTAAGCTTAATGAATTCGGCGGATGGGCATTGGAGCTGTTGGCAATTTACTTTCTTGTAAGTTTAAACTTCTTTTTTACCGGAGCGGGAAAATATGCTGTTTCGAAGAATAATAAGTGGGATTAAGAGGGCTTCGCAACCTATTTTGAGCAATACTGCTCTGTACTGAAGAGGCTGTCTGAAATGACAGTCTTTTCCTGTCTCTTATTTTAGAATTCGGCTTATTTCTGAATCTTTTTATAAAATGCTCCATACGATTCTACAAGATTATCAAGGCTAAATCCTCTGTTCAAACCACTTGTATTAGGTAAAACCCATACTTTGGAACCACAAAAGTCATCCGGTTGAACACCCCATGGAATTTCCTTTTTAGCAGAGAAAGCTTTGTATGCCGCTTTACCAAGAAATACAATATACTCAGGCTTAAATTCTGTTATTTTTGTTTTAAAAGATTCCAGGGAACTGTCAAATTCATCTTTTGAAAGCTCATCTGCGCGGGATGTTGCTCTTGCTACAGCAGTCGTAAGCCCATATCCAAAATCCAATATGCTTCTGTCATCTTCAGCTTCGATCTGGTAAGGCGTAAATCCTGCTTTATGGAGGACTTTCCAGAACCGGTTACTGCGTCCCGAAAAATGATGACCGTCTTCTGCTGATTTCAGTCCCGGATTAATTCCGCAAAAAATGACCGTGAGGTCTTTAGCAATGATATCTTTTAGCATAGGTACTTATAGATTTTAGTTTTTGGAATCCCAATTTCAGACAGGTTCCTGAAATGGTCTCTCAACAGCAAGATAATATTTATTTTAAAATAGTCAATGGTCATCTTCGTTTCCGCTGATTATCAATTAAAAAAAACTTAAAAAAACAATTATGGCATAAATATTAATGTATATAATATAAATACACCAAGATGGAAAATATGTTACAAAATATCGACCTGATCCATCGGTACTTTTCAGCCAGTATAAAAGACCAGTTTCGCATCAGCGTTGATTTGGACGGTGAATATATCTTTACCCAGAACATTGTTTCTAAAAAGACGATCATCGCCTCTACATTTACCCATAAAATACTGTCTGATCCTCAGTTGAAATTGTTTTTATCTGCACTGATTGCCGAAATCAACAGCGGAAGATGCACTGTGGATGCTATCCGTAACCGAATGAGACATTTCGATGAAGTACGGCATCGGCCGTTCAGAAGGATTATTTAAAGAAAAAATCCCTACACTGTAAGGATTTTTATCGTTTTTAGCTTTAATCGTTATAAGCCTATGCTTTTAAATATTTTGCTACTTTATCTTCCAGATCATCCAAATTAAATGGTTTCGCCACATAATCATCAGCCTGTGCTTCTTCAGCCAGTCTTACAATATCATTATTGGCAGTTACATAAATGACCGGAATAGATTTGAATTCCTCATGACTTTTTAAAAGTTTGGTAGCCTCTACTCCACCGATCTTTGGAATCCAGTTGTCCATCAGAATAACATCCGGCTGAAACTGGGATACTTTTTCCAATATATCATGAGATGTTTCTGAAATTTCGACCTGATAACCATTCTCTTCGAAAATGATGGTAATTACCTCTAAAATAGTTGTATCATCATCAAAAATCAAAATTTTCTTTGTGCTCATAGTAGTTCTATTTAATCTTAAGTTTGTTTTACTCTTTTATTTACAGTTCGTTGATATAATCTGCCAAATTATTGGGTGTAATGATCAGGTCATAGTCTACTTCTTCCACGGCATGTCTTGGCATATAATCCACCTCAGCAGTTTCCGGTTCCTGAATCCAGACTTTCCCATTATTTTTTTTGATAAATCCCAAACCCTCCACGCCATCGGCATTAGCTCCGGAAAGCAGAACACCTACAAGGTTTTCACCATAAATTTCTGCTGCCGATTTGAATGTAACATCAATGGACGGACGGGAATAATTCATTTTTTCTGAAAAGTCCAGTGACATCATCTTTTTATTTTCAAATAATAAATGATAATCAGCAGGAACTACATATATTTTATTATTTTGAATTTCTGTTTTATCATCAATTTCAATGACTTCCATGCTCACAAACTGCTGAAGCAGAGTCTGGAGAACGTTTGTTGAAGATGCTTTCCGATGTACCACAAGCACAATGGAAAAGCGCAGTTCACTTTTTAATTTTTTCAGCATTTCCAGAATGACCTGCAGACTTCCTGCGGATCCTCCTATCACCACCAGTTCTGTCTTTGTGTTTTTGGGCTCCATAGTCAATGTTTTTAGATATGTTCTGTTTTCTTCCATATCCGCTGATCATCGACCTGATGGTAGATCTTATCCAGTTTTGAAAATCTGATGGTTTCTTTCGAACCTAAAGCCAGATAGCCTAAATTTTCAAGACTGTTATCGAAAAGCTTAAAGACCCTTTCCTGCAGTTCCCGGTCAAAATAGATCAGTACATTTCTGCAGATGATCAGCTGGAAACTGTTAAAAGAACTGTCCGAAACCAGATTATGAGTAGACAATATCAGTTTTTCCTTTAAACTTTTATCAAATTGGACACTGTCATAATTGGCAGTATAGTAATCTGAAAAATCATTTTTCCCTCCGGACAACATATAGTTCTCTGAGTAGAGTTTCATCTGCTGCAGTGGAAAAACGCCTGCCCGTGCTGTCTCCAAAACAGTAGGATTAAGATCTGTTCCGTAAATCAGGGATTTGTGGTACAGGTTGGCCTCTTTAAGCAAAATGGCCATTGAATAAGCCTCTTCACCTGTAGAACAGCCTGCGACCCAAATTCTGATCAGCGGATAGGTTCCCAACTGAGGCAATATCTTTTCCCTCAGTTTTTTAAAGAAAAGGGGATCCCGGAACATTTCTGTGACATTCACCGTAATTTCTTCCACGAAGCGCTTCAGGTATTCCGGATCATTGAGCACGGTATACCTCAGTTCCGCAAAACTGGTAAACCTGTCTATCAGGCAGATCCTGTTGACCCTGCGTTTAAAAGAAGCCCTGCTATACTCTGAAAAATCATACCCATACATCTCATAAACATCTTTTATCAAGTATTCTACTTCTTCATCTTTTACGATACTTGGTTCCAGCATTTAGGACAGTTTTTCGATGGCGATAATTAACTGGTCTACGTCAACAGGTTTTGAGACATAGTCCTGAGCTCCAACGTCCAGGCATTTCTGGCGGTCTTCCGGCATGGCCTGAGCTGTAACGGCAATTACAGGAATCTCACTCATTGACGGTGTATTTCTAATCATCCTGATGGCTTCATATCCATCCATTTCCGGCATCATCATATCCATAAGGACGATGTCTATCGTTTTTTCTTTTAAAATCTGAATGGCTTCCTGGGCCATTGTGCAGCTTTCAATCTGATACCCTCGTGATTTCAGCGTCAGTTTCAGTGCAAATATATTACGTGGATCATCGTCCACAATCAAAATTTTCTTATTCATCATTTAACTTTCATATAACCAGACACGCAGTAAGGACAGTAACTGATCGATATCTACAGGTTTAGAGATATAATCTGAAGCTCCGGCCACGATGCATTTCTCACGGTCTCCTATCATGGATTTTGCTGTAACAGCAATGATTGGCAGCCTTGTGAAGACCGGCATTTTTCTGATCTCTCTTATGGTTTCGTATCCATCCATTTCAGGCATCATCATATCCATTAAAATAACGTCAATATCTTTATGTTCTTTGAGCTGTTCCAAAGCATGCTTTCCGTCCATAGCAACTACAACCTCTACTTTATATTTTTCCAAAGCTTTGGTCAGAGAGAAGATATTGCGGACGTCATCATCGGTGATTAATATTTTTTTACCGCTCAGAACTTCCGTTAATGATCCCAAAACTTTATTTCTTGCCATCTCGACGGAGTTGTTTTTTTCTTCCACCAAATGTAAGAATAAACCTACTTCATCTAAAATCCTTTCGTAAGAATGGGCCGTTTTTACAACAATAGAATCTGCATACTGCTTGATCTTAAGTTCTTCTGATTTGGATAAGCTGTGTTCTGTAAAAATAATAATCGGAAGGTTCTCCAGTCCTTCGTAACTTTTGATGGATTCGATGACCTTGTATTCACTGCTTCTGGAATCTCCGATATCTAAAATCACACAGTCAATATGATCTGAAGTCAGGGCTTTAACGCTGTCTTCAACGTTATTTTCTACTGATAATGAAATATTGAAATTGCTTAAATAGTAGGATAATGCTTTGGCATGCTTGGCATTATGCTCTACAATCAGAACTTTTTGCGGTGACATTTGCAGGGCATCTTCAATTTTTTTGAAGACATCGGTCATTTTATCTAAGGCTAACGGCTTATTAATAAAATCAATAGCCCCCTTCATTAAACTTTCTTTTTCAAGCTGCAGCACAGACATCATATGCACCGGAATATGCCTGGTGGCAGAATTGGCTTTAAGCTCATCCATCACCTTCCAACCGTCTTTCACAGGCAATTGGACATCCAGTAAAATAGCCTGGGGATGGTATTGAACAGCAGCTGATAAAGCATAATCTCCTCTTACGACCACAACTCCCTTATACTTATTCATTCGGGTATATTTGAGGAGCGCTTTGGCAAAGTTGATATCATCTTCTACGATCAGTATCACTTTATCCTCAGGAGTGATCCCGTCTCTGTCGTCATCTACGTCTTCCGGAATTTCCAGATTCTCCAGATGCAGGGTTGTTTCGGATTCTGTATCTTCAAGAATATTCTGAATTTCTTCGACATCTTCGCGGATGGTATCTACCAAATGAAGATCGTTTTCCGGCTGAACTGTTTCAGATAAAGCTTTTACAGGGATAATCAGACTGAATTCGCTTCCTTCATCTACTTTGCTTTTCAGGGTTAATTCTCCACCCAGTAATCTTGCAATTTCTCTGCTTATGGAAAGTCCCAATCCTGTTCCTCCAAATTTACGGCGTGTAGATCCGTCTGCCTGTTGGAAGGCTTCAAAAATAATGGCCTGTTTTTCTTCGGGAATTCCTATTCCTGTATCTTTCACACTGAAGACTATGAAGTCTTTATTTTCAGTATCTTTTCTTATATTTAAAGTGATGCTTCCTTCTGTGGTAAACTTGATTGCATTGGAAAGAAGGTTACGTAAGACCTGGTCTACACGCAGTCTGTCGGTTTCAATCGTTTTTTCAACCTCTTCTTCTACATGAATATCAAATTGGATCTGTTTTTCCTGAATAATCGGATTAAACAGACTTCTTAAATCTCTGATCACGTCATTCACCACCACATCATGATATTCAAGAGTCATTTTTCCTGATTCTATTTTGGCAAGATCTAAGATTTCATCAATAAGCGTCAACAGGCTGCTTCCTGAGCTCTGTATTACTTTTGCTGATTCTACCTGATCTTCATTCAGATTTTCATCAGGATTTTCAGCCATTAATCTTGAAAGCAACAGGATTGAATTCAGTGGTGTTCTTAGTTCGTGGGACATATTGGCCAGAAACTCGGATTTGTATTTGGTACTTAAAGCAAGTTCTTCTACTTTTTTCTGGATCTCACCATTTCTTTGGGCGATCATATGATTTCTTTCTTCCAGAAGTCTTGACCGCTCTTCCAATTCAGCATTTGCCTGCATCAGCTCTTCCTGCTGTACTTTAAGTTCTTCTTCAGATGCCTGTAATTTTTGAGTTTGCGCTTCCAGTTCCGTATTCAGGTTTTCCAGTTCGGAATGCTGTACCTGTAATTCTTCAGATTGTGCCTGGGTTTCTTCCAGTAACTGCTGTTCTTTCTCACGGCCTTTTGCGGCATTTAGAGCAATTCCGATATTGCGGCTGCATTCTTCAAAATAATCCAGTCTGTCCTGGTCAAAATCTGAACCGGACCCCAATTCTACGATTCCGATGCAATGACCGTCAGCATGAACTGGCAGTAATAATATTCCGTTTATTTTTATTCTGCTGCTGGCAAAACTTGCCACAAAATCCTCTTCAAGAAGATTGTTGTAAACCTGCATTTTTTCATTGGTAAAAGCCTGCCCTACCATTCCCTCTCCCGGTTCGAAAGATTTTTTCATGGTATTTTCCAGACCAAAAGAAGTATTGAGTCTAAGTGTTCCGTCATCAAATATGTAGAGTGCACCGTTGATGCATTTACCATATTCAACAAGCTGGTTTAAAGAGGCTTCGGAAACTTCTTTCACCGATTTATTTCCTACCAGAGATTCGTTCAGTAAAGCTAGTCCTTTCTGGCGCCAGTCGCTTTTGTTGATCTTATCAAAAGATTTCTTCAGAGAATCGGTCATATGATTCAGAGAATCTACCAGATCTCCGAGATCATCCTGGGAGTGGTCTACTGCTCGCTGGCTGTAATCGCCATTGGCTACTCTGTTGGCAATCTGCTGAATAGCACTTACACGTCTGCTTATTTCCAGGTCTTTAGACCGTAATTCATTCTCCAGTTTATCTCTGCGGATCAGATCTGCCCTTAGTTTGACATAAAAGAATATGGTCACCACGATCGCTGCTATTGCAGAAATAATGATAAACATAACGGTCGTACCGGATGAACGGTTGAGATCTTTATTTTTAATTTCAAGCTGACTCTCTTCATACTGTACAAAATCGCGGACGATCTGACGGCATTTGTCCATATAGCTTTTGCTCATCAGGATCTGCTGCTGAGTCATGACAATACCGTTCCTTCTGTTCTGCACAAACTGCTTCAGATTATCAACATTGCTGTTCACATTTTTTTCTAAGGCATCTAAACGCTGAAGCTGATTCTTATCTTTAATATCTAAAGCTTTAGCACGATCAAAAGCTTTTGTATATTCGCTTAAACTACGGTTGTATGGTTCCAGAAAATTTTCTTTTCCGGTAAGCTGGTAGCCTCTGTTACCTGTTTCGGCATCCAGAAGAGCGACAAGAACATCTTTCACAGCGGTGATCGACTTCCGGCTTTGGGAAAGGCTTTCACGGTGATCCATCTGTCTCTGGATACTCATGTAGGATGCTACTGAACTTGCAATTAAGATCAGCAAAGATAATCCTACCCCAAACTGAAGATTTCTGATTATTTTTTTCGGCATGCGATTTAATTTAAAGGTAAAGTGAAGTAGAAAGTAGAACCTTCCTCTAATTTACTGGATACCCCGATTGTTCCATGGTGCTGCTTAATGATCTCTGAACAGATAAACAGCCCGATCCCCATTCCCTGAAACTGCAGTGAAGATTCTTCTACACGGTAAAATTTGCGGAATACGGCATCCTGTTTGAAATCGGGAATTCCAATACCAAAATCAGTAACACTTACTTTTACTTCCTGTTTTTCCTCATCTACAAATGCAGTGATGATCACCTGGTTATTTTGAGGAGAATATTTAATGGCATTCGTCAGGAAATTAATAAGAACCTGTTCTATGCGTATCTCATCAAAAGGAATCAGGATTTCAGGGTCTATACTGTGCCTTTTTATTTTGACTTTATTTTCGTCATGAGTCTGTATAATGGTTTCAACAGCATTGCTGATGACATTTTCAAGACTGGTCGGTTTTCTGTTGATTTTAAGTTTGCCGTTTTCTATTTTTGAAACATCAAGCAGGTCGGTGATCAAAGTGTTCAGTTTTTCGATCTGATCCTGAACTTTGACCATAAAACCAGCTTCTGCACTTTGCTTATCCAGTTTCAATTTACGGTCTAACAGCTGAACATACGCTTTTATACTCGTGAGAGGGGTCTTCAGTTCGTGACTGGCAATACTCAGGAATTCATCTTTTTCCTTTTCCACTTTTTTCTGATCATCGATATCAGTAAAAGTTCCTACCCAGTTTTTGATCCCGTTTCCGTCATTTACAGGGGTGATCCGTAACAGATGATAGCGGTATTCTCCGGAATCAATATTTTTTATTCGGACCTCAAGTTCGAGTGCCCTGTTCTTTTTTCTGCAACGGTCAAATTCTTCTCTGATATTGAGATCATCAGGATGAACATCCGGAAAATCGACATCTGTTTCTGAATATTGATACCATTTAAGGTTAACAAATTCTATATTTCCCTCTTCATTCAGAGTAAAAGCAATCTGTGGAAGGGATTCAAGCATCAACTGAAAATGGTCGATCTGGGACTTCATGGTCACCTGCGATTCCCTTCTGCCTTTAACTTCCAGTTCCAGGCTCTGCTGCGTCTTTTTCATCGCCAGACTTTGCTCCTGAAGACTGTAGAAGGTTTTAACTTTAAGCAAAAGAATTTCGGGATCTACCGGTTTGGTCACATAGTCCTTTCCTCCTGAAGCATATCCTTTGGTAATAAATTTCTTCTCAGTGCTTACGGCCGATAAAAATATGATGGGGACTTCTTTTGTTTTGCTATAGTCGGCAAGTGTTTCAGCCACTTCAAATCCATCCATCCCGGGCATCTGCACATCTAAAATAATCAGTGCATAATTATTTTTTATGGCTTTCCCTAATGCCTCTTCTCCGGAATTGGCTGTATCTACCTGAAAATCTTTAGATTCCAGCAGTTTTTTCAGTGAGTAAAGATTACTTTGGTTGTCATCAACAATTAAGATCATAAGATGAATCAGTACTTGTGGTTTGTATATTTTTAGTAGTGCCAAAAATACTCACAAAAATTCGAAAAACGTTTATTTTTTAATCATTTTATGCCCACATACCACACATATACACTTATAAATCAATTTTTAAAATAAATATTACTAAAAATATTATTATACTCAAAAAATCATTCAATATGTTAGATAAATGACATCATACCAGTACTTATTTATTCTTCAAAAAAGCTAATGTTTTAAAAATTCCAGCCATTCCTGTAACAAATCTCTGATATCTGGCAGCGGAAAAGTTTCCGGCTGACCGTCAATTATAAATTCAGGATACCTAATTTTCAAATCAATATGCTCCAACACCATAGAGTCATAAGGTTCCCAATCCGTATCCGGCGTATGGATCAGAAAGAAATCGATTTCCTTCAAAAGAAATTCTGTTCGGGAGCTATCTAAACTATCCAAAAACAGCAACAGGTTATTTTCATTAACCCATTATTTATCCTCCTGCACTGATATACAAGATTCCCATCGAAATTTACCTTACGGAATTCCAATCCGTATTGATCTTTTTTACTGATCATTATTTTATATTTTACCTATGTAAATACTGCCTTCCCATAGAGAAGGCAGTTGTTTATTATAATGTTTTTAAAGCTTTTAAAGCATTTTCATTTTTCGGATTGATGTCCAGTACTTTTTTATAATTCTCCCTGGCTTTGTCCTTTTGTCCGGCATTCAGGTAAGCTTCCCCTAAGCTGTCGTAGACATTTTCACTTTTGGGATACAATGCCGCATTCACGCGGAACATGTCAATGGCTTTTGTGAATTCTTTATTTCGAAGCATGCTGTAGCCTACTCCATTCAGGTAACCTTCTGAGAGAAGATCATGACCTGCATCTTCATTTCTGGCTTTCTGATAAGCTTCCAGACCTTTGTCAAAATTTCCATTCAGCACCAATTCCAAAGGTGTTTTTTCTTCTGCCCCCATCTGTGGATCTGTGGATCTTATTTTTCCGTCAGCAAAGACCTGTATAATATCTTTTTTACCGGTAACGGCATTTTTTTCAAATTTTACCGTAAAGTTCCAGTTACGAAATACATACTTATTTTCCCCTACTTTGGTCATTTCCACCGGAGTGTCTGTATCGTTGGACATCATCAGCTTTCCATTTTCAAGGTAGATTCTGGAAAAGCCATATTTTCTACTTTTATAACGTCCGATATTGCTGAAATCAGTCTGATTTAAAGGTTGTATTGTCTGAACCGGAAAATTAAATGACGGCCAGTGATAGACCTCTGCCACCGAACGGACGAGCTCTTCTACAAAATCAGGTTTATTGGTATTCGTTAGTACAACAATTCCGTCACCGCTAGTTTTACTGGCTATAAATCTACTGGAAAACCCTTCATTCCAGCCGCCATGATTGAAGTACATGTGACCACTTCTGTTTTCCAGAAAGATCCCCAATCCCATAAAAGGATCGATCAATGAAGTGGTAAACTGTTCAGCAGTCTTTTGTGAAATAACAGTACTGCTTTTCCCACTCAGGGTATTCTGAACATCTATAACAAATTTAGACAAATCTTCTGCGGTGGTCCATAAACCGGCAGCTGCCTGTTCAGGATAGGTATGAGATTTCCCCGGAACTTTCTGCCCGGTTTCGGTATATGCTGAAGCTTCATATTGTGCCATGGCTTCAGGAAGTGGCTGGGAAAAAGTACTGTGTTTCATATTCAGTGGCTGCAGTACTTTTTCGTTCATAATGGAAGTAAAGTCTTTTCCTTCTATATCAATAAGCATCTGCTGCAAAACACAGTATCCTCCTCCGGCGTATCTGAAAGGTGTTCCGGGAGTTTTATCAACCACAACAGCGCCTGTATTGGAAGGGCTTTGTCCTTTTAAAACCTGAATCAGCGTAGGAATAGGTTTCCCTTTTTCATATCCTGGAAATCCACTTACCGTAAAACCGGCGGTGTGGCTGACTATATTTTTTAAAGTAACTTTTTTCTCTTTTGTGAATTCATTGTCCGGAACTTTCCAGGATTTCAGATAAGAATTGACATCAGCATCCGGGTTTATTTTTCCTGCTTCTACTTCTGTTAATGCAGCATAGGAACTGACAGGCTTGCTCATAGAAGCAGCCTGAAAAAGTGTTTGGGCATTGACAGGTGTTTTAGATTCTACATCAGCAAAGCCATAGGTTTTACTCCATATTACTTTAGAATTTTTGATAACAGCAATACTGACACCGGGCACATTGTAATGTTTCATCCTGGATTCTAACGTCCAAAGAGGTTCGCCCTGAAAACGAACGACAGGCATCAGTCCTGCTTCTACTTTAGAAATTTCTTTTTTTAATTGTTCTTTGGTCTGTGCTGATACCGGCATGTACGTCATTCCGATGATGAGCGCAATATAACAGGGTGTTTTGGTTTTCATTCTATTTTCTAAAGTTTTGTTCAAAATTAACTAATTTTTAGTATGGGCTGTGCAGCTCTTTTAAGCTTTTTAAAAATCAGCCGAATTTTACTTATAGACACCCTAGTCTCGGTATTTATTACATCATCGCATACTGTTTCGGCTTCATTCCCATATGTTCTTTAAACAGCTTTGAAAAATGACTTAGATTGGTAAAGCCGAGCCTGTATCCTACTTCTGAAACAGAATACTTTTTTGCCTGCAGAAGAAGAGCGGCTTCTTTCATCCTGAATCCCTGATAATAGCTGAATATACTGTCGCCAAATATCTGCCTGAAAAGACGTTTCAGTTTAGTTGGGCTCATTCCTGCCTGGGATGCCAGTTCTCCGATGACCGGAGGTACGTCCAGATGCTGAAGGATCTGATCCTTAACTTTATAAATGATTTGTATGTCGTGACTATTCAGCGCATACAGACGTTTTTCATCCCGCTTTTCCAATTCCATGAGTAGTCTACAGATCAGTTCTTCAGCCTTGATTCTCATAAAAAACAGCTCAAAAATTTCATCAGACGGTTGTGATACAATCTCTTCTACGGTCTCCTGTAAGGAGGGATAAATCATTTGCTCAAAAAGATAAGGCTGCGAATTCTGTAATAAGCTTTGTAAAACAGGTGATTGATCCGATAAGAGAAAAAGGCCTTTCAGATAGTCTGCATCGACTTCGATATTGATGGTTGATTTATTTGAATGAATCGAAATCACATCATCCGTATTGATACGGCTGGTCGCAATTAAAACGGAAGGCACTTCCCTGGTCATTTTTTTGCCTGATAATGTATCAGGAAAAATATTTTGAAACTTAAAAAACAGCATCCTCTTGGCAGTATTCCGGTCCGGGTTTTCAATGATGATGTCTTCATTGAGCTCATAGTTACTGATCAACATCCGGATATGATCATTAAAGATAAATCCGGTACAATATCCTTTACCAAATTGAGATGGAATCTCTAGCCTTCTCTGCTTTATTTCTGTTCCTAATAAAGAGGCCAGCTTTTTAAGAACATCCGGAATGGTATCAGTATTTTTCATAAAAAGTCTTTTACAGATATTTTCACGTCTAAAGTAATTATTTTATTCCTAAAATTACCTTCACTTTTGTATCAATGATAAACTACACAAAATTATGTTGCTTAAAAATAAAAAAACAGTAATCATTGGTGCCGGACCTGCCGGCCTTACATTGGCAAGATTATTACAGCAAAATGGTGCTGATGTAACAGTTTTCGAAAGAGATAAGGATCCTGAAGCGAGAATCTGGGGCGGAACACTGGATCTTCATAAAGGTTCAGGGCAGGAAGCCATGAAAAAAGCAGGCCTGCTGGAAAACTATTATGCTGCTGCCATACCCATGGGTATCATTATGACAGATGAAACAGGAAAGACATTGTTGATCAAAGAGTCTACCCCTGACAATCAATATGACAATCCGGAAATCAACAGAAATGTTTTAAGGACAATGCTTCTTGACAGCCTGACTGAAGGTACTGTTGTATGGGATAGAAAATGTACAGGACTTGAAACCAGAGGCGGAAAATGGCTGCTTCATTTTGATAACGGAATGGAAGCGACAGCAGATTTCGTGATCGGAGCGAACGGAGGAATGTCAGGAATAAGGTCTTATGTTACTGATACGGAAGTGGAAGAAACAGGAACGCTGATCATGCAGGGGGATGTCCCCGATCCCGAAATACGATGTGCCGATTTTTTTCAATGGTGCGATGGGAAAAGACTTATGGCTGCTTACGAAGGTAATTTACTCGTCGTTAATCCGAATAACAACGGTATCCTGACTTACGGTGTCATTTTTAAAAAGCCCGATCAATGGGCATTTAGATCTGAGTTTCAGAATACAGATGATATGCGTGCATTTCTACTGGACAGATTGTCTGGCTGGAATCACCGTTACAAAGAATTATTCCGTTCCACATCTTCGTTCTGGAGCCTTCCGACCAGAAAATTCCCTGTAGATCAACCCTGGAAAACACACCGTCCTCTTCCTGTAACCCTGATCGGAGATGCCGCTCATATGATGCCTCCTTTTGCAGGTCAGGGCGTCAATACAGGATTGATGGATGCTCTGATTTTATCTGAAAAACTGTGCCACGGAAAGTATAATACGCTGGAAGAAGCCATTAAGAGTTATGAAGAAGAAATGTTCATATATGCCTCAGAAGCACAACTTGCTTCAGGTAGAAATGAAATGGAGATGCGCCAGCCTGATTTTACTTTCAGACAGCTGATCCTTTAGAGGATGTTCAGACACCTTCTTTTTACAAAAGTTAAAATGCCCTGCGCGAAGTCTCCGACTTCGCGCAGGGCATTTTTAATATTTTCAACAAGCCTATTTCTGAATCCCAGAATTCATGGCAAATTGATGATTATTTTTTGAGTAATAGATCATTTGCTGTTTTCATGTATTCTGCATCTGAAAGGTCTTTCAACTGCACCTGAGGAGAGAAGCCCTTTCCTACTTCATCATATTCCTTTTTGTTGCGGTCTACAATATTACCAGTCGTCAAAACTAAAAATGCTCCGTCAGAAAGTTTATATTCCTGATTTCCGGAGGTTAGTCCCATGGTATTCTGTCCTATAATCCTTACATTCTTCTGACCGGCAAAAGCGATGGTAGAGAATTCTCCTGAACTTGATGTTTTCTTACTGACCATTACAATAATAGGTTTGGTAATGCGCTGAGGAACTTTTTTAATATTAAAATGATGAACTTTCTGTTTTCCTTCAAAAAGATTACCGTCGCGATCGAATTCAAAAAAAGCATATTGTCCTTCTGCATCTACTGTTCCAATAGCATTTTGCTTATCCAGCATGGGCGAAAGGGCAGCAAGCATAGGATAAAACATCCCTCCTCCATTTTCGCGGAGATCCAGTATCCATCCCTTAGGCTTTTGGGCGTTCAGCTCTTCAATTTTTTTATAAAATGTATTAACAAATTCATCCCATTCTGCAAAATGATAACAGGCAAAGCCCGGAAGACTAATGTACGCCATTCCATTTTCAGTAATTTTGGCTTCAATAACCGGAAATTCCTGACCGGTAGCTCTGTATCCCAATGTGTAGTCCTTAACCATTTCAGGTGGAAAGAAGTTGGAGTGAGCATCTTTCAGCGCACCCAGTATATTTTTTATAAGCGGATAAGTTTCCCTTATGGTATGCAGTTTTGCGGCTTTTTTGCGGGAGTCTGTATATAAGGAATCCCAATTGATTCTGTGTTTATTGACCGATTTAGCCTTCATCAGATCAATAGCTCTGACTACGTAGCTTTGTACACTGTCGGTCTGCGCACTGGCATTGGTATGAATAAAAATCACAAAAAATGTGATCAGAAAATAAAATCGTTTCATAATGTCCCTGAAAATTAGAATCCGGTAAAGATAATATTTTTAACGAATCAGCTGATCACAAACTAAAAGCAAACGTAAACAACTAAAAACTAGTTTGTTGATCAGATAAAAAAGTCTGTTTTTTAAGCATTCCGGACGTTGAAATACGCTCTTATCTGCATTTTACTTTTAACTGCTCTTTCGTGAGATTTATTTTATTGGCGTAAGCTGATAATGTATCAATTTTATTTTGCTTCACTGCTTCCGAAAAATCACAATAGTTTTCTAAATTACTGTTACCCACAATATAGAGATGATTGACTTTTCTGATATTGGGCATCGTGATCTTACCCTTATACTGGGTATTCTCATGTAACCCAAGTAATCTTGATACCGTTTCAAGTTTTTGTAGGTCAACTTCTTTTAAAGATGATGAGTATTCTACCGTAAAGCTTTGTACATTTTTCAGACTTGTGAAACTATCAACTTTTTCAAGACTGCTGTTGATAATCTGAATGGTTCCCGTTTTCTCTATTTTATGAAAAGCATTTAATATTTGCAGCGCAGAATTTCCTGAAATATAAATATTGTCTACCTTAATTAAATTATTAAATCCTTTTATTTCCGTAAGTTTTTCATCGGCAAAATCATTACTTCCTATTGTTAAGTTACCGTTTATAATGGATAATTTTTCCAGTGTATTGAATGTTTTTAACCCACAGCCGGATAATGTGAAATCTCCATTGATACGTTCAATATTTTCAAGTCCCTGAATCGATTTCAAATTTTTAAAGCCGGTTATAACGAGTTCACCATCAATATTCTTTATCGTTTTTAAAGGATCTAAACGTATGTCTTCCTCAGAGGATTCAACTGCATTGATATCCCCTATAGTGATATTCCCAGCAATAAAAGTGTAGCCTTTTTTTCCAAATTCGTCAATCTCTTTTTGGGTAAGCAGGTTCGTATTTCCCCGATAAATTTTATCCTCTTTGTCAGGAATTAGCTTCTCTTTCACCTTTACCTGTTCACTTTGCAATGTATTTTTCTTCTGTTCTGTTTTTTGAGAACACGAAAATTGAAAAGCTAACATTATCAAAATTGCTGCTGTTGGTCTAAAATTCATTTTTGAAAATTTTCGTGATGTTTTTGGGTGTTGTGAATTCTGAAAATCTTGACTTGTTACTGTACCTTTCGATTTAAAATAAGCAGTTCTTTATTTTTGGTTTCGCGTTCAGTCCGCGGATAAAAAATAACGGCATAAGCGTTTTCTGCTGTTTTGTTTATTCCGGAGATGATCAGATTTTCCTTTTCCATTGTGACAGCATCATGGGTTATTAAGTTGATATATCCTTTTTTGTTTTTGGTGTAAATCAACTCTATAAGTTCATCATTTTTAACAGTCAGCCAACCGTTGCCAAATTCTCCGTTGAAATGCGTTACAAAAGTATTTTCTGCAATTTTCACAGGCTGCCAGGTGTTGAAAAATTCATTTTTTATATCTGCCAGATCTGTTGTCGTACACTGGAGATCCGGTGCTATGACTTCAACAGATATTTTACCGTCTTCTTCGCAAAGAATGTAGGAGTTCTTCTCAAAAGACAAGCTCAGTATTTCCCAAAACCATTCCTTGTGCGAATGGATCAGTCTTTCGCGTTTTACATTTCCCAATTCATCAATCTGCCTGTGCAGCCAGCCCTTATCTGCATTGGCCAATACATGGATTTCGCCGTCACTAATGAATATTTTATTATTTCTCGGAAGGTCAACCTTGATGTTATGTTTCTTTTTGATGACATGGTCTTTAAACTCAATAGAAAGCATTTTATCCGGTTTTGTTTCTGACCAGATATCAACATCATAAAAGATGGAAAACTGATTGGTGGTTCCTGCAAATTTTCCTGTAAAAGGTCTGTTTCCTTTTGGCTGTTCTATGAGCTCCCGGTTAAAAACAGGAACACTGATTTCGGATTCTTTATCCGGATCATAAGGAACAAATGAAACGTAGCTTTCATGGTCAGGGCTTAAAAACAGAGTAGGTAAAATCCCGTTATCTTCTGCAAAACTTTCAGCGTTTCCTTCTGTATCAACAGTGGTGTACATGAGCTGATAAGTTCCGTCTTTTTGATACAGATAATTGGCTAAAAGAGTTTTTTCGTTAAATGAAATATTTCCGTGTGCTGAAACACCGGTTTTTGCAGTTAATGTTGTTAATATTCCAAAATCTGTTTTCTGGATGGTAGATTGATATGGATCTGAAAGGTCCGGATTTTTCATAGTTCTGTGGTCTGGTGCATGATTGCAGAACGGCAGGTCCTGAATGAAGGGCTGTCCGTTTGCCCCGGTAATTTAAGGATATTTAGATTGGCTAGAGCCTATTGTCTGTAAAAATATAAGGAAGTTTTTGAAAATCCTGCCATCATCATTTTTCACTCTTGCTGATTAAGAATAAAAGTACTGAAAATGATTCTATAAGAGTCCTTTTTTATACGTTTCCAAAGCTCTTTTGCGGGCATATTGATGATCTACGACAGGTCTCGTCAACCAGCAGTCTTCAGTAAGCCATTTTTTGATATACTGCAGATCTTTATCGAATTTTTTCGTTTGCTCTTCCGGGTTGAAGATTCTGAAATAGGGAGCTGCATCACAACCGCATCCTGCAGCCCACTGCCAGTTTCCATTGTTCGCCGAAAGATCATAATCTAAAAGTTTCTCCGCAAAATAGGCCTCTCCCCACCTCCAGTCGATCAGTAAGTGTTTGGTAAGAAAGCTTGCCACAATCATACGGACCCGGTTATGCATAAATCCAGTTTGATTGAGCTGCCGCATTCCCGCATCTACAATGGGATACCCTGTATTTCCTTCACACCACAATTTAAATTCTTCTTCATTATTCCGCCATTCTATATTTTCGTATTTCTTTTTAAAACAGTGATTGACGACGTATGGAAAATGATACAGAATCTGCATGAAAAATTCTCTCCATATGAGTTCGTTGAGCCAGGTCTCATTGTGTTTAAGGGCAAACCGCACACATTTCCTGACTGAAATGGTTCCGAACCTCAACGCTATACCAAGGTGTGTGGTCTGGTCCAATGCGGGATAATCACGGTTTTTATGGTAAGCATCTATTATTTCTGTATTCAGACTCGGTACAGAAAATTCTAATTCAGTTTTGATAAAGCCCAGTTCTTCAAGATGTATTATATCCTGATATTCTGCATTGAGAAAATGAGTAAAATCTGCTTTAAAGTCCGTGATTTCAGCTTTGTTCAAATTCTCTTTCCATATTTTTGAATAAGGCGTAAAAACAGTGTAAGGCGTAAGATCCTTTTTTAGGATATCATTTTTTTCAAAAATAACCTGGTCTCTAAAATCCAAAAACTGTATTCCTTTTTCATGAAGATATTCAGCTACGTTCAGGTCTCTTTTTATAGCCTGAGGTTCATAATCGCGGTTACAAAATACGGTATCAATTTCAAAATCTCCGGATAAATGTTTAAAGACCTCCAAAGGATTTCCATAACAGATTTTCAGTGTAGTATTAAAATCTTTCAACTGCTGATTAATCCGGTTTAATGCCTGATGAATATAATCTACCCTTTTATCATGCCTGTCACTGAGTCTGTCTAAAATTTCACGATCAAAAATAAAAACGGGCATAACTTTCAACCCAGCCTGTAAAGCCTTATACAACCCACAATTGTCTTCCAGTCTGAGATCTCTTCTAAACCAGAAAATATTAATTTTGCTCATTTTTTTTAAATTTTTGAAATAAAAAAATATTCCATAAGATCATTTCATATCCATATACAGTATCTTCTAAAGGAATCGTCCACATTCTGAATCCCATAAACGATTCCGGATTATAATTCACAATGGGAGACTCCAAACCGGTACCGGTTAATATTCCGTTGACTCCCAGAAATCCGGGCATTAAAACAAGGTAGATAAAAGATGCTTTACCAATCCATCGTACGCCGAGTATAAAGTAAAGTACAAACATGCTTAATGCTGTTGAAGTAAACGTAATAAAGGTATAAATCCTGTCCCTGAACAAGAAAGCTATGGCCAGTGCCAGAAGTATACTTATGATTACGAATATCTTTTCGGGAAGCCGTTTCCAGTCAAGCTTGAAAAATTGATCCAGACAGAAGTAAGTAAACACGCACGAAAAAGGAATACAAAAAAAGAACATGATCTCTTCAACCGGTAATTTTAGGAATCGTATTCCCAGAAGGTAACGGTCATTGAACCACCACACCCCTATTTTTGTGAACCAGGCATCCCATGCAATAAACACGATTGCTACTAGAAATGAAGCCGAAAAAAAAGCTCCAAAATGTCTGTTGAATTTTATTTTAGGATGAAATGAAAAAATAAAACAGATGAATACCGTACAAAAGTTGATCAGAAGATAAGTGTAATTAAGCATGATCCGGTCTGTTTTTGTTAAAATACATCTTAAAATACTTGATAGGAACCCATAAAAACCCAAAGCATTCTCCGCTTTCTTTTCCTGTGTGCTTATGGTGCTGCTTATGAGCTCTTCTGATAGCCAGCAGATAAGGATTTTTGGTGTTTCTGAGAAACTTGATTCTCTGGTGAATAAAAATATCATGCACAAAGAAATATGCCATGCCGTATATCGCAATTCCCAAAGCAATATAAAAGTATATATTAAAATCGTTAACTGTCCCGTAATACATCAAGGCAATGGTGGGCAGTGCAAAAATCAGAAAAAAATAGTCATTTTTTTCAGCGGGTCCGTGATTACTGTGGTCATGATGATCCCTGTGCAGTATCCATAAAAAACCATGCATGATGTATTTATGAATCAGCCATGTCATGCCTTCCATGATCAAAAACGTAATCACTACAACAAGAAAGTTCATGACGTTATTTTTTTATTAAACATATCTTCCAGAATCTTATAGCGGTATGCAAAAATATGCTCCAGTTTCTGTTTTACGAAAAGCCCGTGAGCAATTTCCCCTAAAAATCCGAGTGGAAGTTCATAATCAACAGTATCTCTCATTAGTACGCCCTGATCATTGGGGATGAATTCATGAAAGTGATTCCAAAGCCTGTACGGTCCCTTTGCCTGAAAGTCTGTAAAGCTTTCCTGAAAAGCTACCTGTCTGATTTCTGTTCTCCAGTTCATTTTTATTCCCAACATCGGCGAAATGTGATAATCTATGATCATTCCCTCATAAATTTCATCGTTTTCTGTTTTCGTCAGGACAACAAATTTCATGTCTTCAGGAGTGATCCTGGAGAGATTATTGGCAGAAGAAAAAAACTTCCATGCTGTTTCAATATCACAATTGAGCTGCTGTTCTCTGAAAAGTCTGTGTACCATATCTTCTATTTTTACAGGAATGATGTTTTATATTGTAAATAACTGCTCATCATGAGGGAAATCTTTTTACTGTTTGAAATCCTGATCCTTTGATTAACGATTTGATGGGCGGATGTTCTCTTTATTTTTCTGAAAAGCGAAACATAATAACGGTAAGCGAGATAAACTCCAAACCGTGATGAATTCGGAAGCTTTTTAATTCCGTAAAGAGCCTCTCTGAATTCTCCTTCGATGTCTTTTTCGATATCTGATTTTATTTTATTGTCAAAATAAGAGATATCTACATCTGGAAAATAACTCCTTCCCAAAATCTGATAATCATCTTTCATATCTCTTAAAAAATTCACTTTTTGAAAGGCTGATCCCAATTTCATCGCAAACGGCTTAAGCCTTTCAAATTCAATGACATTACCTTCAACGAAAATCTGAAGACACATCAAGCCAACCACTTCTGCAGAACCCAGAATATATTCTTTGTAAAGCTCGGAATTGTAATCGATATGTTCCAGATCCATTTCCATACTTTTAAGGAACTGATGGATTAAATTCAAATCTATATTAAAACGATGAACTGTATCCTGAAATGCCTGCAAAACAGGATTCAGAGAGATTTTCTCTTCCAGGGCCTGAAATGTTTCTTCCCTGAATCTGATCATGAGCTTTTTCTTGTCATACCCATGAAAACTGTCTACGATCTCATCTGCAAGCCGTACATATCCATAAACTGCATAAACAGGGTTTCTGATTTTTGCAGACAGCGCCAAAATCCCCAAAGAGAAGCTTGTGCTGTATTGTTTCGTGGTTTCTTTACTTACTTTATAAGAAAGTTCATCAAAAAGTTTCTTCATAATCAGTTTATTTTCATGGCTTCAACGGCAGCAATTTTTCCTGAAATTATAGATGGCGGAACACCGGGTCCCGGCACCGTAAGCTGTCCGGTATAAAAAAGATTTTTTACTTTTTTGTTTCTGAGGGATGGTTTTAAGACTGCGGTCTGCATTAATGTATTGGCCAATCCATATGCATTTCCCGCATAAGCATTATAATCTTCTTTAAAATCCTTGATACAGTAGCTTTTTTTATATTCAATTTTCGACAGTAGATGACTGGATCCTGTATGCTTCTCAAGTCTTGTAATCATTTGATGAAAATACTCCTCTCTCTGTATTTCAGAATCTTCAATTCCTGTGGCAACCGGCATCAGAAGGAATACATTTTCCCCATACTCCGGAGCTGTTCCGGGATCTGTTTTGGAGGGACAGCATGCATAAAACAATGGTTTTGTCGGCCATTTTTTATCTTCATAGATTTCGTTGGTATGGAGCTCCAGATCATTTTCAAAAAAAAGAGTGTGATGTTTAAGGTTCGAAATTTTTTCTTTAAACCCTAAATAATAAATAAGACACGACGGGGCAAATGTGCGTGTTTCCCAATATGATTCTTTATAATTCCGATACTCTTCCGAAAGCAGATGAGTTTCTGTATGATGATAATCTGAAGAGGCAATAATCGCATCAAATTTGATCTCCTGCCCATTGACAGATAATGAAGAGACTTTTTTATTTTCGATATTTATCTTTTTCACATCAGCGTTAAGATGAAACTGGGTACCCTGCTCTTCAGCAATAGTTGCCATAGCATCAATCAGTTTTGAAAAACCTCCCATTGGATACCATGTTCCCAATTTATATCCTCCATAATTCATGAGGCTGTACAGTGCGGGAATATCTTTTGGAGCAGCACCAAGGAAAATAACAGGAAATTCCATTAATGTAATGAGCTTTGGGTTTGAAAAATACTTTCGTACAAACTGTCTGAAATTGGTGAGGAGATCAAGTTTCAGTGCACTTTTTGCTATTTTGGGAGAAACGAATTCGAACCATGAATGACAGGGCTTGCTCACGAAATCTTTCATTCCTATTTCATATTTATACCGGGCATCTTCCATGAACTCGTCGAGTTTTCGGCCTGCCCCGGTTTCTGTTTCTTCAAATAAACTTCTCATTTCCCTATAGTCCTGAGGAATATTCATGGTACCATCTGAAAAAACCATCTCAAATTGCGGATCCAAAGGAACCAGGTGGTAAAAATCGGAAGAGGTTTTACCAAAGTCCTGAAAAAAAGACTCTATGATATCGGGCATCCAGTACCAGCTGGGACCCATATCAAAGGTGTAGCCGTTATCTGTATTGAAATGCCTTGCTCTTCCTCCGAGACTGCTGTTTTTCTCGAAGACATGAACTTCATGACCTTCTCCGGAAGCGTAAGCTGCCGCAGATAAACCGGAAAAACCTGATCCAATGACCGCAATCTTTTTTCTCATTACCTAATTTTTTTCAAATGAGTATTCATCATTGACGGTTTTGATCAAATCTCTGCTGTCAATATGGCGGCAGAAAATAGGATAATGAAAACGGTCCAGTTTATTAAGAATACGGATCAGGTCCATCTTTTCTTTATGGTTGAGATCTCCGGCCACTATAGCTGTTGCCTTACGGATTTTATCCATCTGCCTGTCTAATGCTTCCAGTCCTTTTTCTGTAACGCTGATGACTTTATTTCTTTTATCTACATCTGATTCTGTCTGCTCAATCCAGCCCTGCTTTAGTAATCGGGCTATAATGAGCATTCCTACAGGTTTGTCCTGAATATTTTTTTTGATAAGCTCCATTTTGGCCATCTTCCCGAAAGCTTTTAAATTGATCAGATAAATGAAATCTTCCTGTGTCGCAAAGTGAGACTCTGAAATCGCTGACTTAGAATACGTCCTTGCATATCTGTTAAGATGAACGAGTAAGGTACTGATGGCACTATCCGCTGTTCTTCCGTTTTCTTTACCTTCCCAATAAGGCTCCTCTGTATCTTCGATTTCCTCATTAGATTCCTGGTCAGATATCCATCTTTTGAAACCCTGAATATCTGAAGGATATGCATTTACAGTATTTGAAGATTCAAACTCTTCTATGAGACCGACTACCTCTTTTATCAGTGAATAATTCATCTTGGAATAATTTAGTACACAAATATACTAAATTAAATAAATAAAGAATATAAATATTCTATTTATTCCAAATCTATTACATTAATAGATAGCAAAAGGTGAAAAAAAAGTTGGATCTAAAAATCGGAAGAGGATACCAGAACTATTTGCTTCTTGAAAATGAAGGGGATTTAAATGGATCGGGAATATATGATTGAAGAAAGAGGATTCTGTGTTTTATTAATGAAGACCATTTATAACCATAAAAAAAGGAGGCACCTGCCTCCTTTTTGTCCTGTATCAAATAACCTTAAAGTACCTGTCTAACTTCTCTATATTAATTTGTGTTTTTTTAATAAAAGGGCTTTCAAGAAGTCAGCTAAAGGCTACGCATACACTTATTTAAATTTCATCATTTACGTTTTTCGCAACGATAGTTTCTTTTTAAAACTACAGCTACTCAGCATTTGTGTTCAATCAAAAAGCTTAATAAGCATTTTTAATTTCATTGTGTGTTTTTGTTGGTACAAAGTAACGACATTGCCGTACAAGAATAAGAACAAAACACATCGATATATATCGATTAAAACCTAGATGTTTATCGAAAGGAAGGGCTTTCCCAGCCAGAAAGGACAGAAGGATTCTATAAATCCTACATTTTATGGTGGGTTTTGATAAGGTCTATCAGCTCAACAAGATTTTCAATTTTCAATTTTTCAAAAATATTTTTCTTGATGGTACTTACTGTATTTTGTTTGATATCAAGATGATTGGAAATTTCCAGGTTTCCATATCCTCCGGCGTACATTTCTGCAATCTGCAATTCCCGCTTGGTGAGGCTGCTTAACGGATTCATCAATTCCGGGTTATAAATAAACTGGACCATTAAGTTCCGGGAAACGGGGGAAAAGTATTCTCCATTTTGAATAAAGTTCAGGACCGCCTGTCTCACCTCTTCTTCTTCGCTCATTTTACTCAGATAGCCATTGGCGCCAGCCTTAATAAATTTAAGGACATGCAGTTCTTCTTCAAGACCTGTGAAGATTAAAATTTTAAGATCAGGGTTGGCTGCTTTCATATCCTGTAAAATATGAAGACTGTTTCCGTCCGGAAAATGGGCATCAATAACTGCTATTTCTATACCTTTCGACTGTATGAGCTCGACTACCTGCTGCAGAGATGAGGTATGATATACTGTCGCATTGGGAACCACATCACTGATGATAATTTCCATTCCCTGTCTTACGATACTGTGATCATCTGCTAAAAGAAATGTAATCTCTCTGTCTTCAATTGGTAGTCCCATTATTACTGATATTTAAATTGATTCTGAATGTTATTTTGGTTCCTTTATACAGCTTGCTTGAAACGGATATCTCCCCGTCAAAAAGCTCTACAATCTCTTTACATAAGCTCAGCCCGAGTCCGGCGCCGAGATTATCGATCTCATCGGAGATCACTCCCTGATAATAGGGTTCAAAAATTTTCGCCACATCAGATTCTGATATACCGACTCCGGTATCAGCTACGGTTGTGATAAGTGAAATTCTTTGGTCGTCGATCTGTTCTGTAATCAATGTGAGATCGATCTGTCCGTTTTCTGTAAACTTATTGGCATTGCCCAGAATATTCATAAAAAGCTGATTGATTTTTATGTTATCTGAATACACCACGGTGCCTTCAGGTATCCTGTCTGTTACCGCAAATTTATTATTTCTGGTTTCAATATAAGGAGTAATGGCGGTCGCAATAGAATTGATCTCGTCTTTAAGATTAAAGACTGTTTTAATAAGCTGTTTATCAGCATCCTGATTTTTCGTGTATTCCAAAATCTGGTTGGACTGCAACAGTAAAGTACTGTTGGTAAATTTGATGGATTTCAGATAATCTTTTATCGTATCATCTTTAGTGGTCCTGTTGATTTTATCAATAAAAATATTAATGATTTTTAATGGGGATCTCAGATCATGGCTCAGCATTCCCAATATTCTGTTTTTAAAATTAAGATTGTTGTTAATCTCTTTATTGGCAGCATTGAGCTTTAGTTCATAAATAAAAGCCATTCTTGTAAAATACATAATCAGAATCGATACAATAAACATTAAGATCATTAATCCAAGTACAAGATAGGTTCTGATTTTATTATTATCTGAACTTTGTTTGTTATATTCTTTTTCCAGTTCAGATTTAAAATCTTTAATGGCATTTTCGTAGACGTTGATCAGTCCGTTGCTGTACATCAGTAATTTACTGAAATTGCTGTAAAAATGCATGTTATCACGCTGACTGCGAACGGCATCACGCTGGACTTTCTTTACTTCATCGGCATAGTGCTTATCCATCGATTTTATGGCATTATCCATTTCTGATTTTACATTAGAAATATCTACCGTTTTATTGTTGGTCATCGTGATCACCGTGCTTTCTTTCCTGACATCAACTTTACCTGAAATAGCATCTTTTAAACGTCCCATAAATCCTTTCTTTTTGATGGTATCAGAATAGGTATGGGTCTGTATATTGAGATTTTCAAAGTTGTTTTTATATTTTTTCGGCTCGTAAGGCTTATCTTCTACTTTGGCGGGAGGATTAAGCGAAAACTCGTAGGCAGAATCAATTAAAGTCTTCAGCCTCTTCACTTCCAGCGTATCTTTTTTCTGCAAGGAAAGATTCTTTTTGAGTCTGGGGCTTATTTTTTCATATTCTCCTATTTTATCAAAATTGCCTTTTAGTTTTCTGAGAGACTGGAAGTACAGTTTAAGATCCTTATCGTCCTGACTCACCATATATTTTTGAAGGTAGTTTTGGGCATCTATGAAATCTTTTCGTGAGTTATCAGTTAATCCGCCAAGGGCACGGCTTTCCTCCAGCTGGTCTTTAATAAACTGCAACTTCTTTTCATTGACAAATTCGTTATAAAAAAATACGGCGATGATAACCTGTATCAGCAGAATGCATATGATCAGTGAGTAATGAACAAATTTCCTCAATTTAAAATTTAAGAATTTATTTTTCATATCTGTTTATCAGCTAAATTAATTTTCTGATTATTTAAGTTCGGCTATTAGTTTTTACACGATATCATGATCACCAACATGATGGTAACAGGTGGATATCATTCAATTAACAAAGTTAAAGTAATTTTTGTGTTATCACAGCAGTAAATAACTGATAAAACCCCAGTGGGCTTAATTGTGATTTACATTAGAAATATGGGATTAAAATTAAGGTTATTATTAAAAAGCATGAATTTAAGTACATATATGACAAATACGATCTACAAAAACAAATAAAAACCTATTGCTTTCCAATAGGTTTTTACTATTCCCTGCACAGGAATCCATTCTAAAAGTACCATAATCTGTCTTTGCTTATTGTTGACTGATACCAATCTTTTTAAAGCAGAGTCTTAAAATAATCATTTGCCGCCATGAGACAGAATTTTAAGATTAATGATAAGTTTACAGATTATATTTTTTATTCAGAAATTTTGAAAGGTTCTGAAGATCAGGAAACATCGTAAATTCGTTGATTCCGAAGAGCTTCAGATAGGCGAAGGCTCCAGGAATAATTTCTTCAGGAATCTCCACTTTTTTCCAGATATTTTCATCTTCAGGGATCTGCACATCCAGCGGATCTGAATCGCTGCCCTGAATGGTAAAGTAGCCATCCTGCGAAATAAGTCGTCCTGATTTTCTGACAGGATAAACTGCTAAAGGGTACTTCCACCAGATTCCGGACGCTGTATTTTCGGGTTCGTTTATCTGCCTCTGCAGCATTCCTCTGAATGAGTAACCGTTTTTGTGGTCCAGATGGTCAGGATCATAAAAATCCCTGTGTCTGGTTTTACAGACATTCAGTGCAAAAGGATTCAGAAGAAATACGGTCGGTTTCTTTCCTTTTTCATAAGCTGACAGGGCAAAATACAAAGCGGTTCCAAGATTATCAGTCCAGTCGAGGATTCTTGTTTTACAGCCATAATGCTGCATATGAAAGAGAACATCCCAGTCTGAGAATGAGCGGTTCTGAATCTCAACTGCTTTTGATCTGAATTCGTAGAAAATCGATTCTTCGTTTTTCAGTGAGTAGTCTTTTCCTCTATAGATATTGGGGATCAGCCTGTAGCCTGCATCCGAATGTCCGCGGAAAAGACATTCCTCATCAGGTCCCAGATTCAGTTGCTGCTGTTTCTCCAAAATCTCATTGATAAAGCTGTTGAAATTTTTCATTTTTTACATGCTGAACAAATGGGATAAGAATGGTTATAGAGGCCTACAGACCCTGCAACAAGCAACGTAATCAGAAGGAAACCAAAGATTGCCCACAAGATACGCCTCCAATTTATAAACACTACAAGATCAATCAGAATAAGGCCTCCAAGAGCCACAAGTCCTGTAGCCCATTTGGATAACTGCAGAGCTTTAAACGACAGGAAATCGAAACCGGGATCTTTTACCGCTTTCAGGAAGCAGTAATTCTCGCTCCAGTCCAAAGCCATATACACCAAACCTGCAACAAGTAAAACAGTGAGTATGGGAGACCAGAATGATTTGGGCTTATCTTTCCAGTCTTCACTTTTAAGTTTTAAGGCGTAGAATACAAGTAACAGTCCTCCAAAAAAAACAAAGAAATTATCATATCTAAAGGTTGCAATATCAAGCCTTTGCTGACAGTCATTCAATAGACTGAATTCATCTCTAAAATGCTGAATACTATTGTAGACCGTCATTTTTACACTTCCTTTTTTCTCATACTGAAGAAAGGTCATAATGCCCCAGATCACAGATGCGGTAAAATAGCAAATCCGAAGGGCCAGTTTAATTATAAATGCATTCATGAGTTCTCCAGTTTTATTTGTTTAAGATCGGCTCTGTCGGCTTTGTACTGTTTCCAGTCAAATGTTTCAAGGAAATTAAGTGCAGCCTCGACTCCTTTTAAGAACAATTTTTCCTTTTGATCGGGAGAAAGTCCGAAATTCAGCCAGTTGACATTGGTTTCATAGGCATTTATCTCAGCAATGCAATGTTTCTTGTAAAATGGGTTAATAGCCAGAAAAGCACTGTCTTCATTATTTCGGAGTGTATTAATAACATTTCCTACGTAACTGCTGAATGTGAGATTCACTTTTTGGTTGAAGGCAGGCTCCTGATCCATGATCCGGGCTCCCATTATTGGCACCCTTGGCTGTTTAATGTGGTCGAGGTGAAATAAGTTGATAGGAAAATTAGACAGCGACCCTCCATCGATAAGAATTCCTTCTGTTGCTTTTGTGGCCAGCCCTTTAGCTTTCATCCAATCGGTATTTTTATTCACTGATAAGATTTTGGGTTCAAAAAACAGCGGAATTGCCATGGATGCTCTTACAAAAGAGGCAGGATTAGGGGATTCTGAACCAAAATCGTAGAGATGTTCATCGTAAGGAAAAACAATTTTACATTGATTGGCAATATCTGTTGTGACAAAAGAATAGTCAAAATGGATTTCTTCCGAAGCTTTCTTTTTGAGTTTTTTATCTTTTTCCGTACCTAATGCTTCCTCAGAATCATTCTGATCTTCAAGTTCTTTTTCCGGATCTTCTTCATCTCTTATCAGGTATAAGGTAGGGAGTTGTGAATTATTTTCAACACTGGACTTTGTCATATCGGACATTTCAAAAGTGTCTGCGTTGTTATCCATTTGTGATACTATGTGAGCATACCAGGAATTTTCTTTATCAGTGACAGCTTTTTCTGTATTTCGCAGAGGATCTTCTGCGAAAATGATCTCTCCGCTGTTTTCTGAAGAAGATTTCATACTGTTCACCGCTACAAAATCTGATTTTGGTACTACCTGCCCCTGAACCGTATTGACAAATTTTTTGGAAGAGAATTTCATAGATCCCTGAGCTCTTGCTTTAAGATCTTCCTGGGAAACAATTCCAAAATCTTTCAGTTCTTTAACTAAAAATTGTTCAAATACATTTCCCGGATTGATCCCGTACCGGTATCGGTGAAGTCTCCAGAGCAGTACTCCCAGTATGGCAGACATGATTGCAAAAATGGCCATAAAAATGAGATATCCCACTTTCATTTCAACCCCTATCAGGCTTAAAAGCGGTAATATGATCAATGCGAGTGCTGCAACCGCCAGATATGATATCAGGATATTGCTGATAATCCCCGGCCCTTTGCTTAAAGATAATACCATAAACCTGACAATTCCCAATTCTGCATCAACAAAACTGCTCATCTTAAATCTTTTATTATCCATCATCATCTTAAACAGTTCTGCTGATTTGGGTTCATCCTTCTCTCCCATTGATGCCAGAAATAAGGTATTGATAGCCCCGGCACTGGTTCCGGCCAGTCGTAAAAATCTTATTCCCAAATACTCAAGAACAAAAACATAGCCCACCAGGGAAATTCCCAATGTACCCCCTCCTTCCTGTACAAAATTGACCCATTGAAGGATTTTGTCTTTTTTGTCTTTTGAAATGGTATCGGAAAATCTTGTATTTTCCAGGTTTTTCAATCGTTGTGCAACGGTTCCTTTTCCATCTCCAAAATCTTTTTTTCCAAATTTACTTTTGATTGTTTCTAAATCTGTTTCCATGGTTCATCGTTTTTTGGTTTTAGTTTTAGTTTTTTTGTTTCTGTCTCCGGTACAGTGACCTTTCAGTGATTGTTTTTTCCACTCACCTGATTTTCAGACATTCTCATTACTGATCAAAGCAGAAATCCCAGATCTGTTTACATCATTACAAATTTTACAATTATATCATAACCGGTCAATTACACTTTTGTGTACTATAAATAAGTGAAAAAAACAGGTCAAAAACGCTCCAGAATTCTAGATCAACGGGATTTCCAGATCATTTCACTTTGGACATAAAAAATTAAATATCAGAATATTACATTTTAAGAATCCTGTTCGGATTAAGTTTTTTTCATGGTTTCCAGGAATAGAAACGGCATGATTATCATCGGAGCCGCCAACATTTCCCATGCCGCTATGCTCCGGATCTATTACAATGATTCCAGTTTTCATGTTATAAGTTTTTTTAAAGTTACTGAAAAAAGTGTTGAAGTCCGGTATCCATAATTTTCTTTATTTTCATCGCTAAACAGCACTAAACGACGCTTTAAGTTTTATCTGTTAAAGCAATTAACCCCTTATTTCAAATTGCCTGAATCAACACTGTTGAATTGGGTTTAGAAATATTTATCTGAATAAATTATTGATCAGCAATCTTTCCAATTCTATCAATTAAATTTCTGTGTTGTTATTCTCTCAGGGCAGTTCTAATGAAATTTGTAAATAGAAAGAGCCTTTTCATAATAAATAATCAGGCGAGCTATTTTATTATTACATTTGGATTATGATAAAAAAAATGCACAAAAAAGTAGTTTCTTCTATAATCCTGCTGAATCTTTTTTATTCCTGTCAGTCTCAGGATTCAAAAGTTGTCCAGCTGGATACGTTTGACAAAACATTTAAAGTGGACAAATTTTATCAGCCAAGGCTTAGCAAGACTGACGAAATTTTATCTTCTGATGTAAAAAAGATGGATAAGAAGGCAGCAAAAAAGGCTCTGGAAACAGCTATGTTTTCAAAAGATACATTGGCTTTCTATAAAACAAACGGAAGATTACCCGCAGAATTTTATGTGGAATCTACCAATGACTGGATGACGAGAAAAGATAAACCCATCAAATATTTCGGCTACCAATACAGCACAGTCGCTTATGATGCGGCGAAAGATTCTTTAGCCATTTTAAATAAAGTGGTATTTCCTTCTCTGAGCATGACAGAAAATAACAAAGGTGAATTCGCTTATCTAACGGCCACTAAAACGTCAAAAAACAAGAGCGACTTTTCAAATATTCTGAGTTTTCTTCAGAAAAACTGTACCCGTGTGAATATTGAGGATACTTCATCCGATAAAATCAGCTGCTGGGAAAATAAAGATTTTTACTATATCCTCTCTAATGAGGATAGAAAAGAAGAGGTCATTTCGTATGACAGTTCAGGTAATCGAAATTCGAAAACCACAGATGTCACAGATATCCGTTTACATATATATTCCAAAGATTATGTCCGGGCAATGAGAAATGAAAACGTCTATCTTCCGGATTATCTCCCTGCCGGAAATGGAAAAGCAAATAAGTAAGTCTTATGAATTATAATTGTATTTCCTCTCTCCAGTCTGTAAGAAGATTTTTTCAAATATAATTCCACTAAAAAAGGACAGATCGATGATCTGTCCTTTTTAATTTTGCCTGGTTCCCTCCTATTGATGCTGCTCTATGCTTGCTTTAGATCTGTACTTTTTATCTAACTCACGTACCAAATTCATTGTTGTGGGAGAAAGAATGTATGCATCCTTATCTTTTTTTGATGCTTTATCATACAAGTATACAAATTGGAAAGGATCTTCAATATGTTTGATCAATTCTTTTTTATAGCCGGCTTTCTCTATAATGGCGGACATATAACATCCCGGAACATGACCGCTGGTATTCCCGACATTGATCAGCTTATTCATTTTTAATTTCGATCGGTCTAATGGCTTTACAGACAATAGAGAATCTATATTTTTAATTACTTTGGCTCCGTCTGCAATAAATTCATCCCGCGTCCCTCTCTGAAATTCCAATAGTTTTACAGCATCTTTTCCTTCATAGATCTTATCGGTTAAATCTGCACTTCCCTCATTCAGTATTTTTTGAAGCAAATTCACAATGACTGCATCCTGATCTTCCACTTCAAATACAAGCTGGGGTCTTAATACATGATGAAATTCGTGTCCTCCCATGGCTCCCATTCTATTGATATCATGAAAATATGCTGCCATAAGGGTATATATCATCCAGTTGTTTGTTACATGTGCATCATTATGTATAGGAATGATGCTAACTTTATATTCCTGAGCTTTTTTCTGATATTGTTTGGGAAGCATCTGATAGGTATACTGATAACAGGTGTCAAAATAATGTTTTGGATCTTTCTTAATATCGGTAAGATATTTTTTCATTTGATCTTCGTTTACCTTATACTCATTCACAATATAAAACCACCAGTTTTTCATTGGCGTTTTCAGTCTTTCCTGCAGGGCAGCACTGTTTTTTGGCATATACACGATTTCCATGATATGTCTGTAATTATCTATATAAATACTATCAAAACCCTGATCCTTAATATACACCTGCATGGCTTCATTTTTCAAAAACTGATTCCATGTTTTTTTGTCCAGGGGCTTATCATTTTTCAGGTCCTGGGTAATTTTAAAATATTCCCAGCAGGTGCTGTCATCGAAGGTTTGAGAATATACTATCTGAGATGATAGAAAAGCAAATAAAGTAAATATAATCTGTTTAATCACTGAATAATTTTTAATTGAATGTTAGGCGGCTAAAGTACAATAAAACACAGCACAAACCGATTGAATTTACAGCATCAACAAAATAACATCCTGGGTTCTATTCTGAACCCAGGATGTGTGGCGATTATATTTTTAAATATCGCAGATCATAAAATTTTTCATTGACAGACAATGACAGGTTTGATCCTTCAAAAAAATTTTTTAATTAAAAGAAGTTCTGAATTCTACAGGGGTGAGGTTTGTCTTGTTTTTAAAGAGTTTGGTAAAGGACTGCGGATGTTCAAAGCCTAATTCATAGGCAATTTCACTGACAGATAATTCTGTTGTGGAAAGCTTCTCCTTGGCTTTTTCAATGAGCTTATCCTGGATAAACTGCTGGGTGCTTTGTCCTGTAAGCGTTTTAAGGAGGCGGCTCAGATAATTGGAAGATATATGAAGTTCATCAGCAATAAACCTGACGGCAGGCAGCCCTTTTGAAGTCAGATCACTGTTTCCAAAATAGTCATTCAGCAGATTTTCCAATCGGTTGAGAATCTGATGATGGGTTATCTTTCTTGTGATAAACTGCCGCTCATAAAATCTTTCCGAATAATTGAGTAAAGTTTCCAGGTGCGAAATGATAATATTCTGACTAAAACGATCTGTATTGGCGCGGTATTCCAACTGAATATTTTCGATGATTGAATTGATCGTCTGTTCTTCCTTTTTGGAAAGAAACAAAGCTTCATTAACAGAGTAATCAAAGAAATCATATTGCTTCATGATTCTGGCAAGTGGCGTATTCCATAAAAAATCCGGATGAACAAGCAGCATCCAACCGGATTGTTTTGCCTGAGAATCGGGATCAGGATCCGCTTCAATTCTAAAAACCTGATTGGGAGAAATAAAAAACATGGTTCCTTCGTCGAAATCATATTCCTGCTGTCCGTATTTTACCTTGCCATTGATTCCTATTTTCAGAGAAATCATATAGAAATTCAGCATCCAGTTGACATCCCCAATATCGTCTGGCCGTCTCACGGAATTATAATCAATCACACTGATAAGTGGATGTTCAGGGTGCTCTAATCCCCTTGAGCGGTGAAACTCAGTGATACTTTTTATCCTTTTTATACTGCGTTGTTCCATATTGATAAAGTTACAAATTGTTTTCTCAATGATCTGAGTGGGAGAATTTCAATAGTCAGATGTTACCGTACTTTTGCTTCTAACTGTTTTTATAGGCAATTGCAAATTCCTTTGCAAAATCAGCCAGTTTTACTTTTCCTAAAACCGGCCTGTGCTTATGGTAATCTTCATACAGTGTACCACTCCCCTGACTCGCCTGAGTTTCCACAAAACCTTTTGCTACCTGCCCGTTGAATCCAATGCTAAGCCAGTTGTTCAGCAGTTCTTCATCAGGAATTATTTTCCATTCTAAATCCGGTTTACCGATGGCTTCCCCAATCGCTTTTGCAATTTCATTGGGTGAAACCTCATCACTTGCCACATAACGAACGCTTCTTCCTTCAAATGGTTTTTCGATTTCTTCGGCAATACCTTCTGCAATATCCAAAGGTGAAACCCATGGTTCTTTTTGATCCCCACCCCAGTTGGAAACAATAGCACCTTTGTTTTTGATGGTATTGATGAAAGAAAACATATTGAAGTAAATTCCAACAGGACGTATAAATTTAATAGCAACATCATCCGGCAGCTGCTGTAAGATTTTTTCTACATGGTAATGAAAAACAATGATGCCGGTATTTTTATCTGTATGGGCACCAATACTGCTGAGATGGACGATCTTTTTTACGCCTGACTTTTCGACAGCTTTTTTATAATTATCTCCAATTTTACTGATGCTCCCGATAAAGTCAACCCTTTTATCAAACAAATCCCCGGCAGCTTCCATGGTTTCCATTAAATAAACAATATCTGCCCCTTTAAATGTTTCGGTCAGAAAATCAACATCAAACATACTGCCTATGGCAGCTTTTGCTCCAAGGCTTTCAATAGCTGATATCCTTTCAGTATTACTGCTTATAACGGTTAAAGTATGTCCTTTGTGTACCAGTTCTTCAGTAAGTGGTTTTCCGATGTTCCCGATGGAACCTGTTAAAACAATATTCATTTTTTATCTGTTTTTTTGTTGATGTAAAATTCTGAATATCTCCTAAAACGGACTTAACCCAATCTATCCTCTTCTTAGCCAAAAGCAAACAAGATGTTTCTATCCCAAAAAATCTTGCGCTGGAAAAATGGCTATTCTGATATCTTTTATATTATTGTTTGTTTTGATTAACAATCTCTTATAAATTTGTCGCATACTATAATCACCCATGAAACAATTATCAGACTATAAAAACTGGTTAAAAAGTATCGTTGAAAATAATCTGGAAGACGAACAGCTGGAATTTGTCTGGGAGATCATGAAAAGCCCATTTATGGAATATCATTATAAATTGATGAAAGACTTCAAACTGGATGATGATTTCAGGAGAAACTTAAGATTTAGATTTGATGAGCACGGTGATGAAGGGGCAGAGTTTTTATTTTCGAAGCTGGATAAAAATGAAGATCCGGAATTTCATTCGGCAATCATTTTTATTTTAGGCAAAACAAAGGGGAAACACAAAGAAAAAACGCTCGCATATGCCAGAAAATTATCAGGCAGCCTGGATGCTGTAGTAAGAGAAAATGCAATTATTGTTTTGGGATGGATCGGTAAAAATGCTGACCTCAGCATTTTAAAAAAGGGTTTACTTGAGGACGAGTATTCAAAATGCAGGTCCTGGAGTGCATCTTCTTATATGCAAATGTGGTTCAGAAAGGAAAATGACCTTTTAAGAAAGAAAGCATTTGAAGCGTATACAACTGCTTTGGCGAGGGAAAACGACTACTTTGTACTGGCGGTCATTTTATCCGCAATACGAACGATGGGGAAAACTAAATTAGGGATATCTCAGACCGCTTTAGATGAAGGAGATACTGCAAAAATAGACCTTCCAAGAACCAAAGCCTTAAAATTTTTAGAAAAAACCTTGAAAAACAATTAAAATCCATTTAATAGTATCATATACTACTACCTGATCAAAAAAACAGAACTATGGGAAACAGAAGCTATCTCTATTTAAAAAATCCAAAGCAGGAATTCCCTCTTTTTGAGGCAAATAATTCCCTTCCATTCTTTTGGATCGCTGTTTTGGATAAAAAAGTATTGAATGACACCATCCAGCAATGGCAGGCTTATGAAGAATATACAGAACATCATACGGAAGAAGAAGCGGAGCTGTATCTGGAAAAACATTCGAACAATTTGTCTGTAGATCAGAACTCCTTCAGTAGAAATGCGAAAAGAAGCCGGCATTTCATACAAAAGAATTTCCCGGAAACCTTAGCACTCTTTGATGATTTTATAAAGTTTATCCATTCAAAATTTGAAAAAGAGGGCTCTCTCGAAATCAATATTAGTCAGTTTTCGGCTTTTTATCCTTCGCTTGATGCTTTTTATCAGGACCTGATCAGTGAAATAGATGCCATTGAAAATAATGAGGCAGCAAAAATAAAATTTCTGTTACCCTACGACCTCATCGCCAGCGGCACAGGCTTCCATGATATTTCAAATGATGAATTTTCCACATGGCCCACTTATCAAAATGCGGCACAGAACAGGGACAAACCACAACAGCCGTTCAGCAGAAAATCACTTATTGTAAACGTAATGATTGTACTGATCTGCCCGCTGTTTTCTTACTGGACTTATTTGATGTATACAAAAAATGGGTTTGATACGTGGGTAATCATTATTGGTTTCCTGAATGTATTGTTTTATCTGTACAGTATTCCTTCAATAATTTTGGAAATAAAGGCTTATAGAAAGGGCAAAGATTTCAAAAAGCCTTAAGAGGCTTTTTTATTATTACTGAATGAAATGTAAGCAAGCTCTTATGATCATTGCCTGAATAATTTATTTACCTGTTTTTCTGCCAGGATAACCACAGCCTTTGGAAGTATAATTTCCAGCGAGTTGGAGGTTTTTTGGAAAATAAAATGGAGATTGTGGAGCTTTGATGATCTTCCATTCTAACTGACTGGAATTGATAAGCTGAAGTTCTGCGATTCCTTTCTTGTCTTTGGAACCTAAAAAACTGTAAAATTCAGCTGTTATTTTACCATTGGCAATAAAACCACGAATATTATATTCAGTACTGTTGTTGCAATCCAGAATTTTCCCGTTATCAGCTGTTGCACAATACCGACCCTTCACAGAGTCCCCTTCATTTTTTAAATCTAAAACAAAATGTTCATACATGGCTTGATTAGAATCTGAATAGGTATCGTAAGTCCATTGGGTTCCTATATATCTTCTCAACTGAAAATTTCTTTCTCTTATAATGGAATCATTGAGTGTAACAGTATCCCGGGTGGCACCAGATTGGGATTCATCCGGATTATTATTTTTTTTGCATGAGACAAGACTTAGAAACAGTAATGGTATGAGGAAACGGATAATCATTTGTGTTTATCATTTTAAAATTTAACAGAAGCCGTAGATTCTGCATAAATATGTTTTTTCTTCTTAAACTTACAAAAAATTAATAATCAATGATGGCAGTTTATTTCTTTTTTTCAAATATCCAACTTCTGATAACCTCCCAACACACAAATTACGCATCGTTAAGCAGCCTCTAAAACACTATGAATTAAAGTAAAAATCTGCCCCCGGTTAAAGGACAGATTGGTTTTGCATTTTTTTTGTTAAAAGATTTGACCAAAAGCCTGTTAAGGCAGATCAATGGTATATACAGAACAATCCACAGTCTGTGGACCTACAAATGACCATACCCCTCCCAAACCGTCATTGACATGGTAGTTGTAAAATATAACAGCATTCTCATGATAGGTGAAATAGTAGAAAATCTCTTCGTTATCTATGGTTTGCTTAACGGTATAAACACGCTTAATACATTTAGTATTTGATGGTGACGAACTGGCCAGAACAGCATTAAAACCGGCACTAAGCGCAAGCGCAGAAATAAAAATTATTTTTTTCATAGGAATAAATTTGCTTATTTTTAAATTGGGTTTTGTTTTCACAGAAGTGTCCACTGATTCTTCAGCTTCACACCCTATTAAGGGTACAGCAAAAAGTCATTAAGATTTTGGCCAACATCCTTTTCCCCGCAGACAACTATCTGACTGACACACATTTTCGGGAGCAGGACAATAGATGATATTATTATAGGGACCTGTACATTTGGTAAAACCTCCATAAGGAGTTGGGCAATCGATCAGAACAGTACCCCCATTTATGGTTCTCAACTGTCCTCTTAAAAGCTTTTTTAAATTTTTCATATGTTTATTTGTTTCTGTAAAGCTATATAAACACTGAAAATCAAACAATTGGGAATTAGTATCTGCCATCTTCTTCTTAGTAAGTGTCCTTATTTTCCGGTTAAGAGTATAAGCAACTCCCGGGAAAGCCTCTCCTACTACAGAAAATAAAAAGAGGTCTGTCTACATTATTAAAATAATGTCTTCCTGATGTCAGGACAAAACCTTTATCATCACCTGAGATCAGCCTTATATTTTCATTTCATATCACGGTCATTAGTATTTTCTATGTTTCATAAGATGGTCCTGCTATGATATTTTCCTAACTTGTATCGTTAAATAAAAAGTAAAGAAATACAGAATATTTTCAGGCTATTTCAATTGAATTTAAGAATGGAATTGTCTTTAGTATTTTAACCAAACAACAGCAAACAGCTTCATCGTCTTATGACAAATAAAGATTTTAATGCTCAAAGGGGTTTCACCTTCAGCAAACATGTCCCGGAAGACATCTCTCATTTTGACCGGGTCTTTGATGTCTTCAAAGATTTGCTTACCCACACTTCGGGTGATATTGAGGAAGCTTTCGAGTGGCTCGATATGCTTGATAAAGAATATGACATTTTCAGTGATGAATATTCTCTTCAGGATTTTGAAGATGATTTAAAAAAACGGGGATATATCAAGGAGGAAGACGATTCGAAAGAGGGTAATTCAGGAACCGGAAAAGGGAAAAACATCCTGACGGCCAAACTGGAGGCGGCTTTACGGGAATATGCCCTGGACCAGATTTTTGGAAAACTTAAAAAAAGCGGTGCGGGAAATCACCGCACAACAAAAACCGGAGTTGGTGATGAACGGGATGGTGAAAACCGGTCCTTTCAATATGGAGACGATCTGTCTACGGTAAATATGACCGAAAGCTTAAAAAATGCCCAGATCAACAATGGAATTTCGGATCTGCGTATGACGGAAGATGACCTTATTGTGGAAGAAACCAAGCATAAAGCACAAATGAGTACTGTGCTGATGATCGATATCAGCCACTCCATGGTTTTATATGGTGAAGACCGCATCACGCCTGCCAAAAAAGTGGCGATGGCACTGGTCGAATTAATTAACCGCAAGTATCCAAAAGACTCTATCGACATTATTGTCTTTGGAAATGAAGCATGGCCTATCAAAATCAAAGATCTCCCTTATTTAAAGGTTGGGCCTTATCACACCAATACGGTAGCAGGACTGGAACTGGCTATGGATATTCTTCGCAGAAAAAGAAATACCAACAAACAGATTTTCATGATTACGGACGGAAAGCCGAGCTGTATCCAGCTGCCTACGGGAGAATTTTACATGAACAGTAACGGTCTTGATGAAATGATCGTTTCCCAGTGTCTCAACAGAGCGGCACAGGCCAGAAAACTGAAAATTCCTATTACCACATTTATGATCGCTCAGGATCCTTATCTGCGTAAATTTGTGGAGGCGTTTACAGCCCAGAATAAAGGAAAAGCTTTTTTAACAGGTCTTTCCGGTTTAGGACAAATGATTTTTGAAGATTACGAGAAAAACAGAATAAAGAGGATTTAACAAGATGTCAGATTTCAGACACCTGATTTCAGAATTACAATCATGAGATGACTATTAAAGAGGGTCTCACCAAATAAATATTTTTACTTAAAAGAAAATGAAAAACGATATTACATTCAAAGAATTAAAAAATTCAGGCTATACCGACAAAACTATTAATGAAGAAATCCAGGGCAATTTAATTGCCCGGATCAAAGCTAAAGAACCTGTATTTGAAGGTCTTTTGGGATATGAAGACACTGTTGTTCCTCAATTGAAAAAAGCTATTCTTGCCGGTCATCACATCAATCTGCTGGGATTGCGCGGACAGGCAAAAACCAGGATTGCGAGAAGTATGGTGAACCTTCTTGATGAATATATGCCTATCGTAAAAGGCTCTGAGATCAATGACAGCCCATTTCATCCTATCTCCAAGTTTGCGAGAGATCTTATTGCGGAACATGGCGACGAAACTCCAATTTCCTGGGTTCACCGTTCTAACCGATTCTATGAAAAACTGGCGACTCCAGATGTAAATGTTGCGGATTTAATTGGTGATATAGACCCGATTAAAGCAGCGACTTTAAAACTGCCTTATTCGGATGAACGGGTTTTACATTACGGAATGATCCCAAGAGCCAACCGTTCTATATTTGTCCTGAACGAACTGCCGGATCTTCAGGCAAGAATTCAGGTTTCTTTGTTTAATATTCTGCAGGAAGGTGATATTCAGATTCGTGGATTCCAATTGAGAATGCCTCTTGATATTCAGTTTGTGTTTACTGCAAATCCAGAGGATTACACCAACAGAGGGAGTATTGTAACGCCGTTAAAAGATAGAATCGGATCACAGATTTTCACCCACTACCCGAAAACAATTGCGCTGGCCAGGCAGATTACGGAGCAGGAAGCTAAGATCTCAACCGAGGATCAGTCACAGATACAAATTCCCGGATTGGCTAAAAATCTTTTGGAACAAATTGCTTTTGCCGCCCGTGACAGCGAATATGTAGATGCGAAAAGCGGTGTAAGTGCCCGTCTTACCATCAGTGCTATGGAGAATCTGGTCGCAGCTGCAAAACTACGTTTGATAGAATCTGATTCGGATAAGACCACCGTTCGTCTGCTAGATTTTATGTCTGTGATTCCATCTATCACCGGAAAAATTGAACTGGTGTACGAAGGGGAGCAGGAAGGCGCAGATTATGTTGCTAAAATATTAATTGATCAGGCGGTGATGATTCAATTTGAAAGTTTATTTCCCCGTATATCCAAACTGGAAAAAGAAGGAATCAAAACACCTTATACAGATCTTATCAAATGGTTTAACAAAAACCATCTGGAGCTCAACTACCAAGATACAGATGAGGATTTCTACGCTAAACTTAACAGCATCACACCGTTGGCAGCAGTAGTTGAAGAGAATGCTTCAGATTTAAGCACCGAGGATCAGAATTTCTGTAAGGAATTGGTTTTATGGGCACTCACGATCAGTAAAAAATTAGATAAATCGGAAAATCAATCTGCATTTACGTTTGATTCTGCAGATATGAGTCAGTTTTTACGCAACTAATCTTTAAGATCAAGAAAACATATTTTTTTTGAAATAACAAGCCTAATTTAATGAAAATAATAAATCCTCCCGAAAAAAAATCAGGAGGATTTATTATTTTACGAGACCTCGAATACAGACATCATTCATGTATTGCATGTCACTTAGTAAAATTAAGATTGTGTTGATTTCGTTAATTTCAAATACCAAGCAGATGCATTGCGGGCATTTTCTACTATCAGCAAATATATCTGGATTAGTTATGTGCTCTGAATGTTTAAGGTCTACCCAACATACTTATCAGGTTTTGGAAATTCATTATTTTCTTTGCATTCTCTTTTTTAAGACTGGCTTTCTTTTGATTGGATATTCTTTACCGCTTATCCCCAGTACATAATCTTTAGGAAGAGTGCTTTCTTCTTTGTCATTCTCATACTTCAAAAGCTGTTCATCTACTGTTAATATCCAGTCATCATATTTTTTGGAATAATTATACTCCTGAGTGTATTCCGTATCTTTTGTCCATGTATAAAGGGATATACAGCCATTTCCACAAGTGTCTAAAATAGGGTCCCCTATATATTCTAAATTATAGGTATACTTTTTCTTCAATCCGCCAGTTATTATCTCAATCTTACAATACGGACCATCAATATTTTCCTCATATTTAAAGCATTTATAATATAGGGTATCTTTTATACCATCAAGATTAAAATCTTGAACTATTTTTTCTTGAGCCAAGGCATTTAGAGAGAATAGCATCATAAAGATTATACTTACCTTAATCATCCTATTTTTCAAGTGTAGCTTTTTTATTTTGTCCATTTTTTTTACTCCGCGATATTTCCAATACCAAGCAGAAGCATTGCACGGGTAAACTTCCCTGTTTTTCAGACCAAGTAAAAATATTAAACTACTCATTTATATACTTTCTTGAAAGAGATGATAGATTGATTATATTATTTCTTTGAAGGTGGTGGTGGTGGTAACATTGGAGGGTTTTCAAAAAGATTATTATAATAATAACTTTCAACCGAAAGTTTAATTAATTCCCCATTTACTACTTCAAACATATCAAAACATGGGATACCAGTTTCCATTTGATTTCTCTTATAAATATTCCAACGATTATTTTTAATCATTAATCTGTCAGTTTCCCCTACACTTATAGTATTATCAAAAAATTCTTTATTATAAATAGCTATTAGGTGACCTTTATACTCTTTTAAAACGTATAATGAATCTGGAATAAAAAATTTGCGATTGGATACTTGTATAAAATCTTTCTTCTTAAGCTTTTGATATCTAACGGTAATTACTTTATTTTTTGGGCAATTAGAGTAATCAATAAACATATCAATTTTACTATAAAGCTTTTTCTCAAAAGTCTTTATAGTTCCATCCATGTTTTGAAAAGAAAAATTTTGATGTTCTTTTTTTTTACAACTAATAATAAAAAAAAGAATTACTATGCTGATTATTTTAAGATTATTTTCCATAAACCCTATTAAGACCTTTTAAGAATTGTACATTAAACGAATTAGTTGATTTCAAATTAGCTCCTTTAGAATTAATTTCAATCATTCTACTATTGTCATTAACTATAAAAAATCTTGGATACCCTAATCATTTTTTTGCATTTTGCCCCATTATACCCCACACCGTACTTATATCAGTGTCAAATTGGTTTGAAATAGTTTTGTACTTCAGACCAGTTCCTCCATCATGATTATGTACTGACCAAACTAAATTGTCTTGAGAAAATCTATTTGACTGTATTTTAGTTTGATCCCAATTATGCATGGAAGCAATTTGAAAATTATCTTTCCCATTTACTGAATAATTACCAAGTGAAAACTCAATTCAAGGACTCTCAACACAATCTTACAAAAAAATCACTGAATAAAGAATTAAAAAATGAACAATCTATATTTCACCAGAATATTGACATTTTTCTTGAAAATAAAAATAAAAACATGAAGACATCCTACAACTTTCATATCATATTTTCAACTTTCATAATGTTTATAATGCAAAACGTTTCCTATTTTTGTGCCTCAATGCCCCATAAACATGCCATTTAATAAAGAAAATTACCTGACTGAAATGAAATCTATGGTTGATCGGGCCATAGAAAGGCTAAAAGCAGAAAAACCGGAATTTATCATTTATACCGTCAGTATCTGGACAGATCCTAATGCAGCTGCAAGTTCTATTAGTTTTGACAGTCAACAAAACTCAACCCGGAAAGTTGAGCAGTCCAATGCATTTGATAAGGAGCAGTATGAAGAATACATTGCAGAAGGCGACCTTGAAAGTGCGGAACTTTTTAAACCGGAGACATGGGAACAGCGGAACTGCAATCCCGCCGATTTTGAACTGAGAGATTTTGAGGAAACCAATCATCCTGATATTCCTACAAACTGGGAATATGAAAAGGGCGGCCGATGCTGGCCGCAGCTCACCCCTGCCTTAAAAGAAGTTGGAAATTATGCTTTCGAAAGAATACAGGCAATGCCCGTTGAACCCGGATTTGAGTTGGCCGTCAACGGTAAAAAAGATTGGTATGAGAAGGTATGGAGACTTTGATTTTTTAAAGACTATTCTGCTCCACTATTCTCCAATTTTCAACAACTATTTTTCAGCAGTTTTTCCTTGTACAGCATTTACTTAAATATCACACAAAAGGGTAATTGTCAATACGATGGGTTATTTCTTAGATTTGAGTAAGAAAAATCTGATGATCTGGAATTTTAAGCCTTATAAAATTATTATCAGATAGCTTGCCCCAATTTATTAATAACCAAACAAAACTACCATGAAAAAAAAATTAACCATTAAGGCAGCTGATTTTAAAAAGGTTTACACTCAGCTGAAAAAACTGGAATCTAAAGGCGATATTTTCAAAATAAATGGTCTAAGCCTTTCCGGTTTTCTTATTGCCAGTGCCACTTTTGATGATCATGACGATACGCCAGAGATAAGGACAAAAAGAATAATATTACAGATTGCCGGTAATTCTTCAGTGAAACCTGAGAACTTGCCAGATCACATCAAACTTGGATTGAATCTGCTTTATGGAGATAATGAATATTCCTTACTGCAGATGAGGCTTAACGCTCTTGTAAAAACTTATAATACAAAAGAGAGTGTGAGTGACAATGAAACAAGCGATTGTGTAACAGTTGGTGATTGCACAGTACTGGTCAATTCAAAAATTAATCCGTCATGAAAGCAATCCTGATAGCCACTATTGCAGTGATATTTTCCCAGAACGTATATGCTCAATCTACTGTGTGGGATAACATTAAAATACGCAAAGATTTTGAAACAGGCACTAATGATGATGATAAAGCGGCCAATCTGTCTTTTACATTTCCAAAGGATAAGTCAAATTATTTTGTAGTCAATGCCGGTGTAGGGTACCAGTATGATAATATCAGCGGGGATCAAACGATGTTCAAAAACTCTATAACCGGTTTTTTTGCTTATAACCGGAATAATCAGATTGATAAAGAACAGAACAATTTTAAAATAGGGATTTCAAACGGCATGACCATTTTTACTGACAACGAACAGCAAACCGCACTTTTCGGAAGCAATACGTTGGAATATTTAAATGATCATTCTGAAGATTCCCAATCTATGGCCATTACCTCTTACTGGTATCCTTTTTCTAAAAAAAAGGAATTTGTAAAACTGGGCGGATATGTTGCAGAGGAGCATCTGTTTGCCTATTATTTTCTTCCTACAGCGGGTCTTGAATACCAAAATAAATTTGAAGCTGCCCTACCTGAAAGTAACGGATACCATGTCAGAGGGTATTTCGGTTTAGGAGCTAACCTGCTTTTGAAAAAACCTCCGGCTAATCATAAAAAAGAACCTGTACCCAAATCATTCTGGAGCAAGGGAATGGAGTTATCTGTAAAATATGAAGCCAGAAAAAATCTATTAAGTAACGTAGACAATACTGACTCATATATTCCAATGTTTACGAGCGAACTAAACATATATCCCACGCAGGATAATAAATTTTCCATAGGACTCTCCTATACTAACGGAGCGAATCCTATTAACGGCCTTGAGAAACAGACTTTTTGGCTTCTTGCCATTAAATTTAAAAAATAGAATACAACATAAAAAAGATTGCCCTGGTTCAGGGGCAGTCTTTTTCTTGATCAGTTGTCATTGAGTACAGTCTCGTTTTACTTTAAGTTCCTGTCATTTAATTCTTTTTCCAGTGCCTGGCCATTTTTTTTCCATCTGTTCGCTGCAAAAAGTGCAAAAGCTACCGGAAGAAAGGTAAAGAGTCCAAGACCATTTCTTACAGTACTGTACACCGCAATACCGATCAAAACCCCCAGGATGACGCCATTCATGACATTTTCAGACTTGGCCTTTTTTTTCTTCTCCAATAATTCCTGGTCGGTTAATTCATTTAATTCTTTTTCCATGGTTTGCTTACGATCTTTGTATTAGTTTTCATTTAATTTGTTCTGAAATCCTTCTACACAATGGACGTCAAACTGATTTCAGACAACGGCTAAACTACAAAAAAGCAATTATAAACACAATAAAAACGAATTGCTTTAAACTCACAAAAGCTATCTTGATTTGACTTTATTTTGAAATAGCTCGGTCATGATCGAGCTATTTCAAATATTACTTGCAAAATGCTCAATGAAGGAACTACCACAAGTCAATGATTTTACCAACAGATTGACCAATAACATCAATGTATGATTTAATATCTACCACCTGTAAGTTTTTATTTGAAGTTTTCCCACCCAGTGATAAGGCTGGAACATAGCCGTAGCATTGACCGTATTCCAGCTTGGGTAATTCTCCTTTCATATCCAGGTAAGCTTTAGAATCAAAATAATCTTTATGGGATATAAAATAATCTTTATGGGATATAAAATAATCGTCAAAAAATACATCAAGAGCTCCCTTAAGTGAATTCAGTGCACAACTGTGACATTTTCTAATATTTATTATTTTTACTCTGTTTCCTTCGTCCGGCGAAATCGTCCAATTTTGATTCCCTTCCCAAATCAATAAATCTCCTAAAGCAGTAACTCCAAAAACTATAGACGGCTCCAATAGTTTATCAATATACTCAAATACAAACTCAAATTCATCAGGATTCACCAATTGAAGAAATCCATCTTCATAAATACCAAATCCCATTGTTTGCCAAATACTGAGCAATTCTTCTGGAAGTACATTGTTGTATTTATTAATAATTTCTAATGGAACATCATTGTGTTTGATGTAATTGCTATTATTTCTCTCTTCAAATGTTAATCTTGCCATGGTATACTTTTTCAATCAAATCTAATTTATAGAAAAAGCCACCATTTTAGGCAGCTTATCGTATTTTTTTGTTACTGATTCTAAAAAAATCATTCTATTTTACCCAAAGCTTGAGCTACAATTGAAATATGTTCCTTTAATTTAACCTTTTACAAATTATCAACCTTTTCAGTTCCCCCAAATCCTAAAAGTGAGAGATATCCATAGCATTCATTATAAGCAATTTACAATATTGATTTTCTATTAACATCAAAGATATCGATTTCTTTTTCCTCAAATAGATCTTCCAAAGCCTCTGAACCATTTTTTTTCTGAAATTCCAATTCGGCATCTGAAATGGCAATACCTAGCAGAAAAAAAATATTCTCATTTTGTACTTCAAAATCCTCAAGTTTATCTTCCCATAGATAAGGGGATGTGAAGAAGATATGCTTCATCTCTGAATCTTTATAATACATTTCAACTAAAGTTTCAAAAACTGTCCCATGAGAAACTTTCCAATTATCCTTTATACAGAAAAAAGCACTTGTACTCAAGATATTTCCAGTTTTATTATCCGCGGAATATCCTGCAATCATCAATTCATATTTTCTATCCCCAACAGAATAGTCAGATAAACCTATTGTTGAGTAAAAAATAACATCATTGTCCGTTGGATCAGGACATTCCATAATAAAAATTGCATTCTCACCAGTATCATCACCATACTTAATGACTTTTGGTTCAATTCCAATAATTGGAGCTAATTTTTTATATAATTCTTTTTGTCTTTCGGTTGGTTTCATATAGTAAATTTAATTAAATTATTCGAAATCATCAGTGTGATCTTCAAGCTTATGTGATCTATTAGTATTTTGCGTTTCGGGGCGATAATGATCTGGGTTATTATGTTCATCCAAGAATTTTTTTCTAGAAATCTCTCGTTGGGCTGCATCTTTTTGATGCTTTCTAAATTCATGCTTAGGTTTATGCCCCATATCCCATTCGCTTTCAAATGGTATTTCTTCCTTAGTAAGAGGATCTTTCACTATGCCATCTTCTTTAGCCCCATCATAAGATTTTTCTCTAACCCCTTTTCTAAATCCAGATGGTCTTTCATAATACCACTTACCATATTCAGTTAAACTACCATCAGCATTTTTGACGGGATACTCTGGAAGTTTTGGTCTTTTTCCTCCTTTTTTAATAGCTTCAGCAGCAAGCTCATCTATATCTTTAGTAACCACTGCTGCAATATCTCCTCCTTCTTTCTTAGCAAGCTGTTCCAATACTTCAGCTGTTCCTCGTTTTGCTCCGGCCTCAAGTGCTTCCTTACCGGCTTTCTCGGCTCCAGCTTCTGCAATTTCTTTAACCGTCTTCTCAACCACAGCCTCCGCCCCTTTCTTCAAAGCTGTTTTTCCAGCTGTAGCTGCCAGAGAGCCTCCTGCCGTGTATACTGCTGCAACAGCATCAGGAATGAATTCTCCGGCTGTGTTTCCTATTTTTCTCGGATTTTTGGCTATCCATTCTCCGGTGTCCTTAGCACCTTTAACGATGTCATCACCCAACTGCTCCAGGTTCCCCTCCGTTGTTGCCCAATCCCATGCAGAATCAGCCGCTTTTCCTATATATCAGGAGTGGTCATACACATAGGGTCTTGAACAACCTGATAAAGTGTTTCGCATAATCCAACAAATCCGTTGGCTACACCTGCTACTAAGCCTGTATCAAGATCCCCAAACCAATCTAATTTATAGAAAAAGCCACCATTTTAGGCAGCTTATCGTATTTTTTGAATTCCAGACATTCTTAAAAAATTATTCTATTTTACCCAATGCTTGAGCTACAATTAATATATGTTCTTTTAGCTTAACCTTCTCTAAGTTTTCTACTTTTTCTGGACCTCCTAATCCTAATAACAGTACATATCCGTAAGATTCTTCAAAAGCAGGCTCTCCCAATTTCTCTCTGGCAGGGAAATAATTCTTCCCAAGTAAAATAGAACATCACTGTGTTTGATGTAATTACTATTGTTTCTCTCTTCAAATGTTAATCTTGCCATAGTATACTTTTTTAAAAGATACTAATTCTTTTATCTAAAAATTGGAGTTCTTGAACCGAATCAAGTTTTCCAACTGTAAAAACGTAACTATCACTATTAATATCTATCAAGTAAATCCGATAGTTTCCAAGCTTTTCCAATTCTCTGTTGGCAATGCGGAAAAATTCCTCGGGATCGGTTTCTTCATCAACGTCAATATGTAGTTCAAGAAAAATTTTATATTTCTTAAAAAGGTTATTTATACAATCTTCTGCAGTTTTGTAGTTTTCCTTCCAATCTATTTCGAAAGCATATCCATTATCAATAAGTAGATCGACCATAGCTAGCCATAAGTAATCATCTGATTTTGTAATCATCCGACTATTATCTTTGATGTAAATTTCAGGCTGCTCATTGATTTTTGAGAGCCTTAACTTCATTTGATCCGATTCTAATTGATTAGGGATTAAAAGATTTACTATCCTAAAATATTTCTCCATAATAATCAATCTTTCCAATGTACCATATCATAAGGATAATATTGCTGATCTTTTAAAATAGAATCATCCAAGCCCAAAATTTTCACCAAAGCTCCGCTTTCGAAACTCCAATAACCTGTGTGAATGTTCCATTTACTCTTATGCGCATCGTACCAACCTGTATCGGAATGTCCTCTGTACCATTCCTTTTGTAGATATTCTAATAATTTTTCCGAAGCTTTGGGTTTATCATCTTTAGCAAAAGTAACCACATCTAGAATACTTTTATATGGCTTCGGAAATTTAAAACTTTCGTGATTTATCCAATTTTCTATTCTGTTACGTATCAATAAATCTATAAGATAATCATTTGGATTATCTTTTTTCACACATTCAGCAAGTTTTAAAAACTGTTCCTGTTTAACATCTATCATCGTTCCAATAGCCAGCATCCAAACCATTTGAACATAACCATTTGATTGCGACCAGCCATGTTGAAAATAATCTATGGTTACTAAATATTCTTTTGAAATAACGTCAATAGACTCACCCATTGAATAAGCTGCGATCAAGTTATCTAATGAATATTTTATCAAAGTTTGATAAGTATCATAGATCTTATCAGTCTCTTCTGGCGTGTATCCTCGTAAATCCTCAAGCTCTTCCTGAATATACTCTCTTTGCTGTTCAATAATTTCCTGAAAATTTTCCCTTGAATTTAATTTATCTCGTGTATCCATTATATAAAAATACTTATTATTTTGTTACTAAAATTATTTTCTTATTATGGCCATGGTCCCCCAATATTTCCACTTTTATCTATCTTATAAGTTGTGACCTTTCCAGTATCATCAATCTTACTTAAAACTCTATCAACTTCATTATTTTTAAGTGCTCGCTCAATTTCCCTTGCTTTCTTAGGTCCTACTTGATTCTCTAATCTTTTACTACCTTTGATCCAATCATTACTCATTTGAGGACCATCTTTAGCCCCCTTACTTAATTGTGAGGTACCGTATTTTGCTTCATCTATGATAAATTTTGGTGGTGGTTTACTATTTTCATATATTCCATCAATACCTTTTTTAATTGTATCATCCAAACTCCCTGGTGCACTGTCTCCAATCCGTTTTAAGTTTTGATTCTTTAACATATTTTCGTGGGATGCAATTTCACCAAAGTTACCTTTCTGTTTAGTGGTTGCTTTTTTAGGATCAAATTTTTTGAGGACATCATCAAGCAAGTCCTTAGCTTTTTCCGCCGCTGTTTTAGTAACCACAGCTGCGATATCTCCTCCTTCTTTCTTTGCAAGCTGTTCCAATACTTCAGCCGTTCCTCGTTTTGCTCCGGCCTCAAGTGCTTCCTTACCGGCTTTCTCGGCTCCTTCTTCTGCAATTTCTTTAACCGTCTTCTCAACCACAGCCTCCGCCCCTTCCTTCAAAGCTGTTTTTCCAGCTGTAGCTGCCAGAGAGCCTCCTGCCGTGTATACTGCTGCAACAGCATCAGGAATGAATTCCCCGGCTGTGTTTCCTATTTTTCTCGGATTTTTGGCTATCCATTCTCCAGTGTCCTTAGCACCTTTAACGATATCATCACCCAACTGCTCCAGGTTCCCCTCCGTTGTTGCCCAATCCCATGCAGAATCAGCCGCTTTTCCTATATTACCTGGAGTAGTTGTCCATTTATAGGCATCGGAGATCCCTTCTGTTGTAGCCTCATAGCCATCTTTCACCATGCCTCCCAAAGCTTCGGCAGTACCTACCGGATCCTGTCCTACCTGATAGATAACTTCACCAAGACCGACTACGCCGTTTACGGCTCCCTCAACAAGACCTGTGCCCAAATCATCAAACCAGTCTTTCGCTCCTGCAATGGGTTTCATCCAGTCGGGAAGTACAGAATCGCGTTGGGCTCTACTCTCCTTCGTCTTCTTATCAAGCCAGTCAAATCCCTCCTTTATATATTCACTGGGCATTTTTCCCTCACCAACTCCATAGCTTACGGCTGATGCCCGGTCAAAAAAGATACTGATCTTTCCACCAAATATACAATTACAGGTAGAATCTTCCAAGAGCATCCGGTTCCCATTAATTTTCACTCCATCTTTGGGATTATCCCACTGCATTGTGGTGGGAAGACAGGTCACTCCGGTTGCCCATTTTGCAGGGCAGGTACAAAGTCCCATCGGCTTCAGATGAAAGAATGGAAATTTATCCGCTTCTGTTGCCATCGGCACCGCGTATATGGTCGTTTTTTTATTAAAGCTCACTCTCAGTGTCGATGGGCTTGTTCCTTTATCGCAAGCAAGAAATGCTCCCTCAGGCACATATTTTTTGGCCATGATCCACTTTATTTATGATTAACGTTCTTAATGCAGGTGCAGATCTCCACTACTTTTGATTTCCGAAAGATCCGCTCCAGTTCACTTAGATTTTCCTTCGTTTCCAGAACCACATGGCCGGGAATCTTCAGGATTTCTGACAGGCTGCAGCTGCTTAGCTGTTTGATCTTGACATGATCCGCGTAAATGTCCAGACAGGTCATATCGGCCATCTTTTCAGCCTCCATTTCGGTAAAAAGGAGATAGTACCGGTCATTCTGAAAGACAATATCTTCGATTCTAAAAATCATATTGCTTTAAGGATATTTCTTTCTTCACGGTACAGTGTGCCCGGTATTTCAGCAATGCTCATGCACATACTCTGTTCCGACCACGGCCACTGATCCAGCCGATATCTCTCGATATACCCTAGCTGGAGTTGTGTGGGTACCCGCGGACGGTTTTTCAGAATTCTGATCATTGCCGTCACTTTATCCTGCTCAAATTGATCTTCATCAATAGATCCTGAAACTTCTATCTGATAGGTTCCATCTTCAAGTTCTGTTAAAGTTTCTTCTGTAATAATGGGTACATTTTTCGCTGCCAGAAAGTTGGGCAGTTCACGGTAGCCTTTAAAAGTTTCGCCTTTCTTCAGTTCTTTATGATGGATTCCCGGAAATAAAAGAAGATAGGGCTGTGCAAACCTCAGAGCAGCAGAAAACTGTTCCGGGTCTTCCAAAAGTTCAGAAATACCATTCATAAAAATGGCTTTATGCTCTTCCGTTTGATGACTTTTTATCAACTGGGGCTTCATCTTTTCCCACTTCTTTTTTATATCTTCTATATTTAATACCGTTCCTAATCTCCCATTTTCATCAAGGGTAAAAATCAGTTCTTTTCTGATTTCATGAATATCCCCAACCCATCGGTACATCCCTTCAGAATTGCTTTGTTTGTACCGAAGCATGCTGATCTTAAAGGTAGGCACGCCTTTACTAACAGAAAGCAGATCTACCTCCATTCCCATCTCCACATGGTTCTCATTCCGCAATCCCTGAAACTGATAGCGTTCCTCTCTTAGAAAAGTATAGGTTCTTTTCTTCCCAATATCCTGAATATCAAATTCCATTGTTACCCTTTATTAATTTCAACATCTGCTCCTGTAATATTTGTTGGTCCGCTGGAGTTTATTTTAGACGATTTACTGTCGATTGTGAGATCTTCATCAGTCTTGATATCCATTATTCCTTTGCTGTGGATCGTAAATGTTCCCGCGGTAGCATCAAAACTGATGTTGCCTTCTGCAACGGTTCCTGTTATTCCTTTTTTATCGATCACAATTTTATTGCCGCCTACCTGAAAGGTAATGCTGGTCTTTCCATCCAATGTTATATTTCCTCCGGCATCCATTTTCAACAGTGATTGCGGAGGTGCGTCTTTCTTGCCGCCAACGTTGATCACATTGGTACTTCCTGCATTGACGGTATGATTGGTATTGGCATTCGTGGTCGCATTTCCGGTTCCGTCAAAATTCATATTGGCTCCGCCCTGATCCTTCAGATTCATTGAGCCTGCTCCATTGTCATATTTCAACTCGGCACCGCTTCTGCCGCTAAAACTCATGATATTATTTCCGGTTCCACCGCCAGATCCAATTGCTCCGTGGTACATTCCTCCCATCACAAAAGGACGGTCCGGATGAAGATGGACGAAATTGACAATGACCTGATCTCCAACTTCAGGAATCGACATGAATCCCCGGTTTTTACCTACCTTATCACTGCTTCCGGCATCAGGTGACATCACACGGATAAACTCTGTCGTATCCTTACCGCTTTGCCAGTCGAACTGAACCTGCACACGTCCCTGATTAAGGGGATCGGTATTGGATATTACTTTTCCAAACTGTGGTTCTGCTGCCGGAACGACAAATTCCGGTCTTGGAATAAATCCCGTATCAGAAGCAATCGCCTGAAAAGAACCTTCGTAATATCCCCGCGCATCCACCTCATGGGTTACTTCAATCAGCATCAGCTTTGTAAAATAGGAAGTGTCATTACTGTCTGTCTTACGCATTTCAATATCTGCGATACATCCAGGGTAAAGAAATGGTACGGTTGTATTTCCGGAAGTGATAAAGACCTCCGCAGCTTTACTTCCTGCTGTTCCTTTTTGGGAGGCATCAATATCCATAAAAGATGACGCTTTGATGGGTGCTACCCGTAACGAAGGGGTCTGAAAAGTTCTTTCTGAAATCTCATACGCACGTTTGGCGATATCAGATGTATGATTAATTTTGGTATTCCCTCCTTTAAATTTTTCATTTTTGCTGCTGTTGTAGCCATAAAAAGAGGGATTGACATGCTGTGCCTTCATTTTAATTTTCACATCAGTCAAATTACTGCCATAGGTAAGCACCACTGGTTTTTCCTGTGGCGGAAGCTGTCCGAAATGAAGCACTTCTCCATCATAAAAGAATTGTTCGCCATAAGCTTCAGCGATTCTGGCAAGATAATTATAATGGGTTTCTTCGTATTGCGAACTGTAGGGTACATTTCCATGACGGGCATCTGCTCTGAAATCGTATTTCCCCTGTCCCAGTCCTTCTTTAATGACTTCGGTGGCAATACTGTTGAGGCTCATAGGCTGTGCACCGCCAAAACTCTGAATATGAGGAGCAGCATCCAGCAGTACAGTAGGACTGAAGCCTGATAATACGAGATCACCCAAACTTCCTTTTTCCTGACTGAAACCTACTTCCGTAATAACGCCTACAAAATTTCGTTCCGGGCTCTCTTCCACATCTTTGTACCTGAAGACTACCGTAATTCTTTTCCCCAGAAAATTCTGCGCTTCCTCAAGATTATGATTTTCTGCATTTCCCAGCGTATCGTGGGCAAGGATAAGATCAAACGTATGATGTTTGACAGCACTTTGCGATAGCTTAAAGTGCTTGAAGTATTTGATGGATTTTCCTTCCACATGAATATCCAGTCGTACTACCCTGTTGATTCCTGCCAGTGCATTTTCCGGAATTCCTTCTGCATTAAATATTTTGGAAGTGGGCTGTTTTGCCCAGATTTTTTCCTGAATGACCGTTGGTTCATTTGGGATTAAGGGTTGATTGAGGAATTGCTGTCCTGTACTGACCACATTCTTCACCTGCGAAACTATTTTTTGGGTTTCGGGGATCTTGACTTGTTTCTGGATTTTGCTTACAAAATCTGTCTTGTTTGAATCTAATCCCGGCTTGGGAAGATCCTGCTGCTCTTTAAACATGACATAATTATTTTCAGTTTTGTGATTTAATCTGGATTTCCACCTTCTGGAGGTGAGACCATTCAGTTCAGAGGACAATCAGTAATTGCAGCGGTCTCCAGGGCAAAATTACTATAGAATTGATCTGATATCGGCTCGGTTGGAATTTCTTATGAAAGAAGTTCCTTTTCTTTAAGTGCTTAACTGCCCATTTTCAGCAGGTCGGTTTTCATATTTTTTTATTAGATTATTTCATGATTTTCACTAGGAAAGATATCACCTCTTAAATTCACAGCCAAATGAATTAGTGATTATTTAATAAATTGTAGTAGTTCTACGATCCGATCACACAAAAACATAACAATCTATATTACAAAATATTACGGAAACCCATAATGCATTTTTAGCGGATGCTTTCAATAGGCCTGCACTAACTGAACTACACAGGTTAAAGCGGATTTCAGCCCAAAATTCCGAATAAAATGAGAAACCTGTTTTCTGACACAAACTCTCCGTTCAACAATACCAAACACTTTGATACCTGATTCGCACAGAACCATTGTGAGGCATACAAACAAAGAGATTTCGTCGTCAAAAAATATTGTAAATTTGCCTTATCCTACCGCAAAGGATCAATTTTTAGCTAAAAAATAATGAAAAAAACAGCACTTTCCTTACTTGCTATCTTTGTGAATATAGTCTGTCAGGCACAGAATTTTGATGTTATCCCGTTAGGCATCTATGGCGGAGAGCAGGAAGATAACTTATCAGCCTATTTAGTGGGAGCACCAAAAGACAATACCTTTATCTGTCTTGATGCAGGCACGATCAACACCGGAATACGGAAAGCTATTCAACTGAAAAGTCTTGAAGGAACAGAAGAAACTATTTTAAAGGATCAGATCAAAGGGTATTTTATTTCACACGGTCACCTGGACCATGTTTCCGGGCTTATTATCAATTCTCCGGCTGACTCTAAAAAGGATATTTTCGCTATAGAACCCGTGCTTCAAATTCTGCAAAACCACTATTTCATTACAGATACCTGGATTAATTTCGCCGATCAGGGCCAAAAACCTATGCTCGGAAAATACCATTATAATGAACTTAATGAAGGAAAAGAAATCCCTGCACCCAATACATCTTTCTTCTTAACGGGATACGAGCTTAGTCATGTAAATCCTTATAAAAGCAGTGCTGTACTTGTCCGAAAAGATGATCATTATCTACTCTACTTAGGAGATACCGGCGCAGACCGAATCGAAAAATCCGACCGTCTCAATACGCTGTGGGACCGCATTGCACCTCTTATTAAAAAAGGGCAGTTAAATACCATATTGATCGAAGTTTCTTTCCCAAACAGCCAGCCGGAAAATCTCCTGTTTGGTCATCTCACTCCTAATCTCCTGCTGGAAGAATTGGAAAAGCTGAAAGAAAAAACAGGAAAAAGCAATCTGGAAAACCTCAACATTGTGGTTACCCACAGAAAGCCTACGAAAGATAACCCCGAGATGATAAAAAGGGAATTACTGAAAAACAATCCTCTTAAAGTCCGCTACATTTTTCCTGAACAGGGTAAAAAGATCAGCTTACCATAAGTATTGAAAGATGAGACATTTTTTGTTTCATCTTTTTTATTTATATCATTTTATTCTTTCAGAGATACTTTATCTTTGATGGAGACCAAACTTTATCATAGAAAACCTCAGTGTATATAGGAGATTCATTTTCTGTATCAAGAAATACCAAATCCCTTTCCATTATTTTTTCCAGTCTTCACAACCCGAAACACATACATTTCCACCCAAACGCTAGTGTATACATCTACTTATAGTTTGTGCCATCGCTTAGTGATACAACTACTTCTTCTATAATATTGGAATTCCACTTTCAAAAACCTACGCCCTGTATTTCGCATATCTCAGATTTAAACAATCATAACAGGAAGCAGACTTATCTTTTAAGGACTTATTTAAAAAACATAACTAACTCACAAACAATAAATTAAATATTGTTTTCAACAAAAATAAATGCATATCAACAACGTCATTATCTAAAAAAACATAAATCATGTTTGTTTTTCAATCATATATAAAATAATTATTTATATTTGGACTAATTATAAATAACACATGAGACTAATTTTTGAGCGTTTAAACTATAATACTTTTATAGCTGTTTTTTTTCTATCTGCCTTTTCAGGTATTTATACTAATGCTCAACTAATTATAAGTGTTAAAAATGAATTCAGGGAAGCGATTCCAGGATCAAAAATCACTGTTGAAGGAAATGGATCACATTCACAACAGACGACCGATCGAAACGGCCAGGCAACTATTTACGAAAAAAAAGGGAGTTATATGATTTCTATAGAAAATTCGTTATTTAGAAAAAAAGACTTCAAAATTCAGATAAGCGGAGAACAGGAGACTTTGGATGTGACCCTTATGAAATCAGCTTACGAGCTTGAAGAAGTGATTATAGAAGGAACAAAACTTACTGCGTCGCAAAAAATCCGGGAATCACTCTATACTCCTGAAGTTATTGATTTTACAGAATTCAAAACAACATCAAAAACAGTCGTGGAAGCCTTAAACTTAGCATCCGGTTTGCGTATTCAGCAGCAAGGCGGTATGGGAAGCGACCTGAATATCATTCTTAATGGCATTGATGGTAAGGATGTACGGGTCTTTCTGGATGAAATTCCTGTTTATCTTTTAGGTCGTGGTTTTGAATTACAAAATCTTACGGCTAATATGATTGACCGTGTTGAAATTTATAAAGGGCTGATTCCTGTACAGTTTGGCTCTGACGCTTTAGGAGGGGTTATCAATATTGTTACAAGGCAAAGTGAAAAAGATTTTTTGGGATTGGGTTATACCTATGGTTCCTGGAATTCCCATGAAGCTACACTCAGTACCTCCAGACATCCTTTCAAAAACAAAAAATTCTATGCAGGTTTTGATGCGGTATACCGTCATTCTGATAATGATTACTGGATGGATGATGTAGATGTTGTCGTTGATGATTTATATAATATGAAAAAAGGTCGCGCACGAAGATTTAATGATCAATATGACTTTGCATTAGCTAAAGTACAGGTAGGGTTTAAAGACCTAAGTTGGGCTGATAACCTAAAATTCATTTCTTCTTTCACCCGTACTTATAAGGAATGGCAGCATGGGATTACCGCTTTAAGACCCTGGGGAGAACCTTTTTCAAAAGAATATACGGGAGGCGCTGCTTTCAACTGGAAAAAATCAAGTGCACAAAAAAACAGGTGGCAAATTGATGTAACCGCCGGATATAATTTTGAACAGACCTATTTTGAAGATATTTCTTCACGCGTTTATTTCTGGGATGGCAGTTATGTTGAAGGGCAGAATAAGGGAGAAAGCGGCTTATACAGTGAGGGACGTACACCCAAAATTAATCAGAATGTACTCTATGCAAGAGAAAATGCCTTTTTCAGAATAGGAGATCATTATAAAATCAATGTGAACCTACTCACGACAAAAATGGAATTAACTGGAGAAGACAAAGCTGGTACAGCTACTTACAAAGAAGATCCTTTCAAAACACCCCAAACACTTTTCAACAACTTTTTCGGTACATCTCTTGAATCCAAATTTTTACAGGGGCGCTTAATTTCCAATACTTCTTTCAAACACTATTACAACAAAGTGCGGGGCGTTAATTTTAAGATTAACAATGAATTTGATAAGATTAACTCTTCCTCTTCTTCTGATATAGGCTTTGGCCAGGTATTCAAATGGATGATTACTCCAAAAGTTTCCATTCTTCCCGGTTATGAATATACTGTTCGCCAACCCGACAGCAAAGAGATTTTTGGAGATTATATAACCATCAGTCCAAATCCGAATCTAAAATCAGCCAAAAGTCATAACGTTAACTTCAAGGTACTGTATACATCAGCAGGTGGAACAATATTCACAGGGATCGGAGGTTTTTACAGAAACTCTAAAGACCGTATCCTTCTCACCTCGTTTTCTAATGCGCTGGCAGCTTACACCAATTTATTAAAAACTTCTACGATTGGTGGTGAATGGTTTATGGAATACAAACTTAACAATAAGGTTGGCTTTAATCTGAATGCAACCTATCTGGATACCAGGTTAAGGGGAGTGGATGATTCGGGAGTTTTCAATGATCAGTATATCGGAGCAAGAATTCCAAATACTCCATATTTATTCGGTAATGCCCAGGTTTCCTATACACTGGACCCCGGAAATAAGCGAAATTACTATTTCAGATTTTTATATACAGGATCCTATGTCCATGATTATTTTCTTACCTGGGCTATTAACGGAATCAAATCTTCCAAGACAACCATTCCATCGCAATTTGTTAATGATATTTCAGCCTCAGTTCATTCTAAAAATGAGAAATGGAGTTTTGCGGTTGACTGTAAAAATCTCACCAATGCCAAGGTGTACGATAATTTCTCTGTGCAAAAACCGGGGCGGAGTGTTTATGCAAAAATCACGTACCTGCTTAACTAAACAAAAATCATAAAAAAAATCAAAAAAAATGAAAAACAAACTAACTGCTTTACTTTTTATGCTTCTGGCCACCGTGTCATGTAATGATAAAGACGATGAAACAGGAGATCAGCCCAATACTAATGAGTCGGCCAGTTTTGCACTAATTACCAGGCCTCAAAATTCCAATGGAACCTCTTTCTCTGCTTACATGCAGAAAATAGAATCTCCGGATTTTACAGGAATACTGGACAATGCAAAGGCACATGAAATATCGGCCTCTCATTCCGGAGGAGTTTATGAGTTCAAAAAATCGATCTATGTAAATGATTATCAAAACAAATCAATCACAAGATGGACCCTGTCAAACGGAAATACCGGAGAGAAAAAAGGATCTATTGCAGTTCCTGAACTTGGATTTCAGGGAAATATTGCTTTCAAAGATGAAAATACTGCCTATATAGGAGGGTCAGGAAAGATTGTTATTTTTAATCCTACTACTATGACAAAAACCGGTGTTATCGATTGGACATCAATGTCAAGGGTTGGACAGGTAACCAATTTCCCGACTGCAGGAGCGAAAATTCAGGCGGACGGAGTTACCGAGATTATTATCAATGGAAATTACATGTATGCGGCATTGTATTACATGAATGATTTTAACACATTTACTCCAGCTACCGCTACGTGTGATATACTGGTAATAGACCTCACCAAAGTTAATAATTCATCCAGTACCAATTCCGATGCTTTGGTTAAAATTATTTCCGATACCCGAGGTTCCTTTACAGGTGCCTGGAATACCGGAGGTGGTGTTTACTACATGAATAAAACAGAAAACGGAGATATTTATGTATTGTGCCACAATGTATTTGGCGGAGCCAGATCTGTCATAGGAAAGCCTGCATGTATGTTACGAATAAAAAATGGAGCAACCACTTTCGATCAGGACTATTATTTTAATTTAGAAGCAGCATCACAAGGAAACGGAAACCCGGTTACCAATTTTGAATATTACGGAAACGGTAAATTCCTGGCCACTGTAATGGATCCTGCAAAACTTGATCCTGCCAATCCCTATTCTTACAATACAGATGCCATCTTCCGTTGGTGGAGTTTTGACTTAAATACTAAAACGGCAACGAAAGTAGACGATGATTATACCATTGGCGGAAAAGCAGCGAGATGTTATTTTGCAAATGGTTTTGCCTACGTTCCATTTGCCAATAAAACCAGCAATTACATCAATAAAATCAACTTAAGCAATTTAAGCAAGAGCAAAACGGTCACCACTACAGGGATGTCTCATATCCTGAAATTGAACTAGAACATTGTAATGGTATGCGTATGCGGGTTAACTCAGATGCTCATACCCTACTATTCGTCATTTTAAAATTTCGTATTCAAAAAAATCAAATATTATGAGAAAAACCATGACCCTGTTAAGGTATGTTTTTGCTGTTATCCTTTTACTTTTCGGTGCGATAGGAACCTATGCCATGATCACAGAAGGCTATAATGCACAAAGCGAAGGGATTATGCTGTTCGGAAAAACCTTTCATCAGCTGCACGATGCCATCATGATGAGCTATTTGGGCGTTTTTGTCCGTTTAGCACAATTGTTTGCAGGTATTCTTCTTTTAACCAAAAGATACTGGTGGATCGGCTTGCTGTTCTATCTACCCTTTGCTGTCAATATTTTTTTAATTCATATTGTTCATGATCTGCCACCTGCACATCCGGGATTTTTCGCTTCGGGAATGATTGTATCTATCATGAATTTTATTCTGGTATTTTACGAGAAAGACCGCTTAAAGCAATTGGTCGTCAACCCCAAAACCGAGTAAAAAATGACCACCAATCACAAAGTTTACCAGGCATTAATTGTAGGATCAGGATTCTCCGGAATTTCCATGGCTATAAGCCTAAAAAAGCGGGGGATTCATTCTTTTGTTATCCTGGAAAAGGAAGAAGATATTGGAGGAACATGGAGGGATAATACCTACCCTGGTGCTCAATGTGATGTACCCTCTGCTCTGTACAGTTATTCTTTTGAACCCTTTCCCGGCTGGAAGAAAAAATGGTCGGATCAGCCTCAAATCCTCGAATACCTGAGATTTAATGTAGAAAAGAATGGATTAAAAGACTATATTCTGTACGAAAAAGAATTTCTGTCTTCTCTGTTTATTGAAAAGGAAGGCTATTGGGAAGTGAAAACCAAACAGGGAGACACTTTTACTGCCAGATCTTTAATCATGGCAGTCGGTCAGTTACACCATCCGAAAATTCCAACCTTTAAAGGCAAAGAAGTTTTCAAAGGAAATATATGGCATTCCGCAAAATGGAATCATAATATTGATTTAAAAGGAAAACACGTAGGCGTCATTGGAAATGCAGCCAGCGCCATCCAGTTTATTCCCAAGATTGTTTCGCAGGTAGAATTTCTGACTGTTTTTCAGCGGAGTGCAAAATGGTTATTGCCAAAGAAAAACACCCTATACAACGATAAAGACAGGCATTTGCATAGAAAATATCCCTTTATGCTCTATTGGTCCCGTCATTCAAATAATGCCTTCAATGGTGTGTTTTACCATCTGATGGGACAGAATAAATTCTGGAAAAAGTTTTGGCAGAGTGTCAGCATGAGCCATCTTAAAAAGACCATCAAAGATCCGGAACTTCTGAAAAAACTGACGCCCGATTACCCAATGGGAGCAGTCCGTGTCCTTTTGTCCGATGAATATTATCCCGCTCTGGCAAAAGAAAATGCAGAAGTAAATATGGAAGGAATCTCTCATTTTGCAGAGGACGGTATCATTACACGTTCAGGAAATAAAATTCTGCTGGATGTAGTCATTTATGCAACAGGTTTTGAAAGCAATCCATTTTTGAAAGATCTGGATATCTGTGGATTAAATGGGATTTCTATAAAAAATGCATGGAAGCAGTCAACTGAAACCTATCTTGGGATGACCACGGCAGGTTTCCCGAATTTCTTTATGATGTTTGGTCCCAACACGAATCTGGCCCATAGTTCAGTCCTGCTCATGATAGAAAGTCAGGCCCATTATATTACCGAATGCCTAACTCATCTTTCAAGAAACAGATTAAAATCAATGGATGTAAAACCGGACTTTCAAAAGAAATTTACCCTTCAGGTCAACAAGAGAATGAAAAAGACCGCCTGGGTTCAGGTAAAAGAAAGCTGGTACAAGGACGGAGATGTTATCATCAATAATTGGCCCGGTAAAGCCAAAGAATATCAAAAGCTGACAAAAACGGTAGATGAATCTGCCTATACTTTTTGTCAATAAAAATAACCACCACTAAACAAATAAAACTAACATGGAGAAAAATGATGTTCAAGTTATGCCTCATCCGTCAGATCATCGATTATCTACAGACGACCCTACATGTCTGATCGATTTTCTGACTAACAGAAGCCTGCAATATCCCAGCAAAACATTATTCAGCGATGTAGATATTGATCTTAATGAAAACCCGCTTACCTATTCGGAGGTTTTATTCCAGGTAAAGGAATATGCGCAGAATTTAAAAAACGAAGAATTAAAAAAAGGTGACCGGTGCCTGTTGATCTTTAATCAGGGTATAGAGTTTATTATTGCTTTTTTAGCCTGCCAATGGATTGGAGCGATTCCTGTTCCGCTCAATATACCAGGACGATCGAAACCTTTGGACAAATGGGAAAATATCGCCCGAGAATGTCTTCCAAATGTAATTATTACTGGTAAAAAAAGTGCTTCGAGGCTGGTCCAGTCTTTAGGTAAATCTGAACTGCTTAGCAAAATACCACTCCTCAACGTGGAAATTATCAGTTCAGAAAATCTTATAAGCCATTTTACTGATCAGCCTGATATTCATCCTACCGCATTTTTACAATATACTTCCGGTTCAACAGGAAACCCTAAAGGGGTTGTTGTAACACAGGATTCTCTGATAAAAAATTCTAAAGGATCTAAAAAGAATATGAATGCCACTCCTGACAGTGTCTTTGTGAGCTGGCTTCCTTTCTATCATGACATGGGACTTATATTATTTATTGTTCAGACCATTTATAATGGGAACTCGCTCTATTTGATGAAACCTGAAGATTTCATGAGCAGACCCCTGAACTGGGTATATGCTTTAAGTAAATGGAAAGGTACACACACGGGAGGTCCCAATTTTGCCTATCAGATGGTTGCTGATAAATTGGTACAGCTTTACCATGAGCTTAAAAACACCAATAAAAAAACAGACATTTCACTGGAAACTCTGAAAATGTGTGCTTCAGGTGCTGAACCTATTCGCTTTAAGACGATTTGTGATTTTCAAAATGCCATTTCTCTCTTTGGGGCCAATGATCACGTCATTTCTCCCGGTTATGGTTTGGCAGAAGCCACTTTGACTGTTGCTTTAAATAAAGAAGGAGAAAAAGTAAAATGGCTAAAAGTTGATAAAGAAGCATTAAAGAAAAACACCGTTATTGTTCAGGAAAGCGGCTTCCTTGATACAGGTAGGGATTTCGAAGAAAATGAAGAAAATGTTTATTTGGTAGGCAATGGGCAAGTGATCGACAGCCATGGCATTGATATTATTGCACTTTCCGATCCTGAAAAAGAATTACCTGATTCCATTTCAGAGCTCAACATACTGGAGCCCTACTCCATCGGAGAATTATGGTACTCAGGACCTTCTGTAACGAATGGTTATTATGAAAACAAATCAGCCACTTCCGAAAGTTATTTCCATTCCCGTTCCAATAATATGGTCTATTTACGAACAGGTGATTTAGCATTTAAAGATGAGGACGGACAGATTTACATTGTCGGCAGAATCAAGGACCTCATTATTATAAGAGGCCTAAACTATTACCCTCAGGACATTGAACGCACATCTTGCTATTCGCACCCCGATCTGAGAATTGATGGAGCTGCCGCTTTTGCAATGAATAAAGATGGAAACGAATGCTGCTACATGATACAGGAACTGACCCGCAGCGCTGTTCTTTCCCCTAAGTTTGATGAGTATACGAAGGCCATACGAAATGCCGTTTTACAGGAACACGGAATAGCGGTAGATACTATACTTTTTGTAGCACCCATGCACGTTCCCCGGACGACTAGCGGCAAAATTCAAAGACGGTTGGCAAAACGAAATACAGAATTTAACGAGTGGGAAAATATCCTGCATACCTCTCATCTAAGTATAACAGCCTCTAAAAAAGAAACCTTTTCTTTCTCATCTTCTCTTCAGGAACATGCATTCAAAAATACCATCAAAGAATTGCGGCAGTTTCTCCAAACCAGAGTTGACAGCTATACCATTGATGAAAGACGTTCTATCCCACCCTACATCATGACTGAATTTTCCCGAATGGGACTGATGGGGCTTCTGATCTCACCGGAAGCTGGTGGTTTAGGCTGTAATCTCAGCCAGGCCAGAATTTTAATCGAAACTATTTCTTCTGCAGATCTTACATTAGGATTATTTGTGAGCCTCCACAACTTGCTGGGGCTGCACCCGATCGCCAAGTTTGCCAAAGAAGAAATCAGAGAAAAAGTGGTGTCTGAACTTGCAACAGGCAAAGGAACCGCCAGCTTTGCGTTAAGTGAGCCCGATGCAGGAAGCAACCCTAATGCAGGTAAAACTTCTGCACATAGATATAACGGGCAATGGATTCTAAATGGAGAAAAATGCTGGGTGGGCTCTTCTTCATGGGCAAGTTATCTGACTGTCATCGCCCATACTCACGATGAGAATGGTAAATACCTGGGACAATCTGCCTTTTTAGTGCCACAGGAAACTCCGGGAATGAGTCATATCGAAGAATGCATGACCATGGGAATGCGCGGTTCCGTACAGGGACATTTTATCCTGAACGATGTGCGTATTCCGGATTCACAGGTCCTGGGTGAAATTGGCAAAGGTGCAGAAGTTCTGCATGATGTCGTTTCTATGGGCCGTATCGGAATCAATTCCATGTGCATTGGTATCCTGAAAACCGTTTTATCCCGATCTAAACAATGGGCTGAAAACCGAAAAGTCAACTCAGGGTACCTCATCGACCAGCCTACAGTTCTTAAACACATTAATGAGCAGCTTTGGCTTCTGGAAATCATTGAAAACTATCAATCCAAACTGGTACAGTGGAAAGATGAAGGACTGCTGATTCCCGATATGCTGGTAAGTGCCGGAAAAATATTTTCAACAGAAGAGACCTGGAAAGGTGTCGATTTTCTGATGCAGCTAACTGCTGCCAGAGGATATTCGGAACATAACGGTATTGCTCAACTTTTCCGCGATACGCGTGTATTAAGAATATTTGAAGGGCCTTCAGAATCACTGATTGCTGACCTGGGAGGGCGTACCGATGAAAACATCATGGAAGCCTTAAATTTCTTAACCTATCAGCATGTAGCCATTAACACTACCATTCAAAAGGAAAAAATACAGCTTATCAAAGAGCAGTTTGAACAGAATACAACGGAGTCTGACATTCAGCAAAGGAAGTTTGCCCGCTACGCTTTTGGAGAGGTGCTGACCTGCCAACTGATTGCATGGATTTGTCAGGACGACATTTCCTCCCATGCAAAAAACTGGCTAGAGAAAAAAATCACAACCATCATCGCTGACACTCTTGAATTTGATACAAGCCTGCTTACCAGGCAACGGCTGGAAGCACAATTCAACCACGTTCTGAAAGACCACCAAACCATTTATACACAACCTGTACTTCCTGAAACTTCTATCCGCTCTCCTTTCCGGGACTTACGAGAGATAGAAACGCAAAATACCTCAAAAAAAGCAGAGCAACAAAATATTGCTGAAAAGGTCACATTTCGTGATACAGGAACAGACATCGGTTATTCATCTTCCATCAGTCAAAAATCAAACAATAAAAACGGGTCTGAACTTGAAACCTGGATCTATAACTGGCTTGAAAAAGAGGCTGGAATTGATCGTAATCAGTTCATCCCTTCCACCTCTTTCTCAGAATATGGTCTGGATTCTTCACTTTCCATACGCTTTGTAAGCGACATCAATAGCAGGTATTCCATCCATGTAGAGCCATCCATCATCTGGAGCTATTCAACGGTACATGAACTGGCTTTATATCTGTGTGAATTTGAAATCAAATCCTCAGCGCAGATTGATTTCAAAAACAATGGTGTGGACGATGACTTTCTGAAAGGACTGTTAGAAGACGATATACAACAATAATCTCAAACATAGCATATGAACACCATCAAAAAACATAAGATAGCTGTCATTGGTTTAGATTGTAAATTCCCCGGACAATCCAATGGTCCTGATCAATTTTGGGAATCGCTATTGAATAAAAAAAACGGAATAATCCCTATTCCTCCGGACCGTTGGGACCACTCCTTTTATTATGATGCAGAAGGTGGGAAAGGAAAAACCTTTGTCGATCGTGCCGGTTTTATTTCCGACGTATTTGATTTCTCTCCTTCCAGCTTTGGCATCTCCGAAAAAGAAGCCGCTGACATCGATCCGCAGCAGCGTTTACTCATTCAGTCATCCTGGAACAGTATACAAAATGCAGGATATAAAATTGATGCCATCAAAGAAAAAACAGGAGTATTCTTCGGCCTGAGTTACCGTGACTATTATGATTTCGATATTGCTCCGAATGGGGTAAAAGGCTATACAGCTTCTAATCCATTGGGAACAGTCAATGCAATTGCTGCAGGAAGAGTTGCTTATTTACTGGGACTGAATGGCCCTGCCATTCAGCTTGATACGATTTGCTCATCTTCTCTTATGACCCTGCACCTCGCCTGTCAGAGTCTTCAAAATGAAGAATGTGATTATGCCCTTTCGGGAGGGGTAAACTGTATTCTTTCACCTCATGCTTTAGTGGCATTGGCCCAGATGGGAGCACTGTCGAAAACGGCTCAATGCCAGGCTTTCTCTAAACATGCCGACGGTTATATCCGGGGTGAAGGTGTGGGAGTTGTGCTGCTCAAACGACTGGAAGATGCTGAGCGTGACGGAGATTATATTTACGGTATCGTCGAAAGTACAGCGACCAACCATGACGGACGCAGCAATGGACTAACCGCACCCAATGGCAAAGCACAGATAAAACTCATAGAATCCTGCTTACAGAAGGCAGCGCTTTCTCCCGAAGCTATCGGCTATGTGGAAGCACATGGCACAGGTACCTATTTAGGTGATCCGGTAGAATTGGAAAGTCTTTATCAGGTATTCGGAAACTCTAAATCATCATTGGACCCACTTTTTGTAGGATCTGTCAAATCTAATATAGGACATCTTGAACCGGCAGCGGGAGCCGCTTCATTAATCAAGTCGCTGTTGATCCTTAAAAATAATATTATTCCTGCTGGACTTCATTTGGAAGAACTGAATCCCGGTTTTAATTGGAGTGAAAAACCCATAGTCCCTGTAAAAGAAAACAGAGCTTGGGAAAGTGGTGAAAAACACATTGGCATCAGTGCTTTTAGCATGACCGGAGCAAATGTTCATGCCATACTGGGTAAGGCTCCCCATCAAAACGCAGATGAGCCCACAGACCCATCTGTTAAAGAATGGCCTATGCTTATCTCCGCACAAAATGAAACTACTTTAAACCGCTATATTTCTTGTATCCTATTTAATATAAAGGAAAACACCTCAATTGCTGCATTGTCAAATACGTTCATGAATGGACGTGAAATGTTTGAAGTATCCATTTATGCTTATTTCAAAACCACTAGAGAATTCATTCTGGAGCTGGAAAAATATCAAAATGGGGTTCAAAATGTTTTTGACAAAGTTTTACTCAAAGGAAAGAGGAAAAGTATTCAGGCGGTTTTAAACATCGGCAACTTTATTGATTTCAATCCGGAATATCTTCAAAACTGGAAAAAACCGGCACTATTTGCCCCTTCTATCACAAAGACCGATCGTATCCTGACGAAACTGTTGGGCAAATCTCTCGATGATCTTGCAACAAATCCCATAACTGAAGCAGAACAAAAGATCCTTCGCTTTTCTCAGGCGTTCATATGGACCGATAGTATGATTTCCACGCTAAAGACTGATGTACTATTAAAAACATCAGGTGAAGGCGATTATCTGGGAGCTGTTTTCAGTGGAATATTAACCATTGAAGAGTCACTATTGCTCTTTATTTTGGAAAATGAATCAAAACGGATGCATTTGCTTGACAAAATTAAATTCGGATCAGGGAATGATCATTGGGATCAATCGGAAAAAGCTACTAATAAAGAATTCTGGTTTGATAAAAAAGAAGATTCCTCACCACAGGAAATCATGATGAACATAGTCAATGATGAATCTTATGTTTCCATTTCAGACACAGATCAATTATCTGGTTTTCTACTATACAGCTATGCTAAAGGTGTTGAAATAAACTGGACCTTTCTTTTAGGGAGCAGACTTTTAAAAAAAGTTCCTCTTCCTCCACCTCCACTTGCCATGACAACCTATATCTCAGAATCCTATAAAACCAACAGCAGGAAAGCTCCGGGTACTTCCGGAAACCTGGAAGGAGCAGGAAAAGATGATACAATCGCTTCCATTTTACATCAGCAGTTGGATACTGAACAAGATAACAGAAAACGTTTTATTTCATTATTCAGCCCTGAACACAACATATTCATTAAAGATCATATAGTTAACGGAATCTTTATTTTCCCCGGCTCAGGTTATCTTTCCATGATTATTGAGGCTTTGTTTTATCTTAAAAAGAGCCACCTGATCACACTAAAAAATGTGCAGATTTTCCAACCGATGAGCTTCAGTTCATTGCAGGAAAAAAGAGAAGTACAGCTGGACTTAACTTATGATTCCGGTGAAGGGCTATCTACAGACAATGGTTCGTGGGAAATTAAGAGCCGCAAAGGTTATGAAGAATGGACAGCACACATCAAAGGCACCTTTAAAATCCGTAACGAAAACGTTCCGCCTGAAAGTAAAGGATCAGTATTAAGAATTGATGAGGTGGCTTTAACGCCTGTCGATCCTCTGGTATTTTACGACCAACTGGACCATTGGGGAATAGAATATGGCACGGAATTCCGTCTGGTCAATCAGCTTAAATCTGATGAACACAGCATGAAAGCTGTGGTCAAACAGGATGAAACTGCTACAGATTTAATGGCTTCTCCGGAACTGTTGGATGCTTGTATGCATGCCTTATTTTCAGCAAAAATATTTAATCAGTTTTCTGAGCCTTTTGTCCCGTCCCGTTACGATGAGATCAATTTTCATCAACCACTCCATGGTCCTGTTCATGCTTCAGGAATACTATTACATACGGATCATAATTCTATGAAAGCTCAATTCAGTTTTTGTAATTCGCAAGGTAATCCCGTAATGGAAATTACATCCATGGAGATCCGTAAAATTTTGAGCCAGTTTTTGGAAACCGGAAAAGAAAGTGACATTGTTTATGTAGAGAAATGGGAAAAAATTGAGACCATCTCAGAGAAAAGTCAACAAAAAATAAACGTCGATCAGGAGCCTCTTTCGAAAGAAATATGGGTGTTCTTAAATGCACAACAGGCTCAACAGGCATTTTCAAATATAGCTGAAATCTCTGAAACTCCACAAATAACGTTACTGGAAAAAGAATATGAGGCCATTTTGGATCACAACATACCGGTATTTAAAGATATTGAAGGACTTATAAAAAGCCACAAGGAAGACCACTTAGAATTAGTGCTCTTTGCACCACCCATTGAAGACATTCGAGGATTATCCGTGGTGTTCACCTTATTTAAAGATCTCCTGCTGAATTTACAAAAAAAACTGAGCTTTAGATTATGTACCACTCATGGAATCGCTGTTCATTCTGAAGAGCAAGTTAACTCTTTTCATTCTGCACTTTGGGGGCTCGCACGAACAATGCCTATAGAAGCGAAACAAAGATGGAAAGGAGTTATTGATATCTCATCCACTAACGAAGCAACTATTCTTTTAAACTCAAACATAAAAAACCTCTTCATTACATACGATCAGCTAGTGCTAAGGGATAAAACTTTCTATACTCCTGTCCTTACCCGCGAAATTGAATCGTATCCTGAAAACATAAAGCCAAAAGGTGACTGGACTGATCCCGTACTAATTACAGGTGGATTGGGACAAATGGGTCGTGTATTTACGGAACAGTTGGTTAAGCTCGGCTGTAAAAAAATCTATCTCCTTTCCCGTAATCCCGCTTGGCTGCAGGCAGAAGACAACGAGATTGGCAAGTTCACCCTGAGCACATCACAGCTTGATTTCCGCACCTACGTTGAGCAATGCAAATCAGATGGAATTTCAATTTCAGCCATAGCCGGAAAAATAGATTGCACTGAAGATATGGCTGCTGTTGCCTTGATGCTAAAAGAACAAGAGATCGACAAAATTAATCTTATTCACGCTGCGGGAGCTGTTACAAGAAACAAAGTGACCAAAGCCAATCCTGAAGAACTGGAACAGGAATGGAGCGCCAAATATGAGGGTGCCATTCAATTAGATAAACACTTCGAAACCTTTAATGTAGGATTCACCTTATACACCTCTTCCATTGCCTCACTTTGGTCAGGAGATGGTGTCGCCGGATATTCAAGTGCCAACTTACTGCTCGACGGACTTGCTGTCAATAGAAATCTGACAGGTAAAAGAACCCTTTCAGTTCGTTTCGGAAGGTTCTCCGAAAAGGGCCTGATGAAAGAATACGAAGCACAGGAACTGCAAGCATCAGGTATTTTGACACTCCCAATGAAGATTGCAGTTGACAAAGCTTTAGAACTGGCTACAACATCCGCCCTCACCACTCCAGGGATTATGAATATCGATTGGAAACGCTTTACCCCGCTTTATCAATTGCTAAATCACAATCAACTTTTATCATCACTTGATCATCAAAACAGTATTTCTGAGAATAGTCGTGGACAAAACCTGACTCACAGCATAGATAAGCCGCTACGGGAAATTATAAGAGAGATGGTAGCTGGGGAACTGGAAATTGATATCGATGAGATAGATTCTTCTATACCCCTTTTTGAACTGGGGCTGGATTCTATTCACTCCTTGGGTATACGGACAGATTTGGAAGAACTGCTGAACATTAAATTATCTGTAAGTCTTATTTACGATTTCAATACCGTGGATCTTCTGAGTCAACACCTTGAAGAATTAACTCAACAAGCTTCAAATCACAATGCTGAAAATAAAACAGAAGAAAGTGAAGATGAGCTTTTACAGCTTCTGCTGCAGGAACTGAAATAAATACAAAACAGCATTCAATGGAAAACAATACAACAGATCGTTCAGATATTCTTCGAAAAGCCCTCGAAGAAATCAAAAGATTAAAAAGAAAAATAGAACAGAACCAAGACTCTCATTTTGAACCTATTGCGATTATAGGTATGGCCTGCCGGTTTCCCAAAGGAGCCAGCACACCTGCCAAATTCTGGAAAGCCTTGCGGACACAGAAAGACCTTATAGGTCCTATCCCGGAAAAGAGAGCAGATTATGTTTTAGCCGGAGCATGGGAAGAAAGTCCTTTTTTGAAAGAAGCCGGTTATCTGGAAGAAGATGTTGAAGGTTTTGACCATCGTTTATTCCGGTTCTCTCCAAGAGAGGCAGAACGTACGGATCCTCAGCAAAGACTCTTTCTGAAGGTGTGTTGGGAAGCTTTGGAAAATGCAGGTTATGCACCTGATTCATTACGGGGGACTAAAACAGGGGTTTATGCAGGAGTGATGCTCATGGAGTACATGCAGCAACTCGCCACAGAGAGAAAACTTACTGCGCAATTCGAACCCTATGATGTATCGGGTAACGGGTTTTCATTCATGTCAGGCAGAGCTAGTTATTTCTTTGGTTTTCAGGGGCCGGGAATTACAACTGATACCGCCTGCTCATCCTCTCTGGTAAGTATTGACCAAGCCTGTAAAGGTCTGTGGATGGGTGACTGCAACATGGCGCTTGCCGGTGGAGTAAATCTGCTCTTATCCCGGGAATCTACCGCTTTGTTTTCTTCCCTGAATATCCTTTCACCGGAATGCCGCAGTAAATCATTTGATGCAGAAGCCAATGGAACAGTTCGTGGAGAAGGATGTGGTATCGTAGTTCTTAAAAAATTATCTGATGCCTTAAAAGATGGTGATTATATCCACGCAGTCATCAAAGCTTCGGGAGTCAATCAGGGTGGCTTGTCTTCCGGTCCTACCGTTCCTCATGGTCCATCACAGGAAATACTTTTAAAGGAAGTCTGGAGAAAAGCCGGTATCAGCGAAAACGGCCCCGATTATATTGAAGCACACGGTACGGGTACCGAAATCGGCGACCCTATTGAAATGAATTCCATCATCCATTTACTTCCTAAAGAAAGACAACCCCCTGTGTATGTAGGTACTGTTAAATCAAACCTGGGACACCTTGAAGCCGCTGCGGGAGTAGCAGGATTTATTAAGACCGTTTTGGCTTTGGAAAATAAAAAAATTCCTGGTAATCTTCATTTTAAGACTCCTTCCGCTCATATCAACTGGATAGAATCATGCATTGAAATTCCAACGAAAACCATACAATGGAATTCATCACAAAGACCACGTATAGCGGCTATCAGTTCCTTCGGCTTAAGCGGGACCAATGCCCATATCGTATTGGAAGAGTATGAAAATTCCACCAAACATTCAGATGAAAAATCAGAATCTGCAACGCGAAAGTGGCCGTTTCGTTTCAGTGCACGAAGCCAGACCTGCATGAGAGATCAATGGAGTGCCTTTGTCTATTTCTTACATGAAAACAAAAACCTGAATATGAATGATTTATCCTACAGCCACAATATATCCAGAGCCGATTTCAAAGAAAAACAGGTGATCTGGGCAGCGAACAGACAGGAAGCCCTTTTCATTTTAGAAACAGCCCTTGCGGACGAAACCGATGGTATCCCTGTTAAAGGTCTGTGGAGAAATAGCGATGATCTCCCTGAATCCATCAACCAAACAGAAAAAAGACTGCAGGAGATTTCCTTTTCAGAGGTTCAAACGAATCCTGACCTGGAGCAAAGTGTTTTTGCAGACTGGATAAAAGGAAAAAAAACAGACTGGAAATCCTATTACCGCGGGTGTAACCTGCGGAAAACTGATGTTCCGAATTATCAGTTCAGAGAAAAAGTATTTGGGTTGAAAACAACCTGATGCTCAGCAACAGTATTTGTACAATAAGATAACATTTAAAACTATTTTGTGATAACTATAGAACAAGAATCTCCAATCGTAACACTTAAAAGTGTGTCAGAAGCTTTTGAATATCTTCAAAAGAACCTGATGGAAGAATTAAAGCTCGATGAAGAAGAGCTGGAAGAACTTGAAAATGATGAAAACCTGTTTACGATCGGGTTAGACTCTATTACCATGGCTGACCTTACGGGCCGCTGGAAAAAAGAATTGGGAATCGAAGTCACAAGCACAGACTTTTTGAGAGAACCCACTTTGCAAAGCTGGGCAGAATTTATTTTTGAAAAAATAAATGAACAAGGCAATTTAACATCTTCTGAAAATGTTACATTGAATTTGTATACCAACAACGAAGCTTCCCGATATGAAAGTTTCAAACTGGGTGATATACAGAATGCTTATGTAGTAGGCAGAAATTCAGAAATCCCCTGGGGCGGCATCAGCTGCTACGGCTATTTTGAAATGAATACCAAAGATCTGGACACAAACGCTTTGCAGCTTGCCGTGAATGATCTTATAAAGAGACACGAGATGCTTCGGGTAAGAGTCGATGAAAACGGATTCCAAAAAATTCTTCCGGAAATGGACTATTCCGTTCCTGTCTACAGAATCAATGAAACCCAGGATTTACAGGAACATCTTACAGATATCCGTGCACAGATGGAAAGTCAGATTATTCATCTGGACCAACCCCTGTTTGACCTTAGAGTAAGTGAAATGGCAACGGGAGCATGGCGCATCCACTTTGGGATGGATTTCATTGCCAGCGATGCATTGAGCCTTCGTCTGTTTTGGAGAGATTTATCGCTTTTATATTCGCTGCGAACAGAAAATTCTTCATACAGAGCAAATCTGCCGGAAATTAAAGCTTCGTTCCGTGACTACCTTCAGTATATCGAACTCAGGAAAAAATCGGTCCGATACGAAGCTGACAAAGCGTATTGGATGAATAGAATGGACAGCTTATCTCCTCCTCCACAGCTGCCGTTAAAAAAACAGATCAGTGCGTATGGTCATACATCAAAAGAATTTACTCATTTTGAAAGAACTTTTGAAAAAGAACAGTGGGAAAAATTCTGTAAACACGCAGCACAGAATAAATTAACGCCTACAGCAGCTTTGATGGGTATTTTTTCAGAAGTACTCTCTGCCTGGGGATCGGGACAGCAATTTGGACTGATGCTGACTGTTTTTGAACGGGATCCCGTTCACCCGGATATCGATAAAGTGATTGGTGATTTTACCCATCTGTCACTTTTAAGTATCAACTGCGAAAAGCGGAGTGTAGAAGAAAATGCATTGGCTCTTCAGTGGCAAATGCAGGAAGACCTTGAACACAAAACTTATTCTGCTATAGAAGTGGTAAGGGAACTCAACCGCATCAATCCTTCTGTTGACCTCTTTTACCCTGTTGTATTTACCAGTGCTCTGGGCTTAAGCAGAGACGAAAATGATTTAGGGGATGCTTCTGTATTTGGTAAAGTCGGCTATTCGTCTTCACAAACACCGCAAGTATGGCTGGATTCTCAGGTAATGACCAAAAACGGAAATACGGTGGTAGCCTGGGATGCTTTAAATAGCATATTCCCGGATGGATTAATCACTGCAATGTTTGAAACTTACACCCAATTGATTGAACATGCTGTTCAGGAAATTTCTTTTTGGGAATCAACACTGGATGATCTTAGACCGAATGATCAACGTGATATCCAGGGATTGGTCAATCAAACTTGCTACACTTATCCGGAACTTTTGCTCCATGAGCACATTATTGAATACGCAAAAAAAGATCCCAATAGGGAAGCAATTGTGTTTAAAGAAGAAAGCTACTCTTTTAAGCAGTTAGCAGAAAAAGCCAATCATATTTCAGCTTTACTACAGCGCAGCAACATTCAAAAAGGAGCCAGAATTGTGATTCAAATGCAAAAATCTTTTGAATCCATTGCTGTCATTCTCGGAATCGTTCAATATGGTGCATCCTATATTCCCATGTCGCATAACAATCCCGAAGCCCGAACGCTTGAAATTATAAAGCAGGCTGAGGCACACGGTTTGATCACGGATCAGGAATTTGAAATAAAAGAAATATCAACCGAAAATTTCCTTCACCTTAAACATTCTGATATTACCTGGGAGAAGATTGAATTTGAAAAATCATCTATTCTTCCCGAAGATATTGCATACATCATTTTTACATCGGGTTCAACAGGAAAACCTAAAGGGGTTGTCATTACTCACGAAGCAGCAGTGAACACTATTTTAGATGTGAACAGACGCTTTGGAGTTACCGAAAATGATGCTGTATTGGGATTGTCATCCTATAGCTTTGATTTATCTGTATACGATATCTTTGGAGTACTGGGTGCAGGCGGAAAACTTGTCATCCCTACAGAAGAAGAACGAATCGATCCGATAGCATGGAAATCACTTATTTCTACACATCAGATCACCCTGTGGAATTCTGTTCCGGCCTTGTTCAATATATTGCTGGATTGTATTTCAGAACAGAATGACATCACGTTAGAGAAAGTCTTTTTATCCGGAGACTGGATCTCTCTTTCCACTTTTGACCGTATGAAAAAACTTTTGCCTAAAGCCAGTCTGGTAAGTATGGGAGGAGCTACAGAAGCATCGATCTGGTCGAATTATTATGAAGTTAAAGCAATTAAAGATGACTGGACCTCCATCCCTTACGGATATCCCCTGTCCAACCAGGAGTTTTATGTTTTAGATGAATCCGGACGTCCATGCCCGACATTTGTAAAAGGGAAATTACATATTGCCGGAAAAGGCCTTGCGTTAGAATATTGGGGCCGTGAAGATTTGACTAAAAAAGCATTTTATATCCACCCTACACTCAATATCAGATTGTACGATACAGGGGATTACGGACAATACATTGAAAATGGAATGATTGAATTCCTGGGACGAAAGGATGATCAACTCAAAATCAATGGATACCGCATCGAAATTGCTGAGATTCAGATGGCATTTCAACAATGTAATCCTGGGTTAGATCCTGTTATCCTGCCTATTGGGGAAAAAGCTGCCAACAAAAAACTCATTGCTTATGTAAAAGGGGAAGCAGATCATTTTTCAGAATCTGAACTGAAGAAACAGCTGGCAAACTACCTACCACCCTACTTTATTCCTGACAGGATTATTCCTATGGCCAATTATCCGGTAACAGGTAATGGAAAAATTGACCGAAACCAACTGATCCAGGAGGCAAATGAACACACCTCATCGGAAAAATCTGATGCAAAAAAAGAAACAAAGCCTGCTAAAAGCCAGTATGGATCTATACATCCTGTCCTGAAAGTTGTTCGGGAAGTATTTAACCTGCCGGATTTGAGTGAACAGGACCAATTCAGCGAACTGGGAGTATCTTCCATGGACATCATACGTCTTGCCAACCAACTGGAAACAAACTTTCTGGATCGTCCTACCGTAGGTGATATGGTAAGATTAGGTTCAGTAGCTGAGCTCATCGATTATTATGAAGAAAAAAACATAACGTTCGAAGAATTTGATGACATCAATACTGGGTCTATTCCACCACAGTTTCTGTTTTATACACCAGATCAAATGAATTACCTGAATGGGTTAACCTTCATTGATAAGCTTGAAGAAAGACAGTCTTATAAAAAAAGCCGCACCGCAAAACGTAAAGATCTCAGTTCCAATAACAGGATTTCACTGGCTGAAATAAAAACACCAAATGTATACAGTGAATGGAGAAAAAGCTACCGTAGTTTTATCGACAAACCCGTTTCATTTGAAGAATTTAAAGGTTATTTAAATCTCTGTTCCGCTCAGATTATGGATCAGAATATCCGTTTCAACTATGCTTCTTCAGGAGGAATATATCCTGTACAGATCTATGTAACCGTTTTTAACAATAAGGTAGAAAAAGTAAAAGAAGGTTATTACTATTTTGATCCATACAGCCAGGAACTGGTATTGATTTCCAATGAAAATATAATTTCACCCACTCAGCTTAATTTTAACCATGACTGGCTGGATCAGGGTGCTTTTGCAGTACATCTGGTCGCAGATATGAAAGCTGTTTATCCTGTTTACAATAAGGAATCTCTACGATTTTGTATGTTGGAAGCCGGTTTTATTTCGCAATTGCTGGAAGCAGAAGGCGTCCATTATAATGTAGGATCATGCCAGTTAGGAGGTTATGATTTCGAACAGATCAGGGCTAATCTTAAACTTTCTGTACAACACTTTTACCTGAATACACTCATAGCCGGTGCTATAGATTTCCCATCAGAAAAAGAAGCTATGCAGGCACAGCGAGAATCTTTTGAATGGCAAAAACATACAGATACCCTCCAATCTTTGGTCAGATTATGTGAACAAAAAGAGGTAAAACTTTGGGTGGAGGAAGATAAACTCAAATTCAAAGCCCCGGAAGGGGCACTTACCCAGGAACTGCTTGAAAGATTAAAAATAAACAAAACTTTTCTGATTGCTTATTTACAATCTGAAACCTGTAAAATACATCAGAAACGTTATGAGCGGTTTGATCTGACCCCGATACAAGCTGCCTTTTTAATGGGCAGAGATAATACTTTTGAACTGGGAAATGTAGGATCACACTATTACAGTGAGCTGAAATGGCCAGAACTTGATGTAGAAAAATTAGAAAAAGTAGTCAATCAAGTTATCGGATTGCATGATGCATTGAGAACAGTCATTTATGAAGACGGAACTCAGGCCGTTTTGCCACACCAGCCTTATTATCACATTAAAATATCCAATGAATTGCCTGAAGGTATCAGATCAGAACGATCCCATCATAAATATCCTCTTGGTCAGTGGCCTATGTTCCATTTTGAAGTGAGCAAGGCCAATACTGCAGACACCATTTTACACCTGAGTGTCGATTTACTTTTACTGGATGCCTGGAGCGCCGATCTTCTGATGCGGGAAATCATTAAAGCTTATCAGGGGCAGGAGATAAAAAAACCTGGATATACCATTAAGCAATACATTGAAGATGAAAAAGCCTGGCATCTGGAGCATCAGCAATTTATACAAAAGGCAGAAAATTACTGGGAATCCAAACTAAAAGACATCCCTTCCGGACCTGCATTACCCTTCATAAAATCCCTTTCTGAAATTGAAAGCCCACGGTTCAAACGGTACAATTTCGCTGTATCAGACCAAGCGATTGAACTGCTGACTAAAAAAGCCGGACAGTACAACCTGAGTGTTACAGCAGTATTTGCTGCGATTTTTTCAAAATTACTTTCTCACTGGAGTGGCGGAAAAGCACTTACCTTAAACATGACCCTTTTCAACCGTCTAGGACTTCATCCTGATGTTAATGAGGTAATGGGTGACTTTACCAATGTTGCTTTAATCTCCTATTTCCCTGAAAACGGAGCAACCATCTTACAGGAAGCGGTTGCTATTCAGGAACAAATATGGCAGGCTGTGGAACACAGGGCTAAAAACGGATTGGAAGTACTACGTGCTTTAAACAAAAACAATCCGGGAAAAGCAGTCATGCCCGTCGTATTTACAAGTCTCTTAAGCAGTGAATCTGCAGATACGGAAAATAACTTCTTTCCGGAAGGAGTCAAAGAAGTGTATGCAGTAAGCCAGACTCCACAGGTAGTCATAGACCATCAGATCTACCGCAGAGGAGATGAATACCTGATTAACTGGGATGTCGTGGAAGAAGCTTTCGATCTGCAGCATCTTGAAACAATAATGGTTCTTTATGAATCATGGGTCCATCAAATTGTAGAGGCAGAAAACTGGGAATTCAAACTCAGTGTAGATTTACAAAAAACAAATTAAAACTATACAAATTAAAACTATATGAACATTCTACAAAAATGGTTTCCTTTTAACCATAGAAAAATACGTGAGGAAAATGAAAACAGAACCTCATTCAGTCATGCAGAAGAGCGTATTCAGGTATTTTGTTTTCCTTCAGCCGGTAGTGGCGCCAGTTTGTACAGAACCTGGTGCGATGCTGCAAAAAATACCGGTGACATAGATTTCATTCCGGTTGAAATTCCAGGACGTGGCAACCATATCACTTCTCCCGCTGCAGCCTCCATCGACGAACTGGTAGAGGGGTTTTTATCCGTATTTCCAAAGGTTGTACGCTCACCTTACATTATTTACGGACATAGTTTTGGTGCAGCAGTAGCTTTTCAGGCAGCTCATACCCTTCAGGAAAGAGGATTTCAATTCCCTGAAAAACTCATTGTAGCCGGGCGCCACGCTCCTCATATGAAGGATCCAAATCCTATGAGCAGTACCAGTACTGATGAAGAAATTATTGAGGAAATAAAAAAGATGGGTGGCACTCCGCAAGCTATATTAAACCATCCGGAAATGTTACAGTGGACACTTTCCCAATTACGCGGAGATTTACGTACGCATGAATCTTTAAAGTATACAGGACAAAAGCTTCAAATTCCTATTGAAGCGCATTGTGCTACACATGATGATGCCAATAAAGAGATCATGGAATACTGGAAGGATGTGACTGTTGAAAAATTTCAGGTGAAGGAATTTGAAGGCCATCACTTTTTTATTCAGGCTCTGGGTACCACCTACCTGAATTCTCTGATAGACACCATTGCCCAAACAAGAAAATCACTATCTTAATTCATGACTAATGACAACAGATTCAATTCATTATAAAACAACATCCCAGATCATCCATGATGGTACGTGGTATATGGAAAAAATCCATATCTCCCCGGAAACCTGGAACAATCTTCGGGATCATTCGACCGAACAAAACCTGCAGCCGGAAAGTGTATTGGTTATTTCTGCCGTACTTTCATTAAAAACCTGGCTTGATCTGCCGGATCAGGAAGGAGGCGAATACATAAATATCATCAGCAAAAATGATTTTGCATCCATCCCGCTAGGTTCAGTTACTGAAAATATAGGATCGAATCACAGCTTTCTGACACACTACAATGAGCTGCATCATTCTGGGGCTTCCGACAGTAACAAAGCAACAGAATCGTTGACCAGTAAATTTGCAGTGATTGTTCACAACGGCTCATCTGATTTTAAAATTCCAACGGTCACACCTTCTGTTCTTATCACGATCACAGTTGCTGAAGATGTGCAAATCAACTGGTATATTAATCCTGATTTTTTAAGTGAAGAAAGGATAAAATCGTTGGCTGAAACACAAACCCATTTGCTGAACTGGTCATCGCAAAATGACTGGAGACACCCTTTACCGGATCTTTTAAGCGAGCAGGAAAGAATAGTCAGAAATGAAGTCAATCAGACCTCAGCAGAAATTAAGCCACAATTGATTCATCAGGCCTTTTTCCAGTATGCCTTACAACATCCTCATAACGCAGCTCTTTATTGGGACAAAGATCAACCTGGCCAAATGAGTTACGGAGAACTGGCCAACAAGGCGTTAAAGCTATCAGGCGCTTTGGTAAACAAAGGTTCGAAAAAGAATACCCGTGCGGCTGTTGTACTACCTAAAGGTTCATCGCAAATTATTGCCGTCATGGGAATTTTAGGAAGCGGATCGCTTTATATTCCAATAGGAGTGGAACAACCGTCAGGCCGTCAGGAGAAAATATTAAAAAAAGCCGGAGTACAATTTATAGTTACCGATTCTTCAACTCTTTCTGATTTTCCTCACCTTAAAGTTTTAGCAGAGGAACTGCATATTACCATTATTAATCTGGATAAAATATCTCAGGTACAAGCTTTAGATGCACCTATACAGGTGAATGTAGATCAATTAGCCTATATCATTTTCACTTCAGGATCTACGGGGGAACCCAAAGGAGTGGAAATCACCCATTCCGCTGCCTGGAATACGATTCAGGATATCAATACAAAGTTTGAGGTAAACTCTTCAGATTGTGCCTTAGCTATATCTGCCCTGGATTTTGACCTGTCAGTTTATGATATTTTCGGATTGCTGGCGGTAGGCGGATCGTTGGTACTTATTCAAGAGGAAGAACGAAAAGAGGCTTCGTTATGGCTTCGATTGGTAGAAAAATATAAAGTGACTGTTTGGAATTCAGTTCCTGCCCTATTTGACATGCTGCTTCTCAGTTCCTCGGAAGAAAATGATCTGTCCAGCCTTCGTTTGGTTTTAGTATCGGGGGATTGGGTAGGATTGGATTTGAAAGACAGGATGAAAGAAAGAGCTGAGAACTGTCAGCTTATCGCCCTCGGAGGAGCAACGGAAGCATCGATCTGGTCTAATTTCTTTCCTGTCAATGAAGTCAGCCAAAACTGGAAATCAATTCCTTACGGAAAACCTCTTGCCAACCAAAAATACAGAGTGGTGAATCATCTGGGTATGGATTGTCCTGATGGAATTACCGGTGAATTATGGATTGGCGGACAAGGAGTCGCTTCAGGTTACACGAACAACGAGGAACTTACCAATAGCCGTTTCGTTACCGCTAATGGAGAAAGATGGTACCGCACAGGTGATCTTGGACGTTACGGGCAGGATGGCAATCTGGAGTTTTTAGGACGCATCGATCATCAGGTAAAAGTGAATGGATTCAGAATTGAGCTCGGAGAAATAGAGTCTGCACTGAAAACGTTTCCCGGAGTAGCCCAGGCTACAGCAACAGTACTATCTATCAATCACTCTGCCCATTTGGTGGCAGGCGTAGTGGCAGAAAAAATTCTGTCAGCTGATCGCATTGATGACCTGTTGACAACTCCCAATTCATCAGTTTTCAAAGAGGAATACGAAATTCAAAAACAGATGGTAGCTACTTTCCTGTATGAATTACTAGATTTATCAGAACATACCATAAAATGTGCTTACAATAAATCCAAAAATGCTTCTTTAAAACATCCATTACCGATTCAAATAAAACAATTACAAACACAATTAATTGCAGAAACAGGCATTGGCCCTGAGCACACTGCCATATTAGACATGTGGTTAAATTGGCTTCATGAAGAAAATATTTTAACGGAAAGAGATGGCCAGCTCCTTTTTTCTGCTGAGTTTAATCCTATTGAGAATGATGATCCTTTCCTGAACACATTCAGAGAGAAACTGCATGAACGTAAACAAATGCTTCGTCAGATTCTGTCCAATGCTATTCCCTCTGTTTCTTTACTGGATGATGATCTCTTATCTCCGGAAATACTAAGCACACACGATAAGGGTATCCTGAAAGGAATTGAATCCGTTGCCGAAAAGATCAGTCAGACCGCAACTTCATCTGAAACACCAGTCAAGGTAGCCATCCTGGGTGGTCGTACGGGGGTTTTAACAGAAAAAATGCTTCGGGCAATTAACGTCACCCAGATTGAATACTCAGTGATTGATGAAGGCCGTGCGATGGTTCGCAGTTTTACGGAGCGACTGTCAAAAGCTGGCTATCAGATAAACGGCATTGAATTAAAAAACAATCAGGTCCCTGAAGACTACTGGTATCATTTTGATTTTGTAGTTGCTATTAACACATTACACCGCTTTCCTAGCCCTGATCAGGGATTGTTTATAAGCAGTCTGCTATTAAATAAGGGAGGAAGGCTTTTAGCTATTGAAGCTGAACAGTTGATGCCCATAGCATTGGTAAGTTCGGGGGTTATTGATCGTGGATTCCAACACTTCGATCTTCAGCGCAGAGAAACTTTTAGCCCTATGTTAAATAAAGAATCATGGAAAAATTATTTTCTTAAAATTGGTTTTTCAAAGGTACAGACAAAAGATATCCAGGATTCCTCGTCCATTTTGTATGACACCAGCTGCCCCAAAGAGCGTCATCAATTAAAGGAAACTCAAATCCTTTCTCACATTCAGACACTGTTACCACCCCATATGATGCCTGAAAAACTGACTATCCTTCCCTGGATGCCTTTGAGTGCCAATGGAAAAGTAGACCGAAAGTCGTTTGCAGAACTTGTAAAAACTATGGTAGAAGAAGATGTCCGGAAAGGTACCGATGATTTTGAAAATCCAACCGGCAAAACGGAGGAAGGCATCGCAGCCATCTGGAAAGAACTGCTGGCATTGGAAGCAGTAGGAAGAAATGATGTTTTCTTTGAAATTGGAGGTGACAGCCTGTCAGCAACCCGCTTTCTCTCAGAAGTAAAGAAACAGTTTGAAGTGAATTTGTCATTGAGAGAGCTATTTGGAGCTACGTTAAAGGATGTTGCCGCTAAGGTAGAAACAGAACACCTGAAATGGCAGCAGGAATTAGAAACCATGGAAATAGGAGAAATTTAATATGATAGGAATAATAGGAGGTTACGGAGAAGTAGGCCATCATGCCTGCCTTACCCTGCAGCAATACGGTATTGGTCCACTGAAAATCGGAGGGAGAAATCCAGAGAAAGGAAAGGCAAAACAGTCTGATTTATTACCTGGAGCCATCTGGGAAAAAGTAGATGTAGAAGATGACGAAAGTCTTGCCGGTTTTATTGCCGGATGTGATTTGATCCTGAATTGTGCTGCACCATCGCATCGCTATTCAAGACGCATTGCCAAAATATGTTTACAGCATCATGTCAATATGGTGGATGCGGGAATAGACAACAATTATGAAAGTGATCCGCTTGATACCGGAGACCATACAATCGTATTTGCGGCGGGAGCAACACCAGGGTTTTCCGGACTTTTCCCCATATGGTTGGGCAGGCAGTTTCATAAAGTTCATTCATTGCTTAGTTATTACGGTACTTCCGGGCAAATTTCAACTGCCGGGGCAGAAGATTATCTGGAAGGGGCACTGCATCCAAATCATGCACCGCGTGCTGCCTGGAGAAATGGAATCGTCCCCAATGTATTGCCACGAAAAAGCGGGATTACACTTCCCTTTTTCCCGGGAGAGATTACCTTATTTCCCCTCTTTGACGATGAAACCCATCTGGTAGCTCAAAGACTTGAACTCGACAACGGAGAATGGTATGCTGCCGTGGAGGGAGAAAAATCAATTGCAGCACTCGACAGTGCCAGCTTTGAATACAAAACGAATCCCAAAGCCATGATTGAAAAACTATGCTTTGCGGTAGAAATGGATACCCTTGGGAGAAGTCCTTATTTCATCATCATGGTTCAGCTGACCGGGGAATCAGAGGGGGAAGAAAAGGTAAAAACTGCCGTTTACGAAATCGGACAAATCATTCCTTTCTGTGGAAAAATAGCAGCGATTATTGTAAAGGCTGTTCTGGAAGGTAAAGTAAAACCCGGGCTCCATCACACCGCTTCCATTGAGGATGTCGGTTACGTCATGGATCACCTTGAAAAAACAGATTCCACACACAGTATTCAAATCATTGACCATTCTATCGAAGAACTTTCATTTGAAGAGGAAGGGACATTATAAAGATTAAAAACATGAACAATAACAAAGAAAACTATACATCAGGAAAAATAAAAACGGTTATTTTTGGATCTACTTTCGGGCAGTTTTATCTGGAGGCACTCAGCAGACTATCTGATGAATTTGAAATCACAGCTCTGATAGCAGGTGGCAGCGAAAGGTCAAAAAAATGTGCTGAGGCTTACAATATACCTCTTTTAAATGACATCAGTGAAATTGACCCTAATGAAGTTGATCTGGCCTGCATCATTCTTCGTTCAGGAGTAATGGGTGGTAAGGGAACCGAATTTGCCCTTTACTGTATGGAAAAGGGAATCCATGTGATACAGGAGCACCCTATTCACCACAACGACCTGGCAACCTGTCTACGGACAGCAAAATCGAATAATGTACATTTCATTACAGGGAACTTATACGTCCATGTACCCGCCTTTAAAAGGTTTGCTGAAGTAGCAAAGCATCTTTTTGAAACAAAAAAAGCAGTCTATCTTGATATAGCATTGGCTACTCAGGTATCGTTTCCGATGGTGCAGATGATGATTGATCTTCTTCCCAACCCGAGACCGCTGAACATCCATCATGTTGTAAAAGATTCAGGCCCTTTTCAAATTCTTGTAGGTGAATGGGGAGGAATGCCTCTTACCCTTCGTGCCCATAATGAAGTGAATCCTAATGACCCTGATAACCATCAGCATTTATTACACACCATTTCGATCGGTTCTTCTGGAGGCACCTTGTCTCTGACAGATACGCACGGCCCGGTGGTATGGAAAACCCAACTCCACATTCCACATAATGAATTGTTGAAAAATGTTTCTTCCGAGAATCATCTGAATGAGAAAAGTACCCTGATTTTGGGGCCTGAATTCCCCCCAACTTATCAGGAAATCCTTCAGAAACAGTGGCCAAGAGCCATTGGAAAAGACCTGCAAATGATGAAAAGTTTCATCAGAGGCGAAAAAAAACCGGAACAGCGAGCTCATCTGGAATTATTATGTACCCGTTTATGGCATGATCTGACCCACGCTTTAGGATCTCCGACATTAAAACCTGATGCATCATATGAGCAGATAGAAGCAAGTACACTGATGGAACTTGCCGGAAAAATTCCAGCCGAGCCGGAAGAAGTAAGTGTAAACTAATCCGGTTGAAAATCAAATAATAGTAATAACCCTAGTATTTTTATATGACGACATATATAGAATCGGTTGATGTTCAGGAGCTGATGAACAGCATGCGAAAAAAGAAAATTCAGCTTTGGACAGAAGATGGAAAATTAAAATTTAAAGCTCCGAAAGGAGTAATCGAAACCCATGATATTGAACTGCTCAAGGAAAATAAGACTCAAATCCTTGACTATCTGGAAGCAGAGAAGAAAGCCATTACCATAAATGATGACCTGCCAAACCGTTATAAACCGTTTCCTCTTACCGACGTACAGTCGGCCTACCTTCTGGGAAGAAATCCGGGCTTCAGATATGGTGGTGTAGCCTGCCATCTTTATATGGAATTAAAATATAACCCTTTGGACCACGGGCTTGTTGAAAACACCTGGAACACCTTGGTTCAAAGACACGAAATGCTACGAGCTACGGTGAGCAATCAGGGGTTTCAGACTATTCAGAAAGAAACGCCCCGTTTTAAGGTAAGTTATCAGGATGTTTCCATGTTAGCGATTCCGGAACAGACTAATAGCCTTACGAATGTACGCGAAAAGATGAGCCACCGTGTATATAATACGGAACAGTGGCCGTTATTCGATATTGCCGTAACGACAACGCAGTCGGATAAAAAAGAATCTGTCCTGCATTTTTCGATGGAATTCCTCATTGCAGACTGGATCAGCATGTGGATGCTGATGGCAGAATTTGAAAAACTATATTTTAATCCCGAAACGCAGCTTTCACCATTAAGCCTGAGTTTCAGGGATTATGCTATCGCGGAAAGAGGTGTCCGTGAAACAGCAGCCTACGCCAGAGACCGGAATTATTGGCTCAACCGTGTAGAAACATTGCCAGTGGGGCCTAATCTACCGACTTCCCGTCGTGAAAACACTTCATCCAATCACTTTACCCGAAACAGTACTCTTATCGGGAAACAGAAATGGGAAAACTTTAAAACCACCGCCAATTCATACGGCATTACGCCTACTTCAGCGGTAGCGGCAGTATATGCTTCCGTATTGGAACGCTGGAGTGAGACTGCTCATTTTTGCCTCAATCTTACCGTACTGAACCGTATGCCTCTTCATCCGGAAGTGCATCAGATTGTGGGTGATTTTACTTCTGTAAGTTTGCTTGAAGTGGATTGCAGGGAACAAAAGGCATTCAGTGAAATGGCAAAAGATATGAATATCCAGCTGTTTGACGATCTGGATCATACTTTATTTACGGGAGTTGAGGTACTTCGCGAAATGACCAAAAAGCAGCAGAACGGAAGGGTCATCTTACCGGTGGTATTAACCAGCGCTATCGGACTGCTGGATACCGGTGACGATACCGGATTAAAAGGAAAGATCGGAGATTACAACATCAGCCAGACTCCCCAGGTATTTATTGACTGCCAGGTTGTAGATACTGCACAGGGACTATCGGTTAATTGGGATACGCGTGATGGTATTTTCCCCGAAAACATGATTGACGATATGTTTTCAACGTTTGAAATGCTTCTCAATCAGCTTGCAGAGACCCCCGAATTCTGGAGTAAAAAAGAATTGGTCTCATTATCCGACCGACAACAGCTGGAAAGAAATCAGCTGAACCATGAATTCGCAACATTACCAGAAGCGTTACTTCATGAACCTGTTATGATTCATTTCAAAACTTTACCCGAAAAAACAGCTGTTGTTGACCAATACGGTTCATTCACTTATAAAGACATTGAACAAAAAGCAGCTGCCATCGCTCTGCAATTGAAACAACTGGGCTGCCGTGAACAGGATAAAGTAGCCATCACCCTTCCAAAATCACATCATCAGGTTACTTCTGTGTTAGCGGCACTTGCATTAGGTGGCGTTTATGTACCCATAGACCTGAACCAACCTGCTGAAAGACGGACAAAGATTATCAAAAATGCCGGAATCCGTTATGTGCTTACGTCCGATGAAATCAGTCAACAGGGATATGGAGCTGAAGATGATGTGCATATTATCGCTGTAGATACTTTGCAGAATCATACAGAAACTGATCTTGAAGATATTTCATCAAAGACAAAACAGAACCCCAGTGCTCCGGCTTATGTGATTTACACTTCAGGATCTACAGGTGAACCTAAAGGAGTGGTCATCTCTCATTTAGGAGCTATGAATACGATTGAAGATATCAACAGACGTTTCAACATTGATGAAAAACACAGTGTCCTTGCGTTATCACAACTTGGTTTTGATTTATCTGTATACGATATTTTCGGAATACTGGGACTTGGCGGCACCATCATCTACCCTCAACCGGATCGTCAGCGTGATCCATCGCATTGGTTGGAGCTCATGCAAAACCAAAAGATAACGGTATGGAACACCGCTCCTGCTCTAATGCAGATGTTTGTCAATTTTCTGGAAACAGAAAAGCAAGAGGTCAGCACATCTCTCAGCCATTTCAGATTGGCTCTATTGTCGGGAGACTGGATTCCGTTAAATCTTCCTGACACATTAAAACAGATGGTTCCTTCCGTACAGCTCATCAGTCTTGGTGGAGCTACCGAAGCATCTATATGGTCTAATTTTCACATTTACAAAGGCTTACAACCTGACTGGAACAGCATACCCTATGGAAGACCGCTTTCCAATCAGGGTTTCCGTATTCTGGACGAGCAGATGAGAGATTGTCCGGAATGGAAATCAGGAGACCTTTTCATCACAGGTTCCGGACTGGCACTGGAATACTTCAATGATCCAGATCTTACCAACGAACGCTTTTTCCCGCATCCTGCAGATGCTGAAAGAATGTATAAAACAGGAGACTTAGGCAGATATACTCCAGGAGGTGAAATTGAATTTTTAGGAAGAAGAGATAAGCAGGTAAAAATAAGAGGGCACCGTATTGAATTAGGTGAAATTGAATCAGCCTTAACAGACCATCCTGAAGTATCCAACGCCGTGGTCATTGCAAAAACCAATACAGAAAACAGTAAAATCAAAACCTTATTTGGCTTTATTGTTCCCGCAACAGATCAATCTGAGGGTTATTTTACTTCTGAATTGCTGCAATTTTTAGGTAAAAAAGTACCTTCCTATATGGTACCTTCTCATATCCAGTTGGTTGATAAGATCCCTGTAACAGTGAACGGTAAAGTGGATGTGAAAAAACTGGAGGACCTTTGTGTCTTTGAAACCGAGAAAAACGCTGCCGGAAATCAGGATTTTAAGGATGAGCTTGAGAAAACCATCCATGATTTATGGTGTAGTTCGCTTGGTACAGACAACATTGGAAAGCACCAGAACCTCAACGACTTTGGGGCAGACTCACTGATATCAGCCCAAATGGCGGGAAAATTACGTGATATTTTTACAGGTAAGGGAAGCAGCAATCTCACTTTTGACCTTATTCTGAGACAAATTCTGACCTCCCCTACTATTGCTGATTTAGCTGACTTTTTTAGGGACCATGAGCACAACGCAGGTACTCAGAAAAAAAATGAAGAATCCAAAAAAGCAACCCGTATCGGAACACTTACTCATTTTGGCGGTGACCCATCAGGAATACACCGCATCATTCTGCATGCAGGGGGTGGTACATTGGAAAGATATAAGCATTTAATCCGTGAAATGGTCAACCAGCAATCAGGGGCCGTGTACGGAATTTCCGTCGGAGATTTTGACGCCTATTGCTCGATAGAAAGTGATGAACTGGTCGAACGTATTGCCGATGATTACTGTACTTCTATTATTGAAAATGGTGCAAAAAAAATACAACTCATCGGTTATTCCATTGGAAGTATGATTGCTGTAGAAATGGCCAGAAGATTGAGCGAAAAAGGAATTGAGGTGATCGATCTGTGCATTATCGATGCGATCCGTGTTCCATTTAAGGTATATGATGATTTATTTATTGAGTTCCGCTTCCTGCCGAATCTTGGAATTACTCCTGCTGATGCCGGATTTGGTGAAATGAATGGAAATATATTCATGGAATGGGTAACCCGTACGCTACAGGAAAACAGGAATGAACTTCCAGAAGAATCGATTTTTACGATGCAGGGAAGCAAAGAATTGATTCAGGCGAGTTCTGTTTTCAACCACATGAAAGCAGTCAGCCAATCAGATAGATTTGATGCTTATCTCAATGCTATGAAAAACTTATCAGGCCGTGAAATGCCAAAAGAAATGCTTGAGCGTACGTACAGCACTTTTGCACAAAACTTTAAAGCGTCCAGATTTGTTTCACCGCCTTATTTTGGAGATATCCGTTATTTCAAAGCAAAGGATCAACGTACGACAACAGCTACCGGAATCAATGATGACATCGTTGAATTATGGTCCGAGATAAGTATTGGAAAGCTGCACATCACAGTTATTGAGGGAGATCATTTGGGCTGTGTAGGAGAAGAATATGCTCCTGATCTGGCAGTCCATTTAGGCAAAATTTCAGATCAATAATTCTCTAACCTTATAAAAAATTAAGACAAAATTCTGAGTGGCAACTTACAGAGTATGTCCTGCCCCATCATTATTGTAATAGTAATGAATGGGGCTTTATATAGTTTTTGATTTGATTTGATTTGATAGAGTTACTTAAATCATTTCAGATGAACACTAATATCTAAAAGTACCATTAAAACAATGTAAAATATGATGAATTTACCAAAAAACTTACATGCTGCCTATTTTGATGTAGACGGAACATTAACCAAAAGTAACATTGTTGAGCCGTTACTGTATATTAAAAAACGGATACTGTCCCCACTTAAGTACATTCTTTGGAAGACAGTTCTTCCTGTCCGCTTTATGTACTGGACGATTCTTGATAAAATCAGCCGTGAACTGTCAACGGCTTCTATCTACCGACAGTACAAGGGCATTTCTGTTGAGAAAATGAGCATATTACGAACCGAATGCTATCAGGAAAAATACAAACGAAAACTCTTTCCAAATGCGATTGAAATGATCACTTCATTAAACAAGCAAGGGGTTCAGACTATTTTAGTTTCGGGATCTTTAGATTTTTTTTTACAGCCTTTAGCTGAGGAATTAGGTGCGGAACTGATTTCATCACGTCTGGAAATAAAAGACGGCATCTATACAGGGGAGGTTGCAGGCAATGTTGTTTCCGGAAAACAGAAGGCTATACTGATCCGTGAACATGCCCATAAAAATCAACTCAATCTGGAGCATTGTGCTTCTTTCGGAGATTCGGCTGATGATATCGAAATGCTTTGTTCGGTGAAATACCCTGTGGCCATTAATCCTGACAAAAGGTTGATGGCATTTGCTAAAAAAAACAACTGGAATTCTTTAATTTGGTCTTAAAATGAATATATACTGCATACATATTGATCAGATTTTAGAGAAAACCTTATTTCAGGAAATGATTCAGTATGTTTCTGCTGAAAAACAGGAAAGGATTCAGCGGTTCCGGAAACCAATCGATGCAACACGGTCATTATATGGCGATTTAATGATACGTTTCATTCTGTGTAAACATCATGGTTTTAGCAATAATGAAATAAGCTACGACTATCAGGAATTCGGCAAACCCTATCTTCCACTAAACCCAGATTTTCACTTTAACATTTCGCATTCCGGCGATTGGGTGATTGGCGTGGTGTCAAAAGATTTAGTAGGAATTGATATTGAAAAAATAACGGATGTAAAAACCGATTTCTCTTCATTGGCATTTACGGATGAAGAAAACCAAAAGCTCATGCGGCTTCATGAAAGCGAAAGGAATGCCCATTTTTTTGAATTGTGGACCCTAAAAGAAAGCTATGTGAAAGCTACAGGAAAAGGCTTATCGGAAGGTTTAAATACGTTAAAAATATCAATGGATAATGGAATTATCGGTATAGAAAAAAATGAAAAACCTGTTCAGGCTTATTTTGAAATGTTGGAATGCATAGAAGGATATAAAATTGCCCTTTGCTCTCTCACCAAAAACAGGGACAGAACCACGCAGCTCTTTTCTATCACTGAATTTGGGGAAAAAGCAAAAAAGATTTTGAAATCTTACTACCCTACACATTGATAAGTTACTTTTGATCAAAATGTTTAATAACCGGCTTTAATAATTTTAATTTGTTTGAAAATAGGGAGACCATCTTTTTAACCTGTGTTGTTAACAATCCCATTTATAAAGTAAAAAAATTGCTAATATTTTGTTAAAAAACAAGTAACATCAAAAAAAAAACATACCAAGAACCAGGTAGTTTGAAAATTTAATAATTAAAATACCTAGTTATTAAAATATTTTTCTTTTTTTTGCGTTCTGTTAGAGTACTGCTCTTACAGACCAACAATTAAATCTCATCACTTTCCTGGTTAGTTTACGGTAATTCCCCTACATAAACACTTGGTTACTGAACGGATCATAAAAAAATAAGTACTTATGAAATTATTTTCAGTAATAGAAATCAACACTTTATTAAAGGGTTATATAGTAGGCAGCACATCTCATTCTGTTTCCTCACCGGAACAAATAGAACTTGCCGGCAATCACCAAATTACTTTTATAGGCAATAAAAAATACGAGAAATTTTGGGCAGACAGCAAAGCTTCAGTGGCTGTTGTTAATCATGATATCTCTATTCAACCCGGTGAAAACAGAGCATTTATAAAAGTTAATAATGCAGACCTTGCCATGTCTCAGATACTGGAATTGTTTGCACCCCATCACCCCCAATTTGATACAGACATTCACCCTACTGCATGGGTACACCCTACCGCTATTATTGGTGCAGGTGTCCGCATTGGTGCAGGCTGTTACATAGGTCCTAAAGCAGAACTGGGCGACAATGTTACCATTTACCCTAATGCTACCGTTTTAGACGCCAGTACCATAGGTAAAAACAGTACGGTATGGAGCGGTGTTGTGATCAGAGAAAACTGCCACATTGGTAAACATACCATATTGCACCCCAACGCAACGATCGGCGCTGATGGTTTTGGATTTAGGCCTTGCCCTGAAAGAGGACTGGCAAAAATTCCGCAAATCGGTAATGTAGTTATTGGCGACTGGGTAGAAATTGGTGCTGGAGCCTGTGTAGACCGTGGTAAATTCAGTTCTACGATTATTGGTGATGGCTGTAAGATTGATAACCTTGTGCAAATAGGCCATAACAGCGTATTGGGTAAATTTTGTATTATGGCTGGTAATAGCGGTCTTGCAGGCAGTGTTACACTGGGTAATGGTGTTATCATTGGCGGAAGTGCCTCTATTAAAGACCACACTACTATCGGTAATGGCGCTACTATTGGTGCAGGATCCGGTGTTGTGGGTGATGTACCTGCAGGAAAGACTTATCTTGGCTACCCTGCTGCGGAAGCACGTACTACCCTAAAACAATGGGCTACCATCAAAAGGCTTGCTGCAGACAATTCAATACCGGTTTAGCTTTCGATATTTTAAATTCAAGAGCAGATTTCATATCATTCAGGTGTAGGCACGGGAGCTTACACCCAATTGCTATTATCTTTTGAGTTTACTGGGCTATAGGATTTCAACTGATGGCGGTTTTATCTAAGAACCTTTTATAAAAACAACCACCTTCCAGCACAGGAACATTCTCACTTGCATTAAAGTCACAGGCCAATATGATATCTTTTTCAAATCCTCTATCAATCAGCTCCTTGCCCGAACTGCATTTTTTAATATCCGACAATAAGGATTCTTTGGAACTTTCAAAAACAGCTAAACTGGCTTTGCTTTCGGGAGATAATTTTCCCTCTACATAAGAAATAACAGCACCTGCACCTACGGCATCCTCAAAGGAAACCCTCAATGACTTATCCGGCCACTGCTCTCCGGCAGCAATGATCGAAATTCTCTTCCCAAAAGTTTTTGCACAGGCTGCTACTGCTTTTGCATTTCTCAAACTTCCGCATAAAGTAGGTATGTTTCCTGTCGACAAACTAAGTGTTGCGCCATTGGGAGAAGACAATACTAATTTTGTCCCGGACTGAATTGTACACAGAGAGGTAGGAGAAAGAGAAAAGCCGTCTGTAAATTTTCTTTTAAAATCAGCCAACTCTGCACCTACAGTCTATTGCTGATTCATCCTTCCAACGGTAAGGATAGATCACCGCTCCCTTTGTGTCGCAATGTCAACACAGGTAGAAAAGGAAAGAACATCCACTATAATCATCACATCTGAAACCGGTGCAAGCATCTCTGCACCTTTCAGGCCCCACTCCATTCTGATCTCAAACTCCTGCTGATTGTATATCATTAATTTTAGTAAAAAGGTAAACTTTAGCATTGAGCAAAACTCAGTTTGCTCTACACAAAGAAATAATAAAACACAAATTTAGCTATAATCGGTCGTATCTTATTCGCTGTGATTTGCAGATTAGGTAAAAAAGAAGATAGAAAGCAATATTTTATTTCCTGCTGCTGATGATACGCGCTATATGTTCAGGAAAATCGTTGTAATCAGAATGACCAATATAACATACAAAATAAGGCTTGGCAATATGTATCTTTTTTAAATTCTCTTCATTATTTTTCCAATCCGACAAATTTTTTAATTTAATAATTTCATTGTTTTGAAGCATTAATGCTGAATTAAATATTTCCACAATATTGTCTAAATTTTTATTGACCGGCACTTCATAAAACAGTCCTTCACCACGGCGGAAATTTTCATAGCTTCCATCTTTAAATCTTACCAGAAAATAATGCGTAGGTTCATTACTCATTCCCTTGACAATTTTTCCAGGCATTGCGTATATACACTTTTCTATTTTGACTACTTCAGAGTCAAACTTCAATATATTCTCTGCAGTCAACTCACGTTCAATGATTCCTTTCTGAACAAATTCCTGGTCATAAGGCTTTTTATCTTTAATTCCATAATGTATTTGGTGCAGTGCTTCATAGTTCAGCCGCACAGCTTTCCCGATATGTCTGAATACGACACAGGGTATAAACGTTCCGTCATTCAGGGTAACAGATGCACAATACTCATCTCCGTAAACCACACTGTAAATGGGCTCTACCTTCTTGTTTAAAAGATATAGTACATCATACTCATCTATTGTTGAACCATAACGTTTAAAATTGGCTTCGTTTCTTTCGATTATAATCATGAATATTCAGGTATGTTTGTCATTAAAATCTATTCAGGCGCTACACAAAGTATCATCTGGCTTGCAATACTACAGAAAAAACAAATACCCTATTGATAATTTACTATCTGTATGGTGTTTTCTGCAAATTGAAAACCGTCCCTGCCGGATCAGTAATCCAATGCATATGTTCAGGGAGTTCCTCGATTTCGTCACAGGTCTCGACTCCGTTTAACTGAAGATATTCCGTGGCTTCTTCTACATTGGGAACGGTAAGCTGTAACCAGGTTTCGGAATGAGTGTAGCTGTCCACACAATCCAGCCATATAATATTGTTCCCGAATTTCACTTCGTGTGTTCTGGAAACCGTAGGATGGGTAATGGACTTTTCTTCGACACCAAGCTTTAAAATATCCCGGTAAAAAACAACCGTTTTTTCATATTTACTTTTTGGAATTTTTATCGCAATATTAATTCCTGCTTCAAATTTTGCAGCCATATTTTATTTTTTAAGTTGTTAATCTTGATCTGTTTAAAATAATTTCTAGACCTCTACCTCTCCTGTTATGATTTCACCGTTACGCCTATAGTTCGCTATAATGACTCCTTTTGAAGTCACATGGCTCTCTGTCAGTGAAAATGCTGCTGAAACTGCATTGTTCTCAAACAGTTTTTTTCCTTCACCAAGGATCAGCGGATATATTTTGAGACGCAGTTCGTCTACCAGATCATTGTTAAGAAGCAGCTGAGCCAGCTTACTGCTTCCCCAAACCTGGAGGTCAGGGCCTTCCGAATTTTTAAGTGTTTCAATATCCGCAAGACTTTTAAGAAAAACGGTATGTTCCCAATCTGATGTTTTTACAGTTTCGGATAACACATATTTTGTTCCCTCATTAACGGCAGGCCAAAAATCAGCATGCTGAGGCCAGTATGATTCAAAAATTTCAAATGTTTTCCTTCCCAGAAGGTAATCTGAGGATTTCATTTCTTCCTCCATGAGCTGTCCAAAAAGTTCATCCCCATAAGAAACCGTCCAGCCTCCATATTTGAATCCTCCCGAATCGTCCTCTCCGGGTCCTCCGGGTGCCTGCATAACACCATCCAGTGTCATCATTGTTATAACCTTTATTTTTCTCATTATATTCAGTATTTGTAATTAAAGTAAAAATAGATTATCTGCGGTTCTTGGAATAAACAGGATTGGGCTATTTTAGAAAATTGTTCAGATACGCTGAAATCGCAGCTGTCTGCATCATGAGAGTTACATGTCCCTGTCCGGGAAGAATGGCCAGTTGAGATTTTGGCATACTGCCCAGAAGATCTGCCGAAACACCACCTCCCAACAGTTGATAGGTCCTGATCAGCTCCATTTTATCAAGTCCGTCGTTGTCTCCGGCTATGATTAATACGGGTGCAGATATTTTGGATATATTGGAATCTCCTAAGTCGAAAGGTACTGCAGCCGAAGCTATCATCTGCTCCAAAAATGGAGTCCATTTGGTCTTATCAGGTGCTACCGCATTGTAAGCCGTATGCATGGGGCTGTCTGTGAAGAGGTCAGGTTTCATTGCTTTAAAAGCATTTTTCACTTCCGGCAGCCATCCATTACTTTTATAGGTCGCAGAAATGATTACGAGATTCTTTAACCGTTTGGGACTCTGAACAGCAAACTGGTATGCCACAGCACCTCCAAAGCTATACCCTACTACATCGGCATTGTCAATCTTCAGATAATCCAGTACTCCTTCCACATCACTTGCCAAAGTGGTATGCGTTAATTTTCTGTCTGAAAATGCGGTATGCCCATGCCCCTGCATTTCAACAGCAATTACTTTTCTGGTTTTTGAGAGTTCGGGAATCAATGGTCCCCAGTTCATATCAATAGTCATAAAAGCACCATGCAGCAAAACGACAGGTTTACCCTCGCCATATACTTCATAGTACATCTTGATGCCATTTACAGGCGCATATCCACTCTGAGAGGGTTTTAGTTTTTGTCCGTATACCCATGACGGGGTCAATATAATGATGACCATCATCAGGAATGACCTAAGAAATCTATTGGATTCAAATAAATTTTTCATAATGTTATCTGGATTTGGGTTTATTAAAACTTTTAACCAAAATTAAAAAATCATCCCGAATGCCTGCTTGCCATACGACAAGATTTTAGCTATGTGAAAATCAACTGTTTGAAGATTGCTTTTAAACAAGTATTCCCCGGGTATATTCCTGCAGATTATGTTTTTACCTGATTGAGAATGCTTAAAGTAAAGTATCATAAACAAATTCATTAATGATAAACATTTTAAGAATAATATCACTCATTTAATGAAAATTGATTAATTTCGAAAGAACTAAACCTAAATCATATGAAAAATTTAAAAAAAATCGAAAGACAGGAATTGAAATCAATTAAAGGGGGGATCTACTGCCCTGGTGGTCAGATCTGCTTAATCGGCGGAAAGTGGCAATGCATGCCATACGATGGATGCGGCGGTGGAAATCAGCCTTAAAATTCCAAGTTTAACCCAATTACTTTATTATGAAAAATTCTAAAAAAATTTCAAGAGATCAGTTGAAGACTATTAACGGAGGTGCATTAAGCTGCTCCGAAGCATGCTGCCCACCTCCGGGAATAAAAAGATGTCCCTGGGTACTTTGTATTGTACCGTGTGATATATTAAGCTAAAACCTTCTGTGTATGCCGCAAACAATGCATACCGTCCGCAAATAAAGAAAACCTTAGAATGTTTTATTCTAAGGTTTTTTTTATAGATATTGGGACTTTAACATCCATGGCAGCATACTCTACTGATGCCGTTTCATTGAATAAAACTTAAAGGACTATCGATTCACCGCGATTTCAAATGAACGTTTAGTATCATTGAAAACATGCAGAAATATAAAAATAACTATATATGACAGTCATCAACATTCTACTGTTGTCTATTCCAATGGAATAAGTTATTATTGCCTAAAAAAATAATCTTTCGATAATATACGTATCAGGATGATCAATATATACCGTAAAACAGCTCTCATTGAAGGTCTTTCTTATCTGATTCTGCTCTTCATTGCAATGCCTTTAAAATACTTTTTTAAGATCCCCGAAGCCGTAAAATACTTTGGATGGATTCATGGAGTTTTGTTTCTCATATTTCTGATAGCACTCCTGTCAGCCTCCATACAATACAAATGGAATTTTAAAAGAATTATATGGTATTTAATAGCATCTGTACTGCCATTCATCCCTTTTATACTGGATAAAAATCTGAAAAAAGAGTATTCTGTTTAACCTCCGACTTTCATGTGGCTTTTTTCGCTCAAAGCAGCTGATTTTAAACTAGTTTCGACAAGCCTTTAATGTATTTTATTGGTATTGAGAACAAACTTTAGGTTCGCAAAATCTGTATTGGCTTCAACTAAAGTGCAGACTCCCTTGCTGTAGGTGTAAGTAGTCGTGTTTCCATTGGGCAGGTCGATTCTGTATTTATTGGAATTAATCTTCTGAATAGGAATCATTTTTTGGAATTTTTCCGAAAAAACAGATTTTCGATTTCCGGGCTCATTAAAATAAAGACTTGCCGTAGAGCTGAAAATGGACTGTTTCAGAGAACCATTCGCCCCATCTTTATCCGAAAGATTATAAAAACTCCCGTTCCAGGTAGCGGTATTATTCACTTTCAGTTTCCCGTTCATTGTCCGGTAAAGTTTAGCCTGCTGCAGCATATTCTGTTTAAAAGTGACACCCATTTTATCGTAAATTTCAATACTGTAAAGGATTTTCACTTTAGCCCTGGATTCAAAAAGATATTCGGTGATATCGTCTTTCAAAGAACGTTCCACACGTATATTACCAATGGTTTTGTCGTCTTTTATAATAGAATAATTCAGATATTCTTTAGTAATGGGTGTTGCAATATTTGGCTTAACATAATGGTACAACATTATAGAAAAAATCAGGAGTGCTTTCATTGTTTCTATTTTTTAAGTAATAATGACTTCTTTTTATAAGGTTTTCTATGGGTGTATATTGAATGTCGGATGTACAGAACTGATATCGGTTTCAGTTAATTCATAATAAAATAGTATGATGCAAAACTAGCCCCTGGAAAAGCTTATAATGTTCCACAGGATAAATTCGAACCCATTTCACAAATCTAATTTAACTATTTGAAAACAAGTATTTTAAATGCAAAATACGGTTCCGGTTTATAATACTGAACCTTGTTTTTAAATTCTTAAAGGAAAATATGACCATAACAGCTCTTACAGTCAGTCATTCTATCGTATATGGACAGGCAGGAAAGAATGATATAATATCTGTATACAATTAATGATTCAATATTTACTAACTTTAAATCCATAATGATCATAAATATTATGAGAAAAACATCAATCACACTACTATTACTTTCTCTATTCTTTTTTTCCTGCCAACAGCAAAAAAAGGAAGAAGATATTGCCGTAAAGGATGAAGACATCAAGAGTCCCGAAGAATTGATAAAACCATTTTTTGCTGATAACTATCCTGTTACAGAAAATATGTTTGGAAAAGCAACCTCGAACCGACCCGTCATTACAGCTCATTTACGTTCTGAAAATACTGCCTGGTTTACCAATGACAGCCTACAGCAGTCATTACTGTTTATTTTGTTTTCTGATAATTCAAGACTCGTTACAGCCTGTTTTGACAACAACAATATTCCCGGTGAAGTATTTTCAAAAATGGATTTCAGCGACAATAATAACTATCCTTCAAGCGAAGAAGACCGCCTGCTTTACTATAAGGAGTTTTTTAAAAGTGCCAAAAAAATTGACAAAAAATATTTTATCTCAAACATGGGATTTCAAATAGGTGATGCAAAAGAGAAAGCCATTGCCAAGTATGGTAAGCCCGACAGCATAAAAACAGCAGAAGGTTTTGAGAAATACTACTGGAATCCCGCAGGTGCACAAATTACCCAAAAAAATGTCCCTGAAAAAAATCTATTACTGATAGATGAAAAGAAGCAATTCATTACCATGTATTTTAAAAACAACAAGTTAGCCACTATGATCCTCGACAATACTCCGAGATCTGAGCCATAATTTAAAAAATATGAACTTTAATAACCAATCATATCATTTCAAAAGCTGTTATCTGAATTGATATTGTGATCAATTCAGATCAATTGGCGTCGTAATTTGTCCCAACTTCATACTTTCATACCAGAGTTGTATCTAAATTTATTTTTGAGATAAAAAAAACCTTAGAATAAAATATCCTAAGGTTTTCTCTTGCGGAGAGAGAGGTTCTAATATGACGGCTTTTATATGTAAACTACAGCATGATAAGCCTTAAAAATCAACGTTTTAATAGATTCAAGATACGTTTGAAAGGTCAGCTTTGGAACAGAAAAGAGTCCTTCGTGTTTATCGAAATATTAATTTAAAACTAAGAGTTAAGCGCAAACGTCGTATTCCGTGTCGGATTAAAGAGAAGCTGATTGTCCCAGGCGCAGTCAATGAGACATGGTCAATTGACTTCATGAGTGATGCTTTGTCTAATGGACGAAGGTTTAGGGTTCTGAATGTCATTGATGATTATAATAGAGAGTCATTGGTTAATGAAGCATTTTATTCAATTCCAGGTGTCAGATTGGTACAAAGATTAAAAGAATTAATCACATACAGACCTAAGCCCAAGCGCATAAGATCCGACAACGGTCCTGAGTTTTTATCCAAGGTTTTTGTGGACTTCTGTAAAGATAATGACATTGAATTACAATATATACAACCGGGAAAGCCCGCACAAAATGCATATATTGAACGCTTAAACCGCACATTCAGAGAAGATGTTTTAGATGCATATCTGTTCGGATCTTTAATAGAAGTAAATACAATTGCTTATGAGTGGCAGATCGATTATAACAGTAACCATCCGCATAAATCGTTAAATGGACTTAGTCCTTGGCTATATGCTAAAGAAGTTTTAGTCTATTAGAGTGTATTTTATATTTATCAACTGTTTGAAAAAGGGAAAGTCTTCAAATAGAGTTTATGATAAAGTGAAAAGTTGGTTATTTCCTAAAGTGCTTAAATCTTACCCAAGAGAGGCTCAAGAATCAAACAATAATTTGAATAGAACATTCTGGAACACTAGACGGTTATTAATTCAAATTCAAGGCTTTTTAGAAAATGAAAAATTGAGAATCAGAATTGAAGGTAATTTTACTAATAATGGACTTAATCATGAAGGTAAACTTTATCATTTCATAACACCGTTTTGTAAAATCTCATTGAACAATGATAAAAGAGGTAGATATAATATTACATATTTCCTTAACCCAAATCTATTAGAGATTATAGGTGATAATTACGGTAATATTTTGGAAGCCAGAATTTATGAATTAGTCACTGATAATGAAATGAAAGGATTTATAAATGCCAATCAATTAAATTGTATATATGAGAGATACTTCAATGAATCATTGACGATTGCTGAAACGAAACCGAATTATATGGTTACAATTACAGAAAAAACAATTTCTTAAATAAAACAAAAAACAGACGTAGCTTGTCTACGGTATTTTTGAAAAAAATAATTTCCTCATTTTTAGAGGAAATTTTTAATATCACTATATGCATTGTAACGACTTAGAGGCTTTGTTTTTCATTTAAGTTACTGATATTCATCACATTTCTCATTACAAAAGGCAGATTGAAATTTTACCTATTCTTCATCACTTTTTAATGTTGAAACAATAAACAAAAATCAAGGTGTAAGCATTTTACTATATTCTAGAAAACAAAAACTTCTCCCATTTTTTGAGAGAAGTTTTTGTTTTTTTTATCTTGTAAGACAATATATTCGATATTTCACACATTAACAATTTAATTATCAGTATTTTATTAAAAACAAATAGCAAATTGGATTTTCATCTAATTTTAAACTCAAACTACATAATTAAGAGGTTTTTGCTTATGATTTTCTATTAAATGGAAAAAGATGCTTTTTATATTGTCTAAATGGAATTTCCAAAAAAACAATATAACCAGCCAAATAAAAAGAAAGATTCATTATTGGATTGACTAACCAATATTTATTACTAATATTAATACGAATATATGACGACAGTTCCAATCCTAAAAACATATTATAATAAATTTTCTCAACGGCTTTTTCTGACATAAACATTGGAGAAAAATTTAATAAACATACAACTACAGCATATAGAAATAAGATTACAGAAAAGAGAGATTTTTCTATTAATAAAGAAACAATTAATAGAATAATTATCAAGTTAGTGGAATCAATAAAAAATTTATTAATGGAAATATTTACATAGCAATGAGCTATGAAGTCTAAAAAAAGCAATCCAATAAATATAAATCTTAAAATATAAACGATTTTCATAGAGTTAATTTTACTTAGTTTTATTCCAATATCCAACTTTATTTCCGTATTGTTTTTTCAAGGCTCCTGTAGTCTCAATTTTAGGGCTTACAAATAGTCCATTCTTAGAAAATGTATATTCTGTTCCATTTTTAGAAGTACCAAGATATGTGGCAGCATGGTTCAAATCAGTGCTCCCATCGTTATTATCACCTTTAAAAGCAACTATTGTTTTTCCAAATAGCTTTTTATCAGCCTTTTCAAAGCCTGACTTAATGAAACTCTGAAACTCACCTGGGGATAACTCGTAAGAAAAATAATCTGATTTTAAACTTTCCCCACTACCAGCTCTAAAAGCACAGGCAAAACAATTATAGTTTTTATCTGATAACCAGCTACCATTATAGTCTCCTGAATTAACAATAGCATCTGTAATAGCATCATTAATAGGTGCTGCAATACTTTCAGGAACAGCAATACTCGTTCCTCCAGAATCTTGCATACCTGCAAATAATTTATCTGCCTGTTTTTGGTCTATATTTAGTGTTTTAGCTAGTGTTTCGGCAGTATCTCCTTTTTCCATTTTTAAAGCTAAATGCCCGCCTGTAAGCTGCCCATTTTTATTTTTATCAAATTCTATTGTAGGAATCCATTTAGATTCTCTTCCATCAGGGTCAATTGCATTGATTGGATTATTATAAGCATAATGATATGGTGACCAACTACTAAACTCTTCACTCAAAGGGTCAGGTGAAAACCACCTCCCTGAGGTATCCAAATAAGGTTGTGCATCTGGGTCACTTAAATCAATTTCTCTGAATTCAACAATCTCTTTGGTCTTTTTGTTGAATCTTACAGAGCCAATACTTACAATAGAATCCTTGTCATGGAACTCTAAATACTTTCCTTTGCTTAAAGTAGCTACTTTAGGATAATATCCATACTTTTTAAAAGGGTTTCCAGCCTCAATGTTCTTTCTTCTCCTTTCTGCTTCCTCTGGAGTTAATGGGTCTTTGGATTTCAAAACCTCATCCATATAAGGTTTGTTTCTTTCTTCTTTAGTTAGCTTTACAGGGTTTATAAAAGGTTTCTCTGCCTTTGGTTTAGCCTGTGGCTTACTTTTCACTTGTGCCTGTGTAAATCCTGCAACAAGTATAAAAGCAGTCAATACAATTCTTTTCATAGTCATTTGGTTATTTCGTAAAGTTATTTAATAATTTTTTATTCTCGTATTTTTCTCTTTCTGTTTTTAAGGAAACTAACCAATCCAGATACATTTCCTCTGGCATTTGTCTGTAACCAAGCTCATAGATGTGAGTATATTCTTTAGTCATTAGCTCCATGAGTTCTTTAGCTTTTGGGTCTTGTTGAGCCTTTTTTATATTTTCAGGATTAGTGGAACTCAGATTTTGTTTATCCATCAACTTTTCAAACTGTGCTTTGTGTGTTTCAGCTTTCAGAATTAAGGCTTTAGCAAAGTTTGGGTAAACTTCTAAGGCTCTGTTTACAGTCTTTAGTACAAACTCACCATCATTGTCAGGAAAATTTCTATTGTATGCCTGTGCTAAATCAAAAAGACATAAAGCAAGACTTTCTTTGTTGCTCAGGGCTTTCATAAACACTCCATTTTTTATGGCATCCAAATGAATGAATCCCGAAGCCATTAACCACGAATCCTGTGGGAATATACCACTTGTAAGCTCTGTGTTATACCAGCCATCAGATTTGATTTGATGTTTGATGTAAACGTGGTTGGGTGCTAGTGCCAGATTAGCTTCTACTCCCAATTCCTCAGCTAAAATCTTGTACAGATAAGGCATAGAATTACAGTTCCCTTTTTTGGTAGCCAGAAGTTTAGATACAAACAAATTAGTAATGTCTTTATGCCCAAATACATCTTCAAAATCATAGTTGAAAGGTTTGTACTGGATTACTGTATCTTTTATAGCAATGGGCAAGGTCTGGCACATGATGGAATACACTGCTGCATACTTGCTTACCTTGTCCTTGTCTGACAATTTATAGGTTAAATCCCTGCTCTGAACAATAGCATTAGCAAAGCCCTTTAAAAAGGTTATTTCTCGATTCAACTTATCTGTATCTAACTTACCTTGATAGTAAGCATTTTCCACACTAAAAACAGCCTCTTTGAAGCTGTATTGCTGTTTATCATTCAGCATGTTGTCTAATGTCTGGTAGGCTTCGTTATAAAACTGATTGTTTTGTGCCTTAGCTGTTCCAGCACTCAGCCATAAAAATAGTAGAGTTAGGAATAAAGTTCTATATGGTAAATGTCTTTTCATTATAAATGTTTTGGGTCTATTGGGAAATACTGGGCTTTCTCCTTAGACTGGTCAGATTCTTTTTTCTTTTGTTTCTGGGCTTCCTGTAGTTTTTGCTTTTGTTTTTCAGCATTAACCTGTCTCATTCTTTCAGCAAGTTCTTCACTTTTCTGTCTGTTAGCTTCACCTTTCATATTACCCAGCCACTGCTCGTAAGCTCCCTCTGGCATCATTACAAATCCTAAGTTATCAATGTTGTTAAACTGGGCTTTGGTCTCTTGTAGTAAAGCCAATGCTTTAGGATAAAATCTAATGTTTTGAAGTTCCTCTGGATTTTCAAGGTCTTTAATTCCTAATTGACTGGCTACATAAGTCAATCTTGCCTGTTGATACATGGATTTAAGCTGATTGGCATAAATGTTATTGGGTGAGTATTCAAGTGCTTTATCCAAAGTTTTTCCCACAAACTCATCCATACCATACTTATGAGCATACCCATTGGCTAAATCTGCATAGAACTGGGCTAACAATTCTTTTTTACTCAGGCTTTTCATGTAAATGTCATTCTGTAAAGCTTCTGATTTTATATAACCTGATTCCAGAATTAATGAATTGGCTGTAAAAATACCATTGGTAAGTTCTGCATTTTGCCACTCTCCCTCTTCATCCAGAAACTTAATGTAAGTATGATTAGGAGCATAAGCTAAAGAGGCTTCTGTGTTCATTTCCTCTGCCAGCATCAGGTACAATAAAGGCATTGAATGACATTGTCCTGAGCCTGTTTTGAGTAGTTTGGAAACAAACATCTTAGAATGGTCTTTTTGCCCCATATAATCCTCAAAATCATATTTATAGGCTTTATGTTGAACTCCTCCCAGCTTCATGTCTTTAGAGAAGTATTCAAATATCATCAGATTTTTATCTGTGTTGCTTTCCGTGTCCTCTTTTCTTTCTTTCATCTTCTGCAAAAGTTGCTTTGCAGTTTTCTGAATTCCAGATTTAAATTGATTAAAATTTTGTTTGCCCCCGTAGTAAGCATTTTCCACAATGAAATTGGCTTGACTTACTGTGTAGTTGTCAGTATTGAGTAATGCTAATTGAGTGTAAGCATCGTAATAGGCTTGTGTGCCTTCTTTTCCTGATAAAGAGGGTAAATTGTAATAAGAATCTTCTGTGGCTTGTTGCCTGTTGTATTCTTCCTGTTTACTTCTGGCTTCCTGCTCCTGCGCTACTCTCTTAAAATCCTCTTGAACCATTCTCATATTCTGCTGGTCTATCTGTGAACTTTTTTGATTGTATAAACCACCATGAGGAACTGAGGGAAAATTTGACCTTGCTGGGTTACTATAGTTTTGATTAGAGTAATTTTGAATACTACTTGCACTTGGTGTAGAGGCAGTTGGAAAATTAGGAATCTGTCCAAATCCACATATACTGATACACAACAAAGGAAAAACTTGTAGTCTTTTCATCATAAATACTCTTTTTTCTTGTGCTTATTAAGGGTTTGCAATTTTACGAAAATTCATTGAGTTGTGAAAATTACAGCCACTCATAAACATATATATTTAGACAAAAGTATATGAGGGAAACGACAAAACTTGTCGTGTTACTAAATTAATATTATGAGAATTTTATGAATGTAATAAACCTATTCTGCTTCGGTTATGAATTCAATGACCTCGTTATATTCTTTTTCAATTTTAAATGTTTTTATAATTATATTTAAATTTAATTTTCAAATACTTCTTGACTAACTTTTCTAACTATATAACCAGTCCACTCTATAAGATTTATATTGAATGGTAAAGGATATAATTTACAACCATTTTTATCACTATCAGAAATTTGTGGTAATGAGATTCCAGCATAGTATCTTTCATTTCTTACACCACTATGAAGATATTTACTTCTATCAATGTAATATTCATCAAAAATCTTTCTTAGAACATCATTTAAATGATGTTTAACAAGGTTTAAAACTCTTTTTCTAATTGAATAAATTGCTTGATTACAACACTCACACTTATCACCCATTACAAATTCAATTTCCGTAAGAACTTCAATACAGGACATGAAATAAGTAATAGTGATTTCTTCAGGCATTTTTGCATTTTGTAACTTCAAACCATTAACGTAGTGATGGCTTGCTCTTAATAGTTTTAAAATTGAATCATTTTTTGATTGAGGAATTTTTTCAAGTGCTTCAAATACATATTCAGGTAATAAAAAATGATTATTTTCAATTGGATACTCATCAATCCAATCTAAATCATTTTGAAATTTGTTAGCAACTGTTATACTTGTTCTTTCTTTTAATAAGCTTGTCTTTTTATGTTCAAATCTAGAATTAGTTTGTGTAGACAGTAATGATATAATTTTATCCACAATTAAAAGTATCTCTTCTTGTAGCTGTTCTTTGGAATAAGCATTATGTACAATTTCTACATATTGTTTATCATTAATACAGTACATAGAAATATTTTTAGATTGATAAGGATGGAGATAGGAAACTCCAAAGAGAGACCTAATATCAAATTCTAAAGCAATTATAAATTCTTGTTTTAAAATTATACTTCTTCTTTTATTGATTTCTTCAAAGAAATCAGATTGTTCTTTTGTGATACTTTCCTTTTGAGTTGTAAAGATAACGGAAGTAATTTGACTCTTTGTTTTTCTTACAAAAGAAACATTATAATCACCAAACCCATGAATAGACACACTACCCACATTAATTAAATTATCTGTTTTAAATGGAGAGTACTGCCAACCCATTTTAGTTTTCTCTAAAATTGAAGACCATATCTTCATCAATTCTTCGTTTGCAGATTCAATATCTTTTGATATTATTTTAAACTCATAGTTATTCATAATTATTAGCTGTTGTATATCTCATAAATATAGAAACAATCTTTAAATCTAAAACTACTTTTTATATGTTTCCAACATACCTATATGAACAACAACCCCCTCCCATTGTTTTGATTTTGGTAGTGCCCCCTCTTTTTGAAATCAGACTTATTGCTATTTATTTGAAAAAAGATAAAATATTTTTAGTTTGGGGATTTTACGAAAGGCAAAAGTTTTGTTTTCAACTCCAACTATTTTCCAAATATGGTAGAGAATCCAAAAATCACTAACTTTGTAGAATAACAAATGTGGGGAAGATGTGGGACAAAAGAATCTAATAAAAACAAAAACCCACTGATTATCAGTAGGTTTTATTTAGCATTTGCGGAGAGAGAGGGATTCGGCCCCCGGACCTGTTACAGTCAATAGTTTTCAAGACTATCGCAATCTCGATAAACGGCTGTTAGGCATCGTTTTTTGTTAGTGATTTTCTCTCTTTAATTCCATTTGAATAGTGTCCTTGTATAAAATCATTTTCCATTGCATTGAGTTATTTCTAAAATTGTTAATCTGAACAGGAATCGTATCTGGCTTATTCCGGTTTTTTTCATAAGATATAACTTTAAAATTCTGTTCTTTATCATCGTGATGATACTTCATAAACAGTGAAGTACTATCCACATACATATATGGATTCGGACAATAATACATTTTTCCTCTTTCTTCAATATAAATTGTTTTCCAGGCCAAAGTATCTTGTTTCCATTGATTTTCTGTAACCAATTTTCCATTACGGATCATCGATGTGACTTTCCATTTTCCAAAATATTTTTTTGAAAGGTGAACGTCATAATTATAGTAAATAACAAACAATAAAGGAATTAGAATACATAGCACACGAGCTATTGAGCGTGAAAAATTATTACCAATTGATGGCAGTATACTTTTGTGTTGGTTAAAGAAGTTTATTATATTAACTTTTTGTTGTAAAAACAGATGTACTAACCCTAATGTTATTAAGATAGATGTAAATAATGTAATGGGCCCGATACTATAAAAAACATTAATCAAAACAATATTCAGCATTACAGGTAAAAGTATTGCAATGCCTAATAAAGTGGTACGTTTGAATAACAAAAGAACACCACCAATTATTTGAAAAAATGCCAAAATCACAGCCAGTCCGTAAGAAAATCCATAATATTTCCAGGTTAATTCCGGCCCTGTTAATGCACTTGATAAAGAATCATTGATATGATATGAATAATTAAAATTAACTTCAAATATTTTTTGAAAACCAAAATCCAATAGTAGAAATGCAATCCAATACCGTAACAACGTTGAAAGCCAAGAAATATATTGTATAGAGTTAAAAGTTCCGTTGTTTTCTTTTTTGTGCCAATAAAAAGAAAAACCAATTGAGAACAGTATTGCCAATCCTAATGTGAAAAATCCTGCTGGCAATATAAACTGTGATATTTTATAAGGTAAAAGAGGTAAAATTATAAAAAGAACAGTATTTGCGGCACCAACAATTGCTAAAAAGGATAATGAAAATTTCGAAAACCATGTTGTATTATGCATTACTTCGGCTGAATTCATAGATTTTTTTAATTAAAATTTGCGGTTTCTGCTTATACAAACATTATTTTTTCTCGAAACAAAAACATAAGAATTTCATGAAAAGACAATTATATCTACACTCCGTGAAATTGTTCGCTAATATAATTATTTATTTATGAATTAGATACTTAAAAAAAACTTTCATGAATACAAAGATCATTAGTAGGAGCGATAAAAAATATACGAATTAACGGGCAATCAAAAACTCGAATAAAATTGCCTTTATCTAAAATAGAAAAGAAGTCATTTATTACTTTAAACAGGACTATAACCAATCATTACAGAGATACATTGAATTACTTCGAGACAAGAAGTACCAATGCAGCCGCTGAATCTTTTAATGCCAAAATAAAAAATTTTAGATTACAGCTTAGGGGAGTGAAGGATCGTTCTTTTTTCTTATTCAGAGTAGCAAATCATGTTGCTTAGCCCCCCGGATTTTGCCATGATCCGTTGCATCTAAATTTATATTTTGAGATAAAAAAAACCTTAGAATAAAATATTCTAAGGCTTTCTCTTGCGGAGAGAGAGGGATTCGAACCCCCGGACCTGTTACAGTCAATAGTTTTCAAGACTATCGCAATCGACCACTCTGCCATCTCTCCTGAATAACGGCTATACCGTTGTTTTCAGTGGTGCAAATATAAAACGATTTTATATTTCTGCAAAACTTTTGGAGGATAAATTTTAACGAAACTTAATAAGAAGCTTAAAATCAGGCGAATTATTTTCAGTCATTATTCCGACAGGATCTCTATTCCCATCCTTCAAAACTAAAAATGTAGTCTTTAAAAGCCTCCGCACCTTTTGTTTTGCTTAAGATCCTTTAACCTCTTCCCTGTCTACAATGGAAATGAAACTGTTTTTTAGAAGATCCGACGGATATACAAACTGATCTCCATTTTCTCCCTTCACCACAATGGCGCCCTGTTCATCATTCAGGCACTTGTCCAGCTGGCTTTGCATTTCATTAAGTCTTCCCTCCTGAATATTGATAGTATACGTCCCTGTAACGTGTTTGATTTTTATAATCTTTCTGTCCATATTATTTTTTTTGACTGGCGTTTAAATTTAGGTATTTTCTTTGAAGTGTAAAGATGTTTTTCATTAAGGTCAAATGCATGTACTACGGATAAGTTCACTTAGAAAAACAGATGATCACGATACTGCCTTTGGTTCTTTATTACTTAAAAGATTAATCACCTTATGTCCTAGCTTTATAAATGGTTTTTCTACCCACTTATTGAGGACAACAGACATCAGATAGGATAATACCACAACAGATAAATAGGCTATAGTTAACAAGAAATATCCATTCATCTTAGGTAAAATATATAAAGTAAATACAAAGTGAATGATATAAATAGAATAAGATTTTTCACCTATTTCCTGAAAGATTCTATTATTTACTATTTTGGATTTTTCAGCAATTAGAAACAAACAGCAAAAAGCAATACCCGATAAAATAGGAATTAAAATATGCTGATATTCCACTTCAAAATACATCAGTGAAAAAGAAGCAGCAGTAAATAGGACAAACCCTATTAAAGCACCATTAAAGCTTAAAAAATGTTTCTTTTTGAGGTAAAATATAATTCCAATAACAAATACAGAAATTTGGTTAAAGATGCTCGTATATCTATATTCAAACGGAATAAACATCCTTTTCGAAATCAGTACTAATAATAGCTGCCCCAGAGCGATAACAAACAATCCCTTTAAAACAGGTCTTCCCGATTTCATAAACTTGAAAAGAAAAGGAAATATCATATAAAAAATCATTTCCGCTCCTATAGACCATCCTCCATGAACGATACTTTCATTGGCTGCAGGTACAAAGCCATGGATCAATAATACATTTAAAAATATATTCTTTAAAGTATAGGCCCCTGCAGAGCCTTGCGATAAGTGAAGAATGTAGTACAGTACAATTCCAAAATAGTAAATAGGAAATATTCTAAAGTACCGTCTTATATAAAAATTAAGAGTGGGATTGGATTCCTCTCTGCGATTTTCTGCCGAAAGGCATAAGGTATAAGCCGATGCTATAAAGAACAGCTGAACACCCATCTTTCCATAATAAAAAAGAGTTGTTTCAAATCTGGTTGTAAAGGTAAATAATGAGGAAACGTGGACCAAGACTACCATTAGAATGGCAATTCCCCTTAGACTATTGATATGAGATTGGTGCATCCGCAAATATAGTAATTTCTAAAAACGATCTAAAATACTGGGAGATGAATTTGAAGTATCAGCGTAAAATACCTGTTTTCGACCAACTAACAGATATTCAAAGAGTATTCACACTGAACGATTAATACTTCTAAAAATATCGAAAAGCTTTTCAGAAATACTTTACTGCTTGATCTTAACCAAACATTTTTCTATATTTGTAAAAAACACACCCACCACTATGGAAAAGCTAAGAAATCTAAGAAAGCTAAGAGGCTTCACGCAAGAATACATGTCCAACATTCTCGCTACAGATGTATCCAACTACAGCCGTAAAGAAAGCGGTGAAGTAAGGATCTTTGATGAAGAATGGGTAAAACTGGCCAAAGCTTTAGACGTTCCCGTAGAAGATATTAAAGAAAACAAGCCTGGCAGTATAGTCAATTTTAATGACTCTTCAACCAATTCAGGCGGATTCCTTAATAATTATTACAGTATCCCGGAGTATATCTTAGAAAACCAGCAGGACTATATCAACCTTTTAAAGGAACAGATTGAAATGCTGAAAACAGAAAATAAGAAATTAAAATCCAGAAGATAAATCTGTACAACAGACCATCTATAAACAAAACTGCTTCCTCCCAAAGCAGTTTTTTCATGTCCAAAATACCACTGCATCGATTTCAAAGCAGATCACATAAGAAGAAAACTAGAGATTTGTCAGGAAATTTAAGTGTTTAGAAGCTTTTGTGACTTTTGTGGTGGTAGTTCTTTTTAAACCACCCCGTCAAAAATTCTTTGAATTTTCGCCACCCCTCCGAAAGAGGGGAATTTAATCCTACGAATTGCAGTTGGCTTAACAGATTGTTTTCGGGACATCGCAACGACGCAAGTTCTTTTTATACAACACTTTTTAAAGAAAAAGGATTTTAAATAAACACCATTAAATTAATTATCATTTTTTTCACGAATTAGTTATTTATAACATATTCAGCATTAAAATTATTTCAGACAGAAGAAAGAAAATTTTTCTTGAATTTTAAATATTTATAGTTGATTATTAGTTAAATATTACTATTTAAAAAAAACACAAAATAGTAATAATGAGTACTTTAATACCTAAAAAAAACAAATGACAGACCTCTTTTTTATCTATTTTTGCAAAAAAACAAAATGAGAAAAATAATTTTACTATTAACATTATTTACAGTTAATGTTTTCTATTCCCAACTTTCTAAGGATATTTTATTTGCTTCAAATGGAATACATCACTTGCCCACAGGAACTTTCCTCTTAGGAAATGTGACCGATACCAACAGTAGTGTCTTCTATCGGTCATTCGATTCCAGTACAAATCAATTGGTGATTTCTAAAGCGATAAGTTACACAGGCCCCCTAGACAATACTTTTGGAACCGGTGGAAAAATTTCATTGGATTATCAATTGGATGATATTATTGGCTTTTTAAGACATTCCGATGATAAATTAACATTGCTTTGCAAAAAAGTGGATCCTGTCACACACAACGTTTCTCATTTTGATGTCATTAGATTCCTTCCAAACGGACAACCGGATACCTCATTTGGTAACGGAGGAACAAAAATTTTAGCACATTCTGTATTATTTACCGATTTATATGAACAGGGTAATATCATACTTATCGCTGGAGAGGGATATTATCCTACTGGTGCGATGGATTCCCAACTCCATATGTTTAGATTAAATTCTGATGGAACTGAGGACAGCAGCTTTGGAAATAACGGAGAACTTGTAATTCCCAATATTCCCGGTTATATTTTACAGGATCAGCAATCCAGTATTATTTGTTTCTATGCCTATACTATAAAAAAGTATAATTTAAATGGCCAAATCATGACCAGCTTCGGCAACAATGGAGAAGCGACAGTCGATCCTCCATTAGCTATAAGTAAGGCTTTAATAGACAGCAACAATAAAATAGCATGCTTAGACATGCAAGGCACCGGATCCGGTTACGGCACAGTAAAAAGGATAAATTCAGATGGAACCATAGATACTGCATTCAATTATAATCCACCGACCGAAACGATGCTTTTAGACCTTTATGAAAAAAACGGCTACTATTATGTTGCCGGAAATAAAAGTAACAGTGGTGGATATAGTTATTACATCTCCAAGCTTGATCAAAATGGAACTGTAGATCCTGCAGTGGGAAACTTTGTGGAAAATGATGCTGCTTTGCAAAATCATACTGCCGATGCAATTAAGGTTTTTGATAATCACATTATTGTATATGGCGGACAAGGTATGTATAATGGAGCTTTTGAGATTGTTAAATATTTACTTAACAGCCCAGTTTTATCCACTAAAGAATTTATCCAAAATAGAGCAATACAAATAGAAAATCCTGTAAAAGACAAATTAGTCGTTACATCAAAAGAAAAGATCAGCACTATTGAAATTTATTCTTCCAACGGAATATTGGTAAAAAAACTCATTGCTGAATCTTCCGATGTTTCCAATTTAACAAGTGGAGTTTATGTTCTGAAAATTAATTTTCAAAATGGTAAAAACAAAACCTTTAAGATCATCAAAAAATAGATCCATTTTATAATCAAATCTGGTTAAAATCTATACATTAAATTTATAAAAACAAATAACAAAACTGTTTCCGGGGAAGCAGTTTTGTTGTTTACGGGCACTACGGATAACTTGAAATAAAAAAAGCGCACCCATTGGGCACGCTCTGTATTATAAAAAACTGAATATTAATGTAATTCAGCAAGATATTTCTCTGCATCCATAGCAGCCATACATCCGCTTCCTGCAGCGGTAATAGCCTGTCTGTAGATATGATCCTGAACATCTCCTGCAGCAAATACCCCCGGAAGATTGGTTCTTGTAGATCCTTTTTCAGTAAGGATATATCCGTTTTCGTCAAGATCGATCTGTCCAACGAAGATATCAGTATTCGGTTTGTGACCGATGGCGATGAAGATACCGTCTACATCTACTGAAGATTTTTCCTGAGTCTGGTTGTTGATGATCATAGCTCTTTCTACAAGGCTGTTCTCCCCTTCAATCCCAATTAACTCGTGGTTGAATTTCACTTCGATGTTTGGTGTGTTTTCTACTCTGTGGATCATGGCTTTAGAAGCTCTGAACACATCTTTTCTCACCAACATGGTTACTTTTTTTGTAAGCTTTGCAAGATAAGTAGCTTCTTCAGCTGCTGTATCTCCAGCTCCTACTACTACAACGTCTTTTCCTCTGTAGAAGAATCCGTCGCACGTAGCACATGCCGAAACACCACCTCCTGCATATTTTTTCTCGTCATCAAGACCCAGATATTTTGCAGTAGCTCCTGTAGAGATAATCACTGTTTTGGCAAGGATTTCTTTGTTTCCTGCATATAATTTGTGAACACCGCCTTCTTCTTTAGAGAATTCAGCTTTGGTGATCATTTCGTAATGAACTTTGGTTTCGAATCTTTCTGCCTGCTTTTGCAGATCCATCATCATTTCAGGCCCTGTAATCCCAGCCGGATATCCTGGAAAGTTATCAACCTCCGTAGTTGTTGTTAATTGTCCGCCCGGCTCCAAACCTGTATACAGTTCAGGTTTCAGGTCTGCTCTTGCCGCATATATTGCTGCTGTAAAGCCAGAAGGCCCGGACCCAACGATCACACAATCTAAAATGTTTTGCTCCATAATCTACTTGTTCAAAAAGATTTAAATTAAGACCGCTAATTTCGTAATTTTTAATGTTTTATTAAAGTATTTTTAATGATACTTGTCAATATGAGATATGTGAGCTGTCAATGAAGGGATTGAAGGCATAGAGAACAGCTTCTCGGGGTGCAGGTTACAGGTTTTCAGCTAAAGAAATACAATACGGGATAAAGGTAAAGACGGAAGGTGATTATAGGATTCAGGGTTTCGGCATGCGTTTTACTTTCTTAGTTTCCTTCCTCTAAAACACCAATTCTCCTACTCTCTTACTCTCAAATCCAAAACTACTCGATCATCCACTTCAACAGATCCCCCTGCTCTACAATATTCCACGAGTGCGGATGCTTTGTTCCGTCTGCCCTGATACCGCGGTCTTTGGTCTCAATAAATTCGGTATGCCGGCTTCCTAATTTCAGGAGTGCCTGATTCGCTTTCTCCAGAATATAGGCGTTAAGGTCTTCGTAGGTTCTCTTTTTCTTTTCAAACTGCCATTTCAGGTCCGGTTCACAGTAAAACCTTATTTTGATATCTTTCAGGTATTGGATATTACTTTCTTTAGGATCTGTGGACATGACAAAAGGTGACAAAGCTTTATATTTATCTCGGTTTGTTGCTGGTTTACCTATTTCCTTTTCAAAAAGCGCAATCAAATATTGCCCTTCCTCCACGGCATCTGCATCAGCTTTTTTTGCGACTTCCTTTTTAGCACCAGTGTATAGCCTTTCCAGATCAATAGGTGAATCAACCACCAGGAGGCCTTTGGGCTGCAGAGGATACTGATTTTTAATTAAGAATGATGACATAAGAAGTGCCACATTTCCTCCACCGGAGAAACCTCCGAGGTAAACATTCTCCCCGGAAATTTTGTTACGTTTAAATATCTTTTGCAGTGTTTTTGCGTATTCTTTTTTTTCAGATTCAGTTAAGAATAACTTCTGATTATAGTCTAAAAGAATGGTCGTAATTCCCTTCTTCTCAATATCTTTTAAAAAGCCAGCTTCAGTTTTTGTATGTTCTATATTACAGGGAAAGCAGGGAAATAAAACAAGCACAGCTTTCTGTTCAGGTGCTATACGAGCTTCATAATGACTCCCTTTTACCGTTTGCCCAAAAGCCTTCTGAGCCAATAAACCCATTAAAAATACAGACAAAACAAATCCAAAAACAGTTCTACTCATATGGTATAAAAATATTCCCTAAAACAACTGCAGCTTAAAAACTTTCTTAGTCTAAAACTCTCCCACTCAAAAACATCCTACACTTTCATCTTGATTTTATCCACATTAATGATCTTGTACACCAGCTCCTTGATCAGCTCTGCCTCCCCCATATTGACTGCTCCGAGGCCCTTTCCCTTCATATCGAATTCTCTGAGGATAGAAATGACTCTCGTTGCGTGTTTCAGCGGATACAGCCTTGCGCTTTCCGCATAATCTTTGATGAAATAAGGGTTTACTCCCATCTGCGAAGCAATAGCCTGTGGCGGCTGTCCGGCCATGGTATGATAAATGATCACATTGGAGAAGTAGCTGTACAGATTGGCCAGCATCATCACAAAAGGATTGTTCTTGGGATTTTTACCCATAAAATGTGCTATCCTGAAAGCGGAATCTGCATTTTTGGTCCCTAAAGCTTTCTGAAGTTCAAAAACATTATATTCTTTACTGATCCCGATGTGGTTTTCTACAATCGTTCCATCCAGTATTTCGCCTTCTTTCAGGATGATCTTCAGTTTATTCAGTTCGTTGGCAATTCTTGAAAGGTCATTTCCCAGATATTCTGCCAGAAGCTGGGAAATATTCGGGGCTGTTTTTATTTTCAGCTGCACACATTCGTCAGCAATCCATTTGGCAAGATTACTGTCTCTCACAGACTCACTCAAAAACAGGGCTTTGGATTTGTCTAAAGCTTTTGCAGCCTTTTTCCGGCTGTCCAGCTTTTTATGCTTGTGGGCAAAAACCAATACGGTTGAAGGTACAGGATTTTCCACGTACATTTCCAGAACACGGTTTTCCTCTTCGTTAAACCTCAGATCCTGAGCTTCCTTTACAATGATCACCTGCTTATCCCCCATCATCGGAAACTGTCTCGCCAGAGAAAGGATCTCCTGATAGGTAGTATCTTTTCCATAGACGACCGTCTGGTTAAAGGCTTTTTCATCTTCCTCCAGAAAGTCGTGTTCAAGGACTTTTACAGCAGCATCAATAAAGTAAGGTTCTTCTCCGTGGAAAAAATAAATAGGTAAAACTTCTTTATTTTTAATATTTTTGAGGATTAAATCTAATTCTTTCATCTTATTAATGGAACTTCCAAAACTGAATTTTCAGGACACTTTTGATTTTAAATTCAAGAAAGACAAAGATAAGTTTTTTATTTATGACTTGGTCCGCAAAACTTACCTTCTGCTCACTCCTGAAGAATGGGTACGCCAACACTGGATCCACTATTACCTCACGGTGAAAGGCTATTCTGCATCGGCATTGATTACTGAAAAAAAGATCCTTCTGAACGGCCTTACCAAAAGAATAGACCTTCTGATCACCGAAAAAACAGAACCCATTATTCTGATCGAATGCAAAGCCCCACAAATCAAGCTGACGGAAAAAACCTTTGAGCAGACCGCCAGATATAACTCCATTATCGGAGCCAAAGAAATCATCCTGACCAATGGCCTGCACCATATTAATGCGTACTACGAAAATGAACAGTATAAATTCTATAAACCGGAATAATCCATCTGTATAACTGGCGAAGCATACTTCAACCAAAAAAATCACAAAAGCTTCTAAACACTTAAGTTATTATAAGGTACTTCACACGCACAAGAAGTACACTTAAGTTTTAAGAAAATTCAAAGATTTTTATAGTTACCGATTTGCAGCGTAAAATAATTGTGACTTAAAACGTATCCCATAAAAGGAACTTCCTCTTTGCAATACGCAAAAAAAAAATCTGTTAAGACAACTGCAATTCGTAGAATTAAATTCCCTTCCTCCGGAGGGGTGACGAAAATTCAAAGAATTTTTGACGGGGTGGTTGAACAAGCCTTTAAACACTTTAGCTATTATAAGCTCCGGAAAATCTTTGATTTTCTGCTTATCCCATATTATTGTTTCCAACATAATTAACTTTTACATCTAAAATATGTATAAGCGTAAAAAACTTTTGCGACTTTTGCAGTTGAAAAAGAATAACAAATTAAAAAAGGTTACGAACAGATATGGAAATTAAAAATATTATCTTCGATTTTGGTGGTGTTTTAATGGACTGGGATCCAAGATATTTCTTCAAAAATTATTTTAACGATAACGAAAGAATGGAATATTTCCTGAAAAATATCGCCCAGGATGAATGGAATATAGAACAGGACAGAGGACGAAGTCTTGCTGAAGGAACAGAAATACAGGTGAAAAAATTCCCTGAATGGGAAAAAGAGATCCGCGCTTTCTACGACAACTGGACGGTCATGCTGAAAAGCGATATTCCACAAAATGTAGAAGTTCTCAGAAAGCTTAAAAATACAGACTATAACCTATTCGGACTGACCAACTGGTCGGAAGAAACCTTTCCTTATGCATTGGAAAACTATGATTTCTTCCAGATATTTGAGGGTAAAATTGTAGTTTCCGGAACAGAAAAACTGATCAAACCTGATCCTAAAATCTGGCATATCCTTTTGGAAAGATATGATATTAAGGCTGAGGAATCGGTTTTCATTGATGATAATACGAAGAATATTGAAATGGCAAAGTCATTAAATTTTCATACCATTCAGGTAGATCCTGAAACAAATTTGGAGCAGGAACTCATCAAACTGGGGATAAAAATTGGATAATTACATACATTATTAGTCTTTTTTATAAAACCATTCAATAGTCCAATTATTGAGTGCCCTCATCGTCGCCTCCAACTCTCTTCCTTTTTCAGTTAAGGAATATTCAACTGTTGGCGGAATCGTTGCAAAAGCCTCCCTCTTTACAATTCGATGCTCTTCCAGTGTTTTTAAATCTTTGACCAACATTCTGGTATTTATTCCAATCACTGCCCTTTCTAACTCTTTAAATCTTTTCTTGCCATCCAGCAAAGTGTAAATAATAAGAAAAGTCCATTTTCCTCCCAATACCTCCAACGCACTTTGCATGTCGCACGTTATTTTTTTATCAATTTCACTCACTTATATCTAGGTTTTACGGTAATACTTTACATTTTGTCATTGATGTACATAAGTGTACCTACTTGCAAATATAAAGCAATTGATATAATTTTGCAAATCTTTTGTAAGAAATCAAATAAATACAGGGTAAAAATAATCCGCTACTTTATTTGAAAACAATATTTAACAATAAAAATATTACAATGAACCTTTTACAACCTACCTATCTTGGCAGCATTCAATTGACAAATCATATGGTCATGGCTCCCATGACCAGAAGCCGTGCTGATGCAAACGGACTTGTCGGCCCACTCACTACCCTGTATTATCAACAACGGGCAAGCGCAGGGTTGATCATATCGGAAGGACTTACTATTTCTAAGCAGGCTATTGGTATGCCTTTTATACCAGGTATTTATACTCCGGATCACATCGCATCATGGAAAAATGTAACCGATGCCGTTCATCAGGCCGGTGGTAAAATATTCGCACAATTATGGCACATGGGCCGCGCTGCACATTCTCAAAATAAAAATGGAGAAATCCCCGTTGCACCATCTGCTATTGCGATCCCTACACAAACTATTTTTACCGAAATAGGACAGAGACCTTTTGAGACCCCCAGAGAACTGATCAATCAAGAAATCAAACAAACGATACAGGATTACAAACAAGCTGCAATCAATGCCATAGAAGCAGGTTTTGATGGTGTTGAACTTCATGGCGGCTTTGGGTATTTACCCAATCAGTTTTTATCGGAATCATCCAATACCAGAACAGACGAATTCGGAGGAAGCATAGAGAATCGCAGCCGTTTCACATTGGATGTTATGAAAGCTTTAATAGAAGCTATCGGACCCGGAAAAGTGGGTATAAAACTATCACCAAGCATTATCTATCATGGTATATTAGATTCGGATCCGGTAAGCCTGTACACCTATTTAATCACAGAACTCAATAAATTGGACATTGCTTACATTCATCTTATGCAACCGATGTTTCCAATAGATGAATATCCTCAATACCCAAAGGATGTCATCGAAGGATATGGTAAGATCATTCAAAAGCCGCTGATCATTAATGCTGGATATACCAGAGAAACCGCTGAAGAAGTTATCAAAGCAGAAAAAGCTCAACTGGTTTCGTTTGGGGCACTTTTCCTTGCAAACCCGGATCTTCCGGAACGGTTTCATTTAAACACTGAGCTTAATGTACCTGATCGAGCCACAATGTATGGTGGCGGTGATGAGAAGGGATACACCGATTATCCATTTCTACATCAAATTTAATTCAACTAACTATAACTCTCTAATCAATCATTTTTTCCAATGAAAAAAATAATAATTTCACTAATCTGTTTTCTATTTTTTCAGTTTTCCTCTGGCCAAACAGTAAAGCCAGTCTCATCTCCAACAAATAAATCAGCGGATCCAGTTCCTACCAGCCATTTCACCAACGTTAACGGTATTAAGCTTCATTATGTAACCTGTGGGAACGGACCTGCAGTAATTCTTTTACACGGCTGGCCATTTACGTGGATGGAATGGAAGCCGGTAATGATCCAATTGGCAAAAGCCGGCTATACTGCTATTGCTCCCGATCTCCGTGGAATGGGTGATTCTGAAATTAGTGATAGCGGCTATAGCAAGATCAATATCGCAGAAGACATTCATCAGCTTGTACAGCAGCTGAACCTGAAAGATATTCACCTTGTGGGTATTGATATTGGAATGATGGTGGCTTATGCCTATACTGTGAAGCATCAGGATGAAGTTAAGCAACTTGTTTTGGGTGAATCTTTGATCCCCGGGTTCGGTTTAGAAGAATTAATGAATCCGGCTACAGGAGGCTACTGGCATTTTGGGTTTCATGCACAGGCAGATCTGGCAGCCATGCTTACAGCAGGTAAAGAAGCCGCATATCTGAACCCAATGTATGATCTAATGTCGCCGGACAAGCATATCGACCCAGCAGTAAGAGCAGAATACATTCGTCAATACAGTAAGCCTGGTGCGATGAAAGGAGGTTTCCAGCATTATGCTACGCTGATACAGGATGGAAAGGACAACAGATCCAATTTCAAAACCCAATTAACAATTCCTGTGTTAGTCCTTAACGGGGAAAAAGGAATTCCGTCTAAGCAAACATTTGACTGTGTAGCCAAAGTAGCTTCCAACGTTGAATACGGTATTGTTCCGAACAGCGGGCACGCTCTGGGTGAAGATAATCCGGTGTGGTACACAAACAGACTTGTGCAATTTTTTAACAAATAACCGATAGCAGTTGATGCTCTACTATAAAGTTATTACAATTAGCCTTGTTTAGAACCCTCATTTAACATTTTATTCATCCTCACAATAAGTTATTTTCCTTACTTTAGTTGAGGATTTTTTATAGATATGAGAAAAGTATTTGTTGTTCTTTTGTTTTCAGTCACTTATTTTCAGGCTCAAAATGCTGAGAATAATGAACTGTTGCAAAAATGCAGTAAAGAATTTGATTCAAAAATTTGCCTGTCAGACAATGATCAGGACGGAACTGCATTCTATCTCGACCACTGTCCCGAAGTATATGGTTCACAAGACAACAACGGTTGTCCATGGCCTGATTCCGATGGAGATGGTGTTTTGGATAAAGAAGATGCCTGTCCTACCCTTGCCGGACTTCCTGAACTTAATGGATGTCCTTCCAATAAAAAGGATTGTACGAAAATCGCTGAAAGAAACAGGATCAGATTTGAACAGTTTAAAACAGACTATGAACATATTGATAATATTTACAGTCTGATCAATATACAGGTTATCCATGATGTCATTAATTCTCTTTCTAAAAAAGAACTGGCCGGCAGTCAAAATTATATTTATCTAAAATTCATTAAAACTCCCATCTACTGTGGAACCGGCAATACCTGTTATGATACGTTTTCAGAAGACAGCTACAATTTCCTGATCTCAAAGTTCTGGAACAGAACAGCTATCGAATATATTTTAAAGAAATATCAAAAAGACATCGTTATTTCTACTGTATTCCTTCCTGATCTCGATCATGAATACCGCACAATGATGGGATCAGATTTATTTGATTACCTCATACAGTATATTGATCCAAAAACAAGGAAAGTTACTGTACCTGCAAAAGAAAGAAGCACACTGATGAATGCAATCCCTATTGTCGTGAATTTTATAACACCATACAAAATAGAATTATCTCACACCAAAAATACCAAAGTCTATGAATACAGGAATAATCAATGGGAGCTTCAGAAAAAATAATCTGCCCTTCCGCTCTGCCTTAGTGGCCGTATGCATGATGACCACAGGCACCGTTTTCGGCCAGAAACTTAAAACCGTTTCTTATCAGGACGGTTCTCAGAAACTGAATGGTCTGATCACCTCCAATGCAGGAAAAAAACTTCCCGGCGTTCTTATCCTTCCAGCCTGGAAAGGCATTGATGATGAAGCCAAAACTGCTGCCGCTGAACTCGAGAAGCAAGGCTATATTGTTTTTATTGCAGATATTTACGGAGAAGGAAATATTCCGGCAGATAATGCTTCTGCAGGCAAAACTGCTGGATACTACAAACAAAATTATGAGGCCTATCAGAAAAGGATTTCGCTGGCACTTGAGCAATTGAAGAAAAACGGAGCCGTCTCCAATAAAATTGCGGTGATCGGATACTGTTTCGGGGGAACAGGCGCTTTGGAATCTGCAAGAGGAAGTCTTCCCGTTGCTGGAGTCGTTTCTATACATGGAAGTATAGGAAAGGATCAGACGAGAAAAAACGGACCTATTGCCACGAAAATTTTAGTTGAAAATCCTGCTGATGATCAGGGCGTAACCCCGGAGGATTACAATAATCTGATGAAGGAAATGAATGAAGGAAACGCCGACTGGCAGATTATCACCTATGCTCATTCAAAACATACTTTTACCGATCCTAAATCACCGGATTACAATGAAGTAATGGCAAAAAGAGCATGGAATCATACACTGATGTTTCTGAAAGAAATTTTGAAATAAAGGAAATTTATTTTGAAGTAAGAATCTAATAATATACCCGTGTAGCAATGATTTCGCCAACAAATCGACTGGTACATTGCTACATTTGTATATTGGTACATTGATATATTATCCTATTTACTCTTCCCTGTTCACCAGATCCATAGAAAATGCAGGAAGGCAGATCGCTATATAATCACAGGGTTCTGAGAATGGATTACTGTAACGTACTCTGGCTCCTTTTTCGATCAGGATGCTTTGCCCTTTTTCCAGAATAATAATTTCACCATCGATCTCAAACTGCTTTTTTCCGGAGACAATAAGGGTAAACTCATCAAATTCCGGAGTTTGATGCGGCTCACTCCAGCCCGGTGGCGCGACCATGTGGGCAATGGAAACATTAGTGTTTCCTGTCGAATTCCCCCAGTGTTCTTCGATCAGTTTTCCGTCTGTGGTAGGTACTACAAACGGTGATTTTTGGATCTTATATTTTTTCATGATCTGTTTTCTTTCTTTATTTCATATACAAAATTGGTTCTGGTAGGTTCGGCAAAATAAGCGACTTCCTCTTCTGCGATCTTCTTTCCGCCAATTCTTTCCAAAGCAGTCTGGGAACGGAAGTTCTCTTTACCAATATGGAAATGTACTTTATCTACAAACTGAAAGATGTAGTCGAGCATCAGTTTTTTCACTTGCGGATTAATCCCTTTCCCCCAGGATTTGGTCCCATAGAAAGTATAGCCTATGAAAATACGGTTTTCAGCTTCATCAAAATTATAAAAACGGGTACTGCCCAAAACATCGCCTGAAGATTTCTCGATGATTTTAAAAGCACCACCACTTTCCATTGCTCCTTTAAAAAAGTTTTCAAAAACTTCTCTTTTATACCGGTCTTTATTGGGATGCTGTTCCCAAACTCTTGGATCGGAGGCCACTTCATACACACACTCAAAATCCCCTTGCTGTAAGGGGATTAATTGATATTCCTGATTTTCTAAAACAGGCTGAATTGAAAATTTCATTGCTTAACTTTTTGTTTTGGCAGCGTCAGATTCTATTTTCTTGATTTCTTTCAGTTTATCTGAAATTTTAATTACAGCATCAGGTTTAGCAGGCTTTAATGCCACTTCTGCCTGAACCATATCCCACTTAATCACTAAGTTTCCGGAATTTTCATCGGTAGGATTCAGGGTAATTTCAAACCATTCCTGCTTATCTGCAAGTTTATTAACAGGTACTGTAATATCTACTACATCCTGTTTCGGATCATAGGTATAAGCTCCCCATTGCTGGAAGTCTTTATTCAGTATTACTTTCCAGTCTTTTTCTGTAGGAACGATGAAAAGACCGTATGTTCCTGCAGGAACCATCTTTCCACCAAAGTTAACAGACTGTCCGAATGTAATTTTTGTAGATGAGTTAGCACCCGCTCTCCAAACCTGTCCGTAAGGAACGAGTTCTCCAAAGATCTTACGTCCTTTCACTCCCGGTCTTCCGTAATCGATGCTGATCTTAGACATAGAAAACTGTTGTTCCACCTTCTGACGCGGACTTGCAGCCGGTACTGAGTAATCCTGAGCAAAACTTAGGGCCGAAGCCGATATGCAAAGTGCAAATAGTAACTTTTTCACGTGTAAATTTTTGGCTAAATTTACAAAAATCAAAACAAAATAGCCTTTTCTAGTTCCAATAATTTTTGCTTTCTCCAGATTCCTCCCGCATAGCCTACCAGTTCACCGTTTGAACCGATTACGCGATGACAGGGAATCAAAATTGCAATTTTATTGATCCCATTTGCAGTTCCTACGGCACGTATTGCCTTTGGATTTCCTAAAAATTCAGATTGCTGTTTATACGTTCTTGTTTCTCCCATTGGAATTTCCCGCAACAACTGCCAAACCCTCTCCTGAAATGGTGTTCCGGTGATATAAAGAGGTACATCAAACGTTTCTCTTTTTCCATCAAAATATTCTTTCAGTTCTTCTTCAAGCTGAATAAAATGCCTGTGGTTCCCTTCTTCAATTTCAGCTTTTAGTGCCTTTGATAAGGAGACAAACTGTTTTTCAAAATTCTTCCGGTCTGTAAATTCAAGCAGGCAGATCCCCTGCTCTATTGCACAGGCTGCCATCTCTCCCAACGGAGTCTGTATTGTTTTTTTATAGATGATTTCCATTGATGATGCTAATGATATTCCCTCATTACTTATTATAATTCTATGGGATTCTCATACTTTCTGTTTTCTTCTCTTTGTTTTTCTCTTTCTCTCATAATTTCCTGTCCGCCAATTACAGTAGTTCCCTGACTTGCCAGTATGGCAGCCGTATTGGCAGCTGCATTTTTTAATGCCTGTTGTAATTTTGGCTGTGTCGTTTCGATAGCTTCGCTGTATCTTCTTTCACTGATATTAACTGATCTGCCTTTTAATTCAGAATTAGATACCGATTTTACAAGTTCGAAATCATAATCCCCTTTTTCGTCTGTTATTTTCACGATCAGTCCAGGTAATCCGCTGAATTTATACGGGCCATAAGGAAAAGGAATTTCCGTAGAATACCATGCGGTCCAGTTTCTTCCTTTAAAGTTTACTTCTGCTTTTTTACAGGAAATGGTGTTGATGACTTTGGTTTCATTCATAAGCTTCCAGTTGCTTATTACCGGTTCCTTATAGGTGAGTTTTGCCATACCGGCTAACTCAAAATACTGTGTATTTTCAGTTGATTGTATAATGGTATATGAAAATTTTGTTTTTGGCATAGACACCCCTTTCTTGAGACTAAGGCTTATGCTTCCGTCCCTGTTATCTTCTCTTATTAAAGATTTTTCAAACGTTGAATCCCTTTTAATAGATTGACTGCTGGCAAAAAATGCACGTTTATCTCCTATCTGTAATGAGAAAAATTCCTGATGTATATAATCCGGTGTTTGTGTATTGAGCCTGGCTTTTAGCAGGTATGTAAAATCTCCCTGCAGTATATCTTTTTTGTCTGTTTGAGCAAAAGATAAAACACTATAAAATAAAACTATTAGCTGAAAGAGTTTTTTATTAGGATACATAAAAAGATATTTTAATTGTAAAATTGTAATTAAAGTGTAACTCAACACACTATATAAGTATATTTTTTTCTATGAAAATTTGAAAGTACAAAATTTTTCACTTTCAAAATCATTAATTAATAACAAATACCCTGAACAACAAGTAAATTCCTGAGATTTAATGAGATGACTTTTTCAAAACATTTTGTGACTGAAGAATATGTCTGTGATTATGATAAATCACAAAACGAAAAGTATCTCCTAGCTTCAGCTTGATCAGTTTTGAAATACTAATATTGGTTTTAACTTTATTGAGATTAACGTTTTTTGCTTTTTCCAGTAATTCAATCCATTCCTTCTGCTGCCTGATAAATTCTTGCACTACATTTTTATCCAGCTGGCTGTGGATTGGGTTCATGTTTTTAAAGGTTTTCATTGCGTTTAATTTTTCTTTGGGAAGCATGGATTCGGCAAAATAGTTCCCTAAGATTCCAGGTTTGAAATCGGTTGCAGATGATGTTTTTGAAGAAGTCATTCGGCGATTGATCTCTGGAATATAGAAATTGCCATAACGGTTGAGATGTTCAAGACATTCAAGAACGCTCCAACTGTCTTCTGAAACTCTGGAGTTGAGTTTCGCCTCAGATTGCTGCATAAGGTGCTCCGCATATTGTAGATGTTGCTGAGTCATTGTTTTCAGATCGTTCAGTAATTGTAAAGCAGGCATTTCCATTGATGATTTTTATGCAAATTTCGGGATCTCTTTTTTCTTAAATCTTGACTGAACTCAAGATTTTTTAAGTCTGGACAAAGTTTCGGGAGACATTCTGAGGTAGTTGGCAATATACTTATTGGGAACTTCCTGAAACAGCTTTGGGCTTCTTTTCAACACTCTTTCAAACCGTTCCCGGGGAGAACTGATCAACAGATCCTTTTCCCTTTCAATCTGCTGCAGTACCAGATCCTCTAAAATACTGTTCCAGAATTTCAGATTCTCTTCATCCGACTGAATGAATTCGTAAAAATCCTTTTTGGAAGCTATTCTTATACTTGATTTTTTAATCGCCTGAATATAAAAATCAGAGGGTTTGCCTGATAAAAAAGAATCAAGAGAGACTATAATATTTCCGGTATATCCAAAGCGGATAATCCGTTCTTCATTTTCGTCGATCATAAAGAGCCGGACACTCCCCTTTTCTACAAAATAAATATCCGTATCCGTACTTCCTGAAATCTTCAGAAACTCATTGCGTCTGAATTCTTTTTTTCCCCAATGAAGTCCGCTGTCAAGCAGTTTTTGAATCATATGCATTTACTGTTTGCTGTTCCAAAGATAATAGGTAATTTTAAAATTTCGGATTTTAACCATTAATCACACTCCATAATGTTCAAAAAAACAAGTTTTATTATCCTGCTTTCTACGGGTTTTGCCTGTATAAACGCACAGCAGACCATTCCTTTCAGGATAACCAAACATAATAATATCATTGTAAAAACCCTTGTCAATAAAAAAGATTCTCTGGATCTGATGTTTCAGATCGCTATGGAAGATGCTTCCATTTCTCCGGAAAGGCAGCGCAAAGCAGATCATATCGTTTTCGATAAAGAAGAAATCAGTGAGGATAATACAGTACAGATTGGAAAATTAACGCTGAATAAGGTCCGTTTTTCTGATAATCAAATGGCTGGCCACGAAGCCGACGGAAAGATTGGAACCGTTCTGTTTGGAGGAAAAGCTTTTAAAATCGATTATGATCACAATCAGTTTATTATTTATGATCAAAAACCTGACCTGAAGGGGTATGAACCTATTAACACACTGTATGATCATGAAGGTTTTTACATCGTAGCTGACAATGTTATTGACGGAAAAAAACAACAGGAAGCTTATTTCGTGCTTCAATCCGGATATTCAGGAGGGTTATTGTACAGCAATGATTTTGCTGCTGAAAAAGAACTTGATAAAAAACTGAAAATAACGGGAGAAAAAACATTAAAAAACTCCAGTGGTAAAAGTGTCGTTACGAAACAGGGCATACTTCCTTTTCTGAAAGTGGGAAACAATGTTTTAAAAGATGTTTCCGCTGGATTCTTTATCGGTGATCTAAAAAAACAAACCGTCAATTATTTTGGAGCAGATATGCTGAGAAGATTCAACTGGATCTTCGATGCAGACAGAAAAACAGCCTATATCAAACCCAGTAAATATTTTTCAGAACCTTATTATATTATAAAATAATTAAACCGTGCAACATTCTAAACACTATCCCTTTTTTAACACAAGAAATATGATGAAATTCAGCACAGCCCTACTCCTTTTGTTCTTACAACTGATGATCATTGGCTGTAAAAAAGATGACCGTAAACAGGTTTCCAATTCCACAGGCAGCTCTAATGATTCTGTAAAAACAACGAAGACCACCGATGACATAGACTATAATAATTTCAATATTTACAATGTCTCTCTTGTACAGCGTAATGAGCTGATGGATGTTTTTATTTCTGTATCGGATATCTATACAGATTCTCTTTCTATCCCCTCAGACTTCATCAAAAATCAGAAAAATATTCCTTTTGAACAGCTTCAGTATTTAGAACTTGACGGTGAGCACAGAAAGAAAATGCTCAGCGGCATGCATCTTACTGAAAACGATTCTCTGTATCTTTTCAATTATGAATTCAACAAACTGCAGAAAACTCCTCTAAGCAAGTTGAAAACGGTGGCTTATCTTACACCTTATGCCCCGGAAGGAGAAGAGGTTGACGCTGGTTCTTACATGATAGGTTTCCAGATTGAAACTCAAAAAGGGATGGATATTTTTGACCGTTATTCAAACGCTGTTGCCTATTTTGGAAATAAAGATCCCTTTGTCCAAAATAAGATAAAGCCTATGCAATGGGAAAAATCAGTCACAGATGTTTCAAAAAAATATTTCTCCGGTTCCAAGTTGAAGTATGGAAAGACCTACCAGTTTAAATATAACGATCTCACCTATTATCTTCAGGATTTTCTTGAAGACGATATAGTTCAGGAACGTAAACTGGCCGTGATTAATAACCGTCAGGAAAAAATCTTTGAAAAAACGATTACCACCGGTGGTGATGGTGCAGAATTCACTCCACTGAATGGAATAGAAACTGATGGACCCAATAAATTCCAATGGACCGGCGATCTCTTCAAAGGAAAACCTCCTGTAGTATTTGGATTTGTTTCCCAGTCTTTTGGATGTCCTTCTATTACATTTTTAGATAAAAGGCATAAAGATATTACCATCAACTGCGACAACAGGCATTAGAAGCATCAGACAACTGAGCCTAATTCTTCTATATCAATTAAAGAGCAAATCTGTGAATATTCAGATTTGCTCTTTCAGTTTATTACGGATTTCCAATTTATTTTTCAGGATAGAGTCTGAAAAATTGTTGTAATTTAAATCTCTGATTAACAACTGACCATGAAACAAAATGTTTTTCTTTTTATACTCTGTACTTTCATTAATGTACTGATCGCCAATTTAGCATTAATTATCATGGCTACAGATCTATCTCTTATCTATCCTGTCCTTATATCATTGGGTATCTTTTTAATATGCGGTGCTGTATTTTACAGAATACATATACATCCAGGAATATTAGGAAAATGGAAACTGGCCGGTACTGCGACCGGTGTAAGTCTTTCAGTGCTTCTGCTTGCCTGTATTCTCACTTCAGTAGGTACCCGTATGGCCATGGACGGAATCATCATTGCCGGATTAAAGGGAATCATTCCTCTCTTTGTATTTGCGGTCATTTTTGCCTCTCCTTTCTGGGTGGTTTCAGCATTGTTCAATTTTATCTGTCTTATGTTTATAAAACCAAAAATTAATTAAACTCAGAAAATGTCCATTTAAAAAGAGATTATATTTCACTGTTGTTTTTGAAGCATGGGACAAAAAAATGCAGATTGAATACATTCTCAATCTGCCCCAAACTTAATGAGTTTTTATAAGATCAATCAATTATTTAATCTTAGGATAAAGTCTGTTCTTTAAGTTTAAAAAATAATCCTCTGATTCTTTAAAACCATTGTTATTCATGAATTTCAGGATCGTATTCAGATAGGTTTCGGAAGGGCTAAAAACAGTTCCTGCTTTCTCCGAAAATCTGGCATAATCTTCTTCAAGCAGTTTTGGATTTTCGGACAGCTTTTTAATGTCGGTCCTGAACCCTTTAAAAATAAACTTCACGGCATCATAATTTCCCGGATATGAAACAGTTCCATGAACTTCGTCTTCAAAGAAGTGGTGTTTATAGTTCAGAGATCCGCTTTTCTCTATAATTTCTTTAAATTCTTCAATGGCCTGTGTCATATCGGAATTCCAGTTCTTATTCTGCTCTTCATTATTAGCCTGAGAAACATAGAGCGTTTTATGCATCGGAAACTTTTTATTCTTTTCCAGATATTCCTTTGTTTTGGAAATGAGAACTTTTTGATCCCACCACAAACTGGGATCATTGGCTACATAAGCATTGAAATACTCCGGATGCGTCAGCAGTACATTCACCGCAAAAAGTCCTCCGAAGGAATGTCCTGCCAGAACAGAATAATTCTGGGTCCTGTAATTTTTACTGATGAAAGGTTTCAGTTCTTCCTGCAGGAATCTGACAAAGTTTTCGCTTCCGCCACTGTCATTGAACAGAACGACACCAGGGTTCACAGGACTTTTCTTCTGTGATTTTGTTGGGGTAAGATCTCTGGTTCTTTCCGTATTTTTGATTCCGACCACGATACATTCAGGCATATCAGCATAGGGAGGTTTGGCCAGAAAATCACTCATTCCGGTATAATAGTCGAAATTGATTTCCCCGTCAAGGAGATAAATTACAGGATATTTCGCAGGATTAATGCCCGGGTCATTATAGGTTTTAGGCAGATGAATCCAGATCTCTCTTTTTTCATTAAGAATGGTTGAAGAAATAATTTGTTTCTCTCCTATCGTGATTTTCTCCTGAGCTTTACCCGAAAGGCTGAAAAGCAGAAGCAGGTTCAGGTATAAAAATTTAAATCGGCTGTTCATGATGTTCTTTTCTATGTTGATGAATATTTTTAACTTCTGTTGATTTTTTTGGTGATTTTTTGCGTCTGCCCCACCAGATAAGGAATCCTGTCACAGGAAGACTGGTACAGACAATTCCTACTGCAAAGGTGAAGATCTTACCGAACATTCCACCCCAATATCCTACATGCAGGTCAAAATTCATATGCTCAATGACTTCGTGCATCTGAACTTCTTTTGGATATTGAATTTCCTGTCCGGTATATTTATCAGTTTCCATACTTTTACCATGGACAAGGCTTTTTAAACCAATAAATTTTGCAGCGACCACATTATAAACGGTTGCAGAATCATTTCTCGGAATACTCATTCTGAACTGTTTGGCTTCCGGAAAATCTTTAAAACTTTTATTTACAAAATCGGTGTAAGACAGTGCCTTTTTCTCAGGGTCAAATTTCGGTTCATATTTTTCAGCGATGGTATGGGCGTCTGCCACTCCTCCAAAAGCTTCCTGCGTAAGATCTGTCAAAATCTTATAAGCCATAATAAGTCCCGTGATGGTAATAAATACTGCTGGCAACAATGAATAGAATCCGAAAACATTGTGAAAATCGTAGTTCTTTCTGCGCCATTTTGTTCCTGATTTTATTTTAAATGCAGCAGTTCTTGTGGTCTTGTTCCACTTTTTTGGCCACCAAAGAATCAATCCGCCAATCAGCTGGGCAAAGAATATGATGGAAGCCACTCCCACCACTGTTTTTCCAAACTTTCCGGCCAAAAGCTGGGCATGAATATGGGCTACGACATAGAAGAATTCGTAGCTTTTTGTGGATCCCATAATTTTTCCGGTGTAGGGATCGAGGTAATGATAAGCAAACACTCCTCTCGGTCCGCGTCCTTTTGGTTTTCCTGCCTTTGGAGCATTTTTATCTTTCGGAGGTTTGGTGGCCGAAGCAACTCTGAAAGATCTGTCCGCTTCTTTATAGGTATCGAAATAAAATGCTTTTCTATCCGGAACCTGCTGATGGAATTTAGCAAGCAATTCTTCCGGTGGCATTTTTGTAGCATTGGCCGGAACCTGGACATATTTGGCGTCTCCTCCGCAGAGATCAATAATCTCATCGCAAAAGACGAACATGGTTCCTGAAAGCGTTACCACAAGTACAATGATTCCTGAAACGAGTCCCAGCCAAAGATGAAGCCATCCTGTGATTTTTTTGGTGAGGGATTTTCCCTGTTTTTTCTTTTTATCTGTTGTTTTCTTTTCCATATCGATCCATACAGTAGAGCGGCAACGGATTACCGCTCTTGTTTTTGTTTAATTAAGATTTAGAATTTAAAGGCAAAATTGGCAAGGATTTCCCGGGGCTTTTGAGGCTGACCGTAGAAATTCCAGTACATTTCATTCAATGCATTATTCATCTTCACACCTATTCTGTATCTCTTTTTGTCATAGAAAACTGTAGCCCCTACCGTTGTATAAGCTGGCGACAGAAAATGATTGGTGATATTGATATAGGTTTTGTCTACGAAATTAAATCCTGCCCCAAACCCAAGTCCTTCATAGGCTCCGTCCATGATCTTGTAGCTTGTCCAGAGATTGGCAACGTGTTTAGGCGTCCAGGCAATTCTCTTTCCGTTATCTTTACTTCTGTCATCGTTTTTATTGTCATTATATCCGTAGCCGGCAATGATGTTCCAGCCTTTAAAAGGATTGGCTATAACATCGATTTCAAATCCCTGGTTTTTGATATTCCCATCCTGTCTGCTTCCCATTCCTCCCGGATCAGCAATCAGTCTGTTTTTTACATTCATATGATAGTACGTCATTGTTGAAAGTAATTTCTTGCCGAAAAGATCCAGTTTAAAACCTCCTTCGAGCTGGTTTCCCTGTTCAGGGTCCCATTTGGTAAGAACTCCGTCCTGATTGAGTGATGGCGCAAAATTCTTAAATCCATTCACGTAGTTGGCAAAGAATGAAATCTCATTTTTTACAATTTCATAGACAAGACCAAACTTGGGTGAGAACTGGGTCTGACTGTAGCCTCCTGTTCCGCTTACTCCATTGGTCTTAATGTCATCATTTTTATAATTATCCATCCTCAGACTGGCCATCACCAAAAAATTATCGGTAATATTCAGAACATTGGATGCATAGGCACTGAATGTACTGAAACGGCTTACTTCATAATTCGTAGGCTTTACTTTACTGTTGGGATCGTTAGGAATTCTTTCCAGGTTTTGCACTAAGCTTCTGGAGATAGGCTGCCAGGGAAAGGTTTCATCCAGTTTAATGACATCATAGGGTGCAAAAACTGACCCTGTTTTATCAGTCTCGGTTCTTTTAAACATTCCGTACTGGTTTTTGGTACTTTGTTGGTAATAATCCAAACCTACAACCAATCTGTTTCTTAAATTTCCGATTTTAAAATCTCCGATAAAATTTTGCTGAATATTATCTGTAGTGACCTTGTAGCTGTCGAAAGGACGTATCCCCCGGCTCACTGTATTATTATCCATATAGCTTAAAACTAAGAATATAGATTCATTTTCATTGGCCATTCCTCTCTGATAAGAGGTTCTGGAAGTCCATTGATCATTGAATTTATGGGTGACCTCAGCCATGGTCACGAAATTGGTTCTTTTGGATCCTATGTCGTTACTGGTGAATGACCTGTCGTGAGCTCCGGCAAGATCCTTCATAGAGCCGATCGTCAGCTTTTCAGACTGTCTTACAAATGCATTAAGTGTTTTTTCCGGGGCATGGAATTCCGTGTCCAGGGTCACGGTCGTTTTGTCGCTTACCTTGTACAGAATACTTCCTGAGAAGAATAAACCTTTATTGTATCCTGCATCCTGGAAAGAATCCTGGGAATAAGCTGCTACGTTGAATCTCGCCAGCGCTGTTTTTTCCTTATTCAAAGGGGTGTTTACATCTGCGGTAATTCTGTTCATTCCCCAGCTTCCTGTGGTATATCCGATGATACCCCCGAAATTTTCCTGTGGTTTCTTGGTCACGATATTCACTACTCCTCCATAATTGGCAAGGGTACCTCCAAACAGGGTTCCGGAAGGTCCTTTAATCACCTCTACTCTTTCTACATTGGCAATCTCGGACTGTACTCTGGGATTCTGAATAAGACCATTTCTGAAACTCGCAGACGAACTGAAGCCTCTCATAAATACATCGTTTCCACTGTCATTCACACTGTTGCTCACTACCACACCGGGAGCCGATGCCATGGCTGTATTGAAATCCACAGCGTTCATCTCACTGATGATTTCTTTGGGGACAATGTTGTAAACAGTTGGATTTTCGAGGTTTTCGAGAGGAAGTCTCGCTACAGATTCTGTTTTTTTTGTTCTGTAATTGTTGGTTCCCTGAAGTGATACAGACTGGATTTCAGAAACTCTGATAGTATCAGTTTCCTGAGCACTCAGCAGCGATACCGCCAATAGGGCAGCAGAAATAATTGTTCTTTTCATTGTATAAGTAAGTTAGTTCAGCAAAAATATCTTATTTTTATTAATTCTAAATAAAAATATGACACATATCATAAAATTAACTTATCAAAATACATGATGAATAAAGGGTTTCCAATCTATTGGAAACCCTTTTCAGAATAATCTTGTATGTTTAAAATGATGTGGAATGCATTTATATTTGTCATGCATCGGTCGTTTTACAAATTAAAACCTTAGTATTTCGGAGTTTATTGAACGGTTGCCAAAAATCTTGTTGATATCAATTTGTATTATTTAAAATCCGACCATTCTCCACTGCTCATTTTTCCTTTCAGTTTCTTTTCAAATTCTTTCTTACAGATAAATACATGTATTTCTTCCAGTTTGTTTTTACTGACTTCACTAATCATTTTTTTCTCTTTATCATCAATGATATCGTGCGGAGTCTGTGTAAAATCTAATTTTGAACCGCTTACCAACTGTATGATTCTATCTTTTAAGGTCCAGGTATAGTGATAGCTTTTGAAAAATGCAAATTCTTTTTCTTCGATGACAGGGGGTTGGTAATCATTTGTCATTTTTTGAATAACTTCCTTAAAATCCTTATCTTGACATTTTGCGGTTGCCGAAATCAACATGAGGTCTCCTTTTTCCGTGGTCATTGCTTCCAGTCTTGAAAAAGCAAAGTTTTTGTAAATGGCAACAGTATCCTCGGGAGAATAACTTTTCACATTAAACTGGATCCCAAATATTTTATTTCTGTCTCCTTCTCCACCTAAATCATATTCCCTGATCGTGTCTTTTACCACATACTGTTTACCACTTGTCATTTTGATATTTTCTCTATTCATAGATTTTGAATAGAATTGATCTGCATTAAGGTGAAAGTCAAGTTTTGATAAATCAAAAATACCTGCTTCGTATTCCTGCCCTTTACAGGAAGTAAATAAGATGGCTATAAATAGCACTGACCATATTTTGTTCATAGATTGGTTGTGATGGTTTTTCCCAGCTGTTAGTTTTTAATTGGTTTATTGGAAGACTTCCCATAAAACGCACTGAATGGGAGTATGTGGTGTGTAGTGATCAAACTGACCACGACACCAATCTTCCTTTTATTTATTGTCTTTCTTTGTTGCAACGATCGAATAGACCATTGGGATTTTGTCGTCTAAATGTTCTATTCTGTACTTTCCGGTTTGAAATTCAATGGTCCGGCTGAAGCAGTTGTAAGGTGAATAATCAAATTCTTCAAGGGTATTTATTTCCAGTCCGTTTTTAATAAGACTATTAACTACCTCGCTTAAACTGTGGTTCCACATGATATATTCCTGACTTATGTCTGCTTTTTTATTGGCATAAGTTCCATTTTCTGTCTCTATAATCGCTCCTGAATTAAAGTATCTGTACCCAATTTTTTCAAAATTATCATCAAACATCCAGACTACCGGATGGAATTCAACAAACACAAACTGTCCGTTTGGTTTTAAAAATTTGGATACCACTTTTGCCCATTTATCAAGATCGGGTAACCAGCCTATCGTTCCATAGCTTGTAAAAACAATATCAAACTGCTGATCTAAGTGGTTGGGTAAATCGTAAATATCACAACAGATAAAATTAGTATTTGCCTTTAGATCTTTCGCAATCTGTCTGGCACTTTCAATGGCTTTGTCGGATAAATCTACTCCTGTAACTTCTGCTCCAAGTCTGCTCAAAGAAATAGTATCCTGCCCGAAATGACACTGCAGATGCAAAATCGATTTTCCTTTGATATCCCCAAGTAAATCGAGTTCAATACTATTCAACGAATTCTTTCCTTTTATAAAATTATCAAGATCATAAAATTCTGATTTCAAGTGGGTATCGGTTCTGTTGTTCCAGGATTGCCGGTTAATTTCCAGGTAATTATTCTCCTTATTCATTTTTCATGTTTAGTTTTAAAATAACAGCCAGCACGCTGTCTGATGCAAACTGCTATTACATTTATCAATTTTCTAAAGTATACAAATTCCAATCAATCTGCAAAAATTTAATTTCCATGAAAAATAACAAAGTGGCTGTACTCTAAAACAGAATAGCCCCTTCCAACTCAAGCAGTTTTTGTTTTCTCCATATTCCTCCGGCATAGCCTACCAGTTCGCCATTGGAACCTATAACTCTGTGACAGGGAATAATGATTGCAATTTTGTTAATTCCATTAGCTGTTCCTACAGCACGTACCGCTTTAGGATTGCCCAGAAATTCAGACTGCTGCTTATAGGTGCGGGTTTCTCCTGTTGGTATTTCTGTTAAAAGCTGCCATACTTTTTTCTGAAAATCCGTTCCGGTGGTATAAACCGTTACACCAAACGTTTTCCTGTTTCCCTCAAAATACTCTCTGAGTTCGTTTTCCAGCTGTTCGAAATGTTTATTTTCACCCTGAACGATTTCTGCCTTCATCACTTTTGACAAATGGGCAAACTGCCGGTCTATATTTTTCCGGTCCGTAAATTCCAGCAGACAGATTCCCTCTTCACAAGCGCAGGCGAACATTGGCCCCAATGGTGTCTCAAGCCTTTTCAGATCAATAATTTTCCGGTTTCCCGTGTTTTTAGGTGTAGCACCTATCACTTCTTTGAAGCGTTCATTAAAGCCGCTTAAACTTTCATAGCCTGATTCCAGGGCTACCTCCATGATACTTTCACCGTTTTTTATTTTTTTGAATGCTTTATTCATTCTGAATTCTCTTTGAAAAGCCTGAAAGGTCATTCCATGGTTTTTCAGGAACCAGCGCCTGATGGTTACCGGTTCTATATTTCTTTTCAGAAGGTCTGCATCTTTGATCTTTAATGATTCATTTTGCTGAAGCTCATCCAATAGCCCCTGAATATAGGCCGGTGTCTCATTCAGTTTTTCAAGGGGTCGGCATATTTTACAGGGTCTGTAACCATTTTCTATCGCTTTTTCTGTATTGATAAAAAACTCGACATTTTCTCTTTTTGGCTTTCTGGCTGTACAGGTTGGACGGCAGAATATACCCGTCGTTTTTACAGCCATCCAATAAATGCCTTCAAATGAGGAATCTTTTTCTAAAGATGCCTGATACATTCTTTCTTCTGTAAGTTTCATTATCTCTAAAAAACAGGAGAAAAGCTTCCGGCCTCTCCGATGGCTTTTAATGCAGTTTCCAATTGCCCATAAATATAACCATTTAAGAAATTTCCTGACGAAATTCTTTTAACGCCCAAGCTTTTAAGGGTTTTAAAATCCGGAAGTCCGGGCATACACATGACGCTGAACGGAAGATTTGAAGTTTCAATAACATTTTCAATATCACGCACTTCGGTAATGCATGGAACAAAAATTCCATCCGCCCCTACTTCCTCAATGATTTTCATCCGATTGATCGTTTCTTCTATGACATGGTCTACTCCCAAAAGAAACGGATCTATTCTGACATTGATAAAAATATCAATATCCCGCTCTTTAAGTTTGAGAATAACTGCATTTAATTTTTCATAGAAATCCTGTGTACCCAATAGTTTTCTGGTGCCATCAATGATAACACTGTCTTCAATATTGATTCCCACGACACCTGCCTCTACAAGTCTGGAGATGTTTGAAACAATCTCTTCCACAGTTTTCCCATAACCTCCTTCCAGATCTACAGACAGAGGAATTGTGATGGATTTCAAAATTCTTTCGACGATATACATATACTCATCAAAGCTCATGTTTTCGCCGTCCTCGTATCCCAGACTAAATGCTACAGCAGAACTTGAAGTTGCTACTGCCTGATAGCCCAGTTTTTCATATGCCCTGGCGCTTTGCACATTCCAAACATTTCCTATTAATAACGGTTCATCCTGCTGATGCAGTTCTCTGAATCTCTGAATTGCTGTCATTTTAATTTTTTATAAAAGTAATACAGATGCTGTTTTTATACAACCGAAAAACGGACAAGTATTTTTTATGTCTTTATGAAAAAACCCCGCAAGAAAACTCGCGGGGTTTGAAATATATCATCTGGTTTCCGATCATTACATCGTCTCCATCTTGAAACTCATGCTTTCAATTACTTTCAGAATAGCTTCTACTGTGTCCATGGATGTTAAACAAGGTACGCCGTTCTCCACACTCATTCTTCTGATCTGGAATCCGTCTCTTTCAACCTGTTTACCTTTGGTCATGGTATTCACTACATACTGTACTTTTCCTTTCTGGATCAGGTCGATCAGGTTGACATCATCTTCTCCGATTTTATATCCAATCTTACATGGAATGCCTTTTTCTTCAAAGAATTTAGCCGTTCCTTCTGTAGCCCAGATTCTGAAACCAACTTCATGGAATCTTTCTGCCAGATCTGCTGCTTCCTGCTTATGCTTATCAGCTACCGTAAACAAAATCGATCCGTGCATCGGAACTTTTCTTCCTGCTGCAATTAATCCTTTATAAAGTGCTTTTTCCAAAGTCGTGTCTTTCCCCATTACTTCTCCTGTAGACTTCATTTCAGGTCCTAAAGAGATATCTACCTTCGTTAGTTTTGAGAAAGAGAACACAGGAACTTTTACAAAGACTCCTTCTTTATTCGGAACTAATCCGTTTTTGTACCCTAAATCTTTCAGTTTCTGACCCAAGATAGCTTTTGTCGCTAAATTCGCCATCGGAACTTCAGTGATTTTAGATAAGAAAGGAACTGTTCTCGAAGACCTTGGATTCACTTCGATCACATATACATTTCCTTCGAAAAGAACGTACTGGATGTTCATTAATCCGATTACATTCAATCCTTTGGCAAGTCTCTCTGTATAATCTACCAGGATATCTATTTCCTCCTGTGAAACATTTTGAGGCGGGTACACTGCAATGGAATCTCCGGAGTGAACTCCTGCTCTTTCGATATGTTCCATGATTCCGGGAATGATAACTGTTTCACCGTCGCAGATAGCATCTACTTCAACTTCTCTACCGGTAATATAACGGTCAATTAATACGGGTTGGTCAGGGCTTGCTTCTACCGCAAATTCCATATAATGAGCCAATTCCTTTTCCTCATAGACAATTTCCATTGCTCTACCTCCCAAAACATAACTTGGACGAACCAAAACCGGATATCCGATTTCATTGGCAATTTTTATCGCTTCTTCTTTTGAAGTTGATGTTTTACCCAGAGGCTGAGGAATTCCCATTTCCTGAAGGGCTTTTTCAAACTTGTCTCTGTTTTCAGCTCTGTCAAGATCTTCCAGTGAAGTTCCAAGAATTTTCACTCCATAAGCAGCCAGTTTATCAGCTAAATTGATCGCTGTCTGACCTCCGAACTGCACAACAACTCCCATTGGTTTTTCAAGATCGATGATACTCATCACATCTTCTTCCGTAAGAGGCTCGAAATATAATTTATCTGAAATTGAGAAGTCTGTAGAAACTGTTTCAGGGTTGTTGTTGATGATAATCGCTTCGTAACCCATTTCTTTGATGGCCCAAACCGAGTGCACTGTTGCATAATCAAACTCAACTCCCTGTCCGATTCTGATTGGCCCTGAACCTAAAACAATTACTTTTTGTTTATCCGAAACTACGCTTTCATTTTCTTCTTCGTATGTTCCGTAGAAATATGGAGTTTCACTTTCAAATTCTGCTGCGCAGGTATCCACCATTTTGTAAACAGGGACTATTCCGTGTTCTTTTCTGAAATTGTAAACTTCTCTTTGCTTAGATTCCCATAAATGAGCGATATTCTGATCTGAGAACCCTAATTTTTTAGACTGAATTAAAATTTCTTTGTCGAATTTATTTGCTGCAATTACTTTTTCAAAATCAACAAGCTTCTTTAATTTCCAGATGAAGAATTTATCAATTTTACTCCATTCTACAATTTGTTCCCAGTCGTACCCTCTTCTTAAAGCATCGCAGATGATAAACAGTCTTTCGTCGTCACAAACTCTGATCCTTCTTTCAATATCTTCATCTGTTAGCGCTGCAGCCTGTTTTGTTTTTAATCCTAAATGTCTTAATCCAGTTTCTAAAGAACGAACCGCTTTCTGTAATGATTCCTCGAAATTTCTTCCGATAGCCATTACCTCTCCTGTCGCTTTCATCTGGGTAGACAATCTTCTGTCCGCAGTTTCGAATTTATCGAACGGGAATCTTGGGAATTTCGTTACCACATAGTCAAGAGCAGGTTCAAAACATGCGTATGTTTTACCTGTCACCGGGTTCATAATTTCGTCCAGTGTTAATCCTACAGCAATTTTAGCAGCAATTTTAGCAATCGGATATCCTGTCGCTTTACTGGCCAATGCTGATGAACGGGAAACCCTAGGGTTTACCTCGATGATATAGTAGTTGAATGAATGCGGGTCAAGTGCCAGCTGTACGTTACATCCCCCTTCAATTCCTAAGGCTCTGATGATCTTTAAGGAAGCATTTCTCAGTAACTGATACTCTCTGTCTGAAAGTGTCTGAGAAGGTGCCACTACGATAGAGTCTCCTGTATGTACTCCTACCGGATCTATATTTTCCATGTTACAAACTACAATAGCATTGTCGTTTGCATCACGCATTACTTCATATTCAATTTCTTTGAAACCTGCAATGGATCTCTCGATAAGACATTGCGTCACCGGACTGTATTTTAATCCTAATTCTGCAATCTCTTTCAGTTCAGCTTCCGTAGAGGCAATACCTCCTCCTGTTCCTCCCATCGTAAAGGCAGGACGAACAATCACAGGATATCCGATTTCTTCAGCAAAACGGATCGCTCCTTCTACTGTAGTCACGATATCTGACTCAGGAACCGGCTCGTTTAATTCTCTCATCAATTCACGGAAAAGATCTCTGTCTTCCGCTCTGTTGATCGCAGAAAGTGTCGTTCCAAGAACTTCAACTTTACATTCTTCAAGAATTCCTGATTTTTCCAGTTCCACCGCCATGTTCAATCCTGTCTGTCCACCAAGAGTAGGTAAAAGTGCATCCGGGCGCTCTTTTCTGATGATGTGACTTACAAACTGAAGTGAAATCGGCTCGATGTAAACTTTATCAGCAATTTCAACATCCGTCATAATCGTTGCAGGGTTTGAGTTGATCAAAATCACCTTGTAGCCTTCTTCTCTCAAAGACAGACACGCCTGCGTTCCTGCGTAATCAAATTCAGCTGCCTGACCAATGATGATAGGTCCTGAACCGATTACTAAAATTGTTTTTATATCTGTACGTTTTGCCATTTCTATTTTTTTAGATACCAGATGTCAGATTTCAGATCTCAGACTTCCAGTGTTGTGTTTTACTTTTTTAAATTAGATTTGAATGTATAAATCATTCTTTGGATTTCATTTATATTTGATATCAGGCTGTTAACTTTTTGAGCACTCAGCAAGTTCAACTCTCTTGTTAAAATTAACTGTGTCTGCAATTCAAAGGAAGACGCATTGGCGATACCCAGAAAGTGATAAAATTCACTGTCATTATTTCTTCCTGCTCCTTCAGCTATATTTGAAGGGATGGAAACTGCAGATCTTTTAATTTGAGAGATCAAACCAAACTTCTCATCTTTTGGTAATTCTGCACAAACTATATAGACCTCTTTCGCAAGTTCTATTGATTTCTGCCAGAAAAGTAACTTTTCAAAATTGTGCATGATAAAAGTCTGTTATCTGATGTCTACTATCTGAAGTCTTTCTTACTTCTTAAATTCCTCCATTAAATCAATGAACTCATCAAACAAATAATTTGCATCTTCAGGACCAGGACTTGCTTCCGGGTGATACTGGACAGAGAAGCAAGGGTGGATCTTGTGTTTCAGACCTTCATTGGTTCTGTCATTTAATGCAATATGAGTTTCAATAAGATCTGTTCCTTTAAGGCTTTCCTGATCTACTGCGTATCCGTGGTTCTGAGAAGTAATAGACACTTTGTTTTTTTCAAGATCCAGTACAGGATGGTTTCCTCCTCTGTGACCGAATTTTAACTTGAACGTTTTTGCTCCACAAGCCAGACCAATTAATTGGTGTCCCAGGCAGATTCCGAAAATGGGAACTTTTCCTAATAATCCACGGATCATTTCTAATGCCTGAGGATTGTCTTCCGGGTCACCAGGACCGTTTGAAAGCATAATTCCGTCCGGATCCATCAGTAAGATTTCTTCTGCTGTTGTATCCTGCGAAACTACAGTGATATCACAGTTTCTCTGAGATAATTCTCTGATAATTCCTAATTTGGAACCAAAATCAACCAACACAACTTTGAACCCTCTTCCCGGATTGGCATAAGAAGTTTTTGTTGAAACCATTTCCACCTGATTGGTTGGGAAAGTTGTAGATTTCAATTCTTCAACTACTTCATTTTCATCTGTGTCAGCATTCACAATCTTACCTTTTACCACTCCGTAATTACGTAGAATTCTCGTCAGTCTTCTGGTATCGATTCCTGAAATCCCCGAAAGGTTTTTCTTTTTAAATAATTCTTCTAAAGTCATCTGAGTACGGAAATTGGAAGGAAGATCGCAAAGTTCTTTTACGATAAGTCCTTTGATTGCCGGCTCGATACTTTCATAATCATCACGGTTAATACCATAATTTCCGATAAGCGGATAGGTCATGCAAACAATCTGACCGCAGTATGACGGATCGGAGATCAACTCCTGATATCCTGTCATTCCGGTATTGAAAACTACTTCTCCGGCAGTTTCCAATTCTGCTCCGAAACCTTCTCCATGAAACACTTCACCGGACTCCAGTATTAATTTTTTCTTCATTTTTAAAAATTAGATATTAGATTTAAGAAGTTAGAAGTTAGACTTCCTCGTTCTGTATTATTTTTTTTCTTTTTAACTACCCCGTCAAAAAAATATTCTATTTTTCCGACATCCCTCCAGAGGAGGGGAATTTTTGTCTGTCCGAGACCCTGAACCCGGATCTCAAAACTCGTTTACTTATTTAAAAGTATAGCCTTCTTTTTCCAGTGCTTCTTTCAGAATGGCCATTCTTGCGAAGACTCCGTTCTGCATTTGTTTGAACACTCTTGAACGTTCACATTCTACAAGGTCGGTATCAATTTCGACCCCTCTGTTGATCGGCGCAGGATGCATGATAATGGCGCCTTTTTTCATTACTTTCTCTCTTTCTTTCGTCAGACCATATTTTCTGTGGTATTCGAAAGCAGAGAAGCTCATTTGAGCATCGTGTCTTTCGTGCTGGATTCTTAACAGCATCAGAACATCTACTTCAGATATCAGCTGATCCACAGGCAAGTACGTTCCGTTAATCAAAGCTCCTTCGTCAAACCAATGCTCCGGTCCCGAGAAATACACTTTAGCCCCTAATCTTCTTAATGCTTCAGCATTTGAATTGGCTACACGGCTGTGTTTTACATCTCCTACAATTCCTATTTTCAATCCTTCGAATTTTCCGAATTCCTGATAGATTGTCATCAGATCCAGCATGCATTGAGATGGGTGATTTCCTGTTCCGTCTCCTCCGTTGATCACCGGAATTCTGATGTTGGTTAAATCTTCAAAATACCGGTCTTTTTTATCTCTGATAACCACCAGATTCACGCCAATGCTCTCAATTGTTTTTACAGTGTCATAAAGACTCTCCCCTTTGTTTACAGAACTGTGCGAAGCATCAAAAGGCACTACCTGCAGGCCCAGTTTTCTTTCTGCCATATCAAAGCTCGTCTTTGTTCTTGTGCTGTCTTCAAAAAAAAGATTTGAGCAGAAAATTTCTCCTTCAATTTTTGCAGTTTTCCCGTTGGCAAAAGCCAGTGCTTCGGTCAGTATACTGTTGATTCTCTCGGTACTTAGTTCTGTGATCGTAAACATAATTCTTAATTTTTGTGCATAAAAAAAGCGAAGACAGGATCTTCGCTTAATAACAATAAATATCGTAAAGGGCGCTTTCGCCCGGTAAATCTAATGATATAAACACTTTTTTATTCATTAGGTGCAAAGATATAAAAATTTTACGAATCTACAAAACCAAAGTTCCAAAAAAATTAAAACCTGTAATCTTTCCTTATTTTCATTTTTAATTGATATTTTTGTTAAAACTCAAAGCTACTATATGGATTTAAAGGACAAAATGATTCTCAGCATTATTCAGGAGGACTCTACGCTATCGGTGAAAGAAATTGCAGAGAGAATAGGTCTTACCTTTACTCCTACTTATGAACGAATCAAGCAGCTGGAGAAACATGGAATCATTGAGAAATATGTAGGTCTTTTAAACCGTGAAAAACTGGGTCTGAATATTGTAGTCTACTGCAATGTCCGTCTTAAGGAACAGTCTCAGAAAGTACTGGAAACCTTTGAGAAAAACATTATGAAACATGATGAAGTTCAGGAAATCATCAGTCTTTCCGGCGAATATGACTATATGCTTAAGATCATTGCAAAAGATATTAACTCTTATAATGATTTCGCCGTCAATGTCATTTCAAATATACCTAATATTGGCCAGTACCACAGTTCTATCGTACTTCACGAAGTAAAAAAATCCACAAAATTTAAAATTGATCTGGAATAATATCCTTTAGTTTCAATCTATTAAAATATTATTTTTTAATCCCATTGATGACTCATCCGTTTGGGTAAAGCAAACCATTAAGAAGCCTTAGATTCAGAAGTTACGATAAAAATAGAGATCTCAAGGCAAATGTAAGATTACAGGCTTACCATCTGTTTTGATTTTTCTTAACTCCCGCTAAAGTTTTTATATTCTTAATGGTTTACACGCTAACCCAATAATTTATTCTTAAGCTTGTTGAACTGGTATTCTATTTTGTCCAGGCAAAGATTTCCTATACTCCCCTGATGGGTATGGTCAAGATTTCCCACTTCAAACTCAAATTCATTATTCTCGATCGCCTGCCCTACTTTTACATAAGCATCACGGAATGAGCTTCCCTGTTTTACTTCTTGATTGATCTTCTCTACACTGAATAAGTATTTATATTTTTCATCTTCCAAAATGCCGTCTTTTACCTGAATATTCGGAAGGGTATAACTTAAAATCTCCAGACATTCTTTCAGGGAATCAATTGCCGGGAAAAGAATTTCCTTGGTCAGCTGGACATCTCTGTGGTAGCCTGACGGTAAATTATTGGTCAGTAAAATAAGCTCATTCGGTAATGACTGAATTCTATTGCATCGCGCACGAACCAGTTCGAAAATATCCGGATTCTTTTTATGCGGCATAATGCTGCTTCCGGTGGTAAATTCTTTAGGAAAACTGATAAAATCAAAGTTCTGGCTTAAATATAAGCAGACATCATACGCAAACTTCCCAAGCGTTCCCGCCAAAGTAGCCATAGCCATGGACAACATTTTTTCAGATTTCCCACGTGTCATCTGTGCATATACAGAATTGTAATTCATGGACTGAAAACCCAGGTGATAGGTTGTACTTTCACGGTCAATCGGGAAAGAAGAACCATATCCTGCTGCAGAACCAAGCGGATTTTTATTGATCATATTCTTTACCGAAAACAACAGTTCAACATCATCCAGCAATGCTTCGGCATAAGCTCCAAACCACAACCCAAACGAAGACGGCATCGCTATCTGAAGGTGGGTATAACCTGGAAGCAGTATGTTTTTATGTTGATCAGCAAGCGTGATTAAATTCTGAAAAAACTCATCGGTTAAAGCTGTAATCTCACGGATTTCATCAAGCAGATAGAGTTTTATATCCAATAAAACCTGATCATTCCGGGATCTTGCAGTATGTATTTTTTTTCCGGTATCGCCTAATTTTTCAATGAGTATCGCTTCAATCTGAGAATGGATATCTTCCGCTTCTTTATCGATCTCAAAGCTTCCGTTTTCGATATCTTTTAAAATATCTGCCAAAACAGAAAGCATCTGTTTTGATTCTTCACCGGAGACAATTCCGGTTTCTGCCAACATCTGACAGTGCGCCATGGAACCTTTAACATCGTATTTTGCTAAACGTTCATCAAAGTCAAGATCTTTCCCGACAGTAAATTTGTTGACTAATATATTGGTGGCCAGGTCATCCTTTTGCCATATCTTTTTCATATCTAATTATTTATTTTTTCAGGGGCCGATGCAATCACACCCTTCATTTGTTTTTATGTAACAGAATATTTAATCTACAGTGATTATCTAATATTATCCTTTACAATTTTCAATTCGTTTCAACCTGCTCAGCAGAGCATCTTTAACTATAAAAAAACATCTCCGCACTGAAAAGTTTTCGTCTTTAATTTTTCTTTTTGCATAAATCCTTATTAAAAACTGAACTTTGATCTGCCTGCTGAGCCTGGTTAAAACATTATTTTTAGAGGAGAGGTTAAATATTAGAAACTGAATGCTAATTCCAGCGCGTACAACATCTTCCCACTTCTAACTTCTAATTTCTAATTTCTATCATCTAATCCCTCATTGCAACACTTTTTCTAAAATCCTTATATAGATGTCAATTCCCTCTTCAATCTCTTTAATACAGATGTATTCATCTGCAGTATGGGAGCGCCTGCTGTCGCCGGGACCTATTTTCACCGACGTACATGGAATAATTGCCTGATCGGACGACGTTGGTGAACCGTATGTTGTCCTTCCTATCTCCAGACCGGCCTGCACAAATGGGTGATCCATTTCAATTTTAGAGGAGTTAAGCCTGAAAGACCTGGCAGTTAATGAAGATTTCATGTGCGACTGAATGATTTCAAATGCTTCCTTATTGGAATACTCATCGGTAACCCTTACATCCAAAGTAAAAGTACAGGCTTCGGGAACTACATTATGCTGAACACCCGCATGAATGCCTGAAAGGGTAACTTTAACTTCTCCTAAGTAATCGGAAACCTTCGGAAATCTAAAATGGAGAATATTCTGAAGATCTTCCATACATTTTACAATGGAGTTATCATCGTTAGGATGAGCAGCATGAGAAGGAGTCCCTTTCATTTCCCCGTCAATAACCAAAAGTCCTTTCTCCGCTATCGCCAGATTCATCTGCGTGGGTTCTCCTACAATGGCGAATTCTATATTCGGAAGTTGTGGAAATAAGGCCTCAATTCCATCAAATCCTGAAATCTCCTCCTCAGCTGTCAAAGCAATAACTAAATTATATTTTAAATCTTCTTTCTCATAAAAATGTAAAAAAACCTGAGCCATAGAAACCAGAGAGGCTCCTGCATCGTTACTCCCCAATCCGTAAAGTTTCCCTTCCTGTTCTACCGGAAGAAATGGATCCAGCGTGTAGGCTTTGTTGGGTTTTACCGTATCGTGATGCGTATTCAATAAAATAGACGGTTTAAATACATCAAAGTTTTTATTGACCGCCCAGATGTTATTTTTAAAACGTTTTGTAGGAATTTGGTGTTTCTTAAAAAAGTGTTCAATTTCTACGGACGTATTGTATTCATCTTTGCTGAATGAAGGAATTGCAATCAGTTTCTTAAGCAATTCCACCGCTTGAGTCAGTAGCTCTTCTTTACTATAAACAGATTTCAGTTCCTGCATGATGATTTTCTATATGGTTTTTTAATTCGGTTTCCTTAATTAAGAATACCTTGTTTACTTTATTTTTTACAGCTCCAAGAGCATTTTCAAGTTTGGGTAAAATCCCTTTATGTAGTTTTCCTGCTTCTTTTAATAGAGAAAATTCTTTTTGAGATACGGTCTTTAAAACCGATCCCGGATCTTCCACATTCTCCAAAACCCCTTCTTTATCAAAACAAAACAACAATTCTACATCATATTTTGAAGACAAAGCCTGTGCAACTACCGAAGCAATTGTATCTGCATTAGTATTAAAAAGATTTCCTTTTTTGTCATGGGTAATCGCTGAAAAGACAGGTACCAGCTTAAGTTTAATCAATTTTGAAATCAATTTTCTGTTCACGCTTTTTTTCTCAATATCACCTACAAATCCGAAATCTATCTCTGCATGTTCTCTTTTTTTGGCTTTAATTAAATTTGCATCAGCTCCGGAAAAACCTATTGCCTGACACTTTTTCTGCTGAAGTTTTGCCACGATATTTTTATTAATACCTCCCGCATAAACCATTGCCACAATATCCAGTGTATCTTTATCCGTGATTCTCCGGCCGTTGATCATTTTTTGTTCAACGCCTAATTTATCCGCCAAAGTAGTTGCTAATTTTCCACCTCCGTGAACCAAAATTTTCCTTTCTTTAATTTCAGAAAACTGTTCTAAAAATTCGTTTAATAATTTTTCATCATCAATTAGGTTACCTCCGATTTTTATGATGTATAATTTTTCTTTCATTCTAAGCTTTTTTGAGATTCCCGATGTCCGCAACCCTTGACAGAATTACAGTTGATCTAAAATTTCTGAAAAAACTGCCTGAGCAGAGAAAATTCTGTTTTTAGCCTGTTGATAGATGATGGAGTTTTCTCCGTCCATAACCTCATCACTTAATTCTACATTCCGACGTACAGGAAGACAGTGCATTACTTTTGCGCTGTTTGTATTTTCCAGCTTTTCTCCGGTCAGCATCCAGTTTTCTTTCACTTCCGGCATTGCTGCATAATCATCGAAAGACGACCAGTTTTTCACATAGATAAAATCCGCATCTTTTAATGCTTCATCCTGATTATGAATTACCTGTATATCTTTTGTGAAATTTTTATCCAGATCATAGCCCTCAGGATTCGCAATTACAAAATCAACATCCATTTTCTGCATCCACTCCGCAAAAGAATTTCCAACAGCCTGAGCAATTGGCTTGATGTGCGGAGCCCACGTAAGAACCACTTTTGGCTTGCGCTTTTCTTTCCAGTTCTCTGTAATGGTTATACAGTCTGCAAGGCTTTGCAGTGGGTGACGGGTTGCAGATTCCAAAGAAACTACAGGCACTTTTGCATGCTGCTCAAACTGACTTAAGATGCTTTCATTAACGTCATCTTCCTTTGACTTCATCCCTGCAAAACAACGAACCGCAATGATATCACAGTATTGATTCAGTACTTCAATCGCGTCTTTAATATGTTCCACTGTATCGCCGTTCATTACCGCTCCGTCTGCAAATTCAAGATTCCAGGCTTCCTGTGCGGCATTTAATGTCAGTACATTTAATCCTAAATTCTGTGCGGCGATCTGGCTGCTTAGACGGGTTCTTAAACTTGAATTTAAAAATACAAGACCTATGCTTTTACCCTTTCCTTTTTCTGTTTCGGAATGAGGATTTTCTTTTATTTGTAAAGCTTTTTTTATGATTTCCTGTAAGTTTTCTACATCACTTACAGAGGTGAATTTTTTCATTTGATGATTTTTAAAATTAAATGTGATAATCCCAACCACAAAAGGCACAAAAGTTTTTTTATTTAAACACTTTAGAATACATAAATGAGTGTAAAATGATTATGTATAGTGAAGTTCGCATAAGATGAAAATCAAAGGTTTTCAAAAAACTCAGGTGTTGATATCTTTTGCGGTTTAAATTTTATCTAAAACTACTTTTAAGGCACCGACAAAAAGATCTGTTTCTTGTTTGCCGATATTGAGAGCCGGAAGGATCCTCAGGACATTTTTATCGTTGGAGTTTCCTGTAAAAATATGATGATCATACAAGAGACTTTTCCTCACTTCCGAACAGTCCTGATCCAGCTCTACTCCAATCATTAGCCCTTTCCTTCGGATCGATTTAATATGTGGGAAATCTTTAATTTCGTTTTCAATATAATCACCCATTTGCTGAGTATTTTCGATAAGATTTTCATCTTTCATCACATCCAGAACCGCAATTGCCGCAGCACAGGCCAAATGATTTCCTCCGAAAGTTGTACCCAGCAAACCGTTGCTTGCCTCAAATTTAGGATGAATCAAAACTCCGCCAATCGGGAAACCATTTCCCATTCCTTTTGCAACTGTAATCATATCAGGTTGAATTTCAAATTCCTGATGAGCAAAGAAATATCCGCTTCTTCCGTATCCGGACTGTACTTCATCCAGGATCAGGGATGCATTATATTTCCCGCACAGCTCCTTAATTTTGGATAAAAATTCCGCTGTTGGAATCATAATTCCGCCTACCCCCTGAATGCCTTCAATGATAACAGATGAAATTTCATTTCCCTGAGTTTCAAAAATATCTTCAAGCTGCTTGATATCATTCCATTCAGATTTGATGAATCTTTCAGAGAAATTGACGGGAGCTACAATCTTTGGATTATCTGTCACAGACACTGCTGCAGAAGTTCTTCCATGGAAAGCTCCTGAGAAATAAAGTACTTTACTTTTTCCGTTATGAAAAGACGCCAGCTTCAATGCATTTTCATTAGCTTCGGCTCCTGAATTACACAGAAAAAGATGGTAATCTTCATAGCCGGAAAGCTTGCCTAATTTATCAGCCAGCTCGGTCTGCAATTCATTCTGAACCGAGTTGGAATAAAAAGAAATTTTCTCCAGCTGGTCTTTTAATTTGTTTTGATAATGAGGATGATTGTGTCCGATAGAAATCACTGCATGACCGCCATAGAAATCAAGGTATTTTTCGCCTTTATCATCCCAAAGAAATGATCCCTGAGCTTTTACCGGGTTTATGTTGAATAATGGATATACGTTGAATAAATTCATTTTTTTTGTTTTTAATTAATTTCTTTTGTCCTGAAACAAAAGAACAAAAGTTCAAGGCCCGGAGACTTACTTATTGACCATTGACTTTATTGATCATTTTTTAAAATGCTACAGGTTTTAAATTCAACCCTAAGTTTTCTTCCCAGCTCATGGCTATATTCATGTTCTGCACCGCCTGTCCTGAGGCACCTTTCAACAAATTGTCAATCGCTGAGTGAATAACTGCTGCATTTCCACTCTTTTCTATCTGAATCACACAGCGATTGGTATTGACAACCTGTTTTAAGTCAATTGCATCTTCGCTTACCTTTACAAAAGGCTCTCCTTCATAAAAATCCTGATACAACTGAACGATATCTGAAAGTACTAAATCTGTTTTCACTGTTGAACTTGCAAAAATCCCTCTGGCAAAATCTCCTCTCCATGGAACAAAATTCAAGCTTATATCTTTATGATTAAATGAAACCAACTGTTGTAAAATTTCATCCACATGCTGATGCGTAAGAGTCTTATAGGCTGAAATATTATCATTTCTCCAGGTGAAATGGGTGGTAGGCTGTAAAGACTGACCAGCACCTGTTGAGCCCGTAATTCCTGTTGTATAAACCTCGTTCAACAGTCCTTTTTCCGCCAGTGGAAGAAGTGCCAATTGAATCGCCGTTGCAAAACATCCGGGATTGGCTATACTTTTTGCTCCTACCAGATTTTTTTTATTGATTTCAGGAAGTCCATAGATAAAACTTCTGTTCTGAAAACTCCCATCCAATCTGAAGTCATTACCCAGATCAATGACTAAGGTTTCATCTGTAACAGGATTTTGACTCAGCCAATTCTGACTTTCTTTGTGAGGAAGGCACAGGAAGAGAATATCTACCTCTTCCGGTTTATCCGTTAAAACCTGTTCGCAAACCGCCGTTAAATCCGGGTACAAATCTGAAATTTTTGTCCCCGAATTGGAACGGCTATATAAAAAACTCAATGTCACATTGGGATGAAAAGCCAGCACACGGATCAATTCACTTCCTGTGTAGCCGTTAGCGCCTACAATTCCTACTTTTTTCATATGCTTTGTTTGACTGACAGAATGATATCCTGCCAAGTGTTAAATCGTTCTCCAGGAACTTTTTATTTTGAATTGATCTGGTGGTATATATTTAAAGAATTGCTTACAATTTTTGTATATCCTTTTACATCTTCTCCTGTCCAGGCCCTGTTGGCTTCACCGTAACTTCCGAATTTATCGGACATCAGATCATGATCTGATTCAATTCCATTTAAAACAAATCTGTAAGGATGAAGGGTTATAAACACTTTCCCACTTACTGTTTCCTGAGAATCGGTTAAAAACGATTCAATATTTCTCATCACCGGATCGAGGAAAAGTGCTTCATGAAGCCAGTTTCCATACCAGTCGGAAAGCTGCGATTTCATCATTTGCTGATATTTTGAAAGGGTATGTTTCTCCAACAAATGGTGTGCTTTTATGATCACTGCTGCTGCTGCTGCTTCAAACCCAACTCTTCCTTTGATTCCTACGATTGTGTCTCCCACATGAATATCACGTCCGATTCCGTAAACAGAAGCCAGTTCTTCGATTTTTTGAATCGCATAAACAGAATGTTCAAAACTTTCTCCGTTCACCCCTGTCACTTCTCCATTTTTAAACTCAATTTCAAGTTCTGAAGGCTGAGTTTCTTTAATTTGTGATGGAAAAGCTTCTTCAGGAAGATAATTTCTTGAGGTCAAAGTTTCTTTTCCTCCTACTGAAGTTCCCCAGAGACCTTTATTCACAGAATACTGTGCTTTATGAAATTCCATTTCGTAACCGTGACCCTTCAGGAATTCAATTTCCTCTTCACGGGATAAACTCATATCACGTATCGGTGTGATGATTTCTACTTCAGGACACATCACCTGAAAAATCAAATCAAAACGAACCTGATCATTACCAGCCCCCGTACTTCCGTGAGCAATAGCATCAGCACCCTTTTCAAGGGCATATTTTGCAATTTCCTGCGCCTGAACTGTACGTTCAGCACTTACAGACAGCGGATAGGTATTATTTTTCAGCACATTTCCGAAGATCAAATACTTTACACAAGAATTATAATAATCCTCCTGAGCATCAACGCACCTGTATTCTTTTACCCCAAGATTGAAGGCTTTTTTCTCCAGTTCTTTTTCTTCTTCTTTAGAAAAACCTCCGGTATTTACAGTAACTGCATACACTTCATACCCCAGTGTTTCACTAAGATATTTAGCACAGTAAGAGGTATCCAAACCTCCGCTAAACGCTAAGACGACTTTCTTTTTCTCCATTGCAATAATCAATTTCGGACTGCTGAATTTCAGTCCCGTTCACTTTATTATTATTTTCAGGAACGAAAAGCATAGCTGTACACAGACAGTTTTTACGTTCCTTTTTCATTAAAATTTCATAATTCACACAGTTCTTACAACCGCTCCAAAATTCCTCATCCTGTGTAAGCTCAGAGTAAATCACCGGCTTATAGCCAAGATCACTATTGATCTTCATGACAGCCAGTCCTGTGGTTAATCCAAACACCTTTGCATTGGGATATTTTTCTCTGGATAAGCGGAAAACCTTATTCTTGATCAAAGTAGCGACTCCCCTGTTCCTGTAATTAGGAGATACAATAAGTCCTGAGTTCGCTACAAACTGACCATGTGACCAGGTCTCAATATAACAGAACCCCACCCATTCGCCATTTTCAGTAGCAACTACAGCGTTGCCATCTGAAATCTTTTTCGTCAAGTATTCGATGGAACGTTTTGCGATCCCCGTTCCTCTGCGCTGTGCAGAATCATACATTTCCTGCTGTATTTCACTCACATACATTAGATGTTCGCATGAGGAAATTTCTATTTCCATTTATTTATCTGAATTTTCCTGCAAATTTAAAACATAATAACTTTAAAAACCAAATTAAAAAGATATTATTTTTGTTTAAACGAAATACACAGGTAATTTTATCTTTATCAATAAATATAATTTTGCTAAATTATTATATATTTGCTAAAAAGCTATAGTTATGGAAAATAAGTGTCCGAAATGCAATGGAAGCACTATTGTAAAAAGCGGGATCATCAATGAAAAACAACGCTTCCTTTGCAAGGATTGCAACTATTACTTTACTGTAAAGAAAATGGGAAAGCAGATCGATGATTATTATGTAACCAAAGCTCTGCAACTTTATCTTGAAGGCTTAAGCTTCCGGGAAATAGAAAGAATTATCGGTGTTTCCCATGTGACCATCAGCTCATGGATTAAGAAATACAATATCACAAGACCTCCCCATTCCGGGTTCCATCCTGTATATAAAATACTAAAACAGAATGAATTGATCGAATATATCGCTCAGGAAGAGAATATAAAAAATTCAGGAATCATTATTACTCAGTTTGCCGACAAATACATGCTGATTAAATGGGAGAGATTCAAGAAGTAAAGTGGGAGACTTTAGATTGAAGAAACAAGAATCAAGAGCCAAGAGTCAAGAGTCAAGATTTTAGATTTAAGAGATGACCTGATTAATTATTAACTTAATGAGTAGTAACAAACAACGAGCAATGGCATTTTAACCAACAACTCTCAAACTCAAAAACGCTAAGAACCACCTACTCTGGAACCCAAGCCTTGCAACTAAAAATCAACTGGTTACAACAAAACTATACACTTAGCACTAATATATATTAAATTTTCGTAAACAAATTATTAATTCCAATTTGGCTTTCACAAAAAACAACGCCAAAAATTGATAATTTATGAGGAAATTACTTTTATTTATTGGATTAACCCTAATAAGCAGTTCTTTATATTCACAGGGTTCTCCTGATTACGGCAGCGGATTAAAATTAAACCTCAATCCGGAAGGCGATAAGTACGTCAGATTTATATTATGGGACCAATTCTGGCTGAGAAACACCCAGATGAATCCGGGAAGCATGGTTGCCGGTGAAGCAACCGACAACTCGTGGAGCCTGGGAAACAGAAGATTACGCGCTTTAGTCTATGCGCAGATCTCTAAAAGATATATGATCTTAGCCCATTTCGGAATCAACAACCAGACTTTCATCAACGGTGGGGCTACAGGTACCACAGGAACAGGAGGTTACGGAAACGGTAAGAAGCCGCAGTTATTTTTTCATGATGCATGGAATGAATACGCAGTTATTTTACCTGGAGAAGCGGGAAAATTCAGTTTATCTTTAGGAGCAGGCCTCCATTATTACATGGGACTTTCCCGTATGACGATGGCGTCGACATTAAACTTTCTTACGGTTGACTCCCCTATTTTCTCGTGGCCGCTCATAGACAACTCTGATCAGTTTGCCAGACAGCTTGGAATGTTTGCCAAAGGAAAATACGGAAAGCTGGAATACCGCTTCAGTTTAAATAAGCCTTTTGCAACAGACCTTGTTCCCGTCAACGTAACAGACCCCTCAAAAGCTTCAGCCTTAGACAATAACGGAAATCCAAGCTTTTCCAAAGCCGGATATGTTGAATACCAGTTTCTTGATGAAGAATCCAATACACTCCCGTTCAAGGTAGGTTCATATTTGGGAACGAAAAAAGTTTTCAATGTAGGTGCTGGTTTTTACCACCAGGCTGACGGCACAAGAACTTCCATCAATTCCAATATTGAAAAACACGACATTACTCTCGTGGCAGTGGATGCTTTTGCAGATATTCCCTTAGGCAATGCCAAACATAAAATGGCTGTTTCGGCCTATGCCGGATATTACAACTATAATTTCGGGCCCAATTACATAAGAAATCTCGGAACGATGAATATTGCAGCTTCCGATCCTAATTTCGCAGGAAACAAAGCAATTGCAGGTCCCGGAAATCTACAGCCGATGATCGGAACAGGAAATGTAGTCTATGCTCAGGCAGGCTTACTTCTTCCCAATCAGGCCGAGAAACCCAAAATAAGAATTCAGCCTTTTGCAGCATATACCCATAAAAGTTTCGAAGCATTTGACAAATCTTCTTCACAGTTTGATGTAGGTGCTAACTGGTTCATAGATGGACATCACGCAAAGATCACTACTCAATACTCCACAAGACCTGTTTACACAAGCCCTACGGAAAGCCCTTCTTCAAAAGGAGAATTCATTGTACAGTTTCAAATCTACCTTTAAACTCCGGATGAACTCAATATTCTAATTTTTTAACATCAAAACCAATCAACATGAGCGAAAATCACCACGAAAACTACGAGAATATGACCGAACGGCAGAAGAACCGCACCATCTGGAGCGTGATCACCGCCTCATCACTCGGCACTCTGATAGAATGGTATGACTTTTATATTTTTGGAAGTTTAGCGATCGTTTTAGCCACTAAATTTTTCCCTGCAGATAATCCCACTGCCGCATTTTTATCTACACTGGCTACTTTTGCAGCCGGATTTGTGGTAAGGCCCTTCGGAGCATTATTCTTTGGAAGACTAGGCGACATTATCGGAAGAAAATACACTTTTCTGGTTACCCTCCTGATTATGGGATTCTCTACTTTCCTGATCGGATGTATTCCCGGATACGAAACAATCGGATTCATGGCACCGGTTCTGGTACTTATTTTAAGACTGCTACAAGGCTTAGCACTGGGAGGGGAATACGGAGGTGCCGCAACGTATGTTGCAGAATACGCACAGCCTCACAGACGAGGCTACTGGACTTCCTGGATTCAGACTACAGCCACTGCAGGACTTTTCATCTCATTAATCGTAATTTTAATTACTAAAAACACTCTTTCTGCAGAAGAATTTGATTCCTGGGGATGGAGGGTTCCTTTCTGGATTTCAATTTTAATGGTGGGGGTCTCTTATTTCATCAGAAAAAACATGAAAGAATCTCCACTTTTTGCAAAGGCTAAGAGTGAAGGAAAAACATCCAAGAATCCTTTAAAAGAAAGCTTCGGGAATAAATTTAATTTCAAATTTGTTTTACTTGCTCTTTTCGGCGCTGCCATGGGACAGGGTGTTATCTGGTATACCGGACAGTTTTACGCCATGAGTTTTCTTCAGAAAGTAATGAATATAGATTCAATGCAGGTCGATTATTTAATGGCTACTGCTCTATTGATGGGAACACCTTTCTTCGTGTTTTTCGGCTGGCTCTCAGATAAAATAGGACGTAAAGCAATTATGATGGCAGGTATGCTGGTTGCGATTCTAGCCTACAGACCTATTTACGACAGCATGTATAAAAGTGTAAATATTGAAGCTAAAACGATCGCAAATGACGGGATCAAAGAGACACGAAGTGCCACCATTCACAAAAGTATTGCATCGGACAGTTTAATTACATTTCACAAAGAAACAACGTTTACAGATGGGACTTTCATTAAAAAAGACAGCATTGTACATTGGTCTGCTGCCGGTCCTGTCATGAAAGATGGAAAAGCGGAAGAACCAAAAGTTACAAAATCAATCACACTCAACAATGACACAAGATGGTATCTGGTATTTTTGGTTTTTATTCAGGTGATCTTTGTAACAATGGTTTACGGTCCTATTGCGGCATTTTTAGTTGAAATGTTCCCTGTTAGAATCCGTTACACCTCAATGTCCTTACCTTATCATATTGGTAATGGGGTATTCGGGGGACTTCTTCCTGCAGTGGCAACCTATCTGGTAACCCAGGGGAAGGATGCAGGACATCCTACCTGGTATCTTGAAGGACTCTGGTATCCGATTGGAGTCGCGGCAGTATGTTTAGTCATCGGATTATTTTATCTTAAAAATAAGAACAATAATATTCACGATTAAACACTGAATGACTTAATTTTTTCACTAATTTTAAAACTACTAAAATGAACGGACTAAAAAAAATATTAGGCATACTCTGGATTGCAGTTGCTCTGGTGGTGGGATATTTCGGAACTACGGTTTTGGGAATTCCAAAGATCACTTCAGGAAAACAGGAAGATCTGGTATTCGGGATCATCATCTTATTTGTGTTGATGCCCATCATCTCCGGCGGAATGGCTATTTTCGGATACTATTCGCTGATAGGAGAATATTCAGACGATAAGATCTAAAATATATCAAATGATAATTGATGAATACACTTCAGGTCATTCATCAATTATCATTTATTAATCATCATGTATGAAGAAAAGACACGAACAAAAACTGGTTATCCTGAGCATCGGACTGATGATGGCTTTCAGTATTCCTATTTCATTGCTTTTTAACAGTGAGAAGAGTATTTTCGGCTACCCGATGATCCTTATCTACCTGTTCGCGGTCTGGATGATCTCTATCATTATCTCTTTTGTAATCGTAAAAAAGTATGATGAGTAGTTTTGCGTTATTTGTCGTTGTTCTGATTTATCTCGCCCTTTTGTTCTTAGTTGCCCATCTTGCAGAGAAGAAGAAGAGTAAACGTTGGATCAACAATCCTTACATTTACGCACTGTCACTTGCTGTATACTGTACGGCATGGACTTATTACGGAAGTATCGGCGTTGCTGCAACCAGTGGTCTGAACTATTTACCGATTTACATTGGCCCGATCATGATTATTCCTGCCTGGATCTACATCAATACAAAGATCGTAAGAATCTCAAGAATCAACAAAATCAGCAGTCTTGCAGATTTTATTTCTTTAAGATACGGAAACAGCAGAAGCTTCAGTGCTATTATTACGATTGTCTGCCTTCTTGCAATTGTTCCTTATATCGGACTTCAGATCAAAGCGATTTCCGAAACCTTCCATTTGGTGACAGAAACTTCAATGTCCAGCAATATACTCACAGATAACGCCACATTTGTGGTTGTTCTGATCGCTCTGTTCTCTTCGTATTACGGAACCAGGTATGTGGACGCTTCAGAAAAGCGTTTAGGTATTATTTCAGCCATCGCTTTGGAAAGCTTTTTAAAGCTTTTCTTTATTATTATTCTGGGCATATTTGTTATCTACTTTGTATTCGACGGTTTTTCAGATATTTATGAGAAGGCCAGCAGGTTTAAAGATTTCAAAGAAAAAAATACATTTAATGGCATTGAAGGCGCCATGAACTGGATGGTCTTATGCATGATTTCCGCTACAGCGATCTGTATTCTTCCAAGGCAATTTCACACAGCAATCATAGAAAACAGGCAGGAAAAGCATATCAAAACAGCGATCTGGTTTTTCCCGCTTTATTTATTGATCTTTACCATCTTTATCTTTCCTATTGCATGGGGTGGAAGACTTATTTTTGACGGACAAAAGGTAAATCCCGAGTTCTACTCTATTCTGATTCCACAACATTTTGACAATACTTTAATTACCGTTTTTGTATTTCTGGGTGGATTGAGTTCCTGTATATCGATGATCATTATTTCAGCCATTACGCTGTCTATCATGCTTTCCAACAACCTCATCATTCCCTATGGTTTATTGGGGAAATTCAAATCGGATAATGAAATTCAGAACACCAGAAACATTACGAACATCAGAAAATTCAGCATATTTGCCCTGATTATCATGGCTTTCGGTTTTTATAAATATTTTATTTTAAAAACATCTCTGGATTCAGTAGGACTGATTTCGTTTGTAGTCATCGCTCAGCTTGCCCCCTCTTTTTTCGGAGCTATATTCTGGAGAAGAGGAAGTTACAAAGGTGCCGTAGCAGGGCTTCTTGCAGGATTGGCCATTTGCTACTTCGGTTTGATTATCCCTCAGTATTATTTTTCCTACAATCAGGAATTCAAAGGGATTATCCGGGAGATATATGATGTTTTTGGATTTTTCAATATTTCTTTTTTAAGCAGAATTCCGGAGATTTTTTTCTGGTCTATTTTCGTTAATACCGCATTGTTTACGAGCATTTCTGTGAGCGTTAAAGGAAATTACCGCGAAAGAAATTTTGCAGAATTATATGTAGACATCGATAAACATATTCAGAATCATGAAAATGCTTTTATCTGGCGTGGAACCGCCTATGTTTCAGATATCAAGAATATTCTGGAAAGGTTTTTAGGCAAAAATAAAACAGAACAGGCATTAAGGATTTTTAATCTAAAATATAACATCGATTCCAAAACTGAAACAGCTGATTCACGCTTTATCAAATTCTCTGAAAATTTGTTAGCAGGAAGAATCGGAACCGCATCGGCAAAAATCCTGATCGAAGGCGTCACCAAAGAAGATAAAATATCATTAAAAGAAGTTTTAAATATATTAGAAGAGTCCAAAGAAAATATTACCCTTAACAAGAAACTGACGGAACAGTCTGAGGAATTGCAAAAACTTTCTGATGACCTGAGAACCGCTAATGAAAACTTAATTGTCAAAGACCGTCAGAAAGATGACTTTCTGGATTCTGTAGCCCATGAGCTGAGAACCCCTATCACTGCGATCCGTTCTGCAGGGGAAATTCTGGCAGACGATGATGATATTCCATCAGATATTAAACAGGAGTTTTTAAACAATATCATCACAGAATCCGACAGGTTAAGTGAAATCATCAATGATATCCTTTACCTGGACAAACTGGAACATGGAGAAATCGCTTTAAACATTCAGCAGAACAATATTCTTGAAACTTATAAAAAAGCGTTAAACCCTCTACTCCACCTGATACAGCAGAAAAACATTCATTTAAGTGAAGTTAACCTTCTGGATCGAACTGTATTTGAGCATGACGAAGCAAGAATGATCCAGCTTTTTCAGAATATCCTGGGAAACGCCTTAAAATTTACTGATGAACAGGGAACTATACAAACCAAACTGTCTGAAAAAGAAAATCATCTGATCATCAGCATCTTCAATACCGGAAGACATATCCCCGAAGAGGATCTGGAGATGATTTTTGATAAATTTTACCAGTCAAAAAATCAGAATATTTTAAAACCTACCGGAAGCGGTCTCGGACTTGCTATTTCAAAGAAAATCGTTCAGGCACACCACGGAAATATAAAAGCTGAAAACAGCGGTTTGGGTGTAACATTTACGATAAACATTCCTTATACCTTTCTAAAAGACTAAAAAGATAAAAATGAAGTTGAACAAAACCAATAACCATCTATGAGAAAGATCATTATTGCCGATGACGAACATAAAATATTAATGTCGCTGGAATACAGCTTTAAGAAAAACGGCTATGACGTTTATATCGCAAGAGACGGAAAAGAAGTTTTGGATTTTCTCAAAACCATGACTCCCGATGTGATTCTTCTGGACATTATGATGCCGAACCTGGACGGATACAGCACTTTGGAAATCATTAAAGAACAGGAAAAACTAAAAGACACAAAAGTCATTTTTCTGAGCGCAAAAAACAATCCCAAAGATATTGAAAAAGGCCTGGAAATGGGCGCTGATGCTTATGTCACGAAACCTTATTCCATTAAAAAACTGATGCAGCAGATTGAGGAAATGTTTGGGACAGACTAAAATTCAATAACACAAAGCTTACTATGGATACTGATATATTATTTAAACAAAGCATAGAAGACAAAGAAAATTTCTGGGAGAAACAAGCCAAAGAAATTCAGTGGTTTACGTTTCCTCAGCAGATTATCTCTCATGATAAAAACGAATATCCGCAGTGGTTTTCTGATGGGCAGCTCAATATGTGTTATCTGTGTATTGACAAACATATTGAAGACGGTTTCGGAGATCAGACCGCTATTATTTATGATTCTCCTGTTACAAATCAGAAGAGAACTTATACTTTTGATCAAGCCAAAGAAGAGATCTCAAAATTTGCCGGAGGGCTTGTTTCACTAGGCTTAAAAAAGGGTGATACAGCCGTTATTTATATGCCCATGATTCCGCAGACACTTTTTGCCATGCTGGCCTGTGCACGAATAGGGGTGATTCACAATGTAGTTTTTGGAGGTTTTGCACCCCACGAACTCGTCGTAAGAATTGATGACTGTAAACCCAAGGCTTTGATCACGGCTACGGCAGGTATAGAGATTGCCAGAAGAATTCCTTATTTACCACTTGTAGAAAAAGCCATTGAACTGGCACAGGACAAAGTCGATCATATCATTGTTTATAATAGAAAACTGGTTGACAACCGGAACGAAATGTTCGAAGGACTGATTGATTATGAAGAATTAGTTCAGAGTTCTGAACCTGCCGATTGCGTTTCTGTGAAATCCACACACCCTTTGTACCTGCTCTACACCTCAGGAACAACCGGAAAACCAAAAGGAATTGTGCGTGATACGGGCGGATACGCAACAGCACTGAAATTCTCGATGAAATATATTTACGGTATTGAACAGGGAGAAACCTACTGGGCTGCCTCTGACTTCGGCTGGGCGGTAGGCCACAGTTTCAGCGTTTACGGACCTCTTATCAACCGGAATACAACCATCATTTTTGAGGGAAAACCGATCATGACACCCGATGCAGGAACCTTCTGGAGAATCATCTCGGAATATAAGGTTTCCACAATGTTTACCGCTCCCACTGCCATACGAGCAATCAAAAAAGAAGACCCCAACGGTGAACTGGTCAAAAAATACGATCTGTCTCATTTCAAAAAACAGTTTCTGGCGGGCGAAAGATGTGATGTCGCAACGTTAGACTGGTTTGAAGAACACATCGGAGTTCCAGCTATCGATCATTGGTGGCAGACTGAATCGGGATGGCCAATGCTGGGTTTGATGACTTCTGATTCTAATTATAAAATAAAAAGAGCTTCTGCCGGAAAACCTATCCCCGGATATGACATTAAGATCTTTGATGAAAATGGATATGAACTTGATGCTCATCAGGAAGGTTACCTAATCATCAAACTCCCCCTTCCTCCCGGAGCACTTTTAGGCATCTGGAATGACAACGAACGCTTTCACAGCAGCTACCTGTCTCAATACAAAGGCTACTATTTCTCTGGAGATGGTGCCATTCAGGATGAGGACGGTTATATTTTTATTACAGGAAGAGTGGATGACGTCATCAATGTGGCAGGACACAGACTTTCCACTTCAGAAATGGAGGAGATTGTTTCTTCCCATCCCGATGTGGCAGAATGCGCTGTAGTGGGAATCGATGACGAACTCAAAGGGCAGATTCCATTTGCTGCCGTTGTTTTGAAAAACGGCTCAGCCATTACTGAACAAGAAGTTGAAAAAGACATTATCAGAATGGTCAGGGAAAAAATCGGTGCGGTAGCTTTTTTAAAAAACGCAATGGTTGTCAAACGATTACCAAAAACACGTTCCGGTAAGACTTTAAGAAAGCTGATAAGAACCCTGTTGGATGGGAAAGATTTTCAGATTCCATCCACGATATATGACGAAAAAATCATTGAAGAAATTCAGGAAAAAATCAATGACTATAGGGCTTAAGCCACAAATTAAACATATATTTAATATTAATAAAATTCAAATTTCAAAAAACGAAGGGATATGAGAAATTACTTAATTGAAGATCTGCCACATTATTTTGAAGAGTACAAAAAGTCTATTAAAAATCCCAAAAAATTCTGGGACAAGATAGCTGATCAAAATTTTGTGTGGTACCAGAGATGGAGCAAGGTGGTTAAGTATGATATGAACGAAGCCAAAATCACATGGTTTAAAAATGCTAAATTAAATATCACTAAAAACTGCATCGACAGACATCTTGCAGTAAGGGGAGAAAAGACCGCAATCATTTGGGAACCCAACGACCCAAAAGAGCAGGCGCAACATATTTCCTATAACGAATTGTACACCCGCGTCAATAAAACAGCCAATGTTTTACGGGAAATGGGAATTGAAAAGGGAGACAGGGTCTGTATCTACCTTCCGATGATCCCGGAACTGGCCATTACGATGCTTGCCTGTGCCAAATTAGGTGCTGTACACTCTGTGATCTTTGCAGGATTCTCTGCTTCAGCTGTAGCATCAAGAGTCAACGACTGTAATGCCAAAATGATCATCACTTCTGATGGCAGCTACAGAGGAAATAAAGTGTTGGACCTTAAAAGCATAGTAGACGAAGCGCTGGAAAAAACACCAAGTGTGGAATCTGTTCTGGTGGTTAAAAGAACCAACAACGAGGTAAAAATGAAAGAAGGCAGAGATCACTGGCTGGCTGATCTCTATGAAAAAGCTTCTGCTGATTTCGTGACTGTGATTATGGATGCTGAAGATCCGCTTTTCATCCTCTATACTTCAGGTTCTACGGGAAAACCAAAAGGAATGCTGCACACGTCTGCGGGTTATATGGTGTATACCGCTTATACTTTTAAAAATGTATTTAATTACAAAGAAAATGATATTTACTGGTGTACAGCGGATATCGGATGGATCACGGGACACTCTTACATTTTATACGGACCGCTTCTTAACGGAGCAACTACGGTAATTTTCGAGGGTGTGCCTACCTATCCTGAACCGGACCGCTTCTGGGAAGTGATCGAAAAACATAAAGTCACACAATTTTATACTGCTCCTACTGCAATCCGCTCGTTAGCTAAAGAAAGTTCGGAGTGGGTAGACAAGCACGATTTAAGTACATTGAAAGTGATTGGCTCGGTAGGTGAACCCATCAACGAAGAAGCATGGCACTGGTTTAATGATCATGTAGGAAAGAAAAAATGTCCGGTGGTTGATACCTGGTGGCAGACAGAAACCGGAGGAATCATGATCTCTCCCCTTCCTTTTGTTACCCCAACCAAACCTACTTATGCGACCCTTCCGTTACCGGGAATCCAGCCTGTCCTGATGGATGATAAGCGTAATGAAATCACAGGAAACCAGGTAACAGGAAATCTCTGTATCCGTTTTCCATGGCCGGGAATCGCAAGAACGATCTGGGGCGACCATCAAAGATATAAAGAAACTTATTTCAGTGCTTTTCCAGGGAAATACTTCACGGGTGACGGAGCTTTAAGAGATGAAGTAGGATATTATAGAATTACAGGACGTGTAGACGATGTGATCATTGTTTCCGGACACAATCTGGGAACTGCGCCGATAGAAGACAGCATCAATGAGCACCCTGCAGTTGCTGAATCTGCTATCGTTGGGTATCCTCATGATATCAAAGGAAATGCTTTATACGGTTTTGTGATCTTAAAAGAAAGCGGAGAAGGCCGTGATAAAGAAAACCTGAAAAAAGAGATCAACCAGCTTATTGCAGATCAGATTGGCCCAATTGCGAAACTTGATAAAATACAGTTTGTTTCCGGTCTTCCAAAAACACGTTCCGGTAAAATTATGCGTAGGATTTTAAGAAAAATTGCAGAAGGAGATTTCAGCAATTTCGGAGATATTTCTACATTATTGAATCCTGAAATTGTTGAGGAAATCAAAAACGAAAGAATTTAAAATATCATTCAATAGAAACGGGCTTCGGTCCGTTTTTTTTATTTCGTACAGATTGTTTTTTTGAGTTAAAATAAAAACAAAACAATAGATTAAAAATATTATTTTTGGCTACCATGAGGTACCTGCTGTTAATAGCCACTATGACACTTATTTTTTCCTGTAACAAGGAAGATAAAGCCGAAAGAAAAATTTTAAAGATTTTTGACCCCCATCCCTGCTATGAAAACTTTATCGTAAACGACAGCTTACCTCCAACAATGTCTTTTCCGAACCATACAGCCTTCATAGCAAAAATAAAAAAGGAAAATTTACGTCCGTTTTATATTTCTGATCTGAATAATGACGGTCAGGATGATTATGTTGTCAATATCAAACCCAAAAAAGACTACAAGGGAAGACAGACTATTCTTGATGTTTTTCCCCTCAATTTATGTGATGAGATGGGAAATATTGCAATCGTTCTGAGCCAAAAATCAGGCCAATACAAAATATTCAATCCATACAAAGATTTACATCAAGTTCCTATTGCCATAAAGCTTTCTCCGGATGGAAAATTCATTCATGTTCTAAAACCAAAATATGATTCATCAAAAAATTATGATCCTGTAAATTTTTGTGATACTGATGTGTTAACTATTAAAAACAATGTTGCTACAGAATACATAAAAGCTCCCATCAAACATAAAATCAACAACGTCAGAATAGAATTCGAAGGGAAATTTGTCATGACATTAGATTTTAAAGATAAAAAAATGTACCTGGATGATACATGGATTAATGATCTCGATGCTGATAAAACCTATTTTAAGAAAATATCAAAATAAGATGAAGAACAGATTCAAATGCTCCTGAATGACATGGACTTTACTCATATTGATAATTCAGAAAACACTCCTATCAAAAGTATGGGCGATTATCTGCTGGATATCAATTACGATTCGGATCAAAACAAAGAAATCTTTAATTATGGCAAAAACGGAGGATTACGGACTATCAATTTTTATGACCAGATTCTGATTTACCTGTATCAGTTTGGATGGACAGAGATTGAATACATGAATGATTAGTATTATACTCATTTATATTCTTACTAATTTCAAACAACAGTTTAATAGATATTCTCATACATTTTAACATTTAATTATAGACAAATCATTAAAATGTAAAATTTGTTAAACTTTTATTAACGATATTTGAAAATATTTATTATCTTTAAGTATAATTTAAAACCATTGCTTATGTCAAATATATTAGCTGGATTATTTGCACATCACAGCGATTACAAAAAGCTTGAAGCTGATCTGGAAAATTCAGGATTTGAAAATTCAGATTACATAGTATATCTTAATAACGGCTCTGAAACCTCTCAGTACCTGGCGAGCGTAGCGGTAAAAGATAATAACCAAACTGATGGCGCCAGAAGTATTTTTAGCCAAAATTCAGTACTGAAAACCTATTTATTCGAGAATATGGGTATTGGAGAGGCTAATTATGATAATATCAAAAGATTTATCGATGCCAGAAACAGAGCCGAAATCCATAACAGCCCTGATGTGAAAATAAAGGCATCAAGCAGCGGTATGGATTCAGAAGTGAAATTCTGACAAAAACATAAAATCTAATAACCGGAAATCCGCAGAGCGTTCTGCGGATTTTTTATGTTTGAAAAGTTTAAAAAATTTCGTATTTTCGTTTAAATATAGGCATTAGCACAAATGAGTTACGATTTAGAACAGGAAAACAAAGAGATCCTTGCCCGATATAAGGATCTGATTTCGAACACATACAGGACTCTGGACGAGGAAAATAACAAGCTCATCCGGAAGGCATTCGATATTGCATTGGATGCCCATAAGGATCAAAGAAGGAAATCCGGAGAACCTTATATCTACCACCCCATTGCCGTAGCCAAGATTGTAGCTACTGAAATCGGCCTTGGGGCAACTTCTATTGCCTGCGCTCTGTTGCACGACGTAATAGAGGATTCTGATTATACCTATGAAGATCTGAAAAAGATCTTTGGAGAAAAGATCGCCAATATTGTGAACGGGCTCACAAAGATCTCCATCATGAATCATCAGAATATTTCTGTACAGTCTGAAAACTACAGAAAACTGTTACTAACCCTGTCGGAAGATTTCAGGGTTATTCTGATCAAAATTGCCGACCGTCTTCACAATATGCGGACTTTGGAGAGTATGGCTCCCGACAAACAGAAGAAAATCGCTTCAGAAACCGTTTATATTTATGCTCCCATGGCTCACCGTCTGGGATTGTATAATATCAAATCTGAACTGGAGGATCTTTCATTAAAATATAATAATCCGGAAGTTTATAGCGAGATCACGGAGAAATTGGAATCTGCTAAAGAAAACCGTGAAAGATATATCGAGGAATTTAAAACAGAAGTTTCCGAAAGGTTAAAAGAAGAAGGTTTAAACTTCACCATCAAAGGCCGGGCAAAAGCTATTTCTTCTATTTATAGAAAAATGCTAAAACAGGGAGTTTCTTTTGAGGAAGTTTTTGATAATTATGCGATCAGGATCATTTATAAATCTGATGCGAAAAATGAAAAATTCCTGGCCTGGAAGATCTACTCTATTGTTACTGACGTTTACCACAGTAATCCTTCGAGAATGAGAGACTGGATTACACAGCCCCGTTCTACAGGTTATGAAAGTCTTCACTTAACCGTTCTTGGACCTGACAGAAAATGGATTGAAGTACAAATCCGTTCTGAAAGGATGAATGAGATTGCCGAAAAAGGGGTCGCAGCACACTATAAATATAAAGAGGGTTACAAACAGAGTTCGGATGACAGGAATTTTGAAAAATGGGTTACTGAAATCCGTGAAGTTCTGGAACAGCAACAAAACCTTTCTACCTCTGAACTTCTCGATAATATTAAACTCAATCTATACTCCAAAGAGGTATTTGTATTTACTCCTAAAGGGGAAATTAAAATCCTTCCAACGAACGCTACCGCTTTGGACTTTGCATTTGCCGTTCACTCCGACCTTGGAATGAAATGTCTTGGAGCAAAGATCAACGGAAAGCTGGTTCCTATTTCTTATGTTCTTCAGAATGGTGACCAGATCGATATCTTGTCATCGCAGAATCAGAAGCCAAAATCTGACTGGCTGGAATTTGTGGTAACATCAAAAGCCAAATCCAAGATTAAAAGCTACCTGAATTCTCAAAAAAACCAACTGGTAGAAGAAGGCAAAGAAATTCTGCAGAGAAAACTGCGTCATGCTAAGATCAACTTTAATGACGAAGAGATCAATAAACTTCAAAAATTCTTTAATTTAAAAACTTCTCAGGAACTCTTCCTAAAATTCCAAAGCAATGAACTGGACGTGAGCAGCCTGAGAAAATACATTGAAAGTAAAAACGTATTCAATAATTTACTATCCAGATTCCGAAAATCACCACCAAAAAATGTTCATTTTGAAGAACATAAGGAACAGAATCTGGACATGATCATCTTCGGGAAAGATGAAGAAAAACTAAATTACAGCTATGCCAAATGCTGTACGGTAATTCCGGGAGATAAAATTTTCGGATTTATTACAATTTCTGATGGAATCAAAGTTCACAGCGACAACTGCCCAAATGCCATCAACCTGAGAGCACAATACGACTACCGCGTCATTCCTGCCAAATGGGTAAACGCAGAGAGCTTTAAAAACAGAGTTAAGATCGAAATTGAAGGTCTTGACAGAATGGGAATGATCAATGATATTACAACTGTGATCAGCGGAAGCATGGGAATGGATATGAAAAGTATGTCCATAGAATCCAACAACGGTGTTTTTACCGGCAACATCAATCTTGAAGTCAAGAATAAAGGCCAACTGGAAGAGACATTTAAAAAACTTAAAAATATTGACGGCGTTTCAAGAGTGAGACGATTACAATCATAAACATGGATTTAACTCTATATTTCAAAAAATTTTTCAGCAGCAATCAGTCATCAGGAATTATACTTATTTTCTGTGTGCTTGTATCATTATTAATTGCCAATTCTTCTGCAGGTGAAGGTTTCCAGCACTTTTTAGACAAAGAAGTGGGAACTCATCTGTTTGGTCTTACCTACCCTGTCAGTATCTGGATCAATGACGGCCTCATGGCTGTTTTCTTCCTGCTGGTCGGGCTTGAGATCAAAAGGGAAATGGTGGAAGGCGAACTGTCTTCCTTTAAGAATGCTTCATTGCCCATATTTGCAGCGGTTGGCGGAATGCTTGTTCCCGCAGCGATCTACACCTTTTTCAATTCCGGAACTGAATATGGCAGCGGCTGGGGAATTCCAATGGCTACAGATATAGCGTTTTCACTCGCCATTATTTCCATGCTGGGAAAAAAGATTCCGAATTCAATCAAAATATTTCTGGCAGCACTTGCCATTGTAGATGACCTTGGAGCGATTCTGGTTATTGCTGTTTTTTACACGGAACAGATCCACTGGGCTTACCTGTTGTTGTCTTTTGGAACTGCAGCACTATTGTTTTTACTTAACTTTCTAAAGGTCACACGCCTGGTTTTTTATATTATTCCGGGATTGTTTTTATGGTATTTCCTTCACCACTCAGGAATTCATGCTACCATAGCGGGAGTTTTACTTGCCTTTTCGATTCCTACCAATGCATCGAATGTAAATATTTCCCCTCTTGAAAAACTGGAGCATACTCTTCATTTTCCGGTAAGTTTTCTGATTATGCCTATTTTTGCTCTAACGAACACGAATATTGCTTTCACCAGCGAAATGGTAGCGGGAGTGACAAGTACGTTAGGTTTGGGAATAATCTGCGGACTGGTATTAGGAAAACTGATCGGGATCAACCTTTTTTCCTTTATTGCAATTAAATTAAAGCTCAGTTCGCTTCCCCAAAACAGTACATGGACGCAAATGGCCGGGGTTGGATTATTGGCAGGAATAGGTTTTACGATGTCAATTTTCATTGCTCTCCTATCCTTTAAAGACGATATTCCTATTCAGGATGAGGCCAAGTTTGCCATTCTGATTGCTTCTTTCTTAGCGGCAGTTTTAGGATTTGTAATACTCAGTATGAGTTCCAAAAAAGATATGAATGCTGTAGAAAATTAATCCTCTTTCTTCTGCTCATGTTTTCTTCTGTGCTCTTCATCGCTTTCGAGATTGGGTTCTCTAACCGGTGAATGATAATGAACAGCTTCTCTTTTAATTTCATCGGACAGCAGCTTTTCAATCCTCAGTTTTCTGAGCGCCATGTTCAGCTCGTTTCCGAACAGGAGAAGATATACATTGACATTGACCCATACCATCAGCAGAATCATACTTCCAATAGATCCGTAAAGGACGTTGTATCTTGCAATATCTTTCACGTAAATCGCAAAAATAAAAGTAGTAAGAACAAACAGGACTGTCGTTAAAATAGCCCCCGGTACAGCTTGTCGGAATCTTGCAATTTTAACCGTTCCCAGCCAGTAGAAAAGGGTAAGGAGAATGAAATAGAAAAGTGGAAAGGAAACAAATCCAATGATCTTGGAAAGGTTTTTTACCAGCCATGAGATATCATAAGCCGGCGTAAAAAGTTTCATAACAACCTCTACGTAATACACCCCGAAAAGAGACAGAAAGACAATCGTTATAAAACCTATTGTTATAAAAAAGGAAAGAATAAACTCTTTTACGTCAGTAAGCTTTTCATCTGAATTTTCATTAAATCCATTAATGAGTGAAAAGGTTCCGTTGGTTGCAAAAATCAATGCCAAAACAATGGTCAGATTACTGATCCCTTTCATATTAGGGATAATATTGGTTTCAATATACCCTCTTACATCATTTTCCATATTGGATGGAAAAACGTTGTGCATCAGGACTTCAAAAATATAAAACTGAAGCTTATCATAATGCGGCATATAAGGCAAAACAGAAAGAAGAAACAGAAGAAAAGGAAACAGACTTATGGTAAAGCTCCAGGAAATGGCGGCTGCTTTTCGCCCGATATTACCTTTAAAAATTCCGGAAATATAGATCTGAAACATCTGCCAGAGGGATATCCCCAAAACGGGAATATGTATACCGTCAAAAAACTCTTGAATTTTCAAGATAAATCTAGGAACTTTTATACTCATCTATTTGGTGTATTTCACTAAAAAACAACTGAGCTACCTCTTTACCGGGAGAAACATCTGCTGTTTTTAAAAAGTCTTTGTACAAATATAAACATTTTCCCTATCCTTACTATACAACTGAAATTTATCAATGTGCATCAATTGTATAGAATGTCCATGTTCCTGTCATTCAGGGAAGGGATATGTTATTTGAAAAATAATGGAAGTCCCGAAAGGTTTTCATCTGTTCAATGGAAAGAGTATTGAAAATTTTAAGCATTGAACTGCCGCAGATGATGATCCATATGTTTATACACAAAAATCCCGATCTCTTCCCTATTCATCTTTCCAAAAAAATTATGAATAAAATCCGGATTCGAAAAATTTTTATATGCAGAGATTTGGTTCAGCCACCTCTGTTTCTCATGTTCGGTATCACCCTGTGTTTCTTTTATAGCAAAGCTTCCTGCCGGTACATTCTTACCGATCGGTTTATCTTTTTTCACCATGTCTTTCAATGCCATTTTCCCAAAAAGCCATCCCATAAATTCCTGTTTATAGATGTATCTACTGTTCCCCAGGACCCAGTCATTCCATACCGTACAGTGTCTCATCATTTGGAAAAGATTCATCTTTCCCCATTGGGCAGTATTACTTTGGCCAAGAGAATTGATTCTGGAGATCAGCTCTTCTCTCACCTCATGATCAAATATTGTTTTCATAATATATCTTTTTGTAAAAGTAACAGGGTTTCATCAAAGTCTCAATCCGTAAAAATGACATTCAACAGTGTGTTTTGTGCCAAATTTTTATAACTTTATAATTATATACCCATAACAATGAAGCATATTTCAATCATAGTGTATGATGGTGTACTTTCCACTGCGGTATCCAATACAGTATCTCTTCTGATGAGTACCAATGAATCTGCCCTGAAGAAAGGACTTCCTATTCCGTTCAACATAGAACTGATCGGTGTCCAACACAAAACAGTACAATCCAATCTTCCTTTACAATTCATCTGCCACAAAACGATCTCTGAAAAGTTTAAAACTGATGTCGTTATAATTCCACCTATGAATACAGATCCGGAACATATAGATATACTTCTTAAACAAAATAATGTCCTGATCCATTGGATTAAGGAAAGGTACTTAGAAAAAGTACAATTGATCAGTCTTTGTACAGGAGCTTATTTTCTGGCAGAATCCGGTTTACTGCATCATATACCTGCCACTTCGCATTGGGGTGCCATCGAAGATCTTCAAAAAAGATATCCGAAGATCGATTTCAAACCTGATCATGTGGTGACCCAATCCAATGCAATCATCACAGGTGGCGGTGGATTTTCTTCATTAAATGCAATGCTTTACTTTATAGAGCAGAACACAGGCAAAGAAATCTCCATTGAGTTGAGTAAATTTTATGCATTGGATTACGGACGGACCTCTCAGAGAGTTTTTACTGTTTTTTCAGGGCAGCGGCTTCACGATGACGATGAAATCCATAAAGCACAGCGCTATATTGAAACAAAATTCAAAACGGATATCAGGGTCGAGCAAATTGCAGACGAGGTTAATATGAGCAGACGAAATTTTATACGCAGGTTTAAAAATGCCACCCACCTGAACCCCATAGAATACATACAACGTGTAAAAGTAGAAGCAGCTAAAAAAGCATTTGAAACCGGAGAAAAAAATATTGCAGATGTTACCTACAGTATGGGTTATAATGATTTAAAAACCTTCAGAACTGTCTTTAAAAGAATCACGGGATTAACTCCTGCAGACTATAGAAATAAGTTTAAAGGTCATGAAATATGACTGAAAAACACTTCAAGGACTGAATCACTTAGTGACGATTCTCAAAATACATTCAGAAGCTTTTAAGTTCGATCCCCTATTTATTCGGACTAAAAAATGGTATCTTTGCCTTTTGAAACCCTTTATACATGCGAATCAGCTTACTTTGTATCGGTAAAACAGATGACAGAGAGATCACTTCTCTGATCAGTTATTATCTTACCAGACTTCCCAAACACTGGAACTTTGAGATCACTGAAATTCCCGATGTAAAAAATGCTAAAAACCTCTCCCCGGATCTTTTGAAGAAGGAAGAGGCTAAGCTGTTTCAGAATTATATTGACAAAAATGATCTCGTTATTATCCTTGATGAAAAAGGCAGGCAGTTTACCAGCCGGGAATTTGCCCAGAAAATTGATACCTGGATGAATTCATCGGTCAAAAAGGTCCATATCCTGATCGGAGGTGCTTATGGTTTTTCAGAGGAAATATACAGCAGATCAAACGAAAAAATGTCATTATCTAAAATGACATTTACGCATCAGATGATCCGTCTGTTTATTGTAGAACAGCTTTACCGGGCTGATCAGATTTTACAGGGAAAACCCTATCATAACGATTAAAGTAATATGCATCTTTTATGTGCTATCTTTTTATCCTAATCTTTTAAGCCGATCTGCCTCTTTGCTTCTCCAATGACAAATGCGACAGAATTGGCAATATTAAAGCTTCGGATCAGTTTTGACATAGGAATTGTTAAGTGATTTTCAAAATGTCCCAGAACCTCCTGGCTCAATCCCACACTTTCTTTTCCAAAAACAAGCCAGTCACCATCCTTGAATTCATTTTCCAAATAGGACTTTTCAGCATGTGAGCTCATCAAAAAAACACGCGAAGGATCCGGAATAGTTTTTATCCATTCTTCAACATTGGCATATTCAGAGACATCAAGATGTACCCAATAATCCAAACCGGAACGTTTCAGGTTTTTATCATTGATCACAAATCCAAAAGGATGAATTAAGTGCAACCTACTTTCTGTACCCACACATAGTCGTCCGATATTACCTGTATTATTAGGTATTTCGGGCTCTACAAGAACGATATTCAACATCTATATATCTTTATTGATTTCAAAATAATTAAAACTAATCATAACCGTTTTCACTTGGTGCCATCCACTTTTAGCCAGAAAATAGTATGATTACTTTTTTGATACCATTACGGCTCGGCATTTCATGCCGAGCCGTAATGGTATATCTGTAGCAGAATTTATTTTTTCACGCACTTCGCATAATAATCTGCTAAAATAGCTTTTTCATAGCCTAAACTCACTGCTTTATCCAAATTTTCACAAGCTTCTTTAGGCTTTGACGTGTCAAATAAAATTAAAGCTTTGGTAACGTAAGAATGGGCAAATTTTGGGTCAACGGAAATCGCTTTATTAGCATCTGTGAGGGCTTCTTTTGACTTTTTCATTTTGAAATAGACATCTGCCCTTCCATTGTAAAGAAGTGATTCCGGCTTTTCGGCAATCAGCTGATTGTAATCTTTTAACGCTCCCTCCAAATCACCGTTATTTTTTTTCAGATTAGCCAGTCCGGTTTTAGCATAAATATTATCCGGAGCAAAAGTAAGGATCTGTTTGAGATCATTCAGAGCAAGATCTTTCTTTCCCTGGCCGTCATAAATCTTGGAACGGGTAAGATAGAATTCAGGATTTTCTGCGTCTAGTGAAAGTCCGCTGGAAATGTATTCCAGAGCTTTTGTTTTATTCCCTTTCTGACTGTTCAACGATGCTAAGTTGGCATATACCGGAGCAGACAAAGGGTTGGATTTCAAAGCAGATTCATAAGATTTCAAAGCAAGAGCCGTTTTCCCTAATCTTCTTTGGGCAGTTCCAAGAATATTGTAATATTCAGACTGATACTTCTGGATCTGTTCTTTTTCTACAAGTTTGGTATATTGCTCTTCCGCACATTTGTAGTCTGCCTTCTTAAAGCATTCTTCGGCGATTTTTTTATCCTGTGCAGAGAGACTGAATGAGGAGCATACAAATGCTGTAAGTAATAAAGATTTTTTCATGAAGTTATAGTTTGTTTGTTGATGACTTTTTTGGCGAGTACTCCAAATATCACTCCCAATAAAGATCCAACAAACGCCCCCACCAAAATATCTATCGGGAAATGCACTCCTAAATATATTCGGCTATAAGAAACTACTATAGCCCATACAAATATAGCATATGGAAACCAATTGAGCTTCTTTTTTAATAAAATACTTAAATAAGCGGCCAAAAAGAAAGTATTGGACGCATGAGCAGAATAAAACCCATACTGTCCACCGCATTTCACAATTCTCATATAATGTTCCAAACTGGGATCATGACAAGGCCTCAGCCTGGCCACTCCATATTTGAAAACCCCAGCCAGCTGGTCTGAAACGGTAACTCCCAGCCCAATGAAAATGAGGATAAAAACTAAAGATTTTAGTTTAAAATTTTTATATAAAAAGTATAGAAATATAATGTAAAGCGGTACCCAGATCCATGTACTGGAAATGAGCATCCAAAACTGGTCGAAAGAAGTATCGCCCAAATTATTAAGGTATAGAAAAACCTTTTTATCTTCCTGAATGATCTCCTCCATGAATTATCTGCTTACAGGCCCTTCGTACGTTTCATCGTCTGCGGGCTTGATTTTTGGAGGTTCATTAGTCGCCGAAGGTTCAGTGACTATATCTTTTTCAATATCCTTCATAGGATTGAAATCTTTTGCTGCATCTTTTACCTTCTCAATCTCGCGCTTGATCTCAGAAACCGGATTATCGGTTTCCTTCATGATCTCAGTTTTAATGTCTTCCACGGCACCACGCATTTTTCTAACGCCTGCCCCTAAGTCACGCGCTATCTGAGGAAGTTTATCCGGACCGAATAATACAACAATCGCCACCGCGATCAATGCCATTTCTCCAATGCTTAATTCCATGTGGTAAAATTACGAAAGTTTAGACATTTATTGACAGTAAACTAAAATTTTAAACAAATTTTAATATTTTAAGAGTGTTTCTGGGTTTGAGTATATGTTGGTTTAGAATAAATGGGTTTGGGAAGTGGTATTTGAGTTAATGATCTACTGATATTTGGTATCTTGTTTCTTACAGCATAAAATTCATAACTCCCCTACAAAATAAAATTCACAACTGCCTGGTTCTTACGAGAAATTCGGTGTCTTAATATCCGAGATCCTGCATTCTTATTTTCGGTTCTTCCCTCTCCCATAATCTTTTCAAAACTTTCAGTTAACAAATATTTAATTCAAATAAACGGGATTTATATTTAATTTCATTATATTTAGTATACATAAAATCATTACATATTACTATGAAGAAACTTGCTAATACCTTCAAGCTTTTTGCCGTTATATCGGTATTAATGCTTACAGCCTGTCAGGATGACAACAGCGACATGACACAGGAAACTCCTGTCAACAAAGTATCCGCAGCTGATCTGAAAAAAGAAATTACACCTGGATTAAAGACTGTACCGGAAAATGTTCAGATTCAGATCAATGATTCTAAACAAAACCTCGAAAAGTATTTAAAGAATGATCTGCAAATCACAGGAATTACTGTTTTAGGGAAACTTTCCACACAGAAAGGCATTCAAATATCTCAGGATTTGATTTCTGATAAAGAACAGTTTATTGCAGAAGGAAATATTCTTGCTCCTGAAACTGTAAAAGTGGGAAAAACCGGTACACTGTTCTCGGGAGACCAATTGGCGGAAGCACAAAAAGGACTTAGAGAAGCAGCTGCTGATCAGATCAAAACAGGTACAGATCTTCTTGAAATTTCGTGGAATTACAAAGGAGAAGCATTCACTTCTCTATGTTTTTACAATGAATCAGGAATACTATGGGACAATGTATTTGCCGGACTTGTTATGATGGACAGTAGAGGGAATTCGGAGGTCTCTCCTATCGATGCTCAGGCTAAAGTATCTTCAAAATGGTTTAAAGAATGGTGGACTGCCAAATGGCTTTGGGGTTCCAAAAGAGGAGAAATCGGATACCAGATCACCATCTACTATTCCGGTTCTACTGTTTCTAATGTAGATGTAAGTGATTGGGGAAATATCAGCTTAGGAAAAGCCAAGAGTGAAAGTAAGGTAACTAAGAAAACAGGTGCCTACGGACAATGCAGATATGCACTTGGATTATGTACTCCTACCGGTTCTTTAAGCTTTAATACAAGCAACTTCTCTGTATCCTTTTCCGGTTTGGGAAGCAATATCGTAAGTAACGGAACAAAATCACTTTATCCATAAACACGGAACACATTATTATATTTTCAATAAAAAGTGGGGAAGCTTTCGGTAGCTTCCCCACTTTATTTTTATATTCTTAAATATGGCATAAAAGAAGTTCAGTACTGTTTATAAAATTTATAACCCCATCAAACTTCTAAATTATTCCTTTATTAAGGTTGTATTTAAACCAATTTCTTATTGCTTTTCTTAAAAGCATAATACGTCATCACGACACTTATTGCCATTAAAATAAATGCCAGAAAGAACGGTGCTCCCGAAAATTCAAAAGGTGCTTCGTCATGGGTAAAGAAATAAAACAGATTGGTCATCAATGGCGGTCCCACGATGGAAGTTGCACTCATTAAACTCGTCAATGCGCCCTGAAGTTCTCCCTGCTCATTAGACGGAACACTTTTCGTAATCACCGACTGTAGCGCAGGTCCGCAGATTCCTCCCAGGCAATAAGGAATAAGAAATACAAACATCATCCAGCCTTCGCTGGCAAAAGCAAATAAAAGCATTCCCAATGCATACAACGCAAGCCCATAATAAATACTTTTCTGCTCGCCCAGTTTTGGAGTTGTCCAGCGGATCAGAACTCCCTGAACCAAACCCACTAGAAGACCAACGACTCCCAGCGAAATACCGACCATTCTTTCCGTCCAGCTAAATTTGTACATGGTGAAAAAACTCCAGTTGCTCTGTACTGCATGTCCTGCAATATAGATTAAAATCAAGGCAAAGATCAGTCCCGAAATTTCAGGGTGTTTACCCAGAAATTTAAATGAACCAACCGGATTGGCGCGTTTCCAGTCAAATTCTCTTCTTTTATCTTTATCCAAACTTTCAGGAAGCACAAAGTATCCGTAAAGGAAATTTAAAAGACATAAACCTGCCGCTGCGTAGAAAGGTACTCTGGCACCATAATGCCCCAAAAGTCCACCCAGTACAGGTCCAATAATGAATCCAAGGCCAAAAGCTGCCCCAATAAGCCCAAAGTTCTTAGCTCTGTCTTCATCAGTTGAAATATCCGCAATATAGGCACTGGCTGTTGTTACACTGGCACCTGTGATCCCGGCAATAATCCTTCCCAAAAACAGCCACCAGATGGTAGGTGCCAGGGCAAGAAAAATATAGTCTACTGCAAATCCAAAAAGGGAAATCAAAATAATAGGTCTTCTTCCGTATTTGTCACTCAGGTTACCTACAACGGGAGAAAATATAAATTGCGTAAATGCATATGCAAAACCAAGCCATCCACCATATTTCGCTGCTTCACTGATATCGGCATGAATAAGGTCTTCAATTAACTTAGGAACTACAGGAATAATGATTCCCCATCCAGTGATGTCAATCAGTAAGGTGATAAATATAAAGCTGATGGCCGCTTTCTTATTTGAGTTTTTCATAATGCTGCAAAATTAATCAAATCCAAAATATAATGATTCTAAATTGTGGTTTCTGAGAAAAATTTCGTGGTACGGATTTAGGATCCCGAGTTTTGAGATACCTAACATCACATTCGAGATATCAGGTTTGTAAATGTAAATTTAAACCTTGGATTTTATATATTAAATTTTTGAATTCAGGGCCTAATAATTTATTACTCCGGGTTCGGTATTTCAAATCCTTTAATTCAAAGCCCGAAACTCAAAGCAAAAAAAGGCCGCTTCTTTCGAAACGGCCTTTACTTATTTATTGTAGTTTAAATTACTTTGAAGCAAGTACTTCTTTGGTACTTGTTGTCTTGCCGTGTACCTCGTCTTCTTTCCCTGTTTTAAGGAAATCGTACGCGATAGCCGATGCAATAAAGATAGATGAATAGGTACCGAATCCAATACCGATCAACATGGCAAACATAAATCCTCTAAGGTTATCTCCACCGAAAATGAAGATTGCCAGAATAACAAGGATTGTTGTAAATGAAGTGTTGAATGTTCTACCTAGTGTACTGGAAATAGAGTCATCAAATAATCCAGCCAATGTTAAAGCTTTCTTCTCTCTTAAATACTCTCTAATTCTATCGAAGATAATAACGGTATCATTAATTGAGTATCCCAGTACCGTAAGGATCGCTGCAACGAAATCCTGATTGATCTCCATATTGAACGGCATATATTTATGAAGCAATGAATACGCTCCCAAAATAATTACTGCATCATGGAATAGAGCCGCAACAGCTCCCAATGAGAATTGCCATTTTCTAAATCTCAATAAGATATAGATAAAGATACCAGCTAATGCAGCTACTACCGCAAGAATACCATGAGTTTTGATATCGTCTGCTACTGTAGGTCCTACTTTTTCAGAAGAAATAATTCCAGCATGTTCTTTATCTGCAGATTTGAAATCATGCAATGTAGTATTAGCAGGTAAGCTTGTTTTTAAACCTTCGTATAATTTCTGCTCTACAGTTTGGTCAGCTTTTAAAGATTCATCCTCAATAAGGTAATCTGTAGAAATTTTCAGCTGTCTGTCATTTCCAAAAGTTTTAGCTTCAACAGAAGAGTTTTTACCGTCTTCAGTTTTGAATACTTTCACTAAGTTCTGTTCAATATCTTCAGCATTTACAGCTTTATCAAATCTTACAACATAGTTTCTACCTCCTGTAAAGTCGATCCCGTATTTGAATCCGTGGATCGCAATAGATGCTACACAAATTACTGTTAAGATACCAGAAACAATGTATGCATATTTTCTCTTTCCGATGAAATCGATCCATGTATTTCTGAATAGGTTCTTCGTAGGAGCTGTCCAAACAGAAAGATGTTTTCCTTTGTTCAGTCTTGAGAAGATCATTACTCTTGAAAGCAATACAGAAGTAAAGAATGTCATTAAAATACCAATTCCTAATGTCAGAGCAAATCCTTTAATAGGTCCTGTTCCGAATAAGAAAAGCACACCAGCTGTCAATAACGTCGTTAAGTGACCATCGACAATTGCACTTAGTGCATGTTTGAAACCATCTTTATAAGCTTCTAAGATGCTCTTGCCTGCAAATAGTTCTTCTTTTGTTCTTTCGTAAATAATTACGTTCGTATCCACCGCCATGGCCATCGTCAGTACAATACCCGCGATACCAGGAAGCGTTAGGGTAAAGTCTCCGGAATCCATAATTCCGAAAATATAGAATAAGTTGATAATCATTGCAATTACCGCGTACACCCCTGCACCACCGTAATAGAAAATGATATACACAATGATAATTAAAAATGCGATAGCAAATGAGATCACCCCTGCATTAATAGACTCCTGTCCTAATGACGGTCCTACTACAGTAGCCTGAACTACTTTTGCTCCTGCAGGTAATTTACCCGCTCCTAAAACGTCTACCAGTTCTTTAGCTTCTTCCTGAGAGAAGTTACCCGAGATCTGAGTTCTACCGTTAGGAATAGCACCCACAACGTTTGGCGCAGTATACACTCTGCCATCTAACGTTACCGCTACAGGCTTACCTACGTTTTTCTCTGTTAATGTTTTCCATTCTTTAGCACCTTTAGAATCCATCTGCATGTCTACTACCACTCTGCTTAGCTCATCGTAGCCAATACTTGCAGTTTCAACAGCACCGTCTACAGGAGCTTTTTGGTTGATGTTACCTCTGATCGCATACAATACTAAACTTTCAGTATCTGTACCTTCAGGTTTGTAACCCCACATGAACTGAGTATATTTAATGTTAGCCGGACGTAATGACTGACCTACTTTACTGCTCAAAATTTTGTTAATAGCAGCAGTGTCTGAAAGTTTTACGCTGGCAACACCATTTGATCTTAATTTGTCAAGGTTTAAAAGATTCATGAAGTTGGTATTCTTCGCAACTCCCATAGAATCACCCTTGATTGCCACCATTGTAGCCAATGTCTGGAAATATGGAGCAATTTCAGGAACCTGCTGTACTTCCCAAAACTGAAGTTTTGCTGAAGTCTGAAGCATTTTCTTCACCTTATCGATATCTTTCATACCAGGCATTTCAACAGAAATTCTTGCTGTACCAGGTACTCTCTGAACGTTTGGCTGCACAGCACCCATTTTATCGATTCTGGTTCTGATTACTTCGAAAGCTGTTCCTACAGAAAGATCAATTCTTCTTTTGATGATACTTTTTACCTGATCATCAGAAGTATTGTACTTGATCTCTGACAAATTGGTATTTCCGAAAAGTTCAGGATCAGCAAGCTTAAGGTTGGTTCCTTTCACTTTGTTGATCGCTTCAAACTGATCAAAGAAATTATCAATATAAGATTTTGTAGAATTCTTCTGAACTTCATCAGTCTTGTTTAAAGCCTCAATAAGAATAGGATTCGTAGAATAATTTGTTAAATCATTCACTAAGTCTCTTTGGTTAATTTCCAAAAGAACGTTAATCCCACCTTTCAAGTCAAGACCAAGTTTCATTTCCTTGTCTTTGGCTTTAGTGTAATAAAGTTTTGTGAATCCTAAGTTCAAAGTATCTTTAGAAAGTCTTGTAATTTCTTTCTGATACTTCTCTGGATTGTCTCCTGCAACAGCAGTCGCCTGCCTTTCAATTTTGCTGGCGTACCAAGTTGGTAATAGCTCATTTAAGCAAATTAACCCTAGTACAATAGCAACAATTGTAATAAGTCCTTTTCCTTGCATTTTGTTATAACTACGTTAAATTAAGTCGGCAAATATAATGATTTTATTATTATTTTATGAATTTTTTAACAGCAGAAATGGTTTATTTTCAGATATATCGGGGTTTTAATTTCTATTTAAGATTTAATAATTTTTCTTCCTTATCGTAATGAAATTTTCAAATTCCGATTGGTATAAAATTTTCATTCACATATCAATACACTAAATATCAAAATATTATGAAAAAACTACTTTTTACTTTAGGCATCTTTTCTTCTTTAATTGCTAATTGTCAAAGCATTAATTTAGTAGAATTTGCGTCCGGACTAACCAGTCCCGTTGAAATTACGAACGCTAATGACACCCGGCTTTTCGTCGTCCAACAGGACGGAATCATCAAGATTATTCAACCCAATGGAACGATTAACAGCGCTGATTTTATCAATATCAGTTCTAAAGTTCTATACGGTGGAGAAAGGGGTCTCCTGGGTTTGGCCTTCCATCCCCAGTATACAACCAACGGATATTTCTTTGTGTATTATAATAATACAGCAGGAAATATCATCGTAGCCAGATATTCTGTGAGTTCTACCAATCCGGATGTAGCTGATCCTAATTCTGAAAAGATTCTCCTTAATATTCCCAAACCATTTGACAACCATAATGGAGGAAGCATTCACTTTGCTCCTGATGGAAATCTATGGGTAGTTACAGGGGATGGAGGAAGCAGCGGAGATCCTCAAAATAATTCTCAAAATAAAAATTCACTCTTGGGAAAAATGCTGAGAATCGATGTGAATGCTACAGGCCCTTATAACATTCCACCAGGAAATCCTTTTGCAGGCACATCAGTTGATGGACTTGATGAAATCTGGTCTTATGGACTTAGAAACGCATGGAAATTTTCATTTGATACAACTACAGGAAATGTTATGATCGCTGATGTGGGTCAGGGAGCGATTGAAGAGATCAACAGAATGCCTATTACACAGGCAGGAATAAATTACGGATGGCGTTGTTATGAAGGTAATAACGCTTACAATACGGCAGGATGCGGAACTATGGCTTCCATGACTTTCCCTGTCGCAGTTTATAATCATTCAGGAGGAAGATGTTCGATCACGGGCGGATACGTCTATAGAGGCGCTCAATACCCGTCTCTTCAGGGCAAATACATATTTGCTGATTACTGTTCTACACAAATCGGAGTTTTGAATGCAGATAATTCCATTGTTTGGGGACCTGCAAGTACAGGTAATAATTTTTCGACTTTCGGACAGAATTCCCAGAAAGAATTGTTTGTAGCCGCAGTGACGAGTGGGAAGATATTTAAAATTACGACAGGAACACTGGGAACAGAGGAAACAACAGCCTCAAATTCTATTTACATCCATCCCAATCCCGCTTCTGAAAAAGTTTTCATTGAGGGCCTTACGGACCTGAGAAGTACTGCAGATCTTATCAGTACCGAAGGTAAAATAGCACTCGATAAAGCAAAAATAGAAAATGACGGAAGCCTTGACATTACAGGAATACCGCCGGGAGTTTATTATCTGATTATAAAATCAGGTGAGATAAAATCTTACAGTCAGAAACTTATCATTAAATAAAAATCTAAGGCCTCAATATTTGTTTATTGGGGCTTTTTTTTAAATAAAGATAGCCTGTTAAGACACCCATAGGAACCAGCAGCATGCACCTCTGAATTTTAGACAGTCTTTCAATTTCATTTTCAAAAAGATTATTCTGAAAGATTGCAACAAGAATGACGGAAATAATAAAAAGTACAATTTCAAACCACGATAATCGAGCGTCAGAAATCTCGTCAGCTTTATATCTGCTGCTTATCACCCAGAACCCCAGAAAAAGAATCATAAAAGGAAATGCCCAAATTCTGAACTCATCCCATGCCACTGCATGAAGTAGTAATGGAAATAGTGAAACCGTAACCAAAAGGGAAATAACATACCTATTGATTTTTTTGAATTCCCTATATACCAAATACATCATAAACAGAATGGGAAGTCCAAACTTTAAAGTGTTTTTACTTAGAAAAAGCCTGTCTACGAAATAGACACTCTGCTGCCTAAGATATGTTCCAAAGCTTTCCGTATAGGCAGATGAGATCATAAGCGCCACTTTTTTGCTGATAAAGCCTGTACCTTCTAAATAATGAAAGATCAGCTGATCATTTTCTTTTCCCCAGATTTCCTGATAAACTGAGATTAAAACAGTTGCTGCTAATGGAAAGAATAGAAAAATTCCAACTTTTTTAAATAGATCCTTTGAAAAAACGATGCTTTTACCCGGCATTTCGTAGATCAACAATGCAAAAAGACAAACAGGAACCATAAGAAAAAAAGATATTTCATGTATGACCACCGAAAATACGGCAAGCAACGAAGCCAGAAATATTTTTTTATTTCTGATAAGATAGACCGCCAGTATGGTCAGCAGAAAAATCACATGATCCAGATAACCTATGAGGTGCGCTGAAAGCACAACATATTGCGAAAGAAAAAAGACCAGATAAAATAAAACCTTCCGGATGCTGTAATTCTCAAAAGTCGTCCTTAATGAGATTGTTAGAATAGCAGCATATAAAAGCAAAAGAATGACTGCTGAAAGTATCTGGATATTGAGTACATTTTTTTCAAAAAAGAATCCGAAAATTTCTCCTGCCAAACCTCTTTTGATAAATCCAAACCGGTAATCCATGAGCCAATGAGCCTCAGACCATTGATTGGGAAGCCTTACAGTCTTTACAAAACTGAAAGCCAAAGCATATACATATAAAAAGGTAACAAGAAACTTCCGGTTCATATTTTCTTATATCGTCATAGAGAAAATTCTTGTTTCCGGCTTATTTCTCATCATTCTAAGGTCAAAAACCATAGCAACGTTTCTGGTAAAAGCTCTTCCTTTTTCGGTAATTTTGATTTGATTATCGTAAATCTCCACCAGATCATCCTTCTCCATTTCCTTCAGCATTTCAAATGCATTGTCCAGTTCAGGGAAAGAGTTTTTATCAGTGAAAGTTGTTTCCAGCTGACACATCAGATTCAGAATATGTCTTCTTACCGTCAAATCCTCGTCATCCAGAATATGTCCTTTCACCACAGGAATCTCACCTTCTTCAACAATCTTCTGATATTCTTCTACCGTTTTTACGTTTTGGGCAAATGCATACCAGGAATCTGAAATTGCAGACATGCCCAAACCTACCATCAATTGAGTATTGCTCGATGTATATCCCATAAAATTCCGGTGAAGTTTTTTCTGAATCAGGGATTGGTAAAGGTCATCATGTTCCAGCGAAAAGTGGTCCATGCCGACTTCGATATATCCTAAGTCTTCCAAAAGCTTTTTCCCATCTTCATATAAACGGCGTTTTTCTTCACCGCTTGGCAGGTCATTTTCATCAAAGCCTCTCTGCCCTACTCCTTTCACCCATGGAACGTGTGCATAAGAATAAAACGCAAGCCTGTCCGGCTTCAGTTCCATTGTTTTCCTGATTGTATATTCCATAGCCTCCCAGCTTTGATGCGGAAGACCAAAAACAAGGTCATGACTAATTCCTCTGTACCCAATTTCCTTAGCCCATTCTGTTACGTTTTTCACGTTTTCAAAAGGCTGAATTCTATTGATAGCCTTCTGAACTTTAGGATCATAATCCTGCACTCCAAAACTCACCCTTCTGAAACCCAGATCATATAAAGTCTGAAGATGATCCTTGGTGGTATTATTCGGGTGTCCTTCAAAAGAAAACTCCTGATGTTCTGCAATATCAACGGTCTCAAAGATTCCTTCCAACAAAGTTTTCAAATTCTGAGGAGAAAAGAACGTAGGAGTTCCGCCACCAAGATGTAACTCTTTCAGTTTCGGTTTCTCTTCAAAAAGCTCAACATAAAGTTTCCACTCCTTTAAAACACTTTCCAGATAAGGAATTTCAACGCTATGCTGTTTTGTAATACGCTTGTGGCACGCACAAAATGTACACAATGCCTCGCAGAAAGGCAGGTGAATGTAAATAGAAATCCCCTCCTCTGCATTACTCTCATGAAAAGACCTGATCACAGTCTCTTTCCACTTTTCCGGTGAAAAGGTAGTTTCGTCCCAATAGGGAACAGTGGGATAAGACGTGTAACGAGGTCCGGGAATATTATACTTATCTATTAAAGAATTCATTTCAAAATTTAAAATATTATCGAATCATGAAATTTAACCTAAAAGAAATTTCATCCTGCAAAATTAACCATTACGAATGAATTTTAAACCATGAAATATATTAGGCTGTATTTTATAATGAGTCTAAATACGGCAGATGCTGGAATTTCTATTACAATGATAAATTCTATACCTAAGATTTGAAATTCTGATGCAGTTCTTTCAATAAATTACCATTCATCATTAAATCTGTTTTAAAATTTATTTTACTGTCCAGTGATAAATAAATTAAAATTTCAGTTTCATCACTGAAATTCTGTCTTTTCCTGCAAAAACTACAGTATTCATATCTACCCAACTGCAAACAAAGAATCCTTTTTCATCGGAAATTTTCGTCCAGGTTTTTCCGAAATCAGAAGAATAACTGATATGCCTGTCTCCTACTGAAATGATTTCTTTACCGTTGGATCCCGGCTTAATCTTCACACAGGTTGTATATCCTGCGTTCTTACCAGAAGCCTGTATCTGCCATGTTCTTCCAGCATCATTCGAGGTCGCAATATTGTTGATATTTTCTTCCTGCTTAGTATAATCTCCACCTACTGCAATTCCGAATTGATCACCATAAAAATCTATGGAATACATTCCCTGAGAAGATTCTCCCTGAATAAAAGGCGTGTTAAACATTTCTATTTCTTCAGTTTTAAAATTTAATCTTAATATTCGCGAAGATTTTCCTCCTGTGGCAATCCACAGATATTTTTTCGTTGAAGCAATGTTAGTATTGCTGGCTGCAAATGCGGCTTCACCACCGTTCAATGGTACATTATTTTTCAACATTCCCCATGTTCCCTTTCTGTAAACAGCCAATTTCAGCATATTGCTTTTATCTGCATCACTGAAAGTATAAGCCAGCTGATCGTTCACAAAATGTAATGCATCATAAAAAGCTGTTTTAACAGTATCTGTAAAAACAATTTCTGATCTCAGATCCTTCTTGTTGATTTTAAAAAAGTATGCGGGACTTTCTATATTAATCGCATAAAATGAATTCTTATCCTGAGCCAAAGTTCTGAACTGAAGTTTCTGAACCGAAAGAATTAACTGCTTTTGATTTTCCTTATTCTTAAGGTCTACAAAACCAAATTTTGAATCTGTTCCGCTGTACCAAACCTTATTACCGTAAATTTCAAGGGCTCTTATGCTTATCTTGTCATTGAATATCGTGGTAAAACTTTCTACTTGCTGAGAAAACACCCACACTCCCAGACATAAAAATAAAATGGAAAAAGTTTTTTTCATAGTTAACAAAAATAAAAAAATCCGCAGTAATCTGCGGATTTTAAGGGTATGTTTTTTTAATCTAAATCAGGTTTTTCTAATGGTTCCTGTTCTGCTTTGAAAGTTTCTCCATAGCCTCCGTTCTGAAGCTTAGAATGTTTTTTACTGTACAGGAAGTAAACGAAGAATCCAATGATCAGCCATGCAAAAGAATACATTTGTGCTTCCCTGCTCAGGTTAAAGATCAGATAAACGTTGATGGCAATACCTAAACATGCAATAAGAGGTAAAGCAGGAACTCTAAAGTTTCTCTGAAGTCCCGGTTCTTTTACTCTTAATACCCAAACTGCCACACATACCATTGTAAACGCAAATAAAGTTCCGAAACTGGTCATGTGAGCAAGATCGTTGATTGGTGTAAGAGATGCAACAATAGCAATGACTACTCCCAGGATAAGAAGGTTCTTAGTAGGCACCCCTGTTTTAGGATTTACTTTAGAAAAAGTGGCAGGAATTAATCCGTCTTTAGACATTCCCAGGAAAATTCTCGACTGTCCCATGATCATTACCATCAATACGGAGATCAATCCTACCGTAGCTGCAATCGTAATAATATATCCGGCCCATGCATATCCTGCAATATCAAATGCATATGCTACAGGAGCTTTGATCGCATCAGGATATTTTCCAAGCGGATTAAAGTCTGTATAATGCATCATTCCAGTTAATACCAAAGAAACAAGAATATATAAAAGTGTACAGATAATCAACGAAGCGATAATGGCAAACGGCACATCTTTTTTAGGGTTAATAGCTTCTCCAGCCTGTGTTGAGACGGCATCAAAACCTACATAAGCAAAGAAGATAGCAGATGCACCAGCCACTACTCCGGCTACGCCGTAAGCAGAATGCGACACCCCATTTTCCGTAATGGTTGTTGGCTCAGGAATAAAAGGAATCCAGTTTTTAAATGGATCTGCAGAGTTTAATATGATATACGCTCCTGCTATAATCACAAAAATAATAGCAGAAACCTTTAATACTACAATAAAATTATTCGCTTTGGCAGCTCCTTTTGTTCCTCTTACAAGGATAGAAATTACAAAGAAAACGATTAAAAATGCGGGTAAGTTCATTGAGAAACCGGAGTTTCCAGCTGCAATATAGGTCTGCGGATCTGTTGTAAGATAAGCAGGCAGATGCAGTCCGAACATTTTGAGGAGTTTTGTAAAATATCCTGACCAGGACACGGCGACGGTCATAGATCCCATAGCGTATTCCAGTATCAGCCCCCATCCTATTATCCAGGCAAAGATTTCTCCTACTGTTCCATAAGCGTAAGCATATGCTGATCCTTCAACCGGAAGAATGGAAGCAAACTCTGCATAACAAAGTGCAGCAAATACACAGGCGATCCCCGCAATTACGAATGAAAGTGCCAATGCAGGACCTGCATTATAATAAGCACCCGTTCCCGTAAGCACAAAAATTCCTCCTCCAATGATTGCTCCGATTCCGATAGCAGTAAGGCTCCATTTCCCCAGAACGCGCTTCAGCTGGCTTTTTTTGATATCAGCTTCATAGGCGCTCATTGGTTTCTTAACCCAAATTTTAGACATGTTTTTTTATTTAATTAAAGATTTACGAAAATATAAAAATTTTACAAACCTTAACGTTTATTGACAAACTTTCGTGATTTATTTTATATTAAAAGCTTTAAAAAACTGATTTACACATTATTTAATTTATTTTCAAAAGTGTTAATTTTTGCTTATTTTTGATCGCATGAATTTATATGATCTTTTTCTGAAGCCGTATGAAAGCTACAGTGCTGTACAAATTATCCTTGAAGCTGCCGGTACGTTTTTCGGAATTTTGAGCGTCTATTTTTCAATTAAAAAGAATATCTGGGTTTACCCCACCGGTATCATCTCAACGTTGATCTACGTGTATATTCTGTTTAATTTCGGTCTTCTTGGCGACTGTATGATCAATGTGTATTATACAGCGATGAGTATTTATGGATGGATTCTATGGTCCAAAAATTCAGAAGACCATATTCATGTAGAGGTAAGCTGGGCTACAAAAAAAGAAAGAATGTTTGCCGGGGTTCTTTTTTTCTTAAGTTTAGCTCTGGTCACCATTATTTATTATTTCAAACCTTATATTGATAATCAGTTTTCTATGGATGGGGCAAGCTTAGGATTGTATCATCTTGATTGGGCGAATTGGCTGGATGTGATCACCACTTCAATATTTTTAGTAGGAATGTGGTTTATGGCTAAACAGCGCATTGATAACTGGATTTTCTGGATTATTGGAGATTTCATATGCATCCCCATGATGATTTTTAAGGAGCTTGGAATCACTTCGGTTCAATATTTGGTATTTACTATAATGGCGATCTTAGGATACGTCAATTGGCAAAAAAGTTTAAAAAAGAAAAATATACAATAAAGTCATGAAAAATTTATTTAAAATAGCATTTAGCATCATTGCTATGAGTAGTTTGACCTCATGTTTAGCCTATGCTGACGGATATTCAAACAATGGCTATGGAGATCCTTATTATAACAACGGATCATATTATGCTCCTTCCGGTTATTACGGAAACGGTGGTTATTACGGAAATGACGGTTACTATTACAGAAATGATGTCAATTATTACTATGATAATGGAGCTCCTTATTATTATTACAATTCAGGAAACAGCCGAAGAAAAGTATATGTAGAAAGAAAAACGACTGTAACATCGCAAAGACCTAGTAACGGATTCCAGAATACCAGAAGCAATAATAACGGAGGCAGATACAATAGTAACAATAGCGGGTTAAATAACAACAGAGGAACAAGTACGAATAATGGATTCAGAAATAACAACAGCAGTTCCAATAATAACAACCAGCGCCAGCCACAGAGCAACCAAAATACGGGAGGCTTCAGGAATTCAGGCAGCACATATCAGAACAATCAGAGCAATCAGAGCAACGGTGGTTTTAGAAATACGCAGCCAGCCCCTCAAAATCAAAACAGTACCAGAACTGAAACATCCAGCGGCGGATTCAGAGGAAGTACAAGCTCACAAAACAACACTCAGCAAAACAGCGGTTCTACAAGACAGCAGTCCAGCGGAGGAGGATTTAGATAAAACGATTATAAATAAGAAAACGAACAGCTAACACTGTTCGTTTTTCATTTTAAATATGTTAATTTTGCTCGTTAATTTTAGACTAAAAAAATATGGAATTTTATAAATATCAAGGGACTGGAAATGATTTTGTGATGATAGACAATCGTGATCTCCAGTTCTCAAAGGAGAAGGATCTTATTGAAAAACTTTGCGACAGACGTTTCGGAATTGGTGCCGATGGACTTATCCTTCTGGAAAATGATGATGCTTATGATTTCAAAATGGTTTATTATAATTCTGACGGTGGAGAAAGTACCATGTGCGGAAATGGCGGCAGATGCCTGGTAGCATTTGCATTCTTTCTGGATATTTTTGAGGACAAATGTAAATTCATTGCCACAGACGGTGAACATGAAGCTGAGATTCATAATGGAGTTATCAAATTAAAGATGATTGATGTAGAAACTATTTCAGGCGACGGAGAAGATTCCGTAATGAATACCGGATCGCCGCATTATGTAAAATACGTGGAAGATCTGGTCAATTATAATGTTTTTGCAGAAGGACATGGGATCAGAAATTCAGAAAATTACAAAGAAAATGGGATCAATATCAATTTTGTTGAAAAAATTACAGATGATGAAATTTTTGTAAGAACCTATGAACGAGGCGTTGAGGACGAAACTTTTAGTTGTGGAACAGGAGTTACAGCTTCTGCTTTAACTTTTCTGCAAAAACATAATCTAATCTCTGTAAAAGTTAAAACCCTGGGAGGTAATCTTAAGGTTCATGCTGAGAAAAATGGAAATTCTTTTCAAAACATTTGGCTGGAAGGTCCTGCAAAGCAAGTTTTTAGAGGCAAAATAGATCTTATTTAAAAACAAACTTTTAATCAATTTTTTAAGAATGAAAAAAACTGTTCTCGTCATCGCTCTTGTAATTTTTGGAGCGGCAGGATTTTTTGGTTTGAGATTTTATAACAAATATTATGGCAATAATGTGGAAAAGGATGGCTATGTCCTGATTCCTCACAAGGCGGATTTCAAGCAAATCCTTGACTCCGTAGGTCCATATGTAAAAGATAAGGAAGCTTTTGAAGCTGTGGCCAGAGATAAAGACCTGCAACAATATTTTAAACCCGGCCGTTACCATTTTCAATCGGGAGCTGGAAACACCAACCTTGTGAATATGATCAAGGCCGGAAACCAGTCGGAGAACAGCTTCAGAATAGGAGATTTCGGAGATATGTATCAGATGATAAGCAAAGTGACAAAAAAAACAGAGCTTGATTCTTTACATTTTGTCAATGACCTTAATCAGGTAGCAGTAGAAAAGGGATATAAAAATGCAGAAGATTTAAAAAAATACTTTTTTATTGATACCTATAATTTTTTCTGGACCGTAAGCCCAAGAGAGTTTTTCAAAAAATTTGACGAACAGTACACTGCTTTCTGGACCAGCGAAAGAAAGAATCAGGAACAGCAGTCCGGTCTTACCAGGGATCAGATCTACGCATTGGCATCTATCGTTTATAAGGAATCGGGAGGTAAAAAAGATGAAATGAAGACCATTGCAGGATTATACCTGAACCGTTTCAGAAAAGGAATGAAGCTCCAATCTGATCCAACAGTAATTTATGCGATCAACAAGCAAACTAATTTTAAGGAACCTATAAAAAGGGTTCTATATAAACATCTGTCCACACCTTCACCTTATAACACCTACGCCAATGCAGGAATCCCTCCTGGACCGATCTGTGTAGTTGATAAGAACTCAGTGGATGCTGTTTTAAATGCAGAAAGCAATAACTATATATTTATGTGTGCTGACCCGGCAAGATTTGGTTTTCACAAGTTTACCGCCAGCGCAGAAGAGCATGCAATCAATGCAAAAGCCTATCAGGACTGGCTGAATTCAAAAAATATAAAATAAAAAACTAATTTAACTTTTTTTTAACAATACTACAATTAACTTTTAACACTTAAGCACGACTTATACATCTATAAATAATACATAAATCGCAATATTTTGAAAATCAACCCAATTAATGATTTCACAATATTTCGGGTTATAATCTTACGATTTTACACAAAAAATACCTTATGAATCAGACGGAAATTGTCAACATTTTCACAAAAAAAACGCTGGCGCTTACTTTTGTACTTTCTGCAGCTGCTATGGCATTTGCTCAGGAGAAAGCAGGCATTACGGGAATGATTGTCAACAAACAAAACCAACCGGTTCCCTATGCTTCTGTGACGTTTAGCAATAAAGCGAACAAGTCATTAAGCGATGCTGTGCTCACCGACGAAAAAGGACAGTATAAACTGGAATTAGCTCCCGGAAATTACGACATTACAGTAGAAGCTATTGACTACAAGAAGAGCATCGTTAACAAAAATATTGCCGGAGCAGGAAATATCGGAGCTTTATCTATACAACCCGAAGCAACAACCAGTATAGACGGTAAAACACAGGAAATACAGGGTGTCGTTATCACAGCGGCAGCCACGAAACCTTATAAAGTAGAACTTGATAAAAGAACTTACGACCCTTCTCAGGATATTGTAAGTAAAGGGGGAAATCTTCAGGATGTCCTTTCTAATGTCCCTTCTGTTTCTGTGGATACGGACGGCACCGTTTCGATGAGAGGTAGCTCCAATGTAAGATTCCTGATTAACGGAAAACCGTCTGCTTTACTGGGAATAGATGATGGTGCCAATGCTCTTCAAAGTATTCCTGCAGATCAGATCGATAGAATTGAAGTGATCACCAATCCTTCTTCTAAATTTGAAGCAAGCGGAACAGCAGGTATTCTAAATATTATTTTAAAGAAAAGTAAGAAGACGGGGTTCAATGGAAGTGTGATCGGAACTTTAGGATATCTTCCTCAAACCAATCTGAATGCTAACCTAAACTGGAGAAAAGGAAACTTTACATGGTTTCTAAATGGCGGTGGAGGCTACAGAGAGTCTAAAAATACAACCAGGACAGATGATTTTTTCACGAATGCAGCGAAAAGCAGTGATTTAGTTACCAGAAATCAGGATTCTGAAACGAAGAGTAAAAACAATAACTATAATGCTTCTGCAGGTATAGTTTATGATATTTCTGAAAAGACATCGGTAAATGCTTCAGGAACTGTAAGAACTTTTGACAGTGAGAATATTGGAAACATTGATTATAAATATTCTTATTTCACAGATCCGAATAGTGTTTCTAACAGATCAACTTTTGGAACCAATAATAATTTAGCCTTCCAGGGAGATTTTGGTTTAGATCATAAATTTGATGACAAAGGTCAGAATCTATCGTTATCATTAAGCTTACAAAGGAGCAGATCATACAATGATACAAACATTAATGAAACTCAAAATGGCGCATTTTTACTAAACAATATTGTTAACCAAAACACAATTAACAAATCGGTTATAGGTAAAGCTGATTATGAATTGCCGATTGGTGACAATTCAAAGTTAGAGGCAGGTTACAGAATAGACATCAATACGAATGATTATAGTAATGAAGTTTTTCAGAGTACCGTTCAGGCTCCAACCTTAAGCTTCCTTAAGCCATATACTTATGATGCCACCTATAAGGAGACTTTCAATGCTTTTTATTTACAGTTCAAAAGCAAAATAGGTAAATTAGGATATCAGTTAGGCGTAAGGGATGAATTATCCAGAGTAGATATTAATTACCAAAACCTTGATCCTACGAAGCCGCTCCTTGCTACAACCAAAAACTATAATAATTTATTTCCAAGCGTTTATTTAAGTTATGAATTTGCAAAGGATAATCAGTTGTTGGTGAACTATACAAGAAGAATTGACCGCCCAAGATCATTCTTTATGATTCCTAACCCGAACTATAATGATAATCAAAATATTTTTGATGGAAATATTAATCTTAATCCATCGTACGTAGACTCCTTCGAATTTGGGTATAGCATTTCAAAAAAGAAATTTACAATCAACCCGACCTTGTACTACAGACATCAGACTGATGACACAAAAATGCTGGTATTCAATCTGAAAGAAACATATCTTGATGCTAATCTGGTTGAACGCGAGCGTATTGTATCTCATACAAAACCAATTAATCTCGGTACCGATGACCGTTTCGGTTTAGATTTAAATTTCAACTGGGATGCAACAAGTTGGTTGAAATTCTTAGGAAATGTAGATCTTTTTGGTTACAATACAAAAGGAAGCACTCTATATGACACCTTTGATAAAGATGGTAAACCCATTCAGGCTGTTGCTGATTTTAATGGTAAAGGTTTTTCAACAAGAGCAAGACTTTCTTCAACAATTAAAGTTGATAAAACATTCAGTTTCCAGGTACAGGGATTCTACAGAGGGGCCCAGAACACGGCTTATCAGGATAGAAAAGATATGTATGCGATCAACTTCGGTGCCTCCAAAACAATTTGGAAAGGCGATGGAACTTTAGCATTTAATGTTCAGGATATTTTCAATACCAGATCCATGAGATCTACGACATATACAGCGAACAGTGTAAGAGATTCTTATATGCAATGGCAACCGAGACAGTTTTCAGTTTCTCTGACCTATAGATTCAAACAAGGTGAGAAGGTAGAACAGCCTAAAAGGAAAAAAGATATTAACTCTAATGCAACTGGCGACGACCAACAAGTTCCAATGTAATATGAATACACAAAAAATCCCGAAAAATATTTTTCGGGATTTTTTTTATTTTACAGTCTCTGTCTGTTCAAATTTTTCTTTTTCTGCTTCATATATCCTTCTTCTCAGGTCGCTCGTGGAAAACCTGTGATCTCTTTTGTTGTAAAAGATCTCAATTCCTTTTTCTTCGCAATACCTCTTTCCTGTAAAATCTCTGTCCATATAATCATCACCTATGATTCTTACGTCGATCACAAAGGACTTTAAAATATCCTGCAGATCTTCTTCTGTATAATAAGGGATAATCTCATCAACGGCATTCACAGCCTTTAACTGGATATATCTTTCTACAATAGTCTGGCTCGGTCTATTTTTATTCGGACGGTCATGAGACGGATCGATCTGAAGCCCTACAATTAAATAATCGCACACTGTTTTAGCTTCTTCAAGCATTTTGATGTGTCCCGCATGAAGCAGGTCAAATGAGGAAAATGTAATACCTATTTTCTGTGTTTTCATACTATTTCAATTAATATTTCGTGACAGTCAGCATTTCTTTACTTTAATAAAAAAGTGAAGACTGAAGAAAATGATTTTGTAATTTGTTTTTTAAGTTCTCTTATTTTAAACGGTCTGAGAATCCAGATAAAGCTGCCATTTCCAGACTGTTTTCAATGATTCTTCCAATGATGTTTCTGATTTCCAGTGAAGTTCTTTTTCGGCCTTATCTACATTCGCGTAAGCCACAGTAATATCCCCTTCTCTTCTTGCACAGATCTGGTAAGGAACCTTGACATCATTAGCGATTTCAAAAGCTTTCACCACTTCAAGTACCGATACTCCTTTTCCTGTTCCCAGATTAAAGATATCAATTATTGTTTCATCACCAATTTGCATCAGCTTTTTCAAGGCACTTACGTGAGCTTTGGCAAGATCAACTACGTAGATATAATCACGTACTGGTGTTCCATCTTCGGTATCATAGTCATCACCCCAAATGTTAAGTCTCTCACGGATTCCTGCTGCGGTCTGCATCACGTAAGGAACCAAATTATTAGGAATGCCCATTGGAAGTTCACCTAATTTCCCAGATGGATGAGCACCAATCGGGTTAAAATATCTAAGCAAAGAAATTTTTCTACCATAAGCTTTTGCAAAGTCAGTTATAATTTCCTCTCCCATCTGTTTGGTCTTACCATACACACTTTCCGGAATTTTCAGTGGTGCGTTTTCATCAATCGGCATTTTTTCAGCCTGTCCATACACCGTACAGGAAGAACTGAATATAAAATTAGAAATACCTCTTTCCTTGAATTCCTGAAGGATATTGATCAGCGTGAATAAATTGTTTTCATAATAATCCACTGGTTTTAGCTGGCTCTCTCCCACTGCCTTGGAAGCTGCAAAATTAATACATCCTTCAATCTTATGGGCATCAAAAACCTGAGTAAGGAGTTCTCTGCGTCTTAAATCAAAAGGGTAAAAAAATGGTTTTTTACCTGTAATTTCTTCAATATTCTTTAAAATAAACCTCTCCGAGTTTGATAAATCGTCTACAATAACCACTTCAAAACCGTCATTAAGAAGTTCTACCACTGTGTGTGAACCGATGTATCCAAGTCCGCCTGTAACAAGTACTGCCATTTTTTTGTAATAAATTATTTAATCTTCGTGTTTTCCTATGTTGTCTATTTCCTCAACCTTTGTATGCTTATCCACTTTAAAAACATTTACAATAATTAAAATTAGTATTAATAAAATTAAAAATTTAAAATGAAGATATAGTAAAGTAACTCCTATAAACAAAAACAAACTAAGGTTTAGAAATAAAATAGCTTTAGCATATTTTTCAATTAAATTAATAAATGCAAATAAATTAATAATAACGGAAGTTATAATGATTGCAAAGCTTATTAAATTAAAATTTTCGAATAATCCAAAAATTCTATATGATGATATTAAAAAGAATACAAGGCTAGTCATTATAGCTAAATAATAAACCAGCCTATACTTAAATATCTTATTTTTCATTCTATTTCATAAACTCAATCACCGCATCTGTAATATACTTCAGCTGCTCTTCGTCTAATTCCGTATGCATCGGCAGGGAAATCACCTGATCAAGAAGTTTATCTGTATTTACAAAATCAGCATCATTGCTTTCCTGATAATATGCTTTCTGCTTTCTTAATGCCACAGGATAATAAATCATTGCAGGAATTTCTTTTTCTGTAAGGAATTTTTGAAGTTCATTACGTTTTCCGTTCAAAACTCTCAATGTATACTGGTGGAATACGTGGGTAGAATTCTCAGCTCTTTCCGGCGTAAGGATATCTTTAAGATCTGCAAATGCTTCGTCATAATAATCTGCTGCTTTTCTTCTCGCTTCATTGTAAGAATCCAGGTGAGGAAGTTTTTTTCTTAACACGGCAGCCTGAATACTGTCAAGTCTTGAATTTACTCCTACCTCATCATGATAGTATCTTTCGTACATTCCGTGGTTTACGATTCCTCTTAAACGGTGTGCCAGTTCATCATTGTTGGTCGTAATTGCACCCCCGTCACCATAGCAACCTAAGTTTTTAGAAGGAAAAAATGAAGTAGTTCCTACCGTTGCCATTGTTCCTGCATATTTCTGAGTTCCATCCGAAAATGTATACTCTGCTCCTATCGCCTGAGCATTATCTTCAATTACAAAAAGATTGTGTTCTTCTGCAATTTTAAGAATCTCTTCCATATTGGCACACTGTCCGAAAATATGAACCGGAATAATTGCTTTTGTTTTTGGTGTGATTGCTTTTCTGATCTCTTCTGTAGAGATTGTGAATGTATCGTAATCTACATCTACCAATACTGATTTCAGTTTAAGCAGATGAATCACTTCTACTGTAGCAGCAAAAGTAAAATCAGCAGTGATCACTTCGTCTCCCTCTTTCAGGTCCAAAGCCATCAGCGCGATCTGTAAAGCATCCGTTCCGTTAGCACACGGGATCACATGCTTTACATCTAAATAAGATTCCAATTCATTCTGGAAAGACTTTACCTCAGGGCCGTTAATAAAAGCCGCAGAATCCATTACATTTAAAACTGCATTATCTACATCATTCTTTATTTTGTAATACTGACTTTGCAAGTCAACCATCTGAATTTTTTTCATAAATAAATATTTGTGTAAAAATAAGGAATTTAAAATCCTTTCAAAAATTTTATTCATTTTGTTTTATCTTTATAAAAAATAACTTCATGAAAAAACTTTTACTCTTTTGTTTTCTAGCGGGTTACTTTACCGTAAATGCACAGACAGAGCTTGTTTTTGTCTATTTTACAGACAAACCGAACAAAGCAGCTTTTTACGCTAATCCACTTTCGGAATTAACTCAAAAATCCCTCAACAGACGTACTTCACTAGGCATTCCTCTGAACGATCAGGATGCTCCTATTGAACAATCATACATTCAGAATCTTCAGAATCTTGGTTTTACCGTTACAGATTATTCAAAATGGCTCAATGGAGCAGCTGTAAATGCCACTCCAGTACAAATAACTACTCTTCAGTCGCAACCCTACGTATTATCGGTAGGGCGTTTTGCTAAGAATAATCCATCTGTTCCTAAAGCAGCGGCTTCAAACAAATGGAACACCTCATCTGATACTCAAAAGACCCTAACTGTTTTTGACTACGGTTCAGGTTCAGCACAGATCGACCAGATCAATATAAGACCATTGCATCTTGCCGGATATACAGGCACCGGAATATCCATTGCGGTCATTGATGCCGGTTTTCCTTACGTAGATACCGGAACAGCTTTTGAAAGGCTCAGAACCAACAACCAGATCAAAGGTGTCTATGATTTTGTCACCAAAACCAATAATGTTTACAGTACTTCTATCAGCAATCACGGATCTGCGGTATTAGGGGCCATCGGAGGCTATATCAAAGATATTTTTGTAGGGTCTGCTCCGGATGCTGATTTTTATCTCTACCGAAGCGAAAATTCTGTAGGAGAAGTTCCTGAAGAAGAACTGTACTGGATAGAAGCCGCAGAAGAAGCAGACAGAAAAGGAGTCGATATAATTACTGCATCTCTCGGATATAACGTTTTTGATGACCCAAGATATAGTTATACCTATGCAGATATGAACGGAAATACTTCTTTCATTACAAAAGCTGCCGGAATAGCAGCTGACAAAGGAATTTTTGTGCTCGCCGCCGCCGGAAATGCAGGATTGCAGACCTGGCATTATATTATGACCCCGGCAGATAATCCCAAGGTATTCAGCATAGGTTCTGTAGATTCGGCAGGGAATTCTTCAGGATTTTCTTCGTACGGCCCCAATTCCCTTGGGGTGGTAAAACCTGATGGAAGTTCGAGAGGAACCGCTTCTGCAACAGTTACAAACAGCACTTTAACATCTGTAAACGGGACATCTATTGCAACACCTATCGCTGCCGGTGGTGTCGCCTGTTTCATGCAGGCCTTTCCATCAATGAACAGAGAACTGATGAGAACGAAACTGAGACAAACCGCTTCACTGTATCCGGGTCATACGGACCAGATGGGATATGGCATTCTGAATTTCGGAAACGTTTATAATCAGGTACTGAATACCTCTGAAATGGTAAAAAAACAAAAATTTGCAATCTTCCCGAATCCTGTCAAAAGTATTCTGAATGTAGCCTCTGAAATTGAAATTATCTCATTGGAAGTATATGATAACTTAGGAAAACTAATCAGAAACAGCTACGGTCAGAAATCCATACAAGTGGAAGATTTCCCTAAAGGAACTTACTATCTGAAAATTCAGGCGAAAAACCAAACTTTTTATGAGAAGTTCCTGAAGGAATAATAAGGACTTTTTCAGTAAGTCTGTCAAATCTATTCGATAGAAACAGGTTTTTGTCCAATCTAAATCCAACAAAAGAAAACGCCTCTCAATGGAGAGGCGTAGTATTTATTATTAAGCTGAGTTTCTGCTTGCATTAATATTTCCGAATAATGATCTGGTGACCAGCTTTTCGTAAGCATCCTTATTTCCCTCTCCTTTCTGAATTTTCATCAACGCATACTGCTGGATACTCAACAGCGGAAGTACAATCTTCTCACGGATTTTCACCGATTTCCTGGAAAGAGGATCTTCTTCCTGCAGCATTTTGAAACCCGTAAGTTCCAACATAATATCTCTTGACAGCGTATATTCGTCAAAAAGTACATTCCAGAATTCTCCGAATTTTGGATTCTTTTTAATGTAATATGTTAGTGGAAAATAAGATTTGTTCATGCTCATCATCGAATTCAGCACCAATGTTTTAAAGAAATCGGAACCTTTATACAGTTCTCTTACCTCTTCCAGTCTTCCCTGTTCTTTCATCTGCTGCATTGCAAATCCGAATCCGAAGAATCCCGGAACATTCTGCTTTAGCTGTGACCATGATCCTACAAAAGGGATCGCTCTAAGATCTTCAAATTTCAGTTCGCTGCCATTTCCTCTTTTGGACGGTCGACTTCCGATATTGGTTTTACCATAATATTCCAGCGTGCTCATTTCCTGAAGATAAGGCACAAACATAGGGTGAGCTTTCAGATCTGAATATTTTTTATAACTGATATCTGCCAGTTCGGTGATCAGTTTTCTTTCTTTGTCGGTCAGGTCTTTTTTTGAATTTTTAAAGACATCATTTTCAACTCCGGCAGTCAGAAGCTGTTCAAAATTGTATTTGGCCTGTTCTTTATTTCCAAAAATACTGGTGATCGTTTGTCCCTGAATGGTCAACTCAATTTTATTATTGGCAATTGTATTTCCCTGTGAAGCATAGAAATCGTGAGTTTTCCCTCCTCCTCTTGCGGGTGGACCGCCTCTGCCATCAAAAAATACCACTTTGATTCCATTCTGAACGGAAAGTTTAGTCAGGAGTTCTTTCGCTTTATAAATCTCCCAGTTGGCTTTCAAATATCCACCATCTTTCGTGCCGTCTGAAAAGCCGAGCATAATGGTCTGTTGGTTTCCTCTTCTTTCAAGATGCTTTTTATATACCGGATTCTGATAAAGCTCGTTCATTACATTTTCAGAATTGGCAAGTCCCTCCATCGTTTCAAAAAGCGGAACGATATCCATGTTGATTTCCTGATCCTGATAGCCACAGATCTTGAAAAAAGCGTATACATTCATCACATCTTTTACAGCATCGGAATTTGAGATAATGTATCGGTTCATTCCTCTCTGCCCATTCAAATGCTGAATTTCGGAAACCTGTGAAACGGTCAATAAAGTATCTTTAACAATATCTTCAAACTGGTTTGCATCTACCTTATCACCAAACTGAATCAGTTTATTGAATTTTTCTTCTTCAGAAGCTTCAGTATTTCCATTTATTTTTGCAAAAACCTCATCAATAACTTTCTGATGGACTCTGCTATCCTGGCGTATATCCAGCGTGGCAAAGTGAGTTCCGAAAATTTTCACCCGGTCTCTGAAGTTAGCCAGAAGATCTAAAAACAGAGAGTTGTGCTCACTTATCAGTATTTTTTCGGCTTCATCGGTTTTTTTAAGAATATCTTCTGCAGTGATCACATTTCCGTTAAAGATAGCTCCGTAAAGTTCATCACTCAATTGGGTCAGTACTTCGGAAACACCTCTGAAACTTAGTCTTCTTCTGATAAATTTTAAATGGCTGTAATAGGATTTCAGAATTGCAGAACGCAGCTCTTCAGCTACTCTTTTCGTTACATCAGCCGTCACAAAAGGATTTCCGTCTCTATCTCCGCCCGGCCAGAAACCAAGCTGAATAATATCTTCATGCAGGTGGAAATGCCCGTTTCCAAAAGTCTTTCTGATCTTCGTAAACAGTTCTCCTATCGTGTCGTAGTATACATATCTCAGATAGGAGATAATGCTCAATGCTTCATCAATTGGAGTTGGTTTTTCTTTATTCACGAAAGGAGTTTTACCCAGCTGCTGCAGAAGCATATCGATCTGCGTAACTGAATCACTGGTAATAGCACCTCTTAAGTCCTGAATAATTCTCTGTACCGAACTTGGATAAAACTGAGTGGGGTGAGCTGTAAACACAACTTTCACTGTAAAATCTTCAAGCTTTTCTCTTACTTTTTCAAGCTTATGATCCTGATATGAACGTTCAAAAAGATTGGTCACCGTTCCGCTGTCACTTTCAGAGTGAAGATTCGGAAATGCGGCATCTTCAATACTGTCGAATAAGACCACCTGTCTTTCGATGTATTGTATGATTTTAAAAAGCAGTTCCAGTTTCTGCTCTTCTGTTTGAAGATCGGTATGGTTTTTAAAAAATTCTTCGACAATTTCCTCAGGAGTTTTCCCTGCTTCATATCCGTTTCGGCTTTCCTCATAGAGAAATGGAAGAAGCATTCCGATATTGGTCATTTTATCATAAGGCAGGCTCATAAATAATGAATTGTAGATCTGGAATTTATTCTCCACGATCTGCCTGAATTTTTCTGCTCGTTGGTCGTGTATCATATAACAAATGTAATGGATTTTGGTATTAAATTAATTGACAAATGACAAAAAAACGGAGCAACCCTGAATAAAAATCAATATTTCTCATGAGCTTGATGTAAAATGAGTTTAAACTATATCTTTGCAAAAAAAACTTATAATACAAATGAAATTTGGAATTATCTTCTATTCAATTTTAGGAATTTTAGCTTTATCAGTAGGAGTATATTTACTTCAATATTTTTTCATCCTTTCCATTATATTTTTTATCGGCTCATTTATCAATGGAGTTTTTATTTATAAAGAATATAATATTCACAAAAATGATAAAATTGAGTATGATGAAAATATGCTTTTAGATGAAGTTGTTATTAAGTATTCTCGTTCAGGAAGAATCATTGTCATTTCTGTCTATAGCATCTTTATAATTCTGGGGCTATTTTTTCTTTCTTGCATCATTATAAAGTTCAACTTTATAACAATGCTTATAGTGACCTTGTTAGCAGCGCTTACTATGTATCTCATTGTCAAAGTTATTTTAGAAATTAAGAAAATATCTAAAGCCATGATTTCCATCAATGGAAAAGGAATTCAAATAAAAGATAACCCAATATATGTGTGGAATGACATTCAGCTTGAAAAGATTATTGTAAAACGTTTAGTAAGCCGTGAATCCAAACATGATTACAAACCTGAAGTTAATTATTTATATTTTTTCCATAACAACGAAAAAATAGAAATTAACATCGATGATTTTGATATTACGGATTATCAGCTGGCACAAGTTCTAAAAATATTTAGGACGCGTCATAACAATTCAGGTTTATTATAATTTTGAATACAGCCTTTTAATGATTAATTTTACTTTTCACAGAAATTAATCCAATGAAAAACATATTCATATTTCTTTTAATGGCTTTTATTTTAACAGCCTGTGGTGAAGATTGTTATAATGCTCCTCAAACAGTAGCCTTTAAATTCGTTAATGCGGATGATGAAAATCTGATAACAAACGGAACTCTTACTGCGTATTCAATTAAAGATGAAAATCAGGTGGGGATACAATTAACAAAAACCTCCGACGACATGATCATTTTAGAAAATGTGGGTGCTTATAATGGTACCAAAAATTATTCTTTCTCTTCCAATATTAAAGTTTTTAATTTTTCGATACAGTCCTCAGAATTTAAAGGAGGCTGCGATGGTTATCAGATCAATAAATTAACATTTACAGGGGTAAATATTGATGTCACGGACGAAAAAGGATATTATAAAATTGTACTGCAATAGTTAATAAAGATTTAGATATCAGATGTCAGACACAAGATATGAGACTTTTGGGTCAAGGATGAGATTGAAAGAAACAAGAAACAAGAAACAAGATGTAAGACATCAGATGTCAGACAATAACTCCAAACAATCAACCAGTAACTGACAATCCTTCAATACATTTGCTCTCACTCTCTCACCCCGAATTACGAAACTAATAACTCATCATTTAAAACTCATCAATCTTTCAAACATCAGCTAAAATAAGAAAAGACTGAGTAATGCATGTAATAAAAAACTATCTTTCCATGTCTTATCACAAACAGTCCCATGAAAATCTTATTCAAATCATTTCTACTTATTGCCGTTGTTATTTTCCCCAAAGACTATACAGCGCAAAAGCGTTCCGACAGCATCGATACTTTCATCAGCCGTAAAATGAAGGAGCTGAAAATCCCGGGACTTCAATTAGCCATCATCAGAAATGACAAAATTGATAAGCTCAGCAGTTATGGGCTCGCTAATATTGAACATCAGGTTTCCACAAAAAACAATACTGTATTTTCAATCAATTCAATGACAAAAGCATTTGTGGGCGTTGCCATTATGCAGTTGCAGGAACAGGGAAAATTAAAGACAGAGGATGCTATTTCCAAATACCTCACTGATATTCCAGATAGTTGGAAGAACATAACCTTCAGACAGCTTTTAAGCAACACATCGGGTCTTCCCAATAATATCGATCAAAAGGAGCAGGTTTTGGGAGAAGGCATTGAAAGTAAAAACTGGGAAATTGTTACAACACTTCCCATGGAATTTTCACCTGGTGAAAAATTCAGTTATAACCAAACCGGATACTTCATCTTAGGAAAAATAATTACTCAACTGAGCGGAGTGCATTTCACAAAATTCATTGAAGACCATCAATTCAAGCCCTCAAAAATGCCTGCCACTCAATTTGGGGATTCCAACGATATCATTGAGAATAGTGCAGGAGCCTATTCTACGATTATCAACAATAACGGGCAATGGATCAACGACGGAAAGCTTCACAATGCTTTTGCCACTTTCCCACTCTTTTTCCGAACGGCTACAGGAATTCTATCTTCAGCTGAGGATTTAAGTCAATGGCTCCTTGCTTTACAGGAAGGAAAACTCCTTAAAGATAAAAAAAGCATCACAGAACTTTTCTCGACCATAAAACTCAATAACGGCACTGTTGGTGGTTTCAATAAGCTCACTAATGGTTATGCCCTCGGATGGCCTACCGTTGTAAGAGCGGAACATCCTGCCGCTGCTCCTGTGGGTGGTATGCGTTCCGCCCTATTTGTGTATCCTCAGGATCATTTGTCTATTATTGTTTTAACCAATCTGCAAGGTTCAAATCCTGAATGGTTCATTGATGAAATTGCAGGATACTACATTCCTGATATGAAAGCTGAAAATGGTTTTGGACTCAGCCCTGATATGAGAATGCTGTACTTACAAACCAATGCAGACGGTTATCAAAATGTAGGTTCGGTTTATCAGAAAATCAAAAAGAAAAACAAAAGCTTCAAAGTGTCTGAGGATGAAATCAATTCATGGGGCTATCACATGGTGGGGCGCCATCTTAAAAATGAAGCATTAGCTGTTTTCAAATTGAATACTGAATTATTTCCCAACAGCTCCAATGTTTTTGACAGTTATGGTGAAATATTAGATGTATTGGGACGTAAAGAAGAAGCCATTTCGAATTATAAAAAATCACTATTGCTCAACCCAGATAATACCAATGCTGCTAATTATTTAAAGGATAAAAAATAAATCTTCATCCATTTTCGTAAATTTGCCTCAAAGCACTTCCTCTATGAAAATCATCTTCTTCGTTTCCCTGATCTTATCGAATCTGTTTTTTGCACAGACCACGGTTCCCGATGATTACAGGAAGATTCCGGATATTCTGGATACTACGGAATATTTGTATCCGTTTATTGTTCCGGATAAAGAATATGGCTACTGGAGAGTGCTTACCAATGACACTGATCCTGAAAAAGCGGTGATCTATGATAGTCAGATGCCGGAGTTCATGACTATTAATGAGCCTATTCCTGAAAAAGGCTTCTTTCAGAAATGTATCGGTAACCGATGTTTTTCATACATTCTTGCCTGTAAAAAAGAAAGATCTGTTTATTTTTCCAGTGAACAGCAGCTGCGAGATTTTATTGGAACGGTGGATAACCTTCCGGAAGCTATTTTAATCGCTCAAACTTATGGCTTTTCAGTAGATACCAGCCACAAACTAGGTGCTTCTTATAAATTTGAAGACAAAAATATATCTCTGTACATTTCAAAATCTAAAGGTTGTCCGGAAATTAAGGAATCCTATTTTGTAAAGATCAATAGAAAAACAGGAAGACTGGAATCAAAAAATAACGGGGTTTATTTCAAAAGTGAAAATTGTGATCATTCCTCATCAAATGTATCACCCTGAAGATAAAAACCTATTCATCATTGCAATAAAAAACTCCCACAGATTCAGTAGACAGCTCTGCCTTTTTTTCACCCAAATTCCATGGGAAGATTTTTATTTAGTCGTTTAAAAAAGTTTCTTCATTTCAAAACAGACCCTTTTAAATATTAATTGCCCCCTGCCCGGAAGCTATGAGGTAAGCTTCTTTCAATGCTTCAGAATAAGTAGGATGCGCATAGGATATACGGAACATATCTTCTGCGGTCACCTCAAATTCCTGAGCAATGACTGCCTGAGCAATTAAATCTGCAGCTCTGGCTCCAATGATATGAACACCCAGTACTTCACCGTATTTCGGATCTACCAGAACTTTTGCGAAACCTTCTGTATCCATTGAAGCCCGTGCCCGTGCACTGGCGGAAAACGGAAATTTCCCTGCCTGATAATGAATATTATTTTTCTTTAAATACTCCTCAGAAAATCCCACAGAAGCGACTTCAGGCCAGGTATATACAACGGACGGAATGCGGTTGTAATGGATATTCCGCTTTTGTCCATTCATTGTTTCTGCAACAAGCACTCCCTCTTCCTCAGCTTTATGAGCAAGCATTGCCCCTCCAACCACATCACCAATCGCATAAATATGGGCAACTGAAGTTCTGCCGTTTTCATTGACCTTTATAAATCCCCGGTCATCAATATGTACACCTGTATTCTCCAATCCCAGTCCTTTTGTATAAGGACTCCGGCCAACGGCTACCAAAACATATTCTGTTTCGAGTTCGTTATCTGTATTATTTTTATCTCTGAAAAAGACTTTAGCAGAAGAACCTGTATTTTCTGCTTTGTAAACAGATTGGCCCAAACGGATATCAATACCTTCTTTTTTAAGAATCCTTTGAAGGCTTTTTCCCAACTCATGATCCATTCCGGCGATCAGATGCTCTGCATATTCAAGAATGGTTACCTGTGTCCCCAGTCGGTTAAATATCGATGCCATTTCCACACCTATAACTCCTCCTCCTATGATTACCATCGATTTTGGAAGTTCTTTCAAAGACAAAGCTTCAGTCGAAGTAATGATTCTTTGCTTGTCAATCTTTACTCCCGGTAGTGAGGAAGGTTTTGAACCTGTAGCAATAATGTAATTTTTAGCTGTCATCTCAACACTTTGATCCCCTTCTGAAACTTTGATCACAGAATCACTGATGAATCCGGCGGTTCCTTTTAATCGGGTGATCTTATTTTTACTCATCAAAAAATCAAGACCAGCCGTGTTTTTTGATATAACTTCAGATTTCCTTTTGTACATCTGATTAAAATCAAGCTTTAGATTTTCCAATTGTATCCCATGTTCTTTTAACTGATGATAAGCTTCTGCATAGTGATGACTGCTGTCCAATAGAGCCTTCGTAGGAATACATCCCACATTGGTACAGGTACCTCCCAGAGTATCATATTTTTCTATAATCACTGTTTTATAGCCCAGCTGTGCACTTCTGATAGCGGCAACATACCCGCCGGGGCCGGATCCAATCACGGCAACATCAAAATTTTCCATTTGATTTATGATTTTTATGTTTAAATTTACTTGCAAAATAAAAGTAAAATTAAAACAAATACTTTCATTTTGCAAGTATTATTTTAAAATCTATTGTTATGAGCAGAAAAAGATCAGACTGCCCGATCAGTTCATCCCTTGAAATATGGGGTGATAAATGGTCGCTGTTGATTATACGCGATCTGATGTTAAAGAGAGAATGTACCTACGGAGATTTTCTGAAGGCAGATGAAAAAATTGCAACTAACATTCTCGCTTCCAGACTTCAGCACTTGGTAAAAACCGGAATTATTGCTAAAAAAGATCATCCGGACAGCAAATTAAAGGCTCTTTATCATCTTACAGAAAAGGGTATCGATCTAATCCCGCTGATTGTAGAAATTAATCTGTGGGGCGAAAAATATCTAAGCATTCCGGAGGAAAGGAAAAAGCTGGTTGAAAAGATCAAGAAAGACAAGGAAAAGTTTATCCGGGAGGCTAAGGTCTATCTTTCTGAGAGTGATTAGAAGGCTGGAAGTTTGAAAGTATGTGAGCTACATAAAAGTCTGATGTCTGAAATTTGAAATCTGATGTCTAACATCTTGCCTATTGTCTCTCAATCAAAATCGTTATTATAAAACTCTGCGATAGTAATTTTAAAATTTCCTTAACTGAGTTTTCGTGATGCTTTCCGTAAATTTGAATCAAATAAATTTAGAACAATGCTTAATTTCGAATTTAAAAATCCAACAAAAATACTTTTCGGAAAAGGTGAAATCGCCAGGATTTCCCGTGAGGTTCCAAAAGACGCCAAAATATTAATGATCTACGGAGGCGGAAGCATCAAGAACAACGGTGTTTACGATCAGGTAAAAGAAGCTCTTAAAGATCATGATCTGTACGAATTCGGAGGTGTTCCTGCAAATCCTGAATATGAAGTACTGATCAATGCCTTAAGCTTTATCAAAGAAAAAAATATTAATTATCTGTTGGCAGTAGGCGGAGGATCTGTCATTGACGGTACAAAGTTTCTTTCTGCAGCGGCTAATTATGACGGGGAACCATGGGATATCCTTAGAAATTCAGTAAGAACTTTTGAAGGGGAAGGAATGCCTTTCGGAAGTATTTTGACCTTACCTGCAACAGGTTCTGAAATGAATTCAGGGTATGTAATCTCGAGAAGAGAAACCAATGAAAAATTATCATCGGGAGGCCCCGGACTTTTCCCGCAATTTTCTGTTTTAGATCCTGAAGTCATCAGAACAATTCCTAAAAATCAGATTGTCAACGGAATTACAGATGCTTACACGCATGTATTAGAGCAATATATGACCGCTCCATCTTCTGCTGACCTTCAGGAAAGAATTGCTGAAAGTATTCTGATCAGTCTTCAGGAAACAGCTCCTAAAGTTTTAGCTGATGATTTTGATTATAACGCTGCCGGAAACTTTATGTGGTGCTGTACAATGGCTCTGAACGGACTTATACAGAAAGGGGTGATCACAGACTGGGCTGTACATGCGATGGGTCACGAACTGACTGCCTATTTCGGAATTGATCATGCAAGAACTTTAGCAGTTATTGCTCCTTCTCATTACCGTTATAATTTTGAAACCAAAAAAGGTAAACTGGCTCAGTATGCTGAAAGAGTATGGGGAATCAAAGAAGGAACGCTGGAAGAAAAAGCGGAACTGGGAATCAAAAAAATGGAGGAATTCTTCCATAGCCTGAATATCAAAACCAAACTTTCAGAATATACAGAAGACTACAAAGGTACTGCAGAAAGAGTTGAAAAAGCCTTTACAGACAGAAACTGGTCTGGCCTGGGTGAGTACAAAAAACTGACTCCTCAGGATGCTTACAAGATTGTAGAGATGAGCTACTAGGAAAGTTAAAGTCACCATTGGCATTTAACAATTCAAAAAATGAGTTGTCAGTTTTTAGCTTAACATTATTAATTCATAACAATTGAGTCAATAATTCAGAAACTGACAACTCATTTCTTGTTTTCTGTATTCATCAGTCAATGCTGGTATCCAATTCAATCCTACAGGCTGCAACTCAATGATCATATCCCCTATTTATTATCTGCAACCAAAAATTTTCAATTTTTACATTTCTTTCCCAGCTTCATCATACAAAATTCAGTTATTTATAAACATTCGTTTAAAAAAGCATTATTTCATTACAAATATTTCAAATTTATTTATATTTTAGCATATTCTAAAATTTGTGATAATGAAAAAACAGCTACTTTTATTTGCCTTTTCAGCTCTGGCACTAACTTCCTGTAAAGATGACAATCTCGAAGCTTATGATTTAGAGATGATGAGCGGAGACTGGAAAGTGAGCAAAAGAGAAACTATTTCGGGAAAAGACAATAAAACAGTAATTTCAACTGAAATACCTTCAGACTGTGATGCTAAAAATATACTGCACTTCAGAAGTGATTATTATACCAGCTATACCTATTACACCGGAACTGGTCTTGATTGCCAGGTGAGCGGAAAAAATGAAGGTAAGTTTACGTATAACGAAGAATCTAAGCTGTTAAGCATCAAAAACACCAACGATTCAGAGAAATTGTACAGGATTGAAATTCTGACAAGCCAGGATCTGAAAGTGGCACAACTCTTCGGGGCATACGACGCCAACAGTGACGGTACCGACGATCTGATCTACATTACCTATAAAAGATAAACACAGACTCTCGATTTTATCGGGAGTTTTTTATTATTTTTATCAGACATTTTAAAATTGATTACAATGAAGAAGATTCTTTCAGCATTTCTATTGCTGTATTTTACCGTTGCCTTTTCTCAGGAAAAAAAGCCAATGTTCTGGCAGGACATTCAAAATTTCAAAAAAGCTGATCTGGAAAATGCGCCACCCAAAGATGCCATTCTTCTGATAGGAAGCTCCTCTTTTACAAAATGGACAGATGTTTCCAGCTACTTCCCTGATAAGACGATTATCAACAGAGGTTTTGGCGGTTCTAGAATGACGGACCTTAATGATTTTGCGGAGGACCTTTTAAGCCCTTATCAACCTAAGCAGATTATTATCTACTGTGGTGATAACGATTTTGCAGACCATCATGATCTTAAAGCCAAGGTGGTTGTCAACAGGTTTAAAACTTTTTATAAAAAGATCCGTGAAAAGTTTCCCAATATTGAAGTAGATTTTATCTCCATCAAATATTCTCCGAGCCGCGAAATTCTATGGCCACAGATGAAAGAAACAAATAAGAAGATTGCTGCTTTCATGAAAAAAGAACCTAACGCTGAGTTCATCGACATTACAAAAGCTATGGAGGATTCCAATGGAAATGTAAGAAGAGATCTTTTCGTGGAAGATATGCTCCACCTGACTCCGGAAGGATATGAGGTATGGACGAAAGTGATGAAACCTTATATGAAATAGTATAAAAGCTCTCAATTGAGAGCTTTTATTATTTTTATGTGTCCAGAAAGGTCAGGTATTGTATACACCAAACTGTGAGACCCTTGCCTGTATAAAATATTGAGGGACCTGGTTAGGTCCCCAACTTTATTTAATTCAATTTAATCAAAAGCTCCTTAGCACTGCTTTCAAGTTCTAGCTTTCCTATTTTTAGATTTTCTGTCAGCTTACTTTGGGTTTTTAACCTCAGCTCTTTGATCACACTTATCTTTCTCCTTGTCAGGTTGAGTTTTATTTCAACAGAATCTACATCGAATATTATGAAATGTTTATCAGAAGCCTTTACCTTTACCCCGAAAGATGTCAGTTCTTCAGAGATTTTCCTGTAATCCTCAATACTACAATCAAGGGTAATGGCTCCAAGGTCTTTAATTTCTTTACTTGTATCTATTTTACTCTCCAAAAAATCTTCTCTTCTGAAGGAGGTATAGGGCCTCTGATACAAGTGGGTCAGAAATACCGGATTATAAAAGGCATACCAGGTTCCAATACTGCCCTTCCCTGTGGCATAATATGAAGAATACCAAAGTATTTTTTCATTCCCGAAATCCCATTTAGATTCTGATCTTTCAAATTTCAATCCTTTTTTCTTCAGCTTAGCATCAATATTATCAGAAAACACACCATTGACATCCCAGGAAAAACCAATTCCTATGGAACCCTCCTTTTCACCAAATTTATTCTGTGGGCCCATTATTTCAAGATAGGTAGTCCTTCCGCGTAAATAGACCGTTGTGCTCTTCTTATCAACAGGATCGAAGTTTGGCAAACCTTTATCCATATTTGCCCAATCCTTAAGTGACTGACTGGCTTTGATTTGTTCAAAAGAAGTTGAATCCAGAACAAAGTAAATATGATTCAGTTTCAGTTTGTCATCCTGCCCAAAAACTGTACAACCCGATACAAGTAGAGAAATAATCAAAAATAGATTCTTCATCATTTTTACCTATTATTTACCCACTAAATCTAACAAAAAAATCCCTTAACGGGATTTTTTTTATTTCTTTTTCTTAGATTTCGATACAGATATTGATTTCTGCTGGGCTCTGTTAGCTCCGAATTTTTTCGGCGCTTTTCTTTTGGAAGGTCCACCCCAGTTTTCTTTTTTATTTTTATCCTTTTTCTCATGAAATGCTCCTCCTCCTTCATACAGTTTTACCTGTGCCGGATTTTTCATGATGATCACATCTTCTTCAGAAGCAATCTTTTTAGGATTAATTTTAACTTCCGCAGGGAAGTCATTAAACTTAAGGTCTTTATCCATTAAAAGTTCAATATCCAGAATGGAAGCTTCCTCTTTTTTAGTTACAAAAGTAATTGCTTTACCGTCCTTGTCTGCTCTACCTGTTCGTCCTATTCTATGAATATACTGCTCAGGAATTTCAGGTGTTTCAAAATTGATAACATGGGTGATATTTGAAATATCAAGACCTCTGGCCATTACATCGGTGGTAATCAAACCTCTCACTTCTTCATTTTCAAAACTCTTCATGGCTTTAAGCCTGTAATTTTGAGATTTGTTTGAGTGAATCACATCAAACTCTTCAGGGAAAAGCTCATCGATTTTAGCGAAAAGGAGATCAGAATTCTTCTTATTATTAGTAAAAATCAATACTTTAGACATATCTTCAGTATTCTTCAACAAATGTTCAAGAAGATTGATCTTGGTATTAAAGTTTTCAACTTTATACCCTGTCTGTTCGATTTTCTCAAGAGGTGTCCCGGATTTTGCCAATGAGATTTCTATTGGACTAGCAAAGTACTGATATAGCATTTCATCTACAGCTTCTGTCATCGTTGCTGAGAAAAGAATGTTTTGCCTTTTCGGCTTCATCATTTCGAAAATATGGGTAAGCTGTGGTCTGAAACCTAAATTAAGCATTTCATCAAATTCATCAATGATGAGCTTCTGAACTTCTCTCAGTGAAATTGCATTATCTATAGCAAGATCCATAACCCTTCCCGGAGTTCCAACCAATATATCACATCCGTTATTAAACAAAAGCTTCTGTGTATTGATATTCTTTCCTCCGTATATTCCGATTACCCTTGCGGTAATATTTTCTGTCAGTTTCTCAACAATTTCGGCTACCTGCACAACCAATTCTCTTGTAGGTACAAGGATCAAAACAGTAGGATTTCCTGCTTTGTTGTATTTCCATGTTTTAAGAACTGGCAGAAGATAAGCTAATGTTTTCCCGGTTCCGGTCTGTGCGATCCCCATTACATCTCTTCCGGAAAGTATAGGGCCTATGCTCTTTTCCTGAATAGGTGTTGGTTCGAATAATTCCAGATCCGCTAAAACATCAAGGATTTTAACCGGCAGGTCAAAATCCGCAAAAGTGAGTTTTTCCATGGTGCAAAGATAGGTATTTAAATTTAGAGGTTAGAAATTAGATGGTAGATATTAGATGATGAGATACAAGATATGAGACATCATTAATCAAACTTCGAAACTTAAAACAAGCTGCAATCATATCATCTGTCACTTTACTTCGCAGGTGAATGGTCAATTTTTTAAGAATCAGTGTTTAAGATATTCTATTTCAGATGCCGCCTTTTTCAATTATTCTTAAACAGCAAATTATTAACTTCACACTCTTATACCCAAAACCAGAAAATCAATTCACCTTTACACTTGTACTTTTAATTTTGATATCATCGTCTTCCCATATACTTGATGTAATGATGACATATCCTTTCTTTTTAGGATCTTTTCTGATGGGAAACTTTTCCTCTTCCCATTGAGAACAATGCGTGGAAATTGAAGGAACTAAGGTTTTCCAACCAGCATTATTTAAGGTATATACGAGGAAACCATGCCAGCAGCTTGTACACCAGCCGGGATAAAAACCGATATCATCTTTACCGTCTTCATTAAGATCTCCCAAATTGTAAATTGTTCCATTATGCGCAGGAGAAATCATGAAAGGTTTTATTTTTTTATCACTGAAATAAATTGTTGTTTCACATTTCCCATCACATTCATCAGTACAGTCACTGACTTTGGTATAGGCATATTCTTTGGTTCCATTTCCATCAAAATCACCCAAAACACCCTCTTCAGAAGTTTGTTGAGCGATAAACAGTGAACTGCAGAACATCACCGTCATTACTATTAGTTTTTTCATGGTTTTTTCTTTTTTTGCGTATGAAAAGATTCAAGCAGGTCTATTCTTTTTGAAGACGAAGATTTGTACAATATAAAACTAACTTCTGTCCTCTCTTCTAACTTATCATTTATTTTCTGGTTACTCTAAGCAAAAGGACCAAAACCAATATAACAGAAAAGGCAAAGCCTAAAACTGCTACCAAAGACAACTCTCCTATTCTTGGTCCGGATTCTGAAACAAAAACAATAGCAGTAGCAATAATATTTGCGCCTAAAATCATCGCCAAAATTAAATTGACAATGCTGGACTTAATTAGCTGGTTGGTTTTTTCGATATTTTTAATCTCGCTGGATACCGTGAATTTATTATCGTCCAATTTCTGGAGAACAGATCTGAGCTCTTTAGGAATTTCATCTACATTATCGGTGAAATTCAGCATTCTGTCCATTCCTGTTTTTAAAAGGTTTTTTGGACTTATTTTTTTTGTTAATATTTTTCTGGTATACGGATGAAGGCTTTTTACAATATCAAGATCCGGATTGATTGTTCTCCCTACTCCTTCTATCAGGCTGATTCCTTTAAACAAAAGATAAAAATAATCCGGCATATACAGCCTGTTATCTTTCAGAATATCCTTCATTTTATTGATGATGACCTGAACGTTGATATCCTGCAGTGAGGAGCTGTGAACGAAATTCAGAATATCTTCTACATCGCTCTCAAACCGTCTCTCGTCAGGAATCTCATAGCTGACAGCCATTTTTTTGAGATAGCGAACAATTTTATGTGGATTTTTCGCCACAAAGCTCACGATCAGATTTTCCAGGATTTCCTTATCGTTTGGCTGAATTTTTCCTACGGCACCAAAATCAATGAAAACAATTTTTCCATTCTTTTTCACCAGGATATTTCCTGCATGCGGGTCTGCGTGAAAAAATCCGTAGTCCAGAATCTGTGATACAAAGAGTCTCAGTCCTACTTCGGATACTTTTACAGGATCAATATTATGGGCTAAAAGTGCTGCTTTATCGGTCACCTTGATCCCGTCGATGAACTCCATACAGAGAATATTGTTATTCGAAAATTCTTCATAAATTTTCGGAACATAGGTTTCCTTGTTGTTCTTGAAGTTTCTGGCAAAATGAAGAATATTTTCTTTTTCGTTGATCAGCGAAACCTCTTCTAATAATGATTTTTCAAAAGTAGAAATCGCCTGTTTAAGGTTCAGCTTTTCTCCTATTTCAGAATAAGCAGAGACTAGTTTTTCCAGATCTTTGATGAGAAGCAGATCATCTTCAATAACGGTCTGTACATCGGATTTTTTAAGTTTTAGAATCACCGGGCTTCCATCCAACAAAACCGCTTTATACACCTGCGCAATGGATGCAGTGGCCAAAGGTTCTTTATGGATCTCCAGAAAATGATCTTTGACAGATATATTGAATTCATTTTCCAGAATTTCTTCCACATCCATATCCACCGTATCAACCTTATCCTGAAGTCTTTGTAACTCCTGGATCAGTTCGGGAGGAAGAAGGTCTTCCCTGTTGCTGAATGTCTGGCCGAGTTTCACAAATGTAGGACCGAGCTCTTCTAAAACCAACCTGATTCTTTCATAAACCGTACCTTTAGAAATCACTTCGTCAGGATCATCTGAAATTTGTTCCTGTTTATTTCCGGTATTCATTCTCGCCAGCATATCTTTAAATCCATACTTGCTGAGTACGGAAATAAGTCTGGCTGATCTTTTCAGTTTTCGTTGCTGCTTGTCAAACATATATTTGTAGATAGTTGGCGCAAATTACTCCAAAAATTGTTCCTATTGTAATTTTTATTTGAATACAAAGGAAGAAAGCCGACGAATCATCCCTGAATACACTCACAAAAAAAGCCACCATAATATGGCAGCTTTTTTTAAACAATATCTTAATAAGTTATTATCCTACTACTTTAACATTGTCTGCTTCAGGTCCTTTTTTACCTTCTTTAATATCAAATTCTACTGCCTGTCCTTCTTTCAAAGTTCTAAGGCCTGAAGACTGAATGGCTGAATGATGGCAAAAAATATCGTTTCCGCCTCCGTCTGGTGTAATAAAACCAAAACCTTTTGTTTCGTTAAACCATTTTACTGTTCCTGTCATTATATTATATTTAAATTGATCAGTGAAGATAGTAATTTCATGAATATCTTGAAAAAAAAATACCATTCTTCTTCGATTTTTTTTCGTAATGTCCACAAAATAAAACAAATAAAATTGAAAAAAAATTACCAATGCTATAATTAAAAGGTTTTTTTTATCTTTATCCTTAACAAATTACAAGCTAACCTATAAAATTTTAGAAAATGAAAAATTTACGCAACAGCAAACTTTCAAGAGAACAATTAAAAGGAATTTCAGGAAGTGGTATCATTATCGGCAACTGCTCAAACAAATGCTGCCCGGATGATGGAAGACCAAGATGTCCAAGACTGATCTGCCCGGCCGTGGTATGTCCTCAGCTAGCATAAAAATTTGACCAGATATTGAAGTAGAGAGCAGAAATTTATCTGCTCTTTTTATTTATACAAGAGGAGAAAATTTCTGTACATTGCATACCCTTCAGAGTACAGACACCAAAAGAATGATATGTGGGAAAGATTTGAAACTTTTAAACCTAAAAATTCATTGATCAGAAAGTACATTGATTATTATTATCTGGATATAAAACCTGATAATGAGATCAATGAATTCCGGTGTTTTCCTCATTTCAACAATACTATTTCTCTTTACAAATCCCATATCCAGGTGGAAAAAGGGCACGTAAAATTTGATAAAGAGGCACAGGCTTTACAGATTTTCACTCCAATCCGCGAAAAAGTACTGCATATAGTACAATCAGGAAAAGTACATAGAATAGTGATTGTATTTAACCCTTTGGGAGTACAGCAGTTTTACAGACATCTGAACTTTTCAGATTATATTACAGATTTTGAATTCTTCAGTCAAAAAGAATTGAGCAGAATTTTTTCAGCGGATGATACGGAAACCTTCACCACCCTTCTGGATGCTTTTTTAGAAACGAGATTCACTAGTTTTGAACATTCTACTGTGGAAAAATCAATTCAATATATATTTGATCATTGTGACCATTTTACGGTTACAGAACTTGCTGCCATTATAGGAATAAGCAGACAACACCTGAACAGGAATTTTCAATCTCATCTGGGAGTTTCTATTAAAAAATTTCATGAAATTGTTCTTTTTAGAAAGACCGTAAATGAAAAGCTGTTCGAAAACCCAAACAGAAATTTCACGGAACTGGCATATGAATTCAATTATAATGACCAGTCTCATTTTAATAAAACCTATAAAAATTTCACTGACAATTCACCTAAAAGCTTTTTTGATAAGGGTACGGTATTAGGTACAGAAGATACATTCTGGCGATTGGAGCCCTAGTTTCCAATGTTCCATTTTTACAATTTTTTACGGTGTTCTATTCGTAGGTTTGTCTCATTGAGTTTTAAATTATATGAGATATTATTTAGCATTGGCTTTAGCCCTGATCTGTTTTCTTGTCAGCGGACAGGAAAATTATTCAACACAAACAAAAAAGGCATTGGAAACGATGTGGAAAGCCAAAGATGATACAGGTTATCAAAAGGCATTGAATATGTATGAAGAGGCTTTTAGGATTTATCCGGACAGCATAGACGGAACAGGATTGTATAAAGCTTCCGTTCTGGCTTCAGAACTGAAAAACTATGACAAAGCTTTCCAATACCTTACACCACTTGTAAAAATGAAAGCAGATGAAGACGGCTATCCCGGCTGGACCTATGTTATTGGAGAATCTTCAAAAAGCGAATATAAAAATTTACTGGATGATCCTAGATGGAATGCTCTGAAACAAAATGCCCTACTTGACAAGGAACAGTTTTATAAAAAACTGAAGGAAATCCAGGATGAATTTTTCGCGGTAAAGAACAATTCTTTTGATGAAAAGGAAAATACGGATGTGCTGTATTCCAAAATAAAGAATGATGCCCCTTACTTAGCAAAAAAGCAGCAGAATTATTCGGTTTTATTCAATGTGAACGATTCCATTACCACCTCCTATCTTGTTCATCTTCCCAAAAACTATCACCCCGAAACTCAATATCCGGTTCTCTTTTTTCTGCATGGTGCGGTACGCCATAACGTTCTTTCAGATTATCAGATGGTAGCTGAAAATCTTGGTGGGTGGAACAGATTCTACACGAAGTATGCAGATTTAAATAACGTTATTCTGGTTTTCCCGAAGGGTGGCCGGAAATATAACTGGATGACACCAGATGATGGATTTTTTATGATTCCCGAGATGCTGAAACAAATCAAAAAGGCTATCAACGTTGATGATAATAAAGTCTTTATCTCCGGGCATTCCAATGGAGCAACAGGGTCGTTTTCATATCTTATGAAACAGCCTACCCCATTTGCCGGTTTTTACGGGTTTAATACTTACCCTAAAGTTTTTACAGGCGGCACTTTTATTGAAAATATAAAAAACCGTTCTTTCATTAACTTTTCTACAGATCAGGATTACTATTATCCACCTAACGCCAATGATCGTTTCACTCAGCTGACGGCCGGAATAAAAGCTGATTATCATGAGCATCGTTACAATGGATTTCCCCATTGGTTTCCTCAGTTTGATGCGTCTGAACCTGCCTATCCAATTATTTTCAATGATATAAAAACCCGAAAAAGAAATCCCTTTCCAAAAGAGATTTCCTGGGAATATGATGACGAAAAGTATGGGAATATGGCCTGGATTTCGGATATGAAACTTGACACTCTACAACCCAAAGCTCCGTGGCACAGGGTCTTAAATTTTAAAATAACAAAATGGCTGAAATATGATAAGAATGATAGCCTGACCGTTGAACACGTGAATAAGAATGCATTTGACTTCCCAAGAAAATCTGGAAAAATTAAGGCTGAATATTCTAAGAATGTCTTTAAAATTGAAACGTCCCGAATCCAGTCTTTTTCAATCAATATTTCTCCGGAAATGGTGGATATTAGCAAAAAAGTTAAAGTCTTTATCAATGGAAAACTGTATTTCAACGAAAAAGTAAAATATGACCGGAAGTTTATGCTACAAAACTTTGAAAGCAACCGGGATCGGGAGCAGGTTTGGGTATATTCTTTACCAATAAAGATATAAGTTTTTTAAATTAAAAAATCCTGCCTCTTAACAAGAGCAGGATTTGATATGAAATTTGAATTCTATTTTATTTAAGGTACGTTTCGTACAGATCTTTTCTACGGTCATTCATTACCTGAACAGAGCCATTGTGATGAAGATCTTTTAACAGATTAAGGTCCACATCCACGATAAGAGTCATTTCTGTATTTGGCGTTGCTTCCCCTTTCACGGCATTGGATGGAAATGCAAAATCTGAAGGGGTAAATACAGCTGCCTGTCCAAACTGGATATCCATATTATTAACTCCCGGAAGGTTACCTACACAGCCTGCTATTGCTACATAACATTCATTTTCTATAGCTCTTGCTGCCGCGCAATGACGTACTCTGATATAGGCATTCTGGGTGTCGGTAAGATAAGGTACAAAAAGAATTTTCATTCCCTGATCTGCAAGAATTCTCGGCAATTCGGGAAATTCTACGTCATAGCAGATGACAAGACCAATTTTTCCACAGTCGGTATCAAAAACTCTGATCTCATTTCCGCCTTTCATTCCGTAATATTTTCTTTCATTTGGTGTGATGTGAACTTTACGGTATTCATCAATACGACCGTCACGATGCAGCAGGTAGCTTACATTGTAGAGATCATTACTTTCATTATCAAAAACAGGCATACTTCCTGAAATGATATTGACGTTATAACTGATGGCCAGTTCAGAAATTTTATTTTTTATTTCCTCACTCAATTTAGCCAATTCTATCATACTGTCCCTTTCAGAAAGCTTGTTGAACGGTGCCAGCAGCGGCGTATTGAAAAGCTCCGGGAAAAGAACGAAGTCTGATTTGTAGTCGCCCATTACATTAACAAAAAATTCTACCTGCTCGTAAAAAGCATCGATATTTTTAAAATGCCTCATCTGCCACTGTACCAGTCCCAATCGTATGATGCTGTCCTGCATGGTATTCGGCTTTTTGCTGTAATAGATGTTGTTCCACTGCAGCAAAACAGCATTTTCCAGTGATGATTCATCCTCAGGAAGGTATTTTTTGAGAATCTTTATGGGAAGGAAGTTATTGGAAAGCTGAAAAGACAACACAGGATCGTAAATTTCCTTGTCTCTAACTCTGCGGATATATTCTCTTGGAGAAAGTTCGTCACTGTATTTATGATAGTTCGGGATTCTTCCTCCCAGAATGATTGATTTCAGATTAAGCAGTTCACACAATTCTTTTCTGGCGTCATACAATCTTCTCCCCAAACGCAGCTCACGAAACTCAGGGTCTACAAAAACCTCGATTCCATACAATACGTTTCCTGTAGAAAGATGGGTATTAAAGGTATAATTTCCTGTAATATCCACATAGGTATGATCGTCTCCAAATTCGTCATAATTCACAATAATGGAAAGTGCTACAGCAGCCAGTTTTCCATCTACCGTGATGCAGATCTGACCTTTAGGGAATATTCTTGTAAGTTTTTCGATACTTTTTTTAGACCAAATAGATTCGGACATCTGCGGATATGCACGTTTCATCGTTATAACCAATTCATCATAATCCTGAAGGCTCAGGGCTCTTGTTTCTATTTGCATTTGAAGTAATTTTACTTAAATTTAAGAAAAATTAATTTAGAAAATATAATATACGTGGGTACTTACATAAAATACACTGATGAAAACAATATTGAAATACTACAGGAACAACTTCATAAGCTTTCAGAATTTAACTGTTTAATGTATGATGATCACACTAACGATCTGAAAAAAATAGAAAGATTTTTAAAAAATTATAAAACACAGCAAATTGAACAGTCAGGAGGTGAAATTTATCTTTCTTCGGAAAAACAATTATCAGAAGCAATTATTAATCACGTAGATATCGGATCATTTGGCAAGCCCTGGACATTTTATTATAATAAGGAAGAAAACAATAAGGGAGAGACTCAGTGGGAATACATATTCTATCGTAATGGCAGTCTCTTTGGGAAAGGTATTCTCGTATTGGATGATAGAAACAGAAAATTAACCGGATGCGTCATAGATTTAATAACAGGACTTCAAACCGATAAATTTAAAAATTTTTATGGTGATCCATCTGTATTTGATTATGAATTCCAAAATGAAACAATTCCTAATATTCAATTTAAATATGGGCAGGACGATTCTATCAAAGAAGTTTATTTTCAGGATGATGATTATTCGCTGAGAGATTTCCTTGATCTTGACGAAGTAAGGATGAAATTTTCCTGGAAAGACAATACCTATTACCATTCTTTTAGCCCCATGCTTTCATCAATCTAAGGATAGAATAGTCATACGAGAAACTCCTTTATGAATGATTCATAAAGGAGTTTTTTATTGATCAGTAAAATATTCTGTTATTTGAATAAGTGGACGCATTATTAGTTTACTACCCCGAATTTTTTATTTTTAAAATCCAGTATAATGATGTTATTGACAAAAAAAGCATTCCCGGTAAGACCGTCAATCTTTTCGGTTGTATTGAACTCCTGAAGCCTTTTGTTATCGTTATACCAGGCATAATCATTTTCTAATTTTCTTTTTCCCAGATATACTTTTTCTTTGATCGGTCTTCCATAAAATTTAACTTTCTCTCCCCAAGAATTGGCAATAATCGTATCTGTTTTAATCGTTTGATCTACTAATGAAGTCCAAAGTTCTTTATTGGTATTAATAGGAAACAAGCTGGCTCCGGTATCAAACAGGAACCAATGGGTTTTATTTGCAATCGTTAATGGAATCTGTAATCTGCCATTATTAGATCTGGCATCAACAAAAGTGGTCGCATTTCTCCAATATTCGTCCAGTGAATCAAGAACACACATTCTTTTGTTAGGATAATCAATAATCAGGATTTTATCATTAAAAACATCAGCCCCTAACGTTCCGATATGCTTGGGTTTCCTTGTAAATAATGAATCTTTGGCGATTTTATCTCCATAATTCTCTTTGTATACGAGGTTATCTTTGGACAGCTTTCCTAAATGATAAATAAGCCCTTTGGTTTTGTATACTAACTTTCCTCCGTTATCTGTAGATCTGGAGTTTTCTATCAGGAAACTTTTTATTTCGCTTTCCGTATAATAGCTGCTTATTGTATTTCCGTACACCAGAGTTGCATCGCTTCCCAGATCAAATTGCAAAGTAAAATCGGCATTCAAATCATTTACTTTTACAGGAACCAGCATGGCTACTTTATCAAAGTTCTTTCCTGAAATTTTCGCTGAATACCATGAAAAAGGAAACCAGGGATAGTTTTCAGAAGAAGAAGTGTTTTTATGTGAAGCCATACAGCCGGTGAGTATTGACCCTAGACCGATCATGATTAGCAAATGTTTTATTTTCATTTTACGGAATACTAACTTTAAAATTAATTTTTAACAGAATTACATTGTTAAATGTATGATAATTTTAAAAATAAACAACCCTGATCTATTTTTGCTTTAAATAATGAAAACAAACAATATCGTATAAAAGTCTGGAAACTGAGATTTTATACAGATTAAAACAAAAAATCCCGTTTATAAAGATATAAACAGGATTTTTTTATTGTAAACACGTTGTGTAAGATTATTCCCACTCAATGGTTGCAGGTGGTTTGCTTGAAATATCATAAGCTACCCTGTTGATTCCTCTTACTTCGTTGATAATTCTGCTGGATACAGTATCTAAGAACTCATAAGGAAGCCTGCTCCACGTTGCCGTCATAAAGTCGATGGTGTTGGCAGAACGAACTACAGCGGTGTATTCGTAAGTTCTCTCATCTCCCATTACTCCTACTGATTTCACAGGAAGAAGTACTACGAAAGCCTGAGATACTTTTTCGTAAAGGTCGTTTTTGTATAATTCTTCGATGAAAATATCATCCGCTTCCTGAAGGATCTTTACTTTTTCAGCATCTACAGCACCCAATATTCTGATCCCTAATCCAGGACCGGGAAAAGGATGTCTGTGTACCAGGTGATGTGGAATACCTAATTCCTCACCTACTTTTCTAACCTCATCTTTGAAAAGTTCTCTCAATGGTTCCAATAATTTGAATTCCATATCTTCAGGAAGTCCACCTACATTGTGGTGAGACTTGATCACTGCAGATGGTCCATTAACAGACTGGCTTTCGATAACGTCAGGATAAATAGTACCCTGTGCCAAGAATTTAGCGCCTTCAATTTTATGGGATTCCTCATCAAAAACATGAATAAATTCGTTTCCGATGATTTTTCTTTTCTGTTCCGGATCATCTACTCCTGCCAGTTTTGTCAGGAATCTTTCTCTGGCATCAACCATTTTAATGTTCATATGGAAATGTTCTCCATAGTTGTCCATTACTTTTTGGCCTTCATCTTTTCTCAACAGCCCCGTATCAACAAAGATACACGTCAACTGATCACCGATTGCCTTGTGAATTAAAACCGCTGCTACAGAAGAATCAACACCCCCTGAAAGTCCAAGAATAACTCTGCTGTCTCCTACTTTTTCACGGATTTCCTCAACTGTTTTTTCAATATAATTGGTCAGTTTCCAGTTTTTCTCAGCATCACAGATCGCGAAAACAAAGTTTTCAAGCATTTTACCGCCTTCTTCTGTATGGGAAACTTCAGGGTGAAACTGCACACAGTAGATCTTTTTATCTTCATTGGAAATGGAAGCAATTACTCCTGATTTTGCGTTTAACTCAAAACCTGAAGGTAATTCCCCTACTTCGTCAAAGTGACTCATCCAAACAATTGAATTCTGAGTAACTCCTTTCAGTAAAGCATTTTCTTTGATGATATCCAAATGCGCTTTTCCGTATTCTCCTTTTTCACCTTTGTTTACTTTTCCTCCCAAAAGATGAGCTGTAAGCTGCATTCCGTAGCAGATTCCCAAAACAGGAATTCCCTGTTCGTAAAGTTCTTTTTCTACCAGGTGAGCATTTTCTGCATTTACAGAACTTGGTCCTCCGGAAAGAATAATTCCTTTTGGCTGTTTTGCTAAGATATCCTGTAAAGGTGTATTGAAAGGAAGAATTTCAGAGTATACACCCATCTCACGGATTCTTCTTCCGATAAGCTGATTGTACTGTGATCCGAAATCTAATATGATAATACCGTTGTTCATTTTACTTTATAACTGATTGATTTGTTTTAAGTGATATCAGATTTCAGACATCAGATTTCAGACTTGAGTGTCTGGTATCTTAGATCTTGTGTCTGGTATCTAAATATTGACTGCTTTACAAAAAAAGACTTGGAAACGTTCCAAATCTTTTTTCGTGATTTATTTTAAAACTTTCCGATGTCTTCTCTGTAGAATCCGTAATCGAAATGAATGTGGCTTGCATCTTCGTACACCTTTTTGCGGGCATCATCGTAAGTAGCGCCAGTAGCAACGATATTCAGTACTCTTCCACCGTTTGAAACTACTTTGTCGGCTTTTTTTATTGCTCCTGCATAAAGAAGTTTAGAATGTTTCAGTTTGTCTTCACCTACAATTTCGAAACCTGTTTCGATATTTCTAGGGTAACCTCCTGAACACATTACAAGACATACTGCTTTTTCGTCCTTGAATTTAAGTTCGATATCTTTTCCTTCCATACAGTCCTGGATCACATCCAGAAGATTGTTTTCCATTAATGCCATCAGCACCTGAGTTTCAGGATCTCCGAATCTCATATTGTACTCAAGAAGGTAAGTTCCGTTTTTAGTTACCATCAATCCAAAGAAAATGATTCCTTTAAAGCTGAATCCTTCTCCTTTAAGACCATTGATCGTAGGTTCCAGGATATTTTTCTCAAAATCAGCGTAGTGCTCCTGAGTAAACTCAGGGCTTGGAGCTACCGATCCCATACCTCCGGTATTAGGTCCCGTATCACCGTTTCCAGCTTTTTTGTAATCTTTTGCAGCTACACAAGGGAAAAGTTTTTCACCGTTTGAGAATGCAATGATTGAAGCTTCAAAACCTTCTAAATATTCTTCAATAACCAGACGGATTCCTGCATCACCATAAATTCTTCTGATCATGAAGTCATGGATTGTCGCCTCAGCTTCTTCAAGGTTGTCGCAGATGACAACACCTTTTCCGCCAGCCAGACCACTTGCCTTTACCACTAAAGGATACTGCTGCGTCTGCACATATTCTTTAGCATCATTATATGAATCAAATACAACAGCTTTAGCCGTTTTGATATCATAGGTCTGCATAAATTTCTTAGAGAAAGCTTTACTTCCTTCCAGACTTGCTACTTTTTGGTTCGGACCGAAAACTTTAAGATCGTGTTTTTTGAATTCATCCTTCAACCCGGCTACAAGAGGGGCTTCGGGACCAACAATCGTAAGATCTACCTTTTCTTTAATGGCGAAATCTCTCAGTTCTTTGATCTCTGATAAATGAACATTTTTCCCTATTACATCGGTGGTAGCATTACCGTTAGCAAAAAACATTTTAGAAATTCTTGAGTCATTCTGAAGCTTTGCCGCTAAAGCAGATTCTCTACCGCCTTCACCTATGATTAATATTCTCATACTTTATTTATTATCTAGTCTATTTTACAAATATATAATTTTGAATGCTATAAATACAATCCCAAATTATTTTTTAATTCTATTTTAATTAGTGTAAAAAATGTCTAACACCAGTAAACATCATTGGAATACCGTGCTCATTGGCAGCTTCAATACTGTCCTGATCTTTTACACTTCCACCCGGCTGGATGATTGCTTTAATACCTTCCGCAGCACAGAAATCTACGACATCACGGAAAGGGAAAAATGCGTCTGAAGCCAGTACAAGATCTCCTGAGAATTTTTCTTTTGCTCTTTCAATAGCCTGCTGAGTAGCCCAGATTCTGTTGACCTGTCCGCCACCTATTCCGAAAGCCTGAATACCATTGGAAACAACGATAGCATTTGATTTTACATACTTCACGACTCTCTGAGAGAAAAGAAGTGCTTTTTTCTGTTCGTCTGAAGGCTGCACATCAGTTACTACTTTGATATCGTCCGAGAAGTGAGTATCATTGTCCTGAACCAGGATGCCTCCATCGATCTTCACCCAAGTCTGTTTGTCAGAAACCGGGTTAACGATTTTTATAATTCTCAGGTTTTTCTTTTTTCTTAAAACTTCAAGAGCTGCATCATCAAAGTCCGGAGCCATTACGATCTCAAGGAACGTTTTGTTTAATTCTTCAGCTGTTGCCGCATCAATCTTGTAGTTCATTGCAACAATTCCGCCAAAAATAGAAACCGGATCACATTCGAAAGTTTTTTGATACGTTTCCAGTGCTGAAGTTCCGATTGCTACCCCACAAGGCGTAGAGTGTTTCACTGCGCAGCATGCCATTTCTTCTTTAAATTCCGTTACTACTTTCCAGCAAAGGTCCATATCACGAAGGTTGTTGAAAGAAAGTTCTTTACCACCAAGCTGTTCGAAATCTTTCATCGCGCCGTTCTCAAAAGTAGAAACGTAGTAAGCGGCAGTCTGGTGAGGGTTTTCTCCATATCTTAAGTCAGATGCTTTTTTGTATGAAGCATTAAGATATGTAGGATATTCTTCATCTAAAAGCATTCTTGAAATAGCACCGTCATAAGCTGAAGTAAGGTTGAATACTTTACCGGCAAGCTTTTTACGTGTTTCGATATATGTATCGCCGTTCTGTTCCATTTCAAGTCTTACCGTTGCGTAATCTTCCACATCGGTAATTACAGTAACAGAATCGAAGTTCTTGGCTGCAGAACGCAGCATTGAAGGACCTCCGATATCGATAAATTCTACTTTCTCATGTAAAGAAATGTCTTTGTTTACATTTTCAAAGAAAGGATAAAGGTTTACGATAACCATGTCTATCAGATCAATTCCATGTTCCTGAACGGTTTTCATGTGTTCTTCATTGGAACGAACTGCTAAAAGACCTCCATGTACTTTCGGGTGAAGGGTTTTCACTCTTCCGTCCAGCATTTCAGGGAAATTGGTCACCTCATCGATTTGAATCGGATTTAAGCCAGCGTCTTTCAAGTGTTTGAACGTTCCTCCCGTAGAAATCAACTCATAATTCTGGGCTTCCAAGAACTGGGCGAATTCGATCAATCCGCTTTTGTCAGAAACACTGATTAAAACTCTCTTTTTACTCATTTTACTTTCAATTTTTTACTTTTCACAGCTATTTCAAACTGTAGCCCGGTCTTTCACCCCCGGTCTTACTTTTTATTTACTTAGATTTTTTTTAATGTAACCATGAATCAATGTAACAGTCCAGCAATATAATAATGGTTATAATTGGTACATTGTTAAATTGGTTCTATTGATTTTCCAAAACTTTACTGATCGCTTTTGGAAATATTTCATATTCAATATGATGTACTTTACCTGCTATCGTTTCGGGGGTATCGTCTGCTGTCACTTCAAATGATTTCTGCAGGATTGCTTCTCCTTCATCAATTCCGGAAGTCACAAAATGTACGGTAGCTCCGCTTTCTTTTTCTTTGGCTTCAATAACCGCATTATGGACGTTCATTCCCCACATTCCTTTTCCTCCGAATTTTGGAAGCAATGCGGGATGGATATTGATAATCTTCCCGTTCCAGGTTTCACAGAACTCAGGTTTCAGGATGGATAAGAACCCTGCCAATACGATCAAATCGGTATCTTTCGGAATCACATTGGCCAATTCACTGCTGAAATTCTTTCCTCTCGGAATCAGAATGCTTTCTATATGATGATTTTTTGCTCTTTCAAGTCCGTAGCATTCTCTGTCTGCCACTACCAAAGATACTTGTGCATTCTGGATCTCTCCATTGGCAATGGTATCTATGATTCTCTGCAGATTGGTGCCGGAACCTGAAACGAGTATAACGATGTTTTTCATTAATTCAGATGTTAGATTTCAGATGTCTGATGTCTGAGATCTGATGTCATTTAAAATTTCAAATCAATTTTCTCGCTTCCCTCCGTGATCTCACCGATTTCGTAAGCATCATCTAAAAGGTGCAATACTTTCTCTGCGTGGTCAGCGTCTGCAACGATGATCATTCCAACTCCCATATTGAAGGTTCCGTACATTTCTTCACGAGATACTCCTCCTCTTTTCTCCAATTCAAGCATAATGCTAGGAATTTTTACTTTCGCAGCATCAATAGAAGCACATAGTCCTTCAGGAATGATTCTTGGAACATTTTCATAAAGACCACCTCCTGTAATATGAGCAATACCGGAAACTTTTACTTCTTCCAATACTTTGTGGATGTCTTTATAATATAGTCTTGTAGGTACTAAAAGGGTCTCAAATAAAGGTTTTCCTTCGAATTCTTCTTCGAAGTTTGGAAATACTTTTCTTACCAGTGAAAATCCGTTGGAGTGGAATCCAGAGCTTGGAAGAGCGATGATTTTATTTCCTGCTTTGATGGTAGAACCGTCAATGATTTGATCTTTTTCAACGATTCCAACACAGAATCCTGCAACATCATAATCTCCGGGCTTATACATTCCAGGCATTTCAGCAGTTTCTCCACCGATCAATGCACAGTTGTTGTCCTTACATGCTTTCACCATTCCAAGAACGATCTCAGCAGCTACCTCTGAATCAAGCTTTCCGCAAGCCAGATAATCTAAGAAGAATAATGGTTTTGCACCGTGGCAAAGGATGTCATTGGCACACATTGCGAAACAGTCGATACCGATGGAATCGTATTGTTTGGTATCCAAAGCTACTTTAAGCTTTGTTCCTACACCGTCTGTCCCTGAAACCAGCACAGGATTTTTATATCCTCCGATCTCATAGAAAGCTCCAAAACTTCCCAAATGATTCAATACATTTGAGTTGTGGGTTTCTCCAACTGCTTTTTTGATCTTGTCAACTGTTTTGTACCCTTCTTCTTTGTCTACGCCTGCTGATTTGTAAGTGTTGCTCATGTTTAATAATTTATTAATGTAGCCATGTATCAGTTTAACGATGTTACAATCATCTTGTTTGGGGAAACAAAAAATTGAGATATTGATACATCGGTATATTGGTACATTTTTATTTTTATAATTACTTTTTATTCAGATTTGGAAAATAAAAAAGCCGACAATCTTGGTAGATTATCGGCCGTTATTTTATCTCAGAATTTCAGAGCCCACAGTTTTCCCTTTCTCTGAGAAACATTCTTTAAAAGTGGTCTGAATTTTCATCTTATTTCTTTTTGCAAAAATAGTAATTTTAAATTAATATTCAAATTCTATTTTTCAAGTATAATTTCAATGGCTGCAATCTTCTTGATTTTCTCTTTTAATTCGCTGTCTTTCTCTTCATTGGAAATTTTCTGTGCAGCTTTATCAAAGTTGTCATTAAAGAAAGGAAGTGAGAAAGTTTCTACAATATTTCCACCATGGAAAGGGAAACGGTTGGATGCAGCTTCTAAAACACCAGCCCCGCCTCTTCCTCCAGGAGATGCAGACATCAACAACATAGGCACTTCATTCCATACCGTTCTGTCTTTGATTCTCGATACCCAGTCGAATACATTTTTGAATGCTGTAGAGTATGTTCCGTTGTGCTCGCCCAATGATACCAAAAGAAGATTTGCCCCGTCAATTTTTGAAGCAAAATCGCGCGCTTCCTGAGGAACTCCACCTGCTAATTCTCTTTCATGTTTATAGATGGGCATTTCAAAAGGATTAAGATCTATTACTTCTACTTCCGCATTGTCAAACAGCGATGACGCATACGCTACTAACTGTCTGTTCATTGAAACCTCTGAATTGCTTCCTGCTATTGCTAAAACTTTCATTATTGTCTTTTTTTAATGTTTTGTATTATTCTTATCGCAAATATCGCGAAGTTTTTTTTAATGATTCCCGCATTTCTTCATTCTCATCAAAAGATCATTGATGCGGCACTTTATTTATTATTTTAAATAAGAAGGCAGTTCCATTGGTACTTCCATTAAAAGGATCTCTGCGTCTTCTACTGCTTCAATATTAAAGCTCTGGGTATCCCAGATTCCCAAACCATCTCTCTCATTCAAAACTCTGTCTCCTACTTTAGCACTTCCTTTTAATACAAAGGCATAAACTCCGTTTCCTTTTTTATTAAGCATATAGTTTTTGCCGTTTCCCGCTTTGAAATTAGCTATATTAAACCATGCATCCTGATGGATCCAAACTCCGTCATCATTTTTATTGGGAGATAAAATCTGCTGAAATCCATTGATTTTTTCACCTTCTTTGATGCTTTTCTGGTCATATCTAGGTTCCACGTTGACTTCTTTGGGGAAAACCCAGATCTGAAGAAATTTCACCGCTTCATCTTTATTTTTATTGTATTCGCTGTGCATTATTCCGGTTCCTGCGCTCAATACCTGGATTTCTCCTTTTTTGATAACAGCGGTAGTCCCCATTGAATCCTTATGTTCCAGGTCACCTTCCAGAGGAATTGAAATAATTTCCATGTCTCTGTGCGGATGCGTCCCGAATCCCATACCCTGTGAAACGGTATCGTCGTTCAATACTCTCAGTGCTCCAAAATTCATTCTGTCTTTGTTTTGATAGTTGGCAAAACTGAATGTGTGGTAGCTGTTTAGCCAGCCGTGATCTGCGTGGCCTCTTGAATCTGCTTTATGATATACTGTTTTCATTATGTGATTATTTTATGGTACAAATGTAGGGGATATGGGTGTTTGAAAATGTTGATGTAGGTTAAGAAAGGAATTTGAGCTTTGATAAGGGCGAAAATGTAAGACGGCGAAAGGTTTTTTGTTTCCTAGAATGTTAGAGCGCTGTACTTGATGTTTTTAAACCACCCCGTCAAAAATTCTTTGAATTTTTGACACCCCTCCGCAGGAGGGGAATGTAATCCTACGAATTAAGGTTGGATTAACCGTTTTTTTTAATCGCCCTGCAACAGGTTTATATTGCGGGAAATCCCTAGCCCCGATTGCAGTGGAAATCCTTTTTTGAAAAAAAAGATTGCAACGAAAAGCGGGAAACAGCTTCAAAAACACGATCATTACCCGATGGTGAATACTATTTTACTCCTTACCAGTTTCTACGGCAGTACCAAAAATATGTTTTCGATGATTTTCTCCCCAGTCTTTTAAAGATTCTACAACGGGGTGTAATGTGTTTGTGTATTCGGTCGGACAGTATTCTATACTTACAGGGTAGGTATCTTTAACGATTCTTTCGACCAAACCATTTTGTTCGAGCTCTTTCAGTTCTTTAGCCAACACTTTTGATGTCAGTTTCGGAATACTTCTTTCGATTTCTGTAAAACGTTTATTTCCAGCGTTTAAAGAAATAATAATCTGCAACTTCCATTTACCGTTAATGACATCTAAGGTATCTCTTACAGGTTTTAATGCCTGCATACAATCTTTGTGATTATGTTGTTTTTCCATTTTTTTCACTTTCCTTTAGGTAACTGCTATACTTTGGAAAGTAAATTTACAATAATTTTGTCATTAATAAAAACAAAAAAATTCATAACAAAATGGCAAATATTTTAAATATCCAAACCAGCATCAGTGGTGAGGATTCTGTAAGCAACAAACTTTCTGAGATTGTGATTGCTCGGTTAACAGACAAAAATCCTGACAGCAGGGTTATTGTGCGTAACCTGGCTTTGCATCCGATTCCTCATTTGGAAATTCAGCATTTCAGTGCGTCAAGAATTCCTGATGAAGAGAAGAATGATGAGCAGAGGGAAGCCTCAAAACATTCTGAAGAAGCACTTAAAGAAATTCAGGAAGCAGATGTTATTGTTATTGGTGTTCCGTTCTATAACTTCACTTTTCCTTCGACTTTAAAATCATGGATAGACAGTATTGCGGTCGCAGGAAAGACATTCTCTTATGCTGACGGAACTCCAAAAGGGCTTTTAAACAACAAAAAGCTATATTTAAATTTTGCAATTGGCGGTGTCTATGAAAACGGACTTATTGAGAATATGGAACATTATCTTCGCACTTTATTTGGTTTCATAGGAATTACTGATATAGAAGTTTTTAAATCTCAGGGCCTGATGGTTCCCCAATTAAAAGATGAGAATCTCTCCAGGACCGTTGCAGAAATTGAGACTGCTCTGGCATAAATGAATTGTCAATAGTGAATTTTTAGAATTTATCATTGGCCGCTTATTTTAAAATCACCGGGATCACTAAGTTTTGTCTAAAGCCTTTGTTGATGCCGTTAAATTTAAAAGCGGGCTAACGCCCGCTTCTATTGAATATCCATTGTGAACTATTAGTTGTTACTAGTAATTATCACGTCTTTATTATTTTTTTAATTGTTGTATCAGTACATCTTCAATGGCTGTTTTTTCTGCAACCACTTTGTCTACAACGTCATTAGGAACGGTTACAGAAAGTACATACTGTTTTACTTTCCAGCTTCCGTTTATTTTTTCGACAACACCTGAACCTCTACAAATTTTCATTTGTGTATCGAGCAATTCATCAAACCATGCTAATTTTCCATCTTTACTGAAATAGATGTTTCTTTTAAGGGATGTAAAATTCCAGGTTTTCTTTTTATCGAAATGAGGTTTTGCCCAAACCATAAATGCTTTTTTGTCCCAAACTTCGGTAGCATCTGTTCCGATAAATGTAGATTCATCTGCGAAATAGTTGAAATAAGCATTGAAATCTGCCTTTGCCGCTGCGGCATTGAAACCATCAAGCATGTTTCCTATTTCTGTTTTGTCTTTTTCAAATTTTGCACTTTTTGACTGTGCATTGATTCCTGTGAAACCCAACATAAAAAGCACCATGGTGCAGATCATTGCTATTTTTTTCATTGTATAATTAATTTAATTTTCGATCCGGACAATTATTGGAGGTACTGCGGGAATTATCATACTTATTGATACATATCCCATATTGCCGGATCTAAAATACGCAAAAACTCCATTCTGAAGAACGTGATTTTTAGTTTTTTCGTTATGAATACTTCTTTCCAAGAGGATCAACTCTGTTCTATATATTTTTCATTGATCAGTTTATTGGGCTTTAAGTAGATCAGATTGTTTTGAAAATCAAAAAAAACGTTGAATCTTTTTAAAATTTCATTTCCCAGAATATGCATTCTTGATCTGCTTACCAACCTGCTTTGAGACATTACCTGAACAGGAATGTTTTTAAGGGTGTATTTTCCTAAAGTGAATGCTTCGAGTCCTGATGTGATTACAGGCACTTCATTTCCCTGGGCACCTTTCATTATTACCCTTTTTATCTCTTTCAGGTCATCAACAGGGAATTCCTTTTCTTTCAGCATGGGTCCATCCAGCATTACTGTTCTCTGGTATCCTGTATCAAAAAGGTACCAGTCCGTATTGGTATTATTTCCTTGTTTTATCTGGCTTTCCACGAAGAAAACGTTATTGAAATATTTTATTGCCAGTTTTGAATAGCTTTTATCTTTTTTTACTTTTTTTGGAAGCTGTGAATGGACAACCATGACTCCTTTATCATAATCAAGTTCTACGACCATCCCGTCAAAAAGATCCCATCCGAAACGACCTTCCGTACCGTGTCCTGAAAGATCAGCCGGATAAATCCTAAAATCCTGATAGGTTTTGTTTCCAATCTGCAGATTATTGGGACCCGGCTTCAGGGAACTTTTAATTTTATTTTTTAACGTTTCTCTTGTCAGCGTCAGGTCGCTTGAACCGGTATCAAAATTAAGGATTAAAGTATCTGTTTTATTTAATATTGCTTTTACAGACATGGTATTCTGTTCATTGATAGAAAGCTTTATTGTATCATGAAAAACAGGTCTGATATTGCTGAAATTTTTCGGAGGAAGACTTTCAATTCTGGTCATGCAGGAATCTTTTCCTTTCAACAGAACTATAAAGTCTTTATTTTCTCCTTTTTTAATGGTGAAACTTGCAGAATCTATATCGGTTTTTATTGTAATGGTCTTTTTTCGGGTATCAAGTTTGGATGTGGTGTAGACATCAAGTTTAATTTTTGGATCGGCATTCCAATCTGTTGTAAATCCATTATCTTCTTCGCGAATGGTCATTTGACCGGAATTTGCCTTTATAACCGGAAGTTTTTTCTGTGCGTTGATGATACAAACCGAAAACAGACAGATCAGTATACTAAAGTTTTTCATGGTGGTTATGAGATAAAAAATTGATGTCCCGGTCCATTTACTACTATATAACGAGCCAGAACATAACAAACATATGAATTTTAATTCACAGGTTTAACAGAAACTGCGAAACCACCGCTTCTTGCCATTTTGAAATTTAATTTAGATTTGCTGGTAATCTGTTTTTTGTAGATGTTATAGCTTTGAGGATTATCTATATAATCGGCATCTTTTCCATCTTCATAAACGGTTACCTCATATTTTTTTCCTTTATCCAGAAAAGAAAAATCGACGGTATACTCCCGTTTATTTTCATCGGTAATTCCACCTATAAACCAATTTTCTGTTCCTTTTGCTTTTCTGGCAGTGATTACGTAATCTCCTGGTTCCGCAGAAAGGATTTTGGTATCATCCCAGTCTGCTGCAACGTCTTTGATAAACTGGAAGGCATCCATATGTTTTTTATAGTTCTCCGGGAGATCAGCCGCCATTTGGAGAGGCATATACATGGTTACGTATAAGGCCAGCTGCTTAGCCAGTGTGGTTTTAACGAAACGTTTATCACCTGGGAAATAATAATCCAGTTTGGTCTGGAAAATCCCGGGCGTATAATCCATAGATCCTCCCATCCATCTTGTGAAAGGAAGCACAGTCTGGTGATCTGGTTTGTTTCCTCCGAATGCTTCATATTCAGTTCCTCTGGCTGCTTCCGCGGAAATATAATTCGGGTAGGTACGGCTTTCTCCTGTAGGACGTACAGATTCATGGGAATTGATCATGATTTTATATTGGTTTGCTTTTTCGGCAATCCTATAAAAGTGATTGATGGTCCACTGGGAATAATGATGTTCTCCTCTGGGAATAATATCTCCTACATATCCTGTTTTAACTGCATCATAGCCATATTTGTTCATCAATTGGAAGGCTTTGTCTGACCATCTTTCATAGTTGGTGGCAGAACCTGAAGTTTCGTGATGCATAATTAGCTTAATGCCCTTTGAATGAGCATAATCGTTCAGCATTTTGATGTCAAAATCCGGATATGGGGTAATGAAATCGAAAACAAATTCTTTGGAATGGCCGAACCAGTCTTCCCAACCAATATTCCAGCCTTCAATTAAAAGACCCTGGAATCCGTTTTCAGCAGCAAAATCAATATATTCTTTAACTTTAGTATTGTTTGCAGCATGTTTTCCATTCGGTGTAAGTTTTGAAAAATCGGTCTTATCCAGATGTACATTCTCTTCGGTAGAATAAGCCCACTGTGATTTTCCGATGATCATTTCCCACCAAACGCCCATATATTTTGTAGGGTGAATATAGGATGTATCGGTATATTTTGTAGGTTCATTGAGATTGAAGATCAATTTGGAATCCATTACTTCTTCTGCTTTCGGGGAAACAATAATCGTTCTCCATGGGGTTACAGAAGGGGTCTGGATATAGCCTTTTGCACCTTGTCTGTCCGCGGTAAGATGAGTTTTGAATTTAAAATTTTGAGCATCCACTTCCAGATGGGAAGCTGGATAATCTAAAACGGCTGCTTCTGCAACATTCACGTACAAAGGGTCTTTACCTTCTTTTTTAAGCATTAATGGGGACTGAACTGCATTTTTCACCAACATTTGTGAAGCGTTGGCATCGAATGCCTTATCCCACTGTCCTGGAATTTCGGAAATCTTTGTTTCCTGATACTGATATTCCTGTGAATCGTAATCAGCCACCATCCACCATGCTTTCATATCGGTTGGAAAATCGATTTCGGAATCTTCTTCTCTGATCACGAAATAGTTCAGGTTTTTCTGCTGTGGAAATTCATATCTGAATCCCAGACCGTCATTAAACAATCTGAATTTCACGACCATACTCCTGCTTGTAGAGGTCTGATCCAAAGTAACTGCAAGTTCGTTGTAATGGTTGATGTAGTCTTTCTTTTCTCCCAGAACCGGCTGCCAGGTTTCATTTTTAGAATCCCGTTTTTCATCTGTTTTTGTAAACCCATTATTAAGGTCAAATTTTGCATCGTCAGCTTTGGCAATTTCAGATGCAAATTTAATGGCTGAATCTTTAAATAATCTTAATCCCAATCTAGAATCTTCCACGACCACTGCCCCATTATACTTCAGGTTGTAATAAGGCACCCCCTGTTTCAGCTGGAAGTTCATTTCAAACTTACCATCCGGTGATTTCAAAGACTGCGCCTTCACTTCCATGAACATCATTGAGAGCAACATGGCTCCAACTGTAATTTTCTTCATAATGACTATTTATAACCCTAAAAATAGATAAAGTACTGCGGTAAAACAACATTTTACAGGATAATTCATTGAATTATTATAATGTCCGAATTTTGCATTCATCAATTATGATCAACAGAAATTTTATAATTACCAATTATATATTCAAATTTACCATCCAGTAAACTGATTAGAACAACCGCATGAAATCTGTTTATTTATCTTTGGAATATTAATCTATGGACATCAATTTTTAGCTATTCTTTTTTAATTAAAACAGACATTACGCTTTTCCGGATGAGCAAAAACTTATTATGAGGGAAGATTACATGATTTTAGGGAGATAATCCTTATCTTTGCAGATAAAATTTTACTATAAAATGTCAAACAGAAAGATGATTACGGCAGCTTTGCCTTATGCAAACGGACCGGTTCATATAGGACATTTGGCAGGTGTATATATTCCTGCGGATGTCTACGCAAGATTCCAAAGAAGACTAGGAAAAGATGTAGCGTTTATCTGCGGATCGGATGAGCATGGAATTCCTATTACCATAAGAGCAAAAAAAGAAGGGGTAACCCCTCAGGATATCGTGGATAAGTACCACGAGATCATCAAAAAATCTTTTTCGGATCTGGGAATTTCATTTGATGAATATTCCAGAACAACATCTAAAAAGCATCACGAAACCAGTCAGGATTTCTTTAAAGTTCTTTATGAAAAAGGGAAATTCACAGAAGAGGTTTCTGAGCAGTATTTTGATGAACAGGCCGGAGAATTTCTGGCCGACCGTTATATTGTAGGGACCTGTCCAAACTGTGGCAACGAAAATGCTTACGGAGATCAGTGTGAAAAGTGTGGCTCTACGCTATCCCCTTCAGAGCTGATCAATCCGAAGTCGATGCTGAGCGGAAATGTTCCGATTCTTAAGGAAACCAAAAACTGGTACCTCCCATTAAATGAATATGAAAATTTCTTAAATGAGTGGATCATTGAAGGTCATAAAGACGACTGGAAACCGAATGTTTACGGTCAGGTAAAATCATGGTTAAACGACGGTCTTAAACCTCGTGCCATGACCAGAGACCTGAACTGGGGAGTTCCTGTTCCTCTTCCGAATGCGGAGGGGAAAGTACTTTACGTTTGGTTTGATGCACCTATCGGATATATTTCTTTCACTCAGGAATGGGCGGAGAAAAACGGGAAAGACTGGAAAGACTACTGGCAGAGTGAAAACAGCGACCTTGTTCATTTCATCGGAAAGGATAATATTGTATTCCACTGTATTATTTTCCCTGCTATGATGAAGGCTCACGGTGATTATATCATGCCGACAAATGTTCCTGCTTTCGAATTCCTGAACCTTGAGAACGACAAAATTTCCACATCCAGAAACTGGGCGGTATGGGCTCATGAATATGTAGAAGAATTCCCCGGACAGCAGGATGTTTTAAGATACGCTCTTCTTTCATCTGCTCCGGAAACCAAGGATAATAATTTTACCTGGAAAGATTTTCAGACTAAAAATAATTCTGAATTGGTTGGGATTTTCGGGAACTTTATCAATAGAGTTGCTGTTCTGATCCATAAATATTATGACGGTATTGTTCCTCAGGGAGATGTAAACAGTCCTGAATTAGAAGAAATCAACAAAGCAGCTAAAGAAATTTCAGGATTTCTGGAAAACTATGAATTCAGAAATGCATTGACTGCATTAATGAATCTTGCCCGTTTTGGAAATCAGTATCTTCAGGCTGAAGAACCATGGAAGACCATCAAAGACAGTCCTGAAAAAGCAGCTCAATCTCTATTTGTGGGAGCTCAACTGGCTGTTGCATTAGCTCAGTTATGTGAACCATTCATGCCTTTCAGTTCTGAAAAATTACTGAATATGTTTAATGCCGAACAAGTGAAATGGAACGATGTTGAAAACAAATCTGTTTTAATAGAAACTGGCCACAAGATCAATGAAGCCTCTCTTCTTTTCTCAAAAATTGAAGACAGTGTCATCGAAGCTCAGATTGAAAAACTGGAACAGACCAAACAAAACAATAAAAAAACAAACCCTAACGCCAACCCTATGAAAGAAGAGATCACCTTTGATGATTTTACTAAAATAGACCTTAGAACAGCAACCATTTTAGAAGCTGAAAAGGTTGAAAAAGCTGATAAATTACTGAAGTTTAAAGTGGATACAGGTGTTGATATCAGAACTGTAGTTTCAGGTGTTGCAGAAAGCTTCACACCGGAAGAACTGATCGGCAAACAAGTGATGATTTTATTAAATCTTGCTCCAAGAAAGATCAGAGGAATTGAGTCTCAGGGAATGTTCTTATTAACGACAAAACCAGACGGAAAACTGTCTTTCGTAACACCGGATGACAGCAATGTAGAAAATGGTATTGAGATAGGATAATTTCTAACTAACAATTATACAAAATGGGCATTTTTTATGCCCATTTTATTTTATCGCTATGGTTAAAAAGAGTGTTCTGGGAAAATTATCCTCTACGGAACTGGAAAGCTATCTAAAGGCAGGAAACCGCTTTACTCCGGAAGCTGTTCTAATGGCTTTTGAAATACTTAAAGAAAGAGGACGAACTTTCAGTGAAGAGGAAAAAACACAGATTTGTCAGCTCATTCAGTATAAAAAAAATCAGGAAGAATTAAAGCTTCAGGAAGAACAGGAAATGTGGGAAGATAATATCACTGAAGATCCACAGGCTATAAAACTATTTCCAAGGAATATCATTTTACTGATCAGTTTTATTGTGGGAACCGTTCCGGGGTCCATATTATTGGGAATAAATTTTATTAAATTAAAAAAATACACTCCTGCTGTTTTCACTTTTATTTTTGGATTTATTTATCTGCCTGTTCAGTATTTTCTGGTCGCTTTCATGCACAAAATAAATTCTCAAAACGTTTCTTCTTTTAGAAAGAGCCCCGAAGTTTTTGCAGCCGCATTAGGAATGCTCTTTCTGCTTTTGCTATGGGCATCCTATATACCCAAAAAGCTGCCCTACAGAGCAGCTTCCTATATTTTTCCAATTCTTATTTCACTTGTAATGATCATGATAATCTATACAAATCAAAATTTATTTTCAAGTCATTTCTTAGTCAGTCTTGCCAGGTAGGAATCTTCATCCTTCATTATTTTTTCTATAGTAAATCCATTATTTTCTGCTGCGTTTTTCAACGTTTCAAAATCAAGATAAAGCCATTTGATCGGATTTTCAGATTCTCCTTTGTAATGAACGATATAATCCAGTTCGCCATAATATCCACCAGCCGGAATATAAACACCGCCATCTTCATCGCGGTCAAACATATATAATATATCTGTACTGTCAATCAAAATTTGACCGTTATCACTTACCAAAGTATGCAGTTTCTGGAGGTAAGTATCAATTTTCTTCAGGCTTTCAAAAATTCCGGTTCCATTCATCAGAAGCAGAACAGTATCAAAAGTTTCTCCTGAAAAATCCAGCATATTTTCAACTATTGCTTTCCTTATTCCTCTCAGCTTGCAGACTTCAATAGATTTTGGTGAAATATCCAGAGCTGAAACATCAAGGTTCCTTTCATTCTGAAGATATAAAGCATGAGAACCTGCAGCAGAACCGATATCCAATACTTTTCCCTGAGCAAGCTCCAAAGCTTTCTGCTCAATATCATTCATCTCCTCAAATTCCCTGAAAAGGTAGTCTACCGGAAGTTCATCCAATTCCGAAATTGAAGTTTCTGTCTGCAAATCTTCAGGGTTTTCGTTGTGAAAATAATCCCAGATTGCCTTACCCATTAAATCTTTCATTGCTGTCTTTAAAGTGCAAAGATAGGGGTTTCGGTTTCTGATTGCAAGTTTCGGGATGTGGGTTTGAGGTCAGAGAGTTTTTAGCTGCGGTTGCTGGCTTTCCTGTTGCTACAGGCAGCGTGGTTAGTAATCCATCATTCACTTGCGAAGCAAAATGCACTATTAACCTTACTACTCCGACTTGAAGCCAAAATAACGAACAACCATTACAACTGCGATCAAACTCAGAAAATCATATCCCGAAACCCCAGAACACCTACCCCATTGAATCCTTTTCCTTATGTCTGTCTTTCTCCGATTCGTTTTCTGCTACACCTGCTTTCCAATACGAATAGGCATTAAGCTCTTGTGAAGTCCAGTTTTTTTCCTTTCTGAGATAGGTACGGATTTCTTTAACGCTTGAAAATTCTGCAGCAACATATCCGAATCTGGAGGTTTCAGGAATAGTGATGCTTTTTACGGTATCAGCCATTTCACTGCTGATATGCGGGGTTGCATTATGAAGCCATTTAAATTCAATATCAGCTTTTGTTTCAAGGTTCTGTTCATCTTCTTTTCCGTGAACTTCAATGATACAGACTCCTTTTGCTTTTTCCGGCAGGGTTTCCAGCATAGCACTCAAAACAGGAATTGCTGTGGCATCTCCCACGAACAGATAAAATTCAACTTCCGGATACATCTCTTTTGCTTCAGTTCGCATCATGATTCCCAATTTCGCTCCGGGTCCAGATTCTCTCGCCCATTGTGATGCAGGTCCTCCGTCTCCATGGTCTACAAAATCGATGATCAGCTCATTGTTTTCCAGATCAATCCCTCTGTGGGTATATGTTCTCACAGCTGGAGCCACTTCTTTTGGCGGATACACCCATTGGCGGTTTTCATCCAGCGTTGGAAAATGGATTTCATCCAAACCTGCCGGAGGTACGGCAATTTTATTGTTATCACCGATGGTGGTATTTTTAAAAAAATGTGCTTCCGGAGAATACAGATATACTCTGATATAATGATCAGTGATATACTCTTTTCTCGTCATTTCCGCAACAATGCGGCCTGTTTGAATTTTAGCCATAACTGAATTTTTTTAATTAAAATCCGGCCTCAATGGATTGACAGAAGCCGGATATGTTATTATAATATTGAATTTAAATCAAGGCTAAATGCTTTCATTTAAATTTCTAAAAGTCAAAGGTATAAGACAGGTTAAATGTTCGTCCTCTTCCTTTATAACTGAACAGCTCAGGAAGACCGTAACTTGAATATAAAACCTGAGAACGCTTGCTCCAGATCGTTTGATAATCTGTATTGAAAACATTCTGAATTCCTAAATTAAATTTACCCCAGTCGAAACGGTATCCTACCATAACATCCGAAGTATTATAACCGTCTATCTCATTTTTAAGATCATCCGTCAGCTTGAAATTCTGTAGTGACTGGAATCTGAAAGACCAGTTTTTAACATTATACCCGATATAGGTCACCAATTTTGAAGGGGAAGCATTGTAGATTTCCTGCTTTTTCCATTCGTCATTATTCTCAACCTCTGATTTGATCAAAAGTCCGCTGGCACCGAAATAAACTCCATTGTTCATAGAGTATGAAATCTCAGCTTCAATTCCCATATTTCTCAGCTTCAAGTCATTGACAAGGATCTGTAATGTTTTTTTATCTACAGTAATATTCTTATCCGAATTACTTAAGAAACCTGCAATCTGTCCTCTCAATCCTCCCTTATTGATACGGTAACCTACTTCAAACTGGTTGGTTTTGACAGCCTGTAATGGCTGTTCTTTGACATTGATGCTGGAAATGACATCCCAGTTTCCTCCTTTCAGACTATAGACGCCGATTCCGTAATATTTTGAGGGGTCAGCCAAGCTTACTCCCTGCGAGAATGTCCCCCAAGCCTGATGCTGTTCGTTGAATTTATACAATACTCCGGCATTGGCTAATGTTACATTGTATGAGCTTTTTCTGCCTGGAATAGCAGAAGCTGAACTTCCCCACCCCATGGCAACCTGTGTCTGTTGTACAGAACCTACGAAATCATCTACTTTTACATTCATACTCTGATAACGGATACCTCCATTGATCTGAAGTTTGGGAAAGATGTCATATTTAACCTGAGCATATCCTGCATAACTCTGAGAATGGTTCGTTGGGTATCTTCCAAGGCTATATTGTGTCTCATTGACTAAGCCTCCGCTTGACATCGTTTTGGCGATATCATAAACGGATTGGGCCCCTTCAAATTTCTCCAGGTCGACGTCTACTCCGTAAGTTACGTTCAGACCTCTCCATGATTTGGACAGTAGTGCTTTTACCCCGGAATAATAGGTGTCCTGCTGTGAAGAAGACATATAAGCCGTGTTTACGCTATTTAAATTAACATTTCCGGGGAAAGGATAAAATCCTAACTTCTCTCCTCTCGCTGCAAACTGTACATACAGATCCTGACCTCCTAAAATATTGTTTCCGTTGTACGCAACTGTCCCCATAAAACGTTCCGTCCCTACATTTTTATCGGATGAAAAACCGTCACGCATTTCCAGCAACCCTGCATTCTTCGTTGTAAAAGCACTTAGATTCTGCCCTAAATAAAGGCTTCTGTCTCCATTGAATTTAGAATTGTAATACTGAAGAGATGCGGTAATCTTATGTTTATTATTAAATTTATAACCTCCTGTTGCCAGGATATCAATCGACTGGTTGTACTGAAGGTCTGTTTGTGTAATATCTGTTAAAACCTGATTTTCATCGGCACCGTAAACTCCTCCATTCTGCTGATAAGCAACACCTAATCTCCCGAAAACCTTTTCGCCTTTTACAGCAATGGCCTGGGCAGCACGGAAATCGTGGTCATCTTTTCCCATAAATCCGGTTCTTACCCCTAATTCAGTTTCTCCACTAATCCCTTTCCTGGAAGGAGTTTTAGTGATGATATTAATGATACCTCCGGTTGCATTTCCTCCGTAAATAGAACTGGCACCTGAAAGCACTTCAATTCTTTCGATATTAAAAGGATCAATAGCGTCGAGCTGACGGCTGATAGTACGGATACTGTTCAGCGAAACTCCGTCTATCATTACCAACGCGGAGCGTCCTCTCATATTCTGTCCGTAATTGGTTCTTCCCTGCGGCCCGATATCCATACCTGGAATCAGAATAGAAAGCATTTCTTTAAGAGGAACACCGCTTTTTGCCTGCTCCTGAATTTTTTCTTTCTGAACCACCCAAACCGTCCCCGGAATGTCGGAGATTTTAGTGGGTTTTCTGGATGCTACGATCACTACATCATCAATACCTTTAGAGGCTACAGAATCATTAGCTGTCTGAGAAAATACGATTCCCGACGCCAATAGACCTATGAATGCATACTGCTTTTTCATTCTTTCTACTCAAGTTTTTATAATCTGTCAAATTTAATTTTTATTGCTTCTAAATAAAAACAACAGGATATGAAATTTTTCATATTTTATCAAAAAGAGCGTACTATTTTTCACTTATAAAAACGCAGGATCCCAGACTTCGCAAAGCCCAGGATCCTACTCATGAAAAACAAGGTATCTTTAAACCGCAGGCCCTGCCGCGTCTTTTATTTCTTCTAATAATTTCTTTCTTTCACGGAGCCTTCTTCTGGCAATCACAGATTTACCACCCAAAACTCTGATGAATCTTAAATACTGAAATCTTTCTCTTCCGAAATGATGCGTCATCACGTAAAGCAACACCCCAAAACCGGTCAAAATAATATATCCGAAAATCTTCTTACCGGACACAATGACTGCATTGAGCTGAAGGGTTTTCATATTCCCCGCTAAAGTCTGAGGAGTAACCGTCATCCCATCGATATATACAGCCAGATCACCTACCGCCATAATCTGAAAACGGTACTGAAACCATGAATACAATGCCGAAAAGAATCCTACTGCAAGGAAAGTTCTCCATACCAATACCAGTCCTATGGCTGCCAGCATATCATCTATTTCAAGTTTATCCAGCGTATAGAACCACACAGAAATAAACAGGGAACACATTCCATAGCCTTTCAGAAACATTGGAAGATACCAGTTCTCATAATTGAATTCTAAAACCATCGAAAAGTACATGATCAATGCATATCCCATCATCGCCGAAAACCCCGAGAAGATATACATTTTCAATGGTATTTCTTTTTTAAACCAGAATACAGCAATAACGCCAGCCAGAATAATCCCTGGAATCATAAGCATGCTAAGTCCTGCATTGGTACGCTGATCGTATCCCAAAACTCCTACTGCAAAGGTATTCTGAAGTGAAGTAGTTCCTAAAAACATTCCCAACCACAAAAGCATAAAGAGCCCATGCTGTACATTATTTTTCGTAAATATTTTGAATGATAGATAAGGTCTTTTCAAGGTGAACTGACGAATGACCAGCAAAGCAAAACTTATAAATGCAGCCATACTTGCATTGATGATATTTCTGGAATTCCACCAGTCCTGCTGTTTCCCGAAAGAAAAAACATAGGCTGAAAACATAAATGTTGATGCGAACAACATGATACTCATCCAGTCGATATAATGAAGTGGAACTTTCAGGGCAAAATATTTATTGTGCATAAAGATCCAGTGTATCAGTGCAAGCATAAAACACAATACAGCCGCAATAAGATAAAAATGCTGCCAGTTATAATTAATGGAAACAACCACTGCATAATAAGCCGCCACCTGATTCATTACCAACACAAAGGTGTAAAACAGTCCGTAAAACATACCTCTGTTTCCAATCATCATCATTAACGGAAGAAACAGTTCTATGGTCACCATCATTTTTAAAAATCCTATAAACAGGGCTGTAAATACAAAGACCATCGGCTGCATCGTGGTTCCGTTAATATAGCTCAGCAGTCCTAAAAGAACAAGCAATACGGTCATTTTATCTCTGACCTTGAATCTCATTTTCATTCTGAGAACGACCGGCATACAAGCCCCCATTCCGATTGTGGTCGCATAGTTTGCCCACATAAAATATTCTGTCATCGCTCCGGTACCGCTTACCAGATAACTGATATTTCCGGTATATACCCCGCCAAGTGGCATTACTACGGCCAATAGCAGTACGATGAGCAGCAGCTGTACGGGTTTTGGCACCCAGTCGTTATATAGTCCTTTGTTGTACATGTTTTTTAGATACTAGATGTCAGATTTCAGATAACAGACTTTACTATTCCATCTTTAATTTCTCCTTCACTAAAAAGCCTGAAACCTGATATCTTTTATTCTTAATTTTGCAAAACTTATTTTAAGTTCCTTTTTGTTCAGATGACATATGAAATACATTAATTCTTTACAAATCAGCATTTAAAGTCTGAAATCTGATATGTGATGTCTTTCAGTCTTAATTAATATTTATTCGTGTCCTCAGCAAATAATGGCTTTGACAGATTACAGACAACAGACCTTGTTATTTTGTCTATAATCTTCAGCATTCAAGGTCTGAAATCTGATGTCTGATGTCTTTCAGTCTTAATTAATATTGACATTCATATTCATTCCCGCGCTCAGCTTTTCCAGGTCTTCTTTTTTATTGGAAGAGGTAAATTCTATTCTCACGGGAATTCTCTGTTGTACTTTGATAAAGTTACCGGTAGAGTTATCTGTAGGAACACTGGAATATCTTGAACCAGTTGCCGCTGAAACAGCAGTTACAACCCCTTCAAATTTCTTTCCGCCCAATGCATCAGCCGTCATTGTCATCTTTTCGCCGATCTTAATATTCGGCATCTGGCTTTCTAAGAAGTTAGCTGTCACCCATTTCTGACCATTCAGAACGATAGTAGCCACTTGTTGTCCCGGCTGGATCAGCTGCCCTTCAGAGATTATTCTCCGTCCCATGATTCCGTCATAAGGTGCCGTGATCACAGTATAAGAAAGATTGATCTTTGCCATGTCCAATGCGGATTTTGTTCTTTTGATCTCTGCATCATTGATCCCTAACTTGCTTTTCACTTCAGTTGTGGTAAGATTAGCAGACTGTTTCTGATTCACCAATGTTTCATACGCTGCTTTTTGTGCATCATATTCCGTTTTGATCTGATCATATTGTTGTCTGGTTACCGCTTCTGCTGCAAGAAGATTTTTATATCGGTTTAAATTCTGTTCGGCATTCCATAGTCTTGCTTTTGCTCCTGCAATATTGGATTCCATCACACTTACATTGTTGGAAACTGTATTTACAGATGAACTTGTTGCAGATCTCTGCGCCATTGCGTTCTGATAAGCAGCTTCTGCCTGGCCTACCTGAGTGAGTAATTCATTTTTGTCCAGAATTACGAGAGTATCTCCTTTTTTAACTTTCTGATGCTCAATAAATTTTATGTCTTTAATATAAGCAGAAACCCTTGTATTGATGGGGTTGATGAATTCTTCAACCTGAGCAGCTTCTGTATATGTCTTGTCTCCGATATGAAAATATTCCCGGACCAGCCAGAAAAGCCCGAATCCGATTATCAGAAATACAATAACGTTAGAAATTATAGCTCTGATCTTATTATTTTTGTTCTGTTTCTTTTTAACTGCTGCCCCTGACTGTGCCGGAGCTGCCTGAGTATTTTGAGTAGTTTGTTCCTTGTTTTCCATTGTCCTTGATTTTCAGTTTTAAATTAAAGCGTTCCTGCAGCCTTCAGCAGGTTGTAATATTGATACAGTACATTGATCTCAGCATTTGCATAATCCAGTTCCGATTGGAGTTTCTGATTCTGCGCATCAATCATTTCAGCCTGTACTGCCAGTTGGTTTAAATATTTAGCTTCCGTGATCTTGTAGTTTTCTTCTGCCAGTCTTTTTGAATCATTTAAAATATCAGCCTGCTGAATCGACTCCTGGTATTTTACGTAAGCTGCATTGACAGCCATATCAACATTCTGCTGAACCAGCGTTACTGCATCACCTGCCTGTGTTTTCTGCAGTTCACCAAGCTTCACTTTTTCTTTTGTTCTGTATAAATTATCAATATTATAACTCAATGAAACACCTGCCTGCCATCCTCCTGAATACATATCCAGAACAGGATTCCTTGTGGTAACGGGACGCTGCAGTGTATAGCCGCCAAACCCGGAAAGCGTCGGTAGCTGATCTGTTTTGATGATTTCGATGTTCTTATCAGCAACATCAATATTTTTCTTTGCAGATCTAAGTTGAGGATTGCTGTCATGGGCAAGATCCATATAATAATCCATGCCGATCACCGATTCTTTATCCGTTAAACTTTCAACCGGAACAATCTCCGTTTCGGAAGGCAGTCCTAAGGCGATAATCAAATTATAATTAAGGATCTTTTTATTATTGGTCAGAGTCAGAATTCCCTGATCCAGATTTTTGATAGCAAGCTCTCCACGGATCACCTCATTACGGGTCACCATTCCCTGCTGATAAAATTTCTGGATATTTTTCAGACGTTCCTGAGCCAGTTTTTTGTTATTCTGAAAAACAGATTCCTGATTCACCATTTTATACACATCCAGATAATTGGAAATCACCAAAAATTTCACATCAAGCTTATTTTTTTCCAGATCCAACTCGGAAAGCTGCTCACGTAGACCAGCCATTTCAATAGATTTGGTCACTAAACCTCCTTTAAAAATCAACTGGGTTGCCTGCACTGCATATGAGCTTCCATAGTGAGGCATCGGGATATTGGTTGAATTGGAAAAATCTTTATCGATTGCTACCGCATCGCCTAAATAAAACTGACTTGTAGAGGCCGTGATATTAGGGAGCTTTTGAAGTTTTACAATGTTTGTATTTTGTTTTGCGATATCGATATTCTGAGCAGCTACTTTTAACTGCTGGTGATTTTTCACAGCCATATCGGCAGCTTCACCTGCGGTCATCTGTTTCATCTGTTGAGAAAAAAACAGCGCAGGAAATAGAGCTATCACGAGTGATAGTGCTGTTTTTATATTATTTGTCATTTTACCTTGTTTTACGAAGGCAAAGTTACGGCAGCAGCAAATTCAATCAAATGTTTGAATTTTGGAAAAAGATGTTCAAATGTAATATTTTCAATTTTCAAACTGATGTCTGTACTGACTGGGGCTTACTTCAAGATGTTTTTTAAAAAAGTGGGAAAACGAATATTGATCACTGAAACCAAGGATTGAAGAAACCTCTGAAACAGGTTTATTGGAGGAGTTCAAAAGCACTTTTGCCTCATTCATAACTATCAGAGCAATAATCTGGCTGGCGGACTTTCCTGTAATGGATTTTACTACCGAAGAAAGATGTCTGGTTGTAATCGACTGCCGTTCGGCATAAAACTCAACGGTTCTCTCTGTGAGATGATGTTCTGCAAGATCAGTGAGAAATACAAAAACAATTTCCTCCTGTCTGGACATCTGGTTCATAGAATTATTATCTTCCTTAGAAATAATTCCTGCCATCTGATAACAGAAAACGGAGAAAAGATGTTCTACCATTTCCTTTTTATACAGCATTTCTGTTTCTGAATCAAGGATATACTTTAGGAAATTAACACTTTTCCAGACCACATCCATTTCATTTTCCGCAAAGGGAACTCCCCTGTTCATCTGCTGCCTGAAATAACGGTAGGTAATCAATCTATTGAATTTCAATGACAACGCTGAAATAAAATCTCTTTTGTACGAAACCATTCTAGACTGGAAATCACCGCTTACAGAAACCATTTCATAAATGGTCTGAGGGTCAGTTACCATAAACATATTGGCAGAGAGCTCCAAATCACTGAAATGCTGACGGAGCTTTATAGTACCCGATTTGATAAAAATAAAGGCAGGGTTTTCCGGACGGAAAGGCTTATCCGCAGAAATTCTCTCGAAAATATTATGTTGAGTAAATATTTCAACACCGAATTTTTCTAAGGCTGACATAAGACAAATGTAGCCAATATATTCGGTGCTTACAACCATTTAATCTTCCAGGGAATAAACCGCAAAGCTCGCCAGCCAGTGATCTCCACCATAATTTCCCTGAAATAATAACGGAAGTCCATTCGCTAAAAACACATCAGCAGTTTTCTTAAAATCTTTTTTCAAAGGGTGTTCTTCAGGAAGCGCTTTCGATATCCCCTTCATACACCATGCTTTAGAAAAAGAAAGTCCAACAAGATGTACAGTCTGATAATCACTCAGATCGCTTACAACTGGTATTTTTTCAATATTTTCAAGGCTTTTTTTATCATAGAAACTGTTCAGCCACTGCACGAATTCTTTTTGTGGCAGTACTCTTCTCATCAAATCTGCAATTTCAAGGCTTGGCGAAAAGAAGTCTGATCCGTCCGGTTCGAGATAAGCCGGTGTTTTCTGATCTTTTCCGTAAAAATACTTTGCTTTTTCTTTCAATTGATTTTCGAACTCTTTATCCTTATTGGCAACCGCCCAGTCGATCGCGAAAGCCAGACCAAATGCAGTATTAGGATGAACACCCGTTCTGTTTGGATAGGTTTGCTTAGGAAGATAGGCTTTCCAGGACTTTAAGATCTGATCTGTCAGTGGTTTTAAATTCTCATGCCAGATCTTAGCTTTAGGATGGTTCCAGGTTGTCAGTTCTTCATCCAGTTTCAACAGCCAGGCCCAGCCATATGTTCTTTCAAACGTGGTGGTCAATTGATATTTTGTGAAATACTCGGCTTCGGCCTGTAGGTTTTCTCTATTTAATGAATGGTCAAGAATTTTTTCAATGTCTTTGGCATTGGCCAGATTAGGTTTTGTCTTCAGCAATCTCACAAGCATCCAGTGTCCGTGAACGGAGCTGTGCCAGTCGAAACAGCCGTAAAAACTCGGATGAAGGTCTTTTGGAGTCAGACTAACTTCGCCGGCATTATTGATGATATGGGCTGTTTTATTTGGATATTCCTGATTGATGCAATGAAGGGGTTTTTCTAATAATTTACCTGCCATTTCATCGGTAAGTTTGGGAACTTCCTGGGCATACAGCAAGAATGGAGAAAATACGAATGCTAAAAGACTTTTTTTCATTCATTAAAAATAGAAAATAATTTAGATTTCAAATTATCTTTTAAATCAGATTAAATAAACAAATCACAAATAATTTTTAAAATAAATATGGATTTTAAACAAAACAAACACTTAAGCATAATTTTTGATAAGTTTCAATAAAAATATTCATGATAAAACTTTTTTTACCTTTATTCATAATCCTCGCAATAACCGGATGCAAGAAATCCGAGCAGGCTCCTGCAAATGCCTCCCCGCCAATCGCTGTTGCTGAATATGAGGTTGCTCCTCCAAATACTATTAGTGAGAAACTTCTGCCGGACGAAAATAAATCTATTCAACCTTCTGCAGCACCTAAAAAGATGGATACCATCGCCAAAAAGATTATTAAAAACGGTACCATGAAACTCCAGGTGGGAGATATTAAAAAAACTCAGAACCAGGTTGAAGATATTTTGAAGAAAAACAACGCGTATATTCAAAATGAACAGTTCCAAAATACAGATATAGACGACAATCTTGATCTTGTTATCCGTGTACCTCATAAAAACTTTGATGCATTAGTCAACTCATTCTCTAATGGAATTGGATCTGTTTTGTCCAAAAATATTTCATCTGATGATGTTACTGAAGAATATACTGATGTTTCCATCAAGCTAGCCAATAAAAAGATCTATCTGGAAAAGTATCGGGATATGCTAAGAAGTGCTTCTACGACAAAGGACATGCTTGAGATTCAGGAAACCATCCGCGAACTGGAAGATGAAATAGACGTGGCAGAGGGCAGGCTCAGATTCATAGATGACCGGGTAAATTACAGTACGCTTAATCTGGGTTTATATAAAGAAAAAGTAAGAAGCTCAGCCACTTCAAAAATAGGTTTCGGAAGCCGTTTCGGTGATTCTGTAACAGAGGGTTGGAACAGTTTTGTAAGTTTTCTATTGGGAATCATTTCATTTTGGCCATTCTTTTTACTGATTCCACTTCTTGTTTTTCTGTGGAGAAAATGGAAGTCAGGAAAAGTAAAGTAACAAAAGATATTTTCATTTAAAATAAAAATCCGGATATCTATGATATCCGGATTTTTACTGCATAATCAATGATTTAAGCATTGAAATAATCTTTAACCGTCTCCAGCACCTGCTCGTCCGACATTTTCTGTGCTGTATCTAATGTTATGGTAAGATTTTTAAACTGAGCCGTGTCGTGAAGGTAATTTTTAAGCTCTTCCTGAATCGTTCCGGGGCCTGTAATATACACTTCCTGTGAATTGGTCAGAAGATGTTCTACTTCTTTAAAGAACTTTACTCTATTGGTACGTTCAGCATTATTCGCTGCATTTTCACTTGAGTTTCCATGTTGAATTTCTGCTTTCACGGGGCTGCAAAGGAAAAATTTAAATGCATTCTGTGCATCATGATTCTTTACAACTACTGCTTTTTCTGTATCAATCCAAAGTCCGGCTAATTTCTTTTCTGACATAATTTATTTTTTTTGGTGTTATATACTCTATAAAACAATAATGGTGCAAAGGGGTTGTTAAGGGTTGTTAAATGTTGAAAAGTAACGAAAAAGCAAATTTAACGGCTATTTTATTTAAAGCTATTAACACCGTAAAGCCGCCCTTAATACAAGGACGGCTTTTGTTAAATTTTTCTTTTGTCGAGTTTCTACACCAGACTATTTTTTGATTGTTTTGGTTACACTTCCCCCACCTTTATAAAGAATCTTCACAAAATAGATTCCCGGTTGAAGGGCACTGATATTAATACTGTTCTTTACAGGATTTCTTGAAGAAACCATTTGAAGCCCCTGGGTATTAAATACATTCACTTCACTGATTTTTCCATAGTAACTTTCCGGCGCAAAATTCAGTTGGTTATCTGATACAATTACTGAAAGTCCATCTTCCTGACCTTTAAGCGCTGAACCAGTGCATTCCTGGCTTTCGCTGCAGTCACTTACTACTTTCCATACCGAATTGCTTCCGGGTACTTCCCCTGGATTTGCGTACCATTTGTTTTCCCAAATTTTGCAGGCATAAAATACTTTTGTACCAGCAGCCGAATAAGCCTTTGCAGAATTATAGGCCTGTGATCCACAATAAGTAACCGGACCACCTGACTGACAATCTGGACCTTCGGTATATGCACTTATCTCCTCCCAAACCATATTGGTTCCGGGAAGTTCGTTAGGATTAGCATACCATTTGTTTTTCCAGATTTTGCAATTATAGAATACTGCGGTCTGAGCTGTTGGATACGCATTGGCAGGAATATACTGCTCAGCTCCGCAGTATATTTGCCCATTTCCTCCTTCCATTTTCTTCGTTCTGATCTTTAATTCATTACTTGCATCAGATATTTGGTCGTTCTGTGCAACAGCTTTCACGGTGTAGCGGTATTCGGTATCTTGCGATAAACCTGTCCGTAAGAAACTGGTTTGAACCGTTTCTGCCACTTTAGTCCCATTTTCAAAAACCTGATAATTTTTAATGCCCTGTGTATGACTTGAAGCAGTCCACATCAGTGAAACAGAATTTTCAGTGACTCCCATCGAGTGGAGATTTGATGGTGCTACAGGTTTCTCAGGAGCATTTTGGTCATTGGTCTTTACAATGAGCGGTGCACTTTTCTGTGAAGTCAATCCTGTAGAACCTTTCGCCTGCACTTCGTAAGTATAATTGGTACTTGGAGATAAACCCTGATCTTCAAATTCAGGAACATTTACACTCTGCACTTCCTGTCCATTGCGGAAAACCGTGTAAGATGCAGCATCTGTCTGTGATGTCCAGCTGATTTTAGCAGAAGAACCTGTTACTCCAATCTTAGTTAATCCAGTTGGTACAGCTGGAGTTGTAGGCGTTACTGTTGACTGTACGTTGACATCGATTACATTATAAAATGCATTGGCGGTATCTGCAACATCCCAAACTGCCAGAATAATATGATACCCCTGACGATTAGCGGGAATCGTAATATGATGCGGTGTATTATCCTGTGGTGGTGTTCCATTATGAATCACTTCACCGATAAGCTCCAGGCTCTGACGTGAAAGCGGCTGATTAGGATTCCATCCTGGTTTCGTCATATAATAATGCCATTTTGCAGTGGCGTGATAAGCCAGATACTTCCAGATGAAAGTATTCACACCGGTTGTGATATTGGTTTTCTTCCATCGGTCGGCAGTTTGAAGATCCAGAACAGTATTGCCTCCTATACTTCCATTGGCAGAAGCAATCATTCCATCAGCCGGGCCAAGTGCCGGAAATCCTTTTTTGGCTTCCAGAGATCCCGGCTCATTAATAACGCTGCCATATAAGCTCAATGCAGTGTTATAACCGAGTGACGTTTTATCCAGACTTCCCTGATAGCCCCTAGAGGCCGGACTCATTACATATCCATGCGCTGACAGGTGTGTTGAAGAAAATATCAGAGTACATAAAACGAGTACTGCTGAGAAAAGAATTCTAAGTTTAATCATATTTAATTATTTAAGGTGTCTGGTGTTGGTCTGCTCATCCGATATTCACTTTCTTTTCCCATGACCAGAGTTACTAAAGAAATAATGGCTCCATTCCCTATTTTCATCTATATAAATCTATGCATGATCAAATAATCCCAGTGAATATCTTAACGAATTTACAGCTGAAGTTTTCCAAATCAAAAACCCCGGATTCGTGAGATTAATGATTTAAGTATGGCAAACGGGACTCGTAAAAGCAGTACCTAAATTTAAAAAAACAACTTAAATATTATGATTTAAATAAAAAATTCTATAAAATAAATAAAATTATGTTTAATATTAACTAACATAAATACAAAACATTAAAATATCAATAATAGATTGTTTTTGTGAGAATATTTTTCGTAATAAAATGCAAATGCTCTGTCGTTTTGTACGCGATTACCCTGTCATTATTCCTATAAATCCAACAAAAAAGCGAAAAACATAAAGTCAAATCCGCTTATTCGCAAATTTGACTATTAGCTCTCAAGATAAAATCTTCGGAAAGAGTTTTAGATTAAAGTGTAAAGAGGGATGTAAATTATCTATTTACTTTCCCAGCACAAATACAGCTGGAATCTTATGAAGTTCAGGTTTCGCTTTCTTCCAGTCACTGATGGTTTTTGTCTGAATAAATTCATGCTCCGGATCGTTGATATTGGCAGCAATACAGAGCTTTGTGTTAGGAGAAAGGAATTTGGTAAGGTCTTCAAAAAGTGGATTATTCCTGTAAGGAGTCTCCATAAAGATCTGAGAATATCCCGTTTGCTGAACCATGCTTTCTAAACGCTGGATCTGTTTTTTCTTTTCGGCTTTGTCTATAGGAAGATAACCATGAAAGGTAAATTCCTGCCCATTAAATCCACTGGAGATCAAAGCAAGAATAATTGATGAAGGTCCGGAAACAGGAATTACTCTGATATTTTTCTCATGACACCATTTTACAATTAAGTTTCCAGGATCCGCAATACATGGAAGACCGGCCTCAGAAAGAAGTCCAAAATCCTGTCCCTGAAGCATCAGATTCTGCGCTTCTTTGATATCAGCATTTTCCGTGTATTTGTCTAATAAAAACAGTTTGAGATCAGACTGCTTCTTTTCAGGAGCAAAGAATTTGACCACCTTTCTGGCTGTTTTTTCATTTTCTACAAAGAAGTAATCGGTCTGCATGATGTAATCTTTCAGAACAGGTGAAAAATGAGTGATAGAAGTATTTTCAGATAAATAGGCTGGGAGTAAAAAAAGCATTTTATTGATTTTTAGTTCTTTCTTGTAAAGAAGATTGTTTGAAATGATGAGCTGGTTCAACTGAGAATGTAATGCATGAAATTTTCCATTCTTCGTTTATTTTAACAAAGGTAAGAATTTCTTTTTCCGTGTAAAAATACCACTTACCTGAGTAAATTTATTTAATCAAGGATATGTTTCTTAATAGCCTCACAACCTCGGTCAATCAACTGAAATACCTCTTCAAAATCTGTCATATCACCCCAGTAAGGATCCGGAACTTCGGCGTTTTTATGATCACCTAAAGTCTCAAGAAACAATGATACTTTCCGGCGTTGATCTTCGTTAGCTGACTTTGAGATCACATCCTCGTAGATATCAATATCCATACAGTAGATCTTGTCAAACATCTCAAAATCAGCCTTTGTAATCGGTCTTGACTTCTGTTTTGAAATATCGACACTGTGATTTGCTGCTGTTTTTACTGCTCTTTTATCCGGATGTTTTCCTTCATGCATAGAGATTGTTCCAGCGGAATCCACTAAAAAACTTTCAGGGACTTTTGTCTTCATAATTCCTTCTGCTAAAGGACTTCTGCAAATATTACCAAGACAGACCATCAATATTTTCATATACTTTTTCTAATTGAAGGATTAAGTATTTTTATTTCCTTTCATCAACAAAACTAAATAAAAAATGAAGAATAAAACTATTCTCCATTTTAATTTATTCAGATTAAATTATCTTTTATTTCTTGATTTTCTCAGCAAGATCTTTTACGTATTTCTTTACCTCTTTGTCAATTTTGGATACATCTTTAATGGTGTCACAAGCGTACATTACTGTTGAATGGTCTTTTCCTCCCATTTCTTCACCAATTTTACTAAAGGTAGCATTCGTTAGTTCTTTTGAAAAATACATAGCCAACTGTCTCGGAAGTGCAATTTCTCTTTTTCTGGTTTTAGAAAGAAGCTGTTCTTTCTTGATTCCGAAATAATCGCATACCACTTCCTGGATGTAAGGAATATTGATGACCTTTTTCTGATTAGCAGCAATCTTATTGATTGTATCTTTCAGCAATTCAAGGCTTAAATCTGTCTTATACACCGTAGAATAAGCGATTACAGAGTTGATTACACCAATAAGCTCTCTTACATTGGTCTTAGCTTCGGCAGCAAGGAAATCCAGCATATCCCCTGGAAGTACAATTCCGTCTCTGCTTAATTTATCGACAATAATCTGTCTTCTGGTAGAAAGATCCGGAGATTTGATCTCAGCAGAAAGTCCCCATTTGAAACGGGAAACAATTCTTTCCTGAATATCCATAATATCTGCAGGAGCCTTATCCGAAGTAAGGATGATCTGCTTTCCATTCTGGTGAAGATGATCAAAAATATGGAAGAAACTATCTTGTGTTGCAGATTTACCGGACAGGAACTGAATATCATCGATGATCAAAACATCTACCATCTGATAGAAGTTGGCAAACTCTGTCTGTTTGTGTGCTTTCGCTGCAGAAATAAACTGCTGGATGAATTTTTCAGAAGACAGATAAAGAACTACTTTATCCGGAAACTGACTTTTTACTTCAAGACCTACAGCCTGTCCCAAGTGGGTTTTTCCTACTCCATATCCTCCGTGAAGAAACAATGGGTTGAAAGCGGTTGCACCTGGTCTTTTAGCAATTGAACGCGCTACTGTGGCAGCAAATTTATTACTCTCTCCTTCGATATAATTATCAAAAGAGTAGTCTGATTTCAGGTTAGAATCTATATTTACTTTTCTAATTCCCGGAACTACAAAAGGGTTTACGATATTAGCAGAGAATCCCTGCGGCATTGTTTCCTGCATTTTTGGTGTAGGAACGCTTTTCCCCTTCATATTCATTGTCACTGGCTTTTCCTCTCCGGTAGGCCTGTTTTCCATTACTGAGTACCATAATTTCACTCCTTTTCCAAGATTTTTCTTCAGGGCAGCAGAAAGCAGGGATAGGTAGTTATCCTCAATATATTCCTTGTAAAAATCGCTCGGCACTATAAGCGTAAGGTTATTGGCAACCAACGAAAGTGGCTGTACCTTATCGAATAGCATGTCGAAGGATTTTTCAAGCTTCTTAAGATCAGAATTGTCTTCAGCTGCGTTCAAATTATCACGCATGAACTGAAGGCACTTCTGCCATATCATCATTAAATTTTCATCCATATTTATGCCCCGATTAATTCTTTGTTAGTACTTTTTTTAGAAGGAAGACAAAGGTCCAATTTTTTCTTTTCAAAAAAAAATATTGCGGGTATTGATTATTTAAAAATATATTTGTATGCATAAATACAGACTAAAAATGATACATACAACACACTCAATACGAGTACGTTACGCAGAAACAGACCCTATGAAATATGTGTACTACGGGAACTATGCGCAGTACTTCGAAATTGGTAGAGTTGAGCTCTTCAGAAACATAGGAATCTCATACGATGAAATTGAAAACCAAGGAATTTGGCTCCCTGTTTCGGACTATAAAATTAAGTATATCCGTCCGGCGCTCTATGACCAAAAATTAGAAATTCATACCTATGTTAAAAAGATTCCGGGAGTTAGAATTGAATTTGAGTACGAAATTTTCAATGAAGAGAAGGTTAAAATCACCGAAGCATCCACTACTCTTTTCTTTTTAGATGCAAAAACCAATAAGATTATCAGGTGTCCGGATTTTTTGATGAAGCTTATTGAAGAGAACTGGAACAGGTAGCAGATTATCTAAAAGAGGCATGATATAATCAATGAAAGATGGTTGGTTTTAAACTAATTTGCATCTTTGCATTAAAATACCATTCTAATTTACATTTATATATATACACTATGAAGATTGCATTTTTGGGACCTCATGCGAGTTTTACACAACTCGCGGCCACCCAGCTGTTTCCGAATGATGAACTTGTACCTCAGGCTAATATTTTAGACTGTTTTAATGCCGTTGAAAGTGGAGAGGCTGAAAAAGCGGTGGTCCCTCTGGAAAATTCGATTGAGGGAACGGTTTCTATGACACTGGATTATTTATATAAAACACCGTCAATTAAAATAGAAGCAGAAGGAGTCATGCCAATTGCCCATCACCTGATGATTCACCCCGACCATAAGATGGAGGATATTGAAAGAATATATTCACATCCGCAGGCTTTAGCACAAAGCTTCCATTTTCTTGATACCCGTTACAAAGAAATTATGAGACAGGATTTTTCATCGACTGCTGCTGCTGCAAAATATGTTTCTGAAAACAGGGATTTGAAAATAGCGGCAGTAGCCAATCAGTTTGCAGCCAATCTTTATGGATTAAATATTGTTCACAGAAACATTCAGGATTTCGAACAGAACCATACCCGTTTTATTGTGATTTCAAAAAAGAAGAGTATCTATTCTAATGACCGTCTCGAAATACTGGGAGAAAAGTCAGGCATGCTTATTAACCTTCCTGAGGATCACCCAGGAGGTCTTCATCAGGTTCTTTCGGTGTTTGCATGGAGAAAAATGAACCTCAGCAAAATTGAATCAAGAACGTTGAAAACAGGTCTTGGCAATTATTTCTTCTTTATTAATGTGGAAGGACCCTGGGAAGATATTCTGCACGGTAATGCCCTTTTGGAACTTCAGTCCATCAATGCCGAAGTTGATTTCTTAGGAAACTACAAAGAATTCCTTTTGGAAAGTTAAAAAAAACAAACTTATTAAAAAATTAACACTGCCCTTACGAGCAGTGTTTTTTTATGTAACACCCTTATATATTGAAAATTACTGACAAAAAGACCATTCAATTTTGTCACTTTATGTGACAGAATTAATCATTTTGACATTTTTGTTAAATCAAAATATAGTGATTTATTAAAATAAATTATTTAATTTTACCCTATTATACCTTTTAAAAATAATGATACATAACTTGATTACGAAGCGACATATCAGTAAAAACAAACATTTGTTTAAATTTTTTGTACTATATTTGTTATATAAATAAACATATCGCAAAAAGGCATAATTTTTGCATTGTTTAAACTGAAAACTAATTAAAAAACTTACTCATGAAAACCAAAATCTACAGCTTACTTTTAGCTTTATCGGCGATTCCCGTTTTTTCCCAAGTTGGAATTAATACATCTGCGCCTAGTGCCACATTGGACGTCAATGGAACTATGAAAGTTAGGGATATCCCCCTTTCTGCAACCCTCCCAGGCTATGAAATTTTAGCACTGAACAATACAACAGCACAGGTTTCTAAAGTTGACCCTCAGCTGCTTTTAAATTCTTCCGTGAACAGCAGTGTATTTGCTGCAAAAAAAGCCACAGGCATAAGCCTTCTTTCGGTGGGTATTTTCGGAAATTTCAAACCTGTCAATTTTTTATCAGCAGAAAGAACGATAGGGAATGCTGCTTTATTTAATGACGCTACTTCATCTTATACAGTACCATCTGATGGTGTGTATGCTATATCATATTCCTTCCGCTTTGGAACGGGAATACAAGCTTCTTTATTAAGCAGTGGTACGGGTATTGGAATTACCAAAACAACAGGAGCAGGAGCTGGAACTACCACACTAATAGACACCCGCACCTTCAGTGGTATCAATCTTGTAGTGGCCAGTTTAACTATAGCGGACACGAATATCAATGCATTATATTCTTTCCAGGCCGGTGATAGAATTGCTTTTGGATTTCTAGACCCGGGAATTAACCTGGGGCTGTTATCAACCAGTCTTACATCATTCTACATCTACAAAGTTTCAAATTAATCAATAACACAATTTAATCACTCTGCACAGTTAATCCATCACAGAATATGTGATGGATTAATTTTATAACGTTAAAAACATTTACTTTATATTTGATAAAAACTAAAGTATGAGTGAGTTTCTTCTGGTCATATTAATCATAGTCGTTCTTTTTCTTATCTTCAACAATCTTAACAGTAAGATTCGAAGACTGGAGAAACAAATTTCTGATTTAAATTTAAAAATAACTCAACCTCAACAAAATACATCGATACAAGAAGAACCGAAAGAGGAATTACCCGATCATGTAAGCACTTCAAATCCGACAGAGTCAATCAGTATTCACCAAGACAGCCATCGTGAAACAATTCCTTCTGTACCTGAAAAAGACTGGCTGGCACCTGTTTTTGATTTTTTAAAACAAAACGTTTTGACAATCATCGGAATTTTCACTCTTGTTCTTGGAATCGGCTATTTTGTAAAATATGCTATAGACAAAAACTGGATCGGGGAAACAGCAAGAGCCGGAATAGGTTTGGCTGCCGGGGCAGGAATTATGCTGGCTGGTCATTTCCTACGAAAAAACTACGCTGTTTTCGCATCTATTATTACCGGCGGCGGCATTGCTGTTTTGTATTTTACAACGACTATTGCTTTCAGGGAATATCATTTGTTTACTCAGAACACCGCTTTTGTGATCACTACTTTAATCACTATCGTGTCCATCGCCCTTGCTTATTATTATAAAAGTGAGATATTAATTATTTTCGCCATGCTGGGCGGATTCTCTGCTCCATTGATGATCAGTACCGGACAGAGCAACTATCTTTTCCTTTTCACTTATCTCACCCTACTGAATATTGGTATGCTCGCCGCCGCATTCCTCAAAAACTGGAAAAGCGTAGGATGGACTGCGTATACTTTTACAAGTATTTATCTTTTCTACTGGACCTCGGAAAAGACTGAACTTCTCAGTATTGTTTTTTATATGATCAGCTACTTTATTTTCTATGTATTTGCCCTTCAGGATTATGTTAAAAAAAACACACTCTCCCAATGGAATACTTTAATGCTTGTGTTGATCAATTTTTCAAGCATAATCGGTTTGATTTATACGTTTAAAACATTAAACTACGAACCTGTAATTATCTTCCCCCTTCTTTTTGCCGTTGCTAATGGGCTGCTTCTGGTAAGAGAATATGGAAAGAAAAATTTTGGCTTCAGTTATTCAATTTTCGCAGCATTGACCATTAGCCTTTTTACTGTAGCAGTAGCCCTTCAGTTTAAAGCTCATCTCATTACAAGCGTCTGGGCCGTGGAATCAACACTTCTACTTTATATATGGAAAAAAAGCGGACACCATATTTTCAAAAAATGCTTTTATGTTCTCTTTCCACTCGTCATTATTGCACAGATCATCACATGGGCAGAATATTTCAATGCCAAGAATATGAACATTGTATTTAATCCGGTATTCTTAACGAGTCTTGTTACTATTGCAACCACTATCTTTAATCTATTTTTATTAAAAAGAATTAACAATACCCAGAAGACGGAAGATCGTTTTTTCGAAAATACTTTCGCTGTTGTAAGCTATGGAGTAATATATCTGGCCTTCCTTCTGGAGATCATCTATCATATTTCAGATATGCCAGGTCCGGCGATAATGAGCATTGGGCTTCTTTTTAGCATCTATTACATCTTTATCTTACTACTGCTCAGGAAAAAGCTCGATATTGACGGATTTATTCATACGGGACTTATTTACCTGTTCCTTATTCTGGCTGCATTCAATGCTTCGTTTGCTGCGTCAGAAGTAGTCACTTCTGTTTTACAGAAGGAACTTACGTTTGGTTTTTATATGATTCATCTTCTGTATTGGGTTCCTTTCATCTATATATTATGGAAACCTTCTTCAATATCGCATTTTTATAAAACAAACATCTCGTACTGGGCTATTTCAATAACACTTGTCATTTCAATAAGCTGTGGATTTTACAATACCTATGTTTTAGGCTCTGTAAATGAGCTATCACCTATCTATAAAGTAAAAGAACATTTTACAATTCTATACCTCCCTATTATCTGGACCGTTTTGGCGAGTATTTTTATTTATATAAGTCTAAAAAAAACAATTCCGGAATACAGCAGGATAGGTTTTGTTCTTATCGGAATTATGGTCCTTAAACTTTACAGCTATGATGTATGGCAAATGGATAACATTTCGAGAATTACAGCCTTTATTATTCTGGGAATCATTTTATTACTGAGTTCATTTACTTTCCAGAGAATAAAAAATCTTATTAAAAATATAGTAGATAAAAAAGAGGAATAAAGAAAGCTCAAGAAATAATAAAGATTAAAAAGCATTTAAATCTGAATTTTATTGTGCCATCCAATATAGCTTTCCCTGCAGTGTTAATTTTAAAACCAATTATTAAATGTCTTATACTTCAAACTCAAAAATTCTTAATAAATGCTTTTATTTCTAAGCAATATTTAAAATATTGCAAAATTTCATTCACATTTTATAAAAAATAATTATATTTATCCAGTTTTTAACAGTTACATATTCCGGTTATGAAAAAAATACTCTATTCTTTTTTAATATTATCATCTGCAGTCCTATCTGCCCAGAAGAATCCTTCTGTAAAGTTTGCTGTCGCCAATGATATTGTTGGAACGGTAGGCATGTTCAATGCAAAAAAAGCAATCGTTCAGAGTTCAAACATCTATAAAAGCCCTGCAGGATTACCACAAGCCTTAAAAAAATATAGCTTCCTTGCAGAAAAAGGGATTACGGAATTCAAAATTAAAAACGGTTATGAGGCACTGGACAGATTTTCTCTTGCTCAACTGAATGCACAAAATGGACTGCCAGAAAACAATCCTGTTTTTTTCGAAGGATATGAGTTTTCAGACAGCACTACTAAGATTTATGCTGAAGTCATTGGATCTACAGAAGTTAAAGATCATAATGGTAAAAAAACATTATTTCTTAGTACAGGTACTACAAAATAAATCACCCATAACTTTATAACAGTAAAAGGATACCTTGAAAGTATCCTTTTTTATTTAGTATCTGTTATTCCATTTCTTCTTAAGCTCTTCGTAAATTTTCTTTTCTGTAGCATTGTTACCGGGTTGGTAAAGTTTTACATCTTTAATTTCCTCCGGTAGAAATTCCTGATCTACAAAATTACCTTCATATGAATGGGCATATTTATATTCCTTACCATAATCCAGGTCTTTCATCAGTTTGGTGGGTGCATTTCTCAGATGCAGCGGTACAGGTAAATTTCCAGTCTTTTTTACAAGAGCCAGCGCATCATTGATTGCCATATAGGTAGAGTTGCTTTTAGGAGAAACAGCAAGATATACAGCTGTTTCACTTAAAATGATTCGTGACTCCGGATTTCCAATGACATTGACGGCCTGAAAACAGTTATTTGCGATAACTAAAGCGTTAGGATTGGCTAACCCAATATCCTCAGCGGCAAGAATAAGCATTCTCCGTGCAATAAATTTAATATCTTCTCCCCCTGCAATCATTCTGGCCAACCAATACACAGCACCGTTCGGGTCACCTCCCCGCATAGATTTTATAAAAGCGGAAATAATATCGTAATGCTGCTCCCCGTTTTTGTCATAAAGCGCCATTGTTTCCTGAAGGATCTCGAGAACATCTGCGTTACTGATCTCCTCTTTATCTGAATTCCTGTACTGATTAAAGACAAGTTCTACAGAATTGATCAATTTTCTGGCATCTCCCCCGGAATACTGAATGAAAGCTTCCTTCTCTGCAATTTTAAAGTGGGTCCCTTCATTTTTATTATAACTCTGTGATGCTGTATCAATTAATTCTTCAAGCTTTTCGTAACTCAGCGCCTTCAAAATATAGACCTGACTTCTCGATAAAAGTGCGGACACAACTTCAAAGCTGGGGTTTTCGGTAGTAGCACCAATTAAAACGATCCATCCTTTTTCAACAGCATGCAAAAGCGAATCCTGTTGGGATTTATTGAACCGGTGGATCTCATCAATGAATAAAATAGGTGGTTTTCCTGAAAACAGGTTTTGTTTTTTGGCATCGTCGATAACGTCACGTACGTCTTTTACTCCCGAAGAAACTGCGGAAAGTTTATAGAACTTCCTCCCTGATTTTTCAGAAATGATTTCGGCCAGTGTCGTTTTCCCTGTTCCCGGAGGCCCCCAAAGAATCAATGAATTCAGTGCATTATTTTCGATCATCTTCCTGACCGTCCCTTTTTCGCCTGTAAGATGTTCCTGCCCAAGTACTTCATCCAGGGTTTTGGGTCTTAGTTTTTCAGCTAATGGAATATTTTGACTCAAGATAATTTATTTTTTTTGATCAGCGGATTAAGGTTTACCTCCCTTAAACTTCTAACAAAATTAAACTAATTTTAATTTTTTTACCCTATTTTTGCATTGTTTTGAAACTTACATTCAATAAAATCATTAGTTTTCCTTTGGTAATTTTGATCAAATTTTACCAGTGGTTTATTTCGCCTTTACTTCCAAAAAACTGCCGTTATGAACCTACCTGTTCTCATTATATGGTAGAAGCACTTCAGGTACATGGCATATTCAAAGGATTGTGGATGGGTGTAAAAAGAATTTCAAAATGTCATCCATGGGGAGGCAGCGGCTATGATCCTGTTCCACCCAAAAAATAAATCTGTAACCAATTATTAAGTCAGTAACAAACTATTAAATCAATAGAAATGAGTAACCTATTTTTCAGAATTTATATCGTCTTGTTTGCATTTATCACACAGTTTGCATTTGCTCAGGAATATCCTGGAGGATTATCCGAAGGAACTCTAAAAGTAAATGAAAGCAATATCCCTGTAAAAATCTATTCTACGACAGAGATCATTGCTCTTAATGCTTTTCCCGGAAATACTACAGATAAAAATGTTCTGGTCATCCTGAACGATTCAAATTTAGAGCCCGCTCATTTTGATTCGGGCAATTTGATTCTGGAAAAATACAAGAGTTCACACTATCAATTTTTTGATAAAAACTTTAAACTGATCGATACTCCTGCAACAAAAGACAATATCACTCATTTCAAATATGCTGTAAAGGCTGCAAAACCTATTACAGAATCAGACAATGTAACACTTGAGACCTCTTTCAAAATCTGGGATCCTTCAAAAGGCATCAAACTGGGACCTGTTACGTTACATTTCTACAGTTTAATGTTTGTTCTTGCATTTGGTCTGGGTTATATCTTAATGCTAAGAATTTTCAAAATTGACAATGTAAACCAAAAATATCTTGAACCTCTTTTCACGTGGACGTTGATCGGAACTATTTTAGGAGCAAGACTAGGCCATGTGATCTTCTACCAGCCGGAACTTTTTAAGGAAGATTTTTGGAGTGTATTTTTACCGATAAGCACTAAAAATGGATTTCAATTTACAGGATTTTCAGGACTGGCAAGTCACGGTGCTACGATAGCTCTTATCTTTACAACCTTATATTATTCATTTAAGATTATTAAGAAAAATCCATTCTGGGTATATGACAGAATTGGAATTGTGGTTGCTTTAGGAGGTGCATTTGTAAGAATAGGTAATTTTTTCAATTCGGAGATTGTTGGGAAACCGGTTTCTCCTGATTCTCCTTTTGCTATTCTTTTTCCTCAACAGAGCAGCGAATACGGCCTTACAGTTCCACGATATCCGAGCCAGCTTTTTGAAGCTGCAGGCTACGTAGCTCTGTTTATTTTACTATGGTTCTTATACAGAAAGACAGACAAAAAATATCAGCAAGGGTGGTTATTCGGACTGTTTTTTATTATTCTTTGGGCTGTCAGATTCTTTGTTGAATTCCTGAAGGAACCTCAAGGAGACGAGTTCATCCAGATTGGTGGACTGAATACCGGGCAGGTACTATCGATACCTTTTATGATCGCCGGTGTTGTTATCATGATTATTTCTAAAAAATTCAAAATCACTCAGGCAGAAAATGAAAAACCTGAATAATAAGAGGTGATACAATAAAAAGGAAAAGGGCAAATTTGCATATAAGCGAATTTGCCCTTTTCCTTTTTAAACAGATCTAATTTATTTAAAATTTACAACCAAAGTTCAGCTCGTTTTATACTATTATCATAGTTTGACTCCGCCCCTTCTGTTTAATTCTTCGAAAACACTTCCGAATGTATTAATCACGCCTGTAGGAAGCATTGATTCTTTAGAGTATTTTTCTGAGGCAAGGTCAGCTGCTCTGCCATGAAGCCATACGCCCAAAATACCAGCCTCTTCTTCAGAATATTCCTGAGCAAGCAGTGAAGTCAGAATACCGGTAAGAATATCTCCACTCCCTCCTTTAGCAAGCCCTGCATTTCCTGTTATATTATAAAATACAATTCCTTCGGGGGTAATAATCTGAGTATGATGATCTTTTAATACAATATAAATATTTAGCTCTGAAGCTTTTTCACGGGCAAGATTCAGTCTGTCAAATGAATTTTCTGTACTCCCGAATAAGCGTTCAAATTCTTTGGGATGCGGGGTAATCACAGATCTCTCAGGAATTAGTTTCAGATTGTTATGGTTTTTTGATATTATATTAAGTGCATCAGCATCTAAAACCAAAGGAGCGTCATATTCTTTTAAAAACTCAAGTAACCCTTTCTCTGTTTCTGCATGAGTGCCAAGACCTGGTCCAATGCCATAAACCGTATTGTCTTCCGCTTTAAAATGTTCTATATATTCGGCACCACCTTCTATAAACATTGCTTCAGGACATGAGATCTGTAAAACTTCATATCCACATCTTGGTGCCAATGTGAAGGTAAGGCCAGCTCCGGTCTTTAAGCTCGATCTAGTCGCCAGTACTACTGCTCCTATTTTACCATAACTTCCACCGGCAATAATCACTTTACCGTAGGTACCTTTATGTGAAAAATCCTTTCTGGGTTTAAAAATGCGGTCAATAATTTTTTCATCTACCGTAAAATAGTCACTGTTTTCTGATTCCAAATATTCGGCATGCAGTCCAATATCAAGAATGATTACTTTCCCTGCGTATTGACCTGTTTCCGGATGGAGAAAGCTTTTCTTCCAACATTGAAAGCTTAGGGTGTAATCGGCTTTAAAAATAACTGCATTTTCTTCAAACATAGTATCAGCAGGTAAACCCGAAGGAATATCTACAGAAATCCTGAGAGCGTTTTTCTCATTCAACACCTCTACCAACTCTTCATAGATCCCCTCCAAAGGTCTCGACAAGCCGGTCCCGAACAGGGCATCAACAATAATCGTTTTACTGTCAAAATTATACTGATCGGCCTCTTTGAACTCCCTGACAGAAATTCCCGACAGATCCCGCAGTCTTTTTAAATTTACTGAAGCTTGGTCTGACACTTTTCCTTTTATGTTCTTCATGAAAATATCTACATCAAACCCCTTCATGTAAAGGATTCTTGCAACAGCTAATCCGTCACCACCATTATTTCCGGTACCACAGAATACAGCTATTTTTTTGTGATTTTTACAGTTTTCTGAGATCCATCCTGCCAATGCCTCTGAAGCTCTTTCCATAAGCTGTATGGAGGAAACCGGTTCTTGCGAAATGGTAAACCGATCCCATTTCCGTATTTGTTCTGCTGTAAAAACTTTCATAATATTCTGTCAAATTTTTAACCAAATTACGAAAGTTTTCCTTTACGGTTGAGGAAAACAATAAAAATACGGTTAGAATATTATCCTGTAAAAATTTAGCTGAACACTATTATTTATGAGGAAAAAAGCCTTTGAATGCAGTGCATAATTCAATAATTATGGAATAAAAAAACTTTAAAAAGTAATGATTTTTACATTTTTTAATTATATTTTTGTGTGTATACTAATTAAAAAAATATAAATTATGGGATTTGTTACAGAATTTAAATCGTTTGCTTTTAAGGGCAATGTACTTGACCTTGCTGTCGGTGTCATCATCGGTGGAGCGTTCGGAAAAATCGTTTCCTCACTGGTAGAAGATGTAATCACTCCACTTTTACTGAATCCGGCATTAAAAGCTGCAGGTGCAGAAAACATTTCAAAACTTTCATGGAACGGAGTTACTTACGGTAATTTCCTGTCTGCTGTCATTAGCTTTCTATGTATTGCCATGGTACTTTTCTGGATCATAAAGAGTGCCAACAAGATTATTAAAAAGGATGAACCAGCTGCTGCAGGACCTACTGCAGACCAACAACTGTTGACAGAAATCAGAGATCTTCTTAAAAGTAAGAATAACATATAAAACAGAATCGACTGCCTCAAAGGGCAGTCGATTTTTTTTGTTCTGAACAAAATTTTAAATCAGTTATTACTGGATCTGTAAAATGCTTGAGATCTGTTCTGCCAGAGAAAGTCCTATTCTGTCCTGAGCTTCCAAAGTAGAAGCGCCGGTGTGAGGAGTCAGAGAGATTTTTGAATGATTCAGTATTTCTTTGGAAGGTGTAGGTTCATTGATGAAAACATCTAATCCTGCAAATTTTACTTTTCCTGAATCTAATGCTGCAATCAAAGCAGATTCGTCGATAACACCGCCTCTTGAGCAATTCACAACTGCCACACCGTCTTTCATTATATCAAACTCATTTTTCCCGATCATATATCCGTCTTTCTGAGCCGGAACATGTAGGGTAATAAAATCTGAATGCTTCAACACATCCTGAAGCGGCTCAGTTTCTATATCAACGTTAATAAACTGGTTGTTATAGAACTTCACTTTGATGCTTGCTTTTCCTACGTTATTATCCGCAGCGATCACTCTCATCCCCAGTCCCAACGCTATTCTTGCAACCTCCTGTCCTATTCTTCCCATCCCAACGATTCCGATGGTCTTTCCTCTTAATTCAATCCCTGCAGTATACGCTTTTTTGAGACCTGCAAATTCTGTATCTCCTACCAAAGGCATTTTTCTATTTGAATCCTGGAGAAATCTTGCTCCAGAAAATAAGTGTGCGAAAACAAGCTCAGCAACCGATTCTGAAGAAGCAGAGGGAGTATTGATCACATGGATTCCTTTTTCTCTGGCATAGTCTACATCAATATTATCCATTCCTACACCACCCCGTCCAATGATACCGAGCGATGGACATCCATCAATAATATCTTTCCTTACCTGCGTAGCACTCCTTACCAAAAGGGTACGGATCTTGTGCTCGTTGATGTAATCTACCAAAAGCTCCTGCGGAACTTTTTTCGTGATCACTTCAAAACCTTTCTCAGTCAGTGCATCAATTCCAGATTGATCCAGACCGTCATTTGCTAAAACTTTCATAAATACAATTGATATTAAAAAGTGAAAAGATTTAAAAATTAAATAATTTTCAGTGCGTACACTTTCGTCATTCAATTTTTAAATCTTTGTATATGTTTTCTTAATCTTCTTTGAAAACTTCAATGGTAACCTGCTTTTCTACAAGGTCTGTAAATCTGCCTTTGTATCTTGTAGCTCTTACCAGGTGATTGTCTATCCAGTGATAATTACCTCCCCTTGGTTTTCCGCAGAGTACACTGTGATATTTGAAGCCGTGTTTATCCAGCCAGTCGATGGTAATCTGTTTCAGATTTTCTGTTCTTGAAGTGAAGAAACAGATCTGATGTCCTTCGTCATACCATTTGTTCACTGTTTCAAGTGCATCAGGGTAAGGCTCACAGGTAACCATTCTTTCCGGTTCTTCATTGGGAACGTCATCGGTAATGGTTCCATCAATGTCTATTAAATAATTTTTCACCCCGTCCTTAAGAATTGGACTTATATGCTCTTTATATTCTAATTCCATCAGTAATTATTAAGATGTAAAGTTAAGGCTTTTATAGGTAAAGGAAGCATTAAACTTAGTTTAAGTTAAAATTATACTACAAAAACTACTATTTAATGAATAATTTAAATATTTTATTCGCTTTTATAATCATTCTGGTTAAAATTTTTCTCTTTTATAATTTCATTTTCACAGTTGATTAAAAAAAATCATCCTATAACGTATGGTCTAATCCAACTGATCATTCCTTAGTCTTTCCTATATTCTGAAGATGCCGTAAATATCGGGGTGGCTTATTGTGTTCCTTTTGTGCATTCATAATTTCACTATATGATGTTTCTCCAAAAATTTTCAAAATACATTTATTAGGCTTACATTTGTAGAAATGGAAGAATTTGTAGTTTTAGTAAATCCTGAAGATGATGTTTTAGGCCTTATGGAAAAGCAGCAGGCTCACATCAATGGTGTTCTCCACCGTGCATTTTCCGTGTTTTTGTTTAACAGTAAAGGTGAGATGCTTCTTCAGAAAAGGGCATCCGGAAAATACCATTCTCCCAATCAATGGACCAATGCAGTATGCTCTCATCCAAAAGAAGGGGAAACTTATCTTGATGGCGCAAAACGCAGGCTCAACGAAGAGCTTGGAATTGAAGCTGAACTTTCTGAAAAATTTAATTTTATCTATAAAGCAGACGTTGGAGGCGGCCTTTGGGAGCACGAACTCGATTATGTTTTTGTAGGAAATTACGAATCAGATTTCAATTTGAATAAGGAGGAAGTACAGGAAGTCAGATTTGTTTCAATGGAAAACCTTGATCATGAAATTGCTCAAAATCCCGAAAATTTTACCGAGTGGTTTAAAATTATCCTTCAAGAATATAAAGACAATTTTTAATTGATGAAAAGAATACTGCTTATATCTGCTTTTTTATCGGCAAGTTTATTTTTTGCCCAAAAAGCAAAAGTGTATGACAGTCCAGGCTACTCCATCAATGTACCTGAAGGCTGGCGGTCAACCAATGACAATGATATCGTCAACATTTTTCCGGCCAATGAGATCGGAGCTATTACTATTTCAGAATATCACGATCTGGATCTTCCCAGGGGAGAGATGAAAAAGTTTATTCTGGCCCTTTACAAATCAGAAGAGCCCGAGAGTAAAATAAAAGAAAACAGAGGCAAAAAAGGATATTCGGAATATTTTTACGAGTATTTTGATGAGAAGGAAAAACTGTTCTGGATCACCAAGGCCTTTCAGAAAGATAAAGATCTTTATCTTGTTTCTATCAATTGCGGGCAGAAGTTCTGGAACGGAAACTATATGAGCCTATTTAACGAAACTTTCAACAGCTTTAAAATAAAGAAATAAAAATTAAATATGAAGAAAACAGCCTTATACGATAAACACGTTTCTTTGGGCGCTAAAATCGTACCTTTTGCAGGTTTTGAAATGCCTGTACAGTATTCTGGTGTAACGGAGGAGCATTTTGCAGTAAGAGAAAAAGCAGGTTTGTTCGATGTATCACACATGGGACAGTTTTTTATTGAAGGACCGGGATCTAAAGATCTTTTACAGTTTGTTACGACAAACAATGTAGATGCACTGGAAAACGGAAAAGCTCAATATTCTTGCCTTCCAAATGAGAACGGAGGAATCGTGGATGACCTTATTGTTTACAAGATGGAAGACGACAAATATTTCGTCGTAGTGAACGCGTCAAATATCGAAAAAGACTGGAATCATATCTCAAAATATAACACATTCGGTGCTACCATGATCAACGCATCTGATGATATGTCTCTACTGGCAATCCAGGGTCCCAGAGCTACTGAGATTCTTCAGAAGCTTACAGAAACTGCTCTTTCAGACATTCCTTATTATCATTTTGCAGTAGGAAGTGTTGCGGGAGTCAATAATGTCATTATTTCAAACACCGGATATACTGGAAGCGGTGGATTTGAGATCTATTTCAACAATGATAATGCTGAACAACTTTGGGATGCGATTATCAATGCTGGTGAAACAGAAGGAATTGTTCCGGCTGGACTTGCTGCAAGAGATACTTTAAGACTGGAAAAAGGGTTCTGTCTTTACGGAAATGATATCGACGATACCACTTCTCCTATTGAAGCAGGATTAGGATGGATTACAAAATTTGATAAAGATTTTGTTTCTAAAGATACTTTTGCAAAGCAGAAAGAAGAAAGTGTTACCAGAAAACTTGTAGCTTTTGAACTTCAGGACAAGGGTGTTCCAAGACATGATTATCCGGTAGTAGATGCAGAAGGAAATGTAATTGGAAAGGTAACCTCTGGAACGCAATCTCCAATGAAGAAAATTGGTTTAGGTCTTGCTTACGTAGACAAACCTCACTTTAAGCTGGGTTCTGAGATCTTTATTCAGGTTAGAAACAAGAACATTCCTGCAAAAGTTGTGAAAGCTCCTTTCGTATAACCGTTCTGAACATATATAAAAAGAGACTGTAAAAAATTACAGTCTCTTTTTTGTGGTTAATAACAAATACAGCAGATCGATCTGTCCGGATTACACGCATCACCTACTCCCGGTCTGTTGGAAATTACTCCACCACCCGGTCCGCAAAGCGAGTTACAGTTTACAACAGGAACCTTCCCTCCTCCGCTAATCTGTTTCAAAGCTGATCTGTTAAGATTTTTTGATTTTAAAAAGTTTTTAGTCATGATTATATTTTTTAGTTATTATAAATATAAGTATATAATAATGAACTCATTAAAAATAAATCACAAAATATTGACAAAAACAATTATTATTTAGGAACATGTTGAAAACAATAGTCATTCCCAATCCGGGTGTAGTGTTTACATCTTGTTCCTGCTTTTGTTCTTCCCAGGCACTGGTTTCCTTTATTTACCCCATTTACCTTTTTTGGGCTGGAAGCAATTCTATACCCTGAAGATTGGGGTGGATTGCATATTTTACATGGTAGAAGGCCAATTTCCACAGCTTTATTTACCTCAAGACCGGAAGATACATTTTTCACCATTCTGCATGATGACACATGATATTTTGCACCTGACGGTGTTCTGTAGACCGTCTGTCCAAAGAGACTGACTGAAGTAAAGAGCAGTATGGAAATCAGGTATATCATTCACTGACTCCGAAGAACTCTCTCAAAGCTTCTACATTATTTTTGTCATTTCCGACAAATATTTCCTTATCGGTCATAAAAACAGGACGTTTCAAAAAAGTATAATGATCCAGAAGCAGGTCTTTAAAATCTTTTTCTTTCAAAGATTTTACATCCAGGCCTCTTAACTTGATCTGCGTAGATTTTTTACTGAACAGAGCTTCATAAGATTTTGTTTTTTCATACATCGCTTCCAGCTCTTCTTTTGTCATGGGCTCCTTTTTGATCTCACGAAGTTCCCAGTCTGTAAGATCAAACTGTGCTAAAATTTTTCTGCATGTATCGCATGTATTAAGATAGAATACTTTCTTCATTGTTATTTTAAATCTGTTATGGGTTAAATTTCCTTCTTCATTGAAGTTTGGTCTTTCAAAAGTAGGATTTAATCCAAAATTCTGGAAATTATTAAATAACTTTATTAAAATTTTATAAAGATGGAGAACAAACCAATCACTTTTCAGTTTATTTCGGAGCCTTCAGATGTGAATTACGGAGGAAATGTACATGGAGGAAGTGTCATGAAATGGATTGACCAGGCTGGTTATGCATGTGCGACCACATGGAGCGGGAATTATTCTGTAACAGTTTATGTAGGAGGTATCCGATTCTATGAACCGATCAAAATCGGGGAAGTGGTAAGAGTAGATGCTCAGGTGATTTATACAGGAAAATCAAGTATGCATATTTCGATCAACGTTTTTTCACGAAATCTAAAGCAGCCAACTTTTGACAAAAAGACCCATTGTATCATTGTTTTTGTAGCTGTAGATGAGAATGGTAAAAAACTTCCTGTTCCTGCCTGGGTCCCTGAAACTGAAGAAGAAAAGCAACAGGAACGGTATGCAAAACGTCTTATGGATCTGAGAACGCAGATTGAGGACGAGATGAAACCGTTCTTATAGATCAAAACCAACTGTTCTTCTCTTTTTATAAACCTGTATCCATGAAAAGAATTTATGTACTATCTACCCTGCTTTTTATTGTATCGATTCAATCACAGACCCATCAATTCACTTATCTTTTGCAATATAAGATAGATTCGACAGAAACTGGTTATGAAAAACTGAATATGCTTCTGGACATCAATCCGAAAGAGGTAAAATTTTATGGACAGAATTTAGCAGTAACCGATTCTCTGAATAAAAAATTTGGCACAGATAATAGTCATACTGATATGTCGGGACAGGTTGTGAAGAGAAAAATTAATACTTTTGATAATGAGAATTTCATTTCCATTAAAGAGGGTTATTATTCTTTTAAAACTACAGACAAGATCGGCTGGGTTATTTCTGATGAGACAAAAAAGGTTGAAAATTACAGCCTTCAAAAGGCCTCTACCAGATTTGGAGGAAGAGATTGGATTGCATGGTTCTGTAAAGATATCCCTTTTAATGAAGGTCCTTACAAATTTCGTGGACTTCCGGGAATCATTTTCGAGCTAATGGATTCAAAGAAAAATTTTGTTTACCATCTTGTAAAAAGCCAGAAACTGTCTGCTACTTATCCTACTGATGATTTTTTAGAATCCAATTTTGGAAATAAAGCAATCCCCATTAATGAGTCGCAGAAAAATAAACTGATGATGGATTTTTACAATGATCCTTTTGCATTTGAACGAAACAATTTCAGTAAAGCGAACCATGACTTAAAGATCAATATCAATGGAAAAGAGATCCATACCGTTGATGAACTGAATACCCAGACGAAAAATATGCAGGAGGTGATCAGGAAATACAACAATCCAATAGAAATAAACAAAGCTATTCATTACAAAGAATAAGTATTTTTGAAAATAAATTCTTATTTCTATATTTGCATAACAAAAGGAAATGGTGCTCTTCCTTACCCAACCGCTTTACAGAAGCTGATGACGCCTGATTAATAGATTATTAACCGATAACTAATCAGGATTATTATGTCAAAAAAACAGCGAACGCTACACAGAAAGTTAATTTTTCGAATTCAATTATTTTTCAGAAATTTTCCTGCCCTTCCCTATATTTTAAAATGGCTTTGTATCAGTATGATCATTGGCACTTTGGTAGGAACGGCTTCTGCAGGGTTTCTACAGTCTTTGAATTGGGCAACTGATTTCAGGGAAAATCATATCTGGATGATTGCACTGCTTCCTGTAGCTGGTTTTATCATTGGGCTCTTATACAATTATTACGGAAAGGAAGCAGAGGCAGGAAATAATTTGCTCATTGACAGTATTCATGATCCAAAAGAGATCATCCCTTTTAAAATGGCACCTTTCGTTTATCTTGGAACTATGGCTACGCATTTTTTTGGAGGTTCTGCCGGTCGTGAAGGGACAGCCCTTCAGATGGCGGGAGCTATTGCGGATCAGCTTAGCAAACCTTTTAAACTTGACAGAAATGAGAGAAGAATCCTTCTTATTGCAGCAATTGCTGCAGGTTTTGGATCTGTTTTCGGAACACCTTTAGCCGGTGCTGTTTTTGGGCTTGAAGTTTTTCTGATCGGAAGAATACGCTATAATGCCCTTTTCCCTGCTTTTGCCTCAGCAATTCTTGCAGACTGGGTTACCGATTTATGGAACGTCAAACATACACACTACCATATAGATTATATTCCTAAGCTTGAATTTCTACCTGTTTTATACAGTGTCTTGGCTGGAATTGCTTTTGGGATCTGTGCTGCAGGATTCAGCAGGAGCATTCACTGGATGGGTTCGGTTTTTAAATCTAAAATTAAATACCCTCCATTTCGTCCTGTGATCGGCGGGATTATGGTGGCTCTGGCAGTTTTTGCGATGGGAACTACAAGGTATATAGGATTAGGAATTCCTGTTATTTTGGAATCCTTTGAAAGGCCACTTCCAATGTATGATTTTGCGTTGAAAATGATCTTTACCTTAGTGACACTTTCTGCAGGATTTAAAGGTGGAGAAGTCACTCCTTTATTTTTTATCGGAGCTACACTCGGAAGTGCATTATCTTTATTTATTCCTCTACCGTTTGGGCTGCTTGCGGGAATGGGCTTTGTAGCTGTATTTGCCGGAGCTACCAATACCCCGCTTGCCTGTATGCTTATGGGTATCGAACTCTTTGGAGTAGAATCTGGCGTTTATATTGCTATTGCCTGTGTGATATCCTATCTACTTTCAGGGCATAACAGTATTTACACAAAACAAAAGATTGGTGAAGCAAAAAACAGGAGGTATGACAATGACCGGGATAGATCTATTTCCGATTTGTGATGGGTTACGAATGAAGTGATGTCTGGTTGAACGTTTAAAATAGATGTATAACTATTTTGCCGCAGACCGATTAGACAACCAGAAGGGTCTATCCGTATTATTTCATTAAATTTGTTAATCTTTAAGCCCCTATCATGTTCGATTACAGATTAAAAGTTTTTCATGCCGCTGCCTCAAGACTCAGTTTTACGAAAGCTTCCGAGGAACTCCATATTTCACAGCCGGCAGTGACCAAGCACATTAAAGAAATTGAAAGCCAGCTGGGTACGAAACTTTTTGACCGTAAAGGAACTTCGGTATATCTTACCCAAAGTGGAAGAATTTTATATGAATACGCAGAAAAAATACGCAATCTGTACCGTGATCTTGAATTTGAGATCAGTCAGGTCAATGAACAGCATAAAGGAAAACTGATCATCGGGGCCAGTACCAGTGTTGCCCAATATGTTTTACCTGAAATACTTGCAAAATTTAATACCTATTATAAAGATATTAAGATTGAGCTGATTGCACATAATACAGAAATTATTTCCGAACTTTTAAAGGAAGGGAAGATCGATCTGGGGATTATTGAAGGAGAATCACAGTCTTCTTTTTTTGATTATAAAATTTTTAAAGCGGATGAAATTGTTCTGACAGCCAAGGCCAATCATCCATTGGCTCATAAAACTTTAAGCTTAAAAGATCTTTATGAATTAAATCTGATCTTCCGGGAGCAGGGCTCCGGTACTTTGGAGTTTATTCAAAACCGCCTAAAGGAGAAGGGAATTGACACCTCAGAACTCCACACGGTCATGCAGCTGGGAAGCAGTGAAAGCATTAAAAACTATCTTTTACACTCTGATTGTATGGCCTTTCTTTCTATCAGCACCATTTTAAATGAATTAAAGAACAATACCCTTACCATCATAGATATCAAAAACTTCAGTATCGAACGAAATTTTCATTTTATTCTTCCGAAAGGGGAACAGTCTGAAATGATTAAGCTTTTTCTGAGATTTCTCAGGAATTAAGTATAAAGGAAAGGGATTAGTAGCAATTTAAAACTAAGGCTATCCGTTTGGATTTTAAACGGAATAAATGTCCATACTGAATTTTGCTTCGCAAATGAATAGTACATTTTTTGAGTAGACATCAAAATTTCAGAAAACAAATGCCAGATATGAACGGATCACTGATTCACTTAATTACTGTTAACAAGCAACTGGCAACTCCCCGATCTCAAAAGCTGAAGTCCATAACCAAAAGTTATCCAACATAACAAAATACAATTTACTTTGTAATACTATATTTCGGAATTTTGGAGTCTAAACTTATCGTATGAAAGACTTCTTCCAAAATGAAACGACGCGAAAAACTATTTTTATTATATTGGCTCTTGTATGCCTGACTCCATTGGTTTCCTCACCGATTGCACTGGCTCTGGGTTTTGGCTTGGCAGTACTCATCGGCAATCCTTTTGAAAAACACCTTCACAAATACATTCACCTGTTACTTCAGATCTCTATTGTAGGATTAGGCTTCGGACTTAAACTGAATGAAGCGCTTGATGCGGGAAAAACAGGCTTCCTATTAACGGTTGTCAGTATTTTTACAGTAATGATCCTGGGCTATATTTTAGGAAAGGTATTTAAGCTTGACAAAAAGCTGTCTTATCTGATCTCTGCGGGAACAGCTATCTGTGGGGGAAGTGCCATTGCAGCAGTCTCTCCTATTATAAAACCCAGTACAAAAGAAATTTCTTTAGGACTGGCTATTATTTTCACGCTAAATTCCGTGGCACTGTTTATTTATCCTGCTATTGGGCATCTTTTGCATCTTTCTCAGGAGCAGTTTGGGTTATGGTGTGCTGTGGGGATTCATGATACCAGTTCTGTGGTAGGTGCAGCGGGAAAATATGGAAACGAAGCTTTAAAAATAGCAACAACAGTAAAACTGGCCCGTGCTTTATGGATCATTCCGGTTTCGGTGATCACTATGTTTATTTTTAAAAATAAGCAATCTAAGATCAGGATACCTTGGTTTATAGGATGGTTTATTCTGGCTATTCTTCTAAATACCTATTTCCCGGTCTTTGACTATTTCAGTACATCTGTGACCAGTATCGCCAAATCAGGACTTAATCTTACTTTATTTTTTATTGGTTCTACTCTTTCGATCCAGACTTTAAAAACGATTGGTATCAAACCGCTTGCGGTGGCTGTGATTTTATGGATTACCATAAGCGTTGGGAGTCTTCTTTATATCATCAGCTAAAAGACAAAAACCCTTTGGAAGGTCCAAAGGGCTTTTGCGTATTAAATGTGGAAATGTTTATTTTTCTGACTGAGATACTTTCTTAAATTGCTGATTGGTCACAAGTATACACTTGTGGACAAGCAATATGCTGTACACAGTACCAAGGTCCGGTTACAGAACCTGAACAACTGCATCCGCAAAGTGATAAATCAGGCTTTCCGCTGATTCCTCCGATAATGTTCTTAAGATCTGCTTTTCTTAATTTCTTAGCGTTTTTCATAGTGATAAATGATTTGGTTTGAGATTAAAAATTATAGTTTTGTTACTTTTCAAAGTTAAACAAATATTAATTATTCGCAACATAATTTAAATAAAATTTAAATAATTCCCTGATACCATTGTCTTTATTACATTATAAACGAAATCATGATCGTTAACATTTCTTAAACAGTTATGTGATTCTGCTATTTCAAACAGCTTTGATGTCCAACTGTCCAGAAGAATGGCAACAGGTTTTTTTGAAAGAAGTTGTGATTTGTTCCAAAGACTCTTAAGCCCTGCTAAAAAAACCTTTCAATTACTTGAAAGGTTTTACTGATTCTTTTTATTAACAGGTCATTACCTGCAGGCATTTTTTATATTTCACACAATATGACGGGCCTGTCACTGCTCCTGTACAGCTGCAGCCACATTTTGAAAGATCCGGGATGATTGCTCCTCCGACTCCCCCAATAATGTTTTTAAGGTCATCCTTTTTCAACTTTTTTGCTCTTTTTAAAATTTCCTGTGACATGATGTTTTGATTTTAATTAAACAATAGAATTAAGTTCCTTTACTTTCAAAAGTAAACAATTACTGATTATTTAAGACATAACAAAATGTTAATTTATTCATTTTCTTACACTTATAAGTCCACCCATTACAGCCAAACAGCTATATTACTCGGTAAATTCCAGGTCTTTGTTGTGGGTTTCCGAAATGGTGAGGGATGAATAGAAAGCAAGTCCAAACACAACAATACCTACAATGGCTGCACTAATGATGACCGTAAAATTATTTTTCAAGAGATCAAAGGCAAGAATCATCAAAGGTACCAGGCCTCTTACCATATTGGGGACGGTTGTTGTTGCCGTATTTCTGATGTTAGTTCCAAACTGTTCTGCTGCCAGAGTGACAAACATCGCCCAATAGCCTGTGCCCAAGCCCAGCCAAACACAGAACATATAGTATTTTGTTTCTGTATTGGTATTCCCGAACAACATGACCGCAACTCCTAATATTGTGAACAGTAACATATAAAAAATAGCCATTTTCCGGGATTTCAATGCATGGGAAATAAAGCCGCTCATGAGGTCACCGACAGAAATCCCCACATAAGCCCACATAATGGCTTTTCCCGGATTAAGATCCTTTATTCCTAATTCAGGGGCAAACTGATTGGCTAAAACGGCAAGAATCCCTATACAGTACCAGGTAGGTAATCCTACCGCAATACATTTAAGATATCTGGTCAAACGGTCTTTATTGGTAAAGAAGGAGAGAAAATTTCCTTTGGAAACACTTTTATGAACAATATTCTTATAAATACCGGATTCTGAAACACTGATTCTCAGTAACAGCAGCATAATTCCCATGATTCCTCCGATGATGTAAGAAATATTCCAGCCACCGGCGAGTTCCACAGTAAGCTGAGCTACAACAGCACCCATCAGCCCAAATCCGGCTACAACAGAAGTTCCGATAGCTCTTAAATTCTTCGGCAGACTTTCAGAAACGAGGGTAATTCCTGCTCCAAGCTCTCCGGCGAGTCCTATTCCTGCGATAAACCTTAAACCGGCATATTGATACACCAAATGCTCTTTGGGAAAATAAGGTAAAAATCCACAGGCGATATTGGCTAACGAATAGACTAAGATGGAACCAAAAAGTACGGAAAGTCTTCCTTTTTTGTCTCCAAAGATTCCCCAGAACACTCCACCAATCAGAAGTCCAACCATCTGACAGTTGAGGATAAAGGTTCCGTCAGCATCAGGATTCAAACCTAACGCTTTTAAACTGGGAATTCTGACGATTCCGAATAAAAGGAGGTCATAGATATCTACAAAATAGCCCAGAGCTGAAATAATAACAGGGATCGAAAAGATGTACTTGAGTTTTGAAGACAAAGACAGTTCTTGCATTTTTAAGTTTTGATAAAAATAAAAAACCTTTCAATTTCTTGAAAGGTTTTTATAAAATATCTTTATTCTGTTATTATCTGGCAATATTCACAGCTCTCGTCTCTCTGATTACTGTTACTTTTACCTGTCCCGGATAGGTCAGTTCATTCTGAATTTTTTCAGAGATATCGTAAGAAAGCTGATTAGCAACTTCGTCATTCACTTTTCCACTTTCTACCATTACTCTCAGTTCTCTACCTGCCTGGATCGCATAAGCGCTTGATACGCCATCGAAACTTAATGCAGCAGATTCAAGATCTTTCAGTCTCTGAATATAAGATTCAAGTACCTGTCTTCTTGCTCCCGGTCTTGCTCCTGAGATCGCATCGGCAACCTGGATGATCGGTGATAATAATGACTTCATTTCAATTTCGTCATGGTGCGCTCCGATTGCATTAACAACTTCTGCATTTTCACCATATTTTTCAGCCCACTGCATTCCTAATAGAGCGTGAGGAAGTTCAGACTCCTGCTCAGGAACTTTACCAATATCGTGCAATAGACCTGCTCTTTTAGCTAATTTCACGTTCAATCCTAATTCAGCAGCCATGGTCGCAGCAATATTTGCTACTTCTCTTGAGTGCTGCAATAGGTTTTGCCCATAAGAAGAACGGTATTTCATTCTACCGATGATCTTGATCAGTTCCGGGTGTAATCCGTGGATACCTAAATCAATGATCGTTCTTTTTCCTACTTCAATGATCTCTTCTTCGATCTGCTTTTTAGTTTTTTCTACTACTTCCTCGATTCTTGCCGGGTGGATTCTACCATCCGTTACCAATCTGTGAAGGGATAATCTTGCGATCTCTCTTCTCACTGGATCAAAACATGAAAGAAGGATAGCTTCCGGGGTATCATCAACGATGATTTCCACTCCTGTCATAGCTTCTAAAGCACGGATATTTCTACCTTCTCTACCAATAATCCTTCCTTTTACTTCATCAGACTCAATATTGAAAACAGATACTGAATTTTCAATAGCCTGTTCTGTTCCTATTCTCTGAATGGTTTGGATAACGATTTTTCTGGCTTCATTCTTAGCATTTAATTGCGCTTCTTCCATGATCCCCTGAACGTGTGCCTGGGCTCTTGTTTTAGCTTCAGCTTTCATGGTTTCTACCAATTCTGCTTTGGCTTCTTCTGCCGTGTAATTGGAAATTTTTTCCAGAATCTCCACTTTCTTCGTCGTAGCTACATCAAGTTCCTGCTGTTTTCTCTCCAGGATTTCGTTTTTCTTGGCATAATCTGCAATCTGCTTGTCCAGATCTTTTTCAAGTTTTCCAGTTTTGCTGAGCTCGTCATTAAGCTTGTGTTCTTTGTCTTTGGTTCTTTTTTCTACTTCCTGCATTTTTCTCTCACGAGATTGGATATCTGCATCGTGCTGAGATTTCAGTTCCAGGAATTTTTCTTTGGCCTGTAGGTTCTTTTCTTTCTTTATGGATTCAGCTTGAACATTTGCTTTTTCTATAAGGTTTTCGGCATTTTTCTTTGCATCATCTACAATAAATTTTGCCTTTGTATTCAGCGAGCTCTTAGAGAAAAGAATCCCTATCACCGCGCCAATAACTAAGCAAATAACGCCGACTATAATGGCTGTTGTCATAATATATATTGAGTTTTAATTGTCTTACACTTATCTAAATAAAAAAAACCTACAACAATTCAGGGATTGAGAGTAAACTCCTAATCAACACGATTTGAACTGATTTCCTCTGTCTGTAATCCGGGAAGACCCGGCACGCCATTCAGCGGACATTTGCTCGGTAATTGTTTAGCGTTGAGTTTACCTTAAATGTGTTAGAATTATTGTAGGCAGTCTGATGGGAAAAAAAATCTATTTCCCAATTTCATTCAACGACTGATTAATCTTCACTAATCTTTCGTTGGTAGAATTTATATTTTTTTCGTAGTTCAGAGAAACGACTTCAGCGTTGGTTCCCAATTTAAGGGCACACATAGCCAAAGCATCTTGTTTGTCTCTTACATCGAAGTTCTGTTCAAAATCTTTAATCATATTTTCGATCTGCTTTCCTACCTTACGCAGAGTTTCCTCCTCTGCTGCCGGTACGTTCAGCGGATATACCCTTCCTGCAATGTTGATGGTTATTCTTCTTACATCCATTATAATCCACTGTTTTGAAGCTGTGCAATACAGAAGTCAATTTCTTTTACCAATCTGTTGATATGGTTTTTCATTAACCTGTTGTGTTCAGGATTCCCTGATATTGCTGAATAAAGTTTTATATTTTTTTGTTCTTCTGCTAATACCTGATTTCTTCTCCTTTCCTCATCATATTTCGTTTTCAGTTCTTCATGCTCCACACTTAGGTCTGATAATCTTTCAGTAAGATTTTTATAATTCTTTTGTAAAAGGAAAATCTTTCTTTCTAATTCTGAAAAATTGTTTTCTAAATCTTGAAGCATTTCAGGTTTTCTATATTCTAACTAGTAGCAAAAATAAAAAAATAATAACAGTAACAAAAATAAATGTCTCTATATTTTGATTTGGTTACAAAAAAGGAGATGCAGATGCACCTCCTTTTGTATTTTTATTGAATATATTTTATTCAAATTTCAGAACAAACATAACCGCTCTCGTCTGAAGCGTAGACATTGCCGTTGCCCAGTAAGGAGGTGTAGTCGCGTTATCAGCCACTTTCTCATTGTTCATGAAGAAAGTTCCTCTCACCGCTGGAGTCAGTTTAAATTTATTGAAATAAAACTGGATTCCCACTTCCGCCGACCATGCAAAATTATGTGTCGTGGATCTGAAAACCTGCTGCATGTTGTCATCTTCAGAATCTGAATTAGACTGAAGGTTCACAATATAATTTACCCCTGCCGCAATATAAGGTCTTGAATTGTACCATCTCTGACCGTGAAGTTCCAATAATACGGGCACATCAACCAGGGTAGATTTAATTTCTCTTACTTTATCTTTCTCTGTTAAAGCAATTGGGAAAAAAGGCGGATTAGTTAGTGTTCCAGCTGCATACTGGTCGTTGGACTGGGTATTAAAAGTCAACTGCCTTTGAGCAAATTGCAAGCCTGGCTCCAATCTTAAATCCAGATAGTCATTCAGTCTCCACTTGGCGATCAAACCTGCCCCGAAACTGTAGCTTTCTCTAGATTTAACAAGATTCTGATTACCTTCCGCACCATATCTTGGATGAAGGACGATACGGTAGTCTAGCCTGTTGCCGTTCAAATAAAAACCCCAACTGAATTTTTGCTCGTCAAAGTCTTCCAACTTATCCATTCTGTTTCGGGTTCTGAATTGTGCATCTGCAAAAACTGCAATGTTAACTGAGGCTAAAACCAGTGCTCTTAATAGAAATTTATTCATAGGTTACTTTGTTGCTTTATAAATTGTGGCTATACCTAAACTTAGCTTTTTATATTCTACTTTCTTAAATCCTGTATCTAAAAGAATTTGCTTCATCTTTTCCCCGAAAGGAAAAGCATTTACAGAATCCGGAAGGTATGTATACGCCCTATTATCTTTGGATACCAATCTGCCGATGGCAGGTAATATGTTTCTGAAATAAAACATATAAAATGGACCTAAGAACCCCTCAACCTTTGAAAACTCCAGTATATAAACACTCTTGTTATCTTTAACTACTCTTCTTAATTCTGCTAAACCTTTGGTAAGGTTTTCAAAATTCCTCACTCCAAATGCAACGGAAACAGCATCAAATCTATTGTCCTCGAAAGGTAAATTTTCTGCATCCCCTTTTTGCATGGAAATTTTGCCGTCTAATTTAAGTTTTTTTATTTTAATAACGCCAACATTCAGCATTTGTTGTGATAAATCCAAACCAATTACTTTTGCATCGGTTCCTTTTTCAATTGTGATTGCTAAATCTCCCGTTCCTGTAGCGACATCCAGCACTTCCTGCGGGTTGTCTTTTTTCATCATTTTCACCAATGTATTTCTCCATAAAACATCAATTTTCATAGATAAAACATGATTCAGAAGGTCATACTTCGGTGCAATATTGTCGAACATATCCTCTACCTGGCTCTTTTTGGTAGCCTCAGAATTGTAGGGAGTAACTTTGGTAATATCTTTTGTCAAAACTTAAAACTTGTAATATTCTTTGTAATAATTTAGGAAATCCTGCTTTCTGAAGATCTTTGATCTTGATTCTACTTTTTGAATATTCTTGATCAACTGATCGTAATCTTCATCTACATTGTAGTAAAAATCTTCGGTGTACAGCTTGTTGAAGTATCTTGCTCCCCCAAAATAAACTTTTCCGTCAATTGTGATTTTGTTCAGGGTCAAAAGTAATGAATCTTTTTTAAGATTGTATCCATAATATTGATCATTAATATAATAATCCTGATGGGCAATGTTTATCAGACCACGGATCTTATTCACCTCAAATGCAGAATCATAAAGCATTTTTTTGTTCTGATCAAATACCTTGATCGAATTTTTTCCCTGTTTAACATCCACATGAACGAATTGCCCCGCCGAAATAATTCCTTCAGAACCGTTATTGATCTTAAAATAATAAGTATTGGGAGTAGGGTTGTCTACCAGAAAATAATTTTTCTTTGCCAAAAAAAAGAAGTAGACCCCAAAGGCAACGATAAACACCACAGCTGCAATAAGTAAGCCTTTTAAGGACGAGTTGTTTTTCATACGCTTGTAAAGTACAATTTTTGCAAATTTAATAATATTTTTAATTCTCTGTTATTAATATTAATTATTAACTTTGCATCTTTAAAAAATCATTTAAACGAATGCCGAATACGATCATTATTGGTTCCGGATCCTATATTCCTAACAGAGTTATTGGTAGAGACTATTTCATGGATTCTGAATTCTACACTGAAGACGGAGTTAAGATTGATAAACCTGCAGAAGAAACCATTGCAAAGTTTGTAGAAATCACAGAAATAGAAAACAGGAGATTTATAGAAGACGATCTTTCCAACTCACAGATCGGTTACGAAGCTGCAAAAGCGGCCTTGGAGGACGCTAAAACAGACGGCGAAGAACTTGACTATATTATTTACGCAAGCAACTTTGGAGAAGTTACTGTAGACGGATATGTGAATTTCATGCCCAATATGGCAGCAAGAGTGAAAAACAAACTGGGTATTAAAAACAGAAAATGTGTCACTTATGATATGATTTTCGGATGTCCGGGATGGGTAGAAGCGATGATCCTTGCAGACAATCTGATCAAAGCAAAAGCAGCAAAAACTATTCTTGTAGTAGGAGCAGAAACGTTAAGCCGTGTTACAGACCCGCACGACAGAAACAGAATGATCTTTGCTGATGGTGCAGGTGCAGTGATTGTACAGGCTACAGATCAGGAAAACGTAGGTATTATTGCCCACAACACCATCTGCGACAACGGTCCTGAATTATGCTATCTGGAAAACGCTCCATCTATTAATGAAAATGTAGACCAGAGACGCCTTTACGTAAGAATGCAGGGTAGAAAAATCTATGAATATGCACTTAAAAATGTCCCTTCTGCAATCAAGGAAACTATTGGAGACGCAGGGCTTTCTATTGAAGATATTGATAAAATCCTTATCCACCAGGCTAATGCCAAGATGGATTACGCAATGATCGAAAGACTTCACAAACTTTACGATGTGAAAGATTACGACCATGCCATTTCCCCTATGACGATCCAGAACCTTGGAAATACATCTGTAGCAACCATTCCTACCATGTATGATTTAATAATTAAAGGAAAAATGGAAGGTCAAACGTTTAAAGATAAAGGTAACATTGTGATGACTTCGGTAGGTGCCGGAATGAACATCAATGCTATCGTTTACAGATTTCCTTAAAAATATTAATAAATAAAAATATTAAGCACAGGGAAACATATTCTTTGTGCTTTTTTTAGATTTTATCATGCAGAGAAATTTTTTAATCATTGCCGCTATCTTCCTCGTACTGGAGATTTATATCTATCAGGCTATAAGGACCTTAACTGACAATTTCTGGATAAGACTTGGATATTGGATGGTATCTTTGGCTGTTTACGGAATCTTCGCGTATGAGGTAACTCATTTCCAACGGTCAGACAGAAGTTCAATGAGGGCTCAGATCGCCATTTCATTATTCCTGATTTTTATTCTTCCTAAAGTTTTCATCGTTCTGTTTTTATTAATTGATGATATTTTCAGAACCGGAGGATATCTGATCGGATTAACACAGCCGAAAGAAAATTTCTTCCCCGAAAGACGTAAGTTTCTAAGCATTGTAGGACTGGGTCTTGGTGGTGTTCTTTCTGCTCTTTTCATCGATGGGATCACATTCGGAAAATACAGGCATACGGTAAGAAGAATAAAAGTAAAAATTCCGGGACTTTCAAAAAAATTCAAAGGCTATAAGGTAATCCAGATCTCTGATGTCCACAGCGGCAGTTTTTCAGATCCATCTAAGCTGCAACACGCTGTCGATCTGATCAATGAACAGAATCCGGACCTTGTTCTTTTCACGGGAGATATGGTGAATAATATTGCCGATGAATTCAAACCGTTCATTCCATTGTTCTCAAAGATTAAAGCAAAAGACGGGAAACTGGCAGTGCTTGGAAATCACGACTATGGTGATTACGTGACATGGACGTCTCTTGATGCTAAAAAGAAAAATCTCGACACGCTTATCGAATATGAAAAACAGGCAGGTTTTGACATGCTGAGAAATGAAAACAGAGTGATCGACAGAGATGGAGAGAAGCTTTACATTCTTGGTGTGGAAAACTGGGGACTGAAACCATTCCCTCAATTCGGGAAAATAGATGACGCTCTGAAAGGCGTACCGGAATCTGCTCCAAAGATTCTCATGAGCCATGATCCTACTCATTTCGATTATGTTGTCAAAAAGCACCCAGGAAACATCCACCTGACTCTTTCAGGACATACCCATGGAATGCAATTTGGCATTGATCTGAAAAACGTAAAATGGTCTCCGGTACAGTACCGCTATCCAAAATGGGCTGATTTGTATGAAAGTGAAGGTAAGTTCCTGTATGTAAACAGAGGCTTTGGAGTACTGGGATACCCGGGAAGAGTGGGTGTATTACCGGAAATCACGTTATTTGAGCTTAGCTAGTTGCGGTTCTAAGGTGAAAGAATTTTGAAGTGAAGGAGATAGCAGCTGAGTTTAAGATGAAAATCATGTTTTCTGTTGTTAAACAATTCTAACGGGATTGACCATTAGTAAACAAACTCTATAATCTTTGTTCTTAGTTCGTGGCTCTTAAAAAAAATACTATTCACTTGCGAAGCAGAATTCACAATTGAAAAAGATCAGGTTTCAAACTGCAGCACCAGTCTAAAAAATATAATCTTTCATACGGGAAGTCGCCATGTCATTCTCGTTGATCCAGGTAAGGAGGGCATCTAATTTGTCCTCCATTTTTTTGCCCGAAAATAAACTTCTGTAGTATGGAATGTCAAATTTATATTTTTTGAAATCCGTGAACTGCCAGGAATTAATATAAACCAAAACAAAGTCATCATTTTTCAATGTTTCAAAGACCATATTCCTGTAATATTTCATCGGTAAGATCTGAAACATAAAATCATTATAAGGCAATTGAAAGTAGGGAGAAATACTTTCCGGAACAATACTTAATCCATCTTCTTCTGTGATCTCAGTATTCCTTTTTAAACGTTTAAAGGGAAAGAGAATATTTGCATTGTCGATATTGGACACGTAGTTAAATTCCAAAAGTTTTAAACTATCCTGAGGTTGCTTAAAATCTTTTTGGCGGATTCCCCGAATCTGTTTTTCCAAAAGAGCCTGTATATTTTTTTTTGTTTCTTCAATTTGTTGAAGACTTGAATCTTTATTATAAAAAGCAATTTCATGCCCTTTGGATGAAATTGCTTTTATTAAATTCTGCAGTTTTTCTGCGATAGAAATCTCTACAAAAAAACTGGCTTTTATATCATGAATATCTAAAATACGAAGAATTGCTTTGGTATTATCTACAGTGATCTTTAATCTTTCGACATCAGAAATTTCTACAGTCTTTTGGTCTGCAGCCTCGATATTCAAGATGTTAAAAGTCAATAAAATCATTTAAATTAAATTTTAGATAAAATATATAATATATTAAAAATCAGATGTTAAAATAACAATTATTTAAACTTAAACTTTAAATAATTACTTTTTCTCCAATTTTACTTTAAGATTCTTGATCATATCCTTCGTCATTTCAGAAATTCCGAAATCATAAGTCAATCCCCAGTCTTTTTTAGCTACAGAATCATCAATTGAAGCTGGCCATGAATCTGCGATTGCCTGTCTGAAATCTGGCTTATAATCGATTGAAAAAGCAGGTATTTCTTTCTTGATTTCTTCTGCCAGTTCTTTCGGTGTAAATGACATTCCTCCTAAATTATAAGACGAACGAACTGTAAGACTTTCTTTCGGAGCATCCATTAATTTCAAAGTGGCATTGATTGCATCATCCATATAAAGCATAGGCATTCCTGTATCTTCAGAAATAAAACTGGTGTATTTCCCTTCCTCGATCGCTTCATAAAAAATCTCAACAGCATAATCTGTAGTACCACCTCCTGCAGGTGTCTTCCATGAAATAAGACCGGGATATCTGATACTTCTTACATCCACTCCATATTTATCAAAATAATATTCGCACCATTTTTCTCCAGCCATTTTAGAAATTCCATATACCGTAGTAGGATTTAAAACGACATCCTGCCCTACATTCTGTTTTGGAATTCCTTTTCCAAATACAGCGATTGAACTTGGCCAGAAGATCTTTTTAAGAAGCCCTTCCTTTGCCAGTTCGCAAAAATGAAGAAGAGGTTCAAGATTAAGCTTCCAAGCGAAAATAGGCTGCTTTTCTGAAGTTCCTGACAAAAGTGATGCTAAGTGGTAAACAGTAGTGATTTCATAATCTTTGACCACCTGTCTTACCAGCTGTGTATTGGTAACATCCATTCTTTCATAGTGTCCTGCAGCAGTAATTCCTTTCTGCCATCTGTCCAGTCCTGATGCTACTACATTGTCAGCTCCATGAATTTCAACAAGTCTGTTCGTCAATTCGGTGCCGATCTGTCCCAGAGCACCCGTAATCAATATTCTTTCCGTATAGGATTCCATTTTTAGATATTTTTTAGAGTTGTACAAAAGTAAAAAAATCATGCTAATCATAAGAATAAAGAAGGGCTTAAAAACAGAATCCAATCTGCATCAGAAAAAAAATAATATTTGTAAGAAATCAATAATATCCATCATTCCCTAAAAACTCATTAACAATTCACCATCTTACCCTGAAATATCTCTATCAATCATATCATACACAACCATTCCATTTGTTTAATCTGCAACTGTTTACATTAAAAAAATATCTATTTTTGTTTTAAACAAAATCTTATGAAGAAGTTTTTTATTGCAGCAATACTGTTTGCGGGTAATGCTTACTGGGCACAGTTCACTGATTTCAATATTATAAAAGAAGTAAAAGTCAAAAATAAAGGCGCAGTAGTGTCTGCACATCCGCTTGCCAGTGAAGCGGGTGCTACAATCATGAAGATGGGAGGAAATGCCTACGACGCTGTTGTAGCTACACAATATGCACTTGCCGTAGTGTATCCTCAGGCTGGAAATATCGGCGGCGGTGGATTTTTAGTGGGGGTTAAAAACAATGGAGAAAAATTCACACTCGACTACCGGGAAACAGCTCCGAAGAAAGCATCCAGAGATATGTATGTTGACAAAAACGGAAAGGCCGATACCGATCTCTCTCAATATGGAAGACTGGCAGTGGGCATACCGGGAAGTATCGCAGGATTTTTTGCGACTTTAAAATACTGTAAACTTCCGATGGACAAAATTATTCAGCCTGCCATTGATCTGGCTGAAAAGGGGTTTGCCATCACCGAAATGGAAGCCGATATGCTGAATACACACAAAGAAAAATTCCTTAAACACAATACGTCTTCCATCGTATTTGTAAAAGATATTCCCTGGAAAGCCGGTGATATTTTGGTTCAGAAAGAACTGGCTGCCACATTGAGGCTAATTCAGAAACAGGGAGCAAAAGGTTTTTATGAAGGAAAGACAGCCCAGCTTATGATTTCAGAAATGAAAAAAGGGAATGGAATTATCACTTTGGAAGATCTTAAAAATTACAAGACGGCCGAAAGAAAACCTTTGGAGTTTGATTACAAAGGAAACCGAGTGGTAACAATGCCTCTTCCATCAAGCGGTGGTGTATTGCTTGCCCAGATGCTGACAATGGCCGGATATGAAAACCTTGAAAAGTACCAGCAGAATTCAACGGAGGCTGTTCAGATCATGACAGAAGCTGAAAGAAGAGCTTTTGCGGATCGCGCAGAATACATGGGTGATCCTGATTTCATTGAAGATAAAACCGCTTATCTGACTTCTGATGCTTATTTAAAAAACAGGTGGAAAAGTTTCAGCTTCAGCAAAGCTACCCCAAGCTCAGAGGTCGGAAAAATTATCAGCCAACCCAATGAATCAACACAGACTACCCACATATCAGTGATAGATAAAGACGGAAATGCGGCTTCTGTAACGACTACCCTTAATGGATATTACGGGAGCAAAGTGGTCGTTTCCGGAGCAGGATTCTTTTTAAACAACGAAATGGATGACTTCTCTATTAAACCGGGAGTTCCGAATATGTTTGGAGCCGTAGGTGGAGAAGCCAATTCTATCCAACCTAACAAAAGGATGCTTTCATCAATGACACCTACTATTTTGCTTAAAAATGGAAAACCTTATATGGTTGTCGGAACTCCCGGAGGGACTACCATCCCTACGTCTGTGTATCAGTCAATAGTAAACGTGGTAGATTTCAAACTGAATGCGAATATCTCCGTGAATGCCCCGAAGTTTCATCACCAGTGGCTTCCGGAAAAAATTACCGTGGAAAATAATTTTCCTGAAAGCACTATTGCAGCGCTCAAGAGTAAAAATTATGTGATTGAAAAAATAAAATACATCGGAAAAACAGAACTGATCCTGATGGATGACAACGGAAATATTCATGCAGTGGCAGATGGCCGCGGGGATGATTCTGTTGCCGTAGAATAGATTGGCCACACGGGCTATGAATGCTTCGACCCCACTCATGATCACGTATTTATCAATGCTGTCATACTGAGTGGAGTTGAAGCATTTTTATTTTCACCCAATACAAAATAAAACATCATATTTTATTGAATTCACTTAATTCATATTCCATCCCAAAACTTAAATAACAACTGAAAACCTGTATAACCTACTTCATCTTTCTTTTTTCCATCTTTTTGCAAAATCATCAAATTAACTGACTTTCGTCATGTTTTAAGATAAAAATTCTTAATTTTCCGGCTTCAAAATCTAAAAAAGAATCCTTTGAAAGCGAAACAATTCTATCATCAGCTTTATTTTCAGGTCATTATTGCCATCGTAGCCGGTATACTTTTAGGAAATTTCTATCCTGAACTTGGTGAAAAAATGAAACCTCTCGGTGATGGGTTTATCAAACTGGTGAAAATGATCATCGCTCCGGTGATCTTTATTACCCTGACCCTGGGTATTGCTCATATGACCGATCTTAAAAAAGTCGGACGTATTGCCGTAAAGGCAATGATCTATTTCTTTACGTTTTCTACTTTAGCCCTGATCATCGGACTGATCGTAGGAAATATTCTACAGCCGGGACACGGATTAAATATTGACCCCGCTACTCTATCCGGCGATGTTTCACAATATCAGCAGAAAGCCCACGACACTACCCTGACCGGTTTTATCATGAATATTATTCCTGAAACGCTTTTCAGTCCACTGGTCGGTGAAAATATACTTCAGGTACTTCTGGTAGCTATTTTAATGGGGGTTGCTCTGGTTTTAACCAAAGAGAAAAGTCAGAAGGTAACTGACTTTTTGCAGGATTTGTCCACTCCGATTTTCAAAATTGTCCATATGCTGATGAAGCTGGCACCCATCGGGGCTTTTGGAGCTATGGCTTTCACCATCGGAAAGTATGGCCTTCATTCGGTACTGAACCTGATATTCTTAGTTGGAACCTTTTATATTACGTCTATTCTTTTTGTAGTATTGGTTTTGGGAGCAGTTGCCTGGTACAATGGATTCAGTATTTTTAAATTGATGTTTTATCTGAAAGAGGAGCTTCTTTTGGTTTTGGGAACGAGTTCTTCGGAGTCTGCTCTTCCGGGAATTATGGAAAAACTGGAAAAAGCCGGCTGCTCGAGAGCTATTGTTGGACTGGTCGTTCCTACCGGATATTCCTTCAATCTTGATGGAACCAATATTTACATGACGCTGGCTTCTCTCTTTATCGCTCAGGCTCTGAATATTGATCTCTCCTTAGAAAAACAGCTAATGCTTCTTTTCGTAGCGATGTTAAGTTCAAAAGGGGCAGCAGGTGTTACCGGAGCAGGATTTGTAACTCTCGCTGCTACACTGGCTGTTGTTCCCGAAATCCCGATTGCAGGAATGACATTAATACTAGGAATCGATAAATTTATGAGCGAATGCAGAGCTTTAACAAACGTAATTGGAAATTCTGTGGCTACGGTAGTGGTAGCAAACTGGGAAAAGCAATTAGATAAAGAACAGTTACAATATTGTCTGAATCATCCTGCGGAAATCGAGAAAAAACTGGAAGTCTGATATTTTTGAAGGTATTTTTAAGATGACAATACCTTCCGACTTATACAAGAATATTTAAACTTGCAGGCAAGACTTTCACATGAACCGGTGATTCAATTTTATTAAATTCACCATCGAGATGCCAGTTCTTAGTCGTTACTTTAAATGAGATTTCCGAAACAGGAAGATAGGTTACATATTCATCATCTTTCAGTCTTTTGGTAAACATTCTGAAAGCAAAAAGGGCTGAATAAGTCAATGGAAATTTTTTTACAAGAACCATATCAACCAATCCATCACTTTTACTTGCATTGGGAGCAATATAAGCGTTATTTCCAAACTGTCGGGTGTTGGCAATATTCAGCATGAGGTATCTTCCGTTGTACTGCTTATACGCCTCATCAGAAAACTGAACCTTGATCGGTTTATAATTAAAGAATGTTTTGAGTGATACTTTAATGTAATTTTTGAATCCCCGGCTGGTTTTTTCGAATTCTTTGACCACTTTTCCATCAAAACCGGTTCCGGAAACGTTGATGGATAACTTGTCATTAACCGTAAATGTATCAATCTTTCTGAAAGATCCGGCTTTGATTTTTTCTAAAAGTTCGTCTAAATTTTTATTAAATTTAGTTTCATTGGAGAAGCCGTTACCAGATCCCGCCGGAAATATTGCCAGGATCTTATCAGTATTGATAAGATTTCTTGCTACGGTTGAAATTGTTCCATCCCCTCCAATCGCTACAAAAATATCGACATTATCAAAATTTGCCCTGATAAAATCATCTGTCCCTGGTATAGATTCAGAGATATAATACAAAGGGTTATCTACCTTTTTTTTGAGTTCGTCAAGAAAAGGCTGATAGTTTTTTTTGGCCGAAAAAGGATTAATGATAAAAGCTGCTTTTTCCATTACCGCAAAAATAGAAAATGCTTCCTGATGTGGAAGCATTAATTTACTTTATTTTCATTCTTTCTTTAAATTCTGCATTCAGAGTTCCTTTCAATTCGTCCCACGAAATAGGAATAACAATGTCTCCTGCAGCAAAAGCGGCAATCTCATAGGGACTGTAATGGAAATACAGGTTTTTCTGATCAAAATAGAAATTATTGGTAGCAGGAATAACTTCTACCAGCAACATTTCTGAGTTTTGAACATCCCCATTACTGTCTGTTGTACCACTGTTCTCCTTATTCAGATTCTTCATCAGTAAACTTTCAAGTTTGGCTTTTGGCATTGAAGTCACATCTTTGAGTTCAAGTTTTTTATTGTTTTTAAGATCAAAAACTCTTTCTGAAAACCCAAAATTATCATGAGCGCCTCCTTCGTATGAACTCCAGACATACTCAATATGCATATAATCATTTTCATTAGATGCCAAATTCATATGAGAGCTTGTATACCAGTTCTGCGCATAAGTAATATCGGAAAGCCAGTCTTTACTTTCTTTCTCCGTCGATTTGAAATATTCATTTTTATGATTAACCAGGTAGGTTTCAAGTCCTTTTTTAGAAAAGTCATTAATTCCTTGATCATAAATATAAATACTGTCCAGTAGTTTTTTTTCTTTCAGAGATGGAAAAACAAGTAATTTAGAAGTAAAACTTACAGTCAGTGAATCTCCAATTTTTGTAGAGTCACTTACTTTGACAGAATCCACTACAAGCTTATCCGGCTGTAGTATTTCTGTTTTATCAGAAGGTTTTACGGTGCTTTCCTTCTTTTTACATGCTGAAAAAGCAAGCAAGGAGGAAATTGCCAAAACGGCAACTGTATTTTTCATAATTTCAATTTTTTAGTGGTAATGCAAAAACCATTCACAAAATGAATGGTTTTAAAAATTTATTTTATTTAATCTAAGAATCTAAGTATAATATATGCTTATGATTTCTTGATCAGGCTGATGACCTGGTTTTCACTTTTTGAAGCCGTTTGCCAAATCTGTCTGAATGCAGGATAATACTCTTTGGGATAATCCGGACTTGCAATTTTCATGGTAGAGGTAACCTCTAATTTATTGGCATTTTGCTCAGCTACATAGCTATATTCTATCTCTTTATCCTGTGTAATGATCTTTTTGCTTTTAGGCATTGCCTCTATCACATATCCTTCCGGGATTTCCAAAACTACTTTTTTCACTTTTGTAATTGAAGAAATAAAGTCAATAGGATACTTTCTTTCTTCGGTCTGATCAAATTCATTTGAGTTTCTGCTCAAAAATAACATGGGATTAATGATCATTTTTTTTCCTATTTTATCAATCAGATTGTCTGACGAAAATTTCATGGTACTTTCAAAATCCCCATTTTCCAGCGTTTTAGAATTAATGTCAGTAAAGTCTATAGAATAATTATCTTTATACTGTTTTTTATACTTTTCGGGATTTTCATCGTAGCTTTCTTTAACCGACATCGAATATGAGCCGGTATCTTTATCGGAGTAAGTTCCGGAGATACTTCCATCTCCGTTGATCTTCGCTTCTGTGGTAAGATAATTAAAGCTTGCTGTAGTATTGGCCATCTGCATCAGCATTGCTTTTTCTTTATTGATAAGAACCCCATACTGATTCCAGTCTCTCGGAGGAAGATTATTCACTGATGCCTGTTTTGATGTTGCATCATATAAATTAAATGCCTCTTTGATTTTAACGGCAGCGATGACGAAATTCATACTGACTATACTTGGAGACACTAAATTAATCACACCATGGTTTACGGTAGAAATAATGAGTGGATCTGCTTTCAGCCCAGCCTCTCTCAGAAGCATAATAAGGAAAAGGTTGATTTCTGCGGCATTCCCTGTTTTGGTTTCTATCAACTTTTTTATTCCGTCTTCTGTATAAATTCCCCAGTCTTTATTCCAGGTAAATGTATTTTTCACATAATTAAAAATAGCATCTGCTTTTTCAGCATCAGAATTCAAACCTGAGACTGATGAAGGCATATTCTCTTTAGCCAGTTTAGTTTTTTTGAGTTCTGCACCAAAATCTTCATCTTTATACAGTTGGTCTTTGATCTGATCCCAGGAAGAGGAATGCATTTTAAGCTGTCCCACATTGGTAGAATGAAGTTCCGCACTTATTTTTGTACGGTAATTTCTATCGTTTTTAACAAATTTTTCAGTTTTAAACCCTTTCAGGTTTTCATACCCGAATCTATAGGTTTTAAACTGCATACCGTACATTGTTCTTTCCTCAATGGTTCGGTACTTCGGAGTCAACGAACCGGTATAATTCACATTATAAGCGATATAAGTAGGAGTATCCAGAATATATTCTGCATATCGGGATGGTGTATCAGACTCTATGATGATCTGTGGAACCGAATACAAAAAAGGTGAGAAAACTTCATACTGATATTCTATGACGGAACCGTTTTTTACGTTGGGAAAGGCAAATTTGGTTATCGTTGTATTTTTACTTTCTTTACTCTTGTATTTTGAACTCTTGTCTACTTTTGTAGTGGCTGTAGTTCCATTTTCAAGATTATATACAAAACCTTTCATTTTATTTAAAATCTCTTCACCTCCACTTGATCCTTTATACAGTGGAACTTCAAGAGTCAGCCAGTCTTCCGCTTTATCTTTATCATAGATCTTCACTCTGTAAAAAACCTTTTTCCGCAGATCTCCTGTTGAAGTATCGACACCAAAGTGAACCGATTTATAGAGGATTTCTGCGGGTGCATTTTCATCCAAAGCTGATTTTGTCCTGGCCAAATCTGCATCGTCAAATTTTGGAGGATTGAGAAATTCATGTTTCTGACCATTTACACAGATCAAAATGACAGAACAAAATGCTGTCAAAAATATTTTTTTCATACTTATGTTTAAATTTTAGTCAATAAGATCTTAGAGTTATCTCCATTTAATGTCTTTTTTCGAAAACTGACATACTCGTTGTATTTATCTTTTGGAAATATGCCTCTATTCACTTTAATAAACCGTGTAACTTTTAGTAAATCACCACTTTTAACAAAATTCAGTGTATAGGTTCCAAATTCTGAATTCACAATCATATTCTGTGGAACTTCGTCAATTTTATAATTTTTTGGAACAGAAAAATTAATTTCATATTCATCTTCAAAAGACTGTCCTATCTCAAATGGAAGTTCTCTGCTGTCATCTGATTTATAATAATTATTCGTAAAAATAGGTACAGCTCTGAAAATCAAACTTTCACCTGCTGTTTTTGAATAATTATCTGCTTTAAAATCTATACTAAACTTTATGACGGCATTATCTTTATCATTCACAAAATCTTTCATTTCCACTTTAGCAAAATTCAGAACATCAAATCTCTTTTTCAAGATTTCAATTCGTTCCTTTGGAGATAAATAATTATAAGACAAATTATTATCATACTGACTACCGGTATAGGCAAACTGTATCTCTCCATTGATACTGTTATCCTCTACAAGGTTAATTTTTAAGATCTGTTTTTCTCTGTTTTGTTCGGCGGCATAGGTAGGTGTATTGATCAATTCAATTCCTTTTTTGGTAACTGCCAGAACATTTCTGTCTGTAGTACCATCGATCAGGTGATTAAAAGCTACTTGCTGAGATGTATTTTCCAGCCAGATATTTCCTTTTTCAGTTGGCACCATCAGAATAGCATGGTTTCCTCCCATTAAAGGAAAGTCCGGATCAAATGAAATCTGGGATGTGCCTGAATTGATCACACAGTAATGAGATGGAATACCAGCCTCGTTCAGCAAAGTTTTCATGTAATTGGTAAGTCCTTTACAGTCTCCATATCCTTTTTTCTGAACTTCATCCGGAAGCATGGGAAGCCATCCACCAATCCCCAATCCTACAAATATATATCTGGTTTTTGACTGCATATACTGGTAAAGTTTTTTTACTTTCTCCTCTGTTGAACCTTCTAATTTCAGAGCAGCCACTTCTGCCTTAATAGCGGGAGTAGATACGGACACAGGTTCTACAAGGTTGGTATAATACCAGGTGCCGAAATCTGCCCAGCTATTCAAGGTTCCCCGTTTTCCTTCTAAATTGAACTGGGTCAAGGCAAAACTTACTTTAGGCAGTATTTTTTCTGGCTGAGGAAGCATCAGTACATCATTTATTGCAGGAACACTCGTGTAAGAATAAACCTTTTCATTTCCATTATCAGCTTCGGAAACTGAGGTGTAATTATATTTTGACGGATAAGTCTTTGTTTTAAGATCAATCCCTGATTTGTTGATTATTTTAAACTGGGACTGTACCAAAGAAATATTTTTTGACGCAAATGGTACAAAATCAGGAATGAAAATGGTATTCTCATCTGTTTTCTGATAGGAAAATTCAATCGTATAAGGATAATAAGCAGAAGTATATGATAATGCCAAAACCCTTCTGTCTGAATAAAAGACCCCCTGAGTATTATTGGCAAAGTCCCCAAAATCGGATTTTGAAAAGCTTTTTACTTTCTTTCCGGATTCATCATAAACAGTAACTTTTACATCAGAAATATTATCCCCTTTTTTATAGGGAATATATACCTGTGCTTTAGAATCACCGTCTTTGTTTAAAACTGTTGTTACGGTATTATACTGATATTTAATTTCATCAATCTTATTAATTAAGATGGTCGTAAAATCCCTTCTGATGACGACATCTGCATTTTTCTTTAAGTTTTCAGGAATAGCAGAAACAGGATAGTTTTGTGCGAAATATATAGAGGCGGTAGATAAAGCGCCAAGAATCAAAAGTTTTGTCATTTGTTTTATTAATAAAAATTTCACCCTTCTTTCTTTTCTAAGCTAACAACCTGATTTTCAGAATCAGAAATCACTTTCCATATCTGTTTAAAGACGGGATAATATTCTTTTGGATAAGTATTGTTCGCAGTACTTATCTTGGATGTAATAATGAGTTTATTGCCTACAGTTTCTACTTTATACGAATAGGATATTTCTTTATCATCAGTTCTGATTTTTTTATCCTTAGGAATACTTACCACTTTATAATTTTCTGGTATTTCCAATTCTACTCTTTTTTCTTTGTCAAATGCAGAAATAAAATCAATCTGGTGCTTCCTGGCTTCTGTCTGATCAAATAGCTCATTCTCTTTATTAAGAAACAGAAGAGGATTCATTACAATCTTACTTCCCACAACATCGATTAAGCTATTACCTGAGAATTTCATCTGAGTTTCAAAATCACCATTCTGAAGCACTTTGGATTCTACATCTTTCATCTCTGCACCATATTTTGACTTAAAGGATTCGTTGTATTTATCTTTATTGATATCAAATTCATCATAGGATTCGATTCCATACATTCCGTTATCTTTTTGAGAAAATGTCCCTTTCACTATAGAATTCTCTATATCTAAGCTGGCTTTAATGGTTTGTTCTTTTTTACTTACATTGGTATTTTTAAGAGATAAGGTAATTCCTTTATCTTTTTCAAGCAAAATCCCGAAATCATTCCAGTCTCTCTCTGGCAGGAGATCAGCTTTAGAATTAAAGGATGTTGCATCATAAATATACATTTTGTTATTAATTTTAGCAGATGCAAGCACGAAGTTTAAATTACCGATGTTTGGAGCGACAATATTTAAAATCCCATTATCAACAGTAGAAATCAACAAAGGATTTGCTTCAATTCCAGCATTTCTTAAGAGCATAATCAGAAGCAGGTTAATATCAGCACCACTACCAGATTTTGTTTTAACCAGCTGCTTGACTGTCTGCTCAGCAAATATTCCATCCTTTCTGTTCCATTTGTAGTTGTCTTTTACAAAACCAAAAATTTTATTCGCTCTTTCTGAAGGTTCGTAATATGTTTTGATATTTTCTGGAACAATATCTTTTACATTACTCTTCAAATATCCTCCAAAATTATCTATCTCGTCAAGCTTTTTTGCAGCCGTATTCCAATCCGTTATTTCTTCATAAGAGAAGTACTTTGTCGTAAATTTCTTTAATTCCGGTTTTATTTTTCCCCGGAATCTGTTCATATCTTTCGTAAAAAGTTCTTTTCGGATAGGTTTCATATTTTCATACCCAAATCTATAGATGTTGTATAAAGCTCCCATTCTGCTTTCCGTAGTAGCAACCTGATGCTTTGGTACAATAGCATTACCTGTATTATCAAAAAAATAAGCTAAAGAGTCAGGATATTCAAGATTATATTCCTGGTAAACTACCGGAATATTCTGCTCCAGATAATGGGTAAGACCAAATACATTGTTGGTTGTAATTCTATAACTGTATTCAATAACAGATCCATCTAAAATATTAGGTACTGCCACTTTATAAAATTTAAGTCCCTTAACAAAGTTCTCTTTCAGCTGATCTTTTTTATCAATTGAAATTTTTTCAACTTTTCCGTTGGAAATATTATAAACCTTAACATCATATTTATCGAGGGACTCTCCAGTCTGTACAGGAATTTCTATATTCAGCCAATCTTCAGCCTTATCTTTATTAAATATTTTAATTTTTGAATAATACTCTTTTTCAACAGAAAAATCTCTCAAAACATTAAATCGTACGCTTCGGTACAATATTTCCGCAGGTGCAGTCTTTTCTATAAGAGAATTTTCTTTTCTTAAATCTGTTTCCTCAAAAGCTGGTTGAACAAGAAATTTATGCTGTGCAGATAATACATTAAATGCTAAACAACATACAGCTACATTGAGTTTATTTGTGGTTACGAAGTTTTTCATCACTTTGTTTATTATGATTTTTTAGTTATTAAAATTTTTGAATTATCAGAATTAAGGATCTTTTTTCTGAAAACGATGTACTCATTATATTTTTCTTTGGAATACAATCCCTTATTGATTTTTATAGTCCGCTTTACCAGCAGTTTCCCGTCTTCCTTTACAAAGGAAATGCTGTAGGTTCCGAATTCAGAATTAAGACTTACATCTTTGGGAATCTCCTCTATAAAATAATTAGCAGGAACCTGATAGGCAATATGGTACTCATCCTGATAGGAAAGCTTACTTTCAAAAGGGAGTTTTCTATTTTCTTCTTCCTGATAAAATACATCATTATAAATCGGGACAGCACGGAAGATATATCCCTCCCCCAGCATTTTTGAATAATTGGAAGCTTTAAAGTCTATATCAAGATCAATAATCCCCTGATCTTTATTGTTTGTAATACTTTTAATATCCAGATTTTCAATGTTGAGAGTGGAAAGCCTCTTCTTCATAAAATCTATTTTATCTTTTTCCGGAAGCATAAGATAGATAAGATTAAAATCATACTGACTGCCCTTATAAGAAAGTTTTGCTTTTCCTGAAACCGTTTTATCAGTATTTAATTGAATATCAATATGCTGAATTCCTGTATTTTGCTCCGCAGAATAACTGGGAGTCTGCATTATTTCTATCCCATCGGATTTTACAGCCAACACATTTCTGTCTGTTGTACTGAAGCTCAAATGATTAAAAGCGATTTCCTGAGAAGTGTTCTCCAACCAGATATTACCTTTTTCGGTAGGAATTACAAGAATGACGTGATTTCCTGCCATTTTAGGAAAATCTTTATCAAAACTGACTGGTGAAGAATTAGAATTAATGATAGCATAGTATGATTGAATCCCGGCTTCAGTTAAAAGTGTTCTCATATAATTGCTCAAGCCTTTACAGTCTCCGTAACCTTTTTTCTGTACCTCATCAGGAAGCATTGGCTGCCATCCACCAATTCCCAGAGCCACAAAAATATACCTGGTTTTGCTTTGCATATATTGGTAGATCTTTTTAACTTTTTCTTCCGTAGTTCCTGATAAATTTAATGATGCAATTTCAGCTTTGATTTGAGGTGTAGAAACTGAAACAGGATTCAGCAGATTGTCATAATACCATTTTCCAAAATCCTGCCATGAAGTAATACTCCCCTTTTTGCCTACAAGATTAAAGTGATCAAGAGAAAAACTCACCTTAGGAAGTATTTTCTGAGGACTCGGAGCAAGGTCTTTTGTATCGATTGCAGCAATATTCTGGAAAGAATAAAATCGACTGTCATTTTCAGTTTTTGTATTGACAGTTGCATAACCGAAAGGTGATTCATATATTTTTGTACGGAGATTAATCCCCGACTTATTGATTATACTAAAAGTACTTTCCTGTAAAGAAACATTATTTTCATAAAATGGTGTATAGTCAGGAATGAATACCGTATTTTCGTCACCTATTTCATAACTGAATTCTACAGTATAAGGAAAATTTGAATAATCATATGGAAGGACAAGCATACGGTTATCAGAATAAAATGTGCCCTGCGGATTAGCTGCAATGTCGGTAAAATCACTTTTAGAATATGATTTTACTTTTGCTCCTTTCTCATCATAGATAACCACTTTTACACCCGACACGCTATTTCCTTTTCCGTAAGCTATTCTTGGAATAGAATAACCAACGGCATCTTTATTTAGAAGGGTGATTACCGATGATTTTTTATAGACAATATCATCAATTTTATTAATTGCTATAGCTGTCGTTTCTTTCCGAATAACGACGCTTGCATTTTTCTTTAAGTTTTCGGGAATAGCAGAAACAGGATAGTTTTGTGCGAAATATATAGAGGCGGTAGATAAAGCTCCTATAATTAAAATTTTCATCATGGTTATTAAAATTGGACAAAAATAATAAAATCTTAATAACTGTTAATTTTTTATTTTAACACAAATAGTGATATGACGGAAAAGCTTCCATTAAAGAAATCTTTTTATGTTAGGGTTTTAACAATTTATATCTCCAAATATGGATATTTTGTAATTTTCAGAAAATTTTCTTTCTTACATGAATGTTTTTGTAATTGAAATATAGCATAAAAAAAAGACTCCATTTCTGAAGTCTTTTAATATCTTTTTTTTATGGTTACTGATCATTTGGAATTCTGCTGCTATCATACTTATCATTACTGAAAGCCAGGACAGGCACGAAAATAAATCCAAAGAAAAACAAAAGAATAGTATATACAGGAGTTTCCTTTCCAAAGGCCTTCGCCAATCTGTCATTGACTACCCATGATGCATAAATATTAACCAAAGGAATCAAAAATAAAATGATCCACCAAATTGGTTTTTTCACAATATCCAGCATTACGATGATATTGTAAACCGGGATAAAAGCAGCCCAGGCATCTTCTCTTCCTGCTTTCTGAAATATTTTATACATACAGTATCCATAAAATATATAAATCAGCAATCCGAATATCATGGAGCCCATTCCCAGCCCTGCCGCTGCAGCACCAGACATTGCATCGACCCCTTCATAAGGGTCTGTTTGTAAAAGAGTTAACATATTATTATTTTTTATTGGTTTGTACCAAATATATAAAAAGCTTCTATTAAATAGAAGCTTTTTATAATATATTTTTAATAATTATGCGTCGATCTTAGCATATTTTGCATTTTTCTCGATAAACTCTCTTCTTGGTGGAACCTCATCTCCCATCAACATTGAGAATATACTGTCCGCCTCTACTGCATTATCAATCGTTACCTGCTTCAAGATTCTGTGTTCAGGGTTAAGAGTGGTTTCCCAAAGCTGCTCTGGGTTCATTTCTCCTAGACCTTTATAACGCTGAACTTCTACCCCTTTTCCGTCCGGAGACATTTCTAAAGTAAATTCTTCACGCTCTTTCTCGTTATAAGCATATACTTTCTTGTTTCCTTTCTTCAATAAATATAAAGGAGGCTGAGCAATATAGATATATCCATTTTCAATCAGTTCCTTCATAAATCTGAAGAAGAAGGTAAGAATCAGCGTAGAAATGTGAGATCCGTCAATGTCGGCATCGGTCATAATTACTACTTTATGATATCTCAGTTTAGCCATATTTAAGGCCTTGCTGTCCTCTTCAGTACCTACAGAAACTCCAAGAGCGGTATAGATATTCTTAATTTCCTCGTTATCATATACTTTATGAAGCATTGACTTTTCAACGTTCAGAATTTTACCTCTCAATGGTAAAATAGCCTGAAAATGTCTGTCTCGACCTTGCTTAGCCGTACCACCTGCGGAATCTCCCTCTACAAGGAACAGTTCAGATTCTGCCGGATCTTTTGAAGAACAGTCAGATAATTTCCCGGGAAGTCCAGAACCACCCATTGGAGATTTTCTCTGAACCATTTCACGGGCTTTCTTAGCTGCCTGTCTTGCTTTTGCTGCTAATACAACCTTCTGAACAATAATTTTCGCCTCATTAGGGTTTTCTTCAAGGAAATTAGAAAGCATTTCCCCAACAATTTTATCTACAGCACCGGAAACTTCAGAGTTTCCTAATTTCGTTTTGGTCTGTCCTTCAAACTGAGGTTCCATTACTTTTACAGAAATTACGGCAGTCAGTCCTTCACGGAAGTCATCCCCTGTAATTTCCACTTTTTCTTTTTGCGGAATACCTAAATCATCAGCATACTTCTTTAATGTTCTCGTCAGAGCACGTCTGAAACCTGCAAGGTGTGTTCCCCCTTCATGCGTATTGATATTATTTACATAAGAGTGAAGATTCTCGCTGAATGACGTGTTATAACGCATCGCCACTTCTACAGGAATATCATCTCTTTCTGCTTCCATGAAGATCACATTCTCCATGATAGACTCTCTGTTTCCGTCGATATATTCTACAAACTCTTTCAGACCGCCTTCAGAATGAAAAATTTCTGTAGGGAATGATCCGTCTTCGTTAGGGGTTCTCTCATCAATAAGCGTTATCGTAATCCCTTTGTTCAGAAAGGCTAATTCACGTAATCTCGTTGCAAGGGTGTCGTAATTATAAACAGTTTCCTGAAAGATCGTTGCATCGGGTTGGAAGAAAACTTCAGTTCCTCTTTCCTCAGTAGTTCCTATTTCAGCAACATCTGCCAGTGCTTTTCCTTCTGAATATTTCTGTTGATATAATTTACCGTTAAGGCTTACTGTAGCCACCAATAAAGTGGAAAGTGCGTTCACACACGATACACCAACTCCGTGAAGACCTCCGGATACTTTGTAAGAATCTTTATCAAATTTTCCTCCTGCTCCGATTTTAGTCATGACAACCTCTAAAGCAGATTTTTGTTCTTTTTCGTGAAAATCTACAGGAATTCCTCTACCGTTATCTTTTACGGAGATACTTTCTCCTTCATGGATGGTTACCAAAATGGTATCGCAATACCCTGCTAAAGCCTCATCAATAGAGTTATCTACTACTTCATAAACCAAATGATGAAGACCTCTTACTCCTACATCTCCAATGTACATTGATGGTCTTAATCGAACGTGTTCCATACCTTCTAAGGCCTGGATACTGCTAGCTGTATATTGTTTTTGACTCATATAAAATTAATAATTTTGCGTAATGCAAAGACCTACAAATATCGTGATTTTTTTCGACTTATGAAAGTTAAAATATGTCAAAAAAGTATTGTCTTGTATATAAAAAAGCAGACCTCAGCCTGCATGATTCTTAACGGTTCTTTATACAGAAATTTTATCCTTTTCAGGATCAATTTTTTATCATTTTATTTACTATAATCCTATCCTCTATTTATTTTCAATAAATTTTTCCAATTTTCCATCATTTCATTCTTCTCCTTCCGTCCTGCCATAAAAAACTAAAGTAAAGTTTCTTCAATTAAATGATAAAGTAGTGTTATTGATTGGTTTCCATTTTGTCATCCAGTAAGAAGCCCTCCGGTAAATTTCATAAAAAACCTGATTTTCACCATGGAAAAACAAGGATCTTCTGTCCAAAAAAGTTTAAAGTTATAACCTATTTCTTAAACGTCAACTGTGTTAAATCATATTCTACATCCGTATTTTATGCTTAAATTTATTTACTCAAAAGTTGATAATATGGATGATTTTATTGCAGCCCGCGCGCAGATGGCCTTATCGCTGGGCTTTCATATCATTTTCGCGTGTGTGGGAATGGTGATGCCTTTTCTGATGGCATTTGCTCACTGGAAATACCTTAAAACCAATAATGAAGTTTATAAAGGACTTACTAAGGCCTGGAGCAAGGGAGTTGCTATTCTGTTTGCAACCGGGGCTGTTTCTGGAACCATGCTATCTTTTGAGCTTGGACTTCTGTGGCCCGGATTTATGAAGCATGCTGGGCCGATCTTCGGAATGCCCTTTTCACTTGAGGGAACAGCGTTTTTTATTGAAGCGATTGCCATTGGATTCTTTTTATATGGCTGGGAAAAATTTAATAAATGGTTTCATTGGTTCTGTGGATTTTTGGTAGGATTAAGCGGATTAGCTTCGGGAATACTTGTCGTTGCTGCTAATGCATGGATGAATTCACCAACAGGTTTTGATTATATCAACGGACAGTATTTAAATATAGACCCTATTAAAGCGATGTTTAATGATGCCTGGTTTCCTCAGGCTCTTCATATGACCGTGGCTGCCTTTTGTGCTACAGGATTTGCCGTTGCGGGGGTTCACGCTTTTTTAATAATGAAAAGGAAGAATGTAGAATTTCATACCAAAGCATTCAGAATTGCAGCCGGATTTGCATTGATCGGAGCATTCGGAGCACCATTGAGCGGTGATGTTGCCGCTAAATCTGTGGCAGAAAGACAACCTATTAAGTTGGCTGCCATGGAAGCTCACTTTGAAACCGAAAAAGGAGCACCCTTTATTATTGGCGGGATTCCTGATCAGGAAAAAGGAGAAGTGAAATATGCGATTAAAATCCCTAAAGTACTGAGCTTCCTGGTGAGCAATGATTTCAATCATGAAGTAAAAGGATTAAATGATTTCCCAAGAGACGAATGGCCACCGGTAGCGGTCGTACATTACGCTTTCCAAATTATGATCTTCTTCGGTGTTGTCATGATTTGTATTGGAGGAGTTTATCTGTACGCTTTCTTCTTCAAAAAAGAATGGCTTGAAAAAAACTGGCTTTTAAAAACATTTCTGTTTGCTACCCCTTTCGGGTATATTGCCCTTGAAGCCGGATGGACGGTGACCGAGGTTGGAAGACAGCCCTGGATTATCTACGGAATTATGAAAACCGTAGATGCCGTAACACCTATGCCGGGAATACAGTATTCCTTCTATTTCTTTACGGCTATTTTTGTATCATTATCTCTGATTATTATCTTTCTATTGAGAAGACAGATCCAGATGGTACCCAAACTTTACGATCCTACAGACCCTCAGTTTAACGATAAAAACAAAAAATCATGATCTACGTTGTTATAGGTTTTCTATGGCTTTCTATATGCCTCTATATCATTTTGGGCGGTGCTGATTTCGGAGCCGGGATTGTAGAACTTTTCACGCATAAAAAAGCCCGTCATAAAACCCAGGAAATCATGTATGAATCCATCGCTCCGGTATGGGAGGCTAATCATATGTGGCTGATTATTGCAATCGTAATTCTTTTTGTGGGATTTCCGGAGATTTATACGACGATGTCCACTTACCTTCATATCCCTTTAGTCTTGATGCTTTTAGGTATTATTGCGAGAGGAACAGCTTTTACCTTCAGACATTATGATGCCGTAAAAGACAATATGCAGATTGTGTACACACAGATATTTTACTATGCAAGTCTGCTTACTCCATTTTTCTTAGGATTGATTGCAGCCGCTACGGTTTCTCATTCTATCAATCCTGATGCTGTAGGATTTGCGGACTTATATATTTTCAGCTGGTTAAACTGGTTTGGTGTTTCGGTCGGGCTGTTTACTGTAGCCTTATGTGCTTATCTGGCTTCTATCTTTTCATTAAGAGAAACCCGCGATAAAGCTGATCTTACATTGATGATCAAAAAATCAAAACAAACGATGATTTTCGTTGTGATCACAGGAATGCTTGTATTTTTAACAGCTTACCTATCTGATATCCCTCTTGTGATGTGGGTATTTTCTAAACCGTTGGGAGTTATGGCAATTTCCTTTGCTACTGTAGCTTTAGGATTGATCCTTCGCGCTCTTCATCTTCGAAAACTGCTTCCTGTACGGGCATTGGCAGGCTTTCAGATGGTGATGATTCTTGTAGCCGCTACTTATCAGCATAATCCTGATATTATTTTACTTGGAAACGGACAGCATCTATCACTGCTCGCACATATGGCTCCTCCGAAAACAATAGCTGCTTTAGGTTGGGCTCTGATTCTTGGCTCTCTGTTTATCCTGCCGTTTTTGTTTTACCTGATGGCTTCATTCAGCAGACTGAGAAAGTAATATATGGTACAGTATAAGGACAAAACCGAACTTATTGAAGCTATAAAGAAGAATCATCTTTTATATGACCAGGAGCTTGATGACATCTCTGAAGATAAAAAAGATCTTCTGAAATCTGGAATCGATAAAACTCCTTCACAGAATATAGCGTATCAGCTGGGATGGACTGCCCTCCTATTACAATGGGAGGCTGACGAGAAAAAAGGACTAAAAGTACAAACTCCGGCACCAGAATATAAATGGAATAATTTGGGAGGTTTGTATCAATCCTTTTACAGCAAGTATGAGGGCTACAGCCTTCATCAACAGAGAGAATTATTACAGATGCAGGTCAATGAAATTATAAAGTGGATTGAAAGTCTTGATCACGAAACTTTATTCATTCCTGAACAGAGGCAATGGGCTACAACACCAGCGAAATGGCCGGTCTGGAAATGGATACATATCAATACCGCAGCACCGTTTAAGAATTTCAGAGCTCAGCTGCGAAAATGGAAAAAAGAAAAAGGCACAGAATAGTTCTGTGCCTTTCATGTTTATACACGCTTTCTTATATTTTGAAATATAATGTTGAATATTGATAAAATGAACTTTATACCAATCACAATTATAGCGGTAATAATAATTACAGGAATATAAATTATTAAACCTGTAATTGTCCAACCATTATCTATTAATGCATAAAAGCTCCCAATTGTCATTCCTAAAATCACTACAACCACCACAACAGTGACCTACCAATTTCTTGCTTCATACTAAACAACATCAGATAAAATATACCCAAACTTTTTACCATATAAAACTTCTAAAAACATTCCATTTTTGTTAGTAATAATGATTTCTTCTCCTCTTGAAAAAATTCTTTTTGAAACCTCTACGACTGTTTTATTATAATACAAGTTCACCTATTTTTCTTTTTTGAGCTTCATCATAAATCCTCTTCATCTTTATAACTCCCTGATCAATACCGTCAAGCTGATGTGGAGTAAATAAATCATTGAATCCATAATTTTTTGTCGTTTTCTATGTATCGAAAACGACAGTACAAGAATCGTCAATAAGCTTTACCTTCCTTAATATGGACATTTTAGAAAAATCTTTCTTTATACAATTTTTCTTTCCATGGAAATAGATTTCCATCCAGTTCATTCCATTCCGCCTTTTTTCACGGTTAAATTTTACGATTTCTCCTTCATGCAGAAAGTCAGAAGTTTTAGAACTTTCTGCATGAGCTGTGTACAGTACAACAGGCTGAAGAATTTTGATACGTTTGGGCATGTCTAATCAAGGTTTCAGCTCAAACTATTGAAGAGGTCAATATACAAAGAATACCCTTCTTTATAACAGAAAAAAAAGACCGCCAAAAGGCAGTCTTTTATACTATATATTGATAATATTAGGCTAATTTCATCAAAAGATTGTCATCAATCTTCTCCACTTTCACCAAATTATTTTTGGTTAAAGTTTTAGATGCTTTATCCCATTTTTTACCGGAAAGCTGACTTTGTTGTTTCACCTCATTTAATGAAACCTGTTCTCCTGATTTTAAAATTTCCAGAATCACTTTTTCATCTTCACCCAATTCAATCTGAGGAACCGTTTTCTCCGGTCTCATCTGAGGGAAGAATAACACTTCCTGGATAGATGCATTGTTCGTCAGGAACATGATTAGTCTGTCCATTCCAATTCCCAATCCGGAAGTTGGAGGCATACCATATTCTAATGCTCTTAAGAAATCCTGGTCGATAAACATCGCTTCATCATCCCCTCTTTCTGACAAGGTCATTTGAGATTCAAAACGTTCTCTCTGATCAATAGGATCATTTAACTCGGAATATGCATTGGCAATCTCCTTCCCACAAACCATTAGTTCAAAACGTTCTGTAAGACCTTCTTTGCTTCTGTGTTTCTTAGTCAATGGAGACATTTCGATCGGATAATCTGTGATGAACGTCGGCTGGATGAAGTTTCCTTCACATTTTTCACCGAAGATTTCATCAATTAATTTTCCTTTCCCCATCGTTTCATTCACATCAATTCCGATAGATTTAGCAAAATCAAACAGTTCCTGTTCAGTTTTACCCGTGATATCGAAACCAGTAAACTTTTGAATTGCTTCTGTCATGGAAACCCTAGGATAAGGAGCTTTCCAATTGATTGTATGTTCTCCGAAAGTAGACTCTGCACTTCCATTAACCTGAACTGCACAGAATTCCAGAAGTTTCTCGGTAAAATCCATCATCCAGTTGTAGTCCTTGTAGGCTACATAGATTTCCATGGCTGTAAATTCCGGGTTGTGGGTTCTGTCCATTCCTTCATTTCTGAAGTTTTTAGAGAACTCATAAACACCGTCAAAACCTCCCACGATCAATCTTTTCAAATATAATTCGTTAGCGATTCTCAAGTATAACGGAATATCTAAAGCATTGTGATGGGTAATAAACGGTTTTGCGGCCGCTCCTCCCGGAATAGACTGCAAAATAGGTGTTTCTACCTCAAAATATCCTGCATCGTTGAAGAAAGTCCTCATCGCATTGAACATTTTTGTTCTTTTTACAAAGATCTCCTTCACCTGCGGATTAACCGTTAAATCCACATAACGTTGTCTGTATCTTAATTCAGGATCTGTAAATCCATCGTGCACTACACCATTTTCATCAGTTCTGGGCTGAGGAAGAGGACGTAAAGCTTTAGTAAGAAGGGTAAAGTTCTTTACTAAGATCGTCATTTCTCCGACCTGAGTAGTAAATAAAGTTCCTTCGATACCGATAATATCTCCAATGTCCAAAAGGTGCTTATACACTTCATTGTACAGTTCTTTATCTTCACCCGGACAGATCTCGTCTCTGTTGAAATAGACCTGGATCTTCCCCTTAGAGTCCTGCAATTCAGCAAAAGAAGCCTTTCCCTGAATTCTGCGGGACATCAATCTACCAGCGATCTTCACCTGTTTATTCTCAGAAAAATCCTGTTTTATAGATTCTGTAGTATCTGTAATCGTATACTCCTCCGCAGGGAATGCATTAATTCCCATTTCAGTAAGCTTATTCAGCTTTTCTCTTCTAATGATTTCTTGTTCTGATAATTGCATTTCTTATTTTTCTAAAAGCGTACAAATTTAGGCATTTTTGAATTCATCATCAATGGCTTTTGTCAGAAATTTATTAAATGTCCAAGATATGGAGGCAATGGTGAATCGTGAATTGGTTTCCCCGTGAATTTATAGATGAAGATATCATTGAGAATTAACAGTTTAAGCGTCAATGGTCAGCTGTTGACCTACCTCACAGTTATTTTTTATGAATTAATATTGACAGCCATCTGCGAAATAAAATTGACTATTACATTAAATCCAGCCATTGAAACGACTCACAAAGATGACCATTGACTTTTGTTGTAAGTTGGCCCTTAAAATTTTAAAGCCAATTTTTGCGGTCTTTTTGAGGAATAAAGGTCCAAGCCAGCATTCTGCTTACTTTTTGGCCCTGAGCCATATCTATCGTTTTGATATCTAATGCTTTCACCTTTTTCAAAAGGGTAATCAACTTAGGTAAATTATCTTTTTTAGAAACCAGACAGGTAAACCATAAGACTTGTGAAGCGTATTGGCTGCTTTCCTCAATCATTTTTGAGATAAAAGCTATCTCACCACCTTCACACCACAATTCCGACTGTTGTCCTCCAAAATTTAGCAGAGGCTTTTTAGACTTTGATCTGTTAATGTTTTTTGTTTTCCTAAGGTTTCCTTTCAGGGCAGATTCCTCAGAATCGTGAAAAGGAGGATTACACATAGAAAACATGAAACGATCTCCCTTTTCTATGATATTTTTGAAAATATGAACAGGATCTGGCTGATGTTTTACTTGAATCGCAGGCGATAAATCCGGATTATGGTCCAAAATACGCTGTGCATTTTCCAAAGAATCCTGATTGATATCCGTTCCCATCATTGTCCAGCCATAAGACCTGTGAGCCAGTAGGGGATAAACAAGGTTTGCCCCTGTTCCGATATCCAGACCTGATACAGGATTTCCCGTGGGAACTCCTGATCTTTGTTCGGCTAAAAGATCAGCAATGTAGTGGATGTAATCTGCTCTTCCGGGAATTGGAGGACATAGATTTGCCTCAGGTATATTCCAGTTTTTGATATTATAAAAATGTAAGAGTAATGCCTGATTAAGAAGTTTTACAGCTTTTGGAAGGCTGAAATTAATGGTAGCCGTCTGATAAGCATTAACAAATACATAGTGTTTCAGTTCTGGCACACAAGAAATGAGCTGATCAAAATCATAGGGATTGCGATGCAGATTTCTTGTGTGCAGACTGGATTTTTCAGTAGTCATATTTATTTTTTCTGACTCAAAATATATTCTACCATTTTTTTAGCATCTTCTTTAGATACCTGTGGATGGGCAGCCATCGGAACGCCTCCCCAAACTCCGCTTCCGCCTTCTATAATCTTAGAAGCAAGCAGTTCAATATCCTTTTCAGAATATTTTCCTGCAATCTCCTTATAAGAAGGTCCTATCATTCTCTCATTTACGGAATGGCATCCTGAACAGTCTAATGTTTCCATGATCTGGTCACCTGAAAGATTGGTCTTTGCCGGTTCCGAAACAGCGGATGTTTCAGAAGGCATAGATGATGCTTCCGTATTTTCTTTTTTAGAACAGGAAAGGATTAAAAATCCTAAAGCTCCTGCTAAAAGGAATTTTTTCATTATTTTTTTGCTGCAGTAGAGTCTGTTTTAGCCGCTTCAGGAGCAGCTGTTGCAGGAGTTGTTGCAGCAGCAGGAGCAGCTTTCTTAGCTGTAGAATCTACCACCGTTGTAACTTCAGGTTCTTCCAGCATTGTGTTGCTGTCCTGTAATGTATGATCTGGTTTCTTAGAGCAGTTTACTACGAATAAACTTCCGATGAATGCAATTGCTAATACTTTTCTCATTATTTTTTCTATAAAATTTAGACAAAAATAGAAAAAATAAGCTTTTAAACTCATGACTTATCTCCACATTGCTCATATTTTACAATAAAATTAATGATTAGATAATGGTTATGTGCGTCAATAATTTTAAATTTAAGCTATGATATGGATCTCCAAAATACTGTTTTTCACCAGTCATCACGGCTTTTATACTGTGATCATACTCCTGGTATTCTTTATATTACTTTCTATTCTGACCAAAAAAGCATGGTTCCTTGCTCCCATCATTCCTCTGGCTATTCTGAATGGATTTGCCGGACAGTATCTTAATGCCTGGTTTTTAAACAAATACGGTGTGGAAAGCACCGCTGTAATCACTTCCGATGTAGAAACCAATTCTACTCTGAACGACATGTACATTCATGATTATGAAGCCATTGTTAAGAAAAAGGATGGAAAATATACCTCAACATTTTTTTCTACGACAAGCGCAACCATCTACCCTATCGAAAACGCGATAAGAATTCCAGGGATGGGACAGCATTTTCCTGTAAAATATATTCCGGGATATGAGAAAAACATTGTAATTCTCTACTATCAATCTGAGGAAGGAAACAATCTGCTGAAGTATGAAAAAATAGCCCCTATACAATCTGCGAAGATTAAATATGAAGCAGACAGAACCAATAAAGAATTCATTCAGGAATATATTTCCGCCTTGGAAGACTATGTAAAAAGCTATGACAGTGAAGAATATAAAATGAAAATTGAAGAATTAAAAAAGGAGCTTAAACGTCTCCAGTAAAGGATTTCTATTTTAAGTTTTTTAATTTTTGACTTTTTTCTTGTTTTTGTAATAAAAAAATTTCTAAATTTGTCCCATGTTTAATATGAGCAACAATATTTGGTGGTGGCTTTCAAACTCTTCGTCGGGTCTGGAGGTATTGTCATGTTGCTAGTGATAGCAGAATAATTAAAATACACAATATATAGGCTTTGACGGATTCCGTTGAAGCCTTTTTTTATTTAATCCAAAACAAAAAAATACAAGTAAGATGTCCATTCAAAAAATAAAAATAAAGACAGATTCCAAAAAAACACTGGGAGACCTTTATACTCCTATGAATATCTATCTTCAGATCAGAGACAGGTTCCGGGATACAATCCTGTTGGAAAGCTCAGATTCCAAGAATATTGACAATAACTTTTCATTTATTGCAGTAAATGCTGTTGCAGGAATTGAGGTTAAAAACCTTACTGAGTTTGAAATCAAACTGCCGTGTTCAGATCCGGTGAAACACCTGATCGGAGAACGTAATATCACGGATATTTTTGATGAATTCCAAAGCATCTTCGAATGTGAGACTACTCATGATCCTATTGAACAGACCGCTCAGAGTCTTTTTGGATATACAAGTTTTGAAGCTGTACAGTTCTTCGAAAATATCAACTTAAAACCGCAGAGTCCGGAAGTAGAGATTCCTATTCTCCGTTACCGGTTATACCAATATGTAATCGCCATCAACCATTACAACGATGAGATGCATATTATTGAAAATCAAATTCCCGGTTTAAAATCTGACCTTTATCTGCTGGAAAATCTGATCAGAAATCAAAATACCCCGGTCTACCCTTTTGAAAAAATCGGTAACGAAACCTCTAATCTTACAGATGAAGAATATATCGAACTGGTAAAAACCGCTCAGAAACACTGCATGAGAGGCGATGTATTCCAACTGGTGTTAAGCAGAAGGTTTGAACAGAAATTCAAAGGAGACGAATTCAATGTATACCGTGCGCTTAGGAATATCAATCCTTCTCCTTATCTTTTCTTTTTTGATTACGGAAATTACAAATTATTCGGATCCAGCCCTGAAAGCCAGCTGATCATCAAAGATAACAAGGCTATCATCCATCCTATTGCAGGAACCTTCAAGCGGACCGGGCATCTGGAAACGGACCTTCAATCTATTGAAGCACTGAAAAATGATCCGAAAGAAAATGCGGAACATACCATGCTGGTGGATTTAGCAAGAAATGACCTCGGAAAACTGGGCAAAAACGTGACTGTTACCAAACTTAAGGAGATCCAGCTTTTCTCTCATGTGATTCATATGGTAAGCGAAGTTACTGCCGATCTTCCTGAAAACATCAACCCTCTGGATATGGTTTCTGCAACGTTTCCACAGGGAACCTTAAGCGGTGCTCCCAAACACAGAGCTCTTCAACTTATTGATCAGTATGAAAAAGATTCCCGTGGTTATTATGGGGGATGCATCGGTATGATCGGGTTAAACGGAACCTGTAATCAGGCTATAATGATCCGTACTTTTTTAAGCAGAAACAATACCCTTTATTATCAGGCCGGGGCGGGGTTGGTCGCAAAATCAGTTCCTGAAAACGAACTGCAGGAAGTCAATAATAAATTAAATGCCCTAAAAAAAGCGGTAGACAAGGCCGGAAAGATCGTGATGAATTAAGAGTGATGAGTGAACAATAACTATCAACCAGTACCACTACCTCAACAATTAAAAAACAAAAAATGAATAACAATATAAATCAGACAGGAAATCAGGAACAACTTAAAGTTCTGGTTTTTGATAACTATGACAGCTTTACGTACAACCTTGTCCAGATCATTGAAAGAATTCTGAATCAAAAGGTGGATGTCGTAAGGAATGATCAGATTACTCTGGAAGAAATAGAAAAATACGATAAAATCATTCTTTCTCCGGGTCCCGGAATTCCCGAAGAAGCAGGAATTCTATTGGATGTGATCAGAGCATATGCTCCTACAAAAAGTATTCTGGGAGTGTGTCTTGGACAGCAGGCTATCGCAGAAGCTTTCGGAGGAAACCTCATCAATCTCTCAGAAATTTTTCATGGAGTTGCCACTTCTGCCGAGCTGGTAAAAGAAAATACAAAAATTTTCAGGAATCTTACTTCAGGAATAGAAGTAGGAAGATACCACAGCTGGGCAGTTAATCCCGAAGGTTTTCCCGAAGAACTGGAAATTACGGCCGTAGATAAGGACGGAATGATCATGGCATTGCAGCACAAAACCTATGATGTACATGGTGTACAGTTCCATCCTGAAAGCATTTTAACTCCCGATGGAGAAGTTATCATTAAAAACTTCCTTTTACCTTGAAAACAATAGAGACTTCCAACACCATAAAAACGCCTCAAATGAAAGAAATATTACAATACCTGTTCAATCATCACACTTTGTCCAAATCTGAGGCAAAGGCAACGATGATCGAGATCGCACAGAATAAATTTAATACTGCAGAAGTTACAGCCTTTATCAGCGTTTTTCTGATGCGGAATATTACCCTGAAGGAACTTGAAGGTTTCAGGGAAGCCTTACTGCAGATGGCTGTTCCGGTAAGTCTTGACTTCGGAGACACAATGGATATTGTGGGAACAGGGGGCGACGGAAAAAATACAATCAATATATCAACTCTGGCAAGTTTTGTTGTAGCCGGAGCAGGACAGAAAGTAGCCAAACACGGAAATTACGGAGCTTCTGCCACCACCGGATCATCCAATGTTATGGAAGAACTTGGCTATCAGTTCAAAAATAATTCAGACCAATTGAATGAAGATCTTGAAAAGGCGAATATCTGTTTCCTGCATGCACCGTATTTTCATCCGGCCCTTCAATCTGTAGGAGCTTTAAGAAAGGCTTTAGGACTGAGAACATTTTTCAATCTTTTGGGGCCATTGGTAAACCCTGCGAAACCTAAATATTCTGTAATAGGAGTTTATAATCTTGAAATTGCCAGGATCTATCAATATCTTCTGCAAAAAGAACAACAGGAGTTTATCTTGGTGCATGGCCTGGACGGATATGATGAAATAAGCCTTACCCAGGACAGTAAGATCATTACAAAAAGTGGTGAAGAGATTTATTCTGCGCAGGATCTGGGATTTGAGTCTGTAAGCCCGGAAAGCATCAAAGGTGGAGAAACACCTCAGGAGTCTGCCAAAATTTTCAGGAATATTCTGGAAGGAAACGGTTCGCAGCAACAGAATTCTGTGGTTCTTGCCAATGCATCCACTGCCCTTTTCCACACGCAGAAATTTGGCTCCTATGAAGACTGTCTCCTGATGGCAAAAGAAAGTCTGGAAAGCGGAAAAGCATTAAAGAGTCTCGAATTATTGATGAATGGCTAATACTACTAATGATGAAGACTGCTGTTGAAAAGTATTAGATACTTTCGGTCACTTCTAACTTCTAACTTCTAACTTCTAACTTCTAAAAAACATGACTATACTCGATACAATTATTGCAAGGAAAAAAGAGGAAATTACTGTTTCAAAAGCTAAGGTTTCTATTGAACAACTGAGGAATTCAGAGCTTTTCGCACGAAAAAGTTTTTCACTGAAAGAATCCGTAAAAAATAAAAGCGGCATTATTGCTGAATTTAAAAGGAAATCCCCTTCAAAAGGAATCATCAATGATCAGGTTCAACCGTTGGACGTAGTGGCTGCCTATGAACGTTTCGGAGCATCAGGAATTTCAATTCTTACGGACAGAGATTTTTTTGGAGGAGATTTTGATGATATCCTGAATGTAAGAAAGCATATCAATATTCCAATCCTAAGAAAGGATTTTATGGTTGATGAGTATCAGTTTTATGAAGCTAAAAGTATCGGATCAGATGCTGTTTTGCTGATTGCGGCATGCCTTTCTCCTGGTCAGGTTCAGGAATTTACAGAACTGGCTCACAATCTTGATCTCGAGGTTCTGCTGGAAATCCATACAGAAGAAGAATTAAGACATTGTAATGCTGAAATTGATCTGGTGGGAATTAACAATAGAAATTTAAAAGACTTTAAAGTTGACCTTCAGCATTCTGTACAGTTAAAAGATTTACTTCCCAAGGAGGTTTTATCTGTAGCAGAAAGCGGTATTTACAATATAGAAGACTTTAAATACTTGAAGGAAAAAGGATTTGACGGATTTCTGATGGGAGAATATTTTATGAGGAATGAAGATCCGGCCAGGGCGTTTGAAGAATTTACTTTGATGATGTAATGATTAGTAAAATGCACGAATTAAAAGCTAAATAATAGGATATGAACCTGAAATATGAAACCTGCCATCTGCCTTACAAACTCAAAATCTGTGGTTTGACAAAACCTGAACAGATCCGGGAGTTGATTTCGCTGAAAACAGATTTTCTTGGCTTTATTTTCTATAAAAAATCTCCAAGGTATGTTCTGAATCATCTGAAGCTGGAAGACATTTCTAAGATCAGCCACACCGGTAAAACAGGAGTTTTTGTCAATGAAAAAACAGATACTATTACAGATATTGCAGACAGAGCTGGCTTGAATCTTATTCAGCTTCACGGTGATGAAAATGAAGATTTTATTACTGAACTAAAACAAAAATTACGGCCAGACGTTAAGATTATTAAGGTCATCAGAATTGGCAGCACTGATCAGGAAACCACAAAGAAAATAGAAGACATGATCCATTCTCACCTCTCAATTGTTGATTATTTCCTTTTCGATACCGATAGCAAGGCATTCGGAGGAACGGGGGAACAATTTGACTGGAATATCCTGAATGAAATAAATATTCCGGTTCCGTACTTTTTGAGTGGTGGAATTTCAGAAGAGAATATTGAAAATATCCGTTTTTTGAACCACAGACCTTTTGCGGCAGACATTAATTCAAAATTTGAGATAGCACCAGGAAATAAAGATCTGGAAAAAATAAAAAAATTCATTTCGAAAGAAACAAAGGAGGTTATATAAAATAAATAGTCTTCATGAGTTTCAAAACACAAAAAAAATACACGCCCAGATGATGAATATACATTTGCTAAAAAAAACATTCTACAAAACCTTATTTCCTCCGAAATTCGGGAATAAAAAAATCCAGTCCCTGTATAATTTTGTTTCGCAGAATGACAGTGATACCGAATACTGGACCATTGACGGACAACTGCAGGAATTTATTGGTATTGTGAAAAGCTTTGATGAAAATGACATCCAATATTTCTTTGAAAGAATCAGTCTCTGGAACAGCTATTATCTTGTGATTATATCTGATAAATTTTTAGACAGTCATGTCAAAGCGAATATCAAATATGATCTCGGTAAGATTTATGCAAAAATATTTCTTCTTTATGAAAGTTCAGATCCCTATTTTTTAATAGACAATCTGGAAATTGCAGTTACGATGTATGAATCTAAAATAGACACCGCTACATTAATTGATCTCAGCAGCAAAATAGAATTAATGCATCATAAAAAACTGATCACAAGACAACAGCGCAATCATAATATACAATTTATCAACACTTTAACTGATGAATTATCAAATTAAAAAACCACATGAGCTGACGGATCACGAAACAGCGCATATAATAAGACTTTGGGAATTCCCCGACTGGCACGAAATGAGCCCTTCAGATTTCCGCACTTTTTTTAAAGATTCGGAATTTCATTTCCTAAAGGATTTAGAAGGTAAAATATTGGCTGTTATAAGACTCAATTTTGATTTTGTTTTAGAGATCGCAGGCAAACAGTATTCCTTTGCTGAGGCAGTTGGACTGGTTTCTGCACAAAAGAAACAAGGATATGGATCACAATTGACAGCAGCGTTTAAAGACAATCTGATTCAAAGAAATATTGAAACTATAGGGTTCTGTTTGAATGATCTTCGACCTTTTTACCAACGCTGCCCTATTACAATTTTAGAAAACAGGGCTAAAGCTATTCTTGAAAACGGAGATAACGGATGGATTGCCTCTGAAGACGATGATATTTTAATTTTTAATACATCGGAAGAAACCCGGAAACTTCTTGAACAGCTTAGCCCGGAAAACAATGCTTATTTAATGACTAAAGAAAATACAATGAATTATAGAAACCCTGATGAGCACGGATATTATGGTGAATTTGGAGGTGCTTTTATCCCTGAAATGCTTTACCCGAATGTAGAGGAACTGCAGAAAAACTACTTGGAGATTATAGAATCTGAAGAATTCCAGAATGAGTATCAGGATCTGCTTAAAAACTATGTAGGACGTGCTACCCCACTTTATTTTGCTAAAAATCTAAGCCGGAAGTACAATACTCAAATCTATTTAAAAAGAGAGGATCTCAACCATACGGGAGCACATAAGATTAACAATGCCTTAGGGCAGGTTCTTTTGGCCAAGCGTTTAGGTAAAACCCGGATCATCGCAGAAACTGGTGCCGGACAACATGGTGTGGCTACCGCAACAGCATGTGCCCTGCTGGGTCTGGAATGTATCGTTTATATGGGTGAAATAGACATCCAGCGACAGGCTCCGAATGTAGCAAGAATGAAAATGCTTGGTGCAGAAGTAATTCCGGCAACTTCCGGATCAAAAACACTGAAAGACGCAGTCAATGAAGCTCTTAGAGACTGGATCAATAATCCTGTGACAACCCATTATGTAATAGGAAGCGTCGTTGGTCCTCACCCTTTTCCCGATCTGGTAGCGAGATTCCAAAGCATCATTTCAAAAGAAATCAGAGAGCAGCTTCACGAAAAAATTGGAAGAGAAAACCCTGATTATGTGATTGCCTGCGTAGGTGGAGGAAGTAATGCAGCCGGAACTTTCTATCATTTTGTAGAGGAAAAAGAGGTAAAAATCATTGCTGCGGAAGCAGGAGGATTAGGCGTTGATTCAGGGAAATCTGCCGCAACGACTTTCCTGGGAACATTGGGTGTACTCCATGGAAGCAAAAGTTTGGTTATGCAGACCACGGACGGACAGGTGATCGAGCCCCACTCTATCTCTGCAGGACTTGATTATCCGGGAATCGGGCCTTTCCATGCTCATTTATTTAAGGAAAAACGGGCTGAATTTTTCAGTATCAATGACGAGGAAGCTTTACAGTCTGCTTTTGAATTGACAAAACTGGAAGGAATCATTCCAGCCCTGGAAAGCTCTCATGCCCTGGCGGTTTTAGATAAAAAGAAATTTAAGGAAGATGATATTGTCGTGATCTGCCTGAGTGGACGTGGAGATAAGGATATGGAAACGTATTTAAGAGAAATGAGAAGTTAGAGATTAGTCCTTTAGCACTTCCAATTTATAATAACTCCTTCTAACTTCTAACATCTATATTATAACAATGAAAAAACTAAACATATATTTCACAGCAGGAATTCCGCAACTGGAAGATACCGGTGACATTATAAAACTGATTCAGCAGTCGGGTGCTGATATGATGGAAATCGGAATGCCCTATTCTGATCCGGTAGCAGATGGCCCGGTGATCCAGCAGGCTCACGAACAGGCTTTACAAAACGGAATGACGATTGAGAAACTGTTTTCCCAATTAAAAACAGTAAAAGAAGAAATACATATTCCTATCATTCTAATGGGGTACATCAATCCTGTTTTGAGTTTCGGATTTGAAGAATTCTGTCGTGAATGCTCGGAAAGTGGAGTTTCAGGGCTGATCATTCCAGACCTGCCTCCGATTGAATTTGAAAATAATTATCAGCAGATCTTAAAAAAGTATAATCTTAATTTTACGTTTCTGGTTACCCCAGAAACTTCTGACGAAAGAATTCTGTATTTAGATTCTTTAAGCTCAGGATTTCTGTATGCAGTAAGTTCTTCATCCACCACCGGAAATGAAAATGCCGTCCTGAAAAATGAAAATTACCTGTCAAGGCTTGCTTCCCTTCCCATTAAGAACCCTGTAATGATCGGTTTCGGAATAAAATCAAAGGAAGATTTTGAAAATGTCACCGAAAAAGCAGATGGCGGAATTATCGGAACAGCCTTTGTGCATGCGCTGTTGAATCATAAAGACTGGAAGAATGCTGCCATAGATTTTATCCATTCTATAAAAGGTTAAAATTCACTAAATTTGTATGTCTAAAAAATGGCAGGAAATTGCGATTCCCTAAACCATTGCAAGAAAACAGACATCAGCGTATGAATACAAATCAAAATAAGTCAGTAGAATTTGAAGATCTGGGTATAAAAGAATATCAGCCTGCCTGGGATTATCAGGAGAGTCTGATGAAAAATATCATTGATACCAAAATAAAGAACCGTGATTTGCCGGCAGAAGAACACATTACGACACCTAATCATTTTTTATTAGTGGAACATCCTCACGTGTACACTTTGGGAAAAAGCGGTCACGAAGAAAATATGCTTGCAGGTATTGACAAGCTGAAAGAGATTGACGCTACTTTTGTAAAAGTGAACCGTGGTGGAGATATCACTTATCATGGCTTCGGACAGATCGTGGGCTACCCTATTTTAGATCTTGAAAACTTTTTTACAGATATTCATTTGTATATGAGAAATCTTGAAGAGGTGATCATCAGAGCCATTGCTGAATTCGGTCTTAAAGGCGAACGCTCACCGGGAGAAACGGGAGTATGGCTGGATGTAGGAAAACCTTATGCCAGAAAAATCTGCGCGATGGGTGTAAAAGCTTCAAGATGGGTAACCCTTCATGGTTTTGCTCTGAATGTCAATACGGACATGCGCTATTTCGAATATATTATTCCTTGCGGAATCAAAGACAAGCAGGTGACCTCTTTAAAAAGAGAGCTTGAAAGAGAGCTTACTCCTGAGGAAGTCAATGATCTGAAAGCAAAAATCAGAACGCATTTTGCAGAGGTGTTTGGTGCTGAACTTGTTTACAAAGCTTAAAATTCCGGAAACAAAAAGATTATTCCTTTAAATAAAATAAATCCCGCCATTTGAATGTGCGGGAATTTTACTTTTATGATTACTTAAAAGATATCAATACATTGATATCAAAAACAGACTACAAAGCCTAAAAACAGAGGATTTATTTAAATATATTCTTGAAAATTGATTTTTTACGTAAAAATAATTTGTCAGTATCCTATTTTTGCTTACATTTAATATCACATTAAAGTGAACTATTTTTTGTAAATATTTTGTTAAAAAAATGACACACACCAAAACTTAGATAAATACATTTTATTACTAACCACCAAATTATGAGAATTATGAGAAATTTTTTGTTATCAATGATGGTATTTGTGGCAGCTCTGTCATTTAATGCCTGCTCAGACTCCAACGCCGAAAAGCTGATGGGTCAGAACGAGACCAGCAACAAAGCTTTAACGGATCTCGGAAAAACCATCCCGGTAGGGATCGAAAAGGAAAATGGCACTCTGAAAGTATCATTTATTGTTACCGCACAGTTTTATACCATTGAACCTACTCAGGAAAATGAAAAATATGTAAGCTTAATCAGAGAAGCTTTAAAAAACGAATCTCCTATTCAGGTTTTCATTAAGCCGGGTACTCATGAGATTGCAAAAGTTGAGAAAGGAAGCGAAGAAGATGTCCGCTTTTTTAAATCTGCTTTAACCAAAGAGGCTAAAAATGAAAGCAGCAAATTAACAAGTGTTCTTCCTAATGTAGCTACCCTAAACAGCATGTTTACCCTGATCAAAAATCAGGCTTGCGGTACGTCTACAGCTTCTTCCCCATGCATCACATTCCGATATCCTGTAGACGGATGCTATGCAAGAGCTCACAAAATGAGACAAATTCTGATCAACAATGGCTATGACTGTGAAAAACAGTTCGTATATGGAAACTTAAAAGCATCAACCGGCACCTGCTGCGTTGCCTGGAGTTATCACGTTGCGATCCTTGTAAGCTATAAAAATGCTGCAGGTGTTACAGAAAAAAGAATCATCGATCCATCTCTGTTCCCAAGCGGACCAGTTACAGATACTGCCTGGAGAAATGCATGTATCAATACCAGCTGTGGATCTGCATCGGTATCCACTTATGCGAATACGGCAGGAAACGTATACTACAGAAGCCCCAGTGCCTCTTATCTGTATGACAATAATTTAGTGAATACCAATTGTGTTCTTACCATATTCTCTTCACTTTCAGGATGTTCTCCGTCACCAGCACCAAATGTTGGAGGCTGTGGATTCTAATTAACTTATACAACTCCTGCAATGTCTGATAATCACTAAATTGCAGGAGTTGCCTAAATATTTTTTCTATGAAAATCTGGACTTACCTATTATTAGTATTATTTATGATCACATCCTGTTCCGGCAGCTCAAGTTCACAGAACCTGACCTGGTATAATAACTCAGTCATTACGAATGTCGCTGAAGATCCGGAAAAACCGGAAGAATTCACCCGTGTATCTATCGGAATAAGTCCACAGATCTTTTACCTGTCTAAAAAATCAGCAGATTATAAAGGGCTTCTGGAGAAAACAACCCAGAGCCACAAAAAAGGAAAATCCTATAATATAGGTATTGAAAACAAGACCAATATTATCAAACAGGTCAATGAAATTCAATGATCTGAATTAATTTTTCTTTTTGCTCAGCATACTGCACCTGAAAGCAGGCCGATGAAAAAAATTATTACTTCCTTCAAAATCCCCCATTATCAATGATAATGGGGATTTTGGCTTATCGTATCACAGAAATTCCTGCATCGACTTTAATTTCGGCTCCATGAATGTAAGAAGCCTCTTCAGAAGCCAGGAATAAAACTGTACTTGCAATTTCCTCAGGCTCTCCCTGTCTTTTAAAAGGAATAGTGGGGATAATATCAAGAACTGCACGCTCAATTTGTTCTGCATTCAATCCTGTGTTATTAAAAATATTGGTTTTAATGTGACCCGGACTAATGCCGTTTACCCGTATTCCGCGTTCTGTGAGTTCTACAGCGAACGTCTTGATAAAGGATTGTACAGATGATTTTGCAGCAGAATAAATTGAAAAATTAGGCATGGCGATCTCAGTGGCCACGGAGGTGTTGAAAATAACGGAGCTTCCTTTTCCCATCAACGGCAGCATCTGCTGGACGGTAAAGAAAGGTCCTTTTACAAGCATATTGAAAAGTTCATCAAAATGATTTTCATCTACCTGTTCAATAGGGAAAAATTTTCCATACCCTGCATTGGCAAAAAGGAGATCGATGGTTTCTGTATATTTTTTCACTTCATGCTGAAGGTTCATTATATCTTTCATACAGCCAGCGTCAGAAACGATCCCGGAAGCCCGATCGCCCAATTTTTCTAAAGCCTGACGTAAAGTCTCTTCGCTTCGGCCTGTGATAATCACATATCCGCCATCATTGATGAACCGCTGCGCTGTTGCGAATCCCATTCCATTGGTTCCGCCAGTGATCACTGCTACTTTGTTTTTAAATCTCTGCATTGTCTTTTTTTGTTTAAAATTCTACTGCAAAGTTTCAATTAAAGGATTTCTTACAAAATCTGATTCCTGCTGAATTTACTTTCCTCACCGCTATTTAGCTTTCTTCTAAAATCGTCATAAATTAAATCTATCAAAATTAAATTGTACACAATTTAATTGAGTGTACATTTGCATTAGAAATTCATCACTGAAATTTTTCAGGATGATCCAAAATAAAAAAAGTATAATTTAAAATAATAGAAATGTCATTAATAGAAGATTTACAATGGAGACATGCAGTTAAAGCTTATGATCCGTCAAAAAAAGTATCACAGGAAGATCTTAATACAATTTTGGAAGCAGCCAGACTTGCTCCTACTTCATCAGGCCTTCAGCCTTTCCGCATCATTGTTGTAGAAAATCAGGAATTAAAAGAAAAAATGACTGCAGGAGCTTTAAATCCGGAAGTCATGAGAGACTCTTCCCATGTTTTGGTATTTGCTGCGTGGGACAGTTATTCTAATGAAAAAATTGATAAAGTTTACGATCATCATACTGATGTAAGAGAATTACCAAGAGGACGTTTTAGCAGCTATACGGATAAAATCAAAGAAATGTACGGAGCACAAACTCCTGAAGAACATTTTGCCCACACCGCCCGTCAAACGTATATCGCATTAGGCCTTGCAATGGCTCAGGCTGCTGAATTAAAGATCGACAGTACTCCTGCAGAAGGTTTCAGTAATGAAGCTGTTGATCAAATTCTTAATCTTAAGGAATTGGGATTAAAAAGTGTAAGTCTTTTATATCTTGGGTACAGAGACTCAGCAAATGACTGGCTTTCAACGATGAAAAAAGTAAGAGTTCCTATGGAGGAATTCATCATCAAAAAATAATATATTCACTACAATCTTTCACATTCACCTTTATGGAAAATTCAAAATCGTTACAATTAGACAACCAGATCTGCTTTCCGCTTTATGTGATTGCGAAAGAAATCACCGGACTTTACCGCCCATTTCTGGATGAGATCGATATTACCTATCCGCAATATCTTGTCCTGATGGTACTGTGGGAAAACGATGGTCTTGGAGTCAGCCATATAGGAGAAAAACTTTTCTTGGACAGTGGAACTTTAACCCCCCTTTTAAAGAGGCTGGAGACTAAGGGAATTATTGACAGAAAACGAAAAAAAGAGGATGAAAGAGTCGTTGAAGTCTTTTTAACAGAAGCTGGGAAGCAACTTCAAAAGAAGGCTTGTGAAATTCCCGGAAAAATCCAGAATAAAATCGGAGTGGAAACAGAAGATCTTATTCATCTCAAAGAAACTATCCAAAAAATATTAAACAAAATAGAAAAATAAATGAAAACGTTATATACAACAAAAGTGACAGCACAGGGCGGAAGAAACGGCCATGTAAAAAGTGAAAACGGGGTTTTGGATGTTGAAGTAAGGATGCCTAAAGCTTTAGGTGGTGGTAATGATGATTTTGCCAATCCTGAAATGCTTTTCGCAGCCGGATATTCGGCATGCTTTGACAGTGCCCTTAACAGAGTGATCAGCTTATCAAAAGCAAAAACAGGTGAAACTACTGTGACCGCAAAAATAAGCATTGGCCAGATTGAAAACGGAGGCTTTGGTTTGGCTGCGGAACTGGATGTAAATATACCGGGCATATCTATTGAAGAAGCTCAGGCATTAACGGATCAGGCTCACCAGATCTGTCCATATTCTAATGCGACAAGAGGCAATATTGAAGTGAAGATTGCAGTGACGAATAACTAAGATGAATTGTTTTTTAATAAAAAATCTGTTTCTTTGGAGACAGATTTTTTTTAAACTAATCGAAAACCAAAAACATTAACAGAAACAGTATACATATATCATGGATAATAGTTTTTTAATTATCTTTCTATTAGTTCTGGCGATCTTATTAATTAAATACTATACTCCAAAAATAAAAGGATTTATTGGTGAGAATAAAGCTTCAAAAGCTTTAAAAAGACTAAATAATGAAAAATATACTGTCTTAAATAATATTGAATTAAATATTAAAGGCTCCTCTTCACAGATAGATCATATCATTGTTTCAAATTATGGAATATTTGTTATCGAAACCAAGAATTACAAAGGTTGGATTTTTGGCTATGAAAAAGATCAATCCTGGGTCCAGTCTATTTATAGATACAAGCGTAAGTTTTATAACCCTATTTTACAAAACCAAGGTCATATTTACGCTTTAAAACACCTATTGAAAAATTATAAATATTTGAGATATTATTCAATAATTACATTTACAAAAAGAGCAACGCTTAAAACTAAAACATATACTGATGTTGTTTATATCAATAAATTAGTCAAAACAATTAAACAATATGATTCGTATCACATTAACGAACAAACGAAGAACGAAATTGTCTCAATAATTCTAACGGCAAAAACAAACAGTCGAAATAAAGATAAAGCACTAAGGGTTAATTCTATCAAGAATCATAATATTTCATGCCCAAACTGTGGTGGAAATATTATTGAGAGAAATGGTAAATATGGAATTTTTTTTGGCTGTAATAATTTTCCCAGATGTAAATATACCAGAAATAAAAAGTAACCATTCTATTAAAAACAGCATTACAAAAATCCAAAGGTAGTGTTACATTAACTGCATAAGTTAAAAAGTTATCTGTAAGAAGCCATTATCTCGTTGTAGAATCACTCCTTTTAAAAGCGTCTACCGGTTTATAAGAATCATTCTTTTCTTTTTCCTTTTTATCTGAAATCAAAATTCCAAAGAGATGGTCGATTTCATGCTGGAAAATAACGGCGGTAAAGCCTTCTACGATTTCTGAATATTTCTGTCCTTTCAAGTCAACATATTCCAATTGAATCACTTTACTTCTGTAAAACTGATCCCTGAATTCAGGAATGGATAAATCACCTTCCGGACCAAGATTCTGTAATTCTGATCTCCAGACAATCACAGGATTGATGAAGTACTCTATTGGATTTCCTTCTTTATCAAAACGCTGTACCCAGATTACTTTTCTGTTGATTCCAACCTGTGGTGCGGCAATTCCTACTCCCCCATCTGTTGAAAGAAGAGATTCTTTCATTCTTTTTACCAGGACAGCCGTATGAGAATCGGTGGGGTTGATTTCTGAAGATAAATTCAGCAAGGTTTTATGCTGACTGTCATCTGTGGTCTGATAAATGGGAAGCGCTGTATTGACATCTCCTTTATTGATGAGTGAAATCTCAGCAGATGTGAGCTTCTGTGCGTGGATAAGGCTGATAAAAAAGATGAACAGAAAAGGTATTTTTTTCATTTTTATTATTTGTAATGCAAAGATAGATATTGTATTTCAAATAGATAATTGGGCTAAAGTCTATTTGAATGGCATTATCAAAAAAACGGGCTAAAGCCCGTCTTATAGATTTTAAAATGTTTTCGTCATATCTGCCGGAATGATCAGATTGAAATCTGTCGGGATATAATCTTTTGCCGGTACTTTCAGCTCTGGATCTTCAGATTCAAAAACAGAGATCACCGCCATTTTAAGATTCGGGTTCTTCTGCTTGATGTACCAGTAGATTCCACCAAATTCTTTGCTGTGATAGTTTCCATTGTAATGGATAAAAGTTTTCCCAGCCTGCATACTTTTGAGGATAGATTCTGCCATCGTAGCATCTTTGGTAGCCTGCGCTGAAATAAAATTCATGACTTTCGTTCCTTCTGCATGATCCCCCATCATGGCTTTCATTTCCTGATATCCGGGAGTATCGAGTGTTACTTTGATCGGAAGCTGTGCTATATAGCTTTTATCTTTCTCACTCAGTTTATTTAAAGATTCCAGTCCTTCTTTTGAAGTTTGGGAAGCATATCTCCTTGGAATATTGGTCGCAATGAAACCCACCTTTTTTGTTTTAGCAAAATCAACAAGCGGTTTATAATCGGTCGGATAATTGGTCCATAAACGGGCTGAATCCTTCAATGTTTTAGCATCAAATTTCCCTTCTAAATATTGATTCAGCTGCGCCTGATTGTCTCTCTCAAACATCTCTGCCCCAAGAATGATCTGCCCGTTTTTCTTTTGAAACAAACCTTCGGTCACTTTCAGCTGCAACCAGTGATTGATAGAACTGTTATGATTTTCGCCAAAGAAAACAACATCATATTCAGCCAGCTCTTTAATCAGTTTGTCTGTCTTTACTTCTTTTCCCTTCTTATCATAAAACTGGTAAGCTTTAAAATCCTGCCCGCTTAGAGAGCAGAAACCTGCCAGTAAAACGGCTATGAAAATATTCTTCATTTTTATTTTATTTAAATACAAATTACCTTAATGATTCTTTACAAATATCACAAATTTCCACGTTGATTCTAAACCGCAAAAGACTTGTATTGATTTAAAAACTTCGTCTCAAAAGCTTTAATGACTTTTATCGAAAAAAAATTGCAGTTTATTTATTCTTCTGTAAATCTACCAATCTGCTTTAAAAAAAAGACCGCCTTGATTTAAAAAAAGCAAAACGGTCCATTCAAAATCATCTAATTATTATTTCTCTAATTCTGCAACAAGATCTTTCCATTCCTGTAATTCAGGGATTCCAGGTTTTCTCTTTCCAAAAAACTGAACAATGAAATCTCCTTCTTTATTGAATACTTCAATCGCCGTTACTTCTCCATCTTCGGTAGGTTTCTTTACGATCCATGCCTCCGCAATTTTAGTAACATCCAGGTGTAAATTGAAATCTGGATCCATTACGTTGAACCACTGCTGATGCCAAAGTGTTTTCTTTACGTTTCCGGTATGGATCTGAATAATTCCTCTGTTTCCAACAAATACCATGATCGGGATATTCTTTTCTGAAGCATCTTCAAGAACATTGACCACTTTTGCATTGTCAATTTTTTTAGCAAATCCTTCCGGTGCCAATCTTAATGCCTGCGTTCTGCTTACTCCGAACTTTCTGGTCATCATGAAGAAATCATGAGTATCTTTCAATTCTGTCCATGCCTTTTTGAATCCTTCAGCATCAATTTCAGAATCTGCTTTCTCAGGAGCTTTAGGAGCCACTGCTTCAACAGTTAAGACTGAATTCTGATCTTCTGCTCTGAATTTTTCCGTAATAGCATCAAAAGCTGCTTCATCACTGTTTTTTGTCAGATAGATTTTATGAAGAGCAAGTCCGTCTTTTCCAAAAAACTGAAGGCTTTTTTTATCTCCTTCTACGACTGCAAATGCAGATTTCCAATGGTTAAGGAATATTCTAAGGTCAATATCTTCTCCTACAAAAAGCTGTGCATGAGGACTGCTGAAATCACCATTCTGATAGATTCCTTTTCTTTCATGTACGCATTCGTCATTACGGGTAAGTGCCATTACTTTTCCCAGTTTTTCAGCTTCGGTAAGGATGGCCGGAAATTCAGGATTAAGAACTGTTACACCTTCTCCTATGTTTGTTGCCAATAACTCAGCTTCGCTTACTTCTAACTGTGCGGCAGCATTTCTTATTCTTATATGCGGATTTTCTGCTTTCAGAGCCTCCCATTTTTCCTTTAGATCATTAACTAACGTGCTCATTATTTTATTTTTTTATGGTTAAAACTGTATAAACTCTATGGATGGTTTCGTTTCCGGATTTGCTTGGTATATCTTCTTCTTTTTCAGAAATTTTCATTCTCTTGAATTGGCTTTCAGAAACGATTTCTTCCATTTCGCTATTGCTGTACAGGGTAAAATCATATTCTGTAAAAGGGAGTTTTTCCATGAACTCTCTTTGTCCGAACGTCAGAACGAAGGTTCCTTCTTTTTTCAAAACTCTATAGATTTCATTCAGAAACTCTACCGGATTCTCCCAGAAATACACGGTATTGACGGTAAATATTTTGTCAAAGGCTTTATCTTCAAAGGGAAGTTTTTTTCCTTCATACAGTACAAAATCGGCCTGGCCTTCAAATTTTTTGTTCAGCTTTCTGGCTTCATTATACATGGTTTCGGAAATATCCACTCCTGTATATTTTAGATTTTGGGCTCTGCTTAAAATATTTTTCAGATGTGCAGCATTACCATGTCCTATTTCAAGGATGTGCTCATCATCTTCTATTAAAAGCGTTTTAATGCTTTCCAATGTCATGCTGATGTTGGTAGCATTCATCATTTCGCCAATTTCAATTCCTTTTTCGCCCTGTGGATTGGCAAGGTTTTGGGCGAGGATTTTTAATTCATCTTTTTCCATGGTTATCCAAAAATGATCATTGGGTTATTGGTAATAGGGTGTCCGCATATGGTGCACGGAAAATTGTATGCCTGACTGATCGTTTCAGCCGTGAATACTTCCTGCGGAGTTCCGTATGCAGAAACCTTTCCTGATTTCATTAATAAAATTTTGTCTGCAAACTGTGCTGCCAGATTTAGGTCATGTAACACAACGATAGCACTGTTTGCTTTTTTAGTAAAGTTCTTGATAATTTCCAGAGCTTTATACTGATGCTTAATGTCTAAGTTATTAAGAGGTTCATCCAGAAAAACGACTTTGTGTGCAATTTCATTTTCCAGTTGGGCCATTACTCTTGATAAGTGAACCCGCTGCTTTTCTCCTCCGGAAAGTGTATTGTATTCTCTGTCTTTCAGGTGATAAACATCTGTTTCATACATCATCTTATTCATCGCTTCAAAATCTTCCTGACGTGGCTGCGAATCGAAATAAGGATACCGCCCCATCATAACAACATCTTTTACATCCAAAGGAATTTCGTTGGAATTATGCTGAGAAAATTTTGATTTATGCTGGGATAATTCCCTTACTTCCCAGTCTGCAATGGATTTGTCTTTAAATAAAATTTCCTGTTTGCCCTGTTTTATTTCATTCGCCAAAACACTGAGAAGGCTGGATTTCCCAGCTCCGTTGGGTCCGACAATCGCTAAAAACTCACCATAATCTAAAGAGACATCAACGCCCTCAAGAATATGGAAATTCTTGTGAAGATAATTGATCTGATTCGCTTTTATCATTAGAGTGATTTTTTAAATTTAATTAAAATAGCGATAAAGATAGGTCCTCCGATCAGGGAGGTCAAAATACCTATTGGCAATTCTGACGGTGCTACAATACTTCTGCTGAATGTATCAGCAATCAAAAGTAAAACACTCCCCAAAACAGCCGACAACGGTAAGATGAAAACGTAATTTGATTTAAATAAAAGCCTTAAAATATAAGGTACGATAAGACCTACAAAACCAATTGTTCCTGAAAATGCAACACATGTTCCCACCATTAAAGAAGTGATGATCACAATCTGCTTTTTCAGTTTCTCAACATTTATTCCCAAATGCTGAGCATCTCTTTCTCCTAACATCATCGCATTCAATGCTTTTCCTTTCGGAAGCAAAATTATGTAAGAAATGATTAAAACAACCGTTAAAACAATATTCTTTGTCCAGGTTGCAGCTGCAAGACTTCCCATATTCCAGAAGGTAAGATCTCTTAACTGTTCATCCTTCGAAATATAAATAAGAAATCCTGTAATTGAAAATCCGATGGATGTAATGGCAACACCGCTCAAAAGCATCATGACAACATTCGTTTTTCCTGCGCTTGTAGAAATTCTATACACCAGCATCATAGCTAATAAAGCTCCAGCAAAAGCAGAAATACCTACCAGTGAAAACTGCACTACTTCAGGAAGATATTGTTTGAAATGCCCTCCTAAAACAATGGCAATGGCGGCAAGTAATGTCGCGCCGGAAGTTAAACCTATCGCTTCTCCGGTTGCCAGGGGATTTTTGAACAGCCCTTGCAGGCTTGTCCCTGAAACAGCCAGCATGCTTCCTATTAAAATGGCCATGATAATCCTGGATGTTCTTACATCCCAAATTACATATTGATCACTTAATGATAATCCCGGGTCACCTTTTATATATTGCCATAAAACTTTGAAGGGTGATGTTCCTCCAAAGTCATAGACTCCTGTATTAAGTGCCAGTACTGCTATAATGACAAGCAGTACGGCACCTATAGTTAGATAAAAGTATAGTTTACTTTGTGTTCTCAATTAAAAGTTTGTTTAATCCTACTGCTGCTTCTCCTAGTCTAGGTCCGAAACCTGAAACTAACCCTCCATCCATTGCGATGATCTTTTTATTTTTACCTGCGTTAGTCTGTGCTACGCCGGGCATTTTAAGAGCTCCTTCGTTTCCTCCTGCACCCTGAAGTCCAGTTGAGAAGAAGAATAAAATATCCGGATTAGCTTTTACTACTGCTTCCGGTGTCAATGGTTTGAAATCTTCGAAATCATTCACTGCATTTTCTCCACCTGCAAGAGCGATAAGTGAAGCCATTGGAGTATTTTTACCTGAAACCATCAGCATATTTCCTCTTGCGTAGATGAATAATACTTTAGGTTTTTTAGCAATTGGCTGTACCTGCTTCAGATCAGCATCAATTTTATCATTTAATTTTTGATAATCTGTATTTCCAATAGCTTTTGCTACGTCAGCAATCAGTTTTTTAGTTCCTTCTACAGTGTATTCCTGTTTGAAAACCTCAGTTTTGATTCCTGAAGCTTTGATCTTCGTCATCAATTCCGGATTGATATCTTTTTCTGAAGCCAAAATCAAAGTAGGACTTACCGCCATGATTGGCTCTATGGTCATTGATCTTACGTGTCCCAAATCTTTAGCCGTAGCCTTTAATGTTTCAGGATAGGTACTTGTAACATCAGTTCCAACGATTTCCTTTTCGTGGCCCAGCGCACTTACAATCTCTGTAACGCCACCGCTTAGGGTCACAATTTTATTGTTGCTTTTTGGAGTTTCAGCAGATGTTTCTGTTGTATTTTCTTTTTTAGCGCCTTCTTCTTTTTTGCAAGAATATACTGCCATCAGAATAGAAGCTGCAAGAATTATTTTTTTCATGATATACTATTTATTTGATTTATTATAAAGGTTCGAATTCGAAGTTAGGATGACCACGTTCCCCATCCTGGTTTTTCATTTTGTTAAATCTTAGTTTAAAATAAAACCCTTCAGCATCTTTTAGAACAAAAAACCGATTTGCGTAAACAAATGCTCCATCCACCTCAGTAGTTCCTGTTGTCGTTCTCCATTTATCTCCTATAGCTCTTTGATCATTTGAAATTAATTTACTTGCATCCACATCACTCAATTTGAATGATTTATAAGCCTGGTCTAAATTACCTACAGCATTTACCTGATAAGCACCTACTCCATTCGCTGTATTTGTTAATACAAAATCTGCAAAGAAATAGCTTCCTGCACTCACTCCGGTTGAAGGGTCTACTACTTCATTGGTAAAAGTGGTAAAAGCCAGATCCCAATTTTTTTTCTTTGGCTGAATCTGAAGAGTTGAACCTGCAGTGAAGCTGAAAAAGTTAAAAGTATATTCTGCGTCTTTTGTGATGATATATTCCTTAAAAGTGGTATCATTCAAGTTTGCATATCGGATTTTATATCCGTTTGGAGCTCTTAAAATCTGAATTTTCTTCCACCCTCTGGAACTTCCTGATAAAGAGACAGATCCAGGAGAAACATTTGTGGCAGATCCTATATTTTTCCCCAGGCTAAGTAAATATACAGGATTATCTGCATCATTTTCCTTAATAGGGGCGATTCCCGTTGTCTGTGTCAGAAAATTACCGTTGGGATTATCAACATACTGTAATACAGATGTTCCGAAAGGTCCTACCACAACCTGATTCATAAGACTGCTAACATCTGCTTCCTTCACGTTATTGATATTGGTTGCATTGGGTATTTTACTCACCGCCATTGCAATTGATCCGTTAAGAACCACACGGTAATCATCTCCTGAATAAAACCCAAGATCCCAGTCTGTTCTTTTATTAATAGCCTGATTGACTTTTTTCGTATCTGGATTCACATCACTTAAGTCAATCCAAACCTGATTAGGCTGTGTAGCTCCATCCACCGCAGGATCCGATACAGAACCAGTGAAGGGAGGTACCGATACAGGATCTTCATCAGCAGAAATACATGACTGTACAGCCGCAACTATGAATAGAAATGAAAATATCTTTAAATACTTCATGATATATTTATTGTTTTAGAATTGATACATTAATCTTGCAAAATAACTTCTTCCATAGTACAGGTTCAGACGATCGCTTCCTGCAGTATGGGCATTCCCTGCATTAGTAGAACTATTGATAGAAGTGACATCAAAAATGTTCTTAACTCCCACAGAAAGCTCTAAACGATCTTTCCAAAATGGTTGACTTACAATGAAATCCATCATATGGAAGCCATCATTTTTTCCAAGCTGGAAACCATCAGCCTCCAATACGTACAGTCTCGAAGGACCTGTATATTTATAATAAAGGTTGAAGCCTGTATTGATATTCTTCAATTTATAAGAAACATTGGCTCCTGCCTGAAAATTATATTGAAAATCTGTCGGGGATTTAATATCCATATCCTGTTTTGAAACGGAGATTCCGTTTAACGAAGTTCTAAGCCCAAATGTAAACTGGTCTTTAACAATGTTTGCATTGGCGCCAAATAAAAGACTTCTGTACTGATCAATATTCATGTATTTGTAAGTTGAAGGCCTTTGAATCATTACCATCTCTATTTTGTCCTTTAAATCAACATATAAAGCTTCAAGATTATAATTGAATTTCCATCCGTCTCCGATTGAAAATCCTTGGTCCCAGAAAACTCCCAAAGAATATCCGTTTTCAGGTTTTAAGTCAGGATTCCCTTGAATATCATGATTCAGATTAACAAAATATGTATATAATTCATCATAAGTCGGGTAACGGTTTGCCGTTCCGAAAACTCCTCTTAAATTAGAGTTTTCAGACGTTTTCAACCTGGCGGAAAGTGAATAATTGAATTGATTGTCAAAATTTTCACTCACTGACAATCTTGCACCAGGTCTTAAGGAAAATTTATCAGAAACATTCCATTCGGCAGATAGAAATGTACCATAAGTAAAAATCTTTCTCTTTAAACTTTTTTCAAAAAAATTTCCCGCAATAAGCGAAGCATAACCATTGGTATAGTCTAATTCATATCCTAACTGGAAATCAAATTTTTTGCTATCCAAAAAGTTACTGAACATCCCTCTTGAATAGATTACATCTGTTTTGTAATATGAATTTTCAGGTTTTTCGCTAAGTGTAGTTCTGTTAGGAATATCATAGCTATAGTCAAAAAATTTTCTATCCTGCTTCTGGTAAGAAAAATCTCCCATATAGCGTATATGCCCCAGATTCGTCTGAATATTAAATTGATGAAGCCATCTGTTTGTATTATATTCTCTGTCCGATGCCAAATAAGTAGCACCTCCCTGCCCGTCATTAAGAGGTTCCCGAATTGATACAGGGTTATAAAAATTAAATTTTTCGTTCAGATAAGATACTTTATAAAAAAATGAAGTCTTATCTTTAGTGTATCTCACCAATGCAGTAGCTTCGTATTGGTCTTTAGGATTCCATTCGTACCCTCTTATTTGTTTCTCTCCGAAGTATTTATATCCGGCTTTCTCTCCTTCGTATCCCATAAACTGGTTATGATTGAAGCTGATATTAGTAAACCAGTGATCATCCAGATTATATCCTACATTCAGGTTTTGAATATGTCTTCCTTTTCCTTTTTTCTTAATATTATAACCGTCTCTAACGGTTTCTTCCTGTACGGCAGCCCTGATGCTTAATTTCTTACTGCTATTTTTTTTAGTAATGATATTAATCACTCCTGCAAGTGCACCATTTCCATACTCAACTCCCATGCTTCCTTTCACAATCTCAATTCTTTCGATGTTACTTAAGCTGATCTTAGTAAGATCGATATTACTTCCTAAACCAGTATCCCCTACCACAGGAATATTGTCGATTAATATTTTTACATAGTTACCACCAAGACCCATAATATTCGCTGTAGAATTACCGGAATTGGTATTAGGCGTGATTTGTATATTAAGAGTCTGATTAAGGACGTCAGCTGCATTAGTAGCCGCCATATTTTTTATCTGCTCAGCATCAATCACCTCAACCTTATATATCGATTTGTTAATTGACTGCTGTGTGTATTGTCCTGTAATTACAACTTCCTCTATTTTGTTTTTATTAAGAGAATCTTTTTCTTGTGCGTTCATCCAAAATGCTATGGATAATGATAGAACGGAAAGCACCTTCTTCTTCATAGAGTAAAAATTTTGGCAAATATAATGCTTTATTTAGAATAGTTAAAAATAAATACTTATTTTTGTGGAACAATTCTAAATAAAAATAACGTTATGAAATTAAAACTACTTTTAGCAACATTAATGTTTACGGCTTTTACAGCGAATGCACAAGTAGCGACGCTTAATGAGAATTTCAACAATTTTACTCTTGGAAATACGACCTTTCCGCAAGGAGGCTGGTCTTCTGTAGTTGCACCAATTACCGGTACATTTCCTCCAGTACCGCCTAGAATGATTGTAGCTGCTCTAGATACTGATAATTCACAGAGATTTATTCAATCTTATGCTGGTAATAATGCAACAGCTCCTTCTTATTTAATTTCACCACAGATCGAAGCTCCGGCAGGAAATAAAACTTTAACGTTTAAAACTACCTTAGTATCTCCTTCTCCGGGACCTGGGACTATTCAGATCGGAGTATCTACAAGTACTACAGATATGTCGACTTTTGTTCCTGTTGGGAATCCTATTACGGTAAGTACAATTGGTGTAGTCCAAAACATAAGTGTTAATATCCCTGCATCTACAGGTTCTTACCTTGTTTTCAAATTTACGCCAACTGCAACTCACGTAGCCATCCAGGTTGACGATGTAGTGTATAATACTTCTACATCTTTAGGAGTTAATGATACTTCTAAAACAAAGGAAAACTTAAAATTTGCTATCAATGCAGATAATACAGCCTTGGAATTCATCACAAGAACAGAACCTAAAAATATCGAGGTTTACTCCGCTTCAGGGCAAAAAGTTGCAGAAGGAAAATTAAAAGGACAGAAATTTGACATCAGTGGACTTCACACAGGAGCTTACTATCTACTTGTTGAAACTGCAGAAGGTTCAACAGTTAAATCTAAGTTTATTAAAAAATAAGAGGTTTATTAGACAGTATACCTTTACAAAGCCGGCTGGAAAATTTCCAGCCGGCTTTTTTCTATCCCCTATAAGACCTGCAAATAAAGCAGAATTAAAGTAAACACGATAAAAATCATGTTTTTATTTAGAATGATTAAAAATAATTATATACTTTTGTGGAATCATTCTAAATAAGAATTTAAAAAATCAGTTATGAAAACAAAACTATTATTGGCATCGGTACTTGCTCTTTCTGTTCAACAGACAGTTCTTGCACAAACTGATGCACTGGGATACACGCAGGCTAATATGACGATGGGACCATCCTACCAAAATCGTGTGTTTTTTAACATTGCCGATGGTAATATTGTATCACAGCCAGCTAAAACCTGGGATGTTGCTTTTTACAGAAATTCCAATTTTGCATTTGGAACAAGAATTAATGATGCGATGAGTATTGAAGTATATGCAGCTTCTACCACTTTGTCAGATTGGGATAATATTAATATCAGTAATATCGCAAGTTGGGGCGAACCACTATATAACCCGGATCAAACTACTGATATAAGTCAGGGAGCTTTTGAACAGGGCCCAATTACATCATCAAATCCCAATATTCCGGCAACTGGTTGGGGAACATATGACTATATGAGTCATCATATTGAAGGAAAAGCAATTTTTGTATTAAAATATACTACTTCCGATACCTATGTGAAGTTTGCCATTGAAGATGCTTTTGCAGGATATACGTTTAAGTACTCCAAATGGGACGGATCCGCATGGGGACCTACTGAAACAAGAACCATTGCTAATGGAACAGATGATGCCTACTTCAACTATTTCTCATTCACAACAGGAGCTAAAGTTCCTAATATGGAACCATCCAAAAGTGCATGGGATTTAATGTTTACCAAATACTATACATTCTACAATAACATGATGATGTATCCGCTTACCGGAGCCATTCAGGGGCCAAGTGTAAAAGTGGCAAAAGTACAGGAAACACAGGCAACCGCTACATTCACGAAACCGGCAGATACCAACTTCTCTTCCAATCTTACCACAATTGGTCATTCGTGGAAAGGGATCAGTACAGTCAATAATGATGTTGTTTATTACGTTAAAAAAGGCAATGATTACTATAGAATGTACTTCACTACTAATGGAGGTGCTACTACCGGAGATATGTTCTTTAAATACAAAAAGATCACCGCTACTTTAGGAATAACAGAAGTTAGCAAAAAGGCATCTTTCGGGATCTATCCAAACCCTACAACGGCTGACAAAAAAGTTACTGTTCTTTTTGATGTTAAAGAAAAAACCGACAATAAAGGAAGCATAGAAGTTTATGATCTTACAGGCAAAAAAGTATACACTGCAGAGCTTACCAATCAGGCAGGTTTCTATAAGCAGGATATGAACTTATCTCACCTGACTTCCGGAAATTATCTGGTAAAAATTACGTTCGGAGGAAGCACAGAAACCAAAAAACTTATCGTAAAATAAACTCAAAATTTTAATACTTTCTATTTTTTCTAATCAAAAGGCGGCTTTAGTACTCTAAGGCCGCCTTTTATATGTTGCTTTTTAATTGAAGGATAAAAAATTTAAATATTCATACAGAATGCAATTCACCTTTCTGCATCCGGGAATTTTCAAATTCTTACATCTTTAAAATCAATAAATCTTAAACCCTTTAAAAACTTCCGCAGAACTTTCCATCATTTTTGAAGCATCCTTGCGGAAATCCAGAAGGTGGTCCTGTCCAAGGTGTCTGCTATGGTGTTCAACAGTTTCCCAAAGCTCAATCAGAAAGAAAGTTCCTTTATTATCCTTGTCTTCAATAAGATCATACTGAAGACATCCTTCCTCTTTTCTTGTTTCTTTGACAAGGTTTTGGAAAAGTTCAACGGCATCCATCAGATAGTTTTCGTTAAACTTAAAAAGCGCTACTATATGCAAATTCATTTTCTATTATTTAGTGCTGTAAAAGTAGAATATTTTCAAACCCAAAAATGTTTTTGAAGCATTTATTTTTCTATCAGGTACGCAAAATCTAATTGAAAACTGATTTGTAAATAGTTATGCAGCTCATGATGATCACAAGACTTCCTATTACCACGAACATTTTTTTCACAGGAAGCTTTGCTGTAAGCATCGCCGAAAAAGGGGCTGTAATGATTCCTCCTATCAGAAGGCCGAGAATAATATTCCAATGCTGGATACCGAGTGTAAGAAAGAAAGTAATTGCTGCAGTGAGAGTCAGTATAAATTTAGCTACGGTAGAACTTCCGACCGCAAATCTTGGCGTAAAAGCATTTTTGATCAGTGTTCCGGTCACTAAAGGGCCCCAGCCACCTCCCGCAAAAGAGTCAATGAAACCTCCGATTATCCCCAGTCTTGTCAGATTGGTTTTTCTTTTCATAGCCCGGTTCTGTTTTTCTTTAAAAGCATTGGACAGGATTTGAATACCGAGATAGAGCGTATAAAAAGCAATCACTGTTTTTGTAATTTTAGCATAATACTCCCCGAGGTAGGTAAGACTTACGGCTCCGATCACGGCTCCGATGACCGCCGGAATCGCCAGTTTTTTAACAAGGCTCTTGCTTACATTTTTAAGTTTGATATGGCTGATACTTCCCGCAGCAGTCGTAAAACTTTCGGCAGAATGAATACTGGCACTCACAATATGAGGTGGAATATTCAGGAACAAAAGTGTTGTTGTGCAAATCACACCATAGCCCATTCCCATTGATCCGGCTACAATCTCTGCAATGACACCCACGAGAAGCATCCAGTAAAAAATATAATGGTCCTTTGCCAAAATATTAAGCAGCTCATCCATATAGCCCAATTCGTACATGGATAAAACTGTAACCAGCAGGATGGCAGCTGTGACAAAGAATACATTAAGTCTTATCTGAATTTTTCTTGAAATTACCATATTTTACAATCATTACCGCTCCTACTCTACAACTTCAGCTTCGCCAATCAGCAACTTTATATGGGCTGATATCAGAACTTTTAAAATCTGCCCCGCAGCAGTTTTAATAAAATTGAATGATTCGGGCTGATGCAAATATCAAATAAAAATATTATCCTACCAAAAAAGTAGACTAATTATTCAAAAAAAAAGGATCAGGTCAGTCGACCAGATCCATCAAAGTTTTTTTCTCAAGAATATTCAGCGATGCGTCCCGGACTTCAATGAGTACATCGTGCAGCCCGCAGTGGTCTTCATTGCAGTCTTCACATTTTTCATAGAAATTTAAACTCACACATGGAAGCATGGCGATGGGACCATTCACTAGACGGATGATCTTGGCAAGTTTCACATTTTCAGGATTTTCTCTAAGGAAGTATCCTCCTCCCTTCCCTTTTTTACTGTCAAGGATATCCGCCTTTTTTAATTCCAGCAGAATATTTTCTAAAAACTTTAAAGGGATCTTCTTATGTTCCGCAATTTCAGAAATAAGGACCGGGCCATCATTCCTTTTTTCTACAAGGTATGAAAGCGCTTTAAAAGCATATTGAGATTTTTTTGAAAGCATTACAGCAAAAATAAGAAAATAGTTTGAATTATATAAATGGAGATTGATGATCGTAAAAAGCTAAAATCTCCAATTGATACATTAGCCTTCATAACGTTGTCCTTTTCCCATTAAATTCTTAAGTTTGCTCACATGTTCAGCAAACAAGAAGCACAACAGCTAAAAAAGGAATTTTGGACGGCTTTTGGAAAGTCTTTTCCCAGAAAATGGATCCTCTATGATACCAAAGTGAAGGATTTTTCATTTAAATTTCATGCAGATAATAAAAAGGCAGAGGTCTCATTGGATATAGAAATGAAAGATGAAATTTTCAGGAATGCGTATTATGAAAAGATATGGTCTTTGGAAGATATTTTGAAAGATTTCATTGGAGATTTTCAAAAAGAAGAATATTTTACCCTTGAAAATGGGAAAGTAATTAGTAAAATTTGGATCGAAAAGCACGGAATTTCAATTTTTAACAAAAATTCATGGCAGGAAATTTTCGAATTTTTCTGGAACAAAATGGATGGGTTTGAAAGATTTTATTATGAATATGAAGATTTCATTAAGGATGTTTAAGCATTAATTGTATAATCAAAAATATTTTTCATCTATCCCATTGTCAGGATATTCCCCTCTTTTCTTAGTAAAAAATCCTTATGATAAAAATGCAGATTTGATTTCTTAATTCTCTGATTTTAAATATATTTGAAGACACAAAAAAACTGAACCATGAAAACCGAATACAGAGGTGGGAATTTTAAACTCGTGGACAGCGTTCATGCCTATGGGAAAAAGTACAAATGGTATGTCATTCAGACAACCAGAATGAAAATCCAATAACTCATGCAGCGGATGAAAATTCCGTCCAATATATATGCATGTTACACTATTAACGAATTTCTACACAACTGTAAATACAAAACGGCTTTAAAGTTCAGGAATAATGATCCTGAAAAAAACACGGCACAAATTGCATAAAATTCCCAAAGCCAACTTAACCAAAGCATAAGATTTCTATCTAAAAGCCGCGGATTTCAGAATGTGTAACATATTCTCAACCTCCTCTTTAACACAGACACAATGATCAACACAACACACACTAAACGACTAAACATGAAAAAGGTATACAAAAACATTTTTGGAGAAGTTATTTCAAAAGCAGCTGCTGAGAAGCTAGACGACTATCATTTGTATTATTATGAGAAAGATTCTGATGTCCTGAAAGAAATCGAATTTCTCACTGAAGATGAAATATACAGCATCAATTATTTTATGAGCCACGATGAAAATGAAGAGCAAATCGTGAACTATCTGAAAGAGAAATCTGATCTTTTTGACATTGAAAAAAGAGAATCAGCCGGGAAATTCATTATTGCAACCAACAAAATGTATTCACTGGCCGTAGATGAACAACCTTTGATTTCAAAAACAGTTTTTTACCAGGACGATCCCGAAAACTTTATCTGTTCGCAGATTCTGGATAATGAAACACTTGAGCCTATACCGGAAAGAACAACAAAATGCTGGTATGCTTCAGATGAAAACGGAGAAAAATATGCCGCAATAGAATTCAGCTATCAGGAAGACGGAAAACTTGAGCTGGCCATTGACAAAACTCCCAATCCGGACAATGATATGGAATGGGAACAATATGAATATTCTACTTTTAAGAATCTTCAGAGCCAGATCCCGACAGATATAAGCTATTACAAAACAGCTGTACTGCTTCCTAAAACATCCAATAAGGAATCCTAAATTATTAAAAATCCCTGCAGAAAATCAAACATTTGTTTATATTTTTTGTATTTTTAATCAAAATAAAAAAATGCCGGATTTAAAAGTGTTTACGGGCACTTTTAGAGCCGGCATCTGTATCGAATATCAACTTTTAACAACCAGTCACAATGGAAGAGAATTCGTTTATCTTTACTGATGGAAAAGACCCAAAAATGGTCGCAGCGTATGAAAAAGCAAGAGAAACCTTTAAATATTTCTGGCGGGAGCAGTCCTGGGAAAACAGAAGAATTATACCGGGGCTCGATCTTGCCTGCGTAAAAGCTTCATTCAGCCAGGAAGATCCCGAAACAGGAGAAGAAACTGTAGAGCATATGTGGATCAATGAAGTCGATTTTGACGGAGATACCGTGAGCGGATTCCTGATCAATGAACCTAATGCACTAACCAACATACAGGCCGGAGATTATTTTGAAATTCCACTTCACGAGATCAGCGACTGGCTTTTTGCCATCACGCCTCTTGAAAAGAAACCGAAAGGACTTTCTAAACTATTTTCTTCCCAGGAACAACTAATACCGAAAGCTTACGGTGGATACACGATTCAAAAAATGCGTGCCGATATGCCGGAAGATGAAAGAAAAGAACATGATGATGCATGGCAGCTGGATTTCGGGGACTTCAATGATATTCTGGTGGTAAATGAGCAGAAAGAAAAACCGGAAAATCTTGTGGAACATCCGATGAGTAAAAATATGAAGGACGAATTCATCAAGTTTCTTCAGGAATATCCGGACGAACTGACGAATGCTGATGAAAAGGGACTTACTCTTCTTCATAAGGAAACCATTGCAGGAAATCTTACATCCGTAAAGGTCATTCTGGAAGCCGGCGCTGACAAAAATATAAAATCAAATAACGGAAAATCTGCTCTGGACTATGCGAAACAGCTGAACTGGGAGCATCTGATCCCGGTTTTGGAAGGATAAATTAGGGAGAGGAACTAAGAACAAAAAATAAAGAGAGGAATTGAAATTTCTCTCTTTTTTATTCCCTTTAATTCTATCTTACTGTTGCAAGTATTTTCTATGCAATGATTAATTCGTCTGGGCATTTCAACATTGAACTTCAGCATAAGCAAAAGTCGGGGTGATAAAAGAAATATGAAAATTTCACTTATCCCTCTTTATTTCATAGGACTGTTTGGCCTGTTTATCATTTTACTACTATCTTATATATTTATCAGAGATATAATAGCACCTCCCGATAATATTCCACCATATTAATGAATACCCATTCTCATTAAGATTTTTGGAGATAAACAATTGAGGTAATTAAACTGATAGAAAAAAAACGAATTTCTATGTAACTACTTATCCCCTCTTTATTTTAAAGATTCAAGAAGTTTTTCCAGAGGCGATTTCTTCTGGTTGATAATAATTAACTGGCTTTTATCCTCTAAAAGAATTTTATAGACAAACTCCTTATCCGGAGTAGATTTCCAGTTTTTCAATTCCGAAAATTCTTTTTTGATGATACTCAGCTTTTGCTGATTGTTTTTGGATACAATGATTACTTTAGTCAGAGGCATTTTCTTCATTTTCGCCATACTGTTCACAGAGATTTCCGTATCATTCTCTTCGATAGACCGGTAGCGGAACTTTTTTCGCAGGGTAGAAAAATCGATTTCGTTTTCAGAAATCACATACCTGTAGGTCATGATATTCTCCGGTTCATTGATCCAATTGGGAAAATTGGTTTCATAAAGATTAATGTACTGATCCACAAAATTTTTATCAATCGATTTCTTTTCTGCAATATATTCTTTCACCAAAGGGTATATTTTTCGGGCCATCAGATCAATATACTGATGAAAATACCAGCTATTGGTTTCTGGTTTCCCATTTAAATTTTCATACACATAGCCGTTTCCTAATGCTGTGGCCAATACTTCATTCAAGAGCAGATAGGCATAGTTGCTGTATTTGGATCGGCTTTTTTTGAAACTCTCATCGATTTGGGTTTTTACTTCAAGAGATTGCTCGTTGTAAATAATATGGTAGGTCTCATGGAGCATCACACTGAACAGGTCCTTATAATCTCTTAAGTTGGTCTGAATAGCACTTATGAAATTATTATAAAATGCCTGTGCCGTAAAATAATCTGAATTGGGTAAAGGATAAAAGGCAATCTCAAACGGAATCGACTGGTCCCAGCTTGAATTATAAAATGTTAACCCAGTTTCAAAATAGCTTTGGATCTGATGTTGCTGGGAATAATCGGTAATTTCTTTTAACTGCTGTTCAAATTTTTCTTTATTAGGCTGATAAATCAGTTCTCTATAAATGGGTGTCAACTTTGAAATATATACGGTCAGCTCATTCAAAATATTATTTGGAACAATGCCAACTGACCGAAGCTTAAAATCATTAAGATTATCTGTTTCAATGAGATTTTTTTTCAGGATATCTCTGGTCTGCATCGGTGTTTTGGAAGCATAAGGAAATTCTTCGAATTGATAACTGTAATCAAGAGCCAGTTTATCAAATTTTGAGATCAGGTTTTTATACGTCTCATTATTGTACTTTGACTTTTCAAATTCAGTCTTAAAAACATTTTCAGGATAATTTTCAGAAAGGTTCTGCATAAAAACAAACACCGCCAGCTGTTCGGAGTATTTAATATAGAAAGTGATCTTTTGTCCCCATACAAAAGTGGTCAGAAACAAAAGTATAAAAGGCAGAATTTTATTTTTCATAGAATACATTATGGTAGTTCATGTGAACCATTGATCAACCAGCAAATGTATGAAACCCAGAGCTAAAAAAACCGTATCAAGCTAATGATGTATCATTTTTTCCATCTAAATTTCTTACAAAACTTTCAGTTTACTTTTATCCAAATTCACGATATGGTTACATCATTCGTTGATTGGACTACGTGCACCATTTGATATGCTACGATCTTTGTACCATCATTTAAACCCAACAAAAATGGAAACAAAGAAAGTATGGTTCGTAACAGGAGCCTCAAAAGGTCTGGGATTGGCCTTAGTAAAAAAATTATTAGAAAAAAACTACCGTGTAGCGGCAGCAACAAGAAATGCACAGTCTTTAATTGCTGAGATTGGAGAACAATCTGAATCCTTTTTACCGATTGAACTTAATTTAACAGATAATGGAGATGTACAATCAGCGGTATCAAGAACCATTGATCATTTCGGGAAGCTTGATGTGGTGGTCAACAATGCAGGATATGGACAGATAGGTACTTTGGAAGAGCTTACAGACCACGAAGCCAGAGCCAATTTTGATGTCAATGTATTTGGCACCCTGAATGTGATCAGGAATGCAGTTCCTTATCTCCGTGAGCAAAAATCAGGTCATATATTCAACATTTCTTCTATCGGAGGGTATTCCGGAAACTTTCCGGGTTGGGGAATCTATTGTTCCACAAAGTTTGCGGTAGCCGGATTGACTGAATCTCTGGCTGAAGAAATCAAAGAATTCGGAGTTCATGCAACCGTTGTTTACCCAGGATATTTCCGCACAGATTTTCTAAGTAAAGATTCAGTAAAAACACCGGAAAAGCCACTTCAGGTTTATGAAACAGCCAGAAATTCCGAGCAGGCGCATCTTCAGGAGATTAACGGAAATCAGCCTAATGATCCCGAAAAAGGTGCAGCAGCGATTATTGCCATCAGTGAAGAACAGAACCCTCCTGTCCACTTCTTACTGGGAAGCGGTACTTCTGATTTTCTTAATGATAAAATTAAAATCATTACCGATGATGCCAAACAATGGGAAACACTCACGCTGTCTACAGTGATATAAGCATCCGTTGATCTGCCCCAAAATCAAAACCCTTTGACTGCACTCAGAATTATCTGTAAGGTTGAGTGCAGTCGAAGCTTTGCGAAACAGGGTAATTCATCAATCATCATACTTCAGACATCGTACTTTTTAAATTATACATTATACTTTTTACGTTATACTTTTTACATTTTACATTGCACTACCTCATATTGTCCATTTTACAAAAAAAATTAAATTAGCATTATGAAACCTCCCTTCCGCTTCAATTCTATTTCTGAATTTCATGCCTTCTGTAATCTTCCAAATCCTGATCACCCTCTGATCAGCCTGATTGATTACAGTAAGGTCAACTACCCTACGGACGACAGTGAGCTGAAATGGATTCAGAATTTTTATTCCATTGGCCTGAAGCGTAATGTGAATGCCAAGTTCAATTATGGTCAGCAGGAATATGATTTTGATTCCGGAGTGTTGTGCTTTGTTTCGCCACTTCAGTTCCTGAAACTCGAAATAAAACCGGAGGTTGTTGTAGAGCCTACAGGCTGGCTGCTGGTGATTCATCCTGATTTCCTGTGGAATACGCCATTTGCCAAAAAGATAAAATCATACGACTTTTTCAAATATGATGTCAGTGAGGCACTCTTCCTTTCGGACAGAGAAGAAAAAATTATCCTCGATATTCTGAAAAATATAGAACGTGAATACCAATCGAATATTGATAAATTCTCTCAGGAACTGATTGCCGCGCAGGTCGAACTCCTTCTTATCTATTCTGAACGGTTTTATGAAAGACAGTTTTTTACCCGTAAGAAATCCAGTCATGAGCTTCTGGAAAGATTTGAAGAAGTACTTTCACGCTATTTTGACAGCGGAGATCTTGTAGAAAACGGAATTCCCTCTGTAAAAACCATTGCTGGAGAGATGAATATTTCCCCCAACTATCTAGGATCTTTACTTCGCATCCATACCCGGCAAAATACCCAGCAGCATATCCAGAATAAACTCATCGACAGAGCCAAAGAACGCCTTAGCACCACTCACCTTTCGGTAAGTGAAATTGCCTATGAACTGGGGTTTGAACATCCACAGTCTTTCAGTAAACTGTTTAAGCAGAAGACGAATCAGTCGCCGGTGGAGTTTAGGAAAATGTTCAATTAAAGTAGTAATGGATTCTTATTTGCATCTAATTTTTGTCAAATGGTAAATACGCATTGATAGGAATATGATTGACACTACAATCTATTTTAACCAACGAAGCTGGTAGATGGGATAAAAGTTTTCTCCTTTAAAATATAATGTATGAAATCTTCGAATTTAATTTTAGGCTTAATGCTACTTGCATTTAACTGGTCATTATCTCAAAAAATAGTGGAAGGACAAGTTTTGTCTGAACACAATGAACCTATAAGCTATGTCAACATCGGTATAATTAATGAAAATACAGGCACAGTTTCAGACATTAACGGTTATTTTAAGATTAATATTGATAACGACAAACTTAATCACCTTTTGACATTTTCGTCACCTGGCTTTGAGAATTATCAAGTCAGGATCAATGATATTGATGAGACAAAAGACAGAAAATTCCTGTTAAGTTCAAAAACTATAAAGATCCCTGAAGTAATCATAACTCTGAAAAACACACAGGATGTAAAATTAGGAACGACCTCTTACAGTACTATGGTGGCTGGATACGTCCGTGTTAATAATGATAAAAATAAAGATATTCAGGAATTTGCAAAAGAACTTAATATTAAGAAACCTTCCAAGATTAAGGACATTCATATGAATCTTTTTAATGTTATTGAATCCGATAAAAGAAACTTTAGAGTTAATATTTATGATATAAAAGATGGTCTCCCAAATAATAAGATCAATACAGAGAATATTATTATTGATCAAAAATTGCAAAATGGATGGAATACTTTCGATGTGAGTTCCTATCATCTGGTATATGACAAGCCTATTTTTATATCAATAGAATATATTCCGCAGATTCCGGGTGAACCAGAACCTTTCAGGTATAGCGGAAAATTATTTGGAAAGTCGATTACCAGAAATGCGAGTTTAGGAAAATGGCAAACTAAAAAAGGACTTACGATGTCTATATATGTTACCGTAGCACAATAATAACATTATTTTATATTGAACTGCACCAGATTACTATATTTTTCAATACTTCTTGTCTTTAGTTTTTGTAAGGCTCAGGTTAAGCTAGGTGGCGTTATAATCACTGAAGAAGGAAGAGCGTTAGGAGATGTCTCCATTTTTCAAAATGGGATCCTCAAATCATATAGCAATTCAGAAGGTATATTCAGTATTGAAGCAGAGGCTGAGTCAGAAATTACATTTCTAAAAACCGGCTATGACGTGATAAGGATAAATATCACCTCAAACCACATCCAAAATTTTAAAGTTATTTTACGCACTTCTGTACATCTTATCCCTGAAGTTGAAATTTCACAGATTAAAATATCGGGAAATCTAAAAAAAGATGTTTTACAATTTAAAAGTAATGATAAAATAAAAAAATTACAGGATGATATTGGTTTGCCAAAGTCACCGGAAAAACCGAGAGAAAGGCCACCGGAACTTATGAAAGATGTTATTATTCCATTACTTGGAGCCAACATTTGTCTGGAGGATGTATACAAAGTAGTAAGTGGTGATTCCAAAAGGATGAAGAGACTTTATCAATATCAGGACCTGCAAAGTGATGTACAATGGCTGGAGTCAAACATATCCTCCCAATATTTCACAGACATTGGTATTCCTATACAAAGAGTCCATGAGTTTTTAGAATTTTCTTTAGTTATTGATCAGAATATCAAACCTGCTATGAAAGAAAATAATACATCAAAAATTTTATTAAGCCTGGAAATGACTGGTGTAAAATTTAAAAACAGGCTGCGTCTTCAAAAAAAATCAATTTAGATTCTGGATGTTATTTTATAGTGTGTCATTTGGAGCCAAGCCTCTTGATGTTCAGGTACAGGAAATAAAAGAGGATAAAAAGTCAGGCTTTGTACATCGTGCCAATGCTGCTAATTTCTACAATCAGCAATCTAATATTCCAGATGATGCTGTCCTGAACAATCTTCAGGATTATACCAAGGTTTTAAAAGAGCAGATAGCTTTAAAGGACGGAAATAAGAAATTAAACTCTGGGAGATAAAAATATAAACAGCTCCATGCCCCAATAAATAATAAACCACCGCTTTCAGCAGTGGTTTATATATTTTATCCAAACTTCCTTTTCCTCATCCAGAAGAACAATCCTCCCAGCAAGCCAATTACTACTAAAGGTAACAGTAAATTCAGCCATTGCCAGTTTGCTTTCTCTTCTGTGATACGGTTTCTGTCCAGAAGTCTTTCTTCGATGTTTCTGTTTCGGAGTGCCATCAGATTGCTGTCATCGAGAAGATAATCCAGTGCATTCCTCAGGAACTGTTCGTTTCCGAACTCCTGATTGGTCAGGCGGTCAATTCCCATAGGAAGGGGCTCGCCTTTGTGCATTTTATTTCTTCCGACATCACCGTCAGCAATGACGATCATTTTGTTCTCAGGGCTCTGGCTTTTGAAGCCCGGATATCCCTTTCTTTCAATTCTTGATGCATACGCAGAATTAAATTTCCCTTCCAAAGCAACCGCAAAAATCTTCGGCATGCTTGGTTTTTCCATCTGACCAAGGCTGTCTACGCTGGCGATTTCTTTAAGATCCACGTAATTTGGCACCTGCTTTAGAAGTGTTCTTTCGCTGGATTCAAAAAGAACCTGCGTTTTGATATTTTTTCTTCCACCCAAAGTATCGATGGACGTTGGGAATTCAAATTTTACAGGGTTGATGTTTTTCGTAATCGGATTATTGTTCTCAGCTATTCCAAGTGGAAAATATGGCCATGGAAGACTTGTATACTGAGGGTTCCCTCCTACTTCACCGGTTACAAGTTTCAATAATGCAAATTTCTTTACATCTTTCACCAAAGCCGGATTGATTCTGATTCCGTAATTGAAAAAGAAATCCGTCATATTGATATCTACCGGGAAAGGCATTACTTTCTGTGATCTTGTCAGCGTATCCATTTCAGCATTGACGGCATCTATCATCCAAAGTGTTTTTCCGCCATTCATAATGAACTGATCAAGAATTACTTTTTCATTATCGGTAAATGCTTTTCTTGGTTTTGCAATCACCAAAGCACTCATCTGCTTCAGCAAAGGCAGATCTTCCAATGTAAGTTCTGTCTGATTTTTTGGGATCACAGGACCCGCATCGTAGTTTTCCATAGCCAGCTGTACAAACCCATGAAACTCTTCAGGGCTCAGTTCGTCATGGTTTACAAGAATTCCTACTTTCTTTCTCTTGTTGGCTGCAATATTCTTTATGTTAGAAACAAGACTGTACTCCAGTCCTTCTATGGATCTGGTCAGCTGCTGGTCCGCATCTATTCCTGCCTGCTGTACGACCAGCGGAATAGAAACCCCTCTTTTATCATATTTTATCACGGCATAAGGGAAAAGCGTAATCTGTGAGATCTTTCCATCTTTGACATCCGGAAGAACAGAAGGCTGCATACCCATTGCCATCAGGGTATCCTGAGACATTTTTGTTTTAATAGGATCGATGAATTTGAAATCGATCTTCGGATTGATCTTCCTGAATTCTTCCAGCATAAATCTGGTTTCATTCTGAAGCTGTTTAAAGCTTGCCGGGAAATCACCTTCAAGATAAACATCTACTGTCAGCGGCTTTTTCACCGATTCCAGTACTTTTACCGTACTTTCCGAAAGGGTATATCGCTTCTCCTTGGTTAAATCCAATCTGATTCCGGAATACGTAAGCAGAATAACCAAAGGTACCACGGCAATTAAGAAAATTCCTAATGGAGACTTAAAATTGAACTTCTTCATAATGCTACTTCTTTTTAGTGATAAAATGGTTAGACAATAATAACGTAGCACCAATGATCAGAATAAAATAAGCAACATCTTTAAGGTCAATAAGACCTCTGGTAAAGCCTAGAAAATGCTGATAAAAACCTATATTCTGAAGAATAAAATCTGCACCTCCCAACAGCTTATAGCTGGCCAGCTGCTCGATTCCGAAATACATGATAAAACACATGAAAACCCCCAAAAGGTAAGCCATGATCTGGTTCTGAGACAGTGAAGAAGCCAATATCCCAACTCCTGAGAAAGCAGCAATTAATACGATCAGACCAATATAACTGCCGAAGGTCATTCCCAGGTCAATATTACCAGCAGGAACGCCTAAAACATATACGGTATAAAGATAAATAAGCGATGGGATAAGGCATAAAACCCCAACAATCCATACCGAAAGAAACTTACCCGCTACGAGGTCTGAAACTTTTAAAGGTTGTGAAAATAGCCAGTTTAGCGTTCCCGTCTGCTGTTCTTCCGCAAAAGTCTTCATAGAAAGTGCAGGAATAATAAACATCAGCAGCCACGGAACCAATACGAAATAGCTCTGAAGAGAGGCCATCCCGATATCGAAAATATTAGAATCATTTTCGAAAAAAAACAGGAAAAGAGCTGTTATCAGACTGAATGCACCGATAATTATCCACGCGCTCCAGTTTCCAAAGTAACTCCAAAGTTCCTTCTTTAAAATTGCAATCATAGTTTTTTAGTACAATGTAAAAAGCAGAATGTATTCATGTCTACACTCTACGTTTCACAATTATTTGTTTTTTTTATTCTTATTAACCAATTTTACGGTCATCATGATCAGAAATACAAGAACGAAAAATCCTCCGATTAATTGCCACCAATACTCAATTACTGAAGATTTCAGAATCACTGTGAACACGACAAGAAACAGAATGAATGTTGCGATCTCGTTGGCCTGCCTCAATTTGATATTGGGGGTTTCTATCGTTTCGCCGTTCAGTTCTTTCAGTTTCAGTACTTTCTTCCAGCACCAGTAATGATAAATAGCCAGACCAATCAGGAACGTCAGCTTGAGATGAAACCACGGCATCTTCATCAGTCCGGTATTCAGAAAGATCATCACAATTCCACAAACCGCCATAATCACACCGGCAGGAACCGTTATAATGTTCCACAGTCTTCTGGCCATGAAAGTATACTGTTCTCTGAGTATCTTCTTTTTTTCGTCAGCAAATTCATCCGTGTCCTTGTAGTAAACGAAAATTCTAACGAGATAAAAAATTCCCGCAAAATAGCTTACCATAAAGATGATATGCAGTGCTTTGATTATTGTATAAAGCATCAGTAGATATAAAAAATTATTGGTCGGTAGCCTCCACAGGCTCCATTTCTTGCAGCTTTACCTTTTTTGCACCCAGATTAACGTAGTATTTTTCCAGTTTATTCAGGTGGTCTTCGCTGGTCTCCTCACCTTTTATCTGCCGGCCATAATCGCTCCAGACAGTAATGCAGAACAGACCTTTTACTAAAGTTCTGGAATTGGACTGCTCAAAGTTTTTGCCAAGAAATGCATCCAGATCATTTTTTGTTTTAAACTCATAAACCATCACCCCGCCATCATTTCTTCTTGTATTATTATATGTAAAGGTGTAGAAATTTTTTATGGTAGCCGCTGTTTCCGGGCCTTCAATTTTTGAAATAATATCGGGATTATCAGTCACAAAAGGGGTCTTTGTAATCCCGATATCTTTCATTTCTTTATTTATTGTAGCAGGTTTCATCCCCTGCAATTCCACATTTTTAAGATCGAAATCCATAATGCTCTGTGCAGAGAAACTTTGAAAACATACAAAACCTATAATCAGAAGTATTTTTTTCATAAACCTGTTTTAAATAATTTTATGGTTTTAATTAAGAGATAACACCAAGCTCTTTTCCTACTTTTTCAAAAGCAACAATAGCCTTATCAAGGTGTGCTCTTGTATGGGCAGCAGAAAGCTGTACTCTGATTCTGGCTTTTCCTTTCGGTACCACCGGATAGAAGAACCCGATCACGTAGATACCTTCATGCATAAGCTTTTCAGCCATTTTCTGAGCAAGAGGAGCATCATACAGCATTACCGGAACAATCGCAGCATCACCTTCAGGAATATCAAATCCTTTAGCCACCATCTCTTTTCTGAAATACTCTGCATTTTCCATCACCTGATCACGAAGTGATGTATCATCAGAGATCATATCCAATACTTTCAGGGCAGCACCTACAATACCCGGCGCTAATGAATTGGAGAATAAATAAGGACGGGAACGCTGTCTCAGCATATCGATGATTTCTTTTTTACCGGATGTAAATCCTCCCAAAGCACCACCTAAAGCTTTTCCTAATGTAGAAGTAATAATATCTACTCTACCCATTACTTCATTGGCTTCATGAGTTCCACGGCCTGTTTTCCCGATGAAACCTGTTGCATGAGAGTCATCCACCATTACCAGAGCATTGTATTTATCTGCAAGGTCACATACACCTTTCAGATCAGCTACAATACCATCCATAGAGAAAACTCCGTCTGTAACGATGATTTTGAAACGGTGATCTTTTTCAGAAGCAGCTATTAACTGAGCTTCAAGATCTGCCATATTATTGTTTTTGTAACGGTATCTTGCCGATTTACATAGACGTACCCCATCGATGATTGAAGCATGATTCAGTTCGTCTGAAATAATCGCATCTTCTTCTGTAAACAAAGGTTCAAAAACCCCTCCGTTTGCATCAAAACACGCAGCATACAAAATGGTGTCTTCAAGGCCTAAGAAATCAGCAATCTTTTTCTCTAACTGCTTGTGGATATCCTGTGTCCCGCAGATAAAACGTACAGATGACATTCCGTATCCGTGAGATGCTATCATGTCCTGAGATGCTTTCATCACCTCCGGATTGTTGGACAGACCCAGATAATTATTGGCACAGAAGTTCAGAAGTTTTTTTCCGTTCGCTTCTATTTCTGCACTCTGCTGGGAAGTGATGATTCTTTCTCTTTTATAAAGACCGTCATTTTCAATGTTTTGCAGTTCGTTCTGTAAATGTTGAAGATATTTTTCAGAGATCATTTTTTAGTAAATTTTTAGATGCGCTAATTTAATAAAAAGGCGGTAAAATATCAGCTTTTAAAAGTTTTATTCTAAAAATAGAATTCAAATTCAGTTTTAACACTATTAGTCTACTGATTTAGTAGGATATTATTTATATTTGCTTTTTAAACTGAGGAATATGAGACTGACTCCGATAGAAAAAGTAAACAGAATAAGTTCCAGAAACTTTATCAGTAAACATATGAAACCGCGCCTTCCCGTTATTATGGAAGATTTTGTAGATCCGGAAAGTCCTGCTTTCAAAAAATGGAATTATGAGTATTTCAAGGAAATCGCAGGCAATCATAAAGTGAATATCTACGGAAGCGAGCTGGAATCTCTTGATAAAGTGGCAAGCAGTCCTGTCGGACAGACTACATTTTCAGAATATCTGGATCTGATAAGCACAGCTCCAACGGAACACCGCCTTTTTTTATTCAATCTGCTTACCATAAAACCGGAACTTAAAGAAGACCTTTATTATAATGATGTTACGAATGGAAAAATACTAAAATGGCTTCCTTTCATGTTTTTCGGGGGTGAAGGTTCCATCACCAGAAATCATATTGATATTGATATGTCCCATGTTTTTATCACCCAGTTCCACGGAATCAAAAGAATCTGGCTTTTCCCCTGGGAACAGTCGGATCTGATGTATAAACTACCCTACAACTTTCACAGTCTCCCTAATATCAAAGATCCTGATTACAGAGAATTCCCTGCCCTGCTCTATTTAGATGGTTACGAAGCTGTACTAAAGCCTGGCGAAACCCTTTATATCCCTTCCGGATGGTGGCATTATATACAATATGAAACTGAAGGATATTCTGTTTCTGTAAGAGCGCTTCCATCCAGTCTTCTTGAAAAATGGCGGGGCTTCAAAAATATGGTGGTCACACGCAATTTTGATAATATCATGCGCAGAATCTTCAAGGAAAGGTGGTTCAGATATAAAGCAAAAACCGCGAGAGTAAGAGCTGCCCGCGCAGTAAGAAAACAAAAAAGCTTTCTGATCTGAAAGCTGATTCATTATACGTTTAATCTTAAAATTATTTTAACAATGGAATTACTGTATGTGATAGCATCTCCTGAACACCCTCCTTATTTTTATTATCCAATTTTCTATAATCTTTCCAGTTGGTGACCATCTTTACCTCTCCCTGATTGTTCACTACAATAAATTTTGAAAAATCAGGAATGGTTTCAAAGTTTGGCGGAGTAATTTGTTTTGCAAAAATTTTGTTCCGCTTTTTTACAGCGTCTCCATACACTGTATTTTTTAAAACCAACATATTAGCCAGTTCAGATCTTTTTTTAACAATGCTCATAGCCAATTTCACTTTCATATTGTCTTCAGATTCTACCAAAACTATATATACCTGAGTATTGAAATCATTTTCAAGTTTCAGTGCATCAGGCAAATGTTCTATACAAGGTTTACACCAGCTGGCCAGCGTATAAAAGACGGTATTGGGTTTTCCGGAATTTTTAGCAATACACAGGATATCATTTTTATCAACTGCACGGACATCTATAAATTCAGATTTTTCCAGATTACAATTCTCCAGTTGCGAGAACAGCATTGTGCTTCCAAAAAGACAAAAAGCAAGTAAGATTTTCATGGATTTTAGTTTTTGTAATAGGTTTAAAGTTTTAATTTCAAAATAACAAAAACGGACTTAAAGTCCGTTTCCATTAATTATTTAAAATATTTTTTAATGTTTTAAAAATTTAATATTTTTCTCCTGAACCGTAAAGATATACGTCCCCGGCACAAGGTCTGAAATTCCAACTGATTTTCCTGGCTGATATACATCTGTCCTGATCAGTTTCCCATCAATAGAATGGATTGAATATTCAGCTTGCTTGTCAAGTCCTTTCAAATACAATTCATTTGTAGCAGGATTCGGATACAGTGCAAAATCGTCTTTCTCAACAGAAGATACGCTCAACGTATTATCCTGAACCACCGTTGAATTTTTATCTAAAATCTGATGCTCATAATTGAATTGAACGCTGGCAACAGGGAAAGGTACTGTTTCAAGGAAACCCTGATTATTTGTGGTGTGGTTCAAAACATAATAAGCAACCTGACCTCCTGTTCCGTTTACTTTGATCGGTAACGGCATTTCAAAAAAGCTTACTGAAGCGTTACTTTGTGTCTGTCCGGCCTTAAAGAAGATCTGGTTTCCGGTCTGTCTCCATTTGATGTTATAGGTAGGGTATCCCTGTCCATAAAGCCAGTCATTGAAAAATTCGGTAAGGTCTTTTCCGCTGGACTGTAGAAATGAAGCCTTAAAATCTGCCGTACTTGCATATCCATAGGCCAGATTCGGTCTTGCATGATAGTCTTTTACCGCCTGATAGAAAGCTGCATCTCCTAAGATCCATTTGATCATTCTTACAATATACCCTCCTTTGGCATACGAAAGTCTGCTGCTGAAGATCGTGTTTGAATTGGACAGTTCAGCATCTGAAACATAGGTACTTCCTCCCGGATTACTTGTAATTGTGCTTTTCTCACCAACCAAATAATTCATAAACTGAGCATTCGTCATCAACAGTTTTTCGTTTGCCAAATGTTCTCCAAACGTTGCAAAACCTTCATTCAGCCAGATATCATTCCAGGTTTTACAGGTTACTTTGTCTCCAAACCACTGATGAGCCAGTTCGTGGGCAATAATATCCCTTCCCCAGGTACCCATAGAAGACATGGTCTGATGTTCCATACCGCCTCCCCACTGGAATTCCATATGTCCGTATTTTTCGTTACGGAACGGATAAGGTCCTAAGTACTCTTCAAATATGGTCATGATCTGTTTCGTCCATTCTATATTGGCCATTTTTGCAGCATTGGAATTCGTAGAAGGGAATACATAATTCACAAACGGAAAAGGCGGATTTCCAATGGTGCTGTTTAATTTTGTAAAGTTGGTAATAGAAAGTGCGATAAGATACGCTGCTGTAGGATAAGCCGTTCTCCAGAAAGTCAGTTTCTTTCCTCCCGGAAGTGTCGTTTCGGACATCAGCTTACCATTCGCTGCTACGTTATATTGTGATGGAGTTGTGATTTTAAAATCAAATCTTTCAATTTTATCATTAAGACTCTGTTTGGTTGGGAACCAATCCTGCGCGCCATAAGGCTCACTTAATGTAGAAAGAACTGGTGTTTGCTGTGTGCCTTGATTACCATTAAAAAAAGCATTATAAGTAGTAGCAGGAGCCCCTGAATAATTAATCGTCAGAGAATCCAGTGTATTGGCCGGAAGAGAAGCTGGAAAATCTATTTTTACTTCTTTTGTAGGGAGCTGTTGAAACGTTAAATCTGCTCCGTGGTACTTCACCTGAGAGACGGTAAGATCATCTGTAAGATCAAAGTAAATACTGCTCATCATCTGATTTGGTTTGAAATGAGAAGTCACAGACCCTGAAATATTGTAGACTGCAGGATCAAGAGCAATATCCATCCTCTGGTATTGAAGATCATAGTTTGAAGTATTGGGATTCACGTTGTAAGTGATCATTTTTTTTGCAAAGGATTTCATTTCCTGTGCAACCAATCCTTTCTTCTCAATATTATGATCGTGGTTATTCTGGCTGTAAACTACCTGCGGAAGCAACAGACTCAGAATCAAAAGATAAAGTGTTTTCATTTACGGTAAAATTATGCGCATAAATATAAACAAAAACCTTTCAATCATTGATTAAAAGGTTTTTTTTCATAAACAATTATATTTACCTAAAAAATAGTATCAATTTGTGATATATTATAATATTTAATTCATGTTATTTCAAATAATACATCATTTTATTTAATCATAAGCAAGAACAAAATATGTTTTATTTTAACAATTTAAAATCTATTTATGCATTTTATTAAAAATAAATACATAATTAATGTATTTATTTAGTGTTTTATAAATTTAACAGATTGTTCTTTAACTGAAAAAATATAGGTGCCGGGAACCAGTTCTGAAATTCCGATTGCTTTTCCTGGCACATATTTGTCTTTTCTTACCAGTTTACCATCTACAGCATGAATTGAATAGTCTACAGACCTGTCAACACCTTTTAAATAGAGTTCATTTTTTGCAGGGTTTGGATATAAAGCAAAATCATCCTTCTCCACAGAAGATACGCTTAACGTATTATCCTGAACAACTATTGAATTTTTTTCCAGGATTTGATAATCATAATTGAATTCAACGCTGGTAACAGGAAAGGAAACAGCTTCTAAAAAACCCTGATTGTTGGAAGTATTATTCAACACAAAATAAGCAGTCTGCCCCCCTGCTCCATTTACTTTAACCGGTAATGGCATTTCAAAAAAGCTTACTGAAGCATTGCTCTGCGTCTGTGAAACTTTGAAAAAAATATTATTTCCGGTCTGTTTCCATTTGGTGGTATAAGTTGGATAACCTTCACCATAAAGCCAGTCATTAAAAAATCCCGTAAAATCTTTTCCTGTAGACTGAAGGAGTGAGGCATTAAAATCTGCCGTTCTCGCATAGCTGTATGCTAAATTGGGTCTCCCATGATAATCTCTTACCGCCTGATAAAAGGCATCATCACCCAGGATCCACTTGATCATTCTCAAAATATAGGCTCCTTTTGCGTAGGTAAGCCTGTTACTGAATATCCTGCTTACGCTGGCAAGTTCTGAATCAGGCACATAGGTAGAACCATCCGAAGCAGAGGTAATATTGTTGATTTCTCCCAAGAGAAAATTCTTAAATTCCGCAGGGGTCATGAGTAATTTCTCATTGGCAAGACCAGCTCCGAATGTGGCGAATCCTTCATTCAGCCATATATCGTTCCATGCACCACAGGTCACCTTGTCCCCAAACCACTGATGGGCCAGCTCATGGGCGATCAGTCCTTTGCTCCAGCTTCCCATAGAAGACATGGTCTGATGTTCCATTCCTCCGTTGAACTTGAACTCCATATGTCCGTACTTTTCATTCCGGAAAGGATAAGGTCCAAAATAGGTTTCGAAAGTATTCATGATCTGCTTGGTCCATTCGATATTAGCCATACTTGCTGCATTCGCCTGTGTGGAAGGATAAATATAATTCACAAATGGAAACGGAGGATTACCCATCGTATCATTGAGTTTCACAAAATTGGTGATAGAAAGCGCGATCAGATAAGCCGCTGTAGGATAGGCCGTTCTCCAAAATGTTAGTTTCTGACTACCCGGAAGTGTTGTTTCAGACATCAGTTTTCCGTTGGCAGCCACATTATATTGTGATGGTGTGGTGATTTTAAAATCAAATCTTTCGATCTTATCATTCATGCTCTGTTTTGTGGGAAACCAATCCTGCGCACCGTAAGGCTCACTTAACGTACACAAAATAGGTGTTCCGCTCTGGGTGGTTGTGGTAAAAGCATTTCCAGCAGAAGGAGCACCTGAGTAATGGATCGTTAGCGAATCCAGGGTATTGGCTGGAATTGAGGCCGGAAAATCTATTTTAATCTCTTTGGTAGGAAGCTGCTGGAATATCAGATTAGTTCCGTGGTACTCCACCTGAGATACCACCAGAATATCAGACAGATCAAAATAAATGCTGCCCATACTCTGATTGGGTTTAAAATGAGAAGTGACAGAACCTGAAATATTGTATACTGCAGGATCTAAACTAACATTCATCCTCTGATACTGAAGATCATAATTTAAAGTATTGGGATTGGTGTTATAGGTGATCATTTTCTTTGAAAAGGCATTCATCTCTTTTGTGATGAGTCCTTTCATTTCAATATTTTGTTCCTGTACCTGGCTATGGAATGGCTGGAAGATCAAAAAGCCCAGAATTAGAAGATAAAATTTTCTCATACACAGTATATTAGATATAACCAAAGATAAAAAAAACCTTCTAATCATTGATTAAAAGGTTTTTAGAATTAAAATAAATATTGTTTAAAGATCGAGAGCAGGCTCAAGAATTTTTTCCATTCTTTTCTTAACCATGTCTACAGATCCTGAATAGTTGTTGACCATTAAAGAGAACACCAGTGTTTTTCCTGAATTGGTTTTAAGGTATCCTGCTAAGGTTTTAACTTTGTTTAAAGTTCCTGTTTTTGCAAAAACCTGTCCGTTTCCGGTACCGATGAACATCCTTTTCAGTGTCCCTGACTGTCCGCCTACCGGAAGTGAAGTGAAATACGTTTTGTAATATTTCTCATCCATTAGAGAAGTCAAAAACTTCACCTGTGAAATCGGTGTTACATTATTACTTCTTGAAAGTCCGCTTCCATCCATATAATTCAGCCCCATCATATCGAAGCTTTCATTCCTAAGGTGTTCTGTTACGACCATCCTTCCGGATTCTGAAGTCTGATCTCCCATTTTCTGGAAACCAGCTGTTTTCAATAAAGCTTCTGCGAGAGAATTATCACTGTGCTGGTTCGTGTAGAATACAATATCACCCAATGTAGGAGACTTATATGCTGCTACCAGTTTTCTGGCTTCAGGAGCTGCATCTGTCATTTTTGGGATTACCTTTCCTGTCACTCCAATTCCGCTTTTTACCAATGTTGTTCTGAAAGTATTGGCGAGATAAGCCGGAGCATCAGGAAGTTTTGTTGTCAAAGTCCCATCTCCTTCATACTTTTCTGCATATACCATCTGTTTTACATAAGGCGAAACATAGAAATATTTTTTGTCGGAAGAAAATCCCGATTTTTTTACGATCAGCTTTTCATTAGCCGGATTGATCTCGCGGGTAGTTCCTACGGGCAGATAATAATTATTGTTTTCAAGCCATACAACATTTTCCGGAAGCACTGCAATATTGCCTTTGAAAAGCGCTGTCTGTATGATAATATCACCATTTACCTTTCTGATTCCCTCGCGTGAAAGTCCACCCATGAAGTCTGAAATAATGTCTCTGTAAGACCACGCTCCTGCTTTATTGGTTCCTAAAGAAGGGTCTCCGCTGCCTATCAGATACAAATTTCCATTTAAAACTCCATTCTCATCAACAGTCCCTGAATATTCCAGCTGCGTCATCCAACGGTAGTTTTCACCTAAAAGGTTTAATGCTGTTTCCGTTGTTAACAATTTGGTAGTTGAAGCTGGTACTAAGGGAGTGTTTTCATTGTACGAAGAGATTACCTTCTTCGTTTTCGGGTCATACACTACGAATCCCCACGTTGCATTTTTCAGCACAGGATCCGCCATCATTGTGTTTACATTAATGTCTACAAGCTCTTTGGCTGACAAAATAGTCCTCTCTGCTACTGAAGTAACCGGAGAAGGCAGATTCAAAGTACTTCTTTGACTGTCGTATGCCTGTGAGTAAAGAACTGTAGAAACGGTAGATTGAGCAAGGAAAAACCCAGAAGCCAATACCGCTGCACTTGAAATATATTTTCTGTAATTTACCATCTATCTTTTTTTGTTCTATAGTTTGACGCTATAAAAAATGATAAGTTAAATCATCCAATTAAAGAGCCAAACACTTAATCAACGACCAAAAGTAGAAATTATTGTCAGATAAAGGGCTACAGATGTCTTATAAAAGAGCCTAAAGTTTGTTAAAAAATGTTAAAAATCCACTAAAACATCTTTTTTAATACTTTGATAAGCAGTGATTTCATCAAATTCATTCAAACTCAGCAAAACCATTTTTTTGAATTCATCATACTTTTTTCCGCGTGGAAGTTTGAGCATAATCTGGAACTGATACAAATTATTGAGCCTTGCAATCGGAGCTCTTTCGGGTCCCAAAACACATTCTTCAGGAAGATATTTCCTCAGAATAGAGCCTAAAAACTGAGAAGCCCTGTTTACTTTATCTTCTTTCCTGTGTTTCAGCTCGATCATGATCAGCTTGGTAAATGGCGGATAATGGAATTTTTGACGCTCAGTAAGGATATATTTATAGATTTTCGCCGGGTTATTCATCTTGATCAGCTGAAAAACGGAATGATCAGGGTTGTACGTCTGAATCAGAATTCGTCCTTTCCCTGAAACTCTTCCTGCTCTTCCTGACACTTGTGTAATGAGCTGATAGGCTCTTTCCTCTGCCCTGAAATCCTGTACATACAGTAAGGAATCTGCTTTGGGAATAGTCACCAGTTCGATATGGTCAAAATCAAGTCCTTTAGATATCATCTGAGTTCCGACAACGATGTCTGTTTCACCATCTTCAATCTTTTCATAGAGTTTTTCGTATGCAAATTTTTTACGCATAGAATCTACATCCATCCGGTCTACAACATGATCGGGAAACAGCTTGGACACTTCTTCATGGATCTGCTCCACGCCCACTCCCCTTTCATTCAGTTTTTCGGATTGACACTTCGGACAGCTTCTCGGTTTTGAGGCTCTCTGCCCGCAATAGTGGCATTTCATTTCATTGGCAGCCTTGTGATAGGTCATAACCACATCACAGTTTGAACAGTAATTGACATAGCCACAGCTTTCGCATTCTATAACATTGGCATAGCCACGGCGGTTGTGAAGGACAATAGCCTGATTTTTTTCATCCAGGGTTTTCTTGATCTCATCAATCAGATGTAAGGAGAAGTTTCCCGAAACTTTTTTAGATTCCTGAGCTTCTTTAAAATTGATCAGTTCATATTCCGGAAGATTCACATTCCCAAATCTTTCATTCAGGAAAACATATTTTATTTTATCTTTTCTGGCATTGTAATAACTTTCTACAGAGGGAGTTGCTGATCCCAGAATCACTCCGGCTCCGTACATATTTCCCAAAACAAGCGCAGCATCTTTTGCATTAAAATTAGGAGATGCTTCTCTCGGTCTGTACGCAGAATCATGTTCTTCATCTACTACAATAAGTCCAAGATTCCTGTATGGAAGAAACATCGCATTACGCGTCCCTATAAGTATTTTGATATCATTATGCTTAATTCTTCTCCATACTTCTACCCGCTCAAAATCAGTCAGTTTCTGATGATAGAAACCGAGCTGCCTGCCATATTTTTTTTCTAATCTTTGGGTAATCTGTTTGGTGAGAGAAATTTCAGGAAGCAGGAACAGAACATTTTTCCCTTCCTGTATGCATTCATCTATCTTCTCTAAATAAATATGGGTTTTTCCAGAGGAAGTCACGCCATGAAGCAGAACGTTTTTCCCTTCTTCAAAGGCTTCATCGATTTCATTTTTTGCTTCCTTCTGCTGTTCGGTAAGTTCCTCAAGCTCTTCAATTTCGCCTTCATAACTTTCGATCCTATCCTTTTGCATCAGGTATTCTTCGACGAGACCCTTATCTGCCAGTCCCTTAAAATGTGAACTTCCGAAATATCCGTCTTCAAAAAGTTCTGCTTTCCTGATAGGAACTTCAGGATGTTCGGTCTGTTTTTCCAAAATAGCCAGGAACAGATCTTTCTGCTTCGAGGATCTGTTGAGTCTCACAAGAATCTCTGTAAGATTCTGATTTCCCAAAACCTCATCATTGATTTTTACATAGGCTACTTCTTTGGCCTTATATTTTTCAGCTATTTTTTCGTCAATTTCGATATACTGCAGATCGATCAGGGAATTGATCGTTTTGATGATATCTTTTTTAGGAATAAATGCTTCTATATCCGTAAGATTGATCAGTTGACGTACTTCCAGCGCCTGAATAAGGTACATTTCATTAACGTCAAGATTCTCGAAATCAACTGTTGTATTAGGCTTTAATTTTAAATAGGTTTCACTTTCCAGTTTTAAGGAGGAAGGAAATGCAAAACGGTAGATTTCACCCAGCTTACAAAGATAATAATCTGAGAGCCAGTTCCAGAAATCGATCTGCTCTTCCGGCAGTATCGGCTGGTCATCCAAAATACTGATGACTTCTTTTGCTGAAAAATTTTCAGGAGCATTGTCATGAAGTTCAAAAACAATTCCTGTATAAATTTTCTTGCCCCCGAAAGGCACCAGCACCCTCATTCCTGTCTTTATATCAGACATCAGTTCTTCAGGAACTTTATATGTAAAAGATCCTTTTAAGTTCAACGGTAAAACGATTTGGGCGTACTGCAAGGGAAATATTTAAAGTGTAAAATTAGATTTTTCTTTAGAGAACTGCAATTTTTTATTGAGATTGTCTTTTGCTTTTGTGAGGATCTGTGATGAAATTTAAACCTGGTTAAAGCCGTTTTCTTTATTATTAAAAATTAAACGGGTTTTAGCCCGTTTCTATTGAATAGATTTGTTTTACCTACGGTCTCGGGACAACAAAATGTGGATGAAGATCTCATTCAGATGGAGAAAATTAACCATTCATCGGTGAAAGGTCACTTCAGATATAATATGATGTGGTTTTTTAAAGGCACTCATTTGGCTGGAGACTGTTCCCTGGTCTGTTTGGTAAAGTTCAGTCCATTAATTTAGAAAAGCCATTCGGTGATCTGATACCAGACAGCAGAGGTCATGAATCCTACGAGAATACTGAAACCTATGATGAGATTGGTGAGTTTGGTATTTAACCTGAACTGTTCTGCAATGATGCTTGAAGTAACAACCGTGGGCATAGCAGCTTCAAATACCGTAATTTTTGCTACATCTCCTTTAATATTAAAAAGTAAAGCCAATCCCAAAACAATAGCCGGAGCTAAGATCAATTTGTACAGCATGGAAGCAGACATCTGTGGAATCAGTTTTTTCCATCCGTTGAATTTCAGCTGAAGTCCTACTGAGAATAAAGCCAATGGACTTACCGTCGCAGCCAGTTTATCGAAAAAGGGCTCTGCGGCAGTGAAGTCAATGAACTGCGACAGTACCAAAGCTGCAATACACCCGATTAATGGAGGGAAAGTAATCAGTCTTTTCAAAATAAACAGAGCACTTACTTTTCCGGATCTGCTTCCACCTTTCACTGCTGCAATAATTCCTAATGTAGAAAGGGCAAAAAACATAGTCTGATCACAGATAATGGCTATACTTAAGAGGCTTTCACCATAGAAAGCACTGATTAGGGGAAAACCTATGAAAGAGGTGTTGCTGTATCCGCTTGTCAATTCCAGGGTACTTCTTGAACGTCTTGAATAGCCTTTGCTTTTACTGTAAAACATGATAAAGAAGAAACAGAAAACAGAGATCAGAAAGGTAGCTGCAATCGGAAAGAGCATTTCTGTGGTCCATTTCACTTTAGGCAGATACTTAAAGGAAACTGCAGGTAGGGCAAGATAAAGAATCCAGGTATTGATACCTTTGTGAGCATCTGGATGGATAGATTTTGTTGCTTTGAATACCATTCCTGCGATAATGCACACTGCAATCAGAACAAAATTTACCATAATGTTTATTAAATGAGAGGCAAAGTTACGGCTGATTTTTCAGTTTTTGCTGTAAAAAATTAATTTTTAAGCACAAATATTTATTTTTTTCTGCAACCATTTAAAAATGTATTTGGAGAGATCAAACTAATAATCATCAAGCTTTCAGAATGTTCTATTCCAATCTAATCATCCGATAAGATAAAGGACTTGTGTTAAATTTCAATATTTTTTACAAAATAAATCACAAAATATTGAATAAAGTATTACATTTACAAACCACAAAAATATTTAATATGAAAAGTAAATTAATGTCTTTAGCACTTAGCGTGCTATTTCTTTCGTCCTGTAATTCCAATGAGGACATCTCTAATGAAAATCCGGAAAAAAGCCCTCAACAGCAGTATTCTTTGGGAGCTAAGCTTGTGGATGAGCAAACCTTTAATTCCTATGAAAAGGCAGATGTAAACGCCCTTACTCTGAAATTTAAAGGTAAAAGTTCTGAAGCTGCCAAAAACACGCTTCCAAGCAGTTATTTTATTCCAAGTTCAACAGTTGGCAATCAGGGTTCCGAAGGTTCCTGCGTTGCGTGGGCTACAGCTTATGCGGCAGCGAGTTCACTTGAACTTAATTTCAAAGGGGTGACGCAAAGCAGAAGCCCGGAGTATGTGTACAACCAGATAAAAGTAGGTACCTGTGCACAGGGAGCATATGTTACAGCAGGACTCAACCTGATTAAAAATCAGGGAGTCTGCAGCTGGAATGAGATGCCATATACGGATGCCGGATGTTCTACCCAACCCAATGCAACACAAAAAAGTGCAGCAAGTACACACAAATTTACCAGCTGGGGAACAGTGAATAAAACGGATATTACCGGTGTGAAAAATCTTTTAAGCATGAACCTTCCTATTATCATTGCGGTAAGTGTGGATGACAGCTTTTACAATATGGGAAGCACAGGATGGGTATGGAGAGCCCATTCCGGTCAGAACTATGGAGGACATGCGATCTGCGTTATCGGGTATGATGACAGTAAGCAGGCATTTAAAGTTCAGAATTCATGGGGATCATCATGGGGAAGCAGCGGACATTTCTGGATCGACTATTCATTCTTTGCCAAAACCTCAAACGGAGCCATTAATGAGTGTTATGTAGCCTATGTTCAGTAATCAACCAGCACCACATTATCCTATATAGAAAGAAGCCTTCCAATCATTACGGAAGGCTTTTTTGTTGGAATGTCGCAAAGACTCTATTCTTTTCTGCTTTATGTTATAATGCGCAGGGATTTATTTTCGATGAAATTTTATGCATGAGATTGCTGCTATGGGATGTTTAATACTGGAAATCTCGTAGGTTTTGTCTGTTGCAAATTCAGACGCTGATGCATATTTGTTGATTTGTATTTCTGATTTAATTCTGTAATGTATCCCAAAGACTCATTACTTCAATATTTTTCAGAGGTTTTGACAGTTTGATCCTTTTTGAAGTATTGGGAAGAAGATCGAAGAAATTATCACTGAAATGGATGTCTCCAATCAGATAAACATCTTTTGCCAATACATCTGTGGAAATTTCAATCTCGTCTGCTGCCGTTCTTTTAATCTTTATAGTAGGCTTTTTCAGCTGCAGATCTTTAGGTTTGGCGAAAAAATGATTATTGACAGCGATCGTTTTTCCTTCTGTGTCTTTTAATATAACCTGTAAAAAGGTTGTATTTCTGTCGGATTCAGCTATTATATTTTGAGTTTCAATGGGATCAAAATGTAAAATACTTTCCAATGTTTTTTCTTTTGAAAAAGCCTTTGTTTCTTTTACAACCTTTCCATCAAAATTTATAACTTTAATCTCTACATTGACATCTATAAAATTCTTAATTCCATCATTAACAGCGTAAAAATGTAAATTCCCATCTTTTTCATCAGTTAGAATAACCTGTTGTTCAAAGCTTCTTTTCATCTGATACTGCAACGCCTTCCAGTTTCCTGAATAATCAATGGAAGACCATGAAACCACCGGCCAGCAGTCATTCAGCTGCCAGTATAAGGTTCCCATATTGTACGGTTTTGCACGGCGATGGGCCTCAACAGCAATTTTCATTCCTCTCGCCTGCAGCAATTGGGAAATGTAATTGTATTGTACAAAGTCTGCAGGGATTTTATAATCCCTTTTCATATATTCATTGATAATCTCCCAGCCTCGGCCATGCTTTTCATGAGCTTTTACCGTGGAATTCTGAAGGTTGAGATCCGGCTTTCCGGAAAACATAGATTGTACCGCCTGCAGGCTTGGCATGCCCTGGAAGCCATACTCGGACATAAAGCGGCCTACTTTTTCGTTGTAGATTTCAAATGGCTGTTCGCCCCACCATACTCCCCAATAATGAGAATCTCCTTCTGTAAGGCTTTCTTTGTGCCCCCAACCTATCGATGGCGAACTCGGCCAGTAGATATTTTTGTCAGGCGTAAGATTTTCCTGTAATGCATTGGGAATGACTTCATGGAAAAGCTTTTTATAGTCTTTCCAAACCTGAAGGGAATCATCTTTTGAATATTTGAACTGTTTCTGATAGCCCCAGTTGACAATGGCTTCATCAATTTCATTATTTCCACACCACAAAGCCATTGATGGATGATTCTGAAGCCTGTTGACCTGATCTTTGACCTCTTCTTTTACATTGGTTAAAAAATCTTCATCAGCAGGATAAAAACTACCCGCAAACATGAAATCCTGCCAGACCAAAATTCCGTTTTCATCACATGCTTTGTAAAACTCATCATCTTCATAGATACCACCACCCCAGATACGGATCATATTCATGTGGGCATCTTTGGCATCTTTGATAAGTTTCTGATATTTTTCTCTGGTGAGCCGGGGTGAAAAACTGTCTGCAGGAATCCAGTTTGCTCCTTTTGCATACAAAGGTTTTCCATTGACTTTAAAATAGAAAGATTTCCCCTGTGCGTCTTTTTCCTGAACAAGCTCTACCGTCCTTAGTCCTATTCTTATATTTTTTTGATCTAATACCTTATTGCTTTTAGAAAGTTCAATTTTAAAATCGTGAAGATTTGCTTCTCCCCAACCGTTGGGCTGCCAAAGTTTAAACCCGCTGATATCATACGGAATTTTAATTTTGTTACTCCCTTTTTTAAGAGCAACCGTTTTGTTTATTTTATTAATATTCAGCGTATAACTCCCCGGCTTTTCAGCATTGATCTCCACTTCAAAATTGAAATCCAAAAGTTCTGGTGAAGAGTTATAATGATCCTTAACGGTCTGAATCTTTACGGAATTCCAGAATTCCAATTTCACATCTTTCCATATTCCGGCAGTTACCAGCCTGGGTCCCCAATCCCAGCCAAACTGATACTGAGCTTTTCTTACAAAGCTTCTGGGAGATTCGGGCATGGTAAACGGCACTTTTTCTGCGAATTCTTTTCCCTCTTTTACTGCTGATCTGAATCTAATTTTCAGTTCGTTATCTCCCGCTTTCAACAAATCTTTTACCGGAATTTCCCATTTCCTGAACATATTATTTGTTTTCTTCAGCAGTTTTCCATTCAGATAAATGTCCGAAAAGGTATCAAGACCATTAAAAATAAGATCGATATGATCATTACTCAACTCTTTTGATGACACCTTAAAAACTGCTTTATATTCCCAGTCTTCATTTTCTATCCATTGTACCTTTTTTTCGTTTTCATCTTTAAAAGGATCGGGAATGATCTTATTATCCATCAGATCCAGATGCACCGTACCCGGAATTTTTGCCGAAAGCCAGTTTTTTTCCTTTGTATTTTTAAATGTCCACTTCTCCGAAGACAGATTTCGTTCTGCCAGCTGCGCCAACATAATATTCTGAATAAAAAGGAAAGTAAAAAGGACAGATCTATTCATGAATAAGTTTGTTTACAATTCTGTGAATTCCATATTTAATGAGTTCACTGTTAAAATTGATAAGAAGCCCCAATTTCATATTGGTCAGTTTTAGATATGTCAATACCTGGGAGTAAAAAACAGGATGTAATTCCAGTACAGCTTTTACTTCTACAATAACTTTGTCTTCTATAATTAAGTCAATTTTATATCCTTTTTCGACTGTAATTTCTTTATACGTTAAAGGTAGGTATATCTGTTGTTTTACATTCATTCCCTGTTGCTTCAACTCATAAGCTAATGCTGATTCATAGGCATTTTCCAATAACCCAACACCAAGATTTCTATGAACTTCTATTGCAGCTCCTATTATTTTATAAGATAGTTCGTTTTCTGTCATTCATTTGTGTTTTTGATCATTATCATGACAAATTATTTTCTGTTCTCCCGTTTTTTTGACGCAAAGATTTATTCTTAAACTGTATACTTTAAGCCTGCAAAGAGAGAATCAATTACCATTGATTCGACTAAGCGCACGTTATATCCATTTCGCTTAATCAGCAACGTCGTCGCAATCTTTGCTTCCCTTAAAACTGAGTGGCCTCTAAATAAAAACTTTGCGTTTAATGAAAAAATGCATTTTGACAAAAATTTATTTTATACTGTATCATCTAAGACTGCAAAGAAATTCAGTCAGCATAGATTTGACTAGCGTGTGTTATCTATTTCACCCTAATATTTCGAGTTCAATAAATAAAATATTTGCAAAAAAAATCATTTACTTTTCAAAGCAATGACTTCATCTGCACTGGCAAACGCTCCTCCATCAGTAATGGCTGAAGAATGAAAATAACCTGCCTTTGTGAATTCTCTGATTTCCCCAATATTGACAGAACGAAGTCCTCCTCCCACCAGAATCTCAATTCTTCCCGCAGAAATTTCAACCAGTTTTTTAAGGTTTTGCTTACCTTCTGATACGTTGGGTTGCTGCCCGGAAGTAAGGATGGTCTTAAAACCACAGCTGATTACTTTTTCCAGAGAACCTTCAAGATCGTTTGCTCTGTCAAAAGCACGGTGAAAAGTACATGGAAGAGGATGGGCCAGTTCGATCAATGCGGTATTCTGTTCTGAATTTACTTCATTATTTTCATCTAAGATCCCAAAGACAAAACCATCTGCTTCTAAAGATTTCAACTGAGCCAGTTCTTTTTTCATCTGCTCAAATTCGGCATCTGAATAGGTGAAATCTCCACCCCGGGGCCGAATCATTACAAAAATTGGAATATTTATTTTTGCTCTGAGTTCTTTTACGGTTTCGAAATCAGGAGTTGTTCCACCTTCACTTAATCCATCACATAATTCTATTCTGTCAGCTCCGTTTTCGAAGGCTGTGATTGCTGATTCCGGGTTGAAGCACGCTATTTCTATTTTTGACATTTTCCGATACTGATTTTTATATTTTGGCAAGAGCCATTGGATGATTAAAATTTTGAAAACGGGCTAAAGCCCGTTCCTGGTGAATTGTAAGAAAAGTATATCTATTTTAAAGCAAATTCAGGGGTTTCTAACCTGTTTCCTTTCTGATCATAAACTGCAAAATTGAATCCATCCTGAATACAGTAAGAACCATACTCCCCTTTTTTATTCAAAGCGATAAAGCCAACCTGGATATCTTTAAGATTTTTATTTCTTCTTTTAGTAATATTGACAATTCTTTCAACTGCCTCTTTACAGGCCTGCTGCGGATTTCTGCCCTGTCTCATCAATTCAACGACAAGATGGGTTCCTACGGTTCGGATCACTTCCTCTCCATGACCTGTTGCGGTAGCTGCCCCCACTTCGTTATCTACAAACAAACCGGCACCAATGATGGGGGAATCTCCTACTCTGCCATGCATTTTAAACGCCATTCCACTCGTTGTACAGGCTCCCGACAGGTTTCCGTGTGCATCAAGAGCAATCATTCCTATGGTATCATGATTTTCAATATTGGCAACTGGCTTATATTCGCTGGTCTTCAGCCATTCCTTCCATTCTTTCTCTGACTCTGCAGTAAGCAGGTTTTCCTTTTTAAAGCCCTGTGATAAAGCAAACTGCAGAGCTCCGTCTCCAACCAGCATCACGTGTGGTGTTTTTTCCATAACCGATCTCGCCACAGAAATAGGGTTTTTAATATGCTCTAAACAGGCTACTGAACCAATATTATAGTTCTCATCCATAATACAGGCATCAAGGGTCACTCTTCCATCTCTGTCGGGGCGTCCGCCGTAGCCTACGCTTCTTTCAGCAGGATCCAATTCTACAAGGCGAACTCCTTTTTCCACCGCATCCAAAGCTTTTCCACCTTTCCCAAGAATAGTCCAGGCTTCTTCATTGGCTTTCAGTCCAAAATTCCATGTGGAAAGAACAATAGGTTTCCCTGTTGTTTTGTGATGATCAGGCAGATCTTTAGCAATGAGATCCAATGGATTTACAGCAAGTGCCAGAGAAGCGGCAGCGGTTTTTTTAATGAAGTTTCGTCTACTTTGCATGTGAGATGTATTTGGCTTCCAAATTAGCAATTTTCCCGCTAGCAGAAAAGAAAAAAGACCACTGTCAATTCTCTGTGGTCTTTTTCTTGTTTTTGTGTGATTAATGAGGGAGTTTATCCCGTAAATAACCGTATACCCAGGTTCCTGCAACAGCACTTAAAAGAGTTATGCTCACCGCTAAAGCGCCTGTTCCGATCTGTGCAAAAAGAGGTCCCGGGCATGCTCCCGTAATAGCCCATCCAAAACCAAAAATCAATCCACCATAGATCTGGCCTTTATTAAATTTTTTGGCTGAAAGGGTAATCGGTTCGCCATGTATTGTTTTCACATTCATTTTTTTGATCAGCCATACTGAGATCATTCCAACAAGAACGGCACTGCCGATGATTCCGTACATATGGAAAGACTGCAAACGAAACATTTCCTGAATTCTGAACCAGCTGATGACCTCAGCTTTCACAAAAATGATTCCGAAGATAATTCCGGTCAGAAGATATTTCAGATTGTAATACCATGGTTTGTTCACAACTGTTTCATTAATGCTGATGTCCTGCTGACAAATATCGGATTCTTTATGATCTATCATTGCATTGTATTTAAAATCGGGTTAAAGGGAAAGGATAATGGGCAGAATAAGATTAGCCATAATAAAACCGCCAATCATAAAACAAATTGTAGCAACCAATGATGGCCACTGCAGATTGGAAAGTCCCATAATCGCATGTCCGCTTGTGCAGCCCCCTGCATATCTGGTTCCGAAACCTACCAAAAACCCTCCGACGACCATCATGATAAATCCTCTAAGGGTCAGGATGCTTTCAAAGCTCATAAGCTGGACGGGAACTAAATTGCTGTAATCTGTAATTCCATATCCTGCCAATTCAGTTTTCAAGTTTGGATTAACGATAATTTCAGCTGTGTTGAGAAGGAAATGCGAGGCAATCATTCCACCCAGGAAAATTCCAAAAACGAAGAATAAATTCCATGACTCTTTCTTCCAGTCGTATTTGAAAAAGCTGATCCCGGCCGGTATACATGCCGCACAGATATCCCGTAATGAAGAACTGATTCCGAAGGATTTATTTCCAAGAATCAACAAAGCAGGAACGGTAAGTCCGATCAAAGGTCCGGCTATATACCACGGCCATGGTTCTTTTAAAATATCTACCATTGATTTTAATTTAATTCTTTGTAAAAATGGGGATAGTTGGAAAGATCTACAGCTACTTTTGTTACATAAGGTATTTTTCGGCTAATTTCTATAACCATTCCTTCATCACATATGCAATTTGCAACCCGTCCAATTGGAATGAGTACATCAGCCCAGAAATATTATTTTATAAAAGGATAATTCTATTCCTGCCTAATTTCAAATTTCCGGCTTCTTCCAATTGCTTCAGCAGTCTTGATATTACAACTCTCACTGTTCCCAGTTCATTAGCAAGCTGTTCATGGGTAGTGACAATAGTTTTAGAACCGGTAAGTTCAGATTTTTTATGGAGAAGAGCCAGCAGTCGCTCATCTACTTTTTTAAAGGCAATGGCATTGATGATATCCAGCAGTTCTTCAAATCGTTTGTGATAAAGTTTAAAAATATAATCCAGCCATTCGGGATATTCTTTTATGAATAATGAAGCTTTATCTACCGGCAGGAAAAGGATCTCTGTATGTTCTTCTACTTCAGCTTTTACTATACTTTTCTCACTGTGCATCCCTCCCAGAAATGACATGATGCAGCTTTCACCACTTTTTATATAATAGAGCAGGATTTCCCGTCCGTCTTCGTCTGTTCTGATGACTTTGATCATTCCTTTCATAATGATTGGAATGGAACGTATGGAATTGTTTTCATCCAGAATAATATCTCCTTCCCTGTAGGTTTTGGTGATCCCGGATTGATACAGCTTTTGTACAAGTTCCGGTGAAGAGGCAAATTCTGAGGAAAGGATATCGTTCTGCATTGTATATATTCGACTTTGGGACTAATTTACGCCTATTTCATCTACAAAAAGCCATGCTTTTGAATCGGCTCCGGGATTTCCTGCAGGAATAATACCTGCATTTTCTATGGTAAGTTTAATATATTTTGAACTCTGATTTCCCACATTGAGTTTTATTTTTCCTTTTAGGTTCTGAATTTCATCTTTTCCGATCTCTTTGATTATTTTAAAATTCTTACCGTCATCGGAAACAAATATTTTTGCAGATTTGGCCAGATGGATCCAGCTTCCTTTATTTTCCAGGGTATTAAAATAAACTTCCGAGAAGCCTGTCTTCCGGCCAAGATCAATTGCTCCCACAACATCTTTACCCTGAAAGCCCAGCCAGGTTTTACCCAGCTGTCTTGTATTCCCAATAATTCCGTCTACTAAGGTAAAAGCACCACCAAAAGAATAATTTTCACTCGGCTGCTGTTCAAATGTAATTTTTTTTCCTGTGGTTTTGGAAACCGTAAATTCCTGTGAAGAAACCGCGCTTTTCAGTTTTCCGTCCTCAAAATAGGCAGATTTAACCGTCATAGATTTTGCCACACTTACAGGTCCCTGGTAAACCTGTGAATCCAGAGTAGGTTCCGTACCATCTGTAGTATATCTTATACCTTTTGGATCTTGTGAAACAGTAAGCTCATAGGCAATACCTTCATTGGCAGGAACGACTTTTCCTGAAATATTGTAGATGCTTTTTGCATAGTTAACTTTCATTCGGTCCAGAACTTTGAACTGGCTGATCACTCTGTTTTCAAACTCTTTATAGTTTTTGGAATCAGAGGTCCCCCATCCTACTTCAGAAAGTGCCATCAGTCTTGGGAATATCATATATTGTACCTGGCTAAAGTCTGTGATATATTCTGTCCATAAATTAGCCTGAACACCCAGGATATATTTGGCCTGATCTTGGTTTAATTCTGCAGGAACCGGATTATATGAATACACTTTATCCAAAGGGGTAAAACCTCCAAAAGCATTGGGTTCAGACTGAGGATCTCCCTGATAATGATCAAAATAGCAATAAGCCCCGGGTGTCATTACTGCAAAATGCCCTGATTTGGCGGCTTCAATTCCTCCATTAACCCCTGTCCAGCTCATCACAGCTGCATTGGGTGCAAGGCCACCTTCCAGGATTTCGTCCCAACCAATGATCTTCCTGCCTTTGCTGTTGACATATTTTTCAATTCTGTGGATGAAGTAGCTTTGCAAGCCATGCTCATCTTTCAGATTATTTTGTTTAATCAGTTCCTGACAGTGGGCACATTCTTTCCATCTTGTTTTCGGACACTCATCTCCACCGATATGGATGTACTGGGACGGGAATAATTTCATGACTTCATCAAGAACATTTTCCAGAAAGGTGAATGTTTCTTCTTTCGGGCAGAAAACATCGTCAAAAACGCCCCATTTTGTGGCAGCTTCAAATGGACCTTTCGTACAGGCCAGTTCAGGATATGCTGACAACGCTGCTAAGGCATGTCCAGGCATTTCAATTTCCGGAACTATGGTAATATGTCTCTGCTGAGCATATTTCACAACATCTTTGATCTGTTCCTGAGTATAAAAATACGGACCGTAAGGTTTTCCGTCAAATGTATTGTCAACATAAGCACCAATCATTGATTCTTTACGTTTTGAACCAATTTCGGTGAGTTTCGGATACTTTTTTATTTCAATTCTCCAGCCCTGATCGTCTGTAAGGTGCCAGTGAAAGGTATTCAGTTTGTACATGGCAAGGTAATCTATGTACTGTTTGACCTCATCAACACTGAAGAAGTGACGGCAGACATCTAAATGCATCCCGCGCCATGCAAATTTTGGATGGTCCTGAATATCCATAGCCGGAATTTCACGGTCTTCTCTGTGTTCTTCAAAAAGCTGAAGCAGGGTCTGAAGTGCCAGAAAATAGCCTTGTTTGGTGTAGGAGGTTATAAAAATCCCTTTTGGAGAAATACTAATAGAATATTTTTCTTTTTCACCTTCGGGATCAACTGGAATTTTTGGCTGTGGGATCAAAACATGCATCAAATGAACTTTTTCCGTACTGCTGCTCGATTGAAATTTAAACTGAGAACCCAGTCGTTTTTTGAAATACTCTGTTTCTTCTTTTGGAAGTTTATCATTGAGAATCAGCATTTCAGGAATCGCAAATTTACCTTTCTGTATCTCGACACTTTGAGGATATGGAATTAAATTGGGTTTCTTCTGAGCATGAAATGCAGTAAAAAAAACAAGGGAAAATAAAAAAAGAAAACGTGTCATCCAGGTATGATTATGGTTGTAGCTAAGATAATTATTTTCCAAAACTCTATGGGACATTTTAACCTATTAAATAATAAAACATCTAAATTTGCAAAAAAAATACGATGAGAAAAAGCATTTTACTAGCCGCAGGATTATTATTTTCAGTTTCTTCACAGGCACAGATCTTTGATATCATCAAGTCTACTGTTAAAACCAAAACAGGTGTTGATCTTGATAATCCTTCAAAACCTAAAAGTTCTACAAGTACTACCACTCCAACAGCAACAACAGCCACGCCGACCAAAACGTCAGCTATCAATCTTGGGAATCTTACCTCAACACAGATTTCTTCCGGCTTAAAAGAAGCGCTAAGCATTGGGGTTACTGATGGGGTTAAGAAGCTGGCTTTAACCGATGGATTTTTGAAAAATGAAGCGGTAAAAATCTTAATGCCTGAAAAACTGAGAAAAATCGACACTACACTACGTTCTCTGGGAATGGGAAGTCTTGCTGATGAAGGTGTGAAATTATTAAACAGAGCTGCTGAAGATGCAGTAACAGAAGCTGCTCCTATTTTCACCAAAGCGATTACCTCTATGACCATTACAGATGCCAAAAATATTTTATTAAGCAGCGATAATGCGGCTACCAATTACTTACAGACCAAAACCCAAAGTCAATTGTTTACCACCTTTCAGCCAAAAGTAAAAGCTTCATTAGGAAAAGTGGGTGCAGATACAGTATGGAAAAATCTGATCTCAAAATACAATACATTTACCGGACAGTCTGTAACAACAGATCTTAATGAATATGTAACCACCGAAACGATCAATGGGGTATTCAAAATGGTGGCAGACAAAGAAAGCGGAATCAGAAATACTCCTGCCATGAGAACAACTTCTATTTTGCAGAAGGTCTTTGGGGCGCAGGATGGGAAATAGATATCAGAATCAAGTTCTACGATCTGGTCAATAATCCTTTGCCTGAGGCTTTATCAAAGGTTAAAATATATTTTATTTTTGATATATTTTTTCTTTTGTCTTGAAACAAAAGAAGCAAAAATTCAAGACCTGGAACTCTTCGCTAAAAATAAATTATGTTCACTAAAAATTCTAAACTCGTGCGAGTTCAGTATTGTTGTTTTAGCTCAGTATCTGTCCCGGACTCAGACAGAAGAATTTTCTTAACGTTCACAGATTTTATTTTTTTTAACGCTACGATTTCCTATGTCAGTTAAAATAACGTAAAAATTATTTCAATAAAAAAACCTTGTCATTGACAAGGTTTTTATTTTATTTAGAATTGCATTTCAGGAATTTCGCCTTCAATGATGAGATCGGCTTCTGTAGATTTTACAATATGTTCTACCGAAACGCCAGGCGCTCTTTCTACGAGTTTGAATCCTTCAGGAGTTACGTCCAGCACAGCCAGTTCGGTTACTACTCTTTTCACACAGTTGACCCCTGTAAGCGGGAGAGTACATTTTTTCAGGATTTTGCTTTCTCCAGCTTTGTTCACGTGCATCATCGCAACGATAATATTTTCTGCAGAAGCTACAAGGTCCATTGCACCACCCATTCCTTTTACCATTTTCCCCGGAATTTTCCAGTTGGCAATATCTCCGTTTTCTGAAACTTCCATGGCTCCAAGGATGGTAAGATCAACTTTCTGACCGCGGATCATCCCGAAACTGAATGCTGAATCGAAGAATGAACCTCCCGGCAGAATGGTGATCGTCTGTTTTCCGGCATTGATGATATCTGCATCTTCTTCGCCTTCGAAAGGGAAAGGTCCCATACCCAGAACTCCGTTTTCACTTTGGAATTCTACGGAAATCCCCTCTGGAACGTAGTTGGCCACCAATGTTGGGATCCCAATTCCCAGGTTTACATAATAACGGTCTTTCAGTTCTTTTGAAATCCTTTTAGCAATTTGTTCTTTTGTAAGCATAATAAAAACTTAAACTGCAATTTAATTCTTTTCCCTTGAATACAAAAGGGCTTTGTCATTCGGACATTTCTTTTTTTTGATGTCAGGAAATTGAAAGCCTGGATCAGTATTTCAGAAACGAAATTAAGGTTGAAATAAAACACTGCTACTCTTAAACCCGTAATCCTCATCTCATAAATTCCAGCTTACAGACAAATCATATTAATTTTTTTAACACGGGCTCAGGTTAATATCATAAGTCAAAATAATATCTCTAATTTTGCATCATTATTTACTAGAATGAAAATACTTTTAAGATACCTTAAACCTTACCAATGGTTGATTGCTCTTTCTTTGTTACTGGCAACCATTAATCAGGTTTTTTCTTTATTTGCGCCGGCCATTACAGGGAATATCCTGGATCAGTTGGTCACGCATCCTAATTTTTTTGATAAAGAAAAACTCTTACCCCGAAATCTGAACCAATATTTATATGGTGACGGTGCCTTCCATGGTGTTTTTTATTTCCTGGGATTACTTATCGGAACGGCGATGATCAGCAGAATTGCTAAAGCTTTTCAGGATTATGCAGTAAGCGTTATTACTCAAAAGTTTGGCGCGAAAATCTTTACAGACGGTTTAAAACATTCTATGGCTCTTCCCTATCAGGAATTTGAGGATCAAAGGAGTGGTGAAACGTTGTCGATTTTAACGAAGGTAAGAGAAGATACTGTAAAATTCATTACCAGTTTCATTAATATTTTCTTCGGGATTTTAGTCAGTATTATTTTCGTTTCTGTATATGCCATCCGTTTACACTGGTCTATTATGCCTGTGTACATTTGCGGGATTTTTCTGATTGCATTTATCACCAATTTATTAAGCAAAAGAATAAAAAGTATTCAGAAAAATATTGTTTCTGAAACAACAGCTTTAGCCGGAAGTACTACAGAGAGTTTAAGAAATATAGAAATTGTCAAAAGTTTGGGGTTAACCAATCAGGAGGTTATCCGTTTAAATAATAATACATACAAGATTCTTGGTCTTGAATTGAGGAAGGTGAAAAGCATCCGTTCTTTAAGTTTCATTCAGGGAACGATGGTCAATTTTCTTCAACAGATCATTACGATGACTCTTTTACTTTTGATTTTCAAGAATATTGTTACTCCCGGACAATACCTGTCTCTGATGTTCTATGGTTTCTTCATTTTCGGACCGATGCAGGAAATCGGGAATATCATTATTTCTTACCGTGAAGCTGAAGCTTCTCTTAATAATTTTGATCTCTTAATGAAAAAGGAAGTGGAAGAAAAACCGCTTCATCCAAAACAAATCGGAGCTATTGAAGAATTGGAATTCAGACACGTTTCTTTCAAACACCAGTCTGCTCAGTATAAAGCTTTGAACAATATTTCTTTTGATGTAAAAAATGGGGAAACCATCGCTTTTGTAGGACCAAGTGGTTCCGGGAAAAGTACATTGGTGAAATTATTGGTTGGACTTTACAGACCTCAGGAAGGAAATATTTTTTACAATAAGGTTAATGGAAAAGAATTTGATTTTGACGAACTGAGAAATCAAATTGGTTTTGTCACTCAGGACACCCAGCTTTTTGCAGGAACAATCAAAGAAAACCTTCTTTTTGTGAATCCCAATGCTACAGAATCTGATCTGGAAATTGCTTTGCAGAAATCAAGCTGTACCGCTTTATTGGAACGGGCAGAAAAAGGAATCGAAACCGTTATTGGCGAGGGCGGACTTAAACTGAGTGGCGGAGAGAAACAAAGAATCGCCATTGCCCGTGCCCTTTTAAGAAAACCTCATTTACTGATTTTTGACGAAGCCACTTCAGCGCTGGACAGTATCACTGAAGAAGAAATTACCTCCACCATAAAAAGTATTTCAGAAGAAAAGGAACAAATTACGGTTCTCATTGCGCACCGTTTAAGTACGATCATGCATGCAGACCGAATTTATGTACTTGAACGAGGACAGGTTATAGAAATGGGATCACACAGTCATTTAATTGCCGAAAAAGGATTGTACTACGCTATGTGGCGACAACAGATCGGAGAAAGAAAAATGCCTGTTTCACAGGAATAAAATAAAAGCGCTGAATGTATTTCAGCGCTTTTATTTTATTTCAAATTATATTTTCAGAAGGGAATCAGTCTTTTTTTCTAACCGTTCTCTGCTCGATTCTTTTTTCAAATTTTTCTCCCTGGAAGATTCTCTGAATCATAATACCAGGAATGTGGATTTCGTTAGGATCCAGTTCTCCCGGCTCTACCAGTTCTTCCACTTCAGCAATTGTGATCTTGGCAGCACCTGCCATCGGAAAGTTGAAATTCCTTGCGGAACCTTTAAAAATAAGGTTTCCGAGATAATCCCCTTTCCATGCTTTAACGATTGAAAAATCTGCTTTGAAAGCATGTTCCAGAATATGAGGTTTTCCATCAAAATCTTTTACCTCCTTACCTTCTGCAATCTCAGTTCCGTACCCTGCAGGGGTATAAAAAGCAGGAATTCCTGCCTGAGCTGCTCTGCATTTTTCCGCTAAAGTGCCCTGTGGGGTCAATTCTACTTCAAGTTCTCCGGACAGCATCTGTCTTTCGAATTCAGCATTTTCTCCTACATATGAAGAGATCATTTTTTTGATCTGTCTTTTCTGAAGCAGTAATCCCAGTCCAAAATCATCGACACCAGCGTTATTTGAAATACAGGTAACGTCTTTCACATCGCTCTCTACCAAAGCATTTATTGAGTTTTCAGGAATACCGCACAGACCAAACCCGCCCAGCATTAAAGTCATTCCATCTTTAATTCCTTCGATGGCTTCCTTTGCATTTTTTACTCTTTTATCTATCATGAAATATTAGATTTTTCTGTCCGTTAAATTTAATCATTTTTCTCATATCTACATTATTCAGGAATTTATTTGAATTCAGATCTAACTTTTCAGGTATTCTGTCATCATAGTTTAAGCTAAATCCTTAGCACTCAAAATTTTTAACTAAACAACTGTCATATGGAAAAGAATACTGTTAATAAAGCCGGAGATTTATTTTATGTAATATGCAGAATAAGCATTGGGCTGTTCTTTTTCATTACTGGTTTCAACAAGCTTTTCCATCCTGTTTTTCAGGGTTATATGCTGAAAACCATAAGCAATCTTGGTTTCTCCAACCCACAGTTCATGGCTAATTTTGTTGCTTTTAATGAAGCATTTTGGGGGCTTCTTTTATTATTAGGGCTGTTGACGAGGCTCAGTTCACTATCATTAATTGTCATCATGCTTGTGGCGTTATTCACCAAAGACCTTCATTCTATTCCCACCGAACTTGTTCCGGTAGACCCTGCCGCCGGACCGCATCCAATGGATCCTTTCACATGGCTTACCTATTTCTTTTTCCTGCCGCAGGTACTGTTTATAATGATATTGGGAATGTTTTCCTTCTATGGATACAGGGCTTTCGGGATCGATCAATTAATCAGAAAGAAAAAAAAGGACTTTTTTTACCTGTAGAAACGTTTGATGGTAAAAAGACAATCAGTTCATTGTTTCGTTCCGTTGTAATAGTAAAATTTTCCGGAAAAAATTCCGTGATTTTACGGAGGTTTTATGCTTTAAATTCTCTTTATTTCTCAGTAAATTGACTTATATTTGGCGTAATCAATACAGTGGTTATGAATATCTTTCATTTCTACCTGTTGATCTTATTAAAAAAATTATCAGACACCATTTTATGTGAAAAAAATTTTCTTCTATATCCATCATATATTTAAAGAAGACTTCACTCCTACTTCATATTACATTACTGAATCATTTAAACTTTTAATAAAAACATGAAAAAATTATTTACGTCGGCAGTTCTTGCACTGATTCTCAGCATCAGCGTAGGTGCACAGGAAAAGGTGTATTTTGACGAAAACTGGGAAAAAACCACTCAGGACAAGATGGAATTTTACAGGGAAACCGAGGCCAAAGGTAAGCTTACCTTAATCAGAGATTTCTATAAAAACGGAAAACTTCAAATGGAAGGCCTTGCTTCAGATACTACGCCAGGCAGTGAGATCTATGAAGGGAAAGTGACCTGGTATACTCCTGAAGGAAAGGTTTTGAACACAGTAACATTTTCAGGGGGAAAACAGATAGGCCCTGCTCAGACGTTTGATGAGAAAGGAAGACCTTTGGAAGAACTGATTTATAAAGCCGACGGCACTTTTAAAGGAAAAATGTACAGCTACAAAGATCCGGAGCTTTCATCTTTTTATAACAGTGTTACAACCTATGAAAATTCCGAGAATTTCAAAACGGTGGCCTATGATGAGGACATCAAAGGGATCCGTTATGAGATTACTACAGACAGCAAAGGAAAGTACGAAACGAAGTATTACGGTGATAAGGGAAAACACATTGGCACAAGCAATGCCGGTAGTTCGGACGATAATGTCGTCGTAGAGTATTATTATAATCCGATGAGAGTCTCTAAAATTGAGAAACAAAAAAGTGATGGAACGATAAAGGAAAGCATCATCTATTCAAAAAACGGAAAGATTCTTCAGGAAGATAAGAAAAGCAAAAAGGACGGATATAAAACCACCTATGATGAAACGGGTAAGAAAATAGGAAATCTCATCTATTCTTACGATAAGGAATCTGATTATTATAAACCTATGGATGGTGAAGATTACCAGTTCAACTACGATCTTTCAGGGTTTTCAGCTATCGATGTTTATAAAAGCGGATCGGTTGTACTGAACAAATCTTTCGACGACAACGGAAAATTATCTTCTGAAAAAGTAATGAAGGATGGGATGGTACAGGAAATCAAGTATTATTATCCGGATGGAAGAGTAAAGGGTACTTTAACTTATAAAGAGGATATGCCTTACAGCGGCACTTTATATGAGGAATTCAGTGAACAGCAATATAAAGATGGTGTTTTGGTGCTTTCCAAGTCCTTCAGAGAGGATGAAAAAGTAAAGTCAGAGAAAAAGCTGAACACTAAACAGACCGGATACGATTCAACTATTTATGATGAAAAAGGTGCCATTGTCTACACTTATAGCCAACCTCTGGAAGAAGAATCCGGTTTCACCGCACAAATCGTGCAATATGTAAAAGGCAAGCCCGGCAATAAGGCTGTTGTAAAAAACGGAGTGCTTCAAAGCGGAAAAATTAAGTATAAAGCAGAATCCGGTTTAAAGGAACTGGAACGCAGCGGAAAATGGGTTCTGCTAAAGGTTTATAATACTGAAGGAAAACTTGTTCAGGATTCGAAGATTCTCGCAGAGGTAGAAGAGCAGGATGTTTACAATATTATGAGTACCACGATACAGGAGGATGACCTGCTATACGATTACTAAAATATCTTTTCAATTTAAATAATAAAAAATCGACCGTTTGTAATGGTCGATTTTTCGTTTTAATAGATGTGATTGTTCTTTACAACAAAAAAGTTCTGCTGCGTTTTGTAAAAGAAACAGCTGTGATGCATTATCATTTTCAGACTGATATTTATCTTTCATTTTCGATTGGATAAAAATACCAAAAACTACCCAAAAGTGTAAAGTTGATTTAAAATCATTTATCGTTTTTTGCATTTAAAACTTAAGCTGCTATGAACGAAGAATTTTGCTCAAACTGTAAACAGAATATAAAACCGAAAAGAATAGACGGACATTATATACTCCATGAAATTGAGCACGTTTTGCATTTTGACAGAGGTATTTTATATACCATAAGAGAATTACTGGTAAGGCCAGGAGAAAATATCAGAAATTTCATCAGTGAAAACAGAAGCAGGCTGGTTAAACCTGTTATATTTATTATTGTCACATCGATCATTTATACACTGGTCAATCATTTTTTTCACATTGAACAAAGCTATATCAAATTTGATGCGGAAGGTCCACAATCGAATGCAATCAATGATTGGGTTCAGGGTCATTATGGGTATTCCAATATAATAATGGGTGGGTTTATTTCTTTTTGGCTAAAGATATTTTTCAAAAAATATGATTACAATTTTTTTGAAATATTGATCCTGATATGCTTTATCCTTGGAATGGAAATGCTGATGTTTTCTGTTTTTGCTGTTTTTGAAGGAATAACACAATATCATTTAATGCCGATTGCCGCAGGGGTTGTAGTCATTTATTTTTCCTGGGCTGTAGGGCAATTTTTTGATAAAGCCAAGCTGGGCAGCTATTTAAAAGCTCTTGTTTCCTATATATTGGGAATGCTCACATTTGGTATTTCAATGATCCTTTTATCTGTTTTAATGACCTTAATCATGCCTCACTAAAAACAAAAGGGCTGATCATTGTCATTTTGATTATACTTTTCCTGTTCATATTAAATAGAAAAAGCGAGAAATAATTTTCTCGCTTTTTCCAATATATTGTTAGAGTATTACTGGATCACCAGTTTTAAAGTAAATAATTTTCTTGTATGAACTTTCACGAAATATACTCCTTTCGGAAGGTTTTCATTAACAAGAGAAAAACGTTGATTGTTGATATTTTTTGATTCATACAACAATTGTCCTGATGCTGATAACAGCTCAATTTTCTCGATCGGATAATCACTTTTTATGAAGGTAGGCTCACCCGGTTTCGTTGGATTCGGATAGATAACTACATTTTTCTCTGTGCTTTTCACTTCATCGGTTCCCAATGTTCCGGATGTTACCTGGAACTGTTTTCTGTTTGACACTTCTGTATAAGAGTCATTGGTAAACATTACCATATAATAATTCCCCGGAGTTGTAGGAAGTGCTGTTCCCTGGATTGTTTTTGTTCCCTGAGTAACACCATCAAAGTACGTATAAGAAACGAAGTTGTCATCCGGAGTCTGAACACTCTGCGGATAAATTCCCAGCCAGTCTTTGATAATTCCAGGAGAATCCGTCCATGAAGCGGTAATGTTTTCGCCTAATGTATATACAGGTTTGTTGATCCACAGATCTGTTACAATGTCCCCTACTTTAAAGAATACTTTATCTCCAATCCCTGTATATCCGTCCTCAAGCAGATACTGCGCATAATAATATCCTTTAGGAAGGCCTGTAAAATTCAATGTTCCTGAAGGAGTCGTTACATAGCTCCATTTGATAGCGGTGTTGGTTCCCGGAGTCTGCCCCATTTTATATATCCCGATCCAGTCTTTCACCAAATTGGGCCCGTTGCTGAAGTTAACGACAACTGTTCCTCCTACAGGATAGGTATCTGCTGTAGCCTGCAGCAGAACTTTCGGTCCTACATAGAAGTTTTTTCTACCTGTAATTTCGGTATACCCTCCATTCGCAAAGAAACCTGCAAAATACTGTCCTTTGTTGGCAAGACCATTCGTGAACACAGCTGTTCCTGCTGTCTGTCCGTTTGTATAAATAAAGCCCTGAGAAGTTGTAGTCGTAGGCGTCTGCCCTTTTTTGTAGATTCCTACCCAGTCCTGCTGATTTCCGGGTCCTCCGGTATAAGTAGCGGTAATAGGCTCAGCTTGTGTATATTCAGTTTTGTCTAATGTAAATGTAGGATTGGAAACAACGCTTCCGGTCACCTCAAACTGTTTTACATCACTCCAGTCGCTCCATTCCAGGTTTCTGTCTCTGTAACGGACTTTTACATAATAAGTACCGTTTGAAATAGAATTGGCAGCAATGGTAGCCTTAGTAATATCCACTCCGGCATTTAAATTTTTCGTTTTATCCGGTGTTCCGTTTCCGTCTTTTCCAAACCAGTTTTCGTAATCACGGTAAAATTCTTTTTCAATGACTGAAAAATTGGCTGCTTTACTGATTTGGAACTGTGTTGTATTCAGAAGTTCTCCGTTGGATGATGCGAAAGCACTTCCGTCAAGAGTCAAAGGCAATGTCACCGATGCAGCAAAAGTATTGGTAACAGAAGGTTTCGATGGTTTTGGCTGATTTTTATACCTGTGGAATGTATCTACCAATTCGTTGTACTTCTTATTGTATACCCCACCAATTGAATAGCATTCTATATCTACTTTTCCGGTTTGTACATCTACTTCCACGATCTGATAAGTCCAGTCTGTAAGCGTTTTCTGTACATCGTCAAAATCCTGTTCATTAGACATTCCCCAATACTGATCCCATGCCGTTCCTCCGGAAATGATCTGATAATTCGGGGTTTCTTTAAGCTGACCTCTGTGGTACAGGTGATGGTGAGCTCCCACGTGCATTAGATATTTATTGGAAGTCGTTAACAATGGTACTGCATTATTTCTCACCCATGTCGAAATATCTCCAACATACTGTTCAGCCTGATAAGGTCTGTGGCTTAATGAGATAATCCAGTCTACGGTAGGATCAGCATTAGCTTCATTCAGAATTTGGGAAAGCCAGGTCTGCTGTGCGGTACCTGTATGTTCAGAACTTAAGCTTATAAACAAAACGTTTCCGGCTTGCTGAGCATAATAGTTTTCATTTCCTGATGCAATATTTTTATATTTAATTTCATCTATATAGAAATGGGCATAATAGGAATTCATCCCAAGCGTTCCATATGTTTCATGGTTTCCTACTGTTGTCTGAATAGGAAGATACGGTGATAATTTGATGTTCTTTTTAAAATGGACATTCTCATAATGATCCAGTGTTCCCACATCTACCTGATCCCCTACCATAAAGGTCAGCGCAATATTATCTGAGGGATCGGAGTCTGCTCCAAATTTTTGTTTTAATTTTTTAAATGCATTCAGGGTAAGGGTATCATACCTTGGTTCTGCTTTGATCTGGTTGTCACCCATGATCAGGAAACGGATTTTTCCATCTGCAGTAGCAGGCTGTCCCGGAAGAGGAAGGGTTCTGAAATTATAAACGGCAGACTCTGTTGTTCCGGTCTTTATTTTATAATAGTATTTGGTGTTGGGCTGTAATCCGGCAACTTTTGCGGTGTGATAATAATAGTTGTTGTTGTACCCTGTATCAGAAAAAATATTTGTAGTTCCGGTAACGGTTACGTTCAGACTGGTTGGAGACGTCCCGTAAATAACGGTTGTTTCGTTTTCAGAAGCTGTTTTCCAGTTGACGATCATCGAGTTTGGCGTCGGATTCTGCAGGTAGGGAAACAGGGCCTGCCCGAATGCCATCTGGACGGCAAAACAGAAAAAGAAGAAATAATGTTTCATAATAGTTTACTTTTGTTTAGATTTATTTCGATTTGTAAATCAGGCCATTAAAAAAATAATGATCTGATTTTTTAATTTCGGGCAAAAGTAGACTTCCTATGTAAACTGGGCCTGTTGGGAACTTAAAGGAACTGTTAACTTTACACCAGATTCCGGGCTAAAAAATTATAGTTTTTAGTACATTAATTATTTGGTGGAATCAAAAACTATTTTGTATCTTTGCGACCTGTTATTCAACCTCTGACGAAGAACGTGTAAGTTGCTTAGCTTTAACATTTTATTTTATTAATAATGGATTTATTAAAGTACGTACAAGACCAGTACATTACTAAAAAAGATTTCCCTGAATTCAAAGCAGGAGACACAATTACTGTGTATTACGAAATTAAAGAAGGACAAAAAACTAGAACTCAGTTCTTCAAAGGTACCGTTATCCAATTGAGAGGTACTGGCGCTACAAAAACATTCACAATCAGAAAAATGAGTGGTGATGTAGGTGTAGAAAGAGTATTCCCTATCAACATGCCTGCACTTCAGAAAATCGAAGTTGACAGAAGAGGTAGAGTTAGAAGATCTAGAATTTATTACTTCAGAGACCTTAGAGGTAAAAAAGCTAGAATCAAAGACGCTGCTTACAAGAAGAAGTAATTCAGACAACAATACATACAAAAAGAGACTATCTAATTCAGGTAGTCTCTTTTTATTTTGATACAACAGCAGGGCTTTAAACTCCCGGCTTTGCCTTATTCTTTACTCCAACCCTATTTAATAAACTCATACAGGGCATTAAAAAATTCTGGATAGACTTCTATATGCGGAAGATGACCCACATTTTCAATTTCAACAAGCTTTGATCCGGAAATTTCCTGTTGTGTTTTTTTACCCAGTATCTGATACTGTCCCATTTTAGGCTGAAGTTCTTTTGGAGCTCTGTCTTTTCCTATTGCGGTTCTGTCTCTTGTACCTATGATAAGGAGTGTCGGCGTTTTGATATTTTTAAATTCGTAGCACACAGGCTGGTTGTAGATCATATCTGAAGTTAAGGCAGCATCCCAGGCTACCTGAGGATAATCTTTATGGAGCGTCCATCCGGCAATGAGATCAAGCCACGGCTGATATTCATCTTTCCATTTATTATCATAATAGAATTTCAGCTGATAATTTTTGTAGGTTTCAGCTGTATTTTTCAACTCTGCCTGATATGCCTGGTCTATGGTTTGATAAGACGCAAACGTTTTATAATCTTCCAGACCTATAGGATTTTCAAGAATCAGTTTCTGAACTTTTTCGGGATAAAGAAGAGCAAATCTTGCAGCTACCATTCCCCCCATTGAATGTCCCAGTACTATTGTTTTTTCGATCCGGAGCTGATCCAATATAGCTTTTGTATTTTCAGCCAGCTGTGAAAAAGAAAACTGATAACTTTGAGGTTTTGAGGATTTTCCAAATCCGATCTGATCCGGGATGATTACTCTGAAACCCTTGTCCGAAAGATCTTTTGCCGTCTTTCCCCAATAAGCCCCATTGAAGTTTTTTCCATGAAGAAGCATAATTGTTTTTCCATTGGACTTTTTGGGCTGCACATCCATATAAGCCATTTTAAGGTCGTTATTCTGAGACTTAAGATTTAAATAGTGAACTTCATAGGGATATTGATATTCTGACAATACAGCATCAAGCGGTTTTACCTGTGAAAACAATACATACGGTACCGATGAAAGGAGAACCAAAGCCAGAGTTTTTCTCAAATATTTCATTAAAAGATTATTTATGTTGAATTATTAAAATTAAAAAAACCGATCCAAAGGAACGGTTTTTTAATGATATTTAATTGATTATTTATTAAATCACTTCTACAGTTTTCAGTTCTTTTTTTGCCGGAAGATTCATCAGAACAATAGCAAAAAGGATAAGAATAATCCCGCCCCACTGTACCAGCAAAACTTTTTCACCCAAAAGCACAAAAGCCATTGTCACAGAAACCGGAAGTTCCAGTGATGAAACAATACTTCCCAGTCCAAGACCTGCATTCGGGAAACCTACGTTGAATAATATGGGCGGAATAATGGTTCCAAACAAAGCCAGAATAAAACCGTACGTCAAAAATATAGAATAATTAAAAGAGTGGATATGCTCTGTATTCTGAGTGAAATTAAGGTAAAATGATTTTAAACCGTCGAAATACATCGGCCCGATCTGAGCAAAAAACAGAAATAAAAACACCACAACCGCTCCACCCGAAAGCATGATAATGCTTTTTCTGAATACCGGAAGCTGTGTAGCAAGTGTATTGGATGTAAACATGGTCATGGTATAAGAAGCCGCTGCCATCAGACCCCAGAAGATTCCGTGCCAGTCAAGTTCTATATCCATATTAATCAGATTGGTCGCCAGTACAGTACCTACCAATACAATGATCACAGAAATTACTTTTCTAGCATTGGGAAGTTTCTTTGCTATAATACTTTCTACAACCACACTAAACCATACAGACTGCATAAGCAGCACGATTGCTATAGAAACATTAATATACTGAACTGCAATATAATAGAATAAACTAGTGCAACCTAAAGAGGTTCCTGCAATCATCAGCATTCTCACATCTCTGGAACTTGGCGACGCCAGTTTTTGCTTTGATGTGATGGTCTGTATAAAGTTGAGGATCAAAAGCCCAACCAGCCCCAGCAAAAATTGGGAAGTAGTGACCTCAGAGGTGGTATAGCCATCATGATAAGCCATTTTCACAAACGTTGCCAGCATTCCGTATATACTGGCTCCAATCCCTACGAATAAAACTCCCTTGAGTATATTTTTCTTCTTCATAATTTTTTTAACAGCCGGCAAAGTTACAACATAATAATTGAAATAACCTGAGACGTCAATATGATAGATAAATAAAATCGCCGCAAGCAAGCTTGCGGCGATTAAAAAAAAATTGATTTATATAATACTTATTTCTTAACGATTACTTTAGATGAAGCTTCAAAGCCAAGGCCTTTCACTTTCACCATATAGGTTCCGTTGGTTAGATTATTGGTAGAAACAGCCTTCTTAGCATCTGGTGAAATTTTATCTTCTGAAGAAACCATTTTTCCGGACATATCATAAATCTCCAAGCTTACTTTTCCAATCGTATTGGTCGGGAAGTTGATGTAGAATTCGTCTTTTGCAGGGTTTGGATAGATCGAAATTTGGTTTTCCCTGGAAGACTTCACTTCGTTGGTAGCCAGCATACATTCAGCTGGCACTGTAAAGCTTTCCGTTTGGTCATTGATGTTATTTTTAAGCCCCGCTGATGCTTCCACACCCAAACCTCTTTTTGCGAAAACTTTCCAGATCATACATTTATCCGCTCCAAGAGTTACTGCCTGTTCAGCCGCAAGTATTGCGTTTCTACCCTCAATAAAGCTAGGATTACATGCCTGAAGTTTCAAAGCATCTGTAACAAGCTGCAATACTCTTGTGCTTCCATTCGTTGTATTGGCCAACACATCTGAAGAATATCCATATTTTTCTACATATTTCCAGTGAAGATCCCAAAGGATTGTTGCCCAGACAAAACCAATAGAGTGAACATCAGGTACTACGACATTATTTTGATTGGTATATTCCATACCATTTGTTCTCGAGTACGTAAAATTGTTAACTGCAAAATCAGGTGAATACTTTGCCGGTCTGATTCCAGATCCAGCATTTGACTGTCCACCTACATAAGTCCCGATTCCTCTGGCTACCGTTGCATTATCACCAGCTTTGTTAGTCAGCATCAAGGCAAAGAAATCAGACCATCCTTCTCCCATTTGCTCTTTACTCACATTTGAATTTAAGCACGCATATCCTGTACCTGTCATTCTGTTGGAAATTCCATGACCATATTCGTGAGTTACAATTCCGTTATCAAAACTTCCATCAGGTGTGGTATTAGATTTTAAAGTAACGTTAACGGGAGTGTTTGCAGTAAGCTGTGTTTTGATGTATTCTCCTTCGGCATAGGCAATAAGTACAGATGGAATAGTAATGGTTGGATCTGATCCCGACATATTACCAATAGTAGCACCATTAGCCTGATTATTATAGATTACAGCAGCAATAGCCCCTGCATCCTGAAGATTTTTTGCTTTAATAGAAAAGGCGCATGTTCCTCTTTCAACCAGACCTATTTTTTCTGTAAGCGATCCTGCCGGTAACGCAGTACAGCCATCCAAAACTGGTGACAGCTTAATATCGCCTGTAGTTCCGGCTAAAGTTAAAGGACTTCCAAACAGGGCAATTCCTGATGCCGGTGTACGGGCAACCGCTGTACCCGGAGCGTTATAAAAAAATGATCTTCCTACAGGATTCCAAAGATACATCTGCATTCTCGGGTTATTACCATCAGCAGGTGAACCAAAGTTGGCATTATTTGTACCACCGCCATCCTGCGCTTCGGCATATACTGAATCATCATCTACTCCCCCTTTTCCAAAATTATTCTGCTGGAAATTTCTTGCCGATTCTGTAAATCCAAATTGATAGAAAACGTCATGAATTCTATTGTTCAGATAAAACAGATTGGTAATTGAAGCATTTCTGTTATTGACAGGCTGTTCATTGATATTGAATGGGAAATCAAAGTTTCTCGCTGCTCCTCCATCAGCAGGAGTTCCCGGTAAATAATCCGGAGCTATCGTTAAAGCAGTTCCAGCAACATCTTCGTAAGCAAAAACGTTATTTCCTCTTGTCACTGTGTAATGTGTCGTACCATCGGAATGCCATCCTTCAGGAGATGCATTCAGCAGCCAGGGATTGGTAAGTATCGATCTCGTTCCAAATGTAGCTGCTTCAATTGGTAAAGGAAATACATTATATGATGCATTATCTGGAACAAGCAAAGGAGCATTGTTTTGTGCTACCCTGTTCTGAGGGCCCATAAGGGTGTTCTCAAAATGATCAGCATGGTTATAATTGGCATCTGACGAATATGCATCGTGATGGAAACTACATGACAAAGTCAGATTATTTTTCTCCAAAATTTTTCCGTCGTTAGCGTCTACTAAAATATTCCAATAATTAGGAGATTTAGGTTCTACTAAAGTATACTCGTATGCCAGACGCAGATTACCGCTTGCATCATTTGTATACACCAATCTTTGATTGGCAGATGTCGCCTGTTTATTACTTTTTTCAAGATATTCAAGGATTGTAAAATCAGCAATATCAGAATTTTTCAGTTCTTCAGCAATTTTCTGAAGCGCTGTACTCTTAGTGATGACCGCTTTGTTTGATGTAGAGGTATGATAATCCTTTACAAAGTTATCTGTATAATAAACAATCTTATTATTCTTAACCAAAGCTGTTCCTACAGAACTGTATATCGGCAGGCCATTATAGGTCTGTAAGAACTTTACGACCTCGCCGTTCATTGACTTTGAGGGATCAACATTATCAATGATAAAGTCCGTAAGACCATTCTTTTTATATTCTCTAATTTTATTTTGAGAAATATAATCTTTAATCAGCCTCCCGTTATCTTGTGAAAATAAAGCAGAAGGAATTACTGCGAATACAGCAAACAAAAGGGGTAAAGTTATCTTTTTCATTTTTACTATTAAAGTCGCTAATTTACAAATAATTCACAATCAACTTGTTTTTTTTTTGAATTATTTTAAAAAATAAAAACATCTTTAGGGGAAACATTTCAATAGTTCTTTTTATTGGTTTCACAATCCCTCTACTACGGGCCAAAGTATAAAAAAATCAGCCTTTGCAGACAGCTGATTTTTTTTATTTTTCATCATTTTAGTAAATGAATTTCAGATTATTTTCAATCAAATGGTTCCGTCAACAATTAATCATAAGAAGATTCTGTTTACAGGAAAAAGTTGTATTTATTTTCAAATACATACATTTGCTTCAATTAAAAGAGAGAGAATTCCCTGTCTTTCTCTTTTAGACATTCAAGGATATCTTGAATTACATTTTATAATTACACATAATGATCACCACAAATCGATTAAAAATCGGGAGTAAAATTTTATTTCCACTTCTTTTCTTTATCGGATTTTCAGGACTAGTCATCTGATCACAAATAAAAAAGGCTGCCTCACATCGAGACAGCCTTTTATAATTTCTTATTTTTTGATTATTTTCTCTGAATAGGTTTCGTTTTTATCGTTCAGTATATTAACAATATATACTCCTTCTTTTCGGGAACTTATATCAATATCTATTTCTTTCTCATTGCCCAACACCTTGCTGTAAACAGAATTTCCGGCAAGATCCATCACATTTAATTTTGCTGATTTAGGGGCATTATTTAAGATCACTTTAAATAATCCTGTGGTTGGATTTGGAGTCAGTTTAAAAAACGCTTCCCTTCCCAAAGTTTTGGGCGCTGATTTCAAGACAGGACAATCCATATCGATATCATAATCAAAATATGGGTAATTGTTATAGCTATAGGTATTGTAATGATCACCTCCATAAGCATAAACAAGAAGAGTTTTAAGCTTATACTGCCCTGTAGCTCCTGCACTAACTGCATAAACAAAATCCGAAGTCTGTAAAGCACTGCTAAAATTACTTCCTGTAATGGTAGTTGTAAATAATACAGGATAAAGCTCACCTGTTACTATATTTTCTATAAACAGCCTAAGGTCTTCAAAGACAGCACCAGCAGGAAGGTTATAACTGCCATTGATGATAGCCGGACCGGAAATACACTGGCCTGGCTCGTATTTAAAATCCATAGTTGCCCAACCTGATGAATTACATAAGTGCCCTACCATATCTTTCCAGTAATCTGTCTCAAACGAGCTCATTCCAAATCCATTGGGTCTGTTATAATAAAGCCTTGGTAAAATACCATAATCAGGATCTGCAACATTTGTTTCCAGAGCACCGCCGTATAAACCTCCGGTACTTGAAATGGAAGCTGCTGCTCTCACAGCCAGAGTGTTTGTATTGGCGTGAATCATAGTAAACTGCGCTCCTCTGTTAATTTTAAATGCCAACACATTTTTAAATGCTGCGGGCGAATTAAGTGTTGTATCCGCATAATTAACAAGATATGATCCGTTAAGCGCACCCGTATTTCTTTCAGCATCAGTAAACACAACTACTTTCAGTGGCTGATAGCCGTTCAAAGTAGCCTGCGGACTGATGATACTTGGGCTGGACAATCCATCTAAAGCATTAGATGTAAATCCAAGAGCTTCATTAAAATGATCTCCAAAATCCAGACGCCTTTCAATCACCTGTGCTACCGCATGATCACTTGTAAAATCAGATTCAATATAAATTACAGGCTTATAAATTCCACTTGTATCACCGTATTTTCCGGCACCATAGTGAACTACCGCAACTCTGTTTTTGAGATTACACATTAAAAGCTGCTCTATCAGCTTTACGGCTCCTCTTTTCATCTCAAGAAAACTTTGGTCGTCGGTAGAAGAACCGTTATCCAACATAATAATGTAGTCGCTTCCACCTGCCTGTGCTTTGAAAGTACCCCATGACATCATGAATGCCATAAGCAAAAATAAAAATGATTTTTTCATAGTTTAAAGTTTATTCTTTAGTTATGCTAAAAATAATGTTTTTTTATCATTATATAGTGAAGTACATTAAAATAATACCTTATAAATGCAAATCAAACAAAAAAAATAAAGCTGTCTTGTGTGACAGCTTTATTCCTTATTTATTTTTTGATTATTTTTCCGGAGTAGGTTTCGTTTTTGTCAGAAGTTATATTGATGATATATATTCCCTGATTCTGCCTGCTTATATCAGCATCTATCTCTTTAAGCTTTTTTACCCTTTTCGATAGAACAGTATTGCCATGCATATCTTTTATTTCGAGTAGTCCGGATTCAATTTCTTTATCCAGTATTACTTTAAAGAGTCCATCTGTCGGATTTGGAGAAATTTTCAACATTCCTTCTTTATTCTTAATTGAACCGGGAGCCGATCTTGTGCAGGTAGCATCCAAATCCAGGTCCCAGTCATAAAAAGGATAGTTGTTCCAACTCGTTAATTCATAAGGACCGTTAACATACATTGACATTATAAACTTATACTTACCTGTAGCACCAGGCGGCAGGTTTAAGTCTGCTGGATAAAGAGTATATACGAAATTATTAGGACTGATAAAGTTGGGAGGTACGGTGATCGGATAATCCGTTCCCGTATCTAAACTTCTAATTGCCAGTTTACTGCCTTGATAATACCCACCCGGCGGAAGGGTAAAATGACCTCCTAAATACACTGTTGGTGGAATTGCACAGCCCGCATGTTCATAGAAAAAATCAAGTTTACCACCGTATGGATCACACAGTGCATTTACAATACGCTCAAAATCTTCCTCTATCGTGTTTCCTCCATACAGATAAAGAAAAGTCTGTGGCCTTGGAAAGTACATTCTGGGTAATACTCCATAGTCCGGGTCATCAATATTACTCTCAACGGGGCCTGTATAAAAACCGCCTGCACTTGCAATAGAGGCACCTGCTGCACTTGACTGGGCATCAGGACTTAAATGAATGACTGCAAACTTGGCATTTCTCTGTATTTTAAATAGAGATACATTTTTAAATGAGCCAGGATCATTTAAGGTGGTGTTATTATAATTCACAAGATACGAACCTGTCGATAAATCCCCTACATTCCTTGAGCCATCTGTAATAAGGATTACATTAAATTCAAAAGTTGGCTCTCTGTTTAAAGAGGTCTGCGGACTTACGATTGCCGGATTAAAATTACCATCCAGTGCATCTCCCAAGATACCCAGCGCTTCATGAAAATGCTGACCATACTGTAATCTTCTCTTGATGTATTTCTCTACAAAATTGTCATGGGTAAAGTCCATCTCTATATAAACTTTCGGTTCATAACCTGAAACCGGCGCATCACCCGCTCCGTAATGGGCTATTGCATATTTGTTTTTGGGATTACACGCGAGAAGGCGTTGGATCAGATTCACTGTAGTCGTTTTCATTTCTGCCCATTTGGTATCACTCATTGTTGAACCATCATCCATAATGATCAGATAATCCTTTTGAGCCTGCAGAGAATTCCAGGAAGCAAGGAATGCAAAAATGACAAATAAAAATGTTTTTTTCATAGTTAAAAGTTGATAATTTAATTATGCTAAAAATAACATTTTTATCTATAATCCGTGAAATAATTTAAAATAAATATTTATCAATGAAAATAGCATAAAAAAAAGCCGCTCAAATGAGCGGCTCTATATGATCAATGGTTTGAAGATTATTTACCTTCTTCCATTTTTCTTTTCAATTCTGCTAATGCATCGATATCTCCAAGAGTTGATCTTTCTTCGTTGTTTGAAGAAGAAGATACGTTTCTAGAAGAAGAGTCTTTCATATTTTTCTTCTCTTCGTCTCTGAAGATTCCAGTATGAGAAACAACTACTCTTTTGAACTCTTTGTTGAATTCGATTACTTTAAACTGAGCATCTTCACCTTTCTTGATTTTAGATCCATCTTCTTTCTCTAATAATCTTGAAGGGCAGAAAGCTTCTACTTCAACATCTTCAAACTGTACAGAAGCTCCTTTATCGTGAACTTCTACAGCTTTACCAGCGTGGATAGTACCTTCAGCATATTTAGTTTCGAATTTATCCCAAGGGTTTTCCTGAAGTTGCTTGTGACCTAGAGATAGTCTTCTAGCCTGGATGTCCAATTCTAGAACGACAACATCTAATTTATCACCAACTGCACAGAATTCAGATGGGTGCTTGATTTTCTTAGTCCAAGAAAGATCAGAGATGTAGATTAACCCGTCGATACCTTCTTCTAACTCTACGAATACACCAAAGTTTGTGAAGTTTCTTACTGTTCCTACATGCTTAGATCCTAATGGATACTTAGTTTCGATGTTTTCCCATGGATCTTTAGACAATTGCTTGATACCAAGAGAGATTTTTCTGTCTTCTCTATCTAAAGTTAATACTTCAGCTTCAACTTCATCACCTACTTTCACGAAATCACCTGCAGATCTTAAGTGAGTAGACCAAGACATTTCAGAAACGTGGATTAATCCTTCTACACCTGGAGCGATTTCTACGAATGCACCATAGTCAGCAAGAACTACTACTTTTCCTTTTACTTTATCTCCAACTTTCATGTCAGCAGAAAGAGCATCCCAAGGATGAGCTTCTAATTGCTTCATACCTAACTGGATTCTTGTTTTCTCGTCATCAAAATCAAGGATAACAACTTTTACAGTCTGTCCGTCTTCAAGGATTTCAGATGGGTGGTTCACTCTAGACCAAGAAAGGTCTGTAATGTGGATCAATCCATCAACACCTCCTAAGTCGATGAATACACCGTAAGAAGTAATATTCTTAACAGTACCTTCAAGAACCTGACCTTTTTCAAGCTGAGCGATGATTTCTTTTTTCTGACCTTCGATATCTGCTTCGATCAATGCTTTGTGAGATACTACTACGTTTTTGAACTCAGGGTTGATTTTCACAACTTTGAACTCCATAGTTTTACCTACGAACTGATCGTAATCTTTAATTGGCTTAACATCAATTTGAGAACCTGGTAAGAATGCTTCGATTCCGTGTACGTCAACGATCATACCTCCTTTAGTTCTAGACTTAACAAAACCGTTAACGATTTCTCCAGTTTCGTGAAGTTCGTTTACTCTATCCCAAGCTTTAAGCGTTCTAGCTTTTCTGTGAGATAACTGTAATTGTCCAGTTTTGTCTTCTCTTCTGTCTACCATTACTTCAACATCATCACCTACTTTAAGGCCCGGGTTGTAACGGAATTCGTTAAGAGAAATAACACCTTCTGATTTGAAGTCGATGTCAACGATAGCTTCTTTATCTGTTAATCTTACAACTTTACCAGTGATAACGTCGTTATCATTTAAACTGCTAAGAGATCCGTTGTAGATTTCTTCTAAATCGCTTTTTTCTTTTCTTGCGTCTGCATCAAGACCTGATTCGAATGAATCCCAATCAAATTGTTCTGGTGCTACATTTTGGTTTAATAAAACCTCTGCTGAATTTGTCTCTTTTGACATTTTCTAATAAAATTTGTATTCCTTCTTTTTTAATGGCTTGAATAAATGTGGATTTAAAAAATACGGAAGTAATTAATTTTTAATAATTTACCTTTTCAAACCTTTCCCACAAAAAGTGGGTGCAAAGATATGAATTTTATTTAAGATAAACAATGAATTTTCTTTCCCTTATCTCCGGAAAGTACAAAATTACCGACACTGTAATGAGCACTCAACCAAGCCTATTGTATCAAAAATAAATATTTCAAAAAATCTTTAACAAAATCATTTTTTTGCAATCAAAACAGCAGTATCCATAAAAACTATACAATGCAAAAACATTTTATTTTAATTTTAATCAGTCTGTTATCAACTGGTATTCACACGGTGAAAGCCTGTACGATCTTCTCCTGCTCCAGAGGAGGACAGACATTTGCGGCGGCCAATGAGGATGACACCACTCCTTTTACAAGAATCTGGTACAACCCAGCCACTAAAGACCGGTACGGATCTGTATGCTTTGGAGCACCCGATATGCAAGTGGCTGCAGCAATGAATGAATATGGACTGTTTTATGATTTTGCAGCAGCCAACTATGATCTCAGTAAGCTGAATTTGAAAAACCCTTATAAAGGAGATTTGATGTGGGAAATATTAGGAAAATGCAAAAATGTAAAAGAAGCAATGGTTATCTTAAAAAAATATGATTTCGCCATATCCGCTAAAGCTTTGTTAGCCGATAAAGAAGGAAATTCTATTGTGATTACTCCTGAAGGAATCATAGAAAAGACCGGTGATTTTCAGGTAAATTCAAACTGCAATGTGATCAATGGAAAACTATCATGCCGAAGACCGGAAATAGCCAATGAAATGCTGGCCTCTTCTCAGGAAAACAATATAGATTTTTTAAAAGCTATTTTAGATAAAACCCACCAGGAAGGAGAACTGAATACTTTATATTCCAGCATCTATGATTTAAAAAAGGGAACCATCAACGTATATCTTTTTCATGATTACAATACTGTTTACACCATCGACTTAAAAGCTGAATTGAAGAAAGGATACCGAATTGAGAACCTTGCCGATCATTTTCCATCCTCCTTTGCTTATGAAAGTTTTTCAAAAAATCATTCCCTGTACCTTAAAGAGTCTATTCTTCAGGAAATGAAAGATAAAGGAACCGAAACGACCATTGCTCATTATATTACAGAAAGTGAAAAACAGGCCCCAAAAAATAAGAATTTAAATTCTGCCTTGCTTGAAGTAGCTTTACAGCTCATTAAATATTCATGGAACGAACAGTCTAATGGCGGAATGTGGGATTATTGGTTTAGTAAACCTGAGGGATATAATGTGAAGCAGTACAAAGACCCCAGACTTACCTCTGCAGATAACCTGTTAAAATATCTGTCTGCCAAAGAAAATACAGATCTCAAGCTCAAAAATTTCATGTATGAAATGTCCGGTTTTGTAAATCTTGCACAAGGAAACACCAGTGCAGCAAAAGAATTTTACGAAAAATCAATCTATAATCCGGAAGAAACATATAAAGTTACTTTGTCCAGGGGAACAGAAATGCTGTGCCGTCTGGATGAAGGAAAATGGAAATAAGGCAGCAGCAGGGATACTATAGATGAGATCTAAGATGTCAGATAAAGACTTAGACTGCCTCCCTAGCTTTCAAACTCTAAAATTATCAAGCTCCAAAACGCTCAACCCCCAAGACGTTCAAAGTCTCAATACAGCCACTTTTCATTTTCTGCCAGCCACCTAAATTTACTACCTTTGCAAAATGGAATTAGAATCAATTTATCAAAAACTGCAGATTCAGGATATGAATCAAATGCAGAAATCTACCTATAAAACTACCGAAAACAATACAGATGTCGTTTTGCTTTCTCCTACAGGATCCGGAAAGACCCTTGCGTTTTTGTTTCCTGTTCTTCGGAATCTAAAAAAAGATGTTCAGGGAATTCAGGCTTTGATTCTTGTTCCGGCAAGGGAACTTGCGTTACAGATTGAGCAGGTTTTCAAATCAATGGGAACAGATTTTAAAGTTTCGGTGTGTTATGGTGGTCATGATAAAAAAATTGAGGTTAATAATTTAATTGAAGCTCCCGCTGTTCTGATCGGAACTCCCGGAAGAGTCACTTACCATTTAAGGAATAACAACTTTGATCCTAAGACCATTAAGACTTTGGTTCTCGATGAATTTGATAAAGCTTTGGAACTGGGCTTTCACGAGGATATGGAATATATTTCAGGTGAACTGAGAGGTCTTTCCCAAAGAATTTTAACCTCAGCAACAGCAATGGATGAAATTCCAAAGTTTACAGGGTTGAAAAATGAAAAGATCATTGATTTTCTAAAACTAAGCGAAGTAAAGCCTGATATTCAATTGAGAAAAGTAATGACGATTTCTGAAGAGAAACTGGATACACTGTTTAACTTAATATGTAAAATCGGAAATAAAAGAACGTTGATTTTCTGTAATCACCGTGAAGCGGTTGACCGTATTTCTGACCTTTTAGCAGACAAAGGGATCGACAGAGAAACTTTCCACGGTGGTATGGAGCAGGATGAAAGAGAACGTGCCTTACTGAAATTCAGAAACGATTCTGCAAGGATCTTAATTACGACAGATTTAGCTTCTCGCGGTCTTGATGTTCCTGAAGTGGAATCTATTGTTCATTATCAGCTTCCTCCCAAAGAAGATGCTTTTATCCACAGAAACGGACGTACCGCAAGAATGAATGCAAAAGGTTTCGCCTACCTGATCATGACTGAGGATGAAAATTTCCCTTTCATTAAAAGTAATACTGAGGAAGAAAGTGTTGCCGGTTTTAATAAGGTTCCTGAGAAAACACCTTTCCAGACGATTTATATCAGTGCAGGAAAAAAAGATAAGGTTAATAAGGTTGATATTGTGGGATATCTTATCAAAAAAGGAGAATTGCAGAAAGAGGATATCGGCATCATTGAAGTGAAAGATACGACTTCTTATGTCGCCGTTTCCAGAAATAAGGTAAGCTTTGTTTTGAAGAAATTAAGCAATGAAAAACTGAAAGGTAAAAAAGTAAAAATGGAAGTTGCTTATTAACTGTAAGCCAACCGTTCAAAATACAAATAAGCCCGCTCTGGGCTTATTTTTTTTATCTAATATTGTTATAATTCTTCCTGGTTATGCTTTACTTCACCCCTCTTACTTTTGTGCGTAAAGTATATACTGATTTTGAAGCGGTAATAAACAGTATATCATTATTTTCACCTCCAAAAGTTACATTTGATGTCCAGTCTTCTTCAATCGGAATATGGTATAGCTTTTTACCTTTAAGATTATAAATATGTACTCCTTTGCCCGTTAAATAAAGATTTCCATGCTTATCGAGCGTCATACCATCTGAACCCATTTCGCAAAACAGCCTTCTTTCAGACAGTTTTCCCTCACCGAGAATGTCATAAACATAAGTTTTTCCGGCATCAATATCTGAGACATACAATTTTTTAAAGATCTCACTTCCCACGATTCCATTGGGCTGGACAAAGGTTTCCAGTTCAACGGTTTTCCCTTCTTTAGTTCGGTAGTAAAGGCTTTTATGGGCAATTTCCTGTTTGAAATCTACCCAATAATCCCTTTTATACAAAGGATCTGTAAAATACATTCCTCCGAGTGAATCATTCCAGACATCATTAGGTCCGTTGAGTCTTTTCCCTTCAAAGCCTTTAAGAATTACTTCTATTTTTTTGTCTTTTGAAATTTTCCAGATCTCTCCCTGATCGTCGGAACAGGTAATGAGGTTTCCGTCTTTATCGAAATGGGTACCGTTTGCCCTACCCGACTTACCTAAAAACTCTACAACCTTATTGGTTTTCCAATCCCAGTAATAAATTTTGTCATTAGGCTGATCAGTGAAATAAACATTTCCTCTTTGATCCGAAGACGGTCCTTCCGTAAAACTGAATTGATCCGAAACCTTCTCCGGGTGTACATCTTCATAAAACATTTTGTTGTAATTTACTGATTGACAGTTTAACAATGCGAAAACCAAACCAACCGTACCTATTCTGCATATATTTTTCATTCTTCTTCTTTAACACGTTCAAATTTACAAATTGTAAACATAAGATATTCCCATATTCTGTGTGAAAAAATAATTCTACTTTTTCAAAGTATTCTTTAAATACTGTATTGCCGCTTCAAGCTGAGAATCAAACTTCAGAGGGTATAAAGTATCATTGAGATTCCTTTCTATGAGAATATCCGGTTTAATCCCGACTCCTATAAATTCTTCTCCATCAGGGAGCGTAACTTTTTTGGTACATATCATTGCAGATCCTCCTCCGGGAAGTTCAATCTGAACGGGCTGACCTGTACTTCCATTGGAGTAACCGCCCACACGCACTATATTTTTCTGACCATACAGATAGATCAAAAAATCTTCTGCAGCTGAAGCTGTTAAAACACTCGTCAGCACTACAGCAGGAACATTCAGTTTTTCTACAGGATCTACCACCTGAGGCTTATATTCGAATTCGTGGAACTTGCTCCCTACATATGCTTTATATAAATCGGTGGTTTCCTCTTTTGAAAGCCCCCATTCTGATTTACCTGTTAGTGTATCTTTTGGAGTGAGAAAAGAACCAAGCGCTCTTTCTGTGGGAATGATCTTCCGGCTGTAGTTTTTTGCCCCGTAAATGGTATCTCCTTTGATAAAATACTTCGCAATATTTTTTGAGTTTTTTGAACTTCCTCCTCCATTATTTCTGATATCTAAAACAATTCCTTTTGCTTTTTTAAGCTCGGGCAGATTTGATTCAAAGTCTTTCACAACAGAAGAATTTTCAAATGTGCTGATCTTTACATAAGCCATATTATCTTTCAGCCATTTAAATTCAAAAAGGGACTGATTAGGTAATGGTTCAGGATTTACAGCTGTTTCATCTGTTTTGGAATGAATAAGATGCAGTTTTTTTAATGCTCCTCCCGGAGTTTTTATTTCAATATCATAAACATCACCTTTTACTCCTTCCAATAAATTCATCCCGGCTTTAAAGTTCAGGTAACTGACTGTAGAAGAGGAAATATAAGGTTTAACAAATTTTCCCTGGTATTCGTCAACAGACAATCCGTTTACTTTTATGATCTCGCTGCCTAAAGGAATTTCTTTTTCTTTACTTTTATTGGTTCCTATAATGTAGATTTTTCCCTGTACATTCATGAGAAAAAGCCTGTATTCTCCGAACATAGAAACCATGACCTGATTCTGTATATCTTCAGGAAAATAGACCTGTGTATGTCCATCCTTTAAAACAGCACACAATTTTTGAAGCTCCTTATAGTATTCATAATCGTTTTTTGTTTTCTGAATATTAGCTATGGCTTCCCGGTATGCCTCGTTCCATTTTTTCTGATCTGTTTTATACAAATACACAAAATTATATTCCACATCACTCCAAAATTTAGACAGTCCATAAATTTTCTCATTAAGTGACAGTTTATTTGGAATTTGAGCCACTAGTGGTGAGCAAATAAACAAGAGTACAAGGAGAATAGAAATTTTATTTTTCACGGTTTTTATTTTTAGAGAAAGAGTGACAAAACCGAGGCTATCAGATGAAAAAAGTCAAATATCAATCAGCCTATCACAGCTGAGGCTAAACTACGAAAAAAAGGCCTTAAGAGAACTGAATTTCAGCAATTTGGAAAAACAGCACTTGTATACGTCGAACGATCTGTCGAAAATTACACAATGTCTCAATTGTCCTATTATTGAAGCAGATGGTATTAGTTAAAAAACGGTTTTATCCGGACCTTTGCCATGGTAAGATCAACACTTCTTTTTCCTTATTAAAAACTGACTGAAAAACCAGATTGATCCGGCCTCCAATATTACCTTAATACTTTTTTAACTTAACAAAAGTACCGCAATGAGTGCAGAATCAGGCAGCAGCAAATTTGTAGAAATAGAAAACGACGCGTTTAGAAATTCGGTGGGAACGATGGATGACGCTGGTAAAAGAAAATGGGTCTTTCCCCGAAAGCCAAAGGGAAAATTTACCAACTACAGGAATTACGCAAGTTATCTTATGCTGGCTATATTTTTCGGACTTCCGTTTGTGAAGATCAATGGTAATCCTTTTCTTCTGATCAATGTAATCGACAGAAAATTTTTCATTGTGGGACAGCCATTTTATTTGCAGGATTTCTTTATTCTTGCTTTGGGAGCGGTAACTTCTGTAATCTTTGTGATGCTTTTTACGGTAGTTTTCGGAAGAATTTTCTGTGGATGGCTCTGTCCGCAGACTCTTTTTATGGAAATGGTATTCCGGAAAATTGAATATCTGATCGAAGGCGACAGGAACAAGCAGATGAAGCTGGACAGACAGGAGTGGGATGCTGAAAAAATCAGGAAAAGGGTATTGAAATGGTCTGTCTTCGCCTTGATCTCAATGACCATTGCTCACTTTATGTTCATGTACATTGTAGGATACCAGGAACTGTTCAGAATTATGAGTGAAGGTCCGCAGGAGCATCCTCTGAAATTCGTTGCCATGATATTTTTTACCATCGCTTTCTACTTTGTTTTCGCATGGCTTCGTGAGCAGGTTTGTACACTGGTATGCCCATACGGAAGACTTCAGGGAGTACTGATCGATAAACAGACCATTAATGTTTATTATGATTTCAAAAGGGGAGAAAACCGTTCAAAATGGAGAAATAATGAAGACCGGAAAGCTACGGGTAAAGGAGACTGTATCGACTGTCATCAGTGTGTTGTTGTATGTCCTACCGGTATTGACATCAGAAACGGACAGCAGTTGGAATGTATCAACTGTACAGCCTGCATAGATGCCTGTGATGAGGTCATGGAAAAAGTAGGACTTCCTAAAGGATTGGTTCGATACGCAACAGAAGCAGAAATTGAAAATCAGGATACCTTCAAATTTACCTCAAGAATGAAGGTGACAACGGTATTTTTAGCTCTGCTGATAGGATTTTTAGGTTTCTTAATGTATGACCGCGGATCAATGGAAGCAAAATTCATCAAACCTGCAGGTTCTACTTTCTTTATCAAAAACGGTAAGATCACGAATACTTTTATTTATACGCTGTTAAATAAATCCAACGAGAAAAAGATTTTAACGATTAAAGTACTAACTCCTGCCCATGCAGAGATCGATTACTTCGGTTCGGAAAAGATCATTCTTAAGGGCGATGAGATCCTGAAGGGAAACATTAATATTACATTCCCCGAAGATGACATTAAGTTTTCCAAGCAGAATATGGTTATCGGAGTCTTTGATGAAAAAGGAGAAATGCTTGATTCATTTGACACAACGTTTGAGGGACCATTTAAGCTGATGCTGTAGGAGATGAGATATCAGACTGCAGACAGAGTATTTAAGAAGGGAGACCGTCAGTATAAAGTTCAATTAACTTTATCCCGGTTTTACCTGTGTCCTGACAGATTAAATTTTAAGCCTTGTATTTTCTCATAAACTGCGTAGGAGTCATTCCGGAACTTTTCCGGAATACTCTTACAAAGTAGGAATATTCCTCATATCCAAGTCTGAAGGCAATTTCCACAAGACCTTCATCAAGGTACATCAGCATTCTTTTGGCTTCCAGTACTACTCTTTCTGTAATAACATCAGTTGCTGTCTTTTGAACAACAGTCTGTGCAATTCTGTTGAGGTGTTTGGGGGTCATGCCCAATAAAGAGGCATAATGGGAAATGGATTTATGAGTCGTGAAATTTTGTTCTACAAGATTCTCAAAATCCTGATAGTGTTTAAAATAGGAAAGACTGGCGGAAGATGAGCGGATATCAATATCTTTTGAAAACAGTCTTGTCGCATTGATAAAAATCTGAGACATCAGGGAAAGAATCGCTCCTTCTTTCATAACACCCTGAGATTTATGCTCTTTGCCCAGTTCCTGAAACAGGCTGTTTTTTTTATGTAATTCATCAGTATCCAACTGTAATTTTCTGGGGAAAGATATGGAACCGAAAAATGGAAAATTCCGCAGCTTCTGACTTACATAATGTATTTCATAAAACTCCTGCGAGCAGAAAAAAATGTATCCATCAATATCTTCTGAAAGTTCCCAACTGTGGATCTGCCCGGGAGAAAGGAAGAAAAGGCTTCCTTCTGAAACATCATACTTATGAAAGTCTATTTCATGGATTCCTTTTCCTTTGGTAAATAGAACCGCTGCATAAAAATCATGACGGTGAGGCTTTTCAATATGGCTGTGACCTACAACCAAATGTTCTTTCATGGTATTGAAATAAAAATCTGACGTATTCCTGCCGGACTGGAAAAGCTCAATATGAAGGACAGAGATAGAATTCATTACTGATATAATAAACGGATCGTAGTTATGGTATAAAAGTACTGTAAAAAGAGGGATAACACAAATCTGCATAAAAAAAGGACTGGTGAAAACCAGTCCTTCATTCAGAAATTATTATCTGTTATTTGATAACAAGCTTGGTGTTGTAGGCTCCTTTTGAAGAATTGATGCTGATCACATAAACCCCTTTCGGAACATTAACGTTAAACTCTTTTGTATTGTTTCCTTCGCTTTGGTAAGCAGATGAAAATACCATTCTTCCACTGGCATCAAACATACCTACTTTTACTTCTCCTTTTAAATTACGGGATTTAATGAAGAAATTGCCGTCACTTGGGTTGGGATAGATTTTGATATCATCCGCTAATGGAGAAGAAACGTCATGCGTTCCTAAACTCTGTGTTTCTCTTGTACATACTTCAAGAGACCATCCATTAATGGTTCCTGTAGTACCAGGATTATTATCTGTTGCAAAAAGTTTCCATTGTCCCTGTGCAGTATGTCCTTTAAAGATACCTAAAGATTCAAAGGATTTTGTTTCTCCTGCAATAGGCGACGCACATGCCACCGCATTTCCTGCATCGCTGAATGAAGCTGTAATTCCAGAGCTGTTTGTGCAGGTTCTGCTCCAGATTAATACTGAAGAACCTATCGGACTCTGAATACCAATAGCCAGCTGTCTTACATTAGCATGGGCAATTGATGGGGTTACTTTAATCTTAGTAATCGTTCCGGTATTGTTCACCATCAAAGGAGCAGAAACAATTGGCGCAGAAATATTTGAACCTCCGGGACCGTCTGTAATAGGAACCGCAGCTCCATTGTAAGTATAGGTATTACATGTTTCACCGACTACGTTGTAATCGACAACAAAACTAGGGCTTACTGCATAATACACGTTTCCTACGGCTTCAATCATAAGATAAGCATTCGCTGAAGTAGAACCTGCAGGAATAACGATCTCCTCACTTCCGTCATTAGGAGTATTGGCTGCAATAACCGTAAACGTCTGTCCTCCGTCTTTAGATAATTTAATATTTACATTGGCTGTATTAATCGGTGCCTGGTTGGTATTGGCTACATCCCATGTTACATTCACAGTCCCTCCTGAACTTAATGACTGTCCAAAAACAGGAGCGGTTACCTGAAAAGGTCCTGCTGCTGCATTGACTGTTACCACCATTGCATCTTTATTGGTTTGCGGATCAACCGGGTTATTGGTTCTGAGCGTTACGTTGAAGTTAAGATTTCTTGCTACACTTGATACAGACTCCCATCTTGTCGTCAGAACTCCTCCAAGCACTTTATTAAAGTCCGGAAAATACCGTACAGGAGCACTTACAGGAATCACAGATCTGAAATTAGGTCCTGCAGGTTTAGCAAGATAGGCAATTGAGTTGGCATCTGTCTGAGCACTTGGTGCTGCGTCCATCTCTTCCCAGGTATAGGTGTAAGACGCAGGATTGGCATCCGTTGTCGTTGCTTTTAAGACGTATGGGGTAGATTTAGGAATAGTATAGTCCAAACCTGCATTTACAACAGGAACAGGATTTACGAAAGCAGTATTGGTGCCGCAGGCAACACTGTTGATTTTATTCTTAATTTCAGTCACATTATAAGCATGAAAGTAATCATTGGAATTAAACTGAACATCATCATTCCCTCCCATAATTCCTGTATAAGCCATAATAGTAGATCCGCTTCCAGGCTCTGTTTCAGAGGAACCATTACCATCAAGATATAAAGAGAATGTATGGTTTGCCCCAAGCTGATGTCCCATTTCGTGGGCCACATAATCTATATCAAAGCTGTCTCCTTCAGGAAAGTTACATGAAGTATATCCCCGGGCTTTTTGAGTGTTGTTGCATATTACTCCTAAACCGGCTACTCCATTCGCATCTCTTTTATCTATTAAATGTCCCATATCATAATCCGCTGCGGGAACGCGGGCCGATATTGCTGATTGTGCCGCACCTGTTCCAAATGTAGTATAAGGATCAGTTGCCGGATCTAAAAATATAACGACATCATTATTGGCAATTAAATTAAAGTGCAAGGACAGATCTTTTTCAAAAACACTGTTCATTCTGGTAAGGGATGCGTTCATCGCAGCAAGAATGACCGCTTTTTTCTCAACATCCGTTGCTCCGGCAGGAGTACCGGCAGCCGTTAAATGATACTGTGCATATTCTCCTGTACAGGATAATGCAAGTCTGAAAACATTGAAACCTGCTACTTTTTTATTGGCACTTTCGCTTTTTTTTTCAACGGCACTTTTCTCTACAGCATCCGTTACAGAACACTCGAAAGGTTCCTTGTCCTGCCCTCTTCGTGCATTTGAATCAAATACAGCATAAACTTTTCTGTCATCTGTATAAGGTTCAATAAATTCAGAAATACCGGAACGGGTAATCATCGATGAAAATCCTACCGGTGACATGCTAAATCTTAAATATACAGAAGGATCATCTATCCCTGTGCCTACATAAGATTTAATATCAGGAAATTTTTTCTGAAGCTCGGGATCCATATTGGAAGATTCCCAAACCTGAAATTTCTCAATTTTGCCCGCTGCCGTAGGAAGCGAAACAATCACGCCTTTTGCTCCTGAAAATCGATCCGGAACACCTTTTAATGTAAGTTTGAGCTTCTCAGCATCTAATGAATAGAGCCCTGAATATTGTAATTTTTCCTGAGACGGCTTAACCTTCTGCGCTCTCAAGGAGGTTTTGGTCCATTGCGAAGATCCTAAAAAAGGAACCATCAGCATGGAAAGAAAGAAATAATATTTCATAAAAGTGATTTTGTTGTGCACTAATTTAACACATTTCAACAAGATAAAATATTGATATTATGGGAATTTCATATATTTTTTTTTATGTTAAATCTAATATAATTATCAAAATTCATATAAATACGTCTGACAAAGGGATAATATTACCTGTATGTAATTGCAGTGAATAAAAAAACAATCGGTGTCGTCAAGATTTATGAAATAAGGATATTTTACATGATCGGATCTATTCAATAATTAAGATCATACCAGAGATAGGGTTACAAAAAAAGGACTGGTAAAAACCAGTCCTTCATTCAGAAATTATTATCTGTTATTTGATAACAAGCTTGGTGTTGTAAGCGCCTTTTGAAGAATTGATGCTGATCACATAAACTCCTTTCGGAACATTAACATTAAACTCCTTGGTATTATTTCCTTCGCTTTGGTACGCAGATGAAAATACCAATCTTCCACTGGCATCAAACATACCTACTTTTACTTCTCCTTTTAAGTTTCGGGATTTAATGAAGAAATTACCGTCACTTGGATTTGGATAGATTTTGATATCATCCGCCAACGGAGAAGAAACGTCATGAGTTCCCAGACTCTGGGTTTCTCTTGTACATACTTCCAGAGACCATGCAGTAACTGTTCCTGTACTTCCCGGATTATTGTCTGTTGCAAAAAGCTTCCATTCTCCCTGAGCCTTATGTCCTTTAAATATCGCTAAAGATTCATTGGATTTTGTTTCTCCTGCAAGAGGTGACGCACAGGCTACTGCGTTACCAGCTTCACTGAATGAGGCTGTAATCCCTGACTGTCCGGAGCATTGTCTGTTCCAGAAAAGAGCTGAAGATCCCACAGGGCTTTCAATTCCTATGGCCAGCTGACTGATATTAGGATGGGTAATAGATGGGGTAACTTTTATTCTGGTAATGGTTCCGGTATTGTTGACCATTAAAGGAATGTTGATTCTAGGTGCTGATATACCTGCGCCTCCCGGACTGTCTGTAATAGCAACTGCTCCGCCACCATATGTATAGGTGTTACAGCTTTCTCCTGCCACTGCATAATCAATTACAAAGCTTGGACTTACAGCGTAGTAAACATTCCCCACAGCTTCTACCAGAATATAAGCATTGGCAGAGATCGATGCAGCGGGTATGGTTACCTGCTCATTTCCATCATTAGGTGTATTGGCCGCAATGACAGTGAATGTCTGTCCTCCATCTGTAGACAGTTTTATATTAACATTGGCCGTATTAACCGGTGCCTGACTGGTATTGGCCACATCCCATGTTACATTAACTGTACCATTGGAAGTTACCGGCTGTCCAAATACAGGAGCTGTTACCTGAAAAGGACCGGATGCAGCATCTACTGTTATTGCCATTGCATCTTTGGACACCTGCGGTTGTACTGGATTATTGTTTCTTACCGTAGCTGCAAAATTCAAACTTCTCGCTACACTCGATACTGATTCCCAACGGGTTGATAATACACCAGAAAGTACTTTATTAAAATCAGGAAAATACCTTACCGGAGAACTTATCGGAGCGAAAGACCGGAAGGTTGGCCCTGTAGGTTTCGTAGGATAAGCTGAAGAAATATCTCCTGCTCCTATCTGCGCTGCGGCTGCCTGATCTGCCTGCTCCCATGTATAAGTATAAGCAGCATTTACAGCATCAGCAGTGGTAGCTTTTAAAACAAACGGTGTAGACTTGGGAATAGTGTAATCAGCACCTGCATTGATATCCGGAGCAGGATTTACAAAAGGAGCATTAACCCCGCAGACAATACTGTTTATTTTGTTTTTAATCTGTGTAACACTGTTCGTATGAAAATAATCATTGGAGTTAAACTGAACATCTGAAGCAGTTGTAATGCCTGTGTATGCCATTATTGTACTTCCACTTCCCGGTTCCACTCTCTGATCTGCCTGCGCCGATCTGTATGTATAAGAATGCCCTGCTCCCAGCTGATGGCCCATTTCATGAGCAACATAATCTATATCAAATTTATCTCCTTCAGGAAAATTATGAGCAGTCCATCCTGCTCCTTTTGAGTTGTTGTTACAGATAACACCTACGCCTGCTGATCCGTTACCTCCTTTCTTATCAATTAAATGACCCATATCATAATCCTCAGCAGCGATTCTTGAGGAAATCTGGGCATGGGCCTCGTTCGGACCTCCGTTTGTATAAGGGTCTGTTGCCGGATCTACGAATATGATAGTTTCAATACCGGCTATAAGATTAAAATGAAATGAAAGGTCTTTTTCAAAAACACTGTTCAGCCTGGTAAGAGAAGCGTTCATCGCAGCAAGTACCACCGCTTTTTTTTCAGCTTCAGTTGCTCCGGCAGGAGTACCGGCAGCCGTTAAATGGTACTGTGCATATTCTCCCGTACAGGATAGTGCAAGTCTGAAAATATTGAAGCCCGCCGTTTTTTTATTGGCACTTCCACTGTTTTTCTCTCCGGCATCTGTAACGGAACATTCAAAAAGGTCTTTCTCCTGGCCATTTCGTGCATTCGAATCAAATACCGCATATACAGTTCTGTCATCTGTATACGGTTCAATAAATTCTGAAATACCGGAACGGGTGATCATGGATGAAAACCCTACAGGAGACATGCTAAATCTTAAATACACAGAAGGGTCTTCTACTCCCGTTCCTACATAAGATCTGATATCTGGAAATTTTTTCTGAAGAGCAGGATCCATATTGGAAGACTCCCAAACCTGGAATCTTTCAATTTTACCTGCAGCATTTGGAAGCGAAATAATTACGCCTTTTGCTCCCGAAGACCGATCCTGAACATCTTTGAGGGTAAGTCTGAGTTTTCCTGCATCTAAAGAATAGAGTGCTGAATAATGTAATTTTTCCTGAGACGCCTTAACCTTCTGCGTCCTAACGGATGTTTTTGTCCATTGTGAATATCCTAAAAAAGGAATCGTCAACATGGAAAGAAAGAAATAATATTTCATAAAAAAGTGATTTGGTTGTACGGCAATTTAATAAAAATTAATAATACAAAAATCTGATTTTGAATAAATTTCTTCTAATATTTTACTAATAACTCTAAAAAAAATAACGAAAATCTCAAAAATCCTTCTCATACAAAACATTTGCAGAGATATTTAGTACCGCATATTTGCATAAGAATTTAAAAAATTTTTATCTTTGGCTTTTAGGATTCATAAAATGAAGATAAATTTACCCGATAAACTGTATTATTCTATAGGAGAAGTGGCCAAAGCCTTTGATGTAAACACCTCACTGATACGTTATTGGGAACAGGAATTCCCTATTATCAAACCTAAAAAAAACAAAAAAGGAAACCGATATTTCACTCCTGAAGATATCAAGAACTTACAGATGATCTATCATTTGGTAAAGGAAAAGGGCTATACGCTGGACGGTGCAAGGATTGCTTTGACTACCAACAGCAAAATTTCTGAGACAGTAACGATCATCGACCGTCTTGAATTTATAAAAGCTGAGCTTCAGAAGCTCAAGGCTTCTCTGGCCGACCGGGATTCAGAATAAATCTTATTATAGTATACAAGCATTTCTTTGAGATGCTTTTTTTTTCGACTATCTTCAAATAATTCTATATAACAGTCTTTCAAATGTAATTTAAAAATCATTTAAAAGAATCTGTTGCATAAAATAACCGATTCGGTGTACGAGCATTGTGCTGACTTGTTTTTATTGATAAGTTTACGTTATCATGAGAAAAAACTATTACAAAAAAATGGCATTCATAGGAATGCTGCTTATTGTCCTGTTCGCATTTCAGAATTATACCAGCCGCGATAAAAAGGACTTTCCTAAAGTAAAATTTATTGCAGAAAGTTCTATTCCAATGGATCTCAGCAATTTTGATCCCAACGACCTGGATGCGAAACAATGGCAGCGTTTGGGGTTTTCCGAAAAGCAGACTTCGACGATTCTTAACTACAAAAAAATTGTTGGAGGAAAATTTACATCCAAAGAACAGTTCAAAAAGTGCTTTGCTGTTTCTGAAGAAAAATTCGCTGAACTTGAATCGTATATTTTACTCGCTGAAACCGGTAAAGAATCTCCCATGGAAAAGTCTGAACACTCTGGAAATAAAGAGATTTCAGTTTCCAAAAAATTCAATCCTGACGGGTTTTCTTCCAGCGAATGGATGAAGATGGGGTTCAGCGAAAAACAATCTGAAGCTATTGTAAAATACCGGAATTATTTGGGCGGAAGTTTTATAAGCAAAGAGAAATTTAAAGAATGTTTTATCATTTCTTCAGACAACTACAAGAGGCTGGAGCCTTATTTGTTACTTCCTTCAAAAACACCGGAACATTTTAAAAATCAGGGTAAACAAAATACTGTAAAATCCAATATTCAATACCGTACTTTTGATCCTAACACTCTGGATACGGAAGGCTGGAAGGCTTTGGGTTTTTCCGACAGGCAGGCTAATACCATTGTCAGTTACCGCGATAGAAATTTAAGAGGAAATTTCAAAACACTTGATGATATACAAAAGTGCTTTGTTATTTCTCCTGAAAAATTTCTTGAATTAAAACCTTATATCAAACTGAATCCTGAACTCAATAAAAAGCAGGAAACTGATTTTTCAAAGATTGATCTAAATGTGATTACTTTTAAACAGCTTATGGAATTTGGGTTAGATCAGAAAAGTGCTGCCATTATAATTGGATTCCGTAAAAAACTTGGAGGTTTTGTCAATAAGCAGCAAATTCTGAATACCTATGATGTTGACAAGGATATTGTCGAGAAACTGACTTCTATATGCCAGCTGCATACAATGGATGTTCCTAAATATTCATTGAGAGATGCCCCGGAAGAATGGCTTAAAAGCCATCCCTATTTTAAGTACTCCGCTGATAAGATCATTTATTACCGGATCAGTTACACGGATGATAAGAAAATTCTAAAGCTTTTAAAATTAAAGCCTGAGTATGAAGAAAGAATGAAATTATATTTAAAATAAAACGGAAACCATACAGTAAAAACTACCCAAAACACAATCTGCTATTTTGGGTAGTTTCTCATCTGCATATTATTTTAAGTTTTAGTGATGCATGTAGTTGCTTGGACCATTGGTTCCTTCAATTGATTCAGGCAACATTCCATATTTGGTTCGTAAATCGATGGTACCTAGTGTTTTCCCTGTCTCGATTTCAATAACACTAATGGTACCGGAATTTAAGTTAGGAATATCCAACAGATTATTCTGTACTGCTACAACTTCTTTTCCTTTTTTGGTTTTAAAGAAAACCATATGATGTGCTCCTTTATCTGCGGTAAGGGTTTTTAGAAGCTTTAGCTGAGGAAGATTACTTATATCAAAGACCAGAACTTTTCCGGGATCTGCAAAACTTACATAAAGCCTGCTGTTATCATCGATGTACATTTCGAGTGCCCAGCCTAATCCCTGTGTGCTTCCATCAAATATTTTACTAAAAGCATCATATTTCTTGGTTATCGCATTGTATGGAGCAATCCATATATCGCCACCCAGCATTGTCGTTGCAAGGGCATACTGTGGAAATTTTCCACGTAGCAATAAAACCTCGACTGGACTGGACATATCCGTTTGTGAGTCTGCTACGAGGTAAGTCTCTTTTAATTCATAGGTATTCAGATCTAATAAAGTACAAGTATTTCCCTTTCCGGTAGTAAGATCCGGGTGAATGGTTGAGGTGACCATCATTAATCCTTTTTCTTCATTAACAGAAATACCATGCGGGTACATAATAAATTGATTTGGATTGGTTTGAACCGGCGCTTTAATAGTTTTAATCAGCTGGTTGTTATTGGCGTTAAAAACACCTATACTGCCATCTTTTGGTCCTCCTGCCCCACCCATAAAAGTCATAAAATATCTTCCATCATTGGTAAAAAACAAATTTTCGCCTACTGTATTCTCACCTGTATCAAGAGGTGTTGCACTCACTAATTTTGGCTGTCCATTTTTATCTTTTTCTGTTTTTATCTCGTAGAGATAATTACCTCCTAAAGCAGTGGTAAATAATTTATTTGCATTCTGATTATAATAAAGATGATGAGGCAGGACACCAACACCTAATTCAAGTTTGCTGCTGATATGTCCAAAATTGGGGGCTTCAGGATCAAGCTCAATTACAGCTATTCCATCTGATAATCCGTTCAAACTTCTATAGTCAATATAAAAAGAAGAATCGTGCGGAAGGTCCGAATGATGATTATCATTTTGACAATTAGAAAATGTTATTAAAATAACAAGGGAAAGTAGATTAAATTTTAGTTTCATGGTTTTTTGTTTTTTAGTTACTATTATAAATATAATATATTTTCACCAACAAAATCATAATATTACACTAATGTGTGAATATTTACAAATAGTAATTTTAAGTATTTTATACTACTTTCCTTCAGATAGAATACTCGAAAATAGAAGTTTTAATTCATTAAAAAAAAAACAGATATAAAAAATTAAGCAGGAAAATATTTCCTGCTTAATTTTTTATTATTAATGATATACTCTTAATCGATTGTTTTGCTAGAATCAGAAAGTAAGGAGTTAAGTGCATTAAATTCCTCTTCTGTAAGATCACGCCATTTACCAACCGGAAGATCCAGTTTGATGTTCATGATACGGATTCTCTTAAGCTTTTTTACGTCATAGCCAAGGTACTCGCACATTCTGCGAATCTGTCTGTTCAGTCCTTGAGTAAGAATGATACGGAACGTCATATCATCAATCTTTTCCACATCGCATTTCTTGGTAACGGTATCCAGGATTGGAACTCCATTTCTCATTTTTTCAAGAAATTTGGGAGAAATCGGTTTGTCTACGCGTACGATATATTCTTTTTCGTGATTGTTTCTTGCCCGAAGGATTTTGTTGACAATATCCCCGTCACTGGTAAGCAGAATCAGTCCTTCACTTGGTTTATCAAGTCTGCCGATAGGGAAAATTCTCTTTGGGTAATTAATATAATCGACAATATTATTTTTTTCGCGTTTCGTATCTGTAGTACAGACAATCCCTACAGGTTTATTGAAAGCTATATAAACGGGTTTATCCTGCGGTTCACGAATAGGTCTTCCATCAACTTCTACAAGGTCTTCATCCGAAACTTTTGTTCCCATTTCCGGGACCTTTCCATTAATGGTAATTCTACCTTCTTCCAAAAGCTTATCTGCAGCTCTTCTCGAACAATAGCCTACTTCTGATAAATATTTATTAATACGCGTTTTTTCCATTAGTCTTCTCCGTAACCTGTATAATTTTTATTGCTGAAAATGGTAATTCCATAACTTAAGCCGATGAAAAAACCGTTAGACTTTCCGTTCAGCTGGTAGCCTTCAAAAGTAATTCCACCTTCCTGGCTCAGTCTTTTTGAATAAGAAACCATCATTCCCAGTCTTGCTCCCCAGAATTCAGAATCTGAAATTGCTGAGTTATTAAGCTGCTTTCCGTAATTTAAATCTATATAAAAAGGACGGTCACCCGGACTGAATATAATCTTTGGCTGGATCATCCAATAGACCAAATGATAATTATCTTCTATAAAACTGTATTTAAATCCGGTTCCCAGTGCAAAGTTAGGAAGAAAATTATATCCTCCTATAGCAGTGACCCCATAACTTATTTTACCTGTTCTTTTCGGTTCAATATATTGTGAATTGGTGAACTGATTATCTTTGGTCTGGAGGTTTAATCCAACATTAAGCGAAGGATTGAAATAAAAATCCATTTTTTCTTTTTTCGCATTCTTTTCCTGAGAGAAAAATACTGCAGAAGAAAGGATTCCTACCATCAGGAGAAAATTTTTTATCATAAATTTTCAAATTTATATTCATTCTCTAAAAAATCAGTTGTCGCATTTTCAACCATGTAATCCCCGATTTTTGTACGTCTAAGCTGTGTAAGATAAGCCCCTACTCCAAGATCCTGACCAATGTCATGAGCAAGACTCCTGATGTACGTTCCCTTTGAACAGCCTACTGTAAAACTTATCAAAGGAAAATCAACTTTAATATCTTTGATATAGAAGATTGTTGTTTTTCTGGATTTCATTTCTACTTCTTCTCCTGCTCTCGCAAGATTATAAGCTCTCTGTCCGTCTATTTTTATAGCCGAATATACTGGAGGTTTCTGCTCTATCTCTCCAACGAATTTTCCCAGTATTTCCCTAACCTGTTCTTCTGAAATATGATCGATGCTCTGTTGAAGGATTTCAGGCTTTTCAGTATCATAGGATTCTGTCTGAACCCCTATTTTGATTTCTGTCCAGTATTCTTTGGGAGCATCCTGAATCTCCGGAATTTTTTTGGTGAACTTCCCACAGCATACAATGAGAAGACCGGTAGCCCTCGGATCTAAAGTTCCGGCATGCCCTATTTTGAATTTCTTAGGAAGATTAAACTCTCTTTTTAGTTTATATTTCATTTTATTGACAGCCTGAAAAGAAGTCCAGTCCAGAGGTTTGTCCAATAAAAACACATATCCTGATTGCAGTTCTTCAGCTGTCATTATTCTAAAATTTCGGTGATACTTACCAAGCTGGGTAATTTATTGACCTTCTGCTTACAGTCAGGGCCATTTTCTACATTGACAAAACATTTCTTATCACCTATAAAGTAGTATATATTACGAAATGGATATACAGAATTGTTCGGAACAATATTAACGGTGTAATTCTCAGGTAAATTAAATTTATAACTGATTTTATCAACAGCTGTAATTTTTTGATGATAACATTTCCCTTCCTTTGAATATTCAATAAAAGGTTTGTGATCCAGCTTGTCATCAGGTACCAGTTCTTTACAGATCAATAAATCTCCTATAGGACTTTTCTCCTTAAGTTCTACAAAGACCTCTAACCTTTCCTTCGTATTATTTTTCACAAACAGCGTATGTGCCGGAGCACAGGAAACGATCAGACCTGAAAAAGCCAATATTATAAAAACAGTATTTTTCATAGTCTTATTTAAAGAAATAAAAATAAATCAATAAGGCAACCCCTACGAAGATACGGTACCAGCCCCAAGGCCTGAAGCCGTATTTATTCAGTACCCCAATAAAAGCCTTGATAGCAATCAAAGCTACAATAAATGCAACAATATTTCCTATCACAAAAATCATAATATGATCCTGAGATGCCATAATCATTTCATATCCTTTCTGAGGATTCCCTGTTTCTTTACCCCATGTTTTCAGAAATACAGAATATACGGTCACTGCGAGCATGGTAGGAACTGCCAGGAAGAATGAAAATTCTGCGGCAGCTTTTCTTGTAAGTCCCTGTGACATTCCCCCGATAATAGAGGCCGCACTTCTGCTTGTTCCGGGCATCATTGCAAGACACTGCCAGAATCCGATGGTAACAGCACTTTTAATTGTAATTCCTTTTTCATCATCAATTCGGGGATTCTTAAACCATTTGTCCGCAAAGAGCAGGATAACACCCCCCAGTACAAGTACTGAAGAAATAGCGATCTGATTTCCGAGAATAGCTTCAATTTTATCATCGAATAAATATCCCAAAACCAATGCAGGAATAACAGCAAAAGCTAGTTTATAATAAAACTGGATATTCTTCAGATCAAAGAACTTTTTCCAATAGGCTACTACGACGGACAAAATTGCACCAAACTGAATGGATACCTGAAACATCTTCAGAAATTCGTCATCCTTAAGTCCCAACAGATTAGCGGTAAATCCCATGTGAGCTGTAGAAGAAATAGGAAGATACTCTGTAAGTCCTTCAATAATAGCAATAATGATTGCGTTAATTACATCCATAATATTGTTAAAATTAAAAGATTAAGAGATTTCGAAATCTAGAAAACCATCCTAAATTCCTCAATCTCTTAATCTTTAAATAAAGTTTTGATTTATTTTCTTTTTAAAATAGCATACACTTCTATCACAAAGCCTATGACTATAAATAGTGGCGCAATTCTGATCCTACGAATAGAAAAAATATCATCATTCCATGAATTGGGATCAAATTTACCATCTACTGTGTTAGCATCCGGGCCCATCATCAGCAGGAATCCTACCACGATAAATGCCAGCCCTATCAACATCCACTTGAAATTTTGCTGTCCGAAATAGAAAGTGCTTTCCTGTACTACTTCTGTTTCTTTGCCAAACTCCGAAGCGGCCAATTTATTTGTTTTTTTGCTCATTATTATGAATAATATAGATCGTCAACGTTTGATTTTAAGAATCTCCATGTAGCGAAAATGGTACTCAGGACTGATATGAAAACACCTACTCCCAGTACTAAAACAACCAACCAGAAATATTGACTGTTCTCCTGTACGAAAGCGGAACCAATCTGGCTTGTAAAATAATACCATACCCCACCTAATGCCAAAAGACCAATTGCAGATCCGATCGCTCCCAAAATAACAGCTTCAATAATGAATGGTTTCAGGATAAATCTTCTTTTTGCACCTACCAACTGCATGGTTTTGATAATAAACCTTTTGGAGAATATCTTCAGCCTGATCGAGTTATTGATCAGAACTACCGCCAAGATCAGGAAAAGAATAGAGAATCCAAGAATCCATTTCAAAATTCTGCTCAGGTTATTGTAAACATCCACCATCAAAGTACTGTCGTTCTTAACATCGACAACACCAGGAACAGATTTGATCACTTTGATCGCTCCGTCTATTTTGGCAGGATCTACATATTCAGGTTTTAATGCAATCTCGATGGATGAAGGAAAAATATTTTCTTCAAAAAGTGCATCACTGTCTATGCCCATCGTTTTCTTGGCTTCTTTCGCCGCCATCTCTCTTGAGATATAGGTTGCTTTTTTTACAGGAGCTAATGTCTGTACCTTTTTAAAAGTTTCTTCCTCCAGTTTTGCAATTTTTACAGAATCTTTTGCATCATAGTTTTCGTCAAAATAAGCATTCACTACCAGTTGTTCTTTGATATAGTCAGAATACTTCTGGGCATTGATTAAAATAAGCCCCATTAATCCTAACAAAAATAACACTAAGGCAATACTTATTACTACTGTAATATTGCTGGACCGAAGCCTTTTCTTATTAAACTCATCTACAGATTTAGCCATTAATATTAAAATTTTTGGCTAAATTAGAAAAAAACTTCCGAAATTTGGGGGGAAATAAAGAAAATCATTGTTAATAAAATCATAAAAAACGTTGAGTGTAAAAGCAAAAAAACATCTTGGACAGCACTTTCTGACAGATGAAAATATCGCGAGAAAAATCGTGGAAGGTCTTAGCTATGAAGACTATAAAAATGTCATGGAAGTAGGTCCCGGAATGGGAGTCCTTACTAAATATCTGCTTGAAAAGGATCAGACCATCTACCTTGCAGAGATCGACACTGAATCTATTGAATACCTGAAAAACAATTATTCAAAGATTACAGAAAGCACCTTTGTTGGAGATTTTCTGAAGCAGGACTTTAATTTTATCAACGGTGAGCAACTTGCAATCATTGGTAACTTTCCTTATAACATCTCTTCACAAATCCTTTTTAAGATCGTTGATTATTATCAGCAGGTCCCTGAAATGGTGGGAATGTTTCAGAAGGAAGTTGCTGAAAGAACAGCTGCGGTTCCCAGGACTAAAGATTACGGTATCTTATCTGTCCTGATCCAGGCCTATTATGACGTGACCTATCTGTTCACTGTTCATGAAAATGTATTTAACCCTCCTCCGAAGGTAAAATCAGGAGTTATCAGACTGACGAGAAATCCAAAAGAAGGTCTGGCCGGAAACGAGATTCTTTTTAAGAAAATCGTAAAGGCAGGGTTTAATCAGAGAAGAAAAAAACTTTCAAACTCGCTGAAGGTCCTGGATATTCCTGAAGCTTTAAAAACTCATGAATTTCTGGACAAAAGAGCCGAAGAGCTTAGTGTTCTTGATTTTATAGGCTTTGCCAACCTCTGGAAGCAGAATCAGTAATTCAGGTTTATAAAAAAATAAAAGCCTTTCAAGTTTTCTTGAAAGGCTTTTTACATGTGCTTTATCTTCTATTCTCTATTCTTAAGCATGATCCATCCGGACCAGTTCATCTGAACTTTTGACTTAGGATATTCAAAATTAAATTTGTACCAATACGTAGCGGTAGAAAGTTTCTTACCTCCAACAGTTCCATCCCATACTGGCTTTTCTTTAGAGAATCGGAACATCTCTACACCATATCTGTCATAGACAGATCCCGTAAAGTTTTTGAATTCTCCAAGCATTTTAAGATCCAGGACATCATTAATTCCATCATCATTAGGTGTAATGATATTATTGATTTGAAGAGTATAGAAATCAAATGTTCCTACACAATGGGTTCCTACCCTTCTCACCAATACTGTATAATTGGTATTATCAAAAAGGCTTGTAAAAATATTAGACTGCTGCCAGGTGATCCCATTATCTATAGAATACTCTAAGGTACTTGGAGTATTATTCATCACAGGATTTTCAGCAACGACGGTTATCGTTTTTTTAGCACTTTCATAATTGGCTGCAGTAACGAAAGGAATTGCTGCACCTCCTATTTTCGCTGTAAAGATCTTTTTACAGAATCCGTTGTCTATCTCTACGGTATAAACTCCCCAGTTGTCTACAGTAATGGTCTGCGTTGTAGCTCCTGTACTCCATAGATATTTATAATAAGGTCCAGCACCTGCATCCAAAGTAAGGCGATCTCCTATACACATTTCCACATCTTTTAAAGATGAAATGATCTCAGGGGTAACCTCTACTCTTATGGTAGCAGGGTTTAATGAACGGCATCCTTTTGCCCCTACAGCATATACAGTAAATGTTGTCGTCTGGTATAAAGTCACCGTTTGCGTGTTCCCGGTACCCGGAAAATTAGTCCATTGATAAGTAACACCTCCATCAGCGGTAAGGGTTACGGATTCTCCCGGACATATTTTTATCCTTGAAGACTTTACACCCGCTGTAGGTGTGGTTTCTTTAAGCAATTTTAATTCTATAAGTTTGCTACAGAACCCTCCATTGGAAACTACAGTGTACAGGATCTGTCCGTCTGTCCCATTATAATTTAAAATATTCTGAATATAGTTATTATTCTGAGCTATAGCGTCAGCCTGATTCACATAGAATCTGAATACAGCTCCCGGTGTCGGACTTATCGACGGCATAGCATTAGTGAGATCAAAGGTCGTAATATCCGGTGTTGTACAGAGCAATAGCGTAGCATCCTGTGCCTGAGGGGTAGTTCCCCCATGAATTTCAATGGTCGCTTTACCCGGGCAAGGATTGCCGGGAACACTTACTTCGATGGTATATGATCCCGGCTGCAGAGCTGTAATCGTGTTTGTGGTTGCACCTGCAATAGGAGCTCCGTTCAGGAACCATTGATATAATAAATTAGGATCACTTACGGAAGCTGTTATCAACTGGGGTACATTATCACATACATTAATATCAGAAGGCAATGTGGCACCGCTGGGATCTAAAAGTTCTACCCCAATATTAAATGATCCCCCTTCCAGAAACACAGCTGAATCATAAGAATGGTCTTCAAAGCTACCAGGAGCAAAGTCAGCGACTACCATTTTAAAGTGGTATTCCTGGCCGGCCATTACTGTTGCCGTGGCTGTAAGAGGAATTGTTCTTCCTTCAAAATTGGTTTCAATATTACTTGTATTATAGCCTCCGAAAAACTGTTCATTAACAGCAGCACAACCGCCGAACGTTCCAGGTATCAATGGATGGATATTGGTAATACTTACAGGACCTGCACCACCCGGAAGTACGGCCATATTTTGGTATGGGCCTCCTGATGTAGGTCTAAGGAGAATGGCAAAAGCATCTGCATAGTTACATGGAAACGTTCCTGTATATTCTTCTGATGCCAGTATATAATTAAATTTGATCTGGCTGGTAGTAGGAACAAAATCAAATTCCAAAAGAACAGCATCAGTAAGCGTTCCTGTAGACCCTATAGCCTGAGCCAGATCAGCATCGGTTCCTCCCCCATTATTGTCGCCAAGAAGTCCTTCGGAGCTGTTTCCTCCTCTTCTTGCTTTCCCTGTAGAAAGTACGATTCCGTCTTTGAAAGGGAAATTAGTAGTTGCCTTATGAAAATACCCCCATGACCTGTCAGCATTTGTCACAGCATGGTTAGGCGTTATCTTTACATTGGTTACTGTGGGTGTTACACACGTATTTGTTCCAGAAGAGATCAGGACATCTTTTACCAGCTGGGTTATACTATAGGCAGATTCTGCATATCCGGCAGCATTGATATCAATAAAGTTACCTGCTTTTTGAGTAGCTGATGGGGAAGCTTTTTCTTTGGGAGGCTTTCGCGGGCCATTAATTTGTGAATATGAAAATGTCGAGACGACTAAAAAAAGTAAAAAAAATAGTAGATTTCTTCGCATAATACTTTTGTTTCAACAAATTTAATTTTTTTTCAAATATATCATCTATCTTTTACTTTTTTTTTAACATAAAAAAAACAAACCTTCCAAATATGGAAGGTTTAGCTGTTAGTTCCTATTTTTTAGCAATATCCAACCTGAACGCTGTTCGAGTTTTTTGCTTGCCGGATTTTCCCACTGTACTTTGTACCAATAAGTTCCCGTAGCGAGATTCATTCCTTTTAAAGAGCCTCTCCAGACCGCATCGGTTTTTGTCGCCCTGAACAGCTCTGCACCATACCGGTCAAAGACTGATGCAGAAAAATTATTGTACCCGCTAATTCCCGAGAAATCTACCGTATCATTGACTCCGTCCATATTAGGAGTAATTGCATTGCTGATCACAAACGTGAAGTAATCTAATGATGTTCCACATTTTGCGTCTTTCACTTTTACCATCAGATGGTAATTGGTATTGTTTAAGACATTGTAGAACATATTGGAAGTCTGCCATGTTACACCTCCGTCTATCGAAAATTCTAACGCACCTCCCGTAGGATTGCTTGCTGTAAGCGTAAGCACATGGTTTTCATAGGTTACATTAGTAAATTTGGGCAGATCAGGATTTAATAATGAGGCGGTAAAGGTCTTGGAACAAACTCCATTGCTGATCGTTACACTATATGTTCCAGTAACATTGGTAGAAATAGTTTGGGTAGTTGCCCCATTGCTCCATAAATAAGTATAATTCACTCCTGCTCCTGCATCTAGAATCCCTGTATCTCCTGCACAGACATATACGTCCTGTAATGTAGATACAATGGCCGGAACTACTTCTATTTTTACTTCTGCCGCCACTACTGAACTACAGCCATTCCCTCCTAAAGCAAATACTGAATAGGTGGTCGTAGCTGTTGGTGAAACAACCTGTGTGTTTCCGTTTCCGGGAAGACCAACCCAGTTATAGGTAAATCCACCAGTAGCAGTAAGCGTCACTGATTCTCCGGCACATATCTTCATTTTTGATGCTGAAACCCCTGCAACAGGAGGTCCCACTACAACAGTAACTGTTGCAGGAGTTGCAGAAATACATCCGTTGGCACCTACCGCAAATACGGTATATACAGTAGTGGTATTTGGAGAAACGACCTGTGTATTTCCATTTCCGGGTAGTCCGTTCCAGTTATAAGTTACTCCGCCAGTTGCTGTAAGTGTTACAGATTCTCCAACACATATTCTAGGCTGAGATGAGGTCACCGCAGTGGTCGGTAACGTAGTATTTTGAGTTACCGTAACATTTGCTGTATAGGTACAGGTTAAATTTCCAGGTTGGGATACATTAGTCACCGTAAGTGTATAAACTCCGCCCGCATTAACTACAGGGTTAAGTGTATTAGCCCCTGATACAATATTTCCACCTCCCGCAGCTGTCCACGTAATCGTAGATCCTGCCGGCACAACAGATGCCGAAGCATCGATTGTAGTCTGAGGTGTTGTACAGGTGATTTCCTGTGGCGCTGCTATCGTTAGTGTTGTTTCGGCTGTTCTAAGTAACTGAAGTGAAACTACATAATGACATCCTCCGTTTTTAACCAAAACATATATAGTCTGATTGGCAGGGGGAGCATACGATGTAGGAGTCGCAATAAAATTGGCATTGCCGGCCTGAGCATCTGCCTGATTGATATAATAAGTAAAAGTAACACCACCGCCTGCAGCTGTGATTTGGCTCTGAGCCGTGGTAAGATCATATGTAATTCCCGGAGCATAGCATTTATGCAATACAGCATTCTGTACTGTAATCGGTTGTGAAACTTCAATAGTTAATGTTGCAGGATTTTGGGACACACATCCATTGGCTCCCACGGCAGTTACCGTATAAGTGGTGGTGGTGGTTGGTGATACCGTCTGTGTATTTCCTGTTCCAGGCAGTGTAGCCCAGGTATAAGTAGCTCCTCCGGATGCCGTTAAGGTAACTGATTCGCCGTTGCATATCTGTATTTTACTTGCTGTAAGCCCTGTTACAGGTGGCGCACTGTCGCCCGTAACTGTTACGTTGGTAACCGCAGTGCATATTAAATTCCCGGGCTGATAAGTATTTGATATCGTTAAAGTATAAGTTCCCGGAGCATTGATCACCGGAGTTAATGTATTTCCGCCTGAAACTATATTTCCTCCTGTAGTAGTCCAGTTAAAAACCGCTCCCGCAGGATACACAGAAGCCGTAGCATCTAAAGTTGCCTGTGAGCTTGCGCACGTAAGTACTGGTGGAGGTAAAGCCGAGGCTGTCATCTGGGGTGCTTTTACGAGCTGCAATTCAGCTACTTTAGAACAGAATCCGGTTTTTACCTGTACATATACCGTTTGTCCTCCAGGACTGGAATAGGTGGCAGGGCTTGGAATTGTATTGGCATTTCCTGCCAGTGCATCTGCCTGAGTTAAATAATAAGCAAATGTTGCACCTGGAGTTGTACTTATAGAAGTCTGTGCTGAAGGTAAATTAAAGGTTGTATTTCCTGCAGCATAGCAGGCTGTCAGTACCGCATTCTGCACTGTTGGGGATATTCCTCCGACAACAGTAATGGTCGCTGTTCCGGGACAGCTGTTTCCCTGAATATATACCTGCACGCTATATACACCCGGCTGGGTCGCGGTATAACTTGGTCCTGTCTGCCCAGTAATAGGATTATTATTTAAAAACCACTGATAAGTTACGTTGGGAGCCTGTACCGAAGCTGTAAAAGTTTGAGGTGTATTATCACACATAATGACGCTGGAAGGAAGCTGGACTCCAGCCGGATCAAGAATCTTTACCCCAATATCAAACGATCCTGCTTCAAGAAAAACTCCTGAGTCAAAATTTGGATCTGAGTAATCTGCCAAAACCATTTTAAAGTGATAGGTCTGGCCAGGAATTACAGTCGCTTTTGCGGTTAAAGGTATTGTACGCCCATCAAAATTAGTCTCAACCATCGTACTGTTGATACCAGCAAAGTACGCCTCATTAACAGGACCACAGCCCTGACCTCCCGGAATAAGCGGGTGAATATTGGTAACACTCACGGGAACGGTTGTACCTGGGAGTACCGCGAGATTGGTATAATTAGGATCTCCTACTTTCTTTAACAGTAAGGCAAATCCGTCTGATATACTGCAGGCAAACTGATGCGATGTATCATATTCTTTGGAAGCAAATAAATATCTGAATGTAACTTCAGTGGAAGTCGGAATAAAATCAAATTCTATATAGGTAGCATCCTTAAGTGAACCATTGTTCACCCCTAAAGCGGTCGCAAGATCAACATCTCCGGCAGAAGGAAGAGGATCACTCAATGTACCCTCGTAGCTGTTTCCTGCTTTTCTTGCATACCCTGTGGTAAGAACAATTCCTTTTGCAAACGGAAAAGCGGTGGTTCCTTTGTTAAAAAAGCCCCAGCTTCGGTTGGCATCATTGACTGATAAATTAGGAGAAACATTAACGTTGCTTACATTTGCGGTAGAACAGGCTCCCCCGGATATAAGCACATCTTTGACAAGCTGTGTAACGCTGTAGCTGGATTCCGGATAGTTGGGTGTATTTACATCTATAAAAACACCGGCTTTCATAGAAGCTGCACCAGGCTTTTTTGCACTTATTTTAGATCTGTCTCTGTTTTGACCAAAGACAAAGCTTCCAAGCAGTGCAAAAAATAACGCCAAAAATAAACTTCCAATCCTCCTATTTAACATTTTATAGTATTTAAAACAAAAATACTATTTTTTTTGATTGAAATTTAATTTAAGACAATTTACATTATCATTAATACATGTTTATTTATTTTACAATATAAACTTGCTTTACTTAAAAATAATAAAAAAGGCTGACGAAATTGTCAGCCTTTATAGATATTTTATAAAAATTTATTCTAAGTTTTTAAGGAGGATCCATCCTGTTTTTACAGTCATCTCTTTACTCGCAGGGTCCTGATAGGTCACCTGATACCAATAAGATGCGGTTGGCAGACGTTTCCCCTGGAAATAGCCATCCCAATAAGGTCTTGTTTTCACGGCTTTGAAAACTTCTCTTCCATAGCGGTCAAACACAAGCCCTTTAAAGTCTGGATAACCACTTACTCCACTAAAATCAATTTTATCATTAACGTTATCTCCGTTTGGTGTAATTACATTTTTAAGAACAAATGTGAAATACTCCAGAAATCCTACACAGCTGGTGTTTTTTACTTTAACACGAATTGATATTACTGTATTTTTAGGAACGTTAGTAAATACATTGGATGCCTGCCATGTAAAACCATTATCTACAGAATATTGCAATGTTCCGTTACTAGGATTACTGGCTGTAAGAACCATTGTTCCGCTATCATTGTAATCTACTTTTATAATTTGAGGTACTACAGCACGGATTACCTGCGTTTTAAATTCCTGAGTACATACTCCGTTACTGATCTTAACAGTATATTCTCCCGGAGTACCCGTTGTAATGGACTGAGTTGTTTCTCCCGTATTCCATTCGTAGGTATATCCAGGTCCTGATCCTGCATCCAGAAGAATCATATCGCCTTCACAGATCTGTCCTCCCTTCAGAGAAGATACGATAGCCGGCACTACATCAATAGTAATAGTGGCAGGTAAAAGCGATTTACATCCCTGAGCACCGATAGCATACACCGTATAGGTAGTCGTCTGTGTTGGACTTACCGTTCTTACCGGTCCTGTACTCGAAGTATCACTCCACTGATAAGTTACACCGCCGGAAGCTGTTAGTATCAGCGATTCTCCCGCACATATTCTCAATCTTGGAGCTGTGAGTACAGCCACAGGTGTTTCTTCTCTTCTTAAGCTCAGTGTCACTATTTTGCTGCAAAATGCTCCATTGGATACCAGTACATAGATAACCTGTCCGTCTGTCCCGTTATAGTTGGTGGTATTTGTGATAAAACTGTTATTTTGAGCCTGTGCATCAGCCTGATTAGCATAGAAACGGAATACCGCTCCCGGCGTTGTACTGATGAGAGGTTTTGAATCTTCTATATTAAAAGTATTCTTGGCTGGAGTAGCACACAGCTTCAACGTTGCATTCTGTGCTGTAGGCGATGTCCCGCCAATAATGGTAATGCTTGCTTTCTGGCATTCTGTTCCTCCTACAAAGGTTTTTACTTCGTAGACTCCCGGTGAGGTAGCTACATACACAGCATTGGTTGCAAAAGGAATCAACACTCCGTTTTTATACCATTTGTAGGTCATTCCCGGAACTGTAGTCACCTGTGCTTTTAAAATCTGAGGTGTATTATCACACATATTGATAGTGTCTCCCAACGGATTCCCGTTGTTATCTACAATAGTCATCCCGATATCAAAAGATCCTCCCTGAAGAAATACCCCAGAGTCATATCCATTATCAATAGCATCCGCTAAAACCATTTTAAAATGATAAGTCTGGCCGGGTATTACCGTTGCAACCGCAGTAAGAGGAATTGTTCTTCCTACAAAATTAGTTTCAATATTCGCGGTATTCAATCCGCCAAAGTACTGCTCATTTTTAGTCTCCCCATCACATCCTACTCCCGGAGGTACAATGTTAAGAACGCTTACAGGTCCATCTCCGTTTGGTAAAATTGCTAAATTTTCATATGTTGGATCACCGACCTTTTTAAGAAGGAGAGCAAAACCATCCGCGAAGTCACCACATGGGTATCCGCTCGTATATTCTTCCGAAGCAAATAAATAATTAAATTTAACCTGGTTGCTGTTCGGAACGAAATCGAATTCTAAAGACACTACATCTTTAAGGTTACCTGGTGGGTTAATTGCTGCTACCAGATCCGGATCATTCATTATCGCTCCAGGAACAGTATCTCCCAAATTTCCTTCCAAACCATTTCCTGCTCTTCTCGCTTTTCCTGTTACAAGAACTAATCCGTCAGTAAACGGAAAGGCAGTCGTTCCCTTATGAAAATATCCCCAGGCTCTGTCAGCATCAGTTGGAAGCTGATTCGGTGATATCGTCACGTTGCTCACATTGGGAGCTGCACAGACAGATCCTCCTGAAATAAGCACATTTTTTACAAGCTGCTCTATGGTATATCCGGAAGGCACATAGGTAGGTACATTCACATCTATAAAAGCACCTGCTTTTTTACTCTGTGCACTAAATTTCTCCGGCTTCACAGTTCTGTCTGCTTTTTGAGAAAATGCAGAAGCGTAAGCCAATAGAAACACCATAAATAAAAAGTAATTCTTCAGTCTATAATTGAACATTTTTATAATTATTTATCCAAATGTAGTAAAAAATTATATAAAACCCACTTCTTTTTAGCATATTCAAATAATTCACCATCAATATTCATAAAGAATACATTTTATAATTAAATATTCCACAAAATTAGTAGAATTTAAAATTGCCTAAAAAACGAAACAGAAAAAGACCGGATTATTTATATCCGGTCTTTTTATATTGATAAAGCAATGATGTTTTTTATGATTTTATAATCATTTTTTCAGCTGCTCAATTTCACTCTGGAGCTGGCTGATAATATCTTTCAGCGCTTTGATTTCATTTTTATTGGAATTCACATTGCTTTTAAGAATGGCATTCTTTGCTCTTTCATTATGGTCTTCATCATCCTCATCTTCGTTGATCTCTTCAATATCTTCCTGGATATCTTCAATGTCTTCATTGATCTCCTCAATATCCTCACTGATCTCTTCAATATCTTCACTGATTTCTTCAATGTCTTCCTGGATGTCTTCAATATCTTCACTGATCTCCTCGATATCTTCCTGAATATCTTCAATTTTTTCGTGGCTTTTATTGACCGACATCTGAATGAAAATAGCCAGATAGATTGCTTCCAGTGAAACTACTGTCGTAAGAATCAGCAACATCTTGTCAAACTCAACGATATGAAGCATCGGCAAAAGAAATGATGTAATAAAGAACAAAGTATGCACAATAAGAGATGGAATAGAACCTACCCACCAAGTAATACCGTTTGCGATTTTCTCTAGAACTTCTGTTTTTTCGCTATCTTTTTTCATCCTTTTATGTTTTATAAGAGTTCTTTGGTTACCCCAATTCCAAATAATGCAAAATCATATTTAGCCGGATCATTCTCATCAAATTTCCGGATGGCCAAATCCAGTTCTTCCACTGTTTTCCAATCATTCTGTGTTCTCAAAACCAAACCAAGTTTCCTCGAAACATTTCCTGTATGTACATCTAAAGGAATCGACAGGTATTTCTGGTCTATACTTTCCCATATTCCAAAATCTACGCCATGCCTGTCTTTCCGTACCATCCACCGCAGGAACATAATGATCCTTTTGGAAGAGGAATTTTTATAAGGTGAACTTATATGTTTATGACTTCTGTGTTTCTCTGATTCTAAAAAACTGCTTCTGAATCTTTCAATAGCATGAAGAAAATTAGTCTCCTGATCTTTTATGATGAATAAATTTTCGAGACTTTCGTTTTCTTTATAGATCTTATTGAACTGCCTGATGAAGTAAGCAAAATCCTGGCCGTTAAAAGTTCGGTGAATACTTTTGTCCTGAAGCGACTCCAGATCTTTCTCAGAATAATTTAACACAAAATCATAAGGAGAGTTTCCCATGATATCGAGCATTTTATCTGCGGACCTGATAATTGATTTCCTGTTTCCCCAGGAAATAGTTGCTGCCAGAAAGCCGGCAATTTCCACATCCTGTTTTAACGAAAAACGATGAGGGATCTGTATCGGATCTTCTTCAATGAAATCAAGGCTGTTGTACTGATCTGCTTTTTCGTTCAAAAAGCTTTTTAATTCTTCAAAATTAAGCATACAGGTTTTAAATTTTTACGCTTTCCAAAGCTTTCGGAAGAAAGGTATTGGGGAAAACATTTCTGGCTTCATCTGTAAATACGGTAAGGTCTGCATACCGGTTTGAAAAATGACCTAAAATAAGTTTTCCAACTTCAGCTTTCTGGGCAATCGTTGCAGCTTCAAGAGCAGTGGAATGTCCTGTATAGTCAGCCATTTCTTTCAGATCATGGAGGAACGTGGATTCATGATAAAGAACGGTCACGTTTTTAATGATAGGAAGTACACTTTCAAGATAGCGGGTATCACTGCAAAAAGCATAGGACACGGGAGCTGCAGGTTCTAAAGTCAGTACTTCATTTTTCAGGACGTAACCATCACTCAATACAACATCTTTTCCTGCTTTTATATTATGATAATCGCAGGTTTCTATTTCGCTGTATTTAGCAATTTCCTTCATATTGAGATGTCTGTCTTTCGGTTTTTCCTTAAAAAGATAACCGTTGCAGTATATCCTGTGATCCAGTGGAATGGTGTATACCTCTACCCTGTTGTCTTCATAGATTTTTTCAGAATAGTCTTTATCCAGCTCGTGATAAACCACTTCAAAACCACGGTGTGTTTCTGTAATCTGAAAAATAGTCTCCATCATTTTTTTGATCCCTTTAGGACCATACACATGCAGAGGAATATCTCTTCCCAGTAAACGGAAAGAGGCAATAAGCCCTGGCAGCCCAAAGCAATGGTCACCATGAAGATGAGAAATAAAGATATGATTGATCTTTGAAAATCTCGCTTTTGCCTTTCTCAACTGTACCTGTGTTCCTTCTCCGCAGTCAATCAGAAAATGTCTTTCTTCTATTTCCAACAGCTGGGCCGTAGGTGAAGAATTGATGGTCGGAATAGCTGAATTAAAACCTAATATCGTTAAATAAGTACTCAAATCAATAGTTTATGATAACAAATGTACGACAGAAAATCTAAAAATACGTTTTAGATTTGGATCTTTTGATGACTGGATCAGCCGGGAAGTACCGGCCCTGTCCGTCAAACTATAAATTCCATATGCATCAGCAAAAAAGGAATTTTTTATCCTGTGGTACATCGGTAAATTTTAAAAGTTTACGTATTGTAAACTTTATACCTCTCCTGTTGGAACTAATCTTTTACTTTAAGAAAATCAAGAAACAGATCCAATGCCTGTTTACGGTGGCTTATCTTATTTTTATCTTCAGGATTCATTTCTGCAAAAGTCCTGTCATATCCTTGAGGCACGAAGATCGGATCATATCCGAAGCCTTTATGTCCTTTATTTTCTGTTAATATATTTCCATGAACTCTTCCTTCAAAGTAACGGGCTCCATTTTCATCATAATAGCATAAAACAGTAATGAAATAAGCTTTCCTGTTGTCTTCACCATCCAATTCGCCTAAAACCTTTTCCATGTTTTTAGCAAAATCATGATCTCCTGCATAACGTGCCGAAAAAATTCCGGGTCTGCCATCCAAAGCTTCCACAGCAAGGCCGCTATCATCTCCTAAACTGGGAATCCCGGTTTTTTCAAAACAGTATTTTGCTTTGATCAATGCATTGGCATTAAAAGAATCGCCGTCTTCTACAATTTCTTCATGAATACTATAGTCTGTAAGGCTTTTTACTGTAAAGTCATTTCCAAGGATCTGCTGGATTTCCTCTTTTTTGTGTTCGTTGTGTGTCGCAACCAATAATTCCATATCTATATTCATTTTTGCTCAATTCATTAATGTCCGTATATCACTGCTACGGTTGATTTCATTCGTGTTTTTTGTTAAATCTCTGCGTAATGTACCTTATACTTTTTCATAAAAAGATAATAGAACAAAGAAAAAAGTACAATCCCTACCGCAAGGATGATCCATTCAGAAATTTTGAAGGCATCTGCAAAACTTTCACTTTTAGTGTAGGTCACCAGCATGGAAGAACACAAATTGTTGAATCCATGCAACAGCATCGGCAGCAGCAAAGATTTTGTTTTGTGATATACCAGTCCCAATACACATCCAAGCAGAACTGCTCCTACAAACTGCCATGGATTTCCGTGAACCAATCCAAAAATAATGGAGGCATAAAAAATAGCTCTTTTGGGATCTACCCCTTTATTAATAAGTCCTTTCTGGATGATTCCTCTGAAAATAATTTCTTCAAAAATGGGTGCCATAATCACGGTCATAATGATCATGATGACCGGTTCAAAGGTCAGCTGCTCCATAAGCTGCGAGAAATAGTCATAGTATTTTCCCCAGAACGGTCCTGTAATAGGAATAAGCGAGGTGATAAATTCTGATATAAACATCATCCCGATCATCATAGGAAATATCAGGAGATAGGTATAAAAATTCGTCGTAGAAAAGTTGAAATTGAGCTTTTTCCCGGTAGAAGGCCTGCAGATGAAAAAATCAAAAAATGCAATCGCTGTCAAAAATCCTACGGCATTGGTCAACATGAGAAACCAGTCTTTCAGCTCAAGGTTTTCTCTGAAAGCAATCTTCCAGAAACTGCCAAAAAAAGTAACTGCCATTGTTCCTATGAATAATCCTGCCACTAAGACCAGACCGCCGATCCATGTGAAGGTAAACTTCGGATACCTGCTATTTTCCATGCTTTTCTCTGTAAAAAATTTATAGAAACAAAGATAATTTTTTTGAAAGCCTTAGGCAACTAAAAAAGGAAATACTTATTTTCGCCTTTCCATCGAAATCACAGCAAAAATGAGCTCTGAAAAACCTTTTTCCAGTATAGAATCAAGAATCAATCTGTTCCCAACAGTAATGCTTCAGGGACTTCTTTATTTTATGCTGCTTGCAGCATTTGCATTTCTCATTCTTCTTCCTGCCTATGGAATCTACAAACGAGGGATTGAGGTCATGATTTTCCCTGCACTGCTCTGTTTCCCAATTGGCTTGGGTATTCTTATTCCTTCCGTCAAATATTACATCATCAAAAGAAGTGAACAGCCAAGTAAAATTATCGTCAATGACGTCGGACTTCTCTACTGTAATAAGAAAGGTGAAGCTGTTAATAAAGTACTCTATGCTGATCTTGTTTCTTCGGGAAAGGACTTTGACATTTCAACTGTGAATACCAGAAGCAGCGGAATCATTCCGATGCTTGAAGTCTTTATAGCTTCAGAAAAAGAGGGTTCTGCCGTTTCGCGTATCGAAATGAATCTCCCCCTGCATGTTGTCCGGGACCGTTATACATTATTTGCGCATTTTCTTAAAGGGATCAGTACTTTCCGCCCTGACTTGAAGATTGCCCCACAGGTTTTTCTCAACTATTTCATTGACCCGGAAACCTGGCAGATCAATAGAAAAGGGGCATCATATTTATTTTTATTAATCATTGCAGCAGCTCTCCTGACTTGTGGAATTATTATGTGGCTGGTGATGACATTTACTTAAAACGGTATGGATCAAAATAAATTTAAAATAACAGAATCTGAAATCAACCGGCCGGTTACCTGTTTTGCCATAAGTTTGGTATGGCTGAGCATTATTGCGGTAGCCAATGTGATTGCCCTGCTTTTTTATGATCTTTTTGAACATGGTTTCGGCGAGTACTTTGCTTACCGCCCTGATCATTTTTTCATCATCCTTATTGCAGAAATTCTCCTTATTACTTTATCTTTTTTCCTTATCATTCATATGATTGGGGTCAGGAAAAGATATTTCCGAAGAGTGGTCATTGACGAAAAAGGAGTTTATATTTACAATTACAGGAACAAGATTGTTAATCAGACTTTATATACTGAGCTTTCCCTATCCAATACCCCATTCGTTCCTGATGTAAGCGGCAAAACAAACAGCCAGCCTTCCCTGACAAAATCATTAAGGATCTTTAAGAAAAATAAAGCAGGTGAGATACAGGAAACTGTAATTGATTTTAACTTTGGTTTTTACATTTTAAAAAATAAATATGAACTCTACAGGCATTTTTTGCAAGGAGTCCAAACTTTCAGAACGGATCTTAAAATAAGTGATTACACACTTAAAGAGTACAATCTGACCGGAGAAAAACGCCCGCTTCAAAAATGGGTAGAATCTGAATTTGCGGTAACTGCTGTTTTGTTGGCTTTTATTTTTGGTTTAGTATATCTGTTTGTGCTTTTGATTAAATTTTTAAGTTAGATTGGAGACATCAGATAACAAACAGTCACTATATTTCCTGCAGCTTTGTGTTCCTAATCTAATAATCTAAAACAGTCAAAAAGCCCACCCTTACCCCTCAAAACCTCCACTCTCAACCCACAAACCGCCTGATCACCCTCCGTCAATTATTTATTCCGATAAATTATTTGAAACCTCGTAAAAAATCCCGATTTTTGCAACTTCAAAATACACTATGTCAGACTTAATCAAAGAAATACAAAAAAGAAAGACTTTCGGGATCATTTCCCACCCGGATGCCGGAAAAACCACTCTTACGGAAAAACTGCTTCTTTTTGGAGGAGCGATCCAGGAAGCCGGTGCGGTAAAGTCCAACAAAATAAAAAAAGGAGCTACCTCCGACTTTATGGAAATCGAGAGACAGAGAGGAATCTCAGTAGCGACTTCTGTATTGGCTTTTGAATATAAGAATCACAAAATTAACATTCTGGATACGCCAGGTCACAAAGATTTTGCTGAAGATACTTACAGAACTTTAACTGCTGTAGATTCCGTAATCGTTGTAATCGACGTAGCAAAGGGAGTCGAGGAACAGACTGAAAAATTGGTTAAGGTCTGCAGAATGAGAAACATTCCAATGCTTGTTTTCATCAACAAGCTTGACCGTGAAGGTAAGGACGCTTTTGATCTTTTGGATGAGGTGGAACAGAAATTGGGATTAAGAGTAGTTCCTCTATCTATTCCTATCGGTATGGGAAGTGACTTCCAGGGAATTTACAATATCTGGGAAAATAATATCCAGCTGTTTCTGGAAGAAAAGAAACAGAAAGTAGGTGAAACCATTAAGTTTGATGATATCAATGATCCTTCCATAGATGAGGTGATCGGAGAAAAAGCAGCTCAGGATCTTAGAGACGAGCTGGAACTGGTGCAGTCTGTTTATCCTGAATTTAGCCGTGATGAGTATATGGCGGGTGACTTACAGCCTGTATTCTTTGGTTCAGCTTTAAATAATTTCGGGGTTAGAGAGCTTTTGGATGCATTCATTGAAATTGCCCCAATGCCTCAGCCTAAAGAAAGTGACACGCGTCTTGTAAAACCCGAAGAAAGTAATTTTACGGGATTTGTTTTCAAGATTCATGCGAATATGGATCCAAAGCACAGAGACCGTCTTGCCTTTGTGAAGATCGTTTCAGGAACATTCAAAAGAAACGAAAATTATCTGTTGGTAAGAGAAAACAAAAAAATGAAATTCTCTTCTCCCAATGCCTTCTTTGCTGACAAAAAAGAAGTAGTTGACGAAAGTTTCCCTGGAGATATTGTTGGTCTGCATGACACCGGAAGTTTCAGAATCGGAGATACATTAACCGGCGGTGAAAAATTGAGCTTTAAAGGAGTACCAAGCTTCTCTCCAGAACATTTCCGTTATATCAACAACAGTGATCCGCTTAAAGCAAAACAGCTTGCTAAAGGTATTGATCAGTTGATGGATGAAGGCGTTGCTCAGTTGTTTACAATGGAAATGAACAACAGAAAAATCATTGGAACGGTAGGAGCTCTTCAGTATGAGGTTATCCAGTACCGTCTTGAGCATGAATATGGTGCAAAATGTACGTATGAACCTCTTTCCATGCACAAGGCCTGTTGGATTGAAGCTGATGAAAAATCAGAGGAGTTTAAAGAATTTGCAAGACTGAAGCAAAGGTTCCTTGCAAGGGATAAATACAATCAACTTGTATTCCTGGCAGACTCTTCATTCACCATTCATATGACACAGGAAAAATTCCCGAATGTGAAACTGCATTTTATCAGTGAATTTAATAATGAATAATATTTAGTTCTATTAAAATAAAAACCGTTCAATACAGTATTGAACGGTTTCTTTTTATGGCAAAGATTGATATTACTTTTTAATGATCAGTTTCTTGGAAATCTTCTGACCGTCTTTATCTACCTGAACGATGTAAACCCCAGAAGGAAGATAAGATACATTAACTTCTTCACGGACTTTACTGCCTTTCACTTCTTTTGTGGCATTGACCAGTTTTCCATCCATCGCAAAAACGGTGTATGAAATACCTTTTCCGCCCTCTGTTTCGATCGTGAAAATACCTTTTGAAGGATTTGGATAAATTCTTACTCCTGCTTCAGCTTTTTCAGTTTCACTGGTTCCTAATGAGGAATTAATGGTAAAGTTGGTTGTATTCACGTTTAAGAAAACATTATCAACCGCTTTGATCATTATTCTTCCCGTTGAGCTTGTTCCTAAACCTCCGGGAACATTAAATGTATAAGATCCGTTATTGGGTGTATTCGCTACCAAAGTATGAGGGAATGTAAGACCTCCATCTGTAGAAAGAAGAATCATTACATTCGCTGTATTTACAGGAGCTGCATTGGTATTGGCAACGTTCCATGTTATAGTTTGGGAAGCTCCTGTGTTCCAGACTACACCAGCAGCATTTTGAGACGTCACCGTAAATGGTCCGGCAGCAGTAGATACTGTAAGCTGGATATCATCACGACCTGACTGTCCACCACCTGCTTTATTATCTCTTACCATCAGCGAGAAGTTTAAGTTTCTTGCCACTGTTGAAAGCTTTTCCCATGATCTGTAATTCGAAGCTGTGATCATGTTTGGATTATAACCTTCAATAATGGTTGACAGTCTTGGGAAATATCTTGTTGGAGACACAGTTCCCCACATTGATCTGAACATCGGGCCTACAGCATTAGCCGGCCTTGGAGGCATCTGAGCCGCACCAGCATCGATCTGCTCCCAGTTATAAGTAATGGCATCGCCGTCCGGATCAGAACCTACTCCTGTCAAGGCAAACGGTGTTCCCATAGGAATTGTCCGGTCAGGTCCTGCATTGGCAGTTGGCTCATTATTTCCTGTTGCTGTATTCATACTACAGTTTCCTCCTCCGGTAATGGTTGTGTACATCTCACGGATACTCACTGCATGGAAATAAGAATCACTGTTGTTCTGTACATTAGGAGAGCAGATCCCGGCATACCCCATGATAGAGCTTGCACTTCCCGGTTCTATGGAAGTGGCATTATTGATGTTACATGGATTATTTTGGGTATGGTTTGCTCCAAACTGATGGCCCATTTCGTGAGCTACAAAATCGATCACGAACGGATCTCCGACAGGGATTTCAGAACCGGTCACGCCACCTGCTTTATAAGTACTGTTGCAGATCGCAGGTGTATAAGCTAAGCCGTTATCATTGCCCTGAGTAGCACGGAAAAATACGTGCCCGATATCATAGTTTTCTGCACCGATCGCGTTATTGGTCACCACAACATTTTCATCAATCATCTGATAAGCATTCAATGCGTTAAAGGTGTCTGTCCCAATGAAAAATAAGAGATCTGTATTGGCAATTAACTGCAGAGAAACTGAAATTTCGTTTTCAAATACTTGGTTAAGGCGCGCTACGACTAAGTTAACTGCAGCAAGTACCGCTGCTTTTTTCTGAGCATCTGTTCCTGCCCCTACCCCAGCCTGCTGGGAAATATAATCCGTATATTCTGTTGTTGTACTGATGGCCAGCCTGTATTTACGCAGCAAACCATCTATAACTGTTTTGCCATGTGCGTTCTGAGTCAGATCGGCTACAGGAGAATCTCCTTTAAACAAACAGTCAAAACGACTTTGAGATATTGCATTTTTCCGGTCATAGACCATATATGTTTTGTTATCCTTTGAGTAAGAATCTATATAATATATTCCATTTATACCTCTCACTACGGCATTAAGTCCGAAATAAGGATCATAAGTAAATCTGATATCTGTAGCAGCATCTCCTACTTTATGCCCTTCATAAGATTGTATGTCCGAATATCTCGACTGAAGATCCGGGTGCATGGTGGATGCTTCAAATATTTCATAAGTATCAAATTTTCCCTGGTCATTTGGAAACTTAACAAGAATACCTTTTTCAGAAGATAGCCGGGTTCTTTCCGGTGCAAGAGAAAGCTGGTGCTTCAGTTCATCTGTGTTCAGATTCACCAATTGATAGTCGGAGGTTCTTACATTTCTTTCTCTTGTTTCTTTCACATTATTTTGCGAGGTCTTATTCCAGACATTCTGTTGGGCTACAGCTGTTCCCGAAAGAACCAGAAGACCCGTCAGAAATAATAATTTTCGTCTCATATTATATTATTTTATGGTTAATTTAATTTTTTTAGGACTGTCTGTAATTTTCAGGATCAGTATGGGATGGGACAATTTTTTATCGGAATATTCCTGATTTTCGATTTCTTTATAAAAAATATTCAGAACAGAACTGTTTGATTCCATTTTTACAATGTCAATATCTCCATTCTTTAAAGTTTTAAGTTTAGGCTTTAAAACCAAAAAGTATTCCCCTTCCTGTAAAACAGGTATTGGTGCGGATCTGGAATACTTTGAATCATTCAGTTCCATATACAGATCTTTGATTTCTTTTGTAGAAGTAATGACCGTATATTCTTTCATATTATGATCAAAATTAAGTCTTCTGATTTCGGTGAATTCCACTTTCTTCTGATCTTTATTGTCATAGTTCATCTGCGAAACATTTTTATAATCAGTACAATTACATACTAAAAAACTGAAAAAGCTATAAAAAAAGAAACTTTTAATAGATAAACCCATAATAACAAATATAGAAATAATTTACATGCAAATTTTATATTTCTGTTATCATTTCCACATTTAAACCTCTCAAAATGAGATAATAATCATTTTTATTCTTCAATTAAATATTTATTCAATATAAATGGATAAACCCATCTTCCGATATGATAAAAGCCAATAACAAAATTTGTAAATCACTTGTAAAATAAATACAAAACACTGTTATTGAGACATTTGAATCTTTACCAGAATAATACTTTCCATTTACAAAAGTCTGTGTCTGTTCACGAGTAATTTTACTTCATCAAAAAAATTAATGTTATGAAAAAGTTCATATTACTGGTTGCTATATCAAGCACTTTCATTATGTGTAAAAAAGGAGAAGCAGCAACATCGAAAATAGAAGATACTTTACACGCTGCTGACAGTACTGCTGCAGCTGTGAATGAAACAGTGAACGCTATTAATAATACCGCAAACAAAGTTTTGGATTCAGCCAATATCAGAATAAAAGACTTTGAAGATGCCAAAGGTGACATTCAGAAAAAAATAGACAATACATCAAAAATTGTAGATTCTCTGTCAGATAAAATTGCCTCCACAAAACTGGAATCCAAAATTGACAGGAAAGATTCTGCTGAGAAAAAGAATGAAAAGATCGTTGTCAATGTACCTGCTCCAAAAGTGATCAAAGAAACCAAGATCATCTATAAAGACAAACCAAAGAATGACAGCTATGAACTTACCGCTTCCAGGAACAGAATGGTAAAAACGGGAGTTATTTCTGTAAAGGCCGACAATGCGGAAACGGTAAAAGAGCTGGTAAAAGAAGAAACGGTAAAAAATAATGGATATGTGAAAAGTGAAGAACTTACTTATATTACCACTGAACCAGCCAGAAGAGATCCTTCTTATACTGAAAGTACACAGAGAGTATATTATATGGATATCAAAGTTCCTATCCAGAATTTTGACGGTCTGATGAATGACTTAAACAGTATTGGTGAGATTGAAACTAAAAACATACAGGTTTCGGGAAATAATTACACGGATAATACCTTGTGCACTATAACCGTGAGTATTACTGATAAGTCAGATTATGAAAAGGAACCTAAAACTTTCGGCGAAAAATCTCTGGCAGCTATTTCATCCGGCTGGGGTGTGATCACAGCTACCTTTCTTTTTATTCTTCCACTCTGGCCGCTGTTCCTGATTGGAGGTATCGGATATTATTTTTATAAGAGAAGAAACAAAAAAACAAATGATAACAATCCTCAATAAAGCAGAGTCCATCGAAAGATGGATTTTTTTAATATTTTTTTAATGAATTTAAAAAATTAAAACCAATACTTCTTCCTATATTTATATTTATTAAGACAAACATAATAAATCCCATGGATAAGATGCTTCCTAATTTTAAATATGAACTGGAAAAAAAGGAACCCAGGTTAGGGCCTGGTGGGATTACGAGGGGTGTTTCGGTCAAAGAATTTGAAGCTTCTCAAAACCTTGCAGGAGTCAGTATGCATCTGGATCCGGGAGCAATCCGGGAACTTCACTGGCATGCCAATGCTGCAGAATGGGGTTATGTGATAGAAGGACAGATGAGAACTACGGTAATTGATCCTGAAGGTAATGTTTCTGTTGATATCTTTAATCCCGGAGATGTCTGGTATTTCCCCAGAGGTTTTGGGCATGTTCTACAGTGTATCAGCAGTGAAAGCTGTCATTTCATTCTCATTTTCGACAATGGTAATTTTTCTGAAGACCATACGTTCAGCATCACGGATTTTATTTCAAGTGTTCCTGTGGAAATCGCTGCTCAGAATTTGGGAATCACAGAAGAAGAAGTTAAAAAACTGTATCAGGGTGAAGCTTATTTTGCGCAATGCGAACTTCCGGACATTCATTCCGGGCTTTCATTTTCAAGAAGTGAGGTTTCTCTGGTCTCTAAGCATCGCTACCCTCTCGGGGCACAGCAGCCAATTATTGTCCCTGGTGGAGGACTGCAGAGGGTGGTCACTCAAAAAGAGTTCAATATTGCAAAGTCTATTACGGGAAGTATTTTTGAGATAGAACCTGGCGGTCTCAGGGAAATGCACTGGCACCCAAATGCAGATGAATGGCAGTATTATATTCAGGGACGTGCAGAAATGGGGGTTTTTCTGGCTGAAGGTCAGTTTGTAAAAGATGAATTTCAAAAAGGAGATGTCGGCTATGTTCCGATGGGAGCCGGACATTATATTAAAAATACGGGTTCTGAAAAACTGATTGTCCTCTTAGGTTTCAATAATGGTCTGTATGAGCGATCGACCTGAGCAGCTGGATCGGTGGAAATCCCAAGGATATTCTAAAAGGAAATTTCGGTATTGGTGATGACATCACTGACCAATTTCCTAAGTCGGATCAGTTTATTATTAAATAAAAGAGAATAATATGGCTTGAAAAAGCACTCATATATTATTAAAGTAAGTGGTTTGTAAATAGAAAGGCTCCCGATTGGGAGCCTTTCGCTATTTCATGTTCACTACTTTATCTACAATAAACTTTGTGTTTCCTCTCCATGGAAGTGCTCCATTGTATTCTTTGTAATGAAGATCAAAAGTTTTACCGCTGTTGGTCTCCAACTGCTTAAAAATTTCAGAATCTTCTACAGAAAATTCAAACTCGTAACTTGTAATAGTTCCTGTCTTTCCTTTTCCAAAACCTTCCTGAATTAGTTTTCCTTCATAGGTTTTGAATACATAGCCTTTTTTCATGGCATAGTTCAGATAGCCGGATTTCACCCCTTCTCCAAAAACGAAAAAGTATTTGTACCATACCAGTACACTTATCAGAATAAGGACTACGCCCAGACTGATCCACAAAGTTTTTTTCATAAGCAGTGTTTTTTATATTAATTTTATTTTGCGATGCTTCTGGAAATGACAATTCTCTGGATTTCAGAAGTTCCTTCATAGATCTGCGTGATTTTCGCATCTCTCATCATTCTTTCTACGTGATATTCTTTTACATATCCATATCCGCCGTGGATCTGTACCGCTTCGATGGTAGTATCCATTGCCACCTGAGATGCATATAATTTAGCCATAGCACCGCTTTCAGAGATATCTTTACCTGCATCTTTCTCAAAAGCAGCTTTGAAACAAAGCATTCTTGCTGCAGTGATCTGAGTCGCCATATCTGCTAATTTGAATGCGATAGCCTGATGATTGATAATTTCAGTTTTGAACGCTTTTCTTGTTTTAGCATATTTTAAAGCCAATTCATAAGCACCGGAAGCGATTCCTAAAGCCTGAGAAGCAATACCAATTCTTCCTCCATTCAATACTGCCATTGCAAAATTGAATCCAAAACCATTTTCTCCGATTCTGTTCTCTTTCGGTACTTTTACGTTATTGAAGATCAAAGAGTGCGTATCACTTCCTCTGATTCCCAATTTGTCTTCTTTTACTCCTATTTCAAAACCTTCCCATCCTCTTTCTACGATGAAAGCGTTAATTCCTTTATGTTTTTTCTCAGGATCTGTCTGTGCGATTACAATATAGTAAGAAGCCGTTCCACCGTTTGTGATCCAGTTCTTAATACCGTTTAACAGGTAGTAATCTCCTTTGTCTTCTGCTGTTGTTTTTTGAGAAGTAGCATCAGAACCTGCTTCAGGCTCAGATAAAGCGAAAGCTCCAATAACCTTTCCGCTTGCAAGAGGTGTAAGGTATTTTACTTTCTGTTCTTCGGAAGCAAATTTTTCAAGACCTGCACATACTAATGAATTGTTTACAGACATTACCACAGCCGCAGAAGCATCTACTTTTGCAATCTCCTCCATTGCCAAAACATAAGAAACGCTGTCCATACCAGCACCTCCGTATTTAGGATCTACCATCATTCCCAAAAGTCCCATTTCTCCCATCTTCTTTACTTGCTCTGTAGGGAATTTCTGGTCGCGGTCTCTTTCGATAACTTCGGGTAATAGTTCATTTTGTGCAAAATCTCTTGCAGCCTGCTGAATCATCAGCTGTTCTTCCGATAAATTAAAGTCCATAAAAAATAATAATTAGATAGCCGTAAATTTACACTTTTTAACGAAATCTGAAAATAGAATTAGAAGTTAGAGATGAGAAGTTAGAAGTTAGAGGTGGTGAGTTTGAAATTTCAGGCATATAATTACTTCAACGCTCCGGATATTATGGCAGGCATTCAATTAATTTTCAATTGGTAATTTCAGATTACTACAATTAAAAAAAATGCTTATATTTAAAATTCTTTAAAAATTGCTTAAAAAATCATGACGATCAAAAGATTATTCGATATTCCACACTATGCTTTAGAAAAATTTCCTAAAACAGATATGTTTGTGACGAAATATCAGGGCGAATGGAAAAAAACATCCACATTAGAGTTTATCAACCAGGGAAACAAAATATCCAGAGGGCTTTTGAAGCTGGGTATAAAACCCGGAGACAAAATTGCTCTGATCACCACCAATTCGCGAACAGAATGGGCGGTTATGGATTTTGGACTATCTCAGATCGGTGTGGTTTCCGTACCTGTTTACCCGAGTATTTCTGCTGAAGATTATGAATTCATCTTTAATAATGCTGAAATACAGTATTGCTTTGTGTCTGATAAAGAACTTCTGACCAAAGTGATGAAGGTAAAACATAATATTCCTTCTTTACAGGGGGTCTTCACTTTCGATACGATAAGCGGAGCGGCCAACTGGAGAGAAATTCTGGATCTTGGTGAAGATGATTCTACCCAAATTGAAGTAGAAGACCTTTCCAATGCCATTAATTCTGAAGATTTAGCCACTATTATTTATACTTCCGGAACGACAGGAAGACCGAAAGGAGTAATGCTTACGCACCATAACATTGTTTCCAATGTACTGGGTTCAATCCCAAGAATTCCTAAGAGAAAAAGTCTTGATTATAAGGATTCCAGAGCACTGAGTTTCCTTCCGATATGTCATATTTTTGAAAGAATGCTTTTCTATCTGTATCAATACAATGGATTTTCTATTTATTTTGCCGAGAGTATCGATAAAATGGGAGAAAACATCAAAGAGGTAAAGCCTCATTACATGACAGTGGTCCCTAGACTGGTAGAAAAAGTATATGATAAGATCTATAATACAGGTTCGTCTGCCGGCGGTCTGAAATCAAAAATATTCTTTTGGGCTTTAAACCTGATCAGTAAAAAGAAAACCATTTCAAAACCTTCCGGTCTTCAGGAAATCATCGCTGATAAACTGGTTTTCTCCAAATGGAGAGAAGGTATGGGAGGCGAAATAATCACGTTAGTTTCCGGTTCTGCTGCATTATCTACCAGATTAAATATGATGTTCCAGAATGCCGGAATTCCTATTCTTGAAGGATACGGGCTGACAGAAACGTCACCGGTAATTGCCGTGAACAGTTTTGAAAAAATGAAGGTTGGAACTGTTGGAGCTCCATTGGATAACTTACAGGTAAAAATCCAGGAAGACGGTGAAATCACGGTAAAAGGACCATCTGTTTTCAAAGGTTACTTTAAAGCTGAGGAAATGACCAAAGAAGCTTTTACAGAAGATGGATTTTTCAAAACAGGTGATATCGGACATATTGATGCTGAAGGATTTCTTCAGATCACTGACCGTAAAAAAGAGATGTTTAAAACCTCAGGTGGAAAATATATCGCTCCGCAGACCATTGAAAACCAAGCAAAAGCATCAAAATTCATAGAACAGATCATGGTGGTAGGTGATGGCGAAAAAATGCCTTGTGCACTGGTACAGCCAGACTTTGAATTTGCTAAAAGCTGGGCCATGAGAAACAATCTGAACATCGGATCTACACCGGCAGAAATTGCAAAAAGTCCTGAGTTAAAGGAAAGAATTGAGAAGGAAATTGAAGGCATCAATGAGCATCTTGGCAACTGGGAAAGGATTAAAAGAATAGAACTTACTCCGGAAGTATGGGCCATAGAAACAGGCCTGCTCACCCCGACTCTCAAACTGAAAAGAAAAGCGGTCAAAGAAAAATTCATGGACCTGTACAATAAAATGTATGAGCATCACGAATAACAAGATAACAAGCTGTTTCAGAAATGAAGCAGCTTTTTTTTGAATACAAAAATAGCAACATCACTATTTTGTATATTTGAACAATTCATACCCTTAAACTAACTCATAACCCTTTATTCTCAAATACATTATTAATGAAAAAGAGTATTCTCACTGCACAACTGATTCTACCGGCTCTTATTACTTTATCGGTCTTTTCATATGGTCAAAAGAAATTAGAAACTGACAAAGCCGGAATTTTGGTACAGACTGAGTATTCAAAGCTTCGGAAAGCAAATGGTTATGATGGAATCAGCCAGTTCGATACGATCAGCAAAAACCCGGTTTTGGTGTATGCTGTAACGTTGAAAAATAAAAAATTCGGAGTCATTGATATTTATGGTAAAGAAATACTTAAACCTGATTATGAGGAAATTGCAGGTATGTACTTTACCAATTCGGCACTTTCCGCTTATCATGATCATTTTCTTTTGAAAAATGAGCAAGGATGGGCTATTTCAGATTATAAAGGAAAATTAATCACACCCTTTATTTATGATATGCTGACCTATGAAGAATACGACCATGTAGGAAGAAGATTAAGCCCGGAAAAATGGCCTTTGCCCATTTATAAAGATTCTATTTTTAAAGCCAGGAAAAAGGAGGATTACATTTATTTAAATATAAAAGGAGAAAAAATTCAGTACAGCCAAAGAGATAACAGGTTACAGTTCAGGACAAAAGCCAGTCCCGATAATTATGGCGTTCCAAAAAGCTTAGGATCGGCAAAACCGTTCACAGATAACTTGTTCCAAATACAGTCAACAGATGGAAAGTCATTGTCAGGAGTATATGACAAAACACTAAAAAAAATGATCCTTCCTGTAGAGTTTAACTATGTAGCATTCTGGAATAAGGCCTTATTTTTATCGGCCAACAGGGATAACGGAACCTATGCGTATGACCTCAAGGGAAATTTGCTGTCTAAAGAACCTATGAGTTATTTTTCACAGGCAGGGAATGAAAAAACACCGGTGATCCTCGCTACCAATAAGAGTAAAAAATACGCTGTCTTTTCCAAAAATTTCAAACCCCTCACAGAATTTATTTACGACTATATCAAACCATCCAATTACTTTTTAAATGGGACTATAGAAGCAAGTGGGACGCAGGAAAGAAAAACCGTCTTAATGAATCTTGAAGGCAAACCTATTAAGTTTAATGTTGACTATGACCAACTGCGATTCAAAACCAATGAATTTGATGATGTGGCAGAAGCCTTTATCAGTTTAAGAAAAAAAGATAAGTTTGCGATTGTTAATCATCAGGGAAAATTGATTTCTGATTTTGTGTACGATGAAATTCTTCCTGAATGCTTTGTTGCTTCGGATAAGTTCAGTCTGTACGAAGAAAGACTGATGAGTGCTAATCATCCCAATCGTTTTATTTATTTCAAAAAAGATAATAAGTACGGAATTATGGACAATGATTATAAAGTTATTCTGAATAATACCTATGATATGATCATAGAATCCATTCTTGATCCTTATGTATATATTGCAAAAGACTCTTCAGGAAAAAAGAAATGGGGCGTTTATAATGTAGGTGAGAGAAAAGAAATCATTTCTCCCCAATTTGACACCCAGATCAAAAGCTCAGATCAATTCTTTATTGTCAACAGGAATGGGAAATATGGTGTTTATAATACGCAGGGGAAAGAAGTTCTGCCTATTATCTATGATCACGAAATAAGCATCGATAAACGGTACAACGGGATGTATTATCTTTCCCAATACGGTACTCCTATAGGATACATGGATTCTTTGGGGAATTTGATAAAAAGTACTCCTTAAAATTTCAATTGGAATTAAATACAAAAAATGCTGTTTCGATTGAAGCAGCATTTTTATTTTATGTAAAGCCTGTAATTAGAATTTAATTACAGATTTCATTCTATCATTCTCTTCCATTACCAATTCGTCATCAACAAGAATTTTTCCAGAGTGCTCATCAATAATGATTTTCTTTCTCTGAGCAATCTCCATCTGCTTCTGAGGAGGGATTGTAAAGAATGAACCTTTTGGTGCACCTCTTTCTAATCCTACAACAGCAAGTCCGTTGATAGAGCTTCTTCTGATTCTGTTATATGAAGCCAGCAATCTTTCGTCAATCTTACCTGCATACTCTTTAGACTGCTCTATTAAGTATTCTTCTTCTTTTTGAGTTTCAGAGACAAGACCTTCCAATTCTTCTTTCTTGAATTTTAAATGGTTTTTTAAGTCACTGATTTTTCCGTTAAGTTCGCTTAAAGTTTCATTTTTGTGAGCAATTTTAACTCCGAATTCTTTAATTCTTTTATCAGCAAGCTGAATTTCCAGTTCCTGGAATTCCATTTCTTTTCCTAATGCTTCAAACTCTTTATTGTTTCTTACCGTATCCTGCTGAGATTTGTATTTTTCAATTAAAGTTTTTGCATGGTTAATCACTTCATGCTTTGTTTTGATCTGGTCATCCTGATCTTTGATATCTGCATGAAATTTTTCAGCTCTTTTCTCAAGTCCTTCAATCTCGATTTCAAGATCTTCAACTTCAATTGGCAATTCTCCTCTGGTATTTCGGATTTCATCCAATCTTGAATCAATGATCTGCAAATCGTATAAAGCTCTTAATTTTTCTTCAACTGAAATATCGTTGGTTTTTGCCATATCTTAAATGAAATAATTTACTGGGTTTGTTTTTTCAATAGATTTTGAAATTGCAAATGTACTAAATTTTTGCGACAAAATTTCAAATAATTGTTGAGTTACAAATTGTTCGGATTCATAATGTCCTATGTCACAGATCAGCATTTTGGATTCTGCCAGAAAATAGTCGTGGTATTTGATATCTCCAGTGAGATAGGCATCACATTTCCGGGATAATGCAGACTTTATTCCGCTGGCTCCGGATCCCCCAAGAACCCCTACTCTTTTTATTTTTTTATGGTTAAAATCAGAATGTTTGATTACTTCAAGGTCAAATTTTTCTTTCACAAGTCTTAAAAAATCCTGCTCATCTATTCCTTCCTCAAAATCACCGTACATTCCCAAGCCGGAATGTTGATTTTCATTCTCCAGCTGATACACCTGATAAGCAACTTCTTCATAGGGATGCGCCGACTTCATTGCTGAAATAAGACCACGCAGTTTATAGCCTTCAAAAATAACGGAGATCATATCTTCATCAGCGTTTTCCCGAATGTTTTGTTGTCCCGAGAATGGTATGGAACCTTCCATTGGTCGGAAAGTTCCTTTTCCGTTAAGGGTAAAGCTGCATTCGTCATAAAAACCTATATTACCTGCTCCGGCTGAAAAAAGAGCTTCCTTCACCTGACTGGAATGCTCCTTTGGCACAAAAACCGTCAGCTGCTGCAGATTATTCTTTTTCGGCTGAAGAATTTTCATATCCTTTAATCCCAGATGACTGCATATTCCGTAATTGACTCCAAACAAGTCATTATCAAATGCTGTGTGTATAGCATAAATGGCTATTTTATTTTCAATAGCTTTCAATACTGCTCTTTCTACATAATTTTTCCCGGTTAAAGATTTTAACCCTGAGAAAATAATGGGATGAAAACATACTATAAGATTGCAGTTTTTCTGAATAGCTTCATCCACAACATTTTCGAGGGCATCGTGGCAAACCAGTATTCCGCTGACATTTCTCTCCGGAGCTCCACACAGTAATCCTACATTGTCAAAATCTTCTGCCTGCTGCAATGGAATACGGTTCTCTATTTTTGAAATTACTTCGCTTATTGTCATTTTATTCTGTATGTTTGCTACGAAAATAACGATAATTTGTTAATTTAAAAAAACATTAAACATGGAAAGAGAACATAATCTTGTTCCCGAAGATAAGCTTTGGAAAAGATTTCTTTACAGGGTTATTTACCGGGCAGATACTAAACTCGGAAAGTTATTTGACATTACATTATTATCTCTGATCCTGATAAGTACCGCCATTATCATGATGGAAAGCGTACCTCAACTTGACAAAAGATTTCATTATACATTTCTGATTCTGGAATGGATCATTTCTGTTTTTTTTACAGCCGAATATTGGATGCGTATCAGTGTTCTTAAAAATAAGAAAAACTATATTTTCAGTTTTTTCGGAATTATCGATTTTCTTGCTCTTGTTCCTTTTTATCTGAGTTTCTTTTTTCCGGTTACCAAATATTTTTTGATTTTCAGAATGTTGAGGATGCTTAGGATTTTCAGAATCTTTAATCTTCTGGATTTTATGAATGACGGATACCTCATCGTAAGAGCCTTAAAGCACAGTTCCAGAAAGATCTATATTTTCCTTCTGTTCCTGATCATTTTCTCCGTAATTGTAGGCTCTTTGATGTTTATGGTGGAAGGAGGAAGACCGGGTTTTGAAACCATTCCACAATCTATTTACTGGGCTGTCGTTACAGTAACTACGGTAGGTTATGGAGATGTCTCTCCTATTACACCGATGGGTAAATTTTTTGCTGTTATTCTGATGCTCGCAGGTTATTCGATCATTGCAGTGCCTACAGGAATTGTAACGGCAGAAATGCGGAATAAAAGACAGAATCTTGAAAAGATCTGTGACCAGTGCGGCAACGAAGATATCGATGATGATGCAAGATACTGCAAACAGTGTGGCAAGAAATTAGCTTAGTATCTGGTATTGATATGAATCTATTAACCAAATACCACAAACATTATGGAACCACAAAAGAAAAACAAACCCAATAGTCTGGTCATTATCCTTTTTGCTTTAATTGTATTAATGATCATTATTTATTTTATACTCGTTATGTTTTTCCCGACTGTCTTTGAGCACATGAATACAGGAGACATACAGCCCGTACCCAATAAGTGATGTATTATGACTGATATAAAAAAGATGGCAATAATGCCATCTTTTTATCTATTATACATTCTACAATCCTATCCAAACAAAAAATTAACCCATAAATGAAACTTATTTTTTTCATTTGCTTCCTTAGTAATTAGTCATACACTTCATCACAACCACCAATTACCTTTCATTATTTTAAAATAAAAAAATAGCAGCTTTTCAGCTGCTATTCCTATAATATGATAAATATATATTATTTTTTGATCGCCTTGATCATCTGTTTAGATCCATCTTTCATATTAAGTGTTACAAAATATAATCCCTGTTTCAGATCTGCCAAATAAAGAGCAGAAGACGGATTATCGATAGTTTTCACCAATCTTCCGGAAACATCAGAAACTGAAACTGATTTTACAAGTTCTGCTTTTGAAATATTCAATACATCAGTGAAAGGATTCGGATATGCCTTAACCACTTCTTTTGCCTTGGCAACTTCAGATGTAGAAAGTGATGCAGATTCTATTTTAAAGTTGTCAACGAAGAACTCATAATCCAGGTCATCTACTACCGTTCCGTCTGTAGCATAAAATGCAAAGACAGTATTGGCTCCTGTATAAGAAGTCAGATCATAAGAATAGGTAGTGGACGTATTAGAAGGTCCGTTCGCTTCATTCCATGTTTCAAGCACAGTCCATGTAGTTCCACCATCTCCGGACACTAAAAACTGAACCATATCATCAGATCCCATAACAGAAGAAGTCGTATCTGAATATTCTGTCACTCCATAATCAAACTTAACTCTGTATCCTCCAGCAGAAAGATTAAAAGGAACTGTTTTCAACCATGCTTTTTTACCTTCGTAATATAGATTTACTCTTGCAGAATTGTTTTCATCAGTACCATTAAGGAAGTCCCCATCAAACCATAATTCTTCTGTATCAGTAGGCCCTGTAGAAGCATCACCGCCAGATGCAAGCTCCCAACAGTTCCCCGGAAATGCTGTAAAATCATTTATATAGGTTACTGTAGGTACGATAGTAGCACAAAGAGTGGTAAATGAAGTCCCCAAAGACCATCCACTTTTGTCATTAGCACTGCATACTGACCTTACCCATACATAATAAGTAGTGGCCGGAGAAAGTGTAGATAATGGAGCAGAAACTGAAGTGGCTCCTACACTTCCCGTTGCGGCAGTCGTACTTGTTGGCGCAGTATTCGTATCGGAATAATAATATTCATAGCCAACGCCGACGGTACTTGTAGTGGCTGTCCATGAAATAGAAGCTGAGCTTGAAGTCACTGCACTTGAAGATAAATTGGTCGGTGCCAAACAGCTTGGAGCGGCTCCTATCACTACGGTATAATCATGTGATTCTCCATACCCAAGTGTGTTACAAGGTTCCGGCTGACTGGAAAAGCGATCTCCTACCCTCATCCTGTACGTTCCTGGTGTAACTGTTGAAGGAATACTCATATTACTGTTAGTAATTGAATTATTACCAGATCCTGTACTGCTTCCCTCCGCAACAAGCTCCGGAGCAGCATCATCAAATGTTCCGTTATTATCAAAATCTATCCAAATACGAACATTTTGACTGGAATATCCATGCGTCACTGAAAATGCATAATTAAGACCTGCATTTAAATTAATAGTCTGAGCCGTATAATCTGTATAAGCTGACTGAGAACATCCTGTATCAAGGTGACTGAATCCCGCTCCCGGAATCGTAAAGCTGTTGATGACATCTCCACCTCCGCATCCCTCTGCAAATGCAGGTGTACAATAGGTTTGCGCAAACGAAAACGCGCCAATCGTTAGTAAATTCGCAAGTAAAATCTTTTTCATATATTATTTTTTTATAGTAAAGGCTAAATTAATAAAAAAAACACAATAACACTCTTTTTTTTAATTTAAAAAAGAGGCCAAACCGATTTTGACAAATAGACGAAACAGGAATTATTTTGAAATTACTTTTATCATATATCCAGATCCATTCTTCCTGTTCAGAATTATTACAGTATTTATGAAATACATTGAGTTCACAACCGAAATTTCCGGAACGACTTTCATTTTACGACATTATCTAAAAAAAGAATAGCAGCTTTTCAGCTGCTATTCTCTACAATCATGGTTAAAATTTTTATTTTTTAATAGCCTTGATGGTCTGTTTAGATCCATCTTTCATATGTAGTGTAACCAAATACATTCCCTCTTTAACATCTCCCAAATGAAGAGATGAAGAAGGGTTGTCAATAGTTTTCACTATTCTTCCGGAAAGGTCAATAATTGATATTGATTTCACTTTAGAAACATCAGAAATGTTCAATACATCTGCAAAAGGATTTGGATATACTTTAATGGTATTTTTAGATGCAGCAACTTCAGAAGTTCCCAATAGTGAAGCATCATAAGCTGAAATTTTGAATGTACCATCACTACCACCTCCCAAATTAGAGTATCTCCAAACACTTACATATAATGTTGCCCCTGGCGTCTGGCCTGTTAAGCTAAGTTTAGAAAAGGCATCGTTACCGCTATCATCATCACAACCAATAGAAGTTGTAGAAGTACAGTCGGCAAAGACAGAAATTACTGTATCTGTTAAAGCTGTTCCCGTAGAAGTATCTGTTTCAATAGTAATATTACCTGAAGCCGGAACCACTACTTTGTACCATACATTTCCAGCAACATTAGTTGTTGTTGTAAGACAGCTGGCTGTCAATGCAGGTGTATTCGTAGAAGCAACAGTAGTTCCTGTTACTACATTCTGAGCAAAGGTACCGCCTACTACTAAACTTACAGCAGAAGAACAGTCATCATTTACAGGAGGAAGTGTCACTGTTGTAAAGGCACTTGATACCCAGATACTCTGATCAGATGAAGAACAACGTGATCTTACCCAGATGTAATACGCTGTACCTGAAGCCAGACCTGAAATTGGTGTTGAGGTTCCTGAGAAACCAGTTATATTCGGTGTTGAAGTGCTTGTAGGAGCAGTATTTACCGTACTGTAATAAATATCATATCCATTTGCAGGAGCAGAAGTCGGTGCTGTCCAGGCTAAATTAACTCCTGAAACTGTTGGACTTGACGGAACAATAGCACTTGGCTCCATACAAGAAGGCATTAATTCATATACAACATCATCAACCAGAACAGCATTGGAAGGAGAACCTGTGTGTCTGAATGCTAAAATAGTTGTACCGGCAGGCGCTGTAATATTGTTCACAGAAAAATTATCCGCAACAGAAGTACTTGTTGTTGTAAAAGTTGCTAAGTTCACAAAAGATGAAGCAGCAGCAGGGTTCGTTAGGTATCCAACTTCCACTTTTCCACCTACGGTAGAACTTGATCTTGCCCTAAATCTTAATCTGTATAAACCTGTATCCAGTGTACTTACCGGTCTCATTTTAACAACAGGTAAAGATGTAGTGGATGAAGCTGAAATATTTAAAACATTAGGTCCGGACATCGCAATATTAGCTACAATGCTGGCAGTACCTGTAGTACCGACTTTCCCCCAACAAGCTGGCCAGCTTCCTGCAGCCACGCCATCAAAGTTTTCTGCAAATGCAGTAACCGCGCTACACAGGGTAGTAAAGTTTCTTTCTGTACAGTTAATTGAATTCTGAGTAGCCGTATAAGCACCTACTGAGTAATAATAAACAGTACTGTTATTAAGCGGAGTTGGTAAAGTATAAGTAGTAACATTTCCTACATCCACATTATCCAACACGTCATTCCCTCCTGCAGTAGTACCAATTCTAAGTTTATACCCATTAACACCAGTAACTGCAGACCATGTAAATGTAGGTGTTAAACTAACCTCAATCGCTGATGCAGCTGGCACAGAAACTGTAGGACAAATAGAAAGTGTTGTAAAGTTTCTTTCTGTACAACCTGTAGAAGTCTGCGTTGCATTATAGGAATTAACAGTATAATAATATTTAGTATTATAGGATAATTCGAACGGCAATACATAAGTATTCACATTCCCCATATCGAAGCTATTCAGGATGTTTGTCCCTCCTGCTGTAGTTCCGATAGAAAGTTTATAGCCTGTTGCATCAGCATTGGCAGTCCATGTAAATGTAGGGGTTACTGAAACACCTGTTGCTGAAGAAGAAGGCACTGACACTGTAGGACAGAAAGTTTTAGTGGTAAAGGATGGTCCTGCAATCCAGATACTCTGGTCAGATGAAGAACAATGCGACCTTACCCAAACATAATAGGTAGTAAGAGGGGTAAGATTCGTTAATGTATTCGTCGTACCCGTAGCACCTGTTACATTTGGTGTACTTGTGCTGGTAGGAGCCGTATTGGTTGTACTGTAATAAATATCATAAGAAGGAGCAGGAGTTCCGATAGTCCAGTTTACAGATTCTGTTGTAGCAGTGCTGGTACCTACAGTAACTGTATCCGGCATTAAACAGGTTACAACACTTACGTTAACATTGTCAACATAAATATCATTATCTCCGTTATCACCAGTTGCCAGGAATCTTACAACTGCTGTTGCGCTGCTGGATCCTAAATCAACAAATCTGGTAGCCCATGAAGAAGAAACCCCAAAGGTAGAGCCTACTGTATTGAATGTAGTTCCTCCATCTGTGGAAAGCTGTATTTTCAGATTATCCGTTCCTGTGGAATTGTAGTAATTAAAACTCAAAATTCTATTTCCTGTACCTCCGGATAAGTTGATATACAAATCCATATATCCTGAAGCATTCACCGTATTATAGGAATGAAATCTAGCTGTAGGTGCCACCGCAGGTGTGCCAATAGTAGAAGTTCCACCTACACTTGTCCATCCTGAAACACTGGAAAATCCAGAAACGGAAATATCACTCGCTCTCCAAGAGTTATCCCCTCTGGAAGGCCAGGTTCTCCAATTGGCTGCATTAGGCAGGTCAGCTGTCGAATTTCCATTGACCCATGAGCCAAAATTCTCGGTAAAAGGTAATGTAGCATAGGTCGCTGGTGTTGACAGCCATGTTCCCGGAGTAAAAGTAAATGTAAGACCGGAAGCAGGAACAGTCGTCCCATTTGTAGTTCCCAACGTACAGGAAACGGTCGCTGATGTACCGATAGCAGTTGCACTCCAGTCGGTTCCCACTCTATTGTTTATATCGGAAGCTTCTGAGCCTCTAATCCCTACTTGCCCAGTTAATGAAGCAGTTCCTGAGACGCAGTTACCATATACAATATTAACATTATTGGATGTTAAGTCAAATTGTATTTGAAAGTTAAGAGTTTGTGCCGCTGCTGCAGAACTTCCCTGTAAATCTGTGAACTGAACAATAAAATTCGAGCCAACAGTTTCATAAGAAATTTCAGAAGTTGTGGTATTGGCATGTCTCAGGTTCGTCGCAAAACCGGCAAATGCACCTTCATAAGGAGTAGATGTGTCCGTAGAAAGCCCTGTGTATGTATTGGACAAAGCAGGCGTGCCTAGCGTTACAAAGCCGTTATTGCTGATATAAACTGCCGAATACGATTTACCATTATACTTAAATGGTGATGGTAAATTAATCGCTGCAGATACAGCATCAGTTCCTAAGGTTGTACCGGATTGCCAAATAGTTCGACCGGCAGACAGCGGAGTGTAGGTTCCAGTACTTTGCGTAAATCCATACCCGTTATTGGTATTTGGATTTGTCGCCTGTGGCGGACCTACCTGTGCATAAGCTCCCATACTCATGGAAACTAAGCACGATAGTAGAAGTTTTTTCATACGTAGTAAAAATAAAATTAGGGGGTAAAAGTAAACAAATATTTCACTTAAAATCAAAAATTATCATAAAATATTAAATACTAAATTGAAAATATTACATATTATTAAATAAAATTAAATACTTGTTTAATTTTAACTATAATTTTACAATTTAAAATAAAACAATAAAACACTGAATAACAAATACTTATAAAATTTTAAAAAATCCCAAATAATGGATAAATTTCAATTTAACATAAAAAAATATTAAAAATTTTCACCAAACAACGACTTAATATTAAAACAGAAAGAGCGACAAAATGCCGCTCTTTCTGTTTTTTCGATCTAAATATTCTAGTTCAGATAAAACTCATATTTATTAAGGAGTTGAATTTCTTTAATAAGATCCCCATTCAGATCTACAGAATGTTTCATAGACTGCACTTCAATCTGTGAATCATCTTCAATATTTTTGATATAGAATTTAAGTTTTTGATTTCCTTTATTCCTGTCCAGAACGGTTCTGAAAAAGTCCAGATCTTCAGCCCGTACATCCATAACGTCCATAACCAGAGAGATACTTTTGGCAAATCTTTCAAAAGCTTCCTGAAGTTCAATCACATCATTGACATTAACAAAGACTCTTCCATCCTTCACCTGTGCAAACTTTATTTTGAAAATTACAAATCTCTGAACCTCCAGCTTTTCTTTCAGACGCATATAATCTCTATCTCCCAGCCTGAAAGAGTAAGACCCTGAATAATCTTCCAGAGTAACAAAGGCTACCTTTTCTCCGCTTCGGAAGCCATCCTGAACTCTATACTCAGTAATTAATCCGGCTACTGTATATTCTTTTCCGCCTCCTCCATTCTCTCTTTCCTTTTGAAGTGTCTTCCAGTCTTTCTTTTTTTCTTCAAACAGCTCTTCCTGCTTATTGGAGAAAGCCTGCTCTTTATAAGCATCTACCTCATCAAGATTTAAAAACATGAAATTTCCTTTTGGTTCCGCTTTTTTTGTTACTTCTTCTATAATTTCTTCTTCACCAATAGACAGGTCATCAGAGACAATTTCAATAAGATCTACAGTTTCATCCTGAGAATCTTTTTCCAAAATAGGAACCTCATCCGTTACCAGCTTTTCTTCCTCATCTTTTTCCAGCACGCTCTTTTTAGACAATTGCCCCTGCATAAACTGAAAATGATATTTGAATTCATCCAGCGGATGTGCAGAAAGATAGAATCCAATGATCTCTTTTTCTTTGTTAAGCTTATGCATATTCGGCCATTCCGGACAAGGTGGCAATTTAGGCTGCTCGATCTGTACTTCATCGGCAAAATCAGCAAAAAGAGAATGTTCCATTTCGTTTTTACTTTCCTGGAAGCTCTGTCCGTACCTGATCAATCTTTCAAGATTCGTTTTCCCAGCCATGTCAATATCAAAATACTGACCTCTGTGGTAAGATCCCAATTCATCGAAAGCACCCGCCAACACTAAACTTTCCGCCACTCTTTTATTCATCTGGGAAGGTAAAATCCTTTCGAAGAAATCATAAATATTTTTAAACCTTCCGTTCGCTCTTTCCCTTGTAATAGCCTCACTCGGCCCTTCACCAATCCCTTTAATCGCTCCCAGACCAAAACGGATCTGGCCTTTTTCGTTTACAGAGAATTTATATTGAGATTCATTCACATCCGGTCCTAAAACATCCACCCCGATACTTTTACAATCCTCCATAAACATGGTGATAGAATCCGTATTGTTAATGTTATTACTCATTACACTCGCCATATATTCTGCCGGAAAATTTGCTTTTAAATAAGCCGTATGATAAGCAATTAATGCATAACAGGTGGAGTGAGATTTGTTGAAGGCATATTCAGCAAAGGCTTTCCAGTCGTTCCAGATTTTTTCTAACCTTTCCTCGTTAAGATTATTTTTTCTTCCACCTTCAATGAATTTGGGATACATTTTATTCAGAACTTCAATCTGCTTTTTACCCATTGCTTTTCTCAAAGTATCGGCTTCACCTTTTGTAAAATTGGCTAATTTTTGAGACAAGAGCATTACCTGCTCCTGATAAACCGTAATTCCGTAGGTTTCTTCAAGATATTCTTTAGTTTCATCCAGATCATAAATCACTTCTTCGATTCCATGTTTTCTGTTGATAAAACTTGGAATGTATTTAATTGGTCCCGGTCTGTACAAGGCGTTCATGGCAATCAGATCGGCAAAAACCGTAGGTTTCAGTTCGCGCATGTATTTTTGCATTCCCGGACTTTCATACTGGAAAATTCCGACTGTTCGTCCTTCTTTGAATAACTGATAGGTTTTAGCATCATCCAAAGGAATCAAATCGGGATTGATATCAATTCCATGTCTGGCTTTGACTAACTTTACTGCATCTTTAATAATCGTCAGCGTACGAAGACCCAAAAAGTCCATTTTCAGAAGTCCTGCACTTTCAGCCACCGAGTTATCAAACTGAGAAACCAAAATATCGGCATCTTTAGCCGCAATGGTTACCGGCACCAGATTACTCACATCTTCCGGCGTAATAATAACTCCACAAGCGTGAATTCCCGTATTTCTGATACAACCTTCCATTTTTTTGGCACTTGCCAAAACATCGTGGCGGGCGTCATCCGGTGTGTTCAGAACATACTTCATTTCATCGACAAGCTGTTGCTCTTCCGGCTTTAGTTTATCATACTTTGCCAATGCTTTTGCAATATTCATACCCGGACTTGGAGGAATCAGTTTTGCAATATTATTGGTATCAGGAATTGGTAAATCTAAAACTCTTCCGGCGTCTTTAATGGCTGATTTTCCACCCAAAACCGAGTAGGTAATAATTTGCGCCACCTGACTCTGTCCATATTTTTCGATAACCCATTTAATTACCCTGTCACGCCCTTCATCATCAAAGTCAATATCAATATCGGGCATCGAAACCCTCTCCGGATTCAGGAATCTCTCAAAAAGGAGATCGTATTTAATAGGGTCAACATTGGTAATCCCGATACAGTAAGCAACCGCAGAACCTGCCGCAGAACCCCTTCCCGGTCCTACCCAGACTCCCATATTTCGAGCTTCATTACAGAAATCCTGCACAATAAGGAAATATCCGGGATAACCGGTGTTCGCGATTACATCAAGCTCAAAGTCCAGACGTTCTTTGATTTCATCTGTAATTCCGGTTTCTACATATCTTTTTCTTGCCCCTTCATACGTTAAATGAGTAAGATAAGCCATCTCTCCTCTTTTTCCTCCATCTTCCGCATCTTCTGCATGGATAAACTCTTCCGGAATATCAAATTTAGGAAGGAGAACGTCTCTTTTTAAAGTATACGGACTGAATTTACTTAGAAATTCCTCGTAAGCATCGAAAGCATCCGGATAAGCCAGAAATGCTTCTTTAATTTCGTCGCTGTTTTTTATATAATACTCTCCTGTGGTAAGTCCTCTTCGTTTCCCGAAGCCTTTTCCTACGGGAGTGGTAAGCTTTTCACCATCCTTGATACAGCTTATGATATCCTGAATATTGGCATCGTCTTTTTGGGTATAAAAAGTTTCATTCTGGGCAAGAATTTTAGTATCGTATTTATCTGCCAGATAAAGTAAAACTTCATTTAAATGCTCTTCTTCAGGCAGTTTATGGTTCTGAAGCTGCACATAGAAATCATCACCGAAGGTTTCTTTCCACCATTTAAAGAGCTCTTCCCCTTTCTGCTCCCCTGTATTAAGGATTGCATCCGGAATATCTCCTAAAATACCGGAGGTTACAGCGATAAGTCCTTCTTTGTATTCAGCGATCAATTCTCGGCTGATTCTCGGCACTCCGAAATAGAAACCTTTTAAAAATCCTATACTCGAAAGCTTTGCCAGATTTTTGTATCCGTTAAAATCTTTTGCCAAAAGAACCATTTGAGTCCTCCTGTCCGGATCATCTTTGGTAAACTGCTTCTGCTCGTACCGTTCTGATATGTAAAATTCGCAGCCTACAATAGGGATGAGCGGATCTGAAACAGGTTCCTCTTCGGTAAACTCTGTTCCGTTTTCTTCTGCTTCCTGCTTTTTAGCAAGGAATTCTTTATGTTTTTTTGAACGGTCAGAATTCGTGGACTCTACTGCTGATACGAATTTGAAAGCCCCCATCATGTTTCCGGTATCCACCATTCCTACGGCAGGAAAGTTTTCATCAGAAGCTTTTTTGATCAGGTCATTAATGCTGGAAGTTGCCATCAATGTAGAGAAAACACTGTGGCTGTTGAAATTGAAATATTTCCCCAGATCAACTTCATCAATATTTCGGGAGTCTGTATGTTTTTTCTTGCTGTTAAAATCAGCAACCTGACGTCTGATGACAATGGGAAAAGGCTTTATCGGATCCGGATAAAGTGTTTTGAAATACGCCAGCTGATCTTCGGAGATCTTCAGTACATCGGATGGAATTACGCCAATTCTCATCATTTCGAAGAATACTCTGGCGGTTGCATTTACGTCAGCAGCAGCATTGTGGGCTTCGTCAAATTTGTGGCCGTAAAGCTTTTCGTACAGTTCTTCCAGTTTAGGAGATTTATACCTCCCTCCTCTTCCGCCGCCAAGCTTACAATAATCTGTTCCCAGAATCATGGTATCGGCTTTGGGCTTATCCTGAAGATTGTCTTTTATATTTTTTCTGTAGAATTCTGCTCCTACTATATTGTAATCGAACTCCACATTGTGTCCGGAAACGATTCTCACCCTATCCAGTACTTTTGAAAACTCCTCCAGAATCTCCTGCAGGTCACGTCCTTCTTCATTAGCGATCTTGGTAGTAATCCCGTGGATCCTTGCAGCATTAAATGGAATATCATAGCCTTCAGGTTTTATTATATAATCCTGATTCTCAATTAAATTACCATCATCATCATGTATCTGCCACGCGATCTGAACCATTCTTGGCCAGTTGTCTGAGTCTGAGAGCGGAGCATTGAAATTCTTAGGTAAACCGGTTGTTTCTGTGTCAAAAATTAAATACATATAAGTTTCTAACTTTTCTAAAAAAAAGAGAATGTAAAGTTACTTCATTTTTTCTAATAATAAACATCTTCGCTACTGTCCAATGATGTTCAAAATTTTAACCCCGAATCAGTATCTTTTTTAAAATTCACAATCTAAACAAATACACAATAAACATTAAATACATAAAAAAAATCAATAACTCTAATAATAAGCATTAAAAAAAACAAACAAAAACCTACTAAACATAAGCTAATTTAAACATTTTGCTATATATTTGTTATCTTATAAATTTTAAACATTTTACTAACTGTTATGAAGAAACATTTATTTTTGGTAGGTACTTTAGCTTTTGCTTTAGTAAGTGCACAAAAGAACGAAGGATTAAAACATGAGTTTGAGAAACAGAACAGAGAGAACAACGCTAAGTTTGACTCTTACGTAGCAAAAGCATTCGGAAGCAACAGAAGCCCTGAAAAACAAAAAGAAATAGATCAAATGAGATCTAATTTAGCAGGCTTTAATTTTGGCATCCCTTATTTTTTACAGCAGGAGGACACCAGACAGTTATCAAATTCGAATTCAGATTTGCTTAATACAGCAGGGAATATCACAGGTTTAGCAGGGTCTTTTAATGGTGAGAACATTAAATACACTGTATTTGATGGTGGAAGAATTTACGAGGCTCACACCGCATTTAATAATGCAGCCAACAGAATCTCCAATAAGGAAGCAACCACTCAACCATATTCTGAACACTCTACTGGTGTGGGAAGTTTTATAGGAGGGAAAAGTGTTACTCTTACATCCGGAACACCACCTGTAGCAGTTGGAAATGCTAAAGGAGTTGCGATCAACTCTACAATGGACAGCTATAGGTTTGCTACTACAACTTTACCGGGTAATACAGCAGCAAGTACTGTTTTTGAAAAAATTATTATTGCTCAACCCAATATTTCCAATCACTCTTACGGAATTAATTCCGGTTGGACAGAAACATATGATCTCAATACTGGAAGCATAACTTCTTTTGTATACAACGGAAGTAAAGCTGGTGATTCATTTTATGATTATCAGGGAACATACAATACAAATGATGCCAACTATGATGCAATAGCATATAATAATCCTTCTTATATCATTGTTAAATCCGCAGGTAACTATTTTAATCTTGGACCTGCCGGAAAAAACTCTACTGCTCCAAAATCTTATCAGGGTCCTAACGGAGCTGTTGCATTTGCTGCTACAGATACCTTACCTCCCAATAACTGCTCATTAGGATACGACTGTATCGGAACAGGATCATTGGCAAAAAATATTATTGTTGTTGGTGCAACAGATATCATTGCTACTAATAATTTCAGATATACCAATGCTTCAGAAGTTGTGCATTCGGAGTACAGCAGTGCAGGTCCTAGAGATGACGGTGGAATCAAGCCGGACATCTCAACGGTAGGAACAAATGTTCTTTATGCTGCATCATCCGCTACAGGAAGCGATTCCTGGGCAGGAGGAAGCGGAACCTCTTTTTCGGCTCCTATTGTAACAGGAATTATAGGGCTTTGGACACAAATCAACAAACAGTTATTTGACAATGCATTGCTTAACGCATCTTCAGCCAAAGTACTTACCATTCACTCTGCCTCAGAGGCGGGTAATGTTGGTCCGGATCCACACTTCGGATGGGGATTCATCAACGCTAAAAAAGGCGCAGAATTGTTGGTTGGAAAATCAAATGGCTCTGTTATTTTCACAGATGAAACATTAACAAGTGGTACCGCTAATACCAAAATGATTAAAGCATCAGGATCAGAACCATTAAAAGTTACGATTAGCTGGCTTGATCCTAAGTATACTCCAAATTACCAATTTGTAGAGGATGTTTTTAACAACCGTGATTCAAAACTGATCAATGATGTTGATTTGAGAATAATCGACACCACAGACAATACCATCTATTATCCTTGGAAGTTAAATGCAAACAGTCCAATGACTCCAGCAATAAAAGCTGACAATACGGTTGACAATGTAGAACAGGTGGTTATTAACAATCCGGTAGCGGGTAGAGTTTACAAGATTCAAATCAATAACAAAGGAACTCTTAAGAATGATGCGGGAGCAGCAGCTCCTCAGAATTACTCAATCATGGTTACAGGACACACTGAATTCCTGGGAACTAATGACGAAGTAAAATCTAAAAATGAAATTGCTGTCGCTCCTAGTATAACAAAAGATTTCGTTAATATCTTGAAAGCTCCTAAAAAGTCAACTTTCGTGATTTATGATCTTTCCGGTAAAAAACTACAGAATGGAGTAATCAACAGCGAGAGAGAATCTGTTGATTTATCATCATATACTAAAGGAATTTACATCGTTGAAGTAAGAACAGATAAAGATGTAATCTCTAAAAAAGTAATTAAAGAATAACCCTATACCACATAGAATTCATACAAAATACTAACGCTTGTTAGTATTTTGTTTTTTATGTATATTTGCTTCCTATGGAAAATACACTTCACGAAAAAGTTTCTCAGGATATTTTGCTTAAAGCGTACAATCATATGATGCTGGCCAAAGCAATGGCAGATATCTATGAAGAAAACAGAAATATCTGTAAATATGTTCATAGTACATCAAGAGGCCATGAAGCTATTCAGCTAGCCACTGCTTATCAGTTAAAAAAAGAAGACTGGATTTCTCCATACTACAGGGATGAAAGTATTCTTTTAGGAATTGGTTTTGAGCCATATGAATTGATGCTTCAATTGCTGGCAAAAGCGGAAGACCCTTTTTCTGGTGGAAGATCGTATTACTCTCACCCTTCAAGCCGCGATGAAAACAAGCCAAAGATCATCCATCAGAGCTCTGCTACAGGAATGCAAACCATTCCAACTACAGGAGTTGCACAGGGGATAAAATATATTCAGGATTTCAATTTACAAACCTTTGAAAATAATCCGGTTGTGATATGCAGTCTTGGAGATAATTCTGTAACGGAAGGTGAAGTAAGTGAAGCGCTGCAGTTTGCAGCCCTGCACCAGCTTCCTATCATATTTCTTGTACAGGATAATGAATGGGGTATTTCTGTAACCAAAGAAGAGGCAAGAACATGTGATGCTTACGATTTTGTAGCAGGATTTACAGGCCTTAGCAGAATGCGTGTTGACGGAACTGATTTTGTGGAAAGTTTTGAAGCCATGAAAAAGGCTGTAGACTTTGTAAGAAATGAAAGAAAGCCTTTAGTGGTTTGTGCCAAAACGGTTCTTATCGGTCACCATACATCCGGAGTACGTAGAGAATTCTATAGAGACGAAGAAGATTTAACAAAACATAGAGCGAAAGATCCGGGAGAAATCCTTAGAAAACAGCTTCTTGAATCAGGAGCTGATGAAGATCTGCTAAAACAGATCACTAAAAAAGCCCGTCTTGAAGCAGAAGAAGCTTTTGAAAGAGCTCAAAATGCGGAAGATCCAAAACCTGAAACGGTTATGCAGCACGTTTTTGCTCCAACTCCGATCACAGAGGAAACGGGAACACGTGAGCCTGCAGGCGGTGAGAAAATTGTAATGGTAGATGCAGCTATTCATGCTGTTCAGGAGCTGATGTGGAAACATCCTGAAGCCCTTCTTTACGGACAGGATGTTGGGGAAAGAATCGGAGGTGTTTTCAGAGAAACCGTTACTTTAGGTAAAAAATTCGGAAGTAAAAGAGTATTCAATACAGCCATTCAGGAAGCTTATATCATCGGTTCAACTGCCGGAATGAGTGCTGTAGGATTAAAACCTATCGTGGAGGTTCAGTTTGCTGATTATATTTATCCGGGTATCAACCAGCTGATTACTGAAATTTCTAAATCAAGTTATTTAAGTCAGGGGAAATTTCCGGTAAGCAATATCATCAGGGTACCAATTGGTGCTTATGGCGGCGGCGGACCGTACCACAGCGGAAGTGTTGAAAGTATTTTAGCCAATATTAAAGGAATTAAAATTGCGTACCCAAGCAACGCAGCTGATTTCAAAGGTTTATTAAAAGCAGCTTATTATGATCCAAATCCTGTGATCATGCTGGAGCATAAAGGCCTGTACTGGAGCAAAGTTCCGGGAACTGAAGATGCCAAGACCATTGAACCGGCAGAAGATTATATCTTACCTTTCGGAAAAGGTAAAGTAATTATTGAAGCTGATCAGAATGAAACTGAAAAAGGCAGGACATTATTGGTTGTTACCTATGGAATGGGAGTTTACTGGGCTAAAGAAGCTGTAAAGAATTTCAATGGAAGAGTTGAAGTAATCGACCTGAGAACCATCATTCCTCTTGACGAAGAGCTTGTATTCGAAAGAGTGAAAGCGCACGGAAAGTGTATTGTATTAACAGAAGAACAACTCAACAATTCTTTTGCAGAGGCATTTGCACACCGTATTTCGAAAAACTGCTTCAAATATCTGGACGCTCCTGTAGAAACAATGGGATCTCTTGATGTACCGGCTGTTCCTATCAATCTGGTATTGGAAAAAGAAATGCTTCCGAACGCAGAAAAGCTGAGCAAAAAGATCGAAGAAATGCTGAAATATTAATCAACAATATTAATTATATCAAACCTCTAATTTTTTAGAGGTTTTTTTTATTACATTTAATAAGCATTAGAATATCTCATTTTGGTATTTCTTTTGTTTATACCGACACCAAATTTCACGCTGCATTATGATCACCACAAAATACGTCAACTACAAACAGGTTTTAAACTTATCCGGTATTCATCTGATCTGGATTTCTGTTTGGTGCACCTTAATTACCGGACTCTTCTATTTTTTTAACTGGCACTGGATGATCATCCCTTGGGTTCCCGTGGCACTGATTGGTACTGCAGAAGCTTTTTTGGTAGGTTTTAAAAACAATCAGGCTTATGACAGACTATGGGAAGCACGAAAAATATGGGGTGGAATTGTGAACTCCAGCCGCTCGTTCGGGTCCATGGTTTATGCTTTTGACACTAAAAATGAGGAAGTCGGTGCTTTTGACCTGGAAGACCGTAGAAAAAGAATTATTCACCGTCATATTGCATGGCTGTATACCTTTCGCGAACAGCTTCTCGTTCCTGCAGAATGGGAACACATCAGCAATGAAGAAGATTCTTTTAAAAATGTTGATCTTAAACGCCACAGACTTATTAAAGCAGGTTTTCCTGATTACGGAAGAACCCCTATTTTTTTACATAAATATCTTTCGGAAGAAGAATTTGAGCTTCAGTCAGATTACAAAAATTTCGCAACCTATCTGATCTCCCAGCAAGCCAAAGAGATCAATGAACTAAAAAATGAAAAAATCATATCTGAGTTCAATCAGGTACAGCTACAAAATTGTTTAAACGAATTTTATAATTACCAGGGACAAGCCGAAAGAATTAAAAAATTCCCTTCACCAAGACAGTTTGCGAGTACGGCATTTGTATTTAATATTCTTTTCATCCTATTACTTCCGCTAGGTTTGGTAAATGAATTTGCCAAATTGGGAGACTGGGGTATATGGACTTCTATTCCTTTCTGTATTACTATCGGCTGGATCTATATCATTATGGAACTCGTGGGTGATTATTCTGAAAATCCCTTTGGAGGATTAATGTTTGATGTTCCTATGCTTTCTATCTGTAGAGCAATAGAAATTGATCTTTTACAAATGGGAGGAGGGCATGAAGACCTTCCAGAACCTATCTCCTCCAAGAACGGAGTATTGGTGTAATATTTTTCATCATCCTAAAATCTACTCACGACAAAATAAGAGCATTTACTACAAAAATTTAAACTTATTTTGCTCATATTTTATTGTTTTATTTCATAATTTAGAGGCTATAAAATTTAGTTGACGTTATACCCAAAATGAAATTCACATTTTGTTTTTGGTATAGTGCAGCTATCTTTTTACACTAGCTGATAATTATATAAATCCCCCTCTTTTTTAAACAATGAAATTCAAGCATGTACTGCAGGTTATGACGATTTCTGTTCTGACCATTTTTTGCCCTAAATTGAAATCACAGGCAACTCCTAAAATTGATTTATCCAAACCATTTACTGAGAAATTCACCGGAGAAATTAAGGATAGTATCCCTTCTCTTGGTTCTTTCATCATTGCTCAGAATGACAAGATAATATACGAGCAGTATTTTCACGGTGCCAGCAAAGAAACCGTCTTCAGTGTAAAATCTGTTACCAAAAGCATAACCTCTGTTTTGGCAGGCATTGCAAAAGACAAAAACCTTCTTCCCGATCTTAATACACCTGTTTTAAAAATCCTTCCTGAATACAATGTTTCAAGGAGTAGGTTTAAAAATATTTCCAATCTTGAAGGCAAAATGCTTCATGATTCTATCAAAAACACTGTAACATTAAGAAATCTGATGATGATGCAGGGAGGTTTTGATTGGGTTGAAAATTCAAAAGTATCTATGGCTATGGGATTTTCAAGTGATCCTGTAAGATTTGTTCTGGAGCTGCCTTTCGAAGAATATCCCGGAGCCGTATTCAACTATAACAGTGGTGAAACCTATGTTTTCGGAGCTGCATTGTCGAGAATCGTCAATACAAGTCTAAAACAATTTGCAGATGAAAATCTTTTCCAACCCTTAAACATTCACATCACCAAATGGGATACAGATCCACAGGACAGAAACCTTGCAGGCTCGGAACTGTTTATGAAGTCCAGTGAAATGCTGAAATTTGGCTCTCTGATCCTGAACAACGGAAAAGTTGGAAATAAGCAGATTGTGTCTCAAAAATGGCTTCAGGAATCAACTTCGGAGCAGGTGAAACTGGATTCATGGGATGTAATGCCGGATGCTAATGGCTACGGTTATTATTGGTGGCGCAGAAAAACCAATGGTCATCAGGCATATGTTGCTACCGGATACGGCGGCCAGCTAATCTGTGTCATTCCTGATTTAAAGATGGTGATTGTAACCACGTGCTTTTTAAATGATAAAAACAAAGGAAGGGCCGATATCAAAAGGCTTCATTATTTTATAGATAAAATTACCCAGGCACATTAAGATTGTACTGAAAATAAAACTCTTTACGCGCTGTCCTCACTCTTGTGTATCAAGGATCTTAGTCCTGGCAAATAACAAGATTTTTCATAAATAAATATTCAGCCTCAAATACAGAAAATCAGAATTTTCCTTTTGATTTTCTGTATTTTATACAATGATTGCTGTTGTATTTTTCACCTCGGAAATCATAAACGAGCTGTGGGTACTGGCAATATGCTGAAGTGCCGTCAATTTGCTGAGCATAAAATTACGGTAATCTTCCATATCTTTCACCCCTATCTTCAGGATGTAATCGTAATCACCGCTCACATGAAAACATTCTGTGACCTCATGAAGGTTCATAACTTCTCTCTCAAACTGTAGTACAAATTCTTTTTTATGCTGTGTTAATTTGATGTGGCATAACACAATAAAGTCCCTGTTGATTTTATGCCGGTCCAGTAATGCCACATATTTTGAGATTACTCCCAGATTTTCGAGTTTTTTTATCCGTTCATAAACAGCCGTTACAGACAAATTGAGCTTGTAAGACAGTTCTTTGGTAGTCTGTTTACAGTCTTCCTGCAGGAACAGGAGCAGTTTTTTATCAGTTTCATCAAAATTCATAGATAATTTTTTGGAAAAAGTTTAACATTTTCAAAGATACCAAACATATTTTCTAACTAAAGCAAAAAAAATAGATTTATATTCTACATAATCAAATATATCTTGTAATTATTATGAAAACAGAGCATATTTAACCGATCAATAAAATATAAAGCTTATGGAAAATTTTAATGCAGCCAATGAGATCCAGGATCTGCAATATTTTGGTGAATTCGGAGGAGTGAATCCATCGATTTCTGACAGCTCTACTTATACGTTTCTTTCTGCAAAAACGATGTTTGACACCTTTGAAGGAAATGCTGAAGGATGTTATTTATATTCCAGACATTCATCCCCAATGAATCTTTACCTGGCGCAGGCACTGGCCAAAATGGAAAACACAGAGGCAGCCAACGTTACGGCATCCGGAATGGGAGCTATTACTTCTGTCCTCATGCAGGTATGTAAAAGTGGAGACCATATTATTTCCAGCAGAACGATCTACGGCGGTACCTATGCTTTTCTTAAAAACTTTTTGCCTCCATTTCATATTGACACCACTTTCGTAGACATCAGCAATTTTGAGTCTATAGAAAATGCAATAACACCTCATACAAAGGTTATATACTGTGAAAGTGTAAGCAACCCGCTGCTTGAAGTGGCAGACCTTAGAAAACTTTCAGAGATCTGTAAAAAACACAATCTGAAACTGATCGTAGACAATACCTTCTCCCCTCTTTCTGTTTCACCGACGTTGTTAGGTGCCGATATCGTAATCCATAGTTTAACCAAATTTATTAATGGAAGCAGTGATACGGTAGGCGGTGTTTATTGTGGAACTCAGGAATTCATCAATGATACTAAAAACGTGAACAACGGAGCATGCATGCTGCTCGGACCAACGATGGACAGTTTCCGGTCTGCAAGTATCCTGAAAAACCTGAGAACGCTTCACATCAGAATGAAACAGCACAGCCACAATGCAATGTACCTTGCTGAAAGGTTTGAAAAAGACGGACTGAAAGTTTCTTATCCGGGACTGAAATCCCATAAGGACCATGAGCTTATGAAAAGCATGATGTATGAAGAGTACGGATTTGGCGGACTGCTGACGGTAGATGCAGGAACAACTGATAAAGCCAATGAGCTGATGGAAATGATGCAGCAGGAAAACCTGGGGTATCTTGCAGTAAGCCTGGGCTTCTATAAAACTTTATTTTCATGCTCGGGAAGTTCTACTTCATCGGAGATTCCGGAAGAAGAGCGTGAAGCAATGGGCATATCAGACGGACTGATCAGATTCTCGATCGGACTGGATCATGATATCGCCAGAACTTATGAAAAAATGCGGGAATGCATGCTGAAAACAGGCGTTCTCAACCATGAAACTTTATACATATCCTAATTTATTGTTATAAAAGCTGTCGGAATTTTTGACAGCTTTTATTTTCTCTATCTATTTTTTATGGAAATGTTTTGGGAACGCATCTTCAGGCTTCATTCTGAAAATATTAAGAAGCACCCACGATTTCAGGAAACCGTATCCGTAAGAGAACATCTGAATATAAGTAGAAATCACAGCCATTCCGGCAATGCTTATATTCTTCGTAACCATCATTGCATGAAACAATACCAGGAAGGTATACAATCCGTAAAATGCCAGAATAATACCTCTTCCCAAAATAAAATATTCGATAAAACCTAAGATATAACCTAACATAAAAAGTGTAGGAAATGCAAATGATATCTTTACATAGTTGGGGTGTCTCTGATTAAGAATTGGTCTGGCACATCCAAACTGGTACACCTGTTTAGAAAATTTACCGAGATCTACCCTTCTCTTATGAAACACGGCAATATCATCAAAAAATGCAGTTGTGAAACCTTTCTCCCAAAGCGTCATAGACAAATCCGGATCTTCTCCTATTCTCATTTCCGAAAAACCGCCTACCTGCTCAAAAACCGCTTTATTGACTCCCATATTAAAGCTTCTCGGCTGAAATCTGGATACGGCTTTTTTGCTCCCTCTGATTCCTCCTGTTGTAAAAACTGAAGTCATAGAATAGGAAATAGCTTTCTGCATGAGATTAAAACCTTTATGAGCTTTATCTGCTCCTCCGAAAGCGTCACATGGAATGGTCTCAATATCTTTTTTAATATTTTCGATATAATCTTTTTCTACGATTACATCACTGTCTACAAAAAGAAGCCAATCATTCTTCGCTCTTTTTGCTCCGTAGTTTCTCGTAAGTCCCGGACCGGAATTCTCTTTTCTGAAATATTTAATATCTAAAATACCCTCGAAATTCTGAATTGTCGGCTTAAGATCAATAAGAGAACCATCGTCTACAATAATCACTTCAAACTCTTTATCTGTCTGAAAAGTCAGAGAATTCAGCAGTTCAAAAAGTTCGTCTTTTCGGTTGAAAATAGCAACAACAATGGAAATAGTAGGTCTCAAATTGAAAATTTTTCAAAATTACTTATTCGCTGAGGAATCCGCAAACAGTTTAACAGGTTATTCATAGAAATTAACTTTCACAGGAAACTTCTAAAAAAATACTTTTGGAATTTTAAACACACTAATTTGACATTTTGAACAAAATCAACATGATCTGTACGCTCTACCTTTGCTATAGAAATTTTTAAAATTAAAAAAATGTTACAGAACATCAATCCATTTCAGCAGCCTGTTCACACAGGATTCAATGCAGAATCAACAGCACAGGAAGTCATTAATGGCATCAGCCTTACCGGAAAAACAGCAGTGATCACAGGAGGTTACGCTGGCATAGGCCTTGAAACAACAAAAGCACTTGTGTCAGCAGGAGCAACAGTAATCATTCCCGCAAGAGACATTGAAAAGGCCCGCCAGAATCTTGCCGGTATTGAAAACATAGAACTGGAAAAAATGGACCTGATGGATCCGGATTCTATTGATGCATTGAGCGAAAGATTCATTGCTTCCGGCAGAAAACTCGATCTTCTCATTAATAATGCAGGAATTATGTGGGTTCCCCTCCGAAGAGACTCCAGAGGTATTGAATCACAACTGGCTACCAATTACCTTGGACAATTTCACCTGACTGCAAAACTATGGCCTGCCTTAAAAAAAGCAGAAAACGCCCGAGTAATCAGTGTTTCTTCTTACGGGCATCAAATGGCTCCTTTTGATTTTGAAGATCCTAATTTTGAGAACAGAGACTATCAAACTCTTTTAGGGTATGGCCAATCGAAAACAGCATGTAATTTATTTGCCACTGCGCTGGACGAAATGGGGAAGAAGTTTAATATCAGAGCTTACTCATTGCATCCAGGCTCAGTATATGGAACGGATCTGGGTAGAGAAGAGCCTATTGATCTGTATATCCAGATGGGAACCCATGACATTGACGGAAAAATAAAACCTGAAGTTGAAGCCAGATTGAAAACAGTTCCTCAGGGTGCTGCCACAACCGTTTGGTGTGCAACCAGCCCTGCTCTTCAAAATATAGGTGGCGTTTACTGCGAAAATTGTGATATTGCCGAAATCGATCTTGGCCAGATCAAACACAGATATGACGAACCATCAACAATCCGAGGTGTACAGCCTTATTCCATTGATCTGGAAAATGCACAGAGACTATGGAAATTAAGCGAAGAAATGCTTGGCTTTACATTCGACGCAGAATAGTTCCTTTTTAAATACATTTGTATCTATAAACTAAAGACGATGGAATTCCAGATAAACTATATCACACCGGACATCAAGCTTTCAACCTACGATGACAGGCTCTTCAAAACAGAAACGGTTTTTGAATACCATATGCTGGTATGGTTTATTTCCGGGGAAACCAAAATTATTCAGGCAGATCAATCCTACCTGTTCAGAGCAGGAGATATTTTTCTTATTCCGAGAAATCACCTCGCCACTATTATCAATTACCCCAAAGACGGACTTCCTCATAAAGCTGTAGTAATGCATCTCACGACAGAACGTCTTAAGCAGTTTTATGCTTCAGTTGAATGCGAATATAAACCAATGGGCAGAGAATCTAAAATATACAGTTTTCAAAATCATCCCTTACTCAAAAGCTGCCTTGCCTCACTGATTCCCTATTTTGAAGTGGAAGGGCCATTCCCGGAAAATATCGCTTCGCTGAAAATTACGGAAGCCATCAGTATTCTAAGAGAAATTGACAAAGATATTGATGGAATTCTGACCGATTTTGAAGAGCCTGGAAAAATTGACCTCGCCGGATTTATGGAAAAGAATTATATGTTCAATATGTCTCTGGAAAGATTCGGATACCTTACAGGCAGAAGCCTTTCTACTTTTAACAGGGACTTTAGAAAAATTTTTCAGACCACTCCTCAGCGATGGCTCACTCACAAACGTCTGGAACTGGCTTATTATCATTTAAAGGAAAAACATAAAAAACCTTCCGATATATTCATGGAAGTTGGTTTTGAGGATTTTTCCCATTTTTCTTACGCTTTTAAAAAACAGTATGGGCTGGTTCCATCTGCCTTGAACTGATCTCACTAAAGGGACTTTCAAAATCTCCGATAGTATTTCACAGAAAAGAAATTTTAATAAAGAATAAAAACCAATATTTAGTCAGTTTCAGGAGTACAGAATACACAATAGTAAATCTCCTTTTAAGGGGCTTTTTACTTTAACAGACCGATCAAAAGCAAAATGGAATCTGCTAATTTTACTTAAAGATGACAGCTGCTCGTCATATTTTAAACAAATAAGCCTGATCTGAAGTAAACACACCCTACCAGAGAAATAAAAAACAGGATTACTGAGCCACTGAAAAGCAGCAATTTGAAAAAGTTTTTAAAATAGTAAAGATTCAGAACATACAAAAGGAAAAACAAAAGTCCGGAAACGGCAGTTCCAATAAGAGATGACACCAGTAAAGTCTGGGTGTAATTTTCTGCCGGCAACGGATCTTTAAACACAAAGAATAGCAATATCCCTGCTGCGGCTATAAAACAGCCGCTCACTTTTTCTGTGTAATATTTCGACTTTTTCTTTTTTGCAGGTTTATCATTATAATGTAAACCTCTTGAAGATGAATTGCTGGAAAACAGATTAACAACGTCCAACAAATTCCCTAAAGTTTCGAGAAGATCCCACACCATACTTTTAATTTGTGAATTGAAACAAAAATAAAAAAACCTTCCATAGCAGGAAGGTTTATATTGAAATTAATTATTCTTTTTCGATTTTATGAAGTTTCTTCGTTCCCTCATACATTTCATACTGTAAGAATCTGGTTTCCAGTTTTCCGTTGAAAAGTTTGATCTTTCTGGAAGGACGCAGACCTATTTTTTTCACCGCCTCAAGATCAGAAGAGATCAGCCATGCTAATGTATTAGGATAGTTTGTTTTGAAGGTATCTCCTATTTTCTTGTAGAAATCCTCGTCATTAATAGAAATTCTCTCATCATAAGGTGGATTGAAAACCATCAGCAATGGGAAAAGTTCTTTTTTAGATTCAAAGAAATCCTGTGTTTTCAGTTCGATCACATCTTCCATTTCTGCTGCTTCAATATTTGTTCTGGCTGCATTCAGCATTCTTCCATCAATATCATAACCAACGATCTTTCCTGTAAATTCTCTTACCCTGTTTACTCTTACTTCTTTGATCTTACTAAAAAGATCAGCATCATAATTGGCCCAGTTCTGGAACGCAAATCTTCTTCTAAAGATCTGAGCTGGAAGATCCATTGCGATCATCGCTGCTTCAACAAGAAGTGTCCCTGAACCGCACATTGGGTCCAAAAAGTTTCCTTTCCCGTCCCAGCCTGCCAGCTGAAGCATTCCGCTTGCCAGAACTTCATTAATGGGTGCTTCACCCTGCTCTTTTCTATAACCTCTTTTGAATAAAGGATCTCCGGAAGAGTCTAAAGAAATAGTCACCAACTCCCTGTCGATATGAAGATGAAACTTAATATCAGGACTTCTTGTTTCTACATCAGGACGTCTATGGAATTTCTCCTGAAAATAATCCACAATAGCATCTTTCATTTTCAGCGTCACAAACTGTGAATGTTTGAAGGTTTCAGAATTGACAGTAGAGTCGATTGCGAAAGACTGGTCTACATCCATATAATCTTCCCAGGCGATAGCAGAAAGTTTATTGTAAAACTGATGCTGATTAAATGCCTTAAACTCAAAAACAGGAATTAATATTTTTAATGCTGTTCTTGCAGAGTAATTAATTTTATAAAGAAAACCAAGGTCACCTTCACAATTGACTGCACGGTTTTTGATTTCAACGTTTTTTCCGCCTAATTTTTTGATCTCCTCAGCAAGAATCTGCTCCAGTCCGAAGAATGTCTTTATCTGAATCTTTAGATTTTCTGTGTCCATAAATTATAATTAAAAGATTTAATGATTTAATAATTAAAAGATTACGGATTCAATTTTCCTATCAATTGAATTTTTCGATCCTTCATTATTTAAATACTTTGCTTTTAACCGCACAAATTTAGTTATTTTTGCATTATGGAATGGTTTGAATCTTGGTTTGATACACCTTATTATCATCTTCTTTATAGTAACAGAGACTATACGGAAGCCGAAAACTTCATTACAAAGCTCACTGAAGACCTTCAGTTACCGCCTTCATCCAAGATTATTGATCTGGCCTGTGGAAAAGGAAGACACTCTGTTTTTTTGAATAAATTAGGATATGACGTTTTGGGACTCGACCTTTCCAGACAGAGTATTGAATTCGATAAGCAGTTTGAAACGCAGACGCTTCTTTTCAATGTTCATGATATGCGAAACCCTATTGATGCCGATCCAATGGATGCTGTGTTCAATTTATTTACAAGTTTCGGATATTTTGATAACGAAAGTGATGACAAAAAAGTATTCCAGTCGGTTTACAATGCTTTAAAACCTGGAGGATATTTTGTTTTGGATTATCTGAATGAAGAATATGTAAGAAAAAGTTTAGTCCCTGAAACCACGATAACACGTGGTGATATTGATTTTAAGATCCTTAAAAAGATCGAAGGCAGACATATCATCAAAGATATCCGTTTCGAGACAGAAGGAAAATCTTTCCACTTCTTTGAGAAAGTAAAGCTTCATACTTTGGAGGCTATTCATTCCTATGCAGCAGACTGCGGTTTTGAAAGAGTAAAGATCTGGGGCGATTATCAGCTGAATGAATTTGACCGTGAAGTTTCCCCGCGCTGTATCAATTTATTTAAGAAAAAGGCATGATCACCGTCGTTTTACTGATATTAAGTGTTATTACAGGAGTTTTTCTTGGCAAGCATTTCGGAAAAAAAGAAAAGCTGGCCAAAAATCTGCTGGTCCTGAGTGCCGGATTCCTTATTACAATCTGTCTGAATGAAGTCTTTCCACAGGTTTACACCTCTCAGGTCGGAAGCAGTCTTGGAATATTCGTCATCGCAGGTGTTCTGCTTCAAATGATTCTTGAGGCTTTGACAAAAGGTTTCGAACACGGACATTTTCACCACCATAGCGAGAACAACATTCTTCCTATGGCATTGATGGTAGGCTTATTTATCCATGCTTTTATTGAGGGAATTCCTCTGGCTAATGAAAAACAGCAGTTGTCACCTTATCTTCTGGGAATTGTATTTCACAATCTTCCTATTTCATTTATTCTTGGAGCCTTTCTGTTCAACAGAAAAAACGAATCAAAAAGTTCACCATATCCTTCCCTTCTGATCGTTGCATTATTTGCACTCGCTTCTCCTATGGGAATGCTGCTGGGGAATTATTTCAATCCCGACCTTCAGCCTTATTTCCTGGCTATCGTAGGTGGAATTTTCCTTCATATTTCATCAGTGATCATTTTTGAAAGCAATAAGAATCATAATATTGACTGGTTGAAGATAGGATTGGTTATTCTGGGTGTTTCCTTAGCCCTGATCATGCATCTTTTCCACCAACATCCTGCTGCAGGACATTCTCATTAATCCTTTTACTTAATCGATAAAAAAACTCCGGATCTTACGATCCGGAGCATCAATTTAATCACTCATTACACATCTGGATTAGAACTTCCAGCCTAATGTAATAAAGAAGTTATTTCTGTTATTTTTCACTTCTGAAACAGCGAAATAATCACTGGACATAATACGCCCTGGTGTATTTGTTGTATTATTGTAAGGTGAATAATAAGCAGTATCTGTAGCCGGATCACCTGTATTAATACCTCTTAGGAAAGGATTACTGTAGGTAGATGTTATATATTGGTAAGATGCATCTATATAAAAGGCTTTGAAATCATATCCAATACCTAATGAAGCCAGATTTCTGTTATTAAGCATCATATTATTGTATGATCTGTCTTCGGTAGAAGCATCTGGATTTACCTGGCTTACAGTCATAGCATCAAAAGGATTGGAAGCATATGAATAACCACCTCTTAATCTAAATTGCTGTACTCTGTATTCTGCCCCAATTCTTACTTCTGATACATTCTTATAATTATCTTTGAAGAAGCTGTTCAGTTCAAGATCTGCACCTGAATTCACTTTATATTTAGGTCTTGTAAGGCCCAAGGTATAATCAACGTTCAATGAAAAGTTTTTACTGGCAACAAATGCAGCACTTACCGTAGCTTTAAGCGGTGTGGTAAGATCTCTTATTTCTCCTCCTGTTCCATCCCCATAGGTTGGATCATTATAAAAATTATAAGCTCTGTCAATACGCCAGAATGTAGGTGTTTCGATAGCACCTCCAATTCTGAAATTAGGACTAAGTTTACCAATGACCCCTAATGATGCAGAAAAACCTGAAGACCTTTCAGTAAAAGGCGTATTCTGTCTGTCAAAATATTCGAGAGAACCGTCAGATAATGATTTGAAAGCTGCTGTATCATATTGATCAATAGAGGCATTGAAAAAATTGAATCCAGCACCAATATACAGATTATGATTATAGTTAGCACCTACACCGAAACTTGTCTTTGAAAGATTTCCATATCTGTTGTAAGCATGTCCCGCCAATGAAGCGCTGGTCTTATCGGAAAAATCCTTAATCACATCACTGCTTCCCGGAGATTCTATATAGTTATCCAATGACTGATTGGAATAATTGATTCCTATATTGATAAACTTCCACCCTGTTTCAGTCATCAATGGGAATGCCATTACGGCACCTATATTTCCAAGGTCTGTATTGGTTTTGCTGTAATCTATGGTAGATCCGGCCCAAGTACTTTTATTTTTATTTCCCGAAATAGACAGGGTTCCCGAAACTTCACCCGAAATCGCCACTCCCAAACCTGCAGGGTTCGTAAGCAGTGAGCTGGCATCTCCTCCTAATGCTCCGTTAGCTCCAGCCATTGCATTAAACTTTGACGAACCCACCATTGGACCATTGGAATAAACATCTGCAGTATTTCTTATTATAGAAACATCCTGAGCCTGCGCAAAAAATGCTGCAGAAATACTCATTAATACTAAAGATTTTTTTAACATTATTTTTTTAATAGTTATTAAATTTGAAATTATCTGCCACCTCTGAAGCCGCCGCCTCCGCCGCCAGATCTGAAGCCGCCTCCGCCGCCTGAAGAACTTCCACTTGATCTGAAACCTCCACCATTGTCGTTGGATCTGAAACCACCATTGTTGTTATTGTAGGTAGGCTGTGTATTATAATTTGGTCTTGGCTGAGAATTTGAATTACGGAAGCCTCCTGATTGCTGCTGAGGTCTGTAACCTCCGTTAGTAGTTCCATTTCTGAATCCTCCGTTATTATACGAACCGCTGTTTCTAAAACCTCCAGTGGAGCTATTTCTGAAACCTCCGTTGGTATTGCTGTTTCTAAATCCGTTATTGGTAGATGTATTACGGAAACCGTTTGTACTGCCGTTACCATATCCTCTATAGTTATTGCTTCTGTAAACTGCGTTACTTAATCCCGGATTGCTGAATCCTCCTCCACTGCTTCTTCTGTAAACAGGTCTGTAGCTATTGCCCCAGTATCCACCATTCCAACCCCAATATGGGTTGCCATAACCGCCACCCCAGAACGGGTCATAATATCCACCCCAATAAGGAGAATATCCATAGCCCCAGTAAGGACTTCCCCAGCCCATAGAGCCTCCCCAGCCCCAGCCGAAAGATCCGCCCCAGCCAAATGAACTGTTCCAACCAAATGATCCACCCCAGCCCCAGCCACGGTTCATGCCCCAATAAGGACTATAACCACCGTACCAGCCCCAAGGAGATCCCCAGGAATTGTCATAAAAATTGGTCTGAGCTCCTGCGAATGCGCCCCAATCTGAGTCCGTAGCATTGGTATTCCAGTTATTATCGCTCCATGTATTGTATTTGTTGTCTTGTTCTTTCGAGTTTGCCTGAGCATTTTGAATCACATTAGAATCCTGATAATAATCGTAATATTCTCCAACTCTGTTTCCGCCATCATTGATGATCACCCCTTCTGGCAGCGTATCTTTATTAGGATCATAATAAACCCCATCGGTTTCTGTGTATCCTCCCATCTGGGCGCCACAAGACACAAGCAGTAACCCACCTGATAGTGCTAAAATCCCTTTGGACTTTAACATACCGAGCAAATTTTTATGTATATTTCTTTTCATGATAACGTAAAGATTTTTAATTTAAATTATATTTGCAATCTGTACCAAAAATGTACCAAAACACCGGTAAAAAAATCTATCAAAAATAGATTTTTATTTTTAGATTACAATAATGTAGAAAAGTTAAAAAAATTTTAAAAAACAATGGCAAAATTAACCTCAAGAAGCGAAGATTACAGCAAATGGTATAATGAGTTGGTGGTAAAAGCTGACTTAGCTGAAAACTCTGGAGTGCGAGGATGCATGGTAATCAAACCATACGGCTATGCAATCTGGGAAAAAATGCGTGATGAAATGGATAAAAGATTCAAAGAAACAGGTCACGTGAATGCTTATTTCCCGCTTTTTGTGCCCAAAAGCCTGTTTGAGGCAGAGGAAAAAAATGCAGAAGGTTTTGCTAAAGAATGTGCAGTAGTTACCCATTATAGATTAAAAACAGATCCGGACAATCCACACAAGCTTATTGTAGATCCGGATGCTAAACTGGAAGAAGAACTAATTGTACGCCCTACTTCTGAAGCTATTATCTGGAATACATACAAAAATTGGATTCAGTCTTATAGAGACCTTCCTATATTGATCAACCAGTGGGCCAACGTGGTACGTTGGGAAATGAGAACCCGTCTGTTCCTTAGAACAGCAGAATTCTTATGGCAGGAAGGCCACACAGCACACGCTACCAAAGATGAAGCTGTAGAAGAAGCTGAAAAAATGAATAACGTATATGCAGATTTTGCAGAAAAATTCATGGCAATGCCTGTTATCAAAGGAGTAAAAACACCAGCTGAAAGATTTGCCGGAGCAGATGACACTTACTGTATCGAGGCATTAATGCAGGACGGAAAAGCACTTCAGGCAGGTACATCTCACTTCTTAGGCCAGAATTTTGCAAAAGCATTTGATGTAAAATTCACCAATAAAGAAGGTAAAATTGAACATGCATGGGCGACATCATGGGGTACCTCTACCCGTTTAATGGGTGCTTTGATTATGACGCATTCCGATGATTTCGGATTGGTACTTCCTCCTACATTGGCTCCAATCCAGGTAGTAATCGTTCCTATTTTCAAAGGAGAAGAGCAATTGGCTCAGATTAGCGAAGTAGCGCTGGATATCCAGGCTAAATTAAAAGCAAAAGGTATTTCCGTTAAATTTGACGACGATACCCACAACAAACCAGGATGGAAATTTGCAGAATATGAACTAAAAGGTGTTCCAGTAAGAATAGCTCTCGGACCTAAAGATTTGGAAAATAAATCCATAGAAATAGCAAGAAGAGATAACCTTACCAAAGAAGTCCGTTCTATTGAAGGTGTTGAAGTATACATCGAAGAATTATTGCAGACCATCCAGAAAGATCTTTATGAAAAAGCGTTAAACTTCAGACAGGACAACATCACAAAAGTTGACACCTATGAAGAATTCAAGAAAGTTCTTGAAGAAAAAGGAGGTTTTATCTATGCACACTGGGATGGAACTGATGAAGAAGAAGAGCAGATCAAAGAAGAAACAAAGGCTACTATCCGTTGTATTCCTTTAGATGATGATATAGAAGAAGGTATTTCTTTAGTCAGTGGGAAGCCATCTAAAAGACGTGTATTATTCGCAAAAGCATATTAATATTTTTTTGCTGATATGCAAAAACTTAACTGAAAATTAAATAAATATTCAAAAAAAATGACATTTGGACAGATTTTTGTTTAAATTTATGGAACATTAATCTCAAAATAATTTATTATGTCTTTAAATGTCATTGATTTAATTAAAGGACAGTTAGGTCCCGCCTTGGTTTCACAAGCCGCTTCTCAGTTTGGCGAAAGTGAATCCGGTATCTCAAAAGCAATTGGAGGAATGCTTCCTGCAGTTGTAGGAGGATTAGCAAATAATTCTGATAACCCGGGAGTTTTGGATGCAATTACCAATGCCTCGTCGAGCGGAATTTTAGGAAATTTAATGGGTGGTGCTTCAAGCAGCCCTGTTATATCCAATCTGTTAACCTCTATTTTTGGAGATAAGATCAGTGGAATAGTGAATGCTATTGCTACGTACGCAGGTATCAGCAATAACTCTTCCAGTTCACTGCTGAATTTAGTCACAGGAGCTACGGTAGGTTCTATCGGAAAATATGCTGCTGATAATAACTTGGATAAGTCAGGTATTTCAAACCTGCTGGGTGAGCAGAAAGGAATTGTTTCTTCACTTCTTCCCGCAGGACTTTCTCTGGCATCTCTGAATATTGGTGACTGGGCTAAAGGGTACAAGTTTGATAATGACAATGATGCCATTAGAACAACTGCCAGCGAAGAGCCAAAAATAGAAGTTACAAGAAGTACAACATCTGCAGGAACCAATCCTGACAGAAATAATAATGAAGGCGGAGGTTCAATCTGGAAATGGTTGCTTCCGCTTTTACTTTTGATTGCGGCTGGTTATTTCCTTTGGAAACAGTGCGACAAGAAACAGACAACAACTACCACTACGACTAGTGATTCTACAGCGTCGAAAACGGACACCGCAGCTACCACTACTCCTGTCGACACTTCTGCATCCACTGCAACCCCAGTTGCTAAGACAGATGAAAACATCGATCTTAATGGCGTAATGCTGAAAGGTTACAAAGGAGGTATGGAAGATCAGATGATCACCTTCCTGAAATCAGGAAACTATAAAAATGCAGCTGATGATGCAGCATTAAAAGATAAGTGGTATGATTTTGACCATGTTAATTTCAAAATGGGAAGTTCTACAGATCTGGAAGCAGGTTCTCAGGGACAGCTTGATAATTTAGTGGCAATTTTAAAAGCATTCCCGGATGCAAAAATTAAAATTGGTGGGTATACTGATAAAGTAGGAAACGAAGCAAATAACGTAAAACTATCTAAGGCAAGAGCTGAATTTATCAAAGCTGCTCTGGCTAAAGCTGGAGTTGGAACTCAGGTTTTAGAAGCGGAAGGTTACGGAAGTAAATTTGCTAAGGTTGATCCTAAAGCATCGGATGCAGAAAGAGCTGCAGATAGAAAAATGTCTGTAAGATTTGCAAAATAAATCTTTAACATCAATAAAAACAGAATCCCGAAAATTAGTTTTCGGGATTTTTTTATCAGCCGACTTTCGTATTTACATTTATTTAAGTAAATTTGTTAGTCATTTCTAACATTTATGAATTTCAACTTAAATAACGCCTGGCGTAAAGATAAAACCTCTCACTCCCTTCCGGAGGTATATGCATCCATAAAAGTACCTAAAAAAGGTTTCTGGAGAAAATATCTGGCCTTTGCAGGTCCGGGACTTATGATTGCCGTCGGATATATGGATCCGGGAAACTGGGCCACTGATATAGCAGGAGGTGCACAGTTTGGGTACACATTGTTGTCGGTTATTCTTATTTCGAACATCTTTGCGATGGTTTTACAGCATTTATCTGTAAAATTAGGCGTTGTGGCGGAAAGAGATCTCGCTCAGGCATGTCGTGATCACTTCAGTCCCACCACCAATTTTATTCTGTGGGTATTTTGTGAAATAGCCATTGCAGCCTGCGATCTCGCCGAGGTCATTGGCTCTGCCATAGCTTTAAATCTTCTATTTCACATTCCTCTAACCTGGGGAATTGTAATCACAACAGTGGATGTTCTGATCATTCTTTTGCTTCAGGCCAAAGGATTCCGATGGATAGAAAGTATCGTTGGCGGGCTTATTTTCATTATCCTCGCATGCTTTATTTATGAAATTGTGATTTCACAGCCGGCCTTCAATGAAATTCTGGGTGGCTTGGTTCCTCAAAAAGAAATCATCCAAAATCCTGCAATGCTTTATATTGCTATCGGAATTTTAGGAGCTACGGTCATGCCGCATAACTTATACCTGCACAGCAGCATTGTTCAGACCAGAGATTATACACGCGACAAAGAAGGAAAAAAGGAAGCGATCAAATTCGCAACTTTGGACAGTACTGTTTCACTGATGCTGGCTTTCTTTATTAATGCAGCAATCCTCATACTGGCAGCAGCTACATTCCATACTACCGGAAATAAACATGTGGCGGATATCCATGATGCGTACAAAATGCTGACTCCTATTCTTGGGGCTTCTATGGCAAGTATTGCTTTTGCGATTGCTTTATTGGCATCAGGTCAAAACTCAACACTTACAGGAACACTTGCAGGGCAGATTGTTATGGAAGGTTTCTTAAATATCAGACTAAAACCATGGCTTCGAAGATTAATCACGAGGCTGATTGCAGTGATTCCTGCTTTAATAGTTGCTATTCTCTATGGAGAACAGGGAACAACTGACTTATTGGTCTTAAGTCAGGTTATCTTATCTATGCAGCTCAGTTTTGCTGTTGTTCCTCTTGTGATGTTTACCAATGATAAAGCCAAAATGGGGGAATTCGTAAATAAGCCTTTCCTGAAAGTCTGTGTCTGGATTATTTCTATTGTTATCATTATTCTAAACCTTTACCTTCTGTACCAAACGTTCGCTTGATAGTAACAATTATTAAGAATGGTGAATGGTAAATTTTTAATAGATAATCATTCACCATGTACCAATAGAAACAGCAAACCCATACTTTCCCATTAGTTTGTGTGGTAAAATTGACCATTTACAGTCAGTTTCTCTCTTCAAATTTCTGCCTTAATGTCCATTTTTTCTATTTGGCAGGTTCTTTGTCAAACAATTATTTAAATAAATATTGAATTATGGAAAATCAGGATATTAACGAAGAAAGCATCAATAATCAGGAAGAAAACAACATTCAGAACGAAGTGGCATCTGAGGAAAATGTGACAGCAAAACCTTCTGCAGAGGAACTTTTGGCAGAAGAGAAAGACCGTTACATCAGATTATACGCTGAGTTCGAAAACTATAAAAAAAGAACGGCAAAAGAGAAGATGGAGTTCTTCCAGTATGCCAATCAGGATATGATGATTTCTATGTTGGGAATTCTGGATGATTTTGAAAGAGCTTTAAAAGAAATTGCTAAAAACGGAAATCCATCTGACCTTCAGGGTGTAGAATTGATCTATCAGAAATTTAAGAACAGACTTACCGAAAAAGGCTTAAAAGCTATGGAAGTAAATGCAGGTGATACCTTCAATGTAGACTTCCATGAGGCAATTACTCAGATTCCTGCACCATCGGAAGATCTAAAAGGCAAAATCGTAGATGTTATCGAAACAGGATATACTTTAAGTGATAAAGTGATCCGTTTTGCTAAAGTAGTAACAGGAAACTAAAATACCAATGATCAATGGTGAGTGATACATGATAGGCAAAACAAATCATTTATTACCCATCAACAATCAATTATAAGCATTATGTCAAAAAGAGATTATTACGAAGTTCTTGAGATCAGTAAATCTGCATCGGCCGAGGAGATAAAGAAATCATACCGAAAAATGGCCATCAAATTTCACCCTGATAAAAATCCGGGAGATAAAGAGGCTGAGGAAAAATTTAAGGAAGCTGCAGAGGCCTATGAAATACTGAGCGACGATCAGAAACGTGCAAGATATGACCAGTTTGGCCATGCCGGAATGAGTGGTAACGGTGGTTTCGGAGGCGGAGGCTTCGGTGGAGGTATGAATATGGAAGATATTTTCAGCCAGTTTGGAGATATTTTCGGAGGCGGAGGAGGCTTCGGTGGTTTTGGCGGAGGCGGACGCCAGCAGGTAAAGGGTTCTAATCTTAGGATCAGAATCAAACTGAACCTTGAAGAAATGGTAAACGGAACGCAAAAGACCATCAAAGTAAAAAAAATGAAGATGGCCGATGGTGCCACTTCAAAAGTCTGCCCTACCTGTAATGGTTCCGGTGTTCAGATGAAAGTGATGAATACGATGTTCGGACAGATGCAGACACAGACTACGTGTGGTACATGTCAGGGAATCGGAAAAGTTGCTGATAAAATTCCTACAGGAGCTAATGCTCAGGGACTGATCAAAGATGAGGAAGAAATTTCAATCAATATCCCAGCGGGTGCAAGAGATGGTATCCAGCTTAATGTAAGAGGTAAAGGAAATGATGCTCCGTTTGGAGGAGTTCCGGGAGACTTATTGGTTATCATTGAAGAGGAAGTAGATAAAACAATCAAAAGAGAAGGCGACAATCTTCATCAGGAATTATATATCTCCTATGCAGAAGCTGCTTTAGGAGCTAAGAAAGAAGTTCCCACAGTAGGCGGTAAAGTGAAAATTACCATTGATCCGGGAACACAGTCCGGAAAGATCCTCAGACTGGCCGGAAAGGGGCTTCCAAGCATCGACAGCTATGGAAAAGGAGACATGTTCATCCACATTAATGTATGGACTCCTCAGAAACTGAATAAAGAACAGAAAGATTTCTTCGAAAAACAGATGTCAAGCGGAGATATGGTTGCAGAACCTTCCGGAAAAGAAAAAACTTTTTTTGATAAAGTGAAAGATCTATTCAACTAAAATATTTAAAAGAGGCTTTTATCAGCCTCTTTTTTTGATTATAAACGACTCGGCGCGGCTTCATAGAAGCCGCGCCGAGTCGTTTATAATCTATCAAATTCTATTTCTTCTTTACTAAAGAAACAACACCTTTTCCCATCGTAAAAAGTGCTACAGCAAATAAGCCTCCTATAAGTCCGAGAATAATCTCTTTTAAAATAGTAAGCACTTCATTAGAAGACCAAGAAGGTAAAAAATGGTGAAGAAATTCTATTCTATGGGCAAAAATACCTCCTGCTACCATAATCAAAGCAATCGTACCAATAACCCCCAAAGCTTTAATAACAACAGGTAAAGCTTTCACCAAAAAGTGCCCTAGCTTTCCAAAGAAACCTTTGTCATTACTCTTTTTGATTAATTTGAATCCTGCGTCATCCATTCTTACGATCAATGCAACAATCCCGTACACGCCTACTGTAGCAATAAAGGCAACCAAACTTGTCACCAAAATCTGGGTAATAAAAGGATGACTTTCTTCCAAAACAGTTCCCAAAGCAATAATGACAATCTCAACAGATAAAATGAAATCCGTGGTAATGGCCGATTTAATTTTTGTTTTTTCTATTTCTTCATCACTCTTTTCATCTACTCCAATTTCTTCAATAACTTCGTGACCTTTTTTATCCCGGTGAAAAAGAAATTCTATGATCTTTTCAACACCTTCAAATGACAAATACAGCCCACCCAAAATCAATACATAGTTAATTGCCGGAGCATAAAGCCAGTTGAGAAGGAAAACAACAGGAAGAATAATCAGTTTGTTGATAAAGGAGCCTTTTGTAATGGCCCACAAAACAGGAATTTCACGTGACGAAAGAAAGCCTGTGGCTTTCTCTGCATTCACAGCCAGATCATCTCCAAGGATCCCTGCCGTTTTCTGTGTAGCTATTTTACTAGTGACCGCTACATCATCCATCAGCGCAGCTATATCATCTAAAATCGCAAAAAAACCAGATGCCATATTATTTTAATGTTTTTTTAATATATGTTAAGTAAGGCAAAAATAATTATTAAAATCTATTTTTATTTGATTCTGAATATTATTTTTAAATAATTTCTGAGGATGGACCGTTTATCTGAACAAAACTCTGCTTACTTTTAAACGTTTTTTAAAACAGAATACTATGCGCCATCAATCTTACATTTTCTTTTTAGGATGTATAACATTCATATCCAGCATCTTTTGCTGTCCATTAAAAGGTCAGACAAAACCAGACACCAAAGGTAGCGTTCAGGAAGGGAAGAAATATGAAATAGACCATATTATAAAAGCATATGCTGACATCAATAAATTCAACGGAACAGCTTTTGTTCATGATCAGAATAAAGTGATTTTCGAAAGGTCTTACGGCTGGCAGGATGCAGAGAAGAAAATATTGAATCAAAACAATAATATTTACCAGATCGCTTCTTTAACTAAATCCTTCACGGCATTAACCATTATCAAGCTAAGCGAAGAGGGAAAACTTTCTGTGAAGGACCTCATCTCTAAATTTATTCCAGATTATCCCAGAGGAAATGAAATTACCATTGAAAACCTCCTGACCCATTCTTCAGGAATTTATGAACCGCTTCGAAACAAGGAATATTTCAGGCTGCTTCATACAGGGGAAATTATTCCAAAAGGAATGGCAATCTCATTTTTTAAAGATGAACCTTTGGATTTTGAGCCAGGTACCAAATTCTCATATACCAATTCAGGATATATACTGTTGGGAATTATTATTGAAAAGGTAACCGGACTTTCTTATGAAGATGCTGTAAGAAAAATGATCTTAAATCCTCTTAAAATGACTCATACCGGTTTTGATTATCTCGCACTGAAAAGTCCATACAAAACAGTTCCCTATTCTTATATATCAAAAACAAAACAGAAAAAAACAGAGATATGGAATCCGGGACTTACCGGTCCTGCAGGACAAATCTACAGTACTGCAGAAGACCTGTATCAGTATTATAAAGGATTGAGAGATTACAAAATTGTTTCTAAAGAATCATTCAAGAAAGCCACTACTCCATATCTGAGCGGCTATGGTTATGGTTGGTTCATTGATGATCTTTACGGAAAAAAACTCATCAATCACGGAGGAAATATAGAAGGCTCAACAAGTTATTTTGCCATGCTTCCTGACGATGATATCTGCATTATACTTCTCAATAATATCACCAGTAAAAAACTCGAGAAAGCAGGCAATACAATTTTAGCTGCTCTTTTAAACCAGCCGTATGAACTTCCCTATCCAAAAAAGGAAGTAACGCTTCAACCTTCTCTCCTCTCAAAATACTCTGGAAATTATCAACTTTCGGACAACAGTATTATTCATATTCTTACTGAAAAAGGGCAGCTTTATATCCAAATGGACAATGGCCCAAAAGTCAGAATGTTGGCTGAAAAGGAGAATGTTTTCTTTCTCAGTGATGATGATTCTGAAATCACTTTTTTATTTACAAAGGGCGAAAAAGATGCAATCATGATCAATAAAGGTCTTTCATCAAAAACTGCTGAAAAGCTTTAAAACAGTATTTCAAATTCATTTTGTACCGAACCTTTGTATCTGATATACCCTATCAAAAATCAGTCTTCAAAAGTCCTCACTCCCGTAATTTTTCTTTAAATTTAAGTAATGAAAAAGTTAGTTCTCAGATACCATTTTTTTGTAATAAGCTGTCTAACCTTCCTGCTACAGTCATGCAACACAAAATTCAGAGTCTGGGTAGGTACTGGCGGGCAGCAAAAAATATACAATTTAAAATACGGAGAGCACGAAAGGCAGAAAATGGACGTTTTCCTTCCACTGGATTATGCTGAAGATGCCCCTGTCGTTCTTATCGTCCATGGCGGTGCATGGACACTTGGCAAAAAGGAACATATGATTAAGATTCAGAAAATGCTTTTTGAGAATAAAATTCCAAGCATCAATATGAATTACAGGTTGGTTTCCACACGGAAGAAGATCACCTACAAAGAGCAGCTGGAAGATATTGGCTACGCCATTGAAAAATTCAACTCACTGGCTGTAAAAGCAGAGCTTCAGCCTGACAATTACATACTTCTTGGAGAAAGTGCCGGTGCCCATCTTGCCCTACTCTATGGTTACAGACATCCTGAACAGATCAAAAAAATTATATCTTTAAGCGGACCTACAGATTTTTACAGCCCCGAATACCTTAACTCATTTTATTCAAAATACACTTCTCCTACTTTTCAAAAGGTTGTAGGAACCAAATTTGACCGGAAAAATGTATCCGGGGCTTTCAAAGAAGCGAGTCCGATCGCCAATATATCTAATGTTCCGACATTACTTTTTCAGGGAAACAATGATTTTCTTGTCAACCAACATCAGGGTTTATCGATGGATTCGGCACTGGCTAAGCATAATGTTCCTCACAAACTGATCTTTATGAAAAGAACGGGACATGTTCCAAGGTTTTTCAGCAGGATCAAAAGAGACAGTATCATTTATCCCAACATCCTGGAATGGATAAAAAAATAACCTGCTGAAAAGCAGGTTAGTGATATAATTTTATGGTATTATTCCTGGTCGAAATCTTTGTTTTCGTATTTAGAATGATCTTCTTTTTTGCCGAATACAAATTTGATGATTACCGGAAGTGTTGTTACCAGAACGATGATAATGATGATTACCTCCAGTTTTTCTTTTAGGTTAATTCCAAACTGCTCCTGAAAAAGTTTATCAAGATAGTGTCCTGCAAAGATCAGAATAAATGACCAAAGGACAGCTCCAACGACGTTGTCTCTCAAGAACTCTCTTTTGTCCATTTTTACAATACCTGCAACAATGGGAGTAAAAGTTCTCACTACAGGTAAAAATCTGGCCATAATGATCGCCAGTGCACCGTGTTTTTCAAAAAAATCATGGGCCTGATACAGATATTTCTTTTTAAACAGCATGGTATCTTGCTTTTTGTACAAAGCAGGACCTGTCTTCACTCCAAAATAATACCCTACTTCATTTCCGACAATGGCAGCAAGCGCCACACACGAAGCCAAAATAGTAGTATCTAAGAAATCACTCCCTGTAGAGCCAAAAGTCTCTTTGATGATTTCAACGGCATAAATTCCTGATACGAACAGTAGTGAATCTCCAGGCAGGAAAAACCCTACGAAAAGACCTGTTTCAGCAAAAACAATAAATAAAATAAGCCAAAACCCACCCATTTTGATATAAAACTCGGGGTTCAGTAAATCTCTCCAGCTATTGAAATCTTCCATATATAACGATTAACAACAAAAGTAAGTGTAAAATGTCTTAAACAAAAATTAATTATAAGATTTTAACTAAAAACCAGACATGATATTTTACAAGTCCATATCGTCATCTGAAACAGCGGTACCATCGGCCATCAGGAAGGCTTTCAGGAATGGCGTGATATTTCCGTTCATCACAGAATCCACATCTGAAGTTTCGTGAGCCGAACGGACATCTTTTACCAGCTTATAAGGATGCATGACGTAGTTTCTGATCTGGCTTCCCCACTCTATTTTCATTTTATTGGCTTCTATCTCGGTTCTTGCTTTCATACGTGCTTCAAGTTCCATTTCATAAAGTCTTGAACGAAGCAGCTGCATAGCCTTTTCCTTGTTTTGAAGCTGGGAACGGGATTCGGAGTTTTCAATAATTATTCCGGTAGGTGCGTGTCGAAGACGGACAGCAGTTTCCACCTTGTTTACGTTTTGTCCCCCAGCTCCGGAAGATCTCATCGTTTCAAAAGAAATATCAGCTGGATTGATGTTGATTTCAATCGTATCGTCCACCAATGGATAAACATAGACAGAAACAAAACTTGTATGACGCTTGGCATTGCTGTCAAAAGGTGAAATCCTAACCAGTCTGTGTACCCCATTCTCCCCTTTCAGGTAACCGAAGGCATATTCACCATCAATCTCCAGCGTAACGGTCTTCACTCCTGCTACCTCACCTTCCTGATAGTTCAGTTCACGGATTTTATATCCTTGCTTTTCAGCCCACATCGTGTACATTCTCATCAACATTGCAGCCCAGTCACAACTTTCTGTACCTCCTGCTCCTGCAGTGATCTGAAGAACGGCAGAAAGCTCGTCTCCTTCGTTGGAAAGCATATTTTTAAATTCAAGGTCTTCTATTTTTTCCACAAGCTTTGGAAATGTTTCATCCAGCTCTTTTTCAGAGTCTGCATCCTCTTTTGCAAATTCCACCAAGACCTGCAGGTCTTCAAACTGCGTGCTGATTTCCTCATAATCTTCTACCCATCTCTTTTTGGAACGAAGCTGCTTTAGAAATACTTCAGCTTCTTTTGGAGTGTCCCAAAATTCGGGAGCTGCAGTTTTTTCATCATCATTCGCTATTTCTATCTTCTTTTTTTCGATCTGAAGGTATTTATGTAAGTCTACAATTCTAGACTGAACTTCTTTTATCTGGTCGTTGTTGATCACGAATTTTTTATTTTATACAAAAATACGGAATTCTTTTGTGAGTTGAGAATGCTGAGTACGGGTTTCAGATTGCGAATGATTGAGACGCAGGGTTTAAGTTTGAGGGTTGGAAAGTTTTAGAGTGAAAGAATTTAACCGTTATCAAATAACTTTCTTAATCTCATCCTTAGCTTAAGTCTGATGTCTGAATTCTTTCTTAAATTCTTATCTTATATTTAAATAATCAAAAAATAAAGTGAATGGATAGCGATTATATGAATATGTTGATTAATGATCGTAAAAACCGTGTTTGGCAGTTGGAAAAACTGATTATATCAATGAATATAAGTTCCGAAATGCATAAAAGTTTCTGCACCTTTCTTGCCGAAAAAGTACTTCAGCAATTAGAAAAAGGGGCAGATTCGAAGAAAATACAGGGCATCATAAAATCAGAACTCTGCGTGGGATATGGCCTGTATATGCATGAATTCAATTCAGAAAAAATAACAAATGATATAATGAACTGGCGGAAAAATAATTAATTGGTATTTATTCATTTATTATTTCTGCTTCAAAGCTTTTCTTCAGAAATTCTCTGGATTTTTTACTTTCACTTTTGAAACCAAACATCGTTAAAGCGTAAACAAATAAAAGCATAAATACAGGAATAAAAAGAACTAAAGAAATTTTTTCCTCAGCTATGCCAACAGCCACCCCCATACCTATTAAGAACAGTAGAGCAAATCCACACCAGACTATTAAAAAAACAAGGACTAATACATGTAATTTCATGGTAACTTCAATTTGAGTTACGCCGTTATTCTCTTTAAAAGTGCCACTTATTCGAGGAAGAAAAGAATTTCTGTAATCTATAATTCTATTTATTTCAAAACTGCTGTTAGTCACAAATCCTTCATATTCTTTGGTTGTTTTTTTGCCCCAACTAAATTTTTTGGGTTCAATAAAGTCTGAAAGCCTTTTTACTACTTCGTGCTCAGACAAATTTGTTCTATAAATGATACGCTCAAAAGGTAAATATTTCATTGGTCTATAACATTGTAATTAAATCATTTCCGCTACAATCTCTCCTATTTTCGGGGCCAGTGCAACTCCCATTCCGGAAAGTCTTACTGCACAGAACTGTCGGTCTGAAATCTGTTTTATAATAGGTGTTTTTTCTGAGCCCATCGCCATAATCCCTGACCATCGGAGAGAAATACGAAATTCCTGATCCGGCAGGATGACTTCTTTTAAAAAATGTTCCAGATGGTTCTGTAAAAATTCTGTTGTTTCAAAATCTGTCGTTTCTTCTGTCTTAAAATCTTTATTTCGTCCACCTCCCAATAAGACCCTGTTGCCAAGGTTCCTGAAATAGTAAAATCCTTCATCATAATGGAAGGTTCCCTTAAGTTTCAAACCTTCTATCGGTTCCGTCAAGAGAATCTGTCCACGTGCGGGAATAATGTCTTCCTTTTCAAGAAATTTTGAGCTAAATGCATTGGTACAGTAAATGATCCTGTCAGTCTTTATCGAAAGTGCCTCAGACAGCTGTATGTCGACTTCATCAGTCTTTTCATCAACACTTTTCACTTCTGTACCGAAAAGAAAATCTACTTTCAATTCATAACATTTCTCCAGAAGTTTCTGTAATAACTTACCGGAATGCAGGCTTCCTTCACATGGATTTTCAATCAGAAATTCAGATTTTCTGAGACCAAATCCTGTAATTTTCTCCTGATTCAGAAAATAGGTTTCATCGAGACCAGTTATGGCTTTCAGTTTTTCATTAACTGTCGCTAACTGCTGTAAAGGTTCATCATCATTCAAAATTTCATAGCCTCCATCCAACTGAAAATCTATTTCATCACTGCTAAAATACTTTCTGATCTTTTGGAGTCCTTCAAACCTCATCTTAACCAGCTCGAGTGTTTTTTCCCAACCCATTTTCTGAGAATCGGCAATCATTTCCGTAAGACTTCCAAAACAGGCAAAACCAGCATTTCTTGTGGAAGCTCCCAATGGAACAGTATTTCTCTCAATAATTAAAACAGACCTATCAGGATATTTTTCCTTAATGGAAACAGCAGTCCAAAGGCCTGAAAACCCAGCCCCAATAATGACGATATCTCTTTTTCTGTAAAAAGTTTCAAGTTCCCAGATGCTGTTCATTTTATTTAGTAGATGTATTAGTGGTAAGGTGGGTCAAGAGTCAAGAATCAAGATCTAAGAGTCAGGAATGAAGAACAAAGAGCTAAGATTTGAGATACAGATTTTAGGATAAAAAAAATATAGAATCAGCACTCATTTCCCTTTACTCTTACAATCTGTATCTTAAACTCTTTTATTCCAAGACTTTCCAAATAGAATTATCCCTGAGCACTGTCACCCCCTTCTCCATTATGGTGAAATCCTATTTCTCTTCTTGGCTCTTCTACTACCTTATAGGTTTCCAGTTCTTTTTTCAGCGCCTGAATTCTGGATTTAAACTCATCAAAATTATTGATAATAGCATCTGCCAGGAATCTTGCTACCTGGTCAAGATATTCTTCAGTTAGTTTTCCGGCAGCATCTCGTAAAGCAGCGTTGAGAAGGTTCTGATCGATTTTAAGATTTTCATTTCTGGTTTTTTGGTACTGATTTTTAAGCCGTTTTTTAAGACTCTGCGTAAAATCAATCAGCATGGTATTACTGAATGCCTTCATTTTAGCAGCGATTTCGTGCCAGAACGGAACTTTGTCTGCTTTATTTTTTTTAAGAATCTTATAAAGAAGGGAATCTTCTTCAAGTCCTCTAGTCATCGCATAGAGAATGATTTCCGAACGTTCTGCAGCATTGGGTGGGAAGACAGGGATCATAACGTCAAACCTCCCGGGAGCAAGAATTTCTTCGTCAATTTCTGATACGGAGTTTGCGGAACCCACCATCAGCAGTTCTTCTTTTTCAAATTTTCCTATATAATGAAGAATCAGCTCCTGAGTTTCCAGATTACAGGAAGCAAGGTCTGTTTCTGCTTTTCTTTCCATCATAATTTCGTCGAAATCATCGAGGAAAAGCAATACTTTTTCTTCTTTCATCATGGTTAACAGAAAATCGGTGAAATTCGTTTGGTTTCCATCAATAAATGAGGTTCCGAGGTAGTGTTTTTTTACTTCTTTAAAGTGATACCCGATAATTTCGGCAATTTTGGTAGCCCAGAATATTTTCCCGCTTCCCGGAGGTCCGTAAAGGATAATCCCGGCAGGCTTATGAATTCCCCAATCTTTTATCTGCTGTGGATTTAAGAAAGGTTCTAAAACCCCCGATATGTAAAAGAAAAGGTCCCTGTATCCAATAAAGTCCCTGTGCTTGAGGCTTGTTTTATATCCAAAGTAATCATACACAAATTTGTAATTACCACCAAGCTTATTGTCTATACCATAACTTGAAATTGAAGACCGGAAAAAACCATTGTCAAAAATATTGGGATTATTCTCTTTGATGACTTCTTCTACTTTTTCCTTAGGTTGGTTGATCACCTCAGCAATCTGTTCAAGGGTTTTATTTTGGTCCAGATCTTTTTCGTAACGTTTTAAAAATGCTATATTTTCACGGGCAAACTTTTCAAAATCGCTCTTCACTTCAAAGTTTGTACTGATGCACACTCCCAGTTCAAGATCAAAATCCTGAATAAACTGTTTAATAGCCTCTGCCGAAACATTAAGCTCTTTTGCTAACTCAATTAACTTCATAAATTACCTATTAATTCTATCAAATTTAATATTTTAATCTTAAAAATCTATTGAAAATACGCTAAAATAAAATAGGTAAATGAAGATATGTTTAGTGAAAGCTAAGACTGAAGTTTACATTAGTTGAGATGAATAATTTATCCATTGATTATTTTACTGTGATCTTTTTAACCATATCATTTACGGCATCTTCTATGACCTTAGGCTGGTCCTGATTAATATAATGCCCACTGTTTGGAACGATGGTCTGCTTGCTGTCAGCAGATAGATTAAGTAAATCTTTCTGCATTTTGTCCCATGCTTCAAGCATTTCGTTTTTTAATTTTTGATCTTTGATGAAGCTATCATACCTTGTTTTATCTCCTGCTGTGATCACATACAAAGGAACTGAACCGAAGGAGTTCACAGTAGCGGCTTCTGCTTTAATCGCTTTCATATGATCCTGCTCTTCAAGGGTAGCATCAGCACTTTTGTAAAGCAGTGCAGGCATAACGGAGTTTTGGAATTTATACTCTGCCGTTGCAGGAAACATATTTTTAAACATCAGCCTTGCTGCTCCAAAAATATTGGCAAATTTGAGGAACCCACCGGGAAGCCCCTGATTGACCATTTTATGCATTTGTGGCGAAAGAAATTTTTCATCTGCCGGGTATTGACTGTCTACCAATATCACTCCTGCAACATCCTTAGGATATTTTTTAACGAAAAACCGGGTGAGCATTCCACCAAAAGAATGCCCTACCAAAATATAGGGTTTGGGAGCGTTGGCCTTTTCCAAAAGCAGGTGAAGTTCTTCTGCCATCTTCTCGCCTGTCTTTTGATTGGTTCCTCTGTCACTCCATAAAATTCCGGATCTGTCGTAGGAAAATGTAGTGTAGTTTTTGGGAAGATCTTTTTGAATATGATACCACTGAAGGTGGCCTGCCGGATCAAAAGCGGTTTCAAAAACTACTGTTGGGCCGCCTTTTCCTTCTTTCAGGTAGTGCATTTTATGGTTTTCTACTTCTGCAAACTGACCGTCAGGTTTAATTTTCTCTGCTAATGATCGGGATATTTTCTCAAAAATGAATCCCGTAATCAGCAGTAAAATGATGATTAAAAGAAGTGCCATAGCGATACGCTTTACCCATTTAATGATTTTCATACTTATATTTTTTGAGTTGATGGTTGTTCAATAGGTCTCCATTCTTTAACAATAGTTACATCCGTAAAACAGTGACACTATCCATCTTGTTACATCGAACACTAACAGAAACTTCAATAAATTGTCTTAAAAAAATCAAATTGCTGTAACAATATCTTAATTACATAGACTACTACTATGTAAAACAAATTACATGGAAAAAATTTTGTCAGTAAAGAATTTAACAAAAAAATTCAAAAGAACTGTGGTCAACAATATCTCCTTTGATGTAGAAAGGGGGAATGTATATGGTCTTCTGGGACCCAACGGAAGCGGAAAATCGACCACATTTGGAATGTTGCTTTCTACCATAAATCCCACCAGCGGAGACTGGTATTGGTTCGGAAAAAAAGGGACAGAGCCCGATACTCTGAAAAGAATCGGTGCTATTATCGAACAGCCTAATTTTTATCCTTATCTGGATGCTGAAACGAATCTTAAGATCGTGGCAGAGATCAAAGAAACTCCCTACACCAGAATTGCTGAAGTACTGAAAACAGTCGGACTTTTTGAAAGAAAAAATGATGCTTTCAAAACCTATTCTTTAGGGATGAAACAGCGTCTGGCTATTGCTTCAGCCATGCTGAACAATCCGGAGGTGATGATTCTTGATGAACCAACCAACGGTCTGGATCCTGAGGGAATTATTCAGATCAGAGATATCATCAGTAATATAGCTAAACAGGGTATCACCATTATTATTGCCAGCCATCTTCTGGATGAGATCGAAAAGATCTGCAGCCACGTTATTGTTTTGAAAGAGGGAAATTCAATTTATTGTGGAAGGGTGGATGAAATGACGGCTAACAACGGATACTTTGAGCTAAAGGCAGACAATAATACTTTGCTCTTAAGCGCTTTGGAAGAACTTCAGTGGTTCAGTGCTGTGAAAGCAGACGGTGAAATCATCAAAGCCCAAATCCGTGATGACGCATCGATTTCTGCTTCTGCTTTAAATCAAAAGCTTGCTGAAAAGGGAATTTTTCTGTCTCATTTAACGAAGAAAAAACTGTCTCTTGAAACTCAATTCCTTGAACTTGTAAAAAACACGAATACCCATGCTTAAATTACTAAAACTAGAATATTACAAAAATCTGAACTACAGACCGTTCAAGGTTTTTACCATCTTATATTTTGCCATTCTGATTGCTCTCCTTTTCATAGGATTGGTAGATCTTGATGTTTTCGGAGGGACGGTCAATTTAAAGGAACAGGGAATTTACAATTTTCCTGAAATCTGGAACTTTACGACATGGATTGTTGCCCTTCTGAAAATTTTTCTGGGATTGATCATTGTATTTTCGATCTCGCAGGAGTTCACAAACAGGATGTTTAAACAAAATACCATTGACGGGCTGAGCAGAAAGGAGTTCATAGGATCAAAACTTCTAACGATTACGATCTTTACAGCGGTTTCCACACTGATTGTATTTATTATTACAATGTTCCTGGGACATCAATATTCAAAGGTAACTGATTCTTCAAAAATTTATGAAGAAGTGTACTATATCGGAAATTATTTTGTGAAGCTGTTTACCTTTTTCTCTTTCCTGATGTTCCTTTCCGTATTGCTGAGAAAATCGATGTTTGTATTCCTTGGTTTCTTCGCCTACTGGATCGCTGAAAAGATTTTAACAGGTATAGAAGCCTATCAGAAATTAACAGGAATGCAGGGTGAGCAAAGAAAAGCGGTACTTGAGAATGATTTCTTTATCACCAACCTTTTACCGTTGGAAAGCATGTCCAATCTAATACCGAACCCTTTGATGCGGTTGAATCTTGTGAAAGTGATGGGCGTAAAATATGAAGCTCATTATCCAACAGAAAGTATGATTGCATGTATCATCTGGTCTGTGATCTTTATTGTCGGCTCTTACCTGATCCTGAGAAAAAGGGATTGGTAGGCTTTGTAAATTAAAAAATTGAATTGATTTAAATATTAAGTGGTCCCTTGGATCACTTTTTTGTTTTTATGATCACTGAAATGTTAAAAATGGAGGATTGCTATTCAAGTATTCGATTTTTTATTATTTTTATCAAAATGCTGAAATGAGAAAAATCTATTATTTTCCGGGACTGATCAGTGCGACTGCTCTTCCGCTCCTGTTTTGGTACTATGGAAACCAGAGAGTACACCCACAGTATACAGTTATGGATTTGGGACTTCCTTCCAAAAAAGAATACAATCCGTATAATACTTTTGAACCATTTAGAAACTGGAATTATAAAAAAATTATTGTAAAACCACATACATTCACCCAAAATCAAGAATACTATATTTCCGAATTAAAAAAGCTTCAGGCAAAAAATGAAAGAGAAACCGGAATAGAGTTCATTATTGACGATCATAACAACTATCAGGATTTCATAGGGCTCATCAATACCATGCATCTCGCCAAACAGGAATCTTATGCTATTGATGTAGAGAAAACAGGTCATTTTTTTGCTGTCCATTTTTATGAAGATCCTAATAAAAACTATGCTACTTGTGGAGGGGTGGTTAGAGGAGAATATAATAAAGGAAAAGCTCAGATGAATTTTTCTGATCCCGAAAGCATTGTAAAAAATCTCCCTACCCAGGCATTTTATATAGTTTTTGGATTTTTGCTTCTGGTAAATATCTCGATGTTCAGCATTAAAGAAAATCTTCAAATCCAAAAAAGAATAATCGCATGAAAAAGATTTATTATTTTCCGGGACTGATCAGTGCTATCGCTATGCCACTGATTTTTTGGTATTATGGAAACCTGAAATTTGAGGAAATTAACCTTAATGTTATTGATATAGGGCTTCCTGCAAAATTATCAAAGGATAGAGGTAATCTTAATTTCACTTTTGAGCCTTTGAGAAACTTGGATTATAAAAAAATTAAAGTTCAACCCAAACAGGCAAAAGAAAATTCCAGTCTCTATGTTTCAGAGATCAAAAAACTTAAGGAAAGGAATAAACAAAGGACCGGAATTGAATTTATTCTCAATGAAAATAACACCTATGGTGATTTCATCTCCATATTTAATGATCTGTATATAACAAAATCAGAGGAATATGCTCTTGATTTAGAAAAAACGGGACACCTGTTTGTTATTCAACGCTATATTCCACCCGTAGTTGAAGAATGCCTTCTTTGTAATGACACTATCGCAACTTTTGCTGATTCCGAAGCTGACTCCAGAGGATATACAAAGTTTACAGAAATTTTAGCTCTATTACCTAAAGAAGCATTTTTCATCATATTTGGTTTTCTATTCCTGGTGAATATATCCATGCTTAGTATTAAAGAAAGATTCCAATTGCGTTATTAACTGGTATAAAAAAAGACCGCCTTTCGGCGGTCTCTCCTTCATATTACTTCTTATCCAGCAGAGATAGATAATCTCCGTAACCTTTTTCCTCCATTTCAGCTTTAGGGATAAACTTCAGAGAAGCACTGTTGATACAGTATCTCAGTCCTCCTTTATCTGTAGGACCATCTGTGAAAACGTGTCCCAAGTGAGCATCTCCTGTTTTACTTCGTACTTCCACTCTTACCATTCCGGCAGTTTTATCCATTTTCTCATCGATCAGTTTTTTAGTAATCGGTTTTGAAAAGCTTGGCCATCCACAGCCTGACTCAAATTTATCCGTTGAGATAAATAATGGCTCACCTGTTGTGATATCTACATAAATTCCTTCACGGGTTTCGTTCCAGTATTCATTTTGGAAAGGTCTTTCCGTTCCATTTTCCTGAGTTACATTATATTGTTCTGCAGTCAGTTTCTCTTTTAACGCTTTTTTATCCTGCTTCTGATATTTGGCCTTGGGAAGTGGATTTGCATTTTTAGCCATTTCAAAAAGTCCCGGCTCAATATGACAGTATCCTCCTGGATTTTTATCCAGATAATCCTGATGGTAGTCTTCTGCTTTGTAGAAATTTTTCAGAGCCACCGTTTCTACCACAACTGGCTGAGAATAATTTTTAGCCAATTTTGAAACCTCATTTTTCACGACAGTTTCATCTTCTTTATTTGAGAAATAAATTCCCGTTCTGTATTGATTTCCTCTGTCATTTCCCTGCTTGTCAAGAGTGGTAGGATCTATTGTTTTAAAATAAAGATCAATCAGCAGTTTCAGATCAACCTGTTCAGGATCATATTTTACTTTTACCGTTTCCGCAAAACCTGTCGTATGACTTACTACTTCTTCATAGGTTGGATTTTGAGTATTTCCATTGGCATATCCTACCTCAGTTCCCACGACTCCGCGGATTTGCTGAAAAAAGTGTTCAGTTCCCCAAAAACATCCGCCTGCAAAATAAATCTCTCTGACATTTTTATTATCCATAATTTTCTGATTTTCCTTTTCTTTTTCTGTTGTTAATTCTTTGGACTTAGAGTTTTTAAAAAGCCCAGATCCTGCAGCAAAAACTGCTATACCCAGAATAATTCCGAGTACAATAAATATATTTTTCATTTTTTTCTTTTTATCCATTATTTTTATTGTTTTGTACGATCATCAGCCCGAATCCTAATAACATCAGATCTTTTAAAATAAAAAAGTCTGTGACAGGGACACCATCCACTGTTTTCCAGATTCCGGGAGTAGTGAACAGATAGCTCAGCGTGATCAGAAACGTTACAATCATCCCAATTCCGGCATACTTCCTTAGTGATGCAAATTTCACACTAAATATCAGTAATAGAGCAATGATAATTTCTATCACTCCGATAGCATTTGACACCATCCGGACACTTGCTATTTTATATACGAAGAAAGTAAGGAAATGGTTTTCTACCAATGGTTTTATGGCAGCTGCTTCAGTGGGTGTAAATTTGAATATTCCAATCCAGAGCAAAATCAATGCAGCTCCGAAAAGTGAAATGTAATATCCGGATCTGTACGTTCCGGATTCGAGGTCAAGTTTTGATGTTCCGTCCATGTCTTTAAGATTTTGAATGATACTTTATTATTTTCAAAAGTATAGTCGGAACAATTTCAAAATCCTGACAGGATTTTATCTAAAGATCTAATTTTTCTAATACTTTATTTTTAAAACCCTGAATATCAGAATCATTAATTTCAACATTTTCTTTCTGAGAAAGTTTTCTTTTCAAAATATCATCTAAAATTTTCAGTTTTTCTTCATAAGCTCTGCACCATTTACAAATCTTCAAGTGCATGGAAAGCCGCCAGTCTTCCCTTTGGGAGATGGTCTGTGCATTCCTTTTTTCCATCAGCATCGTAGCTTTGCTGCAGGGCAGGAACAGAATATGAATTAACTTTCTCAACATTTTTTATGATAGGGTTATAAGTTGGTAAACCAATTGATATCAAGACATTCCCTCAGCTGCATTCTGCTTCTCTGAAGGATCTTCCAAAGATTAGTCGTGGATATGTTCAATTCCTGACTCACTTCAGGTGCTTTTTTCTCCTGAAGATAGTACATTTTCAGCGGAATCTTCCATCTGGAGGGCAACTCCTCAATACAGTCTTCCAATGTTTTATTGAAATCACTATTATCTAAAAGTTCAGATTCTTTTTCTGACACATTCCAGTCATTCAGAACACCGTCATTTTTCCATGATCCTGTTTCATCAAAAAAATGATCAAGACGGATTTCCGGTTCTGACTTATACTTTTTGCGGTAAAAGTCGGCAGCTTTCCGATGTAAAATAGAGGTCAGCCAGGTTAATGGCTGGCTCTTCCCTTCAAAAGAATCATAGGACGAAAATGCTGCTAAAAAGACGTCCTGCACAATATCTTCAGCTTCTACCTTGTCTGAAAGCAGATAAGCTGCCCTTTTCAAAAGAGGTCCGGAATACTGCTCTACCCAGCTTTTCAGTACTTCATTTTTCGTCATCTTTGAATTACATACATATTATGATAAAAACTATTGATTCTGTACATTGGATCTCCCGTTATAATTAATATCTGTTAAGTCTTTATTTTTAATATTAAAACGAATATAAAAAGTTAAATGATACCACGCAAAATTTTTATTACGCATATCATTGCGAACAGTAAATGATAAAATCATGTTTTGCTTAAAAAAGGTCTTCTATTAAAAAAAATGAGCCAATCCAACATGATATAAACACTTCCCATTCTGTATTAAAATCTATTATATAACAAACCACTGCTTACCCCATTCAAAACATAGCATAAAATTATTTACAAATCGCTTAAAAACATTAAATTTGCATCTTATCAAAAATTTGATAGTTTTAAAAGCAAAGCAATACTATGACATCACAAGAGATACGTCAAAAATTTTTAGATTATTTTAAAAGTAAAGACCACCTTATCGTTCCTTCAGCGCCTATCGTGTTGAAAGACGACCCTACCCTTATGTTTTCCAACTCAGGAATGACACAGTTCAAAGATTTTTTCTTAGGTTACAAAACACCTACGGCCCCGAGAATTGCCGATACACAGAAATGTCTGAGAGTTTCCGGAAAACATAATGATCTGGATGATGTGGGTAGAGACACCTACCACCACACCATGTTTGAAATGCTGGGAAACTGGTCGTTTGGTGATTATTTTAAGAAAGATGCTATTGCTTTTGCCTGGGAATTACTGACTGAGGTATTCGGTATTCCAAAAGAAAACTTATACGTCACCATCTTCGAAGGTGATGCTTCTGAAAACCTTGAAAGGGACCAGGATGCTTATGATTTTTGGAAATCTCATATTTCTGAAGACCGCATTATCAACGGAAACAAGAAAGATAATTTCTGGGAAATGGGCGAAAGCGGACCTTGCGGACCTTGTTCAGAAATCCACGTAGACCTTAGAACTCCTGAAGAGAAAGCTAAAGTTTCGGGACTTGATCTTGTTAACAATGATCACCCGCAGGTTGTAGAAGTATGGAACCTGGTTTTCATGGAATTCAACAGAAAGGCAGATAAATCTCTGGAAAAACTTCCTGCACAGCATGTGGATACAGGAATGGGCTTCGAGCGTCTTTGTATGGCACTGCAGGGTAAGTCTTCCAACTATGATACTGACGTTTTCACGCCGCTTATTGCTAAAGTGGAAGAACTTTCAGGTAAAAAATACACCGGAATTTTAGAAGACGAAAAAGATATTGCAATCCGTGTTGTGGTAGACCACATCAGAGCGGTTGCTTTTGCGATTGCTGATGGTCAGCTCCCTTCAAGCGGAGGTGCCGGTTATGTAATCAGAAGAATTTTAAGAAGAGGAATTTCCTACTCTTACAGATTCCTGGATATGAAGGAGCCTTTTCTTTATACACTGGTTGCCGTTCTGCAGGAACAGATGGGTAAGGTTTTCCCTGAACTTGAAAAACAGGGAACTTTGGTAACAGAAGTTATTAAAAGTGAAGAAGAATCTTTCCTGAAAAAAATTGAAACAGGATTAATTAGAGTTGAAAAATTAATTCAGCAAACGATAGCTGACAATCAGAAGGTTCTACCTACTCTGGCGGTTTTCGAATTGTATGACACCTATGGATTCCCTGATGATTTAACAAGAATTATCGCGGAAGAAAAAGGTCTTACTATTGACGAGAATGATTTTCAGGCTGAAAGAAAAAAACAACAGGACCGTTCCAAGCAGGACTCTGCTCAGAAAGTATATGACTGGGTTGTTTTGGAAGAAAAACCTGAAAACTTTGTAGGCTATGACCAGATTGAGTCCGAAACCTATATTACAAGATACAGAAAAGTAGAAAATAAAGACGGAGAATTCTATCAGGTAGTACTAAGCAGTTCTCCTTTCTATCCGGAAGGCGGAGGCCAGGTGGGAGATAAAGGAATTCTGGAAAATGCAGCTGAAAGCTTCGAAGTTTTAGAAACTAAAAAAGAAAACGGACTGATTGTATCTCTGATCAGCGGTCTTCCAAAAGATGCCGGAGCTGTTTTCTATGCAAAAGCTAATGCTGATGACAGAAAAAACTCTCAGGCCAACCACTCTGTAACACACCTTTTGCATGAAGCGCTAAGAGAGGTTCTGGGAACTCACGTTGAGCAGAAAGGTTCTTATGTAGGTCCTGACTATCTTCGTTTTGACTTCTCTCATTTCAATAAAATGACGGAAGAAGAATTAGCTTTGGTAGAAGAAAAAGTAAATCACAAAATCAAAGAAAGTATTGCATTACAGGAGTTCAGAAGCATTCCTATTCAGGAGGCTTTGGACAAAGGAGCAATGGCTTTGTTTGGAGAAAAATATGGTGACAGTGTAAGAATGATCCAGTTTGGAAGTTCTAAGGAACTTTGCGGGGGAACTCACGTTAAAAATACGATTGAGATTGGTCATTTCAAGATTACTTCTGAAGCTTCTGCAGCAGCAGGGATCAGAAGGATTGAAGCTATTTCCGGAGACAAATCTGAGGAATATTTCAGAAATTTAGAACATCAGATTCATGAACTTTCTCAATTGCTGAAATCTAAAGATGTTGTAAGATCTGTTGAAAAGCTGATGGAAGAAAATGCTTCATTGAAGTCTGAAGTGGAAGCTCTGAAAAAAGAAAAAGCTAAAGGCGAGATCGGCGAATGGAAAAATGCTTACGAGCAGAAAGGAAACAAATTGCTGCTGGTGAAGAAAACTTCTCTGGATACAGGTTCTGTGAAAGATATTGTATTTCAGCTGAAGAGAGAAATCCCTAACTCTGTGACTATTATTCTTTCTGATGCAGATGGAAAACCCATGATCACTGTTGGAGTTTCTGACGATCTGGCTGCAGATTATCAGGCTGGAACGATCGTTAAAGACCTGGCAAAAGAAATCCAGGGCGGCGGCGGCGGAAATCCGGGCTTTGCAACAGCAGGAGGGAAAAATCTTGATGGGTTGGAAAATGCTTATCAAAAAGCTTTGAATATTTAGGATTGAAAGTCCTTTTGTTATGATACCGAAAAACTCCTGAGAATCTCAGGAGTTTTTTATCTATATTTCTATTTAAAATTTAGATTAAATCAATGTATTAACAAATCATAAAAACTTTCGCACCACAAGAAATATTACTACTTTTGACCTAGTTTTTGCATGAAAAGGTTTTTAGTTTTATTGTTTTTGTTAATGTATTTCTTTGGTTACACTCAATCAAAGGTTAGAGTCATTGACGAAACTAATCAGAAACCTATATCAAATGCTAAAATCTCCTGTGACGGAAAAGTTCTTGGCTTTACGAATGTTCAGGGTGTACTGGAGTTCAGAGCATCATGCAGTACTATTGACATAGAGGCAGAAAAATATCAGAAAGAGAATGCTTCTGTAGAAGCAGATATGGAAATTTCTCTTCTAAAAAAAGCATCAAAAACCACTGATATTCAAGAGGTCGTTATCGAAGACCGAAGCGACCCGCGAGCTATTGAAATTTTGAAAAAAGTCAACAGGCTTTTTAAAGAAAACTCTCCCAAAAGCCTCAGTTCCTACACTTTTAAATCTTACGAAAAAGTATCTCTGGACATCGATCAGGACAGCATTACACAGTTTAATCAGTTTTTCAATGACACACAGTTTTTCAAGAAAAAAAGAGAAAAGGATTCATTAAATAATATCTCCGCCAAACAGATCTTTTCAAAAAGTAAACTCTTTTTATGGGAAAGAGCTCAGGAGTTTTTATACTCAAAAACATACGGTGAAAAGATTAATATCCTTGATAACAGAATTTCCGGGCTCAAACAGCCAATCTATGAAATGATTGCGATCCAGCAGAGCAACAGGGACAAAATTCCTAATCAGATCAAACAGGAAAACAGGGGGCTTTACCGCTTTTTCCTTTCAGATACCATCGAAGTTAACGGACGAAAAACATTTGTCATCCGTTTCAGGGAGGTGAATTACAAAAAACCGGATAAAAGAAGAAAATATAATGGTGCTATTTATGTAGATACCGAAACCTATGGAATCCAGAAGATCGAAAATTTCAGCAAGAACAAAAATGACGGCATTATTACGAGTGTCTGGGTTTTCTATAATAACAAATGGTTCCTTGCTCAGGAAAAGGTAAAACTCAGAATGAGCAGAGTGGCCATGGAAGAGGGTAATAAGGATAAAACAGAGGAGCAGCCTGAAAAGAAAGACAGGACCAGTTTCGGAACCTATGCTTTTCTGACCTCAACCTATTTTGATTTCAAATCACCTGTTGAAGAAGACAAAAATAATTTTAAAGGATATACTTTCCAGGTCAAAAATGCAGATGGCCATCTTCTCGATAAGTACCGAACGGAGCCTCTGACCGAACGTGAAAAAAATACCTATACTACGATAGACAGTTTGGGCAGAAAATACAATATTGACAGTAAAGCAAAGATCCTGACAGGCCTTATCAACGGGCAAATAAGAACGGGTATTGTAGATTTTGCAGTAGATGAAATCGTGAATTATAACTTGTATGAAGGTTTCAGGCTCGGTTTAAAAGCTAAACTGAACGAAACTTTTAATCCCTATTTCTCACCGGACTATTATTTTGCCTACGGTTTCAAAGACGACAAATGGAAGTATGGAATCGGTCTTGATATGAAGACGACACTTGATAAGAATTCATTCTTCAGAATTGAATATTATAATGATGTGACAGCGTCGGGAGAGTTTTACAGAAGACTCTGGAATTTTAAGATGAGAACGATGAATTACGGGAATAACATCAACAATGATAAATATTATCATTTCAGAGGAGCCTCTCTCTCCTATTTGAATGATGTTACCAACGGACTTACCCTGGTTTTTGCAGCTAAAAGAAATATCGAAGAGGCAAAATTTGACTACGAATTCAGGGGAAGAGGCGGCCAGTTTGATAATTTCAATACTTTATTTACCTTAAAATATTCACCTAATTCGACGAATATCATGACTCCTCAGGGTAAATCGATTATCGATCAGAAATATCCTGAGCTGTATTTTAACTATGAACAAAGTTATAAGGTTCTGGGGGGGGATTTCAATTATACCCGTTTTGACGCCCTTTTCGTTCATAACTTTAAAACCATGTTAGGAACTACAGGATTCAGGCTTTACGGAGGAATGGTATTGGGCGAAGCTCCTATCTGGAAACATTTTACGATGAACGGACTGGCTTCTCCGAGAAAGGATTTCAATTTTAACCTTACCTCCTATCTGGGTTTTGCAACGCTGGAAGGTGGGAAGTATTACAATGACAAATTTATTGCATATTACTTCACCCACAAACTTCCTCTGTATTTCAAAAGTTTCGGAAAGAATATTTCAAGCTTTGACTTTGTATTACGAGGAACAATCGGAGATATGAAACATCCGGAATACCATCAGTTTAAATTCAGAAAACTGGACCATCTGTATCAGGAAGTGGGACTTGAGTGGAATAATTTCTTATCAAGTTATTTCAATTTAGGACTGTTCTACCGGGTGGGATACTACACTACACCCAATTTCAAGCAGAATTTTGCGATCCAGTTTAAGCTCAAATTATTGGAATTTTAATTCCTGAAAATCAATTGTTTTACAAAAAATAATATTAAGTAACGTTATCTATATAAAAACGAAATATGCAGAGAATAGAAATAAAAGCAGAACAGTTTTTTGAATTATTAAAATTAAAAGGTGCATCCATGTGGGAAATTTTCTCGCAAATGATCGATGGCAATGAAAAGGAAATCATATTTCTTGATCAGGAAGACAAAGTCCTTTTTAATTATATTCTTCCTTCTGAAAAAGAAAAGCTTGAGGAAGACAGAAAGGAATTTTCGAAACAGTTTTCCGATAAATTGGCTAACTTCAATTAAAAATTCTGATGAATAGAAAATATATATTATCTATACTTAGCGTTCTCCTGTTCAGCTTTGGAAGTGCCCAAAATTATAAAAAACCTTTGGTCTCAGCGATCAAAGAAGCTGATCTGAAAAAAGACATGTATGAACTGGCAGCAGATCAGTTCTGGGGACGTGAAGCAGGAACTTTAGATGAATTAAAAGTTTCAATGTGGCTTGCCGATAAAGCCAAAGAAGCCGGAATGAAACCCGCGGGTGACAACGGAACATTTTTTCAGTTTTTTGATATGTACAGGCATCAGGTGATTCCTCAAAGCAGTCTGAAAATAGGGAACAGCAGTCTGACGCTGTGGAAAGATTTTCTGGTTGCAGAACCTGTGAATGCTTCTGTTGATGGAGAAATCGTATATGCAGGCACGACCGAACCTGATAAGCTTTCCCAATTCAATATCAAAGGAAAAGTGCTTGCCATTAACGCCTCTGATAAAAATATCGATAAGGAAATGACTCTTTTTGTGAGACGGTATCCTGGTTTTGTAAGAACTAAATATTATAACAAAGCTCTTGAACTGGGAGCGAAAGCTGTGATTTTTATTACAGACGATATTTCTGAAAAAAGCTGGGTTGAAGTCCTTCCTCAAATGACAAGAGGAACCTACGGCGTGGAGGGCCTCAGAGAAAAAATAACAGATAATATTCCTGTCATTTGGATTAAAAGAGAAAATGCAGGCTGGGTAAAAAACAATCCTAAAATTGCTCTGAACCTGATCACAGAAACCTATAAATACCCCTCAGTCAATATCATCGGAAAAATAGAAGGTACAGATCCTAAACTGAAAGAGGAATACGTTCTGCTCAGCGGACATCAGGATCATGACGGAATCAGACATCCGGTGAAAAATGATACAATCTACAATGGTGCCGATGATAATGCGAGTACCTGTGTTGCGATGCTGGCGATGGCCAGAGCCTACAAAAAACAGCCGGGAAAAAGAAGTATTTTATTTGTTTTCCATGGTGCTGAGGAGAGAGGATTGCTGGGTTCAAGATGGCATGCGGCCCATCCGGTCGTTCCTAAAGAAAAAATAGTTGCCGTCCTGAACGGTGATATGATCGGAAGAAATGACAATAATGAAGCTGCCCTTCTGGGAGGAAATGCACCGCATAAAAACTCTGAAGAATTGGTAAAAATGGCTGAGGATGCCAATAATGAAAGTACAAAATTCAAATACCTGAAAGACTGGGATTCTCCAAACCACGCAGAATACTTCTACTTTAGAAGTGATCACCTTCCCTATGCAAAAATTGGAATTCCTTCCATATTTTTCACAAGTGTATTGCACGACCAATACCATACCCCTCAGGATGAATCGGAAAACATCAACTTTAAAAAGCTTTATAAAATGACGGAATGGATGTACAGAACATCCTGGAAAGCAGCTAATGAGGCTGAACATCCGAAAGTGATATCTAATTTTACGCTTGAGAGATAACATAAAAATCTTCGGCGGCCCATTCGGGCCGCCGAAGATTTTTTTTTGATGTAGATAGTTCATTGTATTCTTTTGTCTTCAAACAAAAGAATCAAAAATTCAAGACCGGGAAACTTCCGCTAAAAATAAATCCTGTTCTCTAAAAATTCTAAAACTCGCGCGGTAGAACCCTATGTTAAGAATCAAATTTTATCCCGCGCTTCGGACAGTAGAATTTTCTTTACGTTCA
>NZ_JPRI01000002.1 GCF_000737765.1 Chryseobacterium vrystaatense | reverse complement strand
AATTACCATTAATTTTGAAAGCTGATTACCTGCAAATATTTTATTCAATAGGAGCGGGCTTTAGCCCGCTTACCGTATGAGCCCCAGGGAAAGATTTTAGCCAAAACTTATATCTTATCGCATTTATTTTTACCTTATAATAAAAAAGATGGCCTTTCGACCATCTTTCCATATCATATTTAGAAGTAATATTATTTTTTAATAACTGTCGTTGTATAGATCAGACCTTCTTTATTGAAAAGTCTCAACACATATGATCCGGCTGAATATTCTGAGAAGTTGATATTTCCGGAATATTTGTGTCTGCCAGTTATATTTCTTCCAGACATATCATACAATTCATAATGGGTAACCTGCTTTTCTGTAATCACTGAAAGTATATCTTTCACTGGATTAGGTACAATCCTAATATCACTCATATTCTGATATTCCTTTGTCCCTAAGGCAGAAGTAAGCGTCAAAAGTCTGGAATTTTTACTTTCATTTAAACAGGTGTTTAAAGTAATGAGTTCACTAATACTTTTTCCTACAAAGCTTGAAACATTGGCTGTGCTAACGTAGGAAATACCTTTAATGACGTAAGTGCCTGCTGGAACAGAAGTAAAGTCTGCAGTAGGATTTACTGCCTGAATTTTACCTGTAGAACTGTTGACTGCAACAAATGTGTAACTATAACCAGGCGGCGTAGCAGAAGTTTCATACAAACTTCCGGGACCGGCAACAGTAAAGGTATAGCTGGTTGTATTGGCAGGATTTGAAAAATTGGAGATAACCAGGTAATAATCAACCCCTTCATTTAGTACTACAGCTTTTGCAGATCCGGTTGATGTATAATTTGATCCGTTATAATATGTATTTGATGTTAGAAAGTTTGCCACTGAAGCTGGACTTCCGGAATGTATTGATGTAATTAAAAATCCTGAAGATTTGGAGAAAACATACGAACCACTTTCTGTAACTCTGAATTTAAATGTATTTGTTGTAGAATTACTGCTAGCAGAAAGAGGAGCTGTCATGGCGGCATTGCTGTACACAATAATGTTATTCGTACTGGTAGCTACATTGTAGACGAACGTTTTAGAAGTGTATATCCCATTTTCCGCTGGTGGTGAAGTCATATTAAGATTGGTAGACGGACTGCCTGCAATAGCAGTAACTGCAGACTTAGGTGTAATATAAGTGGAATAAGCAGCACAGTCTGATGTAATGGTGAAATTATTATCAGAGACATCAAAGAACTCCGCATAAGGATTGATCACACCCACCACTTTAACTCTTGCTTTATCTGTTGAAGGGATATAAGGAATAGTCACATTAGAGCTTCCATTATTCAGAACATTGGATGCCAAAGTATATGGAAATGATATTCCTCCGTCAATAGATAGTAAAATATCAACATTATTTTTAATGGTATTCGTGTTATTCACATCCCACGTAACATTGATGTTGGTATTCGACGAGGCTGAAATACCCGTAGCATTAGGATATGAAACAGCTAAAGGTCCATTATTGCTAACGGTCACAATGATTTCATCAGAATCCAGCCCTCCATTTGTTATATTGTTATCTCTTACAGTAAAACGGAATTTCATATTCCTTGCTACGAGAGGTAAGGCCTCAGCATCATTGGTTGGTGGATTGTTTTGATTATTTAATACAAACTGCATCTTTGGAAAATATCTTTCAGTAGTTGAGATGCTTTGTTCAGAACGGAATAAAGGCGCAGTAATGCTGTTTACAGCTGTATATCCTCCTGTTCCGGTAATGGTAGATCCGAATGCACCCTTATCATTAGCAGTGGCAACATCCGCCTGTTCCCAGGTATACGACAGATTACTGTCATTAGGATCAGTGGCTATTCCTTTCAATTTGAATGGTGTATTTTTCGGGATCGTAATATCTGCACCGGCATTGGCGGAAGGTACCTGATTGGTACTTGCCACAATAGTATAACAGTTGGCTGGTGACTGCAAATAGGCAAGAATTTGATCTAAACTTTTTGCATTAAAATAGTTCAAATTATTATTTCCTGTATTGGTTTGATTATTCGGGATAGCACAGTTGGTTGAATAGCCCATGATCGTTGATCCGCCACCTGGTTCAATAGCGGCAGCGGCATTCCATCCGCTTGTACAGAATGTAGGACTGCCAGTGCTTCCTCCGACTGCATTATAAGTATGTCCGGCTGAAAACTGGTGGCCCATTTCATGAGCAATTAAACCGGCAACAACCCCTTTGGGCATCGTCAGAGCCCATTGACTCCACGCTCTAGCCTTCGAAGTATTATTGCAGGGTTGCGGACCAGCCTGACCCTGAGCTCCTCCGCTGCTTAAAATATTGAATGTATGTCCTATGTCATATTTATTATAGACCAGTGTAGTATTCGTATTTAAGGTATTAAAGCCAGTTTGCGAATTAGCAGCACTCGCAAATGAAGGATCTACTGTGAATGGATCTGTAGCGGGATCCGTAAATATTAGTGTTTTATTGGTAGTATCAGCGATAAGACCGAATGTCACAGAAACCTCGGATTCATAAATCTTATTGATCAGGTTGACCATGTTTATCGCTTCTGCCAAGGCATTATCTGTATTTCCTGCAAAAGCCTGGGTAAATTCTCCGGTAGTAGCAACTGCCAGCCTAAATTTTTTAATTTGGTTTCCAAATGGAAAATTTACAGCAGATTTTGAGGATAAAGACTGCTTGACTATCGCTAATTCATTAAGGATATCATTTTCTTCCACTCCGCAGGTAAATCTTTCATCAAATCTGGAGAAAGCATTGTATATTCTGTACTCGCCGGGAGATGTTTTGTAAGGCTCTACAATAAAATATCCTTCATCATTCTTAATAATAGCGTTAAAGTGATCTTTGAAAACAGATAATTTTAAGGAAGAACTCCGATCAGAACTTACTCCATCAAAAGTAAGAATTGAATTAACCCTATGCTCTGTAAGCCTGTTCTCACTTAGAGTAAATGTTATGATTTTTCCGTTTTCCAATGGAATTTTGATTGATCCCTTTGATATTTTTTCTTTTTTTCCACGGCTTTCCCGGAATTGACTTTCAAATCTTTGGAAATCGAAAGAAAAAACACTGCCTGGTACGGATGATTCTTGTGAAATATTCTGTCCCCAAAAAAGGTTAAAAACGAGGAATACTATGAAAGTTAATTTGCATTTCATGATGAAGTGATTTTTTATAAAGTTAATAAATAAAAAGAAACGGCAACATGAATTGTTTATCACATTGCCGTTTTCTTGATGTATATTAAAAAAATAAACGTACTGTTAATATAAGGTTGATATTTTTAAACCTGAATAACTCCTAGGTTAAATTTTTCCGTAATTGGAGCGTGATTAGCTGCTTCGATTCCCATAGAAATCCATTTTCTTGTATCTGTAGGGTTGATAATAGCATCCGTCCAAAGCCTTGCTGCTGCATAAGTTGCTTCTGTTTGCTTTTGATATCTTTTTGTAATAGTATCTAAAATTTCATTATGCTCTTCTTCAGAAATTTCTTTACCCTGCTTTTTTAAGGTAGATTCCTGAATCTGAACCAGAACTTTTGCAGCCTGTGATCCTCCCATTACGGCTAGATCTGCCCAAGGCCATGCTACAATTAATCTTGGATCATACGCTTTACCACACATGGCATAATTTCCTGCCCCGTAAGAATTTCCTGTGATGATCGTAAATTTTGGAACAACAGAATTAGAGACTGCATTAACCATTTTAGCACCATCCTTAATAATTCCACCGTGTTCTGACTTTGAACCCACCATAAATCCGGTAACATCCTGAAGGAATACTAAAGGAATTTTTCTCTGATTACAGTTGGCGATAAATCTTGTCGATTTATCTGCAGAATCTGAATAAATTACACCACCAAACTGCATTTCACCTTTTCCGCTTTTGACAAGTTTTCTCTGGTTGGCTACAATTCCTACAGACCAGCCATCAATCCTGGCTGTTGCGCAGATAATACTTTTTCCGTAATCTGGTTTATATTCTTCATATTCCGAATTATCAACCAGACATTTAATGATTTCATAGGTATCATACTGCTCAGCTCTCGAAACCGGTACAATTCCGAAGATATTATCGGGATTTTCTTTTGGTGGAAAGCTTTCAATTCTGTCAAAGCCTGCTCTTTCAGTACTTCCAAGAGATTTCATAATGTTTTTGATCCTGTTTAGAGCATCTTTATCATCTTTAGCTTTATAATCTGTAACTCCGGAAATTGAGCAGTGTGTAGTAGCTCCTCCCAAGGTCTCGTTATCAATACTTTCTCCGATAGCAGCTTTTACCAGATAGCTTCCGGCAAGGAAAATAGAACCTGTCTTGTCTACAATCATAGCCTCATCGCTCATAATAGGAAGATAAGCTCCTCCGGCAACACAGCTCCCCATAACAGCAGAGATCTGAACAATTCCCATAGAACTCATTTTAGCATTATTTCTGAAAATTCGTCCAAAATGCTCTTTATCAGGGAAAATTTCATCCTGCATAGGAAGATAAACACCTGCAGAGTCTACAAGATAAATGATGGGAAGTTTATTCTCCATTGCAATTTCCTGAGCTCTAAGGTTTTTCTTTCCGGTGATAGGAAACCATGCACCTGCTTTTACAGAAGCATCATTGGCAACAACCAGACACTGTCTTCCTGACACATACCCCATCACAACTACAACTCCTCCGCTTGGACATCCTCCATGTTCTTTATACATTTCATAACCGGCAAATGCACCGATTTCTATGGAATCTGAACCTTTGTCGAGAAGATATTCAACTCTTTCTCTTGCCGTCATTTTTCCTTCGTCACGTAGCTTCTGAAGCCTCTTTTCACCGCCTCCTTTTTTTATTTCAGCGAGCAATTGATTGAGATCGGATAATTTTAATCTATTTTGATCTTCCCGTTTGTTGAATTCAAGGTCCATAAAATTTCAATTTTTTACGCCTAAAGATACTATTTTTCTAATGAATACGACCTGAAGTAAAACAAGTGTTTAATATATTGGTTCTCAGAAATTTGTGATATTTTTAACAGAAAAATATTTTTGAATTACTTATATTTTTTCTAACTTTACTTCAGAGTTAAGGGGATAATAATCCCTGATAAATACTCTAAGTTCCTAGTTTATTTTTTTAATAGTTTATTATTTGAAGGCCCTGAACGTTGAACAAATTTTCAGGGTTTTTTGTGCTTATACTGTTCTAAGCTGAAAGGCTATGTTGAAAAAATTAAGCAGGGTAATATTTTCTATATTCGATGATATTGAGAAATGATGATCCGTCTTTATTTTTCTGATATTTTTTATAAGGACTAAAACCTAATTTTTCCGGTATTTTTCTGCTCGCTATATTTTCCTGATCAACGGGATAGATTATATATTTAAAAATAAAGTTATTTTCTAAAAACTCAATAAGGCTCTTTATTATTTCTGTACCCAATCCAATCCCCTGTGCAGTTTTTTTCAGCCATAAACCGAGTTCTACCGATTCTTCCGTTATATGATGGATTCCACAGCAGCCCATGAAATTATTTTCAGAGTCAAGTGCAACCATAACCAGGTCAGTATTGTTTGAAAGCGATCTTTTTGATTCTTCCACGAAACTGAGAATATCATTTCTATCTCCTTCCGGGCTGAAAGGCATATATCTCGTCACTTCCGCCGTGAAGCAGGTATTGATATCGTCAACATATAATTCGTCTACAGGCTGTAACAACAGGCGATCTGTTTTAATTCTAATATCTTTATTTAACTTCATTACTCAAATCTATGATTTTTTTACTTTAAAAGAGACGGTTAAACGATGAGATCACAACTCCTTTTATTTGAGCTAAAGTTTTTATAGTACCCATATTTTCTATTTTTAGCTGATTGTCAGAAATTATTCAGGAAAAATAAGGCGAACACCTATTAAAGATTTTTTTATTAAAGTAAAATTTATATTTTTTATCAGATTTGTAAAAGCCTATTTGTAAATTTGCCTGTTAAAAATTTATAGAAGTTAGAATATGCAAAAATTAGCACTTTTCAGGTTGCATTTGATTGTTTTTTTGTGGGGGTTTACTGCAATTTTGGGAAAACTGATTCATGCCAATGCTCAGATTCTGGTTTTTTACAGAATGTTGTTTGCTGCCATATTCTTATTTATCTTCATCAGGATTTATAAAAAAGAGAGCATCAAAGTTTCAAAAAAAATATTTTTCCAGTTAGCCGGAATTGGATTTGCGATGGCGCTTCACTGGTACTGCTTTTTTTATTCCATTAAAGTCTCCAATGTTTCAATAGCGCTAAGCTGTCTTTCACTTTCGACCTTATTTGCATCCATACTGGAACCTATTATTTTTAAAAGAAAGATCGATGTGTCGGAGGTTGTCATGGGAGTGGTAATTGTTGCCTGTATATTAATGATCTTTAAAACAGAGTTTCATTTTAAAGAAGGTATTATATATGGTATTCTTTGTGCTGTCTTCGGGACTATTTTCTCTGTGTTTAACGGCAAAATGTTTGGGAAAACGAGTTCAGGAAATATTATTTTTTATGAAATTTTCTGTGGATGGCTGATTCTGTCCATATTTTATACGATGACCGGACAGATTTTTCAAATGAATGAAATAAACTATCGGGATCTGGCGTTAATATGCTTGTTGGCAAGTGTTTTTACTGCTTTTCCAATGCTTGAATCGGTAAACCTGATGAAGTATATTTCGCCCTTTACGCTAATTTTAACAGTTAATTTAGAACCGGTCTACGGAATTATACTAGCTTTTTTTATCTTTGGGGAATCAGAAGAAATGAGTCCTGTATTTTATGGAGCTTCAGGAGTTATGATACTGGCAATCATTGTCAATGGATTAATAAAATCCAGAAAAACAAAAAAACAAAAAAACTTTAACTAAGCATCAAATTTATATGATGAAGAAATATTTTTTAATTGCATTTTCACTGATGTTTGGGTTGTCTCAATCACAGATCATAAGAAAGTACTCCAATGAATTTCTTAATATTGGAGCCGGTGCCAGAGGTCTGGCTATGGGTGGAGCCGTAATTTCCAATCAGGATGATGTGTACTCCCCTATGTGGAACCCAGCCGGTTTAATGGCCGTTGAAAGGGACTGGCAGGGAGCAGCAATGCACGCAGAATATTTCGAATCTATAGCAAAGTACGACTATCTTGCCTATGCTAAAGTTCTTGAGGAAGGTGTATTTGGTGTTTCTGTAGTAAGATTAGGGGTTGATAATATCCTGAATACAACACAGATGATTGATGCTGAAGGAAATATTGATTATGATAAAATAACGAAATTTTCCCAGTCAGATTATGCAGCTATCCTTTCCTATGCATTTCATCCTGGCGGAAATCCTAAACTGGATGTAGGGGTCAATGCTAAAATTGTCTACAGAAATGTGGGTAAATTTGCCAATGGTTATGGTTTTGGTTTCGACATCGGAGCAATATATAAAGCCGACAACGGATGGAAGTTTGGGGGTATGTTGCGTGATGCAACGACTACCGTCAACTTTTGGAGCATCAATCAAAAAGAACTTTCAACAGTAGTGAATGGTGAAGAGTTTAACCCTGCTCCAAAAGATAAAATGGAACTTACAATGCCTAAGCTGAATGTTGGGGCAAGTAAAGTATTTAATATCAACAGCAGTCTTTATGTATTGCCTGAAGCAGGGATCAATGTAGATTTTGCTAAAACAGCGGCTTTGGTATCTACAGATTTTGCAAGTTTAACGCCTTATGCCGGTGCAGAACTTGGATATCAGAAAATGATATTTGTAAGACTTGGGGTGAACAGGTTCCAGTCTATCACCGATATTGAGGACCTTAAGAGAAAAGTGTCTTTCCAGCCTAGTGCGGGTATTGGGATTAAATATAGAGGACTTACATTGGATTATGCCATCACCAATTCAGGGATCGGAGGATCTAATTTCTATTCTAATTTTTTCTCTCTTAAACTGGATATGGGAGCATTCAGAAATGATTAACTTTACAATGTAATTTAAAAATGATGAAAAAGATTTCTGTACTCACATTTATTTTAGCGACAACTGTTGTTTTCGGACAGAAAGTTTCAGATTATAAATATATTTCCATTCCTCAGACATTTAGAGATTTCGAGAAGAATTCTTATGACCTTGACAATTCTCTGGCAAAAGCTCTGAAATCAAAGGGATATATAGTGATTCAGGAAGGCAAAGACCAATGGCCTTCAGAGATTGAAAAAAACTCTTGCAGCTTTGCGGTAGGTAATATCAGCAATAAAAGCAGCTTTCTGAGAAACAAAGTAGAACTCGAGTTCAAGGATTGTAATGGAAAAGTGATCTTTTCATCTAAAGGAAATTCAAATCTGAAAGAATATAAAGAAGGTTATCAGGATGCGCTTAAATTATCTCTGGTTTCACTTCCGGCTTCAAGACCGCTGGAAAATATTCAAATTACAAAGGTTGAAAGCCCAAATGTGGAGACTGTGAAAAAGAATGAAGAATCCGCATCTTCGACTGTTTCAGAAAGTAAATCCGGCAAATATACAAACGGTAAGTTGAGCCTTCAGAAAATACAGGTTGATGCGAATCAGTTTATCTTAGCAGACGGTGGTAGTTCTGTGCCATTTGCTGTTTTTAAAACATCTTCAAAGAAAGATGTCTTCAGAGTAAAACTTTCGGATGGAAGTTCTACCATTGGATACTTTGAAAATGGAAATATTGTTATTGATGTTCCGCAATCAAATGGAGAGTTTGCGAAAGAAGTATTCTCCTCAAAATAAAATATACATCTAAATAAACAAAATAATGATCCTTAATTCAAATGAAAGAATGAGTTAAGGATTTTTGATGTACTAGTTACCATTAAAGTAGTCGTAAATAACTTTAGCCTTACTTTTCCCAAGAATCTCTTCCAAAATCTCCAGACTCGACTCCTTAATCCGTTTTACGGACTTTAATTTGGAAAGCAGCAGTTCAATAGTTTTTTCTCCTACGCCTGGAATCTCTTCCAGTTCCGATTTTATCGTTGAATTTTTTCTTCTCGTTCTGTGATGCTTCACTCCGAAACGGTGAGCTTCGTCTCTTACCCGCTGCAGAATCTTTAGGGTTTCCGATTTTTTATCCAGATATAATGGAATAGAATCTTCAGGAAAGAAAATCTCCTCGAGCCTTTTCGCAATTCCTACAATGGTAATTTTTCCGTAAAGTCCCAATAGTTTTAAGCTTTTTACAGCAGAAGAAAGCTGTCCTTTTCCTCCATCGATAAGGATCAGTTGTGGTAAATCTTCCCCTTCGTCAAGTAACCTTTTGTAACGTCGGTAGATCACTTCTTCCATCGTAGCAAAGTCATTGGCGCCTTCTACTGTTTTTGGATGAAAAATTCTGTAATCAGCTTTGCTTGGTCTTCCATCTTTAAAAACAACACAGGCAGAAACAGGGTTTGTTCCCTGGATATTAGAGTTATCAAAACCTTCAATATGTCTGGGTTCGACTGGCATTCTCAACAGTTTTTGCATTTCTGCCATAATTCTGTTGGTATGCCTTTCAGGATCTACGATCTGTACCTGTTTCAATTTTTCCAAACGGTATTCCTTCGCATTTTTTTCTGAAAGTTCGACGATCCTTTTTTTATCTCCAACTTTTGGAACAATCAGCTTTACATTTGGAATCTCCACAGAAAGATGGAATGGAAGCAATACTTCTTTAGAATCAGAGCTGAACTTCTGCCGGATTTCAATCAGGGCTTCTTCCATAATATCTTCATCCGTTTCCTCAAGAATCTTTTTGATCTCAGTGGTAAAACTCTGGATGATATTTCCGTTTCTGATCTTAAAAAAATTCACATAAGCTGCCGTTTCGTCGCTGGTCATTCCAAAAACATCTACATCATCAATATTTGGATTGACAACCGTGTTTTTAGCCTGATAATCTTCCAGAATATCCAGTCTTTCCTTGATGATCTGTGCCTCTTCAAACTTAAGATTTTCTGCATGTTTCATCATCTGAACCACCAGATACTCTTTTGCTTTGCGGAAATCCCCTTTTATAATTCCACGGATAGCATCGATCTTTTCATCATAGTCCTCCTTGCTTTCCAGATCTTCACATGGGCCCTCACAGTTTTTAATATGGTACTCCAGGCATACTTTATATTTTCCATCTGCAATTTTAGCAGGCGAAAGATTAAGATTACAGGTCCGAAGCTTGTAAATATGCTTGATGGTATCCAGTAAAATCTTTGCAGGACGGACCTTAGCATACGGACCATAATATTCGGATCCGTCTTTGATTACATTTCTTGTCAGAAAAATCCTCGGAAAACTTTCATTTTTGATACAGATCCAGGGATAGGTTTTGTCATCCTTTAGCAAGACATTATAGAAAGGACGGTGTTCTTTGATCAGATTGTTTTCCAATAAAAGAGCATCATATTCACTGTTGACGATCGTTGTTTCCAGACGTACAATCTTTCCTACCATTATTTTGATACGGTAACCCGGAAGATTTTTATTGAAGTAGGAGAGAACCCTTTTCTTTAAATGTTTGGCCTTTCCTACATACAGCAATTGATCGTTTTTATCATAATAACGATAAACGCCCGGTTCTGATGGTAAAGTTTTAAGCTGTAATTCTAAAGAAGGATTCATATAACAAAATTACGGAATCCATCCGGGATTTAAAAGAACAAAAAAACTGCAGAATTTTCTGCAGTTTTAATAATATGGTTACATATTTTATCCGTTACTCATCGCGGTGTATTCATTGATCAGGAAGCTTAAATAATCCCATTCAACAGAATTTTTAGGATATTTTTTCATGAATTCCGTATTGTCGCCAAAAAGGAAATCGTAATGATCTTCGAAGTCATCCTTATGAAGCCACATGACCTTGTCACCTTTCTTTACATAATAAGATTTGATAACGCCACCACCAAGCTGAGGAGAACCCATCATAGAAAAGCCTCCTGTTTCTTTAGCTCTCGGATCGTGATATACAGATATAATATCACTGAACTCAGGATTGATCAGCTGCATCAAAAATTCCTTATCATCCTTTTTATTCTTAAGCGAAACCGTCTGATTGACAAAATGTATTCTTCCACCGGCTGTATTTTTTGTCAGTTTTTTAGTGCCAAAGTTTCTGATATTTCCCATGTATTTCCCAACTTTCGCGATTTTTTCGGCGTTGGTAGGATATACATACATTTCGTTGATCTGCTCAGCATTAAAGACTTCATTCTTTTTCGTAATACTGTCTTTTAAAGAAACCTCGTAAATCTGTCCCTTTTTTGTTTCGATTTTGCCGCAGAAACCTTTATGGGAGGTTCCGTCTTTTAAAACAATCGTTGATGTTTTCTTCGGAGATGGTGTATTAAAACCCTCGTTGAAGAGATAGGTTTCCATTTTTTTGATGTCTTCCTTAGAATATTTTACTTTCTGGGCGAAAGTGGCAGTACCCGCAAGACACAATGTAAGCAGTAGAGTTTTGAGTTTCATAAGTTATTGATAATCGTTTTTTATTTGGCGGTAAAAATAGCAAATTAATTCACGCATTGTCAGAAAAAGATAAGACGGTGAAATTTAGCTTTTACAATTATTGTTAAATGCGTAATTTTAAGGAAATTTTTAGAAATGATATACGGTGTAGATGTTTTCACTTTCCATGATGTTCTGGAAATCTGTAAAAAACCAAATAAAGCTAAACTTAATAAAGTAGCCAAAGAACAGATCCTTAAATCTCAGAAAAACGTTCAGAAAATAGTAGAATCCGATAGATGTGTCTATGGGATCAATACAGGTTTCGGACCCCTTTGTGATACTAAAATATCAGCTGACGAAACGGCTCAGCTGCAGTATAACCTTATAATTTCCCACGCAGTAGGTGTAGGAAAGCCTATCGATAAGGAATTTTCAAAGATCATGATCATTGCCAAAGTTCATGCGTTGTCAAAAGGCTTTTCAGGGGTTTCTCTGGAAGTGATTGAAAGACTGATCCTGATGCTTGAAAAAGATATTATACCTGTAGTCCCTGAACAGGGTTCTGTAGGGGCATCCGGAGATTTGGCACCTCTTGCTCATCTTGTACTTCCATTGCTTGGATTAGGACAGGTTTGGGAAGGAGATGAGATCTTTGAAACCATGGACGTTTTGGACAGACACGGTCTTGAACCACTGGTTTTAGGTCCGAAAGAAGGTTTAGGATTGATCAATGGAACACAGTTTATTCTGGCTCATGCGATCAAAGGTTTAGAAAAATTTGAATACTTATTAAACCTGGCAGATATGACGGCTGCAATGAGTATTGAAGCGTACAGAGGTTCTGAAAGTCCTTTCAAAAAAGAACTTCACGACATAAGACCTTTTGAGGGAAGTAAAAAGGTGGCGGCAAGAATGCTTAAATTTTTAAAAGGTTCCGAAAATATGAAAGCTCACGAGGATTGCGAGAGAGTTCAGGATCCTTATTCTATGAGATGTGTACCTCAGGTACATGGTGCCAGCAGAAATGCATTTGAACATCTTAAGATGATGGCCGAAACAGAACTGAATTCTGTAACAGACAACCCGATCATTCTAAGTGCTGAAGAATCTATTTCCGGAGGAAACTTCCACGGACAGCTGATGGCGCTTCCATTGGATTATGCGACACTTGCCGCGGCTGAATTGGGAAATATTTCAGACAGAAGAAGCTACTTATTATTAGAAGGGAAGTACGGACTTCCAAGATTGTTGACTGAAAGCTCAGGATTAAATTCTGGATTTATGATTCCACAATATACTTCTGCTGCTTTGGTTACAGAAAACAAAACTTTATGTTTCCCGGCATCAGCAGATTCCATTCCTACAAGTTTAGGACAGGAAGATCACGTTTCTATGGGAAGTATTTCCGGTAGAAAATTCAATCAGGTTTTAGGAAATCTTGTGAATATTTTATCTGTGGAATTGATGTTTGCAGCCCAGGGATTAGAATTCAGAAGACCTTCCAAATGTTCGAAGATCATCGAAGAAAACTTTGCGATCATCCGTTCAAAAGTTAAGAAACTGGAAGACGACAGACTGATAGGAAAAGATATGCTGGCGATCGCGGAGCTGATCAACGAAAGGAAATTTAAGGTTGAAGCTTAATAAGAAAGAACTGTCAAAGCAGCGATGGTCATTAATCGCTCAAAAGTAAATCAATATCAAGCTTCCTCTCTCATAGGGGAAGCTTTTGTATTAAGACTGAATTTTTAAATTACATTAGATTCTTATAGTAATAAATATGACTACAAACAGAACCGATTCCTCCAACACCGATTTCCGTAATTTAGTTAAACTTCTCGATGCCGATCTTGCCGTCAGGAATGGTGATGATCATGCGTTCTATGATCAGTTCAATAAAATCGATGCCATCAAAAACTGTATCGTGATCTACATCGATAAACTTCCTGCTGCCTGCGGAGCTTTTAAGGAGTTTTCTGAAGATACGGTAGAGATCAAAAGAATGTATACGAGCCCGGACTTTAGGAAAAGAGGATTGGCAACGGCCATCGTTAAGGAATTGGAATCATGGGCAAGAGAATCAGGATATTCAAAAGCAGTTTTAGAAAGTTCACTGGAGCAGAACGAAGCACTTTCGGTTTATGAAAAAAGCGGATATTACAGAATTCCTAACTATGGGCAGTATGTAGGTGTAGATAATAGTGTCTGTTATGAGAAAAAATTGTAATTGTTTCAAAGGGTGGTTGTAATTATTCATATTCCTGTAATAGTAAATTTACTTTTTCTAAGCTTTTAATTCACGCCAAAGAGTTATATTGTAATTCCAAACCATACAATTAAAACTATGAAAAAAAAAGTATTCTACTTACTGGCGCTCTTTTTCGTCATGAATTCATGTACCAATGATGAACTTCAAAACGAGAATCCTAAAACTGAAATCATTCAGAAAGATCCTTTGACCGGAAAGCAGATCAACGCAGAGATCAACAGTACCATCAAAAACACTGGCTCTTTCAACTGGAAAAATGCTTCCGATCATTTGTTGTGGAGCGCTGTTTTTAGAGGAAACAGAATGGTATCCATTGGATTCGGGTCTTCAAAGGATGATTTTGACAGAAGCCTTTCTGCAGACAGTAAAACCATGGAAACTGATGTTTTAGAGGTGATCAGAAAGCATGAAAGTGCAGGGCAGGAGCGATTCCTGATTGCTTCAGATCAATATCTCAATCAGATAGACGTCATCATAGAAAAGGAGGAAACCATTTCGGCCCTGAGAAAAATGAAAACCATCCGGTATGTAGAACCGGGAGACTATCATTATTTTGAAATAGAAAACGGGCTTAATCCCAATGCTAAATCAAGCGGATCCTCATCAGGATGCGGCTTTGAATCCACTGCTTTAAATGCTGCAGACTATACCACTACTGCACCCAATGCAAAAGTTCCTTGGGCTTTTACCCAACACAACATTCCAAATGCATGGAATCACAGCACGGGAGCAGGAGTAACCATAGGGCTTATCGATACAGGAGTTTCACCGGAGCAAACGCTTTTGGGAACCAGTTTTAATACCGGAGCTTCTTCCGGAAGAACCATCAGTAAATTTGGATCATATGTCAATGGATCTACTACCGACGGTCCGGCTGATCAGTGCGGACACGGAACAAAAATGGCTTCCGTAATGGCTGCTCCTAAAAATAATGCAGGACTTCCTGTAGGTGTTGCTTACAATGCCAGTTTAATCACTTATCGTGCTGCTTCCAATGTGATATTGGAAACTTCCAGTGAGCAAAACGGAGTTAAAACCGCATTTACGAATCTTGCTAATAATACCAGTGTAAAGATTATTTCCATGTCCATGGGGCATATTTTTTCAGTGGGGAAAATTGAAGATGGTGTAAAATATGCCTATTCAAAAGGAAAACTCATCTTTTGTGCAGGAGGTACTTCTACCAGTTTTACCAATTTTGTAGGGGTGATTTTCCCTGCAAGTATGTCCGAGACACAGGCAGTAACCGGAGTAAAAGAAGGAACTTCTAACCAGAAATGTGATGTGTGCCATACAGGAAGTCAGATCGATTTTACCTTCCAGATGGAAAGAGCCAATGGAAATACAGTTCCGGTTTTAAGCTATTACAACAATCAGGCTGATTATGTAGGCGGTTCATCAGTAGCAACCGCGGCAACTGCGGGTATCGCGGCTTTGGTGTGGTCTAAAAATCCTTCATGGACAAGAGATCAGGTACTCAATAAAATGAGACAGTCTGCTACGTATTATCCGACCGTAAATTCAAGCTACGGATATGGAAATATTAATGTTCTGAAAGCAGTACAGTAAAAAAAGATTTCAGTAAAAAATATCAGGGGAATATCTCAGTCTCCCAGCTGATAATCAAGCGGAAGCATATTTTCAATTTTATTCTTTGAAAAGTCGCCTTCGTTGATCAGTTGGTCCGGATTGGTGATATTTCCCTCTTTTGAAACCTCAAACAGCTCTCCCTCGGGGTGTAGGAAAGAGGATAATGTCACAGGATATTTACTTTTAATAAACTCCTTTCCGTTAATCTCATAGAAATATTTCTGATAATTGATCTGGAGTATATCCTTAAAACTGAAAATAACCTTTCCGTCTTTTCTTGTTACATAATCTGAATCGGGGATAAGTGTTTTAACAATAGCCAGGGCATAGGGTTTCTGACTGTTTTTTCTCTGCGAAATATCAGTGATGTTTTCAGGAATTTTTACCATTGCAGAACTCCGGATGATCTGCTTAAAATCTTCAAGCAGCTTCAGTTCTTCTTCAGTAGGATATTTGGGATTTGGCGTTTTCACGACATGATTCACAATGAATTTTTCTTCTGAGATCGTATGATTATAAATGCTTCTGAAAAAATGCAGCAGACTTCCATCATATGCATTCATTCTGTTGAGCTTAGTTTTATCCGTGTTTTTTGTTTCTTTAAAAAAACTTGTTCCGGTATAATTGACGGTATTGCTATTTAAATCCAGTGAATAACTGATGAGATTGTACTGAATTTCGTAACCCAGGTTTTTGTTTTCGATGATTAAAGTATTCGGCGCTTTTACCTTCAAAAAATTATTTTTTTTGTCATACGAAAACTTTAAAGTCTTTTGGTTTTTTATGGTTACACGATCGCGGTCGGAACCGATAAAAGTATCAAGAAAATAATTGATGTAATTTATATAGGCCTCCGAAGTATAAGGAACCAGCCTGATCTCCTCAATGGCATTCGTTTTTGTTAAAACTACTTTCAGATTTTTATTAATGACTGCGGAAACAGCTGTGGTAAAAGTTGTATAATCGTCCTTCTGAAAAACAACATTTCCAGGATTTCCGGAAACGCTTAAACTGAAACTGCCGTCATCTTTTGAAACCGTTCCCGTTTTAGTTCCGTCAATATAGATATTCACTCCGGATATAAAACTTCCGGTATCATTGACTACATGACCTTTAATAATCTGTGCAGTTACAGCATATAAAGGGAGTATAAATAAAAATAGTAATATTGCTTTTTTCATGGTAAAACAATATTACTAATTTTTTAGTGATAAAAAAGAATGATAAAAACAGTTTATCCAATCCTTACACTCGTCATACTTAAAGATCCACCGATCAGCTCATCATTAAACAAAGTCAGGTTTTCACTTTGATCTTTTAGTCCTAATGTATAGATCAGTGGAAGATAATGATCAGGGGTAGGCACCGCGTACTGAAGAAATGTTCCCTGTTTCTGATATTCTATAATATTCTGGAAATTTCCATCCAGGAGCCAGTTGTTGGTTTTTTCTCTTGCTTCTACGGCCCAATCCCAGCCGGCGCCTACAGTATCTATATTTTTCCAGTCGATCAGCCGGAGATTGTGTACTATATTTCCGCTTCCGATGATTAGGATACCCTTTTCACGCAGTTTATTCAGTCTTTTGGCCAGATCAAAATGATATTGCGGAGGTTTTGTATAATCAATGCTCAGCTGGATGACAGGAATATCAGCGTTGGGATACATATGCTTGATTACTGACCAGGCACCATGATCCAGACCCCATTTGTGATCTTCTTCCGCCAAAAGAGGAGCTAAAAGCTCAACCGTTTCTTTTGCCAGTTCCGGACTTCCCGGAGCGGGATACTGTACATCAAACAAAGCTTTCGGAAAACCGCCAAAATCATGGATTGTTCTGGGCATATCCATCGCAGTTACGAATGTTCCCTGCGTATACCAGTGAGCAGAAACACAAAGAATAGCATTAGGTTTTGGGATTTCCTGTGCAGCCTTTCTGAAGCCTTGTACAAACTCATTTTCTTCGATAGCATTCATCGGCGAACCGTGTCCAAGAAATAAAACGGGCATTCTTTGGGTATTTCCAAAATTATCGCTGATGTTCTGTAGATCATTGAGGTTCATAAATAATGGTAATTAAAAAAGGCTCAAGGCTTTTAGAAAAATCCCTGAACCCTTATGTTAAATTATAGATATTTGGGGTGCTTTTTAGAACTACTTCCATTTCCGGTTATACAGCCACTGTGTAGTGCGTATCACCCCCAACAATCCGTTTTTTATTAGGCCTGTTTTACAAACTGTAATTCTCCGGCAATTTTTACATCTTCGCTTACCATAACACCGCCTGCTTCAAGAGCTGCATTCCAGTTCAAGCCAAAATCTTTTCTGTTGATCTTTCCTTCAAAAGAAAAACCTGCTTTTGTATTTCCCCAAGGATCAACATTGATTCCACCGAAATCTACATCTAAAGTAATAGGTTTTGTAATACCGTTAACGGTAAGGTTTCCTGTTACTTTATCGTTTAAAGCCTGAGATTCAAATGTGATAGAAGGATACTCTTCCGTGTTAAAAAACTCAGCAGACTTCAGGTGATTGTCTCTGTCTGTATTGTTAGTAAAAACAGAATCAGTCTGGATGGTAGCCGTTGTTTTAGCATTAGAAAAAGTATCATCTTCAGCTTCAATCTCAGCATTGAAAGTTCTGAAGTTTCCTTTAATATTAGAAATCATCATGTGTTTTACTTTGAAAGTAATTTCACTATGTGTTGGGTCTAGGTTCCATTTTGTTGCCATTGTATTGTATTTTTTTTGATTGTTATTAATAATGCAAATGTAGGGTAGCGGACATATACCAGTCATTGATTTAGGATAAGAAATGTAAACAGCTCCTATTTTTTATGTGAATGATCAATTATCGCAGGTGGTAAAATTCACCATGAACGATTTATGATGCACTCTAATTTCCTCCTATTCTTTATACTATTAAGTTAAGGATTTATTTTTATCCATACATTATATCCTATTTTACGAATGTTTTATTTAACATTAATTAACGGATGATTTTTATTTCTTATTTTTGATGGATTCAATTCTATACAATGAAATTATATAAATTTTCTTTATTGATGCTGGTTTTGGGCAGTTCTGCGTTTGCTCAGACCCAAAAATTTACAATGGCGGAGGCAGTAAATGGACTGAGAACAAATCTTGCCGTTAAAAATATCTCGCAGTTCTCATGGGCTGCTGACGGTAAATCCTATATTCAGGCTGTGAAAGGAGGGTATCTGATCACCGATCTTAAGACCAATAAACAGGATACTTTAGTGTCTTTGACTCAGCTGAACAAATCCTTTTCGGATGCCAAGCTGAAAGGGGTTCCACAGATTAAATTCATCAGCGGTTCAAATGGTTATTTCAGTGCCAATGACAAGATGTTCTGGATAGAAAAATCCGGAAACGCCTGGAAAGTGAAAACAGCTGCGGCAGTAGACGAAAGTGCTTCCAATGTAAAAATGTTTGGAGATAACCAAACTTTTGCTTTTACTGTAAAGAATAATTTATTTGTAAACAAAAACGGAAAAACAATCGCTGTAACCAACGATTCAGATGAAAATATCATCAACGGAGGGGCAGCTGTTCACAGAAATGAATTCGGAATCGATACCGGAATTTTCCCTGCTCCCAATTCTGAAGCCGTAGCATTCTACAGAATGGATCAGACCATGGTTGCAGATTACCCTGTTATTGACTGGTCTGTAACGCCGGCGGTAAATCACAATATCAAGTATCCGATGGCAGGACAAAAATCCCACGAAGTTACTTTGGGAGTTTATAATATCAAAAATCAGTCAACAACTTTCCTGAAAATCGAAGGCGAAAAAGATCAGTATCTCACAGCAGTTACATGGAGCCCCGATTCAAAATATATTTTTGTGGGTGTTCTGAACCGCGGACAGAATCATGTAAAAATGAATCAGTACGATGCTGCTACAGGAAATTTAGTCAAAACGCTGTTCGAAGAGACAAGCGACAAATATGTTGAACCTCAGCATCCACTTACATTCTTCCCGAATTCTAATACCGATTTTATCTGGCAGAGCCAGAGAACGGGATACAACCACCTGTTTCACTACAGCCTGGAAAAAGGAATGGTAGCACAGATTACCAAAGGAGATTGGCTGGTAACCGATATCCTAGGATTTAATGAAAAGAAAAAGGAGATCTATTTCACTTCTACGAAAGAAACGCCTTTGGAGAAACATCTATATAAGATCAACTGGACAAATTTCAAAATGCAGCGTTTAGACGATGCAGCAGGAGTACATACAGGTATTTTAAGCAGTGATGGAAATTATTTATATGACAGTTACAGCAATGCAGGGACACCTAGATCTGTAAATATCATTAATACCAATACCATAAAGTCTACAAATATTCTAACCTCTGAAAATACACTGAAAAATTATCAGAGACCTGAAATTAAAAATGTAGAGTTAAAAGCTGATGACGGAACACCTCTTTATGGAAAGATCATTCTTCCGACAGACTTTGACGCCAGCAAAAAATATCCGGTTATTGTTTACCTGTACAATGGGCCACATCTTCAGCTGGTGACGAATACCTTCCCGGCTTCAGGAAATCTTTGGTACGAGTATATGGCTCAAAACGGATACATCATTTTCACCATGGACGGAAGAGGTTCTTCTAACCGTGGAATGAAGTTTGAGCAGGCTGTTTTCAGAAACCTGGGAACAACGGAAATGAATGATCAGATGAAAGGAGTAGATTACTTAAAATCCCTTCCTTATGTTGATGCTCAGAAAATGGGTATTCACGGATGGAGCTTTGGTGGATTTATGACAACCAGTTTCATGCTTCGTAAACCGGATGTATTTAAAGTGGGAGTTGCAGGAGGACCGGTTATCGACTGGAAAATGTACGAGATCATGTATGGTGAAAGATATATGGATACACCACAGGAAAACCCTCAGGGATATGCTGCAGCTAATCTGCTGGACAAAGTGCAGAACCTGAAAGGAAAATTACTGATGATCCATGGTGCTCAGGATGATGTGGTGGTATGGCAGCATTCCATTAAATTTATCAAGTCAGCGGTAGACAACGGAGTGCAGTTAGATTACTTTGTGTATCCGGGACATCCGCACAATGTGATCGGAAAAGACAGAGTTCATCTGATGCAGAAAGTAACAGATTACTTTGATCAGTATCTGAAGAAATAATAAGAAAACCAGCTGCAAGGCTGGTTTTTTATGTTAATAGTAAAATGTATTTTAATATCGGAGATTAATCATAAAATTCTTTGATCACATACGTGCCGTTATTGATTCTTTTCAATTCTTTTATGATATAGTACCGGTGAAGAAAACCTGTAAGAACAACAATCTTTTTACCCGGATGGGTTTCGGCAATCCTGGAAATGTTTTTAGCCATAGTCTGATTTCGAAGATCCCAGAATCCTGACATTAATTTAAAACCATCTCTGTAGCTGATCTTTTCTCCGTTTGGCTTTACAACAAATCTTTTCGCAAATTCAGGTCTTGCTTCAATGATTTTTAAAAGCTCTGAATACTGGGAATTTTGTCTTTTTCCTGAGATCTGATCAGTCGTGGAATTATTGAAATTTTCCGGAGATAGTTCTGCAATCTTCATCAGGTCTTTTGTAAGATTGGTGAAATTTTCATAAATCTTCACTTCTGAAGGTGCTAATTTCTTTGCTTGATACAGACTGTCGATGAGTTTCACCGACAAATTATCTGTCGGAACCATTCCCCTGTCTTTTCTATACTGATTTCGGCCTTCAAAATCAAAAGAAGATCTTAATGTTTCCGGGTATTTTTTCAGGTATGAATTGCTTGCTTTGATTTCATTTTCTGTAATCTTAATTCCATTTTCGTAGTCTTTCATTCCCTGGCTGTCGACCTCATGAAGGATGATATCCGGCTTTACCTTATCAAGGATGTCGAACAGTATTTTAGGGTGATAATTGGGGACACTGTCATGGATGTTTCCAATCACATAGATCTCGGTTTTGCTTTGAGAAAAGGACAAGCTGAAAAACGCTAGCAGAAATGCAGTTATAATAAGTTTCATGTTATAAATTAAAAACAGGGCCAAATATAGGCAAAATCCGATCTTAACAAACATCAATGTTTTTGAGCTTTTTCATTTGTAATTTTGTGTATCTAAAATCTAAAAATATGGAATTAGGAATAGGAATGTTTGGTGACCTGGCTTTTGACCAGGTTACCGGGAAATATAGAGATGCAGGAGTGAAGATCCGGGAAATACTGGATCAGGTAAAATTAATGGATGAGGTTGGAATTGATGTTTTTGCTATGGGAGAACATCACCGTCCGGATTATGCAGTTTCGTCACCGGAAATGGTATTGGCTGCTGCGGCAAGTATCACCAAAAATATAAAGCTGGCAAGCGGAGTTACGGTTTTAAGTTCTTCCGAACCCGTTAAAGTATATGAAGATTTTTCAACATTAGACCTTATATCAGACGGTAGAGCAGAGATATTTGTGGGAAGAGGAAGTTTTATCGAGTCGTTTCCGTTATACGGCTATTCCCTGAACGATTATGAAGAACTGTTCGATGAAAAACTGGAACTGCTTTTAAAGATCAATTCAGAAGAAAATGTAACATGGTCAGGAAAGCTTCGTGCATCAATGCAGAATCAGACCGTTTATCCAAGGGCAAAAAATGATGGCAAACTGTCGATATGGAGAGCTGTAGGTGGTACTCCGCAATCTGTTTTAAGTGCTGCAAAACTAGGAATGCCTTTGGTGGTAGCCATTATCGGAGGAATGCCTGTACAGTTTCAGGATCTTGTTGAGTTTTACAAACAGGAATATCAAAAGGCCGGACATGATGTGTCTGAAATGCAGATTGCGATTCACTCGCATACCTTTGTAAGCGACGATCAGGCTGTGGTGGACGGATATTTCAATAACTACAAATCCCAGATGGACAGAATCGGGGCATCAAGAGGATGGGCGCCTTACACGAAAATGCAGTATGAAGGAGGAAGGGGAAGAGATGGAGCGTTATTCATTGGAAATCCTGCAGAAGTGGCTGATAAAATAGCGTACATGAAAGAGATTTTCGGAATCACAAGATTCATTGGACATATGGATATTGGTGATCCGGCTCACGATATCATGATGAAGTCGATAGAATTATTTGGGGAGAAAGTAAAGCCGGTAATTCAGAATCTATAAAATAAACCTCTGCTGTTATTCAGCAGAGGTTTTTATTTGATATCCAAAGTCTATACAATTTCAATTAAGCTTCCTCTTTCCTCATCCTTCACAATGTTGAGTGCCGTTGGAATCTTTTCTTTAAGCTCTTCCACGTGCGAGATAATTCCTACAATTCGGTTTTCTTTCATCAGATTCGTCAGGGTTTCAAATACTATATTGACGGATTCCGTATCCTGAGTTCCAAAACCTTCATCTATAAAAAAGAAATTTTTGTCGGCCTGTGCATTGGCCTGAACACTTTCTGCCAATGCAAGAGCCAGGCTTAAAGAGACCTGAAAAGACTGTCCTCCCGAAAGAGTTTTTACACTTCTGCTTCTGCCTTCGTTAAGATAATCGATGATCTCAAAATCGTTACTTTCATTCAGCTGAAGACTCAGTTGGTTTCTCGTCATTCTATGAAAACGGACATTGGCATGATCGCAAAGCTGTCTCAAATAAATGGAGGAGACATATTGTACAAAGCCGGCTGCCTTAAACAGGTTCATCATCAATTTTAAATTTTCGGAACGTTTCTGAAGACTGGTAAGATTCTTTAGCAACTCTTCTTTCTTCAGGAATTCCTTTTCCAGTCTTTCAATTTCTGACCTGATTTTTACAACAGAATCATTCATCTGTTTCAGATCATTCTGAGCTTCAGTGAACTGTTTTTCAGCCAGAGAAAATTGCTCATCATCGAATGTAAGTCCTTTCAGCTTTAATTCAAGACCCTCAATGACCTTCTTTAAAGTTTCATAATCAATTTTAAATTTTTGAATCTTGGTTCTCTCATCCTGTACATTGATCTTCTGACCTAAAATATTTTCTGCTTCTTTAAAGTCTGCAAAATTATGTTCGGTTAGCGCTAAAGTAATCGCTTCCTTATTTTCTGAAATTTCTTTTTCAAGTTCCGTAATCTGTTTTTCAGATTGATTGACGAGAGTTCTTTGTTCAGCAAGTTTAGGTGCAAGTACTTTTTCCTGTTGTGATGCCTTTTGGTAATTTTGTTCCGTTTCTGTATTAAATTGGGATAGCTTCTGATAAGCATCTTCAACCTCAGCTACGGTTTTTTGCTCATAGCTTATCCAGTCCAGCGTTTTCAGGTTGGAGCGGTTGATGTTAATCTGTTCTTGTTTGGCTGCTTCTTCCAGTCTGAAAGTTTCCAGGGCGCTTCTGTATTTATCTAAGGTCTTGCTTTCACTTTCCAAAGTTTCCCTTTCTAAAGTAACTTGCTGGCTGATTTCTTCAATCTTTTTTTCCAGAGCAAAAGAATCCGAGCGTTTTTTTTCAAAATCTTCTTCCTGATCCGGACTGAAAGGTTTCCAAACGAAATGCTGAATGTGACTTTCAATATTTTTTTGAATCTCAGCCAACGCTTTTTGTTCAGCAATAAGCTGTTCTTCAAATATTTTTTTTCGGGCTAAAATTTTCTCAATTTCAGCCTCTTGAGTTTGGTTCTTCAACAACTCCTGTTCTATACCCTGGATTTTCTCCTGAATTTCCTGTAATTCGGTATGTACATCCTGAAACTCCACGATATTGGGATGTTCCTCAGAACCGCAAAGAGGGCAGGATTCACCATCGTGAAGTTCACTGGCAAAATGCGAAAGTTCCTTTTGGATCTTTAAGTGATCCTGTTTTTGCGAAAACTCTTTTTTCTTAATTTCCAGAGCAGTCTTATGAGTACTGAAATCTTCTCTGAAATTTTCATGAAAAGAAAAACGTTTCAGCTCCTCCAAAATTTCTGTAATCTGTTTCTGCTGGTTTTCAATTTTACTGATCTGCTCCAGCTGTGATTTTTTGAAGTTTTTCTGCTGTATAAACCAGTTTCCAACAGCTGTAAGTACAACCGGATCCAGCTTCTGTTCCTTCAGAATTTCTACATCCCTAGAGAATGTATCGATCTTTTTCTGAATAATATTTCTGTTGTCTTCGACTTCCTTTACCTTTTCAGAACCTATTTTTGTTCTGTCTTTAAGAGCTTTGATCTCTTTGGAGAATGTCAGAATTTTCACCATCAGACTCAGATCGTTTTCCTGAGCCCTGGATTGTTCCAATGCTTTAAACTGTGGTTCAAGAATTGAAAGCTGTTCTGTAATTGCTTTAAAATCCTTTTCAGTTTCCTGTAAAGTTTTAACCTGAAGTTCCTTTTCACTATGTTTGACTTCAATTTCTTTGGAAAGTTTATTTTTCTCAGCAATTAAAGGATTGAATATCCTGAAAACTTTATCATAAAGCTCTGTTTGTGCCTCCAATGCATCCATCCGAGGTTTCTGTTCGGATAGCTTACCAAATTGCTCTCTGTTTTGTTTTAAACCTTCAAAATCTGTTTTTAAATTTTTCAGCTGCTGATAGGTCGTTGAAATCTCTTCAAACTTTTGATTGGATTCCCCGAACTTTTTCTGCTCTTCTACCAGATATCCTTTTTGAAGCTGAATATTTTCTTCGTTAATTTCTTCAAAACCTTTTAACTGCCCTTCAAGCTGATCGAGTTCAGACCTGTTTTTTCCGTACAAAACAGAAGCATTGTTCTGAAGATCATAACGTTGAAGACTAAAGATTTCCTTCATCATATTCGTTCGCTCTGCAGCACCCAATTCAAGAAATTCCTTAAACTGCCCCTGTGGAATGATGATGGTTCTTTTAAAATTAGGATAACTTAAGCCAATAACAGTTTCCGCATTGGTATGGTCCAAAGGAATCCATTTACCATCAATTTGCTCGTAGAATGTTACAGAATACGGTTTTACATCTTCGAATTTTTTCGAATTTCTTCTGAAGTCTCTGGTGGCGCGGAATAATTTATTCTCATAATTGATAAAATCAAATTCTATATAAGAACTGTTAGACTTCAAATTCATCATATTATAAGCCCTTTTATCACGCATATTCAAACGCTCTGTTTCACCGTATAGAGCAAAAGAAATAGCCTCCAGCACTGATGACTTTCCGGAACCTACAGCACCGAAAATACCAAATAATCCGGCATCTGTAAGGTTTTTAAAGTCTATGGTCTGGCGTTCCTGATAGGAGTACAGACCTTCGATCGTTAATTGGACAGGTATCATGCTTAGGCATTTAAAATTTCGTTAAACAAATTCATAAGTTCTTCATTGGCTTCCTGGCCTCCATTTTTAGATTTGAAATAATCTTTAAACAGGAATTCAATATTCTGATTCAGATTAATTTCAGGATTTTCCTGTTCAGTAAGTTCCCTGTTCTTAATTCGCGGAATCAGATGAACGATACCGTTGTGCGACTGATAAATCATTTTTCTTTCGTCAGCTGTTAGAAACGTTTCGCTTTCCAGTGTTAATTCAATAAATGTATTGGGATTTCCGGTAAGCCAGTGAACGGTATCTTCAACCGAGGTAAAGGTTTTTCTTACCAAAGCTCTTCCACTTTTTAGAGGCTTCTTCACGAATGATACAGGTTGGTCCGGTTCTGCCTCAATGATTGAAACATATTTGGTCTGTCCTGCTTCGCTAAAACTGTAACATAGAGGAGAAGAGGAATAGACAACAGGCTTTTCCTGTGTTCCGATATTTTGAAAAGCATGAAGATGTCCCAGCGCTGTATATTGGATCTGTTCAGGAATGATATCCGAATAGATGAGGTCTGCATTTCCGATCTTGATGGGTTTTTCACCTTCCGGCTCTTCCAGAATTTCAGCTCCTCTCTTATTCATATATAGATGAGCCGTCAGCAGGTTAATGCCGTTCGTATCGCAAAACTGATCTGCCAGTTCCTTCCAGGTTTCAGAAAGTACTTTATTAATCTCTTCCTCCTTATTTTCACCGAAATATTCTTTCAGGCGGATCTCATTGGCGTAAGGAGTATGTAAAATCCGTACAGGGAAATCTGTATTTGTAAGCTTAAGCTCCAGAAATCCTGCTTTGGAGTTGATGATATTGAAATGTTCCGTTGCGAAAGGTAGAATTTCGGTTTTAGGATGACCGATTAAAATAATACCGCATTCCCGGGCAAGCGGATCAGGTGCATTGATGAGGTTGGGAGAATCGTGATTCCCTGAAATAGCGATCACGGGACGTTGTCCATTTTTTGATAACCGTTTCAGTGTTTTATAAAACAGTTCGACAGCGTCTGTACCTGGTGTAAAATTATCAAAGAGATCACCGGCAACAAGAATAAGATCAACAAGCTCTTCATCAGCAATGCAGATGATTTCTTCCATTGCTGAAATCTGTTCTTCCAGACGGGAAAATCTGTCCAGTCGTTTTCCCAAATGCCAATCTGCGGTGTGGAGGATTTTCATGAAAATTCTATTATTGTTTTAAAGTAAATATGAAATGTAATTTTAAAGATAGGGATTACCTTAATTTAAGCTTTATTTGTAACTGACAGTAAATTACATTTGGAAAATAACCTTGTCTGTAGCAAAAGACAATTTACAGTTTCTGACCTAATGGGTTTCAAAGCCGCCAGGTTTCAAAATATTAATGATTATTATGGTTTGCTATCGGCTTCTCTGGCTCTAAAATCTTCTCGAATTTGTTTTAAACGTGCTTTCCTTTCTGCTTCTGCATTTTGTATTTTACGTTTTTTCTGATCAATTTTCTTTTTATGTTTTTTCCGGTTTTCCTCGTTATTTTTGCTCATATTTATTTTCGGAATGAATAGTTTTTAGGTAAAAATACACTCATCAAAAATACTAAAGATTGGGAGTTTAAACAATTTTAGTCGCTAAGTCGGATAAAATATTTTAATTTTACTGCGTTATGGAAGAAAAATCAAAAGATCCTTTACACGGAAAAAGGCTCGATGCCATTCTTGAAGAACTGGTAGAATACTATGAAGGATTCGAAAAACTTGGTGAGCAGATCAATATCAAGTGCTTTACTGATAATCCGAGCATCAACTCTTCTCTGAAATTTTTAAGAAAAACAGATTGGGCGAGAACCAAAGTAGAAAGTCTGTACCTCTTTGTGCTGAGACAGAAAAAACGAAACGAAACAAAAGACGGAAAGTAAAAAGGATGCTGTTTTAAGATTTTTGTTTTAACAGGTTTTAAACATCCAATCATTTCAAAAATAGTATATTTGTGCCGTTAATCGTGAAAAACATCGCGAAAAAAAAGATAAAATATGACAATTGAACACAACCATGTTGTAGCAGTAAGCTACATACTTCACACGATCGAAGAAGATGGAAGTAAAATTCTTGTAGAAGAAACAACAGCAGAAAACCCACTTACATTTTTATATGGTGTAGGAATGATGATTCCAAAATTTGAACAAAATATCCTTGGCCTTAAAGCTGGTGATAAAGCAGCTTTTGTCATTCAGCCGGAAGAAGCTTACGGAGAACAGGATCCAAACTCTATCACGCAGTTGCCTATCGATATGTTCCAGGAATCAGGAGTTCCTCCTATAGGAGCTATTTTACCTTTATCAGATGGTCAGGGAAATAATTTCCAGGCATTTGTAGTAGAGGTAACACCTGAAGCAGTAATCGCTGACCTTAACCATCCAATGGCTGGGAAAGTTTTAGATTTCCAGGTGGAAATTGTAAATACACGTCCTGCAACAGAAGAAGAATTGACGCATGGTCACGCTCATGGAATTGACGGGACTGAGGCTCACTAAACTATAATAAATGTCCGGATTTTTTCCGGACATTTTTTTCTTTTATTCTAAAAATTCTCCACTCACATAAAACCAACGGTTCTGAATCATTTTGAATTTTGACAATTCGTGATGGAGCTGCTGATTTCCTTCTTCATCAGTATAAAAAGCTTTAAATTCAACTTTACTGACAGAAGGCTTATCTATAATTTCCAGTTTTGTCCACTCATTAATTTCTCCCCATTCCTGCAGGTCTTCTGTATTGTGATACTTTCTTTTTGCCGGATATGTAGTTTCCATAAGGTATTTTCCGTTCGGTATTGCAAATGCAGAAAAACGTGAGCGCATTAAAGCTTCCGCAGTTGGAGCATGTTTTTCTCCCGTGTGGTAAGGTTGGCAGCATTCTTCATAAGATTTTCCTGAGCAGCAGGGACAATTCATTTTATACATTTTAAAGCACAAATTTACACGATTTATTTGTGTCATGCAGATTAAAATAATAATGCAAACATCTTGATGATCTGCAAAATTTGCACAAGAATAAGGGCGTTCTTACTGAAACATTGATGAGATTTGCGGTTAAATAAAAAAAGCATCCGAAAACGAATGCTTTTAACAAATTATTTTATAAAACCTCTGTTTCTCAATAAAGGTTTGATATCCGGATCATGTCCTGTGAAATCTCTGAATGCCTGATTAAGATCTACCGAATTTCCTACAGAAAGAATGTATTTTCTGAAACGGTCACCGTTTTCTCTGGTCAGACCGCCATTGCTCTTGATCCATTCCCATGCATCATTATCAAGGGTTTCCGACCATAAATAAGCATAATACCCCGCAGAGTATCCTCCGCCCCAGATGTGAGCAAAATAAGGAGTATGATATCTTGGAGGCACGGTAGCTAAAGTAAATCCGTGGCTGGCTAATGACTGTTTTTCAAAATCCAGAACTGGAATCAGCTGACTTTCACTGGTTACTGTGTGCCAGTCCATATCCAGAGCCGCCGCAGAAACAAGTTCTGTCGTCATATATCCCTGATTAAAAGTAGCTGCTTTTTTAATTTTTTCAACCAAAGCCTGAGGAATCGGCTGCTTGGTTTCGTAGTGGATCGCATAATTTTTGAGAACGATAGGATCTAAAGCCCAGTGCTCATTGATTTGCGAAGGGAATTCTACAAAGTCTCTCGGAACGCTGGTCCCGGAAAGGGATGGATATTTTTGGCTTGCAAACATCCCATGGATAGAATGTCCGAATTCATGGAACATCGTAGAAACATCATCATAACTGATCAGTGAAGGTTTCCCCGGTGCTGGTTTCTGATAGTTATAACAATTGACAATTACAGGCTTTGTTCCTAAAAGGTAAGACTGCTCAACGAAATTACTCATCCATGCCCCTCCGTTTTTAGAATCTCTGGTATAGAAATCAAGATAATAGATTGCAATAGATTTTCCGTCGTGGTCAAAAACTTCGTAGGTTACCACGTCCGGGTGATAAACCGGAAGGTCAGTTCTCTTTTTGAAAGTAAGTCCGTAGAACTTTTCAGCAGCATAAAATACTCCTTTTTCCAAAACGGTAGTCACTTCAAAATAAGGTTTGATCTGGTTTTCATCAAGATCATATTTTGCTTTTCTTACCTGCTCTGCATAGAAATTCCAGTCCCATGGTTCTACCTTGAAACCTCCTTTCTGCTGATCGATCAGATCCTGAATATCTTTAGCTTCACGTCTTGCTGTTTCTACAGCAGGAGTCGCGATTTGGTTCATCAGATTAGTTGCTGCTTCCGGTGTTTTAGCCATCTGGTCCTGAAGTTTCCATTCCGCGAAGCTTTTTTTACCTAAAGTCTGTGCCTTTTTAAGTCTCAGTTTGGCTAGTTTTTCAATGGTCTCACGGGTATCGTTTCCATCACCTTTTTCAGCTCTCAGCCAGGATGCTTTGAAAAGTTTCTCTCTCGTTGTTCTGTTCTTCAGATTCTGAAGAAGAGGCTGTTGTGTTGTATTTTGAAGTGCAAGTAAATATTTTCCAGGCTGTCCTGCTGTTTTAGCATCAGTTGCTGCAGCTTCGATCTCGTCCGCTGAAAGCCCGTCCAGCTCCTTAGCATCAGAGAAAAATACACCGCCCTGCTTTCTTGCTTCCAATAGCTTATTGGCATATTGAGTAGAAAGTGAAGCCATCTCCTGATTGATCTGCTTTAATTTTTCCTTATCCGCTGCAGAAAGATTTGCGCCTGCAATTTCAAAGTTTTGTTTGTAAAACTGTACAAGTTTTTTACCTTCAGCATCTAATCCGTCTTCTTTAATCGACTTTATTCTTTTATATAAATTTTCATTCAGGTACATTTTATCGGAATGCGCAGCAAATATGGGAGCGTATTCTTCATCTAACGCCTGAAGGGTAGGATTGGTATTGGCACTTGTAAGATTAGAAAATACTATAGTAGCTCTTTTTAAAACTTCGCCACTTTTTTCAAGGGCTACAATTGTGTTTTCAAAAGTAGGAGCTTCAGGATTATTGGCGATTTTCAGGATCTCAGCATCGTGCTGTTTAAGGCCAAAATCGAAAGCAGGTTTAAAATGTTCATTTTTTATTTTATCGAATTCCGGAGCTTCGTACTGAAGCTTACTTTTCTTCATAAAAGGGTTTGAAGATAAAGATGGATCGGTAACAGGAATCTCCTGTTGAGTATCGGTTTTCTTCATTGTAGTACAAGATTGGTTAAGTGCCAGCGCAGAAATTAACAATACCGATGAAATATTTTTCATAAATTAGTTGTTATTAAAGTATAAAGATATTAAAACTTAATTTATAAAAGCAGTAAACATGAAATCAACAACTCTTTTTGTACTTTCAGCCTTCTCGCTGATGGCATCATGTAATGAAAAACATGATAGAAGAAACAATGACAATAATAGTAATAGTGGCTGGGTAGACAAAGTGATCGACAAAGACAATGGCCCGGTTAAAGAGAAAGTATTTAACGGAGATTTTGACGAAATAGAAGTTTCACAGGCTATTGATGCTGAAGTAATCAAATCAGAAACTGAGAAAGTAGTTATTTCTGCCCCGGAAAATATCATTAATGAAATCCTTGTAGACAACGACGGCGGGAAGCTTCATATCCATTACAAAAAAGGGATAAGAGTGATGAACAGCCATAATGTGAAAGCTAAGATCTACACGAAAGATTTTACAAAGCTGGTTGCCAATTCAGCAGCAAGTATCAAGATAAAAGATAAATTCACACAAGATAAATTAAGCATCGATATATCCAGTGCAGCTAGCGTTTCAGGGGATTTGGAAGCCAATGATTTTGATATTTCAGCGGGAAGCAGCAGCAGCTACAGCGGGAAAATATGGGCGGTGGATCTTGATATTGAAGCATCTTCAGCAGCAAGCCTTGATATTTCAGGGAAAAGTAAAAATGCTGATATCAGTTCTTCATCAGGAAGTAGCATTTCTGCCAAAGATGTTATTGCAGACAACGTAAAAGCTGATGCATCCAGCGGTGCAAGCATTCAGATCAGTGCTGTTAATTCATTAAATGCCGAAGCATCTTCGGGAGGAAGTGTAGATGTTTCTAAAAGAGGTGAACTTAAAAATATTACCAAACATGAAAGTAGTGGCGGAAGCGTAAATATTCAATAAAGGGATATTTTACTTAAATCATAAAAAACCTTGATTGATGTCAGTTTCAATCAGGGTTTTATTTTTATAAAGTGCAAGAAATAACATCACTTTGAATTGATACCTACTCGTGATTCCATACCTTAATTCTATTATTAAATGAAAAAAAGAAATATCCTGTGTACTTTTATATTTGTTTGTTTTTCTTCATATGTATTTTCTCAGCAGTTTGAAAATTATAATTTTTTTGTACAAGATTCGGATAGAATAATGATATCCATAATATCTTTTAAAGATAAAACAACGGAGCCTCCAGTTTATAAGAAGGATAGTATTACAAAGTTGAGTTATCCATTAAATGAAGATGTCAGAGAAAGTATAACAAAGACTGGTTCCGCAAGTCTGAATAGGACAGAAAAACAAAAACTCATTGCATTATTGAGGACCCCCAAATCAGGCCATGCTTTACCCAATCAATATGACATTCAGCTGGATTTTTACAAAGAAGATAAAATGGTTCAAACTGTTACCATTTCTTCAGAAACAAAAAATTTAATGGTAAGCAAAAAAGAATGTAAACCTTATGCAGATAAAGATGGGCAGGAAATAGATCCCTGTTTTTTTCAGGGAACGGTATCTGATGAATTGAAGAAATATGTGGTGGCCTTACTGAAAAAGAAAAAGCTCTGGAATAAAGATCAGCAGTTTTTAGAAGATCTCTAACCTGTCCAATCTGGAAATTATGTTTCACTTTCATCCTCGTTTTCCTCATCCACTGAAGAGGAACCTTCCCAGTTTCTATTATCAAAATTAAGATTGTCATAAGCCAGTAGTTCCTCCTCACGCTGGAGGATTTCTTTTGTGGTAAACAGTAAGATTTCATCGTCACTTTCCTTTGCTTTAGCCAGCCTTCGGACTGAATCTTTGTCTATAGCCATAAATCTTTGTCCAAGACGTCTGGCCGCATATTTTCTCATACCTGTTTCATGCAGAACATCTACGGCCATATCTACGGCTGTTCCCAGTGTTTCTCTGTAAATGTTTTCAATACCGGTGTTGAGGTACTCGTAAGCATCGATCCTGTTTTTAGCCCTTACAAAAATTTTGACCTTCGGATAATGTTCACGGACAAGATCTGCAATGAATTTATTGTCATTCCGGTCATCAAGGCATAAAACTAAAATTTCTGCGTCTTCAATTCCTGCAGCCCTTAACGTTGGTATTCTCGTTGCATCTCCATAATATACTTTAAAACCATAGCTTCTCAGCAGTTTCACCCGGTCAGAGTCCCGATCTAACACTGTGGCTGATATTTTATTCGCTTTCAGAAGACGGCCTACCGTACTTCCGAAGTGCCCGAAACCGACAATGATAATCTTCTTCTGGCTGATATCATTATCCAGGATATTAAAATCATTCTCTTCATCAGGTATTTCTCTGATGAATTTTGGGGTAATGAATCTGTCGTTGATGATCAGCAGGATTGGAGTGATGCACATGGTGATTGCAGTGACAGCCATCATTTGTGCATTAAGTTCGGGAGTTAGCAGATAAAGATCCGACGCATAGTTGATCAGTACAAAAGCAAATTCTCCTACCTGAGAAAGGGCAAATGCGTAAAACAAACTTTGCGGAGTATCGATTTTGAAAAATTTTCCGATAGCATACAGAACCACGAATTTCACGATCAGAACCGCAAAGACAGTGGAAAAAATAAACACAGGATCCTGCTGAATGATATTGAAATTGATGGTAGAACCTACACTTACAAAGAATACTGCCAAAAGCAGCCCTTTAAAAGGGTTGATCTGTGCTTCCAGTTCATGGCGGAATTCACTGTTGGCGAGCATTACTCCGGCAAGGAATGCCCCTAACGCCGGCGAAAGTCCTATTGCTGCCATAAGTTCTGAAACTCCAATCACAAGGAATAGGGAAGAAGCAGTTAATAGCTCGGTCATTCCAGACTTTGAAACGTATCTTAAGAAAGGAACAAATACATATCTACCCAAAAGAATCAAAACAGCAACACCTAAAATAACGGTTCCTGCCTGCAGCCATTCCGGCAGTTTTTGGATAATAATCTGGATTTCATTATCATGATGGCTTGCTTTATAATTAGCAATGATTGGCAGGATAGCGAGAATAGGAATCACAGCAATATCCTGAAACAGGAGGGTAGAGAATGAGGCTTCTCCAGCCAGAGTTTTAAAATTATTCTTTTCCTGCAGGGTCTGAAGTACGATTGCGGTAGACGAAAGAGCAAAACACATAGCTATAGCAATGGCTTTATCTATCCTCCATCCGGCAGTGATGAAAACGAGGAAAAGGAGTGAGATGGTCAGAAGCATCTGAGTGAGTCCGAGCCCCATAATTTTCTTCCGCATTTCCCAGAATTTCCGGGGTTCAAGTTCAAGTCCAACTAAAAAAAGAAGCATGATCACACCAAATTCGCTGGCGTGCATAATGTCATTCACATCTTTTCCGGTAAGCCGCAGAACGTAGGGACCAATGATGATACCTCCTAAAATATATCCGATCACCGAACTTAGGCCAAATTTTCTCGCCAGCGGAACCATAATAATGGCTACGCCTAAGAAAAGTAATGTATTCATTGCCAGGCTGGACTCCATATGCTATTGATTGAGAAGTTCTGTAAATTCTTTATTATGTAAAATAATGTCTTTTTTGCTCAGTTTATTGGCTTCGTAAACGATCTTGATATTTTTTATATCAGCTTTAAAAACTTTTAGTGATACAATGAGTCCACTAATAAGTTCTTCTACAGTGTATTGATAAGTTCCGTTTTTGGTGAAAGACCTTTCTTTGCCTCCGGTGGTTATCAGAATATAGACCTCTTTACCTTCCAGAGGATTGGTTTCCCCCTCCCTAAGCCAGTCTCTGTCGAATACTTCATCAATCCACAATCGTAATAATGGTGGCATTCCAAACCAGATGAGCGGAAACTGGAAAATGAAACGGTCATAGTTCCGTAACCTCTTCCTCTCCCTGAATGCAGCGATGTGAAAATCCGGATATTCTTCGTAAAGATCTCTAAGGGTAAAGTGCTGGTGACGGACATAGAAATTAAAAAGCTCTACGTTGGAATTGGAGTGCTCTAAATAGGGATGTGCAAAAACTACCAGCGTCTTCTTCATAAACCTCTTTTCCGTAAATATAATGAAAAAAAATTGGATAAAAGATGGGTTTTAAGCGGTTTTGTTAATTTTTTAATATGTAAAGATGAATTTAACATTAAGATAAAACAAAGAAATGATCTCATTTTAGCATATTAAATAAAAAATCGGGCAGTTAGCCCGATTATATTGAATTTTGTTAATTTTTAGTTACCATCCGCCGGATGCACCGCCGCCGCCGAAGCTTCCGCCGCCGCCAAAACCGCCGAATCCGCCACCACCTCCGGAACTTCCGCCTCCGAAGCCACCGCCTCCTCCGAAGCTGCCCGGGAATGGGAAAAATCCACCAGGATAATTTCTTCGGCCTCTTCTGGTGATGATCACGTCGTCGTCGTCATTATTGCCGCCACCTCTTCCACCGCCTCTGTTGCCAAAGATAATAGCGATAATGATAAAGATAACAAATGCGATAAGAAGAATCTTAAATGCACTTCCATTGCCGGAAGGTGCTGAGGTTTCTGTAGGTTTGAACTTTCCCTGAACAGCCTCCATGATTGCTGAGGTTCCTCTGTTGATGCCTTCATACCATTGCCCCTGCCTGAAATTGGGTGTGACAATATAATCAAGAATCTGTCCCGCTACAGAAGCTGTGAGGTATTGTTCTACAGCTCTTCCCTGCTGAATGGACATCGTTCTGTCTTCCGTGGCAATCAGGAAAACAACACCATTATCCACTCCCTTTTTTCCGATTTTCCATTGCTCGCCGAACATGGTCGCCAGAAAATTGACGTCTTCCCCTTTTGTGGAACGAATAATGATCACTTCAATTTCCGTAGAAGTAGAATCTGCAAATTTGATCAGCTTGTGGTTAAGCTCATCTTTTTGCTGCTGCGTAAGCAGTTCTGCTTCATCAAATACAGGATATAGGACCGCTGGTTTTTGCGGAATCGTGTATTGTGCTGATACAAAAGTGTAAAAGCAGAAGAAGATGAATGAAAATACAAGTTTAAGAGAACGTAATTTCATTGGACAGCTGATTGGGATTTTTTCCCTGAACAGGAAAATATTTTTTTAATTCAAGACCCGTTTCCAGGATTCCGCTTTTTAAAGCTTTATAATAATTTCCTTTGGAAAATTCAGCAGTGATATAGTCATGGAGGTGGTCCCAATACGACTGGTGTACTTTGTCGTGAATTCCTATATCACCAATGATGGTTAGATATTTCTGTTCAAAATTCACATGAAAAAGCACGCCGTTCCTGTCGGCGGTTTTATTCATACAGAGTTCTTTGAAAACTTCAAATGCAGTCTGTGCACTCTTGTTTTCCGTATTCGAGTCAATATGTACCCTGATCTCGCCTGTAGAATGTTCTTCTGCCGACTGTATGGCCTCCACAAGGGAAGTAATCTGCTGATTGGTCAGAAATCGGTTCATTATTATTTAAATACTTCAGGTGCTTTTTCGGCTCCGGCTTCCGCCTTGAAGAATGGTTTTTCTTTAAAGTTGGTAAAATTCGCCAGAATATTATTCGGGAACGTTTTGATCGTTGTATTGTAATCTTTCGCAGCATCGTTATAATAAACAGTCTCGGTTCTGATGCTGTTTTCTATAGCCGTAAATTCTCTTTGAAAGTTGATGTACTGCTGATCCGCCTTTAAATTAGGATAAGATTCTACCACAGCCATCAATCTGCTTAATGCTCCGGATAATTCTCCCTGTGCAGCCTGAAATTTCGCCAGGTCAGCTTCGGTCATATTCGTAGGATCGATGTTGATAGAAGTCGCCTTAGAACGTGCTTCAACAACTTTCGTCAGTGTTTCCTGTTCGAATTTAGAATAAGATTTTACTGTTCTTTCCAGGTTAGGAATAAGATTGGCTCTTTTTTGATATACCGTTTCGATATTAGACCATTTAGAATTGACATTCTGTTCTTTCGAAACAAAATTATTATAACCGTTTTTCCCCCAGAAGAAAATTACACCTACAATGATTAGCAGAGCAATACCAATAGTTCCTGCGCTCAGGCAGCCTTTATTTTTCATAGTTTATTTTTTTTAATTTTTTGTGCTAATCAAATATACAAATTATGTGCTAATTTTGTAAAAAATTATTAGAATGACAACAATAGTGGTGGCAATGGGAGAGAAGAACGAGATCGGTTTTGAAAACAAACTGCTGTGGCACCTTCCCAAAGATTTAAAACACTTTAAAGATATAACTTCCGGACATCCTGTCATTATGGGAAGAAAGACCTATGAAAGCATAGGGAAGCCGTTGCCTAACCGTACTAATATTGTTATTTCCAGAAAGAAAAACTGGTTTGAAGAGGGAGTACTGATTGTAGGAAGCGTTAAAGAAGCTGTGAAATTTGCTAAAAAAATCGATGAAAATATATTCATCATCGGTGGTGGAAATATTTATGAACAGACCGTAGACATAGTTGACAGATTGGAGGTGACTTTAGTGAAAGCTGATCTTGAAGCAGACACTTACTTTCCCAAGATCAATCTGAATACCTGGAAAAAAACAGAAGAAGTCTTTCATGAAAAAGATGAAAAGAACCAATACGATTTTTATTTCCAGACATTTGAACGAATCAAAAGTGAATAGTTATAAAAATTCTAACCGATAACCTCTAGCTTCTAAACTGTAAATTTTCTATCTTTGCACTCTTAAAATTGAATAATGAATAAGTACATAAAAATTGTAATTGCAGCAGTTCTTATACTTCTGGGACTTTATATGATGATTTTCACAAGAAGTCTGGGCTGGGGAATCGTAGTATTCCTTCTGGCGGCACTGCCTATTTTACTTTTCATCAAAAATGAATATATCCTTTTAGCCTTCTGGCAGCTGAGAAAACAGAATATGGTAAAAGCAGCAGAGTGGTTAAATGGGATTACAAATTATAAAGCTCAGCTGCATAAATCTCAATATGGTTATTTCCACTATTTATTGGGACTTACGCAGGCACAGGAACATCCGACAAAGGTAGAACCTCTGATGAAAAAAGCTTTGGAATACGGACTGAATATGAAACATGACAGAGCCATGGCAACATTGAATCTTGCTGCATCAGCTATTTCTAAAGGAAGAAGACAGGAAGGTCAGAAACTTCTGGAAGAAGCAAAAAGACTGGACACTGCAGGAATGATGACAGACCAGATCAAAATGATGAAAGATCAGCTGAAGATGCCGTCTATGCAGAAACATATGCACAATCCTAATATGAGACAGCGAGGGAAATCCTTCTAAGAAAAATAGACAAACATAAAAACGGCACCTGATCAGGTGCCGTTTTTATGTTATTTAAATGAGTAGGGTTTCACATCTCAGAGTTTTGGTCATAACCATAGAACTTGGGCATCTGCCAGTGATACTTTACAGCTAGCGTTCTGATAGCAACGATCAGTACAATAGTAAAGATCTGTATAAATGTATAGGAAAGCGGAATGAATTTAGTCATCAAGAGAAATGCAGCCCCTCCTACAATGCATGCTGTGGCATAGATTTCTTTCCTGAAGATCAGCGGAATCCTGTTTAAAAGGATATCCCGTATAATCCCTCCAAAGCAACCCGTAATGGTTCCGAGTGCAATGCAAATCAGTGGATGGATATTGGCATTGAGTCCTTTCTGTACACCGATTATAGTAAATAATCCCAGCCCGAAACTGTCAAAAATAAACAGGGTTACCTTGAAGTTTTTTTCAATGGACTTAAATATCATAGCAAATATGCTGGTTCCAAGAATCAATGCACAGGTCAGCAGATCATGCATCCAGAAAACCGGAATGTCAAGAAGAAGATCCCGTACAGTTCCACCTCCTACAGAAGTCACGAACGCAATAATCAATACACCGAATGGATCCAGGCGTTTCTGCATCGCTGCAAAACTCCCTGACATGGCAAAGGAAATAGTTCCGAGTACTTCTATGGCAAAATTGAACTGTTCGTGCATATATTGTATGAGTAATAGGTAATGGGCAATGGGTATTAAAAATTATGCCATTATACTTCAGTTTTCATATTCTCTATTAAATGATTTCAACAAAGTAATGAAGATACATATTTATTGATGACAATAAGTGAAATTACTCATAATTCATCACCTATTAAACATGACTTACCGTTGTACCCTCACAGAGTCCGGCACCAGCAATTCGTATTCTCCGTTGTGATTGATAATCTCCCTTACAATACTGCTGCTGATGAAGGATTTTCCGGATGAGGTTAATAAAAATATGGTTTCCAGTTTTTTGTGGGCCAAAGTTCGGTTGGTATGAGCAATAGCTTTCTCGAATTCAAAATCGGCAGGGTTTCTCAAGCCTCTAAGAATGTACTGTGCATTCTTTTCGAAGCAGTAGTCCACCGTTAATCCCTCAAAAAAATCAACTTCCACATTAGGAAGTTCTGCCACAGAATTTTGAATAAATTCCATTCTTTTTTCCAGGGGAAACATGTATTTTTTTTGGGAATTCTGCCCGATAGCAATGATCAGTTTGTCAAAAAGCGGAGCCGCTCTTTCAATAATATCATAATGTCCCAGAGTAATAGGATCAAAGGATCCGGGGAAAACAGCAATTTTCATGTTTTACGTGTTATGATGAGTTATGGGTTAGGAGTGGGTGGATGAATTTTGAATGATGGATTAAAACGTACTTATTGTAATAGTACTGTCGTTTATATCTCCGATCTTCAAACTTCCATTCTCTAACCTCTAATTTCTAACTTCTATTATTATTTATTAAGTGCTTTTTCTACTTCGTTTCCACACAGATCTGTAAGTGATATTCCATAATGTCTGGCCTGCTGGGGCAAAATGCTTGCAGGAGAGAATCCTGGATTGGTATTCATTTCAAGCATGTAGGGAATACCGTCCATAAGGATAAATTCACTTCTTGAAAATCCACTCATACCAAGGGAATTGTACGCTCTTTTTGAGATTTCCTCTACTCTGATTCTTGTCGCATCGTCAATTCTAGCAGGGGTAATTTCTTCTGAAGCCCCTTCATATTTTGCCTCATAATCAAAGAATTCATTGGTAGGTACAATTTCAGTAATTCCTAAAACGATGGTTTCACCTTTAAAATCGATAACCCCTACAGAAACTTCCATTCCGTCCAGGAAGCTTTCAATCAGGATTTCATTATCCTCTTTAAAAGCAATCTCTGTGGCAGCAATTAATTCTGATTTTTCTTTTACTTTTGAAATTCCCAGTGATGAACCGGACTGGTTGGGCTTAACGAAAACCGGAAGGCCAAGACTTTCAATGATTTCATCGGTATTGATCTCTTCACCTTTTCTTAAATAAATGCTTTTTGCTGAAGGAATGCCATATTTAGACAATACAGCCAATGTATCTTTTTTATTAAAAGTCAATGCACTCTGATAGAAATCACACCCTGTATAGGTCTGTCCAATGGCATCCCAATAGGCTTGAAGAATTCCATTTTCACCAGGAGTTCCGTGGATAATGTTGAAACATACGTCGAATTTCAATTTTTCATTATGATCAGATATCACTGAAAAATCTCCGCGGTTGATTTCATATTTTTTATCATTTTCACCTAAGAAATACCATTCATCTTTAAGAATGACCACTTTATATACATCATATAAATTTCTGTCCAGAGAATCGTAGATCAACTGACCGCTTTTTAAGGAAACCACATATTCATCTGAATAGCCTCCCATGACAACGGCAACACTTTTTTTGCTCATAACCATTATAGTATCAATTAAGGCAAATTTAATCATTTTATGTAATGCAATAAGGGAAATTCAGAAATTTTAAAATTGAAATGAATTGTGTTAAATAAAAGCACATTTAAAATTATTAGCTATATTTGCCGTTATAATTAAAGTATTTTTAAGTATGCTAAAATCACTTTTCAATTGGAAAGTTTTACTGAATTTAGTAGTCGCCATCGGTATTTTTGTGGGATTGGTGTGGCTTACTTTCCGTTGGTTGGAATACCATACCAATCACGGTCAGGAAATTCCTGTACCCAATGTCATTAATAAATCGGTGTATGATGCCGTTAAAATATTAGAAGATACCGGACTGGAGTATGAAGTAGATAGTGCCGAGTACAATCCTAAATATAAGCCTTTTCAGGTTTTAAAAATGCATCCTCTATCCAGTTCGCGTGTAAAACCGGGATCGCTGGTAAGGATTGTTGTTAATCCAAGAACATGGGCTCCTATTACTGTTCCGGATGTAATCAATAAATATTCAGGACTGGCTTTCCAGAGATTGGATCAGGTAGGTCTTAAGATTGGTGATACCATTTATGAACCTAGTATTCAGAAAGATGCCCTGTTAAGGGTAATATATAAAGGTAACGCTGTCAATCCGGGATCACGTCTTCCGAGATTCTCTGTGATTGACGTTGTAGTAGGCTCCGGACCTATGAGGAATATTTCAATTCCTAGTGTGGTCGGACTTTCGGTAAAAGAAGCGAAAGCTGTTATTGCCAAAAGTATGTTTGAGGTGGGATTGGTAGAACATGAAGATGGAAGTAAGGATGAATCTGATATTATTTATTATCAGGATCCTGCTTCTGGAGATGTAAGAGATCAGGGAATGCAGATAGATCTTTGGGCAAGTAAAAGAACACCTGCTGAGCTCAGAGCTAAAGTAGAACAGCTGAATTCAATCTACCGTATGAAGGTAGATACTTCACTGCCTCCTGTGCATTACGATGAAGCTCCAAGCCAGTCTGCACCAAGTTATGATCCGCCTGCACCAGTGCCGGTACCTGTTCCTAAAAAAGAAGCTCCTAAATCTGAGACACCCAAGACGAGTGCAGCCAGCGGAGCTAAACCTGCCGGAAGTGCAGCAGAAAAACCTAAAACTGCAGCGACAGGCAATCAGGGGTCGGCAAATAAGCCGGTAACGACTGGAAATACATCACAGCAGCCAGCTCAAAAACCAAAGGCTAAAAAAGTAGTAGTAGAATAATAACGATTTATTATATAAAATATAGGCTTCAACTGCAAAATGTTGGGGCCTTTTGCGTAAAAAGATAAAATCATGGCAGAAGATAACGAAGATTTCTTAGATGAAGAATTATTAGATTCCGACAGTTTGGAGAGCATCGATATTGATGAAGAAAATAAAGGATTGTATGAGCATCTCAATATCATAGTTGATAAAAAGCAAGAGCCGTTAAGAATAGATAAATTCTTATTAATATACAGACAAAACTCTTCAAGGAATAAAATTTCACAAACCTGCAGAGCAGGAAACGTAATCGTAAACGGAATCCCCGTAAAACAGAATTACCGTGTAAAACCCGGAGATCAGATCTCGGTGCTTCTGACCCATCCGCCAAGAGAGAATGTAATTATTCCTCAGGATATCCCTGTCAAGATCATCTATGAAGATGATGACTTGGTAGTGGTAGATAAAGAACCGGGAATGGTCGTGCATCCAGGCCATGGCAACTGGGATAAAACGCTGGTGAATGCACTGGCTTTCCATTTTGAAAAGAACGGACAGAAATCTGATCTGGACAGAGTCGGGCTGGTTCACAGGATTGATAAAGATACTTCCGGCCTTTTGGTGGTTGCAAAAAATGAATATGCACTGAGCTTTTTAGCGAAACAGTTTTTCAACAGAACCACAAAAAGATTGTACTGGGCTTTTGTCTGGGGAAATCCTCAGGAAGATGAAGGTACGATTAAGGGGCATATAGGGAGGCATCCAAAAAACAGGATGCAGATGTCGGTCTATGAGGATGGAAGCCATGGTAAGCATGCAGTGACTCATTACAAGGTGTTGGAACGCTTCAGGTATATGACCTGGGTGGAATGTAAACTTGAAACAGGAAGAACGCATCAAATCCGGGCACATTTTAAACATATTGGTCATACTTTGTTTAATGATGAAAGATATGAAGGACATACCCCTCTTCGGGGAGTGAATCTGCCTAAGTATAAGCAGTTTATAAAAAATGTTTTTGAGATTCTACCCAGACATGCACTCCATGCCCATACTTTAGGGTTTATACACCCAACGACTAAAAAGGAATTATATTTTGAGAGCCCAATGCCGGAAGATATGGCGGATGCCGTAAAAAAATGGAGAAATTATTTAGAAAACTAAAAATATATTGAGAATTTTTTTATATTTGTTGAATTGAAATCAAGATTTGTTATGAGAAAACTATATGCTATCGTATGTTTAGCTCTTTTGTCAAATGCATACAAAGCACAAGAATCACTACCATACTATCAGCAATATCTTTTGGATGGTGAATTCCTGTTCAACCCAGCTCAGTACGGAAAGACCGATTACGTGCAGCTTAATGCTAATTACCACAAACAATTTGACAAGTTTAGCGATTCTCCAAATACGCAGTCTATAGGAATCAACGGGAACATTTTCGACAGAGTAGGAGCAGGGCTCTCTATTTTTAGAGACAGTAACGGACCAATTTCTGCAGGCGGTATTACAGCGGGAGCTTCATACTTTATTCCACTAAGTAGTGAAGGAGAAAGAAAAGACCAATTCTCTTTTGGTACCAGTGTTTCATTTTATAATATGAACTTTGACTATACTTCAGTGAATGTTGAAGATGGTTACGATCCATTATTGATCGGAAAAGAAGGGAATATTTTTATGGCTTATGCCAACTTTGGTGCAGCTGCTACCTACAGAAACATCTTTGCAGGAGTCTCTGTAAACGATATTGCTTTAAGTAATGATAAAGCTATTGTAAACGGAATTGAGCCTTCACCAATTAAATTCTTCTTAAATTTAGGATATAACTGGCATTTTGCTGACAATATCTATTTAACGCCATCAGCGTTGATCAACCTGAATACGAATTCAACAAGAATGATCGACTACAACTTAATGGCTACTTTCTTTAATGATATCAATTCATTTTCTGCCGGGGTAAGTTACAGAACGGTACAGAACAGATTCGACAGCCAGCAGTTGCAGGTTGCCCCAGTTGTTAAAGTTAGAGTTAATAAACTAATGATCGGAGCAACTTATAACATCGGAATGTCTGATATCCAGACTTATGGTGGAAACAGCTTTATGCTGAGCTTAGGTTATAACTTTGATAACTTTATTAATCATAGAGGATATAGATATTAATCTGATTTAATTTAAATAAATTTGAGCTCTGAAATTTTCAGAGCTTTTTTTATGATATACATTCACATTCCCTTCTGCAAACAAAAATGCAGCTACTGTAATTTTCACTTTTCTACATCTTTAAATTTTAAGGATGAAATGATCACTACCATGAAGACTGAAATCAGGCTGCGAAAAAACGAATTGGAAAATAAAAATTTAAAGTCACTTTATTTTGGAGGCGGAACTCCATCCATTCTTTCCGCGGACGAGATCAATTCAATGATCGATGAAGTCCTTAAGTATTTCAGTTTTGATAAGGATATTGAGATTACTTTAGAAGCCAATCCCGATGATCTGGATAAAAACTTCTTAAAACAGCTTTCAAAATCTCCAGTCAACAGACTTTCTATCGGTACACAAAGTTTTTTTGAGGAAGATCTTAAGCTAATGAATCGTGCTCATAATGCTTCCGAAGCAGAAGGTTCTATCAAAAGAGCCCAGGATTTTGGGTTCGAAAATCTGAGTATAGATTTAATTTATGGCTCGCCAACCTCCAATTTGGAGATTTGGAAAGAAAATTTAAACAAAACAATAGCTCTCGAAATCCCCCATATTTCATCCTATGCATTGACGGTTGAACCTAAAACAGCATTGGAAAACTGGATCGCTAAAGGCAAAATTGCCAGTCCAAAAGAAGAAGAACAGAATAGAGAGTTCTATTATCTGTCAGATTTTTTAAAAGAAAATGGATTTGAACATTATGAAGTTTCGAATTTTGCGAAACCTGGCTTTTATTCAAGGCATAATTCTTCTTATTGGAAGTATAACGAGTATCTGGGAATAGGTCCTTCTGCCCATTCATATAATGGTTTTGATGTGAGAAGCTGGAATGTAGCGAACAATCAGCAGTATATTAAAAAACTGGATGCCGGGATTCTTGCCAAGGAAGAAGAAATCCTTTCACAACAAGACCAGTTCAATGAAATGATTATGATAGGCCTCAGAACAATTTGGGGAGTGGATCTTGACAGTCTCAAAAGTAAATTCAATCATCAGATTCTTGATCATTTTCAAAATGAAATAAAATCGAAAATCGAAGAAGGTATTTTGATCACTGAAGATAATCATCTGAAAATACCTGAAAAACATTGGTTTATGGCTGATGGAATCGCTTCAGATTTATTTTTGGTATAACGTTTATTAATGTATATTTGAAAGTATACATTAAATAAAAAATAATCAACTATGAGAAAAAGCTTACTACTATTTTTTCTTTTTTTAAGCGCCTTCTATTTTTCCCAAAAACCGATTTTTACAAAAGCAAAAGTTAATGCTGTTAATGTGTACAGGTCTTCTGCTGAACTCCAGAATTCGATAAGCGTTTCGCTTCCTTCGGGAACGTCGGAGATTGTTGTAACTAATATTTCAGATGAAATTGTGGAAAAATCGATGCAGATTAATACAAATAATAAAGATATTTCTATTCTTTCTGTACAATACAGGAGCAGCTACAACTCAAATTATTTTGAGAATAGTAATAATCCTATCGGAAAAAGAATTAAAGACAGCATTGCTATTTTAGAAAATCTCAGTACGAAAATCAATATCGAGCGACAGACCAATGAAAAAACATTGGAACTGTTAGACAAAAATCAAGGACTGTTAGTGGGAAGCAATACCTCCACTGTAGCCCAGTTGATGCAGCTGACCGAATATTATAAGACCAAAAGAAATGAGATAAGCATTGCACAGCTTGATATCAATAAAAAATATACGCAAACCATACTGAAGCTTGAGACTTTGAGAAATCGTCTCAAGGCCAATACAGGAGCTGAAGAAGCTTTTTCTGATGGTGTGCTTGTTCTGAGAGTTGTAAGCAATGGTGGTGGAAATGCAAAAATGGATCTGGGGTATTTGGCGGAGAATGTTTTTTGGGAACCGTTTTATGAAGTGAAAGGCAATAAACTTAGCGAGCCCTTAGAGGTGACTTTTAAAGCAAAGGTAAGACAGGATACGGGACTGGATTGGAAAGGGGTAAAGCTTTCGCTGATTAACGCAAGGTCTTCAAGAAATAATGAGGCACCAACTATGAACCCCTGGTTTTTAAATTCTTACAAGAACGAAGGAAGGCAAACCCATGGTTATTCCGGTAAAATAGATACTATACAATTGACGGAGATTCAGGAAGTTGTCATGGTAGGTTCTGGAATTAGAATCAATGAAAATCAGTTAAATGTAAGTTTTGATTCTGATATTCCTTATGATATTCTATCAAACAATGAAGATCATTTTATCAATCTAAAACAGATAAAACTTCCGGCGGAATATAAATATTATACAGTTCCTAAATACAACACTACAGCCTATTTGGTTGCAGATATTAAAGATTTTAACAAATATAATCTGATTTCAGGTGCTGCCAGTGTGATTTTTGAAAATATGTATGTTGGCGAAACAAGAATTAATCCCAATCAGACAAATGATAAAATGAGTATTACTCTTGGTGACGACAAGAAGATTAGTATACGTAAAGAAATGGTCAATGATAAGGCAAGTGAAAAATTATTTTCTTCCTATCAGGAAAAAACCATTACTTACGATCTTGTTATCCGAAATAATAAAAAAGAAGCTATCAGTATTGAGATACGGGATCAGATTCCTTTGAGTAAGGATGAAACGGTAAAGATTGAACTTCTTCAAAGTGATAACGCAGAATTAGATAAAGAGAAAGGATTTTTACTGTGGAATGTTAAAATTTCCTCATCTGAAACAAAAAAAATCAGAGTAAGTTATAAGGTAAGATATCCAAAAGATTTTTCAATCAGCAATTTTAATTAAATAACCGATTATTCACTATTTTTGTATAAAATTTCAGCGCACTTGAAAACTAAAAAACAAGACTACTCACATCTTTCACCAAGTCAGCCTATCGGTATTTTCGATAGTGGGGTGGGAGGACTTACCGTAGCTAAGGAGATCAAAAGACTTCTTCCCCATGAAGATCTGATCTATTTTGGAGATACCAAGCACCTTCCATACGGTGAAAAGTCCAAAGATGCGATCATCGAATATTCTACCAAGATCACCAACTTTCTGCTTCAGCAGAATTGCAAAGCTATTGTTATCGCCTGTAATACTGCTACAGCAAATGCTTTGAATGAAGTCATGCAGTCTGTGGATGGAAAAGTTCCTGTAATAGATGTTATAAATCCTGTCGCTGAAAAAGTCGCCTATGAAATCCATAATAATGTTGGAGTCATTGCTACGAAAGCCACAGTCAATTCAGGGCTCTATAAAAAAAGTATCAGAAAGCAGAATAAGTGGATCAAAGTAGATGAACTTGCTACACCATTGCTGGTTCCTGCTATTGAAGAGGGGTTCAAGAATCATCCGATTACACATGCTATCATTTATAATTATTTAAGCAACAGTAAGCTGAAAAATATTGAAACGCTGATTCTTGGCTGTACCCATTATCCCTTACTGATTGATGAGATTAAGCAGTACTACGGGAACAGAGTCCGTGTGATTGATTCTCCTAATATTGTGGCCAATCACCTGAAAATTATTCTTGATAAGTATCATCTTCTGAATGATAATAATCCAAAACCGAACTATCATTTCTATCTTTCAGATCTGACGAAAAATTTTGAGAAGATCTCCAAAAAATTCTTTGGAAAAACCATAGATTTAGAATTGAAGGTATTATAATACAAAAAGCTGTTTCCCGGAAACAGCTTTTATTTTTGCTTGAAGACAATAGTGCCACTAGGACTCTAAAATAACTTTTTCACTTTTCAGTCTTCTTTTTGGGGTCGTTGCGGGATGATTGCTGTCACTGTCAGCTCTTTCCCCAATTGCAACGGCGAAAAGTGTTTCATAAGAATTGTTTTTCAGAATTGCGTCATATTTATCGGCTTCAATACCTTCCATGGGAGTTGAATCGATTCCCATTGCAGCACATGCAGAGAGAAGAACGCCCAGCGAAAGGTAGACCTGATGGCCCATCCATGAACGGATAGCCGCTTCACCATTTGGTTTTACCATGGTTCTGTAGTAATTAACAGAGCCTTCAGGAAGATTTTCCTCAATTTGTTTTTCAAATTCTTCCGGATTTTTCATCACCTGGAATACAATCACATGACTGCTCTCCAATACTTTTTCCTTATTAAAATAAGATACTTCTGCCAGTTGCTCTCTGATTTCGGGATTATTAATGAAAATAAAATTCCATGGCTGGCTGTTAATAGAAGAGGGACTTAAATTAAGGATCTCTTTCAGTTCGGTAATCTGTTCTGCACTGATTTTGCCCTGAGGATTATACTTTTTGACCGTATACCTCTTTTTCATTTGTTCTAAAAAATTCATAAATTATTGTACTATCATTTTTATAGTTACAAAAGTAATTTAAGTTTATTACCTTTGCAATAACGGTAAAAAATGATAGTATAAAATGTATACAATAGATAACAAAGAATATCCCTGCTGTACAAGTGTCACCATGAAATTTATTGGAGGGAAATGGAAGGCTGTAATTTTATTTCATCTTACAGACGGAGCCAAAAGATATAATGAAATAAGAAAATTAATTCCGACAATCACGGAAAGAACCTTAAGCCTGCAGCTTAAGCAACTTGAAGAAGATCATATCGTGGACAGGAAAGTATATACGGAGAAGCCTCCGTTAATGGTAGAATATACTTTGACGGATTTCGGAAAGACATTGCTGCCTGTCATAGAAGCTATTACCAATTGGGGAATTGCTGCACCCGATCTTTCAGTAAAAAAAATAATCAGGAATTAAATTTCCTGATTATCTTCTTTATTCGCTTCGAAAAAACTGAAACTTACATTTCCGTATTTTCGGGTATCTATTAAATTGGGGTGCTCAAGCTTCATTCTGCTTTGATGCTCTATGATAAGAACACCATTCTTTTTTACATATTTATTGTTCAGAACTAATGATAAAAGCTCGTAGTATTTTTTCTCTTCCATTTCGAAAGGAGCATCAGAAAATACAATCTCGTAGCTTTTCTTATTTCTGAATTTTTTAAGCCAGTCAAAAACATCCCCTCTCTGAACACTGATCTGCTTTGACATATCCAATTCTGATGCAGTGGAGTTGATAAAGCTCGTATGCTTAGGATTCAGCTCAACCGAAGTGACATCCTGGCATCCTCTGGAAGCAAATTCGAAAGTGATAGAAGCGATGCCTGCAAAAAGATCAAGCACTGAAATCGACTGCATATCGTATTTGTTTTCCAGGATACTGAATAGCGCTTCCTTAGCAAAATCCGTAGTAGGTCTTACATCAAAATTTTTGGGAGCCGCTATTTTTTTAGCTTTCCATCTGCCTGATATTATTCTGAACATATTTATTTAGTTGTTAGGTCGGAGATTACAGGCGGCAGGGAGTCGCATTTAGGAAAACATTTCCTGTACCTGCTGCCTGTAACCTAGTTTAATATAAAATTCTTATTGGGAACATTGTCATAGACAATCCTCATATTTTTAACGAATTTCTGAAGTTCAGAAATAAATGTTTCATTCTCTGTAGTTTCGCCATAAGCATAAAAGCTGGTTTCATTAATTCCGAAACCTATTTTACTCAGCGTGAACATCACGAAATACAGAAAATCTACTTCAGAGTTCACATCCAGATTGTTGTATAAAATTACCTTCTTATTATCGATGGCAAAAAACTCACACTGGTTATGATACAGATTGATATGAATTTCTTTATTGTTCTTATTGTTGATAGAGTTTAAAAACTTTTCACCCGAAAAATTGAAATGAACGGGAACCGCCAGCTCTTTTATTTTCTTATAAAAGTTTTTTGGGAACGTGTAGTAAAACTGGACCCCGAATCTTTTATTGACAGAAAGCATCAACTCCTCTTTATCTCGGTCAGCGGGAGCGTTGAAGGCGATCAGTTCAAACCCTGCATCATGTTCTGAAAATCCTTCAGGCATCAGGGTAAAATGATTCAGTGCAGAAATAACATGGATTTCTTCAAACCTTTGCTTGAGAAGAATCTCATCAAGTTTGTTCTCAATAAGATTATCCGGTGTTTCTTCGGTAACGAAATAAGACTTTTCCTCCAGGATGCTTTTGTTCTTTGCAATCTGGCAGATTAATCCGTCTTTGGTAAAAAGTAAATTAAGTACGTTCATATTTCAATTGATGCAAATTTAGTGAAATTCTATCATAACGGCACCTGATTGATGATGAAGTATTTCCTTATTGTAAAAATCAATATCAGACTGGCTCTCCAAAACATCCATAACCATTTTCTGCAGGATCCCGTCTCCGATTCCGTGAACAATCTCGAGTCTCTTCAGATTATGTTTCCTGCAAAAATCCAAAACCTCTGTCAGTTTTGCTTTTTGGATGAAGAGCCTTTCAAAACTATCATAATCACTGGGGTTTTTGACCAGGTTGTGAAAATGAAGATCAAGAACCATGTGATTTTTCTGGTGCTTTTTGGAAACTACTTTTTTAGGTTCTGCTTTTTTGACGACTCGGATATTTTCATAAAGATCAGTGTCTTTTGGAACGAGTTTCTCCTTTGGATATTGATGTGTAAATCCATATTCGTCCTTAAAAACAACAATATTGCCTTTCACAGAAGTAATCATTCCGCTTAAATCCTCATCTACTACAGAAACTTTGTCTCCGATTTTCATGTACTGTGCTGTTTCTTTTATTATTCTAAAAATTAATTTTTCGGTCCCAGTTCAATGATCTCCAGATCCTTAATTTCTTCTTTATCTACGACAAAGCGCATCATTGTTCTCACTTTATGCCATCCCTGTTTTCCACAGGCTCCCGGGTTAAGATGCAGAAGATTGTTTTTTTTGTCAAACATAGCTTTTAGAATATGGGAATGCCCTGAAATAAAGAGCTTGGGTGACTTTTCAGAAATTTCTTTATGGGTCAGCGGTGTGTATTTTCCGGGATAACCGCCGATATGGATCATTAAAACTTCCAGATCTTCGCAGAAAAACCGATTCACTTCAGGAAATTCAGCTCTAATCTTAGCGTTATCAATATTTCCGTAAACTCCTTTTAAAGGTTTTATCTTTTCCAGTTCCTCAATCACCTCTATACTTCCAAAATCTCCGCAATGCCAAATTTCATCGGCCTGACCTGCATATTCTAAAATACGGTCATCTATATAGGAATGGGAATCGGAAAGAAGGAGGATTTTTGTCATGAAGATCTAAGATTTTTGCAAAGTTAGAAAGATTTATTCTTTATTTAATCTTATAAACCTTTTTAGAGCTAAACTTTTATCTGTAAATCTGAAATTACAAAAGATCGATTGCCGAATTGGATAAAGATATCTTATGCAGATTGTTTTTTTCATTCAGCATATAATTGATTAATCAGAAAAATAACTAAAATTTCAGCAATCACAAAATTGGTGTCCCTTAATATTTACTAAATTTGAGAAAATTAAAAAAAATGAAGCAGAAATTTTCTCTTTTACTTTTTCTTGCTGCGGTAGGGCTGTTTAATGCTCAGGTTGAAGAAAAAAAATTGGACGAACTTATCCAGAGTACTTTAAAAACCTTTGATGTTCCAGGGATGTCAGTTGGAATTGTTAAAGATGGAAAAGTCATCTATTCTAAAGGTTTCGGACAGCGTTCTTTAACGACAAAACAGCCGATGGACGATACTACTTTAGTAGGTATTGCTTCTAACTCCAAAGGTTTTACCTGTACCGCGCTGGCTATATTAGCGGATGAAGGAAAGTTGAACTGGGACGATAAAGTGTCAAAATATATCCCTGAATTTCAAATGTATGATTCTTATGTTTCTCAAAATGTAACGATTAAGGATCTTATCACGCACAGAGCAGGATTGGGATTAGGGCAGGGAGACTTAATGTTTTTCCCTGAAGGCGGAAACCTTACAGTGAATGATATTATTCACAATGTAAGATATCTGAAGCCTGAAAATCCATTCAGAACGACATTAGACTATAATAATATTATGTTTATCGTGGCCGGAGAAGTAATTCACAGGATTTCAGGATTAAGCTGGGCAGAATTTATTGAGCAGAGAATTATGAAACCTGTCGGAATGAATTCAAGTTTTGGAAGCTACAATAGAGCTAAAGCCGTATCCAATAAAATTGATGCACACGCACCTGTAGATGGAAAAGCCATTGCAGTTCCTCACGACTGGAGTGAAACCGGTAATGCCGCAGGCGGAATTATGAGTAATATAAAAGATATGACTGTGTGGGCAGAATTTCTTTTAAATAATTTTACCACAAAAGACGGTAAAAAACTGGTTTCTGATAAAAATGTACAACAGTTATGGAGCCTGCAGATTCCGGATAGAGTGGCATTAAAAAATCCTTATGATACAAGTTTTTATGGCTATGGACTGGGTTGGTTCCTGAGTGATGTTAAAGGACATAAGCAGGTTCAGCATACCGGAGGATTAATTGGAACAGTGACTCAGTTTACTCTGATTCCGGATCTGAAATTAGGAATAGTGGTCCTTACCAATCAGCAGTCGGGAGCAGCATTTAATACAGTCACCAACACGGTAAAGGATTCTTATCTTGGTGTGGCAGACAGAAACTGGCTGAAAACCTATGGTGAAAGAATGTCAAAAGTAAATGCAGAATATGAAAAGCAGAAAAAAGAAGCTTTTGCTAAATCAGAAATCTTTAAAAAAGAAAAAAATCTTCAGCCCAAAGCAAAACAGTTTATTGGAACGTATAATGACAAGTGGTTTGGAGATGTTGAAATTGTACAGCAGGGAAATACATACAGAATCTCCTGCAAAAATTCGCCAAGGCTGAAGGGGGAGCTGCTTCCTTATTCAAATAATTCATTCATCATCAAATGGGATGACAGAAGTTATGATGCCGATGCCTATATTATTTTTAATTATGATGAAAACGGAAATGCAGAATCTGCTAAATTAAAAGCTATTTCAGATGTTACAGATTTCAGCTTTGATTTTGATGACCTAGATCTGAAATGGCAAAAAAGCTAAACTGCAAATTAAGGTAAGAGAAATATTCAATAGAAACGGTCTTTAGCCGTTATCTTATAATAGTTTTAAAATTGGCTTTAGCCAAATTCTGATAAACAGAGCTCCAATGAATATTGGAGCTCTGTGGTTTTATGGATGATTGGGTATTAGTTTTTAATGAACTTTTTGATAACATCACCGATTTGGATAATGTAGGAACCTTTTGTCAATCCGCTTACATTGACTGAATCTCTTTCCAGAGTTCCTGAAAGAACCAGATTGCCTGTCATACCGAATATTTTATAATTCTTTGAAGATGCATTCTGGATAGTTAATGTTTCTTTTGCAGGATTGGGATAAATTAATGTTTTATTCTCACGTTTCTTCTGATCTGATACAGAAAGAGCGGTCATATCAGCTTTTAAAAGGGAGCCTGCAAAAAAGTCTGTAATATAAATAGTATGATCTCTCACAGCAAGTCCTGAAGGGTAATTAAATTCAGTAGAAGTAATGCCATCTGATACCACGGGATTAAGCTGAGCGAAATTCAGTTTTGAAACTTTAGCTGCTCCCGCTTCACAGATAAATAATTCTTTTCCGTAAGATACAAGTCCGGATGGATAGCTTAATCCCTGTGCTACTACTGTAGGAGGGTTGGACGTGCTCATGTCAAACTTTGAAACCCTGCCTTCAAATCGCTCCGTAAAATAGAGTTCATTACCAATGATTTCAATTTCAAATGGAGATTGAGCCGATGTTACATCAATCAATTGAGGAGTTGTCTGGCTTACATCAAGTTTCGCAATTTTATTATCCCCTTCCAGTGCCATATACAGATCATTTCCGACGAATTCCAGACCTAGAGGACTTCTTATTCCTGATAATACAACTTCAGGATTTGGGTTGGCTATGCTAAGATCAACCTTAGAAAGTCTGTCTGCTCCAAATTCAGAAACATATAAAATATTATCTTTTAAAGCCAAGCCGTAAGGGCGGTTTACGCCTGTCACAACATCAACCGGAGGCGCATTGGGATCATCAAGCTTTACTTTAATTACTTTATCCATGTAATAAATCCCGATATACATCGTATTGCCATCGATGACCATAGGATTGGGCGTTTCAAGATTTTCAATGAAGACGTTCGCTGAGAGTTGTGCAGACATTTTGGTTCCTGCCAGCAGAAAGATAAATAACAAGAAATAAAGTTGTTTTTTCATTTTATATTTATTTAGAATAATTAAAAACAAAAGTACTTTATTAAATATAAAATATCTTACGCTCTGACAAAAGTCATGAATCAAAGAAAATGAAACTATTCATTCCGGATTTTTAATAGAAGCTTTTTGGATACAATACTATATCCATTACGAAAGGGAAGCCAGCCATTGACTGATTTTTTCAGACAGATTATTTTAGTAGATTAAGGTCCTGATCCGTACGTGAAAGTTCAGAATTAAAATGTTGTTTTTCAAAGAACTGTTTAAGATTAAGAAGCCGTTTCTGAGGATTGTAGTGAAGGCTGGAATTTAATTTTTGCTGGCAGAGTGAACATGCTCTGGCAAAATGAAAATCGGTTTCAGTTAATGAATTGGTTCCATTCATTACACAGTTTGCATTCAGACAGTGGCTGAGTCCGAACATATGCCCGATTTCGTGTGAACTTATTTTGATCAGTCTTTCGAGACTTTGTTTAAAATTAGCTTCAGTGAGTTGCCCGTTGGAAAACCTGTACATAGAAGTGACGCCTACACCATCCGCATAAGAAGCCTGTCCGAAAACATAATTCCATTCAGGTCTAGGAAAAAGATCTTTTTCTGTGATTCCCATGAAAACGACAGCATCTTTAGGCTTCTGCCTGATTAAAATGCTGTCCAGCACATAACCTGCAAGGATCTGTTCCTGACCTTCTTTGAAAATCCTTCTCGCAGTTTTTGGGAAAATATCATTGGATAAAGCAGGAAGAATTTTTGTGTTAAGCTGGAAGTACCTGCTTAGATATTGCCGGGTAAGTTCTATTTCCTTCTCCTGCAGTTTGCTGAATTCACCGACAGGCTGAAGATAGATCGTGTTTTTCCCCGGTTCAGGTTTAATTTTGTTCAGTTTCTTAAAATCTTCAAAGGTCTGGAATTTCTCGCCCCGTGAATATCTCCAGTCACCAGGTTTTTCTTTTGGAAGCCGGACATCATTTAGGGCAATAGTTTCAATATAGGATCTCTCTTTTTTTTGACATGAAAAAAAGAGTAGGAGAGGAAGCAGGTAAAAAAAGGTTAAACTATATTTTCCCGGGCTCATAAAAGAACAGGAGTTTTTTCTTAGCTCCATCAAATTCAGACCAGGAATTGCAGTCTATTTCAAAACCGGCTACGCCGCAGGTCGGAAAATGAAAAATATCTTCGGAGATAGAATTTGCAAAATTGGAAATTCCATTATTATGAGAGAAAAGAGCGACAGAGCTTACGCTGTCATCCAGGTCGTAGATTACAGATTCAAAATTTCTTTCTGAGGGATTATACAGCTGATCTGCCGTAGACACATTAAGCTGATAACTCTGGTTAAATATTTTGCACGTATTCAGTGCGCGTACCGCCGGGCTGGAAACAAAATGATCAATAGAAATATTATTGCTTTTCATGAATCTGGACATGTTCATTGCATCTTTCAATCCCTTGTCTGCCAAAGGTCTGTCGAAGTCCTCCGTTTCTTCCGGCCAATCGCTTTTTGCATGTCGTACGAGGATGAGTTTCTTCATATTATCGTTTTTTGGAAGATTAAAATTATAAAAAAAATAATGGAATAAAACATGATTTTCATAAAAAAGCTGGGTTATGAATAAAATCATTAAATTTTACTAAATTTGCACACTTATGGGACAGATCCTTGCAATAGACTATGGAAAGGCACGCTGTGGTATCGCAGCAACAGACGATATGCAGATTATTGCAAGCGGCCTGGATACCGTTGAAACACGGTTTTTGATGGAATTTTTAAAAAAATATTTCACAGAAAACAAAGTGGATGATGTGGTGGTAGGTCTCCCCACAGATTTAAAAGGAAATGTTTCCGCAGTGGAGACTGATATCTTAAAATTCATTGAAGATTTTCAAAAAGAATTTTCCGGTATTACGGTCCACCGTTTGGATGAGAGATTTACCTCTAAAATGGCCTCTTTTTTTATTTCCCAGAGCGGGAAGAGCAAAAAAAAGAGACAGGAAAAGGGGTTAATAGATAAAGTAAGTGCAACTATCATACTGCAGAATTTTTTAGAACAAAGAATAAGATGATTTTACCAATAAGAGCTTTTGGGGATCCTGTTTTGAGAAAAGTGGGGAAAGATATAGAGAAAGATTATCCCGGTTTACAGGAACTTATAGATAATATGTTCGAAACGATGTACAGTGCAAACGGTATTGGTCTGGCTGCACCGCAGATCGGACTGGACCTGCGTCTGTTTGTAATAGACGTTACGCCTCTTGCAGAAGACGAAGATTACGAAGATATCAAAGACGAACTGGCTGATTTTAAGAAAGTTTTCATCAACGCAACGATTCTTGAAGAATCCGGCGAAGAATGGAAATTTAATGAAGGATGTCTTTCTATTCCGGATGTAAGAGAAGATGTGAAGAGAAAAGGAACAATCGTGATTGAATATTATGACGAAAATTTTGTAAAACATACAGAAACTTTTTCCGATATTAGAGCCCGCGTAATTCAGCATGAATATGATCACATTGAAGGAGTCCTGTTTACCGACCATTTGAGTGCATTGAAGAAAAAACTCGTAAAGGGTAAACTGACAAAGATCTCCAGCGGTGATGTGAGTATCAGTTATAAAATGAGATTTCCAAAGTAATTTAAACAAGGATTAAAAAACAAAATAATAAACAGCAAAACGCCCAGTGCCGCTTGCAGAATTTACAAAAAATAAAATTATGCTGTTAGAAAAAATAATTTCAATTTCTGGAAAGCCAGGACTTTTCAAATTAGTTTCTCAATTAAGAAACGGTTTTATCATTGAAGATGTTACCTCCAAGAAAAAAGTAAGCATTGGAAACTCAAGTCAGGTGAGTTTATTAGATAATATTGCCATGTTTACATTTGATAAAGAAGTTCCTTTGTTTGAAGTTTTTGAAAATATTGCTAAAAATTACGATTACAAAGAAACCATTAATCACAAATCTTCTGACGAAGTTCTGAAAGATTTCATGACGGCTTCTCTTCCTAATTATGATACAGAAAGAGTTTATGCTTCAGATATCAAGAAATTGGCTCAGTGGTACAATATTCTTCAAAAAGCAGGATATGTTACTCCAGAAAGTTTCGTAAAAGCAGAGCCTGAAACATTAGATGGCGTACAGGAGGAAATCAGCCTTGATAAAGATGCTCCTAAGAAAGCAGCTCCTAAAACAGAAAAGCCGGCACCTGCAAAAGTAAAAGCTACTTCAGCAGCGAAAGCAGCTCCAAAAAGTACACATACTAAAAAAGGATAATCCATCCTGAATAGTCAATATAAATCCCTGTCAGGTCCTGACAGGGATTTTTGTTTTAAAACAGCCCGACTTAATTAAAGATTTACCCTAAATTTGTACCACTTGAATTCTTAATTTATGAATACCAGACAGGAAAAACTAGAAGCTTTCGGAAGATTGTTAGACATTATGGATGATCTGCGTGAACAGTGCCCCTGGGATCAGAAGCAGACCCTGCAGTCACTCCGTCATTTAACTCTTGAAGAAACATATGAACTCTCAGATGCCATTCTGCAGGAAGATTTACAGGAAATAAAAAAAGAACTCGGCGATGTTTTACTGCATTTGGTTTTTTATTCTAAAATAGGTTCCGAAAAAGAAAGTTTTGATATCGCTGATGTCATCAATTCTTTAAATGAAAAACTCATCTTCCGCCATCCTCATATTTACGGAGATACAAAAGTTAAAGATGAAGAAGAAGTAAAACAAAACTGGGAAAAGCTGAAGCTGAAAGAGGGCAATAAATCGATTTTAGGCGGTGTTCCGAAAAGCCTTCCCAGTTTGGTCAAAGCCTACAGGATTCAGGATAAAGTAAAAGGAATCGGATTTGAATTTCATGATGCAGAAGATGCGTGGAAAAAAGTAGATGAAGAAATCCAGGAATTCCATGAAGAAATAGATTTGGATAAAAAAGAGCTGGAGCTGGGAGATGTATTTTTCTCTCTTATCAACTATGCAAGAATCTCAGGACTGAATCCGGATTCTGCACTGGAAAGAACCAATTTGAAATTTATCTCAAGATTTCAGAAAATGGAAAAACTGGCAGAAGAATCAAATATTAGCCTCGCTGATCTTTCTTTAGAGGAAATGGATGTATTGTGGGAAAAGGCAAAACTGATGTCTTAAAATGAAGGTTCAGCGTCCTATGCACCATAGATTCCAATATCTGCTGGAATTCAAAAAAACAGAAAGAAAATGGCATTTTCCTTTTCTTGCGGCACTTTGTATTGGAAGCTGTCTGTTTATTGGTTATTTTTTGGGGAAACCTAATTATGGGAGTTTATCAAGTTTGGGAGCTCTCACTATTTTATATTTCACTTCGGCACCCATTACCCAACGGATGGTTCATTTGGCAGTCTGTGCATTCGGAATGGTCTTTTCCTTTACGATCAGTCTGTTTTTTAGTTTTAATGCCTACGCTGCGGGGCTGTCTTTGGGGATTGTCTCTTTCCTTGCACACTTTATAACCTCTTATTTTAAAATACCTCCACCCGGAAATTTTTTCTTTATCATGCTGGCAGCAATGGCAAGTACATACCAGTTTGACCTCGAAATGATTCCCACAAGAGTAGGGCTTGTGGCCATGGGAGCAATCCTGTCGTGTTCATTGGCTTTTCTGTACTCTGTTTTTATTGAGAAAGGTGAAGTTTTGTCCATTCCCAGAAGAAGAACATTTAATAAAAGGAGATATACTAAATTTGTAGAAAGCAGTATAATAGGTTTCTTTATGATGCTGACGCTGATGGTAGGACACCTTCTGAAATTTGAAAATACATATTGGATATCTATTGCTGCCATAGCGATTATACAGGGACGTAATTTTGAACATGTCCGACAGCGGAATATGCACAGAATCCTTGGAACCTTTATTGGAATAGGTTTTGCATGGCTCATCCTGCTGTTTGATCCTGCAAAAATAGAAATGATTATCATCATTACAATACTGCAGTTCATTATTGAATTACTTATTGTAAGAAATTATGGTTTTGCGGTGATATTTATAACCCCATTAACGATTCTTCTGACGGAAACTGGAAGTCTGGTTCATCATGATGTAGAAAATCTGATGCATGCAAGACTTTTGGATACGATCATAGGAAGTTTAATAGGACTTGCTGCAGGTTTTTTTCTGTACCATCAACAGATTATTAATAACTTAGAGAAAAATATACGGTACTCGTATTTTCAGTTTAAAAAATTAAAAAAATAGCTATGCTGCGTATTCTTACCTTATCCGCTTTTTTATTGTGGAGCTGCAACCCGAAAGCTCAGGACACCCCAAAAACCGATGAATTGATAGTGGAATTTGCTCTGCCCAAAAAACTGAAGGAAGTTTCAGGAATTGTTTTGTCTCACGATAAAAATACCATTTGGGCTATTGAAGATCAGGGAAATAAAAATGTAGTTTACGGTTTGGACATGCAGGGAAAACTGGTAACAGATGTACTGGTTGACAATGCAGAAAATAACGACTGGGAAGATATTACAAAAGATACTCAGGGAAATATTTACCTTGGGGATTTTGGAAATAATGACAATAACAGACAGAATCTGGCCATTTTAAAACTGGATTTAAAAGATACGACACAAAAAACAACTAAGGCTGTTCAGACAACAAAATTTCATTATGAAGGACAGACAGAATTTCCTCCGAAGAAATCAAACTGGTTGTACGACTGCGAAGCTTTTATTGAGATGGACGGAAACTTTTACCTTTTCACCAAGAACAGAAGTAAAGGCTTTGACGGGACTTTCCTTGTTTTCCAGGTTCCCAATAAAGAAGGAGATTTTGAAGCTAAATTAATTGGTAAATTAAAACTTGACGGGAAGTATGGTGATGCTGCCATAACTTCGGCTGCCATAAGCAGTACTAAAGATAAAATTGTTCTGCTTACCCATAAAAATATTCATGTTCTTTCAGGATTTACTGCCGGTAATTTCAATACTTCTAAAATTGAAAAGATTCCATTAAATCATAATTCACAGAAAGAAGCTGTCGTTTTCCTTGATGATAACACATTATTGATTGCTGATGAAAAAGATAAAGAGACTGGAGGAAATGTGTATCGCTTTTCTTTCTAAACTTTAAAATATGAGCCTTTTTTAAGGTTGAACTTCATTATTTAAACAGATCTTTATTATTCCAAAAGGGTTGATAAAGATCTGTTTTTTGTAAGAAATAAAGTGGACTTTAAGGCTTTTTCTTAGGACTGCCTTTAGGATTAGTCATTTGTTTGTATAAAGCTTCCAATTGTTTTGGTGGTCTGCCATCATCAAAAGTTCCGGAAGTGTATATCTTTCCGTTGGAGGTGATCGTAATGACAGCAGACAATGCCTGATCAGAATATCTTTCTGTTGTAGGAGATTCAAGACCTGCTATTTTAGGTAAATCAATAACCTCTGCTTCCTGAACTATATTTTTCCATTCCACAGAAGAGACGGGGTACGTTGTTTTTTCTCCGTTGTATACCACTGTTTTAGAATCGGAGGTAAACGTGACCTGCTGATTAATTCCTCTTGTATTTTCCGCCAATTCGATCTTTTCAATTTTCTCTATTTTCATTGTTATCGTTGATTTATTTCCTGGTTTTTCTGTTTTTTGTTGAGGAAAACAACCTGTATTTGAAATTATGAAAATTAAATTTATTAATGCTATCGTGTGTTTCATTATCTTTTATTTATTGATTTTTTATTTTTATTGAATAATGTTCTTTCTAAGTGGTTTAATTTTATATTTTTGCTAAATTAATAAAATATAAAATGACAAAATTTACTATTTCGAAAAACCTTTTCATACTGCCAATAGTTTTTGGTTTTGGATTATTCAGCGCCCAGAATAAAGGGGGTAAAGAAGAACCAAGGTATGGAAAGAAATCTACAGAAGTGCACAAGGAATCCAATGGTTTTGAAAGATGTTCAGCTAATGAATATGAAGACTATTTAAGAGCAAAGTTCCCTGAAAGGATGAATACGGAACAATTCGAAGCATGGTTGGCTCCTTTGATAGAAAAGGCAAAGATGAACAAGTCTCAAAACGGAAATATTATTACTATTCCGGTAGTAGTACATGTCATCCATAGCGGACAAAATGTAGGTGTTGCTCCTAATATTACAGATGCTCAGGTACTCTCTCAGATTACGGTCATGAATAATGACTTTAGAAGAATGGCAGCAACTCCGGGCTTTAATTCCAGCTTGGTAGGTGCAGATACTGAGATCCAGTTTGCTCTTGCAAAAGTAGACCCAAATGGAAATCCTACCAACGGTGTTGACAGACTGAATCTTTGCCAGGATTACTGGAGTCAATTCCATATTAATAGTGTTGTAAAGCCACAGACGATCTGGGATCCTACCAAATATATGAATATGTGGAGTGTGGATTTTGCGCGTAACGGATTGTTGGGATATGCTCAATTTCCGTCTGATTCTAATTTACCAGGGCTGCAGCCAAGTGGAGGCCTGGCCACTACAGATGGAGTTGTTGCTGGTTTCAGCACATTTGGGAGTATGGATTATAATGACGGAACGTTTTTGATGCAGGCGGGTTATGACAGAGGGAGAACAATGACTCATGAAGTAGGGCATTTTGTGGGATTAAGACATATCTGGGGTGATGGAGCTTGTGCTTCAGACTTTTGTGCAGATACACCAACAGCACATGCCGCAAATTATACATGCAATCCCTCAATTGTAAGTTGCGATAATCCTGCCGTTTTTGAAATGGTTCAGAATTATATGGATTACACGAACGATACCTGTATGAATATCTATACCAACGATCAGAAAACAAGAATCAGGGCGGTAATGGATAACTCTCCTAGAAGAATGGAGTTGAAAACATCGACAGCAGATCAGCCTATTGCTTTGTTTGAAAATGATGCAGAATTGAAACTTGACGGAGCCTGCTCTATAGGGGTAAGCAATTGTGGTTCAGGAAATATAAGACTTATGCTTGCCAACAGAGGTACTGGCAACTTGACATCAGCGGTCATTTCCTATTCATTCGGTGGAGGTGTTGCGCAGGATTATAACTGGACAGGTAATCTGGCTCAGAATAAATCTACTGTTATTACGGTTCCTGTTGCAGCTGCTGTAGCGTCATCTCCTGTTTCTGCTTCTATAACATCCGTAAATGGAGGAGCAGACCAGAGAGCTACGAATAATGTTTCTAATGGAAATTATATTAAGCCGGTAGTGCCACAATATTTTGCGACAACTACGGTAACATTTAAGTTGCTGAGAGACCGTTATGGTGAAGAAACAAGATGGAATCTGAAAAACAGTGCCGGACAGATAATTAAATCGGGAGCATACAGCAATACGCCTAACGGTCAACCGGATCCTGTTCTTATTACGCAGACATGGACCTTACCTGCAGATTGCTACGTGTTTACTATTTCTGATAATTATGGAGATGGTTTAAGTGATGGAGGATATGTAGATTTAACCACTAGTACAGGAACGGTGATCTATCATGCAAGTGATGATTATGGTTACTATGCATCCAAATTATTCACTACACAAAATACTTTAGGAACGAGTGAAGTTAATAAGAAAAATACTTTTGGCGTATATCCTAACCCTGCTAATGATGTTCTGAATATTTCAAATCTTTCTGGAAAAACAACCTTTGAAATTCATAATGCCGTAGGTCAGATTGTTAAGAAAGGTGATGTTAATAACAATCAGGTTCGCGTAGCTGATTTGGTAAAAGGAACTTACGTTATTACGATTAATAATGAAAAAGTCTCTGAGAGTATAAAATTCATTAAGAAATAATAAGATCCGTCAGATCATGAAAAATGATTGGAATTAGATAAAAACAGAAGACTCAGGATTTTTCCTGAGTCTTCTTATTTGTAAGCATAGCCTTCAGTTTTACCTATGGTGTAAGATAAGAGATGTGGATATTTCCAGCTGATAATCTGAAGCTTTGGGTGTAAACACAGCGTACTCTAAAAGTGTCATCCTTATTAAAATAAGTAATTGATGAAAGATTGTGATTCACTGCAAGGGTCCTTTCACCATGTCCTGTAGATATTGATGCCAGCGTTTCCGTTGCGGGAGATACTTTTTGTATAGATGATTTTGCTGTTCCTGCTGTATATCCGTTGCCGTTTAAGCTCAGATCATACGTTATATAGGGGACAATATTATAGTATCCGGGTTTCACGACTGTAAATATTCCGGTAGTGGAGCTGTACTTTAAATAGGTGTTATCTATTTTGTTACTGACGTTATAGACGTAGCTTTTTGCATAGCTGTCATGGGTACTTACCGGATTGCTTCCGGTACCGGTATAACTTCCCGTACTGGGATTGGTATCGGTTTTATTGCCTACGAATACAACCTTTAAAAAACTTTGAGATTCGATAGTACCCCAGGTAGGAGCGTTCCCGACTCCGTTTGACATTAAAACTTCGCCTCGGTTTCCCGAATTTCCTTTGGTTCTGGCGTTACCTCCCACATTGAGATCTTTTACGACCTGAAGGCTTCCGTTGACGTGTAAAGTATTCTGTGGTGTTGGGGTCTCTATTCCCACCTGCGCTTGCGCGTTTAAAGACATGACAAGTAATGCCATGTATAATAGTGTTTTTTTCATCCAATAGTTTGTTTTTGTCGAAATAATTTAAAACAAATATATATTCTTTTAAAAACATTGAATTTTTATAAGATCTATATGCATATTGCTCTATGGATGGTTTTGCCTGAAGGTGCTAAAAATATGAATTGGTTTTTACGATCGTATTTACTTTATACGTAGTTATTTATGAATGAAAATGGTGAATTATTAAATTTATTTTATCTTAAAATTTAATAATTCACCATCCTTATATATTGTAAAATATAGAATGTACAGTATGAATGAAAATAGAATTATTTAGAATGTCATACCCACACCGGCAGATATTCTACCTCCGTCTGACCCGTAGAAATAATTCAGTCTTGCAGAGAACATCTCTACCACGCTCATCCAAAAACCGGCCCCTACGGACTGATGCCATTTATTGGACTCTTCATTGTCATTCCATACACGTCCTAGATCATATCCGATCAGGACCCCCATATTGGCAGGAATGATATTGTTTCTTACGCGTCCGAAATCCCAACGGATTTCAGAATTGTTGGTGAAATAGGATTTTCCTGAAAATCTGTCATTTCTGAAAGCTCTCATTCCGTTGTTGCCTCCAATACTTGCTGCCTGATAGAACTCAAAGTTATTATTGCTGATCCACATGGCATTACTGGAATTGGCAAAAACAAAATTTCCTCTTTTATCCAGTCTGTGATCTATAGTCAGCATTCCGTTTAGGGTGAAGAAATTCTTTTCGGTATTGGAAAGGTTTGTTTTCCAATCTGCATTGACAAGGAATTCAAGTCCTAAAGTAGGGAAGGCTTTATTATCTAAATTTTTAAAACTGAAGGTATAATTGGCTCCTGCAAACTGCTGGCTTTTGAAAACTTCAGGTCTTACATCCGGAGACTGATCTACAAAACGGTCTCCTTTACGCTGTACTCTATTATCCTCAAAGGTAAGCTGGAACTGATGCTGAAGATTCATCCAGCTTTTTTTAGATATAGAAGGAGCAAAATTAAACTTTGAGATTCTTGCTCTGTTATATTCTCTTTCTGTATTTTCTTTGTCGTATGGACTTTCATTAGACAGTCCGAAGAAGTTTTCGGAAAACCTTGGCGTTGTGTAAGCCGCATCCAAATTGAAATCCCATCCCGATATTGCTTTTTTGAAAATTCCTTTGTAGGCAACATTAAATCCACCGGTTGCTGTATAGAAATTAGCCTTAAGACTGTGTTTCTGAGTATAAGGATCACGGATGAAATTATTGACTGTAAAATTAGCCAGAACACCGAGAATCACACCATCATCCGGATTATAGTCTGCATTGGGATATCCGGCAAAGAAATTATATTTCGGGTGTTTATAATTGTACGTGTTGATATCATAATCATCAGAAATATTTTTTGTGGCAGAACCGTTGTAGGTGTTTTTCTGAGATTTAAAGTCATAGATCTTTATGCTTTTTCCATCTGCTATATTATACACATCATGGTTGTAACCTCCAATCAGTCGGATATTCATTTTAGGCCTTCCTTCTCCTGAAACTTCATATATATCATCGTCTTCAAGACCATAGATCCAAAGTTCTTTTGTTTTCGAGTCATCATAAGTTTTCTCAAAAACCAATTCAGGATTTTCTTTATTTTTGTCCAGTTTATACTGTTTTACATTAACGGAATGTCCATCTTTTGTAATAATGAACTTATCCGGATTAACGGTTCCTGCCAGAGGAACTTTTTTCTGCAGGACATCATAATACTGTGCAGCATAATCCTGAAGTTTTGTTTTTCTGTTTTTTAATTTTCTCTGAATATCAGTGATGGTTTCATCTTTTACCTCTTTAGGGAGGTTAGAGAAAGCGTCATCAATATCAGCATCCGTAAGATGTTCCTGGATATATTGAGCCTGTGCCGTCCATTCCTCCTGAGTAGCTCCTTTCAGAAAGATAAGATCCATGGGATAAGGTTCCATATTCATCCATTTCACATTTTTGATCTCTTCCTTAAACGTTTTCATGTGGCGGATAGCAGGGACGTTCATAATCAGCTTGAAGGCAGCACCGTCATACTTACTGAAAGCCTGGTCTCTGTCCTTCGGGATCGGTTTGTAAATAACTTTGTCACCATCCTGATATTCTGCCCATTTCCATTGGTCTGAATGTCTGTCCCAGTCACCGATCAGCATATCAAAGATTCTCGCTCTTATGTATGATTCTCGGTCTACAGAATATTTATAATTTTTGGTGAAATTTTTCAGAACATCATCTGTTGATACAATGTCTTTGGCATTGTCTAACGAAGCCAAAGTTTTTGGATCAGAAGAAAAACGTTCTTCGATCATATACATTTCATCACCGTAATTTTCGTTGTACTCTCCTAAAGTAAACTGTTTCGGAATGTAATATAATTTCGGGTTACTGTGGAAGATATTCAGTTTATCTGCCATATTCCCTACAGAAAAGGGTGTAAACGGATGATTGGTAGTATAAAAATCAAGCAGAAACTTTTCGGGGAATGTATTGTTCAGTTCGGTTCCGAAAGTGCTTTTTTTGAAAGCCATATTATTCAGAAAACGAACAGCACTCTTTTTTACACCACGCATTACAAATTCCTGTCCATCTGCTGCTTTCAGTCTTAAACTGTTCGATTGATTTCCGCCACCTTCTCTGAAAGGGGTAAATCCACCATTCAGTGAAGCAAGATCAGCTGTAGGAGCGTCAACGGGAATTCCATAATATTTTCTGTAATGTTCTCCCCAAAGCCATCGGTAGACTTTCCCTTTTTGGGTAAGCTTTACTGGATAGACGCTGGATGCAACGGTACCCGGTAAAGACTTTGGATAATTGTTTACAAATATGTCCGGTTTTGAGATGACCGAAATATGACTAAGCTTTTTCAGACTGTTGTCCTTTGTGGAAAAATACTCGACATCTGTACTTTGATCTTTTCTGATATTAAGAACAGCGAAGCCACTGCCTCCATATGAAAAATCGGTTTTTTCAGCAATAGTGGCGGGATCAGTTTTGGAACCTGCACCACTGATGATCTGTCTGATATTGCGGTCTTCATGATACTGCAGATTATGATCATGTCCGGAAACAAAAATAATATTTTCTTTGTCCTGAACGATGCTTTTCAGCCTGTTGGCAAAATCTGCATAATGCTGGTTATTGATATCTTCAAGACTTGCCCCGGAAGAACTTCTTAATATATTGATTACACTTGATACAACCGGAACGGGGATTTTACTTTTTAAAGGATAAAGATGTGCTTTAGCAGAATTGAATCCTGCATGGGTCCCACTGCTGATTACAGGGTGATGGAGAGCAACAATGATTCTTTTATCCTGATTTTTAGTGACAAGATCTTTAAATTCTGTATAAAAGTCCTCACGGGTTTTGATGGTACAGTTTTTATTGACTCCCGGATACTGATCCCAGTTGACCAATGCCCATTCGCTGTCTATAACAATAAGTTTGATGTCTTTGGATAAATTAATATCATCAATACCGCAGGAATTTTTAGGGAGGAAAGCTTTTTTGTCATTAAAATAGGCTTTCACAAGATCTTCCTGGGTTTTTAATCCCTCCAGACCGCTATTCCAGTCATGATTTCCGGGGATAACGAGTGTTTTTCCTTTAAAGTTTTTGGTAATGTTAAGCTGGTTTTCCAGTTTTTGTTTAGCTAAAGCATAGTCTTTGTCCGATTCCTTAGGGATTCCATTTGGATAAATATTATCACCAAGAAAGATCAGCATGGAATTGCTGTCTGCAGAATCCAGCTTGTTTTTAATTAAATTCAGAGTATTCTGAGCCTGAGGTTCGTCAGCATTACCTGCATCACCGACAAGGAAAATTTTAAAATCATTCTCTGACTTTATATCAGAATTTTTGACTTCAAATAAGTTTTTACCCTTTTTTACGTTATATGTTGCGCAGGAATATAGAACTCCTGCAGATAATACTGCTCTAAAGGCAATAGAAGTATTTTTTAAATGAGTTTTAAAGGATAAATTCATAAATTTACATTAACAAAAATTCAGGAATGGGTATTTTACACAAAGCTAAAGATTATGTTGAAATCTTATTCAAAGATAAGTTATCTTCTGTATACTTTTATCATAATTTTATTCACACGACCTTTACCGTCAATAAGGCTGAAGAGATTATGCGGAATACTCCTGTATCCGAAGAAGACCAGGAAAAGGTACTGCTCGCTCTTTGGTTCCATGACACCGGATATATAGAATGTGCGCAGAATCATGAAGAAAGGGGAGTGACGATTCTTACCGGTTTTCTGAAACAGGAAGATTATCCTGATAGCTATATCGAAGATGTTTCTCAACTTATTCTGGCAACAAAGATCACCTACGAACCAAAGAATCTTCTGGAAAAGATTGTAAAGGATGCAGACTGCAGCCACTTTGCCAGTCATGATTACAATGATATTTCTGATGCACTGAGAAAAGAATGGGAATTGACCAATGTAAGATGTTTCTCCAATGAAGAATGGAACTCCGGAAATCTTGATATGCTGAAAAACAGACATCATTATTATACCGAATATGCGAAAGAAAACTGGGAGCCACTAAAAAAGAAAAACATCAAGAAAATAGAAAAGAAGCTGGAAAAGGAAGAAGATAAAAAAGAAGACAAAGACAAAAAAGAAAGTTCTGAGATTAAAAAAGAACTTAAGGAACCAAAATCTGACCGCAGCGTAGATACGCTTTTCAGAGTAACACTGAATAATCATACAAGACTGAGTGATATTGCCGACAGCAAGGCGAATATTCTTCTTTCCGTCAATGCGATTATCATATCCGTCTGTCTTTCTGTGCTGGTACCTAAACTGGATACACCTAAGAACGCGCATTTGATCATACCTAGTTTTGTCCTGTTGCTTTCAAGTGTTTTGACCATTATATTCGCGATCTTATCCACAAAACCGAACGTTACAAAAACCAATTTTACGGCTCAGGATATCACAGACAGAAAAGTGAATCTGCTGTTCTTTGGAAACTTTCACCAAATGGTATTCAATGACTATCACAATGCTATGAAAGATCTGATCAAAGACAGAGATTATATCTATGATTCTATGGTGAAAGATCTTTATTTTCTGGGGAAAGTTCTGGATAGAAAATATAAGCTTCTATCGATAACCTATAAGATATTCATGGCCGGAATTATTATTTCCGTACTTTCTTTCGCTTATGCCTTTCTTACTCTTTAATTAAAAAAAAATACAAATGATTGTCAGACAGCGAACCAATTGGCTGAAAATGTTATTTATATGGAGGGGTTCCGTGTTGAAGAAAATTGTTGTCCAGTTAAGTGTTATTTTACTGTTCTCGCTTTCTATCTATTTTTTTAAAGGAAAGATCTTTGATTATAAAGTACATCTTAATCCTACCATTTTCACCCTGCTGGGTCTTGCACTGGCTATTTTCATGGGATTCTGTAATTCTGCAAGTTATGACCGTTTCTGGGAAGGCCGCAAACTCTGGGGATCATTGGTGATTGAAACCAGATCGCTGACAAGACAGATTCTTTCCCTGGTGAATGATCCTTCAGCAGGAGCAAAAGAGGAAAAGGAGAAGATGATTAGATTAATATCAGCATTTGGCTGGTCTCTGAATTATCAGTTGAGAGACAAATCCGGGACGGAGCATCTAACAAGGCTTCTTTCTCCGGAACAAGCAAAACAGCTGGAAGGCAAAAAATTCATTCCAAGTATTATTCTGGGGTTTATTGCAGACTGGCTGAACGAGCAGCAGCGAAAAGGAAATATAGACACCATCGTAATGTCTTCGATGGATCATCAGCTGAACCAGTTTTCCAATATTTCGGGAGGATGTGAAAGAATTTATAATACACCGCTACCATTTGCATACAGTGTTTTGCTTCACCGTACGGTTTATCTGTATTGCTTCTGGCTGCCTTTCGGATTGGTAGATTCACTGGGGTGGATGATGCCATTAATCGTCCTTTTGATCAGTTATACCTTCATTGCACTGGATGCGATTATCCAGGAAATAGGAGAGCCGTTTGGAGAAGAGGAAAACGATCTGGCACTGAACAGTATCTGCAGAACCATCGAATATTCTATTTTCGAGCAGGCAGGGATACCACAGGATGAACTTAAAAAGACAGATTCTTATTTTATAAATTGATTAAGTGAAATGATAAATCAGGGTGGATTTAATCCTCTACTGCTGAATTGGTCAAAGAAATTCTCAATGCCAGTAATCCCGTAATTCCCTGTAGGTCTTCAACTTTTAGAAACTCTACATCGTTTTGAAGAATTCCTTTTTTCTGAAGTTTATTGATATATTCCAGGTACTCTTTCTGATTTTCCATTCCGAAATACACGATCGTTATTTTTCCGGGACAGGTAATTCTTTCTGATGAATCTTTAACGTGGGCCTTGTCCAGACGTTTTTTTATGATTTCGTAATACGAGTTGTAAGCACCATCCACATCGAAACGCTTCTCATCCATTCTGAATCGGATGTCAATCTTTTCATTGTATACAAAAATAAGCGAGGCAATATCCAACCGGATCGGAAGATCTCTTTTGAAATTGTGAAATTCCCTTTCCATATTGCACATGGTTTTCAGCTGCCAGTACCTTAGTTTGTTGACATCTTTTGACGTATAATTGAGGTCAGGTGCAATATTGTGGCCGATATAAAGGTTATGCTCTACACCATCAGATTTAAATCTTTCATAGTAATGAGGGAATATCTGCTGTGCTTTGACCTGACTTTCATCCAGCATATCAGCCAGTTTCCTGTTTACCAATGTTATGGATTCGTCAAGGCTTTTTCTATTGGCATAGAAAAGATCGGTTTGCGTAAAGACCTGGATAAAATAATCCTTGATCTTAGTTTTGATCTCACGGTCTGTTTTCAGTTCAAGTTTTCCCTGCAGGTAAGGGTGAACTTCTTCTCTCAGAAGTCTCTGCAGTCGTTGCTCTGTATCGGCTTTGATCTCATTGTTCAGTTCGTTTTCAAAAACCTCCAGGGCAAGAAGGTATTTCTCGGAATCAGAATTAATCATCATGAAAATCTCATGGAGACTGTCAAGCTGTTGGTTGAGGTCTTCCAGCATCAGATTAAAACGTTTTTCTGAAGAAGAACGGATATCAGAAAACCCAAAAAGAGGGGTTAGATTTTTAAAGGAGATTTGTTTAAGCGTATACATTTTTTTACCCAGTGAAGCATTGAAATATTTCTCTGCCTCATTCCTGAATTTCCATACCACACTGTCGTGGATGGATGTGTATTCTCGCTGGATAATGGCTTCTATCTGATAGTTTTTCTCAAAGCTGAATCTGTTCAGGGAGAAAAGAATCATATCGGTGAAAAATTCCATTTTTTTCAGCTTCAATCCATTGAAACTGTTCGCCATGGGAGATGTGAATTCCATGATGGCCAGAAGTTCGTTGTCCTTCATGATGGGAATCACCATAAAGCTGTTGATGTTGTTATCCCTTAAAATACTGAATGAGGGAAGTGCCTTGATATTGTCATCCAGATTGGCAACATTGGATATGACAATCGGTTTGGAATTATGATTTAAATTATTGAATGTATACTTACGGGTTTCTTCATCAAAGGCATTAATCCAGAAATCCAGAACATGATGGGTAAAAACATTTTCGTAGATAGGCAGCCTTCCGAGTTTCTGATCTTTTTTGTCGAACAGCATCAGTCCGAAGTTAAGTTGCGGAACGTCGAAGTAAGATTTGAAGATTTCGACAAGATTTTCGTTGGGGCTCAGATCTTCCGGATCGATTTCGATCATGCTCGATTTGAGGTCAGATAAAGCAACTTCTGTTGTACAGTCTACCAGAGAAATGATGGCAAATCCTTTCAGCACCCACGATTTCGAAGGGAAATATTTTTTCCACAACTGAAAATCATCCAGGTTTTCCAAAAGCATATCCAGTACATCATCAGAAGGAATCTTTGCATGTTCTGTAGGGTAAACATCCGTAAAATCAGAATTGACCGTGATTTTATAATGTTTCATGATTCCCATTTTGTTTGGGATATCATAATAAAGCGGAATGGTGCTTTTAATATCTTTTTTAAAATAACTTTGGAGGATGAGACAACAGCAGAATACATAAAATTCGTTATCGTCAATATTTCTCAGTTCTATTTCAAAATCCTTTCCTGCGTCCTTAAGAATATCTTTAAATCTTTCCGTATAATTAAAAGTGATGTTAGAGAGCGGGATACTGGCTGCTTTGATCTCATTGTTGGTAAGACCTGTAGGAAAAAGATCTGCAAGAATAAGTCTGATAAGGTCTTTATGTTTTTCGAGAAGAGTAGTATCCTCAAAACCATCTTTCAGTTCCTGGAAGTTTTTGGTTCTCTCGATGAGAGATTCAGCATAGTTGACACGATACTCCAAACGGTCATTGTATCGGATATGTTCCAGTACATCCAAATATTTTTTGAATGAGATATAAACCTGAAAGGGTGAGTCTTTTTTGTAAAGATTGGTCAAGAGCTGAAATTTAAGTAAAGTTATGAAAAAAACACCACTTCCAACTGACCTTCAGATTGGTAAAAATGACCTTTTATCTCAGCTTTGTTTATTTTTCTTAAACAATATCCGCAAATACATAGAGCATTATCTGCTACCTCTTTTATTTTTAAAAAAATCTGCAGTTTTGCGAAAAAGATTAGGATAAAAGTCTGCTGTTCCGATCTTTAGTTCTCTGGTAACAGGAAAGAGAAATTTCATAAGCGGAACTGTGAATATGATTGCAAGAGCTGCTATCAGCATGCTGTAATTTTTGATATCTGTCTGGTTTTTGCTTACATAAAAAACAATGGCAGCAATACATAAAGAAGTAAACAGTGTAATAAGAATTTTTTTCATGGTGATGAATGTTATTCAAATGTAGCTATTTTCGGTGGATCTTTAAGTGAAAATTAAGGATTTATGGCTCTTTCCAGGTGAATGAATTTTATATCCCAAAAGGTTTATTATTTTAATTGCCTTTGTCGTCGGGTATAAAAAAAGCACAACCCAAGGTTGTGCTTCCGTATATTTTATAATTGAGATCTTACAATCCAAACTGTCTTGCAAACAGATCAGGGAAAACACCCAATGCAATAATAGATGCAATAACAAATATGGCTACGATATTGTAGGTAAGGGTTACCTTTTCTGAAGATTTGAATGTAGAATCTTTAAAGAAGAACATTGAAATGATCAGTCTCAGATAATAAGCAATAGATACTGCAGAACCCAGAACGGCTACCAATACCAAGAAAACTCCATGTTTAGAATTCATCGCCTGAGAGAACAAAGCAAATTTCCCCATGAATCCGGCAGTTAAAGGAACTCCTGCCATTGAAAGCATAGAGATCGCTGCTGCTGTAGCCAATAGAGGTTCTGTTTTTGCCAATCCTTTGAAAGCTCCGAAAGAAGTTTCTCTCTTTAATTTTTCTACATAAATAAGGCACATAAAAACTCCTACTGTAGATAATGCGTAAGCGAATAAATAGAATGCCAGGTTATAAGTAGAAAGGCTGGTCATTCCGAAGAATACCAATCCGATATATCCAGCATGAGATACGGAAGAGTAAGCCAGCATTCTTTTCGCATTGGTCTGGGCAAGACCCATAACGTTTGCCAAAAGTAATGTAATGATCAGGAATACTCCGAAAACATTAATCCAGTGTTCAGTAACTCCACCAAATCCAATGGTCATTAATCTGAATAAAGCAAAGAATCCTGAGATCTTTACAACACTTGCCATGAATGCCGTAATCAGTGAAGGAGAGCCTGCATATACATCAGGGCTCCACATATGGAAAGGAGCTAAGGCTACTTTGAATGCCAGTGCACAAAGAATAAGCAGAACACCTAAAATGAACATGACATCCTGTGGATTTTTAACTCCAAAATCCTGTATTTTATACAAGTCAAAGCTTCCGCTGCTTCCGTAGATAAATGCAATACCGAAAAGTAAGAAACCTGTCGCGAAAGCACCCATCAGGAAATATTTGATCGAAGCTTCGTTTGATCTTAAATCAGTTTTGTTGGCACCTGCCATTACATATAATGGGATGGAAAGAATCTCTACCCCTAAGAAAAGGGTTACCAGATTCTGGAATCCGAAAAGGACGATCCCTCCGCATAATGCAAAAAGCATCAGTGCATATAATTCCGACTGGTGGCTTCTGTGGTTGCTGAACGCAAAACCTCCAAGAAAGAATAACAATAAGGTTGTTACAATAGATATTTTGGTGAACAGTGCAGTATTGGCAGTATATTCATACATGTGTCTGTACTTTTCGAAGAAAGCACATTCAGGTAAGAAACTTACATATAATGCGATGATCAATCCTAAAATCCCAATGTATCTTGCGAATTTTCCTTGTTCAAAAACTCCTGAAAATAACGCAACAACTGCCGTTAGGAAAACAATAATTAAAACACTCATAATATAGATTTGAGATGTGAGACACGAGATCTGAGACAAAACTTCTTATTTCCCATTTCTTAATCTCTTAATTTTTTAATTTTTAAATCTTTTAATCTTCTAATTAGCCATCGCTGTGTAGATAAACGTCAGCGAACTATTCACCATATCGATTACCGGCTGAGGGAAAATCCCAAGCACGATAACGAAAACGGCTAAACTTGCCAATACCGAGAATTCCACAGCGGACAAATCTTTTGCTGTACTTAAAACGGCTTCGTCTCCTTCACCAAACATTGCTTTTCCGTAGAATCTCAATAAATAAACAGCACAAAGAATTACCGTAAGACCTGCGATCACTGCAGCCAGTCCGTTAAAGTCATATACAGATTTTAACAAAATAAATTCTCCGATGAATCCATTAGTTAATGGAACTCCCATTGAACCTAATATAATGATCAGGAATAACACGGCAAATTTAGGAGCCACTTTCGCTAAACCTCCCATTTGTCTGATGTCTCTTGATTTAAATCTCTTGTATAAAATATCACAACAGTAGAATAATCCCACTACGTTGATACCATGGGCAAAAGTCTGTACCAATGCACCTTCAGCACCTTCAATATTGAATGTTCCTCTTAAAGTAATCACGGCAGAAGAGAAAATACCCGCTACCATTAATCCAACGTGAGAGAAAGAAGAATACGCTATGATTCGCTTCATATCTGTTTGGATAATCGCAATAAGTGCTCCATGAACAATTCCTACAATAGCAAGAATAATAACGATCTGTCCCGAAATTCCGGCAATAGGAAGTGGAGTGATCGGAAGGAGATAACGGATGACACCATATATCGCCATCTTCAGCATGATCCCTGATAAAAGCATGGATCCCTGAGTAGGAGAGTAGGTATACGTATCCGGCTGCCATGTATGGAAAGGGAATACCGGTAGCTTCACCGCAAATGCAAAGAAGATAAACCAGAATACCACCGTCTGTTGTGCTTCATTAAGCTGAGCATTGTATAGATCAGTTAAAGCGAATGATGCAGAGTGGTTGTACACATAGATCAATCCGGCTAACATAAATAATGATCCCACGAATGTATATACAAAGAATTTCGTAGTGAATTCAAATCTTTTATTTTCCTGGCCCCAAAGTCCGGCAATGAACCAGATTGGAATCAAGGTTACTTCCCAGAAAATGTAGAATAATAATCCGTCTAAAGAAGTAAACACTCCCACAAGACCGAACTGCATCAGCAAAATCAGACCGTAGAATGTATTTCTATAGTTTACATTTTCATTAAAGGAAGATAAAATAATGATTGGCGTAAGAATATTGGTCAACAGCAAAAGCAGTAAACTCATTCCGTCAATCCCGAAATGAAGAGAACTTTTGATGAACTGTGACCAGGGATAATTGATCTCGTGCTGCAAAACACTGTCTACCGTCGGATTAAAATCAAATTCCGCTGCGATGTAGAAAGTAATAAGCATTTGGATCAATGCAATTCCTAGCGCCAAATATTTGCTGGATTTATTTTTCCATGCAAAAACTAATCCCGAACCTACTAGAGGTAATAGTAATAATGTTAATAATAAACCAGACATTATTGTAATATAAAGTTAACAATCAGTATAATTCCCACTGCTAAAGACATGATAAGGATATAAGTCTCTACATTTCCGTTCTGGATACGCTTCATCGCTTTTCCGCTGTCTTCAGCTCCTTCGCCTACGAAGTCCACAAAACGGTCTAAGATCCCTTTATCAAACATCTTTCCTCCGCGTCCTAATCCTTCAACAGTTTTTACAATCAATGCATTGTAAAGTTCGTCTACATATAGTTTTTTAGCAGAAAGCTTTTCCCATCCGGTATAGTTTTCTTCTGCAAGTGCCATTTTTTTCTTTTTCACATAGGTGTTTTTTACAACAAACCATACGGAGAAGAACATAAGCACTGTAGCTGCCAATAGTATCATTTCAGTACCAAAAGGAACTCCCGAAAGGGTTGCTTCCATCTGGTTATAGCTTTGCTCGGTAAGAACAGGTTTAAGCCATTCCATAAGCTTGGCATAATGGCCATGTCCGATAAAGTGTGGAAGGTTAATGAAACCTCCCAGCACAGAAAGGATAGCCAGAACAATCAACGGAAGCGTCATGCTGGATGGGCTTTCGTGTAAGTGATGTTTCTGATCTTCAGTTCCTCTGAATTCTCCATGGAACGTCAGATAATACAGTCTGAACATATACGTTGCAGTCATTGCCGCCAATACAAATAAGATCACCCAATAGATTGGATTTTTAGCAAATGCTGCTACTAGAATTTCGTCTTTGGAGATCATCCCTGAAAGGAGAGGAAAACCTGAGATCGCCAATGTTCCGATAAGGAAAGTTGCGTGGGTAAGAGGGATGTATTTTTTCAGACCTCCCATAAAACGCATATCCTGTTCGTTGCTCATCGCATGGATCACAGAACCTGCCCCTAAGAATAGCAATGCCTTAAAGAATGCATGCGTCATTACGTGGAACATCGCTGTTGTATAAGCTCCCAATCCCAAAGCGATGAACATAAATCCAAGCTGTGAAACGGTAGAGTAAGCCAATACCTTTTTGATGTCGTTCTGACGAAGTGCATAGAATCCAGCCAAAGCAGCAGTTAAGAATCCGATGAATAAAATTCCTCCCTGAACTGTAGGCGCCAAAGTAAATAAGAAGTTTGATCTTACCACTAAGTAAATACCTGCTGTTACCATCGTTGCCGCGTGGATCAACGCTGAAACCGGAGTAGGACCGGCCATTGCATCCGGTAACCATGTATATAAAGGAACCTGAGCCGATTTACCGGTAGCACCGATAAATAAACTGGCCGTAATAAAGATAATTACAGTTCCGTCTAATTCAAATTTTGAAGAGTTCTGTGCTACAGTAAGGTAATCTACTGCATTAGTCTGAGCAGCGATCATAAAGATTCCGATCAGTAAAGCAAGGTCACCGATTCTGTTCATAATGAAAGCTTTTCTTGCTGCCTTACCGTATTCTTCGTTGGTATACCAGAATCCGATCAACAGATAAGAACAAAGCCCTACACCTTCCCATCCGATAAACAGGATGAGGTAGTTGCTTCCCATTACTAAAAGTAACATCGAGAAGATGAAAAGATTCAGATAAGTAAAGAACTTATAGAAACCTTTATCGTGGCTCATATATCCGATAGAATATAAATGGATCAGAGAACCGATCCCTGTAATGATCATCACCATCATTAATGAAAGCTGATCAATCTGGAATCCGACGTTAATCTGAATTCCGTTTACTGTAAACCACTCAAAAGCTTTTACGATCACAGGCTGGCTTTCAGAATCAAATTTCATGAAAAGACTTACAGCGATACAGAAAGATCCGAAAACCATTGCCGTAGCCAGAGAGCCTACGAATATTTTTGGAAGATTTTTTCCGAATAAACCGTTAATAAGAAACCCTAAAAGTGGTAAAAGTACTATTGCATACACTAAATTCTCCATTCCTTATCCTCTTAATTTATTAAATATACTTACATCTACAGAACGGGTATTTCTATATAGCATAGCAATAATTGCCAAACCTACCGCTACTTCAGCGGCGGCTACCACCATAATGAAGAAAACTAAAAGCTGTCCGTCTCCGTTTCCCTTATACGCTGAAAAAGCAGCCAATAAAAGGTTTACAGAATTCAGCATAAGCTCTACACAGCCCAAAATAACAATAGCGTTTTTTCTCAACAATACTCCCAACACTCCAAGACAGAATAATACTGAAGACAGAATGATGAAATAGTTAAGAGGGACGCTTTGTATAAATGTATTTACTTCTCCCATAATTTTATAAATCTTTTTTACCGATTAATACCGCACCTACAATACCTGCCAAAATTAGGATGGATGCAAGCTCAAACGGTAAAACATATTGATTAAACAAAAGTCTGCCCAGATTTTTAGTAAGACCCACACCCTTGTCTACATTTTCAACAACAATGTGATTGTCCTGAACACCTCTGAATACGCCTAAAACTCCAATTAATAAAAGACCGGCTGTAAAAACTCCAACAAATTTTAAAGTATTGTTCTTCTTACTTTCGTCTTGTTTATTAAGGTTAAGCATCATCAGTATGTAAAGGAATAATACCATGATCGCTCCTGCGTATACTATAATCTGAATAATCGCAAGGAATTGGGCATTCAGAAGAATGTACATTCCCGCAATAGAAAACATCGTAACAATTAATGACAAAATAGCATAGAGCGGGTTTTTTGAAAATACAAAATACACTGCACTTGCTACTGCTAAAAACGCCACCAAGAAAAATAAAAACTGATCCATTATTTTACCGCATTTTTTTGTTTCTCGGATTGTCTTGTCGTAATATCAATCCTTTCATTTATTTTTTCCACCAATTTATCTTTTCCATAGATGAAAGATCCTCTGTTGGTTTCTACATCCACCAATCTGTCTGTAAGATAAATAGCAGATTTAGGACAGGCCTCTTCACACATCCCACAGAAAATACATCTCAGCATATTGATTTCATATACTGATGCATATTTTTCTTCTCTGTAAAGACCTTTTTCCTCCTTCGTTCTCTCTGAAGCCGTCATGGTGATGGCTTCTGCAGGACAGGCTACGGCACAAAGTCCACAGGCTGTACATCTTTCTCTGCCTTCTTCGTCTCTTTTCAGAACGTGCTGACCTCTCCAGATGGTAGTTCTGGGTTTCTGTACTTCCGGATATGAATATACTGCCGGAGCACCTTTTATCACGGTTCTTACAGCATGCTTAAATGTAATCCCCATCCCGGTAAAAATAGCAGGAAGGTAGATTTTTTCAGCAAGGGTCATTTCTTTGTTGGAAACAACTTTTGATCTGTTTGTAAGTTTCATTTAATTATAGATGTTAGATGTTAGACGTTAGATGTTAGAAGATGGAAGTGGGTATTTATTTCCCGCATCACCATATTATCACATCATCACATCATCTCATTTTCAAATTATTCTAGTTGGCAAATGCTAAGATTACAGCACCTGTAATCAATAGGTTTACTAATGCCATTGGGATAAGAGTTTTCCATCCTAAGTGCATCAATTGGTCATATCTAAATCTTGGAAGCGTCCATCTGATCCACATAAAGATCAGAATTCCGATTACCGTTTTTGTTAAGAATGCTACAACGCTCAAAATTCCTGCAGCATTTTCGCCCCAGTTCTGAGTTACCCATTCAATTCCCGGATAGTTGTAACCACCGAAGAAAAGAACGACCATGAAAGCATTGGAGATAAACATGTTCACATATTCTCCGAACATATAAAGTCCCAGTTTCATGGAAGAATATTCTGTAGAATATCCTGTTACCAATTCAGATTCACACTCGGGTAAATCGAAAGGGTGTCTGTTGGTTTCAGCCAAAGCAGCTACAAAGAATACAAGGAACGCAATAGGCTGGTAGAAAATGTTCCAGTTCATACCGGAAACCCATGGAATTACTCCCCATAGTTTTCCACCTGTCTGGCTTTCTGTAATTTCTTTTAAATCCAAACTTCCTGTCATCATGATGATAGAAAGTAATGCTAATCCCATCGCCAATTCATAAGAAATCATCTGTGAAGAAGCACGGATAGCACCTAATAACGAATATTTGTTATTCGAAGCCCAACCTCCGATCATAATTCCGTATACACCGATGGAAGCCATACCGATGATAAACAGTACTCCAACGTCAATGTTGGCTACCTGCAGATCAAAAGAAGTCCCTCCAATATTTAAACTTTTACCCCAAGGAATAACTGCTCCTGTGATCAATGAAATAAACATTACCAAAGCCGGTCCCAATACGAAAAGAAATTTTTCGGCATTGGCAGGGGTAAAATCTTCCTTAAAGAAAAACTTTCCACCATCGGCCAGAGGCTGCAGTAATCCGAAAGGTCCGGCTCTGTTGGGACCAATTCTATCCTGCATGATAGAGGCAACTTTTCTTTCTGCCCAGGTAGAGTAGGCCGCTATCGTCAAAGATAGCAGGAAAAGTGCTAATACAAGTATAAGTTTAAATGTTAGTAAATCCATTTTATTTTTATAGATGTTAGATAGAGAGGTTAGAAATTAGAAAGTCTGTTGTCTAATGTCTGAAATCTGATATCTTATTAAAATTATTTTTCGTCTTTTTCACTGATTTCTTTCGCCATAGGATTGTCTAAAACTCTTAGCTCATCCTTTGGTTTTTCGTAGTGGTTCAGTGAAATTACTGAATGTCTGTCGATATGTCTAGGTCCTTCAATATTCCAGTCAGACAGTTCTTTTCTTTCGAAACGACAGGTATCACAGATGAATTCTTCCACTTCGCCCCACTGGTCTTTTCTGGCAGTGACTCTTACGATTTCATCTCCTTTCATCCAAACAGTCGCTTTTCCTGAACATTTATCACATTTACAAGTAGCATTCATCGGCTTTGTAAACCAAACTCTGCTTGCAAAACGTGATGTTCTGTCTGTTAATGCTCCTACCGGGCAAACATCAATAATGTTTCCGATGAAGTCATTGTCTAAAGCTTTATTTAAATAAGTGGAAATTTCAGCGTGATCTCCTCTGAAAAGAATTCCGTGTTCTCTTGAATCAGTAAGCTGATTGGCAGTCAGTACACATCTTGCACAAAGAATACAACGGTTCATATTCAACTTGATATTCGGACCAAGATCGTCTGCTTCGTATGTATTTCTTTCAAATTCTGTTCTTGTCTCAAGGTTTCCGTGCTCGTATCCAAGATCCTGAAGGTGACATTCACCAGCCTGGTCGCAGACAGGGCAGTCCAGAGGGTGGTTTACCAATAAGAATTCGGTAACTGCTTTTCTGCCTTCCTGAGCTTTTTCAGAAGAAAGATTTTTCACTTCCATGCCGTCCATTACATTAGTTCTGCAACTAGCAACTAATTTAGGCATAGGGCGCGGATCTGCTTCCGATCCTTTCGAAACTTCGACTAAGCAAGTTCTACATCTCCCTCCACTGGTTTCCAATTTGCTGTAATAGCACATTGCAGGAGGTACAGATCTTCCACCAATTTGTCTGGCAGCTTCCAAAATAGAAGTCCCAGGCAAAACTTCAGTAGTCTGTCCGTCTATAGTTATTTTGAATTTTTTAACCTCTTCGCTCATATTCTATGCTTTCGCTTATGCTTTTAAGGCGTTAAGCTATATTTTAATTATACTTCTTCGTGTTAAATGTATACCCGACACCTGCAAGGACCTGCCCGAAAACAAAATCCTGACGAGCTTTATCCGGTTTATTATTTAATGTAGTTTTAATATCCCACATATTAATATATCCCGCTTTGCCTTCTACTCTGATCATCCAGTTTTTCCAGAAAACCATGTTAAGACTGGTTCTAAGGTCGGTTCCCATACCTGCAACGTGAAAACGGTCGCTTCTTTCATTTCCAAAAAGCTTGATATTACTTTTAGGAAACATCACCCCGATTCCTGCTCCGTAAGACCATACTAAATCTATATTTTTTTTATGAATAAGATTTTTATATTTCTCAAGACCTAAGTTTTCATAATTAAGTCCGTCTGTATGCTCAAAAGTAAGGAACTGGCTATCTGCTAAATTAACCTGTCCGTTCTGTACCATTCCTGCATATTTTGGATCTGAAATAGTTCCTGAAAAATCAGCCGTCTGGTCCTGCTTCATCACATATTTCATATGATCTATCCCTAAAACAAGTGCAAGATTATCTTTTATAAAATATCCCAGTCTGAAGTTATACTGTGTTACGGTAAACCAGCTTGGATCGATATAAACGATTCCGAATTTGGTAGGTTTATCTCTTGCCTGTACATTATTCAGCTGAAAATCGTAACCGTTTCCTGTGAAATGGATATCAGAATTACTGAAAGCACCTCTGTTCCATCCGTAAAAAATAAACATCTGACCTTTTTTGCTTAGTGGTAAAGGCTTTTCTTTCTTCTTAATTGGAGCCGGACCTACAGTTGGTAAATAATCAGCATCATATTGTAAAGTATCATTTTTAGTTCTCTGTGCAAACACAAAATTTGAGATAACTAATCCAACAACTAATAACTTCTTCATTTTAATTTGTCTAAGCATTTTTTTCAACTGCAGGAATTGGATCTGCATAATGTGCCAATCCATAATTCTGTGTCTGAGACAATTCAGGATTTTTTACATGCCATTCAAACTCGTCTCTGAAGTGACGGATGGCTGCTGCAACAGGCCAGGCCGCTGCATCACCCAATGGACAAATAGTATTTCCTTCAATTTTTCTCTGTATATCCCAAAGAAGGTCGATGTCTTCCATTTTTCCTTCTCCTTTTTCTATCTTTTTCAAGATCTTATGCATCCATCCCGTTCCTTCACGGCAAGGTGTACATTGTCCACAGCTTTCGTGATGATAAAATCTCGCTAAAGTCATGGTATGTTCTACGACACACTGATCTTCATCTAATACGATGAAACCTCCTGAACCCATCATTGTTCCGGTAGCAAAACCACCGTCTGCCAATGATTCATAGTTCATGTATCTTGGTTCTCCGTTTACAGTTCTCAGTAATAAATTAGCAGGAACAATCGGAACAGAGCTTCCTCCAGGAATACACGCTTTCAATTTTTTCCCGTTGGCAATACCACCGCAATACTCATCAGAGTAGATGAATTCCTCTACGGTAATCGTCATATCTATTTCGTAAACTCCGGGTTTATTGATGTTCCCACAGGCAGAAATTAATTTCGTTCCTGTAGATCTTCCTACCCCTATTTTAGCATATTCAGCTCCTGTAATATCAATGATCGGAACGATGGCTGCGATAGATTCCACGTTATTAACTACCGTTGGTCTTTCCCAAAGTCCTTTTACAGCAGGGAATGGTGGTTTCAACCTTGGATTTCCTCTTTTTCCTTCAAGGGATTCCAGCAATGCAGTTTCTTCCCCGCAAATATAAGCTCCTCCTCCTCTCTGAACATAAATTTCACAGTCGAAACCGGTACCTAAAATATTTTTACCTAAAAATCCTGCTGCTTTAGCTTCTTCAATCGCTTCCTCTAAAATATCAGGAATCCATGAATACTCTCCACGGATGTAGATATAAGAAACATTGGAACCTAAGCAGAAAGAAGATATAAGCATTCCTTCGATCAGTAAATGAGGAAGAAATTCCATCAGATATCTGTCTTTGAATGTACCAGGCTCTGATTCATCGGCATTCACTACCAGGTGTCTTGGTACGCCTTCCGGTTTTGCCAGAAAGCTCCATTTCATCCCTGTAGGGAATCCTGCTCCACCACGTCCACGAAGTCCTGAAGCTTTAACTTCTTCAAGAATTTCGTCAGGTGTCATTTTCAAGGCTTTTTCAGCTGCAGTATAACCTCCCTGTTTACGGTAAGTTTCAAAGTAGCGGATGCCTTCTATATGTGCGTCTTTAAGTAAAAGCTTTTTACTCATTTTTATTTGCTTATTGCAATCCGCTTTTGGCTTTTTGCATTAATTAATATTTAAGTTAGTTTAAATTCTAAACTTTAAAATTCAGAATTTAAAATTATTTTAATCTATAGCCACTTGTCCCTGTCTGCAAAGATCAAGGATTTCGTCTACTTTTTCGATTGTTAAATTTTCGTGAAAGAACTTTCCAAGCTGAAGCATCGGAGCATATCCGCATGCGCCAAGACATTCGGCGGGCTTTAAAGTAAACATACCGTCTTCAGTAGTTTCTCCGTCCTTAATGTTCAGTTTGGTTCTGATATGGTCAAGGATTTTCTCACTTCCGCATACCATACAAGGTCCCGTTCTGCATACTTCCAAAACATATTTACCAACCGGCTTCATATTGAACATGGTATAAAAAGTAGCTACTTCATATACTTCAATTGGCTTAATACTTAATAATTCAGCAACATAATCCATTACAGGAACGTCTAACCATCCTCCGAATTCTTTCTGTGCTAAGTGGAGTACAGGAAGAAGAGCAGACTTTTGTCTTCCCTCAGGATATCTTGCGATAATTTTGTGTACCTGTGCTAAACTTTCCGGTTTAAAAGCTATTGTTTCGCTCATTTTCTATCTGAGATTTCAGATGCCAGATAACAGACATCAGATTTTAAATTTTATATATAAAGCAAAGAATCGGACATCTGTTATCTGATGTCTGACATCTTATTTTTTATGCGTCTAATTCTCCCGCAATAATATTCATACTACACATCGTAACGATCGCATCTGAAATTACAGAACCTGTAATCATTTCAGGGTATGCCTGGTAATAGATGAAGCATGGTCTTCTGAAGTGAAGTCTGTAAGGACTTCTTCCTCCGTCGCTTACCAAATAGAATCCTAATTCCCCGTTTCCACCTTCTACAGCGTGGTAAACTTCTCCTTTAGGCACATCCGTTTCTCCCATTACGATCTTGAAATGGTAGATCAAAGCTTCCATTTTTTGATAAACATCTGCCTTTTCAGGGAGATAGAAATCCGGAACATCCGCATGGAACGGTCCTTCAGGAAGATTTTCGTATGCTTGTTTGATAATTTTAAGTGATTCCCAGATTTCCTGCTGACGGACCATGAAACGGTCGTAGGTGTCACCTGCAGTTCCTACCGGAATAATAAAGTCAAAATCTTCGTAAGAAGAATAAGGCTGTGCAACTCTTACATCATAATCTACTCCTGCTGCACGTAAGTTAGGACCTGTAAAACCATAGCTTAATGCTCTTTCCGCACTGATTGCTCCGGCGCCAATGGTTCTGTCCATGAAAATTCTGTTCCTTTCCAATAAAGTACCGAATTCTTTAAATCTTGCCGGGAAGGTCTTTAGAAAATCCTGTAACAATTCATGGAACTTTGGAGTGAAGTCTCTTTCAAAACCTCCGATTCTTCCCATATTCGTTGTCATTCTCGCTCCGCAGATCTGCTCGTACATATCGTAAATACGCTCTCTTTCGATGAACATATAGGTAAGACCTGTAATAGCTCCTGCATCCATTCCGGTTACTCCGTTACAGATCAGGTGGTCACCGATTCTTGCCAGCTCCATCAAAATAACACGCATATAGTCTACACGTTTTGGAACCTCAATACCGATCAGCTTTTCAACGGTCATGTGCCAGCCTAAGTTATTGATCGGTGCAGAACAGTAATTCATACGGTCAGTAAGGGTGGTGATCTGAGAATAATTTCTTCTTTCGGAAATTTTCTCAAATGCTCTGTGGATGTATCCTACGGTCTGCTCTGCATGAAGAATCCTTTCTCCGTCCATCGTTAAGATATTCTGGAAGATTCCATGGGTTGCAGGGTGGGTAGGGCCTAAATTGAGGGTATAAAGCTGTCCGTCAATCTGCTCCTTACTGTCGTACTGGTTAAGTATATTAGATAATGAGTTATCTTTCATAATTTTAAATGCTTTAGGCTCTAGGCTTTAGGCTTTAAGCTAATTGCTTATTGCTTACTGCTTATTGCATTATTTTTATCTTCCGAACATGCTGTCGTTCTTATCCATTCTGGTACCGTCCTCAAGGCGGTATTCCTTCAGCATTGGATGATATCCGAGATCTTCCATATTCAGGATAGGTCTCAGATCAGGATGTCCTTTAAATTTAATTCCGTAGAAATCAAACGTTTCTCTTTCCATCCAGTTGGCTCCGGCAAATAATTCTACAAGAGAATCCACTTCAACATTTTCTCTGGACATAAAGATCTTCAGACGTAATCTGAAGTTGGCCATCATATTGTGCAGGTGATAGACTACACCGATTTCCTTGTCCGGAAATTCAGGGTAATGAATCCCGCAGATATCAGTAAGGAAATTAAATTCTAAAGATGAATCTCTCAGATAGTGAATGATTTTTTTGATATCTTCTTTCTTCACTTCAATAGTCAGCATACCATAAGGTTCTGAACTTGAAATAACAGAATCAGGAAATTCTCTTGTGATGGCTTCTAATACAAATTCGTTTGTCATTTCCCTTAGTTGCTTATGTTGTAAGAATCTAATAATTTCTGGTATTCAGGCATATCTCTTCTTCTGATGCTTTCGCTTTCGCAAAGAGCCTGAACCTGCATTACGCCTTCAATAATCTGCTCCGGTCTTGGAGGACATCCGGGAACGTAAACATCCACCGGAATAATTTTATCAATTCCCTGTAATACAGAGTATGTGTCAAAAATACCACCACTGGAGGCACAGGCTCCAACAGCAACCACCCATTTTGGCTCGGCCATCTGAGTGTAAACTTCTTTTAGGACTGGTCCTAATTTTTTAGATATCGTTCCGCAAACCATCAACATATCTGCCTGTCTTGGTGAGAAAGAGTTTCTTTCCATACCAAATCTCGAAGCATCATAAGTAGGGTTCAGGGTAGCCATAAACTCGATACCGCAACAAGAGGTAGCAAAGGGTAACGGCCAAAGAGAAAACTTTCTAGCCATACCGATTACACTGCTCAGTTTCGTTGCGAAAAATCCTTCTCCTTCATATCCTTCGGGAGCAGGTGCATCTGTTCTTATTACTGGTTTGTTATCTGACATTTTTTTTAGTTTTAGATTTTGAACTATTTCAGATTAAATCTTTGAAAGGAATGATCCAAAAATTCAAAATTGATAATTCACAATTGATTTTTATTTATCCCAATCCAGTGCACCGCGCTTCCAAACATAGAAAAACGCCATGAAGAAGATTGCTACAAACGTAAGTACGGCCAGGAATCCTTCTACTCCGAATTCTCTGAAGTTAACCGCATATGGGTAAAAAAATACGATTTCAATATCGAATAGTACGAACAATACCGCAGTAAGGAAGTATTTAATAGAAAACGGTGTTCTCGCATTTCCCTCAACAGGAACTCCACATTCCCAGCTTTGGTTTTTCACAGAATTTCCTTTCTTCTGTTTAGGCCCCAGAAAATGTGCTCCAAGCAGAGAAACCGCTACGAATGCTATCGCAACACCTGCTTGAATAAGGATTGGAATATAACTTTCAGGTAAATTCATTTTTGCATTATTATCTCAATTTGCAAATTTAGCGAATAAACAAGAAAGCATGAAATTAATAACCTTAAAAGTGGGATTAAAATAAGGAAAACTGGTAATTTAGAATCAATAAAAATAGTACTTATTTCTTCATTTTTTTAAGAAGAGAGTAAGCCATAAAAGAAATATATCCGAAAAGAATACTCGCTAATATTATGTTAACTACCGTATTCATTCTGTCATCTTCGATTTGGAAGAAGAAGTTATAGGCGATAAATGCGGCAATCAAAACAGCAAAAACGATAAGATGTGGTTTCATGGAGTGGGTGATACGGGGTTTGATATTCAGATTTCAGGTATGGTAAAGTATGAGTTATCAGTTTTCAATGTAAAATAAGTCACTAATAACTCATCATTTATCAGTCTTTATTGATGGTCAGCGAATAAGTCCTTCTTCTTTTGTGATTGACAGGATTGTAATCCTGCCACAGAACCTGAACGCTTTTGTTTTCTTCCAGTTCAGGATTGGTTTCGGCAAAACCAATTCCCATACTGGTAAAACGCACAAAAATTTCTTTAAATATGATTGCGGTTACCCCACGTCTCTGATATTCAGGATGAATTCCGATCAGATAAAAATTGGCACGGTCATTTTTCTTTCCGGCCTGTAAAAAGTGCCACCATCCCAAAGGAAAGAGTTTACCTTTTGATTTTTGTAAAGCCTTTGAATAAGAAGGCATTGTGATCGCAAAAGAAACCAGTTCGTTATGTTCGTCCACAACGCAGATAACGTAGTTCTTATCTATAAAAGGAAAATATTTTTCTCTGTAGGTCTGTATCTGTTCGTCTGAAATAGGGGTGTAGGTAGAAAGGTGCTTGTAGGTTTCATCAAGCAGTTTAAACATAGGTTCTACAAAAGGCAGGATCTCCTGTTTTGATTTGAAATTAAGAACTTTAAGCTTGTATTTCTGCGCAATCAATCCGCTGAATTTTTCCACCTTTTCCGGTAAAACTTTCGGGAAATTCATTTCGTATTCCACCCATTCTTTTTCTTTGGTAAGGCCCAGTTCTTCAAGATGTTTAGGGTAGTACTCGTGATTGTAAATCCCAATCATGGTTGCCAGTTTATCAAAGCCCATGGTGAGCATTCCTGCCTTATCAAGATTGGTAAAGCCCATAGGTCCTTCAATCTTGTCGATACCGTTTTCTTTGGCGTAATCTATTGCTTGTTGGATCAGAGCTTTAGAAACTTCTTTGTCATCAATAAAATCGATCCATCCGAAGCGTACTTTTCTGATCCCCAGTTCCTGCTCTTCTTTGTGATTGATAATGACAGCAATTCTTCCAACTACCTTATTGTCCTTTAATGCCAGAAACTGCCTGGATTTAGAATAATTCAAAGCGGGATTCTCTTTTGCATCCCAAACTTTAAATTCATCTTTAATAAAAGAAGGAACATAATAAGGGTTGTTTTTATACAGATCCATTGGAAACCTTACGAATTGTTTTAATTCCGCTTGGTTTTTCACTTCAATAACTGAAACTTTAGACATATGTAGAGGGTAATTAGAGGACAAATATAAATAATAAAATGTAATACTTTGGCACAGTTTTTACATCATTATGGTTAAAATTTAAACACAAAAATCTACATAAAATGACGGGCTATTATATAATTATCGGTATTTCAATGCTGGTGAGCTGGTGGGTTTCATCCAGGTTGAAGTCGAAATTTCAATACTATTCCAATGTACATCTCAGAAATGGTCTGTCAGGTAAAGAAATTGCAGAAAAAATGCTTAGAGATAACGGGATCAATGATGTACAGGTCATTTCAGTTCCCGGTCAGCTGACGGACCATTATAATCCGGCAGATAAAACAGTCAATCTTTCTGAAGGAGTTTATATGCAGAGAAATGCAGCTGCGGCTGCAGTGGCTGCACACGAATGCGGACATGCGGTACAGCATGCGGTAGGATATTCAATGCTGAATCTGCGTTCAAAACTCGTTCCGGTGGTCAATATAACTTCTAATCTGATGCAGTTTGTACTGATTGCAGGTATCGGAATCATGGCAGCAACAAGATCCATCGAGGATCCAAATGGAAATACCGCCGTTTTGGCGATAGGAGTAGCGATGTTTGCGATGACGACGCTCTTTGCTTTTGTAACGCTTCCCGTGGAATACGATGCAAGCAACAGGGCTATGAAATGGCTGAAGGATACAGGTACGGTTACTCAGGAAGAATTTGTCGGTGTACAGGACAGTTTGAAATGGGCAGCAAGAACCTACGTTGTAGCCGCTATCGGATCGCTGGCGCAGCTTCTTTATTGGGGTTCCTTACTGCTGGGCGGAAGAAGAAATTAATCTTTAAATTCAAATGAAACATACTGCATCTCGGATAGCTTTTCTGAGATGCTTTCTTTTTGGGCTAATTTTAAAGAAGCGGTCAACAGGCAGTTTTCGTTAGCATCAAAATTCAAAACTTTAGCATCAAATTTTGATAACAGGGTGAAGATGGTATTCTGCTGATTGAAATTAAACTGAATTTCAATTTCTGCTTCAAGTTCCCGGGTAATAATGTTAGCTTCTTCCAGAGTGATCTTTGCACATTCCTTATACGCTTTTACCAGGCCTGAAACTCCGAGTTTGGTTCCTCCATAATACCGTACAGAAATCACCAGAACATTCGTGATCTCATGAGCAAGCAGTTGGTTATAGATGGGAAGCCCTGCACTTCCTGACGGTTCACCATCATCGTTTGCCCGATAGTTTTCGCCTTCCAGACCCATTCTGAAGGCATAACAGTGATGAGTCGCCTTAGGGTGTTCAGTTCTCACTTTCTCCAGAGCGTCCTTCAGTTCTTTTTCATTATTGACAGGGAATGCAAATCCGATGAACTTGCTTCCTTTTTCTTTCAGTAAAGTATTTTCTATAGGTTTTTCTATGGTTTTGTATTCGAACGTCATTATAGCCGGCTTTATAAATGCAAAAGTATAAAATGCTTTATAAGTTACACAATGATACCTAAAGAAGCCGTCAAAATTTTGACGGCTTCCTGTTTTTTTTGATTGTACAGTAGTTTAATCTATGGATCTATGATCCACAATAATCTAACGGAAGTAAGCACATATAGTTTGTCGGGCCGCAATAATCCTCAGGACATCTGTCTCTGCATCTGGTAGCTTCTCCGGTAGGCAGCGTACAGTTTACAAATACTATTGCGCCACCGCTGATATTTTTTAATTCGATTCTTGAAATTTTCTTTAGATTTCTCATTTCGTTAAAATTTGGATTTATATTGTTTTAATTCACCGTTAAGTTAATTATTAATTTTTTAACTGAAATGTGAATTTTTGAGAAATTTATTATGTTAAATAATTATTTAAAATAGTGTTAAAGAGTGCAATAGTTGAGATAGCTTAAAATTATTTAAAAATTTAAAGAGGAGTTAATCTAAATGTCCGGCCCGGTAATATGAAATAGTATTGTCTCTAAACTCTTTGGTTTCATAAGGGGATAAAAGCATTTTAGGTGCATGGGTACCATTCTCCAATTGAAGTCCCTCGTTTTTAATGATCATGGCTTCATCCCACAGCCCCTGATGAATGAACTGCTGCAATGTGTAACTTCCTCCTTCTATTATGACTGACTGAATCTGCTCTTTGTAAAGAATATCCATCAGTTCGTTGAGAAAGTTTTCTTTTCCGGCTTTGATAAATTTGACATTGTTTTCTGCTCCTTCTTTTGTAGTATTGATGACCAAAGTGGGGGCTTCATCATTATAGATCTTAAAATGGTCAGGAACTTTCAGATTAAAATCGATAAGTACTCTTACGGGATTAACTCCTTCAGCATGTCTGACTGTTAAGCCTGGATTATCATTTAAAGCAGTCTGTGTTCCGACCAATATGGCATGTTCGTCAGCTCTTAACTGATGCACCAACTGGTTAACCATAGAATTTGAAATAGCTGTAGGTTTAAAATCTTTATCAAGGAAACCATCTCCTGATTCTGCCCATTTCAGGATGATATAAGGTCTTTTCTTTTCATGATAAGTAAAGAATCTTTTGTTCAGTTCCGTGCATTCCTTTTCCAGAATTCCGGATATGACTTCTATGCCCGCATCCTTAATGATCTTTTTCCCTTTTCCATTCACCTTATCATGGGAATCCATCGCACCAATGACTACTTTCTTAAACCCAAGTTCTTTGATTTTCAAGGCACAGGGAGGGGTTTTCCCGTAGTGGGCACATGGCTCCAGGGAAACATAAATTGTGGATTCAGGAATAAGATCTTTATTTTCTACAGAGTTGATAGCGTTGATCTCTGCATGGTTTTCTCCGGCTTTGTGGTGGTACCCCTCACCAATGATTTTACCATCGTGCACAATCACACTGCCTACAAGAGGGTTGGGGTAGGTCTTACCCAAAGCTTTTTGGGCAAGTTCAATACATCTGCTTATGTATAATTCGTTGTTGTTCATAGGTGAAAAAAAAGGCGAAGACAAATTTCTTTGCTTCGCCTTTGTTATATTTTTTTAGTAGATTAATCTCCTGCAATGATATTGTGAAGATTTTGTCTTAAAGTTTCAAGATGAGCTTTCTTCTCGTCGATGGTATTGAACGTATCTCTCAGAAGTGGATTTTCTTTAGATGGATTTTTGAAGAATGCCAGGTTGTTTTCCAGTTTTACAATTTCGCCTTCAAGATCAGAAATCTGACTCTTGATCTTTCTTGCTTTATCAGTAAGCTGGTTTTCTGTCAATCCTTCTTCTTTAAGCTCAAGCTCATTAATCTTATTGAGTTTGAGTTTTTCTCTTAACGTTCTGTTGAACTCGGTATTGATTGCTATTTTGTCTCTTGGTACTTTTCCGATGTTGTTCCAGGCTGTTTTTATAGCTTCTATTCTCTCAATACTGCCTTCGTCGTTGGATACTGTTTTAAGATTTTCAAGAATTTCTTTTTTCTGCTTGTAATTCTCTTTCCAGTTGTCGTTGGAAGCATTGTTTTTCTCTCTGTAATTATTGAAGAACGTATTGCATGCATCACGGAATTCATCCCAGATTTTGTTGGTCATGCTCTTTGGAACGTGTCCGATTTTTTTCCAGTCTTCCTGAAGCTTTTTGAATAATGGAACGATAATATCCCATTCTTCATTGTTCATATTGTCCTGAGCAGTTTGGATAAGTTTTAATTTTTCTTCCAGATTGGTCTGCTGAGAACCTTTCAGAGATTTATAGTAATTATTTTTTGTGGTATTGAAACCTCTTAGTGTGGTTTTGAAATCATTCCAGTTCTGATTGGATAGTTTTCTTGGAACACTTCCTGTTTTTAAGAACTCGGAGCGGAGGTCTTCCACTCTTTTGATGGAGTTTTGCCAGTAGCTGTGGTTCGGGGTTTCAGAAGGTTCAGAGAGTTTTTTGATCTCTGTGATGATCTGATTCTTCTTCTCAAGATTGTCATTCTGTTCGCCTTCAATAGCAGCCGAAAGTTCAGATTTTCTTTCGTGAATTTTGTTGGAAATTTCTTTGAATTCTTCCCACGTTTTTTCACGGAATTCTTCTGCTACCGGCTCAGCTTCTTCTTTCCAAAGTTTATGAAGGTACTGAAGCTCATTCAATGCTTTCTGAATCACAGGCTCACTTTCCAGTTCTTTGGCACGGGCAATGATATGCTGTCTCTTCTCCAGATTGTGACTGAATTCCTGCTCCAGGAATTCTTTATTCAGATCCAGCATCTGGTAAAACTGATTCAGATGGTGGAAATAGTTATTGTTAAGAATCTTAAACTCAGATTTCGCTACCTGACCGGCTTTTGACCATTCTTCTTTGATCTCACGGATGGATTTGAAAAGATTGGTTCCTGCTTCAGAGTTGGTATAAAGATTTTTAAGTCTTTCTATGATATTCTGACGGTGATCAAGGTTTTTCTTCTGTTCTTCATCCTGAGATTTCTGGTAGGAATCATGCTTTTCTCTGAAGATGTTGATTAAAGCAGACAGCTTTGACTGTGAAGGATGCTCATAGCTGAAATTTTCAGGAGCATTTCCACCTTCTTCGTATTCATGCTTTTTATCTTCTACCTCGTCATGGATATAGTGACTTGCTTTTTCTTTTAAAAGATTGAATCTTTTGAAATTTTCACCTGCATTGGCCGTATTGATGATGGTTTCCATTTCTTTCAGAGCATCAGCCAGAGATATGTCATCAGCGTGATCCTCCTCCAGATGCGGGGTATCATCATCAGGTGTGTTTTCACCATGAGATACGGGAGTTTCTGATGTTTCTTCTTGTGATACTTCGTTAGAATTATTATTTTCTTCGTTTTCAGAAAGATTGTTTTCTGTAGTCATAGCAAATCTTTTATGTGAGTGGCGTTAATATCCTTTTGTATATAGCCGTCAAGCCAATTAAGGTACTAATTTAGTTTATTTTTTTTGAAAATTCCAAATTTCCCAAGCTTTTTCTGCTTGCTGTTCAAGCATGTAATATCCGTTGACTGTTTTGGCTCCTTTTTCAGATGCTTTAATGATGAATTGGGTGTAGTTGGGGTTGTAAATAAGGTCAATAACCAGATGCTCAGAAGTAATCCCGTCAAAAGGGAATTCCAGACAGTCTTCCACATTCGGGAATGTGCCTACCGGGGTACACTGAATGATGATTTTATGATCTGCAACTGTTTCGCTGTCAAGGTTCTGGAAATTGATTTCTGAATTTCTGGAAATGACAGACGATGGGATTCCATGTTTATCCATCACGTATTTTACAGCTTTGGCAGCACCTCCGTTTCCAAGGATCAGAGCCTTGTTATGGTGAGATTTTTTGTGAAGGAGAAATGTTTTTTCGAAACCGAAAGAATCAGTATTGTACCCTGTCTTTTTGCCGTCCCTGATTAAAACACAGTTAACAGCACCAATTTTTTCAGCTTCGTCACTGAGCCCATCAAGGTAATCAACGATCTTTTCTTTGTAAGGAATCGTAACATTGAATCCTAAAAGTTCGGGATCGTTCAGGAGGTTTTCTACTTCGTGTATTTCTTTCAGGTCAAAAATATCGTAGGTGAAGTCTTTCAGCATCAGCTTCTGAAACTTGTCTTCAAAGAATTTTTTGGAAAAGGAATAGGAAATATTCTTTCCTATGAGTCCTAATTTTTTATTGGAATCCATACATCAAAAATAAAAAAAAGACCGAATAAATCGGTCTTTGTTATCAAATATTTTTTAAGGTTTAGTCTACGATGAATTTTGTAGAGAAACTGTCTGTCTTTAGAATGTAGTTCCCTTTGGTAAGTCCTTTAAGATGAATCTTATTAGAATTTTTGAAAGGATGAGCGATTACTTCGATCAGTTTTCCTGAAAGGTCATAAATTTCAGCTTTTACAATTTTATCTAATTTCTCACCTTTTACAAACAATTCATTGTTTTTAACCGGGTTAGGGTAGATGGTGAATTCAGATTTGTCCTTCTTAACCTCTGAAGTACCAAGTGCACTGAAACATGTCCAGGTAAGATCATCCAGTGCCACTCTGTTTCCGCTGTTAGATACAGGGTTAACAATTTTGATCACTACGTTTCCTGCTACATTGATATTGTTAATGGTTTGTGTAGATACTGCTTTGTCAGCTGTATAGTTGATCGTACCCACCTGAACGTCATTCACGAATACGTTTAGAAGTCCGGCTGTGCTTCCGTATTTCAGCTGAGTTTTCACGGTTAAATTCTGAATACCTCCTGAAACTGTTGAACTGGTTAAATTACCATTTCTGATCGTAATGGCTTTTCCGTTAATCGTTTCGTCAACTCTGGAAACGGTAGAAGTCCAGTTGATATTATTATTGGTCCAGGTTACCGTCAGATAGGTATTGGCAGGACCGGTAATCAATTCAAAATCTTCTGTTCCACAGCTTGTATTTCCGCCAGGCTGTCCTGCCAGAGTAGTTTCTGTAGCGATATTACTTTGAGGCGATGGGTTTCCGGCAGCATCTTTAGCAATAATATAGAAATTATAAGCTGTAGAGGATGCTAAACCTGTAACAACAGTTGATGTTAAAGATCCTCCAACAGTAGTTTTTAAAGTTCCGTTGGCATAAATCTCATAAGATGCTACGCCGATATTATCTGTAGCAGCAGTCCAGCTTAAAGCGACAGAGTTTGAGGTCGGGTTGCTGGCAGCTACATTGGTTGCTGCAGTAGGAGGGGTGGTATCCAGAACCGGAGTTCCCCAGATTTGAGTTGCATATTCAGGGTGGTCAATAAAAGGGTTTCTGTTTCCCTGAAAAGTATAGGATGCATTATTTCTCGCTATTTCCTCAGGAGATACAGGATCCATTAAGTGCCATTCCAAATATTGCGTAAGAGCCCAGCTTTGTAACCCTGGAAATGGTGTGTTACCTAGCATACCTCCTGATGTAAATCCTGATAGCTTAGCTTCGTATCTTGTTACAAAATAAAAGATCATTCTGGCAATATCTCCTTTAAAAGTATCGATAGGTTCAAACACAATCCCAGTATATCCCGGAGATACGGAATTTCCTAATTTAGAATTATTTAGAGAAGTAAAAGAAGGATTATTTCCTACTTTTCCAAATGGATAGTTGGATCTTCTGCCGTTTACTTTTCCATCAGTGGGACGGATAAAGTGAATGTCGGAAACCATTGGTGTTGCTGAGCCAAATAAACTTTGAGGAATCACGTGTTCACGGTTATAGCAGTCGCCTTCATTGGTGTAATTTCCACACTTCTTAATTCCCGGTATGTAATTGTACGGATCTGCACCGGTAGGGTTTTCAGAGTAAATGTCAAGAACGGTTCCGTCGTTTTCGAAGAAAAAATCACGGTCTGTTGTGTTATAGCCTGTATACAGTCCATCATATCCGTGGTCTACGTGTCCGTTTTCTATGATCGTTTTCAGGGCTGTCTTAAGGGGAGCGCCTGTTAAACCTGCTGCATTATTGTAATAATCTGCAGGTGCCTGTGCTGATGCAAAAATAATTGCAGTACTCAGCAGTAAAAAGGATAAAATTCGTTTCATTTAAAAAAAATTGGGCCGTAAAGGTACAAAAAATTGAAAATGAAGGAGATTTATTTTAAATAAGGTGTATTAACTTTTAGTAATATAGTCTTTCCCGATTTTGGAAAAAAACCATGAAATAATGATCCCGAAAAGGGAAGCGGTACCTGCGACGATAAGATAATTTTTTCCAACGATCTTCACAGGGAACGGAAGGATTTCATTGGCTCTGAAAAATTCTGTATACAACTGGAAATAGCAGAGCAGGGTTCCCATGATCAATCCTGAGATCACTCCTGATACTACAATGAGAAGTCCGGTATAGAAATAGGTCATTCTTAAATGGCTGATCGGAAATCCGAGCGAAATCAGAGACCGTGACTGTTCTTTTTTGTCCAGCTGGAGAATAATAATGGCTCCCGCCAGATTGAAGGTTGTAATAAAGATCACAAGGGCAAAGATCAGGTAGATGAACATTTTCTCAGTATTGATCATCTTCCAGAAGGCCGCATTCTCTTCTTCCTTGGTTTTTATCTCGATATTTTTTCCCAGAGAAGTAAGAAGGCTTTGTTTTACGGCATCTGCATTTTCCGGATTTTTTAATTTAATAACGATCTGGTAAGCCGACTTTTTGGGTAGGTTCAGCAGTTCTTCCGTAAGTTCGATAGGAGCAATAATATAACTGTCCAGCTGTTCTTTTCCGGGAAAAACTCCGGTTACGAGAAAATCTCTTTTGTTATAGATGTCCTCTTCTTTGTTAATGATGCCGGTCCCGGGCTTAGGCATGAAGATGGTTGCATAACTGCTGGTAGAATCGATTGGAATCGACAGTCTGTTGTGCAGATTGGTTTCCATCAGTACTTCATTGGAGTATTTGAAACTTGGATAGGTTCCGTAGAAGACGTCTTTATTGATAGGATTTACCTTGATGTAAGCGGAATCTACGCCTCTTAAATAAGCAATATCCCCCTTACCTTTATAGTTGACGTATACTTTCTCCTCAATCACCCGTGAAAAACTGCTGATTGCTTTGTTGTTCTTTAGGATGTCCGTGACTTTGTCAAGGTTTTTCACGGTTTTTCCTGAAACATTTTTCAGTGTCAGGTCTGCATGAAGATTGGAGATCAGGTCGTTGTTCAGGGTTTCAAGCCCTGAGAACACCGATATAATCACGAACATTGCAGTCACAGCAACCATCATGGCACCTACTGAGAGCCACGTAATAAACGTGACAGCGGTGCTGCCTTTTTTAGATAAAAGGTATCTGGATGCTATGTAAAATGCAATATTCTTCAAGATCTTATAAAACCGGATTGTCGCCTTCGCCTCTTAATTCTCTTTCTAATTTTTCAACATCGTCAAGAGCGGTGTCTAAATAAAAATTAAGCTGAGGAATGATACGTACCTGTTTTGCCATTTTCTGGCCCATGAAGTTTCTGTACTGAGCTTTGTTTTCTTCAATCTCTTTCATCACCGCGGAACGGAATTCCTGCGGGAAAATGCTTAAATAAATTTTAGCAATACCCAGATCTGCCGATATTTTTACGTCTGAAACGGATACCAATACACTTTGCTTGCTTTCTGAAGCCTGTTTGCGGAAAAGCTCTGCGAAGTCTTCCTGAATGATCTGTGCTACTTTTCTTTGTCTGTTACTTTCCATAAGTTATGCAAATTTAGTACTTTTGTTTGAATTGATACCTTTGAAATTGAGCTCCGGTATCAAATTTACGATTTAATTATATTTATTAGTATTTATGAAGTTAGAACATATCGGTATTGCCGTAAAATCTTTGGGAGTCTCTGATGACCTTTTTGCCAAATTATTAGGAAAAGAATCCTATAAAAAGGAAAGTGTGGAAAGGGAAGGGGTGGTTACTTCGTTCTATGGAACAGGAGAAAGCAAAATTGAGCTTTTGGAAGCCAGTAATCCTGAAAGTCCGATCTCCAAATTCATCGATAAAAAGGGCGAAGGCATCCATCATCTGGCATTTGGGGTAGAAAATATCCTGGAAGAGATCGAAAGATTAAAAAAAGAAGGATTCCAGTTTATCTCCGAAGAACCGAAAGAAGGTGCTGATAACAAATTAGTTGTCTTCCTGCACCCCAAATCCACGAATGGGGTACTGGTAGAACTTTGTCAAGAAAAGCAATAAAAAGTTTTGTAGTAAAAGAAATTTTGCTATTTTTGCAATCACAAAATTTAACCAAGTTTTGAGGTCCTATAGCTCAGTTGGTTAGAGCACCTGACTCATAATCAGGTGGTCCCTGGTTCGAGCCCAGGTGGGACCACATTTAAAATTAAGCACTTACAGAAATGTAGGTGTTTTTTTGTTTTGTTGCAAAAAAATTGCAAGAACTGATCTTTCCCTTAAAAACTAAATTATTTAAAATTTTTAATTTTAAAAAAAAAAGATCTTATAAAAAAGAACAGGTTTCCAGAGAGTCAGATTGTATTTCCATTTTACTTTTTCTTTTTTGTCTTTCAGTGTTATTCGATGGCGTATAAATTTGTTTAAGTTGATATTGAAGACCGAAATTTTTCAAATACTCAATATTGGCGATGTAAGTAAAATTTCATACTTATCTGATATGCTTGAATTAAAATAACAATATCAAAGAAAGCTCACTATCCATAGTAAGTAAATTTACTAATTTTCATAAAATATATGTGATTATATTATTTAACGATTATCTATAGAATTTTACAGAATAAAATTGAATTTTTCAAATTTCAAATTAGTTTGTATATTTGGGGATTAGTCATAACAATGTGAAATGAAGAGTTATCATTTATATTATTTTGGTGATGCGTAAAACAAAAGAAGAGTATCATCAGCTTACTAATTTATATATTAAACAAAAGTGGTTAATTGCTAAAAAAGAAGAACTAAAAGAGTTAATTGATTTTTGTGAAGACGCTGAAAGTAAAGGTTTAGTATTTTCTTTATTAGAAAGATTTGCTTATCTAGATAATGAGACCCTTAATTTTTTATTGAATGAATTATCTGATTATATCATTAATGAAACTGGTTTTACAGAATCTACAACTCAATTGTTGTCATTAACTTATGATGATGAAGCTGATAGTAGTCAAAAAATTTTAGATAATATAAAGCATCCAATTTATAAAAAAGGATGGAGGCAAATAAAAACTGTTAATATGTTCGGCAAAAGTATCTCTAATTATAACAAAGGTAAAAGGGAGATTATTATTGTAGATGAATTTATTGGTAGTGGAAGAACATTAAGAGGTAGGATTGATTATTTAAAAAAGAACATCCCTGGAGAATTTAAGTTAAAATGTTGCTTCATAGCAGGTATTAAGAATGCAATTGACAATTTGACTGCGGAGGGGATTGAAATTTTTTGTCCACTTCAATTAGATAAAGGAATTTCAGAATATTTTGAAGGTGATAAACTAATTGAAGCTGAAGATTTAATGTTGAAATTAGAATTAAAATTAGCTCAATATATTAACGGAAAAGATTTATTCAAGTATTCTTTTGGCTATGGATCTGCTGAAGCATTATATACAATGGAAGGATGCAATGGAAATACACCCAATTCAGTTTTTCCTATTTTTTGGTGGTTGAAAGACAAATTGAATATTGAAAGAAATACAGTATTAACAAGATTCGAAATTGGATTTTAAATGAAAATATTTGAAAGAAAAATGTTGGCTGATTTATATAATAGTGTGAACGGATTATTTGCTTTTACATTTTACTCAAGATATGATATTGAACCTGAAGATATGTTTTTTTTTATTGAAAAGTATTCGTCAAATGGTGTTTTAGAATATGAAAGTGATAAATTAAATTTAACAAAAGAAGGAAGAGAAATTATCTTGAGACAGCTTTTTCATAGAGCTGAAAGGGGAAACAAGTTTTTAAAAATACCCCCAGAATTTATTGTTAAAAAGATAAATGTAAATGAGCCATATTTGCCTAATATTCGATCTGTTTCGCTTGAAATATTAAAGAATTAAAGGGTGGTTGAAAAAACTAGCATTAAGGAAGTGTAGTCGCTTCCGAAGGTTAAGGTGAATTTTAACCTGTGTCATAATAAAATCAAAAATTTTATTATAACAGCTCACTAAGCAGAGCTTAGATTCGCTCACACACAAATAAGTTTTGTGGAGCGAGCACCACAAAACTTATTTGTGTGTGAATGCTTACGAAAAGAAAGTAGTTTTCCACCCTTTTTTTAAATATGACAAAAAAAGAAATATTAAGAGAATGGCGTCTCTATTTCGAAAATAGACAGGTCAGAAAAGATATTTACGAAAAGTATATAGTATATATAGGAGTTTTATTAGAAAATAATGTTCCTATAATTTTTAATTTTGATCATTTATGCTTATTACTTGGCAGAAGTAATGAATATTTATCATCAGTCATTAATTGTTCTTCCAACCATTTTCGTGATTTTGAAATTAAGAAAAGGAGTGGTGGACACAGAGCCATAACTGCTCCTTATCCTGCTCTTATGGAAATGCAATATTGGATTTATAATAATATTCTGAAAGCAATTCCGATCAATTCATCTGCACATGGTTTTACACATAAAAAATCTATTATAACGAACTCAAATATTCATAAAGGACAGAAAGAGTTATTGAAATTAGACTTAAAAAACTTTTTTCCTTCAATTAGTATTAATAGAATTATTTATATTTTCAAGCAACTAGGTTATCCTAACAATATAGCATTTTATCTATCTTCGATTTGTTGCTATGATAATTTTCTTCCTCAAGGTGCTCCTACGAGTCCTATTCTTAGTAATATAGTTTCTCGAAAATTAGATAAAAGGTTAATTACACTTGCAAAAAAGTTCGCTTTGAAATATACAAGATATGCTGATGATCTAACATTTTCAGGAGATATTATACCTGCAAAGTTTATTGACTATGTTACAGCTATTGTTTGTGATGAGGGATTTGAAGTGAACATAAATAAAACTAGATTATACAAAAGTAAAGGAAAGAGAATTGTAACAGGGATTTCAGTAAGTGGTGATGTAATAAAAGTTCCTAGAGACTATAAAAGAAAATTAAAATTAGAGCTTCATTTTATAAAAAAATATGGGCTAGAATCTCATATAGCAAAAAAGAAAATAAGGAAATATAATTACTTATTTTCTCTTGTGGGAAAAGTAAACTTTTGGTTATCAGTTGAACCAAAAAATCAAGAGGCGCTAGATTATCAGATACTTTTAAATGAGTATGTGAAAAAAATTCAACAACCTCTCGATATCACTTTATAATAGTTGTATTAAGTTTTTAAATGGGATAATTCATGTTTTAACATATTTTCGTAAGTTTTGGAGACACTACCAATTCACTTTTGGTAAGCAATTCCTGTCGCATATTATTTATTTATAATATAATAGTATTAAATAGATTTTATGTGCAAACTATTTTTTTTACTGCTTGATTTGAAAAAGCCACCACAGTTTAATAACTCAGAGCATTTTGAACATTCGTCTATGTATATGTTTTTCCAATCCGATATAGATTTTCTAGAAAACGGCCATAAATCTTTAGGTAACAGACATAAAGGAATATTATAAATTGACACAGCTATACCAAAATCGTGTAAATAATATACTGTATCTTTCAATATTTCTTGATAATCATAAGGATCAATCCAAAGTTTATCGATATTGTGCGGTGTATAACCTTCGATTTCCAATCCCATTAGAGCTACATGTTCCACAAAGGGCATATTCTTATAAATAAATTCAGCTAATTTTAATAATCTTGGTATTGTGATTTTATGTAGAACGATTCTGATTTCAATCCTTATATTAAAGCGAGCTAAGTTATATATACCAATAACAGTTTGGTGGAAAGCTTCTTTAGCTTGTACAATATAATCATGAATTTCAGGGATGTCAGAATAAAGAGGGATACATAAAATTAAATTATCATTACCAACTTCCACTAACTTATCTGTAATGTTTTGCCAAGCAAAAGATCTACCATTAGTTAAGCATTGAATATGAGCTTGGGGTAAATTATCTTTGATTAAATGTAACAAAGAAAAAAAATAATTACCTAAAAGCGTTGGTTCTCCCCCTGTTATTCCTAACTGTGTACAATCTTTTGGAATAATAGGAATTAATTTAGAATTTACTTCATAGAAATATTTTGAATCATCTCTATTTTTTGGAGGTTGGGAACACATCAAGCAGTTGCTGTTACATCGTTCTGTAAGAAATAAAAAATTATGCGGAGAATTTGTTCTGTATAAAGTGTTTATTACTCCATCACTATTCAATAAAACAATATCATTTTCTTCAAGATGTTGAAGACTTTTAACAGAATGGATAATTGGCGTAAAAAAATTACCATTATTCTTGCACTTAGTAATAATACCAAGAGGGTTGATTGAGTCTAAAAGGTTTTTGTCGATCAAGTTTTCTTGAAGAAGAATTGTCGAATTATCAATTGAAAAATTAGACTTACTTATCCTTCCTACGATAATATTATTAAAGTTTTCAGCTTTTCCTTTGGTTTTTAGTATCATAAAGTATATCCTGTTATCCAACTTTTAAAAATTCTCTCATTATTTTTATCTTCTATCATTAATTCAAATAAATGACGAATAATCTCTTTGTTCTTTTTACAAAAAATATTTGTAGGTCTAAATCCATACATATCTCCCTGAGTAGCATGATTAAGAACAGGATCTGCTCCACAATATGTCTGAAATGCACAATCACTACAACCAGCAAGAGATTCATTAGTAAAAACGTCAGATATTGCTAAAGCAGTGTCTCCATAAAATATTTCATTGTAACTGTTAATACCTAATTTTCCTAATTTAAATGTAAAATCATTATTCTCGGCTAACATACGAGCTTCATCAGTTGCATATATATTTCCATCATAGTTGAATACAATGACACTATTTATCAAACCAGCAGGTGATTGTAAGTCAACATATCCAATAGGAAATGGCATGAAAATTTTCTTCAAAATTATTGAAGCATAATCTTCAACAATACTGTGTCCTTTCTTATTCAAATCCAATATATATGCTAGGCCTTTTTTGTAAAATTCCAAAAATTCCTCGACGAAATAATGATTTTTCTTAGGATTATATTTTGCAAATCCATAAGGACTGATTGGACGTAAAAATATATTTCCAAACCCTTGTTTTAAATACTCATCAATTATTTCTTCTGGATGTTGTAATGAAAACGTAGATGTTGTCATTAAAGCTGAAACCCTGTCGTGTCCCAGTTTGTTTCTGCACTTATTAATGCCATCAATAGTAATTTCGTAACTGTTATTGCCAGGACGTCGTCTGTTTTTATTATGAATAAAATCCGGACCATCTAAAGAGGTTGAGACTAATATGTTATTTTCATCTATAAAATCTAAAATTTCATCATTTATAGGAGCAAGATTGGTACAGATAACGAACGAAATATTTTTGTTAAATACTTGCGCAGCTGTAATTGCTCTATTTACAGCATATTGAATTTTGTCAAACGCCAATAACGCTTCTCCTCCTTGGAATTCCATGGTAATTTCTGGATTTGGAGACTGCATCATAATTTTAATTCCCTCATCAATATCTGAAAATGACATATCAAAAGCATCGCGATTTTCAGTAACCCGTGAGACCTGACAATAATGACAACTATGCTCACATCTAAGCGTGATTACAAAAATATGTAAAGAGGTAAAAGTATCGAGGAAAGACTTTTTCGTTCGATACCTAGCTTCTAAAATAGGTAATAGATCTGGAACTTGATTTTCAGAAATTATAAAATTAGATATTAGATCATAATATAATTCGGAATTATCATACTTTGAAAAAGTTTTACTTACGATTTTATTTACCGTACCTACGGGAGCTATAACAAAATCACCAATATCATTGGCTAGAAGTTCATGATCTTGATTAATCCTCAAAAAACGAAAAGGAAGTAAAAAATATTTATTACTATTGGAATAATAGTTCTCATCTTTAAACTTTCTTGATAACTTTTCAGGTGTATTCATTGTGGTTAAAAGGATTTAGGATCAAATCCAATAGGATCGCTTACATCAGTGGAAATGGTATATTCTTCCTCATAATTTGATAAAGCTTTTGCTATTATTAATTCCTTTATATTTTGAGTTTCGTAATTAATAATTTCTCTTAATTTAAAATCAGCCAAATCATTTTTTATCCTACAAATTAATTCTTCCTCATCAAATTTCATTAAGGTTTTATTGATTAAAGTAATTTGATAAAAACTTTCTGAAGGATTTATATCAAATTCATAATCGTTTAAATACCAATAAAAGCATTTATATACAACAGTTTCACTATATAGGTTTTTATCTATTATAAAACTCAATTTTGCATCATTATATTTTATGTTTCTCATAGTTTAATGTTAATGATTTCTATGGTTTTGGAGCCAACTCTCCCATCTGGTTTCAATTCGTTGTTTTGTTGGAAATTGATGACTGCTTTTTCGGTTTTATCTCCAAAATAACCAGAAACAATTATATCATAACCAAGTTTTTTTAATTTTTTTTGTAACTCTTCAACATCACTTCCTTCAAGACCTTTGAAAAGAATTCTACTTCCCAAATAATATATATCTAATGTTGGATAACTATTATTATAAGTGGAACTTAAATCTGGGCTGTATATACCGTTACTTGAAGAGTGTTTTTTTTTGTTTTTAGCGCTATTCTTTGTTTTAGTAGTACTTTTCTTTGTATTAGTTGAATAACTATTATCAAAACCATAAAAAGTACTTGGTAGAGATGATTTTTTTGGAGCTGGTGGAGTGTAGGATGGTGTATATGATGGTGTGTTATTATAAGAGCCACTTCCGTAACTTGATGAACCGCTTCCATAGCTTGAAGATCCTCTACTGTAGGAAGATGAATAATGTGATGAATGAGAAGAGTGGGACCTATGTGATGAATGAGATCTATGGGAAGTATGCATCATCGCCTTATGTTCACCATTAGGACTAAAGTTTAACTTTAAGATTAATTTCGGTCTTAATATTTTTTTATTTTCTTCAATATCTTTTTTTGAATTGTTTACTTCAAAGATTTTTACATCTTTGGCATCTACATGAGAAACGCTTGCTATTGAACTTATAAGTACGGCTAAGGTTCTTTCTTTTAAAGCTTGTAGTCGATTAATTAATTTCATGTATTAGTTCTATTAAACTCAAATATACAGAATATTACTTTATTTGATTCTAATCAAGAAACGATTAAAAAAACTAAAGGGAAAATATGATTATTAATTTTGTTGATTTTTGATCCACAAATTTAAATTTGTTTAGGAGTTTGCAACCACTCACAACTATATTCTTAAAGTTCAATTCTTATCAGTTCGCAATCTATTGAAAATAAAAATCCACGAAAGAATTTCCTGGAATATATATGTGTTTGTACGAGCGGGATGCTCGTGCAGAAAGAAAGACAAAATCTTACTGCGATCTGTCTGGTTTTGTTGGATCAATTGTTTCATCTGGCGGCAGAGGGCCAGTTGTTCCGTCAACTGATTTTGGCGTTGATGAAGGATTTCCTACAGTGTTCATATTTTTAGTAACCTCTTTATCTTTTGCTGTTTCTTTAGAATTGGATATAATATGAATCTTTGGTTTTCTCGAATCTAACTTACAAATCTCCATAACCAAACCAAAACCGTACTCCTCCCGTGAATCCCATACTGCATCTGAGCCTGCTTGTAGGTTAAATCAACTTCTTCAACCTAATAGATAACACTCAATTTAAAAGCCATTATGTAGTCACTTTGCGTTTGCTTTTCTCTGTTTATTTCTTATTTTTTCATAAATAAGTCGGTTTTATGTCAACTTATTTTTGGGATGAGACACTCCCTCAAAAAATAAAAGCGGAAGAAATTCCGCTTTTATTTTTTGATGATCGTTTTAGAATAGATCATTCAACTTACTTATAAGCCTTTCCTCTGCAATACCAATCATGCCTGATAATAGTATCTTTTTTATGAACAGCAAGTTCCAGATTTCCCTTTCTCTTAATTATTGTATCTCCGACTTCAACTTCATTCAAATCGTCAATCCAATTATTATGCACCATAATATTTGATTTTTTGTTGGTTATGGGAACAGAACCTCTCACTTTTATCCATGTGTTATCTATACTTGCTTCTTCAACTATCAAATTATAATCTTCGGGATAGTATGCTTTTTTCACATTATTACAATCAGGTTCTCCACAAGAAGATACCAAAATCATAAAACTACAAAAAATAAATATTTTCATAATTTAATCTAATTGAGGCCCAAGGTAATTTCTTTTTGCTAAACCTCCCTATTTTTCACACCCATTAAAAATATGAAATTTAGTTTCTAAACATAAAAAAAATCATAACATCACATTTTCAATACCTTCAAAACATCAACTCTTCATATTCAATTTTTCCTCCTGAAGATCCAGCAGGCGAAGATGTTTTCTGATGATTTCTTCGTCCAGCAAAAGTTCTTCGCGGTTTTTATGGATAAGCCAGGTTCTTTGGGTTTCGAGAATGTCGATGTAGATATTTCGGTATTCAACGTAATTAATAATGATTTCGGAACTGCTCAACTGGTTTTCATATTGCTGTAACTGATCTTTCAACGCGGGGAAGCTTTCTATTTTGTGAGCATAGCTGCTGCGGATTTTATCAATGGCTACCTGAGCGAGATTGTTCTGGATTTCGTAATCGATTTCCTTTTCGCTTTTCACAAAGTCCCGGTCTATGGGTGGGAATTTTTTCAATAAAAAGGGGAGGGTAAGCCCCTGAACAAGCAGTGTTAAAAGAATCACGACAAAGGTGATGAACAGGATCAGATTTCTTTGCGGGAAAGGGGTTCCATCATCTAAAGTCAGGGGAATGGAAAGGGCTGCAGCTAAAGAGACTACACCTCTCATTCCGGTCCAGCCAATGATCATAGGCGTTTTCCAGCCGGGAGACTGTGCATCGGCAACAGTGATGAAGTTTCTCATAATAAGAGTGGTAATCACCGCGGCATAGCCTGCGAAAATTCTAACCACAACCAGAACTGCGGTCACCGCAACTCCATAACCGATGGCCGTATAAATATCGGTGTCCCCTAAACCGGAAACGATCTCGGGCAAATCTAAACCAATGAGCATGAAAACAATGCCATTCAGTAAAAAACAAAAACTTTCCCAAACGGTTACGGTACGTATTCTGGAAGCACTGCTCAAAAAATCGTGACTGCGGTAGGAGAGAAATAAACCGCCGCTTACCACCGCCAAAACTCCGGAAGCGTGAAGCTGTTCTGCCGCCAGATACATCGAAAAGGGAGCAATAAAAGTGAGCAGAATATCGGTGTTTGAATCGGTGGGTAAAATCTTGTGCATTTTCAGAAAAATATAGGCAATGGCAAGTCCGATTCCTACACCGCCAATGCACATCCACACAAAACTTCCGGCTGCTTCATGCCATACAAACTGTCCGGTTGCTGCAGCAATCATGGCAAACCGGAAAATGATTAACGAAGAAGCGTCATTCAGCAGACTTTCTCCTTCGAGAATGGACGCCAGTCTTTTCGGAACTTTTACAAATTTTAAAATCGCTCCGGCACTTACCGCATCGGGTGGAGAAACAATACCACCCAATAAAAACCCCAGCGCTAAGGAAAATCCAGGGATAAAATAATTGGCGAAAACGGCAACGGATAAGGCGGTAAAAAACACAACGACGAAGGCAAAACTGAAAATAATTCTGCGCCACCGCCACAGTTCTTTCCACGAGGTTGACCAGGCGGCTTCATATAATAAAGGGGGTAGAAAAATGATGAATATTAATTCGGGTTCTATTTTTATGGTGGGTACTCCGGGAATAAAACTTATTAAAAGTCCCGCCAACACAAGCAAAACAGGATAGGCCACCTGAATTTTTTTCGCCAGCATAATAAGCATGGTAATGAGCAGAACCAGGAAAAGATAAAATTCGAAATTTTCTAACATGTGTCTATTTTAGATATAAATATATATTAAATTTTTAAAATAGGGAGAACCTGCCTGAAATTTAACAGACTCTGAATGTTGGAGATATGCCTATGACAGATTCCATTGGACGGGCTGTGTTGTCTATTACATTCACTCTTCTCAAAAGGTATTAAATCTTGTAGTTGTAATGGGTTGAATGAAAAATAAGTTCTGCTGCTAATTATTCCCGTAGATGTTTTTGAGCACAAAAAAATCCAGGAAAGAATTTCCTGGAATAGGTATATCTGCATAGACTCGAGTAGAGCTCTCGTGCAGGAAAGAATAGGTATCTTACTTGGGTCTGTCTGGTTTTGTAGGATCAATGGTTTCGTCTGGCGGCTGATGACCTGTTGTTCCGTCAACTGATTTTTGTGTTGATGAAGGAGTTCCTAAAGGGTTGATGTTTTTAGCAACTTCGTTCTCTTTTGCGGTTTCTCTTTTTGAGATGGCTGTTTCTTTGTTTTGGAAGTCATTGACTTCATCATTTTCTCCAGCGCACGAAACGGCACTTACGATGAGTAATGATGCTAAAGCTAATTTCAATGTTTTGTTTTTCATTTATATACAAGTTTTAATGATCGTAAAGTTAATGAAAATAGGTATCTCTCTTTGCTGTGAGTATTGAATTGATGAAAAAAAGAATAAAGAAGAATGAAGAATGAATAGTGAATATTGAAAAGTGAATAGTGAAAAATGAATAATGAAAGGTGAGGTGGTATTCATTATCGAAGTAGGATAGGATCTGTTTCAAATGTCCGCTACCCAGTTCATAAGTCCCTCGAGCCAGTTGGGGAAGGTCGGGCAAAACTTATTCGGCAAAATAAGGCCGTCTAACAAATCTGAGACGGCCTGTTTTTATTTTATTCTGTCAGGGAATGACTTTAATACAGAAGAGGTTCAACCCATATTATTTATTTATAAAACAAATCCGCTGGTACCTATTGGCGCTATGAGCTTGCACCCATATTAAAAACGGTCTTTATTAATTCCCCGCAGTTTTCACTTCCGTCGTCTTAATATCCGTTCCCAATCTCTGCAGATAAGCGATCATCGCGACAATTTCTCTTTTTTCCATAGGAACAAACTGATTTCCTTTAAGTGCTTTTTCCTTTTCTATCTGTTCCTTAATATCAGCGGCTTCTTCGTAGATCCTTTTCACAATACCCGAAGCCTGGCTGTCAGCCCACGCATTCGCTGAGTCGATCTGAGCTTTGGTATAAGGAACATCAAATGATTTTTTCATCAGTTTCATTTTGCTGAGCATTTGGGAACGGTCCAGTTTGTTGGTGATCAGCCATGGGAAACGCGGCATGATAGAACCCGGCGACGTTGATCTTGGATTGTACATATGCTTGAGATGCCAGGAGTCAGGATTTCTTTCTCCTTCACGGTGGAGATCGGGTCCCGTTCTCTTTGAGCCCCAAAGAAAAGGGTGGTCGTAGACAAATTCGCCTGCTTTGGAATATTGCCCGTTTTTACCTTCAAACCTCACAATCTCATCCCGGAAAGGTCTGATCATCTGGGAATGGCAGGCATTACAGCCTTCACGGATATACAGATCACGTCCCTCCAGTTCCAATGGAGAATAGGGTTTAACCGCCGAAATGGCAGGGACACTTTTTTTGATGGTCATGGTAGGAATGATCTCTGCGGCACCTCCAATAGATAAAGTGAAAAGGGCACCTATCGAAAAGATAAACGGTTTTCTCTCGAGCCATAAGTGAATACCTTCTCCGGCTCTTCTGCCATTGATTCTGGCTAACGCCGGTGCTTCGGCAGACACTTCCTTTTGAAAAGAACCCTGCCTTATGGTTTTAAAAATATTGACGACCATCAGAAGTCCACCGGTCAGATAAAAAGCGCCTCCAAGAAACCTCATCTTATAGTAAGGAATGATAGCAGTCACCGTATCCAGCCAGTTTTTATACATCAAAGTACCGTCCGGATTAAACTGTTTCCACATCAGTCCCTGGGTAAAACCGGAAATATACATCGGAACCACGTAAAATAAAACACCCAGCGTACCCAGCCAGAAATGCCAGTTGGCAAGCTTCACAGACCATAATCTGGTTTTCCACATGATTGGAACAAGATAATAGACAATTCCGAATGCCATAAAACCATTCCAGCCCAATGCACCTAAATGTACGTGACCAATGACCCAGTCCGTATAATGACCAATTTTATTTAAAGTTTTAGTCGCCAAAAGAGGTCCTTCGAAAGTAGCCATCCCATAACAGGTGACAGCAACTACAAAGAATTTCAGGACCGGATTTTCTCTTACTTTTTCCCAGGCACCCCTTAAGGTTAAAAGGCCATTGAGCATACCTCCCCAGGACGGAGCGATCAGCATAATAGAAAATCCTGTGGCAGCAGCTTGGGTCCATGCCGGAATAGCCGTATAATGTAAATGATGAGGCCCGGCCCAGAGGTACACAAAAATGAGTGACCAGAAGTGGATGATAGAAAGCTTATAGGAAAATACAGGTCTTTGGGCTGCTTTCGGAAGAAAATAATACATCATCCCCAAAATAGGAGTGGTCAGGATGAAAGCAACAGCATTGTGACCATACCACCATTGGATCAAAGCATCTTTAACCCCCGAGTAGAGTGAATATGATTTCCAGAAACTCAATGGGACTTCCAGATTGTTGATAATGTACAGTAAAGCAACACCAATCCATGTCGCGATATAAAACCAGATGGCGACGTATAAATGTCTTACCCTTCTTTTGGCAATCGTTCCAAACATATTGATTCCGAAAATAATCCAGGAAAAAGTGAGCAGGATATCCAGTGGCCATTCGTGCTCTGCATATTCTTTAGAGCTGTTGAAGCCCATGGCAAAGGTAATCCAGCTTGCCACGATCATGATCTGCCATGTCCAGAAATGAATCCATGACAGGGTAGCGCTGTACATCGGGGCCTTCAGCAGCCTTGGCAGACTGTAATAGGTAGCACAGAAAAAGGAATTGCAGACAAATGCAAAAATCACCGTATTCGTATGCATCATTCTGATTCTCCCAAAACCTAAGATTCCCTGTGAATTGATAAGCCCCTGAATATTTCCTTCTCTCAAACTCTGAATCGTCATATCATCTGTGCCAAAAAGGAATTCCGGCAGTTCAGGATAAAAAAGCATCACAGCTGTGGTAAGCCCTAATATAAATCCTGCAATACCAAACACGATGGTCGCGTACAGAAAAGCACGCACGATAGTATTGTCATAATTAAATTTTTGTAGCTCCATCATTTCAATATTTGGTTTGCATAAGGTTTAAGGTAAATAATCAGGGGAGAAAAGGATAAAAGAATAAGGTCAGAGACCTTATTCCATATCTGTTATTTTTTTCATTTCATAGCCTTCAAAATCACAGACAGTTTCCCATGGAAGATTAAGAGCTTTCGCTACACCTTTTCCATACTGCGGATCTGCCTTATAACAGTTTCTGATGTGACGGATCTGGATAAACTGCTGCGCATCTCCTACAGCCTCTGCTGTATTGTTAAATAACTGCTGCTTCTGTTCGTCAGTCATGAGTCTGAAGAGATTTCCTGGCTGGCTGAAATAATCATCATCTTCGCGGTGATCCCAGTGGTCAGCATTTCCAGATAAGGCTAAAGGAGGTTCCTGAAAAGCCGACTGCTCCTGCCACTGGCTGAAACTGTTCGGCTCGTAACCGATCTTACTTCCGTAATTTCCATCAGTACGCATCGCACCGTCACGGTGATAAGACATATAAGGGCACTTTGGAGCATTCACAGGAATCTGATGATGGTTTACTCCTAAACGGTAACGCTGGGTATCACCATAAGAGAACAAACGTCCCTGCAGCATTTTATCAGGAGAAAAACCAATTCCCGGAACGATAGAAGAAGGGTTGAATGCAGCCTGCTCAACTTCCGCGAAATAATTGGAAGGATTTCGGTTGAGGGTAAATTCTCCTACAGGGATCATCGGATAATCTCCGTGAGGCCAGACTTTCGTTAAATCAAATGGGTTGATGTGATAAGTGTCGGCATCAGCCTCTTCCATCACCTGAATATACATTTTCCACGTTGGGAAATTGCCGTTTTCTATATTTTCGTACAAGTCTCTCTGGTGGCTTTCCCTGTCTTCAGCAATCATTGCTTTAGCTTCAGCATTGGTGAGATTTTCTATTCCCTGTTGGGTTTTGAAATGAAATTTAACCCAGAAACGTTTTTGTTCGCTGTTGATAAAACTGTAGGTATGGCTTCCGAAACCATCCATATGACGGTAAGATTTGGGTAATCCGCGGTCACTCATCGTGATGGTTACCTGATGAAGGGATTCAGGCAGAAGAGTCCAGAAATCCCAGTTATTATCGGCACTTCTCATATTGGTGCGGGGATCCCGTTTCACGGCGTGGTTTAAATCCGGAAACTTTAAAGGATCCCGCAGAAAGAAGACAGGCGTATTGTTTCCTACCAGATCCCAGTTGCCTTCTTCAGTATAGAATTTTAGGGCAAAACCTCTGATATCCCGTTCAGCATCAGCTGCCCCTCTTTCTCCGGCGACTGTTGAAAAACGGATAAACAAGGGAGTTTCTTTTCCGATCTCTCCAAATACATTCGCTTTTGTATATTTTGTAATATCATGAGTCACTGTAAAAACGCCATACGCTCCAGAACCCTTCGCATGCATTCTGCGTTCCGGAATTACTTCGCGGTCAAAGTGAGCCATCTTTTCTAAGAACCACACATCCTGCAAAAGCGCAGGTCCGCGGCGGCCGGCAGTTAAAATATTTTGATTGTCTGAAATGGGAGCACCCGTTCTGTTGGTTAAATTACTTTTTTCCATCTGAATAACTTTTTAATTTGATGTAAAGCTACCCACTTCCATTTTTTATACTCTCATCCAGAATCATTAAAACAATGTGGTCCAATCGATCAGATAGGATCTTTGAGCCTTTGCAGTAAATTGTTTCTAGTCTTTAATTCTAAAAAATAAAAACAGCAGAAATCCTGAGATCTCTGCTGTTTATTTATTGTATTGGGTAAATATTTTACCGTTTTTAAAGAAGTATCAAATGACTTTTTCTATTTTCCGCCACCACTGTTTTTCTCTACATCTGTTTTCGTATTACCTTTTACTTTCTGGTTTCCGAAACGTTTCACGAACGAAAGTGAAAATCCATACCAGTCCGATCTTGTGGAATTTCTAATCGTTCCTTGCTGGCTGTAAGACGTATTGTCAAAAACAGGTCTGCTGAAAATATTCATCAGCTGAAGACTGACTTCCATCTGTGTCTTAGGAAATAGTTTAGTCGCGGAGATATTGTGGAAAATATTGGTCTTATTGGCATAGGAATTTCCGTTATTCTGGTTAGAAAGCTCTACCCACGCGCTAAGATTAATATTTTTGTTAAACAGATTGGTGTACGATAAATTGGCAGATGCCCCAATATAACTGATGTAATCTTTACCATCCAGTTTATTAATCTGGTTGAAATCATGGTTGTCAATATAATACCATCCCACTCCGGCATTGACGTTCAGTTTGTTCTTAAAAAACGTCTGATTGGTATTGGCAAACAGGTAATATTTTTGAACCTTTCCGTTGAGGTTGGCCGGGAGACTGACCGTTTTTTTATCCTCTACAACGAAAGAAGTCCAATAGTCCCTGTCTGTATAGGTATACCTTGCAGAAATGAAATACTTTTTAAGAATTCCGAATTTCATATAAAGCCTGTGGCTCGGATTGGGTTCAAGATCCATATTTCCGCGTGAATAGGTTCCTTCATTGGTCGGTACCAGGAATGGATTGAATTCCGAATACCATGGGCGCCACAGATTACGGTTATACGTTAAACTTAAATCAAATTTAGTGGAAAAAGAATATTTCAGCAATAAGTTAGGAAGCAGCGTACCGTAAGAATCTTTTCTTTCCGTACCGGCGACATCCTGCCTCATTTTAAAATCGATATGCTCGTAGCGGAGCCCGACTCTGGTTTCCAGTTTTTCGAAGAACGTTTTGCTGTAGTTTGCATAAAGAGAGTTGATGTTATCTTCATAATGAAAAACATCATTGGTCCGGAGGTTATCTTTATTTAAACCTCCGTACAGGTTCAGATTATTTGGGATCACATTGTTGTTGAAATCCATTTTTCCACCCACTTCAAAACTGCCGCCTTTTCCAAGAGGTTGGGTATAGTCCACTTTAAGATAGTAGTTCCGCGTTTGCTCATGTGAATTAACTCCGGTATGTATAATATCTGATGAAGAATGAAATGTTTTTAAAAATTCGTCATTATTTTCCTGAGAATTGTAGTTGGAACCCACATTCACGTCAAGGATTCTGTTTTTCTCCTTGTCATAATATTTATAAAAAATATTGGTGCCAAGGGTCCGGTAGCGCCCTGTTGCATCCTGATCCTGATGATAAGATTCGAATGGACCGCCATTTTTAGTTCGGACCAGATCAGAATCAGAATTCGTGGTACTTTTACTCTGATAATATTCCAGGATCACCCCTATATTATTTTTATCGTTCAGTTCGTATTCTGAGGTAGAAGATATCGAAGGACTTTTGCTTCTGCTTATATTATCATTATTCGTTTGGGTAATGTCATTATCCAGATACAGAGAGTTAATGTAAAGATTCTTCTGTGCCCACGTATTATCACTGTAACTTCCCACTACGGTCTGCGTGAAATTTTTCTTATGATAATTAAGATTGAGGTTGGTATACTGTGAGTTTTTTGTATTCTGTCTGTTATTGAACGTCACACTCCCTTTCATTCCTTCATCATCTCTCTTTTTCAATACGATATTGATCACCGAACCAGCGCTTTCATAGCGTGATGAGGGACTTGTGATCACTTCAATTTTCATCAGGTTATCTGCAGGAATCGTTTTCAGATATTCCTTTAATTCTTTACCCGTAAAAACTGATTTTCTGTCATTGATATAAACCGTTACCGATTCACCTTCTGCTTTTACAGCATCATTATTATCTATACTTACCAAAGGAGTCATTCTCAGAACATCCCAAGTGGTGTTTCCAGCTAAGATGGAACTGTTCGATACATTAAAAACCGTTCTGTCTGCTTTAGATTCTACGGTAGGTTTTCTTGCGGTTAAGGTAACTCCTTCAATCTGATTTTCCTTCTGCTTGATGGTATCATTTTTGGCCTGTGCAAAAAACAGAGAGCCCATTAATAAAGCAGCCGAAGATATAATTTTTTTCATTCAAAGTGATATTTCACCAATAAGACACTTATTTAAGGACGTTTGTTACATCAAACTGAGAAAATTAGTAAAACGTTAACAAAACAAGTGAAATGCAGGACTGTTTTGTAAGATGCCCGTTAATAGAATATATGGAGTCAGGGCTGAAATTTTGGAAGTAAAAGTAAAGTAAACGCTTGCTCTATTCGTCGATGTATCTAAATAAGAAATCTAATCCTTATATTTATTATTCTGATTTAATCCTGCATAAAAAGGTTCGGAACATAAAAAAACAATGGAATGAATTTAAAGAAACAAATGGGACAGTTTCCCAATGAAAAACGAAAAACCTATTTCAATACCCTTTCCAATTATGCCAATGGGAAGTTTCAGAATATACTACCCACCCCTGCATTGCTCGAAGGAGAAAGTATGACCAAACTGCTCCTGCAGACCTTGTGCAAAATTGAAAATGTAACCCCAAAATCTCCCATTCCTTTTGTGATAACAGATCTGAAAAACCTCCAGCCTGAAGAAAATGTTCTGGTGTGGTTTGGGCACAGCTCTTATTTCATGCAGATTGACGGCAGGAAGTTCCTCGTAGATCCCGTTTTCAGTGGAAATGCTTCTCCAATGCCAGGCTCTATAAAAGCTTTTGCTGGCTCAGACCATTACAAACCGGATGATATGCCGGACATTGATGTCTTGTTCATTTCCCATGACCATTGGGATCATCTGGATTATTCAACTGTTCAGACTCTGAAGGATAAAGTAGGTAAAGTAATATGCGGGTTAGGAACCGGGCAGCATTTCGAGTACTGGGGATGGGAAGCAGATAGAATTATTGAAAGAAACTGGTGGGAAAGCATTGATATGGCAGATGGTTTTAGAATTACCCTGACCCCTGCAAGACATTTTTCCGGAAGATTACTCAATCGCAATATTTCACTTTGGACTTCCTTCGTACTGGAAACCCCGTCCAAAAAACTCTTTCTGGGTGGCGACAGCGGATATGGAAACCACTTTACGGAGATCGGCGAAAAGTACGGTCCCTTTGATCTGGCTGTTATGGAATGCGGACAATACAACGAAAAGTGGCCTTATATTCACAGTCTTCCAGAGCAGATCATTAAGGAAGTTCAGGAACTCAAAGCCGAAAACTTTATTCCTGTTCACAATTCCAAGTTCAAATTGGCTCAGCATCCCTGGTTTGAACCCCTGGAACTCGTTTCACAATATGCAGAAGAAAACAATGTGCCGGTTACGCATCCAAAGATTGGAGAAAAAGTAAATCTGGATCAGCTGGGGGAAATAACATGGAAAAAGTGGTGGCAAGAATCCTGGTAAATTCTTATTTTAAAATAAAAGATACAGAAAAACCGGGCTCAATTTGAGCCCGGTTGTCCATTCATCATCAACTCAATTAAAAAAGATCTATGGTTCCTTATGATCCACTTTCGTGTGGATGATATCATAATACACAGAAGGGTTTCCTGCATCAGGAGTAATTCTGTAAGTAAATTCTGAAGGATTCAGAGTCAGAATATCAACCGTTCTGGTGAAAATGACATTTCCATTGGAATCTAATGCGGTAATTGTTCTTTTCTTTCCATCCGGAGAAACAGACCATGTTCCCTGAGATCTAAGAACATTGTTTAATCCATAAATAGTAAAAGTTCCATTCGCTTTAAAATAGGAATATCCTACATAGTTCGCTACATTGGCATCTGCTAAAGGGACCGGATTTCCGCTGCTGTCTTTTGCTCCGGTAGTTTCCCACGGTGTAGAAGCCAGCGTAAGCTGTCCATTGGCAGGTTCAGCGTGAGGTGTTCTGGTATGGATAATATCGTAATAGACAGAAGGATCACTCGGATTGGTATAGATTCTGTAAGTGAATTCATTCTTATTCAATACAAGAATATCTACTACACGGCTGAAAATTGAAGTTCCGTCAGGATTCAGTGCTGTAATGGTTCTTGTTTTGCCCTGAGGATCTACAGACCATGTTCCCCGGGATCTTAAAACATCATTCAGTCCGTATATAACGAAATTTCCGTCAGCTTTGAAATACGCAAAACCTACAAAACCATTCACACTGGGATTGTTGAGGTCCACGGCCTGTCCGTTTTTATCTTTGGCCCCTGTAGTTTCCCACGGAGTAGAAGAAAGCATTTGTGAGGGCGTGATCTGTTCAATAATAACATCATCGTCGTTGTCAGAACAGGATACAAAAGCAACAGACAAAATCATTGCTGTCATCAGGTAACATAATTTTTTCAATGGATTCATAATCGATATTTTTATTCACTGCAAACATATTCCTTATGAAAATCAAAATGTTGTACGAAATATCTCTTTTGTTGTAAAATGTATAACTCCACATTTTAAATGTTGATTAATCAATACAAAACAGAGGTCAGGAAACAGATAAGTGTAAATTTATCCGTTTAAAAAACTATTTTTGAATATGAATAACAGAAACCGCGGAAAAAATACCGGAGATGATGGGCTGTTCGGTTCACAAAAACAGGTTGATAAGCTAAAAATGGCAGCTCAGGACATGCGGTATTTATTAAGCCGCGATTATCCCGAAAAAGCCTCTTCCGAACTCGTTGGAAACAGATACAGACTGAAAACAAGACAGATTCAGGCATTACGGGGTGCGGCCGCTTCAGCTCAGCAGATCGGGAATAGAAAGCTCAAACAGGCAGAGGTTTCTGAGCTAAAAGACAAAGTTGTTTATCTGGACGGCTTTAATGTATTAATATTGCTGGAAAGCCTGCTCTCAGGAGCATATATTTTTGAGGGAGCAGACGGATGTTTCCGCGATCTTTCAGGTGTTCATGGAACGTATAAAAGAGTCAATCAAACCCAAAGGGTAATAGAACTGGCAGCTTTGTTTTTTCAGAAAGCAGAAATCCGTAAGCTGGTCTGGATCTTTGATCAACCGGTTTCCAATAGCGGGCGGATCAAGCAGATGGTTCTGGATTATGCAGAAGAAAACCAACTCAACTGGGAAGCTGAGCTGGCGTACAATCCCGATAAATTTTTAGCGGAAAGCTCAGAAATTGCAGTGTCTTCAGATGCATGGATTTTAGATCACTGCCAACAATGGTTTAATCTCATTGAGTATCTGATTACAGAAGAAAAACTGGATGTTCATCTCATTAAAATGGTTTAAAAAATGAATTGGTTTACCCCTTATATTCCATTAATTTCAATGTCCTGGAAAGAAAGATACCAGGCTGTTCTTGCCGGAGAGCACCTGCAGACTATGGAAAGCAACATCCGGAAATATCAGCAAGACAGAGTGGAGTGGGATCTTCCCTATTTTAATGAAGAAATCAAAACCGACAGAAAAGAAAGTTTTGAAATGTTTATCAATATATTTCAAAGCAATATTCCGGATGAGGTTAAAGCATCACAGTTGGAAATAATTCCATTTGAACACTGGCTGAATATTCTCGGACAGCGCCTTACTTCTGCCAGCATCCGGGATGAAAATGCTGTTCCGCCTTTGAATGCTGTACTGCTCGAAGCGTGCCGGAAACCTTTTAACAGCGAAATGACTATTGCACAGAGGGCCTGCGAAAAGCATATCGGAAGAATGGATGATCAGTTCTGGGGTGAGATCAAAGGAAATAATCAGCAGAAGCAGGAAAAAGTCATGGAAAAGATCACTTATATTCTGGACAACAGAACCTGGTGGAATGTTTTCTTTCATTATAAACACGGACTTGTTTTTGAAGTCAGGGAAAAAGAAGGTCACGGAATCCGTTGGAGCCATGGAGGCAAGAAACTGATTGGCTTTCTGGAAAAATTTATCAACGAATAAAATATAATTTCGTCACTGCGTAAAAAGATTGCGCACTGTACAAATAATTTTGCAGATATAAACTGAAGCTATGGAGCTCTCTGATCAAAAATTTTCGCAAAACGAATGGGAAATATGTCTCAAGGTTCTACATGCCTTGAAAGATGAACCATTTCTCAACCCCGACAATCAGACATTTTCAGGATTGATCACGAAAATTCATAAAAATGCTAAAAAACAGATCCGTCATGAAAACTATTCCATGATGAAATCTCATGATCTTACAGTGAGTTCTGATTCTGTATTGATGCAAAAGGCATTAACAGGGAACTCTGCTTTTTATGACGACGAAAAAGATGAGACGAAACTTACTCCGCTTCAGATTCCAAAAAACTGCTACTGCTGTAACCAGAGCTATCAATATGCCCATTCTTTCTACACAAGACTGTGCCCGAAATGTGCCGCAGAAAACTATGAAAAACGGTTTGAAACGGCAGACCTCACAGGAAGAAACGTTATCTTGACAGGAGGAAGAGTAAAAGTAGGGTGGGCAACAGCATTAAAACTGCTAAGAAATGGGGCCAATTTGGTTTTGACAACCCGTTTTCCGGCATTGGCGCTGGAAATGATGCAGCAGGAAGCAGATTACGAAGACTGGAAAGAAAGACTTTGGGTATATGGATTGGATCTGAGAAATCTGAAGGCCATACAGGATTTTATAGATTTTTATAAAACCCGTTTTGATACGCTGGATATACTGATCAATAATGCTGCTCAAACTATAAAATATCCCGATGAATACTATCTTCCGATCATCAGTCGTGAAAGAGAAATGCTGGTTGAATTTAAAAATATTCAGAATCTTTTTCCCAACCAGACTGAAATTTCGAGTGAAATCGCAAAACTTGAATATGCGCAAAATGATGAAACTCCGGTGGCACTTACCCGTTTTGGACAGCCTGTTGACAACAGAGAGAAGACAAGCTGGAATTCTACACTGGAAGAAGTTTCCATGTATGAACTGGTAGAGGTGAATCTGATCAATCACATTGCTCCTTATTTTCTGATCAAAGAATTAAAACCTTTAATGAAGAACTCAGCATTTCAGGCGAAATTTATCATCAATGTGACGTCTTCGGAAGGTATTTTCAGCTATAGTAATAAAACGGTATTTCATCCGCATACGAATATGACAAAAGCCGCACTGAATATGATGACACTTACCTCAGCAAGAGCATTCGAAAACGATCAGATTTATATGAGTGCTGTAGACGTGGGGTGGATCTCCACAGGAGCTAAAGAGAGTCTGAGAAAGAAACAGTTTGAGCAGGGATATATTCCACCGCTGGATTCTGTGGATGGAGCAGCGAGAATTCTGCATCCGATCGCTGAGGGCATAAAAGGAAATTATTACAGCGGAGTTCTGCTGAAAAATTATAAAATAAACACCTGGTAAAAACAAGAGGAATGTTAGCTCAATGGAAGAGCTTCGGCGAGATAGCCGGATGTTGCAGGTTTGAATCCTGTACGTTTCTTTTAAATGGAATGAAAGAAATAGTTTAACCCGGAAAAAACCAGCTTCTGAGAAGCGAATTATCGGTTCGAATCCGATTTTCTTTCTGTTTTTTTACCATCAAAAAATAAAAGCCATGTTGAAAAAGATATTTGATTTTTTTAGAGAAAACGGTCCCACTGAAGAAATAACAGGTGTTCCTGTCACACAGGAAAGTACACTTCATTTTGTAGGAAACATGAATATTCCCGAATCATCTGACATTAAGCCGTACCTAAGAAAAAGTTCAGAGGCAAGAGAAAAAATCAACAACTTAGAAGAACACACCAAAACCTATAAAGAATACTGTCTGGAAAAGACAAGCAACCAGCATACCCTGAAAGCCCCCGGATATAAGATCATTGAAAAAGATGGAAGTACAGAAACTTTCAGAATCTATGGCGATGGTTTTATTTTTCACGGTGAACATAAAATCCTTCGCATAGAAAGTGACTATTTTGTGAAATACATCCAGCAGGAATACAATCCCATAACCCAACTGACAGAAAATGCATACGACTGATCCCATAACAAGATATAAAGTATTCTCCGCGGAAGACCTTCCGGAGACGGCTTTTGATGACCATGTGACCGTAGAAATATATGGCAGAAACATCACATGGGATATAGAAGAACTGAACGGAACGCTGCTTCTGCGTGGGCAAGGATGTCACTTTCCAAACCTGAAAACAGTCAAAGGATCTTTGTCTGTAGATGCGGCAGACTGTTCTCTTCCCAATCTTAAGACGGTAGAAGAAAACTTCACCCTTCATTGTTTTGCCCAAATCTGGGAGCTGGAAACAGTAAAAGGTCATTTCAAATGCATCATTGATTTTGATTTTAAAAATCTGGCAACGATAGGAGGAAATATTTCCCTTAAAAAAGCCAATGTCATCGCAAGAGGTAAAAAACTGGTGCAGTCCAGAATTGTTATCCCGATCAATCATCAGTATGAAGTGGAATTTCTTCCTAAAGAAGGTATTTTCAATATTGATATTTTCGGTAACGATATTATTATTCCACACTATGAAATCCGTGGAAAAATCACTGTTTATGGTAAAAATGTATCCTTTCCCTACCTTGAATTTCTTCAGGGACAGATCAATATGGAATGCCGTGACAACACCGGGCATTATTTTACGCACGATTTTCCGGAACTTAAAAAAATAGTCGGGCACCTTAGATTTCAAAAGACAAAAGCTTCTTTTCCGGTACTTCAGGAAATCACGGGAAATATTCTATTGGAACAGGGTTGCTATGCAGATTTTCCATTGCTGGAGACTTCAGGCAGTATTTCTGTTAACCGTAATTCAAGCGTAAGATTTCCATTATTGAAGAATGTGAATGGAAATATTCAGAATCAGGGGGAAACCTGTCATTTTATATCTTTGGAAAAAGTAAAAGGAACGTATAAAACCCACCAGACGATTGCACCTAAAATTCAGGAAGTCGGGGATCTGGAGATGCATACTTCTTTGGAATTTGACCATCTTAAGAGAATCAACGGAACGCTGATCAATGCATTTAAAGTTAATTTTAAATCCCTGGAGTACATTAATTTTTTCGGTGATGAAAGACAGAACGGTTCCCGTCTTCCTGCCTTGAAGCAGATCAATTTCTATTTGTACCAGAAAGACGATCATTTTGAGTATCTGGCTAAAAATATTTATTTTAAGATCAATGACAGAATGTATCTTTCCAAGGATAAGCTGATCCTTTCCGGAGCGTCTTTCAAATATGCGGTGCATCAGCAGAATTACACCATCCGGAAACTGGTTTCCATCCTGAAGTTGCGTCACAGCAGTTTTCAGAACTTTATGACGAGAGAATATGAACGCCAGTGGGCGAGATTTGAAACTCCTTTTTTTACCAAAATTCTGGAAAAAATAGAAAAACTCTGGAATAGGGTGGAAACCATACAGTTTGAAGAATTCTTCGAATCCACGGACAGAAATCTGCGTCTCTTCTGTTTTAATTATATTGGAGTAGGAAATCTGATGAATCGTCTGGAAGCAGAAAAGATCAATGAAGAAGAAGTGGAACTGAATTACAATGAATACGATCAAAACGGAAATAAAACCCAGATCAGGAGAATCAACCGTTATGAAGTGTATAAAATTGAAAATAGAAAATTAGGAATTTATACTTGGCGTGAAACAGACCAGTATTCCTACGCTGTAAAATGCTGGTGCCCTTCCACAGAAAAGGAACACTGGCTTTGGATAGAGCAGGAGTATAAAGGAAATGCACTCACCGCCGTTGCATCTACGTTCAGAATACATGAAAACATTATTCCATATATCAAATGTCTGAAAAGACAGGGCGATCTTCTGATCTGTGAACTGGAAAGGGAAGTTACACCACGAGGTTTCCCCAGAGCACTGACCGCATCAGAATATTTCAGATTGCTGGAAGTGGAAGCATAAATAAAGAAACAGTAGTTTAACTGGAAAAACATTCCCTTCACCGGAAGGTTGCAGGTTCGGGCCCTGTCTGTTTCTATTTTAAAAAATAAAACAATGAAAAACAGAGTAAACTCTTAAATTTCAAATAAACGGAGGCAATAGTTTAATGGAAAAACGCACATTGCCAATATGATACGCGGGTTCGAATCCTGCTTGCCTCCCTTTTTTAACAAATAAAAACAAATAAAAACAAATGAATACATACATTGATATTGGCATTAACCTGACCAATAAACAGTTCTATAATGAACACGAAGAAATTATCAACCGCGCCCTGGATAATGGGGTAGAACAAATGATCCTCACCGGAACAAGCGTACGCGGAAGTAAAGAATCCGCTGATATTGCAGAAGAATATCCCGATATTCTATTTTCTACAGCAGGAATTCACCCGCATGACGCGAAATCTTTTAATACGGAAAGTATCAGGGAACTTCGGAATCTTTTAAAATCAGATCATGTGATTTCTGTAGGAGAATGCGGATTGGATTTTGACCGGGATTTTTCTCCCAGACCTATGCAGGAAAAATGCTACAGAGCCCAGCTCGAGCTTGCCGCTGAGGTTAATAAGCCCCTTTTCCTTCATGAAAGATCGGCTTTTAAAAGGTTTAACGAGATTACAGACGAATATCTTTCAGGATTGCCGGAGGCAGTAGTTCATTGTTTTACAGGAACACTGGCTGAAGCGAAAATCTATCTTGATAAAGGTTTTTATTTAGGATTTACAGGCGCGATAAGTGATGAGAAAAGATTTAAACAGCTGGAAGACGTGATTAAATATACCCCGCTGGACCGGATGATGATTGAAACAGATGCGCCGTTTATGCTTCCGAAAAATATGCCGAGAATGCAAAACCGCCGCAACGAACCTTCTTTCCTTCCTTATGTGGCGCAGACTGTTGCCCACTTGAAAAAAATCAGCATTTCTGAAGTCGCAGATGAAACCACCGAAACTGCAAGGAATTTTTTCAAACTATAAAAAAGAGCTCTACTGATGAAGTAAAGCTCTTTTTTTATGGTGAAATTGCCAAGCTGCAACTTAGCTTTTTTTCTTCTAAAGACTTTTCAACGCAGATTCCAAAGCCAGTTCCATCATTGGTTTAAGGGCTTTTTCTCTTTCGTCAGCAGAAATTTTTTCGTGGGTAGGAATAATATCAGTTACTGTAAGGATCGTCGCTGCATTTTTTCCTAAATGCTGAGCATTAGCGAATAATCCAAAAGCTTCCATCTCTACAGCCGGACAGTTATATTTAGTGGCAATAGCAGGAATATTCTGGTCTTTTCTATAGAAAATATCACTGCTGTGTACATTGATAGATTTGGCAGCTAAAGAAAGTTCCTGAGCTGTTTCATTGATCGTTCCAAAGATATTTCCCTGGTGAGGAAGAATATCATTTTCAATTTCCCATGCATATTTTGCATACGTACTTTCGCTGGCTGCATTTTCAATATTTAAAATATCAAAAAGCTTAAGATCTGTCGTATAAGCTCCGCATGTTCCGATTCTGATGATCGTATCTACTTCATACTCTGTAAATAATTCAAAAGAATAGATCCCGATGCTCGGAAATCCCATTCCGCTGGCTCCTACAGTGATCTCTTTACCTTTGTAAAGACCTGTATAATAAAAGATTCCTCTTGTTTTGCTTACCAGTTTAGCATTTTCCAAATAATTTTCAGCAATATATTGTGCACGAAGCGGATCCCCCGGCTGCAATACTACTTTAGCAATTTCTCCTTTTTTTGCACTGATGTGAATACTCATAATGTTATTTTGAAGGGACAAAGATAGCAACTTTTAGATTGAAATATCTAAATATTTGTCCCTCAATAGACTAACTTTTCTAAGCACAGATTCCCCTCCGCCGGAGAGGTGGCAGATCAAAGATCTGACGCGGTAGTCAAAAAAGAAATTTTAATCACGCACTCAATTCACGATAAACTAAAAGGAGGCATTACAGGTCGCTTTACCATTAATTGAACCAACATATTTGTGAATTATTTATCCCAAATATTATTTAACTGTCAATCGTTTATATAAAAATTGTATTCTCTGCGAAATAGTTTTATTTTTGTTAGATGACGGAAAATAGATTCCCATTTCTAGACACTATCTTTCTACTGCGAAACAGCGGATCCATGACGGTGTTTTCAAATATTCAGGAGATTTCTAAAAAAGAAGAGCAGGAAGCCGGAGATTATTTCGAAACGGAATTCGAAAAAGAAAGGCTGGAATTTTTATCTGCCGACATCAAATGCAGTAAAGAAGCAGCTGTCTGGGGAGCAAAAGTTCTGTACCACAGTGCCCAGCTCTATCTTATCCGCGAAAATACAGCCAAAGATCTGGATAAGCTGATCCCGAAACTGAAAGGACCATCTGATGTTTCCACCATCTTATCTGCGGATTTATCCCTGAGGTTTCTGCCACAGATTACCTCTGTTTTACAGACTGCAGATCCTTATGATCCCTTAGTGAAAACTCTGGAAGATATTCTCACACAGTTTCATTATTCAGGAATAGGATATCCTCTTAATCTGGAGAAAGTCGACTGGGAAAAAGAACTTCAGGACAAAACGTACCGGAAATTATATCTGGAAAGAATCGTTGAAAAGAAAGCCTATACGCTGGCAGAAATTCCCTATATTAATAAATTGCTGATAGCAGATTTTGGACTTCATAAAGATCGTTACTGGCAGGATTTGAAAACAGTTGCTCATGGAGATTAATACTGCAGTCGTATTAGGAGGAATCGTTGCTTCCTACTTTTTTGTTTTCTGTATTTTGGCATATTATGCCAATACTTTGATGTTTAAAACGAAAGTGAATGAGATTTGGATGTTCATGTCCTTTTCAAAACCCTTGTATGCCTATACCATAAAAAATGATCTCAGAATTAAGTTTGGCTATATTCCCCTTTCCAGCCTTGTGAAAACAGATTCAGGAGGGGATGTGGGGCTTAATGATGATGAACTGAAGAAATATGATAGACGGACTATGAAAAATGCCTTTATTTTTCATGGAATGATGGGAACTATGCTCACCGTTTTAATTGTTGCTGTCAGTTGGATTTCAGGGTATGATCCTCTTGTGATTTTTAAAGATTTCGGAACCCATATCTGGCAGCTGTTTTCGGGAAAGAATGACTTTTCTGGGTTTGTTAATTTTATTCACAGCCAATACACCGCATACGGGAAGCATTTTTTTATTTTTTTAAGTGTGGGAATATATTTTATTTTTATCTCACTGGTTATGATGATTTCCTCACTGTATTCCTTCCTTTCAGCGCTTATGGGCCTTGTGATAATAGTTGGATACTTTGTTGTAGGCTTTAAATTTCTGGAACTTCCATTTACTTTTTATATTGATCTTATTCTTTCACTGGTTGTAATTGGATTTATATACTTTTTACTGTTAAGATTTTTCATTAAATAAATACTAATGACTCAAAATATCATAAAACTCAATACTGTTCTCAACTACGTAAAAGATACTTTCGTAGGGAAAAACGATGTCGTCGATCTGCTGGGAATATGCCTTCTGGCTAAAGAAAATGCCTTTTTGTACGGACCTCCGGGAACCGCAAAATCTGCGATTGTAAGAACGCTTTCAAAAACAGTGAAAGACGGCAAAAATTTTGAATATCTGCTGACCCGTTTCACAGAACCCAATGAGATTTTCGGACCGTTCGATATTAGAAAATTAAAAGAAGGTGAACTTCTGACCAATACAGACGGGATGATGCCGGAAGCATCACTTGTTTTTCTGGATGAGATTTTCAATGCGAATTCAGCCATTCTGAATTCACTGCTGACGGCACTTAATGAGAAAATCTTTAAAAGAGGAAAAGAAACAAAACATTTACCGGCTCTGATGTTTGTAGGAGCAAGTAATGTTCTTCCTGAAGATGAATCGCTGAATGCATTATTTGACCGTTTTCTGGTGAGAATTAATGTGGATTACGTAAATCCTGAGCTGCTTCAGCAGGTACTTATTGCCGGAAGAAAACTCGAGAATGAAACAGAAACAGATATTCCCGAAATCCTTGCGGACGAAATAAGAGAACTTCAGAACCTGTGTAAAGCAGTAGACCTTAGACCTATTTATGAAGTCTATTTAAATACCATCATCAGCTTACGAAATACAGGAATTGCTATTTCTGACCGTAGAGCGGTAAAACTTCAGAATCTGATCGCAGCCAGCGCTTTGATCTGCGGTAGAAATGAAGCGGTTCTTTCCGACCTTTGGGTATTGAAACATATCTGGGACACTGAAGAACAGATCGAAATTCTGGAAGGGATTATCAACAGAACCATTGAAAAAGATGATAACCCGAAGTCCCATCCACAGGCGATGCAGAACAAAACTCCCAATCCGGAGGAAGTTATGAAAGATGTAAAAATCCTTATCGAAAAATGGAACAGCGGAATGCTGAGTTTTGAGGAACAGAATGTGATCAAAGATAAATTAAGATACCTGCAAACCCGTTGCGACTGGATTAGAAACCCGGAACAAAAGCAGTATATCCAGCAAGAAATAGAAAGTCTATGGCAGAAGATCCTTCAAACTGTATAAAAGAATTCTGGGCAGAACTTCCCCGGGCCGATGAAGATTTTCTGGGGGCTGTCAGGGACTGGAAAAATGTACAGATTGCAATAGACGACGAGACGGTTTGGCTGAAAGGCTTCACCGAAGAGCAGGCTGTCTCCGCAGAGATCCAGCAGCTTCCTAATTTTATGCTGTACGAATTGCGTGAAGGACTTCTATTCAAAAAGGAAGCACTGGTACCGAGCAAAAAAATGAGAACAGCTTTGCTGTGGTCGCCGATAGATAAAGCATTGCGTCTTACTTTCCCTGCTTCCAACAATAATTATTTTGGGATCACCGAAAAAGTGGAAGTCAGATTAAAACAGGGAGATGAAGAACATCCAGCTGTAGCATTATTAAGCTCAATAACAGAAATTAAAGACAGTATTCCTGCCCAGCCGAATTTCAAACTGGATAAGATAGAATGGACGGTGATAGGTGATAAAGCATTGTTTCTGGGAACACCGCTGCTGAGTCTGCCAGGGAAAACATACTGGACCAGAGACGGTCACCTTTTGCCCGCAGGGTTTGATTTTGAATTTAAAAATTTGAGTTCCCTCTTGCAGCAGCAATATAATAAAGACCTCGAAAAATGGATGTTATGGAATGAAAACGGAACATATCTTTCCATTAAGAAAGAAGATTTCCGAAAAATGTCTGTAAGCTCATTCCGTCTTACTGAAAAAACAAAAGAATGGATTTAAACGAATATTTCCAGTCATACGAAAACTACTTTTGGGAGTGGGAAACCGACGAGGATATCGCCGGGGATTCCGGTTACCATGACAACAATCTGATCTCTATACCTGGGGTTGGGGCAATAGCTTACAGACCTTATGTGATGGAGATTCTGAAAGAACTTCAGCCGCAGGGATGGCCTCCTTTTGGTGCATTGCTGATGGTGTTGTATGCAATGCAGGAAGGATACACCGATTTTGTAACCCCTCTGAAGCATACCGCCGGTTTTCACAGTATTGGAAATTTTGATTTTACGGCAGACAGGAGTATTGAATTTCTCGAAAAACTGAAATCACTCAACAAGGTATATAAACAGGGACAAAACAGAATCGTATTATTGCAGACACTTTTTCAGGATGGACACAACAGAATGGCTCCCGGTAAGGCAGAAATGATTCTGACCATCTATTATAAAAGGCCGCAAATGCTTGCAGCCAGTGCTGAAAAAAAATATGCAGGTCCATCCGCAATCAACCGAGACCTGAGTGCACTCGATCTGCTCAACGACAAATTTCCTACCATACAGTCTATAGTTGATGCCATGCGCGATCACATCGATGAGCCTGAACTGGATGATGAAGTTGTAGCAGAAGAAACAAATATAGAAACGGATAAAGACTTTATCCAGCAGCTGATCGAAGAGCCAAAAACCTTTCAGGTAGGAAGCCTGATCAAAAGAATATGGAGCGGACTGAGAATTCCCATGAAGCATTTGTCTCCCGGCGAACAGCCCATAGGCGGAATTTCAGATATGGCCAATAAAGGGGACCTTCACAGAATGCTGCTTTCAGAATTTGCCAACGAAGATGATGTTTTCATGAACCGTGTGGCCAATAATGAGGTGCTGTATATCCAAAGAGAGATTCCGCCTGAAGAAAATATTTTTGAAAGGATCATTTTAATAGATACTTCCCTCAGAAACTGGGGAACTCCTAAAGTGATGGCTTTTGCCTCAGCCATTGCTATCATCAGGCACCCGAAGGCGCATTCGAAATGTAAAGTTTTTGCCTTGGGGCAGGCCGGTTTGCCAATTTCACTTGATACCCCTGAAAAGGTTATTGAAAATCTTAATCAGGTGAGTCCTGTTCTGGAAGTTTCGGAGGCTTTAGGAAAATTTTTTAATCAGGAACATCCTGAAAAAGACCTTGAAGTTTTCTTCATTACCCATCAGGAAAACCTTGTGGATGAAAAAATCAGAAAAGTGATTCACGAAAACCGGGACAGACTGAAATTTCTGATCACTACGACATCAGATGGTGAACTGAATTTCTATAAACATCATAAAGGTGCCCGGAAACATATCCAGAAAATAAAACTTCCGCTTCAGGAATTGTGGGCCAATCCACCACAGCGAAAACTGAAAGCAAATACAGTTAATGGTAAGAAAACGGACCTTCCACAGAATTATCCGATTCTTTTTCCTACGCCTTCCAATACAATTGCCCAATTTTTATATGAAGGTGAATTTTATATTTTAAGCTCAAAAAAACAATTGCTCAAAACCTATCTTTCGGATAATTACTACGACCGTAATTCCTATGATTACTATAAAACGTATCACGGGTGTGAAGTATTAATGGAAGATATATCTGTAAAACCGCGAGGACAGTTTGCGCTGGCCAAAAATAAAAAGCAGGAGTTCATTTTATGTCAATATCAGCCCGATAAAAAACTGATCTCAAAACTGAATCTGAATACAAAAGAATATTCCGAGCTGAATGTTACCGGACTGAATATTCCCAACGCCTTTCACTTAGCTTATTTCGGAAGGAGTTTCTACTTGCATCAACCATTGAATTCCTCTCTCTATAAGATCAATTTAGAAGGGAATGTATCTGTAGAATCCGTTTTCAATGATGACCGTGAAATAGACAAAAATATTGCAAAAGCTGAAACCGAAGTTGCCAAGCTCAACCGCAGTGGAATGAAAATCATCAGCAACTTCAACAGGATTGGGATCAATGAAAATAATAATCTGGTTATTTCCGGAAATGAATTGTCCAGAGTATATGAAAACTCACTGAACCTCTATAAAAACAGATTTACAGTTAAAATCCTTGCGGAGCAAAACAAAAATAAATTTACATTTCAGGACGGAAGTGAGGTCATCACAGATCCCCGGGGAATGCTTACTTTTAAAAGCAGTAATACAGGCATTCCTACCTTTTATATTCCTTCCACAGAATATGGTTTTCTTGCTTTATCCAGTAGTACGGAGTATGGAGGTTCAGAATATTATCTTCCGAAACAGACCTTACTCAAAGTGAAGACCCTGGACGAAATGTATTCCCAGTATTTAACAGCGTTTATTGATCAGATCTTGGATTATGGAGCTTAGAATAAAACCCTTTCCGAAAAACAGTTACCCTAAAAAAGGACTTTTGATTAAAGGCCCTTCGCCCCGCGTATGGCTTCAGGAAATGGAACTCCTGAGAATAGATCTTCATAAAGTAAAATCTTATGCTGTTCCGGCAGATCATCCCAATGTTCTGTATGGATGTCTTCTTGTATTTTATGATGAGGCTCCTCAGGAAATTGGAAAGAATGCCTATTTCCAGTGCGTAGATGATCAGCTTTTTATTCCTGAGAACACGGTATTTTATCCCAGAGTCAATCCTGAAGACTGGCATTCTGCAGGGGCCCGTTTTTTAATAATGCATCCGGAATTCGGATTGGTAAAACTGTCAGAAGAAATAGACTGGCTTTCTCTGATTCAGGAACCGGACCTGGCAACAGGAATTATCAGAAAACCATCCAATGGTGTAAAAACGCTTCAGTATATAGAAAGCTTTACCGTTGAGATGGATGATGAAAAAGTTCTTGCCAACCTTCAGCAGCCCAAAAATGAAGAGGAATGGATGAAAAACCTGCCTTTTGATCTTAAAAAAGTCATGGCCGGGAATAAAAAAGAGATTGAGAAGTATTTACAATATATAGAAAAATATCCTGACAGAGCAGTAGAACTGGGCGTACCATTGGATATTATGGGAACTTCCCGTGGTGACGGTTTTGGAAACTTTACGTTTGGAAACAGCTGGCTGGATACCCTGTTCGGAGGCTCCGGAGATAAAAAAGAAACCGCAGGAACCCGAAATTTTCGTAGAATATTCTGGGCTGTTGTTGTGATTGCGATATTGTTCAGAATTTTTATGCCTTCAGATAAAGACAGAACGCAGAAAGAAGATTTTCTTATTTCCTCCGGCAAAATTATGAACGGTGCTCAAAAATCCACGGCAGATATGATCGCCTATCAATCCGGAGTGACCGATATTGATATGAAAATCGATTCTATTTACGGGAAGACCAGAAAAAAGCTCTCCAGTGAATATACGGCAGCAGGTGCCGCCATGTCAAAAGATCAAAACGAAAGGGAACAGTATAAAAAATCGGGGGGCAGAAATCTTGGAGAGGTCGGAAATGACATCGAAAAACTCAATACCCGTGAACAGGCCAGCAGAGATTCCCTTAAAGTTGTCTATTCAAAAAAGATAACGAAGCACCTTGTTCAGCAGGAAGCCGTCATGAAGCGCAGGATTTCAGATTCCCTGAAACAATACAGCAAAGGGGAGCCGGTTAATGGCGAAGTGGTAAAATTTGTTTTAAAGAAAAAACAGGTACTCATGGCAGATTCTCTCGGAAGATTATATGGAACACTTGATATGATGGAACTTCCACCGTCTCCCAATAAAGATTCAAAAATTGGTAAAATTGAGGCGGGCGACAACAGCTCACAGGAAAAGACATCCGTCTCAGATATTCTGTATCTCGTCATTTTTATGTTCGGAGCTGTAGGAATATACTCCTTCATATTCAAAAGAAAATCATTAAATCTTGGCGGAGACAGCGTGCCATTTTGGGTGAAAATCATCCTGTCTGCCGTTCTTGTGTCTATGCTGGTCTATTTATTTTATCCGTTGATAAAAATGTTTGGCTACAACTGGTTTGTATGGGGACTTGTGATCTGTGTCATTCTTCTCCTTTACCGCCTTTTCAGTGAAGATAAAACCATTTTAAACCCTGAAGACGATGAATAAACAGAAATTTACAGACAAATTCCTGATTGCATTTATGATCCTGGCGGTGTTTAAGATCATTGGAATTGCAGCACAGCTCTTTCACGAAAGTTTTTGGAGTGTCGTAGGAACACTTGCCATCTTTCTGGTCGTTGCCTTTATTATCATGATGGTAATTACAGCCTTAAAAGATAAAGAACAGAACAGGAAAAATTCAGGAAAAAGAGGTTCCGGAGGGGGCAATTTCTATCTGGAAGCATCACTGTTTGACCGGATAAGAAGTAAATATGAAGAACTTGCCGAAAAGTATATAGCTGAAAAAGATTATAAAAAAGCAGCGAAAGTCTATATGAACCTTCTTCAGGATAATTTCCGTGGTGCCAAAACACTGGAACAGGGAGGCTTCTACAATGAAGCAGCAGCAGTTTATCTTAAAAAACTAAACAATAAGTCAGAGGCAGCTTCCTGCTATGAAAAGGCAAAACAGTATAAAAAAGCAATTGATCTTTACAAAGAAATGCAGCACAAAGAAAAAGTAGGGGACCTTTACCGGGAACTTAACGATATCAAAAATGCCCACACCTATTATCAAATGGTTGCTGATGATTACACAGTCAATAACCAGATGGTAAAAGCTTCTCTGATCTACAGCAAAAAAATGGAACAGCCTGAGGAAGCTCAGAAAATTCTTTTGAAAGGCTGGGAAGAGGATAAAGATGCCTTCAACTGTCTGAATAATTATTTCGCCAATGTTTTTGATGTTAGAAAACTGGAAACGGAAATTCAGAAGCTTTATCAGAAAACACCATCCTACAAGAAAGTGATCTACCTTGAAGCCATGAAGCATGAATTTAAAAAAGATCAGCAATTACAAACTGTAACCCGTAGTATTGCCTATGAAATTATTGCAGAAAAAGTAGGTACCCGTTCTGAAATTATTAATGAACTTAAATATTTTAATCCTGATGACAGTGTGATCTTGAAGGATATTTCGAGGTTTAAGACGGGGAGAAATAAGATGTTGAGGAATTGAGAAATTTAAAGATTTAAAAATTCAAGTATTAATACATTAGAAGAAAATTCTTAGACAGGCAAATACAAGGTGGCTGGTGAACTCGAAGCCACCGCCTTTTTTACCATCCGGTTTCCTTATAATTCTTTAATAGCTTTCCATAAAGATTTAAATCTCCGTTGTTGATCTGCACAATAGGGTGAAAGATCCTCATGGCACCATCCACAGGATCAAGCGGTGGTATCCTGGTCTTTTCAAACAGTTTCTCTCTTTTACTTTCTGTCGCTCCCGTAGAAATCCAGCCGACATCTACTGCATTCATGAATATATTATCCTTGACAAAATCCGGTGCTGAGGTTTTGGTAAGCATATTGAGAGCCGCCTTTGTCATATTCGTGTGCGGATGAAATTCATTTTTACTCTTGTAGCTGAACTGTCCCTCGGTAGAGGTGACATTGATAATATGTCTTCTTTCTGTCTGACTTTTTTTCATCAGAGGTTTTAACGCCGAAATCAGCAGATAGGGAGAAATATGATTAATAAGATTCACTTCCAGAAGCTCTTCGGTCCCGATTTCATCCATCACAGAATTCCAGCTGTTTTTATCCCTGAGGTCTTTTGGCTGCCCGAATCTGTTGGCAGGAATTATATCAAAATTTTCATGAGATAATGTTAAAAGCTCACTATTATCGTTATTTATTGGTGTTTCATTACCTATTAAATTTCTGTTTTCAGAATAGGATAATAATAGAAGCTGTTCTTTGACCAGTAGAGGCTGATAATAATCAGAAGGATACTTAATGGTTTGAGCTGCATTATTCACCAGAATTTCAATACTTTCAAAGTTCTGATAACAGTATTCTGTAAATTCATGCACCGATCTGATGTTTCTGAGATCAAGACCATACAGAAAAAGCCGGTCTTTCCACTGTTCATAGTCTTTTTCTTTCCGAAACTGCTCAAATCCAAGAGCAGGAAACCTTGACGTGGCAATGACTTTCGCACCACTTCTCAAAAACTGTAAAGCCGAAGCATAGCCTATTTTCACTCTTCCGCCGGTAATGATAACTGTTTGTCCGTTGAGATCATGGGCAAGACTTCTGTTTTTATAATTCTCATCCGCGCAAGTTGGACAAAGTTTATGATAGAAAAAATGAATGTCGTGATAAGGCTGGTGACAGCAATAACAAAGCTGAGGTTTTTGAATGGTTGAAAATGATGTTTCCTCTTCTGTATGAGAATATAGAGTCCGGTTTTCTAAAGCCTGTTGTACGACAGCCGACTTTTTAAGAATTTCAAGATCTGAATCCTCATCATTTTTAGACGAAGTGAGATACTCATCCAGATTCTTTTGGATATTCTTCCTGGCCTTTTTCCGGATAGATGAAATCAGTGTTTTGAAACGCTGGTTGTCTGGATTATTCAGAGGGTCAGCCTGAAGAGCTTCCAGAACTTTTAAGCAAGCTTCCCATTCTTCGGTACTGAATGGATATGGGTTCATAATACAGTTTTGTGGGGGAGAAGGGTTCGAACCTCCATTTTCACGTTATCAGTGTAGTGTTTTTCCAGTTAAACTATCCCCCTGCTCAGTGAACAAAAGTATTATTTTCATTAATGAAAAACAATTTTTCCTATCTTTGCGCCATAAAATTATGACACTACAAAGAGCACATATCAATGTAAATCTATGCGATAGCCCTTCAATAAAAGGATTATTCGGATACGAATGGATGATATGGAATGAGGCGAAATGTGCTTGCTTTGAAAATTATTTACAATAAACCCGTAAGAATTTAAACAAAATACCACAGAAACGCCTCGATAACTCGAGGCGTTTCTTGTGTTTTAGGCCATAAATTATTTAGAATGAAAAAAAATAACCATAAAAACAAAAAATTTATAATTAACAATGTCAATTTAATACGATAAATAAGAGTGATAAGTAACCCGATGAGAGACAGTCATTTAGGTATTTAGGAGATCTGCAGGATATTGCGGACGGTTATTCTTTATGCTAAAAATATCATATAACTTATTGATTGTCAAGTGTTTAATTGAAAAATAAATTTGCAGATTAAAAAATTTCATACTTACTTTGCAACCGAAAATTGAAAGCAACAGGTTTTCAGGATTCAAAAACTTTTTAAATAACAAGAATATAATGAAACAATTACATAACATATCTAATCAGTATTCAGGAATAGACGGACAGGATCCGAAAGGATATGCATGTATTCTGGATAATGAATTTATACATAAAAGGTGCTTATATACGTAGGTCTCAGTGATCTGACACGTCAAAATATATACAGCACCTCCCGAAAAGAGGTGCTTTTTTTATGGTTTCTTTAGCTTATTTGGTAAAGCGTCGGTCTGTGGAACCGGAGAACAGGGTTCGATCCCCGGAGATACCCCAAATAAATGTAAATAGTCAATGTTGAATTGTGAATTTAAAATTGATCAGCAAAACAAATTGGCAATTCACCGTAAAAAACAATCTCATAGCTCAACAGGTTAGAGCACCGGTCTTTTAAACCGGGGGTTGAAGGTTCAATTCCTTCTGGGATTACAAAACAGTTCTGTGGCTCAATGGGATAGAGCATTGGTTTTCTAAACCGAAGGTTAGGGGTTCGATCCCTCTCAGAATTACAAAAAGGTCTATTGAGGTAAAGGCTAACCTGCCCGACTGTCTCTTGGGCACTGCGGGTTCGATTCCCGCATAGACCGCAAGGTTCACGGAAAATTTTAATCCCGGCTGTCTCCCGGTAAAGAAATTGGAAAGCGAACCTGAAAAACTGGAAAGATAACGGTGGTTGTTTACCCGTCTTGGACGCGGGAGGTCGCAAGTTCGAATCTTGCTTTCCAGACCATTTGCTCTATTCGTCTAACGGTTAGGACGCCTGCCTTTCGAGCAGAAAACAAGGGTTCGATTCCCTTATGGAGTACAAAAGTGAACAGTCAATTTTGCTTTGCAAGCGAATGATGGATTGTAAAAAAAATGATAGCAAAGCGATGGGCAATTCACTAAATAAAAAAATGATTTCGTAGCTCAATTGGTTAGAGTGTCGGTCTGATACACCGAAGGTTGAAGGTTCAAGTCCTTCCGGAATTACAATAGATGGTAGAGATTAGAAGTTAGAAGTTAGAAGTTAGAAGTTAGAAGTTAGAAGTTAGAAGAGATCGTACAACAGATAACTATAATCAAACATCATTAATCAATTATTGATTTTGTAGCTCAATGGCAGAGCGCCGGTCTGTTAAACCGGAAGTTGAAAGTTCGAGTCTTTCCAAAATCGCAGATAACTAAATGTTAATTGTTTCAAAAGAGAAGAAAAAAGGTGTGTCAAGAGCAGAAGATCTTTACGCCAAATATAAACAAATACCGACAGCCTTTTTCTTTTCAAATTAGAAATTAGAAGTGTGTGTAAATTCACTATTCACTTATCATTTAGAATCACACCTGATGGTTCGCCGAAGTGGAAGAGTCGGGGCGGTCTGCAAAACCGTTGCGTAAGCTGAGTGGGTTTGAATCCCATAGCCATCTCAAATAACTAAAATGAGATTAGTTCCGGAGAAAAAGTAAAAGTTTGTCGAGCGCAGAAGTTCTTATATCAAACAAAAAATTAAGACAGGCTTTGTTTTTCTTCAAATAGAGGTTAGAAGTTTAGAGATTAGAAATTAGAAGTGAGTGGTCGTTACAGGATTACGGATCAATTATCACTCATCACTTATCATTTATAAAATTTAGTTAGTTCAGAAGAAAAAATAAAAGTTTGTCGAGCGCAGAAGTTCTTATATCAAACAAAAAATTAAGACAGGCTTTGTTTTTCTTCAAATAGAGGTTAGAAATTAGAGATTAGAAGCTGGAAATTAGAGGTGGCACAGAGTTGTAATCTCGGATCACGGATTACCTCAATCCTCATTAGTTTCTTATTATTAATCATTAAATCGGAAGCACGCCGGAGTTGGAGAGCCGGGGCAGACTGTAAATCTGTTGCTTTATTGCTGAGTAGGTTCGAATCCTACTGCTTCCACAAAAACCACTGATAATGTAATGGCAGCATGCAGGAAAAGTACTCTTGTTGTTCAGGTTCGATTCCTGGTCAGTCGGTTTAAAAAGCTCCATTCGTCTAACGGTTAGGACGCCTGCCTTTCGAGCAGAAAACAAGGGTTCGATTCCCTTATGGAGTACAAATGTGAATGGTCAAAAAATCAATGATGAATACATAATACCATGAAAGTTCAGATTGAGAAATTAAAATTGATCCGATCATTCACAATAAAACAGGAAAGAGAAAGGTTTGTCCAGCGCAGAAGATCTTAAAAACACAAACTGGCAGGCATAGTTTTATATAAGGATAAGCCTTCTCCAACCTTTAATAATAAGTAATGAACAGTTGACATACAGATCCATTGTATTCGATTATAAATTACTTATGAAATGCAGCGGGAGTGGCGGAACTGGCAGACGCACTTGATTTAGGCTCAAGATATTGGGGGTTCGAATCCCTTTTCCCGTACACTTGCCTCTCTATTCCAATTGGCAGAGAAAACGGCTTTAAACCCCGTAAAGTCCCAGTTCAAATCTGGGGAGAGGTACCAGGAATCAGTGGTGCAGAAGGTCTGCACATTTGTCTGAAAAGCAAAAGGGAACCGTTCAATTCGGTTTTGATCCACAAAAAAAAATGATTCATAGTGTAATCGGTCAGCACACAAGACTTTGACTCTTGTTGTTCAGGTTCAAGTCCTGATGAATCAACAAAAAATACTCTGATATTGTAATGGTAGCAGCTCAGTCTCCAAAACTGATGGTATCGGTTCGAGTCCGGTTCGGAGTGCAAAATAGAAATTAGAGGTTAGAAGCTGGAAATTAGAAACCAGACTGATCATAAAATCATTAATCAATTATCATTGATCAACTATAAATAAACATATGTAGAACTTAAAACAGGTAAAAAAATGGAAACGCAACAAGAAGTATGGCAGAATATGAAAGGAAATTTTTTCCAGAAACCTATCACACAGCTGGTAGAAGAAGCCATCATCCGCGAACAGGCTAACGGTCACCGCCTGAAAGTATGTGTGGGTTCAGATTCCCACGTGTATGGTGAAGCGATCAGTTATGCTACAGCAGTAGTATTTGTCCGCGAAGGAAAAGGAGCGTTTACCTTTATCAGAAAAGAAAGAGAAATACAGAAGATCAGTATCAAAGAACGAATGCTGAACGAGGTCAACAGATCCGTAGAAATTGCTTATGCTATCTGTGCCGTTCTGGATGCCTATGGTGTGGAAATGGAGGTACACGCAGACATTAATACCGACCCGGATTTCAAGTCAAACACAGCATTGAAAGATGCCATGGGATATATTCTAGGAATGGGCTATGTGTTTAAAGCAAAACCTTATGCATTCGCAAGTTCCAACTGTGCTGATATGATGGTTTAATGAATAAAAAATGTATTCACAGGCTTTCGGGCTTAAAAAAATAACAGGATGGAAATCACCAAAAGATTATTGTTTCTGGATGATATAAGATACCCGGTTGAAGCGTATCATTATACCAAACAGGATATTTTCCTCAGAAAAGACTGGCATATTGTTCGCAATTACGAGCAGTTTGTCAACCGAATTGTGGAAAAAGGACTTCCGGAAATGATTTCTTTTGATCATGACCTGGCAGATATACATTATCTGAAACCGAATTCTGACGAGTACAAGGAAAAAACAGGCTATGACTGTGCCAAATGGCTTATAGAATATTGTATGGATAACTTTTTGGACGTACCAAAATTCTACTGTCATTCAATGAATCCGGTAGGAAAGAAGAATATTCTAAGCCTTTTGGAAAACTATAAAAATCTGTAATAGATAGAAGGAATGAATTTGTTCAGTGGATAACAGAGCCTATTGATCCTGCGAAATTTATTAAATAGGATAAAAAAAAATGCAATGCGCAAAAAGATTGCGTTATTACTTTTTTACTTTGCATGATCATAATATCAAGATTACTGTAAAGAAAAATATTCGAAGCTTAAAAAATAAAAAACTGTAATGGATATTTTTAGATTAATTCACGATATAAAAATGCATTTGAAACTCAGGTTTGATGAGGTGGACAGATGGTTTGAAAAAGATAAAGAAATACTGAACCATCAGCCTGCAAACGGAGGGTGGACTGTTCAACAGGTTTTAGAGCATATTTATCTTACCAACTTTTATTTGCTCATTCTTATTGAAAAAGGCTCGAAAAAGGCAATGCGGAATTATCTGAATCTTGATCTGAACTCAGAAATAAAAAACTACAGTTTCGATAAAGAAAAATTTGAAGAAGTAGGAGAGCATGGTGCTTTTGAATGGATAAGACCTGAACATATGGAGCCGAAAGGGGAGTTGAATTCAACTGAAATCAGAAATTTAATTATCCTGCAGTATCATCAGTGTTTAGAGTACCTGGAATTGATGAAAAATGGGGAAGGTCTCCTCTGTAAGACGACAATGACAGTGAGTGAACTGGGTAAAATCAATGTGTATGAATACATTTATTTCCTTTCACTACACAGCAGGCGGCACCTTACTCAGATGAAGAATAATGAATCAGAAACTATTAAAAACTAAAAAAAATGATTTTCAAAACATATAACTCTATAGAAAATGCTTACCAGGCCCGCGTGATCGATCAGATCAGGTTGCAGGGTTTTGGGGATGAGGTTTTCATCGTGCAGGAAAAGGTTCACGGGGCTAATTTCTCTTTCTTTACCGACGGGAAGGAAATTAAAATCGGGAAGAGAACTGCTTTCATTGAAAAAGATGAAAAATTTTACAACGCCCACCATATTTTGGAACGTTACAGAAAAAATGTAATTGCTTTATTTGAAAAAGTGAAAACCATTCACCCGGAATTGCAAACCGTAGTCATTTACGGTGAGTTGTTCGGTGGCGGCTACAAACACAAAGAAGTAACTGCTGTAAACGATGCTGTGAAAGTACAGAGTGGCATTCAGTATGCTCCTCACAACGAATTTTATGGCTTCGACATCAAGTTGAACGGAACTACTTATTTGGATACAGATACGGGGAATCAGATTTTTGAGGAAACCGGATTTTTCTATGCTAAGATTTTATTCCAGGGCAGTTTGGAAGAAGCTTTGAAGTTTCCCAATGTATTTGATTCTAAAATTCCGGGTTGGTTAGGCCTACCTGAAATTGAAAACAATATGTGTGAGGGAACCATTGTCAAGACTTTGAAAACCAGATATTTTGGAAACGGAGCAAGAGTAATTCTTAAGAATAAGAATGAAAAATGGGTTGAAAAATCTAAAATGGTTAAAAAAGAACATAAACAGGTTCAGAAACCGGCAGATTTTTCAGAAAATGCTCAGAATATCTGGGAAGAAATCCAAAGATATGCTACGGTCAACAGGTTGCATAATGTGGTGAGCAAAGTTGGAGAATTTGAACCTAAAATGATAGGCAGAATTATAGGTCTTTTTGCCCAGGATATTTTGGAGGACTTCGGAAAGGATTTTCCGGATGCTTTCAGTACCGTGGAAAAAGACGAACAGAAAAGAATCAATAAAAAGTTGAATACTTTAGTTATTGATTTTATAAAAGAAGAGTTCATGACTCTTAAAGTTTAGTTTCGGTACATTTTACCGAAACTTTTTTATGTTTAAAAACTAATAAAATGATACAGGCAGAGATAAAAAGTCTTTTGAGAGAAGACATCAGTATATTAATAAAAACAGCCAATTCAGGAAAGCACTATTTGTGTGACTGTGGTGAAGCCAGTTTGCTTACGGTGAAAGAAGCACAGGCTGTTTCCGCACTGTTCATCAGTCATACCCATATAGACCACTTTTCAAATTTCGATGGAATTTTCAGACATCAGATTGGAAGCGGAGAAAAAGTAGTGATTGCCGGACCGAAAAATATTCATCATCAGGTTGAGGCACGGCTAAAATCTTACACCTGGAACCTCATTAATGAAAAGGCTATTGAGTATGAGATCAGGGAAATTATGTCTCCTGAAGAAATTAACGTTTATGTCATTCGCCCGCCCCACTGGAATCTGGAACTGGTGAAAACTCAAAGTTTTCTTTTTGAAGATGAACAGATCAAAGTAGATTTTGCCATTCTTGATCATAAAACAGATTCCATTGCTTACCTGTTTCAGGAAAAAGATTCAGTGACCTTTCATGAAGAGGCTTCCGGCTTCAAAAAAGGAAAATGGATCAGCGAGTTGAAAACGGCATTTGAGAATAATGAGATCAACAGGGAAATTGAAATTGAAGGAACAGAATATAAAGCTTCTGATCTGTTTCATTTACTGACCAGAAATGAGGGGTACAAGCTGGGTGTGATCATGGATCATGCGGTGGGTAAAGAGAACTATGAAAAGATAAAAACGGTTTTCAAAGAAGCAGATCTGGTATACATTGAAAGCTTTTATAAAGATTCTGATCAGGAATTTGCCAGACTTAATTATCACAGTTTTGCATCGGCATCAGGAACGGTTATGAAAGATTGTCAGGTGAAAGAAGCTGTTCCTATTCACTTCTCAAGAAGATACACGGAAAGCGATGTCAGTGAAATTGAGACTGCTTTTTTTAAAGCATTTCGTGGAAATTAATTAAAAAATTAAACCATAAAAGCGAGGTTTTTTTATAAGCTTTTGTGGTAAAGAATTAAACAAACAAATTATTAAAAAAATGAAACCTAATATATTTTTTACAGCAGACCATCATTTCGGTCATGCCAATATTATAAAATTTTCAGAGAGACCATTTGAATCTCTGGACCATATGAATGAAGAACTGATCAAAAGGTGGAATGAAAGAATCGGTACCAATGATACCGTCTACCACCTGGGTGATGTGAGCTTAGGAAAACCCGATTTTACCAAAGAAATTCTTGACAGATTGAATGGCAATATCCATTTAATCAAAGGAAATCACGAAAGTGCAGCGCTTACCTATCCCAAACGATTTGAATCCGTAAAGGATTATCATGAGTTAAAAATTGATGAGCCTGAAAACAGCAATGGCAAACAGAAGATTATTCTTTTCCATTACGCCATGCGTACCTGGAACGGCTCACACCATGGGATCTGGCAATTATACGGCCACTCACACGGAACTTTGCCTGATGATGAAATGGCTTTAAGTTTCGACGTTGGAGTAGACTGCCACGATTTTTATCCGATTTCTTACGAAGAAGTCAAGGAAATTATGAAGCGGAAGAAGTGGTCGCCGCCGTTTGGAGCTGGAGAAAGTAGAGAGTAATGAATAATGAATAATGAATAATGAATAATGAGTGGAGGGTTATAGTAAGTATACCGGACCTCATACTTTTTACTTTATACATTCTACATTTTACAAAAAAAACCATGAATACAACTAACGAAATATTAGTTATCGATTTAGAAGCTACCTGCTGGGAGAACGAAAGGATTCCCATAGGGCAGAATGTCGATATAATAGAAATAGGGATCTGCAAACTGGATTTACAGTCAAAAGTCATTTCCCAAAAACAGAGCATATATGTTATTCCGGAAAGATCAGAAATCAATGAATTCTGTACAAAACTCACCGGAATTACTCCCAAACTGATCGAAGAAAAAGGAATCTATTTTGAAGAAGCCTGTGAAAAGATCATAGATGAATATCATTCTGAAAATCTTGCATGGGCAGGCTTCGGAAACTTCGACAAGGAACAGATCTTTGAACAGTGTGACTGGCTTGGAATAGAAATTCCTTTTGGTGGAGAATATCTGAATGTGATGGAAGAATTCAGAGACCATTTCAGCCTTCACAAAATGATAGGCCTGAAAAGAGCCCTGGAGTATCTGAAGATGGATTTTGAAGGAAACCATCACAGTGGAGCAGATGATGCTTATAATGCTGCCAAAATTTTACGGAAGATTTTGGAGTAAAATTAAGAGGGAACTGATCAATGTACAGTTTCCCTCTTTTAAAACATTACAATTTAAACAAATGAAAACAACAGAAAATATATTAATTATAGATCTTGAAGCTACCTGCTGGGACGACAGACCGCCCAGAGGCCAGGAAAGCGAGATTATTGAGATCGGCGTTTGCATCATGAATGCATCAACCGGCAAGATCTCAAAAAATGAAGGCATTTTAGTAAAACCGCAGTACTCAAAGGTCAGTCCTTTCTGTACAGAACTCACTTCCATTACACAGAATATGCTGGATAATGAAGGAATTATGCTGGAAGATGCACTGGATATCCTGAGAGCAGAATATGATTCTGAAGACCTTACATGGGCAAGCTATGGAAACTACGACCTCAATATGCTGAAAAATCAGGCCAGAAGATTCAACGTGGATTATCCCCTGAGTGATGACCATATCAATGTGAAAACATGGTTTGGTGAGCTGCATCCTACCATAAGAAAAAGTGTGGGAATGAGCAGAGCCTTAGGTGAACTGAATCTTAAGCTGGAAGGTACACACCACAGAGGGGTAGATGATGCTAAGAATATTGCAAAAATACTTCATTGGTGCCTGAAGCAGAATTAATATGCAATTTGAAATGTACCTGTAATAATCTCGTACAATAATACCGGCTCCCTTGAAAAAGGGAGTTTTTTTATGTTCTAAATCGTCTCTTAATTTTCAAAAAGATGGATATCATTTTTCCGGAATAGAATCACCCGTTCCACAAATACTCAGAACAAAAATCGTGATTTTCTTACTATTTAGGAGGTGCTTAAACAAGCCCATGATTCTTCACTGATTATTTTTTTCAAAAAATATTTAATACGCATGATGATTGCGCAGTTAGACTTTTACTTTGCATTATCAAAACGAAACAATACTGAAATCTTGAAAAACAGATTTTAGTTACAATATCAGGGAGGTCATGTTGGGTGTTTCTGTATAACACCATTGCAGAAGAATTTGTTAAAAAACATAGTTTTCATTCTGTTCAGCCTGGCTTGAAGGTTTGAGGAGTTTACCAAAAAACTTCTGTCATTTGCTATTGTACGAAGGTTCGAATCCTTCTGTTTCCCCATGGGAAATATAACTCAACAGGATAGAGTAAATAGTATTTTTTGCGAGGGTTCGAGTCCCTCTCTCATAAGATTGAGATAGCTCAGTTGGATAGAGCACTACACTTCACATGTAGTTTAAAATAGACTGAAAATCTATTTTTTATAAAGTTTTCAATGTTTTTCTTTAAAAACATTTTGGAATGGGAAAATTGAGGTTTTTCAGTTGTTGGATCAACATTTTGAAAAAGCCAGTAAGAAAGATTATTTCTCAAAATGAAATTCAGCTGATGAATCATCAGTAATTGGACTGAATTTTCCAGGAAGGACGGTTTTCTGCGTGAGCGATGGTAACGGATATCCTTTTTTTGTAAGCAAAAAAAGATAGAAGTGAACGTAGCGACCCGGCTTGCTGCTCTGAGCGAAGGCAAGGGACACGCCCAAGATCTTACTACCTGGAAAATAAGTTGAAGAACGATATTCTGAAATGAATATAATTTTTTGAAACCTCTTTTCTTCCGCCATTTTTTGGAAGAGAAAATCTCAGTTTTTCCTTTTTTTTAATGAATATAATAACACTTAAAAATAAAATAGAATGATAAAAAATGTACAAATTAAAGCGTATCAAATAGGTTTGGTTTTCAAGAACCGAAACTTAACTGACATTCTAACAGAAGGTAATCATTATGTTTTTGGAAATAAATCGGTAGAGATCCATGAAATGAAATCCCGGTTTGAAGCAGGTGACGATTTACCTGTTTTGCTGAAAAATGATCACCTAAAAAACCTTTTGGAAGTTATAGACGTAAAAGAAGGAGAAATCATTTTAATGTTTGAAAACGGCAACTTTAAAGATGTGCTGACCGTTGGACAGTACGCATTCTGGAAAGGGATTATCAACAGAGAATTCCAAAAAACAGACGTAACAAAAGTGGAGATCACGGAAGATATTTCTAAAACAATCCTTGAAAATATGAAGTTGAAAAGTTTTGTAAGAAAGTTTGTGTTACCCCATCACTATAAAGGATTATTACTAATTGACGGAAAATTAAGCAAGGTTTTGGAAGCGGGTACGTACTTCTTCTGGAACAACGAAACTTCTGTTGAGATTAAAATCATCGATCCCAATTACGAAGTTAAATCCCAGTTTGGAGCTCATGAAAATGTAAATGCTTTATTGAAAAATGAAGACCTAAAAAATCTCCTGGAAATTGTAGACGTAAAAGATGGAGAGATCATTTTGATGTATGCCAACGGAACTTTCAAAGAAGTTCTGCAGGTTGGACAATATGCATACTGGAAAGATATGATCAGCAGAGAATTCCAAACAGTAGATTTAACGAAAGTTGAAATCACTGAGGATATTTCAAATACCATCCTGGAAAATGCATGGTTGAGACATTTTGTAAGAAAATTTACCGTAATGAATCAATCTAAAGGAGTATTGTTAATTGACGGTAAATGGGTTAATACTCTGGAAGCAGGAACGTACTACTTCTGGAACAACGAAATTTCTGTTGAAGTTAAAACAGCTGATACCCGTATGCAGCAAATGGAAATTGCAGGACAGGAACTTTTAACGAAAGACAAAGCAATGCTCCGTATCAATTTCTATGTAAGTTTTCAGGTGGAAAACATTGAGAAGGCATTAATGGAAAATAAAGAATATGATAAGCAGTTATATATTCTGATGCAGTTGGCATTGCGTGAATTTGTTGGAGCTTTAACATTGGATGAATTGCTGCTGAAAAAGGATTCTGTAGGAAAAGAAATCCTTGAAAACCTTGGTGTAAAAGCAGAAAGTTTAGGGATTAAAGCTTGCGACGCGGGCATCCGTGATGTGATCTTAACCGGAGAAATGAAGGAAATTCTGAATCAGGTTTTGATCGCTGAAAAAAAAGCTCAGGCCAACAGCATTATGCGACGTGAAGAAACGGCTTCTACAAGAAGTTTGCTGAACACCGCAAAACTGATGGAAGAAAATGAGGTTTTATGGAAGTTGAAAGAAATGGAATATATGGAAAAAATCGCAGAAAAGATTGGTGATATTACCATTTCAGGAAACAGCAATATCGTTTCCCAACTGAAAGAAATCTTCACAAAATAAAAACTGATAACCCAATGGGCAGGCTTGCATAAAAAGCGGTCTGCCCTTTTTATATCTGAATGATGAAAAACTTAGCTTTAGGTATTGAACTGATTAGGTTTTGGCTAAAGCCTCATTAATAAATGTTTTCATTCAATGGGCTAAAGCTTATTTCTATTGAATATATTGTTCTCCAGTACAAATTCAGAGAATTGAACAATACTGTGCATAAAAATAACTAACGTAATCTTTTGTATTTGGGGTATTACAAGTCATCTAAAATGCTCATCAAAATAAAATCATTTCAAGTAGAAAATTCTATAATAACGGGCTTTAGTCCGTTTATAATAAGAAATTCATCACGATGGCTTTATCCAAAACTTATAGAAAATTGTTCTTTTCACTACATTCCAAAATTTTTGCTCAGGTAGGTTTTTCCTGATTTATAAATATATGTTCTCACAGTTGAAGTTCCATAGATTTTATAAGCAATTTTGAAAACAAGCAGGGTATCAGATTATGAACTATTTAAAGGAAAAATAAAACATCCTTTTTAGCTTAAAAAGAAAAGTCTGAATGATAAGGTCTGGATATTCAATTTCATCCATGAGCTAAATGCAAATTTCATTTAACTTTTATTTTGAAATGCCTGCTTAACTGCTGTTAAAAGCATAATTTTTTGTTAAAAATATCACTTTAAAGGGATAATTACGTGTCTGTCAGGCTCTTTTTTGTTATTTTAGTCCCCAAGATTGGAATTATGCTTATTGAAGATGAATTGAAAACGATTTATTTAAATTATAGAATCAAGGAAATTATTCCTTTTCTCATAAAGCTGACCCCAAAAGAAAAGAAAGAAACTGCAGCCATTTTAAAGAAATTTTTAAATAAAGGCTGGGGTCACAACCACATTTCCATGCTTACCGCTCTGGCCTGCAGCAGGACTCCGGATGAATACGGAAAGCTGGCTCCGGGATATTATGCAGTACCGGTGAATCTAGTCGATGAATTATTCGATTCTCATGTTCCTCAATGGATTGGGGACAGCTACTCATTCTTAAGAAATATAGGCTACCTTAAAGTACTGGAATGGGAACAGAAAGGGTACCTGAAACTGAATGATGAAACAGGTGCACTTCTTCTGTCTGAATCTCTGGTGTCAGACCATTCTGCAGAAGATATTCTTTTCACATATCCTCAGACATTGACTGCTCATATCTGGCTCCTTTTTGAGTATAGCTCTGATATTACTTACCACTACAAAGAAAAAAGCTGGAAGACTTTATTGAAAGATCTGGCAGATCAAAAAAAGCTGGACCGTTCAAGACTTTTAAAATCAAGTCTGGATGCAGTCCATCTTAATTTTTCTAAAGAACATAATACTTGGTTCCTGGATTTTTTTGCCAATCTTGAACCCACCGGTAATGAAATTTTAGTGCTTCAGGATGAACTTTTTTCAGTTTTTCATTCTTCACAGCATTCACTTTTTGTTCCGGTACTTAAAATTTTAAGCGCAGTAATTACGGAAGCTGGTTTTAAAACAGCTGATTTTCTTAGTGCAGCTGCTGCTTTACCCAACCTTCAAATTAAAAATACTCTGAACCAATTGCTTCAGACCATTGAAAAAATAGCGAAGGAGTATAAAGAATACAGAGAAGACATCTGTTTTTTCCTGCTTCCTGTTTTCCTCAATAAAGAAGCTTCTATACAGAGTAAGACAGCAAAGATTATTGTAAAATATGGTGATCCGGATTCTGAAAATTATAAGACTGAACTGGATTCTTACAGGGAGAACCTTCTTTCGGATACTGGAATCTTACTTGAAAAATTCTTATCCAGCCATGAAAATGATGAAGAAACAGAATCTTACCCCATTGTAAAAAACTCCGTCTGGCATCAGTCTCAGCCAGTTTCTTCCATTGAGACCCTCAATGATTTCATATTCTTTGCACCACAGGTTTTCAGTAAAAATAATCCAGGGGATTTCGATCTCTTTTTAGATGCTTTGATGAGGTTCAATACGCAGATTGATGAAGAATGCCTTATGCAGCTGGAGCCTGCTTTTAAAGCTGCGGTTAAAGTAAAGGAAAGTGTTGGAATGCATCATTTGTATGCCACGTTTTTTGTCGCCTATGGTTTGATAAAGCATAAAAAAGGAACTCCCATACTCAATCAGGCCAAGAAAGATTTTCCTGATCTTGAAAACTGGGTCGGGAAACGGACTCCTTTGATCTTTAGAGCGTATCATCAAATGCTTTTGGGTATATTCGAACTTCTGAAAAAGGGAAAAAAGCTTCCTTTGCTTTCGGTTTCTGATCATTCACCATGCTGGATAGATATCCGGACATTAATAGATAAATTAAAAATATATCAGGAGCACAAAGAACTTCCCGTTCCTTTCGATCTTGAAAGAGGAATCCTGAGACTGCGAAAACACCAATTGACAGATTCTCAGAAATATGCGCAAAATGAACTTTCCAAAGATTATTTCAAATTGCTGAACCCTGTTTTCGACCCTGAATACTTCAAAAACAGATATGAAAAGCCTTATCTGGATGGCAGTTTTGGCAGAAAAATGGGAGTCAGAAAAATATATAGAGGAAGCAGTATGGAGGAAACTCCTGAGCTGATCATACCCATTGAAAATAAAGAAATTTCCACGGAAGCGCCTCTCCTGGAGCATTTATTCAATTCATACCACGGAGTCTATGACCGTGATCTGATCCGCATTTTATACACAGCTCCTTATTTTTCAGGATCTGTTTTTGCGAAAAAATGTAACGAAACATTATCCAATGCTATTTATCAATATGACAGCAGAATCAATACCGAATTTTTGGATGCCTGGATGAAATTAGAGCTTCCGTTCCAGAAAGTACATTATTTATTCCTGTCAGCCGCGATGTTTAGTAAGGATAAAACCTTCTCTGGTACGGCTTTTGAAGCGATTATTCTTAAGATAGTTTCAGACGATTTTGACATTGATACATTAGGAATAATGATCGGTGAAAAGATCAGCTTCGGACTTGTTCCGGTGAAAAGACTGACGGATGCGCTTGTAGGCATTATGAACCTGAGTTCCAGTCATAACCGGGCTTTTGAAAAACTATTGATATCCATTCTCACAGCGATAGATCATCCCGTTTTTAATCTTAAAAAGATTTTGGAGATTTATTACGAACTGTTGCATCTTAATCAGTCCGAAACTGATTATGCTGTGGCCGGGAGGTTAAAAGAATGGGAAAACGTAAATAACCTGAAAATAATTATCATCAAATTAAAAACAAATGAAAGAAAGACTTTATGAGATCCTTAATGAGGAAAAAGCACATGAGATTATTCCGTTTCTGAAGCAGCTTACCGCGGAAGAAAGAAAATCCCTGGTCCCTACAATAAAAAAACTGGACAGGGAGATCAGTAAGATTGTAATGACGAAAAACTCCTACCATACTGCCGGTTCTGCAGATCAGCATTCGATTATTGATATCGCATCATTTGTCTGCATGGATCAGAAGCATTACGGAAAAAACTACTGGAGTCTTTTCAGAGACAAAGAAAAAACAGGTAAAATACTGGAATGGGGCTGCCCACCCTGGTTTTCAGATTTTATCAACGATTCTATAGATGCTGAATTCACAGCCTTTGATTATCAGGATATCCTCGGATGGGCAGAGAAAGGTTATGTACAGCCACGACCGGAGCTGCTTGGATATCACCTGAGCCTTCAGCCCCATCATCTGGATAAATTTCCGGAGACTCTGGAAACGCATTTCTGGTATTTGTGTGAGTTTCCTTCGAAATCACTTCCTTTTACAAGAGAGTGGCTTCCGCTGGTACAAAAGCTTATTGCCGAGAATAAAATTGAAAGAAAGAGATTTCTTAAAGAATGCCTTCTGGCAGCCAACAGAAATTTCAATAAAAATGTGACGGGCTGGTTTATGGATGCATTCAATATCCTGAAACCTTCCGATGAAGAACTTATCCTGCTTCAGGATGAGTTAATGGCTGGATTGGCTTCAGTACAGTCAAAGGCGGTCAATACTATGCTCGTCCACCTGAAGAAAATAGTTCCTGCCGCAGAATTTAAATCGAGTGAATTTTCCCACTTCCTTCCCAACCTTTTGAGTTCGGAGGTGAAGACTGTCGTGGCATCCAGTCTGTCTGTTACAGAAAAAATATTTCAGAAAAAGAGAGCAGATACAGAAAACCTGGGAATGGCTTTAAGTGCAGCTTTTGTTAGCAAAGATGAAAGCATACAGACTAAGGCCGCAAAAATTATTCACAGATATATACCTGTATCGGAAGACATGAAAGAGGCATTGTCCCATTATGCAGATAATATTCTGGCTAATGTAAGACCCGGACTGGCTCAATATATAGACGACAGACAGTTGGAACTGGATGTTGTAGACCCGGAAAAATTAGAACTGATCAGTGAAGAAAGCAAAGTTCAAGAGCCTGAAAACTTTGAAGATCTTATGTTTTTTCTTCCTCAGGCCATTGAAAATCCAGGAACCTACTATTACGATTTGGCCTTGGCTGGGCTTGTTCGTTTTGCAGATTCAGCAGATTCGGGATCTGTAAAACTTTTCGAACCTGTATTTCAGAAAGCTTGTAAAACCATTGCTAAATGGGAAGTACACCATTTTAATGTATTGCTGTGCAATATGATCATTAATTATGGACTTTCTTTATTGGAAAGATTTCCGGTCCAGCTTAAGAACCTGGAAAAAATTTACAAAAGAACCTGCGAAGACGAGGCTACCAGGGAAGCATATTCCACGTATAATAAAAAGCTGGGACCTATCAGAGAAATCTATGCCGGAGGATTGGCTATGGAACCTTATAAGCAAATAGCGGTACATGTTTTTGATAAAATGATATCAGGAGACAAAGCACCATTGCTTTCTACGATAACCCATGAGCCATGCTGGATAAGCCCTGAAGCCCTGGTAGAAAGATTTGAATTCTATCAGAATGAAAATGTAAAACCTCATGATCTGGATGTGCAGCTGGCACTGCAGCGCTGTTCTATGGAAAGAACATCAGACAGTTTATCCTTAGTTGATGAAAAACTAAAAGGAGAATACAAAGAACTCCTTCTTTTCTTTTTTAATAAAAATTCAACACCGAAAGGGAAATTTGAACACCCATCATGGTGGATGACAGCCGGAATTACGCGTTCTCCGGAAAAAGTTTTTGAAGAATTCAAAGAATTCGGATATGATGATATTCCTAAAGAATTCCTTACCGGAAACTATGACTGGAAAACCATTGACAGTAAAAAGAATTCCTATTATCCGGTAGAACTTAATATCAGGGTTCCAAAATATCACCTGAAAAAAAGACCGTATCAGCTTTTCCTTGAATACTTTATTGCAGAGCAGAAACACTTTTCAGAAACACCTTCTTTTATGTGGAGTTTTCCTAATACACTGGGGAATGTTTTTGCGAAGATCATTAAGGACTGTCTGTTTTACTCGGGAATTGCAGAGGTGTATGAAAGAGGGCTTGTCCTGAACACTGCACAGGCACTTCATCAGATGAAAAAGCCTTTGGATGCAATGGGATATCTCTTTTTAGGAACTATTTTCCTTGACGGGGACAAAGTGATCCGGGGAACTGCAGCTGAGATCTGGTTGGAACATGTTTCCCATAAAGTGATGGATAATGAACGGTTGGGGCGTGTGATCGGCTTGCACGAAAAACTGGAATGGGCACCTGTAAAAAGATTTACAGATCTCGTACAGCATCAGATGCTCAATGTAAGCAAAGATCATAACCTGGCGCTGGAACAGCTTCTGACACATATTTTGCTGCAGATGGAAACTCCTGTTACCAATCTAAAAAAAATATTGGATATTTACCACGAGGTTTTAGCTTTGAATCAATCAGAAGCTGATAAAAACTTAAAAGAAAAACTAAATACCTGGAAAGACAATTCCAGTCTGAAAAAAATCTGCAATCTTCTTCTAAAAAAATAGATATGGAAGATACGCTTGTTTACAATTATCAGAGACCTTCGTCTTTGATAAAAAAAGATGCATCTGAAGAATTATTCCTGTCCAAATACAGCGAAATTCAGAAGACTACAGACGCTCCCTGCTTTTTCTGGGGAGATGTCAGCCAACCATTTATATTGGCAAGGTGCCTGATCACACTTTCCAATATTGTGAAATCCAGCTTTAATCTATCGCCGTTTCAGATGGCATTGCTTAAAGATCCTATTGTTACTGCCGGAAACAGCAGACTCCGTTTTGAAGGGTTTTCACATTGTGCCGGTGTTTACGCGAGGGTAGATGTATTGCCGGACGGACTTCACGGTGAGTTTTTGGAAAACGGAACTACGAATGTGGATTTTAACCAGCCGATGATTACTGCGCTCGGAAGCATCCGCCCCAATGAAAAAATAATGCTTTCTGTGGGGGAAAAAGAAGTAGGGCTTTATAAAGAGGGCAAAGAAATCGTGGAAAGAAAAGTTCCACTCCCTGTAAAATGGATCAAAGGACTCAGCACAGTTCAGATTTATTTCTCCCAATCAGAAAAGCTTCATACCTTCAATAAGATCCAGACCCAACAGCTGTTCAGAGGAATTCCAAAAGGTCCGGTAAAGTCAGATTATTATCTGATCATCAGAGGCAATAAACCCATGTTTTCTCCTGTGAAATCAGCAGATGCAGTCTGTATCGGTGGATTGAACAGGCTCCGCCTGCTGGAACCGCTTCTCCCTTATATCGATCAGATGCAGGTATTTCCGCATTCAGATATGCAGTCTACAACATGGCAGCTGTATATGGGGAATATAAGATTTAGTTTTTCCTTGTCAAGAGAAAGCTGGAGAGGGTTTTCAGGAGAAGGAGCTGTATTAGACAGCCTGATTGATGATATTTCTGATGAGTGGATTGATGCGCTGGATAAATATGCATATGCCAACCAGTCTTTTAACCCTTCAGCATTTGCTTTAGATGAAAATATAAACCTTAAAACAACCGATAATCTTACAGGCAGACTGGCAGCTATGGGACTTTTAGGGTATGATCTGGATGACAATGGATTCTTCTACCGCAGACTGCCGTTTAAACTCAACCGCATTATCGGACTTAATCCACGAATGAAAAATGCAGAAAAACTGATTACAGAAGGAAAAGTTGAGATTTTAAACAAAAAAACAGCGAGAACTGAAGCCCGGGTAGAAGGTACAGGTGTGCATCATACAGTAATTATTGAAAGTGATAAAGAAAGATGTACCTGCGAATGGTTTAGCAAATATCAGGGAGAAAGAGGACCCTGTAAACATGTTTTAGCAGTTAAAAAACTGGTGAGCCATAAAGACTGACATTTCAAGAATAGAGTTGATACAATGCAGCCTGCCAGATCTCTGGCAGGCTGCAGCAGTTATAATTTAAAATGATAATATTATTTTTGACGCATTAAAGCAGCAATAACAATAGCCGCTAAAAAGGGAGCAATGGAGAATGTACCATAAAGCACTATAGATGCCTGATGGGCGCCTTCTATGCCGCCTGGCGATATAATCCCGCCGATATTGGCTGCAAGACCGGCTAAGGCTGTTCCAAAGGCTGTCGCCATAAGCTGTACTGTAGTAACTGAAGCTGAAGCCAGTTCTTCCTGTCCTGAAGGGGACAAAGCAAAAACCCGTGTCAGTAAATGAGGCCATCCCATCCCAATACCTGCCCCTGATACAAATAGAAAAGTACAGGTTAGAATCAGATGAAGATCAGATGTATCAAATCCGGATACTAAAGAAATAGCTGTAAGCCCTGCCAATCCTATAAACATCAGAATACAGCCTGCCAGAATAATCTTTCCGGCCATCACTTCCTTTACACCTGAAAATGCGATCGACGCCAATGTCCAGCCTATAGCAATCAGAACGGTGAGATATCCCGATTCTATCGGAGAAAATCCCTGAATGGTCTGCGCAAAATAAGGGACAAAGATTTCAATAGAAGTGGCTATGCTTAGCAATGCCATCACCACATAAGTTTTGCTTAATGGGGTAGAAAAATGATAAGAACCTGTGGGAAGAAGTCTTAATCCTGAATTTTTATTCTCGCTTACCACTAAAACATATATAAACAAAACTGCAAACAGGATGCCTCCTATATTTAAAATAGTGCTTTCTGCAATACTTCCTGCTGAAACTGAGAATGCGGCAAGGACAAGCATAAGAAGTTTCAGATAAGGGATTGGTGGTGTTGTTTGTTTATTCTGTTTTGAAGGAAGGATAACGGAAGCAGTTATCAGGATAAGCAGACAAAAGATGAGAAGTACCCCGAATGCCATTCTCCAATGCCCGTTTTCCGCAAATATGCCACCTACAAAAGGTCCTGAAAAAGCAGCAATACCCCACATTCCTGATACGAGTGCCATAGCTCTGGGCCAGAGGTCTTTAATGAAAACAATCCGGATCATCGCATAAGACAAAGCAAATAATAATCCACCACCCAGTCCCTGAATAAAACGGCCGGACAGCAATATATACATTGAACCTGCCGCTGTACATACTACCGTACCTAGTGCAAATAACAGAATGGCAATCTGATAGGATCGTTTAGGTCCCAGTTTTGCCAGCCTGTTAGCTGAGATTACAGAACCGATAACTGATGCAACTACAAAAAATGTAGTATTCCAGGCGTAATATTCCAGTCCTCCAATCTCTTTTATAACAGAAGGCATGACCGTGGTGGCAAGGTATACATTGGTAGCATGAAGCATGACTCCAAGTGCCAGGGTTATTGCTTTTATACCGTTTCCATTGGAAAATAAATCCTGCCAGGATACCTTGTTCAGAGTTGATACATGATGATCTGTACTTTCCATTTTGATAAATAATTGATAAGTACAAAATTCGGAAGTAATCAATGCTGTATCAATTCCTAAAACTCGGTATTTCTTTCACATTTTACGGAATGTTCCGATACTGGTTGGGGGAATATCCGGTATTATTTTTAAAGAAACGGGTAAAATAGGAAGGGCTCTCAAACCCTAATGCATAAGCACACTCTTTTATGGAACACGAAGTATGCTTCAATAGATATCTGCTTTCCAGAAGAAGTCTTTCATGAATCACCTGGAGAGCGGTATGTCCGGTTTCTTCTTTGATGACCTCTGTCAGATGTTTTGCACTGATGCCTAAGATGAAGGAATAATCTCCGACACTTTTCCATTCTTTGAAATGTGTGCCGACCAGTTTTTTGAACTCATAAGTGATCTGATACCCTCTGTTCATATTTTTTTCAAATCCCAGAAGACAGAATTCACAGGCTCTGTTATATTCATATAATATTTCAAGAGCAACCAGTCGGACCAGATCCAGGTGATAGGCAGATTTTGTAATCAGTTCTCTTTCTATAAGTCTGAACTTTTCAAATACCCGGTAAAAGGAATCTTCAAGTGGATAAACAGGCGGATAATTCGGATTAAGCTCCAGAAGACCATCTGTAATTTCTTTCTTAATAAAAATTTTACTTAGAAATGACTGATGAAAACACAGTGACAGGATCTCCAGGCTGTCGGCATTTTCACAGGAAAATACAGTATCAGGAGAAAGTATAGAGATCATCTTGGGCTGAAGCTCAAAACTGTGATATCCGATCTTAACAGAAACATTTCCCTTAAGGCAGAGAATGACCGTATAATAGTCATTTTTTTGAGGACTGCTGAACAGCAGCTGGTGGGTACTGTTGCTAAAGATGATCTCAGAATTCATGATTGCTTTTTACTGAAGACGAAGCCATTCTTTATAAGAAATAACACCCAATTCCGGTTTTCCTTCACCTTCAAGGATAGAAATAAACTCAAGCTGATTGCCGTCGGGATCATTGAAATAAATGGCCAGTGCAGGCATCCATGCAAATACCATAGGCTCATCAAGCCCGTCTTTCAGAAAGTTATAAGGTTTCAGGTTTTTACTTTTCAGAAAGTCTGCAGAATAATTTAAAATATCCTCCTTACTACTTGAAAATGCAAAATGTCTTGGCTGCAGATTTTCTTTCTGTTCCCACAATCCCAACATAAATTCTTTGCCTTCACCGATCCACAAAAATGCAATAGGACGGGTATCATCCATATGGGCCAGTTTCAAACCCAATACCTCGGTATAAAAACGGATGGATTTTTCTAAACTGCTTACCTGAACGTGGGTTTCATATAATCCTTTAATCATAGCCTGAATTTTAATGTACACAAAGCTAGACAAAGCCTTTGGGAAAAGCAGAGAATGCTGATTTCTTTATTGGAAATGAATGATAGATAAAAGATAAAAGATAAAAGATAAAAGATAAAAGATAAAAGATAAAAGATATTTTCATTAAAATTCAATAGGGACTGGCTTTAGCCCGCTTACAGAATATAAACGAATCCATTGGCTTTAGCCAAAACCTAAATTGTAAGACAGGCCAAGTTTCCAAAAAATATAAGATAAAAATAAGATACGCAAAAAGATTGCGTAATACTGTTTTTACTTTGCATCAGAAATCAGAGATGATCAGAAGATTCTCCAATAAATGTTTAACAAAAAAAACAGTAACTCATGAAATTTAATTTTTTAAAGAAAGAAAAGAGTACAGTAATGAATTATGAGGGTGCAAAGACTTTTACCATGACACCTGCAGAAGAATTGTATAGTGCTGTTGTTACAACAGGATTATCTAAAACAACTTATGAAAAAGACAATGACAGACTGAACAGAATTCAGGCTCTGATCAGAAAAAACGATCCGGAATTCGTGGCTAAGCTGGCGGTATATGCTAGAAAAGACATGTACCTGCGTTCCATTCCTTTGGTTCTGACTGCTGAACTGGCGAAACAGACCTCCGGTACAGACTTAGTCAGCAAAACCGTTGATGGCGTTATCCAGAGAGCAGATGAGATCACTGAACTTTTGGCTTACTACCAGACTGCCAATGAAAGAACGGAAACCAAAAAACTGAACAGACTTTCAAAACAAATCCAAAAAGGTCTTGCAAAGTCTTTCAATAAATTTGATGAATACCAGTTCGCAAAATACAACCGTAAAGCAGAAGTAACCCTTAAAGATGCTTTGTTTCTGGTTCATCCTAAAGCAAAGGATGAAAACCAACAGGCTGTTTTTAACAAAATTGTGGGGGATACTTTGGAGACTCCGTATACCTGGGAAGTGGAACTTTCAGTTTTGGGCCAGACAAGATTTGAGGACGAAAAAGAAAAAAAGAAAGCTTTTAAAAATAAGTGGGAAGAATTGATCTTCAGCAATAAGCTCGGATATATGGCGACCATGAGAAATCTGAGAAATATTTTAGAATCTGGTGTTTCTTCCGATGCAATGTATAAAGTCTGCAATTATCTGTCCAACGAAAAAGCGGTCATCAATTCAAAACAGCTTCCGTTCAGATTTTTAGCGGCCTACAGAGAATTAAAAGCGATTGATTCCCCTTATCTTTCATCTGTTTTGGAAGCATTGGAACATGCAGTCATGGTGAGTGCTAAGAATATTAAAGGTTTCGGTTTCGATACGTCGGTAGTCATTGCGGCAGATGTTTCGGGTTCAATGCAGCAACCTGTTTCTCCTAAAAGCAAAGTATTGCTTTATGATATTGGATTGTTGATGTCTATGATTCTGCAGTCACAGTGTAAAAATGTGATCACAGGTATGTTTGGTGACAGATGGATGAGAATTCCCATGCCTAAAAGCGGTATTTTGAGAAATGTAAACGAATTGTATAAGCGTGAAGGCGAAGTAGGATATTCTACCAATGGTTATCTTGTGATTGAAGACCTGATCGACAGAAAGGAAAAAGCAGATAAAGTGATGCTGTTTACTGATACACAATTGTGGAACAGCAAAGGAACAGGACATTCTTTTGAAGATTCATGGAAGCGTTACAAGAAGATCGCTCCGGAAGCCAGACTGTATATTTTTGATCTTGCGGGTTACGGAAAGCAACCCCTTGATATCAGAAAAAATGAGGTATACCTTATTGCAGGCTGGTCTGATAAAATTTTCGATGTATTGAATGCTTTGGAAAACAGAAAGTCCGCCATTCAGGTAATTAAAAAAGTAGTATTGTAAAAGGCACTGCTTTTATAAATGATGAATGGTGAATGATGATCCATTTTCGACAAAACGAGGGAATAGATTTTGAAAACTATTATTATCCTGTTTTTAAAAGCTTTGTAGAGTTTGTTATAACAAGAGGACAAAACTTGTATATCAGTATTTAAAAAAATATAAATAAAAATAAACTGCGTAAAAAGATTACGCACTTCCATAATAACTTTGCATTGTTATTAATCATGTGCCGTAAGGGAAGAATTCCTTCGACTTCCAATTGAAACAAAGTCTTTCCATAAGATGCCCGGTGAAAACAGACCAATGCCGTACAATGAGAATTGCATCGTCAAACTTCCAATTTGAATACATTCAAAACTCTTATGACTTATTGCTTGGTTTTTATAAAATGAAAATTATAAAGTAGCTAAAATAAATAACCATGAAAACTTATAAACCCTGTCTAAAGGAAGCTGTGTATTGAGGTTAATTCTCAATATACATGAAAAAATACAAAACATTAAAACAAACCTTTGGAATCAATGAATACGGACTCATTGATTTTCCAAAGAAAATTTCCGGAATCCAGATTTCAAGAGTAATATACGGAAATGAAATGGGTTGTTCGTACTGCTTTCCGCACGGCTTTGATACGGTGAATTCTCATCAGGAAAAATATCAGAGAAACTGGAAGAAATACAGAAAAAACCGATGGAAAAACACAAAGCAGGTGCCGTAAAACAGAATTGCTTCGTTGGGGGACAGCAATACAGGTTCGAATCCTGTTCTGGAAACAGATGGCGTAATGGTATCGCTCTGTCATAAGTTTCTGTTTGCCAAATGCCCTGCTTAAAAAAAAATCAAGTGTCGTTTAAGGATCATACTTCGGGACCTAGAAACATGGGGTCGCAGGTTCGATTCCTGCCTTTTCCCTCGAAAAGGAGAGGTAGCTCAGCAGGTAGAGCGCATGCACGGACGGTTCTTTTTACCATTACCTTGATTTCAATAAAAGAGTGCCGTTAGGTAAAACGTACTTCGGTTAATCTTATGATATTGGTTCGACTCCAGAATAAACCTCATGGTTTATAAAGCAGTTTTCCCGCCTTTAGCCTCTTTTTAATTAAAAAAACTAATATAATGCATATACCGGAAGATTTAACTGATTTTTTATATTGGATCAAAGACCGTACAGAAACCATTTGGTCTGTTGAGGATGAAAATTACTGTCCAAAAGGATTTTACGGAGCCAAATGGCACGGACTTACTGATGATCAGATTGATGATGTTGAAATAAAATATAATGTTAAGTTCACCTCAGATCACCGGACATTTTTAAGGATTCTTCATGCTGTTGATAAGAAAGAAATTGTAGAATATGAAGATGAGGGTAAGCTTGTGACGGAAGAATGTACTTTCTTTTACAATTGGTTGGATGATGAAGATGAAATATTAAAAACAATGAACGAGCCATATGAGGGGATGTGGCAGGATACAGATGATATAAACAGGGTTTGGTTAAAATCATGGGGAGTAAAACCAAAATACCTGGAAAAAAGGAAAGAAATTTTTGATGAATGGTTTTCAAAGCTTCAGAAACTCTTGCCTGTTAGAGGCACAAGGTTTGTGGTAGATAATAATGGATTAATATGGAGTCCTGTTGTTTCTGTAAGCGGATCTGATGTTGTGGTTATAGGATGGGATTTCAGAACTTATCTACTGTATGAATTAAGAAACCATCTTGATATTTATATGGATGTTTTTGATGAAGAGGATCAGAGATTTTATCCAGAGTTTATTGATGAAGTAAGGAATATATTCGACGAAAACTATAAATGTGATGATACAAAAGATATTCCGTATCTTAAAGAGATGAGTATGTACTGGTCCTCCGGATGGAGAAGTTTTGGATTGGACTATTATCCTGAAGATGCTAAAGTACATCCCATCGTCAAAACATATATTGCTGAAGAAGAAAAATAAAATATATATTGCATAAACATTGTTAACTCATCAAAATATCAGAATCATTTAGAGTTAAATGTGATAAAAAAACAAAGCAGATAAGTGCCGTAGAAAAGGGTTCCTTCGTACTATAACGGTCCTAAGGTAGCGTAATTCGGGCGACCGAACTGGCGAAGCCGGATTGAAACCCGGCATGGCAAAAGTTTTCCCATGGAAAATGTAAGTCTCACGCAGATGTAGAATTGCCGGTTCACTGCCCATATGGGTAAGAACGACGCTCTAAAAGAGCAAACTCTTTCCGCCCATTGCCTTATCTGTTTTAAAAAATAAACAAGTGCCGTAGAACAGTGTTACTTCGCTCATCACGACGGGGTCACGGGTTCGAGTCCCGTCTCTTCCACAAAAAAACACAGTAGAATAAATAGGAAGGGTAGCTCAGTTGGTTAGAGCACGATTATACACGTTCAGTTGTTGCCTTGTTTACAATATAAAAAGATATACAGAAAGTTTCCGTTATGACAACTTCTGGAAGAGGAATTACAAATTATTCTTTCTCAGGTTTTGAAGGATGATGTTTCCTGTCTGAACGTATGATGGGTATTACTTATGGCTTGATCAGAGAAAACTTCGGGAATATCTGTTTGATCATCAGATTAAGGTTCCTGTATAGTTTTGGATACTCTTTTTCATTGCCCCAAATTCCAAACTGTGCTTTTTGCCGGATATATGTGGTAATGTACACCTGTGGTATATTTTTGATACGGAGAAGCAATGAATTGCAGATCTCCTCATTATTTATTTCTTCGTCAAAACGAATATAAATATGAAGAGAATCTTCCGTTTTCAGTATTTCCCTAAAGCCATTTACCGTATCACAGAAAAAATCAACATCCTCTGATGTTTTAAAACCACTGATGTCCAGTATATACAAATAGGCTACTGGCTGAATCTTAATAATATCCAGCATCCTTTGGTAGCGCTTCTCAAAAGTTTTTCTCAGTTTAGAATCATTTATTACCGCTTTAGCATGAGTAAATTCAGCATCGGGATATTTTTGAGCATATGTATTACCCTCTTCATTTTTCCGGAAATCGTGAAGGAAGTATTTAAAGCGTTCTTTTATATTATCGCTGACAATCTTAAGACCCATGATAGGTTTAAGACGGATCCAGTCATAAGGAAGACTTTGGATACGGATATTCAGAACTTCTAAAGAATGTGCTGCATGACAGTCTTTTCCGATAGGAATGATGTATTTTTCGGCTTTATAATTTCTTTTAATCTCAATAAAGTATTTATACCTGGTTTTAGGTATATAGATTATAGGAATTCTCATCTGGTTTTTTTTTTAACAAGGATAGGTGTGTAGTCCTATTTTTTTAAGATTTTACCAAATATAGAGATAAGTTTTATAACCCATATATTGAAAATATTTCAAGAGTTTATGGGATGTTATGGCCTTATTTTATGCTTTTTGAATTATATGTTAATTTCCTTACGTGATTACTGGAATTCATTGTAAATATTGAATTACTAAAACGGAAATATTTTTTTTGTTTTTTTTACTATTTACAGGCTTTTCTCCTTATTCGGTACCATTATTTATTCTATAATCAGAATTATCAATTATTATGTTTAATAAAAAACCGATGATTTAATCATCGGTTTTTAATACTTTTTCAATTTCTTCCTCGAAAGATTTTTTCCAGTTCATGATCGTTGTTCTGCTGATCTTATATTTTCTGGACATATAACTGGTAGAAAAACCATGTTTATTTTGATACTGCAGGAGCTTGAGCATTGTTTTCTTATCATATGTTTTAAGCTTCTGGTTATTCACCTGGCTTTCTTTAGACTGTTCAAAAATTCGGTCATTAAAATTGAGAATGTCCTCAGTAGTATCCAGCTTTCCCAGCAGTTCTTTGATTTTGGGATCTTTAAGCTTCTCCGGATGTTCCAGCCTCAGCATATCGTAGTAAATCTTTTTATAATTAGGACGCATAATGAGTTCTGTTTATCCGTTTGTATTATCATTATTTTTCTGAAGCCACCGGTGAAGGGTACTTTTGGGAATAGAATATTCTTTGATCACCTCACCGTAGGTCATCTCACCCGAAAGAATTCTTTTCATGATAAAATCTTTAATTTCCTGGGTATAAATATTTTTTCTGAAATACGGGATTTTATCAGATTTTTTCTGGGTTTTATTCACTGCAGATGGCGGTGCATATAAAATAAGGTGCGAGCTGTAGAGCCTGAAAAAATCATATTCCAGCAGTTTACTCCATCTCAACAGTAGATCTGAGTCTATAGACTTACTGTTGTATACATTTTCAATAAATTGATCATCTTTATTGAGAAAATTGCAGATCCTTTCCATGGGTACCTCATTTTCATCAACCATCTCCTTAATAAACTTTCCTATATGAATTTCCTTATATAACATGTATTGAGTAATATTTTTATTAAATTCATGAATTAACAAAATAGAGTATATATTTCATTCTTTAAGGAATGATAGAGACTGTACAAAAATAAAAGGACGCTAAGAAAATCTTAACGACAGCAAAAAGGGGAATATTAAGCTCAGTGCTGTACCTGGTATTTGTACAGCCGGCAGCACATGGGGATGGTCTGCCGATAATTCAGTTTTCAGGGTTTGTATATCTCAAGAATACTTTTACATCTCCATTTCCTTCCTTAATATTCTTTTTCAATTGATTTGAGTGAGACCTCTTTCATGCTTCAGACTTCTTTCTGTAAGAATAATATATAGCCTATTAAAGCTCTTTCATGCAGTTTTATTCGTAATATTTTTTAACTTTTGACCTTAGTGTAAACAGATTATTGCCATAATAGTCTTTAGAGTAATAGTAAATAATCTGTTTGTTCGTTTTCAAATTTAAATAAAAATTAGAACCTAATTCTCAAAAATGCATTAAAAATGTCATTGAAGATAAAATTTAATTAAAATTAACAAATTAAATAAACAGAGTTGTGAATTATTTTTTGTCTATCACATTTTACTTAAAAAAGACAAAAAAAAGTCATTGTATACCGGCTGTCAAGTATATACCTTTGCACTTCAATGAAAAATACCATAAGCTTATTCGACTTTTCGAAAAAAATAAATTACAGGAACGAACTTTTGGCTGGTTTTACTGTGGCAATGACGATGATTCCTGAATCCCTTTCCTTTGCTATTCTGGCAGGGCTGTCTCCGCTTACCGGACTTTATGCAGCTTTTATGATGGGATTGATCACTGCTGTTTTAGGTGGACGTTCCGGGATGGTTTCGGGAGGAGCAGGAGCCACTGTTGTTGTACTGATTGCTTTGATCAAATCACATGGAATAGAATATCTTTTTGCCGCCGTGGTACTTGCCGGAGTTTTCCAGATGATGGTCGGTGTTTTTAAGTTGGGGAAATTTGTAAGGCTTATCCCGCAGCCCGTAATGTATGGCTTTCTGAATGGTCTGGCGATTATTATTTTTATGGCCCAGGTCGAGCAGTTTAAAATAACAGACAGTGCAGGAGTTTCCAGCTGGCTTCAGGGAATGCCTCTATACATTATGGGAGGACTGACAGCTCTTACAATTATTATTGTTTACTTTTTCCCAAAGATAACAAAGGCTGTTCCCGCATCGCTGGTGGCGATTATCATTGTTTTTGCAATAGTTTTAGGCTTTCATATTCCGACAAAAACGGTCGCTGATATTGCACACATCAGCGGAAGCCTTCCCAATTTCCATATTCCACAGATTCCTTTTACTTTGGAAACACTGCAGATTATTTTTCCATATGCTTTGGTTATGGCTGGTGTCGGTTTGATCGAATCTCTTTTAACCTTATCCATGGTTGATGAGATCACCAATTCAAAAGGAAATGCCAACAGAGAATCAGTGGCTCAGGGAATAGCGAATATGGCCAATGGCTTTTTTGGAGGAATGGGAGGATGTGCCATGGTTGCACAAACACTGGTGAACCTCAATGCAGGTTCCAGAGCAAGACTTTCAGGAATTATTGCGTCGCTGATGATTCTTATCATTATTTTATTTGGAGCTCCTTTTATCGAAAAAATACCAATGGCCGCATTGGTTGGAGTGATGATGGTAGTTGCCATAAGTACTTTCCAGTGGGTGTCCATCCGGATTGCCAACAAAATGCCGAAGTCTGATATATTTATCGGAGTTACAGTAGCCCTTATCACCGTAATCCTCCACAATCTCGCACTGGCGGTGCTGGTGGGTGTTGTGATTGCTGCCCTTGTTTTTGCCTGGGATAATGCAAAAAGAATTCGTGCACGCAAATCAACCGATGAAAATGGCGTTAAACATTATGAAATATATGGGCCTTTATTTTTCGGATCTGTAACAGCATTCATGGATAAATTCGATTTGATGGAGGATCCGGATGAAGTGGTTGTCGATTTCAAAGAAAGCCGTATCGTAGATATGAGTGCCATTGATGCTTTGGATAAACTTTCAAAACGTTACAGCCAGCACAACAAAAAACTCTACCTGCGCCATCTTAGTGAAGACTGCCGGAAAATGCTGAAAAATGCAGAAGCAGTCATTGAAGTGAATATTCAGGAAGATCCCACGTATAAGGTAATGCCCGAGAGATAAGGGATTTGAAATTAAAAAATTGAAAAATCTGCGCCACTTGCTGTCAATGAAAAATCACAGTCAATTACTGGGGAAAGGAAGATGGAAGTGGTTGAAAAAAGAAATCGATGAAGGTGAAATTCACAATTAACCATTTACATTTCACCGTTACAATAACCAAACAAGGACTGTAAAATTACTTTACAGCCCTCGTTTTTTAGGTTACTAATGTATTGGCAATGAAATCAGGCACCATAGCATAGTGTGATAATTTCATGCTGATTGAAGCTCTTCCGCTCGTTAAAGTCCTCAGATCGGAAATATATCCGAAAGTAGAGGCTAAGGGAACTTCTGCTGCGAAAATCTTTCTTCCTGATTTTTCGTCGATGGAGGAAATTATTCCCCTTCTTCGGTTAATGTCAGCTGTGACAGCACCTGTGTATTCTTCAATACTTTGAATCTCAACTTGCATGACCGGTTCCAGTAGTTTTGGGCTGCAGGATAAAGCTGCTGCCCTGAATCCGTCTCTCGCTGCATTTTCAAAATCAAACGCTGAAGAATCCTGAGCATGGAAAGAACCGTCAAGAAGTCTGATCTTCATACTTTCCAGAGGATAACCTTTCAGTGGCCCATTTTCCATCGCATCTTTAAAACCTTTTTCAACCGAAGGAATAAATTCACCCGGAATAACACCACCTTTAATCAGGTTAATGAATTCAATACCAGGCACATTGTTTTCTCTGGGACCGATCTCAAAAGTGATATCGGCAAACTGTCCGCTACCTCCATTCTGCTTGGAAAGCTTTTCCCTGTGAGTCCTGGTTTCTGTCAGAATCTCACGGTAAGAAACTTTAGGTTTCCCCTGATTGACTTCGATACCGTGATTCAGACGGATCTTTTCCAGAGTGACTTCCAGGTGAAGTTCTCCCAGCCCGCTCAATAATGTTTCTCCGGTCTGTCGGTCTCTTTCAACGACTAACGATGGATCCTCTTCCTGAATTTTAGCCAAAACCAAACCGAAAGATTTCTCGTCACTGTTCGTCTTAGGCTCAATCGAAACCCGGATAACAGGAGCAGGAATTGTAATCGCTTCCAGAAGTACAGGTTTCTCAACAGCAGATAAAGAATCTCCTGTTTTGGAGTCTTTTATCCCGGTCAAAGCCACAATGTCACCCGCTTTTGCTTCCTCTATCGCTAACGTCTTGTCCGACTGCATCTGTAGAATCCTCGATATCCTGAAACTTTCACCTGTTCTTACATTAAGAACCGTATCACCGGATTTTATCTTACCGGAATACAGACGAAGCATCGCAAGTCTGCCCATATGTTTGTCGATCACGACTTTAAAGACAAGTCCGGAGAAAGACTCAGTTTCGTCTCTTATAAGTTCCACAGATTCTTCTGTCTCAGGATCTTTACCCTGTATGGCCGGTAAATGATCAGGAGCCGGAAAATAAGTTACGACCGCATCCAAAAGAGGCTGGACCCCTTTGTTCTTAAAGGCAGAACCACAGAGAACAGGAACAGCGGCCCCAGATCTGCAGACCTTTCGTAAGGCCTCAGTGATCATCTCTTCCGTAATACTATTTTCAGGATCTAAGAAAATTTCAAAGAAAGTCTCATCATATTCGGCGAGAGTTTCCATTAATTTCATTCTGTATTCCTCAGCATCAGCTTTTTGGTCGTCCGGAATTTCTTTTTCAATAATGGTTTCACCAGTCTCATCCGTCCAGTATAAAGCTTTTTGCCTGATTAAATCGATCACACCTTCAAATTGGGCTTCGGCCCCAATCGGGATTTGAAGAGCCATGGGAACTGCATGAAGTTTCGTTTCAATTTCCTTCAGAACTGCGAAGAAATCTGCTCCGATCCTGTCCATTTTATTGATGAAGCATATCTTTGAAATTCCGTGTTTTTCAGCCTGGAACCAAACATTCTCAGTTTGAGGCTGAACACCCGAAGAGGCACAGAAAACGGCTACGACACTATCCAGAACTCTTAAGGAACGCTCGACTTCTACTGCGAAATCAATGTGTCCGGGAGTATCAATGATATTGATGTTGTAGGCTGTTCCATCCTTTTTCCATTGTGTAGAAACTGCAGCCGATGAAATGGTAATCCCTCTGTTTTTTTCCTGGATATCTTTATCCATGGTGGTATTTCCGTCATCTACATTTCCTATTTTATGAATGAGACCTGTATAATAAAGAAGCCTTTCGGATAAAGTTGTTTTTCCTGCATCTACATGTGCTATAATTCCTATATTTCTCGTGTTATATTTCATTTTGCTGAATTTAAATTGTTGATTTTTAGAATACTGAATTGTATTCTGCTTGATTTGAGGTTTGAAAATAAGGCAGCAAAAAAGACCCATCTGAATAGATAGGCCTTTAATATATTTTGAGTAATAAAAAGATCTAAGGAACTATTCAGATAAATATTGAGTGCTGCCAGAGTACACAGCTCTCACAGGGTTACTTAAAGTTATTATATTTATCATTGTTGTTGACATTGTTGATTTTTAATCGATTGCGAAATTAAATAATTTTTTTAATTATTAAAAGTTTTTTAGAAAAAAATTTTACGCTCTCAATTTAAACAAATTGTTAAGCCTTGCCATAATTGAGGGGTAAAACCGGTGAAAATTCATAAAAATTTCTTAAAACAGAGAAGTACCTAATGCTTTTATGAGAAAAATTTTATCTTTGGAAATAATAGCAAACTAAACACTTGTTGATGATTAAACTTTTAAATCTTTTTCAAGAAAGCTAAATAAAACTTTTAACTTAAAACTATTGAAAACAGATATCGACATTCATAACCACTGTCATTTTTCTTTTGACTTGTGGCTTACACTAATCAAATCTCACCCTGAATTTAAAACAAAAAGAGTTGAGCTGTTCACCTCGTTTTTTGATATTGACAAATCTATTGATGAAGTTGCGAAAACTGTAAAATATTACGATGATTTGTGCAATACGATCAATGAAGTTACGGGGGGGAATATAGATACGTATGAAATATATTTACTCATCCTGGGCTCATTGGATGTGGATGTAAAACAAATAGATAAAGAAAAGCTGGACGGGTTTTACCTTAAAAGTGAAGACCTGTTTTTAGAATATAAACCGCTTATTATTTTCGAAAATGTAAAAGACTTTTTTGATCAGATTAAAAATCAGGGAAAAACAGTCAATATTTTGAGTAATACAGGATTTATCAAGGGCAGAACAATGAGAAAATTTCTGATTGGGGAAGAGCTGGATCAGTATATCGATTTCCATATTTATTCGGATGAGATAAATATCTCAAAACCAAATCCCCTTATTTTTCAGGAAGTAAAAAATAACCTTAAAGACCAGGATCTTCCAATGCACCGTATCCTGCATATTGGAGATAATCCCGTGGCGGATTATAAGGGTGCCAAAGATTTCGGTTTCAGTGCACACCTACTTAAACACTAAATTGATATGAATAAGAGATACAGCTTACACCCCATTCATTCAGCGGATGAATTCAGTTTTTCACCCGCAGAATACAGCTATTTCAAATATGGCGATAAGTCGTATGCGGAAAAGTTTGCCAAAGAATTATTCAACGGATTTATAGCTGAACATGCAGAACTTTTAAATACAGAAAAAGAAATCGTTGTTCTTCCAAGTCCGTATATGGCTATTCCGACGGCTTCCAATTTTTTATGTTTTTTCTTTAAAAAGCATCTGGATTTGTATCTTTTTCAGAAGGGAAGAAGATCCAGTATTTTATCGAAGATCAACCGTAATCACACCTATATCACGGATTATGGCAATCTTAATTTTGAAGACCGGAAAAATCTTATTGCCAATGATACTTATTATATTGATAAAGATTTTTTACGCGGAAAACTTTGTATTTTTATAGACGATATAAAAATCACGGGAAGTCATGAGTATACGGTAAACAGGATTTTGAACGAATTTAATGTGGAAGCGGATTTTATGTTCCTCTATTATGCGGAACTGATGAACTTCGACCTTGATCCGAAGATTGAAAACTATTTTAATTATTATGCGGTAAAAAACATCAAACACATCGCAGAAGTAATGATAAAGCCAAGTTTTGAATTCAATACAAGGATCGTGAAATATATTTTAGGCCTGGATTCAAGTAATTTTGACTATCTTACGTCTAAAGTAAAAAAGGAGCAGATGGATCTGCTTCTGGAGCTGGCAATCAGCAATAATTATCATTTAATAAAAGAATACGAAAATAACATCAATACTTTAACACAAACGGAATTATATTATGGCTATTAACTTACAAAAAGGACAGAGAGAAAACATTAACGCACCTAAATTCACCGTAGGTTTAGGATGGGATATCAATAATACTTCTACAGGAACAGGTTTTGACCTTGATGCATCTTTATTTTTGCTGGGTGAGGACAAAAAACTAGTATCAGACAGTCACTTTATTTTCTATAATAATCTGGAGTCTCCGGATAAATCAGTAATTCACACAGGGGATAACCTTACAGGTGAAGGATCAGGAGATGATGAGCAGATCAAAATCGATCTTACGAAGATTGATTCAGCAATTCAGGAAATTACAGTAGTAGTAACGATCCACGATGCAGATGCAAGAAAGCAGAACTTCGGACAGGTAAGAAATTCTTTCATCAGAATTTTCAATACAGATACCAATGAAGAGATTCTGAAATATGAATTAGACGAAGATTTCTCTATTGAAACTGCTGTAGAATTCGGAAGAATATACAACAAAAACGGAGAATGGAAATTTGAAGCTGTTGGGGCAGGACAGAGAGACGGCCTTGACAAGTTCGTATCAATTTATCAAAAATAATTATGGATAATCAGGATAATCAGCCAATAGATCCAATGGGATCTATTGAGCCTCTTAAAACCTTTGAACCGGCTCCGATGGCTCCACCGAGTCAGCCTGTACAAAATACAGCACCCGCAGTTCTTGTGGATAAGGAAGGAAATGTAAATCTGACTCAGTTACAGGTAGAAGAGCGTAAGAAATATGAGGTTCTTGCCAATTCCATCGATGAGACCAATCCTGGTTCTATCGTGAATTACGGAGCAGAGCTTCAGAAAACTCTATCTAACCAGAGTGACAGCTTTTTAGGAAACGTAAGAAGATCCAACTCAGGAGAAGTTGGGGTACTTATCAATGATTTGCTGGTAGAACTTAACTATGTAGATGTTGAGGAGCTTCAGCAAAATAAAGTAAAAAGCTTCCTAAGTAAGATCCCGTTCATGAAAAAGGTCATGACACAGGTGGAAAATATGTTTGCGAAATATGATAAGATCATCAATAATATTGAACAAATCGCTTACAAAGTCAATGCAGGAATCATTACTTCTACCAAGGACAATGCTGTTCTTCAAACCATCTTTGAAAGCAATGTGAATTCCATTAAAGCAATTGAAGAATTGGTGATCGCCGGAAATGTAAGAATGGAAAGAGCTGCAGGAGAATTGGCACAAATGGAAGCTGATCCACAAAGATACCAGGATTATCAGATTGCTGATAAAAGAGATTTCATTGCGAGATTAGACCGAAGAATGGCTGACCTTAAAGTGGTACGTATCATCATGATGCAGTCGCTTCCGCAGATCAGACTGGTACAGAATAACAACGTTTCTATTGCTGAAAAAGCACAGACGATTCTTACCACAACACTTCCGGTTTGGAAAAATCAGCTTTCACTGGCAGTGGCCATGTACAGACAGCAGCAAAATATTGAGATCCAGCAGAAAGTATCTTCTACGACTGAAGCAATTCTGAAGAAAAACGCAGAACGTCTGGGACAGAATTCAGTGAATGTTGCGAGAGCAAACGAACAGACGATCGTGTCGGTAGAAACATTGAGAGAAACGACTTCAATGCTTATCAATACATTGAATGAAGTGAAGCAGATCCAAAAGCAGGGTGCTGAAGGAAGAAGAAAACTTGATCAGGATCTTCAGACACTGGAGCATGAATTAAAAGCAAACGTCAGAGGTTAATTAACAGGATACCAAGGTGGGGGATGATGCAGCAACCATAATGTCTCAGAGTAAAAGAAGATTAACAAAGCTTAAACTTCTGGCTAATTTTTTTGAACATATTGATATAATATCCATTTACATCAAGACCGATATTATACATAATTTATTTCAGGAAAATACCGCTCTGGACTATAATAAGCTGGAACTTTTTCACCTGCAGTATACCGACAGCCTCATTGAACTTCTAACCAAAATAAAAAGGCAGAAGGAAAATGATATGTTGGCTGTGATTAATGAAATTGACGTTAATAATAAATATATTGAAGGTTTTGAGGAAAGGCGTGTAGATAGTTTTCAGACCGACCGGAAGATGTACAGTGGTGTATTTTCCCAGCATCTGAAAATGCTTTATAAAGACCTTACCGAAGATATTTTTACAGCAGACTGGAATAATGTTCTGTATTTCCATAAAAAATACGGACAGGAATTCTACAGGACGAATGCAGATGAACAACAGCTTAAACCCCAGCCTTTTCCGGCCTATCAGTATAGAGATTATGCGATAGAAAGGAAGCTTTTGGGAAGATTGAATATCCAGAGTTTTAAAGTGCGGTTTGTCTGTGGTTATCTGATAGGGACCAATGAATATGAACTCTTCAAGATATTTCAGTCTGATGATCATTTTATTTTCGGAATTGATGATAAAAAACTCTATCTCTTTGATGGTGATCTTGAAAAATTAGATGTTTCTGAGAACCAATCGAACCAGAGTACCATTATCAATCAGCTGAAAAGAAAAAATGAAATGCTGGAAAATTCTATCAATGAAAGAAAGCGAACGATCCCAGCTGAAGTTGAAAATGTGTTGAAAGACTATCTCAAAAACTTAGAAAATATAGATATTATGAGTAAAATATTCGATTTTGATGAAGAAACGAATATCCTGCGCGCAATGCTCAATTTAAATTTGAATAACAATTAATACGGAATTTGATAAGTAAATAGGCTGATGAGCACATTTGCTAAATATAAATAACAACAATAAACATAAAAAGATGGCTATTAACTTACAAAAAGGTCAAAGAATAAACCTTAAAAAGGAAAACGGAGCTGAGCTTACCCAAGCCTGTGTGGGAATCAACTGGGGAGCAATCGAGAAAAAAGGGCTTTTCGGAACCAAAAAGGAAGCAGTAGACTTAGATGGAAGCTGTATTTTATTTGATTCAAACAAAACGCTTACAGAAGTGATTTATTTCGGAAACCTGAAATCAAGAAACGGTTCTGTAAAACATAGTGGTGATGACCTTACCGGAGATGTAAACGGAGATGATGGATTAGACAATGAAGTGATCACTGTAGATTTCAGCCAGCTGGAGCCGAATGTAGAGCACGTTGCATTGGTACTGAACAGCTATCAGGGACAGGATTTCGGAACGATCCCTTTTGCTTCTATCCGTATTTACGAAGGAACTCCTACCAATGTAAGAGAGGTTTTCGCTAAATATGATATTGCCAATGATGCTTCTTTCAAAGGACACGTTGCTATGGTAATGGGTGTTTTCTACAAAAGAAACGGCGAGTGGAAGTTCAATGCAATTGGGGATCCTACTTCAGACAGAAAGCTGGAACAGACAATTCAGACTGTTCAGGCCAACTATTTATAACGAATAGATAATCAATAAGAATGGGCTTTGGTTTATTCGAAAAAAATGAATAATTTTATGGGCTTTGGCTAAAAACTTATTGATCTATTGATATCAAAATAAAAACATTAAAAATTAGCAATATTTGTGCATACTGTACATCTATTGCTTTTATCATATAATAACATAAACTGAAGTGGAACATCAAAGTATTTTAGAATTGCACCCGGGCTTGGTGTGGGGATTTGCGGTAACAGTCGTTATCATGCTTCTCCTGGATTTAGGAGTATTCAACAAAAAAAGCCATGAAGTATCGTCCAAAGAAGCTACCATCTGGTCTATCGTATGGATTTCATTATCCATGATATTCTCAGGAGTAGTGTACTGGGTTTTCAATACAGATGGAAGTCCTGAGAGCCACGCAGTGGCCGTAGAGAAATTTACACAGTATCAGGCCGCCTATTGGATTGAAAAGGCCCTTTCTGTGGATAACTTATTCGTATTTATCCTTGTTTTCGGGTTCTTTAAAGTTCCGAAATACCTTCATCACAAAGTTCTCTTCTGGGGAATTATTGGGGCACTGATTTTCAGAGCGATCTTTATCTTCGCGGGAGTAGGACTTATCAACCTTACTTACCTTCCTGAAATGAATATTTTTGGAAAAGCAGTACAAATCAATGTAGTAATGGCTCTCTTCGGTCTGTTCCTTGTGTATGCCGGGATCAAATCCTGGGGTGACGGAGGCGACGATGATGATGAAGACTACAGCAATACGGCTGGTGCAAGATTGATTAAAAGTTTCTGGAAAGTATCCGATAATTATGATGGTGATAAGTTCTTCACAATCCAAAACGGAATCAAAATGGCAACACCGCTTTTAGTAGTGGTAGGGGTTATTGAATTTACTGACGTTCTTTTCGCAGTAGACTCTATTCCTGCGATCTTTGCTATTTCAAATGACCCTTTCATCCTGTATACATCCAATATTTTCGCGATCTTAGGATTGAGATCATTATATTTCCTGTTGGCGAACTTTATCCATATGTTCAGCAAGCTTCCTTACGGGCTGGCTATTATCCTGTCATTTATCGGGGTGAAAATGCTGATTGCACCATGGATTCATATTCCGTCTCCGGTTTCATTGGGAATCGTAGGAGGGGTATTGGTACTTTCTGTTCTTATATCCATTATGTTCCCTGAAAAAGAAGATGATGCAAAAGAAAAATCAGAAAAATAAGAATATCAAAAACATATAATAAGGAAAGGCTTTACAATCTGTAAAGCCTTTTTTATTTCTAAAAATTCACTGGATAAATATAAAGCTCAGGAACATATTTTATTGAAAATTATTCACAATAGACTATTGACGAATTCATCATCCATGCAACAGCTTATTGATCTTTCTCCTCGTCTGCATTGAAACTTTATAGGCCTCATCACGCAGTTTCTGAATCTTTCCGACAGGCTGGAAAAAAATCTTGCTTTCAAACGGATTGAATGATAATAATTCATTGGTGCAATCGCGTGGATTCAGGAGCTGACCTTGGTTTATTTTTACTTCTCCGATTTTAATATAGGGTGAATTTTTCCACTCCACATTCAGTCTGTTGATCGGCTGGTCTTTCAGATCATAACAAAACTGAATCAGAACATCTGCAGCATAGTCATGGTCACTGAAATAACTTGTAAGAGCCTCTTTCATCTTTAATTTTTTGCCGAAGTTTTTATCTGTAGATTTTGGAACCAGTTTGATCTTGATCATGTAATCACCAAGACGGTAAGCTCCGACAGAATGATAATCAAAAGACAGGATGAAATCATTTCTTTTACTCAGCAGTTTAATCGTATTTCTGACAAATGATATCGTAAAAACTGAAGGAATTATTTTCACAGCCTGCGTTGCCAATGAAAAGAAACTGCTCCATTTTTTTATATAAAACCGGTTCACAGCAGTAAACAGTTTCAGAAAGTGAGATACTGAATTCGTTGGAAATAAAGGGAAATTAACCAAAGGGAAATTAGCAATCAATCCGCCTTTTTCGTCTTTTATCTTTACGGCAAATCCGTAAGCAGGAACATCTTTCTCTGTATTTTTAATTTTTAGGTTCGCGTTAGAAAGCCTTATCGTAAGGTCAAATTTTTCACTGTCAAAAAACGGAAGGAGCTCTTCAGGAATATTTTTATCGATAAAAAATGTGCCGTCAGCTGCAGCATATGTTTTGGCATGGGCATTTCTGGTGGCATAATTGACATCGCTTATGGAAGAGGACTGTTCAACGAAGTCTGCAATCGTTTTTTTATTGATTTCCAGAAGTTCTTTTTCCTCTTCAGTGAGCTCATCAAATTTCTTATTATATTTTAGTGGTTGTGGCATTTAGTTTTTAAATTCAATTATAACGCCAAGTTTCTGAATCTGCGTTAACACAATATTAAAATTATTTGAATTTTGAGGAAATAGGGCGATTCTTCTTTCTCAATCCTGATAACCAGCAACTAAACAAACCGGTATCTATCCTTTTTTCAAAAACCACTATCTTTGTAAAAAATATCAACAATGGGAGTAGCAGATATGTTATTTAAAAAGAAAAAAGAACTGGCAGAAAAGAACCTTAACGATGGTAAGGAATACATGGTGGAATATGGTAAGAGAGAAAGTGTTGTACAATTGCCCAGCGGTTTGCAGTACGAAATCATTACCGAAGGAGATGGACCAAAACCAGGACCGAAATCCACAGTGAAATGCCATTACCACGGAACTACCATTTCTGGTAAAGTCTTTGACAGCTCTGTAAAAAGAGGAACGCCTGCATCTTTCCCTTTAAACAAGGTGATTAAAGGTTGGACAGAAGCGCTTCAGTTAATGCCTGTTGGAAGCAAATGGAGATTGATTCTTCCTCCACATTTAGCGTATGGAGATCAGCAGATCAGCAAAGAAATTGGCCCAAATTCTACACTAGTTTTCGAAGTAGAATTATTGGATATAAAATAATTTTGCTTAAAAATAGATTAAAAATTTACCCGAATTCGGGTAAATTTTTTTATTTGTATTATATTCGTATTGATCAATTACAAAGGACAAACATGATTAAGATTTCTTTTGGGAATACCATGACCTAAAGAATCTGGTTACAATTTTATCGGGAATAAAATTATTTCGCCTTTAGGATCAGCCAACCATGTTACACAAAGCAAAGTACAGACTGAATGAAAAAACTCTTTTACCTTTTGGCAATATTGGGCCTGCTGACTTCCTGTGTTTCCAAAAAGAACCAGGTCATCAGACAGAATATTCTTACCCTGAAAGACAGCTATTGTAAAGCACCTTTTAAGTATAACTATAGCAATAGAGTTCCTTCGTATAATTCGGATTCTATCTTATCGGCCAATAGAGAACTTCAGGGAACGTTCTCTGATCAGAGTATTTTAATTTTAAATGCCCTGGACAATCTGGATGAAGTTCATAAGATTATTAATCTGAAAAAAGATTCCTCGATTACTGCTCAGGTAAAAGTTTTACAGCTTAAAAGTAAAATCAACAGCAAGATTACTATTGCACTTACAGAATTGGATGCAGTAGCTGCAGAATTCGACTGTGAAGGGGAAAGGGTAGCGCAGATTGGAAATTATGTGGACAACCTTAATGATTCGAGAAACAATAAAATGATCCTTTTTTCAATTGTAACCGGTGCAGCAGCATCCATCGCGGGTGGGATTGTACAGGATGGAGGATGGAGTAATGCCATTGATATCGGTGGGGGTGTCGTGGGAGCAGGCTTTGGTTTGGCAACACTTAATCCAAAAGGGAAGAAAGTAGAATTTATCCATCAGAGAAACCTTTTGAGGGATATATGGCGCGAAAAACTGGAATCGCCGAATTTCCCTCCCTTTATCTGGTATATGTACACAGAGAAAAAATTTTCCAATAAAGAAGAACATTCCATTATTACCAGTATGAAGGAAAGATGGCTCCATTATCAGTTTGACGATATAAAAGCAGAAGCCGATCAGTCAGTGATCTTCAGTGACGGAGGTTTCTACAGAGCCGATGACCTTCATAACCGGGCTGCTATGCTCAACCAGATGCAGTCGGCAACAAGAACCATCAATCAGAATATCAATTATCTGCTGCTGGATCTGGACAAATTAATTCTTTAAGAAAATTTTAACTGTAATAATATTTGTTACATTTAAATATTTGTCTATCTTTGCCATGTAATTACAATGAACAATACAAGATTTGCTACGGCAATACATATCATGACCTTATTGGCAAAAAGTCCTCAGGAGTGGCTCACTTCTGAATGGATGGCAGGCAGCATTAATGTAAATCCGGTGATTGTCCGAAAGGAGCTCAGTGTGTTAAGAGAAGCAGGTCTCATTGCCAGCAGACAGGGAAAAGATGGGGGAAGCCAGCTTGCTAAGAATGCCGGTGAGATCAGTATCTCGGAGATTTACAGAGCGGTGAAGAATACAGAAGTGTTAGGCAAGAAAAATCAGAATCCTAATCCCGCGTGCAGTGTAGGAAAAGAGATTAATGATCATTTAAATACATTATTTGAAGAAACAGATCTTTTGGTTACTCAGTTTTTAGGAGATAAATCCCTGAAAGAATTTTCGGAGCAGTTCGAATAAAATTTTTTTAACCATAAATGTAACAAGTTTTATTACAGTTTAATTTTAAAATAAAATATTATGAAAAAAGTATCAGTAATCGGTGCGACCGGTTTTGTAGGAAAAAAAGTAGTAAATGAATTGGCAGAAAGAGGATATGCAGTAGAAGCTTTAGTAAGAGATGCTTCTAAAGTAGAAACAAAAGAAAATGTAACGGCAAAAAGTGTTGATGTCAACAATACAGAAGAGCTTGCAGAAGCTTTGAAGGGAAGTGATGCGGTAATCAGTGCATTCAATGCAGGCTGGACGAATCCCAATTTGTATAATGACTTTCTGAACGGTTCCGTTAATATTGAAAAAGCAGTAGAAAAGTCAGGCGTAAAAAGACTGATTGTCGTTGGTGGAGCCGGAAGTCTTTATACTCCCGATAATGTACAGATCGTAGATACTCCCGATTTCCCTGAAGCCTATAAACCGGGTGCAACAGCTGCAAGAGATTATTTAAACAGGATCAAAGAAAACAATACCCTGGATTGGACATTTTTCAGCCCTGCAATTGAAATGAATCAGGCAAATGTAGGAGAAAGAACAGGTAAATACAGAACATCTTTAGAAACACCTGTATTTGATGAAAACGGAAGAAGCCGCCTTTCTGTAGAAGATGTGGCAGCTGTATTGGTAGACGAACTTGAGCAGAACAACCACATTCGTGAGCGTTTTACTGCTGCATACTAATCCACTGAAAAAATCAACAATGTTAAAAAAGAAATTATTATCACTGATCACATTGCTGGGGTTTGTAAGTATTCTGTTTGCAGGGAACTTAAAGATTAAAGTTTATAATCCCGGTCCCAAAGCTATTTTCCCTATTACTTCCACTATTATTTATGGAGATAAAGACGCTGTGCTGATTGATGCGCAGTTCCAGAAGCAATATGCAGAGCAATTGGTAAAAGAAATCAAAGCAACAGGTAAAAATCTGAGAACAGTTTTTATCTCTCACAGCGATCCCGATTTTTATTTTGGTCTTGATGTGATTAAAAAAGCATTTCCCAATGTAAAGATCATCTCTACGGCACAGACCGCTTATCTGATAGCAGCTTCAAAAGATGATAAAATGGCCGTTTGGAAACCTCAGCTTAAAGAAGATGCTCCATCGGAAATCATTATTCCTGAAGCCGTCTATTCAATTCCTGATTTGGAAGGAAATAAAATTGAGATCAAACAAAATGCCGAAGATCCGGCTCACAGTTTTGTATGGATTCCATCTTTAAAAACAGTGGTTGGTGGTATTTCTGTTTCTGTGGATTCACATATCTGGATGGCAGATACGCAGAATACCAAAGCAATTGATCAGTGGATTGCACAGATTGATGCGATGAAAGCATTAAAACCTGAGCAGGTTGTTCCATCTCATTTTGCAAAGCTCTCTCTGTCTCCCCAATCTCTTGATTTTGTTAAAACCTATCTTGAGAACTATAAAAAGGCAGTCACCGAAAACAAAACCTCTTCTGCTGTAGTAGATTTTATGGTGAAAAAATATCCTGAACTTCACGGAAAAGATGAACTGGAAATGGGAGCGAAAGTTTTCTTTGGAGAAATAAGTTGGGATCTGAAGGCACCCTATCCGGCCATTGGCCATAAAGTAGAAGCTGATTTTGGAACCTTTAAGTTCATCCTTGACTTTAAAAACAATAAAGAAATGTCATTTACAGGAGTATCCGGAAATGTAAAAGGAAATACAGATACGGTTCAGTACACCGCTGTTGAAGTGGCAAAGAATGTCTTTATGGTATACTGGCATGAACCTAAATTGGGATCGAATATTACCCATATTCAGGATTATAACAAAAATATAATCTACACCAATATAGCAGAACCTAACGGATCATTCACCCATCTGAAAGGAACCTTAAAAATTCTGAAATAAACATAGTTTTACATAAAAACTGCTTTCTTGTGAGAGCAGTTTTTTTTATGTTCAAAATCAATGATCAGTACGATTGATTTTTACAAATATGGAATAATTTTTTACAACTAACAAGCCTGGTCTTTACTCTACTTTTGTATGTACAATTGAGGACAACCATAAAAAAAATTATCGTATGAAAAAATTATTTCAACCGTATCAACTGAATGATATCCAGCTAAGCAACCGATTCATAATGGCTCCGATGACCCGAAGCCGTTCCTCAGAACCTGGTGAAGTTCCTAACAGCCTGATGGCAGAATATTATGGACAGCGTGCTTCTGCAGGGCTTATAATTTCTGAAGCTGCTCAAATTTCACTTCAGGGAATGGGATATGCCAGAACTCCGGGGATCTATACGAAAGAACAAACCGAAGGATGGAAAAAAGTAACAGATGCTGTGCATGAGAAGGGAGGCAGGATGTTTTTGCAGCTCTGGCATGTAGGCAGGGTGTCGTCTTCCCGAATCAATGGTTTGCAGCCTTTAGCCCCCTCCGCTCTGATAGCAGGCAATACCAATGTATATATTTTTGACGGAGCATCAAACGGAGACGCTGCTTTTATTCCGGTAGAAGAGCCGAAAGCAATGACAAAAGCGGAGATTGACCAGACCATCCATGATTTTGCGACAGGTGCAAAAAATGCCATCGATGCTGGTTTTGACGGAGTGGAGATTCATGGAGCCAACGGCTATCTTATCGACCAGTTTTTGCGGGGAAATTCCAATATAAGAACTGATGAATATGGGGGAAATATAGAAAACAGGATCCGTTTTCTGATTGAGGTGACCGAAGCTGTGATTAAAACTGTGGGCAAAGAACGAACAGGCGTAAGGCTTTCTCCCTTTATTAAATTTAAAGATATGGATGATCCTGAAATACTGGAAACCACTATGCTGGCCGCCGAAAAACTTAATGAACTGGGAGTTGCATATATTCATTTATGTGAAGCCGACTGGGATGATGCCCCTGGAATTCCATATCTGTTCAGAAAGGAGTTGAGATATAAATTCAAAAATACAATCATCGCTACAGGAAATAAAACGCCGTCTGAAGGGGAAGAACTGTTGGAACAGAATCTGGTAGACCTTATCGGTTTTGGAAGAAAGTTCCTGACCAATCCTGATTATCCTGAACGAGTGCTGCAGAATGCTGTCCTGAATGAGATCAGCGATCCGCATACACTATTCGGAGGAGGTGATGCCAGAGGGTATACAGATTATCCTTTTCTATTCTAGCAGCAGGTTGATCTTCTCTTTATATATAAATGGCTGTCAAAGAGACAGCCATTATTTTATAAATTCATAAACAGTTTCGGATTCACCGGTGTGTTGTTTTTATGTACTTCGTAATGAAGATGAGGTCCTGTAGAACGCCCTGAATTTCCTGATTTAGCAATGACCTGTCCTACCTTTACTTTCTGATTTACTTTTGAAACCAGTTGGGATAAGTGGCCGTACAGTGTAGCCAGCCCGTTTCCGTGAGAAACAATGACACAGTTTCCATAACCGCCTTTCTCACCTGAGAAAATAACGGTTCCTGCAGCAGCAGCTCTCACGTCTGAACCGTAAGCAACCGCAATGTCCAATCCTTTATGGAACTGCATCTGGTCAGCTTCAGCAGGAGGATTGTTCTTTTCCATTGGAGCTTTCTTTGAGGTATTTCCTGCGACCGCTTTTGCAGATGCAGCAGCTGAAGATGGTGCCGGAGCAGAAGGAGCCGCTTTTGGGGTGACCATTACTTTTACTTCTCTTTTATTACCGTAGCTGTCCGTCAATTCGATAATTCTTTCAACAGGTTCAGCTTTTACTTCCGGTTTAGGAGCAGCTGCGGCTACAGGCTTAGAATCTGCAGCACCTGATTTTACAGAAGCAAATACGGTTTTATAAGGAATTGGATTTTTTCTGATGCCAAAATTAGAGGAAATATATCCATCGGTAGGCATTCCGAGAGGAACTTCCATCAGTTTTTTCTGAAGATTCATCAAATACTGACTGTAGCGGTTGGCCTGTTTGGCCAGATATACAGAATTTGAAATACTGTCTTTGCTGAGGATCATCACTTTTTCGTTGGTGATGTCTTTGGATTTCAGAAATGAATTAAGCTCAGATACAGTCTGATCTACCAAGGTAAGATCTGTTTTCATTTTTAAATAATCTACACTGTCTTTCTCAGTGTTTATTTTTACAAGGTTCACCTCGTACATTTTATCATCCTTTTCAGAAAATAATCTGGCAATAAAGATGGCCTGTACAAAAACTACTAGCAAAAGTCCTCCCAGGAGAATATTCACGTTCCTCTTGCTGTTTAGAAATTTCTTCATATTTCTCTCTTAGTATATTACAAAACGGTTTAAAGCGTGCAAATTTAATTAAAAATACTCTTTGATCTATATTTTTAAAGAAAACTTAGTTTTTTCTGTATTTAACGCGTAATTAGATATTTAATTGTGTTTAAGTGTTAATTTTTTCAGAAAGTGGCTTTTATCATAACCCCAAAGTCCTTGTTCCGTCTTTGTTTTAATATATTTGCAGTTCACATTTCAATTATGGCGAAAAAGAAAATAATTTCAGAATCTTCAAATCCAAAAAAGAATAAAAATGAGGTTTCTGTAGGTGTTGTAGGAAGCGGAAGTTTTGCAACCGCTATCGTAAAAATGCTTGTTGAAAACTGTAAAGTGGTACACTGGTGTGTAAGAAGTGAATTCGTAAAAGGAGCTATTGAACTCCGCGGACACAATCCTTCTTATCTTACAGCTGTTAATTTTAATCTTAAAAGTCTAAAACTTACAACAGATATTAACGAACTGGTAAGTGCCTGCGATGTCATCGTATTGGCAACACCCTCCATTTACCTGTCTGATACAATGGATAAAATGACCTGTGAATATGGAGATAAGATTTTTGTTTCTGCGATTAAAGGAATTATTCCCAAAGTAAATGATGTCGTTGCACATTACTTGAGAGACGAATTCAAGATTGGTTTCAGAAATCAGGCTGTTATTGCAGGCCCTTGTCACGCAGAGGAAGTGGCTATGGAAAGACTTTCTTATCTTACCGTTGCAGCAGTAGAGGATGAGACCGCAGATAAGCTGACCGGAATCTTCAGTTCGGATTTTATTAAAGTGCATTCCAGTAAGGACATTTTAGGAAATGAGTACAGCGCAATCCTTAAAAATATTTTTGCAATAGGAGCCGGGATAGCAAGTGGTTTGGGCTATGGCGATAACTTTACAGCCGTTTTTGTTTCCAATGCGATCCGTGAAATGGAAATCTTCCTTGAAGCGGTTTATGAAGCTCCAAGAGACGTTAATGAAAGTGCCTATCTGGGCGACCTTCTCGTAACAGCGTATTCTCTATTCTCAAGAAACCGAAGTTTAGGAAACCTTATCGGAAAAGGATATACAGTAAAATCTGCGATCCAGTCGATGAACATGGTAGCGGAAGGGTATTATGCAGCAGATTCTATCTACAAAACAGCTAAGCAGAAAAATCTTAAACTGCCGATTATCGACACCGTTTATGCGATCCTTTATGAAGGAAAGAATGCAGAAAAACAGTTTAAAAAACTGACTGCAAAATTGAATTAATCTGAAGTAAGATTTACGAAAAATCTAAAAATAATAAAAAAACCGTCATGTACTTTTTCAGTATAATGACGGTTTTACTTTTTAATAGGCCTCTCTTCTGATCTCCTCAATTTCTTCGGTAGTCAGCGCAAGGTGTTTACCCAACATTCTGCTTCCGGTTTCGGTAATAAGGAAATCGTCTTCTATCCTGATCCCGCTAAAATTTCTAAAGGTTTCCAATCGATCGTAGTTGATATATTCTGTAAACTGATTGGATGCTTTCCAACGGTCAATGAGTTCAGGGATGATGTAAATACCCGGCTCAACAGTTAATACATACCCTGCTTCAAGTTCTTTGCCCAATCTTAAAGATTTCAGACCGAACTGGGTGGTATTTTTAACAAGGTCATCGGTATAACCAACATACTGCTCGCCGAGGTCTTCCATATCATGGACGTCAAGTCCCATCATATGCCCCGTCCCACATTGAAAAAACATAGCATGAGCGCCAGCCTGTACGGCATCATCAATATTTCCTTTTATCAGCCCGATATCTTTTAAGCCCTGCGCGAGGATTTTGCACGAAGCCAGATGCACATCTAAATATCTTACTCCCGGTGCCAGCATATTTTTTGCATGATGATACGCGTCGAGGACAATATCATAAACGTCTTTTTGCTCAGCACTGAATGTCTTGCCCGCCGGGAAGGTGCGGGTAAGATCTCCCGCGTATCCTAAAGAAGTTTCCACACCGGAATCATTCAGTACCAACTGACCTTCACGAAGCTGATTGCCGTAATAGTGGTTATGGAGAATTTCCCCCTGAACGGTAAGGATAACCGGATAAGCTAGATTACCTCCCGAAGCTAATGCCTCACTCTGTATTTTGGCGGCAAGTTCACGCTCATACATCCCCGGTTTTGCATGTTGCATCACCATTAAATGAACATCAGCAGATATGGATGCAGCCCTGTCCAGTTCTGTAATTTCTTCAGCTGATTTAACCGATCGCTGTGCAACAACAGCTTTTATAAAATGCAGTGACGCACGTTCTTTAAGCTGATCAACAGGTATATTAAACCAGTTCGATAGCTTAATCTTATTTTCAGGACGGTAAGGAGGCAAAAAATGAACAGGACGGTCTTTCTCCTGATAACGTTTTAGATAAGTGTCAAGCTCATCAAGAGGAAGAACCTTTGATAAACCTGAATCAGCACTTTTTTCGGCCAAAGTTTTCTGTCTTCCCATCCAAACGATATCATCAATGCTCATTTCATTTCCAAAGAGAATGATTTCATCTTCATCAAGATCAATAATAGCCGCCAATGAAGGTTCATTAATTCCAAAATAGTACAAAAAGGTACTGTCCTGTCTGAAATGATAGATGTTATCTTTAAAATTCATTGGGCTGTCTTCATTACCCAAAAAGAGCAATATCCCGGAATTTAATTTTGACTGCAATGCAGAGCGTCTGTTAAGGTAAACTTTCTTGTCAAACATATGATTAAGTATTAAACAAATATCCGCAAGCTGTCATTAACTGAACCTTATCAGAATGAATGTCAAAAATGCGGGTTAATTATACAAATTATGAGCTAAGGTATAAAACTTATGATCATTCCTGAGTATGAATTCTTTGTTTTCTGTAAAGTTTTAAAACTTTAATAAAGGGTATCTGGACACTTGACTGTATCAATTATTGCTTATATCGATAGGAAAGTATTGACCATATCCATAGAATATTTTTGCCTGTTCAGAAAGTGCTCTTACCCATAAAAATTAACGTGTTAAAATCGTTAAAGCCGTCCTTACTTATGAAACTTTTCACGAAATTTGATATAAAATTTAGAATTATGCCACAATCGCTTACAAGCAGAACACCGAAACCAAAATATGACGTTGTACTGATAGGCGGCGGAATTATGAGCGCCACTTTAGCAACGCTGCTTCACGAATTTGATCCCAATCTTGAAATTGCTATATTCGAAAGGCTTGGCAGGTTTGCAAAAGAAAGTACGGCAGCCTGGAATAATGCCGGTACGGGGCATTCGGCTTTTTGCGAACTTAATTATACTCCTGAAAAACCGGATGGAACCGTGGATATTACCAAAGCTGAAAGCATTGCAGAACAGTTTGAAATGTCAAAACAGTTCTGGGCGTATCTGGTAACGAAAGGATATGTTCAGGACCCTAAAGAATTTATCACTTCATGTCCGCATATGAGCCTGGTATTTGGAGAAAAAGATGCTGAATATCTTAGAAAACGCCATGAGAAGATGGCAGATTCTGTTTTGTTCTCCGGAATGAAATATTCTACAGATCATGAGCAGCTTAGAGAATGGATTCCTTTGGTAATGAGCAAGAGAAACCAGTCTGAAGTGATGGCAGCTACCAAAATGGATATGGGAACTGATGTCAACTTTGGAACTTTAACCAGAAAAATGGGAAGACACCTGCTGGAAGATTCTAATGTCGAAGTATTCCTATACCATGAAGTAAAAGATGTTGATCCGAGAGAAGACGGAAAATGGGAGATGAAAGTAAAAGACAGAATTCACAACCACAAGCAGGAGGTAGTTGCTGATTTTGTATTTATTGGGGCCGGAGGTTATGCACTTCCCCTTTTAGATAGTTCAGATATTAAAGAAAGTGAAGGTTACGGAGGTTTCCCTGTTTCCGGACAGTGGCTGGTAAGTCATAATCAGGAACTGGTAGAAAAGCATCATGCGAAAGTTTATACACAAGCTACTGTAGACGCGCCGCCAATGTCTGTTCCTCACCTGGATCTTAGAGTTATTGATGGTAAAAAAGCTCTTCTTTTCGGTCCGTTTGCTGGATTCTCCACAAAATTTCTGAAAGAAGGAAGTTATCTGGATCTGCCTGAAAGCGTTAATACAAAAAATCTGAGATCACTATTCGGAGCATGGTGGCACAATCTTCCTCTGACCAAATATCTTATTCAGCAGGTAGCCATGACGAAATCCCAGAGAATGCAGCACCTGAGAGAATTTATCAAAGATGCCAATGAAGAAGACTGGGAGTTGAAAGTAGCCGGGCAGAGAGTACAGATCATCAAGAAAGATGAAAAAGACGGTGGTAAACTTGAGTTCGGAACCGAAGTGGTTGTTAATAAAAGCGGAACGATCGCTTCCCTGTTAGGTGCTTCTCCAGGCGCATCTACAGCGGTATATGCGATGTTGAATGTTCTTGAAAAATGTTTCCCTGAAAAACTGGAGGGAGAATGGAAAGACAAACTGCTTGAAATAGTTCCATCTTACGGTCAGAAGCTGGCTCATAACCAAGAGCTTACCGATAAGGTAAGAAATTATACAAAAGAAAAACTACAATTAGAATATTAAAAAGTGAAAGTGTACTGTGAATTGTTAATTTTGCTTCGCAAGTGATCGGTGAATTTTTTAATTATGTCTAAAAGATTCACCGTTCACTATTGACTATTCACAGTCACTATTACTCACTACTCATTATTAAAAAGGTGGAAGAAATACTCGTAAAGCCCATTATTGCTAAGGAACTCCTGGCATCTCTTCAAACCAAAATAGAAGAGGAAAAGCAGGTCATTGTGCACTGCTGTTTTCCTGCATCGCCATTTTTAGGAAATCTGATAAGAATTTGGAATTCTACATATCTTCTTGATAATCAGTCTGACCACAAAAGCAAACTGATTCATGCAGAAAATATTACTATTTATCCAAACTGGACGCCTGTACCTTTTATGCAGGATTTTTGGTTCACTTTAGTCTTTTCCGGTTTGCCAAAAGACTGTAAGAGCTTCGATCTCAAAGAAGTTATTCCTGAAGAAGGAGGATTCTTTGTGGGTTCTATCAAAAGAAATTCTCTTGATGTTTACCGTGTGAAAATATCAGAATCTTATTAATAATGAAAGCACGGGAGGACAAGCTTGAGCGAATCATCAGCTGGGCAGAAAGTAATTCTGATATCCGTGCTGTATTGCTGACCAGTTCATTGGTAAATCCTCACGCTCCGGTCGATGACTTCAGCGACCTTGATATTGAGCTCGTCTTTGAAAATATGCAGGAATATCAGGCCAATAATCAATGGATTGATCTTTTCGGTACGCCGATTTCAATGATAGAGGAAGATGATAGCTATTTTGATGGAAAACATGCTATGAAAATGGTATTGTACGCGGATCATGTGAAGGTTGATTTTAAGCTGTATCAAAAGTCAGAGTTTATTAAAGAGGTTCATGAAGAAGCCCTTCCCGATGATTGGGATGTTGGTTACAAAGTTCTGATTGATAAAGATGATTTAACTAAAGATCTACAACCACCAACCTACCGGTCTGTCATGATCCATCAGCCGTCAGAAAAGAGATTCCGGCAGCTGATCAATGATTTCTGGTGGGATACAACCTATGTGGCAAAATGCCTTAAACGGGATGATTTGTTTTATGCTAAATTCATGTCTGAAGATGTGATCAGAACAGATTATCTGGTACCTCTTATCGAATGGTATATTGCCAGTACCTATAACTGGAAAAACATCACCACGAATAAACACGGACGCCTTTTTAAAAAATATCTGCCTGAAGAACTTTGGAAGCAAATAGAAGCTACATTCTCCGGGAGTAATATCAATGATAACTGGAGTGCTTTGTACTCTGCTGCAGATTTGGTGCATGAGCTTGGTACCGTTTTGTCATATCGTCTCAGTTTTGAATATCCTCATAAGCTTGAAAATGATATCCGAAAATACCTTGATGAGATAAGATCTATGCCTCAGCCTTAAGCAAATTCATTTTGTCTGATTAAATTTTCAATACAGTATTCCGCGATAGCAGTGATCGTCATAAAAGGATTGACACCGATTGTTCCGGGAATTAAAGAACCATCCAGAACATAGAGGTTGTCATGGTCTTTTAATTTTCCATACTCATTGGTTGCTTTACCCAATACACAGCCACCCAGAGGATGATAACAAACATCAGCCCCGAAACCGTTATTGAACAGGAAGTGGCTTCTTGTTCCGCCATTGGCTCTGTTCATTTTTTTTATAAAATAATCCGCATTTTCTCTCATCTTAGCAGTGTTGCTCCCGTTCCAGTCCAAGCTGAGTTTTTTTGTCGAGGCATCATAAGAAACCGAGCCTTTTTTATCTACTCTGTTAATAAGCAGATATAATGCGGTTGCTACATCCATTCCCATAGGAAGCGGTGCGATCTCTGTGAAGAAAGGATGTTCTTTATCGTCCCAGTTATCTATACCACCTACAGGAATAGTCGACTGTTTGGATCCCGTTCCGCCAGACAAAGGTTTTACCCAGTTTCTGCCGGTCATGAAATTGCCATTATTTCCCCAGCTCTTTCCGATTTGTTCATGAACAGGTAAATTATTGACGGCCGCGGATTTTAATAACAGTTTTAAAGTTCCCATTGTTCCTGCGGCTAGAATCAGCTTTTTACAGTTAAATACCTTATCGGAAACCACAGTTCCTGAAGTGTCAGTCTGCTGAACTTCCAAAGTATAAGTTGTGTCGTCATTAAGCTTTATATTATCAACACAGTGAAGGTCCAGAATCTCAAGATTTCCGGTTTCCATAGCTTTTTTAAGATATGTTTTATCCAAACTGTTTTTACCGTGGTTATTTCCATAGATGACTTCAGTATTCAGAGCAGATCGGGGCACCTCATTTCTGTACTCCTTCTCCATGTACTGGAAGTCATACACATTCGGAACCCGTATGGTTTTGAATCCTGCTTTATGGGCTTCTGCTTCACCCACTCTCGTAAATTTATAGTAGGGGCAGTCTTTTAAAAACTGTTCACTGATAACATTTACTTTAAGTTCTTTGTGTACCAATGGAAAATAAGTATTATAAAACTGGTCTGCATCAAGATCAGGGAAAACTTCTTTAAAATAGCTCTCCTTAGGCGTAACGGCCATTCCTCCATTGACAAGAGAACCACCGCCAACACCTCTTCCAACCCAGATATTAATGTGTTCAAAATCCATCCTGTCCAGCGTTCCGGTAAAAGGAGTTAAAGAAAAAATATTCATGAACGGAGATATTGTTTTCTTTTTAAGCCATGCCGCGCTTTTTCCAGGCTTCAGAAGGTTAGAAAAAGGAATTCCGGATTTTTCCCAGTTAAGACCCATTTCGAGCATAACGACTTTTTTTCCTGCTTCACAAAGACGAAGGGCAGAAACAGCACCCCCGTATCCACTTCCAATAATTAGAATGGGAGCATCTATGACTATTTTTTCTCCTCTGTCGGCTTTGGGCTGTACCGCCTGAAACAGGTTCGAGTTAAGGAAGTAAAATCCCGATACTGCGAGAATACCGGTCTTGATGAATTTCTTTCTGTCCATATGCTCCATGAGTCAAAAAATATGCTAAAAGAAAGTGAACACTTATTATTTAAAACAGATTGTGCTTTTTTATTACAATTTTAACTTTTCAAGCCATGAAAAATTCATAGTTTTACTTATAATTTGAAGCATCCATGAAAAAATATTTAATCATACTTCTGCTGTTTCCACTGTTTATTTTATCTCAAAAAAAAGTTTCAAAAGAGATCGTGGAGATCAGGAAATTTCAGAACGAACTCAACGAAGAGTATCTAAATCCAAAGGAAACACCTTTACGTGGAGATAATTTTACCAATTTTAAAGAACATCCATTCTTTCCTGTGGATTTAAAATACAGAGTTACAGCAAAATTAACCAGGACTGAAGATGCACAGCCTTTTGATCTTCCGACATCTTCAGGTAAAACCAAATCTTACCGTGAATATGGAAAAGTAGTCTTTGATCTGGATGGAAAACCTTATACCCTGACGATATACCAAAGTCTGGATCTCATCAAACAGGAAAAATATAAAGACCATCTTTTCCTTCCCTTCCGGGATGCGACCAACGAAAAAGAAACTTATGGGGGCGGAAAATATATGGATCTGAAGATTCCGAAAGGAAAAACTATTATTCTGGATTTTAACCAGTCATACCAACCTTATTGTGCGTATAATGCTTATGATTATAACTGCCCGGTGGTTCCTGAAGAGAACAGGCTTCCGGTGGAAATCAGGGCAGGAGTAATGTATAACGATGTATATCATCATTAGAATAATATGGTCAGTTTAGAGTTTTTTAAGCAGGAAGACTTTTCGGAGCTTCATTATGTATTGGATGAAAATCAGCTGCAGTATACTTCAACAGTAGAGCAGGCATTGCAAAGAACCGAAGAGAGGAACGATTCTAATGCGTTTGCCATTACTGTTTTTGACGACGCGAAACCGTGCGGATTTTTTGTGCTGGATTTTGGAGAAGATAAATTCGAATTGACCGATAACAAAAAATCTGTTTTGCTGAGGTCTTTATCTATCAATCCCAATGTACAGGGAAAAGGAATCGGAAAAGCAGCGATGCAGATTGTTGATGATTTTGTGAAAAAAAACTTTCCTGACTGTAACGAAATTGTGCTTGCGGTCAATCAAAAAAATAATTCCGCCTGTCATATTTACCTGAAAGCAGGATATGTGTACGAAGGTAAAAGCAGAATGGGGAGAAGCGGTCTGCAATATCTGATGTATAAGAAACTTTAAGAATTGAGTTAATGTATTTCTTTCATTGATTAACGATTTGCCAGCCATTCCAGGAATAGAGTTGTCTTTTCTCTGGGCACAAAAACCTTCTCAGATGTTTCAACATCCAGTATTATCAAAAGTTTTCGGTGAAAATAGTGTTGCACTTCTCTGATACTTTTGAAAGCGATCAAATATTGTCGGTTGACCCTGAAAAAATCTTCAGGACTTACCTGCCGCTGGAGTTCCTCTAATGTTTCTTTCATTGGATACATCTTATTTTCAGTTGTTGATAAAAATGTACCTTCAGTTTTTTTACAGAAATAGGAGATTTCTATGGAAGGAATATTTAAATATCTGTTTTGTGAAAAGATGAGGAAATTAGTTTTTGCTTTTTCGGAGGGAAACACCGATTTTATAATCTGTAAAAGTTCCGCTGGTGAATTTTGTTTTTGAAAGTAATTACGGAACTGTTCGAGTTTTTGTAATGATAACTCAATCTCATTTGGCGTAAAAGGTTTAAGGATATAGTCTATTCCATTATTTCGGAAAGCCTCAAAAGTATGATCACTGTATGCAGTACAGAATATAACGGGAATATTGATATCAACAGATTCAAAAATTTCAAAACATTTACCATCTGCTAATTGGATATCCATGAATATCAGATCCGGCAGAGTTTCATTCTGCAGCCAATCTACTGCAGATTCTACGCTTTGTAAAATACTGAGAATATGACTTTCAGACCTTATTTTCTTAAGATTATCTGCAAGTACTTTAGCAGCTTTTATTTCATCTTCAATAATGAGAATATTCATAAATAAGCGGTAATTTAACAATAAAAAATTCTTTATCATGGATCACTTTCACATGTTGATCTGTTAGGTGTGCATATCTTCCTTTTATATTATCCAGACCAATTCCAGATGATTGTTCTACATTTTTTTTGGGTTGTATATTGTTTCGAATTACCAGATCATTGTCATCTTCAAAGATGGAAATGTGTATAGGTTTGTTTAATGACACAATATTATGTTTAATACTGTTTTCAATAAGAAGCTGCATGGTAAAAGGAGGAATTATAGACTTTCTGCTTTTGTCTGAAATTGAAATTTCAATCCGGAAACCATCTTCAAACCGTGATTTTAGGAGGAACGTATAAGCTTCCAAAATAGCGATTTCTTTATCAAGGGAAACCACATTCTCCCTTCTGCTTTCAAGGGAAAAACGGTAGAAACTGGATAATTTTACAACGAAATCTGATGCCTGGCTATCATGTACATCGATCATTGATTTGAGCGTATTGAGACTATTGAATAAAAAGTGAGGATTTACCTGTTGTTTTAATAACTCGTATTGAGCATTCAGATTATCTGTTTTTATTTTCTCAAGTTGTAATTTTACCTGTTGGGTATCATAGCTTTGATAAATGAAGTGAATCAGTAAAAAAATCGTCAGATTAATTAGAATTCCTCTGAACTGATACATAAGAAACATTGGTAGAAATTGGTAATGTGAGAAAATGAGATGGTACAAAGCGACGATTAAAGCCATAAAAATCGTTCCTGAAATTAAGCTGAGTATAAGTTTCTTAGGAAGTTGATTCTGATTGTTTCCTGATATTGAAAACTTAGGAAGACAGTATAGATTATAATACCATATAAATAAGGTATAAATGAAAGCCATTCCGGCATCTACAGCCAGTTCTGATTTTGTAATATTAATCTGGAGAACCTTTGGAATAGATGCCAAAATAGCCATAAATATGGAACTTAGCCATATTATTTTGGGGGAAACGGTAAAGGTATTTCTATTCGGTTGCATGTGATTATTTTGAAAAATTAAAACTGGCTTCAACAAGTTACAAAAATTCAATGTTAATTATTGAATGGAAATAGAGTTCAACAAAAATTTCAAGTATAAGATTTCTCTTTTAAGGCATGACTGCAGGCTGCAATGTCAAAATATCTTTGATTCGCTTGTCTGTATCGGATGTCGGGATGATTTTTTCTGAATGGCTACCAGGTAAAAATTCATACACAATATTGTGTTCATCTTTAAAGGTGGTATTTGTTTTTAAAGTTTCAATGCTTACCAGTGAGCCTGGGATTTTTGCACCAAACCAATTAGGGTCATCTTTCTGTTTCCATGTGATCAGTACTAACGTTTTATCGTTATTTATGGAGCCTGAATTTAACATCGCTTTGTAGGCATTTTCATTTCCATATAATGTACTTGTTGTATAGTTATGTGTATTAATAAAAGTTGTAATTGTTTTGAGCTTCATCTCTTCGAAATTAAATTTTTCAGGAAGAGAGGCAGATTGATTTCTATTTTCCAGGAGCGCTTCATTGCATGAGCATAGCAAAAAAGATAATGTGATGGTAATGATAAGGTATTTCATATTAGTGTTGCATTGGTAAGGTGAAAACGTAATCGGTATTGGCTACAGGTGAATGGCAGCTGACACACTCTTTGGTAAAGCTGGCGTCAGTTCCATAAGGTTTCATTTCTGCCGTAAGAAATCTTGCCCAGCCCCATCCTTTGGTAGAAGCATATTTTTTACGGTCTTTAATCATATATTCGACGCCTCTGAAAGCACCGGGAGAAATATTCCCTTCTGGAGTAGTCAAAGATTCCCAGTTGACCTTGGCAATTATAGTTCCATCAGGCCATGGATTGGTTTTATGGTCTTTTATAGCTTTTATGGCAGTGCTATTACCGAAAATTATACGGACAGTTCCATTGTCGATTCTTTGTGTTGTGCTGATAGGGGTCCAGTTTTTATATTCCGGAATGTAAGCAATTCCGTTTACCGCTACAGGTAATGTTTTGGGCGTTTTTATATCATTGTTACGCCATGCTTTATACTGTGTACTGAGTTTATGATTTTTTGCTGTATCCTGTTTTTGTTCCGGAGCTAATGTAAGTGCATATTTTTTGAGTATTTCCAGATCAGTTTTGGATACTGCTGCTTCCGGATGTAATGCCAGATAGTTTTTTAATGGCATTGCTCCCAGTATAATTTTATTAACAGCTCCCCAAACTTTTGTATTTTGATCTGATTTTTGAAGTTGATCAAACTCCGAAAAATTTAAAACACTTCTTGCCTTGTTTATATCCTTTGCCACGATCCAGTTGGCCGGGGCTATCTGATCAAACCATTTTAAATCCGGTTGGTTGGAATGGCAGTCGTAGCAGGAATTCTTTAGAATGGCCTGTACTTCGTGAGGAAACACTTTTTTTTGGCTTTCATAATGCCCTTTATCTATTTTCGGACGGTAAAGCTGCATGAGTGCAAAAATACCTGTTAGGGCAAGTCCAATTTTAGTCATCTTGTTTTTCATAAATATGCTTGAATTGGGTACAAAGTAAAAAATGTTTTTTTTATCAAAAGCAGAAAAACAGGCGAAACGTTCATTTTTATTCTTTAAACGTTCATAAGGATAAGGTTTGGTCTAAAAAACTTTAAGAAAATTTTAAATTTTAAATTTCCTTCCTCCTGAATTCTTTCCATAACTTTGAGTAACATCAAATCGTAAAATATGGAAATATCACTTCGTAATCAGCTAGCTGTCGTTACAGGAGCCTCAAGCGGAATTGGTTCGGGAATCGCAAAATCTCTTGCCAATGCAGGTGCAACAGTTATCATCAATCATTCCTCAGAAAGATCTGTAGAAGAAGCGCAGGCTGTTTTGAAAGAAATTACAGATGCGGGAGGACGGGGAATGACCTATCAGTGTGATGTATCCAAAGAAGATCAGGTTATCAAAATGTTTCAGGATACAGTTTCCCAATTCGGGACTGTAGATATTCTGATCAATAATGCAGGAATTCAAAAAGATGCCAAATTTACTGAAATGACCCTCGATCAGTGGAATGCCGTAATTGGAGTTAATCTTACAGGGCAGTTTCTGTGTGCAAGGGAAGCAATTAAAGAATTTCTGCGAAGGGGTATTGATCCATCCCGTTCAATTGCCTGCGGAAAAATTATTCATATCAGTTCAGTTCACGAAATCATTCCATGGGCGGGCCACGCCAACTATGCTTCGAGTAAAGGAGCCATCCGCATGTTGATGCAGACCCTTGCACAAGAGTACGGAGCAGATAAGATCCGTGTAAATTCCATATGTCCAGGTGCTATTCAGACACCCATCAATAAAGATGCATGGAGTACTCCTGAAGCTTTGAATTCACTGCTTAACCTCATTCCATACAACAGAATAGGACTGCCTCAGGATATTGGAAATTTAGCTGCCTTTCTCGCAAGTGATCTGGCGGATTATATCACCGGAACCAGCATCTTTGTAGACGGAGGAATGACCACTTTCGAAAGCTTTTCTACAGGTGGATAGGCGCGCAGTTTTATCAATATAATTTACACACTTATGATCGAAAAACAACGACTTTCAGATGTTTCATGGAAAAAATGGGGACCCTATGTCAGCAATCGTGAATGGGGGCTGGTTCGTGAAGATTACAGTGAAAACGGAGATGCATGGAACTATACCAAGCACGATACAGCAGAAGCCAAAACCTACCGTTGGGGTGAAGAGGGTATTTGTGGAATCTGTGATGATCTCCAGAAACTTGTTTTTTCGATAGGATTCTGGAACAAGAAAGATAAAATGGTGAAGGAACGTTTCTTTGGACTTACCAACGGACAGGGAAATCATGGGGAGGATGTCAAGGAGTATTTTTATTATCTGGATTCTACACCAACGCATTCTTATATGAAGATGCTTTATAAATATCCACAGAATGCCTTCCCTTATGAAGACCTGCTAAAAACCAATGCAGAAAGAAATAAAAATGAGCCTGAATATGAGTTGATCGATACCGGAGTTTTTGATCAGAATGAATATTTTGACCTCTTTATTGAATATGCTAAAGAGAGCGGGCACGATATTTTGGTTAGACTTACCGTCATCAATAAATCTGAAAAAGAAGCGCCTATTGTTATATTGCCTACCGTATGGTTCAGAAATACATGGAACTGGGGTTATGACGATTACAAACCGCAAATGGATAGTGAGGATGCAGACCGTATCAGCATCAGTCACAGAGATCTTGAGATTAAAAATATCTATGCAAGAGATTCATTGAAAACATTGTTCTGCAATAATGAAACTAATAATGAAAGATTATATCAGTCCGTCAATGAGTCAAAATACTGTAAAGATGGAATCAATGATTTCGTTATTCACGGAAGCTCGCAGGCTATAGATCCGAAAGGGACCGGAACAAAAGCATCCTTTTTTATTGATGAGACAGTAAAGGGCGGAGAGTCTAAGACTTTTGAATTTAGAATTACAGATAAAGAATTAAAGGAACCATTTGCTGATTTTGAAGAGATTTTTAACCTGAGAAAAAAGGAAGCAGATGAGTTTTATGTCCATATTCAGAAAGGAATAGAGTCGGAAGATGAAAAAATGGTGCAGCGACAGGCTTTTGCAGGAATGCTGTGGAATAAAATGTTCTATCATTATAATGTAGAAAAGTGGCTAAAAGGAGATCCTGCAGAAGTACCTCCTTCCAAATCCCGTGAGAAGATCAGAAATTATGGATGGAAACATCTCAATAATGAACATATCATTTCGATGCCGGATAAATGGGAATATCCATGGTATGCGACGTGGGATCTGGCCTTTCATGCGATCAGCTTTTCCCTGATCGATCCCGATTTTGCCAAATACCAGTTGAAACTTTTCCTGTTCGAATGGTATATGCACCCCAACGGCCAGCTTCCTGCTTATGAATGGGACTTCAGCGATGTAAATCCTCCAGTCCACGGGTGGGCTGTTTTCAGAGTTTTTAAAATTGATGAATACATTAAAGGAAAACCGGATATTGAGTTTTTGGAAAGTGCATTCCAGAAGTTACTGATGAATTTTACATGGTGGGTCAATAAAAAAGACAACAATGGCAACAATATTTTTGAAGGTGGCTTTTTAGGACTCGATAATATTGGAGTTTTTGACCGGAACAGCACACTTCCAAATGGTGAACAGCTGGAACAGTCCGATGGAACCAGCTGGATGGCTATGTTTGCTTTGAATATGATGAGGATTGCCCTTGAGCTGGCTTTATACAATAATGTATATGAGGAAATGGCAATGAAGTTTTTTGAACATTTCCTTGCTATTGCCAATTCACTGGATAATATGGGCGATGAGGAATTTAGCCTTTGGGATCAGGAAGATGAATTTTTCTATGACGCGATTGCTTCCAGTGATGGCGGGCATATGTATCTTCGAATGAGGACAATTGTTGGACTGATACCAATGTTTGCCGTTGAGGTGATTGATGATGAAATGATAGAAAAACTTCCGAATTTCAAGAAAAGAATGAAATGGGTTCTTGAGAATAAACCGGAACTGGCCTCACTCGTATCAAGATGGGAAGTAAAAGGGCAGGATTCCAAACACCTTTTGTCATTACTTCGGGGACACCGTTTAAAAAGGTTACTTAAAAGAATGCTGAATCCTGAAGAATTTTTAAGTGATTACGGAGTACGGGCCTTATCTAAAGAATATGAGAAAAATCCATATACTTTAAATTTAAATGGAATAGATTACAGTGTAAAATATACCCCCGCAGAAAGTGACAGTAGCCTTTTTGGAGGAAACAGCAACTGGCGTGGACCCATCTGGTTTCCCATTAACTTTCTGATCATTGAAAGTCTGCAGCGTTTTTTCTTTTATTACAGCCCCGATTTCCTGGTGGAATATCCTACAGGAAGCGGAAATTACTCTAATCTGGACCAAATCGCCGACTCGTTAAGCAAAAGACTTGCTGGAATATTTTTAAAGGATGAAAATGGAAACCGGCCTGTCAATAGTCAATATGAAAGATTTCAAACCGATCCCGATTTCAAAGATTATATTTTATTCTATGAATATTTTCACGGTGATACCGGAAGAGGAGTAGGAGCTTCCCACCAAACAGGATGGACGGGGTTGATCGCAAAAATTCTGCTGCCAAGATATTCCAAAAAAGAAATCGCGGAATCTGAAACAGAACTGCCAGGGGAAGTAAAAAGCTAAAAGAATGGTGTGAAATAAGCGACTTAACTTACCTTACTCAAAGATCTGCTGAATGACTTCCAGCGATGCCGGTACTTTAAAATCAGTAATGTGATAATGATAATACACTAAGAGGCTGTCCATGAAATCCTTTCGTAAAGAGGGATGAATCTTTGTTATATAGATGTTTTCTGAGCACAGAGCTATTTTCCAGATCCCCGATATTTCTTCATTGAATAACTGATGGCATGGAGTAGCAGAGAACGTTCCTGTTTCCGGATCTAAATAGGATCCGTTGTTTATTAAAGGTGCAACCCCCTGAATTTTTAAAATCATAATTAAAAAAAGGAGATGGCACTGATAGTTTTTGTCTGTCAGTTCACTGACAAATTTATCGATCCCGAAGAAGAGATCTGGGTTTTTATTTTCGTGCCTTAAGACCTGGTTTAAGAAATCTGAAACGAAAAATATGACAGTATTGGCTTTGATATCCATATATATGTCATGATTTTTCACCAGTTCAAATCTTGAAACCAAAGGTATTCCATTGCCTCTTGTAGGATTAATGGTAAAGTTCAGCATATTCAAAGGCTGAAGCAGGGCTTTCTTTTTATTTCTTTTGGAGTAGATCCCTTTTACGAAATAAGTCTGAAAGCCATCCTCTTCTGTAAAACAATGCAGAACTGCATCATTTTCACCGTATTTTATGAAAGATAATAAAAATCCGTTTTGTGAATTCATTAATTGACTACTCCTATTTTTGCAGTAGCTTTATCTGAACCGTCTTCATTGGTCATCAATACAAAATAAATACCTGACGCTACTCTGGTGCCCTTCTGATTATTAAGATCCCATTCATAATATCCTCCTCTTGCTACCGCTGAGTGGATGACATTTCCTGCTGCATCTGTGATTCTGATATTTGTTTTTTCTGCAAGTCCTTTAATAGTAACTTTTCCTTTAAAGTTAGAATATACTACAGGATTAGGGTAAACTACTATTTTGCCGAAGTTAGACGTAACATCTGCCACATCGCCCTGATAGGCTACAATACCATTGAAAGTTACAAAATATACTTTCCCCGTTTTTTTGTCCACTTTTATGTCGGTAACAGAATTGGTAGGAAGTGGGGAATTTTCTTTTGTAAAATGTTTTATCGTCTGTTGTCCGTCAGCAGAAAGGTAATATACACCACCTCCGTCTACAGAAACCCATTTGTAATTTCCTGCATCTACTTCTACCTGGAGGATCTGACCGTCTCTGAAAAGTTCCTCTCCAAGCCCGTTTTGTTCAATAATAATAGGATTTACTTTGGGTTCGGGAGTTTTTATTTCTGTAGTAGCATTAGACATTATTCTTAATCCACTATCGGTGCCAATCCAGGCATCTCCGGATTTGTCAAATGCTACTGATAGCGTTCCTTTTGAATTTCCTGCGAAACCATTGGAATCTTTTAATATGTATTCGGTATCATCAGAAAGATTAAGCGCATTTTTATAGTCATATACCAGAAAATTATTGGTTCTTGGTAAAGGCATCCAAAGCATATCTTCATGAATAATAGGCTTTTGTGCGCCATCGCTGGATAGTATTATTTTTTTTAAGACAAAATTGTCCGCTGCTTTATCATAAATCCATACAGATGGGCTGCCTCCATTGGCTGCAATGGATACAAAAAGATTATTTTGGCTGTCTGTTGCAAAACCGACAGGACGAAAAGGTCCTGTATAGTATTTCATTAAGTCGAAATCTTTATTGCTTGCATTATACTTCATTCTATAGACTCCTTCACCTTGGGCAACACCTATATAGTTGGTGAAGAAAACTTCGCTGTTGTCGGTTGGGTTTAGGACAGCATCCAGTACATTAATTCGGGAAGTGGCTCCTGAAAAAAAGGAAGGATATATCCATTCTGATCCGTTAAAATAATAAAAACCTGGTTTTTTGGGATTTAAATATGCCTGATTATATCTGCCTATTCTCGCCCCGGATGATACGAGCATCTGGTTATTATCATACAGATTGATCTTGTAGGAGGAATTGGAATAAGGACCTGAGGGTTTATAAGTAGTACTGCTTTCGTCTTTTATTCCGGATAATATAGTTCCTCCGTATATTTTTCCACTGCCTACGGTAATAGCTGTATTACAGTCTTCTCCCAAACTTACAGCATTTAATGATATCCCATTTAGGCCGAATGTGTAAATTCTGTTGTCCGTTACGACAATATTATTTGAACTTAAAACAATATCCCTGATATTTCCGAAAGCTGTAGGAAGCGGAGTAGGGGTGCCGTTATTATAGATAAATGCAGAGGTTGCAGAAGAATAAATAAGAGAAGTGTCTTCTGCATCAATATGCTTGAATGACCCTGGTATTTCAGTAGTCCATGTGGAGAATACCGGGAATGTGATATTCATTTCGTGGCTTTTCAGACCACTGTTCGTAACCGAATATACCTTACTTCCAAAAATAGTTGCTTCATTGCTGGCTTCATATATACCGCCGTTCATGAAAAATGCAGAATCTCCGAATTCCAGTTTTTTAAGATTGAATATAGAAAGTCCATATCCTACAGAAATAACCGCCTGATCTCCTGTAATAGAAATATGATTAACACTCTTACTGCCGCTATAGCCTGCGGCGATAGGTATGTCTACAACATATTTAATCTCTTTTGGTGTTATAATGTCTAAAGCACCGTTCGCATATCCTATCACCCCTATTTTGGTCTGGGGATTATAGTCGAACGCAGAGATATTGACATCATGAAGACCGTTGGCTTTTGACAGCTTAGTAACCTCTCCGGTTGAAATGGTATAGTAGAATACCCCGTTTTCAGTAGCGGCAATTATTTTCCCATTGTCCTCCTTCATAGCAAGGACATTATTGTAAGAAAAATGATCTGTCCATTTTTTTGATGAAATCACCTGCGCATTCATGAATTGCAGGGAGGCTAAAATACCCAGAGAGATTAAAGAGAGTTTTTTCATATTATACGGTTATGCTGCTGTCTATTGCCTGATTGTTCCAGGAAATATGCTTTACGTTTTTATTTGAATCAAAGTAAAAATCTATTCTGCCAAGAAGAAGACCTGCCCATCCCACCTGATTTACCAGAACATTTTTACCTTGTCTGTTGGTAAGTGTTTGTGGTTCAGGTAAAAAAGTATGAGTGTGTCCCCCTAAGATGATATCAATATTCTCTGTTTTGGCAGCCAGAATTTTGTCGCTTATTTTATTAGGTTCATCTTTATAATCATAGCCAATATGCGAAAGGCAGATTACAAGATCACATTTTTGTTCATTTTTTAGAAAATTGGAATAATGCTGCGCTACATCTACAGGGTCAGAATATACGGTTTCTCCATATTGCTTTTTGCCTACAAGACCGTCAAGCTGTATACCTACTCCGAAAATACCTACTTTTATTCCGTTTTTATTAAAGATCTTGTATTGTGAAGTTTTTCCGTCCAGAACTGTATTTTTAAAATCATAGTTTGAACAGATAAAAGGGAACTTCGCATTGGGAAGCACTTTTAGGAAACCATCAAGGCTGTTATCAAAATCATGGTTTCCCATCGTAGAAGCGTCATACTTCATCATAGACATCAGTTTGAATTCCAGCTCACCTCCGAAGAAATTAAAATAAGGAGTTCCCTGAAAAATATCTCCTGAGTCCAAAAGAAGAACATTGCTTTCCTGATTTCTGATCTGCTGTATCAGGCTGGCTCTTCGTGCAAAACCTCCCTGATTGGGATTCTTGGTATAGCTTTCATCGAATGGCTCGATTCTGCTGTGCTGATCGTTGGTATGAAGAATGGTCAGTTTATTTGCAGATTTAAAAGGATTGAATTTCAATTCTTCTGCCATCATCATATTGGGAGCTAAAGCTGCTGCTAAAGATCCTCCGCCTATTACTTTTAAAAAACTTTTTCTATCCATTACTTCTTACCGATAAAATTTAAACGAACATCTGTATTGGGAACCACCTCAGAATTCTTCCTGAAATATTCAATGAAAAGATCTCTTAATCTGATTCCTGTGGAAATTGATTCTCCTTTGGAGAAAAATTTCATATTGTCGCCTCCCAGCGCCAGATAATCTGAAGTAGCAATGTAATAATCCTTTGAAGGATCTACAGGCTTTCCATTGATCTGAGATTGGGTAAGCTGTCCGTTATTGGTTTCAATATATAAATTAGAAACAGGATTGTTTACCTGTGTTTTTGCATAATAATCGAAAAGTCCCTGAAGATCTGATCCTTTCATTTTTACAATGATGACTTCATTTTCGAAAGGCATAACTTCAAAAACATTTTTCAGAAGCACATCTCCTTTACCGATCGTGGTACGGATTCCGCCAATATTGATCAGAGCAGCATCTACGTTTTTCTGAAGATTCTTTTTTGCCCAGGCATCAGCGCCTTCAAAAGTATAGTCAGCCAAAAGATTACCCAGATTGCTGTTATCACCCTGTTTGGTAAGATCTAAGCTGGTGTGAGAGATCTTCTGATTCATCTCCTTGTCCAGTTTCTGCTTATAAGGTTCAATAACTTTTACAAACTCCTCATCATTTTTTAGCTCATTATTAATAGAAATGTTTTTCTGGGGCTTCACATCCGCCAGCTGCAGCGTAGAAGCTGTCTTGCAGGCAGTAAGAGAAGCCAGAGCAATTCCTAGTAACAAGAATTTATTTTTCATAATATCTTTTAGTATATGCAAATATAATTATATGTATAATAAAACATTATTATTTATTATAAATTCTTATCGTAAATTATTAAATTTGACAAAAATAATTCTAACAGATGAGCATTTTAAAAGGAGTAGGTGTTGCGTTGGTGACGCCCTTTAATGAAGATTTATCCGTTGATTTCGACAGTTTAACAAAACTTGTTGAGTATAATATCGAAAACGGAACCAATTATTTAGTTGTTTTGGGAACTACAGCAGAGGCGGCAACGCTTTCAGAGGAGGAGAAGAAACAGGTGATTGAGCATATCATTAAGGTTAATAATAAACGTCTTCCTTTGGTTTTAGGAATTGGCGGTAATAATACTCTTGAAGTCAAGAAACAGATTGAAGAGGCAGATCTTTCTGCATTTGAAGCCGTACTTTCTGTGTCTCCATACTACAATAAACCTAACCAGGAAGGACTTTACCAACATTATAAAGCGTTGGCTTCTACAGGTAAAAATATCATTATTTATAATGTTCCATCAAGAACAGGACAGAATGTTGATGCAGATACGACGATCCGTTTAGCAAATGAATTCCCGAATTTATTCATGATTAAAGAAGCAGCTCCGAATATTCTTCAGTATTTCGATATTTTAAGAAAAAAGCCTGAAGAATTTTCACTAGTTTCGGGAGATGATGAATATACACTTCCTGTAACTTTAGCAGGTGGAAACGGGGTAATTTCTGTCATTGGCCAGGGCTATCCAAAAGAGTTTTCCACCATGGTTCAACTTGCTTTCGATGGAAAAGTGAAAGAAGCTTATGAAATCCACAATAAATTAGTAGAGATCACAAGACTGATTTTTGCAGAAGGAAATCCATGCGGTATTAAAGTAATCCTGACAGAAAAAGGAATTATTAAAAATTATTTGAGACTACCTTTAGTTCCTGCTTCAGAAGGGCTTTATGCAAAAATCAAAGCTGAAATGGCGAAAATCTAAAAAGTCAATCGGTAAAACGGGAATTGTAAATTTTGTTTAGCAAGTGAAGAGTCAATTTCTGAATCTTAATGAATCATTTACACTTGACCGTTAACCATTACAATTGAAATAATGAAGTGAAAAGTTCCGGCTTTTCACTTTTTTTAATCATAAAAATTATGAAATTACTAGAAGCAACAGAAAAAGACATTCCTCTTATACAGGATCTGGCGAGAAGATCCTGGGAAAATGCTTACGCAGATATTCTTTCCGAAGAACAGATGGAATATATGCTGTCAGAAATGTATTCAGAAACTGAGATTGGAAATCATCTGCAGAATCCGGATTATCATTATTATATGATCCAGGATGAAAACACGGGTTCTTATGAAGGTTTTATAGGCTATCAGCATCATTATGAAGAGAAAACGACTAAACTTCACCGTATTTATCTTGTTCCTGAAAGCAAAGGCAAAGGTTTTGGAAAAATTGCCCTGCAATTCCTGAACGATAAAGTATCTGAAAACGGAGATCACAGAATAATCCTGAATGTCAATAAATATAATGCAGCAAGAAACTTCTATGAATCCCAGGGATACGAGGTTTATGGTGAAGGAATTTTTGATATTGGGCGGGGATATGTTATGGATGACTACCTTATGGAATTCTTAATTCACAAATAATTGACTTAAAATTGTGTAACATTTAATTTTAATTCTATAACATGTGATGTTTCTTTTTGGTTCATCTTTGTATCAGAACCAAATCACTTTCAATAATACATTCATATGCTTGGTTTTGAGCTATAGCAGCTTTTTATCAGTATATTTTTTTCATCCTTAGTGTTTAAATTCCTGTATTCATATGCAGGAGTTTTTTGTTTTTATACATTATGTTAAAAATATTCACATCTATTTCACTTTTAAATGAAATAAATTATTATATTTACTTCGAAATTTGACACACTTATAACAGGATGAAAATGTATGTAAAATTTGATTTCAATGCTCTCTGTAAGAAAGTGTTGGATGAGAAACTAAAAGAGCACGGGCTAAAATACCGTCTACTGAACTTCGGAGAAGTGGAATTCTATGAACCCATTACTCAGGAGCAGCATAATCTGTTTAAGAAGAATCTTAAAGATTATGGCATAGAGATTATTGAAAGTCAGAAGACAGCTTTGGTACAGAAAATTAAAGATGCTATCGTAGAACTGGTTTTTTCTGAAAATGCTGTTCCTGTAAAGGCATCCATATATATTGCTGAAAAACTGAATCACAGTTATGGATATCTTTCCAATCTTTTTTCGGAAGTTGCCTATACCTCTATAGAAAATTTTATTATCCTTCAGAAAATTGAGTATGCCAAGGAGTTGATCTTAAATAATAAACAGAGCCTTACGGAAATTGCCCATAAGTTGAATTATTCCAGTGTAGCACATTTGAGTACTCAATTCAAAAATACAACAGGGATCACACCATCCCAATTTCAGAAGATCATTGCAAAAAGGAGAAAGGTGCAAAGTATGACTGTAAATTCAGAAATGTTGTATGAATAAAGAATATTTAAATATAATAACGGCAGATGACGACGAGGGTAATATCATATTCTTTAAAAATATTTTCAAAGGTTTAAAAATAGGGGTAAAGTCGCAGTGCTTCTCTAATGGTGAAGATCTTATGGGCTATCTGAACAGCTGCGGAGCAATTATTCCGGAAATGGTTTTTATCAAATATGATATTCCTGGAAAAAAAATGATGGAATGCCTTGAAGAAATCAAAACAGATCCGAAATTCAGAGACATCGTAATTACGGTTTATACCGACCAGATTTCGGAAAGTGAAGTAGAAGAGATCTTTGTAAACGGAGCCAATGTTTTTATGAAAAAACCTGATACTTATGAAGGCTTAAAAAAAGCAGTTACTGAAATTATTACTATAAACTGGCAGTATCATACATCAGGACTCAATAAAGATAGTTTTATCATGAAAGTATGATAAATAGAGGCTTTTTTAGTTTTTATTTTTAGTGTTAAAATTGGTATTTGATGCATACTATTCACAATAAGGTGAAAATTGTATAACTAATAATTAAAATAATATAAGGAGGAATCAAAAGAATATCAGCAATTTTGTAAACGTAAACATTGCAACACAAATTAGCTATATAAAAAAGCAATGGATGACAGAGAATAGATTATTTCATTTAGAAATCAAGATATAAGTCACAATGTTAGTTTTAACAAAATGAATTATGTTATTTCCAGCTATAAAGCATAGAAGATCTTTAAACAAAACGGTACAATCATGAAAACTTGAGATAGTTGAAGGGTATTTATTCGTTTCATTCCCACTTCCTTCAACTTGAAACAGTTAGTTTTTATAATAAGCAAGTTGGAAAAATAATTCATTTTGTTTTTTAAATTTATTTTAATAGTTAGAACTGAAAATTCAAATAATATATAAATATTTTCACACCAAATCACAAGATATTAGTTCTTGCTATTAAAATAAATTTATTTAACAGACCAAAAGTAATTTCTTCTAAATAACAGTTTTATAAGGGGGCCGCGAAAAGATTTCTTTTCGCGGTTTTTTTATGAAATTTTGCTCCATTTATTCTTTCCCTTGTAGTACTTCAGATAGTAGTTTTTGATGATCAGATTGTCTGGATTGGCCAGAAGCGGATCTGTTTCAAGGATTTTATCAACCGTATTTTTTGTTGTTTTGATAATAGCGGAATCGTTCACCAGATCTAATCTTTTGAAATCTACTACACCGCTCTGCTGTGTTCCCAAAATATCTCCGGGACCTCTGAGCTGCATATCCACTTCAGAAATTTTAAATCCGTCGTTGGTTTCTGTCATTGTTTTGATACGGGTTCTGCTCTCTTTAGATAATTTATCGGAAGTCATCAGTATACAGTAACTCTGCTCTGCACCTCGGCCCACCCGGCCCCTTAACTGGTGAAGTTGAGACAGACCAAACCTTTCAGAACTTTCAATCACCATTACAGAAGCATTGGGAACATTGACTCCCACTTCAATTACTGTGGTCGCTACCATAATTTCTGCTTTTCCCGAAGCAAAGTAGTTCATGGCAGCATCCTTTTCTGCAGGTTTCATTTTTCCGTGAAGCATCGTAGTATTGTAATCTGAGAATGCATCCATGACATGATCAAGACCTTCCATAAGGTTTTTATAATCCAAAGTTTCAGATTCTTCGATCAAAGGATACACAAAATAAACCTGTCTTCCTTTTTTAATCTCATCCCTGCAGAAATTATACACATAAGTTCTGTCTTTCTCTCGTCTGTGAGCTGTTATAATCGGCTTTCTTCCTACCGGCATTTCATCAATTACAGAAACATCCAAATCAGAATAAAAGCTCATGGCCAGTGTCCTTGGAATAGGGGTTGCTGTCATCACCAGGATATGTGGTGGAATTTTATTTTTCGCCCATAATTTCGCCCGCTGTGCCACCCCAAACCGATGTTGTTCATCGATGATGGCCAGACCCAGGTTTTTAAATTTTACCTTATCTTCCAAAACGGCATGAGTCCCTACCAATATAGAAAGTGTTCCGTTTTCAAGTTCCTCATGAATGACTTTTCTTTCTGAGGTTTTTGTAGAACCTGTCAGGAGACGTACATTGATATCGGTTGCCTCTAAAAGTTCTTTGATCCCATTATAGTGCTGCTGTGCTAGAATTTCAGTAGGAGCCATCATACAGCTCTGAAAACCGTTATCCATAGCAATCAGCATGGTCAGTAGGGCGACCATCGTTTTTCCGGATCCCACATCGCCCTGAAGAAGCCTGTTCATCTGAACCGGTCTTTTCATATCCAGACGAATTTCTTTTAAAACCCTTTTTTGGGCGTTAGTAAGATCAAAGGGAATATGGTGATTATAAAAATTATTGAAATGATCACCTACAACGGGAAATGGGTTTCCCGGTGAATGTGTTTTGTGGTGAAGTTTTTTCAGGGCATATCCCAGCTGAAAAAAGAAAGACTCTTCAAACTTCAGTCTGTTATCTGCTTTTTCAAAATGCTCCATATCCTTTGGAAAATGGATGTTTAAAAAAGTATGCTGCCTTGATAAAAATTTAAATGCTTTTATTAGATAGTCAGGGAAGTTTTCTTCAACGAGATTAGGGATCTCTTTGCAGATATTCCTTAAGACAACCTGAAAAAATCTCTGATTCAATCCTCTTTTAGTAAGCTTTTCAGAGCTGGGATAGATAGGCTTTAATCGGTTTTCGCCTTCTTTTTTTTCCTCTACTTCTATTTCCGGATGAGGCATAGAAAACTGGCGGTTAAAAGCATTGATCTTTCCGAAAATATATACTTCACGGTTGATCGGCAGCTGCTCTTTCAGCCATTTTGAATACTGGAACCATACCAGATCCATTGTCCCGGTGTCATCATTGAATTTTGCCGACAGCCTTTTTGTTTTTCCGGTTTGGATTTCCTGCACCTGCGTGATTCTGCCTTTAAGCTGTATCTCAATACCACTTTCCTCAAGCTGAGAAACTTTATATATTTTACTTTTATCCAGATAGCGGATAGGATAAAAATTCAAAAGGTCATCAACGGTAGAAAGCCCCAGTACACTTTTGATAAGTTTGGCTCTGTCAGGACCTATTCCTTTTACATATTCTATGGAGGTTTCTAAAGTCATTTTTAAAAATGAGCCCTAATTTCGGGAAAATAGGCTTAAGATTAAAATTTTTTATCGAAAATATTGGCCGGTAAGATTAAAAAAAGCGGCTTCCAATTTTTGAAAGCCGCTGTATGGTTTTAATCTTTGATTTTAGATTTGAATTTTTTCTGATAATCTTCCCATTGCTCCCTCGTACGGATTTTTTTGAAGAGGTCTTTTGAGATAAACTCCAAATAGGGTTCCAGTTCTTTTGCGGAGAGTTCTCCCTGAAGGATGGTAATCGGGCCTCCTTTCTCATCAAGAAATACAGTACTGGGAACTGCACCCACATTCATATATTGGGTGAATTCGTGTAAAGAGTTTTTTCCTTTTTTAGATTCTGTATTATCATTAGAAAATGTTCTTCCAAAAACGTCAATAGATTTCTTTTCTTCAGCATTAAACTTTACAGGATAGTAATTATCATTTAAAATCTGAGCAATCACTGCATGACCGTATGTTTTTTTGTCCATGATCTTGCATGGACCGCACCAGTCCGCATAAAAATCTAACAGAATTTTTTTTGGATTTTCTTTCTGAGCTTTTAAAGCTTCTTCAATAGTCATCCACTTTACCTGCGCAAAGCTAAAATTTACTATAAGTAGAAGTATTATGCTTATAATTTTCTTCATAATTTGATATTTATGTAAAAATAAGCATAATCTTGCTTACTTTATTTTACATCCTGCATTAATTTTCTGACGAATGATGACATCAAAATTAATACCACACCAGCAATTAATGCATAGATTCCCAGAGTTTTGTATCCATCAGTATAAGCGATGAGTTTAGTCATGTTTGTATTTCCTGTATTTGCTTCAGAGAAACTGGCACCGATTTTTCCTGCAGCAAACTGTCCAAAAGCACTGGCTAAAAACCATAAGCCCATCATCATCCCAAACATTTTCTTAGGAGATAATTTAGTAATGATAGACATTCCGATAGGTCCTAAACATAATTCACCGAAAGTGATGACCAACCATGTGAAAGTAAATAAATTAAGTGAAGATTTCCCGTCTGCACCAGCGAAATATCTTAAACTGTAAAATAAGAAGAATCCTCCGGCCAGAAATAAGAATCCAATTCCAAACTTATTGATTGTATTGGGTTCAAGCTTCCTCTTGTTTAAGGCAATCCACGCTAAACCGATAAGCGGGCTGAAAAGAATGATAAAGAGTGAATTGGCACTGTTGTTAATGATATTGGGATCCATCCCAAAGCCTAACAGGTTGTGAACCAAATTGTCTTTAGCGAATAAAGATAAAGATCCTCCACTTTGCTCATAAATAGAGTTGAACAGAAAGTACATGAAAATAAATATAAACGCAGCTACAAGTTTCTTCTGATAAGGAGATGTTTGTTTCAATGTTTCAACTATGAAATAACCTACCGCTGCAATACCTATTAGATACATGAAATAATCTGTATAATCCGTATTTTTTACCATGATAAAAATAAGAGGCATACTTAGCAAAGCGCCAATATATACCAATACCTCTCTCAGGGTTCTTTTAGATTGCGGAAGTACCTGTAGCGGAGAATCTCCGATAGGTCCCAACGATTTTTTTGTTGCAAAAAAAGTTACTAAGCCCAGAAGCATAACAACAGCTGCCGCCAGGAAGCACCAAGACCATGAGTGATATTTTCCAAGATATACACAAAGAGCTCCTCCTAAAAGTCCGCCAATATTGATTCCAGCATAAAAGAGTCCATACCCGGCATCTCTTCTCGGGTCATCCTCCTTGTACAGTTCTCCTACCATTGAAGAAATATTAGGTTTGAAAAAACCCGTCCCAATAATAGAGCAGGTAATCCCGAAGTAAAAGAAGTCATGCGGAGAAAAAGCAATGATAAGGTTTCCGACAGTCATAATAAGTCCTCCAAAAACCAAAGACTTTTTGAATCCGAGAATTTTATCGGCAAAAATTCCGCCAATAAATGTGAAAGCATATATAAAGGCTTGTATAGCACCATATTGTAAGTTCGCTTTGTCTTCTAACAGACCCAGCTGGTCGACCATAAAAATGGTAAGTACGCCCCGCATTCCATAAAAACAGAAACGCTCCCACATCTCTACCGTAAACAGCGTCCAAAGCTGCTTAGGATATTTTCCTTTAAAATTTTGTATTTCTTCTAGAGTTAAGCTCATAATCGTATATGATTGATTTTAATTAGGGTTGTTTATTATTGTTTTGAACCAGTTCGAAATGGATTCTACCCTGGTCTGTATTTCTTTTCATTCTTCTTCTTTTGGAAGGTAGAGAAGGTATTGGCTTGAGAAGATATTGTTTTTTTTGATCAGGCAGTAAGTCTGAAAACTCAAAAACAGACGAGCATTTTAAGATACTGTGGATATTCTCTACTGGAGGTTCCCTATGTTCCGGAACTCTTTCGTAGGCAAGTGAATTGATTTGTCTTTTCAGATCCCGGTAATTCCAGCTATTCTGAATGGCTTCGCTGATGTAATTGAGCAATAGAGTAAAATCCTCTATCCGAAACACTTTCGCATGCGTCGGTGTAATAATTTCCTTTACGGATTGAAATAAAAGATCTTCGGAAATTTCCATCATACGAAAATAAAAAAAACCTCTGACTTAGCAGAGGTTTTGTTGTATTTTATTGAACGGTTATTTTACACCGTGCATCATTTTCTTTAAGATTGGAGAAAGGAACGCCAAAATTACTGCTGCGATACCACAAAGTACTACGAATACCATAAAGAATTCGAATAAGTTATGAATCTCAAATCCTGCAAATGTAGGATTGTGTAATGGCAACTGAGCTTTCTCAAATGCTGCTGCCTGCTCAGTCGTTAATGTTACTTTTTTATCTAAAACATCCTGAAGATTGACACCGATCTCCTTTGCTTTGGTGAATTTATCACCAGTAGCCGGGATAAGCGCTCCCAATGAACCTGCTAAAGCGTAACCTGCCGCATTAGAAATAAAGAATACACCATATAATAAGGACGCAAATCTCTTTGGAGCAAGTTTACCTACTAATGAAAGACCAATTGGAGATAAACAAAGTTCACCGCAAGTCTGGATGAAATATAGAAGCATTAACCATTTGATGGCTAGCAATCCTGAATTTCCAAGATCTTTTACGTTGTGTGCGATAATGAAGTAAGAAAGAGCAATCAATGCTAATCCCATTGCCTGTTTGAAAGGAGACACGGGTTCTCTGCCTTTTGCTCTTAATTTATCCCATGTTAAACTGAATGGAACTGCTAACAGAACTACGAAAATACCATTGAAGATCTGAACCATTGAAGGAGGCATATTCCATCCGAAGATGCTTCTGTCCGTCTGGTTATCCGCGATAAATGTTAGTGAAGATCCTGCCTGCTCGAAAGCTGCCCAGAAGAATATGATAAAGAAAGATACGATATAAATTACCCAGATTCTCTGTCTTTCAATCTTATTTTCTGCAGAACTCATGATAAGGAAAGCTAAGGAAATACCGGCTGCATAAATGAAAGGATAAATAATTCCTTTAATCATCTGCCCCATTTCTACAGCTTTAAACCCTAATTCTCCTACCAGCAGATATCTGAAAGCGAAGAACAAAATAACAAATAAAACGCCGGTGATACCCAAAGATAATCCTGAGAATTTCGCAGTTTGCGTTTCACCTTCTTCAAAATCTTCACTTGTATTATTCTTCGGCAATCCACCAATAGGTCTTCCTTCCGGATTAACTACATACTTATTTTTAAGGATAAAGAATGTTACGGTTCCAATTACCATTGCAATTGAAGCGGCTAAGAATCCCCATTTGAATGCAAAAATATCTCTTACTCCTGTAGCTGCATCTTTTACATCCCCTACATATGGACAGATGAACTGTCCCAGGAATGCTCCAATGTTGATCCCCATATAGAAAATGGTGAACGCAGAGTCTAGTTTAGATTTCTCCTGTTTAGGATAAAGACTTCCCACCATTGAGGAAATATTAGGCTTGAAAAATCCATTACCGAAAATGATAACGAATAAAGCGAGCCACATGATCATTTTTGAACTGCCCAGATCGGCAGAGAAAGTTGAGGCACTGATAAATAATAGAAACTGACCAATAGCCATTAAAGACCCACCAATTAAGATGGCATTTCTGTTTCCGATATATTTATCTGCAATAAATCCTCCTAAAAGAGGCGTTAAATAACATAAAGCTAAAAATCCACCGTAAATGATTGCCGCATCAGCTTCTTTTATTAATAAGGAATTTACCATAAAGAGCGTCAATAATGCTCTCATCCCATAAAAGTTGAAACGCTCCCACATTTCTGTTCCGAAAAGAACCCACAATCCCTTTGGATGCCTTGAATTCTTATTCTCTACAAATTCATCCGGTTTCGGACTTAATGCTTCAATATTATCCATTCTATTGTTAATTTTTGTTAAGACTGACAAATATAGTTTTTTTTGAGTTTTTGGCAAGGTTTTAATTTTATATTTAAATAAAAAAGCTGCAGAGTGATTCTGCAGCTTGATATTCTTTATGATAATTAGGGATTAGTGCCCTTTTTCCTTCATGATTTTGTTTAATCTTTTTAACATAGAAAGACCTAAAAGTGTCGCAAATATTAACAAAGCAAAGTTAACAAGGAAGTAATTCATTTTGTTGTCATAGTTGTACCATGTACTGGCAAGAATTCCCGAAAGTTTATTTCCTACTGAATTCGCAAGGAAGAAACCTCCCATCATTAAAGCTGTAATTCTAGCCGGTGAAAGCTTCGAAACAAAAGAAAGTCCCATAGGAGAAAGACATAGTTCTCCAACAGTAATTACTCCATAACCGGCAACAAGCCATAAAGGAGAAACTTTTACCGCTCCGTTCTCTCCGGCCATGACCGCGAGCACCATGACAAGACAGGATAATGCAGAAATAAATAATCCCAGGACAATTTTTGTTGGTGTTAAAGGTTCTTTTCCTTTTCTTCTTAATAACGCCCAGAAACCTACCACCAGCGGAGTAAGGGCAATGACCCAGAATGGATTGATCGACTGGAATAATTCCGTATTATATAAATACACTTTAGATTCAGGATTTTTTTCTAAAGCTGCACGTTGTTCGGGAGTGATATTTTTGAAATAGATGTCTTTTCCTGTTTCTTTAATACTTTTTCCATCTTTATCTTTTTGAGACTGAAATTGGTTATCATAGACGGGAACTTCTTTATCGTCATAGCTTTTCCCCTCTACCATATAAATGTCTTCAAGCGGCTTTTCCAGGGAAGCGGGAACGCTTCGGTCCGTATAGTAGTTGGCCCATCTTGTAAGAGCTGTACCATTCTGTTTGAAAACTGCCCAGAAGAACATACTGATCAGAAATACCGAAAGCAGCGCTCCAATAGAAGGTTTTTCTTCAGGTTTAGCTTTAAAGTAAAGCGAAGCATAAAAATAGATTACGGGTAAGCAGGCAAAAATAAAAGCATCTGTACTGTCACTTCCAAAAATATTTCCGGGAATAAACCATCCTATAGCCCCAATGGCAATAGCAGGAACAAAAACTTTCATTAATATTTCAGAAAGCTTGGTATCTCCTTCCTGTACAGGTTTCATCTGTGCAGCATGGATATAGTGTTTTCTTCCTATTGTAAAAATCACCAGCCCTACAAGCATTCCTACCCCTGCAGTAATGAAAGCTTCACCCCATCCGAATTTGTTACGCATGAAGGCTGCAATAATATTACAGATAAAGGCTCCGATATTGATTCCCATATAGAAAATATTATATCCAGAGTCTTTGTTTGCCTTATAAGGTTCTTCAGAATAAAGGTTTCCTAGCAGTGTTGAAATAGTAGGTTTAAAGAAACCATTTCCAATAATAATCAATGCTAAAGAACCATAAAAAAGGGGAAGCTCTTTGAAAACCCCCATTCCTATATATCCTGCGGCCATTAGAATTCCGCCCAGATAGATAGATTTGATATATCCTAAGACCCTGTCAGCCAAAAATCCTCCAAGGAAGGGAGTTAAATAGGTCAAAGCGATGTATGTTCCGAAAATATCATCAGCTGTTTTATCCGGAAGTCCAAGTCCGCCTTTCATTCCTGTAGGTTCAATAACATACAGGACAAAGATTCCAAGAATCAGATAGTACCCGAAACGCTCCCACATTTCTGTGAAAAAGAGAAAGGGCAGGCCTTTAGGATGTTTAGTCTTCATATAATCAAATTTCAAATTTCCCAAAAATAAGTTTTTAATTTCAATTGATAAAATAAATAATACATCCCTAAACGATTAATGAAATAAATAAAAATCCCTTTCAGAATTTGAAAGGGATTAAGATATTCGTTTATTTTGAAGGTGGAGGCGGCGGTACTAGATATTGTTCATATCTTTTCCACTGTTCAGCTTCTGAAAGCCCATTGATCAGTTTTTCCAGTTCTTCTTGGTTTTTCGTAAACTGTTTGCTGTAAGTATATGCTGAAATATGGCAATAACCATAAGTAGTTTGAAAATAATTATCCAGAACATCAAAAGTGCCGGTATCCAGTTTTCTGCTATAATATATATGGAACATAGGTAAACCATTCACAGTTCTGTACTCCGTACTCTTTAAAGTTGAATTATTAGGAAGATTCAAAATAGAGCCAATGGCTTCATCTTTAATAACCTCAATATTCTTTTTTTTCGAATTGATGCAGTAGAAATAGCCGTAAAGTTTTGAGTCATCTGAACTTACAAAATTATACTCAGAAAATCGAAGATTGTCACTTTCGTAAGCGTTCCATTTTTTCTTGTTAAAATAAACACCACCATCAGCATATTCACTTCTTACCAATGAATCTGCGGAGGATGGTTTTGTAAGAATCTGCTTATTGACAGGAATGTTTTCAAAAGCCTCGCGGTCTTTAATGTTTGCGTATTTCCATGTTTTATCTTTATACAGGATAAGTTTTGCCCCGTTTTCGGTAATTGCTGTTGTTTGAGAAAGTTTGAATTCATCTTTGATTTTTCTGATTTCCCAATTTCCTTCCGAAAAAACAGCAACCTCCATTTTCTCTTTTGTCAATGCCAAAGCCTGCGATTCTGCAAAAGAATAGCATAAGAGCATTGAAAAAACAAATAAATACTTCATTACAGATTCTCTATAATGAAATCAGTCATTTTCTGATATAGCTGTGGTCTGGTTTGTCCACCATAGATTCCATGGTTTTTATCAGGGTAGGCCATAAAATCAAACTGTTTTTTATTCTGGATCAAAGCTTCAGAAAATTCCATAGAATTCTGGAAGTGTACGTTATCATCAGCCGTTCCGTGAATTAACAGGAATTTACCTTTCAACAGTTTTGCATATTCTGTAGGTGAGTTTTTGTCATATCCATCCGGATTTTCCTGAGGCGTTCTCATGAATCGTTCCGTATATACAGAATCATAATATCTCCAGTTGGTTACCGGGGCTACAGCAATTCCCGCTTTGAAAACATCTGCACCTTTGGTCATCGCTAAACTGGTCATATACCCGCCGAAACTCCATCCGAACATTCCGATTCTTGATTTATCAATATAAGACTGTGTTCCGAACCATTTCGCAGCGGTGATCTGATCTTCAATCTCGTATTTTCCTAAATTCATATAAGTTGCTTTCTTGAATTTAGTCCCTTTGTATCCTGTTCCACGGCCGTCTACACAGGCAACAATATAGCCTTTCTGCACCAAGTGGTTAAACCATAAAGTATTTCCTGTGTCCCATGAATTAGCTACCTGCTGCGATCCCGGTCCGGAATACTGGAACATAAACAGAGGATATTTTTTATTCGGATCAAAATTCTTAGGCTTGATGATCCATGCATTCATTTGGTCTCCGGCACCGTTTGGAATAGTGATGAATTCTTTCTCTGAAAAGTTATCTGCTTTTAATTTCTGAAGCTGATCATTATTATTCTGAAGTTCTTTAACGGTTTTACCATTTCCGTCCTTTAATACAAAAGTGTAAGGTTTTGAAGCTGTAGAAGATGTTTCAATGAAATAGCTGTAGTTTTTACTGAAGTTGGCAGAATTATTTCCTTCAGCGTTAGAGATCAGCTGAGATTTTCCGTTTTCGATATTGACTTTGGAAATCACTTTGTTGATGCTTCCTTTTTCAGTGGTCTGAACGTAAATCTCTTTAGATTTAGGATTGAATCCATAATAATCCGTTACTTCCCAGTTTCCTTTTGTGATTTGCTTTTTAAGTTTTCCGTCTTTGTCATACCAGTACAGGTGTCGGTTTCCATCTCTTTCAGAGGCCCAAAGGAAAGAATCATCCTCAAGGAATTCAAGGGTAGGGCTGTCTGTATCGATCCATTTTTCATCTGTTTCTGTGAATAATTTCTGGATAGCTCCGGTTTTGGTATTAACCTTTAAAATATCAGAAGCATTCTGAATTCTTTCGGAAGTAACCAAAACAATTTCGTCAGGTTTTGCTGTCTGAATGACATTCGGAATATAATAATTTTTGAAAGAACTTAAATTCAGAGGCATCGTCTTTTTTGTGTCAAGACGGTACAGCTGAGCTGAAACAATAGAGTTTTTTTCTCCTGCTTTAGGATATTTGTAACGCATTTCAGCTGGATAAAGATTTTTTCCATAGATCGGAATGTAAATTTCCGGAACCTGGCTTTCGTCAGATTTTACAAATACTACAGCATCAGAATTCTTTGTCCATTCGTATTGTCTTGCATGCCCGAATTCTTCCTCATATACCCAGTCTGCAAGTCCGTTGATAATTGAATTTTTCCTGCCGTCATTTGTTATTTGAGTGATTTCTCCCGAGTTCAGATCCTGATAGAATAAATTATTTTCTACAATAAAAGCTACTTTAGTGGCGTCTGGAGAAAATCTTGGTTCCTGAAGTGCCTGCCCATCATTTAAGCTGATTGTTTTTCCTGATTTTAAATCTTTAACATCAAATTTTCCAAGGAAAGAATGTCTGTAAATAGGTTGGCTTTCTTTTAAAAGAAGAATTTTTGACTCATCATCAGAGAATTCGTAACTCTCAAATTTACCGTCAACAATATTTCCTTCCTTTTGCGAAGTTTTGTACGAATACTTAGCAATTCCTGTCGGTTCAATGACCAGATAATTCTCTCCGTTCTTCATGGAAGCAATACCGGCAATTCCTTTCCCACGGTAATATCCTGAATATATTTTATCTAAAGTGATTTCCTGTGCCGATACATTATGGAATGCCACAGCCACAGTAAGAGTTAAGAGTAATTTTTTCATTTCTAATTTTAATGATTCCAAATTTAATAATTCTTACTCATATAACGACATAAAACAACAAAAACAGGACATTGGAATCCTGTTTTTGTTGTTATTTTTACAAATACTTCTTACTCAATAGGCGGATTAAGCTCCGTTAGGCACAGAGGAACTGATGGAGTACATGGGCTGTCCAAAGCTACTGCTGCGTACCATATTTTGGTTTCACAGGTAACAGGATCTAAGCATTTTTTCATTCCAGGCAAAACGCCTCCCTTTACTTCTTTTAATTGCTCTCTTGCCATTTTTTTGAGATTTTTCATAGTGTACTATTTTTTTTGAATTACAACTTCTAAAATAATAAAAAAATTCATTATCCAGTGAATTTTTTAAAATTAACAATTTGGCAAAAAAATTGAATGTATTAATATAGAATCAAATTAAATAATAATTATGGAAACGAATGCATACAATCAGAAACTGAATCGCTACGTTTTAGCCGATCAGATCGTTTATACCGGATTTTCAAGCTTTAAAGATGCTGAAGAATGCGCAGCCAAGAAAGGAGGAACTTTAGTAGAAGTTGGATTTAAGGATGGAAACGATAACCCACAACTTACAAATGAGGCCGGGCTTATTGAAAAAAAACTCCACTATTATGTCTATGCCGGGGACGAATACAAATTTATTCACTCATCAGATCCAGGATTTAGAAAATACGCAGATGAATTGCAGAAAATAAAAGCAAATAAAGATAAAACAAGTCCCGATGAAAGGTATTTTGCCAGTTTCGAAATCGAAAATATTGAAGACCCGATTATTGTGATTAAGAATGACCATTTTGAATCGGTCACTTCCAGAGAACGTTCAAAATATTTGAAGCACGCTGAAGTTTATGAATTAGGGGTATCCCTGCCAAAATCTTAAATTTTTTATCATGAGCAAAACAAAATATTCAGATAAAGCTCAGGACAAAGTAGGAAAAGTAATGCATGAATTCAAAGAGGGAAAACTGAAATCCTCTTCAGGAGAAAAAGTTACTGACAGAAAACAGGCTATAGCTATTGGAATTTCTGAAGCTAAAGAAAAAGGCTTAAAGGTGCCTAAAAAGAAAAAGGAATAATTTCAATAAAAATTCCGTGAATACTTTTTCACGGAATTTTTTATTGAAAGGCTTTTCAACTATTTATAAAGTATTTTATAATATTCGTCTGCCATTCTATCACTATTGAAATGGTCTTTTACATCATTCATGGCATTATACTGTATTTTTCTCCATCGGTCAGGATGATCATAATACGTTGGAAGAATCTCGTTTTCAAGAATCTCATACAGTTTATTCAGATCATAAGTGTCCTGTTCGTAGATACTCATGTTTAAATAATCTGCTTTTGGAACAACAAATGAATTTTCTCCGGGCTTTGCAAATTCGGGAATCCATCCATCATCAGTAGACAGGTTTACAGATCCGTTCATCGCAGCAGACATTCCGGAAGTTCCCGAAGCTTCTCTTGGTACCCTTGGGTTATTTAACCATAAATCAGATCCCTGCTTCATAGACTTGCTTAAAGAAAGTTCATAGCCTGTAAGAACAGCCATATTTTTATGATTTTTACTTTCTTCTACCAATGTATTGAATGTGGAGATAGCAGAATAGTCCATAGGATAAGGTTTACCAGACCAAATGATCTGTACCGGATATTTTGGGTTGTTTAATAATCTGTAGAACCTTTCCTTATCATGCAGCAGCAAATCTGCACGTTTGTAGCCAGCAAATCTTCTTGCCCAGACAATGGTGAAAATATTGGGATTGAACAGGTTTCCTGTCTGATCAGCAACGATCGTAAATAATCTTTTCTTTAAATGTTTTTTGCGATAATCAAAAACGGTTTCATCATTTTCGTCCTTGGCGTTGTAAAGAGGTTTATCCGCCCAGTATTTGAATTCCTGTGCATTGGTAATAGACGTAATTTCGCAGATTCCCGGATATTTGCTCCACATCGCTCTGGAAACAGTACCATGAAGCTGGGATACTCCGTTTGCTTTTCTTGCCATTTTCAAAGCACATAACGAATGGTTGAAGCGGTCATCATCGGCACCTTCAATGCTTTTCACATCCTGCATACTGAACCCTGAGAAATAGGACATATCATAACACAGTTTCAGATTGTGTTTTTCGTTTCCTGCCTCTTCAGGAGTGTGGGTTGTGAAAACCAACTTTTCTTTTACCCTGTTTAAGTCTCCGTTATATTTTTTCAGAAGGTAGAATGCAGCGGGAAGTCCATGAGCTTCATTCAGATGGTATACATCTCTTTCGGTGTTCATTTCATCCAGTAACTTAGCTCCTCCTTTTCCTAACAGGATATATTGGGCAAGCTTTGTAGATTCGTTAGCATCATATAATTTATGACAGATGGTTTTAGAAACATGATCATTTTCAGGAACATCTGTAGAAAGGAAAAACATAGGTGCAGTGTTGAATATTTCGGGATCAAGGTACCACACTTTAACCCATACCGGTGCGCTGTGGATCTCGATCTGGAATTTTATTCCTGTGTCTTCGAGGAAACTGTACATTTTTTTTGTCCATACAGGCTGAAGGGTTTGATCATGGTTTCTGGCTTGATCATAATACCCAAACTTCCATAGAATTCCTATTCCGATAAGATCCTGTTTCAGGTTGTATGCACTTCTCATGTGGGACCCTGCCAGAAATCCTAATCCTCCTGAATATATTTTCAAAACCTGTTCGATGGCAAACTCCATCGAAAAATAAGCAGCTTTTTTAGAATATTGTGGATTGATGCTGTAAGGTATTTTAAAATTTTTAAAATCCATAAATCACAGTTTTGTATTTAGATGGCTAAAGGTATTGATTATGAAAATAAACTTTACATTAATTATTTGATAAATTAATTTAAAAGTATCTGATGAATAGTTTTTTTACCTACCTTTAATATGTAAATTTTTGAAAATCAAAAACTTCTAACGGTGAAACCAATATAGCATGTGTTCTTTGGTCACATAAAAAAATCACCCATGAAAAAGACATTTTCTGATGAGGATTTAATAAAGAATCTAAGCTTGTACTACATGAACCGGCATTTGAAAAAAAAGCCGATGGAAAAGTATCACCGTAAAATAGACGAATCTCTCCTTCATGATCGCGAAAAATACAGAAAGAAGTCTGAGATTTTACTGCTTAACTCTTTTATGCATCATTTTCCGGATGTTAAATTTGAAGATCTTACTTGCGAAAGCCCGGACTTTATCGCAAAACTTAACGATAAGAAGATCGGAATAGAATTGACCGAAGTGATCAATCATCTTGAAATGAAAAAAGTTGAAAGTAATTTAAATAAGATGTTCCGTCAGGCAGAAATATTATTAGAACAGGAAGACACCGCGAAATACCGTGGTGTTTATTTTTTAGAATTTCATCCTAATATCAAGTTTGACAATATTGATGAACAGGAAGAAAATATTGTCAGCATTTATAAGAGTATCAAAAGGAATAAGGCTGTGGGTTGTGTGAAGGGAATGAGAAAATCTTTTCACCGCAGAAATGTTTTTATCACTCATGAGTACAGCATGAATCTTTTTGATGAACTCTGCTCCGAAAAGATTCTTGAACTGATCGATAAAAAAAATGAAAAATTTCCTTATTACGATACTTCCGTAGATGAATGCTGGCTGGTGATTGTCTCAGATATGAACTCCATTGCTTCCAGATATACGTTCATTCAGGATAAAGAACACCTTCAGGAAGTGAAGAGTCCATTCCATAAAATTTTTCATCTTGAAAATTTATGTGGAAATATTACAAGTATAAAATAGTGCTTGTTTATGTTGTTATATCGTAATTATTTAATGATTTTATTTAAAATAATTTAAGATTTTCAAAAATCCATTGTTTGTGATTAAAATATAGGTATATTTGGTGTATGTGTTGTAAATCAATACATACCATGTGATTTCAAATCAAATCAACTAAAAACTATATATCTATGAAAAAACTTTTACTTCTTATTTTTTTCGGGATATCACAGACTTTCTTCGCGCAGGCAGATTGTGCGACAGCTTTGGCAGTTTGTGGTAATTCGAATATTACTTACAGTCCTTTCGGAATCGGAGCCGTTAATGAAAATTTAGGTGGATGCTTATCAACAGGTGAGCATAATTCGATCTGGTACAAAGTTACAATTGCCACGAGCGGAACCCTTACTTTTGATTTGGTTCCTAATGATCCGGACGCAGATTATGATTGGGCGATTTATGGTCCTAATGTTAGCTGTGGTAGTTTGGGCTCACCTATACGCTGTAATGCGGCAACTGTCGTAGGAGTAGGGCCGTCAACAGGATTAAATATGACCAGCACGATTACCAATGCTATTGGAGGTTCCTCTACTCCTTACTGCAGGTATTTAGATGTTGTGGCAGGACAAACCTATTATCTATACATCGATAACTGGGTTGATGTATTTAATCCAACGTTAGCTCCGTTTTCTTTAACCTGGGGAGGAACTGCCACATTGGCATCGCCTTTTACCGATCCTAATACACAGCCATTCCCATTTAATCCGCCGGGAGTTCCCGCAGCTAATCCTGCAGATCCCAGAGAAGTGATTATATGCGTTAATCCGGCTGTATTTGATTTTTCTACACTGTCTGCCGGAATTCTAAACGGAAATCCAAACTTTAATGTAAGTTATCACACAAGTCAGAATGATGCCTTAACGGGAAATAATCCTATTACTGTTCCTACAACAGTAAATACTACGTCTATTTACTATTACAGCATAGGATATACAGACCCTACCAATCCAAACAGCCCGCTCAATAAATGTAAACAGATCGGAACATTTAAGTTTAGAGATGGTAAGATCACAACAAAAAATGCAACGCTGACTCAGTGCAACAATAATAATGCAGGTACTTCGGTGTATGATCTGACAACAGCAGATGTAATTGCAGATCCGGCAGTAATCAAGAAATACTACAATACCCTTTCTGATCTCAATGCAGGAATCAATGAAATTACAAATCCAACTGCATTTACTTCCGCAGAGGCAACAATTTATGTGAAAGTGATTTCACCTTTCGGATGTACTGCGATAGCGCAAATCCTATTGAAATTTCATCCTGTAGTAGTAGTGAATGATGCTACTTTAAGATCATGTTCTATACAGACAAGTCCTTCTACAGCATCTTTTAACCTTACAGGAGCATCGGTAACCATGCAGAACGGGGCTGTGAAGAAATATTATCCTTCAGCGACAGATGCAGCCAATCAGACCAATGAAATTACTACACCGGCAGCATACATTGCTCCCAGTGGTGTTGTTTATGTAAGGGTATCTAATGCACAGGGATGCTATAATATTGCCAAAATTACTCTGGTGGTTATTGATCCCGTTTACTCAAGTGTTCTTAAAGATAAAATTATTTGCGTAGAAGATAAAACCACTTTAGATGCCGGACCTGGATTTAATGGCTACGAATGGAGTACAGGAGCAACGACGCAGGCTATCACAAATGTAGGTGTAGGTACATATTGGGTAAAACTTAAAACAGGAGACTGTATAGTATTGCAAAATGTAAAAGTATATCCGTCTGAGCAGCCTGTTGTTTCAAGTATTGAAATTTCAAGCACTACAGTGACGGTATTTGTTCTGGGGGGAACTCCTGCTTACAAATATTCAATGGATAATATCAACTGGCAGGATTCCAATGTATTCAGTAATGTCAAAAGAGGTGACGCTACTATTTTTGTAAAAGATTCTTATGACTGTGATCCTATAGAAATCAGCATAGTGGTTCCTAATCTGATCAATGTGATCACTCCAAACGGTGACGGTTATAATGATGTGATTGATTATTCAGCATTAGCGAATAAGAAAAACCTTGTGATGAATATCTTTGACCGTTATGGCACTATGATTTTCCAGGTAGATAAATCAACGGGCTATAAGTGGGACGGAACCATCAAAGGCGGTGTGAAAGTGACAACAGGAAACTATTGGTATTCTGTAGGCTGGAACGAAAATGATAAAATGAACACACCAATCAAGTATTCAGGATGGATTGTGGTTAAAAACAGAGATTAAGCTTTTTTAATAATAAACTATTTAAAGATAAAACCATTTCGAAAGAAGTGGTTTTATTTTGGTCTTATGAAAGATAAAGCCTTTAATTAAAAGCTTGTGTATCTTTAAAATAATCAGAAAGATAAATGATTTTTCCTGCTTCCGAAAAATGGACAACCGTACAGATATTATTTTCATAGATGCCTTTATTAATCATGGTTCCGTACGACTTAGTCTGATAGAAATACTTTTGATCTCCCAGTGGGAAAATTTCAAAGACCTGCCATTCAATACAGTCATACTTTCGGAAGATAGCTTTGAATAAAGCTAAAATTCTATTCTTCCCTGAAATTTCTTTCGTGGGAGGAATCCAGATTACACTTTCATCTGTAAACCATTTTTCGAGATGTTTAATATCTAACGAATTCAAATCCTTCATAAAATCACTGATCTGACATACCATATTACGATTTACTTTTATATACGGGAAAATGAGTAACTTGGTTTTTATTTTAGATATAATGAAAGATCTTTTTATTACACGTTTTAAGTATTATAAATCCCTAGGAGATAAATCATTCGAACAGCTTTCCGATGAGCAGATCTTCTGGCAGTTTAATGAGGAAAGCAATTCTATTGCTGTAATTGTAAAACATATAGCGGGAAATATGCTTTCAAGATGGACTAATTTTTTCACGGAAGACGGAGAAAAATTATGGAGAAAGCGGGATGATGAGTTTATCAATACATTCAAAACAAAGGATGAAGTCGTAGATTATTGGGAGTCTGGCTGGAAGTGTCTTTTTGAGGCTTTGGAACAGATTAATGATCATAACTTATCTGATATAATTTACATAAGAGGAGAATCGCACTCAGTAATTGATGCTGTTTTTCGCCAGCTTGCCCATTATCCCTATCATATCGGGCAGATCGTGTATATTGCGAAGATGATGAAAAATGATCATTGGAAAACACTTTCTATTGCAAAAAATAAGTCTCAGGAATTTAATAATGAAATGAAAGACAGGTTTTCCGGTGAAAATGAAGAACCCAATTCATCTCCCGTATGCTTTCAAAACAGTTCTGAAGTAAGGGACGAATATAAATAATAGACTGAATCGATTTAGAATTCTTATTAAAATTACTATCTTTGCACCCATAAAATTCAGGAGTAAATAAATGTCTACTTTTCACGGAACTGCCGCATTTCATACACTTGGCTGCAAATTAAATTTTGCGGAAACATCTACTATTGCCCGTCAATTGACAGATGCAGGCTATGATAAAGTCAGTTTTGATGATAAAGCGGATGTCTATGTGATCAATACCTGTTCAGTAACTGAAAACGCTGACCGTGAGTGTAAACTTCACGTGAAGAGAGCAATGAAAGCCAATCCGGAAGGACTGGTAGTTATCGTAGGATGTTATGCTCAGCTGAAACCTGAAGAAATTTCGCAGATCGACGGTGTAGATCTTGTCCTTGGAGCTAAAGAGAAGTTCAATATCTTAAGTTACCTTGATGATCTTGAGAAGATGGAGAATGAAGGAATAGTTCATTCGTGTGAAATTGAAGAAACCGATTTTTTTATAGGAAGTTATTCCATTGGTGACCGGACAAGAGCTTTTCTGAAAGTTCAGGACGGATGCGACTATAAATGTACGTACTGTACCATTCCACTGGCAAGAGGAATTTCACGCTCAGATACTATTGAGAATGTCATTAAAAACGCCACAGAAATTGCTGCAAGGGATATTAAAGAAATTGTTCTCACAGGAGTCAATATAGGGGATTACGGAAAAGGTGAATTTGGTAATAAAAGACATGAACATACGTTCCTTGATTTAATTTCCGAACTGGATAAAGTAGAGGGAATTGAAAGAATACGTATTTCTTCTATTGAGCCAAATCTTCTGAAAGATGAAAGTATTGATCTTGTTTCGAAAAGCAAGAGCTTTGTTCCTCATTTTCATATTCCGCTGCAGTCGGGGTGCGATGATCTGTTGAAAAAAATGAAACGTCGTTATCTTACGAAGCTGTACAATGACAGAGTAAACAAAATCCGCGAGGTAATGCCTGATGCGGCTATCGGTGTAGATGTCATTGTAGGATTCCCGGGGGAAACGGAAGAAAAATTCATGGAGACTTATAATTTCCTGAATGAGCTTCCAATCACTTATCTTCACGTTTTTACCTATTCTGAAAGAGAAAATACAGAAGCTGCCGATATGGATGGGGTAGTTCCTATTCCGGAAAGAAAAAAACGTAATAAAATGCTTAGAATACTTTCTGAAAAGAAAAAAATGGCATTTTATCAGACCCAGCTTGGGAAAACGCTTCCTGTTCTTTGGGAGCACGAAAATAAAGATGGAAAAATGTATGGCTTCACTGAAAACTATGTGAGAGTCCAGAAAGATTTTGATCCTGCATTCGTAAATCAGATTGAATTTCTAAATTTAGAAAAAATCCTGTCAGATGGCACGGTTTCTGTGCAATCATCCTTCGAAAGTTTTTTAGCAAAAGCGTAGTCTCTTTGCGAAATTTCCACTAAATTTATTTTAACTTTTAAATACTACATTCATGAGAGATAAGTTTTTATCTTGGGGAATTGTATTAGTAACTGCTACATGGATCGTCGCATTACTGATCAGAGCGCATTATTGGATACCCATCCTGTTATCTGCCATCTATGCATTGGGTGTTTACAATGCTTACCAGTCGAAACACGCTATTTTGAGGAACTTCCCGGTCTTGGGTTACTTCAGGTACTTTTTCGAAAGTATTTCACCCGAAATGCAGCAGTATTTCATCGAAAGGGAAACAGACGGGAAACCATTTCCCAGAAACCAGCGTTCTGCAGTCTACAGACGAGCGAAAAATCTAAGTGATACCGTTGCTTTCGGAACGCAGTTAGAAGTTAACCACAGAAAATATGAGGGGATCAAGCATTCTATCTATGCAAAATCACCTGTAGAAGAACTTCCGAGAGTATGGGTGGGAGGAGAACAGTGTACTCAGCCCTATCATGCCTCATTATTTAATATTTCGGCAATGAGTTTTGGAGCGTTAAGTGACAGAGCACAGATGTCACTGAACAGAGGTGCGAAAAAAGGAAATTTTTATCATAATACTGGTGAGGGGGGGATTTCTCCATACCATATGGAGGGCGGAGACCTTTGCTGGCAGATCGGAACCGGATATTTCGGATGCCGTGATGAAGAGGGGAAATTTAATCCTCAACTGTTTGAAAAGTACGCAACCCTTCCCAATGTAAAGATGGTGGAAATTAAGCTTTCTCAAGGAGCAAAACCAGGACATGGAGGAGTGCTTCCGGGTGTGAAAAATACACCTGAAATTGCGAAGATCCGTCACGTCACGCCAGGAATGACTGTTATTTCACCACCGTCTCACAGTTCATTTTCTGATGCTGCAGGTCTGTTAAGATTTGTACAGAAACTGAGAGAACTTTCTGGGGGTAAACCGGTTGGCTTTAAACTTTGTATTGGGGATACCAAAGAATTTGAGGATATCTGTGTACAGATGAATGTTTTAAAAATTTATCCGGATTTTATTACAATAGATGGAGCAGAAGGAGGAACCGGAGCTGCACCGCCGGAATTTTCTGATGGAGTAGGAATGCCGCTGGAACCAGCTTTGATTTTCGTTAATAGAACGCTTAATAATTATAATTTAAGAAGTAAATTAAGAGTGATTGCCAGTGGAAAAGTACTGACGAGTTTAGATATACTTAGGGCTGTAGCAATGGGAGCTGATATGTGTAATAATGCGAGAGGCTTTATGTTTTCATTAGGATGTATCCAGGCTTTAAGATGTAATAACAACAACTGTCCTACAGGTGTTGCTACTCAGGATAAAATGCTTGTTAAAGGACTTGATGTGACTGATAAAAGTGAAAGAGTATATCACTTCCACAAAAATACGTTGCATACCTGTAATGAACTGATTGCAGCAGCAGGAAGAACTTCTTATGAAGAAGTGGATGCCACCATGTTTATGAGAGGAGATGAATTTGACCATCTGGCTGATCTTTATTTCCCTGATATTCTGGGAAATGTAAAGCAGAAAGCAAGATCATAAAGAAAATAAAAAACGCCTTCATTATGAAGGCGTTTTTTTTACTGTATATTTTTTGATTTATTCCTGATCTGTAGGTCTTGCTTTTCTTCCATACACCTGAAAATTGAAACTGAAAGAATAGTTTCTTAAAGAATTGTTTCCGATATACGGATAATGAGGATCTCTTGCAAAAGCAGCTCTTGATGGAACAAGGATTACTCCCTGAAGATTATAGGGACTTCCGCTTGGAATATTATCAAAAGCTTTGAACTTCTTAATGGCTTCCTGGAAACCTTCAATTTCATAATAACTTCTGGTTAGTCCATTAGTTAAAAACGCTTTTTTAACATAAAAGAATGCCGGATCAATCATTGGAATAGCATTGTCGTTAATAGTATTCACCATTTTCAGGGTTGAAATGAAAGCTACATTTCCATCCGTATTAGTTGCTAAATGGGCATTAGCTTTTACCATAAGGGTAAGAATATCGTTTGTTTCTATAGTTTGAGGATTTTCAGTTGGCTGTGCGCCTTCTCTCATAATGTAGATAGTTCCGGATGGAAGTGTTTCATAGGGCAGGTCTGATAATTTTTTTTCATTGTCATCACTGGTATCTGTTGTACTGAAGGTTTTTATGTTTCCCTGAGCATCCAGATAGTTATCATTCATAAACTTCTTAATGGCTTGATCGTCATAGCTGTTTTGAACAGCGATGTCTTCAGGCTCTTTATAAGTTTCAACTTCGTCATCTTTCTTACATGCAGAAAAACATAAAGATCCCGCAAGGATATATAAAAATATTTTTTTCATTTCAAAAAACTTTAATTACTTTACAAATAATATAACGGCAAAAGTATAAAAAAATATGAGAATAGATAAATTTTTATGGTGCATTCGTTTTTATAAGACGAGAAGTATTGCAACAGAGGAAATTAAAAAGAACAGAGTTTTCTTAGGAACCTCTGCTGTGAAGTCGTCTAAGGAGGTGAAAGAAGGAGATGTTATTAAAATCCGCAAAAACCAGATTGATTATAAAATAAAAGTTATTCAGATCCCTAAAAGCAGGCTCGGAGCAAAGTTAGTTTCTCTTCATATACAGGATGTGACAGACAAGGAGCAGTATGAGTTATTGAAACTCCGTAAAATGTCACAGGATTATTATAGAATTAAAGGAGAAGGTAGGCCTACTAAAAGAGACAGAAGGGACATGGACGAGTATGTAGGAAATGACATCGCCTCAGACTTTACAGACTGGGATGATTTTTTCGGAGAAACCACGGAAGGAACCACCGAAAACGAAGATTAAAAATGAAAAAGCTCTAGAGATAGAGCTTTTCTATTATTTCCTGAACAATATCTTCAGGATCTCTTGCATCTGTAATAACGCTGAATTGTGCTTTACCATAAAAAACATTTCTTTCGAATAAATGTTTAGCAATAAATTCCGGAAGGTCTTCGTCAGAAATATTGGCAATCAACGGCCTCTTTTCTTTCTGTTTTGAAATCCTTTCATATAAAGTACCGACAGAAGCTTTTAAAAATATACTTTTCGAGCTGTTGTTGATAATCTCCATATTATTATAGTAAACCGGAGTGCCACCACCAAGGCTTAAAACTACATTTTCTTTCGATGCAAGTATTTCCTCCAAGGCCTCTCTTTCCAGCTTTCTAAAATGAATTTCTCCATGTTTTTCGAAAATCTCAGGAATGGTTAATTTATTTCGTCTAGAAATCTCTTTATCGAGGTCTATCAGGTTAAAATTTATTTTGTCGCTTAATATTTTGGAAATGTGAGATTTGCCACATCCCATGTATCCGATGAGTGAAATAACCATGAATTTTTTTTAAACAAATTTGCAAAAAAGTTTTGAGATAAAGAAAAAACTTATATCTTTGCACCACTGAAAACGAGGGACATTATTCAAATGCAAATCGTTACTAAAGTGACCGACTCGGTAGCTCAGCTGGTAGAGCAATACACTTTTAATGTATGGGTCCTGGGTTCGAATCCCAGCCGGGTCACAAGCGAAAAAGATTACTAGATTTTTGTAATTTTATAGCCTGCGTGGTGAAATTGGTAGACACGCCATCTTGAGGGGGTGGTTTCCTAAGGATGTGCTGGTTCGAGTCCAGTCGCAGGCACTGCAAAGAAAAAAATTAATGATTATTAATGAATTTATTTCATTCGTAATTGTGGCCGACTCGGTAGCTCAGCTGGTAGAGCAATACACTTTTAATGTATGGGTCCTGGGTTCGAATCCCAGCCGGGTCACAAGTTTACTGAAAAGTAAATTTTTTTCATATTAATATTTTGTGATTTGGTGTTTCAAAGGTCTCCACAAGAGACCTTTGATTTTTTAAAATAAAAAGTTTGCAGATATAAAAAAAAGTTATATCTTTGCACCTCTTAAAAACGAGAACATTTGATTAAATGAAACTCGTTGACAAGTGACCGACTCGGTAGCTCAGCTGGTAGAGCAATACACTTTTAATGTATGGGTCCTGGGTTCGAATCCCAGCCGGGTCACAAGTTTACTGAAAAGTAAATTTTTTTCATATTAATATTTTGTGATTTGGTGTTTCAAAGGTTTCCACAAGAGACCTTTGATTTTTTTTATATACTATACACAAAAAGAATCTCGTGACAAACTTGCGAATTGAGCAGAACTATTTTGGGGTTGTGAGTTTGTTCTTAAATTTTCTACAATACAAAAAGTATGTCCAATCAAAGATTGATGTATGACACCAAATCGCAATTGGTGTAAGGCTATTGTACTTTTGTTGCGCTTATAATAAAGTAGTGAAGAGTGACTTTGTGACAAAAAATTAAACCTGTGATTTTCCGTACTACTTTGGGATCTGACCAAAAAAAAACTCTGATCAATATGTCAGAGCTTAATTCTTATAAATAGTATGCTTTTTTTGTTGAACGCATGTTTAATCTTAATCAAGATGCATATTGTCAATTAATCTCACACCATCTACTACAACTACGATGAATGCTCTGTAATTCCTGTCTTTGTAAAAGAAATCAGTTTCTTTCAGTGTATCTTCGTCGGCAATAAGAAAATATTCTAATTTCATTCCTTTTTCGTGATCAAAAATATCTGTCACCCTTTCTTTTATTTCTGGAATAGTGACAGTTCTGAACCAGTCGTTAACTTTGTTTAATGTCTGGTAAATTACTTTTGATACTTCTTTTCGGTCTTCATGAAGTCTCTGATTTCTGGAGCTTAAGGCCAATCCGTTTTCTGCTCTGTAAATTGAAACACCTGTTATTTTTACCGGAAGATGCTTCTTTTCAACCATTTTTTTGATAATGGCCAGTTGTTGAAAATCTTTTTCTCCGAAATAAGCATGATCTGGTTGAATTTGTCTGAAAAGCTCTTCTACAACAGTTCCTACGCCATCAAAATGTCCGGGTCTTGATTTTCCTTCCATTTCATTTTCCAGTCCGTCAAAATCGTAATGCTGGCTTTCTGTTTTTTCTGGGTAGATATCGGCTACTTCAGGAATGTAAACGGCATCCACTAATCCTGAATTTTGTAAAATAAGAATATCCCTGTTGACGTCTCTTGGGTACTTTTCCAGGTCTTCCTGATTATTAAACTGGGTTGGATTTACAAAAATTGAAGAAATGACCAGGTCATTATCTTTTCTGGCTTCTTCATACAGGGAAAGATGGCCCTTATGTAGGGCTCCCATGGTAGGAGCAAAGCCTATCTTTTTCCCCATTTCTTTCTGTCTTTCAATGAAATCCTGAAGGGTTTTCTTGTTCTTTATAACTTCCATAGTTTATTTTAATACTAATTCAAAAATACTAAAAATATCACATAATTATATGAGTTTTTAATAATTTGAAAATAGGAATTATCGTAAAATAATGTTAATTAAAATAATGTTGGATGTTTTTTTGTAATTTTGCACATTAAAGCATTTTTACAAAAATATAGATAGAAATTTATGCCGAATCAAAAAATACTGTACATTACTACAGAGATGTATCCATATCAGGAAGACACAAATATGGCTGCAGTGGTAAACAAAATGGCACTTAAGATGCACAATGAAGGCAATGATGTAAGAGTTTTTATGCCAAGATTTGGACAAATAAGTGAAAGAAAATTCCAACTTCATGAGGTGATCCGTCTTTCAGGAATGAATATTATTATCAATGACTTGGACCAGCCTTTGATTATTAAAGTAGCATCTCTTCCTGGGGAAAGACTTCAGGTTTACTTTATTGATAATGAAGAATACTTCAAAAGAAAACAGTACTATGTCGATGACGAAGGAAATCCTTTCGATGATAACGACGAAAGAGCCATTTTCTTTGCAAGAGGTGTTATTGAAACCATTAAAAAGCTGAACTGGGTTCCGGATGTAATCCACCTGAATGGCTGGATGTCTTCTTTTGTTCCAATTTACCTTAAGACTTATTACGAATCTGATACTTACTTCAAAGACGCTAAAATTGTTCTTTCTTTATACAATGAGAAAGATGCTGATCTGGATAAAAATATCGCTGAAAAATTAACTTTCGATAATATTTCAGGATTAAAAGCGTTAGAGAATCCGACGATTAAAAATTTTGTTATCGAAAGTATGAATTACGTAGACATGGTTGTGAAGGGAGATGAGTTTTTAGATGAGGACCTTGATAAGGGATTCAATGAAACATCAACTCCAAAGTCTGAATACGTGGACGTAGATTCTATAAACCAACTTTATTAAATCACATTTTTAATGACTTATACTGTTAAAAGGACTTTAGCCATGCTTTTTATGGCTGTTTTCGGAAGTGCTCTTCTTTATAACTGCGAACCGGAAGCGGATTCGCTTGGTGAGCAGCTGTTTATTGATGGGGCTGCACAAGGCAATGAAACTTCTTATCCACTTATTGCTTACAATATTAATAATAATGATACCATCAGAAGTGATGCCAGCAGGCTTTTAAGTATAGTAAGCGAAACTAATTCAACAGCTGCTGCTGTTTTAGGGGCTTTCGATGAAGGACAGTTTGGGATGCAGAAAGCATCATTTCTTGCTCAGTTGAGAATGAGTACTGATAATTTTGAGTTTGGAAAAACTCCAAAAATAGATTCTGTGGTGCTTGTCATGAAACCTGCTTATGTACCCGACTCAATAGTTACACGTCCGGTTAAGGATGAGAATTTACTGGTAGGAACTGAAACTGTACCAGTATCTACAGTGGTAAAAGAGTATCCTGTTGATTATCAATATAAATATGGTAAGATGAAATTAGGACCTGGAGGAACAAATACGTTATTACATATCAATGTAGATGAAGTTACAACATTCTTAGATGGTAATAATGATGCTTTCAAAAGATCTAATGTAACGGTCAATACAGGAACTGCATTAGGTTCTACGGTGTTTAACGGAACTGTAACTGCTAAAACAATTACAAAGAAATCGGATAATTCAACATTATTCACATCTACTGATCCGGCAATTAGGATTCGTTTAGATAAGGATTTTTTCCAGACTAAAATTCTTGATAAGAATGGTAAGCCTGAACTTATGGACGCGGCTAACTTTACCAGACACTTTAAAGGGATAAGACTTTCTGTTACGGATACAGATGGATATCTTTTGCAGTTTAATCCAGATTCGATGGAAGTGGTAATGTATTATACCAACGAAAAAAATGATAACGGTACTATAACAAGACCTCAGTTTACTTTTAAATTAAACATTGCAGGAAATACCCGTTTTGGGCAGTATCAATATAATAGAGGAACTTCTGCGTGGGGTAATGCTTTAACACAAATCAACCCAACAGACGGAGACAAGAAGCTGTATATACAGGGAATGGGGGGGCCATCTATAGCTGTAAAAATTCCTGATCAAACTATTACGGATCTTAAAAAATTATATAATGATAATAAAGCTGCAATCGTAAGTGCTAAAATCAGAATGTATGCTGATCCTTCTTGGGAAAATAACTACCTTAGAAAAGATAGAAAATTTAATATTCTACCGCTGGATAACATCAATCCGACTACAAAGGTTATTACTTATACTGGCTTTACCCAGGATCAGATAGCAGGATTGGATTGGCTGAAAGATAACAAAAAACCTGAATATTATGATTTCGTCATAACGAAAACGGTTAAAGATATTGTTGAAGGTACTTTGGCTAATAATACACTGATCGTTAATGCTGGAAAATTTACTCCTACTGATACGGGTAAATTCCTTGGTTATAAATATACATTGAGAGCATTTGCAATGGAAAGAGGTGTTTATGTTGGTACAGATAAGAATAATTCTAACAGCATTCAGTTAAAAATCATTTACGGGACAAAAAAATAAAAAAAAACACTAGAAAAAATATGTGCGGAATTGTAGGATATACAGGATTTCAGGATGCGTATGATATTGTGATCAACGGTCTTAGAAGATTAGAATATAGAGGATATGACAGTGCGGGAATTGTTTTAGAAGGCTCAAATAACAAATTTGAAGTAGAAAAAACAAAAGGAAAGGTAGATGATCTGGTTAATATCTCTGCACAGCTAAAAGGAACTGCTAAAATAGGAATGGGGCATACCCGTTGGGCTACTCATGGAGTTCCAAGTGATAGAAACTCACATCCACATTTATCAAATAACGAAAAAATAGCACTTGTGCATAATGGTATCATAGAAAACTATGATACCATTAAAACAATGCTTACAGAAAAAGGATTTACTTTTAAATCAGAGACAGATACAGAAATATTGGTTAACCTTATTCAGTATTTCATGGATCTGAACTCTGAAACAGATTTTCCTACAGCTGTAAGATATGCTTTGAATGAAGTATACGGAGCTTATGCTATTACCGTACTTCATGAAGATTATCCGGGAGTATTGGTTGTAGCAAGACTTGGTTCTCCACTGGCTATTGGAATCGGCGATAAAGAATACTTCATCGCTTCAGATGCTTCTCCTTTTGTAGAATTTACCAAAGAAGCAATCTATCTTGAAGAGGGACACATGGCTACTATTTCATTGGAAAGTGGTGTAGACATCAGAACTATTAATGATAATTCAAAGATCGAGCCTGAGATTCAAGAGCTTAAATTAAGCTTGGAACAGATTGAAAAAGGAGGATATGAGCATTTTATGCTTAAAGAAATCTTTGAACAGCCTAAGTCTATACATGATACAATGAGAGGGAGACTTCTTGTAGATGAAGGAATTATTAAAATGGCTGGGATCTGGGATCATTTGGAACGATTCAAAAATGCAAACAGAATTATAATCATTGCATGTGGTACTTCATGGCACGCAGGTCTTATCGGAGAATATCTTATTGAAGAATATGCAAGGATTCCGGTAGAAGTAGAATATGCTTCAGAATTCAGATACAGAAATCCTATTATAACTGATAAGGATGTTGTGATTGCGATCTCTCAATCCGGAGAAACTGCAGATACAATGGCTGCGTTAAAGTTAGCGAAAGAAAAAGGGGCATTTATATATGGTATATGTAATGTAGTGGATTCTTCCATTGCAAGAATTACGGATGCCGGTTCATATACTCATGCCGGTCCTGAGATTGGGGTAGCTTCTACAAAAGCATTTACTGCACAGCTAACCATTCTTACATTAATAGCATTTAAATTAGGAAAGCATAATGGTAATTTAGGAAACGCTGAATTCATGAGCTTAATTGCTGAATTGGATGCACTTCCTAAAAAGATAGAAGAGGTGTTAAGCGCCACTCATGAATTGACTCAAAGCATTGCCAAAGACTTTATCAAAGCTACGAATTTCCTTTATTTAGGAAGAGGGTACAATTATCCTGCCGCGTTAGAAGGTGCTCTGAAACTGAAAGAGATCTCTTACATTCATGCAGAGGGATATCCGGCAGCAGAAATGAAGCATGGACCTATTGCCCTTATTGATGAGAATATGCCGATCGTTATTATTGCTCCTAAAAAGGGACACTATGATAAGATTGTGAGTAATGTTCAGGAAATTAAAGCAAGAAAAGGAAAAGTCATTGCTGTTGTTAATAAAGGAGATAAACAGGTAAGTGCAATGGCAGATTATGTTATTGAAATTCCTGAGACTTCAGAATGTTTCTCACCGATTGTCGCATCTGTGCCTTTACAGCTATTAGCTTACTACATCGCTGTATACCGAGGGGCCAATGTAGATCAGCCGAGAAACCTTGCAAAATCAGTAACCGTGGAATAAAAACAAGTTGTAAATAAAATAAATTTAGATTTCTTCCGTTATTTCAAAAAAAATCTTAAAAGTTTCTTAAAAAAATTATATATTTACGGCTTAATTATAAAAATTAACATGAAAAGGATATTTCTTTTATTATTGTCTGCGTCGGTAGCATCAGTATCTTGTTCAGGTGGTGGCAGTTCTTCTGTAGGGAAGCCTGGAACAAAAGGAGAATTGATACCAAGAGAAAAAACGAAATCATTTGTTGCGGAAAGACCATTTGGAATGGTCGCTATTCCAGCAGGTTCATTTGTTGCTGGTCTGGCCGATCAGGATCCAACAAATACTCCTGAGAAAGCAGCATTGAAAACTGTTACGGTCTCTTCTTTCTTCATGGATGAAGCGGAAACTACTAATGCAGAATACAGGGTATTTATTAATTATGTAAGAGATTCCATTGCGAGATCTCTACTTGCCGAAGCTGCTGGGGAAGGCGGTGAAGAAGGTGGACGTAGAGGAGCAAGCATTGGAGATTATGCATACCTTGCTAAGAAAGAAGAAAATTTAACGCCTTATCAGGAATATTTGGAAGGCCAGGGAGGAAGAGAAGATGGTGGTTATGATCCAACTAAAAGATTAGATTGGAAAATACCTTTACATTGGAGTACAGGAAAGTATCCTGATGTAGAATATGCAGAGGTTTTAGAATCTATGTATCTGCCTGCTTCTTCCAGAATTGGAAACGAAAGAATTTTAGACGTTAGTAAACTAAAATACAGCTATCAATGGGGAGATATGGATGCTGCACTTGCTGACAACGAAAGAGGTGCTAACTACCTTAAGAGTTCAAGCATTGCCATCTACCCTGATACTACAGTTTGGGTAAATGATTTCCACTTTACTTACAACGAGCCGTTGTTCGAGCAGTATTTCTGGCACAAAGCCTACAAGGATTATCCTGTAGTAGGAGTAACCTGGGATCAGGCAAGAGCGTACTGTAACTTCAGATCTAAACTGAAAACAGACTACAACGAAAGCTTAAAAAGAAAAAAACAAAGACCATTAATATTCCGTCTGCCTACAGAAATTGAGTGGGAATATGCTGCAAAAGGCGGAATGCAAAATGCTACTTACCCTTGGGGTGGTCCATATTTAATGGATGACAGAGGTTGCTACTTGGCCAACTTCAAACCTAAGAGAGGTAACTACATGGAAGACGAGAAAAAAGGTACTTATACATATACAGCTCCAGTAAAGAAATTTAAGAAAAATGGATTTGGGTTATTTGATATGGCTGGAAACGTTTCTGAATGGACAGAATCTGCGTATAACAACTCTTCTTATGGATTCTCATCTACGTTAAATCCTTCTACGAAAGATAAAAAGGATACGAAGAGAACAGTAAGAGGTGGATCTTGGAAAGATATAGGATATGCCCTGATGACAGGTGCTAGAGATTGGGAAAGAAAAGATTCCGCAAGAAGCTATATCGGATTCAGAACTGTACAGGATATTCCTGAAGCAGCGGTGAAGCCAAGAAGAGTTAACAGATAATTAACCAGACAACTATTTTTCAATAACAATTTTATTTAACATTAAAAAAACTAACTTAATATGTTTAAGACTAAAGATGCTTGGATGAATTTCTTTTATTCATTCGGTGCTGCAATTGTAATTCTTGGAGCTTGGCTTAAAATTACTCACATTACCTTGGGACCAATTAATGGTAATATCGCTCTTACAGTGGGACTTATTACGGAGGCTATTATCTTTATCATTTTCGCATTTGACCCTCCAAAATCAGAAGAATCTTATGCATGGGAAAATGTTTATCCTGAATTGTTAGATAAGCATGCCAACCCAAATCCTCTACACTCTAATGTGTCATCTAAAAACAATGCTAACCATTTAGCAGAATTAGAAAATTCTCTTTCAAATAAATTAGACAAAATGCTTCAGGATGCAAAACTGGACGTTCAGTTGTTTGACAGACTGAGAACAGGTATTGACAAGTTCTCTAACTCTGTTGATCAGATCAATCAAACTGTAGACGTTTCAGCATCTACTCATAAATATAATGACCAGCTTAATAAAGCTGCTCAGCATATGGAAAGTATGAATGCTTTATACGTAATGCAACTTGAAAGCGGTAAAAGACAATCTGAATTTGCTAACAAATATGTAGCAGATATGCAGAAGTCTGCAGAACAGTCTGAAAAATTCAATCAAGAGTTACAAGGTTTAACAACTAATCTTAACAGCTTAAATAGAGTTTATGGTGGTATGCTAACTGCTATGAAGTCTTAATTCCTAACCATTTCTAAATTTAACTACTTAATCAAAAACTAAAAGAAAAGAGAATGGCACAAGGAAAACAGACCCCTCGTCAGAAGATGATCAACCTGATGTATTTGGTGTTCATCGCGATGATGGCCCTAAATATTGATGCAGAAATCATCAGATCATACTATGACTCTACCCGAGCTTTGAATGAAACAAGAACTTTAACTGAGAATAAAAACGAAAAGATTTTTGAAAAAACGCTTGAGGCTAAAGCACAGCAGGTTCCAGATACCTACGCACAGCCTTGGGGACAGTATAAAATTCTAAAAGGTAAGATTGATGCTTTAGTAGCTGCTGCTCAGGGTATCAAAGATAACCTTAAAAAGCAGTCGGATTTTCATGATAAAGATCCAAAAACTGGAAAAGATATTGATGTAAGCGAAAATTTTGCGGCACTTAATAATAATGAAGCAACTACAGAATATTTCTTCAAAGAAGGAGAGGAAAATACTCCTTCAAAAGGAGCTTTAGACTTGAAAGCTAAAATTGATGACGTAAGAAATTATATCAACGCAACATTTGGAAATAATGGACAGCTAAAAGATTTAGTGGACAGAGCTAATAAATCTTTGATCGCTGAATATCCAAAAGGGAAATCTCCTAACGATAAAACGTGGTTTCAGAATAAATTCTATCACCAGCCGTTAATCGCTGCGATTTCTAACCTGGAGATTATCCAGAATGATGCGAGAAACGTACAGTCTGATGCATTGGCATTATTACTTCAGGAAAAGGTTGATGCAAACATCAAGTTCTCAAGTTATGAGCCTATCGTTTCCGGTCCGGTTGATATCCAGTCAGGAAAACAGGCTGAAGTAAAAGTAATGTTAGGTACTTATTCAAACAGCAATAAGATTTCTATTTCTGGGGTAAGCCGTGTAGAAAATGGAAAAGGAATTACCTCTATTTCAGGTTCCGGTATCGGAGAACATAAACTTGGAGGAACAATTACTTTAACGGATGCTACAGGAAAACCTCAAAGTTTCCCATGGACACATACTTATAATGTGATTGCAGGACCAAGAGAAGTTAAACTTGAAAAAGGATTATTGCTTTCTGCTGATAAAATGAATGTAATGTATAGAGGACTTGAGAACCCTGTTTCAGGATCAATCTTAGGTGCTGATAATTCTAAACTTTCATTATCTGCTCCTGGAGCTTCTGTGAAGAGCTTAGGCGGCGGTAAGTGGAGTGTGAAACCTACTTCAGGTAATACAGTTAAGCTTACATTGTCAGGAATAGATCCTTATGGAAAATCTGTATCTCAGGTATTTGAGTATAGAATTAAGAATGTACCACCGCCACAAGGGCAGATCAGAGGACAGAGTATGGTATCAATGCCTGCAACGTCTATTCAGAATCAAACAGTACAGGCAGCTATACCTGATTTTGATTTCCCTGTTTCGTTTACTGTAACTCAGTTTATGGTAAGAGTACCGGGAAGAGCAGCTCTATTAGTTCACGGAAGTTCATTAAGTGATGCCGCTGGATTGGTGAAGAATCTTAGATCTGGAGATGTAGTTTCTATCTTTGATATCAAAGTTACTGCTCAGGGTCTGGACGGTCAGGTAATTAAAAACATTACTCCTATAATCATTAATATTCCATAGGACTAAAATTGTAATTTATTATGAAAAAATATATTAGCACCCTTTTAGTATTAGTTTCGGGATTCGCTTTATCCCAAACTATTCTGAACGCAACTTCTCCGGAAGAGTTCAGACAGATGAGAGAGGAAAACAAACAAAAAGTTGGTGATACTATTATTGATAAGACAGTAAAGCCTCTTGAGTATGGTTTTGTAGAAGATAAAGATATCTATAAGAGTATGTTTGTATGGGAGATCATTGATATGAATGATAAGATCAACCAGCCATTCTACTATGATAATCCGGATGGACTTCTTGCAACACCTACAAGATCTCTATACCAGTTATTATTGGATGCAGCGTTAAGCGGAAAAATAGAGCAGGTTTATGATGATGAAAACTTTACGGTGAAATTAACACCGGAAGGGATACAAAAAAGATTGGAGAAAGTAATCATTAATGATGCGGCTATTGATATCCTTAACTCTGGAAGACAATTAACAGATCAGGAGAAAAAAGAATATACCGACGTTTTCAAGACTACTACTGATAAAGTAAAAGTTCTTAAGATCATGGGTATGTGGTTTATCGATAAGAGAGACGGACAGATGAAATACAGACCTCTTGGTATTGCAGCAATGGGACCAGATCCTGCTGTACAGGGAGTTATTGGACCAGATGGTAAGCCAATTGCCAGTAATGACGAGCTTATTGACTTATTCTGGATCTTCTATCCAAATGCAAGAGATGTGTTGGCAAACAATTATGTTTTCAACAGAAAAAATTCTTCTGCAGACCTGTCTTTTGATGATATCATCAATGCAAGAAGATTCTCTTCAGTTATTTATAAATCATCAGGAGGTTTAGGAGATGGTACAATCAAGGACTATATCCCTAAAGATGCCGATGATCAATTGGCTGAAAGCGAAAGAATCAAAAGTCAAATCCTTAGCATGGAAAATGATATGTGGAATTACTAAGATTTCACTTGATATTTATACAAAACCTGAGTACTTTTACTCAGGTTTTTTTATTATGAAAAATATAGACTATATCATCGTTGGAGATGGATATGCAGCATTGTTTTTTGCACATCAGCTCCTTAAACATAACAAATCTTTTGTTCTGTTTTCTGAAGGAAGAAAAAGTGCCTCTCAGGTTTCTGCAGGAATTATTAATCCTGTGGTTCTTAAAAAATTTACTACATTCTGGAAAGCACAGGAACAAATTGACTTCCTTAAAGATACTTTAGTTGAAATCGAATCCTATACCGGGAAAAATTATCTCATCGATTTACCTATACACAGAATTTTTCATGACGAAAATGAACAGAACCTTTGGCTGAAGAAATCCAAAAGTGATGAACTTTCAAGCTTCCTTGATGAAAATTTCGATCATTTAGAAGGGGTAAAAAACGACTTTAACACCGGAAAGGTCAATCAGTCTGCCAGACTCCAGGTAAGTGGATTTTTCAATGATCTATTTGTTTTTTTAGAAAAAAATGAATTTTTGGTCAAAGAAAAATTTGATTACGAAAAATTGGACACTTCTGCCGATTCATATAAAGATCTACAGTTTAAAAATATGATATTCTGCGAAGGAATGGGGGTGAAAGAAAATCCTTTCTTTTCAGATATTGCCGTTATTCCAAATAAGGGACATCATATTAAAGTAAAACTCTCCGAAGCTATTCCAAAGGATATTACCATTAAAAAGAAGCATTTCCTGTTTCCCACAGATAACGGACTTCACTTCTATGGAGGAACTTATGATAGGGAGCAACTCCATCATCATGTAGATGAGTCTGCAGTTGAACAACTTGTCAATGGTCTTTCTGAAATTTATCCTAATGATTTCGACGTAGAAGAAGTAAATTTTGGCTTCAGACCAACGGTGAAAGACAGAAGACCGATTATCGGAAGACATGAGTCATTTAAAAACCTTTATGTATTCAATGGTCTTGGAGCCAGAGGAATCTTAAATGGCTGTTATTTTTCAAAAAGCCTGTATCAGTTTATTGAAGAAAATATTCCGCTGCATGAAGAGGTTTCTATTGCCCGCTTTAAATAATTCTCAAGTGTTTAAAGATTACCGTAGAATTCATATCTTCATGAAAGAATTTAAACTATGAATGAAAATGTTCTGGGCATCATTGCAGGAGTCCTTACGTCTATATCGATGATCCCTCAATTGATCAAGGTGATTAAAGAGAAGAACGTAGATGATATTTCACTGGTAATGCTTCTGGTATTAATTTCAGGGCTTTCGTTATGGGTATGGTACGGTTTTATGAAAGATGAACTGCCTATTATTGTATCAAATGCATTTGCGGTAGTGGTCAACATAAGCCTTTTGGTATGTTATCTGGTTTATAAGAAATCTTAAGATTATAGAATAAAGAAGACGCTTCACAACTTGTAAAGCGTCTTCGTATATCGTAAAATTTCAATTTCAATTAGGGCTGAAGAACAAATTTGGCCAAAGGTGCCATTCTCGCCTTATTTAAAGTCAGCGTATTTCCGTTTACAGAATAGTTATCGGCAGCTAGCAAAGCTTTTGTAAACAACTGCTCAGTTTCAAGATCCTCACAAGCAATCATGGTAGACATTCCCTGGTTGAACTTAATCCTCATTATGTCCGGCTTAATTTCAAAAGTACCCCCAACACCATTACATCCCCCATGGCCTTCATATCTCATGCCCTCTGTATTAAGCTTGAAATAAGGATTGTTTTTAGGATTTTTAAGCGCAATGGGCTGGCCGTTCAGCTCTGTAAGCTTCCAAGTTTTACTCATGATGTCGTTTGTCTTTTGTGTAGGAGTAGTAGTTTTACATGCGGTAAGAAATACCAGTAAAAAAAGAGCGGATAAATAGTAGTACAAGTTTTTCATAGTTATTAATTTGTAAGTTTGGTATAATGCAAATTTTGGTTCCTGTATTAGTACGAGGCCATTTTGGTAGAACCGGATCCCTTGGTTTCACGTTTTGCATGGAACAGGACCATATCTACATTTTTTTTCAGTAAAGTAATATTTCCTTTGATATCGGAATATTGATATTCTTCATTACTGGCCGTATATTCAGGAAGAGCATCACTTTTCTTAAGGTCATAGGTTTTGCCTTCCAGATGAACTGTTGCTGTGTTTTTTGTGTGGTTGATGGTGACTTCGATTTTTTCCCCGTAACTGTCTGTGAAGATATCTTTAGAGATTTCATCTTTGTTTTCAGGTACCGCTTCAGTAAGTGTTTCTGATTCTTTACCCGGATGCTTACACGCTGTTGAGGAAAGGACTGCCAGCCCCATAAGAACCGATGTGAATAATGTTTTCATAGTGATAAGTGATTTGAAAGTGTGTCATGAATGGTGATATTAATACTATATAAATTTACGAATATTTTTAATAAATATATGTTAATTTTACATAAATTAATCTGATGTCTCTATCAGTCGTGCATTACGCCTCCCTTTATAGTGCTTTCTTATGAATCTTAAAAATGATTCGGTTTCGATAAAGGTTTGCTACGCTGATGACCGCTGGAATACTGCTTTAAACAGCCGGTCTTAAGAGTGAAAAAGTACAGTTTTTTTTCATGGTTCATCTGTTGTTTTAATGTGGTGCAAAAGTATAAAAAATTATATAATGCTGATACACAGTAAAAAATGATTTAAATCATACCTATGGGAGCTTATTTTTTTAAGATTCAATGAAAAAAAGTGAACTGAAAAACCGAGTTCTTTTGATGACCGACCAATGGTATCTTTTGATAAATTTTGAGAATGCCTTATTGTTAAGTCTTCTTGGCTGTTTTTTTTCTTTAAGTAAATGTATTTCGTACGTAGAAAATATATTAAAATGGCCTTTAAGTCTTTTCAATATTTAATTAATTCAAAATAAATGATGATGAGTAATACGATAAATACGGGATTTCTTATTCAGTTTATTTAAAGGAGAGTTAAATTTTGTTAATCTACTATGACGGTATGCTTTTCTAGGTGTACATTTGCCACTTCAAAATGAGAAACTTAATAGTATATTTTTTGACTGGCCTTTTTCTGCTCTTCGTAGTAGAAAGCAGGCTTGATGTCAAAACACTTCGAAATGACTATTCCGGTCATGTTTCTCATCATATGCCTAAAAAAGCCAACCGCCTGAACCAGACTTTCGAAAAACTTTCGGTACAGCAGATGGCAGACAATATTGATAATTCCACTTTAGAACTTACTGAAGATAACTTTCAGTTGTCGGATACCATACAGATCATTGCTGTTTTTGCAAGTGTATTCAGTCTTGTCTATATTTTTGGTCTTCATTCTTTTAAAAGCAGAAAACCTGGTTTCAATGGTTTTCTTTCGCTGTATTCCAATGTCAAAACATTCATTCTGATTCGTTCTATCAGAATTTAAAATTTCACTTTTCGTCACCTGTTTTCTGTCCGTAACCCGGTCAGGAGATTTACTGCGTTCCCTATGTCGGTAATCATCACGACGCAGGATTTCTATTACCGTTTTATTTCTATTCAAAACATTAACGATTTATATTAAACTCTAGAATTATGATCAAAAGAGTTGCCTCAGGCATTGCGATAAGCACCCTTTTATTGACTGTTGGCTGCAGTCAGAAGAAAGAAGAAAAAGAAGAAGCCACAGTATATCCCGTCACCAGCCCTGTAAAAATGGACACGGTGATCAACAAAGAATATGTAGCCCAGATCCAATCTGTAAAAAACATCGAAGTCCGTGCACAGGAAAAAGGATTTCTTGAAAAAATTTATGTAGACGAAGGTCAGTATGTTCAGGCAGGGCAAACCCTTTTCAGAATTATGCCTCAGCTTTATCAGGCAGAATTATTAAAAGCCAAAGCAGAAGTGGAGCAGGCTACCATAGAATTGAAAAATGCCAGTACTTTGGCAAGTAACAACATCGTTTCTAAAAATGAAAGAGCAATGGCTAAAGCTAAGCTTGATGCGGCCAACGCTGAAATGAAACTGGCTCAGATCCACTTATCTTTTACAGATATCAAAGCACCATTTTCAGGGGTGATCAACAGGATTCCTTTGAAATTGGGAAGCCTGGTAGACGAAGGAGATTTGCTAACCTCTTTATCAGATAATACCAATGTTTACAGTTATTTTAACGTTTCAGAGCCTGAATATCTAACTTATCAGACCCACGCTGCCGACAGAGGGAGCAAAGAGGTGTCTTTGATTATGGCTAATGGGGAAATGCTTCCTCAAAAAGGCGAAATCCAAACCATAGAAGGAGAATTCGACAATGAAACAGGAAATATTGCCTTCAGAGCAAAATTCCCTAACCCGGATAAACTGCTTAGAAATGGCGAAACCGGAAAAGTACAGATGACGATGCCTGTACATAATGCGCTGATCATTCCACAGAAAGCGACGTATGAAATTCAGGATCAGAAATATGTTTTCCTTATCGATAAAAATGGAAAGGCAAAATCCAGAAACATAAAAGTGGCTTACGAACTGCCGGATCTTTACGTGATAGGTTCAGGGCTTGCAGAAGGGGATAAAATCCTTTTAGAAGGTGTACAGAAGGTAAAAGATGACCAGAAAATACAATCCAAATTCCAGGATCCTAAAAAAGTTCTTCAGTCACTGAAACTAAAAGCAGAGTAGTCTACTCGTAAAACGAAGCAGTATGTTTAAGAAATTCATCCGCAGACCTGTTCTGTCTATCGTGATCTCACTGATCATCGTATTTATGGGGGTTCTGTCACTGGTAAAACTTCCGGTGACTCAGTTTCCCTCCATTTCACCCCCTAAAGTAAATATCACCGCAGAATATCCGGGAGCCAACAACGAACTATTGATTAAATCGGTAGTTATTCCCCTCGAAAGAGGTCTGAACGGAGTCCCGGGTATGAAATATATGACGTCCGATGCCGGTAACGACGGGGAAGCATCTATTCAGATCGTATTTGATCTTGGAACAGATCCCAATGTAGCCGCAGTAAACGTTCAAAACCGTGTATCTTCAGTAGTCAACAAGCTGCCTCCTTTGGTAGTGCGTGAAGGGGTAAAAATTACCCGTGAAGAACCCAATATGTTGATGTACATTAACCTGTACAGCGACGATCCTAAGGCTGACCAGAAATTCCTTTTCAACTATGCTGATATCAACGTGATGTCCGAATTGAGAAGGGTAAGTGGAGTAGGTTTCGCAGATATCCTGGGAACCCGTGAATATGCTATGCGTATCTGGCTTAAACCGGACAGACTTACCGCATACAATATTTCTGCAGACGAAGTAATGGAATCTTTGAACCAACAGAGTTTAGAAGCTTCCCCTGGTAAAACAGGAGAAAGTTCAGGAAAGCGTTCTCAGTCATTTGAGTATATCTTAAAATATTCCGGACGTTTCAACACTGAAAAAGATTATGGAAATATTATCTTAAAAGCGAAAGCAGGTGGAGAATTTGTAAGATTAAAAGATGTAGCAGATATAGAATTCGGTTCATCAATGTATGATATCTATTCTACACTGAATGGAAAGCCATCTGCTGCAATTACCGTGAAACAGTCTTACGGTTCCAATGCAAGTGACGTTATCAAAAATGTGAAAACTTTGATGAAAGATCTTGAGAAAAATAACTTCCCGAAAGGAATGCATTACGACATCAGTTATGACGTTTCAAGATTCCTGGATGCTTCTATGGAAAAGGTAATTCATACCCTTTTTGAAGCCTTTATCCTTGTGGCAATCGTGGTATTCCTGTTCCTTGGAGACTGGCGTTCAACCTTAATCCCGGCGCTGGCGGTTCCGGTTTCACTGGTAGGTACATTTGCTGTCATGTCTGCCTTTGGAATTACTTTAAACATGATTTCACTTTTTGCATTGGTAATGGCCATCGGGGTCGTCGTCGATGATGCGATTGTGGTGATTGAAGCGGTTCACGCCAAGATGGAAGAGAAAGGACTTTCTCCATTGAAAGCTACAGAAGAAGCGATGCATGAGATCAGTGGGGCGATTATCGCGATCACGTTGGTAATGGCCTCGGTATTTATTCCCATTGCATTTATGTCCGGTCCGGTAGGAGTATTTTACCGTCAGTTCTCCATTACGATGGCTTCTGCGATCATCCTTTCCGGGGTGGTAGCTTTAACACTGACTCCGGCTTTATGTGCTTTGATCTTAAGAAACAATCACGGAAAAGCTAAGAAGAAAACACCGATTACCGTTTTCTTAGATAAATTCAACAATATATTCACGAAAGGAGCCGGAAGATATGAGAAAATGCTTAACAAAACAGTTAAGAAAAAATCGATTACCCTTCCGTTGTTACTGGCATTCTGTGCCTGTACTTTCTTCTTGAGCAACTCTCTTCCTTCAGGATTTATTCCGGCAGAAGATCAGGGAATGATTTATGCGATTATCCAGACGCCTCCGGGCTCAACGTTGGAAAGAACCAATCAGATCGCTAAAGAATTATTAAGAGAATCTGAAGATATTGATGGCGTGCAGTCTGTTTCTTCACTGGCAGGATATGAAATCCTTACAGAAGGTACAGGATCCAACTCAGGAACCTGTCTGATCAACCTTAAAAGTTGGGAAGAGCGTAAAGAATCTGCTGCAGAGATCATTGAAAAACTCGAGGAAAAAGCCAAGAATATTCCGGGTGCCAATATAGAATTCTTCCAACCGCCTTCCATTCCGGGCTATGGTGCTGCTGGAGGTTTCGAACTCCGTCTGCTGGATAAAGCCGGAAGTGGAGATTATCATAAAATGGAGCAGGTAAGTAATGATTTTGTTAAAGAATTGAAGAAACGCCCCGAACTAGGCTCAGCATTTACATTCTATTCTGCAAGTTTCCCGCAGTATATGCTGAAGGTGGACAACGACCTTGCTGAGCAGAAAGGAGTAACGATACAAAGTGCGATGGATAACCTATCTACGTTAATAGGTTCCAACTATGAGACGAGTTTCATCCGTTTCGACAGACCGTATAAAGTCATTGTACAGGCTGGACCGCAATACCGTGCTCTGCCTACGGATCTACTGAAGCTCTATGTGAAAAACGATAAGGAACAGATGGTTCCGTATTCGGATTTTATGAGAATGCAAAAGGTATATGGATTATCAGAGATCACAAGACATAATATGTATAATTCGGCAGAAGTAAGTGGAACTCCTGCACCGGGATACAGTAGCGGACAGGCTATTAAAGCAATTCAGGAGGTTGCAGATAAAACACTTCCTAGAGGCTTCGGTATCGACTGGGCTGGTATCTCGAAGGACGAAGTAAGCAGAGGAAATGAGGCCGTATTTATCTTCCTGGTTTGTCTTGGATTTGTTTATCTGATCCTTGCTGCGCAGTATGAAAGTTTTATTCTGCCGTTACCGGTGATTCTATCACTTCCTACGGGTATTTTCGGAGCATTTTTATGCTTGAAATTACTAGGTCTTGAAAACAACATTTACGCTCAGGTAGCGATGGTCATGTTGATAGGTCTATTGGGTAAAAATGCTGTATTGATCGTAGAATTTGCCGTTCAGAAGAAAGCAGAGGAGGGAATTCCTGTAGCGCAGGCAGCTATCGAAGGGGCTGCGATTCGTTTCCGTCCGATCCTGATGACTTCATTTGCATTTATAGCGGGCCTTATTCCGTTGGTAATGGCTACCGGGCCTGGAGCTGTAGGAAACCGTACTATTGGTACTGCCGCAGCAGGAGGAATGTTGATTGGAACTATTTTCGGACTGATGATTATTCCGGGGCTGTATTATATTTTCGGAACCATCGCAGAGAAATCGAGACTGGCAAGATATGAAGAGGAGAATCCTTTAACAGAACAAACTGAACCTTATCAACACGATGACAAACATGAAGATTTATAATAAATATATAGCAGCCATCGCTCTATCGCTTGTACTCACAGGCTGTAGAGCTCCAATGGCTACCGTGATAAAAGATGAAGTAAAAGAAAACCTGCCTCAGAATTTTAATCAGGAGGAACAGCAGGATGCTAATGCCAATAGCGGAACAACTCCGTGGAGACAGTTTTTTACAGATCCTAATCTGGTAAGCTTAATAGAAACGGCTTTAAAAAACAATCAGGAATTACTGATCACTCTTCAGGAAATTGAAATTGCAAAAAGTGGTGTTTTAGCTAAAAAAGGAAAACTGACACCAACTGTTTCAGCAGGAATTGGTGCAGGCGTTAAAAAAGCCGGCCGTTATACCAGTGAAGGAGCAGGCGATGCTACGACGGAAATAGAACCGGGAAGAGAAATGCCGGATCCGTTGGGTAATTTTGAAGGTGGGCTGATGGCCAACTGGGAAATTGATATCTGGAAAAAACTCAGAACTGAAAAGGAAGCAGCTGTTGCGCACTACCTTTCTACGGTAGAAGGGAAAAACTTCGTTCTGTCCAATCTTATTGAAGAAGTAGCAGACAATTATTATGAATTGCTGGCATTGGATAACCAGCTGGATATCATTCAGCAGTACATCAAACTGCAGGAAAGAGCGCTGGAGATTTCCAAAATTCAGAAAGAGGCAGCCGCTGCGACAGAATTGGCGGTGAAAAAATTTGAAGCTGAACTGGCAAAATCCAAAGCTTCAGAATATACCATCCGTCAGGAGATCACTGAGAAAGAAAATCAGATCAATGCGCTTCTGGGAAGATATCCACAGCCTATCGTAAGAACAAAGGAGAGCTTTATGTCTACGATGCCACAGACTGTTTATACAGGTATTCCATCACAGTTATTGGCTAACCGTCCCGATATCAAACAGGCTGAATTGGAATTAAAAGCAGCAAAACTGGATGTTCAGGCAGCGAGAAAAGAATTTTATCCTTCACTTGAAATTTCTGCCACTTTAGGATTGGAAGCATTCAAACCTTCTTATCTGGTTAAATTGCCGGAATCTATGGCTTACAATCTGGCAGGAGAACTGGCGGGTCCGCTTATTAACAAAAGTGCGATCAAAGCCAATTTCCAGACAGCTGATGCCAAACAGATCCAATCACTATATGAGTATGATAAAACGATTTTGCATGCTTATCTTGATGTAGCGAATCTGATGTCTAAGGTTAAAAATATAGACCAGTATTATCAGATGAAATCCCAGGAAACCAAAGCTTTAGATCAGTCTATTGATATTGCGAATCAATTGTTTAAGAATTCAAGGGCAGATTATCTTGAAGTTCTACTGAATCAAAGAGATGCTCTTGATGCTAAAATGGAGCTGATCGAAGCTAAACAGAAACAGCTGAGCACGGTTGTAGATATTTACAAAAGTTTAGGCGGTGGCTGGAAATAAGAAATCATAATTCTATCAATATAAACAGTTAATGTTTTGGGCTGATCCTTTCGGGGATTGGCCCTTTTTGTTTTTATGCGACGGGTTTTGTAGGTTTTCGTGGTTATATTTGTGTTTTAGTTTTATGAACTACCTACATTAAAATAGGGATTGCCGGAATATCAATAATTAATAAATGAAAATAATACTAGAAGAGTATTAATCTTTTTACACTTTGTTTCTATTTACTCATGATATTAGGGAGCAGTCATGAAGTACCTTCTTCAATATACTTTAAAATAGTGCAAAAAGCATTTCCTTTAGGAGTGAATAGAACTCGTACGACTAATGCTTCTGATGCAGTCAATGTATTTGTATTTGCAGCAAATAATTCCATTTATGTATTCAAAGCAGGGTAAACATCTTGGGAAGTACAATTATTATAATGAGACATCGTCTAAATTTTATCCAGGCAAATCTGGTGTAAATAGACCAATGCCTGTTGGTAGTACAATTAATTTAGAAAAATTGAGAAAATGAAAAAAAAATCCCATTAGTACTACTAAATTCTTGTGAAAAGGAAGCTAAGAATCCTTATTTTAGTTCAGATGAGATATATAATAAAATCTAGAAGCAACCGATATTACAAACAAAGAAATATCTCAAAACGCAGGATTATTTTATGTGCTTAATCGATATGACACTTTAATTATTATGTCAGTGAATAGGAGAATGTTATAAAACCTATTTTTATGATAAAAAAGGAAGGTGCATTTTATACGGATTGCTGTAAAATAATTGTTATAGAGCCCTATCATCCCACATGATAAGGCAGCAAAATAAACTGAAACAGAATGATATTGAAAAATATTTAAATCATTATAATGGGGATGATTACTCAAACAGGGAAGTTTACCAGGTGAGTGGGAAAAAACAACAGAAAATAGAACTTTTGTAACTTTTACACAATAGTCATAATGAAAAGAACAATATTATTTAACTTATTATATCATATTCTATTATTTCTATTACCTCTAATAATAGTTTATATTTTTGAAGGGTATGGTACTGAAATGTTTGCTTATACTTTTTATTTTTGCATCATGTATTTTTGTATTGGATTTGTTTTAGATGGTCTAATACTATCTATTTTTAATTACTTTGAAGTTATTAGATTAAAGTGGTTTTTATTCATTTTGATTTCTATAACTATATTCTCAATAACTGTATATATACTTAAACATAAGAATATAATCTTAGATTTATTTACTTTTGCTTTAAATGCTAATTATTTCACCATCATATTTTTAATAAGTATTCTTTTAAGCTTTTCTATTTCTTTAAAAATAATTAGACCTGATAAAAATGAAAAATAGTTTTATTAATTAATGACATTAATAAATATAACCCTGCTCACGCACGATTGTATCGTGTGGGAATTTAAATTTGCCGTGGAAGGTTACCCAGAATGCCAAAGTAACAGATTATATTTACAGTGCAGATGGAGTAAAAGTGAAAAAGATCTTCGGTACAGAAACGACAGATTATTTAAATGGGTTTCAGTATGAAAACGGCACATTGAAATTCTTCCCTACCGCAGAAGGTTATTTTAATTTTGAAACCGGGAAGTATGTGTATAATTATACGGATCATCTTGGAAATACAAGATTAAGCTACTTTAAAAATGGTTCAGGAGCAGAGATCATTGAAGAGAGTAATTATTATCCTTTTGGATTGAAACATGAGGGATATAATGTTTTATTGGGTAATCCTTCATTTAAGTACAAGTACAATGGGAAGGAGCTTCAGGAGAGTGGGATGTATGATTATGGGGCGAGATTTTATATGCCGGATATTGGAAGATGGGGGGTCGTGGATCCTCTAGCAGAAATATACAGAACCTATAACCCATATAATTACACTGTAAATAATCCAATCAAATTTATTGATCCTGATGGAATGAAAATTGAATATGCTAATGATCCGAATAAATTTAAGAAAGAAAATAGGGAATTGAGAAGGGAGTTTAACAGATCTCAAAGAGAATTAAATAGAAGCTCTACAGAAGCAAAAAATAATTGGAATACATTGGTTAAATCTAAGAATGTTCATACTATACATCTTAACCAAAAAGATTCGGAAGGAAACCTTATCTCAAATATTACTGAACCAAAAAAAGAATATAATACTGAAACTGGAGGAGGAACAGATATTTATATAGATTTAAATAAAACAAGTTCTCAAGGCAATGATTTAGGATCTAATATAGTTGGAATAGGTCATGAAGAGGGTCATGCTTTTAGATTTGATCAAGGAAAAGTGGAGGGTGACTATGATGGGAATATTTCTGATCCAAACTATTTTTTCAAATCATTACAACATGCTGCTAATGTAAGGCAAACGGAGGAAAAAGAAGTTTCACATATTGAAAATATAATTAGAGCACAAATTGACCCTACGGGAACTAAGATCCCCTTAAGGCAAATATTTGAAAATGCACCAAATGTGACTTTAGACCCTTCTACAGGAAAAATAAAACAAGGTACAGTAAATTTAAATGTAATTAAATCAGGATATGATTATTATAAGAAGAAAAAATAATTCTTTCATTAACTTAGTTTTTTTGTTTATTTTATTACTTTGTAATAGTTGCAAAAGCCAAGCAGCTATCTCAAGTGATAAAATTTGCATGATAGCTACTTCAAATAAAGAAATGATATTAGAAGTAGGAGATAATGAAATATTGAAGAAGGAATTAAAAGGATTTTACAATGATAGTAATATATATGATATTATTTTCTATAAATCAAAGTCTGGGGATGTTGATGTGACATTCAGCAGAATTTATAAAAATAAAGATAATAAATGGTTCTACATTAAAATTTCCAATAGTAAAATAATTATTCAAAAACAAATAGAAATTAATAACTCAGATTTTGAGATATTATTTAATAATTTTGAAAATATTAGTATGTATAAAAATTGTGGAATGTGTTTTGGGTGTTATAATTATTTTAATTTAATAAAAAAAAATGATAAAAGATTTAGTTATTATTATGATTCTTTGTCTGGTAATTTAAGTGATGGTGATTTAGCCAAACTAGAGCCGTATTTGAAAATATTAAATTTCTTTAATCAATACAATCTTGAATAATGTATAAATTGGCTGCACAAAGGTTATAACCTGTAGTTCTTAAAAAATAAAACCTTGTATTTTGCAAGGTTTTATTGTGCATATATATGGTTCTGGAGAGATTCTTGGTGGAGTTAGTGAACTTTCTGCTAAAAAATTAATAAACGGTGAATCTGCATTTAGCCCCCCGCTTCCGCACGAATCCTTTTGTGTGGTAAAGTAATAAATAACAAAAACCACTGCTCAATAGCAGTGGTTTTATGTTATAAAATTTTTCTTTTTTTGTATTGAAATACGTCTATAGTACAGTTATATATTATTTTGAAAACAATAAGTATATTTACAATTTCACGGATCATTTGGGAAATATCAGACTGAGTTATTCAGATAATCATAAAAATGGGTTTATTCAGTCGAGATAATACTTCTGGCAAGAGTGTGAAACTTCACAAAGTCCATGGGGATGTCCCTAACTGTGTTGATGGATGAAAGCCCGGAGAAATTGTAGAAGTCAATAATTGTTATGCTTTTGGATTACTGCATAATTATACATCTACTACACAGAATGCTTATCAGTATAAGTACAATGGGAAGGAGCTTCAGGAGAGTGGGATGTATGATGATGGTGCAAGATTTTATATGCCCGACTTGGGAAGGTGGGGAGTTTTAGATCCTAAGAGTCAGTATACTCATGAAGCTTATAGTTACGTTTGGAATAATCCAATAAGCTTTAATGATCCTACAGGAATGATTGGTGAACTTTTTGGAAATAATGGTCCTGGAGATCCGCCAGTGAAAACAATAGAAATAGAGCCTATCGTTATTACTGTATATAGACCTGTTAAACTTGAGCCTCGTGGAGTTGAGTTTTCATCAACAGCTATGTTAAGTGGTATTGTCATGACGGGGAGTAGGTATCCAAGTCCCTATACACTTGCAGCAGCAGGACTGGCAGGCATAATACTTTGGAATACTCCTGAAATTTATCATGCAACTGAAGCTTGGAAGGAAACTGAAATCATTATAAAATGTTGGTCCAAAAAAATTCAATAGTGAGGAAGAGGATATTAACGGGGAAGCTGTTCCTGTAGATGATAGCGGATTTAAAAAGCCCATTGATCATACAATTAAAAAAGGTGATAATAAATTTGATTTTGCTCAACGAGGAAAAAATAATGGTAAGGCTGATGATATAGAAGCACTTAAAGCAAAAAAGAAGCAGGAACGTTAACAAATCTAGAAAAACAAAAGCTCAAAAGACATGAGAAGAATACAGGAGAAAGGGGCTCTAGACAAAGTAAAGATAAGAAAAAATGAAAAAGTTAATATTAGATCTTAGTATGCTTCCTTTTAGTGAAGCTAATCAACAAATTATAAACTTGTGTAAAGAAAAAATAAAAATTTCTTTAGAAGAAATTAATTTCATTTTAAACCTGGAAGAAAAGGAATTAGTTGAAACTTTTCTTAGTGAATATTCTCTTTTTGATCAGGATGATTTTCAATTTACAGAACATTTTACGAATTTAAATCTAGAAAATGATAATACAGATTTTGTTTCAGATTTAATTTATTTTGCCAGCGATTTTGGATTGGATCTTAGTTATGATAAAATCTTAAAAAAGGTCATTAAAAATAAAGGTGATGAAAATTGTTTAGTGTTAAGTATTTTAGAATATTTATTAATGAATTTTAAGTTTATCTATATTGGAGAATTATTTAAAACATTAATTTATGTCAGAGACAGTAAAGATTATTTTCAAAATGAACAAATACTGTCTAGTGTTATATTATTTAAAATTTCTAACAAATCTGAATACTTGAATTTTGTTGTAGAACTTCTTGAATCGGATAAAAGTAATATGGAATTTTTCAATAATTTAATGATGAGACCTATCTTTAATAAAAATTATTTTAATAGTATAGATCTCTCAAAACTGAAAAATTAGTGTAGCAATACCAATGAAACTTTAAATATATGGAAAGTTTCAAAAAAGAATTATTTAGAAAAGAATATAATACTGATTTTCCTTTTTATGATGAGTTAAAAAATGAAGAGTGTATTAAAATAAAAAATAATATTAAAGATAAATATCAAATTCAAGAAATATATTTTGATAATAATTTAAATAAAATACAGATTTTTTTGATAGATTAAATGCTGAAGATGAAAATTTTAATTTTTTAAATGGAATCAAAGAATTAAATTTAAAAGAAGGCAATGATATATATGTAACTTTGAATTCTTTTGTAAATGTCGATAAGTTTACACTAAAAGATTTTTGTAAATATTTCAATGATATTTGGTATCCTATGGCAGATGAGATTGAAATATCAAAGCAAAATTTGAGTTGGATAATATCAATCAGACACGATGGTACAATATATTACATTAAATCATAACAGTCCCTTACTGGCGCGAGCTTGCAGCTTGTGCCCATCAATAAAAGTAAACCACTGTTTTTGCAGTGGTTTTATCATTTTTGCTCTGAAAGCATTATTTAATCTATATTGTGACTATTTACACCTTTAAAAATTAGAAACTAAACTTCAAGAGGCAGAAAAGAATGTTATTAACTACGGATCTGCATGTACAGGAGTTAAAACAGTAAACGATGTTTTTAAGAAAACCGGAGTAAATGGATTAACTGATCAACTATTTAAAAAAGAAGATAAAGATAAACCTAAGCAAGGTAAATTATCATTGGCGAAGTGATAAACGAAAAATTTTGAAAAAATGAAACAAAAATTTTATAAAAGTCAAATTCTAATTATCTTCATAATAATTTTAGGATTGGGACTTACTTTAAAGCAATTTGATCAGTATAAGCAAGCAATGAATGAAAATAACATCTTAAATGAGAAAGTTATAAAACAGAATTGCCATTCAGCTCCAAGGATGAAATCTACTGTGTGGATCAATGCTAATAAAAAAGTATATAGTATTGAAGTGCCATATGATAAATGTGTTAATTATCCTATTGGTAGTTATATAAAGGCTTTTTATAGTGCGAATAACGATGAATTCATTTACGAAGTTACAACCCCTAAATATTCGAAGAATATTGTACTTTTAGTAATTTGCTTATTGATTGCTCTTTTACCTTGGCGATATATAAATAAAAAATGGTTTGTAAAAGGTTAATATAATATGTTTGCCTCCCAATACTAGCGCAGGCTATGATAAAAAGCAAGTAAAAGCAGTAAAATTTTAAATGCGAGTTTATAGGTATTAACGAATGAAGTATTTCGGAATACTATTGTAAATATTCTTCTGAATTCCCTTGTGGTGCGAGCGTTTCGCTCATGCCCATCAATAAAATAAGCCACTGTTTTTTACAGTGGTTTTATTATTTTAGCTTAAAATAAAGTAACAAAGATCTTTGGTACAGACACCACAGATTATTTAGATGGTTTCCAGTATGAAAACGGCACATTGAAATTCTTCCCTACAGCTGAAGGTTATTTTAATTTTGAAACCGGGAAGTATGTGTATAATTATACCGATCATCTTGGAAATACAAGACTGAGTTACTTTAAAAATTGCCCAGGAGCTGAGATTATTGAGGAGAACAATTATTATCCGTTTGGGCTGAAGCATGAAGGGTATAATGTTTTATCAGGAAGTACTGTATATAAATATAAGTATAATGGGAAGGAGCTTCAGGAGAGTGGGGTGTATGATTATGGTGCAAGATTTTATATGCCCGACTTGGCACGTTGGGGGGTAATTGACCCTTTGGCCGAAACGACTTTACAACCATATATTTATGCAGATAATAATCCTATTTTTTACAATGACCCGACCGGTATGATGCCTGAACAAGTACAAACGATTTCGACAATTTATAGGAATCAAAACACAGGAGAAGAGATAAACATTAATGACGGAGTTAATGAGACTGTTTTAGTTAATGGTCATGACTTTGCAAAAGCAAAAATTTATGCTAACTATTATAATTCTCTTAATACAAGTTTAGAGAGGGATGATAATTATGAAATAAACCAAGGATATATAGATTTTTATTATTATACTAGATATGGCAATGGTTTTAGCTTTGGATCTTTATTTGATTCTGGTCCAGATAAAAGAAAGATGCCTACAAGGGATGAAGATACTATGATATTGCTTGAAATGCCTGATATAGGTAGAGGACCATTAAAAAGTAGTTTGAGGGCAGTGGGAAAAGCTGCTGGAAAAGCACTTGCCAAAAAAGATGCTAAAAAAACTTCGGGCTGGGTAACCAGAAAAGTTTTTGATTCTTTAGATCCTAGTATACAAAAAAAGTTAAAAATGCAATTAGTAAAGGAATAGTTGCTCCTGAAGGGCAACAAGGTATAATAAGTTTATCAGCAACAGAAGCTACTTCAACAGGTTATAAATATAAGCTAAAAGTATTAGGAAAAGGAGGCGATTATAGAATTTATGGTAATCCAAATGCAAATGGACACATTGTTTTTGATAAAGCGATGGGTCATTAAAACATTAAACTTATGAAAATATTAAATAGAAATATAGAAAAGTTATTTTTGATCTCCTCAGAGTATATAAATAATATTTTAAAGGATGAAGATATTTTAAATGAATTAAAAGAATCTTGTGAAGAAAGAGATTTAAAACTAATAAATAAAAGTATTGTTTATGTTCTATACGAGAAAAACGAGCTGTATATTAATAGTTTTAAAATTGAAATAGATATAGAATGTAAAGAAAAAAAAATAGGTTTTTATATTCTATACTTAGATGAAGATGAAAATTTTATTGATGAATTTTTTGTTATAAAATGACATCTAGTGCTGGTACTAGTATTCTTGCTAGTGCTGCCGAATAAAATAAACCACTGTGAAAAAACAGTGGTTTTATTATTTTAGTTTTTAAAATAACCTATATTGTAGCTATTTACTAAATTCACATAAAAACAATCCATGAAAAAAACAATCTCCTACATCTTCACCATCGCCCTTCTTTTAACTATGTTTTCCTGCAAAAGTTACATAAAACCCATCCACACCGAATCAGTACCAGGCTCTGAAAATATAACCAGAAAGCTAATCCTCCAAAATGACAGTTTGGATATCAATTTCTACGGAGATTATATATTTGATAAGGTGGATAAAAACTATGTATTTTTCACCAATAAAGATATCAGTCATCTTCTAAGTAATTTTAAGGTGCAGCCTTCATCCCAAATCCTTTTCACCTATACCAAAGCAAGTATTTATAATAATATGCTGGGATTCTATTATGCTGGAAAAACTTTGGCAGATGTAAGGAATAATTTCTTTATCAAAACTCCTGAAAAAGAAATGCAGAACGGTCTTTTGTATACCTATGAATACAAAGGATACTATATCATGGAATGCTACAGACAGCAGGAAAAAGGTATTGCCCGTTTTATTTCATTAAATAACTCGACAAAACAATCTGTTGACAAATTCAGACTGGAAAATAACAATGTGTTTTTTGATATCAATTCCGGACTTTGGATGCAGATGTAGTTGCATTTATATCTAATGTCAGGGAGATATTTTATTTTTAGATCGGTTATAGAAATTTTGTTTGCTATATTTGTTAGACAATCACCTCACAAAATCCTACCGCCATGAAAAAGTTCCTTTTAGTCATTCTGGGTATCCTTGTTATTTTAGTCGCTGTACTTTTAATCAAAACCTATACGTATCCCTTTAAAAAGAATACAGCAGGAAATTCCGAAGGATGGAAACCTGTAAAAAATGATTCTGCAGTAATGAGACTGTCAGGCGGTATCAAAATTCCTACAGTGTCTACAGGAAGTCTCGGTGAATTCAATTACACTCCATTTGATCACTTTAAAGAATATCTTAAAACATCTTATCCATTAGTGTATCAAAATACCGAAAATAATGAGGTCAATACCCACGCATTAGTCTTCCGTCTTAAAGGAAGTGATCCTTCACTTGAACCTATTCTTTTTCTTTCCCATATAGACGTAGTACCACCTGGAGATGCCGATGTGAAAAATAAAGAACAGAATATTTTCAGACCCGATGATCAACCCCTTCCTCCAGTTTCTAAAGTGGCAGAAGACTGGGATTTTGAACCCTTTTCAGGAACCGTTGCAAATGGGAGGATCTATGGAAGAGGTGCTATCGACATGAAAGGAATGCTTTTTTCCTTAATGGAATCTATGAATATGATGGTTAAAAGTAAAAAGATTCCTAAACGCGATATTTACCTGGCTTTCGGTTTCGATGAAGAAGTAGGAGGGCAAAAAGGCGCGATACAGATCGCAGATTATTTTAAGAAAAAAGGATTGAAATTTGATGCGGTTTACGATGAAGGCGGACTGATCATGCAGAAAGGAAATGTGGCAGGAATAGACTCTGACGTAGCTGTAGTAGGTTGCGCGGAAAAAGGATTTTTGTCAGCGAAAATTAAAGTCAAAGGATTAGGTGGACATTCTTCGATGCCTCCGATGGAAAGTGCGATAGGGAAGGCTGCGGTTATCATGCAGCGTCTCGAAGATCATCAAATGAAACCTAATATAACTCCGTTGATCAAAGAATTTTTTGATAATATCGGTGGAGCGATGCCATTTTCCAACAGACTGGCTATTGCCAACCAATGGTTGCTGAAGCCCGTTTTGTTATCCCAGCTTACAAAAAATAATACCACCAATGCATTGGTAAGAACGACCACTGCTCTCACGATGATGAAAGGAAGCGACGGGACCAATGTTCTTTCTCCTGAAGTTGAATTTGTTGTTAATTTCAGACTTCTTCCCGGAAATACAGCCAAAGAAGTCCGAGAACACATCGCAAAAGCCACAGAAGGTTTCGACGTTGAGGTGGAAGAAATAGACAATACAAGAGAAGCTTCCGCAGTTTCTCCTACCAATACCAAAGCTTATCAATTGATTGAAGCAGGTGTTAAAGAGATCAATCCGGGTGCAATTGTTACCCCATATCTTACCATGGCAGGCACTGATGCTTACAAATACCAGATTGTAAGTAAAAACATCTACAGATTTATGCCTGTCAAGATCAACAGTTCAGAGCAGCAAAGCATTCACAGCACCAATGAATACATCAGCATCGAAAACTACATGAAGATGATCCATTACTTTGAATATATGATGATGAATTATGATAAATAGTTTTAGCGTTCGCGATACGGAGTGCGGGTTTGAAATTGGGAGAGTCTGAGGGAGTATAGAGTTGTAGAGTTTAAGAGTCGAAGGGTCGGGGTGTTTGTGGATGTAAAATGAGTTGCTGGTTGCCAGATGACAGTAATTAAGCCTCATCCTTGAATCTTCTGAAATTTTAATAGTCTAAAATCTCATAGGTATGGCCTGGAAGCCTCCACCCATCATAGCTGATGTCTAATATCTTGACTCCTGGTTCTTTAATTGCCAACCAATATGACTTCCAAGGACTGCTTTAAGTCTGAAATCTGAAATCTGATGTCTACCATCTTGATTCTTGCTTCTTGACTCTTTCATCTTGACTCTTATAAAAAAATATAACACGTCAAGTTTTGTCGCATTAGCGCTATAGCTTTGTCCTATCAAAATTACAGAGCTATGGAATTGCCGTTTTACTTAACATTTAAAGAATTTGAAAGCCATTATTACGATACTCTTGAACAATGGTTTGAAGAATATCATAATGCCAGCGAGATCGATTTTCTCAAGGCTCTTGCAAATCTTTACAGTCCTTATCTATACTATAGTTTTGGGGATGACAGACTTCTGACTGATGCTTCTATGGAGATCAAAGACTGCTTTTTTCCTTATCATGAAAAGATCGGTATTTCTTTCTGTACCAGCTGTGATAACGGGAAAAATCCTAAGACTTCCAAAGGAATGAACCATATCTTTGAGTGGAAAACGATTACCATGATGGAATATGCTCAGCACATTCTGGATAAAATAAACAGGCATCTTTTAAAAAACAGCAGCTCTTTGGACACCAATAAAACAATTCTGGACTATATCAATGACCGTGAAATCATCACATCTAGAGACGGAGCTGGATACTGTGTCAATTATAACAGACATCAGGCGGCACTTCCTTTTTTAAAGGCCTATCTTCCTCATTATGGACAGACCGTAAATATGACAGTATACAGGGACTTTATTTTCTCCGTAGCACAAATCGCAGAGTATATCGACAGAAAGCTGAAATCCGTACAGGCATTTGAACATACCATTTATGCTAAATTAAAATCGGAAGCCAAATTCAAAGTGCAGATGAGCCATCAGTTTCTGACTATTTGTAATTAAACATGCTACACCAACCATTCATATCTAAATTATATTGACGGAACGCCTTCATCGGTTTTCCAAATAAATCCCGGCATTTCTGCTGGGATTTTGTTTAATTTTACCTATTCACTATTCACTATTCACTATTCACTATTCACTGCCTTCATTTATTTTTTAAACGGCAGATTCCAGATCAAATCTACAGCTAAGTAGTGGACCCCTCCTTTCTTTATGCTCGTGCTGCCCCGGATCAGGTCATCCATATATCCAATATCCATGGTAAAAGGAGAATGAGGAATATTGAACATATAATAAACCGCAATACGCATTTCCCTGTATCCAAAAGGCGTCCATTTCTGCTCCGGTTCATTAAGGTAGCTTGTTGAAAACAGACCTTCCGCACTTAATGCCAGCTTCTGATTGTTTTTTTTAGATAAATTATAGGTTAACTGACTTTTGATTCTTGTTCTCAGCTGGAAATTTTCCTCAGCATTATGAAAATCAGCCGTAAAAAACTTGCGGAATTCCTGACGGACTGTATTTTTCAGTTTCCAGTTTTCCCCCAGTTTAAAAGTATATGCATATCTTCCATAGATCCTGAATTCCTGTTCTGTCGATTCTTTTTCATAAGGTGCAGAACTTTCATATGATGGCTGCCTTCTGTAACTGACCGCATAACTGTATTGCTGATTAGGAGCAAAAGAATGATACACCTCATGATTCAGGACGATGATAGCCTGTTTCGAAATTAAATTATAATGATCAGGGCTGCTCTTCCGTCCCAGAGCAATATAGCTCAGTGACTGCTTCTTTCCCAGTGAGTCCAGCTGCCGTTTAACTCCGAATGCTGACCAAAGAGCTGTATTAGCATCTCCAAGACCCGGTGGGCTGATCTGTGCTTTTACAGAACCACACATAAAAACAAGTAAAAATATCCCGGTAATAATTTTTTCAATCCTAAACATCATGTAAAATCTCTTCAGTAGTATAGTGAGTATCTGCTTGGTAATAAGGTTTGCGTGAACGATAAGCGATACAATAAAATGATAATTTGTCATAGCTAATGTAAATCCTTTATTCATTAAATAATTATGTAAATGATTTTAATACTGTTGATAAACAGGACAAATTAAGCACGAGATTTAGGAATATTTTAGGAACAGAAAAGACTGTCAGTCATCTCCAGACTGTAAGAGAAATTAAAAAAGAAATGGATTTTATTTTGTAATCAATTTCTGATTGTTCTAATATTATTGAATCCCAATTTGAATGAAGGCTGGAAGAAATACCTTAGAAAAGTTTTAGGTTAAAAAAATAGGGAAAAGAGTAAAAGCAAAAAAGTCTTAAACAATTAAGTTTAAGACTTTTATCTTCTTGCAGAGAGGAAGGGATTCGAACCCTCGATACAGTTACCCGTATACTACCTTTCCAGGGTAGCTCCTTCAACCACTCGGACACCTCTCTATTTGAGATTGCAAAAATAGAGTAATTTCTGGAATCTGCAAATTATTATTCAAAATTAGTCAGTAATTTCTCCACAAAGACTTCTGGTGAAGTTATCGGCAAAAGTTCCTGAATAGCTGGGATTGTCTATGAGGTGCATTGCTTTGGTAATGGCGCTTTCTGCTGTCATATCCCTTCCGCTGATGGCCCCGATCCTTGAAAATATATTGCTGTTCTCATATTTTCCAAATGATATTCCTCCTGATATACATTGACTTACCACAACGATTTCAGTTCCGTTGTTTCTTATTTCCTGAAGTGTTTCCTGTGTTTTTTCGCTGCTGAAAATAGTCCCTGATCCAAAAACCTGAAGAATAAGAACCTTCATTTTAGGGATTTCTTTAAAATGACTCAGATGCATTCCCGGAAAAATTCTCCAGAATAAAATATCTTCAGAAATATGTTCATCCACATGGAATTTTACTTCCGGATCACAGCGGTACAGATTGTCTTTAACAATATTTAAATGCACTCCCGACTGTCCCAGAATAGGGTAGTTCGGGCTTGAATAGGCGTCAAAATACTCTGCAGAATATTTCAGGGTTCTGTTTCCTCTCAATAATTTATATTCAAAATAAACCGCTACCTCCTGAATAACCGCTTCATCATTTTCATAAAGACTGGCATAGTAAAGACTCGTCAAAAGATTTTCTTTGGCATCCGTTCTCAAATCACCAATGGGAAGCTGTGAGCCTGTCATAATCACAGGTTTTCTTAATCCTTTTAGCATGAAACTTAAAGCAGAAGCTGTATAAGACATTGTATCGGTTCCGTGGAGAATCAGGAAGCCGTCATACAACTCATAATTTTTAAGAATATAGTTGGCGATTACTTTCCATTCTTCAGGTCCCATATCCGAAGAGTCCAATGGTTTTGCAAAAGGATGTACAAAAACTTCGCATTCCATTAATTTCATTTCGGGCATTTTTTCGAAAATATTTCCAAAATCAAATGCACGGAGACTTCCGGTTTCATAATCTTTTTCCATACCGATGGTTCCTCCGGTATAGATGAGCAGGACTTTTCGTTTCATGAATTACTTTTTAGTAAGAAATTGAGCCTCGTTCAGGTTCATAGCCCAAAATTACGTTAATTTGCAAAGATTTGAAAACGAATGAAACGTTTATGGTGAAATTTTATGAGAATAAGACCATCACAATGAACGTTGCATAGGAATGCTGAAAAATATATAGTATCAGATGAAAGATTTAGCGCAAACTTTTGAATATTTAAAACAGTTTTTAACAGAGGAAAGGCTATCAAAAATAGAACATTTCTCTAAGGAAAGTTCAGATTTTGTACTTCCTGTGATGGATGATGTCTACCAGTTCAGAAATGCAGCCGCTATTATAAGATCGGTTGAGGCCTGCGCTTTTCATAAAGTTGCAGCAATGGAAGAGGAGAATGTTTTCGATCCCAATCTTACCGTGACAAAAGGTGCCGAAACATGGGTAGAAGTGGAGAAAATGCCTAAAAATATAGCTTCACTGCAGAGTATCAAAAACAGAGGGTATAAGATTTTGGCGGTATCCCTTGAAAAAAATGCGGTGATGCTTCCTGATTATCAGATTACAGAACCTATTGCTCTCGTATTTGGAACCGAGATGGAAGGCGTATCGGAAGAAGTCATAGATTTTGCAGACGAAACTCTGGCTATCCCGATGTACGGCTTAACAAGAAGTTACAATGTTTCCGTAGCCGCAGGAATCTGTATGTATGAATTGAAACAGAAACTGATAAAATCGGACATCGATTATAAACTAAGCGAAGAAAAAAGGATGAAAATGAAGATCCGCTGGGCCGTGAATTCGATGCGAAGCGGAAAACAGGTCTTCGAAAAATACCTCAGAGATCATAACCTTGAAATATGAGCAGGGTATCAGTCTTTATTTTAGTAGTTTTGGCCAGCTGCAGTAAAAAAGCAGTGGATCAAAAAGCTATTCATAAAAATGAAGACAGTCTTGTACAGAACCTCCAGTCTCTACATAGAGAGAACACAGAAGATACCGTATCAGTTCCTTTCTCCAAATCTCTGAAAGGGAACGGATATGTATATACGCTTAAAGGATTGGAAAGCCCTAATGGAGCAATCAGCTTTAAATCGGTCAGCATATTCTATAAAAACAGGCTTCATCAGAAAATCACTGTAGATACAGTGTTTGTTTTGAACGAAAGGGAAGTGGTTTTTGATGTAAGTCAGGATGCCAATTTCGATGGATATAAAGATATAGAACTCATTAACTGGGCTGGAAATTATGCTTACTCATCAAGCTTTTGGCTGTATGATAAAAAAAGCAAAAAGTATGCACATTATAAGCCTTTGGATACCATTCAGAATATAGAGATTAATCGCCAGAGAAAAGAAATTACATCAAATTATCATATTGGTCCGGTCAATACCTACAGTAAAGTGTATCAATGGCAAAAAGGTAAACTTTTACTTATGAGCGCTCATATCGAAGAGGAAGGAGAGGAAACCAATATATACCGAAAGAATGGAAAAATCATTGTTGAATGACAGGTCTGTCTTTAATCTTCTGACTTCTAATTCTTCATCATATTAAAATAATTCCACGCCGCCACAAAAACCCCCGCTGTTTCAGTTCTCAGCCTTTGATTTCCCAGTGAAACAGCTTTTACATTACTGTCAGATAGAAACTGGATTTCCTTTTCAGAAAAATCCCCTTCAGGACCAATCAGGAACGTGATCTGTTCTAAAGAGGGAATATGGTTAAGGTCAATTCTTTCAAGGTTTTCATGACAGTGTGCCACAAACGTATGTTCCGGATCAATATTCTTCAGGAAATCTGTAAGCTTTACCGCATCGTTAACAACCGGAAAGTGAAATCTTAAGCTTTGCTTGGATGCAGCAACAGCCTGTTTTCTGATCTTGTCAATATTGATATTTTTACGTTCTGTCTTCTCTGTGATAATAATACTGATTTCTGAAATACCCATTTCTACAGCTTTTTCCACAAAGAACTCGATTCTGTCAATGTTTTTCGTCGGCGCAATGGCAATGTGAAGATGAGGATTGAAATCTGGACTATCCATTTTAATTTCGGAAACTTCCAGTCCGGCCTTTTTGCCTTCAATAACTAATTTTCCCGAAGCAACATTTCCTTTACCATCTGTGATATGGATGTCTTCACCATTTTTCATTCGGAGAACTTTTACAATATGCTGCTGTTCTTCGTCATTAATTATTGCTGTTCCGTTATTGATTTCGCCAAAAAAAAGTTTCATATATTGATATTTAGAATGCGCCTGAATGGTATTGATAAGTGATGATTAAAAGGAAATTTCATTATCGCTTAAAAATGCTACACCGGTTTTTATCGTCGTATAGATATCACCTTCACAGTCTCTGTATGAACATGCGTAAATTTCTTCAATCCACTTATTATTCATAAAAATTAAATTCAGATATTCGTTTTTTCTTAAATTATTTTTGATGGATAAATAATCTCCTTCTTTCGGTTCGTAAGTAAAACTAAATACATTTTCTGAATTGATTTTCTCTACGATCTCTTCCTTTATATTTTGAACATATCCGATTTCTGAACTGATCATCAAATAATCTTCGTCTTCAGATTTTTCTGTCACTTCATTTTTTCCTATAATGGTTTCTAAAACCCAGTAATACTTTGAGTTCTTTTTAGAATGTGTTCCCAGTACTTTTTCTTCTAAAAGTATTTTCATAAATCATATTTTGCTGTTGCGGAAGTTTTCATATCCGTAAATTCTCCTCGCTCATATTTCAGCTGAGCAACCATTGCGATCATTGCCGCATTATCGGTAGTATATTCGAATTTTGGAATGTAAATATTCCAACCTAATTTTTCATGATTATCCTGCATTGCTTTTCTCAAAGCAGAATTGGCAGAAACTCCACCAGCGATCGCCACTTCTTTAATATTTAATTCTTTTGCTGCTTTTTCAAGTTTAGCCATCAGAATCTCTATGATCGTTCTTTGAACAGAAGCGCAAAGATCATTCAGATTTTCTTTAACAAAATCAGGATTTTTTCTAACCTCTTTCTGAATATAATAAAGAACAGAAGTTTTGATACCACTGAACGAATAATCATAATTTTCCATTCTTGGTTTGTTGAATGTAAAAGCGTCAGGATTTCCTTCTTTCGCCAGTCGGTCTATAATAGGTCCGGCAGGGTAGTCGAGGTCGAAAATTTTACCAATTTTGTCAAAAGCCTCTCCTGCGGCATCGTCAATCGTTTTTCCAATGATTTCCATATCAAAATAATCCTTAACCAGCACAATCATCGTGTGTCCTCCGCTTACCGTAAGGCACAGAAAGGGGAATTGGGGCGGCATAGGATTTGCATCGTCAATGAAATGGGCTAAAATGTGAGCCTGGAGGTGGTTTACTTCAATTAAAGGAACATTTAAGCTCATTGCCAAAGACTTAGCAAATGACGTTCCTACAAGCAGTGATCCTAAAAGTCCGGGACCGCGTGTAAATCCTATAGCAGAAATAGCATTTTGTTGTATATTTGCTTTAGTAAAAGATTTTTCAACAACGGGGATTATATTTTGCTGATGCGCTCGTGATGCCAGTTCAGGGACCACACCTCCATATTCTTTATGGATGGCCTGATTCGCAGCAATGTTTGACAGAATACAGTTCCCCTTGATGATAGCTGCTGAGGTGTCGTCGCAGGACGATTCAATACCTAAAATTATAGAGTCGCTCATAATAATGGCAAAGTTAGAGAATAATAACGAGAATGAGAATAAAAAATCAGTAGCTGAGAACCTGAGCGATCAGGTGCAGAAGACTGTGGATAATGTAGAAGGTGCTGTGAAGGAGACCGTTAAGGAAGCTTCTGAACTGGCATCGGATGCTATTAATCATCCTATGGAAACTGCTGAGGAATTTGGGAAGCAGGCTGTAAAGGATGTAACCAGCTATTCCTGGTGGGCAAAGCTTCTTCTCATCCTGTTCTGGTTTGGTGTTATCCTTGTTGGAGGAATACTTACTGCTATTAATCTTCCGGCTACTAAACAGTGGGCAGCAGATCAGGCACTTCAAATCGTCAACAAAGATTTTAAAGCCGGAATGTCTACAGAGAGTGTAGAGGTAGACTATTTTGGAGATGTCATTATAAAAGGATTAAAAATCAAGGATTATAAAGGCCTTGAATTTATCAAAGCCAGAGAATTTAGGGCAAACTCCGACTGGATGTCCTTGGCCTTCAATGCGATTTCCGGGAACAGCAATTCATTAAGTTTTAATTCCCTGACTCTTGTTAATGCAGATGTAAAGGTCATTACGTATAAAGGCGACAGCATTTCCAATTTTATAAGATTTACACAGCTCTTCGATAGCGGCAAAAAAAGAGATCCTAAAAAACCTCCATTCCAACTGGATTCCAGGGTACAGATCATCGATTCTAAAGTTTCTATCATCAGCCAAAACTCGCCGGGAGAACCTGGAAAATGGCTTACCGCAACAAATTTTAATTTAAAAGCACCTAATGTAAAGGTTAACGGGCCAAATATTTCAGCGCTCATTAATAATATGTCCTTCGTCACTTCGAGATGGGGGAAATCTCATTTTGTAGATACATTCTCTACCGAACTTTCTTTGACGCATGAATTTCTTTCATTAAAAGATCTTACGCTGAATACAGACCATTCTTTGCTTCAGGGGAATATCAAATTTAATCTTCATGACGGATCATGGTCAGATTTTGCAGACCGTGTACGTTGGGATATGGAAATCAAACAGGGAAGCCAGTTGAGCGGATATGATATCAGCTATTTTGTGACGAACTGGGATAATTTTAAACCATTCAATCTGGCAGGAAAAATGACCGGCCCTTTGAATAAATTTCACCTGGAAAACTTCCTGATAAGAAATCCTGATGTCAATATTGCCACTAAAACAATGAAAGTGGATCGACTGTTGAAAGGTAATTTCTCTATTGAAACGAATGATCTTTCTACAGATTTTACCTATAAAGATCTCAAAGCGATGATGCCTTCATTTATTTCTAAAAAGATGAAGAACTTTGCAGATGACTTCGGAAAACTGAAATATAATGGAGCCGCAAAAGTAAACCCTGAGCAGATCTATGTGCCAAGCGGAAATCTGATGACAGGGATAGGACAGGCTAAAATCACCAAACTTTCTCTTACCGGATATAGTACGGCAATGCCTAAATATTCTGGATATCTGGAAGTAAAAGATCTGAATACTTCTGTAATCACAAAAAGCAAAACAGTTGGTTTGATTACCGGTAAATTTGATCTTAACGGGCAGAGTTTTGACGTCAATACCATGCGTCTGACAACAAAGTCACAGATCACAAGCATCGAAATCATGGATAAGCAGATCAGTAACCTGTATCTGGACGGATTATTAGACCATAAAAAATATAACGGACTCATCACCGTGAATGATGAGCAGGCTAAAGCGACAATTAAAGGACTTATTGATTTCAGTACGTCAAAAATTGCCATGAATGTGAATGCAGATGTCAGCCATCTGAATATGAATTATTTTACCAATAAACCTGGAAGCCAGATTGTAAGTGGGCAGGTAGAAGGTAAAATGTCAATGACTTCTATCAATGACCTTACTTTAGATGTAGATGCTAATAATATTAATTTTGCTACGGCAACTCAGAAATATCTGATTCCTAATGCAAAGCTGAAAACGTTTGTCGAAGCAGGCGGACGTGTAATAGATGTTGATGCGCCGGGAGCCGCCAGTGGGAAAATATCAGGGAAATACAATCTTGCAGATCTTGTGGGTATGATGGAGAACGGTATTGGAAGAATACTGGTAGGACCTCCACCTAGAAAACTATACAGAGGTCAGAATTTTAAAATGAATTTTGATGTTCAGCAAGGAGTTGTGAATTATTTTCTTCCGGATCTGAAGCTTCCACAGGGTGCTGTGGTAGAAGGGGAATACAATGGTGACTCCAATGATCTTATTCTGAATCTGGACGCTTCTTCATTGAAGTATATCATGACAAAGAAGGAAGAAATTACAGATGCAGACAAAGCTTTAGCAGCAGCCAATCCTGAATATAAAATCAACGACAGGACTTCCATTTCCAGAGACAGCGCCATGATCGACAGTGTTATGGTGAGAGTTAATACAGCTCAGCTTGATCAGCAGATCTATGCGAGGATCAGTAAACTGGAATACAATAAAAATATTATTAAAGACTTTGAACTTAAAGGAAAGAATGAAAACAATACCGCACTTCATCTGGCCACTACATTCAAACACGGAAGCCCGGAAGACGAGCTGAATGAAAATCTCAAGGCATATGCTATTAATGTAGATCAGTCTACTAATGCTGCTGGAGATTATGTTTTCAAATTTGAACCTACCGAAGTAAAATTCAATGATGTTACCTGGGCAATAGATACCAGCCCCGAGCTGGACCATTCGATTACTTACCGAAAAAATACCGGAGATTTTGATATTAGAAATCTGAGGGTGTATTCAGATAAAAGTGCCTTGTTTATCAAGGAAGCACAATTTAAATCAGCCAAAGATTTTTATGTCGACGCGGACATTGAAGAGTTTTCTATAGAAAAACTTCTTGAAATGCAGTCCGGTGGAAACCCAATGCAACTTAAAGGTCTGGCAAACGGAAGCGTAAAAATCAAAATGGATAAGAGCACTCTGCAGCCACTTGTAGATCTTACTGTTGATAATATTATGATGAACGGAAATGAAATGGGTGACCTTACGATTTCCGCGACAAACGGTTTCTCCCTGAATGTATATGATGTGGACGTAAAAGTGACTTCTGCCGGAGTTCTCGGAAATAATAACCTGCACCTTACAGGAACTGTGAACAATAATACGGCTTCACCTACCATTGATCTGACAGCAGAAATGCGTGATTTTGATATTGCCTTTACCCAACAGTTTGTTCAGACTGTTTTTGGAAATATACGCGGAAAAGCAACAGGTGATCTTAAAATCAACGGTAAGCTGAGTAATCTCGATTACAGTGGAGATATCGCTATGAAAGGTTTTGGATTGAAGCTTCTCTTTACAGGAGTGGATTATTCATTTGATGATACTGTGATTCCGCTTTCAAAAGGGCTTGCAATTCTTAACAATATTGAAGTACATGACGGAAGGTCGAATTCCAAAGGAACAATCTCCGGTGCAATTCAGTTTGAAACGATTTCTTCTATGGGGGTCAACCTGGTAATGCGGGCAGATAATCTTATGGTGCTGAATACCGCACAAAAGGATTTTGACTTATTCTGGGGAAGAGTATACGGACAGGGAGATCTGTACGTGGATGGACCTGTTTCCGGATTGAGCATTTCTACCCCAAATATGAAGGCCTTAAATGGCAGTACGTTCACATTTAACTCCAGCTCGACGTCCAATGTCGAGGAGTTTAAAATGCTGAGGTTCCTGAAAGAAGGAAAAGACGGACTGATCACTTTGGAAGAAAAGAAAAAAACAGGAGCCAATATGAATATCGACTTTAGTCTGGATGTTGATAAAGGAACTACTGTTAATGTACTTGTAGGTGACGATGTAGGAAATATTACCGTAAAAGGAACAGCCGACCGATTAAGATTCCAGATGGGAAGGAAGGGAGGAATTGCTATGAACGGTACCTATAAGGTAGATAACGGAACATTTGTTTCTAAAGCGATCCTTAACAAGACTTTCCAGATAGAAAAGAACAGCAGTATCAGATGGGATGGTGATGCGATGAAACCTGCTCTGGATATTACAGCCAATTATGTAAGAATGGTTACGAATGCCGGAGAATATTTGAGCATGGGAAAACTACAGCCGATCAGCGTATTGCTCCAGGCAAACATTAGCCAGTCACTCATAAATCCAAAAATAGACCTGAACGTTACTGCTCTTGATGTATCCAGTCAGGTAAAAGAAACATTGGCTGCCAAGATGAGCCAGGAAGGAGAGAAAGTGCTTCAGTTTGGTTCCATATTGCTGCTGAGTACATTTAATGTATCCAACAGTGGCGGAGTAGATTTTGATGTAGCAGGTGTGGCAGAGTCTTCAGGATACAATATGCTTCTGAAACAGCTGGGATCCGTTCTTAATACCATGAGCAACGAATTCCAGATTGACTTGAATTATGTAAAAGGTGACCAGAATTCCAATACTGGTGATCGCGCGAATGCAGGGGTAAGTGTTGCCGTTTCGCCGAGAATAAATATTAAAACAGGACTTGGTATTCCATTGACAAAAACCGAAGGTACCCAGACCAATTATCTTTCAGGTGAAGGTTCCATTGAATATGATGTTTCTAAAAAGAATGATGGTAGTCTTGTTTTGAGAGGATATTCGAAGCCTACTAATATCGGAATGGTAAGTACTAATGGTTCTGCAAATCAAGCCTATGGTGGGGGAGTAGTGTGGAGTAAAAGCTTTAATTCTCTATTCAAAAAGAGGAAAAAAGACAAAAAACAGCCTGAAGCCAAAAGTGAAATAAAAACAGATTCTACAAAATCAGGTACTAAATAATCCTAATATTTTAATGATTTTTATCATCCGTGTTAATTATTGTTAATGTTTGATATAATTTTTTTAGTTAAATAATTTTTTATAAATTTGCAATAAATACATGGATTTTTTAAGAAAATTGTAATTTAACTAATATGAACTATCAACTGGACGAAATAGACAAGAAAATTCTTGATTTCTTAGTCGAAAACACAAGAATGCCTTTTACAGAAATTGCAAAGCAGATGGACGTTTCTGCTGGAACAATTCACGTAAGAGTGAAAAAAATGGAGGATGCAGGTATTATTTTGGGATCATCTCTTAATATCGATTATGGCAAGCTGGACTATCACTTTACAGCTTTCATTGGAATCCTTTTGACAAAATCAAACCGCACTCAAGAAGTATTGAAGGAACTATCTGTACTTCCAAACGTGATCGAAGCGAGCGTTATTTCCGGAAAATATAATATTTTCTGTAAAGTAAGAGCTAAGAACACTGAAGATGCGAAAAGAATTATTTATCAGATAGACGACATTCAAGATGTAATGAGAACTGAAAGTATGATCTCCATGGAAGAGTACTTAAGCGACAAAAACAGATTGATCAACGCTATTTCTATATAATTCAAATTTTAAACGAATAAATATAATGAAGAACTTGTGAATTTATTCATAAGTTCTTTATTTTTGTATCTATGGAAGAATACAGTTACTTTGACGAGGATCCAAAGAAAGGATGGGGATTTATTTTAGCATTTGCAGCACTAATGCTTTTTACACTGATGGGGTTGGGAATAGATGGGGATGAATACCTCCAGCATGAATATCTTCAGATTCCGAGATGGTACTTTTTCGTTGTCTTTTCTATTGATGTACTGATGATGATTGGGCTTGTCCTGATGTTCTTCTACAGAAAAATCGGGATCTTTATGTTTCCGGCACTTCTGGTTCTCCATTTCTTTATGCACAGTTACTATCTTTCAACTTTTTTATATACTGATGTAACCAATCTTTTCCTTTTTACAGGTTTCGGCATGCTGGCCATTATTCCGAAATGGAAATTTTTCAGATAAAAATATTCTGATAAAGGACCTTGCCGCAGAACACATTTCAAAATTTTTACCGTTAAGTATTGAGATCTGATTGGAAATTTCTTTCAGGTCTTCTGTGTCATTTTTTCATCGTTGAATAATTTTTCAGATTTTCCAGAAAATCTATCAGTAACAGTATATTAATTTGATTGCGATCATACCTCCGTCAAACAGAATATCTGATATTTAGGAGGTACGATGCAAACCTGCAAGTTTTTCAATTGCATTACATTCATTCTCTTTTAAAGATCTTCTTATAAGTACCTTACACAACCGTAGAAGCTAAGAGAACCAACATGCACAAGCGCAAGATTCATTGTCATTACACCGGCAGCAGCCATCCATGAAGAAAGAAAACAATTTCCTCCCTGAATGTTTTCAAGTTTACTTGTTGGAATTTTTTTCATTTTTAAATAGTATTATTAATATAAATGATAAACATATGATCACTGTGGTGAAACACTGTTTTAGAGAGAGGTCAAGGAAAGGATAAATTCTATCAACTAATATTGATATTGATAAAATAACGAGTAAAACAATAACAATAATTTTCGTCCATTTTTTATCCATATTTAAAGTTTTTAACTAGAAACATCCCATACTGATCCCTCCCATAACACCAGCCATAACACCCGATGCAGCTCCACCAGGTCCTCCGGAAAGTCCTATAGCTCCGGCGAAAAGAGTCGCGAGCCCCATTAATGCACAGTTTCTTCCTGGTCCATTACCCTGCAAATTTTCCATTTGCGAAACATTTAATTTTTTCATAATTGAATAATTTTTAATTAATATTTGCGGTTGCCATTTAAACCCTGACATGGGTTTCATTATTTTGCATTTTTGTACCATATTGTGCACATGTGATACCTCTGCAAAATATTGATCAATATTGATATTTTCAAAACTAAACATAATTTTTTCCCAAGTTTGTGAATACATATGCAGATTTATTGTGAATTTAAATGGCCTCTTTGTACGGTTGTACACGTTTAAATAAATTTATATAGTGACAGTTTTACAAAATTTTGTTAGGGAATATTTTCAAAATATGGCGTTTAATTTTAGAAACAGCATTATTAAATTGAAACCCGGATTAAAGCTGTTGTACAAAATGATGATCATATACCCATACACAAAAAAAAGTAGACAGACGATGAATTATGGAAGTAAAATTTTCATCTATTTTTGTATATTGACGGCTTTTATTAAAGCCCGAATCCCGAAATCACTGTATGAAAAACATTAAACAACTCAATATTGAGTTAAAAAATCATCTTGAAGAAACTGCAGAGCAGCTTGTTAAAGATCTTGTACAAATAATCGATGATAAGAAAGCAGATGATCTTGAGGACAGGACTGAGGCTGAGATCAGGGCTTTTTATTTCGAATATCAGTATGATTATCTTGATATCACAGCATGGGCCACTGACAAATCCGGAAATAGTATAACAAATCCTGTACTTTTACCGACCCAAAGAAAACAGGGAATTGGTGAAGAGGATAAATGGAGTGCGTTGCTGCCTGAAAAGATATGGAAAGAAGCTTCGGATTTTCAGGAGAAATATGAAGATGAAGATGATTTCGATGATTTCTGGGATGAATACAATGAAGAAAAATACAAACTGTTCGAAGACTGGTTCTGTGAATGCTGGAAAAGAGCTTCAGGACAGACGGGATACCGCAAAGATGCCTATTTTTCAATTCACGATACCTATTTTAAAACAGATCTGAATACCCTGCAGACCATCAATGATGACGAAATTGCAGAACGTTATACTTCTTAAATCAATTACACATTAAAATATATTATTATTTATCATGAACACCTATCAATTTTACAAAAAAGAAGGAAACCTTTTTATTTTCAAAAACCAACCGATGTTTAGCTCTATTATTGTTATTCTTCTGTTCATTGTTGCAGGAATCTCCTATAAAAATAACTTTCCTTTATTAGGTTTATTTTTCATTGCTTTTGGAGGACTGATCATTGCGAATTTCTTTGCAAAAAAGTTTGTAGTTGATCCGCAGCAACAAACGATTACATGTAAGCCGAGTGTTTTCGTTCCTACAAAGACCTATTCTTTTCAGGATTTTACTAATTTTCAAGTGCTGGCGATGAAATATTTAGGCTTCATTACCACCAATGTATTTCTGAATATTTATTTTGAGGTGAATGGAAAAGAGCAGAAATTTATGATAGGGCAGTCCCTTACCCATAAAGGGGTACAAAAAATGGTCAACGAAACTGAAGATATTATGGGCTTAAATGAAAATTTACGATGAATACCATAGAACGGTATAAATTCGAGGATAATGGCAGTGAAATAAGCTTCATGCCGAACTATAGTTTTCTGCATACCCTAAAGTGGTGGCTGGCGGCAGGCGTTATTGCAGCTGCTGTGATCTTTTATTTCAAAAATATATTGTCAGAAAAATTTTTTATAATTGCCGCTGCTTTATGGGTCGTTTATATGGGGTATTTTCTGCTGGATCTGATCTTCAGGGTACCTGTGAAATATATTTTTGATAAGCGGGAAAAGAGTATTTACAGAAAACTGTATTTCACCAAGCGGATCATGGGTTTTGACGAAATGACCTACTTTATTAATGAAGAGACCGGAGGATATTATTATGTTATCGGGAAGAAAAGAAATCAGTTTGTAAAAAACTATAGAATCAGTAATTACTTTTCAGGTTCAAAATCATCAAGATTAAAAGAGGGTGAATTCCTGGATCAAATATTATATCCGGTCCTGAATGTACTTGATGTTCCTATAAACAGACCACAGTAATAATTTTCGTTCTGTAAAGTACATGATTGTATAACGGGAACTTACTTTTAGTGCGGCAAATCCAGGATTTGTCGGTTGAGCAAAAAAATAACTCCGGCTGTTTCGAAGAAACAGCCGGAGTTTATATAGTACAGCCTGTTTTATTAAGCTAAAATTCTCTTCACAGCCTCTTTTACAGCTGCCGAATCAATTTTGTATTTCTTCATAAGTTCAGCAGGAGTTGCAGATTCTCCGAAAGTATCATTCACAGCAACAAATTCCTGTCTTGTCGGTCTTTTTCTTGCAAGCATTCCCGCAACAGACTCTCCTAGGCCACCAAGATAGTTATGCTCTTCAGCAGTAACGATCTTACCTGTTTTTTCTACAGATTTTAGGATGATCTCTTCATCCAGAGGTTTGATTGTGTGAATATTGATCACCTCACAAGAGATGCCTTCTTTTTCAAGCTCATCAGCTGCTACAAGAGATTCCCAAACAAGATGTCCTGTTGCAACAATCGTTACATCAGTACCCTCCTGAAGAAGAATTCCTTTTCCGATCTCGAAAGGCATATCTTCCGGAATGAATACAGGAACTGTAGGTCTTCCGAATCTTAAATATACAGGACCTTCATGCTCAGCGATAGCAATAGTAGCTGCTTTTGTCTGGTTGTAATCACAAGGATTGATTACCGTCATGCCCGGAAGCATTTTCATCATACCGATATCTTCCAAAACCTGGTGAGTAGCACCGTCTTCACCTAAAGTAAGACCGGCGTGAGATGCACAGATTTTTACATTTTTTCCTGAATAAGCGATCGACTGACGGATCTGGTCATACACTCTTGAAGTTGAGAAGTTGGCGAAAGTTCCTGTAAAAGGAATTTTTCCTGTAATGCTCAGACCTGCTGCAATTCCCATCATGTTGGCTTCTGCGATTCCTATCTGAAAGAATCTTTCCGGTGCTTTTTCAATGAATTTTTCCATTTTCAAAGAACCGATAAGGTCTGCACAAAGTGCCACTACATTAGGATTTTTGTCGGCAAGTTCTGCTAATCCGGCTCCGAATCCTGAACGCGTATCCTTTTTTTCTGTATATGTATATTTCATTTTTATTTTTTTAATCTAGATTTTTTAAATAATTGTTTAATTTCTTCTGATCAGATGCATCAAGTTTTTCATGAATCTCATTGAGGTAAAGCACTTCCCGTCTTATTTCATCCAAAGTCATTTTAATACCTACCGAATGGTTATCGGCCTGTGTAAGATACATGTCACACATTTGCCCGACATAATTTTTCAGGTGGCTTTTTACTTCTTTGTTTTTAAATTCCGGAAGATCGTTATCGATATTTCTGCAGTGTTTAGGAAGCCCTTTCCACAGCTGGTCACTGGGTATAGAACTTATCGCAAGATTTCCTTCTTCATGATTTTTTTTATATTCAGAAACGTAATCCGGGATATAAGTCCCATAAGAAGCACTTGCAGCAGAATCAACCGCTATGGCAGCAGAATCAACAGCGGCTGCCGCAGAATCAGCTATTGCCGCATATTCAGTTTCCTTTTTCCGATACTCTGCCATGATAGAATCTCTCTTTCTCTGCTGTTCGGTCATCGTCTTTCTATGATCAAAATAAACGAAGTCTTTAGAATCTTTTATAGACGTTGCTGCAAAATATTCTGTGTCATAGGTTTTTTCCGGACCACCTTTTAAAATAAGACCTTTCAGTCCCGAACTTTTATATTTTGCTCTTTTCTGAAAATTTAAAAGACCGTTGAGAACCGGTAAATTATTATAAGATGACTTTTCATCAATACACAATTTAAAATCTTCTGCATTTTGCATCTCCCCATTTTTTAATCTGTAATTGATTAAATAATGTGAACACGATACGCCGGCAACAGTTTCTTTGGTGGTAAGCTTTTTACTTTCCAGAACAAATTCCTTTACATCATCATCCCCATAGCTTCCCATTCCGAAATACATCATGGAAGAAGCAGCGTCAGATCCGTCAAGGCGATTGTTCATATCCAGACTTACAGGGGAAGTTCCCAGTGCATCTGTAAAAAACTGCAGAGGATAGCTTTTGATGCTGATCCTCGTTAAAACCTCATTATTGTCACTGGAATAGGTTTTTACAATACCCAGAGAGGCGTTTTTCTCAACAAGTTTATAGATGATCTCTTTCGTAAAGGAAATCTTCTTCTCCTGGGAAATTCCCAGAGCAAAACTGATAAGAAAAGATAGGCAGAAGAATTTTTTCATGATAACTTGATCAATGTGATGTTCAGATATTAGTAATCAGCCGGAGCTTCTAAGTATAATTGCTTAAACGCTGTGTCAAGCTGCTCATCATTTGGAGCCTTTCCGTGCCATGCATGGCTGCCCATCATATAATCTATACCGTAACCCATTTCTGTGTGAAGAATGATTGCTACTGGTTTTCCTTTTCCTGTTTCAGTTTTTGCTTTCTCAAGGATCGCAACTACCGCTTCAAGGTCGTTACCGTTTTTCTCTTCTAAAACAGTCCATCCGAATGCTTCAAGTTTAGCATGAAGATCTCCTAAAGGCAATACATCATCTGTGTCACCATCAATCTGTCTTCCGTTGTAGTCAATTGTTGAAATAATGTTGTCAACTTTCTTACCCGCAGCGTACATCAATGCTTCCCAAACCTGACCTTCCTGAAGTTCACCATCACCGTGAAGAGTGTAAACAAGAGATTGATCTCCGTCTAATTTTTTACCCTGAGCTACACCAAGTGCTACAGAAAGTCCCTGACCAAGAGATCCCGAAGCGATTCTGATACCCGGAAGACCTTCATGAGTAGTAGGGTGTCCCTGAAGTCTTGAATCTAGTTTTCTGAAAGTTTTCAGTTCTTCTACCGGGAAAAAGCCAAATCTCGCTAACGTAGAATAGTAAACCGGCGAAATATGCCCGTTCGAAAGATAAAAATGATCCTCATTCTTACCCTCCATTGTGAAAGGAAGATTGTAATTCATAACCTTTCCATAAATTGCTGTGAAGAATTCTGTACAGCCTAAACTTCCGCCCGGGTGTCCTGAATTTACAGCGTGAACCATTCTTAAAATGTCTCTTCTGATCTGCGTAGTAAGAGATTTTAACTCTTCGATACTTTTACTCATTATATCTGATTTATTTGCACGCGAATTTACAATTTTTTAACGGCTTACGGAAATGCAAAAATCCGGATTGATGATCCGGATTTAGAATTATTTCAGGGAAATACTGATTTTAACAGCCCTCGTTCAGGTATACTGATATTTGAGTAATGATGTTGTTTACAAATTTAAAAGAAAGCTGTGTTCCTGCATCAAGATCTTCCAAAGTGAAATATCCCGTATCCTTAAGACGCTTTTCACCCTTGTCATCCCACGCAGGATGCACCGTAAAACTAGGATAATTTCTATAGGCGTTGATCAGATCATCCTTGGTATTTCCGATCCCGATTCCACTTTTTGTTTTGAACATTTTACTGCTGGTGGTAAGTCCCATAATACTCACAGCATTGGGCTTAGCTTCACTGATATAAGCTTCATAAACATCGATAAGGATCAACTCACCATTATGTCTTACATTATTTTTGATATGTCCGTCCGTTATTTTCAATTGTATACCGGCTGTCTTCTCGCCTTCTGCTCTTTCCATGAATATTTTATAAGGTCCCATTCTCAAAGTGGAAACCTCAAAATCCTGAGCTTGGATAAGTCCGAATGTCAGTGTAAATAAGAAAAGTGAAATAATCTTCTTCATAATAGGTATGGTGGTTTTTTTGGATTCTGAGGAGTATATGGTACTCTTTATTTTCTTCCCAATGCTTGATGAACAGCATTCTTAATAATAGGTTCCATGATGGCATATCCCGCGGAATTGGGATGGATGCCATCACTTGAAAGGCCTTCACGCATACCTCCCTTTTCATTACGCATTACCGTATTGTAATCGGTGAAAGCCAGTTTATGGCTGTGCGAATACTGTTTTAATTTACTGTTTAAGGCATCCACTTTCTGCGCCACATCAGTGATCTCCTTACGCCACGGAAATGAGGCTGCCGGCAGAACAGACGCTATAATCACTTTAATGCCGTTGCTTCTGGCAATGTCCGCCATTGCTTTGATATTGTTAAAGGTAAAGTCAGGGTTATAAGCGCCTGCATTTTCCGCAATATCGTTAGTGCCGGCATTGATGACCACTAGCCTGGGTTTTAAAGCTACGACGTCATTTTGGAACCTTAAAAGCATCTGTGATGAGGTTTGTCCGCTGATTCCTCTACCCACATAATTATTTTCAGAGAAAAACTCCGAATGGCTTTTTACCCATCCTTCAGTAATGGAATTTCCCATAAAGACCACATCAACTTTTTTCTTTGTATTGACAATAGCTGAATTGTCATCTCTGTACTTTGCAAGATTAGCAAAATCAACAGCACTTTGGGCGCTGACTAATTCACCTAAGAATAAGCCAATGGCAAGGAATATTGACAGTTTCATCCGGGTAGTTATTTTTATAGATTATTATACAACAAGGTAGAGAACCGCTGAAGATGTAAGAGATCATCAATGGCTTTACCAAAATTTAAAATGGGCTACTGATCAGACTACTTTTAAATACTGCTTGTTCTTCACCAGCCAAAGCCCTATGAAAGTAAGCAGTCCATTAAGAATAATCAACTCCACACCAATTCTGTAATCGGTGTAAGTGGTAACAGATAAATTGATTAAATACGTTAAAACAGGTGCTAGCAAGGTAACCACAAGAATTGAATATTTTCTTGAAATTTGAAATTTGGTAAAAATTCCAAAAGCAAATAATCCTAAAAGCGGTCCATAGGTATATCCGGCAATTTCCATGATCAGATAAACGATTGATTTATCATTCATTGCTTTAAATACCATAATCAGTATAAAGAAAACGACAGTGAAAATTAGGTGAACTTTCATACGAAGATGTTTCTTTTCTTTTTCTGTTCTGGTTTTATCTTCGTTAAGATTAAGAAGATCGACACAATACGAACTTGTCACCGCAGTCAGTGCTCCGTCTGCAGAAGGGAATAATGCCGAAATCAATCCAATGATAAAAATAACAGAAATTACCATTGGGAAATGTCCCTGCAGTGATAATGCCGGGAAGAGGTCATCTCCCATAATATTTTTAATATTTCCTGATGCATCTTTGAATCCGAAAATATTGGTTACCGTTTCAGACTTTGCCAATCCATATTCTGCACCGTTCTGTAAAGCAAAAAGATACAGCAAACCTCCTAAAAATAAAAAGGCAAGATTCACAAAAAGGAGGGTGCCGGCAAAAGTCAGCATATTCTTTTTTGAATTCTGAAGATTATCAACAGAAATGTTTTTTTGCATCATTTCCTGATCCAGTCCGGTCATCGCGATCGTTATAAATATTCCTCCTAAAATTGTTTTAAGGAAAAACGTTTTGGAGTTAGGATCAAAATTGATAAAATGAGTATAGTTTTTCTGTTCTAAAATTGTGTAGGCTTCACCAAAAGAAAGGTTTAGGTTTGATAAAATATAAACGATACAGGCGATCAGACTGATGATCATAAAAGAAGTCTGCAGGGTATCTGTTATCACAATGGTTTTCACGCCTCCCTCGAAAGTGTATAAAAGAACCATCAGTAAAAGGACAAGGCCGGTAACCCAAAACGGAACTCCTAAACCTTCAAGCAAAAATATCTGTAAAACATTAACGACTAAATACAATCTTGCGGTAGCACCAATAGCTCTGGAAATGATGAAAAATATTGAACCGATTTTGTGAGCTTCTACATTAAATCTTTTTCCTAAATAAGTGTAAATAGATGTAAGATTCATCTTGTAATATAGTGGGAGCAGGATGGCTGCCACAATAAAATATCCGATGAAAAAGCCAATCACCATCATATAGTATTCAAAGCCTCCGAAAATGTATTCAGTGCCTGTCATTTTTCCAACAGTTCCCGGAACAGAAATAAAGGTAACACCACTTAAGCTGGTTCCAATCATTCCGAATGCAACGAGCCACCATTTACTTTTCTTATTACCAATAAAGAATGACTGATTATCAGAATTTCGGCTTGTGAAATAGGAAATCACCAGCAGGCCGATAAAATAGATAAAGACAAATAGCAAAAGGATGGTTCCTGAGTTCATGCTGAAATTTTAAATTTTAGCAAATATAGTTTTTTTCTGTTCTGGTATAAAAGAAAAAGCCTTTCAGATGTTAAACTCTGAAAGGCCTGTATTTTAAGGGCAAAATAGGATCAATTTACTAATACATCCTGTAATTCCTCACTTTTTTGAAAACTTGCTTTGGCAAAAGGGCAAAGTGGGATGATTTTTTTGTTGTTTTTCCTGGCAAAGTCTACTGCAGCCAGAAGCATTTCCTTTCCTACTCCTTTTCCGTTATAGGCTTCTTCCACTTCGGTGTGGTCAATGATGAATCTTTCCTCTCCCGCCCAGGTGTAAGTCATCATTCCTGCGCGTTTTCCATCTATGAAAGCCTCAAAACTTCCGTGTTTCTCGTCGTTGTTTTGTTTTACTTCGGTCATATTATGAGAATTTTGTTAGTATTTCTATGTCGTTGGTTAATATTTTGTGTACAGGACAGGCATCGGCAATAGTATGCAGTCTTTTCATCTGCTCATCATCCAGAATGCCTTCAAATGTGATGTCTCTTTTGAATATAGCTCTTTTCGTTAAAGGGTAATTTTCAAGTTCTACCTCAACGCTGATGTTTTCCACATCCCATTCTTTTCTTTCAATATACATTCTTAAAGTAGCTGCAGTACAGCTTGCCAGAGATGTTGCTAAGATTTCCATGGGATTGAAACCTTTATTCTGACCGCCTTTGTCTATCGGCTCATCAGTAATAATCTGGTTTTCGCCGGCCGTTACCTCGGTGTAATATTTTGTTTTTCCTAAACTTGCTTTTACGGTTACCGCCATTATTGTTCTGTATTGAATTTATAACTTAATGCTCCTGACGGGCATAGGTCTATTTGGTTTTTAAGTTCTTCAGGACTTGCATTTTCAGCTTTTATCCAGGGTCTTTCTTTAGGATTATAGACTTTGGGAAGCATTTTTACGCAGACAGTCGAGTGGATGCACTTCTGAGGCTGCCAGAGGACAGTGATACTGCCGTTAGGATATTCGTGTGTTTCCATATTAATTTTCTTTAAGTGATTTTTCGATTCTCCGGTCCGGAATCAGCCATATGAGAGCCACGATATAATAAAAACCTATGGCAATATAAGGATAAAAAAATGAAACTGCGATTCCGAGAACATAAAATATAATCGATATATATTCTTTAAACTTTGAATTGATCGCTTCTTTTAACCTGGAATTTTCACCCTCATACCGAATGATCAGGTTCTCCAAAATAGTATAAGCGACCGCCGACATAATGAGACATATTCCGTAAGCAGCGACCGGATTCTCTGCAAATTGGGTGGTTCCTATCCATTCTGTTGCGATCGGCATCAGGGAGAGCCAGAACAACAGATGGAGATTGGCCCAGAGAATATTTCCATTTACTTTTTTTACAGTCTGAAACAAATGATGATGGTTATTCCAGTAGATTCCGACATAAATAAAACTGAAAATATAAGCGAGAAACCGTGGCAGGAGAGGTTTGAGGCTTGCCCAGCTGCTTCCTTCCGGAACCTTCAGTTCAAGGACCATAATGGTAATGATGATCGCTAAAACACCATCGCTGAAAGCTTCCAGTCTTCCTTTAGTCATTGGTTTTAATCCCGTTTTTAAAATTTTCTATTTTGTCTTTAAGCTCTTTCAGCATGTCCGGATTGATAACACCGCTTTGCAGGTCAAAAGTTTCATAAAACTTTGGAAGAGAGAAAGTGTCCTTAATATCTGCTGCAAACTGTGGAAAAAAGGTCTTGGCGGTATTCATTACATTACCTCCGCCGTAGCCTCCCGGAGAAGTACTCATCAGAAGCATTGGCTTATTTTGAAATACCTTCACGTTGATCCTTGACGACCAGTCGAAGATGTTTTTAAAAGCTGCACTGTAAGACCTGTTGTGTTCTGCGAGAGAACAGATGATCACATCACATTCTTCGATCTCTTTTAAAAAATGATGGGCTTCATCAGGAAACCCTTTTTTTTCAAGATCTACAGAAAAAACAGGCATAGTGAAATCATTGAGGTCAATCAGGTTGATTTCTTCATTTTGAAAATCTTTCAGAACAAACTTTACCAATTCCCTGTTGATCGAAGTAGAAGATGTACTTCCTGCAAATGCTAATATTTTCATGGCTGATAGATAAATACTGAAAATTTACTTTCTGTTTAAAATAGCCTTGGGAAGCGGAACGTATTCTTGGTCATCGCCAGGCACTAAAGGAAATGCATCATGATTCTGATCATTCCAGTTCACTTTCGCCTGATCAAGCATTTCTTTATCTGAATTTACAAAATTCCAGAATATGAAGCGCTCTTCATCAAAAGGCTCGCCTCCAAAAAGGTATACTGTTCCGTTTTCACTCATTTCGAATTCACAAAGCTTAGTATCTTTGGCGATCATCAGCTGTTTTGAACCGTAAGTATTTCCTTCTGTGGAAACCGTACCGTCCAGTACATACATGGCTGCTTCACCATAAAGATCCTTTCCGATGCTTATTTTCTTCGCTTCTTTTGTTTTAATTTCGATGAAGAATAATTTACTGTGAACCGGTACCGCTGACGTTCTTCCAAAGGCTTCTCCTGCAATCAGTTTATACTGAATGTCATCTTCTTCCCACACGGGAATTTCATCTGCTTCAATATGATGAAAAGTAGGCTCTGTTTGCTCCAGATGTTTCGGAAGGCCGACCCAAATCTGGAATCCATGAAGTCTTTTATCGCTGTGTCTCAGATATTCCGGTGTTCTCTCCGAATGGACTACACCCTTTCCGGCGGTCATCCAGTTAACAGCTCCCGGTTTTATTTCAACTGCACTGCCGATGCTGTCTCTGTGAAAAATAGATCCTTCCAAAAGATAAGTTAAAGTGGACAGTCCGATATGCGGATGAGGCGGAACATCAAGATTCTGATAATCCTTCAGTTCAGAAGGTCCCATGTGGTCGATAAAGACGAAAGGTCCAACCGCTCTTTTTTCACGGAAAGGAAGAAGTCTTCCCACCAGAAAATTTCCTATATCTGCTGCTTTTTCTTCTATGATAAGTCCGATATTCGACATAATAAGTAAAGTTTTGAATTCTGTTTTAAGTGAATGAAATAGATTTTTTTATGTCCGGCTACAGCTTGTCGTATCCTTCAAATCTTTCATCAACGATACGTTTCCACTCCGGGTGTTTCTTGATATAGGCAAAAACATAAGGACAAAATGGGAGAAGCTTTTTATCATTCTCTTCTATAAAGGCTAGCGTTTTTTCCACAACCGCAACAGCTGCACCGGTTCCTGCCAGTTCAGGCTCTGCTTCCGTGTGTATCAGAGCGATCTGATGACCCATTTCACGGTAGTCAATGAAGGCAAAATGTCCATTAACTTCTATTTCGAATCTTTTTCCTGTCTTTACAAGAGGTATATTTTCAAATTCTGGTTTCATAAATTTTGGTATTGTCTATAAGTCGGCGAATCGCAAAGACGGAACAAATATTGAATGTTTAGTGTTTAAAGATGTTTCCCAAACCTGTAAGGTTTAATTATCAGTCTTTAAAAAACATGGTCATCAATTGTTTCTGTCTTTGCGTTTCACTCAACATAATTATATAAAGTTAATAAAAAAGGAATAATGTAAGATTAAGATAAATTGAATTCTGTTAATCTTCCAGATAGCCAAACTTTCCGGTGTTATAATCTTCAAAAGCCTGCATAATCTCTTCTCTTGAATTCATTACGAAAGGGCCGTGAGGATAAATCGGTTCATTGATGGGCTCACCGCTGATGATCAATACAACAGCCTCTTCATGAGCTTCAATGCTAAATGTTTCACCTTCGTTTTTAAATAACACAAGATGGTCTGTTGCCGCTTTTTTGTCTCCGTTTACCGTAATGCTTCCTTCTATAACCAATGCCGCGGTATTAAAATTGGCCGGAAAACTGAACTCAGCTTTTCCTCCCGCCTTTAATTTAGCATTCATCATATGTAAAGGAGTGAAAGTTTCTGCCGGACCTTTGTGCCCGTTATATTCTCCTGCGATGATTTCTATAAGGCCGTTTTCACCTAAATCAACGCGTTCCATATCTGTATTTTCTATAGCCTGATATTTCGGGCAGCTCATTTTATCTTTCGCAGGAAGATTGACCCATAACTGGACCATCTGGAAAATCCCCCCTTTTTTGGACCATTCGGTTTCATGATATTCTTTATGAAGAACACCTTTTGCTGCAGTCATCCACTGCACATCTCCTTCGCCTATGATTCCGCCACCACCTGAACTGTCATGATGTTCTACTTTTCCCTGATAAGCTATCGTTACGGTTTCAAAACCTCTGTGTGGATGCACTCCCACACCTCTTGGTCTTTCCGAGCCGTTGAAATGGAATTTAGAATTGTAATCAAGCATGATGAACGGGTCCATTCTTTTCATGTCTAATCCCTGTACTCCCGGTATAAAATTATGAACCCTAAAACCATCCCCTACAAAATGTGCAGGTCTTGGAGATACTACGATTTCTACTTTTTTCGCTGTCATAATATTGTGAATTTTTATATAACAAAAGTACTGAAGCGTAGAATCAGGCGCATTGACCTGTGTTAAGTTCGTAAAAAGCTGAAAAAATAAGAAAGCTGAAAAAAGCAATTTACATCGTCGCTGTTCATCGGCTTAGAAAGTTCTTTCATCTAATCTTCTTTCGATTTCATATTCTTCCCGTCTGAAATATGGAGTCTTCTGAAGACAAAACCGGAGATGATGGTTAATATTCCCACAGTAAAGAAAGTATAGCGGAAAGCATTGTGAATCTCGCCTTCGATCAGGTCGGAATTTTCAAATAATTTTAAAACAATAAGTCCGAAAGCGATTCCAAATCCGATCGCCAGCTGCTGATTAACGGATATCAGGGAATTCCCGCTGCTGGTCTGGAAATTTCTCAGATCTGCAATAGAAATAGTATTCATCGAAGTGAACTGGATGGAATTGAAAAAACCTAATATAGCAATGATCGGGACAAACCAATACAGTGAAGTATGGATATCAGGAATGGCAAGAAGGCAGATCAGGGTTCCTATGATGAATGTATTGACCATTAAAGTCTGCCGGTAACCATATTTATCCAAAATTTTAATCACCGATGATTTTCCGAATATAGCCGTCAGAGCCATCGGAGCAATGATCCATCCGGAAGTCACCGCCGACTGTTTGTACGCGATCTGGATCATTAAGGGCAGCAATAACGGAACAGAGCTGATCCCCAACCGGGTGGCAAGGTTTCCTACAATACCTACACGGAATGTTCTGACCTGGAAAAGGTCTAATGGGAAAATAGGATTTCCTCCCCGTCTTGCATGTTTGTAATAATAGTAAAGGAATAAAAAGCCCAGAATAAATACAAAAAGGACAGGGCTTATATTCTGCATATCTCCAAAGAGTTCCAGTGAAATGGATAGCAGAAGCGATGCAGCAGCAAAGATTAAAAAGCCTTTTAAATCAAAATCAACATCAGTGGATTTGTAATCGGGCATATATTTTAATCCCAAAATGATTCCTAAAACTCCAATCGGAATATTGATGAGGAAGATCCAGTGCCATGAGAGATAATCCACCATATAACCTCCGACTAACGGACCAAGTACAGGACCAATCAATGCCGGAATGATGGCAAAGTTCATCGCTTTAAGCAATTCGCTTTTATCAAAGGTTTTAATCAAAGCCAGTTTTCCGACAGGGGTCATCAGACTTCCTCCAACCCCCTGAATAACCCTTGAAATAACCAAGTGGGTAAGATTCTGAGACATGGAGCAGAAAAGCGAACCTAAACTGAAAAGGACCAGTGAAAAAATAAATACTTTTTTAGTACCAAACCGGTCTGCGAGAAAACCGCTGGCAGGCATGAAAACCGCCAGAGTCAGAACGTAGCTGATGATGGCATTCTGCATATTGAGCGGAGATTCATGAAGATCCCTTGCGATGGAGGGCAGGGAAGTATTCAGAATTGTGGAATCCAGCATCTGCATAAATATCGCAGTTGCGAGAATAAGTGGAAGTATTTTTTTTACAGAGATCTGTTGCGGGCTTGTTTCTGTCATTCGGTGTAGACTGGAAATCTAATTATTTCCAGATTTATTTTTATTGAAAGAATTGCTGTTCTAAAACAGTCTGATCCTTAGATGAAGAATTTCATATAAAATTAAAAAAGTCCTGTGAATTTTCACAGGACTTTTCAATTTATTTTCTGGGTTTTTCTACTCCCTTCCATTCGGTGCCGGCTTTTCTGTACTGGCTTAAGATGAAAGTTTTGAAATCTTTTGTTTTATACTCGATGTTATCGGTGTTTTGTTCGAACGGCATGATATAGTAATAATCGACATCTGTTTTGTCTGACTTGTTCCCTTTTTTCACGGTTGGAACATATTTGGTGAATTTATAGCCTGGAAGATACTGTTTTAGTCTTACATAAAAAGCTTTGTCTTCTTTTTCATTAGGAATGATGTCTATAATATTTAAATCATCCTTTTTCTTATCGATCCACAGATAATAGGTTTTTTCTTCCCCTAAATTTCTGTTTAAAGAGTTGAAAGCAAACAGTTCTTTAGGAACCAGCTCCTTGATTTTCTCAGGATCTACTTTAGTATAGAACTGTCCTTTGGATGGATCAACATAAGTCTCAAGATTATACATCAAAACTGAATTGTTCTCAAATTTTTTGTTCTTAAAATATTGATTTAAAGATAATTCAGCAGTTGCTCTAAGTTCTTTTCCTCTATCATCCAATTTTTTGGTAGGATTCTGAGGATTTACTTTTTTTACGAATTCATATAAAACGATAGGTTTTACATCTTTAAGGTGAGGATACGTTTTAAGCTGCTCTGCTTTTACCAGCCAGTAAAACTGTTGGTAATAGTCATCCTTATCCTGATCTTTTACAGTCTTATAAGATAAAGCAAGCTTTTTTGAATTTAAGTATTTGCCATATTTTCCCTGTCCGAAAGCAAAACTGATGGATAGTAAGGCAAATAAAACAGTAAGATTTCTTCTCATTTTTTTATAATTGATATTTTCGTTGTCCAAATATAATTATTTCTTAGATATTATTTTTGATTGTCAGTTAAATTATATTATATTATTAACGTTTATTCAAAAGAAAATCCTGTATTGCTACAGGATTGATAATATTTTTAGGGTGAGAAGTTTAAGATTAGAAGGTAGTGATTAGAATTTATAATTAAAAGGGGAGTTATTTAAACTTCAGATAAGATCTGTTTCTAAAGCACTACAGCCCATAATAAATAATCTTCCGAAAATCAAAACTCTCATACCCGAAATTCACTACTCATAACTCGTTTCATGTACTTTCACTGCTCTTCCGCTTGGATCATTCATTTTTTTGAAGGCTTCGTCCCATTCTAAAGCGATCGGAGTGGAGCATGCTACTGACGGAACCGAAGGAACTGTTGCAGCTGCCGTTTCACTTGGGAAATGCTCTTCGAAAATAGTTCGGTAACGGTATTCTTCTTTATTTTGAGGCGTATTCAGTGGAAATCTGAATCTCGCGTTAGCCATCATTTCGTCACTCACTTCTTTTTCGGCAACCTCTTTTAAAGTATCGATCCATGAATAACCCACACCGTCTGAAAACTGTTCTTTCTGTCTCCATATAATAGATTCCGGAAGGATATCTTCAAATGCTTTTCTAAGTACCCATTTCTCGATTTTTCCTTCTGCAACGTTGATCATTTTATCTTTTGGGTTAACGGTCATTGCGATATCCATGAATTCTTTATCCAGGAAAGGAACTCTTCCTTCAATTCCCCAGCTCATCAAAGCCTTGTTAGCCCTTAAGCAGTCATATAAATGAAGCTTGCCAAGTTTTCTTACCGTTTCATCATGGAATTCTTTGGCATTAGGAGCTTTGTGGAAATACAGATAACCTCCGAAAAGTTCATCTGCACCTTCCCCGGAAAGAACCATTTTGATTCCCATAGATTTGATTACTCTTGCCAAAAGATACATTGGGGTAGAAGCCCTAATGGTCGTTACATCATAAGTTTCCAAATGATAAATCACATCTCGCACTGCATCAAGTCCTTCCTGCACGGTGAAATTAACTTCATGATGCACCGATCCGATATGGTCTGCTGCTTTTCTTGCTGCTGCCAGGTCCGGAGATCCTACCAATCCTACTGCAAAACTGTGAAGTCGCGGATACCACGCTTCCTGAGTATCTCCACTTTCAACTCGCTGTCTGGCAAATTTGGCGGTTACGGCTGATATCACAGACGAGTCCAAGCCTCCGGAAAGGAGAACACCATAAGGAACATCGCTCATCAGTTGTCTGTGAACGGCATCTTCAAGACCTTTTCTTATTTTTGAAATATCGGTTTCGTTATCTTTTACATTGTCAAAGCTTTCCCAGTCTCTAGTATACCATTGTTGAAGTTCAGTACCATCCGGACTGTATAGAAGATGTCCGGGAAGGAATGTTTCTATTGTTTTACAGATGCCTTCCAGTGCTTTTAATTCAGAAGCAACGTAATAGTTTCCGTTTTTATCCCATCCCTGGTAAAGCGGGCAGATTCCCATATGATCACGGGCGATCAGGTAAATTCCTTTCTCAATATCGTAAAGGGCAAATGCGAAAATCCCGTTAAGTTTTTCAATGAAATCTTTGCCGTACTTTCTGTAAAGAGCCAGGATGACTTCGCAATCCGACTGGGTCTGAAATTCAAAATCAGGAAATTCTTCTTTTAATTCTCTATGGTTATAGATCTCTCCGTTCACGGCCAGAACTACTTTTTCATCTTTGGTAAACAAAGGTTGTTTTCCTGAAGTAGGATCTACAATAGCAAGCCTCTCATGAGAGAAAACTACTTTTTCATCCTGAAATACACCGCTCCAATCCGGACCGCGGTGACGGATCTTTTTTGACATTTCTAAAACCTGAGGTCTTAATATTTCTGTCTTTTGTTTGGCATCAAACAAACATACTATTCCACACATATTGTTACTTATTTGAAGCAAAATTAGCTTTGATGTTTAAAAATAACAATAAAAAATCAATAAAAGTTAATATTATTAACTTAATAATTCTTTTTAAAGAAAAATATTAACTATTTGGTCCAAAAACGGCGTATTTAATTAATATTTTTCGTTACGAAAAATAGGACCTTATATTCTATACAAAATTAAAATGAAATAATTAATAATATATGGTAATTTATTATATGAATTTTAGCGCTTACTTTGTGGCTCGAAATAATTTTTTTTCATCATTTGTGTTTTTACCTTCTTGCAATTCTCTTTGCAAGAAGGTTTTGTTTTATTGGGACCCTAAGAGTACGCCTGAAACATTCCATGAACTGAAACTTGTGCCTTCTGATGCTCCCTGCGGGATTTTCACCTGTATCGTATGCTGGCCTGCTTTTAAATCTCCGAGTGGTATGAAATTCGGGTTGGTCACTGTTCCGGGACACCAGTTGGACCTGCTGAGGTCTGATGATGAAAGACCATCAGGAAAGTTTCCGGAAGCAGGATTGTAGAGGCGGTAAGAACCACAATCTGACCTCCATGGAACAAAAGAAAACGTCATTTTTCCATCTAAAAATACAGAATTGGCTTTGGGAACAAATTCATCGCCGTTTTCCCACCCTCCGTGTCCGGTAGTGATGTATCTCAATTGAGCATTTTTCAGATCTTTTTCTAAGGTAAATTCTACAAAAAGACCCTTATCCTGATTAAACATTGTTGAATAATCCTGACCTGCCATTTCCATAATATTTAAGGTATTGAAAAGAGGAATTACTGTATTGTTTTTATAAACGGTTTGACCGCTTTTATGGACGGTAATCTCCAGACTTATCTTATGGCCGCCCTGATCATAGTTCCCAATGAAAGCTCCTACCCAAAGCTCCTTTTCAGAAAGCGATGGTTTTAATTCTGTAATATCCTGCCGGTACGGGTTTATAGTCTGCCAGTCTTTTCCTTTCAGCTGGATATGGTTGAATTTCTGAATTCCGAAAGCAGTAAAAAACCGCATCATTTCTATGGCAGGACTGTAATTTTGTGTAGCTGCCACACCATAATACTGCTTTCCGTTTCCGTTATCATAAGCAGGAAGTGTTTTAACTCCTTTTTCCAATCCGTCAAAAAACGATGAGGCTTTATCCTGTGGGATAAAGAATATGGTTCCTGTTCTGTCATAGGCATCACCGTTGGATTGCTGTTTTACTTCAACAAAAATATTATCGCCTTCTTTAATGATTGGAAATTTTATTTTTTTAAGAATAATGGTCCCGTTAGCGAACTTCCTGACATTTTCACTTGATTTTGATTCGTCTGAAAAATTGACCGTTTCGTTTTCAAAAACCTTCAAGGTAGTAAAACGGCTTTTCCAAAGGAGATCCTTATAACCCAGAAGGTCGGTAGACTGTATTGAACCTTTTATGATATGATCAATATCTGTTTTTTTTTCTTTCTTAATGGAGCTTGCCGTGATCAGTGAGTTTTTATTTCTTTCGATTTCTAAAACAAAACCTAAATTCTGTCCGAGCACAGAAGGCCCGCCCTTGATCTTCAGATCATTGGTGTACCAGATTTCTATTGTATTGGAATTGATCTTTGTAACTGCTTTCTTACAGCTGTAGCCCAGAATTTTTTTTGTTTCATTGGTTAATTCGAAGGTCTGTTTTCCTATGGATTCTGTGTCTGAAGATGATATAATTTCTTCAGGCTTCAGAAAAGCATAAGATACAACTGTATTGGATGGTTTTTCGATCTTGGTAATTTCAAATGGATAATCACTTTTCTGTTCACGGATTGTATTGTTCAGAATGAAATTATCTTTCCCGTCTGCCAAGACAAGAGTAGGGGATTGCTCTGTAAGAACTTTTCCATTGTAAGAACTGATGTATTGAATCTCATAGGTCTGTGCGTATGTAACAACACATAACAGTAAGGTAAAGAAGTTGAATAGAATTTTTTTATGCATATAGAACGGTTTTCCACAAAGATAAAATCCATGATCAAATTCTGCGGGAGATGAAACGGTTTTAGTAGAATCTAATAAGTAGGGATTACCAATGCATATGTTACAGATATTGGTAATATGCTGTTGTAAAATTCATTTAATTGAAAATTTTAAATAAAAAAAGCTGCTCTAAAAGAGCAGCTGTATATTTTTATAGTTGGTTCTGATTAAGAAACTCTTTCGATCAGTGCCATATAGAATCCATCGTAACCGTGACTAGGCATTACTTTTTCATCTTTAACCAGCTTATAACCTGAATTGGTTTTCAAAAATTCTTCTACCTGTAAATTATTTTCAGATGGTAAGATAGAACAAGTTGCGTACACCAATTTCCCACCTACTTTAAGCATTTTTGAATAATCCTGAAGGATCTGCTGCTGTTCTTTTTTAATTCTGTCGATAAAATCCTGGTCGATCTTCCATTTACTGTCTGGGTTTCTCTTTAAAACACCAAGTCCTGAACAGGGTGCATCAATAAGAAGTCTGTCTACTTTATCATGAAGACGCTTGATCACTTTATTATCAGAGATCATTCGGGTTTCTATATTGTGTGCGCCTGCTCTTTTTGCACGACGTTTCAGCTCAGCCAGTTTCCATTCAAAAATATCTAAAGCGACAATCTGTCCCTTATTTCCCATCAATGCAGCTAAGTGAAGTGTTTTCCCACCCGCACCTGCGCATGCATCCACAACTCTCTGTCCTTCCTTTACATCAAGGAAATATCCTATCTTCTGTGAGGAAGCATCCTGAACTTCAAACAGACCTTCTTTAAATGCCGTAGTAAGGAAAACATTCTTCTTTTCTTCCAGTTGTACGGCATCAGGATAGTTTTTTACTGTGTAAGCCACAACACCCTCATCAGAAAGATCAGAAATAAGTTCTTTGGGAGTTGTTTTCAGGCTGTTTGCTCTTAATACAGTAGGAGCCTTCTCATTTAAAGCGTACATTTCCTTTTCCCAACCCGGACCTAATTCTTTTTCCAAAGTTTCAGCTAACCATTCCGGAATAGAATGTTCGATAGCTTTCGTAGGAACTGTATTCTTTTTAAGTTTGGTAAGAATATCTGCGATTTTAATTCCGTCAAATTCTTCAAACTTTTTATAATTGGTCTTGCTCCAAAGCAGGTACGCAATCATCAGTTTATAAATATTGGTAGGTTTTACCCCTTCACCCATATAATATTCAAGACGTTTTTTCCAGCGGATAATATTGTAGAAAATCTCAGAAACAACGGCTCTGTCCTGGCTTCCCCATTTTCTGTGGGCTTTTAAAAGTCTTTCGATCACCTTATCGGCGTATTTGTTCTTCTCGAAAAATGTTTCCTGTAAAGCATCGTGAATTCCGATCGCTAAGTTTCTGTGAATAAGTTCCATAAATTTGCTACGCTGTTTGAATCTGCAAAAGTACGAATTATAGTTGAGAGTTGGAGGGACGGATTGGTGAGTTTGAGTGTCGAAGCATTTTAGCGTGGGGTTAAGGTTGGAGAATAGCAGAGTTTGGGGGAGTTATAGGGTTTCGGAATACGAGGTGCGGGGTCAAAAATTGTTAATCTATTATTCAAAATTTAGCATTGACATCTTTCCATTCCAGTCTTAACACCGGTCTCATGTCTGGGGTCTGAAATCTGAAATCTAAGATCTGAAATTCCGGTTTATCCCAAAAATCCTACCTTTGCAAAAATCAAAAATATGAGTGATACTGTACTTTGCCCGAAATGCAGCTCTGAATTTACCTATCCAAGTGATAATATGATGACATGTTCTCAGTGTTTCTATGAATGGAGTCCTGAGGAAACGGCTGCTGAAACAGCTAACGAAGGAAAAATATTAGATTCCAACGGAAATGAGCTTCATGACGGAGATTCTGTAGTAGTGATTAAAGACCTTCCTGTAAAAGGAGCTCCAAAACCTGTAAAAGCGGGTACTAAAGTGAAAAATATACGTTTAAGACCAGACAGCGATCATAACATCGATTGTAAAATTGATGGTTTCGGGTCTATGGCTTTGAAATCAGAATTTGTGAAGAAGGCTTAAGATCATAAAAAAAGGAAAAGATTGGACAGTGTAATCTTTCAAAGACTTAATTGCAGGGAGGTGCTAATGTCCGTCTTAGGGCAGAAAGAGAATTAACCAAAAATTTCCTTATGCTGTGGAAATACAAATGTAAGAAAAAGTTTCAGACGGTTTCTTGGATTTGTATTTTTTTTTATCCACATATTAACAATAAGTGTAAGTGAATGTATGAGTTATGAATTGGGGATGATGGATTATTCCGAATGATAAGACAGTCTTCGTAAGATAATAGATCTGCTTATTTATGATCTCAAATAAATGAAATTTTAATGTTTCCTTCTATTTTTTCATCTGTATATATATAAAGCTCCTTTCCTTTTACCTTCAACTTATTCCAATAGTGATTTCCGGCAAACCTGCTTTCAAGAATATCAGCTTCAATGCCTGTGTCGGAAATTTTTATTTCCTTAGGGTAGTATGAAAATTTCGGGAGTTGAAATGATGCTTTTTCTTCTTCGCTGAAAATATTAACCTCACCAAAAAGTTGGGCAACATAAGAATTATAAGGATGTCGGTACGTTTGTTCGGGGCTGTCATTCTGAATCAGTCTACCGTCCTTTAGGATAACGATCTGATCAAGCCACGGCATGATATCCTGCAGTTCATGGGTCGATATGATCAGAGAAATCTGATGCTGTTTTACATACCTGAAGAGTCTTTCACGAAGTTCTATTTTTCTTGGAAAATCCAGATTACTGAAAGGCTCGTCTAAAATAAGAAGCTTGGGTAATACAGAAAGGGCTCTGGCTATAGCAACACGCTGCTGCTGGCCGCCACTTAAATATTTAGGAAGTATATGAGCAAATTCCTGTAGTCCCACCACTTCCAGAAGCTCCATTACAGTTGCTTTTTTTTGAGCTAAATTGATATTGGAAATAAATTTACCTACATTTTCGGCGACGGTGGCGTAGGGCATCAGATCAAAATTCTGGGCTACGAGTTTCATCTCTGCTTCTCCGGGAACCAGATTTCCTTTAGGGCCCAAAAGCCGTGTTCCGTTAAAAATAATATCACCGCTTTTCCAATCCAAAAGCCCATAAATCAGGTTAAGAAGTGTAGATTTTCCACATCCGCTTTCTCCTGCCAGTGCTATAATCCTGCCTTCTTCAAACCCCAAATTAAGGTTTTGAAACAGGGGTTTGTCTTGGGTGTGGGAAAAGTATAAATTGTTTATTTCTAAAAGCATAATACAAATGTAAGGTTTTTATAAAAAAATAAAATTTTTTATTATATTAGCGGAAGTAATAAAAATATATCAAAAATGAGAAAAAAACTGTTTTCTTTAGCTATCCCTGCTTTATTTTTGGCTGCTGTAATGGTTTCTTGTAAAAAAGACAAACCGGTTACCAGTGAAAGTAATGAGGTGGCAACTACAAAAGACGGGAACCAGTATACACTGGATACTTTGAACAGTAAAGTGGAGTGGAAAGGATATAAAGTATTCAAGTCTGAAAGTACAAGCCATTTCGGAACCATCAAGTTTGAAAGTGGTGATGTAACGGTAAAAGACGGAAAGCTTGAAAGCGGAAAATTTGTTGCTGATATGAATTCTCTTACCTCTGTAGATCTGAAGGATGATGCTGAGCAGTTAGGAAAACTCAATGGTCATCTTAAGAGCGGTGATTTCTTTGAAGTGGAAAAATTTCCGACAGCTTCATTTGAGGTAACAAAAGTTACCCCCGCTACAGAAGGAGATTACAATACGCTGCTTGATGGTAATTTAACAATCAAAGGAATTTCAAAACCGGTTCAGTTTAAAGCTAATGTTTCTGTGAAAGATGGAGAGGTAAGTGTAGCTACTGAGCCTAAAGATATTAAAAGAGAAGAGTTTGGTGTGAAATTCCAGGCTCCTGCTGAAAACGGGGTGATCAAGGATGAGGTGACTCTTCAGATCAACGTTAAAGCTTTAGAAAAGAAATAATTTTTTTATTTAAGTGAAATAAGTGATTGAAGTCTGCCTCCCATAAAGGGGCAGATTTTTTTATCACAAATTCATTATTAAACTTAAAAAACGTATTTTTGCAAAACATTTTGAAAGGGTAAAACAATGATAGAAAAGATAGAAGAACTACTTACCGAAGTAAACGGCTTCAATGCTACGTCTAAAGAGGAAATTGAAAACTTCCGAATTAAGTATAATGGTAAAAAAGGTGTTCTGAACGATTTTTTTGAAAAATTTAAAGAAGTTCCAAACGACCAGAAAAAAGAATTCGGACAGAAAATCAATTCTTTAAAACAAGCTGTTGCTGGAAAATTAGAAGATCTTAAAGATGCTTCCCAGTCTGCTATTATTACAGAAAAAGAAGATCTTACAAGACCGGCTTTTCCATTGGATCTTGGATCAAGACATCCGATCAATCTGGTGAAAAACAGAATTATTGAGATTTTCAAATCAATAGGTTTTGCAGTAGCTGACGGTCCTGAAATAGAGGACGACTGGCACAACTTTACCGCGCTTAATCTTCCTGAGTACCATCCGGCAAGAGATATGCAGGATACTTTCTTTATTGAGCAGAACCCTGATATTCTTTTAAGAACACATACATCTTCCGTACAGATCCGTTATATGGAAGAAAACCAGCCGCCGATCAGGATTCTTTCTCCGGGAAGAGTATTCCGGAATGAGGCTATCTCTTCACGCTCGCACTGTATTTTCCATCAGATCGAAGGATTGTATATTGATGAGAATGTAAGTTTTGCTGATCTTAAGCAGACGATCCAGTTCTTTACGACTGAACTTTTCGGAAAATCTAAGATCAGAATGAGACCTTCTTATTTCCCGTTTACAGAGCCAAGTGCTGAGATTGATGTATATTGGGGATTAAACTCTGAAACAGATTACAGAATCACAAAAGGAACAGGGTGGTTAGAAATTATGGGTTGTGGGATGGTAGATCCTGCCGTATTGAAGAATGTAAATATAGACTCTGAGAAATATTCAGGATATGCATTCGGAATGGGTATTGAGAGAATTACCATGCTTCTTTACCAAATGAGTGATATCAGAATGTTCTTTGAAAATGATATAAGAACCTTGGAGCAATTCAAGACATTATAAAAAAACAAACCTCCGGAGCTCCGGAGGTTTTTGTTTTTAATTACTGACCTTAGAAACAAAACGTAATTAAAAACGATTTTATTGAAAAATTTACAACGTGTATTGTGATATTAAAAGTATCGTTATGCTTTCTGTTATTAATAAGACAACCGAAAGTGATAAGGTATTACATCTGTAAATAAAAAAATACCGGCACGTTATGTTGCCGGTATTTTTATAAAATTAAAAAGACTAACTATTTCTTTTTACTTAATATATTTTAAAGGATATTTTACATTCTTAAGATCATCAATACTTGCTTTTAAAGAACCCACGGCCAGTTCAGCCTGCAAAAGCATAGGGATATGGTTGGCATCATTAGTTACCCACATGGTTACTCCTTCTTTTTCTTTGAACACTCTTCCGCTTTTTACAGATGGAATAATTTTCAGACAGTTGATGGTTCCGAATTTAGTTTTCAGATCTTCCATCCCTGTTACTTTTAGCTGAAAAGGAAACATTTCGTCATCAATCCATACATTCATATTGATAACTGTGCCTACTTTCAGTTCGCTTGTACTTTTGCTTCTCAGGTAATAGAAGCAGGAAAGCATATCCTGAACTCCTTTCACCGATTTAATCACCTTTGAGCCATTGGCAGGTGTTTTCTTATCGGTTAAGATCAGTGTATTGTTATCGTGGTTGAAAACCGTTTCAAAATGCTGGCGATAGCTTCCTTCCCGCACATTTCTAACATAAAAGCTTGGAAGGCCGGTTTCTGTGTTGATAAAGCTTTCATATAAATCTTCTACTTTAAAGAATGCTTTTACAGCACCTGTAGTCTTTCCGGTACCTTTAACATACAGGTGCGGAACACCCATATAATTGGTCTTTTTAGTAGTAAGATTTGCGGTTCCGGCATTCAGGATTCCATAGTGGATTCTGAATGTAATAGATTCACCGTCAGCAACATTGTCGATCTGAGCGTAGCTCAGCAGGAATGTAAATATTGCAAAAAAGCTTAAAATTTTCTTCATGGTATGACATTTAACAAAAACACTGCCAAATTTAAGATTCTTATTTACTGAGCAGGATTTGATAAATCTCAGGTTTTTATTTAGAATCAATTAAATATGCTTCGCATTAAAATTAGTAAATTTGCAGTTACATGTATAATTAAATTATCTTTTTATTATGATAACCACTGATATATTGATCATAGGAGCCGGACCTACCGGGCTTTTTGCTGTTTTTGAAGCAGGTTTATTAAAAATGAAGTGTCACATTATTGATGCACTTCCACAGCCAGGAGGACAGCTAGCGGAGCTTTATCCTAAAAAACCTATTTTCGATATTCCTGGATATCCTTCTGTAAATGCAGGAGAATTAGTGGATAATTTGATGGAGCAGATCAAACAGTTTCAACCAGGATTTACTTTAGGAGAAACTGCAGTTTCATACACAAAGGTGGATGATGAATGGTTTGAGGTAATTACCAACAAAGGAACCGTTCACAGATGTAAAGCCATTGCTATTGCAGGAGGATTGGGAACTTTTGAACCTAGAAAACCTACTTTCGAGAATGTGGCGGACTATGAAGAGAAAGGTCTTGAATATTTTGTGAAAGAACCTGAGCATTTCAGAAACAAAAAAGTAGTGATCGCCGGAGGTGGTGATTCTGCTTTGGACTGGAGTGTTTTCCTTTCCAATGTTGCGAGTGAGGTCACTTTGATCCACAGAAGAAATGAGTTCAGAGGAGCTTTGGATTCTGTAGAGAAAGTTCAGGATCTTAAAAACCAGGGGAAAATTAAATTAATTACGCCTGCAGAAGTGACCGGTATCAAAGGTGATGGAAAAGTAGAATCGATTACAGTAGAAATTGAGGGGCAGGACGCTTTCGACATTGAAACTGATTATTTCATTCCTTTATTCGGACTGACTCCAAAATTGGGTGAGATCGGAAATTGGGGACTGAATATCGAAAAAAATGCGATCGTCGTAAACAATGCACTGGATTATCAGACGAACATCGATGGGATCTATGCCATTGGAGATATCAACACTTATCCAGGTAAATTAAAGCTGATTCTTTGTGGTTTCCACGAAGCCACTCTGATGTGTCAGAGTGTTTACAACAGACTGAATCCAGGTAAGAAATTTGTACTTAAATATACGACAGTAAGCGGTGTAGATGGATTTGACGGCAGCCGTAAAGAAGCAGAAAAGGCAGTTGTGAAAAAAATTGACTAATTTTGCATTATTATGTCAGATATTAATATTAAGATCACCGATCGGGAAGGGGTAACCCATGATGTTGTAGCACCTACAGATATGTCTATGAACCTGATGGAGATCATCCGTTCTTATGAATTGGCGGAAGAAGGAACTATCGGAGTTTGTGGAGGAATGGCGATGTGCGCCTCATGTCAGGTATATGTGATCAATGATCCGGGCTTAGAATCTATGGGAGATGAAGAAGATGCCATGCTGGCGGAAGCTTACCATGTAAAAGAAAACAGCAGACTGGGATGCCAGCTGCATATGATGGATTCCATGGAAGGTCTTGAAGTGGCAATTGCTCCTTATCCTTAAAATATTTAAATTTAAGTTAATATAAAAACCGCCCGGAAATTTCTGGGCGGTTTTGCTATAGATTGAATAAGGTAATAAGCTCGTTATACAGTTGATTTAAATATTCTGTATTCGGTGAGCAGTTACCATTATCAATTTCTAAATATTGATCTTTTTGCAAGGCAAAGACCATTATCCCTCCTCCATCTGAGCATATTGGGTCATCATTGTAATCAGTTTTTTCCCATAAATTATTCTTTGTTATTAATGTTGAGAATCTGTTAAACTGTTCATTGGTAAGTTTCTTCTCTTTTAATATTTCAACTCTTGGCTCCTGATATTCTCCTGTTTTCTGGTTGTAGCTACCTTTGTAAATTTTTTTCTTTACAATCGTTTTTATCTTTCCTTTTTTTTCAATCCGAATAAGATCATCTTCCTTAAACGCAGACCATTTGAAAAACTGATAAATTACGTCATCATTTTTAAGTTTCGAGCTGTTTATGCATTTTAATGGTTTTTCTTTTAGATGGTTAGAAAAATAATGACAAAGTTCTTCATCCTTATTCTGAGAATATAAATTACATGCTACTAATATTATAAAAAGTAAAAGAAGCTTTTTCATAGCTTATGTCTTATCTTTCGAAATCCATTTCGCTACAGTAGGCGCCTCATAATTCCTCATTTTTTCCAAAAGCTCCTCAATATTAGCACTGATCAAAAGCATATCACTATTCACTTGCTTTAAAAATCCCTTATCAACCATAGTCTGTACCAATCTGATCAGATCATCATAAAAACCGTCAATATTCAAGATTCCGATTGGTTTTTTATGAAGTCCGAGCTGGCCCCAGGTAATCATTTCAAAAAACTCTTCCAGCGTTCCATAGCCGCCGGGAAGAACGATGATCCCATCACACAGATCACTCATCTTTGTTTTACGTTCGTGCATGGTTTCTACGAGGATCAGTTCTGTCAGATTTTTGTGGGCAATTTCTTTAGACTGCAGGAAATAGGGAAGGACTCCTGTAACCTTTCCTCCTTCGCTTAAAGCGCCGTTTGCAACGGTTCCCATCAAACCTGTGTCTGAACCGCCGTAGACCAATTCTATATGTTGTTTTGCCAGCGTTTGGCCAAGCAGGAAGGTCTGTTCTTTAAAAATATCCTCTGTGCCGAAACTTGAGCCGCAGAATACTGTTATACTTTTCATTATTGTAAATGTTATTAAATCATTTTTGAAACTTTCAGACCAATAAATTTATTAATTGAAGTTAAGAGAAATACCAAAACCCTTAATGGTCCAAATTAAAAATATCCAAAATCAAAAGACTTTGGATATTCAATATAGCAATTTTATTGTCTTATTTTAAAGGAATATTCGCCAAAATCTCTTTAGTGAAACTCCAGAACTTCTGAGCGGAAGAAATATTGGCTCTTTCGTCAGGAGAGTGGGCTCCTCTGATGGTAGGTCCGAAACTTACCATTTCCATTTCTGGATAATTAGCTCCGATGATACCACATTCTAAGCCTGCGTGACAAGCAACTACGTGAGGTTTCTCACCAAATTTTTCTGTATAGATTTTTTCCATCAGCTGTACGATCTCAGAACCTGGTTTTGGTTTCCATCCCGGATACGAACCGCTGAATTCAACATTCATTCCAGCTAGCTCAGCGACAGATTTCAACTGTTCTGCAACTGAATATTTAGAAGAGTCCACAGATGATCTGGTAAGGTTTAAGATTTTAAGTTCTCCACCTTTTAATTCCACTCTGGCAACGTTGTTGGAAGCTTCTACAAGATCTTTTACGTCCGGACTCATTCTGTAAACTCCATTGTGAAGTGATTTCAGAGTAAGAATAATCTTCTTTGAATCTTCTTCAGAAACCGCTTTGTCAGATGTAGTAAAGTTTTCAATATTGATTTGTAAACCAGGTTCTACTGTAGCAAATTCTTCTAAAATTTCTTTTTTAAGAGCTGTTGCTGCTTCAATAAATTCCTGAGCATTTCTTACGGAAACCAATGCTGAACCTTCTCTTGGAATAGCATTTCTTAATCCACCTCCGTCTACAGCTACCAGTTGAATGTTTTGATTCGATAAGCCTGTATAAAGAAGTCTTCCTAAAATAATATTGGAATTTCCAAATCCTTTGTGGATATCCATTCCTGAATGCCCTCCCTGAAGACCTTTCACTTCAATTCTTACAATCTGTCCTTTCGCAGCTTCTGTTCCATAATTTTGAGTAATGGTAACATCTACACCTCCTGCACAACCGATATCAATCTCATCATCTTCTTCTGTATCAAGATTTAAAAGGATTTCCCCTGTAAGCTGTCCCGGTTTTAACCCTAGAGCACCGGTCATTCCCGTTTCTTCATCAATCGTGAAAAGTGCTTCCAAAGCCGGGTGAGGAATATCTGAACTTTCGAGGATAGACATAATCGTTGCTACTCCTAAACCGTTATCGGCACCTAAAGTAGTTCCTTTTGCCTTTACCCAATCTCCGTCGATCTCCATTTTGATCCCTTCTGTTTCGAAATCAAAATTAACATCATTATTCTTCTGGCATACCATGTCAAGGTGTGACTGCAGTACGATAGATTTACGGTTTTCCATGCCTGCGGTAGCCGGCTTTTTGATAATAACGTTTCCAACTTCGTCTACCGTTGTTTCCAACCCCAGGTTTTCACCAAATCCTTTGATGAAGGCAATGACTCTTTCTTCTTTTTTAGACGGTCTTGGAACTGCATTTAATTTGGAGAAATTCTTCCAGATAATCTGCGGTTCTATATTAGATAATTCCATGAAATTTTTATTTGTATCAAAATTACAAAATAAAAAATGCTTCCGTGAATCCGGAAGCATTTTTTATAAGGAGTTTAAGGGTAAAATTTAATTTTTGCCCTTTCTTTTTTTAACATCCACATTCCCCGTAAATAGGTATTGTTTCTACGGTACCGTCTGGTTTTTCAATCGTTAAAGTACCTTCGAACAGTAAAGCCTCTTCGTGTTTTATTTTTTTACCTTTTACAGAGATCTTGTAGTTGTCACTTTCAATTTCTTTTGTCAGTTCCTCATCAACTTCCATATCACTGGAAGAAATAAGATTCATAGCCAATCTTTTGCCGTCAAGTTTCATATAAGCAGTTTTTCCGGCATCATCAGCATAGATGTATTTCTCTGCCTCAAAATCAGCTTTATTTCTGGCAAAGTAGCAAGAACATTCTTTGATTTCTTTTGGAAAAGGAATGATATCTACCAATACTTTTCCTGATGTTGGATCTGTTTTTACAGAATCTTTAACAATATTTACAGAATCTGCTGAAGTTTTGCCATGAACGGTTTCTTTATCTTTTTTACACGCGGTCAATAGAAGCGCTGAAAAGAAAATGATTAGATATTTCATTGTCTGCGGGTTTTAATTTTTTTAGCCTCTTGCTCTTTCCAAAAGAACCATCATCAATAATGATAAAATTACTAAACTTTCGTCTTCGTCGTTAATATCGATCATTCTGTCAAGCTGGAATCTTCTTCCAAAGAAAGACGGCATTTTTTTAAGTTTAAAATATTCCTTTCCGTCTACACCTCTTACAGTATAAGCAGGGTTAAGAAAATAGCCTGTAAACATACCTATTAATGGAATCTCACTGACCATTCCATCAAAGAATTTTGTCCATGCATTATCTTCTGTAATGGTAAATTTGGGTTGGTCGTTTGAATCCAGAATGTCATAGGTAGATTTCCAGATAGAACGCATTCCTTTTCTGGCCAGTCTTCCGTAATTTTTGTTATCGGTAAGATCATTTAAAGAATAAGAAGCATTGAAATCGATCCACTGATTAGCTTTGATTCTGAAAAGTTCTGCAGTTTTGCTTTCGTCATTAAAAACAATAACATCTTCTTTTAGTTTGAACATTTTCTGACGAACATAGGCTACATAGCTTCCGTTTTTGTCAGTAATATTGAAGTCACTCGCTAAAGTGGAAATTTTAAATTTGAAATCTAGAGGATAATTTAGATTTTTAAGTACCATTTAGTATATTTTTTTCATATTAAGACCCAAAGATAGAGGTTTTTTTTAGAATCAGGTGGTAAGATGTGAGATGCAAGACACAGATTTCAGACTTAAAAGTTTCTTAATAGCAATATGGATTGTCAATTGTGAATTTTGCTTCGTAGCAGAAGGGGGAAAGACTAGATTCAGGAAGCAAAAGTGAAGAGCCGGGAACCGTGATTTTTTGATGCCGATAGCAGACATCAGATTTCAGCTGAGAATAGGGCTAAAGTGAATAGGGTTGGATAGAGAGGCTTATTTTGAGAGTATTCCCAAATTCCCGAAATTTAAAAATTCTACGACGCTCTAACCTGCATAACAGCTTTTTCACCTTCACCCCGAACCTAACGTCAACTTTCAACAATATTCCTTATTTTTGTACCTATGGATTATCCTAGTAAAGTTTTAGCAAAAGCGGTAGACGAAATTTCAGGACTGCCTGGAATTGGCAGAAAAACAGCTTTGAGGTTAGCCTTACATTTGTTAAAACAACCCAGTTCAAGAGCCGTAAGTCTTGGGAACTCATTAATCAACCTTGTTAACGAAATAAAGTACTGTAAAGAATGTCATAATTTTTCAGATTTTGAGGTGTGTGAGATCTGCAGTAACGAAAAAAGAAACAGCGAACTGATCTGTATCGTTGAAGATGTGCGTGATGTGATCGCCATTGAAAACACAGGGAAGTTTACTGGAAAATACCTGATTTTAGGAGGAAAGATATCACCGATGGAAGGGGTAGGACCCAATCAGCTGAATATCCCGAGTATTGAAAGAAAAGTAAAAGAGGGCGGAGTGAAAGAATTTATTTTTGCATTAAGCGCTACCATGGAAGGAGATACTACCGCCTATTATATCTACAAAAAATTTAAAAACTTTGATGTGAATTTTTCGAGTATTGCCCGGGGAATCTCAGTGGGAGATGAATTGGAGTATGCCGATGAAGTCTCTTTAGGAAGATCAATCATTAACAGGTTGCCCTACAACGAAAAGGATTAAATATGAAGCTGTCGATAATTATTGTCAACTATAATGTGACCAGGTTGTTGAGAAACTGCCTTTTGTCTATTCAGAAATATACAGAGGGAGAGAATTATGAAGTGATTGTTATAGATAACGCATCTACGGATGCTTCATGGAGTGATCTTATCCCTGAATTCCCGAAGGTACATTTTATATCTTCTGAACATAATGAGGGTTTTGCCATAGCCAACAATAAAGCGATAAAAACAGCAGCCGGAGAATATGTCCTGCTTCTCAATCCGGATACTGAACTTGAAGGGTTTTATCTGAAAGACATTCTTGATTTTGCAGATTCCAGAGAGAATTTCGGATGTTTGGGAGTAAGAATGCACGATGCTCAAGGTATTTTCTTACCCGAAAGCAAACGTTCTGTACCGGACATGTTCAATTCTTTTGAAAAGCTGTTTACAAACTTAAAAAGAAGCAATTCAAAATCGTACTACAGAAGTGATATTGAAGAAAATGCTGTTGAAGAAGTAGATGTTGTTACCGGAGCATTTTTGTTGATCAAAAGGGATATTTATGAAAAGATCGGAGGTTTGGATGAAACGTATTTTATGTACGGAGAAGATATTGACCTTTGCTATACCCTTTTGAGAACCGGCTATAAAAATTATTATTACGGAAAAGCCTCACTTCTTCATCATAAGGGGGAAAGTACGATTAAAGATGAGGTATATCTCGATAGGTTTTATGGGGCTATGCAGATCTTTATTGATAAATACTACAGAGAATCTAAGCCCATGCAGTATTCATTCTTAAAAGCAGGGCTTAAACTTCGTCATAAGATTGAGAAGATTAAACTAAAATAAAAAAGCAGTTCAATTTGAACTGCTTTTGTTTTATATAAGATAGGTCTTTTATTATTTAGCCGGAGCTTCAGGTACCTGAGCCGGTGTAGTGGTCGTAGCTGCCGGAGCAGACTGCTTAGTAGCCGGAGCTTCTTTCTTTACCGGTTGCTGTGCCGGAGCTGCTGCTGTAGGCTTACCTGTGATCACAACGCTTATAAGGATAAGAACGATGATTACTGCGCCAAGAGTCCATGTTGCTTTTTCCATGAAATCATTGGTTCTTTGTACTCCAAACTGTGCAGGTGATGCACCTCCGAAAGTACTGGAAAGGCCTCCTCCTTTAGGATTTTGAGCCATAACGATGATTACCAATAAGATGCTGGCAATCATTACAAGAACCATCAATAGTGTAAATATAGTATCCATTAATTCTGATATCTTTTTGAATGGGCAAATTTAATCTTTTTTTACCGAATGACAAAGAAGATCGCGGTAAATGTTAGTAAAAATAAAAACGGCAGCGTCTGCTGCCGTTTTTTCTATAATAAAAGGGTATTTTTATTTAAAATCAGAATCTTTAGCCTGGTTCACTTCGTATGACTTTACGGTCATCGTCATGTCCATGCCCATTTGATTGATCGTGATTGTAAATGGCATTTTCACTCCATTCACGTCTTTGTAATTAGCAAAGGTTGTAGGTATCGTAATTTCCTGTCCCTGTGCTTTTACCGTTTTTGTTTCACCTGTTTTTAAACCGGTGCTTACACTGTAGTAATAAGCTGCATCATTTCTTTTAATCACATAAGAATCTTCACCGTTGATTTTTTCAATTCCTGCGAGTTTATAATCCTGCGATTTTGCAAAACCAAGTTCTTCAAAAAGATCAGTATTTTTCAGTTTTTCCGCAATTTGCTCAGGCTTCATGTCAACTTTTTGGCCCATCTGCTCAGAGTATCCCTGTTTTCCGTCAAAGATCTGCTTCTGAACAACCTGTCCCATAGCGGTAATGGTTGTAGATTCTTTACCACCCTCAGCTTTTACAATTTTGAAATCAATATTTTGTCCCTGCATTGCCATAGAAGCAGTCATTGTATAAGACGAAATTTTGGCAATATTGGCTTTACCTCCGATGGCAGTGATGTATTTATCAGCAATGGAGGCTACGCTTACCTGAGCATCGACTTTTTGTACCGTTGGTTTGGCAACAGGATTGGCCTGCTTATCAAAATACTTGACAGGATATCCTAATTTTTCCAGTCCCTCAGAAATATCAGAAGCTTTACCAGCGATGAAAATTCTGCTTTGGTTAGGAAGAATAGTAGCTTTTACTGCAGTAGAAATATCAGCGGCAGTTACTTTATCAATTGACTTTAAATAATTCGTGTAGAAATCAGAAGGCAGATCCTGAACCTTTTGATTCAATGCAAATTTGGCAATTGTTTCAGGCTTCTCTAAAGACATAATGAAAGAGCCTTTCAGTTTAGCCTTAGCATTTTCAAGTTCTTCCGGTTTTACGGTAGAAATAGCATTAAGCTCATTCATGAATTCTTTAACTGCTTTATCCGTAACTTCATTTCTTACACTTGCACTGGCAGAAAAATCTGAAGAATACTTATCTGCACTCATGCTGGAGTAGGCTCCGTATGTGAATCCGTTTTTCTCACGAAGATTCATGAAGAGTCTCGCTTCACCACCTCCGCCTAAGATATAGTTGGCCATAGTAGCCGCGAAGTAGTTTGGATCTTTCATTTTAAGATTGTTCAGATTATTCACTGAAACTACAGATTGTACAGCAGAAGGTACATCTACAATGTTAATTTCAGTCTTCGCAACATTAGCTGAAGGCTCCAGAGGAACGATGGGGGTATTTGCTTTTTTCCATCCACTGAAAGCTTTTTCAACCAGTGATTTTACCTGGTCAAATTTCACATCTCCCACAATCACTAAATAAGCATTGTCAGGAGCGTAATACTTTTTATAAACGTTTTGTACGTCAGCCAGCTGGATTTTATTGATAGATTCCTCTGTTTCGAACTCACCTCTTGCTGTATTTTTACCATACATTAATGCATTGGAAACTTTTGAAGCAATTGCAGAAGCATTTTTTTCTCCGGCTTTCAATCCTTCCAAAGCTCTTTCCTTTGAATTCTGAACTTCTTCAGCAGAGAATTTAGGATTGATGATCGCATCTGCCATCAGACCCAATACCTCAGGAAAATATTTTGAAAGGGAATTTGAGAAAGCACCATTGGAAGAAAAATTTAAATTAGCTCCCAGATAATCTACTTTTTTATTAAAATCATCTTTACTTAGATTGGTAGTACCGTTTTCAAACTGTTCAGCCATGATAGAGCTTACTCCGGTTACGCTTCCTTCGTTGAATGGAGGTCTGTCCATAGAAAGAGTCGTATTGACTCTGGGTAATTTATTGTTTTCCACAACCATTACCGTAAGTCCGTTGCTCAGTTGGAAAGTTTTTGGTTTGGCAATGTTGATCGCAGGAGTAGGTCCCGGTTTCGGCATTGCATTAAGGTCGATTTTTTGTGCTGAAATCGTTCCTGCGAAAAAAAACGCTGCAGCTATATATGTTAATTGCTTTTTCATTTGTAAAAATTTAATTTTTAATAATCATCTCTAAACCTAAAAGGTGAAATGATTACTTTTTCTCAGGAACGTAATTAATGATTACTCTTTGATTGGAATTCAAATATTTCTTAGCTGCGTTCTGCAGATCCTGTCTTGTAATGGATCTGTAGATGTCAATTTCCTTATTGATCAAATTGGTGTTACCCATCAATACGTGGTTGGTTGCCAGTGAAGCAGCAATTCCCTGAATGCTTGAATTGGCATTCACAAACTGATTCTCATACTGGTTTTGAAGTTTTTGATAATCTTCCTCAGAGATCAGGCCTGTCTGAATTTTTTTGATCTCTGCATCAATGTCAGCCTGTAAAGTCTGTTTTGTAGTCTGTCCCATAGGGATCGCGAAGAATGCAAAAATACTGTAATCTTCAAGCCCCTGATTGAAAGCCTGTACAGCAAGTGCTTTTTTATCCTGATCCACTAATTTTTTATATAAAACAGACGATTTACCATTGCTCAGATAAGAAGATAGCATATCGAGAACATAAGCATCTTTTTCTTTATTAGCCGGAGTTCTGTATGCAAAAATATAGGCAGGAAGCTGAATGTTAGGATCTGTAGCTGTTACTTCTTTTTCCTGAGTGATAGGCGCATCTTTTGGGAAATCTTTAGGATAAAGTGTTCCTTTTTGAATTCCTCCGTAATATTCCTGAATCCATTTTTTGGTCTGCTCAGGTTTGATATCTCCTGCCACTACTAATGTAGCGTTGTTTGGAATATAGTATTTTTTATAAAAAGCCTGAAACTCTTCAAGTTTTGCAGAGTTAAGATCTTCCATAGATCCAATCGTAGGCCAGTTGTACGGGTGGTTGGTGAATAGATTTTTCTGAATCGTTGGGAAAAGGTTTCCATAAGGCTGGTTGTCCATTCTTAATCTTTTTTCCTCTTTTACAACCTCTCTCTGGGTATCTACACCCACCTGATTGATGACAGCGTGACGCATTCTTTCAGCTTCCATCCATAGGCCAAGCTGCTCGTTGTTGGAAGGGAAAGTTTCATAATAATATGTCCGGTCATTTGTTGTGTTAGCGTTATTTTGACCTCCGTTTGAAGAAACGATTTTGAACCATTCACCTCTTTTGATGTTGGGTGTTCCTTCAAATAAAAGATGTTCGAAGAAGTGGGCAAAACCTGTTCTTCCCTTTACTTCATCCTTAGCACCAACATGGTACATTACCCCTGTAGTAACTACCGGTGCAGAATTGTCCTGATGAAGGATTACGTGAAGGCCGTTTGGCAGGTCATACTCTTCGAATTTAATTTGCTGTGCATTCAGTACCATTCCGAAGAAAGATGCCGCCGCAACAGAAAGAAGTCGCTTTTTCATAAAGTAGAAATTGTTTTGCATATTAGTAGAGAAAACAGAGTATTTGTTACATATTTTCTGTAGATGTTTTTGAATTTTATTTATTTGTAAAACTTTATAAACCCTACATGAAAATTTGGTATACACTGCTTTTTCTTTTCTCATTTTTTCTGGTGCAGGCACAGGAAATTATTGATAAGGATGCATTGGGGAAATGCAGAAAAGAATTGAATAAAAAGACCTGTCTTTCGGATGAAGACGGGGATAGAATTCTTTTTTATCTGGATCGGTGTCCCAAAGAAAAAGGGTCTGTTGAAAATAACGGATGCCCATGGCCTGATGAGGATAACGACGGGATTATAGATAAGGAAGATTACTGTCCCGATCTGACTGGTCCGGTTGAAAACAATGGGTGCCCTCTGGTGGATACGGATGGAGATGGGATTTTCGATAAAGATGACGCCTGTCCCACACAGCCGGGGATGGTTGAAAACCTTGGTTGCCCACTAAAGAAAAGAGATTGCGGGGATCTATATGAACGCGAAAAAGCCCGGTATGAGAAAGATATTGAGCAGCTTAAAGATATGAATTTCGACAGCCTTTTTGATGCCATTTGTGGAGATCCGGATTTTAAAACATTCTTTTTGCTGCCTAAAAAAGTTCTTTTTCTTAGAAATTCTACCATTGGGGGTGGACCTGAATGCGGAAATGATGCATATTATGACTGTAAACATTTTGAAAAACGTATAGGTTCGGAGGTGTTGAATAAGTTTTGGAATAAAAATAATTTTGCCAAATTCAGAAAGAAAACAGGAAACGGAATTATTATTCCGGTATCGACTTTGTTTGGCGGGGGAGAACTTTTTTTTGGCTGGGAAAATGATGAAAATAATTTTTTTGTGAGTACAGGAAACCCATCTTTTTATAAAGGAAAAATTACGGATGACGGTAGGGAAAACAATTTTTATTATGTTTCACCTCAAAAGCCGCTTAAAGATTTGGCCTTGATCAGAAAAGACAATAAATTTACTGATCTCCTGGAAGTGAGTTTTGGAATTTCTATAATGCCAAAATATGATTCTGATGCTCATTTAGGTTTTCTTATAAGACTTGATTTTTCAAACCCAAAATCCGGATACTTTTCGCAGCCTGCAAAATATTATCAATATAAAAACGGAAAATGGACAGTGACGAAAAATTTTAATGATTAAAAATATTCTGATCCGGCAGAATACCCCTCTTAATTTTTTTACTTTCTATAAATTAAACTCATAATTTGAATTGTCCTTTGAATACATTAATTTTGTGTTCCCAAAATTTTTTGCAGTATGGATTATCTGAAAGGACTCAATGAATCACAATATGAAGCCGTTACCTCTCTACAGGGACCTTTGATGGTACTTGCTGGAGCCGGTTCCGGAAAAACGCGTGTGTTGACCATGCGTATTGCCCACCTGATCCACAACGGAGTGGACCCTTTCAATATCCTGGCCCTGACGTTTACCAATAAAGCCGCCCGCGAAATGAAAGACCGTATCGCAAAAGTGGTAGGGGACAGCAATGCAAGAAGCTTATGGATGGGAACTTTTCACTCGGTATTTGCAAGGATTCTGAGAATTGAAGGCCATTATCTTGGATATCCATCCAATTTTACAATCTATGACATGCAGGATGCCCTGAACGTGATCAGAAAAGTAATCAAAGACATGAATATTGATGCCGATCTTTATAAACCTAAAAAAGTTCAGGCAAGAATTTCAACCTATAAAAATAACCTGATCACGGTAAAAGCTTATTTCAACAATCCGGAACTGATGGAAGCGGATGAAAAAGCAAATATGAAATTCATCGGACAGATCTACCAGAAGTATGTGGAAGCATGTTTCAAAAACGGAGCCATGGATTTTGATGATTTATTGTTAAAAACCAATGAATTACTGACGCGTTTTCCTGAGGTTTTAGCCAAATATCAGGACAGATTCAGATATATCATGGTCGATGAGTACCAGGATACCAACCATTCCCAGTATCTTATCGTAAAGGCACTGGCCTCAAAATTTGAGAATATCTGCGTGGTAGGAGATGATGCACAGTCCATCTATTCCTTCCGTGGTGCCAATATTTATAACATCTTAAACTTTAAAAAAGATTATCCTGACGCAATCACAGTTTCTCTTGAACAGAACTATCGTTCAACTCAGAATATTGTGAATGCAGCCAATGTTGTTATTTCAAAAAACCTTCAGCAGTTCAAGAAAAATGTTTTCAGTGACAACGAAGAAGGAGATAAAATCAAAATATACCGTTCACTTTCCGATGCCGATGAAGCCAATTTCGTAGCCGGAAATATCTGGGAGCTCAGAAATACCGATCAGAGAAAGTACAGCGATTTTGCCATTTTATACAGAACCAACTCACAGACCAGAGCGTTTGAAGATGCACTGAGACGTAAAAATATTCCCTATAAAGTTTACGGAGGACTTTCTTTCTATCAGAGAAAAGAAGTAAAAGACCTGATTGCTTATCTGCGTCTTCTGATTAATGAAAATGATTCTGAAGCCCTCATGAGAATCATCAATTATCCTACAAGAGGAATTGGAGAAACCACACAGAATAAACTGATCGTTTTTGCAGATGCCCATAATGTAACCATCTCACAGGTACTGGATAATCTGCCGATGTATGCTCCTCAACTGGGTCTGAATAATGGTGTTCTAACCAAACTGAATGATTTCTGGTCCATGATCAAAGCCTTCCAGGTATTGCTGAAAACCGATACGGCTTACAGTGTTGCAATGGAAGTGGCCAAACGAAGCGGTTTGATCAAGTTCTTAAAAGATGATCAGACTCCGGAAGGAATTTCACGTGTGGAAAACGTTCAGGAATTGATGAACTCTATGCAGGGATTCATTGAGGAACAGATTCAGCTTGAAGACGGAGATCCAAGTCTTCCGAATTTCCTTGAGAATATTGCGCTTTCTGCAGATACTCAGGATAAGAATTTAGAAGAAGATATGGTTTCTTTAATGACGATTCACCTTTCAAAAGGTCTTGAATTTCCGGTGGTACATCTTGTGGGTCTTGAAGAAAACCTTTTTCCGAGCTTTATGAGTTCCGCGACAAGAGAAGATCTGGAAGAAGAACGACGTTTGTTTTATGTAGCATTGACAAGAGCTGAAAAACAGGTCTTTTTCTCTTATGCTGTTTCCCGCTTCCAATGGGGGAAAATCACGGATGCAGAACCATCAAGATTCTTAAGTGAAATTGATGAACAGTATATTGAATTCCTAAATCCTGCTTTGGAAAAGAGATTTATCAATAATACGGGGATCAAATCTAATATTTTTGATGAACATCCTTCCGAGCAGCAAGCCTTCAGGAGAGTTGAAAAGAAAACAATTGAGAGAGGAGACAGTTCAAAACCTGCACCTGAAGTCCGAAAACTAAAACCTGTAAGTACAGCGAAAATCATCAATCCGAGCGGAGCTTCTTCCCAGGATATTGAGGTAGGAGATAAGGTAAGACACGACCGTTTCGGAATTGGAGAAGTTTCTTTCCTGGATGGTACAGATCCTCAGAACATCAAAGCAAAAGTAGTCTTTATTCATGAAGGAGAAAAGAACCTCATCCTGAAGTATGCCAAGCTTACGAAGATATAGCAGTAATTATTCAGCCTTAGAAACTGATCGTAATATTCTTATAACGGATTCCATTGGGGGATCCGTTTTTTTATGAGTAATTATCTGATAACAAAAGAAGGCAAAGCCAATCGTCCATTTGCATCTTTAAAATAAAAGAGAGACCTGTTCTGTTTAAAAAGATTTCAATAATCCCCCTTTGTCTATCCGTCTGATATAAATACATTGAAAAAAGAATCTTAACTTTATAGAGGGGAACGATCACGTATTTTGATAAAATTAAAGTCTATTGATTTTGTAGACTAATGAATTTGTTATAGATTTGCCACTCAAAAAAACATAAACTATAAATCAACGTAACGGTATGAAAAATAAAAAAACTATTTTATCCGCTTCTGTTCTGTTTTTCCTGGGAACGTATGCTTTCGCTCAGGAAAAAGTAAAGGACAGTGTGAAAACCAATACTGTAGAAGAAGTTGTGGTATTGGGCTCAAGAGCAGGTGCCAGATCAAAAATCGACAGCCCTGTTCCTGTGGATGTCTTCAATATAAAAGAATCGTCAGCCATTCTTCCGCAATCCAGTATAGGGCAGATCCTTAATGCGCTGGCACCCTCTTTCACTTCTACCATTCAGACCAACTCAGATGGAACGGATCATTTAGACCCCGCTCAGTTAAGAGGACTGGGACCGGACCAGGTATTGGTATTGGTTAATGGAAAAAGAAGACATACCTCAGCGTTGGTCAATGTCAACGGAACTCCGGGAAGAGGAACGGTAGGAACCGATCTGAACTCGATCCCCTCATTTGCTTTAAACAGAATTGAAGTATTGCGTGATGGTGCCTCAGCTCAATACGGATCAGACGCAATCGCAGGGGTAATTAACCTCGAACTGAAAAAAGATATCGGAAAACTGACAGGCCAGCTAACCTATGGTGGAAACCTGACTCCAACGGCCAATGATCATACCGGAAACTTTGACGGACAGAATATTCAGGTTGACCTTAATTACGGAAATAAAATAGGAAATAAAGGCGGATTCTATAATATTACGTGGTCTTCACAGTTCAGAAATCCAACCTTCAGAGCAGGATCAGAAAGTGGGGCCATTTATAATGCATATAATGCTATTGAAAGACGTGCACAGAATGATGGCGTAAATCTCTCTTCGCTTTTCTCGAATATTGGAAGCGTACCCAATCCCCAACAGCTTATTAATTATATCCACCAATATGCTCAGGGGGTAAGCTATTTCTCTCCGGAACTTCAGAATCAAATACAGGGAGCTAACTCCATCAGCGTTTTGCAGGGGCTTTTAAATAAAGATTTTTCAGATCAGGAACTGGCTTACAGAGGGCAGAACAGAAAAGATTTCAATATGCAGGTGGGGCAGTCTAAACTGAACAATCACCAGCTTTTCGCCAATATTGAAGTTCCTATCAATGACAACTGGAAAGTATATACTTTCGGTGGCTATAGCTTCAGACATGGGACCTCAGGAGGATTTTACAGAAAACCGAATCAGAGCAGAACGTTTACGGGATTATATTTAGACGGTTACTTACCACAAATAGGAACTGATATTCAGGATCTGTCGCTTTCGGCAGGAATTAAAGGAAAGTGGGAGGGTTGGAATATTGATTTCAGTAATACATTCGGACAGAATTCATTCACTTACAATATTCAGGATACCGGAAATACTTCATTGCGTTTTGCCTCTCCGAACGAGTTCGATGCAGGAGGTTTAAAATTTTCTCAAAATACCATCAATTTGGATTTCTCGAAAAAGTATGACGTCTGGAATGGTATTAATGTAGCGTTCGGAGCAGAACACCGTTACGAGAATTTTAAAATAACACAGGGGGATGAAGCTTCATACACTACTTATGATGCGGCAGGAAATGTGTGGAATAATACATCACCCAGAGCAACCGATTTCTTTGGAAATGTACTTCCGGGAGGTTCACAGGTTTTTGGAGGATTTAAACCTGCTAATGCCGTAGATAGAAACAGACAGGCGGTAGCCGCTTATGCAGATGTTGAATTTAATTTTACCAACTGGTTATTAGTGGATGCAGCGGCTAGATATGAAAATTATTCAGATTTTGGATCTACCTTCAATTATAAACTGGCTTCCAGAATCAAAGTGGCTCCTGATTTTAATGTGAGGCTGGCAGGTTCTACAGGATTCAGAGCACCTTCTATCCATCAGATCTATTATAATGTGACGTCTACTTTATTTACGAACAACCAGCTTCTGGAAGTGGGAACCTTCAGTAATGACTCCGAGATTGCAGGAGATCTGGGAATGCCGAAACTGAAGCAGGAAACTTCTAAATCTGCCAGTATAGGATTTACTTATAGAATTCCCTCTGCAAGCCTGACCTTTACGGCAGACGGATATTTTACAAGAATTAACAACAGGATCCTGCTTACCGATCAGTTTTTACGGGCTGATGTTCCTTTAGAAGCACAGAAAAAGTTTGATGCACAGGGAATCAACGGTGCACAGTTCTTTGCGAATGCCATTGATACAGAAACGAAGGGGATCGATGTGGTTATTGCACACAATGTGAGATTTTCAGGTTTTAAGCTTGATAACAGTTTAGCTGCGAATTTCAGCCAGACCCGAAAAGTAGGCGATATCCATTCTTCAGGACTGTTGCAGTCACCCAATCTTGAGAAGATCTATTTTTCAGAAAAATCAAGAGTCTATCTTGAAGAAGCTGTTCCAAGGGTAAAAGCCAGTTTATCGAATACGCTTTCATGGAAAAATGCCAGTGTCTATCTTAGAAACACTTATTTTGGAAAAGTAACAGGTGCAGATCTTATTGATGCCAACGGTGATGGGATTACTGGATTTAATGAGCATCAGCAGATCGGAGATAAGATCATTACCGATCTTTCACTGGCTTACCAGTTTACAAAAAATGTAGGACTGACTGTGGGAGTCAATAATCTCTTCGATATTTATCCGGATAAAAATCTTCCGGCCTCTACCAACAATAACCAGTTCGTTTATTCACGTTCTACGTCTCAGTTCGGACAAAATGGAAGGTATGTATTTTCAAGACTCAATTTCAATTTTTAAGTGATATCAAAAAGCGGATTCAAAATAGTTGAATCCGCTTTTATTTGGTTGTAACATAATGGTTATGTTTCAGTTATTTCCATGTTTTCAATTCATAAGCAGCTTCCCAGAAATGAAATTCCATTCTTGAAGCCATCAGAAAAGCTTCGGACATTTTTTTTCTAACCTCTTCCGTACTGTTTTCAGCCAGCCTGTTACAAATAGCGATAGCCTGATCTACAGCAACAGAGAATTCATCACCGCCATACGTATCGATCCACTTCTGATAAGGATTGTTGATCGCATTTTGATTGTTGTAAATATAATCTCCGACTTCTCTGTAAATCCAAAAGCAGGGAAGGACTGCCGCTACGGCAATTTCTACAGACTCTAAAGCAGCAGTGCTTCTCAGAAAATGAATGTAATGATGACAGGCAGGCTCTAATATTCCTTTTTCCGTAACGCCAAAATCTATAAAATAAGATTCATGCAGTGCATTCTCTACAACAATGGCATTTTCGGCAAAACGCATGAAGGAAAGTACATCCTGAAGATCCGGGATTTTTGCAGCAATCAGAGAGAGTGTTCTGCCGAAATGTTCAAGATACAGTGAATCCTGAGCCATATAAAACCGGAACTTTTCCTGAGGTAAAGTGCCGTCTGATAATTCTTTGATAAAAGGCATTTCCAGAATAGACTGGTAGTGATGTTCTATAATTTGCCAGGTTTGTTCAGACCATTTCATTTTTAATGAGTTTTTGAGGATTAAAAAAGTGATTAAGCGGACCGTTGCCAAGTCCTGTTTGAACGTCTTTCCCGTTGTCTATGGCTTGATATACGTAGTCTTGTCCAAGAGAAACAGAATCATATAAAGTTTTCCCCTGAGCCAGATAGGAGGCAATGGCGGAAGAAAGCGTGCAGCCGGAGCCGTGGGTATTGTTAGTGTTGAATTTTACTGTTTCAAAAGAATGGAAAATATCATGGTCATCATAGAATAAAGAAGTGATCGTTGAGGTTTCCTGATGTCCCCCCTTAAGAAGGATGCTTTTACAGCCCAATTTTTTTATTTCCTTTCCTGCGGCATAGAGATCTTCAAGAGTTTCTACTTTCATCTTTGCTAAAATGGCCGCTTCGTCCATATTAGGCGTAATAACGTCGGCAATCGGGAAAAGTTTTTCTGTGATGGCAGCTATCGTGTCTTCTTCAATCAGGCGGTGACCGCTTGTCGCGACCATAACAGGATCGAATACCAGCGGTATTTTTTTGTATTTACCTAAAGTTGAAACAATGGTTTCCACCAGTTGCGGGGTATGAACCATACCTATTTTAATGGCATCCGGAAAAATATCATCCAGAATGGCTTCGATCTGATCTGCGACAGCTTCTACCGGAACAGGATATATTTTTCTGACACCTTGTGTGTTTTGGACAGGTAAAGCGGTTAATACGGATGTCGAAAAACATCCCAAAGCTGAAGCTGTTTTAATATCAGCCTGAATACCTGCACCGCCGCTTCCATCAAATCCGGCGATCGTTAATACCGATGGATAGGTGTATTTTTTCATTTTAAAATTTCATTTTTTAATTGATAGGCTGCTTTTTGTGGATCATGTGCACTACAAATAGCGGAAACTACAGCAAGGCAGTCTGCACCCGCATTCATCACTTCTCTTGCATTTCCCAGATGAATATGACCAATGGCGACTAAAGGTTTTTCTGTAAGTTGTCTGATCGTTGTGATTCCTTCCAGTCCCCATTCCGTGATGGTATCCATTTTAGTATCTGTTCTGAAAACGGGACTTATTCCCAGATAGTCAGAGACTGCAGTTTGTTCATTGTCAAGTTGAGAAAGATATTCAATGGAGTAACCAATGATCTTTTTATGGAAAAGAGGCTGTTGTCTTAAATAAACAGGCGAAACATCGCTGTTTCCCACATGAATGCCTGCCGCATTGACCTTTTCTGCAACCTGAACATTATCGTTAATGATGAGGGGAACAGAATATTTATCTGTTAATTCAATAAGCTGTTGGGCTTTTGTGAGAAACGACTCTGTACTGCTGTTTTTTTCTCTCAGCTGAATCACATCAACTCCGCCAAGGATGGCTTGTTCAGCAACCTGCAGAAAATTTCTTCCCTTGCAGTCTGCTTCAGAAATAACAAGATAAAGCTGATAAGGAAAAGGATTTACACTCATAACCGTTCTATCTTTAAACGGCTGGAAAATTCCTGTTCAGTTATCGAATATAGTTTATCGGTGAGGTTGACCTGAAGACTTCCGGGACCATTGCTTTCTTCAGCAGCCAGTTCCCCGGCAATACCAATGACTGCCATTGCAGCAGCTACAGCAAGAACTTTATTCTCTGCAATTCCTATGAATGCGCCAATTAATGCTGTGGCGGAACATCCAAGACCTGTTACTTTCGTCATGAGTGGATGTCCGTTTTTAATGAAAATCTCCTGCTGATGATCCAGAATAATATCCGTTTCACCGGAAATGCAGACTATTGCTTCATATTGGCCTGCAAGACTTCGGGCTGCATCAATAGCTTCGTTGCTCTTTGCAGTACTGTCTACTCCCTTGGTAACTGTAATATTAGCTTTAGCAAGAGCAATGATTTCAGAAGCATTTCCCCTGATGACCGTTGGTTGATAGGGGAGAAGTCTATTGAGAACTTCATCCCGAAAGGAAGTAGCCCCTGCACCTACCGGATCTAAAACCCAGGGTTTGCCTGTTGAATGAGCAGTATCAGCAGCCATAATCATGGATTCCGACCAATATTCATCCAGGGTGCCTATATTAATGACCACCGAATGGGAAATGGCAATCATTTCCTTAATTTCAGATTTTGCGTGTGCCATGATAGGAGAGGCTCCTGCAGCCAAAAGGGCATTGGCTGTATTGTTCATCACCCCGTAATTGGTGATATTATGAACGAGCGGAGATTGTTGTCTGACAAGCTGTACCAGTTCCCAAAGAATTTTTTCCATTGTTATCATTTAAAATAAAAATAGCTTCAGGAAAAATCCAAAACAAAAAGTACATTTTACAACAATGTAATTTTGCTTTTCCCTACGTCGGTGTAAGCCGTATCAGGTTCAAAGGGACTCTCTCAATTCTTTTTCAGAATACCCCTAAAGCAAAACAAATGTATAAAAATTATCAGAGCGGGCAAAAACTCAGAAGGGATTTATGACTTACTATCTTTCTACCAGCTCTTTTACAGGTTCTCCGTAATAGTCCGTCACAGTGGTTTTGATCTTCACCAGCTGGTACCACTTGATAAAAGCGCCGATGAATACAATCAGCATAAGAACCATGGCGGTTACGGCTAAAGCTGCCAGCAGATACTGTTCTTTGGGAAGATAGATCGCTGTGACCTGTATATAGCCTGCCCAGAACGTGATTCCAGCCATGAAAACCCCGGGAATCGCGGAGCATAACGCATATTTCCCTCTGTTCATCCGGATCAGCATTGTTGTACAGACAATAAGTCCGCAGGCAGCCAACAGCTGGTTGCTGATTCCAAAGAGTGGCCAGATGCTGCTGACATTCCCTGTAAATACAAGATAACCCCATGCGAAAGTAAATAACAGACTGCTGATAATGATCCCCGGAATCCAGTTTTTATCATTGAATTTAGGAATAACGGATCCCAGCATTTCCTGTAAAAAGAAACGGCCCACTCTCGTTCCTGCATCAATCGCAGTAAGGATGAATACCGCTTCAAACATGATCGCAAAATTATACCAGTAAGCAGTAAGCTGATCCATATACGGGATTTTATTGAAAATATGAGCCATTCCCACGGCTAAGGAAACCGCTCCACCGGTTCTTCCGTGAAGTTCAATGCCTATTTTTTGAGAATAATAATCAATATCTACACCATGCAGAGCGGGATGTGCTGCCAGAAAGGCATCGTAAGATTCCTTTGGAGTATTGATGGCAAAATAGTCACCAGGCATCAATGTACAGGCTGCGATCAAAGCCATTAAAGCGACAAAACCTTCTACCAGCATTGCTCCGTAACCCACAAAAAGAATTTCTTTTTCCTTGTTAAGCATTTTAGGTGTTGTCCCTGTTGCGATGACCGCATGAAATCCTGAAATAGCTCCACATGCAATCACAATAAAAATAAAAGGAAGTACAGGACCGCCTATAACAGGGCCTCCTCCGTTGACAAACTCTGTAAGGGCCGGCATCTGTATGGTGGGATGAATAACGATAACCCCCACAGCCAGCATAATGATGGTTCCTATTTTTAAATAAGTAGAAAGATAATCTCTTGGTACCAGAAGAAGCCAGACTGGCAGCACAGAAGCCAGAAAACCATAAAGAGGAATCGCAATTGAAATAGTCGTTATGTCCCACGAAAATAAGTTATTCATAGTCTCATTCTGCATCAGGCTGTGACCGCCAATGATTCCTGCCACTAAAAGAATACCGCCTAAGATACTGGCGAAAAGCACACTGTTCTTTCTGTATCTCATGATCAGACCCATGATCACTGCAATCGGCATCGTAATCACAACGGTAAAAAGAGACCATGAAGCTTCATGCATCGCGTTGATACAGGCAAGTGACAACCCAGCCAGCGTAAGAATCAGAATAAATAAGATGGCAAAGCCTGCGACAGTTCCCGTTGCTTTCCCTATTTCTTTGGAGGCTATTGTAGCTAGACTCTGCCCTTTATGTCTTACAGAAGCAAATAACACAACCATATCATGAACACCGCCACCCAGAACACATCCTATCAGGATCCATAATGCACCGGGAAGATACCCAAATTGAGCAGCCAGTACAGGTCCCACTAAAGGTCCGGCAGCAGCAATCGCTGCAAAATGATGTCCGAAAAGAACATTTTTATTGGTCGCCACATAATCTTTACCGTCTGCAAATTCTACTGCAGGGGTCGTATTTTTATCATTGAGCCGAAGTACTTTATTGGCAATGAATATACCATAAAATCGATAGGCAATTGCAAAAATAAGGACTGATACAAATATCAGGGTAAGCGCATTGGTGTTATTCAGAAAATCCATACCATCTGTTTTTTTAGAATGAATAATTAAAAATATTGGATGTTTTGTTAAGAATAATTTAAACAAAAGCCAAGTTAATTATTTTAGACATAAAAAATGATGATATGTATATTAATCTAGCAAATTAATATTTAAAATCAGTGTTTTGTAATTTATGGTATTGATTATTAATTATTTGAGTGGAAATATGTTTTCGTGTATATATCCCATTTATTTTCTTTGCGAAACAATAAAATCCACCATTTGATTTGTTAATTGATCCATATAGGTTTTATCCGTTGTTCCAAAACCATGGATGCCGTCTTTCACAATAATGAGGCTGTTCTGAACATTTTCTCTATTGAGTTTTCTGTGAAGTTTTTTAGACTGTTGCATGGGAACCACCTTGTCTTTATTTCCCTGCATTATTAAGGTAGGAACGCCCCCTGAAACATAGGTAAGAGGAGAGATGGTCTTGAAATATTCTACAGTTTTTCTTTTTTCCTTTTTAATATCATATCCGGATAAGCCCCTTACAAGGTCGGTTCTTAAGTCCACGATTTTTTTTGCTGCGAGCCCAAAGAAAAATACGGGTACTTTTCCAAGCCTTGTATGAAGCAACTTATTGAGATCGGAAGGTCCGTAATGGTCCACCACATAATTTACTTTCGCGGAATACGCGGAAAGTTCGGGACTTCCCTTAAACTCATGGTCTGGCGTGTAAGCGGCCAGCATAGAAAGATGAGCCCCTGAAGAAGCTCCAAAAAAGCCAATATTATCAGGATCGAAATGATAGGTTGCTGCATTTTTCCTTACCCATCTTACTGCATCTTTCGTGTCCTCCAGAGGAGTTGGAAAATGTGTACTGTCATTCAAAAGCGTATTGTCAATGCTGATGACTGCATATTTCTTATCAAGTAATTTTGCAATGAATGTTTCAATGTAGCTTCCCTCTCTTACCGTCTTATCACCTTTTACCCAGGCACCTCCGTGTACATAGATGACAACAGGCATTTTTTCACCCGAAGTATTTTTGGGTGTATAAATATCCAGTAATAGGGGATTACCTTTTTGGTTGGTTTTATAAGGTATATTTTCTGATACCGAAGATATTTCAGGTAGAAGACTGCTTTTTCCTGTTTTAGGCTCGAGCTGGTTTTGTGAATAACCTAAATTAAATACAGCTAATGAGGAAACAAAAAACAGGTTTATAAAAAACCTGTAGATTGATATGTTGTTCGTTAATGATTTCATAGGATACTTTTTGTAGAGGAATGTTATTTTACTAACTCTTCAAAAAGTTTACCAAAAGTCTTTTCCAGGTCTTTGGATTTTCCCGGATGAGGTCTTGATGTCTGAACTACAGAACTTCTTACCGCTGTAAGCCACCGGAACCGTTCAGGAATATCCATCAGGGCAATCGGACCTCCTTCTTTGTCCCCGTTTGCAATTTTTTTGAAGCTTTCCAGATTCTGGATAATATCGTCAAAATCAATTTTGCTGTGCATCAGTTTAAATTTATCCGGGCACAGATAGAAGTCCACACGGATAAACTTCTCTTTTTTGGAAAACATCACGAGGCCGATGTTGAAAAATTCTTCTCTTTCAACTTTCGGCACCAGGCGTATGACAGCGTATTCGTATATTTTATCCTCTTGCATTTTTCGCTTCGTTTACAAAGATTTGAGAATTTTCTAACCTGGTTTTCATAAACTGGAAGTAGACCTCGCGGATCTCCTCCGGTGTTTCATCTGCATCTTTCCATTGGAGCCAGTCTTCAGGAATTAAATTGACGATATCCCTGAATAATGTATCATTCAGAACTTCGTGGGCAAATTTATCAGCCTCGTCCAGCTTATTTGCTTTCGGAAGCAGGACGTGATCTTTCACATATTTGAAAGGTGTTTTGGCCGCTGCATCAAAATTCTGCCACGAATGATGAAAATAAAACGATGCACCATTATCGATTACCCAAAGCTCTTTATGCCACATCAGAAGATTGGTGTTTCTGAAAGTACGGTCGATATTGGTGATGAATGCATCCAGCCAGACAATCTTCGAAGCCAGAAGCGGATCAACATTTACCCCCGGGTCATAGGTAATAGAACCTGAAAGATAGTGAAGTCCTAAATTCAGTCCTTCCGAAAACTTAAGCAATTCCTGGATTTCCTCATCAGCTTCTGTTCTTCCAAAGTCAACATCAAGATTGACAAATACCAGTTCAGGGATCTTCAGTCCCAAAGCTTCTGTGATCTTGCCTCCCAAAAGTTCGGAGATCAGCATTTTTACTCCGTGGCCAGCGCCGCGAAATTTCAAGACATATTTAAAATCATCATCAGCTTCTGCCAAAGCAGGAAGAGATCCGCCTTCCCTCAGGGGCAGGATGTAACGCATGACGGTTACCGTTCTTAAATCCAGCATACCGCAAAATTAAGGTTATTTTTTGATAACCTGTAATCTGTAAGGACAGGATCGAAAATAAGATTAAACCAGAAGGGCTAAGGATTTTTTTATTAATTTAGATTCGGATGAAATACATCAACAGTAAATAAAACGTTTAATTGTATGAAATTGATAAAAGATATTAATATAAAGCTTCAGAATTCTGAAACAAGAGATTTTTTGGCTGATGCATTGTATCCTGAGACAGACCAAAAACTTCCGTTGGTAATTTTTGTTCACGGATATAAAGGCTACAAAGACTGGGGTGCCTGGAACCTGATGGCAGAAAAATTTGCTGAAGCCGGTCTATTCTTTGTAAAATACAATGCTTCCCATAACGGAACCACGATTGAAGATCCCCATAATTTTGCTGATCTTGAAGCTTTCGGGAATAATAATTATTCCAAAGAACTTTCTGATCTTGGCGTTGTGATTGATCATTTTGTAAAATATCCCAATGTTGATGATCAGAAGATTATTCTGATCGGGCACAGCAGAGGAGGTGGGATTTCCATCATCAAAACATTTGAAGATGAAAGGATCAACGGACTTATTACTCTTGCGAGTGTAGATACTCTCGAACGTTTTCCAAAAGCTGAAGCGCTTGAAAACTGGAAGAGAGATGGCGTGTATTATGTGCTGAACGGGAGGACAAAACAGGAAATGCCTCACTATTACCAGTTTTACGAAGATTTTGAAAATAATGTTCACCGTTTTGATGTGGAAAGAGCAACAGAAATGGCAAAAGCATATGTGTTGATCATCCATGGAACCGATGATGAAAGCGTTAGCGTTAAAAATGCGGAACATCTTCATATCCTGAATCCTAATTCAGAGCTTTTCCTTGTTGAGAATGCAGATCATACGTTTGGGGCAAAAGAACCGTGGACAGAAAAAGTACTTCCGGAAAATCTGAAAATAGTAACTGAAAAATGCATTGATTTTATCAAACAAAATATGTAAGATTTATTGTCAAAATTATTGTTGATGTTATTAAATTTCATACTTTAGTGAAATACTAATACCGTTAAATGAAAATTTTTATGAAAAAGTCAATTTTAAAGAATGCTCAAAAATTAAGCAGAGAAGCTCAAAAACAAATTTCAGGAGGAGACAAAGTTTTACAATGTAACCTGAGTGGTTGCTTCAGTGATTATTTTAGTGATGGGCGAGGTGGATGTGTCGTACCTCCATGTGCCCCGCCTAATTTAGGTACTGAAGTTGTAGATGCTAATGGACGCTATAAATGCTGTTACTAGACCTTAAGTTTTTAAAAATAAAAAAGGAGTGAAATTTTTCACTCCTTTATATTTTAACTTCAACTTGAAATTATTTAACCAAAACCTTCCAGGCTTCTTCGATTTTACTTTCCAGTAAAAATTTCTGAGCTTCCAGATGAATATTGGCGTCATCGTGACAGTGTTCAGAAGGTAAAACTTCTACATTGGCTAGCATACCCAAGTCATTACCGGTAAAGACTTTGCTTAATTTTATAGCATCAGGAAGAAGATCAAATCCAATACCTTTTGTAACCAAAGGTTTTGGAACTTCAAACATGCTGTTTTCATTGCTTCTGGAATACCAGTTGCCACCTAAACGAGCGACCATGTCCAGTTTTTGCTGATCCAGATTTCCTGCGTCGTTCATATATTCTTCCCTTATATGGATTTTCTGAACCTCACAAATCACCAGATTTCCTGCTCCACCCTGATCTCCCAGAGATTTTACTTCTAAAACTTTACATTCAAAGTTCACCGGACATTCTTCAATCAGCTTAGGTTGTACCAGATCTGCATCTTTCATGGTCAGACCGGATTTTACAAACTCATTGGTTCCTGTTTCGTATTCGGTAGAAGCTAAAGATATTTGCTGTACAATAGGAAAATTCACAGTTCCGATTACAACTTCAGGAACCTCCAGGACATTTTCCAAAGTATGTTTAGTGGTATTGTCACGTACTCTCCTTGATGGCGAAAAAATCAAAATCGGAGGTACTGTACTGAACATATTAAAGAAACTGAAGGGCGATAAATTGATGGTGCCATTTTTATCTACTGTAGATGCCAGGGCTATCGGACGCGGAGACACGGCGGTCTGCATGATGGTCTGGAGCTGTACGGGGGATAATTCCGATGGGATTACTGTTTTCATTGTTTATTGTTAACCACAAAAGGCACAAGAGTTTTTAAAGCTAAAATGAGATGTTTTACAAGGTCAAAAAAGCATATTGTAATATTTGTTTACAAAAGTTTCCTGGCCATCATGATACAAGTTTTTAACATTAAAATTAACTAAGATTCCTTTGGGGTTTTTCATTAAATTAATATAATTTAAAATTTGGGATCGGTTGACATTATTAAACTCGGAGACCGATTTTAATTCAACAACAATTAAATCTTCAACAAGAAAATCACAAAAAAATTGCAACTGATCTCTTTCCCTTTATAAATAACAGGTACTTGAAGTTCAGATTTAAAACCAATATTTCTTAATCTGAATTCTTCTCCTAAAACATTTATGATATATACTCTCTAATAAACCGGCGCCTAAAATTTTGTGAACTTGTATGAAGGCGCCGTTTTATCTTATAGGTCAGATCAGTTAAATATGACTATGTAATCATACGATCTTTTGTGACTTTTGTGGTTAAAAGATATTACTTCGTTGGAAGTATTTTACCGGAAACTTCACCGAAACCTACTCTTACCCCATCTTTTTCAGCCCATGCTTTCATGGTAACAGTATCATTATCTTCAATGAATTTTCTTTCCTGCCCATCTTTTAACTGTAAAGGATTTTGTCCTCTCCATGTTAATTCCAGCATAGATCCGAAAGATTTTGGATCGCTTCCTGAAATGGTTCCGCTGGCATATAAGTCTCCAACTTCCACATTACATCCGTTTACCGTATGGTGAGCAAGCTGCTGGGTCATATTCCAGTACATGAATTTATAATTACTTTGTGAAATCAGATTTTCTTCCCCATTTTCAGGTTGTAAATAGACTTCAAGGTTGATATCGTAATTTTTATCGCCTTCAAATTTTAAATAGTCTAAAACTTCAGGATCTTGTTTTGGAGAAGCTGTTCTGAAAGGTTCCAGCGCTTCAAGGGTAACAACCCATGGAGAAATAGATGAACCGAAGTTCTTGGCAAGGAAAGGTCCCAGCGGAACATATTCCCAAGACTGAATATCTCTCGCTGACCAATCATTGAATACAACCATTCCAAAGATAGCCTCTTCAGCGTCTTGTATAGAAATACTTTCGCCCATTTCTGAGTTTCTGTTAAGGACAAATGCCATTTCCAGTTCAAAATCCAGCTGTTTGCTTGGCCCGAAAAGAGGTTTTTCTGCATCGGCAGGTTTGGTCTGACCTTTTGGTCTGTGAATATCTGTTCCTGAAACAACAATAGAGGAAGCTCTTCCATGGTAACCTACCGGAAGATGTTTCCAGTTGGGAAGTAATGCATTTTCCGGGTCGCGGAACATTTTCCCTACGTTGGTTGCGTGTTCGATACTGCTGTAAAAATCCGTGTAATTCGCGATATGCACCGGCATAATCATCCTTACCTGATCCAGATCATAGAATGCATCTGCGATAGTTTTCTCGTCTTTTGATAAGATTGAACCTTCCTGCAGAAGTTCCTGAATTCTGGTACGTACAGCGTTGGTAACCGGTTTTCCCAGTTCGATAAATTCGTTGATGGTATACGCTTCAAAAACGTTGTCATCTAATCCTTCAATGTTTTCAAAATATGCCAGATCGTACAAAGTGGCAAGATCAACGACCTGATCTCCGATCCTTGTACAGCATCCGATATACTCCTTATTAAAAACTGCTACTCCGAAAGGAATATTATGTATAGAAAAGTCTGAATCCGAAGAATACTCTACAAATGATTTCATAATTTTTGGAATTAAATTAAAGTGTAAGATAATAAATCTGTGAAGATATAGTACCCAAATTTGCGGTTAGGTGGGAATTTATTTCTTTGTGGAATAAGAGGCTTCATCGATCCATCGGTCTTTTGTATTGACATCAATAAGATATAATATATCTTTCTGTTTGGTCAACAGTAAAGTTTTGGTCACAGGAAGCGGAACTTTTTTATTTTCCAGCTTGTCTGCCCGCAGGGAAAGAATATTTTTTCGTCTGACGATGTCACCTGTAAAAACGTTTGAACTGCTTTCGCCGGTGGCTTTATCATCAAAAACTTCTACATAGGTAGCTTCATTTCCCTTAATGATAATAAAATCTCTTTCCGTGTGATCTGCGGCATCTTTAATGAAAACAAATTTTTTATTATCAATATTTACGTTTTCAAGATGCTGATTGATGCCTTTTCTTTCTTCCAGTCGGTTAAGAATCTCATTTAATGATCCATATTGAGCGCTTAGCCCTAATGTTCCGAAAAATAAAATCCCAATAAAAATTTTTTTCATACGTTGTGTTTTTATAAAAAAGTTTTGTCAAGACTTTTGATCCTGACAAAACTTAGTATTGTATTGTAAAATTAAAGATTTCCTCTTCTGTCTTGCTCTCTTTCCAATGCTTCGAACAATGCTTTGAAGTTTCCTGCACCAAAACTCTGTGCACCGTGTCTTTCAATGATCTCGAAGAATAGGGTAGGACGGTCTTCTACAGGTTTTGTAAAGATCTGCAGCAAATATCCTTCTTCATCATGATCAATAAGGATGCCTAAGTCCTGTAATTTTTTAAGATCTTCATCAATATGTCCCACTCTTTCAGGAACCATGTCATAATAAGCTTCCGGTGGAGCTGAAAGGAATTCTACACCACGCTTCTTCAATTCAGTTACGGTATGGATGATATCTCTTGTTGCTACAGCGATGTGCTGTACACCTTCACCTTCGTAGAAATCAAGATATTCTTCTACCTGAGATTTCTTTTTACCTTCTGCAGGTTCGTTGATCGGGAATTTAGCGAATCCGTTTCCATTAGACATTACTTTAGACATCAGTGCAGAATATTCTGTATTGATCTGCTTGTCGTCAAAAGAAAGGATGTTCACAAAGCCCATTACTTTTTCGTACCATTCAACAGTAGGGATCATTCTGTTCCAGTCTACGTTTCCTACGCAGTGGTCTACATATAATAAACCTGCTTCTTCAGGGTTGTAAGTGCTTTCCCACTTTTCGAATCCTGGCATAAAAGCTCCTTTATAATTTTTTCTTTCGATAAACATGTGAATGGTTTCTCCGTATGTATAAATTCCGGACATTCTCACCTCACCGTGTTCATCTGTCAAAGTAACAGGCTCCATATATGGTTTTCCGCCTCTCTTTGTAGTTTCTTCAAAAGCTTCATAAGCATCGTCTACCCAAAGTGCCAGAATTTTCACTCCATCACCGTGTTTTTTCACGTGTTCACTGATTGGTGAATCAGATTTAAGCCCTGTTGTTAATACCAATCTTATTTTCCCCTGTTGAAGAACATAAGAAGCACGGTCTCTTACTCCTGTTTCAGGACCAGCATATGCTATAGACTGAAAACCGAAAGCGGTCTTGTAATAATGGGCAGCCTGTTTAGCATTTCCTACATAAAACTCAATATAATCTGTACCGTTGATCGGTAAAAAATTCTCGGCTTGAGCAATTTTTTCGGCAAATGTAAGTGTTGACATATTTCTATTTTTACTTTTATTTTAATGGTATGCAAAATACAAAAATCTTATAAATAGCGAAAGCATTCAAAAGGATTCCTTGAATATACTTAACATAAAATTAAAGAAGTGTTTATTTAAGTGTATTTAAGTTTCTTTATAACGAAATCAGAAGCCTACCTTTGATAATACAAAGAACAAATGAAATAAAAAATATTTTCGAAACAGGAAAGCCGTAGAATCTTCTACGGCTTTCTCTATTTTTCGGCTTCCACAATCCTGTTCAATCTTCCTGCGTCAGGATTATAATTGTCCCATATTTTCCAGGTATTGTCTATTTTCCGGATAAAATAGATTTGGGTATTGAGTTGATTTACAAAATGTTCTTCACCGGTTTCTCCCACTTTGAACAAAAGATTCCAGAATTCCTGAGTTTCCAGTATTTTCTTATCCGGTTCATCAGTGACAAGATGAATATCAAAAACCTCATAATTCGAACGGTTGTTTTTAGTCACAAGCTGAAAATCCTTTTCACATAATTCTCTGCTGAACTGTGAAGTTCTTTCCAAAAAAGGAGAACCGTCAAATACCAGTTCCTTAAAAACCTCCGTTTTATGCTCTGGAAAATGTTTGTAAAAATCAAATGCAGTAGCGCAATAATCGTACACCATTTTTGTAAGAAACTGAAGATCATCTTCGACTTCTTTCTCTTTATTTTTAAACTTTACAGACTGTATATAATTATTTAAATCCTTATAGCCCAAAAAAATGCAAATCTTATCCAGTGTTTTCAGAAACCTGAGATCATTATGAGTCTTGTCCTGATAATCATTTTCAAAAAAGCGCTGTAATGTAACGTGCGATATCGTATTTCCTATTTCAAATTTTTTTCCACCCTTTAGTTCTTCAGCGTCAGATAATTCATCTTTTATAATTTCAGAAAGAATAATATAATGGCTTCTTTTCCATTCACTCACATTCCCTAAAACAGAATTTTTTACTTTCGAATGCTTTTCAACTTCTTCCCTTATCGAATTGTATATAGTTTTCAATTTCCTTTGGTTTTGAATGAGTTGATCAAAAACATTGCCAAAATGTTAAAGTTTTTTTAATACTCATGCCGTTTTTATTAATACAATCGTGGTTTCACATATAAAAATATCCCCGGTAAAATTTCTGAAAGTAAATTTATTTAGTGTTTAAATCTTTCATATGCAGCTCTTTCCAGCATCTCTCTGTCATCCGGATGGGCGATACTGATAAGCTCCTGAGCTCTCTGTCGGAGATTTTTACCATACAGATAGGCCGTACCATATTCTGTCACTACATAGTGAATGTGTCCTCTGGTTGTGACAACACCTGCTCCCTGTTTAAGATAAGGAACAATCCTTGAAATTCCTTTCTTGGTTCTTGAAGTAATGGCGATAATTGGTTTTCCGTCTTCACTCAAAGCAGCCCCTCTCATAAAGTCCATCTGTCCTCCAATACCACTGTACTGAAGAGTTCCGATAGAATCAGCGCATACCTGTCCGGTAAGGTCAATTTCAATGGCAGAATTGATGGCTACCATCTTTTTATTCCTCATGATATTGATCGGAAAATTGACATCGCTTACATCTTTAAAATCAAAAACCGTATTATCATCTACGTAGTCATAGAGTTTTCTGGTTCCAAAACAGAAACTTGTGATCGTTTTATTATCATTGTAGCCTTTATACTTATTGTTAATAACATCACTTTGAATCAGATCAATCACTCCATCACTCAACATTTCGGTGTGCACACCAAGGTCCTTGTGGTTCGTTAAGCATTTCAAAACAGCATCAGGAATTGTTCCGATACCCATTTGGAGGGTGGATCTGTCATCAATCAGTTCAGCTACATTTTTACCGACAAGCATTTCTACTTCACCAACTTTTGAACCGTAATCTACTGTAGGAAGTTCCTCTTCATGCCAGACCAGTTTATGGATTCTGCTGATGTGAATCATTCCGTCGCCGTGGGTTCTCGGCATCAGAGGGTTGACGATAGCAACGATAAGTTTTGCAGTATCTACTGCTGCTCTTGCGATATCTACAGAAGTTCCCAGCGTACAGAAACCATGTTTGTCAGGTGGAGAAACTGTAATTAAAGCGACATCAAGCGGCAGTATATTTTTTCTGAATAAAATGGGAATCTCGCTTAAGAAAACAGGAACAAAATCTCCCCGCTCAGAATTCACCGCATCCCTTACAGGAGTTGATACGAATAGAGAATTGACAAAGAAGCTTTTCTTGTATTCGGGTTTGGCAATTTCCACATTTCCTTGCTGTGTAATGGACACCATTTCTACATTTTCCAGACGGTGAGACTGTCTTGCCAGCTCGTCGATAAGATAATTCGGAGTACATGCACTTCCGTGGAAAAATACGCGGTTTCCGCTTTTTACAGTGTATATAGCTTCTTCTGCACTAATATAATTGTACATAATGAAATTTTTTTATGAATGATTTTTTTATTCCTGAGAACGGTCTTCCATGGTTTTGTCTGATTCCTCAAGCCACGAAGTTTTATATGAAGGGTCTTCTACTTTCAATGCCTCTTCCGTGATTTTTAACGGACGGAATGGGTCTACCATTACGGCATATTCCTCAGTGAATTTTTTACCGATACTTCTTTCCATAGCTCCCGGGTGAGGTCCGTGTACAATTCCTCCCGGATGCAGGGTGAAGTCCATCAGATCGATGTGGTTACGGCTCATAAAATCACCTTCCGTGTAGAATAAGACCTCATCGGAGTCAATATTGGAATGGTTATAAGGTGCTGGAATAGCCATTGGATGATAGTCATACATTCGGGCACAGAATGAGCAGACAACGAAATTGTGACCTTCAAAATTCTGGTGTACCGGAGGTGGTTGGTGAATTCTTCCGGTGATAGGTTCAAAGTTTTTAATATTGAATTTATAAGGGTAGAAATATCCGTCCCATCCTACAACATCAAATGGATGCGTTGCGTAAATGAAATCAGTGATTTGGTTTTCTTTTTTTACTTTAATTAAAAATTCTCCTTTTTCATCTTTAGGCTCTTTAAAAACCGGTGCGATCATATCTCTTTCGCAGAACGGAGAATGTTCAAGAAGCTGACCGAATTCGTTTCTGTAACGTTTCGGAGTATAGATAGGAGAGTGGCTTTCCAGTACGAAAAATACAGTGTCATCTGATTTCAGTTCTACCTGATAAATGGTTCCTCTCGGAATAATCAGATAATCACCTGTTACAAATTCCAGGTCTCCCACAAAAGTTTTCAGAACTCCGGTTCCGTTGTGAACGTATAAAAGTTCGTCACATTCAGCATTTTTGTAGAAATAATCCATAGACTTTCTGGGTTTTGCCAATCCCATTTTCAGGTCATTGTTCATCAGAAGAATCTTTCTGCTGTCCATGAAATCATCTTCGGGGGTTACATTCATTCCCTTAAACATTCTCGGAGCAATATTCTTTTCTACCGCAATCTTTGGTGTTACATCTTTCGGAATTCCAATAGATTTGATTTGTGTAGGTCGGTGGATATGATAAAGCAGCGATGAAATTCCGTGAAAGCCCTCCGTTCCGAAAAGCTGTTCATAGTAAAATTTATCTTCCGGTGATTTGAAAATCGTATGTCTTTTCTGTGGGATGTTTCCCGATTGATGATATCTCATTTTACTTTTATATCTAGTTTCTCAAATTTAATAATTTTTCGTGAATTCATTCTAACAACATTTATCATGGTGTTTTGTAATTCGAAAATAATTGTTAGATTTGTCTAACAATTTTAATTTCATGAAGCGAATACTATTTTCTATTACCCTTTTATCTTCCTACTGTTTTTCTCAGGAGACCGACAGCCTGAGTTTACAGCAAAATATAAAGCCAGATTCAACAGCAGTTTCCCGGGCGAAAATCAAGATGAGCAATATCGATGATGTTGTTCTTACCGGATCGATCAAACCTTTCAGCAGATCAAAAAGTCCTGTTGCCGTAGAGGTTTACAGTCAGAAGTTTTTCCAGAAAAATCCTACTCCAAGTATTTTTGAAGCCATTGCAATGGTGAATGGAGTAAAACCTCAGCTGAACTGTTCTGTCTGCAACACAGGAGACATCCACATCAACGGTCTTGAAGGTCCTTATACCATGATCCTGATCGATGGAATGCCAATAGTGAGTTCTCTTTCTACGGTGTATGGGTTGAGCGGAATTCCGAACAGCCTTGTCGACAGGATAGAAGTGGTAAAAGGTCCGGCTTCTTCCATCTATGGTTCTGAAGCGATGGGCGGAGTGATCAATATTATTACTAAAAATGCATTGACCGCTCCCAAACTGAGCATCGATATGATGACAAGTACCTGGAGTGAAAATAACCTTGATGTTTCGACGAAATTTAACGTTGGTAAAAATGCGGCCTCTTTATTAAGCTTAAATTATTTCAGTTTTAAGGAAAAAATAGATCAGAATAAAGATAATTTCACTGATGCCGCCTTGCAGAGCAGAGTTTCTGTTTTTAACAAATGGAATTTTCAGAGAAAGGAAAACCGTCAGGCAAGTTTTGCGATGAGATATTTATACGAAGACCGTTTTGGTGGAGAAATGCAGTGGAACAGATCACACCGTGGAAGTGGAGATGTATATGGCGAAAGTATTTATACCAACAGGGCAGAGGTTTTTGGACTGTACCAATGGCCTTTAAAAGAATATATTGTCACTCAGTTTTCGTATAATTATCATGATCAGAATTCTTTTTATGGCAGCAATCCTTATAATGCCCTTCAAAAAGTGGCTTTTGCACAGACTTATTGGAGCAAGAAACTGGGAAATCATGATCTGACAGGAGGAGTTACTTTTAAAAGAACCTTCTATGATGACAATACGCCGGGAACTTTATCAGGAGACGGAACCACCAATGCACCTATGAAATCTCCGATCTGGGGAGTTTTTGTCCAGGATCAGTGGGAAATTAATGATAAGAATACCTTGTTGGCAGGCTACCGTTTTGATTATGACAAGATTCATCACGAAGTTCATTCTCCCAGATTTGCCTGGAAATTTTCACCCAATCCCTATCATACATTGAGGTTCAATTTTGGAACGGGATTCAGAGTAGTGAACCTCTTTACAGAAGATCATGCTGCACTGACAGGTTCCAGAGAAGTACTGATTAAATCTGACCTTAAACCTGAAAAATCGGTCAACGGAAATTTAAATTATATCTGGAAAATTCCGGTGGGAACCCGTATGATTCAGCTTGATGCTTCTGCATTTTATACTTATTTCAGTAATAAGATTGTAGGGGATTTTGATACCGACCCGGATAAAATTATTTATGATAACCTTAAAGGCTATGGAATTTCCAGGGGAGCTTCCCTGAATGTGGATTTTAACTTCAGCTTTCCTTTGAGTGTCAATTTAGGGGTGACCTATTTAGATGTTTACCAGAAGTTTGATGGCGAAAATAAGAAATCACAGCAGCTGCATGCACCGAAATGGAGTGGAACGTACAATCTTTCCTATAAGTTTGCGAATGATCTGACTGTAGATTTTACGGGGCAGTTCTACGGTCCTATGAGACTTCCGGTACTGCCGAACGATTACCGTCCGGAATATTCTCCTTTCTATTCTTTAGCGAATATTCAGGTTTCAAAAAGTTTCAAATCTGGCTTTGAAGTGTATTGCGGGGTAAAAAACCTTTTCAATTTTACACCGAAAGATCCTCTGATGAGACCGTTTGACCCATTTGATAAATCTGCTGATGATCCCATAAGTAACCCCAACCATTACACTTTTGATACAGCATACGGCTATGCGCCTATGCAGAGAATCAGAGGTTTTCTGGGGGTAAAATATACTTTGAAATGAAAACTTTTATTTTATTTTTAATGTTAGTGCCCTGTTTTTATCTGTCTCAGATGAAGACAGGCACTTTTTATGATCTTGAAACATCAATGAAAAAAGATCCAAAGCCTGTTGTAATTCATTTGTATACAGATTGGTGCTCGGTCTGTAAAATGGAAAAACATGCCCTGAATAAAGACCAGGAAATTGTTGATCTGATCAATGATCATTTTTATATGGTGAATTTTGAAACTGAAAAAACAAAAGAAAAAATCAGGTTCCAAGGCAGGGAATTCGGTTATCTTCCCAATGGAAGTTCCGGAATTCATGAATTGGCTCTGGCTCTTTCCAAGAATAAAAATCAGCCTGTTTATCCGTTGTGGATTGTTCTTGATAAGAACCAAAAATTGGTATATTATCATGAAGGGTTATTGACACCTGAAACCATGAAGCAGAAACTTTTGGAAATTTCTGCTTTGTAGTTTTTGATTGCTGATCGCAAAGGCGCAAGTTTTTTCTGGGTTGAAAAAACTTGCGCCTTTGCGTTTACTGATTCATAAGATTTTTATTCTCGCAGATTATCCGGATGACACAGTTTTTACTTCCTGTCAAATGTTTATACCGCGGAGAAATTTTTAAATCTAATTTTCTGCATCAATCAATACAGCGAGCTGAATACAGGGTTCATCCGATCTGTTGCTCCACGCATGATTGGTGCCTCGTTGGATCACAATATCTCCGGGTTTGAGAAGGGTTTCTCCTTCTTCCATCATCAGGTAAAGCGTTCCTGAAAGAATAATAATATAGTCCAGGGTCTGGGTCTGATGCATCATCGGGTGAGGTTCTCCGGCTTTGAATTCTACTCCCAGGTCTTTATCCGGTGGAATGACCACGTAACGGAAATAGGTTCCGTTTTTGGGAGTTTGCGGGAATCCGGTATTGGGAATCCGGATTTCAGGATCTAATCCTGCCGGCGTTTTCTGGGTATTCCAGATATCTGAAATAATGAGACCCGGAAGATGTTCCACTGCATTTTCTGTCACCTGATCTTCCACAATAACAGATTTTCCGTTTTTTATTCCTGTTACAATTCGTCTTGGGATGGTATTCATAAGGTATATTAATGTTTCATGATGAGTTTATGACCCTGGGTCTGATTGTTTTTAAGAAGGGAATGGGCTTTTAACACCGTATCCAGAGAAAGATCTCCTATTGTTTTGTAGTTGGGCGGACTGATAATTCCATTTTCAATTAGTTTTGAAATCTCCTCTAAGTTTCCTTTGTAGTATTCATATTCCTTGTTCATACTGTAGGAATAATTGGAAATATTCATAATCACAGTTCCTTTGTTGAAAAGGGTTTCGTGAGCATCCCTGGTGATCAATGCGGTTACATCCACGTAAGTACCATTGATTTTCAAAACATCGGCAGTAATTTCAGACATATAATTTCCCACCAAATCAATTCCGAAATCGAAAAGCTGGCCGTTATTTGCTTCTAAAAGATTAGCGGCAAGGTTTTCGTCTTTATAATTAATGATCTGATGATTCTTAAGACCGAGTCCAAGGAGGATCTGTCTGTTTTCTTCACTTCCGACAGTGGCTGTAATTTTTTCGAACCGATTGGCGATTAAAAACTTAATGACAAAAGAACCGACTCCGCCTGTTGCTCCGGTTACAAGAACAGTATCATCATTATTTAGTTTTAAACGGTTGACAGTCTGTAAGCCTGTAAGTCCTGCTGAAGGGATAGCAGCAGCCTGTTCGAAAGAAATACTCTTAGGTTTAAAGGCAACAATAGCCTCAGGAACAGCAATGTATTCAGCGTAAGAACCGTTACTTCCCATCGATCCGCTTCCACAGAATACTTCGTCTCCAATATTGAACTGATGAGCGTCCGTACCTTTTTCAACAACAATTCCAGATAGTTCACGGCCTAAAACAGGTGATTTGAGAAGCTTCCGTTCCAATTCGTTCTCAATCATCTGATAATCGATAGGATTAAAACCGCTGGCTTTGATCTGGATGAGAACTTCATGACTTTTCGGTTTAGGTTTTTCTATCTCAGCTTCTTTAAGCTGGAAATTTTCATTTAATATAATGGCTTTCATATGGGTAATTTGATTGACAAATGTAAAAAGAGAATAGTTTATATTTGCTACCAGTTAACTATTGGTAACTAGTTACCTTAATGAAACTATTATGGCAAAAATCATAGAAAACGGAATAGAAAGAGAGGCCAGCTGCACGGAAGAATTATTTGCGATGCGCGACAGTCTGGATGTTTTGGGAGGAAAATGGAAGCTGATGATCATTCGGTACCTCACCAATAGAACGGATCAACACATCCATTTCAAAAAACTGCAGCGGGGTATTACCGGGATCTCTGCTAAAATGCTCAGCAAAGAACTGAAAGAACTGGAAATGAATCTTCTCATCACAAGAACGATTCAGGATACAAAACCCATCACTGTAACTTATGCAGTTACAGAATACGGTAAATCAGTTTTTCCGGTAACGGAAACTCTGGTGAATTGGGGAATTATTCATCGGGAGAAGATCAAGGAGTCGATGGGGTAGGTTGATTTAAAGAATGAAAGGGGTTTACACATTATAAATATTTCACAAAAAAAAAAGATCTGTATCATCAGGAAGTATGATTTTAAGTTAGATCTACGCAGAGATGTAGGTTTTATTAAAAGTGTATTTAAATGTATTGAATAACCCGTTGTGCATTTTAAAATATACTTGATTTTAGATTGTTGATTTTTTTGTTTAAATAGTTTTTATTAATAAATTGAACAATTGTAAGAGCTGTAATCTTTGCTAAACTTTAATGTCCTTTAAAAAGTGAATATCATGAATAGATGCAGGACTTAGGTCTATACTTTGAAAAACACCGTTCACAGAACAAACCCTTTGAAGTTTGTAGCCATTAAAAGACATTTGCTGTGATGCACAAAAATCTCTGTTTGGATAAAAATACTGTTCATCTTTACATATTTTAGAGCGTGCGCTTAAAAATAATTCCTATTTTTACAATGAATTTTTAACCAAAAATGGTCAATCTATATTGGAATATGATATAAAAATCGAAATGAAAATAAAGAAAATATTATTCAGCATATTAACCGCTCTTGTTTTAATAATATCAATATTTCTATATATGAATAGGGATAAATTTGCCTATGTAGGTTCGGTGGATATTATTGAAGTCGATTGCAGCAAAAAACGACAAATCCTCAGCGAAGTTTTAGAAAGTGACCAAAGGATTAGAAAATCAAATGAACTCATCAAATACGCTAAAGAAGATCACAGGAATCAGGAATTAGTGATTAGCATTATTGAAAAGTGTGGTATGCCGACATTAAAGGAGGTGGGTCCAAGACAAATGGATGCAATCTGGTTGGGACTGCAACATAGTACTGAAGAAATTAGAAAAAAGTATTTTCCACAAATAGAGAAAGCGGTAAAAAATGGAGACTTATCTAAACAGCAATATGCATTGATGAAAGATAAGATGTTAATGGACGAAGGAAAACCCCAAATATATGGTTCACAAATAGAAAATGGTAAATTGTATAAATTAGAAAATCCTGAAACTGTAAACGAAAGAAGAAAAGAAATGGGACTGGAACCAATAGAGGATTATTTAAAGTATTTTAACATTCAGTTCAATCCGAATTAACAACACAACATATAATCACGTAGACGACTCCGGGCATAATTATTTGGAGTGTGTCTCTCACATAAATTTTATTTAAAAAAAGTCAAACTAGATCAGGATAATAAAAGAATATCAATCATGGTCTGTTCTTCAAAAGGGTTTACTATATATGAATCCCATAAGAAGGCAAACCACCCAACCATATGGCCTTTTGTTACACTTTTGTGGTATTCTTCAAGAGAGTATTTATTCGTAAAAATATACGGTTCTTTTCTTAATTCTTCATTAATATAATACAGGGCCAGCTGCATAAAAAAAATCCGATATCTCAAATCCTCTATCTTTATAGTCTATTAATTCTATTCCCATATATTCAATAGGCTATGAATGTTCATTATAAAATTATTTGAAAATGACAGCAATAATGGCCAGTATTGCAGGTAGTGCCTGTACAAAAAATATTTTCTTTGTTGCAGAAACAGCCCCGTAAATTCCGGCTATTGCCACACAGCTCAGGAAAAACAGCGAAATATTAGTCTGCCATTTCGGATCTTCAATCAGAAAAGACCAGATCAGTCCTGCGGCAAGAAAACCATTATAAAGTCCCTGATTGGCAGCCAGACCTTTTGTTGGTTTGAACATTTCAGCCGGCAGTGCTGCTTTAAATACTTCCTTTCCTTTGGTTTCCCAGGCGAACATTTCCATCCACAGGATATAAATATGCTCCAGTGCCACAATGGCGATGAGAATTTTAGCAATGAGTTCCATGATTTACTATTTTGTAATTGTAAAACTAAAAAAATAAAGTTAAGTTTGGTTACTCAATTGCAAAGATGGATACTTTCAAAGCGCATTTAAATAAATTTGTTACCATTACTGATGAAGAATATGCTTCTATAGTTTCTTTTTTCCAGGAAATAGAAGTGAAGAAAAAGCAGAGCCTGATGCTTAGTGGAGAGATCTGCAGATCAATGTATTTTGTTTCTGTAGGCTGTCTGAGAAAGTTTTTTGTGAATGAGAAAGGAGCAGAGCAGACAACAGAGTTTGCCATAGAAAACTGGTGGATCACAGATACTTTTGCATATGAAAGACAGGTCAAATCTGATTTTTGTATTCAGGCGGTAGAGCGTTCTACAGTTTTGGTTATTGATCTTCAGCAACAGGAGCTTTTGCTGAAGAAACATCCTGTCATGGAAAGATATTTCAGGATGATTTACCAAAGGGCATATGCCGCTTCGGAAAGAAGAATCCGCTACCTTTATGAAATGTCCCGGGAAGAGCTGTACGTACATTTCAGTACTTTATATCCCTGGTTTATCCAAAGAATTCCTCAGTATTTAATAGCTTCTTTCTTAAATCTTACTCCTGAATATCTGAGCGAAATAAGGGCGAAATTACGTTCTTAAACCAGTTTAAGATTTTTACGAAATATAAGTCGGAGATTTGTCATGTTATTAAAAGCCAATATCATGACAGATAAAAACGTTCAGTTTCCACAGTTATTTCTAAGACTTGCCATTTCTGTGACTATGCTTTCAGCAGTAGCAGACAGATTGGGTTTATGGGGTAAAAATGCTGCCTGGGGCAACTGGGAGAACTTTGAAACTTACACCCGAAAACTGACTTTTTTTCTTCCTGAAGGATTAAGTGTGTTTTCTGCTTATACCGCAACTTTTTTTGAAATACTTTTTCCAGTGATGCTTCTTATTGGTTGGAAAACCAGAATTGGAGCTTACGGAGCGGGATTGCTTCTGCTGGTCTTTGCTTTGTCCATGACCATGGCATTAGGCATTAAGGCTCCCCTGGATTATTCTGTCTGGGTAGGAAGCGCAGGTGCATTTTTACTGGCCGTTCAGCCGAAGTATTTTTTTAGTATAGATCATTTAACCAACAAATTATAATATTATGAGCGCAAGATTAAATATTGCCACAGTAGATTCAGCTGCTTACAAAGCAATGATGGGATTGGAAGGATACCTTCAGACGATTTCATTAAACCACATTCAAAAAGAATTAATTAAGATCAGAGCTTCACAGATCAACAAATGTGCTTTCTGTCTTGATATGCATACGAAAGATGCTATTAAGTATGGAGAAACAACACAGAGGATTTTCATTCTTGATGGATGGAGAGAAGCAAAGGATTTGTTCACAGAAGAAGAGCAGGTACTTTTGGCAATGACAGAAGAAATTACCCTCATCAGCCATAACGGTCTTTCAGAGGAAACTTTCCAAAAGGCTAAACAGTATTTTGATGATGCACAGATGGCGCAGATCATCATGGCTATTGTAACGATTAATGCGTGGAATAGAATTGCCGTAAGTACTCATTTACCTATTGCAAAATAGTTTTCCGTTTTAAAGTTATGTACAAAAAGAGCTCTTCAAACAGTGAAGAGCTCTTTTGCTGTTAAAACAGAGAATAATTTTTAGTGCTGATGTTCAAGCTGCAACACATTCGCATTCAGGGGCTGTTCGATTTTTCTTTCCAGCTTGTTATCATTCGTTGTGATATAGACTTCCATTGAGCCCGTTCCTACGTGCAGGGACAGAATATGCCCGCCATACGCATTGAATTGATCATCGGTTGCCACACCATGAATATGAAGGGAAGGTCCTTTTTCATTCCATGCAATAGAGCCCGTCAGACTTCCCATTTCTACTTTATTAAATGTTTTGGGATTAAATTTTTTTGCATTAAAATCATAAAATCCAAAAGTAACTTCTCCGGCAAAGCCAATTCCTGTAAAACTGGCAAAAGGAACCTTTTCTGCTTTTGCTAATTTTTCAAGTTCACCAATCACATCATCACCCTCTCTCAATACCATGAGATATCCGGTTTTTGTATGAGTATATTTTGGTGCTTTTGAGGAAGAACGCTGCTGTGCCATTATTTTTGAACCTGCAATATTGATCAGTAACACAACAAAGATTTTAACTAAAAGAGATTTCATAAGATTTACTTTAGATTAGGCATGATCAAATTACGTATTAATTACCAACCCGTAAGGGAGATTAATAGATAGCAACCGGATTGACATTCACCTGAGTAGATCCTACGTATAAAGGCTGCCCCAGAACCAGTAAAAACTCCCATATTTTATCTTTCACCAATGGACGGCTGTCGATCAGTTCCAGATTATAAATTCCTTTTTTCGTCAGCATAAACTGATTGACTGGAAATTCTTCTTTGGACTTTGGATTAGGATAAACTTCTGAAGCCCATGTATCTCCACCGAAAGCAACAATTCCCTGCTCAGCAAGCCATTGCGCTGCTTCCATACCAATACCCGGTTCTGTCTCTAAAAATTTCTGATTGTCTTTACCGATCAGCTCCAGCCAGCCGGTATTGAACAGAAGAATGTCTCCTTTTCTCAGCGTGATATCCTGCTTCTTTAAAACAGCCTCAATATCTGCAACTGTGAATTCCGTACCTCCCGGAACTATAGCTTTCCCGTAATAAGCGGTCATATCTAAAACCACACCGCGGGTGACGAATGGAGGAACCTTTTCAATTCCTAATTTTCTGACACCTTCTACTGTTACAAAGTCAACTGCTTTATTTCCGTTGTAGTAGATATTGTCAATTCCGATATGTCCAATGCCGTTAAGCTGAGTTCCTACCCCTGTCCATCCATTGACAAGCTCATCATTGAATGTGAATTTATTGGGACCGATGCTTTTTCCTCCCTGTTCTCCCGGCTGGATATTATACAGATTAAAGCTTCTGTGTCTGAAAGCCGGCAGATTTTTATCAATAGGAACAGCCAAAGAAAGCGTTTTGCCTTGTTTCACCAATCCTATCGCCTGTTTTACCACTTCTGCCGTTAGGAGATTAGCAGCTCCTATTTCATCTTTGGCTCCATAAACAGAAGGATACCATGATTGATCTCTAGGATTGATACTCAGGTTCTGAGCTTTTATAGGGATGCTGGTATAGGTCAATAAGATAACCAACCCGAACATTTTGATCAGATTTTTTTTCATTTTTTGTAATGTGTGGATGTTAAAAGAGAGAAAATCAGTAAACAGTCCCGGTAGAGAAAGTTTACTGATCATACAAGATTAAATTTCGCTTAGCGCTGTATTGATGAAATTCAATTCATCCTGAGAAAATTCAATAGCCATTGCTCTGGCATTTTCAATAGCCTGCTGTGCATTTCTGGCTCCGGCCAAAACTACAGTGATCGCTGGCTGTAATGTAGTCCATCTTAGTACCAGTTGTGAAAGGGAAGCCCCTTTTTCCTGAGCAAGCGGTTCTATCTTTTCTAAGAAGGTTTTTATTTTAGGGAGATCAAACTGTGAGAAATACCCGTTTCTGTGGTCGTTTTCTTTTAATTGATCCTGTTTGAAATATTTTCCGGTCAAAAGACCTCTTTCCATTGGACTGTAAACGATAATTCCTGAATTATGCTCTAAAGAGTAGGGAACAAGGTCGCTTTCAATAGAACGGTTCAGCATGCTGTAAGAAACCTGGTTGCTGGCTAAGTGAAGCGTTCTGTTACCTTCCTGCATCTGTGGAACAGTATAATTGCTGACTCCTGCCGCACGAACCTTGCCTTGCTGTATCATAAGCTCCATAGCCTCCATTGTTTCGCAGACAGGCGTTGTCCCGTCCGGCCAGTGAAGCTGTAAAAGGTCGATATAGTCTGTTCCCAGTCTTTTCAGACTTTCTTCCACTTCCTTGATTACATTGGCTTTTGAAGCATATTTATAAACGGGAAGCGTTTTACCTTCATCTTCAGCATCGAAGAAAAATTCGCCCTTTCCATTGTTGCTTCCGTCCCATACCAAACCAAATTTGGTTAATAACTGAATCTTTGAACGGTCTTTTCCTTTGATGGCTTCTCCAATCATTTCTTCACTGAGTCCGAAACCATAGAAAGGAGCCGTATCAATGGAAGTTACACCGTGATCCAGAGATGCGTGAATTGAATTGATGGAATCCTGTTTTTCATTTCCTCCCCACATATTTCCTCCGATAGCGAATGCTCCGTGAGTAATTGCAGAGAGTTCCAGTTCCGTATTTCCTAATTTTCTGTATTCCATTTTTGTCTTGAATGTTTATTTAATATTTTTAACCACAAATGGCTTTTGTCTTTAACAACCCCGAACCACCCCGTCAAAAATTCTTCGAATTTTCGCCACCCCTCCAAGGGAGGGGAATTCTCATCGGTTCAATAATTGTTATCGGGAAACCTGAAGATTTTCTTAAAACTTATGTGATCTTTTTATGGGCAAAGCATTAAACTTCACTGTTAAAAATTTTGAGCCTTTTGTGTTTAAAAAGATCTGATTATTTGTTAAGTTCTTTTAAGATCGCCTCACCTACACTTTTTGCAGACTGAGGATTCTGTCCTGTGATCACTCTTTGGTCGGTTACCACATGATTTTGCCAAAGTCCTGATTTTTCAAATTTTGCTCCTCTTTCTTTCAGTTTGTTTTCCAGAAGGAAAGGAACCACGTTTGTTAGTTTTACTTCAGCCTCTTCTTCATTGGTAAAAGCATTGATTTTTTTGCCGTCTACCAAGTATTTACCGTTGTTCAGCTTAATATTCACAAGACCAGCCGGACCATGACATACTGCTGCAACGATACCTCCGTTTTCATATACTTTTGAAGCAATATCTGCTAACTCTGTATGATCAGCAAAATCCCACATAGCTCCGTGTCCTCCTGCGTAGAAGATCGCGCTGTAAAGATCTGGATTCACTTGGGAAGGCTCAAAAGAATGGTCAATCTTATTTTTATATTCCTTGTTTTCCCAAAACTCTTTATTAACGGGATCTTTTAGATCAAATCCATCAACGGGGGGAGTTCCTCCTTTGGGGCTTACAAAATCAATTTCATATCCTGCCTTGTGAAGAACCTCCCAGGGGTGAGATACTTCTCCAAGATAATAGCCGGTATCTTCACCGGTACTTCCTTTTTTGTCATGACTGGTCACGACGAATAAAATTTTCTTTTTCATACGATTAGATTTTTGGTGTTGTGCTTGAATATATCCTATGGTCAATAGGGTTATAAATAAAAATGCTAATTTTTTCATATTAAATAATATGGGTCGTGTAGATTTGTGGTTTTTCCTGTAATTTTTCTTCTGCGATCGCTCCAAAAGCCTGAATGTAAGGTTGCTGGTTGTGTTGTGCCAGCCCTTCTTCGCTTTTCCATATTTCGTAGAAAATAAACTGATTTTTGTCTTCGATTCCCTGATGAAGATGGTAGAGTTCGCATGCGTCCTCCTTTCTGGTTTCTTTCACCATATTCTGAAGAACCTCCAAAACTTCTGCTTGATGTTCTTCCTTCGATTTGATAACTGCTGTAAGATAAATTTTCATTAGACTAACTGTGGTTTTAATTCCTGTGCAAAAACATGTTCAAGGTGCTCTCTGTAACGTTTCATATCGCGCTCTATATTGGCATTTTTCTCTACATCATGGAAGTGAAAACTTTCCATCTTTTCCAAAGAAACAAAGGCATTCATTCTATGGAAACCAAATAATGGTCCATTATCAACACTTGTTTCATTGAAGAATTCTCCAGGAAGGGTAAAGGCGGTTTCAGGAGCATTCCAGCTGGTGGTCACCATATACTTTCTTCCGCCCAGCATGCCTCCTGTTCCGTAATTGATCTGCGGATTTTCTGCTGTTCTTCCGTCACTCATATAAATTCCTTTAGCATGCCCTGCGGTGAAAACTTCGTCAATGTATTTTTTTAGACCGTTGGGAAGCTGGAACCACCAGATTGGGGTGTGGTAAATTATAAGATCTGCCCAAACAAATTTCTTTACCTCTTCATCTTTATCGAAGCCTTGCGACACCTGGGTAGTCTTTACTTCTATATTGTTGAATTTTTTAAGGACCTCTAAGGTGTTTTCTGCAATAGTATCATTATATTTTCCTCCGGAATGTCCAAAATTTTGTCCTCCGTTGATGATCAATACTTTTTTCATTTTGATGATTGTTTAAATTTTATGATGCAAAGTTAGTTCGGGGTGTTGTATAATAAAAATAGCATAAATCATAACTAACTATTATAATAATGATAGTTTAAATTTTGTCATTCATGTGAAATGTCATACAGAATGTTAATCTTGTTGTGTAATTTCTCCTGTAAATTTGTTCTGATTAATTCAATGGATATGATACAGATTGCGGTTTTTAGCGATGTGCATGGAAATCTTCCAGCACTGAATACAGTACTTGAGGATATAGAGAAAAGAGGAATTCAGCAAAAGTTCTGTTTGGGAGATCTGGTTGATTTTGCTCCATGGGGAAATGAAGTCACTGAAAAGATAAAGAATCTGAACATTCCGTGTCTGATGGGAAATCATGACGAAAGAATTGCTTTTGATATTCCCGTGATCCCTTTGGCCAAGCATTCGAAAGAAGAAACGGAGGCAAGATTCATTGCGATTGATCATTCCAGAAATCAAATTACAGCCGGGAATAAAAAATTTCTTTCAGAGCTTCCTTTCCATTTAAAATTAAACTATAAAATAGGGAAGAAGCATTGGACTATTCAGCTTGTGCATTCAAGTATGTCAAGTAACGATACTTATCTGTATGAATCTGAAAACGATGAGGTTTTTGTCGAAATGCTCGAAGATTCCCAATCTGATATCGTCGTGATGGGGCACACCCATTTGTCATTTAAAAAGTCATTTGAGAATAAGAAATGGGCTGTCAACTGTGGTTCTGTTGGCCGTTCGAAAGAAGAAAACCGATTGGCTTCCTATCTGGTCCTGACTATGGATGAAGAACAAATGATACCTGAAATTATTCAGATTGCTTATCCACTTCAAGAAACTGTCCGTGGTATAAGGGAAAGTGGAATTCCTGATTATTATGCCGCCTTTCTGAAAAATGAAAAAGCATCTATCTTCTAAAGCATTTTATATTCTGCTTATCGTCAAAAAACTCAGGATCATTTGATTTTAATATCAGTATTATAATTATTTTGTAATTTTGCATCAGAATATTAATAATTGAAGTTATGGTCAATCTAGAATGGTACCGCACTTTTAAAGCGATATATAAAACCGGAACACTCACGGGTGCTGCAGATTCTCTGTTTATCTCACAACCGGGGGTAAGTCTTCATTTAAGTTCTCTGGAAGCGTATGTAGGCTATAAATTATTTGACAGAACCGGAAGAAAAATGATTCCTACCGAAAGAGGCAAAGTCTTGTTTAATGCTGTGTCTGATCCTATCGGCAGGTTGGAAGATGTGGAGAAAAACTTTCAGAAGTCTACAGAAAAGCTGACGCCTACAATCAGTGTGGGCATGTGTTTTGAAACATTTCAGACAACTTTGGAACAGTATGTTTCCACATTACCTTTTAATCTCATCATCAGTTTTGGAGAATACCCGGAAATGCTGGATCAGCTGGACAAAGGAATTCTGGATCTGATTATAACCCCCAAAAAAGGAGTTTCACCAAATATTGAACATGAAGCATTTTCATCCGAACAGATCATCCTGGTAGGAGGAAAGGAGGTGGATATTGAAAGTTTTCAAGATGTAGTTAAAGAAAAAGGAACCGAGCACATTGAAGAATGGCTGAAACAGGAAAAATGGTATGGAACAACAGGCGATATGGAACATTTGTTTCAGTTCTGGATCATGAATTTCGGACATAAACCGAATTTCCGTCCCAATTATATTGTTCCGAATTTAAATTCAATCATTCGTTGTCTGAAAGGCGGAACCGGATTGGCCGTTGTTCCCGATTTCCTTTGCAAAAATGAAATAGAAAGCGGAGATCTCAAACTGATCTGGGAAGGTGAGAAAAAACTTGAAAATACGCTGTATTTCGGATGCAGAAAAAAGACAAATTACCAGTCTGAAATCGATCATATCAAAGGATTATTCAGAAAGGTCATGAGTAAGAACGACCATATCCCGCATCTGTAAACCGTTTTCATAAATAGGGAGTGGGTAATTTTCAGTAAAAAAGTTTTTGCGTACTCCCTTTTTTATAAATCCATTCTTTTCATAGAATTTAATTTGCTGAAATCCGGTATCAGAGGTGCCTACAACTAAAGTTGTATAGCCGCTTTCTTTGGCAATTTCTTTAGCTTTATTTATAAGCAGGCTGCCAATTCCCTTGTTTCTAAGACCTTCAAGAACCGCCATATTTTTAATCTCCAGTTCTGTGCTGTCGTTTTTGTACAATGCAATCACAGCTATATCCTGAACACCATCATTTAAAAGATAAATGTCAGAATCAAAAATGTATTGATTAATAGCGTCAATAGTTTCATCTGCAAGCAGCAAAAGTTCATAAGGAACAGCTGAGCCTGGATCCATCTTTTTAAAAGTAAATTTCTCCATTATTAAAGGCTCATATGAATAATAGGATAGCTTTTTCCTGAACCGTCTTTTTCTGATCTTCCCGTCTGTTTGAACCCCATTTTTTCGTAAAATCCTATGGCCTGAGGATTCTGTTCATTGACGTCTACTTTTGTAAGCCCGGTTTTCTCTTTCATAAATTCATACAGCTTTTTACCATATCCATTTCCTCTCATCTCACTGTGGATGAAAAGCATTTCCAGATTACCCTCTGCTACAGAAGCAAAACCTTCTGACTGATTATTTTCTGTAATTAAATAAACTTCCAGATTGGGAAGATAATCCCGGGGAATCACTTCTTTAAAATAATTAAAATCTTCTTCGGAAAGAAAATCATGGGTTGCTTTTACAGAAGATTCCCAGATCTCCATAATTCTTGGATAATCCTCGGACTGAGCCAGTCTTATTGAGTGCGACATTGTTTTGGTTTTTACAAAAATAGTTAATTGTAGACTAGAAATAAGAGATGAGAAGCTAGAAATTGGAGTATTGGGAGAAATAGTGATTCCCCTTCTTTGAAGGGGTGGATTTTTGCAGAGCAAAAAGACGGGGTAGGTAAAAAATATTGGAAATAGCCTCTAATCAGTGTGAAAAACCGTAAAAATGGTAAGTAGAAATCCCGAATTTTTATCGCAAATTTGTTAGGCAATACATTAATATTAAAATTGAAATTTAAAAATTATGCAAAACAAAACATATACAGGGCAGCCTGTAGTGACCTTAAATAACGGGGTGGATATCCCGGCATTAGGCTTTGGAGTTTGGCAGATGGAAAATCTCGACGAATGTGAAAGAGCCGTAGTAAAAGCTATCCAGACAGGATATAGAATGATCGATACTGCAGCCATTTACCAAAATGAAACAGCAGTAGGGCAGGCGGTAAGAGACAGCGGTGTAAGCAGAGAGGACCTGTTTATTACTTCTAAAGTATGGGTTCAGGATCATGGCTACGAACAGGCTAAAAAAGCCTTTCACAGAACACTGGAAAGACTGCAGATGGATTATCTGGATATGTATCTTGTTCACTGGCCTTACGGAGATTTCCTGGGTACGTGGAAGGCTTTGGAGGAACTATACAGTGAAGGTAAGATTAAAGCGATTGGAGTATGTAACTTTACTGTAGAAAAATTAGAAGAATTAAAAGCCAACTCAACAGTTGTTCCGGTGATCAATCAGATCGAACTGCATCCGGTATTTCAACAGAAGGAACTTCAGGTGTACAACAGAGAAAACAATATCATCACCCAGCCATGGAGTCCTCTTGGAAATGGAAATGCAGATCTTCTCAACAATTCTGAATTAAAAGCAATCGCCGGCAAATATGATAAAACAGTAGCGCAGGTAATTTTAAGATGGCACCTTCAGGAAGGATTTGTAGTGATTCCAAAATCGGTGACCCCTTCCAGAATTGAAGAAAACTTTAATGTTTTTGATTTCGAACTGAGTGAAGAGGAAATGAACATCGTTCGTTCGTTAGATACAGGAAAAAGACTGTTCTTTGATCCGAAAGATCCTGAATGGGAAGAAAAAATGCTGAAAGTAGTAGCCGATATTTAATATATCTCTCCTGCAGATTAAGTAGATTACACAGATTTTTAGTAAAAGGAGGTGTCTGATCTGTTTAATCTGCGGGAGATCTTTTTTTTAAATAAAAACCATGACTGCATCACAATTCATAGAAAAGCTATCGACGTTCAGGAATGAAAAGGAAATCGATAAAGTTGAAAAATTTTTTAAAGGCAATGATGGGGTGACAAAACATTTTGGAGTAAAATTTGGAGATGTTTTTAGTACAGCTAAAGAATTCTCTGAAATGCCACCGGTAGAAATCAATAAACTCCTGGATAGTGATTTTTATGAAATGAGAATGGGTGCGGTGAGTATTATGGATTTTCAGGCCGGGAACAAAAAGACGTCTGAAGAAAGGAGGAAAGAGCTTTTTGAACTGTATCTTGAACGTCATGACCGTTTGAACAATTGGGATTTTGTAGACCGTGGAGCAAGAAATATCGTCGGTGATTATTTGTTAGACAAACCAAGAGATATTTTGTACCGACTGGCAAAATCTGAAAATCCCTGGAAAAGAAGGACCGCCATCGTAAGCACTCATGCTTTTATCAGAAAAAATGATATTGAAGACACATTTAAGATCGCTGAAATCCTTGTCCATGATCCTAATGAACTGGTGAATAAAGCTGTGGGAAGCTGGATAAGAGAAGCCGGAAAGAAAGAACCGAAAAGACTGCAGCTTTTTCTGGATCAATATGCAGAAACAATGCATTCTGCTGCATTTTCTTATGCAATAGAAAAGCTTGGCCCTGAAACGAAAAAACATTATAAGCAGGTGCGTAAAAGTGGTAAAAATACTTGAGCAAAATCATGCTTGCTATTCCAAAATTCTCAACTGTTTTTTGTAAATTCTAACTAAAATAATTCTTATGTTTTGGCCGGAAACTCTAAGTAAAAGATTAGGTATTAAATACCCTGTTATTCAGGCTCCGATGTTTGGAGTAAGCACCTCACAGATGACAGCTGCAGCTTCGAAAGCAGGATGTCTGGGCTCTTTGGCATTGGCCGACCTTTCGGCAGATAAATCCATTGAACTCATCAGAGAAACCAAAAAACTGACTGATCAGCCCTTTGCAGCCAATATTTTTGTTCACCATATTCCTGAAATTACAGATCGTATGAAGGAAAAATTTATTAAAGCAAAGCAGTTTATTACACAGCTGGCAAATGATCATCATTTGGAAGTTACGCTTCCGGATCTTGAAGATATTAAGGTGAACAGCTACCAGGAACAGGTAGATGCCATTATTGAAGAAGGATGCAAAGTATTGAGTTTTACTTTCGGAAATCTGGATGATAAGAGTATTCGGAAGCTGAAAGAAAAAGATATCATTCTTATAGGAACCTGTACGTCAGCAGAAGAAGCTTTGATACTGGAAAAATCCGGAATAGATATGATCTGCGTCCAGGGAATTGAAGCCGGCGGTCACAGGGGAACTTTTGATCCGGATAATATCCCGATGATTGGAGGGATATCTCTGCTTTCAGAAGTACATGATCAAGTAACGGTCCCACTGATCTATGCAGGAGGGATTTATAACGGTAAAACTTTAAGAGCGGCAAAAGAACTTGGGGCACAGGGATTTCAGGTAGGAAGTATTTTGCTTGCATCTGAAGAAAGCGGTATGAAGCCATTTGAAAAAGAAAGACTTAGAAGTGCGGTTGAAAAAGATATTATTTTAACCAAAAGTTTTTCAGGAAGATATGCCAGAGGTATTAAAAATACATTTATTGAAACCTTAGAAAATTCAGATTATATTCTTCCATATCCTTACCAGAATAAGTTAACAAACGAGCTGAGAAGAATTTCAAAGACTTTGCAGAATTCTGATTTTGTAAGCATTTGGGCAGGACAGTCCATTCATGATTACAGCCACCTTTCAACAGAAGAAATCCTGAAAAATCTCATAGCCGGGGCAGAAGATATTTAAAGGGAATTGTTTTAATTTTGCCAGCTACAAAAGTTTAAAACTTAACTATGAAAAAATTATTTCTACCATTGGCCGTGTTATCTATTATGGGATGCAGTCATCATAACGAAGATCCGGAAGATGACCAGAGAACAATGCTCGGTATGTGGAAAATGAGTAAAGTCGAAGTATATAAATCTTCTACCAAACAAACTGAAGTACACCTTACAACAGGATGTGATGCGGAAAGCACCCATGAATTCAGAGGGACAGATATGACGACTGTAAATTATACCAAAAATAATAATGATTGTATTCCTGATGAAACAGTAACGAGAAAATATACCTATAACCAGAAGACCCAAAAATTCTGGTATGAAGGAGAGCAGGACTATCCTTATATTGTTTCTCAGTTAACAGCGGTTAATATGATATTTGAAAGCTCTGTAGAAGATTTTGACGAAGACGGAATCAATGATATAGTTAGGTATTATTTTTTGAAAATAAAATAAAAGAAACTCCTTTCAGTAAAACTGAAAGGAGTTTCTTTATGGATCATTCAATAATGGTTCTTCATTATCAAATGCTCCGGTTTATTTTGTAAGATCCAGACCTCCGAAATTGCCTGAACTCATCATCAGGAATACTGCGTCTGTTTTGTCCAAAGTTTCCCAATAGGAATGAAGATCTTCAGCATTGGTAAATACTCTCAACGCATCATTCCTGAATTTTTCTTTAATGAATTCCGGAGAAATAGGTTCCATTCTTTTGATTTTTAAAGCATCTTCCGAATAGAATACAATCGCTTCGTCCAGTCCGTCCATAGCATGGTCGTATTGTTCAAGAAAAACAGGATTTAAACTTGAATAGGTGTGCAATTCAAGAAAACCGTATTTTTTTTCCTTTTTAAACTGCTCCTGGAATGCTTTTACCGTTGCTTTTACCTTACTTGGTGCATGGGCAAAATCCTTATATAAAATACCTTTATCTTCTCTTTCTACCTTTTCAAGACGCTTTGATGCTCCTTTAAAGCTCATGATCGCTTCATAGAAATCTTCATCCATAATTCCCAGCTGGCGGCAGATGTGTCTTGCCCCTTCCATATTCAACAGGTTATGAGCTCCAAAAACGGAAAGCGGAACATCGCCCATTTCGGTTTTCAGATGAACTTTTCCATTGATGATCTCATATTCAGGGGTCTTGTAAGGAATTTTTCTGAAATAATTTTCTGCGGCTTCCACTACTTTGACTACTTCAGGATCCTCTTCATTGTATACAAGAACTCCTCCTGCCGTAATACTGGCCACAAATTTTCTGAATTGATCAATATAGTCGTCAAAAGTTTTAAATACATTGATGTGATCCCATGCGATGCCACTCATTAAAGCGATATTGGGCTGGTACAAAAGAAACTTTGAGCGAAGGTCAATAGGAGAGGAGAGGTATTCATCCCCTTCCAATACCATAAAATCATTATCCTGTGTCAGTTTTACCATACAGTCAAAACCTTCCAGTTGTGCACCCACCATAAAATCTACATCTTTCTGATGAAAGTTCAGCACATGAAGGATCATCGAGGTAATCGTTGTTTTCCCATGTGACCCGGCGATAACCACTCTTGTTTTGTTTTTGGACTGTTCGTACAGAAATTCAGGATATGAATAAATCTTTAAACCCAGTTCTTTTGCTCTTGCCAACTCAGGATTGTCCTGACGGGCATGCATTCCAAGGATAACCGCATCAATGTCTGCTGTGATCTTTTCAGGGAACCAGCCCATTTCCTGAGGCAGTATTCCTTTGTTTTCCAGTCTGGATTTTGAAGGCTCAAAAATGGCATCATCTGAACCTGTCACCTGATATCCTTTGTCTTTTAACGCAATAGCAAGATTATGCATGGCGCTTCCGCCGATAGCAATGAAGTGGGTTTTCAATTGTATTTACTGTTTTTTTACGTTGTTATTAATGATTTCCTGGAAAGCACTCAGAATGTTGTTCCAGTTCGTTGTGAAGTTGGGCATGATCATGCTTGCATCCGTCTTGCTTCCTTCGTTAGGTCCCTTCTTAACGTTGATGGAAGTGCTGACATTGTCATACAGTTTTTTGCGGTCTTCCTGAATTCTTCTGAAATTATTTTGGGAAAGGGTTTGGTCCAGTTTTTTCAGATCTTCATCAGAAATTTTGAAATCCTGTTTGTGTTTTTTGCCCTGTCCTTCAAAAGAATAATGTGCATTGTTACCTTTGATCAGCAGATTCTCATATACAGGGGCAAAACCTCCACTTCTTGAGTAGCTGATGTCAAAATCTGAATACACTTTCTGACTGTTACACGAAACTAATACTATGACCGCGAATAAGATCCCTAATATTTTGTTCATAATTTTTACTTACTTTAATTATTTGAATCCTTTTGTTCTAATTTTTTAGCTTTAAGTTCTTCATCATAATTGTGCAGTACATTGAAATCTTCTGTCTGCTCTATGGCAGTCATAATCTTCAATAAAATTTCAGGCGCCTTTTCATTGTCGTAATCTATATCCAGAGGTGCTTTGAATTCCATGGTAGGTTTTACGCCTGTCACCTTTACCCGGAGTCCTTTTTTATCAAATGCCCTTCTGAAACCGTTGATCTTGATAGGAATCACGATCGGGCGCTGGTTCTTAACCAGTTTGGCTGTACCTCTTCGTCCCTGTGCAAAAGCAGATGTAGTACCTTGAGGGAAAGTAGCTACCCAGCCATTGTCCAGAGCTTTCATAATATTATCAACCTCAGTAAGATCTACCATTCTGTTGACATTTTTACCTTCTGCTCTCCATGTTCTTTTTACGGTTACAGCACCGGCGATCTTGAAGATCTTTGGGAGAATTCCTTTGTTCATGGTTTCTTCTGCTGCTACATAATAAAAGTCGATCTTAGGATTGAGCAGGTAGATCGGGTTTTTGATCGTATCCAGATATCCGTTGTTCACAGCACAGAATGCATGATACATTGCTGCAACATCAGCAAAGTACGTTTGATGGTTACATACAAAAAGCACGTTGGAATCCGGAAGATCCACCAAGTGTTCCGTACCGGTTATCTTCAGTTTATTAAAGCCGTTGAACCTTCTGTAGGATACAATTCCTAAAATAAAAATGATTAACCTTTTTAAAAAATAAGGTGTTCCGAATGCATCGGTGAAAATATTTTTCTTCGCCATCTCTCAATTAAACACGGTTTGCAAAGTTACATTTTTTTAAGCAACTGACTAAACTCACTCAATATCATCGCTGTAGCTCCCCAGATAATATATCCGTTGAAATTAATGACAGGAACTTCATGTCCTGCAGTATCCGGCAGCACCATCATTTCAGGATTATCAGGAAGGCTGAGGAAAGAGGTAATAGGAAATTCTATAGTTTCTACAGCCTCGCTTTGCTGGAGAACGAAAAGCGGATTCTTTTTAGTATATGAAATATAAGTATATACATAAAAATTGCTTGGCGGAATATAAATAGGGGACATTTCCCGGATCACCCTGATATAATGTTTGTCTATCCCTATCTCTTCTGAAGTTTCACGTACTGCTGTTTCAGCAAAATCACGGTCCATTTCCTCACGTTTACCGCCAGGCAGTGAAATCTGCCCACTATGTCTGTCGTGCTCGTTGACCGTTCTTTGGATCAACGGGAAATACCATTCATTGTCTTTTAAGTATAGGACAATATTAACTGCTGCAAATTTTGGATTTTTTGCCAGTACTTCATCATAGGTAAATACAGGGCGGGAAGGCGGTGAAAATACCCCATGGGCATTGACCCCGGGCAGTTCTACATTTGTAATTTTCCTCAATAAATCTTTTCCAAAACTTTCCATAGCTCAAATTTAGCAATATATCCTGAAGAAAAGAATAGGCGTTAACATTAATTAACCATTGATAGAGGATTAAAAGTTTCAAGATTAAAAATATTACAAAAATTAATCTGAAAAAAAGGTTCTAAAAAATTAATCTGAAAATTAGAGTTATTTTGTGAAAACCACGGTACAGTATACCGTATTTATACGTAACTGAAAAACGTTACTGAGAGAAAAAGGTAAACAGTTACATAGGGAACGGTATCCCGTGATTTTTGAAATTTACACTTTAGCCGTGGTTTTTCGTTTGGGTTTTGCCGATACCTTTGTCATACTATTAACCAATTAATTTTATCAAAATGAAAAACTTTATTACTGGTGTATTTACACTGATGGCCATGAGTTTCAGCTTCGCACAATCAAATATTGATGTTACTGCCCAGATTGGAAACTTGAACACTGCTACTGTTGATCAGACAGGTCTTTTGAATATCAACTCTCTGACACAGAGTGGAAACCGTAATACAGCAGACATCGATCAGATAGGTGTTCTGAATATCAATACTGCTGAAAGTATCGGAAACAGAAACTCTATTGACGTAGACCAAACAGGTCTTGGTAATACAAACGATGTGAGCCAACAGGGAAACAGAAACTCTGCAGTAACCTGGCAGCTGGGAGCATTTAACTCTACAGAACAGACTCAGATCGGAAGAAGAAATGAAACCTCCTCTATACAGTTGGGTATCGGAAATGCCGTGGTGCAATATCAGGATGGAAGAAGAAATGATGCTTCTGCTATTCAGTTAGGTAATGGTAACGATGCTTATCAGGTTCAGCTTGGAAGAAGAAATGATGCAAGTGGTCTTCAGGTTGGTAATAATAACCTTTTAGTACAATATCAGGACGGAAACGACAACAGCGCCACACACGATCAGGCTGGTAATAATAACGTGGCTGCATCTCTTCAGATTGGCGACAGTAATATGGCCGTGGGAGCACAGGTTGGAAACGGAAACCAATTGTATCAGCTTCAGTTAGGCGATTCCAATATTGCAGTTGATGTTCAGATGGGTAACAATAACTTTACCTGGGTGGCTCAAAGTGGAGATTCTCATATTCACGTAGGAACTCAGATGGGTAACGGAAACTCAATGGTAATCAATCAATCCAATTAATTCGATGGATTGTAGTTCAAAATAAAAAGGAGAAGCTGCGGTTTTCTCCTTTTTTAAGCTTTAGAGATCAACATACCCGGAAACCGTGATTTTTTATTTGTACCTGCTGGGCGTGTTTTTCCACAAGAGCTATTCATGTACCTTTATTAAAATTAATACCATGTTTAAACTGAGATGGGGTGCCTTTACACTTTTCGCAGTACTGTATGTGCAAGCACAGCAGGTAGACTGGGACAGGGTCAACAGCAACACCGTTCTTGACCTTATCACAAGACAGCAGACTGAACAGGGACTTTACGGTTCAACTGTTATTCAAATGGGTGATTATAATAATGCAGAACTTTCTCTTAATGCTAAAACTAATATTGCCGTACAACAGCTGGGAGATTATAATACGCTTTATTTCATCAACTCATTTACGGATAAAGAAACCAAAGCTGCCGTTAATGCACAGGGAAATAACAATATCATTGATATTACCGGAAGCAACAGTGTCTCAGACGGAATGCAGATCAATGTGAAAGGTGACAACAAAACAATTTTCATGAGAAATTACTAAAACACATGTGATGAAACTTCTATATTCCTTGAGTTTGTGCACTTTATTTATCTTCCTGTCTTCACAGGTTGAAGGGCAGGAAGATAAAAAAGTGAACGCCAGGATAGAAAGCAGTGTCCTTGAAAATCAGATTAAGCTTAAAGCTGTTGTTACCAATAATACGGCTGTATACAAAGAACTGAATTACCTTTTGATTTCCATTAAAAAAGGAAATGCAGGCAATCTCTCCAACAATCAGCAGAGCGGAAAATTTTCCATCAATCCCAATGAAGTAAAAGTTTTATCTGAGATTAATGTCAATCTTGAACCCAAAGATGCACTGAAAGTTTTTCTCTATGTGAGAGATGAAGAAACCAGGAAACTGATCACGAAAGACAGCCTGGAACTCAATACTGATTTGTTCAGAAAGAAAACCGCTATGATAGAAGAAGATGCCGTCTATGAACTAAAAGGACTTACCATTGATGAAACCAAAACCAAAGTCGGAAAAGACTTTTATGATCTTTTTTATATCCAGTACAGTCAAATTCCAGATAAAAGCAGTGGGGCTATTACTATTTCAGAACTTCCTCTTCGCGGGACCAGCGGTCAGATCAGTATTCAGATTGATGATAAAGTGATTTATAGTTTTATGACTAATCCAAACGAAGACTACCTCAAAGAACAGCTGGCAGCCAGCTTAAAATATATTAAAGAGTTTAATACAAAGAAAAACCTCATTAAAAATGAATTCATCTACTAAAAACGTCCGCCATGAAAACTTTTATCATTATTTTGACCTTTATTGCGGGTATTTTCTCCGGAAAATCTCAGCAGCTCGTTTATAAGCCAATCAATCCGGCATTCGGAGGTGATACCTTTAACTATCAGTGGCTTTTAAGTTCAGCAAATGCCCAAAATCAGTTTGATGAGAAAAATGATTACAGCAGTTTGCTCGATAATGTTAATTCTCTAGACAGTTTCAGCCAGAGCCTCAACAGGCAGGTGTTGAGTGAGCTGTCCAGGAAATTATTTGAGGATCAGTTCGGGGAGGGCAGCCTAAAGCCCGGAAATTATCTTTTTGGATCGCTTTATCTGCAGATCACTACAACAGCCCAGGGACTTTTGATCAATATTTTGGATACCAGTTCAGGCGATCAGTCCGAGATCGTGATTCCAAAATAAAAAATAACTAAAAACCAGACTTACCATGAGAACTTACATTTACACCAGAATTTTTTTCTGTACGCTCCTGCTGTGCTTAATGCAGGCCTGCAGTTCCATACTGGGGCTTCCTTCCGATCCTGAGAGATCCACCATGGGAGAACTTACCCCCTCTACCGCGGAATTGAAAAATCTTCCGCTTCCCAAAGAAAAAATTGTCGTAGGCGTATACAAATTCAGGGACCAGACCGGTCAGTATAAACCGTCAGAAAACGGGAATAACTGGAGTACAGCTGTCCCGCAGGGAACGACTACCATTCTTATTAAAGCGCTTGAAGACAGCCGATGGTTCATTCCTATCGAAAGAGAAAATATTGCCAATCTTTTAAACGAAAGACAGATCATCCGGTCTACAAGACAGGAATACATGAAAGATGCTGATAAAAGCAGCCAGTCCCTTCCTCCTCTTCTTTACGCAGGAATTCTTCTTGAAGGCGGAGTCATCTCTTATGACAGCAATGTATTGACCGGAGGCCTCGGAGCGAGATATTTCGGAATAGGTGCTTCCACACAATACCGCCAGGACAGGATTACTATTTATCTGCGTGCCGTCTCTACGCTGAACGGCGAAATCCTTAAAACAGTTTATATCTCCAAAACGATTCTTTCTACGAGTGTAAACGGAAGTTTTTTCAGATATATTGATACCGAAAGGCTGCTGGAAGCTGAAGTGGGCCTTACACAGAATGAGCCCGTACAGCTTGCCGTCACTGAAGCAATCGAGAAAGCAGTAAGATCCTTGATTATTGAAGGTATCAGAGATAAAATCTGGGGAAAAGCATCCGAAAATTTAACAGGCTATCAGCCTTTGATTAATGATTATAACAAAGAACAGGAAGAAAATACAGGCAGAACAGTGGGGAATAAGTTTCCGGAAAATTACAGACAGAAAATGTCCGTTTTTGCGAATGTGGAAGCTCAGAAAATTAAAGATGACTACGTAAATCCTAAAATGAATGTGGGCGGAAAACTGGGAATAAAATACTTTATAAATCCCAATTTCAATATTGAAACCAGTGCCAGCTATTTCACCTTAGAGAATAAAAATATGATTAAAAGAAGCTATATAGTTCCCGAGCTCAATCTGGAGTTTCTTTTGTTCCCCAAATACAGATTCAGTCCATATGTTTATGGAGGTGCGGGAGCTATGTTTTCAAAATACAAGCCTCAGTATAAAGGCCAGGTTGGTGGCGGGTTGGAATATATGATTGGAAATAATACGGCAATCCGGGCTTCGTCACAGTATGATATAGGTTTTAAAGATAACTGGGAAGGTCTGGTGAACGGAAAAAGAAAAGATCAGGCACTTCGCTTTGCTATTGGAATCAATTTTTACCTTGGAAACAAATAAAAACATGAACTATGAAAACTTTAATCAAAATACTCAGCATATTCATCCTTACTTTTTGTCTGTTTTCATGTGATGAAGATCTTATAGAACAGGCTCAGACAGGAATGTTGAAAGGAAAAGTTGTAAAAAGAGGTACCAATGTGCCTATTGCTAATGTTAAGATTTTTACAGCACCTACCACACAGACCGTTTTCAGCGGGACAGACGGTACATTTGAAATTGCCGCTATGCCCATCGGGAATTATTCTGTGAAAGCGGAACTCTCTGGTTATGTGACCACTTTTCAGGGGGTTAACATACAAAATGAAAACCAGGTGGTCACTGTGGTTTTTGAAATGAACGATGATGAATCGCTCAATTCTCCTCCTTCTGCACCGCAGCTGCTAAGTCCGGTAGACAATGCGGTTAATCAGCCGTTAAATATGGAGCTGACATGGACAGCAACTGATCCCGATACGGCGGATGTTTTAAGATATAGTTTAACAATTAAAAATAACCTCGATACTCATGTGATTCAGGTTAATGATTTGACGGCGAATCATTATTCGCTTTCAAATTTGAAGTTTGGTGTTAGTTACTTCTGGCAGGTGTCTGTTTCGGACGGCATTCACCCGCCAGTTTTAAGTACCATCAGTAAATTTACAACCAATACAGTTCCGGCAAACCGCTATCATTATGTACAGAAACAGAATGGTAATTTCGTAATCTTGTCAAGTGACGGACAGGGAAATAGTTTTCAGTTTACCAATTCGTCCTATAACAGTTGGAGACCGCGAAAAAATAATAATGCCGGATTGATCGCATTTCTGAGGACAGAAGGCGGTAGTACCCATATTTATACAGCAAACCCTGATGGATCGAATCCGTTTAAAGTAACTACAGTTCCGGCAGCAGGTTTTAATAATTATGAAATGGATTTTGCATGGAGTACCAACGGACAGGAAATTCTCTATTCAAATTTCAATAAACTGTACAGAATCAATAAAGATGGAAGTGGATTGACGTTAGTATATACAACTCCCGACGGAAGTATGATCTCTGAATGTGACTGGAGTTATGATGGTAGCAGGGTTGCCTTAAAAACCAATGATTACAGCGGCTATAATACAAAGATCTACATCATTGATATGACTGGAAGTGTTTTGAAAACGATTGTATCCGGTTCTTTAGGAGCTGCAGGCGGATTGAATTTCTCTGTAGACGGACAAATGCTCGTTTATACAAGAGATTTGTCGGGATATCAGGATGGAAGCGGCAATTATCGTCAGCTCGATTCTCATATTTTTATTTATAATTTAACCAATGATGTGGTATATGATATTTCTGACGAAAGTGAAAAGCCGCTGGGAACTAACGATCTTGATCCGAGATTTTCTCCGAATAATGCCCAGGTGATCTTTATGAATACTTCCAATGATAATATTTCGCAGAAAAATGTAATGGTCATTGATCTCAATAGTACGATGACCGATCTTTCAAGAGCTTCTCTTTTCAGCAATGGTGAAATGCCTGACTATGAATAGAAACTGAGATTACGGAGTTGGAGCGTCTATACGTTTTAGGATACAGGCTTGAGAGTCGGAGAGTTTGTGTGAGCTAAATGACCTGCTGGCTGCTTGGTGACAGTAAGTAAGCCTCATACTTCATAGACTGAAATTTAAGAGCCTAAAATCTAATATATCGAGGAATATTGAATGAAGACAAGTATCTGGTGGCTGAGAATCAAAATATCTGATGTCTGAAATCTGATGTCTAGTATCTTGATTCTTGATTCTTGGCTCTTAGTTCCTGAATCTATCATTCACTATTCCTTTGCGAAGCAAATACAACTATTGACATAAAATTAATATTCCAAAAAAAATCCAAACCTAGGTTTGGATTTTTTTTGGAGGTTAATCGAAATTGGTTTCATCAATCAATAATGTGGTTTTCTAAGGCGTATTTTACAATTCCTACGGAATTTTTTGCGTTTAATTTTAAAAGAATTCTCTTGCGGTGGGTTTCAACTGTATTGATGCTTATAAAAAGTTTCTCGCAAATATCTTTGCTGCTGAATCCATCACATATCAGTTTAAGGATTTCCATTTCTCTGCGCGTAAGCGGTTCTTTGATATGTGGATTGGGTTTTCCTTCTTCGCTGCTGATAAAGTTGATCATCCTTTCTTTTGCATTGTCGCAGATGTAGATCTCATTCAAAAGCAATGCATTTATTGATTTAAGGAATTCATCGTATCTGCTGTTTTTGTCAAGATAGCTTTTTATGCCTTTGTTAAAAAGCTTCCGGATGTCTGTCATATCATAACTATTGCCTATGACAATAATTTTGATTTCTTTGTCTTTTGAGGTAATGTCTTCTACAAGTCTGAAAATGTCTGTAAGCATAAGCATATTGGAGCTTATCACCAGAATTTCAGGGGGATCTTCTTTTAATTGTTTAAATAATGGTTCATAAGAATTACAAATGTCAATCGTGTTAAAAATTTTGCTCTGTGAGAGCAGTTTTGATAAACCTTCTGTATAGAGTAGCGGTTCATCAAAAATGGTTAATCTCGGTTTCATCATGGTTAGTTTTGTTTATATAAAAATATAAAAAAATCTTTACATTTTGAATAAAAATAACAATTAATTGTAATTTTTTACATAATAAATGATTATAAAATCGAAATTTTATTGATTATTTGATAAATAATTCTCTTGATGTTGATTTTTGAATGAGAATTTTAGAGTTATTATAGTCTAAAACCTGTATTAATCGTTATTTTCAGGTGAATAAAAATAATATATGTATTATTTAATTAACAGGGTAGGGATATGTTTTACCGGAAAGTTTAATGACCTTGCGATGAAACAAAACTGTCCAGCTTTGTGATGAAGTTCTTTTGCTTTTTCAATCATTGCCTTTTCAGTTACGGTGACTGTAGGATGTAAGGTGACTGATGTAAATTCTCCCCCTCCGTCAGTCGTTTCGGTCATAATTCCTATAGCTTCGTCTGTGTAATCGGTGACAATGATGCCTTCTTCAGAACAGAAATGAAGGTACCATAGCATATGACAGGAAGAGATCGAAGAGAGAAACATATCTTCAGGATTGTGTTTGGTTTTATCTCCCCGGAAAGCAGGGTCAGAAGAGCCTTCAATAGGTGTTTTATTTTCAATATTGATTGTATGGCTTCTTTCATAGTTTCTGTAGCTGCTGGTGCCCGTCCCTTTGTTTCCTGTCCAATGGATGGTTGCTTTGTAATGGTGTTCTTTGCTCATTGTTGTATATTGTTGTGGTTATTTATTGTTGTCAAATAATTTCTATTGCCTTGATTGTTCTTCCCAAATGAACTGATATCCTGAATTAAGGACAGCTTGTATTTCCCAGTCTCTTTTCAACCGAATGATCTGGTCCGGCATTGAAGCAATGGAAACAGCAAGTCCGGAAATAATGATGACCAGTCCCCAAATGATGATATTTAAAAATTTTGGAATTTTTATGATAAAGAGGTATTTATTGATTAGAAATAAAATCAACGTCCATAGTAAAAGCTGTATGAAAAAGTCGGCTAAGAATTCTGTGATGAAAATCTGGTAAGATAATGAAGTGTGCCATCCATCAGCAATGAAAGGAAAAGGAAATCCCGACATGACTGTGTTGCCATCATCTACCGGAAGTACAAGCCACGATTTTGTAAATACAGCCATTATTATAATGGTAAGAGGCAGCGCCATCTTAAAGATGAGGTATTTCAGTGATATGATCATTTTCATAGCCAATTTAACCAAAAAACCTCCAGAATTGCTCTGGAGGTTTAGATTTTGTTTTAATTAGAAAATTCTATCAATTCTTCTTTCTTCGAATTGTAAATTTTATATTCTAAATATTTAAAAGAATCCCTTGGAATGATGGTTACCCATTTTTTGTATTTTATGAACCATTTCATCTGGATACTTTTGATGCCTTTGGTAAGGTAGGCTTCCACGAAAGGATGTACATGCAGGAAAATCTTTCCTTTCTCTTTTTGCAGGATGCTTCGGAGAGTTTCACCCATTCTTTCCACGATTACAATAGGAGCAACGATTTCTCCGTCTTTGTTCGGGTTTTCTTCTTTGGTTTCGATCTGTTTTTCCGGACGGTTTCGTTGTCTGGTAATTTGGATCAGTCCAAATTTACTTGGTGGAAGAATTTTGTGGCGTGCTTTGTCACGCTTCATTTCTTCTTTAAGATGTTCATACAGATCCCTTCTGTGGTCAGGGTTCTGCATATCGATGAAGTCGATTACAATGATGCCTCCCATATCGCGGAGACGCAGCTGTCTGGCAATCTCTGTAGCTGCCATTTTGTTTACTTTCAGAGCGTGCTCTTTATTGACAGCGGTTCCGGTTGTGATATTATTTCCGGAATTGACGTCGATTACGTGAAGTGCTTCTGTATGCTCAATAACGAGATACGCACCTTTTGAACTTGGAATATTAACGTGTTTTCCGAAACTCTGTTTGAGTTGTTTTTCAACGTTGTAATATTCGAGAAGAGGGATGTGAGAATTGTAAAACTGGACAATATTCTTTTTTTCCGGGGCAATGACCTCTACGTAGTTGGTCATTTCGTCTACCATCTGTTCATCATCACAGAAAATATTAACGAAATCCTGGTTGAAATTGTCTCGTAAAATTGCTGAAGCTTTATCTTCTTCGCTTAAAACTCTAGCCGGAACTTTGCTTTTCTGAATGTTTTTGAATGTGCTTTCCCATTTCTGGATCAGCTGATTCATGTCATTATGAAGGTCTGCTACTTTTTTTCCTTCCGCTACGGTTCTTATGATCACTCCAAAGCCTTCAGGCTTAATACTGTCGATAAGGGTTTTCAGTCTTTCTTTTTCCTCAGTCGTTCTGATCTTTTTGGAAATAGAAACTTTATTGTCGAAAGGAATCAGGACCAGAAAACGTCCTGTCAAAGAAACCTGAGTAGAGATCCTCGGACCTTTTGTAGAAATGGGTTCTTTGGTAATTTGAAGCAGAACGAGATCATCTTTTACTATGACTTTGTCTACGGTTCCGTTTTTGTCTATTTCGGGTTGTATTTCGAAATTTTTTAAGCTTGAAGTGCTCTGTTTTTTAGAAATAGTATCTTTTAAAAACTTTTTGTAAGTCAGATACTGTGGTCCCAGATCCTGATAATGCAGAAAAGCATCCTTATCGTACCCGATATTTACGAATGCAGCATTCAGGTTGGGTGCCAGTTTTTTTACTCTTCCTACAAACAGATCTCCAACTATAAATTCGCTCTTGTCCTCTTGCTCATGAAGTTCACATAGTCTTCCGTCTTCCAGCAGTGCAATCTTTGTAAGATCATCTTCATGCGAAACTATTAGTTCTTTCTTCATTTTGTTATAAGATAAAAATTATTAAGATTATAGGAAATTGGCATTTTTTTTAGCAGATAAATAATATTAAATATAAGAATTTAGAATGAACTTGCTCTATCTTTTTAAAAATATCTGCAAAATCTGCTTGCTTTTCCCTGGTATCTTATAGTTGCAAACAAAAATATAGTCGGTGATCTTTAAAAAATTAAAATCACCAACTATATTATTATATTGTAAATCTCGAGAAAAAGAGATTATTTTTTCTTATGTCTGTTCGCTCTTCTTCTTTTCTTTCTCTTGTGAGTTGCAACCTTGTGTCTTTTTCTTTTCTTTCCGCTTGGCATAATTTTAATTTTTTAGTAACTAGTTAATATTCAGTTAATGTTTTATTTTACTGCGACTTTAGTTTTTACTTTCTCAACAAAAGATTTTGAAGGTTTGAAAGCAGGAATGTTATGAGCAGGAATCTCAATTGCAGTGTTCTTAGAAATATTTCTTCCTGTTTTAGCAGCTCTTGTTTTAATGATAAAAGATCCAAAACCTCTCAGATAAACGTTATCCCCATTATACATAGAAGTCCTGATCTCCTGCATAAAAGCTTCTACAACTTTCTGTGTTTCATTCTTTTCTGTTCCCAACTTATTTGAGATGATGTTTACCAATTCTGCCTTTGTCATTTCCTTTTTTAATTTTAAATTTTAGGTGTGCAAATTTAGTTAAAAAAATTGAATACTAGCAAATTAGTGGCAAAATATTTTTGTTTAAAGAGTTGGAGTTTTTATGATTACCCTATATTAATATTACATTAAATCTCACTACATGCTGGAATTGTAGTATCCGTTTTCCACGCAGAAACGGATGAGATGCAGTTTTGTCTTCAATCCAAGCTTTTCTGTAAGCCTGTTGATATAGGTGTCAATCGTGCGGGTGCTAAGACTCAGTTTTTCTGCAATTTCCTTGTTGCTATAGCCTTCGTAGCAGAATTTCATGAGCTGGATCTCGGTAGGACTGAGCTCTTCCTGGCCTTTTTTCTGTCTTTCCATGTAGTTTTGGACAGCAAGGGGCTGCTGTTCCCATTCCTTGGAATACTGTTCATAATCGAAGCTGTCGGAAGCAATACTGCCTTTGATGAGATCTTTTATAATCGTGCTGTTTTTCTGACAGTAGTAGATATTGGGGATTTTGGAAAGAATCTCAGCCATATCTTCCTGATAGGTGTTGGAATAAGTGACAATAGGAGTTTCTGTATTGTTTTTCCGGATATATTTGATCGCCTCTATCCCGCTTAGGACAGGCATAAAAAGCTCTATAATAAACACGTCTTCCTGCCTCCTGTAAATCCTGTTCACAAGCTCATGGCCGTTGTTACAGTCATTCAGAAGCATATAAAAAGGATTTTCCATAAGCGTTTTGATCATTATTTTTTTAAAATAAAAATCGCTGTCTGCTATAGAAAACCGCACTGTGTTTGATAATAATTTACTCACTTTTAATATCGATTTGGTAGAGATATTTAAAATTCAGAGGCCTAATTTATGAAAAACTTATGAAAGTCGAAATTAAACTTAGGTTAATTAGGGTTTTCACTAATTTAGACTGGGGAAAATACGTATTGTACATAAAATTTTTTTTTTATATTTTCACAGGCCAAACAAATCGCAAATATATGTCTTCAAACAGGGAAAAAAAATTAAACAAATCTGACGTCAGAATAGGTATCTGGAAGTTTATTCTATCCTTCGCCGTTCTTTCAGTGGTGTCTTTTCTGTGCTTATTGCTCTTTTTTAAAAGCTATACGATACAGCGGGAAGGAATTGCCAGAGAAGCAGATGCTTATAAAGAACTGATGCGCCGTAGTGACGCTCTCAGAGATCAGGTAGAAAATATCTATGAGAACATGGAGCACTATGATATAAGCAAAGTACAGAATGATGTTTTCCTCAGAACCAGTATCATGGACGATGTAGCAAATGCAAAAAATATTATGGGCAAAGACAGTGTCGATAATTTTAAGCATTATGCGGTTTTGATGAAGCAGATAGGAGCAATGCTCAAATTGAAGGGCGACATTATGGAGGTAGAATACAAAAAAAAGATCGTGCTTAGAGATCTTGAAGAATGTATATCAAAAGTAGACAGGGCCAATAATCAGCTAAAAAAAGATCCTACCAGACATTTTACAGGGTCTAAAGGGAAATAATAATAAAAAAACAAACCTATGCAGGGACATATTACATTATCCAAAAAAGAAAGGCATTATCAGTTTTTTTATTTAATACTGATGCTTGTTGCTGCTCTGATATTTCTTGGGGTCATTTTTCTGAAAGGATACGATTCTCCTTTTTCTGATGAAGACGTGAGAGGAATAGAGAGCCTTGAACAGAAGAGGGCTTTCGAAAGCGAGCAAAAAATCTTACAGCCAGAGATGGACAGTGCCTATATCAGGATCAGCAAAATCACAGATAAATCTCCGGAACCTTTTGTGGAAAATAATATCTTCAATGGGATTAATGGTCTGGCAAGTTACTTTCACAGTCGTAATGTTGTAGATATCCGTAAGGATGCCTATCCGCAGATTGCTAAATTCTATAAAATGTATTTTGAAGACAAAAAAGTTGTTTCTACGACTTTAGAGGATATTAAAACATTCAACAAGCAGGTGGATGACTGTAGAATTGGGTTTAAGAATACACAGGACCGCCTTTATGACAGGAATAAGACCATGAGGGAAAGGACGCAATAAGGATGCAAAAAAAAACATTAAAGGAATAAACACATCACAATCACTTAACTATGAATTATTTTCAAAAAAACAAAAAGAACATTATTATTGGTGTTATCGCAACGCTGCTCATTGCAGCCCTCGTTGCGCTATGGCTGCAGAAAAAGGTGATCCATTCTGCCGATGATATTGTAGCAGTAGTTTATCCATCATCGCTATCTGTAGGAGATACACTTCTCTTTGAGGATAAGACCCAGTTTGCAAAAGCCAAAAAATGGAATTTTGGAGATGGGTCGACTTCTGATCAAAACAGAGGAATCCACTTTTACAATAAGCCGGGGTACTATTCGGTAAGTTTGATCATTGATAACAAGTATACCAAAACTTTTGCTGTAATGGTTTCCGCGAGACAGACGAAGCAGAAAGACAGTACGAAGATCGCTACTACCATAGAAGCTCCTGCACAGGCAATGCAGAATGAAAATGTGCAGTTTCGTGCAGTTTCAGATGCTACCCGGTTTGCATGGAAGTTTGGTGAAACAGGAAATACAGATGCTAAAGATAAGATGTTTATCTACGCGTATAAAAAACCGGGCGATTACCGTGTTACCTTATTAACTGACGAGAGTGAGGAGCCGATCTACCACATGATCAAAATCCTTCCTACTTACAATTCTTTGGAGCAGGATGAAGTTCCTGTAGAAGATGTCTATAAAAAGATTGATGATGATTTCAAATATCATCTTCAGCAGATTGCCAACGGAAACAGTTTTAATATGCATTACAACTATCTGTTGAGAACATATTTGTGTAACAACGAAAACACGGTAGTAAAAGTGAGTGACAGCAAAGCTAACAACTTTTATATGTACTGTGCAGGACTTCAGTTTGATAAAAACGTTGTGATCCAGAGTGTAAAAGTCAATCTGGACGACAAACAGATATGTGTAACGAAAGTTGACATCAACCAAAGCAAATAATAGGATCCGGAGCTCCGGACACACCAATCATAAAAATAAAATAGGATGAAAAATAAATTTCCTCTAGCAGCATATTATATCGGATTATCAGTATTAATAACGAGCTGTCAGGTGAAGCTGCCTTCTAAAAGGACTCCAGAGCCTTCGCAGTACGGACAGGTAGAAAACTCACCGGTAGTAAACGGATATCCCAAAAAGTCAGTTCCATGGATTGTCATTTCAGACAGGTCCAGAAATACGGCTTATCTTGATAAAAGTGATGAGAAATCTTATAAGGAAGTTAAATTCCTTGAGCCTCTAATGGTTCTGAAACACAGAGATGGAATGGTAAAAGTGGCGGAATATGTTCCGGATGCTTTAATGAAAAAAGTTTCGTCAAAATCCATCAAAACTTATGGCTGGATTCCGGAAACAGACCTCCTTCTGTGGAATAATTCTTTAAAAAGCGAAAAGACAGGATATCCGGTAAGAGTAGCAGTAGTTCCCAATAACAGCGAAGTTGTCCGAAGTGCTGAGAGATACTACAAGAATGACTCTATCATGGTATTCAATTCACCAAGCCTTATAGAAACAGCCAATGTCAAAATTCCAAACGGACAAATGGTTTATGTCTACAAGCAGGCGGAAAATAATAAACGATTTTTGGTAGGTAAGAAACCTTCCATCGATATAGACAGTATCAGTACCAATCTCTATGGATGGGTCAACGCAAATGTGATCTCTGCATGGGGTGAGCGTTCTGCCATAAAGTTGAAAAATGATACAGAAATTAACGAATCTGCCTATGGGATACACGAAGGATATCCGGGTGCAGCAGATGCAGATAGCAGAACAGCGGTTTTTCTCACCGATACCAATAAAAGAACCCCTCTTGAAAATATTTATCCGGTAAATCTTCCTTTAAATGAAGCTCCGACTCCGGACACCAAAACAAAGTATTTTACCAATATTCTGGATTACAGTAAAAACTATATTTTCAATGTTCTGGGTGAGAAGATTATTTTTGACCGCTACAGAGAGATCACAGAACGGGATAAAAATATCAACATCGTTTTTGCCCTGGATGTAAGTGCTCCAAATGCACCTTATGCTCCTATCGTAAAATCTCTTCTTCAGGATTTGCAGCTTAGATTTGAGAAACCTTCTTATTTCAGTGGTGTAAAATACGGTGTCGTTTTATACAAAAATAATCCGTGTGGTGAGAATGTTCTGGTTTCCAATTTAAGTAGTGATTACAGTAAAATTACTACATTCATTAGCGAAAGAACCAACGAAATGAACTGTGCGAGCAACAGCGGATACCAGCCGGTAGGTGAAGCTCTTACTGCTGCAGGAAACCTTCTTTCCAATGTTCCGGATGAAACGAATATTGTAGTCACTGTAGGAACTTCCGCCAACCAGAGTGGAAGTATGTCCAGTGTTCTCGGTTCTCTTACTCAGGCACAGGCAAGATTAATCATGTTCCAGACCAGTGCAAGATCATCTGATACATACAATGATTTTATACTCATGGCTGAAAATGTAGTGACCAACACTGCTAAAAATATTGCTGAACTTAAAAAAGAGAAAATCATCAATCAGAGTGATGTTCTTACTAAAAATAACTTCAGCCTTGTGGAAGGTGATGCCGGGTTCTTCTCGTTAGATTATCCAAAACAGAGTATGTCTCAGGGGTTTGTTATTTTTCCTAAAAAAGGAGATGTTGCAACTCCGGGGTATCTTAAAAAATCTTTGGATAGCCTAATTGCACAGGTTACTTTAGACAACCAGACCATTGATAAATCGCTTAATGAATACTTCCATTCTTCTGTAGGAGCGGGAAGAACAGATGTGGATCTGAAGTATAAATATTTATTCCCAGGTCTTACAAATCCGGTTTCTGCAGGAATTGCAGCACAGTTGATCAATTACGGAAATCCATTCCTTGTAAAAGGTTATATCCCTAAAGATCTGAAGGATTATAAACCAGCTATAGAAAAAGGTATTCTTATTTCTGAAACAGAATATGACAACTTAAAGAATTTCTACACAGAAATTTATCTTAAAACAGAACCTGAAAAAGCTGGTTTTAGCCAGTCAAGAGCGATTAAAGAATATATAAAACTTCTGAAGAAATACAATCCTACCCTGAAATTCCTTGATAAATCTGAGCTGTATGAAAAACCAATGTCATATGCAGTAGGATTGAGTACTGGTTTTGACAATTCTGAAGATGAGTTGATGTCAAAAAATAAACTGAAGGGCTGGAAGAAGCCTAAGATTGTTTTAAAAGAAACAGTAAGAGCACATTTCAAAGAATATAAAGTATTAGCAGATAAAATGCTGTCCAACAGAAATAACCCTGCAGTTAAGATTCAGCAGAATGGACAAACCTTCTACTGGCTTAATGAATACTTTATGCCAACTACTCAAACTATTGAGGAACCGGAATACACAAAACACTAATCATCAAATTGATTATATCCAAAAGCAGAAGTTCAACTTCTGCTTTTTTTGTGGCTAAGAGAGGCCCTTTTTTAGTTAATGAACAATTATTGATATGCTCATCAGAGATCAGATTAAGACTTAAACTGAAACTAAAGATACTGTGGGAGTCGAGGTATTGGAAATGTCTGGAATTTTAAACAGAGAAAAATTCTTACTGTATTATTCTTAAACACCTTCAAACATTCCCACCCTGATAAAATAATCTTAACCTCCAAATATTCCATGCAAAAATTCATACTATTTCTCATTTAAGTGTAAAATGTCTGTAATTTTAGAAATATGCTGATGATTGCAAAACCCCTTCCAGTGATCTGTATGAGCGATTTGTAAATCCATAGTAGTAGAATTACTACAAAAAGTCGTAGAACTACTACAAAATATGAGATTTATATTCAAATGCTTTCAGGAAAGAAATAAGCACCCTATATTTGTTAAACAATCACCACATCACAAAATATTAATAATAGTTAAATTTTACACGCATAGCGGAAAATTCAAGGAAGGAGGTATATTGATTCCCCTGAAATGAAAATAAACACTGCAATTTCGGGTTTAACAGGCTATGATCATTTAAGTAAGACACTATTACACATCAACATTCATAGAAAAAGACTGTCCCTTATAAGACGGTCTTTTTTGCATAAAATATTATAAATGATTGTTTTATAATGTAAATATAGAGGTGAGATTACTATTTTGTTTATCTTTAGTGAGCCGTGGTAGAAAAAAATGTCAAAGTAGAAAAGCAAATATTCAGAAAATGAAAAAGATAGAATAATTAAGCAAGGAGGAATGGATCTTGACAAAATCATCTGCTATAGAAAAGATCAGCGTCATGTTTCTTTGGAGAAATATTCTTCTGAAAATATCAGCTCAATAAGAAATACCAACAAAACTTATTACTTCTCTAATCAAAGAATTAACTATCTTTATCCTCCTGCATTTTGCATAAAAAAGATATATTTGTATAAATGTATTTTCGCAGATAACACCAAATAATCTGATCAAAATAAAAAGAACACAGACATATTAATATAAGAAAATTATAAATGGGAGTACTAGTAACCAACGAAACAGTAAAACAGCTATTTCATATTGCTCAGTCGATAGCGAAAGAAAATTATAATGCAACATACGGTGGCCCACATATTCTACAGGCCTTAATGCATAAAGATATCGGCCTAAACGAATTCCTTAAAAGCATTGACAAAGATCCCGGCTACTTTTATGAGTGGGCGGATGTCCGTATTGAAGACTATCCAAAAACTGCCCATCTTCCGGATGAGGTTCGTCAGGATGAAGCTATAGACACTCTTATTGAAGAAGCAGACGATATTCGCCTGAAATTAGGTCTGGATGAGATCACCCCGATATGTATCCTTACAGCAATTGTGAAACCTCAGGTTGTTTTTTCACTGCAGCAGCTGAAATCACTTCCTTTAAGAGAACACGAAATTTTTAATTTATACAGAAAAGATACTCCTTTCGCAGTGTCTGAAGACGGTGATTTTTCATCGCTTTTTTCAAACGGATCAGATTTCACAGATCAATCATTTCCGTCTATCAAAAGTTACTGTGTAGACAGAACGGCACAGGCAAGAAAAGGAGATCTTGAAAACATTATAGGAAGAGACAAAGAACTCAGGATGCTTGTTGAAATCCTTTGCCGAAGAAGTAAGCCGAATGTGATCATCATCGGTGAACCTGGCGTTGGTAAAACGGCTTTGGTAGAAGGCTTTGCAACTGAAATTACCAAAGGGAATGTTCCTGAAATGCTTAAAAATGCAACGCTTCTGGAACTGGACACAGGAGCATTACTGGCAGGAACTTCTTACAAAGGTGAGATTGAAGACCGCCTTAAAAAAGTGATTAATGAATGTAAGAAAATTGAAAAAGCAGTACTTTTCATAGATGAAATTCATACCCTTCTGGATCCAAAAGGAAGCATTGGAAACGTGGCTAATCTTTTGAAGCCGGAACTGGCAAGAGGCGAGATTACTGTGATCGGAGCTACAACACAGGAAGAATATAGAAAAATTATCGAACCTGAACAGGCATTCAACCGTCGCTTTGAAGTTTTAACCGTCAATGAGCCGGATGAACAAACCTGTGTGAAAATGATAGATGTCCTTTTGGATGGCTATAAAAAACATCATGGTATTGAAGTAGAAAAAAATTCTATTCCTGAATGCGTACGTCTGGCAAAAAGATATGCAAAGGGCAAAAAACTGCCTGATGCAGCAATTGACCTGCTCGACCGAACTATGGCAGCCATTAAAATGCTTGACGAGCTTTCAGAAAAAGAACTTGCAAGCTGGAAAGAAACTTATGAAACGATCTTAAAAGAAGAATTTACCGACACTAAAGATCAGGCGAATGAGCTGATCTGGAACTATAATCTTCTGAGAGATAAAATAAGTCCTATTCTTTGGGGATCGCTAAGTGAGCAGCCGGCTATTGATAATTCGATGCCTGTTGATCAGATTCATAAGATCATTGACGATACCTATGCAGAACTTTTACAGCATGCAGCCGTAAAAAGAGAAAAAGTAGACCGCTTAGAACTGGCAGCAGTGATGGCGGCAAAAACAAATATTCCAATTGGAAAAATCCAGGCACAGGAAAAAGAAAAGCTCCTGAATATGGAATCCCTTTTATTGAATAGAGTAGTAGGGCAGGATCATGCCTTAAAAATTCTTTCAGATGCTATTGTGGAAAACCGAAGCGGACTTAATAAACCCGGACAACCCATCGGATCGTTCTTCCTTCTGGGACCTACCGGAACAGGTAAAACAGAGTTGGCAAAATCCATGGCAGAGCTTCTTTTCAATGATGAGAAAGCGATGGTACGTTTTGATATGTCCGAATTTAAAGAAGAACATTCCGCGGCACTCTTATATGGTGCGCCTCCCGGGTATGTAGGATATGAAGAAGGAGGAATGCTGGTCAATAAGATCAGACAGCAGCCGTATACCGTTGTTTTATTTGATGAAATTGAAAAAGCCCACCATTCCGTTTTTGATGTATTCTTACAGATCATGGATGAAGGAAAGGTTCATGATAAATTAGGAAAAGAGGGAGATTTCAGTAATGCTATTATATTATTTACTTCAAATATTGGAAGTGAAGAGATTGTGAAACAGTTTGAAGAAGGAAAAGTTCCGGAATCATCAGCACTGATGCAGATCATGTCCAACTCAGGAAGATTCAGGCCCGAGTTCTTGGCAAGGATCACAGAAATTATTCCTTTTGCACCGATCACTGAATCGATTGCAGAGAGAATTTTCAATATTCAGCTGAAGTCACTTCACACTTCACTGATGCGATTAGGAATGACTTTAAAGATCACAGATGAAGCGGTAAAAAACCTTGCATTGGGTGGGTTCAGCAGCAAATACGGAGCAAGACAGATTTCAGGCGTGATCCGTGCGCAGCTGGCGAGACCGATTTCTAAAATGATCGTAAGAGAAGAAGTGAAATCCGGACAGACTATTCATGTTGACTGGAACAGTGAAGAGGAAAAATTAAGCTGGAAAGTAGATTAATCATAAAATAAAGAAAACTTAAGCTTTCTTTGCAGATAACCATTAAGGAACTAAAATGAAAACTGTATTCAAAAATATTTTTACGGGACTCATGCTGGCAGGAACTTTTGTAACGGTAAACGGACAATTTCTTGCAGCTTCTGATACCTCAGAAAGCAGCGTAAGAAAATACAATAACATCATCAATTCCAATAAGGAAATTGTTGAATTCATCGAATACTCACTAGCGCAGAAAGGATTGCCTAAGCACCTGAGAAATCTGGCCCTGATTGAATCCCATTTTAACAGAAATATAACCTCAGGAGCTGGAGCTGTAGGAATATGGCAGTTTATGACTGCACACGCGAATCAGTATGGGCTTACAGAGCAGAACCGTACAGATGTATACAAAAGTACCAAGGTAGCAGTAGTTTCTTTAGCGAATCTATACAGAAAGTATGGTGACTGGATCACGGTAGTTGCTGCCTATAACTGTGGTGAAGGTAATATTGCCAAAGCTGTACAGGCGGCAGGTTCTACACAGTACCATCTATTCTCCAAATATCTCCCCGGAGAGACCATCAATCATGTAAAAAAATACCTGAATGCCTGCTATGCAACCGGTGAGCTGGAAAATGTTTTAAATAATTATAATTCTTCAAGGCTTAATAAAGTTTTCTTTGCTGAAGGGGGAGGCCGTCAAAATACTGATGTCCCTCTGCAGGAAACGGAGATTAATGCTGGGTTTAATCTGGACATCATTGCAGATGAGCTGAAAGTTCAGGTGAATGAGATCCTTGCCTGGAATCCGGGAATTGTAGAGGAGCTCCAGAAAAAGGGGGAAAGTTCTCTTTATCTCCCTACTGATCTTATGCCTGATTTTCTCTTGAGAAAAAATAAGATTCTTTCCCGTTCTATAAAAGAGGGCAGCCGTACTCAGCAGTAACCTTCAGCAGGTATTAAAAAATAGTAGAAAAATCTTATAGCCGTTACTTTTTTGTAACGGCTATTTTCATATCTATATATAATTTTTTATGACCTGCTACGGGGTTCTTTTTATCTTAAAAATTCTTAATATTTCTCTTTAAGGTGTAAAATGTTTGGTTTTATTAGTTTATAATTGGTGTTTTAATTGGTTTTAATTCAGTTGTTTATCGGTGTTTTTTAAATCTATGATCGTAGAATTACTACATGAAATCGTAGAACTACTACAAATTTTGAGATTTCTGTCTAAAAGCTTTTTTATCGAAATATACCGTTCTATATTTGCTATATAATAAATCACCCAATCACAAAATATTAACAGTTAAAATTTACCAATCATGGCAGCAAATTCAAGAGGAATCTTAAAATTCAACAACGGAGGAGAGCAAAAGTTATTAAAACTTAATTACAGCGTATCAAGATCTACGGACGTTTCAGGACGTGTAGCATCTGATCCTTCTAATGCATTGATTAAAGTTACAGTAGAAGCTACCGAAAAGTCGGACATCCTTGAAAGCTTACTGAACGGAAAGTATAAGCCTACCACAGGAGAAGTTACTTTCAACAAATCTCACGAAGAAGGTACATTAACTACTTTGAAGTGGGAAAACGGATATGTCATTCAGCACGAAGTGGACTTCGACGCTGTAGACGAAAACAGTATGCTGATAAGCTTTGTAATAAGCGCAGAAGTTATCACTCTAGGTAATTCTGAATATCGCGGAATGTGGCCTTCAGATGGCAAATAATCTGAACAATCCCTTAGTAAAAATAAATTAGTACAGAATAGTATATTCATCAGGATATACTGTTCTGTTTTTTGGCGTTTTAGATCAGGAGTATTAAGAACAGATCCTGTCGAAGTTCTTGTCTGCGTTGCAAAATAAGGATGGAGAATGCTTTCATATCACCACTGATATCTTGAAGTTAAACTTATACAGTATAATTAAAAAAAAACACACTATGTTTAAAGATGATCGATCAATAAAAGGACAAAGTAGCAAAGGTGCTATAAAAGATACAGGCGGATCGGAAAATTTGAAAAGTGCTGAAAATATTGCCGTTCAAAAAATAGATGACAAGATTCAAAAAGCAGATGAAGCTGTTAAAAAGTCTGCAAAAAAGGCTCAGGAAATATATTCAGGTGCCGCACAGAATTCTAAAATGTTTATGAACCAAACCCTGGTTCCCAATACCCCTTCCGTTACCGAAAGCAAGGTATGGGCAAAACAGCCAACTTCCAGAATACATAATGCCCAGGCTATTCCTCAAAGCTTAATTGCGGGGATAAACCGTGTTATCATGCTTGATATTGTGATAGAAGGACAAATCATCAAACACTTTAAGCATTTTAAATTGTCACAAAGTGCTTCAAAACACCATGAATTCATCCTGACCCTTGCCCATGACACATTGGGAGGTGCAGAAAATCATAATTTGCAGGAGGCACAGAATTTTTTAGGAAAAAGAATTACAGTCGTATTTAAATATAAAGATATTGAAGAAGGCCCTGAGCGTAATTTTGTAGGAGTTATTACAGAAGTAGGCTTCAGCCAGGAACAAGGGAATCTGGGTAATATTGTTCTTACAGGTTTCAGTCCGACAATTCTGCTGGATGCAGCTCCTCATATCCAGAGTTTCGGCGGTGGGCAGGAAGTGAGTCTGAACAGTATTGCAGATCATGTGATAAGAGAAGGTTTAGGGCAGAATAAATTTGATTTCAGGATAGATGCCCAGCACGGAAATGTTCCTTACAGTTCTCAATACGAAGAAACTCATTATAATTATCTGGCCAGAGTAGCAGAGGCATATGGCGAGCAGTTTTATTATGACGGGGAAGTATTGCATTTCGGGAAACTTCCGCCACAGGAAAAGGCCGTTATGCTTACCTATGGCAGCAGTGTAAGTGATATTGCCATCAGAATGAAAGCCCAGCATGTAAGTCCAAGCTTTTATGGTTACAACAGCAGCAAAAATGAAAAACTGACCACTGGAAATTCAAAAATCAGCCATACATCGGATATTGCCAAGCGGGCATATGAAATTTCAGAAAGAACTTTTAAGACGCCTTCTTTAAGGGTTGCGCCTATTAAGGCGACCTCTTTTATGGATATTGACGCTTCCCAGAAAGGAACTGCAGGAAGCAAAGCTTCGGAGGTCTTCATTACTTCAGGATCTACGACAGTTCCGTTCTTATATCCCGGATGTACCGCAGATATTGAAATGCGTAAACCAGATACCAATGATACAAGCTATTTTACCAAATTAATGATCATCGGAGTTACCCATGAAGTAGATGCAAGGGGGTATTACGACGGGACTTTTGAAGCTATTGCTGCAGATACAGGATTTATCCCCCGTCCGGAATTTGAAACCCCTAAGGCAGAGTCCCAATTTGCAAAAGTTGTTTCCAATACCGATCCTCTGAACCAAGGGAGGGTAAAGGTCCAGTTCGACTGGCAGAGCGGGCATGATACCACAGAGTTTATCCGTGTGATGTCTCCTGATGCGGGAAGCAGTGATAAAGTCAATAAAAACCGTGGATTTATGTCTGTTCCGGAAGAAGGTGATCAGGTAATTATCAATTTCGTTCATCAGCATCCAGACCGTCCATTTGTGATGGGAGGAATGTTCCATGGAAATATTGGTGCAGGGGGCGGAGCCGGGAATAATGTGATGAGCTTAAGCAGTAAAAGTGGAAATATTATCCAATTTCATGATGGCTGTGGGATTGAGATTAAGGACCGAAGTGGAAATCATGTCACTTTAAGCGGAACCGGAGATATTAATACGGATGTAAGTAATGATAGTACAGAGAATATTGGTAATAATCAAACAGTCAACGTGAGTACCAACAGTACGATTAATGTAGGGAAAGGACAGTCTACAATAACAATGGATAATGGTGGGAAAATAAATATTAAAAGTGCTTCCGAAATAAAACTGGAAACAGGAAGCAGCTCTATTACGATGACTTGTGATGGGAAAATTGTTATCCAAGGAGATATTATTGCACTTGGAGCTAACGGGATAGGAATAGTTGGGAATAATGATGTAACAGTAAAAGGAGGGACCACTGCAACAGCAGTGTTTAAAGGAAGTACTACAATAACAGGTTCGCCACAAGTTGATATTAATTAATGATGGAGTTTATAAAGTATAAAATACAGCAAGGTGATACTTTACTGTCTATAGCTGAACAGCAAGAAATCAGTGTAAAGGAACTTGTTGGTTTTCATAATGAAAACTGTGGTATGACCAATGTTATCATTGCCAATAAATTACCTATACATTTGAAATTTATTTTTTTGAAAAATAAAGAATCTTTTGAATCAAATGATAAAAATAGTTTTACAGAAAATGTATTCAGTAAGATTTCAAAAAGGGAAGCAAGATACAGAACTAAGCAGATAAATATAATTAAACTGAATGATGTGATTAGTGCTCATTCTGCTATTCAATGTGATTATTATCTTTTATTACAAAATAAAATGAATGAAGAGATAATAGCTGATGTAAGATTAGATGATAGTATTTATAATTTTTATACCCAAGGATCCGAAGAATTATCTGATTTTATAAGGTCATCAGATACTGTTAAAAGCAACATTATATATTTATTAGATGAGAAAGGGGCTATTGCAGATCTATTAAATGAGGAAACTATACAGCAGAATTGGCACCGTTTTAAAAAACAGCTCCCAATGAATAAGTTTTTTCAGAAAAGTCCTTCAGAGGTATTAGATAAGATTATAAATGCCGGAAATATTGAGTATAATTCAAAAATTATTTTATTAAAAAATAGCAATACGAATCTTTTTAATAAGATTATGTTTGGTCAGTATCTAACGAAATCTTTTAATAATTTTGAACATGAGCAGTTTGATACAGAATCACATTTTTTTCCACAAATTGCATTTACGGTTGATTTTGAAACGACAAAAAGTAGTGAAGACAAATCTGTAGTTAATTATACAAAAAAAGGAAGACCCAAATTTGTAGATATAGATAGTATGATTTTGTTATATGAGAAATTCTATAGACCTCAGATAGAATTTAAATTTACAGATTATTTATATGATATTGAAATAGATTTTTCTGTATCAAAAGAAGATGGTTTGATTAATGAAGCTTCTGTAAGTATAAGTGAAAGAATTAAAAATAATATGGAATCTCAAGTATTATACGAACTTAAAAGAGTAGAGTTATGAAGGGATATATTGAAGAAAAGGCATGGCTTTCATGTTCTTTTGATTTGGCTGGAACTCCACAGCAATTGAAGAGACATCTTGATAAAGAGGATAATAAAGTTCAATATTCTGTGGGGAAGCGTCTGCTTACAGAACTAGACAAAAATACAAAGGAATGTTTTAAATGTAAATCTCCTGCAAAATTTTGGGGAGGAATGTTGGCTTTGATTGGTGGAATAGCTGTCGGTGCAGCATTAGTATTAAGCGGACCGGTAGGCTGGATCGCATTGGGAGCTATAGCCATTGTTGCTATAGGAACAACAGTTGCGGTAATTACTCATGATTGTTCAGATAAACAGAAAGAGGGAAATTGGGAAAGGGTTCATAAAAAAGTTACGATAAAAGGAAAAAATCCCTTATTGTATAATCACTCTATTTTGACATGTAAGCAAGGAGGAATATTAATTGCATCTGAAACAGAAGGCTTAGCACAAAAAGTATCTGATTCTATGAAATATAATGCAAGGCAAGAGCTTGCTGTGCAAATATTGTCTCAAGCTGTTTATGGTGTAGCTACCGGATATACCTCTCCAAATGCCCCAGTAGCAGTATATAATGCAATAGCTGGTGCTGGCGTTTATGCGGTAGGTGAAAAAAACACGCCTTTTGGATGGACTCTTGCAGGGATAAAATTGTATGGTCCGGATAAATGGATAGGATTAATTGCTTCTAGTAAAAAAAATGTAATTGGAGCTGCCTTTGCTAAAGATTTTTTTTATGGAAAATCTGGATTTCTTGCAGGGATGGGAGTGACTATAGCCGCAGCTATAGCAGATTATTACGTTAATCAACTTGAAAGTGATTTAGAGAATAAAAATACTGAAGTAATAAAAAAACTCTCTGCTTCAGATACAGGATCGGGGAAAAGTATTATCGCACAAAAAATTTAAATTATGACCATACTTAGTAAGATGCGACTATTTTTCGCCATCAATATTTTACTGTTAATTATTTTTAGAATTGTAATTCCAGGATATAAAGAAATAAAGAGACAAAAAGAGGTTACTGCAAATACTATTAACAAATACAAAAGCAATTCAACAATTATAAAAGTTCCCAATTATGAAAAATTACTAAAGGAAGATAAGAATGAGATCTATTTTGATGGTACTCCTTTTGTTAAAAAATATAGTACAAAAGAAATATCTCTTATTAAAGATAAAACTGCGGGTAAAATTTATAAGCTTGAGCTATATTATCCACAAAGCTTCATTGATATTAGTAAAAACGATGAAAGTTTTTGGTTAGCCGTAAATAATAATGAATTGAAAAATAAAAAAGGAACTGTTAACGATCCGATTATTGTTTTACAGTATGGCTTTGGGCCTATTAAAAACAGTTATATTCCCCAAGAAAAATATGATTACAGTATTAAAGAGTATCTGACCTATAAAGATTATACAGTACCTTCAAAAGATCTTATTTATTATCTGAATATGATTTGGGTATTTGTAACCATCGCAGGTTTTTCAATTACTACCGGAATGTCTATTAGAAAAGATAGAGCTGAAAAGAAAGAGGCAGAGTCTTCTGTAATGATGAATGCAAAAGAGTAAGTGAATTTTAATACATTATTCTTTTGATTTGATATTTCCCCATATTATTAAACGTAGTTACTTTTTATCTTTTTCAAATATAAATAGATAATTTTTATACGATAATTCTCTTTGTGGTGTAAAACGATCGCTTTTCATGATCATTCAAATATCAGTAAACCTTTTATAAATAGATAATTAAGCTATTATGTTAAATCAAAAGTCGTAGAATTACTACATCAAATCGTAGTATTACTACAATATTTCAGATTTATACCCAAAAACTTTTTCTTTACCTGTATCGGGTCTATCTTTGCTCTGTAATCAATCACTAATCACAATATTATATAACAATTAAATTCACCAATCATGGCAGCAAATTCAAGAGGAATCTTAAAATTCAACAACGGAGGAGAGCAAAAATTATTAAAGCTTAATTATAGCGTATCAAGATCTACAGACGTTTCAGGACGTGTAGCATCTGATCCTTCTAACGCTCTTATCAAAGTTACAGTAGAAGCTACTGAAAAATCTGATATCTTAGAAAGTTTATTGAACGGAAAATATAAGCCTACAACAGGTGAGGTTACTTTCAATAAATCTCACGAAGAAGGTACATTAACTACTTTGAAGTGGGAAAATGGATATGTAATTCAACACGAAGTAGACTTCGATGCGATTGACAGCAACAGTATGCTAATCAGTTTTGTAATCAGCGCAGAGGTAATCACTCTAGGTAATTCTGAATACAGAGGAATGTGGCCAGGAGGTCAATAATTAATAGGCCCAAGTCTTTTAATACAAAAATAACATCAGAACAGAACAGCAGAAATGCTGTTCTGTTTTTTTTTGTCTGAACTTTAATTAGATATTAGACATCAGACATCAGACATCAGACATCAGATTTCAGACAGTCGTAAATAGTAATATGGGTTGTTAATGGTGAATTTTGCTTCGCAAGTCAATGGTGGAGGATTGATGCAAGAAACAAGATTTTATAGATCAGATTTCAAACATGGGGATTTAGTGAAGAAAATGAGGTAAGGGAAATTATTTTGAGAGTTACACACTCGAAACCCTCTAACTCACCAACCCTCCGGCTCTCAAACCAAATCCCATAATTCATGATTTATAACTCAAAGAAATATTCCTATTTTCTTATATTTGTTCATTATAGATATTATGGACGCAACACAAGATAAAAGACTCTTTCTTATCGATGCTTATGCAATGATCTTTAGAGGTTATTACGCATTGATCAGGAATCCGAGACTCACCAGCACAGGTTTGGATACTTCTGCTATTTTTGGCTTTACCAACTCTTTGATAGAACTCATCAGAAGAGAAAAGCCATCTCATTTAGCGGTTGTTTTTGATGTAGGACAGGCAAGCGTAAGAACCGATGATTATGCGGACTACAAAGCCAATAGAAGCGAAACTCCTGAAGCGATCAAAATTGCTATTCCATACATTCACAGAATTCTTCAGGCAATGCATATCCCGATTTTGGGAGTAGAAGGTTACGAAGCAGATGATGTTATAGGAACCATTGCCTGCAAAGCAGAAAAAGAAGGATATACCACTTTTATGGTGACACCGGATAAAGATTTTGCCCAGCTGGTTACCGATAAAATCAAGATCTATAAACCAGGCTTAAAAGGCGGTGATATCGAGATTTTAGGAGTAGAAGAGGTCAAAGCAAAATACGAAATTGAAGATCCAAAACAGGTTATTGATTTCCTTGCGATGATGGGTGATGCGGTAGATAATATCCCGGGGCTGGATGGAGTAGGAGAGAAAACGGCTATGAAATTCCTTAAAGAATTTGGTAATATTGAAACCTTATTGCAAAACACTGATAAGCTGAAAGGAAAGCTGAAAGAAAAAGTAGAAGCCTCTGCAGAAAGGGGAATTTTATCGAAAAAACTAGCGACGATTATCTGTGATGTACCCGTTGAATTTCATCAGGAACAATATGATCTGGATACACCGGACTTCGAAAAGGTAAAAGAAGTTTTTGACGAAATCGAATTCAGAAGATTATATGAAAATCTGTACAGAGCTTTTGCTTCTGCACCTGTAGAAACACTTGTGGTAACTGAAGTTGAGATTACACAGAAACCGACCGGAGCAGAAATAAAAGGACAGGCAATGCAGCTTGACCTGTTTGCCAATTTTGAAGAACTGGATCAGGCAACCTCTACCAAATCAAATATAGAGCATAATGATCATTTGTATCAGTTTGTAGATAATCCAAAAGCACAGAAAGTTCTGGTTAATAATTTATTAAAGCAGAAAGCAGTATGTTTTGATACCGAAACCACTTCACTGAATGAACTGGAAGCTGAGCTTGTTGGAATGAGTTTTTCCTATAAAAAAGGATTGGCTTATTATATTCCACTATCCGAAGACAAAGGGGAAGTGCTCCAGACTCTGGAAATTTTCAGACCATTCTTTGAAAAAGAAGACCTTTTGAAAATCGCACACAATTTAAAATTCGATTATAAAATATTAAAACAGTACGATATTACTGTAAAAGGAGCCATCTTCGATACCATGATTGCCCATTATCTGCTGAATCCGGATGGAAGACACGGAATGGATTATCTTTCAGAAGTATACCTGAATTACAAACCTGTTTCCATTGAAACAATTATCGGGAAAAAAGGTAAGAATCAAGGGACTTTCAGAGATGCAGATCTGAGAACACAGACTGATTACGCTGCAGAAGATGCTGACGTAACATTCCAGTTGTATGAGCTCTTTGCGCCACAATTAAAAAAAGAAAACTTAGAAGATCTTTTCTTCAACATAGAAATGCCTCTCATGGAAGTATTGGCAAAAATGGAGCTTTCCGGAATTTCATTGGACGAAAAATGGCTTGCACAGGAAAGTATCGATCTTGAAAATGATTTAAGACAGCTTGAAACTACAATTTTTGATCTTTCAGGAGAAGAATTCAACATGAATTCACCAAAACAGCTTGGAGAAATCCTGTTTGAAAAAATGCAGCTGGACCCTAAAGCCAAGAAAACAAAAACCGGACAATACGCCACTTCTGAAGACGTGCTCCAAAAGCTTTCCTCGAAACATGAGATCATCAAGCATATTCTGGAATACAGAACTTATCAGAAATTAAAATCTACCTATGTAGATGCGCTGCCTTCACAGATCGATAAACTGGATAGCAGGGTACATACCAATTTCTCTCAGACTACGGCTGCTACCGGGCGTCTGGCAAGTGTAAATCCTAACCTTCAGAATATTCCGATCAGAACACTCCGCGGACAGCAGATCAGGGGAGCTTTTGTTTCTGGAGAAGGAAAAAAGATCATCTCAGCCGATTACTCGCAGATCGAACTTCGTCTGATTGCCGAAATCTCAGGAGAAAATAATATGATCAAAGCGTTTCAGGATGGAGAAGATATTCATGCGTCAACAGCAGCAAAACTATTCAAAATTCCATTGGAAGAAGTTTCCAAAACGCAGAGAAGCCAGGCAAAAACAGTCAACTTTGGAATTATCTACGGTCAGGGAGCATTTGCATTGGCAGAGCAGACCGGGCTTTCAAGAACTGAGGCCAAACAGATGATCGAAGCCTATTTTCTAACCTATCCAAAGTTAAAAGAATATATGGCTGAGCAGGTAAGCAAAGCCCGTCAGATAGGATATGTAGAAACGATCTTAGGAAGAAAACGCCATTTAAAAGATATCAATTCCAATAACTTCGTGGTAAGAGGACATGCAGAAAGAAACGCTGTGAATGCTCCGGTTCAGGGGAGTGCTGCTGATGTTGTAAAACTGGCTATGATCAAAATCGATAAAGAGCTTAAAGAACAGGAACTGCAAACGAAAATGCTACTTCAGGTACATGATGAACTTGTATTTGAGGCTCCTGTTGACGAAATTGAAAGAGCTTCAAAACTGATTAAAACCGAAATGGAAAGTGCCCTGGAAACCCAGGTGCCATTACTGGTAGAGGTTGGAGTCGGGAATAACTGGCTCGAAGCGCATTAACAGAATAGAACTAAAATAAAAGATAAGGTGGTTTTTAAGCTCACCTTATTTTTTTTAATTCTGTAAGATTCTTAGTCGCACGTATGCTGCAAAAAATTCAAGAGTAATTTCTTAAAACAAAAAAGAAGACTAAAAAATTTAGCCTTCCAAACTTCCTGTATTGACAGGAAACTTCTGTAATCATTTTTCACCTCATTGATTTTACCTTCGTCTCCGGTTTTTTTTAAGGCCGTATTTTAAAGAATGAAATTCATTCACATCAATACCCAGTAAATATATAAAGTATAAATTTCCTGTGAAATACTACTTTTGTGGTAGTTTTTACAGGAAAAAAAGAATTAATTTATGATTCTTCATTGACATCCTTTAGCTTGGTAAGATTTTCCAGAATATTAGGGACAAATCTTTCGGCAAAGCCTGCCAGAAAAGACCATACCAGAAGCTTAGCCAGCGCTGCGGGAATATAAACGATGTAGTAGAATTCCTCTGCATTGGGGAATAATGTTCCGCCAATCATCTCTCCCATAAAGATCAGAGAAAGAATAAAGGCAAAAACCGCCCCTATGGTCTGTATTGAAATTAATTCCTTAATAGTTATTTTATAATCAAAAACACCCGGCCTTCTTGCACGGGTGATCAGACTTACTGCTGCACCAAGCGCCCCAAAAGATAAAGCAGCACTAAAAATAGAGGCCCTTGTAAGCAGCTTAAACGGTCTTGATTCTGCATCGTCTCTCCAGTCTTTGGTAACGATTGTTTTACCATCCTCATTCATGTTCTCAAGATTGGAGTAATGAGGGGCTGCCCCTTCAGATATAAAAAATAAATAAAAGGTAAGCATAAAGTAATACTGTAGAGGATGGCAGTAATGATAAAAGGACTTGTGTTTTCTTTTCCTAACAGTCCAAAATTTAATGTTTTCATGATATGTTCTTTTAATCCTTTTGCTTTTGTTGTATTGTTTTCTCAAACCTGATATAACAAAATTCGTATTATTAAACCTATCAATCCATTACCCTTTTTCGCTATTTTGAATTGGCGGAATTCCACATCTCCCTGTGTTTATTCATCATGCATAAATCCATACGCTTTTTGGATCACCTTATCTGGAGAGGTTTTTTCAAATAAAAATCTTTCTTTTTTAAGATGAATTGTTTTAGATTTTGAAGGCATTTCTTCCTCCATGGTATTCATGGTCTCTTGGATCAGTTTTCCCTTCATCGGTTCGTAATAGAGCGCGGAATGGGAACCTGCTCCCATATTATAGGTCTCAATATACGTAAGAATGAGATCTCCGTTGAGGTACTTAAAGGTACTGAATAGGTTTCCGTTAGGTCCAATATCATAAAGATTGATAGACAGTTCTCCTTTATTGATGGAAATATCTTCCGTGTCGTTCATCTTATAACCGGCTTCATTATATTCATCAGGAAAAGCGGTTTCCGAGATTTTGTCAAGCCTATAGGTTTTATCTGAATTTCTCAGTAGGATAAGCATTTTTCTGCGGGCCAGTGTATCTTCTTTTTTTCTGATGACCAAAGCCATATCAGGCCATCCATCCTGATTAAGATCTCCTTCCGTATCATACTGAATTTCATATCCTTCCGGAACCAGATCAGAGGGCTTTTTTCCATTTTTAAGAAATTCGGGTTGTTGTTGGCTGAGATGATTGTTTACAGTATCTATTGGCGCGGTTATTTTTGTGGCAGTTCCATTTTTATAATCTGTATCTGATGTTTTATCTTTTTTGCATGCACAAAGAAATACAAGGAATAAAAAAAGTGAAGGAATAAGTTTTTTCAATTTTTTTGTTTTGTAGATTTTTAGTTTTTATTTAAAGAGGTATTGAACATTCCTTTATCAATCTGATGATAGCAAGATCATCGGTGGGTTTTAAACCATAATGATGTTCAAGTTTTTTTAGCTTTCTGTTAAGCATGTCTTCAGTACTTATATTAGACTGGCTGATCATCATATATTCTAGGGGATCTATATGATCCTCATTATCCGTTTTTTTGATCCGGGAGAAAGTTGACATACCGTCAGTAGCAATAGAAATATCATTTATATGATCGAAAAAGATCTTTTGATGCTGTTGGGCATACCATTTTTCAAAATTTTCATGGAGATGATAGGCTAAATAATCAGGCTTATTATCTCGGTCAAATTCAGTTATTTTCCCATCAATACAGATTACTCCATCTCCAACAGATAGAACAACACCTGTATTTTCTTTTTTATTATAGAGTAGAATGATAAGTGTACTCAGCAGTTCTTTTTCATCCAGCATAAGTCTGTTTTTAACGAAAGTCATTTCTTCGAATAGATCCTGTAGAATTTCTTTCAGTTTTTCATCGAGGGTTTTCGTGTGATTCTTTTCGTAAAGATCGCGATACCCTTTTTCAATTGCTATTTTTCGTAAAATCTTACCCATAATGGCTGATGCAAAGTGACTGTCCATCGCCGTGGAACACCCATCCATTACAGCACATAGTAATAGGTCAGAGCCAATTTTTTTAGTGAGTAAATAATCTTCACAATGAAGGGTATGATAATCACCCATCTGAAGGGCGGAGTAAATATTCATTGAGAGTAAAGATAGTTTTATTTTTGAAATGGTTATTTAATCTGAATTAATCATTTATCTTTTAATCAGCTCACTGTTGACAAGTTTAACAGCCAAGATTTTCTAACGAAACTCAATGCCCTCTATCGGCTTTCAATTCCCCGAACATATCCAGAATGGCAGCATATTTTTTCAATATACGCTTATTAATACGTTGATCATCAGATTTCAGATGATATTCAATGTCCCTATAAGAATAGGTGTTTTGTTTACCGTTTTGAATGACAGTGAGACTGTAAGTAGTACCCATTAAAAGAGGATCGATTTTCTTTTTCTTTATTTCTTTGAACTCAAAATCTTCCTGATTATATTTTAAAAATCTTTCGAATTTTTTTGAATTGATGATGTCAAAAAGCATCTTTTTCTGCGCCTCAGAAAGCTCTATTCTTTCGGAAGATAATGCTGTATTTTTATGATAGGCAGTTACAGCACCTTTAGTGTTAAAAATATATACTGTATAAGAAGGAGATATCTCAGGTGTAATACCTGAAGAGCCTAAAATGATATACAAGTCACTGTTATTTAATCCCCTAAGTCCAAATTGCGTATAAGAACTCACCTCTGAACGGAGTGTGAAAGCAGGAATTTTTTGAGCAGGTATTAAAATCACCAAAATCAAAAATAAAAAAGATATAGTTTTTTTCAAAATTGTAGATATTTTCGTCTCATTAGTGAGAAATTTATCAGACAGGTTACTGTTTATTACCCTTAAAATAGGCATCCATTTTCAGGGTAAGCTCTATAAAGCTGAAAAAATAAAGGATCTTAAAAATCGTCAGATTTCCTTGATCCTATATTAAAACTCTTTTTGTAGAAGCCTGGCCTAGATACTATATTCAATTTCTCCAATATAGTATAATGCATATTCTTCATCATTCACCGAAACAGGATTCGGAATAGTATGTTTATTGGCAAAAATAATAGCATTCACAGGAGTTTCCAGACCAAGTTCATTAATTTTCTGTTCAATAACCGGAATCCATTGATCGGCATAAGAATAATCTGTGAATTTTTCGTAGATGCCTAAATTTTCATCTTCAAAACCATATTCCAGAAAATCATAATCAAACCATTGTATATTTTGTGTTTCGGCGAATTTTGATACATAAAGGTCTTCGTTTTCTTCCTCTGTATAATAACTTTCATCCTCTTCAACAAAATGATCGAAGTCATCTTCATTTTTAAAATATCCCAACCAAAAGTGTGAAATCTCTTTCTCCATAAATTATTTTTTAAGTATACTGTATATTTATTTTAATCTTTTTAACTGTTCGCTTTCGCTGATTACTTTATCCAGTCTTGAAAGTCTTGTTGTTTCCTGTTTTGCACTCATTAGCCAGTGAATGGTCACCTTTTTATAAGATGGAGCCTGCTTTTCAAAAAATTCCCAGGCATTTTTATGAGTTTTGAACTTCTTCTCATACGCAGGATCAAGAATATGTTCCGTCTCATGCGAATAAACCCCTGTTTTATCCTCTTTTCTTGCTTCAAATGCTTTCTGTCCTTCAGAAGTCATCAGCCCGGCTTTCGTAAGCTCTTCGACTTTTTTAATGTTAATGAGACTCCAGTTACTGTTCGGTTTTCTAGGGGTAAAACGGTTATAATAACTTTCACTGTCTATTGATCTTCTGACGCCGTCTATCCATCCAAAACATAACGCCTGATCCACAGATTCGGACCAGTTCATAGAAGCTTTTCCGGTACCTTTTTTATAGAAACCTACCAGAACTTCCTTTTCTTTCATATGATTGTCCTCCAGCCACTTTCTGAATTCTTCCTTTATTGCAAAAAAAGTAGGTTCCATGGTGAATCTGTTATTGATTTTAAAATGTAATATTACAAAACTTTTCTTTTAAATGAGAATTTTGATAAAGCTAAAGTACAAAGTTCAAAAAATATTGTGATATACTTTTTTATCGTAATTTTAGTCATGTAAAACTCTATATAATGGAATTTCTTCAGGATCATTTTGCGGTTCAAAACGAGCTGCTGCTGATACTGATCTCTGTCCTTCTGGGGCTGATGATCGGTGCAGAACGCGAATACCGGAATAAATCTGCGGGACTCCGTACATTTATTTTGGTGTGTTTCGGATCCTGTCTTTTTACCATTCTTTCCATAAAAATAGGAGTTCAGAATCCTGACCGTCTTGCAGCCAATATCATTACCGGGATCGGTTTTCTGGGAGCTGGCGTTATTTTTAAAGGGGACAACAAGATTGATGGAATCACAACAGCAACCACCATCTGGGCTACCGCTTCCATAGGAATGGCCGTAGGTTCAGGGTATGTCTATCTTTCGCTTTTAGGAACAGCTTTGGTTATTTTGATTCTGAGTGCACTTATTTATCTACAGAATTTTATAGACAGCAGCCACAAGATTAGAGAATACAGAATCACGGTGGTGGGATCAGAAGATATCAGCCATTGCGAAAAAATATTTGAAGACCACCATCTTAAATATTTTATGCTGAAAATGCAGTATACACAGGGAAATCTATCCATAACCTGGAGGCTCACAGGGAAACATACTAAACATGATGAAGTAGTAAGAAGTCTCATCAATGATCCTAAAATTACAGCGTACCAGTTTTAAGACAAAGCAAAAAAATAAAGGCCTGAGCCCTTATTTTTTCTTGAAAATATACAGATCCTTGTGGGGTCCGGCAATTTCCTTTCCGTCCATATCAAGCTGTATCAATTTATTTTCACCCACTTTGTACTTGTAATGGGCCGTTTTTCCTTTTAAAGTGATCATACTTCCGGTTGCGTCCCATTCAAAAGTTCCTTTATCCTGTTTTTTTGAATCTCTTTGGATGTATTCTTCAGTGATATTGAATGTTTTATCATTATTAAGAGTAAGAGAAGTGTTGATTCCCGGACAGTCTGCACAAGGAACTATAGCTTCATAAGTACCAGGCCAGTCCAAAGCATTTTCTGAAGTGTCACCGGGAGCAGTAGGAGTAGCTTTTGTAATACTGCTGTCTGATGGTATTGTCTGAACTGCTGCAGAATCTGTTGCTGCGTCTGTACTTTCGGTAGTTTTTTCTTTCTGATTACACGATACCAAAAAAACCGCTGATGCAATTCCGAGAATGAACATTTTGCTATTCATCATGATGTAATAATTTAAAATATATTAATAATTAAGTGCTGTAATTCAAACAAAAACTGAGCCATTGGCAAGGTGTATGTTTGGGGGATTTGGATAGAAGATCAGGAGTGGTTTGGGCATAAGAGTTTGTGGGTGTACATGAGTTGCTGGTTGTCTGATGAAAGTAATAAAGCCTCATCCGTGAATCTTCTGAAAATTTGAATATTGAATAAAATGTCTAATGTCTGAAATCTGAAATCTGACGTCTGGCATCTTAATTCTTGGTTCCTGACTCTTATCCAAATTCTCATCCCAATATCCCGCAAAAAATTACATAAGGCATATGTATAATATTCTTTGTAAATTGGGGCAAAATTTTGATTATGACAAAAAAGATACTTTTATCCGTATTTCTTTTGCCGGCTGCAATGGCATTTGCTCAGCAATATGGAGGAATGTGGATTCCGACAGAGCTTAATGAAAAGGAAATGAAGGATCTGGGTATGAAGATCTCTGCTAAGGACATTTTCAATACCCAGAAGCCAAGCATAAAGGATGCGGTCGTGCAGTTTAACGGTGGATGTACCGCGGAAATTATTTCACCTAAAGGCTTATTACTGACCAACCACCACTGTGGATATGGGCAGATTCAGGCACATTCTACGGTACAGAATGACCTTCTTTCCAATGGTTTTTGGGCTAAAAATCCGGAGGGAGAGCTTCCAAATCCGGGTGTAAAAGTAGACTTCATTGTAGACATCAAAGAAGCAACAGATCAGATTTTAGAAGGAACAGATAACCTTGTAGAACCTGAACTGACAAAAAAAATCAACAAAAATATCGAGGTTTATAAAAACGCTCAGAAAATAGAATCTTACCAGTCGATCATTGTTAAGTCAATGTATTATGGTAATAAATATTACGCTTATACCACTGAAACGTACAAAGATATCCGTTTGGTTGGGGCACCGCCTCAAAGCATTGGAAAATTCGGAAGCGATACAGACAACTGGGTGTGGCCGAGACATACAGGAGATTTCTCGATGTTTAGAATTTATGCAGGTAAAGACAATAAACCCGCAGAATATTCGAAAGACAATATTCCTTACGTTCCGAAACATTATTTGCCGGTTTCTATTAAAGATAAAGCTGAGAACGATTTTACATTCGTATTCGGATTCCCGGGAAAAACTACAGAATATCTTCCTGCAGTAGCAGTGGAGAAAATCATGAAAGATATTGATCCTGCGAGAATTGCTGTACGTGAGGTAGCTTTGAAAACATTAGACGAAAAAATGCGTGCAGACAGTGAAACACGTATTAAATATGCTTCAAAATATGCATCAGTAGCCAATTACTGGAAAAAATGGATCGGGGAGGTAGAAGGATTAAAGAAATCCAATGCTGTCGAGAAAAAAGTAATGTACGAAGGGTCTCTTATCGCAAAGAATCCTGAGATCAAAACTACATTGGATCAGCTGAATAAACTCTATAATGACCAGGCTCCTTACGCATTAAACAACGCTTACTATACAGAAGTGGTGAGAAATGCAGAAACCCTTAAGCTTGCAGGCGATTACTATGACTATATCGTATCGACTGAAGCCGGTAAAATGGACGACAAAGAGCTTGCTAAATTAAAAGGAAAAGTAACTTCTTTCTACAAAGATTACAGCGCAGAACTTGATGCAAAAGTAACGGCAAAACTTCTGGCTTTATATGTAAATAAGACAGCACCTCAATTCTTACCTGTAGGATTCAACAAGTATAAAGACGAAAATCAGAATATCCCAATCATAGAGGAGATGTCCAAAAATTCAATCGTTACCGGAAGAGCTCAGGTCAATGGGGCCGCTCTGACAGCAGATATTGAGAAGGCTTTTTCTAATCAGGATAAGCTGATCAGAACTTTGAAGAAAGATCCTATTTTTCAGTTGTATGCTTTAATGAAGGAAACATACATGAAAGCTGCAGATCCTCAGTTTACTACTCTTCAGGGGAAAATTGATGATCTTCAGAAGAAATTCATGGCACAGCAGATGGCAACGGATAAAGACAGAAAATTCTTTCCGGATGCTAACTCTACCCTTCGTGTAACTTATGGAAAAGTAAAAGGATCAACTCCAAGAGACGCTGTTTCTTACGGTTACCAGACGCATCTTGCAGGGGTTATTGAAAAATATGTTCCCGGAGATTATGAATTCGACGTTCCTAAAAAACTGATTGATCTATACAACAAAAAAGATTATGGAGCTTATAAAGATAAAACAGGAGATGTTCCGGTAGGATTCACTGCAACCAACCACACAACAGGAGGTAACTCAGGAAGTCCGGCTCTTGATGCCAATGGAAACCTTGTGGGACTGAACTTCGACAGACAGTGGGAAGGAACGATGAGTGATATCAACTATGATCCGCGTTTCAGCCGAAATATTATGGTCGATACAAAATATATCCTCTTCATTATTGATAAATTTGCCGATTCTAAATGGCTGATTGACGAAATGAAGGTGATCAAATAATACATAAAAGTAATACCTTTAAGAATCTATTTAAATCCTGTTTGAATAGATTCTTTTTATTTAATAGAGATGAAAGATAAAATCATCAATATACTTACAGCTTTCGAAACAGACCATATCGGAAAGTCTTTTCCGCTGGAATACTGCCTGCCTCTTTATCACTGTGTTTCAGATGATCATTTGCCTCATATCAGGCATGTCATCAACTACAAAAATTCCAGACAGTTCGAAGACGATCTCGACTGTTTTTCAAAGCATTTCCAGATGATCAGCTGGTCTGAATTTAAAGACTTTGCCAATGGTAGTTTTAAACCTAAAAAGAAGGTCGCTCTTCTTACTTTTGATGATGGTTTCAGACAATTTTATGATGTAGCTGTTCCCATTCTGGAACGCAAAGGAATTTATGCCTGTAATTTTATCAATCCTGCTTTTGTTGATAATAAGGATATGATGTTCAGATGCAAGGCAAGTCTTCTTATAGATACCCTTGAAAAAACAAACGTTATAGCCCCTGAAATATATACTTTGCTGTCCCTCGAAAACAACAAGGGAAAAGAAGCTTTAATCAATAGTATTTTGAAGATTAAATATCAGGAAAAAGATATTCTGGAACCGTTGGCAGAACAACTTGGAATAGATTACAGAGCCTATTCTAAAGAGCAAAAGCCCTATATGAATGTGCAGGAATTAAAAATGTTGACTGAAAAAGGGTTTGGAATATCATCCCATAGCTGGGATCACCCTCAATATGGAGATCTTTCCCTCGGTCAGCAGATGGAAACAACGGACCGCACTTTCAGTTATTTAAAAGAACAGGGATTTTTACATGAAGCTTTTGCCTTTCCCTTCACGGATTTTGGAGTTAAAAAAGATTTCTTTGACGAATTGTTTAAAAATAAGGAAATCAGGTTCAGCTTCGGATGTGCCGGTATAAAACTCGACAGTGTGGAAAGAAACTTTCAGAGAATTCCAATGGAGATGGGAGAGAGCGGAGAAAAGATTCTGAAAAAAGAAACAGCTTATTTCAGGCTGAAGAAAATGATGGGTAAAAATAAAATTGTACGGAAATGATACAGCTTAAAACCTATAACAGAAAACAGCTCAGAGAGTTTATTTCCTCCGGCGATTTCCAAAAGTATGATTTTCTCCCCATTACCAGACACCGTGCAGAATCTCATATCAAAAATCCAAAAGCCTCGGATGATCAAACACTTCTTATTCTGGCTTTCCACGAAGAAAAACTTGCCGGTTATGTAGGTTGCTTTCCTGATAATTTTATTATTGACGGAAAAGAATTTAGCTATGCCTGGTTAAGCACCCTTTATGTAAACAGTGAATTTCGTGAAAAAAGAGTGCCAAAAAAACTGCTGAAAAAGGTTTTTGAAGAATATAAAGACCGTATCGCTATAACTGAATTTACCAGAGAAGCAGAAGCATTGTATACCATTATGGGCGTTTTTGAGGACGTTTTTCCAAAAGAAGGCAAACGGTACTATTTCCAGACCGATGCTGCTAAAATGATTCCCGGAAAAAAGCCTGAGACAAAAGCGCTGACTCCTCTTTTTCGCATCGTTGATACTACAGCTAATTCTTTGATAGCTTTAAAAAACAGTTGGGTAAAAAAGCCTAAAATCAGATTCGAAATACTTGATCAGATTGATGCAGAGAGTTCTGATTTTATTTCAAAATTTCAAAGCAGGCGCAGTGCTGATGAAATCAATGTATTTATAAACAACCCTTGGGTACTGGAAGGAAAAAAAGACGGAAAATATCTTTTTTCAAGTTATTCAGAAACTTTTAAATACTTCTGGATAAAAGTTTATGATGACAACAATGTGTTTACCTCCTGTTCGCTATTGCTCTTAAGAGATGAATATCTCAAAATTCCCTACCTCTATTCCGAATTTGGTTTGGACCATTTTATTGATTTCTTAAACTATTTTATCGTTAAAAATAAGGTGAAGGCACTGACCAGTTATCATAAAGAATTAAATATACATCTGGATACATCTAAAGCATTTCCCAAAATCTATAAACGTCATTTTAAACGGGAATATCTTTTTCACAAACAATTACTCAATGACCTTCCCAAAGGATTTGATCCCCATTATCAGGATGGAGATGGAGATTGTATGATGACGTAGATGAGGGGCAGGTTTGAGAGTCGGAGAGTGGCGGTTCTCATGATTCTAGTTTTTGAATAGGATTGCAGCATTTAAAATATTCTTATTTTGTCTCATCATCTTTAGCCTGAACTTTATGTCTGAAATCTGAAATCTGATGTCTTATATCTTATATCTGACATCTAAAATCTTGGTTCCTGACTCTTGATTCTTGTCTCTAAAAATAAAAAAACCGCCTCATTACTGAAGCGGTCTGTATTTTTTTTAATCTCCAAAAATATCTTTCAGACTTAATTCTTTAAATTCTCCCATCTCATTGACAGCATCCATATCAAGGTTTTCCTTTTTACCGATAATGGCCGTGTTGAAGTGGATCGGTTTGATTTCTGTTTGATAGAACATTTTTACGTCTTCAAAAGTCAAAGTTTTGATCTGACCGTAAATGTCCTTTCTGAAATCGTGGTAAATCCCTAGTTTTTTCAGTCTTAATGTATTGAAAAATATATTGGTTCGGGTAATTCTGGTTGAAGCAATTTGTTTAAGAGCAGCGTTTCGTGCATTTTCAAACTGGGTTGGAACCTCAGGAAGTTCATTCATCAGCTCACTCATTGTACTTACCGCAGTCTGAAGTTTATCGGGCTGGGTTCCGATGTACGTTGTGATATAGTCAGGATGTCCCAGTTCAGAATTCGCTGCATAAGAGACATACGCAGAATATGCTAAACTTTTACTTTCACGGATTTCCTGGAAAACGATGGACGAAAGCCCTCTTCCGAAATATTCATTGAAAACATTGATCTTTCCAAAGTTTGAAGTATTTACCTGATGTCCTCTTCCAACCTTGCTCATTTCCATCTGTACCATGTCATAATCCGTGAAATAAACTTTACCGTTGGTTTCAGGTTCAGGATATTTTTTAGGCTCAGGAATTTCCAAACTCGCATTTTCTACGTACTTCCCGATGTACTGCTTGAAATTTCCAAGATCTCTTCCGTAGAAAAATACCTGATAAGGATATTGGAAAAGCTTTTTCATACGGTCTGTAAAGATTTCTGCATTACTCTTTTCAAGATCTTCTTTCGAAATGATATCCGTGTACCGTGAGAAACTGCCCAGTTTCGTATAATTGGTAAGAGCGGTCATGATACGGTTTTTATCTTTTCTGGAAGCCTGACGGTTTTCCAAAACAGTTTCTACAAACTGTTTATAAATTTCCTGATCGGCCTGTACATCATACATCCAGTGCTGCAGAAGGGAAATGCCTTTTTCAATATTTTCCTCCAGCCCGCTTAATGAGATTACAAGCTGTTCATTGGTTGTTTTAAAATCATTGCTGACCCCGATCTTAAAGAATTCCTTTTTCAAATCCTCAGGCGAAAGGTCTGCAGTTCCAAGATATTGAAGAAGCTGAGTGGATATTCCAAGGTCTCTGTCGTTATCGCTTCCAAAAGGGAAAATAAAATGAACCTGTGCAATGTCATTGTATCTATTAGTCACAAAGCTCAGCTTTTTATCCTTTATTGTATCTGTAAGAATTTCTTTTTCATAATCGATGAATTCCGGCTGTATGTCGTCAGTCTTTTCTGCTAAAATTTCCTTTAAAAAATCAGACTGTGCATCACGGTTGATCTTAATGGGGGTGATCCCCGGATTTTCAACTCTTACCAATTGGTCATTAACCCCTTTCTCTTTGTAAACCTCAACATAATTGTCTTTAAAAAATGTATTGGCAAAATCTACGACATCTTCTTTGGTAAAATCCTGATATTCGTCCAGCTCGTTCAGTTCCTGCTCCCAGGATCTTCCTTTTATATAGGTGTCGTAAAGGTTTGTAGCCAGTCCATCTGCTGTTTCAAGTCCTTTCAAACGCTGAAGCTTAAAATCATTGATAATCGCTGGAAGGATCCAGTCCGGAAAATCTCCTTTTTTGATCAGCTCAATCTGTTCCAGAACCATCTCTTTTGCTTCGTCCATGGTTTGGGTTTCCTTTGGAACAGCGACAATAGAAAAATATCCATATTGTTTCAGACCTACAGAAAAAGCCTGTGCCCAAAGCATTCTTTGAGTCTGGTTGATATGAAGGTCAAGCAGCCCTGCTTCTCCTCTGTTGCTCAGAATATTGGCGGTAATGTCTGCCAGCATAGCTTCCTTGGTACCATAGCTGTCTGTTCTCCAGGCAAGCTGAACCCTTGGAGTAGTAGGGCTCTTTACTGTTCTTTTTACAATTTGAGTTAATGGCTGCTCAGTGACAGGGGTTTTCTTTGGAAGCTCTCTGTAAGGAATTGTTCCAAAATACTGATTAACCAGCTTTATAGTCTCTTCAAAATCGAGATCTCCCACCAAAACCATTGCATAATTATTGGGAACGTAATATTCATCAAAATATTTATGAATAGCCTTCATTGAAGGGTTTTTCAAGTGTTCCGGTTTTCCTATCGTAGTTTGCTGGCCATTAGGGTGTGTAGGAAAAAGAGCGTCCATCAATTCATAATTCACCAGCCTCGAATCATTATCCTGAGCACGGTTGAATTCCTCGTATACAGATTCTAATTCCGTATGGAAAAGACGCAGTACAACTTCTGAAAATCTTTCCTTTTCTATTTTAAGCCATTTTTCAAGCTCATTATTTGGAACATTATTTTTGTAAACCGTTTCATCAAACCAGGTATGGGCATTCGTTCCACTGGCACCCAGGGAAGAAATCACTTTGTCATATTCGTTGGCGATTGCATACTGGCTGGCATTCTGGGATACTTCGTCTATTTTTTTATAGATTTCTTTTTTCTTTTCAGGATCCTGTTCGGCTTTATGTTCCTCATATAATGCAGAGATCTGGTCAAGAAGTTCCTTTTCCTTTTCCCAATTGTGAGTTCCGATTCTGGAAGTTCCTTTAAACATCATATGTTCCAGATAATGGGCAAGTCCTGTGTTGTCAGAAGGATCATTATTACTTCCTGTTCTTACCGGAATATAGGTCTGTATCCTTGGTGCATCAAAATTCTGGGCCAGAAAAACCTTTAAGCCATTCTTCAGCGTATAGATTCTTACCTTATTTTCGTCATGCGTTACTGTAATATATTCGTAGTTGTTTTTATCTGTATGAACCGTTTCTCTGTATCTTTTGTCAATCATAAGCTTACTCATTTCATTCTTTTAGATCTGAATGCACTACAAATGTAAGCAATCAAAGAAAATATCAATGTGTTTTTGTTACTATTACATCTATAGCTTCTATTTGAAAACATGAAACGCGAACAAAGGAAATGCTAATTTTACCATAACTACTATTCATTTGCTCAAAAAATTCAATAAGTTTGCATCAGGTTTTCCAAAAACAACCACTATGTCCGGAAACATTCTGATCATCGATGATGAGATCAAGCTCCTGAAATTATTAGGAATGATCCTTTCCCAAGAAAATTTTAACGTTAAAGAAGCTTCTACAGGTCGTTCTGCAATGACTATGCTGGAGCAGTTTGAATTTGATGTCGTTTTATGTGATGTACGTCTTCCTGATGCCTTTGGGATAGAATTGGTGCGGTCCATCAAAACCAAATATCCACATCTCGAAATTATTCTGATGACTGCTTTCGGGAATATTACCGATGCGGTTCAGGCTATGAAAAACGGAGCTTATGATTATCTGGTAAAAGGAGACGACAACGAAAAAATTATTCCATTGGTGTACAAAGCATTGGAGAAAGTAAAAGAGAACCGAACTAGAATTGGACAAAAACCTGCTGTATCAAAAGGATTCGGACAGATCATCGGAACGTCACCTCTCATCCTTCAGTCTAAAAAGTTGGCCGAAAAAGTTGCTTTAACTGACGCCGCAGTGCTTCTGACAGGAGAAACAGGAACCGGAAAAGAAGTTTTCGCCAATGCCATTCATGAAGGGAGTGACAGGAAGAAAAATAATTTTGTAGCCATTAACTGTTCTGCATTCAGCAAAGAAATATTAGAAAGTGAGCTTTTCGGACATAAGCAGGGTGCTTTCACCGGTGCGGTAAAGGATAAGAAAGGTCTGATCGAAGAGGCCAATGGAGGAACTTTATTTTTAGACGAAATAGGGGAGATGCCGATAGAACTGCAGGCTAAGCTGCTTCGCGTTCTGGAAACCGGAGAATTTATCAAAATGGGCGAGACAAAATTGTCCAGATCAGATTTCAGACTGATTGCAGCGACCAATAGAGAACTGGAAAACGAAATAAAACAGGGCCATTTCCGGGAAGATCTTTATTTCCGACTGAATGTTTTCGAGATCCACCTTCCCCCATTGCGCGAAAGAAAGGAGGATCTGAAAATACTGGCGAAAAACTTCATAGATATTTTCTCACGAAAACTGCATCTTTCGAATCTTCAGGTCAATCCTGATTATTATAAAACTTTGGAAAAAAATGACTGGAAAGGAAATATCCGTGAACTGAGAAATGCCGTAGAAAGAAGCCTTATTCTAATGGAAAACAATATGCTGGATGCAGAAAGTCTTCCCCATTATTCAGATAAAGCAGTTCCAGAAAGCGACTCTTTAAGCATGAGATCCCTTGAAAAAATTCATATCCTAAAAGTTCTTCAGTATACCAAAGGAAACAAGGCCGAAGCCGCAAGACTTCTGGAGATAGGTATTGCAACCCTTTACCGGAAACTGGAAGAGTATGAACTGAGGTAAATGAGTGTTTCGTGATAGGAGATGAAGCGTTATAGAGTTGGAGTGCCTTAAGTCTGATATTTGAAATCTGAAATCTACCATCTTGATTCTTGGCTCTTGACTCTACTCCTAACCAACAACTAATATCACTTTCAAGGACCACCGTAAGTCTGAAATCTAATGTCTGAAATCTGACATCTACCATCTTGATTCTTGGCTCTTGTTTCTCGTTTCTTGCCTCTACTCCTAACAATCAATATCACTTTCAAGGACCACCTTAAGTCTGATATCTGACATCTAAAATCTGACGTCTAATCTCTAACTTCTAATCCTATCATTTCAATAAACACGCCTATCAAAATGATAGGCTTTTGTGTTTTGGTATGGTTTAGTTATTTGATTTAAATGTTTGGTTATTAAATATTTGCGTGTTTTGTTTTTGAAATGGGCCGTCTTTTGGCCTATAGGACCTGAATAAAATATTTTAAAAATGACAATTTCAAAAAAAACGTTCAAAAAACGTGAGCATGCAGGCTTCAGTCTGCTGATGGTATCGTACGTACTGTTGACCCTATTAACCTTAATAATAACGATATGATGCTTATAAGTTTGATCCTGCTTTTTGCAGTGATGTTTTGGCTTCTTTATAAATCCGTTGAATTTTTTGATAAAATATAAAAATATGTGGAGTTTATTTTTCCTTTCAATTCTGGCTTTTGTTTACATCTGCTACGTTTTGGTAAAACCTGAAAAATTTTAACCGGTCATGAATACAGAAATTTTAGGCGTCATTGCCATGTTTGTTATAACATTAGTGATCGGAGTATTTCTTGGGAAATACATTGCTAATGTCTACGGGTACAAAAAGACCTTTTTAGATCCCGTTTTTGAACCTGTTGAAAAATTAATTTATAAAATATCGGGAATCAACCCAACCCGTCAGATGACCTGGAAACAGAATATGTATGCCATGCTGACGATCAACCTGGTTTGGTTCATTATAGGATTTCTGATCCTGCTGAACCAGTCCTGGCTTCCAATGAATCCCGATGGAAACCCGAATATGTCACCGGATCTTGCCTTCAACACTGCAATTTCCTTTTTGGTGAACTGTAATCTTCAGCACTATTCAGGAGAAACGGGGGTAAGTTATTTAAGCCAGCTTTATCTGATGTTTCTGCAGTTTGTAACCGCAGCGACTGGAATGGCAGCAATGGCTGTTCTTTTCAAAGCTTTTAAAGAAAAAACAACAACGGAATTGGGGAATTTCTACGATTTTTTCACAAAATCTGTGGTTAGAATACTCGTTCCGATCAGTATCCTGGTTGCCTTAATTCTATCTGCTAACGGAAGTCCGATGACTTTTGAAGGAAAGGATCATATCACGACATTAGAAGGACAGAAAACTGATGTTTCCCGGGGGCCTGTAGCCGCTTTTGTAGCGATCAAGCATTTGGGTACAAACGGGGGTGGTTTCTTTGGAGCCAACTCGGCACATCCGCTTGAAAATCCAAATTATGTGACCAATATGACTGAAATGGTCACACAAATGATCATTCCTTTTGCACTGGTTTTCGCATTAGGATTTTATCTTAAAAAGAGAAAGTTGTCATGGGTCATCTTTACCGTAATGACGGTCGGATTTCTGGCGCTTGCCGTACCGAATGTGGTGAATGAAACCAATGGTAACCCTCTCATCACCGAAATGGGTGCCGACAGCAGCCTCGGGGCTATGGAAGGTAAAGAGATCCGTTTTGGAAGTGCATCTTCAGGATATTGGAGTATTGCAACAACCGTAATCTCAACAGGGTCGGTAAATTCAATGCACGACAGTACCATGCCGCTTTCAGGAATGAATGAACTTTTGGCGATGATGATCAACTGTTTCTACGGAGGATGTGGAGTAGGAATTCTGAATTATTTCATATTCATCATTCTCGCTGTATTCATCAGTGGCCTGATGGTCGGAAGAACACCGGAATTTATGGGTAAAAAGATTGAAGCCAAAGAAATGAAAATTGCAATGATTGTGGCTCTGTTCCATCCGTTCTTAATCCTTGTAGGTACTGCATTAACCGCTTATCTTCCGGAATTTGGAGCGAAAACACTGAATAACCCCGGATTCCACGGATTTAGTGAAATGCTGTATGAATTTACTTCTTCTTCAGCGAACAACGGCTCCGGATTTGAAGGGCTTGGCGACAATACACCATGGTGGAATATCTCAACAGGAATAGTACTGCTTTTATCCAGATTCATTCCGATTATCGGACCGATAGCGATTGCAGGATTATTGGCGCAGAAGAAATTCATTCCGGAAAGTTCAGGAACACTCAAAACAGATACAGCCACTTTCGGCTTTATGACGCTGGCTGTGATCCTTCTTATAGCGGCACTGTCTTTTTTCCCGGCCCTTACATTGGGACCTATTGCAGAACAGATCCAGTATTTCTCTAAATAAATATTAAAAATTAAAATCAATAGTCAGCCATTAGGAAGATTGAAATATCAGGAAACTAGTCTAAACTCATCGAAACATTCACCTGAATATATTATCCATTTCAATTCTTTTTTGTTTTAATCTGTCTTAATGGTTGCCGTTGATTTACAATTATATAACTCTTTCAAAAAAATGAAAAATCAATCACAGACATTGTTTCAAAAAGATTTGGTGAACGAAGCGATCAAACAGTCCTTCGTTAAACTAAATCCGAAAATTATGTTTAAAAATCCCGTGATGTTCCTGGTAGAGGTTGGAACCGTTGTGATGTTTATCGTAAGTCTTTTCAGTCTTACAGGCGACAAATCACAGGGAAGCTTTGCTTATAACTTTACGGTATTCATTATCTTATTCTTTACGGTTCTTTTCGCCAATTTCGCAGAAGCCATTGCAGAAGCGAGAGGAAAAGCACAGGCTGATACGCTCAGAAAAACACGTGAAGAAACACCCGCCAAAGTAATTTTGGATAACAAACCTGGCTTTCAGGTAGAAACGGTTCTGAGAATGTCCGCCGAAATGAAACTGGGTGATATTTTCCTTTGCGAAACCGGAGATCAGATCCCGATGGACGGAGAGATCATCGAAGGACTTGCTACCATTGATGAATCTGCTATCACCGGAGAAAGTGCACCCGTTATCCGCGAATCAGGAGGCGACAAAAGCTCAGTAACCGGAGGTACAAAAGTTCTTTCAGACAGAATAAAAGTAAAAGTGACCACCAAACCCGGAGAGTCCTTTTTAGATAAAATGATTGCCCTTGTAGAAGGAGCGTCAAGACAGAAAACACCTAATGAAATCGCATTAACTATACTTTTGGCAGGATTTACCCTGACCTTTATTATCGTAACACTTACTTTAAAACCTTTTGCAGACTACGCGCAGACTCCAATTACCATTGCGGCATTTATATCACTTTTCGTTTGTTTGATTCCCACAACGATTGGAGGTCTGCTTTCTGCAATCGGAATCGCCGGAATGGACAGAGCTTTGAGAGCCAACGTAATCACCAAAAGTGGTAAAGCAGTTGAAACTGCCGGAGATATAGATGTATTACTTCTTGATAAAACAGGAACCATCACTATCGGAAACCGTAAAGCGACAGAGTTTCACCCTGCAGACGGTATCAGACTGCCTGACTTTATTAAAGCTGCGGCATTAAGTTCAGTAGCAGATGAAACACCGGAAGGAAAATCCATTATAGAATTAAGCCAGCTGAAATCAGAAGACCTTCTTGTTCCCAACCCGGTCTATATTGATTTTTCAGCGGAAACCAGAACCTCAGGAATCGATTTTGAAGACACAAGAATAAGAAAAGGTGCCTACGACACCATAAAAAAACTGACTGAAAAAGCCGGGAATATCTTCCCTAAGGAAACACAGGATGCCGTTACCAAAATTTCTGAAAACGGAGGAACTCCTCTTGTGGTAAGCATTAATGAAAAAGTATGGGGCGTAATCGAACTCCAGGATATCATTAAAACAGGAATTCAGGAACGTTTCCAGAGACTGAGAAAAATGGGGGTAAAAACGGTGATGGTAACCGGAGATAATCCTCTGACTGCAAAATTTATCGCAGAAAAGGCAGGTGTAGATGATTTCATCGCCGAAGCCAAACCTGAGGATAAGATGAATTACATCAAAAAAGAACAGCAGGAAGGAAAGCTTGTCGCTATGATGGGAGACGGAACGAATGATGCTCCGGCATTGGCACAGGCCGATGTAGGGGTAGCGATGAACAGTGGAACACAGGCTGCTAAAGAAGCTGGTAACATGGTTGATCTTGATAACGACCCTACAAAACTGATTGAGATTGTGGAAATCGGAAAGCAGCTGCTGATGACCCGCGGAACGCTGACAACGTTCAGTATTGCGAATGATGTTGCTAAATATTTTGCGATTATTCCAGCGCTGTTCATCACGTTTATTCCTTCGCTTCAGAAGTTGAATATCATGAATCTTAACAGCCCGGAAACAGCAATTTTATCCGCCGTTATCTTCAATGCCGTGATCATTCCATTCCTGATTCCATTAGCGTTAAAAGGAGTTGCCTATAAACCTATCGGTGCCAGTGCATTATTGAGAAGAAATCTTTTAATCTACGGTTTGGGAGGTGTTATTGTTCCTTTCATTGGTATAAAGATCATCGATTTAGTGATCAGTTTATTCTATTAAAATTTAAAAAATGAAAAATCATATTGTTACAGCATTCAGACTGACTTTTGTAATGCTGGCTGTCATCGGAATTTATCTGCTTATCGTGTATGGAGGTTCAAAAGTATTGCCTACAAAAGGAAATGCAGAAATCATTACTGTGAACGGACAGAAGTTCTATGCCAATATCGGACAGGAATTTAAATCCGAAAAATACTTCCACGGACGCCCTTCCACCGTCAATTATAATGCAGCAGGAAGCGGTGGAAGCAATAAAGGGCCAAGCAATGCAGAGTATCTTGAAACTGTACAGAAAAGAATTGACACTTTGAAAATGGAGCATCCGGGAATGGGAGAGGCAAAGGTTCCTGTAGAACTGGTTACAGCCAGCGGAAGCGGTCTTGATCCGGATATCTCTGAAGAAGGTGCACTATATCAGGCAAAAAAAATCGCTGAAGTAAGAAACCTTTCCGAGGAAAAAGTAAAGAATTTAATTAAAAATCAAACAGAAAAACCGTTTTTAGGTCTTTTAGGACCTGGAAAAGTAAATGTACTGAAGCTTAATATCGCTTTGGACCAATTAAAATAATGTAGAAATTACCGTGAAAAAATATATCATTACCAGTGCAGTATTATTCGGGATATTTTTCCCGAAAGCACAATCATCCGATTCATTAAAAACAGAAAATAAAGTAACATTTTCTGCCTACGCAGAACTTTTTTACACCTATGATCTTAACGAACCTGCCAATCATCTCCGTCAGAATTTTTTATACTCTTACAACAGGCATAATGAGCTTAATCTGAATCTGGGATTAGTAAAAGCAAATTATCAAAGTGAGAATCTCCGGGCCAATGTAGCTTTAATGGCCGGAACCTACGCACAGGACAATATGGCTGCTGAACAGAATGCACTGCGGTATGTGAACGAAGCAAATATTGGGATCAGAATTTCAAAAACCAAAAACCTGTGGATCGACGCAGGGATTATGCCTTCTCATATTGGTTGGGAAAGCGCGATCGGAAAAGATAATATCAACCTGACAAGAAGTTTTGCTGCCGAAAATTCTCCTTACTTTGAAACCGGAGCCAAGGTTTCTTATACATCTGATAACGGAAAATGGTTTTTAAGCGGATTAGTACTGAATGGATGGCAGCGGATCGCAAAGCCGGAAGGAAACCAGACCATTTCTTTCGGACACCAGGTGACTTATAAACCTACAGAGAAAATCACATTGAACAGCAGTTCTTTTATCGGAAACGACAAGTCAAAGGATGAAAAAAGGATGCGTTATTTTCACGACCTTTATGGAAGTTTTCAACTGACGGATCAATTTTCTGCCTTGCTGGGTTTCGATATCGGAGCAGAGCAGAAAACGAAAGGAAGCAGCAGCTATAACATCTGGTATACCCCGAACGTACTCATGAAATATCAGGTTGACAATAAGTGGGCTCTGGCAGGAAGATTTGAATATTATAATGATAAAAACGGGGTGATCGTCAGCACCAAAACCCCGAATGGTTTTCAAACTTTCGGATACTCTTTGAATGTAGATTATGCGATTCTTAAAAATGTGGTTTTCCGTACAGAAGCGCGAGGTTTTACTTCTAAAGATGCCATTTTTGTAAAAAACGGTGACATGAAGCAAGGGAATTTCTTTGTGACGACGAGTCTGGCTGCCTGGTTTTAGAATTGAAAATGATTAATGAAGACTGAAAAATAAATATAATTAACCACAAAAGTCACAAAAGATTTTGATACTTAAGTTATTTAAAGTGTAAATACTTTGCGAAGAGAAAATCTCCTAAGTTTAAAAAAAGTCAAGGATTCTTATTCTAACAAATGACAGTCATTGAAACGGATAAAATTCCCCTCCTTTGGAGGGGTGAAGAAAATTCAAAGAATTTTTGGCGGGGTGGTTTTTGGACGGCCCGATAAAAAATGGCCAAAATAATCTTAACTTACTTATACCTTCTAACGTGTTGGAAAATAAACCTTTTGTGCCTTTTGTGTTAAAAAAAATAAAGCAAAAAAAACCAATGTCATCAGCAAAACATTTTTTAGAATTGATCCAAAAATCCAGGAAAGGAAAATTCAAGATCTATATCGGGATGAGTGCTGGGGTGGGTAAAACATTCCGGATGCTTCAGGAGGCACAGTCTCTCCTGCGAAACGGCATTGACGTAAAGATTGGCTATGTAGAAACCCACGACCGGGAAGAAACGGTGGCCCTTACTGATGGAATTCCTGAAATACCAAGGAGATCAGTTTTTTATAAAGGGAAAAACCTTGAAGAAATGGATCTGCAGGCTATCATCAATGAACATCCTGAGGTCGTTCTTGTGGATGAACTGGCTCATACCAACGTAGAAGGTTCAAAAAATAAAAAAAGATGGCAGGATGTGCTGGAGATCCTTGACAATGGCATCAATGTCATCAGTGCCATGAATATTCAGCATATTGAAAGCCTGAACGAGGAAGTGAAAAATATCACAGGAATAGAAGTAGCCGAACGTGTTCCTGACAAAATCCTTGGTCTTGCCGATGAGGTGGTTAATATAGATCTTACTGCAGATGAACTGCTGACCCGTCTGAAAGAAGGAAAGATCTACAAAAAGGAAAAAATTCAGACCGCACTTACCAACTTTTTCCAAAGCGGACACATTCTTCAGCTTAGGGAACTTGCTTTAAAAGAAGTTGCCGCCCATGTTGAAAGAAAGGTCGAAACCGAGATCAAAACAGAAAATTTTAAACCCATCAAATTTCTGGCATGCATCAGCAGTAATGAGAAAATTGCCAAAAACATTATCCGGAAGACAGCCCGTCTGGCAAGTTATTATAACAGCCAGTGGACCGTTCTGTATGTTCAGAAACCGTCAGAAAATCCCGAAAAAATTGCTCTCGATAAACAGCGGTATTTGATTAATAATTTTAATTTAGCACAGGAATTGGGAGCCAAAGTAGTCCGGGTAAAAGAAAGCAGTGTCCACAAAGGAATTCTGGATTATGTAATTGCCCATAATATCACCACTGTCTGCATTGGAAAACCCCATGCGGAAATTTGGCAGCGTCTTTCCGGCTATAGTTGGATTTATACGTTGATGAACCGGCTGAATGAAAAACAGATAGATATTATTATTTTATCTTAGAAGTAATGAAACTTAAAACAAAACTCACCTTAGGCGTAGGTCTTTTATTTTTACTGATCGTTCTCATGTCAGTAATAGGATCCGTCTATATCAATAAACTGAAATCTGATACCGAAAAGATCCTGACCGCTAACTACAACAGTCTGGAGTTTTCAAAAAACATGCTCCTTGCTTTGGATAAAATAAGCACAGACAGCGCAATTGCAGTCAGTGATTTCGAGAAAAATAATAAGTTGCAGGAGAAAAACCTTACTGAATTTGGTGAAAAAGAAGCGACCCAAAGTCTGAATCTTCATTTCAAAAGCTATCTGAAACAGGCATCTCCGGAAAAAGAAAAACTGATCCGCGAAGATTTGGCTAAAATTATGTCCCTCAATATGAAAGGTATTGAAAGGAAAAGTGATATTGCCATCATCACAGCCGAAAACGCAACTTTCTGGATTGTAAGTTTAGGAACGGTGTGTTTTCTCATTGCTTTTGTCCTGCTTTTCAACCTTCCACAGACCATTGCAGAACCCATCAATCAGCTTACATTCAGTATCAGGCAGATCGCCGCTAAAAATTATAATGAAAGAGTACACTTTAAAGGAAGTGAAGAATTCAGCAGCCTGGCAGACTCTTTTAATACCATGGCGGAAAAGCTTCAGGAATATGAAAGCAGCAGTCTTTCCAAGCAGTTGATGGATAAAAAGAGAATTGAGACACTTGTCAATAATATGCATGATGCCGTGATTGGACTTGATGAAAACCATTTCATCTATATGATCAATGATGAAGCACTGAAAATCACCAATCTCCATAAAGAAGAGATTATCGGAAAAACAGTTCATGAGGTTGCGGTCAATAATGACCTCATCCGTGAACTGCTTAAGAATGTTGATCATCCGGTAAAAGAGCCCATCAAGATTGTCCGTGATCATAAAGAAAACTATTTTGAACAGGATATCATCCCCATCAATATCATAAAGACTGGCGAAAAAGAAACCAAATACATTGGAAAGGTAATCCTTCTCCGGAATATTACCCCTTTTAAAGAACTTGATTTTGCTAAAACGAATTTCATTGCCACCATTTCCCATGAACTTAAAACACCTATTTCTGCGATAAAAATGGGGGTGCAGTTACTCGGAAATCAAAAATTCGGAGAACTTAATGATCAACAGAAAGAACTGTTGAAAAGCATCAACGATGATGGGCAGAGACTACTGAATATTACAGGAGAGCTGTTGAATCTTTCGCAGGTAGAAAGTGGAAATATCCGTTTAACTGTTGAAAAATGTTCACCCAAAGAAATGGTACAGGCAGCTGTGAAAAATGTTGAAAAACTCGCAGAACAGAAAAATATTACAGTCAATACCCAATATCTTATCGACGATCAGGACTTTGTTAATGCCGATTTCGATAAAACAGTCTGGGTTATGAATAATTTTTTGACCAATGCGGTTAAGCATTCATTTCAGGACGAAAAAATTGAGATTATGGTAGAAAAAGTAGAGTCCATGATCCAATTCAATATTACCGATACCGGAAGCGGAATTGATGAAAAATACCATCGCCAGATCTTTGACCGTTATTTTCAGGTTCCGGGAGAGCACCAGAATGGGACAGGACTGGGGCTGGCTATCTCAAAAAACTTTATAGAGAAACAGGAGGGCGAAATAGGAGTGAAGAGTTCCCCAAATCAGGGAAGTACTTTTTATTTCAGGCTGCCGGTTTCATGATATTTAAAGACGGAAGTTTTTATATATTTGGATTTCAAGAATAGCTATGAAAATAAAAAATCTAATAATCCTTTTGCTTTGTTTGGCAGCTAATATTTCTTTTGCTCAAAATGACAGAGAATCTCGTGAGACATTTACTCTAAAACTGGCTGTAGATTCGTTAAATTTTTATCAGCAGGAAGTTCAAAAATCCAAATATTTTATTAAAGAAAAGGCACTTCAAATTTACCCCGGAGAGCATATTTTTATAGAAGCTGAAATAAAAGCAGGAATTATAGAATCAATGAAGGTTGTGAAGGAAAATAAAAATCCGTCCAAAACGATAGAAATAGAATTATCACAAAATGCAGAAGGAAGAAAAAATACAGGAATGACACTTGAAGTAAGCAATCCCTTTGATAAAAGGCTTACTTATAATGCTCTAATGTATATGCTCGGAAAAAATGAGTGGACCGCAACATCTGTTATTCCTGTCCGTCCAAAGCTTAAAAGTTTTGAAATGTGGAATGATGTGATTATTACGTTGGTTCTTGATGATTGGAAGCTTGAAAAATAACCAAATTAATGATTATCAATGTTAGATCATATCTTCAATTATTTCTTGCTCATCTCTATAGCTTCGCTGGTGATATTTGGTGTGTTTTCTTATTTTCAAAATAACAGAATAATTACAAAATACACACAGCCAGATTCCAGTGAATTGAAAAAGATCAGTGGAAAGATCGTTGTAGAAAGTGGTTTTCTACGTAAAAGTTTTCGCTTTTGTACTTTTCACATTTTGCTGAATCAAAACTCGGTTTTTTTATTTCCCGCCGACTTCTATTTTATTCCCAGCCGTTTTATCAATCTGACTTTTAATTCAGATAAGAGAAATACGAAAAGTCCTACGGTACTCAGAGAATTTAGTTTCAGTAATAATTCTGTTGTTTTAGTGTCTTATCCCGATTTTCTGTTTAGCAGGAAAAGGACGATTTATTTGCAGAATCTTACGCCTGAACAGATCAAGCTTTTCCAGGAAGCTCTAAAGAATAGAATGCCTTCAGTTTTGAAGTAAAATAAGAGGTGTAGCAAAATTCTTTTACATTTACAGTATAGCAAAACCATCCTATGAAAAAATCAATAAGTCTTCTTTTATTTCTTTTTTTAACCCTTTTTTACTCATCAATGTTTGGACAGGCTTTCAAATTGGAAGAACTAGCAGGATTCAACAGGCTTGATATGGCTGCTTTTAAAACAGAAATTAAAAAGCATAAGTATACTTTTTACGATAAAACAGAAAGCCCTGGATTTACTCTGTACGAATATGACAGCCCTGATTATACCTACAAGATTGGGAAATTTGAATATAATGAGGATACATCCCAGAACAATATAGAGTTTCAGTTCAAAGATAAAAAAGAGCATGACGCCTACATAAAAGCAGTGCTTGAAGGAGGCTATAAACAGACTGGAAAAGGAAAGATTATGACTGGAGAAAACTATGTGGATTATTTTAAAAATAAAGAACAGATCAGAATGGTTTATCCTAAAACTGCAAGGGACAATTACACCATTCTCGTTTTTAAATAAACGGGTTTTCACTAAGGGCTAAACCTGGATTAAAACTAAGAAACTATGCTAGGATTCTTCATTTATGTATTGCTGGTCTTTGCTACAGCGAATTTGTATTATTTCTTATTTTCAGATAATCCAAGCTGGAAAAGGATGATGATATATGTAGTGCTTCCTTTCTCAGCTTTTCTTTTGGTAGCCGCGGTATTTTTAAGCCTTATAGATTCTGATGATATGGTACGTAATACCGGAGACTTTTTTATATTTCTATTATTTTCCAATGTTTTACTGGTTGCCATTGCTTTTTTTCTTTTAGCCATTCATAATACGGTTGCAGGAATGTTTTCTTCTGTTAAAAACTATGGAACTTATGTCTTTGTATTTACCATTGCTGCATTTTTTGGATGTCCTTTGCTTGCTTTTGTTTTATATGTATTGGTATCACTTATTTTTGGATTTGGATCATAGAAACAAAAAGGGCTGTGAAAAAATTCACAGCCCCTGCATATATAAAAAAGATTATTAGTTTAGTTTTTGATAAACTTTTGAATCATAGTCTTATCCTTGTTAAATAATTTAATAATATAGTTTCCTTTAGCTAAATCACTGACGTTTAAAGAACCTCCAGTTATACTTGTTGAGCTGATAATTCTTCCATTTACATCATAAATCTCCGCTTTTATCACCGTATTTTTTGATTTGATATTCAAAATATCTTTCACAGGATTAGGGTAGATGGTAATAAGATTGTTTTCTGTAGTTACTTCTGATGTTGCCAATACATTCTTAACAGTTGTAGTAAAAGTATTCGTAACGATAGGATGATTGTAATCAAAATAAATCTTAGCAGTATTGCTGAAGCTGTCACCCAGTGTGAGTGTCGCTTTTGTTTTAATTTTAAATGAAATATATCCATCATTATTCGCATCATCAAAAGGCAGCTGAATATTTTCAAAAATAAACTCTATTACATTAGGGTTGCTGATTCTTGTTGTAAAATTGTGGCTTCCCGTTAATGGTACTATAGAAGCAATATCAAATTTTGAAATGTCGATTTCATCTTTCACGACAATATTCTGGGCATTCGCAGTTCCTTTATTTTCAAATCGAATCAGGTAATGAACATAATCTCCAACCTGCACCTGTGTAATAGATGTTCCCTCCAGACAGGTTTTATCGTTGGGATCAAAAGAATTGACAACGGTTTGATTGAGCGTAAATTGATTGTCAAGAGGAGTCTCATCTGTTGTTCCATTGATTTGAGCCATATACTGCAGGACCTCTCCGCCGTTCAACGGTGGTGTTTGTGTTGGGGTATTTAATTTTACACTAACGGTGATTTCTTTTGTTTCAAATGGCAAAAGATTCGTGAAACCCCAATTGAGAACACCAGCCGACTGTGAAGTAGGAACAGTTGTTGAACTTAGATAATCGGTCAGGGTATCATTGTAATGAAATACTAATGTTCCTGATTGCGTAGTTGTTCCTTTGTTTTTATATACAATTTTGTAGAGAGAAGTGAATCCCGGTCTGGCATTGTTTATGGGAACGAGGATAACTTCTAAATCAGGATGAGTTCCATTGGCGCTTAAACAGAAGTTTTGAATTAATGGGCTCGCCTGGGCCGGGAAATCTGCTGTTATACTTGCCGGAGAAATAGAAAAATAGGAAGGGTTTTCAACAACTGGAGTGATTAGATTTATACCTTCCTGAACAGAAATAGAGTAATTTCCGGAGCCATTTCCTATATAGCTCCCGGAATTAATGCCGTCTGTGATTGTAAACTGTTGGAATGCTTTGTTTAAATCATTGGCAGTACAGCCATTATTATCGGAATCATACTTTACATTTCCCTGAACAGCATAGGTTGTTCCGCCAGAGATGAATGAACAGTAACTGTTGACTTCCACATTGTTGTGCCCATTGCTGATCAGCATATTGGAAAACTGTTGTACTTTATCTGTATCACAGCATACGTAGGCCAGATTGGGTGAGTAAGTAGGTGATCCTACATATAAATTCAAATATGGATTTCCATTTTTAATATTAATATTGTTTATGCCGGTTCCACTTACACTTGCTCCTTCTAATTCTGTATTTTGGCTCAAATTCAGACTTGTTATCCCATTTTCATTAAAATTAAAAGACCTTAAACCTGTAACAGGAGAAACATCCAGAGAGGTTAGTGCATTTCCGCCAATGCTCATATTGATCATTTCCGAAGTTCCTGTAAAGTCAAGCGATGAGACGTTTGTTTGTAATAAGCTTAATGTTCTAAGACTCGGCTTGTTTTGAAGCGCCACGGAGGTGATTAAAGGGCAGTTCAGCAGCTGTAGATTATCCAGGCTATTTGTATTTTGGATGTTTAATGAACTCAATAGTGGATTGGCTTTCACATACAGATATTCCAACAGAGGGGCATTGCTTAGATTGAGTGAAGTCAGTTTTGTATTTTCAATACTGAACTGCAAAAGTTCACTTAAAGGTCCTAATGTTAATGAGTTAAGATTAATCTTGTCAATAATAATTTTTTTAAGATGCGTATTATTGCTAAGATCCAAACTTGTAACGGTGTTGGGGAAAGTGGCATTGTCACTTAGCTCAATTTCTTCAAGGCTGGTAAGCGTTGAAATATTGACACTTGCTAAGTGATCATTTTCTCTGATTATTAATCTTTTTACAGGCGAATTCTGTAAAAAATTCATATTGGTAATATATCCAGCATTATAAGTAAGATTGAAATTTTCAAGCTGCGAACAGCCTTGAACGTTTATTACGTCTATCCCATTATTAATAACACCTAGCATTTTCAGGGATGTCATATTGCTTACATTGATTTCTTCAATATAGTGATTTCCCTGTATTGAAAGCCTATTCAGATTGGTAAAGCTCTGAATTCCGGTGATGTCGTGTATCTGTGTTTGATTTAAACTGATACTCGAAATATTCAAAGCCTCGCTTACCTGAATTTCACCATCATTGTTGGTGTCAATAACAGTCATATTTCCATTGAGATCCTGGGCAACAAAATTGTATTGATTGGCTGAAACAAGTTTTGCCTTAAAATTGGGATCCGGAAAGTTAATAATTTGGGCACTGAGTGATAGATGTGCTATAAAAAGCACAAAAAAGTAAATTTTATTCATGGTTTGGTGATATTTAGTTAAAGTAAATATATGAAAAATTACATTACGAAAAATAATTACTTTTTTGTTTTTATTTATTAATTTATTTTGATTTTTATTGTTCTTTATTTAATTATGTTATTTAAAATATGGTTTTGTATTAATTTTATTTACATCTTGTCATTTGCTGATTCCCTGGTTTTGTTCATAAAAAAAGCTGTGACAGAATCACAGCTTTATAATATATACAGAACTAATTATTGCTAGGCTTTAAAAAATTTCAGTACCGATGTGGTGTTTTTAGTGGATACTTTAATTATATAATTTCCTTTTGTCAATCCGGAAACATCCACCGAATTATTTTTCACTCCGGTTGTATTGAGGATTCTTCCGGCTGCGTCATAAATCTCAGCTTTGACGATGTCTTCACCGGATTTGATGTAGAGGATATCCTGTACCGGATTAGGATAAATACTTAGATTTCCCTTGTTGGTTTTAGTTTCTGCGGTGGCCAATATGCCTCTGACAGCAGTCGTATAGGTATTCGTAATAATCGGGGCATTGTAATCAAAATAGATGTCGGCTGTATTGCTGAATACATCACCGGATGTCAATGTAGACTTAGTTTTGATCTTGAAAGAAACATATCCGTCATTATTGGCATCATCAAACGGAAGCTGGATATTCTGGAAAATAAATTCCACCCTATTGCTTCCGGATATTCTTGTCACAAAACTGTGGCTTGCGCTTAAGGGCGTCACAGTAGAAAGATCAAATTTTGAAGTATCAATCACATCTTTCACCACGATATTTCTCGCATTGGCAGTCCCTTTATTTTCAAACCGGATCAGGTAATGAACATAATCTCCCACCTTAGTCTGTGCAATCATACTACCTTCAAGGCAGGTTTTATCATTTGGATCCTGAGAATTCACCACGATCTGATTCAGGGTAAAGCTATTATCAGCAGGCGTATCATCCGGAGCTCCGTTGATTTGTGCGGTATAATGCAGGATGTCACCGTTTTGCAAAGCCGGAGTATCTGTAGGCGTATTCATTTCAAATTTAGCTTTGATCTCTCTTGTTTCAAAAGGAAGAAGACCTGTAAAGTTCCAGCTCAGATTTCCGGTAGATTGTGAATTTGGAGTCACTGTAGCATTCATAAAATCCATAACGCTGTCATTGAAACTGAATCCAATGGTTCCGGACTGCATGGTTGTTCCTTTATTTTTGAAAACGATTTTATAATCCGATTCAAATCCCGGTACTGCAGAATTCAGAGGGATAATTGCAATTTCAAGATCAGGGTGTAAACCATTAGCCGTGATACAGAAATCTCTGGTTAATGGACTTGCTTGCGAAGGAAAGTCCACAGTGGTGGATGCCGGAGAAATACTGAAGTAAGCTGGGTTTTCAAGAACCGGCGTCACAGTATATAATCCCGCCTGTAACGGAATAGAGTAGTTTCCGGAGCGATCAGCAATAATACTTCCCGTAGTTCCGCCTCCTGAAATATTGAATTTCTGGAACGTTTTATTTGCATCGGCCGGATCGCAGCCGTTTCCGTTAAGATCGTATTTTGTATTTCCTTTAACGGTATAAAATGTACCTCCCGGAGTGAAGGAGCAGTAAGAGTTTACCGTTACATTATTATATCCGTACGCAGCATTTTGACTGATGATATTGTTCATTTCTAAATCATCACAGCAGATATAATTTAAATTAGGATTGTTTTGATAACTTGCACTTGTAAGTCTTCCGTTTTTTATAAACAGGCTCTGTAAATTGTTGTTAGAAACATTGAGTGAATTCAGGACTGTGTTTTGGCTAATGTCAAGAGTAGTAAGCTGATTATTATTTAGAGCAATAACCTGCAGTAATGGAAGAGCTGAAAGATTAATGCTGGTAATCTGGTTGTTGATAACCCTTATAAAATTTAAAAGAGGACTTTGAGGTATACTGAGCGTCGACAGATTGTTAAAACTCGCCTCAAGTGTTTTTAATTTAGGAGTATTCTGGAGAGTAAGAGAGGTAAGCTGATTGGTGGAGCATTCCAGATTTTCGAGTTTTGTTAAATTATTTAAATTCAGATTGGTCAGTAAATTTTTGGAAATATGTAATGTAACCAGATCGGTCAGTGAGCTTAGATCAATATTGGATATTTTGTTGTCCCCACAGAGTAGGGATTTCATTGTTGTACTGCCCGTAAAATTAATGGTTTGCACCTGTCCGCCGTCACATATCAGAATATTCATTTTTGGAAGATTGGAGACATCCAGATTGACGATGTTGGCTTTTATTACACTGATGTTTTCCAGTAAAGGACAACCCGTAAAATTAGCAGAAGACATACTGGTATTATTATTAAAAGTGGCTGCCCGGAGGTTCTGCATACCGCTGATGTCTACAGAAAGGAGGTTTGGAGAATCGGATACGTCCAGATTTTGCAGATTGGTGAATGATTTCACTCCCTCTATTGAAGAGATCTGAATAAAAGAACCACTGGTATAGCTGTGAATTTTAATACTTCGAACGTTGGCAGCTTCGGAAAGCTGTATTTCACCGTCATTATTGGTGTCAATATTGGTCCAGTTACCAGCTAGATTCTGCGTGGTATAGTTGGAACTGGTTCCTGAAAGCAATAAAGCTTTAAAATGAGAATCCGGAATGTTTACAATCTGCGCAGCGACAGATAAATGTGCAATGAGTAGCACAAAAAAGTAAATTTTATTCATGGTTTGGTGATATTTAGTTGTGGTAAATATATAAAAAATTATATCATGAAAAATAGTTGTATTTTATTTTTTAATTATTTGTATAATATTGTTTTTGTTGTGTATTGTTTAATCAATGTGTTTAAATGTTGATTTGGTGTTAATTTTATTCTTTTTTGTTGTCGTAGGATTTGTTGATTATTAATCATGAAAAAAAGCTGTGAGATTCTCACAGCTTTTAAAGTATAATAATTCCAACTACTTTTATGCTTTAATAAACTTAAGTGTCAGCGTTTTATTTTTTGTAGAGACTTTAATGATATAATTTCCTTTCGTCAGATCAGAAACATTCACAGAATTATTTTCTACTCCTGTCGTACTCAGGATTCTTCCTGCTGTGTCATAGATTTCAGCTTTAATAACCTCATCTTTTGATTGGATATAAAGGACGTCTTGTACCGGATTAGGATAAATATTGAAATTATTTTTGCCGGTATTCACTTCAGATGTGGCCAGAACATTTTGTACGGAAGTAGTATAGGTATTTGTAATGATCGGTGCATTGTAGTCAAAATAGATCTTCGCTGTATTACTGAAACTGCTTCCAACAGCTAAGGTTGATTTTGTTTTAATCTTGAAAGCAATGTATCCATCATTATTTGCATCATCGAATGGCAGCTGAATGTTTTCAAAAATAAATTCCGCGGTATTCATTCCTGAAATTTTCGTCACAAAACTGTGGCTTCCACTTAAGGGAGTAAGCGTAGACAGATCAAATTTGGACGTATCAATATCATCTTTTACGATAATATTTTTCGCATTGGCGGTACCATTGTTTTCAAATCGAATCAGATAATGAACATACTCTCCAACTTTTGTCTGAGAAATTGTAGTTCCTTCAAGACAGGTTTTATCATTCGGGTCAAAAGAATTCACCACCGTTTGATTCAGGGTGAAGGTATTATCCGATGGCGTTTCGTCAGCAGCACCAACAACAAGAGCTGTGTAGTGAAGCACATCGCCCATATTTAAAGAAGGAGTCTGCGTTGATGTATTTAAAATAAATTTAGCACTGATTTCTCTAGATTCAAAAGGAAGAAGATTCGTGAAATTCCAGCTTAATACTCCTGTAGATTGAGAACTGGGATTGTTAGTTGCGCTTACAAAATTCATTAAGCTGTCATTGAAATTGAATACTACATTTCCTGACTGTGTGGTAGTTCCTTTATTCTTGAAAATAATTTTATAATCTACATCAAAACCAGGAACTGCAATGTCTGTTGGAATGATCACAATTTCAAGATCCGAATGATTACCATTGGCTGTTACACAGAAATCTTGTATCAATGGACTTGTCTGGGCTGGGAAATTGGCCGTTAAACTTGTTGGTGAAATAGTAAAGTAGGATGGATTCTCAAGAACTGGAGTTATTGTATGGGTTCCCGATTGCAATTGAATCGAGTAATTTCCTGAACTATTGGCAATAGTACCTCCAGAGATGATTCCGTTGGTAATATTAAATTTTTGGAGTCCTTTATTTGGATCGCTGGTATCACAGCCATTGCTGTTACTGTCAAATTTTGTATTTCCTGAAATCGTGTAAAAAACTCCGCCTGGAGTAAATGAACAATATGAATTCACAACACACGAAGTGGTAGAAGGCAGTAAAGCATTTACATTGGAAATTTCAGAATCATCTGCACAGATGTAAACGAGACTTGGTGTGTTTGAAAAAGTAGAATTAATACCTTGTGTAAAGTTATTGATTCCGTTTTTAATAAATAAAGACTGAAGGTTGGGATTCATGTCACAGGAAAAAGATTTAAGATTTGCATTGTGAGATAAATCTAGACTTATAAACTTGTTGTAGCTACAATTGAGGACTTCAAGTTTTGAAAAGGTGCTGAAATCAAATGTTGTAAACAGATTACCTGAAATCGTTAAATATTTTAAATTTGGGGTTTGATTTAAAGGTATTGTTGTAAGCTTATTAGAAGGGAGATATAAGGTGTTGAGATTTGTATTATTGTTTAAATATATGTTGGAAAGAAGAGATTGCGTAATATGTAAATCATATAAATTTGTCAGTCCCGATACATCTATAGAAGAAAGCTTACTCATAAAAATATCAAGATTATATAGCTGGCTGCAACCCTGTACGTTTACTGATGATAGAAGAGAGCACATATTGGTCTCTACATTGCGTAGTAATGGACTGTTACTCAAATCAAGCGTTTGTAATGATGGAAAACTGTTTATGTAAATATCAGTGAGATTAGTGAAACTTTTTATACCCTCCATTGAGGTCACATTATTGAAAAAGTAAGAGTGATTTGGAATTACACTTAAATCAAAATTTAATTTACTGATACTGGCTGCTTCAGATAATTGAATTTCTCCATCATGATTGGTATCAATGGTAGTATAAAAACCATTAAGATTCTGAGCTAAATATTGAGTGTCAGAGAGCAGTATTTGCTTAAAATTGGGATCAGGAATATTCACAATCTGAGCCTGAAATAAAGAAATGATCATCATACAAATGATGAGGTAGATTTTTTTCATGGATTAATCTTATTTAGTTTTTTATTCTTTTCTTGGTGAAAAAGGACAAAAATAAACCATTGAAATTGAATCTCAATGGTTTAATTATAATTTGTTAAAGATATTACTGTTTGTCTATCAAATCCAGAAATTCCTGCTCATCCAGAATAGTGATCGTGCCGATGTCCTGAGCCTTTTTCAGCTTGCTTCCGGCTTTTTCACCGACTACAAGATAGTTGAGGTTTTTAGACACTGCCGAAATATTTTTTCCGCCATGTTTTTCTACCATTTCTTCTGCAGATTCTCTTGTGAACAAGGAAAGTTTTCCTGTGAAAAGAAATGTTTTTCCTTCCAGAACATTAGATAAAACTTCGTTCGTATTTTCACCTTTTTCAAGTTGGACTCCGTAAGACTTCAGACGCTCAATCATCAGAATGTTTTCCGGATTGCTGAAGAATTCCACAATACTGACAGCGATCTTTACTCCGATATCTTCTACCTGGCAAAGCTCTTCTGCTGTAGCCTCTTTCAGCTCATCGATGGTAGCAAAGTTTTTCACCAGCTTTTTGGCAACAGTTTCTCCCACATGCTTGATTCCAATTCCGTAAAGAACCTTTTCAAAAGGAATCTCTTTAGATTTTTCAATGCCTGAAATAATATTCTGTGCAGATTTTTCGGCCATTCTTTCCAAAGGAAGAATCTGTTCCTTGGTTAAGGCATAGAAGTCAGCAGGATTTTCAATTAATTTTTCTCTGTAAAGCTGTTCTATGGTCTCGCTTCCCAGATTATCTATATTTAAAGCTTTTCGGGATACATAATGGATCATTCTTCCCACCACCTGAGGAGGACAATGCAGATCATTCGGGCAGAAATGAATCGCCTGATCTACAATTTTAACCAGTTCAGTTCCGCATTCAGGGCAGTTTTTAATGTATTCGATTTCTTTGCTTTCTTCCGTTCTTTTCTCTGTGTTTACACCCACAATTTTGGGAATGATCTCACCTCCTTTTTCTACATAAACAAAGTCATGCTCATGCAGATCCAGTTTTTTGATGATATCTTCATTGTGAAGAGAAGCTCTCTTTACGATCGTTCCAGCCAGTAAAACAGGTTTTAAATTGGCTACCGGAGTGATGGCTCCCGTTCTTCCCACCTGATAAGAGACGCTCTGAAGTTCAGTTTCTACTTTTTCAGCCTTAAATTTATAGGCCATCGCCCATCGGGGAGATTTTGCCGTGTAACCAAGCTGTCTTTGTTGTTGTAGGGAATTCACTTTTAAAACAATACCATCGATTTCAAAAGGAAGATGATGACGTTCCGTATCCCAGAAATTGATAAACTCCTTCACTTCATCCATGGTTTTGCAGAGTTTAGCCTGCTGTGAAGTTTTAAAGCCCCAGCCCTGTGCCTTCTGAAGCAGCTCCCAATGCGTTTCAGCAGGAACATCTTCAGAAATAAACTGGTAAAGTACAGAAGAGAGACTTCGTTTTCGTACTTCTCCGCTGTCCTGCATTTTTAAGCTTCCGCTGGCGGTGTTTCTCGGATTCATAAAAGGATCTAAACCTTCCTCTTCACGAAGCTTATTAAGCTTGTCAAAGTTTTTTCGGGTCAAATAAATTTCACCTCTCATGAAAAACTGAGCGGGGAAATCGCCTTTCAGCGCAAGTGGAATATCCGAAATAGTCCGCACATTAGAAGTGATTTCATCTCCCTGGAAACCATCGCCACGGGTTACAGCCTGAGCCAGCTTTCCGTTTTCATAAAGAATAGAAATAGAAGCACCGTCATATTTCAGCTCTGCAACAAATTCCACCGGATCATTAATGGTTTTAATAATTCTTTTTTCCCAATCTTCAAGATCATCGAAATCGTACGAATTATCCAGAGAATACATTCTGAATTTATGCTGAATGGTAGGGAAAATCTTCGTAATTCCGCCACCTACACGTACAGTAGGGGAGTTTTCGTCATAAAATTCCGGATGTTTTGATTCCAGATCCCGAAGTTCCTCCAGCAGCATATCAAACTCATAATCAGAGATGGTACCTGCATCAAGATGATAGTAATTTTCATTATGCTGATGAAGCTCTTTACGGAGCTGTTCTATTTTTTGCTGTATGTTTTCAGACATTGCTTTCTATCTTTTGAGCAAAAATAGCTAAACTAATTTCATTAGAAAATACCGGAATAAAATATTATAGGAAAATTAAAAAAGCGTAACATGGTTCAACGTGTTGACTGTCTTTAATTTAAAAGATTTGTTTAAATTAATTTAACATAATGTTATGATTTAATTGAGAATTTGTTAAAACTCCCTTAAACACGCTATGCCTAAAGTCAAAATACCTTTGCACATCTAATTTGAAGAGATGAGAAAAGTAAAGATTGTACTAGGATTATTGTTTTTAGGATTTGGAACACTGGCTTATGCGCAGACTACGCAGGCTTCTATTGTGGGAAAAGTAACCGGACTGGGCAGCAGTGCTCAGGAAAAAGTGAAAGTAACGATCGTGAACGAGTCTACAGGGTTCAGGACGGAGACAGAGACCAATTCAAAGGGCGAATACATTTTTAAAGAAATTCCTCTTGGTGGACCCTATACCATTATCGTGAATGAGGAGAAAAAAGAAGGCTATAACGTCAACTTTGGAGATCAGGTTACGGTAAACATGAGTTTAGGAGGGGGAGAAAAGCAGATAGAAGAAGTGGTCATTACCGGAAACCTGAAAAATAAAATCGGAAACCTTGGAGCTGCTACAGCGATTTCGGCTAAGAATATCAGTATGCTCCCGGTAAACGGAAGAAACTTTACCAATCTTACTGAATTATCTCCGTTAAGTGGAAAAGGAGGGAATTTATCAGGACAGCTGGGATCCTCAACCAATTTTACAATTGATGGAATGACCGCTAAAAATCCAACCTCTGCAGGATCTACAACCAGCCGAAGCGGTGCTCCGTTTTCAATCTCAATTGAAGCGGTCCGAGAATTCAAAATTACCACCAACCAGTATGATGTAACGCTGGGAAGAAGCGGAGGAGGAACAGTAAGTGCCGTTACCAAATCCGGAACCAATAAATTCTCAGGAAGTGCCTGGGAATATTTAAGAACAAACTGGCTTTCCAGTCCTTACGATATCAGAGGAAATAAAAGAGAAAATGATTTCTCTACTTCCCAGTTCGGTTTTTCACTGGGTGGGCCGATCATCAAAAATAAATTACACTTCTTTGTAGCATGGGATCATCAGTTAGATTCAAGGCCGTTACAGATTGCAGATATCAAATCAGCGGATGATGAGAAAAGACTGAATACAAACATGCAGACGCTGAATAAGTTCCTGGATATTGCAAGATCTAAATATGGTGTAGGAAATACTCCTCAGTTTGGAAGTTTTGATAAAGTAAGGAATTCAGATGCCGGATTCCTTCGTTTGGACTGGCAGATCAACGAAAAAAACTTATTGACGTTAAGGAATAACTTTACCTATGACCTGAATAAAAACGGATTGGGAGATAATACAGCAATCAATTTCTTTGAGTCTTATGGGAATGATAAAAACCTTGATAACAGCTTACTTTTGACCTTAAGAACCAATGTTAAGCCAAATATCACCAATGAATTAAAAGCCCAGTATTTATATACCTTCCAGGACAGTTATCAGAACAGCGAGTTAGGAAAAACAGTTCCAAGAGCTGTGGTCGAAGGGGTTGTATCCAGTGTCGGAGCAACCAATATACAGATCGGAGGACACCGTTTTGGACAGGAAGGTTTCAGGAATAATGTATTCCAGGTGGTGGACAACTTATATTACAACACCGATAAAATTAAATATACTTTTGGGGTAGACCTGATGTATACCAGATCAAAATCTATCTATGGAAGTGAAGTAAACGGAAGATTCCAGTTCCAGGGAATGACGAATTTCGAGAATCTTACTCCTTACAGATTCTACAGAGAAGTACCTTTGATGGATGATCCATCTGTAAAATCCAGTATCTGGAATGCAGGACTTTACGGGCAGATTCAAACTAAAATAGCGACAGGCCTTGACTTTATGGCCGGATTAAGATTTGATTACGGAGGATATCCGAAAGCTGAATTCAATCAGAAGCTTTTTGACGAAATGGGGATCAGAACGGATAATCAAATCAAATCTTTTGTTGTTCAGCCGAGATTTCAGTTTGACTGGAATATCAATGAAGGGAATAAAGATTTCATAAAATTCGGTGCCGGAGTATTCTCTTCCGATATCAACAACTATATGGTAATCAATAATCTTGTTTTTGACGGGAAACATTTGGCAACTGTAGATGTGAATCCCGCCACTGCTGGTCTTACTCCTGATTTTCCAGGGTATAGAGAGGATTACGGAAAGGTTCCCACACTCTCACAATATCAGATTCCGACCATCAATTATACAGGGAAAGATGCAAAAATTCCAATCGTTTATAAAGCAAATATCTCCTATACTCATTTCTTCAATGAAAGATTCAGAGCTGGAATTGCAGCCTATATGGCGCTGGGAAGAAACAATTACTTCTACTATGACAGAAATATGCAAGCGAACCCATACTTTACTTTAGATAATGAAGGGGGAAGAGGAGTATATGTGCCTGCTGCTACGATCATCAATAACACGAATAACAGTGTGAATATCGATTGGAAAGAAGGAAGGGTCAATAAAAAATTCGGAAGAGTACTTGAGCTTGTAAGTGATGGAAAAGTGAATCAGTACTCATTCGTGTTTGATACCAGCTACCGTTACTGGAAAGATGGGGAGATCACAGCAAGTTATACCTGGTCAGATATCAAAGACAATACCTCATACAACGGAAACGTAGCCAACTCTGCGACACTTTCCACTCCGGTTCAGAGTGATCCGAGAGATTTAAGAATGAGCTATTCCGATAACCAGTTCAGAAATAAGATCGTAATTTACGGGAACTCGCCTACCATCGCAGGATTTACCTTAGGAGTAAGATATTCGGGAATCGGAGGAACACGTTTCTCGGTGACAGCAGGAGGAAATATCAACGGGGACTTTGTAGATTCTAATGACCTTGCGTATATTTTCCCGGGAATCATTACCCAGCCGCTTCTCAACGACCCAGCAGTAGGACAGGCCCTGAAAGATTATGTAGAAAAATACAACAATGCTGTTGCAGAGCGTAATGGAGGTAAAAACGGATTTTTCGGAGTATGGGATGTGCGGGTTGCTAAAAAAATTAAGTTTGAAAAGATCGGAGCATTTGAACTTTCTGTAGACATCTTCAACGTTGCCAATCTTCTTAACAGAGAATGGGGAGTCAATAAGTCTTACGGAAATACAGCACTGTACAGGGTGACAAAGTTCAACCAGGTCACAAAACAGTTTGAATACGTTAAAAATGCCAATGGTTTAGTACCTCTTTCCGGAAATCCTTACCAGATTCAAATCGGTGCTAAATACAGTTTTTAACTTTTAAATACTACCTTTATCAAACGTTTTTAAGATTTTAATTTAATTATCTGATTATATTATGAAAAATTTTATCTTAGGGTTAGCAGTTTTAAGTACAGTTCTAATGAAGGCACAAACCCAGATTATCGCACACAGAGGCTACTTCCAGGCGCAGCCGCCTACCACGGAAAATTCTATCAAATCTTTAGAGAATGCCCAGAAATTAAAAATATACGGATCGGAATTTGACGTCAGAATGACCAAAGACGGTGTTCTTGTCATCAATCATGATGAGCATCACGGCCAAATGGAAATTTCGGAAACTTCTTTCAAAGAATTGGAAGCATTAAAATTGTCCAATGGAGAAAAATTTCCAACGTTAAAAAATTATTTGAAACAGGGGAAAAAAGATTCTTCTCTAAAATTAATCGTTGAAATCAAACCTGCCAAAACTCCTGAATTGGAAAATGAGATAACCAGGAAGACCCTTCAAATGATTAAGGATCTGAAGCTTGAAAGTCAAAGTGAATATATTTCTTTCAGCTTACATATCTGCAAAGAGATCAAAAAGCTGGAGCCGGCATTCAAAGTGCAGTATCTGAACGGTGAACTGTCTCCTGAGCAGATCAAAAAAGAAGGTCTTGACGGGATGGATTACCATTACAGTGTTTTCCAGAAAAATCCTACCTGGATCTCTGAAGCAAAAACTTTAGGCCTTATCACGAATTCATGGACAGTAAACGATGCTGCCATTTATCAGGACTTGAAAAACCAGGGAATCGGTTTTGTTACCACCAATATTCCAGACCAGCTAAAAAATAAATAGCTATTTTCATTGCTGACAATAAACAACCTGTTTCCTTTTTGGAGGCAGGTTTTTTTAGTTTTTTACGTTTATAAACCACCCCGTCAAAAATTCTTTGAATTTTCGCCACCCCTCCATGGGAGAGGAATGTTGATCCACGACTTTTTGTCTAAGAAAATCTTTGATTTTCTTAGAACTTATGTGATCTTATTATTCACAAAGCATTTAAGCTTCAAGTAACTTAAGTGTTAAAAGCTTTTTGTGACTTTTGTGGTTGAAAAAAAACTTCAGAATTGAAGATCACTATTAAAATTGTATTAAATGTCTCTTCTTCCGGTCCTGTCAAAATGTTCTTTCGTAAATTTGCCTTACGAAACAAAATTATTATGAATATAAACGGAAAAAATGCCATCGTTACAGGTGGTGGAAGAGGACTGGGAAAAGCAGTTGCTTTAGCTTTAGCCAATGAAGGAGTGAACGTTGCGGTTACCGGTAGAAATGAAGATAATCTTAAAAATACAGTAGAAGAAATCAAAGCCCTTGGTGTAAATTCTGCCTATGCTGTTTTCAGTATTGATAATGAATCTGAAGTGAAAGCTGGAATTCAATCACTTGCAGAGCAGCTGGGAAGCGTAGATATTCTGGTTAATAACGCTGGGATCGGAGATTTTGGAAGCATCGAAGATATGTCTTCCGAAACCTGGGAACAGGTAATTAAAACCAATCTGTTTGGTGTGTACTATGCCGCTAAAGCAGTTCATCCGTTCATGAAAGCTAATGGTGAGGGAGATATCGTTAATGTAGCTTCTACAGCCGGACTAAAAGGAGGACCGAATATGTCTGCCTATGCTGCTTCAAAAGCGGCAGTCGTTTCCCTGTCGCAATCGATGATGGCGGAATGGAGAAAACAGAATATCCGTGTGATTACATTGACGCCAAGTACAATTGCCTCTGATATGAGTATTCAGGGAGGACTTACGGATGGAAATCCGGATAAAGTACTTCAGCCTGAAGATTTTGCAGAATGGGTAAGAGATATTTTAAAAATGAACAGAAGAGCGTTGATCGCCAATGCATCTATTTTTTCGACTAACCCATAAAGGGGACGATGATGATCATGTCAAAGTAGTGTAAAAAACAAAACTATTCAATAGGAGCGGGCTTTAGCCCGCTCCTGTTTTTTTTATTAATGATGATTGAGTTGAAAATCCCTAAAAGCGATTTAAAGACCAGTACATTCAACAGGAGCGGGCTTTAGCCCGCTTTTTTAATTAATAAAAATCCGCTGGCTTTAGCCAAAACATATGTGCCAATATTTTTCTCACAGTATAAAATTAAGAGGGATATCAAATAAAGAAATAAAAACCTCCATCATTAAAATTTAGAATTAAATCATCAAAAAAATACCCCTGACAACACTTCCATTTTTTTAACAGTAATAACATTCTTATTTTTGCATTAAATTATTCACTCACATGCAAAATTATTTAGAATTCAATTTCAAGATTTCTCCATTACAGCCATGGAACGAGATATTAATGGCAGAGCTTATCGAAATAGGTTTTGACAGCTTTACAGAAGAAATTGACGGAATTTTAGGATATATCCAGAAAGAACTTTTTAAAGAAGAAGATCTTAAGACACTTCCGCTTTTTGAAAACGAAAATGTGGAAATCACTTATTCTTTTGAAGAGATGCCAAATATCAACTGGAATGAAGAATGGGAAAAGAACTTTTCACCTATCAATATTGATGATAAGGTAATGATCAGAGCAGAATTCCATGAATCTGTACCGGGAATGCATGAAATCATCATTCAGCCTAAAATGTCTTTCGGAACCGGACATCATCCTACGACACATCTTATGATTCAGCAGATGATGGATATTGATTTTAAAGGTAAAAAGGTTCTTGATATGGGCTGTGGAACTTCTGTTCTGGCTATTTACGCAAAACAGCAGGGAGCAGGAGATGTAAAGGCAATTGATATTGATGAATGGTCAGTAGAAAATTCAAAAGAAAATGCTGTAAGAAACGGTGTTGAACTGGATATTGAACTAGGAACTGCTGAGAATTTAGGAAAAGAAAATTTTGATATTATTTTGGCCAATATCAACAGAAATATTTTGATTTCAGATATCCCTACCTATGTTTCTGTCATGAATGAAGGTGGAAAACTGCTGCTTTCAGGTCTGTGTTTCTTTGATGTAGATGATATTCTTGAAGTTTGTACAGAAAGCGGACTTGAACTGAAAAAGAAACTACAGCGTGAAGAATGGGTAAGTTTGTTGTTGGAAAAATAATGAATAAGAATATAGTATGAGATCTTTATTAACGGTTGTATTGGTGTTGTTTCTGCAGCTTTTTTCCGCGCAGGAAGAGAATATGATGTATGCTGACGGAATTTTCAACTTTGAGGAAAATAAGACTCAGAAAATTTTTACAGACTGGACAAGGGTGAGAAAAGAGCCTGATGTAAAGTCACAGGTAACCGATTCACTGCAGACCAATCAGCAGGTAATGATCCTTAAAAAGGAAGAAGCTGTCTTAAGGTTAGGTGAAAGAGGTGCCAATTGGTACAGGGTTTCCTATAACAAAGGAGGTACTGTCTCTGAAGGATATATCTGGGGTGGTAATCTCTGCGTAGGTTATCGTAATAAAAATGGATACGACTTCCTTTTTGGATTGTCAAAAACAGTGGACAGGAAGAGTAAAGAATATAATGAAACTGAAAAGCAGAATATCGCAGGTATAAAAGTGATTGAAGGGAATGTTCTGATCGATGAAGTGTATTTTGATACAGGAAGAGGAGAAGAGCTGAGTTATGGCACATTTACCATTGAAAGTGGCCATAAACTGCAGAATGTAGAGCTGACACTTAAGGCGATGGTATCCGGTGAAGCCTGTGGAATTGCAAGCTATGACCAGTATGTGCTTTTTAGAGATAAAAAATTGGTTCCCCTTCCTCAACTGACCAATGTAGGGGATGCTGATGTTTATTATCACAGTGAGAAATTTATATTTCCTAACGATCAGGGAGGAATTCCGAATGCCTTTGTCTTTAAAATGGAGGAAATGGAAAAAGATGATAAAGACAGGGAAAAGAAAAAGCGATCTTCTAAAACCTATCTCTGGAATGGAAGTTCCTATCAGATGAAATAAAATTCTATATCAGAATAAAGATAACCGTTGTTTAAATAACAGCGGTTTTTTTGTTGTTATCATAGGTTGATTGAGTTAGATTTTGATTATTACAGCAAAAGGCAATCGTGAATTGGAGTGTTTGTGGCTACTGTGCTGTTTTAATTGGTCAAAAACGACGCCAATATACTTAGTTGAGGTATTGTGGGTTTTTCTTTGTATTTCTTCAGAATTGTCCCTAATAAAAGGCTTTAGTAGAAATTGGATCTCAGAATGAAAAAATAAAGCGTATTTCTTACAGAAACAAAAAAGACTTTACAAAAATGTAAAGTCTTAAATAAGCTTTCCTCTGTTAAATCGTTCTTTTTGATGGGATGATGGAACTTTTACTTTAAGATCATATAATGGGTTACTCATTTTTATTGAACTTCTGCTTATTTATGAATTCATTCTCAATCTAGGTCGAAAATCTTTTTCAGATGTTTGGGGTAGTTTTCTAAATCTCCTGCGATATCACCATCTTTAAAAATATCGAAACAGTTATAGTCAGGAACAATCTCAACACCACAGAAAAGGTAGTTACTTGTAATCTGAATCAAAATATCTTCAGTGCTTCTGCCTTTAAATAGGACTTGATCAGGATCGTTAAAGCTTGCTTTTGGTGCATTCCATGTTGCGCAGACCATGAATTTTTTACCTTGTAATTTACCTCCGGTCCCATATTGTTTACTGGCATCTTCTCTTGTTCGACCATCACCTGATAAGAATTTTCCGCTATGCAAGCCGCTGTTGAAAACCTCGTCAATATATTTCTTATAGATCCATGGAGTTCCGAACCAATTGATAGGTGTCTGAAGGATAATAATATCAGCTTGCATATGTTTTTCCACTTCCTCATCCACATTGTAGCCATCTTCAATCTTGGTTTCCAATACTTCCAACTGGTTGCCGCCAAAAAAATCTTTTGCTTTTTGATTGAAAGCGTCATTCAGGACTCCTTCTGACCAGTTTGGATATGTTAAATGCGTATTGATCAGTAGTACTTTTTTTATTTGAATCATTTTAATTTTATTTAAATATCTTTTAATTAATAAAGCTTACAGGGCAAAAACCTTTTTTAAGTGACCAGGATAATTTTCTAAGTCTTCTTTGATGTGTTTGTTGTGAAAAATATCGTAACAATAATACCCGGAAACCACGTCAAATCCGATAAAAAGATAATTAGCAGCTATATTAAACAAAGCATCATCTGCAGTTTTGCCTTTCCATAGATTTTGTTTAGGATCATTGAAGCTTTCTTTCGGAGCATTCCAGGTAGCGGAAATCATAAATTTTTTGCCCTTCATTTTACCTCCTGTTCCGTATTGTTTTGTCGGATCTTCCGAAGATCTTCCATCACCTGAAAGGAATTTTTGACTTTTCAATGCACTAGTGAAAACTTCATCAACATATTTTTTATAAATCCATGGTGTATTTTCCCAGTTAACAGGAGTTTGTAAGATGATGATATCTGCCTGCAAATGTTTTTCAACTTCTTCCTCTATACTATAGCCTTCCTGAATTTTAGTCTCTAACACTTTATAATTGTTAGAAATAAAAAATGCTTTTGCAACATTGTAAAACGAGGCGTTCAGTTTACCTTCGGACATACCGGGATATGTTAAGTGAGAGTTAATGAGCAGTACTGTTTTTTCTTTAGCACTTTTATTTTCCAACCTTATTTGTGCAACAATTTTTGTTTGAGCTGTTAAAGCAATTACCAGCAATAGCAATAGAATTCTGGACTTCATACTTTATAAATTTTAATTACAGAACAAAGGTATAGACAGGCAGGAAATTCAATGGAAACAGACTACTGGAAAAAAAGAAACAGATTACTTGTAAAGCAAAAAAGCACCTTTTTCGAAGGTGCTTTTTTGTTTATTGATTTTCAATTTTTGAGAGGAACTTTGAGCGGTATTCTTTAGGACTGACTCCAACCAGCTTTTTGAAGAACTTTGAAAAGTAATTGGGATATTCAAAACCTAGTCCATAAGCTATTTCTGCAGTATTCATTTCCAGGTTTTGCTCCAGTAATTCTTTAGCCTTTTTAATGATGTATTCATGGATATTTTCAAGAGCAGATTTATGGGTGAAATGTTTTAAAATATCCCCTAAATAATTAGCTGTCAAGCCTGATTTATCCGCAAAATATCGTACAGTTGGAAGTTGATTGACCGGTTGTGTATAATAGTCAATTAAATTTTGCTGAAAATCACTAACGATGATATTATATTGTTTAGGATCAGTATGAAACTGTCTTTTATAAAATGCCTCTACTAATGAAATAAGCACATTAACATAAGAGAGTAAAATACTAAAGTGTTTTTTTTCGCTTTCATAATATTTTATCATTAATTCAAAAACCGCACTTATTTCACGTACTTCTTCCTGAGTAAGATATAAGGCTTCGTGTTGTCCATAGTCTAAATATGTTTTGAATAGAAATCTATTTTCATCAATTATTTTTTTTGAAAGCTGTAGATACATTCCGGTATAAGTAGGCTCTACGTCCCATCCTTCACTTAGGACCATATCAGGACTATTAAAAAAGACCGCAGTGACAGGTTCTGTATCTGGTTTAAATCTATTTTTAAGGTTGATCTTAAAAGAAATTCTATAAAAATCGACCATTACAGGATCAGACTTTAAGAGCATATTGGGCGGATCATAATAGCCAACATCAATATCGTTGTCCAATGGTACAGCGACGCCAATATATTCATTGTAAGAGTAAAAGTCTCTGAAAATTTTCATTTTGTAAAAGTATTAATTTGTAATTAATCGATTTATGCAATCATTATCGAAAAATAACAAAAGAAGTATACCCCCAATCTAATAATTTTGGGGCTATTTCAGCAAAGTACTTGACAGGATTCTTGAACTGTAAACTTTTAATATAAAGATGGTAGATGGATATAAACAAAAAAGACTTTACATTTTTGTAAAGTCTTTTTAAGTGAGCGCGAAAGGATTCGAACCTTTGACCGTCTGCTTAGAAGGCAGATGCTCTATCCAGCTGAGCTACGCACCCATTAAATAATTTTGAAAAAATTACTAAAACTGTCGGGGCGGCAGGATTCGAACCTGCGACCTCCTGGTCCCAAACCAGGCGCGATGACCGGACTACGCTACGCCCCGATTATTAGGTCATCTGAACGAATTTTACTTCGTTTTTGCGAGTGCAAAGATATAAATTTATTTTGAATAAAAAAGACAAAGGTGAAAAAAATATTAATTTTTATGAAAGGGAAAGTCTTTCAATACGGTGTTTTTTACTTTCGATAGGGGACTTTTTTACTCAGGAGTATCTGGTATTGTTTTGATTATTAGAGTTTTTAATCCCTGTTTTGTTCAGCTGATTTTTAAACTTTATAAAAAAAATCAAAGAAGAATATTTTTTTATAATTTGCAGACAATTCTCAGCGCGTTCACAAGAACTGATAACCTTAATCCAACAAGCATGACCTCTGCAAATAAAATTATTTTTTTTATAACGCTGTTTTTTTACCAGCTGGGTTATGCGCAAAAAATGGTGTCGTTTTTTGATAGAACAGAATATCGGGATGAAAAAACACAGTACATTCTTTACAAAAAGAAAAAATTTACCGGAAAGTATTTTGTCAAATTTGATACATTGAATATCATCACTTCAGTTAAAAATGGAATTATTACCAATATAGAAGAGTCAGGGCCTGCACATAAAGCTTTATACACTGTTAAAAATAAAGATCAGTATAAAAAACTATATAATGCCGGCGGAAATCTGACAGAAAAAGGGCTTCTGAAAGATGATGAGAAAGACGGAGAATGGAAAGAGTACTATTCAACAGGCTCTGCTAAAAGCATCACGTTTTACGACAAAGGAAAAAACAGTAAGACGTGGAGCTTTTTTGATGCAAATGGTGAAATCACCAGGAAGATTGTTTTCAATAATGAAGTTCCCTTTCCTGAATCAAAGAATATGAATAAGGAAATTTTGGCTTTTGCAGATTTGGATGTGCGGAAGCAGAACTGCAGAAGTCTGGACGGACTGGATAAGTCGGTAGGAAATCCATATCTTAACTGTGATTCTGTCTATTTTTATAAAGGTCTGAAATATACAGGATATGCAGTTTCAGGAGATCAAAGAATTGTTTTTATTGAGAACGGTAAACCGGTTTTCTCTAAGTCTACAGAGAACAACAAGGTTTTAAACTATTTCCAGGTTAATGACAGACTTGAAAAAGAGGGCAGATATCTGGAGCTATTTCCAGACGGAACAATCAAAATGAGAGGAAGGTATAGTGCGGACAGAAAGAATGGACTGTGGACTGAATATTATCCTTCCGGAAATGTAAAATCTGAAAAAAAATTCAAACTTAATACTCCAAAAGAATGATGGTTTTATTATTCAGAAGAAAGCTCTTTACCGGAAGAAAGAACGGCATTTTACAGAAAAAAACTATGTATTTCAGTTGGAGTATACTGAACTTTAAACCTGTTGGTGAAGTTTAAGGTTTCGTCGAAGAATGAAGTATAGGAAAATGTGGTTGTATTGGGGATTTATAGTTTTAAATGTATAATTTGTGTCCAAAACCAATGGTATAAGATAAATAGAATGGAGAATATTTCTTTTGATTATAAAATAGATTTAGCAACAATAGCAGCGGAAAGTCAAATGGATTTTGAATCTTTTGATATTCATAATCTTAAAGGTTTCTTCAATGGGAAGATATATGTATTTTTTCATGAAAAGAATAAAAGAAACTTTATAGTCCTTGAAACAGGTATTGTAGATTACCTCTTGCAGTTTGATGATTTGATCTTATCTATTGGAAAGGGGATTTATAAGACCTTTACAATATCATGTGATTATTATAGTAATAATTTACTGTATGAATATTCCAGCATCAATAATACGTTGATCATCAATGAAGGAAATGCAAATTCGTATACGATATCGTGTAATTATGATGATTTCAAAAAAGGATATTTAAAATTCAGGAAGCGCGTATTGCGTGAATTAAGTATTTTATATCCTGGATTAAGTAGCAGTCAGGCTTTCCTCGAATATTTTGGATAAATGATCCTACAAAATTTTAAACGCATCGGATCGGAAATTTCAGGATCCAGGCAAAATCGGAAAATTGATTATTTTACAATTCACAAAAGAATAAATACCATGAATTATTTTGTATACTCGTTTGAACATGTTTACACGGATGACACCCACACAGCGTGTAAATTTTTAGGATATTTTGATGATTTACAAAAATTAGAAAAAGCTAAAGAAAATGCCCTGACTCTACCTGGGTTTTCTACATATCCCGGTGGTCTAATTTTTAAAAAACGTAAATTAAATAAAACTCACTGGCAAAACGGATTTGACAGCGTTGCGGGTGAAATTGGGAGAGATTATTTAGAAAAAGAAGACGAAATAGATGAAGACTCTAAGTCAATAAAGGAGTTAAACTTAAAATATATTTACCAGGTAAGTCATAGTTATACAATTCACACCTTTTTAGATGACGAAAGAATCATTGGAGTATTTTTAAATGAAAATGAAGCTAATGAGATTGTAGATCATCTTAAAAAGGAAAAGGGATTTAGTGATCATGAAGATGATTTTATATTAAGTGAATTTATTTTAAATGAACAATTATGGACCTCGGGATTTTAATTTTAAAATAGGTGGGTGAGGTATATATAAAAGACATTTTAAATGTAGAGAGAGAACATATCCTGCTCTCAGAAGTTTTGACCTTCAGAGACTTACTGTTTTTTTTAACTAACCCCCTTTCTTCCTCACAAACAAATAAAAACTCACTCCGGCAAAAACAAAAACAGCAGCGATATTGCAGTAATCCAGCCTTTCAAAAGAAATATTTTCAAACATTAGATTTCCAAAAAGTTTAGACCCTCCAGTGTATACGAGAAAATCAGAAAACTTTTTCTCATTCGTAAGGCCTGAAAAAACGAGCATAAACATACTGAAACCTATTGGGTAGATGAAGTTTTTGAATGTCAGACTCAGAGCAAGCTGTATCATCGTTATGGCTGAAAGAGTGATTGTAAATTTTAGGAAAGCATAGAATATGACTTCTCTGAAATCATAATTCTGAAATCCAAGCTCAGGGAAAGCTATACTGAAAAAATAACCGCTCAGAAGAAAAACCAGATACGTCAGGATCATCGAAAACCAAACCGTCATCTGCATAAACAATACCTTTGAAACAAATATTTTTGACTTTGAAACAGGGATCGTAAAAAGTATCTTGTAGTTATTGTTCCGGTACTCTACATCACAGCAGGCATGTACAAATAGAGAAACCAGAATAGGGTACAGCATATAAAGAAACAGGGATACTGTTTTTCCCAATACCATCTTCCAGGGATTGGAAGTTCCTTCTTCAGCTCCGCCCTCAGTAAGTATACCATAGATGCTGTAGAGGTCAACAGCGAAGATAATAAGAGCAGGAAGGAGCAGTATACCGAATATTTCCTTATTCTTTGACAGTTTATATTGTTCAGAAGAAAAAGCCCTGTAGAAAGTATTAGTCATGATTTTTAGAAATTAGGTTAATAAAGATCTGTTCAAGATTGGTGCTCTGAGATTCTATGTCATAGATCTCAATACCGTTTTCAATCACCGTTTTTAAGAGTAAGCTGAATTTTTTGTCGTCGTTGGCTCTTACTGAAATCTTACCGGGGCTGTGTTGCGAAACGTAAAATAATTCATGCAGAACAGAAACCGCTTTTTCGGTGTTGTTTACTTTCAGGATGACATCCTTTTCAACCCTGGTCAGAAGTTCGTTTTTTGTTCCCTGAAAAATCATTTTACCGCCCTCTATAATTCCAATATGAGTAGCTGTTTTCTCTAACTCGCTCAGAATATGACTTGAAAGGAAAATAGTCTTACCCTGCTCGTTCAGATGTTGGAAAAGCTTTCTCATTTCAAAGATTCCCTGAGGATCAAGACCGTTCAGAGGCTCATCCAGAATCAGCAGCTTCGGATCGTGAAATATGGCCATAGCAATTCCCAGTCTTTGCTTCATCCCCATCGATAACGCGCTTGCTTTCTTCTTTTTTTCCTTTTGCAGGTCTACAAGTTCCAGAACTTCATCAATTCTTTTATTTCCCTTTTCAAAAATAATGTCCAGATATTTTAAATTTTCAAATACCGTCAGTTTCGTGTAAAAACAGGGTGATTCTATCAGATTTCCAGTTGAGGCAAGGATTTCTGTGCGGTTTTGTTTTAAACTCTTATTCTGGATGAATATTTTATCACCGGTCTCTTCCAGAAGTCCTAAAAGAAGTTTTATGGTAGTCGATTTTCCTGCCCCATTTCTTCCCAGGTAACCGTAGATACTCCCTTCCGGAACATTCAGGCTGATATTGTTTAAAATAGCTTTAGAACCTATGGTATAACTCAGTTCCTTGGTGCTGATACTTTCCATTATTTCTTGATTGGTGTTAAAGTCTTATTGATGTCTATGTAAAAGATTCCGTCAAAAGAGCGGCTCCAGTTCTTTTTCATATCTATTTTCTGGTTGATGGTCGATACAAATTCCTTCTTAAGGAATGAACTTTCGGGAATATTTCTTAGGTTAAGAAAAAAATATGGAGTTTTTGTCTTGTGAAATATATTTTCAATGGCAAATTTTCCGGGTTTGTCTGAGATACTGCCTGTTTCGTTTCGCTGGGCATATGACGAGAAATCAATAATATAAGACGATGTTCCGTATTTATTTCTGATATAAGAACCTAGCGGAAGATAATCTCTACTGTATCTTTCTGCAAAAGAGTGAATATTGGCGCACCAAACAATAATTTTTTTGTCTTTATAAACAGAATCGATCTGATGGATAAGATTTCTGGCCATCAGAGAATCCCTGAACTGCATACTCGGCATGGATCCTGGTTTGTATTTCCAGTTTTTGGTCATATTATCTTTTATGTCGTGGAAATATCTTGCATACATTATGTTTTCAGGAGTTTTATCAAGCCTCAAAACAGTTTGTTCGAGCTTGGAGATCTCTTGAAGGAGTTCATTTTTTTGGTTTCCTTTTAATACCCGGTTGACATATTTTCGATGAATAAAGTTATTGAGCTCGTTGATGTGTTTGCTAAAAATGGGGAAATTATTAATATGGACGTTGTTGCTGCTTAAGAAGTCCTTCAGCAGCTTTCCCCTTTTGGATGCTAATATAGTTCCTGAAAACTGGATGTCAAAACCTCCGATTTCAATGGGGGTGCCGGATGTTTTGGTTTTTTGATAATATCGGATCAGTGGTTGCGTTTCTTTGGCGTTCCACCAGAATTCGAACAGTCCAAGACCACCGATGGAATCTGCAGAAGTCCTTAGCTTGTGGGAATTCATTTCTTCGTTCATTATCCATGTATCATACTGTCCTGCTTCATAAAGAACTACATTGTAATTCAGGTTTTCATGGAGGTATCTAATAAGTCTGCTTTTGGCTTCGAACGTGGATCCGTCCATATGGGTATTTTCTCCCAGTATTAAAATCTTATTGTTCTTCAGGATAGAATCAAATATTTTCAAATCACTGTTGTCCCTGTAATCCATGGAGATATTTTTCACGGGATGCTTGTACCGCTCAATTTCTGAAAGCTGTTCTTTTATATTTTTGTCGGGAACTTCCTGATATACTATTTTGTTAAGGACAAAAAGGGCAATTACAGAAATGATAAAAACGTAAAGTATTTTCTTCATTAATTAGAATTTACAGGTTACTGAATTTCCGTTTGTTTTCTTTAATTGGTAGTATTTCACTAAATAATGTTACTCTGGTGTGTGAATTATTTATGTAACGGACGAAAACAATGCCAAAAGATAAGTGGTGACTAATTGTCATCTGATCTTTTTGAATAAAGATTAAATTTTAGGACTGAAGAGAACAGGTTAACATGAAAGTGGAGGAGGGGTGAGTTGAAAATATCAGCTGCAGATCTGTGATTTAAGAAAATTTACAATCTGTAGATAGGTAAAAGGTATAAAACAAAAAAATATATTGTCTTTTTGATTCAGTACGAAAGAATTCGAACCTTTAACGGTCCTGATTATACTATTGGTTTTTCTCTGTGTAGATTTTATCAGGAAACGATTGTAAAATAAAAAGACTCACAATGAAAATTGTGAGTCTTTTTAAGTGAGCGCGTCAGGATTCGAACCTGAGACCGTCTGCTTAGAAGGCAGATGCTCTATCCAGCTGAGCTACGCACCCATTAAGTAATTTTGAGAAAACTACTAAAACAGTCGGGGCGGCAGGATTCGAACCTGCGACCTCCTGGTCCCAAACCAGGCGCGATGACCGGACTACGCTACGCCCCGAGAATAATATAATATAATAGGTAAAGAAAAAATAGCGGAGGGTAAGGGATTCGAACCCTTGCGACGCTTGCACGTCGACAGTTTAGCAAACTGCTCCATTAACCACTCTGGCAACCCTCCTTTTTTCTTATTTTTTAATGATCGTTGTTCCGTTATTGCGAGTGCAAATATAGAACAGATTTCTTTATTTACCAAATAAAATTCAAGAAAAATTTGCGTATTTTTGAGGTGATAAATGATTAAAAAAATAAACTGATGCGTAAGACATTATATATCATCGGATTAAGTACTTTTGTTTTTTCATGTACTTCCCAACAAAATGTAAAAAAAAATACATACAAGCCGAAAACCCCGGTATCACAGGCAAAACCCGCAGTTAAAACTTCGGTTGCCGAAACGCAAAAACCTAAAATTACCAACGACCACGGTGTGGAGTTTTTTACCACCAATCTGGCAGACCCGGCAAAAAATGATAATACTGCAAGTTACGGTTCCATAGTATCAGCAAAACCTTTAGGATATAAAGTAGTAAAAACCTATTTTCCTTCCATTGCGCAGAACTTCAGACAGCGTTATCTTATATTGCATTATACAGCACTTCCTGACGACACATCCATTACTGTTCTTACCCAGCAGGGGGTAAGTGCTCATTACTTAGTTAATAATACAGGAGATAATGAGATCTATCAGTTGGTCGATGAGAATAAACGTTCTTATCATGCAGGAGTTAGTGCGTGGAGAAATGATAAAAATCTTAACGATACCTCAATCGGAATTGAAATTGTTAATACAGGATATAAATCAGATGCTGCCGGAAAAAAAATATTTGCAGAATTCAGTGATGATCAGATAAAGAAAGTGGCGGCACTGGCTAAAGATATCGTTATCAGATATCAGATTCCTGCAACAAATGTACTTGCTCATTCAGATATTGCACCTACAAGAAAACAGGATCCGGGACCTATGTTTCCGTGGAAAAAACTTTATGATCAATACCAGCTTGGAATGTGGTATGACGAAACAGCAAAGCAGAACTTCCTGACATTGGCACAGGCAGATTTTTCAGTAAGATATGTAGATCCGTCGTTTATTTACCTTGTTCAGACTACCTTGCAGAAATTCGGATACTATTTGGATTTAAGCGGAAAATGGGATGATGCGACAAAGAAAACAATCGAAGCCTTCCAGTATCATTTCCGTCCTCAGAATTATGACGGAATCATGGACGCCGAAACATGGGCGATCCTCCAGGCTTTAAATCAAAAATATCCAGCGAAATAAAAAATTAAAACGCATCGGTTAAGATGCGTTTTTGCTATATTTAAAAATAAAAACAGTTAAAACATCTGTAATGGAAAATTTCAGAAAAGAGAGCGATCTGTTAGGCGAATTGAATGTGCCTGCAAACGCTTATTACGGGGTACAGACGCAGAGAGCGATCGACAACTTTAAGATCTCAGGACAGCTTCTGTCTTCCTATCCGGACTTTATCAAAGGTTTGGCTTTTGTAAAAAAAGCAGCAGCAAAAACCAATTATGAATTAGGGTTGCTTGATGAAAACCTTTATTTCAAAATAGCAGAAGCCTGCGATGAAATAGTAGCAGGGAAGTATCACGAGCAGTTTCCTGTGGATATGATCCAGGGAGGAGCCGGAACTTCAATCAATATGAATGCAAACGAAGTTATTGCCAATATCGTATTAGAAAAATTAGGAAAAAATAAAGGCGAGTACGAGTTTTGTTCACCAAATGACCATATCAACCTTTCCCAGTCTACCAATGATGCATATCCTACAGCGATCAAAATGGGATTACTTCATATGAATATTGGACTTGTTGACAGGCTTGAGAAAATTGTTGAAGCTTTCCGTGCAAAGGGAAATGAATTTAATGACGTCATCAAAATGGGTCGTACGCAACTTCAGGATGCTGTTCCAATGACCTTGGGACAGGAGTTTGAAGCCTACGCTGCTACTTTGGAAGAAGATATTTCTAAATTAAATAATAATGCCAATCTATTTGTAGAGGTCAACATGGGGGCTACAGCTATCGGTACAGGATTGAATGCTCCGGTAGGTTATGCAACTCTTTGTGCAAAAAACCTGGCTCAGATCACCGGTTTTCCGGTTATTTCCGCACCCAATCTTGTTGAAGCAACACCGGATACAGGATCATATGTGATCTATTCTTCCGCCACAAAGCGTCTTGCTGTAAAGCTTTCTAAGATCTGTAATGATCTGAGATTACTTTCTTCAGGTCCAAGAGCAGGGCTATTTGAAATCAATCTGCCGCCAATGCAGCCGGGATCATCCATTATGCCAGGAAAAGTAAACCCTGTTATTCCGGAAGTGGTGAATCAGGTTTGTTTTAAAGTCTTTGGAAATGATCTTACCGTGACCTTTGCCGCAGAAGCAGGACAATTGCAGTTGAATGTGATGGAACCGGTACTTTCTCATGCAATCATGGAAAACATCAATTTCCTTTGCAATGCATTAGATACTCTTCGTGAAAAATGTATAGTGGGCATTACTGCAAACAAAGAGATCTGTCTGAATATGGTAAAACACAGCATCGGAATTGTGACGGCACTAAATCCGTACATTGGATACAAAAAGTCTACAGAGATTGCAAAAGAAGCTCTGGAAACCGGAAACAGCGTTTACAATCTTGTTTTGGAGAAAGGTATTCTTTCTCAGGAAAAATTAGATGAAATTCTTGATCCTAAAAATATGCTGAAACCGCATAACAAATAGAACCCATTACAAATGGTCAGTGATAAGTGATGGATGATGACTGAAGGTCAGTAATTTATCACTTATCATTTATTATCATTACCAACTTATTCATCACTCATAATTTTAAAACGTGAGGTTTTTAATCATAATTCCTGCACATAACGAGGAAGAAAATCTTCCATTCACACTGGATTCTTTACAACAGCAAAGTTTTAAAGATTTCAGAACTGTGGTGGTTAATGACGGTTCTACAGATGGAACAGAGGATGTGATCAGAAAATATACAGATCACGATTCCCGTTTTGCAACCGTAAATCTTCAAAAATCTGCTCATCAGCCAGGTTCCAAAGTCGTAAATGCTTTTAAAAATGGACTGAAGACCCAGAACATCAATGAATTTGATGTTATCTGTAAGTTTGACGCCGACATTATTCTTCCGGAAAATTATCTGGAAACAGTAGAAACAGCTTTTAAAGATCACTCCAGATACGGACTTGTTGGAGGGCTGCTGTACGTAGAAAAAGATGGACAGTGGATATATGAAGGGAATTCTAATAAACATCATGTAAGAGGTCCGATGAAAGCCTACCGAAAAGAATGTTTTGTACAAATGGGGGGAGTAAGAGAAACATTGGGATGGGATAATATAGATTCCATTCTGTTGACAAATCTGGGGTGGAAAGAAATTGTTCTTCCTGAGCTTCATGTAAAACTGATTAAAGTGAAAGGAACAGATTATACCATTAGGCCTGCAGATTATTACGGCAGATATTTTTATTTTTTGGGACTTAATAGATTTCTGGCTTATATCGCCTCTTCAAAAGAAGCTGCAAAGAGTAGATCAATCTCTTTTTTCTTTGACATTATCAAAGCTTACGAAACGTGCAAAAAAGAAAAGCTGGAACTGAAAATTTCAAAAGACGAGCAGAAAGTCATCAACGGTCAGCGTTGGAAAATGCTGAAGAAAAAATGGCTTAAAATGTAATCAGAAAACTTGAAGATTTAACCAAACAGTTTACCTTTGTTAACCCGTAACCCGTAACCCGTAACCCGTAATTGAAAAAAATAGCCTACATAGAAATAGACACCCATGCAGAGATTGCGCAGGCTTTCATGAGTATCATGAAGGATTCTTCTGACTTTAGCGTAGACTATTATTTTTCCAAAAAGATCAAAGATCAGGTTGAAGAGAAGGGAGAAGCGGTATTTTTATCCGATAGTTCTATGATCATGGAACAGTTAAAGTCAAAAAAATATGACCTGGTGATCATTGGAACTGTTCACCGTTATTTCAACACTTTTCATGCATTGGTTCAAAAATATAATGCATCTGTCATAGTTCATAATATCAATTTTTCAATAGCATCAAAGGCTTCTCTGATGAAAAGTATCTTCAAAGGAGATGTAATTTACAGATTAAAACTTTGGTGGAAAGAAGGCTTATTTTATACTTCAAAAGCGTACCGGAATGCTAAAAGTCTGTTGGTGCTGGATGAAGAAATCTCATCAGATATTTATAAATTTCTACCCGTTTTTTACAGCGAAAATTTTGAAAAACCCGAAAACAGCAGCCTTACCGTTGTGATTCCCGGAGGAGTTTCTCAAAAGAGGAGAGATTACCAGCATGTTTTTAAAATAATAAAGCATTTAAAAACCGACGAAAAATGTGAGTTCATATTTCTGGGGAAAGCTAAAGACAGCGAGTTGAAACAGCTTGAAAAACTCTCACGAACACTTCCCGAAAATGTATCTTTCCAGTATTTTTCTGACAGGGTGTCAAACACTGACTTCGAAAAAGGAATGCAGAAAGCAGATGTTTTATGGTGTCCTATTCAGCAGAAAACAGAATTTTTCAGCAGAGAAGAAGTTTATGGTCATACAAAAATGACAGGAAACCTGGGAGATGCGATCAAATATGGCAAAATAGCTGTTTTTCCGCATGATTACTCTTCGGGATTAGAATTTATTATTCCTGAGAGGGAAAATGTTTTAGAGCAGTTTAAAGAGCTTAAAAAGACCCGTTTCGATTTCCAGAAAGATTACAATAAAAAGACAGTTCTGAAAAAGCTTGAAGATGTTCTTTCGGGTTTGATACCTACTTAAATTTCAAAATACTTTTAAAAAATTTTGCATTCAGATAATCCTCGAGTGGGAATACCTTGGTGAAATGATTTCCGATATAGATCAATATCAGCACAACGGCCGGTTTATAAAAAAGATTGATAAGATTATTGCTGAAATTAGGAAGCACTATCGCAACTGTGATGGCTAAGGTACAGATAATAGAAACAAAAATCATTTCAATCGTAAGGGGAGATACTTTGAAGACAAAATAATTGAAAGCGATTTTGATCACATTGTAAGTGGTAAGAGAAATAGCTGTAGACAAAGCAATCCCGATCAGTTTCAGATCCGTATTTTTAATAAAGTAATAGTTCAGTCCTACAGTAAGCCCTGCCAGAAGAAGCATGATCAGAATATTGAATCTGTAATATTTTGAAAGCGAAATAATATTCCCGTTAAATCCTGTTGCCAGGTCAATCAGTACGGCAGATCCCCAGATCCATACCACAGGTTCGTATTCCCTGAGCATAGTTCCGTTTTTTGGCATAAACTCCGTCAGATAAGGAAAACCTACCATAATGCAGGAAAACAGGACAGCACCCAGGAAATATAAAGACAGAGACGTCTTTTTGTGAAATCGGTCAAGTTCCTCCATATTACCTTCTGCCAATGTTTTACTGATGATAGGGGCAGAAATATTAAACAGTCCCAGCTGTGGAACTGAGATCAGTGAGATCAAAGCATACAGAACTGAGTAGATTCCAACTTCTTCCATCCCCATAAACTCACCGATCATAAAACTGTTGATCGCCAGATAGTTCCCGAAAGTTCCAAGGAATCCAAAAAAACTGTAATTGAAAAACTCTTTCCAGAAATTATCCTTCTTGAAATAATCGGTATTAAAATCCGGCTGTATCTTTTCAAGTTTGTTGGTGTAATAAATATATCCACACAGCATTAAAGCAAATATTCCGAAAAAGAAAGCGAATGCTGTTTGCTGAGAAAACATGAAATAAGCAGACAGACAGAAAGCACCCAGGTTGGCTATTTTAGGAAAAAGATTGTCAAAAATATTGGAAACTACAATTCTTTTGTAATTGGAGGTATATTTGTTGAAAATGGCACAGAAAGAAAGAATAAGAATCAGTGGAAGTATCATCTCCTTAAGCTTCCAGGCTTCCGTATGTTGAAATTTTGGAAAAAAATAGGGGAGTATAAAAAATACGCCCGTAAAAATGATAAAATTAATAAAAACCATAAGCAGCGACAGCGAAAGCATATTCTGCTTTTTACCGTCTTTTTCTACCTTTTGAAAAAACTTTACATTCGAATAAGAAATGCCCAGTACGACAAAAGGGACAAGCATTTCTGCAGTAGGAAGAATATAACGGAGCTTTCCATAAAATTCAAAATTGTACGGAAAAATAAAAATCGCGGATATGGTACCCAGCAGAAAACCAATATAACCTATGATGGAATATTTGAAGCCCTGTCTCGCTACTACACTCATAATGTTTTTTTAATGGTTTTTTGGCGTAAAAATAATATTATTGATATAGCTGGTTTTGTTTTTTTCGTCGTTTGTGTTGTCCAGTAAAATCTCTTCCGTTAAAAGTTCCAGCTTAAAACGGTCACGGTTAAGATACTGTGCTTCGTACCCCCAGTTTTTTACTTCAGAAATATCATTCCAGATGGGATTATCATGGTGTCTCTGTTCCATTTCCACCATTAATGTCGGAAGGAACTGTTTAATGATTTCTTTAGCACCGGAAAGGGTTTTCATTTCATTTCCTTCTACATCTATTTTGATGAAATCAAGCCTGTCGAAGTGCTCAATAGCAGCCCATTCGTCAAGTTTGATCACTTTTACCTTTTCAGTATAGCTTTTCTCTTCACCCTTTTCTTTATATGATGTGTTTAAAGTTCCACGGGAAGCAATCAGCCTGCCGTTAATGATCGGAACCTTAAATTCAGCGATCGTGTTTTCGTCGGAAAGAGCTAAAGGAAGTATTCTCATCCTTGGGAAAAGCCTTTTCAGGCGTCGGTAGAGCTTTTTGTTCGGCTCAAAACCGTAAATGTTTTCGTGATTCAGCTTGTTCTCCAATTGATAGAGAAAAGTTCCCACGTTAGCCCCAATATCAAGTATTACAGCGTTTTTTGGAAGGTAATCTTTGATCCATACCAGTTCCGGTTCTACATTTCTTGCCGAGAAATTATCTTTTGTAAGACTGTTTAAATTCTTAAAATATCTTTTCTTGTAAAAACCCGGACTTATATATTGTAGTTTTTCTGCAATTTTTTGGTATAAAGACATCCTTAATTGTTTGACGAAAAGCAAAGATAAGCAAAAATGTTAAACCTATGTTAAAAAATAATAAATATAACCAATTGATTATCAAATTGTAACTTTTAAGTTCGTTTTTGTAAAAAATTGAATTTTAGAAGATTGAGGTTTTGCCATAAAGACGGCTCCCGAAAAATAAATATTCAAATAGGATTTCGTCTTCATTGATTGATATTAACCATGAAAAGGGCTCCTGTTTAAATTGATGATTATAAATAATGGTCTTTTAAATAACCACAAAAGTCATAAAAGTTTTTAAAACTTAAGGGATATTAAGGTTAAATGCTTTGCGAAAAAGAGACAACGAACGTAAAAAAAACTCAAAGATTTGTGTTGTCACGAATGTCAAATCTTGAATCGACGAAAATTCCCCTCCTTCGGAGGGGTGGCGAAAATTCAGAGAATTTTTGACGGGGTGGTTTATAACAGTTGCAAAACAAAACCCCTGCGGCTTACAAAAATCAACTTGTCTAATTTTGAGAATACTTTGAATAAGCCCTCGAAAGCTTTTCATCATACCTGTTTTCTTTGTAACCCGCACCATTGTACAGCCTGGCAAATCCAGCCCAGTTTTTATTTCGGAGATGAACAAGACAGTTGTTTTTCTCCAGAAATTTTCCAAAAGCTTTTAAATGTTCACCTTCATTGAGTTCCATTTGAGAAACAAAATGATGGATGTCGGTATATCCCAGGTTTTTAGCATGGTATCCCATAATCTGAAAACTTCCCCATGAAGCGGAAGATAGTGCAGCCTCTTCAAAGTTTGGACTGTTGTTGAGGCTGATTGCTTCATTGAGCCGGTCGTATTCTTTGATGCCTCCCTGGTAATGAGCTCTTGTCCATTTCGGATACAGAACGTTCTGACTGTTTGAATTGTAGTAAGAATTGGGATCGATACCTCTTTTCTTTAGTTCACTCCAGAAAACATGACCTTCAAAAAGGATTTTAGGCTTATTATTAATTAAAAATCCTTTTCCGCTGCTTTCAATTTCGTTGACAGCTTTTACAGCAGCCAATTCAAGATCATATTCATTTGCGAAATTGATAAGATCACTTTCCTTTAGGAATTTATCAGTTTGACTGATCGGTTTGTTATCTTTTTCAAGAAGAACAGCCCAGGTCTTTACACCGACGATTCCGTCGACAACTAAAGAGTTTTTTCTTTGAAAATCCTTTACAGCTTCATCAACTTCCAATGTAAATGAATCCGAGATCTTAATATGGTATCCCAGCTCGTAAAGGAGTTCACATAGCGTTAGCACTTCCGGCGCTTTTGTATAATGTTTTAAAAGTTTCATGGCAGTTATTTTTATATGATTGTGAATTGTGAATAGTGAATAGTGAATAGTGAATAGTGAATAGTGAATAGTGAATGATTTTTGATAAGCTTCAAAATCTAACATCTAACATCTGACATCTGAAATCTAGTATCTTGACTCTTGACTCTAGGCCCTTGACTCTCAGTTCTCAAATCACTGCTTAATCGGTATCTGAGGCATTCTCTCGCAGATCATCCCGATCAGGAAATATGATTTAAACTTTACTTCCTCTCTCTGAAGCTTGTATTCCAGGTTGAGAGGCATTGCATTGGTCACGCTGAAATTCTGATTTGAAATAGCGTAGTCGTCAATTCTCAGTTCAATGCTGTAGTCTCCAATAGGAATAAGTTGGCTGATCATGCCTGTTTCATTACTTTCGATCTCGAATATTCGGTTGTTATTAGTTCCTTTAATGGAGATGGCGCATTTGTATATGGGGTCATTGTTGATCTTATCTGAAATTCTAAACTGAACCATAGATCCTGATGGAAGAGGAATAGGGATAGGAATTGGCGTAGGAGTAGGTGTCGGGATCGTAGGGAATTTAGGACCCCAGGAGCCCCAGGGAATATTAATAGGATTTGCAGGTTGAGGTGCAGGCTGTACCGGACTGGCTCCATGTGGTACGGGGGTCAATGGTCTTAAGTTTTTAATATTGTTCAGAATATTTCCTGTATTTATTTTCCCGGCGAAAGACGATTCTGCAGGTCCAGGTTGTACAGCAGTTCTGGCGTTGAAGCTATTCATTACGTTAGTCTTCTGAGGTGATGTAATCGCTGTTTTCTTAGCTAAATAATTAAGCTGGTCAGATTTGATGGTTCTCACATTGGTAATTGCTTTCAGGAACCTTTGATTATTGTTTTTGTTGACAAAAACCTGCTGTTTCATCACCATGGGTCCAAAATAAACAAGCTGTTCATTATTGCTTACACTGGTGCTTATGATGGATGGATCAAGAATAACTTTCAGGTTTTTGATCAGGATCATGGTTTTTGGAAACGCAGGAAGCTTGAAATCGTTGGAAATTGTTTGCCCATCAGATATTTTTTTGGGTTCGTTCCATTCAAAATAATCGGAAAGCATAAAGTTCTTGTTGAACCAGTTTCTTTTTAAATGGACAAAAGAATAATCCATTTCTACCGCCTGGATCATACTTTCATCATAATCTATTGATAAAATTTCTGTGGGAATATTTTCGTTGCTGTTTTTCGCTTCAGAATGAAGGTCTTCCAATTCATGCTTTTCAATACGCATACTGTTCCATCCGGATTCATTTTCCATAAAATCATAAGGAATAAAATGGATGTCATGGATCGAAGAATTGCTGATTACATCTGTTTTTTCTGCAGCCTCAAAAGTATGTTTTGCATTTTGTGCCATAGCAAGATAAAGATCAGCATCAGATGATTTGTTGATCCTTGTCAGTTCCTTTTCAATACTGTCTTTGCTTCCTTTTACTTTCCATTCAGAAAAAGCCAGCTCTTTTAGATTATTCAGGTTGATCAGCCTGTCGTTCCAGTTACTTTTTTCTTCCTCACTGTCAATCCCGTCAAACAATAGGAGGTGGTCTGTCACCTTATTGATGGCATCCTCAAATAAAGTTCTGTACTTTTTATAAGCTTTGAATTCCTTGGTATCACTGTTTTTAGCATCAAAAAGAATTGTGCTTTTATTGTTAAGGACTTTATCAAGGTTTTCTTCAAGATTTTTCAGATTGTTTTTGTCCAGGATATCCCTGTAAATATCAAATAAAGAATTGTTCGGATTCAGATCCCAGAAATTTGGCGAAATAGGAACAGAGTTCAGTTCATAAGCTACATTCTGCTTTTTAATGATCGAAAGTGCTTTCTTCTGTTCGTCATTCAGAAGACTCTGAGGTTTTAAAAGCTCCAGTTCTTCATTATCATATATCCGCAGAGAAGGGCAGATCATGGGAAGGTCGTTTTCCATGGAACTCTGCGACATATAGATATTCTTAAGCTTCTGGTAGACGGCTACAAAATATTTCATGGTTATAGTTTTTAGTTTAGGTGAATAACCGGCAGAAAAAACTCCTGCCGGCTATTCTTATTGAGAAGGATATATTAGGTTATGATTTTCCGTCTGCCCATTTTTTGATCTCAGGGTTTGGATTTGGAGATTTCGGTACAATGTGACATTTATAACCGATGATGTAAATTCCTTTTGAGACAAGCTTTTTGCCTTCCCATTCATAGCTGGATTTTACATTCTGGTTGTCGTAGCTGTAGTTTCCTCCGATTACAAAAGGTCCTATTCCTACAGCGCCGCCAGCAGAAACTGAGTTTTTAGCTTCAGTGTACGCAGAGCTGCTGTCTTTAAAGTTCAGCGAAACATCTTTTGCAATGATCAGTTCTGTGATGATCGATGGCATTAATCCTTTACCTTTTCCGTCACTGATCATATCGCCGTTCAGCGTTTGTGGAGACTGTTCGTGAAGCTTCCAGTATTTTGATTCGATAAACTGTTGATTAAACCATCCTCTTTCTACTCTTACCTTTCCGATTTTGAAAGAAATATCCATACTTGTGTAATCAGAATTGATCTGAGTTTTTTCCTTCTTTCCTCCGGCCTTAGCTCCTATAGAGAATAATCCCATGCTGAAACCTCCTGCAGCGCCCCAATTATGGATCGATTTAGAATAATCATAGTTGGATTTTCCCTGGGAGATTGAAATTTCTGGCCATCCTTTTGATTCTCGTAAGGCATTAGCTGCTACAGGAATACAGGGAGAATAATTGGTGTAATCTAAGATTCTGGTTCTCTGGCTGTTCCTGAATTCTGCCTGAATTCTTTTCTTGATCACAAGCATATGTTTTTCTTCGATTTCGCTCAGATAGTTTTGAATTCTTTCTACAGCTTCCTTGTATCCTAGAGACTGCCAGGCCTTTAGAGCAGCGTCTTCACGCTTTTTCATATTTTTTCCGTCAATAGAAACTTTAGCCATTGCATCAGTGTCACCATTATCTGCAGCAACTCTGATCTCGTTGTTTGCATCCACGATATCATAATACTTCATCTGATATTCTACGTATTTTGCGTAAGTAGGCGCTACAAAAGTATGAATCAGTTCTGGCTTGTTCAGGTCATCTACCGCAGCATTCTCGTCAAAATCAGGATTCTTTACCTTTTTTATTTTGAATAGCTTATCTCTCAGGGAATCTAGTTTTTTCTCTATTTTTTTGTCAAAATCTGTATCTACAACGACAGACCATTGCAAAAGATCTTCATATACTTTTGAAACCCTCTTTTGGGAATCATTCATAATCGTAATGGCTCGTCCTTTTCCATCTTCAGTAAGTGGAGGAAGTTGAGAAGGAATAGCGTCAGTCATTGCTGCAAACTGTTCCATCTGAAGATATTTTTTGAATTTGCTGTTCGATAAAGCATTCTGATAAGCCTCCATGTCAATTTTAGGATTTCCGTTGGCGTCAAGAATGGGTTTTCCTGTTCCGTCCAGCATTGGTTTTGGAGAAGGTGCATCTCCGAAAAGTCCATTCAGTGCATAATCGAAAGTATCTTCAGATAACGTAATCCCTACCGGATCAAATGCAATGAAATCATCAGTTCCTAAAGATTCAGGATTTCCTCCGTTGGTTACTGTGTCATAGACCTGCTTTAAAAGCATGCTCATTAATGAATTTGTTTTTGCTTCTTGAGTTAAAGTTGGCATAATTATAAGTTTTTAAAATTTTCTTTGCTTACTCTTTTTGGTTTTCAGCTTCCCCGATTTTCTATGGTACAAATGTATTTCAGTCTTAAAAAATAATCAACAGTGGTTTTCCTGTTTTTGAATGTGGTTTTCACTGTTTTTAAATTTATGTTAGTTTTAATGTAATTAATGTTGGCTATTTTTATTAAATAATCATGGCGTTTTATTCCTTGAAAGTCAATTTTATCACCTTTTCTGATACAGTGAAATAGATTTTTATTAAATATTTCTTATTATTCGTTAAATATTTAACATTTATGCAATTTTATGGCAAGATTGTTGATTGAGATTTTAAACTTTTTGCAAAAAGTCATTAAAACTAATAATCACTGATTTTAACAGTTTAAATATTTAATAGTGATGAAACACCTAAACCAAAACCAGGAATTTCGTTTCAACGAAGTTCTTTTTGAGCACCGCAACAAAGAATACGGTGCCTATGCATTAAGAAATGAATCAGATAGAATACTAACCAAAGCACTTTTTGTGGGGGTAAGTTTATTAGCTGCTATTTCAGTGACTCCGTTTGTAATTTCAGCATTTCAAACGGACGTCGTATCTGAAGGTCCTGGCGGAGTAATAATTGAGTTGGTGGATCCTGTTGTTCCACCCGATGTTCAGGTTAAGCCGCCCGTGCAAATTCAGAAACCAGAAGTTCAGTCACAGAAGGTTAAAACTTATGATGCCAGTCTTGGAGAACCAAAAGCACATGTAACGAATGAAAAAGTGGTAGAAAAGATAGAAGGAGCAATCGCAGGACCAGTGAATAGTGCGGATGGTGTTATTGCAAAAACAAATTATCATCCCGTAGTGCCCCAGGCAGGAACAGGACCGGCAGTACCTTATATTCCACCAACTCCAAAAGTTCCTGATAACCATATAGCAACTGGAGACGAACTTGCTTCTGAAGCTACCTTCACTGGAGGAATTGATTCATTTAGAAATAAGGTAATCAGTAAATTTGACGGTTCAGGATTTGACGGGACCGGAGAAACCATGAGAACCATCATTACTTTTGTGGTAGAAAAGGACGGAACTATTTCCGGAATTAAAGCAGACGGTCGCGATGCTGAGTTTAATAAAGAAGCCATGAGAACGATTAAAAGTATCGGAGGAACCTGGAAACCAGCTAAGAATAAACAAGGTGAATCCGTAAGAAGTTATTTCAAATTTCCAATCACAATGAACTTTGAATAATTGAGATAAAAAAACAAATCTTAATAGTTATCCACAAAGAATTTTTTTTGTGGATAATTTTTTTAATTGTTAAACTGTTTATTAACAATACTTTAACTCAATTTTGAATTTAGCCACTCATACAGAGCAAAGAAAAAAGTGTATTTTTGAAACCTAAAGTTCTAATAATGGCAAAAATCATAGGTATCGCTAATCAAAAAGGTGGAGTTGGAAAAACGACCACAGCTGTAAACTTGGCGGCAGCATTAGGGGTATTGGAAAAAAGAATACTCATCATTGATGCTGATCCACAGGCTAATGCAACCTCAGGACTAGGGGTAGATGATGTTCAGTACTCTACTTATAATCTATTGGAGCACAGCGCAGATACAAGAACCTGTATCAAAAGAACCGCTTCTCCCAATCTGGATATCATTCCTTCACATATTGACCTGGTCGCAGCAGAAATCGAACTCGTGGATAAAGAAAACCGTGAGTATATGCTGAAGAAAGCACTGGCAGAAGTGAGAGACGATTATGATTATATTATTATCGACTGTGCACCGAGTTTGGGGCTTATTACAGTAAATGCACTTACCGCAGCAGATTCTGTCATCATTCCGATCCAATGTGAATATTTTGCATTAGAAGGATTAGGTAAGCTTTTGAATACCGTAAAAAATGTGCAGAAAATCCATAATAAAGATCTTGGAATTGAAGGTCTTCTTCTTACAATGTATGACAGCAGACTGAGACTGTCAAATCAGGTGGTTGAAGAAGTAAATTCGCATTTCCCTGACATGGTTTTTGAAACAATCATCAGCCGGAATGTAAGACTAAGTGAAGCGCCGAGCTTTGGAGAAAGTATCCTTAACTACGATGCAGAAAGCAAAGGAGCTATTCAGTACATTCAGCTTGCAGAAGAAGTTTTGCTGAAAAACGAAAATTTAGTAAAAAATTAATAGCAGTAAATAGTCAGTAAAATGAATGGTGAGTGTCAGAATCCGGTTGTCAGCAATCATTCATGACTTATCAATTATCATTTGTAATTAAAAATTAAGCCATCATTTATCAAATATATCTATGAAGGACAAAAAAAGAGCTATGGGACGTGGTTTAGGCGCTATTTTAAGTGCTGAATCCAAAGCGAGTGTCAACTCCGCTACCGATGAAGGAGCTGATAAGTTTGTAGGAAATATCGTAGAGGTAGCTCTGGAAGATATTTATCCCAATCCGACCCAGCCGAGAACTTATTTTGATGAAAAAGCATTAAACGAACTCGCTCTGTCGATCAAAAACTTAGGGGTGATCCAGCCGGTTACCTTAAGGAAAGATGGGGAGAAATTCGAAATTATATCAGGGGAAAGACGTTACCGTGCAAGTAAAATTGCCGGACTTCCGACGATTCCTGCATACATCCGTTTAGTAAACGATCAGGAGCTCCTTGAAATGGCTCTTGTTGAAAATATTCAAAGAGAAGATCTTGATGCTATCGAGATCGCTCTGACTTATCAGAGACTTTTGGATGAGATAGGTCTTACACAGGAAAACCTGAGCCAGAGAGTAGGAAAGGACAGAAGTACCATTACCAATTCTATCAGGCTGTTAAGACTGAATCCTGATATTCAGAATGCGATCAGAAGCGGGGAAATTTCAGCAGGACACGGAAGAGCTATTATAAGCCTAGAAAGTGAAGAACACCAGCAGATTTTATTTGACCTGATCATCAAAGAAAAACTGAATGTACGCCAGGCAGAACAGGCTGCAACAGCCCTGAAGAACCCTAAATCACCGGCAGCGAAAAAAATAAATGCTGAGCTTTCCAATAATTTTAAAAGAGCCCAGAAAACAATCGCTGATATTTTAGACGTAAAAGTAGAGATCAAAACCTCCGGAAACGGTAAAAAAGGTAAAATTGTCCTGGACTTCAAAAATGAAGAAGAACTGGAATATATTTTATCCCATATTAAATAATGAAGAAAATATTTTTCACTTTTTTTTTGTACACTTTTGCTTTCGCCTATTCGCAGGTAACTCCTGTCGATACAGTTCGTATAGGGCCTCTTCCGAAGGATAGTGTTGCTATTGTTGCTAAACCGGCAAAGCCTCCAAAATCCGTGAAAACAGAAGCAAAGATCGTAGAAGATCTTGAAAAGGCGAACGGGCCCACAAGGAAAACGATTAAACTGAACCCTACAAGAGCAGGGTTGTATTCTGCAGTATTTCCAGGGTTAGGACAGTATTACAATAAGAGATACATCAAAATTCCTATTGTATGGGGTGCTGTAGGTGCAGGTATTGGATATACGATCTGGAGCAATAATCAGTACAAAAAATATCGTGAATATTATGTAGCCAAACTTAACGGAACACCGAACGAGTTTGTGGATGCTCATCCTTGGCTGGACAAAAAAGCTTTTGGAAATGCCCAGGACAGATATAAAAGACAGAGAGATTACGCCATAGCAATTACAGGCTTAATCTATATCCTGAACATTGTAGATGCCGTGGTAGATGCCCATCTTTACGAAAGCCGCCATGACCCGGATTTGACTTTTAATCCTACAGTGATCCAGGATCAATACGGATTTTCTACTCCGAAAACAGGTTTAAGTTTAAGTTATAGATTTTAAAAGTAAGATTTTTAATAAAGTTCATCTGAACTGAAAAGTTCGTTAGACAATAATAAAATAAAGATATCACATGAGAATAGCACTAGTTGGATATGGTAAAATGGGGAAGATTATCGATGAAATCGCACAGAAGAGAGGTCATGAAATAGTAGCCCGCCTAAAAGAAACTCCAACAGCTGAAAATCTTAATAATCCGGACGTCGCTATCGAATTTTCATTGCCTGAAGTAGCGTATGAAAATATCAAAGCCTGTCTTGAAAATAAAATCCCGGTAATTTGTGGAACCACAGGATGGCTGGAGCAAAAAGAAGAAGTTGAAAAAATTGCTGTAGACAATGATAGCGCTTTCTTATATGGTTCGAATTTCAGCTTGGGAGTAAATTTATTTTTTGCCCTAAACGAAAAAGTAGCCGATATCATGAAAAATGTGGATGAATACTCATGTCAGCTGGAAGAAATTCACCACGTCCACAAGAAAGATGCCCCAAGTGGGACAGCGATTTCCATTGCTGAAGGGATCATCAAAAATAATCCTAAATTTAACGCCTGGAAACTGGAAGAAACCCAGGGTCAGGAATTGGGAATCTTTGCTATTCGTGAAGATGAAGTTCCCGGTACCCACAGCGTTTATTATAAAAGTGAAGTTGACGAAATTGAAATAAAACATACTGCCTTCAACAGAAACGGGTTTGCACTTGGTGCTGTAGTCGCCGCAGAATGGATCAAAGACAAAAAAGGAAACTTTACTATGAAAGACGTTTTGGGACTTTAATTTGTAACAATTACGCTCAATAGTGAACTAATAAAGAGTTGCTAAACACAAAATTTAATTTAGAATAGGCAAAGAAAACTATGAATTATTTTTTAACTTATACAGTATATGTTCTCATTCTGTCTGTACTGATGGGGATTTCCACTTGGAAACTGTTCAAAAAAATGGGATACAGTCCCTTATTTGCATTTATTCCTTTCTATAATTATTTTATTATTTTAAAGGAAACAGAGCATCCAAAATGGTGGGCGATCCTCTCTTATCTTCCGATAGTTGGGCCTATTATGATGTCTGTTTTCCATATTTATCTAATGAAAAAATTTGGAAAAACTCTTTTTCAGCACCAGCTTCTTACGGTGATCCTTCCATTTATCTATATGGCTACCGTAAACTATTCTAAAGATGTAGAAATAGAAGATGAAAATGCCAACGACCTGTTTATTACAGATGAAGAGAAGAGTGCAAAAAAGAAAGATACTTTCATGGGGTCTATTACTTTTGCAGTTGTTTTTGCAACCATTATTCACGTTTTTGTAACGCAGCCTTTCGGGATTCCGACAGGATCAATGGAAAGAACACTTCTTGTAGGTGATTTCCTTTTTGTGAACAAATGGAGTTACGGATACAGAATGCCAATGCGTCCCGTTGCAATACCATTCCTTCAGGGGACCATTATGGATACAGGACAGAAAGGGAATCCAAAAGATGATCCAAAATCTTATGTAGATGGTATAAAACTTCCTTATACAAGAATTTTCCAATTCGGTAAGCCTCAGAAAAATGATGTTGTTGTATTCAACTATCCTCGTGATTCTGTGCATACAGCCATCGACAGAAAAGATCCTTATGTTAAAAGATGTGTAGCCACTGCGGGGGATACTTTTGAAATGAGAGCAGGAAGACTTTTTGTGAACGGAAAACCGGAAACGGTTCTGGGAGATCAGGAAGTACAGCACAGATATATTGTGAATACAGGAAGCCAGCTGGATATTCCGGCATTATATAACACTTATGGATTCTTACCTGTACAGGAAATTCAGGGTGAAAAAGGGTATATATATGCCTTCCAGGGACTCACTGATAAAGTAGCTAAAGAAATAAAAGGACTTCCTCAGGTAATTGATATGAAAGAGGACGTTACACCAAAAGGTGAAGCGGCTGTATATTATAGAGACGAAGCGAAAACAAAAATAGATACTACACAGTCTATCTTCCCAATCAATAAAGCCTGGAACCAGGATTGGTACGGACCATTAAGAATTCCTAAAAAAGGAGATGTTGTAACACTTAATCAGGAAACTCTGCCAGAATACAAATGGATTATTTCTGAGTATGAACATAACAGTCTGGAAAATAAAAATGGTAAGATCTTTATCAATGGTAAAGAAGCAACCCAATATACTATTCAACAGGATTATTATATGATGGTGGGAGATAACAGAGATGCTTCACTCGATGCAAGATTCTTTGGCTTCGTTCCGGAAGAAAATATTGTAGGAAAACCTATGTTTACATGGATGAGCATTCAGGGAGCTTTCAAAGACGGCAGCTCTACATATCAGGCTCCATTCAAAGTTCGTTGGGATAGAATGTTTAAAGCAACAAACACAGGAGAAGCTAATAAAACTTCATACTGGTGGATTGCTGCAATGATTCTTATACTCTTCTTCGGATGGGAATACTTCATGAAATTATTCGGAAAGAGTAAAAAAGAAAACGAAGCATAGTTTAATTAAAACCTAAAGATAAAATGAAGTATTTGAAAAAATACTTCATTTTTAATATAATGAATATGACAAATGTATTATTGCCGGTATTTTATATGCCCCCGATTTCATGGTTTTCAGTGTTTTTAAATCCTGAAAACGAGATTATATTTGAACAGTTTGAAAATTTTCCAAAACAGACCTACAGAAACAGAACGAATATCTATGGGGCGAACGGGAAACTTTCTTTGATTATTCCCATCAACCATAGTGGGAAAAGAGAATTTAAAGATACAGAGATCTCTTACCGGGAAGACTGGAGAAGCCTGCACTGGAAGTCTATTAAGACGGCCTATCAGAGTTCGCCTTATTTTGAGTATTATGAAGATAAGCTTAAAAAAATATATGATCTGAAAGAGAAAAATCTTCTTGATTTCAATCTTAAAGCACTCGGGATTATACAGCAAATCCTTAAAACAGAAAAGGCACAGTCTTTGAATGAAGAATATATCAAAAATCCTGAAAGTATTAATTTCAGAGAAAAATTTTCTGCAAAACATCCTTCCGAATTTCAATTGGAAGCATATTACCAGACCTTCTCTGATAAACTTGGATTTATAGAAGATTTGTCGATTTTAGATCTTATCTGTAACAAAGGTCCTGAATCTCTGACTTATATAAAAAATATTAAACAATCATACTGACATGAAGTCGCCATTAAAGAAATTTTTTGAAAATGACTCAATGAAATTGGCGATTGCATGTGACTTTAGAAAAAAATAAATATCAACATATGAAAAAGGTATTATTAGCAGCTGTTTTTTTTGCTGGCCTTAGTTTCTCTTACGCTCAGGAAGCTCAGTCTAAGAGCATTGATCCAAATGAAGATAAAGATCTGATGACTTGGTATCATAAAGATTTTTCAACCTCGAAAGTTTATGGAGTAAATACGGCAAATGCATATAAATATTTAGAATCAAAAGGCCTTAAACCTAAAACTGTTGTTGTAGGTGTTTTAGACAGTGGTGTTCAGGTTGATCACCCGGGTCTTGTTAAAAATATATGGTCCAATCCTAATGAAGTTCCCGGAAACGGAAAAGATGATGATGGCAACGGATATATCGATGACGTGCACGGCTGGAACTTTATCGGCGGAAAAAACGGAGATATTGATATCGACAATATGGAGGTTACCAGAGTAGTTGCTAAATATAAGCCTCTATTTGAAGGTGATGATTCTGCAAAGAATAAAGCTAACCAGGCTAAAATGCCTGAAGATTTTGCGATGTATATGAAAGCTAAAGAGCTTTTCAACAAAAAAAGCATTGAGGCAAAACAGAGTTTGCAGACCTATACGATGATCAATAGTATTATCCCTAATATGGTAAAGCTATTAGGCGGTAAGCCTGTTACAGCGGAAACTCTGGCTGGAATTAAACCTCCGACTGATCAGAAAGATGCAATTGCGGCTCAGGTTCTGGGACAGGTTTCCCAAAGTCCGGAATTCAAAGGAAAGTCTTCTGCCGATTTTGAAAAACTGATGAAAGAGCAGATGAAAGAAGCAATTGACCACTATGCACCACAATCCAAGCAGTATGACCTAAGCTATGATCCAAGAAAAGAAATTGTAGGGGATAACTATGATGACTACTCTGAGAAGAGCTACGGAAACAATCATTATGAAGGAGCTGATGCAGAACACGGAACACACGTGGCTGGTATTATTGCCGGTCTTCCTCAAGGGAAAGAAGTGCAGTATGGGGTAGCCTCCAAAGTAGCTAAAATCATGTCTGTAAGGACTGTTCCAAACGGAGATGAGAGAGATAAGGATGTAGCCAATGCCATCAGATATGCAGTTGATAACGGTGCTAAAGTTTTAAATATGAGCTTCGGAAAACCAGTGTCTCCAGGAAAGAATGTAGTATGGGATGCTTTTAAATATGCTGAAGATAAAGGCGTACTTTTAGTAAAAGCTGCCGGTAATGAAAATGAAGACGTAGCAGAGCATCTTGCCTTTCCTACCAACTTTAAAAATGTTACAGATGAGAAACCTTTTGTGAGCAATGTATTGGTTGTAGGAGCAAGTACCAACAGAAATAATGAACTGAGAGCAGATTTCTCTAACTACAACAAGAAAATGGTCAACGTTTTTGCACCGGGTGAACAGATTTATTCTACTGTGCCTAAAAACGAATATAAATACCTTCAGGGAACTTCTATGGCATCTCCTGTAGTAGCGGGAGCAGCTGCTGTATTATTAGCTTATATGCCGAATCTGAAACCAGATCAGATTATTGAAGCGCTGGTTAAGTCAAGTAACCCTAATACTGAAAACAAATTTCCTGAATATTCTCAGGCGGGAGGAGTAATAGATCTTCAAAAAGCAGCAGAATACGCTTACACGAATTTCTACAACGGAAAATCTTCTGTTTCCAAGAAGCCTGCGAAATCCGTAAAAAAGGCTGTTAAAAAATAATATATCTCCCTGTATATAAGGAGAAACCATTTAAAGTCCGAAATTTTCGGACTTTTTTTATTTTTATTATTCAATTTGGCACGGTTTTTTGTAACTTTATAAATAACAAAATAATAAACAACAAAATGAAAAAGTTACTACTTGCAGGGATGATCGGAACGTCACTTTTTGCAGTGTCTTGTTCCTCAGTGAAAAAAGCAGAAACATCACAAAACCAAAGAGTTGAATACTTGAAATTAAAAGGCGACTGGCAGATTGTCAGCGTTGATTATGAAAAAGGATTCAAAATCAAGCCTTTTGACGAAGGTGCAGATGCTCAGTGTTTTGTAGGAAGCCATTGGAGATTAATTCCCAATAACTACACAGGTGCCTATACTTTAAATGGAGGTGGAGCTTGTCCAAGCATTACACAGCCTATTAAATTTGAAGTAAAAGACGGCAATACCTTCATGTTCAAAAAAATCGCTGAGGGAACTAAAGCTAAGCAAAACCTTGCAGGATATTCTTTAACGATTACCAACCAGTCTACCGATCAGTTTTCACTTGTACAAAGCGTTCCGTTTGACGGGACCACAGTGCAGGTTGTTTACAACTTCGAGAGAGCAGGAATGAAATAATTTATCAACATAAAAGATCAAAAAAATGAAATTTACTAAAACATATATAGGAGCCCTTTTCTTATCATCAGCATTATTATTAACCAGTTGTGAAACTGTTCAGAATTCTAACCACCAGCAGAGAGGTACAGCAGTAGGTGTTGCATCAGGAGCTGTGATCGGAGGTATTTTGGGAAATAATGTAGGAAGTGGTAAAAACTCTGCTTTAGGAGCAGTATTGGGTGGTATTATCGGTGGTGTTGCAGGTAACGTTATCGGTAACAAAATGGATAAGCAGGCTAAACAGATTAAAGAAACTTTACCTGGTGCTGAAGTAGAAAGAGTAGGAGACGGTATTAAGATTACCATGAATGAAAGCATTGTAAACTTTGCGTTCGATTCTTCAAACTTAACTTCTGCTGCACAGACTAACCTTAATAAGTTAGCTCAGGTTCTTGTTGATAATCCGGATACCAATATCAATATCTACGGTCATACCGACAGCAAAGGTGCAGATTCTTACAATCTGTCTCTTTCTCAAAGAAGAGCTGATGCAGTAAAAGCTTATTTATCAGGTAAAGGAATCGCATCTTCAAGAATGATGACGAAAGGTGAAGGTGAATCTATGCCGGTAGCTACCAACGATACAGACGAAGGAAGAGCTAAAAACAGAAGAGTGGAATTTGCTATTACAGCCAATGAAAAAATGATTAATGATGCCAAGCAGGGGCAGTAATTAATTTATGATATAAATATTTTCGTAAAAGACCGCTTCGGCGGTTTTTTTTGTATTTTTATGGTGTCAATTTTGAATTCACTATTTTTGCAACTGAAATAGCATAAATGAAGAAATATCTCAAACTCCTCCGTGTGGAGCAATGGGTGAAAAACCTGTTTGTTTTCGTCCCTCTGTTTTTTTCAGGAAACATTACAAATACAGACTTACTAAGCAAAAGTGTTTTTGCTTTCATCATCTTTTCCCTTGCAGCAAGCGTTGTGTATATATTAAACGATTATAACGACATTGAGGCAGACAGTAAGCATCCTGAAAAGAGAAGAAGACCTCTTGCCAGTGGAGCTATTTCAAAAACAAAAGCACTGGGAATTCTGGCAGGACTCATTATTATTGATGTAGCTCTTGTGTTCCTTGCACAGCTTTATTTTCACGAGCCTTTATGGAAATTTGTGACCATCATCGGACTTTATATTGTTATCAATATCGCCTATACTTTTAAACTTAAACATGTTCCTATTATTGATATTTTTATTATCGCCTTAGGTTTTGTGTTAAGAGTTTTAGCCGGGGGCTATATTACCGGGATCAGTATTTCACAGTGGGCGATTTTGCTGACTTTCGTATTGGCTCTTGTTTTGGCAATAGGAAAAAGAAGAGGTGAACTGATCAATGCACAGGTTTCAGGGAAAACAAGGAAAGCATTGGACGGATATAATGTACAGTTTGCAGATATTGCACTGTCTATATCAGTAACACTGGCCATTGTCTGTTATCTGATGTTTACACTTTCTCCTGAAGTTCAGGAAAGATTTCATGAAAGGGTTTTTTATACCGTCATATTTGTAGTTTTCGCCTTTTTAAGATACCTGCAGCAGACATTGGTATACAACAGAACAGAATCTCCCACAAAAATTGTATACAGAGACCGATATATCCAAATAACTTTAGTGCTTTGGGTAGCCGCATTTTTAATCCAGATTTATTTTAAAAAATGAAGCCAAATTTCACACAGAAAGTTACAAACTGGGGTAATTTCCCGGTAGTAGAAAAAGAAATGAGATCTGAGGACAGCTTCAAAAGAATAAAGGAGTTTGTACTTAATCATAACGAGGTTATTGCAAGAGGAAACGGAAGATGCTACGGCGATGCGTCGCTTGGAGAAAGTATGTTTTCGACTAAAAAATTAAATAAATTTATCAGTTTCGACCGTCTCAATGGAATTATAGAATGTGAATCCGGAGTATTGCTTTCGGATGTACTTGAAATTTCTGTTCCACAGGGATATTTCCTGTATGTAACTCCCGGAACAAAATTTATTTCGGTTGGTGGTGCTATCGCTTCAGATGTGCATGGCAAAAATCATCATGCCGAAGGCTGTTTTTCAGAATATGTGATTGAGTTTAAGCTGATGATAGAAAGCGGAGAGATCATTATATGTTCCAGAGAGGAAAATGCAGATAAATTCTGGGCTACCATTGGAGGAATGGGGCTTACAGGTATTATTCTTACGGTAAAATTTAAACTTAAAAATATTGAATCAGCCTACATTCGTCAGGAAAGTATCAAAGCTGAAAATCTCGATGAAATTTTTAGATTATTCGAAGAAAGTGACAGCTGGACATACACTGTTGCCTGGATCGACTGTCTTCAGAAAGGTAAAAATATAGGAAGAAGTATTTTGATGAGAGGTGAGCATGCTTTTCAACATGAACTTCCTCAGAATGTTAGCAAGAATCCTTTAAGATTAAAGAAAAAATTTGAGCCGACAGTTCCGTTTTATTTTCCGGGATTTGTTTTGAACTCCCTTACGGTGAAGATTTTTAATCTCCTGTATTATAAAAAACAGTCAAAAAAAGAAGTAAAGAGTTTCATTGATTACGAAACATTTTTCTATCCCCTGGACTTTGTAAAAGACTGGAATAAAATATATGGGCGTAATGGTTTTATTCAATATCAAATGATGATTCCCAAAAATAAAGGAAAAGAAGGAATAAAAAAGATATTGGAAACTATTGCCAATAGTGGTAATGGTTCTTTTTTAGCCGTGCTGAAGCTGTATGGAAAAGAAAATCCCCAGGCCTATAATTCTTTTCCATTTGAAGGATATTCATTAGCACTTGATTTTAAAGTAAATTCAAAATTAAAAAAACTGGTTGAGCAGCTGGATACTATTGTTGAGGAGTTTGATGGAAGAATCTATCTTACCAAAGACAGCATGAGCAAATCATCCCTCACCAATTATCTTAAAAATGTTCAAAGCTCTAAATTTGTGTCTTTACAGCACAAAAGAATCATAAATAACAATTCATAAATGATAGTTCTGGGAAGTACGTCTGAGGTAGCTCAGGCTTTTGTAGAAAAGACTCTTCAGGAAGGAGAAAAGTTTGAAAGAATATATCTTTTTACTTCAAATAAAGAAACGACAGAAAGGTTTGCCACACACATTGATGTGAAATTTTTGCAACAGTCTGAAGTGATCGAAATAGACCTGATGAAGGAAATCGATTATAATAAATTTGATCATGTCAGTTCAAATGTATTATTTTGTGCTGCAGGATATTTGGGAGATGGAACAGAAGAAGGTCTTTATGATAATAAAAATACAGAGAAGATCATTAATATCAATTATTCTAAACTAGTTCCTTTAATGAACTATTTTGCACAGAAGTTTGAAAGCAGAAGATCTGGAACCATCATTGGGCTGTCATCTGTTGCTGGAGACCGTGGCAGACAGAGTAATTTTATTTATGGTAGTGCCAAAGCGGCTTTTACGGCTTATCTCAGCGGGCTTAGGAATTACCTTTTTGAAAAAAAAGTACATATTCTTACAGTAAAACCGGGCTTTATGGCGACGAAGATGACGGAAGGACTGCCTTTAAATCCGAAGCTGACGGCAACTCCAAAACAAGCTGCTGACTGCATTTATAAAGCATTCAAAAAGCGGAGTAATGTGGTATATGTTTTACCTGTTTGGAGTATCATTATGATGATTATCAGGAATATACCTGAATTTATATTCAAAAAATTAAAGCTTTAATAAAAATGAAAAAATTGTATTGTTTTGATTTTGACGGAACTCTAACCTATAAAGATACCATGTTCATGTATCTTAAATTCTACGATCCTACAAAATTCCGGATACAATTTTTGAGACATGTTCCTCTTTTCATCCTGCTGAAACTGAAACTTGCTGAAACTGAAAAAGTAAAGAAAAGTTTTATAGGATCGATCCTGAAAGGACAAAGCCAGGAAAAAATAGAAATGAAATCGAGGCAGTTTTTTGAGCATCATTACCCGAGAATTGTAAGGGAAAATGCTCTTGACTTTATAAAAAATATCGATAGGATTCATACACAGAGTTTATTGGTCACCGCATCGCTTGATATTTGGGTGAAACCCTTTGCAGAAGAATTACAAATGCAGCTGGTATCCACACGTGCAGAGTTTAAGAACGGTGTTTTTACAGGAAATTTTATAGGCAAAAACTGCAACGGAAAAGAAAAACTTGTAAGAATAAAAGCTGAAATCCATGACTCTAAGTATGATAAAATAATTGCTTTCGGAGATACTTCAGGAGATCGGGCGATGCTTAAATGGGCAAATGAAGGTCATTACCAATTTTTTCACTAATTTTGGATGGTAAAAATGTAAAAATGAAAAGACTGCTTATTTTAGGTATTGCAATCTTAATGAGCTGTACTGCAACGCCGTCCCAAAAATCATCAGATATGCAGGGAAATGTAGAACTGCTTGTTTCTGAGTCGCAGGGAGGCACGGATCAGGTTGGATTTAAAATTATTAAGAATGAACAGGAATTCCGCAACTCTATTAAGGGGAGTTTCGGTCTTGTCGAACTGAAAAAAGAACCGTCTGTCAACTATCCGAAATTTCCAAAAAATAAAAAAGTGATTTTTTATCAAATGGGAAGTTTCAGATCAGGGAGTCATAGAGTGACCAGTATTAAAAACGTATCCGTAAAAAATAATATATTATATGTGGAAATTCCTGCTGTAGAATCGGGAGGAATGGAAATTCAGATGCTTTCTAACCCCTGGTTTATTTTTGCGGTTCCTTCAGATTATCAGTTTACCTCAGTAGAATTAAAATATTCAAATTAAAAATGGACAAAATATATTTAGATAACGCTGCAACTACCCCTCTCTCAGAAGAAGTTATAGACGCCATGGTGGGTGTCATGAAGATGAATTTCGGAAATCCCTCTTCTACCCACAGTTTTGGTCAGGAAGCAAAGATCCTTATTGAAAATGTAAGAAGACAGGTTGCAGACTATCTTCATGTAACTCCTGCGGAGATCATCTTTACTTCGTGCGGAACAGAATCGAATAATATGATTATCAAATCCAGTGTAGAACATCTTGGTGTACAAAGAATCATCAGTTCTCCGTTGGAACATAAATGTGTTTCTGAGAGTATTCTCGATATGAAGAACAGAAAAGGTGTTGAGGTAGTTTATATTCGTCCTAATGAGAAAGGTGATATTGATCTTAGTAAACTGGAAGAATTATTAAAAGCTTCTGATAAAAAGACTTTGGTAAGTTTAATGCATGCCAATAATGAAATAGGGAATATCGTTGATATTAAAAAAATTGCAGCATTGTGCAAAGCCAATAACGCTCTTTATCATTCCGATACAGTAAAGACAATGGCCCATATGGAATTTGATTTTTCAGACACCCTTGTAGATTTTGCTTCTTGCAGTGCGCATAAATTCCACGGTCCAAAAGGAATAGGCTTTGCTTTCATCAGAAAGGCTACCGGTTTGAAAGGAATTATTACTGGTGGTCCGCAGGAAAGAAGCCTTAGAGCAGGAACTGAAAACGTTGCAGGTATCGTGGGCTTAGGGAAGGCTTTAGAGCTTTGCGTTAAAAATATGACAGCTTATGCTGATCATATCAGAGAAATAAAAGAATACGCTATCGGAAAATTATATGCAGAGGTTCCGAATATTAAGTTCAATGGACGAAGCGGTGAGATGGACAAGAGTGTGGACAGTGTTTTAAGTGCATTGCTGCCATACAAAAACCCATTGATAGGTCTACAGCTGGATATGAAAGGAATTGCGATCTCTCAGGGAAGCGCATGCTCTTCAGGAGCATCTAAACCTTCGATGGTGATGATGATGGTTCTTTCTGAGGACGAAATGGATCATTGTACGCCATTACGTATTTCATTCAGCCATATGACAACCAAGGCAGAGATAGATGCGCTGGCAGAAGCTTTGAAGGAGATTTCAAAAGATTATGCTATAGAAAAAACAAATGTTGAGCATAGATAGTCTTATTGCTTAAAAATCGTAATTTTGAATATCCTATTAGGGATTGAAATAAGAAAATAAATATTAATTTAAATAAAAGAAACAAAATGGCTTTAGAAATTACGGACAGCTCATTTCAGGAAACAGTTTTAAAATCTGACAAGCCGGTATTGGTAGACTTTTGGGCAGTATGGTGTGGACCATGCAGAACTTTAGGACCAATCATCGAAGAAGTAGCATCAGATTTTGAAGGAAAAGCAGTGGTAGGAAAAGTTGATGTAGACAACAATCAGGAAATTTCAATGCAATATGGCATCAGAAACATTCCTACAGTTCTTATTTTTAAGAACGGAGAAGTGGTTGATAAATTAGTTGGTGTGACTCCAAAAGAGGTAATCGCTGAAAAATTAAGCGCACACTTGTAAAAAATAAGTTTGATAATGAATGCCTTCCGTTTTTGGAAGGCATTTTGTTTACAAATAATTTGCAGGTAATGAAAAAAGGTGTAATTTTGCAATCACAAAAAAGAAACAGCGTTCTTTATTACAACAGAAAATGATCCGGTAGTTCAGCTGGTTAGAATGCCGCCCTGTCACGGCGGAGGTCGCGGGTTCGAGTCCCGTCCGGATCGCAACTACAATATCAAAGTAGTACAAAAAGCTTTAAAACGTATGTTTTAAAGCTTTTTTTGTTTTATGTCTGTTCAAAGAGAACTAAAAAAGCATAATCTGAAAGTGACCTATTCAGTGACCTGTTGAAATAGGTTAAAAAGGTCACTGGAAATTCAGACAAACCCTTTTCAGCAGCTGGTTCAGCAACTGAACATCTTGTGTTAAGTTTTTACTAAGGTTAATTTTAAATCTCAAAAGCTAAACGATATGAACAAGACATTCAATTTACTTTTCTATGTGAAGAAATCGAAAATCAATTCTGTAGGAGAGTCTCCTATTTATTTGCGGATTACCATCGACGGCAAAATAACCGAAATAAGCACAAAGCGTACAGTAAAGCCTACGAAATGGAATTCTGCAATGCAGAAGGTTAGTGGCTCTTCGGAAGAATGCAGATCCCTTAATTATTATTTGAAAACATTTGAGCAAAAAGTTTACGATACCTATCACGAATTAATCAGAGATAAGGAAGCCGTAACTTCTGAGGCTATTAAGAATAAGTTAGTAGGTAGAGGTAGAATAACCCGAACACTCATTCCCGTTTTTCAGGATCATAATGATCGAATGGAGAAACTTATAGACAAAGAATTTGCCCAAGGAACGTTAACCCGTTATAAGACCTGTCTGAAACATACCAAAGATTTTTTGAAATGGAAATATAGTATTACCGACATTGAAATAAAAAAGATCGATTATGCTTTTCTAAACGATTTTGAATTTTTTTTAAGGACTGAAAGATCCTGTAATAATAATTCTGCAGTAAAATATATCAAGAATTTTGGTAAGATTATACGTATCTGTCTTGCAAATGGATGGATGGAAAGAGATCCTTTTATGAACTATCATTCTAAGTTTAATGAAGTGACAAGAATGTTCCTTAATGAAAAGGAGATAGAAGTACTTTTTGCCAAAGATTTTAAAAATGAGAGATTGTCTTTGGTAAGAGATATTTTTCTGTTCAGCTGTTTCACCGGACTAGCGTACATTGATACTCAAAAACTAACATATCAAAATATCAATTTGGGACTTGATGGCTCTCAATGGATTTATACAAAACGTCAGAAAACTAAAACTACTTCTAATATTCCCTTACTTTCTCAAACAGAGAAAATTATTGAAAAATACAAAAATCATCCAGTATGTCTTAATAATGGAAAGTTGCTGCCTATTCTGAGTAATCAAAAGATGAATGCATATCTTAAGGAGATTGCCGACCTGTGCGGAATTAACAAAGAATTGACCTATCATATTGCACGACATACCTTTGCAACAACGATAACTTTATCTAATGGGGTTTCCATTGAAAGTGTTAGTAAAATGCTAGGTCACAAGAGCATTAAGACAACACAGCATTATGCGAAAATACTTGATAAAAAAGTCAGTGAGGATATGATGGAATTGAAGCAAAAATTTACTAATAAGGAAATTGTTGTAATTTTTTAGGTAACTCATTTTTGCTGAAGGATTCTTGATAATTGTAATAATAAAGATTATCTACTGAACTCTGGAAAAAACCTTAATTTCAAGGAAATCGGACTGCGTTTTCCCATCATCTATGTGAAACACTCTTTCGATTTTTATTGATTTATAATAGCTAATTAATTGAAATCTGTGAGTATCATTTATATGTTATTTAATAAGTAATGTATTAAAAAAATGCTCAGCAAAAATAAAACAGTGGTGACTATGAGCAAGAAAATGTTGTTCTCGTAAAATGTATTATTATTAATACGTTTTTTGTTATTGTAGTAATTAATATATGAAAATAATAAAACTATAGCTCCAACAATGACAATTACAATCCCTACAAGACTGGAATGTCCATTTTGAGCGTGCACTGTGTTTTTAGCTTCTGCAACTAAAGGTATCTGCTTAAGAAATAGGGAAAATTTAACTAGTATGAATCCGAAACCCATCAATGCTATCGATGTTCGCATCCACGCAAGAAATGTTCTTTCATTTGCCAAATGTTCACTGGTATGATTTGGTTTATCTTTATTCATATCTTATTCAAAATTTATCTTATGCCTACAATAGCTAACAATACCAAATTTACAAATTAAGTTTGAAATAGATTTTTTATCTATTAGCAATTTGCAACAAAATAAAATGTTCTAGGTTACATATTGACGGTTTATATTCAGAAGAAATATATTATATTAGAAGAAATATTTTTGCAATGGAACATACTGAATTTTCTTCCGATGTCATTTCTTCACAGGAATTACTTGATAAGCTTTACCAAAATGGTAATATAAAAACCTACCGGGAAGGTGAAATCATTTTAGATGAAAATGCTTCGATCCGATCTATACCAATTGTAATGAAGGGATTGTTGAAAGTAATACGAACGGAAGAAGATGGAAGAGAAATATTATTATACTATATTAAAGCAGGTGAAAGCTGCATTATGTCTTTTCTTGGTGGAATGCATAATGAAAAGAGTATTGTAAAGGCAGAAGTTGAAGAAGATTCCGAGATACTTTTCTTACCTGTAGAAAAGGTTTCGCTCTTTATCAAAGAATATCCGGAATGGCTGGACTATATTTTCAGACTATATCACAAACGCTTTGAAGAATTACTGGATATTATTAATGCTATAGCTTTTAAAAAGGTAGATGAGCGACTACTAAATCTTCTTACTAAAAAAGCAGAAATAGCAAATTCAAATACTATAGTCGTTACTCACGAGCAGCTTGCGAATGAACTTGGAACAGTAAGAGTTGTTGTTTCCCGACTTCTAAAGCAATTGGAAGATTCTGGAAAAGTGAAATTGGGAAGAAACAAAATTATTTTTTCAGATCTGAACTAAAATTTTCTTATGTAACAAAAGTAGCGGTGCAGTAAAATAGAAATATCCATTTTTGTCATATAAAATTAAAGAGATGGAAATTTTCGGATACATTGCCGCAATATTTATTGGTATTTCCTTAGGGCTGATAGGAGGAGGGGGAAGTATTCTTACTGTGCCTGTCTTAGTATATCTCTTTGGTATAGATGCCTTCGTAGCCACAGAATATTCACTTTTCATAGTTGGAATCAGCAGTGTGGTAGGTTCATTTTCCTACTTTAAGAAAGGGCTGGTTAATATAAAAACAGCTTTGGTTTTTGGTGTCCCGTCAATAATATCTATTTTTTTGACCAGAAATTTTATTTTGCCACTGATTCCTGATGAAGTTCTTACAATCAGTACTTTAGTGGTTACCAAAGATATCTTATTACTTCTGATTTTTGCATTATTAATGATTCTCGCATCGTACAAAATGATTCAAAGTAGAGTAGCGCCGCAGATAGAATCGATTCATTTTAATAAAAATAACAATCTTTTGGCAGCAGGGCAAGGGTCGGTTGTCGGGGTGCTTACTGGTTTGGTCGGTGCGGGTGGTGGCTTTATGATTATTCCTGCACTCGTCAATTTGCTCAAGACACCAATGAAGGTAGCCATCGGTACCTCGCTTGTCATCATTTCCCTGAATTCCCTTATCGGATTTTTCACTTCAATGCACAACGTCCCGATCAACTGGAAACTACTTGCAACGGTCTCATCCATTTCCATAGTGGGGATTATTATAGGAGCACAATTGTCAAAAAAAATAGACGGTAGAAAACTCAAACCTGCTTTCGGCTGGTTCATCTTAATAATGGGAATTTACATTATTGTAAGAGAGCTTTTAATGTAGCTTTTGAGCATCTTTTGCAGCGTGAGTTTGTCGGAAAATTATTGCATCCAGGTTCGCTGATTCTCAATAAAAGAATTCAGTTATTTTTATTCGAAAAATCTATTTTGTATTTTAGAAAAGAGAAATAAACTGCTCTGTAACAAAAGTAACCGTATATGTAATCTTAAACATATATTTTTGAAATAAATTAATTAAAATGATAGAAGTTATAAAACAACCCTGGCCGTGGTATATTGCGGGTCCGTTAATAGGGCTTACAGTTCCGGCTTTGCTGATACTGGGTAACAAATCTTTTGGAATCAGTTCATCTTTAAGGCATATTTGCGCAGCGTGTATTCCAGCCAACATTATTTTTTTCAAATACGACTGGAAAAAAGAACTCTGGAATTTGTTTTTCGTTTTTGGGATTTTGCTCGGTGGAGTTGTCGCATCTCAATTCCTTATGAATCCTGGAGAATTATCGATTAATCCGAATCTGAAAGCCGAACTTGCAACCTACGGAATTACCGATTACAGCAATCTCGTTCCTGCTCAATTGATGAATTTTGCGAGTCTTTTAACGATAAAAGGTTTCATTACTATGGTTGTCGGTGGATTTTTGGTAGGTTTCGGAACCCGTTATGCAGGTGGTTGTACCAGTGGACACGCCATTATGGGATTGGCAAATTTGCAGTTACCATCACTTATTGCCACAATATGCTTTATGGCAGGAGGTTTTCTAATGGCGAACGTGATTTTGCCGATAATTCTTTCACTTTAATTTAAAAAAATATGGCAACAGAAAAAGATATACGTCATCAGGACAGCGTTTGCACCAACGAAAGTCATCTTACTCACAAATGGTATTACAATCTTAAATACCTTTTGGTAGGAATTGTATTTGGGATTGTATTTGTAAAAGCAGAAATCATCAGCTGGTTCAGGATTCAGGAGATGTTCCGTTTGCAGTCGTTTTTTATGTACGGCGTAATCGGTAGTGCAGTTCTTACAGGAATGATTTCAGTGTTTATTATTAAGAAATTCAACATCAAAACAATTTACGGGGAAAGGATTTCAATTACACCGAAGAAATTTAACAAAGGACAAATCTATGGCGGGCTGATTTTTGGATTTGGCTGGGCAATGACGGGTGCCTGTCCGGGACCTCTTTTCGCACAGATTGGAACAGGTGCATTGGCTGTTGGAGTTACTTTGCTGAGTGCCATTTTTGGAACTTGGGTCTATGGATATTTGAGGGATAAATTGCCCCACTAATATATTTTCAGTAAAAATCTAATCGTAAGAGACTGATTCAATTTTGAATCAGTCTCTTTTTTACAATATTATTTGATGACTGTTGTTAATATTGAGGTATTTTGAGTTTATTTTTAAATTATTTTATATTTTATGCTTAGTTTTTAGCTTATGTAACAAATGTTACTTACTGTTTTTATCAGATTATTTAGCTTTACAAATCATCAAAAAGTCTGGCTATGGAAAATCATTTTCAAATCATCATTATCGGAGCAGGAACAGGAGGAATTATGACTGCTGCTTCTCTCATAAATACCAATGAATCCCTCAATGTTCTCATCATAGACCCTTCCGAGAAACATTATTACCAACCAGCGTGGACTCTCGTAGGAGCTGGAACTTACGATTTTAAAGACACAGCAAGACAGACAAAAGATTTAATTCCCAATGGTGTAACCTGGCTTAAAAACAAGGTTACAGAAATTCATCCCGAACAAAACAAGATTTCTGCAGATAATGGCACGAGTTATTCTTACGAATATCTCGTGGTTGCACCTGGGCTGGTGAATAATCTTTCTCTGGTAGAAGGTTTAGAAGAGGCGGTGAAAACGGGTATTGTTTGCAGTAACTATATAGATCCCGAGTTTACGTGGAAATCTCTTCAGAGCTTTAAAGGAGGAAATGCGCTGTTCACTTTGCCTACAACGCCCATCAAATGTGGAGGCGCGCCGCAAAAGATAATGTATCTTGCCGCAGATTATTTTAGGAGAAAAGGTATTTCAGATAAGGTAAAAATTACTTTTGCGCTTCCCGGTGGTGTTATTTTTGGCGTAAAAGAAGTCGCTGAAACGTTGATGAAAGTCATTTACCGTTACCATATCGATTTAAAAACACTGCACGGACTTTTTAAGATTGACCCGGTGAATAAAATTGCCTATTTCAAAAACGAAGATCGTATTGTTGAGATTCCGTTTAATTTTCTTCATCTTGCGCCGCCACAGGAAGCTCCACGTTTTATTAAAAATTCAGTTTTAGCTAATGAGGCAGGCTGGCTTGATGTTGATATTAACAGTCTTCAGCACAATAAATTTCAAAATATTTTCGGAGTAGGAGATGTAGCCGGACTTCCAACTGCAAAAACTGGTGCTGCAATTCGAAAACAAGTTCCTGTAGTGGTTTCTAATCTCATCAATATGATTTTAGGTGCAAAACCAGATAACAAATCTTATAATGGATATTCTTCGTGCCCGCTTGTAACAGGTTACGGAAAAATGGTTTTGGCAGAATTTAACTATAAAAATGAGTTCACACCAGACCCGAATCTCAAAAAGATGCTCATTTCAGACAGTTCAAAAGAGCATTGGAGACTTTGGATTCTCAAGAAATATATTCTCCCGTATCTCTATTGGAACAAAATGCTGAAAGGAAAAGAAGTTTGAAATGTATACCAAAAAAGTTACGTCAATAATTTTGGTGTTTGCTTTTTCAATGGTTAAAACGCAATCTGTTAATTTAGATAATCGTGATAAAGTCATCATCTCAGGAAATCTACGAAACTTTTTGATGTCAACAGACAATCTTACAGGTACCGATTATTGGGCAGATGCTTTAGCAGGAAATTTAAAGGTTGAATACAAACCCGTAAAACGTATTTCCATTGGAGTTTCTGCTTCGTATCTTTCTAAAGTTGCATCATCAGATTTGGAAGAAAAGGATTTGAAATCCGGAAAATCTTCCAAGTGGGAACGGGAACTTTTTGACTTATCTTCTCCTCAGAATCTTTATGCCGTTTCAAGGCTTAATCAGTTGTATTTACAATACGAGAAAGGGAAATCAAAATTTACGATAGGAAAAATTCCGATTAAATATTCTCCGCTTATCAATCCAAGTGACGGCAGAATGTTACCTATAGAATATGGCGGATTGAGCTGGAATTTTACTTCCGGTAAATCACAGGTTGATGTAGCATTGCTGAATTCTGTTTCAATGCGTTCAAATTCAGAATGGTCAAAAATGAAAGACGCAATCGGAGTATTGGATAACGGATTTCAACCAGACAGCTCAAAAGCAGATTATCTCAGTGAAAATAACAGCACAGGTGTTGCCATCTTTCACTACGGAAGAAAATTTCGAATTGCAGATATTAATTTTTACAACATACATTTAGATAAAACACTCAATACATCTTGGTTTCAGCTGGGTTTAAATTTTCCTAAATGGGATTTTGGGTTGATTTACAGTTATCAGATTCCGGATTCTTACCAAAGTCGATTAAAATATTACGAAAGATATGTCCAGCCAGATGAAAACGGTCAGGTTGCAAGTTTTTTGTTTCGATATAAGATCAAAAATTTCGCTTTGGAGTTTGCTTATTCTAAAGCATTTGATACCGGCAGATTTTTATTTCCGAAAGAATTGGGAAGAGATCAGTTTTTCACATCGCTTCCGAGAAGCAGATTGGAAGGTTTTGGAAATGTTGATATTATAAAAGTTTCGGTCTTATTTCATCATGGAAAATGGTCGGCTCACTCAGATTTTAGCATCAGCAACGGAGTTTCCGAAAATGATTTTAAAAATAATAAGTACAATACAGATGATTTTTTGCAATGGAATAGCTTTGTCGCTTACAAAGTCAGTCATAAACTGGAAGTTGATTTGCTTTACATTTTTAAAAGAAATCTGCAAAGCTCAAACCCAATTGCAGTCTATCAAAAGACCAATTATAATCAGTTAAATTTAATTACGAATTATTGGTTTTGAAAAATTTAACTTATGTAACAAAAGTAGCGGTATAACACTTTGTAAACCCCGAAATTTGTACTATAATATTAAAAAAGTATAACCCTAAAAAATTACATTATGTTTTTTCAGCATATTTATGATAAGAGCCTTGCGCAGGCTAGCTATTTAATAGGATGTCAGGCAAAAGGTGAAGCCATTGTTATCGATGCCAAAAGAGATATCGATACCTATCTTCAGATTGCCAAAGAAAATAATCTCACGATTACACATATTACAGAAACTCATATTCACGCCGATTTTTTGTCGGGTTCTAGAGAACTTGCGGAAGTGACGGGTGCAAAAATGTATCTTTCGGATGAAGGTGGTGAAGATTGGCAATATCAGTTTCCACATACCGGATTAACGAATGGAGATATCATTAAAGTTGGAAATTTAACTTTAAAAGTCATTCACACGCCGGGACATACGCCGGAAAGCATCAGCTTTTTATTGACCGATCATCCTGCAACGGACGAACCGGTGATGATTTTTACAGGAGATTTTGTTTTTGTGGGAGATATAGGAAGACCAGATTTATTGGAGAAGGCGGCCGGAATTACAGGAACTCAGGAAAAAGGAGCGAAAGAAATGTTTCATTCTGTTCAGGATTTTAGCAGATTGCGGGAGTTTATCCAAGTTTGGCCGGGACACGGTGCAGGTTCGGCTTGCGGAAAAGCTTTGGGTGCAGTTCCGAGTTCAACGGTAGGTTATGAAAAAATCAGAAACTGGGCTTTTCAATATGAAGAAGATGAGGAAGGTTTTGTAGAATATCTGCTGGAAGGACAGCCGGAACCTCCAAAATATTTTGCAATGATGAAAAAACTCAACAAAGTGGAAAGACCTTTATTAAAAGAAGTTCCAAAACATCCGAAACTTTCCAAAGAAGAATTTTTGAAAGCTTATCAAAATGGAGTTAAAATTATAGACACGAGAAATAAAGTAGATTTTGCCCAAGGTTTTATACCAAACAGCATCAATATTCAGGGTAATAATTCATTTTCCACGTGGATGGGATGGATTGTCAATTATTCCGAGCCGTTTATTTTGGTTGCTCAGGAAGAACAAATGGAAGATCTTAACAGAAAACTGATGAGAATCGGGATGGATCAAATGATGGGCTATATTGATGACGTGAAAAATTTAGACTTAGAATTACAGACTGCCGATATTATTGATATTGAGGAATTCAAATCTTATCTGAACAGAGATAATATTCAGGTGGTTGATGTAAGAAATAAAACCGAATATGACGCAGGACGTATTGAGAATGCTGAGAATGTCTTTGTGGGAACTTTGGAGGATAATCTGGATAAAATTTCCCATGAAAAACCAATTGTAATTCATTGTCAAAGTGGCGACAGAGCAGCAATTGCCTATTCTCTACTGAAGAAAAACGGTTTTGAGAACGTCAAAAATTTCTCTGGCGGAATGAAAGAATGGACAGAAAAAGCAAACCCTGTAAAAAATTAAGATGGATTTATTATCAATGTTATTCGGAAAAAAAGACAATGCTGCGCTGGAAACTGCGTTGGGAGAAGGTGCTTTTTTGGTAGATGTAAGAACGCCCGTAGAATTTGCTTCGGGAAGTGCTGAAGGGGCTGTTAATATACCTTTGGATGTCGTCAAAGACCAGATTTCCAAGTTCAGGAATAAGAAAAACATCATTGTTTTCTGTAGAAGTGGAAACCGTAGCGCAATGGCAAAAGGAACATTGGAACGAAACGGAATCACGAATGTTCTCAACGGTGGCAGTGTACAGAATATGATAAAACTAACGGAACAATAATGAAAGATTTTTGGGACGAAAGATACCGCCAGTCAGATTTTGTGTACGGAGATCAACCAAATATCTATTTTGCCGAAAAATTGGCTGAACTCACTCCCGGAAAAGCTCTTTTTCCTGCTGAAGGAGAGGGTAGGAATGCTGTTTATGCGGCAATTCAGGGTTTTGAAGTTGAGGCTTTTGACCAAAGTGAAGAAGGCAAAAAGAAAGCGATGCAGCTTGCTGAAATAAACTCGGTGAAAATAAATTACACAACGGTTTCGGCAGATACAATAGGTTATAAAAAAGAAAGTTTTGACCTTTTAGTAATGGTTTTTGCCCATTTTCCTGAAATATTGAGGCGGGATTTGCACAGATGGTTTTCATCGCTTGTGAAGAAAGGTGGGGGAATTATTCTGGAAGGTTTCAGTAAAGAGCATTCTAAATTTCAAGACGAAAATCCAAATGCAGGCGGACCAAAACATTGGGAAATGCTTTATGATTTAGAAGAACTGAAAACTGATTTTTCCGATTTCGATTTTCAGGAAGCATATATTTCCGAAACCATACTGAGTGAAGGCGCTTATCACAAAGGAAAAGCTTCGGTTGTACGCTTTTTTGGTACAAAAAGATAAAGAAAAGTATGGATAATTTATTTAAAAACTGGAACTTTGTAAGGTTGCTTCGTCTGGCAATGGGAATTTTCCTTGTTGTAGAAGCCACACAATCTGGAATGTGGATTTTGGTGGCTGTCGGAATGGTTTTTGTTGTAATGCCACTATTCAATATCGGCTGTTGTGCTGCGGGAAACTGTTCTGTCCCAACAAGAAATTCAAAAAAAAATGGGGATAAGGTTGAATATGAAGAAATCAAATAAAATCTGAAAAATGAATAAATTTCAGGAACTAATCAGTCAGGAGAAACCCGTATTGGTAGATTTCTTTGCAGAATGGTGCGGTCTATGCAAAATGCAGGCGCCTATTCTTCAGGATCTCAAAAAGAATATTGGTGATGTAGCAAGCATTGTTAAAATTGACATCGACAAAAACCAGGCGGTTGCCTCGCAATTCGGAATCCGAAGTGTTCCTACTTTGATGATCTTGAAAAATGGAGAAGTAAAATGGAAACAATCCGGTGTTTTTCAGGCGGATGAACTGGAAAGATTAATCAAGCAAAACCTTTAAAATGTATAAAAACCTAATCGTTGTATTTTTTCTCATCGCAATTACAGGATGCGGAAAAGCTCAGAGTAACAAAAGCGAGAGCAGTCTTCCTGCCAAAGAATTTTCTAAAAAATTGGACCAGACCAAAGATGCACAATTGGTTGATGTAAGAACACCTGGAGAATTTCGTAACGGTCATCTTAAAAGTGCAATGAACATCGACTGGAATGCAGATGACTTCACAGAGAAAGCAAAAGCGCTCGATAAGGATAAACCTGTATTTGTGTATTGTATGAGCGGACCCAGAAGTACGGCCGCCGCTGCAAAACTTCAGGAAATCGGTTTTAAAAATGTATATGAAATGCAGGGAGGAATGATGAAGTGGAGGAACGCTGAGCTTCCGGAGATCAAAGCATCAACTGCTACAGGAATTAGTCTTGCCCAGTATAAGGAAATGTTGAAAAGCAATACTCCCGTTCTGGTGGATTTTTATGCAGAATGGTGCGCTCCCTGCAAAAAGATGGAGCCTTACCTTAAAAAGATGGCTGCTGAAATGCCGGATAAGGTGAAAATTTTAAGAATAGATGCAGATGCAAATACAGAACTCTGCAAAGAACTGAATGTTTCTGCACTACCGGTCCTGAAGCTGTATAAAAACGATAAATTAGTCTGGGATAATTTAGGTTTTGCAACAGAGCAGGAAGTGAAAAACAAGATTGCACAATAATGTATTTCATATAAATTCTGTTAATGTTTTTGACCTTAGTAATTAAAAATTTATATTTGCAGGAATGACTTATCAGAAATTAAATACCAATCATATAATGAAAAGCGTTATTGCAATGTTTTTCATTATATGTATTTTAATTTCTTCCTGCGCTGTAAAATACGGTATCAAAAACCTACTCAGTCTGCAGCCTTCCGCTAAAAGTCATACCTCCGCACCAAAGGAGAAATTTACCACCAACACAACCACGGCCTCTGTCTGCAACTTTTGCAAGGAAAGAGAAATTACCGCTAAAAATGATACCCATTTTTCAGTGGCGGAATTTCAGGAGCTTGCTGCATTTACATTCATTCTATTTGCAGGGGCATTTCTGTTTATAAATCTTAGAGAACATCCATTTTACAGTACTTCCAAAATTGGAATTACGGTTCCCATCTTCATACAATACCGCAAACTTATCATTTGATTTAAAATTTAATTGGTCTCTTCTTGTAGAGACTCAAACGATTGATTTTAAATTTTTATTAATCCTTATCGGAATCATTTCGGTAACTGTTAATCTTTCATACAATGATAAGAAAAAGTCTTTCAGTCCTTATTTTTGGGCTGATTACTCAGCAGTCTGTCCTTTATGCCCAGCAAGAATCACTTTTGGGTAAAATATGGACAGAAACACAAAAAAACTATTCAGGGATCCGTGCAGCCGAGTCTGCAATAGAATCTTCAGAATATAACGAAGAGACAGTAAAATCCAAGGCATTACCACAGGTAAAGCTTCAATATCAAAATACCTACGGAACATTAGAGGGAAGCAGTGGTGGTTTTTTCCCACAGTCCGGTTTTTTTAATGTTTCCGGAAACAGGAATTCGGGCTCCTCTTTATCCTCAAACAATTTCGGCTCAGCCATTGCGGAGTACGAGATCTACAACTTCGGGCGTCAGAGATCCGAGGAAAGATCAGCAAATGAGTTCACACAAAAGCTCAGGACAGATAAAGAATCCTATTTGCTGAGGCTCAAAAAATTGCTATCACAACGTTATCTTGACTATGTCTTTAATGGCGCCAAGCTCAGATGGGCAGAGAGAAACTCGACGAGGCTCGAAGAAATCCACAGTTCAAGCAAAGCCCTTTCGCGTGCCGGTCTCAAACCGGAAGCAGATTCTGTACTTACCTATTCATCGTACGTTCAGGCATTGGCAATGCAAGATAATTGGTTTGGAAAGCAGCAGGCAGCCACAGAAAAACTTAAGGAATTTTACATTGATAATTTTAAAGTAGAGGATTACCAGGTCAGTCATTTTCTTGACCCTGAAATAAATTCTTTTAACAGTGAGAAGGTTAATCCATCACATCCTTTTTTAAAGTCCATCCATCAGGAGTCCGAATACTATCAGACCAAAGCGGAAACAGAGAGAAGATCATCACTTCCGTCGCTTAAGATCTTGGGAGGTTATGCTTACAGAGGTTCAGGATCCGATCCATATGGCAATGTCTCAGGGAAATTTACCGATGGTTTCTCCAATTCTGCCAACAATGCTCTTGTTGGACTTGGATTGACGTGGAATATCAGCAGTCTTCATACGAACAGGCAAAAAGCCAATATGCTGTCAAAAGAAGCGGAACGTCTGGGTTATCTCGAAAACCAGTATCAGCTATCAATGCAGACTGAGATTAAAGCCCTTGAAAGCAGGATTGTAGAACAGCAAAAACAACTTAAGAAAGAAAGTGCTTCTGTGAAAGGCGCATCAGATGCCTACGAAATGTATGTAGCAAGATACAAGAGTGGTCTTATTACCCTCACTGAACTGTTACAGATCCGTCAGATTCTTGAAAATGCAGAAAAAAGTCAGATCGATGCCGCAAAAGAATTCTGGGAGCAGGTCATAGCAAAGGCTGAACTCACCGGCGATTTTGATTATTTATTTACCCAACTTTAAAATTTTAGAATGAATTTAATACGTTTTGCGCTCAGAAAGCCCATTGCCGTCATGGTCGTTTTCCTGTCGGTCATTGTGCTTTCGCTTACAGCTATAAAAAAAATAAAAGTAGATATTTTCCCGGAGGTAGAGTTGCCGTCAATGTATATTGCGATGCCTTACGGAGGGCTTTCACCTCAATATATGGATGGTTTTATGTCCAATGAATTTCAAAAAGTTTTACTCTTTGTGAATGGTGTCAAGAATATTGATTTCAAAAGTGTTCAGGGACTGACCTTAATGAAACTGACCTTTTATCCAGGCACCGATATGGCGCAGGCTGCAGGTGAGGTTTCCACGCAGGTTTCACGGGCAATGGGATTTTTACCACCCGGTGCAGTACCGCCTATGGTTGTGCGGTTTGACGGTAATTCACTCCCGGTCGGTCAACTTGTCTTTGAAAGTGACAATCACTCTGTAACAGAGCTTCAGACAATGGTCCTAACCAAAATCCGGCCGATGTTTGTTGAGATTCCCGGTATTACGGCTCCGGCACCTTTTGGGGGTAACATCCGTTCGATCGTTGTAAATATTGACCCGGCTGCAATGCAGAGTAACGGACTAAGTCCGGAAGAAATTACTTTGGCGATCACAAAAAGCAGCCATCCTTCGCCAGCAGGAAATATCAGAATGGGCGAAACGAATTATATGGCACCGATCAATTCCATAGCCAAAGATCCTGCGGAGTTTCTTAAAATCCCGATAAAGACCCAAGACGGTAGAACTCTTTACGTGGGTGATGTAGCCAATGTTCAGGATGGAGCTGACCAGACATCTGGATATGCATTGGTCAATGGGAAACGCTCTGTGTATCTCCCGGTGATCAAAAAATCAGATGCTTCAACACTGACAGCAGTTGAAAATCTAAAAAAAGCAATGCCAAAACTGAGAGATCAGCTTCCGGATGATGTGAAGGTGAGTTATGAATTTGACCAGTCAAAATATATTGAACGTTCCCTTTCAAATCTAATTCATGAAGGACTTTTGGGTGCACTTTTTACAGGACTGGTCATTATTCTTTTCCTTGGTGACCTTCGAGGTGCACTGATCGTGGTCTTTACAATTCCCATAGCAATATTAACAGCCGTCTGTGTGCTCTATTTTGCAGGATATACTATTAATATAATGACCTTGAGTGGGTTAGCCCTATCCATCGGAATTTTGGTAGATGAAGCTACGGTCACGATCGAGAATATCCACCAGCATATGGAAATGAGGAAAACCAAACCCAAAGCCATTCTTGATGCAGTACTTGAAATTTCCATTCCGAAGGTGCTGATATTATTATGTATTCTGGCCGTTCTTACGCCTGCCTTCATTATGACGGGCATTCCAAAAGATATGTTTCTTCCGCTTTCTTTTGCAGTTGCATTCGCAATGATAGCTTCCTTTCTGGCATCCCAGACCTTCGTTCCGATCCTGGCTAACTGGATGATGAAGAATAAGCATATTGAGAAGCATTATGTTAAAAACAGGAGTTTTTTCTATCGATTCAGAACGGGCTACAGTCACAAAATGAGAAAATGGTCGGGAAGGACTTTGGTATTGTTTTCGGCCTATATCATTTTCTCGGGCCTTTTAATATTTTTAATGATGCGCTCATTGGGAACCGATATTATGCCTCTTTCCAACAGCGGTGATTTTCAGATGAGAATTGATGCGCCACAGGGAAGCCGTCTGGAGAAAACTGAAAAGCTGGTGAAGGATATTCTCAAAGATATTGAAGGTATTTTGCCGGAAAATGCGGTCAGCATCAGTTCGGCCTATGTCGGTTTACATCCGGCAGCAACGCCGATCAATCCCATATTTCTTTTCACCAACGGAACACACCAGTCTGTTTTGCAGGTTTCTGTAAATAAGGAGATCTTTTCAGGGTCTATGGAAGATCTGAAAGAAAAGATCCGCAAGAAGATTGCTGAAAAGCATCCTGAAGCACAAATCAATTTTGAACCGATGGAACTTACCGAAAAAATTATTGGACAGGGATCGATGACCCCGATAGAAATCAAGGTAGGATCTCCGAATCTGAAACTGGCGGCATCTCACGCAAAAAAAATAGAGGAAAAGCTGAAAAGCAACGATTTCCTGCGAGACGTCCGCATTGCAGAGCCACTTCAATATCCGACGTTACAGATCAACGTAGACCGAAATCTCGCTGCGCAGTTCGGACTGACGATGCAGGATGTGACACGCAGTCTTGTGACCGCTACCTCTTCAACCCGCTACACCGACAAGAACCTCTGGGTCGACCCAAAATCAGGACTTGTCTTTCAGACACAGGTCCAGATTCCAGAAAGTATAATGAACTCTGAAGAGATCCTGAAATCACTTCCACTGAAAAAAGACAGCCCGAGACCCGTTCTTGAAGATATCGCTACAGTTAAAAAAACGACCGCACCTGCACAGGTCAACCGAAAGGGACCTATGAGATATGTAACAATTATCGGAAATGTGTACGGAAAAGACCTGGGCTCTGCTTCCAAAGCGGTAAAAAATGCCATCAGTGAGACCGGAAAACCTCCAAAAAGTGTTTCTGTCTGGACAGAAGGCACACTGCAGCTACTGGATGATACACTCGACAGTCTTGCAATGGGACTTTTGGCGGCAGTACTAGCGATATTCCTAATGCTTTCTGCTTATTATCAGTCATTTAAAGTACCTTTTGTTGTTCTTTCCGTGATTCCTTCCGTGATCGTGGGAAGTCTTGTTTTGATTTTCATTACCGGCAGTACGCTCAACCTCCAGTCATATATGGGGATGATTATGTCCATCGGTGTTTCGGTTTCAAATGCCGTATTACTTATCAATCAGGCAGAGTACTACCGTAAACATTACCATATCAGTGCGCTTCATTCTGCGAGAATGGCAGCGGCGTCCAGACTCCGCCCTGTACTGATGACCGCTTTGGCGATGCTTGCCGGGATGATTCCTATGGCAATCGGTATCGGGGAAGGTTCTGAGCAGGTTGCTCCACTTGGTAGAGCTGTTATCGGTGGTATCATCGCATCCACTCTTACCATTCTGCTTTTGGTTCCGCATTTTTTTGCAGCAGTAATGTCCAATGCAGGACATTCAAATCCTTCCTTGGATCCGGAAGATGAGGAAAGTAAATTTTTCGTACAATCTTAAATAATTAAAAAATAATGAAAATCATCAATAAAATAAAATACATCTTCATTCCGGTCGTTCTTTTGGGAATGGCTTCCTGCTCGGGCGAAAAGGAAAGTAAAAATGAAACAAAAAAAACAGTTCAGCCTGCTCGGTCTTTCGTGACCACAGAAATCAAGCTGATAAATCCCACTTATCAGATTTCCGTTCCAGGCGAACTGAAACCTTATGAATCGGTGCAGATCTTTGCGAAGGTTGCCGGATTTATCAAGAAAATTTATGTTGACAGAGGTTCAGTTGTGACCAAAGGTCAGCTTCTTGCAGTTCTGGAAGCACCAGAAATGAATCAGGATTACCTATCCGATAAATCTTCACAGCAGAAAACATACACCGACTATCTTTATGCTAAACAGGCTTTTGAGCGATTGCAGGACGCGGCCAGTACAAAAGGAGCTGTTGCCGACATAGAACTGGATAGGGCTAAAAGCATTATGCAGAGTTCCAAAGCAACATACGAGGCATCAAAAGCGGGCACCGGTAGGTCTTCACAGATGAATCAGTACCTTAGGATCACGGCACCTTTCAGTGGTGTGATAATGGATAGGAATCTGTCGGTAGGAGCCTTGGTTGGTCCCAATTCAGGAATGGCTCTTTTCAGTATTGCTCAGAAAAATAAGCTGAGACTGACGGTATCTCTTCCTGAAAAACATGCATCAAGTGTCAATGAGGGGATAGTGGCGCAATTTACGGTCAACTCTATCCCGGGAAAAAATTTTGAAGCGCATCTTTCAAGGAATTCCGGTGTTATCAGTCAGGAAAACCGTTCGATGACCCTTGAGTTTGACGTTCCAAATCCGGGCACTGTCTTAAAAGGGGGGGAATATGCACAGGTCCAGCTCAATCTGAAAAGAAGTGCACCTACATTTTTTGTACCCACGAAAAGTATTCTGCAGACTCAATCCGGAACCTTTGTGATGACCTTCAATGATAATACGGTAAGCAGAGTTGCTGTGAAAGAAGGAATCACCTACGAAAAAATGACCGAGGTCTTTGGTGCACTATTCGGCCATGACAAAGTTCTAGTAAAACCTTCCGAAGAAATTGAGGAAGGAAAGATATCAACCCCAAAAAAAAATAAATAATGATAACGACCTTAAAATTTAAAACACCTATTTTCATTCTTATGATGACCCTGTTTTCTTTTTCTTTGAGTGCGATGCAATCAAGAGTTGAGAATCAGGATGGGCCCATCCCACAAAATAATGTAAATGATAATGAGGATATCATCTTAATCGATGAGAACGGAAAGAAAATTGCTTTGAGTGAACTGAAAGGGAAGGTGGTCTTTGTAAATTTCTGGGCCACATGGTGCAGGCCTTGTGTCGAAGAAATGCCGAGCATCAGAGACCTGAAAGACAAATTCAAGGGAAATGACAATATCGTTTTTGTCCTTCTCAATGTGGAAGCCAACCTGACAAAGTCTAAGAAATTTATGAAGGATAAAAACTACGATCTTCCGGTGTATGTAGCAGCAGACACTATTCCTTCGCAGTACTTTCAGGGAGCAATTCCGACGACTTTGATCTTTAATAAAAAAGGAGAACTCGAAGCACAGATGCAGGGAGGGCAAGATTTTGACCGACCTGAGATTTATGAAGCGCTGAAAAAGTTAACCGGACAATAATTTATTAAAATAAGAACAATGGAAAAATTTAAAATATGGCTTCGGAAGAACTGGAGTACGGCACTTTTGGTGTCAATATTCATCGTGTTGCTTGTGAGTCCCGATGCAAAAGCCTGGCTGATGCGCCAGATCATCTCTACCGGTCTTATGAACTCAAAGATTGAAGAAAAGGAAACAGAGCCGGCCGTTGAGTCGACTCCTTTGTCCAGTACTGAAAACTTCAGTGTCAGAAATGATAAAGGTGAGATCATCAATACTTCTGACCTCAAGGGAAAAGTGGTATTTATTAACTTCTGGGCGTCCTGGTGCCCGCCTTGCCGTGCGGAATTCCCTTCGATTCAGACATTCTACGACCGATTTAAATCCAATAAAGATCTTGTTTTTCTTACAGTCAATCTGGATGAGCAGACCGCCTTGGGTAAGATGTATCTTGAAAAAGAACAATTCACTGTTCCGTTTTTAGTTGCAGAAGGTTCGATTCCAACTGCTTTTTTTAATGGTTCACTTCCTACGACCGTCGTTTTGGACAGATCAGGAAAAATTAGGATGCATCATGCGGGAATGGCAGACTACAGCAAAGAATCATTCTATCAAGAAATCAATCAACTTTTAAATGAAAAATAATGAAAAACTTAATTAAGATATTGACCTTCTCAGTTTTCCTGACAGGGTTTATGGGTTTTGCGCAAAAGGCAACAGTTTACGAACCTGCAAAATCTATTAATAAGGAGTACAAGGCTTTGTATGTGATCAATGAAGGTGATGACCAGAAAATCAGAGTCATTATCAGAAATATCAATAACGCGATGGAAGATCCCAGGCTGAAAGGCAAACTGAAGGTCGAACTGCTGGCCTTCGGGGGCGGAGTGGAAATGTTCAGAAAGAAAAACCCCTACGGGGAACTTCTTACAGGTCTGCAAGATAAGGGGGTAGTGATGGTACAGTGCGAAAATACCCTTCGTGAAAAAAAGATCGAAAAGTCCGAATTATTTGAGTTTGTAAATTACACCCCCAGCGGAAACGGGGAAATGATTTTGAGACAGGATGAAGGATGGGCAATAGTTAAACCCTAAAATTGGAAATTATGAAATTATCAATAGGATTCATCAACGATGTGCACGGCTATATGGAACCCCATCCAGAGCTGTTTTATGACTATCAGAAAGAATATGTTAAAAGTGCAGGAGGTTATGCCAGAATTCAGACCATCTTCAAAAAGATCAGGGCAGAAAATCCGAACGCATTGCTCTTTGACGGAGGGGATACGTTTCACGGAACAGTTCCGGTGGTACAGTCGAAAGGAGAGGTCTTGATTCCCATACTTAACCAACTTGGATTTGATGCAATGGTAGGACACTGGGACTTTGCCTATACACCAAGACATCTGTTAAAACTGGAAAGCCAGCTCAATTATCCCGTCTTGGGCTGCAATGTTTTTGATGAGCAGGGAAAACGATTTCTACTACCTTACAAAATATCTGAAATTGGAGGACTCAAAATTGGTATAATCGGGATCTGTTCCAATATTATCGATAAGACAATGCCGGAGAAGTTCAGTGAAGGCATAACGGTGACCGATGGAATTGAAGAGACGAATCAATGCGTCAGAGAATTAAGAGAGGATGCTGTGGACATTATTATTCTTTTGTCGCACAATGGTTATCCGCAAGATATCGAACTGCTCAAAAAAGTGGAAGGAATCGATATTTGTCTCAGTGCACACACCCATAACAGGATGTACGAAGCAGAAAAAGCAGGAAACTGCATTATCATCCAATGTGGCTGCCACGGATCATTTGTAGGAAATCTAAAGCTTGATGTCGAAAATGGAATGATTACACATTTTGATTACAAGATCATTGAAACTGACGACAGTATTGATGAAGATGTAGAAGTTAAAGATCTGGTGGAAAAAAGTCTACAGTCTTTTGCTGAAATGAAAAGTACAGTATTGGGGACGACAGAACATATTTTGCACCGCTATTCCACGCTGTCTTCTACTATGGATGACTTTCTTCTGTCTGCCGTCAATTTTGCGACGGACGTTGAGATCTCCTTTTCCAACGGATGGCGCTATGGTGCACCTATAAATGTCGGAAATATTACCCTCTGGGACTTATACAAAATCGTGCCGATGAATCCGCCTATTTCCACCACAGAGCTTACTGGAAAAGAGATCTTTGAAATGTTAGAAGAAAATCTGGAGCGGACCTTTTCCGCAGAGCCGATGAAACAAATGGGAGGTTATGTTAAGCGTTGCAACGGATTGAGAATTTTGATGCGCATTGAAAATCCGCCGGGTTACAGAATTCAGGAAATCTATTTTCAGGGAAGACATTTACAAAAAGACAAGGTTTACAAAGTTGCTTTCCTCACCGAGCAGGATGTTCCAAAGAAATATGGGAAAAACCGCACAGAGACAGGATCTAATGCCATAACAGCAATGACATATTATCTTGAGAATAATTTTCACATTGAAAGATCTGAAGATTCTTTTCTTTTGGTCTGAAATAAAGGCAGAAGATCCGAAGATCCTCTGCCTTTTATTTTATGTGCTGGGCAATTACGATGATTGAATGTTGCTATAAGATCAGGCTGTTGATAAAGTTTTCCAGATTAGTAAATCCTGTTAGAGTGATGACTGATCCGTCTGCGGCATCATTCAAGTTCAGTCTGTTTTATTATTAATATAATCTAAAAATATTTGTAAAAATAAAGTAGGTTTTATATCGTAGGAAATCTGTGAGATATTAATCGTTCAAATTGAAATTTTCCACAATATTTTTTTAAGAGATAAACTACAACGAGTCTCTAGTAATAAACTTCCTATAAAAATCATTGAACTCAAAAATATTATATGTAAAAAATTCGTGTAAGTATTGCTCTACCCTTTCAATTTTTGTCATTGGCTTGTAAGTTTATTTATAGATTTAGATTACCAATCCATATTTGCTGAGTTATCAAATATTCCCTGCAAATGATCACAAAATTTTTCCATAATATCATTATCGTGCATTGCAGATTCATACATCCCATTGCTTGCATAAGGTAATATTGTGATCAAACCTTGCCCTTGGGTATATGTGAGTGCAGGTTTTAAATTGCTGCTATTCATATCAGAGATAAAAGATTCTATCAAACATATAACTTCATTATCTTTAAATTCCAGTGTGCCTTGAAAAGAAAACCTATTTTTAGTCTTATTAAAGTTCATCATTACTGGTACAGCACCGGCTCCGGAATGAAAGTGGAATGCATTGCCGTCTTTTCCAAATGCACCGTGAGCAACAAAGTTCCTTACCTGATTCCTTATCATCAGTAATTCAATATAATATTCCTTTAACATATCGTCAGATATGACAGTATTGAATTTAGTTTTCCATTCGGCATCGATTAATTTTGTGACTTCTTCCCCTGTTTTTATTTTTTGTGTAAGGATAGCAAGATGAATAAATAGATGTTCTGTCCAGCTAAAAAATGATTCAATAGTTGAAATTGCTAACCATTTTGTGCTTTGCCGTATCTTGTAGTAATTTTTGGAACCTAGAACAAAAGTGCCATCAATAGAAATCCTTTCTTTAGATAATTTTTCTAGTTTCTTATTTTCTGATTTATATAGATTTAGAAAATAGTTAAATCGTTCAAATAAATATCCATTATTATTTACAATATTTATTTCGGAACTCTTGATAGCCTCTGCTGCCAAGTGGTGAAAATATGGTCTTGAAGATTTTATCGCACCGTTAATTTTCTTAGTAATTATTTTCGCATCTTCTTCATCTTCCTTATTTTGAATAAAAACCCCAACTCCCATTTTCCTGTGTTCAATCAGAAATGCTTTACCATTAAAATCAATTGGAATAGACCAAGCCAGCTTTTCAGATCTTCCTGTGTCTTTGAAACCTAATAAATTTACAAATAGAAAATAAACTAAGTAGTAATCCTGTATCTCCCTTCCTGCATCACTTCTTTCAGCAAAAAATAATAGTTTTTCGTTTGCTTTTGTATTATCATCGACTTGCTTTATTGGAAATAATATTTTCAGGGCATTTTCTTTGTATTTTTCAATATTCATATTCTATTTTTATGCAGGTAGTTGGGTTTTCATTTTCCGGCTTTAAGCATCTTCAATGATTTAGATAAAATAATTTTAAACTATTTTAATGTGTTTTTTATATAATAAATCTAATGTATCTAAGTTCAAAATTCGAATTAATTCTTATCGATTCAACTGGCGCATTAAGATATTTGGCTAGGACTGTCTTTAATCCATTTTCATTATACCCATCAATATAATACTTCGATATTTCTTTTTTAATATCATTTCCGTTAAAGATTATTGATTCGATCACCTGGACTATTCTATCTCCAAAACCATCGTTTGTTGTTTTTTGGCTGCATTTAATTTCAATATTTATTGTCTGCGAATTTGGTAAAAATAATACAGAGTAATCCTGTTGAATTAAAATACCATTTATGAAATCGAATGATTGATTGAATGCTGGATTATCTCTTAATTTAAAAATTTCTTCTCTATAATTTCCTTTAAAATTATTAAATCTGAATTCACCTTTGCTGTCGTAATACATTTCAAATAGAATTCCATTTAGAATATGATTCTCGGAGTTTATTTGAAAATCTAGTAGTGACCTATTAAGATTTTCAAAAAATGTCATAGCGGAATTTGCCCCACCAATAGCGCATTGTAATAAATTTCTTCCTAAAATGAACATTTGGTCCTTATCTAATTGACTTACTGGTATTGTTATTAAATAATCAATTGCAGGATTTTGTTTGTACCAATTGTAGGTCTTTAGTTCTTTAATTTTTTTGTAAAATTCTGAATCTTCATAATAATTTTCATCTTTCAAAACATTCGGATTATAAGGTAGGCTTAAAATATTTAGCTTTTGATGTTTGTAAAAGTAAAAATCACCAATTAATGAGGTGTGTTCCCAAGTTGTTTGTCTTCCTCCTGACAATGCAAAAACTGTCTTTCTTACAGATTTAAATAGATCTTCGACAGCTATCCTTTCGGACGAGAGGTGCTTTATTAGTGAGCCCGTATAAATACTATTATTCTCATATCCGACATCTAAAGCACCTTCATTTGGAGATGTTGAAAATGCTATTAGTGATCCTTTAGGAGCTATAATTGGACTAAATCCAAGTGCAGTCCCGCGACCAAATGATCTTCTGCAAGCATCTAATATCACTATGTTTAATTTAGTAGGATTTTGCCTGTATATGTCAAATAAATCATTTAAAGTAATACAATTTTGTTTTGCCACATATTTATTTTCAGGAGGAATTTGCGAATCGATACTCGCCAAAAAATTCTCTCCATCTACTTCGAATCCGTGACCTGCAAAATAAAAAATAGATGCATCAAAATCTTTTAGTAAGTCGCTATATTCTTGTAAAATTTCAACTATGTTTTTTTGATCGATATTTAGATATAATTTTACCTCATAATTGTAATCTTTAAAGATTCCAGCAATTTGATTTGCATCATTTTCTCCGTTAGTTAATTCATTTCCTTTAAAGTAGTTGTTATTGCCAATTATAATTGCTAATGTTTTCATATATCTAAGTCGATTTTGGATGTTTTTAAAATATTCGTTGATAAAATGTAGAAAATTAGAATTTTGCAAGCTATTCTGATTACCTAAAAGGATAACCTTTAAACAATCAACTTGTGTTTTTCGATATTGATATTCTCCATCACTTTAGACCTCAATATACAAAAGATATTGTTAGAAAATTACGGTTTCCTCTCAATATGAAAAAAGTTTGTCGCGACAATAACGCAACCAGAATATTTAAATTTGGCAAAATAAAAGAATTGTGTTTTACTAATATGCAAGGTAACACACAGTAATAATATGAGCCGGTCTTATTCTTCTAATAAACCTGAATTTTTGGTAAGAAAAACTTTTATAATTTCATCTGAATTAAAATTATCAGAATTGTGTGTTTCCTGATTGTTGTTACTCCCTTCCCTTGAAAGATTTTCATCAAAAGTTAAATTGAGTTTTGAAGTCTTTCCCTTAGTCATAACATTTGAAGATAGATCTAACTTTTCATAATACTTTGCAATTCCTTGTGGCTGTGTTTCAGCGAAAATTAATGGTGGGCAAAGTGAATAAATTAATTCTTCACCCTGAAGTAAAACTTCATCTTCTTTATGGCAAGGTATGTAAAACTGAATGTACGAATCTTGGTAATAAAGTTTAATCCAGTGAGAAGGCAATTTACTTTCTAAATTTCTTTTTTTGAAAATTAATACATAGGGAAATTTTACATTAAAACCAGATGCCCCCCTATGAATCTGTTTGGCATGCTGTACAAAATAAGCCTCATTGTTATTTCTCATCAGAAAATCAAAACAGAATTTATAGTTGTCTACTTCAACATCAGGAATTACAGTCAAGGCAATTTTCAGTAAACATTTAAAAATGTTAATCGGTATATAAGGATTATGTATAACGTTAAATTCTATAATACCTCCATCTAATTTTTTTTAATTACCCCTTGTTTATTTGATTCTATATCAATGCCATGAAAACCATTAAAACTATTTTTTTTAGCTACAATATTACCATCGTATGATTTAAATGTTGGAGGAGTTTGTGCTCCTAAGGCATTAACACTTCTATTCAAACCTAAAAAATTTGCCATATCACTTTCGAAACCTGAGAAATGATTGTTACACTTATCACATTCGTAATCTGACACCCCAGAATTATTTCCAAATAATCTTGAAATAATGTGAGGCTTGCTTTTAAAGGTTGTTGCATCGGACTTTTTACCACAGAAGCGACAGATTCTTTCTGATATTTTTTTTAGAGGACGCCTTTGATTATTTATTGGAGGAGTATACATACTTTTTAATTGATAATCCTTATCAAAAGCTTTTAGATGCTCAATATTTCCAGAGTATGTATATATGTTCATTAGTTATCCGTATTATTTTTCATTAACTTTAAATAACTTCGATTTTTACTACCTCACTACTAACCACTTTTGTATTTGTATCATTCATCTTCTGTCTAATTGTAACTTTAATTTTATCATTCTTAGGAGTAGGAAAATTCATTAAATCTGAAATATTTTTAAAATCAAAGGCTTTACAAAGTAATGTTATATGACGAGTAGAATATTTATGTCGCTGTGTTAATGACTCCACATTACTAACAAAACTTTTGGCCAAACCCATTTTTAGGCTAAGCTGATCTTTGCTTAGTTTTTTTGCTTTGCGAATGTTTCTTACGTGATTAATAAAATCCAAATCGAATTGTGTTGTTTCTAAATAAGTAATTTGTTCCATATATTTTTAAAAAAAATAACCCAATATGTTGGGTGTTAAATAAATATTTATTATTTTTGCTTTAGCGAATAAATCATTAACCTTCAACAAGGTAAAATGAACGATGTATCTCGAATCAAAAAGACCAATTTTCCATCGAGAACCTCGTGAAATCGCTCCATGTCTAAAAGTTTCTTACTTTTGTATACGGCATGCGAGCGGTTCTCACGTATACTTTAGGTGGAAACTTTAATCTTCGGTTTAAAGTGGGTTGGTCGCCCTGATTCTAGAGTGTGAGACCGCCGCATGCTATTTTTGCGTATAATTCTCATATCTAAAAGCATCGTTCCATATATAAAAATAATATTTATGAGGACGACATTTTCAACCATTCTTCTAATTTGCCCACCGGAGTAGTCCGCCAGCATAACAGAAAAAAAATACGGCTTTATGCCAGTTTTGCTTGCAAAATGCTGGATTGGTATTACCTGGCTATTATCGACAAACTCCGAAATTCCTTTAAAAGTAAAAGGAAAGCCAGACTACAATTTAATCTCGCACATTAAAAGTACTCGCTTTCTTTTGATATTCCAAATTATTTTCAGAACGAAGGGAATTTAATACTGAAGACAAAAAAATTCAACGGTCTGAATAATGCAGATGGTTACGGCTGTTTTTAGATTTCAATAGAATGTTTTCTTATTAGAAATGACACTTTACAATGAGTAAACTCATTGCGGCTTTACAGCTTACACGGGACACAATTTCATTCATATTATTTCAAGATGTGCTTGGGAAGGAGGTTTTGATATGTCCTTACTGAAGCTTCCTCCCAAGCATCATCAAGTAGATACGCTGAAAACATATTCAAGAAACAGAAAGTAGAATGTAACCATAGAAAAACAAAAGCCCTTTCCACAAAAGTTGACCGCTAGCGTAGGAAAGAGCAAAGTCTAACGAATTAAACCTATTCAAAAGTATGAAAAAAAACTTTTGCAGCCTAAGTCATCTTCAATTGGCTTTTGGCTTCACCTTGCTCGTCTCCGGCGTAGCAATAGGGCAGATGCGCACCATTACAGGCACTGTCTCGGAAAATAACCAGCCAGTCAAAGGAGTTTCCGTATTCCAGGAGGGTAGTGAAGAAGTGGCTGTGACCAATGCAGCAGGCGTTTACCGTGTTCAGGTATCGGGAGAGAACCCCGTAATTATTTACCGCCATCCGGACTATCCCGAACGAAAAATCACTTTAGGCAGTAGGATAAACGTCAATATCTCATTAGGTAAAGAAAAAGAGATAGAGGAAGTCGTTCTCAACGCAGGGTATTATAAAGTCAAAGACAAAGAAAGAACAGGAAGCATTGCCAAAGTCTCTTCAAAAGACATCGAAAACCAACCTGTTATCAATGTGCTTTCCGCTGCACAGGGTAGAATGTCGGGCGTGAGCATTACCCAAAATTCAGGAGTTCCGGGCGGAGGATTTGATATTCAGATCAGAGGGAAGAACAGCATCCGAAGAGAAGGAAATGAACCATTGTATATTATTGATGGTGTTCCAATTCTTTCAGAAACTCCCTCGTTGTACAGTGCTGCAATTTTACCATACGCTACCATAAATCCTCTAAATTCCATCAATCCCAATGATATAGAAAGCTTCGAGGTATTGAAAGATGCCGATGCCACGGCAATCTACGGATCACGAGGTGCCAACGGAGTCATCATTGTGACGACCAAAAAAGGAAGAAAAGGAAGAACCGATTTCAAGATTAATACCTCTTATTCTCTCAGTACGGTAGCCAACCGATTGAAGCTGCTGAACACTGATGAGTATATTAAGATCAGAAAAGAAGCATTTCAGAATGACGGCATCTCCACAATTCCTGCGGCAGCGTATGATTTCAACGGTGTGTGGGATCAGACCCGAAACACCGACTGGCAAAAAGAACTCATTGGTAATACGGCAGATGCGTCTGTAGTCCAGCTTTCTTTAAGCGGAGGTTCTGAAAACACCTCCTACTTAATCAGCTACGGACATAACGAACAGACAACGGTATTTCCTGCAGATTTCAGATACAAAACTAATAATCTAACAGGGAATTTCAGTTACAGAACACCTGATAAAAAACTGGAAGTCAATCTCAGCAATACCTTTTCGTTTCAAAGTAACAATGTCCTGAATGATGATTTAACAAAGAGAAGTTTAACTCTTAGTCCGAATGCTCCAGCACTCTACAATCAGGATGGTTCATTGAATTGGGAGAACAATACGTTTACGAATCCTCTGGGTGTTTTCAAAAGCGAATATCTCAATTCTAGCAATTTTTTAAACAGTGGAGCGCAGATTTCGTACCGCTTATTTCCGTTCATTACACTAAAATTCAACGGAGGTTTAACGTATCAGAATTTTGAAGAGTTTTCATTGAAGCCCCACACGATGTACAATCCCTCATCAGGATTGACGAGTGCCAATTCCACATCTTTTAAAAACAATTCTTCCACATTCTCTTATATTCTGGAACCGCAATTGGTTGCCAATCAAAGCTGGGGAAACCACAGCCTCGAAATGTTGTTGGGAACAACCTTACAGCAGTCTGAAACCAATCAGGGTTCTATACAGGGCTATGGCTTTGAGAGCAATGCCTTGATTCAGAATTTGGGAGCAGCTAAAACAAAAGTCATCAGCGACCAGGTCAGAAATCAGTATTACTACAATGCTGCGTTTGCAAGAATCAATTATCAATTCATGAAAAGATACATTGTCAACCTTACCGGAAGACGGGACGGTTCAAGCCGTTTTGGTCCCGACAATCGTTTCGGAAACTTTGGAGCGGTAGGTGCAGCATGGCTTATTTCAGAAGAAAGCTGGATGAAAAATGTTCGATGGCTGAGCTTTGCGAAAATCAGAGGAAGTGTCGGAACTTCCGGAAATGACAGGATCGGAGATTATCAGTATCTCAATACCTATACAATCTCATCCAACATCTACAACAACATCACAGCTCTGAATCCTTCAAGACTTTATAATCCCAATTTCAGCTGGGAGAAAACATTAAAGAAAGAAATAGCACTGGAATTATCATTTCTGAAAAGCAGAATTAATTTTTCAGCAGCATATTACAACAATACATCATCCAATCAATTGGTGGGTATTCCACTGCCTGCTACGACAGGATTTGCTACGATACAGTCCAATCTTCCTGCAAAGGTTCAGAATACAGGTTGGGAGTTTGAGGCATCAATGCAGGTTTTGAGACAAAGCAAGTTTAAATACGACACGTCATTCAATCTTTCTGTACCACAGAGTAAATTATTGGAGTTTCCGAATCTGGAAGGATCAACGTATGCCAATCAATATGTTTTAGGATATCCGATGTCACTCGTCAAAGTCTATCAGTTTGAAGGGGTAAATCCTTCCACCGGTTTATACCAATTTACCGACTTTGACGGAGACGGAAAGATTAATTCTCCCAATGACAATAAAGTGATTGAAAGAATAGGCGTGAGATTTTTCGGAGGCTGGTCAAGTAATTTCCGTTACGGACAATGGTCGGCATCATTTCTTTGGCAATTTGTAAAGCAGAGAAACTGGAATTACAACCGTCAGATGCTGGTGCCGGGATCAATGAACAATCAGCCTGTGGAAGTCTTGGATGTTTGGTCTCCTTCAAATCCTTCTGGAATGTATATGCCGTACAGTTCGGGAGCCAATGCTCAAAAGAATGCTTCACACGTTTTATTCCAGAATTCTACTGCTGCGATTGGTGATGCATCATTCATCAGACTGAAAAATGTACAGCTTAATTACAGCATTCCCGTTCAGAAATTCGGAATCAGAGAAGCAATGATTTATGTGCAGGGACAAAACCTCTTGACCTTTACAAAATATTTCGGTGTCGATCCTGAATTTGTACTGACCGGATATTTACCGCCACTGAAGACCTATTCAATGGGCTTTCAGTTGACTTTTTAAAAAGGGTTAAGCTTTTAGTATTTCAAAATTGAATCCATATTATAAAAAAAGTTTTTATAAGAATTAAGAATAAATCTTTAGCTAATGTAAGACTTATCCTTAAAGAATTTGAGACTTTATGAATGGATGTTTTCCATTGCGAAAATTGAAAATCAGATGATGTGAAATTTTCACATTCTAAGCATTGAATAAAAATTAAATCTTTAAAAAATTGAAAAAATGAAAATAAGAATAGAACATACTATTGTGGCAGCTATAATATCCGCCGTACTGACTACCGTTATTTCCTGTGAAAAATTCGTAGAAACTGATTTTCCCAATAACCAGCTTCCGACAGAAGTCGTTTTTGAAGACGAGCAAACCGCTGAAGCGGCATTGGCAGGACTGTATGCAGGACTTTGGACGAACTCGCTTATTTCGGGAGGTATTGATGGAATGGGTGCATTGATGGGAACGTATACAGACGACCTGACCTGTGTGTACACATCAGGATCAAACGGTATTTTGGATATTGCTAACAATCAGCAGGTTGCTACTAATACCGTAGTAACGACGGCTTGGACGAATGCTTACGGGCAGATTTATGCTGCCAACAGCATCATAGAAGGCGTTACGAATTCAAAATCGTTAAGTCAGGCATCCAAAGACCGAATCAAAGGTGAAGCATTATTGGTTCGATCCATTATTTACTTTAATCTCTATCAGATTTTTGGAGAAATAGCTTACACAGAAACTACGAACTATTTTATAAATAGCCACTTGGGGAGAATGAATAAAGATCAGTTCCTCATAAAACTGGAAACCGATTTGTCTGAGGCGGTCAATCTTTTACCATCCGCTTACAGAAATGCAGAAAGAATCTATCCCAACAAATTTGCGGGATATATGGCATTGGCAAAAATGAAGATTCTGTTGAAGAAATGGGCGGAAGCAGAAGTGCTTTGCAGTACGATATTGCAATCATCACAATATACATTTCAAACAGATCCTTCCAAAGTATTTCAGAAAAGCGGCACGCATATCATTTGGCAGTTGAAGCCCAAAAATACGAATGATGCTACGAAAGAGGCATCACTGTACAACTTTACGGGAGCACCTTTATCGTTTGTCCTCAATTTGAATCTCATCAATACCTTTTCTGTGGGAGATTTGCGGAGACAGTATTATATAACGGCAGTTCCTTTTAACCAGCAGATCAATTACCGCTCTTCAAAATATAAAAACCTTGCGGTCAATAATCCTAATGAATATTCAATAATCTATCGTTTGGATGAAGTCAATTTCATGATGGCAGAGAGCCTGATCGAGCAAAATAAAGCAGGAGAAGCCGTTTTGTATATCAACCGTTCCCGCCAACGGGCAGGATTACCGGCTCTTAGCACCTCATTATCCGTTTCGTCGGCAACCACAGAATTGAGAGAGGAAAAGCGCAGGGAATTTTTTGTGGAACACGGCATCCGTTTTTTTGATCTGAAAAGATGGGGACTGCTTGACCAGTTGATTCCGGTAAAACCTAATTGGAAAAACTACCATGCCCAATGGCCGCTTCCGCAGAAAGAACTGCTTCTCAATCCAAATCTTAATCCACAAAATACAGGATATTGATAATGAACAGAAGTTCGAAGAATTGGAAGAATAGGGAAGACATACCTGAAAATAATAAGACGATGAAAACGATTCGAAAAATAGGGCTCCTCATTGTGTTTACTTTTCTGTTGTTGCCGTTACAATTCAACGGACAACATGATGACCTGAAAAAATTGGAAGCATTGGCAGAAAAAGCCGAAGTCCCGGATTTTCTGAAAATGTCAGAAGATGGAGAATGGGTAAGCTGGTTGATGAAATATGAAAGTAAATCGCCGATGTACATTTTACAAAATGTACATGATAAGACTCAAAAGTTTGAAAGAAAATCAATCAGGACTTCATTTTTTATGGGCAGTGAAAAATTTGCCTTTTTGAGTGGTGACCGATTAGAACTGATTAGTTTGGCAACTCAAACTATTGAAACAAAAAATCATATAAAGACGATTGATCAGATGAAACCGCAATCTTTATTTTTGATTCATTATGATGAGCATCAGAATAACAGACTGGAAATCTATGGTAAGAACGGAAAACAGCTGCAGTCGATTGATCAAGTCGTACGATTTCTTAAGGTTGACAATGAATTGATTCTATGGACGAAAAACGATTCTAAAGCACAAGAAATTAAAGTTTGGAAGATTGAAGGGAGCAATAAAAAACTGATTGCAAGTACTTCAGAAGAAGTCTTGAAAGTTTGGAAAGGCACTGCTACGGAAGGAGGATATACAGTCTTTGGTAAAGACAAGCATGAATATACATTAAAGCACTATGTTGATGGTTTGCCGATTCCGCGAAACCTTGATTTGATGCGGAGTAAAAATTATCATTATGTAAATCTTGACTATTCATCAGATCCTGATGCATTATTTATCAAGCTGATCAGAAAGATTCCGAAAGAAAAAAAAATGATAGAGTTTTGGTATGGCGTTGAAAAAGATCTCACTCATCATATTAAAGATATGCAGGTTGAAGAAAAATTTTTGTGGTATCCCAAAACAGGTAAAGTAATCCCGATGGATTCGATTTTTCATACAGAAATAGCGATTGGCAATTCCGGAGATTTTTTGAAGATAAAAAAAGATCATTCATTTGTAGATAAGAAAGATGATTTTTTCATGCCCAAAAGAGATTCCTTGTTTGTATGGAATTCAAGATCAAATGAACATCGTTTTTTTTGTGTGATTGATGAAAGACTGTATGTTTCACCGGATAGAAAATGGATTCTTACGGCTGATAACGATGGATGGAATCTTTTAAACACAATTACCCTTAAAACTAAAAAGCAATTATCAGATCGTGAAGCTTCACCCTATTTTAAAGGAACTGAGTTGATTACCTGGGTAAAAGGGAATAAGGTATGGGAACAAAATATTTTGAACGGCAAACTGGTGAGGAAAGTGAATTTAGATGGTGACCATGTTGAAATTATCAACAGTCAACACCAAAAGATAACGGAAGGGCTGCCTAGAGAAATTATTTCAGTACCTGAAAATAATTATTTATTTCGTCTCTCAAAAGGTGATTTGCTGAAATCATACGTAGAGTGGGATCATCGTACAATAAAAAAAATTATAGCTGAAACTACAGATAAAATACGAAATTTGATCTTTACAGATAATCATTCAAATTTTGTGTGGACTAAAGAAAATTACAATGAAGCGCCATCCATTGTATTTAAACAAAAAGGAAAGAAACATCATGTCGTATTCACGTCCAATGTTCATGATAAAACTGCGGAAAAAATAAGAAAGATTCAGCTGCATTACAAAGGAGCAACTCAAGAAACTTTAACTGCAACTTTATTTTTGCCACATGATTATAATTCGGGTAAAAAATATCCTGTCGTACTTAATATTTACGAAAAACAACAGAAAGGCATGTCAGCCTTTTTGCTTCCGACCTTTAAAAACGGAAGAGGCTTTAATGTACGGTTGCTATTGGAATCAGGCTATATGGTGCTCATTCCGGATATTACATACGGAGATAAAGGATCTGGTTTGTCTGCACTGGAGTCAATCCATAATGTATTAGATGAATTGGTAAAAATAGAACAAGTAGATGCGAGGCGAATTGCTTTGACAGGACAGTCTTTCGGAGGATATCAGACCAACTTTGTCGCAACGCACTCAGATCGCTTTGCTACATTTATTTCGGGAGCATCGGTATCTGACGTTATCCATACTCCGTTTTCTTTCAATTACGATTTTGGAAGTCCTGACTATTGGCGGTATGAATATGGTCAAATGCGTATGGGTGGCAGCTTTGTAGAAAATAAACAAAAATATATGGATAACAATCCGTTGTATTTTGCTTCAGAGGTTAAAGCTCCCATATTACTTTGGACAGGTGAAAAAGACAGTAATGTAGATCGCGAGGAAACCCGCTCATTATTTGTGGCTCTGAGAAAATACCGCAAGCCTGTGATAGCATTGTTTTATCAGGATGAAGGACATTCTCTTTCCGGTAGAGCAGAACAAAAAGATTTATCTGTAAGAATGCTGGAGTGGCTGGATTATTTTTTAAAAGATAAAAGAGATGTTGAATGGATTGATAAACAAATGAAGGGTGCGTTGTAGCACCCTTCACCTTTTTAATTAGTTAGGAATTTCATACAGTGGATTCCCGCAAGAGGTTCCACCTGCATTTTGGAATAGATTATGAGTGTTGACCCCATCAGACCAGGTACATACTTCCGTAATAACGTCTGGCTGACATGATTTTTCTGTCATAATACATTTTTCAACAGGTGCTAGAGGATCAAAACGATAGCCGTTTTCCACTAAACTGTTTTTTTTCACAACGCTTGTAGCGTACGCACTTCCTGCGCCTAAAAGCAATACTGCTAAGGGCAATGCGATTTTTCTCATTTTTTTCATGATGTAAAATTAAATTTGGTGCCTACTCTTAGTTCAGGTTTTCGGCTTCCCCCTGCAATGAAATGCTGAGTGATGTTCTGCGCAAAACGATATTTAATGATTTCATTTCCTGTTAATACATAAAGATGCTGATCTGCAATATGAAACTGCATCTTTTTTTCCTTTTTGGGATTTGGTAGATAAAAACTTCCGATGTATCCTTGTTTTACGGTAGAATAAACATCAATGATAAAAGAATTTTTCCACCGATCCCTGTCTTCAAATTTTCCGATGAGATTTGATTCGATAAACAACAGACCCGCATACGCAAATGCTTTTTTATTGACTTTTAATGGAGGTTTGCTCATCTTCTTTTTTCCGTCCGAAAGTTCAGAAACCTCAATCTGCGGAATGCTTATCGTATCAATGGTTTTATACTTCGCTTTGATGGTAAGATGGTTATCCATGATCAAGAGCTGATTTTTGTAATAGTGTACATAAACAGCAGTTTGAGTGATTGGGTCAAAATGCAGTTGTCCATCAGTATCAAAGATTCCGTCATTGGTTTTTCCAAGAATTCCTGATTTCAGATTCAGAGGATTTTTCTGCAAAGGATTTAACAATCCTAAGGTCTGCTTTTCTGAATCTTTGAAATAAGTGCTGATTGCAAAGGAATCTTTACTGATATTCACCAATTGGCTGAAATATGCCTGTCCTAAGCTCAAGGTCTTTGCCTGATGATTTCCCAGCATTCCCTGATAGATAACAGGTACGCTTCCATCATACAGATAGAAATCCGGTGCATTCACCTTCAGTTGCGCTCTTTTAAAATCAAAGTCGTACCTGTCCGGTATTATCCTGTGATCTTTCATTGCTTTAAAATTCAAATCAGTTGATGTCAGTAGAAATGGAGCAGTATAGTTGCCCAGATATACTGAATCTTTTGAAATGCCCGCAAGGTAATAGGAGTTGATCTGAAGATTGAAACGATTCTTTTCTGTTATAGGATGCTGCAAAAACCTTCGTGTAAAATTATTTTCCTTTTTGATCATAAATTCTGATTGTCTGTACATCAGAATGATTGCTGAACAACTTACAATCGATAAAACAATCAGCAGACTTACAGATTTAAAAATCTCTTGTCGTTTAGAACCTGAATATAAAACAATTGCAAAAGCAGCTATGATAACTGTGGCAATATTAAATATCAGATGGGTTTTCCAATCCATTTTTTCTAAAATTCCACCGCAAGAGCAAGGAATAAACTCGCTGTAGTTCAAGATCATGTAAATATAGACAGTGAATAAAACCATCAGAACAAAAGAAAAGTATAATCCGATTTTTCTGGTTCTCTCAAAGATCAATAAAATACATATTGCAAGTTCAATGATTAGAACTCCGTAAGAGATAACATTTGAAAATGCACTCAATAGGGGAGACTGTGCAATCTGAATCTGAAAATTTTCAAAATCCATCATCTTACTGATGCTCGCATAGCAAAACAGCAGGATGAAAAAATAGCTGACAATTTCTATAAATCTTGTTCTGACGGTTTTCATAATCGTAATATTTATCCTTTTCTAACTAAAATCCATTGTACGTTCTTTCCGCAATATGCCGGCATAAGTTCACCTTTTGATACAAAAACTGAAGTACTGATCCGCCCTTCAATTTCCCATTCACCGCTCACAGTGCATTTTTTTCCTGTGCTTATCAGTACCTTTTGGTTTTCCACACTTAGAAACTTTGTCGGTTAAAGAGGTTTTTATTTCTGGTGGTATCCTGCTCAATCCTCCAATGCTGCTTATCTCTTGGTGGATCGTCATCATCATCTCCTGTATCCAGATTTTCAGAATCACTTTCTCCGGATTCTTTATTTCCAATTTTTTCAGATTCATTATAGTTTTGAACTTCGATTTTCAGATTTTTTTGTTCTGTTATATTAAAATCATTATCAGATCTTTCGCAAGACTGCATAAGCAATACAGTTATTAAACTTAAAATTGAGATACACTTTTTCATTTTTTAAATGGCTTTAAAAGTTATCCCGGCCGGTTTGAAATATGATTAGAATTCTGATGTCGAAATTAGGAGTGTTGGGGTATTCAGAAAAGCTTTATGCGGGTCTATGGATTCATTAGAAGGGAATAATTGATACATTATTCCCACAAAATAGAATCTTATAACGCTGTAAATCAGCTCATAGGTCATAAAAACTTTTGAATAGATCAAACAACTGTTTGAATTATGATTTTTTAATTAAATTTGTGAATACGCTATCTATATGTATTATCATAATCGATTATTATTGTTAATATTTACTTTCTTTTTGTCATTAATCCAAGGTCAGAATCTAAATGAACAGTCTTACAAGAATATTTCAGGCTTATTTAATTCGTATTCCGAGAATGATGAAAGAGCCTTGGTGTTTGTAAATCTGTACATCAGCAAAGCAAAAAAAGATCATAATTATAAAAAGCTCATAAGAGGATACGAGGAAGCGATCTACTACAGCAGAGATGTGAACCGCAAATTATTATATGCAGACAGTACGATAATCACAGCCATACAAAACAAAAATGATGATGATATTTCCAGGGCTTATCTTGGAAAGGGGATCATATACTATTATAACAGAAGACAATATAAACCTGCTTTAGAGCAGTATTTAATAGCCTTCAAGTTTTCCAAGAATTCGAAAGATGATTACCTCAAGAATAAGATCACGTATCATTTGGGGATGGTTAAAAGCTATTTGGGTTATTATAAGGAGGCGGCAGTACATTTTGAAGAAGCAGCAGATTATTTTGAAAAAAAATCCAAAGAGAATGTTCATCCTAACATCAGGCTGAATAACGAATCAGGATACTTTAACAGTATTTACCGGTTAAGTACCTGTTACAGGAACTTACGGTTGTATCAGAAGGAAGATTCATTGATTAATATAGGATTAAGAAGACTTCACAATACCGCTCAGCTGTCCACGGAGTATGGATATTTTCAAAAAGGAAAAGGGGTACAGTTGTTAAGATTGGGAAATACCGATGATGCATTACAATATTTTAAACAGTCAAAGGATATTTTGAGTCACCATCAGGATGATGCTTCATTAATGACGGTTTATTTTTATATGGGAAAAGCGTATTGGTCAGATAGAAAAAGAGCAGAATCTTTACAGTATCTTAATAAAGTTGATTCTTTGGTCAATAAATTTTGGTTTGTCACTCCGGAGATCAGATCCGGTTATGAATATCTCATTAAAGATGCCAAACAAAACAAAAATTATGAAAGGCAATTATATTATACCAATCAGCTGTTAAAGGCTGATTCAATTATCAATGCTGATTTTGCCATGCTTTCTTCAAAAATTCACAGGGAATACGATACCAATACTTTATTAGAAGAGAAGAATAAATTGCAAAGGGTTCATAAAAATGGGTTTATTATTTTATATTATTCTATGGGTTTTGGATTGATGATATTATGCTTTTCAATCTGGAAGTTCCGCAAGAGAGAAAAAGCACTGACGATCAAGTATCAGGAATTGTTAGAAAAATTTAATACTTCTCAACCTACAGATCATTTTTTAGAATCGAAACCTGTTTCTTCCGAAGAAAAAAATATATACAGCGCAGAAATTATTGAAGAAGTAAAAGCAAATCTCAAGATTTTTGAAGAGAGAAAAAACTTTTTGAAGCAAAATTTAACGCTTCCGATTGTGGCTAAAATGATTGGAAGCAACCGTACCCATCTATCATACGTACTCAATGTTCATCTTGATGTAACATTTACCACGTATTTAAAAATTTTAAGAATCAGGTATATCACTAATTTACTATTAGAAGACAGTAAATATCTTAAATTTAAAATTGACAGCCTTGCGGAAAAATGCGGAATGGCAAACCGGCAAATCTTTTCAGCACATTTCTTGGAAATCAACGGAATTAGACCTACCGATTTTATCCGGAAAAGACTGGATGAAATTCAGAAGAATTGATTTTTTTATTTTTTAGCCCGATTTTTACGTGACCAAAAAAATGATACGTATGAACGGACAAAATTTCCGAAAAAAAAATGACCAGCTTTGGAAAAATCTTACAACAACTGTAGATCAGATCAACAGGAGCGAAAATGACATTGTCATTCGTTCTGAAGAGATTCTGATGGAAACAGACATTGCCATTAGACAATTGAAGGATCACCTTCGGCAATATCAATTTTCAGATTGGAGTGATGAAATCTACTTTTTTAAAAATACCAAACCGCAATTCATAGCAGTTTATATTTACTACTCCAAAGTTTTAGCTATAGAAGCCTCAAAACCTTATGCAGATCCTCAAGCCTTACAATCCTACTACGAAAATGAGAGAAGCAATCTTTTGTATTTTTATAATGAGCAGAGAGAATTTATTAGTTACTACCGCCGAAAATCTACCTATCTGGATAAGAAATATTTCGTCAGGTTCAAATTCGACTTTAAGTTGAAGTTAAGCCCCGAACTGTACAGCTATGATGAAGAATTTTCGACATCCCATGATCATATGGTATCTCAGATTTTAGCGAATGATCTTTTGGATCACTATTTATCTAATAAAATAAATTCGAAAGAAGTCAGAGAAAATTCAATCGCACATATCAGAAATCTGGAATGGACAGCTCCTAAAGTTGCATTGATTGAGTTGTTGTATGCGCTTCACCAAACAAAATGTTTCAACGGTGGTCACTCAGATCTGGCTGAAATTTTCAGGTGGGCAGAAAACTCACTTCATATTAATTTAGGCAATTATCATAAAACTTTAGGTGAAATACGCTTACGTAAAACGGAAAGAACTAAATTTTTGTCATTGCTTCAAAAGAATTTAGATCAATATCTGGATAATTTAGATGTGTGATTTGGATGAAGATAGATAAAACAAATTGTAATCTTTAATTTAAAACCTTTTATTCATAGGTTTCACAAGGGAATCTTTCGGTAGTACCGACAAACTACCGAAAGATATTTTGCGTGATTTCGAAAATTTGTCAGACAAAACAAATTTGAAATCATGGCAATATCCATTATCACCAAAGAAGATCTTCAGCAGTTTAAAGTTGAATTGCTGGAAGGGATTAAAGAATTACTACACGATAATACAACAGAACAAAAATTATGGCTTCGGACCTCCGAGGTCAAAAAGCTGTTGAACATCTCTTCAGGAACATTACAAAATCTGAGAATCAACGGAACGTTATCATACAGTAAGGTAGGAGGGACTCTGTACTACAATTACAAAGACATTGAGAAACTACTGACAGACTTCAAACATTAAATCGGTAGTTATGAAGCAGTCTAATAAAATTATTGATTTTTTTGGAAATGTCATTAGGGATCATCGGATGGTTCCCTCGCACATCAGTTTATATGTTTCGCTTTTCCAGTTGTGGAGTAGGCATCAATACCAAAATCCATTTCGTGTGAGTCGGAAAGAGGTGATGAAGCTCGGTAAAATAAAATCTTTTGCGACTTACCACAAATGTATAAAAGAACTGCATAGCGCAGGGTTTATCATTTATTCCCCTAGTTATCACCCTTATGAAGGAAGCTTAATCGAAATTATTGATTTTGAAAGTGAAGATTTTGAAAAAAGTAAAATAGTACATGACCAAAAAATAGTACCCGACAAAAAGATTTCCTTTTCTGTACCGATGCTGTATGAGGTTGAACTATATTTTAACGAGTGTGATTTTCAATCTGAAGAAGCGAATCAATTTTATTCATTATACGAATCTAAGGATTGGAAGTTGTGCAATGATCAACCCATGAAGTGTTGGAAATCTGCAGCAAGAAATTGGATTTCAAAGCTGAAAAATTCAAATCAAAACCAAAACCAAAACCAAAACTAATGAAAGAAATTGATCCTAAAACTCCGATCTGGCAACTGACTGTTGGAGAATTCTTAGAAATTTCGAGCGGTGTCAACTCTGAAAAGAAATATGAATATGGTCTGAAAGGTTTAGCGAAAATATTGGGATGTTCTGTTTCAAAAGCTTCAGAAGTAAAATCATCGGGGTTATTGGATGAAGCCATCATCCAAAACGGAAACATTATCATCATAGACAAAGAAAAAGCATTATCGCTTTTCGGAAAAAAATAAAGATGACTTATCTTGAATTGATACACCGATTTTGGGATTTTAATAAAATAAATCAAATAGGTTCTACGGGAATTTCGATGTATCTGTATTTGCTTAAAATTGGATATGACAATAACGGGTATGAGTTCCAGATTTCTGATGTTGCAGTGAGTAAAGAGTTGGGATTAACCCGAAAGACCGTAAAATCTGTAAAAGAGAAACTCCAGAACTTTGGATTAATTGAATTTCAAACCAAGAACGGACTTCCATGTTACTACAGATTGCTTTTAGATTATCCCTTGAAAATTGCTAAACCCGAAAAAATAAAGAAAGCTAAAATTGTAAAAAGTTCAGATTTTCTTACAGCAGGAAGTGTAGAAATTCCATCACAACAACAGCCATCACCACCTGTAATCAATCAAAAGAACATTCCAAGTTTTGATGAATTTATTGAATATGCCCAAACATTAGAAACTTATGAATCTGAATTAGATTCCGTCATAGAAAAAAAGTACGAAGTCTGGGTACGTAATGATTGGCAAAATAGTTCAAACCGACGTATTACCAACTGGAAATCTTCCCTAAAAAGTATATTGCCGTTCATAAAAAATGAGGATACAAACCTTCAGCTTTCCGTATCAAGCATTCCAAATATAAAGCGTCCTAAAAATCCAGACCGAAAGTAATACTAAAATAAAAAATTCAACACATAAAAAAGATGTACAGCATGGGGGATCCGCATGTAAGACTTATCCGAAAGGAATTTGACAATAAAAGCGAAAGAGTTCCCGAAAAAATCAGAATAGGGAACCATTTCGTGGACGATTTCATTTTTGAAGATCATGAAGCTGCCGATATTCCTATCAATGCACTTCGGGTGATTTTCAATATTATTTCCATCATCAGCAATGAACAATTCCGTCCGGAAGACAGACCAAAACAGCTTTCACTTTTTGATGAAGAATTTGAAACCGAAAACAATATTTTCGCTTCTATAAAAATCAGAAATAGCAAAATTTCTCCTAGCGGTTCCACAAAACAAGTGATAGATGCTTATGAATTTCTCGCAAAATTCAAAATGAGCTGGTATAAATCGTTTAATTCTAAAGGAAGAGAAATCAAAACTTTCGGTGGACTCATTTCAACACCGAGTTACGATAAAAGAGGGTACACCACTTTTCTAATCAGCAGTTATTGGCTGAAAAAATTGATGGTCATTCCGGAATATAATTATGTGCTGTACAATCTGGTCTATAATGTAAGAAACAACAAACATATAATATTTGCTATCTGGCTTTCGAAAATCCCTGAAAATGGAACGGTATTAAAACTGTCAACACTGAACAAAAAATTTGGATTGAATTATCAAACTGCCAAGGATTTTTGTTTCAAGTTTCTAAAACCTGCAAGAAGCAGTCTTAATACATTCAATACGGTCTCTTTCGATTATAAGTACAAAAGAGATTCAATTTTTGTAATACCGCGTTTGACAAAAAAGAAGGAAGATGATCATATATCTGAAAACAGTAACGAAGAACGGAAATTAAGAAAAGCATATCCTAATGAAAAGCAAGAAATCAGCCGAAGATTGATCTACTTTAGAAAAAGATATGGTCTGCTGACAAGTGAAATGATTCAGTTTTCGCATCAATACAGATATATTCCGCAAACCAGAGTATTGATAGAGAAAGCTTTTGAAGAATTTATTAGAACAGCACGATTGCAAGGAATTAAATCGACAGAATTTCAAGGAACCGAATTTTTAAATAAAATTCAGGAACACATCATACAGATTTACAGGAATACAAAAATGGGAGAGTTGCTGCCAAATGGCTACCCAATAATTATTTGAGTTCGGAATTCCACTCACCCAAAATTCGGAATTGCACTCACTGAAGTTAAGAAAATGTTAAAATATTGAAATTTTTGATTGAGAATTCGGAATTGCACTCACTCCAAAATTCAAAACCCGTTAAAAATAGGGATAACTGTAAGAAAATGTGAAAAAAAACGAAAAATCAATGAAAGTAGAAAATACAATTCGGATTTACACTCACCACAAATGAGTTGTTTTTTCGGAATTGCACTCACTCCACTTTCGGAATTGCACTCACTGAAATTCGGAATTGCACTCACCGAAAATGGGGTTCAAATGCTTTACCATAAGGCGATTCGGTGCATCATTAAAAGTATTATAAAAGTAATTAAAAAGTCTTTTTTTATTTAAAAGGAAAATGTGGATAAAAAATTTGCTTTAAAAAAGAAAAAAATGAATTGCGAAGAAGCAAAAGAAAAAGTAAATATTAGAACAGTTTTGGAATCGTTCAATCTCTTTCCCGTGAAAGAAAACCGAAAAACGGCATTTTATTTTGCGCTCGACAGAGAGGAAAAAATCCCGAGTTTGTCTGTTGATTTTGTGAAAAATAAAGCTTTTGATTTCGGAACCGGGAAAAGTTATGATGTTATTTCAATTGTTCAGCAAATGAATCAATGTTCAGTTTCTGATGCTTTGAAGTACCTTGATAAATTTGACTTCTCAGTTCAAAATAATACTCAGATTGAAGAATCTGTCCAAATCAAAAATTATCAAATCATAAAAGTAAATGAAATTCAGCACCCAGCTTTAATCCAATATTTAAAATCCCGAAAAGTTTGTGAACAAAAAGATTTGGTAAAAGAAATTGAGTATATGTTGAATGGTAAGAAATATTTCGGAATTGGCTTTTTTAATAATTCCGGAGGCGTTGAAATCCGAAATAAATATTTAAAGATATGTTTGGGCAAAAAAGATGTGACTTTGATAAAAAATGATTTGAAGACTTCCAATGAAATTGTAGTTTTTGAAGGTTTTTTTGATTATCTGACTTTTAAAAATTTGGAAAGTGCAGAAAGTTCAATTTCAGATTGTTTGATTCTCAATTCTACGGCAATGCTTTTCAAAGTCGATAAAGAACTTAGAGCATATTATAAAACCTCACTTTTCCTAGATAATGATGATAATGGAATTACAATCAAACAGGTTATCCGGAAAAACTATAAAAATGTTGAAGATTGTTCTTTGTTGTACAAAGATTTTAAGGATTTAAACGAGTGGTTTTGTGCAACAAAGTAAAATGTAAAAATTCTGAAAATGATTTTAAAGAGAAATTTAATTTTAAAAATCATAAACTGGTTAAACCTTAAAAAAAACAGATTACCTAATGTTTAATTTTACATTTTTCCTACTATCAAAACCCTCTATTTAATCACTTCTAACTGATTTTTGGCTTTTTACTATTGCAAATGTAGGACAGCATCATTCACCTAAAAAAATATTTTTGGGTTTCTATAAAAATTCTTTCCACGAGTTCCAATAATTTTTTCAGACACTCCTGAATCCTTCGGACAAAAATATTTCGAGCCACAATCCTCCAAAGCTTTGGAGGATTGTGGTTTTATATGCCTGATACTTTCCTATGATCATCGGCAAAGAAAAAGACGGAACCTCAGTTATACGAATCAATTAAATCGCAGACGGTCTTTGACATCAACGGAAAAAACAACAAAATAAAACAACAAATAATTCTGCTTTTCCAATTGGATATAAGCAGAAAAAAAAAAGAGTGTCCTCGAAACCAAATCAATCAAATCGAAAATTTTAACAAACTCGAAAATCAATTATTAACAATCAAAAATTAACATTATGAACATCGTAGGCAGAATTACAAAAAACGCAGAAATCAACACTTTAAAAAATGACAAACAGGTCGTGAATTTTTCACTAGCCATTAATGACAGATTTAAAACCAAACAAGGCGAACTAAGAGAACAGACCACTTATTATAACTGCTCCTATTGGCTAAGTGCCAACGTAGCTAAGATTTTAACGAAGGGAACATTAGTAGAGCTTACAGGCAGAGCAAGTGCGAGTGCGTGGATTGGAAAAGATGGAGAAATAAAATCGGGGTTGAATTTCCATACTTCTAACATCAAAGTACACGGAGGCGGAAAAAAGTCTGACACAGAAGAACAACCAGCTTCACAGCCACAGAAATCCAATGCTTTTGCGGAAGATACGGACGATGATTTACCATTCTAAAAGCATTCAAAATATGGAAGCACAATATAACTTTCAAATGAAGCCGAAAAGTGATAAGAATGATTGGGAAAAGGTGGAAATCTTTTCCCAATTCTATTGCGAGAGAACGACAGCAATACGGTATGCAAAAAGTCTTTCAAGAAAATTCAAATCAGAAATCCGCCTTACAGAGGGAAAAGAACCTTTCAAAACAAGCGGAACATACATTTACGAAAACAACAATTATACAACAAATATTATGGCAAATTGGTGCAACAATAAAGTAACATTCACAGGAAATCGAGAGGTTTTGGACAAAGTCTCGAATGTATTTCAAGAAATGATAGAAAAGGAAACTAAGGGAAATATTGGGCAACTGCCCGATTTTGTCAAGAGCAAAAACGGTTACTTCTGTGAAATTTATCGAAGTGAAACAGATGAATGTTCTTTCCATTATGAGACAAGATGGAGCCCAAATATCGAAGCATTATGGATTGTTGCAAATCATTACGATGTCGGATTTGTATTGGATTACGAAGAATCTGGCTGTATGGTTTTTGGCAAGACCATATGCGAAAACCAAATCTTACAGGATTATTTTCTCAATCAATGTGACTTTCAAGACTTCATCTACAATGTAGATACAGATTGTTACGAATTCGAAGGTGAAAATTACGATTACAAAGAGGAGATTATGAGAATCCTATTAGACAGGAAAATAAATAATAACAAACAAAAAATTGCATAAATGAAAACATCACTTCAACAAACAGAATATTTACTGATAAAATCAATGACCAACAGTGAATGGGATAATGGCGATTTTGCCATTATCCACATTACGGGAGAATGGAAAGAAATCCAAAAGAAAAGGCTCGAAGCCGTAAAGCCTTTGGAAAATGACTATGATTTAAAATGGCTGAATTATGCCGATACCAATGTAGAGTTTTTCAAATTTTCGGAAGAAAATTATCCCTAAGTTGAAGAATGGCTTTCGGAGAGAAGCAGGATTTTTATCGAATTGGAAAAAGAGGATTTGAAAAAATTTTTGCAACCCGAAAATAATCTGAATTGCTACCAAATGCAAGTCTATAAAAACGGAAATGCCATTTACAACGCTTTTGGAAAACAGACAGGCGAAGAATTTTGGACAGAAGAATTTTCATTATATCAATTAACTCAACAACAATGAGAGTAACAGACTTAAACGGTTGCAAGATTAAAGTAACCAATCTTGATGAAGCTATCCAAATTACAGCAGAGTAAGGAATATGAACATACAAACAAAGAATTTTCAGAATTAGATAAAAGACTGAGAAGGTTTTGGAAAGATATGTACGGAAAACTACTAAAATCAAAACAATATGAGCAATCTCGCAGACAAAACGGAGTATAAAGCATTGAACATTATTGCCAAAATGGTAAAACAATATGAAAAATTACACTATTTGGATATGACCAAAGAAGATGATTGGAATGCCACAAACGCAAGAAACCTATTACAGAGCATTATTCAAAATAATGAATATAAAATTAATTATAACAGAAATAGTAAAAAATCAATTTTAAAAACAAAATTATGCAAACCAATTTTTTCAGACAGATAGGCAAACTCAATCTTACAGGAGATTTGCAAATCACACTCCGACAAGGGGCAGAAAACAGTTTCGTTCTTTCCGTATTGCTCAACAATGAGCAATGCGGAGACGAGGCAAGGAAAACGATTCCGCCACTCAATTTAAGGGGGACAGCGGAAGAATTGGACAATGGATTTTTTGAAAGTATTTCGACACCATTGCAGACCGCATCGGGCTTAATGGTAGATATGGAAAGTTTTATGAAACAGGTCGAAGAAGCCAAGAAGAAATCGGCAATGGAAAAGGAGAAATCCGACAAGGAGAAAAAAGAAAAGGAAGGCAAAGATAAAAAGTACAAAGAAGCCTTGCAAAAAGCCGAAGAACTCGAAAAAGACGGCAAATACAAAGAAGCGTGGTCAGCTCTTCCAAAAGTATCGGAATTTCCCGATTATGCTGAAATCATCCGCAAAAAGCAGGATGAATATGAGAAACATTTTGCACCAAGCCTATTCTCTGAAACGACCAATGAAAATGTTGAATCTTAAAAATATTATAAATGTTACTTGCAACCCTATTAGACCGAGTTTTTATACTCAAAGATAACGGACAGGAAATACGTTTACCTGACCCTGAACCAAAATGGAGCGTAGAATCAGTAATGAACTTTTACGCCAACACGTACCCGATACTGACCACTTCAAAAATTTCAGCACCGAAAATCAAGGATGATGCTGTTGAATATCAATTTGAAAGTGTGATGGGAACAAAAGGATAATAAATAGTTGATGGTTTTTGGTTGACAGTTGATAGAATTACAATCTAAAAGCTAACAACCATCAACCATAAACTGACAAACAAAAATAAAATGAATGCAACGAAAAACCATATCGGGGACAATTCAACCTCCCGAAGAAAAAAAACAAAGGCAACTTCACTTACAATTGAGGGAATACGCACAATGGATGCATCAGATAAAAGACAGTTCGGAAGTTCAGAAAGACCAACGGAAATCCGTTCCAATCTCCCAACTTCCAATGCTTTTCTGAGAACCTGCTTTATGCCGAAATTAAAGGAGAATGAAATAACAATAACACAGGGCAAACGTAAGTCTGCTAAAACAGAAAGGGATTTTTATAAGTCCCTTTCTCAATTAGCAAAGCATTATGATATAACCCCAATGCCGACACAGCATTTTAATTATCCATACAATATCAGCCTTGCTTTGAGAGATATTGAAACGCAGTTGAAAACCAAGACTGAAAATTGGCAGAGTGTTAGGCTGATAGAAAAAGGGAGTAAGACTTGCTTTGCAATAGAAGAAAGATGCAACACAGGGGCAACCTTGTTTTATGTTCCCGTCGTACCGCTTTATCAATTGCTCCGCAATAAGGTACACAGAAAAGCAGCTTGCTTACTATTGTCCGTATGCACTTATCTGTATAGAAATGTAGATATTCCATATTACAGACAGGAAGATTCTTATCTCTATTGGAATTACGAAATGCTTACTGATTGGATAGAGCAGGACGAAGAAATAGAAGATAACCACATCTGCAAAAAAGAACTTCAACGGGCGGAAATCAACGGAGATATGATGGGACAAAAAATTTCCAATGCTAAGAATCTTCTTTTTTTTGAGCAACGCTTGAAACGTTTTATACCGAAAAACAGGTTTGATAAAGAATGCCTTCAATTGGCAGAAAAAACCTTTAAACTTTATTGTGATTACCCTAATGAAAGCATTTTCAGAAATGCCCACTATAATAATGCAAACAAGCCCTCAGAAATGGAGGGAGATGACAATTATAATGAGGAAACTGTTATCGCAATGGATAAATATATTTCCTTTTTTGCCGAGAGTGACGGATTGATTTATGATAATCTAACGAGTATGGTCAATAATGAGTTCAACGAATATGCTGAAACACAGCAACCAATGATTTTTAAAACCTTTGACGGAAGTGATATATTGGATAAAAACCTTGATTTTGAAAATCAGTTGTTTAAGGTCTTAAACGAATTGTGCCGATTGCTCAACTAATCTGTGCATACACGGCGCAAATAATTCAATTATAAAAACAAGCTATGAGAAATACAGCCAATACAATTAAGAACGAAGAAACCGACATAACCAATAATTTTGGAACACTTTACTATCCTAAATCAGCACTGGTCTTTTATGAGACAGAAGATTATAATCGCGATGGTTATGTTGAACATTTTGATATTGACCCTAATGGAAACCCTGTCAATGCCCACCCTTTGACTGTAAGGGAGGCACAACGACTCTCCAAATCTTTAAATATTCAAAATAAGAAAGAAAAAGATTTTCTAAGACCAAGTGGTATTATTTCTGAAACTGTACTATTTATAGATACATCGGAAAATGGAAAAGTGGTCTGGTACACAAAAGCACAGGAACGACAGTTACTATTTACCGAAAAGCTTTCCATTTCAAATGGTTTAGCGAATGTGCCACCTTTGCTATGGTGTGCCAATAAGCAGGGAATGAAAATATTCGCATTGGAGACAGACCAACGCCCCAATACAGATACACCACTATTTCACGCTCCGTTCTTTAATGTTTACGAAAGCGGAAGTGTTTGTATGGGAACGGTCGACGTAAACATTAAAAGTTCCGCATCACTCGAAGAGTTTACTAAGAAATGGGAAAACTATTTTTTCAATTCTTATTTCAGCCATTTGGTCAACAGCCATAATCCGATTAAAGGAAACTTGGTAATCCTTTGGAAAAGCCTTATTGATTCAAAAGAGCCGTTTCCGACAGATATTCTAATCAATTCAAATCTAACTTTAAAAAATCTACTCTAATGATACAATCTGAAAAAACAAAAGTCCATTTTACCGATGATAGCCTTTTAAATCCTACCAATCCTGTAATGGTAAACCTCATAGGTGCAGGTGGTACAGGTTCTAAAGTATTGACCGCCTTGATCGAAATGAACCATTCATTGATTGAATTGGGACACGCAGGATTACAGGTGCGGTTGTGGGATGATGATATTGTCACAGAAGCGAATCAAGGCAGACAGCGTTTTGCAGAATGTGAAGTAGGATTACCAAAGGCAGTTGCACTGATAAATCGGGCAAACCGATGGTCTGGAACGAATTGGAAAGCCGAAGTCAGAAAGTTTGAAAGAGATTCTTTAGGAAGAATCCAAGAGAATATGCAGTCCGCAATTTATATGTCGTGTGTTGATAATGTCAAATCACGATTTGAAATTGCTGATATTCTGAATGAATTGAAAGAGGGTAGGAGATTATACAGAAACCAGGCTAAATATTGGATGGATTTTGGCAACAACCGATATTCTGGACAGGTTTTGCTTTCTACAGTTGAGAATATAAAACAACCTGATTCCGAAAAATATCAAACAACGTCGAATCTTCCTTATGTGACGGAAGAATTTGGAGAACTGCTTTTGCAGTCTGAAACGCAAGATGATACACCAAGTTGCAGTTTAGCAGAAGCATTAGAAAAGCAGGATTTGTTTATTAATTCTACATTAGCACAAATGGGATGTTCTCTATTGTGGAACTTGTTTCGCAACGGACTGACTGAAAACAGAGGTTTTTTCCTTAATCTAAAAAATTTCCATTCTCAACTGATAAAAATATAAAAAACCGCCTGACCAAAAGTTGGGCGGCAAAAATGCAATTCCTCCCTGCGGTCGGAAACGTATTTTTGCGGAAAGCGGAACAACCCCATTTCTAAAACAATTCCGGACTTTGGCTTTGGTTTGTTTTAGAAAAAAGGTTGTAAGTATTAACTGACTATAGAAAACTCGTTGTGCATAGTTTCAATTAAGCATTAAAATAGTTAGTTGAAACTATGCACTTTCAGTGCAAGAATTTCAGTTTCTATAAATTTTTTATTCGACACAGATGCACAGATAATAAAATGAATTTTTTAATATTTTATTATCTGTGCATCTGTGGAGTTTTTTAAACGAATTTCATTCGTTGTTCAAATCTATGGACTGAAAGTCCATAGTGGTTTAGTTATTTACAACAAGCATTTCCCTCTTGAATAGGTGGGCACTTTACTGTACCGTAACTACAAAACACGCAACAATCTCCCTTTATAGGTTTTAGAGTTGTTTTGCAACTCTCACACTGATAGAAAAATTGACAAGCATCAGTTGGCATTTCTTCGGATTTCTTATGTCCGCAGGTTGGACAAGTTATTTCGGATATTAAAATGATGTCCATTATGAAATAATTTTGCTTTTTAGTGATTTGTAACCAGTAGAGTTGATAGCTTTTTCGATTTGCTCGATGCTGGTTTGTTTGTTGTCGAACTTTACAATTGCGTTGCCTTTTTCGTAAGAAACAATAACTTCAACAATGCCTTTTAGTTTGCTAATTTCTGTCTTTACATGATGTTCACATCCTGAACAAGTCATTCCTTTAATAGTAAATTCAACTTTCTGAATTTTAGAAGTCGAAGTAACAATTGCCGTGATTTTTGTCTTCGGAACAAAGATGTGAGCATAACTCGGAAATGATAGAAGTAAAACTGATATTACGGTAATACTTCCTAACAATGATTTCGTTTGCATAAAATTTTGTTTTTGATTTGTTTCACAATTACAGTCAATTTGTTGTTGAGGTTTCAGTTTTTGATACCAAGCAAAGCCAAGAACTAAAACAGTCATACCAATAAAATAAGGTCGAAAAGGTTCGAGCCACGAAAAGGTAGAAGCAATTCCGCTTGAACCCGCAACTATAGCCAAAATTGGCGTAATACAGCACAAGGACGAAGCAATTGCTGTCAAAAGTCCTGCACCGATTAATTTTTTTTCTGTTTTCATATTGCTTCCAAAATTTTGTTTTCGTTAAGGATTTTGAAAAAAGGTTTGAGCATTTTTTCATACTCTTTTGCCAACGAATAGAAAATAGTTTGCGCTTGTCTTTCCGTTTCAATGAGTTTTCTGTCTTTGAGTTTTCGCAAGTGCTGAGAAACTGCCGAAATGGTCATACTGAGAATATCGCTTAGGTCGCAAACACAAAGTTTCTTTTCTTCATAAAGAAGAAAAAGTATTTTCAGTCTTACATTGTTACCCGCTAACTCAAGTCCGCTGGATAAATAATCAACTGTCCCTTTGATTTCACTAATCCGGTCTTTGCAACGCATTATCTGCTTAACGTCCGCCTGCTGCCTTATACAAGAAAGATTATCCATAAGTACAAAGATAAGCAAATTGTTTATTTAAGCAAATACTAAAATACAAAAACATCTTTTTATACATTTTCATAAAAGGATAAAAGATTTCCGTATAAGTCTAATGCTGCAAATTCTCTTGTGCCATAATAGGTACTTTCTATCTCTGTTTTTTCATTGTGAAGCACCTCTTTTTCTTTTAGCTCTTTATACAGCTCTTCAACTCCTTTTACTTCAATTCTGCAACTGTGTGTTCCTGCTAAAAAGCTTTCTGCCCCACTACTAATCGGTTTTAGAAATAGAAAAATGCTTTTCCATTTCCAACTATAATTGCAGGAAGCCCACAAATGCAGTTCTATGTTGCCCCGAACCAAAATTGCAAAAGTGTCTTCCTTGTGCCGACAATCAAAACCAAATTTGTCTTTGTAAAATTGAACTGCTTTGTCAATTTCCCTGACAGGAAATGCGGGTGTTGCCTTTATCAGTTCTATCATTGTCATGTGCAATTTTAAATTGTAATATTGTGGTAAATAGTTGAGACAGCTCAAACGGATTGAAAAAACGTTTTCGGTTTCCTGGCTTAGCTGTTTATCCTTTGTTTTAATAATTTAAAGATAACCCAATACCCCAGCCCATATCGCTATCATAATGTGTACGAATACCCACATTTTTATTGATAATATATTTTAGCTCTGTCATATATTCCATATCGGTGTTGACCATAAAACCAGCCCTCAATCTCTTTGTGATGGGAATATCTTCACGCATTAAAGAAAGACGTACAATTCCATCGTGATATACCTCTGCCTGAAAGTTTACTAACATTGGTAATGTGTACATAAAGCCCAAGCTAATAGCTCTACGTGTATCTTTTTCATTTTTCTGTCCGAATAAATTGGTTTCGTGTTCATCCATACCCATTTTACGATACCTCCAATCAAAACCTATAAACGGCATAAACCATTGCATTTTTCCAATGTACCTTCCTAAATGTGTTTCTACTTCATAACCGTGCATATCGTTATAGCCTAATCGCCATTCTGTCCCTAAACTCCATCTTGAATTCTGAAGCATCGCATCACCATCATTTCCATTGCTAGCAAAATCATTCTGAGCCATTAAGTGTGGCATATTGCTTTCTCTTTGCAACATATTATATGCTTGTTTTTTGTTAGGTAAATTCGGATTTTGATAATCGTCAACTGCAAATACCCTGTTCATTCCTGACATCATATGATAAAGGATATGACAGTGGAAAAACCAATCTCCTTCTTCGTTTGCTAAAAACTCAATGGTATCAGTTTCCATTGGCATTATATCTATAACATTTTTTAGTGGTGATTTTTCGCCTTTGCCATTGATTACCCTGAAATCAAAACCGTGCAAGTGCATTGGATGGCGCATCATTGAGTTATTATGAATGGTAATTCGTAGAATTTCTCCTTTTTTCACAGGTATTTTATCAACTTCTGAAAGTATTTTATTATCCATACTCCACACATAACGGTTCATATTTCCGGTAAGGGTAAATTTCAATTCTTTTACTGGCGCATCTTTAGGAAGTTCCGTATTGGAAGGAGATTGTAGCATTGCATAATTCAGCGTTTTGATTTCTCCCAAAGCATTTGCATTGTAACGGTTGGGATCATTTTCCATATTCATATTGTGTTGACTATGGTCTTCTTTTGGTTTTGCCTCTCCAGTAATTTCAGGATACATTACCACGTTCATATCCATTTGGTTCAGGCTCATTTTCATTCCCATATCGTCCAAATCTCCATTCATCTTCATCATATCGTTCATCATCTTCATCCCTTCAAAATATTTTAATTTAGGAAGTGGTGATATTAATTGTTTGATGCCATTGCCCACAAAATAACTTGCGGATTGTGTTCTGTCTTCAGTAGTAGCTAGAAACTGATAAGCAACACCATCTTCAGGAATTGTTACTACAATATCGTAAGTTTCAGAAACCGCAATGATTAATCTATCTACTTCCACAGGTTCTACATCATTACCGTCATTTGCAACTACGGTAATTTTACCGCCTGCATACCGCAACCAAAAATAGGACGAAGCACCACCGTTTGAAACTCGCAATCGTACTTTATCGCCCGCTTTTAGCGTTTTGCCGTCCACCTTTTTTAAATCGGTCGTATGGTTTCCATTGATTAAAATTTTGTCATAATACACATCGCTTACATCCATTGCCAACATCCGTTTCCATTCGTTGGTTAGTTTTGTTTTGAAATGTCCTTCTCTAATAGCTTCTGCATAAGACTGTGTTGCATTTTTTTTAATAGCTGCCCAATCGTTGGCATTATGCAGCATCCTGTTGATGTTGTCGGGATTAAGATTTGTCCACTCGCTTAAAATGATGGGTACAGTCGGCAAATCGTCAATTCCTTTTCTAAAGGTTTTATCATCATCCTTTTTCTTCATTATAAAACTGCCATACATCCCAATTTGCTCCTGCAAACCAGAATGTGAGTGATACCAATGCGTTCCGTGTTGGATAATTGGGAAGCGATAGGTATAGGTTGTGCCTGCCTTAATAGGTTTTTGTGTAAGCCAGGGCACACCATCTTCTTTGTTGGGCAGGAACACTCCGTGCCAATGCAATGAGGTACTTTCTTTTAATTGGTTATGTACAACGATTTCGGCTGTATCGCCTTCGGTAAAAGTGAGCGTTGGCATTGGTATTTGACCATTTACGGAAATGGCTCTTTTTTCTTTGCCTGCGTAGTTTACAAGCGTATCTTTTACATACAACTCGTAACGAACTACTTTTTGTGCAAAGAGAGATTGCGAACATAACAGTATAAAAACTGCTTGCAGCAACCTGATCGTAACATTTTTAGGTATATTCATTTTGATATTTTTTTTCTTGAAACTTAATCCTGCTCTTTTAGCCAATTGGTTAAAACTTTGATTTGCTCATCATTCAGTTTTGTGTTTTTATGCATCATTGTATATGATGCTAAGGGCATTTGTTTAGTTTCGATTTGTTCTTTAATTGAGTTTAATAATCTGTCCTGCTTCCTATTTGAGTATGTACCCCATTCGTTGAAATTCAAATCCTCTTTTGCGTTTTTTATGTGGTTTTCTACTAATGCTCTCATAGGTTGCACATAGTCGTACCAAACATAATTAGTATTGTTACTATGACAATCGTAGCAAGAGGTTTGAAGCATCGCTTTTACTTCAACAGGCATTTTATACGCTTGGGTAAAATCGGTTGTGTAAACCTGCCCTTTATCTACATTAAGGGCAGGCTGATAAAATTGAATAGCAATAAAAATAAACAGCACTATTGTCAACATTATCTTTAATACTCTCTTCATTTTTAGAACTCTTTTTTTACAGAGCCACAGGTAAGCATCTTGCTGCCATAATAAGGATTTTTGATAGTCTTAGCTTCGTTAATCCAAACCGCACCTTTACCATCATTGTACATTGGGCAGTAGTCCTGATATAATTTTTGGGTAGTTCCAAATAATGTGATAAGGTCAGAAACGTCTTTACTTAGCGATGCTAAATGCTCTCTCTGGTGGTCTATTTTACCAGCATTGTCACTAATATGCTCTGCATTTTCTTTGGCATTTTCCGCTATTTCCATATATTCTTTATGTTTATTCGCTGGGATAGCGTTCATATCCACATTTTTTAAGGTAGTAAACAATTGCTTTCCTGCATTAGCCGCTGCTTTGTCATTATCTGCAACAAGTGCATTTTTTAAAGCCAAATAATCCTTAATTATAGGTGCGACAGTAAACTTTTGAGCTTGCTTCACATCGGACTTTTCTGCCTCTTGAGAAGATGTATCCGTTGAAGTAACAGTTGCTACCGTATCATTGTGTGTAGGTGATTGTAACTCCGGAGTTGCAGCAATTGTTGTGCTATCATTAGCTTGCTGGTCGCTATTTTTATTTGAAGATTGATTGCAGGAAATTGTTACCGCTGCAACTGTTACTAATGTAATGATTGAGAAAATTATATTTTTCATTTTATTTATTTTTGATATTATTGAAGAAATTTGTCTTATTTATTTGTTTTCAAATTCATTTAGCTTACGCTTCATAAATTCGATTTCTTGTGCCTGTGTTTCCAGTATGTTTTTTTGTAACTGTATCAATTCGGGGTCGGTAAGCTTAGCTTTTTCAGACATCAATACTGCTGCTGCGTGATGCGGTATCATACCTTTTACAAACTCTTTATTTCCCACAAATAATTGCTCCCGAATACCAAACCAAGAAAAGATACCAATCGCAAGGGAAACCGTTATGATTGCCCAGTTGATTTTTTTGCTTTCATACATTCCTTTCATTATCAATAGTTCTATAATCAACATTGCAGAAACCATCAGCAAAGTCATATACAAATTATTGATGTTCAGGATAAGGTTCTGTAAGCCGTCAATCATAGCATACATAATGAAGTACATAGCTATGAACATAGCAACAGCCATTACAGCAAAGCGTTTGTACATTGCTAAAGAGTGATTAGTATTATGCTTTTCATTCTTATGGTTATGTTGCATTTCGTGTTGGTTTTCCATACTTTCCATAACAATAGCGTTTTATTTGTTATTAATAGTTTCCTGTACGCTACCGCAAGTAAGCATTTTGGAGCCGTAATACGGGTTTTTAATTGCTTCTTCTTTGCTTAGCCAATTTGCTCCTTTACCATTATTGTACATTGGGCAATGTTGATAATAAACAGGTGTTTCTTGTTTTGAAACTTTGGCTAATTCGTACATATTATTAGCCAGTAAAGCGAAAATTTCTCTTTGTTTGGTAACATCTTTTGCTATAGCAATTTTTTCTGCATTAGCAGTTAAATCTTTCATTACTTTCATCCAAACGGTATGTTCTTCGTTGGAAAGTTTTGTCATTTCTACTGCTTTAATGGCTTTTACCAATTCGGTAGCTTTTGCGGAAGAAGTACCTGCATCAGTTTTTACCAACGCATCTTTCACTGAAAAATAGTTATTGAAAACGGCTTTTAATTGCGGTACATTTTGTGTTTCAGTGGTATTTTTTTGAGCCATATCGCTTTGGTTATGGTTGGCGTGTTCATTTTTCATATCCATACCTGCATCTCTGGTTTTTGCAACTGGTTTTAGTTCCCTTTTATACTGGCAACAGTCGGATAATTTTGCATATACATCATCTGGAGCCAAAAATTTCTCACTGTCATAACCTGCTAAGGCAATGCGTTTCAATATTTCGTCCTGATTTGTTTTTTTACCATCATAGTTGAGTGTAGCAATCTTGGTATCTTTATTCCAATCTACCGTGGCTACATTTTTTAAATTTCCTGCTTTTTCGATGGTTGTTTTACACATTTCGCAGTTGCCATATATTTTTACAGTTTCTGTTTTTGCATTTTTGATTTGTGCAAAACTGTTTACGGCTGATAGTAATACGATGATTACCATCAATATTTTTGATATTGATTTCATTTTTATTTTTTTTAATTTAATAAGATATACGAAGAGTTTGCGAAAACTGGATTCAGCTTTCGACAAGGCACACGTATGGCTAACAAGCCATCGTTTTAGCTTATTTTAGGTGGTTGCCAAATGGAAGAGTAGCCTGAAGAATAGTAGGCTTCTTTGAAACCGAATTTTTGCTTTTTAATTTCAGCAAAAGGGTTAGCTGTTTTTAAATCTATTGGTATTGGTAAGCTTACAGAAGATGAAGAAGTGCTACATCCACATGAACTGTGCTTACAATTGCCGTCGCAGTCGTGACCATTTTTGCATTTTTTACAGGACTTGTCCTTGCAACTGCTTTTATGTTCTGCTTTTGCAGATTGATCTTTTGAGCAGGACTTTTGCTCTGTCTTAGTTGTTTTTTTTGCACAAGCATAGCTTATGCTTGGCATTAGGAAAAAGCCCAAACATAGTAAGATGACAAAGCTGATATGTTTACTCAAATTTTTCAACACTACAAAATTATGAAATTATTTCTTTTAATTGCTATATTTTGCACTTTCGTGAACTGCAAACACAGAATTATAGATAAAATATCTAAATCACTAGTCTGCATAGTCCTTTTTATGCTTATTAAAATAAATATACAGTTAATTACCTAAAGTGTTTGTTATAAGTTAAATAACTAAACAGGTTATTAGGATAAGGAAATTATCTTTGTTTAATGGTTCTATCTTAAAACCTGCTTTCTGTACAGTTTCAATTACCTGTTCTTGTGTAATTCCTTCTGATTTTACGGTAAGCACCTTGTCTTTAGTTGTATCTACTTCCCAATGGCATATTATACCATGGTATTATCCAAATGAGGTTTTACAGATGCTACACATCCACCACAGTTAATATTTGTTTTGAATCGTAAGTCTTGATTATTCTTTTCCATTTTGTTTATTGAATAATTCATTTAAAGTTTAAAACTGCGTAATCGCAATGCATTTACGATTACCGATACAGAACTTAAAGACATTGCTAAAGCTGCAATCATTGGAGATAATAAAATTCCGAAAAACGGATATAAAATACCTGCTGCAATTGGAACACCAAGCACATTGTAGAAAAAGGCAAAGAATAAATTTTGCTTGATGTTTTTCATAACAGCATGGCTCAAATTTTTTGCTTTAACGATACCTAATAAATCGCCTTTTACTAAAGTTATTTTGGCACTTTCTATGGCTACATCAGTTCCAGTTCCCATAGCTATTCCGATATTGGCTTGTGCTAATGCCGGAGCATCATTTATACCATCACCAGCCATAGCTACAATTTTCCCTTCTGCTTGTAAACGTTTAATTTCGTTGAGTTTATCTTCGGGTAAGCATCCTGCTTTATAGGAAGATAAACCTAATTCATCCGCTACTGCTTTGGCTGTATTAACATTGTCGCCAGTAAGCATAATTACTTCTACACCTTGGAGCATTAGTTCTTTTATCGCTGCTGCACTCGAAGTTTTTATCGCATCGGTAATTGAAACAAAACCAACTGTAACATCATCAACAGCAATGTAAGAAACCGTTTTACCAAGTTTTTGTTCTGCAATAATTTTGGTTTCTAAATCGTTAGAAATAGTTGCCTTAACCTGTTCCATTAGTTTTTTATTGCCTAATGCTACTTTTCTATTGGTAACCGTTCCTGTAACTCCTTTTCCTGTAACATTTTCAAAATCTTTGACTCCAATTAATGAAATAGATTTTGTTTTGGCATAATTGACTACTGCTTGTGCCAATGGATGTTCACTGTATTGGTTTAAGGAAGCTATATTTTGCAATAAATCATCCTCGTTATTAGTTGATGCGTAAATTTTTTCTACAGAAGGTTTTCCCTCAGTTAGCGTTCCTGTTTTATCTGTTATTAAAACATCCACCTTATTCATATTTTCTAAGGCTTCGGCATTTTTAATTAATACTCCAGATTGTGCTCCTTTGCCCACACCCACCATCACAGACATCGGCGTGGCTAAACCTAAAGCACAAGGACAAGCTATGATTAAAACTGCAATGGCATTTATAAATCCATAAACCTTCGCTGGTTCTGGACCAAATAGTGCCCAAACAAAAAAGGTAATTACTGAAATGATTACTACAATGGGTACAAAATATTTAGAAATACTATCGGCTAATTTTTGAATGGGTGCTCTTGAACGAGAAGCATCGTTAACCATTTGTACAATTTGAGAAAGTAATGTTTCAGAACCTACTTTTTCGGCCATCATTACAAATGATTTGTTCCCGTTGATTGTTCCCGAAATTACATTATCGTCTTTCTTTTTGTCAACGGGAATTGGTTCTCCTGTAATCATTGCTTCATCAATACTGCTTTCACCATCGGTTATTTTTCCGTCAACTGGAATTTTATCTCCTGGTTTTACGCGTAATAAATCACCTTTCTTAATATCATGAATGGAAATCACTTTATCGCCCCCTTCACCAATCAAAGTAGCTTCGGTTGGTGCTAATTGTAATAACGCTTTTATAGCTCCACTGGTTTGGCTATGTGCTCTTGCTTCTAACAATTGTCCCAACAAGACCAGTGTAATGATTACTGTTGCTGCTTCAAAATAAAGATGAATGGTTCCGTGTTCGGTTTTAAATTCTTCCGGAAAGATATTCGGAATCAGCATTCCTACAATACTAAACAAAAATGCAACTCCAGTTCCTATTCCGATAAGGGTAAACATATTTAGATTCCAAGTGATTATGGATTTCCAAGCTCGTACAAAAAACATCCAACCAGCATAGAAAACAACAGGAATTGAAAACAGAAATTGCACCCAGTTCCACATGTTGCTGTCCATTATTTGAAATAACGGATTGTTATGTACCATTTCCATCATGGCAATAATAAAAATTGGCACCGTAAAGAGGGTTGCAATTTTCATTTTTTTAAGCAAATCCAGATAGGTTTTTTTTTCTTCGGAATCGCTTGGTTCCATGGGTACTAAATCCATTCCGCATATAGGACATGAACCCGGACTATCTTGAATAACTTCGGGATGCATTGGGCAGGTGTACATCGTTTTCTTTACATTCAATTCTGCTTCTTTTACCAAATGCATTCCACAAACAGGGCAATCGCCAGCTTTATCATAAGTTTTATCGCCTTCACAATGCATTGGACAATAGTATTTGCCTTTTATATTGCTAGTCACTTCGATTGTTTTTTTATCATCGTGAGAATGAGCAGAGCAGCAGGATTTTGCCACTGGTTCATTTGTCGTGGTATGTTGTGGGCTTTTGTTATTGCTCATTTCTATGGTATATTTTCCAACAGCGGTTAATGCTTTTTGCAATTGTGTAGTTGGAATGTGTTTATCCATTGTCAGGGTAGCTGAGTTTTCATCTTTTGAAACTTCAACATTTGTCACATTTTCAACCTTTAATAAAGCTGATTTCACCTTTGCTTCGCAACCTCCACAGGTCATACCTGTTACTTGATATTTGTGTACCATTTTGTATGAGTTTTATGATACAAAGTTCCGTATTGTTTCCATTTTTTCGTTGTGGAATTTTGGGAATGATTTGTAAGATTTACTTAGACCTTATCCAAAGGTTTTCTTTTATCCTCTCGTATTCGCTTGAAATAACTTGGGGTAAGTCCTGTTACCTTTTTGAATTGGTTGCTTAAATAGGCTACACTTGAGTAATTTAAACGGAAAGCAATTTCACTCAAAGATAGTTCATCATATACCAATAATTCTTTTACCTTCTCTATTTTTTGGGCAATAAAATATTTTTCGATAGTAGTGCCTTCAATTTCTGAAAATAAATTAGAGAGATAATTATAGTCGTGGTGTATCTTGCTATTTAAAACATCCGACAAATTGTATTTTGTTTCGCCATCCTGATGATGAACGAGGTCAATAATAATATTTTTTATTTTTTCTATAATTCGGCTTTTTTTATCATCTATTAATTCAAAACCTAATACAGTCAGTGCTTGCACTAAATTGGTTTTAACGTTTTCAGCTAATTCTTTATCCAAGGTAACTTCTCCCAGCTTTATATTTTTCACAGTCAATCCAAGCTTCTCCAATTCATTCTGCACTACCATAATACAACGGTTGCAAACCATATTTTTTATAAAGAGTGTTGTGATATATTTTGTGCTTTATTTGAAATTAGCTTAAAATAAGCTCTATAAAATTACAATTAATATTTTCTTGTAATTGTAGAACAGTTGTCAATTGATGTATTTATCCACTGCGTTGTCCAATTCTTCATTTTTAATATTGCTTAAATTTATATCTGCCAAATGGAAAACTGGTCAAGTAGTTTGCTGACTTTCTTTATATCATTTCTTTATTCAAAGCATCAATGAGCATTTTGGTCATAATATTTCTTCTTTAGCCACAAACTTGCACGTACCAATAATATCAGTACAGGAACTTCCACCAATGGGCCGATAACGCCCACAAATGCCTGTGGCGAATGAATACCGAAAACCGATATTGCTACGGCTATTGCCAATTCAAAATTGTTTCCTGTGGCTGTAAATGCGATGGATGCGTTTTTATCGTAAGGAACTTTAAGAGATTTATTGATAAAGAAGCTCACGAAAAACATAAGTATAAAATAGATGATTAACGGTATTGCTACTTTTACTACATCCATTGGCAACTCTACTATTTTATCGCCTTTCAGACTGAACATCAATACTATAGTAAACAGTAAAGCATACAATGTAATGGGCGATATTTTGGGTACAAATTTCCGGTTATACCATTCTATACCTTTTGATTTTACAAGGATGTATCGGCTTAAAAAACCTGCCAAGAAAGGAATACCTAAATATATCAATACGCTTTCGGTAACATCTTTCATTGATACGCTTACATTGAAATTGGCTAATACTAATTTTGCAGGTAATACGTTGATGAATAACCATACTAAAAAACTGTAAGTAAATATCTGGAAGATACTGTTTAATGCAACTAACATAGCTGTATATTCTCTGTTTGCTTTAGCTAAATCACTCCAAACGATTACCATTGCGATACATCTTGCCAAACCTATCAGTATCAAACCTGTCATATAATCGGGTTCATTCCTTAAAAATAAAACGGCTAACCCGAACATTAGCACTGTACCGATAACCCAATTCAGCAATAAGGATATACCAATTACTTTTTTATCCTTAAACGCCATAGGCAATAATGAATAATCAACCTTTGCTAATGGCGGATACATCATCAATATTAAACCTATTGCCAACGGAATATTTGTAGTGCCTACGGATAGCGCATTTGTAATTTTTGAAATACCGGGAAAAATATATCCCAATCCTATACCTACTGCCATTGCAAGGAATATCCATAAGGTAAGGTATCTGTCTAAGAATTTTAGTTTTGGTTGCATCGGCTACATTTTAATCATTGAAAAAACATAGAACATTTCCGTTGCTATCTGTAAACTTCTATCAGCATAGACCTTTGATTGTTCCGGTGTATTGTCTGAAATTTTAGGGTCTTCAAATGTGATAGGTATTCTCTTTTCTGCTCCTGCAATAAAAGGGCATCCGCCGTCTGCCTGTGAACAGGTCATAATAGCTGCAAACGCTGATACAGGATTGAAAGGGCTATCATATTTTTTGGAGAAACCAACAATCGGCAAAGAATTATCACTATACTTTATGGCATATACAGGATTGTCGGTATCTGCTATTTTGAAAATACTTAATCCCTGATGTGTCAATGCTTCTGCCACTTTCGGGAATAATGCCGTTTCTTCTGTACCACCCGAATAACAATGTACCTTTGGGATAACATAGTGTGCTGCTGCTACCTGTGCCCAAACCTGCGATAAATGGCTTCTTCGGGAATTGTGGGTACAAATGAAGTTGATACTTATTTCCTGACTATTGTTTACTTTTTGCTGTACAAAATCTATCAGTGGTCGTAATATATTTTTGCGTTCTTCACTGATGTTTTGAAAAGTAGTAACATTGTTTATTGTTTCAACTAAATTCTTATACATTTTGATTGATTTAAAGGGTTTAACAACATCCTGAATTAGGTGTGCAGGAAGCATTATTCAACGCTGATAATTTTATTTTTTGCTTTTCGACAGGAATACCGCAAGCATCCTGAGCAAGACAAGCTGTTGTTTTACTTTTCAGTACGAATGTTTTTCCGTTGAAATCCAAATCATATTTCCCGATAGTATCAATTTGATATTCTACTTCAATTTCGGCATCTTCCATACCTAATTTTTCTTCGGATAGTTTGATGATATTTAATAGTTTGGTTGGCTTCAATCTATGTTCGTAATCGTCAGCATTCCATAATTGGAAATTGACAACTTTTTCATTGCGGATTACACCACCACAATCAATAAAAATTTTATTGATTTGCCCAACTTCGGTAACGTGGAAATGTTCGGGAACAAACGTTCCGTTCTCTAATTGAAATTCAACATGCTCTAATGTTGGTAAGATTTCTTTGATTTTTGATAGTTTCATAATTTCATTATTTAATTGTTATATTGCATTATTACGATTGATTTGGTTAAAATAAATGCTTAGCAACATTTATCAATACCTATATCGTCAACAAAGAAAGTATTGAGTTCCTTCTTAATCTGCTGCCAGACATTTTCATCAATGCAGTAGCATACACTGGTTCCCTCTATATTTCCTTTGATAATACCAATGTTTTTTAGTTCTTTCAAATGCTGCGAAATGGTAGCTTGTGCCAATCCCAATTCCTCTACCAAGTCATTACAAATACAGGCATTTTGTTTAATGATATATTGCAGGATAGCTATGCGTGCAGGATGAGCCAATGCCTTTAGCGAAGTTGCTAAACGGTTCTGCTGTTCCGTGTATATTTCAGTTTTTGTAACTCCCATTTTTATCAAAAATTATACATCGCAATATTACGATTAATATTTTAACTACCAAAATTGTTTAAAAAAATATTTAGTGAAGTTTACCCCTGTTGCACCAAATGTTGCAAATTCGGATCATTTTTTTTATCCGCTCTTTTTCATTTTCAATAATATTTACAATGTTTATTTTTATCTGGCGGTAATTCAGTAAAGATATCCTGTTGTTGATTTCCGGGCAATGATGGCGGTTGCTTTTAGGGTTGGTTTTGTTGGATGTCCTTTCAAAGCCACTTCGCTTTTTTGCAAAACGCAATTCCAAAGTCTAAAGTCCTACGTTTTTCCGAACAAAAAAGCTTTGAGGGGATGTCAGGTTCTCTTCCCTTTTTTAATTTGACGGAATGTATTGTGAACTCTGCTGTAGCTTTCCCTGCAAACTGTATAAAAAGGATTATACTAGTCATCAACCTGCATAAAATAAATACAGCTTTAAATTCATACCTGTGTAAATAAGATACAGATCATCATCATAAAATAGAATCATGCCGATCATCAAACCTGCGTAATACACATACAGCTGGAGTTCATACCTGCGTAAATCATATACAGGTCACCTGCTTAAGATAAGTACAGGTCAAAATCCTTACGATTTGATCTACAATACGATAGATAAATTATCACTTTGAAAGGATTTATTATTTACTTTCGTATGCTCAGACTTCACTTCCACACATTTCCAATAAAAACAATAAAAGAATCAAAACTGCTGATTATCAATACTATTAATCGTTTTTCAGAACTCCGAAAAATAAGCGGCTTTTTTTGAGCAAGATGTGTCTTTGTACCCACAAATTTTGGCAAATTTTCGAGTACAAAGACGATCTTGCCTTTTCTGCAAAAAGGAGAAAAAACGGCGGAACTTGTTTTTTTATGTTAGGTGAAATTTAAGTTAAGATTCCAAACTAATCCAATTTATTCTTTTTTAATCTTTATAGATTCTAGACTCATCCAGAGTGTTCTTAATTAGCCCAACTCCCATCAAAACTATTGTTTTAGAGGTTTTTATGATACAACTTTGCCGTAGAAATTTTATCAAAAAATGAAAAAATCATTTAACCTTTTAATATTTGTTTTTGCAATTATCGTTAAAGCTCAGGTTGGAGTTAATACGCAGACACCCGCAGCAACTTTGGATATTGTCGGCAAACCAGATCTGCCCAATCACTTTGATGGCATAATTCCCCCAAGAATTACAGGTGATCAACTTGCAAATAAAACTTATTCAGTATTGCAAAAAGGTGCCATTGTTTACGTGACTCAACCTGCATCAAATCTTTTGGGTCAAGTCATTCATATTGTTGAAGAAGGGTACTACTATTTCAATGGTATGTTTTGGAATCAGATGTTTAAGGAGCCTACTTATTACGATGCTCTTATCGTATTGGACGAAACACTTTCTGCAAATACTATTTCTGAACAATCCTCGTGGAACACATACCTTCCTTTTCCTACAAATCCTCGTCAGCATACATTATCTACAAAAATATATAGATTAGGAACATCAGGTCTAGGAATAACTGGGCAAATCGATGCGCGGCGAATAGGAACAATTGGCTATTTAGATGTCAGTATAATTTGTTCAACACCTATCACTTCAAGCTACGTAATACTGAATCTTTCAAAACCATTACGGGATTTAGGTTTTATGTCGGATGGCAGTGTGGGTTCACTGAGCAATATTTTAGTAAGTGGGAACTCAAATGGAATTAGTTCAGGAGTAGAGCAGGGCATTATTTCATTAACGAACGTTGATTTCAATCTACTTCTTTGGAAAAATCAAATCGAAAAATTTACCGGTACCATAAAGGGCATGACCACTTTTCCGATTAATTATCTGAATGTAATTGAATGATAAATAAGACGGATATTAGGAAGAAACATTACATTAAAATAAGGATTTCCATCATCCAAAAAGAAAAGTGGAAAAAAGCCTGTTCAGAAAAAAAAATCTCTTTAACAAGTCTAATTGTTAATTCTGTAGAAAATAGGTTTATGGACAACGAGAGAAGAAAAGTATTAGCGTTCATTGAAAAACAAGATAACATTTTCGGAAAGATTGAAAATAATATTAATCAGGTAGCAAAAATAGCAAATAGTCAAAAGTTTATCAGCGAAAATGAAACCAGAAAATTTTCGAATAAGTTATCAGAGATCATAATTCTGAAGAAAGAACAGAACGAAATGTTTACAAAAATCTACGCAATGCTATCAAGATGATTGTTAAGATTATGGATCCGGCAGGTCCCAGTTTTCCAGGAGTTCATTATAACGATAAGAAAATTGACAAAGGAACCGGAGAATTAATGCTGATGAAAAATTTTCCTTCCTTCATTAACGAATCAAGCAGCAAGGAGGAAGTAAGAAACTATTTGAGAGCTATTTCGATTGGAAACAAAAAAGTATTAAAGCCTCAATTTCATGCGATGATCTCTACGAAATTTCAAGGACATTCGAAAGAAGAGCTGACTAAGATCGCTGAGAATTTTATGGATGAAATGAAATATGGAGGACAGCCTTTCATTGTAGTTTTTCATAGTGACACCGATAATAATCACGCTCATATAGTTACTACAAGAGTCGATAAACAGACAGGGAAAAAGATCAATGATAGTTATGAAAGGCTTAAAGCCCAAAAAGCTTTAAGCGTTACAATGGAAAAATTGTATGGTCAGAAACCGGAAGAAGAACTTGGCAAACTGTTGAACTATAAAATAAGTTCGCTCAATCAGTTGGAAACTTTACTCAGCAGAAATGGTTATAAGATAGGCAAAAACACAGATGATATAAATTCTTTTAACATTTTAAAAAACGGAGTAATACAGCAAACACTTTCAGGAAATCAGATTGTTTTTGATAACAGTAAAAATGATAAAAGGGCAAAGCAGATCAAAGCCATATTAAGCAAATACAAACAATTGTATTCCACCAAGGTTTTCAAGGTGGAAGATGACAGAAAAAAGGAGTCAATGCTCCCAAAAGAAAAATTACGAGAAAATAATTTAAAAATAAAAATCAGTTTTGAAAGTGAACTCCAAAAGAAGCTGAAAGATGTTTTCGGGATCGATGTGGTTTTCCATCATAAAGAAGATAAAAATCCTTTTGGCTACACCGTGATCGACCATAAAACAGGAAAAGTCTATAAAGGAAGTGATCTACTGAAAATGAATGAAGTGTTTGAATTTACTTCTGACAAGCTAGATAAGAAGACTTTTGAAATCCTGAAAGATTATAATATTCCGAACCAGGAATCAAAAAAAATATTGCTTGAATTTTTAAATAAAAAATATCCGGAAATAGAGATCAAGGGCTTTATGCTTTTTGAAAACCGAGGAAAGAAAGATTTGGAAACCTATCGAAAAGTTCAGTTTGAAGTCAAAAGTTTCATTAAAAATCAAAAAAACACAAATGATGAAAAAAAGGATATTTCCATAACCAGGGCTGAAGACGGAAAGCTGTATGTGGTTCATACTCGGTTCCATTATATCGGAGAGCTCCAATCATTAATTGGGGAAAAGGAGTATCAAAAATTTCTGAATCCGACAGGCGTAAATGAAGTGCAGGCAGAAAACCGGACTGAAAATAATGAGAAAACAGAATTAAACAAAGCAGTTGATGAACTGCTGTTTGAGTTGATGAAAAGTTCAGGAACTGCAAAAGACCCTGTCGAAAATGAGCTCAAAAAAAGACGAAAAAAAAGACGATAAAATGATGGTTGTCGGCTGATATAAAAATCATCTTCGGTCCAACAACAATCAGTTAGAAACATAAACTAAATCCAATGATCATCACATTTGCTACACAAAAAGGAGGAACCGGAAAAACAACTTTAGCCATCGCTTTTGCCAATTACATTTCGGCAATTTCGGAAAGGAAAATCAATGTTTTTGATTTTGATTATCAGAAATCATTTTACTACAAATGGAAAGATGATGAATTATCGGAAAGTCCGAAATTGTATGAAGTGGAAATTATTGGCGATGATGACCAACAGCCATTTTCAGACTTTGAGACCCTCATTAATTTAAAAGATAGCGATGACATCAACCTTTTTGACTTGGCAGGAACACTCGATGCGAAATATAGCGATCTGCTCATTTACAGTGATTTTATCGTGATCCCGTTTGAGTATTCAGATGTTTCTGTCAAGTCCACATTGGTCTTTATCAATATGCTGGGACTATTGGAAAGTGAGGCTGAAAGAGTATTTATCCGTTCCAAGTATGATAAAGGCTACAAGTATCTGAATCAGGAAGGAATGGATATTGAGCTGAAAAAATTCGGATTGCTACTGGAAAATCCTGTATTCAAAAAAAACTGTCTACAAAAGATTGATACCAGAAAGCTGACCTACGAACAAAAATATGGGGTAAGAAAATCTTTCGATGAATTGATAGAATATATTAATCAAACATTGAAGATCACCCTTTGAAATAAAAAATATACCTAAGTATTAATCTCTATAACCTCAGTAAAAATGATAAAAATCTCGCTTTGCATCTTGGCTGTTTATCTGACGTATTACGCCGGAAATATTTTATACGATCTGTTTCTGAAAAAAGAAATCTATAAAGAAGAGACGGAGGAATTTTCATTGTCCGAAATTTCTGAACAGTACGAAGATCTTACTAAAAATGTAGGGATTGAAGATGTAGAAAATCTCAACACTCCCAAGTCCTTTAATAAAGATGCAATCCATTCTGATATCACTGAAGGAAACGAAGAACGACAAGATCTGGAGTATTTGAGGGAAATATTTGAATCTGAACAAGATCTGGATGAACCGGGCATTGCACTAAAAAAAGATTCCACGGAAATCGAAAACCAATCATATCCTGAAAAAGCTGAAACAATCGAAGTAGATTTTGACCAGACGGAAAAAATATCAGCCGAAAAGGAAAATCAGAAACCTAACGAAGTGATTCGCGAAAACCCAATTACAGTTAGTGCAGACCAGGAAACTTCCAGAATAAAAGATTGGAAGGCGATGCTTAATCTTTCTGAAACCTTGGTTCAAATGGTTGCGAACTACGACGGATACAAAGTTTATCAATCCACGATGTAGTTAGCCAACTTAAACAATAGCTAACATGCTGATTATTAGACTTAACAACGGATTAACATCCGTTGTCCGGGACTCCTATGCCCAAAATTTAACACTCAATTGATTATTAACCCTTTATAAATTTTTGAATTATGATGAAAAATTTTTTCACAAAAAAAGTGACAACAAAAAAGGTTCTAACCCTAGCCTTGGCAATTATGGCGATAACTCCCGCATTTGCCCAAGGTGGTGCAACTGCCATTTCTAACGCAGCAAGTGATATCCGAGATTATTGGGATCCTGTTAAGCTTATTCTAAAAGCGGTAGGTGGATTGGTCGGCTTCATCGGAGGTCTACGAGTGTATAACAAATGGACGAATGGTGATCAGGATGTCAACAAAGAGATCCTTGGTTATGGAGGGGCAATGATCTTCCTGATTGTAGTTCCGGAATTCGTAACAGCATTCTTTGCCTAATATGGGATTCTACCTTTACAAGGGGCTTAAAAAGCCCCTTGTATTCTTCGGACTCAAAGGGAAATACATCTTTTATGCAGTCGGTGTTATCGGAGCCGGGGTCATTTCCGCATTGGTACTCTCGAAGTTCGGTCTATTAGGCTCTTTACTAGGTCTTGTAGTCACCGCAGGAGGTGTTTATTTCATTTTCAAAAGACAGGATAAGTATGGTCTTTATGACAAGACCAAAAACTTCGATCAGATTTTAATTTTTCCAAAAAGATTAGACAGTAATAAACTTCTAAAGAATGGCAACAACAAAAAAACAAGCATTTAGCATTCCTTTTATCGGATATGATCATGGAAAGGATTTCAATTGGGATTTTGATGTACTTTTCGGACAGTACGGGAATCCTATCATTGGCATAAGGATAAAAAATATTGTAGAACAGTATTCGGCAGACCCGGATAGCTATCTCAATTTTCACACGGTTTTAAATCAGGTAGTGTCGATCATTGGAGAAGGAAGAATCGTTCAGAAGCTCGATATTTTCTCTAAAAAGAAATATACCGCAGAGCAATCCAACCAGTTTTTACAACAGAAATATTCAGAACACTTTGACGGAAGGCTTTTCAAAACCATAGAAACGGTATTGTTCTTCACGGATATTATTGATGATAAACTGAAAAAGAAAAATAAACACTATGATTTTTCAGAAAAAAGCTATAAAGAACTTCGGGATAAATGTCAAAAAGTATGGATGCTTTTAAAACAGAATGACTGTGAACCAGAGTTTTTATTTGAGAAAGATTTTGAATATTACATTTCTGGTGTTTTGTCGATGCAGTTTTCCGAATCTCCAATTTTCGATAACATAAAAAGTACCAACGAATTTTTACAGATTGGAAACCGTTTTGTGAAGAACATCTCTTACGTGGATGTAGAAAATATTGATCTGCCTTCAGAAATCGAACCTTATTCTGTTCTCGGCGGTAACGGTGCGGCAGCTGAAACGGCGGTTGATAATTTTAGTTTTATTAATGAAGTGGAAGACTACGAAACGATTATCTATAACCAGATCATTACGATTCCGCTTCAGGCACAACAGCAAAGGGAGCTGGATAAAAAGAAGAAAAAGCACGAAGGGGCAGCCAATAATTCTCCTTCCAATGCCATCATTGCAGACGAAATTCAGACCCTGCTTCATAATATAGCCATTGACGGGCAACTTGTTGTGAATGCTCATTTTTCGATTTTATTTTCCGCAAAAACTTTGGAGAAAATGGAGAACATTCAGTCGATGATAGAAAATAAATTATTCACAAAAGGAATCATTGTTTCTAAAAATGCCTACAATCAATTAGAACTCTTTCGATCAGCCATTCCGGGTAATGGAACAGAACTTCGAGAATACGATTTATTTATGACGACAAGCGAAGCGGCCTTGTGTTTTTTTTTTAAAGAAAGTTACCCAGTCAATGAAGAATCGAACTTTTACCTAAGATTTACCGACAGACAAGGTGTTCCGCTAAAAATAGACCCTTCGGATTTACCAATGAAAACAGGAAGAATTAATAACAGGAATAAATTCGTACTCGGACCCAGCGGATCAGGTAAGAGTTTTTTAATGAATAATATCATCGAGCAATATTTGACTTACAATTATGATGTAGTTATTGTTGATACAGGAGATTCTTATTCAGGAACCTGCAAATACAAAGGAGGAAGATACATTCAATATACCGAAGAAAAACCGATCACAATGAATCCTTTTCTGATGGATAAAAAAGAATTTAATATCGAAAAAATCGAATTTTTAACCAATTTGATTTTCTTGATCTGGCAAGGTCCCGATGCTGCAATGTCATCCGCACAAAAGTCTATACTAGATAATGTACTGATGTCCTATTATCATCAATACTTCAACTCTGGAACCGAGTGGTTTGAAAATAAAAGTTCTGAAGAATTGATGCTGTATTTAGGTAAATATAATATTCATGAATCAGATATTTATACCGAATATGAGAATGAATCCAACGGTAAACGTACTTACTATGATGTTTTGGGAATTACCTTCGATGCAAGTTCTGACGAAGTGAAAGATGCGGGAAGAAAGTTGTTGAAATTTTATCATCCCGATAAGAATGTTAATAATCCCGAATATGACAGTGAACAATTTTACAAAGTTTATGAAGCTTATGAAACTTTGAATGATGAAGAAAAAAGGAAAATCTATAATGAAACCCAATTGATTCTTATAAAATCAAATGAAATTATCAAACTGCCCAAAACGCCTGAAGATTGGTACAGTTCCTTTAGAAAAGCCATTATCAAGAAAATCATTGAATTAGAGGAAAAATTAGAAACGAAAGAGCTTTCCTTTAATGGATTTTATGATTATTGCGATCAATTTCTCCCCCTTTATTTAAACAACCGAAAGCACAGAATCACTGAGAAGGAATTTAATCTAAGAACATTTCTCTTTGTATTGAAAGATTTTTACAAAGGCGGAAGGTACGGAACCACTTTAAATGAAAGTGCAGATAATACGCTTTTTGATGAAACATTCATCGTTTTTGAAATTGACAACGTAAAAGATAATCCCAAACTCTTTCCGATCGTGACGCTCATTATTATGGATACTTTCATTCAGAAAATGAGGCTTAGAAAAGAGCGTAGAAAAGCCTTAATAATTGAAGAAGCGTGGAAAGCCATTGCAAGTAAATTGATGGGAGGCTACATCCTTTACTTATATAAAACCGTAAGGAAATTTTGGGGAGAAGCCGTAGTGGTAACGCAGGAGCTGGATGATATTATAGGAAATGCAGTGGTTAAAGATTCCATCATCAATAATTCGGACACTTTTATATTGCTTGACCAAACCAAATTCAAGGACAATTTCGACAAGATCGCATCACTGCTTTCACTCAATAAAGTAGAGCGAAACAAGATTTTTACCATCAATAATCTAAATAATAAGTTCGGTAGAAGTCGCTTCAAGGAATTTTATTTGAAAAGAGGTTCTAAAGGAGAGGTCTATGGAAATGAGGTTTCATTGGAGCAATATCTTACCTATACCACAGAAAAACCGGAGAAATCCGCTGTTGAATATTATGTTCATCAATATGGAAACTATGATGAAGCCCTGCGCAGAATAGTCGGTGATCTCAAAACCTTCGGAGACAGTCTGGAAAACTTAGTGTCACTAGTGAACTTATATCAAAATCCATTGGATGATAAAATCAATTCTTTCTACAGAATGATGAAAAAAGAACACAAAGGGAAGAATGTTTTCAAAGTCATCTCACAGGAATTAGAAGACCTTAATCTCAGTTTTTTAGAATTAATCAACCAAAAACAAGAGCTATATGAAAAAATTTAGTCTCAAAATAGTAATGCTTCTTTTCCCACTTTGTGGGACAATGGCATTGGCTCAAAACACCTATATCGATCCCACAGTAACGGCAGCAATGATTCTCTATTCTGAAAATCTGAAAGCCAAACAAAACGAAGTTATTGAGGAAACTTCAAAGTTAAAAGATGCGCAAACCTGGGTCGGAACACAGATGGTTGCAGCTAACGATATTCAGAATAAAATTCTGAAGGGCTTAAAAGAAGTTTCCGGGACACTGCAAAATGGTATTCAGGTGCAGGAGATCTACTCGGAACTCAATAAGTGTTACAATTATTCATCGCAGGTTGTACAACTAGCATCAGAACATCCTGAATATGCAATATTCGGAGTGAAAGCTTCACAAAAAACCTATGAGCAAAGTCTAAAGATCGTGACCGATGTATCTGATATTCTCGCATCCGGAGAATTGAATCTTGCTACTGCAGGAGACCGCTACAAAATCCTTCATAATATTTCCGGTAATGTGAAAAATCTAAAGCTTTGGCTTTTGGCGATAAAATTACGATTGGAAAAAGCCAATCGATTAGGATTCTGGAATTCCATTAATCCATTTGCAGGGTACATCAATACCGACAAAGGGATTGTTGAAAACATAATGAACAGGTACAAACGGAATTTTTAATTTTTTTTTTATGAAAAAAAGAATTCTTTTAAGCCTATTTATTCCCGCTGTTTATTTTATGTTGACATCCTCCGGTGGTAGCTCTACACCTGCTTGGCAACAGGAAAATGTTTCCTTTCCGATGATGGATATAGAAATCAATGCCACGATGAAAGAACACGACAGGCAAAAAGAAATGCGGCAAAAACAAACAGCAAATGCCACAGTAGAAACTGCCAACAGAGCCCAATGGAACCAATTCAAGGAAAAGATTACCAAAGTTCAGGACAGATTGCGAATTGTTTCATTTGCCATTCAAGCTATACCCACCGGAATAGCAATGAGCAGGGAAATAACTAAAATAACAAACAATCAGACTGCTATTATCAATGAAATAAACGATGCTCCCTATTCCATTATAGCCGTTTTGCCTTCTCAGGTTCAGTTTGTTGATGATCTGCAAATGGTAACACGGTTGGTAACCGGAATCATTTTGTCTTACGGAGCCATCAACCAAATGGAAAAATCAGAACGTAAAGTATTATTAGACTATGCTTTGGGTGAAGTAAAGGCGATAAGCAGAAATTCCACACATATGCTTTTGAAGATAAGGGATATTAAAGCCAAAGTAAAACGTAACAAAAGAGCCTTTCAATATTATGTCAATAGGGATAAGCAAGTAGTTGAAAGCATAATGGATAACATCAAATCTTTCTAAAATGAAATCGAAGATTCGCAATTCCATAACAAAAAAATAGTAATGATATGAGCAAAAAAATATTTTTTTCCGGAGTTTTATTCTTCTCTGTTGCATCTGTAAAAAGCCAGCAAATAGTAATTAATGATAAACTCCTTTCGCAAATCACCATAAACCACGGTGTTCGGTTAGGAAGCGAACAAACTTTTTTGGATTCCTATGAAAAGCAAAAAGAACTGTATGATGATATCAACAATAAAATCACGCAGATCATAGCGATTCAGGAGTACATCTATCAACAACTGAAAAATGTCAACTCGGCGCTTACCCAGAGTAAAAAACTTATCTACCTCTATCAATATCTCGGTAAAATCGTGACGAACTCCAATAAAATGCTGGATCTATCTGCGCAGCATCCTGAATATTCCGTCTTGGTTTCAAAATATTATGTTGAGATAGGTAAGCAAACAATGAAGCTTCAGCAGGAAGTTACCCAAGATATTCTCAATGAAGACAAAGATTTTCTGATGGATGCAATGGATAGAGAAATGCTGATTGAAAAGATCTTCACCCGTGTCAGAAATATCAATGGGAACATTTTGTACATCAATTTACGGTTAGAGAATGCCAAGAAGATCCCTTATCTGTACCAGGTTCCGGTTCTCCGCAATTACATCAATATAGACAAAGCCATTGTTGGCGACATCATCACTAAATACCATTACCTCTTTAATTAAAACATTATGGAAAATCTACTAAAAAAAATCAGTCTATTTCAATTTCTTTTGATTGCAATTTCCCTGTTTGGACAAGTCAGCGTCAAGAGATTAAATGACCCTTCCATTGTTGCTCAACATAAAAGAATGGTCTTTCAAGATTGGGGAGATTGGAGGCCTTATCCAAAATATTTTTTAGGCATTCAAACCAATTTTGCTTACGCCACGGTTTGGGGAATGTGGGCTCCAAAAATCAACAGGGATTATAAAGATGGGGAAGACATTCGACCATTAAAACCGACAGGGGTGCAAAATCAAAGATTTGCTCAATTGAAGTTTCAGGAGGAAGAAGCAAAAAAAATAAAAGCAGCTTCAGACACTATTCATAAAAGAAGTGTTCAGGATTTTGCCCATTGGACGTCCGCTACGGTGGATGCCGATCCTCTTTGGTTATTGTACTACAAACGAATGCTAAAACCCATTACCGAATTCCCCATTACACCGCAAAATTTTCTAGAATGGAGGCTGAAAGACCAGCAAACGTTTGAAACATTGAGTACTACAGGTACAATAACGAGACTTCAGGAAGAACTTGATCTCATCAAAGAAAAATATTCAATGTCCAGAAGTATGGATATGCCAAGAGGAAAACGGTTCATTATGTACCACGAAACCCTTATCAGATGGAGAAAATTTGTAAAGGAATTAAGGAAGCACAACAACAAGACAACAATTCTTACGGATTACAAGAATATTCTGAAAAACCATTCAAATTATGCTTTGCCACCTGCGTGGACACCGGCATCAGACCAGCAAATTGTTCAAAATATGATGAATCATTATAAACACCGATTTTAAAAATGAATAAAACGATAACATTAACTTTTTGCTTATTAGCAATTCTTTTACCTGTCATGGGTTTCGCCCAGACAGACGGCGATTACAGTAATCTACTCCAATTTTTAAAAGGAGATGGTGCCTTTGAGAAATGGTTTATGGAGGTTTTTACAAAGCTTGATAACAGTGTGCAAGATAGCGCCGCAGGATCTGCGTTAGTAGGAAAAGCAATAGGCGGTTTAGGTGCTCTAATGTACCTCGGGTACATGGGTTGGCAAATGGCAGCCGGAGATAGGGAATGGGAAATCACACCGATGCTGAAACCAATTCTTATCGGATTTACCCTTGTTTACTGGAGTGGATTTGTCAATATGATTCAAGCGCCATTTGAGGCCATTGCCGAACCCGGAATCTCAATTTTCAGCGAGATAGAATCAGAAGTTAACGACTTAAGGGTAGAGAGATTTAAGAAGCAGCAGCAGTTACTGGATGCAGTCATAAAATTGAAAGCGGAAGAAGATGCTAAGCAGGAAGTCATTGAAAATACCACTGAAGATGCTGATGATTCGTGGTATGACATCAGCGAAGGATTGGATAAATTGATTCAGCCTATCAAAGAATGGTCAATACGAATGGAATTCCAAATGCAAAAATTAGTCGCAGAACTCATTGAGTTTTGTTGCCTTTCCATCCTCCGAATTTGTGTATATCTCATTTTCTTCATTCAAAAAATATGGTCTTACATTTTAATCATTCTAGGTCCGATAGCTGTCGGAATGGCATTGATTCCCGGATTTGAAAATTCATTATACAGTTGGGTATCCAAATTTATCAATATCAATCTGTACACTTTTGTTGCCTACACCATTATCAACATTGGTCAGCAATTGATCGCATCGGGCTATACAATGGAGATCGAAAGGTATGACACCCTATTATCCAACGGAACGATTACCAACTTAGACGCTTTAATGGTGTACGTTTCAAATTCCGGAATGATCTATAACCAGCTCTTTACCTGTGTTGCCTATGTTGTAACAGGAATCGGAGTTTTAATTACCCCTACAATTGCAGACAGTATTGTTTCAGCCGGAGGGGCGGGGGCGATGACCAAAATGAAAAGTGCAGCAGGAAAAATGGCAAGCAGTGCAAAGACAGCAATATTGGCAGCTAAAACCGGGGGTGCTTCTGTAGCAGCAGCTACGGCAAAAAATGCAGCAGCAGGTTCAGCATCAGGAAGAGTTCAGGAAGCGATGAAAAACGGAAAATAAATCTCTTAAGAATGACCAACAACCAAACACTATCAACCAACAACTAAAATAAAAATGCTTATCAAAAATATAGAACAAAGAATTAAAATCAATAAGGTCATTTCAATCTCAACCATTGTTTTTGCCGTTTTCATTGTCATTGCCGGATTTTTCTTTGCATACAGGATGATTGAGGATTCCAGAAAATCCATTTACATTTTAGACAATGGGGTTCCGGTTCTTGCTAAGCAAACAGATGTCCTCTTGAATCGACCTGTTGAATACAAAGCACAGATAGAACTTTTCCACCGATTGTTTTTCACGCTCGCACCAGATGATACCTATATCAAGGATAATATTCAAAAGTCATTGTATCTCATTGATGACAGCGGAAAAAAAGAATATACCAACTTAAAAGAAAAAGGTTTTTACAATCAGATCATCGCCTCCAGTTCGATGGTAAGTATCCATACCGATTCAATTGCACTGAATATGGAACAGAAGAAATTCTCTTTTTTCGGGAAACAAATGATCACAAGAAAATCCTCTGTCATTACCAGAAAGCTCATCACCGAAGGTTTCTTTGAAGATATCATCAGAAGTCCCAATAATCCTCACGGTGTGATTCTTAAAAACTGGCGAATCATCAATAACGAAGAACTATCCAATCAAAACAAAAACTCTTACTAAAATGAATACGACATTAAAACAAAAGGGTCAGAAATGGCTACAGTGGGCAGTTCAAAATCCAAAGAAATTCTTCACGTATTCAATGATTCTACTGTCGGTTTCATTTATTGGGTCTCTCATTCAAGGTGTCTTTTTCCCTTCCGAAACGGCTTTCAAAATAAGGCCTCCTGTTCTCTATTCAAAAAGTAAGATGAGTCAAGATTTGCCCGTCAACAATGATAAAGAAATGGAAAAAATCGTGAATGAACTCAAGTCTTTAAAAGTAAAAAGAGACCAAAATTCTTTACAAAAAGAAGACAGCTTACGAATCGACTACCTGTTTAACCAATACCAAAATTTAAAAAATGGACATTAAAAAAATAAATTTTAAAGAAAAAAAATATGTTTTGCCGCTTTTGGCTCTGCCGTTTCTTTTTCTTTTTGCTTACGTAGGAGCGCAGTTTGTCAAAGAGGACACTTCTGAAAAAGACAAGCCAAAAGAATTATCTCTTTCACTGGGTGATACGCAGGATTCTATTATGAGCAAAAATGATGCTTATGATGCTTTTTTCAAAAAAGAGGATAACAGAACAATGCTTGGTGGATTGGACAAAGAAGAAGACAGTTTATTGAACTATGATGACCAGTTGTCATTAGCGCAAAAAAGAAAAATAGATTCACTAAAAGCAGTCAATAGCAGACAAAACGGATACCAGGCAAAAGGAAATCAATCCTCCTATTACAAACCAAATCAATCACAAAGGGACGATAAAGATTACAACAGGTCTTCAGAAATCATAAAAATGCTGAATGACAAATCTTACGGAAACCAAGAATATAAATACGCTGATACACCAAAAGAAAAGACACAAAGTGTCCAACCAGACCCTGTAAAATACCTGAAAGAACAAATGCTCGTGATGGATTCTTTAGAAAAATCCCGTGATCCTGAGTACCAAAGTAAACTCGCAGCAGAACAAAAACTGAAGTCCAATAAAGAGAAAATGGAAGATTTTCTTAATTCAACTTTCAATGTGAGCAAATCCGGAATCAACAGTGGTTTCAATGCTTTCTATAAAGAAAAAGAGAACAGTTTTATCAAAGCAGTGATTGATGAAAACAACAAAGGATTTTTAGGAAGCCGGATCAGATTTCGATTGTTGGAAGACATCTTTGTCGGGAACAAAAAAATAAGCAAAGGTTCGATATTATATGGACAAATCTCTGGGTTTTCAATGCAAAGAGTCAATCTCAATATTGTGTCGGTCTTTACCAAAGGAGAAATCTATCCTGTCAATCTCTCCATTTATGATGTTGACGGGATGAAGGGATTGTACGTTCCGCAAAGTGTTTTCAGAGATATGATGCGGGAAATGGGAACCAACTCGGTTCAGGGCACACAAATGGATATCGGCGGAAAAGGATTCTTCTCAAGCATCGGAACCAGCCTGTTTACATCAACATCCAAATCTATTGCCAACCTGATCAAAGAGAACAAAGCGAAATTGAAATACAATTCTTACGTCTTTTTAATCGACGAAAAACAACTGAAAGATTCACTAAACCAACAAAAAAAATAGAACAATGAAACTTACTTTATATATCCTTTTACTATTGGTGTCAAATTTTTTAACTGCACAAACTGCAACCAAAGAACAGATTATTTCCGATTTACCGGAAATTGAAATTACTGAAGGTATCAACCTTCATATTATTTCACCAGAACCAATTCAATATGTCGATTTGTCAACAGAAAAACTAACTGGAGATTTGCCCACTACCAATATTGCCAGAATAAAGATCACAGACAATGCTAATTCAGATGAGAAAAGAAAAATCAAAACACCTTCCTTTTTTTTTAATGGAGATAAAATCGGAGTGATAACCGTTGTTGCGCAGTCTTTCATCGCACAGTACAAAGTGGTGCATAGAAACCAGGACAACCTCAATACGATTACCAATATCCATATTCAACCCGAAGCGATGCAGCCCATTGAGTTTGAAAAAATGACGTTTTCAAATCTTGAATTAAGAAAATTCGCAATGGACATTATTCAGAAAAAATCTGAGAAAAATCCGATAAGGGAAGAAAAAAATTTCAAACTAAGTTTTCAGCTCAATAATGTCTATGTAATTAGTGATTACATCTTTTTAGATATGACCATCAAAAATAATTCAAACCTAAGCTATGACATTGAGGATTTGAAATTCTCCTTAGAAGATAAAAAAATCCATAAGGCAACTAATAACCAAAGTGTAGATCTTACCCCAATTTTACAACTGAATCCCCAGAAACACTTCAGAAAAAATTTCAGAAATATTTATGTTTTTAAAAAATTCACTTACCCAAACAGTAAAGTGATGATGATTCGTCTCATTGAAGAACAACTTTCTGGACGAACCATCGAAATGAAGGTCAACTATTCTGAAATTCTAAAAGCTGATACATTTTAAAATAATGGACACAAGTGTATTAATTATTACAATCCTGCTTTGCTTATCTATATTCTTCTTTTTGCTTTGTATGCATGAGATATATCAATCTAAAAAAAGATCAATAAAGTATATGCAGACCCTGCAAGAAAAAAAAATGGAATTAGCTGAAAAGCTCGAAGAATTACAAAACTACCATATTGAATTGACAAAAAAGGAGGAAGATTTTAAAAATATGGGTAAACAAATAATGCACAATGCTAAATGTTGGGAAAATTTAAAAAAATCATCAAAAGAACATATAGTTCGTAATTCACAAAATTAAAATAATGCAAGAACAACAACATCAAATAAAGATTTATGGCTTTCTACAAAAAGCAGTGTATGCGGTCGTCGCATTAGATTGTGCTTCGCTTTTTTACCTTAATGCTGATGTTCAGGTAGTGTCCAACTTATTGAAAAATTTTTCAAAGCTGAGTTTTATCTACCCACCAATCAATGCCAAATTTGCAACCTTGATTTTGATAGGATTAGTTGCGATTGGTACAAAAGCCAAGAAAAAGAAAGACCTCAATGTTGCTAAGGAAATTGTCGTTCCTATGATTTTGGGATTACTGATGATTTTCTCTTCGCTGATATGGCAAAATGAGGCAGGAAATGCAAAGCTTCCAAAAGTATTTCCAGGCTTCAATCTCTATCAAGTAATCTATGCAGTTCTCTCTTTCTTAGGAGCCGTTATTCTTCAAATGGGTGCAGACAGTATTTCAAAACTGGTGCAGCAGAAAATGGGAAAAGACCGATGGAACGTTGAAGAAGAATCTTTCGATCAGAATCGAGAATTAATGAACACTGATACTTCGATTAACATTCCTTATATCTTCAGATATAACAATAAAACACATGAAGGGTATATTAATATTGATCCTTTCAGAGGAACAATGGTCATCGGAACACCGGGCAGCGGAAAATCTTTCGGAGTCATTAATCCTTCAATCCGACAAATGATTGCCAAAGGTTTTTGTCTCTGCATCTACGATTTTAAATTTCCTGATCTAGCGCAAATCGCCTACTACCATTATTTGTTGAAAAAAAGTAAGGAAGCAGACTACGATTACAATTTCCACGTCATTAATCTGAACGAGGTTGAAAAATCAAAACGAGTCAATCCGTTTCATAAAAAGTACATCCAAACTTTAGCAGAAGCTCAGGAAATGGCAGAATCAATGGTGTCATCTTTACAAAAAGGAGGCTCAAGTTCAGGAGGTGGTTCTGAAGCTTTCTTTACCCAATCAGCGATCAATTTCCTTTCGTCCTGCATTTATTTTTTTGCAACATTCGAAAATGGAAAATATTCGGATCTGCCTCATATTCTTTCCTTTATGAACCGCAGTTATAAAGAAATTTTCGACACGCTTTTTACCAACGAAGAAATTTTCTCTTTGCTTTCACCTTTCAAAACGGCTTATGACAACAAAGCATTTGACCAATTGGAAGGACAAATCGGAACACTCAAAATTTTCCTTTCCCGATTGGCAACCAAAGAAAGTTTTTGGGTGTTTTCAGGAGATGAAGTGGAATTGAAGATAACCGACAGAGATAATCCTTCTATTATTATTCTGGCATCAGACCCGGGAACACAGGATATTAATTCTGCATTGTATTCTTCGGTATTAAACAGGACTTTAAGATTGATCAATTCCAAACACAATTTGCCGGGAGGAATTATTGCAGACGAATTTCCTACAATTTATATTCATAAAATTGACAACATTGTAGCCACTGCGAGAAGCAACAGAGTTGCTGTTTTATTAGGCCTTCAGGAGCTTCCACAACTTCGACAATTTTACAAAAAGGAAGTTGCTGATACGATTTCTGCCATTGTTGGAAATATTCTTTCCGGTTCTGCCAGAGACAAAAATACATTGGATTGGTTAGAGAAACTATTTGGGAAAATTAAACAGAAATCATACTCGCAATCTATTTCCCAACAAGGAACAACCACTAGCATTAATGAAAAAATGGACAATATGATTCCTGCAGGAAAAATCGCAGCCTTGAAAACAGGAGAGATGGTTGGGATGATAGCGCAAGGAGAAGAAAATGATGTGCAAGAATATAAAACGTCCGCAGTGAATGGTAAAATTAATTTAGATATGAAAGCGATTCAAGAAGAAGAAAAAAACTATGTGAAAATGCCGTCATATTACTCTTTTGTAGATAAAAAGGGGGTTAATCGCAAAGAAGAGGTGTTGATGACCAATTTTAGAAAAATCAATAAAGAAGTTGAACTCATTGTGAATGAAAATATAAAAGCTGCATAAAATGAAAAAACTAAAATACACATTTACTTTGATGGCGCTGTTTTACAGTAGCTTATCATCTGCGCAATTCAATACGATTATACCAACATTACCAAAAAAATCTGAAAATATAAAAGTATCAGATAAAACTAACATTGACGAACCGGTAAACCAGAAAAAGAATAAAAAAACGTGGAAAGAGGTTTTAAACATCATCACAAAATCAGATCTGAAAAATCAAATTGATTCCCTGAAAATACTCATTAAAGAATATGGAAGTGTAAAGGATGAAGGGATAAATGACATTGAAAAACTCAAAACTTCTTTAACGCAACTCACACAAAATCAGCTTGAAGATCATAGAGAAACATCAAAGAAGCAGGCTGCAGTTACGACTTATGATTTTGTAGATGAACCAAAAAAATATTTTTCAAAAATTGTAATGCCACTTAAAAATAAATTGACAGTAACATCATCTTATGGAACCAGAACGCATCCCATTTTCGGAAGCAAAAAAATGCACAACGGGATCGACCTTAAAGCCAACTATGAAAATGTCTATTCCGTAATAGATGGAATTGTTACGGCAACCGGTTGGGATTCTAAAGGCGGTGGAAATTTCATCAAAGTAAAACATTTCAACCGTTTTGAAACAACCTATATGCACTTATCAGAGATCTATTATCGGATTGGCGAAAAAGTAAAAGCTGGTTTTATCATTGGGAAAAGTGGCAATTCCGGAAATTCCACAGGACCTCATTTACATTTTTCGGTAAAGGAATTTGGGCAAAATATCAATCCTTCTCATTTTTTAAACGACCTCATAAAAGTTAACAATTTAATAGCAACATACAATGAATAACACAACCTTACCCACAGAAGAACTAAAAAAATACGGAATAATCAATGAAGATTTATCATTCTCTACAAAGCTAAATGAGGATGATATTCAGAAATTTTTGAAGGGATATACCATCGTTGCAGACAACGACAAGAATAGGGCGACCTTTCAGCTTACGGATAATAATACCAAACTGAAGGTCATCTTTTTAGAACGAGATAAAAGTATTGATGAGATTCTCAAAAACAGTAAAGCCAATATTGAATATTCCAATATTCAAGACCTTTCAAAATCAGAAAAAGAATTGATTTATGAAAAAAAGGCTTTCATTTTCGACAAAGAAACCAATAAGGTGGTTGAGTTTGATCTCATTAAAAACACAAGAGAATTAACTGCAATTATTGCAGATAAAAGAGATGTAGCAGAAACCAACCTCTACAAAAATGAACTTATGAAACTGAAATCTTTTCTACAGGATAAAATTGACCAGTTCCCAGAAATGGCAAAAGAAATCGCTAAGGATCTGAATATCGTTTCCAAAGAGATAGGAACAGTTGATGGAATTTCTAAAAAGCAGCATCAATCACAGGAGCAGAATAAATCTGACATTCAGCTAAATGTAAATGACCCCGATGTCTATCAAGACGCCAATAGAATGAGAGAGGAAAACAAAGAACAAGAAGAGGAAGTAGAAAAGTCACGAAGATTTAGAAGGTAAATTTAAAACTAAAAAATGGAAGATAAATTATCTTGGTTTGAGAAGCTTGTAATTCCGAGAACAACGGCTTATAAAGATTTTGTTCGTGAAATGAAAACTACTCCGCCTGAACAATTTTTCAGGGATGGAGAAAGGAAGTTTTCTGATCGGGAGAAAAAGTTTATGCAGATTTATAAATCCACGGCAAATCAAATAGTTCAAGGCTCTGCCTACACTGTAAATACAATCTTCAATGCGGATACTGATACTTCCGTGAAAATTAATTTTAAAAGTTTAGCTGAAGTAGTACGCTTTATGGATAAACAGAAAATCGATGGTAGAATCTTAATCATACAAGATAACCATGCTTTTACAGAAGTGACTATTGGTAATGAAGCGGCAAAGCAAATATATCTTTCAGATTCTTGGGCAAATGAATTGGAGTTAAGGACAGACTTAAGTTTAGGAATGACAACTTCAGAAATTGATGAACGGCAAGCCGATCATTTCCGAAAATATGAAATGGAAACAGATAGATCAACCATCGAAATAAATACCTCTATTGAAAAGACTAAAGATCAAATAGAAAGCACATTAAGCTTTGACTGGGAAGAAAATAGTCTTGGATTTGATGACCTATTTTCAGAAGAAGACTTTGAAGAAAATTTAACCCCTGCATCTAATCTTCCGGACGGCTGGACCTGGAACGATTACGATGATGGAAGTGGCTCGCTCAAGAGTCCAAGCGGTCATAGGTATTACAGCTATGATCTGCAAACTCAGGAATATACATTACCGTACGGTCGGCGAGAATGGACAGGTATGAGAGATTTTTATGATGCTCCAAAAAGTTTGAACGAATTCAAAAGCTATGTCGAAAACGACTTAAAAGCAAAAGCGGTGCAAAATAATCTTAATCCGAAACTTTCCGAAGAGGAAAAAAATGATATTCTCAATTACAGGATCTTTATGAAAGAAAACGAATTCATACTGGAGAACTTGCAGATCACAGCGAACCAAGGAAAAGCTTATTCAGAAAAAATGGAATTCGGAACAACAGATGGAGATTATTCTCTTACAAAGGCACAAATGGACACAATCCCAAATGTTATTGATGGTCATACGTTGTCAAAAAATGACAACTACGAATTGGCTTTCGGCCTATTGGAAAAACAGCTATATGGGGAATCCTACGAATTATTGGATAGCGGTGAAATTCTAAAAAATTATCTGGATGAAAATGTTTTTTCAAGACACAGAATATTAACAATGAATGATATAAAGTTTAACAATCAAAACCCAAACATTATGGAAACACAGAACGAATATGAACCATCTCAGTATCCGAAATTTCAGTTAAAATATCTTGGTTTCGGAGAAGGAGAACAACTGCACAAAGATTTAGAAAACGGAATTAATGCTCCCGAAAAAGAGTTCGAAATTAAAACCACCTCCGACAAAACGATGCCTGGAAATGAAATGGAATTCACGTTAAAATTCAATAAGATAGAAAATGGAAGTGTCTTTATGAATTTTTATAATGCTAAACTCACTAAAGAAAATGGCGACGTTATCTCCCACAATTTTCCTGTTAACAGGGTAAATACATTTACTGCTAAAGAAGCAGTCAACCTTTTGGAAGGGCGTACGGTAAAAATAGAATTTCACAATCCGAAAACAGAAAAAATAGAACCTGCATTTGCCAAACTGAATTTTAACGAACCCAAAACTGAAAAAGGAAATTATAATTTCCAGAATTTTTACAAAAATTATGGTGTTGATACGGCTCAGATCGTAGAAAAATCCAAACTGATCTTCGATAAGCCGGAATGGAAGGAAAGTACCATCAAATCTTTGGAAAAAGGAAATATCGTCAAGGTAAAATTTGAATTGGACGATAAAGTGGTAGAAGGCAAAGCGGTACTGAATCCGCAATACAAAAATCTGAATCTGTATGATTCCGATATGAACAGAATCAATACCAACAAGCCTTTAGAAGGTTTGGAACAAGACAACAAGCACGAAAAAAATAACGTGAAAGAACAAAGTATTAAACGCTAAATAAGACTTTCAACCGATCATTTATTTCCCAGCGGCAAGTCACAATAAAGGAGACTGCCGCTTTTTTAAACCCTATATCTATGAAAAAACTTTTAATACTACCCAGCTTGTTTTTTCTTTTTGTAAGCACTTCCTGCCACAAAGAAATCAAATCCGAAAAAGGAGGAATCGATGTTGTCTCCAATGTATATTTTGATGTTTCCAAAAATCTGAACAATATCCAAAGTTTTCATTTGTCAAGCCTTAGTTATTCAGGAGATTCCATTATAGAAAGGATTCCGGATGCTGATGCTCCCGAAATAACCCAACAGATTTATTTCATTAAAGATTCATTGTGCTATGCTATTGAAAATGAAAATCCCGGCAAAATTATTCTGTCAGACATCATAAAGAAACAAAAGCCGCTTCCTGTTGAAAAGAAAAAAGGAGGAACATTGTTTTCTCAGGAAAAAATCCCCAATTACAGAAACAGAAAAAATCTGAGTGATACGGTTTTGTTTAAGAAAAAATACAAACGATTTGAAATCAACTCACCTTGGATGTACACCCGGTTTTACATTTATCCAACGGATACTATTTTACCGTACTCTATTTACAAACACGCGGAAAAGGACTACCACGGAAGGCTCGAAAGGATTGATTCTTACAATAAAAAGACGGACATATTCGTGACGCTTCAATTAATATCAAGAAAAAACTGGGACAGTGAAGCCAAAGAAATTTTTGAATTTAACCACTTCATAAAAAACAGAAAAAAGTGAAAGATGAAGATTTTTTTAATGAGATAAATGATGACATTTCTGTAGTTGAAGGAAATAAAAAGGAACTGATTGTTTTCACAAACAGTAAGGATACGCTTTCATTCTTGGAGCTTCTTCAATTGAACAAGCAGGTCAATAATAGAACACTTATAACCCTTAATTCAGGTTCAAATAGCAAAAAGTTTCTCAATAGATACCAGAATTATGATGGCAAAATGTTTCTTTGTTTTACCGGGGATAGAGCGGGAAATGCAATAACCAGGAAAATTCTTACAGAATTTAATGGCAAAAATATCAAAGACGTTCGTTCTTTGTATGAAATTTCTGAAAATGGGAATCAAGACCTGACCGAATATTTAGAGAATAAACTTAATCTTCAAGATAAAAATACTAATTTAGTTGAACCAAAAATTTCTGAAAATGAAAGCAATGCAATTGAATCCGGAACAACATCCGATTCTCAGCAAGTGGGAAACGGAACACCTGAACACAACACTGGAGAACTTAGCGCTAAAATCCAATCCGAGCAAAACGGAATTTACGGAAGCGGACAAGCAGTGGGCAGCAACAATGCTGGAAATGGACTTGCAGGCACAGAGCGGAGCCATTTGGGAAACCGAGACCGAGGAAGAAGACCCGATGGCGACTCACAACAGAATGATGATGAAAAAAATGAGGGAAGAGAACATTCCTTGGGCGGAATCGTATCCGGGAGAATTGTATCCGATAGAGGAAGATCCGATGGAAGAATTACTGAAGGAAGACCTTCCGAGATAAGTGGAAATTCTACAAACAATGTAGAATTAGATACTTTAATTTCAAAATATAAAGGTCAAAAACTGACCAATGATCAAGTTGCAGAAGTAGTTTCTGCAGCTTGTTTTGTTTCCGACAATCACAAAATTAATTTGAAGGAAAATCTTAACATCACTGCTGATTTAAAAGAAATCTGCAATCAGTTCCGAAGTGGCGGAACTTCAAAAGAAGGACGAGGAATTTTAGATGAATATTACACGCAGGATAAAATTGTTGATGCAGTTCATAATTTAATTAAAGACCATTTTAAAACTCAAACTGAAATTTCCGTTTTAGAACCCAGCGTCGGAACTGGAAATTTTATTTATGCTACTCACGAATTATCTGTAAATTCTAAAATTACAGGATTTGAGATCAACAACACCACCGCAAAAATTGCTAAACTTTTACATCCCGAATCTGACATCAATCTTCGTTCGTTTGAAACTGAATTCATTGATGAGAAAGGAAATAAAAAGGACTTTTCTAAGAAATACGATTTGGTTATCGGGAATCCGCCCTATGGTGAACACCGTGGGTTTTACAAAGGTTTGGGAGAAGAGCCTAAAATTTCAAAATACGAAGATTATTTCGTTAAACGGTCTTTGGATTCACTAAAACCTAATGGAGTTTTGGCAATGGTACTTCCATCATCTTGGCTGAACCGTCGAAGCAATTTAAAAAATGCCAATATTCTGGAAGGTTTCCGCTTACCCAACGGAGCTTTTGCAGGAACACAGATCGGAACCGATATTATCATTTTAAGAAAAAACAATCACAATATTTCAAACGATATTTCCAATTATTTTGAAAATAATCCAACAAGAATTTTGGGAGAAATCCGAGAAAAAACCAATCGTTTTGGTCGATTAGAAAACTATATCCACGGAAATTTAGATGAAGCTTTATTTAAAATTGAACAGTTTAAAAATAGGAAAGAAACCCAACGGATCGGAAATCTGTTTGAAGATTTGTTTTTAGAGGAAGAACCTAAAGTTGAAAATAAAGTTCCTGTACCCAAAAAAGGAAGTGCAGAAATCGAAGATTCTACGAGGATTGAAAACCAAAATGAAAATGAAGTAAATGTAATAGAAACTCAAGAAAAAATTGAACTGGTACTTTCTAAACTCAATAACATCAAGTTTAAATCTCCCACAATTACGAATGAAATTAGCAAGTATGAAAAACTGCGCGAAGATCTAATCACAAAGCCGACATCGTTTTCTGATGAAAAATTAAAAGATTTGATTGAAAAAAGTGACAGGATTATTTCTATTCACAATACGAGAGCCGAGAAGGAATATCAAGTTCAAACAAAACCGCAACTAAAGAAAGGTGTTTTAAAATATCAATTCTCCAAACAGGATGAAATTGTAAATACTTCCTTACAAAACAGTTCTGATATTACGAAAGAACAAATTGAAGCATTCAGAGATACATCTTATGACGGCACATTAAATAATCGCGGAAAGCACTATCAATTTGCGAACTTCATTGATGGAAACTGGGTTCACGATTTTTATTACACTGAAGGAAATATTTACGCGAAACTGGAACAATTGGAGCGGGATTTTTCTGATAAAAATGCAGTTGGAGGAACAGAAAACCAATACAAAAAACAAAAAGCATTATTAGAAAATGTCCTACCAAAAGCGAAATCGCTAGATGAGATTTATATCAGTCCGAACCACGAGTTCGTACACAAGTTTGAGTTAGGTCAAGTAGAAAAAGACCAATATAATCATATTACAAAACGTACCGAATCAGTCATCGTAGATTACAATCTTGCCGAAAGATTCAAAGATTTTGTAGGCACTTTGTCAAGTGAAGTCTTTGCGGGTTCTTCAGCTTGGGAAGTGCGAAGTTTTGTAGATAACGAAACAGTTACAGGAAGCGATAAAGAGAGGAATGCGTTAGTCAGGGAAAGGCGGAAAGCTGCTGCGAATGATTTGTTTTACAAGTTTGTTCGGGAAGAACTTTCCGATGATATTAGAAATCGTTTTGTAACAGAATTCAACAGAAATTACAATAACATCCACGTTCCGGATTATTCTAAATTCCCATTATTTTCAAGAATTTATCTGCATTTCAAAGGTCAGGAATTGCGTTTGACCGAAGTTCAGAAAGCAGGAATCGGAAGACAGACCGCAAAAGGAGTAGGGCTCTTAGCGCACGAAGTGGGTTTTGGTAAAACGCTTTCCGGAATCCTTTCTATGCACGAAGCAATGGAGCGAGGAAATGCGAAAAGACCGATCATCGTAGTTCCGAATGACAGTATTTTGAAACAATGGGTGGAAACGATTTTTGAAACGATTCCCAATGCGAAAGTCAATGTTTTAGGGAATTTAGGGAAAGATTATGATCTCTCAAAATTTGACAACAAAGACGGAGAAATTACCATCGTTACTTATGAGGGCTTTAATAATATCGGGTTTTCATCAGAAATAACCGAAGAACTTTCTTCAAAATTCAGCTACATCTCTGCAAGCGAAATGAAAAGCGTTACCAATACTGAAAGAGACCTCCAAATTGAACTTCAGAAAGAAAAGGAGATTGAGGGAAAAATGAAGCGTGGAAAAATCTATGACTGGGAAGATTTTGGATTCGACCATTTAACTTACGACGAAGTTCACAATGCCAATCATATTGTAGGAAAAGTAAAGATTGAAGACCGAAGATTTGCTTCCGATTTCAGAAGTCAAAACCAACAGACCTCCAAATTGGGAATCAATACATGGATGGCGGCTCAGTACATTCAAGACAAAAATGACGGAAGAAATGTAACATTGCTTTCCGCAACGCCTTTTACGAACAAACCTTTGGAATATTATTCTATCCTTTCTTTAATAGCAAATAAACGTTTGGAAGAATCGGGATATTTTAATGTGAATACATTCTTCGAGACCTTTATGGAAGCGGATAATGATATGGAGATTGATGCAAAAGGTGATGTGAAGTTTAAAGCCAATGTTCGGAGATTTAAAAACAATTCGCTGTTTCAGCAATTACTTTCGGAATTCATTGATATAAAAGGAGAGGAGGATAACCCTGAATTGATCCGTCCGAATAAAATTAACAAAGAGTATAAAATTAAGCAGAATGACCTGACAAGAGAACAATATGACTTGCTCAATGAAAATTTCAGTGAAACTGAAAAGGGAGCAATTCTAACGCATATTCTCAATGCCCGATTAATTGCAATTTCGCCGTACCTATCACCATATTATGATGATGAAGAACCTTCTGTAAAAGAATTTATAGAAAATGCTCCGAAGCTGAAACAGACGATGGATTTAATAAGGCAGAACAAAAAAGATCTTCCCGAATCCGGACAAATCATTTATTCTGAATTAGCTGTTGCTCAATTTCCAAAACTGAAAGAATATCTCATAACAGAAATTGGTTACAAACTCGAAGAAATCGGAATTATTACCGGAGCTACCAATAAAAATCAAAGAATTGCTATTCAAAATGATTTTAATGAGGGAAAAATTAAAGTGGTTATCGGAAGTGAGGCCATTCAGGAAGGAATGAATCTTCAGGAAAACACAACCGATGTTTATATGCTTACTTTGCCCTATAATTTTACTTCACTTCGACAAGTGGAAGGACGGGCTTGGAGGCAAGGAAATATAAACGAAAATGTGAGAATCAATTTTATGCTGACTAATGACAGTATTGATGTTTTTATGCTTCAAAAACTGCAATCCAAACAGGCTAGATATTTAGAAGCAATGAAAAAAGGAGCCGATGTTTTGGATATTTCGGATATCAGTACACAAGAGCTTAAAACATCCATCATTACCAATCCCGAAACCAGAGCCAACATTGAAATCGAATTATTGAAAAAAAGGATTGAAAGTGAGAAAAACAAGCATCTCGCAGATAGTGCTTTTGTATTGAGAAAATACGAAGATGTTTTGAAAGTAAAAGAGTTGGTGACCAAAGCTGAATATTCTTATAATAGGATTGAAGGCTATTCAAAAAATGGAGATGGAAATGCTGACTATTGGGCAACCCAATTACCATCATATCAAAAAACAATTGACCTGCATAAAGCTCAAGTTCAAGAAGTAATTGAAAATCTTGCTGAAAAAGGAGTGAATGTTACAGAAATTGAATTTCAAACAAAAGCTACTGAAGAGAAAATTGCGGAATTGGATAGAAAGTTGGAAGAGCTGCCGGAGATAAAGAATAATTTAATAACTCAATATAAGAATGAAAAAGATGAACAAATGAAAATTAATGAGCAAAGATATTATGTCAAAGAAAGAGCCCTTGAGAATAAAACTCTTTTTGGTACTAACCAGCTTGAATCAGGAACTATGCATAAAGTAAATCAATTGTTGAAGCAGGAGGGAAAATACGAGCAAAATTTTTCGACATCATCAGGGAGGAAAAGATAAATCAAACTCAGCGACAATCTTTTTCAGAGTGAAAAAGGTGTCTTTGTGTAAGTGATACAAATGGCATACTTCTACCATGCAAAAGATATAGTGGATAGCACGGCCAAAAGAGCTATATAGTGTTAATTACAGAGTTTTCCTTTGTGTTTTCATGGTGTACGGTAACAAAAATATTTCTAAATCTATTTGGTTTGATTTTCCACTTGCCGGAATAATTAATATATTAACACTACCAAACTTAATTTATGATGCATTTTAACTCGGGAAAATCAATTGTTTCACCGACTCAGATACAGTATACTCTATTCAGCGGGGGTGCTTCCAATGAATACAACGATTTCCATCGAGTTGCTTTGAATCTTTTGCGGAGTTTTCCTAAAGATCTCATGCAATTGGAAGACGCAGCTGATTTTTACGAATGGTCTTTTCGTACTGGTCGCAGTACGGGCATTAACTTATACCTTCTCGATTCAAAGCTATTTATAGCTGAAAGGGAATCGAATAGCACTTTCTTCAATGAATACGCCGGATTTTTTAATAAGGATTTAGTAAAGGTCTTTTTGATAGATTGCAATATCAGTAACCATAAGGAGATTGCTCAGCTTGTTGCCGATACTAGCTTTGGGTATTATACGATCATTAATGATCCAAAGGAAGAAAATGCTGCTTTCTATGACGATAAGAATTTCTTTGCAGATGTAGAACAACTGAGTAAACTCGTTGAAAGAGATTTGCCGCAAATCAATAATATCTTAAAAAAAGAGTACGGTATTGAAATCGACACGTTTAATTTTCAGACCAACCCCAAATCCGATGAATTGAATCCTTTCTATCCAACAATGTACAGCCATTCTAATTATTTTCTTCTGAACCAGATACTGGCTAACGATTGGGAGAAAAAACATCAGTGGCCCAAAAAAGAGGATATGCCAATGTTCAGTAAGAAAAGAGCGTCAATTCAATTGCAGCAGGCAACAGTAATTGACGGTCTGTCACAAGTTGTCCGTATCAAAGAGCCTGCTTCACTTATAGAACCTCTTTACCCGCCGATGGTCATTATTGCGCCTTTTCATTTCCCAAAGTACAAAAGGATAGCAGCAAAACCCTTTGAAACGAAAAAGCAGAAAATGTTATTTAGAGTGTCCCAGACCGAGCAAAAACTTGACTACACTTTCATTGTGGAAGAAGATACACAGCGCGTTCTTGGACATGATTTAATAGGCAGGACATTAAGTTTTTTGACTGAGAGGTTAAGTATGCTAGACTTTGCTGGATATCTTCACGCACAGTTGGCGTACTCACCAATATTTCGCATGCCTATTGTAGGGAAATCTCTCAATATGGACCTGTCACATTTCGAGAATGATTTTTCCACGAGAAAGCATGCTATAAAAAAAATTGAAGCAGTAGGGGAATTGATACGTAAAAAAATGGTGGTTCCTGAATTAAAAGAATATTTAGAGGAGAGAAATGGACAAATTGTTTTTATTTCCGATCTACCCATGGAATGGTTGAGATTGGACAAATATCCGATTTGTCTGACCCATGATATCTGTCGTATACCAGAGTTCAATTTTAGCAGTCTAATCAATAATTTCGTCCATAATCAGCGACTCACATTCCAGATCGCACCGGATATTTTAGAAAGAACACTTATAGTCCATTGCGCTAGTGAAGAAGATGTGGATATGCATCATTTCTTTAATGCAATTGCTGGAATGCAGAAAACGTTGGGATTTAAAAGTGTATTCTGTAAGACTGTCGACGATATTGAGAGTGCGGTAAAAGAATTTAAACCGCACTTGCTGATTTTTGATTGTCATGGTGATTTCGATAGTAAGGATCTGTCCAGCTTTCTTGTAATCGACAACAAAAATAAGGTGCGATTAACTGGCGAAGATATTATTGCTCGTGGAATAAGCGCACCTCTTGTATTTATATCTGCCTGCAGTACTATGCCAAACTATGGTTACGTGAAATTTTTATCAGATGCCTTTATGCAGGCTGGTGCATTCTCTGTTACAGCTACATTTCTTCCGATCATGATGAAAGATGCAGCTGCACTTATTTTACGAATTTTAAGTAACCTGAAGCAACAGGAAAATAAAGTGATCTTTTCAAATTGGCTGGCTTTTATTTCACATACTTTAAGAAGCACGTTGATTTTCGAAACGGTAAGGAAAATACGTCTCAAATACAATATCGATAATGAAATTGATGATGAGAAAATAGCTGATATGCTTTTGAGATTGATGGTTTTTGATACACGAGAAAATGTCTTAGATGAATTGAGGGATTATTTACAAAGTATTATTCCAGAGGCAGATGTGGCATTTGACAATTTAGATCATGAATGGTTGTCCTATACAACGTTGGGGCGTGCAGATCTTATTAAGTTTGAACTTTGGCTGAATAAGCATCAAAAAGTCAATGAACTTAATGGCTAATCTCCAACTTGAATCTCAAATTTTCGTTCAATTTCAGAAAATACTTTTAAAGTTAAAAATATAAGAAATTTGCCCTAACAGAGATCGCTACTTCAGAAATAGGATGTTCTCTTTTTCTGTGTAAAATTAAAAATTCAAGCCAGAGTTTACACTTTGGCCTGAACTTCCATTTAAGATAACTTAAAAAAATTAGCTATCGTCGACCAAATCCTAGCTTTGGTTTTGATAGGTTTAGCGGGTAGTTCTGAAAGAGATTGGTCACACTCAAAGTATTGAGTCTTATGATTCTTATCCTGTACACGACCTACATCGATCTCTTCTTTTGTCCAACGGCCTGCATATTCGACGTTGTTGTTTTTGATCCAGTAATGAGATTGGCATTCAAAATTCCAATTTCCAATAGATGGATGAAGGGAAATAGCTTTACCATTAAAGCTCAGTTTCCAATCCGTGGGCGATATCGGCGTTACAACCTCATTTCCGCAGCCACAGGCGCATCTGTGTATTGCGGTACAGTAATCAAGTGAGATATATAAAATACCTTCTTCAATTTTATGTGGAATAAATTCCACAAACTTATGTTGCAACATCTTCATTAAAAATTTTAGATACACCGATGGAATACGAGCTATGATGTTCATTTTCAAAATCTACATAAATACCACTAAACTTCTTCCATTTCAGAATTGCAAAAATGGCATTTAATGCATTTAATTCAGCAATTTGAATGTTAGTACCATATTCATTATTATCTGAATCTTCAGGAAATATGCGAAGAGGTAAATGATCGTTTTTCTTCTTATTAGCTGAAGTTACCCTTACAGCACCTGTCAGCTTGTCATCAACGATATTGACCCCCAGACCAACATCGCTAAAGGGCACTGTTTTATCCACTAAGTAATCTGTTATTGCTTTCCTTGCACTATTACGGTCTACGCATATGAAAACATAATCCATATGTTCCAATTCAATAAGATTATCTTTTGTAATGTAATAATTGTGAACATGAATGCTTCTGTGCATGTTTGAATAAATCTTATAATAGTATTCTGTCTTTTTCTGTTGTAATTTTAAATCATCAATTGATGCAGCACCAGGAGAACGAAATGCATTATGCTGATCAAAACTGTCACCATCATAAAGATGTATTTCTTTAACAGGGGTTTTCGCGACCAAATCCAAAATGTAGGCCCCAGTTCCTCCTAGGCCGATGATTCCGATCTTTTGCTTATCTAATTTTGCATTGATCATTTCAATATTTGCACGGCTTGAATTGGTGTCAATGTATTGAAATATTGTCTCCTGATGACTATCAGGGATAACTTCGAACGTTGTTGCAGTAACTGATGAATCCATATATTTAGCGGGCGCAGAAATAATCTCAACGTACCTCTTCACTTTTTCATAGTAGTTAGGATAACCATTCTGAGGACGATTTGAAAATGTTCTATTGATTGTTATCTGGTCAGTTAAGATTGTCAACGCGTTATTGTTCTGTATTGAAGTAATAAAAGAACCATCTATCTCACATGGATCATCGCCAATAAAGTGAATTACATGATTGTCCGGGGTAGTTGTTGTCTCATTGCTACTCAAGGTAAGCGTACTTACTAGTACACCATAATGTATTTCTTTATTTTGCGTCACATAAGGTATATGGTGGATAAGTAAATATCCACCACGAACCTCGATTTCATAACCTTCGTCTCTAAGACGTTTAAGGTCGGGACTATGATTTATCAGTAGCTGTGACATCGAAAATCATTTTATTTTTAACACGTACTGCAGAACCTTTAACCATTGTTCCTTCCGGTTTAGGAGACCAACCTCTACTGTAGGTAACGGTATAGCCTGTGTTAGGATTATTATCATACGAACCAAATGCTAAAACAATAAGTTGTTCAAATGATATAGTTTCATCCTTCCAAATATGCTGGCGAGCATTTACTATAATCATAAACTCAGTTGATTTAGGTTTGGAAAAGAATTTCTCTTTCCCTGGACGAGCTAAATCAACCACTTCATCATCAAATATTTGATCATCTTGCCAGTCTGCATTAATATCCAAGAATATATCTTCATCAGTCGAAATATTACCTAATTCTCTAATTTGAACTCCACGGATGTACTGTTTGTACCAAGTAAACGGTTTGTCGTTTATGAAAAAGTGAAGCTTTTTCTTGACAAAAAAATACTCTGTTTCTGGTCTTGCAAGATTTATCCGTGTAGAATTTTCAATTAGTTCATCTTGATAAGGTTTACTTATGGATAAGAACAATTCTGTTTCTAGCGGTATTCCTGCAAGTTGCTTCAATTCTGCTCCGGTCATATATTGATCGAAGGTTTCATATTGTTTTTCCTCAATTATAAATTTAAGAGGTGTGTTTGGAGCGGGTTTATGTGCTCCGACGTGTAGATTATTTGAATCCATCGTAATTTAATTTAAAATTTTAATTAATAATAACTGATCATTGCCTATCGTTTCAGCAATAAATAGGGCTCTGCCCTGGAAAATCAATACGTAATGTGCAATAGATTTTTTAGACAATTATTACCAGAGCCTACTATCTGGATTCTCCAGTAGAGGTTAAAAATCACGAAAAGCTTGTTTAATTCAAATAAAGGAAGTAGTTTTGAAGTGCGAATAAAAAATTACTATCAATAGCCTTGCAAGGGCTGTTGTTCCTTTAAGGAATCAAGCCAGGTGACTTTTGCCTGGTTTTTTTATTTATTTCTCATTTTATAAAAGTTTCAGCATTTATTTTAATATCCAATTTAAACTCTTGGGACAATTCGCGCTGCTGTTTTAATATCAACAGCTTTAACTCCCAGTGATTGAAGCATCTGTCTCATATCATTGAATACAGGTTTTTCTTTAGTTGGGTCTGATATTGTCAAAATAGCAGTAAAAGGCACACCTCCCTTTGGTATAGTTACTCCATCACGCGCTAAATACTCCACATCCAACTTCCATTCGGTAGTCGGTCCTACACCACGAGGGAAGGTTTTTTCGTATACTTTTACTGGACTCCATTTAAAGGAATGTTCAATCAGATCTTTTTCATATAAACTTCCATCCCCTTCATCCGGCGTGTAGATTGCGTTTAAACGTCCTAAATATTTTCCGTTTTTCTGCATCTGACGGAGGGCTGCATCGATATTAATTCGAACAAATTCGGATCCGTATTTATAATCGAATTTCGGAGTACTTACTATTGTGAGTTTTGCATGACCGAGACATTTTCCATTTTGCACCAGGCTTGGTGGCCATGAAAATTTAAAGCTCATCTTATGCCCACTTATTGCCCTATTTGCAAATACTAAAGTGATTGCAGAAGGATCTCCGTTTAATATTTGTTCTGACCCATTAGGTATGCCAAATCCCACTAAATCTTTTGTAACATTTCTCAAGCTTTTGTCATTTAATGATTCGGGTAAAACTGCGTGATGGATTCCCAAAGCGATAAGTGTTTCTCTTGAAACCATTCCTTCTATGTTGTGATCAAGACTCGCTAAAGTTTTTGCCACATTTGGGGCAGCGTAACTCGTTCCGCACCCATCCACAACTGAGCCTTCTGTATTTAATGATAGTAACCCATGCCCTAAGGTAGGATGAGCTGTGCCCGATCCTCCAACATGTGCCAAATCAGGTTTTAGTCCAACCCTAAGCCCTGGTCCTCTACAGCTGTAATTACTCAATGCATAAGGCACAATTCCATCCATGTCTGGAGGATTCAGTGCCGTAACACTTATATTGCGACAGCTTTCAGCAGGTTTTTTGATAACATCATTTCTCGAAGATGCAAGGGTTTTCAGTGCATCAAAATGGTCTTCAGGCCATTCTTTTCTCATATCTCTTGGATGTGTGTTACCAGCTGAGATTACAAAAATAACATCATTTTCCTCCGCTATTTTATCTAAAATTTGTGCTGGCAGACTATAGCCCGATGTTGAAACATGTTCTTCAATATTTAAACTGAAATTGAATATCCGTACACCCGTTCTAGCTTTAAGTTCCTGGACTGCATTTTCCAACTCACTAAAAAATTCCATAGCTTTGGAAAAATAGGTGTCATACCGATCTGCTTTGGGTAATATATCAAGATCTATGATTCTGCATCCATCAATTTCTCGACAAATGGCTTTACCATTTAAGGTTTGGCCCAGTATTGCCAGTCCAGCAATAAAAGTTCCGTGATTTTCATTCTTGTCAGCTGGACTTATTAAGCCCCAACGATCCTCAATCCAATCACCATATATATTTGATACGCCCCCATCGACGATGCAAATCTTTGGATATGCTTCGTCCATATGTACTCCAGGTACCTCATAGGAATCACCTTTTTTCCATACATCACTTACAGTAGCGCTCTGAGTTACGATCGGTGGGAGCGTGATTTTTTTCACTAGCGGGTGGTTACCTAAGAAGTTCAGTAAGCTGTTGTGTCTTTCTAAATCCAGGTCTATCTCTTTTTTCTCCTCAGATTTATTGTTGGAGGAGCTGGCGGAGAAAAATTGGAAAACGGGAAGTGCATTGCTTTTTTCTATTTTGATTCCGTAAATTAATGCGGATCCATCGCCTGAGGTAATTCTGGAGACCAAAATACCTTTACCCAGGTTTTCCAGTCCAGTAATAAATGACTGAAACAGTTCGAATTTATAAACGTTCAGCAAATCCCAGTCTTTTCTAAGGGGAATACTTTCAAAAAGCTCAATGATATATGCCCCTCCAGTCTGTGGCTTTGATAACCATTCAACAGCTTCTTTCGCAGAAAACTTTCTTTTATCACTCGCTGTATAAGGTGTAATTTCCTGAATAGCTCCGACTTCGCTTCTTAATCTTGATGGACTGGGTTCAATTTTTCCATTTTTTTCTTTATATCGTGTTTCTGGCTCAGCCTGTCCAACTTTGAATCGTAAAGTATCAATAATTTCAGGAGTTAATTCAACAAATAATTCACCAAGATCACCTGCACCAACTACAGGCGCAACATCCTTCTTAAACAACTGTGTAGTTGGTCGGTGGCTTTTAGCCAGGGCTGCCTGTTTCAAATTTACCTTTGCAAATGAAACCTTTGCAAAACTGTTGACCATTTGCATATTTTTAATTTCATTGAGCTGATGTTGAAGGTTTTCGCGGTGTTCAACAAATTCTGAATCACTTCCAGCGAAAAAGTCTTTGAAAGAACCACCTCCATTATTTTCCAATGCTTCTATAAAGTCATTAGAATTTAAAACGATTTGAACAGGACTATTTGCCATAACTTATATTTTTTCTGTGTCTTTACTCTTCGATAATTGTTTACTTAGGGATGATGGTGTTATACCAAAAAAAGGAGCAATATCTTTTTGTTTGAACGAATACGTTTTATCATTTAGTAACATATTAATAAATTCTTCATCGCTATGCAACATGATATTTCTTTTAGTTGGTTCAACTCTTCCTGCATTCAGCAACGTGAATTGTTTCATCATATCAATAAAACTGTTGCGTTTATCTAAAACAAATGATCTTTTCAACCATTTTGCTAGCATTTCGGCGTCAGCTCCTGAAGATCCTTCAAGACACCACGCTAAGAACTTTATTTCGCTGTCGTTGTATTCTAATGGAGCTACAAATTTTTTCAGTAAGTGAATCATAACTTCCGGGCTAGGTTTGGGTATTTCGATCTGTATGTCAAACCTTCTCCAAATTGCTGGATCGAGGAGGCTTTCGTGATTAGTAACACCTATCGTAAATCCTTTTTCACGTCTTGTGTCTAGACTTTGTAACAATGTGTTCACAACTCTTTTTACTTCGCCAACTTCTTGCGGATCGTTTCGCAGTTTGGCAATTGCATCAAATTCATCAAGTAAAAGAACGCACTTGTATCGGTTAGCGAAAGCAAATAGGTTTCCAATATTTCGTGATGTTGTACCCAAATATGAGGACATTAGACCTTCCAATCTGGCTAAAACTACGGGCAATCCTATCTGTTTTGCGATCCATTTGGCTAAATGAGTTTTTCCTGTTCCTGGTGCTCCGTAAATTAAACATGAACTCGCAGGGGTAGCCTCTATTTCTAACAATTTGTCAAATTTGGTCCATTCACTGACTATTGATTGGATCGCTAATTCTATATTCTCTCCAAATAAGGGTTCCTCAGCCGGGAGATCAACTGGGAAAAAAATTTCTGCGAGAGGAGTGGAGGTTTCTTTGTCAACTGGGATTGCAGTTTTTTTTGTTATTTCTTCGCCGCCACTCACAATGAAAGATTTCTGGATTTTACTTGGTGACATATCAGCACTTGATTGTGAAGAAGATAATATACCTTCTAACGATTTAGCCTCTTTACCATGCCCATCTTTTTCTAAACTTTCTATTAATCTATTTATCTGATGTAAAATAGCATCGTTTGGATTTGTAAGAGCAGAACGGCAAAGTGCCTGAATTATACTAAAGTATTTGATCATTGTGGTATCTTCATAAATTTATTACAATACAAATATATGGAATAAATTTCCATAGTTGCAAGTTAAATTTCCAAAAAAGTCATTTAATTTCCAAATTAATTGATTTAATTCCAATTTTATGTTATTTGTTGTGTGTTAAGATACTAAAATCGTAGAGCTTTTGTCAGGATCATTGTAGATAGTATAAATATGTTTCAATTAATAGAAATACCTTAATTTTAACAGGTAATGTTACTTTTGAGGATGACTCCAATCTAGTATATATTCATGATATCATTGATGATTTGAATTCCCAAATGTTACTGAATTCTGAGTTACGTTTATCCATATCATATAATTTGAGGAAGAAATTTTTATATTTGATACTGTGATGCTTGTAAACGTTTTTTGTCATTGGATGTAAATTTATTTGCAAAAACTAAAAAAAGACATATATTTGCACCAGTAAAAACGACGATCTCTAAATTGTTTAAAAAAGTGACCTATTCGGTGACCTCTTAAACAAGAGAACAATATAAAGCTTATGGATAGGGCTTTTTTGAAAAAATAACAAGTCCCGTCCGGATCGCAAAAGTTTTTCAATTTACTTTTAAAAAAAATTAGATCCGGTAGTTCAGCTGGTTAGAATGCCGCCCTGTCACGGCGGAGGTCGCGGGTTCGAGTCCCGTCCGGATCGCAGAAGTTTTGTCAATTTCTTTTAAAAAAAATTGATCCGGTAGTTCAGCTGGTTAGAATGCCGCCCTGTCACGGCGGAGGTCGCGGGTTCGAGTCCCGTCCGGATCGCAGAAGTTTTGTCAATTTACTTTAAAAAAATTGATCCGGTAGTTCAGCTGGTTAGAATGCCGCCCTGTCACGGCGGAGGTCGCGGGTTCGAGTCCCGTCCGGATCGCAAGATCTTTAAACCCCCTTCAAGTAATTGAAGGGGGTTTTGTTTTTACTTATCACCTAATCAAAGAATGACTTATGAAACAATATATTCTACAATAGCCTCGCAATGTATTTTTGTGGTGTCAAAAACAGGTATCGTAAAATCATCCTGGCTAAGCAGCAAAGGGATTTCTGTGCATCCAAGAATAATACATTCTGCACCACGGACTATAAGCTCCTCTACAATGGAAATATATCTGACTTTCGTTTCCGGATTAATCAATCCGACACCAAGTTCATCTTTTACAGTATGCTGTATATAATCCCTTGTTTCCTGATGTTCCGGAGTCAATACTTCAAGTCCGTATTCCTCAAGTTTGTTTTTGTAGAAATCCATTTCCATCGTAAACTTGGTTCCGATTAAGCCAGCCCTCTTAAATCCTGCCTTTTGTATCGCTTTCGCAGTTTCGGTACCAATATGTATGATGGGAAGTTTTAGGGTGTCCTGAAGCCTGTCTGCGAACAGATGAGCGGTATTTGCACAGAGAACAATACGGTCTGCACCGCTGTTTTTAAGATGCTCACACGCATTCAGCAATAATCCGAAGGAATTCATCCAGCCCTGGGCCTGGATATCTCCGAAGTTTAAGGAATATATGATACATTCCGCTGCATTCAGTCCACCCAGTTTTGCATTGACGCCTTCATTGATGAATTTATAATAATTCAATGTGGATACCCAGCTGATTCCTCCTACCAATCCTATTTTTTTCATGAATTTTATGATTTACTTCTAAAGACAAATCTAGATAAAAGTTTCCATTGTGTCCCGTACATCCGTGGGGATATTAATGGTTTCAATGATGGATGCGTTTCCTGAGATTTTCAAACCGGTCAGGCCGAATCCGTAAACAGCTCCTGTGTCTATATTGATAGACTTCGAATGATCATTAAAAAGGGGTTTGCCGGCTTTCAAAGGGGTGTGGCCATGTATTTGCAGCTTACCTATATTTTTGAGATCTTTTCTGTTCCACAGAACACTGTCATCATGACTTTCATTATAGGGATTTTCGGTCTCCGATATGCCGGCATGGGTAATCATCAGAAAATCTGTTTCATATTTTAATGGAAGGGATTTAAACCAGTCTCTGATCTGTCCGTAATTAATATGGTTGCGGTTGAAATCATCAAGCGTCTTTTCTCCGCACTGCCTGGTCCAGTTCAGGTTTTCTCCTTTTTCACAATATTCTATGAATTCATACTCATGATTGCCTTTTAAAACAATACAGTTGATATAGGATTTCTGAAGTTCCATGCACTTTTCAACAACTTTGGAACTGTAGTTACCCCTGTCTATCAAATCTCCGAGAAAAATTAAATATTCATTCTCTGTATTCCAATATTTTATGAGTTCTTCCAAAGTGTAAAAACATCCATGTACATCGCCTATTATAAAAAAGTTCATCAAACAAAATTAAACAAAAACAGAGTGCCTTCTCAACGGGCTTCGTAAATTTTCCCCTTTATGACTGTGTTTTGGAATCAGAACAGGTAAAAGAAACCTGTTTTATACTTATTTTTGTTTATATAACTCATCAATATCAAAATATGATCATAACGAACAGCAATGCAGAAGATATAGGAGAAATTTTCAGTCTATACCGTGTAGCCACGGACTTTCAGAAAACAAAAAATATTGTTCTCTGGCCGGAATTTAAGCAAAGCCTTATAGAAACTGAAATTGCGGAAAAAAGGCAGTGGAAAATCTTGATAGATAACGAGATTGCCTGTATTTGGGCTGTTGCATTCAGTGATCCTCAGATTTGGGGCGAACAGAATGCTGATCCTGCGGTATATATTCATCGTATAGCGACAAATCCTAAGTTTAGAGGTCAAAATCTGGTTGCTGAAATAGTAGAATGGGCAAAAAAATATGCTGTAGACAACCATAAAAAGTTCATCAGAATGGATACTGTTGGTGAAAATAAACCTTTGATCAGTTACTATTTAAAATGTGGATTTGATTTTATTGGGCTTGTAAAGTTGATTGATACTGACGGTCTTCCCGAGCATTACCATAATGCTGAAGTCAGTTTGTTTGAAATTAACCTGTCTGATACAGACTAACACTCTTTTTGTATACATCCGCAGTTTATTACTATATTAGTGAAGACCATAAACATCGTCCAATGTCAAAAAGAAAATTTATTCTTCTCTCTATCCTTAAAACCTGGTTTATTGCTACAGTCATTTCTATGGTTATTTTGATCATTTATATGATGATCACCGCTGTTCCTCGTGAGAATCCCAGAAACTGTGATATGAGCGGTTTAGCTTATGGTCTTTTAATCATTTGGATCCTGTCGTTAAGTATCACTTCTTTCAGCAGTCTTTTTTCTCTTTTAAAAATTTTTCAGGGAAAAGCTGTTCGATGGATATGCTGGTTTTTGTTTCCAATACTCACTGCCGGCTACTTTTTTATTGGAATTTCAGATGGAAAGGTTGATAAAGAGGGAATTGTGTATTTTCTGATAGCCAATCTGCCGTGGTTTGTTTTATGGGGAGTTTATTACTATCGGTTCAATTCTCTATTTAAAAATAATTAAAAAGATAAAATCATTAATGCCAATCAATTTAAATATGAAGAAATTTCTTTTAATATGCATTTTGATGATATGGTCTTCCTTTTTTAAGGCACAGCCATTTACTTTTAAATCTATCGGTGAAGCTAAGGAATTCAGAATGACACTTTATTACGGAACCCATGGGAAAGGAGCTTTTGTACAGTATGCAGGTAAAAAGGGCATTATTCCTCTCGCTGTAAAGAGCTATAAATCGGATACATCGGGAAGAAATGATGGTCAACCTGACATCAAATATTATATCTGGGATGAAATTATAGATGGAAAAGTAAACGGTACTTATCAGATTTCAGAAATGCTTCGGACCATAGAGGACGTAACCTATACCCGGAAAAAGGATGGAAGGCAATTTAGATTTGAACTCGTTGATGAAAAAAATGAAAAGTATGATGGCAGTGATCAATACCTTTTGTATGGGGCATTGGTTTCTTTTAATCATTTCTATAATGACCGCCTTATAATTGATTATCCTGACGGCAAAAAAATAAACACAGAACTTATGTCTATTGAAAATCCTAATTCAGCCAGACAAAGTATCATAGAAGATTATAATTTTGACGGATATGATGATCTTGCTTTCTCTGTTCCGGATGCGGGAATGGGGGTCTACAGAATGTTTAGCATTTATCTGTACAATCCGAAAATAAAGCGTTTTGAAAAGCTTAACGAACCGGATTATTCGAAATCAAATTGCTCCTGTCTCTGCGATGTCACTGTAAACAAAAAGACAAAACTGCTGCAGACGGGCTGTAGGGGAGGTGCTTCATGGCATCAGGATATTTACAGGTTTGATGAAAAAGGCCGGCTGAAATGGTCAGCTTCCAAAGAACTGAAAGAAGAATAAAGGGTATGAAGTACGCCTGAAAATAAAAATTACTGCCTAAAAGACAGTAATAAAAAAAGATCAGCTGATATGATGTTTCAATCAGTTTGTGGTTTTTTTTCAGAAATTAATTCTGTTAAATAAAAAGCTGATCTTTAAGGGCTGCTTTAATTCGGCCGCTGTTATTTATTATGTTCAGTCTGAATTGGCCCTCGAAGGCAAAGTTATTTACGATAAAAACTTGGTTGGTGAAATCTACTTTAACTTTGACCGAATTGTGCTCAGGCAGCTCCTTTATTTCATGGTTAGTGAATACATATTGAAGTTGGTCTTTCTCAGAAAAATGATATTCCATCATTTCAGGATTCTCTTTCTTTAAATTTTTAATCGTTAAATCTCCGTGAGCAGTAGTTTCCGAATAGCTGAAACAGCTGGATCTGCCGTTAATAAGAAAGAAAGAGGACAGGAGAGTGACCGGGGCTGTACATACAATAAATAGTGAATAAAAATAGATGTGTCTCATCTTTCAAGCTATTAATTTGTTTTTAGGTACAGGATTAAAGTTATTTTCAGCAAAAGTATATCACGCAATTTTGATAACCACTACACTTTTGTGTAGATTTGCTTAGGGATGACGAATACTACACTTTAGGGTAGTCAATTTGTCGATTTATTAACAATGTATATGGAAGAAATTAACCGATTTTTTAATGATATAAATGATGTCCGCAGGGATGCTGAAATAGACCGCAGTCAGGTTGGAGAATATCTGGAAGCGATAAAGGCATTTTCAAGGCTTACTTATCAAAGTTTATATGTGATAGATTATCAGACCAGAGCTTTTGAATATGTATCGGAAAATCCATTATTCCTTTGTGGCAAATCATCGGAAGAGGTGAAAGCATTGGGGTATGGATTTTATTTTCAAAATGTGAAGCCTGAGGATGTAGAACTTTTAATAAAGATCAATGAGGCTGGATTTGAGTTTTATGAAAATATTCCTGTAGATGAACGAAAACTGTATTCTATTTCTTACGATTTTTATCTGATCAACAGCAAGAAAAATATGGTTCTTGTCAATCATAAACTTACACCGATGTTCCTTACCGAAAGTGGACAGATCTGGAAATCATTGTGTATTGTATCGCTTTCCAACAACAGTACTTCAGGGAATATTGTGGTCAGCAGAGAAGGTTCTGATGAGCTTTGGAGGTTTGACCCGGTAGCAGGCAGATGGGAAAACGATGAAAAAATAAAACTCTCGCAAAGAGGATATGAAATACTAAGTCTCTATGCCAGCGGACTGACGATTAATGAAATTGGGGAAAAATTATTTATTTCTGCGGATACCGTAAAATTTCACCGTAAAAAACTCTTTGAAAAAATTGGAGTCAATAACATTGCTGAAGCCCTGTCATACGCTAAAACCAATAAGTTGCTGTAAAACAGGATCCTTCAATACCGTTTTTTTACGGTATTTTTTAGAATGTCTTTCATGATTCAATTTTAGGTCTGATATTTGCAATGGGTAACCAAACTAAATGGCCTGTTTATTTATGAAAAACATATCTGTGAAAAAAACATTTTTATACCTCTGCTTTAGCGCTGCAATACTGGTTTCGTGTAAGAAAGAAATTGAAAAAATAAGCGATAATTTTAAAGATACAGTTTCCTCGGCAGAAACCCCTGCTATGGAAAAAGATTCCATCAGAAAAGATTCGGTCGTGCAAAAAGAATCTGTTCCGCCGGCAATGCAGGAGAATGGTTTTTATAATGCTTTTGTCCTTCCTAAAGATAAAAAACTGAGAGATTCCGTATATGCGGAATTCAGCAAAAAATACAGCGAAAAAGAACGTTATGCTATTCTGGCATTAAACAGATTGGATTCTAAAAACAGATTCAATACGGATACATTGGTAGTTCCTGCAAAAATAGATACTACATTGATGTCCTATTCTCCTTTTCCCATGCAGCTGGATGTATTGAGCGGTGTGAAAAAGTTTGTTATTTTTTCTTATCCTATACAGGCTTACGGCGTTTATTCTAACGGTAGCCTGGTGAAGTGGGGTCCGACGAGTATGGGTAAGAAGGCAGCACAAACTACACGCGGACTTACTTTTGCCAATTGGAAAAAGAAACTGTCGATTTCGACCGTCAGCAGCGAGTGGAAACTTCCTTATAACTTTAATATTCATAATATCGGAGGTATCGGATGGCACCAGTATGATCTTCCGGGTTATCCTGCATCGCATTCGTGTCTGCGCCTTTTGATGAAAGATGCCCAATGGTTATATTCTTATGCAGATACCTGGATTCTGAATCCCGGGGGGGCTACTACCAAAGCAAAAGGAACTGCTGTTATGGTATTTGGAGACTACAAATGGGGGGGGAGAAAACCGTGGAAAAAACTGTTGGATGATCCCAATGCCAATAATATTTCAGTGGAGGAAATGACTAAACTTCTGCAGCCGAATGTTGAAAAAATGATCAGAGAGCAGGATAACAGAGAAAAAGTGGCAGATTCTATCAAAGCCGCTAAAGCAATGGCAGTACCGGCTCAAACTGAGAAACCTTCAGAAATTCCTGCTAATTAAGAATCTTCTCAAACTGTAAAGTAGATTCTTCAGCAAATCTTCTTAGTTTAAGCATTTCTTCTTTGCCCTTGTGCTGTCCGAATCTGGCCGCTGCATAAGTAAGAAGAATGAAAAATAACATCATAAATGAAGCGCTCAGGGCCCACGGGAACTCAGCGCTTTTTATTTGCTTTTCTACATAAAACATCGTGAAAAAAGTCATCCATAAAATAGAAAAAGAAAAGTAAAGAAACATAAAAAACGTCCAGACCGCTGAGCTGGGTCCAAATACACCCCGAATAGCAGTTTCATCGTCTTCAATTTCTATTCTTAATGACAGCCGGGGTTTCCAGTAATTATCATATTTCGTTTCTACATAAATGGTAGCAACCTCTCTGTTGATATTTCCTGAAAATTCATCTTTATGGTCAGCAAGATATTTTTTAAGATTTTCTGCATACTGCTCTTTCGTAAGATGAGTAAACATTTTAAATCTTGGGCGGGTCCTTATTTTATCTATTGTGCTTTCTTCAGTTTTCATGCTGCCTGTTTTATTCTTGATATGGGATAGGATCTTCTAATACAAAATCAAAAGTCATTTCTTTATTTTTTCTCTGGACCAATATAGTGATATTTCTTCCTTCTTCTGACTTCATCAGTTCCATGATCTTTTCCATGGTCATATCCGAAGTTTTACTTCCATTGATGCTGATGACGCGGTCATCTTTTTTGAGCCCTGCTTTAAATGCCGGCGAATTCTTTCTAATGCCTGCTACGGAAAAGATAGGTTTTAGAAAAAATTTATACTGGAAGTCGCTGCTTCCTACAGAAATTTCCCGGCTGCCGTCGGATGATAACTTGGGTTCAATTTTCACCCGGTCTTCCTGCCACTCCAATCCATCCTGTTTAAAATCCAAACCGCTCATGTTGAAATGAAAAGGATCATTAAAATTCCTGTTTTTTTTCAAATATAACTTTCCGCCTGCGTAATCGAAAACAGTGGTAAACCGTCGTGTGATTTCACCGCCTACAGATCCTTTTCTATCTGCAACGAGAGTGACGTGCTGGATAGAATATTCATCAGGCATTGCAGTGAGCGGCTTTTCAAATTTGAAGTCTTTAAGATAAAAATTATGAATCCTGCTTCTCTTCCCGTAAATATCTCCATTGAAACCACGTCCCAGATAATCATCAATATTGGGTCTGTTGTAAACAAAGTCTTTGATAAGAGTGGGAAATAACCAAATAGCATCACTATTGCCAAGATCGATCAGTAATTTTGAACTTTTCTTATCGTTTGTCATCTCTATATCTGCATAGATATAAGGTTTATCCTTTTCAATGCTCATAGGCAGTTCGGTAAATTTTCTGATCTTCTTTTTAAACAAATCTTTGTCCTGATAGACGGTTATTTTTTTTGCTGTATAATCTATTGAAACGGGATGGTCCTTAAAAAAATGATAACCGATTACCCCATTCACCGGAATTCCTATATGAGATGATATATTGAATTCCTCATCGATGACAATGAACAGAAGCATGGAAGAATTGATGATATGATCACCTATTTTGGCAATATTACGGTCAGATTTAAAACCGTCTATACTCATATTTCCCCCTAACCCCGAAAATTTTACCTTTTCTATATTTTGTAACTTGACTTCTTTATTTTCCAGACTGAAAAGGATGGTTTCCGCGACTCCGGTATCCAGCATAAATGTCAGTTCAGCACCGTTGATATTAATAGGAATAAAAATGAGGTTATTGATAAGCTTAAAAGGGATGACTACTTTTTTGGCATTAATGAGCTCAAAAGAGTTCTGGGCACTCATAAAAATGCTAAAGAGTAATGCCAGTAAAGAAAGCTTTATTTTCATTTACTGAATTTAGTGAAATTCTCATTAATATAAACGAAAAAACATTCCAAAGACAGGAATGTTTATATAAACTGCAGTAATGCAGGATTTTTTTTTATTTTACTTAAAAGTGGGACTGTGACTATTTTGCAAAGAAATCCATCAGATCCATATAGTTTTTCTGATTAACCCCATGTCCGCTCATATACTCCCGGAAAGTGAAATAGCAGCTCAGGTCATACAGCAGGTCTGCTGCTTTTCTTCCCCATTCCATTGGGATGACAGCATCGTCTGTTCCATGGGATATAAAAAAGCGAAGTTTTTCCAGTTTCTTTTTGTCTTTTACAATACCATCCAGAAGTTTTTCCTCAGGATAGCTGCTCAGACAGGCTACATAATTAAACATATCAGGATGTTTTAGGGCTAAAGCATAGCACAACATTCCACCCTGGCTGAAACCGCATAAATTAACTTTACCTTCCGTAAGACCATAATGATTAACTACTTTCAGGATGCTTTCCAGGACTCCGTTCAGTGCTTCCTTAGCCTGTACAATATCAATAAAATTTTCAGGATTGTTGAAATCAATGTCAAACCATGAGTATCCCTCAAACTGGGTATCTCTGGGTGCTCTGAAACTTACGATAAGCCAGTCGGCGGGAAGTGTCTCCCTGAAGCTGAAAAGATCCTGTTCATTACTGCCATAGCCGTGCAGCATGAAAAGTACAGTAGTATTGGGAGTGATATGTTCCGGTTCTCTTACTATATAATCTAAATTCATACAGCAAATATAATTAAATCAGATGGTAAAATTCTAAATGGAAGACGTGTATTTCACATTCAGTATTGGGCTTATTATATCTTCAAATGCGGGTTGATTCTGCCATTGTTCATTTTGCTGATTTGATATTATTTGGAAATCTTTGTTGGAAATTTTTCATAAAAGTTATTTTTATATTAATAAAAAACTTATATTTGAAACATTAAAAATCTATTTGGAGAAATGAAGCAATTTTACAAATCTAAAAGTTTACTTAGACTTTCTTTTTTATTCGTTTTATTATTTTCTGTAATTACTGTGGTGAATTCTTGTAAAAAGGATGATGATGATGAGTATACAGATCACGTTGTGCAGTTTGAAGTAAAAACAACTACCGGAGGTGTTATTAGAGCTATTGTAACACAAGTAGGAACCGTTAAGACCGATATTTTCGATCCAGTGGGAACTACCTGGGGAAGTGGCGAATTTTTCGTAAACTCCAGCCAGGCTCAATTGAACCTTGCTGCTAAAGCAGATCTTCCGGATGCCAATTCTGAACTGATCGTGAATCTTTGGATAGACGGCGAAATTGTAAGAACCAAAAAGATGGTAGGAGCAGGTCCTTTGGTCGCTTCTGTTAATTACAGTTTCTTAGAATTATAAATTCATTCTATACTGATATAAAATATAAAACCGCTTTTAATAAGCGGTTTTTTTATTAATTGCTGTCAATCATATTCTGTTGGGCAGCACGGCTGATGAGTTCGGTAGAGTTTTTTGCCTGGAATTTCTGTAAGAGATTTTTACGGTGTGTTTCCACGGTAAGAGGGCTTAGAAATAGCTCGTCTGCAATTATAATACTGGTTTTTCCATCTGCTACCATTTGCAAAATCTGCTTTTCCCTTTTTGTCAGTCGTGGGATTGGGACCTCGTTGTGAGAGGGTTTGCTGATAATTTCCTTAGTTTCATTACAGAAAACAATATTTCCCGAATGAGCGCCCTGAATACATACCACTAATTCATCTATAGAGGTGTTTTTAAGAATATAACCGCTTGCACCGTTTTGTATAGACTGCATAATAATACTTCTTTCAGACCGGTTGCTGAACATGATTACAGAAGTAGCAGGTGATATTTTTTTTATTTCCCTGCAGAGTTCTGTGCCGTTAGCATCAGGTAGGGTAATATCCAAAAGAATAATATCCACTTTATGATTCCTGATAAAAGAAGTGATCTCTTTTCCGGATGTGAAACTTTCTGAAACTGTAAAACCAAGTTGGTTGGCCAGCATCATTTTTAATCCTTCGATGACGATGGGATGATCGTCTACAATGACGATGTTTATCTTTTTATTCTCCATCAATGCTAAGTTCAATGTTAATGGTTGTACCCTGAGTATCTGAACTGATTTCCATTGTTCCTTTCAGATAATTCACCCGGTTCTTCAAATTTCGAAGTCCCATACTTTTTGTGGTCTGTTCAATATTTTTATCAAATCCTTTTCCGTTATCTTCAATGGTAATAAGAAAATTTTCAGTGGATTGGGAGCACTGCAAAAGAATATTGCTGGCTTCGGCATGTTTTATAGCATTCGCTAATAATTCCTGTACAATCCGGTAAATATTAAGCTGAATGGGTAAGGGCAGATTCTTTTTGATATCAATTGTCTGGAAATCAATATCCAGATCTTTTCTGGAGTAAAATTCACATAGATCATTTAAAGCCGTTTCCAATCCGAAATTAATAAGCGACTCAGGCATTAAATTTCTTGCTATGTGACGAAGTTCACTTACAGAATTGTCTAATTTACCCAAAATCTTATAAAACTCTTGATCTTTTTCAGGATGTAAATGATTGGAAGACCAGGTGGAAAAATTAATTTTAACTCCGGCAAGCATCCCGCCCAAACCATCGTGAAGATCTCTGGCAATGCGTTCCCTTTCTCTTTCTTCACCATCAAGAATGGCTCTGGTAAGCGATAGTTCCTCCTTTTGTTTAATGTCGTTGATTCTCTGCTCGTTTATTTTTTTATTTTTTCTGAAAATAACAAAGAGAAACAACAAAAGGCTTACAAGTAATAATAAGACTAGGCTCAGCCCCCATAAATAGGAATTTTTCTTGTTTACCTCTAAATCTTTCTGGTTCTTTTCTGCATTCAGAGTTGCTATTTTTCTTTCCTTTTCAGCAGTATTGAATTTTGTTTCAAGTTTGTTGATTTCAAGCCTTACATTGGCACTGCTCAGACTGTCATTGAGTTTGGAATATCTTTGTTCCCATACCAAAGCTTCTTTTGCATTTCCCATTTCCTCATTTAGGGCAGAAAGTTGTTTATAGATCGTTTTTCTGTTGTTAAGATCAAGAACAAGTGATTTTTCTGCCAGAATATTTTCCAAAACATCTTTAGCTTCACGGTATCTCTTTAATTTTTTTAATATATCATACTTGTTGAAATAGAACATTTGCGCCTGCAGATTCTGATTGAATTTTTTGGTATATGCGAGTCCTTTTTCAATAGTGGGTAATGCCTGTAAATTTTCCTGTTTGGTAATAAAATAGAGTGTTTTACTATAATAATAAAACGAATTGGATGAAGATTCCGGATAAGGAATAATTAATTTTTCAGCTTTATCAAGATACTTTTTTGCTTCATTTCCTTTTGCCTGATAGCAGAAATTACTGGCGGTGTTCAAATAAGTAAAAAATAATTCAGGGGATTTCGGATAGCCTTTTTCAAGAATTTCTAAAGCCTGAGCATTATAATTTTGGGCCTTATCAAGCTGCGCATTATAGGTAAGAATGACTGCAAGCTGAGTATAGGCAAATCCTAAGTTCCTGCTGTTCCCATATTTTTTGATCAATGGAATACATTTTTCAAGGACAATCTTCACTAAAAAAGGATAGCCCTCCTTATCTTTTTGGGAAACTCCATATCCGTACCATGCTAAAGCCTGGTAAAAATCAGATTCCCTGGTTTTTAATTTGGATAATACCTTAATAGCCTTTTGATAAAAGGCAGCGGCCTTTTCTTTATTTCGGTCAAGGTAATATTGCCCCTCGTAGTAATCATATTTTGCAGTAAGAAAAGCATCATTTTTAATGAAGGTTTTCCCAATTTCCAGGTGCTTTTTACTCAAAAGAGAATCGCTGTTTCTGTAATAATTGGATAACAGAAAATACGCACTTGCTTTCGAAGTATTTACTGCAGAGTTTTTTGTAATGTTCTGTAAGCTGTCTAAATAGAATTTCTCATTGAGAGGGAGAACTTGCTGTGACTGTAAAGCGAAAGATAATAATATGCTTAATAGAATCAGTAATCTCTTCATTGGGTATCAATTCTGTGAAAAAAAATTAAAACGTTCAATTTAATTAAATTTTTCAGTAAAAAAAATACCAGAATTCTGGTAGAAAAAAATACAGATTTTTCAGGATTGATAAAATAAACTGACTCCAATAGCTTTGCAGAGATCAAATCATTAATCATAGAATATTAAAATAAAGTAATTAAAATTTAAACAAAAAAGATTATGAAAAAAATGAAAATGAGTCAACTGTTGAGAGGTGCATTTTTTGTTTTGTTAACAACAATGCTGATTGGAGCTGTCACATCTTGTAGTAATGACGATGACGATGACAACAATGTTAATGGATCAAAGAAAAGCCATAAAGTCGTTTTTAAAGCTATAGCTTCTTCGGGAAGTAATATCGAAGCGGCGGTGTATGGAATTGACGGTAATCCTACCACAGCAACCAGTCTTAGCGGGGCAACCTGGACCAGTCCGGAAGTGACTTCAGAGACAGGAGCTTACAATGCTAATGTTGTTGTGAATGCACTGGGAGTAGATGCTTCATCTAATTTGAAAGTTCAGATCTGGGTAGATGGTGAATTGAAAAAAGAAGGAACTTCAACCGGAAAGATTTTATCTGCATCCGCAAGTTATGTATTCTAAAAACTAAGTAACTATCATGAATAAAAACCGGCGCTGAGAGTACTCTCAGCGCCGGTCCTTTTTATAGGGTATTGAAAATTAAATAACCTTTACAATGAAGTAGCTTTTCTTACCTTTTTGAAGCAGTAAAAACTTGCCGTCAATAAGGTCGCTTTCATTAGCCGTATAGGTGTCATTTACTTTTTCTTTGTTTACAGAAATAGCATTTCCTTTAATTTCCCTTTGAGCCTCACTTTTAGATTTCAGGAAACCTGATTTTTCAGAAAGAAGATCAACGATATTAACTCCCAAAACATCAGTTTTTACAACTTCTTTTTGCGGAACACCGTCAAAAACTTCAAGGAAAATTTCTTCATCAAGGCTTACCAGATCTTCTGCTGTAGAACGTCCGAAAAGAATTTCTGAAGCCTTAAGTGATTTTTCGTACTCTTCTCTTCCGTGTACCCAAACTGTGACTTCTTCAGCCAGTCTTTTTTGAAGTTTTCTTTCGTGAGGAGCTGTTTTGTGCTCTTCAACTAAAGTTTCAATTTCTTCTTTTGCGATGAAAGTGTAAAATTTGATGAATCTCTCTGCATCATCATCAGTAGCATTAAGCCAGAACTGATAGAATTTGTAAGGAGATGTTTTCTTTTTGTCCAGCCAGTAATTTTCTCCGCTTTCAGATTTTCCGAATTTAGAACCATCGGCTTTCGTAATCAATGGAACTGTTAAGGCAAAAGCTTCTCCCTGAGCCTTTCTGCGGATCAGTTCAGTACCTGTAGTGATATTTCCCCACTGGTCAGAACCTCCCATCTGAAGCTTGACATTATTATTTTGGTACAGATGAAGGAAGTCATATCCCTGGATAAGCTGGTAAGTGAATTCCGTAAAACTCATACCATCTGCTCCGCCATCTCCCGAAAATCTCTTTCTAACAGAGTCTTTCGCCATCATATAATTGACTGTGATATTCTTTCCCACATTTTTAGCGAAGTCAAGGAAAGAGATGTTTTTCATCCAATCGTAATTGTTTACCAATTCCGCTTTGTTAGGACCATCACCCTCAAAATCTAAAAACTTCGAAAGCTGGTTCTTCAAACAGTCTACGTAATGAAGAAGAGTCGCTTCGTCCAGCAGGTTTCTCTCTGCAGATTTTCCTGAAGGATCTCCAATCATTCCTGTAGCACCACCCACCAAAGCAATTGGCTTATGCCCATGCTGCTGGAAGTGCGCTAAAATTTTGATCTGGATAAGACTTCCGATATGCAAAGAATCAGCAGTCGGGTCGAAACCAATATATGCAGTAGTTACCTCTTTATTCAGCTGTTCGTCGGTTCCTGGCATCATATCGGCAAAAAGACCACGCCATTTAAGTTCTTCTATAAAGGAATTCATCTATATTTTACTTTAAAATTTTATGGTGCAAAGATAGTAAATTCAGGAGTATGGAGACTAGATGTCACGTGGCAAAAAGTTCAAAGTATAAAAAGGCGTATTTGCTCCCTTGTCTTTTCACTTAAAAAAATTATATTTGTTAATAATGAACGACGAACAGCTATTCCTGCTTATTCAAAAGGCAAAAGAAAAGGACCAGAAGGCCCAGACTAAACTCATCAATATCTTTTGGGTGGATGTTTTTTCATTTGTCATGAAGAAAGTAAAAGATGAAAATGATGCAGATGAGATTACGGTAAATGTTTTTTCAAAAGTGTTGTCGAAACTGGATATGTATGATCCGCATTTTCAGTTTAAAACCTGGATATTAACTATTGCCCAAAATACGGTCATTGATTTCTGGCGAAAAAGAAGCCGCGAAAATCAGGACCCAACCGAAAATCTTGATGAAGTTAAAAATCAGTTTGCCAAATCTCCGGAAGAACTGATGATCTCCAATGAAGAGCAGAAAAAAATCATCAAAACCATAGAGTCTTTAGATGCCAATTATCAGGATATTATCAAACTGAGATTTTTTGAGGAAAAAAGTATCAAAGAAATTGCAGAAGAATTGGGAATCTCTGTTGCAAACACGAAAGTACGGGTCATGCGTGCCAAAAAAGTTCTAGCGGAATTACTTAAGAATAATGAGTTTGATGATAATTAAAAACTAGACACGGATTCTCAGATATAAACAGTTTCCTTCGTTTTTGGAAGGATAATTTTTCTCTGTTCCCTTTGATTGATATTCTGAAGATTAATCTTTAATCCTTTTTTAATGTAAGTTTCCTTTTTGGACTTGCCATATTCTGCGGTATTTTCCACATCTTTTTTGTAATTAAGCTGTCCGGTTGAAAGATTAAAATCCACTTCAATCCAGTAATCCCCAGGTCTTCCACCTTCAGAAGAGTGACCAATCAGTTCAAAATGTCCGTTCTGAAACCTGTATTTATCTGTATTTCCCCATTTCCAACTGCTTCCTCCATAATGCTCTATTATTAAAATTCCATTTTTAATGGCTGTACTTTGATAGGGATCGCCCATCATTCCGCCTGCGCTACTTTCCAAAATGGCATTTCTCGATTTTTCTAAAATTATCCATTTTTCATTAATTTTTTTCAAAATTTGGAGTTCTCTTATTTTCCCAAGTTCACCCTCGTCTTTTGTATTATAAATCATAACTTTTTCAGGAATTTGATCTCCGTCCAGATCACCGTCAACAGTTTCAATAATCTCTGAGCCCGCTGGCTGAAATTCTTTCTGAGCAAAACAAAATGTACTGAAAATAATAGATAGAAAGCAAAATGTCGTCTTCATAGGAAATAGTAAGGTTTAAATTTACGAAATTATCTGTTCTATCAATGCCAGTCTTTGATTGTTTCGATAAAAAAATCCTTAACTTTGAACCTTCAATTTGAGAAATAAATGGAAAATTTAGTTCAAGATACTACCGTTCAAAAACCAAAGTGGATCCGCGTAAAACTTCCTACCGGAAAGAACTACAGGGAACTGAGGACTTTGGTCGACAAATATAAATTAAATACCATATGCCAGAGCGGAAGCTGTCCGAATATGGGAGAATGCTGGGGAGAAGGAACGGCAACGTTCATGATCCTTGGAAATATCTGTACCAGAAGCTGTGGATTCTGTGGTGTAAAAACAGGAAAACCGCTTGATGTGAATTGGGATGAACCTGAAAAAGTGGCCCGTTCTATTAAATTAATGAAAATCAAGCATGCTGTTCTTACTTCTGTAGATCGTGATGATCTGAAAGATATGGGTTCCATCCTTTGGGGAGAGACTGTAAATGCAGTACGAAGAATTTCTCCCGGAACAACGATGGAAACGCTTATTCCGGATTTTCAGGGAATTACAAAGCATATTGACAGATTGGTAGATGTGGCTCCGGAAGTGATTTCTCACAATATGGAAACCGTAAAACGTCTGACAAGAGAAGTTAGGATCCAGGCTAAATATGAGCGAAGCTTAGAAGTACTGAGATATTTGAAGGAAGCTGGACAGAGAAGAACCAAAACCGGAGTAATGCTTGGTTTGGGTGAAACTAAAGATGAGGTTTTCCAGACCATTGAAGATATCAGAAATGCCAATGTAGATGTGATTACAATGGGACAGTATCTTCAGCCTACCAAGAAGCATCTGCCTGTAAAAAAATTCATTACACCGGAAGAATTTGATGAACTGGGAGATTTTGCAAGAAGCTTAGGTTTCAGACACGTAGAAAGTTCACCATTGGTAAGAAGCTCTTATCACGCTGAAAAACATATCCACTAGAAAATACAGCCGCTTCATTTTTGAAGCGGTTTTTTTTATTTAAGTAAGATTTTAGGAAGTCTCTATTGAATACATTTCTTTTAACCACAGAAAAAACAAAGTTTTTTTTAACATTTGGTTATTTTAAGTAAAGAGGTTTTAAAACGAAGATCCTTTAGTTCTTTGAAAATCGAAGATTTTTATATTGACAAAAAGTAGTCGGTTTAGAATTCCCCTCCCGTGGAGGGGTGGCGAAAATTCAAAGAATTTTTGACGGGGTGGTTAAACTCACAGAAAAAAATCTAGTTCCGTATCTCAATATTCCTCAAGTATTTTTTCCTGAATTCAGAAGGCGTTTCACCCGTATGCTGTTTGAATAATTTATTGAAATAGGATAAACTCTCAAAGCCCACCTGAAAGCAAACCTCTGTCACAGAATAATCCTTTAGCAGGAATATTTTTGCCTGATTTATTCTGTAGTTATTGACAAACTCGGTGAAGGTCATATTGGTCTGCTTTTTAAAATAGCGGCAGAAAGCGGGAGTACTCAAGCTGACGATCTTTGCAATTTCATTCACATTGGGTTTTCTGTCATAGTTTCCGTGAATGTAGTCGTAGATGGTTCCCATTCTGATCTTATCGTTCAGAAACCACTTGATTCTGGTATCTTCCTTATTGAGTTCCTTTACTTCATTTGACGAAGCAAGGATCTGAAGAATTTCAATCAATCCTATAAGAGAATCAAAAGAGTTTGTGCCCTTAATATCATGAAGTTTTTCAACGACCGTTTTCTTTGTTTCTCCTGAAAAAGAGAGCCCTAAATAAGACCTTTCCAGAAGTTTTTTAATATTTTCAAACTCAGGAACAGGAAAGATGATATCATGAAGGAAATTTTCTCTCATCTGAAGAACCAATTGCCTGCATTCCGTCTGAATACCATAATCGAAATTAAGATGGGGGACATTGGAGCCTATCAAGAGCAAATCACTTTCTGTAAAACCTGAAATGTCCCTTCCCACGTGCCGGATTCCATTGACCGCTTCCACATACACCAGCTCTATTTCCGGGTGATGATGCCAGAAAAAACAGTTCTTTAAAGAAGGTGAAAAAAGCTTAAAAGATTTCCCTTTCTCAAATTCTATAACCTCTTTCTGAATTTTCATCTTGTTCTCATTTGATTGATTCTGATTTTAAAATTACATAAAAAGGTTAATATGGAGCAAATTTTTATCATTTCAAGAGAAGTGAAAACCAATATTTCTCACGATTTTTGCACTTTCAAAATAAAGGGGTATTACCATTTTTAATTTTACGAAAAAATCACTTACCATTAAATTCGAAAAAGAAGTTTACTGACAATGAAGATTGATAAAAGAATCATACCGCTGGCTATAGGCGGTCTGGGAATCGGAACCACGGAATTTACCGTAATGGGGCTGCTTCCGGATATTGCAAACAGCTTAAAGATCACCATTCCCGAAGCAGGACACCTGATCTCTGCTTATGCCATGGGTGTGGTAATTGGAGCGCCCATCCTTATCGGATATTCCGTAAAATTTCCACCTAAAAAAGTGTTGATGGTCCTGATGATCCTTTTCACTTTGTTTAATGGACTTTCTGCAGTAGCTCCTGATTATACGAGCATGCTGATCATCAGATTTATGTCCGGACTTCCTCACGGGGCATTCTTTGGGGTAGGAACGGTGGTTGCATCACGTATGGCTGGAAAAGGGAAGGAGGCATTTTATATATCCTTAATGTTTACGGGACTCACGGTCGCCAATCTGGTCATGGTACCGCTTGTTACCTATATAGGACATGCTTATCACTGGAAACTTTACTTTGCCATTGTAGCACTGATCGGGCTTTTCGCAATATTGTTTCTTAAATTATGGCTTCCTGCAATAGAGTCCAATCAGGATACCCACTTCCTTGAAGAGTTGAAATTTCTTAAAAATAAACAGTCGTGGCTGGTTTTGGGGATTACAGCAATTGGATTCGGTGGTCTTTTCACATGGTTCAGCTATATTACACCATTGATGACCATAGTTGCAGGCATACAGAGTAACCAGATGGCCTATGTGATGGTTCTTGCCGGGGCAGGAATGGTGGTTGGGAATCTTGCCGGAGGATTTATTTCCGACAGGCTTGGACCTGAAAAAACATGTGCATTACTGATCTTTCTAATGATGATTTCTCTTGCCGGGGTGTTTTTCTTTGCAGAGCATCAGAATATAGCACTTATCCTGACATTCGTTTGTGGAGCATTGTCGATGTCTGTGGCTGCACCTATCAATATTATGATGATGAAAGCTGCTCCTAAAAGTGAAATGATGGCTGCTGCATTCATGCAGGCTGCTTTTAATATCGCCAATGCAATGGGGGCTTTCCTTGGCGGAATTCCTTTAGAATATGGGTTTTCATTCAAATATCCTTCGCTTGTAGGGGTGGGGATGACGTTTATAGGTCTTGCGATAAGCCTCAGATACAGATATCTCTACGGAAAAGAAACTCCCGGTAAAGATGATACTGCTGTGGATTGTATACCTTGCGATAAGTAATTAACAGAATATGATGCAGATTTTCGTGCCGTCAATCTGTTGTTTCATTTTAAAAAGAAAAATATTGGTAATCTTTAATCAAGGTTAAAGATTGCTCATTCACTGATACAGAAAAAGAGACTTGATTCATCAATTTGAACCAAGTCTCTTTTGTTATAAGATCATATTATACTTCTACCTCATTGCCGTTTTTACACCAGTAAAGGGCGTTGTATAAGTTTTCTTTAGGAAAAGATTTGAACTCTCCAGGCATCAGAACACTGAAGATATCTGTAAAGTTCTGTACGGCTTCTTTATCCGTAACAATAGCTGCACGATTCCATTTTGTAAGATTTTTTAATCCTAAAAATGCATCTTCAAGCCATGCCCCCATGGTAAAATTATCCAGATCAGTATCCAAATACAATAGGTAATTCAGCTCGCCAAACTGTTCTACTTTTTCTTTTACATGTGGTATGACAAGGTTTTCAAAATCTTCTTTGGTTATTTCTCCTGTTGCATTGAATGCGGCAACATTATCCGGAGCTTCTGGAATAATCGTTATCATACTTAATATTTTTAATGGTTGGATTTAAACTGGGTACAATAATTGCACCATAAAATGATAATAAATCGTTAAAATACGTGTAATTACTACTTTTTCTAATATAATATTCAATTATGGATCTAAAATCAAATGAACCTTTCTGGCTGTTAAAGAATGGGCTGATAGCATCTTATCCTTCCATGAAGTCCAATGAAGAATGTGATGTATTAATTATCGGAGGCGGTATTACCGGAAGTCTTATCGCTCATCAGATGATCAGCGATGGATACAAAACGATCCTGATTGACAAACGTGAGATCTGTAACGGAAGTACCTCTGCGACTACCTCCATGCTTCAGTATGAAATAGATGTTCCCCTTTATGAACTCACCGAAATGATAGGAGAAAAAGGAGCTGTGGAAAGTTATAAAGCTTGCTCCGAGGCCATAGATACCCTGGAAAAACTGTCAAAACAAATTAGGTCTGATGCTGGTTTTAAACGAAAAAAATCACTGTATTTTGCTGCAAAAAAGAAAGATGTAAAGTGGCTTAAAGAAGAATATAAAGCCAGAAAAGATGCCGGATTTAATGTAAAATGGCTCGAAGCAGAACAAATTACAGAACAGTTTGGATTTGAAAACACCTATGGGGGAATCCTGTCAAAACAGGGAGCGAGTATTGATGCTTTTAAATTTGCTCATGAACTGTTCGAACATAATGTAAAAAAAGGACTGAAAATATTTGATAAAACTGAAATGACAAATGTGAAATATCATAAAGGTTTTAATCTTATGACAACAGACAGTGGGTATCATATCAAAGCAAAAAAAGTGATTTATTGTATAGGCTATGAAAGCAAGAACCTGCTGAAGGAACACTTTGTTGATCTGAAAAGCACTTTCGCGATCGTTTCAGAAATTGATGATGACAAGTTTAAAAACATCAGCAGTACATTGGTTTGGAATACCGATGATCCTTACATCTACATGCGTACAACAGACGACGGAAGGCTTCTGATCGGTGGTGGAGATGAAGACTTCAATGATGCCGGTAAACGTGATGCCCTGCTGGATAAAAAAGAAAAGGAAATTCTTAAAAACCTGAAAAAAATAAAACCTGACTATCATTTCTATACAGATTTTGTCTGGGCCGGAACTTTCGGTGAAACCAAAGATGGATTACCCTATATTGGAGAGCATAAAAAATTTAAAAATTCTTATTTTGTCTTGGGCTTTGGAGGAAATGGAATTACTTTTTCCATTACAGGAATGGAAATGGCTTCCGTTTTTATGAAAAATAAAAAACACCTCCTGTCTGAATATTTTAAATTCGGGAGATAAAAACCTGAGGGCTTCGGGTGCCTCTGCCCCCAAGTGTAGATTACAATTGAAATGGATATTGAGACGAAAGTAAGGCTTCGGCACCCGAAGCCTTACTTAACAGATTGTTCAATGAATTTATTTAGAGCTGTAGCCGTTCGCTTTTGCCTGCTCCATGATTGATCTTTCAATTGCTTTTCCCAGATCGTCGGAATCTGCATTACCCCGTTTTTTCATTTCGGTTTCAATATATTCCTGACGCTTTCTGGAAAGCTGTTCAATTTCTTTTTGGATCTTTCCACGTTCTGCAGATTTTACAGCCACTGCTTTTTTGATTTCTTCCTTACTCTTACCTTTCAGTTCAGCAGGAAGGGCATCATCTTTTACAGTAGCGATGAAACCTGCATCTTTTTCAGCTTTGTCGACAAGATCCCAGTGATCGTTTTTATAAGCATTTTTCTTAGACTTAGCTACGGTTCTTTCTACGTAATTGGATACCGACTGGACTTCTGCATTTCTGTCTTGAGCAGCCTGTTTTTGTTTGTATTCAGAGCCATGGCTTCCATAAAAAATGTAGGTGTCATTCAGTTTTGCATTATATTCTGAAATCCTCACGTCATAAGGTGTTTCAATATAGATCACTTTTCTGTCGCTGTCGATATTAAAATATTTGCCTCCTCCCAAAACGGCTCCATTCTGCCAGAAAGTTTGGGTTCCTTCCTCTCTGCTGCCACAGAAAATGGTATTTGTATAGATGTTTTTATTTTTGGCTTTTGCGATCACTTCTTTGTAATTCACACGACCCTGATCAAAAGGCTCATTACCTGCAATATAAATGAGTTTCATGCTTTTTTCGTTGCCATCCCAGTTCAGATTCATCGAAGCATCGCGGATTACAGCACCACAGTATTCACTGCCTCCATTGGTTCTCAGTGCAAATAATTTCTCCGAAACCAGATCAAGATCCTGGGTAAGTGGAGTAACCTGACGAATGTAATTATCATCACGGATACCGTCGTTTCCATATTCATAAAGAGCTATTTCTACCTGTGGAGCCTGTCCGTTATACTTCAGTGTGGTTAAAGTATTGACAATATTCCACAATCTTGATTTGGCCTGATCAATGAGCCCGTCCATACTGTTGGAAGTATCCAGAAGAAGGGCCACCTGGATTTTATTATCCTTTGCCGGCATTGGAATCTCAGGGACGGAGGCATTTTGTACCAATGCTGTTCTGTCTGATGTTGAGCTGTTTGCACAGCCGGTGTTTGAAAAGCTGCCGGAGCTTAAAAAAGCGGTAACGGCTGTCAGTGCTAAGATTTTTAAAGTAGTCATTGTATTATTTTTTTTAGTTATCTGCTGTAATATTGAATCTGCATTTCTTTCGGATACTTCACTTCATAGGACAAACTGATCTTCTCGGAACTTCCGCTGCCTATATTTCTGTTCCAAAGAATACTTCCCGTTTTTTCATCAAGACTTCCGTTTCCAATTTCTAAAGCTTTAACCAGAATTTTAGAATTTTCGCTGATCGGAAGCTGATCGAGGATTTCCAGTTCGATACTTTCTTTTGTGTTGTTTCTGATACTGATCTGGAAGGATTCAGTTTCCCATTTATTACTGTTAAAGTTTTTCTGAGAAGTTTTGTCTTCAAGTTTGATCCTTTTTACGGTAATTCTTTCATCTACACCCAGAGAGATTGGGAATTCGTCTTTTACATAATTGCTGGCGATATTGGTTTTTCCGATGTAATTATCTTCAAAATAAATATTGGCCTCTCCGGAGATCAGATTAAGATTCTGCCAGCTTTTAATAAATGCCATAAGGAATACCTGATTGTTCAGTTTTGGAACTGTATGGTACTTATACGTGGCATCAATCCGTTTTTTATCAAGGATTACATACTGCTCTTTTTCCTGGCTTAGAATGGTTTGGTTATAATTAAGTTCATAAATTATGTTCATCTGACTGTCCGAAACAGTTGCTATCGGAATCTGACTTGGTTTAACGACAGCGTCTTCTCTCATCTGATAAGAATTCACTTCTTTTGCAGTTGTTTTCAATTTGTAACTTGCTGTTTCTGCCTGAGCATTATAAGCGGTATATTCCGCAACATAAAGTGGAGAGAGAATCGGTCTGTCCTGATTGTAGGAAGGTCTGTATGTGGAAACAAAAAGCTTTACATTTTTCCAGTCCTGTCCTGTTTTCTGATAAATCTTTCCTTTATAAACCATTTCAAGCGGTTTCTTTACCGATTCTGCGCGCAGATCGTAAGATGGGATCCATCCCGCATCAGAAACAATATAGCTGATTCCTAAATTCAGAAGAGTTTCATTATCAGCAAGGATCTCAAGAAGAAGTTCTTTTCTGTTCGTATTCTTGTTGGTGTGCTCTTCTGCAAATTGATTGGTGATTTTATTGATCCCTTCATCTAAAACTGTTTTTTGCTCATTCAAAACAAAAACCTGGTTATCAATCTCCAGCATTCTTTTTCTGTAAAATTCAGTCAGCTTGATCAGCTGTTCCTGCGGGGTAGATTTATCGTTGGCAGAGATCTTTAAATTATCATTAATAATATTCTGTTCGCCGGTCAGATTCTTGATTTGAATATTCAGTAAATTAACCTGTCTCTGTAATTTTTTTCTTTCGTCATCCAGTTTTTTTTCTCCCTCAGATAAATCTTCATCTTTCAAAAAGTTATTCTGTGGGGTTATGGAAAGAAGAGTTGTGTTTTTTTCAAGATTAATTTTGTAGGTATTTTCATCCAGATTGTTGGGGAGATTGATGATTCTCACCATATTTCTTCCTTTCTGAAGGGTGACGGCTGTGCTTCCGAAAACTTTGGCACCCTGTAGGAAAACGGTAGCCTGTTTTACCTCAATTTCTTTTTTGATTTCCTGTGCTCTTAAAAAGGAAACAGAAAATGCGATGAGTAGTAATAAATAACGTTTCATAGTGTATTATTTTAAATTCCTATAGTAAAATTACCTGTATTAAAGGGTGAAAAACGGGAGACTTGGTGAAACCTGACTTTCACTTGGTGAATTGAAAAATCAGAGTGGAAAAAGAAAAACAGCCCTTTCGGACTGTCTTTTAAATCTGTTAATTCTAAAGGATTTCGTATCTCGTTTTGATGCTGTATTTCAGCTTGATATTCTCAATATTGTTAAAAGAAAAATCTACCGGGGCATCTGCCGCTTCAAACTGCATATTTCGGACACTGCTTTTGTAAGCTACGGGAAGAACCATATCACTGGTGTAGTCTTCAATTTCGATGATCTCAATAGGAGCACCCGTCTTTTTACCCATACTTTCCAACAGATAATCTGCCTTTTCTTTTGCTGCTTTTAAAGCATTGATTTTAATGGTTTTTCTGAAGTCTGCAATTTTGGTGTTTTTTACTTCTGCGACGTTCAGGCTGCTTACCCATTTCTGATTAAGGTCTTCAAATATTTTGCTGATATTCGCTTTTGTGCTGGCTTTGAACTGATAGCTTTTCGTGAATTTTCCGTTTTTAGCGTATATATTCTGATACATCGATTTAAACTTGATGTCCTCGTTCTTTACGCCTGCGTTTTTTAATGTTTCAAACAGCTTCTTTTCATTATCAGCCAGATCATTCTTGTTATCTGCTTTGATGCCGATGCTGAAGATGATCTCATCCGGTTCCACTTCCATTTCTGCAATACCTGTTACTTCAATTGCATTTTTCTTTACTTCCTGTGCATTTACAAAACTTCCCAGGGTAAAGATTCCGATCAATAAAAAATGTCTCAATTTCATAATTTCTTGTTTTAAATTCTGAAGTAAAATTACTGCGATCTGAAACCCGAAATGGAGAGACTTGGTGAAATGAGGTTTTCACTTGGTGGATCATAAAAAAAAGGGCCATTTCTGCTGAAATGGCCTGTCCAATAGGGTATGGATGTTATTTTGAAACTGTTTTAAAGATACAGATCTGCTACTTTTAATAGAAATGGCTGATCTTAATGTTTATCAATATGTTTTTGAGATAAAAAATAAACCTTTGAAATTTTATCATCTTTGATTTCATAAATTGCTGTTGCCTCTGTCCGTATTCCAGGTCTTTGACCTGTAATGTTTTCTTTGTCGACTATGTATCGATCATTCACGATTCTCTGTGTAATCTCACAGTGAAGATCTGGGGTAGTACTGAATAGATTCACATAGATTTTTCTCATAGCCTCCTTTCCTTTACTGATCAGTTTTGAAGGAAATATATAAAGCTCTACGTCCTCTGCATAAGGTTCCATAAAAGCATCAATATTTCTGGCATTATAGCCGTTTACCTGTTGCTGAACCAGCTTCTCAGGTGTATTTTGTACAATTCTTTTCACATCGATAGGCATTCCGTTTCTGAAGATGGCACTAATATCACTAAGGTTGCCCAGATTTTCAACAGGATTGGAATTCAATACAACAAGATCCGCTGCTTTTCCCACTTCAATACTGCCAAAGTCCTTTTCCTTATTAAGAATTTTAGCAGGATTGATTGTTGCCGACTGAAGGATCTGCCATTCGGTCATTCCACTTGCCTTCATCGCTTTAAGTTCTGCCATAAATGATGATCCATGCTGAGTTCCTATATTTCCTGCATCGGTACCTGCAGCAATCGTTACGCCTCCATCAGACAGTTTTTTGAGATTGACTCTTCTGATAGAATCCATTTTTGAAATATAAGCTTTTACTTTAGGTGTATTAAATCGTGTTTTAAGCTTATTGAGCATGGCAGAATCCGAGGTTTGTGTAAGATGCTTAAGATCATACATAGAACCAATGCTTTCAGGATTGGAGTTTTCCAGCTCATAGGTATCGTAGACTATTTTTTGACCATAAGTATCATAATAATGATCCATTACCGTAAGGGTAGGACTTACAATGACTTTTTTTGATTTTAAAAGCTTTACAAAATCATTGGAAATAATCTCATCTTCTATATTATGTACAAGATAATCAGCTCCGTTTTGTACGGCGGTTTCCGCGGTGAAGCGTTCTGTAGCGTGAACAGCTACTTTTAAATTATTTTTATGAGCTTCGTCAATCACTGCTTTTATGGCTGGTTCCAGTTTCTTGGTCTGCTCTTTCTTTTTATCAGCATCACCTGTTACGATATACCATATTTTGATAAAGTCAGGTTTGTAGGGAAGCTGTTCCTGTACCAGCTTTTTTGCATCATCAATAGAAGTCAGCAGCCTGAAAGGTTCATCTTTATTAAGGTTTTTAAAAACTTCAGGTTCATAAGTCGTAATAAGAGGTCCCGACATATAGACTGATGGCAGACGTATATTTTCTTGTAAAGAGTCTCTAAGCTTTAACAAATTGTAGGTAGCTCCGGGATCAATGACTGAGGTAATTCCCATTTTAAGATAACGCTGAAGAAGATCTTCCATCTGGTTGTGACTCCATCTGATTTCCTTTTCGTAAGGAACATGTTTTCTGAGATCAAGGGCATCAGGTCTCGCATACAAGCCGCCACTCTGAAAAAAGTGTACATGAGAATCGGTCATCCCCGGGATCAGATATTTACCTTTGCCATCAATAACATGGGAATTCTGAGGAATTTTGATCTGCCTGCTGGGCTTTATTTCTATAATGGGTTTTCCTGAAAAAACCACTGTCTGATCCGGAACCAGTTTTTTGTGAATAACATCCACGACAGTTACATTTTCAATATAGATCTGCGAATGATAACTGTTGACAGAAAAAATGAGTATCATCCACAGGTGGAATGTTTTCTTCATAATAATATTTCTTATGGTTAGTACAAATATAAAGAAAGCTTATGTGTTCCCTCTTACATAATTTTCAGAACCGTTTAAAAATGAAGACCCTGATTCTTTGATCAGCTAAACTGGGTGAAATGAGGCTTTGACTTGGTAAAGAATAGAAGAGGATCCCTAAAGTTTTACTTACTTTGCATTAAAGATCTGAAATCCGTGAAATTATTTTTTAAAATACTCTTTATCTTCATTCTTGCTGCAGGAAATTTCTGTACAGCACAGGATTCTACGCGGGTTACCCATGCCAATAAATCTGTGGCAAGGTTGAAAAAGGCAGTAGACAATAATGATAATAAAGGAGTTGCAGACACGTATGTAGGAATAGCTAATGATTACTTTAATCAAGGGAATTACGCCAAGAGTGAAGAGTTTTTGGTTAAAGCCAGAAACATTTACAAAAACCTAAACGATAAAAAGAATCTGGAATCTGTCACCCGAAAAATCGCCCAGTCACAGGAAAAACAGAACAAAATAAATCCGGCTATCAGCAATTACAGTATGGCAGCCGAGATGAGCTACACGGAAAAAAGCAGGGCAGTGAATTCCAACGATGCCGCAAGACTATCTTCACCTACTCCTGAGCAGAAAGCGGATGCCATTCAGGATAATATCAATATAAGCCTTAAAGGAAAAGATAAAGGTGACCTGGCAGCAAGTTACAGTCAGATGGCCGATGTCAATATACAGCAGAAAGACATTCCAAGAGCTGAAGAAAATCTGAACAGTGCCTATGCAATATCCAAAAAAGAAGCACCTCATCAGGCTTTGGAAATCAATCAGAAACTGACTAATTTCTATGTTGAAAACAGAAATTTCGAAAAAGCCATTGAAGCTAAAAAGAAAGTACTGAAAGAAGACTTTGTAAAAGAAAATTCACAGGAAAAAGTCAACCAGATTCAGGAACTGGCTGATATTTATATTAAAAAAAATGATCCGGAAGAAGCTGTAGTATTATTAAAAAATGCCTACGGAATAGCTCTTGAAAAAGGACATACACTGGAAGCACAAAAAAGTGTAAAAAGACTTGACAGTCTTTATGATAAAGCAGGCAATACCGATGCGTCAGTTTCGCTGTACAGAGATTTTCTCGGGAAACTTCCTGATCTTGTATCTAAGGACAGAAGTTTGATAGACAATAAAATCCTGGAAGATACAGAACAGAGAATTTCACAGCTCGAAAAAGAAAGAGAGCTGAAAGACCAGCTGATCCGTAAGAAAAATGTCTTTAATTACAGTCTGATAGGAGCTCTTATCCTGCTTACAGGACTTGTAATCTTTATTTTCAGAACACTGAAGAAGGTACAGATTAAAAATAAAAAGATTGCCCTTCAGTCGCTGCGACGCGAAATGAATCCACATTTTATATTTAACAGCTTAAACAGTGTCAATCATTTTATAGCTACGAATAATGAGTTGGAAGCTAATCAGTATCTGACAAAATTTTCAAAACTGATGCGGGGGGTGATGGAAAACTCAGCTGAAGATTTCATTCCCTTTCAGCAGGAACTGGATCTTCTTCAGAATTATCTTGCCCTCGAAAAAACACGTTTTGCGGATAAATTCGACTACGAAATTGATGTAGATGAAAGCCTGAATATGCAAAGCCTGAAAATTCCGGGAATGCTCGTTCAACCGTTCCTTGAAAATGCGGTCTGGCATGGACTGCGTTACAGAAGCGATAAAGGATTTTTGAAATTAAGTTTTAAAAAAGATGGACCCTATCTAAAAATCACTGTTGAAGACAACGGAATAGGCATCGAAGAAAGTAAAAAACAGAAGACGCATCATCAGAAAACAAGAGAAGGGCGTGGAATGAAAAATACTTTGGAAAGGATTAAGCTGCTGAATGATTTATACCATCAGGACATACAATGTAAAGTCACAGATAAAAAAGATGGAATGGGGGTTTTAGTAGAAATTGGTTATAAAAACTCTAATATTTAGAAGTATTCTTTGTGTTTTTATTAGTTTGTTTTGTTTTTCTGTATGTGCCGTCGCAACTCATAGTTCGGGAGGATCCTGCGCTTACTTTTCACAATATTTCTTCCTCTGTACAACTATTCAGATTAGGTATTGCGGGCAGTATGCTTTGTTATATTGCATTTACTTTGCTTCCTTTAGTTTTGTATAGATTACTGAAAGATGTCAACGGCACCTATGCAAAGTTGATGGTCATTCTTGCACTCATAAGTGTTCCCATTTCATTCATTAATTTACAGAATAAGTTTTCCGTGCTTACCATTATTGAAGGAGCCGGTTATCTAAAAACATTGAATGCAGAACAGCTGCAGTCTCAGGTGATGTTTCTGTTGAACACTTACAATAAAGGAATTTTAATTGTTCAGATCTTTTGGGGGCTTTGGCTTTTCCCGTTCGGTTATCTGGTTTATACATCTGGGTTTTTACCAAAGATTTTAGGTGTTTGTTTAATGCTGGGATGCTTGGGATATGTAATCAATGTATTTTCGAGAACTGTTGTTCCTGACTTTTCAGATTATACTATAGCGGATTATATAACATTACCGGCTTCCATTGGCGAAATTGGAATTTGTTTGTGGCTGTTGGTCATGGGAGTGAAAAACAAAAAGACAGGACCTGTACCAATAGATTAATTTCTGAAAACAAAACTATTATGAATAACTCAAGAAAATTTGAAGATGTCAAAGTAAACATTAAGATAATACTTTCCGGTCTTTGGGCCTCTGTCACATTATGTTATCTCTATGGTGACTATTTTGAACTTTACGTACCACAAAAAGTGAAAGGGCTTGTAGAAGGAATAAATTTGCTGGATTCTCCCTTCAAGCTTTTCTCAGCTGCATTTTTGCTGTCACTTCCTGCTCTAATGGTATTTTTATCCCTTATTTTGAAACCTCAGATCAACAGAATACTCAATATCGTTTTAGGTGTTTTTTTTACTGTAGTGATGTTGCTTATAGCAGCTACTTCATTAAGTTCATGGCGTGCATTTTATGTTTTTCTGGCTTTGTTGGAAAGCCTGATCACTATACTCATTGTTTGGCATGCATGGAAATGGAAACGGGTATGAGGAAAACATGTGGCTGAGTTTTATGTTTCAAAATGGTAGTATAAGCTAAATATTTTTTACTTTTACCTGAATACCTGGATATTTTACCCCAGATTAAAAGAAAGATGAAGAAGTATTTATTGATATGGATCGTACTGCTTGCAGGAATTTTGCACGGACAGGAAATCGATAGCAACCGGTTTGAGAACATAGTGAAAAGCTTAAAGCTTGACAAAACCGCAATCAAAGGAGAATTCTGTATGGAAAAGAAAATGCCCAATGCAGAAGATTCATATATTGCTGTAATACCCGTTCTTCAGGGTAAAGAAGAGGAAGACTTCTTTGTGGTCCGTAACTATATTGTGATCACAGATGAAAACGGAAGCATCAAAAATAAGTATTTTGATCCGGTCGAAATTACCTCCGATGCTGTGATGGTAAGAAGTATAACCATAGATACCGGATTGTATAATATCGCCGGTGGGATCCGCGCTTTTGGGATAAAAGTGAACGTTAAAAACGGCAGCCAGCCCAATCCTTATTCTTCAGAAACAATCTCACTCTATTATCCGCAGGGAGATACACTTAAAAAAGTATTGAATACCTTTGAACTGAATACTTACAGTGCAGAGTGGGATACCCGTTGTACCGGTGAATCTGACGACGATCAGTCGGTGATTATGATGGATAAAACGAAAACAAACAGTTTTACCGATCTTAAGATCAAAACAGTATCCGTCAACAGAAAAACGAAAGAAGTAAATGGAGACTGTAAAGAAGATGAAACCTCAAAAACCTTCTATCACATTTTAAAATTTAAAAACGGGAAATACCAATAATCTACAGCCTATTAACTGCCACCTGTAACCTGATCAAAATGAAAATAAAATCCGTAATCGTAGACGATGAGATCATTGCAAGAGAAGTTCTCAGAAATTATATAACGAAATACTGTCCGCAGATAGAACTTGTAGGAGAAGCGGAAAACATCAAAGAAGCCGTTCCTTTGATTGCTGAAAAACAGCCTCAATTGGTCTTTCTGGATGTAGAAATGCCTTTCGGAAATGCCTTTGATGTGCTTGAAGCTACCAAAGAATTTTCCTATGAAACCATTTTTATCACAGCATTTTCGCAATATTCATTACAGGCACTTAATAAATCAGCCAGTTACTATATCTTAAAACCAATTGATATTCAGGAGCTAATTCTGGCGGTCAATAAAGTGGCAGAAAGTCTTGAAAAAAAAGAAGAGCTCAACCGGAATAAAATCCTCCTTGAAAATTTAAAACTAAAGCCTGAAAAACAGCAACTGATTCTGCCAACACTTCAGGGATTTGATGTAGTAAAAACAGAAGATATTTTAAGGCTTCAGGCAGATGGAAATTTTACACAGGTTTATCTTACCGACGGTTCAAAGAAAATGGTATGCCGCTTCCTGAAACATTTTGATGATCTCCTCGAAAATCCTTTTGTAAGGGTACACCGTTCTCATATCATCAATGCCGGATTTGTAAAATCGTATCATAAAAGCGGGACTGTTATGCTTACTGATGACACTGAAATTGAGGTTTCCGGCAGTTTTAAAGACAATTTTCTTAAAGTTTTTTCGTAGAATTTATTCTTCCTTAACAGCGGAAAGGCATTATTTTTGAAGTTTTCAGGGCAGTCACAAAAATAATCCCATTATGAAAACTCTTCAGAAAATTGCTATTCCGGTTACTTTAGGTGTTTTAGGTCTCATGCTTTACAGTTCCTGTTCTGGGGGAATTCCAAGAGGTGCAACAGCAGTAAATAATTTTGATGCTAAAAAATACCTTGGAAGATGGTATGAAATTGCCCGTTTTGATTACAGATTCGAGAAAAATATGGACAATGTCACCGCCGAATATTCTGAAAATCCCGATGGCTCCATCCGTGTCAAAAATAGAGGATATGATTATGTCAAAAAAGAATGGAAAGAATCTGTCGGAGAAGGCAGATTTGTAAAAGACAAAACCGATGCCCGTCTGAAAGTTTCATTTTTCAAACCAATCTGGGCCGGATATAACGTTATTGATATAGACGAAGATTATCAGTATGCTTTAGTAGCAGGAAGCAGTTTAAAATATTTATGGATTCTGTCAAGAACAACTTCTATTCCCGAAAGTATCAAACAGCGTTTCATCGAAAAAGCAAAAAAGATAGGCTACAATACCGATGAATTGATCTGGGTGAAACATAATTAGGATTCAAGAACCATGATTTTAGGTATTGGATTCAGATATCAGCCATCAGATCTGCCACTGATGGCTTCGAACTGTCTCTACTACAGGATATGTGTAGTTTATTTAATGCTGCTTAACCTCCTACACTCACAACTCGTAACATACAGTTACTCTGAATTCCTCCAACTTTCCGAGGATCAAACCCCGGAAAACTCTTTCCATTCCTCAAAACGCTGATCTATCTGAGGTTTTATCAGATCATAGTTTTCGAAAGTGTCTTCTACATGATAAAAAGATTCGTATTCGAAATCATTTTCTTCTGCTTTTCTGTCAAAAGTCTCTGAATAATCATCTGCAAATGAATTGAATTTTTTTCCAAAGGCTGTATCATCATTGTAATAGGCCTTTGCAAAACCATTACCCAGGTCATTAAGATCATGTGAGCTGAATTTTTCATCACATACATCCATCAGGAATTCACCTCCGGTCATCTCCCGTCTTTTTACGCTCTGAAGTTCATCCTGTGAATCTTCTGATAACTCTTCCGATATCAGATTATTGTGGATGCACCATGTGAGGAACATTCCGATATGGGTAGCTGCATTTTCATCTGGTAAATTTTCCGGATATTCTCCGCCATAGTGCCAGGAAGCATCATCATATTTTGCCATTGCCGAATAATTATAGTTTTAAACAGTATCAGCCAAAGATAGAAAAAATCATTTTATGTTGTAGCAGCCGTAGATTTTTACGTCATTTGCAGGACATTTTCTTTCAAGAATTTATTTATGGAAAAAGCTGTTCTGATTACTATCGGTGACGAAATCCTTTCCGGAAACACCGTTGACACCAACTCTAATTTTATTGCCACTGAACTTAAAAACATCGGCATACAGGTTACACAAATTTTCACCATATCAGATGAGATCGCGACCATTAAACAGACCTTAAAAGCTGCTTTCGAAATGGGAGATCTTATCATAACAACAGGAGGGCTCGGCCCAACAAGGGATGATAAAACCAAAAAAGCACTGGCTGAATTTTTCAATGATGAAATTGCACTGGATGAGGTGACTTTTAACCATCTTAAAGGCTATATGGAAAGACGCGGCCGGATTGATATCCTCGAAAGAAATAAAGAGCAGGCATTCGTTCCTACGAAATCCGTTGTTTTTCAGAATCATTTTGGAACGGCACCATGCATGATGATGGAGCAGGAAGGAAAATTGTGTTTCAGCCTTCCGGGAGTTCCTTATGAAGTGAAGCCCCTGATCAGAGATCAGATTGTTCCTTATTTAAAAGATAAATTCAATCTCTATTATATCTATACCAGAATTGTTTCCGTAGTAGGAATTCCTGAGAGTATTCTTGCAGATACCATTGAACACTGGGAACTGGCACTTCCTGAAAATCTATCCCTGTCCTATCTTCCGGTAGGAACACGTGTTAAACTTAGACTTACTGCTTCAGGAGATAATGAAGAAGCCCTGAAACAGCAGGCAGAGGAAGAGATTCAGAAACTTCTTCCTTTGGTAAAAGATCATGTGATAGCGGTAACAGAAGACAAAATAGAAAAGATCCTCGCAGAAATCCTTACTGAAAGAAAACTAACCATATCCACAGCAGAAAGCTGTACCGGAGGAGAGCTGGCAAAAATGATCACCTCCACTTCCGGAAGCTCAAAATATTTTATTGGTGGTATCGTGCCTTATGCAACAGAAAAAAAAATACAGATTTTAAAAGTATCTAAAGAAACCGTAGACCAGTTTACAGTAGTAAGTGGGCAGGTCGCCAGTGAAATGGCGAAAGGATGTCAGGAATTGTTTGATACCGATATTTCTCTTTCCACAACAGGTGTTGCAGGTCCCGGAAGAGGTGAGGACGGCAAGGAAGTGGGGACTGTTTTTTATACCATACGAATTCATGATCACGAGGTCACTTCGACATTATATATGCCTCATTTGGACAGACTTGATTTCATGAATTTTGTTTCGCAGAAAATTATTCAGGATTTGGTGGGGCTTCTTATAAATATCTAGAAACCAGCTTTTTTTTAATTTTATTTTAATAAAATTGATGTTCTTTTTCACGCTTTTTGAACGCAGTATATAAATTTCAAAAAAACGTGGAAAACTCAAAACAGATTTTTCAGACCAATAGTAAAAAGCGCTGGAGAAGCGTACAGTGGGGAAGCCGTATTTTTATCTTCGTTGCCGTATTGCTCTTCCTTGCTCTGGGACTGATGATGAAACTGGAAAAAAGTCCGAAAATACCTTTTAAAGAAGATTATAAGGCAGTCATCACGGCCAGCAAACCCTATCTTCAGGAAAATAGAATATCTAAAGAATATAAAGGTTTCAGGAATTTTATTTCTGAAAAAACCATGCATACAAGCCTTGCTAAAATTCAGGAAGCAAGAGCAGAAAGACTTAAAAATCAAAACAGAAACTGGTCTATGTTTCCGGGAGGTATCCGCTCAGCCTTTTATGTGGCTTGGGATCCTCAGTCTCTTATGTCCTTAAAAAGAAACATCAGACATATCAATCTTGTGTTCCCGGAATGGTTCTTTCTTGATCCTAAAACAGGAGATTTAAAGACAAATATAGATCCTGAAGGATATAAAATTATCAAAAGAACCGGAGTGGCAGCTATGCCTATTTTAAGCAATAACTCGGACCGGGAGTTCCGCTCCGAAGGGCTTGGGAAAGTTCTGAAAGATCCGCAGAAAAGAACACAGCTTATCCGGAAACTGGCTTTGCAGTGTCAGAAATTTCACTTTAAAGGGATCAATATTGACTTTGAGGATATGAATCTGGATTCTGATGAATATCTAATTGCCTTTATGAAAGAACTTTCAGAAACGTTCAAACAGAACAGACTGTTGGTTACCATGGATATCATGACGGATAATGATGATTACAATATTCAGAAACTGAATCCTTATGTAGATTATTTCATTCTGATGGCCTATGATGAATATGCTGTAGACAGCGATGCCGGACCTGTTTCTTCACAAAAATGGATCGAAGCACAGACTGAAAAAATCCTTAAAAAAACATCTCCTGAAAAAATCATTCTGGGACTTGGAGCTTATGGATACGATTGGAGTACCAATAAGGAGGACAATGCATCTGTTACCTATATGCAGGCCATTACTAAAGCAAGCGCAAGCAAAGCGGTTATTAACTATGATGACAATACATTCAACTTAAATTATTCCTATACAGATTCTAAAAACAATACCCATACGGTATTTTTCAATGACGCAGCCTCCATTTTCAATACCATGCGCTTTTCTTCTGAATATCCGCTGGCAGGAACCGCTGTGTGGAGACTGGGAAGTGAAGACAGCAGAATCTGGAATTTTTATGATAAGGATATGACAACTGCCGGTATGTCTAAGCTTAATTTAAAAACATTGGAAAATGTAAAAGGGCAGACCATGGTGGATTATATCGGAGACGGAGAAGTTTTGGATGTTTTGAATACTCCGCATGACGGAAAAATCGCGCTGGAAATAGATCCCAAAGAAAAAATAATTACTGACGAGAACTATATCACCTATCCAAGTTCCTATGAAGTGAAAAAATATGGGGAAGCTCCGCAAAAAGAACTCGTCCTGACCTTTGATGACGGTCCGGATGATACCTATACACCACAGATTTTGGATATTCTCTCAAAGTACCATGTTCCTGCTGCATTCTTTCTCGTTGGACTTAATGCCGAAAAAAACCTTCCATTAGTTAAAAGGATTTACCGTGAAGGACATGAGATCGGAAACCATACTTTTACCCATGAAAATGTAGCAAAAGTAAGCCCCGAAAGAGCTTTGCTGGAAATGAAACTGACAAGACTCCTGATAGAATGTATCACCGGTCACAGTACGATTTTGTTCAGAGCACCTTATAACGCAGACTCGGAACCTACTACTTCTGAGGAAATCATACCTGTAGCGCTGGCGAGACAGCAAAACTATCTGGACATCGGAGAAAGTATCGACCCTGAAGACTGGCAGCCCGGTATCAAATCCGATGAAATCATAAGACGGGTGATGGCGGGAATTAAGCAGCAGAGGGGAAATATTATCCTTTTGCATGATGCAGGAGGAGATACACGGGAAGAAACCGTTAAAGCACTTAAGATTTTGATTCCGTCACTTCAGAAACAAGGCTATCATTTTACGAATCTTGCCAGTATTCTTCACAAAAGCAAAAGCGTACTGATGCCGGAAGTTCCGAAAACAAGATCATATTATATGATGCAGCTCAATCTGGTTTTGGCTACGGCAATTTATGGGATCAGCCATTTTTTGGTGGCACTTTTCACCTTATTTATCGGTTTAGGTCTGATAAGGCTTATTATCATGGTGTATTGGGCATTTAAGGAAAGAAAAAAAGAAAAAACTTTGGGAGAATTTCCAGTTTTGGAAACTTATCCTAAGGTATCAATCATCGTTCCTGCCTATAATGAAGAAGTGAATATTATTTCTTCCCTGAATAATTTATTAAAACAGACCTATCCGGATTTTGATATCATTATGGTAGATGACGGAAGTAAGGATTCAACCTATGAAAAAGCAAAAGGAGCATTTCCGGACCATCCGAAACTTCGAATTTTTACAAAGCCGAATGGAGGAAAAGCGACAGCACTGAACTTTGGAATTTCCCAAACCGATGCAGAGTATGTAGTATGTATTGACGCCGATACCCAACTTCAGTATGATGCTGTAAAATATTTGATTTCCAGATTTTTAAATGCAGGTTCAGATGAAAAGACAGGAGCGGTAGCAGGTAATGTGAAAGTAGGAAATACCGTAAACTGGCTCACCAGATGGCAGTCTATAGAATATACAACGAGTCAGAATTTTGACAGGCTTGCGTATGCCAACATCAATGCGATCACAGTGATTCCCGGTGCGATAGGAGCATTTAAGAAATCAGTAATCACTGAAGTGGGCGGGTATTCTTCCGATACCCTTGCGGAAGACTGCGATATTACAGTGAAGATTTTAAGAAAAGGATATACCGTTGCTAATGAAAACAGGGCGGTTGCTGTGACTGAAGCACCCGAAACTGTAAGTCAGTTTTTGAAACAGCGCTTCCGCTGGACTTACGGAATTATGCAGATGTTCTGGAAACAGCGCCAGACCTTCCTGAACCCGAAATACAAAGGACTTGGACTTTGGGCGATGCCGAATATTTTACTGTTCCAGTATATTATTCCGTTCTTTTCTCCAATGGCAGATGTCATCATGTTCTTTGGGATTTTATCCGGAAACGGCGGGAAAATATTCAGCTATTATCTGATCTTTCTATTGGTAGACGCTTCTCTTGCGTTCACGGCATTTATTATGCAGCGTGAAAAACTGAGCGGCTTACTGTACGTAATCCCACAACGGTTCGGGTACAGATGGCTGATGTATATCGTGCTATTCAGAAGTTTGCGGAAAGCTCTGAAAGGTGAAATGCAGTCGTGGGGATTTTTGAAAAGAACAGGAAATGTGAAAGAAATGGCAGCTTCATGATATTTGTTTAAATTTGTTATTTATAAAAAGTAACAAATTATAAAAAGAAGAGACATATTATATAAAATTGCTATCATAATGAAAAAACTAACGCTTTCTTTGTTTTTATTGGCAGGAGTTTGCTCACTTAATACAGTGAACGGACAGGCAAAAACAGTAAAAACAGCAGTTAACAGCACAGATAAAGGCCTTGATATTAGCCTTATGGATACTTCTGTACGTCCGCAGGATGATTTTTATAACTACGTAAGCGGAACTTGGATGAAAACAGCCAAAATTCCGTCTGACAAACCGACCTGGGGAAGCTTCAACAAACTGGCTGAAGATACAGACAACAACTCAATGACGATTTTGAACTCTCTTCTGAAAGATAAATTTGCAGACGGAAGCGAGGGAAAAAAAATTCAGGACCTGTATGCTTCATACATGAATATGGAGAAGAGAAATGCAGACGGTATCAAACCTATCCAGGCAAACCTGAATAAAATTGATGCGATCAAAAGTCTTGCTGACCTTCAGAACTATCTGATCTCTGTAACTAAAGATGGCGAAAACACTTTATACGGATGGGGTATTGATGCAGATCTTAAAGATTCTAAAATGAATGCTGTTTACTTAGGGAATGCTTCTTTAGGTTTAGGAAGAGATTACTATCAGAAAGTAAACGAAAAAAACACTGAGGCTATCGCTGAATATCAGAAGTATGTAGCTTCAATGCTTAAAGAATTAGGATATAAAAATGCTGATGCTGCTGCAAAAGGAATTGTAGACTACGAAAAAAGTATTGCACAGACTTATCTTACTAACGAGCAGAGCCGTGACAATACGCTTCAGTACAACCCAAGAACAATGGCTGAACTTTCAACATTGGTAAAAGGGGTAGATATTCCTGCTTATCTTAAAAAAGTAGGGGTGAATACTGATAAAGTGATCATCGGAGAAATCGGTTATTATAAGAACTTTGATAAACTGGTAAATGCTCAGAATCTTCCTGTAATCAAGGATTATTTAAAATTCCATATGATTCACGGAAGTGCTTCTTACTTAAGTGAGAAACTGGGGAATACCAGATTTGATTTCTATGGCAAATATCTAAGAGGTCAGCAGGAGCAGAGAGCATTGAACAAAAGAGGGTTCGAGCTTATCAATGGTTCTCTTGGTGAGGCATTTGGAAAACTGTACGTTGAAAAATACTTCCCGGCTGAAGCAAAAGCGCAGATGGTTGAACTGATCGACTATTTAAAGAAAAGCTTTGCGGTTCACATCAATAACCTGGCTTGGATGTCTTCTGTAACGAAGGAAAAAGCAACAACCAAACTGAATAAATTCACTGTAAAAGTTGCATATCCTGACAAATGGAAAGATTATTCTAAATTAGAAATCATTCCTGAAGCTAAAGGCGGAACTTTATATAAAAACCTTCAGAACATCAGTGAGTGGCAGTATAACAAAGATTTAGCAAAAATCGGTAAGGCTGTAGACAAAACGGAATGGGGTATGACACCACAAACGGTAAATGCTTACTACAATCCGGTAAACAACGAAATCGTATTCCCTGCTGCAATCCTTCAGCCGCCATTCTTCAATCCTAATGCTGATGCTGCGGTTAATTTCGGAGGAATTGGTGCTGTTATCGGTCACGAAATGAGCCATGGATTTGATGATTCAGGAGCTCAGTTTGATGCAGACGGAAACCTTGTAGATTGGTGGACTCCTGAAGATAAAGCAAACTTCGAGAAAGCAACAAAAGCTCTTGCTGCTCAGTATGACAAATATGAGCCGGTAAAAGGGACTTTCGTAAACGGTACATTTACCAACGGTGAAAATATCGCTGACTTAGGAGGGGTAAACATCGCTTACGATGCTCTTCAGATGTACTTAAAAGATAAAGGAAATCCTGGGAAAATCAGCGGATTCACTCAGGATCAAAGATTCTTCCTGAGCTGGGCAACGGTTTGGAGAACTTTATCCAGCGAGAAATATATGGTGAACCAGGTGAAAACTGACCCGCACTCTCCGGGATATTTCAGAAGCTTTGGTCCATTAATCAACGTTGATGCTTTCTATAAAGCATTTGATGTGAAGAAAGGAGATAAATTATACAAAACTCCTGAAGAAAGAATCAAAATCTGGTAATAACTGCCAAAAAATAGTAAAACCGTTCAGCAATGAACGGTTTTTTGTTTTTTAGATAGTGTGGATGAGGTTTTGAGATACGGGTTTTGAAGAAGAATATTTTAGCTCAGATATTCATAAACACTCAAATCTAAACCCAGCAATTGGAATCTCGTATCCTGTATCTCGTATTGTTAAAGTTTGTATATTTGATAAGTTTGTATACAATCAAAATTTTTTTAATGAAAAAGCTAAATATTGGAATACTTGCCCTTTCCGGCATTGTATTTTTGAACTCATGCGGAACGGCTAAAACTGTAAGTACAGAAACCAAAACTGAAACTGAAGTTGCTGTCGCAGAACCAGTGAAAGAAGTAAAAGAAGAGGGGATCAATTTATCATATATGGATAAGAATATTCGCCCGCAGGATGACTTTTTTAGCTTCGTGAACGGAAATTGGGTCAAAACTACCCAGATCCCTTCAGATAAAGCCAGTTGGGGATCTTTCAATGCTTTAAGAGAGAATGTGGATGATTCCTCTTTGGATATTTTGAACAAAATCTTATCAGAATCGTATGCTCAGGGTTCTGAAGGTCAGAAAATCCAGAATCTCTATGCATCTTTTATGGATGTAAGCAAAAGAAATGCTGAGGGGCTGGCACCTATTAAAGGTGATTTAGCAAAAATTGACGGAATCAAAAATCTTAATGATCTGCAGAAATATCTTCTGGAAGCAACCCAATTAGGTGATAATTCTTTTTATGGATGGAGAGTAGGCGCAGATATGAAGAATTCTAAAATGAATGCGGTGTATCTTGGTGGACCTGATCTGGGACTGGGAAGAGATTATTATCAGAAAGTAAATGAAGCCAATACTAAAACACTGGCAGAATACCAGACTTATGTAGGGAAATTATTCGGAGTTTTAGGAAATAAAAATGCTGCACAGGCTGCACAGAATGTGGTAACATTTGAAAAACAGCTTGCCAATTACCTATTGACACTTGAGCAGAACAGAGATGCCAATTTAAGATACAATCCTAAAAATGTAACTGAACTTTCAGGATTGGTTAAAAATGTTAATTTGGCTAAATATCTTAAAGATGCAGGTGTAAATACAGATAAAGTGATCATAGGCGAACTGAAATATTACCAGAATATGGACCAGTTTGTGACCGAAAAAAATCTTCCGCTTCTGAAAGATTATTTAAAATATCATTTAATTAATGGGAATGCCAGTAATCTGGATGACAATCTTGAGCAGATCAGATTTGATTTTTATTCGAAATATCTTCAGGGTCAGAAAGAACAGCGTCCAATGAACAAAAGAGGACTTACGCTTGTAAATGGTGTTCTTGGCGAGGCTTTCGGTAAATTATATGTTGAGAAATATTTTACACCTGAAGCTAAAGCTCAGATGGAGACCTATATTGACTATATTTTAAAATCATTCAAACAGCATATCAGTGATATGGACTGGATGTCTCCTGCTACTAAAGTGAAAGCCCAGGAAAAGCTTTCTAAATTTACAGTTAAAATTGCATATCCTGACAAATGGAAAGATTATACTCTGTTAAAAGTAGGATCTCCAAAAGAAGGAGCAACCCTGTATTCCAACCTTCAGAATGTAGCAGCATGGCAGTATCAGAAAAACCTTGATAAAGTAGGAAAACCAGTTGATAAATCAGAATGGGGAATGACTCCTCAGACTGTAAACGCTTACTATAGCGGTTCTAATAACGAAATCGTATTCCCTGCAGCTATACTTCAGCCTCCTTTTTACAATCCTAAAGCAGATGCAGCTGTAAATTTTGGAGGTATCGGAGCTGTGATCGGACACGAGATATCTCATGGATTTGATGACAGTGGTTCACGTTTTGACGGAGATGGAAACCTTAACAACTGGTGGACAGATGAAGACCGTAAGAATTTTGATGCAAAAGTAGGACAGCTGGCTGCTCAGTACAGTGCTTACGAACCGGTAAAAGGAAGTTTTGTGAATGGTAAATTTACAAGCGGTGAAAATATCGGAGACCTTGGTGGGGTAGCTGTAGCTTATGATGCTCTACAGATGTATCTGAAAGATAAAGGAAATCCGGGAAAAATCAGCGGATTTACCCAGGATCAGAGATTCTTTATGAGCTGGGCAACAGTATGGAGAACGAAATCTACAGATCAGTATATGATCAACCAGGTGAAGACGGATCCGCACTCTCCCGGAGTGTTTAGGGCATTCGGTCCGCTGGTTAATCAGGATGCATTCAGTAAAGCATTTGATATAAAACCTGGGGACAAAATGTACAAAGAGCCCAAGGACAGGATAAAAATTTGGTAGAATAACCAAAAATTGTTAGAAAAGAAAAACGCATCAGAAATGATGCGTTTTTTATTTATTTTTTCATAGTTTAGTGACATCGTAAAGTCATGATTTTACGAGACATGTATTATGGGTTAAATTAAATATTTCAAGAAAAATCTTGACAAAATTTTGTATGTTACAGTTTTTTTTTAAATTTAAACATTGGATTGGTAATTTATTTGATACATCGGTAAATTACTCAAAGACAGATCCAAACCAAAATCAGAAATCTCAAAATAATAATAATATGGCAATGTTTAATTATGGTGTTGGCGGGAACGAAGTAAAAGTTGACGCTAATGAAGCTATTCAGGAAATACAGGAAAACAAATCACTGATAGTAAGCCAGCTTACGACAGAAGAATCTTATACCCCTGAAATTATAACAGGATTAAAGTCAGTGGACGACGTCTTCAGGCATTTTCAACCTTCTGTAGCTGTACAGCACGAAACAGACGAGGGAAGTATCGTAGAAGAAGAATTCCGTTTTCAGAATCTTGCAGACTTCACACCTAAAAATCTTACTCAGAAATCAGACTATTTACAGCAGCTTAGTATGGAGCAGGAGCAGTACAATAAAATCGTACGTCAACTGAAAACCAACAAAATTCTGCGTAATATGCTTGAGAATGACCAGACCAGAGCTGCGTTCATCGAAGTATTAAAAGATGTGGCACAAGAACTTGAAAAATAATTATTTACACTAAATCAAATCATGGATAGCAAATTACAGGCACAAGAAAGCCAACAGCAGGGTCAGCAGCAACACTCAGGTCAGCCGAAAGGTAACCCGCTTGCAGAGCTTAATAAAATGGGAGGTTTTGGCTTTGTTGAATCCGTTGTAGACGGTATCGCCAATATGAACCCGACTAGAAAAGCCAGGAAAGAAATTTTCCTGACCGACAGCAATAAAACAGATGAAAGAAAAGAACTTCTTCAAAAAATAAACCTTTGGGTGAGTCTTTTGGAAGGAAATGAATCTGCAGATAAAATGGCGGATACCTGCAAAACTAAAGCGCAGGCAGCTGATCAGAACTTAAAGACCAATTTAAAAAATACCCTTGATGCGGTACGTCTGTTAGAAACAAACTACAGAACCGTAGCTCAATTCTACAAAAACACAGAATTGGATAAAGTGGATAACGTAAGCATTGTCAATGCAAGTCTTGAACAGGTTTCAGATTTGGATAATCCTTTATTCATTGATGCTATTTCTGACGAATTCAAAAATTATTACGACCGTTTAGATCTTAGAGACAACTATTCTATTCTGGCTATTCCGGGATATTTAGGATCCAATAAAGTCATTGAAAAATGGGCTAAAATCTGTAACGAAAATAAAGTAATGATGGTTACCGATTTTGCCAACCTTGATAAGCCGGATGATGTAGTAGACCTATTCCATTCAGCCAATCTTACAGGAGGGGAACTTCACAGAAGTAACGTAATCATGACATGTAACTGGCTTGTAGGTAGAGGAAGAGCCGAAGAAGTAGGAGAAGAAGAGAACGTAGAGCTTCCACCTTCAACTTCATTAGCAGGTAAAATCCACAAAACTCTGATGTCTCAGGTAGCAGCAGGGAAAAAGCACGGTAATATCAACGAAGTGGATGCTGTAAAATTCGAATTGAAGAAAAGCGAAATTTCTCAGTTAGAAAAAATGGGTCTTGTTCCGATGGTTAACGAATACGGAAAGATCATGGCATTCTCTGCGAAAACACTGTTTACCGGTGATAATATTGGACTTCAGACTTATTCAGTAGTACGTGTATTCGACTATGTAACTAAGGTTTTACTGGACTTCCTGAACAGAAGAGCTTTCGAAAACTGGAATGCTAAGAATGAAGATGATCTTAGAAGACAGATCGTAACATTCCTTGATAATATCAAAGGCCCGGATAAACTTATTGAAAAGTTCAAAATCGTTCGTTTCGAACAGGACAGAGTAAACAAAGACAGAGTATGGCTTGATATCCGTATGACCCCTTATTTCCCTACAAAAAGTTTCGTTATTAAATTAGACGGACACAAAGGAGATGATGGTAACGAATGGGATGCACAATATACTCAGGAATAATAATAATCTAATTTTAAATATAAAAACCGATGCATTTTCACATCGGTTTTTTACTGCCAATTCATATGAAAATTAATGTAATCAAAAAAAGTGTAAGCTTCTTCCTGCCTTTATTTCTGCTGATTGTATTATCGGGATGTGAAAAAAAATATCAGGCACCAGATCATTATGCAGTAGATCTTTTTAAAGACGAGCACAAGAAAGGAAAAGCATATATAATGAATGAAGAAGAATGCTTTGACGGAAGTGAGCTGGTGATAGCAAGCTCAGGTGTAAAGCTGGCCGATAGTTCAAAAGGAAGGGGAAAAACGTTCTTCCTGTATAAAGTAAGATCAGGTAAAGTAATGAAAACCGTAAGAGACTCAATAGTAGATTACCCGTTTATGTTTCTTTCTGATCAGAGACTTAAGCTTAAAAGCGACTCCATCTATCTTTATCTGAAAAAGCTTGAGGGATATCGTTTTATCGCGGCCGACAGAAATCTGAAGTATCAGTGGCTGAAAACAGCTCCGGTATACTCCGTTAAAAAGGATAAATAATTTTATCTTTGCATGACGGGAAATGAAGTCTTATCATCCCGGAAATCATTTTAAACAGACAAAGGTTTTTGGAAATAGATAATAAAAGCTCAGATTTTCTCCATATTGGAAATAAATTACTGAACTGGTACGGAAAAAATGCAAGAGATCTGCCTTTCAGACAGACGAAAGACCCTTATAAAATCTGGATCTGCGAAATTGTTTTTCAGCAGACAAGAATCAGTCAGGGACTGAATCACTATAATAACTTTATTAAAAGATTCCCGGATGTAAAAACTCTGGCGGAAGCTGAAGAAAATGAAGTACTCCTTTATTGGAAAGGATTGGGGTATTATTCAAGAGCTATTAATATCCATAAAGCCTCACAACAGATCATCAATGACTATCAAGGTGTTTTTCCTGCTGACTACGACGAAATATTAAAATTAAAAGGAGTAGGCAAGTATACGGCTGCCGCAGTTTCAAGCATTTGCTTTGAAGGTAAAATGCCAGCTGTTGACGGTAATTTTTACAGGGTTTTAAGCCGTATTTTTGCAGATGACTTCGATATTTCCAATTCAAGAGCCTTTTCCTATTTCTCCCAACTTGCTGCTTTGGTCATGCCTGAAAATGTGGGTGACTTTAATCAGGCTATGATGGATCTGGGATCTGAAATCTGTAAGCCTAAAAATCCGCTATGCGGTGAATGTCCAGTAAATGATGACTGCCTCGCATTTTCTCTGGAAAAAACATCCGATTATCCTGTCAAAACAAAAAAAGTCAAGGCAGAAGATCTCGCTTTGAAATATTATTTCGTACACAGAAACGGTCAGTTTTTGATCCAGCAAAGAAAAGATGATTTCATCTGGAAAAAATTATTTGAATTTCCTGTATCCATTTCTACAGAACTGGAGCCGTTTATCAGGAATGTCAGAACAATTAAGCATAAGCTTACCCATAAGAATCTGACTATTGAAATTTCAAACGTTGATGTGGAGTCAGAAGACGTCTGGAGCCGTTTTACGGCGCAAAATCAGTACATCATTACAGACTTTGAGGCATCACACGACAAATCTTTTCCCAAGCCATTGGAAAACTACATCCAAAACTATCTGAAAGACTGAAATTTGTCTCCTCAAATCTAAAATCTAATTTGTACTTTTGCAAAATGATAAAAAACGTCATTTTTATTTTTGTGTCACTGCTTTTGATTTCCTGCGGAAAAGATCATGTTCCAAAACCTTATGGTGAACTCCGTTTGGAATATCCGGCACCTAAATATCAGAAATTTGAAAATAGCTGCGCCTATACTTTTGAATATTCAGATTTTGCATCCATTTCCAATGCCAAAAAGCCATGTTGGTTTTATCTGAATTATCCAAAAATGAAAGCAAAGCTCTTTGTGACGTATTATCCCATACAGAATGATTTTGCAGACCATATCAAAGAAACTGAAAAAATGGTCTATGAGCATACTATAAAAGCCAGTTCTATCGATACCAAGTCATTTGAGTATCCCGATAAAAAAGTATACGGGAATTTCTATGAACTGAAGGGACAGAGTGCTTCCAATCTCCAATTCTACATTACAGACAGTACGAAACATTTCGTCACTGCTTATTTATACTTTAATACAAGACCCAAGCCGGATTCTCTGGCACCGGCAGTGAACTATATCAAAAATGATATGAAGCATATGCTGGACACTTTTGAGTGGAAAAATTAATTTACTTTAAAATACATTGAAAAATATATGAAACTTTTAGTTGTAGGAAGCGTTGCATTTGATGCAATCGAAACACCATTTGGTAAAACTGATAAAATTTTAGGAGGAGCAGCCACTTATATCGGAATCACTTCATCAATTTTAGGCGTTAAATCTGGTATTGTTTCTGTTGTTGGAGGAGATTTCCCACAGGAGCACCTTGATATGTTCACAGACAGAGAAGTAAATATTGAAGGAATTGAAATCGTAAAAGAAGGAAAAACATTCTTTTGGTCAGGAAAATATCATAATGATCTGAACACCAGAGATACTTTGGTTACAGAAGTAAATGTTCTTGAGAATTTTGATCCTAAAATTCCGGATTCAATGCAGGATGCAGAAATTCTTTTGCTTGGAAACCTACACCCAGGCGTTCAGTTATCCGTATTGGAAAAAATGAACAACCGTCCTAAATTGGTTATCCTTGATACCATGAACTTCTGGATGGATTCAGCTTGGGATATTCTTATGGAAATGATTGCCAAAACCGATGTTATTACGATTAACGATGAAGAGGCAAGACAGCTTTCAGGAGAATACTCTCTGGTAAAAGCAGCAAAAAAGATCCACACAATGGGTCCTGACTATGTTATCATTAAGAAAGGAGAGCATGGTGCTTTACTTTTCCACGACAATAAAGTATTCGCTATACCTGCACTTCCACTGGAAGATGTTTTCGATCCTACCGGAGCTGGAGATACTTTTGCAGGAGGTTTTGCAGCTTATCTTGCTAAAAAAGGGAAGGTCGATTTCGAAACAATGAAGTCTGCTTTAATCGTTGGTTCTGCAATGGCTTCTTTCACTGTTGAAAAATTCGGAACAGAAAGAATTGAAGAAGTAAAAGAATCTGATATGTTCGAGAGATTGAGACAATTCAAAGAATTAACGACATTCGATATCGAACTGCAATAAATAAGTCTTTTTAAGAAATATTTATAATAAAAAATTTAGACTAATTCGTTAAGAATTCTAAATTTGCAACTTGTTTAAAATAGTAAAATGACAAATAAACTAAAAATCACTTTTCTTCTTGGGATTTTCATGATGATATTCTCTTCAAACATGAATGCTCAGCTAAAACCGGGAGAACTAGTGGATGGTATTGCTGCTGTTATCGGTGATGAAATTGTTTTGGAATCAGATGTGAACGAGCAGATGAACTATGCCAAACAGCAGGGAGCTTCTGACACGGACAAATGTGAGTTCCTTGAAAACCTGATCAGCAACAAACTTCTTGTATACGAAGCAAAAAAAGATACATTAATCGAAAACCGTTCTGCTGCTATTAAGGAGCAGGCCAATGCAAAATACCGTCAGTTACTTTCCCAATTCCCGGACGAAAAAACAATGCTTACCGCATACAAATTCAGAAACGGATACGAAATGAAAAACGCTATCGAAAAGATAGATGTAGACCAGTATTATGGCCAGGCTAAATATCAGCGTATTACTGAAAAAGCTGACGTAACACCAAATGAGGTTACCGATTTCTTTAACCTTTACAAAATGCAGCTTCCGGAAGTAAAAGATGAGATTTCTCTGGCTCAGATCATGATGTATCCAAAGCTGACAGAAGCTCACAAAGAGGATCTTATCAAAAGATTAAAGAAAATAAAGCAGGATATTGCAGGAGGGGAAACTTTTGAGAGTCAGGCAAGAATTTATTCTGAAGATGAAGGATCTGCTGCGAACGGAGGACTGTATAAGAATATTGCAAAAGGGCAGATGGTAAAACCATTTGAGGCTGCTGCTTTAAATCTTCAGGAAAATGAAATCTCAGATCCTATTGAATCTGAATTTGGATATCATATTGTACAGCTGATTAAAAAATCAGGGAAAGTATATGATGCAAGACACATCCTGTTAAAAGCTACTCCTACAGAAGACGAAATTAAAACAGCAAAAGTAAAATTAGACAGTATTAAAGGTCTTATCACGGCCGGGAAGATAACGTTTAAAGATGCTGCATTTAAATTTTCAGATGATAAAAGAACCAAGTTCAATGCAGGAATTATTCCGGGAGCAGACGGTTCTGATAAAATTGAAAGAGAAAGTATTCCAGGAACAATCAGCTATGAACTGGCTGGTCTGAACAAAGGAGATATTACCGCACCTTTCGAAGACGAAGAGAATAAAAGAAAAGTCGTTAAAATCATCAAACAGGAAGATGTAATTCCTGCTCACCAGATTACACTGGAAACAGATTTTAACAGAATCAAGCAGATGGCGCTCAACAAAAAGCGAAATGAAATGATTGAAAAGTTTGTCAACTCTAAATTACCGACAACCTTTATATCGATAGACGGACGCTATGATAACTGTAAGTTCAAAGCCAACTGGAAAAAAGATTCGATCAAAAAATAAGTATAAAACCTTCAGATTTCTGAAGGTTTTTTTTGTCTGTGAGTTGGCTTAAAGCTTTATATTTAGAATATAAAAATTATAACAATGGATGAGTCATTTTATAAGCAAAAATTTCAGGAAGCTGTAGATGCAATTTCAGGAAGAGAGTTTAAAGATGCAGGGCTTACGCTATCTGTAGAAACCATTCTTGAATCGGTTGCATTAAAAATCTATAAACCGGAATGGTCAAGTAATGCCGGATCGCCAGTAGATGCTTCCGGAAGAATTTTTTTTTCAGTTTGGGTTAATGAGAAAGCAATTAAAGAAGAAAAATTATATTATAATATTCATGCCTTAAAATTAAGGAATCTGAAAGGGTATAAAATATCCAGCCGAAGTTTTGCTGAAGAATTCAGAACACAATTTGAAAAGCATCGTAAAAATTGGGAAAATGTGGATATACAATATGGACCACTGACCTTAATGCAGGGCTGGCTTACATTAAATCCTGATCATATTAAGAATGACATTCACAGTTTGGCAGATCAATTTTTAAGGATAAGCCCGGTGATTGATCAGGTCCTGAGTAATTATCAATTGAAGCCATAGTTAACATCAAAAAATTTTTACCCAATTTTTAATCACTGAAAACCCCTGTTTTTAGTATTTTTACGCATGAGCAATTTTATAGATTTCAATTCAGCAAAAAAACTTCACGAAATGAAGACAGGTCAAAATAGAATTACAGAGCTTTTTAAAATACAATATCCTATTATTCAGGCCGGAATGATCTGGCATTCAGGATGGAAGCTGGCTTCTGCGGTTTCTAACTGTGGAGGATTAGGAATTATAGGAGCAGGAAGTATGTATCCTGACATCCTGAGAGAGAATATTCAGAAATGTAAACTGGCTACAGATAAACCTTTTGGTGTTAATGTACCTATGCTGTATCCCAACCTGGAAGAAATTATTCAAATTATTCTGGAAGAAGGTGTAAAGATTGTGTTTACCTCCGCTGGAAATCCCAAAACCTATACCGAAACTCTTCAGAAAGAAGGAATAAAAGTGGCTCACGTGGTTTCTTCTACCAAGTTTGCCGTAAAATGTGAAGAAGCCGGTGTAGATGCTGTTGTAGCAGAAGGTTTTGAAGCAGGAGGACATAATGGAAGAGATGAGACCACTACGTTTTGTTTGATCCCGAATGTGAAAAAACATATTTCCAGGCCATTGATTGCTGCAGGAGGAATTGCACTGGGATCACAGATAAAGGCAGCCATGATCTTAGGGGCTGATGGTGTGCAGATCGGCTCACGCTTTGCCGCTACCATCGAGGCAAGTGCTCATGACAACTGGAAAAAGAAAATTACAGAACTTAATGAAGGGGATACCCACCTTACTTTAAAAGAACTTGCCCCCGTAAGGATGGTTAAAAACAAATTCTTTGGGGAATTGGAAGACATCTATCAGGCTGGAAGAAACAAAGAGGCTTTAATAGCTTCATTAGGACGTGCCAGAGCAAAACGCGGAATGTTTGAAGGCGATATGGAAGATGGCGAATTAGAAATCGGACAGGTTTCAGCTTTGATTAATGATGTATTGCCGGTAGAAACTGTTTTCAGCAATTTGTTAAGAGAATTCGAAGAAACTGAAGTACCCGTATTATAAGTGTAATGTGAATAATGGAAGAGAGAATAATTGAAGTAGTAGGACAGAAACTTTATACAGAATATAATAACTCATTGCATGAAAAATCTGTTATTGTTTTTCTTCATGATTCCTTAGGCTGTACACAGCTTTGGAGAGATTTTCCGATAAAACTGTCACAGCTTACAGGCTGCAGTATTCTGGTATATGACAGGTTGGGTTACGGAAAGTCCGCTCCTATGTTTACCCATGAACGGGCGGTTAATTATATGGAACAGGAAGCTGATATACTCAATGATCTGCTTACTGAGCTCAATATCAATAATGCCATTTTATTCGGACATAGTGACGGTGGGACTATCGCTCTGATCACAGCCTCCAAATATCCGGAAAGAGTTCAAGCGGTGATCTGCGAAGCCGGACATATTTTTGTAGAGGAAACTACATTAAAAGGTGTTTATGACGCATGGGAGGCCTACAGGACAACCAATCTGGCAGAACGTTTGCAAAAGTATCATGGAGATAAGGTAGAAGTGCTTTTCAAAGCGTGGACAGAAACCTGGACAAGGGAAGATTACAGAAGCTGGAATATAGAATATCTTCTAAAAAACATCCAATGTCCGCTGCTTTTTGTTCAGGGAGATGCCGATGAATACGGAACTTTAGACCAGGTTGAGAAAACCGTTGCACAGGTAAGCGGATACTCCGAAAAATATATAATCCCTGGAATTGGACACACCCCTCACAAAGAAGTTCCTGAACTTGTCCTCAATAAGACATCAGAATTTATTAAAAGATATGGATAGTTCGAATAGAATGAACATCCGGCACCCTTATTATTAAGGGTGCTTTTTTATTTTCAAACGTCCGGTTTCTGAAATAATGATAGCTTAAAAAATAGATATAGATCGGATCACGGGATTTTTTTAATTTGTAAATAATCAGATTTTTGAGATTTATGTGTACAGATCGTACATATTTTAACAGAGTCGGTTTAGCATACAAATTCCTGAATTTTTAAAAACACATTTTTACCCTATTTGCATGGAGAAATGTTTCATACCTGTACAGATTTTGACAGAAATATTATAACGGACAATTTATATTCGCTGATAAAATTTACAACAAGAATTGCATTCTTTTTAAAACAATTTATTCTTTACATTAGTGATATGCGGAACGCAAAGTTCCGGTTTGAATACACTAAAACAGCATACAATTTACAAACAAAATCACCGCAAAGGGAGGTGATTATTCTTATTTTTAAAATATCAAACAATGCAGAGCGATTCTAAAAATTGAATATGATGAAAGAAGACAAAAGGTTGCGAAATATTTTTGCTATTATTTAATGAAATGTGCTGTAGTTGTGTTTGAAATAGATTTTTTTTCATGAGTGAGATGTGGTTCTGCCACATCTCTTTTGATGTGAGACATTATAGAATCTGAAGTTCAGTTGTCATATTCTCCCTTGCTTTCAGCTCATATTTATTTCTAAAGTCTTCGGTTTTAAAAATAGTATCAAGCTCCAGAAAATGTCTGAGTACCTTTTTTCTTCCCGGCTTATACAGAAGATCAGGATAAATAGCATATTCCTTTCGGATCTTCCGGGTGTACTCCATATACACGGGCAGATCTTTTCCAAGAATAGAAAGGTCTGCATCCAAAAGATAATCAGTATCTGTATCCTCGGATTTTTGATGGGATTTTGTTGCCAATATCTGTGTATTTATTTTTGAAATCAAATCCTCATCTAAATTTAGCTTGTGAAGCCTGTCGGCTGCACATAATGCACTTTTCTCTTCATTAGATTTTGAAGTGGCATCATAAATAATATCGTGATAAAAAACAGAAAACGAAACTGAATTGAAATCTGTAATTTTATTTTTCACGTTTTCCAGTTCCAGAAACATATTTTCCAGATGGAAAAGATCATGATAATGCCTGCCTCTTTCAGTATATTTTGTTTCAATTTCCTTCCAGAAACCATTGATAAGCTTTTGATCTTTAGAGAAAGGAAGACAGAGGTCAGTAAATTTTTCTTGCAGATTCATAGTTAGTAAACATAAAAAAAGGAACTTTAAAAAGTTCCTTGATTTGATTCCAATACCGCTTTAAGCTCAGCCCAGCCACCGCCGTTATAACCGTCTTTTAAGCCTTGACCATTAAGATATTCCAAAGCTTTTCCACTTCTGTTTCCACTTCTGCAGAATAAGATCACTGGTTTTTCAACGGATAAGATCTCTTCTTTTCTGTCTTCTACTTCACCTAAGGGAATATTCTTGGCTCCATCTATATTTCCATCCATTTCAAGCTCCATTGGCTCGCGGACATCAATTAATTCATAATTTCCTGATTGTATTACTTCTATTAAAGACATAACGGTATAATATTTAGATTAAAAAATAAGAACGAAATTACGTTTTTTTTTCCTGAAAAAACTCTTTATCAAAACTTAAATTTTTCCTAAAAACTCTTAAAAATTAAGACCGGGAAGCTCCTTCATCGAAAAGCGAAAGATTAGTAAATTAATCTTAATTTTGCAAAGTGAAAATTCTGAATTCCAGTGCCGAAAAATACGCTCAGTTAATAAAGTCCAAAGCAGAACGTTTTGGATTTCAGAGCTGTGGTATCTCCAAGGCTGAATTTCTGGAAGAAGACGCTCCGAATCTCGAAAAATGGCTTAAGAATAATTACCATGGCGAAATGAAGTACATGGAAAACCATTTCGATAAAAGATTAGATCCAAGGCTGCTTGTAGAAGGTTCCAGATCTGTTATTTCACTTTCCTATAATTACTTTCCAAAAGAAAAAATTTCTACATTAGAGAACTATAAGATTTCAAAATATGCCTATGCAGAGGATTATCATGAAGTGGTAAAAGAAATTCTCCGTGAAATGGTTTCGGAACTTCAGGAGGAAATCGGCGAATTCGGATTTAGGGTTTTTGTGGATTCTGCACCCATTCTGGAACGCAGCTGGGCAAAAAAATCAGGAATAGGGTGGGTCGGAAAAAATGCCAACCTCATCACAAAGCAGAATGGTTCTTTTTATTTTTTGGCTGAGATTATTTGTGATCTTGAACTGGCTGCCGACCATGCCACAACAGACCATTGCGGAACCTGTAGAAAATGTATTGATGCCTGTCCTACAGATGCCATTGTTTCAGAAAAGATTATTGATGGAAGCCGCTGCATCTCTTACGCTACTATAGAGCTCAAAAATGACATTCCGGATTATTTTAAAGACAGAATGGAAGACTGGATGTTTGGCTGCGACATATGCCAGGATGTATGTCCATGGAACCGGTTTTCGGCTCCCAACAGACAGAACAGGTTTGCCCCGAATGAATCGCTGAAAAATTTCAAAAAAGAGGAGTGGAAAGAAATCACCCAGGAAATATTCTCCGAAATCTTCAGAAAATCACCGGTAAAGAGAACAAAATTTGCAGGTCTGAAGCGGAATATTGAGTTTTTGGGACGCTCTTCAGAGTAGTTTTAGGAGGGATTTTTGGTGACGAATCCTCATTTGGAATTGAGAGGTTCCAAAATGTAGGAGGATAACTGGCCATTCCTTAACCTTTCAGTAGTAAGGAGGATAAGATCTAATATAATAAGAAGCTTTTGAAAACCCTTCCAAAAAAGAAAAATTGACCTTCAGGAGACTATTGTCCCACAGAAAATCAACGTTTTTTTTGTACTCTTTTTGGAGCTGTTTTCACTCTTACTTTAAATCTTTTTTGTGATTTAGCATTATTACGCATATTTGTGAATATTTCGTAACTAAATTTAATCATTTTTTCGATTAAAACAAATACTTTTACGTAAAATTGACGATTAAATTTTATTAAAACATGAGCGTGAAAATTGTATTGCTGTATGTCCTGAAAACGATTGGAGTTATTTTGGGAATTGTTGTCCTTTATGCTATTCTGGGACTTGTGCTGCCCCTTATAGAAGTATCTGCAGATGACGACGGTCAGCCGAAAGAGATCCCGATTTATATTTATACCAATGGGGTCCATACCGATATTGTAATGCCTGTAAAAAATGACCTTCAGGACTGGAGTGCAAAAGTTCCGTTCTCCAATATCAAATCTAAAAGTACAGATTATAACTATTTGGGAATAGGTTGGGGTGATAAAGGATTTTATCTTGATACACCGACATGGGCAGACCTGAAATTTTCCACAGCCTTTAAAGCTGCATTCTGGTTAAGCGATTCTGCCATGCACTGCTCTTACTACAAAACCATGAAAGAAGGGGAGGATTGCAAAATGATCATGATCAGCAGAAACCAATATAAAGACCTCGTAAAATTCGTTGAAGATAAATTCGACAGGGATCAGAACGGGAATTTTATCGTGATTCCGACCAATGCCGTGTATGATGTCAATGATGCATTTTATGATGCTAAAGGGACATACAGCTTCCTTTATACCTGTAATACCTGGGCAAACGATGCACTGAAAGCAGCAGGTCAGAAAGCGGCTCTTTGGACACCATCCGATTTTGGTATTTTCAGACACTACAAATAATTTCCGATGAAACTTGTTGCAGCAATTCTGGCTATTCAACTTATATTTTCATGCAGTAAGGAAGTTAAGGAAAACCGGTCGGTCATATTAAGACCTACTGTAAAAACAGAGAAAAAACAGGAACCAGATCTGTCTGAGATCACTGCAAAGGCTGAAGAAGCGCTAAAATTTTGTGTTTCAAAAAAGCTTAGCACAGATTTTTGTATTCTGATTGATATGAGTCTTCACTCCGGAATCAAAAGATTTTTTGTCTGGGATTTTAAAAAGAATGCGATTGCCAAAAAATATCTCGTTGGTCATGGCTGCGGCTCCAATCCATGGAGTGCAGACGGTTCAAAAGACAATCCTCTGTTCAGCAATGAAGACGGGAGCCACCTTTCCTCTTTGGGAAAATATAAACTGCAGGGAAGAGGGCAGAGTGAATGGGGAATTAATGTCAAGTACCTGATGCACGGTCTGGAAGAAACAAACAGCAATGCTTTGAAAAGATTTATCGTATTTCATTCATGGGATCGGATGAGCGATGACGAAGTCTTTCCAAAAGGCTCTCCCGAAGGATGGGGCTGTCCCACCGTTTCCAACAATGCCCTGAAAGAAATCGATCCGATGCTTCAAAAGACTGGAAAGCCGGTTTTGATGTGGATTTATAACTAATATAAAGACCAATTTATGAAACACCGCCTTTTCCGTGAACAGCAGCTCAACTGCAGCATAGAAACCGCATGGGATTTTTTTTCCTCCGCCAGTAATCTTGCAGAAATTACACCCAAAGACATGAATTTCATTGTGCTGACTGCAATGGAAAACGACGAAATTTATGAAGGAATGCTCATCGACTATTATGTTTCGCCGCTCTTCGGAATAAAGATGAAATGGCAGACAGAGATCATCAAAGTGGATTTTCAGAAAAGTTTTATAGATTTCCAGAAAAAAGGACCCTATAAGCTTTGGCATCACCATCATGAATTCATCCCTAATGAAAAAGGAGTACTTATGAAAGATACCATCGACTATGAGCTTCCGATGGGGTTTTTAGGGGATATAGCCCATCCGCTTTTTGTTAAAAAGAAATTGGAGCATATTTTTGATTACCGCTATTCAGTACTTGAAAAAATGTTCAGCTGAAGATAAGTCTAAAATAGGGTAAGGTCTTTAAAACACTTCAGAGATTTTATTTTTTTAATGATATTAAGCATTGTTTAAGTTTTTTTAACATTTAAAATTCCTGAACTTATTCTAAAATCTCTAGTTTTGCCGGACTATCGTTTTTACTAAAAAACCAAAGTTTTTCTTATTTGACATGGCAGGTTTTAGGTCATTTATCTTTTTTTATTTCATGCTGGTTTTCACCCTTTTCAATTCGAAATGGGCAGAAAAATCAATGGGAAATATTCCCTGCGTACCCAATATAGGAAACGTCCACATTCTCGATTTCTACGAGGAAACGGATATGAATACCCATGCACTGCATTCGGTTTCTAAAATCGTAAAACATTCAGTCCGAAAAGATGATGATACAGCATCAGATTTCTCAGCAGTCCTTAAGATTACTTCAAGGATTACGCTTCCTGATATTGCTATTTCCACCATCTGCGGCGTAAAATCATTTCTCCATCTTTTTCAGTTGTACTAGTTTAAGTTCTTGAAATTCAATTTATTTAACGAAATTTTATAACTTAAACACTTTAAGATGTATTCTAAAAACGTAATAATTTGCATTCTTGCAATATTATTCGCTGTGTCATGTAGTAAAGACAGCAAAAAAAACAAAACGAACGAAAAGGAAGTTCCAGTACTTGAAATCAAAGAAAAAGATACACTGGTAAACAACCAGTTCGTAACCGATATCCAGGCAAAGAAAAATGTTGATATCCGTTCAAGGATTGGAGGCATCATCCAGCATATATATGTCAATGAAGGACAGTTTGTGCATCATGGTCAGACACTCTTCAAGATCAGTGATGCAGAACTTCAGATGGAACTTTTAAAGGCTGATGCCACTTTAAAACAGGCTGATGCCGATGTACGTGTTGCAGAAGTGGAGCTCAAACAGATCCAAAGTCTTCATGCAAAAAAATTTGTAGCCAATAACGAGCTGGAAATGGTAAAAGCCAAACTCTCCTCAGCCAAAGCAAAACATGCTTTCGCCGATGCTGAAAGAAAAACCGTTCTTCAAAAAATTAGTTTCACTAGAGTAACAGCACCTTTTGACGGAGTTATTGATGTCATTCCGCATAAAGAAGGAAGCCTTGTTGAAAACGGAACCCTTTTAACCACCTTATCACAGCTGCACGAAGTCTATGCGTATTTTTCGATTCCTGAAAACCTTTATTTTGAACTTCTGGCTAATGACGGGATTGGAAATCATCAGAAAATAGAACTTACTCTTCCAAATGGCGTTAACTACCAGTTTAATGGTGCACTGAAGACAGCGGAAGGAGAGATAGACAGAACGACAGGTTCCATTCGGTATAAAGTGCTCTTTCCGAATCCGGACCGTCTCATTAAGCACGGTACTTCGGGAAAACTTATTATTTCCGAGCATCAGGCCAATGCCATACTGATTCCTCAAAAATCGACATTCTCTATCCAGGACAAAACGTATGTGTTTGTCATAGATAAACAGAACAAAGTGAAAATGACCGCCATTAAGATCGGAGCCACCTTAAGAGATTCTTATCTGGTAGAAAGCGGTCTTAAAAAAGGAGATATAATCATCTATGAAGGGACACAGTCTTTAAAAGACGGTGATGTAATCAAAATTAAAAAGAAGTATTAACCTTTCATAATCTTTAAATCAACTGACATGGTAGAAATGTTTATAAGACGAAAGGTGCTTTCGTTGGTAATTTCCATTGTATTTGTATTGCTGGGAATTATGGCATTAATGAAAATGCCCATCACCCAGTTTCCCGATATCGTACCGCCTTCGGTAACCGTAACCGCAAAATATACCGGGGCTAATGCCGAAGTATCGGCCAATGCGGTAGCCCTTCCTTTGGAACGTGCCATCAATGGTGTTCCGGGAATGACCTATATGTCTACGGTAACTTCCAATGACGGACTCACTCTGATTCAGGTATTTTTTGAAGTAGGAACAGATCCGGATGTAGCTGCAGTTAACGTCCAGAATAGAGTTACCACCATTCTTGACGAGCTTCCGGAAGAAGTAATCAGGGCTGGAGTTACCACGGAAAAAGAGGTGAACAGTATGCTGATGTATCTCAATATTACGAGTGCAGATCCCAGTCAGGATGAGCAGTTCATCTATAATTTCACAGATATCAACGTTCTTCAGGAGCTGAAACGTATTGATGGAGTAGGTCGTGCGGAGATCATGGGGCAGAAAGAATACTCCATGAGGGTATGGCTGGATCCACAAAAAATGGCAGCCTACAGTATCTCTGCAGATGAGGTGATCACTTCCCTGCAGAAGCAGAATATTTCGGCTGCTCCCGGAAAAGTAGGAGAGACATCCGGAAAAACATCCAGCCAGCTGCAGTATGTTATTAAGTATAAAGGTAAATTCTATGAGCCTAAACAATATGAAGAAGTTCCGATCAGATCTGATGTGAACGGAACCATCCTGAAACTAAAAGATATTGCTAAGGTTGAATTTGGCGCTATGAATTACGGAATGGTTTCCAAGACAGACGGAAGACCTTCAGCATCTATTATGATGAAACAGCGTCCAGGTTCCAATGCTTCCGAAGTGATTGAAAGTGTAAAGGCAAAAATGGAGGAACTGAAAGGCACCTCATTCCCTCCCGGAATGGAGTATAATATGGCCTATGATGTTTCAAGATTTCTTGATGCTTCCATCAGTGCTGTATTGGTCACGCTGATCGAGGCATTTATTCTTGTAGGAATTGTTGTTTTTATTTTCCTTCAGGACTGGCGTTCTACTCTGATTCCTGTACTGGCTGTACCTGTTGCACTGATAGGAACCTTTGCCTTTATGGATATGCTGGATTTCTCAGTAAACCTTTTGACTCTTTTCGCTTTAGTGCTTGCCATAGGAATTGTGGTGGATAACGCTATTGTCGTCGTCGAGGCTGTCCATGTGAAAATGGAAGAAGGAATGAAACCATTGGAAGCAACCATCAGTGCCACTAAGGAAATTGCGGGTGCTGTTATAGCCATTACGATTGTGATGTCTGCCGTATTTATTCCTGTTGCATTTCTTGAAGGACCGGTAGGGGTATTCTACCGCCAGTTCTCCTTAACATTGGCGATAAGTATTGTCATTTCAGGGGTAAATGCCTTGACGCTTACTCCGGCGCTCTGTGCGATTATTTTAAAACCTCACCGTCACGATAAAAAGAAGACTATTGTTGACCGGTTTTTCCAGAGCTTCAATAAAGGTTTTGAAAGGCTGACAGAAAGTTATGTGGGTATTTTGTCAAAATTTGCAACAAGAACGGTCGTAACCTTTGGAATTCTGTTTTTGTTTATTGTACTTACTGTTGTGACCAGCAGATTTCTTCCTACAGGATTTATCCCGATGGAAGATCAGGGAATGGTATATGTAAGTGTCACCACTCCGCAGGGAGCCACTGTTGAAAGAACGGAAAAAGTACTCGATGAGGTTACTGTGGTTGCCAAGAAAATAAAAGGAGTAGAAAACGTAACGACGCTTGCCGGATACAGCATTGTAACGGAAATTGCAGGTGCTTCTTATGGGATGGCGATGATTAACCTTAAAGACTGGAAAGAAAGGGATATCTCCGTCAATGATCTCATCGCTGAACTTTCTGATAAAACAAAAAGCATTGCCGATGCACAGATTGAAATCTTTGCTCCTCCTACTGTTCCGGGATTCGGTAACACCAGTGGTTTTGAGCTCCGCCTTCTCGACAGAACCGGAGGAACCATTGAAAATACGGATAAGATCACAAAAGATTTCGTTAAAAAACTGAATGAAGCTCCTGAACTGCAGAACAGTTTCACCAGTTTTGATGCAACTTTTCCTCAATATATGATCCATATGGATTATGATATGGCTGCTAAAAAAGGAATTTCTGTAGACAATGCAATGTCTACACTTCAGACCATGCTGGGATCTTATTATGCCACCAATTTTATCCGTTTCAGCCAGATGTATAAAGTGATGGTACAGTCAGATCCGGAACACAGAGATACTCCGGAAAGTATTCTGAATTTATATTTGAAAAATGACAAGGGTGAAATGGTGCCTTTTTCTACGTTCATTACTATTGAAAAAGTATATGGACCTGAAGTTTTGACTAGATATAATATGTATATGTCAGCAATGATCAATGGGGAGCCTGCAGACGGTTACAGTTCAGGTGATGCCATTGCGGCAGTAGAGCGTGTAGCCAAAGAAACCCTTCCAAGAGGTTTTGATATCGAATGGTCAGGGATGACAAGGGAAGAGATTTTATCAGGAAATCAAACGGTTTATATCTTCATGATCTGTCTTTTGTTTGTATACCTTCTGCTGGCAGCCCAATATGAAAGCTTCCTTCTTCCGATGCCGGTATTGCTGAGTCTTCCGACGGGGATCTTCGGATCTTATATAGCATTGGTGCTGACAGGTCTGGATAACAACATCTATGCTCAGGTTGCCCTGGTTATGTTGATTGGCCTTCTTGCCAAAAATGCCATTCTGATTGTTGAATTTGCCGTAGCCAGAAACAAGCGGGGATATGATATTGTTCCGGCAGCTATCGAAGGGGCAAGACAGCGTCTGCGTCCTATCCTGATGACTTCTTTTGCTTTTATAGCGGGACTTATTCCACTGTGTATTGCATCCGGAGCCGGAGCGATAGGAAACCGTTCCATTGGTACAGCGGCGGCAGGCGGTATGCTTATCGGTACTGTTTTCGGACTTGTCGTGATTCCGGGACTGTATATATTCTTTGCAAAACTTGAAAATAAAAAGAAAAATGAAGAGATCAAATCATAGAAATATATTGTATGGTATGATGGTGTTGAGTTTAGCATCGTGTACCGTACCGAAAGTAACTGAACTGAAAAAAGCACAGGCAATACCTGATCAACTTATGAAAGCTGATCAGGTAACAGATAAAGATCATTTTCAGCAGATCGATCTTAAAGCTTATTTTACAGATCATCATTTGCTGGAACTTTTTGATAAGGTGGTAAAGGCTAATCCTGATTTTCAGATTGCACAGCAAAGGGTAGAAATTGCCAATAGTTTTCTGCAGCGATCCAAAATGGACCTGCTTCCTTCCCTTGAGATAGGAGGTGCAGTTTCAGGTGACCGCTATGGGAAATATACAATGGAAGGTGTTGGAAACTATGACACCAATTTATCACCTAATATTTCAGAAGATCAGAAGATTAATCGTGATTTTACCCCGAATTACTGGCTGGGAGCAAGAAGCAGTTGGGAAATAGATGCGTGGGGGAAGCTAAAAAATAAAAAACTGGCTGCCCAGAAGAAATATTTGGCTTCTGCAGAAGGACTTCGTCTTCTGCAGGTGGAACTGTTTACAGACATTGCCAATCTTTACTATCAGCTGGTAGCACTGGATAACAGGTTGGCCATCTATCAGAAAAACTATAACCTTCAGCAACGGGCTTTCGAAATAGTTCTTGCCCAGAGGGAAGTCGGAAAGGCGACGGAACTTGCCGTTCAGCAGTTTAAAGCTCAAAATAATAACTGGCTTGCCGAAATAGAACACATAAAGGTAGAGATTGTTACCGTAGAGCAGGCCATTACTACACTTACAGGAAGCTATGGAGGTGAAGTCCAACGTGGAAAGATGCTGATGCCTACCAATATGGAGATTTTGAATAAAACCATTAATGTGGAAGGCGTCATTCATTCAAGGCCGGATGTGGCAGCCCATTATTATGTACTGGAAGCTTCTCAGGCTGATGCAAAAGCTGCAAGAGCTGCATTTTATCCAAAGATTGATATCGGAGCCAGTTTCGGACTGAATTCTTTTTCGGCAGGTAATTTCTTTAATCCTGCTTCTTTGGCGGGACAGCTGCTGGGGGGACTTATGGTGCCTGTTTTTAACAAAGGACAGCTGAAGCATGATTTTAAAGTAGCGGATAGAGAACAGGAAATTGCCTTTCTGAATTATCAGAAAAGCATCACTACTGCATTTAATGAACTTCAGTCTATTCTGAAACAGACCAAGATCTATGAACGGATGCTGCAGTTGAAAGCTGAAGAGGTGGGGTTTCTGGACCGTGGAGTGGAAGTTTCCAATGATCTGTACCTGACGGGGTATGCCAATTATTTTGAACTGATCAATTCTCAGAAAAGCAAACTGACGGCTGAGCTGGATCTTCTCCAGTTTCAGCATCAGAATACCAGGAATAATGTCCTGCTGTTTAAAGCACTGGGCGGAAAACTGGATTGATTTTTACTTTTTTTACGATGAAAGCCGCCCGGAAAGGGCGGCTTTTTTATTGTTTTACGAAATCTGTTATTAAGCAGATCTGTTATAATAAGCTAAAGCTCTGGTTATTTAACCAACTGGATATTAACCGCAGAGAATCCTTTCGGAGATTTTTCTTTCTCGAAAGATACCTTGTTTCCTTTTTTTACAGGGTGCGCACAACTGTTGTTGTGAAAGAAAACATTTTCCTTACTGTTATCTTCAGTAATGAATCCGTAGCCTTTCTCACTGTGGAAAGTAATGATTCCTGTCTTTCTGACGTCTTCCTCCATAATAGGAGCTGCACCAAGCTGGATCTCATCAATGTTTACTTCCTGTCTTTCTCTGTCTTCAGGAGGTGTAGAGGTAAGTCTTCCGAATTCATCTACATACATGAATACATCTTCTGCACCTTTGTTGTTGTTCGTCTTACGATCTTCGCGTCTCAGCGCTTTTTCTTTTTGCTTTTGAATTTTTTTCTTGAAATTTTCTTTTTTAGAAAAAGAGTCTGCCATAAATTATTCTAGTATTTAATTTTATATTGTATATCTGTTTACCTGATCTGCCATATGCTATGTAAAGCCTGCAGTCGTCCGTCTGTTCTTCTTTATGTAAATGAAATGTCGAAAACGATTTTGTTTCTGGCCATTCATCAGTAAAAGAAGTGAGTTTTTAAGAAATGAGGCATCTGAAAAAGCGAAAACTGATAAGAAAGAATTTCTAAACTATAACAGAGGGCAAAGGCAGAGGCCTATTAATTAATATACAAATATACGACAAAAAACCGAATAAACCTATATTAAATCATTGATTATCAAAAATGTATTTTCATCATATAAAAGTAAACGGTTCATTTCCATACAATATAGACAGAAAAATAAAAAATCCCCAGCGAACTGAGGATTATGAAAAATAATATATTATAAAAATGAAGTGGTGTATAATATGTTTGACAGAGCTGCAAATGCTGTGCCTAAAAATCACTTATTTTGGATTTTTATTGAATAAACATAGACTGTCAGGGCTTCTTAAGGGTGTATCATGTTGATAGGTAATGTGATATATTTTTGTAGTGGCAGTAAAAAAAAGTGTCATTTTTTTAAATTTAAAAGCTATTCCTATGACTATAAAGGGGGGAAATCCGGAATTTATTGCAGTTTCCGAAAGATTCACCATGAATAAATGACAGCCATGGTTCATCTTTGTTTCAATAACATTTAAAATAATATACAATGTCAACACAAGATGTCAAAGGAAAAGTAGTATTAATTGCCGGAGGCGGCAAGAATCTGGGAGGTCTGCTGAGCAGAGATTTTGCAGCGAAAGGCGCAAAACTGGCTATTCATTATAATAGTGAAAGCTCTAGAGCAGACAGTGAGAAAACGCTGCAGGAAGTTCAGGCATTGGGAGCCGAAGCATTTCTTTTTCAGGGAGACCTTACAAAAGTAGACAACATAACAAAGTTTTTTGATGAGGCTGTTTCCAGATTTGGAGGAATTGATATCGCGATCAATACCGTAGGAATGGTCCTGAAAAAACCTTTCGCGGAAACTACAGAGGAAGAATATGATACTATGTTCAATGTGAATTCAAAATCCGCCTATTTCTTTCTTCAGGAAGCAGGCAAAAAGCTGAATGATAATGGAAAGATCTGTACCATTGTGACCTCTTTGCTGGCTGCTTACACAGGTCTTTATTCTACTTACGCAGGTGCGAAAGCTCCCGTAGAGCATTTCACAAGAGCAGCATCCAAGGAATTTGGAGGAAGAGGAATTTCGGTAACGGCGGTAGCACCCGGTCCTATGGATACCCCTTTCTTTTACGGACAGGAAAGTGAAGATGCAGTAGCTTATCACAAATCTGCATCTGCATTAGGGGGACTCACTGATATTAAAGATATCGCGCCATTGGTTGAATTTCTGGTAACAGAAGGTTGGTGGATCACCGGACAGACTATCTTTGCAAATGGCGGCTATACAACAAGATAATTGAAGTGGGATGATGGAAATTATGAAAGCAGAATGTACAGGGTGTTTTGTCATAGCTTCCATCTTCTTTCTTTTATATACACTTTTAAGCTGTTGATATACAGTGATTATTATTCTTTTTGGTGATGTTTTAATTTGGATTCATGAGAAAGAATTTTTATATCCGTTCCGCTTTGTCCGTTATTTTGCTGATGCATAGTGTGGTTTCTATTTTCAGTGGAGATGTCAATAATTTTGGACGTCTTTATCTGGATACAGTAGGTTTCAGTCCTTTTGGAATCTATCTTGCCTGGGCCATAAAACTGATCCATCTTTTTTCTGTATTTCTGATTTGGTATGATCCATATGTAAAGGCGGTTTCCATCTTTAATATCCTTATTTTTATTTTTGGAATTTATCTTATACACTGGCAGAATGGCTGGTATGTTGTAGGGGGTGGAACAAACGGAATAGAATTCAATGTCCTGTTGATATGCTGTTTTTTGCAGTTAATGTTTACCGAATATCATTCTTTAAAGAAAGAAAAACGCAGTTCGTAGACGATTGTACCGGATTCATCTGTATATATTTTTATTTTCCGCGTAAAGATGGTATTTTGCATAGTAAATCCTATCATAATTGAAGCCAGACAGAAAATCAAAATTATATGTTCATCTGCTCTTTTGGATACTGTATTATATTCTGGAAGTTTATCTGGATTTTTACTGGTCAAGATATCAGTTTCCTGATGCAGGATGGCAGCAAAGGCTTCAGAATACTATTGTTCTGGAACTGGGATATCTTTTGATAAAAATGCCCCTGGCCTATTCACTGCTGTATATATATGAGCAAACAGGGCTTAAAAGATTTATTACTTATATTTCCTGTTGTTTTATAATCATCGCTGCTGTTCTTGTTCACAGACTTTTTACCCATTACATCATTTACCCTTATATTTATAATGTAGTGGAAACGCTGGATGCCAAACATCCTTCCGGGTTTATCAACGGGTTGGTTGCTTTCAATTCTTTTATGGACCTTATTTTCATGGCAGGTCTGATTTTTGGGGTCGAAATTACAAGGCAGAAAAACCTTCTGAAAGAACAGATTTCTCTTTTGAAATCAGAAAAGCTGGACCAGGAACTTACCATGCTTAAAGCCCAGATCAATCCCCATTTTCTGTTCAATACCCTCAACAATATCTATGGTATGGCTCTTAAAAAGGCAGATGAAACACCTGAGGTGATTCTTCAGCTTTCCAAGGTGATGAGGTATAATATCTACGAGGCATCTGAACGGTATATTTCTATCGACAAAGATGTAGAAAATATCAGAGATTTTCTTCAGATCCAGCAGATCCGTCATCATGATCTTGTGATTCATTTTAATGAAAATCTGGATAATCCTTCCCAGTCAATTTCACCGCTCATCCTGATCCAGTTTGTAGAAAATGCTTTTAAACATGGAGTCTCTGAAACTTTGGGACAAAGTTTTATTCGCATTGATATTCAGTTGAATAATGGTGTTCTTCACTACCATATTGAAAATTCTAAAGAAGAAAAGCCTCACGGAAATTCTACTAAAATAGGACTTAAAAACATACGCAGACAGCTTGAGCTCCTTTATCCAAAGCATATCCTCACCGTTGAAAGTAAGAATGACCTGTATATCGTAACCTTAATTATTGACTTTAATGATACATCCCGTTTCTAAAAAATATAACTGCATCATTGTAGAAGACGAGCCAATAGCTGCAGAAATTCTGGAGAATTTTATTTCCAGAGATGAAGACCTTCATCTTGTTGCAAAATGTTCGGATGCAGTGTATGCAGGCAGCCTTTTGAACAGACATGAGATTGATCTGATGTTTCTTGATCTGCATCTTCCCGTTGTGAAAGGTTTTGATTTTCTTAAAAAATTGAAAAATCCGCCTCTTGTCATTGTTACTACAGCATATCACCAATATGCAGTGGAAGGCTATGAGCTGGATATTGTGGATTATCTGATGAAGCCCATTCCTTATGACAGATTTACAAAGGCGGTTGAAAAGTTTAAATATCTGATGAATGCAGAAGAAGCCCTGCTCGAAGCAGCGGATCGGGAGCATATTTTTATCAGCAGTGGAAAAAAGCAGATTAAGATCGTACTTCACGACATCTTTTTTATCGAAAGCTTACGGGAATACATTCATATCCATACCAAAGCAGGGACGATTACTGTTAAAATGCCGATCAGCAGGATTGAAGAAAGCCTGGATCCGAAAATGTTTATCAGAATTCACAAATCCTACATTATTTCTAAATCCAAAATTGAAGAACGCTCCGCCAGTATCATTCAGGTGAATGGTAAAAAACTTCCGATCGGTAGAACCTATAAGCCATCTATAGAATTTTAAACCTTCAGATTCGAACATTATTAATCTGATTTTTTATCGGGAACCTCTTATAGACCATAAGGTTTATTTGATAGCTTTTTCTTTTATCCCGTCTCTATTTTGAGCAACTTTGAACTGTTAAATAAATGATATCGACTATTATAGAGAAGGGTTTGAAGAAGAAAACGACCGATTGCAATAATTAGAATATATGTGGATGTAAGTATTCTGACTGAAGAATACGGATTGGCTTAATGATCTTAAGCCAATTTTTTTTTAAGATCTTTCAACAAAAAACCTCTGAAATCAATAGATCTTAGAGGTTTTTTCAATAATATTTTTTTAGATTATCAAATGTCTATTGCTTTTTTATCACGGATACTTTTAACAATAAAGAACAGACCTAGGAATACAAACGGGATACTTAGAATCTGACCCATATTCAAACTCATTCCCTGCTCAAAATCAACCTGATCTACTTTAATAAATTCGACAAAAAACCGAACAACGAAGATCAGTAGAGTAGTGATCCCAAAGTAAAAACCTTTTCCAACCTGAAAAATATTTTTCTTATAAATAAAATATACCACAAGGAAGATCAGCAGATAAGAGATCGCCTCATACAGTTGTGCAGGATGTCTGGGAATATTATCTACATGTCTGAATATAAAAGCCCATGGAGCATTGGATGGCGTTCCTATAATTTCAGAATTCATGAGATTACCTAATCTAATAAATGCTCCGGCCAGAGGGGTGGCAATAGCAATGACATCCAGAACAGTCATAAATTTGATGGAGAACTTTCTGGCATAAATCAGAAGCATAATAATAAGCCCGATTCCGCCACCATGGCTTGCCAATCCTGCATATCCGGAAAAATGATAGGCACCGTCAGCTCCTTTTTGAATGGGAAGGAATATTTCGATAGGATGTTGCGAGTAATAATCAAAATCGTAAAAAAGACAGTGTCCCAGTCTTGCCCCAACCAAAATGCCTATAAATGCATAAGAGAAAAGTGCTTCATGAGCCTGACTGCTTAGATTTTCTTTTTTATAAATAGTTTTTAAGATCGTGTAGCATAAAACCAGCCCGGCCAGAAATAGCACACCGTAATATTTTAGGGGAAACCCGCCAATATTAAAAATTTCGGAACTTACATCCCAGTTAACGTATAATAAATTCATTGATAATAATTGTAGAATTACTTTTTCGGGGACAAATATAGCAGGATATAGCCATTTTCAAGGAACCTAAGTCAAACTTTAGGATATTTTGGCGTAAAATATCATGTTTTGTCTCCAATAAAAAAACCTCTCACATCAAGTAAGAGGCTTTAGCGGACATCAAATATAAGTATTGCTACTTGGTAATCAATGTTCGCTTAAATGGTATATTCAAACTATGCTAACTTTACGTTAACTGCATTTAAACCTTTGTCGCTTTTTTGTACTTCGAAAACTACTTTATCGTTTTCACGGATAGATCTGGTGTCTAATCCTGAAGAGTGTACAAAAATGTCTTTACCTCCGTCTGCTGGAGAAATGAATCCGAAGCCTTTTGCTTCATTGAAAAATTTTACTGTGCCTTCTTGCATTGTAATTATTATTAAAAATTGTTGTATTAATTGTTTTGATGACTTTTTTCAGAAATTTCTTTGGGAAAGAGTCCATCTATTTTGTTGTGATTTTAATGTATATACTGGAGTTTGGCGACAGGCATTATAAAGCCTATCAGCTTTTGAATGTTGGTTAAGTCAGAACGTTCCCCCTCATCACAAAAAGAAACGGCAGTTCCCTTGGTTCCTGCTCTTCCGGTTCTTTCGATCCGGTTAACATAAGTTTCCGGAACATCAGGAAGTTCATAATTAACAACATAAGGAAGTTCATCCATGTCAATTCCTCTAGCAGCGATATCGGTGGCTACCAAAACACGGATTTTACTGTTTTTGAAATCGTCTACCGCCTGCTGTCTTGCGACCTGAGACTTATTCCCATGAATCGCAGCTGCAAAAATTCCTGTGCGTTCCAATTGCTTCACCAGCCTGTCAGCACCCTGTTTAGTTCGTGTAAAAACCAATGAACGTAAAATGGATACATCCTGCAGTATGTTGATTAATAAATCTGTTTTCTTGGTTTTTTCAACAAAGTACACCGATTGATTAACGCACTGTAGTGGTGATGGAATCTGATCTACTGTAACCTCAACAGGATTATTCATCATGTTATCCGCAAATTTTCGGACATCTGAAGGCATTGTTGCAGAAAAGAATAAAGTCTGTCTCTTTTGAGAAATCAGTTTAAGGATCTTTTTCACATCCTCTGAAAATCCCATGTCAAGCATTCTGTCTGCTTCATCCAGGACCAGAATTTCAATTTTAGAGAGATCAATATGTCTCTGGCTTACCAGATTCAATAGTCTTTCAGGCGTTGCAATGAGGATATCAACTCTTTTTCTCAGAGCTGCCAGTTGGCTTCCTGATAATACGCCCCCAAAGATGGAAAGCTGTGATAATGGAAGGTATTTGCTGTACACTTTAAAACTTTCTTCCAGCTGCAGGACCAATTCCCGTGTTGGAGTTAATATTAAAGTTCTTATTTCTTTATGATCTGGTGTATTTCTTTTGAGTAACTGCAGGATAGGCATCGCAAATGCCGCCGTTTTTCCTGTGCCGGTTTGAGCATATCCTATGAAATCCCTTCCCGCTAAAATAGGTGGAACAGCTGCGTACTGTATCTCTGTGGGTTTGGAATATCCTGCTTCTGTAACGGCGCGGACTATAGGATTTATTAAATTTAAATTTCTAAAACTCATTGTAATCTACCGGACATCCGGTTCTGAGTGGCCAAATCGGTTAAGATCTGAATTGTTGTCTTGTATAAAAATAAGGAGTATCAATTGGGATAAACATTATCTTTAGTTGTTATTTTACTTTGCATTAACTTTGACAATAAATTCAGTGGGGAATATATTTGCTGAGCTTTGCAATATCATATCGTTCTCATTCTTAGAAGCAGGATTTTGATAAATCCATACTGTCCTGAATTTTATAACTGCTTTTTTTAAACTTGAAAATCAAGGAAGCAGTATTAAAAATTATTTTTTAAGATAAGTTTTAATTGGGCAGCTGAAAAAGCAAAACTGAAAGAGAAAAATGAATTTTAAACTGTTACAGAATAGCAAAAGGCAGAGACCTGTTTTTATAAATGCTTTGCAAAAATACAATAAAGAAAATGAATAATAAGTCATTTAAATGATTGATTGTCAAAAATTTATTTGTAGCTTAACGCACGTTAACAGAATTGTTTGCACAAAGCGGATGATTTTAAATCCGTTCTTATGCAGACCTCCGTTCCTTCAACCAGCTCCCAACCCCAAACTTTAGAGTCCCACTCTGATCAGCATGTGAGAATTGCTTACTTCATTATGGTTCATCATAAACCCGAAGTGTTCAAAACGATGTTTCAGAAGATCTATACCCGGGACCAAATTTACCTGATTCATATAGACAGGAAAGCTAAGGAAGAAATCACTGATGAAATTCAGATGTACCTGGTCCGGTTTCCCAACGTTTATATTTTAGAGAGCATCAACATTGTTTCAGGAGGATTCAGTATGATACAGATTGAACTTGATGCCATGGAATTCCTGCTTAATGTAAGTCAGAAATGGGACTATTTTGTTAATTTGAGTGGTGAAGATTACCCTTTGAAATCACAGAATATCATTCGGAAATTTCTTACAGCCAATAACGGCCGGAATTATCTTTTCTACTACGATCAAAAGTTTTACCGCCCCGATACCCTTCAAAGGATACAGAATCATTTCACAGAACTTTCTTACAAGATTTCGTCTCTTATGTACAAGAGAGAATTTATGAAAAATGTGACACCTTATATAGGAGGGAAGTGGGTTATATTTACAAGAGACACCTGCGCTTTTCTGGCCAACAATAAAAGGGTGATGAATTTTGAGGATTACTATCTTCATACTTTTCTGCCTGCGGAATCATTTTTCCAAACCGTCCTTATGAATACTTCTTTCAATGACCTTATTGTCAATGATGATAAAAGAGCTGTAATCGAAAAACCGATATTCGGTAAGAAGCAGACTTCAGATGAACTCATTCTCTTTTTGAGGACCAACAATCATCTTTTTATCAGGAAAATAAACGATAAAACGGAGGAGGAGGTCCTGAAATATATCTCTGAAAGCTATGATCTGCCTTTAACTGAGGTAGATGAAGTGGAAAGGGAGCTGAAAATAGACAGACGTCAGGATAACTGATCCAAATCTTATCATTCTTTAAACTGAGATGAATAAAAGTATTCATCTATAGTAAAGGTCAACATAAATTTGGTATGGCATAAAGTCAAACTACAGAAATTCGGAAGTCTTAGATTTCGCCCATAACGTACATATTCTCCATTGTCGGAACTGCGCTGCCTCCCTGTTTTTCAAGAGTTATCGCAAAAGCCTGTGCGTTAGGAATATGAGCAAGAGCAGTTTTGCTGTCTTTTTCTTCAGTATACATTCCGGCATTTACGGGTTTTCCATCTGCGATAGCCCACAGCTGATACTGCATTCCTTCAGGAGCTTTCGGTAGATTTTCGCCGTTAAGATATACTTCTTTTGTTTTTTTATCCCAGAAAACCATTGCTTTGGAATCGGTATGTTTTTCTACGCCTTTCAGCATCACCATTTTCATATCAGGATTGGAAAACATATCCATTTTCTGATTCATTTTCTGCATAGCAAGATCCTGAGATTTTTTCTCAGTCTGCATTTTGGCGATTTCCTCTTTCGTTTTAGACTGATCGTTCATCCAGAAAAGATTTCCTGCGGCACTGATCAGAAATAATACAGAAGCGGCAACGGCATAGGGCTTCCACTTGCTTTTTATATGGGGTTGAATATCCGGCTGAGGTTTTTCAGCTGGGATCTCTTTAGCAGGCGTAACCTGTACTTCTTCCGTAGTCTGTTCCAGCTGGATTTTATTCCAGATTTTTGATTTTAAATCGGCTGGTGGTGCTACGGCCTGGCTTGTTGCCAGATCTTCTAAAGTCTTTTGTGCTTCTTCAAAAGCCATTTTTACTTCAGCATTGTTTTTCATCACACACTCCAAAATCCCTGCCTCCTCTGGAGAAGCAAGACCTAGAATATAAGATTCTATAATTCCGGATGATATGTATTCTTTAGTGTTCAATTTATTGATAATCTTTTAGCAAATCCTTTAATTTCAGCAGCGCATTCCGCATTTTGGTTTTCACCGTTCCAAGGGGTATCTTCAGTTTTTCAGATATTTCATTCTGGGTATATCCCTGGTAATATGCCAAGTCAATAAGTTCCTGTTTATCAACTTCCAGGCCTTCAAGGACATTATTAAACCCAATAAAATCGGATGAATTGTTGGTCGTTGAAAGTTCTGTAGAATTATATACGAAATCTGGAAGTGTCTGGTTTTTAAGTTCGTTTTGAAAACCTTTAGATTTTAAATAATCGATTGCGGTATTTCTGGCAATATTGATCATCCAGGTGTAAAATCTGCCTTTTGAAGAATCATACTGATGAATGGCGTTCCAAATCTTTACAAAAACATCCTGAATAATTTCTTCAGTATATTCTTTTGACTGAACGATTCGTAGAACCACACCATACAGGGAGCCTGCATAATGGTCATATAAATAATGAAAGCCAGATTCGTTTTTTTCTTTCAATAAAACGATAAGCTCTTCTTCCGAATAGGTTGTTTTAATAGCGTATGATTTTCAATCCAAATGTAATAAAATAAAATATATTACAAACAACATCTGAAAAATCTTTTAAATCGTAAATGATTTTAAGTAATCTCTTAAAATTATCGAATATGAAAAGTTTAATCATAAAAACATCCCTCGCCCTCTTTTTGGCAGTCATTTCAGAAAGAAGCTTTGCCCAGTCAGTGAATTTTAAAACAAAGAATCCCTACTACTCCCGAACTGTAACCACACCCTTGAAGGTAAGCAATGTAGAATGGAAGAAGATTCTTAAACCTGAACTCTATCAGGTGGCAAGAGAAGGAGCAACGGAAACATCTTTCACGGGAAAATATTATGAATTTGATGAAAAAGGAACCTATTTCTGTGCGGTCTGTGGAAATCCACTGTTTCTTTCTACTTCAAAATTTGCAACTACTTGCGGGTGGCCGTCCTTTTATGAGCCCTTAAGAAAAAACAGCGTGATCTACAGAAAAGATACTTCTCACAATATGACCAGAACTGAAGTGCTGTGTGGCAGATGTGATTCACATTTGGGACATATTTTCGATGATGGGCCCAAGCCGACAGGAAATAGGTTTTGTATGAATTCGGTATGCCTTGATTTTGTCCCGAACTCCGGAAAGAAATAACAGTTTTTTAAATTTTTAATAAAAAATCAAATTTTTTAAATCCAAAACAAAACTGACCTCGTAAATGATTCTAAGAACACAATTCAAATACGCATTAACTTAAAAATCAATAAAATGAACACAAGCTCAAAAATCGCAGTTTTAGGAATGATTGCTTTATCATTCGCTTTCAGCGGGAAGGTAACTGCACAAACGATGAAAGAAAAAACAGTAATGGTAGGCGGTGCCCCCATGTATCCATCTAAAAATATTATTGAAAACGCTGTCAACTCCAAAGATCATAAAACTTTGGTGGCAGCAGTAAAAGCAGCAGGTCTGGTAGAAACACTGCAGGGAGCAGGACCTTTTACGGTATTGGCTCCTACCGATGCAGCCTTTGCAAAACTACCGAAAGGAACTGTTGAAACTCTGGTAAAACCTGAGAATAAAGAAATGCTGACCAAAATTTTAACCTATCATGTTCTTGCCGGAAAATACAGTGCCAAAGATATCTGGGCCGCAGTAAAAGCCGGAAACGGAAAAAGTATGATGAAAACAGTAGAAGGTGAAGGCCTTACTTTCTGGACAAAAGGGAAAGATCTTTATGTACAGGATGCAAAAGGAAACAGTGCAAAAGTGACCATAGCTGATGTGAATCAGTCAAACGGTGTGATCCACGTGATCGATACGGTGTTGATGCCGTAATGTTTTAGTTTTTAGGCAGCATAATCATTATGCTGCTTTTTTCTCCTTTGAAGAAAATTATATAACACTCAAACCAATAATATTATGAAAAAAACTATTAATGTTTCTAACCAGGGAGTAACTCTGGATACAGGCAGAAGAAATTTTTTGAAACTGGGCGGTATAGGACTGGCAATGGCAGGACTTACGCTGATCGGTTGCGATGACGATAATGATTTCGGAATGACAGACAACGGTCCCATTTTCGACCTGGGAACCGGAGATGTAGGGGTTCTGAATTACGCGTATGCATTGGAACAGCTTGAAGCTGACTTTTATACCAAAGTGGTAAATAATTTTTACTCCGGCATTTCAAGTGTTGAAAAAGATCTTTTTACAGACCTTTATCATCATGAGGTAATTCACCGGGACTTTTTTAAAGCGGCTATAACAGGAGCAACCACCAATATATTACCCACTCTTGAATTCAAATATCCCACTGTAAACTTTAACGACAGAAATTCCGTGCTGGCCACGGCAAAAGCGCTCGAAGATACAGGAGTAGCTGCGTACAACGGGGCAGGAAAATATATTACCAATCCTGCTTATCTGGTAATTGCAGGAAAGATAGTTTCTGTGGAAGCAAGACATGCATCGGCGATCAGGAATATTATTAATCCGGGATCTACAGATTTTTCGGGAGATGATGTCATTGATGCCAACGGACTGGATCTTGCCAAAGAACCTAAAGATATCGTCATGGCGGCAGGAGGATTTATAAAAACTCCTTTCACATGGAAAGAAAGAGGAATCAGCTAATTATTCATTTTCAAAATCTACAATTATGAACATTCTTAAATTACTAGATAAGCTTTCTAATGATAAATTTTTTACCACAGAAGCTACAAGATTAGAAACGATCACCAATATTTCAACATTTGGTAAAAAAGCGGCGGTTGCCTCCATTCCTTTAGGGCTGGGTGCATTAATGACAACTCCTGCTAAAGCGGAAACTTTAGATCAGGCTGGTTCTGCAAGTTTTTTTAAAAGTGCTTTGACAGATGCTTTGCAACTGGCATTGACTCTGGAATATCTGGAAAATGAATATTACGCATTGGGTCTGGCAGCAGCGGGATTAATTCCCAATTCAGACCGTCCTGTTTTCATGCAGATCTCAAAACATGAATCAGCACACGTAGGATTCCTTAAAAGTACGCTGACCTCCTTAGGAGAAACTCCGGGAGCTAAACCAATTTTTGATTTTACAGTGGGAGGAGCTTTTATGCCATTCACAGATTATAACCAATTTCTGATTCTGGCTCAGGCTTTTGAAGATACGGGAGTTCGTGCATACAAAGGACAGGCTGGAAATGTAATGTCTAATAAAGCGGTATTGCAGGCAGCTCTTCAGATCCATTCTGTGGAAGCAAGACACGCATCACAGGTGAGAAGAATGAGAGCAAATAAAGGCTGGATAGAATTGGCTGATGGTGGAAATATGCCTTCTGCTACTAATGCTGTGTACGCCGGAGAAGATAATGTAAATCAGGCAGGATTCAATACGAGTACTGCTTTTGGAGCAGCAGCAGGATCCGCGGCTTACGATGAAATTTTAAGTGGAAGTGAAGCGCAGGCGATTGCAGGTCTGTTTATCGTCTGACATAATTTTTATTATTTAGGTGTGAATCCTATCCCTGGAAACGTCTGAGGATAGGATTTTTTTTGTGGTTTACTCTGAGGTAGAGGCCCGGTATACCAATACCGCATCCATTAAGACCGTTCTGCCCGGTGCTGAACGGTCTTTGATTTTTTCAAGTATCAGTTCTGCCGCGCTTTCACCCATTTTCACCAAAGGCTGCTGAACACTGGTTAACTGGGGATAAACGATTGTTGATAATTCCGTTCCTGAAAAGCTGGCTACGGCAACGTCGGCAGGTATTTTTATCTCGCGTTCAAGGAGAAAATTCATCGCTCCTATTGCCAGAGTATCACTGAATGCGAAGATACAGTCAAATTCTATGTTTTTGTTCAGCAGCTGTTCCACGGCATATTTTCCATACTCAAACGTCATTCCTTCGGTTGCAATCATCAGATCTTCATCAAAAATATTGTATTTCATCATGATACGTTTGTACCCGTTGGCTCTTTCTACAGCATTCCTAATGGTATGTGGCCCCATGATGTGGGCTATTCTTTTTCTTCCGGTTTTAATCAGGTATTCTACCATTAAAGATGAATTGATATAATCATCAACAATGACTTTAGAAACATTCAGAGACTTATCTGGGATTCTGTCAAAAAAGACCAATGGAGTTCCCTGATCGATGATCTGCCGGTACACATCATTATTATAGGTTTCATGACATAAGTTGATAATAATCCCATCTACATTGAATCCTTCCAGGAGCTGGAGATTTTTTCTTTCAATAAGAGGATTTTCATCGGATTGGGTAATGACGAGCCTATAACCCAGAGGATACAGTATATTTTGAATCCCTTCAAGAACCTTGGCAGAAAATGGAGTAATCATCTCAGGAACGACAACACCTATCGTTTTGGATTGTCCTGATTTCAAATTTAAAGCGGTAAGGTTGGGTTTATATCCCAATTCATCCGCAGCATCCAGGACCCGTTTTCTGGTTTCGTAGCTCACATTTTTATCATTAAGTAACGCCCGGGAGATGGTGGAGGTGGATAATGACAAAAATTTAGAGAGATCTTTAATCGTAATACGTTTCATCAGCCAATGTTTTGGGATAAAATTAGTGAAAAAATTGGCAATTGGGAACGTTCCCTGAGTTTCGGGAACGTTCCCAGTGTAGATTTTGTAAAAAAAACTCAGGATGAACAGATTGTTAATATAGTTTTAACACATTGACTTGTATAATTAATAATCCATCTTATGAATACCATTTCTTATCATTATGATGCTCAAAAAATCACCGCCGGAATTTTACATATTGGTGTAGGAAATTTTCACCGGGCGCATCAGCAGTTTTACACGAATGCCATACTGGAATCTGAGGACCAGAAACAATGGGGTATCTGCGGAGTTTGCCTGTTGCCTTCTGATGAAAAAACAGTTCATCATTTAAGAGCTCAGGATCTTGAATATTCTCTCACCGTATGCGGAAGAAACGGAACTGATGAGGTTTATAAAATAGGATCGCTTCGGGAACTGATCTGGGGAATTGAAGACCCAGAAGCCGTGATCAGTAAAATTGCCAGTCATTCTATTAAAATAATCACACTGACCATCACTGAGGGAGGCTATAATCTCGACAAGGAAACTGGAGAATTTAATTTGAATGATGAAAAAATTCAGTTTGATCTAAAAAATAACGGTACTCCTGCAACTGTTTTTGGATTTGTAGCAGAAGGACTTCGTCGCAGAAAAATGGAAAACAATGGCGGAATAACCATACTTTCCTGTGATAACCTTCAGCATAATGGAAATACAGCCAAAAGAGCTTTTATGGCATTTATAGAAGCTCAGGATAAGGACTTGGCAAAGTGGGTAAAAATGAATGTTACATTTCCAAACAGTATGGTAGACCGCATTACTCCGTCTGTATCTGCCGAAGATATAGACAGACTGACCAAAAAAAGCGGAATTCCCGATCTGGCTCCGGTTTACTGCGAAGATTTTGTCCAATGGGTAATAGAAGATCATTTTATAGCAGGAAGGCCGGCCTGGGAAAGAGCTGGTGTAGAATTTACAGATGATGTGACTGCTTTTGAAAACATGAAATTAAGTCTGCTTAATGCATCACATACTTTATTGTCTTATCCTTCTTTTCTGATGGGATACCGCAAAGTAGATCAGGCTATGGAAGATCAGGTTATCGTACAATTCATCCGTAATTTTATGGATACAGATATTACCCCTCTGGTTCCTGCTCCTGCGAATACAGATCTCGAAGAATATAAAAATACACTGATCGAAAGATTTGCCAATCACAGTGTCAGTGATCAGGTAAGCAGGCTGTGCTTCGATGGAATTTCAAAATTTCCGGTATATGTCGTTCCTAATCTAATTACCATGATTAAAGCAGGGATGGACCTGACTAGGGTCGCTTTTCTCACTGCTTCTTACAGGCATTACCTCAAGTACAAAACTGACGAACATGGCCATTCTTATGAAATAGGAGAACCATGGCTGACTGCAGAAGATCAGAAACTGATTGATGATGAAGATCCGGCAGCTTTCTTGGGATTATCTGCTTTTAAAGGGGCGGGCTTAGAGGGTTCGTTAAAATTTGTTGAGCGTTATACTGAGTTTGCCGGCCAAATTAAAAATAAAGGAACCGGTCAGGTTTTAAAATCAATTATAAAATAACATACCATGATCACCAATTCTAATATCCAGCCTTCAGGATCAAAGTCTGGCAATGCGATCCTGCCGTTTGTTATCATAACATTCATTTATTTCATTGTAGGTTTTTTGACTACCGTGAATGAACAGTTGCAGGCCCCTTTGAAATTTACCTTTCTCAGTCAGGCCGGAGGACTTAAAAATACATTCACAACACTCATTTCCTTTTTCTTTTTTCTGGGTTATCTGCTGAACGGAACTTTAGGAAGTAAATGGGTGAATGCTTTCGGGTACAAAAATACCATCCTTCGCGGTCTGTTTTTTATGATCTCAGGTCTGTTTATGTATCTGTTGTCTTCGTGGTTTGGATATCAGTATCCGGACCTTGAATTCAGTGTCAAAGATGCTGTAATTCCGTTCGGCTTTGTGGTTTTTGTTATCGGATCCTATTTGATGGGAACTGCGGCAGCTATTATTCAGGTTGTTGTCAATCCTTATGCTGCTTCTTATGAATTAAAGGGAACCCAGCCTGTACAGCGTTTGAATATTTTGACGGCCATTAATTCAATAGGAACGACCTCAGCACCTTTTTTCGTTACGTTGGTAATGTTCAGTGGGATTTCGATCGAAAATATAGAAATAAAACAGCTTTTGCTTCCACTTTCTATACTGATCCTGTCTATACTGATGATTATGGTGATTACCAAAAGGCTTCATCTTCCCGATATTGCTCATACCAGAGCGGTGGCAGGCGAAAAGCTGGAAAGGAGCATCTGGTCTTTCAGGCATTTTGTGCTGGGTGTTTGTGCCATCTTCTTTTATGTGGGAACAGAAGTGGCTATTGGTGCCAATATCAATCTGTATGCATTTGAGCTGATGGATTCCGGACATCCGATAACATTCTTTGGGAAAACAGATATTATTATCGGAGGAATGGATTTGGGAATTCACGCTTTACTATCTACATTATACTGGGGTGGATTTCTTATTGGCAGGGCTGTTTCAAGTTTTTTGAGTAATATCTCTGCCAGGACGCAATTGGCAGTCACAACAGTTTTGGCTGCAATACTGGCTCTGGTCTCAATGATCACGCAAAATCTATGGTTTTTGGTGGCTATTGGTCTTTTGCATTCTTCGATGTGGAGCTGTATTTATTCACTGTCCATAAAAGGGTTAAATAAATATACATCCAAAGCTTCGGGAATCTTTATTTCTGCTGTATTCGGCGGTGCTGTTTTTACCCTTTTGCAGGGAGGTCTGGCTGATGTTTTAGGATCGTGGAGATGGACATGGTTTCTTACCGTAATTTGTGAAATACTGATGCTGGCTTATGCACTATTCGGTTCCCGTGTAAGAGAGAAAGACGTGATTATCTGATAACATTTCATTAAAAACACATCACATGCTCAAATATAATTTATTACTCTTTTTCTCGATCGTCATTGGAAATTTAGTACTGAATGCACAAGAGCTGCATTCTGCGCTACAGCTCAGAAACAGCCATCTTTGGAGAGGGCTTGAAGTGTCGGCAGGGCTGATCTATACGGGAGATTTACATTTGGATTATAAAAACTTTTACGGAGGTTTTTGGGCTGGAGGTAATGTTGATGGTTCTTATAAGGAGTTTAACCATTATGTAGGATACAAAAACAGGCATCTGGTTCTGGAATTATGGGATATTTATAATTTCTCTCCCGATGCAACCTATAACAATAAGGAGTATTTTAATTATTCTGCCCGCGAAACCGGTCGCTTCTGGGATTTCAGGTCTTATTATACCATGAGTGAACAGTTTCCTTTAGTACTTAGCTGGAATACCGTTGTATTTGGAAGAGACAGGAACGATATGAATACAGCCAACAAATATTCAACTTTTGTTTCGGGAGAATATCCTGTGTATAAAAAAGAAAACATGGAGGTAAGGGGAAGAGTAGGCTACAGTTTTGCATTGAACAACACCAACGGTGAGAAGGACAATTTCTTTGCAAAAGATGCCGGGTTTAATGAGATAAGCCTTATTTTGTCAAAGAGCTTTAGCATTAAAGGATATAAAATTCCCATTGGAATATGGGCCATGTGGAATCCTGTCAATAACAATGCGTTTCTTCAGTTCTCTGTTCAGGCGTATTCATTTTAATAGCAATACAAACATGTAAGGACGTGAAATTTCCATTAAAAGATTATCATTCATGGACAGGGTTGTTTATGCAAATAGAATTTTTAGTAATTTACTGATAGATAAGCGGAACCTGTGAGTCCGTAGGTCTGAAATACAATTTAATAGATCATGAAAGAAAAAAAATATAAAGCAGTGTGCTTTGGAGAAGTTCTCTGGGATATATTTCCGGGAGAACAGAGGAGAATAGGAGGTGCGCCCTTCAATGTAGCTTATCACCTTTTTAAAATGGGGCTTGATGTAGACGTCATCAGCAGTGTTGGAGATGATGAACTTGGCCATGAGCTGATGCAGAAAATCAATAACTGGCAGATTCCCACAGATCATATCCAAATCACCGGAGAACATCCCACAAGTACTGTCATTGCTTCAGTAGACGAAAACAATGATGCCCATTATGATATTGTAGAAAATGTAGCCTGGGATTTTATTGAAAAGACCACTGAAAATCAGAAAGTGCTTGCTACAGCTGATGCTTTGGTTTTCGGAACTCTGGCTACCAGAAATGAAAAGTCTAAAAATACCTTGTTTCAACTGCTTGAAATAAGTTCTTATAATGTTTTTGATATCAATTTAAGAGAACCGTATTATGACATCAGAATCATCAACGAGTTGCTGCATAAGACGCAGGTTGCCAAATTTAATAAAGCGGAATTACGCATGGTTCTTGATTTTCTGAATAAAGAATATACAGATGAAAAAGACAGCATCAGATATCTGCAGGATAAATTTGGAATCCGTGAAATTATTGTCTCCAAAGGTAGTAAGGGGGCTTTGTATGCTTATGAAGACAGTTTTTATCTGTATCCAACAATTCCCGTTGAGGTCAAAGATACTGTTGGCAGTGGCGATTCTTTTTTAGCCGGATTTTTATCAAAAAGATTACAGAAAGAAACCTCAGCCCATGAGATTATGGCTCAGGCTGTTTCGCTGGGTGCTTTCATTACATCGCAGGAGGGAGCGTGCCCGGAGTATACACTGAATAATTTTATTCAATTTAAAGAAAGTCATCCATTGTCGGCTTTAAGTTTTTAAAGAATTCTGTAAGTCATATGTTGAAAAATGTAAACCTCTGAAATTCATTAATTTTCAGGGGTTTTTTGTACGTCATATTAAATGAATGTCCGGAAAAACATATTTCCAAAAGCGATTGTATTTTCTCAATGTTGGATTGGGTTGGTCAGCAAAAATTCATAAATGGAATTTCGGTGAATTTTTAAGTTCCAAAATTCTTACTTTTGCCGTTAAACTATAACTATTTCTTTTCTTTATGTCTAAAACTAAACTAATAACTTTTACAGCATTTCTATTTTTTATTTTTTCAGTTTCATTTGCACAGGATAGAACGATTGACTCTCTGAAAAAAAACGTATTACAGAACTCAAAAATACATGATACGACCAAGCTGCTGAGTATAGCTAATTTAATAGATCAGATACACTCAAATGATAAGAGAGGGGAGATACTGAACGGCATGATGGGGCAATTAGCTTCTAAAAATTTAGAGAAAACAAACCCGCAGGATTTACATGTAAAATATACCAAATATCTGGCTGCTTATTACTCCAATTTAGCTGAATATTATAAATTGAAAAGAGATGTAGTGAAAACAATGTCCAGTATAGATAAAAGTATGTCATTGTTTCAATCCGTCAAGGCATATGATGAAATGAATTTTTTGATGGTGAATAAAGGAATTTTTTATTCTCAGATTAATGATAAGGAAAAAGCCATACAGTGTTTATTCAGCGCATTAAAATATTTTGAGAAAAATCCTGAGGAAAACCAGGATGGGATTTCTTATGTCAATGCTACAATGTCAACCATTTACTCGGATCAGGGGATGTATGACAAAGCTATTTCGTATGCAAAAAAGACAATCGATCATTTTAATTCCAAAAAAAAGTTAGAGGGAGAAGATGAATACCGCCTCACTGAAGCATTAGTCAACTGCGGTTCATACTATTTATATTCAAAAAAATATGAAGAGGCACTTGGTTATTTTAATAAAGCAATGGCTTATTTTAAGAAAGTTGGAAACGGCACTTATGTCAGCATATGTCAGGCTAAAATTGCCCAGGTAAAAATGGAAGAGGGAAAATATGATGAATCAGAATCCTTTTTGAGAGAAGCACTGAATAGTGATGACGGAGAATTATCGAAAGCGAATGCTTACATCAATTTAGGGGATTTATTTTATCGTAAAAAAGACTTTGTAAAAGCCGAATCCTATTTGTCGGATGGGTTTTTTATCAGTAAAAAAATCAATAATATACAGCTGCAGGAGAAAGCCTCTGACTTATTATTAAAAGTTTACAAAGAAAATAATAACTTCAAAAAAGCATTGGAAGTCTATGAATTTCAGGTTAAGTTAAATGATTCCAGTAAAATGGAAGCTTCTAAAAATGCACTGGCACAGCAGCAACTCAAATACAGCTATGACAAAAAGGAATTAAATCTGAAATTAGACGCCGAAAAGAAAACTGCGGCTAAAAATAACTGGCTGATCGCTCTTTCGGGAGTATTGCTTCTGGTATTGTCCGGAGGGTATTTTTATTATCGAAACAACAGACAAAAACAGGAAATCACGGTTCTTGAAAAAGACCGTATAAAGCAAAAGCTTTTGCTTTCTCAGATGAATCCGCATTTTATTTTCAATTCGATAGATAATATTCAAAGTCTTATTATCAACCACAAGGAAACTGTTGCTGTCTCCTATTTAGATCGTTTTTCTAAATTAACAAGGCAAATCCTGGAAAATTCTAATGAGAATTATATTTCGTTAAAAGAAGAAATTGATATGATTGAAAATTACTTATCCATACAACAGCTTCTTTATAATGATAAGTTTGATTTCAGAATCAGTATTGAAAAAGTATCCGATACAGAATCATATTTTATACCTCCAATGTTAGCACAGCCATTTATAGAAAATGCGATTAAACACGGAATTAAAAATACGGCAGAAAAAGGAATGATAGAAATTACTTTTTCGTTAAACCAGGAAAAACTGTGTTTTGAAGTAATCGATAACGGTTCAGGTTTCAGTGATGAGAAAAAGCAGTCCAATCATAAATCAATGGCTATGAAAATTACCAGAGAAAGACTTTTAAATTATTCCAAAAATAAAGATTTTGACATACTGTCAGAGAATAGATTGGATGCAGAAGGGAATTTGAAGGGGGCAAGAGTTATTTTTGAAATACCTTATATTTACGAAAATTAATTAAATCATGTTAAGAGCCATCGTAATTGATGATAATGAGGAAATCAGAAAGAAGAATTGCACTTTGATTAAAGCCAATTGTCCCAATATTACAATAATCGGACAGGCGGATTCGGTAGAATCAGGAATAAAAATAATCAGGCAATTATCACCCGACCTTATTTTTCTGGATATTGAAATGCCGGACGGTAATGGTTTTGACCTGCTTCAAGAGGTAAGCCCTATTAAATTTAAAGTGATCTTCATTACAGGGTACGAAGATTTTGCAATAAAAGCTTTTCGTTTTTCAGCTATTGACTATTTATTAAAACCATTAAATGCTGACGAATTGGTTGAAGCCGTAAAAAAAGCAGAAGAATCTTTGAGTAAAGAAATTTTTGATATGAAACTCAATAATTTGTTTGCCAATCTCGAACGGCCGAAAAATCTTCAAAAGTTAGTTCTCAAAACAGCGGACAGAATATACTCCGTCGATATTCAGGATATTGTAAATTGTGAATCAGATAAAAATTATACAACCTTTTATTTTATCAATTCACCCAGGCTCGTGGTTTCTACCAATCTAAAAGAATATGAAACCCTATTGGTTCCATTTAACTTCTTTAGAACGCACCAATCGCATTTAATTAATATGGCTTACTTTGACCATTTTATTAAAAAAGAGGGAGGCAATACCATTATCATGAAAAACAAAACAACTATACCACTTTCGGTCCGTAAAAAAGAAGAGTTTTTAGTGTTACTGGACAATCTTTAAAAAATAATATTTAAAATATTTCAAATTGAAAATCCCAAAATCCGGATATATGGATTTTGGGATTTTCTTTGGTAAGCAGTTTTTGAAGGTAAACAAATTTCCTCCAAATCCTTACGAATGTTCATCCACTTACATCTCAAGAAACTTTTATTTTATTTTTGGATCGTGCTTTAGTAAAGCATTTCATGATTAATAACCATTATTTAATTTAAACTACAAATTTATGAGAGTATTAACTTTAATTTTTATGATTGTATCCTTTTTAGTGGGTGGGGCCTGTGCCGGAGTTCTATCTAAAAATATTGAGAGTCGGATGGGAGGAAATGATTACAGTATTGTAGAAAAGGCACAAAAGCAAATTGATGATTTAAAAAAACAGGGAATTGATGTTACAAAGATAGATGACCCTCAAGCTAAAGAAAGTTTAGAGCTTTTAGAAAAGGTTCCTGCCAAATGGAAAGTGGATACAGCAGGGATTTTAGGAATGGTAGTAGCGTTCTTGGCATTCATCATGGTTATTGTTGCCTTTATGAAAAAAGAAATAGTTACTAAAGTGAGTGTACTGGTTGTTGCTTTATCACTTATTCTTTGGATTATAACACCCTATATTGAAGCAGGTAAATATTCAGGTGTAAACCCTAAAACAATTGCTTTAATTGCATTGATCGGTTTGGCGGTTTCATCCGGCTGCGCTTTTATGAGTTATAAGCTATACTTAAAAAAAGCAACTTCTGTCTAAAAGCAGGCAAATACATTGAGTTCTGGGTTTTGAAATTTCATAATTCCTATGCAAAATCCGGAACTCAATGAATTTAAGGTTATTTGAAAAGCATAATTATAAAAATAAACATGGGTACTTTATCAATTATAGACGTGATATTAATCCTTTTTGGATGTGCACATGCAGCTTTGATGACCATTCTTTATATCTTATCACTGAGCACAGCTGAAGGATCTACAAAGTCAAAAAAGATGGGAAATACAAATGATAAAGCAGATGAATATTTTGAAAAAGGAAAATCAATGTCAAATGATGTATTGAAAAAAAGATTTGGAGAACGACAATGGGTTGTGTAGAGGGATTATTGTTTTTATATCTCTCTCAAAGCATATTTATAACAACTTTTGCTTCGTTTAATTTGATAATTGTATTTCGTGACTTTATAATTCACTGTTTTTAGTGAATTTTTCCGTTGATATTTTCCCTACCCTGTCTTCGATTTGAAGAATATAATTTCCTATGGATAATTTTTGAATGTCAATTTTATGGTCAGGTTTTGAAGTTCCAGTTAATATTAATTTCCCGGTATAATCGAATATTTTATAAGTAAATTCTGTCATACTGCCTTTTGAAGAGTCTTCAACTGTTATAAAATCTGCCGCAGGATTGGGATAGATGCCAAATTTAATTTTCGAAAGGTTTGCGGTAGATAATGTCGTTGTGTTTTTGGCGGAAATCAAAATATTATCAAATGCCACCCCCTCCGGTATCATCTCCGCCTCTTGATAAAAAATAAGCACGTTCGGGAATTATTCCTGATGTATTGGTAAATGGTCCGAATGAATTATTTCCAATCTTGATGTAAGCATTCCCATCATTCGCATTGTATGTAAAAGCTATCTTATACCAGTTATTTGAGGGAGTATTAGTATTCAAAGTGTAAGACGCTCCTCCCACTGTAAATTGGGGTTCTCCTGCCCATAAACGAATAAGAATCTGAGCTCCTCCGGCACCCAAAATCTGCATTAAGGAATGACTGTAGCTCGGAAGATATGTTTCGTATTCCATCGACAGAATATCATTTCCGCCTGTTCTTGAATTCCAATCAATGGGTTGATAAATACCATAGACATTTTCTCCTACATAGGTTAGATGTAGAGATTTACCATGGGCTGTGTCTAGATTTGTAACAGAGAAATCATCATTAGTACCTACACTGCCATTCTGCAGCCAGCCGCCCTGAGAGCCCAACGGACCCGTATTATAGATTTCAAAATTATCACTGAGTAAAGTCTGGGAATAAGTTTGCATACCCAAAACAGCAATGGTTACACATAAAAATTGTTTTTTCATCGTATTTTGAGATTAATTGTTTAACTGACGTCTAATTTTAATCTCCAAATTATCCTTTAAAAACTAAACTTTTTTACGGTAAACCGTATTTTTATCATTGTTTTTTGAGATTAATATGTGCTACTCCGATTTAATAATGATTTTATTTATTAGGATGCTCATATTTATTTTTTTATAAATTCAATGATTGAACTGACAAATTCTTCTGGCTGTTTCTGCCATTGCCAATAGGTATAGGGCCATTTTTCTTCTTTGCCATTCATCTTACCTTGTGTGATCATGTCGTGTCCGCAACCTTTTATTGTAATGATTTTGTGTTTCACGCCTGCCTTTGTCAGGTAAGTTTCCATTTTGTTTTTGTTCTCTGCGGGTGGCACCAATACATCCTTCTCACCCAAAATACTTAATACAGGACATTTTATTGTACTTAAAGCTTCTTTAGGATCATATTTGTTTTTTCTCCACCATATCACATCGTCTCCAGTCTGCGATTGAGGAATATCTAGCTGATCAATCCATTTTTCGTCTTTTATTTCAGAGGCATATTTATTTAGGGCTTCCCAGTCTTTTGCAGTATTACTCTGAATATATTTAAAAAAAAGTCCAGAATAATGAATTGCAGAATGAATGGATTCTTTTGAGTAACCTTCCTCAGCCAAGGTATACTGAACCCGGTTAATATCCTGTTCATAAAGAGAAACTGCGGGGCCTACGATTAAAACGGCAAAGCTGCAATCGGAGACTTTATTAGCGGCCAATGGCACGATCCATCCGCCCTGGCTTGCACCCAAGAAGCCTATTTCGGCATAATTCAGATCATATCGTGATTTCAGATAATTAAAGGCGGAGGCAGCATCTTCTGCAAAGTCATTAAAATCAGCCAATGAAAAATTACCTGTTGATTTACCAGTACCACGTTTATCATAAAGTAAAACACCTATTCCCTTACTTGCCAGAATATAAGCCAGGGAATGATACCACGGTGTATTCCTGTCTTCCCATCCGGATCGATGTACTAAAATAACATATGGAACAGGCTTATCAGTTTTTTTAGGCTTGCACAAAACCCCTGCAAGCGAGATACCTGCATTTGAAAATTTGATTTCTTCTTCTGTAAAGGGTTTTTCTTTTGCCTCTGTTTTTTTCAGGTGGATCCTTATTTCAGGTTTTGTATCCTTGCTTACCCCGGTTAGATCTCCTGTTTTAGGGTTTGAAAAAATATAGAAATCGCCATAGAATATTTTTACATTCAAAGTATCTTTACCTTGTGATATTTTTTCTGGGCTCACATCTATATAACCAATTTCAGGTATATCATATGTTGTTTTATCATTGCAAAAGTCAAATGAAATTAACTGAACAGATCCATTTCGAGTTAAGGCTCCTTCATAATGACCTTGTAATGTTTGAGCGATTGACAGATGTGAAATTGATACTGCAAGGAGCAATAAGACGATTTTTATAGCTTGCAATGACTTTTCCACTTTCTTTATTTAGAGGTTAATTATAATAAAGACAATAATGATCACTATTTGGTTACATTGGTTTAAAAAAATATTCCCTATAATACTGTGTAATAGCCACAACCTGATCTGACAGTTAGGAGTTAAAAATGATTGTCAGTTATTCAATATTGTCCTTACTTCCAAAAGTAAGGATTTTTTGTTCTTCTGCAAGAGTTTCCAACAATTCGTCCTTTGCTATAGTTTTACTGACTAAAAAGTACATTATTAAATGTTTCTATTTTTAGGAAAGACTACAATAAGTTTTTGTTTATTCTTGCAAGCAATAATATCATTTGCGAGTCATAAATTATGTTTATTTAAAAAATTACTCGTTCTGAAGTTAATTTTTTATTTCCAGAACTATTAATGCCTTCGGAATGCTTCTCAGAATAAATATGAAGATATAATTTAATGCTTAAAGGTAAGCCTGAAGTTTTACCAAAGCAGGGAAGTTTACCGATTGTTTTTGAAATTGCAGAAGATAATTCTTTTGTAAGCGGGAACAATATGAATCATGGCTGGTTTGAAGGATCTTCCAGATAATGGTAAGAATTATCATTTAAAAAATTAATAAATAAAACTTTTTGGCTTTTTGCTAATTAAAAGCCTAACGTTCAAAGTTTTACTTTTTTGCAGACTGTAGTTGGAGTTAATTGAGTATACAAATAGCAGACGTTTTAATCTGCTAAAAATTAAAATCCTCTGAAATCTATGATTTCAGAGGATTTTTGTACCCAGTACCATTGTCACTAATAAGAGGCAAGTGATTGATTATTAATTACTTTTAAAAGATACGTGTCGTTTTCGTGTCTTTTTACTTTATATACTTTGATAAAATGCTGTCTATTTCTTTTAAGATTAATTCTTTTGAAGGATTATTTTCATTAAAAATGATCTCGTTTGAATTGTCTTCTGAGAATAACTTGTTGTAGTCTATCTCCGGAAATTTCTTCTTTAACCATACAAGAAAATCAATAGGAATTTCTCTGCGCCCATTGATATAATTACCTATACTTTGCTTAGTAGCTCCATATTCCTCTCCAATTTCTGAATTAGATAAACGGTTTGTTTCAAAAAACAGTTTAATTTTCTCGCTGATTTCCATATAGTTATAAAAAAAATGTAAATTTTATGAAACAAAATGTTTCATAATTAGAAACAATTTGTTTACATTTGCGATGTAATATATTACACGATGACAAATTTAAACAAAATTCATATACCTATTGATATTCATTCGAATACAAATGAAACATTTGACTTTATAGATGCAAATCTTCCAAAGGTTTATTCAAAATTAGTTTACGATTTGTTGCCAGAGAATGTTAAAAACCAACAAGGTTTTATGAGGGATTATATACGAAAAGTAAAGAAAGATAGGATTAATAATGCTGTCATTATTAGCTATCTATATCTCGTAGCACAGAGAAACTTAGACGCAAAACAGAATAATTAAAAATTGACTTATGACTATCAGAATCTATCCCGGGATGATCGACCAATCCAAGGAATATTTTAACCACGAAAATGACGTTCTAGTCATTGAATCAGGATCGATTAAAAAATTTGAAGATATAGAGGAACATCAGGAGCTTGAAAAAATCCTAAATGAAGATACAGAATTAAATGTCATTCTGGTTAAATGGTTTGGTGATAATAAACAGGTAAAGCTTAGAACACTTGCTAGATGCCGATTTGGAGCTTTAAATTTCACGCCAGATTTTTCCTTTGATGAGATTTCTAATGATTATTGTGAATGTGAATACAGAGGTAATTGTGAAGGTGAAAATATTGTTTGCAAGCCCATTGCCTTTAAAGGAAAAGAGATCTCAAATCAGGAAATAGATCTTTTAAAGGAATTAAGTACCAATGACAAAAATTCAACGATCGCTGATCGGCTTGGCTTACCTGTTGGAACCTTCAATGTACTAAAAACAAATACATATCAAAAGTTTGGCTTTTTAACAAAACAACAATTGACCAAAGAACTCTACATAGAAGGTCTATTGTAAATTTTTCTTTCGCTTCATATTTAGAAGCAAAAACTAAAGCACTTTATGAAAGAAATTCAAAAAAGGAATCAAAAGCAAAATGTTTCTTCAAAATCGTGAGAATTTCAATCAGCACAGAAGATCTTTAAGTGCTTTTTATTTGGGAAAGTGGTGGAATTGGTAGACACCCCTCTTGGTTGAGAGGTAATTAGATACAGGTTCGAATCCTGTCTTTCCCACTACTCACTGTTAATTTGAGTTTTTCATGGCGATTAGTTTTTACCCGGCCAGCGATGGTTGGTCGGGTTTTCTTTAAAAATTTAGAAATACTGTAGTATGAATAAAGATATCCAGGCATTTATCAATTCCTATAAAAATAAACCCTATAGAGATTTTTCCATTTCTGAATTGGTGACTAAGAGGGGGGACGTCTCATTTGATAAATTATTAAAAGAACACAACCACGAAATATGGAAAAAATGTAATTGTGGGAATGAAGAAGATCTTCGGCAGACTTGGCATTGTTCCTTGTGTGGGGCTGTCCTTTTTACTCCAAAACAAAAATAGTAATGAAAAAATATTTAGTGTACATCGGCAGCGTTTATGCTGCGAAAAATAAACTCGAAAAAAGCATTCAGGATTTATTAATCCCCAACGATAGGATGCTACTGGACAAAAAAGATATTCGATCTTTTAAAGAAAATATTATTGCTCAAATAATTTTTATCAATCAGGAAAATAGAAGATGCAATCCAAAGAATGTTTCCTGGTATGAAGACGGAACCAACCATAGGGATTTTGGTTTAACCGGTGTTGATTGCATATCATTTTACTTATATGAAATAAAAACTAAATACGAATTAGATAATGGCAATTGAAACTCACACAATAGAATATGATTTTGGAAGAGCTGAAGCTGTATTTCAAATCGACTCAGAAAAATTTACTCAGGAAACAGCAAACATAACTTTAGAATTTTACTCGTGGGATTATGATAAAAATAATGATCCTGTATTGGAAGTATTAAAGAAGTATGCCTTGGAATGTTTTCAGATTGCCACTATGGGCTCTTTTGATCCGGTGATTCAGTGCCAAAAAGCATTTGAAAATAAGGAAGGGTTTTTTAATATCTCTGGATCAGAAGGGATTTTGCTTTTATCAATCGAGCCTTTTGAATTTGATGAAGAACAATTAGTAATTAAATAATTGAAATCATGTCAAGTAAAAAACATCGTAAAAAACTAAAATTTAGATGGCAGTTTATAAGCGCTTTTAGGAATGGTGAAATAGCCGGACAAAGATTTATCAGCGCAATGGAAACTATAGAAGCATCAGCACGCTTTGCTATCTCTAAAATTCAAAAATTTAATACTGTATACCATGAATATAGACTCAATCAAATCAGAAACAGAAAAGCACTACAAATCAGAAGGTTTAGAGGTTCAATTTAGAGAAAAGGTTAATAATCTCAAATCTGATATTGTCCGGGATTTTAAAAAATGGAAAGACTTAAATCCACTTAAAAATTTTTCTGATTTTAAAAATGAATCAATCGAAGAAATGAAATCTGGAATGCAATTTCTAAATGAAATCCTATATGTAGGAATTTTTCTCAATGCACTGGATGCGATAGTTCCAGAACAAGATTTATAGATCAACTAATAACAAAGAGTTACGTATGTCATCATTTCCAATTAATCAGGGACAGATTTTTGAAGCCACAAACGGAGGCTGGGATTTAATCGAAAGATTTCTTCCGGAAGCTAATATAAATAAACACTTTAAAATCAGAAAGGAAGGTACTGAGAGTGCTAATGTTTCTAAAAAAGATGGTATTTATTTTGTGAAAGATTGGGGAGCTTCAGGGGATTTCTTTTCGCAATCAAAACACGGTATTCATATTTACTCGCATTATACCGGAAAAACTTATTTTGAATCTCTTCTTGCATTGGGTGAAGAACTTAACCTTATTGATAAGAATAAAAGCAGGGTAAAGAATATTACTAAATGTCAGTTTAGTGAATATGAGGGGGTAGAATTAAACGATGATGGATTTGCCTATAATATGAAAGAATTTTCCGATTATGAATTGGAAATTTTGGGACCGTTGGTGACACCTGAGGTTTGTAAAAAATATGGTTTGGTTTCGCTTGAATCTTATTCCTGGATTAAGAAAATTGAAAATACACAGATCGAACTTTGTGACGTATTTACTGTAACGAGTTCCGAAACTTACCCTATCATGGCTTTTGTGGTTTCAGAAGGTGGGGGTAAACCTAAGATTTCTTTGCATGGATCGAAAAAAGATGTAAAGGTAGAAGCAGCTAATCCGCTAAAAGAGTGGTTGAAAATTTATCAACCAAAATCAGCAGATAAAAAATATCGCTTTTCCTATTTAGGTAAGAAACCTAAGCAACACATTTTCGGTCTTAATATCCTAAAGGAAATGACTGAGAAAGAAGTAGATGTACGTGATGATCAAGGTCATATTGTAGGGACTGAGAAAGCAACAGATAAAATAAAAAGAGTTGTTATCTGCTCCGGAGACCGTGACTCCATAAATATGGCCTCTACAGGAAAAGCTGATGCTGTGGTATGGTTTAATTCAGAAACGGCAGATGTTACGGAGGCTCAGATTGGTTTGCTTTTTAAATACGCCTATGAGGTTATAAATGTTCCGGATCTTGATCCTACGGGTGTGGAAGCTGGAAAAAAGATTGCTCTTGAGCATATGGATGTTAAAACTGCTTGGCTGCCGGAAGAGATTACCAAAAGAAAAGATTTTCGTGGGAATGCCCTGAAGGACTTTACTGATTTTATGAAGATTAATAGCAGCTTCGACGATCCTCTTCAATTAGATTTAAAAAGAAAAGTTGAAAGGTTTTTAGAGTTGGCGAGACCAGGAAAATTTTGGACCAGTATTTACAACAAGGCTAGAAATACAACTGACTATAAAGTTAATTATAAAAATGCTTTTAATTTTTTAAAACTTAATGGATTCTACCGTATTAAGGATGAAAATCGAAAAGATGGATACTATTTTGTAAAACAGGATAAACACATTTTAAAGGAGGTTTCTGCTCAAGAGATTAAAGATTTCTTCAATAGTTTCTTGGATGGAAAACAACGAGAAAAAGGTTTGTCACTTTATCCTGATGACCTATTAAATATGTTGATTGGTTCTGAAGCCGTCTCTGACAAAAAGCTTGTGAATTTGGAGGTTAAGGATTTTGATTTTACAGATTATACAGCAAATAGTCAGTACTTCTTTTTTGATAATTTCATTTGGAAGATTACATCCGAAGGTATTGAAGAAATCACCAAAGGTTATAGTCGTTATGTGATGGAAAACGATATTTTAAATACCATTATTAAGAAGCAAAACCGTCACATACTTAATACTCGTGAAATTAAAATTGAAGATCCCTTCTTTAAGGCAAAAAAAGATGAAAATGGAAATTGGGATTTAACAATACTTAGAAAAGATTGCGATTTTCAAAACTACTTAATCAATGGTTCCCGTGTTTTTTGGAAAGAAGAAATTAAGAATCTTCCTCAATCCAAAATTGAAAATTATTTGAACGAAAATAATTTCATTCTGGATAATTATAAAACGGAAGGTTCCGAAACCGGTCTTGATGATGATCAAGTTTACGAACAGGAATTACACTATCTCAATAAATGCTGGTATTTTGGGTATAACCTGCACCGATATAAGGATCCTTCAAGGGCACTTTGCGGGTATGTGATGGATAATGAAGTGGTTGATGATTCAGAGTCTCACGGTAGAACCGGTAAATCACTGCTGTCAAATAAAGCTATAAGGCTTTTCATGAATTCTAAATATATGGGAGCTCGAAAAAAGGGATTGCTGGAAAGTGATTTTCTTTATGATGGAGTTACTGAGCAGACAGATTATATTTTATTTGATGATGCTGATAAGAAGTTTCCTTTTAGTCAACTATTCACTGATATTACAGGAGATCTGAATGTGAATCCAAAAAATCAAAATGCTTATTTAATTCCTTTTTATCAGTCTCCAAAAATTGGAATCACAACAAACTATGCTCCTATAGGTTTAGATTCGTCCACCACTGAAAGAATTTTGTTTGTGGCTTTTTCAGACTGGTATCATGGTGCTAAAGATGGTTTTGACAAACGAGAACCGAAAGATGATTTTAAAAATATGTTCTTCACTGAATGGGATGACAAGCAGTGGAACCTGTTTATCAATTTTGCCATGCAATGTCTTCAGTTCTACCTTTCTACAAACGAGAAAATAGGAGCACCACAAGGAAATATTAAAAAGAGAAATCTTATTTCTGAAATGGGAACTATATTCCTGGAGTGGGCTGAAGGTTACTTTATTGATGAAAAGCTTAATAATGAAGTCAATAAAAAAGAAGCGCACAAAAATTTAGTCGATTACAATGCTTCTGTGAAAAATATATCTGCAACATCATTTAAAAACAAACTGAAACAATTCTGTGAACTGAAAGGATACATTCTAAATCCTGCAGATAAATTAACCACCTCAGACGGTAGAATCATGCGAAGCTATAACGGAATATCTACAGAACATATATACTTAGCTGCTGTAGAAGGACCTTTTGGAGTTGGTGAAGCTCATAAAATAAAAGATAGTGACAGTGACAGTGATTACCCTTATTAAATAACGATATGGAAACAAAATTTGCACAATGGCCACCATTCAGATCCGATTTACGGAAGCAATTTGGATATCTGAGTTTTAATTGTACTCTAATCAATTTAGATGTCATTGGAATAAAGCTTCTTAGGACGGGGGATGTAGTGGTGATAACGTACAGGGGAGCCCGAAAAACAGGCTTTATTTATGAAGGTGGGCAGTTAACGGATCAGCAGGCTTTTAGGGCTTATACCGATGTGCCTATGGATTATAATGAGCTTGAGAGATACGAACGGGAATACGTCGGACGTATAGAAGTGTTGGCTCCTCCAAAAGATAATTATGTCTTCGTGAATGAGCAGGAAGTGGTGAAAAAATAGAACTTATTAATGTAAAAATGTAATACTGTAATGAAAAACAAATTTATAAATCTTGGATCTCTCGCAATAAGCCTTTTGTATGTTGATCTATTCTGCGGAGCCGGCGGAACGTCTACCGGTGTTGAAACCGCAAAGATCCATGGGGAGAAATGCGCAAAGGTCATTGCATGCGTAAATCATGATGCAAATGCAATAGCCTCACACGCTGAAAATCACCCTGAATCACTTCACTTCACAGAAGATATAAGAACATTGGAATTAGGCCCGCTGGTTGAATACGTAGGAGAAATGAAAAGGCAATATCCTTTTGCAAAGCTTGTGCTCTGGGCTTCTCTTGAATGTACAAACTTCAGTAAGGCAAAAGGCGGTCTTGCCCGCGATGCTGACAGTAGAACACTTGCAGAACACCTCGACCGATACATTGAAGCAATCAGTCCTGATTCTATTCAGATTGAAAATGTTGAAGAATTCATGAGCTGGGGGGATTTGGACGAAAAAGGGAAGCCAATAAGTAAAGACAAAGGAAGACTTTATACGATGTGGGTTGATCACATCAAGGGCTTTGGATATGCTTACGATTACCGTATTCTAAACTCCGCTGACTTCGGGGCACTAACAAGCCGTAAAAGATTTTTTGCACAATTTAATAGACCGGAATTTCCAATGGTTTGGCCTGAACCCACGCAATCAAAAAATCCAGTTACTGGAATGTTTGAAAGTTTGGAAAAGTGGAGACCGGTTAAAGAGGTGCTGGATTTCGATGATGAAGGTATTTCCATTTTCGGACGAAAAAAAGATCTTGTTGAAGCAACGCTTGAAAGGATCTATCACGGCCTTATTAAGTTTGTTGCTGGCGGAAAAGATAAATGGATTCTAAAATATAACTCAATCAATGGGAAAACCAGAAAGCATATCCCGCCAAGCATTGAAGATCCATGTCCAACTGTATCATGTCAGGGAAGATTAGGAGTTGTGAGTGCTAATTTTATAGCTCAATACAATTCTGGGAATCCGGAGCACCGAGTGAAAAGTGTTGAAGAATCCTGCAATGCAGTAACAACGAATAACCGATTTGCAAAGGTTGAATGCAATTTCCTTTCAAAATATTTTTCTGGAAAGCCAGAACATAAAAACATATCTGTTGAAGGTCCTGCTGGAACTATTAAAACAATAGATAGTCACGCGTTGGTGCAGCCACAATTTCTTTCAACTTATTACGGAAATGGTGGAATTCATTCCCCGGAAGATCCTTCTCCAACTGTAACAACGAAAGATCGTCTTGCTTTTATTCATCCTAAATATCTTGTTTCTTACAATTACAAGGATGAACCAAAAGACTTGGATCAGCCGTGCCCCACCGTTTTAACAAAAGATCGTTTTGCGCTGGTGGGAACATCTTTCATTGATCAGCAGTTTGGAAAAAGCAAACCATCTTCCGTTGAAACAGTTCTGGGAGCATTAACAGTAAATCCCAAATATGCAAAGGTTTCCGCTGAATGGATCATGAACACCAATTTTAAAAATGTCGGAAGTGCCGTGGAAGATCCCGCACCGACAATCACAGCAAACAGAAAATGGCATTACCTGATGGACGCTCAATATAGCAGAATCGGAAATGATCTGGACAAGCCGTGTTTCACCCTGATAGCAAGAATGGATAAAACACCGCCTTACCTGGTTGAAATTAGCCAAGAAGAACAAATGCAGCCTTTTATTCAAGTTGAAGGAAACGTCGTTGTTTATGAAATCTACGGAACTGATTCACCCATGTTGCAGAAGATCAAAGAATTCATGGCTCATTATGGATTGATGGATATCAAAATGCGTATGCTGAAGATTCAAGAACTAAAAGAAATCATGGGATTTCCGAAAGATTATGTACTGATTGGAACCCAAGCGGACCAGAAAAAATTCATCGGTAACGCGGTGGAAGTAACAATGGCAAGGAAAATTTGCGAGGCAACCGCAAAACGACTGTTTGAACATCGAAAAGTAGCATAATGAAAGATCAAAATAAACTCCCTCCGAAATATTCCGAAAAAATGATTTTAACTCTAACAAAAGACAGTAAAAGCATTGAGGATCTTACAAATCTTTGTGGTCTCTTAAAAGCTTTAGAGAAGCAAAAAGACATTATAATAACTCAGAAAATTCAAAGAGAAGTTAAGCTGCAGCAGCAGACGATTATTTACGGAGGAGATCTTCTCGGAGATAAAAAATCATGATATGGGAAAAGAATTTATTACCCGGATATTAGAGTCTTCCGGAAGAACCTCAAAGCAATTTGCTGATGAAATCGGAGTGAACACCAACACTATCCAAAAGTGGCTTTCCGGAGAAAACAGGCCCTCCCAAAACAATCAAATTGCTATAAGATCAAAATTCAAAAAAGAAATCGCAAAACTTTATAAATAAACAATATGAAAACAAAACCAATTTTATTTTCTACGGACATGGTTCAGGCTAATGTGAGTGGAGCAAAAACCATGACCAGAAGAGTTATTAATGAAATGCATTTTGGCTTTTTAGAACACGCTTTCCATCATAAAAAAAATATTACTGATTGGATTATAAGAACATCAAAATATCAACCTGGGGATGTTGTATGGGTTAGAGAAACCTTTGCCAAAACCCCTTTAGGATTTATCTATAAAGCAAATGTTTGTTCTTTAGAACATGATAAACCAAAAGGAGGTTGGAAGCCTTCCATTCATATGCCAAAAGAGGCAGCCAGAACATTCTTGAAAGTTGGAAATGTTCGCTGTGAGAGATTGCAAGATATATCTGAGGCCGATGCAATAGCTGAAGGTTGTTCACTGGATGGACCATTCGGAGAATATAAAGGCGCTCCGCATCCAAATAAAAAGATATTCGTTCATAGAGCCTATAGAAAAGCCTCCAGAGCTTTCCAGTCTATTTGGGAGCATATCAATGGGGTTGATTCTTGGAGAGAAAATCCATGGGTATGGGTTTATGAATATGAAATAATTGAAAAACCAGAAAACTTTCTTCAATGAAATATTCGGAAAAAACAATACTAGTATGTGTGGTGATTCTAATCGCAATATTTATAATTCAAAAGATTTTCCTATGAATGAAACCATTATAAAAACGAAGCTTTCTCCCAAATTACCCTTCAAAGCTGACCTTATAGACGAACTGGAAGTCTTTAATAATTCCACCCAAAACTTTACAAAATGTGAACATTGGGGCTGGAATGAAGAAGGAGAAAACGGACAGCCATATTATGATTTTGGAATAATAGGAGATTTTGATTTTGATATTTATAAAGATAGTGTTCGGTTTTACTATGGAGATTCTCCGCCTTATGGAGTCTTCAAATGGGAAGATACTGAGATAACTTTTCTGCCAAGGGGTTCCTGTCGCCCAGAAGGGTTTTTAGATTTTGGATATTTTGATCTCGAACATACCTACAAAGAGGTCCCCAAAACATTAGAAGATTTTCTCCTTCTTATTATTGATTTTCACCACCGAATAAAAATTCACAAAGAATACTTACAACAAAGAAAAACAAATACTTTTTAATTATGGAAGATTTTGAAGAAATGGAAATGCCAACACCTTGCATTCATTGCGGGGAACTATTTGATTTAAACGATGGATATGGGTCCCAGAAATGGTATCCGAATACAACATTTTGCGTGAACTGCTACGAGCTTGAAAAAGGAGAAATTAAAATGGATGAAGAGATCGAGGAAATGAAGGAAGAATTATCCGAAGCCATTGATACTGTAAGAAGATTAGGAGGTCGCCTGAAAAAAACAAAAGTAGGTATTGATCCGGAAACTGATCTGGAAACATTAATTATTAAAGCTGAAAAGTGGGATGGATTGAATACCAGGATTGAAAACATTTACGATCTAAGTCCTGAAGGTTCTAAAGAAGACCAGGGAGATCTGTATGAGATCGGTGTAGCTGCAGCTCGTGCATTTGGACATTTATAATAAAAAATCAATCATTGTAATTAAGATGGAAAATACATTAGAAAACAGATTAAAATTTTATGCTCAACATTTAGGGCAAAATATGATTATTGATTCAGATTCTTTCAGGACTGAAAATGGAAATGATATCATTCACACGACTTTAGTTTCTGTTAGTTTAAAAGGGATTGAGTGCAGTGGATGGATTCCAGAGGTCGAACATACAGCCTTAGAACTAAAGCCTCTTTCAATGATAAGTGATGAAGACAAAATTATAATTGACAACATAGAAGGAGTTGGAGATGAAGAAAATCCAGAAGGATCCTTCAATTATGGGGAAGAATATTGGCGTTGTCATTATATAAATGGGTCTTTTATTAGATTTCCTCTTTTGGAAACGTATCAATACTTACAAAGTAAAGGCTATGCAGTACCATTCATGGGACTTTCAGTTGAAAAGCAAATAGAGTATGGCTGGATCAAGCAAGCAAGTCATTAAAAATCATTAAATATTTTAAAATAAACAAATTATGAGCGACAATAAACCACTATCATTTTACGGTCAAATAGATTATACCGAACTAAGAGATGCTTTGAAAACCGGCAAAGTAAAAGCCACCTGGGTTGATTTTAAGAACAAAGGGAAGCGTTTAATGGTTGACATCAATGTCTGGGTAAAAGAAGAGGCTGATCAGTATCAGCACAACGCCTCAATTCAGGTTCAGAACAAAGAAGAATTCCAAAGTGAAAACAAGGCATTCATTGGTAATCTTAAATATAAAAAGCCAAAAGCTGTAGAAGCTTCTCCAGAATCCGTTTCGAATGAAGTAGGCAGTGATGAAGAAGACGATCTTCCGTATTAATTTAAGTTGTCTGAGAATCCTCCCGGTGATATCTATATCACCGGGATTTTTTTTGCTCGATTTTCAGGGGTTTAATTTACATTTCCAAAATTCTTGCTAAAAGAAAGGGGCGGGGCAAGCTTCCAACCATCCCCATACCCCACCATAAAATTTATTTATTTTTGTAATATTGTAATTAAGAACCAAAAACCCCGAATTGTAAGGGCTTACAGTATATTTTATTTTTTGTAATACTTAATTAGTAATTACAAAATAATTGTAATAAAAAAGAGTATTACAAAACTCTTACAAATCCTCTTTCGTGGTATTACAAGCTTTATTAAAATACAAATAACTGATAATCATTTAGTTATTACATGATTACAGACTTACAAAAAAAACATCGATTTATTGTTTTGTTTCCATTTCGAAAACAAATTGTTTACTTTACATGAAAATGTAGTATATTTACTTTAGAATTTTGAAACACAGTGAATTACTTACGTAAATTTAAATTTAGGTTTATCATAAAAGCAGAATTGGTTTCTGCTCTGGATGAGGGATCTTTTCTTATTAATCCTTCGGATGGTTTTACAGACGAAACTATTCCAGTGGAGTACAATGATATTTACTTTACCATAACCTCAATTTCGCTATCTCAAGACTCTAAAGGTGCGAATGCTGGGCCTTATTATGTTGCTAAATTTGATTTTACATTTCCTTACTATTTAGGATGTGAAGAATTTTTGGAAAGATTTAAGTACATATCTGAGGTCAGGTTTACTCTTAATACTGGAGAGGTGGTCCGGTTAAACAAAAATGATATTGCATTGAATAAGCCTATGGAGGCTGAAATTCAAACGAGTCTTATGACTGTTGGTTATTCTATATCCGTATCACGGCTTTTACCATTCAAACTGAAAAATGAATAGCAATATTATTCCATTAACACTCCGACCTCACCTTGTATTTTTCCTTATTAAAGAACTTAAAGGGACAGAGAAAACTTTTGCTGGGTTTAAGTGTAAAACATTTGATCTTTCCAAAGATTCCCTTATTGGAAGATTTATTATTGAAAGATTGGATAAAATTGATTACCCAGTAAGGAATGTTGAAAAATTTAATTTTTTTCTGGAAATTAAAAATACAACTCGTCGCAGATGGATAGCTCAAGGAAAGTTTTTTAAAGTAGAGAATTTATGCAAAAGCTTTGTGTTTTTACCAGACCAATTTAAGGAAGAGGTAAACGATCTTATTGAACAACAGTTTAGGACTGTATTTTATAGCTACGTTATTGCTTATAAGGATGATGAAGAGAATATTTCAAAAGCAATTTTGAAATTTATTGATAAATATGATCTTTTTGAGTGTGGGTTTTCGCAAATGCAACTCCGTAAGTTATATTACCGGATGAAAGATGGAGGTGGTGTATGTGCTCAGCTTCAAGGAAGGTTATCTCGAAACTAATTTTTTTCATATAGTTTTTATTTGTGTGTTAAACCGCCATTAGGCGGTTTTTTTGTGCGTCACAATAAAATGTCAGCTGAAGTTGAAAATTTGTGTAAACTATTTAAAGAATGAGATTCAATATTCTGCAGAAAGTGAGAACAGGATCAGCCCCTCTTAGAAGGAGATTTGCTTATTTGGCCTCGGTGAACGATATCAAAAAATTCCCTGTAGCGGATCATCGGGGAATTGCTCTTATCGATGATATCATTATGAAAGAGAATACTGGTATGATCCAGATCTATCTTACAACATCCAGTCAGGAATATTCTTACGAAACAATCGGCGATCCAGACTCTAAAAATTTCAAAGTGAAATTTAATGGAACTCATCCAGGCACCGAGCAGGAGGCGTTGGAATTCTCAAAAAATTATCTGGAGGAAGGATTTGTTGTACTTATTCCCTCCTGCGATAAAGGTGTAAAGGTTCTGGGGTCACCAGATGCTCCACTGGTTTTCACTTCTTCACATAAAAGTGAAAAGGCAGGAGAAAAATTCAATTTTGTTTTCGAACAGGAAATAGGTTCTGATACAGTTTATCAACTCTATATAGGGTTAATTACATTAAATAATAACATAGAAGTAGATATGGGAGATTTTTTAGATCAATTAAAAGACTATATGAAATTAGATGGCTCTAATTTGACTGAAGCTCAGAAGGCCAATCTAAGGAACATTTTAGGTAGCGATGGTAAAAATTTAGGAAATGCTGATTTATCACTTAGTGATAATCGTAATTTTAATTTGAAAAGTTATTTTCTCAATTTTTTTAATAATCTTGGCTTGGCAAAGGTTGGTATAAATAAGAATAACCCGACAGAATCTTTGGATGTTATTGGGAATATCCGATCAGATTCTTTTATATTGAATGATTCTCCATCTGATACTAAAAAAGGAAGTGTTTTCAGAATTGGAAATGACATTTTTATTAAAACAGACAAAGGCAATGAAAAATTGGTGAAGTCTGGGGATTATGTTTTAGATGATCATGGAACAATTAGCCCGGATACATTACCTCCATCTACAGGTTGGAGAAAAGGCTGGTATACACCCAAGATAGCTTCTGCTTTTCCGGGAACAAATTATCCTAATTGCGGGAACCTTAAGGCTGATTCTGCTAATTTTACTAGATTTTACTTTAATGGCTCATCATGGGAACCGGTAGACAGATTACTTATGGCTCAAGCTAAAAAGATTTTTGACCCAACTAATAATAGCGAATCATCAACGATGATGGCTGCGGCTGATCGTTATGACTTCCTTCTTGACGAAAAAAATAGATTTACGGAAACTGCTTTTAATAGTACAGGTCAAAAACTGGCGAATAATCCTATAATCAGCAAGGACCTGTCCACAACTGTATTCAGTAATTATGTGCCAGCAAACACCGGCAATTCGATCGGCACTTGGGTTATTCAGACGCCTGTAGTAGTAACAAAATTGCGTGTTTTAGTTAGTAATGCAGGAACAGGAACTTTTTTAGCCCGAAGATCAGGCGCTATGATTACTATTGTGCAGAATGTGCCTTTGGTGGCTGGGTGGAATGATGTTTCTGTATCGTTTTCTGCGCTTGTTGGTGACGTTATATGCTACAGCACCGGGACTAGTTCATCAGCTTTAGCTTATGTGGAAGGCGGAGATGGTTTATATTACTCCTCCAATGGTACAATAGCGCAGGTGGGGAATATTGGGTTAGAAGTTTGGAAGTCTGGTGAAGTTATTAAGGTAAAGTCCTTCGCTGAAGTCATAGTTAAGAAAGAAGAACCTTTAATCTATGAAGCACGTAGAATAGATAAGATTACCAATAATGCAAAGCTTAGACAGGCTGATCCAGGTGTGGTTTCTTTTTTTCCTGACATCAATAAACCAGATGTTTTCGGCAATAACACCGTTTCAAAAATGGGACTTAACTGGGCGGGAAATTTCAAAACTTTCGACGCAAAATACATATGGTCTTTCGCGTTTAGCGTAAAAATGCCTGCGGCAAAATACCCCACAGGTAAAACCATATGCACCATTAATTATGGCGTCTTTACTGTGACTTTAGCAGCGGGTAGTGTAGGCTTTGCTTTTGCAGGCAACTCGATCGCCTACGATTATGAGGGCAAGACAATAAACGTAGTGATCACAGCAGATGCATTTTTTATCCGAGCAATTATAGATAACCGCGAAATGGGCGTTCATAACGTAAACAGAAAAATGACGTCATTTAATTTTACGCTTAACCAGGATAACGGGCAGGTGGTAAAATCAGCAGCGTTTTGGAATCGTAAAATATCACTTGACAGGGTGGCGCAATGGACGGCAAACAATAACCCTTACGGAATGCCATCGCCCGAAGACAAACTTTTTCCGCAAGAGGGTTACCCAGTGGGTGACAATTTTCTAGTTAATAATGCGCATGGTTTTGATGTGATGGGAGAGCAGAACGTAATAAAGTTTAAAGACCAATACTACCTATATTTTACCGTTGGTATATCCGATCCGAATATTTTCATAGAGTCAGGAATTGGCCTTGCAATATCCAGCAGAGTCGACGGCGGATACATGATGTATACAGATGACTGCGTCATAGGCGGGAAACGAAATAAAGCCGGGGTAACCGTAGCAACGTCGTCATGGGCAGGTGTTAAAGACGGTGCAGTTTATATCATTGCCGCTGCTGATTACACACAACTAGGCGCCGGTGGGTATATATTCAAATCTATGGACGGAAAAAATTTCACAAAAGTAGCCGACTTCCCGCCGATAGTACCAACTATGGCCAACGTTGGTTTTTGGCCCGAAAAACACTCTGACGGATATTATTATGGAATCATAGAAGGCCGCCCTGCCGGTAATCCCATGTGGGAAATGTGGTTAGTTAGGTCCACAAGCTGGGAAACAGGATGGACTAATGTCCAAAAACTATCCTCGTTACAGGTCGCTGCGGGTAGGACTTATGGTGGTCTTAAAATAATGAGGTCTTCAAATAATGATCGTTGGATGGTTGTATACCATGCAGCTACCGGGGTAGCGGGTAATTTGCCTTCATCGATTATATACGCGGAATGTTTCGATATTGGGGCACCTGTTAATTGGGTCAATAAAAAACTAGTTTTAGACGTGATAGACGAGTTGGAGTCCCAAAATGCGTATGCGGTAGATCAGGTCGCAACGCCTCATATAATTGAGACAGAAGGAAAAACATATATGTCTTTTGTTATAGCGCAAAACCTACCTACACTTCATTGCCAGATTAGATTTGCGCAATTTGACGGAAACAAAGAGGAATTATTTGGACTTGTGTAAAATGAAAGAATTTATAATTAGAAATCTCATAAAATGAAATGGCGAATCCAAACATAAATCAAATAGGACGATTTCAGCAGCTCATTGTTAAGAATCCAATTGCTTTTGTTGCAGCTGTATTCTTCCTGATGTTTTGGACAACCTATTTTATTAACATGAGCAAAAGCAGTGATGCAGAGCAATATTGGAAAGAATTATATGAAAAGGAAAGGGCAGAGAAAGACAAATTGAAAGATGAACTTTTAATGAAAGCTGGGTTTATACAACAGGAAACAATAAAACAAGCCGACAGCACTCTGAGGGAGCAAACTCAAGAGCAGGCAAAACAAATCTTAAATCAAGCGAAATGAAAAATAAAGCATTTATAGCGATTTTGATTTTGGCGCTTATCCTATTAATTTCAAATCTATTCACAGGATGGTTTAGTTTGGATAGGAAGGATAGGATAGATAAAGAATCAAAGGAAGATAGAGATAGTATAGCACTATATACATGGATGAACAAAGTTGATAGTACTTTACATGGTAATTTTCGGCAAAAAGAAGGTGAAATAATTAAGAACTATGTGTCAAAAAATTATGTAACCTATGTTCAGGATACACTTGCCCCGGCTCTTAATATAGCAACCGAAAAGATTGATGAGTTGACAAGAGCAAAGTTTGTACTTGAAGGGCAATTAAAAGCCAGTAAGATCCAGCGGGAGAAGGACCGGATTTATTATGAAAATAAATACCTTCAGATAGTTTCAAATACAGCAGATAGTACCGTTGATTATAAGTATAATGCAATCGTTGATATTGTAAAGTATCAGGACCGGAAATGGCTCCTGGGAAAAGAAAACACTTACATCGATATATCCTCACCAGATAAGAATATGAAAATAAATGGAGTGGAGCATTTCAAAAAACGAATTGACGTCAAGCCTAAGCGGTTCGGGCTCGGAATTCAAGCCGGATATTATTATGTTCCTGCAGCGAATCAGTTTTATCCGGTCTTCGGGCTTGGGGTTTCTTACAATTTGGTCCGACTATGACAGAAGTAACATTCTATCTAACACTATATCTAATGGGAGCCGGGACTGGTTTCTGTTTTAAAATACTAATCGACGAAATAATTAAAAAATGAAAGCACTAACTGAACAAGATTATATAAATGCTGCAGAAGAGTTAGGCTGCGAAGTAGCAGCGATAAAAGCGGTTGCTGAAGTTGAGAGTCGGGGATCGGGATTTCTTCCATCCGGAGAACCGAAGATCCTATTTGAGCGTCACAGATTCTACAAGTACACAAATGGCAAGTATGCTGTTTCACATCCTGATCTTTGTAATAAAGCACCCGGAGGTTACGGCAAAGAATCTGATCAACATCTTAAGCTTCAAAGAGCATCTGAATTAAACAGAGAAGCAGCTTTGATGTCATGTTCCTGGGGGAGGTTCCAGGTGATGGGGGATAACTGGCAAAAACTCGGTTACAAAACTCTGCAGGAATTCATCAATAAAATGTATGAGTCAGAAGCTGGCCATCTGGATGCATTTGTCAGATATATTAAAGCTTTCGGTCTTCAGGGCCACCTCCGGAATAAAAATTGGGCAGCCTTCGCGAAGGGCTACAACGGTCCCGGATATAAAGCGAATAACTATGATGTGAAAATGCAAGCTGCTTATAATAAGTTTTCAAAATAAAAGCCTCAATTAAGAGGCTTTTATTTTGAATTAACACCCTTTTGTATCGGGGTTCTCTGTGCATTTAGTCAATCGATGATCGGCTTTATCTAAGTCAATTTTATATTTCTTGTTTAATTCAGCCAACTTTCCATTAAGCATTGCTTTGATACTTCCGCCTTTAAATACAATTTTACCGGTCTTTTTTGCCATTTTCTTAATTATTTAATATCAATTTACGAAATAAAATAACGTAATAAAAGTAAATCAGCAAAAATGTTGCATCCCATTTATGACTAATAAACGTGTTCAAACACGCCCTTCAATCCTGTAAAAATTAAAAATGATATAAAAAGTATCAGTTTAAATTTTGTAAATGTTTCAATTTGTATCAATTTTGATGCATGGAAATTACGGGAGTTGTAGTTAAATTAACTGATGAGTTTCTGAGAATACAGACAGTTAAGAAAAAGCAGGAAATTGATGTGTTTTTTTCTGAGCAGAAGAAAAGGGCGATGGAATATCGATATCAACCTCATATGATTACAAGAATAGAGGTTGAACCGCAATCAGTTGAACTTAATGGAAACAAGATTGCTAAATTGTGGTTAAAGTACGTGAATTGGCCAAAGCTTCCAGAAATAGAAGATAGGTTTAAATAGAGTGCGACAAGGGCAGAGGAAATTATGAGGGTTTTATACAAAAAAGAGGCATGATCAAAAAAAAGCGTAAGTAAAGAAAAGTCTTTTTTTTAAAAAAAACCGTGCAAATATTTGCACGGATAATTATTTAGTTGTAGATTTACAAAGTCAAAATAATTTGACAACAATTTAACACCGAACCCCAATGAGAAAATAGAGGGATTAAAAAAATGGCAAAGAGTGCAGAAGTCCAAGGAGATTTTGACGAGTACAGATCGTTTAAAGTGGAAAGAATTGTAGGTCATGGAAACTCAAAAAAGGGACCTGTTTACTACATAACAGTTTCAAACAGGATTACAGGTTCAGTATTTCGTCTTAATGGAATGAGTAGGTCTGAATTAGACAAGTTGTATGAATGCATTGCAGAGCTTGATAATCAGGCTGGTAAATAAAAAGGCCCCTCGTAAGAGGGGCTTTTTAACAAAAAATGTGGAAATATATTCTTATTATTTTCAAAAGCTTTTTCTTTGTTATATTAATGTTAAAATTAAAAATGGAAAAATTTACGTTTTTTGATCAGAATAAAAGTATAATCCTACATAATCTTGTTCCTAAAATCAAGATCCGAATTATTGAATTTGATTCGAAAAATGAACATTTACGGGATGAATTGGAATTTGAGATAATAATAAAAGAGAAACTGTTTTACTTTGTTCTTGATGATGTAAATTTTAACATTGAAGACTATAAACCTGAATACATAATTAGTATTTTGAAACGTGCTGGAAAATGGTACAAGTCAAGAATTATCCTCGGGCAAATTGATCTTAAATAATATTTACTATGAATACACACGAAAAAACAATAAAGATTATAACTGAACTTGGAATGCAGGCAAAAAAAATTGCAGAAATATTATCAGTAAGTTTATCAGCATCATACAAAAAGATGAAAATGGAAAATGATAATAAGTTTACAGATTCAGATTTCGAAGCGATAAAAAAACACATTTTGAAAGTTTCAAAAACTTTAAGGTAGAAGTTAAGATATAGTTTTTTAAAGGCATCCGGTTTACGGATGCCTTTTTTATGCGTCACAACTTTTTTTTCCTTCCTCCTACATCTTTGCGGTATAAATATTACCATGAATACAAATACACTTGCTTTCGAGATTTTACGCGGTAAATGGTTGATGAATTGGGCGTCAATTGCTGAATATGAAAAATTGGGAAACCGAATTTTGCAAGGGGAAATAATTGGGCAGTCTGTTGATAGAAATGCTTTCAATGCTATGTATGAGGGAGGGAATGTTGGAGGAGGACCTATAGCTGGTGTTGAAGAAGAAGAAAAGAAAATAGGATATATTCAGATGACGGGACCTATGTTGGCATATGGAGATTATTGTAGCTATGGTGCCAATGATTATTTACTTGCTTTAAGAAAGTTGAATAGTAATGACAAGGTATCGGCAATTGTTTTGGATATCGATGGTCCAGGGGGAGCCGTTTCTGCGATTAATGCCTTTAAAGAATTCAAGAGCGAAAAGAAAAAACCAATTGTTGCTTTGTGTAATGATTGCTACTCACTCCATTATTGGATTGCCGCCATTCTAGCTGATCATGTGATGGCGAAAGGAAATATTTCTTCTGGATTTGGCTCAATCGGGGTTACGGCCATTTTTGTTGATGCCAGAGAAGCAATGAAAAAAGAGGGGTATAGCATTATGATTATCAATGCACCTGGTTCTGACTTTAAAAACCAGGCTATGCAGGACTTCTACGCAGGGAAGGATAAGGAATTTATTGAAAGACTAAAGGCAGAGCAAAAGCCTATCAGGGATATTTTTGTAGCAGATGTAAAAGAAGCCTTTCCTGACATTGCATCAGATGACAGAATATTCAAGGCTGACAATTTCAATGCAGAAGATGCTTTAAAATTCAAAATGATTCACAGTATTGGAAATGAGAAAAAGGCTTTTGATCTCGCAAAAGCATTGGGAGAAATAAATAATAACTAAAATAAATTTTAATAACGATGAAAAAACCGATCTATTCGGCTGTAGTGGCTTATGTCCTTTCAGCTTTGGATTTGAAAGAGTTACCAACGGGAGACGATGGTAAACTTGCGTTAAATGCTGCTCAGGATGCGGAGTTAAAAAAAGAGTTTCCTGGTGATCAGTATGAGAGTGTAATGAAGAATGTAAACAGTCATCTTGCGTTGGTTGCTGCAGCTAAAAAGGAGGACGATGCCACAAAAGTAGCTGAAAAGCAAAACGTGTTGGATATCCTTGCTGGGAAAACGACTGGAGATCCTGTAACGGAAGAGTCTCCGACTGATTCTCCCTCCGAATCTCCCAAAAATTCTTCAGAAGATTTAAGAAAATTAGTAGCTGAACAGCAGGCTACTATTGAAAAACTTAAAGGAGAACCTGAAAATGAATTATCAGTAAAAAGTATTATGAATAAAGCTTTAGTAGGAACCGCATTGGCCCTTTCGCTTTCCTCAGCGACTCATTTGTTTGGAAGTATGCCTGAAGCTTCTGCAAAATTATTTTCTTTCGAAGGAAGAAATTGGAATGCTAAAGCGGCTGGGTTAAAAACAGCAGGTAAAACTGATTTTACAGATGTTTCAACTATTACGAGGTTAAATGAAGATCTTAAAGAATATCAGGTTCAGAATCCGGGTTTCATCAGAGATCTGTATATTGAAAAATATGGTTTACCGGAATTCTGGGAGAAAAGGTTTGGCGTAGTAGATCAGATTCAGGATGCTGTGATGGATATTTCTAACGTGACTCAAGCAAGAAAGCCTGATTGGATTCCTGGGTTTGAAATATTCTTAGCTGCAGAAAAAAGAAGAATATACAGAATTCAGATTGATATGGAATTCACCGGGTACCAGCTACAGGAGCTGGAGACTTCTTGGTTAGCTTCTATATATAAGATGGATGGATCTTCTCCGTACAAGTACACCTTTGTAGCTTTCCTTCTTAAAAAAATCAGTGACAAGGCGAGACTGGAAGATCGTGAAGGAGCTATTAAAGGGATTTTTGTACCTACGCCTGCCGGTATCAAGACAAAAGGGCATTATTTAAATGCCCAGTCAGGAGTTCTACATCAGTTGTTTTCTTTCGTTAATATTAAGAAAACTGTAGCTCAGTATATTTCTCCATTGGGGAAATTTATCAATGCTAATGCATATGAGTATGTCAAAGGTATGGTTGAAAGCCTACCGTTAGCGGTAAGGAATGCAACTGGGCGAAGAATTTATATGTCACCATCTAATATCGTAAAAGTAAAAGATAATTATAAGTTTATCAACTCCCAAAATAATGACTACAGCGGAAATGATATCAACTACATTGACGGATACCCGAATTTGCCTTTCTATGGGATGGTAGATCTGGAAGGGACTGACCTGATCTTTATTACTGCAGATGATAATGTAGAAATCTTGGAATACCTGCCTGAAGAAAAAGAGAAGTACAGATTTGAATATTTAAAAAGAGATACATTTTTCCACGCTGATTACCGTTTCGGTTGTGCATTTGTTTTTTCGGGTTTTGAATTACCGAATGCTGAATTTAAAGGGCTTGCTCAATTCATCTGGGTTAACGATGCTCCGATATTTAATGATACTGTCTCAATTCCTCTTTTTGGCAGCGTAATGTCTTCTCCAATCGAGATCAATTATAACAAAATTCACGTTCATCCGGAACTTATTTCTGATGTAGTTAAGCTAACGGGAATGCCGGCCGGAACTGTTGTTAAAATTGTAGGAAATCAGCAGATGTCAACATCTTCTGTAATTAAGAAGAAAACGGGAGGTAACGGAGGTAATCTGGATCTTACTACTGATTTTAATCCTAAAACAACATATTCAATAACAATGGTTGTTCAGGCTGATGGTAATTATAAAGAAGTTGCTAGAAATAGTGATTTCCCTGGTATCGTTTCTGCCGTGAAAACATTCAATGATTTAGCCTTGGATCTTTCTGATGGACCTCGTCAAAAGTACGAAGGTACTTCTCCGGGTACATTGGAAGATATCGTGGGAGGAAATGAAGGAGCAGAACTGACAATCTACGGATCAGAAAATGCATTAACGGTTTCTGCAACTGAAAAAATTGTGGTTCAATCAAATGCTGTTCTTGATTCTGATACTAAATTTATCAAATTGAGAAAATTTGAAGGCGTTTGGTTTGAAACATCGAGAGGATAATAATTAAAGGCTTCCCAGGAAGCCTTTTTATAAAAATCATAAAGTGGCAGTAAAAGTTTTAAATAAAAATCGTGTTGGCGTAGGGGGCCCAGGGAAAAAGTCAAAATTTGCATATGCATATTTGGCTGATGATATTCATTATTTTCCTCCGGCAGACTCTACAGAAGTTAACTTAATTGGAGATGTGGTTTTGAAGCCGGGAGCTGTCGTTGTTAAGCTTTATGTTACTGTCCCATCTCAGGAGTATTCGTATGAATCAGTCGGTGAAAAAGATAACAGAGCCTTTAAAGTGAAATTTATAGGTACTCATCCAGGCACTGAGATTGAAGCCTTGGAATTCGCTAAGAAAAATCAGGATTTAGATTTTATAATAGTTATTCCGGAAGGAATTAATACTAATAAATCTAAGCTTTTAGGGACTCCAAATTGTCCGCTTACTTTCAGATCTTCGCATAAAAGCGGGAAGGATGGGAGTAAATTTGAATTTACCTTTGAGCAGGAAGTGCCTTCTGAGGATGTTTATTTACATTACAGCGGGGCCTTGAATGCAGAAGGAAATATAAAATACTGGAATCCAGCTATGGGGAATCTTCCTCCGGAAGGACTCTATAATATTACTTCGGGATCTGATCTAATGTTTACAGATGGAAGCGTTTCAGATTTTTCGACACCTGGAAAAAAAATCACTCTCATAGGTTCAGATAATGCTATGGGGGGATTTATGACTTTAATTACAGGAACAAAAATAATTCTCCGGGAAAATAGGCCATGGAAGTCCATAAAAGGGAGCAGTATTGTTTTGGAATCATTTGTAACCAGTGATTTTCAAACGAAATTAATTGAGATTTTAAGAACTTAAAATTATTAATCATGTCATATACTTTAAAAAAATTAATAAAGCCTTCAGCTGGTGCTGGAGCTCCGACAACAGGAAATAGATTCGCTTTTTTACTACCTGTTGACAATGCGGTATCGTTTCCTGATACCGATGCTAACAATGTGATGTTAAACGGTCAGCCTGTTTATAAAGAAGGAACAGCATTGGTTCCTATTTACATCACAAATTCTTCACAGGAATATTCCTATGAATCTCAGGGAGATCAGGATGCAAGAAGCCATAAAGTTAAATTTATTGGCACCCATCCAGGTACAGAACGTGAAGCTTTAGAATTTGCACAGAACAACTTGGATAAAGAATTTATTATTTTTATTCCTGGGTGTCAAAGTACAGATAATGTTAAGGTTCTCGGGAGACCTTGTGCGCCATTGATCTTTAAGTCAAACCATAAGAGTGGTAAAGATGGAAGTAAATTCGAATTTACTTTCGAGCAGGAAATCGGAAGTAAATATATTTACTTCTTATACAATGGTCCTTTAGTTACTCAGGATATGGTATATACTGAGGTAGATTTTACTACTGCTCTTACCGGCCTTTCGGTGGTTCAAAAAGTAAAAAACACAGTAGCAGCACAGGCTCTAAAGATTACTTCATTAGAGGGTAATCAGCAGAATCAGGTGACATTTATTGGTCAGGAAAAAGATGCAGCTAAGGCGGGGACTATATCTGAAGATCTGGCTGGATTAAAAGTGATGATCATCACAAAGGATGGTTTACAATGGAAAGCCATTGAAGGCTCTACAATCACATTTGAAGTATATAGTACTGCCAGTAAAATTGTTCTTATCGAAAGATGGCGAACATAAAAACTAAAGATCATATTAAAAAAATGCGTCACAACTTTTTAGTGTGGCGCATTTTATTTTCGCCATATGGATAAGCATAAAAAGACAATGACTCCCTTAAGAGCTTTGGAAGTTATGAGAGAAATGACGCGGCAAGGTGTGCCATTCAATATTAAGTATCTGTCTCATAGTGAAACTGAAAAAATATCCGGGGGTTTTAAAACTGAAGAAAGCATTTTTCTCATGCAGGGCTACCGCAGGAATCAAAGCAAAAAACATGATGTTTTAGTAAGTTTTGTGCGTCTTACAGGTGATAGGCGTCAATTTTATTATCCATTGCTTACTGAATTTAATGGAATAAAAATCAAACCATGAGTGAACAAATAATGGAGGTAGAAAAACATGGGAGAAATGCAGTTGTTTCGAATCCTATGGCCTGTTTTTCATACCAGGTAGAAGAAACTGCGCCTGACTCTCCAAGGAATGGGATGGCAGATTATTTTACATGGTCCCAGTCTTTCACTTTTGCGGATGGATTGGAACTCCTGCCTTATGGTAGATTTAATGATATGCCACAGTTGCTGAGAGATACCATCTACCGGAATCCCAATATTCCTGGCGTAATGGAAAAAAAGCAACAGCTGCTTTGGGGGCAAGGTCCTCATTTATATAAAACAGTATATATTGACGGAAAACCACAAAGAGAATGGGTGCGTGATACGGAAGTACAGGAATGGTTGGAGAGTTGGGGGCACCTCACTTATCTGGAGAAAACAATTCAGGACTTCAACTTCATGCAGGGTAGTTTTTCTAAAATGGTTAATGCAAAATCCATCCGAGTTGGGGTAAATTGGGTTCATTCGATTGAACATATTAACCCATTGTGGGCCAGATTAGCGAGGAAAAGCGGTGCTTCTGAGGCTACTCATGCACTTGTTTCTGACGCCTGGTCAGCTTTCCAGCCAAAATCTTATAAAGATTATCCACTTTTTGATTCTAGAAATCCGGGAAAAAGTCCGATATCAGTTTATTATTCAAAGCTGTACTCTTTTGCTACTGATTTCTATGCAATTCCTACAATATTGGGTGCCTTGGAATGGATCAATAGGGCTACGGCTGTACCTCTAATTTTGAAAGCCCTGGCTAAGAATTCTATTAATGCAAAATATCATGTCACATCCCCAGCTATATTTTGGGACAAAAAAAGGGAAGATCTTCAGGAAGAATGTAAAGCTAAGGATATTGATTACGAAGAAAGTATGCTTGATGAGTATGAGGAAATTCTTTTTAAAAGTATTATAAAAACTTTGGCCAGTGATGAAAATGCTGGAAAGATATGGCATACCAAGACATTAGTTTCTCCAGATGGAAGTAATTTAATTGAACTTGGATGGACTATCACTCCAATTGATCAGAATATAAAAGACTTTGTGGAAACACAGATAAAAATAGCAGATAAGGCGGATAGTGCAGTTTCTGCAGCTGTCGGAATTCATAAATCCTTAGGAGGCATTACTGATGCTGGAAAATCAGACAGCGGATCTGAACAATTGTATGCATATACCATGTTTAAGCTTATAGGTGTAAAAATGCCTGAAATGGTTGTTACCAGGGCTGTAAATGAAGCTTTAAAAATAAACTATCCTAAAAAAGGACTTCAGCTTGGTTTTTTCCATGAGGAAGCTCAGCGCCAGGAAGATCAGAGTTCAAAAGACAGAGTGAAAAATAAACCAGTATAATGAAAATAAAGCTTTTATTTAATAAAGAGAATCCTGATTCTTCCGAAGTTTTGGATGTTTTGGGGATAAATGATGCTGATATTGATATTAATCATATCTGGCAAAAACTGAGAACAGCTACAAAGAAAATTATTAAATTGATTGGAACCGATAATTATAATAAAGCTTTGGAATTATATGATGCTGAAGAATTTGATGATGAATATATATCTATAGTTAGGTATGCAGTAGCGCTGGATGCTTTCCGGCATTATGCTCCTCTTACGGATCTCGCTTTTACTTCTCAGGGTAGAAGTTTTAGAAATGATGATCATAATAGGGTGCCTTGGGAATGGCAGATAGATAAATCTGATGCAGCTCTGGAGAAATCTTATTATTCGATAGTCAATGAAATTTTTGATTATATCATTAGTGATGGAGACTTACAGCAGTCAGAATATATGGTTCAGTTTTCAGGTCTTTTCGTACCTAATATTGAAGAGTTTCAGAAGTATGTGCATATCAATGATTCTTACCTCCTTTATTATAAATTAGCGCCATCTATGAGGTTATTTGAGCAAAAGGAGATTCTGACACGGACCGGAAATAAATTTTCTGAATTTAAAGGAAATAAAGACTCTTACATCTACGGGCTAATACAAAACAGTTGTGTTCACTTTGCTATGAAAGACGGGTTGAAAAAATTATCAGTTCAGTTATTCCCGGAAGGTGCGATGAAAGCAGAAAAGAAAAATAAAAAGGCAGCAACCGGTTACGATATAGAATCAACAGTAAATTATTATGAAACAGAGTTAAAATCTCTTTTGCTCTCCCTTGAAAATGAAGTTAAAAAAGCAAAGGGAATTGTTGTTGAAAGAAGGCGTATCAATTTTGATGAGAACGATGGTTATGTTTCAATGTGAATAAAATAGATTATGCATATAATTGAAGTTTTAGAACTAAATAAAAGATTCTTTATCCCTGAGAATATGGGAGAATGTGATCGCCGGCAATATCTCGACATGTCGAAACTGGTTCTGAATTACCAGATGGCAGAAATAGATCTCAATCAGTTCAGAGCATTGGGATTCTATTCTCTCATGAATATGAAGTATGAAAAAAGTGACTTTGAACAGGCGGAGATTGAAAAAATGCAAAATGTATATATGTGTGCAGAACTGCTGAATTCTTTTTTTATTGTAGATGAAAAAAGCCGGATGCATCTAATCCAGGAGTATACACATAATCCAATAAAAAATGTAAAGTACAGAGCACTAACTTTCATCGGACCTAAAGATCAGTTTCAGGGAATGACCTATGGAGAAATGGAAGACGGGTTGGGTGAACTGAATAATTATAGTGCCACTGGTGAAATGGAGAGTCTTATTAAGCTCTTTGCTATTTTCTATAAAAGACCAGGTGAAAGGTATTCCAAAATTAATATGGAAAAACGGATTGAGTTTTTCAAATTCCTCGATGTACGATATATCTATGGCTTTTATCTGCTATTCGTCTCTTTTTTTAACTACCTGACAAAACAATGTCAGCTTTTGGTTGATGGGAAAGAAATAGATATTACTTTAATCTTTAGTCAAAAACAGGATATCGGAGATAACTCAGGATCAGATGAACCTGAAGCTTTAGGTCTTCGGTCAACATCGTTTCAGTTAGCAGAAAGTGGAGTATTTGGGACTTTAGACGAGCTAAGGGAAAGTGATGCTTTTGAGGTTTTGATTCGGATGTACGACCTTGTAGTCCGTAGTATGAGGGAGCAAAAACAGCTTGATGCAATGAAAAATAAAAATAGTACTGGAAATGATTGAACCAAATACACTTAGAGAAATAGTAGCAGAAATGAGGACGGATCTTCCGGAGGTAAAATCTGTGAAATTTGTAGTTGATGATGATGAGCTTGCAGCAGAGTTGAAAGATCATTCCGTAACTGATAATATGATCTTAGTGGTTGTATTGCCATCATTTAACGGTTTTGGGAAAGAAGATGAAAGTGGGATGAGAAGTTTTCTGCAGTTTTTTCTGATGGAAAAAGTAGATACCAAAACATTTAAAACACAGGATCAATACATTGATTTATTTCAAAGAATTCTAGTTGTTGTTAAAAAATTTTTGAGAAAATTATTTTCGTCTGATGACGAAAACAGAAACTGTCTGGCCATGACTCTTGATTATTCTTCATTGAAAGTAAATGCGCTGACAAAGAAGTCACAATGTAATGGCTGGATGATCGAGGTCGACGAAGAAAAACATGAAGACTTTTAACGTATGGATCTTATAGAAAGCCGTAAAGGAAATGAGCGTATGATATTCAACGCTTTTGTGGATCGAACCCTTAGGGACCATTCAAAAAAGATGTATGACTATCAACAAAAGAATATGGCTCCTTTTACTGATAGAGGCTATGAAAAGAGAACTTTTGATATTAATGATAATACTTTAATTTATCGTCATAAAGGACTTCTGAGACTAATGGAAATGAAAAGGATAGCTTATCCGAATTCTATCATTAAATACCGGCAGAAAAGAATTTATCCAACTTATAACAAAGTTTTTACTGCGCATTATAATGCAATTATGAAGAATTTGGCATATAGCTTTACCGAAGATATTATTTCGGAGTTAAAGGGCGAAATTGAAAGCAAAAATTAATGTCCGTTTTATCGGCCTTTTGTGTATATTTGGCATATGGATTTAGAATATTACCAAAAATACTTTGCCATTGTCAATACTTCGGCATTTTGTGAAAAATATGGACTAACCTATAATCATGTTCGTAAAGTTTTAAAAGGAGAACGCCCCTTAACAGAAAAACTGGATAAGCAATTATCCGATGCAATAGCTAAATTTAAGGAAGATTTTTAATATTTCTAATTTAGAAGAAATATATATTACTCAAGACTGAAAAAAATAGTTCACTATAAATAGAAAATGTTTACATTTGATTCAAGTAATAGTGATATATAATGTTTGCTAAAATAGCTATTGTATTATTTTTTAATGAATAATTAAATTGTTACCAATAATTGTAACAACTCAACATTTAAATAAATTAATTTATATCTTAAAAAATTTTTATGAAAACAAAACTTATTTTAGCGGCTGTAGTGCTTATGGCTATTACTTATTCTTGTACCGAGAGAGATGAAGAACAAAAAATTTCTTCGGAAGAAACAAAAATTAGTAACAAAAAAATTGATAACAAAGAGATATGGGATAACACTTCTTCTTCCTATAATAAGGGAGAAGTTTCCGACTCTATTAAAACAGGACCTTTATTAAATGGCACGCAAATTATTCCAAAGAGTGAAGACGACGGTGAAACGGTTAACCCAGGTCAGTTGGGAACACCTCCTACTCGGCCGTAAAGATTACATCCATAAAAGAGTGTTTATGACTCAGATAGGCACTCTTTTAATGGTTTTTTCCGGCATATTGCCCATTATGAATAATATTCTTTCTCTGCGATATGATTTGGAAGGTACAGCTTATGCCGGTTTCCCGAATATGAACGTGGCTGTGTTTCAGTATTCACTTTTAGTTGTGCCTTTTACACTAATTCCTGCTGTATATTTAAGAGCCTATTGGGTTTCTTATATTGTACCAATTTTCGTCTATATCAATATTATTGGATTATATGTGGCTTTTCATTATGGTGTTTTAAAAAATCCAGACTGGATTTTCTATATATCAGTTACTGGAATTTCATTAATAATTTTAATTTTTTATGGATTTGTACGAGAGTACTATTTTAATTTGATTGAAGAAGAAAATGGAAAAAATGAAATAATAGAACTATACGAAAAAGAATTTATAGACCATGGCAGCAAATAATAGCATTAAACTTCTGAGAGAAGAGCTTAAAAAAGCTTATGAAAAGAAAAGTATTTCAAAAGAAATATATCTACAGATTTTACTTTCTCTTAATAAAGAGTCAAAAAATAGGCGTAAGGCCTTCGAGCAGATTGCTTTCATAATGCCGGATAGGAGGAATCCTGTAAGCGATTTGGAGCAAAAGATGGTTGAGCTTAATGTTTTATTGGTTGAAAAATTCGGTAATGTAGATGCTGTTACGAAAATTGTCAATGATGTGTTTACTTTAATTCCGGAGGATAGTGCAGAAAAACAAGTGTTTTTTAATGTGGTTAACCATTTTAAATATCTGACAGAGTTGATAACGAGTAATCCGAGTTTTCTAGATATTATTCAAGAAAGAGATTCATATAAGCTGGAATAGAAAGCAGCCAAGAAGTGAAAAAAATTAAAAGCTCTTAGTAAATTGAGAGCTTTTTTTATTTATATATTTGAAAAATTTTATATTATGAAATCTTTATTTTTTGTTTTATTTTCACTCTTTTTCTGCTTGATAAATTCTCAAGAAAATAATGTGGTTAATTATTCAGAAGTTGTAAAATTAGATTCGACCAGAAAAGCAGCAGATCTGTATGCTCAGACTAAGATGTTTTTTGTGGATGCTTTTAAAAATTCTAAAGCTGTAATACAATTAGAAGATCCCACTAATAAAATAGTTATTGGAGAAGCTAGTTTTCCTTACAGAAGTAGATATCTGATTGGTAGTGGAACTACTATCGGGAAAATTTCTTATAAAATAAGTATTTCATGTAAAGATGGGAGATATAAGTATGATATCGGAAACTTTAATCATGAAGGGAAAAGTATGTCTTTTGGGTATATAACGACTGCTGAAGACCCCCAGAACAAATTTGGTCCGACTGGAACCAGAATAAAGGTATATAAAGAGATGAAAGAAAAGATAGCCGTAGAAGTGGAGCCTTTAATTATGTTCTTAAAACAATTTATGAATGAAAGTAAAGCCTCTTCTTCAGAAGATTGGTAAAATTTTATTATATGTCTTTGTTGGATATATTAAATAAAAATCGCATATTTGCTGTGCGACATTCAATAATGACAGGGAAAGTCTTTAAAACTCCAATCAACAATTACGAATATAAATTACGCCTTGGCTGTAGTGGTTAATTTCCCTGGAAATTATTGAGTGTCGCAACTTTCCACGAAGCCAAGGCTTTTTTGTGGATTATAGGGAAACTTTTCTTTAAAAATTATAAAAATGCGACATTCTAAACTAACGGCTCCTGAAGCCACAGTACTACAAAACAATGAAGAATTAGTAGTTGTTTTTCAAAATTTCAATGGTGTTTTCTTGGCCAAAATCACCAATTCCAAAGATCGAGAAACTTATGCCTACGGAGGAACGAAAGATTCTGCGAAGGAAAATGCAATTAGTAATTATAATACTAAGTACAATAATTCATGTTATTCTTTATATCCTGAAAATTAATAACAATGAAGACCCAAAATTACCGTAATATAAAGGAAGTGCTTTCGTATGAAGGTATACTTGTGGATGCAGGATCCCTCTGGGAAAGGAAGGGAGATCTTATGATTTTAGTAGATGAAGATCAATATGTGACTACTTTTTATGATAAGGATCTTTTTGAGGATTGATATATTTGAGCAATAATTATAACTATCTGAGAGCCGTCATGTATTGACGGCTTTTTTTGTGCGTCACAACTATTATTATGTGATCGCATTAGGTTTGTTCAAAATAATAGGAATGGATAAGTGGCACAAGAAATTTATTATCATGCAGATAGTAGTGTTGATTCTAATGATTATCATTCGATTTTGGATTCCCGGCGAAGCGAAAATACTATTGCTAATTGGCATGGCTGTATTTTTCGTTTTAGAATTTGGAGTTCTGGAAAGGCAGCGACGGGAAAATCAAAAAGCTATAATGTATTCCAAATCTTGTCTCTTCGCTTTGATAGATCTTTTCTCGGTTGTTCTTTTTTTGTGTGAGCTGGTACAAGTCATAAAAGATTATTTTTTTGGATTTAACTATTTAGAAACTCATTATCCATTTCTACTGATTTACATTACAATAAGAAAGTATTACATAATGAAAAATTATTCATATGAGAAATGAAATTATAAAACTCATTAAAAATGAGGAGAGTAAAAGAGATAAAGTTCGTTACAATGAACTTTTAAGGATGTACGCAGATGAAACCAGTGTTAGGCAGGTTTATCACTATCAGCTGGGTTATACACCTCAGAAACTGGAGAATCTAATCTATGATATTAAAAAACATTTTTATATATCGGATAAAGATGTCGCTGTGTTTAAGGAAGATGACGAGGATTCGCCAATGGATGAAAAAAAATCCGGTGTACAAGGGATTGTTTTTGGAAATGGGAATGAAATAAAAAAAACACTTGATAAGTTTAAAGAACTTTCTGCATCACAAAAGAAAGCTGAAGAAACTCTTGCTGCTTTAAAGCTGGACGAAAATCCAGATGTAATGGAAGGGTTGAAGCTTAGAGAAGAATATCCTTTTTTGAACGATGAGAATACATCAACGGAGATAAAGGCATTGGTGACCGACAAGATCACAGCTTATAAAAAATATGCAGCAGTACATGCAGATATTTTGGAGGCAGAAAATGACAATGATGCAGAAGAAAAATTGTATGAGCTGGCAAAATCTGCTTTAGCACATTTTGAAGTGAATCAAATCATTAAAAAAGAACTAGATTTCTATAGAGATAGTGAGGGTAGGATTTTAGGGAAACATCCGAGTTTAGAGTATTTACGTCTCAAACAGGACGTTTATGATATGCAGGAAGTAGATCTTGTAAAAGCTAGAGTGAATTCGCAAAAGAATATCCATAGGTATGATAAAGAGAAAAAACCTGAGCATGTTGCAAGATGGAAATATAAATTAGAGTTAATCGAAAAAAGGCTGAAAGAGGAATTTAATCATCCTCTTAACTAAAAAATAACATATGCTTTTCAGCAAGGACGATATCGGGGTGAATTCTAATAACCAGGAGGCGGAAACTAATGATTCCGCCTTTACCTCTAAATTTCTGAACATTCATACAGAAAGAATCGAAAATCTCAGAGGTGATTTACAACGTTTTCCGGAAGATGGTGAAGGTTTTTTTCTTCAGACGATGCAGTCTTTCAATGCGATTACTTTCGTTCTTAAAATTGCACATCATTATTTTATCGAAGAATTGTATGCCACTACCTATTCAGTTTCAATGAAGGTAGTTGTTGCGCTTCAGGAATTACAATCAAAAGGAAAGATTGGTAAAATCACTTTGCTTATTTCTGACTCCATGATGAGCAGAAATCCTAAAGTATGTGATGCAATAAATTCCTGGGCAGAGACTGATGGAAGTATTACTGTAATCTATTCCTGGAATCATAGCAAATTCACGTTATGTAAAACAAAGGAGGATTTTTTTTGCATAGAAGGTTCCGGTAACTGGGGAGATAATGCATGTTATGAGCAATACTGCTTTATCAATTCTCAACAGGTCTATGACCTAAGGAAAAGGTTGTTTTCAGATTGTAAAGTTGTTTATAGAGTGAACTAATGTTAGAAAATAAAAATAAAACAATTCCCGTGTGGTGCCCACTTTCTGATGAGGCATTGGAAATGATTGAAGAGCTTTCGTCCGCAGGAAATTCTGCGGATCGAATTGCGGATGTATTGAAAGTCAATAAGCGCTTGTTTCTCCATGATTTTAAAACAGCCGGTACGCCCATCTTTGACTCTTACCAAAAAGGGTTGATATTGAACCAGACTTCTGTGAATAGAATTACATTGGAAAATGCTAAAAAAGGAAATCTTACAGCAATTCAGCAGATTAATAAGATATGGGAAGCTCAGAACTTGGAGAATATAAAAAATGAAATCTTTAATACAGAATAATGAATTTGGATGATATTGAATTAGATGATTTACTTGAGTGGCTGGAATTTGGAGATCCCAAGAATGTCCCTCCCAAAATTGCTGCTTATATGCTGATGCTGGAAAAGGTTTGGGGAATGTATAAAAGAATGTTTGAGTTTCCCAATATAGAATCAATAATTTCCCATCTCATAATCGTAGATAATTTACAGCGTTTCCAGGCAAAGAAATATGTAACTGATGCACTTACCTATTTTGCTTCTGAAAATCAGCTTTCTAAAAAAACATGGAAAGAACTGATTTCTGATAAAATGGTCAAATCTTTTGCTATGGCAATAAGAATTGCAAAAAACTCCAAAGATGTTTACTACTCAGTTTTGATTTTGCGGGAAGCTGCCAATGTTCTCGATTTAGACAAAGATGAAGCTGGAGAGATGGAAGAAGATTTAATGAAACAGATTCAGATCCTTACTACGGATATTAAAATGTTTGGTGAGGAGCCTATTGACCGCCGAGAATTAGGTGCATTCATAGACGGGCTTCCGGATGTGCCGGAAAAAATAAAAGCAGCAGCAAAAGATGAAGTAGATAAATTCCCTCTTAAATTCTTGAATTACGAAAACAATCCGAGAAATGGCATCTAACAGAATCTTTGAGCAGCCGAACGGTACGTATAAAGGAAATGCAGAATATCAATACGTAAACAGTGCCGGAATGGGGATTGAAGTTTTTGATCCTACGAATCTTTATATGATTGGAGGTAGGGGGACAGGAAAAACCACACAGATTCAGGCCCGAAGATCCATCCGGATTATTAAAGCTATGCCGACGGCATATTTTGCCCTTGTCGGAGATTACTATACAAACTTATTATCCAATACAATTCCTTCCATGATTAAAGGTTGGAATGATTTGGGATTAAAAGAAGGGGTTCATTATGTTACGAATGATCGGCCTCCGGCAAGTTTTAAGCAGCCTTATAAAAAACCATTGAGTTATAAACATACAATGTCCTTTTACAATGGTTGTTTCTTTAAGCTGGCATCTATGGATGTCGTTTCTTCCATGGCCGGGGATTCTTATCAGCATATTTTCGGAGACGAAGTTAAGTATCTTGATAAAAATAAACTTGACAAGCTTTTGCCAGCCGCAAGGGGTGAAAAAATGCGATTTGGTCATTCCCATTATTATCTGGGGAAAACATTCACAACAGATATGCCGAATATTCTGAATTCAAACGAATATGACTGGATTTTAGAACAGGAAAAGAATGTGGATCCGGAGCAGCTGAAGAATATTCTGTATGCTTCTTTAGTGGTGAATGAGATCAAGACAGCTTTGGCAAGGGCTTACGTAAAGCGTGATCAGCTGGAATATGACAGGCAAAAAAGATCTTTTCACCGTTGGAATCAGAGATTAGCTAAAGTAAGAATGAATTCAACTTTATTCGTAATGATTTCCACATTTGCGAATGCTGATATTCTGCAGTTAGATTATTTCAAAGAACAATTGAAAGTTTTAGGTCCGGAGCAGTTCCGTCCGTCAATTCTTACAATGAAGCATGAGATAAAACAAGGAGAGAAATTTTATCCATACTTGTCTGCAAAGAATTTTTATGACGATGGCCTTTTGCTTGAATTTTTTGATCCATTTGGATTTGGAGATAAGGTGGCTTTAACATCTTTGGGATTAAGACATATTAATCATCGTCAAAAATTGGAAGCCGGGATGGACTTTGGAAATATGATGTCGATGGTTTTAGGGCAGGAGCAGGGTTTTATTCAGCGGATTTTAAAAAATCTTTATACACTTGAACAAAGTGAAAAAGCAATTGCTGGTCTTTTCTGTGAGTTTTTTAAGGATCATAAGATGAAAGTATTGGATCTTTATTACGATAGATCCGGAAATCAATGGCAAAAAATTGGAAGGGATATGGCGCTTGCAGTTCAGAATGCTATTTTGGATGAGAGTAAAGGTGCATGGAAAGTTAATTTAATGAGCCGGGGCCAAGGTACAATTTATCAGGAGGAAGAATTCAATTTAATGAAAGGAGTTTTGAGTGAAGCGAACTCAAAATATCCCAGACTTTTGATTGATATGTTTCAATGTAAAGAACTGAAGTCTTCAATGGAAATTTCAAAACAAATTATTAAACCCGATCAAAAAACAGGTGTCAAGCGAATTAAAAAAGATAAAACATCAGAGAGTATGCCAAGTGCCAGGCTGCCGATGTGGTCTACAAATATGAGTGATGCCTTGAAGTATTATATGTGCCGCCCTAAGTACATGGATATTATGAAAAAAACATATACTTCTGGAGGATCTTATGCTCCGGTTACTCATTAGAATTCACTATATTTGGATTGCCTAATCTTTTGGAAACATGAGTTATAAAAACGAATTATTAAGAAACTTTGTAATAAACATCAACAGTACTACTGAAAGGATCTTAAGTTTTGAGGGAAAATTGGCTGAAAAAACAATTTACTCAGAACGTGATATTTATTCATTTAAAGAGTGTTACAAAGATCTTTCAGATGAAAAGATAGAATTTGTATTAAGGAAATTAAGTGGCCTTGGAGTAAATAATATATTTCAAACAATAAATATTAAAGCTTTACTGGAGGATGATTTAATTTCTGCCTTTCCTGGTAAATTCCAACCAATCTCTAATGATGAAATTAGGGAAATGAGCAGGAAATTAGCAAAACTGTCAAACCCCTTAAGGGTTTTCCATAAATCGGCGAGACGTGAAACGGCGCAGCCGAAAAATTTTTTAAAAAGCAAAAAGCACCTTTAAAGTAGGTGCTTTTTTATTGTTTTTAAAACCTCTTTGGATATAGTGCTTTTTAGCTGTAATAAAAGATATTTAATCTCTTCTTGTTTTTTTATCTGGGTTTCTATTTTCCGGATCTGTAGATATTTTTCATTTACTTTGTTGTCCTCGTTGATAGCGTTGTTTAATATTGGTTTGATAATATTTTTATAATCATGCAATCTGATAAACGGAATGACAGATCCGCCAATGAAAGGTTCTAAAATTCGGCTTTCGAAAATAATATATAATATTTCAAAATCTACAGACCTAAAGGTCTTCACCTCCCAACAGTTTGTTATGGGGCTTAATAACGGTCTTCCTGCGTTGTTTCCTTTGGATTGTATATAAAATATTGTTTGATTGTTTTCGGGCGCAGAAATGACGCCATTATGAACTTTAATTTCCATTGTAATGCCTTTAATATTCGTATTCGGCATAATCTGAAAATTCACATGTATCTTTTATAAAGAGGTTTGCAATGCTGTCAGCCCTGAAAATAGCATTTTTTGTTTGTTCCTTATAAAAACTGTAGTCTTCCCAGTTAAAAATGTGGCTGTACCCTCTACTAAATAAAATCTGTTGTACTTTGGCTGATAATTTAATATCTTTGTGGTCGATGATAGTCATGTCATTAATTATTAAAAACTAGCGGAGCGGTCGAGAACTCCGCTAGTTTTGTTTATATTATACTATAAATTCAAGAACTTCCTTTTCTGATTTTTCTACAAGTTCGTAAAGTTCAGCCTGGCATAAATTGAGAATTTTCCCAATAATCACAGAATTTGAAATTTCAAAAGAAATAGAATCGGCATTTTTAATTTTCACCGTCTCTTTTATACCGTCTCTTCCTATTGCGTAGGCGCTTAGTTCGTCAGATTTTTCTTTTAAAAAACTGTACTTTTTGCATACCTGCTGAAAGTGCTCATTATTTTTTATTCTCTTTTCCGCGGTAGTGTCAAAAATGATAGGTTTAACGTCATTTTTCTTTGTTTCATTTTTAGCGTTCGCTGTGGTGTCTGTGGCAAGAGTTACTTTGTTCGCTCCGTTCGCCTTTGTTGTTAAGTCATTCATTATTAATCGTTTACTGTAGTAAATTTACGAAAAAAAGACCGAAAAAACGAACTTTTTATAAGTTATTTTGTTGACTTTCAGTTATTTAGAATTGTTAAAAACTAGCTAAGTTTGACATTGCGAAGTGGTAAAAAATGAATATTTTCAAAAATCCAAAATTGTTAATATATTGAAAATCAATAGATAAACTCTATTTTGTTTTTTTTGAAAAAATTGAATTCCATTCTCACCCCGACCCGCTCTATGACGTATGAGGTGATCGCGGTGAATCGAGCACCTCAGATATATGATAGATGCCCATGGATAGGGGGTTTTAGCGATTTTGGGCTATTTTTAAGCCCTAACGGGCTTGGTGATTGACAAAATCTATAGGTTTGCGCGTCACAACGGATGCTGTATGAGTTAGGCAACTTTGCCAAAACAAGTAATCAAATGGCATCAGGTAAACAGATTAGGGATGAGATAATGCGCATGACTATTGCCGTGAATTCTGACCCTGCTCAAAAGGAAATATACAAGCTCAATCAAGATATACTTAAGTACTCCAATACTAATAAAGAGCTTACCAAGACTCTGGGTGCATTAGAGAGACAGCGAAAATCTGAAGAAAAGGCCATCAATAGCTATGCTGATAAAATCGACAATCTTAAGTCAAAGAAGCAACAGGAGTCTGTTGCTGTGATAGAGTCTATCAAAATGCTTAAAAGGCAGCAGGAACAGTATGATGCTGGCTCTCGGGAGTATCAGAAGATACAGTCTAAGATAGAAGATACAAGGGTAAAGGGAATAGCAACAAGTAAGAGGCTGGAGACGGCCATTTATGATCTTACGATGAAGCAAAGAAAGCTTATTGAATCTTATGATCAGTTACAGCCTGAGATTGATAAAGTAAATGATGAGTTAAAAGAGAACAGTGATATTATCGCTAAGAATAAAGATCAGGTAGATGAGCTTACTAAAAGCTTGGATATCAATAGGCTTAATGTTGCTCAATTGAAGAAGGAAGCTTCGCAGCTAAAGGCACAACTCCAGCATGTGATACCAAAGACCCCAGAAGCAAAAGAACTGGAGGAGAGGCTAGCCGCAGTCCGGGATAGATTGGCAGAAGTGAATGACGGGGCAGATGAAGGGTCTGGATCGTTTGGTGAGTTGGCAGATGCATTTAATCAATATGCCGGAATTGTTGCTGCTACTTTAGGAACTATAGCGGGGATTACCTTATCTATTCAGGAGATTATAGATAAGAATAATGAAATGGCTGATGCTATGTCTGCAGTTGAGAAGACAACGGGAATGGCAAGGTATGAGGTTGAAGAGCTGGCTAGATCATTTACTGACTTTGATACAAGGACAAAGAAAATAGATCTTTTAAAGATTGCTGAAGTCGGAGGTAGGTTAGGAGTTGCTAAAGGAGAAATAAAAGATTTTACCAAAGAAGTAGATAAAGCTTATGTTGCATTAGGAGACTCTTGGAAGGGTGGTATAGATAATCTGGCTGATTCTTTAGGCAGAATTTCATCACTTTACAAAGAAACTAAGGATCTACCTATTGCAACCTCCATTAATCAAGTAGGGTCAGCTTTAAATGAGCTGGCTGCTCAGGGGGCCTCAAGTGAGCAGAATATAGCGGATTTTGTTACAAGATTAGGGGCACTTCCTCCAGCAATGAAACCTCCATTAAATACTCTACTTGGCTTCGGATCTGCTTTGGAAGAATCTGGAATTAATGCAGAGATAGGGGCCTCCGGATTTGGGAAATTTATCAGGGTAGCATCCACAAATGCAACTGGTTTTGCTCAGATTATGAAACTACCGGTGGCACAGGTTAAAGAAATGATTAATACTAATCCTGCTGAATTTTTCCTGAAATTTTCTGAAGGGCTTAAAGGGCTCGATACAGTTCAGGTTGGAACAGTGTTAGACTCACTTAAGCTAGGTGACAATGAGGTCCAAAGAGTTATTGGGGCGGCAACGGAGAACACAGATAAATTCCGTGAAAGTGTAAAAGTTGCGAGTGAAGCAGTAAAGGAAGGAACTTCATTGCAGGACGAATTTAATAAAGTAAATAATAATGCTGCTGCCATTTACGAAAAGGTTCAGCGAAAAATAGCGGAAAGTTTTACCAGTAAAATTTTTGCTCAATTTTTGGAAAGTGCTGTGACAGCATTTGGTAGATTTATTGGTGTTGTGGAAGATGCGAGTGGAGTAGCTACAGGATTCAGAAATACTTTGATATTTTTAACAAAAATTATTGCGGTTCTTATTGCTTCGACTGTAACGTATAACTATTTAACAGGTGTCTATAATGCTCTATTGGTGACGACAACTGAAAGAGTTTTAGCCTTATCAATTGTCGAAAAGGCCCGAAATCTTGTTACTGCTATTGGTAGAACATTAAATACTCTTTATACAATGGGACTTGCGCTCATGGGTGCGGGTTATGCTTTAGTTGCCCGTAATACTGCCCAGGCATCTTTCGCAATGCAAGGCTTTAATGCTGCTGCTAGGGCTAATCCATTAGGAATTATTCTAACAATTATCACCTTAGTTGCAACCGCATATTTAACTTTCTCTGATGGAGCAAAAGAAGCATCTAAGGCCCAAAAGTCTCTTAATGATGTTATGAAAGAAGGTGTTGCCGGTGCTGCACAAGAGATAACCCAATTAGATATTGCTTATAAAAAAGCGATGAAAGCAAAAGAGGGGACTGATGAGAGGAAAAAGGCAATTGAAGCTTTACAAAAACAATTTCCTGCTTATTTTGGAAATTTAGATGCTGAGTCCGCTAAAAATGAAGATTTAAGAAAATCATATTTAAACTTGCGGGATGCTATTATTGCCTCGGCAAGAGCTAAAGCTGCTCAGGCAGAATTAGAGAAGAGGGAATCCGAAAGATTGAAAAGAGATGAAGAATGGAGACAAAGAATGATAGAAGAGCAAAAAAAGAAGTTTGAAATTGATTCCAGGGGTGATGGTCAAACTGAAATTGGGGAAACATCAGGAGAAAATATCAGATATGTTGACAATTCTAAATTGCTGGCTGCCAGTAATAAGATAATTAAAGATTTGATGGGCGAAAGATTAGCCTATAAGATAAAAGATATTAAGGATGATGATCAGTATTTAAAAGCAATTGAAGAGAATACTATTAAGGCTGGTAAGCTTAACGAATCCCGTGAGGAAAATGCCAAATCAAATTATTTCGTTCCTGATCCCGAAGGAGATAAAGCCGCGAAGGAAGCCGAGAAACAAAGGAAGAAAGCAGAACGTGAACGTCTAGCTGCTGAGAAAAAAGCAGAACGTGATGCTAACCAGCATGACAAAGAGGTTATTAAAATGCGAAAGTCCGGGGAAGAGGCTGAACAATTAGCTCGTGAACTTGAGGTTAACAAAACTGATGCTGTTATTGAAGCAATGGTTGATGGGTATGATAAAGAAATTGCACAAATTGATCTTCAGGAAAAAAGAAAAAAAGTAGAGATTGATAAAAAGCGAGTTGGGCAGACTGAGATTGATATTCTTCAGAAAAAAATAGATAAAGCCAAAGGAGACGATAAATTGCTGTTTGATGCCTTAATGAAATCTTGGATTGATAACAATAAAGCACTGGATGATTATAAGTCGTCTTTAGATGCGATTTCTAACAATAAAAGATTATCAGCTAAGTATAAAAGTGATCAGAAATCAATAAGCGATCAACAACGATCGCATGAGGCTGATGTAGCAAAAATTCAGCAGGATTATAATGAAGAGATATCACAGTATAATACACTATCGGAGCTTAAGCTTAGCTTAAAAGATCGTCTTGAATCAAAGGAGATCAATAAAATAAAAACCTGGGCTGAAGGAAGGGATGCTCTTCAAAAGATTTATAATAAGCAGGAAATTGATCTTCAGGTGGCTCACCTATCTGCAATGGTTACCCTTTACCAAGGTTTTGATCTGACTCTTCTTACTGAAGATCAGCGCAAGGAGGTTATGAAGTTTATAACCGAAGCAGGAAATAAAATTGCAGAATTTAAAGCTAAAGCTTCTGGCCAGGATCAGGATAAAGAAGAAAAATCCAAAGGTGATCTTGGAAAAGATAGTAACGTTGACATTCTTGGCTTGAATCAGGACCAATGGATCCAAATGTTCAACAATTTAGACAGGGGGACCGATATGCTCGGGACATTACAAGGGGCTGTTACGGCTCTACAGGCAGCCTTCTCCACTTACTATAAATTTGTCGAAGCTAATGAGAAAAGACAACTGCAGACCTATGAGAGAAATGCAGATAGCAAAAAGAAGAAACTAAAGCAACAGCTGGATGCTGGAATTATTAGTCAGGAAACATTTAAGAAGTTAACCATTGAGGCGGATACAGAGTTAGATAAGAAGAAAGCGGAAATATCAGTAAGATCAGCGAAAAGAGAAAGGAATATGCAGGTTGCCAATATTATTGGTAATACTGCCTTGGGGATAATGAAAGTTTGGAGTGATCCAGGTTACCCAATGGCTATTCCCTTGTCTATTGTTGTTGGAGCTTTGGGTGCTTTTCAGTTGGCAACCGTATTGGGAACTCCGCTTCCTACCGCAGAAGGATATGAAGATGGTTACAATATGATGGATCAGGAGTATCCAATGATAAGACAGCAAGATGGACGACGCTTTAATGTTCGACGTAAAAAGCTGTCGTCTGGCCTTGTTGATAGGCCGACTCATTTTATTGCAGGCGAAAATAAAGTAGAAATGGTTATTGATAATCCCACATGGACGACATATTCCCCTGCGCTTAAGGATGCAATTTACACAGCCAATGCCAGGGCAAAAGGTTTTGAATCAGGATTTAATACCGTTTCTCCATTAAAACCAACGTCTGTTTCATCAGATGAAGCTAATATTCTTATTGCTCAAGCGCTGCATAGATATTCAAATGTAATGGAGGATATTAAAACAAATGGAATTCCTTCTTATATAGTAAAAAGTGCGAGAAATGGGAAAGATATTGATGAAATGATTCAGGAGTATCAAAAATTACAATCTAAAAACAAACATTAATATGCCTATAAATATGATCGATCCGGAGGGAGGGACAGGCCCTTATTTTCAACTGATGTTAAGCAACTATGGACAAAATTTAAGTTGGGATGCTTCACAAGAGCAGCCTAATGCCTCTGCATTTACTCTAACACTTGCTTATAATTCTTTGGTGACAAATCGACGAATCACTTACTCAGTTGATGTGATAGAACCTGTTGCACCTTGGCTAACTATTTCCGGGGCTTCTGTAGTTGGCAGTGAAATAGCTACAAGTGGTACCGGTGTTAAGAACATCTCTGTAAATATTGGAAATGTCTCAGCAATGCCAAACGGGATATATAATACTCAGGTTTCGTTTTTTGCATATGGGAAATATCAAGGGCTGGAAAATTTGTACGATTTTGTTAGCTACATTGTGACTTTGACTATTAATAATAGTGGTGCTTCAATCAAAGTTGAACTAAACCAGTATAATGTATTTTTTAATAGACAGACGGGAACACTCTCAGGGGAAACTTCGGTTAAAGTTTTGAATAATACCACTCCGGTAGAGTTAAAATTTGAAGCGCAATATTTTCAATCAAAAAGTGGTGTAACTAACAAATTTGACTTAGTAGGATTAAATATGGCGAATGATCCAAATCTACCATCTCATGGAAGTGTTATTGTAAATGGAGGATTATTCAAGTCAGGAAATACTCGTGTAACGGATGTGAATATTAATTTAATTATTGGTCAAAATGCAGATATTTTTTTAGATAAAAGTGCAATTAATTTATCAATAATAAAATCTAATACCCAGCCCGCTACTACAAATTTCTATTTAACAAACCCTGAAAACAAAAGTTTTACAATTTCATCTCCAAGTTGGTTAAATACATCTATTGTTAGTGGGAGTGCTTCAACATATGTGACCGTTTCAACTATTCCTCCTTCTATGCTTTCGAGTGGTATATATACTGGAAAAATTAAGGTAGACTATGATAATAAACAAATAGTAATTGAAGTGGTACTATCTGTGGTATCATTCATTAATTTTCCTATTTCGGGAAATAATTTTTGTATGGATATACCTAAAATAACTTTCAATAAGATGAATTTATCATCAAGATTTGTAAAGATAACTATCAAGGCAGTTTTTAATCAATTAGGGGTGGAAATGGTAAAAGAAAATCAGTATATCATTCCTTACGTAAATGATAAGGCCGATTTTGCCATAGGTGAAAAAGTACAAAAGCAATTTCCCAGATTTAAAGGGGATTTTTTTAGTGTGAATAATGAAATTGAGTTGATGAAAAATGCAGTAGTAAGCTTTAAGGCTGAAGAATTAGACTCTAGTTATAACATTTTGCTCACAGAACTTCATCCGGAGATAAAACTTTTACCAGGATCAAAACCGGAAGGATATCCTCTTCTTACTAATTTCATGTTTAGGAAAAGAAATCCTAACGCTGTTTTTTTTAATTCTAAAGTTTTTGATGGTAATATTATAGTCGAAAAAATAGAAGATACAAATGATATAGACTCAATCCAGTATGGTGATAAAAAAGTTGTGTATTATGAATATCCAAAATATAATAAGATTCTGCATCTCCATTTTGAAAACGATAACCTTAGCCCTGAATGGTTTTCGTTCACAGGGGAATTTAAAATTTCCTCAGATTACAGTCATATTTATGCTAAGAGTGTTTTTAACATCCAGAATGAGAAGTATGATTTTAGTAAAGTAAAGATGTTGACTGTTAATTCGGGATTCTTTATGAAAGAAGAGTTGGGCTTAATTGAAAAAATAATTGAAAGTAGGCTTTGTTATATCAAAATAAATGATAAGGTCTATAGATGTTTCAGCACTTTACAGAAGCATATATTACGTGATTCATTGGAAGAACTGGCAAATAAAGAACTGGAATTTTTAATAGTAGAATAATGGAAGTAAAGTTTTTTACAAATAGTAATAGAATTCTCGATCTCAGCAAACAAAAGGTTTCTGTCCAAGAAAGCAATTCCAAAGTAAATGATAAGATGTTTTCTAAATTCATGTTTCCATTTGAGATTTATATGGATGAAGAATTTATCAATTCGTTTGGTGATTTTGATAGTTATGAAACGTTTGGTTTAGATAGTAAAATTGAGGGGTTTTTGCTGTTTGAGAACTATTTACATGAAGGAAGGCTGATTATTGAGTCAATCGAAGGTAAATACTTAACAGGTCAAATTGATTTTGGCTTTGAGGAATTACCCAATTGGAGTAAAAAATTATCTGAGCTGTCTCTCGAGCAGTTTGATGTTTCGGACATCCATATTTATGCAAAGGAAATCTGTGGTAAGAAATATCCCCAAACAAATTTTAATTTTCCGAGAATATATACTTCAAAATATTCTCCTGATGATAAAATGTGGGATGCTTTTAATGGTTATTACAACGATCTTGATGTGGGAGGTTTTGAAATGGTGCGTAATGAAGTTGATTCAGCAGGCAACATTTTTAACAAAAATATCATTCATCCATGTGTTCATTTTTTGTATCTACTCAGAAAGTGTTTTCAAGATGCAAATTTAATTTTGAAAGGTGATGTCCTAATAGACAGTATGTTTGAGAACGCATGGGTTTTTTCGGGTACAGAATATTTTAATAAGGTTTCTCAATTTCAAAATAGTCGTAATTTGACTGTAAATGATTATGAAGGTTACGAAAATGTTACCCTGTACCTTCAAGGTGGCCCGGCGATTTTACCAAGATATACCTACAGAGAAACTATTTCTTTAGCTTTTAATGATCAGATTTTTATCAATGGAAAATTTCATGCAAAAGTGAGAGGGCAGACAATGTTGAAATTTGTAATACAGATTAATGGTAATAATATATGGCAACATGAAAAATTTTATTCTAGTTATGAAGATGTAACAGTTCCATTTTCATTAAATCTTAATGTCAACAATGTATCTTTAGCATTTGTTATTGTAGGATTTGTTATAGGATTTAATGAAGGATATAATGTTTTAGAATATCAGTTAAAATCAAAATCTATAGTTTCTAATACATCGTCGCAATCAGATGATGCTGAAGTTGAAAACCCTAATAAAATAGATTTGAAAAGAGCTGTTCCTGATATGACTGTGGGTGAGTTTGTTAATATTATAAGAAATTGGTTCAACTATGAATTTTTTATCAAGGAAAATGTAATCTCGATGAACAGGATAGGTGATAAAGAACCGAACAATATCAAGAATTTTGAAGTAAGCGAAATTAAATCTCCGAAAAGGAATTTGCTTCAGAAGCGGTCCTACGTTTTAAAGAATACTGATCTGGAAGATTTTAAACTTAATAGTATTTATTTTGATAAAGATGGAGTAACTATCAATAAGGAAGAAAATGACAATACTACAGTAATAGAGATCAACGGATATCCTCTCCCAGTCGAAAAAAGAAAGGAGCTTTCTCCTTTAACTGCTTCTGTAAAAAAAGACAGCAGTTCTGTATTAGCTTTGGTTTTTTACAACGGACTTGATAATTCTGGTCAAAACAACGCAATTGCGAAGCCGCAAGCCACTTTTCCAGATTTATTCTATTCTAATTGGGAAAAGTGGCTAAGGCAACGTGTGAATGGTAGTGAGTTTAATTGGAAATTCCAGATACCGGCAGATGATCTTGAGGTTAAGATTAGTGACTACATTAAATGTTACAATAACATTCATATCATTACTGGTTGGACTAAAGATTTGAATGAAGGAACATATGAAATAGATATCACTACTGAGACTGTTTACTAAAAAATGAAATTTTATCAACTTCGTCCATCGCATCTGTATCAATCAAGTGAGTATATCTCATCGTATTGCTGATTTTGGAGTGTCCTAAAAGTTTCTGCAGCTTAGCGACATTGCCATCATTTAGGAGTATTGTGGTTGCAAAAGTGTGCCTACCTACGTGTGTAGTTAAATTCTTTTCAATTTTACAGACTTTGGCCACAAATTTTAGATGACTGTTTATTTTCTGTTCACTAAGCCTGTTAATAAAAAGGTCTGGACAGTGATCAAGTATTTTTCTTAATTCTGGATGTATTTTCATTTGCTGAAAATTTTCAGTTTTAACATGTTTAAAACTGAAAATTTCATTCTCAAGATCTGAACGTTGTATTTTCTGCACATCGGAAATACGCATGCCTGTATAGCAGCAGAATAAAAAATATCCTAATGGTAAAACGTGAGAAGGTGAGATAAATTTGTTGAAAAAATATTCCACCAAACTTTCCATTTCTCCAGGTATTAGAAATACGGGTGTGGATGCAGGCTCCACTACAATGAATTTGTTTTTATTAAAAGGCAATTTTATTCCATGATCATCAGCCAGGTTAATGAATTTTTTTATTATTTTAAAATCTGTGAAACAAGTAGGGTGTTTATTTCCTTTTTTTTCTAAAAGATACTTCCTGTATTTCTCGAAAAAGTCTAATGAAAGCATTGAGAAGGGAATTTCTCTTCGGTATTCTTTTAATTTTTTGATTGCTGTTTTATGGGCTTTTAAAGTATTTGGTTTGTAATTCCCATTTTCACTATGGTAGGTACAAAATGAAATAAAATCTAAATTAGGAGTACTATTATTAATGTGTTCTACTAATAATTCAGGGGACAAGACTTTCTCCATGATTAAGAAATCTCTTTTTATTGTTATAATCTTGGCATCAATGGTATCAAGTATTATATTGAAATTTTCAAAATTATCTGATTTTTTTACTCTGCCTTTAATGTTATCCCAGAATTTATGTTCAATCCTGATATCAAGGTTCATAGTAGTTTTTGCTTTTCCGGATCTTATTATTAGAAAAACTAAAGATTTTCCGTCCTTATTTTTGTCGGAACGAATTGAGAACTTGTGTGTCATAGCCACGAAGATTTTTTTTGTGTCTCTTCTTGTGTCAAAGGCGTTCTGGAGTGAAGATTGTAAATGCATAGTTTAAAGTTTAATTTTAGTGTTAAAAGACTAAAAACCATATACATAAAACGGAAAAAGGCAATTGTATAAATTGCCTTTTAATTGTAAATTTTTCTTTTTGTACCCAGTACCAGAATCGAACTGGTACATCTTTCGATACTAGAGTTTGAGTCTAGCGCGTCTACCAATTCCGCCAACTGGGCTTGTTTTAAATCGGTGTGCAAATATATAAACTTTTTTTAATGTTCAAAAGCTTTTTGAGAGAAAAATTTTAGAATTCTATTTCCAAACCATCGTAAGCCAGATGCATTCCTTCCGGAAGATCCTTATCTTCAATATCATGCAGTCCCAGATGGTGGCTGATGTGGGTTAAAAATAATTTTTTAGGCTGAAGCTCTTTAAACAGGGCGATAACGTCCGGAAGAACAAAATGTGCAGGATGCGGATCAAATTTCCTGATGCAGTTTAAAACCAGCACATCCAGATTCTGTAATTTTTCTTTTTCCGTGTCGGAAATAAAATTGGCATCGGTGATATAGGCAAGATTTTTAAACTTATATCCGAATACGGTAATCTCATAGTGAATCACTTCAATCGGAGTAATCTCCGTATCTAAAACCTGGAACGGTTTATTTTCAATTTCATGAAGATCAAAAGCCGGAGCTCCTGGATACCTTACGTCAGCAAAGGCGTAAGGAAAACGTTTTTTGATCTCATGTCCAACCCTTTTGTAGCAATAGAGCGGCATGTTTTTTCCGCTTTTAAAAATCAAAGGGCGCATATCATCAAGCCCGATCACATGGTCATTGTGTTCGTGCGTTAGAAGTGCAATATCTACGCTGTTTTCGTGATTGAGAAGCATCTGCTCTCTGAAATCCGGTCCGCAGTCGATCAGTATTTTTCTACTTTCCTCTGTAGTAATCATTACTGAGGAGCGGAAACGTTTGTCTTTGGGATTTTCGGAAGTACATACTTCACATGTACAGCCTATAACGGGTACACCTTGGGAAGTACCAGTTCCTAAAAATTTCAACTTCATTTTCTTTTGAGGTTGGTTTAATTTTGGTAAATTTACGAAAAATTTTACGTCCTAATGTATCAGAAACTAACTCCTAAACAAAAAGCATTAACAATTAATCTAGATCCTACTATTTATGGTACTTTCGCGGAAATTGGAGCAGGGCAGGAGACTGTTCGTCACTTTTTTAGAGCAGGAGGGGCTTCCGGTACAATTGCTAAGGCGATGTCTGCTTACGACAAAGATTTTAGTGATGCCATCTACGGGAAAGAGGTGAAAAACAGATATGTTACCCAAAACCGACTCCGTAAAATGCTTCGTTATGAAGTGGCACTGATTGAAGAGAGGATTTCAAGAGAAAACAATCCCAACAGAAAGTTTTTCTCTTATGCGAATACCGTAACAACGATTAATTTCGACAAAACGCTCAAAGGCCACGGCTGGGTAGGAATCCGTTTTCAGACCAAAGAAAATGAAAATTACAATGAGATCGTTATCCACGTAAAATTTAATGAGAATGATGCTACTTTACAGCAGGAAACTTTAGGGAATCTTGGGGTAAATCTGATCTTTGGAGCTTTCCATTATTACGACAATCCAAGAAATTTAATCGAATCTTTATACGATGATATCGCAAAAGACGGTCTTGAAATTGATATGATCGACTTCAGCGGCCCTGCTTTTGACTATGTAGACAATCGACTGATGTCTCTGCAGCTTGTGAAAAACGGAATGACGGATGCGGTGATCTTCAATTCTCAGGGAAGCAATATGCTTCCTGCTGATGTGCTGTACAAGAAGAATATTTTTGCGGTAAGAGGAAGTTTCAGACCGGTAACCAAAGTGAACATTGATATGCTTAAGAACGGTCTTGAGATGTTTCAAAAGGACGCCATCTGTACCCATGAAGAAACAGAAGTTCTGATCGAGATTACGATTTCCAACCTTAGGGCAGACGGAGATATTGACGAAAGAGACTTTATGGACAGGGTAGATATCCTGGGAAGACTTGGCTATACCGTTATTATTTCGAACTTCTCAGAATACTACAGACTGATCGATTATTTTGCTTCTTACACAACCGGAGATATTGGTGTTGCCATGGGAGTAAATAACCTGTTGATGGTATTTGATGAAAAGTACTACAAAGATCTTTCCGGAGGAATTCTTGAGGCATTCGGAAAATTCTTCAGAAACGGAATGAGAGTGTATCTTTACCCTTACAAAGATCCTGAAACTCATGAATTACTGGATTCTTCCAATCTTAAAGTGGAAGAAAATCTGAAAGAACTTTATAAATACTTTAAACACAACAACCGTATTGTTGATATAACCAATCATAATCCGGAGTTTCTGGAAATTTATTCAAGAGAAATACTAAGAAAAATTGCATGTTGCATTAAAGGATGGGAAAACCAGGTTCCTGAAGGTGTTGCAGAAATGATAAAAGAGCGTGGAATGTTCGGCTATAAAGAAGAACTTTCCTTCAAACAATTCTCCTAAAAAACAAAATAAAATGTCAGAATTAAAGAAAAGACTTTCTTCCATTCTAGAAAGCCCAAAACATAATACAGAAGAAAAACTTCAGAAAGTATGTCACCTGTTGGATCAGGAAATTTCTTATTTCAACTGGACAGGATTCTACTTTAAAAATGGAGATAAAGATGAGTTGAAATTAGGACCTTACGTAGGAGCTCCTACCGATCATACCATCATTCCTTACGGAAAAGGAATCTGTGGTCAGGTTGCCGTTTCCAATGAGACATTCGTAGTTCCGGATGTTCATCAGGAAAGTAATTATTTAAGCTGTTCTATTGATACCAAAGCAGAAATTGTAGTTCCGATCTTTAAAGATGGACAGAATGTCGGGCAGATCGATATTGATTCCCATACGGTAGATCCCTTTAAAGCGGAAGACCGTGAACTTTTGGAATGGGTTTGTAATGAAGTTTCCAAGATTTTGTAATTGGAATTTCAGTAGACATAAAAAATATCAGCTCCGATCTTAAGATTGGGGCTTTTTTTTGTTCAAACGTATAGATTTTGGGGGATTGATAGAAGATGAAGTCATAAGTATACTTAACTGCTGAAGGGAATATCAAGTCTCCAACTTTACTATTATTCATGTATGAAATTCGCAGTTTTTCAATCATGTAAATGTACTTATACAGAAGGATTTTAACCTAAAATGAACTTAAGTGTACAAACGTGATATCTTTTTGGATTGAAAAAATCAAATTTCCATCAGGTGTATCTCTGCCAGTAATTCTTTAAAGTAGTTCTCGCACTTTGCGATATGGGTACCATACCATGAAAATGCCTCTCCATCTACGATCATGATCTTTTTATCAGGATAAGACAACTTCATTTCCTCAATATGTTTTTCTTTAAAAGGGAAGGGTTCGGAAGAAAGCATAATAACATCTGCATCAGCAAGATCTTCCATCTGAATTTGAGGATAACGGGTTTTATCTTTAAAAATATTTTCAAATCCTATTTCAGACAGGATCTTATGAATAAAAGTGTCAGAACCGATGGTCATATAAGGATTCTTCCAGATGAGGTAAGCGGTTTTTACCGGAAAAGACAGTTTAGCCTGTTCCAGAACATCATAAATCTTGAGATTGAACTGTTGTGCTCTTTCTTCCTTGTTAAACAGATTTCCGAGCGTTTTAAGAAGGTAGTAATTGTCTTCAATGTTTTCAACATTGGTCAAGAGGACTTTAAAATCTTCCATTAATGCTTCCACCTGTTCTTTGACGTTTTCCTCTTTGTTGGCGAGAATGAGATCCGGTTTCATTGCCCTGATCTTATCAATATTGATATTCTTTGTACCGCCAATAACCGGGACGTTTTTTATTTTGTCTTCGGGATGGATACAGAATTTAGTTCTTCCGATAATTTCATTTTCAGTGAGGCCAAGGTCAAATAATGCTTCTGTGATAGAGGGGACTAGAGAAATAACTTTCATAGGCTAAATTTAATAATATAAGGATATATATTTCAATGTCAGTATGAAAATATATCATCTTTTTTTAGCCAAATGGAATTTTTCCCGAAGATTGGTTAATGGTTTTTCATAAAACTTATAGATTAAAATAGAAAGCAGAATAGTAAGTGCCCAATATAAAAAATAGGAAACAGGTAGTATAATATTGTAATTCTTTGTAAAATAGGTCCAGGGAATATTGCCTAAAATAAAACCTGCAACCAAAGTCAGATGAATCAGATACATGGAATAGGAAAGTAGACTTATTATGGTAATCAATTTTCCGATTTTATACTTTGTTTTCTTTAGACTGGAAAGGAAAGGAAGTAGCAGTAATGTGGCAAAAGATGTCAGGCTATATTCTAAAACAATCCTATAGAAACGATTGAAATCAGATATTTCTGTGAATGAAAATTTTTGATATAAGAAAATGAAAATGCCTGAAATAAATAATGGAAAAGGAGCTGCACTCCAATACCTGGGATAATAGTAATGAATGCAGGCAGCTATAACACCGAATACGATGCTGTCTAATCTGAAAATTACCTCATGACCAAATGTTGCTGCTTTATCGAGATCATTGCTGGCATAAATATCGTATTTCAAAAGACTTACAGATAGCAATACAATAAGAACGGTAACTAGAACAGCTATCTTAGCTTTCACTTTAAAAATGATGCTCGTGAAAAAAATTAAAAAAGGAATCAGTAAATAAAACCATTCTTCCACACTTAAACTCCAGGATTCAGGGAAATAGGGAGGGGTAGGATAAAATAGATTCTGACAGAAAATGTAATAAGGAGCGATGATTGAAAAGGTAAATGAAGGATACTGGATATAGCAGAGCATGGCAATAATTGATAAAACCAAAAAATAAGTGGGTACAGTTCGGAACCACCTCCTTATCCAAAAATCCAACAGCAGAGAAAAGCTGGGTTTATTATTTTCTATTTGCTTAATTAAAATATTGCCTATTAAAAAGCCACTTAAAACAAAAAAAATAGTAACACCATCAAAAGTGATATATTCATGAAATTCAGTGATTTTTTTTGGAAACATATTACGGCCATGGCTGATAATAACTGTTGTTATTGCAAAGAATCTTAATAAATCCAGACCGAAAATCCTGTTTTGGCTTAATTCTGCGTTAAATAAGGAATAAAAATCATCAAGTGTGATTCTATTTAAAAATGTTTTCAAGATTTGTGTTTGTAGAGGGTTAATAAATTTTCCACAAATGAAATGAAATTATTTTAAATAGAATGGTGTGTTTTTTTTTAAATATAATGTTTTATGTGATTATTGGTCTTATTTTAAATTAATATAACGAATAATATTAATCGATTCTCTGGTTGTAATGTGAATTATTTGCCCGCGAAATAATTATAGTAGTTTTCCTGTCAGGAAAAGTCCTGCCACGGAAAAGTAAATAATAAGACCGGTAACATCTACCAGAGTAGCTACAAATGGAGCAGAAGAAGTAGCAGGGTCAAGGTTGAGCCTTTTTAGAATAAAAGGAACCATAGATCCGGAAAGTGTTCCCCAAAGAACGATCATAACGAGGGAAACCCCGACGCTTAGGCCTACATAAGGCCAGTACATTCCATAATTGAAGAAACCTGCTTCATGCCAGACCATAATTCTTAAGAAACCAATAACTCCAAGAATGCTGCCGAGAGCAAGTCCGGTAAAGATTTCCTTTTTCATGACATACCACCAGTCTTTAAGACCAATTTCCTGAAGGGCCATAGCCCTGATTATAAGGGTTGCAGCCTGAGAACCTGAGTTTCCTCCACTGGAAATAATAAGAGGTACAAATAAAGCAAGAACTACGGCTTTTTGAATCTCATCTTCGAAATACCCCATCGCAGAAGCGGTCAGCATTTCTGAGAAGAAAAGAATGATCAGCCAGGTTCCTCTCTTTTTGATCATTTCAAGTAAAGAAGTCTGTGTATAAGGATCATCTAATGCTTCCAATCCCCCGAATTTCTGAATATCTTCTGTATTCTGCTGTTCGATCTGGTCGAGGATGTCATCAATGGTTACAATACCTACCAGAACACCTGCTTCTGTGATAATAGGAAGGGCAGTTCTGTCATATTTTTCGAAATAGGTTACCGCATCTTCTTTTGAAGTCACGGTTGTTATTGCCACGAAATGATTATCGGTCATGTCTGAAATCAAAGTATCCTCTTCGGCCAAAAGAAGACTTCCAAGGGCAATATCATCAATCAGACGGTTTCTTTCATCCACCACATAAAGGTGGTTCATCGTTTCCACTCTCTTTCCTACCTTTTTGATCTGCTGAAGACACCTTTTTACGGTCCATTCTTTACGGATCTGTATATAGTAAGGCGTCATCAGACGCGCAATAGAATCAGAATTGTAGCCCAGAAGCTTCAGTGCAATCCTTCTTTCCTGTGGATTAAGATGATTGATGGAATACTTGATCAGCTCATCAGGAAAGTCCTCAAAAAGAGCTGTTCTGTCATCCGGTGTCATGCCGTTTAGGATCTCAGAAACTTCTTCGCTTCCGATACTTCTAATGGTATCCTCCTGGAAATCAGGGTCAAGATGGGAGAAAACTTCCGCTTTGTATTCTTTCGGAACTTTTAAAAACGCCAGAAGCCTCTCGTCAGCAGGAAGGCTGCTAAGAGTTTCGGCAATATCGGCGGGATTAAAGATAAGTTCGTCTCTGGAATTCAAAACGTGAATTTTTTGGATATGCAAAAATAATTCAAAAATTTAAGACTAAAAAAGAAACCGTCACAATTAAGAATTAATTAAAGTATAAACCAGGCTGTAGAGCCTCTGACATAGAAAAACATCTGCCGGAGCAGATGTTAAAAAATTAAATTTAAAATTCATAAATACCTATATTATTCTAGAATAGGTCCGCACATAGGATAAAACAGGGAAGGCCTGCACATGCCTCCTTCACAGCATTCCTGGTAGCCGCACTCAGGGTGATCATGACATTTTCTGATCGGTCCGCCACCGTTGATTTTCTGCTGCTCTTTTCTTGTAAGTTTCTTAAGGTTTTTCATATCAATAGTTTAATATTAATAAAAATCTGTTTATTCCATACAAATGTGTTCCATACAGGCACCCTGGCAGCAGTAACCTATAAAACATGGTCTGGTTTCACTGCATTTGTTGATCGCTCCACCATTGATCTGTTTTTGCTGCTTTCTGTTGAGCTTCTTAATATTTTTCATATCAATCAGTTTAGGTATTAAATAAAAGATCCTTAATTTTCAATACATGCATATGGACTGCAGGTTCCATCACAACACCATCCGATAGTGCATGGTCTGGTTGCACTGCATCTCCTGAAATCCCCTCCGTTAATTTTTCTTTGCTGCTCTCTGTTGAGCTTCTTTAAATTTTTCATATTAATAAGTTTTAATTTGTCATACTAAAATAGTAAAAAATATTTAATTATTCACCATGTGATGAAAATATTTAACTAACAGTCAGTATGTTCGGAGTATTTTTCAGTTTTATAAAAAAAAGACACCTGCCTAAACAAGTGTCAAATATATTTCAAGATTAAAAAAAAATTATACTTCCGGACATGGACTGTAAACGCATGTATTCTGACAGCATGCTCCACCCGGACATTCGAATGAGTAGTTGCACTTTTTAAACCATGGACCATTTCCAAGGATTTCTTTCTGACCATTTCTGCTTAGCTTTTTTAAATTTGAATTTTTCATATGATTTAGATTTAATATATATCTAAATTAAAGAAAAACAGTAGGTTATTGAATATTTAGGGGCGGTTTGCCTGGTAAAGTCTATGAATGGATCAAAAACATATGAAAAAGTGAATAACGTATTGTTATCGGCAAATGGTCCCAATAGAAAATAACTGACCATCGACCATCAGATCTGAACTGAGAGAATTCATATCTGAAAATAAAGATTGGGAGTGAATAATAGATGTTCCGGCACATATCAATTGACTATCGACTTGTGAAGCAGAATTGACTATTCCCTTTTAAAGTTCAGCGCCAGCAAAAGATTTAAGTTTCCTCAGCTTTTTCAGAATACCCTTTATTGCACCGTCTGTTCCTATTTTAATAGAGTTCTCAGTAGAACCTAAAAGGCGCATATTTTTGCGGTACGTATCATAATCTGATTCGGTGACAAGATTTCCTTCGGCATCAAAGAGCTTCATGCTTACCACCACCTGGTTGGAAAACACATACTTTCCGATTCCTACTTTGAAATACCTTACCTTGGGAACAACGGCAAAATCAGCATCATTATTAACACAATAATCAGTAATGGTCCGTTTTTCTATACTGTCAAAAGGAATCTGCACTTCAGCTCTGAGAATTTTATTTTTTCTTCCGCTAAAATTATCAGAAACCGCACTGAAAAAAGCAAGGTTGGTGGGTTCTTTAATTTCTTCAATATCAGGTTCAACCTCAGGATTGAAGTATAGGATTTTTTTTACTTTATGGTCTGTATTTTTCTGTGCTTTCACCGAAATAACACCTACAAGTAAAAAAGTGCTGACTGCTGTAAAGAATATAATTTTTCTCATTTGTAATTCGTATGCAAAATTACTGCCTTTTCATTGGATGACATACAATTTATTAAGAAATTTTTAACATTTTTTTCTATCAATTTTGATACATGAAATCAATAATGTTTTGCTGAATTGAAAAATAGTTGTAATTTTGCACCCGTTACATAATAATCATTAAACAATATTGGAATGTACTTAACAACAGAAAAAAAGCAGGAAATTTTCTCAAAACATGGAAAATCTGCAACAGACACAGGAAGTGCTGAAGGACAAATCGCTCTTTTCACTTTCAGAATCAATCACTTATCTCAACACCTAAAGGCTAACCGTCACGATTTCAACACAGAGAGATCTCTAGTGAAATTGGTAGGTAAGAGAAAAAGTTTACTAGATTACCTTAAAAACAAAGATATCGCAAGATATAGAGCAATTATTGCTGAACTAGGTTTAAGAAAATAATCTACAAAGATTTTCAAATAAAAGCAACTTCGAAAGAGGTTGCTTTTTTTGTTTATTATTTCCTGTCTTTTCCAATTCTCCCAAGATGCGTATTCTGAAAACTATCCGGATATTTGAGTCCGTACCCCAATATTCTGTCAAATGCTGAATGTGAAAACAAAATGGCTCCTGCCATCTGCAAGTAAGGTAGAGTTAGTGCGCTTCCGGCAAGATAGATAACAACCGCCAGTCCAAGATGATGAAACAGATTGTAGAAAAAAGCCCCTGTTTTATTATTGACAGCATATCCAAGCATAGAAATGTCAGGTGTTAAAAAAAGTCCTGCAAACCACCACCATGAAAGCTCTGTACGGTTAAATGCCAAGATTCCCAGCACCAAAAAGGCAAAATATTCCAGTTTTAATTGAAGCTTCATAAAAATAATAATCTTACTTAAGGCAAAAACTAAGTCTTAAATATAACAAAAAAGTGAGATGCTTTTTCAAACATCCCACTTTATATTATTGATTAAAAAGAATCTGTTCTTGGAAAAAACTTCTTTTAGTTTACTTTTATGCAGGTTTTAGTGCCCTGATTTAGATTCAGTACTTTCTACATGTCCTAAATACTTAGTGCAGTAAGCACCAAAGATAAGAATCACCAGATAACAGAATACAGGAATAATAAAAGAATGCTGTACGCCAAACTGATCTGCAAGAAATCCCTGGAAAATAGGAACGATAGCACCTCCCAGAATAGCCATAACCACCAGAGAAGATCCCTGACTGGTATACTTGCCTAAACCTGAGATGGCCAAAGTATAGATATTGGAGAACATGATGGAGTTAAAGATTCCGATTCCTAAAATGCTGTACATCGCCAGTTCACCATGATTCACCATTGCAGAGATAAGAAGCAGAACATTGATGGCTGCAAAAATCGATAAAGTCCTTGCAGGAGCTGCCTTACCGATAAAGAATGCTACAAAATTAAGTATGATGAAGACAATGAAAAAGCTGATCTGTGAAAAGCTCAGATCTACAATACTGAAAATAACAAGGAAAACAGCAGCAGCAGCCCCCAGCATATAAAGCGCTTTTTTGCCCTGACTTAATGATTGGTTTAAAGATATCGCTCCCAGAAAACGTCCGATCATAGCACCACCCCAATAAAGGGAAAGGTAATTTTTACTGATGATCTCATTGAAGCCCATAATCTGAGGCTGCTCTAAAAAGCTGATGATGAAACTTCCTACAGCAACTTCTCCACCTACATAGCAGAACATGGCAAAAACTCCGAATTTCAAATGGCTGAACTGAAGAGCTCCCCAGCCTGTAACAATCTCTTCTTCCTGAGTTTGGAAGGAAGGTAGTTTTACTCTTGAAATTAATAAGGCAACCAATAAAAGGATACCTGCAAAAATCAGATAGGGAATTCTGGTAGCAACTGCACTGAAAGAGCCGTCCGGGGCCGAGAAAAATTCAAAGATCAGATGTCCTCCAAGTACCGGAGCAATCGTTGTTCCGAAGGCGTTGAATGCCTGAGTCATATTCAGACGGCTGGAAGCTGATTCTTCACTGCCCAGTAATGATACATAAGCATTGGCCGTAATCTGAAGGACCGTAAAACCCAGTCCCAGAATAAACAAAGCCCCTAAAAATAACGGATAATAAGAAAAGGTTGCTGCCGGATAAAATAAGACACAGCCAAAAGCTGCGAGAAAAATACCAAACACAATTCCCTTTTTATAACCGGCCTTATTAATAGGGTCTCCCTTTGATATAGAGATCAGAAAATAAATAAGTGAACCGATAAAATACGCCCCGAAAAAACAGAACTGTACCAGCATGGATTCGAAAAAGGTAAGCTTGAAAAGTTGTTTCAGATAGGGGATCAGAATATCATTCATACAGGTGATGAATCCCCACATAAAAAAGAGCAGGGTGATCGTGATTAATGGGATCGTATAGTTTCTGCTCTGTGTTTTCACTTCTTTATTGATCATAAACATTTATTTATTTGAAAAGAATTGTTAAGCTCTTTCAGTTGTTTTATCTGCTGCATATAGTTTGAGAAGCGTGGCAAATAGAAGGCAGTAGCCTGTTTTTCTGCAACTTTTCAAGTATTTATTGTTGTAAATAAGGCGTCTTTAGAAATGTAAAAACATTATTTACTTTTTTTGAGACAATAATACGAAAATGGCTTGATTCTTTAATCAGTTTTCTTTGGAAAAATTCTTTTTATTGAGAGAATGTGATGAATAAGTTAAACATTCTGTGAGTAATTCATACAACTTTCCTGAAATATACGGGTAAAATCTTACCATGAAATTTGCTATTTCTGAGACTGAAAATTTAATATTTCATTATTATACATTACCTTTGCACACGAAAATTTAAAGAGTTTAAATATTAATTCATACTCAATACGGAGTATCAAGACGACAAATTTATGAGTGTACCTCAAGCGTTTACAGAAACGATTACTCTTGCAGACGGCAGAGAAATCACAATTGAAACGGGGAAGTTAGCCAAGCAGGCTGATGGATCTGTGGTAGTTAAAATGGGTGGAACAATGCTTTTAGCAACTGTTGTAGCCAATAGAGAAGCAAATCCTGGTGTAGATTTTTTACCATTAACAGTAGATTATAGAGAAAAGTTCTATGCAGGTGGAAGAATTCCTGGAAATTTCTTCCGTAGAGAAGCAAGACCGTCCGATCAGGAAATTTTAACAATGCGTTTGGTAGACAGAGTTCTACGTCCGCTTTTCCCTGAAGATTTTCATGCTGAAGTTCAGGTAATGATCTCTTTAATATCTTACGACGGAATTTCTATTCCTGATGATTTAGCTGGTTTAGCGGCTTCTGCTGCGATTGCTATTACTGATATTCCTTTCAACGGACCAATGTCTGAAGTAAGAGTAGCAAGATTTGATGGCAAACTTTGCGTTAACCCAAGCTATGAAGATCTTAAAGTTTCAGAATTGGATATCATGGTTGGAGCTACTAAAGACTCCATCGTAATGGTAGAAGGGGAGATGAAGGAAATTTCTGAGCAGGAAATGCTGGAAGCAATTATCTTCGGTCATGCTGAAATTAAAAAACAAATCGAAGCTCAGGAAAGATTAGCTGAAAAAGTAGGAAAATCTTTACCAAAGAGAGAATATTCTCACGAAAATCACGACGAAGCTATTCGTGAAAAAGTTTGGAAAGAAACTTACGATAAAGTATACGAAGTAGCAAGAACTCCATCTGGTAAAGATGAGAGAGGAGAAAAATTCAAAGCGGTACGTGAAGAATTTTTAGCTCAGTATGTTGATAACGCAGAAGAATTGGAAAGAGTAACGCCATTCGTAAAAGTATATTATCATGATGTAGAGAAAGAAGCAATGCGTCAGATGATCCTTGAAGACAATATCCGTCTTGATGGCCGTGATCCTCAAACGATCCGTCCGATCTGGTCAGAAATTGACTACCTTCCGGGAGCTCACGGTTCTGCTGTGTTTACAAGAGGTGAAACTCAGTCTCTTACTGCAGTAACATTAGGATCTGTAAAAGATGCTAATATGGTAGACAGCGTTATCTCTCAACACGACGAGAAATTCTTCCTACACTATAACTTCCCTCCATTCTCAACAGGTGAAGCAAGACCTTTAAGAGGAACTTCAAGAAGAGAGGTAGGACATGGAAACTTAGCTCAAAGAGCATTACAGGCAGTTATTCCTGCAGAAAATCCTTACACCATCAGAATTGTTTCTGATATCCTTGAATCAAACGGTTCGTCTTCAATGGCAACAGTTTGTGCAGGAACATTGGCGTTAATGGATGCAGGGGTACAGATTACAAAACCGGTTTCCGGGATTGCAATGGGTCTGATCACAGATACAAAATCAGGTAAATTCACGGTGCTTTCTGATATCTTGGGAGATGAAGATCACCTTGGAGATATGGACTTTAAAGTAACAGGTACTGCAGACGGTATCACAGCTTGTCAGATGGATATCAAAATCCAGGGACTTTCTATGGATATCATGGAAAAAGCTTTGATGCAGGCAAGAGACGGAAGATTACATATCTTAAACAAAATCACGGAAACTATTTCCGAGCCAAGAGCAGATGTGAAGCCACACGCTCCGAAAATGGTAGTAATGGAGATCTCAAAAGACTTCATTGGTGCTGTAATCGGACCTGGAGGAAAAATCATTCAGCAAATGCAGAAAGATACAGATACGGTTATCGCTATTGAAGAAGTAGGAGAAATCGGACGTATCGAAATTGCAGGAAAAGACAGAGAGAAGATCAACGCTGCTATTGCGAAGATCAATGAAATCACTTTCGTTCCTGTAGTAGGAGAAGTGTACAACGGTAAAGTAGTGAAAGTAATGGATTTCGGAGCTTTCGTGGCCATCGCGAAAGGTACTGAAGGACTTCTTCATATCTCTGAAATCGAATGGGCTCGTCTTGACAAAGTTCCTTATGCAGAAGGTGATGAAGTAGAAGTGAAGTTCATGGGTTACGATGACCGTAAGAAAATGAAACTTTCAAGAAAAGTTCTTTTACCAAGACCTGCAAGACCTGAGTCTAAACCAAGACCTGAAGGGCAGGACAGACCTCAAGGTGACAGAAGACCAGAAAGACAGGACAGACCGGAAGGTGAAAGAAGACCTGAAGGGCAAGCTCCGAGAGAGAATCAGAATCCTTCATCTGAAGCTTAAGATTTAAATCTTATATATAAATGAAATCCCTCAATTTGAGGGATTTTTTTTGGTCATCATGAGATCCTTAGTGTTTGGGAAGATGTAAAGTTTAGCTTGATAAAATTGTTATAATCAATTTTAGAAAGGCGGCTATAGGGTTTTAAATAACTTATCAACCTGTTTTCTCGCAGCTGTATCAGGACATACTTTATAAAATTCATTAAGGAGATCCAGAGAAGACGGTTTCTTGGGATAATGATTGTTCTCAAGGAAATTTTTCAATGCTTTATTCACTTTTTCTTCTCCAAGCAATTCACTTAATTTAACCATAGCCACGGCTCCTTTTGAATAGGCGATATGGGGAGAATCACCCGTTGCCCTATAAACAGGTACGTCTTCAGAGAGTCCCTTCTCGTTGTCATAAATTTGCTGATGCACCTTTATTCTTTCCTTCATTTTTTCGTAGCCGTGCATTTTTTTGTAAAGCATCATTTCCGTATACATGGCCAGGGTTTCTGTAAGCATTACATTGCCCTCCCTATCATCCGGATCGATCTGACTGTTTCCCCACCATAAATGGGAAAGTTCATGTCCCGCGAGTTCATTAATCACGTCCTGTTCCTTATCCGCATGAATATTGGCGTGAAAAACCATGTCCTCCGGCATAAAAATCACAGAAGGATAAGCGGTGGCTGCAAATCCTTTGGTGAAAGATGAAATTTCAGCAAAATTTACCGTTTTAAAAGGATATTTTCCAAAATTATTAATGCAGTAATCTAAAGTGATTTTTGCATTTTCAAGGAGATGGTTGACGTTTTCGAAGTGCTTTTCGTGATAGAAGATATTCACTTCAATACCTTTATATAAAAAACTTTTCATCTGATAATCTGCTGATGAGACCGCAAACCGGAATGGAATGCTTTGAGCCTTATACTGAAAATAATTCCGTCCGGATTTTGCCCATTTTTTGACCAGATCTCCTGTACCTATAGGAGTTTGTCTGGCTTCTGTGGAAACGGTCATGTCTAAATTCACAAAATCCTTTTTAAAGACTTCCGGAGCTTCCGGCTTTTTGAGAGGTAAACGTTTTCCGAGCTGATGTTGTTCTCTTTGCTTTTCATCCTCAACTTCTTCGTCTTTCTGATATCCGATCACCGGATAATACCTGCTGATACGCATAAAAGATCCGTTTTCTATAATAGCGTTGAAGGATTGATGTCCGTTAACAGGGTACCATTTGTAAGAAAGTTTAAAATCAAAATAGGCGCTTTCACCAGATAGCAGAGGTTCCCTTAATTTAACTTCCGATGTATTTTCATTAAGTCTTATTTTTTCGGAACCTGCTGTAAAAACAGAGGATTTTACTGTGAGATCAGGATTAAAATGAACAAGGATTTTGTGAACAGGTTGATCTGTAAAATTGGTCAGGACATATTTTCCTGTGATTTGATAAGAGTTTTCCGAAGGATATAATTGCACCTCAGTGATGACCTCAGTAATGTCCGGTTGAGGCAGGGTCTCATATTTCTTAAAATCCTTTTCATACTGCACCGCTGCCGTGAGCTCTTTTTCTTCATTTTCCGGCATATATCCTTTCATGAATAATCTTCCTGCCCAAATTCCTGAAATGAGTAAAAGCAGGCTAAAGAGAAACGGGATAAGATGAAACTTTTTCGTTTTGACGATCCGATTCATCATCCATAGAAAAGAAATCAGTCCGGTTCCGAATAAAAGTCTTTCGGTAAAAGCTTTTACATAGGCACCATATCCACTGAAATCACTGTAACTGCCTTTGAAATCAGAAAATATTCTGAATAAAGGATAAGGAATGATCTTACCCGAAGCCGGACCTGCCAGCAGAAATACAGCAAGAATCGAAACACCTAAAGCAACAAATTTATTTCGGATATTGTTATTAATGAGCAGGATCAATCCAGAGAACAGAATCAATGGAAAAGTGTTGAAAAGAAAAACTCCCAGATAAGCATTCCAATCTATATGAAAATACCGATACATAGCCTGAAATCCAATTCCCTGCAAGATTAAAATTCCGGTAAAAAAGATCAGCAAAATACAGATAGAAATAAAGTGCCCTGACATTTTGCTTTTTGAAAAGAAGGTACTGTCCTCAATCAGAGAAAAGCCTGAGGACAAGCTTCTCCAATACAGATCATTCATGAAATAGGCAACAAGAAGAAGTCCAAAAAGAGTAAAGTTTTCTGAAATAGTCATTGCCATGAGACCTGAGCCTGCGTATTTCTGCGGAAGACGGATGCCTTTTTCAATTTCTGCATACATTTCCATTCCAACGAAAAAAAGCAGTAGAATAGAAACTGCTGGAATGCTGATACTTCTGAAAAGGTAAAGCAGATCAATTCTTGCATAAGAGACTACAGATTTGAAAGCATTTTTTTTACCAAAGTTGACCATTGAGATCGTGTAGGTAAGTGATGGCGTGTCTTGTCTTTCTTGATTAATGATTGCTTTTTTTGCTTTTTGTTTTGAAAGAGATGAAAAAGAAAATAACCGATAGGTAATGAATAGAAATATACCGGCTGTAACTGTAAAAAGAAGTCTGTTAAGAAGTATATATCTGGTAAAAGGGATCAACAAAGTATTTTTCTGATGCGCTGAAAATGTTCTGGCCTCAAAGAAAAAGGATGATAATCCGAACGGATCTATAACCGCGGAAATCTGCTGGGTTTCTATGGATTGGGGTAAACTTCCTGCCATAAAAGGAGAATTGGAAAAGACTAAAATGACCATATAGAGAACATAAAGCAATAATCCTCCTACTACTGTCAAGAGCTTTTTCTTCGATATTAAGGAAATTAGAAAAAGAAAAGCGCATACAAAAAAACAGTTGATGACTCCAAAAATAAACATCGGGTAAAGGTAGGATCCAATATGGAACTCCTTCTGCATTTCGCTTCCTGTCCGTGTGAGCTGTCCTGCAAGGAAACCAGCCATTAAAAAGAAGAAGCTAAGGAAAGTCTGTAAAAAAAAATTGCTGAATTTTCCACTGAGATAAGTCCATTTAGAAAATGGAAAAGAAAACAGGACGAGATCAAATTTTGCATCCTGATCTTTAAAAAGCAATTGAACAGCGTAAATAACAGCAGTAAATATGATGGAAAGACTAAGCATTCCGGTCATAAACCCAATAGTATAGGGGGAATTGAGATAGATGCTTTCACCGGCAGTTAGATTGAACTGACTGCCGCAAAAAATACCCATGCCCGCTAAGATCATAGCTATAAGGTAAGCTGGCCAGTGCTTGATACTGCGTTTGGCTTCGAATAGAAATATGGCGTTCATGATTAGATTTTTTGAGTGAGTGTACGGAAATATACATGTTCCAAAAGAGGGCTTACAGCTTCAAAATCTGTGGGTTGTACTTCTGAAAATACGGTAATGTGAAGCTCTCTTTCGATCAGCTGACGGCTGATAATTTCGTGACTGGAAAGATAATTTTCCAGTTCGCTTTTATCGATAGGTTTTGACCAGATCCGGTCTTTCAGTTCTGAAATCAATTCTGCAGGTTTCCCCTGCCTCAAGATTTCCCCTTTGTTCATAACGGCCATTTTGGAGCATAGATTTCTGACATCTTCTACGAGATGGGTTGAAAGGATCACAATCACCTCTTTGCTGATATCATTCAGAAGAGAATTGAAGCGGTTGCGTTCTTCAGGATCAAGACCAGCAGTTGGTTCGTCTACAATAATAATCTCAGGATTTCCCAACAGCGCCTGAGCCACACCAAAGCGCTGTTTCATCCCTCCTGAAAAAGTATGAACTTCTCTTTTTCTGAAATCCGAAAGATTGACTTTTTCAAGCAGGTTCAGGATCTGACCTTTACGTTCGTTACGGTCTGTAATTCCTTTTAGTACTGCGATATGTTCCAGTAGATCATACGCCGAAACTTTAGGGTAAACTCCAAAATCCTGTGGAAGAAACCCGAGGTTCTTTTTGATAAAATCAGGATCTTTGGAAACATCCGTTCCATTAAAAATAATATGTCCGGACGTAGGTTTCTGCAATCCCACTATAGTTTTCATTAAAGAAGATTTTCCGGCACCATTGGGGCCCAGCAAACCGAACATTCCGTTGCTGATGTCAAGCGATATATCTTTAACCGCCTGATAGCCATTTTTGTAGATAAGGCTGAGATTGTTGATAGATAAGGTATTCATATGATAAGGTTTGGGTAATACGAGGGCAGGGCAGACCTTTATGGTTGCTTAAAAAGTGTTGGATTTTGGATATCAGATATCAGACGTCAGAAAAAGATTTGAGCCTGAAACAACGACCGTAATTTATAACTGTCTATGAGAGATTAATTGGGATTTATAAATTAGAGAAGACTAAAAATTCATCAAGTTGAAATGCTTATTCTCTAAACTCAAGAATATCTCCCGGCTGGCATTCCAGAATTCTACAGATGGCTTCCAGGGTATCGAAACGAACCCCTTTTGCCTTGCCTGTCTTAAGAATGGAAAGATTAACAGGTGTGATTCCTAATTTTTCTGCCAGTTCTTTACTCTGCATTTTACGCTTGGCTAGCATGACATCTAAGTTGACTATGATCGGCATTATATAAATAGGTCTTGTTCGTTTTGCAAATGTAGTCCTTGCTTAAAGATATTTGCAAGAAACAGACAGAAAATTCCAAGCATGAAATGGATAAAAACCAATCCCCAGATAATACTTTCCACTTCCACAAAGAAACTGGCCGTGATCACTACTGGCAGCGGAACGAAAATATTATACATGTAAAATCTCTTAAGCTGAAGTATATTTTCTTTTATAAATAGTTTTGACTGAAAAAATACTTTGAAAACCTTTGCAGAAAGCCAGAAAAAAATTCCATATAAAAATAAAACCATTAAAAATGAAAAGATAATATAGGGATAATTACGTTCAATATTCAGAAAGGGCTGTTCCGCAAAAGGATAATTGATATGAAGGTAAAGATTATTCTTATAGGGAGTCACCGAAAAGTCGGTAATGAGACAGAAGACAGAGTAAACAAAAGTAATGAGATATCCTGCGGATACTATACAGCACAGATAGTACAGAATCTTCGAAATAATTTTAGTCTGGTTCATGGCAATCAGTATTTAACTATTGCAAATGTATAATTAATTATCGTAAAACAATAATTATTTTAAATAAAATTATATTTTTAAAATGAGATTATATGAAATAATAGTGAGAAAATACTGCTTTAATCGTAGCTTTTAATTAATTTTAATGGAGAAAAAAATTAGATCATGGCTTACAGTATTGAACTTGCAGACAGGGTCCGTGAATGGCTTTCAACAGTAGATCATATTGAGGTGGTGGAAAAGAAAATGTTCGGCGGATTAGCATTTCTGGTGAACGGGAAAATGTGTATCAACATCAGCCATGATAATCTGATGTGCCGCTATAACCCGGAACTTGAGGATGAGGTATCAGAAAAGAAAGGTTTTCTACCCATGATTATGAGGGGAAAACAACTTAAGGAGTATTGCTATGTAGAGCCGGTAGGTTTTCAGAGGCCTGATGATTTTGAGTTTTGGATGGAAATTTGCCTGGATTATAATAAAATTGCGAAAGCTTCCAAAAAGTGAGTTTTTGTGGGAGAGGAGTGCTATTGCTCCCACAGTGTATAACTCATAATGTATGATTTTTCACATAGAGAATCTCTCTGATCTCTATTAAAATTTTTGTTGTTTTTTCCATGTCAGGGAAGTCAGGAAGAAGAGATGCTGAATGATGGTATTCAATAGACCGGATAAGATCTTCTGCTTTTTCCATGACGGTTTCATAGGATTGGTTACCTGATTTGATATCAAGCAGCTCATCCCGGTTTTCTACACGAATTCGCAGCGTATTGTTTTTAAAAACAGATTCGCATGACTGCAGCAACCGGATGGTGTGCATCATATTTTTGCTGTCGTAATTCTGGCCATGCTCCTGATTGACGTTGTAGCGGTCTTCATTGCGTTCCGAAACCCATTTCCAGTATTCCCTATAATCTTTACAGTAGGTAGAATAAGCATTCAGATTGCAGTAAAGGTATGCCGCTGCTTTTTCATCTTTGGGAACAGACGAGACTGAAACCTGATTGGCCTCTTCGTGCTGAATAATTCCTTTATAGCTTAATACTCCGGATTCATCATAAAACAGCGCGTACATTCCATTGGTATTCCCGATATTGGTAAGTCCGCATTTTTCCTGAATCTTTTCATTTTCATAGAGCCATTTTTTCACAGGAACGGATCCATGTCCTTCAAGAATATAACAGAAATCAAGAATAGATTTTCTTTCTTTATCGATTGGATTAAGAATCTTTTTGTTAAGTCCTTTGGCTTTTTTAATCTGTGAAACCGCATATCCTGCAAAAGTATCTTTACATAATTTTGATAAGAAATCTTCGGGACGAAGCAAATCCATAAGCTGACTTTTCTGCAGGATACATTCTTCCGGGCTTGCCAGTATTTCCAATATATTGGGATTGTTTTTCTGCAGAAGCTCTACGAATCTTCCGATCTCATAATACGTGATGTCATTGGTTTCATTGGAGATCTGTGGGATATAATTCAGTCCGAAAAAATCTTCTTTTGGCAGATAATAAACTCCCCGGATATCTGTATCCGAGTTTTCCGTTGCCAATCCGAAAGCACGGCTTCCTGATATGGCTTCAAAGAGGATGAGGTTCTTGTTTTTTAAATCTTGGATAGTCATTTTTTTAAGAAAGTTCAAAACCTTCGTATTTTAATTTTTGAGAAATATTCTTGAAATATCTGTTGTCTTTTTTGAATTAAAAATAATATCTAAAGTATCCCGTTCCTGAGGGGTGTATTCAAAATCAAAAATGCTTTCCGTATTTAATTGTGAGATAATATTTTCCACAGAAATTCCATTCTCAAAATCTTCAGTAGGAATCATGATTTTCCCAAGTCTTTTTGATTCTTTTGTGCCTGTATATCTGCTTGAAGTCCAGATATATATGTTTTTTATTTCATAAATATCTCCTTCTATACAAGAGCAAAATTTTATCTCGTTATTGGGTGTACACATAATCATTTAATCTAAAAAATAAGGTATGAATTAATTTATAAGAATTCCATGAATTTTTCTGCGGTTCTGTTATTTGCTTTGTAGAATATTGTCCAAAAATAATCTGTAATTCTCTCTTATCGGTAGCTCTTTTTCCAGATAAAGTTCATTCCTCACGCATTCCGAAATGATCTCGGTTAAGGGGTTAAATCCTTGCTTGACGGCTTCTTTGGAATACATTCCGACGCCCCTTTTCTGCCACAGCGGAAGATTATTATAATTAATTCCCAATTGAAAAAGCAATTCATTTTTATCAGATTGCGGCATCTTTTCAATTTTTGAAGCTGCCTGTTTGGCTGTGAAATTATTCTTTATCAAAGTCCAGTAGCAATAGGCAGAAAGAGAATTTCTGTGAGAATCCTCCTGTCTCCAACAGAAATAATCCAGGATCATATCGTGGTTGGGAATCGCGATCGTTCTACAGTCGAAAACACAGATCTGCTGAAACTGCAAACTGAAAAAAGCACTTGCCTCCCCGGCCAGAACAGAGTTGAATTTTCGTACTTTTCTGCTGAATACATTTTCATCCTTGTGGATCAATAGTGAAATTTCGTCACTCTGCGTATAGCCGTAAATAACTCTAAAACCTACGGTAAAAAGATGCTCCATTGTTGCCGTCATAGCTAAATGAAATCTTTCATCAAAAGGTTTTTCAAGATTCAGCTTTTCTTTAGTTAATTTTGTAAATCCTTTTCCATCTAATCTTACGAGGATAAAATTTTCCGGGAGAATATACTGCTCGGATAGAGCTTCATTTTTTCTCATTAAGCCTTCAATTTCTTCAAACTTCATAGGGGGTGATTATAAATTCATTATCGACCATGTTCACAGTGTGGATATGGTCAAAACCTTCCTCATAGAAAGGTTTGGCCAATTCCTTGTATTTTGTTTTTATACCGATTTCACTAATGGTATCCTTGCGGTTTTTATTTCTTTCCAGGCAATCTTTGAGATGGCTATCAAAATAATATCCGATGATTTCGTAATTATTTTGCCGGGCCAGCTCAATGTATTTTTTCCTTTCTTCTTTCGTCACATTTGTATTGTCGATAACCATTTGTGATTGGGTCTCAAAACAGTATCGAAGGAGTTTTCCCTCTTTGTTTCTTGTATTAAGAAGATCCATGCTGATCCTGATATGGGAATTGAAAAAAAGCTCCTTGTAAAAAGAACTTTTTCCGCTGGCAGGAATCCCGATGAAAATAAGCATTTGCATATATGTTACATCATTTTAGATAGTTAATTACTATAATAAAAGAATTCCGGAAAGTCATCCGTTTTCAATGCTTTAATATAGTGAAATACTTTTTTCTATATTTTATTTCTTCACACAGCTTCCCACAATCACCTCCAGTGCTTTCTCTGCATCACAGGCATACAAACCGGAACACCAGGCCGGATTGGCTTCAATCAGTGCCCAGCCTTTTTCTTTGATGATCCCAAAATCTAAAACAATAGATTCCGGAAGTGTTGAAGCGTTTTGTTTCATAAACGAATCAAAAAACGAGAACATCCCATTCTGCTCTTCTTCTGAAAGCGGACTCGTATCAAATGTATCGTTGCGCCAGTAAGAAGAGTAGGTTTTTATGTCATTGTTTAAAACAAAACATCTTACTTCCAGCTGCCATTCCACAACTTCCGAGGTGAAAACTGTACAGTTGGGATCCACTGTATCAAAACCTTTGATATCTGTGATTTTTTGATAAACTCCAGCCTTGAAACTTTTAAAATCAGAACATTTAATGAAAATATTCTCCTTATTGATAGAGTCTTTGAGTTGTCCGTAAGAAATTTTACGTTTTGTAAACTCTTCAGAAATAAGGGAAAGCGAGTTGTCGTCAGGTTTCATAAGCGTCAATTCACACTGTTCAGCAACAATCTCGGCATAGATGTCTTCACTATACACTGCAATAACATCAGCCCGAAACTCCTCCGGAATATTCCACTTGGCATTGAAACGGTTAAGTTCGTAAGGTGAATTGATAGAAGCCTTTTTCAGATTGTTGCTGTCTTCCGTATACATGGGAGAAAGTGCTATTATGTTTTTCATGAATTTGTTTTTATTAAGTAAGGTGCTGTAACTTTTCGCTGTGAATTTGGGGTATTCTTACGTTTTAAAAAGTAAATATTTTCATTGTTTTTTTATTTTAATACTTCTCTAAAAAGCGATCTCTTTCTCACCTTTATACATATTGTTTGCCTTAACACTTTTGGATTCTTTCACTTTTAGCAGTATCTAAATCTTGCAGTGCTTCAATTAAAGGCTGAATGGACTTAAGCTAATAATCCACGGCTTGATAGAAAAGTAACTTTATAAATTACATCTATCAAAACGAATTAAAATAGTATAAAGTATTCTTATTTTGCTACACTATCTTAATTACAGCCCTCTTATTGGTTGATGACGCAAAGTAAGAAGGAATATACGCATTGTTTTTGCGTACAATAAAGTGTTTGATTTAAAAAAGGAGATCCTAGTCCCAATACAGCCAACAAATTAAAACGTCCTATATAGTAATAAGGTTGCTTTATTCTGATCTGTTGTATATCAGTTTATTATCAGATTTCATCCATTAATCATTTATTTTTCGAAATGCCGGGTTTCATTTAAAATTTATCTGAAAACAGGGATTTTCTTCCAAAAGTCTTTTTTTATATCAATTCTGTAAAAATCAATGTTGAAAAGGAATTAGCAGGGGCTCGCTTGATTTGTTGTTATCCGGAGTATGGTTTATAAAAAATACGAAAACACGTTGCATGGACATTTGGGTGGACATCTGCATGGACATTTTGATATCATTTCAGAAGGATTGAGAAACTGATCAAGCATTAAAAGCTACGTGAATTGTCAAAAAATAATGGTTCAGCACCCTTTAGGGGATGCTGGAATAAATATAAATAGATTTAAAATCAGTTACTTATGTTTCTGTTTAGTTTTAAATACTGTATTTCTGCTTCCAGATCATTCAATCGGTCATAAAACTCTGCAGGATCCGGCAGATTAAAATTAAGGTGAAGCTTAACTTCCCAAACTTCCTTTATGGTATTGGGGTGAATGTTTTGAGTCGGATAATTGCGTCGGTTATCTGATTTACAAATAAGGTTATCATATTTCTTAATCCTGTTCAGGCATCTTTTGATAAGACCATCTTCGATTTCATTGGATATGATAGCATACAGTCTGTTGTCGCTGATTCCGTGAATCCAGTCTTCCACAAACTGTGCTACAACATAAGTTCTGTCCGGCAGAGTCGGGAACATAGAATTTCCTTCTATTTCAAACATTCTGAAAACCCCGTTATTAAGATTGGGCAATCTGAAGGTTGGAAGAAGCTTAATAAAGTTAGGGTCATTATATCCCTGAAGATATCCTGCTTTCAGTTTATTGGGAACAAGAGCTATATTATCCCTGGTGTGCGAATCAATAGTAACGACTTGTGGAACCCGATGGTAAAAATCAGTATGAAGGGCTGTTTGCTCTTTTTTGTCTTCTGCAAGCATTTCTCCATTCCCTAAAATAATCCATTCGAAATTTATTGCGAGTGCTGTGCAAATTTTTTCGATGATATTGAATTTAGGCTCTGTACCGTTGATATAGCTTCTGATATTAGATTCGTTTACTCCAATCATATGGCCAAAAACAGAATTGTTGCCATTGGCAAAGTGATCAACAAGTTGTTTTATACGAAAATTTATTCCATTCATAATCAGTTAATTAAGACTTGATTCGTGAAATTATTCGAATTTTCATTTGGTTATTCGTGAAACTTTGCGATATTTGTCCCATCCAAAAGACAAACAACACAATGAACAAAACTACTAAAAAAAGGACGTATTACAATACGGAAGTATTAAATATTCTAAAGGGAAGGCATGACTGTTCCTTAGACTTTATTCGTAAATCTTTACGTGGAGACAGAGTTGGCGAAAAATCTGATGTTTTAAGAAAAGAATACAATAGTTTTTTAAAGAAAACTGAAGAAGCAATTAATAATGAGATGCGATCACTTAGTAACAAAATACCATGAAAAAAATAATTCAGATGCTATTCTGTCACAAAGAAATAGATGTGATAGATGCTAAAACAGGAAAGAAAGAAAAGGCAGTTTATAAAATCATACTGGGCGTTTTCTTCAGAATAAGATACAGACCTCAGTAAATCAACAAAAATTACGAAATCATGCCGATTCAATGGGGAAGTATTTTAGCGGTAACCAAGGATGAACTTGTTCCGGCCTATTTCGGCACTTTAGATGCGCTACAGAAGAAAATCCAGAGATACAGGGAACTTCCCTTTGGAATCAAGCAGGTTCGAAAAGGAGGAAACGGACGTCAGATGCTCATTGACTTTGATTCGCTTCCGAAAGAAATACAGGACAGTATTGGAGATCCACGTACCATGAAGCATCCCATGATTTCTTTCTTTCAGTTTGACCCTTCTGCGGTTCGTTATTATACCGATTTCAGATTTGAAGACGGAACTCCGTTAAAAGAGAATTTCAAACAGGAATACATCGTCAACGCCAGTGTACTCCTGGCTGCAGAAAGACTTAAAACCGCAAGACTTGAAGAGTGGAAGAAACTCAAAAAAACATCAGGACGCGGGCTTATGCCTTCCATCTGTACAGACGTCATCACTTTTAATGAATATCTGCCGAAACTTTTCAATACAGGACACACGATACCATCATCATACAGGGCATTTGACAGGATATGGAAACCCTTTTTTAATACGTATGAGGACGGAGGATACAACTACAGCTGTCTGATCTCCGGGAAACTGAAAAATCAGAACCGTAAACTCATGACTGATGAAATGATTGCACTGCTGAATGACATGTTTGCAGGACAGGATTATAAACCTTCCAGAACACAGGTCGCTGCGCAATATCAGGCTTTTCTCAACGGTGAACTTGAGATCATCTCCAATGAAACAGGTGAAATTTATGATCCCAAAGAAAGCAGAAAATTTAAAGAAATATCAGAAAGCTCAGTCATCGCATGGCTTGGAAAGTGGGAAAATAAGATAGGAACGTACGCCAGACGTGCGGGAGACAGGCAGAAACTCATGCAGGAATTTATCCCCTGGCACAAACTGACCAAGATTAAAGAAGCAGGAACACTTATCTCTATTGATGACAGACAGCCTCCCTTTATGTATGATAAAAAGAGAAACCGGGTATGGTTCTATATGGGGATAGACCTAGGTTCTGAAGCCTGGACTTGCTGGGTACACGGAAAAACAAAGGAAGGGATTATTATAGAATTCTACCGGCAGATGATAAGAAACTACACAGAATGGGGCTTTAATCTTCCCCTGGGATTAGAATGTGAAAGCTCACTGAACAGCAGTTTCAAAGATACATTTCTGCGTAACGGTGCCATGTTCGATCAAGTAAATATTTATGCAAACCGGGCCCGATCCAAGGCCATCGAAAGAAAATTTGAAGAATTGCGGTACAGACACGAAAAAAGCAGACTCGGATGGATGGCCAGACCTTTTGCAAGAAAAGAAGAGAATCAGAAGAGAGCAGATGAAGAAATCATCATCCCATACGATGAGATTATAGATGGTTCTCTGAATGATATTGAGATCTGGAACAACTCACCCCACTCCGTGTACAATGATAAAACCAGATGGGAGGTGTTCTGTGAAATGCAGAATAAAAATACCAGTCCTGCCAACTGGCACGCATTCCTGCCGTATCTGGGGAAAGAAACAGTGTCAAGCTGCAATGCGGGAATCATCAATTTCAGGAAAAGTACCTATGTTTTGGGGCTGGACGGGGAAATTGTTTTGGGAGAAGATCTGATAAGACTGATGAAATATGTAGAAGGAAAGGAATTTAAGATTTTCTGGCTTGATGGCAATGACAGCAGTACACTGAAAGCAATGATTTATTATGACGATATGATGCTGTGCGAAATCATTCCTCATCCGGAATATTCCAAATCAAAGCATGAAAGAAATGAACAGGGAGCGCTCAATAGAAAACTGATGTCCGCTTATGAAAACACCGTGAATTCCTTCATGGCGCAACAGAAGAGAGAAATTGAACAGGTAACTATTATAGACAACCGTAAAAAAACACTTAATAACAAGTTTCAGATTCCCGGTAGAAAAAGGTATACACAGACAGAATCTATTCCTGAGGAAGTTCTTTTTGAAGAAGCTCAGGAATATCAGTACAAGGAAACAGAAGGAACTGCAAGAAGCTGGAAATCAAATTTTAAATAACAAACACAAAATAGAAAATATGGAGATCACTAAAGAACTAAAACACCAAATCCGGGAAGCCATGATGAAGTACCGGAATAATTTCGGGGGAACCGATTCAGCTTTCGCGAAGACTTTAAATATAAGCGGCTCAGTATACAGCAGAATAAAGAAAGGCGAAACCGACAAAGTATTATCTGCCGGCGAATGGCTTAATATAGGAAGAAAATTCCAGGTGGATATCAATAAGAACAGCTGGAAGTTTGCAAGAACCGAAGTCTACGAACAGATGTATGAGAGTTTCATTTTCTGTCAAAAGTCCAAAAGTTCTATGATCCTGGTGGACGATTGTGGAATCGGGAAAACAGAATGCGCAAAAGCCATTATTTCACAAATGAAAAATGCTTTTTACGTAGATGCTTCGCAAACCCACACAAAAGTAAGATTCATCAGGCATCTGGCCCTGGCCCTGGGATGCGGAACCAAAGGAAAATACCATGAGGTTCTTGAAAATGTAAAATATGCTCTGAATATTCTTGAAAATCCTTTTGTATGCATAGACGAAGCCGGAGACCTTGAGTACAGCGCATATTTAGAATTGAAGGGTATTATGAATGATACCGTAGACAGTTGTGCCTGGTTTATGATCGGGGCAGATGGTCTTAGAGCCAAGATTACAAAAGGCATCAACAATCACAAGGTTGGTTTTGCTGAAATATTCAGCCGCTTTTCGGATGATTTTGTAAGCCTGGTTCCCAGAGGTCCTGAAGACCGGAAGAAATTTTACACCAAACTCATTGGAGATGTAGCCTACGTGAACCTTGAAGATAAAACAACCGTAAATGAGGTGATTCGGAGCTGTATGGTGAAAACTGATGCCTATTATAAGATCAGGAAAGGCCAGGAAGATGGAAAGATCAGGTCCTTAAGATATTTGAAAACTCTTGTAAATATCAGCAGATCATGAAATCAATATCAGTAAAACAGGCGCTATCGATCGTTTTTAAACAGTTTGAATTCAAAGGATTGTGGCAGGCTGCATTCGGACAGCCGGAGACAGCCGGATTCTGGTACCTCGGAGGTGCCGAAAAAAATGGAAAAACCACGTTTGCCATGATGCTGGCCAAATACCTCACCGGATTCGGAAAAGTACTGTACGTATCAGCAGAAGAAGGATTTTCAAAAGACATTATCGCAGCAATGGTTGCAGCGGGACTGTCCGATACAGATAAGAATTTTAAACTTCTGGATTATATGCCCTGGGACGAATTAAACCAAAAATTTGAATCAAGGAAATGTCCAAAAATCATTTTTATCGACAATACAACGGTGTACCGTGATGAAATCACAAGAAAAATGGTGCTGGAACTTAAAGAAAAACACAAAAACAAGCTCATCATTTTTGTGAGCCATGAAGAAAAAGGACTGCCGGACAGTGCGCTGGGAAACATCTGGAGAAAATTATCCAAAATCATCATCCAGGCAGAAGGGCTGAAAGCTATTATTTCAGGAAGATGTCCCGGTGGAACAATACATATTAACGAAGAAAAAGCAAACCTCTATTGGGGAACAACAATTCAAAACCAAGAACAATGAATACAAGAGAAAATATACTAATAATTGCGCTGCAGTACGACAGCTATGGGGAAAAGTACCTTACCGATTTCGACAGAATGTTTATTCATAAAGAAATCAGCTCTATTTGGAACGAAACACATTATGCGGTTCCTGAAGATGTGGAAGGGAAAATTCAGATCAAACTGAGGATTATCAACCAGCTTCAGTGGGAATCTCCCTATTAGAAACCAGTAAAATCAATACCAGTAAACACACCAAAAAAACAAGAAATATGATTACAGAAACATTAAAAATAATGTCCATTGAAGAACTAGAAGCGGAACTCAACGTAAGAAAACAGAAAGAAGCCCGTAAACGTGAAGAAAAACGCACCCAATATGAAAGCTTAAAAAAATCAGTTATCAATGATCTGGCACCTGCAGCAGACCGGATTTCTGCGCAGATTCAGGACTTTAAGACCAAAGCCTTTTCAGATTTAGGATCGCTTTTCGATCTTTTAAAAGATTACAGTAAAAGACATCAGGACGGAAAAGGAAACTTTAAAATCGAAGACGAAAATTTTAAAATTCAATACAAAAGACAGGGAAAAGGAATTTTTGACGAAAGATCCCATCAGGCAGAAAAACATATCATTGATTTTTTAACCTCAAAATATCACGGCGAACCGGATACGAAGGATCTCATTATGTCTCTCCTGGAACGTAAAAACGGAGCTCTGGATATCCTTCTGGTTCAGAAGCTCTACAGCATGGAAGACCGCTTTGATGATGAAAACTGGAGAGAAGGGATCAGATTGTTAAAGGAAAGCTACAGCTTTTCATTAAGCAAAGATTATATCTCCTTTTTTAAAAAGAATGAGAGCAATGAGTGGGAAGGTATTAATCTGAATTTTTCCTATTAAGAAACCAATGAAACTCCTTTTATCCTTAGACAACAGTAAGCTCAGCGTTCTCAATAGCACCATGCAGATCCTGGATTTACTGAACCTCAATACGCAGCCCAGAAACAGGAAAAGCAGTATCTCCATCTGTATGGAACTCCGAACGGAACTGCTGCAGAAAGCGGTAAAAACAAGACAAAAAGATAGGTCCTTCATCATCAGGCTTCCTTATTATAAAGCGGATGCACTCTGGCAGTTTCTAAAAGAATACGAAATTTATTTTCCGGACGATTTTGGAAGTTATGAAACCAATGCAGTCCTGATGATGAAAAATGAACTTCACAGGCAGCTGCAGTAATCCCATTTCAACATCTTATAAATTCAATGTAAACATGATTAAAATAAACGGTCACTGGTACAGCAGTAACGAAGTAAAAGAAGCCCTGGAAAAGAAAGGGTATACCATAATCACTCTGGAAATAAGTACAGAGCTGAGGGATTATCCTCATTATGAAACTTATGCACTCATTAACCAGGAAGAGCCCAATGTTCTGAACACCATGAAAAGTATTGCCCTAAAGGAGTTTCAAAAGAAGCCACCACTCCTCTAAATACCAAAAGCTATGGATATCCATAGCTTTTTTTGTGCCCGAAAATCGCCTTGACTCGTACAAAAAGACACTTTAATTTTGTAGTAATGTCTTACAACAATAAAAATTACATCAAACGTGCCCGGTACATTATAAATGTTTATAATGCACACAAGCATTCTGATGTACCGGATACAAAAATTGTAAGACATACTTTTCCGAAATACAACATTCACCTGTCCTACAGACAATGGATGAACATCAAAGGAATGGTGATTCCCAAGGAGGAAACCCAGCTTACCTTATTCTAGGTTGGGGTTATCGGATTGAAACTGTAACGGTAGATATTCCCCCGGGTTTCTTCAGGACTTGCAGAAAAATCCTCATACTGGGTTGTAAACATCAATTCTCTTACCTTAAATCCTATATGCTTTTTACTTGTACTCTTTGCCTGTGTTCTTGACAGTGGCGAAAAATAATCCATGCTCCAGCCCTGAAGTGCCTGATATAATTTTTGTTCGATTCTTAAATAATCCAATCCTTTTTTTCGTTCTTCTACAGGAGCCTGATGCCAGGTTAGGTGATCATCATTAGCTACCAACTGAAATGATATCGGAATGGTTCCCAATTGTCCGTTGGCAGACATTTCGGAATAGGAAGCTTCCGGGAAATCCACATCATAGACCGCTTCCGGGAAATCTATGAACAGGGCAGGGTAAATCACCGGGGTCTGTGTTCCGGAAACATTCTCAAGCTGTCCCAGCTGCTGATCTATATATTGTATTTCGGGTACCTCCTGGGCAATTCTTTCCTGAAGGTCTAATACCAATTGTACATAAAAATATTCTTCCATAAATAGTAATTATAGTTTCTCAAATTATTTCTGTTTCTCAATAGCATACAACAAGAGGCCAGTTATTTTACTTCCCGCTTACACTATTTCATGATACAAAATTGAGCTTAAAACAGCGCTTATGAAAAAAGCTGTGCAATCCTTGCGCGCTTATTTTCAAACCGGCGCCGGGTTTTAGAAATTTGTACTCAGAAATCAGACACAACCCTTATATATTAATATGGATTCACTATCAATAGCGGCACTACAGACCGCCATTACCCAAATAGGACAGGAAGAAAAGCCATTAGGTTCCAACTGGGGAATTCCGGTTAAAAATTATCTTTCATCAGTAGGAATCAATTTCCCTGCAAGCTGGTGTATGGCATTTGTATACTGGTGTTTTAATGAAGCTTCAAAACAGAAAAAATTACCCAATACGGCCATTAAAACAGGAGGTGTACTGTATGCCTGGAATAATGCTCCCAAAGAAAAGAAATCTTCAAAGCCTTCTGAAGGCGCTGTTTTTATTATGGATTTTGGGAAAGGTTTGGGCCACACAGGTTTTGTAGAAAAAGTTGACGGGCAGTATATCTATACCATAGAAGGCAACACCAATGATAACGGAAGCCGTGAAGGTATCAAGGTTTGCCGTAGAAAAAGAGCTTTAAACACCATTAAGGGCTATTTAAAATATTAACATGAAACAATTTGTTTTCTTCATAACGCTATTTTTTGTTTTGCTGGTTCTGGTTTCCTGTGCAAACAGGAAGCCTCAGGAACCGGTGGTCATAGAAAAAACACGGGAAGTCCACACAGTTGTTAAAGATACAATCTTCAGAATTGAAGCAGACAGCACCTATTACCATGCTTTTATAGAATGCATCAACGGGCAACCTGTTTTGAAAGAAGCTAAGGTAAAAGAAAATAGAAATGATAGATCTGAAAGCGGGCTAATGAAACCTAAAGTTTCGCTGACTCAGGGAAATCTATCCATAGAATGTTACAAACAGGCACAGGAGTCATTTAAAACATGGCGGGAAACCTATATCAAAGAACACGAGCAAACACCTATTTACATTGAAAAACCTATATACAAAGAAAAAGCTTTGTCATGGTTTCAGACCACACAGATATGGCTCGGAAGAATCTTTCTTGGTGTACTCGCCCTGTTCGCTCTTGTCCTGCTTATTAGATGGAACAGAATCATTTAAATATCATTTAAAGAAATAAAAAACGAACAGAAAAAGGATTTCTGAGTCAAAAAAATATGTACAACAACTTTTTAAAAAATAATTAAAAAATGTCACAAGGAAATGGAACACCGAAAGTAAAAGCGAATGTGGCCTCAGGCAACTTACTTCGTCAGATTCAGGTAATCGACGGCGTTGCAGGGATCGTGGGAACTGCTTACAAACCCAATAATATTGGTACAGTACAAAGAGTTTACTCACCGGCAGACGCAAAAGAAAAAGGTTACACAGAACAGGACGAGCCGTTTTTGTTTCAGGTAATCAATGAATTTTATCAGGAGCTTGGCGGTAGCCAGGAACTGTGGATCTTAGGAACAAAAGATACCACAACGATGAAGGATGCAGTAACAACTACCAATAATGAAGGGGTAAAAAGACTTCTTGGCGCTTCCAACGGAAGGGTTAATCTGGTAGGAATATGTAGAAAACCGGATGCAGCGTATGTATCTCCTGCAGGATTTCTGGACAAGGATGTAAAAGATGCATTAATTGCTTCAAGCGCATTGGGTGAATACCAGCAGTCTATTAACAAACCGGTAAGAATGTTTATCGAAGGAAGAATAAAAGATGCTTCTGCAATCTCTGATTTTGAGCCTAAAACGGCTGAAAATTCTTTCGCAGGAGTCGTTCTTGGAGGTTCGAAAAAAGACGGTTCTGCATCAGTAGCGCTGGTTTTAGCAAGAGCTTGTAAATATCCTGCTCACGTAAAGATCGGTGACGGACAAAACGGAGCCTTGAGCATTACAGAAGCTTATATCGGAAGCAAAAAAGTAGACGAATATTCAGTGGAAGAACTAGATAATTTTACAGATGCAGGTTTCATCACTTTCCACACAAGAGAAGGAGCAGCTGGATATTATTTCAGTGTAGACAGAATGGCCGGAGCAGACGATTTCAGAATTTTGGTTCACGGAAGACTGATCGACAAGGCTCAGAGAATTTCTACCGCTGCCGATACACCGTTCCTGGAAACATCAGTAAGATTAACTCCGGACGGAAAACTGAACGAAGTAGATGCGATGTACCTGGAAGAGATGACGAGAGCACAGCTTCTGAATAATATGGCAGGACAGATCAGCGGAGCACAGGTATTGATTTCTCTGGATCAGGACCTTATCAACACAAATACCCTTAACAAACAGATCCAGATTCAGCCATTGGGCTATATGACGTGGATTGTACTGAACATGGGATTAACAAAAACAATTTAATTTAAAACATGGCTAATATTAATATTACATCATCAGAATGTGCATGGTCTCATTTTGAAGTGAAATTATTATCGAAAGTAATCAAGGGACTTAAAGGTTTCAGTACCAAAAAAACAGTAGAATCTGAGCATATCTACGGTTCTGGAAACGAGCCTATTGATATCATGAAAGGTAATACAAAATACGAAGGAAATATCAAACTTTTAGGTTTTGAAGCAGATGCACTGAACAAGGCAGCACAGGCTGCAGGGTATGAGGATATCACAGAAGTTCCGCACGAGCTTATCGTCATTACAATTTCTTACAAGAAAAGACCGGGCGAGAAAATTAACACCATAGTGACTTCAGGAGTTCAGTTTACAGAAGACGGTTTCGAAATGGAACAGGGCGCTAAAAACAGAGAAGTTACCCTTCCGTACATCGCGATGAGCAGAAGAATGATCTAATCTAATCACTAAACAAAAATAAAATGGCAAACGAAAAATTACAGGAAATTTTCAATAACAGAAAATCTAAAGAAGAAAAAAAGACTAAGGAAACCAAAAAAGATGCAGTAAAAGATCTTAGTCCTTTTGAGGCAAGATATACAGCAAAAAAACTTGATGAGTGGAAAAAAGAGTACGGCAACAGAGACCTTATTTATTTGAAGGTGGATGACTTCCTTGCTGTTCTGAGACCCCCTAAAGCAGATGACCTGGGCGACTATCTTACAGCCATCGGTTCCAATGGAATGAGTAAAGCTGTAGCTATGATTGTAGAACAGCTTTGGATTGAAGGAGATTATCAGCTGATCGAGGATGAAGACTGCTTCATCGCAGTGTTCTTACAGATGAACAACATCCTGGAAAGCAAGAAGGCCGACTTTTTTCGCGCTTAGTGAAATCGGCCGGAGTTCATTCTCCGACAAGAAGACCGAAGGAATAGAGTTCCTCATTGTTTTTGGAAGTATGCAGTTTGGAGCCGATGCTTTAAAGAATTGGGGTGATGAAAAGTTTTTCTATCGCACCGGAATAGCCTTGGAAATTTGGAAAAAACAGGGCGAAAGAAATTTTTAAATTATGAATGATAACGTTGACTGGATTGCAAGAGCAACCGAACTGCAGAAGCTATTCAATAGCATAAGGGATACTTACAAAGCAACTAAATTAGGCAAGGGACTTGATGCTGTAAATACAGACATGCAAAATGCAGCCGATGTCCTGAGAGGTGATATAGTTGCTGGTTTTAAACAAGCAGGAAAAAATATAGGCGGAGCCATTATAAATATGGGGAAAGCTATTAAGGATCTTCCCACCTCCGTTCCCGATGGAATTGGAAAAGCATATGATCAGTTCAAATCCTCTATCTCATCAAACTACAACAAGTTTAAAGACTATATGAAGGTAAAGCTGGGGGTCCCGGGTGCATCTGCGCCCTCAGCCCCTTCTTCATCAGACGCACAATCAGGTGGCGAAGGCGGAGGTTTTCTAAGTGGTGTACTGGGATCACTGGGTGGAGGACTTAAAGTAGTGGGAGATGCCGCTTTAAGCCTGCTTAAAAGTGGTGCTTCAGCCGCTATTTCAGGAGCCATGCAGAGAGAAAAAGAGGTTGCCGGCCTTTCGGGGCTTTTAGGTAAAGGGGGTGCCAATGCTGCATACAAAAATATTAATACCGATTCCAATAACAGCACATATGACATGACTACATTGTTAAGTGCCAACAAAGCGCTTATTTCTGTAGACGGAGATGCCAAACGTGCACGGGTGGAAGTGATGAATCTTGCCAATGCCGTAAGTGCAGCAGGAGGGGGAGGCAGTGAACTTTTGAACCTTTCAGAACAGATGAAAGAGATCAAAAGCGAAGGCTCTGCATCCAGCGATCAGCTCAAGCAGTTTGGAGCAGCCGGAATTGATATATATGGAGCATTATCATCATCCACAGGTAAAAGTATTGAGCAGCTGAAAGGAATGAACATTACTTATGATATGCTGGCAAAATCACTCGCTGATTCCAGAGGAAAAGGAGGAATGTTTGAGGGAGGCTTAGAATCCCAAAGCAATACAGTAGAAGGTAAGTTAGATATCATCAAAAAAACATCTACGAGCATGCTTACAGAAATCGGAACTGCTTTCATGCCACTTATATCGAGAGTATTGGAAATAGGTGTACAGCTGGTGAAAGGTTTTGAGCCTTTAATGACTATGGTACAGCCTTATATTGATTCTATCGTAGGAAGCCTGGGCTCGGCACTGGACTTTATTTTAAATCTGGGAGGCGAAACCAATGCCTGGGGAGGATTTGTAACGACCATTCAGGAATACTTCTCTACCGTCTGGAGTACTCTCGGAAGTGTTTTTGATGCGGTATGGAGTATTGTTTCAGGACTGATCACCTGGATTGCCAATAGTGAACTGATCAAAGATGTTTTTGCAGGAATCTACGGAATTTTAGGCATCGTCCTAAAAGTGATCGGATGGGTTGCTGAAGGGCTTAAATGGGTTTGGAATAATATTTTAAGTCCGATTTTAGATGGTATCGAAAGTGCCTACAGATGGGCTAAAGAACTCATCACCGGAGAAGAAATAAAAGTGACCAAAACGACTGAAATCAAAGCCTCTGCAGACCTCACCAACAACATGCAGGAGCAGACGGCGTTAGTAAACGGATTCTTAGTTTCAAAAGGTCCGGCAAAAACCGATCTGACGTCAGCAGGAAAACCAACAATAAACAGAGCCGAAGATACCAGAAAAAGCAATACCGCGAAATCCCAGGAAACAGGAGACACCGTTTCAGGAGGCGGGCAGAAAACCATCAATATCACACTGGGCAAATTTTTCGATACGATTCAGTTTAATACTCTGAATTCAGGAGAAACCTCAGACCAGCTTGAAAGTGTAGTCATGGAATGTTTAGGCCGTGTACTTTATAACGGAGCAAAAGTAATATAATATGCAGACAGTTTTTGATTTAGAAAATTTATATAAAAGTTATTTCTCAACGTCCCCTTACCGCATCAGCGGACCGGATCTTAGCATGTTAGGAATTCCAGGCTGGGATCTGAAGAATCCATCGCCCAGAGGAACTGTACATTACAGCAAAAATACCATACCCTTTAATAAAATAGGGGCTTATGGTCAGGATATCTGGTTCCCGGCCCTCTTCAAAATTAATGAAGTTGAGGCTATTGAAATCGATATCTGCACCATTGCTGTCAATCTCAGTAAAACGATCATCAGAACTGCGGTCAGCGAAAGAAAAGGGACTGTGAAAGAAATGTTCAATATCGATGACTATAAATTCACGATAAGAGGCTTTTTAATGGGAAAAAACAGAAAAGTTCCGGAGGACGATATTGAAGCGCTCAAAAAAATTTTTGAAACAGACCTTCCCGTTACCCTTCATGGAGGATATCCCGAAATGTTTTTAGATAAAAGCTGCCGCGTAGCAGTGACCTCTCTGGAGTTTCCGGAAACACAAGGCAAAACACACTGGGTAAGACCATTCAGCTTGACTTGCGAAAGTGACTTTATTGCCGATGTAAAAAATTTAGAAGTACCACAAAATGCTAACATTAACCAGTAACATCTCTATTGCAGATGAGAACAATGTAAAACCCAGCAAGGTAACCTGGAAAAGTGAAGTAGGATCTTTTATTGATTCATGCACGATTGAGTTACCTAGAATCAGCTACCTGAAAACAGACAAAGTACAGACCCAGGATCTTAATAAAGAGCGTACAAGCAGCGAGAGAATGGGGTATGCTTTTAAAGAAGGTGACAAAGTAAGCGTCTCTTTAGGATATAATAACGTCAATAAAAAAAGGTTTGAAGGCTTTATCAAAAGAGTCAACATGGGAATTCCCGTGAAAATTGAGTGTGAGGGATATGGATACCAGCTCTATGAGACGATGTTTAATAAATCCTATCCTACAGTAACTGTCAAAAAGCTTTTGGATGAACTTACCGCCGAAACAGATATAGTCGTTTCCGGAGAAGTACCGGACATTCCGTTAAAAAATGTAAGATTCAAAAACGTCAATGGAATCAAAGTCTTGGAGTGGCTGAAAGATGAATGTAAGCTTTCTGTCTATTTCAATATGAATGAAATCTTTGTAGGAACACTTTATGGAAAAGTACAGGACAGGATAAAAGCAAAGGTTGGCTGGAATATAGTAAAAGACGATGAATTTCAACAAAAGGCTGTAGATAAAAGTACCAAGATTGTCATCAGGGAAAAAAATGACAAAGGACAAGTAAACAAGACGAAATCTGATCAGCAGAAATCGTCAAATGAAAAAAGCTTAAAAGTAAAGGCAGGAATTCCTGCCCAGTTTTTAAAGCAGATCGCCAATCGTTTACAGACCAAAGAAAACTACAAAGGCTACGAAGGAAACATCACTCTTTTCCTGGAACCATATGCTGTAAAAGGAATGGTCCTGGAACTTGATGGAGGAATGTATCCGGACAAAACGGGTGAGTACTTTATAGAAAGTGTAAGCGGCGAGTTTGGTGCATCAGGAGGAAGACAAACGGTAACATTAGGATTTTTAATGCAAAAATAATGGCAACACCAGAGTATATAAGAGAAGGATTAAGACAGATCGCAAGTTCGCACGCCCCCGCAGTAAGCAATATTGCACAGGTAAAATTTGTGGATGAAGAAAAAGCCATCTGCATCCTGATTGATGAAGACGGGCAGGAATACCTGGACGTAAGACTTCGGCCGGTACTTACCGGTAACAAAAGCTTTATTCAGATTCCAACAATTGGCAGCTACGTATTGGCGGTAAGAGTGGAAGATGATGATGATTGGATGGTGATCGCCTGTGATGAGGTAGAAAAATTTTACTGGAAAACAGGAACAGCCAATCTTGAACTGAGTGATAAGATTCACATGGAGGCTAACGGAAAAAATTTTGCTCTACTTGTAGATACACTTTTTGATGCCATCCGGGACATGAAGTTTACCACCAATTATGGTCCCACTATCAATCTGATCAATCTCGCGGATTTTGAAAAACTTAGAAATGAATTTAAATCCCTTTTAAAATGAGTTTAAGCACAGGAGAACCAGTACTTATCAGTGACCTGATCAGTATTATGGAAGATGAGACCGCTGAAAAAGATGATGCAGGGGCATCAAGAACAAGAATTGCCCAGGCAATGGCCAAAGCAATAAGAAAATTTGTAGAAGCCGGACAGGTCAAAGTAATAGTAAATACAACGGGGACGGCAGCTGCCCAAACCGGTACAGGAACAGGAAATATAATATAACATGCCGACAGATATTCTTTTAGACGAAAATTTTGAACTGCAGTTCAGCGATGGCGATTTTGCCGTGGGAGAGAGCACATACGAACAACAGAAAACACTGCTCTTTGCAGATAAAGGTGAAATGAAGCTCTTTCCCAAAAATGGAGTAGGAGTAAGAAGATACCTGGAACATGAAAGGCCGGAAGACCTGGCAAGAGAAATACGACAGGAGTTTTTTGCCGATGGAATGACAGTGCATCACGTGAAAATAGATGAAAACCTTGAGATTGATATAGACGCAGATTATGGAGATTAAAGTATTAAACCAACAGTCCATTCTGGACATCGCCATACAGTATACCGGAGATGTTCAAAACTGTTTCGACATTGCCGTAGCCAATGGAATGGCTGTGTCAGACCTTCTGAATACAGGAAAAACACTCAGTGTTTCAAATAATGCCAACGCAAAAACAGATGTCCTGCAGTATTATACCTCAAAAAACCTCAAGCCTGCCACAGGAACCACGCTTAGCCAGGACAGCCAGGTTCCTTCGCTGAAAGGTATCGGATATATGCAACTGGAAAATAGTTTTAAAGTAAGTTAAAGATGAATAAAACGCTTCAAGATATAATCAACAGCATCATAGCACTTAAAGATGCAAACCCTTATCTGCAGAAACTCACCTCAGATGTTTCTAAAAATCCGTTCTGGAGGAAAATTTTTGAGGTTGTAGGATTTACCATATGGAATTTCCAGGAAGCCTGTAAGCTTCACCTGAAGGAAATTGAAACCAAAATTAAAGAACAAAAAGTACCTACCTTAAGATGGTACAGAAACGAAGCCCTGAGGTATCAGTACGGTTTCAGTCTGTTACCCGAAAGCGGAGACTTTTCACCACTGTACAAACAGAACGGAACGTCAGTACCTGCAACAGAAGACCAGATAGAAGCCTCTAAAGTGATCAGATACGTGGCGGTTACGAAAGCTCCCAACTCCTCAAAGATATCGATGAAAATCGCGACGGAAAAGGACGGAGAAATTGTACCGGTAGCCGATAATATCGGAATGGCCTTCAAATCTTATATTGAAGAAATTCAGGCAGCAGGAGATAATATCGTTATTGTCAACTATAAACCTGATATTCTGAGAATTAAATTCGTTGTGTGCTACAACCCCGGAGTTTTACTTGCGGATGGAAGAAGCATCCTCGCTATCGGAACTTATCCTGTAGTGGAAGCCATCAAAAGATTCCTGAAAAATCTTCCCTTTAACGGAGAATTGAGTGTCCAGAAACTGGAAGCTGCAATTTTGGCCGTAGATGGAGTAACTGATCTTCAGAACCTGATCGTAGAAAGCGGATGGGTAGAGCCTGGCTCCAATTATCCAGCGGTATTCCAGCCTATTGCTATTTCGGTGATTCCAAAATCAGGATACTTCAAAATTGATGACTGGAACGGAATACAATATCTTAATTATCAAGCAGAATAACGATGGACGATAAGCTTTTCAATATTAATTTTAAAAGACTGGCGCAATGGTGGCTCTTTACTTTCTGGCGCACAAAGTCTGTTCTGAACCTGATCTGGGTGCTGATTTTTGAAATCGAAACCCTTTACATCGAATTTTTGAAAGCCAGAAAACAAAACCTGATTAAGATGGATTTCAATTATCAGAAATTCTCGCTTCAAAAGCTTCTCAATAATAAGTTTGATCCACTTGGCAGAAGGATAAAAATAGTGAAATCTGTACTCTACGAAGGAACTTTTCTTTACACGGAAGCAGAAGATGATCAGTATTATTCAAAAACCAAATGGGTAAACGGTGACGAAAGACCACTTTACCTGAGGACAGAATCAGAACTCTACAGTGAATATGATTTCAAAGTGGAAATACCCGATACAGCCATCAACCAAGACCAACTCAAGGCGGAGATTGATTTTTACAAACTGCCGTCCAAAAGATATATAATAACAATCATTTAAAAATGAAATACAATTTCAAATTTTTACAGACAGGAGGTATGCCTCTTACCAATGACTTAATGAATACCATTGAAGAGGCGTACGAAATCTTTGAAGTACTCGGAGATCTGGCAGGAGACAAAACCATCCTTGCAGGTTGTGAAACAGTAGGCTCCAGTGTAAACCCGGGGGTCGTAACTATTGAAGGAAAGCTTTACTACTTTGAAGGAGGAGTCTATTCGCCTACAGCTACCGTATACATTCATAAAGAAGATATTCCGAAAACATTCCAGGATCAGCTTTCAAAAGCTCTGATTGAAAAAAGAACCGTTAAGTTCGGGACAGGAGCTGTGAGTTACAACTGGTCCGAGTTTCTGAAACTGGAAACGTTAAGAAATATCCAGGTGAAAGTAAACAACACGGCTACCCAGATAGATTTGTCGGCCCTGACGGCCAGAATTGAAAAACTGGAACAGAAAACGGCACCTATTATCAACGGAGGTATTGTTGTAGCCTGGAGAAAACCTGCAGCTGAGATTCCTGCCGGATGGAAAGAATGTCTGGATTTCAGAGGGAAAACCATCGTAGGATGGAGTCCCAATGAGTCGGAATTCAATAACCTGGGCGGTGAGTACGGATCCAAAACCCATACCCTTAACATCGATCAGATGCCAAGACACTCCCACCAGCACTATTGGACCATCGGAAGCGGCGGCGCCAGCGGAAGAGGCGGAACCCTGGTAGACGGATGGAGAAGCACCTCTGAAGTAGGTGGCAACCAGCCTCACAACAATATTCAGCCATCGAGAATCGCCTTGTACATCGAACCCAATTTTCAGTAAATAATTATGTCAATACCATTAAATACCATATACAGTTACTTTGAAACCGGAGACTTTCCTACCCAGGATCAGTTCCAGGCTTCGTGGTCATCATTCTGGCACAAAGATGAGTCTATCCCGACAGGTAAAATTGAAGGGCTGGATCAGCAGCTACAGAATAAAACAGATAAAAAAATTTTTGAACAGCATCTTGCCAATCCGGATTCTCATGCTGATTATCTGGCCAAAAAAGATGCGACCAACCTTACCGAAAGAAATATCCATTCCTGGAGAGGAGCTTTAGGTGTGGGACAACTGCCGGACAATATCGCAACGGTAGATAATGGAGATCAGACAGGAAGTACTTACACCAAAAGGCAGAGTGATACCAGATTTATGATTTGGGATGATTTTGTGAATGGTGACGAAAAAATCCTTGCCGAAAAAATAGAAGCTTTAGGGATTACGACGCTCATACAGTCGGTGGAGACAACCATAGCAGAATTTGCAGGAAATTCAAATGCTTATCAATTTGAGGATAATGATTTCATTGCAATTCCTGATAACAATGGTCACTTTTCACTGTATATGTTTAAAGGCGGTGAAAAAACAAATACTGCAAATTATCTCCCGACAGGACTTTCCAACGTCACTATAGGAATGGTGGAAGGTTTACAGAATGTCCTGAACACCAAAATGGACAAGCCCACTGCTTCAGGAAATTATATCGCTTCTCTTTTGAACGGAACAGTCACCTGGAAAGCAGTCAACCCTGCCTCCAACTACCTTATGTACTGGAACGGAACCGATTTTAAAGAATCAGGTGTTTTCCATAGTGCTGGTAAGCTTGGAATAGGATTAACAACCCCTGCTGAACAGTTGCATTTAACGGGAAGGGTGCGAAGTATGGGGTATATTTTGGAGGAAAATAATGAAACAGTTAATAATCAAATCACTGCCTTCAATAGAAACCTTTTATTCACAAACAGTGTCGGAATCAAAAAGACCATTTTAACTAATGAAGATCTGCCGTCTGAATTTTTGAAATTGCCTGCAAAGCTCACTAAAGCTCAGAAAGAACAATTTGGAATCGATTGGAATAACCAATACTCCAACGGAAATCTGAATGTATACGGGCTCACTCCTACTGTTATTAAAAATGATCATATTGTCAGATACTTTGTATTGCAGGGATTAAACCTCAATGTCAATCCGGCATTCACTTCCATTAAATTTATTCCGGTTGGAAATGCTATTGGAACAGGTGAAATCGAATGTTTAGGATTTCAGACTTTTGCCAACGGATTATCGATGATTGTTTCTGTGTATGGTGATTCTCTACAACCAGGAAATAGCTATAACCTGGTCATCAGAACAACTAATCCTACGATCCAGGTACATAGAACGACTGGCTCCATCAATGTTGTAGATACGATCAACAATATTGATATCAGCGGGCTTAAATGGGAAACCAAATCGTATACGCCGGAACAGGAAGGAAATATATTTAACATTAATGGAGGATTGTTCAAGTATAATTCAAGCCCTAACAATAAAGCGTATGTTTACGAACCCAATGTTATTGTAGCAAGTGCTAAAAGTGATGTTGTTTTTGAAGCCAACACCAACTTTTATCTGGAAATGAATATGGCTCTTTCAACAGTGGGACCATCTACCGTAAGTGATGCGTATGATTTTTATGGTTACCTGGGCTTAATTCAAAAAAGTATCCCTTTAGCCTTAGCAGATAACTCATTTTTAAGAGTGATAGGTTCCAGTTTCAGAAGTGGTGGCTATGAATCTGTACTGGTTTGGAATAATATTTCATCCCTTGCGACCAAAATTGAACCGGGTGCGGCAGTTATCAATGCCAATATTATTATCATGAGACAGGGGAATGTTTATACACAGTTTGTGACAGTAGGCAGTACCTCCGTCATTCAATCCATTACATCCACAACAGAAGCAGTTTCCTTATCACTGGTTACTTCAAACAGTTCAAGACAGAAAACCATCAACGGATCTGTTGTTCAGGCTTTTACATTTTAAGCAAAATATATAAGATCATTATTCAATTATAAAAATTATGTCAATCCCATTAAATACTATATACAGTTACTTTGAAACCGGAGACTTTCCTACGCAGGACCAATTTCAGGCTTCATGGTCATCATTCTGGCACAAAGATGAATCTATACCAACCAGTAAAATCACAGGCTTAGAAAATCTTTTACAAAATAAAGCTGATAAGTCGGTGTACGAGCTTCATCTTTCAGATCCTGAGGCACACACTGCATTTTTAGCCAAAAAAAATGCTTCCAACCTATCGGAATCAGACAGGCAGTCATGGAAAGCCGCCCTGAATGTAGGTGAGCTTCCGGACAATGTGGCCACGGTAGACAGTGATCCGTTAGTCGGTAATGTGTACACAAAATCTCAATCGCAGGATTTATTCATGATGATTGATGAGTATGTAAACAATGATGGGAAAATTACGGCTGACAAACTTGAAGCGCTTGCTCTGACCAGAATCTTTAAGGTCAATGAACATACACTTCAGGATTTTATGAACAATTCTGATGCATATGAATACGAGGAAAGCGACATTATTGCCGTTCCTTCCGCTGATTCTGAACCCAGATACACGCTGTATTTCTATATTGGAGGAGACAAAAAAGACATTAAAAGCTACCTTAATACCGGCGTTTCTACTATATCAATGTCAATGGTGGAAGGGTTGGCAGATGCCTTAAAACAAAAACTGGAAAGACCTACAAGGGATGGGAATTACTATCTTAAGCAGGATCAGGGCTTCACCCTGTGGTCACCATTACCTGAGCCTACCCTGGCGGATGTTGTCAATAAAGATGCCTATAGCCCTCAACCTATTACCTTTATAAACGGAGAAGAAAGACCTAATGGGATGCTGGGAATGAACCCTGCGACCTATTCGCTTTTCTTCGGAAATATGAATCCTAACCATACGGGGGTGTATAATATCGCCTTGGGGTACAACAATATGCCGTCTCTTACTACAGGATCATCCAATACGATTGTGGGACATTTTGCTGGGAAAGCAGTTACTACAGGAGGAGCCAACGTTGTCATGGGACTTGATGCCGCAACAGGGCTGACTACAGGGAATGACAATACGCTGATAGGCGTTTCATCCGGATATGGTCTTGCAGGAGGTAAAGGAAATGCTATGCTTGGAAAATGGAGTGGATGTTTCATTACCGGAGATAACAATACCTTCCTGGGATATCAGGCCGGGCAGTATTGGGGGAAAGGAGGAAGCGGCAAATGGTCGTCAAACATTGTCATAGGAGGAGGAACTACGGGGCATCCTATGGGAGTCTGGGGCGAAAACAGTATTATTATCGGATCCAACCTTGAACTGAACGGACAGCAGAACAATAAGTTTATCATTAATAACTTCCTGGCTAAAGATAATAATTACTACAAAACACACTTCATTGAGGGGAATTTTGCTGACCGATGGCTGAGGTTTGACACCAGCTTGCAGGTGCTGAGAATGCCTGCAGCAGACGCTTCATACACTAAAAATATAGTGGCGCGACCTGATGGTACTTTCGGGACTGAAGATAGGGTTGATTATATACCGTTAACAGGTACAAAGACTGGGAAACCGGTTTCAGGAAATATTGAATTCTCAAAAGACTTCCTGGCAAAATTATATTGCGGATCTTCTGAGCTGTACATCAATAACGGGCTCATTTCAATGCACGCTAACCAATCAAATATCTCAGTAAGTGATTTTGGCGCGGATATAACAGATGGAGTGAATGCTATTAATTTGAAAAGTGACACTTCGCACATCTCTGTTAAATCTAATGTTGATGGAGCAGGTCTGTTGGGTGCTGATTACTATGGCAAGAATTACGAACCTAATTCATTTGTTCAGAAACAGTGGGTTGAAGAGAGGATAGGCGGTATCGGTGACGTTCATCCTTATAAAGTATACATAGCGCTAATGCAATTCAGTGACGACGGAAATTTTGAGCCTCAATTCAACGTCCTTGAAAATACAATCGGTGATTTTGAATGGAAACGTCAGGATATCGGACGTTATATAGGATTCAATAAAGACCTGTTTAGCGGAAACCTGTGGATCAACAGTAATATCAATTATTACGATCGGGGAATGATCGTGGACTGCCGTTCAATCCGTAATTCCAAAGACAGCGTTGACCTTAATATTTTTAGAGTCAGTGAATATAATCCTATTGATCTTACCGGTGAAATCGGGATCATAGAAATTCGCCTTTATCCGGTAACAAACTAAAAAAAACATATGAAAGAAATACTAACCGAACATATAAGCACCTTTCTGGGACTCATGGTTACAGGCATTGCGGGATTTGTTTTCGGAAGAAAGAAAATAAATGCCGAAGTTGCCGGAATGGATGCAGACAATGAAGGTAAAGAAATAGAAAATGCAGACAAACTGGTCAAGCTGTACAAAGATGCACTTGACGATCTTGCCGGACGCTATGAGGTGAAATTTAAAGAATTTTCAAACCTTGCAGAAAGAAAGATTAAGCTGCTTGAAGAAGAAATAAATATACAGAAACGTATTAATGATCAGCTAAAAACTGAGAATACAAAGCTGAGAACAAAGCTTAAAGAAAATTGAATTATTAAAAAATCCTGTAATTTTTTTAGTAATACTGCCATGAAACACCCGCAAGGGTGTTTTTTTGGTTTTGTAAGAAAGGATCAACCATTTACTTCTAAAAAAAAACAGACATTTCGAAAACGTGTTCCGGCATTTGGTATTGCTGTCTGTATCAATTAAAACATACGTGGGTGATCCCGATTGTTCAGGTTATCTCAATAATTCCCTAAAAACCCTTTCCATTTCACCTTTATCCGTATTTCCTCCCTTAAGACTTTTAGATTTTTCTTCATTTTCTGCAACCGTCTTTTCCAAAAATCCGAACAGTTCCCAGTCATTGGGGTGATAGTAAGATTCTCCTTTAGTCGCTTTTAAAGCGATCAGATCTTCTATTTTTTTTCTGGTAAAATCATCAACCAAAACCAATAGCTCACTAAATAAGATTGGTGGAACCGTTCCTTTTTCTATGATCCATTTTCCGGTTAATGCCGTTCTTAAACAGTAAAAATAACTTTTCAATTTTACTTCATCACTTCTGCACGCTTTCAGGTATTTTTTGCTCATGCTCAAATAGTGATAGGAAACTGCTATCGGCGAAAAACAGGCATCTGCCAAAGGAGTGAACAGCTCCAAAAAAGTATCATTCTTTCTGTAAACGATAGGAGAATAGAACCAGCTCAATAAAGCCGCATTTGATTTCAGCAAAAGATGAAAAGTCTTTCGGAGATCCCATCCGGAACCATCCAGGTCATCCTCAGTCATGAATTCTATCGTCTCATCTTTATCCCACGGAGAAACATACCAGTCTTTTTCATGGCGGTAGATAAAACGTATATCATAATCACTGTCCGAAGAGGCAAAACCCCAGGCTCTACTTCCTGATTCTACGGCAAGAAGTATTTCTATGTTTCTTTCTGCCTCTATTTCTTTTAATTTTTCTAATATTCTCGGTCTCATTGTTTTAATTTATATTGCAAAGTAAAAAATGGAATGCGCAGTGTTTTTGCGTTGTGAATTTTAAGATACGCGTATGAAGTTTTTAAGCAGATTAATTTCAAATAATTTTCTTCACTTCAGCCCTGGTTGTAATTAAAAATCTCATATCTGTTATCTCAGATATGAGATCTAAAATCTTGACGCTCTCCTTAATTTCACTAATATTGCAACTTCATTATTCAACAAAAACGACGTATACATCCATGTTAGCAGAAGAACTACAACATAAAATTGATTTCAAAACAAAACCTTTGGGCGCATTAGGGCATCTGGAAAATCTTGCTTATAAAATTGGGAAGGTTCAGAATACCACTTCACCTCAGCTGTCAAAACCTCACATGATTGTTTTCGCCGCAGACCATGGTATTGCGACAGCGGGAGTAAGCGCCTATCCACAGGAAGTTACCTATCAAATGGTGATGAATTTTATAGGTGGAGGGGCAGCAATCAATGTTTTTTGCAGACAGCATGGTATTGAGATTAAGATTGTAGATGCCGGGGTAAATTTTGATTTCCCGGAAGGCTTGGATTTAGTCAATAAAAAGGTCAGAAAATCAAGCCGTAACATTCTTGAGGAACCAGCAATGACTTTTGAAGAATATCAGCAGGCGCTGGAAAATGGAAGATCTGTGGTTGCTGAAATTGCCGGAACGGGATGCAATATCATTGGTTTTGGCGAAATGGGAATTGGGAATACTTCCGCATCTTCACTGATGATGAGTCAGTTGTTTGATTTGCCAGTTGTAAGCTGTATTGGTCGTGGTACCGGTTTGAATGACGATCAGTTGCAGAATAAAATCAATATTCTGTCTGCTGTCATAGAAAAGTATCCGGGGATAACAAATCCGGATGATATTGCTCAAACTTTTGGAGGGCTGGAAATTGCCCAGATGATAGGCGCCATGGAAGAGGCTTTCCGTCAGAATATGCTGATCATGGTAGATGGCTTTATTGCTTCCGTTGCTGTAGCCACTGCATGGAAAAAAAATCCTGAAATCCTCAACAATTGTATTTTCTGCCATGTAAGTGATGAAAATGCTCACCTTCAGCTGATCGGACTTTTGGGACAGAAAGCTTTACTCAATCTGAATTTACGTTTAGGAGAAGGAACAGGCTGCGCACTCGCTTATCCACTGATTCAGAGCGCGGTTAATTTCCTGAATGAAATGTCAAGTTTTGAAGATGCACAGGTTTCAAATAAAGAATAGATGAAAATCCTGAAGAATGAACTGATTTATTTGGCGACGGCACTTATGTTTTTTACAAGAATTCCGGTTCCGTTTGCCATTCCGTATTCAAGTGAGATTATGAATCAATCTCAAAAATATTTTGCCTGGGTAGGATTGCTGGTAGGATTGCTGAATGCCCTGATCTTATATGGATCTGTCCAACTTTTTAACCTGGAAATAGGGATTGTCCTTATGATGATTGGCAGTGTTTTGCTGACCGGAGCTTTTCATGAAGATGGTTTTACGGATATGTGTGACAGTTTCGGAGGTGGGTACGGAAAAGAAAAGATCCTTACCATTATGAAAGACAGCAGAGTGGGAGCCTATGGCACGATTGGGATTATTCTTCTGTTTGCCTTGAAATTTTACAGTATTCAGGCACTGGGAACAATAGATTTGTTTCAGGTTTTGTGCATTATTGTTTTAGCTCATACATCAAGCCGTTTTATTTCGGGAACTATGATCTATACCCATCAGTATGTAACAGATATTGATGTCAGTAAATCCAAACCTTTAGCTAATAAACCATTGGAGGGGACCGCCTTACTGACGGGATTTATAAGTGTTTTGATTGCTTTTGCTTTTATTCCCGACTGGCGTCTGATCTTTGCTTTTGCGCTGGCATATTTAGGTAAAATGTATATGGGATGGTATTTTAAAAAACATATCGGAGGATATACCGGTGACTGTCTGGGCTCTGTACAGCAGGTTTGTGAAGTTTTATTTTATTTGGGAACAATGATCGTATGGAAATTCATCTGATCCGTCATACTGCTGTAGAAAATCCTGAAAATCTGTGCTATGGTTTTTCAGATATATCTTTGAAAGAGAATTATAAGGAAGATTTTAAAAGAATACTCCCGGATCATGATTTTGATCTTGTGGTTTCAAGCCCATCCTTAAGATGCCGTCTTTTAGCAGATCATTTTAAACTGGACTATAAAACAGATGATCGACTTAAGGAAATGAATTTTGGAAACTGGGAGCTAAAGAAGTGGACCGAGATTCCGGAAAAAGAAATCAATCCCTGGTATCAGGATTTTATCAATGTAAAAGCTTCAGGCGGAGAAAATTTGCTTGAAATGCAGGCTCGGGTCATTAGCTTTTGGACTGAACTTACTGCAGAGAAGAATATAAATAAAGCTCTGGTCGTTACTCATGGAGGAGTAATCCGCCTCATTGTACAGTATGTTTTAGAGTTTCCGTTACAGAACATCTTTAAGATTCAGATCGATTATGGGAAGAAAGTGATCATTCATTTCAATGAAGGATATTTTTATGTCCATAAAATGAATGTATAGAGAGAACTCAAATGTCTTAAGGATCCCATATTGTATCGCGTATCCCATCAAAGTAGATTATCTGAAAATCTTTGGATATCCGCATTCAAAAACTTTACCTCTTGAAAACAAAAAAAGAGGCTGTACACATGAGTGACAGCCTCTTTTCAATAAAATTAAATTCTAACTACTTCTGCCTTTAAGCAGTAATCTGCTTAGGTCCTTTTCCTTTGTCCTGTTCTTTTTTATCTAATTTCTCAGATATTTTTTTTACGATATATTCTATCGCAATAGGTGCTATAATTGCAATCAATGCTTTAAATATTCTTGATTTCATAGTAAGATTTTTTAATGTGCAGATTAATACAATTTCTGAGCCATTTTGAAATTTTCTTTGCAGATCGGGGTTTTACATGAAGTGATTTTTTAATGTGACAATTTTGTATTGTATGAAACTACGGCGGCAAAAATTCAAAGAATTTTTGCCGCTCCTATATGACAGAACAATTCCGATCCTACGAAGTTCTGTCATCAAAAATCTTAGATTTTCAGGAAACTGCTCCCCAAAAAAAATATGGTTTTAAAGGCTTCTGTCACCCTTTTGGTTAAAAAATAATATAGAATTATGACAGAAAATCAGTTTTCATCCGGAACAATTAATTCCTCATAATTTTTACATCCCGCCTTAAACTTATCCTGAAGTTTTAATCTCAGCTTTTTCGGGCGGTGCACGATCAGAGAGTCTCCAAAACCAAGAAGCAGTCTTTCCAGTTCATAATTTAACTGTACACAGATTTTAAACAGCGTACCACCTTCCTCATCGCTTATGGTTTCCTGGCTTTTATGAAGGGGCTTTGTTTTTACATAAGGAGCATTTGCGGAATCAACGAAGAAAACTACGTTCCTTGGGGCCATCGTTTCCGAAACGGTAACGCCTACAATATCTTTGAAATACTCATCACCATCAAGATCTTTATCAATGTAAGGCGTATTTTCATCTACGGAAATACTTTCCATCCGGTCTAAGGCCAGATTATACATTTTACCTTTGTGCTGGCAGATCAGGAACCAACGGTTATTAAATTCCTTCAGTAGCTGGGGATGAACCACATAATTGCTGGATTCTCGGGCAGTAAAACTGCGGTAAAGAATATTCAGCACTTTTTTGTTTGATATGCCTTCATATAGAATGTCAATATGTTCAAGCCCTTTCAGCTGTTCATTTTTATCCAAATGAATAATTGATTTCTGTCCGGTAGAATGGATGGAATCTTCCAGTTTTTGAATGACCCCGTTCATTTCTTTAAACATCGAAAAATCCTTGAACTGCTTAAGAATCTGAACGGCATTATTCATCGCTTTCAGATCACTTTCGTTCACGGAAATATTATGAATGCTGTATTCAGGATCACTGTAACGGTAGTATTTCCTTTCGAAGACCTCAATAGGCGCTTCATACCCGAATTTTTCACTTCGCATATTCTGCAGATCAAGCTGAACCGTCCGCCTGCTTACGTAAGATTCTTTTCCTTCAAATTCAAAAAGGGCATCAGAGCAGGCATCGATAAGATCTTCCAGTGTATATTTTCTGTATTTGTTCTTAAGGCATTTGTCTAATGTTTTGTAACGGATCAGAGCGTTTTTATTGGATGACATATTTTGTTTTTTGTGATTAGGGAAAGGGAAAAGGGAATAATGAATTTTGCGTCGTAAGTCAATTTTTTAATCGGTTTCATATTCACAATTCACTGGCGAAGCAAAATTCATGGTGGAATTATATAATTATTTCTCCTTCAATGCTTCTCCTTCAAAAGAAATTCCATCCCATCCATATTCCATAAAGTTTCTGATATTCTGGTGATCTGTTCCTTCAGGGTTTTGTAATACATCTTCTCTGTAGAAGTCACCAAAAAGAGGAAGGGTCTGCTCTTTGGGCAATTGGAGAAGTTTTGCAAAACTGAAAACTTTGCATGAACCATTGTTCTGACCTTCTTCATTGACAGTAGTTCCGTTTTTAAAAGAAGTAGGTGTAAAATCATAACGTTCATCAATATAAGCAATAACCTCTTTGAATTGAATGGTTTCAGGATTGTTTTTTAATTGTTCTAATAGCATTTTTTTAATTTTAAGCGTTGAAAAGTAAGTAAAAAGAGAGATCTGAAAGTTCTGCATTTTCACTTCTTTACAAAAATAAATAAAATATTTTTATCTACGCAGAATTATTGCGCACTTGTATTATTACTTTGCATTATCAAAATGAAAAGAACAATGGAATTTAACGGAAATCACTTAATTGAATTAGGTTATAGACCAGCCAAATGGTTTAAAGATGCCATTACCCATATCAACGAAAATAATCTGGATGAAGTTCAGATCACAGAATATCTGGATCAGTTCAAACAGCCTGATATTATTCCGCTTCATGAAACAGCGAAAGACTTTATCATCAATATCAGAGCGGAACATGAAGCCGAATCTGATAATGTAGAAAAAGTGATTGATACGATGAAAGTCTTAATGAAGACGCCAACTTTAATTAAGGGAGCAATTATGCCTGATGCCTGTCCGACAGGTCCTGCAGGTCAGATACCGGTAGGTGGAGTGGTCGTGGCGAAAAATGCCATTCACCCGGGATTCCATAGCGCAGATATCTGCTGTTCTGTAATGTTGACAGATTTTGGAGATGCAGATCCTAAAGAAGTACTTGATGCAGCTCATTCAGTGACCCATTTCGGATACGGAGGAAGACCGAGAGGTGAGCAGATGCCGGTATCTAAGGAGTTAATAGATGCTTTTAAAGGAAACTATTTTCTAAATGATGAAAGACTGATTAGTATTGCACGTGATCATATGGGAACTCAGGGAGATGGAAACCACTTCTTATTCGTAGGAAAGTCTAAGAATACAGGAAATACTATGCTGGTTACTCATCACGGTTCAAGAGCTCCGGGAGCAGCCCTTTATGATAAAGGAATGAAGGTAGCAAATCGTTTCAGAAAGGATATTTCCCCTGAAACATTGAGAGAAAATGCATGGATTCCTTTTGACACTGAAGAAGGTCAGGCCTACTGGGAAGCTCTTCAGTTGATAAGAACATGGACGAAGGAAAATCATACGAACATTCATGATGCGGTTTTAAATAAACTGGGTGCTGAAAAGAAGGATAGATATTGGAACGAACATAACTTCGTTTTCAAAGACGGTGACTTATTCTATCATGCCAAAGGAGCTACTCCGTTAGATGATAAATTTATGCCCGATATTACTGGGCCGAGATTGATCCCATTGAATATGTCAGAACCTGTTTTGATCGTTCAGGGAAAAACCAATGATAGAAACCTGGGTTTTGCTCCTCACGGAGCCGGAAGAAACTTCAGCAGAACACAGCATAAAAGATCATTGGCTCATAAAACAGTTGAAGAAATTTTCAATGAAGAAACCAAAGGACTGGATATCCGTTTCTTCTCCAAGGAAATTGATATCTCCGAACTGCCGAGTGCTTATAAAAGTGCAAAAAACGTGAGAGCACAGATCGAAGAATATGGATTGTGTGAAGTTCTGGATGAGGTGATGCCTTACGGATGTATCATGGCAGGTGATGTGGAGAAAAATGCACCGTGGAAGAATAAGAAGAAGTATAGAAAAGCATAGCGGTAAAAGCCTGCTTTTAATTCAAACCTTACAGGTTGTATAGCTTGTAAGGTTTATAAAATATTGAACAAAAACGGGGCAGTAGCTCAGATGGTTAGAGCAGTGATTACTTTCCGCTGATGGCAGACAAAGTTCCTGTTATACGGGTCACAGGTTCGAGTCCTGTCTGCTCCACAATACTGATGAAAATTACTTATATTTGAAATACCATTGAAGTGTTTTTATCATTAAAAAAATTACAAGGCATCCAGAGTTCCTATAATTGGTAATTACTCTCCGCCATTTTCAAAATAATAGGTAAAAGGAGTTCCTATATGTTTCTTTTAAAACCATACTCCTCACTTATTTTTAATGTTTATCAAGATGAAAACACTTCAATTATTTAATGCTGTACTGGCCAAAACAACAGAAACTAAACCTTTTGTTTCTGAGGAAGGTTTTGTGATCGAAGCAGATGCTGTTTGGGCAAAAGCCGAGATCATCAGATTTTATGCAAAGGAAAAATTAAACGGAAATGATCTGAACAAATCATTCCATAAGTCCTGGGAAAAGATCAGGAGCAGCACAAGAACCGAGCTGTTTATGGAACAGATCAATCACTATATGTCTACGTATGGAAGTTCTTTTCAGGATGAAATCTATATCCCTGATGAAATATTGAATGTTCCCAATGCAAAAATTGTTTTCAAAGTAATTAAAGCCTTTTCTGAACAGGAAATGACTGAAAAGTGTCTTTCCCTTTTGAAATCAGGAATAGCTCTGAAAGAAGAAACCATCAACGATTTACTTTCTGTTTTAACAAAAGAACTGAATTATACCTTTACGGGAACCGAAAATATCAGAAATAAGGAAGCCATTGTCAAAATAGCAGATATCTATAAAGTGTATCCTGCAAACCCGGTAGAATTTTTCAGATATGTGATTTATAAAACCACGGATACCACCCTTTTAATCAAGAATGATGAGCTGATTAAGGCAATCAGAGAAAGCAAATTTAATGCGTCAGCTTTATTCGAAAACTATGGCCTGGAAAAACTGGCTCAGATTTTCAACAGATTCAAACCTTTGTTTTTAGCCTATAAAAAAAGATCATCTAAAACGATTAATAAAATCTCAAAGCTGTCTAAAATCCATCATCAGCCACTCGTTTCCAATCCATTGAATGAGGCTACTCATATACTGCTGGAAAAAAGCGATCTGCACTGGCTGGATCATGCGACTCCGTTTGCTTTGTTTAAAGCTTTGTCGGCATGTTACCAAAGAATGTACGGACAGGATACCTTTGTGTACAGGATCAGAAATGGAAAATCATATGTCAAAGCAGGAAAGACAGGAACTGCGAGTGAAAAGAATTTTGATTTTATATTGAATTATTTAAAATCAAGATTTGATCTTTCCGGAAAGCAGTTTTATTTCCCTGAAAATATAGAGTACGGATTGCCTTCATCCGAAAAAATGTTTGTGGGAAACCTACCTGCAGGAACAAGATTTTTCGGAGAAAATCTGGCGGTCGGGATCTATTGGGAAAATGCCTGGGGAGCTGCTGATCTTGATCTTTCGGGACTGAATATCGGAGGGAAGGCCGGATGGAATGCTGCTTATAACCAGGATCAGGGAAATCTGATGTATTCCGGAGATATGACTTCTGCACCCAATGGTGCTGTTGAGTATCTGTATGCATCCAGAGGGTTGAGTGCTCCGACTTTGATTATGAATAATGTTTATTCAGGGAGTGCGGATTGCGGTTATAAAATTGTAATCGGAAAAGGAGACCGTATTTCAAGAGAGTATATGATGAATCCTGATCACCTTTTCGCAGAATTGAAATGTAATTCTGTCCAGCGACAGACTATCCTCGGAATGCTTCTTCCAAAAGGAGAAAAGCAATGTTTTGTATTGCTTAATTTCGGAGCCGGACATACCCATGTTTCAGGGAATTCTGAGATATCAGTGATGGCAACTAATGCTCTTTATCAGCAATGGTATGAGCCAATGTCATTTAATATGCTCGTCATGGAACTGGGAGCTTCAGTCACTTCTGAAAAAGAAGAAGCCGACTTTGATTTCTCATTGGAAAGTCTTGAAAAAGATAGCTTCACAAAGCTTTTTAAATAATATAATACTGCCATTTTGATTGATAAAATCAGAATGGTTTTGTATTTTAAATCCCGTCATATAAAATCATAGATTCCATTTTTCCAGCCCAATACTTTGGAAGAATCAGCTTTCAGCCAGTTTTTCAGAATCGTGGCATATACTTTTCTGAAATCTTCAGTATAAATCAGATCGCCTTCGTTCAGTTTTTGAAGATCAGGAAGGGCATTCAGAAGCCCCTTTTTTTTGAGACCTCCGCTGATGAAGAACATTTGATTGGCGGTCCCGTGATCCGTTCCGTTGCTTGCATTTTGCGCTACCCTGCGTCCGAATTCTGAAAATGTCATCAGCAGAACATCATTGAAAATTCCGTTGCTTTTGAGATCTGCTACAAAAGACTTTACCGCTTCATTAATGTCGCTGAACAGCTTGGCCTGTCTTTCATTTTGGTTGACATGGGTGTCAAAACTTCCAACCGAAAGATAATACACCTGCGTATTGATATCAGATTTAATCAATGAAGCAACAGTTTTAAAATCCTTTCCCAGCTGTGAATTTGGATACAACTGATCTGTTTTTTTTGACTTGCTTTTTTCAAAAATATATTCTGCATTATTGATGGTCGAGCCAAGGGTCTGATATAAATAAGAAACCGTTTCATCATCGTGATGATGGTCATACAGAGATTTAAAATACTTTTCCTGACTCGTCTGATACAGTCTTTTCGGATCCTTGAAGGCAAATGCTTTATTGTTTTCTCCTTTCAGCGCAAGACTCAGCATATCGTCTACTTCCAGTGCCTGGGTAGGATGATCGCATCGGTAGCATTCTTCATCCAGAAAACGGCCCAGCCATCCTGTTTCCAGAAATTCATCGCTTTTGCTTGCAGAATGCCAGATATCCATACTTCTGAAATGGGATTTGTCAGGATCCGGATATCCTACATTATTCATCACCGACAGTTCTCCATTATCGAACAGTTCCTTAAAGTAGGAGAGTGCCGGATTGATTCCCGTTTCATCATTCAATGGGAGAGAATCCTTGATCGCAATACTGTTTCTTTCTTTAAAGTAAATATCATTTTTCGTAGGAATGATGGTGTTTAACCCGTCATTTCCACCAGTGAACTGCAGTACGACAAGGATCTTCTGATTCGGCTCAAGGGCTTCGTCCAGCGTCATTGCTTTAAGGAAATTAGGCATCATCAGCGATGTCGCAGCTAATGAACTTATTTTAAGGAATTCTCTTCTTTTAATTAACATAGTCTTCTTTTTAGGTTAAAGATTGCAGGACTTGGCTGTATTTTATTAATTGGAGGCTTCTGCCAATGTTTCCTAACACAACTGATATTCCGGTGTAGACATGAGATTAATAATATTCATCTTTATACTTTTGTCCGAGAAATTCTTTACCGAATTCATATCAAGGGTTTTTGTATTCTGGATCAGATAATCCTCACCGTTTTTGTCGGCAAAAATCTTTTCCAATCTGCTCCAGTCAATGGTAATGTTTGGATTCTTGAACGATTTGTTGAGGGCGGTTTCACGGGATTTCATACCCATATCAATATCATCATCCTGCCGTGGGCTGTATTCCAGAGGACGCAATCCCGACCATATCTGTGGAATCTGCAGACGGACCATCAGCGTAGAACTGTCGATCCATGATTTTCCGTTCGGCCATCCCGCGACATTGGGCGGATAGAGGAGCATTTGGCCAAGCAGTTTCTGATAAACGATGAGGTTTTCCGGATTTTGAATAGTCATGGGAAGCATCCGCATCATTCCGGCCATCAGCTCGATGGGCGATTTTATCCGGTTTCCGATATTCTTTTGATCGTAAAACCAGGAGCTCGAAAATATATCAGTCATTAGTTTTTTTATATCGTACCCCGACTTGTAAAATTCAGTGCTTAATTGCTCTATAATCTTAGCGTCTGTATTTTCATTGACGAAGAACTTATATATTTTAGTGGTAATAAACGTTGCGGTAGCTTTCTGTTCAAGAATAATATTTAAAACATCGGTTCCTGTGAAATTTCCCGTCTTTCCCAGAAATGCCTTTGTTCCTTCATCCTGAAGATTTTTTCTTTCCTTAAAATTACCTTCCTTATCATAGCCCCAGCCTGTAAAAGCTCTTGCTCCTTCCCGGATATCTTTTTCAGTATAGTTACCTCTTCCCATAGTGAACAGCTCCATGACTTCGCGGGCAAAGTTTTCATTGGGATGATCTTTTTTGTTTTGCTGATTGTTGAGGAAGCCCAGCATTGCGGGAGATTGACTTACTTCAAAAAGAAGGTCTTTAAAATTTCCAAGTGCATTGTTCCTGATCGTATTAAGAAGCTGTTTACTGAATTTGGAATTATTGACTCTCGATGCAAAATGTCCATGCCAGAAAAATGCCATCTTTTCTCTCATCTGATCTTTGCCGTTCACCATCTGGTTCAGGAAATTAAGGTTCAGTTCATTGCTCTGTTCGCGGATAATCCGTTGTGTCTCCTTTTTCTTTTCTGCTGGAGTTCTGCTGTCCATCATTTCCTCGGAAACCGGAATGTCAGGGGTGTCGTAATTTATTTCTGAAAATGGCTGTACTTTAAATAGCTCTGTGACCAGCGTTTTTATATTCTTGTTTTTCAAATCCCCGATCTGATTGATTCCGGGTCCGAAACCGGCACGCCAGAGGAGGTGTTTATTATGTAATAGTGAATCGGCCATATAGAGAATTTAATTTTTTGATGCTGTATAAAGACAAAGGTTAAAAAGATAACGGTTAAGAATTCTTAATATTACTTTTTTTATGATTTAACTTAAACAATCATTTAATTTTAGGATAAATTAACATATTGATATTCATTGATTTGTGTTTTTGTTTAGTGTTAAAATCAAACCAGATGCTCCCCTTGGCACGATTTTTACATCTTATTGCTTTAGTAAAATTTAAAATTAGAGTTATGAAAATGTTAAAACAAACCATATTACTCGCTGGAATCTTAACAGCAGGTATCGCAAGCGCGCAAAGCTCAAAAATGAACAACATGATCAAGGTAGGCGCCAATGTTGGTTTAGCAGTTCCTTCTGATAATGTTTCCGCAGCTGCAGGTGTAGATGTTTCTTACCAAAATCTGATCACTCCTGGATTTGGATTGGGTATTGCAACGGGATATACTCATTATTTTGGAAAAAGTAACAACGGTTATGATAACAATGATGTAGGAGTAGTTCCTGTAGGAGCTCTAATCAGAATCTATCCTAAACAGACCGGTTTCTACTTTGGAACAGACCTAGGATATGGTTTTCTGGTAGGAAATGACAAGGTGGCTTCCAACAGTACGGTTGACAGACCAGACGGAGGTTTCTACATCAAACCGGAGATCGGATACCACAACAGAGACTGGAATTTCTTCGTACAATATCAGAAAGTTTTTGTAGGAGATAAAGGCGATATCGCCGGACAGGACTATAATGTGGGTAATATCGGAGTAGGATTCGGATACAACATTCCATTAGGAAAGTAGTAAGATTTACATATAAACAATTATAAGCCAAACCTTTTTATGGAAATGAAAAGGTTTTTTGCTTCCCTGCAGGATTTACGAAAACTATTATTATATTTGATAAAATTTGAGGTTATGATATTGAATCCAAAATTTCCGCTTTATTTACCAGGAGTAGAGAACAGTAATAATGATAATGTTTCTATCATTGGGGCAAGTCTCCGTGAAGATATAACCATCTTAGGCTATTTTGTTTCCAGTAACGGAGGTCTTGAGATAAAAATTCAGAATGAGTATAGCACAAAAGACTATTCTTCGTTTTCTGATATATTAAGAAAATTCATTCAGGATAATAAGCTGGACAATGTAAAACGTTTGGCAATGGCCGTACCAGGACCAGTAATCGACGGGAAAAGCAGCCCGGCAAGATTAGGATGGGATCTAAGCATCGAAGAGTACACCAGAGATTTTGGATTTGAGAAAGGAGATATGCTGAATGACCTTGAAGCTTCCGCTTACGGAATGGGGCTTCTTGCAGACGATGATCTAGATCCGATCTATACCAGCGGACATCTTGAAAAAGGAAATGTAGCCATCCTGGCACCCGGAAACGGACTTGGGGAAGCTGGGTATTTCTTTGACGGAAAATACCTGAGACCTTTTGCTACAGAAGGTGGACATTCTGAATTCTCACCGAGAACGAATGTGGAGGTTGAATTTTATCAGTTCCTAAACAATATCTATGGTATTGTAAGCTGGGAAAATGTTTTGTCTAAAACAGGTCTTTTCAATATCTATAGATTCTTAAGAGACGTAAAAAGACACCCTGAACCGGAATGGTTGGCAGAACGTCTGGCAGGACCAAATTTTGTTCAGGAGTTATACAAGGCTGCTGTAGAAGAAGAAGTTCTGATTTGCAGAATTGCTTTAGACACCTTCCTGGAATTCCTTGCAAGAGAAGCGAATAACCTTACGCTGAAACTTAAAGCAACAGGTGGATTGCTTATTTCGGGAGATATTCCACAGACCATCAGAGAGTATATCGACAAAGGAAAATTCTATGATAAGTTTAAGATAAGTGATAAGATGGAAGAGCTGCTTAAAAACACTCCGATCTATCTGGTGAAACAGAACCACACGGCATTGAAAGGAGCCGCACTGTACACCGCTTACTATCAAAATTAAAATACAAAACTCCGAAGCTTTCGGAGTTTTTTTATGGGATGATATTATTCATAAAAATAATTGTTTTTATTGATATACATCAATGAAATCTATCGGATAAGTTGGCTACATTTGCACCGTTAAACAAGTACATAACTTTATTCAAATGAAAAAAATATTCTTATTAGCAGTTGTTGCCAGCGGTTTGGCATTCGGACAGTCAAAAAAAGTAGTGGCATCTGATGTTCACTGGTGGGGATACAAAGTAGCAAAATCTGAGGCAAGCTCTCACGATGGTACAGTAAAAGTAAAATCAGGAGATATGATCATGAAAGGAAATGATCTGGTGGGTGGAAGCTTTGTATTGGATATGACTTCTATCAACGCAACTGACCTTACAGGAGAGTATCAGCAGAAACTAAACGGACACCTTAAGAATGGTGACTTCTTTGAAGTTGAAAAATTCCCTACTGCTTCTTTCAAAATTACTGCTGTAAAGAAAAACAGTGATAAAATCTACAACTCGTTAGTAACAGGAAACCTTACTGTTAAAGGAAAAACAAGTCCAATTACTTTCCCTGCAAAAATTGCTTACAGCAAAGGAGTAGTAAGTTTGGTTTCTGATAAGTTCGCTTTCGACAGACAGAAATTTGATGTGGCGTACAAGTCTACAATGCAGGATGTTTTTGTGAAAGATGACATCGAAATGCTTGTAAAGGTCACTGCTAAATAATTTAATCAAAAAAAGATTGTTAAAAGTGTAGAAGTTCTACACTTTTTTTTATTTTTGTTGAATTGTAAATAAAAAAGAATGAAAAGATTACTATTGTTTGCTATGGTGTGCGCGAGCATATCATTTGTTTCTGCACAGAGGAAATTTGATAAGGTTTCAAAAGTGACTTCATCAGAGATCAGGTGGTGGGGATATAAAGTCGTAAAAACTGAGGCTTCTTCGCATTCAGGGACGGTAAAGCTGAAAAGCGGAAAATTCAATTTTGATAAAACGGTCTTGGTAGACGGAGAGTTTATTATAGATATGAGAAGTATGATGGCGGGAGATGTTTCAGAAGAAGATCAGATCAAGCTTACCAACGAACTGAAAAGCACCAATTTCTTTGAGGTTAAAAAATTCCCTATCGCAAAATTCCACTTGACTAAAATTATTCCTTTAGCAAACAGTGAGTACAATTCTACGATATATGGTGATATTACCATCAAAGGAGTGAGAAAAACAATCACCTTCCCGGCCAATGCGTACGTTACTCAGTTTACTGTGGTGATTGAATCTGCAAAGTTCTCACTGAACAGAAGAGATTTCAAAGTATTCTACCAGTCTTCACTGAAAGATTATTTCATCAAGGACGAAATGGATTTCCAGTTCAAAGTTTCTACAGAAAAACTGGATAATGACAACAGAGTTCCTGTAAAGAAAAAGAAATAAGAAAACATATTTCAACATAGTAATGGGCAGTTTTTATAAACTGCCCATTTTTTTATGTCTGTTTTTGAATACTGAGTGACCATTATACAAAAAGATTTTTTGCAGAAAGTAAATCCGCTGGAGAAATTTAATGAATGTCTTTACCCTAATTTTTTATAAATTAGTAGTATGAAAATTTATGTGGTAAGTGGTCTCGGAGCAGACTTTAAAGTCCTGGAAAGACTTGAATTTCCCGAGAACTGTGAATTGATTTTTATAGACTGGCTTATTCCTGAGAAAAATGAGCCCTTTTATTCCTATGTGGAGAGAATGGCCGAGAAAGTAGATCCTTCTGAGCCGTTCAGTCTTCTTGGATATTCTTTTGGTGGGATTATGGTGCAGGAGATCAATAAACTCAAGCCTGCGGAAAAGGTGGTCATCTTGGGAAGTATTAAATCTGATAAAGAAAAATCTAAATTTATAAGAACAGGAGAGATCACAAAGCTTCCAAGGATATTGCCGGTTGGAATGTTTAATGATAGAGCAGCCAATGTGTATTCTGTGGTTAGAAAACTGTTTGATCCCAAAAACCCTAGAATTCTTCAGTATTTCAGAGTCAGAGATCCATATTACCTGAAATGGTCTGTAGAAAAGGTTTCAGAGTGGAAATTTGAAGAAATCCCTGAAGTGATCCAGATATTAGGGGATAAGGATATTGTCTTTCCTATTAAATATTCAAAACCGGATTATGTAATCAAAGGGGGTACTCATCTTTTTCCTGCTACAAAATATAAGGAAGTATCTAAAATATTAAAGGAGGTGTTTGTTTGATAATGATAAAATTTCAATTTTTATCATTTTTTTAAGGGGTGTTTTTGTAAAAATATATGTTTTTATAAAATTTATATTTAATTTTGATAGGGTTAAATGTAAATATTATGAAAATTGGTTTAAAGTGGATCGTTTCATTCTGCGTCATTACCCTGGTCGCATTCGGAGGACTGTTCTGGAGTCCGGCCGTTGATTCCCCTGATGCCGGAGATTTTCTCAGTGAAGATAAGATCGTAGGGGCAGATGTCGCATGGATCCTTGCTGCTGCAGGTTTGGTCCTGCTTATGACGCCCGGACTTTCATTCTTTTACGGGGGAATGGTAGGAAAGAAAAATGTGATTTCTACGATGCTGCAAAGTTTTATTGCACTCGGGGTTATCTCAATTTTGTGGGTCGTCGTCGGATTTTCATTGTCGTTTGGGGATTCTTTAGGTTTTGAGATCAATGGTGTGCATTACGGAATCATTGGAAATCCGCTGAGCTACCCGTTTTTCAATCATGTAGGGGTGCTGCCTCACAAAATGATGGCTACTACGATTCCCTTCGTACTGTTTGCCCTTTTTCAGATGAAGTTTGCGGTTATTACTCCTGCACTTATCACAGGTTCTTTTGCCGAGCGGGTTCGTTTCATCTCTTATCTTCTTTTCATGGTGCTTTTCAGTATTTTCATCTATACCCCGCTTTGTCATATGGTGTGGCATCCGGACGGTCTTCTGAATAAATATTTTGGAATAAGAGATTTCGCCGGCGGAACAGTAGTTCATATGAGTGCCGGTTTTGCAGCTTTAGCGGGTGCTATGTTTTTGGGAAACAGAAAAAATCCACATCATGAGCCGTCCAATATTCCTTATGTACTTTTAGGAACCGGAATGCTGTGGTTCGGATGGTTTGGTTTCAATGCGGGTTCTGCTTTAAGTGCCAATGCATCTGCCGCTATGGCTTTCGGAACAACGACCATTGCTTCTGCTTCCGCTATGATGACCTGGATCTTTTTTGACAGGATAAATGGAAGAAGTGTTTCTGCATTAGGAGCCTGTATCGGAGCCGTGGTGGGATTGGTAGCGATTACTCCCGGCTGTGGTTTCGTCAGTATTCCGGAAAGTCTTTTTATAGGATTTTTAGCAGCTGTCGTTTCAAATCTCATGATGAACTGGAAAGCTTTGAAAAAGATAGATGATACCCTTGACGTGTTTGCCTGCCATGGAGTAGGAGGGATTATGGGAATGATCCTTACCGCTGTTTTTGCTCACGGTGAGAATGCCAGCCTTCTTCACGGAGGAATTGGAGTTTTTGCCCATCATATGGCTGCTTTGGCTCTTGTTTCTGCTTTTACATTCTTTGGTTCACTGCTGTTGTATAAATTGACAGATTCCATAATTACATTACGGGTTTCCGAAGAGTCTGAGAATGCGGGACTCGATCTTTCTCAGCATCAGGAAAGCTTCAGGTGATGATAAAAAAAGGGCACGGGCAGCTTTGCCGGAATGCCCTGATTGAAAAATACCTTAATTAAAAGAGGTTTTCTGATCTTATTCAATGGATTGGATGATATTGAAAATATTGTTTTTCGATTCTTCAAAGACTTTTCCTCCAAACTCTTCATTATCTAAAGAAATAATAGTGATGTTTTCGACTCCCATAATTCCGAAAATGTGCTTCAGATAGGTCGTTTGAAAATTGACATGCCTATTTTTTTCATTTTCTCCGTATCCTGTGTCGCCTCGGGCAGACAGTATAAATGCCTTTTTGTTTTGAAGTAAACCTACGTAGTCGCCATCCGGAACTCCTGACCTGAACTTCCAGGTTTCATTGATCCGCATAACCTGATCTATATAAGCCTTTAATCCACCTGGAACAGACCAGTTATACATTGGTGTTCCAATAATATACATATCATGTTCTTTGAGTTCTTTTACCAGCTCATCGCTTAGCTCTAATGCTTTTTGGTTTTCTTCAGTTCTGTCTGACGGTTTTTTAAACGCTGCTGCGATCCAGGATTCGTTAATATTGGGAATGCTGTCAATACCCGTTTCTCGGTAGGTAAATACATCTGAGGGATATCTGGTTTTCCAGTTTTCAACAAAAAGCTGGGTTAGTTTTCGACTGTAAGATCTTTCATTTCTTACGCTTGCATTAATAATTAGGACTTTCATTTGTTATAAATTGTATAATAACAAAATTCCTGATTATTCATTTCTTAAAAATTGATCTTGTTCAAGAGGATTTATTTTTTTTCCTTATTCTGCTTATAAATTCTGGCGAAACTCCTAAATAGGATGCAATTAAATATTGAGGAACCCGGGAGACAATATCCGGATAGGTGTTGAGGAAATCATAATACTTCTGCTCAGCTTTGTACATATTGTTAAATACAATCCGCTTCTCAAGTGTTCCCAGGTACCCCTCTAAAATAATCCTGAAATATCTTTCAAGAGAAGGAATTGCCTGCAGCATTTTTTGAAAAGCTGTGTGACTGATCTGTAAAAGAATTGTTTTTTCTACAGCCTGTATATTGTACATTGAAGGTTGTTGTTTAGAAAAGCTGGAGATATCGGTGGCCCACCAGTTATCAATCGCTAAAAAAAGAATCTCTTCATTTCCATTATCTGAATTGATACAAAAGGCCTTTAAGACCCCTGAAACAATATAGCTGTCGTAACGGCAGGTTTCTCCGTTTCTCAAAAGAAATTCACCTTTTTCCAATGTTTTTTCACTCCAGCAGCTTTTAAACACAGTAATTTCTTCCTGGGTAAGTGTGACATGCTTTAGAATATTCTTAATTAATATTTCCATTTGAAGGCGTTAAAAGGATAGAAGTTTATATGATTGATTTAAGAGCCGGTACCGTACCAGCTAATTTACAAAAATACGGATGATAAATTCATTTCAGGATCTGTTGTAGTGTTGGTAATTCTGGGATGAGGACATACTTTTATTGGGATTTATCATGTATCTTTGTTTTTCGAGGAAAATGATGAATTGTCTATGGAATCAATATCGGTTTTTGAGATTATTAAAGTAGGAATAGGCCCGTCCAGTTCGCACACGATGGGACCGTGGAATGCAGCATCTGCATTTATCAGAATTATAAAAAGGGAAAGATCAATCGCAGAAGTGAAGGAAGTTTTCCTTGAATTTTTCGGTTCTTTAGCCAAAACCGGAATCGGGCACGGAACGGATATTGCCGGAATGCTTGGGTTGAATGGCGAAGATTTTACCACCATCAATACTTCAAAAATTGATGAAAAAATAGCGAAAATCAAAAATGACCAGATCATTAACCTGGGTGGCGAAAAGGAAATTCCTTTTATCTACGGCTATCATTTGGTTTTAAATATGCAGAAATCCCTTGATTTTCATCCCAATGGAATGATTTTTAAGGCTGTTTTCGAAGATGGAACCGAGCTTGTTCAGGATTTTTATTCTGTAGGAGGAGGTTTTATAGCAAGTCAGGAAAAAAACTCTATAGAAAAACAGTGTGTCCGCACCCTGTATCCATGCCACCATGGTTCGGATATTATCAAATATTGTAATAAACTGGGTTTTGAAAAGTTTTCAGATCTGATCCTGATCAATGAAGAAAGCTGGAGAACACAGGAAGAAACCAGACAGCAGGCATTGCATATCTGGAAGAATATTAAAGAATGTATCTACAAAGGCGTCAATAAAGAAGGAATTCTTCCGGGCGGTTTAAATGTAACCAGAAGGGCTGCGGGAATCAACCGAAAGCTTTTGGGAGACAAGATCTATAAAAATATCGACGAGTGGTTTAAGCTTGTTGTAGATGCTGAGGAGAACTTTACCAATATCAATAAATGGATCGCGTGTTTTGCATTGGCAGTGAATGAAGAGAATGCGAGTTTCGGAAGAATCATTACAGCACCTACCAATGGAGCCAGCGGTGTTATTCCGGCAGTTTTAATGTATTCACAGGCATTCACAGAATGCACCAGCGAAGATGATATCACCAGATTTTTACTGGTAGCCGGAGAGATCGGAACTTTATTTAAGAAAAATGCTACCATTTCAGCTGCAATGGGAGGATGTCAGGCAGAGATAGGCGTTTCATCAGCGATGGCAGCAGCAGGGCTTACAGAAATCTTAGGCGGAAGCATAGGACAGGTGCTGATGGCAGCAGAAATTGCCATGGAACATCACCTGGGACTAACCTGTGATCCTATTAAAGGTCTTGTCCAGATTCCATGTATTGAAAGAAATACAATGGGAGCAATGAAAGCAATCACAGCAGCTAATATTGCATTGGAAAGTGATCCTTCCAAAGCAAAAGTAACGCTGGACGAAGTAATTCAGACCATGTGGGAAACCGCTTTATCAATGAGTGACCGTTTCAAGGAAACTTCAGAAGGCGGACTGGCTATTGCCGTAAACGTTCCCGAATGTTAAAATAAATGACCTTGTTTTAAAATACAAAATCCTTAGATGATCGTCTAAGGATTTTTTTTGAATATATAGTGTGTTTTCTTGGTAATTAGTTGAGTGATGTGTTTTTATCTTGAAATGTAATAAACCATTAAGACCAGTTATGAAATGAAGAAGAGTTAAGAAAAATCAAATGATTTTTAAGTTCTTATTGGCTAGTCCCAACTTATAATTCTTAAACACTTAAAAACTCTTAATGGTTTGAAGAAAAGTACGAACTACTTTTTATTAAAAAGAGATGTTTTTCCCTTTTGTATCAATTGCATTTGCTTACTTTCCGGAATGAAGAGAATCGTAATTCCTGCCTGTTCAAACTGATATTTATTTTTTTCAATCTTTTTCAGGGGAAACTCAGGTTGTCCTTTTCCCTGTGCAAATAAAGATCCGTTTTTGGAGAAGACAGTTAAAGGAATCGGAATTTCTTTTGATTCATATTCTCCTGCATATGGGTCCAGCTCAGGATCAGATTTTCCATGATCAAACGATGGATATTTATAATCTCTTCCATACAACAGGTTTAAAATGCCAAGGTACAGATCATTATGACGCATGTTTTCTCCGTTCAGAGTGACAGCAAAAGAAAGCTTGTCGGTAGGTTCATAAGATACGGTAGAATGAGAACCTGCTGTATCGCCACCGTGTCCGTAAGCAGTAATGGTATAGAAAGGCATTTTCATCATTCCTATTCCGAAGACCTTTTCATTTTTATTGGAGATCATCATGTCAAGCGTTTCTTTTTTGATGAATTTTCCACTGAATAAAGCGTCCATGAAAAGGTTCATATCCTCCGTTGTAGAGACGATATCTCCCAAACCGATACAGTTATAAAAATTAAAATCAGAAACTTCGTTCCAGTTGCCGTCTGTGAATTTGTAGGATTTAAACACATTCTTTGGATCATCCATGACCGAGAAGGTATGTTTCATTCCTGCTTTTTCAAGGATATTTTCTTTTAATATAACGTTATATGGCTTACCTGAGAGTTTTTCAAGAATTCTGCTCAAGAGAAAATAGGCTGAGTTGGAATATCTCAGTTTTTTTCCGGGTTCAAAGCTTACGCCCTGCTTTTTGATCTCTGCGATGATCGCTTTATCACCTACAGGCTTTTTGAAAAGCCAGTTGTCCTTTGGCTCACCTACATAATCGCCCAGTCCGCTGGTATGATTCAGCATTTGGTGCAGGGTGATCTTTTTTGCATTAGGAATTTCGGGATAGAATTTTGACAGTTTTTCGTCCAGTTTAAGCTTTCCGTTTTCAACAAGCTGCATCAGCATTACTGCGGTGATCATTTTACTGACAGATCCTATCTGATATTGGGTGTCTTTGTCATAAGTCACGTTTTTTAACAACTGCTGGCCAAAGTCTTTGTGATATTCCTGAACCCCGTTTCTGAAAATAGCAACACTGCCTATTCCCTGATTTTTCTGAGCAATATAGTCCAGAAAATCATCAATTTTTTCTTTGTTGATGGCTTTTCCATGGAGATAGGAAACATCATCGTTTTTAGAAACCGGAAGATCTCTGAACAGGTTCAAAGGTAGAGCCTTTCCGCCCTGGGTGAGAGTCCCTTCAATGTGATCTTCTTTAAAAATACCTTTGTAAGAGGCATTGATTTTCCTGATCTCAAAACTAAGCTCATTATTGGTAAAACCTGTCCGGTCTACACTAATATCGTCTTTGCTTTGCTTAGGGCTGTTCATCAGGGATGTATATCCTTCAGGTCCTTTTTTAATCTTTAAAACCAAAGGAAGTTTCATCATCTGGGTATCGAGTTCACCGTTCCATGTTCCTTCGATTTGGGCGTGACAAATCTGTGCCAGAAAGACCAGCACCAGTAGAAATTTGATTTTCATGTTATTTAAAAGTATTTAGATATTAAAATTTGGCATATCATAGTCGTTAGTAATGAAACGGCCGCAAAAAGAGTAATGTGCTGCCATTTTTTGATGTTGGTTGCTGTTTTGAAACCATTGTAATAGAGTGTGATACTATAGATCATAATGATAAGGCTGATGGTTGCTATGCCTATCGTAACGGTAAGGTCCCAGATAGGTAAGGCTTCCGAAGGGTGGGCCTTTTGGCTGATCATTCTGGCCTGGGTATTTTTTATTAAAGGGATTTTATCCATTACCTGCATAACACTCACCACCAGTTGTGAAATGAGTACGGTATTGACAATATCAATGACTCTTGTCTTATTGTTTAAAATCCTCCCCAATATGAAAAGAATGATAATGGCTGAAGCAAAACTTATAAAAGTGGGAATAGCGATAGCCTCAAAGGTTACCTTGTCCATGCGGCTGATCCTGTAGATACTGATGAAGGAGTTACCTGTCCAGTAGTATCCCAGCAAAACAATTAGAGCTGTTCCCAACAGGCCGATAACCAGCAGAAGTTTATCATCAAATCTTTCAAACGGATTAAAAATAGTTTTCCAGTTCATTACGGTCGGTTTACAGGTTATTTTTTAACTGTCCGACTTTGGTTATCAGGTCGTCCATTTTATTTCTCATAGTCGGGTAGGAGAGTCCGGCCTGCTTGGCCATTTCTTTGATGCTGCCGCTGGAAAGTAAAAAATTCACAACAAATTCCTGCTCTTCGCGATTAAGCTTAAGCAGAACGGGAAGTTCATATTCGCCGCTTACCTCTGTTTTGCAGCTCGGGCATTTCATCTGACTTACGTTTAAAGTATTTTCGCAACTTGGACAAACCGTCGGAAGTTTCATGGATTATATTTTTTACGAAAGTAAGCTTTTTTTTAATAAAGTTAAAATGTTTTTTAATTTTATTAAAATTTAATTGATGTAATTACTTGAATGACCCAAATTTTAATGCTGTAGAAAGAAAAAATTGAAGTGTGGATGAGTAATGGACTGAAAGATGGAACCACTCCGTCAAATCTAAGGTTTACCACCATAGGAGGGGAGTTTTTTCAATGAGAATCAAAAGGAAATGCTTAAAATAGAAAAGCTGAAAGAAGCAGTAAGAGCGGTCCTGACCTTCGTACTGTTTCTTTCAGCTTCCTGTTATTTGAATATCCGTTAATCCGGATTTACCTTAATATGCCTCTGATCCTGTTGGCATTCGTGATCAGTTCTTCCAGGTATTCATAATTTTCTTTTTCCAGAGCAGCCTTGAACTTTCTGAGCTGGGTGATATGTTCATTCAGGACATCGAGTACGTTTTCTTTATTTTGTTTAAAGATGGGTACCCACATTTCAGGATGGGATTTGGCAAGACGTACTGTACTAGAAAAACCGGAACTGGCCAACTGGAAAATGGTTTCTTCTTCACGTTCTTTTTCCAGAACCGTATTGGCTAAAGCGTAAGAGGTAATGTGTGAGATATGTGAAATATAAGCGGTATGAATATCATGGTCTTCCGCATTCATATAGATGAGGTGCATACCGAGGTTTTCCGCCACTTTTTCTACCAGCTGAAGGGCATCGGGTGCAGACTCTTCCTTGTTGCAGATCACACCTGCCTTTCCTGAAAAACTGTCTGAAACAGCTGATGCAGGACCATTGTTTTCTGTACCCCACATCGGGTGGAACGCCACAAACCGGGAGCGTTTAGGATGATCTTTGACGGCATTGACGATTCCTGCTTTTGTAGATCCGGCATCCATGACGGTCTGATGATCAGAGATCAGATCCAGAACAGAGGGCAGGAGTTTTCTGGCTGCGTCCACAGGGATCGCCAGGATAATAAAATCTGCATTTTTGACCCCGTATTCAAGATCAGTACCTGCATCAATGATCTTAAGTTCCAGAGCTTCATTGATGTGCTGCTGATTGTTATCGATTCCATAGATGAAATCGGCCATGCCTTTTGATCTTAATTTTAAAGCCATTGAACCCCCGATTAAACCTGCACCAATAATACTTATTTTCATCTTTCTTAATTTTTTAAAATAAAAAACCCCGTCAAAGGACGAGGTTGTAAATTATGTTCATAAGAATCCCTAGCCCAGATCTGAGTTTAAAATTCTATAATAATATGTTCCGTTATTGAAATTCACAGAGCAAAGGTATAAAACATTTTTTAAACACAGGATATTTTTGGCTTAAATTATTATGGAGCTTCTTCGCCGCTTTAGTCTGCGCTGTGAATGATAACTCTTTTAACGTCTTTATCTTTCTGCTCCAGACTTAAGGTGGTTACTCCGCCCTCAAACTGAAACTCAATATCTGTTTTCTTTGGAGAAACTATGTAGCTGATGGAAATCAGACCGTCTTTATTGATTTCTTTAGTGATATTTTCTTTTGGAAGTTCTGGCAGTAAAAGTTCTGCTTTTTCTATCTCCCGGTCTTTTATAGTCTTGTGATAAACTTCACTGACGTCTTTGTTTTTAAAGATACATTCGACTTCGGTTTCATATTCTACCTGCTTTTCTGTGCATTCTTTCAAAGTGGGAAGCTCTTTGGTTTCAGCGGTTGGTGTATTTTCTTCTGCCTGAGTTTTAACGATAACGCTGTCTTTTTTAGCAGTGACGGTTTCAGTGGTCGTTACTTTTGAATCATTTTTACAGGCTGTAAAAACTAACAGACTGCAGCAGACGAAACTTATTTTTTTCATGGATGAAAGTTTAAATTTACTTTGTAGAATGGTTCAAAAATAATGAATATTCCTCTGTGAAATTGATTAAATCTACAACTTTAAAGTTTCTGTCTTTATACAGTATTGAATACCAGTCGCTTTTTTGTTTGGGAATCACTTTGGTTTTCGTTCCGTCCTTATAGGCTAGAATGACCGTTTCATTTTGGTTCGTGTATTTTTCATGTAAAGAATCCATATGCTCTGTGGAATTGGCGTAATAATAATTGGCATCATCTGCAATCGTGTAAAAGTCTTCTCCCTGTTCTTTTTTCAGTTTTTCGATTTTCTTGAGGCTGGGAGATATGAATACAACTGTTTTTTCTTTTAGCCATAAAGTATCTTTGTTAGGGATATGAATCACTGTATTTTCATTCTTTTTACAGGAAAATGAAAAGAAGAACATGAGTATGACGATGAAGAATATACTTTTCATAGAAGTTCGTGGGATAAGTGTTTTTATTTATATTATTACTGTAGTTTTTCTAAATGTAAAAGTAAAATAATATTTCTTTTTCAGAGACCTTTTCCAGAAGTATTGTTCCGGGAATACAGTTCGATATTAAGATATTTGGAAATGATAAGTAGTGATCGGAAAACCTTATTAACTTTCAGTAACAAAAAATACAGAATTGATACATTTTTATACTGGTAGTTCATTCTATTGGGATATTGATCATTGTAAAATAAAAATAGGCCTGATCCAAGTGGTCAAGCCTATTTTGTGTAAATTTTCAGAATGAAATATATTATTAGTGATGGTAATTAATTAGTTTCAAACTTTGTGCCATCCATCGGCCTAAGTCATTAAATCGTGATTTTTGTGGTATCTAATTATATCGTTAGCCAATAAGCGAACCTAAAAGTTAATACGCTCGCAGGATTTGCAGGTCCTTTCGGGACTCAATATAATGTAATCGCTTAAGCACGGGCTAATTTAACTGGCTTTTCCTGCTAGAAGTGAGAGGGTAGTTGCAGCCTTTTTGTATTTTTGTACGGCGAAGTCTTTTGGTAACAACAAAACGATTTCACTACATCTTATGTATCTTATCATTAAAATATAATCATATGAGCTATCTGAAAAAAGTAATATTTGGTATATGCTTTACCGCCGGTATCTGTCACGCCCAGCAAAAGAATACAGACGCAAATTATAGTTTTAGCGGTCTTCTTGACAAAAAGATCCCTGTTGAACTCACCATCAGCGTTTCAAACAATGTGGTTTTGGGAAATATTAAATATGTAAAGACTAAAGAAAAGAAACCCATTAAAATAATTGGAAAGTTGGATTCCGGAAATCATTATCATCTGGAGGAATTTGAGAAAGATGGAAATATCAGCGGAATTATTGACGCGGTATTGAAAAATGGAAAATTAGAGGGTGCCTGGAATTCTACAAAGTCTGATGCAGTTTATCCTATGGTACTTGATGTCCAATCTAAAGTAAATCCAAAGCCGGAAGTATTTTCACCTGCTTCATCTGATCGTTTTGAAGGAACATATACCTACCAGTATGGAGAAGATGGGTATCAGGGAAGTATCACTATTAAGAAGATAAAAGATCAGATGTATTCCTATGACATTGGTTCTGTGACGAGGGCCCCGGGTAGAAATATTGCAGATGCGTCGGGAGAGGTGATGATTAAAAATAATCAGTTTACTATTGAAATCAATACATCATGTGCATTCCTCGTTACGTTTTATAATGGGTTTTTAACCATTACACCAGTCTCGTCTGAAAAGGTATCAGGGTGTGAGTTTGGATTGAATGCAACGTTACGTGGAACTTTCCTTAAAGTGAAATAAGGTCGTGAATGAATACAAAAACAAACGTATTGAACACACTTTTGAAATAAAAACCAACTTTTTAACAGTTGGTTTTTTTATGTAGTACATCAATGCTTAATCTAAAAAAGTCTGATATTGTTGAGTCTTTATTTGGATACGAGCGCTGGCATTGGAGATACTTCTTCAGGTTTTAAAACGCTGCCTGATGCAGGAATAAATAAGATTGAGTAGATTTGCTGTTGAACAGCAGATCAATATCACAGCAAAATACAATGATCATGAAAAATCGTTTTTACACTTTACTGGCGGCCATTGCGGCCACACATTGTTGCCATGCGGAAATCTTCCCAACCGAAACTGGAAAGCAGCGAATTCCCACGTCTTTACAGGTTAATACATCTGATACGATAAAGATTAAGGAATCCTTCAATGAAGAGGATAAAAGTGTTAATGAATTTTTGGACGACAGGCTTAAGCCCATTCGCCAAAATTTCAAAAGGATCAATTCCATTACAAAATGGAGTTCAATAAAAAAGAAAGATATAGAAGGGGAGTCTGCAGAAGGCGGGGAAGCTGTATTTTACGAACAGAAAGGAGGTCTTGAAAAGATTACCGCAAGACTTTATGGCGAAATGGGGCAGGTGCTTACAGAATATTATCTGCTGAATGGAAAGTTATCTTTTGTTTTTGAGAAAATATATACCTACAACCGGCCACTTTTTTATGATGTAAAAGCCATGAAAGAAAATAATGATACCGAAGCTTTTGATTTTGAAAAATCAGAGATAGAAGAGAACAGAAATTATTTCGAAAAAGGAAAACTGGTTCACGTACTCAACAGTCTGGATTGTGGTGCTCCGTTCAGCAGTGATTATATCAATGAAGAGCAGAAAAGGTTTTCCGAAGCATTTCAGAAACTCCTGAAACTAAAGAACGAAAAGTAATATGATTGTTGAATACCAGTTTATTATATTGTTATTACACGGGTGCATTGTTACCCGGGTGAAAATTTCCGCAGATTCCCCGGCAGCTTTCCCTTCTGCAGGAAGGTCAGCTGCCGGTTCTACAGTTCCGTATCATTATTGATCAACCACGCTTGGAATAGCATAAGAAATAGAAATTTGCTGATCAATACTGAAAACGAAAGTTATGGACTGTGGACTGTTTCTTGTTATATAAAGTGATGTGATTCTGTATAACCTATTTAATGTTTCTATAGGTTCTTTATTGTTCCATTGTCCTTTTTTTGTTTAAAAACTATGGATTAGAGATAATCAACGTTGAAGGAATGTCTGATAACCAAAGGCTCTTGCTGTCGATCAGATTTTTCCAGCTCTTGCTGCTGACCAGCATCAGATCCTGTGAATTCAGAAACTCTTTCTCAATCTTTTTCTCATTATATAAAGTAATGTGATTGGGAGCAACCTGTTCTATACTTCTGATCAGTTCCTTAACCTCAATATTATTTCGGATCTGTCCGGCTGCATCCAGGATAATGATCTGGGAATTGTTATTGTTGATCAGTCTTTTGGCATATTCCAGAAGATAAAAATCGCTGAGGTTGAAAATCGGCACAAATACTTTATCTGCAGACTTGAAATTTTTTTCTACCATAACGCCAACCGGGATATGGGTTTTGTCCAGGATTTGAAGCGTAAAATCGTCAAAAGGAGAATTGTTGAAAATATTTCCTTTGCCTTTTACTGTGTTCAGAAGTTTTTCAGGATTGATGATCTTTGTGGTGAATCCCAAAAGTCTTCCCAATAAACTTCCTTCATACATCGACTTCCCGAGCATGATCAGAAGAAGATCATAGTTTCCTTTATTTGAAATACCTGTAAGATCATTCTCAATATCTGTAGAAGCTTTGAAAAGAGTAGTGACTTCCAGTTTAAGATCGTGTGAAGTTTCAATCACGTTTTTGAACTGGGCATCTTCATACTCATTGATATCATAGGCATGCATCTCGTCCACCGGAGCAATATTCATGGCAGTGATGCTTTTATTGCCGTTCATTTTATTGGTGAAATCATGGGCCAGTTTCAGTAAGGTGCTTCCAGATTCAGGCTTATCAAAAGAGAGCAGTACGCGGTACTTGGAATCATTATCATCGTGAATTTCTTCATCACCGCTTTTTTTAGATTTAAAAATAAAATTAATAAAATCCAAAGCTGGGCCTGTCATAAACGTTGTAAATAAAGCCATGATCACAAGCATTGCGAATATTTCCGGACTTAATACCCCAAGATCATATCCTATATTCAATACAATAAGCTCCATTAACCCCCGGGTATTCATCAGAGCACCGATCGTTAAACTTTCTTTCCAGTTGATTCCTACAAAGCGTGCGGTGAGTGCACTTCCTATAAATTTTCCGGTCACAGCCGTTAGGATGATAAATCCTGCCGTAATCCAGAGATGTCCGTCATTCAGTAATCCGATCTGGGTACGAAGACCTGTAAATACAAAGAATAAAGGAAGAAGCAGGACTAAAGCCACGTCTTCAACTTTATCAATGAAAAGAGTACGGAATTTTGCATTTTCAGGCATAATAGCTCCCGCCATAAACGCTCCGAATAATGCATGAATACCAATTACTTCAGTAGCATATGCAGAAAGGATCAGCGTCAGGAAGAAAATAGCGACCATCGGTTTGCTGATGGTATTTTTGCCTGCCTGAAGATCTCCGATTCTTTTTAAGAAAGGCCTTACAATTTTAATCATTAAAAATACATAAGCAATAGCCATGATGATCACGTAAATAGAACTGGTAAAAGAACCTGCTTTTACAATCGCGATCACTGCAGCAAGGATACACCATGCCGTAATATCATCTGCTGCCGCACAGGTAATCACAATGGTTCCCAGTTTGGTCTTCTGAAGATTTCTTTCCTGAACAATTCTCGCCAGTACCGGAAAAGCCGTAATACTCATTGAAATAGCAATGAAAAGGGCAAAGGAAGTAAACTGAATACCTTCCGGTGCAAATTCCTGATAAACAAAATAGGACAGTCCGATTCCTAATGCAAAAGGAATAATGATACTCGCATGGCTGATCACCACGGCATCATGAGCTTTTTTCCTTAATACACTAAGATCCAGCTCCATACCTACGATGTACATGAACAGGATAAGTCCTATCTGACTCAAAAACTGTAAGTTGCCTAAAGATTCTTTCGGGAAAAGAAATGCTGAAAATTCCGGAAAGTACATTCCCAATAGGGAAGGCCCTAAAACAATACCTGCAATCATTTCACCAATAACTGTAGGCTGCTTGATCTTCATACAGATCCATCCAAACAGTCTCGCCACAAGAATAATGGTGACAATCTGGGCAAGAAGCAGAGCCAGCGGATGATGAAGGTTTGCCTTAAAGGATTCCTGGAAATTTTCCCAGGTAGATCCGGTGTTTGTTTTTGTTACTATATTTTCCTTGATCTCCAGCGTTTGTCCTTCTATGATGAAGAAGTACATCAGGCAGGAAAAAAAGGCGATCGTCAGTATGTAAAAAATTAAATTTCTGTATTTCCCCCAGTTCATGATTCCTTATATTTTAATGCAAAGTTGATAAGAATATATTGATGTTACACATCCTAATTTCTAAAATGTAATAAATGTTCTAAAAAATGTAATAAAAGTCTATTTAAAAGAATAGCCGAGGCCTGCACCAATTTTCCAGGCTCCGTTTTCTGTAGATGTTTTCGTATTATAATAGACCGGTATCTGAAGAGCGATCTTTTTGTACACTACCGTAAGACCAGCACCCAGGTTGGGCATCACAGGACTGTTTTTGGTTCCCGGTGAACGGTCTTCTTTGATTCGCAGTGAAGGAAGCATTCCCGCGATAAGTTTCACTCCTTTATGGGTAAAGCTTATATTAGGTCCTGTAAAGTTTATAAAAGCTCCATGATCTACATATCCGGCCACCACAATCCCATCGAAAAAAGAGGCTTTTACTCTTGAAACGGTTTCCTGGGAAAAGCAAAGTCCGGATATGAGAATTCCTGCTGCATACATACAATTTTTCATATAATCATTTAATCAGCCACAAAAATACACAGGATAGGCCCTGTAAAAGAGGAGATGTAATGAAACCGATATATTATGCAGTAAAACCGGAAATGTCTGAAAGATCTACTTTCCGAACAGTTCCATTAAGGCTTGTTTATAGGCATCTCCAATCTGGAGTTTAAGAAAATTTTCTCCTTCTGAATGAATGGTTGTAATAATTTCGTTGGTGGAAAATACTTTAATGGAAGAAAGTGCAATGATCTCTTTTTTATTTACCTGAGCAAAATCTTTTGGAGGAAGCATTTCAAGGAGTGTTTTAAAGCTGAGGTTTTTAAGGACAATGGTAGTGCCGTCATTCAGGATAATATCTTTGTCGCGGCTGTCGATCTCTGATGTTTTTATATACGCAATCTGTTCAGTGAAAATCACTGTCCTGCCGATGTTGGTATTCCATTCAATCAGATCCTTTTTATGAGGAATGTCTACCAGTTCTTTTGCTTTTTCAAATGCTTGAATCAGTCTCTCTTTTTTGATAGGTTTTCTGACGTAGTCTACCACATTAAGGTCGAAAGCTTCCGCAGCATATTCCTTATAAGCAGTGGTGAAGATGATTTTTTTGGATCCTGAAATAAGTTCGGCTACCTGAAGCCCGGTCATTCCCGGCATCTCAATATCGAGGATACAGAGATTACAGTCGATCTTATCTATTTCGCTCAGAAAAACTTTAGGATCGTTGAAGGCCTTTACGACTTCTACATTTTCAATCTGTTCGCATAAAAGCTTTAAATAGCTGATCGCCAGAAGTTCATCATCAAGAATAACGCATTTTATCATAGAACTCTCCTAAATTGATTTTTAATTCTGCGGTGAATATACCGTTTTTTGAACTTTTCTCCAGCTGGTAATGACTGCTGTAAATCATTTTAAGCCGTTGATCCAGTGATTGACTTCCGAAACCACTGTTTTCCTTTTCAAGAATATTCTTTAAGGAAGATTTATTGCTGACTTTCATGGTGAACACCCTGTTTTCAAGCTCCAGATGGATCGAAATAAAAGAATCCTGTGCCAGAAAATCAGTATGTTTAAAGGCATTTTCAATAAGATCTACAGAGATCAACGGAGCGAAGACTTTTTCTTCATAAACGGTGTCAGACTTATCGATCTTAGATTTTATTCTGAAATCAAAAAGAGGATTGATCTTTATTTTATTGATTTCAATGAGGCTTAAAGCAAAATTAAGCTCTTCTTTGGGACTTACAAATTTATTGTTGCTTTCATACAGAATATAATCCAGAACGTTCGCAAGCTTATCAAGAGACATATACGTCTGGTACGCATGCGACTGCACAGAATTGAGAATATTCTTAAAAAGATGAGGGTTAAGCTTTGTGCCGATATGCTCTAGTTGAACTTCATTCAGTTTTTTCTCAATGATGTTGTTGGTTTCGGACAGTCGGATGTTTTTCTGTTTCATCCTTGCGTTCTGGCTGAACAGGTAAATACTGACGGTAAGCAGAAAGAAAATAGCAAATACTCCAATGAATATCAGATAATCGTGGATCATGTAGTAATTGCCTTCCATAAAAATAACGGTTAATGGTCTTTCAGTAAAATAAGTGAAAGATCGTCAGGATTATTTAAGTTTTTTCAGACTGTTTACAGTAGTGGTTTCTTCACACTTTTCAAACGTAATCTCATAAGAAGGATTATTCTCCGGATAAGTGATCACATAGTCCGGACACGGCTTTTTCTGAGCATGGCTTCTTTCGAAATCTACTTTCCCGTTGGTAATGATATTGTCTTTTATAAACTTTTCATCTATTTTATAAGTGCTCATTGCACTTTTGGCATCTTCAGAATATTTGAATTCTTTAGAAAGAGTTTCGGCAATCACACGGCTGTTTGGAAGATATCCGCTGCAGCTTGCGCCTTTTTTGTTTAAAATAAAGAATACAAGAATCAGCCCTGGAATAAGGCCTATTAAAAAGAATTTAAGCTTTTTCATTAGAAAATTAAAAGATTGATATCATGATAAGTAAGTCCGAAACGGTCGCAGATCACTTTTTTCGTATGTCTTCCTTTGTACATGTACAAACTCTGCTTCATTTCATTTTTGCGGATCAGCATATTTTCAAAACCACCTTCTTCATCATAATTCAGAATATAAGACAGGAAGAAATTGGAAATTGCTTTGGTCGTTGTTCGTGGCATTCTTGACGTAAGGTTCGGAAGTCCGCAGTGGATGACACCATGTTTGATGATATAAGGATCTTCCATTGTCGTAAGTTCCGATGTTTCGATCACCTTGCCGTTATCTATGGTAATATCAATAATGACACTCCCTTTTTTCATTTTCGCAACCATTTCTTCGGTAACGATAGGCGTCATATTTAATCTTGGAAGGGCACCGATGACCACATCAGCACGTCTTAATGCTTTACTTAATTCTTTAGGATCAATGATCGATGTAGGAACTCTGCTGTCTACAAGGGTATGAAGCCTTCTCAGCTTGGAAAGTGAATTGTCGAAAACCCTCACACTGGCTCCCAGTCCGATGGCTGCTTTTGTGGCAAATTCGCCCACAATTCCCGCACCTAATATAACCACTTCTGCAGGTCTTACTCCTGTGATCCCACCCAGCATTAAACCGTTGGAAAGGGCAAGAAGTTCAGAGGCATATAAGATAGATACTGTTCCTGCTATTTCGCCGACCAGTCTTACCAGAGCAAGCTGTTTGTATTCGTCAACGATAAATTCAAACGCAATAGCATTGATCTTTCTTTCGGCCAGCTTTAAGAAATAAGCTTTATCTCTTAAGTTGATCTGAAGAGCTGAAACCAGATACGTATTAGGTTTCATATAATCAATTTCTTCTTCTGTAGGAGGATTGATCTTTAAGATAAGATCCTGTCCGAAAGCTTCTTTAGGATCATTAGTGATCTTTGCTCCGGATTCAGAATACTGCAGATCTGTAAAAAAAGAACCTTCTCCGGCACCTGCTTCTATAATAAGCTCATGACCGTGTTCTACCAATACCTGTACCGCGTCAGGAGTAATGCAGGTTCTCCTCTCATTAAGACAGGTTTCTTTAGGAATTCCAATACTGAACTGTTTTCCTTTCTTTATAACCTCCAGCTTTTCTTCTTGCGGCATTAATTCTTCTTCGGTAAAAGGAGTAAAAATATTTGTAGTACTCATTCTTTAAATAAATTATGTCTTACAGGTTGTTATTTTACAATTGAATTGATAAGCAAAGATACATAATATTTACTCGAATGAAATTTCTCTTTCATCCCCTGTATTCACGATGCTCATTGTGTGGTAGTTAAGCCCATAGAGCTCTTCTTCGTACACTTCAGGCCATTCTATGATGCATAAAAAAGCATTATCCAGGTACTCTTCAATGCCGATATCATATACTTCTTCAATGTTTTTTAACCGGTAGAGATCAAAGTGATAGATCTTTCCTTTCGGCGTATTGTATTCGTTGACAATAGAGTAAGTAGGAGAGTTCACTTCATCCTGACTTCCCAGTTTTTTAAGAAGAAATTGAGTGAACGTTGTTTTACCTGCGCCAAGATTTCCCTTTAAAAGTAATATGTTATGCTTCAAGTCAGGAATGATCTTATCAACAACTTCCTGCCATTCATGTAAAGACTGTATTTTCATACTGCAAATTTAAATCTAAATTATATAATTTATACAAATACTTAATAGGATCACCGGAATACTGTTTTAAAATACTCAAAAAAACCGGCTGAAAAAATACTTCCAGCCGGTTTATCATTTAATAATACAAAGACTACTGTTTAATGATCTTATTGATAACAGTCCGGCCATTGTCCAGCGTTACCGTAAGGATGTATATTCCCGAAGCTAGATTTTCAAGTGATACTTCCTGAACCTGACCGCCTGTTTTCACAAGCTGTCCAGAAACATTATACAGTTCAAAAGATTTTACTTTCTCCTTAGAGTCGATCTTTACGAAAGAGACTGCAGGATTCGGATAGATTCTTAATTTATCTTTTACCGTTTCAAGAGTAGAAAGTGAACCTCCCTTAATTTCAAAACTGTCAAAAGAAAGATCAAAATCTCCCGCCGTCCTGTTGGCATTAATTCTAACTTTTACAAACTGGTTTTGGTAAGCGGCGAGAGAATATGTTTTTTTAATATAACTTCCTGTTCCGGCTTCATTACTTACTGTTCCTATCGTTGTCCAGGTAGCTCCGAAATCTGTAGAGATCTGTACTTCAAAACTTCCCCAATCGGGTAATGATGCGAAAGGGCTGCTGTAGTTACTCTGTTTATAATAGAAACTTAGTTCATAATCAGCAGTGTTCAGCGGGCCTACACTGATTGTGCTGAAAGTTCCTGCCGTTGAACTTGCATATAGATTTTTATAAAGGTTTCTTGGTGTCGTTCCTGTTCCTGTAGCTCCTCTTTCCGAACCAAGGGCAAATGCCTGCGGACTGGTTCCGGTAGTCCATCCCTGAGGAAATGTCGATGTTGAGAACTCTTCTTTCCATGGTGCAGGTGCCGTAGGAACGGTCGTAAACATTACTGATTTCCACGGGCTTTTGTCTCCCGGTGCACACACTCTTCTGATCCAGAAATAATAGGTCCCGTTTGCAAGTCCTGAAACAGTTACAGAGTTTGCTGTTGGCGCCAGTGAAACAAAGGTATTTGTATCTGCAGGCGGTGTGTTGGATGCAGATACAAAATATTCATATCCTGTTCCGGGCTGTTGATTGTTTACATTGATCCATGAAATTTGAGCACCATTGTAAGTTTCTGCGTTGAGAGTCACCGAAGCCAGTTCCGGACAGGTTGGAGCAGCTTCCCAGATCACATCATCTACATACATATAAGACCATGTACTTCCGTCTATTCTTCTTATTCCTAAATGATCAGCAGATCCTGTGTAATTATTGATATATACGATATACTCCTGATATGTAGTTGTTAGTGGTAAAGTTTCGATAATTTCTACGTTGGCGGAAGCCGTGTTTCCTGTTAAGGCAACGATCTGAATTTTGGAATCCGAAGACGTTTTTTTTGCTTTAAAACGGAGTCTGTGTGTTCCGCTGCTGATATTTGTCAACTGAGGGCTTACCAGAATGATCTTTGTAGAAGCTTCCGTTGTGGTAGCTCCGTTTCCGTAAAAACTGATATTATTCGGTGCTGAATCAGCTTCTGTAGTCGTTAAGTTAATGGTCGGTGTAGATCCGTTATTGGATGTCAGAATCTTACCCCAGCAATTAGGAAGACTGTTGGTTCCTGAAACCGCATCAAAGTTTTCATAAAATGCAGAAACAGGGGTACAGGCAGTATATATACTTACCGTGCTGGAGTATGAGCTTTCACACTGTGTGGTTACACTTTTTCCACGGATGAAATATTGAGTGTTCGGCTGAAGTCCCGCAATATGCTGAGACAAAGTAGAAGTACCCAATGTAAAAGGTGAGCCCGCTACCATTGAACTAAAATTACTGTCAGCTGCCACTTCGATAATTGTGCTGACCGGCAGTGCATTGCCGTTTTCAGGAGCTGGCCATGCTATATCAAATGAATTGGTCGTTGCATTGGAAGCCGTAATGCTGTTTACGGAAATCGGGCAGTTAGTAACAGAGCTGCTTACAGGATTCTGTGTATTGTACAGAGGCCCGTTCAGACAGTTTGAATTCACAGCATAAACGGTATAAGTATACTGATTATTTCCCCTTATACCGTGATTGTAATTATTTTCAAAAGTGGTATTGGCACCATAATAGGCCACATATGCATTAAGGGAAGAATTTTCTCCTGTGGTATATACCGTTCCGTTTGACGGAGCATTAGGAATCATTCCGTTGACGTTTCTCAGGATAAGATATTTATCTGCTGCAGGAGAACTGGCAGTAAAACTTCCGTTAATAATAATTCCAGAATTCGTTAAAGTTAAATTAGAAGGCTGTGTGGCGGGTGCAACACATGCACTTGGAGCGGTCCAGTTGAAAGTAAGACCCTGCGAAGGAAGAAAACTGTAGTTGGTGGCAATTCCTGCAGAAGAATTCGTTCCTGCTGTCGTATTGTTCCAGTTGCTGCCGGTATTTCCTGAAGCAGCCCTGTTGTTGTAATCGCTGCTTGTCGTTCCTCTCAGACCCACTTTAACATTTGTTGCACTTGGTGTTCCCTGGGAAGTCATATTGTATACATATTGTACACTGCCGTTTTCATGCAGTCTTGCCTGGAAATTCCAGTTATGGTGAGAAGCTGCAGTAGCAGGAGTGGATGCATAAGGCCTGAAATGACTCCATTGTACAACAAATTCACGGTTCGGGGCACTTCCCACAACGGCATAATCAATAGATCCTGTTAACCCGTTGATGTTATAAAGGGACTCAAGGTCCGCAGACAGCGGTGAAATAACCCCCGAATAAGAAACTCCTGAACTGATAGGGTCAGTAGAACTGGTATTGGCACTTCCAAAGCTGATGAATCCATTGGCATATACCTTTATAGAATTAAATGAACTCCCGTTAAAAGGAAAAGAAAAGGGAATGGCATTATTCAGTTCATACACATTGTCATCCAGTGCACCGGTACCTGAAGATGCTGTAGCGGTTGCAATATTCGTTGGGCTGGACAGTGAGGTATATGTTCCCTGATTCTGAGAGAATGAATAATAGGAAACCACCTGTGCCTCCATGGCAGTCCAGCCTGAAAGGGCAAGAGCCCCGATCATGCTTAATTTGGTCCGCTTTAATAAATTAAAGAGTTGATTTGTAATCATGCTTAATGTTTAAAATTTTTCAATGCAAACTTATTATTTTTACTTAGAATTAATATAAATAGCTGTAATGATTAAAATCATTCTTTTGAGGTAAATTTTTTTCTTCAAACTAAATATTTAATTTTACACTATGATTTCCAAACAGACCATAGATAAAATTTTTTCAACGATACGGGTAGAAGAGATAGTAGGAGAGTACGTTCAGCTGAAAAGAGCCGGGTCTAACTTTAAAGGGCTCAGTCCTTTCCATGATGAAAAGTCACCCAGTTTTGTCGTTTCTCCAAGCAAACAGATCTGGAAAGATTTCTCAACGGGGAAAGGGGGAACAGCCATTTCTTTCCTTATGGAAATCGAAAACTTCACGTATCCTGAAGCCCTTCGCCACGCTGCTAAAAAATACGGGATTGAAATTGAAGAAGACCAGCGGGAATTCTCCGAAGAAGCCAAACATGCACAGACGGAAAAAGACCAGCTGTACAAAATTCATGAGGTAGCCAATTCTTATTTTCAGGAGATCCTTTGGGATTCAGAAGAAGGAAGAAGTATTGGTTTGGCGTACTTCAGAGAACGTGAGCTGAAAGATGATATCATTAGAAAATTCCAGCTCGGATATTCCGTTGAGCAGAAGAATGCTTTCACTGTGTATGCGGAAGAAAAGGGATATACAAAAGACATCCTTGAAAAATCAGGACTGTCCATATTCCCTGAAAACACACCTTCCGGAATCGACCGTTTCAGGGAAAGGGTAATATTCCCGATTCACAGTTTTTCAGGCAGGGTTTTAGGTTTTGGAGCCAGAATTCTTAAGAATAATGTAAAAACAGCCAAATACCTGAACTCTCCGGAAACGGAAATTTACCACAAGTCCAATGTACTTTACGGTTTAAATCAGAGTAAACAGGCCATTTCAAGAAAAAACAACTGTCTTCTGGTGGAAGGGTATATGGACGTTATTGCGCTCCATATGTCCGGAATTGAGAATGTAGTGGCCAGTTCGGGAACCTCTTTGACGATCGAGCAAATTAAGCTGATCAAAAGGCTGACTGAAAATGTAACCATTCTTTTTGACGGTGATAATGCCGGTATCAAAGCCAGTTTCAGAAGTATTGACATGCTTTTGACGGAAGGAATGAACATCCGTGTCCTGCTTTTCCCGGAAGGTGATGATCCGGATTCATTTGCCAGAAAACACCCACAGGATTATGTGGAAAAATTCATCGAAAATGAAGCGACTGACTTCATCGACTTTAAGGCAGATATCCTTTTAAAAGATGCCGGAAATGATCCGATAAAAAAAGCCGAAGCTATTCAGAATATCGTGAAATCGGTTTCTTTTGTACAGAATGCTTTGAAAAGAGAAGTCTATCTGAAAGAAGTTTCCAATAAATTTGGTCTTTCGGAACAGAGCCTTTTTAATGAGCTGGATGTTCAGAAACAGATTACACAGAACCAGAATCAGCACGTTCAGCAGCAGAAAGAAAAAATTCAGCCGAAACTGGAAATTGTACCTTTGGATGAGGAAAAAGAAGATCCTTATCTGTATGATGTCCTCTTTATGGAAAGCAAACTGGTTGACCATATGCTGATGTTCGGTGATATTGTTCTGAAAAGGACAAATGAAAAGAATGAAGAATATCAGATCACAGTGATTGAAGAAATCCTGCTGCATTTCGAAGAGGAACAGTACAGTTTTTTAGTAAAAAGCAATGAAATTATCATTAACCAGGTAAAAGAAGGTATTCAGAAGGATGAACTGAGGAGCGGAAACTTTTTTGTGGCTTTTATGGATGAAGAAATTACATCCAAGGTCGTAGATGCGCTGATTCCTTTGGACGAACTGGAAAACTGGGGTTCCAGAAATATTTTTGCTCCCAATTACGGAGACAAGATAGCAGAACAGGTACAGGGCGATGTTTTACTGCATAAATACCGGTATATAGATTATCTGATCAAAGAGACTGCAAGACAGTTGGATCAGTACAGCGGAACAGATGAGGTGAAATATTACGAACTGATCAAAAAGATTACCTTGCTGAAACAGGCATCAATCAGGCTGAGTGATATTATCGAATATTCACCTATCAAAGGCATCTACATGGATAGGAAAAGATAAATTTCAGACATATCACTTACTGTGAGATGGAATTCTCTGACAAAAAGTCCTATAAAATTTTAGGAATAAAAGTTGTAATTTAAACTTCGAAAAATATTTAATAATACATAATAGAAATATGGACATTAAAAAAGACTTCAGAGATTTCTCTGTAAAACATTTAGGAAACAGCGGTCTGGCTACCGATCAGTATATGGGAATGTATGGTCCAACGAATCTTACACCATATATCATGGAAGAAAGAAGATTAAACGTTGCACAAATGGACGTATTTTCACGTCTGATGATGGACAGAATTATCTTCCTGGGAACAGGAATTGACGATCAGGTTGCCAACATCGTAACTGCACAGCTTTTATTTTTAGAAAGTGCAGATCCTTCTAAAGATATTCAGATCTACATCAACTCTCCGGGAGGAAGCGTTTATGCTGGTTTAGGAATCTATGACACGATGCAGATCATCAAGCCGGATGTAGCAACTATCTGTACAGGAATGGCAGCTTCCATGGGAGCGGTATTGCTTGTAGCAGGAGAAAAAGGAAAACGTTCAGCACTTAAGCACTCAAGAGTAATGATTCACCAGCCTTCAGGAGGTGCTCAGGGAGTAGCTTCAGATATGGAGATCAACCTGAGAGAGATGCTGAAATTAAAGCAGGAGCTTTATGAAATTATCGGTCACCATTCAGGGCAGACTTATGAATGGGTAGAAAAGTCTTCAGACAGAGATTACTGGATGACTTCTGAAGAAGCTAAAGGCTACGGAATGGTAGATGAAGTTTTACAGAGATCTACAGAGAAAAAATAATTTCCTCTTTTTTAGGAATATTGAAAACGCACCGGAACCGGTGCGTTTTTTTGTTTTTATTGTAGCCACAAAAGGAATAAATGTTCTTGAACACTTAGCTACTCCTGAGTTTAGTCACCTTGAAAAATAAAAGACCACTTAAGTTTTATGAAAATTCGTAGAAATAAGAAATCGTTTTTTTTTGAGTTTAGACAAGTGTTGATTGGGAGGAGATATTTTAATATAGGGCCTGATGACTTAGGAAGCAGAGGCGTTAAAAAAATGATTTCTATGAACTTTAAGAAAATTCTACTGTTTGAGTGCGGGATAAATTCTGATTCTAAACATACCTATCTACCGAACGAGTTTAGAATTTTTAGAGAATAAAAATCATCTTCAGCCGATGATTCCAGTCTTGAATTTTTGCTGCTTTTGTTTCAAGACAAAAGTAAGAGATGAAAAATACTTCAGTGATTAATTACTATTAAAATCATAAAATAAAAATGCGCCTCGAGAGGCGCATTTCATTTATTTCTTAATAATCTTATGAATCGTGGTTTTCTTTGAGGTTTTAATTTCAACGATATAAATTCCCGTTTTCAATGACTGTATATTAATTTTTGCAGTAGAAGCACTTAATACTTTCTGTCCTGAAACAGCATATATATTGACTTCTTTAAGATCCTCCGCAGTTTCTATCTGGATAAAATCACTCGCAGGATTTGGATAAATTCTGAATTCTTTTTTATGGATATCAGAAACACCCAGAATCAGATTAGAAGCTTCTCTTGGAGTAAACGGAAGTCTCTGTCCGAAACTTAGACCCAGCCAGTCATTATTACTCAATTGGATCTGTGAAAGGCTGGATTGTCCTCTCCAGCTTGAAAGATCTTTTCCTTTGAATAATTTCCATGTATGGTTGCCGGAAGTATTTCCTGTAAAATTATTTAGAGCCAATGTGCTGACCTGACTGTTGTCTGCTGTAAAATTAAAATAAGGAGCTTGTGCCTGAATCAGCTGAAGAGCCTGTTCTGCCGTTAAGCTTCCGTTGTATCTGATTCCGAAAACAAAAGAATGAGCATCTCCTGCAGAACTGTCGGTTCCGAAGTCAATAACAACAAGGCTGCTGTTGCTTCCCGTTCCGATCCAGTTAGAGATCTGCACGGGATTATAAGATGCGGAGCTATAGGCAGCCACTGGTGTGGAAGGATGAGAAAGAGGTGGCGTAGTATCAGTAAATCCGTAGCCAAAAGAAATTCCGTACCATTTTCCATTTATTAGAGGATCGTTATTCACCCCGTTGTTCAGTTCCATATCTTCAGCAGAAGGACCGGACCATGTAGACCAATAGTCTTCCAGGCTTGGAATATGGTGGTTATAATTGAAACTGTAAAGAAAACCTGAAGGAACCTCCGCTTCAATTTTAGGTTCTGCTGCTGCAACAGCATTGATAAGGTCTTCCATCGTTAGATCATCCGAATCAAAACGGTAGCCCCATGCATACGATGTGGGATTGTCGTCATCATTAAAATCAGCAATAAAATAAGCCTTTTTGGAACCTGTTCCTACCCAGAACTTAATGTCATTCTCTGTAAACTGGGCTGAGAATAGCTGCAGACAAAGCAGCAGAAAAAAAAGATAGATCTTTTTCATAATATAATTAAATTAAAGTTTTATTCCCGAAACTTTCCCGCAGGAGAGCACATTTAGAATCTTTTCAAATCCTTCTCTTCCTGAAGTGAATGCAGATAAGGCAGGTCTCCTGGCTCGCTTCTCAAAATACGCCTTCCCGGAAATGGTTCCAGTGGCATCATGTATCTTAAGTTTAAAACAGCTTACAGTTGCGGGTACAGCCCAAGCATTGAATCTCTTCTCACTTGATTCCCTCTTAATGAACAGATGTTCAGCCTTAACGGGTGCAAATATATCATATAAATTTTTGAAGACGTTTTGTGAATTATTGTTCTTTTTTTCTGTTTGTTTAACTGTAGAATCAGTTTTAAGTGATTGATTTTTTAATTTAATAAAGAATTAAAAGAATAATTGATGATATCAGGATAATTTTAGTGTTTAAAATTAATTCATTTAAAGATCTTATTGTTAAAATACAATTATTATTAAATTCAACATCAGTTTACAATCAATGTATACTTTCGCGGCATAAAATTTACTATGAAAAAACTGCTGCTATCGGCTATGGTATTCACAGCGCTCGCATCGTGTAAAGATGATGACAAAATGAATAATCAGGATATCAATTATACAAAGCTGCCTCAGGAATTTCCTTTCTCCAAATTGGCAACCGTGAATGGTGTTGACGTGATTAATGGTGGATTCGGTTCCGGTGCGGCGGCTCATCCGACCAGAAAAGGAGAGTTTTATGTGATCACCGACAGGGGGCCGAACACCGACTACCTGAATGGTAAGAAATTTCCGGCTCCGAATTTTACTCCTACTATTATGCATTTTAAAATTAATGCAGAAGGAAATATTGAAATCATTAAATACATTAAACTGAAAAATCCTTCAGGACAGCCAATCACGGGACTTCCAAATCCTGCAGGAATGGGCAGTACAGGAGAAACAGCTTATGATGTCTCCGGAAATGTATTGGGAACGGATAATTATGGTTTGGACAGTGAAAGTATTGTAGCTGCAGCGGATGGAACTTTTTGGGTTTCTGATGAATATGGACCGCATATCGTTCACTATAATGCAGATGGAGTAGAGCTGGAAAGAATAAGCCCGATTGGCGTTAATACCGGACCAAGAAAACTTCCTGCAGTCTTAGCTAAAAGAAGAGCTAACAGAGGAATGGAAGGCTTGTGCATTACACCCGATGGAAAAACATTAGTTGGTACGATACAGTCCACAATGTACGTGCCCACAAAAGCTCTGGCGACCAATACAACATTAACAAGAATCGTCACTTTTGATATTGCAACAGGACAAACCAGACAGTATTTGTATAAGCAGAATGGGGGAGCTTCAGATTCCGTATGTGATATTACGGCTATCAGCAGTACGGAGTTTCTGGTCATTGAGAGAGATGGAAACTTTGGTTCACTGGGTGGAACAAAAAAAGTGTACAGAATCAATATAGCAGGGGCTTCAGATGTGAACGGTACCGATATTTCTGCCGTGGACGGACTGAAGATCAATAATAAAGCTTTAGAGCAGTCTACATGGGATGAAATTACAAATGCCGGAATCAAACCGGTATCTAAAATTTTAGCCGTAGATCTGGTTGCTAAATTAGGATATGAACATGATAAATTTGAAGGAATCGTTTACTTGGGCAATAACAAAATAGCGGTTTTCAATGATGATGATTTTGGGATCTTAGACGACGGAAACGGAAATCCGAAAGCTAAAATTCTTCCTAAAACCGGAAAAGTAGACAAAGGAACAATGTATGTAGTCGATATTCAATAATTAGATTTTTTTTAAGAAAACGGCGGCATCGAAGATGCCGCCGTTTTTGACTGTATATATTTCTGTTTAAGCGCAATGAAAAAGATTCCATAGGAATGTGCTTTAGCCCATTTAATAAAAATGATCCATTCCATTGGCTTTAGCCAAAACCTATGAATTAAATCCCTCAATAATTTTAGAGAAATCCTCTAATTTTAAAGCTGCTCCTCCGATTAATCCACCGTCGATGTCAGGCTGGGAGAAAATTTCTTTAGCATTATCCGGTTTTACAGAACCTCCGTAAAGAATAGAAATCTCGTCAGCAACCTCCTGACCATACTTTGCAGCGATGATACTTCTGATATGAGCATGAATTTCCTGAGCCTGTTCCGGAGAAGCTGTTTCACCTGTTCCAATAGCCCAAACCGGTTCGTAAGCAATCACCACTTTTTTAATTTCTTCAGCAGAAAGCGTAAAAAGAGCGACTTCAGTCTGGTTTTTTACCACCTCAAAATGCTGTCCTGCTTTTCTCTGTTCAAGCGTTTCACCATTACAGTAAACAGGGATCAGACCTTTATCAAGAGCCAATTTGATTTTTCTGTTGCAGTGAGAATCCGTTTCACCATGATACTGTCTTCTTTCAGAGTGTCCGATCAATGAACCGGTTGCATCGATAGATTCCAGCATATCTGCAGAAAGCTCACCTGTATATGCACCGCTTTCATGCTCACTCATATCCTGAGAGAATACTCCGATCTCATCCTTTTCAAAGATGTCTTTTGCCATCATCAAATACAAAGAAGGTGGCGCAATCCATACTTCACAGTTGGTGGCATTATTATTTTTATAGCTCAGTAATTGAATCATTAACTGTTGTGCGTCAATGACATTTTTGTTCATTTTCCAGTTTCCTGCAACTATTTTTCTTCTCATAATTATTTTTTATTTTAATCTTCTACTATTTTGGTGTCGGTAAAGGTATAGGTATTGTCTTTTTTGCCCATCAACTCAATAGACTGAAATTTGACATCTCCGTTTTCTAGAACTTCATAATTATAAACGTCAGTAACTTTGTCATAATTGTGAAGCTCATAATATTTGCCATCTTTGGTCCACCATGTACCGTTTTCTGTTTCCTGTCTTACATCACCATCTTTGTCAATGGCTACAAACATTAGAATACTTTTCCCTTTTTCCAGTCTGCATGATACCCAATATTTTGAAATACCATCAACCTGTTGATTGGCTTCAGAACCTTTATAGCATCCAATCATTTTCTGATCATATTCTTTTTTCTGTGCCGATATCTCTGCTGCCAAACAAAACAGAGATAATACCAATAATTTTTTCATTAAGTTATTTATTAATTCCTTCAAGTTTAAACATAAAAGCATACACCAGGGAAATATCCTTCAGATAATCAAATCTTCCGGAAGCACCACCATGACCGTAATCCATATCCGTTTTTAATAGCAATACGTTTTTATCAGTTTTCATATCCCTAAGTTTGGATACCCATTTTGCAGGTTCAAAATACTGAACCTGAGAATCATGAAGTCCTGTAGTTACCAGAATGTTAGGGTAGTTTTTCTTTTCAATATTTTCGTAGGGTGAATAAGATTTCATGTAAAAATACGCCTCCTTATTGTTCGGATTTCCCCATTCGTCATATTCATTGGTCGTTAATGGAATACTTTCATCAAGCATGGTATTCACCACGTCCACGAAAGGGACCTGTGAAATAACCCCATTCCATAAATTCGGACTCATATTCGCTATAGCACCCATCAATAAACCTCCGGCACTTCCGCCCTGAGCATAAAGATGTTTTGGTGAAGTATATTTTTCTTTAACCAAATACTCTCCTGCATCGATGAAATCCGTAAACGTATTTTTCTTTTTCATCATTTTTCCGTCTTCATACCATTGTCTTCCCATTTCCTGACCGCCACGGATGTGAGCGATAGCAAAAGCAAAACCTCTGTTCAGAAGGCTCAATCTCGTACTGCTGAAAGAGGCATCCATTGAACTTCCATAAGATCCGTATGCATAAAGAAGCAGTGGACTGTTTCCGTCTTTCTTGTATCCCTTTTTATAAACAATAGAGATTGGGATTTTTGTCCCGTCTTTTGCCGTGGCAAAAAGTCTTTCGGTGGTGTAATTATCCTTACTGTAACCGCCAAGAACCTCCTGTTGTTTCAGCAGCGTTCTTTTCCCGGTCTTTAAATCCTGCTCAAACTGAGAAACCGGCGTAATCATGGAAGTGTACCCAAAACGGAAATTGTCTGTATTGTATTCAGGATTTTCCAGCGAAGAAATGGTGTAAGCAGGTTCGTCAAAGGTCAACGCTTCTTTCTTAGCTGTCCTTCTGTCATAAATAACCAATTGGGTAAGTCCGTTCTGTCTTTCACTGAAAACAAGATAATTTTTAAAGGCACTCACAGCCTGCATTAAGACATCACTTCTGTGCGGAATGAAATCTTTCCAGTTCTCCACACCTGTTTTATCCAGAGGAGTTTCTGCTATTTTGAAGTTAAGTGCATCCTTGTTCGTTCTGATCAGGAATTTGTCTTCCAAAGGCGTAATTGAATACAAAACATTTTTCATTCTCGGCTGGAAAACTTTGAATGTTCCGTTTGGTTGATCAGCATCCAGATACCTTGTTTCAGAAGAAGTGGTAGCTCCGGAATAAATCAGGATGAATTTGTGATTTTTAGATTTATATACCGAAATATAATTGGTTTTATCCTTTTCCTCGTAAACCGTCACATCTTTAGCAGGATCAGTTCCCAGCGTATGTTTCTTAATCTTTTCAGACAAAAGGGTAACCGGATTGTTCTCCGTATAAAAAATTGTTTTATTGTCATTCGCCCATTCTGAAGAACCTTCGGTGTTTTTTATGCCGAGATCGGTTGTTTTTCCTGTTTTCAGATCCTTTAAAAATAAAGTATACTGTCTTCTGGAAACATCATCAACGCCATACACCAGTTTGTTATTATCTGGACTGATGCTGAAACCGGTAGCACTGTAATAGGGGTGACCTTCGGCAAGTTTATCTACGTCCAGAAGAATTTCTTCGGGAGCAGTAAGACTTCCTTTCTTTCTGCAGTATTTGAAATACTGCTTTCCGGCTTCAGTTCTGGTGTAATAGTAATATCCGTTTTTTAATACCGGAACCGATTCGTCTTTTTCTTTAATCCTGGCTTTCATTTCCTCGAAAAGCTTTCCTCTGAAAGGTTCCGTATCTTTCATCATGCCTTCCCAATAGGTGTTTTCAGCTTTCAGATAATCAACGACTTTCGTGGAATCTTTTCCTTTTTTGAAATAATCGATCATCCAGTAATACGGATCATTCACTTTATCTCCGTGAATTTCCCGGATGTGTTCCTGCTTTTCCGCGATAGGCGCCTTAATAGCAGGAAACTTTTGAGATTGTATCGTTGAAGCACTCATAATTAATATTCCAAGATAAAATTTTTTCATGATGTATTTTGTTGTTTGGTGTGCTTTCTATGCCAAATTCCAAAGATTTTTTAAAAGCTTATAGAAAGTATGCTCTTCATCAGTTACTTTATTGTCAGCTTTGATCAGTGTTTTGGCAAATTGTACAAATTTTACACGTTCGTCTTCAGTAGAATCATCATAGAAACATCTCGCATGGAATTCAAAGTGGTCTTTCCATTCCTCAGGCTGTAAAAGAGCCAGAGTTTCCAGTTCATTGTCAAGATTCATTCTGAATGGAAATTCATCTGCCATATACTGTTGAACCAGCATTCCCTCTTCAGGAGCAAATTCCCCGTCTACAGAAGAAAGGATCATTAAAAGATGATAACCGGCGATTGATTTATTTGATTTTTGCATGTGTAAGTATATGTTTTAAGTTTAGTGTTTATATTTAAATTTTGGCAGTTGTCTAAGGCCAAAGTTAGAGTTTTGTGACCGGGAATTTTAAATTCAAAATCTACGATTCAGAATGCACTTATTGACCATTCACTTATTCCCCTAGTCGACATAGTCTTTCGCAGGCTGCTTGTCTACAATTTTACCCTTTTCCAGAATCACAACAAACGGATTGCTTCTTGCAATGGTTTTGATCGCAGTACCGTCCATCATAGCATTTTTAATGGTTTTGAAGGTATTATGATCCGTTGAAATCCCATAGATTACAGCGCCTTTTTGGGCATTGACTTTAGCCTCAACTTTCTGAATAAGATCAGCGGAAACTTCCTTCGGGTGGTAAGAGAAAACCAGCACAGCTTTGGGTGCATTGATGATTTCATCCGTAAGATCCATTCCTGTAGGATCTTCAATTTTGAACTTTACGATCTCAGATTTATACCCTTCTTTCGTCAGAACAGATTCATTTTTTCCTTCTTCAATTTTCCATGGAGAATCTTCTGCCCAGTATTTTGTTTCTTTAATATAATCATCCTGATTAACCTTTAAAACTTCTCCTGTCTTTTGATTTTTAAGCGAGTAAAAAGTCTTGTATTCAGAAGGATTTTTATTGATTTTTTCCTTTTCAGCTTTAATGTTTGTTCCTATCTTATAATCACGGAAATCAATTAAGGGCTCATGCATAATTCCTTGAGCCATAATGTAAATCATGATCACAGAAAAAAGACCTAAAAGTGCATATCTGAATTTGCCCGAAGACTCTTTCGTGTTATCGCTGCTGTACACATCTTTTTTGCGGAATTCCTTTCTGTAAAGGATAAAGACAATAATAAGACCGACAAGAAGTACAATGTCTTTTATAAAACTCTGCCACGGTGTAAACTTGATTGCATCTCCAAAACATCCGCAGTCGGTGACCACATTGAAATAGGCCGAATAAAAAGTAAGAAACCCAAAGAAGATACAAAGGGCTATTAATGCTGAAAGAGTGAATTTAAGCTTCAGTTTAAGAAGAAGCATAAATCCTAGGAAAAGCTCCAGTACGACGACAATGATCGAGAACAGAAGCGCAAATTTTTCCAGGAACGGCATATTGAAAACCGGTGGGGCAAAATATTCTTCCATCTTGAAAGAAAATCCTACCAGATCCACAGCCTTTACAAAGCCTGAAAGAATGAAGATGACAGCAATAATAAAACGTAATAAACCTTTGATCATATTAAATTATTTTTTGGGTTCAGAAATATTTTCTTTTTCAGAAAACTTGATCAGACAGAAAACAGCATAATTAAGCATATCAAAATAGTTCGCATCAAGACCTTCAGAAGCAATTGTTTTGCCCTGATTATCTTCAATCTGTTTTGTTCTCAGTACTTTCTGATAAATAAGATCAGTGATAGATGAAATTCTCATATCTCTCCATGCTTCACCGTAATCATGATTCTTTCTCTCCATTAAGGCCTGAGCGTCGTTGGAATACCGATCATAAAGACTTAAAATTTCTTCCTTATTTTCATTAAAATCATTGGAAAACCCTTTTTCAAGCTGGATCAATCCAATGATCGAGTAGTTCACGATGGCAATGAATTCATCCTCTTCACTTTCATCCACCATTTTTTTATCTGTCATCTGCAGCGTACGGATTCTGTTTACTTTGATGTAAATCTGATCTGTAATGGAACTGGGTCTCAAAACCCTCCATGCTGCCCCGTAATCCTGTAATTTTTTACTAAATAGATCACGGCATTCACTGATAACTTTCCCGAACTGTACTGATGTTTCTGACATAAATTCTCTTAATCTCCCAAATATACGAATTAGGTTTTAGGTAGCAGGAATCGGAAATTGATTTTTGTCAGAGTTTGAGGCTTTTGAATAGGAGAGTGGGAGATGTTTAAGGTTTTAGAGTTTAGGGGGTCCGGGGGAGACAGTGGGTTGCTGGTTGTCAGTTTTGGGTTTCTTGTCAGGAAATTTTAAATACTCGTTTCTGCTGCAAACTCTTACGAACGAATAACAAAGCAGCAACTGAGAACCAGGAACAACTAACCAACAAAAATCATCAAGTCTTATATTCCACAATAAGTCTTAATTTTGCAGAACAGTATCACGTATCAATCATCATTTATCAATCGTAAACATGCTTTCAAACTCCGGAACTCTCAAATCCTCTGACGCTTCGACCCAAAAACCTTTCCACTCCATCAATTGCAACGGAAAACTGGTGGAACTTGATAGCCCCAAAATCATGGGTATCCTCAACCTTACTCCGGATTCTTTTTCCGATGGGGGTCAGTTTACCAGTGAAAAATCAGCATTGGAGCATACAGAAAAACTCCTGAAAGACGGTGCCGAGATCATCGATATTGGCCCGCAATCCACACGTCCGAATGCTCAATTTTTGAGCAGCAAAGAAGAAATAGAAAGAATTGGCAGCATGATTTCGGAGATTAAAAAAGAATTTCCCGAAGCACTGATCTCACTGGATACATTTTATGCTGAAACCGTTAAATTTGGATTCAATGAAGGAATTGATATGATCAACGATATTTCTGGTGGACAGTATGACGGTAAAATGTTTGATGTTGCTGGCGAAACAAAACTTCCCTACATTTTGATGCATGTGAATCCGTCTTATGAGACGATGCACGATAAAGTGAAATTTGAAGATATTACCCTTGAAGTCAATCGCTATTTTTCAAAAAAGACCAACGAACTTCTTCAGAAAGGAGTAAAAGATATAATTCTTGATCCTGGTTTTGGTTTCGGAAAAACAGTAGAAGATCAGATGAAAATGATCAGCGAAACTGAGTATTTGGGATTTGGTAAATTTCCTTTACTCATAGGGATTTCCAGAAAATCATTTATCTATAAACCCCTTGGTAAATCTCCTCTTGACATCAATGAGGAAACGCAGAAACTTCATATGAAAGTTTTGGAACAGGGAGCTAAAATTCTTCGGGTACATGACGTGGCTGAAGCAGCAATAACCATAAGAGAATTTTGCGAAAAAAATAAAAAGCTTTAAAAAAACTTGTTCAGTATTTAAAAATTAATACATTTGCAGTATGAATTTTACGAATCAGAAAAATATTATGGTCATTTCTACAATTATTGTTGTCATTAACAGCAGTAAGGAAGCGGCATTGTAAAATATTTTAATTTAAATTATATAAGCCGTTTCATATTGAAGCGGCTTTTTTTATTTCAGAAATTATGTATCAGTTATTAACCGTAATTATTATCGTCATTATTATTCCCTTGCGTCTGTGAGAAGGATAGAGTATGACTATACATATTTTGCAGCCCTCTCACATCGTGAGAGGGCTTTTTTTATACCCATTTGTTAATTTTTAAACCCCATACAATGTATTACAGCGACAAAACTATCGTGTATTTTAATGGAAACTTCTTGAAAGCCGGAGAAGCTGGAATGGATCTTTACGGACAGTCTCTTCACTATGGTTATTCTGTTTTTGAAGGTATTAAATCCTATGCTACCAATCATGGAACCAGAATCTTTAAAGCAGAAGAACATTATGAAAGACTGAAAAGATCAGCAGAATTGATGCACATCCCCTTTGATTATTCAGTCAGCCAGCTTACAGGTCTTACCTATGAGCTTTTGGAACGTAATGGATTCAAAGATGCCTATATCCGGCCATTGGTGACCTGCTCCCCTAATATGTCTCTTTCCAAAGGTAAAGAATCCTATCTGTCTCTGCTTGCCTGGGAATGGAGCAACGGCTATCTCGCAGACAAAATGAAGATCATGACCTCCGGTTTTCAACGCCCAAATCCTAATGCTTTTAAAGTAGAAGCCAAAGTAAGCGGACACTACGTCAATTCTATTCTGGCCTGTCAGGATGCCAAAGACAAAGGTTATGATGAAGCCCTTTTACTCGATGAGTACGGAAATGTTGCTGAAAGCTCAGGAGCCAATATATTCTACGAAAAAGACGGAACATTATATACACCTGCAAAAGGAAGCATACTGCCGGGGATCACAAGACAGACCGTTTTTGAAATATGCAGTGACCTTCATATTCCCGTTAAAGAAACCTTCTTTAAACCCGAAGATATGAGAGGAGCTGATGCCGCTTTTTTTTGTGGGACAGCGGCGGAAATTGTGGCCCTGGATTCTTTGGATGATGTTCCGTTTACCAAAAACTGGAGCGACACAAGAAGTGAAAAGGTACAGAAGGCCTATCAGAAACAGGTAAGACTTCTGTCATTGTAAATTTATAGAATTTAAAATATTGATTATCAGTTAATTGTGTCTATTTTTCAAACGGTTGGATATTGTAATTTTCATAAAATTGAAAATGAAAAAGATATTACAAACTGTAGTTTTGGATCAAAATTAAGTAAAAGCTTCATTTATGAATTCCGAAAAAATTGAAATTTCTGATATCACACTGAGAGATGATAACAACAGCAAATGCAGGATAATATGTTAAATAAATATTCAAAAACATTCACACAGAACAAGGAACAACCCGCTGCAAAAGCAATGCTTTACGGAATAGGTTTCACAGATGATGATATGCAGAAAGCCCAGATAGGAATAGCGAGTATGGGCTATGATGGGAATACCTGTAATATGCACCTTAATGATCTTGCAAAGGTTGTAAAAAAAGGAACCTGGAATCACGGTCTTGCAGGATTGATATTCAATACCATAGGCGTAAGTGACGGGATGAGCAACGGCACAGACGGAATGCGGTATTCACTGGTAAGCCGGGATGTTATAGCAGACAGCATCGAGGCAATCTGCGGGGCGCAATATTACGACGGGATTATTGCTTTACCCGGCTGTGACAAGAATATGCCGGGAACCATTATTGCGATGGGAAGACTGGACAGACCATCCATCATGGTGTATGGAGGTACAATTGCCCCCGGATGTTATAAGAATGAACCGCTCAATATAGTTTCAGCTTTTGAAGCCTTGGGGAAAAAGATTGCCGGAGAAATTTCAGAAGAAGATTTCAACGGGGTTATCAAAAACTCCTGTCCGGGAGCAGGAGCATGCGGAGGAATGTATACCGCTAATACGATGTCTTCAGCCATAGAAGCTCTCGGAATGAGTCTTCCATACTCCTCTTCCAATCCGGCACTAAGTAAAGAAAAGCAGAATGAATGTCTGGAAGCAGGAAAGTACATCAAAATATTGCTCGAAAGAGATATCAAACCATCAGATATCATGACGCGTAAAGCTTTCGAAAATGCACTTCGTCTGATCATCATTCTTGGAGGCAGCACCAATGCCGTTCTCCATTTTATCGCAATGACAAAAAGTGTAGGCGTTTCCGTAACTCAGGATGATTTCCAGAAAATGAGCGATATCACACCGGTATTGGCAGATCTTAAGCCGAGCGGAAAATACCTGATGCAGGATCTTCATAACCACGGAGGAACACCAGCTGTAATGAAATACTTGCTTGAAGAAGGTCTACTGCATGGAGACTGTTTAACAGTTACCGGAAAAACCATCGCTGAAAATCTTGAGAATGTTCCAAGTCTTGATTTTACAAAACAAAAAATCATCAGACCCTTATCAGATCCCATCAAAGAAACGGGGCACCTGAGAATACTTTACGGAAACCTGGCAGAAAAAGGAAGTGTAGCGAAGATCACAGGAAAAGAAGGCGAAAAATTTTCGGGGAAAGCAAGAGTATTTGATGGCGAAAAAGATTTGATCCAGGGCATTGAAAACGGAAGAGTTCAGCAGGGCGACGTGATTGTAATTCGTCATGAAGGACCCAAGGGCGCACCGGGAATGCCTGAAATGCTGAAACCAACCAGCGCTCTTATCGGTGCAGGCCTGGGCGGAAGCGTAGCTTTGATTACTGACGGTAGATTCAGTGGAGGGACTCATGGTTTCGTAGTGGGACACATAACTCCCGAGGCATATGAGGGTGGTCTTATCGCTTTTGTAAAAGACAATGACCTTATTGAAATAGATGCAGTCAATAATACCATACAGCTGAAAGTCTCCGAAGAAGAGATCAAAGAGAGAAAGAAAGGGTGGCAAAAACCCGAGCTTAAAGTAAAAAAAGGACTGTTGTACAAATATGCACTCACCGTGTCATCAGCTGCCGAAGGTTGTGTAACAGACGAAATCACTTAATATCAAATATAATGGAGAATTTACATATATCCGCAAACACCGAAATCAGTGGCAGCAGGATTATCCTTGAAGCATTTATTCAAGAAGGGGTAAAAACCATATTCGGATATCCGGGAGGAGCTATTATCCCAATATATGATGCACTGTACGATTATAAAGATCAGCTCGAACATATTCTTGTGCGTCACGAGCAGGGAGCAGTTCATGCAGCACAGGGTTTTGCCAGAGTATCTGGAGAAGTCGGAGTCGTGCTGGCTACCAGCGGGCCCGGTGCAACCAATCTGGTAACAGGACTAGCTGACGCACTGCTCGATAATACTCCAATTGTATGTATTACAGGGCAGGTGTTTGACCATCTTCTGGGAACTGATGCTTTTCAGGAAATAGATGTAATGAATGTGACAAGCCCGGTTACCAAATGGAATTATCAGGTAACCGATGCCGATGAACTTTCTGAAGTATTGGCCAAAGCCTTCTATATCGCAAAATCAGGACGTCCCGGCCCGGTGCTGATTGATGTCACAAAAAATGCACAGCTGCAAAAGGTTTTCAATCAGGGCTATACTCCCTGTGATTCTTTGAGAAGCTACAGACCGGATCCTGTTCCCAATATAGAAAATATTGAAAAAGCATCTTTGTTGATCAATCATGCAGAACGCCCTTTTATTATTGCCGGGCAGGGAATTATGTTGGGAAAAGCAGAAAAAGAATTTTTGGAGTTTGCAGAGAAATCCGGAATTCCAGTGGCGTGGACAGTTTTAGGAATGAGTGCTATTCCCACAGACCACCCGCAAGCCGTAGGAATGGTAGGAATGCATGGAAACTACGGACCCAATATCCTTACCAATGAATGTGACGTCCTGATCGCAGTGGGAATGCGCTTTGATGACCGGGTGACCGGAAGACTTGATCAGTACGCAAAACAGGCGAAAATCATCCATCTTGATATTGACAAGGCAGAGATCAATAAAAATGTAAAAGTTGATGTCCCCGTTCTGGGAAACTGTAAAGAAACATTACCGCTTCTTACCCAGTGGATAGAACCACGAGAACATACGTCCTGGCATCAAAAGTTTAAGGATTGCTATGACATAGAACATCTTAATCTGATAAATGATGAGCTGTATCCTTCAGAAGGTGAAATTACAATGGGAGAAGTGATTCGCCACCTGAGTGGTATGACACTTGGCGAAGCTGTCATTGTAAGCGATGTAGGGCAGCATCAAATGGCGGCCTGCAGATACTCCAGCTTCAGACATTCCAGAAGTAATATTACCAGCGGGGGGTTGGGAACCATGGGATTCTCTCTTCCCGCTGCCATAGGAGCGGCTTACGGAACAAACCGTCCTGTTATTGCGATAATGGGCGATGGAGGTGCACAAATGAATATCCAGGAACTGGGAACACTGATGCAGTATCAACCCGATATTAAGATCTTGATTCTGAATAACTGCTATCTGGGAATGGTAAGACAGTGGCAGGAACTGTTTCATGAAGAACGGTATTCTTCGGTAGATATTCAGAGTCCGGATTTTGTGCAGGTTGCCAAAGGATATCATATTCCGGGAAGAAAAATAGATCAAAGGGAAGAATTAGAAGAAGGTCTCAGTGAAATGCTTCATCATAAAGGAGCTTTCCTTCTGGAAGTAATGACGGGAAAAGAGCATAATGTTTTTCCCATGATTCCTCAGGGAAAAAGCGTTTCAGAGATTGTACTGACTCATAATAAGACATAACAATATAAATAGGAAAAGATGAAATCAGAAAACAAAGAATACACCATTACGGCCTACACAGAAGATTATCTGGGATTGATCGGAAGGATCAATGCGATTTTTTCAAGAAGAAGAATTTCTATTGTGAATTTCAATGCCGGGCCCTCCGAAATGGAAAAAGTGAAAAAGTTTGTCATTGTTATCAGAGAAACAGAAGAATCTGTACAGAAGATTACCAGACAGATCGAAAAGCAGGTGGACGTACTGGAAGTTCATTATCACAAAAACCCATACCTGACAGCGGTAGGACATGCCAGCTGATCATCAGTAAAAAGTGAAATAATAATTAACAATACATAAAAATTTAAGAAAATGGCAAAATTGAATTTTGGCGGAGTAGAAGAAAACGTAGTGACAAGAGAGGAGTTTCCATTGCAGAAGGCACAGGAAGTATTGAAAGATGAGGTAGTAGCGGTCATCGGATATGGAGTACAGGGGCCCGGACAGGCGCTTAACCAGAAGGACAATGGGATTCATGTAATTGTTGGCCAGCGAAAAAATTCAAAATCCTGGGACAAAGCAGTGGCAGACGGATTTGTACCGGGAGAAACCTTATTTGAAATAGAAGAAGCCCTGCAGAAAGGAACTATTATCTGTTACCTCTTAAGTGATGCGGCACAGATCGAATACTGGCCTAAAGTAAAACAACACCTTACTCCGGGAAAAGCACTGTATTTTTCTCATGGTTTTGGAATTACATTTAACGAGCGTACAGGAATTGTTCCTCCGGAAGATGTTGATGTATTTCTCGTAGCACCGAAAGGATCAGGGACATCATTAAGAAGAATGTTTCTGCAGGATCGAGGACTCAACAGCAGCTTTGCTGTGTATCAGGATGCTACCGGAAAAGCAAGAGAAAGAGTGACTGCATTGGGAATAGCAATCGGAAGCGGATATTTATTTGAAACAGATTTTAAAAAAGAAGTATTCAGTGATCTTGCAGGAGAAAGAGGAACATTAATGGGGGCTGTACAGGGAATATTTGCAGCACAATATGATGTACTGAGAAAAAACGGACACAGTCCTTCAGAAGCCTTTAACGAAACAGTGGAAGAACTGACGCAGTCATTAATGCCTTTAGTTGCAGAAAACGGAATGGACTGGATGTATGCAAACTGCAGCACAACAGCTCAAAGAGGAGCTCTGGACTGGTGGAAACGTTTCAGAGATGCCACTTCTCCGTTATTTGAGGAGTTATACGACAGCGTTGCTACAGGAAATGAAGCCCAGCGTTCAATAGACAGTAACAGCAAACATGATTACAGAGAAAAACTTGAAGTGGAGCTTACCGAACTTAGAGAAAGCGAAATGTGGAGAGCCGGAAAAACCGTCCGCAGTCTCAGACCGGAGAACAATTAACTCAAAAAACAATGGAAAAAGAAACGTATCCCTCTGTTTTGGACAACGTCTATAAAGCAGCGGGAAGGCTCAAAAATATTGTGGTAAGAACACCTTTGGCGATCAATAATAATCTTTCTGACCGATATCATGCGAAGGTAAGCTTTAAAAGAGAAGACCTGCAGAGGGTGAGATCTTACAAAATAAGGGGTGCTTACAATAAAATGGCAGTAATGTCTCCTGAAGATCTTGCGAAGGGAGTGGTTTGTGCCAGTGCAGGAAATCATGCTCAGGGAGTTGCTTTCGCATGCAGCACAATGAAGGTGAAAGGAACTGTTTTTATGCCTTTGCCTACACCGGGGCAAAAGCTGGAGCAGGTAAAAATGTTTGGAGGGAATTATATCGATATTGTCCTTTATGGGGACACTTTTGATGAAGCTAAAGATGCGGCTGTAAAGTTCTGTGATGACCGTGCGGGAATATTTATTCATCCTTTTGATGACCAGAATATTATTGATGGTCAGGCAACGGCTGCACTGGAAATTCTTGAACAGTCGGATGAGCCTGTTGATTACGTTTTCGTTCCGATAGGAGGTGGAGGTCTAGCGGCGGGAATTTGTACAGTATTCCGGGAACTGTCTCCAAAGACAAAGATCATAGGAGTAGAACCTGCTGCGGCCGCAAGTATGAAAAAAGCACTGGAAAAAGGAAAACCTGTCCTGCTTGAAAAGATCAGCCGGTTTGTGGATGGTGCGGCAGTACAGAAAGTAGGGGATCTCAATTTTGAGATTTGCAAAGATGTTTTACATGATATGGCTGTAGTGGATGAAGGAATGGTTTGTGAAACCATTCTTTCCCTCTACAATAAAGATGCTGTGGTGGTAGAACCAGCGGGAGCCCTTTCTGTGGCGGTACTGGAAAAATATAAAGACCAGATTAAAGGGAAAAATGTCGTATGTATTATCAGCGGAAGCAATAATGATATTACACGGATGGAAGAGATCAAAGAAAAAGCTCTTTTGTATGCTGGGTTAAAACACTATTTTCTCGTAAGATTTGCACAGCGTCCCGGAGCTCTGAAAAGCTTTGTAATGAATGTCCTGGGACCCAATGATGACATTACCACTTTTGAATATACCAAAAAAAATTCTAAAGAGAAGGGAATTGCTGTGGTAGGTATCGCACTTAAACATAGCGACGATTTTACTCCACTGCTTAATAACATGAAGAAATATGAATTTTTCGTTAATTATCTGAACAATGATCCATCGTTAATGAATCTGCTTATCTAAATTTAAAAGTTTCAAGACAAAAGAAGATGATATAACCCTCATAAATCCGACATAGGAAAATGGAGCGTTAATAAAATCAATCCTATGAACGTAAAGAAAATTCTACTGTCCGAAGCGCGGGATAAAATTTGATTCTTAACATAGGGTTCTACCGCGCGAGTTTTAGAATTTTTAGAGAACAGGATTTATTTTTAGCGGAAGTTTCCCGGTCTTGAATTTTTGATTCTTTTGTTTCAAGACAAAAGAATACGATGAACTATTTTGCACATTATCTAAGTCTTGTTGGTATGTAGTAAAAACGTTCTACCAATCCGACATAGGAAAATGGAGCGTTAATAAAATCAATCCTGTGAACGTAAAGAAAATTCTACTGTCCGAAGCGCGGGATAAAATTTGATTCTTAACATAGGGTTCTACCGCGCAAGTTTTAGAATTTTTAGAGAACAGGGTTTATTTTTAGCGGAAGTTTCCCAGTCTTGAATTTTTGATTCTTTTATTTCAAGACAAAAGAATACGATGAACTATTTTGCACATTATCTAAGTCTTGTTGGTATGTAGTAAAAACGTTCTACCAATCCGACATA
>NZ_JPRI01000001.1 GCF_000737765.1 Chryseobacterium vrystaatense | reverse complement strand
CTTCTGTGCTACTGTGTAACTCTCGTTTTTCAGTGGGGCAAAGATAACAACTTATTAATACACAAAACAACTTTATTTAACCTTTAATTAATCATTCTATAAGATTATACCGTAACCTACTGGAATGCAGAGTGAAAAATTTTAAACTATTGTTTAATTTTTCAGTATTACGTTTTGCCTTAATAGTCTTAATGTTTATTTTGTACATATATAAGGCTCAAAAACTCTGCGAAGGATTTTTCTAAACCGATGATATCGCCAGATTTCAGATTTAAACCACCTGTCCCGGATGTATCTGATTTTACTTTTAGAGAAGAAACCTGAAAATACAGGTTTTCATCATTAGTTTTTGGTTGAACCTTAATAGTGGACCCCAAAAGCTTTTTTGTCGAAATAGTATACACTTCTCCGGGAGTGATGTCCAAGGTCAGATAGGATCTCGGAGTCAATATATAATCCTTCTTATTAATACTAATCTTTTGATCTTTATCTGACGAAGCAAAAACATACAGCATTCCTTTCTTCTGTCTTTCCAATTTTTCTTTGGGAGTATAATAAAGAGCAATCCTGTAGTTAGCGGGATTAAGAGATTGGGGAGTACCATCAATATTTTCAAAAGGTTTGAATGAAAATGTGTTTGCTCCTATTTCTTTTGCTTTTTTATATATTAAGGAAAAAACAGCAGCATCATCGTTTGAAAATCCCTGGACTTCAATTTCACCTAAATATTCAGCTCCAATTGTAGCTTCAGCTTTCTTATACAGAAATTTATCTGTATTGTCATTTGTTTTTTCAACCTTAGAAAGGTATATATTCTGTGCATTACAAAGATGGATACACAATAAGGAAAAGGCAACTGCCAGATTTTTCATCATATTATTGTTGTATTAATATTTTGACAGATTCTTCAAGGCTGTTTTCCCAATGCTTAGGTTCTATTTTATATATCTCTTCAATCTTGTCCAAAGACATGGTACTTCTTACCGGTCTTTTCGCAGGAGTAGGATACTGTTCTGTTGTAAGCGGGTTTAACTGTACTGTAGAGTTTGAAAATTCTGCGATTTTTTTTGCGAATTCAAACCATGTTGTTTCCGGATAGTTAGAAAAATGAAAAACACCTAAGATTTTATTGGGTGTTTCAATAATATCCATAATTGCTTCTGCAAGATCATTAGCATTTGTAGGCTGTCCGAATTGATCAGATACGATTCCCAGTTCATCTTTTTGAGTAAAGAGATTCAACATTGTTTTAACAAAATTCTTGTTAAATTCTGAATAAAGCCATGAAGTTCTCAGAATAATAGTTTTCGGATTAATTTCAAGGGCAAGTTCTTCACCTTTCATTTTGGATTCTCCATATACTCCAATCGGACTTGTAAAATCATCTTCTGAATACGGGAGGTTTGTATCTCCATCAAATACATAGTCTGTGGAAACGTGGATCAAAATACTTTTATGATCGACACAAGCCTGAGCAATATATCCTACTCCATCAGCATTAACGGCGAATGCTTTATCACTTTCTTTTTCGGCCAAATCAACGGCTGTATACGCAGAAGCATTTATACAGTAATCTGGTTTATTATCATAAAAGAAACTATTGATTTGATCTTCGTCTGTAATATCCAATGTTTTTGAATCCGTGAATATGAATTCATATTTATTTTCAAAATCAGGTGCAATTTTTCTGATACAGTTACCTAACTGTCCGTTGCTACCTAATACGACTATTTTTTTCATCTGTAATTTATTATTTACTTATCAAATGTACTATTAAAAGAAAAACCTTTAGCTCACTAGAAGCAATTATCTTTTATGATCTGACTAAGAATTTTTTGCATTCTGAGATCTTAAAAACTTCACCCTTGGCTGGAAATCTTTTTGCTCAAGATCTACATAAAACTTATGGAATGTTTCTTTTATATCTTCCGGATGAACTTCTGATCTTCTTGTTTTGATATTGAAATAGATCACAGTAACCCATAATACGGCATGAACTGTTTTTTCATCCAGACTTTTCATTAATATTTCTACTTTAGCAGTCCTATCGAGTATTTCGATAGTTTTGCTGCTGATAACAACCTGCGTATTGTATCTTACTTCTTTCAAGTAAGCGATTTCGTTTTGAATAGCAATCCAGGTACATCCTGTTTTTTTTGTGTATTCTTCATACGTGAATCCATAAAATGTTTCTACATGATCTTCTCTGGCATTAAACATATAATCCAGATATTTTACATTATTCAAATGTCCTATCGGGTCACAATCGCTGAACCTTACTTTTACGACGGTTGATACTTCTTTTTCCATAGCGCAAAAATAAAAAAACCGCCTCTAAAAGAAGCGGTTAATTTATAAAACTTTGTTGATTTATTAGTTGATCCCTAATTCTTTCTTCACAGAAGGTGTAGCATCTGCTCCTCCTTTGTATACAAAGGCAGAAGAGTTTGCATCCATGATGAATTCATATCCGCTAGCTTTAGCTACTTTCTCCATAGCATCATTCAGTTTTTTCTCGATAGGTCCAAAAGCTACGTCTTGTTTAGCCTGAAGATCTTTCTGAGCTTTATCCTGCATTTGAGCGATTTCTTCCTGGATTTTCTGTAATTCTGCTTCTCTAGCTTTGTTTTCTTCAGCTGTTTTCTTTGGAGCTTCTTCGCTGTACTGCTTTAATTTAGCTTGTCCTGCATCAGCTTTTTTCTTGATTTCAGCTTGTTTTGCATCTAAGAAAGTTTTTATTTCAGCATCAGCTTTTTTCTTTTCAGGCATTGCATTAAGAACCCCCATTACATCGACAGTAGCGATCTTTTGAGCTTTTGCCATACCTACTGACACAACCATTATTACCGCGGCAAATAATACACTTAATTTTTTCATAATTGGTAAAATAAATAATTTAATTTGTTTTTAGATTGTAAATTTAAGCAAAAGTTAATTATGTTAATTATGTTACTTTTTACTTTTACTATTAGTTTTTTCTTTTTTATCAGTTCCTTTCAATAAGATCGTTAATACTTTTTCTGTATAATCATATCTTGGCAGAAGGAAAAGCACATTATTATCCGTTTTATCAAGAACCGTGCCCAATCCATTTTTCTCAGCCATTGTTTTGATGGCTCCCCATATCTGATCCTGAAACGGTACAACCAGGTTTGTTCTCAGTTTTGTAATTTCTCCATTAACTCCAAAACGTAAGCTTGTTGTCGTTTTAATGTTTTTTTCAAGATCCATTACTTCTTTTTCTCTAAGCTTCAGCTGGTCTCCTATCAACAAAACTTTTTCACTTTCAAATGCTGATTTTTTTCTTTCGTACTCTGACTGAAGATTTTGAAGTTCTGACTGCCAGGTATCGATCTGCGAATTTAATCTTGCTTCAGCTTCTTTGTATTGAGGCAGCTTATCTAAAATATAGCCTGTATCTACCACTCCAACTTTTTGGGCGTTTGAAAACCCGAAAAGAAGAAACAATACAAATGTGAAAATGATTTTAAAGTTTTTCATATCTATGAATTATAATGATTGATTCATTAAGAAGTGAGGAATCATTTTATTTTGTTTTTCTCCGGAAATCGTCGTATCGAATCCATAAGCAAAGTCAAATCCGATCAAACCGAAAGCTCCCATATAAACTCTTACCCCTACCCCTACTGATCTTTTCAGTTGGAATGGATTATATCCACTCCAGCTGTTCCATACGTTACCTCCTTCTGCGAAAGTAAGTGCGTATATCTTAGCGGTCTGGTTCATTGAGATTGGGTATCTTAATTCTAAAGTAAATCTGTTATAGATTGTACCTCCTCCTTTTGGTGTAATATCTGTTGATTCTCCTCCATAAGTCGATGCATTTTCATATCCTCTCAAAGGAATCAATTCACGACCGTCATATCTACCACCAAACAAACCTGTACCTCCAACGTAGAATCTTTCGAATGGCGGAGCACCAAGCTGTTTGTTATATCCATCCATGAATCCCATTTCAGCAGAAGATCTCAAGACTAATTTACCTGCAACTTCGTTATAAACGTCTGCTTTAAATTTGATCTTGTAGAATTCCATCCACTTATACTTATCTACCGGCTTCATTGTAGAATAATCTTTATTACTGAACAATGAATAAGGTGCGGTAAGTTTGGCAGAAAGTTCGATATTCGAACCTGTTGTTGGGAATATCGGGTCAATACCTGCAGAGTTTCTGCTTAAACCTAAGTTAAGACTTAAGTTATTTGCATCACCGTACATTTCCGTAACATCTCCAAACTGGAAAGGATAGTTATTGAAGGTATATTTCTGGAACTGCAGTCCTGTATATAATGCGAAATAATCATCCGGCCAGTTCAGGTATCTATTAAGACCTACTGACGCGGAGAAGATATTAAGCTTCTGATCATTTCCAAAACTGTCTTTGTATTTTACTCTGGAGGTGTTCAAACTTACAGAAAGAGCTGTAGGCTTTGTTCCGAACAACCATGGCTCAGTAAATGAGATTCCATAGTTTTGGAAATACTGACCTGCCTGTGCCTGGATAGATAGAGTTTGTCCATCTCCCTGAGGTACTGGTTTAAAGTCTTTAAATTTAAGGAAGTTTCTCAGGGAGAAGTTGTTAAAAGTAAGTCCTAAAGTTCCGATAAAGCTATTACCTCCGTAACCAGCCTGTAACTGAACCTGTGAAGATCCCTTTTCAACCAATTTCCAATTGATATCTACCGTATTATCCTGCTGATTAGGCTGAATATCCTGACCTACCTGCTGTGGATCAAAGAAAGACATTCCTGCCAGATCAAAGTAAGTTCTCTTAATTTCTGTTTTTTTGAAAAGCTCACCTGGTTTTGTTCTTAAAGCTCTAAGAACAACATGGTCATGCGTTGTTGTATTTCCCTGCCAGGTAACTTTATTCCAGGTTGCCTGTTCTCCTTCATTAATTCTGATCTCAAGGTTTACGGCATCTCCAGACACAGATTTTTCTACTGGTGTCACGTTTGAGAAAAGGTATCCGTTATTCATGTATACAGATTTAATATCTGAATCATCTTCTTTACCTCCGTCTTCTCCTACTTTTTTATTGAAACCTACGGCATCGTAGATATCTCCTTTTTTATATCCAAGTAATCTCTGTAAATATTCTGTAGAGTAAACAGTATTCCCGGTGAATGTAACATCTCCGATATAATACTTTTTACCTTCTTTAAGTTTTACATTGATCTCATAGTTATTTCTTTTATTTCTCCAAACGGAATCTGAAACAATAGAAGCATCTCTATATCCCAAAGAGTTGTAATAGCTAACAAGGCTCTGCTTGTCTTCCTGATACTTTTCTTCGATAAATTTAGACGATTTCAGAATTCCTCCGATACCAAATCTTCTCTGTTTGGTTTCTTTGAAAGCTTTCTTTCTAAGTTTTGCATCGGTAACGCTTTCGTTCCCTTCAAATTCGATATGGTCAATTTTTATTCTCTTGCCTTTATCTATATTGATGGTCCAGTCTACCATAGAAGGATCATTCGCATTGACTTTATCCTGAATGGTAATTTTGGCATCAGCAAACCCTTTTTTCACGTAATCCTTCGGAACTTTTGTCTTAAGACTGGAGATCAGGTTTTGAGTAATCTTTGTTCCTGGCTTTAGATTATTGTCCTTTATTAGTTTTTCGTTTTTAGATTTACCAATTCCTTTACCTGCGAATTTTACTTCGCCAAGTTCTTTAAGGTCTTCGAGGTAGAATCTTAAAATGATGGTTTGGCCTTCAATACTCTGAACATATACTTCAACTTCTGAAAAAGACTGGGTATCCCAAAGCTTTTTAACAGCGTTGCTGATTTTTTGTCCTGGAATATCTACAACTTCGCCTTTTGTAAGGCCCGTAAATCGCAAGATCTGAGCCGGCGTGTATTTTTTTACCCCATCTACAACAATGTCTTTAAGAGTGTAAGTTCCTGTTTCATTTTCTGCGTGTACAGCATTAGTTACTTTAGTGCTGTCCTGAGGAGTTACTTGTCCATAAAAATGCGCAGAAGCAGCAAACATTATGATGGGTAATAGTCTAAACTTCATTTTATCGAGTCTTTCTTTTCTTTAAATTTATTGGGCTTTTATCTGATCGCCAGTTAATCCGTATCTTCTTTCTTTGTTTTGATAATCAACAATACACTGGAAGAAGATATCTTTTGTAAAATCTGGCCATAGGACATTTAAAAACTGTAGTTCCGCATAAGCAATCTGCCAAAGAAGGAAATTGCTTATTCTTGTTTCACCACTGGTTCTAATCAGTAGGTCTACAGGTGGAAAGTCTTTTGTATAAAGGTAACTTTCGAATAATTCTTCATTGATATCCTCAATGTCAACCTTTCCTTCTTTCACTTCAGAACTGATGTTTTTTACGGCATCCAATATTTCGTTCTGTGAACCGTAGCTTATTGCCAGCACTAAGTTTCCTTTTGTGTTTTCTTTTGTAAGCTCTACCACGCGTTCAAGCTGTTCTCTCACCAGGAGAGGTAGCTTTTCGAGATTTCCTATAACATGCATTCTGAGGCCTTTGCTAAAGATTTCTTCAGCTTCCAGTAATAAGGTCTCTACAAGCAGATTCATCAATGTACTTACTTCATCTGCCGGACGACTCCAGTTTTCAGAAGAAAATGTATACAGAGTTAAATAAGGTATATCAATTTCATTACAGGCATTAATGGCATTTCTCACTGCATTAATGGCATTCTTGTGGCCGAAAGTTCTTTCTTCACCACGAGTTTTTGCCCATCTTCCATTGCCATCCATAATGATAGCGACGTGTTTCGGTAAATTCTCAGAATTTATTTTATCTTTAATCAACGACATATTAATTAATCACAATAGCATGGAGGTCTTCCGAATGAATAGGTAAGTCCTAAACTAAAAGTATTCATCCAGTCCTTAGACCGATCATCCCCTATATTTCTTTTGTTAATAAGTTCTTGCTCTCTTTCTTTAGAGACAGCATAATAGTTTCCTGACTGCAGCAGTGATCCTCCTGTAGTAGGATCTAAAATATCTGCATTAAAGCTTGATGTTACATCTTTAGACATAAGTCTACTATGGTCAAGCTGGTCAGTCATTGTATATCTAAATGTAGCTTCTGCAAATATACCCCAATTATGGTTGAATTTATATTTTAAACCAACTCCAAAAGGAATATGCATTGTTACTTTTTTTCCTAATGTATATACTGGAGTACTTTTAAAATCCAGTTCATTGAGGGGAGCCTGTGCCACTCCATCTGCATCTCTTCTAAAATCATTAACAAGATCTGCTTTTGGGGCATCAAACATTAAAGCACCAATACCTCCAAAAATGTACGGGCTTACCATACTTACCTGCTCATTATTAACAGGGAAAAAATTGTATTCGAACATTAAGCTGGCCTCATATACGTTGTTTTTTCCGTATGAGTTTCTATTCACTCTATATTCTTCTTTTGCAGCTTTATCGCTAAACTGAATCTGGTTGTATCCAAGGTCCAATCTAACGGTTTGGTGCGGATTAAAATTAAATCTATATAATAAACCTCCATAAAATGGGAATCCCCATTCTGACATCCTGTCTAAATCCAACGGCTTTTGTAAAATGTAATTGGTATTCCCTACGTCCCCTACTAGGTTACTCATCCCTAGACGAACTCCCAATTCGTTTCTTTGTGCCTTAAGACTTACCATTCCAAGGAAGGCAAGAAAGCTAAACAATAATTTTTTATTCATAAAAGAATATGGATTTATGGTTATTTTAAAATTTAATTTTTGCAAATATAAAACTTTTTTATATTAATGATATTCTTAATGTATAGTTAAAAATAAACAAAAAAACATAATTTGTTATAAAGTAAACGGCAAAGTGCCAAAAATATTCTTTTTTCCTTAGATTCCAAATACTGAAAGTATAAAAAAACCCCCATTCGCTGAGGGTTTAAAACGCTATTTTTTATTAAATATTGCCTGTACCTTATTTCGTATTTTTATCAATAAAGGTTCTTTGTAATTTTTATCTTCATCAAAATACCCATACCCATAACCGTAGCCATATCCGTAACCATATCCCTGCTTCGTATTGTAATCATTATATATAAGTCCTAAATGATTAATTTCTCCGGTATGATACTTTTCGGTGATCATCTTCAGCATATACTTTTCGGTATATTCATGACGGACAACATAAATATTGGCATCAGAATATTTCATGAGCTCATAAGAGTCAGCTACCAGACCTACCGGCGGAGAATCAATAATGATGAAATCATATTTTTCCTTGAGCTCTTCTATAAATCTGATGTTTCTTTCGCTCATTAAGAGTTCCGAAGGGTTTGGAGGAATTGGTCCGGAAGTAGCAACATCAAGATTTGGAATCTTGGTTTTATTAATGATCTGCTCTATTTCCACCTCTCCTGTAAGATAGTTTGAGATACCATATTTATTATCAATCTTAAAGTCTCCGAAGATTTTTGGTTTTCTAAGGTCCATTCCCAAAAGAATCGTCTTTTTATCACTTAATCCTATTACCGAAGCTAAATTGATAGAAACATAGGTTTTACCTTCCCCTCCAATGGAAGAGGTAATAAGAATTGTTTTTCCTTTTCCGTTTTCTTCATTGTTTTCCATCAAAAACCTCATGCTGGCTCTTATTCCTCTGAATGCTTCTGACACTGATGATTTAGGCTGTTCCAAAACGGTAAGCATATTGTCGTTACTGTTGTTTCCGATCACCCCAAGAAGTGGAATCTTCGTTGCACTCAACAATTCTTTAATATTTCGGATCTTATTGTCAAGAACCTCTCCGATCAGGATAAATATCAATGGCAACAGCAATAACCCCAACATAATAATCAGCTTTATTGCTTTTATATTTGGACCTATTGCACCTTGTCCCAGGTTTTTGGCAGGGTCAATGACTGTAATATCAGACTGATTGGTTGCCACTTTCATCTGCGCTTCATTCTGTCTGGACAAAAGGCTGTTGTAGGTAGCCTCGATCATGTTATACCCTCTTTCTGCATCCAGATATTTCCTTTCTTTTTCAGGATATAAATTCAGTTCGGTATTGGCTTCTGTAACTTCGCGGTCAATTTTATTGATCTCATCATAATATTTTGTATAATAATTTCTCAATGTACCGTTTGAACCGCTTCTTGCTTCGTCAATGAGCCTGTTTATTTCTTTGATTGGTTCCGAATTTGGCTTATAAATAGAGGCCATTTCTCTTTTCTTTGTATACAGTGCCTTAAGTTCTGTGACAGAAGCAGAGAAGAAACCGTCTTCAAAACCGGCAGCATTGGTGCTGATCATTTTCTCGAAGTCCTGAGCCTGAAGGGTTGCTTTAATATTGTTAAGTGAGCTTAATTTACTTACAATATCCGCTTTTTTAGCTTCCAGATCTTTGATTTTATCCAAAGACTTTTCATCTCTGTCTTTAATATTATAAAGCTTTTCTGATGTTTTTAAGTAGTTCAGAACTGCAGCACTGGAATCTAATTTTTTTCTGATGTTATCTACGTTATTCTGTAGATAAAAATCTGTATTCTTATTAACTATATTTTTATCGGCAAGCCTCTTCTTTTGCAGTTCAGCTACTGATTTATTCAGGAAATTTACAGTACTGTTCAGATTAAATCCTTTCTTGCTGATGATCATGATCGTACCGATCTCCTTGTCAAATTCTACTCCGATTGTTGAAACAATCTCATTAACACTTTGATTTACAGAATTAAGAGTTACAATAATGTTATCAACCTGTATCTTAGGTGTTACCATATTCCTAAGAAGTCTGAATCTAAGATTCGGAGAATTATACCATTCATTGATCTTTATGACCTTATTCGCAGGTCTGTTGTATCCATTGATTGAATGAAAACCTTCCGATTCGTAGCTGTATAAATTCGTAGACTGTCCTTCTTCCGGAAGAACTACTTCATATGAGTCTCTGCCTTTGGGAATAAGGGTAATAGGATAATTAATCTGCTGAAGATGTTTTTTATCTACCTGAAGAAAAATTGGTGAATCAGTTCTGTCGATGTACGTTGATTTAATGACTCCCTTTGTAGAGTAATTAACGAAAAGATCCAATCCCTTTACCAAAAATTCATTGTGAGATCTCGATAAAAGCATTTTTTTAAGATAAACTCCATCCTGATTTCCACTCTGCCCCCAGATAAAGTTGATAGACTGGTTAGGTGTAAAGTAACTTGAAGTATTGTTGGATATACTTAAGGAAAGATTTGAAGAATAAATATTTTGCGCGTAGTATTTACTATATATCCATGAAATCATGTAGCCGATAAACAGCATCAATACAAACCAGTACCAGTTTTTGAGTATTCTTCGCATGAAGTGCTCAATATCAAATAATGCAAACGATCCATACTTGTCCTTCTGGGGCTCGTTTGTCCCTACTTTGGTGTCTTTTTCTGGAATCATGGTTAAAGGTTTTTAAGAAGCAGGTAAATTGATAGTGCTGTAGTAATCACCGATACCCCGGTTGTTAAAGTCTGTATAGGATCTTTTCCAAATCCATTAAGGCTTTTCCCTCTGGTATTCAGATAGATTTCATCACCGTTTTGCACGTAGTAGTAAGGTGAATTCATAATATCTTCTCTGGTAAGATCTATTTTAGCTACTTTGATACCTTCCGGCAGTTTTCTGTGAATAACAATATTTTTACGGTCAATTGTTCTGTTTAAACCACCATTAATAGCAATTGCTTCGGTAATAGTCAGTGTATTTTTATGGACAACTTTTTCACCTGAAAGACCTGTTGTTTCTACGTCTCCAAGAATATAATAGGTGATTCCATCTGTGTTCAGTCTTACTTCAGCTTTTCCTTCCTGAAAATTTTCATCTACTTTTTCCTGAAGTTCCCGGGTAAGGTCCTCCACTGTTTTTCCTTCTGCTTTAACAAATCCTATTCCGAATACATTAATATCACCTTTGGAATCTACCTTAAGTCCGTTAAAATAAAAATTAATATTTCCTCCGTTAGCAGATCCGCTATTTCCACCTCCACCTCTTCCTCCGGCCAATGCACTGTTCCCTGATCCTCCTACACCTCCGGAAGAATTCAAAGATGAATAGAATTGAGCTGCATCTCCCTTAGGAGTGGTTACAATATTGAGATTAAGAATGTCGTTTTTGGTAATTCTATACGTAGGGATGTTGTATGGAATAAGTCCTTCTTCGTTAATTACAAGGCTTTCGCTGGGTTGCATATACCTTACATCTTTCTTGGTAATGCAGGATGTAATAAAAAAGGGTAATAGTAAAAATAAATACTTTAAGTTCTTCATCATGTTTGAATGTTTTGCAAAAGTAAAAATTAAATTGTTATTTTCTTATTATTTCGTAAACGATAAATCAAATCTGGGAGATATGCGCCAAAAAAACCTAATAAAATGATTATCAATAGCAACATATTTATATTGATATGCCGTAAATAATAAGCTACAGTAACGATCATAAGATAATACACAATAATATAGAATGTGGAACGTCTGTGTGTAAGATCCAGTTTTAAAAGTTTGTGATGAATATGGTTTTTATCTGCGTCAAAAGGAGATTTTTTATTGCACAGTCTCACAACGATTACATTTAAGGTGTCTACGATTGGCAGAATCAGAATGGCTACAGCAATTACAGGTGCCGACTGGAGATGATATCTCGGAACATTTGGAAGTTCCTTATCTATAAAAATATCAATAAAGCAGATCGATGTAAATGCCAGGAGAAAGCCCAGAAGCATAGATCCTGTGTCTCCCATAAATATTTTATTGGTTCTGTAATTCGATAAATTATAATAGAGAAAAGCAAGCACTGTCCCTATAATAATAACGGATAAAACAACAAGGGGATAATTATATTCTCCCAGTCTATAGTAACTTATTCCGAACAAACCACTGCAAATTACAGAGTATCCTCCAGCCAGACCGTCTATTCCATCAATAAGGTTGAATGCATTAATAAGAACAATAAAAGTAATGACACTGAATATCACACTTACGGTATAGCCAAGCTCATAGATCCCACAAACCCCGAATAAACTTCGGATTCTAATGTCCGATCCTATCACCACAAGGGAAGATACAACGATCTGAGCCACGAGTTTCTTATACGCTCTCATCACAACGATGTCGTCCATCACTCCTATGTAAAGAAGAATAATTAATGAGGCAAATAAAAATTTGTAGAGATCAAAAAGCTCATACGCAAAAATAGACGCAGAGATCCCAATGGAATAAAAGATAGCAATACCCCCAAGATTAGGAATTTTCCGGAGATGTGAACTCCTAATTCCAGGTTCATCCATAAGATTCTTTCTTCTGGATATTTTTATGATAGTGGGGATAGAAAAAAAGGTAATTAAAAAAGCAAACAGAAAGCCTAACCCTATTTTTACGTAAAAAATAGAAATTCCCGATTCGCTTAAGAACAATTCAAAATTTTTCATTCTTTTTTTATCAAGCACATCATTTCGCCTTCTGATAAAACTCACGACATAGCCTCATAAGAGACTATGTGTCACAGTTTTAGTGATTATCGAAATAATTATGCTTATCATTTGTGTTATAACATTTTTCTTATCAGCTTTTTTTGTCCGGCAAAAAACAACAGATAAAAAATCTTTTTTTTCAACGGCAAAGATAAAAGATAATTCTTACCAAAACGACTATAGCTTAATATATCTCGAATTTTAATTTTCCTTTCTTCTCTGAAAACCGCCAGTTCTTCTGCCATTTTACTAAAAGTATTTTCATTTTTCACAAAAGCCAGATACGCCAGAAAAGAGTATACCCCTTCAAAAATCTGAAAACTCTTCAGTTCTTTTCTTTTATGAGAATAATCCGATTTATCAAACACATACTCCACATCCTTTACCGCATTCAGGATATCAAGACCTTTTTCGGTATGTGTTTTTGTAATAGAATCGGAACGTTCAAGATACTGATAATGAAAATCCTGTGTCTGAGCCAAAATTTTGCACTCCAAAAGCAGCTGTGGTATCAGCTGAATATCTTCAAAGTGAACTCCCTTTTTAAATCTCTTATGATCAAAGAGTTCTTTTTTAAACAGTTTGTTACAGGCAAAATAACTGATATCTGAAAAAACTGAAAAATTCTCTTCCAATACAATTTTTTCGGACATATGGGGAATCTGGGTCAGCTTTTGGGTAACCTTTCCATCCTGATCTACTTTCTGGATATTGCAAATGACTATTTCAGCTTCATGCTTTTTTGCCAACTGGACCATTTCTTCAAACATCTTCTCCGTGACATAGTCATCGCTGTCTACGAAACCTATATACTCACCCGCAGCCTTATCCAAACCAAAATTTCTGGCATCGCTCAAACCTCCGTTCTCTTTGGTAAAAGCTTTTATTATATTGGGGAATTTTTGCACATATTCTTCAATGACAAGACCGGAACGGTCACTACTGCCATCATTAATCACTAGAATTTCAATATCCTGAAGACTTTGACCCACCAGAGAATCCAGGCATTTCGCCAAATAATTTTCTACATTATAAACAGGAACTATAATTGATACGATCATTCTTTATCTGCTAAATTAACAATCCCATTTGCTAAAAACTCACTGAACTTCTGATAACCCTCTTTATTCAAATGCAGCGGATCTCCAAACAAGTTACGGTCTTTGTCATAATCATGGGTTACCTCGTCAAAGTTTAAAACCACAACTTTTTTGTCTAACCCATTATGTTTCAAATTTTCCAGCAAAAGATTTCTATAATCTTGTATTTTAAATTCAGCTCCACCATTCAGGAGGAGCTCAGCACCTCTGTTACTGAGTCTGCTTATCATATTTTTGTTTTCAAAATCCTCTTTAACTCCAAATTCGGGTAAAGAAACAACAATTGGTTTGATATGGTAATGCATCAATGTTTTAATAATCATTATCATATGACGGGTATAAAACTCCGGTCCCAAATGCATCGCTGCATCATTGACTCCGGCTATTACAATACAGTAATCTGGTTTTTTATCAATTACTTTTTTCGAAGAAAATTCTTCGCCTTCGTCTTTAAAAAGGTTCTCATAGATCTTTTTCGTTTTAGCACCTGGATTTCCGGACGAATAGATGGTCGCGCGAATCCCCTTATCCAAAAGCTTTCTTTCTACAAGGGAATCCAGGTTCTGCCTTACGACCCAGCTATCACCAATAATACCAATCTGTAAGCCTTTTTCGGGCTTTGTGCCGGAAGGAAAATAAGGTTCTTCACCAGCATAGGCGTATTTATTCCAAAAATAAAAGAAGCACAACACTCCAGTCAGCAGAACAATACCTAATACTATCTTTTTTTTCATCGTGTGTTTACTTAAAAGGTGAGCCTGGGATTAAGCACTCCTCTTTTTGCTTCTTCAAAATCTTTCCTTGAACAGGGAATACAGTTTTCTGTATTTTCATCATCTCCGAAATACCATAGATTACTGAAGGTATCCCGTTTAAAAGCGTACTGGTCTTCGTCAATTAAAACATAGAACAGTTCATAATGCCTTTCTTTCGGATGTGATCTCTGTATATTGATTCCTTCAATCAGATACCATATCATTTGTGCCAGCAACTGGTGATTCAACTGGTTTTCTGAATAAATATTATAATTGAAAATTCCTACAGATTTTAAATTTTCGCTTAATCCAATCTCTTTCATGTACGCACAGATTTCTCTTCTGTTCAATCCATTGACCTGTGGATTCATAGAAAATGGTTCGCTGAAGCTTTCAATGGCATCACAGTTTAACGTTACCAAATCTGCTTTCCTGAAGAAAGGCTCTGTTTTTTCTGTGGAATTCATCATTTCTGCAAGACGTATGATATCAAATTCAACTTCTTTGATCAACCTTACAGAATCTGTTTCATTCAAATGCTTTTGATAACCTAAATGATGATAGTTTTTGATGGAGAAATTTTTAGAACCTAATATCTTTCCCAGAAATGTATACTCATTGATATGCTCCCCCTGCTGCAGGGAAATAATATTACTGATTTGGGTATAATTGATGTTTTGTTTGTGAAAATTGAGTGTTGAAAACATAGAAAAGGCAAAGTCGTTGGATCCACCGATAATCACCGGTAGCGCTCTTTTGTAATGGCATGCTGACAAAACTTCCTGTAGAATATAATGAGAATCCTGAACAGACTTCCCGGAAACCAGATCTCCAAGATCTACGATCGGAATTTCAAAGTCCAGCTTTGAGAGTTTATAAAATTCTTTCCTGATCGAGGTAAAATCCTGCACTTCAGCATCGCCTCCTGCCCCTCTGTAATCCGAAACAAACAGAAGAACAATACTGTCTTCTTTTATATCTTTCGTAATCCTGCTGCCGATCTGCCAGCTTTCTGTTTTGAAATTTCTTGGTGAAATGATAAAATCTTCAAAATCCATATTTTTAATTTGAAAACTTGGGAATATGTTAGTTTATTAATTGCTTTACCAAACAAACATACAAAAAAACCACAGCAAGTTCATAGCTGCGGCATATTTTGTTGATAAAAAAAGCCGTCAACACTTATTGTTAACGGCTTTGTATTCTTATTGTAACATTACTTCTTTTTTGCTGCCGGTTTTTTAACAGCAGTTGTTTTCTTAGCTGCAGGTTTTTTGGCGGCCGGCTTCTTTTTCTCTGCAAAAGCGTTTTTATCCTGATCCGTAATCCATTTTTTCACCTCATCCAGAGACACGTCCTTCAGCTCTTCAGCTTCATACTTGGTATCGTCTTTTTTCTTCGGGATCTTGAACATGGCTTTTCCAAATTTCACAAAAGGGCCCCATCTTCCATTTTCGATAGAGATTTTTTCTTTCTCCCATTGTTGAATGTATCGGTTAGCTTCTTTTTCCAGTTTAGCATCAATCAGTTCGTTGATATCACTTTGTGAAAGGTTCTCGAAATTATATTTTTTCGGAACATTAATAAACAGGTCTTTGTATTTAATGAAAGGTCCGAATCTCCCGGTTCCTTTGGTTACCGGATCTCCTTTATAAGTAGCGATTGGTGCGTCAGCTTTTTTCTTTCCATTGATGATTTCTTCTGCACGCGCCTGACTCACAGAAAGGGGATCTTCTCCTTTCGGAATGCTGATAAATGTTTCGCCCCACTTTACATAAGGTCCGAATCTTCCTACTCCTACAGAAACGCCCTGTCCTTCAAATTCGTTAAGCTCAAACGGAAGTTTGAAAAGTTCCAGTGCTTCGGCTAAAGAGATGGTTGCAATATTCTGTCCGGTCATTAATGAGGCAAAAATAGGTTTCTCTTCGTCTTCTGTTTCACCAATCTGGATCATCGCTCCAAATCTTCCGATTCTTGCATGAACATTTTTTCCGGTTTTAGGATCTACCCCTAAAAGTCTGTCTCCATTTGCTCTGTCGGCATTTTCTTCTACATCTTCAATTCTCGGATGGAATTTGGAGTAGAAATTGGTCATCATTTCTTTCCACTTCTGATCTCCATTGGCAATTTCGTCAAAACTTTCTTCTACTCTTGCCGTAAATCCGTAATCCAGAATTTCTTTGAAATTATCTGTCAGGAAATCATTAACAACTTCACCGATATCTGTAGGGATAAATTTATTTTTATCGCCCCCGAATTTTTCTTCAAGGACTTCTTTTTTGATTTTATCTTTTATCAGAGACATTTTGACCACTTCACGGGTGTGAGGATCGATCTCTCTTTTGTCGACATACTCTCTGTTCTGGATGGTCTGAATCGTAGGCGCATACGTAGATGGACGTCCAATTCCTAATTCTTCCAGTTTTTTCACGAGTCCTGCTTCCGTATATCTTGCACTAGGTCTTGTAAATTTTTCTGAAGCTGTAATTTTTTTATAGCTTAAAATTTCACCTACACTTACTTTAGGCAGTAATTTTTCGTTGTTTTCCTCATCATCGTCTTCTGCCTTTACGATACCATAAGCTTTTAAGAAACCATCAAAAATAATCACTTCACCCTGTGCCTCAAAATGCTGGGGCAGTGAAGCATTTCCTATTTCAATAACAGTCTTCTCAATTTTGGCATTAGCCATCTGCGAAGCCAGTGTTCTTTTATATATCAGCTGGTATAATCTGTTTAACTGAGCATCTCCGATACTCTTCACTGCAAAATCAGTTGGTCGGATGGCTTCGTGAGCCTCCTGTGCAGATGCTGATTTGGTCGTATAATTTCTTGGTGAAGAATAGTCAGCTCCATATTCTGAAGTAATCTGTTTTTTAGCACCTTCGATAGCTTCCTGAGATAGGTTCACCGAGTCTGTTCTCATATAGGTAATGTATCCTTCTTCATAGAGTCTCTGTGCAAGACGCATGGTATTGGTTACGTTATATCCTAATCTTGATGATGCTTCCTGCTGTAATGTGGAAGTGGTAAATGGAGCAGATGCTGTACGGGTTCCCGGTCTTGTCTCAACATTCAGAACTTTAAATTCTGTTGTTTTTGCTTTTTCAAGGAATTGTTCTGCGTCCTCTTCTTTTTCAAAGTCTTTTTTCAGTTTGGCAGAAATTTCCTGCTCGGTTTTATTTAAGAAGATTCCATCCAGTTTAAAGCTTGCTTTCGGAACAAATTCACGGATTTCTTTTTCTCGTTCTACAATTAATCTTACTGCTACGGACTGTACTCTTCCTGCAGAAAGACCTGGTTTTACTTTTTTCCAAAGAACCGGAGACATTTCAAAACCTACAATCCTGTCCAGAACTCTTCTTGCCTGCTGTGCATTGACAAGATTCTGGTCGATATCTCTGGGGTTTTCGATCGCTTTTAGAATGGCATTTTTAGTAATCTCGTGAAAAACAATTCTTTTTCTGTTTTCAGGCTTTAATTTCAATTCGTCCGCCAGGTGCCATGCAATAGCTTCCCCTTCGCGGTCCTCATCGGAAGCAAGCCATACCATCTCAGCTTTCTTTACCGCAGCCTTTAATTCTGTTACCAATTTCTTTTTATCAGCCGAAACTTCGTAATCAGGACTGAATGTGGCAAGGTCTATTCCCATTCCTTTTTTTGGAAGATCACGGATGTGTCCGAAACTTGATTTCACTTCGAAATCCTTCCCTAAATATTTCTGAATAGTTTTTGCTTTTGCCGGGGACTCTACGATTACTAAATTTTTCGACATTCTAAAAAAATTTTTTGCAAAAGTAAAGCTTTTTTATTATATACTTTTTGTTAAAACAGTTTAATTTAATATTTAGATGGGTTTAACAGCCCCTCCCAAGGGCATTTTGGAATATATCAAGTCCTTTAGTACCTACATTTTACCTCACAATTTAGCTTCAATAAAATAGATGATATAGAATTTTTCATCATTTGCAATAGATGCAAAGTATATGTAACCGGTAAAAAAGCAGAACAGGGAAACCCCATTCTGCTCTAATACAGCTTTTTTCAGGTCTATTGTTTGATTATTTTCACCATTTTTTCGGAATTATTAATTCTCACCAAATATATTCCTGAAGTGAGAGCAGACAAATCTGTTTTCCCATTTTCAAATTTTCCTGACGTTACTAATTGTCCTGACATACTGTAAATGTTATAAAAATAGTCCGTCTGTTGCGATGCACGGATATATAGGATATCTTTTACCGGATTTGGAAAAAAAGAGATTTCGTTATCTCTTACTTTTTCTTTTACTTCAGTATTGCTTAAAGCGGAAGCCGCTCTACCCGAGGCCAGAATTACGACCTGTTGGCCTGGAATGGGACCCGCTTCATTTCCATCCGTATCATATTTTATTCTCACGCAACGGCAGCTTGTCCCGAAATACGGATCATTATTATCATGGAAAGCAATAAAACGGTTAGCGGTAGATGCAGCATCAAACAGGATATTAATTGACCTTCCCAGATAATTAGCTGCCAACGCTCCAGTCCAGACACCGGGATACTGAAAATTGACTGTATTAAAAGTTCCCTGCGGAGATTGATTCGCAAGAACACTTCTGAATCCACGTGACCCGGAATCCGGAAAGTTACCAACCTTGTATGAACCTCCCAAAAACATATATCCAATCGTAGAGGTCGTGGAAGGATTCCTTACTCTGGTAGCAGAATAATCTGTACTTGCATTATAAAATGTGGCTATGTTTTTATCTTTTTTATACCATGGTGACTGTCCAAAATCCTGATTGGAAATCAGAGCTACACTGCTAAGGTCGGGAATCCTCCAGCCTTCCGGGCACGGATCAAAGGGAGACTTCTTCCCTCCTCTTCCCCACCTGTCAGGAGCCAGGTTTGGTTCATCTGACAGCCAGTCCGTTCCGTTGGTGTAATTAGGTGTTACATTATTATACGGAGCAAAAGAACTGGGAATCATATACACCAGGGGATTTTTAACAGAGTAAGAGATCACTTTGGCTAATTTATCTGCCGGACGGTCTGTGCTCTGTACATTTGCAGCAGCATAAGTATTGTAAGGAACAATATAATTTCCAGACATATTATTATACGTAGCGGGAGTCAGTGTTGTATATGAAACCGTTCCGTTATCTGCTGCTGTTCCCAAAAACACATTAAAAGATGCTTTGTTGTCGGCATATTGAAACGTCGGAATCGGGTCTTTTCTTCCCCACTGATAATGCATCCCTGTAGAGGCTCTTATTTTAGCAAGCTCTGCAGTGGTAGGAGAAAGCCCATTGGCAACCATAGGAAAAGTATCAACCGCTCCAAGATTTCTATCCATGAACTCTGTCTGCATCACTGCGTCTGCTTTGTTTACATAATTCACATAATTTACAGCTTCTGATACAGGAGACTCTGTAGTATAGTTAAAGGTTCCTACAGAAGAATCAGTAATCCAGATATGCCAGCTCCAGTATACCGGTGAGTAAATACTTCCATTATGAAGCGTCACTACCGCATTTCCACTTTGATTGGGCCTTATTTCCACTAAAATTTTTGAGTTGCTGATACTTTGTAATGAAGAGGGAGATGGATTAACAATACTTATCCTGTTAATCAGAGTTGTATTGGTCGTCCACAATACATTTGCTTTTAAACTGTTAAAGCTTGAAGGATTAAGGATTTCCTGATTATTCAGAAGTTGACTCTGAACGGAAAAAGCCTTACATACGGGAATTTCAACGGTAAAAAGCTGCGCATCCTTAACCGCCTGATAGGTATTGGGATTATTAATTCCTTCCCTGTATTCTTCCAATGGGGCTGCAAAGTATTCAGAAGGGAAATCATATCTGTTCACAACATAAAGCGGATCTTTAATACATCGGCAGCCGTTGGCTTCGGAGGTATACATTCCAGACATTGGCATATAAAAATACCTTCCTTTAATATTTGGATAATCAGGATCGGGAATATCCGGCTGCCCCTTATCAGGGATCATATAAAGTCCTCTGGTAATGACGGCCGGGGATGCATCAAAGTGTCTCGCCATCGTCGCCGTCCATAAAGCAATATGATGCTGATCTGTATACTGTCCCTGGTGTGCATTTCTGATCAGCTGACCCGTACCGGGAAAAACGCCCATATTATTTCCACCGGCATTGGAAAGATCAAATCCCAGATTAGGATAAATTCGAAATCCTGTCATAAACACAGGAACTCCAGCATCCGTAGGTTTAATAATATGATATTTATTTGTTTCAAAAAGGTTTTTAGACATATTCGTTCTGACCCCAAAAGGTGAAAAATCTATCCTGATATCGTCTGCATACGACTGAGAGCCTAAATTCGCGATCAACATCGATGGCATCCTCCAGCCATTGGGACATGGATCATAGGGAGATTTATCTCTGTAAGGCTGCGCACTTTCTTCCATATTGTAGTTGGCACTGATCCTTCCCTGCGAATTATCCGACCAGAGATTAAGCTCCGAAAGCCTGCTATCTTCTATTCCGGCAGAACGCCCGAACCAATTGACCGGAAGGTTGAGATTATTGTTGTAGTATGCCTGACCGGTATTATCATCTTTATTTACATAGATGAGACTTAATGGATTCTTAACAGCCAGCCTGATGTTTTTACTCACTTCAGCACTGGAAAGCGGAACAAACTTCGTGAGATTATCAATACTGACTGCATTGGTGAAATTCTTCGCTCCTCTATGTCTGACTCTTCCCACCGAACCTGATACTTCATAGAAATCATTTCCTCTTGTCACTAAAGGAGGTATCGGGTCCTTCCGTCCCCATTGATAAAGAAGACCTATGCTTCGGTTCCAGTCTGAAGAAGTGATAGAACTACTCAGAGCGCCCAGGTTACGGTCCATCCATTTCCAGTCTGAGTCTGGAATTGGCTCAACAGTTCCGTCTGCCTTCATCCTTGTAATATTATTAAAACTTTTGTAAGTTGATCCGTTTGAAGGATCGTCGGTAACCCAAATATGCCAGCTCCAGTAGATCTCACCATCCACTCTGAAAGCGATAACGGCATTTCCCTTTTTTGTTTTGTTAATGGGAACTTTTATTTTAGCATTCTGGTCAGAATCCAGAATCTCAAGAGAATAGCGCGTTCCGGATTTGATAAGACCATGGACATCCTCCCACAGTACATCGGCGGTTACTTTACCGGAAGGAATTCCGCCATCCCTGATGAGTTTATCATCCATCCACATAACATAAGCCTTTTTCACCGGAACCAAAAGACCACCTTCGCTTTGACCGGGGTCAAAAATATAGCTGTTGGGGGCTTTCGTCCAATCCAGGGCAGGAACTCTGCCAACAGGCTGACGTAAGGTATCACTCACAGTTACTAATTTTTTCGCATCTCTATACAAAGAAGGGATTTCCTGCAATTCCCTACTATTCATTGAATAGGTACCAATCGACACTAAGCAAAAAATTGCCGCAAAATTTTTAACTAAATTTTTCATATCCTTGAAGTTGTGTGCTATTCAAGAAATACAACTTTTAAGCCTTTAACAATTATTTAACACAAAAACCACAAATAACAACATCATATTTACATTATGACAAATAATAACGCAATATTTAAATATTACGAATAAAAAAAACATACCACACAATCCTTCCCTCTACCAAAGATATTTTTATATGGAATGATGATTTAATAACTGTTATAAAAAAGCACTTAAATGTAAAAAACTGCTGCAAAAAAAAAGACAGCTTCAGAGCTGCCTTATATATTATTTAAGTCAATAGATAAGTATTTAAGGAAGAATATGATTTCTATAAAGTTCTATTGTAAATCGACCAACTTTTATATTATTAAATACCGAGAAAACAACAAAATTAAATATAACAAGGGCTATGATAAAAGCATAAATCATCTTTTTCATGACACTTGACACGACATACATTGTATTGGGAATCAACACATAAGAAAATCCGATAAAAGCTCCTACCAACCTGGATGAGAACACGGGATTATTCCTGAAAATAAAATAAAAACATATTCCGACTACTGCATAGTTCCGATGGTATTCATAGTATGGATACAGTTTTTTCATTTTGGTATCAAAAGCAAAGAGGAAGAATGTAAGGATCATCATCATGGCCTCTGGAATTCCGAAACCGCCATTCAGTCTTTCTATTGACTCGTCCATATATCCATTTAAACCTTCTACAAGAACATTATCAGACGCCATACTTCCCAGAAAATCTCCAAATACCCTGTAAATCTCAAACGGAGAGAGAAACACAGAGCAGATGATCATGATGAGCATGATGGTCTTATTTAATGGCACACGTGCAAACCAGTACATGGGCAGAAACAGATAACTTACTGTATGAATTCCCGATGCGAGAAATATAAAGAACAGGTAATGCCAGAGTTGCCGCTGTTTAATGTACCGTATGGCAAAATAAACAATGAATGTCGCGAGATTCTGCCGGATCTGTCCGCTCTCCCCCACAAAAAAGTAAGGAACAAACATGAAGAGCGTAAAGGTAAAGGGATAAAATGTATTGTCCTCGGTATATTCTATCTTAAAAAAAATGGCACAAGCCGCTATAATGAAAGTAAGAACATAAAAGGGGGCATCGAAAACATTCAGCAGTATCTTATTAATTAAAGTATACAGCCACTCTACATCCAAATGGTCAGAGCCTTCCATATGAAGCATCTTCAAAAATATGCTGCTATAACTTTTTGTATCGGAATAGATGTATAATCCTCTGTAACTTCCGTAATCCGGTCCCACATTATCGCGGAAACCAATCAGTAACAAAAGATAGATCCCTAAAAACCAAAACCATTTTTTGTCTACTTTTTTTCCAAAAACCTCCTGTACACTAAAAAATAGCATATAAAACATGGCCACTATAAAATACGGATGTAATAAACTCATGCTAATTTTATAGTTTTTTGAAATAATGCAATGCGCAGAAAAGATATCCTAAGCCGTAATAAGCCAGGCAGGACAGTAGAAAATTGGAGTACTATTATTGATAGAAATCCGTCTATTTTTTCATCATTTTTTTTCAACATATCTAAAACAGATTCTTATTTCTTTAATAATAATATTGGTTTAAAATATATTTTTTGAAAGGGAACTTTTGCAAAAGTAGAATATTTTTTTATTCTGCCTAGAATATTTTGTTGATTTTCAGACAAAACTTATAGCCGAAATGTTTTGAACTAATACTGAAAAAATTAAATTTGCACACTTGATTTCACAATGTAATGCATCGTTTTTTTATATTTTTATATTATCTGATCTCTAAAAACAGAATTCTTTCTGCAGTAATTGCTTTAGGAATAGCTGTAATATGTGGATTTTTTGCTTCAAAAATCAATTTTGAAGAGGATATCAACCAGATCATTCCTAAAAATGAAAAATCCGATCTTACTGCAAAAGTTCTTAAACAGCTCAATTTTTCTGACAAGATCATCGTGATTATAGAAAACAAATCCAATGAAGACAGCTTCCAGCTTTCTGAAACGGCTGATACTTTTCTACAAAAGGTTGAACCTTTAAAAAAATACATAGGCAGTATTCAGGGAAAGGTGAACGACAGTGAAATCTCGGACACATTTGATTTTGTCAATCAGAATCTTCCGCTTTTTCTGGATGAAAACGATTATAAGGAAATTGAGAGAAAACTTCAGAAAGACAGCATTTCAAAACAGGTAGAGAATAATTACGTCTCACTGGTTTCGCCAACAAGTCTCGTTACGAAAGATTTCATCAAGAAAGATCCATTGGGAATTGCTTATTTGGGGATCAAGAAATTAAATGCCCTGAACATCAGCAAAGACTTCAAGCTGGAAGATAATTATATCGTTACCAAAGACGGAAAAAACCTCCTGCTCTTTATTGAACCAAAAAACAAAAGCAACGATACAAAGGGTAATGAAGCTTTCATCAATACGCTCAATGAGATAAAAGATATTGTCAATAAGCAGTTCAAAGGAAAGACTGAACTCAGCTATTTCGGATCTCCAGTGATTGCTGTTGCCAATGCACAACAAATCAAAAAAGATATACAGAATACGGTCATGATCTCTATGACGGTACTTCTTATCCTGCTGATCTATTATTTCAGAAATTTCTTCACTCCTATTATTGTATTTCTTCCGACTGTATTTTCAGTACTGCTTGCTCTTCTGATTCTCTATTTTATTAAAGATAAGATCTCCGCTATTTCTTTGAGTGTGGGTGCCATTCTGATTGGGATTACCATAGATTATGCCCTCCATATTCTTACACATTATAAACATAACAATAATATCGAAGAACTTTACAAAGAGATTACACAACCTATTGTACTGAGCAGTGCAACAACTGCGGTTTCTTTCCTGTGTCTGGTATTTGTCCGTTCTGAAGCTCTGAAAGATCTTGGCCTTTTCGCTGCCATTACGGTTATCTTATCTTCCATTACTGCATTAATCATTGTACCTCAGCTTTACAAACCTAAGCAGAAGGAAGAAAATCACAGCACCAATTTTATAGACAGAATTGGCTCTTATCCATATGAGAAAAACAAACCTCTGATCATTGGCTGTTCCGTTATTATCATTGCCTGCCTGTTTGGATTCAGGCATGTAGGATTCAATGAAGACATTGGTGATCTTAATTATATACCCAAAGAATTAAAAATAAGCGAGGCTAAACTGCAAAAACTCTCTGACATTACTTCAAAATCCATTTATACGATTTCTTACGGAGACTCTGAGGAAGAAGCACTGGCCAGAAACTCAAGACTGAGCAGCTTTCTGGAGAAAGAAAAAAAGGAGGGAAAAATTTTAAGCTACAGTTCGCTCGGCAATGTTGTTCTTTCTGAAAAAGATCAGAAACAGAGAATTGAAGTTTGGAACAGATTCTGGGATACCAATAAAAAGAACCATACCATTTCAGAACTTGTGAACAGCGGAACTCAATTTGGCTTCAACAGCAGTGCTTTTGACAATTTTAATGCGGTTTTAAATAAAAATTATACCGCGTTAAGTCTCAAGGAATATGAGAAAATAAAAGCATTACAGATCTCAGAGTTCCTGAGCAGTGAAAATGGATTTTATACTGTTTCCAATGTTGTAAAACTGGACGAAAGAAAAAGAGACACCTTCATAAAAGACGTCGAAAAGAACCATGATGCGCTTGCTATCGACCGTCAACAGATGAATGAAAACTTTTTAGGTCTGTTGAAAAGGGATTTCAGCACGCTGATCAACTATTCTCTTCTGGCTATCGTTCTGACGATTATTGTTTTTTTCAGGAATTTTGAACTTACAGTCCTCACTATGTTTCCAATAGTCCTGACAGGAGTTGTTACGGCAGGCATTCTGTATTTTCTGGGGCTGGAACTGAATATTTTCAGTACAGTGGTTTGTACACTGGTATTTGGTGTGGGAGATGATTTCAGCATATTTCTGACGAAAGCAATGCAGAAGGAACATACCACAGGAAAAAATGAGCTTCCGACTTACAGAACTTCGATTATCCTTGCTGTTTTCACAACGATTTTATCGATCGGTTCTTTAATTTTCGCCAAACATCCTGCTCTGCATTCATTGGCACTGGTAGCACTGATCGGAATGTTTTCTGTGATCATCATTACCTCAACCCTCTATCCTTTCTGGTTTAGATTACTGATCACGAACAGGGCAAAGAAAGGACTTTCGCCTATTACTTTCAGGCTATTTTTAAGATGTATCATTTCATTCTTTTATTATGGATTGGGAGGCTTGGTCTTTTCACTGATCGGAAGTGTTTTTATCAAAAGATCAAAAGGGAAAACTTTAGATGTCATCAAATTGATTTTAGCTAAATTTTTAACCTCTGTATTATACATAAGCCCCTTTGTAAGAAAGAGAGTCATTAAAAATCCTTCAGAAGATTTTAGCAGACCGGCAGTCATCATTGCCAACCACACTTCTTTTCTTGATACACTGGCCATTGCGATGGCAACCCATAAAATCATTTATCTGGTCAATGACTGGGTATATGAGTCTCCGGTTTTTGGAAAACTGGTACGGGCACTGGGCTTTTACCCCGTCTCACAAGGAATTGAGAACGGTATGGAAAAACTGAAAGAAAAAATCGATCAGGGGTATTCTCTGGTCGTTTTCCCGGAAGCAGAGCGCTCTTATACCAATGATGTAAAAAGATTCCACAAAGGAGCTTTTTATCTGGCTGAACAGTTCGGATTAGATATACTTCCTTTATATATTCATGGAAATTCTGAAGTACTGCCAAAAGGAGATTTTATCATCTACGACGGAAGTATCACCGTAAAAGTAGGGGAAAGAATCAGTAAAGATGATTTGAGTTTCGGAGAAAACTATTCTGAAAGAACGAAAAAGATCAATGCCTGTTTCAGAGAGAAGTTTGCAGAACTTAGAAATGAGCTGGAAGATGAAAATTATTTCAGAAAAAAATTATTCTTAAGTTACTTATTTAAAGACAGTGAAGTGGTAAAAGAAGTGAAGGATGATTTCAATGCTAACAAATCTGTTTATTTTGAATTAAACAAGCATATTTCAAAGGATGCATCGATCCTGCATATGGCAGGTGATTTTGGCCAGAAAGATATTCTTTTGACTCTTTATCAGGCGGAGAGAAGAGTTTTCTCATTCATTAAAGATGAAGAAAGAAGACAAACAGCAATGCAGACTTATCTCGTAAAAAGAAGAAAGTTACATTATATCAATACCGTTTCAGAGGTCCATAAAAAGATTGATGTACTTTTGGTTTCTGATCAAAATTTTGATATTAATACACTGGAGACAATTCCTGAAACGATCATATTCCTTAATGCAGTTCGCCAAGAACTCGATAATAAAGATTATTATCAAGAATTTAATTCAAAAGGAATAAAAATATTCAAAAAACACTAAATAAATATGAAAAGCATATTTTTGTAATCGCTAAAGAATATTAATGAAAAAAAACATACTCATAATCTACTATTCACAAACCGGCCAACTGGAAGAGATTGTGAAAAATATAGCTAAACCTTTTGAAAACAAAAAGGAAGAATATGACGTTACCTATTATAATATTCAGCTGAAAGAGGACTTTCCCTTTCCCTGGCCGGGCGATGTTTTCTTCAATACATTTCCTGAATCCTATCTTCAGATTCCTAAAGAAATCTTTCCTCCTTCTGAAGAGATCCTGAACAAAAAGTATGACCTTGTTTTATTCGGATATCAGGTATGGTATCTTACCCCTTCTATTCCTATCATCTCTTTTTTAAAGAGCAGTTTTGCAGAAAAAATACTGAAAGGCACGGATGTGGTTACTATTTCCGGGACGAGAAATATGTGGATGCTTTCTCAGGAGAAACTGAAAGTGTATTTGAAAGATCTGGGAGCAAAATTGGCAGGAAATATTGCTTTAGTAGACAGGCATGATAATTATACCAGTGTACTTACCATCTTACGCTGGCTGACCACAGGGCAGAAAGAAAAATCAGGAATGCTTCCTGCTGCCGGAGTTTCGGATGAAGAAATTTCAGGATCTGTAAAATATGGCAGCATTATTGAAAAGCATTTCAGCAGTGGAAACCTATCTGATTTGCAGCCTGATCTGGTAAAGAACGGAGCAGTAGAGATCCGTGCCTTCCTGGTAAGAGTAGAAAAAGTAGGAAACAAGATATTCACCATATGGTCTAATCTGATTATTAAGAAAAAAGAGAAACGCCCATTGCTGATAAAATTCTTTAAGGTATATTTGATGGCTGCGATATGGATTATCTCACCTATCGTCTTAGTTTTACACTTACTGACAACCCCTATATTTTGGTCTAAAAGACAAAAACAAAAAAGATATTTACAAGGAATTAATTTAAAATAGAATGTACGACGTATTTATAACAAAAGCATCAACATACTTACCTAATAACCCGGTATCAAATGATGAAATGGAGACTTATCTTGGTCTGATAAATGACGCTCCTTCTAAAGCAAAATCATTGATTTTAAGAAACAACAAGATCACAACAAGATACTATGCTTTGGACAAAGAAGGAAATCCTACTCACACCAATGCACAGTTGACAGCAAAAGCTGTAGAAGGACTATTCGATGAAAATTTCAAAAAAGAAGACATGAAACTGTTATCCGTAGGAACTACTTCCCCGGATCAAATGCAGCCTTCTCATGCTTCAATGGTTCATGGTGAACTGAATATCGGCAAATCTATTGAAATTAATACGGCTACAGGTTTATGCAACTCCGGGATGAATGCCCTTAACTACGGATTTCTTTCCGTAAAGGCAGGTGTCAATGAAAATGCTGTATGTGCAGGATCCGAGAGAATGTCAGCATGGATGACAGCCGATAAATTCAACCATGAAGCTGAAAATTTAAAAGTACTGGAAGAAAGACCAATCGTTGCCTTCAAAAGAGAATTCCTGAGATGGATGCTTTCTGATGGTGCAGGTGCATTCCTTCTTGAAAACAAACCAAGAGAAAACGGAATTTCTTTAAAAATAGAGTTTATTGATTTTTACTCTTATGCTCACGAGATCGAAGCATGTATGTATGCAGGATGTGACAAACAGGAAGACGGAAGCCTTAAATCATGGGCAGACTACCCTTCTGATGAATGGTTGAAGCAGTCTATCTTTGCTATAAAGCAAGACACCAAAATTCTGGATAAATATATTCTGGTAAAAGGAGCAGAAAGCTTAAGATCTTCTTTTGACAAACATAACCTGGATCCTGAAAAGATTGACCACGTTCTGGCACATATCTCTTCCGGCTATTTTAAAGATGGCCTAAAAGATGAATTTGCTAAAAAAGGAATGGATTTCCCTGCAGAAAAATGGTTCTATAACCTTTCTGACATTGGAAACATCGGAGCAGGTTCTATCTTTGTGGCACTGGAAGAATTAATGAATTCAGGAACATTGAAAAAAGGCGAAAAAGTATTGCTGTGTGTTCCTGAAAGTGGAAGATTCGCTTACTCTTGTGCTCTATTAACGGTTTGCTAATGAAACATCAACTGCCAACATCCGATCAGGATTTTGTGGAAAGCCTTATTCCACAGCGTTTTCCGTTTGTCATGGTTCATGAACTTACGGAATATTCCGAAAACCATCTTGTATCAGGATTCGAGATCAAAGATGATAATATTTTTATCCAGGACGGAACGTTTCAGGCTTCAGGGCTGATTGAACACCAGGCACAAAGTGTCGCTTTACATACCGGATACAAGTATTATCTTTTAGGTAAGGATGCTCCCACCGGATATATTGGGGCCATCAAATCTTTTGAGGCGGAAAGCCTTCCTAAAACAGGAGACCGTCTGGTATCGGAAGTAACGATCCTTAATGAAGTAATGGGAGTAACGCTGGTCGACATTGTAACGAAGCTGAATGGCGGGGTCATTGCAAAATCCCAAATGAAAACTGCAGTAAAATAAATGTAATGGAAATCAAGGAAGAGAATATCATCAATATACACAACTTTCTGCCGCACCGCGAGCCAATGCTTATGGCAGATTACATTCTGGAACTGACCAAAGAAAAAGTTGTGACTTCCTTTGAAATAAAAGAAGATAATATTTTTGTTCATGATGGTGAATTTGTTGAAGCCGGCCTTATCGAAAATCTCGCTCAGACCTGCTCATCTATTCTCGGACAGAGCTTCTTTGAAAATCCTGAAGCAGATACCAAAGTGATCGGTTTTATCACCAATATTAAAAAAATCGAACTCTTTGCACTCCCAAAGACAGGAGATAAGATCATTTCAAAAGCTTCGCTGATCTCACAGTATGAAAATATCTGTAACATATTTTGCGAGACATTTAATAATGAGCAACTGCTGATCAGAGCAGAAATTAATCTGTTTATTCAGGAAGTGAAATCTTAAAATAACTTGTAGTGAAAATATCAAACCAGCCTGAAACAGGCTGGTTTTTTCTTTACATAAGGTTATTAAGTCATACTATAGATACGCATACCCTTTATTTTTCGATATATTTGATGAAAATAAAATTATGAGCGTAAAAGTAAGGTTCTATTCAGATAACGTTGAATTTGATTTTGAAAATTCTGTTGAGTTTCCAATCGCTCCGCAAATTGGGGATGAAGTGAATCTTATTTCATTTTTTAGATACAAGACCTCCGAAAGAATGGAATACTATAACAATATGGATGATCTTGATCTGTATAATGATGCTGTTGTTTCACAGCGTACCTGGTGCAATGATCTTGACAAGAATGAAGTGTATTTACTGGTAAAACTGAATTACCGTCAAAACAAATAAATCCTCTTTTTCAAATTCTGGAACATAAAAAAACGGGGCATCTATGCCCCGTTGAAAAAAATTGGTATCATAAGAGGTTAGTACCCGAAGATCTCCTCAAGAGATACCTCCTGGAACGTTCCCATTTTATTAATGGATTCCATATTCAGATTTTCTTTTTTACCAATGATGGCTGTATTATATTTTACAGGCTTCACTTCTGTATCGTAGAAACTCGTAAGCTGTGGCAAGGTCAATCCCTGAATTTCAGCATAAACATCTTTTCTGATATCATAATCAACACCCAGCTTTTTCAGCGCCATCTGATTAAAGAAAATATTTGTTCTGTTAATCCTGTTGGATGCGATTTGCTTCAGTGCAGAGCCTCTTGAGTTTTCAAACTGCGCAGGGATCTGAGGCAGAGAGATCATCAGCTCATTCATTGCATTAACTGCTAAAGGAAGCTTATTGGACTGAGTTCCGATATAATTTGTGATATAATTTGCATGCCCTTTTTCTGTTGCATTCGCGTAAGAAACATAAGCAGAATAAGCCAGTGACTTACTTTCTCTGATCTCCTGGAAGACAATAGAAGACAAACCTCTTCCGAAATACTCATTGAAGACATTAACTTTACCGAAGTTACTTAAGTTCAATCCGTTTCCTTTTGCAACTTTAGCCATTTCCATCTGAACCATATCATAGTTCGTAAAGTATACTTTTCCTTCTGAAGCAGGCTCCGGATAATCTTTCGCCTTTAACGGCTGAACACTTGTTTCAGAAATATAAGGTTTCACCGATTTTTCTAAACCGGACTGATCCTGCCCGTAAAGTAAGATCTCATAAGGAGACTGGTTCAGCACTTTAATCTTCTTTGTCAGTTCCGCAACATCGATCCCTTCAAGACGTTCCTTTGAAACGACATCTGCCATTCTCGAGTTTTTGCCATATTTAGCATAATTGGAAAGAGCAGCCATGATTCTTGTCTTATCTTTTTTAGTGGCATCTCTTGCTTCTAAAATAGTTTTTACCGTCTTGTTATAAATGTCTTTATCTGCTTTTACATTCGTCAGCCAATGGTTCATCAACTCTACCCCTTTCTTCATATTTGCTTCAAGACCGCTTAATGTGATAAAAATCTGGTCATTGGATGTTCTGAAGCTGTAAGATATTCCCAGTTTATAGAATTCACCTTTCAATTGTTCCGGAGTATATTTATCCGTTCCAAGATATTCGAAAAGGGTCACTGCAACTGAAAGCTCCTTATCATTATCCGTACCGAAAGGGAAAATATAGCTGATCTGTGCCACATCATTGTACTTATTCTTTATAAAGCTCACCTTCTTATCCTTGATCTGAGTCGTCTGGATTGCTGCTTTATAATCAATGAACTCAGGTTTTATCTCAGCTACTTTACTGCTCAAAATACCTTTAAGGAAAGGAGACTGTGCTTCTCTGTTCAGTTTGATTGGGGTAATCCCCGGATTCTGTACACGAACGAGTTTATCATTTACTCCTTTTTCTTTGTAAACAACCACGTAATTGTCTTTGAAAAATTCGTTGGCAAACTTTACAACGTCAGCCTTTGTGATTTTTTCGTATTGATTGATATCATTCAACTCCTGCTCCCAGGTTTGCTCGTTGATATAAGTACTGTACAGTGTAGTAGCCAATCCATCTGCCGTTTCCCACGACTTCATGCGCTGTACTTTTTTATCATTGACGATCGCTTTCAGCATCCAATCCGGAAACTGACCTTTTTTCACAAGATCCAGCTGATCTAACAGCAATTTTTTAGCATCATCAAAACTCTGTCCTTCTTTCGGAGTGACAGACATTGTAAAAGCACCATAGGTTTTAAAGGCAGATTCGTAAGCGCCCGCACCCAGTACTTTTTGTGTTTGGTTCATATTAAGATCGATAAGACCTGCATCTCCCCTGTTGCTTAAAATTTCAGCCACTACGTCTGCTAACCTTGCATTCTGGCTTCCATTAGAATCGGATCTCCAGGCCAGAGTCATTCTTGGTGTGCTCGGGCTTTTCACAGTTCTCGTCACAATGCTTTCCATAGGCTGTTCCGACACCATCTTCTTCATGGGCAGTTCTTTGTACTTGAACGTTCCAAAATACTGATCTACCATTTTAATGGTTTTATCAAAATCAAGGTCCCCTACCAGTACAACTGCCATATTATTAGGCACGTAATAAGTGTCAAAATACTTGTGAATAGCAACCATTGATGGACTTTTCAAATGCTCGGAAGTACCTATCGTTGTCTGCTGTCCGTTTGGATGTTTAGGGAAAAGAGCTTCCATCATTGCATAATTTACAAGACGGCCGTCGTTATCCTGAGCTCTGTTATATTCCTCGTAAACCGCCTCTAATTCTGTATGGAAAAGACGCAGTACCAGTTCGGAAAAGCGTTCTTTCTCTACCTGCAGCCATTTTTCAAGCTCATTGGCTGGAATATTATTTTTATAAACCGTTTCATCAAGCCAGGTATGGGCGTTTGTGCCCGTTGCACCCAATGAAGAGATTGCTTTATCATATTCGTTGGCGATAGCATATTGAGATGCTTCCTGAGAAACTTCATCTATTTTCTTATAAAGTAATTTTTTCTTTTCAGGATCCTTTTCAGCTTTATGCTGTTCATAGAGATCGGAGATCTGTTGCAATAATGCTTTTTCCTTTGCCCAGTCCTGAGTTCCAAGATGTGAAGTTCCTTTGAAAACCATATGCTCAAGGTAATGTGCCAAACCTGTATTGTCGCTCGGATCATTGTTAGACCCTGTTCTTACAGGAATATAAGTCTGAATTCTTGGAGCATCATCATTTTTTGCAAGATATACCTTCAGTCCGTTCTTCAGGGTATATACTCTTACTCCCGACTTATCATTCTTTACGGTTTGATAAGTATAGCCCTGATTATCGGTCTGGGTCTGTGTGTCAAATTTCTGCGCCATTGCATTGATCATGCAAAAGAGAGAAACCGAAATAAAAAATTTCTTCATAGGTCTTATTTATTTTAATCCAAATTTCCTGAACCATATTAGTATACATTTATGATACACTTGTTACAGCATTTCTATTACAAATCCGGAATTACATTTTCCGCTAAAAAGACTGATTTATCCTTTAAAACAGCTGATTTTGGGCATTCTATTTTAATATGATTTACATATAATGTATTTTCACTATTTTAGCCAACTGATTAAAAACAATTAAAAAGGTGAACGATTTTTCATCTTAAAGTAAAATGATAATACTGTTTACATGAAAAAACAAGACCTGCCTCAGGACGAAAGTAATCTGAAGTCAGCAAACATGACTGAAGTCTTGTATGTGACGGACGAAAACGACAATTATACAACGGCAAACAGCATCGGTTGGGAAGCTAAAAAAGCAGCCCTGGAAGAATCTATGGAGCTTATTTATGAAAGAATTGAAGAAGCCAGACAGGATGTTGCCCAAAATAAAGTAAGTCCAATTATTTATTTCATGGAACTGAATAAAATGGATCTCAGCGTACTCTCTTCTTATGTCGGAATGTGGCAGTGGAGAGTGAAAAGACACGCAAAACCAAGAGTATTTAAAACACTAAACGAAAGTATACTGAAGAAATATGCCGATGCATTCGGAATTTCAGTGGATGAATTAAAGAACTTTGACGGAAAATAATACTGAAATGAAGCATAAGCGATATGCCGAATTTCATTTCCCCAATGAAACGATAAAAGCAGCAAATGAAACTTAACTTTGAACACCATCAGACCGCGCATTGCGAAAACGGTGTTGCCTCCAATCTATTACTCAACAGAGGCTTAAAACTCAGCGAACCTATGATCTTCGGGATCGGTTCCGGATTGTTTTTTGTCTATCTGCCATTTTTGAAAGTCAACTTCGCTCCAGGGTTCAGCTATCGTCCGATGCCCGGTGCTATTTTCAGCAAAGCAGCGAAAAGATTGGGAATTAAAATCAAAAGAGAAAAATTTTCTAATCCCAAAGAGGCACAATCCGCTTTGGAAAGAAACTTACAACAGAATATCCCGACAGGACTTCAGGTAGGAGTTTTTAACCTTACCTATTTTCCTGAAGAATATAAATTCCACTTCAACGCCCACAATCTTGTAGTTTATGGAAAAGAAGACGGAAAATTTCTGATCAGCGATCCGGTAATGGATTATACAACCTCATTATCTGAAGCTGAACTGGAAAAGGTAAGATATGCCAAAGGGGCACTGCCTCCAAAAGGACATATGTACTATCCTACTTATATCCCTGAAAATGTAAACATCGAAGAAGCCATCAAAAAAGGAATTAAAGATACCTGCAAAAATATGCTGGCTCCGGTTCCTCTGATCGGTGTAAAAGCGATGAGATGGGTGGCCAGAAGTATCCCGAAATGGGCTGAAAAGAAAGGCACCAAAGTCACTAACCATTATCTGGGACAACTGATCAGAATGCAGGAAGAGATTGGCACCGGAGGCGGAGGCTTTAGATTTATCTACGGAGCATTTCTTCAGGAAGCAGCAGTCATTCTTAAAAACGATGAATTAAAAGAACTGTCCAAAGAAATTACGGCTATCGGAGATTTGTGGAGAGATTTTGCCGTAGATATTGCCCGTGTTTACAAAAACAGGAATTCAAAAAGTGATATTTATAACAACCTTTCAAAATCTATGCTCCATATTGCTGATCTGGAAGAGGCTTTCTATAAAAAACTGAGAAAAGCAATCTGATATGGCGGACAATATGATTGAGATTAAGAATCTGTATAAAAAGTACAAAAACTCTGAGGAGTTTTCTGTCAATGACATCTCACTGAATATCGGGAAAAACGAGATCTATGGAATCCTGGGACCTAACGGAGCCGGGAAAACTACCCTTATTTCTATGCTTTCCGGATTGATAAAACCTACTTCAGGACAGTTTACCATCAGTGGTCTGTCTCCTCAGAAGGACAGCTTCAAGATCAAAGAAATTATCGGAATCGTACCTCAGGAGTATGCCCTGTATCCTACCCTTACCGCTAAAGAAAATTTAATGTTTTACGGAAGTCTGTATGGATTAAAGCATAAAGAACTTAAGAGGACCATCGACGAATCTTTGGATATCATGGGACTTTCAAAGTTTGCGGATAAAAAGGTAGAACAGTTTTCCGGAGGAATGAAACGCCGCTGCAACCTGATCGCAGGAACACTTCACAATCCGAAAGTATTATTTCTGGATGAACCTACCGTAGGTGTTGACGTTCAGTCTAAAAAAGTAATCATTGATTTCTTACAGGAACTGAATAAAAACGGAACGTGTATCATTTATACCTCCCACCACCTTTCTGAAGCAGAAGAGTTCTGTACAAAAATCGCTATTATCGACAGAGGAAGAATCCACGCCGTAGGAACACCGGAAGAACTGGTATCGCAGATCGCAAACGCTGAAAACCTGGAAGACGTTTTCATATCATTAACAGGAAAAGAATTAAGAGATGTTGTTGTATAAACTTTGGAGAAGCTTCGTGAAGGAAATCCTTCTTCTGAAGAGAGATATTGGGGGAATAGTCATTATTTTCGTCATGCCGTTATTATTAATTGTAACAATCACTTTAATTCAGGATTCTACTTTCAAAAATCTTGAAGGTTCAAAAATCCCAATTATTTTCATTGACAATGACAAGTCTGAGGTATCCAAAAACATACAAAAGGAACTGGAAACCAGCAAAACATTCCAGCTCCTGACGAATTATAATGAAAAATCAGCGCAGGATGCTGTTTTTTCCGGAGAGTACCAAATGGCGATTGTCATTCCTGAAAATTTAACGAAAGATTTAAATTCAAATATTGATTCCAAGGTTCAGACAATTGTAAGTTCATTTGGATTGGAAGGGGATTCCGCCGCTGTAAAAAAAACAGCACCAAAAGCAAAAGAAATCCACCTCTACTTTGACCCTGCCACCAACGCAGGATTCAAAAATTCGGTAATGAATTCCGTGAATAAAATGGTTTTTGAGATCGAAAACAAAAAGATCTATAAAGCATTTCAGGACCAGCTCGGCACCGAAGAAAATCTTGATGAAAACAAAAACCTCATCAGTTTCAAAGAGATCACTCCGAAAAAAGGGGTCATGGACGTAATGCCGAATTCCGTTCAGCATAATGTTCCTGCATGGACTCTTTTTGCGATTTTCTTTATCGTAGTTCCGCTTTCTATTAATTTAGTCAAGGAAAAAAGTCAAGGCACAAGCGTAAGAGCGAGGATCAGCCCAACCCCTTATTTTGTTCATATTTTAGGAAAAACATTTACGTATCTGATCATCTGCATCATTCAGTTTTTACTGATGGTAGCGGTAGGAATCTATCTTTTCCCATATATGGATCTGCCGGCATTCGATGTTTCCGGAAAAATGTTCCAGCTTATTGTAGTCACCCTATTTTCGGGATTGGCAGCTATTGGATTTGGTGTTTTACTCGGAACTATTGCTGATACACAGGAACAGTCTGCGCCTTTTGGAGCCACCTCAGTGGTAGTTCTGGCCGCAATCGGTGGAATATGGGTTCCCGTATTCTTAATGCCGGAATTTATGCAGACTGTGGCTAAATTTTCTCCTATGAACTGGGGACTGAACGCCTATTATGATATTATTTTAAGAAATAGCGGTATCGGAGGAATTGCCAAAGAACTGGCATTCCTTTTTGCATTCTATATTGCAATGGTTACTATTTCTATTTTTTACGAACGAAAACAAAATGCAGTCTAAAGAAAACATATTAACCTGTACGGAAGAAGTAAGGGTAAGATTTAATGAAACTGATCCGCTGGGTATTGTCTGGCATGGACATTATATTGTGTACTTTGAAGACGGAAGAGAAGCTTTCGGAAGAGAACACGGGCTTACATATCTTGATATTCAGAGAGAAGGGTATGTGACACCTATCGTAAAAAGTACGTGTGAACATTTCCTTCCTTTAAAATATGGAGAAACGTTCCGGATCGTTACCACGTTTGTGAATTCGGTATCTGCAAAACTGATCTATACTTATGAATTGTTCAATCAGGATGATCAGCTCGTATGCAGTGGAGAAACCATTCAGGTTTTCTTGGACAGTAATGGAAGTTTATGTCTTTATAATCCTGATTTTTTTCAGGCATGGAAAGATAAAATGGGATTATAATGAAAAGAGAAATCTATATTACCGATTACAACTGCGTTACTCCTTTAGGATTTGATGTAAGTTCCAACTGGAATCATCTGGTCGAAGGAAAATCAGGAGTAACATTACATAAAGTGATCAACAATCAGGAGGCTTTCTATGCTTCTATTCTTGATACTGAAAAACTTGAAGAAGAATTTAAAAACAATTTTGGAAGTCTTAATTTCACAAGACTGGAAAAAATGTTTCTTCTGAGTCTTAAACCCCTTGTTGAAAAGTATGAAATTACAGAAGAAACTGCTTTCATATTATCTACTACCAAGGGAAATATCAGCTTATTAAAAAATCAAACTGTATTACCTGAAGGAGTCTACCTTTCGAAATTAGCACAAAAGATTGCTGATCATTTTGGATTTAAAACAAAACCTATTGTCGTTTCCAATGCTTGTGTTTCGGGCGTAATGGCCATTGCTGTTGCCAAAAACATGATTCAGGCCGGAAAGTATAAAGATGCTTTCGTGATTGCCGGTGATGAAGTTTCAGAGTTTGTGATCTCAGGATTCAATTCTTTTCAGGCCATCGGAACAGAACCATGTAAGCCTTATGATAAAAACAGAAACGGAATCAATATCGGTGAAGCCACAGCAGCGGTTTATATTACCTCTGTCCCGAACGAAAACGAAAAATTCAGGTTTAAGATACTGGGTGATTCAGCAGTCAATGACGCCAATCACATATCCGGACCTTCCAGAACGGGTGATGGACTGTATGCAAGTATTAAAAATGCAATAACAGAAGCAAATATCACCTCTGAACAGATCGACTTTATTTCTGCGCATGGAACCGCCACCATTTACAATGATGAGATGGAAGCGATTGCTTTCAATAGAATGGAACTTCAGCATGTTCCACTGAACAGCATGAAAGGATATTATGGCCACTGCTTAGGAGCATCGGGTCTTTTGGAAAGTATCATCTCTATGGAAAGCGCCCGCCACGAAATACTGATTCCCTCTAAAAATTTTGAAGAAACGGGAGTTTCTCAACCTTTGAATATTATTACAGAAAATCAGTCTGCACCTGTTAAGTACATTTTAAAAACAGCCTCAGGATTCGGTGGATGCAATGCAGCGATTATTTTAGAAACATGTTAAAATGAAAATGATGAAGAAAACTGACAGCTGTACGATAGAACACTCAAAAATAACCGTTAACGGACATCCTGTTTTTGAAAGCCAGACGGAAACATTTCACGATTTTGCGAAAGAAGCTTATAAAAGTTTAGAACTTAATTATTCCAAATTTCACAAGATGGATAACCTCAGCAAGCTTGCTTTTCTCGCCTCAGAAATGATTTTAAAAGATGAAGACCACAGCAGAACGGCAGTGATTCTTGCCAACCGGTCATCCAGTCTGGATACAGATTTTAAATATCAGGAAAGTATCAACTCGGAGGAAAATTACTTTCCGAGTCCGGCCGTATTTGTTTACACCTTACCTAACATCTGTGTAGGCGAGATCAGCATTAGACATAAAATGCAGACGGAGAATGCTTTTTTTGTTCTTGACGAATTTGATGAATCTTTTTTAAACAACTATGCAGAACAGATCCTGCTGTCCGGTAAAGCAGAAAAAGTTCTCTGTGGCTGGACGGAACTTTATCAGGAAAATTATAAAGCTTTTGTATATTTGCTAACCTTATAAAAATAAAATAACAATGTAACAATATAACAGTCTAGCAATGTAACAGGTCTAAAGATCGAAATGGATACACTCAAGCATTGTTACACTGGTACATTAAATACATTGGTACACTATTAATCTATCTTATGGAAAACTTAAAAACAGAATTAAAGCACAAAATCATTGAAGTTCTTAACTTGGAAGACGTTGCTGTAGAAGAGATCAAAGACACAGATCCTTTATTCGGAGGTGGATTGGGTCTTGATTCTATTGATGCTCTTGAACTTATTGTTCTTTTGGATAAAGATTATGGAATTAAATTAGCCGATCCTAAAAAAGGGAAGGAAATTTTCCAGTCTATCGATACGATGGCTCAGTTCATTGAAGACAACAGAACGAAATAATTTATTCAATCTAGCAATGTATCAATCTACCAGTCTGCCAATATTGTTACACTGGTAGATTGATACATTATTACATTTTAAAATAAAATGAGTCGAAAAATTGCCATAACAGGAATGGGCATCATTTCCTCCATCGGAAACAACGTGGAGGAAAATTTTATTTCATTAAAAACTGGAAAACACGGAATTTCGGACATCCAGATGTTTGAAACCCGTCATGCCGGAACTATAAAAACAGGTGAAATAAAAAGGTCTAATGAAGACCTTGTGCAGAAACTTCAGCTGCCTGAAGACAATAATGTAACAAGAACATCTTTATTAGGCATGGCTGCAGCAAGAGAAGCTGTAGAATCTGCCGGAATTTCAGATATCAATGAATACCGAACCGGTCTGATCTCTTCCACCAGTGTAGCCGGGATGGACATCACTGAAAAATATTTCTACTCTTACGAAGATTTTCCTGAAAAGCAAAAATATATCGACGCTCATGATGCAGGAAATTCCTCGCTGGCTATTGCCGATTATCTTGGATTAAAAGGTATGGTTTCTACCATCAGCACAGCATGCTCTTCAGCGGCTAATGCTATTATGATGGGAGCTAAACTGATCAAAAACGGAGTTTTGGACCGTGTGATCGTGGGAGGCACAGATTCCCTTTCAAAATTTACTTTAAACGGATTTAATACCCTGATGATCCTTACGGATTCTTACAATACTCCTTTTGACAATGATCGAAAAGGTTTGAATCTTGGAGAAGCCGCAGCCTTTATCGTTCTTGAATCTGATGAGGTTGTAAAAAAAGAAAACAAAAAAGTACTGGCCTATCTTTCCGGGTATGGAAATGCGAATGATGCCCATCATCAGACCGCTTCCTCAGAAAACGGACAGGGAGCCTTTCTGGCGATGCAGCAGGCATTAAAAATATCTGGATTAGCCAAAGAGGACATCGGTTATATCAACGTTCACGGAACAGCTACTCCCAATAATGATCTGTCCGAAGGGATTGCCATGATCAGGATATTTGGTGAAGGACAGGTTCCTGAATTCAGTTCTACCAAAGCTTTTACAGGACATACACTGGCAGCAGCAGCAGGCATTGAAGCTGTATTCTCTATTTTAGCCATGCAGCACAGCACGATTTTTCCCAACCTGAATTTCAAAACGAAAATGGAAGAGTTTGATTTAACTCCCGTTACAGAACTGAAAGAGAAAAACATTAACCATGTTCTATCCAATTCATTTGGATTCGGTGGTAACTGTTCTACCTTAATATTTTCAAAATCATGAGTGCAGTATACATCAACAGTGCATCCTGCATCTCTGTACAGGACACTTTAAAGGATCATTTTTTTCAGGGCCTTACGGCTGACCAATCTGTTCAGATCTTAAAAGCTGTAGAACCTAACTATAAAGAATTCATTCCCCCTGCGATGAGCAGAAGAATGTCTAAAACGGTAAAAATGAGCTCCGTGGCATCGCATTACGCTTTAAAAGAAGCCGGAATCGAAAAACCGGATGCTATTATTGTAGGAACAGGAATGGGATGTTCACAGGATTCTGAAAAGTTTCTGAAAAACGTGATCGATAATAACGAAGAGTTTTTGACTCCCACATTCTTTATTCAATCCACTCACAATACCGTTGCAGGGCAGATTGCTCTGGGACTTCAGTGCCACGCATACAATTTCACGTATGTCAATACGTCTTCATCTCTGGAATTCTCTTTTCTGGATGCCCAACTGCAGATCAATGACGGAGAAGCCGAAAATGTTCTTGTAGGTGCTGCAGATGAACAAACCAACAGAACGATGGAACTGTACTGTCTCAATAATACCATCAAAAAAGAGGATGATCTTCCTGCTGATTATCTGCATTCTGAGACGGATGGGGTGATTTGGGGTGAAGGTGCCGCTTTTTTTGTTTTAGGAAAAGACAAAACGGAAAATGCTTACGCTAAGCTGAGAGATATTCAGATCATCAACAGGTTGGATTTGCAGGAAACCCAGTCATTCGTTGGAGATTTTTTAGCCAAAAACAATTTAAAAAGTGAAGATATCGACGCTGTGATCTTAGGATTTAGCGGCGATAGAGAATCAGATGTTTATTATACAAAAGCAATGGATCTTTTTCAAAATTCATCTCTCCTTTATTATAAACATTTGAGTGGTGAATTTAATACAGCAAGTGGCTTTTCAACGTTTATGGCCTGCCATATTCTTAAAGGACAGCAAATCCCTGAAGTCATGATGATTAACTCAGAAAAAAAAGCAGAAGTTAAAAATATCCTTCTTTACAATCATCTGGGAGGAAGTGATCACAGTCTTATGCTATTGGAAAAAGCTCAATAAAGGACAAAGTATCGAATTTGTACATTTGCCTAATATAAGAGCAAGATAAGTACAATTCAAAATAACAGAAGATGAAGCACTACCCATTCATTTTATTCTATCTTTTCTGCAATGCATTCATTTATGCGTTTCATGGAAGTTTCTGGGTTTATCTGGCTGGTTTTCTGGCTTTTTCTTTCGTAGTGGTCTGGGGATCATTTGATATTACACTGGGATACTTCGTTGATAGCATTATCCGAAAGAGAACAAAAATAAATGAAGTTGCACTGACTTTTGATGACGGACCTACTGAATTCACTCCTCAATTTTTGGATCTGCTTAAAGAACATCAGATAAAAGCAACTTTTTTCTGCATCGGAAAACAGATAGAACAATATCCGGAAACCTTTCAGCGTATTATTGCCGAAGGTCATACTATTGGAAATCATACGCTGTCACATTCCAACAATACAGGCTTTTTGTCTGCTTCAAAAATGACTGAGGAAATTGAGAAATGTGACGAAATCATCTTAAAAATTGGCCAGATTAAAACTGACTTGTACCGCCCTCCATTCGGGGTTACCAATCCCAGTATTGCGAAAGCTGTTAAAAGAACTCATAAAAAAAGCATCGGCTGGAATGTCCGTTCATTGGACACCGTTACAGACGATGAAAAGAAAATCTATAAAAGAGTTACCAAAGGTCTGAAGAAAGGAAGTATCATTCTTCTTCATGACACCTCTGAAAAGACGTATAAGGTATTGGTAGATTTATTGTTATTTTTGAAGGATAAAAAATACTCGACATTTACGGTCGATTCAATTACAAAATCAAAAGAAAAATGATTAAAAATATTGCTTTCGGAGCATTTCTTCTAATTTCAGGTTTCATTTCTGCACAGATGACAGCAATGTCCGGAGCGGAAGCTAAAGCATTTGTGACGAAAGTATCTTCTGAAACCCAGGAGATCAAAACACTTCAGAGCGATTTTACCCAGACCAAAAAAATGGATTTTCTGGATAAGAACATTGTTACTTATGGAAAGATGTCTCTAAAATCCCCCAATATGCTGAGCTGGAAGTATACCAAACCTTACCAGTACAGTATTGTTTTTAAAGACAGTAAAATCTTCATTAACGATCAGGGAAAGAAATCGTCTGTAGATGCAAAAAGTAAGACGTTTGAAAAGATCAATAAGCTGATTGTAGGAAGTTCCAACGGAAAAATGTTCAGCGATCCTGAGTTTACAGTATCTTATTATAAAAACGGAAACTTCAATGTGGCAAAATTCATCCCGAAATCTGCCCAATTACTGAAGTATATCAAACAGATTGAGCTCCACTTCCCAAAAAATCAATCTACGGTTTCGCAGGTGAACATGACGGAAGCTTCAGGAGATACCACGAATATTGTTTTCAAAAACACCAAGATCAATGCATCGATTGCAGCTTCAGAGTTTAGTTTATAGTCTGGTTATTGTGCTGCTGGTTTCCTGTAAAAGCTACCGGCTTACAGATGCAAAACCTGTTCAGACTTCTGAGAAAACGGTTGAGAATTTATATTTTTCATCCGGTGAAGATTATGTGTATAAATGTCAGATGGATATTTATAAGAATCATGTAAGCGGAATTCTGATCATCAAAAAACTGAATGAAACCAGCCACCGTGTAGCGATGACCTCTGATTTCGGAAATAAATTAATAGATTTTGAGATTTCTGAAAATGATTTTAAGCTGAATTATGTGCTTCCCGATTTGGATAAAAAGATTGTCATTAATTTTTTGAAGAATGACTTCCGTGAGCTATTGAGAAAGCAATATCCTGTAAATGCATCTTTTGAAAATGATGATTCTAAAATATATCTGTCAAAAGCTGACAAGAAGGCTTACTATCTGTTTTTCAACAAGGAGAACGGCCTGCTGAAAAATATCATTTATACGAAGAAGAATAAGGAAAAAATCGATTTCACTTTTGCAGCAAAAAAACATATCTTCGCGGATAGTCTGAATCTGAAGCATAAGGATTTTAAGATCAATATAAAACTATTTCAAATAACCGAAACTGAACAGAATTAACATGAAAAAAATTCTACTTTTGGCCATTGTCCTAATTTCAGGTCTGTCTTTGGCTCAGGTAACTTTCAATCCGGGAATACGGGTGGGTGCTAATATTTCCCATCTTTCCGATGGTCCTGCTCACGACTACTGGTATTATGTAGATAATCAAAATTATTATCATAACGGAAGCAATTCCTATGACATCAAATCGAAAATCGATTTTTATATAGGTTTTCAGGCGAATATACGATTTGCGAAATTCTACGCCCTCCAACCGGAAATTTATTATACCCGTCAGGGAGCAAAATATGAGAGCCAGGATCCTTCAGTAGCTTCTAAAACTGTAAGTGTTTCATATGTGGGAGCGGCCGTAGTCAATAAATTTTATTTCGATAAGTTTAATATCCATTTCGGTCCGACATTAGAACTCCTTACCGATCATAAAAACGTTGAATCTCCTACAGAGGCTGATTTAGGTTTCTTATTTGGAGCAGGATATGATATTACGAAGAATTTCGGAGTAGAGGCCCGAATCAAAAAAGGCTTTGTACACATTAATAGCGACCATACGAATGTAACATTTCAAACGGGCGTTTATTATACATTTAACATGAAAAAATAATTTTATGCAGACTATCCTAACAGACTTTTACACTTTAGAATCTTATGAAAAAGCAGAAAACGAAAGTTATACCGCTTATATTCATTTAAATAAAGATCATGATATTTTCAAAGGCCATTTTCCGGGCAATCCGGTGACGCCGGGAGTTTGTATGATGCAGATCGTAAAAGAACTTACGGAAGAATTCACCGGTTCAAAATTATTTTTAAAAACCGCTTCGAATGTAAAATTCATGGCGATTATCAACCCGTTTGAAACACCTGATCTGAAGCTTCAGCTGGATATTACTGAAAATGAAGAAGATGTTAAAGTAAAAAATATCACTTCTTTTGGCGAGACTATTGCATTAAAAATGTCTGTAAGCTATAAAAAATAATTTCATGAAACTTCTCCTATCTCTTGTAACCGCTTTTATCCTTTTCTTCCAGACTGACCTTGAGTCTTTAAGAAACAGCTATGCAAAAGCCAATCAATCTAACGAAAACACTCAGGCGTTCATCAATCTTGCAGAAAAACAATCCGGTTCTGATGCCGTAACCACAGGCTACAAAGCCGCTGCACAGATCATGGAAGCTAAGATTGCTAAAAAGAACAGAAAAGCCCTTGTAAAAACCGGTGCAACAAGTCTTGAAAGCATTATCAAAAACAATCCGAACAATATAGAACTTCGCGTAATCAGATTGAGTGTTCAGGAAAACATTCCAAAAATAGTAGGATATCGTGGTGGCATTAAAGATGATAAAGCTTTCATTATCAATAATTACAGCAAGCAGAACGCATCTCTGAAAACTTACGTAAAAAAGTTTGTGATGCAGTCCAAATCCTTTACAGAAGCAGAAAGAGCCACTATAAAATAAAACAATGACCCTGTCCGAAGTACGAAATGCAGTTGCTTACCAAAAGATCTGTATTTTAATACCTACCTACAACAATGAAAAAACTCTGAAAAGAGTGATAGACGGTGTTTTGGATTACACCGGAAACATTATTGCGGTCAATGACGGTTCTACGGATTCTACAGCCCACATACTGGCACAATATCCCGATATAACGGTTATATCTTTACTGGAGAACAAAGGAAAAGGAAACGGGCTGAAAATAGGATTCAGAAAGGCAAAAGAACTCGGATACCATTATGCGATCACCATCGATTCGGACGGACAGCATTATCCTGATGACATTCCTGTGTTTGTAGAAGCTCTGCTGCATGAAAAGGAAGACGTCCTTCTAATTGGAAACCGTAACATGTCACAGGACGGAATTCCTAAAAAGAGCAGTTTCGGAAACAGGTTTTCCAATTTCTGGTTTTGGTTCGAGACGGGGATAAAACTGGAAGATACCCAATCCGGTTACAGACTGTATCCATTACTGAAAATTCCAAAGAAATATTTTACCCCAAAATTTGAATTTGAAATCGAGATCATTGTAAGAACGGCGTGGAGACATGTTCCGGTAAAGAATGTTCCGATAAAAGTTTTATATGATCCTGCAGAAAGAGTTTCTCACTTCAGACCTTTCAAAGACTTTACCCGGATCAGTATTCTGAATACTATTTTGGTAACCATCACTCTGCTTTATATTATTCCGAGAAATTTCGTGAATAATTTCAAAAAAAAAAGTTTTAAAAGGTTCATAAAGGAAGATGTGCTGGAAAGCGACGGCAGTAACCGTACCAAAGCTTTTTCTGTAGCGCTTGGGGTGTTTATAGGGTTTTCTCCTTTCTGGGGATTTCACACGCTTCTCGTTATCTCACTGTCGGTCCTCTTTAAGCTGAACAAAGTATTAGCATTTGTTGCATCTAATGTGAGTCTTCCTCCTTTTATTCCTTTTATTATTGCTGCCTGTTTATTTTTAGGTTCTCCTTTTGTACACGGCGACAGCAATATCCTGAGCAGTGAACTCAATTTTGAACTTATCAAAAATAATCTCCTTCAATACGTAATAGGCAGTGCTATTCTGGCTACTTCGATGTCTGCTTTTTGCGGAATCGCTACCTTTCTTTTTCTAAGCAAACTGAATCCTGAAAATAATTAGGATAAGAAATGAAGTTCCGGAAGCAAGTTAAAGTAACTATTCCCTACAATTATTTCTAACATTTAAAACAAAAAAGCCCTGAAGCATAACTTCAGGACTTCATCTAATTATAATTCTACTTTTTATTTTGAAACAATTATTTTCTGGCTGTAATCAATGGCATTACCGGTGATCTTCACCATATAGGCTCCGTTCAACAGTGTATTTACATTCACTGTCGTCTGTTTGTTGAGATTGATTTTTTCTGAAGAAACCAGCTTCCCGGTAAAATCATAAATGGAAACCGTAGTAATTCCTGAAAGATCTATTCCTGAAGGCGTCTTTATGGTAAATTCAGTTTTCACCGGATTTGGATAGATGGATATACCTTTTGAATTGGAAGAAGCTTCATTTACTGCCAGAACACCACATTCTGCAGGAATTGTGAAATCTTCCACCTGATCGCTTAAGTCAGGTGCCGGCTGATTAGCCCCGATAAACAATCCGTTAAGTCCTCCGGGAGCAGCATTAACACCGAGCCCTCTTTTAGCAAAAACCTTCCAGATCATACATTTGTTTTCACCGTTTGTCTTTGCCTGATCTGCTGCTAAAATAGCATCTCTTCCCTGTACAAAGGTCGGGTTACATGGCTGCAATTTCAGGGCATCCATTACCAGCTGTAAAACTCTCGCACTTCCACTGTTCGGATCTGCCAGGACATTGCTGTTATAGCCATATTTATCTACATATTTCCAGTTAAGATCCCATAGCATACTTGCCCAGATAAAACCAATACTGTGAACATCAGGTACCGTAATTGCAATTCCAAATATACTGCCGTTTACTTTCATTCCATTCGTTCTTCCGTAGGTATAGTTATTCACAGCAAAGTCAGGAGAATATCTGGCCGGTCTTATACCAGCTCCGTTGATACCCTCTCCAGAAGTAAAACTTCCTATTCCTCTTGGAACCGATGCATTATCTCCGGGTCTGTTAGTGACCATCATGGCAAAGAAATCAGACCATCCCTCACCCATTTGCTCATTGGACGTGGAATATGCCAAACAACTGCTTCCTGTGCCAGTAAGACGGTTAGAAATTCCATGTCCATATTCGTGTGCTATAATTCCGTTATCTAAACTTGCGTCTTTATAAACGGCATCAGTTCTTAATGTAGCGTTACTGGCCACTCCATTAGTTAATTCACCGACTAAGAATTCTCCTTCTGACTTTCCTACCATGATCGTAGGAATTGTGATGGTATTATCTGTTCCTCCCATACCTACAGGCTGGTTACTGTTTGGATGATATTGGATAACACCTATTGCTCCGGCATTCTGAAGGTTTTTAGTCTTAAGGGCAAAACCGCAGTTTGCAGGTCCTGCTGCAGTAATAACAGCAATTTTACCTGTTAAGCTTCCGGCAGCAACTGCTGTACAGGCATCTGCAGGTACGGAAAGTGCAAGATCACCGGTTACCGCAGGGCTTCCGATCAGCTGAGGTCCAAAATTGGCTGTTGCCGCTACAGGAGTTCTGGAGACATAGCTTGTAGGGGAATTATAATAAAGATATCTTGCTCCATTGGGTACAAAAAGGAACATCTGCATCCTTCCGCTGGTTCCGTCTGCTCCCGGAGCAAAGTTCGCGTTATTCAGCCCACTGCCATCCCTTGATTCTGCCAAAACAGGATCATCACCGGCTCCTCCTTTTCCGAAATTATTCGTTTGATAGTTTCTTGCCGACTCTGTGAATCCAAATTTATAGAATACATCATGCATCTTGTTTGATGTATAAAATAGATTGGTCACTGCAGCAGATGTATAACTTTGCTGAGAAAGAGTAATATCCAGCGGGAAATCAAAAGTCCTTGTTGCTCCTCCGTCAGGAGAAAACTGCGCGGTATTTGTATTGGCCTCATCAGTATAAGCAAATGCATTATTTCCTCTTGTGATCGTATAATTATTAGTTCCATCAGAATGCCATCCTTCGGGCGAAGCTACTAAATCCCACGGATTTGCAAGAAGTGTTCTGGCTCCAAAGGTCGGAGCTTCTACAGGAAATGCAAATACATTATAAGAAGCATTGTCAGGAACCAAAACAAAATTTTTGTTTTTTGCATCTTTCAATTCAGCAGAAGATTCAAGATACATTGGAGCATCAGCATGCGGGTCTGCTAAATGTTCATAGGAGTCAGAATGAAAACTGCAGGAAAGCGTTGTATTTTCCTGATACAGAACAGAGCCGTTATCAGTACTGATAATCACGCTCCACACATTACTGCTGCTTTGTTCTTCTATACGTAAGTGATATCCCAGGATCAGTTCACCGCCTTTTGCGAAATAAACCAGCTTGGTTTTTAAAGGTTCTTCTTTTCCTTCACTGTTTTTAACCGTTGGCCGTCCGTTAAATTTCTTTACGGCTTCTGCTATCAGCCCTTCCTTACCTGCAGTTTGTTTACCTTTTACAACAGACGGGTAGGTTTGAATAAAAGTATCTGCAAAGCTCAATACTTTATTTTCTCTGATCAGAACATTGGCTGAGCTCCCAAAAACAGGAACCCCATTAATGGTCTGCTGGATTCCTACAATGTCTCCATTTAAACTTTGCGAAGGGTCAACGTTAACGATGCTAAATGCTTTCAGTTCAGGATTTATCCTTTGAAATTTCTTTTCGGAATTAACGTAATCTTTTATAATCTGCTCATATTTTTGGGCAGATAACAGACTAAAACCGAAAAAAGAAGAAAGTAATAAAAACTTAACACTAAGTCGAATTCTTTTCATATTTATACTTTTTATTGGATGTTGATTTGGATTATTCACCAGTTAGTAGCAAAAACAACAAAATGTTACATTATTTTTACCTAAACATGAAAAACATTTACATCACATCAACCAAAAAAGCTCTTTTACATATGAAATTATCAAATAAGTCTAATTATTTGACACAGAATTTTAAGTCAAATCGAGAATTATACGACTCCCTTAGCCGTCTTAACTGACTCAGTTAAAGATATCATTTAAAAACAACATCTGAAAAGGATAACGGACTCATAATCAAGGTTACAAATAGGGCAAGAATGATCAAAACCAACTGGTACTGAGCATACGTTTTCTCCTGATCCTCTTCTTTCCCTTCAAAAGTAAATTTAATTTTGTCCGGTTTCCTTATGATTAACCATATAAAAGCCAAAATAGCGAGATTTAATACAATGGGAACAAAAAGAAATAATTTACTTCCAAATCCGTCATTTTTCCCACCATAGCCTGGAATATGGATAATATCCGGAATAGAACTGTATCTGGAAAGAAGATATGCCGTATAAGCTATAATGATGATAAAAGGAATACAGAACAGGAATTTTATATGTTTTGGGATCATTTTAATTTTTTTAAAGTTTTTTTCAGGTATTTTTCTACATTCTGCCTGTCCGGAACGGTGGTAATTTCTTTAGTCAGAGCTTTTTCAAACTCTGTTTTAGCTTTTTCAAATTCCTTTTTACTGAAATAGTATTTGCCGGCTTCATAATAAACGAGCCAGAGATCAGGATTCATAGACTGATACCAAGGTATAAAATCATCTGTAAGAAGTATGTCTTTACTGTCTGTGGCATCACTTATTTCCTCGCCCAACAATTTATACATCTCATAGTTTTCGAATTCCTTAGAATCAACAAATGGATCACGGCTAATATTCAATGTTGTTTTTGCCTGTAAGGTTTCTTCTGCTTTTTTACCGGAAAAAATCTCATTGAGATCATAGCATACAAATTCTCCCAGCTGATAAGGATTGGAAGAAACCCAGACCAGTCTTTTTTCAGGGGAAAATATAACCGCATGGTGAGCCAGCAGCTGATTAATCGCTTTTTCATTTCCGTAGCCAATCTTCCGATCTTTTAAACCTGATTTGTCTCTTAAAATAGCCGCCATCTTTTCAGGATTCAGTTTTTTATTTTTCTGCAAAAGCTCCTGGAGCTTTTCGTACCGGTATTCGGAATGGCTTTCTATGATATGTTTTTGATTTCTTTTATCGTCTTTATAAGCTTCAGACTGGAAATGATTGGTGCATAAAACCCTACCGGTATTTTCAACCCTGTATACTCCAAAATTTTTAGGTGATACTTCAATGATCACGGCATTCTTATCCCGGGCACTTCCTACAAGAATAGATTCTGAAACGAAAACTTTTCTCTTTTTGGCAATCACAATTGCATCGTCAATATTTTTAGCATACTGCAGAATTTCCCTTGTCACCAAAGAGATTGGTGTTTTCGCAGTCAGAGGAATTTTAGATTTCCCGGCATTGATTGTCACGGTAATTCCATCTTTATTCATTCCGGAAACTACGCCGGTCATTCCCGGCCAGCTTACAGACATGTATGGAATTCCATCTTCCGGCTCTATAAATTCAATAAGTTTATTTTTAGCAAAATCATCACCGACATAAAAATCAAAATTTCTTCCGATCAGCATCTGTCCGTCTTCAGTATTTTCATTCCACACCGCCAGTGAAGTACAGCCAACCATAGCAAGGTCCTGCATAGCGTGTCCAATGTCGTGTGCTCCGTGAAGATATAAGTTTCTAAGATACTTAGGGGCTATAAAATCATATTTATCTGAGGAGTACTGTGACAGCCCGTACAGTTCTGCCTGATAGTCTTCTCTTACATTCAGATACATTTTACGGTTGTACCACTTTAAAAATCCACGAAGAAGCTTCTGTTTAAATTTCGAAGGAACAAAACCTTCCACTTTTGAAAAGAAAATTTCTTCCTGTTTCTGCATCAGACTTTGCGTCAAAGCTCCGTTATTATATCCAAGCTGTAAAGGGTTTCCTTTGATGTAAAGCTCCCAAAGCTGCTGTTTATTTTTGGTTAAATAATTCTGTTTATAGCTGAATGTAGAATCGTTGATCTTATTTACCTGAGGAGTTTCCAGACTATACTGACTGATATCGGGAATATGATGAACAGATTTTGAAACACCACACGAAACAAGGAAGAGAATAAGGAACAACTGAATTCCCCATAATGCCGCAGCGAGCCTGTTATTTTTTTTCATTCTTATTGGTCATTTGTTTCAGCCGCTTATCAATAAGGTCTTTTCCCAGGATTTCAGCACAGGTGTTGAATGCTCCGATGGTTACCCCAAGAATTCCATGCATATTCACAGACTGTCCTGTCAGGAAAAGATTGTCGGTCTTTGTGCGTGGAGAAACCATTGTTTTAAGAGGGTTATCAGAATTTTTCATATATCCGTACATATTTCCTTCAAAACTGCCGATATAATCCCTGTAAGAAAGCGGTGATGAAGTATAAATACTTTTGATAAAATGTCTGAGGTTAGGTATCCTCTTTTCTAAAGCAGTGATCATTTTTTCTGCCTTTTCCAGCTTAAACTCTTCGTATTTCATCCCTCTTTCATATTCTTCAGCAACGGTATTTACCGTTTTTTCCCACGATTTAACCTCATCAAAATCCATATAGGATATCGCGGTAAGACTTTCTGCAAACTCGGGATGATGTTTTGAAGGTGTAGAAGAAAGCATATATGTTTCCGGCCAGCGGTCTTTCTTGTACCGGAATGCATTCCAAACCATTTCATCAGATGAATAGTGATAAATATTATAATTAAAGTTGGGAAAAGACTGCGGTTTTAAAACCAGATATACACTGAAACATGATGAAACCGGCTCCCAGCTCAATACTCTGTTCAAAAAAGATTTCCTCAGCCTTTCTTCCCCGATCAGCTTCATGGCACAGCGTATTTCTATATTGGAAATAAACTTCTTCGCCGAATACTCTTTCCCCGTTTTCGTTTTCACGGAAGAAAGCACATTATGTTCATTAAAAACAAATTCAGACACTTCAGAATGCTTATGTACTTCTGCTCCATACTGGCGTAGCTTTTTGATCAACAGTTTTGTGATCTGGCTTCCGCCTTTTACACATTTGTACGCGCTCTGGATATAGGAATTCACCGTAAGGGCATGCACATAAAAGGGTATATTTTCCGAATCTCCTCCATATAAAAAATTAGAACCGAGCAATACAGCCTGCAATTTTTTATCCTGAGTAACAGATTCTATGAATCTTTTGGTATTGAGGTGGAGAATCTCTTCATTATAGTTGTCTTTCCCGATGACCTGGTACCTCGGAAACTGTGCACAGACGTACTGGATCTCTTCGCAGTAGCTTTCTAAATTTTGTTTTTCCTCGGGGAAATAGGCAACGAGCTGTTCAACAAAGTTATCATAGCCCTGAGCATGAGGATATTCTACACCTTCATCTCCAAAAGAAATCCTGTCGTATCCGTCCTCATTCATTTGCTGGAGTTCCAGCTCATCCATAATTTCAAGATAGGAGAAAAAACGGTGAAGATTCTGTCCTTGGGAAAGTCCTCCCAGATAATGGACTCCTGTATCAAAGATCAGTTTGTCCCTTGAAAAAGTCTGCAGGTTTCCGCCATACTGATTATTTTTTTCCAGGACACAGACTTTCAGACCTTCTTTCGCTAAAATTAGAGCCGAAACAAGACCTCCCAATCCACTGCCGATCACAAGTATGTCGTATTCTTTTTTCAAAAGGAGAAAAGCTGTGTTTTTGTATGATTGTTGAATTATTGTAAGATTAAACCAGATACAACAAATATCAACAAAGAGTTGCTACAAGGTAAGGTTTAAAATAGATCAAATTCTCTAATCGTTTTTAATTCTGAATTATTATTAGTTTTCTGGGATAAAATTAGAAAAATTAATCAATATCATCCCAAAAATCAAAATAATTGAACCATTGAAGAGGATATTTTACGATCATCGATTCCAGGTTCTCGACATAAGAATTGAGAAGTCCTTGAGAATCACGGTTTTTAATATTTTTAGCGACTCTTGCATATAAGTGATAATGCAGATTTTTTTCTTTCATCACATACACGTAAACTACGGGAACACCAAGACGGGAAGCAATAAGGAACGGTCCAGCCGGAAATTTTGCACTTTTCCCCAGCAGATCAGCTTCAAGATATTTTGAACCTTCGAAATAACGGTCTCCCGTAAAACAGATCAGTTCATTATTTGAGAGTGCCTGATTGATCTCGAAAATATGCGACATATCATCCTTCACGTATATGAATTTGATATTGCTCTGTTTTACTGAAACACTTTCCAGATATTCTTTAATCACCGTCACTTCCTGATCTGTGGTAACCAGATTGATCTGGCAGTCAAAATCAATATCTGCAAAGAAATGTTCCGCAATTTCAAAATTCCCAATATGGGCACTGATCAAAACACCTCCTCTTTTTTCGGCTAAAAGATTTCTAAGATTTTCAATCCCGTCAAACTCATAAGTATATTTCTCCCTCAGTCCGGCAGAAATAGCGGTTTTATCAATCAGGACTTTTCCAAAAGTAAAATAGCTTTTGAATACGGAGGATTTTGCTTTCCAGTATCCATAATCAAGTCTTTTCTGAAAATAGTAAAAGATATATCGGTTGCTTTTTTTTAGGAATAAAAAATAATAGGAAGCGACAAAATACAGTACAAAATACGAACTTCTAATCCCGATATTTCTAATACACCAGACGAATATCTTATATCCTGTAATGGTTCCTTTAGATTTACCTTTCCACTTGTTCATATTTTAACGGGTCCATTTATCAATATACCAGTGTAACAATTTCCGTTGAAGTTATTGTTGCACTGGTACACTGTTTTATTGTTACATTATTAAAAGAATAAATATTCAATCGATAGCTATGCGTTTTTCTCTGTGATTTTATTTTCAATAGTCGTGTAGAAGTCATCAAACGTGACCATCTTTTTAAAATCTGCTTCTCCTAATTTCACTCCAAAATTAGATTCGATCACTACGACCATATCAATATAGTCCAGGCTGTCCAGCCCCAGCGTTTTTTTCAGGTTGGCGTCATTACTGATTTCATCCCCATCTACTTCGAATTCGTTTACTAAGAAATCATTAACGATGTCAACAATTTTTTCCCTTTCCATGTTTTTAATCAAATTTTTTTACTATTAATGCGGAGTTGGTTCCCCCAAATCCGAAAGAATTTGACAAAAATACGTCAATTTTTTGATTTTTCGTTTTTGATACTAAATTTATCTTTTTTGCCTCATCGTCAGGGTTTTCCAGATTGATGTTTGGTGCAACGAAATCATTCTGCATCATCAGAATGGAGTAAACTACTTCACTAGCTCCTGCCATCCAGCATTCATGCCCAGTCATGGACTTGGTAGAACTTACCGGAACTTCGCTTCCGAAAATTTCATAGATTGCTTTGGCTTCATTGGCATCTCCGATGGGTGTAGAAGTCGCATGAGCATTGATATAATCGATATCTTCTGCTTTTAATCCAGACTGTTTCAGCGCTCTGTCCATCGCCATCGCAGGTCCGTCCACATTAGGTGTGGAAATATGTCCGCCATTTGAAGAAAAACCATATCCAACAATCTCTGCAAGAACAGTTGCCCCTCTTCTCTGTGCAGACTCTAAACTCTCCACAATAAGACTGGCCGCTCCTCCACTTGGGATCAATCCGTCTCTTCCTGAATCAAAAGGTCTTGACGCTTTTGTAGGCTCATCTTCTCTCACCGAGAAAACACCCAGTCCGTCAAAACTTGCCATTGAATATTTATTGGTTTCCTGAGCACCTCCACAAATAATCATATCCTGAAAACCATTCATAATCATCATATATGCCAATCCTAAAGAATGAGAACCGCTGGCACATGCTGCACTGATGGTAAGGTTAATTCCTTTCAGCTTAAAAATCGTTGAAAGATTCATCGTTACCGTAGAATTCATTGATTTGAAGATCGCTCCCGACCCCATCAATGTCGTATCTTTCTTTTCTCTGGCAATATCGATAGATTCCACGACTGCCTGAGAAACACTGTCGTTTCCGTACAGAATTCCTACTTCATGAGCATCCAGAAAATCCTGGTCTATTCCAGCCTGTCTAAGGGCATCACTTGTTGCAAGGTAGGCATATTCACTTTCCTCGCCCATGCTTATCCGCTGGCGTCTGTTGAGTAGGTTTTTCAGGTCCGGTTTCGGCACTACACCTGTAAGACCAGATCTGAATCCGAATTCTTTTCTGTCCTGTACCAAAGCAATACCGGACTTTCCTTGATATAGGGATTCTTTGACTTCTTCCAAAGAGGTCCCGATGCAAGAATAAATTCCCATTCCGGTAATTACAACCCTATTTTCCATTTTTCTGTTAATTTACCAATATCCGTTTAACAATGCAGCAATCCAAATGAGATGACAACAACACTATTACGCTGGTATATTGCTATCCTGTTATATTATTTAAGAGTAGATTCCTCCGTTGATATTCACAATCTCACCGGTAATATAGGAAGCCTTCTTTGAAGCTAAAAATGCCACCAGATCAGCTACTTCTTCCGCTTCTCCAAATCTGTTGGCAGGGATCATAGCTTTAAGCTCATCTTCATTGAAATCCTGGGTCATATCAGTTCTGATAAATCCCGGAGCTACCGCATTTACGGTGATATTTCTTTTGGCAACTTCCTGAGCCAGGGCTTTTGTAACTCCTACCAAAGCTCCTTTTGCTGCTGAGTAATTGGTTTGGCCTGCCGTTCCTTTCACTCCGGAAACAGAGACCATGTTGATAATTCTTCCGTATTTATTACGCAGGAGTTTTTGGATAAAGAAATTAGTTACATTGAAAAAGCCGTTAAGACTTGTATTGATCACGCTGTTCCAATCTTCACTCTGCATCCACATGAATAATCCGTCTCTTGTAATCCCGGCATTATTTACAATCACCTCAACGATCGCATCAGGATTTCTGTCCTGCCATTCCGTAAGAACATTCAGGCTTTCTTCTGCACTGGCTACATCAAACTTCAAAATTTCTCCTGTAGCACCCAGTTCCTGTACTTTAGCCAAAGTTTCCTTTGCTGCTGCTTCATTTGAAGCGTAGTTGATGAGTATATGATAGTTTTTTTCTTCTGCCAGTTTTATACAGACCGCTCTTCCAATTCCCCTGGAGCCGCCTGTTATAATTGCACATTTCATGTGTTAGTGTTTAGTTAGTTTTTTTAAGCTAATTTTTAATTCTTAAGGTAAGACAATTAATCAATGGTAATAATTACATTGCCTTTAAATATTTCTTTACTTCCTCCAGATACGGATACATCACCATATCATCTGAGAAAGCAGGAATGATCTTTCTTATTTCGTCATACAGTTCTTTAGTAGAAGACGAAACTTTATCCTGAAAACCAAGATATTCTACAGCCTGAATGATGGTAATAGCTTCAATCGCCAATACTTCAAATGCATTCTCAATCACTTTTCTGCAGATCACTGCAGCGTTGGTTCCCATGCTCACAATATCCTGATTATCATTATTATTAGGTATACTGTGTACATACATGGAATTCGAAAGCATCTGACTTTCTGCTGTAGTTGATGTTGCCGTAAACTGAACACCCTGCATTCCAAAATTAAACCCTAATTTACCTAAATTTACGAAAGGAGGCAAGATTTCATTGATCTTTGCATTCAAAAGATAGTTCAACTGTCTTTCAGCAAGCATCGTAAGTTTGGTAACAACGATTTTAAGTTTATCCATTTCAAGCGAAATATAATCTCCATGGAAATTTCCACCGTGGTACACATGTTTATCCTCTACATTGATAATCGGGTTGTCATTCGCTGAATTGATCTCATTTTCAAGAACATTTTCAGTATACTGCAAAGTATCTAAAACAGGACCTAAGATCTGCGGAACACATCGTAAAGAATAATATTCCTGAACTTTTTCCTTAAATACTTTTTCCTGTTCTTCAAAGTGCGTATAAAGATGGTCTTCTCTTTTTCTGATCAATTTGCTGTCTGCTAAATGCGCACGCATTCTTTCTGCTACTTTCTGCTGACCATAATGCCTTTTGGTGCCGTTCAAGGCCTCTGAAAGATGGTCATCATAAGCCTGAACAATCTCATTGATCGCACAGGAAAGCCTGATAGAAATATCAGTCAACTGATTGGCCTTATAGGCATTGACAATACCTATCCCAGACATCACAGAAGTTCCGTTCATCAAAGCAAGTCCTTCACGGATTTCTACTTTGATCGGCTCTAATCCTTCTGCTTCAAAAACTTCTTTTGTGAGCTTTCTTTCGCCTTTGTAAAAAACTTCCCCTTCTCCGATTAATACCAAAGCAAGGTGGGCAAGCTGGACCAAATCTCCACTTGCTCCCACTCCTCCGTGCTCGAAGATCAAAGGTGTAATATCTCTGTTGATCAATTCTTTAAGTAAATGAACTACAGATTGGTGAACTCCGGAATTACCAAGCGAAAGTGTATTGAGTCTTGCCAGCATACAGGCTTTTACCTCCTGAGCAGGCAATGGGTTTCCAATCCCTGAAGAATGGCTTCTAATAAGGTTATACTGAAGCTGATGCGTGTCCTCATCACTGATCTTAAACTGAGCCATCGGCCCAAAACCGGTATTCACACCATATATTACTTTATTTCGTGAAAACTCCTTCAAAAACTGAAAACTCGTTTCTACTCTCTCTAAAAGTGGCCCGTCCAGTTCGATTTTTTCATTCTCAATGATAATTTTTTGAAAATCCTTCAGTTCTAAAAAGTTGCTTATTTTCATCAATTAAAAGTAATAGTTGCTAATTTTGTAAAATATTAATTAATTGTCACTAATTTTGCGGCAAAGATAGAAGTTATTATTAAAATAAAAAATCAAGATGAGCAAAGAATTTGTTGATGTTCTCGTAATCGGGGCTGGACCTTCCGGATGCGTATCTTCTTCATACTTAAAGAAGAACAATGTCAACGTAAAAGTTGTTGAAAAGACAAAATTCCCAAGACTTGTAGTAGGTGAGAGCTTAATTCCCAGAGTAATGGATCATTTTGACGAGGCCGGGCTTTTTCCTGCTTTGGATAAAATGGGCTTTGAAAAAAAACTGGGAGCCCGTTTTTTACGGGGTGATGAGGTTTGCATTTTTGATTTCAGCGACAAGTTTGGAGAAGGCTGGGACTGGACCTGGCAGGTTCCAAGAGCTGATTTTGATAATACTTTGGCCCAGGAAGTGATCAACAAAGGTATTGACCTGGAATTTGAGACCGAAGTTATTGATATTCAATTCAACGGCACAGACTCTATCACAACTGTAAAATCTAAAGACGGTGAAACCAAAGAAATACATTCCAGGTTTGTAATCGATTCAAGCGGTTACGGAAGAGTTTTGCCGCGACTTCTTGATCTTGAAAAACCTTCAAAACTATCTCCTCACTCCGCTATTTTTTCTCATGTAGAAGACGTCAACAGAGAGGAAGGGGAAGAAGGAACTTTGATTTCTTTTGACATTATTGAAACTGAAGTATGGCTTTGGGTTATTCCTTTCTCCAATGGAAATACAAGCGTTGGAATTGTGGGGCCTACCGATTATATCGATCAGTTATCTGAAAATGGAGATGCTGCAGAAGCTTTACGAAAAGCCATTTCTCTATCTGATTATTATGTAAAACGTTTCGGCAATGTAGATTTCCTTTTTGAACCAAGGCATTTGAAAGATTACTCATGTTCCGTAAAACAACTCTTCGGTGACGGATATGCGCTTACCGGGAATGCTTCTGAGTTCCTTGACCCGGTTTTCTCATCGGGAATGGCCTTCGCGACAGAATCAGGAATGCTTGCCGCAAAATTAGCTCTGAGACAGCTTAATGGCGAGAAAATCGACTGGCAGAAAGATTACACCGATTATATCCTTTATGGGGTGGATGTTTTCACTACTTATGTGAAGGAATGGTATACGGGAAATCTTCAGGAGTTGTTCTTTCACAGACCTGAAAATGAAGATGTAAAGAGAAAAATATGTGCTGTACTCGCAGGATATGTCTGGAATAAAGACAATCCTTTTGTAAAGAAACATGATACTGTTATTAAAAACCTTGCGAATCTTATTAAGCTGGAAAAACAGCAGGAACAATCATAAAAAAAGCGGTCTGAGTTTCAGACCGCTTTTGTTTTATTTAATAGCTTTTTTGATTTCTGTCCCCAACTTCTTTCCTGTGATTTCATAAGCTGCGGCAATTCTACCATATTCCCAGGAAAAATCTTTATTCATCTTTTTTCCCTGAATTTTATCGGCCTGTAACCTCATCACTACTTTCGAAGGATTATCAGTTTCCACAAAGGTTAACTCCGAAGTTAATTTCGCCTCCTGTGAACCTATCATTCCGCCATACCATCCTGCATAGATCCATTTTGCATCAATAATTAATGTATATTTAGCCTTTACATCATTTTTAAAAATTATTTTTTTTGATTTACTATTGATCCCTTTAAAGAAATACTCTACATATTCTGACTTCTTAAAATTTTCCCATTGAAATATCCAGTTTTTCCAAACTTCTTCATTCTTTTTTGCTGTAATATCCTTTTCTCTGTTTTCAATATACTGTGCTTCGGTAAAATTTTTCTCCTGATAAACAGCATGATCAAATTTCAATTGAACATTGACCTCGGTTTGATCTTTTAAGAAATCAAAGTTTCCTGATTCGAAATTAATTTGATTCTGTGCAAAAGCTGTTGTTGTAATTACCATCAACAACAGCAAAAATAATTTTCTCATGGTTTATAATTTTCTAAAATTTTAAGTTTCAAATGTAGTACAAAAAGCAATTGTCCTGAGCTACCTTCTATTTTTTTTGTAACGAAAGATTATCTCAAATCTATAAACGTAATGGGCTTTCGGCTATTGGGATTAAAAACAGTTTTCGACAAAATATCAAAATCAATGATTTCAATTTTAGGACTTACCCTCAATTTTGCGCGGAAATGATCACGAACTTCATTCACAAAGGTTTCATGATCCTGTTCTGTGCTTAATTTGATGATAATTTCATCCAGCCCTATTTCATTAGACTGAATAACGATCTGATAGCACAAAATGGTATTGAAATCATTTAAAATATCATTCATTGCAGGGGGATAGAGCGTTGTTCCTTTGTATTTGATCATTTGCTGCTTTCGTCCTACAACCGGTCCAAGTCTCATGGTACTTCTCCCGCAGCCACAGGGTTCATGATGTGCTTTTACAATATCTCCTGTTTTGAAACGAAGCAAAGGAATGGCTTCAACACCTAAGGTAGTAATGGTTAGCTCACCATTCTCTCCTTCACCGACAGGATTTTCGTCATCATCAAGAATCTCGGTAATGATCAGTTCAGGATGCTGATGTCCTCCTGTCTGAAATTCACATTCTGTGAAAGCGGTACTCATTTCCGTGGAAGCATAGGTAGAGAATAGCTTAATATCCCATTTCTCTTTAATCTTCTGCGAAAGAATATTATCTGTAAAATCCTGATTTTTGATACTTTCACCAATGCACACTGCCCCATAAACACTGGAATTTTTATAATCAACTCCATGTTTTTCGGCATAATCGATCATTTTCAAAAGAAAAGAAGGAACGGTAATCAGATATTTAGGTTTATATCTGAAAATAGAATCCCACTGCAGCTCCGGAATACCGGGCCCCATTCTCACAACGCTCGCTCCCATTTTTCTCAGGCCCAGAAAGTAAGCCAGACCTGCCATAAACCTTTTGTCTATTGTCGTGATCATCTGGACTACATCTCCTTTCCTTATTCCTGCACAGGCAAAGGAAATGGCTTCATTGTAAGCCAGCCTTTCAAGATCACTGTCTGACAGTCCGAAAGTAACAGGATCTCCCAGTGTTCCGGAAGTTGTACTGTAGTCTACGATTTTATCAGGTGAAATACAAAAGAAATCATCGTTATGCTCCTGCAGATCATTCTTTGTCGTGGTAGGAATTTTTTGCAAATCTTCCAAGGTCTGAATATCAAGGATATTGATATTATTTTCTTTAAACAGTCTCTTGTAAAAAGGTGAATTGTTTTCAAGATAAACTACAAGTTCCCGAAGTTTATGTTCCTGAAACTTTTTGATGTCCTGAAGGTCTGATTTTTCGATAGCCGGATAGAATTCCAATGATTTAATTTTAAGTAACAAATTTATTTAATTAAATTAAAAGATTGAGCGATTAAAAAATTAGAGCCCAAATATTTTATCTCTGAAAGGTAAAAGTTTGTGTATTGGTATTTCCTGCAGTATTGGTTGTCGTCACCTTTAAAGTATGCAGACCTGAGCCTTTCGGACATTTTTCATCAAAAATATAGACAAAATCATCCTTAGTGCGGGCAAAGCGAAGCCATTTTCCATCCAGTTCTGCCCGAAATGAAACAATGTCGCCCACTTTAACTGTTCCTTTCAATCGTAAAGAGCTACTGTTGATCAACACTCCATCCTTCCAACCTGAAGAAACAGAAGGCAAACTTTCATCTAGCAACAGCACTGCTGTACCCAATCTGTTAAACTCTGCTTCCACCCTGTCACCATTCCATTTTCCTTTGACCACATTAGTATCGCTTCCATAATCTAAAAGAGCAACTACTTTTCCTTTTTCTTCATTGGTAAGCTTCCTGTTGGGTTTTATTTTTAAGGTGTAATCATCATGCACCGGAATATAGGGAGAGTGCAGAACAACAGTATTTGAAACTGCATCCGCATTAGTATTTGATTTTTCATACATTTGAAAATTCACTGTGTCATACACTGCATTTTTGCTGAAATTGATTTCGCCATTTTGTGTAGTAATCGTTTTTCCGTTGCCAGCCATTACAATTTCACCAGCAGGAGTAACTTTATCTATTTTTTTATTAAAACGGATTTTTGTTTTCAATCTGCTTGTATTTCCATTGACATCTTTTAGCACAATTTCTATGTTGTGAACTTCTTCATCCTGAAGATTAATTATTCCATTTAAATCAGGGAGACTGTAATTCTTCAGTTTCATTCCTGGTAAAACTGATAAATGCTGAATACCCATTTTATCTCTAATAAACTTCGGATAATCTATACAACCATTCAAATACCGGGTATCATCATAACTAACTTTATCAATGGAAAAACTGTAAATCAAGCGATCATCCATTAGTAATTCTGCATGATAAATCCCGAGATTAAACCCCTGATTGGCCTTATCTACTGCCTTAATTCCAAAACTTACCATTGGTGAGTCAACCTGAATGACGTCAGCTGTATATACCCCTCCAGCTTTTTTCACAGCAATTCCGTTGGCTCCGGGCTCATAAGCACTGAAACGTCTGTCATACCAATAAAGCCCACTGATAATTGGTGCTATCTGATCCGGAATATTAAAACCGAATAATAAAGGATTGATGCAATCTTCCGTTTTTGTATCTCTTATTTCAAAATGCAAATGCGGGCCTGCTGAACCACCGGTATTTCCACTTAGAGCAATGAGCTGTCCCTTGGTTACAGGAAACTGTCCGGCAGAAAAGGTGATATCCTGTTCCCATTTTTCATCTTTATACTGTCTTTCTTTTACATATTCGTCCAGTTTGTCAAAATATTTATTCAGGTGTGCATACACAGTGGTATAGCCATTCGGATGCGTAATATAAACTGCATTTCCAAAACCGTAACGTTCCACTTTTATCCTGCTTACATAACCGTCAGCGGCTGACACAACGCTCAGGTTCTCCTGGCTGTTGGTCCGCAAATCCAAACCCATATGAAAATGATTAGTACGTACGGCTCCAAAGTTGGCAGCCAGCTGCATGGGAATGTTTAAAGGATTCCGGAAATAATTTTGCGGATAGTTTTTCTGAGCTTTTATTGTGAAAGCATTGATGAATAAAGTGATCACCAGGAGTTTGCAAAAAACAGTCATGCGGTCGTTAGATTTAGAGGATTATTTAAAGTTACAAAATTTTAAATAATGAAGAAACTGTTTTTTATACGTCAAGTTCTGGCGTTTACAGCATTGATATTTGCATCATAAAGGTTGGGATCATAAATCAAGATGAATATTACCTTATCTGAACCCATATCGAGACAGGAACCAAAACAGAAAATATTATTTAATGAAAAAAACAAAAAAATGAATTTTAAAGAATACTTAAAAGGAATAGACGATTTTGATAAGATAAGCCGGGAAATATGGGCAGACATGAAGGGTGAAAAAATAGTCACCAGTTCTATAGAACCTTTTTTCACAAACCTTTGGGTGGATGAGGAAAAGATCTTCAGACTACTGACGTCTTCAACAGATTTCAGTACCTATCTCTTTAATGCGAAACAAAACTTTATCAATTCTTCACAGGGAGTGGAAAAAGTAAACCTAAAAGCAATACCTCCCTCAAGAATTGATAATGTAAGGGTAAAAACCAAAATGATTGAAAAGCTTGTCATCCAGGAGCCTAAAATAGAGGATGCAAAATTTCAAAACTCATTTTTAGAACGTATGGACAACAAAGTTTGGGTCAATGTAAGCCCCGGCTATATTGATCCTAAAAAATACACTCATCATACAGAAATAGGTATTAAAGAAAAAAAAATAGAATGCACGATCAATATTCCGTACCGGGACTATAACCGGGAAGCAACACAGACTGTAATAAATGAGGTCGAAACGACTATAAGCTACTCTTCAGAAGCTGCTGATGCCATAAAAATTAAAGTAAGTGATGTAGAAGATTATATGGCTGCCATCACTTATCTTTTTCCATATCACAGAGACATGGCACAGGTCGCCCTGATCTCTCATTTTGAAGATGCAGGAAGAGGACTAACTTCAATTGATGATTTAATGTTTTTTTATAATCAGCTGCCTAACTTTGCATTAACTGGTGTAGATTACAAAGGAAAAGCTAAAAAACTCTCCGATCAGTTATTGTGGGATCATTTCTTACAGTTTTTAAATTATGACTCCCAACTGCTTCGGGATGTAGATACAATAGGTAAAGCTGCCGCTTTAGTGGTGGAGCCTTTCAGAGACAAAAGCCGATATGCGATCCGTATTCTTACAGCAATTTCCGGAGAATTTGTTTATAAAAAAATCAAAAATGACCCTAAGCTCATTCTTCATATTTATCATTCTTTAGATGGAGAGAGTGTTTATATGGGAAAAGGTATCATTTCAGATACCAATCAGGTGGCTCATGGACAAATGTTTGAGAATAAAGAACTTTTTGTCATTTATGTAACTGCTTTCATGCAGGCTCAGCATGCTATGGATGACGCTCATCAGCCTTTACAAGCAGGGAGTCTTTTCGCATTTGGAGTCAGCAGAGATTCTGACACTATTGAAAGGCATTGTGAGCTCACCGGATATTTCATGGAAGGAGATCCTGATAATATCGTCACACTAATCAATACCGTAAAAGTCTGGAATATAAAAACGGAAAAAATTGAAGTTGAGAATGAAATTGAAAATGGAGAATTCAGACCGTTGGACATGTTACATCTCAAAGTTTATGAAAAGGTAAAACTGCGTACAGGCAACACTCAAACTATTGAAACGGATACTGAAGTTCCTGCATTATTTCTATATCACATCGCACAAAAGAAAGCAGCAGAGGACGCACTGCGATGTCTGCGTGTTGCAGCTGATCTTATAGTCATATCCGCCAGTCTTGCCTCCATAGAATCCGGAGTATCTGGATTACCTTTATACGCAGCTTATGCAGATATTGGGATTGCACTTTCAGATTTTTATATTGAAACTCAGCTCAGAGATGAGCTTAAAATGACAACCAAAGGGAAAAAGCTTTTAGAACTATGGGATGATATTTACATAGCTCAAGGTACAGCAAGCGCTATGGTAAGCATGCTTCCGAAAGCACGAAAAGCGTTGGATGTAACAGTAGAAGTATTATATACTTCCAGATATCCTTCTCAGCAGAAAAGCCTTAAGAAATTAATTGAAAATACATTATATTCGTTTCCTTTAAGAGATTATTCCAAAAGAGGATTAACAATTCTTTTAAAAGACGGTGTCAAAAATATTACAAAGCACTCTTCTGCTTTCGAGAAACTGAATGTACTTTTTGTTGAGAATGCGGAGAAAGAAATTGCAGTTCTTTATAAAGGTGAAAAATTCTTTCAGACAGATTCCTACGGAAGAACTGGTAAGTTTTTAGATTATCTATACAGAAAAGCAGGAGGCAACAGTGCAAAGCTAGAGGAAGAAATGAGCCGCCTTGTTGGGATGGCGGAAAACCTACCTGTTTCTACAACTGTTATAACGGTAGAAAAGTTTGAGGCAGGATTAAAAGCTCTTCAAGAAGCTGACATAACAGCTGAAAATGCAATAGACTTTTTTAATGAGGCAAGAATTTATTTTAATCATAAAGTAGTATTAAATGAGAAGGGTAAAAAAGTTGTTGTACAAATAGCAAGTCATAACTGCGTAGAAGTGGTAAAAGTAGTAGAAGATTTTTTTAGAACGGGAAAGATTAATACCGCTGCCGTTTCTGAAGCTCAAGATTATTTGGTAGATCTTAGTCTATGGTTTCAAAATAAGTATGGAATTAAAAGAGGTCTCGAACACATTGACAATGTTGGAGTTTTACATACAAGGATGATTAATAATGAAAGAGGTATTCTTCTTTGTATAAGGGGAGGTCGAAAACAACATCATGTTATTAATGTTATTAAAAAAAATGATAATAAAATTGCAACCTTTATTGATTTACAGACTATTGAAGGGAAAATAAATTTAAAAAAAGGAGAAGAATTCATCGGATTTAAATATATGAAAACAAATTAAAATTAATAAAGTCATGTTAACAGAACAACAAGTTATAGAAATAGCAAAAAACTACGTAAAAGAAAGAAAAGAAAAGAGCGGATTAGACCTTATCATTTTAGATAACGAAGCAATTAAAAAGCCTTATGGGATTATATTTTTTTACAATACAAAAAAATATAATGAAACAAGAAATGATGATGATAATACTTTACTTGGGAATGCTCCTTTCTTGGTAGAAAATAAAACAGGAAATATTGTCGTATTTGGAACCAGTAAGTCTGAAGAATACTACATTCAAGAATATGAAGCAGGAAGATTTACTAATACATTAGGATTTAACAGTAGCCTAGAATAATTAATTAACCACCTTCATGGTGGTTTTTGTATTTTTAGCAAATAGATTATTATTGTCAGGTAAACAAGAGCAATTTCCATGGATGAATTATATGATACATTAAATAGACAATATGTTAGCAGGCAGTCAAATGCTAGAAATAGCAAAAAATACATAAAATTAAACGAAGGCGAAGCCAGCATATAACTCATTTTTTTTGAACCACTTACAATAAATAAACCTTATGGGAACATCTATTTTTATGGAACAAAAGATTCTACAAAACATCGTTTAGCAGGCAACGGCCTATTCCTCGTAAAAAACGATACAGGTATAGTCATTCAATTTGGGACATCTGACGATGTAGAGTATTATTTAAATGGGTATGAATATGGCATATGGAAACCCAGTACTCATGGAGTTTGGGATCCTAATCAAAGCTAATATTACCAAAAAAAATTAACTACTATGTTATCAAATATAGAAATCATCAATGTAGCAAAAGACTATGTAGAAAATTTAAGTCAAAAATGGGAAGTAGAACTTACTATTGCAGAAGAATTTTCAATTCGAAAAGAGTATGGTATGATATTTTACTTTAATTCAAAAAAATATATAGAAGATAAAATTGAAAGAGCCAAATTAATAGGTTGTTCCTCATTCTTAGTAGAAAGTAATACTGGTAAAATTGTAGTATTTGGAACGAATAGATCCATTGACTATTATATCAAAGAATACGAAGCAGGGAAATGGCCAAACATGCCAAGACTTAGTGATTTTGAGTAACTTACAACCACCTTCGGGTGGCTTTTTTTATCAAATAAAGTTTCGTAAAAGCAATGTTTATATAGAATAAAAATGCTGAAAAAATTAACCGATTTACCATTCAGCATTCACTTCTGCCTCTTCTTTTCATTTATATTTCTGAAATTGAACTTTTTAATAGATATAAGCTAAATAAAACATATATTATAAACCGACAAAATTTAGTAAATTTGCAGACTTAATTAATCAACGATATTGAGATATTTACAATGAGCCAATTTAAAGAATACAAAAACCTCAACCTTATTGACATAGCCGAGAATGTATCGGAGTTTTGGAAACAGAATAAAACGTTCAGTAAAAGTGTTGAGATTCGCGAGGGTAATGCCGAGTTTGTTTTTTATGAAGGACCTCCTTCTGCAAACGGTATGCCCGGAATTCACCACGTTATGGCCAGAGCATTAAAGGATATTTTTTGTCGTTACCAGACTCAGAACGGAAAACAGGTTTTTCGTAAAGCGGGCTGGGATACACATGGACTTCCTGTAGAACTGGGCGTAGAAAAAGAATTAGGAATTACTAAAGAGGATATTGGCAAAAAAATCTCTATTGAAGACTACAATAAAGCTTGTCGTGAAGCAGTAATGCGATATACAGACGTATGGAACAACCTTACGGAAAAAATCGGATACTGGGTAGATCTTGAAGATCCGTACATCACGTATAAGTCAAAATATATGGAGACGGTTTGGTGGTTGCTGAAGCAGTTGTATAATAAGGAATTATTGTACAAAGGCTACACGATCCAGCCTTATTCTCCAAAAGCAGGAACAGGATTGTCTTCTGCCGAATTAAATATGCCGGGAACTTATCACGATGTTTCTGATACTACCGTTGTAGCTCAGTTCAAAGTAAAGAAAGAATCTTCTGACTTATTTAGTGATGTTGAAGGAGATGTAAGCATTCTTGCATGGACGACAACTCCCTGGACCTTGCCATCCAACACAGCATTGGCTGTAGGAAGAGATATTGAATATGTTTTAGTTACAACGTTCAACCAATATACATTTGAACCGATAATTGTTGTTTTATCCAGAGTTCTTTTACCTAAAGTATTCGGTAAGAAATATGCAGAAGGAACGGATGATGATTTCGCAGCTTATACTGCAGAAAGCAAAGTGATTCCTTTCAAAGTAGTAAAAGAATTTACAGGAGAAAAGCTTGCCGGATCTCAATATGAGCAGCTGATCCCGTGGTTTACGCCTAATGATTCCCCTGAAAAAGCTTTCAGAGTGATCACCGGAGATTTTGTAACGACTGAGGACGGAACCGGTATCGTACACATCGCTCCTACTTTTGGTGCTGATGATGCAAGAGTGGCCAAAGAAGCGGGAATTCCGCCCATGTTGATCAAAGACGAAAATGATAATCTGGTTCCGCTGGTAGATTTACAGGGGAGGTTTATCAAGGGAGAAAATGTTCCTGAATTATTCTCAGGAAAATATATCAAGAACGAATATTACGATGATGGAACTGCGCCTGAAAAATCCTGGGATGTAGAACTGGCAATCGTTCTGAAGACCGAAAACAAAGCTTTCAAAGTAGAGAAATACGTTCACAGTTACCCACACTGCTGGAGAACTGACAAGCCGGTATTATACTATCCGCTGGATTCATGGTTTGTCAAAATGACTGCTGTGAAAGAAAGATTAGTAGATTTAAACAAAGAAATTAACTGGAAACCTAAATCAACGGGAGAAGGACGTTTTGCGAACTGGATTGAAAACGTAAACGACTGGAATTTATCCCGTTCAAGATATTGGGGAGTTCCGTTACCGATCTGGAGAACTGAAGATCTTAAAGAAGAAAAGATCATCGGATCTGTAGAGGAATTATACAACGAAATAGAAAAATCCATAGAGGCGGGATTCATGAAAGAGAATCCGTTCAAAGGTTTTGTGATTGGAAATATGTCTGAGCAGAACTATGAATTGGTGGATCTTCATAAAAATGTAGTAGACAAAATAATTTTAGTTTCAGATTCAGGAAGAGTAATGAAGCGTGAAAGTGACTTAATCGACGTTTGGTTCGATTCAGGTTCGATGCCTTACGCCCAGTTGCATTATCCTTTTGAGAATAAAGAATTAATTGACAATAATAAAGCGTTCCCTGCAGATTTTATCGCAGAGGGCGTTGACCAGACGCGTGGTTGGTTCTACACCCTTCACGCGATCGGAACAGCGGTTTTTGATTCAGTTGCTTATAAAAATGTAATGAGTAACGGTCTTGTTTTGGATAAAAACGGATTGAAAATGTCAAAATCCAAAGGAAATGCAGTAGATCCTTTCGAAACACTTTCAGTATATGGACCAGATGCTACCAGATGGTATATGATCTCGAATGCCAACCCTTGGGAAAACCTGAAGTTCGACATTGAAGGAATCGACGAAGTGAGAAGAAAGTTCTTCGGAACACTTTATAATACCTATTCATTCTTTGCACTGTATGCGAATGTGGATGGATTCAATTATACAGAAAAAGAAGTGGAGAACCGTCCGGAAATCGACCGGTGGATCCTTTCTGAACTTAATCTTTTAATTAAAGAAGTAAAAACATTCTACGAAGATTACGAACCGACAAGAGTAGCCAGAGCGATCAACACGTTTGTGAATGACAACCTGAGCAACTGGTATGTGAGATTATGCAGAAGACGTTTCTGGAAAGGAGATTATTCTGATGACAAAATCTCTGCTTATCAGACTTTATATACCTGTCTTGAAACTGTGGCGAAATTATCCGCTCCTATTGCTCCATTCTTTATGGATCAATTGTATCAGGATCTGAATAAGGTAACAGGAAAAGAGAACTGTGAATCTGTACATTTAACGGATTTCCCTGTAGCTGACGAAAGTCTGATCGATCAGGATTTGGTAGAAAAAACGCATCTGGCGCAGAATATTACAAGTATGGTTTTCTCTTTAAGAAAGAAAGAAAATGTAAAAGTTCGCCAGCCGTTACAGAAAGTTTTGATTCCGGTTCTTGATGCTAAAACAGAAGAGCAGATTCTAGCGGTTGCAGAACTGATCAAGCAGGAAGTAAATGTTAAAGAACTTCAGCTGATTAATGCGGAAGAAGCTTCCCATTTAATTGTAAAACAGATCAAACCGAATTTCAAAGCGTTAGGTCCTAAGTTAGGAAAAGACATGAAAACGGTAGGGGGAGAAATCGCCAATTTGAATACAGAACAAATCGCCAGTCTTGAAAAAGAAGGAAAAATAGATATCCAGGGTTACGAGATTACTCTCGACGATGTAGAAATTTCTACAAAAGATATCCCGGGATGGACTGTAACTTCTGATGGAAAAACGACTGTGGCATTAGATTTGACGTTAACAGAAGAATTAAAATCTGAGGGTATCGCAAGAGAGTTCATCAACAGAATTCAGAACCTGCGAAAAGAGAAGGACTTTGAACTGACAGACAGAATAAAAATCTCCATTGAAGAAAACTCACCATTCATTGAAGATGTTAGGAAAAATGAGGAATATATTTCATCCGAGGTCTTGTCAAATAAAATAGAAATTGTATCTTCACTTTCAAATTTTAACGAAATCGAAATAGATGAGGTTAATTTTAAGATAAATGTTGAAAAAAATTAACATATAGTTATTGTTTTTTAAATTCCATTTCATAATTTTATTAAAAAAGAGAAAAGAACATGTCAGACGAAAGAGTAAGATATAATGATTCTGATTTACAAGAGTTTAAAGCGATCATTAAAGAAAAAATAGAGAAAGCAGAAAAAGATTTGCAACTGATCAGAGAGAGTTTCATCAATGACCAGAATAATGGTACGGATGATACATCTCCTACATTCAAAGCTTTTGAAGAAGGAGCTGAGACGTTAAGCAAAGAACAAAACTCTATTTTAGCAGGACGCCAGGAAAAATTTGTTCGTGATCTTAAAAATGCTTTGATCAGAATTGAGAACAAGACCTACGGTGTTTGCAGAGTAACAGGAAAGCTGATTCCTAAAGAAAGATTATTGGCTGTACCTCATGCTACGTTAAGCATTGAAGCGAAAAATATGCAGAAATAAACCGTAAGGTTTGTAAAAAATAATATTGGGTTTATATCGTATTCATGAATACTTTATAAACCTAATTTTTAATGTATATCCATGAGCGGAATATTAATTTTAGGCATCATTGTGGTTGCTGTTTTACTGTTTTTCAACAGAACCTGGATCAAAAACAGATTCTTTCCCGATCAACAGAAGAACTATACCATCGATGATCAGTTTAATTCTGATAAACGCGAGAGAGAAAAAGAAGTCGACAGACTTTTGAGTAAGATGGGCAAAAACGGGATCAACGATCTATCTCCAAAAGATAGAAAGAGACTCGATGAGCTGTCCAAAATGTAAAAATTTAAAATAGATAAGAAAATGGAATCGATCATAGTACATCCTAAAAATCCTATGGAGCTGAGTGCACTGAAGAGTGTTTTAAAAGATATGAATATCAGATATGAAAGGGCTCAGACCAAAAATACTTTCCATACAGAAAAAGTGGCCAAGAAGATTTTCGATAAGAAAAACCCGGATAAACCTTCTAAACCAAAAGGATTGTAATGAAAAAGATCTTAGCTATAACATTTTTAGTATTGTTAATTGATCAGGCTTCAAAAATTTACATCAAAACCCATTTTAATCTGGATGACAGTATCACTGTACTTCCAGGTTTCAAACTGACTTTCGTAGAAAATCCCGGAATGGCTTACGGCCTTCATTTCGGAGGGATCATTGGAAAATATTTTCTGGTTATCCTTAGGCTTTTCTTAATCGGAGGAATGGTCTATATGTTTAAGAAATGGCTGAAGCAGGGAGCTTCCAATTATCTTCTGATCCCAATGGCTATTATTTTTGCCGGTGCGATTGGAAATATCATCGACGGAATGTTCTATGGTCTTATATTCGACAGCGGAACGGTGTATGACCAAAGTATCGACCGATGGATCGGATACGGCGGCATTTCTAAGTTTGTTCCCATTGGACAAGGCTACTCTTCTTTTATGAAAGGCTGTGTAGTAGATATGCTGCACTTTCCTTTAGTAGACTGGTATGTTCCTGAAAACATCCCTTTGATTGGTGGTAAGCACCTTGAATTCTTCAAATACATTTTCAATGTTGCTGATTCTGCTATTACAGTAGGTGCCGCATTATTATTAATATTCAGAAAAAAAGCTTTCCCGAACGGACTTGAGTTTTAAAAAACAGTATTCCGGATGAAAAAAGTAATCAAAAATATTTTTAAAATTTTCCTGCTGCTTTTTGCAGTGGGAATTATTTTTATAGCCTGGGCCAATTACAGCATCATAAAAGACAGCAGTCCGTTTGTTTCTTATAAGATTTCTGATGTTCCCGAAGCTAAAACAGCTTTATTGCTCGGAACCGGAAAGAATTTGAGCAACGGAATGCCCAATGCTTATTTCTACAACAGAATTCAGGCGGCCATTGATCTTTTTAAAAGCGGAAAAGTTCAGTATATCATTGTAAGTGGAGACAACAGCACCAAAGATTATAATGAACCTGAAGACATGCAGCTCGCTCTGATGAAATACGGCATTCCGAAAGACAGGATCGTAATGGATCATGCCGGATTCCGGACTTTAGATTCGGTGATCAGGGCTAAAGATATTTTCGGGCAGAATAAACTGGTGATTATTTCGCAAAAATTTCACAACGAAAGAGCGGTCTTTCTTGCCAGAGAGAACGGAATGGAAGCTTTTGGGTATAATGCAAATGACGTCAACAAATATGCAGGTTTAAAAACGAATCTGAGAGAGTATCTCGCCAAAACAAAAGTCTACTGGGACCTGCTTTTTGGAGTACAGCCGAAGTTCGGAGGAGAGAAGATCTTCATTCCTTAATTTTTTTCTTGCTGATAAAACATATTTAATATGATCATTCAAAAAGATTTCTAAGTCTTTTTTAGCCAAAACTTTTCCGTATTTTAATTTTAAGAAAACATCTGTGTATTCTGCGGGAGAATTAATTAAATTTGCAATTCATTAATTTTATAAATAATTTAAACAAATGTCAAGAATTCTTACCGGCATTCAAGCCACCGGAACACCCCATCTTGGAAATCTTCTTGGGGCAATCATTCCTGCTATTGAACTTTCCAAGCAGGAGGGAAATGAATCATTTTTATTCATCGCTAATCTTCATTCTCTTACCCAGATTAAAGATGCGAAGGTTTTAAAACAGAATACCTACGAGATCGCTGCGGCTTGGCTTGCTTGTGGGCTGGATACAGAAAAAACATATTTTTACAGACAGAGTGATATTCCCGAAACCTGTGAACTTTCTTGGCATTTATCATGTTTTTTTCCATATCAGAGATTAACCCTTGCGCACTCATTTAAAGATAAAGCAGACAGACTTCAGGACGTTAATGCCGGGCTGTTTACCTACCCTATTCTGATGGCTGCAGACATTTTACTGTATGATGCGGAAATTGTTCCTGTAGGAAAAGATCAGCTGCAGCATCTGGAAATCGCCCGTGATGTAGCATCAAGATTCAACAATCAGATGGGAGAAGTTTTTGTACTGCCTCAGTCTGAGCTTCAGGAAGACACGAAATATGTTCCCGGAACAGATGGCCGTAAAATGTCTAAATCCATGGGAAATATCATTAATATTTTCTTACCTGAAAAGGAACTGAAAAAACAGGTAATGAGTATAGAAACTGATTCTAAAGCTCTTGAAGAACCTAAAGACCCCAAAACAGATAAGGTATTTGCCATCTACGAACTGATTGCTACTCCAGAACAGACAGAGGAATTAAGAGCTAAATATCTTGCCGGAAACTTCGGTTACGGACACGCAAAATTAGAACTGTTGAATTTGATTTTGACCCGTTTTGAGAAAGAAAGAGAAATGTTCAGTTATTATATGAACAATCTGGACGAATTGGAAGCTAAACTTCAGGAAGGCGCTGCAAAAACAAGAGTCGTTGCAACAGAAACTATTAGAAAAGTAAGAGCGAGCTTAGGAATTTAAGCATTACTATAGTAAAGCGTTGTTTTTTGAAAGAATAAAGCAATGCATTCCATCTTCGAACTCATAAGCAATATCCCATCCGGGATATTGTTTTATTATAGTCTTAATGATAGAAAGCCCCAAGCCGGTAGAACTGTGATCCGAGCCCTTCTTATAAAATCGGGTGAAGATCTGCTGCCTGTCCAGGGGAATATCACTGCCGCTATTACGGAATATAAGTCTGTCGTTTTCTATGATGACATCCACAGTTCCTCCGTGAGTGTTATATTTAACGGCATTTTTCAATAAATTGGAAAGAAGAATACCTGCCAGATCAGTATTAAAATCCGCCCCAAAGAAGCCTTTTTCAATTACTTTGACCTGAACTTTTTTAAACTCTATAAAATCTTCATAATTATTGACCAGCTCTGCAATCAACTCATTAAAATCAACTTTAGAGGTTTTAGTGAACTGGCTGTTCTCTATTTTTGAAAGCATCAGCAGAGATTTATTTAGCCCTGTCATTCTTCGCAGATCGCTTTTTAATTCTGAAATTAAAGTCAGATTTTTCTTATCCAGATTTTCATTCTGTATCATCAGATCAATTTTATTGATCATAATCGCCAGCGGCGTCTGAAGTTCATGGGAGGCGTTTTCTATAAACTGTTTCTGCTGATGAAAAACAAGTTCGTTACGCTCGATCATTTCATTAATTTCAATATTTAATTCTTCAAATTCTTTTATAGAATAATTTTGAGGTTCACTAAAAGACGAAACCCCAAACTGATATTTTTTAAGCTTATCTAAAATTAAATAAAACGGGCGCATGGCTTTATGAAGCAGAAATCCATTAACTGCAATGATACTTATGACCAACAAAAGGTATAAAACAATTAATGCTGTTGTAAGGTCATATACCAACTCATCCTCTTCTACTGTAGATGTTCTGATGGTGAGCTGCTGATGCTTCCCGAACTGGTCTATAAAATCAGTTTTAAGGACTCGATAAGGCTGTTCTTCGTCATCATATTCCATATAATACATTTTATTATACAGACTGTTTTTATCTTTATATTCTGATGTGGAGATAGGATTTATCTTAAACTCATTAAAGCCAAACTCATTATTTCGCAACAAATTTTCGTCAAGATAAACCGCCTTAATAATTTGTATTTTCCTGTTTTTTAAGCCGTCGTCTACATTATCATATACTTCATCTAGAATATAGGCATAAAACAACGCAGCCCATACCGCAATGATCAGTAATAAAATAGTGATCAGGTATTTTATGGTATAATATTTTAGAGAAACTTTCATTAAATAAATTTATAACCAATGCCATAAACAGCCTGAAAATCAGCTTCAGCTTTCAGGTCTTTTAATTTTTTACGTAGATTTTTTATCTGAGAATAGATAAAGTCCAGACTGTCCGCCTGATCTATATAATCTCCCCAGATCGCTTCAGCTAAAGTTGTCTTCTGCAGCGTCTTTTCAGGATGGATCACAAAATAGTACAGAAGATCATACTCCTTGCGGTTAAGGACCAGTTCTTCATTCCCCACTTTAGCAATTCTGTTTTCCGGATCAATGACGATATTCTTGTAGGTGATCATATTCTCGCCGTCCTGATTTTTTCTTCTGATAACCGATCTGATTCTCGCCATCAGCTCTGCAAGGTGGAACGGTTTCGCCAGATAATCATCAGCCCCTATCTCAAGCCCTGCTACTTTATCGTCTACAGAATCTTTGGCAGATAAAATGATCACAGGATCTTTTTTATGCAGTTTCTTGATCTCCCTGAGTAATTCTATCCCATTTCCATCCGGCAGCATAATATCGAGTAAAATACAGTCGTATTCATATGAGATAATCTTTTCCAGGCCGGCACTGTAAGTAAGAGCATATTCTACAATAAAATGTTCTGCTTCCAGAAAAGTCTGTACAGTGTCTTTAAGTTCCGGTTCATCTTCTACAATTAATATCTTCATTCTGCAGTATTAGGGCTTATCAAATATATGAAATTATAACCTGACCTAAGGCCGGAAGAAGGAAGCTGGAAATTGTTTATGGCCAATGAATATGCTGCATCCACTACCCAAGTTCTTTAACTTCCAGCGTCCACCTTCCTTTTCTAATTCGTCTTTACCGGACGCCCACAGGCATCAAAAGTAAGGCACAAACCGCCCATCAGATGGATTTTATAAGCATTGTACTTCTTTTCGATAGAATCTGCCACACTGCATGGGTAGTGCCTTGTCAAAAAAGAAACAATGGTCTTTCTTATACTTTGAGAAGAAACCTGTTCTTCGCTGCTCTTGATTATATTCCAATTAACCATAATATTAAGTTTTAAGGTGTTCATATGTTTAATTTCAATTAATCATCAATTTTTTTAAAATTTCCTTTTTTATCAAACTCAAGATCCAACCCATTAGAAAGTTCAGCTTTATAAGACCATCTTTCTTTTTCTATCTTAATAATATAGGTGTTGGGGAAATTTTTAGCAGCATAATTTCTGATCGATACAGGAATAAATCCATAAGGCAGCTTCTGATGTTTTCCATCTACTTCTTTCCAGTTTCCACTGCTGTCAAATTCTACTTTCATTCCGTTGGCCAGGTATACCTGATATTCATCAACTCCGTAAATTTCTCTGTCTTCAATAGCTGATCCTACAGCAATTCCTTTAAAATTGGCAGCAAGGAAATTTTTAGCTGTTTTAGGTAATTGATTTGCATTGATTGCTTTATCCTGTGCAAAAATAAATCCGCCTGCGAATAAGAAAATTAAAACAAGCGCTCCGGTGATTTTTCTAAAATTTTTCATAATGTTAAATTTTTTCTGTCTTTATTATGGAGCAAAGTTCAGAATCAATTTAGGAAAGAATTAGGAAAAATGAAAAGTGGGGAATGGAGAATGAAAAATTTTTGAACCACTAAGCTTTTAATGGTTCAAAAATTCAGTTGACTGCAGGTAGAGAAACAGTCTATTCTAAAGGTATTCTTTGATCTGTAGAAGATGGGTAATGGATTTCAGTCCTTCTTCCTGCTTATTTTCCTTATAAACATCAAAAAAGATTACATCGATTCCATAGTTTTGGGAGCCTACAACATCCGCGATCCAGTCGTCCCCGATCAGAATACTTTCCTCTTTACGGGCTTCTGCAAGTCCCAGCGAATATTCAAAAATCTTAGGATTGGGTTTTCTAACCCCTACAGAATCGGCACTGGTGATGGTTTTAAAATACTTATCAATACCGGACAGGATACATTTCCTTTCCGTCACTTCCTGGAAGCCGTTGGAAATTATATGCAGTGTATAATGTTTGGATTTTAAGTATTCCAAAATGTATTCTGCTCCTTCTACCAGTTCGTTGTGATTGAGGATTCTATCCAGAAAATGCTCCTCGAAGTATTGGGAAAGCTCTTCATCATCCACACCAAAATGTTTGAAGGTATCATAAAAACGATGCTTTCTGAGATATTCTTTATCGATAATACCATCTCTGATCTTCTCCCAAAGGCTCTCATTAATATCATGATAGATTGTGTGGAAGCTTTCAAAGTCAATATTATAATGTAAAGTGATTTCTTGCTTTTCAAAGAGGTCTTTAATGGTAAGATAAGCGTTCTTACGGTGATCCCAGAGCGTATTGTCCAGGTCAAAAAAAATGTGCTGAATTTTCATACAGCACAAAATTACTCAATTTAATTTTTGGAAATCGGGAAATTCTTGCTTTTGGTTTGTACCACTTCAAGACTTTTTGAATAATTCAGTAGAAAATCAATTGTTTGTTTCTTAGGTTTCAAAGTTTTCACTTTTAAGGAATCATTTTTTTTCATAGGCGAAAGTATGTTTTCCTTTAAACGTGAATTTTTCAAAATTATTATCCTAACGTGTCAATACAATATTATTTTCGTCCATGATTTTTCTCAGGTTAATGAGTGCATAGCGTACTCTTCCCAAGGTGGTATTGATACTCATATTCGTATGATCCGCAATTTCTTTGAAGCTTAATCCGTCAAAAAACCTCAATTTAATGACTTCCTGCTGATTCTGTGGCAGAAACTGTAACATTCGAAGCAGATCTTCCTGGATCTGAAGAGTGACAAGCTGATCTTCAATATTTTCAGATGGTTCTCTAATCAGATCAAAAATAGAATACTCGTCTGTTTCAAAAGTAGTTTCTGAAACTTTAACATTTTTCGCTTTCAGTCTGAAATGATCGATAATAAGATTGTGTGCGATTCTTTTCGCCCAAAGAATAAATTTGCCTTCTTCGTTATACCGTCCTTCTTTCAGCATCAGAATGATTTTCATGAATGTATCCTGAAAAACATCATTGGCCAGGTCTTCATCATTAATTTTGTAAAAAATGAATGTAAACAGTTCTCTCTGATGACGATGAATAAGGGCTGATAGGGCTTCTTCGTCTCCTTTCTGGTAAAGGGAAATTAGTAGGCTGTCCGTTTTTGATTTCATAACTCTTCTCAATAATAAAAAATTTGCAGACCAGCAATTCTCCAGATAGTTTATCTGGCCCTAGCTGTAAATACAAAACAGTTTTTTGGAGTAAAGTAAAATCAATAGGCGGTACAATTATTATATGGTGTAAATATAATAATTTTTTAATAACTGTTAACCTATTATTAAATTTTTACAGGAAAATTTAATAAAAATCATTTAAACATATCATGAATAAAGACAGTTGGAATATTTAATGTTAAATTAATATTTAAACCTTTCAGCTCTTTTCCGTTCAATCTGGCATCTCCAATAGGGAATGCATAGCCCCCGGCAAGATCTAAAAGCCCGAAAAGAGTAACTCCTATTTTGGGAGCGATATATTTATTCGTTCCTTCTGCCCCGACTAAAAGATAGTAGGAATGATAGAAGTCTACATTTTTCTGAAAATTAAGAAGTACATCAGCCTGCAGTTTCGGCATGATTGCAAATTTAGAATCTGCAGAACCCATCAAGGCAGATCCACCTAATCTGTATATTACATCATCATTCTTTATGAAAAGCAGCTTCCCTCCCACTTCTCCAAAGCTTTGGTTCTGATAGGTATACCCCACGCTTACCATCTTATGCATGGTGTACTGTGCTTTGGCTACGATGCTCAGGAAAAATATAAAAAGTACGCTAACTGCTGTTCTAAAATTCATCATCTCTAAATTATTTAAGGTGTAAAATTAAAAAAAACTGCCTTACCAGAGATAAAGCAGTCTATTTATTATTCTAAAGACAAATTAAATACCGAAAGCGGCTTTAATTTCGTCTACTTTGTCAAGTTTTTCCCAGGTAAAGAATTCAAGTCCTGTAAGGGTAATTTCATTTTTCTGACCTTTATTGAATGTTTTGTCAGCTGTGTAATGTTCTTTCCCCATATGTCCGTAAGAAGCCGTTTCCAGATAGATAGGATTTCTTAATTTTAAGTTCTGCTCGATGGCATAAGGTCTTAAATCGAAAATCGCAGAAACCTTCTTAGCAATTTCACCATCGTGAAGATCTACTTTCGCAGTTCCATAAGTATTAATGTATAAACCACAAGGTTCAGCAACACCAATCGCATAAGAAACCTGTACCAAAACTTCATCTGCAACTCCTGCAGCTACCAAGTTTTTCGCAATGTGTCTCGTAGCATAAGCAGCACTTCTGTCTACTTTTGAAGGGTCTTTTCCTGAAAAAGCACCACCACCGTGAGCTCCTTTTCCTCCGTAAGTATCAACAATAATCTTTCTTCCTGTAAGACCAGTGTCTCCATGAGGACCTCCGATTACAAACTTACCTGTTGGGTTAATATGATATTTGATCTGGTCGTTAAACAACGCCTTGATTTCTTCAGTCTGCTGAGCGATTACTCTTGGCACCAGAATACTCTTAATGTCTTCACGGATCTTATTCAGCATTACTTCTTCAGTTCCGAAATCATCATGCTGAGTAGACACTACAATAGAGTCAATTCTTACAGGTTTATGATCGTCAGAATATTCAATAGTAACCTGGCTTTTTGCATCAGGACGTAAATAAGCAATTTCACTTCCGTCTCTTCTCAATACAGAAAGTTCTTTAAGAATAGTGTGGGCAAGGTCCAAAGCAAGAGGCATATAATTAGCGGTCTCGTTCGTTGCATAACCAAACATCATTCCCTGGTCACCAGCTCCCTGTGCGTTTGCTTTAGCTTCGAAAGACTCATCGTTTACGGCTCTGTCTACCCCCTGATTGATATCCGGAGACTGCTCATGAATCGCTGAGATTACTCCACACGAATCACCGTTAAACATATATTCTCCTTTAGTATAGCCTATTCCGTTGATAACATCTCTTGCAATAGTCTGCACATCAAGATAGGCATCGGACTTCACTTCCCCGGCAAGCACAACCTGTCCGGTGGTTACAAGTGTTTCACACGCTACCTTAGAGTTTTTATCATATGCTAAAAAATGATCGATTAATGCATCGGAAATTTGATCGGCGATTTTATCCGGATGTCCTTCTGAAACTGATTCAGATGTAAATAGATAAGACATATTATTCTATGTTTTTTAGATTAAAATAAGTGAAGAAAAATAAGAATAATTGCCCAGAAAAAAGAATACTGTTTTAGCATATTTTTAGAGAGGTTGCAATCAGGTCAAATTTTTCCTCGTTTAGAAACGTCTGCAAATTTAAGTACTATTTTTTTAATACTAAAGAATTTTGCTTGTTAATTATAATTTTCTTAAAATTAATGATTTATATCACTTCGCAGACTTCTTAGTTCATTGCGGCTTGATACTCACAAACTCCTTCGGGTTGATGTGGTAATTAAGCTTTAGCTCTAAAGAACTTTTGATAGAGTGAGATAATTCGTCAATAATTTTCTGCTTAAAAGTTGGCTTATAATAAATGATTTTGATTTCTCTGTAAGGGAATGGTTTTTTAAATCTGAAGACATTCTCTTTCTGATCATCTGAAAGCTGACTTAATGCCAGCTCAGGCAGAATACTGATCCCTCCTACTTTGTCTACCATATGCACCAACGTTTGGATATTTGATGCCAGGAAATCTAAATTTTTAGGCTTCAATGTATTTTCTTTCAGATGGCAGATATTTTCGAATTGATTTCTCAGACAGTTTCCTTCCTCCAACAGCCACACTTTCTCAACGTTCAGTTCTTCCGGGATAATATAGGAATTCTTCTTATTAGCCTCTGTATTAGAACTATAAATCATAAGCTCTTCATTGAATAAGAAGTCCTGATAAAATTCATCAGCAGTATCGTATGGTGTAGAAATGATACCGGCATCAAGCTCACCAGCTTTTAAAGCCTTGATAATATTGTCTGTGGTCATTTCCTTTACATTCATCTGAATTTTTGGATTTTCTTCCAAAAACTTAAAGATCTCTGTTGGTAAAATGAAAGAGGAAACCGTAGGAATAATTCCTAAATTGATTGTTCCTCCCAAAATATTATTCAAAAGGTTGGCTTTATTTTTCAGTTCATTGACAGATTCTATAATTACCTTTGCCTGATCAATGATCTGAAGCCCTACATCTGTGGTACGGATAGGGTGCGTAGTTCTGTCGAACACCTTCACATCCAGTTCATCTTCAAATTTTTGTATCATCGCACTTAACGTGGGCTGCGTAATAAAGCATGCCTGAGCTGCTTTACCAAAATGTTTGTACTTATCAACAGCGATAAGATACTCAAGTTGCTGAATGTTCATCTGATTAATATTATCTATTACAAAGATAAAATGTTTTTGCTATTAGTAATCAAAAATTCAAGTAAATTTGATATTTAATACGTCTGCTTAAGACGTTTACAAGGGAAATCACTTATACTAATCATAACGATATGGATTCTAAAAAATTAACGCTCGGTAGCGGCGCTCCTTATTTTGAGCATCAGGACTCACAAACCGTAGGACCAAGAGGCCCCGTCCTTCTTCAGGATTTCATTCTTCAGGAAAACCTCGCGCACTTTGTTAGGGAAAGAATTCCTGAAAGAATTGTACACGCTAAAGGAAGCGGTGCTTATGGAACATTTACAGTAACCCACGATATCAGCAAGTATACCAAGGCAAAATTGTTTTCAAAAGTTGGAAACTCATGCAGAATGTTTGCCAGATTCTCTACCGTAGGAGGAGAAAAAGGAAGTGCAGATACCGCAAGAGATCCGCGTGGTTTTGCTTTAAAATTTTATACGGAAGACGGAAACTGGGATCTGGTAGGAAATAATACTCCTGTATTTTTCATTAAGGATGCCAAAAAATTCCCGGATTTTATTCATACCCAAAAAAGGGTTCCGAAAACCAATTTAAAAAGCGCCACAATGATGTGGGATTTCTGGAGTCATAATCCTGAATCTCTTCATCAGGTCCTTATCCTAATGTCCGACAGAGGAACTCCACATGGTTACAGACATATGCACGGATTCGGATCTCATACTTTTGCTATGATCAATGATCAGAATGAAAGAGTATGGGTAAAGTTTCATTTTAAAACAAAACAGGGAATTAAAAATTTCACCGATGCAGAAGCTGTACAAATGGCTGGGGAAAATCCTGACTTTGCACAGGAAGATCTTTGCAACGCTATTGAAAACGGAGATTTCCCAAAATGGACGATGTTCATCCAGGTAATGACCGAAGAACAGGCTAAAGATTTCCGATGGAATCCTTTTGATGTTACTAAAGTATGGTTTCATGACGACTTCCCGATGATCGAAGTAGGAGAAATGGAGCTCAATGAAGTTCCGGTTAATTATTTTGCACACGTAGAGCAGTCCACATTCTCACCAAGCAACCTGGTTAACGGAATAAGTTTTTCTCCGGACAAAATGCTCCAGGGAAGACTGTTCTCTTATCCTGATGCACACCGGTACAGAGTGGGTGTGAATGCTCACCTGCTTGAGGTAAACCGATGTCCTTTTGCCGTTAATAACTATCAGAGAGACGGGTTTATGGCAGATTCCAGCGAGTATCAGGACAAACCGAACTACTACCCGAACAGTTTTGATGATATCAAACCAGACCCTGCGTATAAGAACTATGAGTATGAGTTGGACAGCGCCCATGTTGCCAATTACAACAGGAACGAAAATGATGATGACCATTATACCCAGCCCGGATTACTGTATACAAAATCCATGAATGCTGAAGACAGGGAACATCTAATCAACAACATCATAGGAAGCATGAAAGGAATTACAGGACCTAAAAGGGAGGAGATCATCAACCGCCAGTTATGTCACTTTTTCAGGACCAATATTGAACTTGGCATGAAAGTGGCATCTCAGTTAAACATCAATATAGATGCGAATATGATGAATCATTTGAAATAGTATTTTGAAAGATAAATCAATTAAAAGGAAAAAAAACCAATATTTTTTCCTTTTTTTTGTAAAAAATTTATAATTTGCAGAAAATAATATTTTAAAGTGGAAAAATGAGTTACGAAAATATATTATTAGAAAAAGAAGACCAATTAACCGTCATTACAATAAACAGACCGCAAAGCTTAAATGCTTTAAATGCAAAAACTATTCAAGAGATTGGCGCGGCAATAGATGAAATTAACGCTGACACTGCCTGTAGGGTGATCATTCTTACAGGAAGCGGAGAAAAATCATTTGTAGCTGGAGCAGATATAAAAGAATTTAGTGATTTTGGACAGGAAAAAGCCGAAGAACTGGCCAGAAACGGGCAAAATAACCTGTTCAACAAAATCGAAAATTCGTCTAAACCTGTTATTGCAGCCGTTAACGGTTTTGCATTAGGAGGAGGTTTAGAGCTTGCCATGGCATGCCACATCAGATATGCATCAGAGAATGCAAGACTGGGGCTTCCTGAAGTTACACTGGGATTAATTCCAGGTTACGGAGGAACCCAAAGACTTCCTAAACTTGTAGGAAAAGGTATTGCCAACGAAATGATCTTCTCTGCCAAGATGATTCCTGCCCAAAAAGCAAAGGAAATCGGATTGGTGAATGAAGTATACCCTATTGCAGAATTATTAACCAAAACAAAAGAATTAGCAAACACTATAGCCCACAACTCACCGATGGCTATAGCAAAGGCCATTCAGGCCGTTAACTTGTCTGATACAGCTCAAGGTTTTGAAACTGAAATCAAGTATTTCGGGGAACTTTTTGACATGAAAGACAAGAAAGAAGGAGTTACCGCTTTTCTAGAGAAAAGAAAGCCTAACTTCTAAAAGACTTTTAATCCAAATTATTTCGAAAAAACTAATGCTGCGGTATGAATAAGTTTGATAAAGCTTATCTAAAAATGGCCCAGGAGTGGGCAAAACTATCCTACTGTAAGAGAAAACAGGTAGGAGCTCTTATCGTAAAAGATAGGATGATTATTTCAGATGGTTACAATGGAACTCCTTCGGGATTCGAAAACTGCTGTGAAGATGAAGAAGGGAAAACACACTGGTATGTACTTCATGCGGAAGCCAATGCTATATTAAAGCTGGCCGCTTCCACTCAGTCTGCAAAAGGCGCAACGTTGTATTTAACGCTTTCGCCATGCAAAGAATGCAGCAAACTGATTCTGCAGGCAGGAATTACAAGACTTGTGTATATTAATGAATATTCGGATGACCACGGGATATCGTTTCTGCGAAACCATAACATTGAAATAGAACAAATATCGGACTGTGAACTAAAAAAATAAGCACAAATGACTTGGGATGAAAAGATCAAAGATTTTGAAATATTTCTTCGCTTCGAAAGAAATTTTTCAGAAAACACTCTCGACGCCTATATTCGAGACATCAAAAAATTAAAAGACTATGCGAAAGAAGATCTGGCAAACGTCGGTCCAGACACTATCGATTACGAAAATTTACAGGAATATATCTTCAATCTTTCCAAACAAAAATTCAGCGAAAGATCTCAGGCAAGATGGATTTCTTCTATAAAAGCTTTCTTCAAGTTTCTGCTTGAGGACGAGTTCAGAGAAGACAATCCTGCAACATTGCTGGAAGGCCCAAAATTGGGATTATATCTTCCTGACACCTTAAGCCTGCCTGACATCAACAAGATCATCGCAGCTATTGAGACTAATTCTGACCTCGGAAAGAGAAATCATTGTATCATTGAAGTTCTGTACGGATGCGGATTACGCGTCTCAGAACTTATTGATCTGAAAATTTCGAACATTAATTTCAAAGAGCAGTATATCAAAGTAAACGGAAAAGGAAACAAAACACGCTTCGTTCCACTGGCTGACTATACTGCAGAACTTTTGGAAACTTACATCAAGGAAGTACGTTCGGTTAATAAGATCAATAAAAAATATGAGGATACGCTGTTTCTTAACAGCCGCGGAACATCTATGTCCAGAGTGATTGTATTTCTGATCATTAAGGAACTTACAGACAAAGCAGGCGTAAGTAAAAAAATATCTCCACATACGTTCAGACATTCTTTTGCAACGCACCTGTTACAGAATGGAGCAGACCTTCGGTATATTCAGGAAATGCTGGGCCATTCCAGTATTACTACAACGGAGATCTACACCCATCTGAAGACAGAAGAACTTCGGGATGTTATATTGAATTACCATCCGAGAAATATCAATATTGCTCAATGAAACGAAGTTCCATCTGACCTCTGAAAAAACAATTGTATACAGATGAAATTATTGAAATATTGCCCAAACTGCGGTAAAGAAACCCTTCACTGGGACGGTGAAAAAAAATGGAGCTGTCCGGAATGTAGTTTCAGGCTCTATAATAATGTTGCCGGCGCAGTAGCTGTTGTTATCCGATGTGGTGACGAAATTTATCTTACCAGAAGAAACCGTGATCCCAAAAAAGGGAAACTGGATCTGGCAGGAGGTTTTGTCGATCCGAAAGAAAGCGCAGAGGAAACATGTAAAAGAGAGCTTTTTGAAGAACTTCAGCTTAACGTAGACATTTCAAATTTAAGGTATCTTACGAGCCTTCCAAACATCTATCAATACAAAGAAATAGATTACAACACCATTGATCTGTTTTATGAGTACCATGTTCAGGAAAAGTTTGAGGTAAGTCTTGAACTTTCTGAAATATCAGAGGCTATCTGGATTCCTTTGAAGGCATTGAATCTTGATGATATTGCTTTTGACTCTCAGAAAAAATTTTTTGAGGAATACCTGAAGAATATCTAATAATAAAGAATATCCCGTAGAATGTACAGATTCCACAATATGATTAAACATCATTTTTGCCGGTTCTGTACATTCTACGGGACTTTTTTTATAGGTTCTCAGCTAGTAAGATTTTGATTTCAGCATTTCTTCGAAGTATTGTACAAGGAGTGTTCTTTCTGCTTCTGAAAGGTTCGCTTCTTTATGGTACACAATATAGCCGGGCATGGGCATAGCTTTGCTTTGAATCGTCTGAACAGCCTTGTTCAGCATACTTTCTTTCAGTTCCTTACTGTACGTATTCCAAACTGAAAAATTGAGATGCTCCCGTCCTTCATTGATATGACTTTTTACAGACCAGGAAATAGGGGCAAAATAAGCGTATTTCGGATAAACAGTCTCATTGGAGTGACAGTCATAGCAAGCTCCTTTAATCAGCCCTCTGATCTTTTCCGGAGTATTCTTTACTTCAACAAAGTTGACTTTTCTGTCAATGGGTTTATTGACTTTATCCACAGGGATAAACTGGATCAGTGCAAAAACCACCAATGTCCAAAACAATACTTTTTTTGCCGTTTTCATAATTCTATTTTACCGGCGTCAATACAGCTTTTCCGGATTCCGACTTCAATTCTTTTGTAACGTCTTTCTGAAGGACCTCTTTCGGAGGTTCCTGGGCAGGAACTTCCGGTTTAGGGAGATTTCCTTTAGGATTATCCAGCGTTCGGGTATCTTTCAGATCCCAATCCTCCTTGGTTTCCCATAACGGCCTCACAATAGCTTTTTTGTAGAAGACATAAGAATCTTCTGCAAAGGTTTCTGTTTCAAAATCAGCTTCGTCCCAGAATTTATTTCCGTTGTTATCCACCAATATCCTTACAATATACTCACTAGGCTTAAGGATATCAAATTTCACAGCATTTCCCTTAGTATACCGAGAATAGACCACTTTATCCGAACCATCCAAAAGCTGGATCCAGTAATTGGCTTCCGGAACATTTTGAAGAGTAAATGCAAGGCTCCCGAATTGTTCTACTTTTTCCGCTTCAAAATCGAAACGTTTTGACTGTACATTTTTTGTATAGAAAGAAGACGCTGTTTCTTTAGGAACCGTAAGCTGATATTTTTTTCCTGCTACAAAATCGGAATGGATAAGAATCTGGTATGGGTTTGTATCAGAGATTTTTGCAGTAAACTCCTGAGTTGTCAAACTATCGCTTTTCAACACCCATTTTTCCGGACTTATTTTATCAATAAGGTAATTGGATTTTAATTTGAAATCAGAATTCGGCGCCAGACCGGGACCTCCGTTATCATTCTCAAGATCCATTGCGTTCTTCTTATTATATTTATAAAATACGGATACGGTATCCTGCTTGCTCCCGATATCATAGCTGAATTTAAGGTTTTCCGTTACAGTCTGTCCTACATCACTTTTTACAGGATCAAACCATATTTTTACTGTATCTGATTTCGGACGGTGAGTGACTTTTATATCCTGAAGTTTATCATTTATAGAGGCAACTTTTACGTTTTCAGGATTTCCTTCAAAGGTCATTGTAATCCCTCCCGGGCTTTCTTTCATTTCAATATACTTCAAAGGTTTTTTAGAAGGGTAAACTTTCAAATTCAGTCCTGAAATAGATTTTGAGAAATCTATGGGCTCTTTCTGAAACCCAATTTTTTCCTTTCCGGGATCATAAACAGAATTCCCATTATCATCATCAAAAGCAATGATTTTATATTTTCCCGGAGTAAGATAATTAAGTTCATAATACCCGTCTTCATCAACTTTTGTAATATAGTAAGGTTTCTGTTTGTAATTAATTGTGTCTTTTACCTGATAGAGTCCTACAACCAGTTTATTTTCACCGTCTTTCTTTTTAATAGCTACCGCATCTTTTATATCACCACTTATATACAGATCATCCAGTTTCTCCCCTGTCGAAAATGCAAAATTGAAGTAACGGAGGATATTAGCTTCATTATTATCCGCGATTGAATTTCCGAAATTGAAGTTATAGGTTGTATTGGCCTGAAGGGTATCTGTCCATTGGATCATCACATATTTATTGGCAATATTGGAAGGAAGGATCCTCTTGATATTTTTAATAGGCGGAGAAATGATCAGATTCTTATTAATATCCTTCAAGGTTATATATTCGTCGAAGTCTAGCCTCAGCTCATGAATATCTCTTTTTACATTGACTCTCGTGGTATCAATATTTGAGCTTAGAAACTTTGGAGCCAGAGTATCTTTTGGTCCTCCCACGGGAGATCCAACTCTCGCACACGAGTGTACAAGAAAACAGATAACGAATAATAGAAGAAGTCTTTTCATATATGTTTAAGCAAAATTAAACATTATTCTCCAAAAACTTCATGTCCGGCATTCAAAGTATCTTTATTGTCATTCATTACACTGTGCAGTTTATCTTTCTGAACAGGAAAGTCTTCAAATAATCCAGACAAAGCAAGGGCCGTATATACTTTAGTGGAGTATCTGTTTCCAATGGCTACAATCGTTACTTTTGATTTCAGAAGATGAGCAAAGACGGAATTTGTTCCATGCCACCAGCCGTTATGATACGTAAGTTTCTCACCGTTGTCGAAAAGCTTCATTCTGAAGCCCAGACCATAATTATTCATTCCTGCTTTTTCGTTACTGTAGGGCGTGAAAACCATCTGCATCAAATCTGGTTTTAAGAAGTCTTTTGAAAACATGGCTTTTGAAAAATTATAAAGATCTCTCGGTGTCGTGTATACATTTTTGTCACCATAAATAAGATCAAGCCTGTCCAGAGGATACAGCTTTTTCCCACCGTAATAAAAGGACTGTGCCGCCGTAGGTATATCTTTTTCCTGGAAAATATAAGTATGTTCCATTTTCAGAGGCTGAAATACCATTTCTTTCATCGCCTGTGGAAAAGGTGTTTTTGTAATCTTCTCGATCAATAAAGCGAGCATTGCAAAATTAGTATTACAGTACATAAACCCCGTATCAGTATCTCTTGCAAGATCAGGTTTATATTTGATGATCATATTCAGAACATCCTGATTGGTAATGAATGGCTTTGACAGTTCGGCTGGAACCGGCTGTATTTTGGCAATAAAGTATTCATATTTTGGAAGACCGCTTCTCTGGTCCAGTAAAGTCTGTACGGTTACGTTTGGATAAGGAAATCCAGGAAAATACTGAGTAAGATGGTCCGAAAGTTTTATTTTACCTGCTTCCACAAGTTTCAACATCGCCATTGCTGTAAGTGTTTTTGAAACTGATGCTACATGCAGTGGTGTATTTTTATCAATGGGCATCTGATCCCCTTCTCTTCCGAAGCCTCTGTAATTTTCGTACAGAATTTCGTCTCCTTTGGCCACAAGGATACCACCACTCAGGTCTCCGCCTTCCCAGATTTTTTTATAGTACTGATCGATATATCCTGTCAGCAATCCTTTATCACCCAGCTGGCTTTCGGCTTTGGTAAATACATTGTTCAAATCTACATTTCCGTAGTTCGGAAGATTGGTAGTATTTTCAGCTGAAGCCTGTTTGGATTCGGAGTTTTTTTTACAGGAAATAAGGGATAAAAAAACTGTTAAAATAAGTATAAAGTTACGCGTCGTCATGAGTATCAAAAATGAGCGGCAATTTAATAAAACTCAAAAATAAATTCTTAGTATGGAGCGTACATTATGAATTATTTAACATTACTAAATGCTTTTTTGAATAATATAAAATCACATTATACAAATCTTCACAATGTTGAGAAACTTTTATAATTTAGATCAAGTACTTACTTTTAAATTGTAAAAATTTACTAAGAACAGATTTTTAGAAATAGAAATTTTAAATCAATACACGACATACCCAAAAGTTAAATTACACGGAATTTAGGAGATTTTTTGCATTTTTAATTTTTGTATTAATGTCTTATTTGTGGGAAATATGTATTTTTGCCATCAATAAAAAAATAAAAAAAATGTTGAAAAAAATTTACTTTTTCTCTTTCTTCCTTTTAGTCATTACTACTCTGAGGGCACAGACTCCACTTATATTGAAATTTTTGGTGAGTGATGCCAACAACCTAAAAATAAAATTAAATACTCAAGGTGTTTACAACTACTCATATGTAAAGACCAACAATTCTACTATTACAGGTAATGGGATAGGAAACACGGGTTTAACAGAAATAAACGTTCCCTCAATAGGAACGTATAATATTTCAATTACGCCTACTGGCACCTTTAAACTTAGTTCTGGAACTGATGTAGATAAAGTTGTCGAACTAACACAATGGGGGCAAATTACCTGGAATACTAATTTATCAGGAATGTTTTCTGGATATGCGAATATTCAAATTACAGCAACTGATATTCCCGATTTTTCAGCAGTTACTAACCTAAGCTCGTTTTTTTCAGGTTGCACAAACTTATCAATTGTAAACAATATTAACAGTTGGAATGTTGGCAATGTGACCAATATGAGTAATTTATTCTTCAATGCCAAGGCTTTTAATAAGCCAATTGGTAATTGGAATACATCAAATGTTACAGATATGAGCCAGATGTTTTTTTATGCTGACTCATTCAATCAGGATATTGGCAATTGGAATGTTTCAAATGTGACCAACATGAGTTCAATGTTTAATCGTGCGAAGGCATTCAACCAGAATATTAATAATTGGAACGTTTCAAATGTTCAGAATATGTCACTGATGTTCGAAGCATCTCAGATGTTTAACCAACCATTAAACAACTGGAATACTTCAAATGTCACAAATATGTCTCAGATGTTTTCTTATCCAAGTTTTAACCAAGACATTTCCTCTTGGGACGTTTCTAATGTTACCAACATGTCTCACATGTTTTGGTCTAACAGTAATTTTAATAAGAATTTAGGCAATTGGACACTTTCTCCAATAGTTAATTTGACAGAAATTTTTGGCTATAGTGGTTTAGATTGTGGAAATTATGGGGCAACATTAAAAGGCTGGGCTGAAAACCCTAATTCTCCACTTGGCCGACTCGTCGGAGCATTTGGAAGGACTTATGGAAATGGCGGTCAAATATTTCGAAATCAACTAATTAACAATAAAGGCTGGACATTTGCTGGAGACAGTTTTTCTCCAAACTGCCCGGAACCTTTGTTACTCGTTGAAGAAATAAAATCAGGCAAAACAAAATTACTACTGTACCCAAATCCTGCCTCAGAAATGATCTTCATAAAATCAGAATACATAACTAAATCGGTACAAGTTTTAGATGCTTCAGGAAAAGCATTATTAATCAAAGTTGGTGAAACAAATCAATTAAACCTACAACAAATTCCTACTGGAACCTATTTTATTAAGATTGCAACAGCCAACGGATCAGAGAGTATACACAAACTTATAAAAAAATAAACAATAAGTGAAAAATTGCCTTTTGCTATGTAAATACCAGCTTCCGGCAATAAATGGCAAAGCACAGATCGTAAGATCTGTGCTTTTTTATAATTTGAAAATAAAAACATCGTTTACTGAAACTCATTTGGAAAGGTTACTTCAAAAAGTTGATTTGTAACTATATTCTAAGACAAATCAGTAACTTCAGCAAGGATTATTAATTACCTTGCAAACCTCTTCACAATTTTATCAACAATAACCTGCGCCAGCTTTTCCTTACTCTGATGCGTCCAGCCGGCTATGTGAGGTGTTACAATTGTTTTTTCAGATTCCAGAAGATATTGGAGATCCTCGTTTTCTGTTTCAATATTTTCAAAAGAAGATTTTTCGTACTCGAGAACATCAAGACACGCTCCTTTTACTTTTCCGGATTTCAAAGCATCAACTAAATATTTCGTTTCTACATTCTTGCCTCTTGCTGTATTGACGAAATAGAAGTTATTCTTCATTTCTGAAATGAATTTTTCATCCACCATATAAAGGGTTTCCGCAGTCAGCGGGATATGCAGACTTAAGATATCCGCAGAGTTCTTTAATTCTTCTAAAGGTACCTGTGAAGCATATTCATCAGAAAGTCCTGGTAATATATCATAAAATATAACTTTACAGCCAAATCCGGAAAATCTTTTCGCTGTAGCTTTGCCCATATTACCATATCCTATCAATCCAACAGTTTTCCCGAGCAGCTCATCACCTCTGTTTTCTTCCCGTTTCCAAATCCCTTTTTTCACTTCCTGAGAAGCAATAAAAAGTCGGTTCATAAGAATCAAAAGCATTCCGACAACGTGTTCAGCCACAGAATCTCTGTTTCCTTCCGGGGAATTAATCAGTTGTATTCCCAGATTTTCGGCTACCGGAATATCAATATTTTCCATTCCTGCTCCTACTCTGGCGATAAACTTTAGGTTTGTACCTTTTTCAAGGAAATTTTTATCTAAAGGAATTCTGCTTCGTATAATAATCCCGTCGTAATTTTCAATTTTACGGCAAACCTCATCGTAGGAAGACGTGAAATCCTCTTCCAGAACAAAGTTTTTAGCCAAAAGCTGTTCTGTAATGAGGGGATGGTTTTTATCTAAAAGGAGAATCTTCATTTTTTCAACGCGAATATGATGAATAAACCGTGATTTATTTTAATGTATAATATTCAAAGACTGACTTACATATAGCTATTTCTAAGATCGTAAAGCGCTTGAAACCTGGCAAAGACAAGTCAATCTAAGAAGTGAATTTATTTTTTATCTTTCTTTGATTCTTTTACATCCTCCGGTTCCTGAAATAATTTCTTAAGTTCCACAGAGTCCAGAGGTTTCATTCTTCCTGATAGGATAAGAGAAAGTTCTTTTCTTCTGATTGCAGCAGCATGTCTCAGTATTTCTTCTTCGGTTTCCGGGATCATATCAGGAATTGGAATAGGACGGTTGAATTCATCCACCGCAACAAAAGTATAAATCCCTTCATTGGTGTGGATCTTTTTCTGATTGATAGGGTCGTCCAACCATACATCTACATATACTTCCATTGAAGTAGAGAAAGCTCTGGATACTTTAGATTCCAGGACCACTACTCCACCTTCAGGAATAGGATGATTGAAAGAAACGTGATTTACAGATGCTGTTACCACCCTTCTTTCACAGTGCCTTGCAGCAGATATGGAAGCACAACGGTCCATTTTTGCAAGGAGCTCACCTCCGAAAAGGTTTCTTAAAGAGTTGGTTTCGTTCGGAAGAACAATATTGGTCATGATGGTCAGGGATTCTGACGCTTTTTTTACTTTTGCCATTGAGTCTTAGTGTTGTTTTGAACTGCCTGAGCCGGCTTTACGCCTTTTCCGGCTGGTTTTGATAATGAATCTTTTTTCAGGGAATCTGAAACTGCTGCTTCCGGAGAATGAACCATCATTTTTATGGTATCTTTTGCAATTCTGTGTGTAGAAGTCTGTACAGAAACTTTATCAAAAGATTTTTTTCCAAAAAGAAGTTCCTGTTGGGTAAATGCCAGATAAACAATTCCTGAAACAGGAACAGCAAGCAGGAAAATCCAAAGAATAGACTTTTTGAATTTATAATCCTTTTCTCTGTTTTCTGTTGTACTTATCTTTTCTCCGTTATTGATATCTGAAAGCCTGATTTCTTCAAGTCCATAAAAATCGGGATGCCCAGACTCTATTCTTTTTCCTTTGAAAAGGGGACTGTCTTCTACGATATTGATGATCCCGAGGTTTTGAATTTCCAGGACCTGATCTGCCTGAAGTTTTTTCTTCCAAAAATCCGTCTGGATTTTCAGATCACTTTTGGAGGCCTCTAAAGACATCTGTTTCTGCGTTGCTATAAAGGCAGCGAGCTCATCAGACTGCACTTCATAATCCACTGCAAAAACGATCTCACTGGCGGGAGGAAGGATGCTTCCGTTCTCAGAATTAATTATTGCTTTGGAGTTTTTAAGCGAAAACACACCGAAGCCCGGAACCGTCACAGTTCCAAATTGTTTCAGATATTCTAAAATGTAAGCTGAAATATTCATTTGGCAGCAAATTTATAATTTTTTCGTGACTTTTTGAAGAGATTTATGAGATATAAAAAAAGACTGCCGAAGCAGTCTTTTGATAAATATGTATAAAATTGAAAGTATTAAAACCTGTTTGGTAAATTATCTTGCCAATTATTGAATTTTCCAGCTGATCCCGAACATAAAATTAGTTCCCGCCTGCGAAAAATAGTACGGGTCTCCATCATAAACGGCTCCATTGTTCACATACTTTTTATTGAAAAGATTATTGACCAGTAATTTTAATGCAATATCATTGCTGCCTATCGTAAACTGGTACTGGGCATTGAAATCTGTTAAGAAATAATCTTTCAGCTGAAGGTTTTTATCGCCAGTATTATCCAGATACTGTTTTCCAACATACTGGTTCATTAAAGCAAACTGGAAACTCTTGGAAGGATTAAATTTCAGACCAAGATTGGCAATAATATTCGGAGAAAATGATATTTCGGTATCTCCAAGACTTTGTAGAACACCTTTATTTTTAATATTAAAATCAAGATTTCTATTTTGGCTCAGACTCACATTTCCTGTTACTTCCCATTGTTTGGACAGTTTAGCCAAAGCACCAATCTCAACACCTCTCCTGTAACTCTTTCCTGAGTTAGTTCTGATGAATGCACCTACATTATTTAATTGTCCATTCAGTACTAACTGATTGACATAATACATATAGTAAAGGTTAGCCGTTACCGATAAAATTCCAAACTGTTTTTCAATACCAGCTTCAAAATCATGGAGCTTTTCAGCCTTCACTTCATTGTCACTCATCAGGTCGTCCCTGTTGGGTTCTCTCTGAGCATGTGCATAAGACAGGAAGACTTTTCCGTTTCCGATCTTATAATTTACACCCGCTTTTGGGTTAAAGAAAAGCCAGTTTTTATCTAGAGTTCCACCTTCACCGTCTCCGGCTGTTACTATTTTTGTATTATAGTCAATATTTCTGAGCTGAAGGTCTCCGAAGAATTCAAAGTGATCTCCGGTTCTCCATAAAGCTTTTGCAAAACCCGCCACCTCAGTTTTTACAGATCTGTTTCTGTAGTATTCATATTCATTGATCTGCGGAAAATAAACACCCGTAACATTTCCAAAATGTCTTCCATAATATTGATTGGCCACGACACCGAAGTTAAGATCTACATTATCCAGCTTCCCATATAATGTGGAAACCGCCCCGTAAAAATCATTATCCAACCATTTTTTTCTGATAAAATCTGTTACGTTTACTGAGGATCCGTTGACAATCGGTACAGGCAAATTATAATTGGAATAATGATCTGCTTTTGCATTTCCTTCATCGACTCTTTTATAGTTTTCATAATACCCTCTTCCTTTGGTATAATGCAGCGTTGTCTCCAGGCTCCAGTTATCATTGAATTTCTGTTCCCACAAAAGCTGAAAATGATTCTGTCTGTAATTATCCGTTTCATTATCATAAAACTTCTCTTCTCCGGTGAACAGGTCCGTATATTGTCCTGAGTAATTGAATTTTGGGTTAGTCTCCCATGTTGGCCGGTCTATCCCGTTCCAGGCCTGATATGTTTTTTCTTTTCCTCCGAAAGCCATCAGACGAAGTCTCGTTTTTCCTTCTTCAAATAGCGCAGTGAAGTTATACGAATCCAGCTTTGACGAGGCTCTGTCAATATATCCATCCGAGTGGATGCGGGTATACCTTCCCATTACCGAAAGCCTGTTTTTCCAGAATTTACCGGACCCTGCTTCCACCGAATACTTGTAAGTATTAAATGAACCGTAGCTGTCATCGGTCTTAAAATACATCTTTTCATCCGGTTCTTTGGAGATCACATTAATACTTGCCCCAAAAGCAGATACTCCGTTATTAGAAGTCCCTACCCCTCTTTGAATTACAATCTGCGATGCGGAACTTGTAAGGTCCGGAACGTTGACGAAGAATGTTCCCTGGCTTTCAGAATCATTGTACGGAACACCGTTCATCATCACATTGATCCCTTTTCCTGCTACTCCACGAATTCTGAATCCTGTATAACCGACTCCGTTTCCGGCATCAGAAGTAGAGATAATAGAGGTTTGATTTTTTAAGAGAATCGGAAGATCCTGTCCTAGATTTCTGCTGTCTATGTCTTTCTGTACGTTGATGATTTCCTTAGCAACAGGAAGTCTTTTGGTAAAATTGACAGCTTCAATTTCCCTGATTTTCAGAGAATCCTTATTTTGAGCCTGGATAAAAGCTACAGAGCCTACAGTAAGGCCTAAAAAAAATAATCCTTTCATTCTATAAATTTTTAAAATTTAATGAATAAAAGGGGCGGATTAAATAATGTAACAATTTAATGGTGTAGCAGTCTATCCTATAGAATTGGTATACTGTTCCGTTGACACATTTTCAAAATTCCCTAAACGGCATTATCCGTTCCAGGTTCATTGGGTATAATCTCAGCCTGTTAAAGCACCCCTTTATTTCAGCCGCGAAATTACAAAAAAATTGCGAGATGTGGAATGAGGATAGCTGATTGTAAGATTCGGGCTTTTGAATACTGGTTTTCGGGGAAATATAACTGGAAACCAGGCTGATCTTTAAGAAGTTTTTCGACTTTTATCCTGTTGATTCAGAAGGCAAAGGAGCAGTCAGGTGCGTTGAATTGCCACAAAACCCAGACAAAAGCATAAGACTAAAGCTTACTGCCTATAGCCTGCCCCATTTAATATGTCTTATTCCTTACATCAATGTAATAGTAGTTTTGCCCGTCTTTTGTGACTTCAAACATCCTTCCAAGTTTCCAGCTGAAATTTCTTTTTATATTGGAATATTCAAATGGTATGATCACTTTGTTATTAACATCGATCACACCAAACCTGTCATTATGGGAAACGACAATCATTGGATTGGCAGTATCATCTCCTTCCATAATATATAAATACTGATACTGCGGATAGATTTTATAATCCCTGTAGTCTGCAGCATTAACAAATTTAGCCTTTTCAATAACTCCGTAGAAACCATTTAAAACATAGGCCTGATAAAGCTGTTGTTTATACTCTTCAAACTTACATTTTCCTAAATCTGAATCTTTGAACTGATACACCCGTTTACCTGTTTTATCAACACGGTACGAGATCATATCTTTTTCAACAGTAGCAAATTCATTGGTTCCGAATTTTCTTACTTTCTGATTGGGGGAATTCAGCAAATTACAGTCTTCATAAAAAAAGACAGCAATATGATATTCAGGTTTGATGATAAATTTTCCGTTCTGATTGGTATATCCAAATTTTCCATTCACCTTTTTCGGGATCAGGACAGGAAGTTCCTGATGAACAATCACCAGATCAGGATTAGGTTTATCCTCAGAAGGCACCTTCTTTATTATAGATTTTGAAGCATTTTTAACCGGTAGCTTCTTCACAGATTTCGTCTGGGAAAAAACGAAAATCGAAATAAATACACATAAAAAATTAAGGATATTTTTCATATTCACCATTTGCGTGCAAAACTACGGCCAAAAATAGAAAATATCAAATTCATATTTATAAAGAATCTAAATAATTTCGAGTATAAAAAATATTAAAAATCCGTAAATTTGGGAACACTTTTTAAGTGTTTGATAATCTAAAAACGTTTTGGAGATATAATTTTTGATAGTCATGCTGTCAAAAAAGTGTACAAATCTTACCCAAAGAGAGTTTTTTCAACAAGACAGATCGCAGGTAAACTACTTACACTTCTATTAAAAGTCATATATACTTAACTTTGAGACGGAACATTATCTCACATTCTAAAGGTGGTAGATTATGTTGTTATTACTTATGGTCGTTTTGTTTCCACAACTTTAAATGGTCTTATTGTAATTCATACCCTGTTAAGAGAAAATAACAGTGCAACTGCTTTAAATCTACATTTAAAATTTAAAAGACTTCTATTATTATGAATATTTATCAGGATTACATCCAAGAGATTGAAGAAAGAAAAAACCAGGGGCTTAATCCAAAGCCAATTGATGGGGCTGAATTATTAAGCGAAATCATTTCGCAAATTAAAGATTCAGAGAACATCAACAGAAAAGACTCTCTTAATTTTTTTATTTATAACACATTGCCGGGAACTACCAGTGCAGCGGGTGTGAAAGCTCAGTTTTTAAAAGAGATCATTCTCGGTGAATCCGTAGTAGAAGAAATTTCACCAGCTTATGCTTTTGAGTTACTGTCTCATATGAAGGGAGGTCCTTCCATAAAAGTATTATTGGATCTTGCTTTGGGTAACGACCTTTCTATTGCTAAAGAAGCTGCAAATGTTCTTAAAACACAGGTTTTCCTTTATGACGCAGATACGAACCGTCTGAAGGAAGCATTCAATAGCGGTAACGAAATCGCAAAAGAATTAATTGAAAGCTACGCAAAAGCGGAATTCTTCACTAAACTTCCTGAAGTTGCTGAAGAAGTGAAAGTGGTTACATTTATCGCTGGTGAAGGTGATATCTCTACTGATTTACTTTCTCCGGGTAACCAGGCTCACTCCAGATCAGACCGTGAACTTCACGGTAAATGTATGATCACTCCTCAGGCTCAGGAAGAAATCAAAGCTTTACAGGCACAACATCCTGATGCAAGCGTAATGCTTATTGCTGAAAAAGGTACGATGGGTGTAGGTTCATCAAGAATGTCAGGTGTAAACAACGTGGCTTTATGGACTGGTAAACAGGCAAGCCCATATATTCCATTCGTTAATATTGCTCCGATTGTAGGAGGTACAAACGGTATCTCTCCTATCTTCCTTACAACAGTTGACGTTACAGGAGGTATTGGTCTTGACCTTAAAAACTGGGTAAAAAAACTTGATGAGAATGGAGAGCCAATTCGCAACGAAGCTGGAGAGCCAATTCTTGAACAAGCATATTCAGTTGCTACAGGAACAGTGCTTACCATCAATACAAAAACAAAGAAATTGTATAATGGCGACCAGGAACTGATTGATATTTCTAAGGCGTTCACTCCTCAGAAAATGGAATTTATAAAAGCTGGGGGATCATATGCCATTGTATTTGGTAAAAAGCTGCAGACATTTGCTGCTAAACTATTGGGAATAGATACACCGTTAGTTTACGCTCCGTCGAAAGAAATTTCTCATGAGGGACAAGGTCTTACTGCTGTAGAGAAAATCTTCAACAGGAATGCAGTTGGTTCCACACCGGGAAAAGTATTACATGCCGGTTCTGATGTTCGTGTAGAAGTTAATATTGTTGGATCTCAGGATACAACAGGTCTTATGACTTCTCAGGAATTGGAATCGATGGCAGCAACAGTGATTTCTCCAATCGTTGACGGTGCTTATCAGTCTGGATGTCACACTGCCTCAGTATGGGACAAAAAAGCTCAGGCCAATATTCCTAAATTAATGAAATTTATGAACGATTTCGGTTTGATCACTGCCCGTGACCCGAAAGGTGAATATCACGCAATGACGGATGTTATTCACAAAGTTCTTAATGATATAACAATAGACGAGTGGGCGATCATCATCGGTGGTGACTCACACACAAGAATGTCTAAAGGGGTTGCTTTTGGAGCAGACTCCGGAACTGTTGCTTTAGCATTGGCTACGGGTGAGGCATCCATGCCAATTCCTGAATCTGTGAAGGTAACCTTTAAAGGAGATATGAAAGAACACATGGATTTCCGTGATGTTGTTCATGCTACTCAGGCTCAAATGCTTAAACAGTTTGGAGGAGAAAATGTATTTCAGGGAAGAATCATAGAGGTTCACATCGGAACACTTCCTGCTGACCAGGCATTTACATTTACAGACTGGACTGCAGAAATGAAAGCAAAAGCTTCTATCAATATTTCTGAAGATAATACTTTGATTGAATCATTGGAAATTGCTAAAGGCAGAATCCAGATCATGATCGATAAGGGTATGGATAATCACAACCAGGTTCTTCAAGGATTGATTAATAAAGCGGATAAAAGAATCGCTGAGATCAGATCTGGAGAAAAACCAGCTTTAACACCGGATTCAAATGCTAAATATTATGCTGAAGTGGTGGTCGATCTTGATATCATCGTAGAACCTATGATTGCTGACCCTGATGTAAACAATGACGATGTTTCTAAAAGATATACTCACGATACCATCAGAACGCTTTCTTATTACGGAGGAGAGAAAAAAGTAGATCTTGGTTTTGTAGGATCTTGTATGGTTCACAAAGGAGATTTAAAAATAGTTTCTCAAATGCTTAGAAACATTGAAAAGCAACAGGGGAAAGTAGAGTTCAACGCACCTCTTGTAGTAGCAGCTCCTACCTATAACATCATTGATGAATTAAAAGCAGAAGGAGACTGGGAATTTTTAGAAAAATATTCCGGATTCGAATTTGATGATAACGCTCCTAAAGGCGAAGCACGTGTTGAATACAAAAACATGATGTATCTTGAGCGTCCCGGCTGCAACCTTTGTATGGGTAACCAGGAGAAAGCGGCTAAGGGAGATACCGTATTGGCAACTTCTACCCGTCTTTTCCAGGGAAGAGTAGTAGAAGATTCTGAACGTAAGAAAGGAGAATCTTTATTGGCTTCAACTCCGGTTGTTGTCCTTTCTGCTATCATCGGAAGAATTCCTAACATTGAAGAATATAAAGCTGCCGTTGAAGGTATTGACCTGACTAAATTTGCTCCACCAATTAAGGAGTTGGTTCAGGTTGGTCACTAACAGAGTGTGACGATCAGCCATAAGGCTGTTTACATAATATAAAAATGAAAGATTTTGATCCTGCGGGATTTAAAATCTTTCATTTTTTGTTTAGAACCTTTCTATTTAAGACTGATTAGGAATTATTTTAAATAGAATACAGAAAAGAAATTTTATTTTTTCTTAACTTGATACATATAAAATAGATATAAAAAATCCTGATTATTTATTGTAATTATCCTTTTTATAGTTCGAAGGAACGGAATTTGATGGATCGCAGTAACAGAAACTATTTTCCGTCTTTTAATGATGACATTAATTACGGAAAAGTTTATTTGAAAAGAAGAAAAAAATTAAATTAAGATATGACTTTTGATATTGATATGATCAAAAAAGTATATGAGCGTTACCCGGAAAGGATTGCTGCTGCAAGACAAATCGTGGGAAAACCTCTTACACTTTCAGAAAAAATCCTTTACACCCATCTTTGGGAAGGTAATGCTACATCAGCACATGAAAGAGGAAACTCTTACGTAGATTTTGCACCGGACAGAGTCGCCATGCAGGATGCAACTGCACAGATGGCGCTTTTACAATTTATGCAGGCTGGAAAAGCAAAAGTAGCTGTTCCTTCAACGGCTCATGCTGATCACCTGATCCAGGCAAGAGTAGGTGCTGAATCAGATTTACAGGAAGGTATCAACAAAAACTCTGAAGTTTTCAACTTTCTGAGTTCTGTTTGTGATAAATATGGAATTGGCTTCTGGAAACCGGGAGCTGGTATTATCCACCAGGTAGTATTGGAAAATTACGCCTTTCCAGGTGGTATGATGATCGGTACCGACTCTCACACAGTAAATGCAGGAGGTTTGGGAATGGTAGCCATAGGTGTAGGTGGTGCTGATGCAGTTGACGTAATGGCAGGAATGGCCTGGGAGCTCAAGATGCCTAAACTGATCGGGATCAAATTAACCGGTAAAATGAGCGGATGGACCTCTGCAAAAGATGTGATCCTGAAAGTAGCAGGAATTCTTACCGTAAAAGGTGGAACGGGATGTATCGTAGAATATTTCGGAGAAGGAGCAGAATCTCTTTCAGCAACAGGTAAAGGAACCATCTGTAACATGGGTGCTGAAATCGGAGCAACTACCTCAACTTTCGGGTACGATGATTCCATGAGAAGATATTTAGCAGCGACAGGAAGACAGGATGTAGTGGATGCCGCTGACCAAATTGCAGAACATTTAACAGGTGATGCTGAAGTATACGCCAACCCGGAACAGTATTTTGATCAGGTAATTGAAATCAACCTTTCTGAGCTTACCCCACACTTAAACGGACCTTTCACTCCAGACTTAGCGACACCGGTAGCTGAATTCAGAGCTAAAGCTGAAGCTAACGGATGGCCAATAGAGGTAGAATGGGCTCTTATTGGTTCTTGTACCAACTCTTCTTATGAAGATTTATCAAGAGCTGCCTCCATTGTAGAAGATGCTGTGGCAAAAGGAGTTAAGCCTAAAGCAATTCTGGGAATCAACCCTGGTTCCGAGCAGGTGAAATTTACAGCAGAAAGAGACGGTTTCTTAAATTCTTTCAGAAAATTCGAAAACACAAGGATCTTTACTAATGCTTGTGGACCTTGTATTGGACAATGGGACAGAGAAGGTGCTGATAAAGGAGAGAAAAATTCTATTATCCACTCGTTCAACAGAAACTTTGCAAAACGAGCTGATGGTAACCCAAACACACATGCGTTTGTAGCTTCTCCGGAAATGGTAGCTGCTGTAGCGATTTCAGGAAGATTAGACTTCAATCCAATTACTGATACTTTAACCGCTGAAAACGGAGAGCAGGTAAAATTAAATGAGCCTAAGGGTTCTGAACTTCCTGCAAAAGGTTTCGCTGTTGATGACAATGGATACCAGGCGCCATCTGAGGATGGTTCTTCAGTTATTGTCAACGTAAGCCCTACTTCAGACAGGCTACAGCTGTTGGAAGAGTTTCCAGCCTGGGACGGTAAAAATATTGAAGGAGCTAAAGTATTGATCAAAGCTTTCGGAAAATGTACCACTGACCACATTTCTATGGCTGGACCATGGTTAAAATATAGAGGTCATCTTGACAATATATCAAATAACATGTTGATTGGAGCTGTCAACGCTTACAACATGGAAACCAACCACGTTAAAAATGAGATAACTGGTGAATATGGTGAAGTCCCTGCTGTGCAGAGAGCTTATAAAGCCGCCGGAATTCCTACTATCGTTGTTGGAGACCAGAATTACGGTGAAGGTTCTTCCAGAGAGCACGCTGCTATGGAACCAAGACATCTTGGTGTAAAAGCGGTATTGGTGAAATCATTTGCGAGAATCCACGAAACAAACCTTAAAAAACAAGGAATGCTGGGAATCACTTTCGCTAATGAAGCTGATTACAACAAGATTCAGGAGGATGATACGGTTAATTTCTTAGACCTTGATCAATTTGCACCAGAAAAACAGTTGACTCTAGAGTTCATTCACGCTGACGGAACAAAAGATATCATCATGGCTAATCATACATATAATGATCAGCAAATTGATTGGTTTAAAGCAGGTTCTGCTCTGAACCTGATTAAAAGACAGGAAAATTAATTGTTAGATTTAATTTATCATAGAAAAGCGGCTTCCAAGGAAGCCGCTTTTCATTTTACTTTATTTGATTTTGTTCAGAAGATTACTTCGGTAGCTTTCGCCGATTGGAATTTCCTGTTCAGAAAGCAGAATAATTCTCTTTATGCCAATATTTTTGGTCTTATCCAGATTAACTATGAAGGATTTATGAACCCGGACAAATTTGTCAGAAAGCTGATTTCCCAAAGATTTAAGTGTATCGAGCACAATATATTCTTCATTTGAAGTTCTGATATTCACGTAATCTTTGATACTTTCAACATAAAGAATATCATTGAAATTGATCTTATGCTGTTGCCCTGAAGATTTTACGAAAAAATAAGAGTCGATACTGTCTTCTGAAGACGGGAAACGTTCCTGAGCCTTCAGCGCACTTTTGTAAAAACGTTCAAAAGAAACGGGCTTCAAAAGATAATCAATAATATTATGCTCGTAACCTTCCAGTGCATACTCCGAATAGGCTGTCGTGAGAATATACTTTTTCTTTTCACCAACAATTTTCATAAAATTGATTCCCGTAAGTTCAGAAACCTGAGACAGTACGTCTATGAAAGAAAGCTGCCCGAATGTATTTTTCATTCTTAGATAATAAACACTGGTTGAGAATTTACTGTTAAAAGTATATCCCAACTGCCAGTTGTTGATATAGGCTGGCGTTAATAAAGGGTTTCCAGAAGAATATGAGTATGGATTTTCTTCATACCATCAACTATTATAACAATAATTTCTGGGGTCTCAATGCTTCTTATACCGATACCTTCTTCAAGTTTTGGGAAACCAGCATCTCGATGAATGCTTCACTTCAAAATTCATCTGTATTCAATATTCAGGCAGAAACGCAGAAAGGCAGTGCGTTCAGCTATTCCATCAACAATACTTTTACTTTAAACAAAAACAAGACGCTTGTATTTTTCCTGAATTACAGTCATAGTCTGGCCTACAAAAATGTAAACTCTTATTTTCATGCGTTCCCGGAGCTGACTTCCGGATTAAAGGTCTCACTCATGGAAAAGAAGCTTCAGATCAATGCAACAGTTACAAATGTGTTTGCGCAGAGATACCGTGGAGATCTATATTTTGCAGATAACAGCCAACATATGGATAACTATTGGGATGGTAGAAGTTTCCGTTTAAGTGTCAATTATACCTTTGGAAGTGGTAAGAAGAAAATCAATAAGAAAAATATTAATTTCGAGGAAAAAGAAAGAGTACAATAGTCTGCTTTAGATTAAAACAAAAAAACAGAGAACGGGTCTCTGTTTTTTGTTTTTTATTTACTTCTTTTAAAACTTAAATTCCACTCTTGCGAAGAGGAAGCGTCCACCAATTCCATATTGCGAAACTTGTCTGGAATATACAAACTGGTTATCAGCAGTCAAAGAGCTTATATTTGGATTTTTGGAAGGCAGAATATTCAATATATTATTACTTCCAATGGTAGCCGAAATATTCTTATTGAAATCATAACCTACAGAAAGGTCTGTAATAATACGGTCATTTAAAACAAAATGTTCTCTGCTTCCGGTTACTCCGTCAAAATTTGCATCCAGAACATCTGCGTCTGTCACTTTTCCAAAATAGGAATTTCTAAGAGAGACGGTCAGCGCTGAAAATTTTACCGTATTGGCAAGAGTGGCTTTTATGCGGGGGACAGCTTCTTCAAAATACACTCTGTTCGGCTCAGAAAAATAATTGTTGATTTGGCTTACCAGCTTGGGAGAGGCGTGAATATCTCCTACTCTTTTGGTCTGATTAAGATTAAGTCCAAAATTATTTTCCAAAGAGATTCTTTCCGAAATACGGGTATTTTGAGAAACGGTAATATCCAATCCTTTGGTCTGTGAGTCAACCGCATTGGCAAAGAAATTTGCAGCACTCGCTCTTGCAATATCAAAAGCATTCTGCAGTACCTGATCATCTGGACTACTAATTTTGTCCGGACGGAAAAACAAATCCGTCAGAACGACTCTATCCTTAATCTTTATCAGATAAGCATCTGCTGTAAATACAAGGCTTAAAGCAGGAATTTTCCAGGTGATTCCCGTGCTGTATGATTGTGACGTTTCCTGTTTTAATTTTGGAATTCCCAAAGCCTGAGCCGCTTCGGAATTATTTCGAAAAGTACCTACCTGTGTCGTTTGCCCCTGTTGGATCAGTGTAGATGTAGAGCTGTAATAGATCTGTGCAAGAGAAGGAGCCCTGAACCCTGTGGACACAGCTCCTCTCCAGTTAAAGTTCTTAGCCAGTTTTACATTGGTTGCCAATTTGTAATTAAAGGTAGATCCAAAGTCTGAATAATTTTCGAACCGAACGGCCCCTTCTACCAGCCACCAGTCGGTTGGTTCGATCTCAACATCTGCATAAGCGGCAATACTGTTTCTACTTCCTGAAACGGCATTATCGGGACTGAATCCAGGAAATACCTGTGATCCGGCAGGTCTGTTTTTACCAAAAAAATCAGTGACCAACTCATTATCAGGAGTGGCTGCTGTTACAACACGCCCATAAATATCATAGGAAACGTAGGAGTTTTCATTTCCCGCATTCACCTTATAATTTTCATGGCGGTATTCTCCTCCAAAAGCCAGATTCAGGCCATGTAAAACATCATATTTTTTGGAAAAATCTAGATTAACCGTATTTTGCAAAAACTCAGATCCTCCTGCTTTAAAGGTTCTTGGTGAACTGTCACCCAAAGATGCATTGAAGGTATTGACTACTCCAAAATTGAAAGCATTCTTCCCAAACGTATTACTGAAATCTACATTCCAGCCGTTCCATTTACCTTTGATGCCCCCTGCCAGCGAATAATCGTTCACATTGGCTTCGATTTGCGGCAGGTATCCGTTGGGAGTTACTGCATTGATATTTCTTTCTGTATTAGGAAGACGGTAGAATCCACCAGCATTTCCCAAACGATAGCTATAACCGCCAAAGGAATACACTTTCCAGTCTTCACTGACCGGAATTTCGGAATTAAAAAAAAGCTGTCCCGACTGCAGCTTGGACTGCCCCGCCCTTAAGCTGAAGTCTTTTCGGTCCAAACCTCTGTACTTCAGTTCCTGATCAGTAACATCTTTACCTAATATTCCCTGTAACTCTGTAATGCTCCCGGCACCGGAAATCTGTGATTGCAAAAGAGGTGAAAAATAATCAACCTGTGATGCATACTGTTTGACTGTATTGATGATTTGCTGGCTATTTGCTGTGTTGGTAATATTCTTATATAATCCATCGATATTGACTCCATCCTGCAATGCTCTGTAATTAATTGCATTATAGGCATTGAAAATATCGCCCTGACGCACGCCAGCTCTTGAATAGGGATCTCTGTACTGTACAGATCCCGTTACATTAATGAAGCCTTTTTCACCGATCTTCGCTCCATAGTTAAGATCTGCAGAAATGGTCTGTCCGTCTATTCCACCGGAAAAATTATTGGTAACGGCAGAAGCATATCCTCCCAAAAATACCTGCCCGGAAAGTCCAAGCCTTCTTTTAAGTCCTAAATTAACGACCCCTGCAATGGCATCGGAACCATACTGAGCTGAAGCCCCGTCACGTAATACCTCTATTTTATCCAAGGCAAAAGCCGGAATTGCATTAAGATCTGTTCCTACTGAACCTCTTCCCGGTGTCAGCGTCACATTGATCAGAGAAGACTGATATCTTCTTTTTCCATTAAGTAAGACTAAGACCTGATCCGGGCCAAGTCCTCTGAGAAGAGCAGGATCCACAAAGTCAGTTCCGTCATTGACGGTGTGTGAGGTGGAAGAAAATGACGGCACCACATAGTTGAGTGCCTGGCTTATATTATTGACAGGACTTTGCCTTAGGATCTTTGAGATATTAATGATATCTACAGGAACCGGAGTATCTGTAAGGGATCTGCCGGACCCTCTTGATCCAAGAATGACCACATCATCAATCTTTTTTGATGCTGCTGAATCCGTCTGTCCAAAGTAAAATGCTGAAATAAATGCTGCTGAAGCTATGATTGTTTTTTTTTCGAAACTACGCATGTGTTTTCTGTTTTTTGTTGATTGATTATTTGTTTTTTGGCAATAGTATTCCTCTAACCTTAATTTAAGGTTATCATGAAAAGCCAAAATGGAGATATTATTTTTTAAAAAGGTCTAGAAACAACAACACATGCGCATGTAGAAGTGGCATGAAAAGAGGTCAGAATAATGAAGAAGCACTTCATGATCTGAGAAACGAAAATTTAAATTGGAAATGTAATTTCCCCTGTCTTTAAACATTGATTTTATTTTTTAAAACAAAAATGTCAAGATGGGGAGAAAATAGAGAATAAACATTTTTTCCGGATGTACCGGCTTATCTATTTTAGCACCTTGCTTGTTTTTGCAGGTTGCTATCCCATCTATGAGATTCTTGATAATTACCTGGCAAAGATATAATTATTTCGGAATAAAAAAAATAATTGCATAAAAATTTAACTTTTCGCAAATTTTAGCGTAACAAATTCCTTTTTTTTACGTCTAACTGGATAGTAGTAAAAAAACATTATGAGAAAAACTATATTAGTTTTATCCCTGCTTGGGTCTTTTTTCGCATATTCACAGGAGAAAAGCAGCAGTGGGCAGGAGAAAGAAAAGCAAATTGAAGGTGTAGTTATCACCAAAACTAAAAAAGCCGTTGAACAGAAAGCAGACCGTACAATTTTTGATTTTTCTGAACAGCCACAGCTTAATAATGGTAATGTTCTGGAAGGTATTAAAAAACTTCCGGGGCTGGTTTCAACGGATATTGCCGGAATGATGTACCAGGGAAAGATGCTGGATGTCTATCTTAACGGAAGACCTTTAAATATTACTTCCAATGAATTAAATTCTTTCCTTGAGGGAATGCCTGCCAACTCGGTTGACAGAATAGAAGTCATTACCCAACCGGGTGCGGAATATCCAGCCACTTCAGGAGGAGCAATCATGAATATTATTACCAATAAAAATGCTAACAAATATTTAACGGCTACTTACTCGGGGAATTATTCTTTTTCCAACTATGACAAATTCAGAAGCAGAACAACCAACTCCCTGAACCTGAATGCAAGAAATAAACTATTCGGATGGCAGCTGAATGTTGGTCAAAACTATCGCGAAACCATGCTGAATACGATGCAGGATGTATTACTGAACAGCAACACAGATAGAATTGGTCGCGGATATTTTGCCAAATCGGGAGTGACTTTTGATCTGGGCGATGACAGATTATTGCTTAACTACGATATCTATCATAATAATAATGACAATTACACATTGAGTAATGGTCTGGCAGTAATTTTTGATAAAGAAAAAGATAAATACAGAGAAGCAGATTTTAACGCTTTTGATGCTGCCCGAACCAATAATCTACGTCAGGAAGCCGTTGTTACCTATCAAAAACGTTTCAGTGACAAGTCTCAAAAACTGGATCTCCAGTTTGGATTTACAAAATCTGACAGCGAGTTTGTTCAGGATAATTTTTTCCAGAAAGGATTTTATACAGATCCTCTCCAGCCATTCGATAACCCCGGTGCCAATGATATCCTTAACAATAAATCGGATATGAAAGTCGCCAATTTGAAGGTGGATTATTCACAGCCTATTAAGCTTCTTGACGGTGGAAAAGTAAGTGCAGGCGGATTGTACGAAAGACAGGATTTTGAGACAGAAAGTAAAGGACTTAAAAACCTTGAATATCAGAGACAGACTGCTTCTACCTATCTTGAGTTTCAGGCTAAACTGAAAAAATTCGATTTCACATTAGGAGCACGTGCTGAAAATTATGATATATCCGGAATAGCAAGAAAGGACAGTTCTAATATCATCGTACAAAAAGATCTGAAAACGTTCAATAAGTTTAAAATTTTCCCCAATGCCAGTGTACAGTATAACCTGATGAATCAGGTATATATTGCGGCAAACTATAATAAAAAAATCAGTTTACCAAGCATCTCTGCCCTGAACCCGAATAACGTAACGTTCTCTGGGCCTAACACGCAAGTCAATGGTAACCCGGATCTTCAGCCTACAATCTTTGATAATTACGAAGTAAAGATATCTGCTTTTGATTATGCATTTATCGGATACAGTGTAAGTTCTGCAAAGGACCAGGTAGCACAGATCATTATGAAGGATGGCAAAAACCTTTATAATCAGCAGGTGAATATTTCGAGTATGAAAATTCATAACTTCAATGTAGGATTACCTGTTCCATTTATGATTTTCAGCAAGCCGATCAGTGAAATCATGAAGTTTGATTTCAATCCGGACAAAATTAACTTTATGTATTTGTACGCTGGTTATCAGAAGCATGAAATTGACAACCTCAACAATAAAGGTTTCTGGATTTTTAATGTAATGACTCAGTTGATTCTTCCGAAAGGCATAAAAATGACGGCCAATTACAGTTATCTTACTCCAAAAGCCGGCTATTTCTACTTTACGGCAGAAAAGCCATTTAACAATAACGTAGATATTACTTTAACGAAGAAATTCCTTAACAACAAGCTGACTCTTTCTGTTTTCGCTAATGATATCTTCAACGGACAGGTAATGCAGGTGCGTTCTAACCCGCCAACAGGTGATGCTGTGGTGTTGAGAAGCAAATATGACACAAGAAATTTCGGATTGTCTATCAACTACAAAATTCCTACAAAGAATAAACTGGCAAAAGAAGATGCAAGTATTTTAAACAGTACAAAAAAAGAAGACGCAGGCGGTGTAATGCAGCCAGGGCAATAGTTCTATCATCAATCATAAAACGAGGCAGCAAAGTAATTTTGTTGCCTCATTTATTTAAAACAATATAATTTAAAAATCTATAGTCTGGAATCTCCAGTGCAAAGTATCAATAAGCGTAAGCTGATCAGGAATTATATGAAGCCCGGTAATTATTTTCAAAGTCTGCATGGCCATCATACTCCCTACTATTCCCGGCAACGGTCCCAAAACTCCAAGACTGTCACAGTCCGGAATATCTTCATCAGAAGGCGGTTCCGGAAACAGGTGTCTTAAGTTTCTGCTGCCTTTGTAATTAAATACAGCCATCTGTCCCGAAAACCCCAATATACTTCCATACACCAAAGGCTTTGCAAGTTTTACGCAGGTATCATTAATCAAATACCTGGCTGTAAAATTATCTGATCCGTCTATAATAATGTCGTATTGTGAAAGAATTTCTTCTGCATTCGAGCTGTCAATTTTTGTATTTACTCCTATCAATTTCACATGATGATTAAGGTTATTGACAAAGGCTTCTGCGCTTTTAATCTTAGAAAATCCAACTGTATTTTCACAGTGAATGGTTTGGCGGTTCAGGTTGTGAAGTTCTACCTCATCAAAATCAGCAACTCCCAAACTTCCTGTGCCAGCTGCTGCGAGATATTGAATAACGGGACTTCCCAAACCACCTGCTCCAATGACCAGTACTTTGGAATTCATTATTTTTCGCTGACCTTCCAGGCCTATTTCATCAATGAATATCTGTCTGCTGTATCTTTCAAAAATATCTTCGCTTTTCATTTGTCACTGTAATTAAATCCGCTGTATGCTGAATCCCAGTCTTTCATCACCGGATCATAACCGGCTTTTCTGATACTTCTTTTTACTTCCTCCATGCTTCGTTCGTCGCTGGTTTCAAACTGTTCCAGAGATTCAACATCTACAGCATAGCCTCCCGGATTTGTTTTTGAAGCGGCGCTCATTGATGTTGCTCCAAGTGATATGATATTATCCCTGAATTTTTCATTTTCTCTTGTAGAGATTGAGATTTCCAGATCTTCATTCCAGATCCTATAGGCACAAATCAGCTGAAGCAGATCTTTATCTTCCATTATAAAGTTGGGTTCTATAATTCCTTCTGCCGGTCTGAGTCTTGGAAAGGAAACAGAAAACCGGCTTTTCCAGTATTGTTTCTGCAGATAATCGATGTGGAGAGCATTAAAGAAGCTGTCTACACGCCAGTCTTCAAGTCCAAGCAGAACGCCAAGTCCAATTTTATGGATTCCGGCCCTTCCTACTCTGTCGGGCGTATCCAAACGGAAATGAAAGTTTGATTTTTTTCCTTTGGGATGGTATTCTTTATACACCTCCTGATGATAGGTTTCCTGATACACCAAAACAGAATAAACACCTTCCTGATGCAGCTGCACATATTCTTCTTCTGACAAAGGCTGCACTTCAATCGAGATATTGGCAAAGTGAGGTCTCAGCATACGAACGGCATTCAGAAAGTAAGAAATCCCAACTGTTTTATTCGCTTCTCCGCTTACGAGAAGAATATGATTAACCCCCATCGATTTCAGGACGGAAGCTTCAATCATGACTTCTGTATCCGAAAGTGTCTTTCTTCTCACCTCATTATCGAGACTGAAGCCACAATAGGTACAGATATTCTGACACTCATTGCTGAGGTACATCGGAGCGTAGAGCTGTATGGTTTTTCCAAAACGTTTCTGAGTAAGCTGGCGGGTCATTTTTGCCATCAGCTCAAGCTCCTGTGCAGCAGCTGGGGAAAGGAGATTCAGAAAATCATTTATGTTTTTCTGTTTTTTCTGAAGGCTGTTCAGAACATCCGAACGGGTTACTGTTCCGATTCTTGCTTTTATTTCATCCCATTGGTAGTGCTCAAAAACCTCTTTAAAGCTGTTCATCTTTATGATATGTTATTCAAATAAAAAGGATGTTAACGGACTGGATGCTTCCGCATGATCGGCTATTGCTCCCAATCCTGATTCAAATGCTCTTCTTCCGGCAACAACTCCCTCTTTAAACGCTAAGGCCATATTCACGGGGTTTCTTGCGACAGCAATTGCGGTATTGACAAGAACAGCATCAGCTCCCATTTCCATGGCTTTTGCGGCATCCGAAGGTGCTCCTATTCCGGCATCTACCACAACAGGAACATTACTCTGGCTGATGATAATCTCCAGAAAATCTAACGTTCTCAAACCTTTATTAGTCCCGATCGGCGCTCCCAAAGGCATTACTACAGCTGTTCCTGCATCTTCAAGACGTTTACACAAAACAGGATCGGCATGGATATAAGGCATTACAATAAAGCCGAGTTTTGCAAGCTCTTCGGTTGCATACAAGGTTTCAATGGGATCAGGAAGAAGGTATTTCGGATCGGGATGAATTTCCAGTTTCACCCAGTTGGTTTCCAGCGCTTCTCTGGCAAGCTGGGCTGCCAATACTGCTTCTTTTGCGGTTCTTGCCCCTGAAGTATTGGGAAGAAGATGAACCTGGGTTTCCCTTAAAGAATCCAGTAATCCGTCTTCTTCTGCTCCGGAATCGATTCTTTTCAGTGCCATGGTCACCATGTCTGTTCCTGAAGCGATCACAGAAGCGGCCATTTCATTTAGGTTTCCGAATTTTCCGGTTCCCAGAAACAGTCTTGAATCAAATATTCTGTCTGCTATTATTAATTTCTTATTATTCATATCATTGCTTTTTTAAATTCACTGATCGCAGCCGGACGGTTTGTAATCTCACCAGAAACTGCAACACCATATATTCCGATCTGCTGCAGCTGTCCTACATCCTGAAGTAAAACCCCTCCTATGGCGAAAATTTTCGGAATAGCTATTGATTTTTCTTTCAAGCTGTTGATCATATTCTCATATCCTTTAAATCCTAAGACAGGACTCAGCTTTTCTTTGGTTGCGGTAAATCTCAACGGTCCAAGGCCAATATAATCACAGTCCTCTTCTATTCTTTGAATCACATCGGATAATGTATTTGAAGTTCCTCCTATGATTTTATTATTTCCTAGAATGCCTCTTGCTGTCTCAATTGATAAGTCATTTAAACCTAAATGAATACCATCAGCATCTATTTCTTTTGCAATCTGAACATGATCGTTCACAATACAGACTGCCTGATATTCTGAACAGAGTTTTTTTGAAACCATACAGAGCTCAGTTAATTCTTTATCTGAAGCATTTTTCCAACGAACCTGCACCCATTGTATTCCGTTATCCAATGCTGTACGGATATTGATTTCCTGTTCCTGCATTGTCTGCCCCTGTGATATGTATTGTAATTTTTCCATTATTAAATTGAATGATGTATGCTTTCTGTTTTCTCTATACCACTCAATAAGGCTATGACAAAATAGCTTTCTGTCTGCACTTTCTGAATGTATCAACAGGTTCATCACTTTCCCAGACAGCTCCCAAAAGCGCTGCTCCGTCTGCCCCATTTGCAAAAACCTTACTGATATTATGTTCATTAATCCCTCCTAAAGCAATCAATTGTACATCATGATTATTTCTGTATTTGATATCTTCCAAAACAGTCGACTTTTCACCATACCCTTTTTTTGAAATACTTGGAAAAACAGGACTGATGAATGCATATTCCCACTCCTTCCCCAAAGCATTAAAAACTTGGATATCATGCACTGATGTTGAGATAATATTGCCTCCAGCACAAGCTTTATGATCTCCCTTCAATCGGTTTGCTTCGCTAAAATGAAACCGGGAAATATGATGACCCTTACCCTGATCATCATTTCCGTGCAGTACCAACTGAGGATAAAACTCCTTGTGAATACCGTACACAAAATTTTCTATTTCTTCCCGGCTCATCATAGGCTTCCTGATGTGAAGCAGATCCAAACCTTCGTGAAACAGCTGATTAATTATTTCTGTCTCTTTTTGGACGGCCTTTTCAGGAGTGATCACAAGGATCATATATAAATTTCTTTTCCTTTTTCAATAAATTCCAGCGATTTATCCAGCATTCCTTTTTCAGCAGAATCACGGATTTCCTGGGTAATTTTCATGGAACAGAATTTAGGACCGCACATAGAACAGAAATGAGCTATTTTAGCCCCATCTGCCGGCAATGTTTCGTCATGATAAGCTCTTGCTGTATCCGGATCCAATGACAGATTGAACTGATCTTCCCACCTGAATTCAAATCTGGCTTTGCTTAATGCATTGTCCCTGTACTGAGCTCCCGGATGGCCTTTTGCAAGATCTGCAGCATGGGCAGCAAGTTTGTAAGTAATCACTCCAACTTTTACATCTTCTTTGTTGGGAAGGCCCAAATGCTCTTTCGGGGTTACATAGCATAGCATCGCACATCCGAACCAGCCGATCATTGCCGCTCCTATTCCCGAAGTAATATGGTCGTAACCTGGCGCAATATCCGTTGTCAAAGGACCTAAAGTATAAAAAGGAGCCTCCTGACAAACCTCCAATTGCTTCTCCATATTTTCTTTGATCATATGCATGGGTACATGACCTGGACCTTCGATCATTACCTGTACGTTATGTTTCCATGCGATCTTGGTGAGTTCACCTAACGTTTCGAGTTCCGCAAACTGAGCTGCATCATTGGCATCTGCAATAGATCCGGGGCGAAGACCGTCTCCAAGTGAGAATGCCACGTCATACTTCTTCATGATTTCACAGATCTCTTCAAAATGGGTGTACAGAAAGTTTTCTTTATGATGATAAAGACACCATTTTGCCATGATGGAACCACCTCTAGAGACAATTCCCGTCACTCTTTTTGCTGTCAGATGAATGTATCTTAATAATACTCCGGCATGAATGGTAAAATAAGAAACTCCCTGTTCTGCCTGCTCGATTAATGTATCTTTAAAAACTTCCCATGTAAGATCTTCCGGCACGCCTTTCACCTTCTCCAGTGCCTGATAAATGGGAACCGTCCCGATAGGGACCGGGCTGTTTCTGATGATCCATTCTCTGGTTTCGTGAATATTTTTCCCTGTGGAAAGATCCATAATGGTGTCTGCACCCCAACGGCAGGCCCAGACTGCTTTCTCTACTTCTTCTTCAATACTGGATGAAACGGCACTGTTTCCGATATTGGCATTGATTTTAACCAAAAAATTACGCCCGATGATCATGGGCTCACTTTCCGGGTGATTGATGTTGTTCGGAATGATTGCTCTTCCGGCAGCGATTTCATCTCTTACAAACCCGGGACTGATTTTACCTTTGGGAGTATTGGCTCCAAAACTGTGCCCCGGGTGCTGAAATGCCATTTCTTCAGAAACAGTTTCCAACTGTTCTATTTTTTGATTTTCCCTGATTGCCACATATTCCATTTCTGGAGTGATGATTCCCTGTTTTGCGTAATAGAGTTGTGTAAGCTCCATTCCTTCTTTGGCTACTTTCGGTTTATGATCGTATGCAAAACGTAATTCGTCAAGACGTGGATCTGCAAGGCGTGCCTTTCCGTATTCAGAAGTGATTCCGTTCAGGATATCTACATCCTTCCGGTTCAGGATCCATTCTTCACGGATCCTTGGAAGCCCCTTCATAATGTCGATTGACGCATTTTCATCGGTATAAGGCCCCGAAGTATCATAGATCGTCACAGGAGGATTGTCTTCTAGTTTACCGTTCGTAAGCTTTGTAGGGCTGAGATGTATTTCACGCATCGCCACACTGATAGGATGTATTTTTCCTTCAACATAAATTTTTTTGGCGTTCGGAAATGGCGAACATGTGATTGAATGAGCCATAAGTTTTTGTTTTATTAAATGAGAATTATCCGCCTTGAGTGGCAGTAATGATTAACACTGAATCTTTGTCTTTAAGAAGGGTTTCTGCCCAGGCGGACAGTGGAATAATACGATTGTTGAGGGCTACGGCAATCCCCTTTTTCTTTCCGGGTATTTCCATAGCCATGAGTGCCTCCAGATTATCAGGAAGTACTTCAAATGTTTTCGTTGTGTGGTTGATTGTAATTTCCATTCCTAATTATTATAAAAATATACTTTAGGAATGGCTATTATTGTACAGTAGAATGTACAGCAAAAGTCATTTACTTTTCCCTACGCTGGTATAATCCAGATCAGGTTCAAAGGGTAAAGTCTCAGTCTGTATGTCTACAGACACCCCTAAAGTTGCGACGAAGGTAGGTATTTTTTTCAGAAGGGACAAAATTTTATTTTTCTGAAATAAAAAGACCATCTCAACATTGAAATGGTCTTATATCTTTCTGAATTATTTCTTAATCCGATGCATTTATTCTTCACATGCTCTCCAAATAGCATCGTTCTGCGGAACGGGAGCTGTAATTTCTACATTTTCTTTAGTGACAGGATGAATAAATTCAAGTTTTCTAGCGTGAAGGTTAATTCCACCGTCCGGGTTTGAGCGCGGAGCCCCATATTTAAGATCTCCCTTGATTGGAATTCCTGTTTTGGAAAGCTGCGCACGGATCTGATGGTGTCTTCCGGTTTCCAAATCGATTTCAAGAAGCATATAATTATCTAATGTCTTGATAACATGATATGTGAGAATTGATTCTTTTGCTCCTTCTGTTACTTTTGTAAAGACACTCGCTTTATTATTCTTTTCATTCTTCTTTAAATAGTGAACAAGACGTTGGCTCTGAGGAATCATTTCTTTTCCGACAACAGCCCAATAGGTTTTTTTGACCTCTCTGTTTTTTACCATCTGTGTAAGACGGGAAAGTGCCTTGGACGTTTTTGCATAGATAACCAGACCCGAAGTTGGGCGGTCTATACGATGAACCAAACCGAGAAAAACATTTCCCGGTTTGTCATCTCTTTTCTTTATAAAATTCTTAATGGACTCCAGCAATGATTCATCACCGGTTTTATCGCCCTGAACAAGCTGTCCTACTTTTTTGTTAACCACCAAAAGATGGTTGTCTTCATATACAATCTGCTCCTGCATATCTTATGAACGTCTTGGTCTGTTGGTAAAAGAAATGGCTATTCCTCCAAGAAGGCCGATTGTTTTAAGCACTGAAAGTTTAGATTCTTCCGGCAAAGAAGCTCCCACTACACATAACAAAGCTGCTGCGTACATGGCGTATGTGAAGTTTTTATTGGTAAGCGCAGGTGCCTGAACTATAAAACTGGCTCCGATCAGGTAGTAAAAAATCTTTCTGGAAAGCAAATGATTGATTTCCGGAGAAAATAAATTAAGCCACCCTGCTCCAAGACAGATCAGTGCTGCGATTGATAAAATTCCCTGAATAGACTGTTGGTTTTTCATCAATTAGTAGCTTTCATTTTCATTAGGAAACTCAACACTTTTCACATCTTTCACATACTGGGCAACTGCTCCGGTAATTTCTGTATACAGATCAAGATATCTTCTGAGGAACTTCGGACTGAAGCCTTTGTTCATTCCTACCATATCGTGATATACAAGAACCTGTCCGTCACAGTCAGAACCGGCTCCGATTCCTATTGTTGGAATTGAAATAGCCTCTGTTACTTTTTTAGCAAGATCAGCAGGAATTTTCTCTAAAACAATAGCAAAGCATCCTAATTCTTCTAAAAGCTGAGCATCAGCTATTAATTTTTCAGCTTCGGCTTCTTCTTTTGCTCTTACTTTATAGGTTCCGAATTTATAGATCGACTGTGGGGTCAATCCTAAATGTCCCATTACAGGAATTCCTGCATTGATGATTTTCTTTATAGATTTTGAGATTTCTTTTCCTCCTTCGATTTTCACGGCATGAGCACCTCCTTCTTTCATCATTCTTACCGCAGACTCCAATGCTTTCTCTGGATTACTCTGGTAAGTTCCAAAAGGAAGATCGGCTACTACAAGCGCTCTGTCTACTCCACGAACAACACTTTGAGCATGATAAATCATCTGATCTAAGGTAATCGGTAAAGTTGTTTCAAAACCAGCCATCACATTGGCTGCAGAATCTCCTATCAAAATAGCGTCTACTCCTCCTGCATCTACCATCTTTGCAGTGGTAAAATCGTAAGCAGTAAGCATTGTTATTTTTTCCTTGTCGAATTTCATTTTTCGCAAGGTTTCAGTCGTAACTTTTTTTATTTCAGAGTGAACAGACATAATTTATCTATTTTTTAAAAGTTAAAAAGTCGGCTTTCGCCGACTTAAGTTTTTGTATGATTTTTATAAAACTACGTGACCTAGTTTCATGAGTTTGTCGTGGTTCAGAATTTTGATATTTCTTCCGTCTACTTCTATGAGACTGTCCTGTTTGAATTCAGAGATCAAACGGATGGCACTTTCTGTAGCAGTTCCTATAATATTGGCAATCTCCTCTCTTGTTAAAGAGATTTTGATGAAGCCTTCGGGATCTACACCGAGTTTCTGCTCAAGGAGGATCAGAATTTCTGCCAGTCTTTCTCTTACTGTTTTCTGTGCAAGGAAAGTGATGGTGTTGGACGACTCTCCTAATTCATAAGAGATTTTTTGAAGCATTGCAAAAGAAAGCTGTGGATCTACTTCCAGAAGATACATGAAAATATCTGCAGGAAGGAAAATACATTCAATGTCTGTCATAGCCTCTGCTTTTGCCTGGAAATTCTCCCCGCAAAGCAATGAACGATAGCCAATGATGTCCCCCTCTTTGATAAATCTTAAGATCTGGTCTTTTCCAAAAGCTCCGGATTTTGACAGTTTAGCAGCTCCTTTTTCTAAAACAAACACTCCTTTTGGTGTTTCTCCATCTTCAAAAATCGTGTCATGTTTTTGAAAACTTAATTTTTTCTTGCCGTTAATATACTTTTCAAAATCAGTGCTAGAAAGTCTTTCCTTAAATGATTTATCATTAAAAACTCTGGCGAACCTCTCTTCAATTGCAATCTGTTGTTCCTGCGACATTTTATATGACATTTATCACAAAAATAGAACTTTTTAACGCGATAAACAAAAAAAATTGTTATAATTTTGTAGTTCAATATATTATGAGGTGAGCGAGAACTGTTTTCATTGTGGTCAAGGTATAGAAAAAGAGAGAATTTTGTTTGATGAAAAGACTTTCTGTTGCAACGGATGCAAGTCTGTCTACGAAATTCTAAATATCAACAACTTAGCTAATTTCTACGAACTTAATAAAAGGGCCGGAATTCGGCCAAGTGATGAGAGTTCTACTCAGTATGATTATCTGGACACTCCGGAAATCTTCGAAAAAGTAACTGATTTCTCTGAAGGAAGCACCAGTCTTGTCACTTTCAAAATCCCCGTAATACACTGTTCTTCATGCATCTGGCTATTGGAGAGTCTTCACACCCTTAACGAAGATATTAAATATTCTCAGGTTAATTTCACGAGAAAAACGCTACAGGTTTCATTCAACCATAACAATCTAAAATTAAGCGAACTAGCTAAATTTTTAAATAATCTTGGATACAAACCGGTCATCAATCTGGAAACAGCCGATAAAAATGTAGATCATCTCGACAAATCACTCCTCATCAAACTTGCTATCGCAGGATTTGCATTTGGTAACGGGATGTTTCTGGCATTCCCCGAATATATAGGAGGTCAGGATTTCTGGATGGAACACTACAAAGGGCTATTTAGAAGCTTAACCTTCCTTCTTGCTATTCCTGTTGTTTTCTATTCAGCTTCAGATTATTATAAATCCGCCTGGTATGGATTGAAAAACAAAATTGTCAACATTGATGTTCCGATCGTTTTAGGTATTTTCGTGCTTTTCGGAAGGAGTGCCTACGAGGTCATTACAGATTATGGTCCGGGTTATTTTGACACCTTATGTGGTCTGTTATTCTTTATGCTTTTAGGTAAAATTTTCCAAAAAAGAACCTACAGTGCACTTTCCTACGACCGTGATTATAAATCATTCTACCCCATTGCTGTTACCAAGGTTGATTTCAATGGCAAACAACAAAACATTTTACTGTCTGAAATCAAAGTAGGAGATCGAATTTTGGTTAGAAACCAAGAATTAATTCCAGTAGATGCCATTTTAATTAACGGAGAAGGTAATATTGACAACAGTTTCATTACCGGAGAAAGCGAAAGTATAAGCAAACAGCCGGGAGATAAAATTTTCGCAGGCGGAAAACAGATTGGTTCTTCTCTTGAACTTGAAGTTATAAAAAATGTAGATCAGAGCTATTTAACTCAGCTATGGAATAAAGAGGCTTTCAAGAAATATGAAACAGGGCTTGATACATTAACCAACAATATAAGTAAATACTTTACTTTCATCATTTTGGGCATCACTCTGGTTTCGGGAATCTACTGGTCATTCATAGATATGGAAAAAATGTTCCAGGTTGTTTCTGCCATCCTGATCATTGCCTGTCCTTGTGCACTTGCTCTTTCTGCACCATTTACATTCGGACATATTATGAGAATCCTCGGCAGAAATAAATTTTACGTAAAGGATACACTGACGATTGAAAAAATAGCAAAGATCGACACTCTTGTTTTTGACAAAACAGGAACCATTACTCATAGAAAAAAGACCAACATTAAATATGACGGCTTGGAGATTTCAGAATTTGATTTACTGAATATCAAGACATTGCTGAAAAACTCTAATCACCCACTTTCAAAATCTTTATATGAATTTATTGAAGTAAACGATGATTATTTTACGGTTGAACATTTTCAGGAAATCTCAGGAAAAGGCTACGAAGCTCATATCAGAGGCAACATCTATAAAATAGGATCTGCAAAATACAACAATCAGGAATCTAAAAACCTGGAAACCGCAGTTTACATCAGCAAGAATGATGAATTCATTGGTAAGTTCATTTTCAAAAACGAATACAGAGAACATCTTAAAAACCTGTTTAAAACCCTTACAAACTATAAGATCTACATTCTCAGCGGAGACAACTCTTCTGAAGAAAACCAGCTAAAAGATATCATTCCCAATTGCCAGGCCATGGCTTTCAATCAAAGTCCTGAAGACAAACTGAATTACATTAAAGCATTACAGGATAACAATTCTAAAGTAGCCATGTTGGGAGATGGCTTAAATGATGCAGGAGCATTAAAACAAAGCAATGTGGGAATCGCAATTTCTGATGACACGAATAGCTTCACCCCTTCTTCAGACGTGATCATGAATGGGGACAAAGTAGTAGACCTTGACAAGTACCTGAACGTTGCCAAGGGTTCGATTACTATTGTGAAAATGACATTCATAATTAGCTTTCTATACAACATTGTAGGTTTGAGTTATGCAGTAACAGGCCATATGGATCCGCTTTTCGCAGCGATAATCATGCCAATAAGCTCTATAACAGTAGTTACCTTTACTACAATTTCAACCTGGATCCTGGGAAGAAAATACTTTAAAAAAGCGGCTTAAAAGCCCTTATTTAGACTGATTTTAAATTAGCAAGAATCGGTATTTCGTGATGAATGTCATTATTTTTCACTAAATTTGAACCCCGAAAATAGGTTAATTTTGTTGTCAAATGGATATTCTATATTTAATGATCTTATGCAGTGCTTCTTTAGCTGCAGTTTTCTTGATTATTTTTATAGTCAACGCCAAAAAAGGGCAGTTTGAAGATGATGAATCTCCAGCTGTGAGGATTCTTTTTGACTCTGGTGAAATCAAGGAAAAAGAGAATAATGGCAACAAAAAAGACGAGAAAGAAATAGGAGAAAATAATAAAATTGAAGAAAAAAGTGAATAGTTGATATGGAGACACAAAAGTTTAGTTATGACAACAGTATTGTTCGGGCATTCCTTTATGCGACCATAGTTTTTGGGTTTATAGGGTTTTTGTTCGGACTTACAGCGGCATTAATGCTTTTCTACCCTGAGCTTCCTGAATTTTTATTTGGTACTGATGATACTACCATTCAAAGTTTAAAAAGTGGTAATATTCAAGGGCTGATAAATACTCATGGTGCATTTGGTTTTGGTAGAATCAGAATGTTGCACACCAATACAGTAATCTTTGCATTCGTATGTAATATCGTTTACACGGGTGTTTATTATTCTTTACAAAGATTATTAAAAACAAGAATGTACAGTGATACATTATCATGGTTACATTTCTGGACTTGGCAGTTTATGATTGTTGCTACGTTCATTACATTCTTTATGGGGATCAATACTTCAAAAGAATATGCTGAACACGAATGGCCAATCGATATACTAATTGCTTTCTCGTGGATCATTTTTGGGGCCAACATGTTCCTAACCATTGCTAAGAGAAGGGTAAGACACCTTTATGTAGCCATCTGGTTCTATATCGGTACCTGGATTGCTGTAGCAATGCTTCACATTTTTAACAACTTAGAAGTTCCGTTATCCTTTACAGGATGGAAATCATATTCAGCATACGCTGGAGTAAAAGATGCAATCGTACAGTGGTGGTACGGGCACAATGCCGTAGCATTTATCCTTACAACACCTGTTTTAGGTTTGATGTATTACTTCTTGCCAAAAGCAGCTGACAGACCGGTTTTCTCTTATAAACTGTCTATTATTCACTTCTGGTCACTAATTTTTGTATACATCTGGGCTGGTCCTCACCACCTACAGTATACAGCACTTCCAGCATGGGTTCAGGCAGTATCTACAGGATTCTCTATTATGCTTATCGCTCCATCTTGGGGGGGAATGCTTAATGGTCTCTTAACTTTAAGAGGGGCATGGGACAAAGTAAGGGAAAATCCTATTCTTAAATTCTTCGTGGTAGCTGTTACCTGTTATGGTATGGCAACCTTTGAAGGACCGCTTTTAGCAACAAAAAATATTAACAAGATTGGACACTTTACTGACTGGGTTATCGGTCACGTACATTTAGGAGCTCTTGGATGGAATGGTTTCATGGCATTCGGGGTTATCTATTACCTGGTACCAATCATGTGGAGAACAAAAATATGGTCTGTAAAATTGGCTAACTGGCATTTCTGGTTAGGTACTTTAGGAATTATTTTCTATGCAGTTCCGATGTATATCTCAGGATTTACTCAAGGATTAATGTGGAAACAATTCAACCCGGATGGAACCCTATTGTGGAAAAACTGGTTGGATACTGTAACAGCAATTATTCCTTACTTTAAAATGAGATTCTTAGGAGGATTCTTCTACATCTCAGGAGCAACTTTAATGATCATTAACGTTATTGCTACTGTAAGAAAAGGATCTTTCCAAAAAGAAGTTCCTGCAGAAGCTCCTGCATTAGCCAATATCGGTAAAAAACGTAAAGAAGGAGAGGGAACTCACCTTTGGTTAGAAAGAATGCCTGTATTATTAGGTATCCTATCTTTCTTCACGATATCAATAGGAAGTATTATTGAGATTGTTCCTACTCTGTCTCTTGACAAGAGTGTACCTACAATTTCAGCTGTAAAACCTTATTCTCCTTTGGAGCTGGAAGGTAGAGATCTTTATATCCGTGAAGGATGTAACGCATGTCACTCTCAAATGATCAGACCGTTCAGGGATGAGATTACGAGATTCAACGGTAAAAACGGACAATATTCTAAAGCGGGAGAGTTCATCTATGACAGACCATTCTTATGGGGATCTAAGAGAACCGGACCGGATTTACATAGAGAAGGTGGTAAAAACCCAAGTTCTTGGCATTACAAGCACATGTATAACCCTAGATCTACATCTGCAGGTTCTATCATGCCTCGTTACCCTTGGTTAATTGCTACTAACTTAGACAGATCTAAAATGGTAGACAAAATGAAGCTGATGAAGAACGCATTTGACGTTCCTTATAGCAAAGCTGAAATAGATTCTGCCAACGCATGGGCAGACAACCAGGCAACGAAAATTGTAAAAGATATCTTCTCTGAAGCAAATGACCTTAAACAGGCTTATGCGAAGAGACCTCAGGGAGAATTGGAGAAAAAAGAGATTGTAGCTCTTATTTCTTATCTTCAGAGATTAGGAACGGATATCAAGACTACAGAAATAAAAACAGCAAGTACTAACTAAACATTAAAAGGTTCACATGATTCCTCAGAACTTTAAAGATATATTATCCAATACTGAAAACGCAGGCTTGTATCAAACATTGGCGCTGATATTCTTTATGATGTTCTTCGTCGCCCTAATAATATATGTATTTAGCAGGCCTAAGAAATATTACAAGGAAGAAGAAGAGGCACCTCTGGGAGATGATGAAGACGATTTTAATTTAAAAAATTAAACTATTTATTATGAAACAAAGAACACCTGTTGTTGTAAACATCTTAATAATAACTGGACTTCTAATAGTTTTTTATTATTTGTTTGTACAGAGCTACTCGTTCCTAGCTTCACCTTACTTCTGGGGAACTGTGGTGATCAGTGCTATTTTGGCATACATCCACAGTGCTATTGGAGATTTGATTGAAAACAATAAATTCAAAAAATTATCTCCGGAAGAAAAAGCAGCTTACTTAACGGAAAAGAAGATTCCTTTCCTAAGAAGAATGTATGACAGTGCATTCAAAAAACAGTCTGCCACAGAAGAAAAAGATATTCTTATTGACCATGGTTTCGATGGGATTATGGAATTGGATAATCAACTTCCAAAATGGTGGGTAGGGTTATTCTATTTTGGGACTGCTTTTTGTATTATATATATCGCAGCTTTTGCGTTCACAGATTTCGCACACCCGCTGACCGAATATGAGCAGGAGTATAAAGAACAGATGGCGAGTATTGCAGATTATGAAAAAAATCAGCCTCCTGTAACGATTGAAACAGCAAAATATTCTGCTGACAATATCGCTGAAGGAAAAGAGCTGTTCAAGACTAACTGTGCATCTTGTCATAAAGAAGACGGTAGTGGAGGTATTGGTCCAAACCTTACGGATAACTACTGGATCAACCAGCCTGAGAAAACTTTATTCAAAACGGTTTTCCATATGGACTGGAATGGTTCTCCTACTAACCCTGCGATGAGAGCATTCGGTAAAAACGGCGAAGTTTCCGGAGCAGAGATTGAGAAGATTGCAGCGTATGTATATCACATCAATCAGGAACAGACACCAGTGACGCAGGCTCAGGGAGGAGCAGCTCCTCAAGGAACTGAAGCACATTGGGAAAAAGAATAATTTTAAAAGATTAGAAATCATATGAAAAAAACATAATTTGTTATTAAGAAAAATAGTAACGAATTATGTTTTTTCTTTTTTAAACATATTACGAAATGTCAGAAATAGAAGAAATAGAAGTACGCGGCGGACAGGGACAGGTTCTGGACCCTGAGACTTACAGAGATTCTATCGGGACAATGGAGCAATCCGGTAAAAGAAGATGGATTTTCCCCAGAAAACCAAAGGGAAAATACACCAATTACAGAAACCTTGTAAGCTATGCTTTATTAATTATTTATTTTACGGTACCATTCATAAAAGTCAATGGCAACCCGTTCTTTTTATTCAACGTCATTGACAGGGAGTTTTTCATTATCGGACAGCCCTTTTATCCACAGGACTTTTTTATCCTTACTTTAGGTGCTATTGCCTCTTTAATTTTTATTATCATTTTTACGATTGCGTTCGGAAGAATTTTCTGCGGGTGGATATGTCCTCAGACAATTTTTATGGAATCGATATTCCGTAAAATTGAATATCTTATTGAAGGTGACCGAAACAAGCAAATGAAGCTGGACAGACAGGAGTGGAACAGCGAGAAGATATGGAAGAGAGGCTTGAAATGGACAGTTTACGTTATTATTTCTTTAATTATCACTCACTTTATGCTGATGTATATTGTGGGGTATCAGGAAATATTTAAAATCATCTCCGAAGGACCTTTTGCACATCCAAGCAATTTCATCATCATGGTATTGTTTACCTCTGCCTTCTACTTTGTTTTTGCATGGTTCAGAGAGCAGGTTTGTACATTGGTTTGTCCTTACGGCAGATTACAGGGTGTTCTTATTGATAAGGATACGATCAACGTTTTCTACGATTTTAAAAGAGGAGAAAACCGTTCAAAATGGAGAAAAGGAGAAGACCGTAAAGCAGCTGGAAAAGGAGATTGTATCGACTGTCACCAGTGTGTGGTTGTATGTCCCACTGGAATTGACATCAGAGACGGACAACAACTCGAATGCATCAACTGTACAGCTTGTATCGATGCCTGCGACGAGGTGATGGAAAAAGTTGGTCTTCCAAAAGGGTTGGTAAGATATGCTTCAGAAAATGAAATCGAAAACCAGACTGAGTTTAAATTTACCGGAAGAATGAAGGGCTTTGCTGTTGTTCTTGTGTTATTGGTTGGGTTCTTAGGATTTCTTCTTTCCAGCAGAGGTGAGATGGAGGCAAAATTCATTAAACCTGCAGGAAGTACTTTCTTTGTGAGAGACGGAAAAATTACCAATACTTACAATTATACGTTTCTGAACAAAACCAACGATAAGAAAATTGTTACCATAAAAGTCGTTGAGCCTGCTCATGGCGAAATTATATACAGCGGATCCAGCAAAATTCAGGTAGAGCGTGATAAGATTTCTAAGGGAACCGTCAATATCAGCTTCCCGGAAGATGAAATGAAGCTTTCAAAACAAAATATAACCATTGGAGTTTATGATATGAAAGGGAAACTTGTTGATTCTTATCAGACGTATTTTGAGGGACCATTTAAACTGCAATTTTAATTTTAAGAAACTCTGTAATATACAATCACAGAGTTTCCTTACAATCACAAAAAATAAAAAAATCCGGAAGAAATGAAAAACTTTAGTTGGGGACACGGTGTTGTAATTGCATTATTTGCATTCATTGTTTTTATATTATCCATGTTGTTTCTTTTCCCTAACGGGCAGAAGAATTCTGAAATGGTTACCGATAATTATTACGAAGAAGAACTTAAGTATCAGGATGTCATTGATGCTAAACAAAATGCTGATAATCTAAAAGAAAAGCCTGTATACAGTCAGGAAAAAGACGGAATTAAAATCGTTTTTCCAAAAGAATATAACAATACCAATACTACGGTAAAATTTGTTTTAAACAGAACCGAAGACCAGAATTTAGACATAAAAAAAGCGGTACAGCTTGATGCCACACAATCTTTCACAATACCTGCCCAGGTATTGAAAGTAGGAAACTATACACTGAGACTGATGTGGACGAAAGACAAAACAGACTATAGAATGGATTATGATGTGATATGGAAATAGGACTTATTTTATCGGCCATTGCTTTGGGATTTGCTTCCGGTTTTCACTGTATCGGAATGTGTGGCCCTATTGCTTTATCGATGGGGTTGACTAAAAAACAGGCCACTAATTTTTATCTTCAGAATCTGACGTATCAGTTCGGCAGAATTTTCACCTATTCTTTATTGGGAGCAATTCTGGGGATTATAGGAGAAGGTTTTGAAATGGCAGGATTCCAGCAGTATCTCACGATCATTGCAGGAGTTCTCCTGATCATTATGGCTTTGTTTTCATTTGGAGGAAAGGATTTCGCTTCAAAGATTCCTTTTCTTTCTAAATTTCTGTTTTCCGTCAAATCAAATCTGGGAAAATTACTTCAGAAAGCAGATTACCGCTCAAGATTTAGCACAGGTGTTCTGAATGGTTTTCTGCCTTGCGGAATGGTTTATATGGCTCTTACAGCCAGTTTAGCAAGCGGAGGGGTATGGCAGGGAGCTTCATATATGGCTTTATTTGGTTTGGGGACACTTCCATTCATGTTTGCTGTAGTTCTCGCCGGAAACCTCATGAATCAGGCTTTCAGAGTAAAGGTTTTAAGAGCCGTTCCTCTCATTATGATTGTGCTGGGAGGATTATTTATTCTGAGAGGTCTTGAATTGGGAATTCCTTACATCTCACCAAGAGCTGAAGCGATGACCATCTCCAAAGATCACAATGGTAACTGTCATATTGAAGGACACGATCACAGTTCGACCAACTGCCACTAATACGACTAACTAATTCCATGAAAAAAATACTTCTTTTACTCACTGCGGCAGTATTTGTCCTGCAGTCATGTATTATTAATTCGGAAATTGTATATCACAGCGATGGTGCATCTACTTCGGTCACTGACATCGATATGCGGCAGTTTATAGCTGAAATGAAGGCAATGACTCCCGATTCCCTGAAACAGCAGAAAGAATTCGGTGATATGGATAAACTTCCAACGGTATGGACCAGTGTTTTTGACATACAGAAACACGAAGGAAAGCTGAAAACGAAAGACCCGGACTCTATCAGGATCATGAAAAAGATCTTCATGAAAGCCAATAAAGAAAATAATGAGCCTGCAGGTTTTTCTTTAAAAATGGATCACTTCAATCAGACAGACTATAATCTGTTGAGCAGCTACAACAAAAAGGAAAAACTTCCGCTGGATCAGAATATGTTCAATAACTGGGATGGGAAAATACTGACTATCGATACGGAAAATTTCAATCTTAAAAATATCGAAGAGACACTCCGCAGCAAAAGTTCAAAAGAGGAAGCTGAAAAGGTAGAAGGAATGATTAGTATGTTTTTCAAAAGCATTGGAACAACTATGAAGTTTGAAAACAAAATAAAATCGATCACCGGAAAGCATGACTGGTTAAAACAGATCGATAACAAGACTGTACAAATTGACTACGATCTGAAAGCCATGTATGATAAAGAGGCTAAACTTAAACATTCAGACAAAAAAATCATCATCACTACAGAATAAAACAACGGGCTGAAATTTCAGCCCGTTGTTTGGTTGGTATTTGTTTTGTAATATACTGTAATATAAAAAATTTAAGCAATGATTAAACAGATGAAGTTTTTATGGGCTGCCATTCTTTTTATAATGCTTCAGTCCTGCTCTATCAATACAGAAACTACCTATTATAAAGATGCTGCAACCAGTATGCATTCTAATATCCTGATGGATAAAAATGTAATGGGAATGATGAGCATGATGGGATCAGATTCAAAGAAATTGAGTGAACTGGACAAGCTTCCCACTGACTGGACAAGTCTTTATACTGTTCAGAAACACGGAAAAGTAACCCTTAATGAGGATTCAGCGAAGGTCCTCAAGAAAGTCTACATGAAAGTGGACAAAGATAAAAACGAGATTGTTGGTCTTTCCCTCAAGTATGATAAACTCATGCCTTCGGAAATTACCCAACTCCTGGCCAGCGACAAGCGCCTGAAGAAAATCCCTTTACAGGATATAGCAGTATGGAATGGTAACTCACTAACCATTAACACTGAAAAATTTAATTCTGATGGCATTCTTAAAATGCTGGAAGAAAAAGATTCAGAACAAAAAAAGGTTCCTCAAACCAAAAGTGATTCTATTGAAGCATATGGTAAGCAAATGGCGTCAGGAATGGCAGGTATGCTCAGAATGTTTAATCTTACATTTACCAATACCCTCAAATTTCAGAAACCAATCAAAAGTATTGAAGGAAAACATGATTTTGTGAAGCAGGTAGATCATAAAACCGTTGAGATCATCGTAAGATCCAATGATCTTTTAGACAATAAAAATCTGGTGAACAAAGATAAAAAAGTAGTGATCACAACAGAATAAAACCATAGAAAACGCGCTGCATTTGCAGCGCGTTTTCTATGATTCTTAATATCTTCTTACTGGAAGTGTTTTGTTGGTGTATGACTTTACTATATCCGTGATCTCAATGACACCTGACTGCTGATAGGTAATATCATAGGCAGAATTATTCGATTGCTGAGTAGATGACCATATTGATCCGGCATTCAAACTAATATTCGCTTTTTTAAGTTCTTTAGCTAAAGTAAGAATCTCCTGACTTGAAGGAAGAAACCAGTCTGAAAAGCCGTTTCTTACCAGATCATTGCATAATTTTGCGGCACAGTTCGCTCCTGGATTCTGGCTGGCAATAAGGACTGTATTCTCAAGTCCTTTCCCAAAATCCGGATAAGTTCCGGAAATGAAAAGATTAAGATCTCCCCAGTTCGTTCCTATCTGAGAGGTTCCGTAGAACACTCCTGTAGGGTGAATTTCCATATATCTCCATCCGTCTTTATATTCTCCTTTATCATAACCTACATGTCCTCCTCCAGGACCATAATAACCTGTCGTTTTGAATGTAGATTCTGAAGTATAGGTATAAATCCCCTCACTAACACGTAAATAACCTCGTACATAATAGGTGGTATTGGGTTGCAAATTCTCGGCCTTTACCTGATAATTTACAGGACCATGGGCGTACGTTGATACGGAACTATTGTTGATTACTGTGGGATTGGGTGAAGTAGAATATACAAACCCCGGAGTTGCAGATTCTCCATTTTGCTGAACGATACTTCCTCTGAAGATAGCCGTTGTTGGGAAGATCTCCCCTGTTGTCCCAATAGTTATTTTCTTTTCTGGTACGCTTGGTACAGAAGGATTTGAAATCACAATAACTTCATCACTGTCTCCTCCCCCACAGGAAAGAAGCGCTACTGTCATTACAGCAGAAAATACTACACGTAATTTATTTCTCATGGTTAAAATTTAGTGAGCGAAAATAATAAAAAAAAATATCGCCCAACCTATAAATATGATCTTATCTAAACTTTACTGCAACACAGCAAAACGGTTAAAAAAATCCCCTTCCAAAACCGAAAGGGGACTGTTTATAATATAGGTATATATTCTAACTGATCAGATCAAATCTTGCATATTCTGCAATTTTCTTTGGAATTCTGATTCCTTCCTCAGTCTGATTGTTTTCAAGCAACGCAGCCATAATTCTTGGAAGTGCCATTGCAGAACCGTTTAAAGTATGAACTAACTGAGATTTTCCATCTGTTTTGAAACGACATTTCAGACGGTTTGACTGGAAGGTTTCAAAATTAGATACAGAGCTTACTTCCAGCCACATTTCCTGAGCAGCACTCCATACTTCAAAGTCATAAGTCATAGCAGCTGCAAAACCTGTATCTCCACCGCAAAGTCTCAATACTCTGAACGGAAGTTCAAGATCGGTAAGGATCTCTTTGATATGTTCTACCATTTCTTCCAGTGCAGCATAAGAATTTTCCGGTTTTTCAAGTCTTACGATCTCTACTTTTTCAAACTGGTGAAGACGGTTCAGTCCTCTTACGTGAGCTCCGTAACTTCCCGCTTCTCTCCTATAGCATTGAGAAAAGGCTGTGTTTTTAATTGGAAGTTCTTTTTCTTCAAGCAATACATCACGGTAAAGATTGGTTACCGGAACTTCTGCTGTAGGGATCAGATACAGGTCATCAAGACCGATATGATACATCTGCCCTTCTTTATCCGGAAGCTGTCCCGTTCCATAGCCTGAAGCTTCATTCACAACGTGAGGAGGATTCACCTCCATATATCCTTTTTCAATGTTCTTATCTAAGAAATACTGAACCAAAGCTCTCTGAAGTCTCGCACCTCTACCCAAATATACAGGGAAACCGGCACCAGCAATCTTCACGCCTAATTCAAAATCAATTAAATTGTATTTTTTTGCCAGCTCCCAGTGAGGAATAGCCCCTTCTCCAAGGCCCTCCACATCATGAGACTGATAAATATTTTCGTTGTCTTCCGCAGAAGATCCGCTTTTTACTAATTCAAATGGAATGTTTGGAATCTGGTATAGAACATCCAGTAATTTTTTTTCCGTTACATCTAATTGGGACTGCAGTTCTTTACTCGATTCTTTGTATTGAGCTGTTTTAGATTTTGACAATTCCGCTTCTTCTTTCTTTCCTTCTTTCATCAAAAGTCCGATCTCTTTGGAGATTTTGTTGATTTCGGCAAGTTGGGAATCTAATTCAAACTGAATTCTTTTTCTTTCGTCGTCAGCAGCGATAGCATCGTCTACCAACTCAAGATTCTTGAATCGTCTTTTTTGAAGACCTTCTAAAACGCGTTCTTTATTGTCGCGTAAAAAATTGACTTGTAACATTTTATTTAGATGTTAAATATTAGATTGTTAAACTTACATATTAAGCTAACAGTTGTACAAATTTAAAATTATTTTATGATAGTAAAGGTATTTATCGCATTCGGTGCATCTGCAGCCTTAGAAAACACTACTTTTCCGTTATAAAGCACCTCTGAAACCTGAAACAGTGTTGGGGTCCATCGGTAATGAATTTCCATCACATCTGTAACGGTAACCACCTGATTATTCACAGTTCTTCTAAGCGAAAAAGTTAAGTTCGAACGGTACGTTTTATTCTCAGGACTGATAGAATCCTTTATTATTCTTTTGGCTCCACTAACATACTCAAAATAAAATAAGGAATCTGTTGTCATTTTAAGTGGAATAGACACTGGAACGACAGCTGTGGCACCATTGTCATCGTTCACAGAAAAGGTCGTATAAGCCCCTGTCTTTTTGGCATTCAAGAGATCCTGGCCTGTATTATTCTGCATGTAGAAATTCATGACCTGATCAATTCTCTGTAAAGAATCGTCATCACTTCCGCATGACACCATCAAAAAAAGGATGGCTATAAGTTTAAGTATGAAAATATGTTTTAGCTTAAATTTCATCTTCCGTTAATTTTCAATAATCTTTTTTATGCAAATGTATAATTATATATTTGTTCTCGTAATATTTTACCATGTTTTTAAACAAACTCAAAAGATTAAACGGCAGTCATATCACCACCATCTTTAAGGGAAACTTTATTTCCAAGTTTGTTTTGGTGATCGGCGGGCTTTTGCTTGCAAAATATTATGGCTCCTCAGAATATGGCATATTCAGCATTTATCTGAGCATTATGAGCATATTTTCTGTGGTATTGAGTCTTGCCCAGGAACACATGATCATGCTTGAAGGAGATGCAGAGGAAGTAAATAATAATTTCAGTACAGCAGGCATTATTTCGGCAGCGGTCATGATTGTAGCCTTTCTGCTGATATTGATTCCTTTTGACATTCCTAAAAACATCATTTTCCTTGGAATCTTTTCCGGTTTTCTTTACCTATTTACCAATAATGCGAAATATCTGCTGGCTAAAAAAAAGATGTTCAAATTGATTTCGATTATTACAATCACGGATTCTCTGATAAGTTTTCTTTTTCAGGTATTATTTGTGTTTATTAAAATAGAAAACGGACTTGTTATCGGCAGTCTTATAGGATATATAGTTGCTTTTCTCGCGGCGATCTATTGCTCAAGAAAATATTTTGTAAAGCCTGACCTGAAAAGATACATTGCCAATGCGAAAAAGCGGTCGGAGCTCTTTAAATATTCCTATCCCTCTACGCTCATCAATGCTTTAGGGAATAACATTATGCCTATCCTGATCTCTTTATATTTTGCTGATTCATTGCTGGGAGAATATTCTTTAGCGGTAAAAATCATGTCTGTCCCGCTTCTTCTGATCTCCTCTTCAATTGCCACCGTGTATTATCCAAGAGCAGCAGAACTCAGCAACAGAGGAAGAAGCAGAAGTGAGCTGTTTGCGTATACCAGGAAGATGAGCTTAATGAATTTTTATATCATCTGCGCACTTTATATTCTGATCAATACAGTTGGAATTCCAGTCATACAACTGTTTTTCAATAAAAACTGGGAACATCTCGGTTTGTTTATTTTCCTGATGTCATTTGGGTATCTTACCCGCAGTTTAATCAATCCTATTTCAGATATTCTAACAATCTTAAAGAGAAATAATGTGGCGATGGTGTTTAATATTTATCTCTTTCTGGCCAATATTGCAGCAATATTCATTGGAAAGGAGCTAGGGATCAGCTATCTGGTAGGTATTTTTTCTTTCTTTTTGTTTATCGGATATGGATTTTTGTATTTTTACATCATGTTTATTCTGAAGAAAAATGAATCCGTTTAAAAAATTTATTGAATACCAGATCTTCCATAGAATTAATAATTTTTTCTATCCGGAATACTACCGCCAAAAATATGAGTATATGGTTCCCCATGTTCTTTTTTTCTATTATCTGGTTCCACAAAAAATCCTGAGAATTAACGGAAATGTTCCATGGCCTGTACATTTTACTTCAGAAGTAAGGAATTACACGAAAATTAAGAAGGGAATTATGTGTGATCCGGGCGATAACCCTAACATTTATATTCAGGCTAATAACGGCATTATCATAGGGCACAATGTCGGTTTCGGTGCGGGAACATCTTTAATTTCTGCCAATCATAATCATAATGACCACAGCATCCATGATGAGTGCGGCCCGATTGTTATCGGAAATAATGTTTTTGTGGGAACCAATTCTGTGATCCTTCCAGGCGTACAGATTGGTGACAATGTAGTGATCGGTGCAGGTTCGATCGTTACAAAAGATATTCCCTCCAACTCTATTGCTGTGGGAAATCCATGTAAGGTCATTAAACAAAAAGAACCTTACATTGAAGACTTCACAAAGACTGTTTTTAACAGAAAGCTTCCTGAAGGCGTCAATCTAAAGTTCTAGAAGATTGTATTTTATAGCGTATTAAATGATCCCGGCTGCCCAGCTTTTCTCCAATGGTAGAAGAAAGTGGCCTAAAAAGTCCAGATACGTATTTTTTGAGAAATCAAAAATCTGGATGTCTTTCGGCAATTCGCCGCTTCTCAACTGAGATTTAAATTCCTGAAGTTTCAGCGTTCTTACTTCTCCGTTTTGTACAAAGCTGGCTTTCATTCTGTCGAAAAGTCCCAGTTTATATTCTTCATCAATCTCGCGCATGATCTTCCCTAAGGCATCAATACTACATCCTGAAGCCATTTCTTTTTCCTCGTCTACACAGACAACAATAAATTGATTTTTCTCAATTTTAAAGGATGAATCAAGAGGTTTTCCGTGTGCTGCCCACGTTGCCAGAAAGTCGAACAGCTTTTCGGTGATCGCTTTTGCCTCTTTGGTTTCAAAAGGTCTTGATGCGGGGTATATAATGACTCTATAGTCGTTTGTTTCTACTATACTAGATTCTTCAATTTTCATATCCTGTCAATTTTAAAGTATAAAATTAATAAATATTCCTGAGTTTATAATCAACAAAAACCCAAGCCAGAGCCTGAGTTTTCAAATATCTTTAATGGAGTTCTTACAAATCTTCTGCCTCAGCAAGAAGTTCTACAATATCCTTTACTACTACTTCTTCGTTTTTATTAAAATGTTTGACACCATCGGTCATCATGGTATTACAAAACGGACATCCTGTAGCAATAACCTTAGGCTGAAAAGATAAAGCTTCTTCCGTTCTTTCAATATTGATGTCTTTGTTTCCTTTTTCCGGTTCTTTAAACATCTGTGCCCCTCCTGCTCCACAACATAAACCATTGGTTTTGCAACGTTTCATTTCTACAAGCTCAGCGTCGAGTTTTTCAAGAAGCATTCTTGGAGCTTCATACTCATTGTTTGCTCTCCCCAGATAACAAGGATCATGGAAAGTGATTTTTTTACCTTTAAAAGCACCGCCTTCAATCTTCAGCCTTCCTTCTTCCATCAATGTTTTCAGGAATTGCGTATGGTGAACCACTTCATAATGTCCTCCCAGACTTGGGTATTCATTTTTAAGGGTATTAAAACAGTGTGGGCACGCTGTTACGATTTTTTTCACTTCGTAAGCATTAAGGACCTCAATATTGGTAAGGGCCATCATTTGAAAAACAAATTCGTTCCCTGCTCTTTTTGCGGGATCTCCGGTACAGCTTTCTTCCTGTCCCAGAACTGCAAATTCAACTTTTATCTTGTTTAATATCTTGCAAAATGCTTTCGTAATCTTTTTGGCGCGGTCGTCAAAACTTCCTGCACATCCCACCCAAAATAAAACTTCCGGGGATTTTCCTTCGGCAGCATATTCTGCCATTGTTTTTATATTGAAATCCATTTTTTCAAATTTAGTAATATGCCAATGTACCAGTTCACCAATGATTGCTACATTGTTACATTATTTTACATTGTTACCTTAATTTTCATTTGCCCAGTTCAAACGGTCTGCCTGGTTATACTGCCAAGGGGCAGCATTGTTTTCTACGTTCGTCATCATCAGATTCAGTTCCTGAGGAGCAGCGGACTGTTCCATTACAAGGAATCTTCTCATTTCGAAAATAATAGAAAGAGGATCCAGCAGTACCGGACATGCTTCTGTACAGGCATTACAGGTAGTACATGCCCAAAGCTCTTCTTTGGAAATATAATCATTCAGAAGTTTCTTGCCATCGTCCTCGAATTTTCCGTTCTTGTCTATATTTCGGCCTACTTCTTCCAGTCTGTCTCTTGTTTTCATAAGGATGAGTCTCGGAGAAAGTTTTTTCCCGGTGATATTGGCAGGACATACAGAAGTACATCTTCCACATTCTGTACAGGAATAGGCATTAAGCAACTGTACCTGATTCAGATCAAACACATCTTCTGCTCCAAATTTTGAGGGAACATCTGCAGCATCTCCTTCAGCCGGTGCGGCATAAGGATCAGCATTAGGATCCATCATGAGCTTAATCTCTTTGGTTACTGAATCGAGGTTATTGAATTTTCCTTTTTTATCAAGATTAGCAAACCAAGTGCTTGGAAAAGCCAAAATGATATGAAGGTGTTTTGAATAGTAAAGATAATTCATGAAGAAAAGAATCCCCACAAAGTGGAACCACCACGCTCCTTTTTCAATAAACATTAGAAAGCCGTTATCAAAACTGAAAACCTCCAGAAACGGAACTAATGTTATCTCGCTGATCGGAAAGCTTCCATGTTCTGCAAGCACACCTCTCATCTGCAATACATAGTCCGCAGAATTCATGCTAAAGAAAGCCATCATCAGAGCAAATTCAATGATAAGAATCCAGTTAGCATCGTTTTTCGGCCATCCGAAAAGTTCTTTCATGGTCAGTCTTTTAACGCCATAAAAGTTTCTTCTGATGAAAAACACAACAACTCCAATGACTACAAGCAACGCCAGAATTTCCAAAGTCGCTGTAAAGAAATTGTAGAAACCGTGTCCGAAAATTGAAGCTAAGAATCTGTGGGTTCCAAAGATTCCGTCTACAATAATTTCTATCAGCTCAATATTGATAATAACAAAACCTACATATACAAAAAGGTGAAGAATACCAGCTACCGGACGTTTTACCATTTTGCTCTGCCCCATTGCCACTCTGGCCATGGTTTCCCAGCGCTCAGATTTCCGGTCGCTTCTGTCAATCTCTCTTCCAAGTTTGATATTTCTGTAAATCTTTTGCAGGCTTTTTGCAAACAGCCCAAATCCAGCAACTAATAAGATCAGAAAAATAATGTTATCGATGTACTGCATAAGGTGATTAGTCTTTATTGTTCTTGCCGAAAACTGAGAAATTAATGTATCTCTTAGGATTTGCCTTCATGTCTTCAATCAATGAATTCAGGTTTGTAGAAGCAGCATTCAGATTATTGTAAAGCTGTTCATCTTTCATTAATTTCCCTAAGCTTCCCTGTCCGTTATCAACTCCTGCAATGACCTGATTAAGCTTTCCTACGGTAGCATCTAAATTTGATATTGCCGCATTGAGTTTTTTAGTATCAATGCTTTCTGCAAGATTTCCGTATTTATCCAAAGTTACTTTACCACTCTGCATGGTAACGCTTGCATCATCAAGTACTTTCTGCAGTTTAGGGTCATTATGCCCTACAAGGCTGTTAACACTTCCTGCTGTTGTCTGAAGAGCTCCTACCGTCTTGTTAAGATTGGAAAGTAAGGCTTTGATCTCAGCTCTGTTCTGACCGTCGACCAATAGATTGGCGTTAGCCATTAAAGAGTCTACACGATGCAAAACAGTTTGCAGCTGATCTTTCACCGGACCTACCTGAGAAGAAAGACTTCCCAAGGTTCCTAATTTGAAAGAACCCAAAAGCGTATCACCGTCTTTTGCAGTCTGACCACCATACATAAGATTAACCCTCATTTCTTTTCCGGACATCAGTCCTGGTTCAAAGATTTCAAGGGTAGAATTTTTCGAAAATTCGAATTTATCATCCACCGTAATTTTCACGACAAAACTGATTTTTCCGTCTTTGGCTGTTTTGGGAATGATCTTATCGACCTGTCCTACTTTCAGACCATTGATGGAAACTGCAGAGGACTGCGCCAGCCCTTCTACATTATCGTATTTTGCATAAAATATATTGTCGGTAGTAAAAAGACTTCTGCCCTTCATGAATTGAAACAATATCACAAAGCCTACAATAGCCAAAAGTGCGATCACACCAGCTTTTAATTCTTTACTGAACTTCACTTGCTAAATTTTTTCTAATGAGCAAATATAACACATTTTAAATTAATCTTTTTCTTTATTGCTCTGCGTTAAATACAAAAAAAGCGGCAGAAAAATCTGCCGCTTTTATATCTGTAAAAATTATTTCTTACTGTTGTTGATTTCCAACCTTATTCCAGATCTCGATTCTATAGTCTTCGATATCTGCATTATCCTGAAGGCTCTTCATCCAAGCCGGTCCGAACATCTGCGCTCCTCTCTGAGTAATAGACTCTGTAAACTGCTTAAGGTCACCAGGTTGTTTGTTGATTGTTTCTGACTTTTTGATCAGTACATAAACACCTGTTCCTCCTTCGATAGGGTTAGAAAGTTTACCTTTCGCAACACCGAATGCTGCACCAGCTACTTTAGGCTCCATAGCACCTGCTACAGAAGGGTTAAGTATATTAACCTGAGCAGTCTGTTTTGTTGATGCAAATAATTTGGCAATCTGATCTAAGCTGGAAGCTTTAGCTCCTGCAATTTTATCAGAAATCTGTTTTGCTGCCAATTTATTTTTAACAACAACTTCAATCTGGTCTCTTACAGATTCAGGATCTGCAAGACCTGCCTCCTGTTTTCCGTTAAGATATACTACGATTTTATCTCCTGTTCCTTCTACAGTAAAGAATTCGGTATCTCCTTTAGTTCTTTTCTTATCGAAAGCCCAACCTAAGATTTCTGCATCTTTATCTGTACCAAGACCCTGAAGCTGTCCGTCAAATCTTTTGGCTGTTTTAGGATTGGAGAACTGATAATTTCCTTTTTTAGCAATATTCACGAAATCGTTGAAAGATTTCCCCTGAACCTGCTGAATGAATCTTCTTGCTTTTTTATCAGATTCTGCTTCTGTAGCATCTGAAGGCTTCACTTCTTTCACAAGGTTCGCTACTTTATAGCTCATTGCCCCTGCTTTTTTATCTTCAATATTGATGATATGGTATCCGAACTGTGTTTCTACAACACCTGTAGCTCCTTTAGGATTGTTTGCCAAATAGGTAAGGAATTCAGGAACGAAAGGCGTTTCCGGAGTGGTCCAACCTAAGCTCCCTCCCTGTGCTGCAGAACTTGGGTCATTAGAAAGTTTAATGAACTCTGTAAATTTCGCCGGAGTTGCTTTCACAATTGCTCCGATAGAGTCAGCTAATTTTTTAGCCTGCTCCTTAGATCTTGTCACACCTTCTCCTGCAGGGCTTCCTTTGAAAGCAATAAGGATGTGTCTTGACAATGTAGAATCGGAAGTCTTCTTATCCAAAAGTTTCGAAACTACGTAGAAGTTCTGCTCCTTGTAAGGTCCGAAAGTCTGTCCGATAGCAGCTGTTGGAATCTGCCCCTTAATAGTCGCAGGTAATTGATTTGGATTTGAATACTGATTATTGAAAGGCATATCAGAATTTGCCATGACAAACATAGAATCATTTTTCGTATTCTGGAAGTTTTCTGTTCCTCCACTCGCATCAGTACCACCTGAGAAAAGCTTATTGATTTCCTTCTGAGCTGCTGCATCATCTGCTGCACTAGGGGTAGAAGGGAAATATACGACCCCAATATTTCTGCTAGGTTCTGCTTTAAACATTACAGGGTGTTTCTTGATATAGTTTTCAAGATCTGCTGTAGTTACGTTGATCTTCGTTTTCTGAAGATATGCTGCGTAGTCTATTTTCACGAAGTCGATATCAGCCAGCTGATCTCTCTGTTTCATGATTTCTTCCGCTTCTTTCTTTCCGGTAGTAATACCTGCTGAAATATTAGAAAACACCTGTCTCGCCATCAGTCTGTATTCAACTGATTTTTTGGTTTTCAACCATTGGTTGTAACCTTCCGGGTTGGTGTTCTTTAGTGTTTCAATTTCTTTTTTAAGCTCTTGAGTTTTAAAATTACCTTTCTCATCAAAGAACTGCTGTTGCTGGGCAAACATCTGATCATACTGGATCTGGCTCCAGAAATAGTCGTCAGTCATCTCAAAGCCCAATTTCTCAAACTGCTGCTTGATAAGTTTAGATTGTACAAGTAACTGCCACGCCTGCTCTTCAAGTCCCGTTTTTGGACGGCCCTGTTGCTCAGATTGCTGCTGCAGTACGAAAAGCTGATCATTGAACTCTTCGCGGGTGATTTTCTCACCGTTTACTTTTCCTAAAACGTCAGGATTTTTCCCAAAAACCTTGTCGATGCTATCCGGGTTTACCAAGAACGCTAAAAGCGCTAATGCTATCACTCCCATCAAAAGCCAAGGCTTACTCCTAATCTGTCCTAAAATTGCCATTTTATATATTATAGTTTTTTATCAGTTTGCGAAAATACACATTTTTAAGAAATTAGAGAAGCAGAAGTCCTTTATTTTAATTTTTAAAATGAAAGATTATTAAAAAAAGGAAATTTTGACCATATTTTTTAGCAAAAAACAAATGGCATAGGTATTGTGCAATTTAGAGAACCATAATACGCTGCACGTTTTCAGCGCATATTGTAAAATATCATTTTAACGATTTAAAACGAAGATGACAATTTGTCATTTGATTAACTATGACAGAATTTGAAGATATTAGTTTAGAGGAAATGATCAGCGATGGGTTTGACATTGTAGCAGAAGAGATCAATCTTTCAGACTTTTCGGAGACTGATAAGAATTCCGAACAGAGAATATTCCCTATACTTCCCGTAAGAAATATGGTAATGTTTCCCAACGTAGTAATTCCTATTACTGCAGGGAGAAAAACATCGATACAGCTGCTTGAAGAAGCGCAGAAAAATGGTGATTTTATAGGTATCGTAAGCCAGAAAAATTCAGATTTGGAACAGCCATCTGAGAAAGATATGTACCAAACCGGCACCCTTGCCAAGATCATTAAGATCATCAAACTTCCGGAAGGTAATATTACGGCTATAACCAAAGGTTTCCACAGGTTTAAGATAAAGAAGATTGTAGAAAATCAACCTTATTTTAAAGCCGAGATTACAAAATTAAAAGATTCAAGACCAAAAAATAAAGAAGAGTATGAAGCTCTTCTGGAAAACATTAAAGATCTGGCTTTAAAGATCATTGAACTTGATCCCAATATTCCGAACGCAGCTAATTTTGCGATCAAGAACATCACCAATAATGATGACCTGCTTAATTTTATCTGTACGAACGCAAGCTTCCCTTCTAATGTAAAGCAAAAGCTTCTTGAAGAAAAAAGCCTGATAGAAAGAGCCAATAAATGCTATGAAATGATGCATGAGGATTTCAGGAAGCTGGAATTAAGAAACCAAATCCATCAAAAAACCTCAAAGGATCTCGACAAACAACAGAGAGAATATTTCCTGAACCAGCAGATCAGAACGATTCAGGATGAGCTGGGAGGAGGTCCGGAAAGTGATGTGGAAGACCTTATCATTAAAGCAAGACGCAAAAAATGGAATCAGGAAGTGGAAGAACATTTCCAGAAAGAGATCAACAGGCTACAGCGCCAGAACCCTAATTCTCCGGATTATAATGTTCAGAGAAACTATCTTGACTTCTTTACAGATCTTCCGTGGGAAACGTATACAAAAGACGTTTTCGACATTGCTAAAGCAGAAAAAATATTAGATAAAGCTCATTTTGGACTGGAAGACATTAAGAAAAGAATCCTTGAGCACATGGCTGTTTTAAAATTAAAAAACAACATGAAATCTCCTATCTTACTTCTTGTGGGTCCTCCGGGAGTAGGGAAAACCTCTTTAGGAAAATCAGTTGCTGATGCTTTAGGAAGAAAATATATCAGATTATCTCTTGGTGGACTTCACGACGAAAGCGAAATCCGCGGACACAGAAAAACATACATAGGAGCCATGGCAGGAAGAATCCTGCAGTCAATCAAAAAAGCGGGTACTTCCAACCCCGTGATTGTTCTTGATGAGATTGATAAAATCGCTCAGGGACTTCATGGCGATCCAAGCTCCGCACTGCTAGAGGTGCTTGATCCTGAACAAAATAAGGCATTTTATGATAATTTCTTAGAAATGGGGTATGACTTGTCTAAGGTAATGTTCATTGCCACAGCAAACTCACTTTCCACGATCCAGACCCCACTTTTGGACAGAACGGAAATCATTCAGATCGCAGGTTACACCATGGAAGAAAAAACCGAGATCGCGAAAAGACATTTGATTAAAAAACAGCAGGAAGAAAACGGTTTGGATTCCAAATCATTTAAACTTGGAAATGCTGAACTTAAACATATTATCGAAGCACACACTTCTGAAAGCGGAGTAAGAACACTGGAAAAAAGAATTGCTTCCATTGCAAGATGGGTCGCTCTTCAGACTGCATTGGTAAAAGAATACGATCCAAAGATCACGATCGAAAAAGTAGACGAGATCCTGGGTGTACCAAGGCCGAAAAGCCTATCAGAAATCACAGGAGTACCGGGTGTGGTAACAGGTTTGGCCTGGACCAGTGTTGGTGGAGATATTTTATACATAGAAAGTATATTAAGCAACGGAAAAGGAAGTCTTACGATGACCGGAAATTTAGGTACAGTAATGAAAGAATCTGCAACCATTGCCCTGGAATATATCAAAGCGAGACATGATGAACTTGGAATCCCACAGGAAGATCTGGACAAGAAAAACATTCACGTTCACGTTCCTGAAGGAGCAACGCCGAAGGACGGACCATCTGCAGGTATTGCCATGTTAACGTCAATAGTATCTTCATTCAAAAACAAGAAAGTAAGACCTCATCTTGCGATGACGGGAGAAATAACTTTAAGAGGTAAAGTGCTTCCTGTAGGAGGAATCAAAGAAAAACTTCTTGCCGCAACCAGAGCAGGAATAAAAGAAGTTATTCTCTGTGAAGCCAATAGAAAAGATGTTGAGGAGATCAAAAAAGATTATCTGAAAGATCTTACTGTAAACTATGTAAACAGAATGGAAGAAGTGATCGATATTGCGATAGAAAAATAATTTTTTAACATATCAACTCTCAATAAGAAAACGCGTCTCAGATTGTATCTGGGGTGCGTTTTTTGTTAAGTTCAACCATAAAGACTCAATGCTTTTTTAAATACATACGTTATGCGTACGAAGTAGACTTAAGTGATGAAAACCTATTATTTCTTCAATGCAATAGACAATGCCTTTTTAATCTAAAAAATCAACAGTTGTTCAATTATATAAATAACTGATATTATTTTAAGTAAAGACATACCACACGGCACAATTCCTGCATATTCACTTTCAAAAGAATTATGTTAATTAAAGTAAAACCCGTCATTAATACAATGGGTTTTCTTATTTTTATCCAACAGATTTGAAAAATTATGAATTTCCTTAGACTCCCGTTTCTTGTTAAACTTACGCTTGTAGTCATTTCCATTATTGGACTCGGCTACCTTTTAGCACTCGGACAAAGCATCTTAGCACCCTTTTTTCTGGCCTTTTTAATGGCTATGCTTTTTCTGCCTGCCGCCACTTTCATGGAAAAAAGATTAAGATTTCCAAGATCTATATCGACGATGACATCAGTTTTCGTCATGCTGGCTATTTTATCAGGACTTATTTATTTTTTCGGATCACAACTTTCCGACTTCAGTAAGGATCTCCCGCATCTTAGGGAACAGATGACCACCGTTTTCAATAATCTTCAACATTGGATTTCCAAGACATTTAATGTTAAGATTGATGAACAGCTTGATTATATCAATCAGGGGTTGAATAAACTTCTTTCTTCTTCGGGTGTCATTCTGGGTTTCACGTTTGGGATCTTTTCCAGCGGATTCGGGTTTATTGTTTTTTTCACGCTGTTTTTTATCTTCATTTTAAACTATAGAAGAATTCTTAATAACTTTATTGTAACTGTTTTTAACGAAAAACATAAAGCGAGTGTACAGGAAGTCGTTACTGAAATCAGGGTAATGACCAAGAAATATATTTTCGGACTCTGCCTCCAGGTGTTGATCGTTTCAGCACTTTCCTCTATTGTTCTTACCGTTTTAGGTGTAAAGTATGCGATTCTTCTTGCTGTTTTAACGGGGCTTCTGAATGTAATTCCTTATCTGGGTATATGCATTTCCCTGTTGATTTCATGCTTTATCGCTTTTGCGACCGGCACTCCATCTACCTGTGTTTATGTAGCTATAGGATATATCGCCATCCATATTGTTGATGGTAATATTGTCCTTCCATTCGTGGTAGGTTCCAAGGTGAAGATTAACGCACTATTTTCATTCATTGGGATCATCCTTGGCGAGCACCTTTGGGGAATCGCGGGCATGTTCCTTTGTATTCCGGCTATCGCAATTATTAAAATTATCTTCGAAAGAGTGGATGGTTTAAGACCTTGGGGGAAACTGCTTGGGGAAGAAGAAAAGCCTAATAAAAAGAAAAAAAGCTACAAAATTTCTAAGAATATCACATTGAAGGAAATGGACTAGAAGATAAATAACCTTCATAAGGCTTATCATTTATTCAATATGCTCAACTTATAAAAAAGGCTGCCTTAATTGAGGCAGCCTGTTATTTTAAACTATAGAAGCGCAAAATGGGCTCATTCCGCTTGGACATGTCTGGTCGCATGGAATATAAGACTGGTTATCCGGGCAGTACCCTAAATCTGTTCCAGGATTGGTGCCTCCGCCCCCACCCCCTAAACATGGGTGCCCTGGTGGAATTTTACAAGGACATCCTTCCAACCCAATATCACAGATAGGTGGTTTACCCCCTCCATTAATTTTTTTTAAATTTTCGCGATCTAATTTTTGAAGATTTTTCAACATAATACGATTGTTTAGTTTGATTTGAACCACAAATATATTAAATCAAATTAAAAATAAACACCTGACACATTAGAAAAACTTAAATATTTTCAAGTTTCACTCAAAATAAATAAACGAATACCATTTTTGTTTTACATTTGATATAAAATCAGCAATCATGAAAATCGTAAAATTTATCCTTTCTTTCATATTTGCATTAATGTTTATTCATGCCGGTATGAACAAATTCTTCCATTATTCACCTATGCCAAAAATGTCTGATGAGCAGATCAAGATCTTTGCTGCGTTCGGAGAAATTGGGTGGCTGCTGCCATTGGTAGGGATTGTAGAAATTATTGGTGGAGTATTATTTATCTTCCAAAAGACCAAAGCTTTGGGTGCCATCATTCTCCTTCCTGTTATGGTCGGAATAGTTATTCACAATATATACAGAGATCCTACGCAAATGGGAATCATCACTGCCGTAGTCATGTTCCTGATTAACATTTGGGCGATTATTGATGACCGTGAAAAATACAAGGCTTTGATTAGCTAAAAACCTATTAATGAATGGTGAATAGCTAATTAAATGCTGTACATTTTTGTACCATGCAAAAACTTACTATTGACCATTCATCATTCCCAGTAAAGTATCTATACAAATGCACTGAATCCGGTGATGGATCTTCCCACTATAAGTGAATTGATCTCTTTCGTGCCTTCATAAGAATAAATAGCTTCTGCATCTGCCACGAATCTGGCCACACCATATTCAAGGAGAATACCATTCCCCCCCAGAACTTCTCTTGCTCTCGAAACAATATCTCTTGTTCTTAGAGTACAGAATACTTTGGCAAGCGATGCATGCTCATCTTTCAAAATCCCTTCATCCTGCATTTCAGAAAGCCTGAATACCATAGTTTGCATTGCGGTAAGATTGGAAAGCATTTCTACCAAATGCCCCTGAATCATCTGAAAAGAAGCGATCGGTTTACCAAACTGCTCTCTGGTTCTGGTATACTGCAATGCACTTTCGTAGGCACCTCTTGCGCAGCCCGTAGCCATCCATGCTACTCCTGCTCTGGTCATACGCAGAACTTTTCCAGTATCTTTAAATGAATTCGCATTCTGCAGACGGTTTTCTTCAGTCACAAGACAGTCCGTTAATGTGATCAGTCCGTTCTGAACAATTCTCAAAGCCATTTTTCCTTTGATTTTTTCAACAGAATAGCCTGGATTATCTTTTTCTACAATAAAACCTTTCACCTCACCGCTGTCAACATCTCTCGCCCAGATTATAATCAGGTCTGCAAATGTTGCATTTCCAATCCATTTTTTCTGACCGTTAAGAATCCAGCCGTCGGGAGTTTTTTTACAGGTTACCGTAAGACCGCCTGCAGCTCCGGATCCTACTTCAGGTTCTGTAAGACCAAATGCTCCTATTTTTTCAAACTTCTGCATCTGTGGAAGCCATTTCTGTTTCTGCTCTTCTGATCCACATATATAGATAGATCCCATAGCCAACCCCGACTGAACGCCGAAAAATGTAGCTATAGAAGCATCAATTCTCGCCATTTCCATGGCAATAACACCCTCCATTAAAAAAGGCATCCCCGGACAGCCATACCCTTCATAGGTGACACCGCAGATATTAAGTTTCTGGAATTTCGGAATCAACTCAAAAGGAAACTCATCTCTAAGCCAATAATGATTCACTAAAGGTTTTACTTCTTTTTCCATGAACGCTCTAACTTTAAGCTGGATCTCACGCTGCTCAGGAGTAAGGGTGTGGTAGATATCATAAAAGTCGCCATCAATAGGAGGAAGTTCTCGTTTTTTCTTATTCGGATCGAGCATTTTCATCATTCCGTTCAGCTGTTTATCATCAAGCTTTGAGAAATTCTGCATGAGTTTCGGCAGATCAACTTTTTGAGAAATAGTACTCAGCTGGTCAAAATCTATGGATCTGAATAATTCTATAGCGTTTCTGATTTTGGAAAAAGTATTTGACATAGTAATGTGTTGTGGGATTGATTTGTAAAAGTTAAGCAAAAATTGCTCCGAAACCAAGCCACACCACCTCAGTCTGTTTTACAAAACACTCATTTACAATATATTAAAATGGAAATTTTTGTTTACAAAATTTTTACAGTGGATATCCAAATATTACAAAAGATCCTGGCAGAACTTTGACCTAAGCAAACCCATTAAAATCAACGCTATGAAAACGACTTACATTAAAGTATCATTATCTGCAATTCTATTATTAGGAATCTATTCATGTAAAAAAGGAGAAGCTGTCTCAGTGGAAAATTCCGCTACAGATTCTGCTGTTGCCATGGTTACAGACAGTGTTTCTTCCGCAGCTACCATGACAGTAGAAAACAAACAATTCATTAAAACAGCTGATGTGAATATGGAAGTCAAAGATGTTTATGAAACAACCATTTCCATTGAAAAAACAGTTCAGGATCTGGGAGGGTTTGTTACTCACAGTAATTTACAGAGCAATGTAGTTTCTCAGGAAACTTATAATACTTCCGGTGAAGAAGCGATGCTGATCAAAAAGTATCAGACAGAAAACACCATGCAGGTACGTGTCCCCACTGAAAAGCTGGGTGATTTGCTCGTGCAAATTAATGATAAAAAACTTTTCCTGAACTCTAGAACGATCAAGGCTGAAGATGTAACCTCTAACATCAAATATGCAGAAATGGAAGCCAAAAGAATCAAAAAGACAGGCGAAAATATCGATCAGCTGAAAACGAATAAAGACAAAGTAAAACTTGACAATGATAATATGGCAGAAGGAAATCTCCAGCAGCTTGCCAATATAGATACTTCAGACCATATAAAATACAGCACCGTTGATATTTATATTAAAGAACCAAAGCTTCGTACTGCCGAAATTGCCGTAACCAATACCAAAAATATAGACAATAAATATAAATTCAATTTTATATATGATGCAAAAAATGCTTTTGTAGAAGGCTACTATCTGATCCAAAAGATAGCAGTAGGACTTATCACAATATGGCCTTTGCTATTGATCCTAGCTGCTATTGTATACTTTTTGAGAAAGAGAAGACCTTTGAAAGCGGAATCTACAAAAATTCAAGATTAGAAAAAAGCAATCCTAACCTATTGGTTATCATCATAATTTTAGATTTTACAGACCTCCTTTTCAGGAGGTTTTTTACTTTTTTCAAAAAAAACTGTAACGATCATTGTACTGCCCTTACCTACTGTTTAAAGAATTAAAAACTTAATCATATGAAAAATTTAGTAAAACTTGGGTTGGCAGCATTATTATCAACAGGCTCCATACTCCTAAACGCTCAGCGTAAAAACACAGAAAACAGTACGCTCTGGGAAATTTCGGGGAATGAACTTACAAAACCTTCTTATATTGCAGGAACCGCTCATATTATGTGCAGCAAAGATTTTGAAATAAAAACAAAGGTCATGAAGGCTCTTGAAAAATCTGAGCAATTTGTCATGGAAATCAATTATACGGAACCTACAGAAATTGCGGCGATGCAGAAAATGTATCAGACCGATAAAAAACTATCAGAACAGCTTTCTCCTGAAGAGGCAAATGAACTGGATAAGATCCTTGCTGATTATGGAACAGACTTAAAGAAAATGGATCATTCCAGTTCGCAGGGATTGTATGCCCTTATTTCAATGAAAGCTTTACCATGCCCCCAGACTGAAATAAAATTATATGAAATCGAGCTTCTTCAAAATGCTTTGAAAAACAAAAAGAAAGTCAGCGGACTTGAGAAAGTAGAAGATCAGATGACCTCCATCAATAAAGCATATGATCTGAAAGCAGTAATCGGACAGTTGAAAATGGGCAAAGAATATGAAATTCTGCTTAAGGAAATGGTCGAAGCATTCAAAAAAGAAGATGTACAGTCCCTCTATACACTCTTTAAAAATGATAAAATAATGAATGCTAAACAGGAAAAAGCGATGCTTACGGACAGAAACAAAAACTGGGCAGAGAAAATGCCGGAAATAATGAAAAAAGAAAGTGCTTTCTTTGCCGTGGGAGGAGCTCACCTTATGGGCGAAAACGGAGTTATCCAACTTTTAAGATCAAAAGGATACACTGTAAAACCTGTATCAAGCTTATAACGCATAACCAAACCATGAAATCATCGTGAGCAGTCAAACTGAAACCGCTTTTTTAAAGCTTGTCAATCAACACAAAGGCATTTTATACAAGGCCTCCCGTATCTATGCGGATTCTGTGGAAGACCGGGAAGACCTGCAGCAGGAGATTCTTATTCAGCTGTGGAAATCTTACCAGAACTTCAAAGGCAACAGCGAATTTTCTACCTGGATGTACCGTGTAGCAATCAATACCGCTATCACTTATTTAAAAAAAGAAAAACAACGCACCAGCAATCAAACTGATGTTCCTGATCATTTTGAAGTACAACATGAAGATTACAATCCCGCAAAGGATAAACAACTGGAAGTTTTCTACAGCGCAGTCCAGGAGCTTAAAGCGCTTGAGAAAGCCGTTATATTTTATTTCATGGAAGGGATGTCCCACAAAGAAATCGGGGATAACCTGGGACTAAGCGAAGGCAATGCCCGTGTAAAACTTAACAGAACCAAAGAAAAATTACAACAAATCATAAAAAAATCAGGTTATGAATTTTGATCAATTAAAAGAACAGTGGAATAAGGAAGACGGTGACAGCGTCCATATTCCCAACACTATAGAACAGCTAAAAAAGAGCAAGCATCCTATCGAAAAGATTCAGAAAAGTATGAAAGCTGAATTTCCGATGCAGGTTATTGCCGTCATTTTGATTGCATTCTTTCCACAGCAGTTAGATTTCCCTGAATCTCAGTATATTATTTATTATACCTCTTACGCCATTCTTGTGGTGATATCTTCATACTATCTTTTCGGATTTTACAAATTTTATAAGCAAACCGAACTGTATACGGGAAATACCAAAAACAGCCTCTGGAAAATATACCATGAATTGAAACTGAATATGGAGAGATATCAATCTTTCGGATTTCTCCTTCTTCCTCATTTTATGATCGCATTAGGGCTGGAGTTTTATAATTTGCTGGAGAAAAAAGGAGAATCTTTAGGAAATATGTCAGCTCCTTATCAGCAGGCTCTTATCATAAGTGTTCTGATTGGAACAGCAGCAATAGTAACAAGCATTGTTTTATGGACCCGGTACATCTACGGAAGAAATGCAAAGCGCCTTGAAAATATCCTGAACGAAATAGATGAATAGCCTTCATTATGCATCTTTCACAAAACAGTAACCATAAAACCTCAGACTTGATCTGGGGTTTGTTTTTTAAAAAAATGTTATTTATCCCGCTCAAATTTATCTGAGGTTTTATTTTTCCTTAAATTTGCACATCAGAAATAAAATGATATGGATTTTAAACATTTTGATCCCATCTCATCTTTTCTGAATCTATCTAATTCCTAATCTATGCTATCAAAAATAAATCCTATACAAACCACCAGCTGGAAAGCGCTTGAAGATCATTTTGCAGAAAACGACTTTGATCTGAGAAGTCTTTTCCAATACAATGCAGATCGTTTTAAGGAATTTTCTTTGCAGAAAGACAACTTTCTTTTCGATTATTCTAAAAATCTGATTGATTCGAGAACGAAAGAACTTTTATTGCAGTTAGCAGACGAATGTCAACTGAAAGATGCAATTTCCAAAATGTTTTCAGGTGATAAAATCAATGAAACAGAAGGAAGAGCAGTTTTACACACTGCATTGAGAGATTTCTCTGATAAGGAGATCATTGTAGACGGTGAAAACATAAAACCTCAGATCAAAAGGGTTCTTGAGCATATGAAAGCGTTCTCTGAGAAAATTATTTCCGGAGAACATAAAGGCTTCAGTGGAAAAGAAATTACAGATGTGGTCAATATAGGAATCGGAGGTTCAGATCTGGGCCCGGTAATGGTTTGTTCGGCTTTAAAACATTTTAAAACTAGATTAAACGTTCATTTTGTTTCAAACGTTGATGGCAATCATATTGCAGAAACCGTTAACAATCTGAATCCTGAAACTACATTATTCATCATTGCTTCCAAGACTTTTACAACTCAGGAAACGATGACGAATGCCAACTCTGCAAAAGACTGGTTTCTGAAAGCAGGAAAAGAGGAAGATGTAGCGAAACATTTCGTGGCTTTATCTACTAATGTTGAAGCAGTTAAAAAATTCGGCATTGCAGAAGAAAATATTTTTGAGTTCTGGGACTGGGTAGGTGGAAGATATTCTCTTTGGAGCGCTATCGGTCTCAGCATTGTCCTGGCCGTAGGATATGACAATTTTGAGGAACTTCTAAAAGGAGCTTCTGATACAGACCAGCATTTTCAAACCGCAGATTTCTCGGAAAACGTTCCGGTTCTGATGGGACTTTTAGGGATTTGGTATCGTAATTTTTACGCTGCAACAACATATGCGATTCTTCCTTATTCTCAATATCTTGACCGATTCGCAGCTTATCTTCAGCAGGGAGATATGGAAAGCAACGGAAAGTGCGTAGACAGAAACGGAGCATTTGTAGAATATGAAACAGGACCAATCATCTGGGGCGAACCAGGAACAAACGGTCAACATGCCTTTTACCAGCTTATCCACCAGGGAACAGAATTAATTCCGGCTGATTTTATCGCTTATATAAAAAGCAGCAATGCGGTTTCGGACCATCAGCCGAAGCTTTTAGCTAACTTTTTTGCACAGACTGAGGCACTTGCTTTCGGAAAGTCTGAAGAGGAAGTGGAAGCAGAATTGAAAAACGAAGGAAAATCTGAGGAGGAGATCGACAGACTATTGAACTACAAAGTCTTCCACGGAAACACACCTACCAACTCTATATTATTCAACGAATTAACTCCTTTTTCATTAGGACAGCTTATTGCACTGTATGAACATAAAATCTTTGTACAGGGTGTGATCTGGAATATTTTCAGTTTTGACCAGTTCGGAGTGGAATTAGGAAAAGTTTTAGCCAATAAAATCCTTCCTCAACTTGAAAGCAGTGAGACCATAAGCTCTCATGACAGCTCTACCAACGGATTGATTAATTATTATAAAGGAAATAAGTAGCAGATGTCTGCATTACGATCATATTATTACAAACTTCCTCCCGGCCTCAGGCTTCTGGGAAGAAAGATCTATTACTTCCCAATCGACCTCTATGATGGTCTTACGGGAAAAAGATCTAAAAATGAGCCTAAGAAAGGGGATATTTACGTAGGAGGCAGCGACTTTATTCCTCATGGAATACGTCAGGTAAATGCACTTAAAAAATATATCGGGTTACAAAATACAGACCATGTCCTTGACGTAGGATGTGGAATCGGAAGAACGGCTGTAGCTCTTACCGGAATTATTGATAAGGGTACTTACGACGGTTTCGACGCTGTAGAAAAAGGAATTAACTGGTGCAACAAAAATATTGGACTAAAGCATCCGAATTTTAAATTCAAGTTTACTCCGATTTATAATGATCTGTATAATACTTTCAGCCAAAAAGCGGAAAACTTTACATTTCCTTATAATGATGCCCGGTTCGACAAAGCATTTTTGTTCTCAGTTTTCACGCATATGCAGATACCTGAGATTAAAAGATATCTGAGTGAGATCAGCAGGGTTCTGAACAGCGGCGGACAGTGTTTAGCCACGTTCTTTCTGTATGATGAATCCAAAACGGAATATGGTACAATGCCGTTCCCTCATCAATATGACGGTTACAGACTGATGGATGATAAGGTGACCGCTGCCAATATTGCGGTAAGCATTCCACTCCTGAACCAGATGGCGGCAGAAGCAGGATTAAAAGTGACCGCTATAAAAGAAGGATTCTGGAGAACTGATGTAGAAAAGGAAGGTGCCGATGAATTCCAGGATATTGTTGTATTCAATAAAATCTAAATAAAAGTAAAAAAAGTAAAAATGGCAGAAATTCTTGACGGACTTAAAGTATCCAAAGAAATAAAGGCAGAGATCAAGGTTGAAGTGGAAAAGATCCTGGAAAGCAAGAAAAGAGCACCGCATCTGGTAGCGATTCTTGTTGGAAACAACGGAGCGAGCAAGGCCTATGTAAACAGTAAAGTAAAAGACTGTGAGGAAGTAGGATTCCGATCTACACTTGTAAAATTCCCAAGTACAGTTTCTGAATCGGAATTATTGGAAAAGATCGACGAACTGAATAAATCTAAGGCTGTAGACGGTTTCATTGTACAGCTTCCTTTGCCGGATCAGATCGATCAGGAAAAAATTATTCTCGCTATCGATCCAAGAAAAGACGTGGACGGTTTCCACCCTGAAAATTTCGGAAAGATGGCTTTGGAAATGGATACATTCCTTCCTGCTACTCCTTTCGGGATCCTGACGTTATTGGAAAGATATAATATTGAAACTAAAGGAAAAGACTGTGTAATTATAGGAAGAAGTAAAATCGTGGGAAGACCTATGAGCATCCTGATGGGAAGAAAAGATTTCCCGGGTAACTCTACTGTAACATTGACGCACTCTTATACAAAAGATATTGAAGAGTATACAAAAAAAGCAGACATCGTTATTACGGCCTTAGGTGATCCTCATTTCTTAAAAGGAGATATGATCAAAGACGGTGCAGTAATTGTGGATGTAGGTATAACAAGAGTAGATGATGACTCTCCAAAAGGATACTACCTTGCAGGTGACGTAGATTTTGACAGCTGTGCAGCCAAAGCAAGCTGGATTACGCCGGTACCTGGAGGAGTAGGACCTATGACGAGAGCCATGCTGATGAAAAACACCATCATCGCATACAAAACTTCGGTCTATAACGACTAATTTTAAAATGAATAAAGAAGAAGATATTTTATTAAAAGAAGGTAAAATGCTCCCCGTAATGGAGCATTTTTACACTTTACAGGGAGAAGGGGCACATACCGGAAAAGCATCCTATTTCATCAGATTAGGAGGTTGCGATGTCGGCTGCCACTGGTGTGATGTAAAAGAAAGCTGGGATCCTAAACTCCATCCATTAATGAATGCAGAAGAAATTGCAGAAACGGCAGCCAAACACTGCAAGACTATTGTTCTTACAGGTGGAGAACCGCTTATGTGGAACCTGGATGTTCTGACCTCTAAATTAAAGGAGCTGGGATGTACCATTCACATTGAAACGTCCGGAGCCTATCCTTTAAGTGGACAAATCGACTGGATCACTCTTTCTCCTAAGAAGACAGGACTTCCTAAAGAAGAGATTTATGCGAAAGCAAGTGAACTTAAAGTAATTATTTTCAATCAACACGATTTTACATTTGCACAGGAGCAGGCCGCCAAGGTTTCTGAAAACTGTAAGCTGTATATGCAGAGCGAATGGAGCAAGCGTGATGAGATGTATCCAAAAATCACTGATTTTATTTTAGCTCATCCGGAATGGCAAGCGTCGGTTCAGACACATAAATACCTGAATATCCCGTAAAAAATATGTACCTTCGCTCTTCGTATCCGTTATAAACACCGATAGATGCAGAGAATTCGATACTCTAGATACCTGAAATCGATCATTATTTTGCTTGACCTTATGGTTATTGCATCTATCTTCATATTCTTTTTTATAAGCAGGAATGAGAGTTTAAGATATCATGAAGAGACCTGGTATCAAAATATTTTCTCACTGATATTGCTGTTTTTGTTCTGGATGCTGCTGAGCGGCAGGACAAAAATTTATAATATTCAGAGGAATCTCACCTATACTTTGTTTCTTGAGCGATTGCTGATTCATTTTCTGTTTTTTATATTGGGAGTGCTCCTTATTGGGAAAGTGAGCAAAAATGTATTTTTCAATTCGGATATATATTGGCTTTCTTTTTATCTGTTTTTCTGTATTTTCCTAGCGAAATCGGTGATTTACTTCTCTATTAAGTATTTTCGCTCACTGGGGATCAATTACAGAAATGTAATGTTTCTGGGAGAAACAAGCTCAACAGAGATTTTAAGGAATATATTTCAGGATAGAAAAGATTACGGATACAGAATATTTGAATATGAAAGTTCAGATATCAGCAAGGATAAACTCGTTGATTTTTGGAAAAGGAATGGAATTCATACCCTGTTTCTCTCTACCGAAAACACGTTCACCGAGAGCGTGGAAAAAGAGTTATTTAAGCTGGCCGAAGATAATAAGGTTCATATCTCATTAATTCCTAGCATTACACAGAGTGACTTTTTCCTGTATGATCTGGGGTATATTCAGACGCAGCCAGTGCTCAGTCAGGCAAAATATCCTTTAGATTATTATTCTAATTTTCTGGTGAAAAGGATTTTTGATCTTGTTTTTTCAATCACTATCTTAGTCCTGCTTTGTTCATGGCTGTTTCCTGTTATTGCTATATTAATAAAGGTAACATCTAAGGGGCCTGTATTTTTTGTTCAAAAAAGATATGGTTTTCATGAGGAAGTATTTTGCTGCCTGAAATTCAGAACCATGGTCGTGAATGATGAATCTGCCACAAAAACGACCGAAGATAATGATTCCAGAATCACAAGTATTGGTAAATTTCTCAGAAAAACCAGTCTTGATGAGCTGCCTCAGTTCATTAATGTCATCAAAGGGGAAATGTCTATTGTAGGACCACGTCCACACATGCTGGCTGTTGACAATTACTATAAACCCAAGATCGGAAGATACAGCTTAAGAAGTATGGTTTCTCCGGGCATTACAGGTCTTGCGCAGGTCAATGGATTGCGGGGAGATTATGGAGACGTAGAGGTAGAAATGAAAAAAAGGATATTGGCAGATACGTTCTATGTAAGGAACTGGAGTTTTGTCCTGGATCTGGTGATTGTTTTAAAGACCGTTTTATTGGTCATCGGTGGCGATAAAAACGCAAAATAAATCAAACAAAAGGTTAAGATTAAAATTGAGGAATCATATTTGCTTCTAAGGTTTAATAATCCTCAGAGCTATGGCTGAGCCTTAACCTTAATTAAATAAAAAAAGTCTAATTTAGCAACATGTTAAAAAAGTTTTTTACAGCAGTAGGAGAATACATTATCCTTCTAGGTAAATCCTTGCAGAAACCCCAGAAAATGAGGGTTTTTTGGAAGCTGTTCATGAGAGAAATCAATGATCTCGGCGTCAATTCTTTTGGGCTTGTGATCTTCACTTCTATATTTGTGGGAGCAGTAGTTGCTATCCAGATGTTCAATAACTTTGCCTCTTCGTCCTTTCCTATCCCACCTTCATTCGTGGGATATGCTACCAAAGCCGTTTTGGTTCTGGAATTTTCCCCAACGATTATCAGTCTTATTCTGGCAGGTAAAGTAGGGTCATATATAGCATCAAGTATAGGAACAATGAGGGTTTCTGAGCAGATCGATGCACTGGATATTATGGGTGTAAATTCTCCCAATTTCCTGATATTGCCTAAAATTTTCGCCTGCGTTATTTTCAATCCTATTCTTATTGCCATCAGTATCGTCTTCGGTATAGGTGGTGGACATTTGGCAGGTATGCTGACTGGTAACTGGACTGAGAACGACTACATCGTAGGGATTCAGATGTATATGCCCAACTTGTTCGTGTATTATGCATTTGTAAAAACTACTGTATTTGCTTTTATTATTGCTACAGTTCCTTCTTATTTTGGATATAATGTACAGGGAGGGTCGCTGGAAGTAGGTAGAGCAAGTACCCAGGCGGTAGTATGGACAATGGTATTTATTATCATTTCTGAATTAATTTTAACCCAATTAATATTAAGCTGATGATTGAGGTAAAAGATCTGAAGAAGAGTTTTGGTGATGTTGAAGTACTTAAGGGAATTTCAACTTCTTTTGACAAAGGAAAAGTGAACCTGATCATCGGACAAAGTGGTTCCGGAAAAACTGTTTTCCTGAAAAGTTTACTGAATGTTTATCAGCCATCATCAGGAGAAATCCTTTTTGACGGAACGGATATCAACACGATGACGAGGGATCAGAAACAGCATCTGCGTTCAGAAATCGGAACAGTATTTCAGGGCAGTGCGCTTTTCGACTCACTCACTGTCGAAGAGAACATTATGTTTCCACTGGACATGTTTACAAACCTTACTTTCAGAGAAAAAAAGAAGAGGGTTTTTGACGTAATAGGCAGAGTACATCTTGATAAGGCAGGCAGAAAATTCCCATCAGAGATTTCGGGAGGAATGCAGAAACGTGTAGCCATTGCGAGAGCGATTGTGAACAACCCGAAGTATTTGTTCTGTGATGAACCCAACTCCGGTCTTGACCCTTATACTTCTAATATTATTGATGATCTGCTGCTTGAGATTACCCAGGAATACAATACAACAACAATCATTAATACACACGATATGAATTCTGTGATGACGATTGGGGAAAAAATTGTATATCTACGATTGGGAATCAAGGAATGGGAAGGAAACAAGGATGTCTTAATCACTGCAGGCAATAAAAATCTAATTGACTTCGTTTATTCTTCAGAACTGTTTAAAGAACTGAGAGAGTATTTACTTGAAAATAATAAAACGATTGAAAATACAATCACTAAAATAGATGATAATGAAAAAGGTACTTAGTATAGCATTAATCGGATTTTCAATGTTCGCTTCTGCACAGATATCACTGGCAGCGAAAGCTAACTTAATATTTCCGACGAGCTCTCCTTCATGGAAAAACTTTAAAGGAACAGTTAATGAGGCCATTGAAGGAACAGGAAAAAATAATGTTGGTTTCAATGCAGGACTTTCCCTGAAAGTAGGGCTTCCAGGTTCATTTTATGTAATGCCGGAATTGTACTACACCCACTTCAAAAATGAGTTCACTACAGAAAACACTACTTTTGATGTTAAAAGCAACCGTCTTGATATGCCTATTCTTTTAGGACATAAAGTTTTAGGAGATATGTTAGGTGTTTTTGTGGGGCCTGTAGCAAGCTACAATTTAAGCAAGGAAAACACCTATAATGACTTCAAGGAAAATGTTAAAAATAATTTCACAGTAGGATATCAGTTCGGTGCGCAGCTTGAAATCAAAAAACTGCTTATCAATGCACGATACGAAGGTTCATTCAGTAAGGATGAAAGAAACTTCATTAATAAGGTTTCAGGTTCTGAAATCAGATATGACAACAGACCTAACCTGTTTTTAGTAGGAGTAGGCTATAAGTTTAAATAATTGAAAACAACAACTATAGAAAAACCCTCAAATTTTTAAATTTGAGGGTTTTGATTTTGACGTTGAAGTTCTGCTTCACGTTGGGCAATTTCTGCCGCCTGCTTTTCCAGATCTTCTTTATCTTTCTGCAACTGTTTGAATTCTTTTCTTTTCTCTTCTGCCTTCAGAGCACTTCCCTTACTTACATATCCAACCATTCCTCCAATGATAAGCCCAATTCCTACTCCGGCCATCACCCCCATCATATGGGATATCGTAATTCCTCCTACTGTAAAGTCAGTCGTCAGATAAAAAAGCAATGCTGAAACAGCCAGCAATATAAGTCCTGTAATTGATAAACTTTTCATAAATATTGTGTTTAGTGGTTTTTAGATTAAAAGGAGCCTTATCTCGATGGGTTAAAACTCAATAAGACTCTATACAAGATTAAAATTTTAAATCATTATATTTTCCCTCCTGCAGCTTTGTAATATTCCAGGGCTTTTGGAAGGTTTTTATTGATATCCGAAATTCTGGATTCAGGGTTCGGGTGGGTAGATAAAAACTCAGGCTGTCTTGCTCCTGAAGACGCTCCTTCCATCCTATTCCAGAAAGGAATAGCTTCTCTCGGGTCATATCCTGCCATCGACATCAGATAAAGTCCCATTTGGTCTGCTTCGGATTCCTGGTTTCTTCCATATTTCAGTAAAGCAACCTGAGATCCGATAGGATACACTTTTTCAAAAATACCGGCCCATTGTGAGTTCGAAATTGTTCCTCCCAAAATAGAACCTCCATACTGTGCAACCATTGCCTGAGAAATCCTTTCATTTCCGTGACCTGCCAAAGCATGTGAAACCTCATGCCCCATAACTACTGCAAGACCATTATCATTTTTTGTTACAGGAAGAATACCGGTATACACTGCAACTTTCCCGCCAGGCATACACCAGGCATTTAATTCATTGCTTTGGATAAGGTTAAATTCCCAGCTATAATTGGCAAGATCGGCAGATCTTCCGATACTCTGGTAATATCTTTCAGCGGCGCTTTTTATTCTACTCCCTACACTCACTATTTTTTTAGCATCTGCAGTTCCGGAGATAATTTTAGATTTAGACAATGTTGTTCTATATTCCTGGGAAGACATTGTCAGTATTTCCGAGTTATTGGCAATCTGCAAAGACGACCTCCCCGTAATCGGATTGGTAGTACAAGCTACAGCTGACAGGGCAACTGCTCCTATTCCTAATAGATGTGTAAATTTCATAGTTCGAGTGTTAATAATTCAACATTTACAATTTTTATTCCAAAACAGATAACAACCCATATATTTGCATACATTTTGCTATTTAAATTTAACAATAATTACGGTTATGAAAAAGTATATTTCACTTATATTTATTTTTGGTTTCTTTTTTCTCTTTGAGAGCTGCTCTTCACAAGCTTATTTAGATTCCAAAACAGTAGATACACTGGTAGGTTCCGAGGAATTTACTTTTAATGCTCAAAGGGCCAATCCTATGAACTATGAAGTGATCAATGCGATCGGTTCTATTCAGAATGCACCTACAACCAGAATACTTCAGCTGCAAGGTGGAGGCTATTCTATAGAGCTTAAAAAAAATAATATGGATGTAGCCCTTCCCTATTTTGGCAGAATGTACAATGCTTCATATAATTCATCTGAAACCGGCTACCGCTTTGTATCCAAAGATTTCACCGTCAACAAATCTCAAAATAAAAAAGGCAACTGGACTTTAAAAATCAAGCCCAATGATGTAAGAAATGTTGATCAGATTAATATAGAGGTGTTTAAAAACGGTAAAGCATTTGTTTCTATACAAAGCAACGACAGACAGCCGATCACTTATGACGGTTATGTTTCGGAAAATCAGAAAATAGAAAAAGAGAAGGAAAAACTTTAGTCTTTAGATAAAAATTTTTCAACAAATATTTTTGCTTCAGTGCTGGGATTAGAAACCATTTCTGAAGCATTTTTTTTGTGCTTTATGTAAGCCTCTTCTACGGAACTGCTTCTTTTCATCATGGCCAGAATATATTCCTGAACCCAATATTCAAACCGTTTTTCTGCCTGCTGGGTACGAACTTCGTTAAAACGGCCTGTTTTCTTTTTCATATCTGTGAATTCGAAGATCTTGGCGTAGACCTCATCCAGACCTTCATTATAAAGAGCAGAACCTAATAATACCGGAATTTTCCAACCTTTTTCTTTTGGAGGAATAAAGTCCAGGGCCCTTTTTAACTCCAGTCTTGTATTTTTTGCTTTCTGCAGATTGTCCTGCTCAACTTTATTGATGAAAATAAGATCTACCATTTCCATAATCCCACGCTTAATCCCCTGCAGTTCATCTCCTCCTCCAATGATTTTAAGAAATAGAAACACATCCGTTATATCAGCCACCAAAACCTCAGACTGCCCAACGCCTACGGTTTCAATAAGAATATAATCATAACCCGCTGCTTCACAAATCATCATGGTTTCAAAAGTAGTATTGGCGACACCTCCAAGAAATCCGGAACTTGGAGAAGGGCGTATAAAGGCATTTTCTTCTTTAGCGAGCTCCTCCATTCGGGTTTTATCACCCAAAATACTTCCTTTATTAATAGAAGAACTGGGATCAATGGCCAAAACCGCTACTTTTTTGCCGTTTGCAATGACCAGCCTACCGAAATTTTCGATAAATGTAGACTTTCCTGCGCCCGGAACTCCCGTTATTCCTACCCTGATAGAATTGCCTGTAAAGGGCATTATCCTTTTCAGAAGCTCCTCTGCCTGAATTCTGTGCTCAGCTTTTTTACTTTCAACTAATGTAATAGCTTTTGCTGTCAGACGTTTGTCGCCTGACCTTATTCCTTCCATTAGTTCGTCTGTCGAAAATTTCATTGATTCAAAAATATAAAAATAACCTGCAAACTCCCATATAATGAGGCGTTAATTTTATTTCTTCTAAATTAAAACTAGAGTTCACCATATCAATGGGAGATGGAAATTCCTACATTTGTTACAATTCAAAATTTAAAATATGAAAAAGATATCTGCTGCTGCATTACTTGCCGGGATTTTATTGGCATCCTGTACTCCAAAGGCTTCAACTGTTGCTCCCATAGGACCTGCTGTTTCTACTGCAGAACAACTTGCACAGGGGAAAACAATCTTTGAAAATTCTTGTGGAAGATGTCATAAATTACCTGATCCTACGGCGCATACTTCAGTACAGTGGGTAGGAATCATGAATTCGATGGCTCCAAAAGCAAAACTGACAGATGAGCAGCATCAGTGGGTTTACGATTATATTGTTTCTGTGAAAAAATAATTACCCAATCAAAAAAAACAGGGATATGAAAAAAGTAATTTTAAGTATAGCTGCAGGCGCTGCATGTATGGTTTCATGCGGTCCTAAAAGTGTCGCTGTAACCGGACCAAAATACACTGCCTCTGAACAGCTTGTTCAGGGTAAAACTATTTTTGAAAATTCATGCTCCAAATGTCACAAACTTCCGGATCCAGCTAAACACGACGATCAGGGATGGATCAAAACACTAAGCAGAATGGCTCCGAAAGCAAAATTAAGTGACGAGCAGCACCAAATGGTTTATGATTACCTGATCTCTGTAAATAAGAAGTAATTTTCTGTATCGGAGAGTTTGAGAAGTTAGAGTTAGAGTGTATCAGCCTCATAACTCATATTTTTTTGTGGTTTATTTTAAAACTATTCCGAGGCCTGGTTTTCCGGATAGGATTATTTTTCCATTTTCCACGAAATTTCCCGAGGCATAATCATTGGAGATCAGATGGGCTCCATCCAGATCTGCAAAATCACTAAGACCTGCCAGTACGCAGCCGGCCGATATACCAATGCTGGATTCTGTCATGCAGCCGATCATCACTTTATAACCTAATTCTTTCGCTTTTCTAATCATTTCGAGTGCAGGCGTGAGTCCTCCACATTTCATTAATTTGATATTGACACTTTTATAATAGGGCAAAAGTTTTTCAAGAGAATTAAGGTTCTGACAGTCTTCATCAGCCATCCAGTTGGTAAAACTTTCTTTGCTTAATATTTTGTAATTCCCAATAGGTCTTGGCTGTTCCAGATAAGAAAACCTGCTTATCATTTCATTTTCCTGAAGCCACAGACAATCCTGGTCTGTAAAACTAGCATTGGAATCCAGCGCAATATGCCTGTTTAACCTCAACAGTTGTCCAATATGATCTTGGTTCAGTCCTTTGCATTTCACTTTAAATCTATTCCAGCTGCTTTTCTTTATTTTACTGATCTGATCTTCAATAGCTGCTATAGAAATGGTGACAGAGCTTTCAACTAAGCTCTCAGCAGGAATATCATTTAATTCTGTAAAGCTGATGTTTTCAAGTTTTCCAAAGAGATCCCAATAGGCACAATCTAAAGCAGACATCAAAAACGGATGCAAATGAAGTTCTGAAAGAATAGCGAAAAATTCTGTTGGATGGATAATGCTCTGTTTTTGAAGTAACGGCTGTATTTCTTTTAGTTTACGTATAAAGCTCTTCAAATTAATCTGATAATAATCAATAGCAACACATTCACCATAACCTTTAAAGTTTAGATAAGATAATTCTACCAGCAAGGCTTCCCTTTTGTCATAATTTCCATACGCAATGGAGAAAGTTTCCTTTAACTGAAGTGTTTTAAGTTCGAAATAGAGTTCCATCTATTAAAGCTACAAAAAAGGACCTTAAAAAAGATCCTCTTACTTAATTCAACGAATATTTAAGTCTCTACTGTTTGGGAAGAAACTAATTTACTTTTTCTTTTTTTTCGTTCTTCTTTTTTTCATTTTGTTTTTAACAAATTTGATCCTACCCGTTACAATATCGGTCATAGCCTGATCGTAACAGTATTTCTTAGCCTCTCTTAAAGGTTCCAAAGCTTTTGTATATTCAAAACGAATCTCAAATAACAACGATTTTTGTATTAATATCCTGGCTTTATCTATCCCTTTTATTTTTAATGCGTAACTGATCAGCTTCTCTGCTTCTTCCAGATCTTCATGAGCCAAAAGACATTTGATATAATGCTCTGGTGTATTGAGATTACCCACATTGCACTGCATCGCCTCTCCGAAATACATTTTAGCTTTATCATGATCGGCCAGCATTTCACTATATATCCTTCCCATAAGGCAAAGACTGTCTGCATCTTCAGGATCATAGGATAACGCGTAATTTAAAGCTTCAAGGCAATCAGGAAGACTGTATGGATAATTGTCCAGGGCTTCAAAATAATATTTGTTTTTAGTTAAGGTCATTTCTTTCGTTTTTTAATTCTTTTTTCAGGATGTTTCTCTGTTTTTTAAATGATTTATCCTGATGATTCTTTTTAAAATCTGTCCCGGAAAATGTACGGACCGGATTTCCTCTTTGCACCTGCAAGTGGTTGTTCCAGGTTTCCTCCATTCTTTTTTGAAGCTGAATGATATTCTGTTCCATCACTTTTTCCTTTAATCTTGTGACAGACAATTTTTTGTTCTCCAATTGTGAACGAGTATCCTGCACGAAAACACTTTGTCCCGTTGGTAAATGGGTTGCGCGAACGGCTGTATTCACTTTATTCACGTTTTGTCCGCCGCTTCCCTGGCTTCTTGTGGTCTGAAACTGAATATCTTTTTCATTAAAATTGATCTTCTCCAGTCCTTCCAGTTCAAAAACTCCGATAAACCAGTTGCTCCTTTTATGTAGTTTCCTGAATGTACTTTTTCCCGTCCAGCAGATACTTCCTAACCAACTTTTTAAAAATTCATTTAAACCTTTTGCTCTTAAGAGAATGGTTACGGATTTGAGGGTCAGGTTTTCATCCCCATTTTCACGGTGGATGATTTCATAATCTATTTTATTATCTTTTGCCTCTTCAAGGAAGACTTTCAGTAGTTTAGCGGTAACCCACTGGCACTCTAAAGGTCCTCTTCCAGAAGTTATTTGTATGAGTTTTTCCATTTTAATCTCCTTTAGGGATTTCATTTAATTTTGGATGACCAACAGGGTCAATTCCTTTTTCCAACAAATCTTTGGCAGCCATTACAGCCCAGCATTTATCACTGGAATGGATATTTCGGTAAAAAGTCAGCAAAACATCCGGCTTAACAACAGTAAAACCATCTATCTCAATCGTATCAAGATCATTTTTTTCAAAGAAATCGATGGTGATTCTATGAGATTTACCGTTTTCAAGTTCTACCGTTTTCTCATATCTCCTGAAATTTTCTTCACTCTGGAGATGATCATACCGGGTCCATACTTTCTGAAAACCTTCCTGTTGCAGGATCATGACTGTTTCTGCTGCATTTTCTTTTTTTACAAAAACATCAATATCCTTATGATCGTGGGCATGTTTGTACTCCGTATGCGATTTTTCCGACATAAAATGCCATGCCCAGCCACCGGATATGATGACTTTAGCCTTTAATTTATTTAAAATTTCAAGTCCGTGGCGGATTCTAAATTCCGGCCAGACTTCTCCGTATCTTTTTATATTATGAGGTGCTCCCATTTTTTTATTTTTTGTCGTTTAGTTACCGGTTTCCGGTTACCCGTTGAAAAATAACAACTGATAACCAGAAGCCTGCAACTTAGTTATTTATCCATTCTCACAATTCTGGGCTGAAATGTTCCCAGTATATCTACCAGTTCACTCTGCGCATTCATTACTTCATGGATATCTTTGTATGCCATTGGTGCTTCTTCAGTATTCCCACCAATCAGGGTAACTTTCTTGAGCTTCAGTTCTTTTTTGATATCATTCTGCGTAAAAAGGCTTCGGCATTCACCTCTCGAATGAGCTCTTCCTGCACCATGCGATGCTGAATTTAAAGCATCAGGATTTCCTTTTCCACGGACGATAAAACCTTTTGCTGTCATAGATCCCGGAATCATTCCCAATTCATTTTCGTTGGCAGGTGTTGCCCCTTTTCTGTGGACGATGACCTCTTTTCCGTTGTGAATTTCTTTCCATGCGAAATTGTGGTGATTCTCTATCCTCGCCTTTACTCTTCCTCCTACAGCTTTCACAAGCCTTCTGTGGATATCATCATGACAGGCGGAAGCATAATCTCCGGCAAGGTTCATCGCAGTCCAGTATTCCAGTCCGAGATGGGTGTTGAGATCCAGCCAGGCAAACTGCTGCGCTTCCTTTGGCAATGGACACTGGTCTGCCGCAACTCTTGAATAATACTGTGCAATTTCTGCTCCCAGACCTCTGGAACCGCTATGTGAAAGAATTCCGAGATATTTGCCTTTCGGTAATCCAATCTGTTCTTCTTCTTCCGTGATTTCGACTTCTCCAAATTCCACAAAATGATTTCCGCCACCTGATGATCCCATCTGCTTAATGGCTTTTCCTTTTAATCTTCTCAAAATCGGGATCATCCCGAATGTATCTCTTTCAAAGATTTCGTGGTCTACATGAGATTTATGCGTTTCATACATCCCGAATTTGGTGTGTTCAGCAAGAGCTTTTTCATATTTATCTCTTGCTCCGTCAAGATATGAAACGGGTATATCCAAAATACTGAGGCTCATTCTGCAGCCAATATCCATTCCTACTCCGTAGGGGATCACCGCATTTTCTACAGCCAAAACACCTCCTATAGGAAGTCCATAACCGCTGTGAGCATCGGGCATTAACGCTCCCTGAGTTGATATTGGCAGTTTTAAAGCCGTATACAGCTGGTTTTTTGCCTCTTCAGAGATATTATTTCCAAAGATCTGAAAAGAAGCCCGTTGGCTATTGAGCATTCTTTTTTCTGTTTTTCTGGATGAAAGCAGGGATTCTGCGATCTGTCCGAAAGTCAGGTCTTTTTCAAAGTTCTCAGGATTGAGGAGAATGTCTTTTAAAATAGATTTTACATGATGAATATTCTTGGTTGCAAAATTCCTTTTCATGACCTCTAAAGCCACATTGACGCTTTGATTATTTGGATAACCCAGTTTTAATATATCTTTTCCTTTTAGTTTTAAATTTCCCATTGTTTTTGTTTTAAATAATATTGGACTTATAAGTCCTCAAAATATTCTGCAATCTCTGTTGCAGACATGATGCAGTTTGCATATTTCCTGCTTTTGATAAGATCAGTTTCATATTCCCTTTTCCAGGCATTTGATTTACCATAGATTTTTTTTCGGATGATTCCCGCAATTTTATGCTGTTCCACATATGCCTTCAGTGAAGCATATTCTCTCTCGAGATTCAGGTCAACTGGTTTATAGTGCGTAATCATATGGGGTCTTATCCGTAGAGTAAATCTCCAGGGTTCAATGAATTCGTAGTACGTTTCAGCTCTTTTTCTGAACGGATTGTATTCTTCTTTTCTAAGAAAATACTGCCTCTCTCTGGGGGCAAGCCCAAACTTTGGATCTATCCATGAGTAAAAGGAAATGCTATTAAGTTTCTGTGCTTTTTCTACGTATATTCTTCTTCCAAACTTTCTACGCTTTTTCAAAAATAGCCGGCTTTCGGAATACATGTACGTGTTGATCTTCTTCAGAATTCCTTCATAGAAATCTGCATCTTTGGATCTCTTCACATCATCACTCAGCACGAAGAATCTTACAAAACCTCTTTGATAGGGTTTTTCCAATGGAATCCACGGAATATTCCTCCTGAGGTTCCAAAGCTCATTACTACGTTTATACTTTTTTCTTATCTGTTTTTCTACATCTTTTTTACCTGTTCTTTTTCTGCTTCTTACGCTTCTCAGCCGATAAAACAGAAGGTTATTATTTTCCATAAAAGAGAATTCAGAAGTGAGATGCCAGAAGCTAGATTCTGACAAACCACAACAATTCTTTACTTAACTAAATATTAAGTTGATCGATTTTACGATAGTGAACATCATGAAACAGACCTGTTAAAAGATCTTTTCATTTTGTTCTTAATGACACTATAAAAATTTCGGGGAAACTGGAGTTTACATATTGCGCAATAAAAAACCCGAGATCTTTACGACTTCGGGTTTTGATATTTCGTTGTACTATTATTCTAAGAGTATACCAAACCACGAAGCCTTACCACCATAAGGGGTACTCCAGCTGAAGAATTTTGATTCGTTTTGAACATTGCTTCGTTGTTTTTTAAAGGGTTAAACTTGATTTTCAGATGCAAATATAGTATTTTTTATGAATCTGAAAACATTTTTTTTTATTTCATGTGGATCAGGCTGAGAAAAATACCATCTATTACCTTGGTCATTCTGACAAGATCCAGCGTTTCCAGTGTATCTGTATTCTCGTGGTAATTTTTATTCCTAAAGAATGACGTATCTGTGATCATCAGGGCAGAATAGCCGAATTTCCAGTAATTAAGATGATCAGAAAAATCGGTTCCTTTTACAAATTTTGGAGCTGTAAAGATTTCTGTTTTTATCTGGTTGGCTTCTTTAAATTGAGTACTGAAATTATTTACAAAATTTCCTGCTCCGAACTTTTTAACAAGGGTAATAAAGTCTCCCTTATCTCCATAGACCCACGACAAAATGCCTAAAGGATAGGTTTGTGAGTTTTTTTCATCCTTGAAATACCCTATCATTTCTACACTAGCCATTCCATAAACGTCGATGTTATGGTCTTTTAAATACTGGGCATGAATATGACTTCCCATATTTTCAGTCCTGAAATAGGGAGGTTCTTCTAATGTATAAGCTACAAGATCAATTCTGTAATTCAATTTTTGGTTTTTGAGCATTCTGGCAAGTTCCAAAAGGGCTGTCACTCCGGTAGCATTGTCATCGGCACCCTGCTGATCTCCGCAAACATCATAATGGGCTCCAATAATGATTCTTTTTTTATTTTCAGTTCCGAAGGAAGTGATTACATTTTTATAGATTTTAGCCTCAACATTATATTCCTGAAAGATCGTACTATCCCCATATTTGCTGAAGTTTTGTTTAATGTAGTCTGCAACTTCATTCAATTGGTCAATATTTTTATGGTTTCGGAATTCAGGCGTTTCGGTAAGGGCCTTCAGGTGGCTTTTAACCAAACTAATATCAGCCGGCAAAGGGGATTTTTGAACCGGTTTATTCTTACAGTCTGCCGTAAAACAAAATAGGGCTATAAAAATTAAGCCTGCGACAATAATGATTTTATTGGCAGCAGGCTTTGTTGTATTTTTAAAATTCATCTTACGGTACTTTATGGTTGGAGAACTGAAATTAGTACTTTTCAACCAATCCGCACAGAGAGAGCAGTTTTATTTTAGTTTTCTAAGAATTTCTGTAAGATTTCCACCGCACATTTCGGTAAATTCGTTCCCGGACCGAAAATAAAATCGGCTCCGTTTGCATACAGGAATTCATAATCCTGCTGCGGAATAACACCTCCTACTACAATCGTTACATCATCAGCTCCTAATTTCTTCAGTTCTTCCACAACCTGCGGAACCAGTGTTTTATGGCCTGCTGCTAGAGAAGACACCCCAAGAATGTGGATATCGTTTTCTACAGCCTGTTTGGCTACTTCCTCCGGAGTCTGAAACAATGGTGCTACATCAACGTCAAATCCCATATCGGCAAATGCTGTAGCGACTACTTTGGCCCCTCTGTCGTGTCCGTCCTGTCCCATTTTGGCAACCATAATTCTCGGACGTCGTCCTTCTGCCTCTTCAAATTTTTGAGTCAGATGAAGCGCTTTTTCAAAATATTCGTTTTTCCCTGCATTCATAGCATATACTCCAGAGATGGTTCTAATATTGGCTTTATATCTTCCGAAAGTTTCCTCCATAGCATCGCTCATTTCACCAAGGGTTACCCTTCTTCTTGCGGCTTCTATACATAAAGCCAAAAGATTTCCTTTTCCTGTTTTGGCACTCTCGCGGATTTCGTCCAGGATTTGTGTAACGGCTTCAGAATTTCTTTCTGATTTTATTCTTTCGAGTCTTTCGATCTGTTTTCTTCGAACTTCAGTGTTGTCGATATCCAGGATTTCAATTCCGTCCTGTTTTAAGGTGGTTCTGAATGAATTTACTCCGATGATGAATTCTTCGCCACTGTCGATTTTAGCCTGCTTTTTTGCAGCAGCTTCTTCAATCCTCATTTTTGGAATTCCGGCTTCAATGGCTTTGGTCATTCCACCTTCCTGCTCTACCTCATCGATGTACTTCATCGCTTCTTCGATCATCTGCTGGGTAAGGCTTTCTACAAGATTACTTCCGCCCATGGCATCTACAACATCACAGATTCCACTTTCCTGCTGAAGAATAATCTGGGTGTTTCTCGCGATCTTCGCTGAGTAATCTGTAGGAAGAGCAATGGCTTCATCAAGTGCATTCGTATGCAATGACTGGGTTCCGCCTAAAGCCGAAGAAAGGGCTTCAATAGCTGTTCTTGTAATATTATTAAATGGTTCCTGTTCTGTAAGCGACCATCCGGAAGTTTGGGAGTGGGTTCTTAATGCTAAAGATTTCGCGTTCTGCGGATTGAACTGTTCCAAAAGCGTGGCCCAGATATATCTGGCGGCACGCATTTTTGCAATTTCCATGAAGTGGTTCATACCGATCGCCCAGAAAAATGAAAGCCTTGGTGCAAAATCATCCACATTCATTCCAGCTTTAATTCCTGTTCTTACATATTCAAGACCATCTGCAAGGGTGTAGGCCATTTCCAATACCGGAGTTGCCCCCGCTTCCTGCATGTGGTATCCTGAGATGGAAATAGAGTTGAATTTTGGAATGTTCTGTGCAGTATATTCAAAGATATCCGCAATGATCTTCATAGAAGGAGCCGGTGGATAGATATAGGTGTTTCTTACCATGAATTCTTTCAGAATATCATTCTGAATTGTCCCTGAAAGCAGTTCCTGTTTTACGCCCTGTTCTTCAGCGGCTACGATATAAAAAGACAAAATTGGAAGTACAGCTCCATTCATCGTCATGGATACAGAGATCTGGTCTAATGGAATCTCATTGAACAGTATTTTCATGTCTTCCACAGAATCAATAGCTACACCAGCTTTACCTACATCCCCTACGACTCTAGAGTGATCAGAATCGTATCCTCTGTGTGTCGCAAGGTCGAAAGCTACGGATAGCCCCTTCTGTCCTGCTGCCAGATTTCTTCTGTAAAATGCGTTTGATTCTTCCGCTGTAGAGAAACCAGCATACTGTCTGACAGTCCATGGCTTCTGTACATACATGGTAGAATATGGTCCTCTGAGGAAGGGTGCAATTCCTGGAGAAGTCTGTGTTAAAGATTCATTTTTAACATCTTTTTGAGTGTAAGATGATTTTAACTCTAATCCGTCTTTTTCAAAATTATAGATCTCTCTTTCCAGAGGGTCTACGCTAAAATCCGGTTTTTTCACAGAAATTGTCTTTCGCATTCCAATAATTTTTGTCTCCGTAAAGTTAATTTTTTTGAACGAAACATGAAACTTATGTTAACATCCAGTTTTTCTGAATTTTAGGATATAAAAAAGACCGGACAAATGCCCGGTCTTAATTATCAATATACTGTCTTCTTATTTTTTAATAAGTTTAGTATTGTACGTGTTTTTGTCATCTTTAAGAGTGATCACATACATTCCTTTGATCAATGATGCAACGTTAATTCTGTTGTTACCATCTGTCTGACCTTGTTGAACTAATCTACCGTCTGCACTGAAAATGCTGTAATCAGCTTTTCCTTTCAGGTTTTTAACTTCCACGAAAGTATCTGCAGGGTTTGGATAGATAGAAATTTCAGATGTTTTTGGTCCGTTTACATCGTTTACTGCCAATCCACTTGAAATTTTCACAGAGAAATCTCTGAATCCTCCAGTAGAAATAACACCTCCTCCACTTACTGGAACTGAGGAAACTCCACATGGCCCGGTAGCAGGGTTAAAGAATGTACTTGCTACTCTCATTCTCACTAACTTATCACCAGCATATGCACTGGCAGGTACTGTGAACGTTATATTTCCATCATGGAAACTAAGTTGATTTGCATTACTGAAAACTGGAATTGCTCCATTTGATCCTACTTTTTCATTGGCTTCAAAAACTCCGTTTCTGTTGTAATCGATCCAAATTTCCAAATAGTCATTGTATGTTCCCAAGTCATGACCCAAGTTTCTGAATTGTGCCGTATACTGAGTTCCTTTTGTTAAATTAACTACTTGAGTAGGGTCTTCACTAAAATCAAGATAAGTTTTTGCAGCATTACCTAAACCACCTGAGAAATAGGCAAGATTTGACAAGTTAAGCTGAATAAGCCCACTGTAATAAGACGCATTAAGGTTATTTCCTCCTGTCGTCATCAAACAGTAATCTACACCCGTTCTAAGACCTTTTGTTTTGAAAGCATAAGTAGAAGAGAAAGCTCCCGGTACAGTATTTACAACAGCTGCTACCTGTGCTTCATAATTAGACTCATCTTCAAGACCGCTTAATACAACAGAGCTTGTAGGACTTGTGGCATTTAACCAGTTTGTAGCACCAACTTTTCTATAATTGATAGAATAAGTAGCACCCGGTACGCTGTTCCAAGACAGTCTGGCCGTAGTTTTCAAAATTTCAGAACCTTGTGCAAAAACACCTGTTGGTGCTGCTGTTGTAGAAGTAGGAGCTGCTCCCACAGTTACTTTTGGAGATACTGCGTAGAATACATTTCCAATTGCAGAAATCTTAAGTTTAACTGCTCCAGTTAAGCTGGCTGGCATTTGTGCAGTATAGCTTCCTGTATTTGGAGTAGAAGCTACCAATTCTGTCCACGTTGCTCCGTTGACAAGATCTGTAGTATACTCAATTTTTACATTGGCTGCATTATATGGTGCTGCATTGGTGCTGGCAACGTCCCAAAATATAGTATTTGAAGAGTTATTGTACAATACTGAAGAATCAGTAAGACCATTAAATTTGAAAGGCCCTTCACTTCCTACAGTCACTGTTGTTTCCAAAGATGAAAGCATCGGTCTTTGTGCATTTTCATCTCTTGCTGTTACTGCATAATGCAATATTCTAGGAATATAAGATACAGTTTCCCATGTTGCTTTATTAGTAAGCTTACCATCCATTACCAATGGAAGGCTAGGAAAATATCTTCTACCGCTTGCTGTTCCAAAGAAAGATCTTGCAATAGATCCTTCAGCATTATATCCCCAACCGCTGTCTCCAGAAATAGAGGTAAGGCCACTTACACTGTCATACTGTTCCCAAGTATACTTAATTGCATCACCCTGTGCATCAGTAGCTGATGCATCCAGATAATAAGCCGTTCCCTTAGGAATTGTGTAAGGTGTAAGAGCTGCAATTACCGGTGCGTTATTATTTATTATATTTTCTGAAGTCCCACAGGTTGTTTTAGCATCAAGATTATTAAGAATCTGATTAATAGATGAATAATGGAAATAAGCATCAGAATTATTCTGGACATTATCCTGAGTAATTCCCGCATAGCCCATAATAGTAGTACCTCCTCCTGGTTCAATGTTAACTCCAGAATCTTCAGTAGCATGAGAAAACGTATGGTTTCCTCCTAGTTGGTGCCCCATTTCATGAGCAACATAATCTATATCAAAAGCATCACCACTTGGAATAGCATTTCCTGGCGATGTAAAACCAGATCCTTTAGCTTTGGAAGTTGCAGTCGTAGGATCTTCACAGATACAGCCTATACATCCTGCATTTCCTCCTCCCCCTGAAGCTCCGAATAAATGTCCGATATCGTAGTTTGCATTAGTTACTACAGAAGTTAGAGTCTGCTGAAGCTGTACGTTCCAGTTATTCATTTGTGTCGCCGGTGAATAGGGATCAGTAGCCGCATTTGTATAAATAATAGCAGGGTAATCCTGAACCAATAGTTTAATTCCAAAATCTTTTGTAAAAACTCCGTTCACACGGTTCATAGTAGTATTGATCTGCGCCATCGCACCAGGAACACCACCAAAATAAGTAGTATACTCTCCTGTAACAGATAGAGCTAATCTGTATGTTCTGTATTTTGTACTAGGTGGTCTATTGGTAATCCCTGTGTTGGAAAGAGTTTTTTTTCCGTTATTCTCTAATGCTTTTATGTCAAAAGTCTTCTCATCAGTAGAACAATCAAAACCATGGTCTCCTGTAGTTCTTTTAGTTTTGTAAAAAACTCCATAAGTCTGCTTATCAGCACTGATAGGCTCTATGAATTGAAATACCCCGTTTTTAATGATCATAGACTGCATTTCTGTAGGAGATGTAGTAAATGTCAAGTATTTGGAAGGATCGTCTACTCCTACCCCAATATACGAACCAAGCTGATACCTATCTGCTATGGATTTCTCCATTACAGGATCACTGTATACCGCAAATTTTTCAATTTTCCCTTCAGCTGTTGGAAGAGAAACAACAACAGCTGTCGCCCCTTTTCCTGTTTCTACAGCATCCTTTAAAAGATTTCTAAGTGATGCAAGATCCACTTTGTAAGAGTGCTGAACTTCAACTTCTTTTCTGATTTCAGAAGTTTTTTGTGAGGCGGGCACCCACCTCTGTGCATTTAAGCTGGCCAAACTACCTGCCAATGCACAAACTAGTAAAATTCTTTTTTTCATAACTGAAATTAATGAATAGAATTAATAATTTTTAAATATCCAAAGCAAAAATAAGAATTTAATACATAGTACAATTAAAAAAAGTGACTAATTTTAATAAAATCAGTCACTTTGGTTCTTTTTTTGTTATTATTATCTATTTACTAATTCCCATTTCATATAAAGCAAACGAAATAAGATCGGCATTTTCACTGATCACCTGATCAGTTGCTCTTCCTGCACCATGGCCTGCATTTTTTTCAATTCTCAACAAAATAGGATTTTTACATCCCTGTTTTTCCTGAAGTTCAGCACCGAATTTGAAAGAATGTGCCGGAACAACCCTGTCATCATGATCACTGGTAATGATCATCGTAGAAGGATAACATGTTCCTTTCTTTACATTATGTACCGGAGAATAAGATTTAAGATATTCAAACATTTCTTTATTATCCTCTGCCGTTCCATAGTCGTAAGACCACCCGGCTCCAGCTGTGAACTTGTTGTATCTCAGCATATCCAGAACCCCAACTCCTGGGAACGCTACTTTTGCAAGATCAGGACGCATGGTCATAGTTGCCCCTACAAGAAGCCCCCCATTTGATCTTCCTGATAATGCCATATATTCTTTCGAAGTATACCCTTTATTCTGAAGATATTCTCCAGCAGCAATAAAGTCTTCAAAAACATTCTTCTTCTGCATTTTTGTTCCGGCATCATGCCATTTTTTTCCGTATTCTCCACCACCTCTGATATTTGGCACCGCATAGATTCCTCCATTTTCCATCCAGATTGCATTCACCACGGAAAATGATGGCTGAAGGCTGATATTGAATCCTCCGTAAGAATAAAGAATTGTAGGGTTTTTACCGTTAAGCTTGGTTCCTTTTTTATAATTGATCATCATGGGAACTTTTGTTCCGTCTTTTGAGGTATAGAATACCTGCTCAGAAACATAATCCTCGGGATTGAATTTTACTTTTGGTTTTTGATAAACTTCTGACTTCCCTGAATCTGCATTAAATTTATAGGTAGTTCCTGGAGTAATATAGTTGCTGAACGAGAAATAAAGATCCTTCTCTTCTTCTTTACCACCAAAACCTCCTATATTTCCTTTTCCGGGAAGTGCAATTTCTCTTACCAGTTTTCCGGTTTTGTCAAACTGTTTTACCTGATCAATGGCGTCTATCATGTATGTTGCAAAGAAATATCCTCCACCTGATGAAATACCTAAAACATTTTCCGTCTGTGGAATAACATCTTTCCATGTTTCCGGAGAAGGGTTTTTGATGCTCGTTTTTACCAAACGCATATTCGGAGCATCTTTATCTGTGAAGATAAACAGATCATCACCCTGGGTATCTACGATATTGGCATTAACATCAAATCCTTTTGTGATCTGTATAAAGTCTCCTCCTTTCTTTAGATCTTTGATGTACAGTTCATTTCCGTTTGTTGCATTGGCTGCAGAAATAATCAAATATTTCTGATCTTCAGAAACCCCTGCACTAAGATATCTTCTCGGTGTTTTATCACCTCCGAAGATCAGTTGATCTGCAGATTGTTTGGTTCCTAATTTATGGAAATACACTTTATGCTTGTCGGTCATTCCGGAAAGAACTGTTCCTTCTTTAGGCTTATCATAGCTTGAATAGTAGAAACCTTCATCGCCCTGCCATGAAATTCCGCTGAATTTTACATCCAGTATTGTTTCGTCAATTTGCTTTTTGGTAATTGCGTCAATGATAATGATCTTGTTCCAGTCACTTCCGCCTTCAGAAATAGAATAAGCTGCAAGGTTTCCTTTTTTATTGAAAGACAAATTGGATAGCGAAGTCGTTCCTTTATCTGAAAATTTATTCGGATCTAAAAATATTTCCGTTGCTTTGGTCTTGTTGTTGGTTCTATATAGAATAGATTGTGCCTGAAGACCGTCATTTTTATAATAATAGGTATAATCTCCTTCTTTAAAAGGAGCTGAAATTTTTTCATAATTCCAGATATCTTTCAGCTGATCTTTAATTTTATTTCTGAAAGGAATCTTTGAAAGATAATTCTGGCTGTAGGTTACTTCATCGTCTACCCATTTTTTTGTAGCGTCAGAATCATTTTCCAAATCTCTGAAAGGGTCAGAAACAGCACTTCCGAAATAAGTATCTGTCTGACTGCCTTTTAATGCTTTTGGATAATTCATTTTTTGAGAATAAAAAGTTGCTGAAAACAGAACTCCAGCGGTTAATAAGATAGGTTTAAAATTCATAATGAAGGGTTTTCTCAAAAATACGTAAAGTATACGAAATAAAAAAAGCCCTGATACCAGAGCTTTTCATTAAAAAAATATTTTCTACGGATCGTTATTTAGACCCAAAACTTTCAAAATAAAAATCCGTTAAACCTGAAACAATTTCATCAGGACTACCATTCCAGTAGTAAATTTTACCACCTTCATTTAATTGATATAAGCTAAACTTTTGCTCGGTTACTACAGTTTTGTCTGCGTTTTTAAAGTCCTGTACACTCTGAACCAGATATTTTCTCAGTTCTTCAGGCTTTACTTTTTTAATATCACCTGAAGGGACATCAGAAAATTTTACAGGAACTTTAAAGCTTACAGAATAGCTTACTTCAGCAATTTTCTGATCTTCTATATATTCATTCTGAACAACTTTCACCTCTTTAACAGTAAGTTTTCCCTTTGTGAAATTCTCCATCATCGCCCTGAAGTAATCTTCAGCTTCTTTTCTGCAGGCATCAGCCGTAGATTTAGGAAAAGCAGATAAAAAATTATCCGTACTTTCCTTCATCATATCCTGTGAAACAATTTTAAAATCTACCTGATAAGCATTTTCTCCTTCTACGGTAGGTCTTAAATAATCATTCAGCTTATTCAGAACAGCTGTATCATTATTGACGAAAGTCCCAAAGTACATTTCAAAGACTTCTGAAGGCTTTTTCACTTCTGTCTGAGCCATCAGGTTTTGACTTAATACCGCCAGCATCAGCAGTACAATAATCTTAAAATTTTTCATGTCGATGTTTTTAATTGTCTACTGATTTAAATTCTTGAAATAGTTTTCACTAAGTTTCCATACCAGCTCCTGAGGACTTCCGTTCCAATAATACACATTTCCTTCTTTCTTAATCTGGTACAGCTTAAAAATTTGTTTTACTGTAACTTTACCTGTTGATTTTGCGAAAGATTGCGCTTCCTTTTTCAAATACTGCTTCAAATCTTCTGCAGTCATTTTCTGTATATCTTCAGCTTTTAAATTTCCCGTTTTAGCAGGAACAGGAAAACTAAGATCCACATTAAGTTCTGTCACAAAGCTTTTATCAGCATATTCAATTTTAACGTCCTTAATACTTTTTATTTTGTATTCGGTATTCTTTAAATTGCTTAAAAGCGCATCAAAAAATTCTTCAGCCTCTGTTTTACAGGCAGCTGCTTTTTCTTTTGGAAGATTGGCAAGGAAAATACCCGTAAGATTCTGAACCTCATCACTGAAAGAGTTGTTCACGTCTATGCTATTCGTATTTTCGGCTCCAAGAAACGGTATCAGATAAGCATTAAGTTTCTGCTGGGCATGCTCATCCTGTTTTACAAAAGTATCAAAATACATCCCAAATACCTGTTCCGGTTTTAAAGGCTTCGTTTGAGCAAAAATGTTCTGAATACAGAACAGCATTATTAGAAATAAAATTCTCATAGATCCTTTCATTGTTTTAGTTTCCATTAAATTATGCTGAATTTTAAAGCAAAAAAAAGGCTCCTGAAATTCAAGAGCCTGATTGATATTTATTTTTAATAGTTTTCTTCTTCTCCCTTCATTTTCTCTGCATTTTCCGCCATGATTACGGCATCTATCATTTCAGAGATATCTCCGTTCATATAAGCATCCAGATTATACATAGATTTATTGATTCTGTGGTCCGTCACCCTTCCCTGAGGATAATTGTACGTTTTAATCTTAGCAGAACGGTCCCCTGTGGAAACCATCGATTTACGCTGTGCAGCAATATCTCCCTGAACTTTTTGCAATTCGATATCGTATAGCTTAGTTCTTAACATTTCCATAGCCAACTCACGGTTAGCCAACTGAGAACGAGCCTGTTGACATACAACTACCATTCCTGAAGGTTTGTGTGTCAGCTGAACTTTCGTTTCAACCTTGTTTACGTTCTGACCTCCTGCTCCACCTGAACGTGAAGTCTGCATCTCTATATCCGCAGGATTCAGTTCAAAATCCACTTCTTCAGCTTCCGGCAGTACAGCAATCGTAATTGCAGAGGTATGAACTCTTCCCTGAGATTCTGTTTCAGGGACACGCTGTACACGGTGAACACCTGATTCGAATTTCATGATTCCATAGACACCTTCCCCTTCCACTTTCATGATCAGTTCTTTGTATCCTTTTGCTGCTTCATTAGAATCTGTCACTTCATGTTTCCATCCTTTTGTTTTGAAGTACATAGAATATATTCTATATACATCTTCCACAAAAATAGCAGCTTCATCACCGCCTGTTCCGGCACGAAGTTCTACAATAATGTTTTTGTCGTCGGCAGGATCTTTAGGAATCAATAAAACCTTAAGCTCTTCTTCCAATCCCGGAAGTTTAGCCTGAGCTTCTACTTTTTCCTCCTTAGCCATATCTACCAAATCTCTGTCTGAACCGTCAGCAATGATTTCTTCAGATTCGGCGATATTATCTAAAGCGGTTTTATATTGATCGTATACTCTTACAATCTTTCCCAAATCACTGTATTCTTTATTCAAAGAAGAATATTTTTTTTGATCCGAAATGATATCAGGCTGTATAATAAGGTCTGCAACCTCATTATATCTTTGTTTAATAGCTTCTAGTTTTGGAATTAATGATTTAGACATTCTGCAATTTTTGAGAGTGCAAAGATAAGAATTTATTAATTCAAATTAAAATTCCTTTGTTATATCAGATTCACATAATTTTTTGAATCCTTAAACTTTATAAGATTTAAGATCCCCACGAATGTTCGATATTATGATTTTAATTATTCTGAAGGTTTTTTAAAATATTTCCGGTCAATTACATATAAAACCAATCCAAAGGCTACAATCCCCAATCCTATGATACTCTCCTTTGGATTATGAATGAGTGTAAAATAAAGAATATAGATACTGAAAAGCAGAAAAACTGCCGGAAAAATATAAAACAGATTCGATTTAAATATTTTCCGCTGCTCTTTTTTCAGAAAGAAAACAGTAGAAATAGAAAGGCTTGCAAAAAGTTGAAGGATAAAGGCTGTATATACAAATATTTCTTTAAAGCTTCCTGTCAGAATGATCACCGATGCAATTATGGCATGTATAAATATTGCCCTTACCGGAATTCCTTTTTTGTTATTGACGGCAAGTGATCTCCACAAATGATTTTCCTTAGCAAAGGCCTGTGTCAGCCTTGAACCCACCCAAAGATAACCACTGATGGTAGCAATCAGCTGCAAAGCAATAAAAATATTAACTATTTTTCCAAAACCGCTGCCCAGCATATTACCGGCTGCCTCTCCCATTACATCTTCTTTCCCAGCCATTTGGCTTATCGGTGCGTGTTTCAGCATGATAAAATTAACCAGCAGATAACTTACTGTTACAAAAACAGTCCCTACAATCAAAGCTCTTGGCAGGTTCTTCTGAACATCTTTTATTTCTCCGGCAATGTAGGATGCAGAATTCCATCCTGTATATGAATAGGTAACAAAAACCAGGGATGTGGCAAAAGCGGGAAGTATAATTTCATCCTGCCAGCTATTTCCAAATTCCAGGCTGTTTCCCGCCGAAGACCCTGGAAGCATTACCCCAATAACTACCAAAACAATGATGAAGGCAATCTTTATAAAAGTGAAAAAATTATGAAACCTGCTTGATGCTTTCAGGCTGAATGATAACGTTGCCGCAACCAGAAAAATGAATCCGATCGCAAAACCATTTCCAAAAGTATAATTAAATACTGAAAGATATTTTGACATGGCAAGCGCTGCTAAAGCTACCGGTGCAGAGAATCCGATGATCAGGGAAATCCAGCTGACGAGATAACCAAAGACGGGATGATACGTTTCTTTGAGATAAATATAATCTCCACCGTTTCCCTTGAAATAAGATCCCAGTTCAGCATAGCAGAAAGCCCCGAACAACGCGAGGATCCCCCCGATGATCCACAGCAGAAAAATACTATACGTATTGGTAATATCAGAAAGCTGAAACCCTAAAGTCGTGAATATTCCCGTTCCTATCATATTAGAAACAACAATAGCAGCAGCGGTCTTCCAGCCGATCTGGTGTGTAGCAGTACTCATTTAGCAGTTTAAAAATTAAAGTTAAGTCTTCCGAAGAAGTAATTACCCAGCGTTCCCATCTGAACCGGTGCATATTTAAATACTCCATAATATGAATTCGCATAGATCTGAAGATCCGGAAAAACATCAAATACATTATTGGCACCTAATGTAAGGTTGATATTTTTTGTTATATCATATCCTACACTCACATCTGTTACCACCTTAGGAGAGAAGTTCTGAACTTTTCCAAAAGGATAACCGTCTCTTGTGACTTGACCAAAATACGTATTTCTTACCATGAAATTGAGTTTCCCTATGGCATAATTGATTCCTAAAGACGCTTTTGTCTTGGGAGAAAGGGTTTCGATGATATTGATCTGGTCCGGCCCGAAGAAATCTTTTTGCGACGGCACCAGCTTTTCAGGGAAATGAAAGTCTTTGATCTTCGTTTCTGTATAGTTTCCTGCCAGATTAACATTTAAACTTCCGCCACCAAGCTTTACATCATATGAAACCACTACATCTACACCCTTTGTTTCGGTATCAATGGCATTGGCGAAAAATCTTCCACTTTCTACATTGTACTGAGCCAGTCTTGGATCGGTGATGTTACTGGTAATCACAATTCTGTCTTTTACTCTGATCCAATAACCATCTATTGTAATCAATAATCTGTTGGCAGGCTTCAATGTAAAACCGGCACTCGCATTGACTGATGTTTCCTGTTTTAACTGATCAAATCCTAGCGCTCTGGCTGCATCACTGTCATTTCTGAAGATGCCCTTGGTCACAATTCCCGACCCTGAGGTAGAAATATCAGCATAGGAATTGTTAAAATATTGCTGTTGAAGAGATGGAGCTCTAAAGCCGGTTCCTACAGCTGCTCGTATAGCATAGTTTTTCACAAATTCATACCTCACCGCCAGTTTTCCGTTCAGAGTATTTCCAAAATCTGAATAGTTTTCAAATCTACCTGCCAGATCAATATTTAATTTTTTAGCGAGATCATAAGAAACATCTGCATATACTGCCGCTGAATGTCTTGATTTTTTCAATGCATTATCGGGAGAAAAACCAATAAACGACTGTGATCCTCCATTCCCGACTACAGTAGAACCGGGAACTGCTGGGTTTCCATTGATATCATAGCGAGTGTAAGAGGCCTCATCACCCGGCTTGATCTCATACTGTTCAAAACGGAATTCTCCACCAAATGCTATATTAAACTGATTGATGTTTTTAGAAACATCCAAGTTGACCGTATTCTGAAGAAAACTGTGTGCACCAGCATAAAACCCTGTCGGAGACTTCGCCCCTAATGAAGCATTATTGGTATTATCTACGTGGTAATTGAAAGTATTGCTTCCGAATGTATTACTTACATCAAATAACCAGTTATTTACATTATACCTAGCTCCGGCAGCATAGGAGAAATCATATACCTGGGAGCCCAGAGATGCCTGAAAGCCATTTGGATAAATAGAAGAAACTACATTATCTTTTTCACCCGGCAGTCTTCTGAAACCAAAACCTTTTCCTTCCTTTATACTGAATCCTCCGAAAGAATACAGTTTAAAGTTTTCACTCAAAGGATATTCGGAATTAAAAAACAGTTGTGCCTGCCTGATCTGTGCATCACCAATCTGAAAATTAAAATCATCGCGGGTCAGCCCTCTTTCTTTTAATATTGTATTGTCTGCTATGATCGCTGCTTCAGGATTATCGGCAAATTCGTAGGCAAAATTACTTCCGAAAATATACAGGTCATGATTTTGAGTTCTGGTTGTCTTTCCTCTGTGGCTTAATTGCAGCGAAAGATTGACATAACCGTCTTTCTTTCCCAAAGACGACCCATAATTAATTCCGGCCTGATAAGTTTCTCCATCATTTCTCCCACTCATCCCATAGGAAGCCGATGCTGATGCTCCGATATCTTTTTTAAGAATAATATTGACGACTCCTGCAATGGCATCAGAACCGTACTGTGCCGCTGCTCCGTCTCTTAGCACTTCTATTCTGTCAATAGCAATCACCGGAATGGTACTGAGATCGGTTCCCACAGATCCATTTCCAACCGTATTCTGGTAGTTGACCAGGGAGGTAGTATGCCTTCTTTTTCCATTGACCAGAACCAGAACCTGATCGGGTCCCATTCCTCTTAAAGTAACCGGATCGATATGTTCCGTTCCGTCGGACGCAGACTGTCTTACAGAATTAAATGATGGAATCACATAGTTCAGCAAGTCCTGAACCGTCATTTGCGGAGCAGATCTCTGAAGCTTCTCTATATTGATGATGTCTACGGGAACCGGTGTTTCAAGTTTTGTTCTTTTGGCATTCCTGTTTCCTACAATCACAACATCCTCTATCTGAGTTCCTTTTTCCTGCTCCTGTGCGTTAACCAAAACAGCTCCCAGAAATATGACAGCCAGGCTGATTTTTTTCATTTTTTGTTCTTCTAAATTAATAATAAATACTTCCCCGGACTTGATCCGCAGGTATAAAAGACTTCAAGAAATGGAATTGCTGTCAGAATATTGACTTTGCTCATCTTCCCCACAACGGGCTGGAATTAGCACCTTTACACTTTTTAGAGACGTGCAGGTTGCTAAGGTTTCATAGGGCCAAATCCCTCCACCTTTCTTGATAAATCTACTGCAAAAGTAGACTAATATTTTTAATTTTCAAAAAGTAGATTTATATATTCTGGACAGTTAATAGAACGATACAAAAGTATGCGCTGTCACTATCTGCTGCAGGAAATACTAAATCAAAAAAAGGCCCATGAATATTTCATAGGCCTTTACGATAAAAAGTAATTGTAATGAACTGTTTTAATATCAATTATTTTGGACTTTAGCAACAGTAGTTTTTAAAAAAGAGTCCAGCTTATGAACCCAATTTATTACTGTTTAGTTTTTAATCACTTTCTTAGAAAAAATCTGGCCGTTCTTTAATTTTAATTCTACTATATAAATTCCATTAGAAAGACTGCTTATATTGATTTGGTTATTAGAGAACTGGATATTACTCAGTTTCTGCCCGACCATATTGATAACGCTTACGCTTTCGATTAATGAATCAGCCTTGATATTCAAAATACCGTTGGTCGGATTTGGATATATTCCCACTGTTTCTGTATTTCTGATAATATCTGATGTTCCCAATGCTGAACCTGTTTTGATACATCTTACTGCTGAGCCCTGTCCTCTCATTGCTCCTGCGGATGGATTAGCAATCACAGTACCTACATATAAGTATTTCCCTCCCAGACCTGAAGTTTCAGAGCTCCAGTAATACCCTCTCTTACCTACGAAAGTAAATGATCCGTTTGAAGAACTTCTGTAACCAGATGCCGGCAGTTTCAATTGACTGTTAAATGCTGTTGCAGGGTTTACAATATTTTCTGAATCAACAATAGCTGTCCACTCAGCCTGAGAAGGCAACTTCCAGTCTTGGCCAATCGCTTTGCAGGGATCAACACCAGTACTATTGGTTATACCGGCAGCATTGGCCGCCGTCCATTTATCAGTATCTGCAAAATTCGCCCACCAATCAGGGTTTCCAATAATAAAGGCGTTTGAACCCGCCAGTCCGTCCGGTGAATTAGGGGTTGTAGGAGTTCCTGTAGCCGAATTCCTAAGCTGATGACCGTCATCCCATCTCCCCCACTGGAAAAGATCTCCAAAAGAGGCCTCATCCCCCATCTCAGAGGCGACTTTCGAGCTTCCAAGATTTTGCTGCAGCCAAATATTCCCATCCTTTCCTCTCACACTAGTATAGGTTACTGGCTGTCCCTGGTAGGTAAAAGTAACGCATCCTGTATCTCCCGGACTGCTTCCCGGATCTGTATTATTACACGTAAGTGAGTTTTTACTCAAGTGAGTTTTCTTACCCTGAACGACTTCCTGAGACTGGGACTGCCATGAATGATAACCCGTCTCGCCCATCTGATCAGATCCTGAACCTCCTCCTGCAACCGGCCCCTGTTGGGCATATAGATAACTTCCTGCGAAGGTTAGCATCGCTAAACCAGCTCCTATTTTACGGATCGCAAAATGTAAATTTTGAAACATATTTAATATTATTTTTAATTATTCTAAATTTAATTTAATTTTGCGCAAAATTACCTTTCATTATTAACGCTGAGTTATCATTTCCAAACTTTTTGTTATCCTATGTAAGGCTTTTATTTCAAATTGTACCATACCCGTAAAATCATTTCGTATGAAGAATCTATCCAGGAGCGAATTACTGTTCAGTTCCGAAAACATCAAGATGGTCATACAGGAAGATCAGCAGCCCGAAAAGTTTTCAAGATTACATATGATTGAAAGCAGAGAGAGTTTTAGTCTACTTTTCCTTCTGAGCCCTAATATCAGGCTGGAAGCTAATGATTGTGAGACAAAATTTCTGTTCAGAAAGAATCAGTACATTCTTCATTATTCCTCAAAAGAAAGTACAGCAGAACTTTGGACAGAAAACCAGGAAGCTCTAAAATATTTTCATATCCAAATCAATTATCAATATATTTTCAACCTGATTGATCCTGCATCGAGCAAAGAGAATGCAGATATTCTGGAAAATATGATTCGGAACAATTATATTTTTCTTCATAAAAAAACACCTCCATATATGACCGTGGAAATGCATATGATCTTAAAAGAGCTGATCAGCTATTCAAAAAAAGGGGTGATGCAGAGATTATTTATTGAGGCTAAGATCATCAAACTTCTTATTCTTATTTTTGAGCAGTTTAATGAAAAAAATATAACGCAGGCTGAACTGGGAGCATCTCTTGAGATCAAAAAATTCATTGACGAAAATTATCACAAGAATATCCGCGCGGAAGATATAGGAAAACTCACAGGAATCAATCAGAATAAGATCCGGAAGGAATTTAAAGCACAATACCATATGACTGTGGCTGATTATATTTCGGAACTGAGAATGCTGAAAGCGAAGAAAATGATCATTGATAAAGATATAATGATCAAAGAAATTGCTATTGAATGCGGATATGAATACGTTCAGAATTTTACACGGGCATTCAAGAAAAAATTTGGAGTTTCTCCGGAAAAGCTGAGAAACGGATAATAAAAAACCGTTTAAAAAAATTAAACGGTTTATATATGTTGTTTTGCTTTGATATTACTTTTTCAGAATTAAGGTGAAAAAGCAATGACAATCAATTAATGATGATGTCCGTGATCGTGAAGGAAAGGTCCGTTTCCTTTAGGATTACTGAAGATTACTTCTACGCCTTCCTGCTCATTAAGCTCTTTTCTTCTGATATCTTCAGGATCAAAAGGTTTTACTTTTCCGAAATATTCTTTCAGACCTTCAGTTAACCACATAGGGATTACCAAACCGAAGAACATGAAAATACACCAGAATCCTACTAGGAACATAATTATAAAGAATACAGTCCATAGGAACTGGTAGAACGGCCAAAATGCTGATAAAATCGTTATCATTCTCTTAAAGATTTTAGGCAAAAATAGGACTTTTTTGTGTTGTACACAAAACATACAAGCCCTATTTTATAATTTATTTTTATTTTAAACTAATTAGTGAGCCAGATCTGCGAAGAAATCATTGCCTTTATCATCCGTAATGATGAACGCCGGAAAGTCTTTCACTTCAATTTTTCTTACCGCTTCCATCCCCAGCTCAGGGAAATCTACGATGTCTACGGCAACAATATTGTCTTTGGCAAGAATCGCTGCTGGTCCTCCGATTGATCCCAGATAGAACCCTCCATATTTTCCACATGCATCGGTAACGTCTTTACTTCTGTTTCCTTTAGCAAGCATGATCATGCTTCCACCGTGGCTTTGGAATTCGTCAACATAGACGTCCATTCTTCCGGCAGTTGTAGGTCCGAAACTTCCTGAAGCCATTCCTTCCGGAGTTTTTGCCGGTCCGGCATAATAGATCGGATGATTTTTAAAATATTCCGGCATAGGCTTTCCGCTGTCGATGATCTCTTTAATTTTTGCATGAGCAATATCTCTGGCAACGATCAGCGTACCGTTTAGTTTCAGTCTTGTTTTAATTGGATATTTTGACAGCTCAGCCAATATCTCAGGCATTGGCTTGTTCAAGTTGATTTCAACAGCCTCTTCTAAGTGTGGAGGAGTGTCGGGTAAAAATCTTTTTGGATTTTCTTCCAGCTGTTCAAGGAAAATACCGTCTTTCGTAATTTTACCTTTGATATTTCTGTCAGCAGAACATGAAACTCCCATTCCTACCGGACAAGAAGCTGCGTGTCGGGGAAGTCTGATCACTCGTACATCATGGGTAAGGTATTTACCACCAAATTGTGCTCCGATGGCACTTTCCTGGCAAATCTTCTGAACTTTCGCTTCCCATTCCAAATCTCTAAAAGCCTGTCCTGCTTCATTCCCTTCTGTTGGAAGGTGGTCATAATATTTGGCAGATGCTTTTTTTACGGCAGCAAGGTTTGCTTCAGCAGAAGTTCCACCAATAACAAGTGCCAGATGATAGGGTGGACAGGCAGCGGTTCCAAGGTCTGAAATTCTTTCTTTTACAAAAGCTTCAAGAGACTTTTCGTTCAATAATGATTTTGTCTTTTGGTATAAAAATGTTTTATTGGCAGATCCACCTCCTTTCGTCAAAAATAGAAATTCGTAGTAATCTCCTTTTTTAGCATAAATATCAATTTGTGCGGGAAGATTGGATCCGGAATTTTTTTCTTCGAACATCGTTAAAGGAACGACCTGCGAATATCTCAGGTTTCTCTTCTGATAGGTATTGTAAATTCCTTTGCTCAGATATTCTCCATCGTCTGCTCCGGTGTAAACATTTTCTCCCTTCTTACCCATCACAATAGCTGTACCGGTGTCCTGGCATGAAGGAAGAGCTCCTTCAACCGCAACGGCAGCATTCTGAAGAAGGTTATAGGCAACGAATCTGTCGTTATCTGTTGCTTCAGGATCATCGATAATTCTCTTAAGACTTTCAAGATGCGAAGAACGAAGCATGAAAGATACATCAGCCATAGCTTCTTCAGCCAACAGCTCCAATCCCTTAGGATCAATTGTTAAAATTTCTCTCTCGCCTAGTTTTTCAACCTTTACATAGTCGGATGTCAATTTTTTATACACCGTATCATCTTTCTGGATCGGATACGGATCCTGATATCTAAAATCCATTCAATTTTTGTTTGTGCAAAAATACGTCATCCCTAAAAAACATGAGTAAAATCACTCACCTGTATTGATATTTATAATGATTATAAATTGTGGGATTCTGCGTTTATGATTAACTTTATAAAAATTTCAATCACAATGAATTACAGAATCGAAAAGGACACTATGGGAGAGGTTCAGGTACCTGCAGACAAATTCTGGGGTGCACAAACTGAGCGTTCCAGAAATAATTTTAAGATCGGCCCTGAGGGTTCTATGCCCCACGAAATCATTGAAGCTTTTGCTTTTTTAAAGAAAGCAGCAGCGTATACTAATACGGATCTGGGAGTTCTTCCTGCAGAAAAAAGGGATATGATCTCTAAAGTATGTGATGAGATCCTCGAAGGAAAACTCAACGACCAGTTTCCTCTGGTGATCTGGCAAACGGGCTCGGGAACACAGTCGAATATGAATATTAATGAAGTCGTTTCAAACAGAGCCCACGTAAACAATGGAGGAACTTTAGGTGATAAATCTGAAATTCATCCGAATGATGACGTCAACAAATCACAATCTTCCAATGACACCTACCCAACAGCCATGCACATTGCAGCTTATAAAAAGGTGGTGGAAGTAACAATCCCAGCGGTTGAAAAATTAAAAAACACGATTGCTGCCAAAGCTGACGCGTTTAAAGATATTGTAAAAATCGGGAGAACCCATCTTATGGATGCTACTCCTCTTACTCTTGGACAGGAATTTTCAGGCTACAAGGCTCAGCTTGAATATGGATTGCGTGCTTTAAAAAACACCCTGCCACACCTTTCTGAACTCGCTTTGGGCGGTACCGCTGTAGGTACAGGACTTAATACACCAAATGGCTACGATGTAAAAGTAGCTGAATATATTGCAAAGTTTACAAACCATCCGTTCGTCACAGCTGAAAACAAATTTGAGGCTTTAGCGGCTCACGATGCCATTGTGGAATCTCATGGAGCTCTAAAGCAACTGGCCGTCTCTTTATTTAAAATAGCTCAGGATATCAGATTACTGGCATCCGGACCGCGTTCGGGAATCGGAGAGATTCATATTCCCGAAAACGAACCGGGATCTTCTATTATGCCGGGGAAAGTAAACCCTACACAGAATGAGGCATTGACTATGGTTTGTGCTCAGGTTCTTGGAAATGACACGACAATATCTTTTGCCGGAACTCAGGGAAATTACGAACTTAATGTTTTCAAACCGGTGATGGCATACAACTTCCTGCAGTCAGCGCAACTGATTGCTGATGCATGTATATCATTCAATGACCATTGTGCAGAAGGAATTGAGCCTAATCATGAAAGAATCAAAGAACTGGTAGACAAATCACTAATGCTTGTTACCGCTCTAAATACCCACATAGGCTATGAAAATGCAGCAAAAATCGCAAAAACAGCCCATAAAAATGGAACTACTCTAAAAGAAGAAGCTGTTAATCTAGGCTTTTTAACTGCAGAGCAGTTTGACGAATGGGTAAAGCCGGAAGACATGGTCGGAAGCCTTAAATAAAATCTCACTATAAACTAATAGTAGAAAGCCTCAGAAATTCTGAGGTTTTCTCTTTTTATCAAAACACTGAATTACAATTTTTTACAAAGCATATTTACGATTTAATATTTTTTCCTATATTAGGGATATAATTGTAATTTTTAAACTATTCTTATGAAAAATCTAAAAAAATTAAACCGAGATCACTTAAGAGAAATTTTGGGAGGACACACATGTCCGGGTACTACGATTCATTTGGAATTTAACGGTTATCATGCCTGCTGCCTTTCGATGCCTCCTGAACGAAATCCATGCAAGGGAACATTCTGCCTTATTCCAGAGGGAATGTGCTCGGGAGATCCCATGTAGAACTATAGTAGAGCCTAATTATATTTTGCTATGAAAAATCTAAAAAAATTCAGCAGAGCCAACCTTAAAGATGTATTTGGCGGTGCAGTCATTCCACGCTGCCCTACTAACTGGTACCTGATCCAGTATAACGGTTACTATGCGTGTTGTAGTGCTTATACAGAAAACCCATGTCAGGGAATGTGTATGGTTCACGTTAATATGTGCGCAGTTCCGATAGAGGAAGATCCAATCTAAAATAATTGATAGAAAGTCCGGGAAATAATTTCCCGGACTTTTTATTATCCTGAAAATTCATCCAGCATATTTCTTGTCGGAACAAAGAAAAGTGTTCCCGTTACTGCTGTACTAAAATCTAAAATCCTGTCATAATTGCCTGGAGGGTCGCCCACAAACATATTGGTTAGCATTTTCTTAGTCGTGCTAAATGTACTGGAATAAGCAATGAAATAAGTGCCAAATTCATTGGAAGAAGGACTTCCGAAAGGCATATTATCCCGTACGATCTTCAGTTCTTCCCCATTTTCTCCTTCAATATTAGCCAAAGCAATATGGGAATTGGACGGTTTTACAGTATCAGACATTTCAATATCATTTTCTTTGGACCGTCCGATTACTCTTTCCTGCTGTTCTGTAGAAAGCCCTTTCCATGCATCCATATTATGCATATATTTCTGAACAAACAGGTAGCTGCCTCCTTTATACTGTAAGTCCTCATCCCCTATTTTAGCAAAATAATCCCGGTCTTCTCCATGTGGATTTTCCGTTCCATCTACAAAACCAAGAATAGAACGTGCATCCCAATACTTAAATCCATGGATCTCAAGAATACTTTCTGCAACCGGCGCCAATAATTTTGATATCTCTATTGCCATATCGAAAATAAGGCTGTTATTATCTGCTCTCAGATGAAAGTGAAGGTCTCCTGAAGTAGAAACGGCAGTATGTTTCACCCCTTTAATCTCTTCAAAATTTACAAGTTCTTTAGGAAGGGTTGTTGAAAGGTTCAATTTTTTCCATGCATGAAAACCAATCCCCATGACACAGCTTGCTCTGCTGTCTGGAAATCTGTTAAAAGCTGAATTATTTAGGTTAAGAATCAAAGCACAGAGCTGCTGAAACGCTTCTTTCAGCTGGGGGCCGTCATTAAGTTTCCATACCATAAAAATAGTATTGCTGTTAGGATAGTCCGTAACATTTTGTGATTCAATGCTCATTATTTTGTTTTATGAATTAAACTTCTGAAGGTGCAGCAACCTGATCCGCAAAATACTGTTCCAGATCTCTTAATGTCTCAGGATTAGTTTGAATATCTTTCACCTGTATCCCTTTATTGACGACAACGATTCTATTACAGACTTCCGTGGTATGCGAAAGATCATGGCTTGAGATCAGAAAAGTCACTCCATCTTCCTTAGAAAGTTCCTTAATTAAATTTTTAAGTTTGATTTGAGTCGAGGGATCCAGATTTGCAAAGGGCTCATCCAGGATGATAATCTCAGGGTTTCCGATAAGTGCCCCCACGATTCCTACTTTTTTTTGGTTTCCTTTCGATAAATCACGAACATATTTTCCTGAATTGAGAATCTCTCCATTAAAAAAATCATGAAAAGGTTTCAGAAACTCATCGATAGAAGCTTTATTCTGGCTTCTCAGCTCCCCGATGAAATAAAAGTATTCTTCAGGTGTGAGATAGCCTATCAGGAATGTATCATCTACAAAAGCAGAAACTTTATTTTTCCAAGCTTCAGACTTATTCACTTTGATTCCTTCAATACTTACAAAACCTGTTGTAGGCTGAATCAGGTCTAGCATCAGACTAAAAAGCGTGGTCTTTCCGGCCCCATTGTTTCCTACCAGCCCGAATGTCTCACCATTTGTAATTTCAAGGTGCTCAATATTAAGAACTGTAGCAGTTCCGTATGTCTTGGATAAGTTATTGATAGTAATCATAGATTAGTCTTTGTTTTTAAATGCGTCCAGTGTACTGTATTTTTCGCGTTTATATTGTTTTACGATGATATCAAATATTTTTTCTCTCAGTAGAAACCCTATAAGCCCTAAAAGTCCTATGCTTACTACTCCAGCTGTCATTCCAAAAAAGTATTTTGACAAAGCAAAGACCCCCATAGGAAGAAGCATTTTAGGGATCAGAAGAAGAATAGACTTAAGATTAAAACTGTTTTTCTGTCCGATCCTTTTTTCTTTTGAATTAAGGTCGATCTGAGTTTTATTAAATGCCCCAGACCAAAGGGTCAATTGGGAATTTACTCCAATATTATATATGCCTGCAGCAAAGAATGTAACATAAACCTCCCAACCGAAAAAGGCATAAAACATAGCGATAACAATAGAAGCAGCAGTGACCATATTGATGAGCCACCATTTTGCTTTGAGATATTCTTTGTAAGGAACGTTAAGTGTCATCATCAACGGATAGTAAGAACTGTCGAAAGCCGGCACCCTCTGTCCGAACAAAAACTGAAACCCTCCTGTCACAAACAGTCCCATAAACATCATCATGGCCGGTGTCTTATAAATTGTTGAGGTATACATCAGCATTCCGTAAAAAAGAAAGAAAAAACTTCCGATAAGAATTCCTTTGGTTACCTTATTACGTCTTAACATTTTTATATCGTTATTAATAAATGTCCCAATGACACCGTATCTGTTTAAGAACGCAATATTCTCTGTTTTTCCGAACTGTTTTTTTGCTTCAAGCCCCTGATCAAGATAAAATTCTTTTCGAACGTAGCTAAAACATATTTTCCACAGACCAAAAAACAATACAATGGGAATGAGAATTAAATAAGGTGTCTGGTAGAAACCATATATCAATTTCTCTGAGTATGAAAGTACAGATACTACATTATAATACCCAAGACCAGCAACCGCCGCAAAAATACAGCCTATGATAATGGCAACGGTTTCTTTGTCGTTAAACAGAATATTAATGAAATTATTAAGATAGAATAAAAAAGAAATCCCAACTAACCAAGTCAAAACTCCAAATGTACTATATCCGTTAAATAATGCTATGACCGAAAAAGTGATAAAGAATAAAGAGTTCAGCCAGCTTAACGGGGAAAGAAAAGTTTTAATGAGCATATAATTGACCAGCGCATTCTTCGGAATATTCTGAGTAAGAAACGGCTTAATGTTCTGTGTTGACATTTCCTGCCAGATGTATTTGAAAATCAGATCTGCAGCCCATGCCATCACGAGGTATTTTGAAACAACCCTCAAAGGATCCAGATGCATTTCTTTCTGTACGTAGTAGAAAGCAGCAAATGCACCCCCGGCCATACAAGCCATAAAATAGAGGACTCCAATAAAACGGAGAATCTTCATGGCAAGATTCACGCCTAGAGAAGTACCGCGAAAAAAGCTTTTTATTTCAAGTCTCAGAAACTTTAGAAACATATTTTAGTTTTTATATTAGTAAATATAATGTAAAATATGTTACAGATTTTTAGCCTATTAATTCTTTTGCCTGTGCCAGAGCAGCTTCTGTAATTTTACTTCCTGAAAGAAGCTGGGCTATTTCGTTCAGTTTTTCTTCTTCGTTTAAAGCAATGATGGTTGATTGTGTTTTTCCGGAAACATCCCGTTTTACCACTTTATAATTGTTATTTCCTTTGGCAGCCACCTGTGCAAGGTGGGAAATAACAATCAGCTGCATATCTGCTGACATTTCTCTCATCAGATTTCCGATCTCTTCAGCTACCTTTCCAGAAACTCCGGTATCAATTTCGTCCAGAATCAGGGTTGGAAGTTCATCACTTTCGGCAATAATCTTTTTAACGGCAAGCATCACTCTGGATCTTTCACCTCCGGAAATAGCAGTCTGGATAGGTTTTAAAGGAAACCCGGAATTGGCCTGGAATAAAAGCTGTATGTTTTCTTTTCCAAATGCATTAAATTCCGCTGTATCCTGAAGTTCAATATCAACTTTTGCTTTTTCAAGACCTAGTTTTTTAAGAAGTCCTTCTGCTTTTTTGATGAAAACAGGAACTGATTTTTTCCTGTTTTTTGAAAGTTTTTCGGCAAGAGACTGAAGTGTTTTCTCCTTTTTAGAAATATTTTCAAGAATCTCAGCGATATGATCTTCGAGTTCTGAAGCCCCTTTCTGTTCACCTGCCAACTGATCTCTTAGCTCTTTCAGTTCATCTATGTCAGAAACATTATGTTTTAAAAACAGAGCATTGATTTTATTATTAAGCTCAACAAGGATCGCCAGGTTAGCTGGGTTGATTTCTATTCTTTCTGACTCATTTTCAAGTTCGGAGATAATATCTTTCAGCTCTACAAATGAGGTTTCCAGCCTTTCATCAAGTTCTGCAAAGGTATTTGAGACTTCAGCAATTCTGGACAGTTTGTTTTTCGCTTCATTAAAGAATGACAGGATTCCAACTTCTTCCTGATGAAATCTTGACAGAACCTGTACAAGGTTTTCAGAGATCATTTCAGCATTTTCCTGAACAGACAATTGATTCTGCAGGTCTTCATAATCTACATCATCCAATTTGATTTCTTCCAGTTCGTTCAGCAAAAATTCTTTGTAATCACTTTCTTTCCTGTTCTCAGCAAGCTGTGTCTGAAGTTTTTTAAGCTGTATTTTTAAACTTTGAAAGTCTGAAAATTCATTCTGATAATCTTCAATATTTTTTTTGTTTTCAGAAAGTCCGTCAATAATTTTAAACTGATATTCTGAAGTAAAAAGGTTTGAGGTTTCAAACTGTGAATGAATATCAATCAGCTTGGAAGAAAGTTCTTTCAGTACATCAAGGGTCACAGGCACATCATTGATGAAGGCTCTGGATTTCCCGGAAGGAAGGATTTCCCTTCTTATGATGGTCTGATGCTCATAATCCAGATCATTTTCAATAAAGAATTTTTTGAACTGGTTATTTAAAGCAAATTCCGTTTCGACAATACTTTTTTCCTCTGATTTAGAAATAGATTTTGTTTCGGCTCTTTCGCCAAGGATAAGCCTTAAGGCACCTAATATAATAGATTTACCTGCTCCTGTTTCACCGGTAATGACCTGCAAACCGGTATTCAATGATACTTCAAGAGTATCAATCAAAGCAAAGTTTTTAATGTAAATTCTCGAAAGCATGGATAATAGCTGATTACTTTAGGTAATGCAAATATAGAATTTAGAATTAAGTATTCAATAGCTGAAAGTAATGGATCTTTATTTCCATTTATTCCACTTGTTCTCCGAATTTTTTGGAGAAAGCGTCATCATCAGCTGTTTAAGATCATTAATAACGATACCTCCGTTGTTTCCGGAATTGAAAACATTAAATATCTCATCACTTTTATTGTCCAGAAAAAGATTGAAGTAATAAGACTGCTGAAAGGAGTTTTCATACATTTTCAGCTGCATAAGGGCATCAAAGATTACCTTTTTCGCTGTAGTCTGATCCTGATTAAACAGATTATCTAAACCAGCTCTATGGTAAGTATACATGGTAGACCGCAGCTGGCTCCAGTTTGGATTGATGATCTCATTGATCAAGATTGTACGGCTTCGTGGCTCATTGATGACATTCCATCCTTCATAGTTCCTGTTCTGAGAGTTTTGAGCTATCTGCTGAGCTTTTGCAAACCACTGAGTTCCTCCCATAGACTGGAAGCTGTCTGCATCATAACCTAAAATGACGTATACATAAAAGCTGACAACATCAATAAGGTTTTTCCCTGAGAATTGTCTTTCATTAAATACAAGATTTTCATTTTCCACATATTCAAAAGCAAATCTCTGGTCCTGAAGATTAACTAAAGGTGACTCGTAGCTGGTATTGTACACCGGACGAACAGCCTGGATTACAATGCTTCCTTTGAATCTATTCCCGTCTCTTTCCGCAATCACGACGGCAAAGTTACATTTTACCTTTTCGAAATTCTGAAGTTTCTTTCCGGTCCAGCTTGTATTGTTGATAAAGTCTCTAAGGCTTTTCTCCAGAGCTTTATAGGCCTGCTGGTTACTTCCTCCCAGCTGTTGGGAGTTGATCTGTACCGTTGCAAGCAGTTCCTGGGAAAAACTCAGATTATATATAAAAAGCAGCAAGAATAGGCTTATGATTTTTTTCATTATCTATTAAAAATTGAGAACGGAAATTTATTAAAATTATTTTAAAAGTTGAGACTCAACAAAATCCAGAATATCTACAGCTACTTTGTCCTTAGATTTCAGGTTAAATTCTTTCTTCTCGGTTCTGGTAAATATTTTGATTTTATTGGTGTCATTTTTAAAGCCTGCACCTTCATCCCTCAGGGAGTTCAGGACAATCATATCGAGGTTTTTCTTTTCCAGTTTTCCTTTGGCATTCTCTTCTTCATTCTGGGTTTCCAATGCAAAACCTACCAAAAACTGATGGGTTTTCTTCTCACCCATAGTTTTAAGAATATCTGGATTTTTAACCAGTTCAATGGTTAAATTATCATCATTTTTCTTAATTTTCTCCTTGGCAACCTCTTTTGGAGCATAGTCTGCTACGGCCGCGCTGGCAATACCAATATCTACACGGTCATAAAATTCAAAAACTTTATTCAGCATTTCTCTGGCCGAGGTTACTTTATGAATTTCAATATTCTTATCGTCCGTTGTTTGAGAACTTGGTCCGGATATCAGAATCACCTCCGCCCCTCTTTTTGAAGCTTCTTCAGCAAGCGAGAACCCCATTTTCCCGGAAGAATGGTTCCCGATAAACCGTACAGGATCAATAGCCTCATAGGTAGGACCTGCTGTGATCAGAACGGTTTTTCCCTCGAGACTTTTGGTGGAACTTGCAGATGTAAAGAAATCTTCAACGGTTTTAAAGATCTTTTCCGGCTCTGCCATTCTACCCTGCCCGATCAGTCCGCTGGCCAGTTCACCGGTTTCAGCCGGAATAATAAAATGTCCGTAATCTTCTGCCATTTCAAGATTCTGTCTGGTAGAAGGATGTGCATACATGTCAAGATCCATTGCAGGGGCAATAAATACCGGGCATTTTGCAGACATATAGGTGGCAATTACCAGATTATCACACATTCCGTGAATCATCTTGGCTAATGTATTGGCTGTGCATGGGGCAATAATGATTACATCTGCCCAAAGCCCCATTTCCACATGACTGTTCCAGGTACCATTATCACTGTAAAAGTCTGAATATACAGGTTTTTTAGATAAAGTTGACAGACTCAATTTCGTTACAAAATTTTCTGCATCAGGCGTCATCATTACCTGAACTTCGGCTCCGTTTTTCACAAAATCTCTAATGAGAAAATGAATTTTATAGGCCGCAATTCCTCCAGAAACAGCGATAAGTATCTTTTTACCGGAAACACTCATTTAGTTTTAATTTTTGAATTACTAAATTACTTATTTTTTCGCACAAAGACGGGTACAAACAGACAAAGGTCATAAAAGAATTGAATTCCCTTATGACCTTCATATGATTAAAAACAAAAATAATTATTTTCTGTCTTCTGTCTTTCTGAAATAGATATCTTCATTCAGCCATTCTTCAATTGCAATAGAAGTAGGCTTAGGAAGTTTTTCGTAATGTTTAGAGATCTCAATCTGTTCTCTGTTTTCGAAAACTTCTTCCAATGTAGAATTGTGCACAGCAAATTCGTCCAATTTATTGTGAAGTTCCGTACGGATCTCCGCATTGATCTGCTCTGCTCTCTTTCCCATGATAACAATAGCTTCATAGATTGAACCTACTTTATCTTCAATCTTGTCTTTATCGTAAGTAATAGTATTTACTTCTGCTTTTGTATCTTTTACACTCATTTTGAGAAAATTATTTTATTAATAAGGTCGCAAATTTACGAATTATCTTTGGATTTTGAAAGTGGCTGCCGGTGGAGGGGTCTGAAGTGCCGCACTGTCCCTCTGGATCTGCATTGCCTTCTTTTCATTTGTGATCTGATCTTTAATCTGCTGTTCAGTTTTATTCTTTTCCGACATCCTGTCAGCTTCTTTTTTCTGTTTTGCTGTTAATGCAGCAATCCTTGCTTCTGTCTGTTTTTTAACAACAACAAAATTCTGTTTTTCTTTTTCTAATTTTCCTCTCAGGTCTACTGCTGTTTTAGCGTATTCTGTATTCGGAAGTTCTTTTTCCACCAATTTTGTATAAGAAAGCGCGCTTTCAATACGCTCATCTTTAAGATCGTAAACAGACTTCAAAGCCAATTCATAGCGTGATTTCATGATAAAATCATAGATCTTGGGACGAAGTTTTGTACTTGGAAAATCATCCAATACATTATCTAAAGCTACGTTAGCAGCTTTATATTCACCCATTTTGAAATACTGTTTTGCATTTTCGTATGCCTTAAATTCTAATTTATAAGACAGTTCATCAATAAGCTGGCTGATATTTTTTGATCTCTCAGAGTTTGGATAATTTGTCAGGAAGTCCTGAAGTTCATTGATCGCGATTTCTGTAGTAGACTGATCGAGGTTGTAATCCATAGAACCTTCATAGTAGCATAATGCAGACATGTATGCTGCTTCTTCTGCTCTTGGATCCTTCGGAAAATTCACGGCAAAGTTTTTAAACTGGTGTCCTGCCAGTTTATAACTCTTGTCATAATAATTAGCATAAGCAGTATTAAAACCTACGTTAGGAAAATCATCTGTTCCCGCTACAAGGTTCGTAAGCCTGTCATATAGTGCTAATGCGTTTTTCCATTTCTTTTTGGTAAAGTTTTCATTAGCTGCCTTTAAGATAAAATTCTTGTCAGCACTCTTCATTGCTTTTTCCTGCTGGCTTACGCATGAGGAAATAACTGCCACCGCAAATAGACCTAAAATATATTTTTTCATATAAAAAATTCAACAGTTTTCGGATAATACAGCCGATTTACTAATTTGCAAAAATATAACTTTTTTGTCAATAGATTTTTTTTTATGAATATTTAACGTAAATTTAGTCTGCAGCGTATCCCAAAATTGCAAAAACACTGAGTAAAAGATTCATTCTTACTTTTTTTTCAGCTTCTTTGGTATAGGCTTCTTCGTTTTTACTAGGCACATAGAGTTCGTAGAAATTTTTATTTCTAATCACAAATAATGTGGATCCGATAATCATCGTAAGAATATCTTCAGGTTTTGATGTAAATGTGAATACTCCTGAAGCGACCCCTTTTTTGATGACATCATCCAGTTTTTTGACAAATAGCTGATAGAAATCCAGCAACTCATCTTTTAAGTTTTCGGTATGCCTGAGCTCCTGTGTTACAAATCCGTGGAAATAATTGTATTTAAACAATTGGGAAACGATATATTTGATGATCTCTCTCAGTTGCATTTCCGGTTTTCCATCCTTAATGGTGTCAGCAAATTCTGAAAAATTTTCTCTTGTTTTCAGTACTCTGTACTGATAAAGGTAAGACATCATTTTTTCTTTGGAACCGAAGTAATAGGAAATCATCGCCACGTTGATGTTGGCCTTGGAACAGATATCTCTTACTGAAGTTCCCTCATACCCTTTTTTGGCAATAAGTTCCTCAGCAATATCCAGTATGTGGATCTGTTTTTCCGTAAATTTTTTTCTCATGAAGTGCACTTTGAGTAAAGTTAAGAAATTTTTAACACAATTATAAACGTTCGTTTAATAATTTTAAATTAATTTTCTGAATAATCGTACTTTTGTTAATGGATTTTTTTGATTTTCACCATCATCATAAGAGTAATGTTTACGGGATCTACAATGTGGAATTCGGATCGGTTCCCCCTGAATCACCTTATTCCATAGGCATACATCCTAAAGATATTGTTATGACTTCTCAGGAAGAGCAATTCCACTGGCTAGAATCAAACATATCCAAAAACTGCGTGGCCATAGGAGAATGCGGACTGGATTCTATGGTTTTAACTCCACAAAATAGTCAGGAACAGTTCTTTCTAAGACAAATTTTCATTTCCAATGAAATCCAAAAACCGTTGATTATTCACTGTGTAAGAAAATTTTATGAAGTAATTTCTCTTAAAAAGAAAGCTCAACAAGCGGTTATCATTCATGGTTTTAACAAAAAGCAGCGTATCGCGGAAGACCTGTTGAAAAATAATTTTTATATGAGTTTTGGAAAAGCTGTTTTGTATCATTTATCTTTGCAGGATATTGTAAGAAATACACCGTTAAATAAAATCTTTTTAGAAACTGACAATGAATGTTTTAATATTGAAGAATTATATTCAAAAGTTTCAGAATTAAAGGGTATTTCTGCAGAAAAACTTAATGAACAGGTTTTAGAAAATTTAGACACGATAAAGAATGGATAAGTACTGGCTGGAGCGAACTGAGCTCCTGATCAAAGAGGATGGATTAGAAAAGTTGAACAAGGCAAAGGTCCTCGTCATAGGTTTAGGAGGGGTAGGCTCTTTTGCTGCAGAATTTTTAGCCAGATCGGGCGTAGGAAACATGACTATTGTGGATGGTGATACGGTAGATATCACTAACATTAACAGGCAGTTACCCGCATTGCGTTCCACTGTAGGAAAACATAAAGTGGAAGTGGTTGCCGAAAGACTTTTAGATATCAATCCGGACCTTAATCTCATCAAGATCAATGAATTCCTTAATCCTGAAAGAATGGACGAAGTTCTCGATTCTGATAAGTTTAATTACATTCTGGACTGTATCGACAGTGTTACGCCTAAATTATTTCTGATAAAGGCTGCCAAAAGGAGAAAAATAAAGCTCATCAGTTCTATGGGAGCAGGTGGAAAAACAGATCCCAGTAAGGTAATGGTACGAGATATCAGCAAAACGCAAAATTGTTTTCTTGCCAGACAAATCAGGAAACGACTTAAAAAAGAAAATATCAATAAGGGGTTCAGATGCGTCTTTTCTAATGAACTTCAGCAGGAAGAAAGCCTGAAACTGACGGACGGAGCCAACTACAAAAGATCTTTCTACGGTACCGTAAGCTATATCCCAGCAATTTTCGGATTGTATGCCGCAGCTGAGGTGATTAATTATTTAGTGAAACAAGATTAAATGCAGAATTTTACATACTCCAGAGAAGAAAAACTCAAAAAAAATACTGAGATTGCTTTACTTTTTGACAAAGGTAAATGGAGGACCTGTGGAAATCTAAGAATCATCATTCTGAAAGACAAACCCAATCTGGAGGTAGAAAGTCATAAATTCGGTGTTTCTGTTTCAAAAAGATACTTTAAGAAGGCTGTACACAGAAACAGAGTGAAAAGGCTGTTGAGAGAGTGCTACCGTTTGAATAAGGATTTATTTAAAGAAGCTTTTGGAGAGAAAACACTTGCAATGATGTTCTGGGTATCTTCTGAAATACCTGCTAAATTCAAGGATGTAGAGGAACAGTTTATCAAACTCTGCCAGATGCAGAAGAAATCTTAATCATCTTACCATTTAACAATGTAGCCATATGCTGCTAAATAAAACTGCAGGTAGTTCATTTTTTTTATAAAATCCTGCATAGTTTTTGTAATTTTAAGGGAAACAATAAATCTGAAAACTAAAATGTTAGATCATATTCCCTATTTCTCCTATGTACTCAGCGCCTTCATTGGTATCGGTTTGGCGGCTGCAACAGGCTTTAGAGTTTTTCTGCCCCTATTTGCGGTAAGTCTAGCTTCTTACTTCCACTGGATCCCTCTGAATGAGAATTTTAACTGGCTTGCCGGACTGCCTGCCCTCATCACGACCGGCATAGCAACGATCGCTGAAATTTTAACGTATTATATTCCATTTGTAGATCATCTTCTTGATACAATTTCAATCCCTTTAGCAACTGTGGCTGGCTCTGTCTTATTTGCCAGCCAGTTTGCAGATCTGGGTACTTTTCCTCAATGGGCACTTGCCTTAATCGCAGGAGGAGGTACAGCGGCGACAATTAGTTCGGGTTTTGCAGGAATCCGGGCTGCCTCCACTGCAACAACAGGTGGTTTAGGGAACCCAGTAGTAGGAACCACTGAAACAGCAGGAGCAGGAATTATGTCGATATTAGCCATGGCTGCACCCGTTATTGCAGCAATCTTTGCCATTGTTCTGCTTATCCTTGTTGTCATTTTTGGCAGGAAAGCCTGGAGAAAACTGCGCGGCCTTAAAAAGAGCTCTGACAATGTATAAAAAATTAAGGCTGAACACTTCTGTGAACAGCCTTTTTATGATCTATTTTATATGATTTAACCTTTACTTCTGAAATCCTTTATTTCCTTGATCTTAGATTGAAAATGATCCTTTTTTTCAGGATTTTTCTTGATCAGAATTTCAAATGCTTTAATGGCTTTGGTATAGAGTTTCTGTTCAAAGTACAGATTGGCAAGAGTCTCAGTCATCAGATGGGAGATGTCGTCATTCTTTTCTTTGACCACGTACGTACTTTCATCTCTTAACTGACTGATTCTGGGATTATTCTCAATAAAGGCTTCAATCACTTTTTCCTGAACCGGAATAGTCTCCACCTTCTCAACCACTTCTTCTACAGGCCTGTCTATTTTAAGCCAACTCTGCCATGTATTGATAAATCCGGGAACATTACTGTCTGCCAATGCCTGGTCAATATTAACAATTTTGACATCGTCCTTAACGGGTGTTTCTTTAATGTTCTCTTTTTCTGTTTTTTCAACTGACAGACTGGAAATATCTGATCCGAAGAAAGACACATTCATAACTGGCGCTTCTTCTCCTTTCTGTGTTTTGATTTCAGCACCCTCTTCAGAACTTCTAACTTCTTCCTGTTGTTCTTCTACAATTTCAGGTGTATCTTCTTCAACTGAGGTTTCTTCTAAGGATTTTTCAATTTCTTTTTGAGGCTCTTCTGTCGCTTGTGAAACAGTTTCTTTGTTCTCCTTCTCTTCTTCTACAGCAATGCTATTTTCCTGTTTTGTAATATCAGTTTTAGTTACAGAATCAGCAGAATCCTTAGTTATCATAGAATCCGGCAGATGAGACTCGAAACTCATTGGTTTCCATGCAGCCATATTTTCTGTAATAATCTCAGGTTCTTCTGTTTTTTCCTCTACAAGTTCTTCTTTTTCTTCTGTGTGAGGTGCTGTATTTACGGACGGTAAATCCGTAGATTCTCCGGTTTTTTGTTCTTCTTTTTCAGTGGACCAGAAATGGAAATTTTGAGTCTCTGCAAAACTGATCTCATGGTCAACAGCTTCGGGCTCCGCATTTTCAGTTTTAGCAACTGATTGAGCTTCTTTCATCTTTTTCTCCACTTCTTCAATCAGGCGTCTCATTTCTTCCTCATGCTTATTGACATTTGGTGTAGAAACTTCAGCAGCTACAGCTTCATCATCGCTGTTTCCCTGAATTTTGACATCCGGCAGAAACTGATCCATGCCATGGAAACTTATTTCTGCATCCGGGTCATCTGCATTTTCTTCCTCGATGCCCGTTTCCAGATTCTGTTCTGTTTCACCAACAGAAAGCTCTTCAGCTATTGTGTTCGCTTCTTTTTCTCTTTCAATTTCTGCTTGCGGATCAGGAGATTCAACTTCATGGAAGCTTACATCCTCATCTTTATCAACTTCCAGTTCTTCTTCCTGGCGGTCGATTTTATCTTCGTCTACAATCAGTTCAGGAGTAAATTCTACTCCGGCTTCTGAATCTTTTTCCTGTTTGTTATTTTCTGTTTCTGTTTCCTGTACTAAACCTTCATTAAAATCTTCTGTAACAGGTACGGTCTTTTGAGTTACTATTACTCCCGATTCAAGTGTAGATTCAAGATCTATTACTTCAGAATTGGTTTCATCAAGGAAGTTTTCTTCCCCTTCAAAGAGAATTCTGTTTCTTTCCCCATTGATATGGATATGCTTTATTTCCTGAGCAGGCGGTATCATGCTTGCCACCTTTTCGTACTTATCCTGTACCGTTTCTAATGACTGGTCTCTTTTTATCGGGAAAGCTTTCTCTTTGTAGGAATATTTGACTTCTTTTTCAGCTGTTTTCAAAGCCTTTTTGTCTTCTGTAGCTTCAGACTTTGGTTCTCGCTGTATTTTTCCATTGATCAGTTGATAAAGCAGCTTTTTATCAGTCGTATAAGCCGCTGTTGTAGAAAGTTCTTTCTGATAGTTTTCTTTATCATAAAGGTGTACCCCAAACAAGTGAAGTGCCCTGATGTTCTGAACATAAGGAAAAGCATGAATTTCTTCTTTCAAAAGACCTAGATCTTCTGACTGAATATTTTTGGGGTTCTTTAATAATTCTAAAACTCTGGGATTCATCTTACCAATTGGCTACAATATCGTTAAATATCTTGTTAATAATTCTATCTGTCACAAGCTTCACCTGAGAAGCTTCGATCTCACTTTGCGTCAGGTTACTGTTAAAAACGGCTTCATCCGTATAGGTCCTGTCAAAGCTGGAATCCGGATGTATTTTGTTTTCGTAGTGTACTTTTACTGAAATTGTCAGTTTGCTCTGTGCCTGCTGTACTACACCACCCGAAGGGTTCTGTAATGTATTGGAGCTGATTGTAGTAGGTGAATATCCATAGTCAGAAATTTCACCTTCTATCAAAATATCAGGATTTGATTTTGTTCCTTTTAATGTGGTTCTCTGCAAAAATCTGTTTTGGATATCTGTAGAAAACTGTTGGGAAAGAGTTGGATTTACAAGTGCTGCATTGTTTGGAAATTCATTAATCTGGACGGTCTTTTCATCCGTCAGTGAAGATCCTGTAAAAGAGTAACACTGATGAAACAGCGACAGAATTACAAACCCAAATATTATTTTTAATTTACTCATACCATTTTTTGATTTAACGACTCCAAAACATCTTTATAAGCGGCATACTTAATACATATTCCCAAAGGTATAGAAAAAAGCAACCCTATTCCACATACCATCATTCCAAGCTGAGAAATGAATCCTACTACAATGGAGAATAAAAAGATCTTAAAAAAATTTCTTCTGGCTATTTTCCATGAGAGCCTGTAGGCTTCTCTTACACTTGTAACTCTGTATACCGAAATCAAAGGCTGTACAAAATACATCGATATAGAAACCGCAGCTATTAAAACAATCATCAACAAGAACCACACTCCCATTCCGCCAGCAAATAAAGCAGAATCGCCATTTGATACATTCTCTCCGTCAACACCTGCCACAAGCATGAGCGGAAGTAATGAAAATATGACCGGGAACATGATAACGATACATACTGCAAAAATAAGCAGAAACAATTTCAGATATACTACAAAATCTGTAAAGTCGAAAATATCTCCTGCTGAAACCTGCTGACCTTCATCTACTTTCTTACAAATTTTATAGAAGTTACCTAATCCCAGAATTCCACAGAAAGGAATAAAACTCATCACGAACAGAAGCAGCGTGGCAACAATGAACCCGCCTATATCTTTTTTAAAAAGTTCAGTCCCTTCGGACAGATACTTTCCTATATTGAAATTATATTCTTTTACATTCAGCAACTCTAAATTCTTCATTCCGCTTTTTAGTCCTCTAAATTATATTGTTTTATTTTTCTGTATAAAGTTCTCTGTGAAATCCCCAATTCGTCAGCGGCTCTGTTTCTTCGTCCTTTGTGCTTCTCTAAAGCTTTTATGATCAGATCTTTTTCATTATTCTGAAGCGATAAGGATTCTGGTCTGTTTTCTTCTATTTCTATATCTTCTATATCTTCATAGCTGTCATCAGCATTTGAAATAATAGTTGGTGCTGACTGCACTACCGGTGATTTTTCTTCAAAATACAGCAGTGAGTTCTGGGCTACCGGCTGAGACTGTTCTGCAGAATAAATCCTGTTGATCAGATTCTTTTCCTGATTGCTTAAATCGGCTGTTCCTCTGTTCTTAATCAGTTCTGAAGTTAGCGATTTTAAATCATTAATGTCACTTCTCATATCAAAGAGAATTTTGTACATAATTTCTCTTTCACTTCCGAAATCATTCTGCTTCTGCGCATTCTGATTATTAACAACCATCGGAAGATGGGTTTCCATAGGAATATATTCAGCGAGCTTCTCGACTGTTATTTCGCGGTTTCTTTCTACCACAGTCATCTGCTCTACCAGATTTCTTAACTGACGGATATTTCCGGGAAAGGCATAATTTTCAATATAATGAACAGCACTGGGCTCAAGCTCCAGTTCCGGCATTCTGTATTTTTCTGCAAAATCTATCGAAAACTTCCTGAATAGCAGATGAATATCTCCTTTTCTTTCTCTTAAAGGAGGCATGTCGATCTGAACGGTATTTAAACGGTAAAATAAATCTTCCCTAAATCTTCCGTCATGAATAGCCTTCATCATATTGACATTGGTAGCCGCCACAATCCTTACATTGGTCTTCTGAACCTGTGAAGAACCTACTTTCATAAATTCGCCACTTTCCAAAACTCTTAAAAGGCGAACCTGAGTCTGCAGAGGAAGCTCTCCCACCTCATCGAGGAAGATGGTCCCTCCATCTGCCACTTCAAAGTATCCTTTTCTGGTGGCTGTAGCTCCTGTAAAAGCTCCTTTTTCGTGCCCGAATAATTCAGAGTCTATGGTTCCTTCAGGTATCGCACCACAATTGACTACAATATATGGCTGATGTTTTCTTTTTGATTCTGAATGAATAATTTTTGGGATAAATTCTTTCCCAACACCGCTTTCCCCAATCACCAGAACAGAAATATCCGTAGGTGCAACCTGAATTGCTTTTTCTAGGGCTCTGTTCAGTGCAGGAAAGTTTCCAATGATACCGAATCTATTTTTTATGTTTTGTAAGTCGCTGCTCATAAGTAAATTTTTGATTATTGATTTAAAATAATCTACAGTTCTGCAATCTGTTTTCTGTAGACTTTGTTAAAGTGATGAGTGTAGACATCTTTCATAGTTCTGCCTTCATCATAAGTTGCCAATGCTAACTTCTTTAAATCCAAATAATCTTTGTTTCTGATTTTAGAAACTTTACTTTTAAAATATATGTTCTCGGCAAAGTCATATTCTTTGCTCTGCTTTTCAAAATTTTCTGAAGCTTTGTCATATCTTCCGAGTTCAAAGTATGTTACTCCCAACTGGTAGTGGTCATACATCCCTTTAAAGTATCCTTTCGAAGCGAGAAGTTTTTCGATAATACCTACCGCTTTTTCTTTCTGACCTAAAGCACTGTAAGACATGGCCTTCACCACCTCTAAATGATAATCTCCATTTAAGGATCGCCCGAGATCATCAGGATAGTATATTTTTAAATCTTCTAAGTCTTTGATGGCTCCGTTGTAGTCGCGCAGAAACTGAAACTTGCACCAGCCTCTGTATCCAAGGTGCATTTTAGGATCTGCTGCAACCGCTTTATCAATTAGGAATTTCCAGGAGACAAAATCTCCGTTCTTAAGATAAGGAACGGCTTTTTCCATATAGGAATTGGAAAAATCCGGGCAGAGCCCAATAGCTTTATCAAAAGCTTCCTGAGATTCCCTGCTGCCCTGTCTGTCTGAAGCCCAGTTGTATAACTCACAGGCTTTTTTGCAGTTCTCTCCCTCTACTGCATTACAGTTAACCTGTGCAATAGTATTGGTATAAACGATAAGAAGCAAAAAGCTAAGGTAATACCTCTGAAACTTTTCCATTTTCAATTTTATAGGTTAAATATTGATAATAGCCTACTTTAAAACCTTTTATCTCTTTGGGAATCCAGCCATCAAGAGATTTTGTAAACCGAAGCAACATGTCTTCAAGCTCTTTATCCTGAACCATTCCTTTCAGCTCTGTAGTCATCTGCTGAACTCTGAACAGTCCTGTTTTTCCTTCACAATTTACTAAAAATCTTACGGTAATATAACCGTTCATTTTATTTTTGGAAGATATTTTTTCTTTTTCCAGTTTTTCTATAATGGCTAATTTCTCTCCTTTATAATCAAACTGTTTTGATCCCTGATAATACTGAAGATTGACAAGCTTATCTGATGTACATTTTTTAAAAACAGGATCGTCCAGCTTTTCGTCAAATTCAATATCTCCAACAGTTCCCGGATATTTGCTCATGCTCTTTTCAGTCTGACATGACATCAGTACAAAAGAAAAGAATGCAGAGAAAAAAGCCGCCTTGATCAACATCTTAAATTATTCCGCTGTTCTCCCTAAAAGTGTGCCCTGTGTATTGTCATAGACAAAAACGTTCACAATGTCACCTATTTTCTGTCCTTCCAGCATATCAAATACACAAACTGCATTCTGTGAATTTCTTCCTTTCCACTGGTTTTCGTTCTTTCTGGAAGTTCCTTCGATCAGAATCTGGTGTGTTCTTCCTACGTAAGTCTCCATCCTTTTTCTGGATAATTCGCGCTGAAGTTCAATGACCTCGTTCAGACGTTTCTGTTTCACCTCAAATGGAATATTGTCCTCCATCTTTTTATGCGCCGGTGTTCCCGGTCTTTCTGAATAGGCGAACATATAACCGTAGTCATACTCCACTTCTTTCATCAGACTTAATGTATCCTGGTGGTCTTCTTCAGTTTCATTACAGAAACCAATAATCATATCCTGTGAAAAAGCAATATCAGGAACAATTTCCTTTGCTTTTCTAATTAAATCCAAATATTCTTCCCGGGTATGCTGCCTGTTCATCGCCAGAAGCATATTGTTGCTCCCGCTCTGTACAGGAAGGTGAACATAATTACAGATGTTATCATGTTTTGCGATCATTCTGAATACGTCAAGGCTCATATCCTGAGGGTTTGATGTCGAGAATCTGATTCTCATTTCAGGAACTGCCTTAGCAACCAATTCAAGCAATTGTGCAAAATCAACGGCTGTTGCTTTCTGCATTTCAGAAGCTTTCACAAAGTCTTTTTTAGGACCTCCTCCATACCATAAGTAAGAGTCTACATTCTGTCCTAAAAGCGTAATTTCTTTATATCCGTTATCTAAAAGGTTTTTACATTCCTGAATAATAGAGTGCGGATCCCGGCTCCTTTCTCTACCTCTGGTAAAAGGCACTACACAGAAGGTGCACATATTATCACATCCTCTGGTAATGGTTACAAAAGCTGTAACGCCATTTCCTCCCAAACGAACGGGATTAATATCTGCGTAGGTTTCTTCTTTTGAAAGAATCACATTAATCGCATCCCTTCCATCCTCAGTTTCCTTCAGAAGGTTTGGAAGATCTCTGTAAGCATCCGGTCCTACAACGAGATCAACCAACTGTTCTTCTTCTAAGAACTTGGTTTTTAAACGTTCCGCCATACACCCCAAAACACCGACCGTCATGCTTGGCCTTTCTTTTTTCAGATTTTTGAACTGAGAGAGACGCATTCTTACGGTCTGCTCAGCTTTTTCACGGATAGAACAGGTATTTAAAAGGATAAGGTCTGCTTCTTCAACTTTCAGCGTGGTATTGTACCCCTGCTCATTAAGAATAGATGCAACAATTTCAGAATCAGAGAAATTCATCTGGCAGCCGTAGCTTTCTAAAAAAAGTTTTTTAGAATTTTCGGGCTTTTCAGCGATGGCAAAAGCTTCTCCCTGTTTTGTTTCGTCTATATATTTTTCCTGCACTGTAATCAATTTGATGTTCAGGCTTCAATATTCAAAAGTTGATCTCATGAATTTTTACCCCTAAACAGATTAGTCTGCAAAGATACAAAATATTGTGACAGAATGGCAGGAGATTATTGCGGAGGATGGAAAGTCATTGGAATTGAATAATAAGATTCTACAGGCTTTCCATTTCTTTTTGCCGGCGCCCATTTTTTCTTTCTCAATCTTTTAACTCCATAAAGAATTCTTTCGTCGAATTCCGCATTTCCGGAAGAATGTACCAGCTTTATATTTTCCATTTTTCCTTCTTTGCTAATCTGGAATTTTACGACCAGATTAAAAGGTTCATTCCAGATAAAATCACTGAGATCAATCTGCTTTCCACATCAGCCCTAAAAGCTCCCATTCCTCCAGGCATAGCCCTGTTCAGGGAATCCTTTCCATTTTCCTGTCCTGATAATTTGACAAAAAGCAGAAATACAAATAGAGACAGTACTCTAATCATGGTCATACCCATTGGTCGTGAAGTCAACCTTAAAAATAACCTTGGAGTCTACAGGAGTATCGCCCTTCATAGCAGGCTTCCATTTTCCTTTGATCTTTTTCATGGCATATTTTACATCATCCATAAACATTTCACTGTTCTTGATCTTGGGAAGCATGTCGAAGCGATTCATTTTACCTTCTGCTGAGATATTGATCACAAAAGTTACTTTTCCATTGATGGCATAACTCTGGGTATCTACATAAGCATAAAGCATATCCATGAATTGTTTTTTGAAAGCTTCTTCGCCACCCGGAAACTCTGCCCTTTGGGTATATTCCGTTACCTCTGTCTGTGTTGCCAACTGAGAGAAACCCTTAACTCCAATGAAAAGTAAAGGCAGTAATAAAAGATATTTTTTCATGTGATTAGTTTATAAATCTGTTGATATCGAAGCAAGATTCATTTTAATTTTAATTTGTGACGTAACAGGCTGTCCGTTGCATGAAGCCGGGATCCAGTTCTTTTTAATCCGTCTTACCACATATTTCATATCCTCAAAAAAGTAATTGCTGTTGGCTACTTTTGGGGTTCCTTCAATATTCGTCACCTTTCCGGTCTGATCTACAGTAAGAGTAAAAGTAAAATCTCCGTTCAGTATATAAAAATCTGAATTCAGGTACTCAAACATAAATTTCTGAAGGGTATCTTTGTAAACAACAACACCTCCTTCAAATGCAGCTGGTTTAAAATCATTGCACTTTACAGCTACCTGTAGAAGCGGTTCTTTTATTTCGATTTTTAAAAGGTTTTTATTGGCTTCTGTCACCTGATTGTCCCCTCTTTCTTCAATGTCCTGCTGTGCCCATGTAAAATTAGCTAGCAGCAGTGCTATAAATAATGTAAAAGCTTTCATAGAACTGTATTCATTAGTTATTAAAATTCCGTTAACAAAGATAATTATTTAAATGCCTTCTAAAAAAGAAAAACTTCAGGCTTTTACCCGAAGTTTTTACTATAATAATGGAGTTAATTTAAATTTTTGCAGTCTGGACCTGTGCTTTACTTCCCGTTTCTTTTAAAAGAAGCGAAATTAAAACAGCCAGAATAATTCCGCCTATCCAAAACAATACGGAATACTGAAAATGCATATCTCCGGAAGACACTCCCAGGTTTTTGCCAAACCATCTGCTGAACAAAGGACTCACCAATGTTGTTACCCCAAAGGTGATAAAATTAATGGCGCCAGTCGCACTGCCTTTTACATAGTCAGGATTGGCTTCTTTAATGATAGAATAAGGAATCATTGCAGCTCCTGAGCCAAGTCCGAAAATAAACATACTGATCTTCGCAGGATAAAGCTCGGGAAGATACACTAACTGTAAAAAGCTCAAAATCATTATAATCGCACCACCAATCAAGACCGGCTTTCTTCTTCCTATTTTATCTGTAATAAAACCTAAAAGCGGACATCCGAATACCCACCCAAAAGCAACCATTGCACTCGTGATAGCTGCATCATGAAACACAAAGCCTTTATCCTTTTCAAAGAAAGCAACTCCCCATGTCATTGCAAATATGGTAGTAGGCGCAAAGAGAAGTCCGGAAATAAGACCACATAACCACGATTGAGGATTTTTAAAAACGATCTTATACGGCTCTAAATATCCTACTTTTTTTACATCAGCACCTGAGTCTGCATCAGACTGTTTCTCTCCGGGAGTAACAAAAAAAAGGCAAAACGCTGTAATCACGGTAATGATCCCTGACCAAAGCCAGAAAGTATTGATATTGACCCCTTCTTCTACCCAAGGTCCTACCACAAACTGCCCTGCGGTACCGCCCAGCATTCCGATACACTGAGTAAATCCTACTGCGGTAGCCAGAGATTTTGAAGAAAACCCTTTACTTGCCAGATAAACACAGCCCGGAAATGCAAAAGCACAACCTGCCCCCTGGAGCAACCTTCCCATTACTCCGCCAGAATAGGCAGATGCGAGAAATAGCAAACAACCTATCCCTAAAATTAATGCTCCGGCAAAAAGAGATCTCTTTCCACCGAACTTATCCAAAGCCATTCCGGCAATCAAACTGCATGTAGAATAGGTATAATAATAGGTTCCAATCAAACTGACAAGCTTGAGTTCCGTAGTACTGAAGTTATTGACCAGCTGCGGAATCATTACTGCCGGAGCAGAACGGACTACATAATCCAGAAAATAAAATACCAGCCCGAATACCCAGGCAATTATGTAAAATCTTTTTAAGGAAGCACTCATTACAGCAGTCCTTTAATATGTTTATAGTTGGTTTTTACGGTATCCAGAACTTCTTCCATTTTACCTCCGAGCATGAGCTGAGCCATTGATTTGGTCATCCCCAATACCTGATCAAAGTCTATTTTTGGAGGAAGAGCCAGCGCATTGGGATTCGTGAAGATATTAAGAAGATAAGGTCCATTATAAGCCAAACATTCTTTAATCGCACTTTCTACTTCCTCAGGTTTGTGAACATTCTTTCCAGGATAGCCCATCGCCTGTGCTACCATCGCAAAATCAGGGTTGATCATATCGGTTTCATTATCAGGCATACCACCTACTTCCATTTCCAGCTTTACCATTCCCAGGGTTCTGTTATTGAAAACAATAAGTTTTACAGGAAGTTTATACTGAAAGATGGTTGCCATGTCTCCCAGAAGCATAGACAATCCTCCGTCTCCGCACATTGCAATTACTTCTCTACCAGGATGTGCCAGTGATGCTCCAATAGCCATCGGCATCGCATTGGCCATAGATCCGTGATTGAAAGAGCCCAGCATTTTTCTTTCACCTGTTCCGGTAATAAATCTGGCTCCCCATACGCAGCACATTCCTGTATCTACCGTAAAAATGGCGTCTTTTTTAGCCAGTTGGTCTAAAGTATGTGCCACATATTCGGGTTGAATAGCATCTTCCTTTCCAAAGTCTTTTACATATTCGAGTTGACTTTCTTTTACTTTTTCATAAAACGCCAACTGTTCGTTAAGGAAATGAACATCTTTTTTTTCTTCAAGCAGAGGAAGCAAGGCTTTTATCGTCTCTTTGACATCGCCTGCCAATCCCAGTTCCAGCTTCGCTCTTCTGCCCAATCTTTCCGGGCTTTCGTCAATCTGGACAATTTTATTCTTGACCGGCATGAATTTTTGATAGGGAAAATCGGTCCCAAGCAGCAATACAAGATCAGCCTCATGCATTGCGTGATATGCTGATGGAAATCCTAAAAGCCCGGTAAGTCCCACCTCATTTGGGTTATTGGGCTGAATGGCCATTTTTCCACGGAATGAGTAACCAACAGGAGCTTTTAAAAGCTTTGACAGCTCCACCACCTCAGCATTCGCTTCTCCCGCGCCAATTCCGCAATACAGTGTCACTTTTTTACTTTCATTGATTAGATTCGCAAGACTTTTCAGCTCATCATCAGAAGGCCGGATTACAGGATTGGTTCTGAATATTTGTGTAGAAGTAGATCCTTCTTCGGCATCCAGTTCCGACACATCTCCGGGAAGTCCTATCACAGCAACCCCTTTCTTTGAAATAGCATGCTGAATGGCCGTCTGCAGGGTTCTCTGTACCTGCTCAGGTCTTGTGATCATCTGGTTATAGTGACTGCAGTCATCAAAAAGTTTTATGGTATTGGTTTCCTGAAAGTAATCCATTCCCATTTCATCACTCGGAATGGTAGAGGCTATGACAAGCATCGGCACGTGAGATTTGTGTGCTTCATAGACTCCATTGATTAAATGAACATGTCCCGGGCCACAACTTCCCGCGCATACCGCAAAACCATCAAGTTCAGCTTCTGCCGCTGCTGCATAAGCTCCCACTTCTTCATGTCTGACATGAATCCATTCGATGCTGCTTTTTTTAACGGCAATATTAAGATGGTTAAGACTGTCGCCGGTTACTGCATAGATTCTTTTCACATTGGCATTTTCGAGCATTTCAACAATCTGCTCTGCTATGTTTTTAGCCATAATACTATATTTTTGGTGTTTATTTTCGTTATAGAATACTGAAGAGAATATGGATGAACGGATATTTTTAGTATTAAAAAAAATCTTCTCTCTCTCAAATTTAGCTAATAAATTATAATTCTCAAGCCTGCAAAGTCTTAAAATTTCAATAAATTAAAGGACGTTAATAAGTGACCTAATTCGAAAAACACAACCTTATAGACTGTTTTTCAAAACAAAAAGCTCCGCAGAAATCTACGGAGCTTATATAATTTAGATTTGATTTTAAATCACTTCTATCTGGTTTCTTAATAGATCTTCGAACTCATCTCTTTTACGGATCAGGAGAGCTTTTCCGTCTAAGAATAATACCTCAGCAGGCTTTAACCTTGAGTTGAAGTTTGAGCTCATTTCAAAACCGTAAGCTCCGGCATTATGGAAACAAAGGATATCCCCTTCACGTACTTCATTCAGCTTTCTGTCCCAGGCAAAAGTATCGGTCTCGCAGATGTTTCCTACTACGGTATAAATTCTTTCTGCTCCTTTTGGATTAGAAAGGTTTTCGATCTTATGATAAGAGTCATAGAACATGGGACGGATCAGGTGGTTAAATCCTGAATTGACACCAACAAATACAGTAGCAGTCGTTTGCTTGATCACGTTAGCTTTAACTAAAAGATATCCGCTTTTTCCAACAAGAAATTTTCCCGGCTCAAACCATAATTCGAATTTTCTTCCTGTAGCTTTTGTGAACTCGAACAGTACTTTTTCCACTTTCTTACCTAGTGTTTTCACATCCGTTTCTTCTTCACTGTCCTGGTAAGGAATTTTGAAACCGCTTCCCATATCGAGATATTTAAGATTAGGGAAATGCTCGGAAAGCTCCAGCATGATATCCAGTGCCTGAAGGAAAACATCCGGATCTTTAATTTCGCTTCCTGTGTGCATATGAAGACCTTCCACATTAAGGTTGGTGCTTTTCATCACTCTTTCGATATGACGGACCTGGTGAATAGAAATACCGAACTTGCTATCGATATGCCCTGTTGAAATTTTATAGTTTCCGCCTGCAAAAATGTGTGGGTTAATTCTTACAAGGATCGGATAGGTGTTTCCATATTTATTCCCAAATTGCTCAAGAATAGAAATATTATCTATGTTAATATGAACTCCGAAAGTCATTGCTTCCTCTATTTCTGCTAAGTCAACACAATTTGGAGTAAATAATATTTTTTCTTTCGGGAATCCTACTTTTAGTCCAAGTTTAACTTCATTAATAGATACACAATCCAAAGAAGCACCCAAGTTCTTGACGTACTTCAAAATGTTGATGTTTGTCAACGCCTTTGCCGCATAGAAAAACTTTGTGTGTTTTAAAAAAGAAGATGTAAGTTTCTCGTATTGTACTTTGATGGATTCAGCATCGTAAACATACACCGGGGTGCCAAACTCATTGGCAATCTTTAATAATTCTTTTGAATTCATAATTTCATTTTAACATAAAAAAAGGCAGATTCTTAGATAAAGAACCTGCCACATTAATTATTTTTATGCAAGACAAGTCTTTTAAATATTCCAAACCTTAGAGAACTTTACAGTTCCCTTTTTTCCAGTTTTAATTTGTTTAAAATTTTGCATTGCTTCTATTTATTTTTTACAAAAATACTATTTATTTTTTATTTTAAGAAAATTGATTTGATGACAACTTCTTTTGATAAAAATCTATAAAGTCTAAATTCTCCACTATTTAGGCAGTGGCAACGTCTCAAAATCACCGCGAAGGAGTGCTAATTGAAGATCATTATGAAGATCTGTGGAGGATAAAGGAAGATCAATTTTCAGCTTGGCAATTTTGCTCATCGTTTGAATCTGGGTAAACAGCTCATAGAAACCGTAAGAAATTATTTTTCCATTTTCAATGATCAGGAACATTTTTTCGCCCAATTTTCTTCCCTGTCCCAGCCATAGTTCATTTCTCTTTCTGAAATCTATTTTTTTTATGAATATATCAAGGTCATTAAATTCTTCATGCAGTCCGATAAACTGAACAGCTTTTGTTCCCTGAGTAAAAGATCTGAATTTCAGGATAGGCTTTTCTGTTTTATTCAGTTTATTCTTTTCAACAAGGTATTTATTGTTTCGAAAATAAAGTCCAAACGGAAAGACTTCCTTTCTTTTGATATTTTTGGAATTAAGGATCAGCTTTGCAATAATATCTGTTCCGGTAAGCTCATAATTAATCTGTTCGACGTCTTTCTGAAGCTGTTCCCACTTTTTGGACTTGGAATTAAAGACTTTTTTTGTAAACTTATTGATATCCTGTACGTAATCTGACAAAATAATTTTTCCTGCTTCATTCTGAAAATAGACAAATCCTTTTTCATTGGGAAGATCCTGAGTGAGAACTTTGATCTTATTGATGTATGTTTTAGCATTGGTTTCGTCATGCTGTTTCTGAATAATCTCATTTTCTGTATCTTTTGAGACTAAAAGCTTAAACAGCTCCAATGTTGCCCTCGCATCACCTTCGGCTCTGTGGTGATTCGTCAATGGAATCCCTAACGACTTCACCAGTTTCCCCAATGAGTAGCTTACTTCATCCGGGATCAATTTTTTAGCTAAAGGAATGGTATCCAAAGTATTGGTCTGAAAATCATACCCAAGCCTTTTGAAAGACTGGCGGAGCATTCTGTAATCAAAATCAATATTATGTCCTACAAGTGTTGTATTCTGAGTGATTTCAATGACTCTCTTTGCTATTTCATGAAATTTCGGCGCAGTTTTAACCATTTTGGGCGTTATACTTGTCAGCTTTTGCACAAAAGGTGTAATATCACTTTCAGGATTTACGAGAGAAATGAACTGGTCAGTAATCTTCTGACCATCATACCTGTAGATGGCTATATCTATAATGCATTCATCTCTATAACCTGCACCATTACTTTCTATATCTATAATCGAATACATTGAATTTTTAGTTATACTGCTATTTTTAATTAATATTAATAATTCTGATCTTCAGCCTTAGCTTAATATTGTGAGGCTTAATACATAACCCATGCCATACATCATCTGTGATATTTGAAACAAAGTATATAAGCACATACAGACTGTTAACTGAAAATATTTTTCAAATAGCTAATGTGCCCGTTTTTTGTTTACCTATAAAGGCAATGTGGCTAAAATAACAAAAAATATGTCAAAAAAAGTAAAATGCTTATTGATACTGCCGATGAGCAGATCTAAAACCTTCGGTCAGTTACATTAAAAAGCTGATACTCTATTCATAGCAGAATTATTTTTGGAAATAAAAATTTAAATCCTATCTCTTTCTTCCACCGAGTCCAAACATTCCCAAAATAGCTTTTGCTCCTTCGCGCATCAAAGTGCTTGTAAAAGTTCTTCCCGCTTTACTCTGCAATACCTGTTCAAACATCCCCGGTTCTTCCTTCACTGGTCTTGTTTTTTGAGTAGGTATAGGATTCTGAGCCGCCTGCTCCATTCTATTGGTTAATATCTCATAAGCAGATTCTTTATCTACAGGCTGTTCATACTTGGCTACTAAAGCGGATTTCCCTGTCAGCTCTGAAATTTCTGAATCATTCAGAACATCCATTCTTGATTCAGGAGAAATCAGATAAGTGTGTACAAGTGGTGTAGGAATACCTTTTTCATCCAGCGCAGTAATAAATGCCTCCCCGATTCCCAGATTCTGGATCAGACTTGATGCATTATAGAATTCTGTTGTCGGGTAGTTTTCAACGGCCTTGGTAATTTCTTTTTTATCTTTAGCTGTAAATCCTCTCAATGCGTGCTGGATTTTCAGTCCCAGCTGGGACAATACATTTTCAGGAACATCTCCCGGAATCTGAGTAATAAAATAGATACCAACACCTTTCGAACGGATTAACTTCACCATCGTTTCTATCTGTGAAAGCAGCGCTTTTGAAGATTCATCAAAAATTAAATGAGCTTCATCTATGAAAAGCACCAATTTAGGTTTTCCGCTGTCTCCCTCTTCAGGGAATGTCATATAAATTTCAGCAAAAAGCGAAAGCATAAAAGTTGAGAACAGCTGGGGTTTACTCTGGATCTCGGCTACTCTTAGAATGTTTACGACTCCTTTTCCATCTCTGGTTTCAAGAAGATCATGAACATCAAAGCTTAATTCACCAAAGAAATCAGACGCACCCTGTTGCTCCAATGCAACAATGGACCTCAGGATTGTACCCAAAGAAGCCGAAGCTATAGACCCATAATTGGCTGCCAGTTCAGCTTTTCCCTGTGCATTATCAGTTACATACTGCAGGACTTTCTTTAAATCATTTAAATCAATTAGCGGAAGACCTTTATCATCACAGTATTTAAAAACGATAGACATAATACTCTGCTGAGTATCGTTTAATTCCAGAATCTTGCTTAATAGAACCGGGCCGAATTCAGTTACTGTAGCTCTCAGTTTTACGCCTTTTCCACCTGAAATACTCATCAGTTCAACGGGAAAAGCTTGTGGATTGTAAGGAAGCTGTGTTTTGGCATACCTTTCTTCAATAATGGGATTCATTTGTCCTGCTTCCGCTATTCCGGAAAAATCCCCTTTAATATCCAAAACCAAAGAAGGAACCCCTGCGTGAGAAAGTTGCTCTGCAAAAACCTGAAGCGTTTTTGTCTTCCCGGTTCCTGTAGCTCCCGCAATAAGTCCGTGGCGGTTGATTGTTTTTAATGGAATGGTTACATTAACTTCCGGTACTACTTCTCCATCCAGCATTCCTTTTCCCAGTATAATGTGTTCTCCCTTTGGAGTATATCTTGTATTTAGTTCTTCAATAAATTGTGCTTTGTCTGCCATCTGATCTTTTTTTAACATATAAATATAAAAGTTTTTGTATAACATTCGGTCATTAAAGTCATATTACATGATTAATTTTAGTTTTACACTTTTACAAATAATACTTACTTTAGTATATGAATGTATAACCCATTTAATATTCAGCATTGCATCATGTTCAAGAAAAATTTACTCATTATATTTTACCTTTTATCTGTAACCGTTTTTTCCCAGAAAAGAATAAAGCCTGTGAATTTATCCGTAAAAGGAGACTTTACTCATGAAGCTACTTCTACTATATTCCCTGCGTTATGGTCAGGATTTCAACGGGAAGCTATATACTCCTATGATCTTAAGAATAATCATTTGGCGGTAGGCTATGTTCAGCAAAAAACTAAAAAAGACAAAACTACACTCACTGTATACATTTACCCTAAAAAAGAAATTGACAATCAGTTATTAAGAGATGAGTTTTCCGCATACGGGTACGCCCTTAATCAAAATTCTAATAAAGGTACCGATCTCAAACCTTCGTTTGGAAGCGCTTCTAATGATCACATAAAAGTCAATTATATTTATTCAGTTTTTGATCATTCAATGGGGCGACCTGATTTTTTCAATGGCGTAAAATATACAGACAAAAAATCTCTCATTTCCATTTATGAATGCGGGGGCTGGGGCTTTAAGATCAGAGTATCAAGTGATAATATGACCTCCGATCAGCTATCAGAACTAAAAGATAAAACTGAAAACTATTTCGGACTGCTGAATATTGCATCAAAAAAAACGCTTTCGATAAGTCAGGCACCTGACATTATTCTATCTCATGTTGTCAAGAGGGATTCTATGATGATCAATTCTACGATCATCGCTGCGCAGGCAAAAATTGAATGGCTGGCTACTCACTTAGAAAAGAAAGAACTGCTGACAGGATTCAGTGATATGAATATTGAGTCCGAGGTATTTGCTATTGAAAAAATGATAGAATTCTATAAAGCTCATGAAAAAGATTGGAAAATGGATCAGGATACCAAGAAGTACTTTGATGAAATGATCAGAATAGCAGACAACGGAAGAATCAAGGATCACATCTATGAAAAATATGACCGAATAATTAATTACGATCAGGGTGCGGATAAAAAAGACGATTACATCCAGTTCAAAATAGACAAGAATATTTCGGAAGATACGAATCAGATTTTTTACAAAATATTTTATAAATTAGAATAAATAAAGAGTATATAGATTTATTCTATCGTTATAGTTTCTCTATTTTGACCTGGTTTTAAAAATAAAACCCGATTTTTGTAGATTAATATCAACAACAAAATTGTTTATAAATAAGATGAAAGTTGAACAAATATATACAGGATGCCTTGCCCAGGGAGCATATTATATTGTATCAGAAAATGAAGCTGCTATTATTGATCCATTGAGAGAGGTAAAACCTTATCTGGATCGCCTTAATAAAGACAATGTAACTTTAAAATATATTTTCGAGACCCATTTCCACGCTGATTTTGTTTCAGGACATTTGGATCTAAGTAAAAAAACAGGAGCTCCTATCGTTTACGGACCTACTGCACAGCCCGCATTTGAGGCTATTATCGCTGAAGACAATCAAATTTTTGAGATCGGAAAAATAAAAATAAAAGTACTGCACACTCCAGGACATACGATGGAGAGCACAACATATTTACTCATCGACGAAAATGGTGTTGAAACGGCTATTTTTACAGGTGACACCTTATTTTTAGGAGACGTTGGAAGACCTGACCTTGCCCAAAAGGCTACAAGCCTTACACAGGAAGATCTTGCAGGAATTCTGTATGACAGCCTTCATACCAAGATCTTACCATTAAATGACAGCATTACGGTTTATCCTGCACACGGTGCGGGTTCGGCTTGTGGAAAAAACATGCAGAAGGAAACAGTGGATATTTTAGGAAATCAGAAAAAAACCAATTATGCCCTAAACCAGCCGGACAAAGAATCATTTATCAGAGAGGTTCTCGACGGCCTTACCGCTCCACCGAAGTATTTCGGAATGAACGTAGCGATGAACAAGGGCGGATATGAAAGTCTTGATGTAGTAATGAATAAAGGCCTAAGCCCCATTGCTGCAGAAGATTTCGAAGAATTTGCAGAGGAAACAGGCGCTTTGATATTAGATACAAGAAGCCCTGCGGAATTTCATAAAGGATTTATTCCTAATTCTGTAAACATAGGTCTGAAAGGAGATTTCGCCCCATGGGTTGGAAATATGATCGTAGATGTAAAGCATCCTCTTTTACTCGTTACGGATGAAGGTACTGAAGAAGAGGTTATTACCCGATTAAGCAGAGTTGGTTTTGATAATGTGTTAGGATATTTGGACGGCAGTTTCAGTGCATGGAAAAGCACAGGAAAAGAAGTTGATGAGATCAAAAGAATAAGCCCAGCTGAATTTGCAGAACAGTTTACAGAAAATGCCAAGGTAATTGATGTAAGAAAACTGAGCGAATATTCTGCTGAACACATTGACAATGCATTTAATAAACCCTTAGATACCATCAGCGACTGGGTAAAAACTATTGATGATTCTGAGCATTTCTTCCTGCACTGTGCCGGAGGATACAGAAGCATGATCGCAGCAAGCATCCTTAACTCACACGGAATCAGAAATTTTACCGAAATAGAAGGAGGCTTCAACGGTATTAAAAAGACAGAAAAATTTCCTACCACTGACTTTGTATGTCAGTCAAAAACCCTATAGTAAACTGTATAATGAAAGTAAAGATTTACGGATTCATTCTCGCTTCAGCTTTAGTTCTAACCGCCTGCAAAACAGCAGGATCAGCTATCCCGCCAAAAGCAGACATCAAAGAAATAGTCAACAGTTCGGATGTCACATTGGTAGATGTAAGAATTCCGGAACAGTATGAAGCAGGAACAGCAAAAGGCGCCGTCAATATTCCTTTAGCTGAAATACAGAATAATATTGGTTCTCTTAAAGGCAAAAAAGTAGTTGTTTTCTGCAATAAGGGAATTCAGGCTGATCAGGCTATGGAAATTTTAAAGAAGAATGGTGTAGATGCTTACGATGGTACCAGCTGGAAAAATGTGAAAGCAATCCAGGACGAGAAACAATCTGTAAAATAAAAATATAATTGAATCCTCGGGTGATACTTAGTGGATCCTGATGGCTCAAATAAAAAACCAAAACTATGTCACAAAAATTTCAGGAAATCATTAATTCGGAAAGACCGGTACTTATTGACTTTTTTGCTACGTGGTGCCAGCCATGCAAAGTACAGTCATCAGTTTTAAATACGGTGAAGGAAAATGTAGGAGAAGGAGCAAGAATCATCAAAATAGATGTAGACCAATACCCCGCCATTGCAGCTCAATATGGAGTAAGAGGTGTTCCCACATTAGCTGTTTTCAAAAATGGCGATCTTTTATGGAAAGAAAGCGGAGTTCATGATGTAAATACACTCACTGAACTTCTTAAACAATATTCTTAAACTGTGATTATTCACAGTTTTTTATTTTTAAACCATTAAGACCAGGTGCTGTTAGGCCTGGTAAATTAAACTCTTAATGGTTTACAATTATAATTGAACTGAAAAATGATCTCTGTCATTTAGAAACTGAAAATACTGTCTGAAATCTTTTAATTCATCCATATTAAGTTCCGCAGAGACGATATTACCCACTTTTTGAGAAATCTCTTTTCCATCAGCAAAGAAGCAGTGAGAGCTTTCCTTATAAAAAAGATCATTCCCATCTGTTCCAATCCTGTTCAGACCAAAAACAAAAGAAAGATTTTCTATTGCCCTGGCTTTTAAAAGATGTTCCCAGGCTCCAACTCTTTTTTCAGGCCAGTTGGCGACATACAGGATCGCATCATAATCATCATTATTTCTGGCAAAAACCGGAAAACGAAGGTCATAGCATACCTGAAGTAAAATTCTGAATCCTTTATAATTCACAATCATTCTTTTGTGTCCGGGGCTGTATACTTTATCTTCTCCTGAAAAGGAAAAGAGGTGTCTTTTATCATAGAAAAGACTATCAGAATCAGGCTGTACGAAGTACATTCTGTTATAAAAACGTCCCCCCTGTTCTACGGGAGCACTTCCGCAGAAAGCGGCATTCTTTTCTTTAGAAATCCTTTTCAGAAACTCCAGAGATTCTTCATTCCTGTCCGAAACTTCAGCCGCATCCATACAAAAACCCGTTGAGAACATTTCCGGAAGCAGGAAAATATCTGCTTCCACATTTCTAAACTGATCTTCGATCAACTGAAAATTTTTGTCTTTATTTTTCCAGACAATATCTAAATTAAGTCCTGCAATTCTCATAAACTTTGTTAAAAAACTTCACTAAAAATACGATTTTCCAATGATTTCGGTTCTATTTTTGATGAGGATATTTTTCATTAAGATCATTTAAAAGTAAAGTTATGAAGAAATTGTTTTTTGTATTGATGATGGGATTTTTAGGAACAGCAGCCAACGCACAGGCTTATACAGGGAAAGGCGACCAGAAAATTCAACTGGGAATGAGTGCCTGGGGATACGGAACAGGAGTTACAGGAACATATGATTACGGACTCAATAAACTCTTATCAGTTGGAGCCGGACTTAATGCTTACTTTGGTGACTACAAAGACAATGACAAAGATAACCGTGTCTTTGTTTTCGGAAGACTGAATTTCCACCTTCAGGAAGCGCTTGATCTGCCTTCTAAATGGGATATCTATCCTGGAGTTGATGTTGGTGTTCTTGGGAAGGATTTCGGTATCGGAGCGCACATTGGAGCGCGTTACTTTTTCACTGAGAAAGTGGGTGTTTTTGCAGAAGTGGGAAATAACGGCAGTATCGGTGTTTCTTTTAACTTGTAAAATAAGCTAAATATATGACAAAGCTTCTCATTTCGAGGGGCTTTTTTATTTGGCATAGTTTTGATAATTGTTACCTTTGCAAATTAAAATCTAAAATTTATTAATGGAATTAGCAATCAAGATTTTCCAGTTCATACTAAGTATTTCTATTTTAGTGGTTCTTCATGAGCTTGGACACTTTTTACCGGCAAAATGGTTTAAGACCAGAGCTGAGAAATTCTTTCTGTTTTTCGATCCATGGTTCTCGATCTTTTCAATGAAAAAGATCAATGGAAAATGGCAGTATAAATTACTTTCGAAAAACCTTCCTGATACAGAAACTATCGTAGTAGACGGAAAAGAGAAAGAAGTTCCTATCGATATATCAAAACTTTCTGACAATGACTGGAGAAAACATCCAGAGCAAACGAAATACGGAATTGGATGGCTTCCTTTCGGAGGTTATGTGAAAATTGCGGGAATGATCGACGAAAGCATGGATACAGAGCAGATGAAAAAACCTGCAGAGCCATGGGAATTCAGATCAAAACCAGCATGGCAGAGGCTGATCATCATGCTTGGAGGGGTTACTGTTAACTTTTTCCTGGCGTGGATTATTTTCGGATGTCTTTCCTATTTCAATGGAGAAACTTCTTTTGATACAACGAAAGTAGATACACCGATGCATTACACCAATATTGCCAAAGCGATGGGCTTCGAAGATGGTGATAAGATCTTAAAAGTAGATGGAAAAGTTCAGAACAACCTGGATAAACTTTCTCTGGATGTCTTGCTAAGTGATCAGATTACCGTTTTAAGAAAAGGTAAGGAAGTTACATTTAACACGAATGATGACGGAAAAGCACTGGCTTTCAAAGATGAGAACCCAAAAGCATTCCTTACTCCAAGGTTTGCACCGATCGTTGACACAATCGTGAACCCTAAGACTGCTGAAGCAGGTTTAAAAGTAGGAGATCAGGTCGTTTCAGTAAATGGACAAAAGATCAATTATTATGACGAACTGCAGGGAGTTGTGGTGAAAAATGCAGGTAAAGCAATTAATATGGAAGTATTAAGAGCCGGAGCATTACAGCCTTTAAGCCTTGACGTATCCAAAGAAGGTACGTTAGGAATAGCCTCTTATAAGCAACGTCAAAAATTCATCAATACACAACATTTCACTGTTGTACAATCTATTGGAAGAGGATTTACGAGAAGTATCGAAAGTTTAACGTATCAGGTTAAACAGTTTAAACTGGTATTCAACAAAAAAGTTCAGGGATATAAAAAAGTGGGAGGTCCTTTAGCGATCATCAAGAATATGCCTGTAGAGAAGTCGAAAGACGGAGGTGTATCCATCAACTGGAGCTTATTCTGGAGTTTTACTGCAATGTTCTCAGTATGGTTGGCATTCCTGAACCTTATTCCTATCCCAGGGCTTGATGGTGGGCATGTGTTATTTACCTTATGGGAAGTTATTACGGGGAAACCAGTTCCACAGAAAGTACTGGAAAATGCACAGATGATTGGGGTTATCTTCCTGTTAGGATTGATGTTACTGATCTTTGGAAGCGACATTTTCAAAGTAGTGACCGGCAATTTATAATTTTTTTGAATTTTTTTCTAAAAAATATTTGTAAGGTATAAATATTCGTCCTATATTTGCACCACTTAAAACAAAGGACATTCCTCCTTAGCTCAGTTGGTTAGAGCATCTGACTGTTAATCAGAGGGTCGCTGGTTCGAGCCCAGCAGGAGGAGCCATTAAGGATCAAACACTTACATTCATTTGTAGGTGTTTTTTTGCTTTAAACTTTTCCATATCAACAAATCAATTAATATATTAGCAAGAGAATAATCAATCAGTATTACAGCAAGGTACAAATACCTATTCGCCCATGAAAAAAATTTTTATTTCATTATTAACATGCTTTTCTATTATCCAGATTTCAGCACAGGAAAAGTCTTATTTTTTATCTAGCCCTTCTCTTAGCCCTGATGGGAAAACAGCATACTTTTCTTACGACGGAGATATCTGGAAAGTAGATTCCAATGGCGGAAATGCATCCAGAATTACAGCTCTAGATGGGGAAGAAATTAATCCACGTATTTCTCCTGATGGAAAATGGCTTGCCTTCAGTTCCAATCAGTATGGCAATTATGACGTTTATGTAATGCCTGCTGAAGGCGGAACTATTAAACAGCTTACATTCCACACCGGAAAAGACGAAATAGAAAGCTGGGGATGGGACAGCAAAACGCTTTATTTTACCTCGGGCAGAAGTAATAATTTTGGAAGTTTTAAAACTACTATTGAAGGAAGAACTCCTCAAAGGCTTTTTAACAATTACTTTAACAACACCAGTGGTATCGTCGAAACCCCTACAGGAGAATACCTTTTTACAAACTCTCCGGAAGCTTTCAATCAGACCCACCGCAAACATTATAAAGGAGAAAACAACCCTGATATTCTTGGATATACCCCCAAGAACAATTCTTTCAGACAATACACTAATTATGAAGGAAAAGATTTCAACCCAAGTGTAGACAAAGATGGTGTCATTTATTTTATATCTGATGAGAAAAATAATGAATACAACCTTTATCAAATTGAAAATGGTAAAAAAACACCTCTTACTCAGTTTGAAACCTCTATAAAGAAACCTTTTGTTTCAGCAAACGGATCTAAAGTAATCTTTGAAAAGGACTACCAACTTTATGTTTATGACGTAGCTACAAAAAGCACAAAAGTTCTGAATATCAGCCTGAACACCAATAAAACACTGGAAAAAGAGCAAAATTTCAGTGTAGAAAATAACATCTCTTATTACAATGTTTCACCGGACGGCAAAAAGATAGCTTTTGTAAGCCGTGGCGTTCTCTTCGTTTCAGATATCGAAGGGAAATTTACACAACAGATCTCAGATGGAAAGCAGCGCGTAATGGAAGCAAAATGGATGAAAGACAATCGCACGTTACTTTTTAACCAGACCGACAAAGGCTATCAAAACTGGTTCAGCATTGCTGCAGACGGAAAGGGCCAATCCAAACAATTAACTCACGACTTACGCAATAATCGCAGCATTACCCTTAATAATGACCTTTCAAAAGCGGTCTATTTAAGCGGTCGGGATGAAGTAAGAATAATGGATTTAAAAAACTTCAACTCTACAACTATTGTCAAAGATGAAATCTGGGCTTTCCAAAATTCAAGACCTTCTTTTTCGCCAAATAGTGAATACGTACTATTCTCTGCAAAAAGAAATTTCGAACTGGATATTTTTATTTACAACATCAAAAAAAAGGAGACTATAAACCTTACCAATACCGGCGTTTCGGAGGAGGACCCTTTTTGGTCACCTAATGGTAAGTATATTTATTTCAGCAGTGACAGAACCAATCCGTCTTACCCTTTAGGTATGCAAAAATCCAATATTTACCGCATGGCCCTGGACTGGTTTGATGAACCCTATAAATCTGAGAAATTTGACAAGCTTTTTACTGAAGAAAAAAAAGCAGCAAAATCTACTGAAACAACAAAAGAGACTAAAGATAAAAAAGAAGACAGCAAAGAAAAGAAGGAAGAGAAAGAACCTGTCATAACTGAGCTGAAAGTTAATCCGGAAAACACTCTGGACAGGATCGAATTGGTTACCGACAGATATGGAAACCAAGACGACCCTATCGTTTTTGCTGACGACAAGAAAGAGATTCTCTTGTTTAATTCCAATCAGGATAATGGCAAGAAACAATTATTCAAAAAAGTTTTTACTGATTTTGAGCCCGCAAAATCCGAGAAAGTCTTTGATAAAGAAGCTTACTATTTCTCCAAAATCGAAAAAAACCTTTTCGCATTAATGGAAGGCAATATTTATAAAATGACACTGGACGCGTTAAAACCTGAAAAAATAAACATTCAATACGCTTTTGATAAAGATCTGGCATCAGAATTTACTCAAATGTATGATGAAGCCTGGACAGGTGTTGAAGAGAACTTCTACGATGAAAACTTTCACGGTGTCGACTGGAAAGCAAAAAGAGAACAGTATTCGAAATATCTTCCCTATGTGAATAGCAGAAATGATCTTCGAATTTTACTGAATGATCTTTTGGGCGAACTTAATTCTTCACATACCGGCTTCTCTTCATCCGGAAAAGAAGAAACCAGATACCTGAACTACTTTACAAACGAAACCGGAATTGTATTCAAAACAGACGATCCCTATACTGTAGAAAGCATTGTGCGAAAATCTCCGGCATTCCGATCTGGCGTTGATGTTAAGCCCGGAGATAAGCTGACTGCTGTAAACGGGAAAAATATAGATCCCAACAAAAACCGCGAAACTTATTTTACAAGTCCTAAAAAAGAGGATGAACTGATTCTTACCTTCAACCGTGGGGGCAAAAATGTAACAACGAAAGTGCATCCGATTTCAAATATGGATCTGAAAAAACTGCTTTATGATGACTGGATATTCAACAACCTTCAACGCGTTAACAAGCTTAGCAACAACCGTATTGCTTATTCATACATGAAAAACATGTCTACTGATGAACTTGACCGTTTCCTTCTGGATATGGTAGAACAGGAAAACAGAAAAGATGCCGTTATTCTCGACCTGCGGTATAACACAGGCGGAAATGTTCACGACAAAGTATTAAATTTCCTTGCTCAAAAGCCTTATCTGCAATGGAAATACCGTGAAGGGAAAATGACCACTCAGCCTAACTTTGCTCCTGCTGGAAAACCTATCATTCTCCTGATTAATGAAAGCTCACTGAGCGATGCCGAAATGACGGCAGCAGGCTTTAAAGCACTGAAATTAGGGAAAATCATCGGTCAGGACACTTATCGCTGGATTATCTTTACTTCAGGAAAAAGCTTAGTTGACGGCTCTTATTACAGACTCCCTTCATGGGGAACCTACACCCTTGATGGTCAGAATCTGGAAAAAACAGGCGTGAAACCTGATATTTATATTAAAAATACTTTCGTAGACAGACTTCAGGATAAGGATCCTCAACTTGAAAAAGCTGTTCAGGAAATACTAAAAGACTTAAAGAAATAAAACACCAAAAGACCTGCTTTTCTGCAGGTCTCTTTACATAGCTAAACTATATATATCGGCTTGGGATTAATCTATGACATCTTATCCAATGAATACATTTTATATGTTTTGAATTGATCTGAAAATAAATCTTCTATTAATACATAGAAACAATCCTCTCCCGAATTGCTAACTATGCTCATTTTAATCATAGACCCATCATACTCTAAAAACTTATACCAAGTTTTACCAAAATCACGAGAATACATAAGCAGACTCCTATTTGGACTTACGTGATTATATAGGCTTCCCCAAACCATTCCATTTCTTAAGTAAAGCATCCTGAACACGGCTGACTTTCTATATGGATCCGGAATCATCGCAGAACTAAACTTTTTAAAATTTGCGGTAGACACAATGAAATTGGTACCCATATAATAGTCGGTACCTAAAATTATATTCTTCTTTGTTTCAACCAAGCTTGTATATCCGCCTTTTTGGATATGAAACTTATTTAATCTAAACCACCCCTTTTCCTTACTTTTTCCTTGTAATATGTAATTATTTGAATTATTTATCCAAATCCCTTTTTTATTATCTCCTTCAGTAAGAACCAAATATTTCAAACTTTTAATCCATTTTACGATGTGAATATGCTTATTTATTTTATTTTTAAGAAAATCACTTTTTTTCCATGATTCTCCAGCATCATAAGATATATAAATATATCCTACAAAGATCCATTTCCTATCCTTCTTAACATTGGCATATTCGCCAATTAATATTTCGTTATTTTCGGTCTCAGTTATTGTTTCAAATAAAAATCTACTTTGGTCTGAAGAAAAAGCTAACACTTTTTTAAATGTAAAACCAGAATCAGTAGATTTAAATACTATTCCACCACAACAGACAAAAACACTTCCCCGGCTATCAATAAAAATACCTTCAATATTATTATCAAAATCAAAGCGTTGTACTATATTCCCTACACCATCTTTAAAAAATAATTTAGAAGGATTACTAATCATCGAACCAAATATTCCGCTATTTTTGTCAAAATATACAAGACTAAAATCGTCTGAGCTTTCACAAAAATTAGGATGTAAAATAAGACATACCTCATTAAAACTTTTATTGAATAATAAGCTTGGTTTTTCATTTACAAATTGAACCTGTTTGATGTTTTTTTTAAAAAAAAACCATGAAAACTCCCAAATTAAAAATGAAAGAAGCTCCTCTGATTTATTTGATTTTACTATATCATTTACAAAAGGTAAAAAATTCAGAAAATTTATTTTTGAATATTTTTTTGTTATCATTTTTTACCAATAATTAACACCAACCATGAAACACGCCTTACAAAACTAACCTTCATCAACACTTGGTCCACCCTTTTTAATAGTGGCTTAATCATCTTAAAACCGGACACATACAATAACGGTCCAAAAAAATGATACGTTTTGACTGTATTCAAATGAAAAAATTTATTCATACTACTTATTTCATTTAAACTTAAATGATTCCATGGATACGACTGATAATTAAATTTTTTCATCTTTAAATATGCTCTTCCAATTCTTGTAATGGGGTTGTTTTTCAAGTTTTCAATAAAAATCACACAACCGCCTTCTCGCAAAATTCTTTTACATTCTAAAAAAAATGAATCATGATCTATATACTGCAGAACACTACTAGAAAATATTACATCAAACGAATTATCCGGAAAAGAAAGTATACCATCGTAACAATTACTTAAAAAATTAATATTTTGAAATTTTATTTTTGCCTGACTAATTCGTTCCTCATCCATATCTATACCAGTTACATTAAAACCACATTGATGAAAAACTTGGGATAATTCACCATACCCACATCCAAAATCTAAAACATCTTGATAGTTTTCTTTATTATGCTCTAAAAAATTTGAAATATCATGAACAAATGGTGACAGATAGTATAGTTTATATTCATCATCTATGAATTCATAGAATTTTTTATTAAAAGGATATTTCATGAAAAATTGAATTAAGAATACAAATATCGAAAAATTTAGATATTAATAATAGTGTAACATCGTTATTTTCCAATCATATAACACTTTTCTGCAATTTTCTAGTATAAAACTCGTACTAAAATAATCTAGATGCCTATAAATTATATGAATCCAGGTAGAGAGAATATTTTTATTCAAATATTGATCTTTTTTGATTGTAATATATTTGGCGTGATAAAAATTAAATACATTTAATAAAATAAACATTATGCCTTATTTATCCCGCATTTATCTAAAAGATAACCATCCTACAGACTACCCCTTCAATCTTCCTTTTCTAAGCAAAGGTTTAGATCTGAAACTCAAAAGCAATGTTACTTTTTTGGTTGGTGAGAATGGAATTGGCAAATCAACGTTGTTGGAAGCTATCGCAGAAAAGTGCGATTTCAATGTTTCGGGAGGCAGCCGAAATCATAACTATAATTTTCACAAAACCGAATCTGAACTATCCGAATACCTCACTCTTTCCTGGACTACTAAAACAGGTCAGGGATTTTTCATGAGAGCGGAGAGTTTTTTTAATTTCGCAACCTATATCGACGAAGTGGCCAAGGAAGATGCAAGAGTACTGGATGCGTACGGCGGGAAATCTCTGCGCCAACAGTCGCATGGTGAAGCTTTCCTTTCGTTATTCCATAATCATTTCCAGAATGGCCTTTATATACTTGATGAGCCAGAATCTGCGCTTTCCCCACAGAGACAGCTTTCACTGTTATCCATTATTCATAAATTAGAAAAAGCAGGAAAAGCCCAATTCATTATTTCTACGCACTCACCGATTCTCATGTGTTATCCGGGCGCAGAAATTTATTTACTGGACGATCAAATTCAACGGACTCACTATAAAGAAACAGAGCATTATCAGCTAACAAAGAATTTTTTAGAATCTCCCGAGCACTATTTCCGGCATTTATTTGAAGATTATTAGAGTTAAATAAAAAAACTATTGAAATATTTCTTACTGAAAGTCAACATTTTTCATCAAAAACCACTGTAAATTGGGGATAAAATTTGCCTGATATTAATATTCCTTTTATATTTGCAGCACCTTAAACAGAGGAAAATTCCTCCTTAGCTCAGTTGGTTAGAGCATCTGACTGTTAATCAGAGGGTCGCTGGTTCGAGCCCAGCAGGAGGAGCAAAAAGACTTACAGAAATGTAGGTCTTTTTTTATGCTTAATCCTCAACATCATCCTTTAAACTTATCCGAAAAAGAGAGCAGACGAAAAGCAGAAATCTATACAATATGTATAGAAAATTTTCATCCTGGTCCTTCTATGATTATTAAATGAAGTGACTTTAAGAAAACAAGCCAGACAGGTTTGCTCTTTGTTATTAAGGAGTGTATTTACTAAGCAGATTTACAGTTTCAATCTTCGCAAGCATACAGCACTTTACAGAGCATATTCAATTTATAAACTGAAATCACTATTGATACCAAGGTGAAAATCCACATTATCCACAAAAAATCAGAAATTACCAGCTATATCTTTCATTTTATAAGATCATTAAAAATACAGATCAATTTTATAGTTTGTGGAAAAAACTGTATAAAAGTAATAAAAAACTAAAAATCAATTAGATAAATTTGTTAGTAACCTGTGGAAAAGCAATTAATAAAATGTTGGCATATCATGGAAAAGATCTGATAAAATTGTAAAAAACCTGTTAATAACGTATTAAAAACCCCTTGATAAACTATCAACAACGGATTTACAAGTGTGGAAAATTTGTGAATAACAAAAATTCTATCTTAAAACACATGCTTAGTTATCATTCTTCAGATTAGGATTAGATACTATTTATTTTAGTCTGAAAATCATCATGCCCAAGTGATTAATTATCACAATCTTTTACTGATATTTTCGTTACATTTGTAGTTTTGTGATTTTTCTCAAAAAACGTTAAAAAAATATGCTCTTTTTTAAATAAACAGCACGCTTTTTGTTTGTGCTAATTGCCTGAAGAACCAAATGATGTTAAATAACAACTCTAAATATTACAACCTTTTTTTTCTGCTTTTTGTATCCTGTCTCACGTATGCCCAAAACACAGCAAATGGCAGAATCATCGACGCAAAAACCAATAAAGAAATTTCCGGTGTAGATATATTTATCAATGACCAAACTGAACCATTGTTGAAAACTTCTTTGGGAAGTTTCACCGTTCAGTCTGACAGCATTATCTATAAGCTAAAATTCTCCAAGAAGAATTATTCAACCGAAACCATTACGATTACTCCTGAAACAGCTGAGAATATCTTCGTGAAACTTTCACAGGAAAAAGTGAGCACCATCGATGAAATTGTTATCCATAACGAGAAGCCCAAATACAAAAACAAGAAAGAAAACCCTGCCTATGCTATTATGCAGGAAGTATGGAAAAGAAAAAGAAATAACGGTTTAGAAAAATTCGACACTTACACTTATAAAGAATATGAAAAGATCCAGTTTGATGCTAACAATCTGGACAGTGCTTTTATGAGTAAAAAGATCTTTAACAAGCTAGATTTTATCTTTGACTATGCGGATTCAACAGCCAGCGGAAAGATAGGACTTCCTATTTTCCTCAACGAATCCATCTATGAAAATTACGGAGAAAACAAGCCTTCTAAAAAGATAAAAAGATTACTGGTCGCACAGAAAACATCTGGATTCCAGGATAATCAGGTCATTACTATCACAGCAAAAAACCTGTATCGGGATATTAATATCTATGATAACACGCTTAATTATTTTGACATAGGATTTCCCAGCCCAGTCGGTTCAACCGGATTCAGCACGTATGATTATAACTTAACGGACACGATCTCTATTCACGGGGAAAATGCTTATAAAATAAGATACCAACCCAAACGTAAAGATGTTTTAGCCTTCCAGGGCTATCTCTATATAGACACAGACAGCTATGCGGTTTTGGGGGCGACCTTAAAATCCACACAAAAGATCAATGTCAACTTTATCAACAGTATTTCCACAGAGCTTGAATATGATAATCCCGACGAGAATACATTCCTTCCTAAAAAATTTATTACAGAAATAGAACTTACCCCTTTCGCAAAGAAAAGAACTTCTAAAAGCATCATAGCTAAGCGAACCGTGGACTACTCTAAATATGAGTTCAACAAACCTCTCGATGATAAATTATTTACACGAAGAGAAGAGGAATACGACGACAAGTTTGTCGACAAAGATGATGCTTACTGGGTACAGGCGAGACCGGATTCACTTTCTAAATCGGAACAAGGCGTCTATGAGATGCTTGAAAAGCTCCAGCAGACCCCAAAATTCAATCGTATCGTTAAACTTTACGAGACATTAGCATCAGGCTATTATAATGCCTTTAAAGGCATTGATATCGGACCCATTTTTTCAATTTACGGGAAGAATGAAGTGGAAGGCGACAGAATAAGACTTGGAGCAAGAACTTACTTTGGACAGAATGATCCCTGGAGAGTCCAGTTTTATACAGCATATGGATTCAAGGATCAAAAGGTTAAATATGGAGCCGAAGCTCGTTATATGTTCAACAGAGTCAACAGATTTATGATCGGAGCCGGAACCAAGCGTGATATAGAGCAACTTGGTGTACAACTTACCACCGATGACGGAATTATGGCCAGAACTTTTGCCTCTTCAACTCTTTTTGCAAGAGGAGAAAATGCATCTTTAAGTTCAATTAATAAAACGAATATTTTTGCCTCTATTGAGCCGTGGAAAAATTTCCAGGTAAGGGTAGACGGAACATTACAAAGTATAAAATCAGCTAATCCCGATAAATTCAGTCTGATGTATTATCAGAATGGTGATTTACGAAAAACTCTCAACGATTCACATGTTACCTTGAGCCTAATCGCAAGACCCGGAGCCAAGTTCTCCCAAACCGGAGTAGACCGCTATGAACACGGGACACTGGCGCCAACGATCATCCTAAAATATACAAGAGGAATTGAAGGTCTTTTTAATGGAGACTTCAACTACAACAGGCTTCAGTTTATGTTTTATAAACCGGTACTGATCGGAAGCTGGGGTAAAACACTGGTAAGTTTTGAGGCAGGAAAAACATTTGACACTGTTCCTTTGGCGCTTCAGAATGTTGTTCCGGGAAACCAATCTTATAGCCTGGCACAGAACACCTTTGCACAGCTTAATTATTATGAATTTGTGGCAGACACCTATACAACTCTTCACCTTGAACATCATTTTAACGGAAAAATACTTTCTTTCATTCCTTTGATCAAAAAATTAAAGCTTCGAGAGATTGCATTCATCAGAAGTGCTTACGGAACATTAAGCGATGCTTCTAAAGCCATCAATGTAGATGGATTTAAATATTCTGCTCCGAGCGAACAAATCTATTTTGAATATGGGTTCGGAATTGAAAATATCGGAATTGGAAATCTTAGGATTTTCAGGGTCGATTTTAACTGGAGAGGAAATTATCTCGACAGACCGGACATTTCAACATTTGGTATAAAGGCAGGATTCCAGGTAGGATTTTAAGTCAGGTATAAATATATTATTGATGGGGCGGCTTCTTCGAAGCCGCCCCATCAGTTTTTTCAGTCCTGATACAATTGATTTTTAATGGAATAATTCTTTAAAAACCCATTATATCAACTATTTCACCTAAAATGAATCACAATTACAGCCCTCTGTTGTATGTAAACAATACATTTTCTGCCAGAGACTCCATCCACACCATGCTGAACAGTCATAAGCTATGGCAGGACATCTTTCTTCACCCCCATTAATCATTTTCAAATTCTTGTTTGTTAATTTTTTCAAATTTTTCATAGTATTTTGTTTTAATTTAAGATCTCTCAAAAGCTTGTCAGCCTTTATATATGAAAAAACCTCAGCTTATGCCAAGGTTCTTTTTCAATAACTTTATTTATGTTAACATCCGCAAGGCTCTGCATCCATAATCATATTTAAACATCTAAGTCTTTGTTGTGCCGTCCATGAGCACCATTCCCCACAAGTCGTTGCAGGAGTTGAACACAACATAGCTCCTCCTTCAATTGTTCTTAAATCTTTCTTTGTTAGTTTTCTTAAATTTTTCATAGTAATTTGTTTTAATTTGTCTGCCTACTCTATATGCTTTTCGGCTACCGCAAATGATTTGTTATTTGATCTTTAACAAATATATAAATATTTCACAATACTTGGAATATTAACGAAAATATTTTCGCGTTTGACGAGTATAGACATAAAAAAAACCTCAGCTAATGCCGAGGTTTAAATTTTTATAAAACGCTTAAATTATGCGTTTGCTTCTACAGATACGAAAGATCTGTTGTTTGCTTTCTTTCTGAAAACTACTTTACCGTCTACTAATGCAAACAAAGTATGGTCTTTACCCATTCCCACGTTTTCACCTGGGTGGTGTTGCGTACCTCTCTGTCTGATAATAATATTTCCGGCAATAGCATCTTGTCCACCGAAAATCTTCACACCTAATCTCTTAGAGTGAGACTCTCTACCGTTCTTGGAACTACCGACTCCTTTCTTGTGTGCCATTTTATTACTGGATTATTTGTTAAGTGCTTTAAATTGATCTATATTCTTAACGATAGCAGCATCTACTTCTTCGTGAGTAAGAATTTTCTTTTCTAATTCAACTTTAACTGCTTTTCCTAAAGTAATTAAAGTTTCTCTGTTTTCTTTAGACTGAGACAAGTTGTTTTTCTTCAAGTGATAGTTCAGCTCGTGATCTTCACCAAAGTTAACAGTTGCGTTGTCTGAAAGAACTTCAGCTTTCACAGTTTCTTTTTTAACAGCTTTCTTAGAACCTCCTTCAAAACCAGTGATACCAGTAATTTGAATTTGAGTTAAAGATTGTCTGTGACCGTTCTTAACTTGGTAACCTTTTCTTCTTTTCTTTTTGAAAACGATTACTTTATCAGCTTTTACATGGTCTAGGATCTCTGCATCTACAGTGATTCCGCTTACAGCTGGGGCGCCAACAGTGATTGAACCGTTTACAGTAAGAAGAATTTTATCAAAAGAAACTTTGTCTCCTTTTTCTCCTTTTAAACGGTTTACAAACAACTTCTGGTCTTGCTCAACTTTATATTGAAGCCCTGCTATTTCTACAATTGCAAACATTGTTTATAAATTTTTAGTTATTTCGAGGTGCAAATATATGAATAAATTTCTAAATAGCTTACAATCAGTTCTGTATTTTTTATATAAAAATTCATTTCACTATGCTTTGAATAATTTTTTCAATTAAAGTGCTCATAGTTAAGAGATAATTTTATACCTTCGTTATCACCAAAAAATATTTTATATGAAAAGAAACTTCAAATTCTGCCTTCTGGCAGGAGCCATTGCCGCTTTCTCACTGTCAGCGTGCCGTGATGACAAAATGGAGGAATCTGTTCTTCCTGACTCACAATCTGAAAGCGCCAAGCTTGACCAACCCGGAGAACTCGAAAAAAGTTGCTCCTATGTAGACCAGAACTGGAGTTCTTCCGCAGTTCTTAAAACTACCCTTTCAAATTCTACAGACACTAATTTCATGAATGCCCAAATGACTAAGATTGCAAGTCTTTGGGGAAGAAGCAACCCGACGCTTCGTTTTGTAGATGATCCTTCGAATTTCAATTCTACGTACAATGCGATCTCCTATTCTACCGGAAAGATTTATTACGGTTATGCAATTTATGCTGATGCCAAAAATAAAGGCGGAGACATTGTCAATGCCATGATTCTCGCTCATGAATATGGCCACCAGCTACAGTACATCTTCAATCTTCCTTCTGTTAATGAATCTACAGCAAGACCAAACGAACTGGAAGCAGACGGCTTTGCAGGATATTATTTAAGAAGACCGAACGGATACAACAAAACGAATTTTGCAGAAATTGCAGCCGCCTATGAGTTTGCACAGAGTATCGGAGATTACCAGACCAACAGCTCCAACCACCACGGAACTCCACCACAAAGAAGATCCGCCGTGCGTTTAGGATTTCTTTTGGGACAGTATGATCTTAACGCATCCAATTTCGACTATAATTTTTTCTATTATTATCAGGGTGTATTAAACGGCACTTACAAAATGGGCAAAAACTCCGCAAATCCGGAGATCGATGCTTACATGAGCCAATACATGGACGAACTTAGAAAAATCCAGACCGGAGAAATTTCTGCTGAAGAATTTAAGCAACTTAAGTAAACATTCATTTTAGCATATTTAACAGAGAAGGCAGGACAGCAATGTCCTGTCTCTTTTCATTTTTATGAATAAATATCCCAAAGTTTATTTACTTTTGAACCATATCCTATAACAATGAACAGAGATCTCTACATTGATTTTGCCAAGGGAATGGCAACCCTTTCTATTATCTTCATTCATACCGCATTCTGGTCTGGACAGTTTTATATTCCCGCAGAGGTCAGGGTATTTTCTCTGGTATTTGATGTGGCCCTTTTTTATGCCTTAAGCGGAATTACTTCAGGATCAAACATAGAAAAAACATTCTACAGATTACTAAAACTTCAGATCACCTACATGATCTTTGTGACTTTCCTGTTCTTTATGGATTACTTTTTCAAGGTGTTTGGATTAACATTCTTCTCCCTGGAATGGCTTCAGAGTTTCTATTCAACTTTTGGGTCAAAATATGCAGCGACCAGCGTATCGGATATTCCACAATGGCAGAATCTTGGAAACTGGTATCTTCACCAATATACCAATGCGGATACTTTCCCTGTAGTTATGGGAAGTTTCTGGTATCTGAAAGTATATTTCATTCTTGCCGTTTTCGGAGTATTAATCTTAAGATTTTTCCCAAAACATGTCAACTGGTTCATCGGGATCTGTCTCGTTTTGACATTATTATTCAATATTTTCCCGGAGTACTATCCTGCAGGTCAGGTTGGTTATGTTGCTTTTTATCTCGCCATCTTTTTAATAGCCAACAGAATGCGTGGCAAAAAGATTTCTGCCAAAATGATTCCTGTCTTATACGCAATCGTTGCAGCAGCCTTGATCTGGATGTTCTGGTATTATGGAAATGAGATATTTTATAAGATCAATAAAAACAAATTCCCACCAAAAGTTCCCTACATCATTTGGTCCCTGTTCTCCCTCACCACGTTATTCGTCCTTTACAACAGGTTAAAGATCACAAAAGAAAATTTCGTGACCCACATCGGAAAGAATGCCATCTTTTTTTATTTTGCGCAGGGAATAAGTTCTTCGCTGGTTTATTTTATTGTCGTTGCTTTAAAGGAAAATATACCGTGGTGGATACTGATGATTATAATTTATATCCTTAATATCATTCTTGCTTTCATTATTTCCGCAGGATTAAAAAAAGTGGACGACTTAGGTTGGAAAATTCTGGAACTTTTAAGACAAAAAACGGCATCTTAACACTTTAGCAGTCAATTTGGAATAAAATAATTTTTATTCCCGCAATTTATTTTAATTTTACAAAAAATTCAAAACATGTTTAAGTTGAAACTTCCTACCGATCCAAGGTGGGCAAATATTGCAGAAGGAAACATAGGAGAAATTTTAACGGATCATGCGTGGTGCGAGCAGAAGGCCACAACAAATGCCATCAGTTTAATCAATATGCTCCCAGAACATCCGGAAATTGTAACAGAACTTATTGCCATTGCGCAGGAAGAGCTCGATCATTTTAGCCAGGTTCATGAAATTATCAAAAAAAGAGGATTTGTTTTCGGGAAAGCCAGAAAAGATGATTACGTAAACGAATTAGCTAAATTTGTTGTTCAGGGAAGCAGAGAGGATTTGATTGTTGATAAATTACTTTTCGCTGCCATGATTGAAGCAAGAAGCTGTGAAAGATTCAAAGTTCTTACCGAAAACATTAAAGATGAAGAGCTTAAAACTTTTTATAAAGAACTGATGATTTCGGAAGCCAACCATTATACGACGTTTATTGGTTTCGCACGACAGTTGGGTGATATCGAAAAGGTAAACAAACGTTGGGAAGAATGGCTGGAGTATGAAGCAAAAATCATTCAGTCTTACGGAAACAAAGAAACAATTCACGGCTAAAATAAAAAAGTAAATAACCCACGTTGAAAAAACCGACCTTCGAAAATATTGCCAATTTTTTCCTGAAAAATTTCTTTCAGGGACTGGTTATTATTGGTCCTATCGGACTTACCATTTTTGTGATCTGGTATATCGTCAGTGCCATTGACAATATCATTCCATCCGTCGCAAAGGAAATTCCGGGGCTGGTTTTCGTTTCAACAATCCTGATGACTGCGATCCTGGGATATCTGGGAAATAAATTCGTAGTGGGGAGGTTCTTTTTTGACACCATGGACAGCCTTCTGGAGAAAACTCCGGGGGTAAAACATATCTATACTCCTACAAAAGATGTCATGTCCTCATTTGTAGGAGACAAAAAGAAATTCAACGATCCCGTCTGGGTAAAGACCAACGAAAATCCGGAAATCTGGAGAATTGGTTTTCTAACCCAAAAAGAGATGTCGGACGTTGACAAGCACAATTACGTTGCGGTATATCTGCCCCATTCCTATGCTATTTCAGGATGGGTAATTGTTACTGAAGAAAAAAACATCAAACCTGTAGTGGGAATGACTGCGGCTTCTGCCATGAAGTTTGCCGTAAGCGGCGGTGTTGCCGGGTTCCATTCTGACGATAATATATTTAAAGCTCCGGAATAAATTCTTTTGTTCCTTTTTAAATATACATTGATGAATTTGAAATTATTTTCAAACAAATTTTCTTTACAAACAATCCAATAAAATATTTTAACGCATGAAATTACCGTACGCGGAACCATTCCGTATCAAAATGGTGGAGGAAATCCATCAGTCTACAAAAGAAGAAAGAGAGCAGTGGCTTAAAGCAGCTAATTATAACCTTTTCAATCTAAAATCATCTCAGGTTTACATTGACCTTCTTACCGATTCAGGAACAGGAGCAATGTCTGACAGACAGTGGGGTGCATTGATGACAGGCGATGAAAGCTATGCAGGATCACGCTCTTTTGAACAGCTTCAGAATACCGTTGAAAAAATCACCGGTTTTAAATATTTATTACCTACCCACCAGGGAAGAGCTGCTGAAAACGTTCTTTTCTCTGTTTTGGTAAAAGAAGGCAATGTAGTTCCCGGAAACTCTCATTTCGACACTACAAAAGGGCATATCGAATTCAGAAAAGCACACGCTGTCGACTGTACTATTGATGAAGCTTTTGACATCAATGATCTGCATCCGTTTAAAGGAAATCTAAATCTAGAAAAACTTGAGGAAATCTACAAAAGCCATCCTAAAGAAAACATTCCTTTCTGCCTGATCACGATCACTTGTAATTCTTCGGGGGGCCAACCTGTTTCTTTAGAGAATATGAAAGCGGTAAAAGAGCTTTCTGACCGATATGGAATTCCTGTTTTCTTTGATTCAGCGAGGTTTGCAGAGAATGCGTATTTCATCAAAAAAAGAGAAAAAGGACAGGAAAACAGAAGCATTAAAGAGATCTGTAAAGAAATCTTCTCCTACGGAGACGGAATGACGATGAGCTCTAAGAAAGATGGTTTGGTAAACATCGGAGGTTTTATTGCTTTAAACAGTGAAGACATTTTCAGGAAAGCATCCAACTTTACAATCATCTATGAAGGTTTCATTACGTATGGAGGAATGGCCGGAAGAGATATGGCTGCTCTGGCAGTAGGCCTGGACGAGGCTACAGAATTTGCTTATCTTGAAAGCAGAATTTCACAGGTAGAATATCTTGGAAACAAACTTATTGAATATGGAATTCCGGTTCAGAAACCCATTGGAGGACATGCCGTTTTCATCGATTCTCTAAACTTCCTTCCCAAAGTTTCCAGAGCAGAATATCCTGCACAAACTTTAGGACTTGAGATCTACAAGGAAGCCGGAATCAGAACGGTAGAGATCGGTACATTACTTGCTGACAGAGATCCTGAAACAAGAGAAAACCGTTATCCGAAGCTGGAACTGGTACGTTTGGCTATTCCTAGAAGAACCTATACCAACAACCATATGGATTATATCGCTGCTGCAATCAAAAATGTTTATGAAAGACGCGAGGATATTTCCACAGGATATAAAATTACCTGGGAACCAGATCTACTGAGACACTTTACAGTACAGCTTGAAGAAGCATAAATATAAACCGGGATTTATTTCCCGGTTTTTTTTATTTCTTTTTTAAAACAAAACAGACTCATCCGGTTTATTGAAAATATATCACCCCAGAGACCCTATATGTCATGCATAAACAATTATAACTCAGAATCGTCTATTTTTTTTTAATTATGACTGTTTTTAATTTACATTTGCATTTATCTTAAAAAACAGTTTACAAGACGTAAACCTAAACACTAACTGAAAAAATCCATTATTCCGAATGAACAACATTGCTGTCGTGGGCGCCGGCATCTCCGGCTTAAGCATAGCGAATTACTTAGAAAAACACCAATTGGATTACCACATTTACGAGAGAAGAAAAAAGGATGATCTTACAGGCCATGGTTTTCTCCTTCCAAAAGAAGGAATTGAATATCTTTCGCAAATCGTTGATCCGTCTGTGCTTTTCAAACACGGTAACTTTTTAAAAAAATACATCCGGTATTCGCACAGGGGTGAAAGGCTCGCAGAAAAAGACCTTAATGATGTTTTTGTCATTTCGAGAAGTTCTTTGATCAATATTCTGGCTCGGAATATTCCATCTGAAAAGATTTCATATGAAGAAACAGTTACTCCCTGTACAGTTCAAAAAGGAAAACTGAGAAAGAAGGACGGAACCTATATAAATTCTAACTTAGCCATTGTTTCAGACGGCTCTAAAAGCCGTATCAGAAGAGAAATTTTTAAGGACGAGAATATGAGAACCGTACAGGAAAATGAAATCGTCAACATCATCAAATGTAAAGATATTGCAGCTAGTTTGGAAAATAATTTCATGAAGTATCATCATGAAGATGGCGGTCTGACGTTTGGAATCCTTAAACTTTCTGAAGAGACGGTTTTGTGGTATTCCCAGCTGGACAACAAAAAATACAACATCAGCGATGAATATTCCGTAGACGGGTTGAAAAAGTATATGTTTGATATCTTTAGTGATTGGGACCCTATGGTTTCTTCCATCGTCAAGGGATCAAATTATGATCACGTCCATCTATGGAAAGTGTATGAGCTGGAAAAACTCAATCCTTTTCACAAAGACAATATTGTTTTCATAGGAGATGCAGCCCATCCTCTCATTCCTTTTACAAGCCAGGGGGTAACCTCTGCATTAAAGGATTCCTTTACCCTTACCAAGTATTTAACATCAGAAAAAAACATTTCTGATGCTTTCAGAAAATACGAAACTGAAAGAAAACCGGAAATAGAAACCCATATCAGAAACGGAAGGATCCTGCTGGATGAATTTCTTAAACCTCTTGATCAGCAGTCAGAAAATATTTTACCCATATCATATAAATAAAAGACAATGTTCAGCAATAACGACATCAATTTTGAAGCCTTAAAAAGAAAAGCCTATAATGGAAGATGGGCAGCCATAGAAGAAGGAATTATTCCCCTTACCGCAGCCGACCCTGACTTTAGAACAGCACCGGAAATCGAACAGGGAATTATTGAATACATCAAAGACGGCTACCTCAGCTATGGTCCTTTCTCCGGGCTTCCTGAGTTCAAGAAAAATGTTGCAGAACATTTTAACACTGACAAGCATGGCAGCTTTACGCCTGACAATATCCTAGCGATCAACAGTGCTGCCCAGGGAATGTTCCTGATCGCCTCCTATGTTTTAAAACCAGGAGACGAGGCCATTATTCTGGATCCAGTGGATTTTCTATTCAAAAGGTCTGTAGAAGCTGTAGGTGGAACCGTCAGATTATGCCCCGTAGACCATACAACAGGTGACATTGATTTTGAAAAACTGGTACAGCTTATCAATCCGAAAACCAAACTGATCAGCATCTGTAATCCCCACAACCCACTTGGAAAAGTATATTCCAAAGAAGTGCTGAAAAAGATCGCCGAAATTGCTTCCGCTCAAGACCTGTGGGTGATGAGTGATGAAATATGGAGTGATATCATTTATGACAACAAAGAGTTCCACACCTACTCATCTGTTTCCGAGGAGGCAAAGAAAAAAAGCTTTACGGTGTATGGGTTTTCAAAATCCTTTGGAATTGCAGGCTTAAGAATCGGAGCTGTATTATGCAATGATCAGGACGTCCTTGACGACTTTATCGAAAAATCAAACTTTAATTCAACTATTGAAGGAGTCTCCACTTTGTCACAGATTGCCGGAAGTGTAGCTTTGGAAAGAGCAAAGCCATGGTATAAAGAATTTCTGAACCATTTACAGAGTAACAGAGATTTCGCTTTTAATATTCTGAGTCGTTCGGAAATTTTAAGTCCTAATTTACCTGAAGCAACCTTTGTATTATTTCCTAAAATCAAAAATGGTTTGACCAGTGATGAATTTACCCAACACGTATTGAAGCATGGTAAAGTGGCTGTTGTTCCCGGTTCTGAACGATGGTTTGGAAAGGGTGCAGAAGGCCATATCAGAATTTGTTTTTCTACCTCTCAGGAAATTTTAGAGGAAGGTCTAGATCGAATCATTAAAAGTTTTTAGGGTTAAAAAAATTCATTGTTTTTAGCCAAACCATTAATATTATTCTAAAATTAGAGAGAAACAAAGTTTATTTAAAGAATTCACACACAATAGTATATTTTCACATTGATTTGATGATAAAATTCAATATTTTTGAAACAATCACCAAATCCAATATGGAATATGAAAATAATATACACAAGTGTTCTTTTTTTAGGGACGGTATCGATGTTTTATTCACAAAATACAAATGATACGATTTCCAAAGAATCAAAAATAGAAGAGGTATCTGTTACCGGAAGCCGGAACAAAAAAAGAACTGTGACCAATACCCCTGTTCCCGTTGATATCATTGATATTAAACAGGTAAGTCAGTCGACGGGACAGGTAGAAGTCAACCAGCTTCTTCAGTTCAGCGCGCCTTCGTTTAATTCCAACAAACAGTCGGGTTCAGATGGAGCTGACGCAGTAGATCCTGCTACACTTCGTGGACTTGGACCGGATCAGACTCTCCTTTTATTAAATGGAAAGAGATATCATCAGTCCTCACTGATCAATCTTTTCGGGACAAAAGGGAGAGGAAACACGGGATCTGATATGAACACGATCCCGATCGGGGCTATCAAAAGAATTGAAGTTCTCCGCGACGGGGCTTCAGCTCAATATGGTTCAGATGCTATCGCGGGGGTTATCAATGTTATTCTCAATGACCGGAACCAGGGGTTTGAGGGGAATGCCTTTTACGGAATGAATCTTTTTAAAAGTCCGGGAAACAAAGATGTAGTATCAGAACATAAAATAGACGGAACCACTTTCGATTTCAGCGGAAACCTGGGAACTAAAATAGGCAATAACGGAGGTTTTGGAAATTTCACTGTTGAATTTATCAATAAAGAACGTACGATACGAAATGCCAATCCGGACAGATACACCACTTCCCGGGAAAAATTCGGAGATGCAAAATCCCAGAATTTCTATTTCTTCGGGAATATAGAGCTCCCCTTATCTTATGGTTTGAAGTTCTATTCCCGTCAGGGGTTTTCTCAGAGAAAGACCAATGCTTATGCCTGGACAAGAACAGCAGATGCAGACGGAAACATTCCCGAAGTATATCCTAACGGATTTAACCCTATCGAGGATACAAGCATCACAGATTTCACTTTTGACAATGGACTTAAATTTAAAGTTGCGGACTGGGATGTCGATTTTTATAATGCATTTGGAAGCAATAGATTTACCTACCAGATAGACAATACCATTAATGCGACATTAGGAATAAAATCACCCACAAGCTTTAATGCCGGAGGACACTCTCTTCTGCAGAATACGACTGGGTTTAATGCTGCTAAACAGTTTGGTGTGCTTCACGGTCTTAATATCGCTTTCGGATCTGAATTCAGGTATGAACAGTTTGAAATCATTAAAGGGGAAGAAGCTTCTTATGCGATGTACGACATCAACGGAAATATTGTTACCCCCAATACTCCTCAGGCATTATTGGTAACCAACCCTCTTTCAGGTACAACTCCACTCAGTATCAGACCAGGAGGTTCACAAGGTTTTCCGGGATACTCACAGGAAATCAATAAAAACAGAAATAATTTTGCAGCTTATGTAGATACCGAACTTGATATTACTAAAAACTGGATGATCAGCGTTGCAGGAAGATTTGAAAATTACAGTGATTTCGGAAGTACTTTAAATGGTAAATTCGCAACGCGCTATGCTTTTACTCCTCAATTTGCGTTCAGAGGCTCTGTGTCTACAGGTTTCAGAGCTCCTTCCCTGGCACAAAAATATTACAGTCTTCAGTTTACAAATTTCCAGGGCGGAGATCTTGTCACCATCCAACTTGCCTCCAATGACAGTGATCTTGCAAAGGCAGTAGGAATCCCACAGCTAAAACAGGAAACCTCAGTCAACGGAAGTGCAGGGTTTACTTTTAATACAGGAAAATTTACGGCCACTGTAGATGGATATTATATTAAAGTCAAAGACAGAATTGTACTGACCGGTAACTTTAATCAGAACGACGACGCAATAGGCCCAATTCTCGCAGAAAATCACATTGACCAGGCTCAGTTTTTTACCAATGCGATGGATACCAGAACAAAAGGAGTGGATATTATTGTAAGCTACACTGAAAATCTTGGCAACGGAAAGCTTTCTGCCACCCTAGCCGGGAATTACAATGAAATGGAAATTACCAAAATAAACACTTCAGAAAAACTGCAGGGAAAGGAAAATGTCTATTTAAGTCCAAGAGAGCGTGCCTTCATCCTGGCCTCTGCTCCAAAGACAAAGGTGAATCTTAATTTAAATTATAAGATCAGTAAATTCAATGCCAATGTACAGTTGGTAAGATTCGATAAAGTAAAACTAATAGGCTATAATGGAGCAGATGATTACCAGCTTTATGGAGCAAAAGTAACTACTGATATTTCTTTTGGCTATGAGTTCTCCAAGAACCTCAACTTTACTATAGGAAGCAAGAACTTGTTCAACCGTTATCCTACTCTTCAGACAGCACATGTAGATGGAAATACAGAATCCGGTGGAATTTTTGATCCGGTACAAATGGGATTTGCAGGAAGACAGGCTTTTGCAAGACTTAATTTTAAGTTTTAAAAGTGATTCATCATAGAAAAGCTCCAGGAAATTTCTGGAGCTTTTTTTATTTTTCCGAGATCTTATAAAGCTTTCCGCTATCTGTGACAGCATAAAGGTTCCCATCCATACCATCGAGAACATCTCTGAAACGTTCTTTCTGATCAGCAAGCAGACGTTCCTCCCCTATCACTTTATTGTCTTTCATAACGATCCTGTTAATATGCTCGCCACTAAGACACCCAATAATAAGATTTCCTTTCCATTCTTCAATATTTCCGGTATAAAAAGTAACACCACTTGGAGAGATTACAGGATCCCAATAGTAAACAGGCTGCTCTGTACCTTCTTTTTGTGTAATTCCACTTCCTACTTTTGCTCCGGAATATTCAATTCCATAAGTTACATCTCCCCAACCGTAATTTTTCCCGGGTTGTATCAGGTTAATTTCATCGCCTCCTCTCGGCCCCATTTCAACATCCCAAAGCGCTCCATTTGGATCAATAGCCATTCCCTGTGGATTTCTCACACCGTAGGCATAAATTTCAGGTTTATATCCCTTTTTACCGATGAATGGATTTCCGGGAGCCGGTTTTCCCTCTTTAGTTATTTTTAATATTTTCCCTAAATAATTATCCGTCTTCTGAGCATAGACTCTGGTTTCTTTATCAGACCTTTCGCCGGTACTTACAAATAAATTTCCGTCTTTATCAAACGCCAGCCTGCTTCCATAGTGCTTATCTCCGTCATAGGACGGTTCTGCACGGAAAATAACTTTGACAGCCGAAATGTTTTTCAGATCTGCTGAGAGTTTTCCTTTCGCTACGGAAGTCAGATTTCCTTCTCCAAAAGGTTCAGAGAAACTGAAATAGATGATATTATTGGATTTAAAATCCGGGTCGAGTGCCACATCCAGCATTCCTCCCTGCCCTTTTGAGTCAACTTTTGGAAAACCCTCAATCTTAGAAACGTTTTTCCCATCGGTAGAAACTACGTTCATATGACCGTTCTTGTCAGTAATGAGAAATCTTCCATCCGGTAGATTGATCATTCCCCAAGGTCTTCCAAGATCTTTATTCAGAACTTCCACCTGATAAGCCGTCGTAGTTTTCACCGCTTTAATCCTTGTCTGCCCTTTAAAGGCAGGTTTATAGTTTGTATTAGGTTTTTCGGTTTCTACGCTTGCGTCATTTCCCGCCTGCTGGGCATTTGCACTGTTCTTATTACAAGAGGATAAAAGAAAGAACACACTGAGCAATGGTACGTAAAGATGATTGAATTTCATAATGTTGTAATTAGGTGGTAAAAAGATAAATAGAAAAATAATGTTATAAAAATTTGCAGGTATAAATTTTTATTCTACATTTGTAGAACAAATTACAACATTGTAGAATGAAAGAAATAAAATTAACCGATTCCGAGAAGAATCTTATGGAAATCCTTTGGGAAAGAAAACGTATTTTCATGAAAGATATCCTTGATTCTTATCCGGAACCCAAACCAGCAGCAACGACGATAGCCACGCTCCTGAAAAGGATGCAGAACAAAGATCTGGTAGGCTATACATTGTATGGAAATTCCCGTGAATACTATCCAAAAGTAGAAAAGGGGGAATATTTCAACGAGGAAATGACCTCTATGATTGACCGTTTTTTCAACAGCTCAGTGAATCAGTTTGCTTCTTTTTTCACCTCTAACGCAAAATTCAGTCAAAAGCAGCTGAAAGAACTCCGAGATATAATAGACCAACAGATAAAAGAATAACAATGCTTACTATTATTCTAAAAATAATCCTGTGTTCTTCAATATTCATTGCTGTATACTATCTGTTTTTGGAAAGAGAAAAAATGTATAAGTTCAATCGGTTTTACTTATTGTCTTCCCTTATTCTTTCTTATGTGATACCATTTATATCGATCACGGTACAGTTACCAAAACCAGAAAATAAGTCTGAAATCATTTTTGAAGAGGCAGCACAGCAGATCATATACACACAGCCTGTTCAGGAAAGTTTTGACTGGATGAATATGATGTGGATAATGTACATAACAGTTACTTTATTCTTTCTGATAAAAAGTGTCCTGTCTATCCGGGCACTAAAAAAACTACAGGGAAAAAAGCAGATTTACCAAAACCAAAAGGTCATCATAACAAAAGAAAATCTGGCACCTTTCAGCTTTTGGAATACCATTTATTTAGGGGAAGAGTATATCAAAAATAACGTCATTGATCCGAGAATTTTCCTTCATGAGAAAAGCCATCTTGATCAGAAGCACAGTTTCGATCTTATTCTAATGGATATTTTAAAAGTGTTTACATGGTTTAATCCTGCTTTATTTCTTTATAAAAAATCAATCATTACCAATCATGAATTCCTGGCAGATGAAGCTGTTCTGGAGAAAAGATACAACATTAAGGATTATCAGAATTTAATCCTTGACGAGATTATAATCAGCCAGAATATGGCACTTACCCATTCACTTAATTTTAACAATACCAAAAAACGATTTATTATGATGACAGCAAAAAAATCTAAATTTATTCTAGTGAAAAAAACAGTCGGCATAACAGCCTTCATTGCTGCAACGGCACTATTTGCAGAAAGAACATACGCTACAAGCCCTGCGCTCACAACAGAAAAAGCAGACAGCGGCATGAAAAATTACAAATCTTCTGATTTTTCAAATGCTGCGATTGACCGGAATACAGAATCAGTAAAAACCTCACAACCCAACAATACCAGTGTTGTTCCATACAATTATTTCGAAAAAACAACAGAGGAAAACCCAGGTACTGTGGGAATTAAAAAGGAATACATCCCACTTAGCAAACCAACACAGGCAGATAATAATGAAGGTAAAAACACAAATATCAGTAACAACACGAATCAAAACTCTACTGAAGCAGAATATCCGGGTGGAAAAGCGGCTTTAAGAAAAAAAATAGGTCTCACATTCGATACAAGCTCTATACAATCCAAGAAAGGAACTATCAGTTCAACCGCATATATCCATATTGACGAGACAGGAAAAGCAACAAATGTAACAGCCACAGGTGATGACGAAATCTTTACCAAAGAGTTTATCAGAACAGCTACATTAATAAGTAATGAAATAACATGGAAACCCGCTACTAAAGACGGAAAAGCAATAGCCTCCATATATAAACTGCCGGCAACAATGACTTTTCAGTAAGATAGATTAATAAGAGCGCTATAAGTTTAGCGCTTTTTTATTTTGTATACATTCCAAATAGATGAAAAATTTCCTATTAAAGCTGTCATCTTCAAATACTTTATGAAGGCTAAAAATTTCTTTCGTATTTTTGTTGTATACATCATGTCCTATGAACTTTAATCTTCAATCAGAATATAAACCGACAGGCGACCAGCCGCAAGCCATTGAAAAACTTACCAAAGGAATAGAAATTGGGGAGAAGTACCAAACCCTGCTGGGTGTGACAGGATCCGGGAAAACCTTTACAGTTGCCAACCTTGTACAAAATGTGCAAAGACCTACTATTGTCATGGCTCACAACAAAACACTGGCAGCACAGCTTTTCATGGAATTTAAAGAATTCTTCCCTGAAAATGCTGTAGAATATTTTGTAAGTTATTACGACTATTACCAACCGGAAGCATACATTGCAACAACCGGAACCTATATCGAAAAAGACCTGAGTATCAATGAAGAAGTTGAAAAACTTCGTCTTTCAGCTATTGCAAGTTTACTATCCGGAAGACGAGATGTTTTAATTGTCGCTTCAGTATCCTGCATCTATGGTGTTGGGAATCCCGCAGAGTTTCACAAGTCATTGATATCAATTGCTACTGGTGAAAAGGTAACAAGAACCGCTTTTCTACACTCTCTAGTTAATGCTTTGTATTCCAGAACATTAAGCGACTTTCAACGGGGTACATTCAGAGTAAAGGGAGATGTCATAGATGTATTTCCTGCCTATGCAGATAATGCTGTGAGAATTCAGTTTTACGGTGATGAGATTGAAAAGATTCAGAGTTTTGATCCTGTTTCAGGCAATGTTACAGCCAGCTTTGACCAAATTCAGATCTATCCTGCAAACCTTTTTGTTACTTCAAAAGAAACACTGAACGGGGCCATTAAAAATATTCAGGATGATATGGTGAAGCAGGTGGATTTCTTTAGCGAAATAGGAAAGCCACTGGAAGCCAAACGACTACAGGAACGAACCGAGCTCGATCTGGAAATGATCAAAGAACTTGGATATTGCTCCGGGATTGAAAACTATTCCCGCTATCTGGATGGCAGACTTCCCGGTTCAAGACCTTTCTGCCTGCTGGATTACTTTCCGAAGGATTACCTGATGGTTATCGATGAAAGCCACGTTACAGTACCTCAGGTACATGCCATGTACGGTGGTGACAGAAGCAGAAAAGAGGCTTTGGTAGAATATGGATTCCGACTTCCTGCTGCAATGGACAACAGACCCTTGAAATTTGAGGAGTATGAATCTATTCAAAACCAGGTAATTTATGTTTCCGCAACACCAGCTGATTATGAGCTTGAGAAAACAGGTGGAGAATATATAGAACAGATCATTCGTCCTACAGGCCTTCTGGATCCTGTAATCGAGATAAGACCCAGCATAAACCAAATCGATGATCTCATGGAAGAGATCCGAAAAAGAGCTGATATAGACGAAAGAGTTCTTGTTACGACTTTAACAAAAAAAATGGCCGAGGAGCTTACAAAATATTTTACAAAGTTTGGGATCAGGACCCGTTATATTCACTCTGATGTAGAGACACTGGAGCGTATTCAAATCATGCATGATCTCCGCGTAGGACTTTTTGATGTCTTGATTGGAGTAAATCTATTGAGGGAAGGCTTGGACTTACCTGAAGTTTCCTTGGTTGCCATCCTTGATGCCGACAAAGAAGGAATGCTAAGAAGCAGAAGATCAATGATTCAGACGGTCGGTCGTGCGGCAAGAAATCTTAACGGGAAAGCTATTTTGTATGCTGATAAAATGACAAAATCCATGCAGGCAACGATAGATGAAACAAGTTATCGTCGCGAAAAGCAGATCAAATACAACAAAGAACATAATAAAGTTCCAACCGCTTTAAATAAAAAGATATCTGAAAATCTGGTCGGAAGAAGCAAAGACTTCCCGGATCCAAAATATACTCAGAAAGAGATTCTTCAGAAAGCAGCGGAAACAAAAGCCAGTTATGGAGATGAAGACATTGAAAAAATAATTGGTCAGAAACAAAAAGAAATGGAAGCAGCAGCTAAAAATCTTGACTTTATTAAAGCTGCCAAGCTTAGGGATGAGATCGCAGCCTTGAAATAATAATGTTAATTGATATAATTAAATAATTAGGGCGGCATCTTCGATGCCGCCCTAAATTATACTATTTCTTATAAAAAAATATAATCTCCTATCGTAAAGAAGCCCTGATCGGGATCAAAAGCTCCATTAGCCCATTCAGCTTAATCTCATAAACTGTTGCAAGCTGCATTCCTAATTTTCCAGCAGGCATTCCCTTCCTGTTAAACCATTCCAGGTAACTTATCGGAAGATCAGCAAGCACGGTTCCCTGATATTTTCCAAAAGGCATCTTGGCGATGCAGATTTCTTTTAATATTTCTGAATTGACTCCTTCCACTTTATCTCTATATAATTAAATTAGCTCTACTTCTCTCATCGTTATCATTATCCGGTAACTGTAGTTCAGGTGGGGTATCTTCATCAGAAAATTCATTCCTGTAAATCTGAATAAGCAATAAGGTAAACGAGATAAGGATTGGACCGAAAATAAGCCCCATAAAACCAAATAGATTCATCCCCATAATAATTCCGAATACGGTATTCAGCGGATGAATATTTTCCAATTTTTTTAACAGCGTAAAACGGAGCAGATTATCAGTAAGACCTACAACAACTAAACAATAGGCAGCGAGTCCAAGTCCCTGACCGGTATTTCCTTCAGCGATCATAAAGATACACACCGGAACATAGACAATAGCCGCACCTACAACGGGAATCATAGAAGCCGCAGCCGTAAGCGCAAAAAGAAGGACAGGACTTGGTGCTCCAAAGATAAAGTATCCTATAAGTCCTACAATTCCCTGCCCTAACGCCACAACCGGAATTCCGATCGCATTGGCCATAATCAGTTTTCTCAGTTTTTCGCCAATCAAAGAAATATTAGCTCTTTTCAATGGCGCAGAAGAACTCAGGATCCTTTCAAACAACCTTGGACTTGCCAACATGAAATAAAGAATAAAATACATGGACATCACCACAGTCAGGGTATTAAAAGTTCCGCTTAACGCCGAAGTGGAAACCTTCCCGGCAGAACTCTTTACTTTATCAATATTTTCTTTGCTGAGAATATTAAAATTGGTTTTCGTGTAGATATAGTCATGGATTTTATCCAGAAACACATTGAATTTAGTCATATAAGCCTGAGCATTGCCTAATTTCTCGATCAGTAAATCTGCTATAAAATAAATCGGAAGAATAAGAATGATAAGACTTGCCAGCATCAGCACAAGCGCCGCAAGCCATGGTTTCCATTTTTTTTCTTCCTGAAGATAGAAATTGTACCTTCGGCAAACAACATAGATGGTGATTGCTCCGAGCACTGAAGGTATAAACAGTGATAGGTTAAAGCAGATCAAGCCAGTCAGTACTAGAATTATCGCCAGCAGAGCAACCTGTTTGATTGCAACACTGCTTATCTGTTTATCCTTATTCATCATCTGTTATTTTTTTATTTTTTAAATTCGATTTGTCTCGGCTTTCCTAAAAAGGCGCAATAAGCAGAATACATCACAATCATCATGAATGGTGCTGTGGCAATAATACCAATACCGCACAGTATAATTCCGGCAATAGAGATTAATCCGCCCACGACAGTTATTCCAAGAAACGTTCCATAATTTTCTTTTGCAATATTGAAAGACTTTCCTAGAGCTTCAGTAGCTGATGCATTTTCAAATAATAAGATCGGATAACCCAACAAAAGGAAAGGGTAAATAAAGATGAAAGGGAAGAAACACAATGTCATCGCAACACTTGATATAATCCCTGAGATAATACTGTAAATAAGTATATTCACAAAATTCTGCTTGTATCCGATAAACAGATCCGCAAAATCGATCTGACTTTTCGTATTATACTTATTCACAATGTAGATCAATCCTACATACAATGGGGCCAACAAGATCCCTAAAAGACCTGACAGTGAAAGATAGAGCGAAAATCCCGGAATATTCCAGTAGCTAAAGTTTGAATAATCTCCACCCGTTTCATTCATTTCTTCCATCATAGAAGCGGAATTGAATCCACTGACCGCCTGAATGATGAAACTTGCAATAATGTAAATTACCATCGCTGCAATTCCGTAAAGGAAAACTCCTTTATACATTTCAAAAGAATGCGAAATAATAGATCCCGTATCTTTGTTTGGAACGGACCCCTGCTGGTCAAATTCGTTAAATTCTGACATAGTTTAATATTTAATGATTTTCACCAAAATTAACTTTTTTTGGCAGAAAAACATATTAAACATGCTTAAAATTTAACTTTTTTCGGAGAAAGCTGTTTTGTACAATGAGTAAATCATGGCATTCCAAAAAGGAAAAGTAAACAGACCTCCAATAAAAAACAGCATAAAGCCAATGTATTTAAAGAAGACTGCTACAATGACGCATACCAGTATTTCCAGAAAATATTTTCTCAACGCCTGTATACTCAATGGGATGGCCTCAAAAATCCTCTTATTTGCGAAAAACATCAAAGGGGCTACAAAGATGGTAACAAATACCCAGATGACCGCTAAAATAATGGTTTGAAGGGTGTAAATATAGACGAATGACCAGAAAATATAAAAACCGATGTATTTAAAAAAGTTAAAACCATTATATCCTACAAGCAGATCACCCAGTTCTAATTTTTCATTGGTATCAATTTTTCTGTAAATCTGATAAAATCCTATGTTGAGGGGATAGAGAAAAATAGAAGTCCCTATAATCGCCCAGGAAAAATATTGAAATCCCGGACTAGACTGCATTTTTACAATCTGAGCAGAATATGCTTCCATTCCATCTTTTGCATATTGGGCCGCTTCAGCATACTGTGCTAAAATTCCATACTTTCCATCAAAGAAGAAAAACACGGTGAAAAATATTCCAAAATAAAAAATTGAAAATATTAACTGGTATAAAAGGGTCTTATTCCAGTAGAAAAAAGCCTGCTTCAATATAAAATCTATTCCCGGTTTCTGAGGATATCTGCTCTGCATCAAAAAAATTTTACACAAAAGTAATCATCATTAGTTATTTTTGCAGGATGTTTTCAATGAATCATCAAAAATTTATGGAAATGGACGAGCTTTCTCTCCAGAAGGTCCCGTTCTTTTTCATGATCGACTTCCTTTCGGAGAATGTACAGGTGTACCGAGAAAATGAAATTGAAAAATCAGGTTTATTAATTGATTTTCAAAGCTTTTCAAACGCAGAACAGAAACACAATCTTAATAAAAATATTGAATGGGAGGCTTTTCCGGAGACGCTGGAAAGCTTTAAAGCAGGATTTGACAAAGTTCAGAAAAATATTCATCTGGGAAATTCTTATCTTACAAATTATACCAGAAAGACTGAAGTTAAGACGAATTTAAGCCTTGAAGAAATTTTTTATCATTCAATTGCGAAGTACAAAGTGTTTTGTAAAGATTTTTTTGTATTTTTTTCTCCTGAAACTTTTGTGAAAATTATAGACGGTAAAATCTTAACCTATCCCATGAAAGGTACTATTGATGCATCCCTGGAAAATGCAGCAGAAGTATTGAAAAATGATAAAAAAGAAAAAGCAGAGCATTATACTGTAGTGGATCTTCTTCGGAACGATCTCAGTATGGTAGCAGATCATGTAAAAGTTGACCAGTTCCAACATATAGAGCTCATCAGAACACAACAAAAGGATTTGTATGCCATGAGTTCTGAAATTTCAGGAATATTAAAACCTGAATTTGCAGGAAAAGTGGGGAGCATCATGAAAAGACTGCTTCCTGCCGGATCAATTCTTGGAGCTCCCAAACCCAAAACGCTGGAAATAATTTTAGAGGCAGAAGGATACGACAGAGGATATTATACCGGAGTATGTGGCTGGTTTGATGGTGAAAACCTGGACAGCTGCGTGATGATAAGATTTATTGAAAAAGAGGAAGACAGACTTTATTTCAAAAGCGGTGGCGGTATCACACACATGAGCAAGTTAGAAGACGAATATCAGGAAATGAAAAATAAAATCTATGTCCCAATTCATTGAAAGCATAAAGGTAGAAGATCAGGATATTTTCCTTTTGGAACTACATCAGAAACGCGTTAACCAGACATTTGCCCATTTCGGAAAAGAGGGCTCTATTGATCTGGGTAAGATCTTCAAAAACCTTGAGCATGACGAAGACGGTCTTTTCAAGCTGAGACTCTCCTATGATCTTGACAAAAGAATCCGGACACAAATGATCCCGTACGCAATCCCGGAGATACAAAGCTTCCAGCTGGTTGAAAATAACATCTTCGACTATTCTTTCAAATTTGAGGACCGAAAGGAACTGGAGAAAATGAAAATGAAATCCAAAGCAGAAGAGATCATTATTGTCAAAAACAATCATATCACGGATACTTCTTTTTCCAATATTCTTTTCCTTAAAGGTAAAGACTGGTTTACACCGGCCACCTATCTTCTTAATGGGGTACAGAGACAGAATCTCCTCAAGCAGAAGAAAATAAAAGAAGCTGAAGTCACTCTTCAGAACATTAAGCAGTTTTCTCATTTCCAACTGATTAATGCCCTGAATGACTTTGATGATATGTTTATTTATCCTATTGACAAGATTAACAATCTTCCTGGGAACGAAGAATATCTGGACTTTTAGTTTTCTTTCATAAATTCGAAGTAGGCCTTCTGAACATCTGCACTGTTTTTTCCGTAAGTATTCACTTCCAGGATCTTCGGCTGCAGGTCAGGTTTGAAGAAATTCTCCAGAACTCTGTCTAAGGTAGGCTCATCTTCAACTTTAATATAAGAAAACCCGAAATGTTTTGCAAGGTGCTCAGCATGCTTACGATGCTTGGTCGCTATAAATTCATCCAAAGTATTTGGATTGGCATTTCCGGGTCCAGGAATGATCTTAAAGATATTTCCTTCCCCATTATTGAATATAATAATTCTTACAAATGGGGGAATATACTGATTCCAAAGCCCGTTGATATCATAAAAGAACGCTAAATCACCTGTAATAAGCAGCGTTGGATTCGAATTTTTTATGGCAAACCCCATCGCTGTAGAAGTAGAACCGTCTATACCGCTGGTTCCCCTGTTACAGTACATTTTTCTCTTTCCAAAATCAAACAGCTGAGCATATCGTATCGCTGAAGAATTACTGAAATGGATATTATAATTTTCAGGGATCGTTTGCGAAGCTTTATTAAAGAAATAAAAATCCGAAAATTCAGCTTTGTTCAGGAACAGCTCATGCTTTGCATCCTTTTTATCTCTTAAAACATCCCAAAGGTTAAAATAAGGCCTTGGTTCAAGATTAATAAATTTCAACAGTTTGGAAAAGAAGACCTCCGGTTTTACCTCTATTTTTTCTGTCAGAGAGAAATAAGTATCCGGCTGCCAAACTTCATCAAGGTGCCAGTGTTGTTTTGGACGTGCTTTTCTAAGGAACTGCTTTACTTTCTTAGACACTACGTTTTGTCCTATTGTAATCAGCAGGTCCGGTGCATACTTTTTATAGTCTTCCTCCGTGAAATTAAAGATGTAGCGGTCAATATGCCTGAAAAACTTTTCATGGTACAGATTAGAGTTGGCTTCGCTCAAAACAACAACAGAATGATTTTTCACAAGCTGTGTCAATTGATTTTCCAGCTCCGGGCTGTAATCTCTTGTACCCACCAAAAGCATAATTCTTTGAGAGGTATACCAGTCAGCAATTAAGTTGGAAGGAACCTCATACTCTTTATGCCTGATTGTTTTTTCAACGGTCGGGAAAGAAGGCAGTTCGGAAACCAACTCATACAAGGGCTCTTCCAGGGGAATATTGATATGTACAGGTCCCTGTTTTTCAAAACAAAGCTCAATTGCTTTTTTAATAATGTCAAAATTAATATCTTCTGCATTCTCTTTGCCATCTTCCAGAAGCTGGAAATCACCATAAGAATGCTGATGAAAAATATCCTTCTGTCGGATGGTCTGCCCGTCAAAAATATCTACAAAGTCTGTAGGCCTGTCTGCAGTCAGAATCAAAAGAGGGACATTCTGGTAAAAAGCTTCTGTAACAGCCGGGTAATAATTGGCCACTGCAGAACCACTGGTACAGGTTATCGCCACAGGTTTCTTCTCACTTTTCGCCATTCCTATTCCTACAAAAGCGGCGCTTCTCTCATCCACAATACTGTAACAGTTGAAGGCATCAATTTCTGAAAAATGAATCGCCAGAGGTGCATTTCTGGATCCCGGAGAAATGATGACATCTGAAATTCCGTACTGCTGAAGAAGATGGGCAAGTATCTGAATACTTCTCTTTGAAGAATATTTTTTCATACAGCAAATTTAACTGATAAATACTTATTTTAAAATCATTTCATTCAAAAAAAATGTAATTTTGTACTTCGTAAATTTCTAAAAATGGATAAAATACCTAGTGTAGACCTGCGTGATTTCCTTTCGGACAACCCGGAACGCAAACAGAAATTTGTAAATGAAATCGGAAAAGCTTATGAAGAAATTGGTTTTGTGGCCTTAAAAGGCCATTTTCTAGATGACCAATTGGTAGAAGGTTTGTATGGAGAAGTGAAAAACTTTTTTGAACTTCCAACGGAAACCAAACAGAAGTATGAGATTCCAGGAATTGGAGGCCAGAGAGGTTATGTAGGATTCGGTAAAGAAACTGCAAAAGGCTTCAAAAAAGGAGACCTCAAAGAATTTTGGCATTTTGGACAATATGTGTCTGATGATTCAAAATACAAACAGGAATATCCTGACAACGTCATCGTTGACGAGCTTCCAAAATTTAATGAAGTAGGTAAAGAAACCTACCAGATGCTTGAAAAAACAGGGAAGTCTGTTTTAAGAGCTTTGGCTTTGTATCTTGGCTTGGATGAGTTTTATTTTGATGATAAAATCGCAGAAGGAAACTCTATCTTAAGACCCATTCACTATCCGCCAATTACTCAGGAGCCTGATGATGCGGTAAGAGCAGCGGCTCACGGAGACATCAACCTGATTACTCTTCTGATGGGATCTCAGGGAAAAGGCCTACAGGTTCAAAACCATAATGGCGAATGGATAGATGCTATTGCAGAACCGGATGAATTGGTGATCAACGTTGGAGATATGCTGTCAAGACATACCAACAACAAGTTGAAATCAACGATCCACCGAGTAGTCAATCCTCCAAGAGAATTATGGGGAACTTCAAGATATTCCATTCCTTTCTTTATGCATCCGGTAAGCGGAATGTCTTTAAATGCTCTTGAAAACTGTATTGACGAAAACAACCCTAAGCTGTATGAAGATACTACAGCCGGAGAGTTTTTACATGAAAGACTTATAGAATTAGGACTTATCAAAAAATAATATAAAAAAAGTCAATAATTGGTCTGTACTCTGGTTTTCAACGTTTCGTTGCAGCCATCAGATCAATTATTGACTTTAATTTTATCTCAGTGACGACTTAGAATCCCAGTCCGCACGGCATCCGTTCACATGACATGCCACAACTGTTAAACCGGTAACATCCTGTCCCCATATTATTCAGTTCTGCACACGGATCTTCGAAGGTATCTCTTATTTCAAAGCAGTTTCTTGATCCTCCACTGAGTTTTTTCATGGCACTTCGCCCAATTTTCTTTAAATTTCTCATAGTTATCGTCCGTTTTAATTAATTTATCCTGTTATACAGTAAAATTCCGGACACGGAGTAGTCTGAGTAAAGGTTCCCCATGGGCATATACATGTATAGGTATCACCTCCATCATTGCCACCGCCACCGCCGGTTCCCGGATCTACATAAGGAACGCATTTACCTCCAGAACAGATTTGCCCTGGCCGACAACCTCCTGCTCCAGGTCCTTCGCCTTCAAAACAGAAGGCTGGTGTCAAATCTCCGGCAGAAATTCTCTTTTGGTCTCCCCGGGAAAGTCTTTTTAAATTTTTCATAGTTTTTTGTTTTTCGATGTTTCCTACTCTATCAGCTTTTCGGATACCGCTTTGTTTAATTTAAAATTAATTATTTTTCACTAATAACCAAAGTTTTAAGTAAATTTATTCACCACATAATGAAATTATAATGATACTTTTTAATCCTTTTCTGAGTGGTTCATATTCCTAATACCATAAAATCTACCACATTTTATTTTAGTTAAGAAAAAATAATTATCTTTATTCCACTATCAAATTTTTAATTAAAACAATATGAAAAATCTAAAAAAACTAGACAAAGGACAGTTAAAAAGCATCTCCGGAGCAGGTGCAATAAAACTTCCGGAACCTGATTTCTGTATGTATTACTGCAATGGCACCGTAGTGTGCGCAACATGTAGTGACGATTTTAAATGTCCTGACAATACGATGTAGTATTGAAAAGTTAAAAAGAATAATGAAACCGTTTCTTTTGGAAGCGGTTTTATCTTATTGAAATGAACCAAACACTGTTCACTGAACACCATTTTTTAATAACCAATAACAAAAGTCATATGAAAAATTTAAAAAAACTGAGTAAAAACAAATTAAAAACTATTTCAGGAGCAATAAGTTATCCTTTTCAGGGAGAGTGCTTTTATGTCTGTGCTGATGGAATTAATTACCGGGCCTTGTGCCGCAGTGAATTCATTTGCCCTGATGGAGAGCAACCTGTAATTTATTAAAAACATTATTAATAATATAACAGATACTTCCCCAAGAGGGCGGTATCTGTTATTTACAGACAAAAATATAATTCCGTAAAATCTTTAACTAATCGAAAAGTTTTAACTGTTGATCTTTAGCTCCAGTGAAATTTTTACTTAAAAGTTTAGGAAATTCTCTGCCTTCAAAAAACCTCTTTCTGCCGATCTTAAAGGTCGTATGAATCATTTCAGCAATATTACCCTCTCCTCTCTGCCTTTCAAAATATCTTTTGTCACCAAGCTTTCCACCACGCATAGAACGGATCAGATTCAGAACTTTTTCAGCTCTGTCCGGGAAATGAGACTGTATCCAATTGACAAAAACAGGCTCTACTGTATCATTCAATCGGACAAGGGTATATCCAAAACTTAGTGCTCCTGCATCCGAAACAGCTTTCAAAATATTTAGAGGCTCATCACTATTCAAGCCGGGAATAATGGGAGCCACCATAACATGAACCGGAATTTGATTTTCGGTGAGAACTTCTATTGCCTTTAATTTATTTGGCGCTGAGCTTGTACGCGGTTCCATCTTCCGTCTAAGATCCTCATTAATAGTTGGAATACTTAAAGAAACGGAAACCAAATTCTGCTCCGCCAAAGGTTTTAAAATATCCAGATCCCTGAGAACAAGTGCGTTTTTTGTCAGAATATTGACAGGATGTCTATAATCCAGACAGACCTGAAGCAGTTTTCGGGTAATTTCAAACTGCCTTTCTGCAGGCTGATAACAGTCAGTGTTTCCAGATAGAAGAATTGGAGCTGGCTTATAGCCCCTTTTCTGAAAAAATTTCTCCAAAAGTTCGGGAGCATTTTTCTTTACCATGATCTTTCTTTCAAAATCGATTCCTGCACTATATCCCCAATATTCGTGTGTAGGTCTTGCAAAGCAATAGGAACATCCGTGTTCACATCCCTGATAAGGATTCATAGAATATTCCATTGGAAGGTCCCCGCTTTTTACCTGATTGACAATGCTTTTTGGAAAAACTTCTGTAAAAGAGGTTTTTACCGTTTCGAAATCTTCATCTTCCGGCTCATAGGTATACCGGTCGAAACGATTATTAACGTTCCGCTGCGCTCCTTGCCCTTTTATGAAATTTTCGTTCTGCATCAGAATGTAAAATTATAATGGAATTTTTACAAAATAATGATTTTTAACACTAAAGTTATCAACATAAAAAATCCGGCCTCTTAAAAAGGAGCCGGATTTCAACATAATTAAATATATTCTTTTACTACTTCAGTGCATAAAATTCCACTCCATGATATTCATCTTCATGGTTTTTTTCATCAAAATGTCTGTGATAATCCGAATAGGTATCACTATATTTTTTATCTTTTTTAGTCAATATCTTTTTTAATCCAATAAAACCTAATACTGCCAAAAGACCAACTCCTCCTGCCAGTAAAACGCCAACTTCTTTTTTCATATTTTGTCCGATTTATTAGTGTAGCTACTGCAAAAAGTATACCTATTTTATTCTTTTAAATTATAAATTTTGTTAACATTGAACATTATCTCAATGGATACTGTAATTGATTTTTTTATTAAATTCAGCAGATTAATGGTTTAATTATTGTAGTAAACTTAAAAAATAATATTATGGATAATTCAGAATATACCGATAGAATGACCACTTTAAGCCAGGTTATGAAAACCCTTTCGGAAAGGGGAATACATAGAGAGTTCAGAATGAATAAAGACTGCGAAATGAAGTTTGAAAACTCAGAAAAAGTATATCAGCCTTCTGAGCTTACCATTTTAAAAACATACCGTTTTGAAGGCGACAGCAATCCCGATGACAGCGCGGTATTATATGTAGTAAAAGATAATGCAGGAAACCGGGGAATGATCATTGATTCTTACGGAGCAGACAGCAACTATCCCGGTGAAAAATTTGATGAATTTCTACGCGATATTCCCGTTCAGGAAAGCGATGAATTTAATTTCTAAATTCCATCAAGGTAAAACAAAGCAAACCCTGTCTTATTTTACCATAAACAGGCATTAAAATATAGCCCGAAACTATTCAGTTTCGGGTTTTTCTTTTTTACCGAAAACATTTTTCAGAAATCCTTTCTTTTCTTTTTTCTCTTCTTCCGGCTTAGGCTCCTGTTTTTTTGATTTTATGTCCTGCTTGATTTCTTTAACGGTCTGCTTGACTTCCTTGACAGAAGAAACCGCCTTTTTTACTGTTTTTTCAGTTTTCTCTACATTCTTTCCAATCAGAGTCTTCTTCAATCCCTGCTCAATTCCTTTCCAAAAAAGATTGAAAAATGATTTTGTAGGATCACGTTCAACATTTTCTACAGCCACAGCTTCAGGAAACTTTCCGGAATCAGATCTTATAAAAAGATTCGCAACGGCCGTCAGCACCCCTTTTTTCTCATGATTATTCTTATTTAAAACCGCAATTTTAAGATCTTTATGTTTCAGGTTGAATGTTCCATGAAGCCCTGCAGGATTTCCTTTGAAATTAAACAGCATTTCCTGAATAGTCCCGGCAGTTGCCGTTACATGAAGATAAGGTCTGATAAACGGATTAATCCCGCTTGCCGGAAGATTGGCTGTTTTTCCTGAAATAGCGAAATTATCATTGTGATCAGCCACATCAAAACTCCAGTTCACTGAAAGCGGTGCCTGATTCATAAATGAACAGTTTATCTTAATATCAACTTTTGTAGACTTTCCTTTCGCTTTGGCAGAATTAAGATTTTTAACATTCATATTAAAGTTGCCAAAAGTTAGCTTTCCGGGCCCAGCACTTTCCGGGGTATCTTCCTCATAAACCAAAACAGAATTTTTGAGATCAAGATTGTTGACCGTCATTGGAATTTTGATGGAGCGGAGCAGCTTAGAATAAAGTGGTTTCACTTTCGGATCGTCATTCGGGATTTTACTTCTGAAAATATTAGCATCAGCGGCAAGAACGGTTACATGAGAAGCGTGAATGGATTTATTATTCGAAAACAGATCCCATGTTCCATCTGCATTGATTTGCGACACTTTAATATCATACAGGTCCCGTTCAACCGGAATCATTTTGATAAACTGCGCTCTTGAAACGAGAGGCTTCATTACAAAATTATTAACCTGAATTTTATTTTTATTTAATTTTAAAAGACCGGCACTTAAATTATAAAATGGTGTTCTGTAAGCAAAATTACGCGTTGTAAGAAAATAATCTTTCACCTTGAAAGAAAGCCCCTGATTATTGGAATTCGGTCCTATTTCTAAAGTATTTACAGTTGCGTTCAGATCATGAAATGCGAGCGGCTGTTTTCCCTTATCATAAATGATATTGGAATTTTTAAGGGACATTTTCCGAACTATGACCGAGTTGATAAGTCCAGGTCCAGGATTCTTTTTAGGTTTGTTTACACCTGCTTTAATAGTTCCGCTTACATTTTCAACCAAAACATCTTTAAGGTCCAGATTAAGTTTCTTTTTAAAAAATTCAAGTTTGTTGATATTAAAAGCAATATGTCCTGTTTTTAAATCCATTGAACCTTTTCCACTTTCAGGAGCTCCCGGAGATACTGTCACATTTCTGATTTCACCGCTTTTAGGATTGACCGCAATGCTTTCAGCCATAAAGTCCTGATGATTTGAATAGTGGATATCTCTTGCTGAAAATTGAAAATCTTTATACCCGACAGGGATCACTTCCTCTGCCGTTACCTTATCAAATTTTAACTGATTGATTTTTAAATTCAGGGTGTTTGCAGAAATCAACCTGCTCCCGTTAGGCTGAGTTACTAAAACAGCAGCATTGTTAAACTTTATATTTTCCAGATTAAGCTCAAAATTTAGCTTTTTATCTGTTTTTTTTGGTTTTACTCCAGCATTATACACCTTAAATACTGGGTTTTGAAAATCAGCATTGGTAAGTGAAATTTTATTTTTTGCTAAAACAATGTCTTTAAAGTCCATTTTAGGAATTGAAAATTCAAACAGTTTCGATTTTTGAGGATAAAACCTTTTAAACTGATCAAAAGACAAAAGTGGTGTCAGTCTGAAATTCCCAACTGACATTTGCCCATCTGACGTTGTAATCGTATTGATTGTAATGGCATAAACATTGTCAGGGCGGAAGAAAAAACTCTTCCCTTTGATATCATAGCGGTCAAAAACAATGGGAAGCCTGTCTTCTACAGATTCTTCTGTCATCTGCAGGTTTTCTACAAAAAGATCAAGTTCCTGAACAGATAAAAACTTTTGTTTTGTATGCTTGAAAATATTGATTGTTCCTCTGTGAATGCGTATGTTTTCAAAGAGAACCGGATTTTTTTTCTTTCCGGTTTTACGGTCTCTTGGTTTTGCGAGACTGATATTCAGGTTAGGATTAGCCAAAAGAAGATCCGATGAGCTGATTCTCTTATTAAAGATAGCATCATAGATCCCAAAACGACTGATTTTCAAAGTATCAATCGTTCCCTGAAGACCGATAACATTGATGTTTTGAGGATCTTTACTGTTTACTGTAATTCCTGCTGCAAAAATATTTCCCGAACCCAAGTCTACATCCAGCGTTTTATAGGAAACCTTATAATCTGTATTCTTCTTAATATAATCCGGAAGTTGGGTTTTAAGCCATATATTCAGTCCGAAATTCGCGGCAAGAAGAATGAGCAGCAAAATTCCCAGACTTATTAATAACTTTTTGACCCATTTTTTCATATTTTGGATTTGGTGGTTGTTATCTTAAATATAAGATTAATTTTTAATCTCCAGTTCAATTACATAACCTTCGTGCCCTCTCACATTCATAAAATCTGCTCCGTCAAAACTAAGGTACTGTCCTTTAATTCCTGTAAGCTTTCCTGTAAATTCCGGTTTTTTGTCCAATGTAAATGAGGTCACCTTAGCAGGCTTTTCAAAAGGATAGTCAAACCTCCACAAATCTTCACCTTCACTGTAAAATTTCTGAAAATCTTCGGGGAAATACTGCCTGATCTTTTGTTGAAAGTCAGCCAAATCCATTTCTCCTTCAAAATCATCCTGAAGCATTTTTCTCCAATTGGTTTTGTCGGGAAGATGTTCTTTTAAGGCTACTTCTATCATTCCTGCCTCATAACGGTTCTCTGTTCTGGCAATTGGCAGTGCAAAGGTAGCTCCCTGATCAATCCATCTGGTTGGGATTTGGGTATTCCTTGTTACCCCAACTTTTACGTCGCCTGTGTATGCAAGATATACAGTATGAGGCTGCAGCTGGATTTGTTTTTCTACTTCCAGATCACGTTCGGCAACTCCTAAATGGGCAGTAGAAAGCTCAGGACGAATGATTGTATCACTCGCATATGGACTTTCAAAGAAACAGCTTTTACAGAACCCCATTCTATAAATAGCTTTGTTTTCGCCGCAGTTGACACACTGAAATCCAATATGTTTTATACGAAGTTCTTTTCCGAACAGCTCATTCATATGGATAAGATCTCCTGAAAGATTTAGATAATACTGGATCGGCTGTGCATCATAGCTCGTCATTTTTAAAATTTGCCCTTGAAACTGCATACTGTTTATATTACTTTTTTAAGTAAATTTAATGATTATATTTTCAAAAAGTAAATTTATATTTTTGTGCCACTAAAAAATCACAAATGACTTATCTTGTAACAGGGGGAAGCGGATTTATCGGTTCTCATTTAATAGAAAAATTATTAAGAAATGGACATTCTGTCATAAACGTTGACAATTTTGATGATTTCTATAATTATCAGATAAAAATTAAAAACACTTTAGAGTCTATTGATAAAAATTCTGATTTTGATTTTTCGGACAAAGAGACCGATATCAAAAATTTAATCCTCCTTTCCAAGTCAGCTGCATATCAGATGTATTATCAGGATATCCGTGATAAAGAGGGACTTGAGAACATTTTTAAAAATCACAGGATCGACCTTGTTATTCATCTTGCTGCACTGGCTGGCGTACGCCCTTCCATTGAAAGACCACTGGAATATGAAGAAGTGAATGTGCGGGGCAGCATGAATCTTTGGGAACTCTGCAGGGAATTCAAAATCAACAAGTTCATATGTGCATCTTCATCAAGCGTTTATGGCAACAATGAGAAAATACCTTTTGCAGAAACCGACAATGTAGACCATCCTATTTCACCTTATGCTGCAACAAAAAAGAGTGGCGAAATCATAGGACATGTTTACCATAATTTATACGACATAGACATGATCCAACTTCGGTTTTTTACGGTTTATGGCCCAAGACAGAGACCAGATCTTGCTATTCACAAATTCACACAACTCATCTCAGATGGTCACGAAATCCCGTTTTACGGTGACGGAAACACGGCAAGAGATTATACTTATATTGATGATATCACTGAGGGGATTACGAAATCTATTCATTATCTGGAGACTCATTCCGGGATCTATGAAATCATTAACCTTGGAGGAAGTGAAGTGGTCGCTTTATCAGAAATGGTTGCTGCCATAGAAAAAGCTCTGGGAATTTCTGCCACAAAGAAAATTCTGCCAATGCAGCCTGGAGATGTCCTGAAAACCAATGCAGATATAGCAAAAGCTAGGACATTAATAGGTTACAAACCAGACACAGACTTCCAAAATGGCATAAAAAAATTTGTGGAATGGTTTTTGAGAAAATGACATCATATAAGTTGTCAGTACAGCCGTAATGCGGTCTACGACGGGCAATGAACAAAAATTAATCAAAAAGAATTGAAAATCAAGTGTAAAAAAGCGTTTAATATAAGCTAATTTTATACTTTTGCAAAAAAAATCAGAAATTATGTACTGGACATTAGAACTAGCCTCCTATTTAAGTGACGCACCTTGGCCAATGACAAAAGCAGAACTTATTGACTATGCAATCAGAACTGGTGCACCAATGGAAGTAGTAGAAAACCTTCAGGCTATTGAAGACGAAGGTGAGATCTATGAATCTATCGAAGAGGTATGGAGTGACTATCCTACCGACGAGGATTTCCTTTGGAACGAAGACGAATATTAATTAAAGCAATAAGCTTTAAGCAGTGTGCTTAGAGCTTATTTGCCCTTTTTTATATATAAAATTCACACGATAAGCGTGTCAGTAAAACGCTTAAGGCATTTACTTTAAGCATAAAGCAAAAAATTTATGAGTTTTTTAAACAAAGTTCTTAAAGGGTTTTTGGGAGACAAAAAAGCGCAGGACCTAAAAGAAGTAAAAAAAGTTGTAACAAAAATCAAAGCTGTTGAGCCAAACATCCAGCAATTGTCTGATGATGGTTTGAGAGAAAAAACTGCTGAGTTTAAAGAAAATATTAAATCTGCAACCAGCAAAATAACAGCTCAGATAGATCAGATAAAAGAGCAGGTAAAAAATTCAGCTAACGTAGATGAAAAAGAAGCCCTTTTCACAAAAATTGAGGCTCTTAAGAAAGAATCATACGATATTGAAGAGAAAGTTCTTGGCCAAATCCTTCCTGAAGCTTTTGCATTGGTAAAAGAAACAGCGAGAAGATGGGCTCAGAATGGAGAAATCCGTACTAAAGCTACTGACTGGGACAGACAATTGGCTGCTGCAGGTAAAGATTTCGTAGAAATCCAGGGAGATCAGGCTGTTTGGAAAAACTCATGGGATGCTGCCGGAACACCTGTTAACTGGGATATGGTTCATTATGATGTTCAGTTTATCGGAGGGGTTATTCTTCACAGCGGTAAGATCACAGAAATGGCTACCGGTGAAGGTAAAACCTTAGTAGGAACATTACCTATATATTTAAATGCTCTTCCGGAAAGAGGGGTCCACGTAGTAACGGTAAATGATTATCTTGCGAAAAGAGACTCCGCATGGATGGGACCATTGTACCAGTTCCATGGAATGTCTATCGACTGTATCGATAACCACCAACCTAACTCAGACGGAAGAAGAAAAGCATACAACTCAGATATTACTTACGGAACAAATAACGAATTTGGCTTCGATTACCTGAGAGATAACATGGTAACTTCACCTTCAGAATTGGTACAGAGAGAATTGAACTTTGCCATTGTGGATGAGGTTGACTCTGTATTGGTAGATGATGCAAGAACACCATTGATCATTTCCGGTCCTGTACCTCAGGGTGACAGACAGGAATTCGATTTGTTGAAGCCATCTATTGACAGAATCGTCGAGGTTCAAAAGAAAACGGTTTCTGCCATTTTCAATGAAGCTAAAAAATTAATTTCTGCAGGAAACACCAAAGAAGGAGGATTCAAACTACTTCAGGCCTACAGAGGTTTACCAAAAAACAGACAGTTAATCAAGTTCTTATCAGAAAGCGGAAACAGAGCCTTACTTCAAAAAGTTGAGGGTCAGTATATGCAGGATAACAACCGTGATATGCCTATTGTAGATAAAGACCTTTACTTTGTCATCGAAGAAAAGAACAATCAGGTGGATCTTACAGACAAAGGTGTTGAATACATGTCTCAAGGAAACTCTGATCAAAACTTTTTCGTTCTTCCTGATATCGGAACTGAGATTGCTGAAGTTGAAGCTAAAAATTTAACTAAAGAAGAAGAATTCGAGGCTAAGGAAAAACTTTTCAGTGATTTTGCTGAAAAATCTGAGCGAGTTCATACGATGAGCCAGTTACTGAAAGCCTATACATTATTTGAGAAAGATGATGAGTATGTAGTGATTGACGGCGAGGTAAAAATCGTTGATGAGCAGACAGGACGTATCATGGAAGGAAGACGTTATTCAGACGGACTTCACCAGGCGATCGAAGCGAAAGAAAACGTAAAAATTGAGGCGGCAACCCAAACTTTTGCAACAGTGACACTTCAGAATTATTTCCGTATGTACAATAAGCTTGCGGGGATGACGGGTACTGCTGAAACAGAGGCTGGAGAACTTTGGGAAATCTACAAATTAGATGTTGTAGTTATTCCTACCAACCGTCCTATCATAAGACATGACAAACAGGATTTAGTTTTCAAAACTAACAGAGAAAAATATAATGCTGTAATTGAAGAAATTGAAAAATTAACAGCAGCAAAAAGACCGGTACTTGTAGGTACTACGTCTGTTGAAATTTCTCAGTTACTTTCAAAAGCACTTCAGTTAAGAAAAATTCCTCATCAGGTATTGAATGCGAAACTTCACAAGAAGGAAGCAGAAATTGTAGCTGGAGCAGGACAGCCAGGTGCTGTAACGATTGCTACCAACATGGCGGGTCGTGGTACCGATATTAAACTTTCTAAAGAAGTAAAAGAAGCGGGAGGTTTAGCCATTATCGGTACAGAAAGACACGATTCAAGACGTGTTGACAGACAGCTTAGAGGTAGAGCAGGACGTCAGGGAGATCCAGGAAGTTCTCAGTTCTACGTATCGCTTGAAGATAATCTAATGCGTCTGTTCGGTTCTGAGAGAATTGCAAAAATGATGGACAAAATGGGTCATAAAGAAGGTGAAGTCATTCAGCATTCTATGATCAGCAAGTCTATTGAAAGAGCTCAGAAAAAAGTAGAGGAAAATAACTTCGGGATCAGAAAGAGACTTCTTGAGTATGATGATGTAATGAACAAGCAGCGTGATGTGATCTATAAGAGAAGAAAGAATGCTCTTTTTGGTGATCACCTGAAGTATGACATTACGAACATGATCTTCGACGTTTCCAATTCAATTGTAACAAAAGGAAAAGCTACAGGAAACTATAAAGATTTTGAATTTGATATTATTAAATTCTTCACAATGGAATCTCCTGTCTCTGAAAATGATTTCAAGACTAAGCAGGTTCCGGAATTGACAGATCTTGTTTTCAAAGCAGCTCAGGAAGATTACAGAATGAAACTGAACCTACTGAAAGAGAAATCATTCCCTATCATTGAGAATGTATATCAGAATCAGGGTTCAATGTTCAAAATGATCCAGGTGCCTTTCACAGACGGACACAAAACAATGACTATTGTAGCTGACCTTAAAGAAGCTTTTGATACTCAGTGTGAAAGTCTGATCAATGATTTTGAAAAGAATATCACGTTATCGATTATCGACGAAAACTGGAAACTTCACCTTCGTGAAATGGATGACCTGAGAAGATCTTCTCAAGGTGCCGTTTACGAACAGAAAGATCCATTGGTGATTTACAAACAGGAATCGTTCCACTTATTCAGTGAAATGGTTGACAAAATGAACAAAGAAATTATTTCTTTCTTATACAAAGGAGAAATTCCAGCTTAAGAAATTAATAATAAAATCTCATAAAAACCCCGCTTTAGCACTAGCTGAAGCGGGGTTTTGTTATTCAGTACTTAGCAATTTCATGATAAATATCAATTCCGTTATTTATTTAGAACAATTAAAAACAATATATTTGCAAAAAATTTGGCTTTCATGAAAAATGTACTGATCTGTGCCTCATTGTTGGGTTCTATACTGGTTTTATCTCAGGAAAAGGATTCAACAGCCTTAAAAAGCATTGATGAAGTGATCATCAATACCTATGTCAAAAAAGACAGTGAGTATTCCAATAAGATGCCTTTGAAGGCGATCGAAAATCCACAAGTTTACTCGAGCGTAGATAAAGTAATTTTAGAAAATCAGGGAATTTTTACTGTTGATGATGCTTTCAAGAACATTACAGGTCTGCAGACTATGTGGACTTCCAACGGAAGAGCTGGTGACGGGGGTGCTTATGTAAGTTTAAGAGGATTTGTATCTGCCAACTCATTGAGAAATGGAGTTTTGGGAGCTGTAACAAGTACGATAGACGCTGTCAACCTTGAAAAGCTTGAAGTTCTAAAAGGTCCATCAGGAACATTATTCGGAAGTTTACTGACCAGTTATGGAGGTGTTATCAACCGTGTAACGAAAAAACCTTTTGAAACATTTGGAGGCAGTGTAAGTTTAGCTGGCGGAAGCTACGATACTTACAGAGCTGCTGTTGATATCAACACTCCCCTTACCAATGATAAGACACTTTTATTCCGTTTAAACTCAGCCTATACCAATGAGGGCACATTCCAGACGGAGGGTTTCAGAAGAAATCTGGCTATTGCTCCAAGCTTAAGCTATAAGCCTACAGACCGATTAAGTATTAATCTGGATATGGAATTATTCCAAATGAAAAGTATGAGCGATCAGACTTTTTTCTTTTATTCAGGAAAATATTTACAGCAGGTTAATAATATCAAAGACCTTAACCTGGATTACAAAAATTCATATTTAGGAAAAGACCTTACCAATACAGGAAGAAGCATCAATTTCTTTGGGCAGGTACAATATAAAATCTCCAATTCAATTACGTCTACCACTAATTTCAGCAGTTCTTCGAGTTATTCTGACGGATTTATGCCTTATCTGTATTTTTCTGGTGATGAGGCTTCCAGTATGTTCAGAAGTGATCAGTCGACCAGAGACAGCAGAAAAAAATCAATTAATTTCCAGCAGAACTTCAACGGCGATTTTAAAATTGGAAACTTAAGAAACCGTGTTGTTTTAGGATTTGATTACTTAAGGATCAACAATAATCAGAATTTCTATGATGTGAACGGCTTTGATAAAAACGATGAAGATAAGTCTGTACCCGTACCATTACATCAGGCTGGTTTTAACTATGCTAACTTCAATGGAACGGCACTTCAGGCCATGTATAATACTATGGCTGGAAATGAAAAGCCATACATTAACAGAGGAATACAGGAAAATTATGCAATGTATATTTCCAATGTACTGAATATCACCAGTACTTTAAATGTATTGATGGCATTGCGTGTTGATAGCTTTAACAATCATCCTGGTATTCTAGGTCCTGCAGACCAGGAAGAGTCCAAACAATTCAAACAGACTTTTTTTTCCCCAAAGCTTGGAATCGTTTACGAAGTGATAAAAGATAAAGTTTCTATTTTTGGAAATTATCAGAACAGCTTTAAAAACCTAGCCTTCTATGCTGGCACTGACAAAGTTGTAAGAACACCAACACCAGAACAGGCCAATCAAATGGAAGGAGGGATCAAAACAAGCCTTTTTAATGGAAAGGTATCTTCTACTTTCAGTTACTACAATATCAAAGTAAAAGATGTTTTAAGAAGTGTTCCTACTACAGAGGCTCCTCAGGCACAGATACAGGATGGAACTATTGTAAGCAGAGGAGTTGAACTTGAAGTGAATGCTTATCTGGTAAAAGGGTTTACAATGATTGCCGGTTTTACGTACAATGATTCAAAATATACACAAGCTGATACCTCTGTTATAAATAGAAGACCTAATACATCAGGATCTCCTTATCTGGCAAACCTTTATGCAAGTTATCAGTTTTTAGACGGTAAATTAAAAGGTTTAGGCTTTGGAGTGGGAGCTAATTACGCCAGCGAAAATAAGATCGTTAACAATCTTGAGACTGATTCTGAAACTCACGTCACTACCAACAACGTATTTTCTTTGCCTTCCTATTTCGTACTGAACGCCAGTGCTTACTATGATGCCAAAAAATTCAGAATAGGCGTAAAAGTAGACAATTTCACCAATGAACATTACTGGATCGGATATACGACTGCCAATCCGCAGAAACTCATTAATGCAATGGGAACGCTTACTTATAAATTTTAATCTATTACTTATTTAGACACTACTTATAGACAATGAAAAAGATAACGATAGGAGCTGCATTATTAACATCTATGCTCGCTCTGGCCCAAGAAAAAGATACGATTAAATCTAATGACATCGAAGAAGTGATTGTCAATGGAAAATATTACAAAAAATACGTAGAAAAGCAGGGATCGTCTTCTCTTCGTCTGGACGAAGATCTTATCAAGATTCCACAAAACATTTCCATTATTACCGGACGAGCATTGGAAGACCAGCAGGTAACCACTTTAAGCGACGGTGTATTGAGAAACGTTGCCGGAGCGCAGAGACTGGAGCACTGGGGTGATATGTACACCAGAGTGAATATGAGAGGTTCCAGAGCAGCAGCATTTATGAATGGAGTGAATGTCACTTCTAACTGGGGACCGCTAAGTGAAGATATGAGTTTTGTAGACCATATCGAATTTATCAAAGGACCTTCAGGTTTCTTAATGTCAAATGGTGAGCCAAGCGGTATTTATAATATCGTCACTAAGAAACCGACGGGAAATGCACTAAACGGAACCGCAAGAGTTACCCTTGGAAGCTTCAATATGTACAGAGGAGAAGCAGATATTGACACTAAGATTACGGAAAAAGTAGCTTTCAGATTGAATTTAATGGCTCAGAACAAAAACAGTTTCAGAGACTATGAATTCAATGACAGATACATCATCAACCCTTCATTAAAAGTAAAGCTTTCAGAGAAAACAACCTTAACGGCAGAATATATCTACCAAAAAGCAAAAATGTCTGAAGTAGGTTCTGCCTATGTTTTCAGTTTTGATGGTTATGCAACAAGACCTGCAAGCTACACTCATACTGACCCGGGTATTGATCCGACAAAAGTTGATAACAATACAGTTAATATCAATTTACAGCATAAATTCAACGAAAACTGGAAATTGACATCCCAGTTAACGTACGTTAATGAATATACCATGGGAAGCGATATCTGGCCAAGTAATTTTGAAGGAAACTACATGATCCGCCGTCTCAATTATTGGGAAGCTGATAATACCATGAAGTTCGGGCAGGTTTTCTTAAATGGATACGTAAAAACAGGTGCTGTTTCACATAAAATTTTAGCAGGTCTTGACTTAGGTAGTAAAAAATATATGGCAGACTGGTCTCAGGGGTATAACCTTGATCGTTATAATGAAACCGATGATTATACAAAGCCTGCAGATCATAACTACTGGTATAATCTAAATACCGGTAATTATGACATCAATGGTACCAATCCATATTCCGGACCAAACAATAACAATACTCCCGGTTACCTTGCTTTTGATGGTACCAGCAAACCTCTTTCTGTAAGAGCAGGAGCAGGAAGTACAATTGAGCAAAACTATACCGGATTATACCTACAGGATGAGTTAGGCTTTTTGGATGACAAATTGAGACTTACCCTTGCTGCACGATACACAAACGTAAAAGAGAATAATTATGGAACAAAATCTGAAGCAGACAAAATAACCCCTCGTATAGGTATCAGCTATTCTATCGATGAAAGTATGTCTGTATACGGTTTATATGACCAGGCATTTGTTCCGCAAGCAGCTATTTTCAGAGACGGCAGCACCGTAAAGCCAATCACTGGAAACAATATGGAAGTTGGTGTAAAGAAAGACTGGTTTGGTGGAAAATGGAATACGACAATCTCAGCCTATAATATCATAAAAAATAATGCTACTATAAATGATCCTGCCAATAGCCCATCTGAACAGTACTCAATTTTACTTGGTAAAACAAGAGTTCAGGGAGTAGAGTTTGATCTTAAGGGAGAGATTACAAGAGGATTCAATGCAATCTTCAACTATGCATTTACAGAAAATAAAATTACAGAATCTAACGATCCTAAAAACAATCCTGAAGGAAAAAGAGTTCCTGGCTATGCAAAACATACAGCCAATGGATGGTTAAATTACACATTCACTGACGGACTTCTAGAAGGATTTGGATTAAGTTTCGGTGGAACTTACCTGGGAGACAGAAGCAGTTGGGACTGGGGTGGTACAAATACCCAGCAAATGGGCGACTATGTAAAATTCGATGCTGGTGCTTCTTGGGAAAATTCTAAATTCAGAGTGGGGCTGAATGTATTTAATGTATTTAACAGATACTTATATTCCGGCTCACCGTATGGAAATTACTACTATTATCAAGCGGAAGCACCGAGAAACTTCAGACTGTCAATAGGATATAAATTTTAAATAATCAAAAGTTAGCCTCTACGGAGGTTAACTTTTTGCTATGAAGAAAAAACACCCCCATAAAAAGAAAGTTTCTTTTACAAAGAAATGGTCTGCCAAACTGCATTTGTGGTTTGGTTTGTCCGTTGGTATTATTGTCTTTATCGTTTCGCTGACCGGAACCCTGTATGTATTTAAAGACGAGATACAGAACAGCCTGCGAAAAGAAGCCATGTATGTGAAAGAATCTTCATCAACACCGCTTTCGATTGCAGTACTTAAGGAAAAAGTAAGTTTGGAACTGAATGAAAAATTCCCCATTAACGCGGTTGAAATTTCTTTGGACAAAAATAAATCTTACCGTTTTTCATACTACGAAAAAAACAAAAAAGGCTGGAATTATTTTGAAGAAGTTAAAATCAATAAACTCGTTTATGTAGATCAGTATAACGGAAAGATTCTAGCTGTTTATGATGAGAAATATAATTTTTTCAACATCCTGAAATACATTCACTGGAGCCTTCTTCTAAACTCCGAATGGGGAAAATATGTGGTCGGAATTCCTACTGTGCTGTTTATCTTCATGCTGATTACCGGAATTGTTTTATGGTGGCCCAAGAATAAAAAAGCAAGAAAAGGTCGCTTTTGGTTCAGCTGGGAAAATGTAAAAACCTGGAAACGCAAAAACTATGATCTTCATAATGTATTAGGTTTTTACGCGTCATTCTTTGCTCTTTTAATCAGTATTACAGGAATTTATTTTGCCTATCCGTATGTGAAAAATACTTTTAATCTTGCCTTATCGGGATCTACAGAAATGCCAAAAGACAAGGAGATTAAGTCTCCGGATTCTTTAATGGTAAAAAACGCCTCAGTTTATGACCTTACCGCACAGAAAACCAGAAAACTCTATCCTACATCTTCCAGTTTCAGAATTCCTTTAAACGGAAAAAATAAGAAAGGAAAGGAGTTAAAGAATATTCCTGTGACTATTTATGGTGAAGAAGGACGTTTCAGTGAAAGAAATTCATTGGTCTTTGATAAGTACTCAGGGAAACTTCTCGCAGAGAAAGCTCATCAGAAGTTGAGCAATGCCGAAAAATATGCCAATGCCAACTATGATATCCATACAGGTTCCTATTTTGGGCTCTTTGGAAAAATTCTCTGGTTCATTACCGGACTCATCTGCACTTCACTTCCTGTTACAGGATTTTTAGTATGGTGGGGAAAACAAAAAAAACAAGGAAAGAAAATATAATGAAAAAAGTGCTTATATCAGCTGCATGCTTAGGCTCGGCTGCTGTTTTTTCTCAGGTAACAGACAGCCTGCAGACCAACAGCGTAGATGAAGTCGTAATGACTGCCTCACGAAAAAAAGAAAATATTAAAGAGGTACCAAGCTCAATTACAATTGTTGGAGAAAAACAGATTCAGTCTCAGCTGACGGTCAATTCGGATATCACCAGCATTCTTCAATATACGGTTCCCAGTTTAGGGACCAACTCCGGACAAACTTCCAACTCCGGACAAACTTTAAGAGGAAGACAGGTTCTTGTGCTTATTGACGGTATTCCTCAGTCTACCCCTTTGAGGAATGGAGCAAGAGACATCAGGAGTATTGATCCTTCCGTGATAGAAAGAATTGAAGTTATTAAAGGGGCCTCATCCATTTACGGAAACGGTGCAGATGGAGGGATTATCAATTATATCACCCGAAAAAGCAAATCTGATAAAAATATTTCAGGACTTAGTCAGATCGGTTTTACAGCACAACCTTATGGTGGAACTCTGGGAGTACGTGCCAGCCAGCTTTTATCCGGAAAGGTGATTAAATTTGATTACGTTTTCTCTCTTGCCTACGAAAGAACGGGATATATGAAAGATGCAGACGGAGTAAGCCTTTCCCCTACCTACAGTACCGCAAAGATGGATAACTATAACGGAATGCTTAAAGTAGGATATACCATCAATAAAGATCAGAGAGTTGAAGCCTCATATATCGGATATGCCTCAAAATCAGATCTTAATTTAGGAATGGTCATCGGAAAATACGGGATCAAACCAACTGTTGGAGAAGGAGTTGGCAAAGGTCTTGAAACGACACCTCAGGGAACACCCAGAAACCATAATTTCAGGATCAACTATGACAATCAAAATCTTTTCTGGGGAACCACTTCACTGAACTTCAATGCTTATATGCAGGATTTCAGAACGGTATACGGATACAGTGACACCTTCTTCGGCGGAGGACAGTCTAATGTAATCTCCAAAAAGTACGGTGCCAGAATAAATTTTGATACCAGGCTTTGGAATGCTCAGAATTCCCAGGGAGAAATCATGTATGGAATGGACCTTCTTAATGACCAAACCGTTCAGAAACTGGAAGACGGCCGTTACTGGACACCGGACATGAATATGACCAACCTGGCTCCTTTCGTTCTGGTTAAAATTGATTTATTAAAAAAACTAACGATCAAAGGAGGACTTCGCTACGAAAACATGAGTGTAAAAGTAGGAGATTTCAATACCCTTTCTTCAGTGAAACTTGACGGAACCTTCACAAAAAGTATCTTCGTTACCGGTGGAAAATTAAAATATAATGCCCTGGTAGCCAATTTAGGAGTACGATACAATATTGAACCTTTCATTAATCTTTTCGGAAGCTTTTCACAGTCCTACTCTATCAACGAATTAGGAAGAATTCTGAGAACATCTACCCAAGGAACCATCCAAAATCTTGAAACCAAACCTATTATCGTCAACAACTATGAGCTCGGTGCGACAGGGCAGATTTCAAAATGGATCAATTATGAAATCACTTCATACGTAAGTACCTCAAAACTTGGGGCTTCTTTTGTACAGAGTGCAGACAGGTCATTAACCATACAGCGTTCACCGGAAATTGTATATGGTGTGGAAGGATTCTTACATTTTACCCCTGCAAAATGGATTAATTTCGGAGGAAGCTACAGCTGGATAGAAGGAATCACATCCATAAAAGACGATGGAGATTATTCAGCAAAAATCAATAACAGCAGAATTTCTGCACCAAAAGTACTTGCGTATGTTCAGGCAAGACCAATACCTGCTTTATCCATTGGACTGGACATGTTACACGCCTTTGAGCAGGACAGATTCCAGCCTAATGCTGCAGGAGTACTGGGTTACGGGGAAGGAAACGTTCCCGAATACACCATTTTTAATTTTAAATCAAGTTATGAAGTCAATAAAAACTGGAGAGTATCTGTAGGGGTTGAAAACGTTTTCAACAAAATCTATCAGCCTGCCATCGCGTGGTGGTCTTCCCGTGACAGCGAATTCGTAAATGCGCCGGGAGCAAGAGGTACTTTAATGCTTGAGTATAAATTTTAATTAAACTAAATAAAAAGTAAAACATATCTTTGCGATACTTTGAACTGCCATATGAAGAAAAAACATCATCATAAAAATAAACCAGGCTTTTTTAAAAAATGGTCTGCGAAACTGCATCTGTGGTTTGGCCTCGGCATCGGCTTTCTGATCTTTATCATCTCCATTACGGGAGCACTTTATGTTTTTAAAGACGAACTGGAAAACTTTACCAGAGAAGATGTAATCTATCACAACGAGCAGAATATAGCGCAGAAACAGGTTCTTCCTATCAGAGTAATGGAGAAATCTGTGGTGGAACAGGTAAAAGAAAAATATCCTGTCCATTGGGTAAATGTTCCAATCGATAAAAAAATGTCCTACATTTTTTACTGGTATGAACACAACACCAAAGCCTGGAATTATTTTGAAGAGCTTCCGGTTTATAAAGCAGCTTATGTGAATCCTTACACCGGAAAAGTTCTCAGGGTTTATGATGAAAAGAACGGATTCTTCAATATTGTAAAAATGATTCACTGGAGCTTCCTCCTGAAACAGGATTGGGGGCCTTATGTGGTAGGAATTCCTGTCATCATTTTCCTGATCATGCTCATCACAGGAATCGTACTTTGGTGGCCTAGAAACAAAGCCGCAAGAAAGCAACGCTTTTCTTTCAAATGGAAAAATATTAAAAGCTGGAAAAGAAAGAATTATGATCTACACAATATCCTTGGTTTTTATTCTTCCATCTTTGCTTTAATCTTCACTATTACAGGATTGTTTTATGCCTACTTTGTAGTACAGGCAATGATCTATGTAATATTCTCCGGGGGAGAAACAAAATATCCGGACTTCTCACACATTAAAACCAAAGCTCCTATAGAATTAAGAACGGAAGGAACCCTGGACAAAGTCATTAGTACGGTGATTAAAAAATACCCGGATGCCTTCGGTTTTGCCATCGACCTGGGCCATGAGCATATGGATGATCATGAACATCCGAATTTTGAAGTTTATGTAAAACACCTTTCTTATTCTTATCACAAGAGCAGTAGCTTAATTTTTGATGAGAACTCAGGAGAACTGCTTCATACCCATGATCCTAAGGACAAAAACTTTGGTGAAAAAGCTGTAGGTGCCAACTATGATATTCACGTAGGGTCCATTTTAGGACTTCCGACAAAGATCATTGCATTTATTGTCAGTCTGATCTGTGCATCATTGCCTGTAACCGGATTTCTGGTATGGTGGGGAAGAAGAAAAAAGAAACCCGCTAAAACAGCGTAAAAGTTTTTTAAATAAAAGTTTTGTTAATAATCTATTAATACAATCTTTTTTATAATTTTAACCCTTTAGAATTTATAAATAGAAATGTCATTAATAGATTTATCAAAACAAGTTGCTCTCGGAATTGATATTGGTGGAACTAATACAAAATTCGGAGTAGTGAACCACCGCGGTGAAGTTCTGGAAAAAGGAAATCTGAGAACTGATGAGTATGAGAAAGTGGAAGACTTTATCGATGCTTTACACGAGCAGGTGAAACCCCTGATCGATAAGTACGGTACAGAAAAAAACTTTGACGGAATCGGAGTAGGCGCTCCTAATGCCAACTATTATAAAGGAACCATAGAGCAGGCTCCCAATCTACCCTGGAAGGGATTAGTTCCTTTCAGTGACTTGATGAAAGCCAAATTCGATCTGCCATGCACCATCACCAATGATGCCAATGCGGCAGCTTTGGGCGAAATGCTTTTTGGCGCAGCCCGAGGAATGAAGGACTTTATCATGATCACTTTAGGTACAGGAGTAGGCAGCGGAATCATTTCTAATGGAAGTTTGATTTACGGACACGACGGTTTTGCCGGCGAGCTGGGTCATACTATTGTAAAACCAGGTGGAAGAAAGCACTGGAGTACAGGATCCGAGGGAAGTCTTGAAGCCTATGCCTCAGCAACAGGAATTGCGATCACCGCCAAAAAGATGAGAGCCGAGTTCCCAGAATCGATGCTGAACCAGTATCCGGAAGAAACCATCAACTCGAAAACTGTACATGAATGTGCACTGAAAGGTGATGTTATCGCTACTGAAGTATTCAGATATACAGGGCAAAAACTGGGAGAAGCCCTGGCTAATTTCGTAATGTTTTCTTCACCTGAAGCCATTCTTTTATTCGGTGGTGTGATCAAGGCCGGAGATTTTATTTTGAAGCCTGCAAAGCTTCATATGGAAAGAAACCTTCTGCCCATCTTTAGAAATAAAGTAAAGTTGGTTTTCAGTGAACTCGATGAAGCAGACGCTGCCATTCTTGGAGCAAGTGCTTTGGTTTGGGAAAAATAAACTGAAAAACGACATTAAAATAATAATTAAAGCATCCTTTAAGGGTGCTTTTTTTGTTTTAAATCATCATGTTTCTCATCCAAAATGAGAAAGTTTTTCTTATTTTTGATAGGTTTTTCCCCTTTTTATCCAAGAACTGAATCGGTAAAACCTCAAATAAAATAATCAATAAAATGGATAACAATAATTTAGAACAGATCACTTTCGGAGGCGGATGCTTCTGGTGTGTAGAAAGCTGTTTCAATATGCTTAAAGGTGTACAGTCTGCGATCTCAGGATATTCGGGAGGTCACAAAGCCAATCCAACCTATGAAGAAGTCTGTACAGGCGAAACCGGGCATGCTGAGGTTGTACAGATCACTTTTGATCCTAAGATCATTTCTTACGAACAGCTAATGGATGTATTCTTTTTTCTTCATGATCCTACGCAGCTGAACAGACAGGGGAACGATATCGGCACCCAGTACCGATCTGTTATATACTACAAAGACGACGCTGAAAAAGCTAAAGCAGAAGAAGCTCTCAAAACCTCTGAAGCTTCAGGCAGATGGCCTGGCACCTACGTTACGGAAGTGTCAAAATTCGAGAAATTCTGGCCTGCAGAACAATACCACCAGGGATACTATAACGTTAATCCAACACAGCCTTATTGCAGCGCTGTAGTTGGTCCTAAAATTCAGAAGTTCAAAAAATACTTTGGGGAATTAGGAATGTTGACTGAAGACTAAACGAATGTCCTGAAATAGTTCAGGACTTTCTTTTTTATTTAATGACTATTATTATTAAAAAAATGATACAATTAATTTTTCTGATGTTTGGGATATCTCTCTCCACTCATTTTGATCATACAACTGCTGTTCATAACAATAAAACTTCTATTTCAGAAAACATTCAGCCAGAGTCTATGGATACGGGCGGTAATACTATACAAGTTCCTCCAAAAAAATAAAAACTAAATTTTCATCTATGATCAATTTCATCTTAATACTGATTGGATTTATTTCTCCCAACAATATCAATTCAGAACAAAATAATACATATCCTCAAATACAGCAAAATATCAATACAGGTAGTAGCCTTGAAGATAATAATGGTGGACCTGTTGGAGGAAATACTGGACAAATTCCTCCTCCACTTGGATAACAAAACCATATACAATTAATATTATTATTAATTTCTTACTCGTCCTTTTAGGACTTATTTCTTCTAATAATAAAGAGACAGCATCAGAAATGCCTCAAAACTCCAGTGTCGTTATTTCAAAAACATCAGAAACGATAGATACGGGTGGAGATACCGGTCCGATTCTTCCCCCAAAAAAATAATTTAATTCCAAATAAAATATAATGATCAATTTTATCGTAATGCTAATAGGATTTTTATCTCCTAACAGCACCAATACGGAGCAAAATAATACATCTTCTCACATACAGCAAAATATCAATACAGGTAGTAGCCTTGAAGATAATAATGGTGGACCTGTTGGGGGAAATTCAGGACAACTGCCACCTCCTTAATACCCAAATAATATGATACAGCTTATATTCATCCTCTTAGGATTTACATCTACCAGCAACAGTTTAGGTATGTTACCTACCATTCAAAGCCCCTCAACAGTAAAGGTCTTCCATAATTCAACCGGTATTGATTCTGGAGCTGAAAATGGAAATGATACAGGCGGAAATACTGGTCAAAAACCACCTTTCTCGCAACCGTAAAAATGAAAAAGGACAAATAAACTTCTAATTATTTGCCCTTTTTCATTTTATTCCTTAGAAATCCCTGCATATTTTTCAATAATATAAGGTGTAGATGCCCGCAGCTCGCGTCCGTTGTCCGGATCTTTCCCATCCATTGTAAAAAACTCAACATTTCCGTAGAACTTTGAATACCAGGTAACACCTAACGCATTGTCGACCGTCAATGTGTCTTTTCTTGTAATCTTTTTGAAATGCTTTAATCTGATACTGTCTGCAGGAACCAAATTTCTGTGCGGATTTTTATCTGTGCATTCTATCAGTTTATACTCTCTCTTATTCCAATACATACATTCTTTTGAGGTTTCTGTATTCATAAAAAAGGAAAGGCCTGAATTTTCGTGTACTCTTTTTTTATCTCCTGAAAATACGATTCCCCCAGTTACCAGTAATGCAATAAAAATAAATCCAAATACCCCTAAGCCATTCTGTTTCATAAATTCAGGCATAGTGAAAATGGGTTTATTTGTAATGTTTATCACTATTTTAGATAGAGTCTGACTTACCGTATACTCTATAGTCTTCCAATCTAAACAATAATCTCTAAAACTATCATATCCAACATAACAGCTTAAATCATTTAGAATAGTTAGCTTAATATTATAGTCCTCATCTTTTTCAACAATTGTTTTATAATATGTTTCAAAAGTTTTATAGCTGAGAAATATTTTAAAGTCATCTAATAAATCTTTCTCCAAAGATTTTAAAATTGCACTAAATGCTGTTTCAGGTGTTGCGTTCGACGCCTTTTCATAGACATCTTCCAGCAATTTCCTTTTCTGGGGTAAAAATTTTGACATACTAAATAAATTAGGTCGAAAATACTCTGTCTGACACTAAAAACATTACGGTTTTCCGTACAAAACTTTCCAAAAACTTTCCAAAAACTTTCTAACCCCTACTTTCCCTTTCGCCGTTACTTTGCCATAGAAATCAGTGACAAACAAAACATTAGAAAAACAAAAATACGAAACTGATTTCAAAATCACCAGATAAAACGGAGGAAAACTCCGGGTTGGGAAGCAGATGTTTCTCCTCCGTTTTTGAAGGTTTACTTCCCAAAAATTTAAGAAGCGCTTCGAAATTTTTAAACGTGTAACACTGCTTGCGATCTGTTTCGCAAGGAAGAACACTAATGCCAAATTTTTAAATTTTTACAACAATGTTAGAATTAATATTGATGCTACTGGGATTAGCATTTTCAAATAACAACGCAAACACGACATCAGATAATAACAGTGATCATAACCAGGTTCAGTCAACAATGACAGTGCCGACAGTACCGGGAGACACGGGAGGAGAAACACTTCCAATTTTACCTCCCAAAAAATAAATAAAAATAACCACTCTTCATTTGAGTGGTTTTTTTTATTTTAGACTTATGATAAGATTATTTCTATTTTTTTCAATTTTCATTATTACAACCTCTTGTCAGAAAAATGTTGTTTTAGATAAAGACACTGCTAAAGGTGATGCTTTTTATGACAGAGGTATGGAGTTGTTTCAAAAAAATGATGTACTAGCATATGAAAATTTTCAGAAAGCAATTTCTTTATACAAGTTATCTCATGATTCCTCAAATATTTCAAAAGTATTAATATATCAAGCTAATATACAAAACAGCAATGGAGACTATACAGGAGCCGAGGAAACTTTAGTAGAAGCCCTTAGCTATATGAAAGATGGTGATACCAGTTTTTATTCGGTGTATGGAACAATGGCTAATATAAAATCTAACCAAAAAGAATACAGTGCATCAATCAAATGGATTAATAAAACTTTAACTGAAAATATAAATTACAGAACGAAAGCAAGGTTATTAAATAATAAAGCATCCGCATTATCTAAAATAAAAGATTATAAAAATGCTTTAAAAATTTTAAACAGTATAGTCTTAGACTCTGTTGATAATAAAGAGGCAAATACTATAAGGGACAACATCGAATATATATTATGGTCAGCTGACAATCATTACAATGCTGAACCTGAATTAGAAACCATCCTGAAATTAAGAATTTTAGAAGACGATAAATGGGGTATGAACGCCAGTTATTCACATCTTTCTGACATCAATAAAGATCAAAACCCTGAAAAATCTCTATTTTATGCCAAACAAATGCTTGTCACAGCCAAGAAAAACAAAAGTTCTGACGACAGATTAGAAGCTCTCGAAAAAATTCTCATTACTGATACTCCTTTAAATTCAAAAAAAACCTTCAATGAATATAAAACCCTTTCTGATAGCATTCAGGCTAAAAGAGACAGCTACAGTACACAATTTGCTTATATTAAATACGACAGCGAGAAAAAAGAAACAGAAAACCAACGGCTAAAGGTTGATCAGGCTCAAAAAGAAAATCAATTGATACGTCAGCAAGCTGCTTTGGCAGTAGCCATAGTTGCTATTATAATCATTGTTATTCTTTACCGAAGAAGACAGGCCAGGCTTAAACAAGAGAATGAGCTTAAACTGAAAAATGATCAGTTGAGAATCTCAAAAAGAGTCCACGACGTAGTAGCCAACGGCATCTACCAGGTTATGACCAAAATAGAAAATCAGGAAGACTTTGACAAAGAAAACGCTCTTGATGAACTGGAATTCGTGTACGAGAAATCCAGAGATATATCCTATGAAAAGCCGGAACTGGAAAATAATAAGAAGCATTATAAAGAAAAAATTTCCACACTTATTGCCTCCTTTAAAAATGATACGATACAAACCTATACGGTAGGAAACGAAAATGAAATATGGCTGGGAGTTTCTCAATCTTCTTTTGATGAAGTGTATCAAATCCTACGTGAACTACTGGTTAATATGAAAAAACACAGTCAGGCCTCACGTGTTGTTTTCAAATTTGAAAAATTTAATAATATGGTCAAAATTCAATATACAGACAATGGAATTGGGATTCCGGGAGACATGATCTACAAAAATGGACTGACAAATACGGGAACCCGTATTGCAGCTATCCATGGAGCAATTATTTTTGACAATGAATCTGAAAAAGGACTGAAGATCAATATTTCATTTCCTGTTTCTTAAAAGACCTAAAAGAATGTTCAAAAAAATTTTAATAGCCGAAGACCACGAAAGTATCAGCATTTCTATCCAGAAAACATTGGAAGAACTCAATATCCCTAATGTCGATTATGTATATTATTGTGATGACGCATTAGCCAAAGTTCAAAAAGCCATCCGGGAAGAAGCTCCGTATGACCTGCTGATCACAGACCTATACTATGAAGAAGATCATCGTGAACAAAAGCTTAAAGATGGAAGAGATTTAATACAAAAAGTTAAAGAACTGCAGCCTTCCTTAAAAGTAATCGTTTTTTCTGCAGAACATAAATCAGGAATTATTGATTCCCTGTTTAATAAATTTAAAATCAACGGCTATGTCCGTAAAGCAAGAAACGACTCCAAAGAATTAAAAAAGTCTATTGCTTCTGTTTTTATTAATGAAAATTACTTATCTCTTGATTTAAAACAAGAGGTCAAAAAATTGAATAGCTATGAATTCTCTGCCTATGATATCACTTTGGTTTCATTGCTTTCACGAGGAATTTTACAGAAACATATTCCTTTGCATCTTCAGGAAAAAGATATTAAACCACACAGCTTAAGCAGTGTAGAAAAAAAACTGAACAGCCTTAAGGAAGATCTTGAAGTAACAAGTAATGAACAACTCGTCGCTTTCTGCAAAGATCTCGGAATTATTTAATCTTGTTTTTAAATATATGTTTAAAACCTTTCAAATTGTTGGAAGGTTTTTTCTTTTTACGGATTCCCGTAAGGAAAACCTTTTTTATCAGGATATTTTTGAAGAAGAAATTTAAACATAACCAAACCTATGGATCTCAAACTAAAATTAGAACAGCTGCATCAGAAAGTCGTTGGATTAAAAGATCAGATCAACACTGAAGAAGCCACAAAAAACGCCTTTGTCATGCCTTTCATACAAATTTTAGGCTATGACATTTTCAATCCTACAGAAGTAATTCCTGAGCACATCTGTGATATTGGAACAAAAAAAGGAGAAAAAGTAGATTATGTCATCCGGAAGAATGATGATCCGATTTTAATTATTGAATGTAAGCATTGGAAAGAAAACGCAGACGCTCACAACTCCCAGCTGCACCGTTATTATCATGTTTCGAAATCAAGGTTTGGAATTTTGACCAACGGCATCGTTTACAACTTCTATACAGATCTGGAAAAACCAAATATCATGGATGAAAAGCCTTTCTTCACCATCGATATTGAAGATCTGAAAGACAGTTCTATCAAGATATTAGAAAGCTTTACTAAAAACGATTACAATCTGGAAAATATTCTGGACTCCGCAGAAGCCCTGAAATATATTAAAGCCATCAGAAAAGAATTTGAAAAGGAAATCGAAAATCCGTCAGATGAAATGATAAAGCTATTAGTCGGCAGGTTCTTCTCGAAACCAATGATAGCAAGCAGAATGCTTTCTTTTAAAGAGTATACCAAAAAAGCATTGACTCTTTCTATCAATGAGTCCATAAGCTTCAGATTAAAATCAGCATTAAGCATTAATGAACAGATTGAAAAACAGGAAGACACTGTAAAAACACTTCCTATCGATGAGAATAATGACTCTAAAATCATTACCACAGAAGAAGAACTCGAGGCTTTCCAAATCGCTAAAGCTATTTTAAGAGAAAAAATTCCTTCCGACAGAATTGCCTACAGAGATACCCTATCCTACTTTGGGGTGTTGCTTGATGATAATAACAGAAAGCCACTTTGCAGGTTTCACTTCAACACCGCCAATAAATATATCGAGACCTTTCAGAATGGCAAAGATGCTGGTGAAAAGGTCCTATTGAACAACCTTGATGAAATATATAATTTCAAAGGGCAACTGATTAAAACATTAGAAAATTATTAACATGGCGGTATTTGCAATCCCAAATCCAAAAAAAATATTGAATGTCGATTTCCCTCTTGACCGGGTGAAAGAAAGCGTGAAAAATATTACTCTCCTAAATTCTAAGTACAGAATTCACAGTTCAAATGAAATCTTTAACCAATACACTTATGAGTCTTATGAATTTCTCAGCTTAGGTGTTTATATTGATATTAACCTTAATTCCATGTCAGAAAACAAAACTGAAATCACCGTGGAAATAAGGAGAAAAATGGGAACATTCAATGAATCTCATGAAGTCACACATGCCAATCAACATATTGTCAATATAGTCAATTATATCGCGAAGTTAACCGTAATGTCTGCTGATGAGATGATTAAACTAAAATCTCAACAAGTGCAAAATATTACCGCTCCCATTAAAAGCAGAAAAGAAAAAAATATAGCTGCCATACTTTCTTTCTTCGTCGGGGGTCTTGGTATACATCGATTTTACTTAGGACAGACGCTTATGGGTGTATTCTATCTGATTTTCTGCTGGACTCTTATTCCTGCATTCATTGCATTCATCGATTTTTTTGCATTCATTTTCATGTCGCAGAATAAATTCGACTTAAAATATAACCGTTGATAAAAACTAATAACCACGAAAACCATCAACCATAAAAAACAATTATTCCTATGAAAAAACTACTATTCTCAGTCCTCCTGACAACGGGCTTACTGCTTCCCACAAGCTTCACTGCTACACTAAACAGCAGTGTTTCCAAAACAGAAGTCTCATCTAAAAAGCAAAAGAAAAAAGAGAAGAAGAGCAAAAGCGGCTCTAAAAGAAATTCAAGCTCTGCAAAATCAAAATCTTATTCACAAAACAAAGGATGCACATACAATGGAAGTCAGTTATATGTAGGTAAAAGAGGAGGCTGCTATTACTACTCAGGAAACAGCAAACAGTATGTAGACAGATCATACTGCTCAGGCTGTAAATAATAAAATTTCAAAAAAACTAAAAACACTCTACATATATAAAAAATGCGAAGCTTTTTCTTCGCATTTTTGTATTTTATAACAAAATCTACTCACATGATTCAATTGATTTTACTGATGTTTGGACTAATATTTCCTAGTGGAAATAAAACAAATCAAAATGACGATTCTAAAACAACCGGACTTAGCGGTATACATTCCAGTCAAGGATTAGATATCGATAAAGATAATGACGGCGGACCTGGAAACGGGGGAAGTACGGGAGGTAATACAGGACAAAATCCTCCTCCCTTTTCTACATTTTAGTTACACCAAATAATAAAATTAAAATGATACAATTTATTGTCATGATGTTTGGACTGATATTTTCAAACGGAAAAGAAACCAACCACAGCCCTTATGCTCAGGCAACTATCCAAAACAGCACAATTCCGGGTGAAAGTCTGGACACAGGTGAGGGTAATGGCAATGGTAACGGACACGGTAATGGAGGAAACACGGGAGGAAATACAGGACAAACACCACCATAGTTTTTTATTACATTACAAGCAAAAAGGCATCCCGTTTTGGAATGCCTTTCTTTTATTTTCTGATCATTTCCGTATGTGGAATATCATCTTCCAGATATTTTTTTCCGGTATCTATAAATCCGAATTCGGAATAAAATCTTAATAAATAATCCTGTGCTGAGATCTTAATCTCAGAAGTATGAAAACGGTTTTCTATTATTTCTACTGCATATCTGATCAGCTGTCTGCCCAGATTTTTACCTCTAGCCTGCTCTGTCGTAAGAACCCTTCCGAAAGAAGTTTCGTCAAACTTAATTCCTTTGTCAAAGACACGGCAATACGCAAGAATTTGCCCGTTTTCTTCAGCCCAGATATGAATGCCTTTCTGGTCATAATTATCCAGATCCGGGTAAGGACAGTTCTGTTCAATTACAAAAACATCAATACGTGCTTTCAGCACTGCGTACAGTTCAGGAACTGTAAACTCATCAAAGGTTTTAATTTTCCAGATTATATTACTCATCAAAACTTACACTATTATTTTTTAAAAATTCATTAGTGGTCTGAATGAAATTCAGGATCTCATCACCACCGGTTTTCTTTTCTGCAGAAGTCACATACAATTCAGGAAGATCAGCCCACGTTTTATGCAGCTCATTTTTATAATTTTCTACATTTTGAAGGGCAACATTCGGTTTCAACTTATCCGCTTTTGTAAAAACAATCGAAAAAGGAATACCGCTTTCCCCACACCATTGAATAAATTCCAAATCAATTTTTTGTGGAGTATGTCGTGAATCCACCAAGACAAATAAATTCACAAGATTTCTTCTGTTCAAAATATAATTGGTAATCAATTTCTCAAAATCTTTTCTGATCGATTTTGAAACCTTTGCATATCCATAACCCGGTAAATCCGTCAGATACCAGTTTTCATTCACTAAAAAATGATTGATCAGCTGAGTTTTCCCTGGAGTTCCGGAAGTTTTTGCCAGGTCCTTATGATTCATCATTGCATTGATCAATGAGGATTTTCCAACATTCGACCTTCCGATAAAAGCGTACTCTGGCATCGTAGGTTCCGGGCATTCCTGCCATTTCCCACTACTTTTTACAAATTCTGCCGTTTTTATAACCATTTTTGACTATTTTTTAGAAAAACAAACCATTAAGAAAAGCTCTTAATGGTTTATTATTATTTGTTTTAAACTTTATCTTTTAACCAGCTGTAAAGAATTTCATTAAATTCATCCGGCTTTTCCATCATCGCAGCATGTCCGCATTTCTCAATCCAGAAGAGATCTGAATTTGGGATAAACTTATGCATATCTTCAGCCACTTCAGGAGGAGTAACATTATCCTGTCTTCCCCAGATCAGACATGTTGGAGTCACAATCTTAGGAAGGTCATTCAGCATATTGTGTTTGATAGCACTTCTGGCCAACATCACTGTTTTTATTCCTTTCATTCTATCGTTCACTACAGAAAAAACCTCGTCTACAAGATCTTCAGTAGCGATAGCAGGGTCATAAAAAACCTCTTCCGTTTTCTTCCTTATATAGGAACGGTCATTCTTTCTCGGGAAACTGTCCCCGAAAGTTCTTTCATACAATCCCGAGCTTCCTGTTAAAACAAGATTCTTAACGAGATCAGGTCTTGCTAAAGTCATAATCAATCCCACATGTCCCCCCATTGAGTTTCCTACAATAGTAACAGGTGCAGAAATATGACTCTCTATAAACTTGATAATATATTTTGCAAGAGTGGTAAGATTAGTATTGAGTACCGGCAAATCGTAGATAGGCAACTGAGGAACATAAACCTTGAACCCCCTCTCCGAAAAAAAATCTACCATCTTATCGAAATTACTCAACCCACCCATTAAACCGTGCAACAGCACCAATGGATGTCCTTCTCCCGCCTCTATAAAAGTATATTTCTTTTCTTTTTTTGTACTAAATATCATAAAATGCCTTAATAAAGCTCTGCAAAAATACAAATTAAACCTCAAAAAATTTTTGAATACCCTAATTTAAAGTAAAAATAATATAATATCCTCCTTTTTCTTTACTTTTTTCAAAACCTCTTTACTATGGTCTAAATAGCAGTTTCCACAACACTCAAAATATCAAATACTTATCCCGATTAAATTAAATCTTTAATAAAACTTATTAACATTAAGTCAAAAAGTGGGAAAAAGTGGGAAATTTTGGAAATTATTATATAAATTTGTCCCAAATGAAAAGTTTCATTGGAACATATGAGTGTAAAATTGACGACAAAGGCCGGTTAAAAGTTCCCTCCTCCCTGATCAAACAGATGGAAAACTTCGACGATAAGGCATTTGTAGTCAAGAGATCTGTGTTCCAACCTTGCCTGGAAGTTTATCCCATGAATGCATGGGACAAAATGATGGGCAAAATTAATAAACTAAACAGATTCATTAAAAAGAATGCTGATTTCATTCGAATGTTTACGGCAGGTGTAAAAACAGTAGAATTGGACAATGCAGGAAGACTTCAGATCTCAAAAGATCTGGTTCATTTTGCAAACCTTCAGAAAGACACTGTCATTACAAGCGCAGGAGAGCTTTTTGAAATTTGGGATAAAGAAGCCTATGAAAAGGTAATTTCTACCAATGAAGCTGATTTTGCAAGCCTTGCTGAAGATGTGATGGGCGCTTTCGATGAAGAATAAACCGCGCTTGCTGTAAAAGGCAAGGTAAAAAACACAATTAAGTATGTACCACAACCCCGTTTTATTGAAGCAGAGCGTTGATGATTTGGTGACGAATCCTGACGGAATATACGTGGACTGCACTTTTGGAGGAGGAGGCCACTCAAGAGAAATTCTGAGCAGACTTTCAGAGAAAGGAAAACTTTTCAGTTTTGATCAGGATCTGGATGCCCTTAAAAATACAATTGATGATCCCAGATTTACGCTGGTGAATCAGAATTTTAGGTTTCTGGAAAACTCAATGCTGATGTATGGCATTACTCAGGTGGACGGCATATTGGCCGATCTTGGCGTTTCATCACACCAGTTTGATGAAGCAGAAAGAGGTTTCTCCACAAGAAACAATGCACCGCTGGATATGAGAATGAACGTCATGCAAGGTCTTGATGCCAAGAGAGTGATCAATGAATATGAAGAAACTGAACTTGCCGATATTTTTTATTATTACGGTGAACTGAGAGAAGCAAGAAAACTCGCAAGAGACATCGTTCATCACAGAAAAACAAAAAGTATCAATACCACCGAGGATCTGAAAAAGCTGTTCAGCTATCTTCCGCCTCATAAGGTGAACAAATTTTATGCTCAGCTTTTCCAGGCGATAAGAATAGAAGTCAACCAGGAACTTGAAGCTCTGAAAGAGATGCTTGTTCAGGCTCTTAACATCTTAAGACCGGAAGGAAGGCTCGTTGTCATCTCTTACCATTCGTTAGAAGACCGTCTGGTAAAAAGATTCCTTAAAAACGGAATGTTTGAAGGAGAACAGCAAAGAGATATCTACGGAAATTATAAAAAGGTCTTTGAATTGCTTAAGAGTAAAGCGATCATCCCCGATGATAAGGAGATCGAAGAAAATTCAAGAGCAAGAAGTGCAAAAATGAGAACAGGAATTAAAGTGTAAAGGTGAAGAGTCAATGGTGAAGGGTCATTTTTTATTCAACTTATAAAAAAATGACAATTGACGAACGAAGTGCATTCACTGTAAACAAATTGACATAAAAAACTTTGGCAAAAAGAACGACAAACCGCCCTCAGAAGAAGCTCACTTTTATAGACATTATAAAAGGAAACTTTCTGAACCGTGATGAGATCAAAACTCATTACAAGTATTTTTTACTGTTGTTCATTCTGATGATGGCGATGATTTATAGCAATCACCTTGTCAACAAGAAAATAAAAATTGTCAATGCTTTAAAAGAAGAAACAGAAGAATATAAATCCAGAAACGCTTACGCCCAGAGTAAGCTGATCAAAGTAAAAATGGAATCGCAACTGGGGAAGGAAGTAGCAAAGGACTCACTGATGACTTTGGAAAACCATCCTCACAAACTGCTAATAAAACTAGACAGTACAGATGCAAAAACAAAATGAATACGATAACAAACGTAAAAAAACGTTAAGGTGGGGCTACCTCTTCGCAGTGGGAGTTCTGTGCGTATTTGTGCTGTTTCTTACAAGAATCGTAATCCTGCAAAACACTAATGTTCAGGAAATTAAAGACGATTACATTAATAAAAATTACCGAGAAGCCACACTAAAGGCAGCCCGTGGAAACCTGTTCGCATCAGACGGCTCTATACTCGCCACAACCGTGATGCGTTATGATATCTATCTTGATTTCAAGACCATGAAAGATACCATCTACAGCAACAATATCGGCGCACTGACAGATTCTTTAAGTAAAATGTTTGGAAAATCCAGAGGAGAATTCAGACAGAAATTTGATGAGCAAAAAAAGAAGAAGAATCAATACTATACCTTAGTCAAAGGGCTTGATTTCGATCAGTATGACAGGATCAGAAACTTTCCGATCTTTAAAAAAGGGAAGAATAAAGGAGGTTTTATTGTAGACAGAAATTATAAGAGAGAACTCGCTACCTCAGAGATTGGTGCCGGAACAATAGGAATTGATAACGGAGAAGTAAAAGCCGGTCTGGAAGGTGCTTTCTCAAAATATCTTACAGGAACCGACGGAAAGAGACTGGAACAAAGAATCAACTCATCACAATGGAAGCCTATTGATTACTGGAAAGTAAAAGAACCGGTAGATGGTGAAGATGTATATACTACTTTAGACCTTAGAATTCAGGATATTGCACACTCTGCATTAGAGAAGCAGTTAATTAATTACGAGGCTAAACACGGAACCGTGATTGTCATGGAAACACAAACCGGAAAGGTACGTGCTCTTGTTAATCTCAGAAGAACAGAATCTGGCGAATACGAAGACTCTTATAACTATGCCTTAAAAGATAATATCGAACCCGGTTCTACTTTTAAGACTATTTCACTATTGGCAGCAATGGATGATGGTTTTATTGATGAAAACACAACCGTAGATGTTGGCAATGGAGTCTGGACCTATGCAAAACAGAGAATCTCTGATGGCCATGGCGGAGGAACTTATGATATCAGTGATGTTTTAGCCAAGTCAAGCAACGTCGGAACAGCAAAACTGATCACAAAGTATTATGCAGAAAAACCACAGATTTTTCTGGACCATCTGAAAAGATGGAAGCTATTTGACAAAATGGATATTGAACTTCCGGGAATTACAAAACCGAAGATCGTTACGCCACAAAATAAAAGATGGAATGCCGCAACATTAGCTTCTATTTCTTACGGATATTCATCAAACATCAACTTGTTGCAGTTAACAACCTTCTATAACGGGGTTGCTAACGGTGGTAAAATGCTTAAACCTCTGTTCATTGATAAGATCATGAAAGACGGGAAAGTAATGTACAGCGCTAAACCCGAAGTAATCGTCAATAAAATGGCTTCCGAAAAAGCCATCAAAATGATGACCAATGCATTGACCAAAGCTGTGGAAAAAGGAACAGGACGAAGCATCTTTACTCCCAACCTTAAAATGGCAGGAAAAACAGGAACAGCAAGATTTGAATACTGGCTTCCCGGCCCAATGAAGTACAGAGCTTCTTTTGCAGGCTTTTATCCGGCTGATAATCCAAAATACACCTGCTACGTGATGATCAGTGAGCCGAACACGGCAATAGGCTTTTACGGAGGTCCCGTTTCAGCTCCGGTGTTTAAAGAGATTGCAGGAAAAACATTCCTGAAAACACCTCAGAATATAGAAAAGGAAATGCTGGTAGACAGAAAGGTCAATCTCAGCAAATTGGTAGAACCTAACGTCAAAGTAGCCGTCAACAATAAACAGATGCCCAACGTAGTCGGACTCATCGGTAAAAATGTAATTCCCCAACTGGAAAATTTAGGATACCGTGTCGACTTTAAAGGTGTTGGAAGGATCAGGGAACAGTTCCCGCTGGAGGGTACAGTGATCAGCAGAAATCAGAGAATTTATTTATCTCTGCAGAATTAAAATTAGTAAACCGGTCCAAAAGGACGATAAAAAAGGCAAGGAAAAATTCCTGCCAGATATAAAATGATAATAACAGAATTATTAAAAAAGATTCCAGTTTTAGAAATTCACGGCGATGAAGCCCGTGAGATTTCAGAATTGGTTTTTGACAGCAGAAAGATTACGGAAAACTCACTCTATGTTGCAGTGAGAGGAACCGTTGCAGACGGACATTCATATATTGCATCATCTGTTGAAAAAGGTGCAAAAGCTATTGTATGTGAAGAATTTCCAGACATACTGAATGAAAATGTAACTTATATCAAGGTTAAAGATTCATCTAAAACATTGGGGCACCTTGCTTCCAATTTCTACGGAAATCCTTCTCAGAAACTTAAATTAATCGGAGTTACCGGAACCAATGGTAAAACCTCAGTATCTACCCTTCTTTTTGATGTATTTAAAAATTTAGGATATGATTCTGTACTGCTTTCCACTGTGGAGATCAGAATAGCGGATGAAATTATTCCGGCAACGCATACGACTCCGGATGTGATCACCATCAATAAAATATTAGCACAAGCGGTTGAAAAAGGGTGTGAATTTGCTTTCATGGAAGTCAGTTCCCATGGAATTGCACAAAACAGGATAGAAGGTCTGCATTTTAAAATTGCAGGGTTTACCAACCTTACCCACGACCACCTGGATTACCATAAAACATTCGATGAGTATCTGAAGACAAAGAAAAGATTTTTCGACGGACTGGAAGATACCGCTATTGCCATCACCAATGTTGATGACAAGAACGGAATGGTGATGCTTCAGAATACTAAGGCAAAGAAAAAGTCTTATGCTCTGAAAACCATGGCTGATTACCACGGAAAATCCCTGGAGATCGACTTCAATGGAATGTTGCTGAACTTCAACGGAAAAGAATTCTGGACCACATTGACAGGAAGATTCAATGTTTATAATTTATTGCTGGTTTTCGGAATTGCAACAGAACTGGGTTTTGAGCAGGATGAAATCTTGCAGGCAATCAGTATGTTAAAAAGAGTTTCAGGAAGATTCGAAACGTTCAAATCAGATGGTGGAATTTTCTTTATCGTGGATTATGCACACACTCCGGATGCTTTAGAAAATATTCTGGACAGTATCAATGATATCAGAACGAAAAACGAAAGGCTGATTACTGTTTTCGGATGCGGAGGCGACAGAGATCACTCCAAAAGACCTGAAATGGGAAATATTGCCACCAGAAAATCAACTCTGGCTATCATCACTTCAGACAATCCGAGAACAGAAGATCCTGCACAGATCATCAAAGAAATTGAAGCAGGCGTTGAATCTCAAAACTTCAGCAAATACACTTCAATTCCGGATAGAAAAGAAGCCATCAAAATGGCAATCAAATTTTCAGAACCGAAAGATATTGTTTTAGTAGCCGGAAAAGGCCACGAAACATATCAGGACATTAATGGTGTAAAACATCATTTTGACGACAAAGAAACGATCAACGAACTTTGGAAGTTAATGAGTAAATAAAAAAAAGGACATGCTATACTATCTATACGAATACCTAACCAGTCAGGGAATCCATATACCGGGATTGGGAATGCTGAAATATATTTCTTTCCGTGCCGGAATAGCTGTGCTTTTTTCTCTGGTTATTGCCTTGGTTTACGGAAAGAGGATTATCAATTACTTAAGAGCAAAGCAAATGGGTGAATTGGTACGTGACCTTGGGCTGGACGGACAAAAGCAGAAAGAAGGAACTCCTACAATGGGGGGATTGATCATTATCATTGCGACAATCATTCCTGTTCTGCTCTTTACAAGAATTACCAATGTCTATATTGTCCTGCTTCTGGTTTCCATGTTATGGATGGGTGCTATAGGTTTCGTAGATGATTATTTAAAGAAAGTTAAAAAAAATAAAGACGGACTGAGCGGAAAATTTAAAATTGTCGGCCAGGTCGGATTGGGGTTAATTGTCGGAGTTACAATGTATTTCCACCCTGATATTACCGTTAAAAGAAAATATGCAGATGCAAAAGTAGTGAACCGGAACAATGTAGAGCAGAACTTTATGCCTACTGAAAAAATTACCGTTTCTACCGTTCCATTTGCCAAAAACAATGAGTTTGACTATAGTGGAATTCTGTTTTGGATGAATGATAAAGATGCCCATGAGTGGGCATGGATTGTCTTTATCCCAATCGTTATTTTTATCGTCACTGCGGTATCCAATGGTGCCAATATCACTGACGGAATAGATGGGCTCGCAGCGGGCACCAGTGCCATCATACTGCTTACCCTCGCGCTATTCGCCTATCTGTCCGGGAACATTATTTTTGCGGATTACCTCAATATCATGTTCCTTCCGAATATGGGTGAAACGACCATTTTTGCAGTAGCTATGGTGGGTGCTGTGATTGGTTTTTTCTGGTACAATACCTATCCTGCTCAGGTTTTTATGGGAGATACAGGGAGTCTAATGCTGGGAGGTGTTATCGCCGTTTTAGCGATCATCCTGAGAAAAGAACTTCTGATTCCTGTTTTATGCGGAATCTTCCTGATCGAAAACGTATCTGTCATGCTGCAGGTTATTGTCTTCAAATACAGAAAAAGAAAATATGGGCTGGACTACGCTCAGAATAACAGATTTTTTAGGATGTCTCCATTACACCATCACTATCAGAAAGGAGGCTTCCATGAGAGCAAAATCGTGAACAGAATGATCATCATCGGAGTAATCATGGCGATTGTATGTCTGATCACATTAAAAATGAGATAAGTTTTATCAAAGTAAGAGTATTAAAAAAGTAAACCAAATTGCATTAATACATTTTACATTTTACAAAAAAAAGAATATGAAAATAGTTGTTTTAGGAGGTGGAGAGAGCGGATGCGGAGCTGCTTATTTAGCGAAAAAACAAGGTCTGGAAGTTTTTCTTTCAGACAAAGGAGCTATTAAGGATAACTATAAGCAGTTTTTAGCCGAAAATGAAATTGAATTTGAAGAAGGAAACCACAACGAAGAAAGAATATTAAAAGCCGACTGGATCGTAAAAAGCCCCGGGATTCCCAAAAAGGCAGAGATCGTTCATAAAATTCATGAGAAAGGAATAAGACTTTCCTCTGAAATTGAGTTCGCTTCAGAATTTACTGATGCAAAGATCATTGCGATTACAGGGAGCAACGGAAAAACAACGACTACTTCACTGATCTACTATATCCTGAAAAATGACGGACTGAATGTAGGATTAGGAGGCAATATCGGTTACAGCTTTGCAAAACAGGTGGCTGACGAGAACCACGAATATTATGTTTTGGAGGTCAGTTCTTTCCAATTAGATGATATTCAGAATTTCAGACCTTATATTTCCCTGTTGCTGAATCTGTCTCAGGATCATTTGGATCAGTACAACTACAATTATGAAGAATATGCTTTAGCTAAATTCAGAATTGCCGAAAACCAGGAAAATGACAATTTCTTCATCTATAACAAAGATGATGAAATGAGTAAAAATATTCTCGAAAAACTTGAAATAAAGGCCAAAATGATTCCTTTTTCTACAAAAGAAAAACTGTCTGAAGGGGGATTCATTGATGAAGATCAGATTGTAGTAACAGGAAAGGACGAGTTTACTATGAAGATCGATAAACTGTCTCTTCTTGGAAATCACAATGTTGCCAATAGCTTAGCGGCTTCTATTGCCGGTAAAATACTGGAAATCAACAACGAAAGCATCAGAAATTCTCTGATGACTTTTCAGGCCGTAGAACACAGACTTGAATTCGTGACAGAGGCCAACGGTGTAAAATACATCAATGACAGTAAGGCAACGAATGTCAATGCGACCTACTACGCTTTAGAAAGCATGAAAACTCCAACGGTCTGGATCGTAGGAGGATTAGATAAAGGAAACGACTACTCAGAAATTGAGGAACTTGTTAAAAGAAAAGTAAAAGCAATTGTCTGCTTAGGAATAGACAATACGAAGATCATAGACTTCTTTAAAGACAAAAAAGAATTCATCTATGATACTTCAAGTATGGAAGAGGCTGTAAAGATCTCAAAATCACTGGCCAAAAACGGAGATACCGTTTTACTCTCTCCGTGCTGCGCAAGTTTTGACCTGTTTAAAAGCTATGAAGACAGAGGAAAACAGTTTAAAGAGCAAGTATTAAAAAATTAACAGTTAAGAATGGATAGTTAATAATTTTTGAACATTTTTCATTATTAATTTTTCATTTTTCATTCAATAACATGGACGAACAGAACACAGAAAACAGAATTGAATTTCTAAAGGGCGATAAAGTACTTTGGATGGTCATCCTTGTGATCTCCATTTTCTCTATTTTCCCTGTATACTCTGCAAGTTCAAATCTGGAATACATCGTTAATAACGGGACCACTACCGGTCACGTTATCAAGCATATGTTCTTTGTGGTTCTGGGCCTTGTTATCATGAGGGTTGTTGGAATGGTGAAATATGAGTACATCGGAAAGCTCAGCAGTATTCTGTTAGGTTTAATGATTGTTTTGCTCGTTGTGACTATGTTTACGGGTCAGACCATTGATGGAGCCAGTGCTTCCAGATGGCTGAAGATTCCCGGAACCCCTATCTCATTTCAGCCGTCGTCATTTGCATTTTTAATGCTTATCATTTATCTCTGCAGATACCTGACCAAGAAAATAACAAGGGAAAGGCTTCCCATTGAGAACATCATGTACATCTTCGGGCCTATCCTGCTGGTGTTTGTGTTAGTAGCCAAAGACAACGGTTCTACAGCATTGATGATCCTGATGGTTTCTGTAATTGTATTGATTATAGGACAGCTTCACTGGAAATACATTGCCGGGTTTATCTCTTCTTCATTTGTAGCTATTATTTTTTTCCTGATTGTAGCATTGAATACCAATTTAATAGGTGGAAACCGTGTTCATACATGGATGAGCCGTATTGAAACATTTACATCCAGCAAAGCAAAATCCACAGATGTAGATGATGAAAGTGTAAAAGCTAAAAACTATCAGGTGATGCAGGCCAAAGCTGCTATCGTGCATGGGGGAATTACCGGAATGGGACCTGGAAAAAGCGCTTTAAAGCAAATGCTTCCCCAGTCTGCCTCCGACTTTATTTTCGCAGTGATTGTAGAAGAATACGGACTTATAGGCGCCGCTTTCCTGATATGTCTCTATCTTATTATGATGATCAGGATTGTAATGATTGCCAGCAAAATGCCCGCTTTTTTCGGCTCCTTGCTCGTGCTCAGTCTCGGGGTGATGATTTTCATCCAGCTTGCAGTAAATATTGCTGTAGCCGTCAATCTGATCCCTGTAACAGGACAGCCTTTGCCACTGATAAGTTATGGAGGAACCTCCATGCTGGTAACCTATCTCCAGCTTGGAATTATTTTAAACATAAGCTCAAGAATACAGATTTACGATGAAGAAGGAATGGGCAAAAAACAAAGTATAGCAGAAATTAATGATATCGCATAAACGATATCAACAACAGAATAAAAATGGACAAAAAACTAAAAGTAATATTATCGGGAGGCGGAACAGGAGGACACATATTCCCTGCTATCGCCATTGCAGATGAAATCAGAAAAAGATTTCCTGATACCGAATTTTTGTTCATCGGAGCCAACGGAAAAATGGAAATGGAAAAAGTTCCTCAGGCAGGCTACAAAATTGAAGGAATTGATATTGCCGGAATCGACAGAGGAAATATGTTATCGAATTTAGGGCTGCCTTTCAAAATTTTGAAAAGTCTATCTAAATCTAAAAAGATCATTAGAAATTTCGCTCCGGATTTTGCAGTAGGAACAGGTGGTTTTGCAAGCGGACCCGCTTTGTATGAAGCCAGTAAAATGGGAATTCCCATATTTATTCAGGAACAGAATGCCCATGCCGGTGTTACCAATAAAATTTTGAGCAAGAAGGCAAAAGCAGTTTTTACGGCTTATCCAAAAGTAGAAGGCTTCCCTTCTGAAAAAATAAAATTTCTGGGAAATCCTATTCGTGAGAATATCATCACAGGAATGACAGCAACGGAGCTGGCAAAAGAAAAAATGGGATTACATAAAGATAAGCTTACCATTCTTTCTGTAGGTGGTTCTTTAGGCTCCAGAACATTAAATAATGCATGGAGATCGCATTTAAACGAACTTGTAAAAAAAGATTATCAGCTCATCTGGCAAACAGGAAAGCTTGATTATAAAGATATAACAGAAGAAACAAAAGATTCAGAAAGCAGAAACATTCAGATCCATGAATTCATCAAAGACATGGAGACGGCTTATTCTGCAGCAGATATCATTGTTTCAAGAGCAGGCGCCATTGCCATTTCAGAACTGGCAGTAGCCAAGAAACCTGTTCTTCTGGTACCTTTCCCCTTTGCGGCAGAAGATCACCAGACGAAAAATGCCATGAATCTGGTTGAAAAAAACGCAGCAAGAATGGTAAAAGACACGGAAATGCAGGAAAAATTCTGGGATACACTGGAAGAAATCTGCAGCAGTGAAAGTTTAAGAAATGAAATGTCTCACAACCTCGAATATTTTGCTAAACCTAACGCAGCAAAAGAGATTGTAGATGAGATATTTAGTGTGTTAATGAGATAATTTGATGAGTTAATTCTTCCATCATTTAATCTTTAAATTTTTTAATAAATTATGAAAGTTCTTGAAACATATCAAAATTATTACTTCGTAGGTATCGGAGGTATCGGGATGAGCGCCCTGGCGCGTTATTTCAATGCTTCGGGCAAAAAAGTGCTGGGCTATGACAAGACCAACACAAAGCTTACGACACAGCTTATGAAGGAAGGAATTGATATTGTTTTTGAAGATACCATTGACGAAAAAATATCTGTTCTTCAAAAAGAAGATACCCTGGTGATCTACACTCCAGCCATTAAAACACTGGGAATATTAGATTATTTTAACCAGAATCAGTTTGAAGTTTTGAAGCGTGCAAAAGTTTTGGGTCTGATCACTGAAAACACAAACTGTATTGCTGTGGCAGGAACACATGGAAAAACAACCACTTCAACATTGGTATCACACCTGTGCAAAGAAGCTGATCTTCCGTTTTCATGTTTCCTTGGCGGTATTTCAGAAAATTTCAAATCAAATTTCTTATATAACGGTACACAATATTCTGTGGTGGAAGCGGATGAATATGACAGAAGTTTCCTTACCCTCTCTCCGGACTGGGCGGTAGTCACCTCTACGGATGCAGACCATTTGGATATTTATGGTGATAAAGGTCATATTGAAGAAGGCTTCAAACAGTTTGCAGCACTTGTTCCAGATGACAGACAGTTATTTGTAAGAAAAGGACTGGATATCGGCAGAGACCATAAAACCTATGCCGTCAATGAAAAAGCAGATTACTATTCCGATAATCTACGTATGGATCATGATAAGATTTATTTTGACTTTCATACCCCTTCCGAAACTGTAAAAGATTTTGTTTGGGAAATTCCGGGCATCCACAATGTTGAAAATGCAACGGCCGCATTGGCAATCCTGCACAATTTAGGCGTAGATTTTGAAACACTGAAAAGGGCTATTGCCAATTTTAAAGGAATTAAAAGGAGATATACCAAACATATTTATCCAAACGGTAAAATTTATATTGATGATTATGCCCACCATCCTACAGAGATCAATGCGGTAGTAAGCTCAATCAGAACATTTTACCCTGAGAAAAAGCTATTGGTGGTTTTCCAGCCCCATCTTTTCAGCAGAACTAGAGACTTCGCTGATGGATTTGCAGAAAGCCTGAGTACATCGGATGAACTTATCCTTCTGGACATTTATCCTGCAAGAGAACTTCAGGAAAATTTTGAAGGAATCACCTCAGACTGGTTATTGGAAAAGGTAAATTTAGATAAAAAACAAAAATCGGATCTATCCGGTGCATTTGAAAAAATAAAAGAAAAAGATTTTGACATTCTCCTTACGGTAGGCGCAGGAAATATAGATACCCTGTACGACCCTATTACGGAATGGATTTCAAAACTATGAGTTTAACGCAAAGTTCGCGAAAGAGTTAAAGTTCCAAAATACTCATTCGCAAAGGCGTTTAACTCAGCAAAAAAACAATGTATGGTAGAAAATGAAATTTCAGGTATTAGTTGAGAATAACAAATATAAAACTGGGAATGATTTTAAACTTTCATTCAGTTTTATTTAAAAAAGGAATAAAAAAGAGTCATAAACAAGCTATAACAGTCAAAGCCTCTGCTGAGTGAAACACCTCTGCGAGTTAAAAAAGAAAGCTTTACAACGATGCGTTTATAGAACAATAAAGTATGAAAAATAAATACAGAATATTAAAAATTGTTGTCACAGTGATCATCCTGGGATTACTGCTGAGTTTCTCATTAAAGAGATTCAGTGGCCAGAAGATTACGGACGATAAGATTTCTGTAAAAATGAATGAAAAAACTCCTGTATACTTTATTGATGAAAAAGATATCCGGGAAATTGTAAAAAAAGAAAATCCTTCCGGAAAAGTAGGGGATCTCAATATTCCTACGCTAGAAAAGAAAATTAACTCACTTCCGGCCGTAGACAGTGCCAATGTGTATTTGAATCTGAATGGCAAGCTCTATCTGGATATCAAACAAAGAGTTCCTGTTTTCAGGTTGAACAAAGAGGGAAGAGATTTTTATGTTGATGAAAAAGGAACGGAATTTCCTATTTCCAGGACCTATTCACATCCGTGCATGTTGGTAACTGGAGATGTAAAACCTGATGAATATGAGAAACTGGCAGAGTTGGTTGAGAAGATTGATAAAGATGATTTCAGTAAAAAATTCTTCATTGGAATTTCAAAAAGCAAAGGTGATTATAATCTTCTGACGAGTGACGGAAATTATAAGGTTGAAATAGGTGATCTTGACAATATAGAGTTTAAAGTAAAAGGCTTAAAAACGTTTGTGGAAAAATATCTTGTATTTCAGGATCCCCAAAAGTACAGTATGGTTTCTGTAAAATATCAGAACCAGATTGTAACCACTTTAAATCCTTATTTCAAAGAAAACGACAGTATTCTGAAAGCAGGTAATAAAGAACTGGCAAAAGCGCCGCTAATGGCCGCTGCTAAAAAACCGGAAGCTATGCCTAAAACGGCAGAGTCAAAAAAAACAAAAGCCCCTTCTGCAAAGCCGAAGGAAAAAATAAAAACGATAGTCAAACCGAAGGAAACTAAAAAAACAGAGAAAAAGCCCGCAGCTACAAAGCCTAAGGCAAAAGTAAAAATAGAATAAGGGTGGGTCCAAAAGGGACAATGAGTATAGGATTGGATAAAATCCAGATTAAAAAAACGGGACACTGTCCCTGACATGAAAAAGTAGAAAAAAATCAAATCGACATAAAATGGAAAATCAAGAGTATTCAGTAGGTCTGGACATCGGGACAACGAAGATTGTCGCGATAGTCGGAAGGAGGAATGCACACGGGAAGATAGAAATTCTCGGCGTTGGGAAGGCCAAAAGTCTTGGAGTTCATAAAGGTATTGTGAATAATATCTCACAAACCATTAATTCAATCAAGGCTGCCATTTCTGAAGCACAATCCAGCGCAGGGGTTCCTATCCGTAAAGTTACGGTAGGTATTGCAGGAAAACACATCCGTTCTCTGCAGCATTCCGACTATATTATGCGTGAGCATCCGGACAAATTTATTACAGACGACGACATCGAAGCACTGAAAGATCAGGTAAAAAAGCTGGTGATGCTTCCCGGAGAGGAAATTATCCATGTTCTTCCCCAGGAATATAAAGTGGATTCCGAAGGCGAAATTCAGGAGCCGGTAGGAATGCACGGAAAACGCTTGGAAGCCAATTTCCACGTAGTAGTGGGACAGATGGGCAGCATCAGAAACATCGCAAGATGTGTAAGAGAAGCCGGCCTTGAAATGGAAGCCCTTACCCTGGAACCATTGGCATCTTCAGAAGCTGTATTAACTAAAGAAGAAAAAGAAGCAGGTGTTGCTATTGTAGATATAGGAGGCGGTACTACGGATATTGCCATCTTCAAAGATAATATCATCCGTCATACCTGTGTAATTCCTTACGGAGGAGGTATCATTACGGAAGATATCAAAGAAGGCTGTTCGATCATTGAGAAACATGCAGAACAACTGAAAGTAAAATTCGGTTCTGCAGTTCCTGAATTAGAAAAAGACAGCACATTTGTTACCATTCCCGGACTTCATGGAAGACCGGACAAAGAGATTTCTCTTAAAACGCTGGCACAGATTATCAATGCCCGGGTAGAAGAAATCCTTGAGATGGTGAATACAGAATTAAAAGCTTACGGAGCATTTGAGCAAAAGAAAAAGCTGATTGCAGGGATTGTCCTTACAGGAGGTGGTTCAAACTTAAAGCACCTTCGCCAGCTGGCCAATTATACAACAGGTTTTGACAGCAGAATCGGTTTTGCAAACGAATATATTGCAAACGATAAAAATCAGTATCTGAAAGGCCCGGAATTTGCTACTTCAATCGGCTTGCTGATGGAGAGCTTGAAGATTCGGGACAAAAAACAGGTCGCTGAAACAGAAGAAACCGTGGAAGAAGAAATTGCTAAAACAGAAACTGCTGAAGTACAGACAGAAACAGTTCAGCAAATTCAACCGACAGCAACAGTTCAGGAGCAGCAGGCCGTTGTTACCCAGCAACAGGAAAACAGAAGAGCGAAACTCACTTTTGGGCAGTCGCTTATGGAAAAAGTTAAAAAATTCTTTGAAGAAGTAGAGTAAAATATAAATGATTAAAGATTATTGATAATTGATAAATAAAAAGCAAACAGCTTATAGTCTGGCGCCATTTATCACTCATCAATTATCACTCATCAATCGTCAATTATAAAAAGCATAGTTATGGAAAATATAGATACACAAGGATTTTCATTTGATTTGCCAAAAGGAAATTCATCCATTATAAAAGTAATCGGTGTAGGAGGCGGTGGAAACAACGCGTTGAAGCACATGTACGAGAAAGGAATTTACGGAGTAGATTTCGTGGTCTGTAATACAGATGCCCAAACTTTAGATAATAATCCCGTTGCCAATAAAGTACAGCTGGGTACCACCATTACAGAAGGGTTGGGTGCAGGTGCAGATCCTGAAGTTGGAGAAAAATCGGCTATTGAAAGCATCGAAGAAATTAAAGCATGCATGGGCCAGAATACCAAAATGGTGTTCATCACTGCCGGAATGGGCGGTGGTACAGGTACCGGAGCCGCTCCGGTCATTGCTAAAGTAGCTAAAGATATGGGAATTTTGACGGTAGGTATCGTTACCGTTCCTTTTAGCTTTGAAGGTAAAAGAAGACTTGAACAAGCCGAGATTGGTCTTGAAAAGTTAAGAAATAACGTTGACTCACTTATTGTGATCAATAATGATAAATTAAGACAGCAGTTCGGAAACCTTGGCTTTAAGCAGGGATTCTCAAAAGCCGATGAAGTTTTAACCAATGCCGCGAAAGGAATGGCAGAGGTTATTACCGGTTACTTCGATGTAAACATTGACTTTAGAGATGCTAAATCTGTACTTCAGAACTCTGGTACAGCTCTAATGTCTACAGGAATTGCTTCAGGAGAAAACAAAGCCGAAGAGGCCGTTAAAAAAGCGCTGGACTCTCCGTTGTTGAACGACAACAAGATTACCGGTGCTAAAAACGTTCTTCTATTGATCAGAAGTGGTGCAGAAGAGGTTACCATGGATGAGATCGGGGTAATTATGGATCACATCCAGAAAGAAGCAGGAAATACCGCTGACATTATTTTTGGGGTAGGTGCAGATGAAGAATTAGGAGATTCTGTAAGCGTTCTTGTTATCGCTACAGGTTTTTCAAATGACAGCAAAAGATTTGCAGGACCTACTGAGAAGATTAGAATCAGTCTTAATGACAGCTTTGAAGCTCCCAAATCCTCTCCCTTTAAAACCAGAGAGGAAAGAGAAACAACTTCTGAAACAACTCGTGATTTCGGAGGAAAACACACATTTAGACTGGATGACGAAGACAGCGATTCCCCGCAATTCGGAATGACTTCTTCTGAAAAGAAAATGATCATTGAGGAAGAGATCAGAAAGGACGTAAAATTCTTTGATAAAGAGGAAGATACTCATGGTGCCCGTGACTGGAGAAATGAAGAAGAGCAAGAGGAAGAGTCTTACAGTCTGTTCTCTTATGATGAAGAAGGAGAAGATCCAAATGATCTGGAAACAGAATCTTTCAAATTTGATTTTGATTCCAGAAAAGATGAAACTCCATCCAGTCCTGCAAGCAGTGCTTTCTCAGATGAAAAACCTGTTGAATTCAGTTTCTTTGTAAACAATCAGCCTTCATCCAATGAGCCTAAAACAGATTTCGGACAGCCAAAGGCAGAGTTTACAGCTCCTGTAAGTGCCGTCACTGAAATTCCGGTTCAGGCTGCTGAAGCTATTTTCCAGACAAGATATGAAGAACCTAAAGCTGAAATAAAACCAGCTTATGAAGAAAAAATAGAAATTGAAACTCCAAAACATGCAGAATCTGAATTCACGTTTGTAAATAAAGCGGTTGATCAGGAGAGAATAGTAGAGAGAAGAAATAAATTAAAAGAATTCAATTCACGCTATCAAAGCTTTGACAGCACAAGCGAATTCGAATCTGTACCGGCTTTCAAAAGAAAGAACATCTCTATTGACGGAACCAATGCATCAGACCAGAATATCAACACGTATCTGTCTGATAACAACGGAAACATGCAGGTGAGAGAAAACAGATTTTTAAATAAAGACGTTGACTAAATTGCGATAAGCAATAAGCAGTAAGCTACAGGCTCACCGACTACGGGCCCAATTGAAAGCATACTGCTTATTGCCTAAAGCTTAAAGAAAGAAAAAAATGAGTTTAGAAAATACCATAACCGAAGCTATTAAAACAGCGATGAGAGCAAAAGACAGAGTTGCATTGGACTCTCTGAGAGCCGTAAAAGCTCAGATTTTACTCATCCAAACAGAAGCAAAAGGCGCTGAAGTTTCTGCAGAGCAGGAAATTGCCATTCTTCAGAGAATGATCAAGCAGCGTAAAGATTCTTTCGAACAATTTACAGCACAGGGAAGAAATGACCTTGCTGAAGTAGAAGATGCCCAGATGAAAGTCATTGAGCAATACCTTCCAAAACAACTGAGTCCGGAAGAACTGGAAGCAGAAATCAAGAATATTATTTCACAAACCGGAGCTGAATCTGCGAAAGATTTAGGGAAGGTGATGGGAGCTGCTTCAAAAGCACTGGCTGGAAAGTCAGACGGAAAAAGTATTTCCGAAATGGCTAAGAAGTTGCTTTCTTAACAGCGTTCCGGGTTTCGGGATTTCGGATTTTACTTTATGTCGTAAACCGAATATCCTATAATGATAACCCGAACCACAACCAGGATATCCAACCTTTGCATATCGATTTGATTAAGAAGCCCGGAACAATAAATGTTCCGGGCTTCATTTTTTGGATATTCATAATTATTAATTCAGTTGGGCACTGCCCAAAGCTGAAAGGTTTGTTTACTTAACTGTACTCATGCCGTGTTAAATAATTTGAATGCTCGAGGGAAAGCGGTAAATGTTTTTTTCATGGTCGTTTGTTTTTCAGAATCATTTCAAATTTAATAAATATTTCTCATTATTCATAATTTTATTTCACATTTTTTTGAATATTATTGATATATTAATATTACATTAATTTTATCTGACTAAACGATTGATAGTTTTTATATATTGAACGAAAGCGAAGAAATGATTAACTTTGTACCGATAAAAAACAAAATATATGTATCCAACAGATTTAGTAATGCCTATGAAGGCAGAACTTACAGATAAAGGTTTCGAAGATCTAACATCTCCAGCACAGGTAGAAGAAGCTTTAAAGCAGCCGGGAACAACTCTATTGGTCATCAATTCAGTTTGTGGTTGTGCAGCAGGTGCAGCAAGACCAGGCGTTGTATATTCATTGACAGGAGATAAAAAACCTGATCATTTAACAACTGTTTTTGCAGGATTTGATACAGAAGCTGTAGCAGAAGCAAGAAAACATCTTGCTCCATTCCCTCCAAGCTCTCCATGTGTAGCGCTTTTTAAGGATGGTGAACTGGTTCATATGCTTGAAAGACACCACATTGAAGGAAACCCTGCAGGGGCTATTGCAGCAAATCTTCAGGCAGCTTTTGACGAGTATTGCTAAGAAACAATAAATCTAAATACCAAACCGTTACATTATATGTGACGGTTTTTTTATTTAACACGATAAAAATTCTCTAAAAATTCAAATATTATTATATTTGTTGGAATGGCAACAAAGGCACTTTTTAATACTGTCGTCAACTGGTTTATCCGCCAAAGGATAGATCAGATTCAGAATTTCATGGATCATCCCATTGAAACTCAGAAAGGTATACTCTTTTCTCAGCTGTTTCATGCTGAGGATACTGAATACGGCAAGGCATATGGATTCAATTCGATTTCAAGCTACCAGGACTTTAAAAACAAGGTTCCTATCGTTACTTATGAAGATTTTGAACCTTTTATTGAAAGAGCAAGACAGGGACATAAAGATGTAAGCTGGCCCGGATACATTAAGCATTTTGCAAAATCTTCCGGAACCACCAATGCGAAGAGCAAGTTTATTCCAATTTCCACAGAAAGCCTGGAATACTGTCACATGAAAGCAGGAAAGGATATGGTTTCTATTTATGCCAACAATCATCCCGAAAACCAGCTTTTCACCAATAAAAACCTGCGTTTGGGAGGCAGCTCGGAACTTCATGCTGATTTTAACACCAAATTCGGAGATCTTTCTGCCATTTTAATTGACAACCTCCCTTTTTGGGTAGAAATTACGACGACACCAAGTAAAAAGGTTTCGCTGATGTCGGAGTGGGAAAGTAAGCTCAAGGCCATCACCTCAGAAGTCAAGAACGAAGATGTGGGAAGTATCCTTGGTGTACCAAGCTGGATGCTTGTTCTTCTTCAAAGAGTTTTAAAAGAAACAGGAAGTGGAAGTGTTTCTGAGCTCTGGCCCAATTTAGAGGTCTTTTTTCACGGTGGAATAAGCTTCAAGCCATACAAGGATCAATACCGGCAGATCATCGGTAAAAAGATCAATTACTACGAAATTTACAATGCTTCTGAAGGCTTCTTTGGAATCCAGGACAGATCGGACAGTGATGAGATGCTCCTGATGCTGGATTATGGCATTTTTTATGAGTTTATTCCAATGGACCAGTTTCATTTTTCCAACCCGAAAGTGGTCAGCCTGGAAGATGTGGAAGTAGGAAAAAACTACGCTATGGTCATTACGACCAACGGAGGACTTTGGAGATATCTGATTGGAGACACGGTTGTATTTACTTCTATAAATCCTTTCAGAATAAAAATTACAGGAAGAACCAAACATTATATCAATGCATTCGGGGAAGAGCTTATGATCACCAATGTGGAATCTGCTCTTTCAAAAGCGTGCGAAGTGACCGGCGCGAGCATCACCGATTTTACGGGAGCTCCTGTTTTCATGAAAGAAAACGAAGGCGGTGCCCATGAGTGGATCTTCGAATTCAGCCATCATCCGGATGATCTGGATCGATTTACCGACGCTTTTGACCTTCATTTAAAAACAATTAATTCGGATTATGAAGCCAAAAGATACAACAACTTAACACTGAGAAGGCCAATCGTCCATATTGCCAAACCGGATCTTTTTTACCAATGGCTTGAATCCAAAGGAAAGCTTGGCGGTCAGAATAAAGTTCCAAGACTGAGCAATGACAGAGAATATATAGATCCTTTACTGGAGCTTAACAGGTAGTTATAGAGAAATTCCGACGCAATTATTTCTCCTATCCTATCTCTCTCCATCAAAATAAATAAAAAAACGCGATCAGAATTTGACCGCGTTTTAAATATTTTAATATTTCACTATTTCTTTAGATCCTCCTTCAATTTTTTAGCGCCCTCCTCTACTTTGGCAGCGCCTTTTGCTGCGGCATCTTTTACATCCTGTCCTACTTCTTTTGCTCCGGCTTTGATGTCTTTGCCTGCTTTATTAAGGTCTTCCTTTGTTTTTTGAGCTGCATCATCGATTTTGTTTCCTGCTGCATCTACTTTGGATTTTACATCTTCCTTAGCTTTGTCGATTTTTGCACTGTCTACCATAGCTGAAGGTGATTCTTTAACCGTAGTGGTAGTGGTTGTCAATGATCCGTCAGGATTTTCAACCTGCTCAGTCTTAGTTGTTGATTTTGTACATGATACAGCCAATAATGCTACTGCAGCCGCTGCTAAGATTTGTTTTTTCATATTGTATATTTTTTAAAAGTTTGTAATGGTGGTGTATATTATGGTGTTTTGGATCCGGCAGCAGGTGAAGCATCGGACGTTGGCTGTTTCTTTTCGGCATCCGCCTTTTTCTTTTCCTCTTCCAGCTTCTTTTTGTTTTCTTTTTCCAGTTCTGCCTTCAGTTTATCTTCCTCTTTTTTGAGCTTTTCAGCCTGTTTGATAGAATCCTGGTATTTTTGTGATGACATTTTGATCTGGCGAACAATATCTACTGATGTAGCTCCTGTTGAAAATGAATCTACTGCAGTGGTATCATAGTGAATTTTCACCTCCTGATCGGCCGCGAAACCGGGTGTTTCCTTCTTTGAACAGGCCGATAACAAAAGCAGTATAACAAAACCCGAAGACAGTAAATTTTTCATGGAACTAATTTAGCTGAAATTCTGCAATTACAGGATAGTGATCCGATAATTTTACAGAGTGATCTACTTTATAGCTTATTGGAATAATGGACTTTGAAGTAAATATATAATCAATCCTCAATGGTACTTTATAATCATGAAAACTGGTAGAAGCTCCGTTTCCAACTGTAAGGAAAGCATCCTGAAGATCTTTTCCAAGGTTATAATATTCGTAAGAATTAGGTACTGAATTAAAATCACCAGCCAGAATTACAGGATAAGGTGAAAAATCAATCACTTTTCTGATCTTTCTTATCTGTTCTTCATGTGCTTTAAAAGTAGGTGTCATATGGGAAATAAGATTCGCAATCTTTCCTCCCTGTTTTGCAAGACCTTCAAATTTAAGCATGGACTTATGAAGTCTGAAAGGTTCCAGATATACATTAACCACTCTGATAATCTGCCCATTGATATCTACATCGGCATAGAATGAATTTCCTCTTGCACTTTCTTCAATCAGCTTTTCCTGTCTTACAATTTTGTGTTTTGTCTTCAGAATCACGGATGGATATTTTATCATGTCCTTTCTGATCGCTCTGTTTGTATCTTTTTCCTGAACCAGAATAATGTCTGCATCCTGATCTGTGATATATTTTTTCACTTTGTCCCAGCCAAAATCTCCGTATTTTACATTAAACGTAAGAACTTTGATGTCTCTTATTGACTTTAAACTTTCTGTTTTTGGAGAAAAATTGACCCATCTTCTTATTGGATTGTAAAAAAGAAGCAGTCCGAAAGCAAAAGCGATGGCTATTTTCTTTCTCTTAATAACCCAAACCAGAGTTAAAAGGAAATAGACGATAACGAGATAGGGGAAACCTAAAGAAAGTAAGTTAAGAGAGCCAAAAAAATTAGGCGCAATCCATGCGTTCCCCAATGTGCATAGGAGCAATACGGCAACGGCAATGTGAACAAATAGTAATAACTGGCTCGGCTTCATGAAATAACAGTCTATAGGGTACAGTTTTCTTTTAATCAAAAACCCTACCAAGTAGCAAATTTTTAACTAATTTTATGATTATTAGTTATTTAGTGAAAGTTCCGATCACTGGATAATGATCTGAAAGCTTGGCCGTTCGATCTACTTTATAAGAGACCGGCTGTATGCTTTTTGAGGTAAAAATATAATCTATCCTTATGGGAATTTTATAGTCATGAAAGCTTGTTGCGCTCCCTTTCCCCACTTTTACAAAGGCATCTTCCAGATTTTCTGATAAGTGGTAATATTCGTAAGAATTAGGAACAGAATTAAAATCTCCGGCAAGAATCACTGGGTAGGGAGAGTTTTCGATTCCTTCTTTGATCGCTGCTACCTGATCCTGATGCTTTTTAAAAACAGGAATCAGTCTTTTAACAATACTTTTCAACTTTTCTTTATCTTCTTCTTTATCTCCATCCATTTTGACCATCCCTTTTTCAAATTTAAATGGTTCAAGGTATACATTGATAAAACGGTAGATTTTTCCTTTAATTTCGATATCTGTCTGGGAAGCGTACGCATTATTGCTTTCAAAATCGCTTTTGATAAGCTCTTTTGTATCTATAATTTTATGTTTTGAAAAGACTTTAAGAACGCCATTTTCCCCACTCCCCGTCATTCCTTTGACCGAAATTTTAATACTGTACTCCTGCAGCATAATAACATCTGCATCAGAGCTGTTGAGATATTCATTTACAGCCGGAGCACCCAGTAAACCCGCCTTCACATTAAAAGAAACGACCTTAAGGTCTGCAGTCTCCTTTTTACCGGAAGAAAAATTGACCCATCTCTGTACAGGAACCATGAAGATAAGCCCGGCCACCATGAATACAAATGTCCTTTTTTTCCAGCTAAAAAGCCAGAAAAGCGTGAAAACCATATATGTAATGATGAGAACAGGAAATCCCAACGAAAGCAAATTGAACCACGGAAATATTTTAGGTGGAACATACGCATTCATTAAAGTTCCCAGCAGCAGGAACAAAACGCCCATGTGCAGGATTAGTATGATAAGACGGAAAACTTTCACGAAATTTTTTAATTGAATCTATACAGGTGCTTTTTCCAGATCCTTGCCAAAATCCAGCCAACCAGCGCTCCCCCAACATGTGCCAGATGGGCAATACCACCTCCGTTACCTGAAACTCCAAGGTATACAGAAACGACAATGACGATAGGCATCAGGTATTTTACCTTTATGGGAACCGGGATAAACATCATCATAATCTTTGAATCGGGATACAGGGTAGCAAAGGCCGCCACAACTCCGAAAATAGCTCCGGAAGCACCCACCATTGGTGTAGCCACAATCCCTTTAAAGCTCTCCAACAGCTCTTTCTGCTTAAGAACCGATGCGGCATCTCCGCTAAATCCTACACTTGCTCCGGAAAGATAAGCGTTGACATTGAATCCCAGTTGCTGCAATTCATTCGTCAGCTGCTGTGCTTCAACAAAATTCCATAGGTTAAAAAGGAAAAAAGCTCCAAGACCACTTAAAAAATAAAGGATCAGATATTTTTTTTCTCCGAGCGTCTGCTCCAGAATAGGTCCGAAACTGTACAGCGTCAGCATATTAAACAAAATATGCATAATACTTCCATGCATAAACATATGCGTGATGATCTGCCATGAATGGAAAAACGGAGAAAAAGGATAAAACCCGGCAAGATAGCCTATTACCTGATTTCCGAGAAAATAAGTCCCAATAAATACGATCACATTTATAATGATAATATTCCTTGTGATTGGCGGTATATTGTTAAACATTTTTAAAACTTGTTTTTAAAATCATTAAACGGAACTTCATAAAAACATCTTTTGCCATCCGGTAAAAATTCCGGGAAGCCTAAAGCTGTAAAATCTTTGATGACCTGTTCCGCATCTTTTTTATAAATAAAATCAAACCTTGATTTCGAATGCATTTTGTTCCACTGATTGAGATAAAACTGCATAAATTCTTCTTCAGTCTTATATTCCAGGATCTCAAAAAGGTTCTCCAGAAACTTCATAGCCTGTGTTTCTTTCAGTCCTTCGGGAAGTGCATCTATTCTCAGCACGCTTTCATGTGCAATTTTCATGTCAAACCCGAGTTCCGGAAGAAATTTTTTGAAAGAATTGTATTTACTCTTCTCTATTTCGTTCATATGATACTCCAAAGAGAACAGCAGTGCATGGCTGTTGGGGTTGATATTGATATTATTTTTCCTTGATGTTTTGTTGTTTTCTGAGACAACAAGCCTGTGCATTCTTCCCAAATCAAGCATCAGCGTTACATCTCCTTTATTGAATAACCAATACCCGTTAGGCAGCCTCATCAGGTCTTCATCAAAATCCTCGTCTTCGAATAAATTGATTTTTGAAGGCTCTGCAGTAATATTCTGATGATACATTTCCGTAAGGTTCTGAATCTCTTCAGGACGTACATTTCGTTCTTCAATAAATGGGTTATAATCCTTATCTACAATAATTTCGGGCATTTTGATCATGCCGCCACCTCCGTTTCCTTTGCTTGGAAAGGGTTTATTCATCATCGCATCCATTTCGGGGTCTTTATCAAAATCCAGGCTTGGCGAAACGTTATAAATCCCCAAAGATCTTTTGATCGTAGAGCGAAGCAGTGCAAAGATCAGATGCTCGTCCTCGAACTTCACTTCTGTTTTCTGCGGATGGATATTCACGTCAATCTTTTCCGGATCCATTTCCAGATACAGGAAAAATGTAGGAACATACCCCGGTAAAAGCAGCCCTTCAAAAGCTTCCTGAACGGCTTTATTGAAATAAGGACTTTTGAAATACCTTCCGTTAACGAAAAGAAACTGTTCGCCTCTTGATTTTTTTGCCCCTTCCGGTTTAGCTACAAATCCATGAAGCTTACACCAGATAATATCTTCTTTAATGGGAATCAGCTGTGGCTGCAGTTTACGTCCGAAAACATCCACAATACGCTGCATCTGACTTCCTTTTCTCAGTCTGAAAACGGCTTCATCATCATGAAACAGAGAAAACTCCAGATTTTCATGAGCTAAGGCTACACGTTGGAATTCGTCGATAACATGTCTGAATTCAACATTATTATTTTTTAGGAATTTTCTTCTGGCCGGAACATTATAGAAAAGATTCTTCACCAGAAAGTTGGATCCTTCAACGGTTTGTATGGGATCCTGAAACTGAAATACCCCTCCCTCAATATAGATATTGGTTCCGATCTTGGCGTCATTTTGCTTCGTCCTCAGTTCAACCTGAGAAACGGCAGCGATAGAAGCCAATGCCTCACCTCTGAATCCTTTTGTAGAGATCTTAAAGATATCTTCTGTTCCTTTGATCTTTGACGTAGCATGTCTTTCAAAGGCCATTCTGGCATCGGTCTCGGACATCCCTTTGCCGTCGTCCACCACCTGGATCAGGTTTTTCCCGGCATCCCTGATAATCAATTCTATCTTGGACGCATCCGCATCAATAGCATTTTCCAAAAGTTCTTTCACAATGGACGCAGGTCTCTGCACCACTTCCCCTGCTGCAATTTGGTTAGCTACATGATCCGGTAAAAGCTGAATAATATCTGACATAAAACGTGTAATCAACTTACAAAAATAGTCAATGGAAACGGGAATTAAAACAATAAAACCGTGAATTAAAATTTAATTATCAACATTTTCACCACATTTTGTTATCCCACCTTGTTTTTAATCCCTGACAGAGGAAAAGGACAGTGAAAAGCAAGCAGTCTTTTTTTAAGCAAAACTCAAAGATGATCTTTATTAGATTTATTTCAGATTAAAGAGCTGCAACTGTGACCATTATTAAACCATGTACGATCCTGCAACATAGTCAAATCAATCACAGACCGATATCGTTCTTTGCAGACTTAAAGCAAAAGTTGTAATGTCAACCTTTACGTTAAATGACAACTTACTTCCAATTGTCTGTTTCACCCAACAAAAACACCCCTTTTCTACCATCGAAAAGGGATGTCTCACAGCTAGTTTACACAAAAATAATACTGATATTTACTTTATTTCTTCGCTTAATCATCAAAGACAAGCCTTCTTTTTTCTTTCCTTTTTGGAATTCCATGCACTTTATCATACAAATAAGCGAACAGATTTGGTTTTTTATAAATCCTGCTGTAACGGTATTTGGTGTTAAAATGTCTGATATGAATTTTATAGGCATCATAACCGATCACCACCAAAAGACAGAGACTGATCACATAAAAGACCCTGAATTCAAGATAATAATAGGTAAGTCCCGAGAATACCGCTCCCAAAACATAAGCTCCCATAATACTGGTGAGCAGTTTTGCTCTTGCAATCAGCTCCCCGCTTTTCCTATATTTCTTTTGAGTAAACATGGAAAGCAAAATACCAAGATCCGTGGTTGTACCCGTCAGGTGGGTCGTTTTCACCGAAAAGTTGGAGATACTCGCGGTAAGTCCGTTCTGAAGTCCTGTTGCAAAAAGCATCAGTGCCACCAGGTATTCCGTTTCTTCCAGTGTTTTCTGATAATAAAACTGTCCATATATCCCTACAAACAATAAACATATGATTTCGAGCACAATGGGCATCGAGTGCGCAAAATACTTGCTCTTTTTATTGAAGTTGATGACAATGAAGTTGGATAGAAAGCTTCCAAAGAAGAACAGGAAGATCCATGCTCCTACTACCGCTACCTGAGCCCAGTTTCCTTTACTTATTTCAGCCGCCAATATGGCGTAATGTCCCGTTACGTTGGATGTAAAAGAGAGAAAGATTAACAGAGACGCTATATTTATAGTACCCGCAGTAAATGCAGTCAGCGTCCCCAATCTGATATTGTCTCCCAACGTTCGGCTGTTACTATAATTTCTTAACATTTTTTTATTCTTTTAATATGGTGTTTATTGATTTCTAGACCTCTACAAAGATCTCAGCCAGTCTTCCTCTTTCCGGAAGTCTTTCAGGCATTTCCACTTTGATTTCCTGTACCTCCAGATCTTTGCATTTTTTGATATAAGGGGCAATATCAAATTTTCCTTTGCCTTTACTTTTAATGGATGGAGAATAGTAAGCTTCCTGTATATTTTCTGCTTTCACGTAATTGTTGAAAGTTCTCTGGAAGCTTCCTGTGAAAATATCGCAGATGATCTTATTGACTAAGTGAGGATATTTATTTCTGATGATCCCGTAAGCATCGCAGAATTCCTGGGGTCTTATTTTATTGAAAATGGTACTTTTTGTATTGAACAGAAGATCTCTGATAGAATCTCCGGCTTCATACCCCGAAACCAAAAGAACATTATACTGATTGGGATCTTCCGATGCTTCTTTCTCTTTCAGTACTTTTTTTAATATGTTCAGTGACTCAAGAGAGTAATCCGTGGCGATTAAAATTGTTTTGGTCATATCTTTTAGATTTAGGTTTGTTGTCATATTTTGATGATACAAAACTAAAGCGGCAAAATTAGAAGCTCTTTGGAATGGAATTAAAATGTGATTAAAGACATTAAAATGAGATTAGAATATTGTTAATGCCCGTTAACATAAAGGAAAAATAAAGACTTCAGATGTCCGATTTCAGAGGGGAAGCTTTTAAGTTAAGGTTAAAAATTTGAATGATGAAATTAAGAAACAGGAGTCAGGAATCAGGATGCAAGACGTCAGATAGGAACTCAATAATCAGAAACCCTAAAACAATCCCACTCTCAAACCCGTTTGAGACCCTCAACCTAAGTCTTAAGTTTAGTCTAAAGCTAAATCCTAACTTTCTCTATTCTCTCCGGTCTCGCGCTATAGAAATTAGGAAAACGCATCTGTACCGTGGTCCCCTGGTTTTCATGAGAACTTACAATCAGTTCCCCATGGTGCATTCTGATGATGTTTCTGGCCAGCGGAAGTCCGATTCCGTAGCCTTCATAGTTTTTGGTATTGGAAGCTCTGAAGAACGGATCGTAGATTTTGTTCATCTCCACCTCCGGAATTCCGATCCCGAAATCTTTTACAATAATATAAACATCTGTATCTGTGGCACCCAACGAAACTTTTACCTGTTGGAAATTAGAATATTTACATCCGTTATTAATGATATTAGCTACCGCAAGATGCAGCAACTGCTCATTACCCTGGACTTTTAATTTTTTAGGATTATCCGGAAGCATACTGATATCCAGATATATATTGTTTCTGGAATCAATTTTTCTTAATGTTTCAATCACGTCCCACAGCAGCTGATCGATCCTTACTTTATCCATTTTCTGAATCTTCCCGTCGAATCCGGTTTGAGCAATCATCAATAAAGCTTTGATCTTTTTATCCAGCTTTTCAGCTTCATCCAGAATAATTTCCAAAGTATCTTTATATTCATCTGCCGTTCTGTTGATCGAAAGGGCAACATCGGCTTCACCCATGATCGATGTCAAAGGCGTTCTCAATTCGTGGGACACATTTCCGATCAGATGGTTCTGGGTTTCAAATGAAGTTTCAATTCTGTTCAGCATACCGTTGAAGGTATCTACCAGCTCATTCAGTTCTTTATTGTCAGGCTGCGCTTCCAGTCTAAGGTGAAGATTCTCGGAACTGATTTCCTTTACTTTTCCGGTAATCTTCAATATCGGTCTGAATAACGTTTTCGACAGATAAAAAGAAAATATCATACTGAAGAACAGGGAAAGTACGATACATGTGATGAGCGTTCTTTTTAAAAATCCAAGATAATAGATCACATAATGATTCTTGGCAGAAGCGATGGCTATATATTCTTTATCATCATACTTAAAGGTCTGCCCGATATAATAGAATTCTTTATCATTATAATTAGCTTCGCCTTTTCTGACAATACTTTTGAAAAAATAATCCGGAATATGGACTTCCTGTGAGATCTTTCTGAAATTGGAATCTTCAGGAACCGCGAAAACATAATCTCTTTCCATGGGAAGCTCCTCATCATTCAGGCTGTTAAGGATGTAGTTTTCCGGCAGGTCCAGATGGTCCTTGCTTTTCTCAATCTGAACAATGGTTGTGGTACGTATTTTCAGCAGCTCATAAAACCTCTGATGCGAAAAGTTGACAATTGAAAAATAAACCAAACCACTGAAAAGCAGAATGATGGCAGTAAATACCAACATTAAGAGCACCATCGTTTTGGTCTGATTTGTAACAACTTTATTAAACATTCTCTACGGTTTTTTCAGTACATAACCCATCCCTATCACAGTATGAATCAGTTTATTATCATCCTGCTGATCCAGTTTTTTTCTTAAATAATTTACGTAAACATCCACCACATTCGTTCCCAGTTCATAATTGACACCCCAAACTGCATCCAGAATTTCGGCTCTGGAAATTACCTTTTCGGGATTATTCAGGAAATACAGCAACAGTTTATATTCTGTGGAAGTGAGCGAAATTTCATCTCCGGCACGGGTTACTTTCTTTGTATAGTCATTAACGATCAGGTCGGAAAACTGAAACACATGTTCATTGTCCGGTTCCGGTTCTGCAATTTCCTGGGGGCTTACTCCATTGCTTCTTCTCAGCAGAGATTTTACTCTTGCCACCAGTTCAATGAATTTAAAAGGTTTTACAAGATAGTCATCACCACCGCTTTCCAGTCCCAGCACAATATTTTCCGAAGTTCCCAGGGCCGTTAAAAAAAGGATGGGGACATGCTGATTGGTTTTTCTGATCTCCTTACACACATCCAGCCCGTTCATTTCCGGCAGCATAATATCCAAAACTACCAAATCGAAATCGTTGCCCTGTACCAATTGTACACCTGTACGTCCGTCAAAAGCCACGGAAACTTCGTACCCGCTTTCCTGAAGTCCTTTCTTTATAAAAGATACTACGCTGGTTTCGTCTTCGATGAGAATAATCTTTTTCATTGAAATAAGGAATTTCACAAAAATAGGGAAAAAGAGTGAATAGACGAATTTACCATTTCATTGCCAATAACAATTTTCAATGAATTGATTCCGGACATTATAAAAGCTATATATAATAATATTAACTTTGCTTTTCATCTTTATAATGACGGAACATAATTTAGGTTAAATTGCAAACACTATGAATGATTTTTTAATAGGTATCGGAAAGAGGCTGAAGGATATCAGAAAAAAGAATAATTTAACCATCAATGAACTGGCTTCCAAAGCCAATGTAAGCAACGGTCTTGTTTCCAGGATTGAGAACGGACGAACCATTCCTTCCCTTCCGGTGCTGCTGGATATGATCCAGTCTCTGGAAATTGATGCCAGCTATTTCTTTGAAGGTGTTGAAAAAAAATCCAGCGCCAAATTCATTTACCTTCCTAAAGATAACCAGCAGGTGATTGAAAAAGAAGTGGAAGCGGAAGGGTTCAAGTACATGCATATTTTCAGCAAAAGTCTTCATTCTTTAGGTTTTGAAGCTGTATTACTGACCATTGAACCAAATTCTAAGAGAGAAAAAGTAATTACAGATGCCTGGGAATTTAAATATATCCTAAAGGGTGAAGTAAAATACATCATCGACAATGAAGAAATTATCCTCAAAGAAGGTGACTCTCTTTATTTTAATGGAAAATTTCCACATGTCCCCGTAAGCATCAGCAATGAAAGCTGTATCATGCTTGTTCTCTATTTTTATACCGCCTAGAACTATTTAATTTCCAACAGAATTTTAATCCTTTTTTTCTTCAATTGTCTCACAAAAGTTTACAAATAGTAAACTTTCGGTTTTTCATTTCTCTGTCTAAATTAACAGAATGTTAATTCGTAAGTATATTTACCCATACAATTTCCTGTAAAAATGTATTTCTCTGTCCCATCTTAAAGTCCTTAATATAAGTGACCGTACGCAGTATTTGTCATTTCTTCGTTTTTTTTCAGATCGCCTCATCCTGTAAAATTTAAGTAACAAATTGCCTTGATTTGTTAAATAATACTTAACACGAAATATTTATATATATTAAAATTATTAGCTTGATTTGCAGTGAAAATTTAATATATGTAAAAATGAGGACCCAATTAGAGAAATTACTTACCCTTGCTTTTGTCTGTTTGATATTTTTTGTGTCAGCACAGAAGCAGCTAATCATAGGAACTGTTTTGGACGACAGCCAACCCCTTCCCGGCGCGTCGGTCAAAATAAAAGGTTTATCAAAAAATACAGCCACTGATATTGATGGGAAATTTACGGTTAATGATATCAAAGAAGGTCATTATGATCTGCAGATAAGTTATATCGGATATGAAACAACAGATATCAGCATCGATGTTAAGTCAGGAGAAACTGTAGATTTAGGTTCTGTAAAATTATCCCAACAGAGAAAAACCATTGACGAAGTTGTGGTTACGGGAACCTTAAAAAATACGGAGGCAAGAGCATTAAACCTTCAGAAAAATGCGGTGAATATTACCAATGTTATTGCATCAGACGGAATCGGAAAGCTCCCGGACAGAAATGCCGCAGAAACCGTTCAGCGTGTTCAGGGTGTCTCTATCGAGAGGGATCAGGGTGAAGGAAGATTTGTTTCATTGAGGGGACTTCCGCCATTTTGGGCTTCGACAACCATCAACGGAAACAGATTGCCTACCGCAGAGGAAGAAACCACTTCCAGAGCTACAGCATTTGACTTTTTTCCAACCGAACTGATCTCGTATGTACACGTCAACAAGTCGTTTACCCCCGATATGGAAGCAGACGGAATCGGAGGTGGCGTTAACTTCATTACGAAGACTCCACCGATGAAAACCGAATTTAAAGCGACTTTGGGAAGCGGTTACAATGCAAAAGCTGACAAAGGTGTTTACAATCTTGGGCTTCTTTACGGAGGCAGAACCAAAGATAAAAAATTCGGGTACCTGTTTAATGTAGCGCACTTTATAAGAAACTGGTCTACCGATAATTTTGAAGCGAGAAGAAGCGGTGACGAGGGTGTTTTCAGAATGGAACTCCGCGATTATAATGGCGTAAGAAAAACAACCGGTTTGAATGCTGCTTTTGAATATGTGCTTTCTCCAAAGAATACATTGTATTTAAAAGGAATGTACGGGACTCTTTCGGATGATGAAACCCATTACAAGCACAGAATCAGATTTGACAAATTCAGCCCGACGAATAATACGGCGAGAGTAGAACTTCAGAATATTCATAACTTACTGATCACGGAACTTACCTCTGTTTCTTTAGGAGGGGTTCATACTTTAAACAAAGGAAAAATCGACTGGGATCTATCCTATTATGACAATCGTTTCAAATACGGAAATATTCCTGACAAGCAGAACAATTCTTATTATGTGATCAAGTACACGCAATCCGGAGTAGGTATTAATCCTGATTATATTTCCAATCATGGAAGCGGTCCGAGAGCATATTGGAAAGCAGACGGAGGAAAACTGGATTATAAAAACCCTGATGCCTTATTTGGATTCTACAGTGATCCGGGCTTCAAAATGGATGCAGCTCAGATGAGATTTACAGACCTTGAATTTTACAAAGTTTTTGTGGAGGAAAAAGACAAAATTGTAGCAGGATTCAATCATGAGATCAACGCCTCGGACCGACTGACATTAAAATATGGATTTAAATACAGGGACAAGGAAAGAAATGCCAGATTCTCTGATATTTTCTATAACTGGAATGGAGGAACAGCTCCTCTTTTATCAGATTACGCTCCCTATGTTACTACACAGCCAAACGGACCGAAATATTTAAGCGAAATGAATGCTCCCATCGGAAACACCTTCGGACCAGTACTTTCTACAACGGGTATGGATCAGTTCTGGATTCAGAATCAGGGAAATCTGAAGATCAATCCTACTGATTCCGAAGCTCTGGAGTACAACAAGGCTTTAGGAAGAAACTTCGATGTTTTTGAAAAACATGCCGATGCATATGGAATGGGAACTTATAAAGTGAATGATAAGGTTACTGTTTTAGGAGGAATCAGATTATCAAATACACACACTCAGGTAAAAGGATATAATGTAATTGGCGATGTTCTGACTCCTGTTGAACATACCAATAATTATCTGGCTGTTCTTCCAATGCTCCACATCAAATATGCCCTGGATGACAAGACCAATCTTCGTTTTGCAGCAACAAGAACTTTTTCAAGACCAAACTTCGGAGACTTGACTCCAGGTGGAACGTACAGCGAAGCGGACAATGAATTCAAAGGAGGAAATCCTGATCTGAATCCAACGTATTCTCTCAACTTCGACCTGATGGGAGAATATTATTTCTCAAATGTAGGGATTGTAAGCGGTGGTATTTTTTACAAATCCATCACAGATCCTATTTTCCAGGATTCTTTTATCGGAAACTACAACGGAATGAATGGCGTACAGTTTACCGCTCCGAACAACGGAAAAGCAGCTTGGCTGGGTGGCGCTGAACTGGGAATCACTAAAAGATTTGACTTTTTACCGGGCTTTCTTCAGTATTTCGGAACTCAGCTCAATGCTACGTTTATGACTTCAGAAATGGAAAAACCAAGCGGAAGAAAGGTCGCACTTCCTTATCAGGCCAAACAACTGTATAACGTACAGGTTTTCTTTGAGCAAAAAGGATTCAATGCAAGACTGGCCTATAACTACAAAGGAAAATATGCGGTAGAATATGCTGAAGACGACATCAATGATTCCTACTACGGAAAATACAGCAGCCTGGATTTCGGAGGATCTTATCAGTTTACCAAGCACCTGATGTTTTATGCAGACGTCAACAACATCCTGAACAAACCGCTGATCTACCACTTTGGAAAGAATGAAGACCGTCCTGAACAGGTGGAATATTATGGAGTACGATGTAATCTGGGAATAAAACTGAACTTCTAAACCATCATCAATGGCTCAAAGTATCAACAAAAAAACATTAGTAACACTGAAGGCTGCCCTGGCCGCTTTCGGTGTCTACTTCTGCATGTACGGTTTCAGAAAACCTTTTACCGTTGCCTCTTTTGAAGGACTCTCCTACTTCGGAGTTGATTATAAAATTCTGATCATCATTGCTCAGGCGGTAGGATATTTTATTTCAAAATTCATTGGGATCAAATTTATCTCGGAGCTGAAGCCAGAAAAAAGAATTGTTTACTTACTGGCATTCATTGGATGGGCAGAACTTGCATTATTAGGATTTGCTGCGGTTCCCGCTCCTTACAATATTGTTTTTATGTTCCTCAACGGCATCCCCTTGGGAATGATCTGGGGCATTGTATTTTCTTATATAGAAGGACGTAAAACGACAGAGATCATTGGTCTTTTCCTGTGTACAAGCTTTGTTGTTTCTTCAGGTTTTACGAAATCGGTTGGGAAATCCATCATGGATACTTTTCCTGTTTCAGAATTCTGGATGCCATTCTGTACCGGATTGGTTTTCGTTATTCCGCTGATTATTTTTGCCCTGCTTCTGGAAAGAATTCCCAAGCCTACGGAAGAGGATATTCTCCTTAAAAACAAACGACAGCCTTTGCTCCATGCAGAAAGAAAAGAACTGATCCGCCAGTTCTTCATTCCCATCGTATGCATTATTTTTCTGTATATCTGTTTAACGGTTTTAAGGGATTTCAGAGATAATTTCAACCGTGAGATCTGGGACGGCATGCATTTTAGTTTTGACAGTTCTATTTTCACCCTTACAGAAATTCCCATTGCGATAATGGTGCTTCTGATCTTAAGCTTTATGGTGAAGGTAAAAAACAATAAAAAGGCTTTTGCCTATTATCATTATATTCTTTTCGCAGGTATTCTGACGGTAGGATTATCTACTTATTTATTTCAGAATGCTTCCTTATCTCCTTTTCTCTGGATGGTTATCTCAGGTTTTGGAATGTACATCTGCTATATTCCTTTTAACGGAATTTATTTCGACCGTATGATCGCTGCGTTTGACATCAAGGGAAATGTAGGGTTTCTGATCTATACTGTTGACTCTTTCGGATATCTGGGAAGTGTCCTGATCCTGTTGTATAAGAACTTCGGTTCGGCACAGACTTCGTGGCTCAATTTTTATATTCATCTGAATTATATTATTACGGCAGCCGTTTTTATTCTTTCGGTGATTGCTTTTTTAGCCTTCAGGAAAAAGGCAAAACCTAATTCAAATTCTAATCAATTCATCAATTTCGATCCGTCGAAGTTTTATAAATTAAAATAACAATGACAGCAAAATTTGATTTAATCGTTGTGGGAGGCGGAATTCTGGGAACATTCCACGCTTATCATGCTCTAAAGAAAGGCCTTAAAGTAGCTTTACTGGAAAGAAACTCTGTCCCTCAAGGCGCAACGGTAAGAAATTTCGGACAGGTAGTTCCTTCCGGAATGGACCTTACATGGCAAAACTACGGAAGAGAAAGTCTGGCTATCTATCATGAACTTCATGCACAGGCAGATCTTACCATCAGAAAAAACGGTTCTGTATATATCGCTTCGAATGATGAAGAAATTCAGCTGATTGAAGAACTTTATGAGATCAACAGAAACAATGATTACGAATCTGTCCTGTTGTCAAAAAATGACTGCATCAAGAAATTTGACGGCCTGCGTTCTGATTACTGTAAGGGCGGACTTTTTTTCCCACAGGAACTTTCTGTAGATTCTGCTGATATGATCGTCAAACTTCACAAGCTTTTAAAGGAAAAAATGGAACTTCAGATCTTCTATAACACCACGATTATTGAAACGGGTGAAAATGGGCAGAACTGCTCGGCCATAAGCGCAGAAGGAACAGAATTCACAGCATCAAAGATCATGATCTGTGGTGGCCACGAGTTTAAGACATTATACCCTAAAGTATTCGACGAAAGCGACCTAGAAGTAAGCAAGCTGCAGATGCTGCAGACCAAGCCTCAGGGAATTTATTCGCTTCCGGGAAACATACTAACCGGACTTTCCATCAGAAGATATGAATCTTTCAGTGAATGTGCTTCTTTTGAGACAATCAAGGCATCAGAAGATCCAAAATCTTTTGAAAAAAAATACGGTGTTCATATTTTATTCAAACAGGCACTTGACGGATCTATTATTCTGGGCGACTCTCATGAATATGCTGATGCCAAAAATGCAGATGATCTCGGATATGACCTGAATATGGAAATCGACGAGTTTATGATCAATGAAGCAAAGAAAATTATTGACCTTCCCACCTATGAGATTCAAAGGAGGTGGTTTGGGATCTATTCCCAATGTAAAACAAAAGATATTTTTGAACACAATCCTTCCCCCAATATCCACATCGTAACAGGGATTGGAGGAAAGGGAATGACGGGAAGCGGAGGCTTTTCGAAATTTAACATAGAAAAAATTTACGCATAAATTTCAATGAAGAATATAGAATTACTGGTTCTGGATATGGCCGGAACAACGATTGACGAAGACAATGTAGTGTACAAAACTTTAACGCAGGCTGTGAATAATCACGGTTATCAGGTAACTTTAGATAAGGTGCTTTCAAGCTGTGCCGGAATGGAAAAGCTGGACGCTATCACAAGCTTACTAAAGGAGATCCATGGAAATGAAGAAGATGCTCCTGTTATTTTCGAAAACTTTTCAAAACATTTAAAAGAAGCTTACCGCAATCTGGAAGTGAAACCGATCAACGGTACTGAAAACTTTCTTTTAAAGATGAAGGCTAAAAATAAAAAGGTAGTCCTGAATACCGGTTACAGTTCTGAGATTGCCCATCAGCTTTTGGATAAATTACAGTGGAAAGAACATGTTCACTTTGATGCGCTGATCACAGCAGATGATGTATCAGAAAGCCGTCCAAGCCCGGATATGATCAATCTTGCGATGAAAAAATTTAATATCAGCGAACCTGAAAAGGTTTTAAAAGCAGGCGATTCAGTGATTGATATTGAGGAGGGTAAAAATGCCGGTTGCGGAATCACTATTGCTGTACTTTCCGGCGCTCAGAACAGAGCAGAACTGGAAACCGCACATCCTGATTATATTTTTAATACAATTTCCGAGGCTGAAGATATACTTTAACTCTTCTTTCAAATTATACTTACTTTTTTCAGCCTCATTTTTTTAAACTTAGGGAAGTTTTAGCAGGTAAAAAAAAAATAATATGTTGGGGACTCATTTGATCACAGAATTTGTAAAAACCCTAAACATTTAGTTACCAATTTATTAACTTTAAGTTCACTTATGTTTACAAATAGTAAATTAATTTTACAATTAATAAAATAATAATTACTATTTGTAAACATTTTCTTCTCAAAATCTTTTATCCTATGAAAACAAAACTATTATCAATGACTGTTCTATTGAGCTGCTTACTTGGAGCTCAGACCAAAAAAGTCCTTTTTATCGGTATTGACGGATGCCGTGCAGACGTGATGATGTCCAGCAACATTCCGAACATCCAAAATCTTGTCAATCAATCTATTTACTCCCTAGACGGTTTATGCGCTGCCACTACATGGAGCGGAAACGGTTGGAGTACGATGCTTACGGGTGTGTGGCATACGAAACATAATGTTCAGGACAACAACTTTACTAACCCGAACTACATCAACTATCCTGACTTCTTAACAAGAGCTGAAACCTATAATCCAAACTTAAGAACGATGTCTCTGGTAAATTGGGCTCCGCTTAATGATAAGATTGTACAGACCGCGGATGTACAAAGTAATCTAGGATCGGATCTGGCTGTAAAAAATGCAGCAGTAACTGCCTTGCAGAATGATAATCCTGATATTCTTTTCGTTGATTTTGACGATGTAGACCATGCAGGACATTCGTATGGATTCGCAGGCACGGTTCCTCAGTATGTTTCTTCAATTCAAACTACGGATACCTATATCGGAGAGATCGTTAATGCCATGAAAAGCAGACCAACCTACAACAGTGAAGACTGGCTGGTCGTTTTAACAACAGACCACGGGGCTGTCCAAAGTTCTCATGGCGGTGGAAACCTTTCTGAACGAAATATCTTTAACATCTATTCCAACCCAGGATTTACCCCTCAGCAAGTCAGTAAAACAGTGCTTGAATCCAATAAAACCTTCAACCAGCTTAGCTTTCCGGCAGGAACGTATGCAAAACCAGCTAATCAGACTCCCTTTAATTTCGGGGCAACTCAGGATTTCACGATTGAATTTTGGGTAAAACCTAATGCAGCTTATTCCAGTGATCCCGTGATGATCAGTAATAAAAACTGGGCAAGCGGAAGCAATAAAGGTTTTGTCATAGCCGGAAGTTCAGGACAGAACTTCAAAATGAATATCGGCGATGGAACCAACAGAATTGACCTGACTGGTGGAAAAGCAGAAACAGGAAAATGGAAACATATTGCGGTAAGTTTCGACAGAGATGGTTTGGTAACCCTTTATGAAGATGGAGTTCCTGTGACTTTTGCCAAAATGAATACCATCGGAAATATAGATTCCGGCTTACCGTTAACTATCAATCAGGACGGAACCAATGTATACGGACTCAATCTTGCCGCGTCGTACAAGGATATCAGAATATGGAAATCTGCTCTTCCTGCTAATGTAATTGTCAATTGGGCGAATCAGGATATTACTTCTTCACATCCTTATTATGCTCAGTTACTGGCAGACTGGAAGTGTGGTGAAACTTCAGGAAATACACTTACAGATTCCAGTCCGAATGCCTACAATCTGGCGGTAACAGGATCTCCTGCTTATGCTGCGGGTACAACAAATACCTTCAAGATTTATGACTATACCTCAACCATGAGGGAGACGGATCATTTTCCAACCGTTCTGAACTGGATGTGTATTCCGGTACAGGCGTCATGGGGAATTGATGGCATCAACAGGATTCCGGTATGTGCCAATGGATCACTTGCTGTGGAAGATGCAAAAACTGTAGCTCATGATTTTAAACTTTATCCTAATCCGGCTTCAGAAAGCATCAGTATTCAGTATCAATCTGATGATAAGGAGATTAAAATGGAAATTATTGATGCTAAAGGATCATTGATATCAGTAAGAAATTTAAAATCTTACAATGGTTTGTTTAACGAAACGATAAACGTTCAAAGTCTTCCTGCAGGAGCATATTTCATTAAAATCAACGGAAGCAAAAAGTCACTGACGAAAACTTTCATTAAGAAATAGAACAGTAAAACATTAGATTTAATTTTTTGATATTAGAACAAAGATATTCGTATCCAAGTTCTAATATCTTTTTTTGTTTAACACCTGATTTCCAATAACATTTGAGTATCACACCGGTCATAGACTGAATCTGAAACAGGCAGGTGTTTAAAGCCCAGTTTTTCATACAGTTTTATTGCAGGAACCAATACGGAATTCGTTTCCAGGAAAATACTTTCTGCCTTTAATTCCTTAGCCTTTTCTACTAAAGCCTGTCCTACCAGATATCCTATTTTCTTTCCCTGTGCTTTCGGACTCACGGCCATTTTTGACAGTTCAAAAGTAAGCGGTTCATCGGTCGTTTTTACCAAAGCACATGTTCCAACAGCTTCACCATCCAGCAGGGCTACAACAATATAGCCTCCTTTCCCAATAATGTGTTCTTCAGGATTGTCCAGCAATTTATAATCTCCCGCCTCCATCGTAAAGAATGTTTTGATCCATTCTTCATTTAAAGCCTTGAAAGCTTCTTTGTATTTTAATTGGTAACTGATAATTTGCACTTCATTATTCATACTGTTCATTACTAACGGATTTAACTATATTCTTTTTTTTACCATTTTTGCTAACTTTTCCAGATCACTTTCCACTCTGTCCGTCCATTCCAGGGCATAATTCAGGCGCATACAGTTCTGGTATTGATTGTATTGTGAAAACATTCTTCCCGGAGCAAAATTAATTTTCTGACTCATCGCTTCATCAAATAAATCTTCTGTACAAATCTTTTTATCCAGTTCCAGCCACAGCATAAATCCTCCTTTCGGTTCTGAAATTTTGGTATTGTCGGGAAAATATTCTGTCACCGACTTCTGAATCTGAAGATAGTTGGCGTATAATTTTTTTCTGAATGTTCTCAAATGATGATCATACCGTCCGTGTTCCAGGAAATCTGCAATTACATCAGGATATATAGAAGGGCTGCATACTGTCTGCACCAGTTTCTGACGGATCACCTGCTCTTTAAATTTCCCCGGAGCCACCCATCCCACACGATAGCCCGGAGCAAGCGTTTTGGAAACCGATCCTATCCACATCACAAGGCCTGCCTCATCATAGAATTTACACGGTTTGGGTCTTTCTGCTCCAAAATATAGGTTCCCATATATATCGTCCTCAATAAGGGGAACATTATATTCCGTGATCATCCGTACCAGCTCTTTTTTGTTGTCATCGGGCATCTGGAAACCTAACGGATTATTAAAGTTGGTTACAAAACAGCAGGCCGAAAGTGTAGGAAGCACTTTTTTCAAAGCATCCAGATCGACACCATAAATGGGATGGGTGGGAATTTCCACCACCTTCAGTCCCAATTGCTGAATCGCCTGAAGAACTCCGAAATAAACAGGGCTTTCTACCGCTACAGAATCCCCGGGCTTTGTCACGGCCATCAGACAGGTATAGACTGCGTTCATCGCTCCCGAGGTAATCACCAGGTCATCTTCGGAGATCTTCCCTTCCAACACCAAAGCCCATTTGGCCGATTCCCTTCGCAGGTATTCATTTCCCTGTACCGGTTCGTAATCTGTTCCGCTGTCCGTCTTTCTGTTAATAACATTAATCATAGATTTCTTCAGCTTAGCCAAAGGAAGAAAACTTTTCCCGGGAATCCCCAAAGCAAATTGAGTAACATCGGTCCCGTCAATGGTTCCGAACACTTTATCAATAAGAACCTCAGCGGTATTCTCCCGCTCTTCTATTTTCATAGGGGCAACAGACGGCAGCGCCAGTTTTCTTTGAGAACTCTGGCTCACAAAATAGCCATATTTCGGCCGGGACTCTACCAAAGAACGGCTTTCCAGTTCCATATAAGCCTGCTTTACGGTATTGAGGCTGACGTTATAGAGCTTCTGGGCACTTCTCAGGGAAGGCAGCCGGTCTCCAAACTGCAGGGTATCACTTTTGATCTGCTCTGTGACAGATTTTGCTATTTTAAGGTAGAGAACGTCTTTTGACATAAAGATCTGGTTTTAAGTAAATGTACAACTTTCCGTCGTTCATTAATCAACGTTCAGCCAGCTTACCATCCTGCTGATACTGCTTTTAAGCTGTTCCGGATCACGGAAATTAGCCATTGTACTTTTCTTAAAGTAACGTTCTGCACGAAGGGTAAAATTACTTTTTTCCGATGCTGAAAGACCGGTTTCATAGATTTTAAATACAATTTCTTCTTTTTCACTGATAACCAGAGTAGCAAATGCCACGACTTCACTTTTCTTTTTCACCAAAAGAAAAGGAACACCAAAATTCTGATTCAGCTTTTTAAGTGTCTGTGTCTGGAGAAAAATATTTTTCAGGGATATCATATCTGATATATATACTTCAGCATATTGAAGCTGACTGTTGGTTTGCAATAAGGTTTCCATAGTGTTCTGGTTTACTGAAGCAAAATTATGGAGTATTTACATCAGGATACAGATACAGAACTTAGTATTATCTTGGGTACAGATTGGTCTATTTCCCCTGTTAAAAGCAAAAAAACTGTGTCGTGGCTGACACAGTTTTGGTTATAATAATGTTCCGGGACCGGTTTTTTATTGCCTCAAAGCTTCTTTGATCCCTTCCAGACCTTCGCCAAACTGTGATAACAGAGCAACTATCTGAGACATTCTATCGTTTTCACCCAATCCTTTCAGGGTTTTATTTTTTACAAAAGTTTTTTTGATCTCATTCCAGCGTTCGGTTTCTTCTTCTGACAGAAGGCCCGTAAGTTCTCTGAGTTTGAGCATATTGGCTTCTGCACCGGTTGTAAGGGTTTGAGATTCGTTTTGGTAATGGTTCAAAACAATTTGTATGACCTCGTCTTCTTTAAGAATCGGCTGGATCTGAGCAATAAGTTTATTCATATTACGATATGATCCCTGAAGCTTGAATGCCGGTTCGTTTCTGTAATCATCGGACATAGCTGCTGACGAGATATACTCTTTATTGACCTTCAGGATTATATCTCTTACACTGATGGTATTTTTCAGTACAGCCCTGAAGTCGGATATTTCATTGGACGTAAAATTTCCTTTGAGGTTATCCGCAGGATTTTCCGTTAAAACACAGTCGTATAATTCATACAGGTTTTCCATCCCGGACTGAGTGAGTCTGGTCAGGTATTCATTAGACATCAGCGCGTTTTCAATAAGACTCAAATCAAAAAGCTCTGTTTTCAAGCCTGAGATTTCACCCAGATTATAGGTATCTGAACGGTTAGCCAGCATATCAGGAATTTTGAATTTTTCTCCGTTCTCCGTGTATGGATTTCCGGCCATGACCAGGCAGAACCGTTTTGACCTCAGATCATATGTCTTGCTTTCACCGTTATAAATTCCTTCTATCTTTCTCTGTCCGTCTGCAAGTGAAATAAATTTTTGCAGAAATTCAGGATTACAATGCTGAATATCGTCCAGATACAACATCACATTATCTCCCATCTCCAGTGCGAGATTCAGTTTTTCAAGCTCCTGTCTCGCTCCTGCATTCCTGGCCTCTGAAGGATCTGTTGATACGATATCATACCCCAAAGAAGGTCCGTTGATCTTCATAAAAACAAGCCCCATTCTTTCCGCCATATATTCCATCAACGTGGTTTTGCCATAACCCGGCGGCGATACCAAAAGCAGCATTCCCATCCTGTCGGTTCTTTTATCTGAACCGGCTGTTCCCAACTGCTTGGCTAGATTAGCTCCTATCAGAGGAAAGTATACATCGTTGATCAGTTTATTTCTGACAAATGAGCTCAACACCTGAGGTTGGAAAGTATCCAGTTTCAGCGATTTTTTCTTGTCGCCTACCCATGAATACTTTAATTCCTGCAGCTGTTTGTATTTTGGAACGGTTGTATTATTAAAATGACTTAACCTTGCTGTAAACTCAAAGTAATTGAGATGGTATTCTGTATCTTTTTCAAGAGATCTAAGTTCCTGAATGATGCTTTCGAAGGCAATATATCTGATATTTTTCGGATCAAACTGCTGAGTAATCAGGAAACCGGCAGCTTCTGTGATACAGTCCGGGTCCATTTCCGGATCAAAGGCTTTCAATGCGCTTATAGCCATATGATAACATGCAGAAGGATATTCATACATCGCTTTCATTTGGGAGATAAGTTCCAGATCTTTTCCTTTCTCTTTTAATTCCTTCATCAGGTTTTCATACAGGCTTGCCGCTTTCTCTGAGATCAGAAAGTTTTCGCGGTCTTCATTGCTCAGGTAAAGAGCTGCACTGTAATAATCTGTCTCTTCAAAAATACGGTTCGCTGATGCAAAAGCTCTGATTTCTTCTGAAAGTCCTTTATTTAAAAATTCAAATCCCTGAGGAGACGCAAATGACTGAGAAATGATTGCTGCTGTCTCAAACTGTTTAGAATAATATTCTTTTTGCTCATTGTTCAGAAAAAACCAGAAAAGCTGTGCTGCTGCTCTTTCCATTGAAGTAAACCTCATCAGTCCAAGTTCGTTGTGCATCTGCTGAAGTCTGATGACAATTTTCTGAGCATCTACGTCATGGATTCCCTTCACCAAGCCTTCTCCGAAATGTTTTGAGGTAAAGATCTGAACGGCATTCTGCACCTCCTGATCTGTCGTCAGTTTTTTATTTTCACAAAACACATTCCAGGCTAGATATTCAAACCTTTTTATATGGGCATTTTCCGAAACGAATTCCTGATTCCAGACTTCTCTGAAATTTTCAACATCATCGAAATGCAATGGTTCATAAAACGATGTTCCGGTTAGATGATAATAATACTGAGCGTTCCGAAGAACAAGTGTAAGATCCAGTTTCTGGCGGTTTACTGTAAATTTATAATCGCCCAGAGCAATGATATTCTCACCATCTGCATAGATCTCATTTTTGTCTTTCAATTTTCGCAGGGCTTCCTGCTGTGAGGTTTTCAGAAGAGTCTGTATTTCTTCCGACTTTGCTGAATCTTCCAGTTCAGCAAGCTGTTTTGCCGTATCCCTTACCTTTTCCACCATGAGATCTGAGGCAAAATATCCATTGATCTCATTTTCAGAACTGAAAGATTCTGCTTTGGTGTGAACTGATTTCAGAATCCTCTGAGCGGCATCAAAAAGATTTTGTGTTCTTTTATTCCTGGATTCTGTCAGCTGCACTCTTTTGTTCTGAAAATGCCCGTAAACCTCTTCTCTTTTAGTGGAAATTCTTTCAATAAATTCCTCAAAATCGATGAATCTCGTTTCCATTTCTTCCAGCTGAATGGAAAGTTTGGTCAAATATTCATCACACTTTTCAGGTGTCTGGGACAGTTCCAGGAAATTGATTACTGACTGATCAAACAAGGTGATCTGCGCCTGAAAATCTGATGCCCGTTCTTTTCCTGAAATTTCTCTTTTCCTTTTTCCAAGTTCAAGCCGTTCCTGATTCAGACGGGCAAAAATCAGGGATATATTTTCAATGATTTGGGTAGACTGGGAAGTATCTTCTATTTTAAGATTATTGACAATATCTACAAGAAGTTCCAGCTGACCGGACAGGGTATTGATATTCTCTTCAATAATTTTAGCATCCACCGCTTTCTGAAGGTTAATGATTTCTTCCGAAATACCTTGAGCCTTTTCTTCATAAGGCGATAAGGCCCCCTCCTGAAGCAGAAAATCCACACAGGCATTGGAGAGTTCATGATAACGTTCTGATAAAGACTTTTCTAAAGTATTCAAAAGCTGCGGATCTGCATATTTCAGCTCTCTGGCTCCTGTGACTTCTCCTCTTAAAACCCTGATCTGTGAAAGGGCATCAATATATTCTGTAAGCTGTGAGTAATGAAGCCTTTTGGTATCATCAAGGATTTTATCACATGAATCTTTAATTTTCTCTAAAGCTTCTTCCGTATTTTTTCTCTGCTCAATTACCTTTTCATATTCATTAATGGCGGAATGGGCGATGGTCCTGATCTCTTTGAGCGGCTGATCAAGCTTTTGAACCTCATCTTCACCTAAAAAGTAATACACATCCAGAATAGCGGTAGAAAGCTTAACAATGTCGTCATAGAGTCCGCTGTAGGAATCTTTTTTATTCAAAAGGGTGATCAGCTCCTGACTTTCTGCCATAACCCTCACAATATCCTTATTCCCGATTTTATAGAGCAGGCTGTCTGCCTTTTCTAGATTAGGCTGTAGTTCCTTAGAGTAAGGAGTCTGCCAGATTTGAGCCAGATGGTGTTTGGTGGTTTCTGTACTTTCTCTCAGATAGATGAGTTTACCGGTGCTTAAAAACGTAAATCCACTGCATCGAATCGGTGTTTCTATGGTCTGGGAGATGATATTATAAGAGATTAGCTGATAGTTATTGGTTTTATCATCGTAAAATACATATAAAAAATTCTCACCGTTTGGCTCTGTTAATGTTTTAAGATAGTATAATCTGTTCAGGTCCTGGGAAATTACTTTTAATCCTCCTGTCTGGAGAGCATATCCATTGGAAAACAATACTCCCTGATGCTCTGGCAGCAGCAATCCTGAATATTTGAGCGCATCTGCTCTGGAAACCGTTTTTTCTTTGTGATTGTAAATGAAATACCGTTCTGCTTCCTGATAAGGTTTTATTTTAAACAGAACAAGATTGTCCAGATCACAGAAGTGGATCTCAGCATCATCCAGGTTCTGGTCTTTATGGATCACATCTTCAGAATAAATCCCTTTGCCGGTATCTGTATTGTCTTCTACTTTTATGGTGATATCGCCACCGATACTTTCTACAAATACCTTATCCGCAAGAGAGACGTGAGGATGCTTCCCATTTCGCTGCATATCCCTGGTGGCTTTTGTCCATACAAAACTGTATTGCGGCGGGTATGAAGTTTCGGAAGCACTTCTTGAGTCTACATAAATCAGCTGGTTGTCCCTGATAAGCCATTTAAATGCTTTGATGTCGGAAGTGCTTTCTGACAACTGGAAAACCATATACAGATAGTTTTCTGTAAAACTGAATCTGGCAAAAAATGTATTTCTATAATATTTATAAAGGTTTTTGAACTCTTCGATGAAAATCTCATCATTAATCAGCGTATAGTCCTGAGGTTCAAAACGGTCTTTGTTAATGGTATATATTGAAAAAACATCAGAAATATTCACCTCTGTCTGAAGTCCCAAATGTGCATTCGACCCGAATATCAGTTGATCGTTCAGGGAAAATATATCTTTGGCAATACAGCTGTGGTCTGTAGAGATTCTTTCGTTGGCAATAAGAGAAAAATCGATTCCACCGAAGATATTTTTACGGCTTTCATTAAGCTTCTGAAGTCTGTGAATAAGGTCATTCTTCTGCTCGTTCAGACGGTTCTGAATAATTTCGTATGTTCCGGAATTAAGTTTTTCTGACATAGTTTTGAGTTAATTGGTCACTGCTGCTATAAGACAGCAGCTACTTTTGTGAAGTTTAAAAAAAACTCTCAATGCCTGCACCAATGAGAGTTTTATGAATTGCAGCAATTGTGCTTTGATTATTATTTCACCGGTTTATTTTCCACTCCCAGGTGCCTAGCCATATCAAGGGCTCTTTCCAGAATTCCTTTTTCCTGCTGGCTGGCTACCCCATTCAGTTTGAAAATCAGTGAGGCAATGCTCATATTTTTGATGTCTTCGGAGGAGATATTGTATTTATCTACCATGCCCATCACTCTTCCTATAATATTTTCACCCTCTCCCAAAAGCTGCTCTTTTACGATCTGAGCGTTCTCGCTATGGCTGATGAATTTATCCAGCCCTTTACCCGCTGAAACCTGACGGATAACATTGTCAAAGAATGTATTGTCTCCTCCTACGATATCAATCTTAGCAGATTTAAATGCTTCTGCCAATACCAAGGACTGCGCTTCCGCAATATCTTTCTGGATGGCAATCTCCGCAAGTTCCACTTCTTTTTCCTTCGTTAAGGTCAGACGGAACTCCTCATGGTCTTTTCCTGCCTCATTCAGCTTCTTCATGGCTTCTGCTTTTTCTGTAATACCTGCTGCTTCCGCAAAAGCTTTTTCTTTGATCACTTCTGCCTGTGCAATACCTTCTTTTTTCACCGCATCTGCTTTTTTCTCAATAACGACTGCTTCAGCGATTCCCTGTCTTTCGGCAGCTTCTGCTTTCGCATGCATTACCTGAGCTTCAGATAAACCAACTGTTGCTTCTTCTTTGGCTTTGGCATCTGCAATAATTTTACGTGCTTCCGCTTCTTTTTCTGCGGCGTCTCTTTTAGCCTGTGCTTCGATCACATATTTCTGAGCATCTTTTTCTGCTGCTAGTTTTCTTGCTTCTGCCGCTCTGGTTTCTCCGATCAGCATTTTTTCTGCTTCCTGAGTCGCCAGTGTGATTTCAACCTGTTTGTTTCTGTCTGCTGTTTTAAAGGCTTCCAGGTCTTTGATTCCCTGCTGCTCTTCCACCACCGTCTTTTCCATCGTCAGACGCTCCCGAATCGCATCCTGAATGTTTTTCTTTTCAAGTTCTATCGACTTCTCTTTTTCTATCTGTGCCAGAGAAACCACTCTTTCTCTTTCTGTTGCTTCCAGCGCAGTGTCTTTCAGCACTCTCTCTGTTTCTACAAGATCTGCCCGCTCTTTATTTTTAGCCGCAATAACTACCTGGCGCTGCTTATTTTCTTCTGCGATCTGAAGTTTTTCTTCGGTCGCAATACGGACGGTTTCATGTCTTAACCTTTCTTCTTCCTGAACTTTTAAGATTTCAGCATTTTCACGAGCTTTGATATTCGAGACTTCTCTTTTTTGAGATTCTTCTTTTTCTGCCAGCTGTTTTTCCAGTTCCAGAATTGCTTCACGTGCCTCTACATTCTGTTTCGTAATTGTTTTCTCTTCGTCTCTCCGAACCTGATTGGCTTTAATATTCTGTGTGGCGGTAAGTTCTGTAATTTTTTTGATCCCTTCTGAATCGAGGATATTGTCTTTGTCCAGTTTATCTATAGACGTCTGTTCCAGGTAGTCGATGGCGCAGTCGTCCAGTACATATCCGTTAAGGTCTGTTCCGATGATATCAAGAATTTCCTGACGAAATTCGCTTCTGGCTTCATAGAGCTCGGTAAAGTCAAATTTCTTTCCTACAGTTTTAAGGGCTTCTGAAAATTTAGCTTCAAAAAGTTCTCTTAAAGTGTGGGCATCGGAAGCTCTCTGACATCCGATAGTCTGTGCTACGTTGATGATATCATCCACCGATTTGTTGACACGGATAAAGAAAGCCACCTGAATATCGGCTCTCATATTATCTTTACAGATCAGCCCCGCTCTTCCTTCTCTTGCTATTTCCAGTTTTTTCACCGAGATATCCATAGATTCCATACGGTGAATAATAGGAATTACAATGCCGGCATTAAAGAATACTTTTGTTCCTCCATAACCCGTTCTCAAAATAACGATCCCCTGAACAGTTTTCTTATACATGGATAAGATCCAGAAAATCAACCCGATCGTTGCTACCACAGCAACAATAATTCCAGCAATTAAAGGTAAATTCATAGTTTTATAAGTTTATTATATGTAAATGTGTTTTTGTTTTAAAAATATCGTCCAAGGACTTCCAGTATAAAATTGAGGATGATGATAAAAAGGGAAAACATAGGGTTAACTTTTAGGACCACATGGATTTCTGTACGTAATAGAGTCTTTTATCAGGCTCTTCATCTACAATCATGACACGGATTCCGTGCTCCAGCTTTTCGCCGTCTTTACTTTTAACCATCAGCGTCATGGGATCACTCCCAATAAATACTTCCATCATCCCTATTTTATCTCCCTGAATTCCGGATTTCAACCTTCCTTCTCTCCCGAGGAAATCGTGAGCCCTTTCTCCTTTGTGATTGATTTCTCTAAAAAAGGGATTCAGTGGTTTCAGAATTATTTTCGTCAGAAGGATTCCTCCAGCCATTAATGGAAGCAAAGCTGTAATCCCTACCCATACCGGCATCGGAACAAAATAGTTCAGATAAAAAGAACCCAGCCACGTGATCAAAAGTGCCAGTGTGAGGAAATAGGTCATCGGAACAATGTCCAGATTAAGAAACTTCAGGAACTGCATCCAGGCAGAGGGATCATGATCCGTTATATGTACATGTCCGTCCGGAGAATCTGCTCCGCCATCCAAGTCATGATTAATGCCTACATCAATATCCAAACCGGTAAGAATCGTAAAGAACCAGTAGATCACCGAAAGGACAAGTAAGACACTCAATACAGTGTTTACCGGAGAAAATGCTACATTTAAAAATTCCTGAAAGGTCATATATTAGCCTTTTTTAAGTGTTTCTTTTAATCTGTTCAAAGCTTCCTCAGCTTCTGTATCATTATTTTTCACCATGGCATCTATTTCTTCATCTATCGTTTTTCCTGCTTTCGAAATATCGGAATAGGCTTCTGCTAAAGCCTCCTGCTGTACCACTCTCTCTTTCAGTTTTTCCAGCATGCTTACCGTGCTTCCGGTATCCATCTGGGTCATTTTCTGATTGATATCTTTTGTCGCCTCGCTTACCTGAACTCTTGCTTTAAGGGTTTTCAATTCATTTTCCCATTTGGCAATGCTGGACTTGAGATGACTGATATTTCCCTGCATTTTTTCACATTCAGTATACAGCTTCTCATGTTCCTTCTGCAAAACCAGACTGTTTTCCTGAGCGGAGGTTTGTCTTTTCAATGCTTCTTTAGCAAGGCGATCCGCTTCCACTGTTTCTACCTCCCCTTTTTCTGCCTTCTGAACAATAGCTATTGCTTTATTGTAGTAATCTTTGGCAGTCTGTTCTTCGCTCTCAGCCTCGTTCTTTTTACGAATGGCAAGCGCTTTAAGCTGAGCCAGGGCTTCGATGCTTTTACCCAGCTGTTCCTTCATATCTCTGATCCCCTGTTCTGTTAAGTTGATCGGATCTTCAAAGCCGTCAATCACCGAATGGATCTCTGCTTTTCCTATTCTGAATAATCTTTTAAAAATGTTCATTTCAAATATCTTTTGTTCAGTTACTTACTCATTTCAAGCATTTCGTTGGTAAATTCCCCAACCAGTATTCCCAGCGAATTGATAGAAGCCATCACTTCATTCTGTGCCATATTATCTGTAGGGAGGGTATCTCTGAAGATCACCCGCTTTCCGGTATTATCCAGAACAAATGCTCCGTGCACAATATCTCTGTTTTTCTGAAGGAGGTGTCTGTATGTTTTTTCGGTTGGATTTTTTATTTCAAAAAGAAACTGTTCCATAATCAGAATCGAATCTGATATAATAAGGATCATATTCTTGATTCCGTTTGATTCTTTTTCAATGATTAGAATTCTCTGAGCTTCATCTTCCAACGTGATATTAAACTCATAATCTAACAACCACTCTTTGACCGTTCTAAATATTTGATTTTTCATGATGGCTGGTTTAATGTTCAAAATTGTTTCACACAAATATAAAAATAAAATTTCCAAAATGCAAATAATATTAGCAATTGTTTATTTTAGATTGTCTATATTTGCAAAAAGGATTAGACACATGAGCTTCTTCGGAATCAATATCAAAAAAATAAGACAGGTTAAAGGACTGAGCCAAAAGGCTTTTGCTGATTTATTTGATTTAAACAGAGGGGTAATCAGCTCTTATGAAGAAGGACGCGCTGAGCCGAAGATCGAAACGATCATTAAAGTGGCCAATCATTTTCATCTGAATCTGGACAAGTTTCTTACCGAAACCCTACAGGTAAATCAGTTAGCCAGCGGATCGGACATAGACCAGCTGATGTTTTTTCCAGATTATGGGGACCAAAAGAAGAGTGATCCGACCGTATTAAGTGAAGAAAATTCTACCAACGCAGCCGTATTGCAAAAAATATTAGCATCGGTAGATCTTATTTATGAATTTACACCTCAGCACCAGCTGCTTTCTCCCTATCAATATGGTGACATTCTGTTTCTGAATAAGGCAGAGCATAAAAAAAGCGCACCCAATGGCCTGATTATTCATCATAACGGTCATTTAGAGTACGCTTCAGAAGTTTCAAAGCCGGATCAAAATCTTTATAAGATCGTAGGATCCGTTTCCACTTCAGATAAAAACATTTTCACACAAATTTTTGAAAGACTGGAAAACCTGGAAAGAACAATCAACAATAAGTAGATGATCCCTTCAGCGGATATCAGCCTGTTTTTTTCTTTTTCTTAAACCACCATACCAGAAAACCGGTAACAGGAAGTGATGCTCCCACAAGAGTTATAAAGAAATACAGAATTCTTCCCCATACTCCTCCAAGGGCTGAACCTACATGCAGGTCATAGTTAAGTTTCTGCACTTTTACAGGGAAATCAGCGTGCTCAAAAGAGCCTGCATAGGCAGAAGTATTGGCCAGCAACCGGCCTGAATTACGGTCATAACTGAAACTCTGCAAATCATAAAACCGCCGGTGTGAAGGATACAGGTAAAGACTTACGGTTTCTGTAGAATCTTTAGGAACCGACAGGTAATATCCTTTGGCATCAACTTTATTCACTGCATCTTCCCAGGCGATATACATCGATCCCTGTAAGTTTTCCGGCTTGTAAGGTGTTTCATTTTTAAGCTCCTGCCGCTCCTTTTGAGGACTTTTTCCAAGAGACGTTGTGAAATACAGGAATTTATTAAACCACGGAAGCCCGTAATACATCCCGGTCATCGAGATAACCATCAGAATGATCATAGAATAAAACCCGAAAACATTATGAAGATCGTAGTTCAGTCTTTTCGTTTTGGCATCCCATTTCACCGAAAAGCTTTGTTTTCTCATGGCTTTAGTCCATTTCTTCGGCCACCACAAAACCAGCCCGCTGAGCAGCGTAATAAAAAATATAAAGGTAGAATAATTGATCACGGGACGTCCGAACCCGGAAGGAAGCCATAGAAAACGGTGCCCTTTTAAGGTCCATTCAAAGAAATCGAATTCCTTTTGAAAACTTGGCTTACGAAGAATTTCACCTGTATATGGGTGCAGATGCAGAACAAAACCTGGATTTCTTTTTCCAAAGCCTACCATTGCTGCTTTCCCGGTGGGACGCCAGACAAACGATATTTCCTGATCCGGATACAGTTTTTTTGCCTTTCCGTATAGGTCCGCAGGATTAAGCATTGCTTTTCCGGGAATATAGTCAACCTTTAATTCGGGGTTGAGCCAGTCTTTGATTTCATCACGGAAAGACCATGTGATACCGGTAATGCATATGATGACGATAATGATTCCTGAAGCAAGGCCCAGCCACAAGTGCAGCCAGGCCGAAATCCGATAGAATAAGCTTCTGTTGTTTTTTTTCTTAGACTTTGCTTTTCCGGTATTCATTTAAAAATTATATGAAAGATTCATTCTGAAATTGATCGGGTTTGTAGCCCTCCATCCATAGTGGCTGTAGCTCCATGCCCCCGGGTAAAAACCAACATAGTTATATCGGTCTGTCAGGTTATTCACCAGGAAAGAAATCTGATAACTGTCTCTTTTATAGGAAACTCCCAGATCAAGCGTAAAATAATCATCCGGAAGATATGGATATCCCGTTACCACGGGCCAGGCTGCTCTTTTTGCCTGATATTCATAGCCGAATGAGAACCCAAGTCCTTCAAGATCCCCCTGAGCAATTGTATATTTAATCCAGCCATTGGTGATATGCCTGGCTGTTCCATACAGCATTCCTCCAATATTTTTAGGATTATTATCTTTGCTTACCTTAGCATCTGTATAGGCATAGTTGAGAAGTATACTCCAGTTTTTGCTGATATTTCCGTTTAAATCGAACTCTATCCCTTTGGAAGTAGCTTCTCCCGTCTGTTCAAAAAGCCCTGGGTTATCCACTCCTGCAGCTGTTAACATATTGGTTTTCGTCAGGTGATAAAAAGTAATATTAGTCATTAACTGACCACCGAACCAGGTTTTCTTGACTCCTATCTCTTTATTCTTTCCGTAAGAAGGATCGGCAGTACTTCCATTCAAAAGCCTTCCTGTCTGCTCCTGAAAAGTTTCATCATACAGTCCGTATACCGTTAAAGTCGGAGAGACTAAACCTGTGATGCTGAAACGTGGGGTTACCGCCGTATTCTTCACCTCCGCTCCTTTATCTGCAGCACTGGTCTTTACCGTAGATGTATAACGGAATCCAGCCGCTATTCTCAATTTATCCTCAAGAAATCGCGCTTCATCCTGAAGGTGAAAAGAAGTGTAAGAATAATTTGTTATATAATTTGCACCACGCTCACGAAGAGACTGTGAGCGGTCGTACTGCGGAATGTCTGCTTTTTTAAGGTTACCATATACCGGATTGTAGATATTGAATACCGGACCTACATTCTGTGGCAAGACGGACCAGTCTGCGACATAGAATTTTTTTCCCATATCAAGACCTGCAAGAATATTATGGTTAATATTTCCTGTGGTAAATTTTCCCCTTGTAAATACCTGCCCGATGGTGGATGTATTCAATGCGTCATTAATACTTATCCCTCGGTTTACGTCTCCTTTGATTCTTTTATTAACAGGATCATCTGCCAGCGCAATGCTATTGTATTTGGCATAGAGTGATTCTCCCTGCATCTCAGATCGTACATATCCAAACTGCCCCGTGATAAGCCAGTTTTCATTAAAGTTATGGTTAATCGTTCCATAGACATTATGTTCCCATGATCTTGTAGGATCCATAATAGGGTCGGAGAAACTGAAGGATCTTTTAACATCTTTAAAACCGTCAATTCCATAGGCATATTTAGCAAATCCTCCCTGAAAATTATTTTGAGAAAGAATATATTCAAGGGTTACATTCGTATTCTCGGATGCAATGTATTTGAAAGACGGATTAATGACATATTGCTCATGCTCTACATACTGCTGAAATGAACCTTTTTTGGTTCCCATTACATTCAGTCTTCCCCAGAATTTACCGTCTTTGCTTAGTTTTCTTTCTACATCGGCTGCTGCACGGTACAGATTAAAACTTCCCAAAGTAAGCTGAACATTTCCTTTTTCTCTTCCTACAGGTTTTTTCGTTACAATATTATAAAATCCACCCGGCTGTGTATTTCCCATCATAAATCCTGCAGGACCTTTTACAAACTCTACACGGTCTACAAAGGCCATATCTTCACGAAGCGGTCCAAAACTTCCGCTTACATCCATTCCGTTTCGCAGGTTGGAAGCCTGGAAACCACGAACAGCTATTCCGACACTTCCTTCTTCCTGATGGGTGATAGTACGTACTCCACTTACATTTCTGCTGAGCCCTTCCGCTGTAGTCAAAATCTGCTGGTCATTTAAAAGACGCTGGTCAATTACCTGAATATTCTGAGGTGTCACAAGAAGGTTCTCTCCCAGCCTTAAAGTAGAAGAAGGCATAGTCTTCCGGCTGGCGGTAACGTTGACTTCCATAATCTGATAGGCATCCGAAGACAGTGACTGCATAAAATCATAGGAAAGGATTTCATTCTCTTTCAGCGTAAAAGAATAGGTTTTTGAAACTTCCGGATCGTCAACTCTTAGCACATAGCTTCCTGCGGATATATTATTGAAACGATAAATCCCGTTTTCATCGGTATAAGTTTCTGATTCTCCATTATTCAGGATTACTTTCGCGGTAGCTACCGGTTTGTTTTTAGAGTTCACTACTTTCCCTGTAATCTGCGACGTATTCTGCGCCCAAACCAATGCAGGAAAAAGTAATGCTGAAAAAAGGAGTTTGTTCTTATTCATACATTGTTATTTAGAATTAGTTTAATTAAATTTACAGGGGCAAAATTAGTTTTTGCTGGCAGTAATAACTTTTGAGGTTGGGATAAATACTTTAGATTTTGGGAGAACGAGTACCGGATAGCACCATAACGAAACAGATTTTAGATTTCTTCGGTGAAGATAACGGCCATGGAGTATGTGAAGTTTATACCAATGATCTGGGACACTTTGAAACTCTGAATCTCTATCATGGAGATGAATTTTTAGTAAAAGAATACAGATATTCTTATAAAGAAGATTACATCATGAAATTCCGTACGGAGGATGTAAAATATATAGAACTTGCCTTTTTTCTCGGTGGAACGGATGTCATTCAGGATTCAGTAAACGGAAAAACAGGATCCTATAAGCTGCTGCATCACTATATTTATTTCACTCCGGAAAATGCTGATATTGAAATTTATTTCCAGAAAGAGATCTGGTATAAGAATCTTGATATTTACGTTTCCAAAGATTATTTTCATCAACTGGCAAAAGACAGTCCCATCCTTCAGAATTTTATCAATAAGGTAGATCAGCAAAAACCGGCAAGCCTGTTTCCGCATGGCCTTCCGATCACCCCACAGATGATGAGCATCTTGCTGGAGATCAAAAAATGTACGCTGGATGGATTCTACAGAGACTATTTTATAAAAAGTAAAATCTTAAGCCTGCTTCTGCTTATTTTTGAGTTTGCAAAAGGCCAGGAAGAAGAATCACCGGTTAAAAATAAAACCTCTATAAGTACTCCAGAAATTCACAAACTGATGGAGGTTAAAGAATTTATCGAGGGGAATCTGAAATCATTTTATACCATAGAACAGCTTTCTTTACAATTTGGAATCAATGAATTTAAATTAAAAAAGGGGTTTAAAGAGCTTTTTGGAGACGGTCTATTTCACTACGCTTCCAAGCTTAGAATGAAAGAAGCTCTTTATCTGCTTAAAAACTCGGATTTTTCTATAAAAGAAATTGCGTATCATCTGGGCTATGCGTCACCATCATCTTTTAGTGTGGCTTTTAAGAATGAAGTTGGGGTTGGGCCCAGCTATTACAGAAAGAACTGATTTGAAAACTTTCTTACCACGCTAAATGCAGTATAACGTTTCCATCACTTCTTGCCTTCTAATGGAAAGATCTTCATCATATTCTGTATAAAAACAAAAAACTCTCTGTAAGTATATTACAGAGAGTTTTTGTGTGTAGTGCGGATGAAGGGACTCGAACCCCCACGCCTCACAGCACCAGATCCTAAGTCTGGCGTGGCTACCAATTACACCACATCCGCTGATTGTTTCTTTGTTTAAAGAACTTGTTTTCTTTTGAGAGTACAAATATAAAACATTTTGTCTTAAAATAAGAATTAAAAAAAATAAATCCTCACAAACACTGCATAAGTAAGCCTACTTATCACAAACCGTCTTAAAACTAAAAAACTCTCTGTCGAAAAATTCTACAGAGAGTTTTAGTACCCCGGGCGGGACTTGAACCCGCACGTTCTTACGAACACAGGATTTTAAGTCCTGCGTGTCTACCAGTTCCACCACCAGGGCAGGTGTGGAGCGAAAAACGGGATTCGAACCCGCGACCCCAACCTTGGCAAGGTTGTGCTCTACCAGCTGAGCTATTTTCGCATAGTGCGGATGAAGGGACTCGAACCCCCACGCCTCACGGCACCAGATCCTAAGTCTGGCGTGGCTACCAATTACACCACATCCGCTGGTTTGTTTATTTTTAAAGAGCTTGCTTCGTTTTTGTGAGTGCAAATATAGGACATTTTCCTTTACCTCCAAACTTTTCAGAAAAAAAAATTAAAATTCTTAGATTTTTTTTCTGTGCGCCCTATTATTAAATTTCATTTTCTTACTTTTACAACGTTAATAATTACAATATGGAATTACAAGGAACGGTAAAGAAACTTTTTGACGCTCAGACATTTGCAAGCGGTTTTCAAAAGAGAGAAATGGTTATTTTAACCCAGGAACAGTATCCACAGCCGATAAACATAGAATTTTTGTCTGATAAGATTAGTTTATTAGATAATCTTAAAGAAGGTGAAAATGTAAAGGTGGGAATCAATATCAGAGGAAGAGAATGGGTTTCTCCACAAGGTGAAACTAAATACTTCAATTCTATCACAGGATGGAAAATTGAAAAAGTAATGGATAACGGATCTGAACCTACTCAGGCCTCTCCTTCTCAATCTGCATCTCCAGTTTCCAACGAAAACCCTTTCGCTGGTGACGATGACGATGATTTACCTTTTTAATTAAAGAATAAAACCAAATATAAATCCTGCTTGCTCAAGTGGGATTTTTTTTCCAAAAAAATGGTCCGACTAGACGAAAACGAGATTTCATTCCCAGATCCTGAACTTTATGACGGTCATGAAGGTCTGATTGCTTTTGGTGGTGACCTGTCTGTAGAACGTATCTGGTTTGCTTATCAGCTGGGAATTTTTCCATGGTATAATCCCGACGAGGAAATACTTTGGTGGAGCCCTGATCCGAGATTCGTCCTGTTTCCTGATGAACTGAAAGTCTCCAAATCAATGCGGAAAATACTCAACAGAGGTATTTTTACATTTTCGGAGAACAAAAATTTCAGGGACGTGATCAAAAACTGCCAGCAGACCAACAGAAAAGGACAGACCGGAACCTGGCTTTCGGACGAACTGATGGACTCTTTTATTAAACTGCATGATTACGGACTGGCCAAAAGCATTGAAGTATGGCAGGACGGAGAACTGGTAGGAGGATTTTACGGACTTCAGATTGGCAATGTTTTCTGCGGAGAAAGCATGTTTGCCAAAGTAAGCAATGCCTCCAAAGCAGGTTTTATACACTTTGTAGAAACCCATAAAGGGAGCATCGATCTTGTTGACTGCCAATCCCATACTGAGCATCTGGAAAGTTTGGGAGCTAAAATGATTCCTAAAAAAGAGTTTTTAAAAATATTACACAAAAACAATGAACGCAGATAAAGAAAAATGGATCCTTCTGATTGTATTAACTGTTATCTGGGGATCATCTTTTATTCTGATCAAAAAGTCTCTTGAGCATTTCAGTCCATACCAGGTTGGAGCCCTCAGAGTTTTGATCGCAGGGATTATTTTAATGCCCGTTGCTGTTTCGAAGTACAAACTGTTTCCAAAAAAACATTTAAAATGGCTTATTCTGGCAGCATTCACAGGAAACTTTATTCCTATGTTCCTTTTTCCAATCGCAGAAACGGAAGTGAGCAGCAGTATTGCGGGGATTATCAATTCTATGATGCCCATATTTGTCATCATTGTAGGAGCGCTGATCTGGAAATTTGAAACGACCAAAAGGCAGATCGTGGGAACGATGATTAGTTTTGCCGGAGTCTGTTTACTGGCTTTCGGCGGAGATGGAGAAGGTGGGAATTTTAAGCTGATCCCAATATTGCTTTTATTACTGGCTACATTATGTTATGCTGTAAGTACGACCACCGTGAAATCTAAACTTATGGATGTTTCTTCAACCATTTTATCAGCATTTGTTTTCTCATTTGTCCTGTTTTTCCCTTCTCTTATTGCTTTAACAGGTACGGGATTCTTTTCGACCTTCAGTTTTAACGAAGATAATATGCTGGGACTGATGTTTGTAGGCCTGTTATCTGTGTTTGGAACCGGGCTAGCCATGACACTGAATTACCGCCTTCTGAAAGTATCCACTCCTCTTTTTGCCTCAACAGTAACATTGCTAATGCCGATCGTTGCTATTATCTGGGGCTTTTTGGATGGTGAGAAACTCAGTATTTTACAATTTGTGGGAGCAGGAGTCATTATTGGCGGACTGATCTTTTTAAGATCTAAATCTGTCGCTATAAAAAAGTAAACGTTTTACTGATATCAACTAAAAATCCTGCATTGCTGCAGGATTTAATTATTTTAATTTAACTCTTTAAGAATTCTTCTTTTTCACTTTTGCTTTGACTTTCTTAACCTCATCTTTGATGAATGGATATTTTTTCTGCATATCCGTAGCCAGTGATGGATCAATGCTTAGGGCTTTCTGAAGAGATTCTGCTCCGTTTTCCGGCCTTTTAAGGTTGAAATAACAATTGCTGAGCTGATAATAAAGCTCTGCTCTGTCGTGTACCTTTATTGCTTTGTCCAGAATCGTTACCGCTTCTTCATATTCTCCAAGAAGCATCAAAACTTCTGAATAGGCATACCAGTTATAGAATCTTGAAGGCTCCGCCTCTACCAGCTTTTTCAGGCAGGCAAGACTTTCTTCAAATTTCCCTGAATCAATGAACAGAAATGCCAGTCTTTTCTGATAGTCGAGATTGCTGTCATTGAGATGGGTTGCTTCTTTAGCAAAATGAAGTGCTTCTTTCATACCACCCATTTCTTCATAAAGATAAGACTGCTCCATCATTGCCAGATAAAACTGAGGATCTTCTCTCAATGATTTCTGGAATGCATTAAGCGCCATAATAGACTGCTTTTGAGCCTTATAGCATAATCCAATCTTATAGAAAGTAAATGCTTTGGTATATTCAAGTTCAAGCATTTCCTCATATACTGACACGGCTTTCTGATACTGCCCTAAAGCTTCGTAGCAGGCTGCTTTGTTAGCATATACTCCCACCGAACTGGAATTGATTGCCAGGAGGTAATCATACCCCTTGATGGCTTCTTCAAAATTCTTTCTGTTGAAATAAAACTGCCCATATTCAAACCATGCGGTTTCAGAATAAGCAAATTCATCTAAATATTCATTAAGAAAGGCAATAGCCTCCTCGCTCTTATTCAGGTCACTGAAGCAGATCATACAGTTTTCCAGTGAATACTCATCTGTAGGATCTTCTTTCAGAGCTTTTCTGTAGTGTTTAAGAGCGTTAAAGGGATCTCCCAAATTCACATATTCGTCTGCAATAAAGTTGTGAAGGAAGTTCTCTTCTTCTTTCAGTTCTAAAGCTTTTTTACAGATATCAATGGATTTTCTAGGGTTTCCCAGGCTCGAATAATACTTTGCGTAGCAGACTAAAAAGTCCGTGTTCTCCATTGATGCACCTTTAAGTTCGTCAATAAGTTCTTTCGCTGTATTATACTCTTCCCATTCCAAAAGAATCTCAAGTCTTTTGATCTTGATATCTAATGAATTCGGGTGAAGCTTAAGTCCATAATTAACAGCATTGTCTGCGTAGTTAAAATCTCCCAGCTCCAAATAATAAACAATAATGTCTTCCAACTCTTCGGTATCGAAGTAGAATTCATCATTATTTTCCATCATTTCCTCGAACTTTTTTACAAGTTCATTTCCAAAATACTCTTCCAATAGTGTCGTCTTTGTCGGCCCGATGTCTGAATATACTTACAAACCTCGGCAAACTTTATTAATTAATAATAACTTCTGAAACTGACATTCAAATGTTTATGCAAAGTTGCAACTTTTTTTTGAATTAATTTTTCATAAATTTCTATAATAAAGATAGTAAAAAAAGAAAACAGATAAAAGGATTGTGGATAAATAACGCAAATTGTGGTTAAATAGTTATAACGAGTCTTTTTCCAGCCGGAATTTCTGCATTCCAAAACGATTCTATATCTTTTATCGAGGCAATTTGTGCATCTATTATCATTCTCTTTTCTACAGCCGCCTGAAACATTTCGGGAATGATTTCCGTAAACAGCAGATGAGTCTCTTCTTTTGTCCAGCTTCCCAATCCGGATCCGGAGATCTGAATATCCGTTCCCCTGAGAATCTGTGAAGACAGCTGGATGGCATCACCACTCATACCTCCTACTGAAACCAGTTTTGTTTTGTGGGAAAAAGTTCCGTTTCCTTTAAGAGCAGATAACAGCATTTCCACGGAATGTCCCCAGAGATAATCTAAAATAATATCAACAGGTGTTTCACTGTGAATATCGATTATTTTACTTTTAAAATCTTCATCCTGCTGTTTCAGTGAAACTATTTCATCTGCCCCCAGTGTAAGAAGAGTCTGTAAAGATTCTTCATTCCTGCCTGTAGCAATGATCTTCTTCGCCCCATATAATTTTGCGACCTGAACCGCTATTCTTCCTGTGATTCCGGTGGCTCCGTTGATCAAAACAGTATCTCCAGGTTTCATTCCGGCCTTGAACTTCAAACCCATCGCAGATCCCATTACGGCATTCGGCAACGCAGAAGCTGTGGCAAAGTCCAATTCATCTGACACAGGAATAATAAATCGTTTTTCAGCATTGACTTTCTCTGCAGCGGTTCCTTTTTTACTGAAAAAATAAACTTTTTTACCGTTTTCAAGATATCCGGCACCGTCCGTTCCTATAATTTTTGGCTGATGGGTATCATTGCTTACGGAATAATGGCTCCCACCGGCGATGGCTCTGTCAAGATTTTTAATCGATGCTGCTTTGACAGATACCTGCATTTCATTTTCTTTGGGAGCTTGTGGATCGGGGAAATCTGCGTATTGAGGAATACTTCCTTTTTCAAATACTACTGCTGCTTTCATTATTTTAGATTTTACACAAAATTAGGATGACAGCTGCCTGTGAAGCGATAACATTTGTTATCATTTTAATTATTTTAAAGAATCATCTTTTAGAATACTGCTTTTGATTCTACTGAGATGTACGGTTGTAATTCCGAGGTAAGAAGCTATATAATGCTGGGGAATTCTTCTGATGATTTCCGGCCGTTCTTTGGCAAGACTGATGTACCGCTGTTTAGGAGTGTCCTTTATAAACGAAAAAAAATGTTTCATATAATCAAATATCCTTTCAAAAAGGGAATCCATAAATTGGCTTCTCAATTCCGGATCTTCATAAACCTCTGCCAGAATGACGTCTGCATCAGATTTGGCAATCTTCCATAAAACACAGGATTCTATTGTCTCGAACGAAACCATGCTGGGAAGCCCTTTCCTGAAACTTTCAAGGGATGAAAACATGGTGTTTTCCATAAAGAACTGGAAGGTCACATCTTTTCCATCATTATTGTACCAGGCTCTTACGACTCCTTTTTCAATATAGTACGCAGTGTCCGACACCTCATTTTCTTTTAAAAGAAGGGTCTTAGCGGGAATCTCTATACGCTCAAAACAACTTAGAAATTTCCTCCATTTTTCCGTTGGAAATAGAAATCTGTTCTGTATATGCTCAAACATGTTGGTAAAAAAAGAACGGAACATTTCTGTTCCGTTCCTGTTATATTTTAAATTAAACTTTTAATTTTAGCGATGATATCATCTCCAAGTTTGTCCGCTTCTTCCTGCGTATAAGCTTCGGTATAGATCCTGATAATCGGCTCTGTATTGGATTTTCTAAGATGAACCCAATTGTTTTCAAAGTCAATTTTAACGCCGTCTACTGTGGAAACTTCTTCATTCTGATATTCTTTTTCCATTTTGGCTAAAATATCATCCACATTAATCTCCGGAGTCAGCTCTATTTTCTTTTTACCCATAAAGTAACTTGGGTAGCCAGTTCTCAGTTCTGAAACCGTTTTGCCTTCTTTGGCAAGATGGGTTAAAAATAACGCGGCACCAACCAAAGAATCTCTTCCGTAATGAAGATCAGGATAGATAATTCCACCATTTCCTTCTCCTCCGATCACTGCATTTTTCTCTTTCATCAGGTTAACCACATTTACTTCCCCTACAGCACTTGCAAAGTATTCTGAATCGTGGCTTCCGGCGACATCCCTCAATGCACGGCTTGAAGAAAGATTGGAGATCGCTGCTCCTTTTTTATGCTTCAACAAATAATCTGCAACAGCAACAAGGGTATATTCTTCCCCAAACATTTCGCCTTTTTCATCAATTAGGGCTAATCTGTCTACATCCGGATCTACAACGATTCCCAAATCAGCCTTTTCCTTTATTACCAGTTCGCAGATGTCTCCCAAATGCTCTTTCAATGGTTCCGGATTGTGCGGGAACTGTCCGTTCGGTTCACAGTATAATTTTACAGTCTCACATCCCAATTTATCCAACAGCATTGGGATAGCTATACCCCCTGTAGAATTCACGGCATCCAAAACTATTTTGAATTTTTTAGCTTTAATGGCTTCAACATCTACCATCCGAAGATCTAAAATCTGCTGAATATGAATATCAAACGCATCTTGTCTTGTTTCATATTTTCCGAGGTCATCTACTTCTGCGTAATTGAAATCTTCGCTTTCTGCCAGAGCAAGTACCTTTGCCCCATCATCTCCGCTGATGAATTCTCCTTTGCCATTCAACAACTTAAGAGCGTTCCACTGTTTGGGATTGTGGGAAGCAGTAAGAATAATTCCTCCGTCTGCGTTCAGTTCAGGCACCATGATTTCCACGGTTGGCGTTGTGGAAAGCCCAAGATCTACTACATTAATTCCCAAGCCCTGAAGGGTAGCTGCTACCAGTGACGAAACCATTTCTCCCGAAATTCTGGCGTCTCTTCCTATAACAAGTCTTAAGTTTTTTTTATTCTGTGTATTCTGAAGCCAGGTCCCGAATGCGGAAGCAAATTTCACCACATCCAGAGGAGTCAGGTTATCATTTACTTTTCCCCCGATTGTCCCTCGGATCCCTGAAATAGATTTTATTAGCGACATTCTGTTTTTATTTTTTTAAGTTGTTTTATTCTGGGAGACAAAGATACTTAAAAGACCCATAAGTTATAAAATAGGAATCTTTTTCTGGATCTTGTCATAATTTCTCTGTACTACCTTTGGAGGGGGGAAACGATAACCTATATAAAGCAGCCCGTAAATATTATTGTTCTGCACGTTCTCGTTTGCGCTTTCATTGTATGTATATGCATTGACATTAAATTTCCCTCCAAACAGGAATCTATCTGTATTATATCCAATATGAAGTCCTGTAGCAAACCTGAGAATGAGGTATTGGGTATTTTCTTTGTTTAATTTTGAGCCATCATTTCCAATATCCCAGCTGCTGGAAAACATTCCGCCTAATCCCAGCGAAACATTAGGTGAGATATTTACTCTTTTTTTTTCGCCCAATACCCAGTTATAAAAATAACCCATATTAGCTGCGAAACTATACTGCAGTTCCTTTCCTTTTCTGTCACCGATCATATCTCTGAAAACGGAAAGGTCATAGTCTACAAAAGGAACCCAGCTTCCACGGCTTTCTTTTTGCCATTCTCCCTGCGTATAGATACTTTTCAGGGAAAAATCTTTTTTCATTACAAATGCTGTAGATCCTCCAAAGCTTTGAATCCTCAAATTCGGAAACTGAAGATAGGCGTCTTTACCCTCTTTCCATTCCGGAAAAAGGTCTGCCATATTCTCAATATAAAATCCTTTTACATTTTTGTAATAAACGGTCTGAATAAATCTTTTTGGAAAAAAACGAAATCTGAAGTCTGCATAAGAACTGCTTCCTTTCAGTTCATTATCATTGTTTCCGGGAAGAAAGTTGGGTGTAAAAGAAACGGTAGCACTTATAATCCTGTAATCGACAGAAAAAGAAGCTCTCGTTTTATTGTTGATGGTAAGAATTGTTTCCAACGGTTTATCCTCGGGACCTTCCGTAAAAACATATTTTTCAATATTGGTATCAAGGTTTACCCTGACCATAACCTGATCTGCATAAGACTTGATTTTGGCCGTATCGGTCTGGGCATTTACCATAGCCGTTACAAGGAAAAATAGAAATAATGCTGCTGATTTCGGGCTCAAATCGAAAAGGTTTTAGTTTCAAAAAATGAAATTACTACAATTTTTTCAATTATAAGCTTAAAAACAGATCATGAACATCCACAGTCTTTATCGCACCCTGTTCTTTTGGAACTGAATTTTTTTGGTGCAAAATTCTTTCTGAGCACTTTAAATAAAGAGTAGCAGGCAAATGCAACGATCAATACAATAATTACGTACTGGAAAATTAATGAAGTATCCATTATTTTAAAATCTGATATGCTATCAACGACACAAAATATGCCAAACCTGTCATCATCGCTACCTGGAAGCCGGTCCATTTCCAGCTTTTGGTCTCTCTGTAGACTACTGCAAGTGTAGAAACACACTGCATTGCAAATGCGTAAAATAAAAGAACTGAAATACCTGTTGCAAAGCTGAAAACTTTAGTTCCGTCAGGATTCACATCTCTTCTCATTTTATCGATTACCTTTACTTCAGGGGCATCATCTTCAAGACTGTAAAGCGTAGACATCGTTCCTACGAAAACTTCTCGCGCTACGAAACTCGTCAGAATTCCTACACCCATTTTCCAGTCATATCCAAGAGGTTCAATAAGAGGTTCAATTCCTTTCCCCATTTTGGCCAGGTATGAGTGGTCCAACTCTACATTTGTTGCCACAAATTGCTCTGGGCTCTGCTTGGGTCCAAAATAACTTAAGAACCAAATAATGATGCTGACAATAAAAATAATCTTTCCTGCTCCTGTAACGAATTCCCACACCTTGCCCAAAACCATTTTAAGATCGTATCCGAATAGTGGTTTTTTATAGGCAGGAAGGTCCATGACAAGATAGGTTTTACCTTCGTTTTTGATAAATCTTTTTAGAATCGCCGCTGAAAACAACGCTACCAGGAAACCTAGCAGGTACATGGCCATCAGCACCAGTGCTTTATATTTAATTCCAAGGAAGGATCCTTCCGAGATAATCAGTCCTATAATAATACTGTAAACCGGAAGTCTTGCGGAACAGGTCATGAAAGGGGTCACTAAAATAGTTAACAGTCTTTCTCTGACATTCTCAATATTTCTTGTAGAAATTACGGCAGGTATAGCACATGCTGTCCCCGATACCAGGGGAACAATACTTTTTCCATTGAGTCCAAAAGGACGTAAGAGTCTATCCATCAGGAATACTACTCTCGCCATATATCCTGAGTCCTCTAACAGGTATAAGAAATACAATAAAATACCGATTTGTGGCGCAAAAACCACAATCCCTCCTATTCCCGGCACAATTCCATTTGAGATCAATGAATTGATCGGTCCTTCCGGCAAATGTTCCGCACTAAAGGCAGCCAGCCAGGAGAATAATTCCTCAATCCAGTTCATTGGATATTCGGCAAGGAAGAAAACACTTTGGAAAATAACCAACAGAATCATCAGAAAAACGACATAGCCCCAGAATTTGTGAACCAGTACTTTATCCAGTTTTTCTGTCAGGAGCTCTTTAAACTGAGCTTTTTTAGAGATAACATTGGCTAAAATTTTGTCAACGTTCTGATACCTTCTTACCGTTTCCTGTACCTGAAGTCTTTTAGGAACCAAACTTTTGGAGTCAGGTTCGTTCATAAGATCTTTTATAGACGCAATTTTTCCCAGATCTGACCCTAAGGAAAGACTCATCCAGGCTTTGTATTCGTTGTCGATACCTTTGTGGGCCGCTAGTTTCTGTATAAAATCTTTATGTTCGTTCGGTGTTTCGAAAGAGTTTTTATCTGCTTTTACAAAACCATTTTGCAGAACGGCTTCTCTGATCTCGTCTATTCCCAACTGCTCTTTGGCGTTGGTTTGGATGATTTTGATTCCTAAAGCATCAGAAAACTTCTGGATATCTATGGAAATTCCTCTTCTTTCAGCCTGATCGATCTGGTTGACTACCAGAATCATCGGAATACCCAGATCCTGTATTTGCTGAAACAGAAGCAATCCTCTTTTGAGGCTCAATGCTTCAAGAATGTAAACGACTCCAGCATAATTTTCCTGCTCGTCGATAAGAAATTTGGAAAAAATAGCTTCATCTTCCGAGCTTGGATAGACACTGTATGAACCGGGAAGGTCGATGACCTCAACTTCTTCGTTCTTATAGGTGTAGTTTCCAGAATGGCTCGCAACGGTAACACCTGCGTAATTTCCGGTTTTCTGTTTTTTATTGCACAGTGCATTGAAAACCGTAGACTTTCCGACGTTAGGATTCCCGACTAAAAGGACCTGTTTTTTCTTATTTTCCTGCATTAATTCAATTCTTCAACAATGATATAATTTCCCTCTTCTTCACGTAGAGCGATTCGGCTTTTCTCTTCTCCAAATTCTACATACATAGGACCATTGAATGGTGCCTGATACAATATTCTGAAAATTGTTTCCGGCAGAAGTCCCATTTCTATAATCTTATTGGGCATTTTAAGGTGATCATTATCATACCCCAAAATCTTCCCCATTTTGTTTTTAGGGAATTTGCTTAATTTATGTAAGTCCTTCTCTTTCAAAACCTGCTTTTTAGTAACCGCAAATATACGTTATTTAAATTTAATCTAAATAACGACAGACATGAAAGAAATCAACCCAAATACATGACTGTATCTGGGTTGATTCAAAAATATAATTTAGTTGATATGAATGTTTATTTTTTCATTTTGTCGGTACTTTGTAATGATATTTCTATCGGATTATCATTCGCATTATAAAAGTCTTTGTACTGCTTTTCCTGCTTTTTGACCATATCTCCAACTGTTCCATCCATTCCCGGAACAGATTTAGACATCATTTCCTGTGTCATCATAGGTCTGATTGACGCAAAAGGATCTTTTTTGAAGTCGTTGAATGTCTTTTCAAACTTTTCTCTGCTTAATTCATTTACTTTCCCTCCTTTTGCCTGCATAAGGCTTTCTATATATGAGTATTCTGTATAATCCTTAATTTTTTTATTTCCCTGTAAAACCCAAGAGTAATTTTTCTGATCATCTTCAATTTTAATGATCAACCCCGGAAGCCCAAAGAATTTATAGGGTCCATCCTGAAATGGCAGATCAGTACTGAACCAGGCAGTCCATTTTCTTCCTCCAAATTCTGTAGTTGCTTTTTGTGTATTGTATTCCCCTATTTTTTGTTTATCATTCAGGATATTCCAGTTAAATTTCAATTCTTCACTATATCCAATATTAGTTGGCGTAAAACCGCTTGCTATTTTATCTACATACTGTATTTTCATGCTTGGATATGTCTTGTAGACCCTAGCTGAAATTTTAGGTGTTTTAAGAGATTTAGATAGGTCTTTCATCATCCCGGATTTCTGAATGGCTTCCATTTCAATTTTCATGATTGAGTCCTGAGCAATCACCGTATAATCCTGATAAATTGATCTGTTCTTATCTGTAATATCTAAGATGGTCACTACTTTATCCAGTTTCGTAGAATCTTTCTTCGGCTTAAAAGTCAGTTCATAAAAGAAACGGTTTGCAGACTCTTTTGCATCTTTCGAATCCTGTGCTGATGCGAAGGCAAAAAGAGCGATAAAGAATACTGAAAATAGTTTTTTCATAGTAATGATGTTTACTAATTAGTGAGCAGTTGATGAAATATGTTACAGTTTTTTTTCAAAATTTGATTTCAGAAAATATAAATTACTGAATTTCAAATAAGTGACACCTTAATTTTCTCTGGTTTATTTTTTATTTTCTGTAGATTATGTTAAGTTAATTGATCTGAATTTTATAAAATTATGATTCCGTTAAAACATTTTACATTCCAAAAGACTTATCTTTAAGTACTTAAAAAACAAAATAATATGGACACTTTATCACAATTTAAAGACGAGTTTGAAAACGAATATCAGACGACCAGAAAGTTCTTTGAAGCTTACCCTGAAAACAAAAACGACTATTCTCCTCATGAGAAAAGTATGAAGTTGATGCCTCTGGCCACTCACATTTCTGAGATTTTCGGATGGCCGGACACCATCCTGAAAACTTCGGAGGTTGATTTTGCCAATGGAGATTTTCAGCCCAAGCACCTTTCAACAAAAGAAGATCTTTTGCAGACCCTTGATGATAATTTTAAATCCGCACAGGAATCACTTGGCCAGGCTAAGGAAGAAGATCTCAACGAATATTGGGCTTTAAAAAACAGTGGCCATGAAGTTGCCAAATGGACCAAATACGGATCTATCCGTCACGCTTTAAACCAAATCACCCACCACAGAGCACAGCTTGGAGTATATTACAGGTTGAATGAAATTCCTCTTCCCGGAAGCTACGGCCCATCTGCAGACAACCAAGGTTTCTAGAGCAACAGCATATATCTTAAACGAAAAAACCAATCTTCGGGAGATTGGTTTTTTTGTTTATTCTATTTGAAATTAAATTTTACAGTAAACATGACCTGGCTTGGGCGGAGCTGTATTCTTGTATATGCTACACTGTTGGTTGCCTGATTAATATTATAGGTCTCAAAAACCCTTCTGTTAGCAATATTCATCCATTTAAGTTCAAAATCAATTTTCTTTTTAGACCAGGTAAACTGGTAAGAAAGATCATAAAAAGCGTTATTGTACTTATTCTGTCCATCACTTGTATTCACCTGATCCCAGCTAAACCCTACAGTATGGTTTTCAACCGGGTAGAAAAATGCTCCTAAATTGTGATTGAATCCTTTATTAATTCCTAAACTTCCTCCTCTTTCACTCAATCCCTCATTATCCTGTTTGTTTCTGGAAAGGCTTAGATTATAATCTAAACTCATCCAGCTGAAATACGTATTGTTTAATTTAAATCCGTAAGACTGTGTATTATTTTTACTCAGATATTGAACATTATCCAGGAAGGCATCTGCTTTAGATAAGCTGTTACTGTAGCTTACAGAAGCATTGGTTTTAAATTTCGGAAAGTATTTACCTACTTCCACACCAAAGCGGTTGTTTTTTGCATGATTTTCCTGCTCTCTGTACTGAATTAATGTAAATCCTGTAGTTATATCAAGAATTGGAGAAGCAAGAAGGTTCTTTTTGCTGTCGCTTAGAGAGTAAGTCACATTGAAAAAGAGGTTGTTCAAAGGATTTCTATACTCAATTCTTGTAGCTCCACTCTTAGAAAGAGTTTGAGGAATTGGATTATTAGGATCCATTACATTAAATCCTCCAGGACTAAGAAGCATATATCCTGCATAAGCAGACTTTACATCTCCGAAGTTATTGCTTATATTTCCGTTCACACTTGCTTTCCAGAAAGAAGCAAATGAATACTGTAAATAAGCATTTGGAGTAAACGTGGTTTTGTTCAGTGATTTATGTACATTTCTTAGGTCGTCCTCAGCTTTGATGCTATTGAAATTTACAGGAATGTTTGCAAATAAACTCCACGCCTCTGATTTGTAATTAATTCCTAAAGATCCCGTAGGAGCAAATTCCGTAAATTTCAGATCGTTTTCATAGCCTGGTCCATCAAAACTTGGGGCAACATCATTTGGAATCAAAGGATTTGGAATTGCTGTGCCTGTAAAGTCTGTATTAAGCTCTTTGGATGAAAAATCAACTCCTACCTGAGGGGTAAATGTCCATCCTTTTGTACTGAAACTTATGTTGGCAGAGTGGGAAGTATCTAAAGTTTTAAGTCTGAAGCTCTGCAATGCTGATGTTCCCGGAGCAAAATTAATAGGTGTGGTAGAATTTGATGTCGGATTTTTATATAAAATCTGAAGGTAATTCGCCGGTTCTACTTCAAGAGTCTGGCTATCATCCTGATAGCTGATATATGATTTAAAGTTCACCATTTTTTCCTTCCATGGTATAATCGTACTTAAAGAGTTCTGGAAAGAAGAAGTAGGCGATTGTACAGCTTCATTTCCAACTCTCCCCACTCTCGTAGCAAGAGCCCGGTCAGCATTCCAGAATTGACTGAAACTTGTTGTGTTTTTAAAGAATCCTTTCTTTGCGTTTTTAGTAAAGATAAGCTCCCCTTTCAGCTTATCTGTGAAAAATTTATTTTTAGTACTTGTTGTTATCGTTGAACCCGGTTTATCATCTCTTGGGCTATAGACAGTTTCTACAATATCTTCTCTCTCTACTGCATTATTCGTATAATTGGCATTTGCCTTTAGCTCCCATTCTTTCTTTTTGTCAATATTCGTAAGATAGTTTGCGGACAAGTAATGTACGCTGTTCATTAGATATCTTTTCACAGGTAAATTGGGAGCATCTGCATTTTCTACATTCAGCCAGTCGTTTTGGGCAGCATTGATTCTTTTGCCTTCCCATCCGCTTCCAAAAGCCAAGATGTTTCCTTCGCTTTCTACCTGTTCCCCCATATTATTGGCTTTATAGTTTACCACCCACTGGCTTTTCTGTCCAAAAAACATTGGGGTCAGCTTAACGTTCCATAGCCAAGGATCTCCAAAACCTGTTCCCACTTCTCCTCTTCCGGTCATGGTAACAGAATTTTTCAGTTTAATATTGATGGCAGCCTGGTCAGATGGTACTTTATCCTGTAAAATTTTTACCGGCTGGTGATTTTCAAGAACCTCCACTTTTTGCACCGCATCTTTTGGGAGCGAGTTATTGATGGTTCCATAACCGCCTTCCATAAGGTCTTTACCGTTAACATAGAATTTGTTAATAGCATTTCCCTGATAAAGAATCGTCCCGTCTTTATTAACTTCTATTCCCGGGATTTTTCTCATCACATCAGCAAGCGTTCTGTCGCTTTTGCTGTCAAAAGCTTTAAGATCGTAGGCAATGGTATCTCCTCTTGCCGTGATCATCTTTGTTTTAAGCTGTACCTCTTTTATTTCTGTGGCCTCAGACTGCATTTTGAAAGTGAGGGTCTGATCACCGTTGGTAATTTGTTTGGTCAGTGGTTTTTGGTTGAAAGCTTTTACTTTCAGATCTACATTAGGTTCTGAAGAAGTAAATGTCACTTTATATTCCCCTTTAGAATTCGTGATTCCATATGCCAGAATAGCATCTTTTTCAGGTTCTTCTATGGTAACACTGGCACTTGGTATAGCAGATCCGTCTTCATCGGTAATTTTCCCTGATACCGTTTTCTGTGCATAAGTGAGCACCGTAAAAAATAGCATCAGAAACAATGAGATCTTTCTTTTCATAATTTATTATTTGCCTAATTAGTTTATTGGTTGTGTTTTTTGTTACACTTTTTATAAAGATGTATTTTATTGATAAAGGTTAAATGATTTAACACTATAAACATAGTGATATTTTTTATATACCCAATCTTTTAGTAAAAAATTTTAAAATATCTTTACTAAGCGTGGAATACGCATCGAAATTTTAAGATTAAGATATTTTACATAAGACTCTGTCAGTTTTATGTTTAAAATTCGTTTGGTATATCAATTCTTTAAAATCTTATCACTAAATTTAAGTCGGAACAATAAAGATATTTTTATCCCGGTTTAACATTTTCGGAGAAAATATGTTCTTATAGTGCCAAAAACCCAAGGACTATATCAGAAAGAATAATTATTAATATTTTTATTTAGTCTAAATAGTTAAAAGTGATTTGAATCATAGATTAAAAAAAACTTAAACACTGATTCATATATATTTATTTAATAATTTTGTAACATAAAATTTATAAAATGGGAATTATTTTAAAGCCTATAGATGTTGTAGATGATATTACTCAGGAAGAGTTTATGGAAAAATATCTAAAGCCCAGAAGGCCCGTTGTCATTAAAAATATGGCAAGAAATTGGCCTGCTTATCAGAAGTGGACGATGGATTATGTGAAGGAGGTGGTAGGTGATGTTGAAGTTCCTCTTTATGATTCTAAAAAAGCCGATCCTGCAGCTCCCATCAATACACCAACGACAAAAATGAAGTTCGCGGATTATATAGACCTTATTCAAAGAGAGCCTACCGATCTGAGAATTTTCTTTTTTGATCCGATAAAACATGCCAATAAATTAATGGACGATTTTATCGCACCAAAAGAGCTTATGGGAGGTTTCTTAGATAAGTACCCTTCTATGTTTTTTGGAGGTAAGAGTTCTGTAACTTTCCTTCATTTTGATATTGATATGGCCCATATTTTCCACACGCACTTCAATGGAAGAAAACACGTGAAGTTGTTTGAACATAAATGGAAAGAAAGATTATATCGCCTTCCTTATGCAACCTATGCACTGGAAGATTATGATATCGACAACCCTGATTTCGAGAAATATCCCGCTCTGGATGGTGTAGAAGGAATTGAGTGTTTCCTTGAACATGGGGACACGCTTTTCATGCCTACAGGATGGTGGCACTGGATGAAATATCTCGATGGAAGTTTCTCCATCTCGTTAAGAGCCTGGGACAAATCCTGGGCAGTGAAGGCTCACTCGATTTGGAACCTTACTGTACAACGTAAGTTTGACGATATTATGAAGTCCAATTTTAAAAACAAATACATGGACTGGAAAGAAAAAGCAGCGGTTAAGACCGCAGAGATTGCTTTAAAAAGAGGCTTACCTAAATAAAACAAAAAAGACGTTTCAATGTGAAGCGTCTTTTTTTATGTTTGTGTACTCACCAAAAGTTCTTCCATATTTCTCGTCACTTCATTGCAGGAGAAACAGGCTTCTTTTCCATCCTGTGAGAACCATCTGCAATGCGACCGAATTGGGCAAAAGAACAGTTCTTTTTCTTTGTTTAGATCCAAATGCTGTACTTTTTGAGATAATGAACATTTAGATTCTTCTTTATTCCATTGTGCGCAGCCTTTTTCAACACATTTTCCTGTAAAACGAAATCTCTGCTCAAGACTGTTTTTGTCTTTATTCTGCTCCAGGAAATCTTCTGTAACGATAAGAGGTGTTATAAATTTTACTTTACCGTCTTTACCGGTAACACCAAAAAGCTGTGCCCCTACTTTACCAAGATAACTGGGGCACATCTTCTTTGAAGTATTGGAATTAGCCTCCATAGCCTTTTATTTGAGACTGAATATCTTTCACCTGGCTCTGAATATCAATTCCGGGTTTGAAGATGATGATTCCCCATGGAAACCAATCTTTGATTTTCATAGGTCTTAACAGTCCTTTAAAGTCCCTGTGAGCTCCGAAAGCCTGCGTATTATCAATCTTTGACAATTCAGAAAGAACAACACTCTGAATTCCTCTGTCGATGTTTTTCAACTGCTCGTCTGAAAGATCAACCCCTTCTAACGAAACGAAAAATTGCTTTTTAGTGGCCATACTATAATTTTTATTGGTTTTATAAAGCAAATTTCGGCAGAGCAAGTTCAAAGTCCAGCAGGAAAAACACCCTATCTGCATGAGTGGAAATCCTATTAATTAAATACTGAAAACCAGAAATTTAACGCAATTTAAAATATTTATAATATTCTGTAAACCGGATATTGTCTGAATGTTTTTTCTTCGAAATAAGGAGAATTCCTGTAGATCCAGTCAAGTTGGGCCGTACCATCGTCATTAAACTTTTTATCTGATGATTTTTTAGCCTCAAAAGCTTCTTTTAGTTTTTTATCTTTCTTCAATAGTTCTGAAGCAGTGTCTTCAAAAATATAGGCAGAATAATATTCCTTCTGAGCAAGAATTCCATCAAATACATTCCAGTTGAAAAACGAGTCTAATGCCTCAGGTTCAAGTGTTTCGATGATATATTTTACGCCTGGCTGATCTGTTGGAATAAGATAGTCTCCAGCCAGGAAGGCAAGATTTCTTTTTGTTTTTTCTACGCTTGTATCATAATGAAGATAATGTCCTTCGTAAGGATTTTTCACAGTTTTAAAATCATTGATCTTATAAGACTCAACCGAAGCCGTACTGTCTTTTTTAAGTGCACTCATCCTGATTTTATTTCTTCTCAGTTCTTCGATTACACGGTATTGGGACTGTGGAACGATATAGTATTTAGGAATGGTAATATATCCTGTAGGAACCGCTGTCATAAACAGCTTGATCTTCTTTGTAAAAGGTTTATTTCTGTCGTAAAACAGTCTTGGTTTACCGGAAATATCACTCGGTTTATAATTTCCTTCGTACCCTTTAAAATCCATCGTAGAAAATTTTGTAGAATCTATTTTCCAACGGATACCATACTGCATCCCCGCTTTGTACTGCTTTAAGTTCTCAAGACGGAGCTGTTTGATCTTTTTATGGTCTCTGTCCAGACTCTGAAGATTCACCAGCATATATTGGTATGTAGCATCCACCCTTTTATCATAAGGCTTCAGCATATGGGTTTCGGGAACAGTTCCCATAGTATTAAATAAAGAGGTATAGCCGGTAGAGTATCTGGGAGAATCTTCAAAAGCTGCAAATCCGATATCGGGAACATCCCCATGGATGTTTACGTAAGGTGTACTTTCATAGCCGAGTTTCTTCATTTCATCCAGATTTTTGGTCTGGTAATCATTGTAAAAATAGGTTCCCAATGGATTTCCAAGACGTTCCTTAAAGGTAGAAATGTAGGTAAAAGTATACTGATAATCAGCTCCATTACTCACGTGATTATCTATAAAAACATCCGGCTGCAGCCACTGATAGATTTCCTGAAAACTTTTGGCATTCTTTGAGTCTGCTTTAATGAAATCTCTGTTCAGGTCGTAGTTTCTGGCATTTCCCCTGAAACCATACTGCTCCGGGCCATTCTGATTGGCTCTGGAAAAGGAACCCCTGTTCAGCATCCCGCTAACATTATAGGCAGAAATAGCGGCTAAAACAAAGTTCTGAGGTGTTTTCACTTTCCCTGTTGCAAGATCCCTCATCAGCATCATCGTGGCATCTATTCCGTCAGGTTCTCCCGGATGGATTCCATTGTTGACCATTAAGACGGCTTTCTCTTTTCTCAGCTTCTCCAGATCTTTTTCAGGAAAAGGATTGTAGACCACGACATAAATTGCCTTTCCATTGTCATCTTCCCCTTTTTTGAGGTACTGAATCGTACTGAAATTTTTAGCAAGATCCTGGTAATAGCTATTCATTTCCTCATAGGTAACGGTTTGGTTTCTGTTTCCCTTTTCAAAAGGGGTCTGAAATGAATTTTGGGCTAAAAGCAATGTTGTGCTTAGGAAAATCAAGAGGTATTTCAGTTTCATTGAAGCAGTTTTTAGACTTCAAAATTACTTAATATGATTTGGGTGGGAAAGGGAAATGAGGATTTATTCGGCCGTATATTATTAAGTGAATTTACACAAGGACGCTAATATTTTTGGCCTTAATAGCTATTTTACGGTGCAGGAACATCAGGGATTTCACTGGATAACATGCTGTTTTGGGAATCGTGTGTAATCTATTATATATATGATATTTACATTGAGTTTTTATGGTTAAAACCTTATAGATTTTGGAAACCTATAAGGTTGGGAGTCTTGACGATCTATGATCTATTTTCATAAGGTTTTATTTCCTATGACATCACTATTTCTGCCTTTTTCACTTGGGTACAAAGAAGGAAGCAGATCGCTTTGCCAGACTTCTTTGGTATCAATATCCATCATTGATAATGAACCTGTATAGGCGGCTCCTGTGTCTATATTCCAAATATTGGCTTTATTGGCAGGATGATTAATTCCTATATCTATTGTCGGGGTGTGTCCGATAAAGATTTCTCTGTACAAAAGAAGTCTTTTTGGATAAAGCACTGAGTTTTTTTCTAATTTTTTGTCCATCGCAACAGCCATTTCCCAAAGGGTTCTGTCCCAACGGTAATTGCTGGAATACACTTCTTTTTCGGGACCGTGCATAGATGAATATCCGGCGTGAATAAAAAGGCGGTTGTTATGATCTATATGATAACTTTTCATCCTTTGGAAGAATTCAAGATGAAGATCAAGGTCTTCCAATGAATAATCATTATAGCTTTCAATAGTGCTTTTCCCTCCGTTGAACAGCCACATATCGGGTGTATTTCCAACGGAAAGCCAATCTTCGCACCATGCATCATGATTTCCTCTTATGAAAATACAGTCATTTTTTTGGGAAAGCTCCATCAGAAAACGGATGACCTGAGAAGATTCACTCCAGCCATCTACATAATCTCCAAGAAATATAAACCTATCATTATCTGTTACTTCTGCTCTTTCAAAAATCTGCTGCAAGGCTTTAAATCCTCCGTGAATATCTCCGATTACAAGTGTTCTGCTCATTTTTTTACTTTGAAATATATTTTGCCTCTACAAAATCTGTCAGCCAGACATTGTTTGCTGAAAGATAAAAAAGTATTCCGTCATTATGCATATCTCCAGTTCTTATTGTGAGAATAATGGGTTTTCCATGACGCATGCCTACTTTTGTCGCGGTCTCCTTATCTGCACTTAAATGAACATGCTGCCTGCTTCTTTTCTCAATTCCTTTTTCCAGGATAGAAGAAATATTTGTTTCTGCTGTTCCGTGATAGAGAAAATCAGGGGGTTGCACTGTATTCAAGGCCAGATCAACATCAATGGAATGTCCCTGGCTTGCTCTGATTTTTGTTTTATCTTCATTAAAAGCAAACCGCTTTTTATTATTGGTTTCTACGACTTCTTCCAACTCTTCAAAAGTGAAATGCATTCTGCCTTTTGCAGATTTTGTAATCAGTTCATTCACTTCTGCCCAACCATTTTCATCCAGTTTTAACTGAATAGTTTCAGGCTGATGTCGGAGAATAAGGCTTAGAAATTTGCTTATTCTTTTGTTTTCTATTTCGTTCATTGTGTATGTTCTTAATTCATTAATTTTTCCTGAAGCTTTTCACATAAAACTTCAATATCTTCTTTTCTTACCAATCCGGATATCCATTCTTCCGGGATGTTTTCAAATCCGTAATAAATTCCGGCAATTCCTCCTGTAATGGCTCCTGTTGTATCTGTATCTCCGCCTAAATTTACAGCTTTCAAAACGGCTTCCGCATAGGTTTCCGAATTGAGGAAGCACCAAAGCGAAGCTTCCAAGCTGTGCAGAACGTAGCCACCACTTTTAATTTCTTCTTCTGGATAAGCTGAAATATCATTCTTTAAAACCCTGTGGAACAACTCTATTTCACAAGGGTTAAAATCCTGATTTACAGAGTATTCAAAAGCCATTTTCTGCATATACACATAAGATTCTTTTTTACTTTTCCCTTTAATAAGCTCTATGGCGAAAACTATATACATGAAGCATGCAAAAACAGAACGGAAATGTCCGTGGGTAATGGCAGAGACTTCCTTTACCATTTGATACAGTTTCTCAATATTCCCTTCATCTTTAAGATAAAAAGCTAAGGGAAGAGTTCTCATCAAAGAACCGTTCCCATTATCTTCTTCAAAAATATTTCCGGAAAATCTTGCGCTTTCTCCTTTAATCAGTCTCGCAATGGAATGTCTTGTTGTACCCCCTATATCAAAAAGCCTTCCGTAAGCTGTCCAATGTCCATATTTGTTCCATTTTACAAAGCTTTGTCCGATCTTCTCTAAATCATACCCTTTTGTAAGTACATCCGCAATGCAAAGCGTCAATGAGCTGTCATCACTCCAGGTTCCTTTAGGCTGGTTCCAGGACATATATTCCAAATAACCGGTAACCGGATTTTTTCTTAAATCTTCTCTATTCTTAAATTCAACCGGAACGCCTAGTGCATCACCAATACAGACACCAAAAATTCCTGCTTTTACTGCATTTTCCATCAAGCAAGATTTACCAGTTTATCAAATAGAAGTTTCATGCCCTGAGTCGCCGATTCTTTCATGACAACCGCTCTTTTTCCGTAGCCAAATCCAGTCTCGTTGGGGTTGATCACAACAAGCAGACAATCGTCTTTAATCTCATGGATCAGTCCTGCTGCCGGGTATACCTGCAGAGAGGTTCCGATCACCACAAGGATATCCGCTTCTTTTACCTTTTCCTGAGCCGTTTTGTACAAAGGAACATCTTCTCCAAACCACACGATAAAAGGTCTTAACTGAGCGCCATCTTCCGCTTTATCTCCAATCTTTATATCTCCTTTTTCTTCATAGACCAGGTTTTTATTGTTGCAGGAGCAAGACTTGAACAGTTCGCCATGAATATGAAGTATATTCGTAGATCCTGCTCTTTCATGCAGGTCATCTATATTCTGAGTGATGACCTGAACATCAAAATGTTTTTCCAGTTCTGCGACTAATCGATGGGCTTCATTAGGTTCAACTTCATGAAGCTGTCTTCTTCTCTGGTTGTAAAATTCCAGTACCAGCTCCCTGTCTTTTCTCCATCCTTCCGGACTGGCTACGTCGGTGATATTATGATTTTCCCAGAGACCATCTCCATCTCTGAAAGTTTTTATGCCACTTTCGGCACTGATTCCTGCACCGCTTAATATGGTTAGTTTTTTCATTTTTTTTTAATTTTTTCTCCAAATTTTTTCTGTTAATATCATCAGCCCGGCTAGCACACTAAAAACAATAGCAATTGGTATTGCAATAATGTATAATGGAATATTTTTAAGATATTGTTTTACCATCTTCCCATATATTTTTTCCGCCAGCCCGTTAATAAAGTTTACAAAATTTTCTCCTTGCCCCGTTGTTATTCTTTTTTGGAAGACATTCCAATTCTCATTTATACAGATTTCTGAAAGAATATAAAGTGTGGGAGTCCCTTTATTTTCAGACAGATTAAAAAAATAATAGGTTTCAAAATTTTTCTTGATACATAAGATTTCTTCATTTTGTAATAGATTAAGGGCATCTAATTCTGCCCTTAATCCTTTTTGAATTCTCTGCAATTCACTACTGTTTGTTTCAACATTGAACACATTTGAATTTTTCCCCGCTTTTAGAAGATAATCAATGTAAGCTTTTGGAAACCTCAGACCGATCTTCTCTTTGAGAGTATTAATTTCTTCAAGCGTTAATCCCACATTTCTATTTTTAGGATCATCTACAAATCTGAAATTAAACTTCTCCATTATTCTAAAATCTTTTTATAAATTTCTTTATTTTCGTCATCAAAGCAGACAAAAATAACTTTTTCAATGATCTCTGACTGAAAATTTCTTACCGTTTCTACAGCGATTTTTCCTGCCTTTTCTTTTGGAAATTTATAAATTCCTGTGCTGATATTTGGAAAAGCAACCGTTTTAATTCCAAAACTTTCGGCCAACTGCAAAGAATTTTTATAGCAATTTGATAGAAGTTCTGAGCTTTCCTCTTCATTATCATTCCAGACAGGTCCTACGGTATGAATCACATACTTTGCCGGAAGATTTCCCGCTGACGTTACGACAGCTTGTCCAGTATTGCATTTTCCCTGTCTGTTTCTAATCAGGATGCACTCTTCAAGAATCTGCTTTCCACCTGCACGATGAATTGCTCCGTCTACTCCACCTCCACCGAGAAGCGAAGAATTGGCTGCGTTGACGATTGCATCTGCATGGATCTTTGTGATATCTCCTTTTATTAATTCAATGTTCATAAAATTTGCTCTTTTTCCAATTTTCTACATCTTTGACCCAATATGGAATAGTGTTTTCATCGCAGCAAAGAATGCTTACACCGCCAGCCATCGCACAGGTTGTGTCTCTGTCACCTAAAACAGACACCGTATGCCAGAGGCATTCTTCAAAATTATTCCTGTATCTTGACAGCATCCAGATAACCAGAGGAACTGTGTCCTGAGCTGTCATTTTTATCCCATTTCCTAAAGTTTTTACCAGCAGTTCTATACTTGGTTTTCCATCTAAATAAAGCACATTATTCAGCTTACTTTTCATGTCAGAATCTTCCAGCTCATCCTGAATTTTGTGAATAAAATCCTGTTGGCTCATCTGTATAATTTCCAGTTTTTCCTGAACGGCAAATGCCGAAGCCAAAGCAATAGCTTTTGTTCCTTCTATTGCTTCTTTGTTGGCATGAGTAACTTCACATGACAGTTCTGCATTCTTTTTAACCTTTTCCAGATCATTATAAAAATAAGCCCCGATTGCCGCAGCTCTCATTGCTCCACCATTTCCCATAGAACCCTGTCCTTCAAATTTTGAGTGGGAAACGTTTTTCCAGCTTTCTCCGTTTTCCACAGATCTGAAATACTGATGCATGGAAGGACCATATCCTCTGTTGATATCAAGGTAATAATTCTCTGTAAAAACTTTTGCCAGAAAATTCTGATTAATTTCTCCTAAATTTTCCAGAGATCTAAAAACAGCAACAGACATAATTGTATCATCGGTAAAATCCAAAGTACTTTCAGGCAAAACTCTCTGATGTATATACCTTTTCATCAAACTTTCCTCTCCGAAAAAGCTTTCTCCAAAAGCATCACCAAAAGAAGTTCCCGTCAGTGATTTTGAAGCGAGAAAAAGTCTGTCTGTTGTCATTTTAATCTTAATTTTTTATTTAAAACCTCATCTTCGAATAACAGTGGTTTTTCCTCAGGAATAATCAAATTATCCAGATCATCATTTAAAACAAACTGATACTGTTCTTTTACAAAATCCGATATGTTCTCAATTAAAAGAATATCTTCATGAGCAAAAATATGGGCAAATTCATTTCTCAGTCCAATTTGTATTGCTCTTCTCTCCAGCTTATTTCCAAAAGGATCATGATCAGGATCCCACTGTAATCTTACAGAAGACTCCTTCACCTGATCTTGCCATTCTTTCTGTGAAATTCCCAAATTATCTTTGTAGGAAGAATAAACTGCATTCTCTAAATACTTTTTGAAAGCATCCATTTTTAGGTGAATCGCCAAAACATATTCCTGATCTTCTTTGGTTCCCCACCCATTTCGGTACATCATCCATAGAAAGTTGGGTTTTATCCAGGTCATCCTTTCCAGACTGAATGCGCCTCCAAAATATTGATTCTTAACAGCAAATTCTCCAATTTGTTTCCGATAAGACTGATAGGCAATAATTTTCTCATCATCATACTGAGCCATGATATGATGTCCTTTTTGAGGCCAATCCTGTAATTGTTCTTTATATTTTTTTAATTTAAGTTTCATTATATTTCTTCAAACAGTTTCAGCATCTCTTCCTTTTTAGTCAAGACCGCAAAAACCACTCTTTTAAATTGATTCTTATATTTTCCATGCAGATGCGTTTTAAATAAATCCACAATTTCTTTTGGCTCATTTTTGAAGACTCCACATCCCCAGGCCCCTAAAATTAAAGTTTCATTTCCCTGACTCAGAGCCAAAGCGAGCATTTTATCCATTCTAACATCCATGGCATCATATATTTCACCTGCTCTTTCAGGTTCCTGCCTTTTAACAACTCCGGCATTCACCGCTGGAGAGGTAATGAAATTACAAAAAACAGGTTTCAATAACAGTTCTCCTTTATCTTTTCTGAAAACCGGAACCTGAGGGCTGTAAATCATCATATCGGTATAAAAGCAGGATTCTATATCTCTATGAATTTTGTAATAATCCCAGGCTTGAAGCTGGGCTTCGTATAGAGCCGTAGCTCTTGCCAGACTTTCTTCCTGAGCTTCTGCCCCGTTGATAAATCCTCCTCCCGGATTTTTATTTTTTGGCTAAGATCTCTAAGGTATCTTTTGCCATTCCTTTATTGGTCATGGTTAGTTTTTTAATGTTTAACATCAGACTTTTCAGTTCTGGACTTCCCGTTTTTGTAAACTCTTCTCCTATGAATACTTTAATCACTTCAATATTTCCAACAATCGCATCATTAAAATTCTCCAACTTTTCCGACGGAACCCACAATTCATTATGCCTTCTTGTTCCCACATTCTGTACAGGATATTGATCGATAAACTCTTCTTTCACTTCAAATTTGGTAACAAAACCAAGATAATTTCCGGCTTCGTCTCTCGTATTCCACTTTTCAGCAATCTCTGAAGCATAGCTTTCATTCAATACGGGATAAAAAATAGGCTGCCACTCCAATCTTGGTGGAAATTTTTTGTAGTTACTCTCTGCTATCAGGATCATTTCTTTTTCTCCTACCGGTCTGTAAAGACTTACTGTTTTCATTTTTCTTGTTTTTAAATAATTGCTCCTATGGTCTGAGCCAGTTTACTGGATAGTGGATATATTTTCTCAGTTGGCAACAGCTTTTTAGCTTTATCATATGCTCCTGATTTGGTAAAATGTAGGATCTTTTTTACCAAAGGAGTATAATCTTCTATTTTAACAATCCATTCTTCATTAAATTCTTCAATCAAATAACGGCTGATGCCAACCTGAATGGAACGATATGCTAATTTATTTCCTTTAATATTTCTTTCCGGATCCCACTGCACATAGACTTCAGCACTTTCAAAGTCTTTTTCCCAGATTCCCGGATTAGGATAAACCCTTTTTTCGGGTGAAGTTAAAATGGCTTTGCTTAGCGCCTTTTCCCACGCTTCTCTTTTGATATGAATGGCCAACGTGCATTCCTGTCCAGATTTTTGTCCGTAATTACTCCGTTCCATCATCCAAAGAAAGGATGGTTTGATCCAGGTCATTCTGCTAAATGAAAAAGGAGCAGAAAATTTTTGATTGATCATTGCAGGTTTTGCAATCTGATCATTATAGGACTGGTAGACCACAATGTTATCTCTGTTGTAATCTGCTCTTATTTCAAATTCTTTCATCATTTTACGATATCCGGCTCGTTTTTGTCAATAAATATAAAGCCATTATTTTGGTTTAAAAAATTTGTTTAAAGTCTTTTGAAAAGGGAGAATATGATCCGTAGACTCTGTCAAATTTTACTTTTAAGTTCTCTTTTTTAAGTTTTTCATCCGTCTGATCCAGGCATGTTATGACCAGATTCTTTTGAGTGGCTGAAACATAGGCCCCATCCAAAAGAAGGGCATAGTTCAGCAGATCATAATCCAGTTCTCCAAAGCGGAGTTCCTTCTGATAATCATTAAAGACACAAGTTTCCTCTTCATTGTTTTTCAACATTAATTCTCCTTCATTGCTCATCCAGCCACTTCCGTGACGGGTAGAATAGTTTCTGGTCACATAAAACATTTCAATATCCTCAATTTTCAAAAGTCTGCAGATTTCATACGCATTTTTGGATGTGGTATTTGCATAGGTCACATTTGGAAAAACCCCATGATCCATGTCCAGAAGAACCCCCTGACTGCCTTCGAAAATGAGGTTTTCAAAAGAATTCAGATAATTATAATCCTCTATTTTCCAATCGATCTTATCCACCGCATTCAAAAAGTCCTGCAATGATTCTTCCAACTGATCTTCATTCATCAATCCGTAGTAATAAGCAATCCCCTTTAATTTTTCGATCAGCATTCCTCTTGGGGCAATCAAATCGGCAGCAAACAGTTTGTAAGGACTTTCCTGTCTTTTCATCGTTGCTCCAACTCCTTTTCCGCAGGTTCCGTGTTCCAGGTTTTTCACACTATTCCTGTTCTTCCAGACATCAAACGGAGTCGTCACTTTGGCTAATGGATGAATATGCAGTTCGGTGTTTCCGCCTTTCTCCATCAGTTCATCTCTTTCATTCAACAAAAAAACAGGATGAATGGTACAATGTTCTGTAAAATAGGAAGGCAGTCCACGAAGGGCTCCGCTGGCAAAACTGGAATGGACATGCTTTTTTTCATCAAGCATTACCGTATGTGCCGCCTGCTGTCCTCCGGAAAACCTGATGACAACAGACTCCGGGTTTTGCTGCGCAAGAAAATCCGTAGTGATTCCTTTTCCTTCATCACCAAAACCCAGGCCTATTACTATTTGGGCCCTTTTCATGACTTAAAACATTTGAATATGATCCAATCCTCCTCCTTCTGCTGGTCTGAACGTTTCATTTTTAAACCTATCGCAGATCACTCTTTTTATGACATTCGGAATTTCTCTGTGGTCAGCTATTGATAAACAGTTTTGTCCTAATAATTCCTTCCAGCCACTATCTGCTCTCATCGCCTGATCAGAATGCAGAACATTGATGTGATATACTTCATATCGTTTTTTCGCTTCTTCCAGTAACTCAATATGAGTGTAGGTCTGCTGACCCGTTCCCATAATTTCTCTGATCGCTGATGCCGGAAGTGTTTTTAAACAGGGTTCATCCCCTACCGTAAACAAGATCCCTTTCTGGTTTCTCTTCTCAAAAGCATCGGTTCTTGTGTGAAAAGCGGCAAAGTACCAAGCTAAAAGGTAACTTTCTCCTGCATTTCCTCCACCGCCGGATTCAATATACGTACGGGTAAGCCACATATCCAGTTCCGCATCTCCGGATTCAAACTGCCCGACCTGTAAAGGAAAGGCATCGCATTCATGATCCCCGATCGCTAAAAATAAAAGCGCTGGATCAGGAACACCTCCCTGGATAATTCCGCCCATTAATTTAGGAAGTCCTTCTTTAATAAGCTCGTGTGGAATATGCCCCATACTTCCCGTCACATCCAATCCTAAAATGACAGGAACTGAATTCGGGTGTACCTCAGAATCTCTGGATTCTCTGAAAGAAATACCATTGGGGTTCATCGATTCATGAGCCATTCTTTTTGCATTCTGAGTGAAAATTTCACCTGCGGATTTAGATCCGTAACCTTCTTTTCTTGCTCTTTCAAAGCGAGCGTCCATGTCATATCTTGTACTTCCCATAATTAAAATGTTTTACCGAATAAATACTCAAATCTCTTTACTGCAACTTCAAGCTGAATATTTAAATTTCTGATGGTTAATGAATATTCTATATCTTTCTGAACAAATGCCTCCGGCTGAAAATCCGCAAACGTTAAACTGTTCCTGTCCAAAGGACTGATATCAATAAGGCCCTCCTGTTCTCTTTGCAGTCTCTTTATTTTAAGTTCAATGTCTTCCACCCGGCGCCTGTAGATCAATTCGGAATCTGCTCCGATTGTCCGTGCACGGTCTTCTCTGATCTGGTCATTATTTCTTTGTAATGACTCTATGAATCTTGGTTTTAAGTTGTCTTCCATCTTTTTACGGTTTTGTTTGTGTTATTTGTACGCTAATTAAAAAAGACATAGTAATGCTTATGCTCTTACAGGTGATTACGTATTGGAATACATTACATCGGTTCTCAAAACATATTTTAATCCACTGATCAAAGTTTTCCCTTCATGTCTAAGCGGGTGATGGAAAACCAATGCGGTTCCTTTTTTTGGAGCTACAGTGAATAAGTTTTCAAATTCTGTTTCTCCTCCTTCAAAGTCATCATTCAGATAAATCAGAAAAGTATAAAAGCTTTTTTCATTTTCATTACGGATGTAACTTCCGTCTCTGTGCATTTTAAAACGTTGCCCCGGAGCATATTTATAGACTCTGAACATTTCATTAAAATTCTGAAGCTTATAATTTTCAAATTCCTGAGGAAGAAATTCTGCCGCTTTTCTGAAAAGATCACCGGCCAAATCATTGTCAAAAACCATCAGTCTGTCATTATTTCTGATCCCTTTGCTCATCATCTGAAACCCATTCATATTGATTTTGGCTTCTTCAAATACTTTTCCCTGTGCCATTGCAACATATTCATCACAAATTGAGGAAGTGAGAAAATCTTCGATCAGAAATATTTGTGGGTGAAGTTCTGTCTTTTCCATATTGCTATTTTGTGTTTGGCGACTGTGTTTTTACCTTCTTAATTCGTCTCTTACTTCCATCAAAGCAAATCCAAGCAGATTTTCACCATCCCAAAGTTTTGGATCAAGAGCTCTGGCATCTGTTTCCAGCATTCCGATGCCCCAGATTTTGTCATAAGGACTGGCTTCTACTAAAATCTTATCATCAGTTGCCAACAGAAAATTCTGAAACTTTAGATTTTGTGAGAATTTCAAAAGATTGGCCCTCTTTACGATTTCATATTTATGTTCGTCCCAAAGTTTCGGGTAAAATTCTTCACTTTCCTTCCTAAGCTTTTAGCTTCATTAGGCGTTTCGGATTTTAAACCTTTCTGTAAGATTTCCTGATCATTAAACAATTTTGCTTTTCCGGCCATCATATAATGTTCGGCAGTTTTATAAATGGTTCTGTTTTCTTCAAACTGAAGGGGGAACCACTGGCTGAAGCATGATTTGGTAATTTCATCTTTTACCGTGTGTCCCCAGAAGAGTAAGAATTCAGGTCTTTCTTTTTGCTGAAATTTTTCAATAATATTTGGTAAGGTGTATTTCATGATTGTGTTATTCTTACACAAATGTAAAACAATATCATTTTACGACCAAAATATATTTGCGTTATTTTAACGCTAAATATTCAAGTAACTGATTATCAATATTAAAATTTAAATATTTTGAAATGTAAATGATATTGCTTTTTTTGCAAACAGCACGAACACGCGATAAACTAAAATTTTAGTTTATTTGTTTTAAATGATAAAATCACAGATTTTTGATGTCAATCTAAACTGGATGAGTCTTGAATTATGATTATTTGATTTCGAAGTAGAAGCCTTCTTTTTCGAGTTCTTCATACTTCTCCTGATTGAAGGTGAATAGTTTTCCGGGTCTTCCGCTGCCTTCTTTTTTAATGTTGTTGGTTTCATTTAGCAGGCCATAGCTCATGATCTTTTTACGAAAATTTCTTCGGTCTATTTCACGCCCGATAATAGTCCGGTACAGATTTTCAAGGTCAGAAAAAGGAAATTCTTCATTCAGAAGATTAAAGCCGATCGGCTGGTATTGGAGCTTTGTCCGAAGTCTTTTTAGCGCAATATCAATAATGTTTTTATGATCAAAAGCAAGAGACGGAAGTCTGTTTACGCTGAACCATTGTGCATCTTCCGCGTCAGAGTCTGCAAAGAGTTCATGATAAGAAGGGTTGACAAGGCCTAAATAAGCCACAGAAACCACTCTGTTCCTTGGGTCCCGACCTACGTTGCCAAAAGTATAGAGTTGTTCCAAAAAATCAGGCTTTATTCCGGCCTCTTCATGGAGTTCTCTTTTCACTGCATCATCCAGATTTTCATCATCCAGAACAAGGCCTCCCGGAAGAGCCCATCCTCCTTTGAAAGGTTCAATCTTTCTTTTAATCAGAAGAAGCTGAAGATCCTGTTTATCAAAGTATCCGAAAATGACTGCGTCTACCGCAACTTTTATATCCTGCATAATTAATTTGCGTTATGAATACACAAAGGTACAACTTATATATGAAATCAAAAAAACAATTGAGCGCATAATAAAATTCGCTAACTTTATTTGACATTAACCCACTTAAAATTAACTAATTATGAAAAATCTATTGTTATTATTCTCCGTCGCTTTAATTCTGACCGCGTGTGAGAAGGGAAAGACTGTTACAGACAAAAATTCTGTTAAAACAGATTCTGCTGAATGGAAACCTGTAGATTCTGCTGTTGCGATGAAAGCATGGATGGACTATGCAACACCGGGAGATCTTCACAAGATGCTTGCAAAATATGACGGAAACTGGACAGGAACATCAACCATGTGGATGGAAGCAGGTGGAAAGCCGGTGACCAGCCAGTCCGAATGCACTAATAAAATGATTTTTGGAGGACGGTATCAGCAGAGCAACTACAAAGGAAACTTCATGGGAATGCCTTTTGAAGGCATGAGCCTGATGGGTTATGATAATGCCAAGAAAAAGTTTGTAAGTACCTGGATCGATAATATGGGAACAGGAATCATGCATGCGGAAGGAGAATGGAATGCGGCGAAAAAATCACTTGAATTCAAAGGTACCATGGCCGATCCTGCAAGACCCGGTAAAAACTGTGATTTCAGAGAAGTCTATATATTTACAGACGACAATCACCACAGTATGGAAATGTACGGTCCTGATTCCAAAACAGGAAAAGAACATAAATCCATGGAAATACAATTCACCAGAAAGAAATAAAAACAGGAGAAACCTCTTCTCCTAAACAGTGATTTTCCTTATTGATTTTCTGACGGATATACTCACCTTTGGTGTAGAAAATAAAAATTTATACCATCATGAAAACATTATTAAGAGCCTTTATCGTGGTCATTATTATCATAGGAGGAGTATTGATCATTGTTGTGGGGAAAAAGCCTTTCCCGGAACCTGAATGTCTCGTATGCGGGATCAATCTTATAAGAACACTGGGCATTGCTGAAGTGATTCTCGGTCTCGGTGCTTTGGTTATACAGGCCAACCTTACGGAGAAGCAGCGAACTTTCTAAAAATAAAAGACCGGTAAAAATTACCGGTCTTTTTTATATTAATCGTCTAGTTTTAATACTGCCATAAACGCTGATTGTGGTACTTCTACTCTACCAATCTGTTTCATTTTCTTTTTACCTTCTTTCTGCTTTTCAAGAAGTTTACGTTTTCTGGAGATATCTCCACCGTAACATTTTGCGGTAACGTCTTTTCTCAATGCTTTAATGGTTTCTCTTGCAATAACTTTCGCTCCCAAAGCTGCCTGAACTGCAATATCAAACTGCTGCCTAGGAATCAGTTCACGAAGTTTTTCACACATCTTCTTACCGATATAATAGGCATTGCTATCATGAATCAATGATGACAATGCATCTACCATATCTCCATTGATCAGAATATCCATTTTTACCAATTTAGAAGAACGCATTCCTATCGGTGAATAGTCAAAAGATGCGTATCCCTTAGAAATTGATTTTAGACGGTCATAAAAGTCAAAGACCACCTCAGCCAAAGGCATATTGAATGTTAATTCCACTCTGTCTGCCGTTAAATAACTTTGGTTAACAATCTCCCCTCTTTTTTCAATACAAAGCGTCATTACAGCGCCAACGAAATCGGACTTAGTAATTATAGAAGCTTTAATATAAGGCTCTTCAACTCTGTCTAAAAGATTGGGATCAATCATCTCAGACGGGTTGTTGATTAGAATTGTGGTTTCAGGATCTTTTTTGGAATATCCATGGTATGACACGTTGGGAACCGTAGTAATAACGTTCATATCAAATTCTCTTTCAAGACGTTCCTGTACGATTTCCATGTGAAGCATTCCCAGGAATCCGCAACGGAAACCAAAACCAAGAGCTGCAGAGCTTTCAGGTTCGAAAACCAAAGAAGCATCATTCAGTCTTAATTTTTCTAATGAGAATCTCAGTTCTTCAAAATCTTCGGATTCAATAGGATAGATTCCGGCAAAAACCATTGGTTTTACTTCTTCAAATCCATCAATTGCCGCAGCAGCAGGATTTACAAAAGAGGTTATGGTATCACCTACCTTTACTTCCCTTGCATCTTTAATACCGGAAATAATATAACCTACGTCACCGCATTCAATCGTCTTTTTCGGAACCTGTTTTAGTTTCAAAGTCCCTACTTCATCAGCTCCATATTCTTTCCCAGTTGCAAAAAATTTAATTTTCTCATTTTTGGAAATACTTCCATTGACTACTTTGAAATAAGCTTCAATTCCTCTGAAAGGGTTATATACAGAGTCAAAAATCAATGCCTGTAGCGGAGCCGTCGGATCTCCAACCGGAGCAGGAATTCTATTGACGATCTGCTCAAGCAAATCATGAACCCCTTCACCTGTTTTTCCGGAAACTCTAAGAACATCTTCATATTTACAACCCAAAAGTCCCATAATCTCGTCGGTAACTTCTTCAGGATTTGCAGATGGAAGATCTATTTTATTTAGAATTGGAATAATTTCCAAATCATTTTCTAATGCTAAATAAAGATTACTGATGGTCTGTGCCTGAATACTCTGTGCCGCATCTACTATAAGAAGTGCTCCTTCACAAGCAGCAATAGAACGGGAAACCTCGTAAGAAAAGTCTACGTGTCCCGGTGTATCGATCAGGTTTAAGATATATTTTTCTCCTTTATATTCATAATCCATCTGGATGGCGTGAGACTTAATCGTGATCCCACGTTCTTTCTCCAAATCCATATCATCCAGGGTCTGAGACTGCAGTTCTCTCTGAGTAACTGTATTGGTATACTCCAAAAGCCGGTCTGCCAAAGTACTTTTACCGTGGTCAATATGAGCGATTATGCAAAAATTTCGTATGTTTTTCATTTAAGAACGTTGTAATTTGCAAAGATAAAAAAATGCAGGAGAAATTCATTTTTAATTTTTAGTCACAAATGCTTTCGCTTAATTCTGATTTCAATAAAAAAGAGAAGCAATATGCTCTCTATGTATTATTTAGATTTACCAAAATTTTCCGGCAATATATAATATCCTGTTAATGGATCAAGTGAAACTTCTGTTCCCGCCATCGCTTTTCTTTCTTTTGCTGCCTGGGTATTAATCACTACAATGGCTACATTGGCTACCAGACTTCCTATCGCCCCCCCTATACCACCGCCTACCATTAACATCGTAGAATTAGGTTCAGGAAAAAGCTCTTCTTTTTTAACGTCAATGAAAAGTCCCATTTCATCTCTGAAAATTTCAACATAACCCACCGGAATTACTTTAAATGGAACGCCGTTATGAACAAATGCATAAAAATTTCTGATTGGCTTTTTATCATCGCCATTCACTGCTTTTGTCGCAACACCTTTGCTGTTGGTTTCAATCGTATAACCAGGTTCTGGATTGTGGGTAAAGAAACTGTAAGAATCTTTATAAACCCCTTCTTTTAATGTATCTGACTTTAAAATATCAAGCTTATCAATCAAAATAGAACTATAACTGGCAAGATCATTTTCTGAAATACCAAATTCCCAAGTAGTTTTACTGTAAGAATCTTTCAGAAAATCTGCTAAAGACAGTGTAATTTTCTTTGCTAGACTTTGTGCTAAATAAGGTGTATTCCGTGATGAAATCGTTGTCATGGTATCTATTCTGTTAAGAAAGTGATACCCGTCATTTTTCTTTTTAAAAGTACTCGCCCGCAACTCAAGCTTTGCGATAGAATATTTTTCTTTTATATCTTCAGAAATAATTATTTTTTCAAGTAAAAGTACCAATTCATCATTTCCACTAGCCGTATTGTATTTGTAAAACCAGTCTGAAATGTCTTTACTCGGGTCATTTTCAAAAACAATATTCACTTGATTTTTATGAAATAATACGCTTCCAATTTCTTTATTGGGGCGCTGATCAATTACTCTGAAGCTTTTGTACCTATTTTTGCTGTCCTTTATAGACTTTGAAAGGTCAATTACTTCCGTTTTCTGGGCGAAAAATAAGCCGGAAAGTAATAGAAAGAAAAATATTTTTTTCATATTTATAATTTTACGAAACTGAGATCTGCTTTAAACAGAAACTTTGAATTTAATTACTTCACAAAAATAAAATTTTGCCCACTATTTCTTGAAATTACATCATTTTTAAGAACGTTGTAATTTGCAAAGTAATAAAAAGCAGGACAATTTCTTTCTTTAATTTTCAGGACACAATTTATTTTTCAAAGACATAATCCCCTGTTAAAGAGTCTATATAAACATTGGATAAAGCAGTATTCCCATTTCTCCCGGTTTTTGATCCGGAATCAATTGCAGCGCCGATAAGCCCACCAACGAGCCCACCGGTCATTCCTCCAATCATAGCCCCTGTATTGCTGTTTTTCGGATACAGTTCCTGTCTGGAAGAAACAATATAATATCCTCTATCATCTTTATTTATTTCTAAGAAACCAACAGGTGTAGAGCGATAAGCTTTCCCGTCTTCTACATATCCATACATCTCCTCAGTTAAGACAAGAAGATCATTTTGATCTTTCACCCCAATTACTTTTCCTTTTTTATTCTTCCCGATATAATACCCTTCCTGTGGTTTTTGCTCAGAAAAAGATTTGAAATCTTTATAAACTCCATTCGTAAGTTCGGGAGAGGTCACAAACTTCATATTTTTCTCCAGTATCACTTCATAATCTTTGAGTTCAGCCTCCGGAATTGGCGTACGTAAAACAGTATGAGCATATGACTGATTAATAAAAGAGGATAAAATATCTGAGATAGATGAGGAAATCTGCTTGGGAATATTTGGTGTAAGTTTTGAATTAAAATCTAACGTATTATAATATCTGCTGATAAAAAAATATTTACCGTTTCTATTGATAAAACTGCTCACTTTAACTTTTAATTTTGTCAGTCCGGTATTCTGAAAGTTAGTGATTTTGATTTCTTCTAAAAGGATGGTGATATCATTACTTCCTCTCGCTTTATTATCATCAGCAAACCATGTTTCCACATGATTTTTTAAATCTTCATTGCTGAATTTCATTTGAACAGATTCGTCTTTGTATATCACAGTTCCCAAATCTTTATCTGTCCTGATATCCAATAAATTTAAAGATTTTGTACGGGAGTTTTTGTCTTTGATATTTTGGCTCAGCTTAATCAGTTCTGTCTTTTGAGCAAAGCACAAAGTTGAAACCATTAAAAACATCAGTATTTTTTTCATAATGTAATTTCTCGCAAAACTAACAATTAGTTTTAAAACTAAACGGCTCTCACAAACAATTGTTTGTAAGAGCCGTCCAACATTAAAAAAATAAACTATTATGGGTTCTGTTTGGGCCTCGCCGTATTATCGTGCCCGCTGTGAGGTTTTCTTTCATTCATTTTATCTCTCATCATTCCTTCAGACTGAAACAGTTTTAATACCTTTTGGCAAGGAATCACCTGCTGCATCTTATCAGCATATTTCTTTCGGTTATCCAGCAGCCTCTGCCCCACTTCGAAACTCTGCTGTAACTTTGCTTTTGCTTCATCATCAGATAATGCTTCCGGATTAAAATTGGGATTAAACTGGCCCTTTATCTGTTTTTGATTCTCAAGATACTCGTTATAAAGCTGCGTAAATTCTGTTTTATCACTGGCATCAATTTCGAGATTTTCCAACACCATATTATTTCTAAACTTCTTGAGAAGCTCTTTTCTTTCTTCCGGAGAAAGATTGTTTATTACCTCCTTTCGTTGTTTAGGATCCATCTTTTTCCAGTCATAATCTGTAGTCTGCGCATTTTGTGCATTCAGACCAAAACCATACATAATAAAAAGTGTAAATAATATCTTTTTCATCTTTCTTAATTATATAGATCTAAATAAACGTCCTGGGTTGAGTTACTTGCCAACTCTGAAATTTCAGAATTAGAAAACGAATCCAGATATTCATTCATTTTAGTTTCTTCTTTCTTATTCCCTGTTTTCACAGGCTTCTGAGATGTTATATTTTCATTTCTGTTTTCAGAAGTATAGGAAACCGTTTTACCCTTTTGATTACTAACTGTTTGATTAGTATTTTCAACAGAAGTTAAATCTGCTTCAAGCGTTTCATAAGCACGCTCTCCCTCTGTCTTTGGCTGCTCCCTGTTGATTGCATATGTTTTCGGATTCACTCCATCATTTGCAGTATCATTGTCAGAATTAATAACATAGGTAGCCCCAAATATCAAAGCAAGTGAGGCTGCAGCGGCATACATCCAGTTCAGCTTGAAAACCGGTGCTTTTTTATCCACTTTCACTTCGTTCATTACCCTGTTCTGGATATTTTCAAATAAATCATCCGGAACCTTGTAAATATTTTTTCGTTCTAGTTTTTCTATGTCGAACTCTTTCATCTTTGTTTGGTCAAAAAATTATCTCTCGTAATTTTCTTTAATATATTCTTCTATTTTCTGTTTGGCATAATGATAATTCGTTTTCAGGGTCCCTACAGACATATCTACAATTTTTGATATCTCTTCGTAAGGCAAATCATCATAATACCGCATCATAAATACCAGTTTCTGCTTTTCGGGCAGGCTTTGTATGGCGTTCTGGAGAAACAGCTGTATTTCTTCTGCATCTCCTTCTGTATTATCGGCCACCAGATTCTGCATATAATATTCCGGATCTTCATCCGTTTTCTGCATTTTCTTCATCTTATTTACCTGCTGTAATGCCTCGTTGGTGGCAATCCTGTACAACCAGGTATACAGCTGGCTGTCATTTTTGAACTGGTGAAAATTCTGATAGGCTTTAATAAAAGTCTCCTGCAACGTATCCTGAGCAAGATCTCCATCCACAATAATTCTTCTGATATGCCAGTACAATCTGCTTTGATAAGCATCCATCAAGGCACGGACACCTTTTTCCTGGGTCCGTGGATTCTGCATCAACGAAATAATTTCCGCGTCCTTAATCTTCATAAGATGCTTTCACTGTTTTGGATTACAAAAATAGCCGAAAGTTAAATTACTTATTCAATTTTCAGTCCAAATATTTAAAATAATATGAGATCGTTACGCTCTGAGCTTTAGGCAGCGGGCCTTAGAAGACTTATCATAAACTTCTGCCCTTCTGTTTCCATCTTCCTTTAAAATCTTATATTTGTTAGATGCAAATTGTAATTATAGGTTCCGGTAATGTAGCCTACCATATGGCAAAAGCTTTTAGTCTGAATAGTATTCCATTAACACAGATTTTTGGAAGAAACAGCGAAGAACTGAAGAAAATTTCTGAGGAGCTGAATGTTCCTTATTCCACAAAGCACCTGGAAGACGCAGATCTCTACATCATCTGTGTAAGTGACCATTCGGTGGAAAACGTCTCTAGAATGATCACTAAAAAAAACTGTTTGGTTGCCCATACTTCAGGCTCTCTGCCTATGGAAATACTGTCAGGAGAATATAGAAAATCAAGCTTTTATCCTTTACAGACCTTTTCAAAATCAAAAGCACTGGATTACGAAAAGATTCCGTTTTTTATTGAAACAGAAAATGAACAGGACCAACAGCTTCTTTTTGATCTCGCTTCCAAAATTTCAGATAACGTCATGGAAAGCAGTCATGAAAAGAGAAAATATATCCACCTTACTGCGGTTTTTGCCTGCAATTTTGTTAATCATCTCTTCGCAAGAGCTAAAGAAGTTTCGGATTCACAGGAAATTCCGTTCGACTATTTTCTGCCGCTGATTGATGAGACGGTGAAGAAAATTCATGAAATTGAGCCCAAAGCGGCACAAACCGGACCTGCTGTAAGAAACGATGTGAGAGTACTGGAATTACATGAGCAGCTATTAAAAGGCGAAAGTCTTGAAATTTATAAGACAATGAATCATTCTATTCAGAAAATGTATGAGTTATAAAGAGAAATTAAAAGATATCAAGGCGTTTGTATTTGATGTAGATGGAGTTTTTACAGATGGAAGTGTTTATCTGATGCCTGGTGGAAATATGTGCAGAGTAATGAATGTCCTGGACGGATATGCAGTAGTTAAAGCTTTAAAAAACAACTATTTAATAGGAGTAATCACCGGAGGAAATGATGATATGGTAAAACACAGAATCAATTATCTGGGCATTGATGATTATTATCCCAAATCACATAATAAAATGGTTGATTTTGAAGATTTTAAAAAGAAATATAATCTTAAAAATGAAGAGATTCTTACGATGGGTGATGATCTTCCGGATATCCACATCATGGAAAGCTCCGCAATCGCTGTATGCCCAGAAAATGCTGTTCCGGAAGTAAAGGGTATATCTGATTATATCTCAACCAAAAAAGGAGGCAGTGGAGCAGTACGTGATGTGATAGAGCAGGTGATGAAAGTTCAGGGGAACTGGCACGACGATAATACCCAATCTGTATAAAATCAACCTATGAAATTACTTTTAGCATCCCAATCTCCAAGAAGAAAAGAACTGCTTTCAAACTTAGGTTTTGATTTTGAAGTGGTCAAAATAGACTGCGAAGAAATTCTTCCTGAGGCTATCAAAATAGGAGAGGCTGCAGCTTATCTGTCTGAATTAAAAGCAAAAGCATTCCGCGATTTAACCACTGATGAAGTTTTAATAACAGCCGATACCGTCGTTGCTTCAGAAGGACAGATTCTTGGAAAGCCAAAGGATAAGGCGGAGGCCAAACATATGCTTCGAATGCTTTCCGGCAAAACACATCAGGTGTATACAGGAATTACCATACAGTCTGTTGATAAGACCTTTACAGAAACCGATGTAGCAGACGTAGAACTTGATGAAATTTCAGATGATGAAATAAACTATTATATTCAGAATTATAAACCTTTCGATAAAGCGGGCAGTTATGGTATCCAGGAATGGCTGGGTATGGCCAAAATCAAAAAGCTGAATGGAAGTTTTTATACCATTATGGGGCTTCCTACCCATTTGGTTTACAAAATTTTGAATGAAATATAAATATTATTCATTATAAAATTTTATTATTTTTACAAAATCATCAACTGCTGATAATAAAAAGCAGATAAGAGAGTTATATTGAATAATGAAAAAGAATATATTATTCCTTTTAATCATGTGTATCGTTGCTTCCTGTGCTACCAAGACCAAAAAGCCGGAGCAACGATCAAAATTCATGAAAGGATTTAACACATATTACAATACCCTTTTTAATGCTAAAGACGCATTAAACAGTGAATTTACGAGCAGAGACAAAGGACATAAGGATAATTTTTATGCTCCTTACATTCCCATCCTTACCTTTGAAGATCAGCCTTTGGGAAGTGATTTGGGACAATCAGCCGCATTTGCTGAAAACTCCATGAAAATGGCTGAAGTAAACAAACCTTCAGGAAGAGGTGTTCCAGGAATGCCACCCGGAGCACAACCGGGAATGCCAGATGCACAGGGCCCAGGAACTGCTGACAGTCAACAAAATAAAGGAGCTACCACCCTCGAAATTGCTGAAGCTAAAGCCCAAAAAGCCATCAACAAATATTCTGTCATCAGAAATGGTGAAGAAAAAAACAAAAAAATATTTGATGCTTATATGATTCTTGTGCAGTCAAGAATTTACCAAAATAAGGCAGTCCAGGCTCTGGATGCTCTTAACTATGTGTTCACTCACATGAAGGAAGACAAAAGGCTTCCTCTGGCACGAATTTACCAGGGGGTCGCTTATTCTAAAATCAAAGATTATCATAAAGCTCAGGAAACATTTGCCAAGCTAAAAGGAGAGGATATTAATAAAAGCTATGCAAAACTGCTGAGTATTTATCATTCTGAGACTCTTTTGGAAGCTGGTAAACTGGATGAAGCAGCCGTTGAACTGGACAGAGCATTTGATCTGAACTCGGACAGGAAGCTTAAAAGCAGGATAGCCTATCTGAGAGGTCAGGTTTCTGAAAATCTCGGCCAAAATGACAAAGCCCGTGAAAGCTTCACTCAGGCTTACAAATATGCCAATGATTTTGAGTTTGAAGTAAAATCCCAAATCGCTATTGCAAAGACTTTCAATGGAAAAGGAGATTATAATGGTGCTAAAAATTATCTTGAAGGCATCAGTAAGAAAGGTACATATGGCTCCAGAAAAAATGAGTTTTACTATGCTTTAGGCTTAATGGCCAATAAGGCTGGAAAGAAAGACGAAGCACAGCAGTTCTTTAAAAAATCTTTATTTGAGAAGGTTTCTGATCCACAGGTAAGAGGTCTTACGTATTATGAGATAGGGAAGAGTTATCTGGAAAAAAACGACTATATCGGAGCAGGAACATATTATGATTCGGCCTTAACGGTAATGACTTACGAGCCTTCTAAAATCCTTTTGAAAGACCAGTCTGAGTATATCAAGAAGATTTCCAAAAACTACTATCTGATCAAGAAGAATGACAGTATTCTTTCTTTAGCAAGGATGAGTGATACACAGAAAGCCGACTTTTTCACCAAATATATCGCTAAACTGAAAGCTAAAGAGGAAAAAGAAGAACAGGAGAGAATACGGGCAGAAAGAAGCAAAGGCTTCGACAGCGGAGACTACAATGCCAATTCTATATTTGCCAATAACACTAATTCTTTTGAAGATTTTGGGGTAACTACCAAAGGATTCTATTTCAGTAATACCGGAACAATAAGCAAGGGAACATCTTCATTTAAACAGGTTTGGGGAGACAGAGCGTTAGCGGATAACTGGCGTTATTCTAAAAAAATGGCATCTATCGAAGACATGAAAAATGAAGCTCTCGGCGTAACTTCGGCTCCTAATCCGAGACGTTTTGAAACCACTTTTTATATTGAACAGATTCCTACCGATCAGGTGAAATTAGGGCAATTAAAGAAGGACAGAGATACAGCTTCATTAGGACTGGGAGTGATGTATCAGAATTACTTCACCAATACTCCATTGGCAACAAAAACACTGTATGACCTTGTTGACGTAAAACCTGAGGAAAAAGTAATGCTTCAGGCGCTTTACGAGATCTTTGCCATGAATTATCAAAAGAATCCCCAAGCCTCAGAAAGGGCAAAACAGATTCTTTTAACGGATTATGCTTATACATCTTATGCAGAATTTGCAAGAAATCCTAAGAACAATTCCTTTGTAAAATCATCAGAAGATGTTGAAAATGAATATAAAAAAGCCTACGCTCTTTATGAATCTGAAAAGTTTGGAGAAAGCAGGGACATTATAGATCAGACGATACAAAAATTCCCTAAGGACGCTCTTATTCCAAAGTTTCATCTGCTGAATGCTTTCAATACGGGAAAAACAAGTGGGAAAGAGGTGATGATTCTGCAGCTTGAACAGATCGCACTGAATTATTCTAAAACACCTGAGGGTATCAAAGCCAAAGAAATGCTGAATTATCTTAAAAGTGATCTGGCCTTCCAGGCAACGGATAATAGAGGAAATTCTGTTTCTCAGGTTCCTGAAATGCCGTCACAACCGATGCAGAAGCCGGTTAATGGTGCTCCACAGGACCCGAATAATAATAATAATAATAATAATAATAAGCTCCTTCAGCCGCTACCTGAAGCTGATCTGGCAAAGCCTGATAAAAAACAGAAATTAAAGAAGCTGAAAGAAAATCAGCCCAACCAAATTCCGGCAAAACCTCAATAAAAAGAAAAGCGAAGATCTATTCTTCGCTTTTCTTTTTCTTTACACCGTGGAAATCTTTGAGATAAAAAGGCTCAAAATAGGCAATATCTTCAAATTCCTTTTGATCGATTTTTTCGAGAGTTCTTTTGATCAGGTACTGTGCAGAAGGGTAGACATCTTCTCTAAAATCTGCATGGGGAAGATCTAAAATATCTTTAGCCTTCTTTGCTCCGTCCCCTACAAAAATTACTTTTTTATCTTTAAATTCTTCAAAAGAAGTTTCATCTAAAATTTTGGCTTCGGTCTGAAATCTTTCTTCCCCTGTCTCGCCGTCATAAACGGCCGTATAAACCTCCATTCTTCTTGCGTCAATCAACGGCACCACATAATCATAGTTTTTGCCTAAAAAAGGCTCTATCATGCTTTCCATCGAATTTACTGCTGTAAGGGGAATTTTCAGCCCATAACAGAATCCTTTTGCGGAAGCTGCTCCGATCCTTAACCCGGTATATGAGCCGGGCCCTCTACCCAAAGATACAGCCTCAATATCTTTCATGGTGAGTCCTGCACCTTCCAGTGCCCATTCTACATAAGTGTGAAGACTTTCAGACTGTTTGTAGTTCTCGGAGACTTCTTCGCAAAGGCACAGGAGCTTTTCGTCGTCTGAAATAGCTACAGAGCAGTTTTTGGAAGAGGTTTCCAGATATAGAATTTTCATCTCTTTAATTTTTAAGCTGATTGGCAAATTGCAAAAGGCAAAATTGCTTCAAATTCGTGCAAATTTATGGCTTTATTTCGACACTCTGACGACTCCAGAGTTTCCACACCGCATTCTTTCTTATCCAAATCTCAAGCAGAGCCAGTTTCATTTCGAAATCCTGATTTTTATACGTTCCCGAAACTTTTATTTTTCTCCTGATGCTTACTGTATTTTTATATTTTTTGATTTCAGAAAGCTCTGTTTGCTGAATCTCTCTGTAAGTCACCTTTTTTGATGAAAAATCCTTTTTGAAATCTTCAAAACTCTGTATCCAACCGTTAGAATGGCCAAAAGAAACATCTGGCTGCAAAATATCGACTATCTTTTCATCATTATCCTGTAAATAGGCATCAAGGAGCTTAATACTTCCCAATAGTTTTTCATCTTTTTTAGAAATGCCTATATTTTGACAACTCCAAAAAGCAAATGAGAAAAGCAGTATAAAAAGCGATGCTTTTTTCACTTTATTTTCTGTAAATCGTTCTCGGCTCACTTTGTGCGCTTGGATAAATGGTCATATCTGACACCATTACGTGTTTAGGAGCATTCACGCAGTAGGCGATAGCATCGGCAATATCTTCAGCTTTTAAAGCTTCATATCCGGCATAAACGGTGGCCGCTCTTTCGCTGTCGCCTTTGAATCTTACCAGTGAGAAATCTGTTTCCACGGCACCCGGCTGAATATTGGTCACTTTGATTCCAAATTCCGTAAGTTCCAGTCGCATTCCTTCGGAAATTACGTCAACTGCTTTTTTAGTTGCACAATATACAGTTCCGTTTGCATAGGTTTGCCTTGCTGCCACTGAACTAATGTTTACGATATGACCTGAATTTCTCTCCTTCATAGAGGGGATGATCAATTTAGAAACATATAAAAGTCCTTTAACGTTACCATCGATCATAGAATCCCAATCATCTGTCTTTCCAGCAGAAAGAGGCTCCAAACCATGTGCATTTCCTGCATTATTAATTAGAACATCAATATTCTTCCATTCCTCCGGAAGAGAATTGATCGCTTTTTCAACTTCTTCAAGATTTCTTACATCAAAAATCAAACTAAATATTTCGGTATATTGGGAAAGTTCAGATTTTAGTGATTCTAAAACTTCGTTTCTCCTTCCACAGATAATAATTCTGTTTCCCTGTCTGGCAAGAAGTTCTGCCGTAGATTTTCCTATTCCGGAAGTTGCTCCGGTGATGAGTATTGTTTTCATAAATATTATATTATAATGTAACAGTAAACAGAATAAGCGTTTTGCATTGGTACACTGCTAAATTATTACCTTTTTTTGTTTTCTTTTCATTACATATCTGTAGATGCAAAATTCAACTAACGGAATCAGCATGAGCAATATCAAGATGATAAGAATTCCCTTGATAATCGTTTTAAACTGTGATTTCAGAACCATCAGAAACAAATTCTGAATCTTTACAACAATAGAAGATTCCACATCTTTTGAATCCAGCATGATGAGCTTACTGGTCAATTGATCAAACTCGCTGTACGAAATACTCTCTGAGATATTCACATGAGGCACTGCATTAAGCATTCCATACAAAACAAGGGTATGGATTCTCTCGCCGTATTTTTCAGCAAACAAAGAAGCCAGCCAGTTTTTGGGACTGTCTACTACCTGATATTTCGTGTCATATGCTTTTACAATATCTACAATCCTGATCTTTGTATTCTGATTACTTGTACTAAGATCTGATACCACCAACTGAAGCTTTCCAACAAACTGCTTTTTGGATTGTTCGTCTTTAAAAGCATAGTAAGTACCGGCATTGTATGTTTGTTGCGAAATAGAGTAGCTGTCCTTCTTAAGTGCCTCGTATGCGCCCCAAAACAGTCCTGCTTTAAGAGAGAAAATGATGTTGATGACAAAAATAGCCGGAATGTAGAGTTTTACTGCGCAGTTATAATATTTATGTTCTCTTGAAAGAACCTTATATTTTTTTAGAATCAGACTATAGATAATGCTTAGTATTATGCCCAGTATAAAGCACAAAGACATATAGAAAATGATTTTAAGCGGATAGTTTTTGAGGACATAAACTACCACAGAGTATATGACTTCCCAATCTAAATTATTCATAGTTAATTGGCATCTAAAGCTTCAAAAGCATCGGTTATATGGTCAATGGTCAATTTCTTCATTTCATCGGGAAGAACAGAAATAATATCAAATCTTACTTCATTATTCCTGTTAAATTCTTCAAGATAATGGTTGGCTGCAGACACGATCGATTTTATTTTGGTTTTGGTCACTGCTTCCTGGGGGAGCATAAAAGCATCGGTAGAACGTGCTTTCACTTCTACGATAATAATTAAATTTTCTTTTTCAGCAATGATATCAATTTCAGCTTTCTGAAACCTGAAATTCCTCGTAAGAACTTTATAGCCTTTCTTCTGCAGATATTCAGCCGCAAGATCTTCTGCTATTTTACCGAAATCGTTGTGAGTTGCCATCTTTCAAATTTAGGGGTTTGAGCGTAGAGAGCGTTTATTGAGATTGGTATCTTTTAAAAATCAATCTTAACCTTATCTCCAATCTTCATGGTAACTTTTCCACCAATAATCAAAGGCCGGTTGTCTTTAATATGTCCATTCGGAAATCCGAAAACAGCAGGAAATTTATACTTTGAGATTCTGTCTGAAATCAGTTTATAAGCAAATTCATCAAAGCTTTCTTCATAGCTTTTATTCTCTTTCTCATCGCCCATATTAGTCATTCCTCCGATGATCAGTCCTTTTATTTTAGTGAAAACTCCGGCTAATTCAAGACTCATGATCATTCGGTCCAGTGCATAAAAGTTTTCACCGATATCTTCAATAAATAAAATCTTATCCCTAAAGTCAAAGGAATATTTGGTTCCAAGAAGCGCATAGATCAGGGCTAAATTACCTCCAACCAGTTCTCCTTCAATGTTCCCTTTCTTATTAAATTGATGAGCTTTTAAAGCATATTTGAGGCTTTTCCCCTTTAAAATATCAAAGATCAGCCCATAGCTTTCCCCAGTCACTCCAAAACTTGAGGTTTTGATAGTCTGCCCGTGAATGGATGCGAAACCTTTGTTTAGTAAATAGCTTTGTATAACCGTATTATCAGAGTAGCCGATATACCATTTAGGATTTTCTGTAAAGTTTTTCAGTTTTAGATGCTGAACCAGATGCTGGCATCCGTAACCGCCTCTGGAAGCCCAGACTGCTGAAATCTCTCTGTCGTTCAAAGCCCAGTTCATATCTTTTAATCTTTCCTTTTCCGTTCCTGCGTAGTTATATCCATTTGAAAACTTAGTATAGAGATGTTCTCCCAATACAGGTTCAAAACCATTGCTTTTGATCATTTCTATACCTTTTTCAAGCTGAGATGGATCTACAGCTCCGGCAGGGGAGATAACAGCTATTTTAGCTCCTTTTTTAAGAGTTTTTGGAAAGATTATTTTTTTCATTCTGTTTTCTGGTATTTGATTTCCTTTTTCTCAGCTTCCTCTAAACGTCTGTCAAACTGATTGAATTTCTTAAAACTCTGCAGAAAAATAAAGAAACTGAACACAATAAGAATCCCGCCTACAATCCTTCTGATCTTGTTGGCGAGTTTCTGGGTAAGTTTATCATGGAATTGTTTTGCTAAGAATATTTTGGCCAGGTCAATACACAGATATGTTCCAATCACAATACCTACATATAGAATAAAACTGCTGGTATCAGGATACTGATTCCGGACAGAAATTACTGTAACCAGCCAGAAAAGAATAACTCCTACATTCAACAGATTAAAGAAAAAACCATTGAAAAACGTTTTAAAATAGTTTTGGCCAATGATTCTTTCTTCACCGGGCATATGCATTTTGGTTTTGGTAACCATCATCACAATCCCGTAAACAAATATAAGAATTGAAGTGATCCGGTAAAATCCGGGATGTTTATCTATTAAAGTGACAATATCTGCACTTGCATAATAAGCAGCAACAATGCATAATATATCTGCCGTAATGACTCCGAGATCAAGTGCCAGAGCATGCCTGGGTCCTCTGGAAAAACTGGTTTCAATTAACAGGAAAAAAATAGGTCCTATAAAAACCAGGCTCAGCATAAACCCTAAAACAACGGCAGAAAGTACAAGTTCAAACATTCTATTCTAAACAATTTTCATTATAAAAAAACTGGAAATCTTTCCTGATTTTTAACCCAAAGATACCTCTTTCAAATGTATAGGTAATCTGGTTTTTAAACATCATCCTTTTGTAATCGATAAAAAAACTCCTGATCATATACTCATATTCATAGGCATTTCCGCTTAAGTAGATGTAGGTAGTCTTTCCTACCTGACGACTATGAGCGCCTCCAACATAAGATGATTGTGCCCTATAACAATAGGTTTCTTTTGTGGGATTCATTCCTGTAATATAATTGATCAGAAAAAAAAAATTAATTACAAGCGGAAATTTAATCAAAAAAAAATATTTTTTCCCCTCATTTCCAATATTAATCCTGTTTTTGTTGATTAAAATATAACACGATACAATAAGAAGGAGGATAACTGCTACAAATACATAAAAATTGAGAACCGTTTTAAAAATAACAGTCACAAGCAAAATCGCATTCAGAATACTGAATACGATCGCTTTATCAATTTTAGTCATTAGTCAACAATCTTAAAGTCCAACTGTTTTTGAATAAGGTTGGCTTTTACTACTTTGATCTGAACTTCATCTCCTAACTGATGTTTTTTACCCGTTCTGCTACCATAAACGGCATGGGTCTTCTGATCGTATGAATATGAATCATCTACCAGGTCTCTTAATTTGATTAACCCTTCAGCTCCGTTTTCAGGTATTTCAACCCAAAAGCCGAATTCTGCCACACCTGAGATCACTCCGGTAAAGGTTTCTCCAAGATGTTTTTCCATAAACTTCACCTGCATGTATTTAATAGAATCTCTTTCCGCATCGGCAGCAAGTCTTTCCATAGCACTGCAGTGTTTTGCTTTGTCTTCGAGTTCCTGCCTGCTTGGAGATTTACCTCCATCAAGATAATGTTGTAAAAGACGGTGGGCAAGAAGGTCAGGATAACGTCGGATAGGAGAGGTAAAGTGACTGTAGTATTCAAAACCTAAACCATAGTGTCCGATAGGTTCTGTAGAATATACCGCCTTGCTCATACTTCTCATCGCCAGCGTTTCGATCATATTTTCTTCTCCTTTTCCTTTGACATCAAAAAGAAGTTTATTCAATGATTCTGCAACTTTCTTAGTGTTGTCAAGGTTCATTTTATATCCAAATGTAGAAACAAAATCTCTTAATGCTTCCAATTTAGCAGGATTGGGATCATCGTGAACCCTGTAAATAAAGGTATTGTTGCTTACTGTTCCTTTACTCGTCAATGATACAAATTCAGATACTTTTTTATTCGCTAAAAGCATGAATTCTTCGATCAGATGATTGGAATCTTTACTTATTTTAAAGTAAACTCCAATTGGCGAATTATTTTCATCCAGGTTGAATCTTACTTCACTTCTATCGAAAGTAATCGCCCCGTTTCTTACACGCTCATCACGCATAATCTTGGCAAGTCTGTCTAAAGTATTGATTTCTTCAGCAAGATCTCCCTGTCCCGTTTCTATACGTTCCTGAGCTTCTTCGTACGTAAATCTTCTGTCTGAATGAATCACTGTTCTCCCAAACCACTGCTTCTGAATTTCTGCTTTGTCATTCAGCTGAAAAACTGCCGAAAATGTATATTTATCTTCATTAGGACGAAGTGAACATACATCATTACTTAAAACTTCCGGAAGCATAGGAACCACACGGTCTACAAGGTATACCGAAGTTGCTCTTTTATAGGCTTCATCATCCAGCATAGTTCCCGGAACTACGTAATGGGAAACGTCTGCAATATGCACACCTATTTCCCAGTTTCCATTTTCTAATTTTCTTATAGAAAGCGCATCATCAAAATCTTTTGCATCTTTAGGGTCGATAGTGAAGGTACAGATATCACGCATATCCCAGCGTTTTGCAGCTTCTTCACTGGTGATTCTTCTGTCGATTTTATCGGCATCAAGCTCAACTTCCTGCGGGAATTCATACGGAAGCCCATATTCTGCAAGAATAGAGTGGATCTCAGTTTCATGCTCACCCGGAGCACCCAGTACCTGAATGATTTCTCCCTGTGGATTTTTGTCTCCCGGTCTCCATTCAGTCATTTTTACAACTACCTTGTCCCCGTTTTCAGCTCCTCCGAAGTTTGCTTTTGAAATAAAGATGTCAGTATTGATCGTTTTTTTATCACAAACTACAAAACCAAAGTCTTTATGAGCTACGAGCTGAAATGTTCCTACAAATTCAGTTCTTGTTCTTTCCAGAACTTCCAATACGGAGCCTTCCAGTTTCTTACCTTTGAAATGATAGGTAATAATTAAAACTTTATCTCCCTGAAGAGCATCTTTTACATTTTTCGAGTGAATAAAGACATCATCTTCCAGACCTTCTACTTTTACATAGGCGTTACCGGACTGATTAAAATCAATGATTCCTGTTAATGTTCCTGCAATTTTCAGATTAACGATATATTTTCCTTTGTCTACTTCTTTGATCTTCTCAGAAGCCTGAAGTTTGTGAAGGCTTTGAATAACAAGCTCTCTCTGGCGGGGATTTTTATAATCTATTCCATCTGCGATCTGTTTATAATTATAGATTTTTGATGAATTAGTATTCATGAAACGAAGGATCAGTCTTCCGATTTCTATCAGTTTCTGTTCGTTTTTATGGCTTATATATTTACCTTTTCTTGGCATTTTTAATATTATTTAATTGTTATTATTTGTAATAATCCGATTTTGCAATTTCTGTTACTTCAGAATTTTTAAACTCAAAATAATAAACGAGATCTCCCATAAGAACTTCTACCTTATTATTTTTTTCCTCCATATTAAGAGATATTTGAATGAAATCACTTTCAGGAATTATTACTTCTTTATTTGTTACTGTTTTAACAAAATTTCCTTTGGCGTTAAAAACGACTCTGTAATCAAGTTTTGATTGGGGAATACCTTTAAAATTGATCTGCTCCAAAAAACGTTTGTAAGCATAATCGTAACCACGCGGTACCGGAATAATTGTTTTTTCCGGAAAAATATTTACAAACTTTCTGAAATTTCTGTCATCCCAGAAAGATTTGTACTTTAACCTACTTCTTAAATTATCTGCTGAATAGTCTGTTCTATCCATTCCACATCCGGCTGAGAAAATATCTAAAATGGATATGTACAGTATTTTATGTTTAAAATATTTTTTTTCAATCTTTTTAAAAATCTGATCGGCCAGCGCATGATAATTATTGTTCTTAGTACGCGCTAAAAAATCTTCTTCTACTTTTTTTAATTCTTCTTCTGAATAATAATGTCTGATGATATCAGGGCATCCATTCATCTCAACTTTTCCTGCTACAGCTGGACATGCATCATCTTTATCCAAAATACCGCACCATCTGCATCCGTCCATGGACATCCTTTATTTTCCATAGGTCCCGGCACTTCAAAACAGAAATCATCTTTATCAGGAATCCCATCACCGTCTGAGTCCGGACATCCTTTAAATTCAGCCAATCCCTGAACATTGGAACATTCATCAAGATAAAACAGAACACCATCTTTATCTTTATCAGACATGCAGGTTCTCCGGCTGTTTTCCTTTATGCATTTTTCAAAGGCATCTCTATCCGCTATTTCCTGAGCATGGAAACAACTTATAACGAAAAATAGTACGGCAGATGCTTTGATCTTCATTCAGGTTTAAATTTCTTTATTAGTCCAACAGCATCAATTTTCCTTCCAATTTTTTTTCAATGGAAACTTTAGTTTGTATAAAATTACTACAAATATGGAGAAGAGGGGAGAAAAACCTTTGAATAATATCTTTTAAATATTTGAGGTTCTGTACGGAAATAATAGACTGGTAATTTCTATTGGCTGGTACAAATGTACAAAATAAATAATAAATAAGGCCTGCAATTTGATTTACAGGCCTTTATATATTTAGCAAACAGCAATTTTGTCAACTCTGTTTTGGTGTCTTCCCCCTTCAAAGTCTGTGGAAAGAAATTTCTCTGCAATTTCCATAGCTACTTCCTTAGAGATAAATCTCGCAGGCATTGAGATCATATTCGCATCATTATGCTGTCTCGCCAGGACTGCAATCTCCGGCATCCAGCAAAGTGCGCATCTGATCTTCTGATGTTTGTTTGCTGTAATCTGAACTCCATTTCCGCTTCCGCAGATCAAAATTCCCAATTCATTTTCACCGTTTTCAACAGAGGCTGCTGCCGGGTGTACAAAGTCAGGATAATCCACACTGTCTGTGGAAAACGTGCCAAAATCCTGAACATCAAATCGTTCTGATAGATAGTTCTTAACAATCTCCTTATACTCATAGCCTGCATGGTCTGCAGCAATCGCTATTTTTCTTTTCATAATACCTGTATTAAGTCTTTTTAGATTTTATTTCATGACAAAGGTAAGAATAATAACAAAGTCTGTTAATTAATCGGGGGTAATTTGTGAAAAGGTATGTGAATAACTGTGGAAAACTTTTTCCAACTTTCTATTTTTAAAGAAGAATTTATTTCGTAATGGGAAATGTATTTGGAAATTTCACTCACAACTTTCAAATTGTTTTCTTCACTTACTCCAAAGTTTTTCCATAATTAAATAACTAATAATGGATTTGTGGGAAAGTTATTCACATCTGTTAATAAGTGTGTGAAAAGACAGATTTACAATATTTTACAATGTGAATTAAATATGAATTGAATAAAAATTATTTGTTACCAATTTTTTTGATAAAACTTATCCCCGAAACTAACAATACTCAACAACAACTACATTATTCTTTTCTTTAAAGAGAAAAAAATTGTTGATTAGTGGGTGATTGGGTTGGGGGAAAGTTTCGGAAAAGTTTTAATTCGGGGGATCTGTTGAAAAAGTTTAAAAGCTTACATTTGTGAAACGAAAATTCAACGATATTTATGAAAACAATCAATGATTTCAATTTTAAAGACAAGAAGGCTCTGGTAAGAGTGGACTTTAATGTTCCGCAGGATGATCAGCTAAAAGTAACGGATAATACGAGAATTGCTGCTGTGAAGCCCACAGTGGAAAAAATTCTTAATGACGGAGGTTCCGTGATCTTAATGACGCATCTTGGAAGACCAAAGGGTGAAGTGAAAGATGAATTCTCTCTTAAGCATATCGTAGATGAAGTTTCCGGCGTTCTTGGAAAGGAAGTGAAGTTTGTGGATGAATGTATCGGAGAAAAGGCTGAAAAAGCTGCTGCTGAGCTTTTACCCGGGGAAATCTTATTGCTGGAAAACCTGCGTTTTCACAATGAAGAGGAAAAAGGTGATGAAGGTTTTGCAGAACAGCTTTCAAAACTGGGGGATGCTTTCGTGAATGATGCATTCGGAACTGCTCACAGAGCGCATGCTTCTACTGCTGTTATTGCTCAATATTTCAATTCAACTAAATTTTTCGGTTTACTGATGGCTAAAGAGCTTCAGGCAATCGATAAAGTATTGAGAAAAGGGGAGCGACCAGTAACTGCTATTTTAGGTGGTTCTAAGGTTTCAACTAAAATTACCATTATAGAAAATATACTTCCTGCGATTGATAATTTGATCATTGGCGGAGGTATGGCATTTACTTTTATTAAAGCCTTAGGTGGAAAAATAGGAGACTCATTGGTGGAAGAGGATAAGCTTCCTTTAGCTCTTGAGATTCTTGGAAAAGCTAAGGAGCATCATGTAAAAGTATATCTTCCTTCAGATGTTATTATCGCTGAAGCTTTCAATAATGATGTTGAAAGAAAAGAGGCTGATATTTATGCTATCCCTGAAGGATGGATGGGACTTGACGCGGGTCACAAATCCAGAGATCAGTTCAATGATGTTTTGTTAAATTCAAGAACAATTCTTTGGAATGGTCCGATAGGAGTTTTTGAAATGTCAAACTTTGCAGGAGGAACAATTGCTCTTGGAGACAGTATTGCTGAAGCGACAAAATTGGGAGCATTCTCTCTTGTTGGGGGAGGTGACAGTGTTGCTTTTGTGAAGCAGTTTGGCTACGATGAAAAAGTAAGCTATGTTTCTACAGGTGGAGGAGCAATGCTTGAAAGTCTGGAAGGTTTAGAACTTCCAGGAATTGCAGCAATCAACAAATAGATTTTATTTTTTCTATATATAGAAGACCGTCAGCTATGGCGGTCTTTTTATTTTATGGAAAGTAAATTTTTTAGAATAGGTCATATTCATTGATGACTGTCTATTTGAACTTAAAATAGAGTATCTGAGAAAATCACTACCTGATTTCTAAATTTGTTAGGAACATGTGTATATAGTTTGTTTTTTGTAAATATTTTTTCTCAGTGAAAACAGATGGTATGTTTTCTATTGGATCTATTTTTTTCGCGTGATATTTTTTAACCATATCCTGAATTTTTGTAAATGCACTAAGGAATATTAATTTTTCATTTTTTCGTGTTTTTTGGTTATGTCTTTTTTTTGAATTCTTTGATACCATAATTTTTTTTGAAAATTTTCAATCGTCTATAAATTAGAGAAGTCCCGATTTTGTTTTCCAATTTTTTTTGGAGAGTGGGGTAGGGGAGTTTTAATTTTGAGTTACTTCAATTTTTTGACTGTACTCAAATTAAAAAAATAAAACCCGGAAATCTCCGGGTTTTTGTATTTTTTGGTGAAAATTGATGAAATTTGACCGTCATAAACGGCTCAAAAATCGATTTTCTATCTTTTTTCGATAATGTATATCAAACTTGAAAATTCGTTTGAAAAAAGCGCCTTTACGTTTGAAATTGTTCCGTAGACTATTGCTTTCAGCCAAAAAAGAGGTGATTTTTTGTATTTTTCGCTCAACATAGAGATGTAAAACGAATCCAGGACCAGAGGTTTGATTTTTCTCATTTTCCAATCCGGTTTCTTGGAAATTAAATTTTCCATACCATTTTTAGAGAAATGATAAATATGCCTAGGTACATCGTATGCTGCCCAATATTCTTTGTAATGTTTTGCATCATAGGAAGTAGGGTTGGGAACCGCTATAATAAGAAGTCCTTTATCTTTTAATTTCCCGTGAAATAGTTGAAGCATTTCATCCTGATTTTCTACATGCTCAAAAACATGCCATAATGTGATGGCATCCAGGCTATGATCCGGAATACTTTGAATATTATCCAGGACTGTTGCTTTTGATATTTTACTGAGAGCTGCTTTTCTGGCATCGTCATCTGGTTCAAAGCCAAAAGTTTCAAAATCGTTTTCTATATACTTAACAAATTCTCCTGCGCCGCATCCATAATCAAGAACTTTCGATCCTTTTTTGATTCTATCTGCGAGGATATTTTTTTTGTATTGCAGATTGAAGGACTGTAAGAATTTATACAGCTTTTCTTTTAAGCTTCCGGAATCCTGATGGTGGGAAATATAATCTTCGCTTTCGTAATATTTAGAAATATTGGATGGGATAGGAGAGGTTTTAAAAACTCCTTTTGTTTCCGTTTCTTTTATTTCAAATATTTCCTGTGAAAGAAAATGATCTTTTATTCTCATTGAATTGATATCTTGATATTGTAAAAATAAGGTATTTATGGGGTAAGTTTAAACGTATATAAATACCTTATTTTTTGCTTTTAATTTACAAATGTTTCACGTGAAACATTTTTGATTTAACGTCCCAAATAGACCAGTAAAACGTTTATATCGGCAGGAGAAACACCACTGATCCTGCCTGCTTGTGCAATAGTTTTAGGTCTTATATTAGACATCTTCTGTTTTGCTTCTAAAGAAAGGCTCGAAATGCTTTTATAATCAAAATCCTCTGGAATTTTTATATTTTCGAGACGATTAAGTTTAGCTACATTTTCCTTTTCCTTTTCTATGTATCCCTTATATTTAATATTGATCTCAGCTTGCTCACGAACTTCATCATCATATTGAGAAGAAAATTCTTTAATAACATCTATAGCATCAAGTTTTTCCAGAGTAATATTAGGTCTTGTAAGGAATTGTGATGCTCTGTATGCCTGATCTACAGGATTACTGTCAATAGTTTCTAAAATAGGGTTGATCGTACCAGGCTTTAAAGAAGTTTCTCTTAAAAAGCTTTCAAGTTCCTGACTCTTAGATACTTTGGTTTCTACTTTTCTTAATCTGTCTTCTTTGGCAAGACCTAAATGATAAGCTTTCTCCGTTAATCTGATATCAGCATTGTCCTGTCTTAGTAAAAGTCTGTATTCAGCGCGCGAAGTGAACATTCTGTAAGGTTCTTCTGTACCTTTTGTAATAAGATCATCGATCAGTACACCAATATAAGCTTCATCTCTGTTTAGAATGAAATCTTCTTTGTCGTGTACTTTATTATGCGCATTGATACCAGCCATTAAACCTTGCCCAGCTGCTTCTTCATATCCTGTAGTTCCATTGATCTGGCCGGCAAAATATAAATTGTCAATCAGTTTTGTTTCTAAAGTATGTTTCAATTGGGTAGGAGGGAAGTAGTCATATTCAATGGCATAGCCCGGACGGAATACTTTTACATTCTCGAAACCTGGAATATGTTTCATTGCTTTAAGCTGGACATCTTCAGGTAGAGAAGAGCTAAATCCGTTGACGTAGATCTCAACTGTTCTCCATCCTTCCGGTTCTACGAAAAGCTGATGTCTTGTTCTTTCTGCGAAACGGTTGATTTTGTCTTCTATACTTGGACAATATCTTGGACCAAGACTTTGAATCGTCCCATTGAACATCGGGCTTCTATCGAAACTTTCGCGTAAAATATCGTGTACCGTTTCATTGGTATAAACGATATGGCAGCTTAATTGTTTTGTCAATTTCGGAGTATCTGTATAGCTAAACTTCTGAGGATTTTCGTCTCCTTTTTGTTCCTCCATTTTTGAATAATCAAGACTTCTTCCATCTACTCGGGGAGGAGTTCCTGTTTTCATTCTTCCTGCTTCGAAACCTAAACTTACCAGCTGTTCTGTAATTCCGAATGCTCTTGGTTCGCCCATTCTTCCTCCGCCTAATTGTTTATCTCCAACATGAATTAATCCATTAAGAAAAGTTCCATTAGTTAAAACGACAGATTTACTTTTTATCTCGATTCCTAAAGAAGTAACAACTCCGGTTACTTTATTATTTTCAACAATAAGCTGTTTCACCATATCCTGAAAGAAATCAAGATTGGGTGTGTTTTCTAATGCCAATCTCCATTCTTCCGCAAAAAGCATTCTGTCATTTTGGGTTCTTGGAGACCACATCGCGGGACCTTTGGAAAGATTCAGCATTTTGAACTGGATGGCAGATTTATCAGCTATTATTCCGGAGTATCCTCCCATAGCATCAATCTCTCTTACGATCTGTCCTTTTGCGATTCCTCCCATTGCCGGGTTGCAACTCATCTGTCCGATGGTCTGCATATTCATTGTAACAAGTAGGGTTTTTGAACCCAGGTTCGCGGCAGCTGCTGCTGCTTCACAACCCGCATGTCCGGCACCTACTACGATGACGTCGTATATATCTGAAATCATTTTTATATTGCTTATTTAAAGCTTTTAATTTAATATTTTCTAGGAATGTTTCACGTGAAACATTTTTAGAGAATGCACTCTAAGTGAGTGGTAATTACTTCTAGCTTCTAGCACTTTACGAATCGTTTCTTAAGTGATTCTTTAATTTATTCAGGATTTAAATCTCTGAATTTAGCCAGGTAAAGATCTTCCATTCTCCGCATCTCTTTTTCTTCTTCTTCTGTCTTATCCTTGTATCCTGCGAGGTGAAGAATGCCATGAGCCAAGACTCTTTTTAGTTCCTCTTCGTAATCTCTGGATAGGGTAGAAGCGTTATCTGAAATACGCTGCAAAGATACAAAAATCTCACCGCTTATTGTCTTACCTTTTACATAGTCGAAAGTGATGATATCGGTATAATAATCATGCTGCAGATAATCCTGATTGATCTTCAGCAGATGCTCGTCATCACAGAAAATATAATTGATTTCGCCCAGTTTTTTGTCCTCTGAAAGTATAATGTCTTTCAGCCATTGTTGATAATCTGTATTAACAGATGCCTCTAAATTTTCGTAAAAGAATTGTATCATTGTATTAAAACCAGTGTCCTAAAATAACACTGAATATGCCTTTTTGATTGTTTTTAAGTGAGTGGCTAAAGTTAATTTTAATCTGCCCGAAAGGAGATTTATATCCGGCAGTAAGTCCTAGTGAACTATAATTTACTTTAACTGCATCTTCAAATTTAATGTCTTCTGAGAGATTAGCAAAGCTAAAATTCCCGCTGATGAAATAGTTTTTATTAAATTTAAACTGAACATCATTTGAAATGAGAATAACATTATTGGTGTTGAGTTGTGCAAAATAGAAGCCTCCGAAACTTCTGAAGTTGATTAAATTCTGTTCAAAGATTCCTCCTAATCTATATTGGTAAAACTCCGGAAGATTATCTCCAATTGTAATTCCACCGTAAAGGTTAAGACGGTAGGAGAACTGCTTTGAGAGTGGAATATTTAGCCTGATGTCAGCTTTAACCTGTATGATTCTTTTGTCTACCTCAGACTTTAAAAGGTCAATTACTTTACCTTCTGCATTTATATAAATACCTCTGGATGGAAAATCTTTGTCATTCTGTGTATCGCTCTTTAAGAATACGTAAGGGTTTAGAAAGCGCATATATCTTTCATGTACGCCATTGATTTCGGCTCCAAAATAATCATGGCTTATACCACCTCCAACTGCAAATTTATCCTTCCATACAGACTGAATATAGGCCTCATTTCTAAACCATTCCCATTTATCTACAACATTATTGTCTATATTTTTCAGATCAAAACTCATTCCCGAAGAGTAAATACCAAATCCAGGTATGTATCCGTTGTCTATAAAATAATTCAGATAATATCTTGGTTTGTCACCTACGACAACGTCTAGAGAGAGATTAGAATTTTTAAATAAAAGACGTTTTCCTGAATAATTGAGAAGAAGTCCTGTTTTGAATACTTCATCATAATGGAGTCCTACTTTTAAAAAATGACGGGCTTCGTCTTCTGTAACGTAAAGTTTTAAATAATTCGCATCATTTTCAGGAATGATATCATAATTGATGAATCTGTAGTTATTTGTTGCAACAAGTTTATCGATTTTCTTATTGATACTGCCGTAAGTCTGCATAGACGGAAGACGGAGTCCCATTTTCCCTAGAACATAGTTTTTGCTGTATATTCTGCCTCCATCGAGTGAAATGCTGTCAATCTTATATACGTTGGAATATATGGGGTTTACACGCTCTCTAAGACGGTCAAAAGACTTCTTGGGAAGCTGATCCAATATCTCAGTATATTTCATTCCTTCTATATACCCGCTGTCAAGAATTTTTTTCTTGTCATCATAGCTGGTTGCCGTCATTCCCTTTAGGTTAGGCTTGATATTGATATCGGTGTATTTATACTGTTTTCTGGTATCCCTTTTAATTCCGAAATCAATTACCTGATTCAGGATGGATATAATGTTACTTAAATCCTCTCTTGTCGATAAATCCTGATTAAGGTCAACACCTATGACGATATCAATTCCTTTGTCCTTTAACGGCTTTGAAGGATAGTTGACTGTCATGGCTCCGTCTATATAGATACTGTCACCAATTTTTACCGGATCCATAAGAGAAGGGAAAGCTGAGCTGGCCATAATGGACTGCACGAGATCTCCTTTTTCAAATATCTGCATATTGCCACTTTCAAGATTGGTAGCTACACACATAAAAGGAATTGGCAGTTTGGAAAAATCGTCAATATTGGAAACATTTTTGAAAAGTTCTTTGAGAAGGTATACATTTCTCTGTCCGGAACTTATAGAAGAGGGAAGGGATATCTTTCCATTTTTGAGAGGTATGGATAAAAGATATTTATCCACAGATTTATTAAAGAAAGAAGACTCCTGTCTGGATTTGGGATCCATGATCAAAGAATAGAAATCGGTATCCATGACGATTTTTTCTATTTCTTTACCCGAATATCCTGAAGCATACAGGCCGCCTACAATGGCTCCCATACTGGTTCCGGAAATATAATCGACTTTGACTCCCAATGAATCTAAGACCTTCAGTACTCCGACATGTGAAAATCCTTTGGCACCGCCTCCGGCAAGGGAAAGGCCTATTTTGGGATTTTTTGGTATGACCAGATCCTTTTTCACTTGAGAATGGATCATTAGGAGCTGGAATGCGAAGAGAAGGATCAGGAGTTTTCTCATAACTAGTCTTTTATATAAATCCGTTTCACCCGGGGCGAAATGGATGTTAACACTTCATAGGTTATTGTTTTGCAGTAGTCTGCGAATTCTTTTAAACTTGGTTTTGCATTAAAGATGGTGACCGTATCACCCTCTTTTACATTCGGGATATTGTCTACATTGATCATCATCATATCCATACAGAGATTCCCTACGATGGGTGCAAGTACTTTGTGTACTCCCAAACTTCCTGTCTGGTTGCCGATAAGTCTTGGTATTCCATCTGCATACCCCACAGGAATAGTAGCAATTCTTGAAGGATGATCTGCTTTGTATCTTCTGCTGTAACCTACAGATTCTCCGGTATCAACCGTTGAAATCTGTGAAATTACGGTTTTAAAACTTACTACAGAGTGAAGCTGTTTTTGTATTTCACTACATGGTGACTCACCGATCATTCCAATTCCAATTCTTACCATATCATACTGATGGTCTGTATAGCTTGTTATTCCCGATGAATTCAGGATATGTCGGATAGGAGTGTAGTTCAGTTTTTCAATCAGATAACTGGAATTTTTTTCAAAAACGTCAAACTGTCTGTTAGTAAATTCTTTTTCTTCAGGCATATCAGAAGATGATAAATGACTGAATATACTCTGAACCCTTACATTCTTATGGCTTAAAGTTTCGCTTAGCTGATCTAATTCAAAATCTTTAAAGCCAAGACGGTGCATTCCCGTTTCAAGCTTGATGTGGATAGGATATTTTTTATCATAGCCAGATTTTTGAACTGCTTCATAAAACAGCTCTAAAACTCTGAAACTGTAAATTTCGGGTTCCAGATTATATTCAATAATCGCTTCATAGCTGTGCTGCTCAGGATTCATGACAATAATGGGAGTAGTGATTCCTTTTTTACGAAGTTCTATACCTTCATCTGCGTATGCAACGCCAAGATAATCAATGTGATGGTGTTGTAAAAATTCTGAAATTTCATAGCTGCCCAACCCGTAAGCGTTAGCTTTTACCATCGCCATCATCTTCGTCCCCGATTTCAGCAGGGATTTGTGATAGTTGATATTATGCAGAATGGCATTGAGATTAATTTCAAGAACTGTATCATGCTTTCGCAGTTCCAGGATATCCTTTAATTTTTCTATCTCAAATTTTCTGGCTCCTTTGAGAAGAATAATCTGATTTTCAATTTCCGTAAGATGTTTACTGTCAATTAACTCTTGGGTATTGACGAAAGTAGAAGTTTTGGACTTGAATAATTCAGTGAATTTTGATATTTCTTCCCCAATCAGGAAAACAGAATCAAACTTTTGGTCATTGACCAGTTCAGAGACTTCTTCATAGAGTTCTTTAGAATTAGAATTAACCCCTACGATATCTGTTAAGACCAGTGATTTTTTAGATTTCTTATATTCATTCAGAAATTGAAGCGCCGTTTTCAGGGAATCCAGATCGAGATTAAATGAATCGTTAATAATCATATTATTTTTAATTCCTTCAATGGCTTCCAGACGCATTTCTACAGCTTTCAGAGAGTTGATCTTATCGATGATCTTTTGATTATCAATATTAAGTTCCTTTAAAACTGTGATTAATGCCAATGCATTAGTCAGTGTAGCTTCGTCTTTTTGATGAACAGGGAAGGAGATTTCTTCGTCAAAATAAACAACAGTAATATTTTCATCCTTGGTAACACCTTCTTTGATGAAAACGTTGTTATCATTTTTAAGTCCGTAGGAAATTAATTTTTTACCTGAATACAGTTCGTATATCTTCTTAGCAACCAACAGATGATCACCATTGTAAATAATAACCTTAGAATCTTTAAAAAGCTTTATTTTTTCGTTTATCAATTCTTCTTCCGATTGAAAATTGGCTGCATGGGCATTCCCGATATGAGTAAGCAATCCAATCTCGGGATGAAAAATGTTTTCAAGTTTGTCCATCTCATGCGGCTTTGAAATTCCAACTTCAAAAATTCCAAGTTCATAGGAATCGTTAATCTGAAGTAGTGAAAGTGGAAGGCCAATCTGAGAATTAAAACTTTTTGGGCTTTTTACCGTTGGAAATTCATTCCACAGACATTGATAAAGCCATTCCTTAAGAATAGTTTTTCCGTTACTTCCTGTAATTCCAATAGATTTAATATGAGAATTCTCAAAATGGTATTGGGCCAGTTTCTGAAGGAAAGCAACTGAATTTTCAACAATAATCCATGTTACATTTTCAAATTGCGGATATTGATGCTCAGAAATAATCACACTGATACCGCGGTCTATTGCAGATTCAATAAATTTTTCACCGGAATTCTTATGCGTATTAATCGCAATAAATGCCGTATTCTTTATTGAATAAATAATCCTGCTGTCAAACGCGATATTTCTGATCACTAAATTTTTATCACCAATAATCTGTGCATTGGTGATTTCTGCAATTTGTTTTACTGTATAGTTCATTGGTACCCCTGCTGCTTTATTTTGAGCTCATTGATGGTAAAATTTGAGAAAGCTGAACTGATCTGTGCTATACACCTTTTTTCAATGTTTTACCATTACAAGTTAATTTATTTTTTTTGACCATTATCAATACACAAAATTATTTTCAAATTATAGCCTTTTAAGGTAAATGCTTCCAGTGTTTTTAGCCTTTTAAGAGGTCTGAATGGAGCTGCCTTACAAAAGGGGGCCTTATTAATTTAATTTGTGTTTATGGTCATTAATCTGTTGTAGTTTTACTGCTTTATCTTTTTACAGATTGCCCTGTTATTTCTTCTTTCTTAAAAGCATTTCGTCAATAAAAACCCGTCGGCTTACTGCTTCGTAGCTTTCTGTTTCGCCAAGTTCAACCAGATCATTTCCCTGAGAAGTTCTCATAGAATAATTGGCCAGATTCCCCGTTCTCTTGCAAATAGCATGCACTTTTGTGACGTATTCTGCAGTAGCCATTAAATTGGGCATCGGTCCGAATGGACGTCCCAGGAAATCCATATCAAGACCTGCTACAACTACTCTTGTACCGCTGTTGGCAAGCTGATTCGCAATATCAACAATGCTTTCATCAAAAAACTGGGCTTCGTCTATTCCCACCACATCGCAATTGGATGCCAGCAGAAGTATTTCATTGGGATTATCTACTGCTGTACTGCGGATTTTATTCTGATTATGAGAAACAACGTCCTCTTCAGAATATCGTGTATCCAGTCTCGGTTTAAAAATTTCCACGTTCTGTCCCGCCATTTCTGCTCTGCGCAATCTTCGGATCAGCTCCTCGGTTTTTCCCGAAAACATAGAGCCACAAATAACTTCCATCCAACCACTTTGTTTGGAATGATTAATTGTATTTTCTAAAAACATTTGTTAAATTAGCCGTATATTTTTAAGATCAAAAGTAAGCAATTTTAATAAGATTCTTATTATGCAGAACATCCAAGATTTAAAGGAAAAAATTTTTTTTGAATCCAAGAATATCATTGATATTCTGGATAAAATAAACAACGTAGACGAATTACTTTCCAAGCAGGATCTTGTAGATGAGCTTGCGAACAGGATTTCTTTTTTAAGGCTGCTTGAAAAGAATATTGAGTATTTCGTTACAGAAAATCCTGCGCAAAACTCACAGAACAAATATGTTACATTAAATTCGGATGAAGTTCATGAGTCCAATAATGATGTGACTGAAGAAGAAGCCATCTTCAACAATGAGTTTAATGAAATAGACGAAAACGAAGGTGAAAATTATACATCTGCATCTGATGATGAAGAGGAAAAATTTAACCATCAACTTGATGAAATCGTAGAAAATGAGTTTCACGAAAATATCGTAGGTTTTGCAGACGGGGACTACAGACAGACAACAACTCAAGACACTCAGGAAGAAAATTCCGGTAATGCAGTTGCAGAAGATGAAGATGTTTTCAATCAGCAGCTGAAGGATATAGAAGAGAATGAATCCTTCAATGCCAACGAAAAGGTTTTCAGTTTCATTGATGAAGAGAGAGTTCTTGCTGATGCGAAGCCTGATAATGATGAGGATCTCAATGAAGATTTATTTATTGCTGAAACTACTGCAGAAGAAGTAGTTTTCAATAATCAACTAAACGAAATTGACGAAGATGAAGACAGTGTTTCACATGAAACAGTTGCTTCAGATGATCTTAAAGAAAAAGGATCAGACGATAAAACTGCTGATCATGCTAAGGCACCGACAGAAAGAATTCCAAGTATCTTTGATACGGAAACACTGGAAGATGAAATACTGATCGAGGAAAGTGAAGAGCAGTTTATAGCATCTAATGTAACGATTGAACAGGGAGAAATGCTTACGGACACTTCTAATGTAGAGGGTATTCTGAGCGAAATAAAAAATGATTTTCCCTTAGAGGAAAGGGAAGATTCAATACTGGCAGAAGTATACGACAGAAGAAAAATTGTCGATATAGACAAACCTTCCAATGAAACAGAAAAACATCCTTCTGATGAAAGCTTCGAAGATTTAGATGCTTATCAGCAGGAGAAAAAAATAAAATTGGCCAATATCAAAGGATTGAAGGCTGTACAAACTCTTTTTGATGATGATCCTCTCGAAAGAGAAACACCCCAGCAAAAGCCACTACCTGAAGTAAAAGAAGATCATGGAGGTATTCTGAAAACGAATATTCCTACCAACTTTATGGAGGCTGATAAGGTAAAACCTGAATTCAGACTGGATCTGAATGACAGAATTGCCTTTTCAAAAATGCTTTTCGACGGAAGCCAGTCTGATCTGAACGAAACGGTAGCCCGTCTGAACGGATTCAGAAACCTGGAAGAAGCAAAAGAGTATCTTAGCGATCTTTATTACGAGAGAAAGTGGAGTAAAGTAGATGAATATGCCCAGAGACTCTGGATATTGGTAGAAAATAAATTCTTATAATTTTGAGCGGAATCTTATATTTTGTTCCCACACCTGTTGGGAACCTTGAAGATATGACCTTTAGGGCTGTAAAAGTTCTCAAGGAAGTTGACTATATTTTATGTGAAGACACAAGGACATCAGGAATACTTTTAAAGCATTACGAGATCTCCAAACCATTAAAATCATACCACCTTCACAACGAGCATCAGGCCACAGAAAAGGTAATTAATGATCTTAAAAGCGGACAGAATATAGCGATCATAACCGACGCCGGAACCCCTGGGATTTCAGATCCTGGCTATCTCCTGGCAAGGGCAGGATCAGAGAATAATATTGAAATGATATGCCTTCCGGGAGCAACAGCTTTAATTCCTGCACTTGTAGTATCCGGACTTCCAAACAATGAGTTTCTCTTTGCGGGATTCCTGCCACAGAAAAAAGGAAGACAAACGAAGCTTAAGCAGCTTGCAGAAGAGAAAAAAACAATTGTGTTATACGAAAGTCCACATAAGATCAACACAACGCTGGAGCAAATCAAAGAATTTTTTGGAGAAGAAACAAAAGCAAGTCTGAGCAGGGAAATTTCTAAAAAGTTTGAAGAGACCAAACGGGGAACAATCAATGAATTAATTGAATTTTCCAAAAGCAAAACTTTAAAAGGAGAGATCGTTCTTATTGTCAATAATTCTATTTAAATTCATTGAGAAACTTAGTTTTCGCACTGTGTTCGTCAGTGTGTATGGCCCAGACCAATCAGTATACAAAAATTCTTTTATCAAAAAAGATCGGAAAGGAGGTTTATTCCTATTCAGGCGGTTATGGAATGGTATATGATGCCAGAACAAAAACCAGAAGTATTGTAGATTCATTAGGAAATATCACCTTTGAATCAAATTACAATATCTCACATATATTTAAAAAAAGGTTTATTCTTACCTCTGAGGAATCCAATTATAGGACAAAATCTGCCGTCATTGACGAAAAAGGAAATCAATTGCTTCCGATAGATGATCAGAGCTTTAACACCCCCTGGCTCAGCGAAAAACGCATCATTTCCTCAAAGGAAGGAAAGGAAGCCGTTTACGATTATAATGGAAAGCAGATCATTCCTTATTGTGACAGAATTATTTTTGCCGGGGAAGAACGATTTTTTGTACTGAAAGATAAAAAATGGTTTTTATATGATCTGGACGGGCAACAGATCACCAACCGGGAATTTAATGAGGATAATCATTTCGAAAAGGGCAGAGCTTTGGTCATTAATGAAGATAATCAGAGCGAAATCATAGGGAAAAATGGCCAGACTTTACACAAATTTTCGGCCCAGATTTACAGTTTAGCCTCTTATCCTTATCTGATTACCAAAAACAGGACGACGGGAAAATACGGGCTTGTTGATGCGGAAGAAAATATCATAGCTGACGAGATTTTTGATGATGCTGCACCTGAATATTTTGGGGAAAAGCAATATGTTTATCTCAGAAAAAAGGGTAAAGTAACCGTTTTTAATAAAAAAGATAAAAAGCTTTATCCAAACAATTTTAAATACCTAACGCCCCTTTTTAACGATATGTTTACTGTCTACAGTGAAAAATCAAAGAAAACAGGAGTCGTGAATCTCCAGGGAGAAATGATTGTTCCGCAGGATTACGATTTTATTCAAAATTTCAGCATTTCAGGAAAAGAATTTGTTTACCTTAAAAAAGGACGGGAAGAACAGTTTCTGGATAAAGATCTGAAGAACATTTTAGAGGAAAACATGCAGATTATTGCCTTCTATCCTGATCATCTCATCATTAAAAAAGAAGAGAGCTATTATACGTTTTCAGTAGTTGATCATTCGGTTTCTGTGTTGAAGGATGTTATTTCAATCAAAGAGCAGGGGGCCGACTTTTTTAATATTTTTAATATGTATTCTAAACCGGTTGTCTGTAAGAAAAACAATAATTTATATGGAATAATTGATGAAAAAGGGAAGGAAATTATTCCTTTTATCTATGACGATATCATTGCATTTGAAAATTCTGAGAATGAATTTGTGGTGAAAAAGCAAGATAAGTATGGTGTCGTGAATTTTCAGAACGAACCTTTAAAGGATATAGTTTATGATAAGTTTTACTGGCAGAAAGAGGTTTTGAAACTGGATAAAGACAAAAAAACGGATATTCTTTACTTTACCAGATTTAAAAATATTGGCAGCCGCCTTTGAGATATGATAAAAAACAGTGAAAAAAAATCACTAATTTGATGATTTGGAATGCATTGAATAACAATTTATAATATCTTTGCGGACTGTTTAATTCGTATAGATTTAAATATGCTAAATTGCCGTTTTTTCAAAGACGGAAGAATTTACTAAGAATATAATTATCAAGAGATATGATGAAACTATTAGAAGGAAAGGTAGCACTAATTACCGGAGCTACAAGAGGAATCGGAAAGAAAATTGCTGAAATGTACGCTGAACAGGGTGCAAAAGTAGCATTTACTTATGCCGGCTCTGTAGAAAAAGCTCAAGAATTAGAAGCAGCTTTAAGTTCTGTAACCCAGATCAAAGGATATCAGTCTGACGCATCAGATTATGATGCAGCTCAAAAATTAATCGATGATGTAATGGAAGAGTTTGGAAAGATTGATATTCTGATCAATAACGCAGGAATCACAAAAGATAATCTGTTGTTGAGAATGTCTAAAGAGGACTGGGATAAAGTAATGAGAATCAATTTGGATTCAGTATTTAACCTTACAAAAGCGGTGATTAAACCAATGATGAAAGCTAAATCAGGATCTATTATCAATATGACTTCTGTAGTAGGGATTAGCGGAAACGCAGGACAATCCAATTATGCAGCTTCTAAAGCCGGAGTGATTGGATTTACAAAATCTATCGCCCTGGAATTGGGATCAAGAAACATCAGATGTAATGCAGTGGCTCCGGGATTCATTGAAACGGAAATGACTTCAGTACTGGACGAAAAAGTTATTCAGGGGTGGAGAGATCAAATCCCATTGAAAAGACTGGGACAGACTGAAAACGTTGGAAATGCATGTGTATTCTTAGGAAGCGATATGGCTTCTTACATCACTGGTCAAACCCTTAACGTAGACGGCGGAATGCTGACTTAATAATAAAAATAAAACGGGCTGTACAAATAATGTACAGCCCGTTTTTATCTTTTAATAGATTTAAAGAAAATCGGTTAATCTTTAAAAATCTGATTCTCCTGCTCCTGAACCCTGATAAAAGTGGTTCTTTTAGATAGTTCTTTAAGCTGGGAAGCTCCTACATAAGTACATGTAGAACGCACGCCTCCCAAAATATCCTTTACTGTTTCCGAAACAGGACCTTTATAGGCTGCTTTTACGGTTTTTCCTTCTGAAGCACGGTATTCTGCCACTCCTCCGGAATGTTTATCCATCGCAGTTTTGGAACTCATTCCATAAAAAAGACGGTATTTTTTACCATTCTCTTCGATGATTTCGCCGCCACTTTCATCATGGCCGGCAAACATGCCACCCAGCATCACAAAATCGGCACCTCCTCCAAAAGCTTTTGCTACATCTCCCGGAACTTTACAGCCTCCGTCAGCAATGATATGACCTCCAAGACCGTGGGCTGCATCGGAACATTCTATGATGGCAGAAAGTTGAGGATAACCAACGCCTGTCTTCACTCGTGTTGTGCATACCGAGCCAGGCCCGATACCTACTTTGATAATATCTGCGCCTACCAGGAGAAGTTCTTCTACCATTTCTCCGGTCACCACATTACCCGCCATAATAATCTTGTCTGGAAAATTAGCTCTTGCCTTCTTCACAAACCCAACGAAATGCTCAGAATAACCGTTAGCTACATCTATGCAGAGAAATTCGATTTTCGGATGCTTTTCGAGGATCAGCCTTAGTTTTTCTTCATCAGCTTTTCCGGTACCGGTGCTTAAAGCAATATATTGGTGAATGCTTTCAGGCTGGCTGTCCAGAAACTCACTCCATTCCTCAGGCGTATAATGCTTGTGTACAGCCGTTATAATTTTGTCTTTGGCCAGTTCTACAGCCATTTCAAAAGTTCCTACCGTATCCATATTAGCTGCGATCAGGGGAACACCTCTCCATTTCTTTTTAGTATGCTTGAATGTAAATTCTCTTTCGAGGTTAACTTCTGAACGGGATTTTAATGTAGAGCGTTTTGGGCGGAACATTACATCCTTGAATCCAAGCTTTATATCATATTCTATTCTCATAATCTGGAAAAAATTAATAAGAATAAATGTAGGGAAAACTTTTAAGCGAACATTGAAAAGGGATGGTTTTATAGATTTTTTAACCTGAAGACTTTGGTTTAAGGTCAGGAATAGTGAAGTAGAAAAAAGAAATTTTTGAAGGTAGGAATCAGTAGTTTTTATTTATGAAATCTGTTATAAGATCATATAAAAGAATTCTACAGATACTTAAAAAAAAGGGCGAAAAATTATCTTTTCACGCCCCATAAGTTGATCGTTCCTCTGTGCATAAAGCCAAGCTTTTCATAAAGTTTTTTGGCTCCTGTATTAGTTTCTGCAACATGCAGAAATGGCGTCTTTCCATCTGCAAAGATCTTTCCGGAAACAAAAGCTACCAGTTGCCTGGCTAAACCTTTTCCCAGATAATCCGTATGGGTGATGACAGCACTTACCTCCGTCATATCATTCATCTGCATTCTTTCACCAGTGACTGCAACTAATTTATTTTCCTTAAAAATGCCAAAATAACGGCCCAATTCAGGAGTTCTTGCTTTAAAATAATAAGGATAGAATTTCATGACAAAGGCCAAAAGTTCTTCGTAGTTTTCCTCCTTTAGTTCAGTAATGTCCTCTGTAAGATCAAATGGAACAGGGTTCTCCAATACATACTGATCACATACAAGCTGTGAAAGTTCTGTTTTTAGATTTCCCAGGTCAGGACGGGCTCCGAAAATCAGAAAATCATCACATATTTTTGCATATTCTGCGATGTCTTTTTCTCCGGAAAGCTCTGCTGCTCCACCAAAAGAGGCTACCTCAGGATTATAAAATTTCGTGTCCCCAAGATTGAAGCAGAACTTTTTATGATATTCATTAAGTGAATGATAAACAGGATTGTCTAGCTTTTCGTACATTAGTCAAAATTCATTACTTCCTCCAGCGTCTTCATGTATTCATAGGCCGTAAGGTCAAACTTTACAGGAACAATTGAAATATATCCGTTGGCTAATGCTGTTTCATCAGCATCTTCAGAATCGTCCATATTGTTGAAATATCCGGTTAACCAATAGTATTTTTTTCCGTGGGGATTTACTCTTTCGTCAAAGCTTTCTTCCCATTTTGCATTCGCCTGTTTGCAGACCTTTACTCCTTTGATTTCTCCGGCAGTCAGTTTCGGAATATTGACGTTTAGTACAATTCCTTTAGGCATTGGGTTTTCAAGAGTTCTTCTGACGATATTCTGAATATATTCTTTTGCCTGCGAAAAGTCAGCCTCCCAGCTGAAATCCATAAGTGAAAATCCGATTGCAGGAATTCCTTCTACTCCTGCTTCTACCGCTGCAGACATCGTTCCGGAATAGATTACATTAATCGAAGAATTCGCGCCATGGTTGATTCCTGAAACAACGATATCCGGTCTTCTTGTCAAAATTTTATCAAGAGCCATTTTTACGCAGTCAACAGGCGTTCCGCTACAAGAAAAGTCTGTCTGTGGTCCTTCAAGCTTTACTTCTTCGTAACTTAAGGTAGAATTGATGGTAATAGCGTGGCCTTTTCCACTTTGGGGAGAATTCGGGGCAACGACAATGACGTCTCCGATTTCGTTCATAAATTGTATAAGATTTCTGATACCAGGTGCGGTAATTCCATCATCATTAGTAACCAGAATAAGCGGTCTTTCCATAAAATCAGTTTAATTTAAGATTGTAAATTAGCATAAATTGCTAATATGAAAACTTTTATTTTATCATTTTTGACAGAAAAGAAGTTCCCACTCTTCAAATTTAGCTAAAAACTTTTTAAGATAAAGGCAATTCCATAAATATAAGTAGTACCCTGATAGGCTCATACAGATTTATTGAAAATCAGTTAGTAAATGAATATGGTTTGAAAAGAATACTAGAATTATTCAGTAATTCAGGCTTTTCGACAAAGAATGATGATGACGGAACGGTTGATAAATAAGAAATGTCAATGATCGTGAAAATGAGAATATTTCAGATGTCGGGTTATTTTAACAATGTGAGAATAGCTTTTGAGGGAGAGAGAATTATTTTTATCAAAAATAATTTAATCGATTGATTATTAGGGTGATATTTGGATTTTGTGAAAAGGTGAAAAGATACTCAATCATGCTTTTAGTAAAAAACATTCAAAACTATCCGATAATTGTAAATAAGGTATTAAATTTGATAGTTTGTAACAGCGAATTAATTGCTGCTACTAATTGTAGTATATATTTTAAAAAAATTAATAAATAAAGACAGTTTATGTGGAAAAATTTCAAACTGAATAAATTTTTACTCCTAATTCCATTGACAAGTCTAATGTTTTGTTTCAACTCGCCAAAGAATGACGATGAAAAGATGCAGACGATTATGGTGAGCGTAAAGAACACTCTTTCTTATTTACATTACAGTCCAAAAGCCATCAATGATGCTTATTCAAAGGATGTCTATAAACATTATTTCGAACTGGTAGATCCTGCGAAAAGATATTTTCTACAGTCTGATATGGATGAATTCGGAAAGCATGAAACAAAGCTTGATGACTATATCGGCCAGGGGGATTTAATATTTTATAAACTGACGATTGACAGGCTTTATCAGCGTGTAGATGAGATCGATAAGATTACTCAGGATATCTTTAGCAAGCCGATCAGCCTTGAAGAGGATGATGCTCTGACTTTGGAGCCGAAGCTTAAAAAAGTACCTGCCAACAAGCAGGAACAGTATAATGAGTGGAAAAAGTATATCAAATACAATATTCTTCAAGAGATCGAATCTATGAACAGCAAAGAAGAGGCTCAGAAAGAGAAAAAAGACTCTGTTCAGAAGTATAAGTTGAAAGATACGATCAAATATCAGCCGCTTAATCAGGATCAGAAGATCAAAAAAGCAACTGATGAAGTAAAAGATCTGGTAAAAGATACTTTTACGAGGTTCAAAAAAAGAAAGAAAATGGATTGGTTTACCGTGTACATGAACGCATATACAGAGGTATTCGATCCACACACCAATTATTATTCTCCAAAAGACAAAGAAGACTTTGACACTCAATTTACTGGAAAAGTAATAGGTATTGGAGCGATCATCCAGGAGAAAAAAGGAAATCTTTACCTGGGAGCTTTAACAATAGGTGCACCGGCATGGAAATCCAAGCAGCTTTCTGAAGGTGACAAGATCTTAAAAGTAAAATCCAAACCAAAGGATGACGCTGTTAATGTAGTAGGGATGCTTTCTGATGAAGCAGTAAGACTGATCAGAGGAGAAAAAGGAACACCGGTAACACTTACCGTTCAGAAAAAAGACGGAACAACCAAAGATGTTACTATGATCCGTGAAGAAGTGGCGATCGAAGATACCTTTGCAAGAAGTATTGTAGTGAACTCTCCAAATGGGAAAAAATACGGATTCATTAACCTGCCAAGTTTTAATGCTGATTTTGAAGATTCAAAAGGAAGAAATGCTTCTGATGACATCAAGAATGAAATCATTAAATTAAAAGAGCAGAATATAGAAGGAATTGTTCTTGACCTCAGAAATAATGGAGGAGGATCATTGACGGAAGTAGGTGATATTATGGGACTTTTCATGGATGCCGGACCTTATGTTCAGGTGAAAGACGGAAACGGAAAAATCCAGACTTTAAAGAATAAAAATGAAACGCCAATATGGACAGGACCTTTGGTGATCATGCAAAACGAACTTTCAGCTTCTGCTTCTGAGATCCTTGCCGGTGTTATGCAGGATTATGGAAGAGCGATGATCATCGGATCTCCACAGTCTTTTGGAAAAGGTACTGTACAGACTTTTGTAGATCTGAACAGATTCTTAAATACAGAAGATGATTTTGGATCTTTAAAACTTACGATTCAGAAGTTCTACAGAATTACAGGAGAATCTACACAGAGAAAAGGAATTGTTTCTGATATCCAGATGAAAGATTTCTTTACCTACGCTGAAGTAGGAGAGCGATATGACGATTATGCTTTAGCATGGGATAAAATTCCGGGAACTAAATTTGAGAAACTGAATTATTTCAACATCCAGGCTCTTGAAAAAGCAAGTGCCGATAGAATGGCTAAAAACAGCAACTATCAGCTTCTGCTTGAATCCGCTCAATGGAGAGAAAAACTGGATAAGGAGGAAAACATCACGCTAAACATTAACAAGTTTAATGAACTGATGAAGCAGAGAAAAGCTCAGATCGAAAAATTCAAAGCTTTAAGCAAATTTGAGAATGGTCTTAAATTCATGATGTATCCAAAAGAAATTGAAAGAGAGAAAAAAGATGAAGCTTTCAAGAAAAAATCTGAAATGTGGATTAAGAATCTGAAAAAAGATCCATATCTGCAGGAAGCAATGAACATTGTTTCTGATATGGGAGCTAAATCATAAAATAAAAGCCGCTGATCAACGATCAGCGGCTTTTTTTATTGAAAATTGAGAATTATTTAATTTCTACACATCCCACTCTTCCGCCTGCATTTCCTGTAGGCTGAGTATGAAAATCATCCGCAGCAGCATGTACGATAAGACCTTTTCCAATGATATTCTTGGATTCATCTGTACATCCCAGACACCATTTATTGGTCTTGAATGTAAGGACTGCTTTTCCACTTTGGTCAGCAGTTAAATTTCCTATATCTCCCATATGGAAGTGATCAGCACCCCATTTTCCATGATCATCTTTAGCTGGGTTCCAGTGTCCTCCGGTAGAGGTTCCGTCGGCAGCAGAACAGTCGCCTTTTTCGTGGATATGTACCGCATGGATACCGGGAGTAAGATTCGTTACTTCAAGTTTCATGACCACCTCTTCTCCTTTTTGAGTAAACTTTGCTGTTCCACCCGTCTGTGTTCCGCTTTTAGCGTTGACGCTGTATGTTTTCGTTGTGCAGCACGAAGCGGCAAAAAATGCGCAGCCTGCCAATAATGCTAATGTCTGTACTTTCATTTTTAAATGATTTTTATAGTGATTATACCGTTAAATTTATAAAACATTTTCCGAAACACTTTATGATTTCAGTCCTTTTTTCAAAAACCGCAATATATGACAAATGAAATTCAGTGTATCTTAATACCTTTGTTCATCAGCACTTTTTGAAATGGAAGAACACAAAAAAAGGATCATCAAAGCGATACAATATATTGACAGCCACCTTCATGAAGATCTTTCTTTGGAAAAAATTGCCGAAGTCGGGATGTATTCTTCTTTTCATTTCCACAGGATATTTAAGCTCATTACCGGAGAGACACTCCAGAATTATATCATCAGAAAGAAAATAGAAAAAAGTGCCTTTTATCTGTCTGTAAAAAAGGATATAGAAATAAAAGAAATTTATCTTGACTTGGGATTTTCCAATCATTCTGTTTTCAGTAAAACGTTTAAAAAACATTACGGAATCGCCCCTTCTTCTTTTCGGAATTCTGCTCCTGAATTCTTCCACAGGGTTTTACAGAAAGCCAGCAAGAATGGACAAGTGAATACTGTTTTCAGCCAGTACATTTGCCATATAGACAACCTGTTAAACTGGACAGATATGAATTTAAAAGTTGGAGTAAAAGAACTGCCGGAAATGAATCTGGCTTCTGTCATGAGCTTAGGAATTATCAATGTGGAGCCTTCTTTTAATGTGCTTATAGAATGGGCAAAGAAAAGGCAGTTATTTCCCAGGGACAATGTCAAAATGATCTCCGTGTATCATGACAGCTGCAAAGTGACCCCTTTAGATAAAGTCAGAATCCATTCGTGTATGCTTCTGGATGAGAGACTGAAGGAGCAGAACGAAGTGGTTTTCTCAGAAACGATTGAGAAGGGTAAATGTATTGTGGGAAGCGGAGAATTGACCCTTGATGACTTTGAGAAGTGTTGGGTATCCCTTTTTCTATGGATGAATGAACATCATTATTCCATGAGAAAAGCATTCCCGTTTGAAATTTATCATACCAATTTTAAAGAACATCCGGAGGGTAAAATGATCGTTGATTTCTGCATCCCGGTTTACTAATTTCCCATTCAGCAGCCAAACTATGCCTTTCAGTAAAATTTATTTTAAAGAAAGGCATTTTGCGTATTATTTTTGATCCGAAAATTAACCCCATGAAAACACAAGTAAAAAAACTGCTGTTAATGATTGCCTTTCTGTCCTTTATTGCAGGATATTCGCAGATCAGGATCTCAGGAAAAGTCACTTTTAAAAATAAAGGTGTCAGTGAAATTAATGTTACATTAAAAGACACCTATGATGGTGCTACCACCGACACCCAGGGAAACTTTTCTTTTGAGACCTCGGAGAAGGGGAATCATATCCTCACATTTACGCATACAAAATATCAGGATGTAGAAAAGACGATTGTAATTGATAATCAAGATCTTTCAGTCAACGCAGAACTTAAGGAACAGATCAGTGAGATTGATGCGGTGGTCGTTTCAGCAGGTTCTATAGAAGCAAGTGACAAAAAGAGAGCTACAGCACTTCTGACACCCATTGACATCTATACTACAGCAGGAGCAGACGGACAGATTTCTTCTGCATTAAATTACCTCCCCGGAGTTCAGAAGGTGGGGGAGACGGAAGGTCTTTTCATCAGGGGCGGAACAGGAACAGAATCGAAAATCTTTATGGATGGCAGTCTCATCAACAATTATTTCTCCAATTCCGTTCCGGGAATCGCAGGGAGGGACCGTTTCAACACCTCTCTTTTCAAAGGGAATGTGTTTTCAAGCGGAGGCTATTCTGCCTTATATGGTCAGGCTCTTTCGGGGGCACTGATGCTGGAAAGTGTAGATCTTCCAGATCAGAGTTCCTTTGACTTTGGGGTTTCACCCATCTTTTTAAGCGCAGGATTTCAGAAACTGGGAGCAGATAAAAACCATTCTTTTGGCGCAACTTTAGGCTATTCACTCTTGAGTGTGATGCAGAAGGTTTTTAACTTTAATACTGATTTTATTGATGCTCCACAGGGATTAAATGGTGATTTTAACTTTAGAATCAAAACAAAATCCGGTGGTTTTTTTAAATATTACGGAATGTATGATTCCAATAAAATGGGTGTAAGGACAGAGAGCTTAGAACCGGAATACGACTTTGCTCTGGTAAGACTGAAAGGAAGAAATACCTATCATAACCTGTCTTTTAAACAAAAATTTGGAAAATATCTTCTTAATGCCGGAACTTCTTATTCCTACAACAGATCCGATCTTAATTTCTCCACAGAAACCAATGATATAGAATCAGGGAGATCAAAGCTTTTAACCGACGGAAATTACATCAATTTCAAAGCAGTCCTCGAAAGAAAAATTAATAAAATCAGTGCCGTACGAGCTGGTTTTGAATTGAATAATACGGATGAAAAGCTGAATTTTTCAGAAGTACAGAAGCATTACAGAGACCTGATATCCGCAGCTTTTGCAGAAACAGATCTTGGATTCAGTAATGCCTTGTCGGCAAAGATAGGAGTGAGGGCAGAAAGCTCTTCTTTTTTAGGCAAAAGCAATATCGCGCCACGTTTTGCCCTGGCTTGCCGTCTTGCAAAAGACTGGACAACTTCCTTTGCATATGGACTGTTTTATCAGAATCCTGAAAGCAGATACATCAACGGACCGGCAGATCTGGATTTTCAGAAATCGCAGCATTATATTTTTCAGGTTCAGAGAACGTCAGAAGGGAGGAGTCTGCGTTTTGAGGCCTTTTATAAAAAATATGATCAGCTAATCAAGACTTTCAATATTACACCGGACAAAGAGCAGAATCAGCAAGTACAGACCGCTTTAAACAATAACGGAGACGGTTACGCAAAAGGATTGGAACTTTTCTGGAGAGATAAAAAGACTTTCAAGAACATTGATTACTGGCTCAGTTACTCCTTTCTTGACTCACAGAGAGACTTCATCAATTATCCAGTGAGTTTAAAACCCAATTTCGCCTCTGCGCACACTCTTTCTGCCGTGGCTAAAAGATTTATTCCGGAATGGAAACTTGGAGTTAACTTATCATACACCTATGCCAAAGGACGTCCTTATTATGACATCACAACGAAAACAGAAAACAGCAATGTGATCAATTACATCAGGAATGAAGGAAAGCTGAAAGACTACAATGCCCTTAATATCAGTTTTAATTACCTTCCGAATTTGGGAAAGAAAGATGCTAAAGCTTTTACTGTATTGGTATTAAGTGTTTCCAATGTGTTGGGGTCAAAAAATGTCTACGGTTACAATTTCTCTTTTGATGGGGCAAGAAGTTCTTCAGTCGTTCCTCCGGTTAATACCTTTGTATTCATAGGCGCCTTTATCAGTTTTGGAGTGGACAAAACGCAGGATGCAATCAATAATAATTTATAAAATTAAAAGTGGGAGATATTACAATTACATGAAAAAACATAACTTCGGATATATCATTAACTAACATAAAAAAATTGATACAATGAAAAAATACCTATTAAGTTTTGCTTTAGCTTTTATGAGTTTAACGGCTTTTGCACAGGCAGATTATGAAAAAATAATGACTGAAAAAATCGCGAAAACCGAGACGTGTAAAACAGCGGAAGAATTTCAGACTTTGGCGAATGATTTCCAGAGAATCGGAAGTAAAGAAAGCTCAAAATGGCTTCCTCCTTACTATGCAGCATTTTCACAGATTCAAAAGGGAAGACTGATGATGAGAAACGGAAATATGGATCTGGACGAGACTGCTGCGCAGGCTGACAAATACCTGGCTATGGCACAGAATCTGGCAGGTGCAGACAACGCAGAAATCCATTTGTTGAGGAAAATGGCCGCCTCTTTAAGAATGATGGTCAATCCTGCACAAAGGTACATGACTGATGGGGCGAAAGCGACTGAAGAACTTGCTATTGCAGAAAAGCTGGATCCATCCAATCCAAGAATTGCTCTTATCAAAGCAGAAGATGTCTATTTCACTCCTGAGCAGTATGGAGGAAGCAAAACGAAGGGCATGGAACTGTTTAAAGATGCTTTGGCAAAATTTAATGCCTATAAACCAAAAACAGCATTGGATCCAAACTGGGGCAAGACAGAAGCAGAATATTTTCTCAGCATGCAGGCGAAATAAGAACAACAGTAAACCTTCCTTATACGGAAGGTTTTTTTCTTCCATTCAGCACGAAAAATCGGCCCTTCAGTAAATAATAATTTTTGATACCTTTATTAAAGACTAATTTTGAACCAGAAAAACAGCTCATGAAGCGTAAAGGATTTATCATTTTATTTTGGGTATCGCTGGGTACTGCGCTCTTCTTCTTCTTATTTTTTACAAAAGAGAAGAATTTCCACAATTTTCTGATTACGATGATGATCTCCACGATGTATTCCTTTATTCTGGGATTTGGAAATGCGTTCATCAATGATTTTCTTAACAGAAAATTCCCATGGTCTGAAACAACCCGTATAAGAACAGCGTTAAGTATCATTTCTATCATTATCGGTAATTTTATTCTGGTCTATTTCTGTAATTATGTCAATTATGTACTGATTCAGAAAGTTGCCTCAACGGAAGCTTTCTTTTCCAAGGAGTATGCAACAACCAATTGGTTTATGATCAATATTGCACTTCTTATTTCCGCGTTCCTTCATGCCAAAAGCTTCATGGAAGAACTGAAGAAAAACTCCAGAAAAGAAGTGGTGGAACAGAAGCTGATCGCAAAGTCTGCCAATGCACAGTTTGAAAGCTTAAAAAACCAGCTGGATCCACATTTCCTTTTTAATTCTTTAAATGTTTTGAGTTCTCTGATCGATGAAAATCCCAATCAGGCACAGAAGTTTACCGCTTCAATGTCAAAGATTTACCGGTATGTACTTGAACAGAAGGATAAAGAACTGGTGACGGTAGAAGATGAAATAGAATTTGCAAAAACATACTGCGATCTTTTAAAAACCAGGTTTGAGGATAGTGTCGATTTTATTTTTGATGTTAAAAAAGAAGATTACAGAAGATATGTAGTACCACTGTCGCTGCAGCTCTTACTTGAAAACTGTATCAAGCACAATTTTGCTACTTCTGCAAGACCTTTAGTCATCAAAATATTTTCAGACAATGATACTCTCTGTATTGAAAATAATCTTCAGGCACGGGAGCAGATGAAGGAGAGTGCAGGAATTGGACTGGCGAATATTGTTCAGCGGTATGCCCTGCTTACCAGGAAGAATGTTTTCATTGAAAAGTCGGAGGATTATTTTAAAGTAAAAGTTCCGATCCTGTCTAATAAACCAAACAATATCAGTGTAAAAACAGATGATGAAAACGGATCTTATGAAAAGGCAAAGAAACGGGTGAAGGAATTGAAAGGCTTTTATGGAAATCTTATTTCCTATTGTACAATAATCCCTTTTTTGATCATCATAAACCTGATTGTTTCACCGAAAAACCTGTGGTTCTATTTTCCTATGTTAGGCTGGGGAATTGGGGTGGCATCACATGCGTTTCAGGTCTTTGGGGTTGGAGAATCCTGGAAAGAAAAGAAGATCCGGGAAATAATGGATAAACAAAAAAACAGACATAATGGAAATCTATGATGAAAATAATGTCCGGTATGAACAGGCCAGAAGGCAGGTTGAACGCTTAAGAGGTTTTTACGGACACTTATTCGCGTATATCGCGGTGAATGCTATGATTGTTGTTTATAATATCAGGCATTTAGAACCGGGAGAGAGCTATTTCCAGTTCAAAAACTTCTTTACAGCGACCTTTTGGGGCATTGGGCTGGTAGCTCATGCAGCAGCAGTTTATGTACCCAATATTGGGTTTGTTAGGAACTGGGAAGAAAAGCAAATCAGGAAACTGATGGAAAAGAAAGAGAAAAAAAGAAATCTCTGAAACAGTGAGCATCAAAAAAGCTTTGATTTCTACTATTAACCTAAACATATGCATCCTCTACAAATTTTATTTTCTATCTCAATGGCCGCATGGTTTGTGACCGAGTTCCTGTATAAAAACATGCTGAAGTCAGGTAAAGATGACCGGAAAGATAAAGATAAATCTACGCTGAATATCTTGTGGATGGCAATTCCATTTTCTATTTTAGCTTCAGTATCAATTTCATATCTAACCAGATTCCCGATCACTCAAGACAACTGGATCTTGTATGTTGGGGAAGCTCTTATCTTGACTGGAATTGTTTTGAGGTTTATAATCATCAGATCATTGGGAAAGTATTTTACAGTAGATGTGACCATTAAACAGAATCATAAAATCAAAAAAGAAGGCTTCTACAAATACCTGAGACATCCTTCATATGCATTTTCACTGCTTACTTCTTTAGGCTTAGGTCTCTATCTCAATAACTGGCTTTCTTTGATTCTGGCATTTCTTCCTCCATTTTTTGCATTCATATACCGGATCAAAATTGAGGAAAAGGCTCTTGTCGAACAGTTTGGAGACGAGTATCTGAACTATGTAAAAAAAACAAAAAAACTGATCCCGTTTATCTACTGAGGCTGATGTTAACGATTTGTATAGAAATAAAAACAACAGATAAAACGGTTTTTTTACGATTCAGGAAGTATATTCTACCACTCGGTCATATAAAGTTGATTGACGCCTGATTTCTGACCTACCTTTGATTCAGCAAAAAGAGAAACAAACCTTTTTAAAATGAAAATTATGGAAACTATAGAGCAAACAAAAGAAACAAGGGCTTATAAGAAAGCGGCCAGACGGGTAAAAGAACTGAAAGGATTTTACGGGAACCTTACCTCATACTGTCTGGTTATTCCGTTCTTACTGGTGTTGAATCTGATTACATCTCCAGATCATTTATGGTTCTACTGGCCAATGTTGGGATGGGGAGTAGGAATTGTAGCCCATGCTGTAAGTGTTTACGGAATTGGAAAAGAATGGGAAGAAAAAAAGATTCGAGAATTGATGAAGGAAGACAGCAGAAATATAAAAACTTTATAATTAATCACAAAAATTTTAGAACCATGAATTACGAGACTGCATACGAGAGAGTCACTAAGCTGAAAAAATTTTATAAGAGCCTTCTCTGGTTTGGGATAGTGGCAGGAATCATATTTTTCGACGATATATTTGAAAACGGAAGAATTAATTTTTCTTTATTCGATGGATCAATTATCCTGGTCATTTGGGGGATTATTCTTACTGTTAAAGCTGTAAAATTATTTCTTTTAGATGCAGAATGGGAAAACGATCTTATTGAAAGAGAAATGAGGAAAAGCAAAAAGAATATAGATTTTTAAACTGTTCATTTTTTATCTACTTTTATTCCCGATTTAAACTAAAAACTGTAGCTCAATGATTAAAACTGTCATTATTGAAGATGAAAAACCTGCTTCAAGGAAATTAGAAAGAATGCTGAGTAATTTTCCTGAAATAGAAGTAGTTGCTAAAATTGAATCGGTAGAAGAAGGAGTCGTCTGGTTTTCTGAAAATGAGCATCCGCAGCTCATCTTTTCGGATATCGTTCTTGGAGATGGGCTTTCTTTTGATATTTTTGAAAAGGTGCCTACAAAAGGGTTCATCATTTATACGACAGCATTTGATCAGTACACGCTGAAAGCATTTAAACTGAACAGCATTGATTATCTTTTAAAACCTATTCTGGAAGAAGACCTTTCAGGCGCGGTAGAGAAGTTTAAATCATTTATTCCCTCCAACAATACGGCTGGTTCTGAAGATATTAAGCAATTGATCAGAAAAGAAAAATCAACCCTTTCCAGAGTCCTGGTCAAGATTGGATATAATCTTAAAATTGTTCAGACTCAGGAGATAAGCTGCTTTTTCAGTGAAAACAAAATTGTCTATCTACAGACGGAAGAACGGGTTTATCCTTCCGACTTCACACTCGACGAACTTGAAGATATTCTGGAAGATAAAAAGTTTTTCAGGGTAAACAGACAGTTTATCATTAATTCCGATTTTATAAAAAACATCCATACGTCGCCTTATTACAAAGTTGATATGCAATTTCAGCCTCAGGAGGAAATCACAGTCAGCCGTGACAGGGTTAAAGATTTTAAAGAGTGGCTGGTGGGATAGGTTGATTAGATTTCAGACATCAGACATCAGACATCAGATTTTAGATTAAGGAGAAGAATATGATGGACCTTTGCTGGAAGTGTAAAATATTTGAAATGCTATCCGGTAACTGCAGAATCTGAATCCGGAACACACAATTCTTCCACTGTAAAACTTGCAAACCTGCACTTCTATTACCTGTAATCTATTCTGTTAGATTCAGTATCTTCAAGCTGTTTTAAGATAGAAGGAGGGATTTCATCACTGTCGATCGGAAAGCTGATAGAGTCTGAAATAAAGGTTTTACGGTCTGCTTTCTGGAAAATTTCGAAAAGAGCTATTGGCTCTTGATTAAAACTGATACATGTACTAATAAAATGTAACTCATGGAGCTTGTATTCTGGATTTTTAAGCTTTTCCTTGATATCTTTTATCCTTGAGATAAAGTGTCTCTGACGGATGAAGGTATTACTGTTCATGATGATGAATACGTAATCGGAGTAAGCCGTCACTTTGCCGAAATATTTATGATGATCGCCGCCGCTGCGCTCAAGGAAATATTCACCGGTAGTTTCGGATTTGTAGATCTCCATAGCAGAGCGCCATATACGCTCGTCTTTTGCCTGTAAAGGATTCTCCGGAAGATTTCTGTTATACGAATACCAACAGCCTGCTAAACGGTCTAAAAGCGCTGTATTCTGCTTGACATTGTTCATGTCTATCCTAAGATCATTGAAATTAAATGATTCTGTATTGGAATTAATAAAGTCAATATAGTTCGAATACCCCAGAACTTTGACAATCTGGCTTAATTTTGCCAGGTTGGGCCTGCTTAATACAGCATTGCTGTTGTGTTGGAATTTCCTTAGTTTATTGATGATGAGATGTTCATACAGGTAATTGGAACCCAGAATATCCGGTTTTTTGCTTATTCTTTTTTCCGAATAATCGCTGATAATCAAGTCGTTGATTTCCGCTCCGATGTAAGACCATTCAGTCTTTGTAACATCTTCCCAATTATTCTTCTTCAAAAAATGAAGGCTTAAGAAATTCATTAATTTCTCCAGATGCTGTATATCTTCTTTTTTCATTAGTCTGTTTTAGTTATAAGTGAAAAGATCGCCATTTTTTAATAAGACTAATATAAGATTTTTATACAACCAAATAAGATTTATGAAAGACTTTTATATTTTACAATCAAATGATATTTGAGTAGAAAAATAAAAGTTAACACAATGGAAACAACAATCTTATTAAAAGACGAAACCCTTTGGAACAGGATTCAAAACTTTTCACTGGATGCTTCTGATGCTGATTTCCCTTTTTCGAAAAAGCTGGCGAAAGAAGAGCGCTGGACTGTGGATTTTACTCAGAAAGCGATTCAGGAGTATAAAAAATTTGTTTACCTCTGCTGTATTCTTCCTAATGGCGCTTCTCCAAGTGAAACGGTAGATAAAGTATGGCACATGCACCTGATTTACACCCAGAGTTACTGGGAAGATTTCTGTCCGAATATTTTAAAAAGAAAACTTCATCATCATCCGTCAAAAGGAGGATCTAAAGAAAACAGCAAACACCGGAACTGGTTTTCAGATACCTTGAAAAGTTATCAGGAGATCTTTCAGCAGGAAGCCCCAACAGATATTTGGTATGAGAGAGAGAAGACAGAGCGTAAGAAAATTTGGCTTAAAAGGTTAAAAATCATTCCTTTATTGGCTGCTCTTCTTATGCTGTCATCCTGTCTGGGAGAAGTTTTAGGATCATTAACATTAATCGCATTACCAATCATAGGCTTTTTCATTTTCTTTCATATTGTCGGCGCATTTCAGGTTAACATCGAAAATACCGACGCTAAAAAGAAAGATGATGGCAGCATAGGCGGAAGCAGCGATGGAGGTGGTTCAAGCTGCAGCGGCGGGGATGGAGGAGGCGGAGGTTGTGGAAGTGGCTGCGGCGGGGGTTGTGGAGGTTGTGGAGGAGGATGTGGTGGTTAAAATAAAGTATTATGAAAAAGATCATCATTCATTCCATACCGGTCATGGTAAGCTTTCTGGGACTTGAAATATTTTGTCATACACTCAATCCCATTATCGTAAGGGGCCCGGAGTTTTTAAAATTCTATATTAGCCTGACCATTGGATTTTATCTCTCTGTTTTCTGTTTAAGATTTTTCAGAGAAAACCTGTCCGGAACTTCTTTTTACTTTATGGTTATTATTTTCATCCTTGGGGCCATCAAATTATTCAGAGGATTAAGTCTGGACCGCCCAGTGGGGATTTTGTTCAGTATTCTGGCAGCCGAAATTCTTATTGATATGATTTTTATATCAATGGAGTTCAAGCAAAAGATGAAGCAGTAAAATAATACATAAAAAAGAACCCCGAAACAGAAATGCTTCGGGATTGTATAGATATCAACTAAAATGATTTAATTTTTTTGTTTTTCATTGACAGGTTTGCTTCCGTATTTGCGGACCAGTACTGAGGTAAAGACCGCAAGTAAAAGTGTGGCTGCAACATTGGACGTTTCCTGATGTGCAATAACTTGGTAAAGATTGTAGCCAAATACAGCACTTACAACAGGAATTAAAATGAAGTTGGCAAAAGCATATTGGATTTTTGAAGTCGTTTTCATAGTGATATTTTTTATTGTTATTTACTGAGTAAGTCTAACAACTTTAAATTCGTTACAAAAAAAAATCAAAAAAATTATACTTTATGAAATAACCCCGCTTCCAATCAGCTCTTCACCGATATACCATGCAGCAAACTGACCTTCAGCAATAGCCGACTGAGGTTCTTCAAATTCAAGATAAGAAGCATTCTCAAACTGATAAAGAACAGCTTTCTGTAATGTCTGTCTGTATCTGAATCTGGCCATTACCTCCATAGAACTTCCTTTTTCCAGCTTCATATCTTCACGTACCCAATGCAATTCTGCATTGTCAATCTTTAAAGCTTTTTTGTGAAGCCCTGGTGAACTATGTCCTTCGCCCACAAAAATGATATTGTTTTCCATGTCTCTGGAGATGATAAAACAGCTTTCTTTATGACCGCCGATACCAAGTCCTTTACTTTGTCCGATTGTGAAAAACTGAGCACCCTGGTGTTTACCAATTACTTTTCCGTCAGCTTTTTTATAGTTGATCTTCTGAGATAAAAACTCCAGCTCTTCCTCCTTTGAAGAAAATTCCGGTTTTTCTCCAGAAAATAATGGGGAATCTTTAAAAATTTCTACAATTTCTCCTTCTTTAGGAACCAGTTGCTGTTGCAAAAACTGAGGAAGGCTTACTTTTCCGATAAAACATAATCCCTGAGAATCTTTTTTGTCGGCAGTCACAAGTCCAATCTCTTTGGCAATTTCTCTCACCTCCGGTTTAGTCAGCTCTCCAATAGGGAAAAGCGCTTTAGACAGCTGATCCTGACTCAGCTGACACAGAAAATAAGATTGGTCTTTATTATTATCCTTTCCTGCTAAAAGATGGAATATTTCCTTACCGTTTTCGTCAAAAGTGGAATTAACCTGGGCATAATGTCCGGTTGCCACTTTATCTGCACCTAAAGACATCGCGGTCTTCATAAAAACATCAAACTTTACTTCTCTGTTGCATAAAACATCAGGGTTGGGAGTTCTTCCTTTCTGATATTCATCAAACATATAATCTACGATACGTTCTTTGTAAAGTTCACTCATATCAATCACCTGAAAAGGGATTCCTAATTTCTGAGCGACCATCAGGGCATCATTACTGTCTTCAATCCATGGACATTCATCCTCCAGCGTTACTGAAGCATCATTCCAGTTTCTCATAAACAAAGCGACCACTTCATGGCCTTGCTGTTGCAACAAATACGCTGTAACACTGGAATCTACACCTCCAGATAATCCTACTACTACTTTCATTTTATTTCAATTTTACGAAACTCTTAACGGGAGTTCTTAGTTTGACGTGGCAAAAATACAATTAAAAAAATTCGTAAAAAAACCATAATTTTAAACATTGATAAAAACGATAGTTTCTGAAACTTTCCATGAAAAATATAATAATTTCCATCCTTTGTAGTATATCCATCTCTGTTTTTGCTCAGAAAACACCTTTGGAAATTTCAAAACTGGTTCTCTCCAACCGGGATCATAGAGAAAAATACCAGCAATATATTTTTGAAAACCGCGATATAGACTTGAAATATGAAAGAGAAAAAAATACAGATTACCGTTTAGAATACAGGGAATTTAATGGCGGAGAAAATTATAAAGTGGTTGATGTAACAGCCATGGATAAAAACAAAGGCAAATATGATTTCTATTTATACTTTGTCAAGGTTAAAAATGAATGGAAAATGTTGGATGCTCAAAAACTGCCCGACATTACATTTGCTTATGTGGCTTTTACAAAAGGTCTTACCGAAGAACAGATTGATGCAGTACTGAAAAGTAAAGAAGAACAGAAACCCTTTACCAGCAGAGCACAGTTTAATTATATCAAAAGCATCTACGATCTGGGGAACAGCTCTGACGATGAACTGATAGAACACTTTACGAAGTTTAAATACCAATTCAATGCGCTGAAAAATGAATTTATAAAATTCAGGACTTTACACAGTGATTACACCAATTCCGAAAAGAATCAGCGGTTTGAAAATGACTGTCAGAAACTTACCATTTCTGAAATTAATGAATACCTTCCTTTTACCAGAAATACCCTTGCATTTGTGATCTGCAATATGGAGAATAATGCGGTGGGATATTTCTATGCAGGAAAGAATCCTGTTACAGCAATTGATCCGGGCGGAATGCTTTTCATCAGAGAAATTGGTGAAGGCTGGTATCTGTTTAAAATGAAAAATAAAAAGAAAAGCTGATTGTTTAAATTTTAGTAATTTGTGACACCAAACGATATCACTATGAAAAAAACATTTCTTGTATTGTCCATGCTATGTTCACTGTCCGTATTTTCTCAGATAACCACGGGAACACCTACATCCGAAGTCAACCGATGGACCTTTGGAGGAGGAATTGGTTTAGGATTTGGAAGCAACAGTGCATTTTACCTTCAGGCTTCTCCCAGAGTAGGATACAGGCTTACTGATGATCTTGAGGCCGGAGTGGTGGGAAGTGTTTCCTGGCAGACTTCTAATTATTATAAATCTACCATGTTTGGAGTAGGACCTTTTGCCAATTACTATTTTGCAAGATCATTTTATGTAGGAGCCAATCTCCAGCATTACTTTATCAATTATAAAGATAAATACTATGATTATAAAGTGAACGAACAGGAAACGGCCTTATATCTTGGTGGAGGATATATGCAGAGGATAGGAGGGAACTCTTTTATGCAGCTGGGTTTGATGTATAATGTACTTTGGAAAGAAAATTCAAGTATATTCTCCAATGGTCTTGTCCCAAATATCGGCTTTGTCGTGGGGCTTTAGAGATGATCTATATGATCTAATCCATTATAGAATGGGTTTTAGTTAAAATATATTTACAATAAAAAAGCACCGGAATTTCCGGTGCTTTTTCGTTATGATGATAGTATTTGCTTACGGTTGAGAAGACTTTTCAGTCGTCTTTTTCGGCTTTGAAGTCTTTCCTGTCAATGCGTCTTTAGCTTCATTAACGTCAAGAACCACAGTTTCGCCTTCATTCAATTGTTTGTTGACCAGCATTTCTGCCAATAAGTCCTCAATATATTTCTGAATTGCGCGTTTTAATGGTCTTGCACCGAAATCTTTATCCCATCCTTTCTCAGATATAAAGTCTTTTGCTTCTTCTGTCAGCTCCACTTTATAACCTAATTTTTCAAGTCTGCCATAAAGCTTATTCAGTTCAATATCAATAATTTTCTTGATATCATCCTGTACCAGAGAGTTGAAGATTACAATGTCATCAATTCTGTTTAAGAATTCCGGAGCAAATGCTTTCTTAAGGGCATTTTCAATCGTGCTTCTTGCTCTTGTATCAGAACCTGTCTTTTTAGCTGATGTTCCGAATCCTACACCGTCTCCGAAATCTTTTAGATCTCTCGTTCCGATGTTTGAAGTAAGGATAATGATCGTATTTCTAAAATCAATTTTTCGTCCTAAACTATCCGTAACATGACCTTCGTCCAGAATCTGTAAAAGAATATTGAATACATCAGGGTGAGCTTTTTCAATCTCATCCAGAAGAATCACAGCATAAGGTTTTCTTCTTACAGCTTCAGTCAATTGTCCACCTTCTTCGTATCCAACGTATCCCGGAGGGGCTCCAACCAATCTTGAAACCGCAAATTTTTCCATGTATTCACTCATGTCAATACGGATCAGAGATTCATCTGATTCGAAAAGCTCTCTTGCCATTACTTTAGCAAGCTCAGTTTTACCAACACCTGTTGTTCCAAGGAAGATAAATGTACCGATTGGACGGTTTGGATCTTTAAGACCAGCTCTGTTTCTCTGAATTGCCTTAACAACTTTTTTCACAGCATCTTCCTGGCCTATCACTTTTCCGTTCAGTTTGTCATCCATCTGAGCTAGTTTGTCAAGCTCATTTTTACCGACTTTCGTTACAGGAACACCACTCATCATAGAAACCACTTCAGCAACATTTTCTTCTGTTACGGTTTCTTTTTTCTCTTTTACATCTTTGTCCCATTTATCCTGAGCGGCATTCAATTCCATCTGGAGACGTTCTTCCTCATCTTTAAGCTTTCTTGCTTCAAGATAATCCTGAGCTTTTACAGCTTTCTGCTTCATTTCTTTGATATCCTCGATTTTCTTTTCAAAATCAATGATTTCAGTCGGAACTTTCATGTTTTTAATATAAACACGTGAACCAGCTTCATCCAATGCATCAATAGCTTTATCCGGTAAGAAACGGTCTGTAATATATCTTGCTGTCAAATTGACACAAGCCAGAATCGCTTCCGGAGTATACACTACATTATGATGTTCTTCGTATTTATCTTTAATCTGATTCAGGATCTGGATAGTTTCCTCAATATTGGTAGGTTCTACCATAACTTTCTGGAATCTTCTTTCCAAAGCACCATCTTTCTCAATATACTGACGGTACTCATCAAGAGTTGTAGCACCAATACATTGAATTTCACCTCTTGCCAAAGCCGGTTTGAACATATTGGATGCATCAAGACTTCCCGTAGAACTTCCTGCACCTACAATAGTGTGAAGCTCATCGATGAATAAGATGACATCTCTGTTCTTTTCAAGCTCAGTCATGATTGCTTTCATTCTTTCTTCAAACTGACCACGGTATTTTGTTCCGGCCACTAAACTCGCCAGATCCAAAGTAATAACACGTTTCCCGTAAAGAACTCTTGACACTTTCTTCTGTTGAATTCTTAAAGCCAGTCCTTCTGCAATTGCAGATTTACCAACTCCCGGTTCACCAATAAGAAGAGGGTTGTTTTTCTTTCTTCGTGATAGGATCTGAGAAACCCTCTCAATTTCCTTTTCACGACCAATTACAGGATCCAATTTTCCGTCTCTTGCCAAAGAAGTTAAGTCTCTACCAAAGTTATCCAATGTTGGAGTTTTACTTTTAGCAGAACCTAAATTTCCTGAAGGCTTCCTCATCTGCTCAAATTCCTCTCTGTCGTCATCGTCATCATAAGCACTCATTTGTGGTGCCTGACCGGAATTTTTAAGCATCGTCTGGTATTCTTTTGAAACTCCTTCATAGTCGATGTCATAAGCTCCTAGAATATTTGAAGTAGGGTCCTCATATTTATAAAGAATGCCTAAAAGCAGATGAACGGTATTAATTTCATTGCTTTTATACTGTCTGCATTCTAACTCTGCACGTTTGATCGCATGATCTGCCATCTTAGTGAAAGAAATATTGGTAACCTCTTCAGAAATAGGATTAAGACTTGCTGTATTTAAAGTTTCAATTTTTCTTCTGATTTGTGTTAAATCCGCATTAAGGTTTTGAAGGATTTCTTTTGCAGAGTTTTCCGTTTTTATAATACCTAAAAGTAGATGTTCTGTATTAAGAAATTCACTTTTCAGCCGTTTAGCTTCGCTTTTGCTTTGTTTGAACACTTGGCTCAAACCTTGTGAAAACTTATAATCCATAATATATCTCATTAGAATAATGGCAACAGTGCCATTTATTCATTATCTAAATTACAAATATTTTACCAAAAATCAATTAATGACTTTATGGCAGAAAAAATTTTATTATCTTATTGAAAATGATTAAGTTTGTTATCCTTTAAAATTTCCCCATGAATCCCGAATTTACTACTTATATCGGATATTCTGCATCAATTTTCATTGTATTGAGTTTCATACTGAAAGATGTAAGAAAAATTAGAATTGTTAATATGATAGGATGCTTTTGTTTTGTCATTTATGGTATTTTCAATGGTATGCTGTGGCCGGTGATCATTCCAAACGGACTTATTTGTTTTATTCAGATCTATCATTTAATATTTGGAGGAAAAAAATAATGAAGAAGAAAATAATAACTTCTGCTTTTAGTAATCTGTATACAGACCAAAGAATAGAGAAAGTATGTAAGACTCTTTATGACAATGGATATCCTATAGAACTTATCGGAAATGACTGGGGGGGAAATGAAAAAATGGAAAGACCTTATCCTTTTTCCAGGATAGAATTAAAATCTACAAGTTTAAAAACAGCTTATTTTGAGTTCAACTGGAAACTTTATAAGCAGCTGAAGAAAAAAGCAGATAAAGACACAATCCTTCATGCCAATGATATTGATGCACTGCTTCCCAATTACCTGATCGCAAAAAAACTGAATATTCCACTGGTTTTTGACAGCCATGAAATTTTTACAGAAATGCCTTCTGTACAAAACAGATTTTCCCAGAAATTCTGGAGATTGCTCGAAGGAAATATACTTCCCAAAGTAGAATTCATGATGACGGAAAGTCAGAGTTATGCGGAATGGTTTCACGAAAAATATAAAGTGGATCCGGTAGTGGTAAGAAATATACCCAGGAAAATACAGTCCGTGGCCGAATTTCCCGATAACCACCCTAAAGTAATACTTTATCAGGGCGCGGTAAACCAGTCCAGAGGAATTGATAAAGCGATCATAGCAATGCATTCCATCAAAAATGCAGTTTTGAAAATCGCGGGAGACGGACCTCTTAAGAAAACATATGAAAATCTGGTCATTCAGGAAGGACTACAGGATAAAGTGTTTTTTTTAGGGAAACTAAAGCCTGAAAACCTTAGGGAAGTAACAAAAACAGCAGATGCCGGCTTCAGTCTTGAAGAGAATAATGGCGTGAGCTATTTCTACTCTCTTCCCAATAAAGTTTGTGACTATATTCAATCAAGAGTACCCCTTGTGATGATTAATTTCCCTGAAATGCAGCGTATTAAAAATCAGTTTGATATAGGCGAAATTATTACTGACCACAAGCCTCAGACTATTGAAACAGCAATAAACAAGGTGCTTAAAAGGGGAAGGAAAAATTATCGCAATGAGCTCGATAAAGCTGCTGATGTATTTTGCTGGGAAAATGAAGAAATGAAAATTTTACAGCTTTTTGAAAAAGCCTCCCATAAATTATCTTTATAAAATTGGTTATCTTTGCAAAAGATAATTGTTAAAAAATGACCATTAAAGAAAAACAGCAGGAAATAATTGACGAATTTGCGTTTCTTGAAGACTGGGAACAGAAATACGAATACATTATTGATCTTGGAAAAGAGCTAAAAGGTCTGCCCGAAGACAGAAAAACCGATGATAATCTTATCAAAGGATGCCAGAGTAAGGTTTGGATCGATGCTGAATTCAAAGAAGGCAAGCTTTTTTTTGATGCTGACTCAGACGGAATTCTTCCTAAGGGAATTGTTTCCCTGTTGGTAAGTATTTACAGCGGTCATTCTACACAGGAGATCCTCGATTCTGATTTTGAATTTATTGCAGAGATAGGACTTCAGGAATTTCTCTCACCGTCCAGAGCAAACGGATTAATGGCGATGACCAAACAGATTAAATTTTACGCAGTTGCCTATCAGCTAAAATCTTAGCCGTGACCAGAATTCTAGCATATCGTTTTTCCGCTTTCGGTGATGTCGCGATGACAGCACCTGTCTTCAGGGAGTTTCTGGAGCAAAATCCTGACGTGGAAATTATTATGGTTTCCAGAAAGAATTTCGAAAGCTTATTTACCGATATTCCAAACGTTACTTTTAAAGGGATTAATCTTGATGAGTACAAAGGTTTTTTTGGCCTGAGAAGACTGGCTAATGAGCTGATCAAAGAATTTAATCCAGATTTTATAGCCAATCTTCATGATGTGATCCGAACCAAGATTCTGGATAAGATCTACAGAAGAAAAGGCTTTAAAGTCTTTAAAATAAACAAAGGAAAAGAAGAAAAGGAAGAACTGACCGATGTATGGAATCTTAATAAAGTACAGTTAAAAAAGACCGTAGAAAGGTATGCTGACGTTTTCCGTGCCATGGGCTTTAGTGTAGAACTTTCCCATAAACTGAGACCTGCACCGGGAGAAAAATCAGGAATAGGTCTGGCTCCTTTCGCACAGCACAAAGGGAAGATGCTTCCTTTGGAAAAATCCTATGAGCTGGCAAGAATTTTAGCTCAGAAGCACACAGTATATTTCTTTGGTGGCGGAAAAAAAGAAACTGAGACTCTTGAAAAGTGGGAAAGTGAAATTCCGAATACCCAAAGCCTTTCAGGAAAACTAAACCTGTCAGAAGAACTTCATAAGATCTCCGGACTTGAATTGATGATATCTATGGATTCGGCCAATATGCACCTTGCGAGTCTTATGGGAACCAGATGTGTGTCTATATGGGGGGCAACACACCCTTATGCCGGGTTTTTAGGTTTCGGACAGAAAGAAGAGGATGTTGTTCAGGTGAAGGATCTTACCTGCAGACCATGTTCTGTTTTCGGAGACAAAGAATGCTATCGTGGAGATTGGGCCTGTCTTGAAGAGCTTAATGTACAGAAAATAGTAAAGGCAGTAAGTCTTTAAAAAATTACTTTAGCCATTTCTTCAGCTTTAGCCGAATCAGAATAATTCCTTTCCAGAACTTCTTTTCTGCTTTCATTTTCATGGTAGCTTCTTGTTGCTGTTTCAGTGATCCGCTGAAGTATTTCATCTGAATTTGAACCAAAATGGCATAAACCCATTAAAGCGCTGTCATCGGTAATATTCTGATTGATAATAACGAACCTGCTGTTATATAATGCGTTAAAAAGCTTCACCTTTGTCCCGGAATTCTGATAGGAAAGAAGAATGTTGGCATGAGCATTTTCAAAAAGGTGATGTAAATTTTCAGTTGTTTCAATGGGAACAAGACTGATATTTGCGATTTGGTTGATTTTCTTTTTTAAGTCCTCACCGGCACGGTCAGATGCCACCACAAGTTGATGCTGAGGTAGTTTCTTAAACATACTGATCGTTTCTTCCAGCGCTTTTTTATTGTCCGATATACTTAAGTCTCCATGAAAGAGAAAGTAATCTCCTTTCTGGCCAAGAGATTTTACAGATACATTGCCGTGGAAAATATGAATAAGTCTGGCATTGTTTGAATAGGAGTGTACTTCATTAAATTCTTTCTCAGAAAGACAGAATACCCCTTCAAATTCTTTCAAAAGTTTTTTCTGATAATGGGTGTATTTTAAGGATTCAACTTTGAAAATGATCTTTTTAAAAATATTTTTTTCTGAAGAGGACAGTCCTTTGTAATACTCGGCTTCATTATTATGGAAACGCAGATAGAGCTTATAGCCTTTATTTTTAAGCCTGCTTATGATCGGAGTGGTCTGAAGTCCTTCAAACAAAATGGGAGCCTGTATGGCCATTAGATTTTTAAATAGCTCGTCAGAGTTTCTTATGACCGCAGCAAATGGAACTGTAGAAAAATAATGAAGTGGATTTTTCTTTTTTTTATAAAAGAAAACGTTTTCTGTTATGCTTTTAATCTCCGGGTCCACGGTTTCAGGAATAGTGTCTGTAAAACAGTGCAGATTGATTTTAATACCGATATCAGACAGTGCTTTGATCTTATAATAAACATCAATAATACCACCGTATGAAGGAGGGTAGGGATAGTTGAACGATATTAAATGAAGTTGCTTCAAAAAACACTGTATTTATGGTGTGAGACCGCAAAGGTAAAGAATATCCCTTAATGCTGTAAAATAAAAAAAATCTCCCAGTTTCCTGAGAGATTTTGTGGGCCCTGAGGGATTCGAACCCCCGACCCTCTGGGTGTAAACCAGATGCTCTGAACCAACTGAGCTAAGAGCCCTGAACTTTTTTTGAAAGGCTTCAGTTACCTTTGTGTGGGCCCTGAGGGATTCGAACCCCCGACCCTCTGGGTGTAAACCAGATGCTCTGAACCAACTGAGCTAAGAGCCCCTATACTTGTTTCCTCGTTTAGAGTGGTGCAAATATACGACTTATTCAGAAATCTCCAAATTTTTTTCTAAAAATTCTCCAACAACAAAATTACTTCCGCCGATAAAAATCATTTCTTCATTTGTACAGCGCTCTTTTGCAGAAAGATACGCTTCCTGTACAGAATTGAAAATTTTATAAAAAATTTTTGCTTCCTGCAGTAGATTTTCATAATCTTCCGGGTGTCTTCCCCTGTTGATGGAAGGTTTTGCAAAATAAAATTCAGAATTTTCCGGAAGAAGAGCCATTACTTCATCTATTTTTTTGTCATTCACAAAGCCTAAAATAACATGTTTATGCTTGTTAATAGAATTCAACTGCGAAAATACATACTCTAAACCTGCCTGATTGTGTCCGGTATCGCAAATAGTAAGAGGTTCTTTGGAAAACTCGAACCATCGGCCGATAAAGCCTGTGTTTTGGTGAACATTCAGCAATCCCTTTTCAATATTTTCGTCAGAAACAGGAATGTTTATTTTTTTTAATTCTTCGATTAAGGCAAGGACAATACGGATGTTTTTCTTCTGATAATTCCCTTTAAGATCAGAATCAAGGTTGGATTGTATAAGCGTTGCATCTATGAAAGGGGCATTTTCGCTGTCTGCCTTTTGTTGGACAATCTTTTTAACGGTATCATTTTCGCCTCCGAAAACAATAGGAATATTGTGCTTGATGATTCCTGCTTTTTCTGCAGCGATTTCTTCAATCGTATCTCCTAAAATATTCTGGTGGTCCAATTGTACATTCGTGATAGCGGCTACCAAAGGGGTAATGATATTCGTTGAGTCCAGTCTTCCTCCAAGTCCCACTTCAATAATAGCAAAATCTACCTCCTGCTGGTAAAAATATTCAAATGCCATGATTGTAGTGAATTCAAAGAAGGAGGGGAGGATGTCTTCAGGAAGAGTCTGAAGCTTTTTAATAAAATTAAAAACAAACTCTTTATTACAGTTTTTCCCGTTTACCTTGATGCGTTCTGTGAAATCGATGAGGTGCGGAGAGTTGTATAAACCTACTTTATAACCGGCGTCCTGTAAAACAGAAGCCAGCATATTACTCGAAGAACCTTTTCCGTTAGTACCTCCGATATGGATGCATTTTATTTTTTCCTGGGGATTTCCAAAAAAATCACACAACTTTGTAATATTTTCTAACCCAGGTTTATAAGCCTTAAGGCCGTCTATCTGATAGTTGGGAGCCTGTACGAAAAGCCAGTCTACAGCTTCCTGATATTGTCCGTTTGTCATGATGCAAAATTCACAAAAGTTTTTTTAAAATAAAATATTAATTATTAAAACTGTAACTTTTTTATATTTGGCTCGTCTAATATTGAAAATTATTAATATGAAAAAAGTTTGGATTATCGTTTTTGGATTAAGTTGTCTGGGGCTAAGTGCTCAGAAGAAATGGTCCTTAAGAGAATGTGTAGACTATGCTGTGGAGCATAATCTTCAGGTTATCCAAAATCAATACTCTAAACAGATCCAGGATTCCAACCTCAAAATGGCAAAAAATCAGTATCTGCCCTCAGTATCCGGAACGATGTCGAATAGTGTAAGTTTTGGACAGACTTCATTTGGAACAGGAAGTTTGAGGAATGACAGATTCAGCAACAGTGCTAATTTGGGAGCAGATATTTTACTGTACAACAATGGGAGACTGGAAAAAAATATCAGAAAAAGCCAATTTGATGTAGAGGCCAGCCAATATGATGTAGAAACAATTAAAAATGATATTTCCCTGCAAATTGCACAACAGTATCTTACAACGCTGTTGAATAAAGAAATCGTAAAGATCTCAGAGAGCGCGGTGGAAAATGCTCAGAAGCAGTATGACAGAGCAAAAATAACCACACAGGTTGGAACAACAGCTCAAACTATTCTGGCTGAAGCAGAAGCAGCATTGGCAAGAGAGAAGCAAAATAAGAAAACTGCTGAAATTAATGTTGGCAGAAGTCTTTTTGCCATGGCACAGCTCTTACAGCTTCCCGACTATAAGGATTTTGATGTTGAATATGTAGAGGTGCCGGACCAATTGGAACCCCAGTTAAAATCAGTTGATGAAGTTCTTACTACAGCATTTGAGAATCAGCCACAGGTAAAAGCGGCAGAAAGCAGAATCAATTCAGCCTTAGCACAGACAGAAGTAAGTAAAACAGCTTTCTGGCCGACCCTTACAGCCAGTGTGGGAATAGGGAGTTTTTACAATAATCTTTTGAATACGAATAATATAGGAAATGAACTTATTTATGTAAAAGAAAAAAAGTTTTTCGAGCAGTATAAAGACAATTTTGGACAGCAGGGCAGTATTTCGCTTAATGTTCCTATTTTCAATAAAGGAATAACCAAGCTGCAGGTAGAGCAGGCTAAAATCAATGAAAGTGTAGCCAAGATCACCCTTGAGCAGCAGAAACAGACCGTAAGACAGAATGTGCAGAAGGCACAGTTTGATGTAGATGCCAATTACGAAACCTTCCTCTCTGCAGTGGAAACGGAGAAAAGCACAAAACTGGCTTTAGAGTTTGCCGATAAAAGTTATGCAGCCGGAAGAACGACGATTTATGATGTTAACGTTGCCAGAAATAATTATGCAAATGCACAGGGATCAGTAGCGCAGGCGAAATACAATTATCTTTTCAGTCTTAAATTACTGAACTTCTATGCGGGAATTCCATTAGCTTTGTAAAATGTCTATCCAGTCATTAGAAAAATATTTACCTCAAAATACACTTAAATACTTAAGGATTTGGTTTGCAGATCACTTTATTCATATAAAAGTGACGCGCAGCAGAAATTCTAAATTGGGAGATTACAGAAAACTTCCTGATCACTCCCATGAAATAACAGTCAATTCAACATTGACGCCGCCGCTTTTTTTCTTTGTTTTGACCCATGAGCTGGCCCATTTGATTGCTTTCGAAAAATACGGACGCAGAATATCACCTCATGGAATTGAGTGGAAAGAAACGTTTAGAAATATGCTTATAGAAAGTCTGGAGGTCTACGATGAAGACCTGAGGCCAATTATCGTTAGATTTTCAAAATCTCCAAAAGCTAATTTTATGGCCAGCCCGGATCTTGTAAGATATTTTCATACTGAAAAACAAGATGATAGGCTGCACTTTATTGAAGAACTTCAAAAAGGAGATTTTTTTATATACAGGAACGAAAAGTATTTATTAGAAGGTCTGATTAAAAAAAACTATCTTTGTAAGAACCTGGCTACGGGAAGGAAGTATTCTTTCAAGCCTTTGGCAAGGGTTGAAAAATGTAGGCAAGAATGTTAAAATCAGATAGATACTGTGTTATCATGGCGGGAGGAATCGGGAGCCGGTTCTGGCCAATGAGTACACAGAAATTTCCAAAACAGTTTCAGGATATTTTAGGAATCGGGCGTACTATGATTCAGCAGACGTATGACAGAATCAGCCGGATTATTCCTAAAGAACAGATATTCGTTATCACGAATAAAGAATATGTCGCGCTTTCCCATCAGCAGCTTCCGGAAATTCCTGAAGAAAATATCGTGGGAGAACCTCTGATGAAAAATACTGCCGCATGTAATCTGTACATGGCGAACAAGATTGCTGAGATTAATCCTGATGCAACGATGATCGTACTTCCGGCAGACCATCTGATTTTAAAAGAAGATGTATTCCTTGAAAAAGTAGAACTTGCTTTTGACCTTGCCGCAAAACATGATTATCTTGTAACTCTGGGAATTACGCCTACGAGACCCGATACCGGATATGGATACATTCAGTTTGTAGAAAAGAAAAATTCAGACTATTTTAAGGTAAAAACCTTTACGGAAAAACCTATTTTAGAGATTGCACAGAGCTTTTTAGAGAGTGGAGACTTCCTGTGGAACGCAGGGATATTCATCTGGAATGTGAAAAGTATTCATCATGCATTTGAACTCTATCTTCCCGAAATGATGCAGCATTTTATGGCTTGTGAATATAATTCTGAAAAAGAAGACAGCTGTATTGAAACCATTTACCCAAAGGTTCAGAAAATTTCCATTGACAACGGAATCCTTGAGAAAGCAAAAAATGTTTATGTAATCCCTTCAGATTTAGGCTGGAGTGATCTTGGAACATGGACTTCTGTATATGATAATACCGAGAAAGACAAAGATGGAAATGCTGTTAAACTAAAGCATTTTCTGAACTATAATTCCAAAGGAAATATTATTCGTTTAAAGAATAATAACAAAGCGGTGATTATTGACGGTCTGGAAGATTTTATTGTTGTAGACACAGATAAAGCACTTCTGATCTGCCCCAGAGACAATGATCAGTTGATTAAAGACTACGTTCTTGACCTGAAAAGTTTCAAGAAAGGAGATAAATTCATGTAAAAATTATTGGTATCTTTCTGCTGATTTTTGAATTATGATAAAAACTGCAATACGATCAACTGTTTTTCTGTTTATGTTTTTGGGATTTTTTGGACATTCCCAAAGCAAGAAAAATTTTTCCAGTATCCCCAACATTTTACAGCAAATCATACCGAATGATAAAATAGATTCATGGGTTTTGATGTACAACAGCTATGGGAAAGATCAGGAGATAAAAACTTCAGGTGGAAAGAAAGACTATGCTCCGCAGTTTTCCGGATTTAATTTGTTCCCCAACGATGACAGCTTTTATTACATTGCTTATTCTGCGGCTGGAAAAATGAATTATATAACAGATCTTGAAGGGCTACGGAAATTCGTAGGAAAAATAGACAATGCAGAAGAAGCTGCTATTGCTCTTACAGCTGAAGGATATATGATAGATGAGGAGTTTAAAGATATTGCAGGCAATTATTATGAAGATGCTTCAAACTACTATCTGGATCTGGGCAAGCTTACTTCAAAAGAATGTCCATATCAGAAAACGCATTACACAGTGACCATAAACAAGTCTTCAGGAGTTGTTTCTAATGCAAAGGATAACGGAACTTACATTGAACTTTACAATAAAAAGTGCGCGAACAATCCAAGGCTTTTAAAAATTCAGAAAAAAGAAGAACCTAAAGATGAGCCTAAAAAATCTACCAAAAGAAAATAACGTTTACGAAACGGAAAGGTTGATCATCCAGCGTATATCTGTGGATGACAGTAAGTTTATTTTTGATCTTTACAACAGACCAAAGTTCATTCAATACATTGGTAACCGTGGCATAAATACCGTTGCAGACGCTGAAAAGTATATCAAAAACAGGTTTCTTCCCCAGTTTGACAAATCTGGTTTCGGAAACTATCTGGTGGTTACAAAAGATAAGGGTGAGAAAATAGGGGCGGTAGGAATCTTTGAACGTGAAGGTCTTGATGTGGTCGATATTGGATTTTCTCTGCTGGAAGAATTTGAAGGGAAAGGATATGCATATGAGGCAGCCTTGCAGGTTAAATCTATTGGGATGGACTTATTCGGGCTGAAGAAGATTTCCGCCATTACAACAAAAGATAATTATTCTTCCCAAAAACTGATTGAAAAATTAGGACTTCAATTCAGGAACTATGTCACTCTTCCGGACGATAACGAAGAGCTGATGTACTACGAAACAGAATAAACCTTAATCATCTTAATTGTTTTAATAATTTGATTTTTAAATCATTAAAAGCTCGTTGCAGCAGTAAGATGATTAAGATTTAGAATTAAATTATCCTTCAAGAATCTGGTCAGCAGCAGTTTTAGAAGTAACTTTCTCGATCACTCTTGTACAGATTCCGTTTTCATCAAAAATGAATGTCGTTCTTACGATCCCCATATACGTTTTTCCAAATGTTTTCTTCTCCTGCCAGACACCGAATTTTTCGATAGCATCGTGATTCTCATCGGCAATAAGATCATAGGGAAAAGCAAATTTACTATGGAAATTCTTCTGCTTCTTTACACTGTCACCACTGATGCCCAGCAATTGAAATCCCGCTTTTTTAAGCTTTGAGTAATTGTCGCTCAGATTGCAGGCCTCCACGGTACACGTCGGCGTACTGGCCTGAGGATAAAAGAAAACGACCAGTTTCTTTCCAATCAGTTTTGATGAGGTTACTGTTTCACCATCCTGATTTGTTCCTTCAAATTCAGGTAATTTATCTCCAACTTTCAGCATAATGAATTATTTTTGTTCAAATTTAATGGTTAAATGACAAAAAAGCAAAGAGCTGAGCTCGTTCAGATAGAACTGGAGAAATTATACCCTACCACGCCTGTTCCCTTAGACCACACCGATCCTTATACATTAATGGTTGCTGTAGCACTTTCTGCACAGACGACCGACAAAAAAGTGAACCAGGTAACTCCTTACCTTTTTGAGGTGGCGGGAACTCCACAGAGGATGGCCAGGCTGGAAGAATTTGAAATTAAAGAACTTATTAAAGAAATAGGATTGTCCAATACCAAAGCAAAAAATCTGAAAAGAATGGCCGAGCTTTTACTGGAAAGACACAATGGTATTGTTCCTCAGACCTACGAAGAACTGGAAGCCCTTCCTGGAGTAGGGCATAAAACGGCTTCTGTAGTAATGAGCCAGGCCTTTGGATTTCCTGCTTTTCCGGTGGATACACACATCCACAGACTGATGACGCAGTGGAAACTTACTTCAGGAAAAAACGTAGTAGAAACGGAGAAAGATGCTAAGGCTATATTTCCGGAAGAGTCGTGGAACAAACTTCACCTTCAGATTATTTTCTATGGAAGAGAATATTCGCCGGCAAGAGGAAAAGGGGAGAAGGATTTTCTTACGAAAATGATGTTTGATAAATAAGGATGAATTTGAGCTATTAGCATTTTTCTAAGGTGAGGGAGTGGATTTTGTGTACCCAAGAAATAGGCTCGTTATACATTCAAATTTATAAAAAACACTATTGTTTCGTCCAGATCACGCAACTTCTTAGATTGAACAATAGGCTATAGAACTTTTGAAGACCTCTTGTTCCCATCATGCCATAATCTCTGATGGTTTTGACTTTCATATCATCATAAGTTATTTTCAGATATCCTGTCGTGCTATCTGTATAGGCTACGTCGTACTCTTCATTCAGGTTCTCAAAATCAGTATAATTCAGTACTTCTATGAGTTCTTTAAATTGATTTTCAGATAGCCTTGATTCATATACACCTGAATAATCCCGGAAACCAATGTTATTGTATTGGCCAGCGTTCCATTCGATATTCCGGTTGGAAACGATCTTAAATGTAAAAGAGGGACATCTTCCATAACATCCGGTGGCCTCAAATTCGATCTCTAAAATATGATGTCTTTTAGGTTGGATATTCTCCTCTATGAATTCCCCAAATTTATAAACAAGAAGGGTGGTTTCTACTTGATTGTCTGGGCCATATTTATGTAATTTAATGCTTTTATATTCTATTTTATTGCCTTTTACATTGGCAAAAGCACATATTTCATATAAATCGCCCTTGCTTATTTTCTCGGTTTCAAAACCATTTCCTTTGTCTAGTATACAAATTGTACCAGGACCTTCTCGTGTATTGCCGGTTATAATGATATCTGTTAGACCGTTTCCATCAAAATCGCCTTTTTCCCAGGGCGTCAGCTTAAGACTGTCGGAGATATGGCTGCAATCGGAACCATATTTAATCCTGTCGGTGACAGAAACAAAATGAGATATTTCTTTTCTGCCGATAAATTGCTGAACATCCTCTGCGGTTTGTAAAGAATCGATTGCGTTGGATCTTTTTAAGCTTTGGGAATGTAAACCCACAAGACAGAAAAAAAAGAGAATAAACGAAAATTTTGGAAGCATATTGATATGATGGATTACCGAAATTAATTAAAAAAGGGGGTTAAATATCCAGCAGTCTTCTGTGATAATTGATCTGTCCAAGATGATAATCCAGATGCATGATCAGGTGAATCAAAAAAAAGCCAGTGGTCATTGTATCTTCAAATACAACAATAGGGTATTCTTTTTCGAGATCTTCAGGGGTTAATTGGCTAAGGACATCATCTACCATATTTTGGGTTGCAACAACCTTTTCAATAAGTTCGGCTCTGGGGATATCTTTTAATGAAAATTCCAGCTCTCTGTTTCTGATATAGCCTGTTTTTCCCAGCTCTGCACCAAAATAAGTATTGAGATTCCCGATCAGATGCAGACATAGATTTCCTGCAGAGTTGGTAATGTTTTTATCGGTTTTCCAGATGGAGCTTTCGTTTTGATAGGACTCTATTTCTGCTTTTAATTTGGTTAAATCTCTTGTATAAAGAGACCTTAGAGATTCTATGATCATTTTTGATGGATTGAAATTAGTTAAGGTTTATCACATACTGAACCTGTGAAGCTTTCACAGAGTCAATTTTAAAATTAATAAAAAATGGGACATTAAATTAATGGTCCCATTTCTATTGCTTTGATTCTATAATTAATTCTATTTCTGCTTATTCGCCCAAAGCTCCATCTTTCTGTTCAGAACATCAAGAGGAAGACATCCCTGACTTAAGATCTCATCATGGAAGCTGGCTAGATTAAATTTTTTCCCAAGCTGTTTCTGGTACTGCTCTCTAAGTTCACGAATTCTTAAAGAACCTATTTTGTAGCCGAGTGCCTGTCCCGGCATCGCCATATATCTTTCTACTTCTGCGGTAGCACTGGCTTCGTCATAAGAAATGTTGCTCAGGAAATACTTGATGGCTTCTTCTCTGCTCATAGTTCCGGTATGGATTCCTGTATCCACGACCAATCTTACTGCTCTCAGCATCTGATCACTCAGATAACCCATCTTCTGATAAGGATCTGTATAAAGACCAAACTCGGGTCCCAATGTTTCACAATAATGTGCCCAGCCTTCGCCGTATGCTCCGAACCATCCGAATCTCATAAACTTCGGAAGTTTAGTATTTTCCTGCTGAAGAGAAACCTGATAATGGTGTCCCGGTATAGCCTCGTGAAGGAAAAGAGATTCCATCCCCGAAGTGACATTGAATTTGGAAGGATCAGGAAGCGGCATATAGAATATTCCCGGTCTTTTTCCATCTGGAGTTCCCTGGATATACTCTGCGCTGGCACTGGCTTCTCTGAATTTCTCTGTCTGTCTGATCTCAAACTTGGTCTTCGGAGTTACGCTGAACATGGTTTTCAGTTTAGGAGTGATCTTTGCCAAAATGCTGTTAAAACCATTCAGAACCTCTTTTGAAGTCTTGTAAGGCATTGCCTTAGGGTCTGTTTTTACAAAGTTGATAAACTCTTCGAGAGTTCCGGAAAAACCAACCTGTTGTTTTACTTTTTCCATTTCTGCACGCAGCATCGCTACCTGCTGTAATCCTATTTTGTTGATTTCCTCAGGTGTTTTCTTCGTTGTAGTCCAGCTTTTAGCGTAATATCTATAAATTTCATTTCCGTTTGGAAGGCTGTTGTATCCATCCGTATCTCTTGCTTTCGGAAGATATTCCTTCTCCAGAAATAGTCCCATTTTTGCATAGGCAGGAATGATCTTCTTAGTGATCGCTTCCGCATACAGGGCAGAATATTTATCTTTTTGAGCTTGTGTAAAGTTTTTTGGGAAATTTTTAATGGGTCCGTAGAAAATATTTTTTTGCATGTCAGCAGTGGTCATCTCTTCTGCTTTCATTTGTGGGATCATTTTCACAACCAGTTTTTTAGGAAGAACCACTTTATTGTTGATTCCTTCACGGAAATTATCGGCTGCTGCATTCATCCATTCCGGAAATTTTTCCATCCTTTTCAGCCAGTCGCTGTAATCTTTTTCAGTTTTAAATGGCTGGCTTCCTTCTCCACTTCCATACAGCGGAAATTCCAGAGGAAGGCCTCCAAATTGGGTAAAAGGAATATATTCGGGGTGGTATGCGTAAGCTTCAATTTTATCTTTTAATGTATAGTCCAATACATCATAAACGACTTTTTCATCATCGGAAAGAGCTTTATAATCAACGCTTTCCAGCTGTTTTTGCACAGAATTATAAAAAGCAATCTCACCGGAAATAAAGTCCCTGTCAATATTGATGGGAAGTTGGTCGTTGTATCTTGTATCTCCCTGGGAAGTAGCCTGTAAAGGATATAATTTAAGATACTGCTCATAGTAGTTGGACGCAATAGAATCCATATTCGTAGGCGTTACCTTCGTCAGTGGAGAATCGGATTTTTTGCAGGATGCAAGGCAGATAATCAGTCCCAGCCCTAAAATACCTTTTGATAAAATGTTTTTCATTTTCAGAATCTTTATATAGCAAAAGTAAGTATTATTGGCATATACGGAATGATCAATCATAATGATTTAAAAAAATAATTTTCAAAATATTTTCAACTTTGAATCAATTTTTTATCTTTGTCGGTAACGTTTAACAATCATATTATTACAGCTCTTTTTTAAGAAATAATGAAAGGGATTTTAAAAATTTACCATCCGGAGGAGACCCTAAAATACAATATTAGAAACACTTATTGTAAAGCGGTCTACAGCAACCAGCAACATTTATTAGAGGTTGAAATTATAACGGATGACAGTTTGGATCATGTAGATGATGATTCATTACAGTACAACTTTCCGCAGCTTTCACTTGAAATTTTTGATTTTCCTATCGAATCGAAGGAAATAGAAGGGAAAGCGTTTAACATTAATGATACGGAAGAGGAAACTTACACGGAAGTGGATTTATTCGACGACGAGGATGCTTTTATCTATGATAATGAGCTCCTGTTTGAGAAAAATGAAGAAGGTGAGCTTCAGGTCATTTGGAAGGGTACTATCGACGATTTCTATACGGGATCAGATACGCCGATCCCATTCCGTTTAAAATGCGAATTTGGGCAGGATGACATCGATGTAGGCGACGAATAGCCTCTTTTTCATCCTTTTTATATCGAATTTCTTTTCAAAATTTCTTTTGGAAAGAAATTTGCTGTCTTTAAATCATAACAAACTTTAAGTTGTTTTTAAGCATTTTTTAAGAGAGCAATTCATAATATTCCACTACATTTGTCGTTAAAATTTTATAAAAATTCACATTAATGCTGTTAACGGAACTTACTCAGATTTTATTTGCACAGATTACTGCTCCGGCAGTGGCAACAGACGATTTAGAATTTTCATTTTGGAAAATTATGTTCCATGGTGGGGCTTTCGCTAAAATAGTGATGTTTATCGTTTTGGCTTTGGGTGTATTTTCTCTGTATCTTTTTTTTGAACGTTTTTTCTTTATCAAAAGGCTGACTTCAAAAACAGATACCAATTTCATGGAGAATATTGAAGATTTTATCAAAGAAGGAAAGATGGAAGCGGCAGCAGATTATGCTAAAAAACAGAACTCTCCGGAAGGAAGAATTTTGGAAAAAGGAATTTCAAGACTGGGGCGACCTGTTTCGGATATTGTAAGTGCTATGGAATCTCAGGCACAGATAGAAGTAGCCAATATGGAAAAAAACCTTAACCTCTTGGCTGTAGTACCGAGTATCGCTCCGATGCTGGGACTTCTTGGGACCGTTATCGGGATGATCATTGCATTCTTCAATCTGTCTCATGCTACAGGTTCTTTCTCGCCGAAAACATTGTCTGAGGGTATTTATACAGCATTAGGACAGACGGCAGTAGGTTTGGCTGTGGCGATTCCTGCTAACTTTTTCTACAATATTCTTTTAACAAGAATAGACAGATTTGTACTGAAAGCACAGAATATGTCCGGAGAATTTTTAGACCTTATCAACAAACCTTTATAAATCTTTCTTATGAAATCGCTTACAAAGATATTTTCTTTCAGACAGAAGTAGATAAAGCGATTCCATCTGACCATTAAAAAAGTAAAAAGAAACAGATGAAAATTCAGAGAAGAAATAAAGCGAATCCCGAATTCAGTTTGGCAGCGATGACCGATGTTATCTTGCTTATGCTGATATTCTTTATGATCACTTCATCAGCAGCCAATCAAAGCGCTATTGATGTGAAGTTACCAAAAGCGGGAGCAGTTGAAGATAATATTCCCAACCCTCTGACGGTAAGTATTAAACCGGACGGATCTTATTTTGTAGATGATAATCCAGTGGCGAGAGAGCAGTTGGAGTCTGTTATTGTCAGTAAATTAACGGGTCAGACGAATAAATCTTTTACCATCAGAGCCGATGAAAATACCATGCATAAAGATGTTGTTTTTGCCATGGAAATCGCTGAAAAGAATAAATTTAATATTGCTATTGCAACAGTTAAAGATAAATAACCTGTCCGGAACATCCGGAAAGAATCATTTAAAATGAAAAGTTACACCGTAGACAAAAACGAGCAAAACAAGGACAGGATAAAAAGTGCAATACTTTCTATTCTTATCTGGTGCGGGATTCTGCTTTTTGTTTTCCTATATAAATTAAAGCCTGAAATAGATAAGCAGCCGGATGAAGTGATTACGACAATGCTGGTTAATTTCGGTGATAACAGAAATGGAAATGGCATTGAAGAGCCCGCAGATCAACCGGGAAGTTTAGCTGCAGCTACGGAAGAAGTAACTCCTGAACCCGCTGAAACTCCTGTGCCGGAAACGAAAACGGTGATAAAACCTGAGCCGGCAGCAGAACCAAAGAAAGCAGAGGTAAAGGAAAAAGTAATTACCGGAACCAATTCTAAAGTTAGCGTTCCTAAGAAAGAAGAATCTAAAAAAACAGATAAGAAGACCGCAACAAGTGCAAGTGCTTCAAAAAATACAAAAAAAACGGGTGCAACTACAGCGAACTCTAAAACCGGAAATGGTGACGGAAAGGGAACAGCAGCCATCGGAAACCTGATCAGAGGGAGAGGAACCAAAGCAGGAAGCCAGGGAACGGGTGAAGGTATAGGAAATGCCGGAGATCCTTTAGGAGGTGACGGCAATGGAGACAGTAAAGTAGGAATAGACCGAAAACTGATAGGATATATACCGGGAACGATGGGAAGAGGAGGAGCCCAGCCCAGCAACAGCTGTACTGCAAGTGGAACTATTACAATAGCTTATACCGTAGATAAAGCTGGAAATGTTGTTTCTGCCAGAAGGACAGGAGGCACATCAGATCCCTGTATCTCTTCTACCGGGGTAGCGTGGGTCAAGAAATATGTAAAAGCTGAAAAAGCAAGTACCTCCTCAACCGGAAGTTATAAAATCACATTCTAAAATACAAAAGCACTTTATTCAAGTGCTTTTTTTATTTCATTAATTCTGTTGATTACCGGGAGGGCAAAAATTCCGCTGGTCTGAAGATAAAGTTCATAAAATGTTTTTGACTTGTCTAAAAAGTCCTTATTATCATCCTGTTTCCCTTTGAAGTAGAAAAGATTCCCCAGCATTTCATAATAATCTTTGTGATCTCTTTCCTGTCTTTCGCTGACAATCGCAATGATCTCTTCTTTGGTTTTTGAAGAAATAGCAGTGAAATCTATCTTGAAAATATCTTTCATTAAAGTATCAAAATCCAGTTCTTTCTGCATCAGACTTTCCTCAGGTTTGTCTAAGATCAGTTTTTCCAATGCTTGTGTTAACTGACGTATTAATCTTAATGTGAATTCTTTATCTGTGATCATAGTTGACTTTTTTTAGTTGCTGGTTTCTTGTTGCTTGTTTTGTAGCCTGGGTGCGCCAGTTTAATTGGACATATTTTAATAAATTATTTTTTTTCTTCCTAAAAGCTGATATTAATTTAGTTTTTCCTGGAATTTTTCATCTTGCTCAGGATAGACCTTTACGATTTTTGATAACTGGCTTACAGTTTCATCACAACGTGCCTGAGAATAAATCAGAAATCCAATGAAATCTCCTTTGACAACAAATTATGCGAAAAATAAATACGCCAGCACAATAGAGGTAATAACCCCCACCAAATCCGCCAGAAGCATAGCAATTACCGTATATCTTGTGTTCTTGACGGCTACTGCTCCGAAGTAAACCGCAATGACGTAAAACGTCGTATCTGAGCTTCCCTGAAGAACGGCTGCTAATTTCCCCTGAAAACTATCCGGTCCGAATGTAGCCATTGTATCCACCATCATTCCTCTGGCTCCGGAACCGGAAAGTGGTTTGATTAACGCAGTTGGAAGGCCGTCTACAAATCTTGGATCTGTTCCCAGAGTATTGGCGACCCATTTCATTCCATCAATAACCACATCAAAAACACCTGAAGTTCTCAATAAAGAAATGGCAATCAGCATTCCTACTAAATAGGGAATAATTTTAACACAGGTTGTAAATCCTTCCTTAGCACCCTCGATAAAAGCATCAAAAACATTGATTTTTTTATAAACAGCTCCCAGAACGATCGCAAGGAAGATGAAAAGAATCAACCCATTACTTAAAACCTGGCTGAAAGTATCCAGGTCGGTTTTGTTCAGCCCTGTCAAATACCATACAAGAAGGCCGATAAGTACCGAGACTCCACCTACATAAGCAAGAACAGCAGGTTTTAATAAATTGATTTTCTGATAAATGGAAACAATGATCATCGCTGCTAAAGTTGCCGCAAAAGTGGCAATCATGCAGTATAGAAAAATATCTGTGGGATTTTTGGATCCGGCAGAAGCCCTCAAAGCAATAATAGAAACAGGAATTAATGTCATTCCCCCTGCATGAAGACACAGAAACATGATCTGCGAATTGCTTGCGGTATCTTTATTGGGGTTTAAAGTCTGAAGACTTTCCATAGCTTTTAGACCAAACGGAGTGGCTGCGTTATCCAGTCCTAATAGATTAGCACTGAAATTCATCAGCATATGTCCGAAAGCCGGGTGGTTTTTAGGAATGTCAGGAAATAATTTTGAGAAGAATGGTTGGATTAAACGGCTTAAAAGATTAATCCCGCCTGCTTTCTCAGCAATACTCATGAATCCCATAAAAAGAGTCATGATTCCAATCAGGCCAATGCATATTTTTACAGCTGTTTCAGAGGTTCCGATCACACCGTCCGCTTCCTGAACTCTGTAGACTTTAACATTCTGTTTTAAAGAATCTGTTTTGTAATGGATTCTGCGGTCTGCAAAATCATTGTTTTTCATCAGACTGTCCCTTACCATTGGAGTAAGTGAGCTTATCGGCTGTGAGGCGATCTGAACCGTGTCACCGCCTTTCCCTACGACCATATCATTGAAGATGGTTTTGTAGTGGCCTGACGAAACGTATTTAATACTGGCAATGGCAATGGCAATGATAATGAAAGCCGACCAAATTCTGCTGAGGACCATTTAATTGAATTAAGATTGTTAAACTTATCAAAAAAACTTTAAACCACAAAGAGACAAAGTTTTTTAAACCCTTAAGTTTGTGAAAATCGTTGATTTTCATCTCATGTATATTTCAATACAGAATTATATTAAACTCAATTAAGCAGTCTAAAATGTTATTTTGAATAAGAATTTTATGATTTTACAGTGAGAATAAAAGAAATTACTCTTCCAGATAAACGAGATGTCCCTCAAAATGATCATCCAGATTTTTTAACACCTTTGCATCATCCATTTTCTTGACCAGGCTGTCGATAAAAAAGCTTTTCTCAAAAAACTGACGGTGAATGCCCGGAAGGAGTTCCATGAAATAATCCATACCAATTTTGTTGTTGTGAAGATCCATTTTGGTTTCCAGAGGTTGGTTAGGAAACAGTTCTTCATGCATATCCGTAATTCTTTTGCAGAAGCTCAGTGCTTTTTCCGGTGAGGAAACCTTGCAGCAGTACATCATGATGAAACAGCACCACAGTGCATGTCGGAATGCATTTCCTATCCCGTTATTGGAGGCTGTTTTAGGAAATTTTTTCTGTGCAATAGCAAAAGCCTGAACCGTTGCATGAAAACTTAATAATGCAAAAAGAGGATGGGGAAGGAGCAGTGATAAAAGACGCATGATCTTTTTCAGGCTCATGCTTCGGATGGTATTAAAAAATATCTTAAAAGTCCTCATAAATAAAAATCTCTCCCTAATTAGAGAGAGACTGTATAGTGTTTGTTACAAATCTTAAGCGTTTACAGCCAATAAATTTACTGTTTTGGCTACGGTATCTTTAATTTCAGTTCTTTTTACGATGAAATCTACAAATCCTTTTTCCTGTAGGAATTCAGAGGTCTGGAAACCTTCAGGAAGATCTCTTCCGATCGTTTCACGGATAACTCTAGGACCTGCAAAACCGATTAATGCTCCTGGCTCAGCCATGATAATATCAGCGGTCATCGCAAAAGAAGCTGTAATTCCTCCAAATGTAGGGTCACAAAGGTAGGCGATATATAGAAGTCCAGCTTCAGAAAGCTGAGCAAGCTTAGCCTGTACTTTTGCAAGCTGCATCAGAGAGTAGGTTGCCTCCTGCATTCTCGCTCCTCCGGACTGACAGATAATCATGTACGGAAGTTTGTTGGCGATACAGTAATCCACTGCTCTTCTGATTTTTTCACCCATTACAGAACCTAAAGATCCACCGATAAAAGCGAAATCCATACATGAAACTACCATCTCAGTTCCTTTTACGGTTCCTACAGCATTTCTGATAGAGTCTGTAAGTTTTGTTTTTGCTCTTACTTCTTTTAGACGGTCTTTGTAAGGTTTCGTATCCTTGAAGTTTAAGATATCAATACTTTCCACATTGGCATCCAGTTCAGTGAACTTACCTTCGTCAAAAAGGATCTCAAAAAATTCTGCACTTCCTATTCTTACGTGAAATCCGTCTTCAGGAGAAACGTAGCTGTTTCTTCTCAATTCATCATGCTCCACTATTTTTCCTGATGGAGTCTGATGCCAAAGGCCTTTGGGAACATCCTTTTTTTCATCAGTAGAGGTGGTAATGTTTTTTGCTTTTCTTTTAAACCAGTCGAATGCCATTTTCTTTGTATTAGGGTATAAATGTAAAATGTATTAATGTAAACAATATCCGTTATGAATACTTTTTACATTAATACAAATGTACAGTTCTTATTTTAAAGTATTTACGTTATTTAAGTCTTCAAACGCTTTAACCAGTCTTGTAGAGAAAGTTTCTTCACCTTTTCTCACCCAAACTCTTGGGTCATAGAATTTCTTGTTTGGTTTTTCTGCTCCTTCAGGGTTTCCGATTTGTGCTCTTAAATAATCAATGTTGTTCACCATATAATCTCTCACGCCTTCCGTATAAGCAAACTGAAGGTCAGTGTCGATATTCATTTTGATAACCCCGTAGTCGATGGCTTCTCTGATCTCTTCTAAAGAAGATCCTGAACCACCGTGGAATACGAAATTAACAGGTTTGTCTGCTGTTCCGAATTTCTCCTGAACATATTTCTGTGAGTTGTCAAGGATTTTTGGGGTAAGAACCACGTTTCCTGGCTTGTAAACTCCGTGTACATTACCGAATGCTGCTGCAATGGTAAAGTTGTCAGAAATCGCTTTTAATTTTTCATACGTATACGCGATATCTTCCGGTTGAGTATATAATTTAGAATTATCCACATCAGAATTGTCCACACCATCTTCTTCTCCACCTGTAACACCGATTTCAACCTCTAAAGTCATCTGCATTTTAGCCATTCTTTCGAAATATTGAGCTGAAATTTCCAGATTCTCTTCCAAAGACTCTTCAGAAAGGTCTAGCATGTGAGAAGAATAAAGAGATTTTCCTGTCTGCTTGTAGTGCTCTTCACTTGCATCCAATAATCCATCGATCCAAGGTAATAATTTCTTAGCACAGTGGTCGGTATGTAAAATAACAGTTGCTCCGTAAGCTTCTGCAAGAGTATGAATATGTTTTGCTCCAGCGATAGATCCTAAAATTGCTGCTTTCTGACCGTCATTGCTTAATCCTTTTCCTGCGTTGAAAGCTGCTCCACCGTTTGAAAACTGGATGATTACAGGAGAGTTTAATTTCGCTGCGGTTTCCATAACAGCATTTACATTGCTTGAACCAATTACGTTTACTGCAGGCAGTGCAAATTTGTTTTCTTTAGCGTACTGAAAAATATCAGTAACTAATTGACCTGTGGCAACTCCTGCCGGAAAAATTCTGCTCATGTTTTACTTTTTATTTTAAATTATTAGGCTTTTTTAAAATTCCTGTAAAGGTAATCATTTTTGAGGAATTACTAATTTCTTTTGTCCCTGCCCCAAAGGAGCTTCTGACGAATCGTTTCGTAGAAACTTAAATGGTTGGGCTGTACCAGAAGGATCTGGAAATCTGCCTTTTTGATGATAATTTCTTTGTCTGTTTCTATATGGATCAATCTTGAATCCAGTGAAAGAGAATACTGAGGTACCCTGCTTTCCACTTTAAATTTGATTTCTACCCTGTCATTCACGACTAACGGTCGTACATTCAGATTGTGTGGCGCAATAGGTGTAATGACAAAATTTTCGTTGTTAGGTGAAATGATAGGTCCTCCACAGCTTAGTGAGTACGCTGTAGATCCTGTAGGAGTGGAAACGATAACGCCATCTCCCCAGAATACATTTAAAAACTCATCATTGATGTAAGAGTCTACCGTAATCATTGATGTGGTTTCTTTTCTGGATACCGTAACATCATTCAGTGCATACGGAAAAAAGTCATCGGATCTTGGAGAAACTATTTCAATAACTGCACGTCGGCTTGTTTTCACATCACCTTTTAAAATAGCATCCAGTTCTTTGAAAGCTTCTTCTTTCGTAAAGCTTGCTAAAAATCCTAATCGTCCTGTGTTGACCCCCACAATAGGAATCTCCAGATCTTCGATAAAGGTCAGAGAATTCACAATTGTTCCATCTCCTCCAAAAGTAAAGAAAAGATCTACTTCCTTATCGAGAAGATCCTGCTTGTTGTTGAATGTTTCAAATATTTTTGAGAACTGAAGCGCTTCAGCCATTTCATCGTACAGAACAGATTTTACGCCTCTGGTTTCAAGTTCTGAAATAAACTTACTTAAATATAAAAAAGTATCGAGGTCTTTTTTCTGAGAATATATGGCTGCCTTCATATTATATTTCTATGAATTTTTGGAAAAATCCGAACCGGTCCTTAAAGAGGTCTGATTTTTCATCAGAATAGTATTTTTCAACAATTCTGTAATCGTACCGGTCAAAAGTAGCGTCTATCGAGGAAAGATTTTCGTTACTGATCTTTATGGTCACATGAATTACTTCATCGGACATAAAGGTGATAAACCCTCCGTAGAATTTCGAGTTGTTGCTTTCCACAATATTGGCGATCTCCGTCATTGAGTATTTTCTGGCCGGTGTTTCTATCGTAAGGATAGCTCCGCTTTCTGAAAATAGGGGATAACGGGAAAGATTCTGGAAAATATCTTCACAGGTAATATACCCAAGATATTTTTCATTTTTGTTGATCACCGGGATTACATTGGCACTGAAGGTATAGAACAGACGGATGCTGTCCATAATATTATTGTCTTCCAGAATAGCAAAACGCTCAATCTGATGTTCAAGATCTTTCAGTGTCCCTTCGCCTTCATACAGAAAATCTTCTGCGATGGCTCCGTAGAAGTGGTGGGACTTTTTAATGAAAATATGGGAATATCCGAAATCCTCTAATGTGTTCCTTGCTGATTCTATTGAGTCAGTAAGGCTAAAACACGGAAAGTCTTTTGAGATATAATCCTTGATAAACATTGTGCTAATTTATAAAAAATTAAATGAAACTTTTTCTCAAAACATCATTTTTTTTAGAGAAAAATAAAAAAAATGATGTTAAAGTTTGTTCGTAAATAAAAAAAAGGTATCTTTGTCGCCTTTCATTTTTACTTTTTATTAGATTTATTTCAAACTGCACTGTCTTTTAAGGACATATGCAGTTTTTTTATTTTAGGGCTTTTGCAAATTCCCACATCACAATTCCACCGCATACACTTACATTCAGAGAGTGCTTGGTTCCCAACTGAGGAATCTCCAAAAATATATCGATATTAGGAAGAGCTTCATCGCTTATTCCTTCCACTTCATTTCCTAAGATCAATGCATATTTTTTTGACTTATCAATGCTGAAATCTGTAATCATCATACTGTCTGTGGTCTGCTCGATTCCTATGATCTCGTAACCACGGCTTTTATAATCGCTGATTGCTGTATTGATATCACTTTCATGCCCCCAGTCTACGCTTTCAGTAGCTCCCAACGCAGCTTTGTGAATTTCACGGTGCGGAGGTTGTGGGGTAATCCCGCAAAGAATAATTTTTTCGATCAGAAAAGCATCTGCGGTTCTGAAAGAGGCACCCACGTTGTGCATGCTTCTAAGATTGTCTAAAATAATGACCAATGGAATTTTCTCAACCTTTTTGAATGTTTCTACATCTATTCTGTTAAGTTCTTCCAGTTTTAATTTCTGTACCAATTGTTTTATTTTGTTGAGATTAATTTTCCGTCTCGGTATACCTCCGTCTTTTCAACGCTTCCGTCTTCACGGTAATGAACCCTCGTTCCATTCCATTTATCGTTGGCAAATTCTGTTTCACGCTGTACCTTTCCTGACGGGTAAAGTGACTTCCATTTTCCGGTTGCCAATCCGTTTTCGTACAGTCCGATCTGCTTCACCGACTTCCCGTTTTCATAAAAGACTTTACTTTCCCCATGTAATTTAGCAAATTTATAATTAGAAATTTCCGAAACTACACCGGAAGGGGTATAAAAAGTAGCTGTAAAGCTGTTGTCATAAATGTTTTTGTCTCCATTTCTGAAATTTTCTTTAGAGGTAAGAACACCATTTTTGTCATAATATACCCATTCTTTTACCTTAAAGTCTTTTTTATACTCTCCTTTAGCCTGAAGTTTTCCGTTTTCATGATAATAAACGGCATCACCTTCAACTTTTCCCTTTTTCCATTCAAGGATTTGTTTTACCTGCCCGTTGTCATAGAATGCTTTACAGGATCCTTCCTGCAATCCGTCTTTGAATCCGCATGGTTTTTGTGCTATTGCCCAAGATGATGCGGTAATTATTAGCATAAATATGTATTTCATAGATTTTTTTATTTCAAAAATAGCAAAATACTTATATTTGAAATAAAAATATAGTATGAAAAAAATATCCACTTTACTGCTGTTGGTATTCACTTTTATATTAACACAGGCCCAGAATACGTATTACCCGCAGGCATTTTTTGATAAAAAACTGGCCAGAGAGATGCTGAGCTTTGGAAATTCTACCATCGAAGGAGTAGCTTCCACAAAACAGAAAGGAAAATTCGGGATAAAACCTCTTATTGGAGGCAGGCACTATGCACCAAAAGGAACCGTGGTGATGCTTTTCCCTGTAACACCTTATTTTGAAGAGTTTTACAGTATGAGAAGGAAATATGAAAATAAAAAAACAACCGTATATATGTCTGAAGATGCTTTTAAATATAAACTTGAAGCGCTGACAGATGATTACGGAAGATTTAAGTTTGAAAAACTAAAACCCGGAAAATACTACCTGGAAACTATCGTGAATTTTACCGCAACCGGCAGCTATCAGGAACAGACCGGAAGGACAGATTCTTACAATGTATATGGAGGTTATCTGTATTCTTCGCCCATATACCAGACGTTTTTCTATGGTTATTCTGCTGCAAACAGGGAAAGTGAATTTGTTGAAGTAAAACAAGACGGAGAAATCAAAGAAATCAACCTTTAAGGTTGATTTTTACTTTTTCAAGCCCATAATCTGGTGAACGTTCTTCTCAATATTCTGTGCCAGTGCTTCCATTGGGATATCATTTTCATCATTATTAAATGGATCTTCAATTTCTTCCGCGATCATTTCCAGACTCATCAATACGTAATAAACAAAAACCGTTAAGGGAATCATGAAGAGCCCGATGTTGATGACATAAGCAATCGGCAAAGCAAAAACGTAAAGAATAATAAACTTCTTGATAAACGAAGAATAAGAATAGGGAATCGGTGTGTTTTTAATTCTTTCGCAACCCCCGCAGACATCCAGAAACCCCGATAACTGAGTATCCAGATACAACATTTCAATATCTGAAATCTTTCCCTCCTTTTTCAGCTGGGTTAGCTTATAAGTTAGCAAAATTACAATTTCGCTGGGACCATGATGTTTCAGGGATTTTTCAATTTCAGAATAATCTTCATCCAAGGCCAGCCTGGTTGATTCCTGAGAAAGATGTTTAGCAAGAAAATGGGGGAAGTATTTTAAATACCTTGCGATCTGTTCTGCGTTTTGCCTGTCATCGCCTAAAATAGCATTGATCTTCACTGCAAAATTTCTAGTGTCATTCACCAGTTTTCCCCAAAGTTTTCTGCCTTCCCACCATCTGTCGTAGGCGGTGTTTGTTCTAAAAACGAGAAGTAAAGAAAGGACAAAGCCGAGCAGGGAATGGATCATTCCGACATTACTGATTCCTGATTTGGTGGTAAGGTGGAGGTATTCCACTTCCAGATACTGAATTCCCCATGAATAGAGTCCTATAAGGATCATTGTCGGAAAAAGGATCTTCATCGTATCGCTTTTGTGCATACTGAAAAGGATCTTCAGGAAATGCTTTGTGTTGTAGGCTCTCATAAATCAGGTTAGTCTTACAAATATAATTTTTTCATTTTATCTCTCGCTGATCAGGTACCTTAAAATAAGTTTAAAAATGAAAACGTTCGGCGAATTTTCCCGGACTGATTGATCAAATGGATACAGATTATTTAAAAGATAAAGCAACCTGCCGGAAATAAATGATCTCCTGCCTGCATTTTTAATTTTCTCAGATTTTGAAAAAACACTATTTTTATTCCGCACTAAATAATAAAATCATAAGATGATCCTCGAAAACGTAGATACAGTCAGCGATATCAGTAAAGAAGATTTTCAGAAGAATTATTTCAAAACACACAAGCCGCTTTTGATCAAAAATTTTGCAGCAAGGTGGGAGGCTTTTGATCGGTGGAACCTGGAATATATCCGTGAAAAAGCAGGTGATCAGGAAGTTCCGCTGTATGACAATAAACCTTCTGATGCTTCAAAAAGTTCAGATGCGCCGGTTACCCATATGAAAATGATGGATTATATCGACAGGATAAAAAGCGGACCTTCTGATTTGCGCATCTTCTTTTACATCATCACCGACAGGCTTCCGGAATTGCTGAAAAATTTCACCTATCCTGATTTGGGAATTAAGTTTTTTAAAAGACTCCCAACGCTTTTCTTCGGAGGAAGTGATGCTCATGTTCTGATGCATTATGACGTAGATCTCGGAGATTTTCTTCACATTCATTTCGAAGGTAAAAAGAGGATTCTGCTATTTGACCAGAAACAATCTGCTTTTTTATACAAGGTGCCGCTCTCCGTACATACCGTTTACGATATAGATTATGAAAATCCTGATTATGAAAAGTTTCCAGCTTTGCAGTATGCTAAAGGATATGAGATTTTCATGGAACATGGTGATGCGCTGTTCATTCCTGGAGCGTTCTGGCATTTCAACAGGTATCTGGAGCCGGGTTTTTCTATGTCACTCAGAGCTCTGCCCAATAAACCTGGGGTTTTTGGCAATATGCTCTATCATGTTTTTATCATGAGGTATACGGACAAAATTCTTCGTAAGCTATTTAAAGCTAAATGGGTGAATTACAAACAGAAATGGGCTTATGAAAAAGGGACAGAAGCTTTTGAAAAGAAGAAACGTTCGGTGAAATAAATGTTCTTATTCATTGATCAGTCCGAATATTTTGGCATCCACAAATTTTCCTTTTTCAAAAAAGTAGTCGCGGAGGGTTCCTTCCTCTTTAAAATTTAAAGACTGCAAAAGTTTTTCTGAAGAAATATTTGAGGGATCGATAAAGGCATCTACACGGTGAAGCCTCATACTTTCGAATCCATAGATAAGAATAGGGAGAATCGCTTCTTTCATATAAGAATTTCTCCAGAATTTAGGGTTAAGCTCATAGCCGATTTCTGCACGGGAATGGTCCGGAAACCAGTTGTGATAACCGCATGTGCCGATAACTTTTTTTTCAGATTTTAATTCCAGTGCCCATCGGAATCCCTTTCCTTTCTCGAATTCAGTATTAAAATGGCGGATGATCTTTTGGGCATCTTCCAATGTCCTGAAAGTTTCCAAATCATAATATTCCATGACTTCATCCAACGAAAAATATTCAAACAGATCTTCTGCATCATTAGAGGTAAGCTGTCTTAAAATAAGTCTTTCAGTTTCTAAAACCGGATAAGTCATCGTATTTATTTTACTGAAAAATACAATAATTATTTTGTTCTGAAATACATAAGTGTGATTTTTGATCTCCATAGCGAGATTAATTTCATCACAATTTCAAACCCTGAATTTATTTTAATTAAATTTGGGGCTCATTTTTTATTATGGCAAAGACGAAGAAGGAAACCCCGTTAATGACGCAGTACAATACCATTAAGGCAAAATACCCTGATGCACTGCTTTTGTTCCGGGTTGGAGACTTTTATGAAACTTTCGGGCAGGATGCCGTGAGAACATCTCAGATTTTAGGAATTGTCCTTACCAAAAGAGCTAATGGTGACGGACATATAGAGCTGGCGGGATTTCCACATCACTCAGTAGATTCTTACCTTCCAAAGTTGGTAAGAGCCGGAATGAGAGTGGCTATCTGCGATCAGCTGGAAGATCCTAAAACAGTCAAAGGAATCGTTAAAAGAGGAGTTACAGAGCTTGTAACACCCGGAGTTACGTTCAATGATCAGGTTTTGAATTCAAAAAAGAACAATTTCCTGCTTTCTCTCCATAAAGAAAAGGAAAAGTATGGAATTGCCATGGTAGACGTTTCTACCGGAGAATTTTTGGTGAGTGAAGGGAATTTGGATAAGATCCTCCACATCGTCAATACTTTTGATCCGAGTGAAATCGTCTTTCAGAGAAGTGTTCAGTTGCCTGAACAGCTTAAAAACAAAAGTGCCTTTAAGCTCGAAGACTGGGCTTTTCAGTATAATTTTGCCTACGAGAAACTGACTTCCCACTTTAAAACTAATTCCTTAAAAGGTTTTGGAATTGAAAATCTTCCGCTCGCGATTACAGCAGCTGGAGCTATTTTCGCATACCTGGTAGAAGATACCCATCATAATCTGCTTGCCCATATTACGAAACTTCAGATCATTCCGCAGGAAGATTATCTGATGATGGATAATTTTACCCTGAGAAACCTTGAAATAGTCTATCCAAGCAATCCTCAGGGAAAATCACTGCTGGATATTATCGATAAAACATCTACTCCTATGGGAGGAAGATTATTGAGAAGAAGGATTATTCTTCCCTTAAAATCTGTAGATGAGATCATGAGAAGGCTTTCTCTGATTGATTTTCTTAATGAAAATGATCTTCTTAAATATGAAATCTGCCAGCTGTTAAAGTCCATTTCGGATCTTGACCGATTGATGGGAAAACTGGCTGCAGAAAAGATATCCCCTAAAGAACTGGGCTACCTGCGCCAAAGTCTGATCAATATTCATCAGATAAAAGCTTTGCTGCATCCACATGCCGATGTTCTGGCCTGGCTGGAACCTCTGTTTGATATGGAAGAGCTGATCAAGTTTTTACAGAATCATTTGAATGAAGAGCTTCCGGTTAATATTTCAAAAGGAAACATTATTAAGGCGAGCATATCGGAAGAGCTCGACAGGCTCAGAAATCTTCAAAGCAAAGGACGTGGATTTCTGGACGAAATGTGTCAGAGAGAAATTGAAAGAACAGGGATATCAAGCCTTAAAATAGATTTTAATAATGTTTTCGGGTATTATATCGAAGTAAGGAATGCCCATAAAGATAAAGTTCCGGGAGACTGGCTAAGAAAGCAGACACTTGTGAATGCCGAACGTTATATCACTGAAGAACTGAAAGAATATGAAAGTCAGATCCTTGGAGCCGAAGAAAAAATTGGCGTCCTTGAAAACGAACTGTACAGGAATGTTTGCGCTGAAACAATGGTGTACATGGATCAGATCCAGGGGAACTCCAATATCATAGCACAGATTGATGTGGCAGCAGGACTTTCAGAATTAGCAGTATCAGAGAGTTATACAAAACCCGTTCTGAATCAGGGCTATGCTATTGATCTCAAAGAAGCCAGGCATCCGATTATTGAAAATGCACTTCCTTTAGGAGAAAAATATATTCCGAACGATATCTTTTTGGACAAGGACTCGCAGCAGATCATCATGGTTACAGGTCCGAACATGGCCGGTAAATCAGCGATCCTACGTCAGACTGCGATCGTTTGTCTTTTGGCTCAGATCGGGAGTTTTGTGCCTGCAAAGCATGCTGAGATCGGGGTTTTGGATAAAATATTTACAAGGGTAGGAGCGACCGATAATATTTCTGCAGGAGAATCAACTTTCATGGTGGAAATGAATGAAGCGGCCAATATTCTGAATAATATCTCAGAACGTAGTCTGATCCTTTTAGATGAGATCGGACGTGGAACCTCTACCTATGACGGGGTATCCATTGCCTGGGCTATCGCGGAATATCTTCATCAGCATACCACACAGGCAAAAACCTTATTCGCAACGCATTATCATGAGTTAAATGAAATGACTGTAAATTTTGAAAGAGTGAAAAATTTCCACGTTTCTATTCAGGAAAACAAAGGAAATATCATCTTCCTGAGAAAGCTGGTTCCGGGAGGCAGTGAACACAGTTTCGGTATTCATGTTGCTAAGCTGGCAGGAATGCCCGCAAAGGTGGTGAACAGAGCCAATGAGATCCTGAAAACCCTCGAAGCAAGCCGTTCACAAAGCAATAATACTTCTGACAGTATCAAGAGAGTCACAGAACAAAATATGCAGCTTTCTTTTTTCCAGCTCGATGATCCTGTTTTGGAAAATATCCGTGAAGAACTCACTAAAATAGACATCAATACTTTGACACCTATCGAAGCGTTAATGAAACTGAATTCGATAAAAAAAATGATTGGAGGATAAGAAATGAAAGGTGATCCAGGAATCAAAACAATGCTAAAATAAAGAAATGACTGGACAAATTCCAGTCATTTCATATTTGTATACGGGAGATCATTAACAGCAGTATCCGTCTTTACCTCTCGGTCCGATAATCATGAAGTGGCTGGGTACCCCTCTGAGTTTACACAGACCTTCAGCACATGAAGCGCCTCCGTTGATTTCCTTTAGCTCTTTTTTCGTGAGCTTTCTACTTTGGATGTTTGAATTTTTCATAGATTTTGGATTAATGGTGATCAATATTTAGCAGCACGGGCCATTCTGGATTCCATATACTCCGTATAACTCATCCCCGGTTGCAGGATCAAAGCAACTTACCACCAGTGGACAAATTGGTCTTGCTCCACCACTAATTTTCTTAAGCTCTTTTTTGGTCAGCTTTTTAAGCTGAAAATTTGATTTTTTCATAATATTTTTGTTTTGATTGTACGCTAATTTACATTTAATTTCTTTTAATTCAATAGGTTGTGATTAAAAATAAATGTTAAAATTGTAAATTACAGATAACCTTTTATCAAAAAATGACCGGATAAACCGGTCATTTCTTTATTGTCGTATGTTTTGTCAGATTAACAGCAGTATCCATTTTTATCACCAGGACCTAATTGCCATTCTTCAAAGTCTCCTCTTTTGCAAAATCCTTCCCAGCATGGTCCATTTTGACCACCATTAATTTCTTTTAATTCTTTTTTAGTCAGTTTTCTTTTTTGAAGATTTGATTTTTTCATGATATTTTTAATTTGATTATGAGCTAATTTACATAATTTTTAAATAAATCAATAACTAGGGATTAATAAAATATTGTTAAAATTGTTGATTTGAAAATAAATTTCTGTTTTCGATTAGCAGATAAGCAAGTTAGAAGGAAAAGCATGAAACAGGCCGAAAAAAACAGTCTCCCTGTTTTATTGATAACAACGATTAATCAAAGTAAAGCTTTAAGGGAATTTGCATAAGAAATTTCACTTCTTTTTGTTCGTGTACAGCAGGTTTCCAAGGGGTATCTATTTTTTTGATGGCTTCTTTTAAGGATTGATTAAAATGGCTTTCAGGACCTGCTATATAAATGTCCGAAATCAATCCTTTTTGATCTATAATTAAATAGATCATTGCAGAAAAGGGCTTTTCGGTTCCGTCATATCCTTTACGGTTAAAATTTTCAATAATTTTTTTTCGAAACCCATTATAACTTCCGGGGAACTCGGCGGGCTGATCAGCCTGGGTAAATACATCTTTTAAATCCATTTTCCCGACAATAGCTTCAGGCGGTGCCACAGGATCAGATGTCTTTTTTTTGTCGTACGGACTGGGATAGGACTTATTGTAACCCGGAGCTGGAGGGTAATTACCAGAATCAGATTTGGATTGGGCATTGGTAAAAATACCAAAATAGAGGAAGAAAAGAAGAAAAAAATTATTCATTTTAAGTTTTTGACAAATATATAATAATGATTAGAATATTATTTTAGTAATTTCGGGTATGAAGAATTTACTATATATATTCACCTTATTGGTATGCATTGTTTCTTTCAAAGCTCAGCAGACAGAGGTGTCTTCAATGAAATACGAAGATATTGAAAAGCGGATCCAAAAAGAGAATGATAAGCTTTTAGTCGTTAATTTCTGGGCGACGACCTGTGCGCCGTGTGTAAAAGAACTTCCTCATTTTATGGAAATCAATATTAAGTTCAGGGATAATCCAAAATTTAAAATGATCCTGGTTTCGCTGGACCGGCTTGTGGATAAGGAAAGGGTCTTAAAGTTTATTAAAAATAAAAACCTCACCGCGGAAGTGATCCTGCTGGACGACATCAAAAGAATGAATACCTGGATCCCACGATTTGAAAAAGACTGGGATGGGAATATTCCCGTAACGATTTTTTATAAAAACGGACAAAAAGTATATTTCAATGATGGAGAGATGAGCAAGGAAGACCTGGAAAAAACTATTAATAACAATTTACAATAAAATAGATATGAAACATCTGAAAATTTTAATGGCAGCACTCATTGCCGGGATAGGCCTGTTGAGCTTTACAACAACAGACCATGAGAAAGAAGGATCTCAAAAAACAAATACTTCTGCTTCAGTAAAAGGGTACGAGGTAGGAGATGAAGCCGCTGATTTTAAGCTGAAGAATATTGATGGAAAGATGGTTTCTCTAAGTGATTATAAAAGAGCAAAAGGATTTATAGTCGTTTTTACCTGCAACCATTGTCCATACGCCAAAAAGTATGAAGACAGGATCGTCGAACTGGATAAAAAATTCAAAAACCAGGGCTATCCTTTGATTGCTGTTAATCCAAATGATCCGAATGTACAGCCTGAAGACGGTTACCAACAGATGATTGAAAGAGCAAAACAGAAAGGATTTACCTTTCCTTATCTGGTGGATGAAGGACAGAAAGTGTATCCGCTTTACGGAGCGACCAAAACACCTCATGTGTTTGTCCTGCAGAAAGAAAACGGAAAGAATATCGTAAAATACATTGGTGCTATAGACAATAACTACGAGAACCCCAATGATGTATCAGAATACTATGTTCAGGATGCAGTCAATGCCCTGATCAAAAGTGAGCCTGTAAAAATGACAAAAACCGTAGCTATAGGATGCACAATTAAAGTAAAGAAATAATATATTTGCTTCAGCAGTTTATGATAAGATCGGTATTCTTTGAATACCGATTTTTTATGGTATAAAAACGTAATTTTGCCTTTCAATTCAATAGGAGTGGTCTTTAGCCCGCTTTAAAAAAATCATCAAAAGGGCTTTAGCCAATACATAAGTATAGAAATGAAATTAAAATTCAACCTGAAATACCTTCTTCTGACCGTGTTCATTTTCCTGATCGAAGTTTTAATTGCTACGAAACTGTCCGATATCTTTTTCGTAAGAGCTTATCTTGGAGATGTAATAGTTGTGATGCTTCTGTATACTTTTGTTAAAAGCTTTGTCAAAATAAATGATGAAAAACTGATCATTGGAATCTTAATTTTTTCATGCCTGGTTGAATTTGCACAATACTTTACGATTGCAGAAAAATTGGGTTTCCAACCGGGAAGCATTATGTATATCGTCATAGGAAATTCTTTCTCGTGGATTGATATTTTGTGCTATGCTGCGGGATGCCTGTTGCTCTATCTTTTTGTACAAATAAAGCCTTCAAAAAATTGAAGGCTTTCTATTTTGATTAGTGTATTTTATCTTCCGAAACTGTCGTATTTATCTTCCGCATATTTAATGAATCGGTTAAGCAGCGCTACATTATCTTTTTCCATTGGAGAAAGTTCCTTGTCCACATTATTGGAAACAGGAATATACCAATCTGTCTGTTCAAAGAAATACCGGTACGTTTCCTTTTTGAATGAATAACCATGTCTTGCAAAAACAGCATTTTTAATGATTTCAAGATCAAGTTTTCTTAAGTTTTTAAGATCCTTTTCTGCGAGTTTTTGTTTAGAGGCATTGATTTTAAAAATGGCATCGGATGCGGCTCTGTTTTTTGAAGTAGTATAGCTTTCGGTTTTCCCGGTTTCTTCATCTTTGTATTTTTCAACAAAACTTTTCGGATTCGACCAGTCTACGAGGTCAGAATCTTCATCCAACATAAAATTCGGATTGTAGACAAACTCTTTCTTGGATAGTTTAATGGTTTTTAAAGGAGCTTTAACCGAGGTTTTATTAAAAGCATTCCATTTTCCGGTGATGCTGTCTCCGCTTAATTTCACTTCGAACCTTCCGTCTGTTTTGTCGTTGCCGGGTTCATCCAGTACAAAAGATTTTGTTCCTTCATTAAAAATACCTCTGAACGGACGCTGATTTCCGTTGACGATACTTTGTCCGTAAACACTGTCGTTGGTTATTCTATTGATCTTCAGCGAAATTTTCTTATTAACGAAATCCTCATATTGCTCGCCATCTTCAGAAGTAATCATTTCTTTTCCTGCAAAATCCCCCATATAAATACCATAATATTCTTTATGGATTTCAGGAACGACTGCAGAGTCTTTTTTTGCGATCACAGAATCTTTTCCTTTTTCGCCTATTTTTCCATCTTTCTTACAGCTTAGCAGAGAAACAGCCAGCAAAGAGACCAGGGTGTAATTTAAAATTTTCATATATGTTTTTTTGCAATTAGATATTCTATTAAAAGGATATTGGGAATCCATCCCAGCCATGCGATAATCTGATAGACATCCATAGGATTTGGGTGGAATAAATATACAATAATTACTTTCCAGATCCGTAAGGTGAGTGCAGATAAGGTAAGAGCAAAACTTCGCCACATCCACTGTTTGTGTTCTTTAAATCGTTTTTGCCTTGCACACAGATAGGCTTTACAGGTGCTAAACCACCATAGAGAGCCTAAAATAACGAACGACATCTTGGAAAAAAAACCTCCATTGGCAAAGAATCCCATGTAGATTCCGGAAGGAGCGGCCAGGATAAGAATTAAAAAAATATAGACTTTTCCAATATTCCTGTGAAAGTTTTTGATCCCGAAATCCTTTCTGAGAATAGCCAAAAATCCGGAAAACAGCACAAAAATACTGGTATAGACGTGCGTGTAAAAAAAAGGAAGATATTCCGGTCTGTCCTGAACTTCCGTCTGTTTGATCATCAGAAAACTTACATTCGGATCAAAGGGAATATATTCCAGCGTAATGTTAAGCATCAGCCAAAAAAAATATCCAAACCCTAAAATCAAAAGGGTTTTTAATAAAAGGGGAATATGTTTTTTGGCGGTAAGCATTTTACTTATTCAAAATCAACGACAAAAGGCAGCGTAAACATTGTCTTCACAGGAGTTCCTTTATATTCTCCGGGAGTCCATTTTGTTTTCATTGATTTGACAGCGATTTCAACTTCTCTGTTGAATTGTTTATTTTCACCTGTGACCGTAAGATCTTCTATTTCACCATTCACGTTGATCGAAAATTTTGCGTACGCCTGCACTTTTCCTCTCACGCCTTTGATGTGGCTTACTCTTACTTTTCTGGCAGCAGTTTGTCTAAATCCATCGATTCCTCCGGGATAATCTGCCTGTTTATCTACCATTTGTACAGATTGCCCTTCGGAATGCTCTTTCGGAGATGCATTGGCGGGTTCCTTGGTCTGTGAGAAAAGGACCACTGAGCCTAAAACCAGAAAAAAGAAAGTTATTTTTTTCATTTTATAGATTGTTTAAATGTTGTGAAATCAGCCACCCCTCACTCCAGCATGCCTGGAAATTGAAGCCGCCGGTTACTGCATCGATGTTCAGAACTTCGCCGGCAATGTGAAAATTGGGTAGGAGCTTTGATGACATGTTTTTGAAGTTAATTTCTTTTAAATCAACACCTCCGGCAGTTACAAACTCATCCTTAAAAGTAGATTTTCCGGTAACTTTAAGCTTCTTCCTGCAAAGATTTTCAAGAATCTTCTGCATTTCTTTAGCTGAAATATTTGAGATCTGTTTATTCAGATCAACCATTGAGACCTCTACGATCTTCTGCCAGAATCTGTTGGTGATGTCAAAGATCTTGGCCTGTCCGATGGTCTTCTTAGGATTGGCCTGTCTGAAATTCTGAAAGGCTTCTTCAGCGTCGTCCATAGCAGTTGAAATAAAGTTGACCTCAATTTCAAAATTATATTTTGATCTGGCCAGGCTTAATGCTTCCCATGCTGAAATCTTTAGAACAGCAGGTCCCGAAAGCCCCCAATGGGTGATCAGTAAAGGTCCGCTTTCTTCTGTTTTTAAGGCAGGTATGGTAATCTCAGCATTTTCAAAACTGGTTCCGGGAAGATCCTTCAACAAATCATCTTTTATATTAAATGTAAAAAGGGAGGGAACAAGATCGATGATCTTATGACCCAGATTTTCAACAATCTTCAATGATTTAGGAGAACTTCCTGTTGTATAAACGATATAATCTGCCTCAAAGTCACCTAAACTTGTTTTGACCAGATATTTTTCTTCAAGTTTTTCAATTTCCTTTACCGAGCATTTGGTTTTAACCTCTACCTTTTTATTTTGAATTTCATTCATTAAGGTATTGATAATGGTCTGTGAAGAATTGCTTTCCGGAAAAACCCGGTTATCATTCTCTATTTTCAAAGGGACATTGCGCTGGTCAAACCAGTCCATGGTATCGCCGGGCTGAAATTTTGTGAAGACACTTAGCAATTCTTTGTTGCCTCGCGGGTAAAACTGAACCAGTTCTCTGGGATCAAAACAGGCATGCGTTACATTGCAGCGGCCGCCCCCTGAAATTTTAACCTTCTGAAGTACATCCGAGTTCTGCTCCAGGATGGTGATATTGTATTTTTTTTCGTCAAGATTTGATGCGCAGAAAAAGCCTGCTGCACCACCTCCGATAATAATGATCTGTTTCATGTAATTGTAATCCTATGCTGAAGATTATTTTTTCAAAAGTACAATTTTTATAAACCATCTTATTTGAGTAATTTTGAAGAATATAATTTTTGAACTTTAAAGTTTAAATTTTCAACCACAAAAGGCATAAAAACTTTTGCAATGCTTAAGGCTAATTGAAAAGTTTAAAGAACACCTAAGTTCCTGAAAACTTTTGATTTTATTCTATGGCTGAAAAGAAACAAAACTTTATAAGAGCATATTTAAAACTTATTTAAATGATTTTTTACCATAAATTCGAAGTACGCTGGAGTGATCTTGATGCGAACAAGCACTTAGCCAATTCATCATATGTACAGTACTGTGCACAATCCAGAATGGCCTTTATGACCAAAGAAAAAATGGGAGTTACCCAGCTGAGCAGATGGGGAATCGGTCCTGTAATCATGAATGAAAGATATTCTTTCTTCAAAGAAATCTATGCAGACCAGACGGTGATTGTAAGCCTTGAAATCGATGGATGTTCAGAAGATTCTTCTATCTACAGATTTGTCCATAAATTCTACACCCCCGACGGAGTGCACTGTGCTACCGCAGAAGCTACAGGAGTATGGATCGATATGATGCTGAGAAAAATGACAACTCCTCCGGATGATGTGGTAGAAGCAATGAATAAATACAAAAGCCCTGAAACGATTGTGATGACCCGAGAAGATTTTAAAAAGCTTCCGTTCCGTCCTGATAATGTGGATCCGGCAGAATTCACTAAATAGTCAAAGGCTTAAAACCCAAGGTGTAATGTAATGATTACAGGTTGCATTAGACATTTCACTAAAAATAAATTTTATGTTTGAAGATAAATCACAGGAACTGACCCCTATTTCCAAATTAGGAGAATTCGGTCTTATAAAGCATTTGACGGAACATTTTCCGCTGACCAATGAGTCTTCGGAACTTGGAGTGGGAGATGACGGTGCCGTTATTAATCCCGGAAATAAAAAAGTAGTTCTTACCACCGATGTTCTTGCAGAAGGAGTTCATTTTAACTTAGGCTATGTTCCTCTAAAGCATTTAGGATACAAGGCTGTAGTCGTGAATCTGAGCGATATTGCTGCAATGAACGCAGTTCCTACACAGATTTTAGTTTCTCTGGCTGTGTCCAGCCGTTTTCCGGTAGAAGCATTGGAAGAGATTTATTCTGGAATTCAGGCGGCATGTGCAAGATATAAGGTGGATCTGATAGGCGGAGATACTACGAGTTCCAATTCAGGACTGGTTATGAGCATTACGGCCGTAGGAATAGAGGATGATGAAAATATAGTAAAGAGAAGCGGTGCAAAACCAAATGATCTTTTGGTTGTAAGCGGGGATCTTGGTGGCGCTTATATGGGACTTCAGATCCTGGAAAGAGAACATGCTGTTTTCCTTGCTGATCCAAATATGCAGCCGGAAATGGAAGGTTACGATTATATCCTTGAAAGACAGCTTAAGCCTGAAGCAAGAACAGATGTTAAAACTATTCTGGAAGAATTAGATATCAAGCCAACTTCAATGATTGATATTTCTGATGGTTTAGCCTCTGAGATCCTGCATCTTTCTGACCAGTCAAAAACAGGTTTCAGGCTGTACGAAGAAAAGATCCCGATGGATAATCTTACGATCTCTACAGCGGATGAAATGAACCTTAACCCAGTTATGACCGCCTTGAGCGGTGGGGAAGACTATGAGTTGCTGTTCACTATTTCTCCAAATGATTTTGATAAAATTAAAAACCATCCTGATTTTACAATCATTGGTCATGCTGTAGACAATGAAGAAGGCAATTATATGGTGGCAAGAGGCTCCAATCAATTGGTTCCGCTTACTGCACAGGGTTGGGACGCATTCCTGAACAACCAGCAAAATGGATAAACTTATTTAATTTTGAATATTGTAGAAAACCGCAGCACTTTTTTTGCTGTGGTTTTTATTTTACCTGTTGTTGTAACCTTTAATTTAAAATAGACATGAAATATGTGAAATTGATCGTTTTATTGATTCTTTTGATCGGAATTGTCGTTTTTATAACGAAAACGGGAGCAAAAGAGTACACGGAAGAAAATAAAGTTTTAAGCAATGGTGTGGTTCTGGAAGGAACGGTCTCTGATATAAAAAGGTCTGGTAATCACAGCTTTGGTATTTTGACCATCGATGTGCTCCAGTCTACTGTTGAAGAATTTTCTCAAAAATTGAAACACGGAATATATCCATACCAAATAAGGCATAAAAAGGCTGAAATCTATCTTCCAATATATATTGAAAGACAGATTGGAGATCATGTACAATTAGTTTCTGACAAACAAATTATTTATTACAAAGGGAAAAATACCGAAGATAAAGGAGAAGTTTACATAATTACAAATCCTTCAGATGTAAATTTTGTTAGAGAAAATTCAACATTTAATAAGCACTAATAAATGAACCTGTCGGAAAAAAACATACCTGTCCACCATCTGACCTCAGAGCCATTCCAGCTGATGACATTGGATACGGGGCATCCGGAGAATTTCAATGATGTTCACCGGCACAACTTCTTTGAGATCATCTGGTTTCTGCAGGTGAACGAAAACAGCAGGATGGAATTGGATTTTGAAAACCATATCTTAAAAAACAGCCAGATTTGTATCATTGCACCGGGACAGGTTTTCAATATGAAGCTGAGGGGTGAAAAAGGATATGTGCTGGCCATAAGCCGGGAGATATTTAAGGAAGCTTGTGATGTAGAAACGATCCTGACAGGAGGGACGTGCCCTTTTTCATTAGATCCTCAAAGCGCTGAAACCTGCAGTATTATTGTTTCGCTGATGGAAGAGGAATATAAGAATGCATCAAGGATTGACTTATTAAAAACCTATCTGAGAGCCTTCTGCATTATTATCACAGAACAGATTAATATACAGGATCCTTTAATTAACGACAGGCAGCGGATTCAGGAATTGGTCCGCCTGATAGAAGAACACTATACGACAGAAAAAGAGAGCGGTTTCTATGCTGATCAAATAAAAATAAGTACACACCATCTCAATGACATTGTGCGTCTTTCAAGGGGAACGACAGTCAAAAAAATGATTGCCCAACGGCTCTTACTCGAGGCCAAAAGAGAGCTTAGATTCGGAGCTTTAACGGTGAAAGAAATTGCTTTTAAGCTGGGATTTAGTGATGCTTCTTACTTCTCGCGATTTTTCAAAAAACAGACCGGTCTGAGCCCGGATGGGTTTAAGATGGGGAATCACTAATCTTCAGAAAGTTCTTTTTGTTTGTTTTAAAATAAAGGATATTTCTAAAGGGCATAAAATTTAATCTTCAGTTTGTGCTGGTCTTCCTTCAGTTCATGTATTGAAATCTCTGGTTTTTTAAAGGAATTTTGCAGGAAGAAAAAACCACCTTTTTGGATGGTTTAATGACTAAACCCTTTTATGAGAAACTTAAGTATTGTAGTGTTTATTCTGGCACTGCTCAACACCCTCGAATCATTAAGTATAGACCTTTATCTGCCAGCTTTTCCAAATATGGCTGAGATTTTTCAGACTGATATCGGACATATTCAGATTTCTATTTCTGTTTTCTTTGCGGGATTTGCTTTCGGGCAGCTGCTTTGGGGACCTTTATCTGATAAGACCGGACGTAAGCCCATGTTGTATTGCGGACTTTTACTCTTTATCATAGGAGCTACAGCGATATTTTTTACAGAGAATATTTACGTCCTTTGGGCAATGCGTTTTCTGCAGGCATTTGGTGGAAGTGCGGGAATTGTCATTGGAAGAGCTATTGTTATTGACCTTTATGACAGGCAGAAATCTGTAGCTATTTTTTCACAGCAATCTCAGATCAGTGGTATTGCACCCATTGTTGCACCGCTTTTGGGAAGTGTATTTCTTAAATTTTGGGGATGGAACAGCTCTTTTGCTTTTTTAACGATTCTTGGGTTGATAACCCTGTTCATGGTATACAAATATGTTCCTGAGACCAATTCAAAGACTATTTCTTCGGATCACGCAGAAGATGAAAAAGGATTAAGAGACCATTTGAAAACAATTCTTTCTAATAAAGAGTTTATCAATAGTACGATGATTGGAAGTATTGCCTTTGCCTCTCTGATCATTTATATTTCGAATGCGCCGTTCTTATTTATGAAGATTCATGGTTTTTCCAGTGGTGTATTCAGCTTTATATTTGGTTTTAATTCCTTAGCTCTGATAACAGCAGCCTATCTTACCCCAAAACTGATAAAGAGAGTGGGTGATACAAAACTATTATTAACAGCAACACTTATTTTGTTGACAGTATGCAGCCTCCATATCCTGATAGCAGCTGAAGATCTGTCCGTAGTCCTGGAAATTATGATGTTGTATCTTTCCTTGCTGGCCATAGGGATTCTTTTTCCTATTACTTCTGCCCATGCCTTGTCACCTTTTAAGGAAGGAAGAGGAACCGCTGCTGCGGTGATGGGATTTATGCAGCTGATGGTTACTTTTTTACTTTCAGGACTTGCGGGCTTTTTAGAAGCAGATTCCATAATGCCGATGGTTATGATGCGTGCAGGAATCGCGCTCATTGCAGTTTGGTTTGCCTACCGTTCATTTAAGAGTAAAAAAATTTCTTTATAGAAACTGAATATTATCAAACTCTTATCCTGCCATTTTCCCGCTTGGTCATATAATTCCGGCACTTAATCAAGTAATTTTTGTAAACCGTCTCTAAAGATATCTCTTTGCATAAAATTTAAATTATGAAGAGAAATCTTTTGGCCGCTGCCAGCTGCCTGTTGGGATATTGGGCCAGTGGTCAATCGGGAATATCCGGAGAACTTAAAACCGAATATATTCCTTTTTCCAGTTATATCCGTCCGGAGGACAGTGTGAAAACCAACTCGAAGAGTGACTTTAAAAGAGCGGATCTTAACCTCAGTATTCCATTGTCAATGAAAAAAGACAGCAGTGGAAGGGTAAAGGCGTGGTCCCTTTTGCTTAGTGGCTCTTATGCAAAAATGACTCACAAAGACTATGAAAAACAACTGTTTCCAGATCAGATGCTGAATGCTCAGACCGGAATCCAGCATATCAGGCCTTTGGGAAAGAAATGGAGTCTGATGATGACCGCTTCGGTGGGAGTTTATACCGATCTTGAACAAATAAGTTCCGATGATATTCTGGGACAGGGTGGAGTTTTGTTTATCAGACATTTTAATCCTAATCTGGCACTGGGAGCAGGACCTGTACTTACAACAGCTTTCGGGGTTCCTATGATCTTGCCATGGATTTATTTCGACTGGAAAACAAATGGAAAAATCAAATTGAACATCAATTTCCCTGAAGGAATGGAAGCCGGTTATCTATTTACCGATAAATTTGCTTTGAAGGCAGTTGTTAATCTTAGCGGTATGACCGTAGAAAGAAATAAAGATGGAAAATCAATGCTGCTAGGTTACCAGCAGATAACAGCCGGGATCAGGCCGGAGCTGAAGCTGAATGACAAACTGAGCCTCCGACTTACAGGAGGAACTGCTTTGCTGAGAAGTTTCAGTGAAAACGACAGGAAGATCAAGAATATTTTCAAAGAGAAAAAAATGGACGATCCCAAATTTGCCAGTACATTGTATGTAGCCGTGTCGCTGAGGTGGAATTTGCCATAAAGATGTTAGATGGGAGAGGAGAGATGCCGGTCCTGTGTGATTTTCAATTTGCACAGATTTAAATGAAAAAGAAGAGAAACAGATATGATTGTTGCTCACTTTCAACGCTCCGTCTCCCTTCTTTCTTCGTTTTTTATATTTTAAAAAAGCTATTTATTTTTCAGTCCCGATTTTCTTATCAATTTATTTACTAATAAGTTTCTTATAAACTACCTGATTAAGCAGTTCTTCCTTTCTTGTACGTGAAATAGGAAGTTCTGTTTTATTGATAAACAGACGTCCGCCTGAGATCATATCAATATGGGTAATATTGATCAGGAATGATTTGTGAATTCTGAAAAAATGTTCTGAAGGCAGCGATTCTTCGATTGCCTTCATCGTCTGATGGATCACCAGAGATTTATCTTTAAAATGAAGTTTGGTGTAATTCTGCATACTTTCGATATATAAAATATCTACCCATGAAACCTTTATAAAACTGTCAGACTGTCTTACATAAAGAAAGGGATCGTCAAAAGGAGAGTTCTTTTTCAGTTTTTCAGAGACAATAAATTGCTGCTGCGCTTTATTGACAGCCTGATAAAAGCGGTTGAACGCAATAGGCTTCAGAAGATAATCCACCACCTGAAGCCTGTACCCTTCCAGAGCATATTCCGAATAGGCGGTTGTGAGAATACATAAAGGTGGATTTTCCAGCTGTTCCAAAAATTCAAGACCCGTTAAATAAGGCATATTGATATCCAGAAAAAGAAGATCGATTTCTCTTTCCTTCACGATTGCATCTGCTTCAAGTGCCGTGGCACAGGTACCCTCAACAGATAAAAAATCAATTTGGTCTGCCAGTGCTTTAAGGTGAAATCTTGCCAGGGGCTCATCATCTATAATCAGACATTTCATTTTTGGGATATTACTGCTCATTATTATCAGACAATTCTAAGGTTAAAGTTATTTTGTACACATTATTGGCAGACTCGATTTTAAGCTCATGAGCGTTTGGATATTGTAATTTTAAACGCTTCTGTACATTTTGAAGACCTATTCCGCCGGAGCCTTCTTTCTTTTTATAGCTTGCAATATCAGAATAGCAGTTTTCAACATAAAAGGAAAGAAAACCGCCTTTCTCCATACAGGATATCTTTACATAGCCTTTATGTCCCGGAAGCCTGCAGACATATTTAAATGCATTTTCAATAAATGGAACAAGCAGGAGAGGCGCAATGAATGATTTCTTATTTCCGATATTCCAGTCTGTATTCACTTCAAGCTCATTACCCCACCTTAATTTTTCGACCTCTACCAGATTTTGAAGATGTTCAATATCCTGGGGCAGAGGGACGAGATTTTGGCTGCAGTGATAAAGCTGATAGCGCAAAATATCTGAAAACTTCAGCAGTAGATAATCCGCAAGCTGAGTATCCGTTTTCATCAGAATATGGATGTGGTTCAGAATATTAAAGACGACATGAGGATTGATCTGATCCTGTAATAATTTCAGTTGATTCTCTAAATGGGCCTGTTGAAGAAGGATATGATCACGTTCTATTCTGCCGTGTTCCTGATAAAACTTGATACCGCATGCAGATCCGTTAATCAGAAAAGAAGCGGGAAGGGCAAGATAAAACCCTTTCCATAAAAAAGGAAGATGGCCCGAAAAATGTTCAGGAAGCATGTTTTTTGCGTTGACTTCAATATAAGTGAAAATCAAAGAGTAGATAAAGCTCAATAAAAGGATCACTCCGGTTGCATGAATCAGAAATAACTTCATCTTTTTGGCCCGCAGTGCATTAGGAAGAAGCCTCGTTGTGAGAAAGTGAGTGAAAATAAATGAAACAATGACAAGGACGATGGTCTGTAATACAGCGGATTGCTTATCAGAAGTGGCCTGAAAGTTAATATACACAGCAGCTGCAAAAACCAGCCAGAACAGCGTAACAAAAATATATTCTCTTAAAATAAAAGGTTTTGTCATACAGGAAAATAAAGCAGGTTTATAAAAAATTAGAAACTGCAGGGTGCAGTTTCTAATGCGTAAAGATAATTGAAGTTCTTAGAATAAGAAATATCCTATTCCGAGCGTAAAGCTATGTGGCTTGGATTTGAAATCTTTGCTGATGCTTGAAAGCCCTGTTTCATATCTGAGGTCTGCCGTGAAATTTTTATAGTCTACACCTACACCTCCGGTGATTCCTATGTTGGATTTGTCAAAGTTTTTAAAACCGTCCTGCAATGCTTTGGAAGTTGATAAATTGTTCTTAAAAGCATAGCTGTAAACTCCTCCGGCGAATGCTCTTACATTAAAATCCTTCGTGTTGATGATCTTATAACCAACTACGACAGGTATGTCAATAGAATTCCAGCTTAATTTTGCTGAGCTTCCGTCATTGCTTTCGAAGGAGGTTTTTCTTTTGTTGAATAAAGCTTCTCCTTGTACATAAAGGCTTCCTATATCCATTCTTGTCATGACTCCTCCCTGATAGCCGAAGCCGTATTTCCCTTCCAAGGTGGAGGACTCCGAAGAGGTTTTTGTAAAATTTGCCCCGCCTTTGATTCCGATGTGGAATGCGGGAGTCTGCTGCGCACGGGTTTCAATAAAACCCATCATGCATAATAAAAATGTGCTTAGTGCTAAAAACGTCTGTTTCATAAATTGCTGTAATAATTTGATGCAAAACAACAACTATGGGTCACGGAATAAAACTTTATTTGATGAATGGCAGAAATCCTGTGACAAGGACCTGTTTTTACCTGAAAAAGCAAAAAAATCGGAAGTGATGACTTCCGACATGGATCTTTTAAAAAGGTTCTTCCACACAAATGGTTGGAGGAGTGCATCCGCCCGTACCGCCTCCACCAGGATTTCCTCCTCCTACACTAATACATCTTCCTGGATTTCCGTCATCATACATTTCGCATCCTCTTCCGAAAGCACATTCACAGTCAGTATAGCAATAGGCAGAATCGCCATTCATATGGCAGGTATCTATTCCGCCACCAAGTATGGTTGACAGATCTTTTCTTGAAATTTTTTTAATTGTTCTCATGATGATTTAATTTTTAAAGTTAATAGTCTGATGTTAAAGTAAATATAATAAAAAAATCGAACAGTTTTCATCATTAAGGGAAATAAAGGATAGGAATTTTGGTATATCGGTTGTTTAATTGACGGTGGGAAAAAACAAACCCGCTACACAGGTAACGGGTTTACTTATCTTATTTACTGAAATTTAACTGTAATGGAAGATTGACTACAGACGATACCGGTTTTCCATTGGATTCTGCCGGTTTCCATCTGCCCTTATCTTTGATGCGGTAAAAGCCTGCTTCTATAAATGCGTTAACATCCTGGTTATTGCCTTTTACTTTTACGTGATAGATATTTCCCTTAGAGTCTAAAGTAAATTTTAAATTTATTTTATAAGGATTGACTGCAAAATTCAGGAAAGTAAGATCCACAGCTTCGTTCAAAAACTTTTGAAAAGAGGCCTTTCCAGATTCATATTCAGCTTCCTTAGTAATCTTTGGGGTCACGGGGGACGTGACATCAGCCGCTATTTTCTTCTCTTCTTCAGAGATCTTTTCTAAAGCATTTTTATAGGCTGATATTTTTGCTTCCGTAAGGAGCCACTCCTGCTTGGTTCTTTCATCATTAGGCTTCGGATATTTCTTGTACAGAGACTTTATTTTTCTTTCATACCGGGAGTCAGCTTTCTGAAATTCAGATACCTGAGCGCTGCTGAAAGCAAAGATCAAAATAAATGCTAATGCTGAAAGTTTTTTCATCAGTATTAAGCTTTTACAATATTAATGATCACTTCAACTGCTTTCTCCATGCTTTCCAAAGCTACATATTCGTAAGGACCGTGGAAGTTCATTCCTCCGGCAAAAATGTTTGGGCAAGGGAGTCCCATATAGGATAGCTGAGCGCCGTCTGTACCACCTCTGATGGCTTTGATTTTGGGTTCAATATCAGCTTCTTTCATAGCTTTTGCAGCAAGGTCGATGATGTGCATTTTTCCTTCAAACTGCTGCTTCATGTTACGGTACTGTTCTTTGATTTCAACTTCAGCGGTTCCTTCACCATGCTTTTGGTTGAATTCAGCCACTTTTTCCTCCATGAATTTTTTTCTGGCTTCATATTTTTCCTCATCATGGTCACGAATAATATATTGAAGCTTAGCTTCAGAAATATCAGCTGTAACATCCATTAAATGATAAAATCCGTCAAAACCTTTAGTGGTAGCCGGAGTTTCATTAGCTGGAAGCAACTGTATAAATTCAGCGGCTAAAAGGGCAGCATTGATCATCTTTCCGTAAGCATAACCTGGGTGAACACTCAATCCGTGGATTTTCACTACAGCTCCTGCAGCATTGAAATTTTCATATTCCAATTCTCCAACTTCACTTCCATCCATAGTATAAGCCCATTCTGCACCGAATTTGGCAACATCAAACTTATGCGCTCCTCTTCCGATTTCTTCATCAGGGGTAAATCCTACAGCAATTCTTCCGTGTTTGATTTCCGGATGAGCGATAAGGTATTCGGCAGCCGTTACAATTTCTGCACATCCCGCTTTATCATCAGCTCCAAGAAGGGTATTCCCGTCTGTAGTGATAAGTGTTTGTCCGATATATTTTTTTAAGCTCTCAAATTTTGAAGAAGACAGGGTGAATCCTGTAGTTTCATTCAAAAGAAGATCTCCTCCGTCATAGTTTTCCCAGATTTGTGGTTTTACATTTTCTCCGCTGAAATCAGGAGATGTATCATAATGTGAAATAAATCCTATTGTAGGGGTGTTGTCATTCTCCAGGTTAGAAGGAACATATCCCATAATATACCCGTTGTCATCAATGGAAACATCTGCCAGGCCGATCGTTTTCAGTTCCTCTGCAATATACTTTGCAATGTCCCACTGTCGCGGTGTAGAAGGGGTTGCTTCGCTTTCCGCATCACTGGTTGAATATATTTTTACATACGCGAGAAAACGGTTCAGTAATTTCTCTTTCCACAATGGGTTGAATTCTATTATACTCATCGATCATAAATTTCCAACAAATATACAATGTAAATTTTTCAAATCTGAACTTTGAGGGATATTTTCAGAGGGTAGCAGGAATTGATTTTTCTAATCTCAATCCGCAATTTCGGAAATTAAATAAATTGTTATAACTTGCATCAATTATGATGTCCAAACGTTGCAAATATGCTTTGAAAGCAATGGTTAGGTTGGCAAGAAACTACAATCAGGGATTTTTATCGACTGCTATTATTGCACAGGATGAGAATATTTCCAAAAAGTTTTTAGAGCAGATTCTTCTCGAATTGAAAAGAGCCAAGTTAGTCAACAGCAAACAGGGAAATGCCGGAGGGTATTATCTCCTGAAGTCTCCTGACGATGTTTCGTTGGCGGATATCTATCGTATTTTCGAAGGCCCCATTGCCTTAACACCCTGTATTTCATTGAACTTTTACGAACCTTGTGATGACTGTGTCGATGAGGCAACCTGTTATCTGAGAAATGAATTGATGATTGTAAGAGAAAAAACAAGGAAAAGCATGATGGAAGCGACTTTGACTTCCTTTATAAAAAACAGCTGAAATTTTTTTTAATTTTTATATCCTACTAATTTGGTAGGATAAATAGGATTTATATATATTTGCAGGAGTTAATTTCAATTCAAAATGGAAAATCCCCTGAAAATAGAATTCAATCAATTACTGGAAAAGGCCTCTGTAGGTGCTTTCAATGATGGTTTTTTAGAAGTTCTTGCCAACAGGTTTCCTGGAGAAGTCATCTTTTCTACCAGCTTCAGTTATGAAGATCAGGTAGTAACTCATCTGATAAAAAACTTGAATATTGATATTTTTACGCTGGATACGGGAAGACTTTTTGAGCAGACCTATGAAACCTGGACTTCCTCCAGAGCATTCTTCAAAAAAAAAATTAAAGCATATTATCCGGATCCTGAATCTCTGCAGCAGTTGGTGTCAGAAAACGGACCGGATTCTTTTTATCAATCGGTAGAAAAGAGAAAAGCCTGCTGTAATATCCGAAAGGTTATTCCTTTAAAAAAGGCACTTCAGGGATACAAGGTCTGGATCACAGGCTTAAGGTCGGAACATTCGGCAGGAAGAAAAGAAATGCCACAGCTGGAATGGGATCCGGATCATCAGGTCATTAAGTTTCATCCTATCCTGCACTGGACCACAGAACAGGTGCAAGACTATGTAAAAGCCTATCACCTTCCTTATAACCAGCTTCACAAAAAAGGATTTGTAAGCATTGGATGTGAACCCTGTACCAGAGCAATTAAGGAAGGAGAAGATTTCAGAGCCGGCCGATGGTGGTGGGAGGATGCCGATAAGAAAGAATGCGGCCTGCATGTTCATCAATAAAAAAAATAAAATATGTCATTATATCATTTGAATTATTTAGATCAGTTAGAAGCTGAGTCCATCTATATTTTACGGGAGGTGGCGGGACAGTTTGAACGTCCTGCTTTACTGTTCAGCGGCGGAAAAGACAGTATTGTACTGGCCCATCTTGCCGCAAAGGCTTTTCCTCACGGGAAAATACCTTTTACCTTTGTTCATGTAGATACCGGACACAACTTCCAGGAGGTTCTGGACTTCAGGGATCACCTGGCGGCAGAGATGAATGTAGATCTTGTTGTACGAAAAGTGGAAGATACCATTCATAAAAGAAAACTGACAGAACCCAAAGGGAAATTTCCAAGCCGGAACTGGCTGCAAACCTTTACCCTCCTTGATGCAATTGAAGAATTCGAATTTGATGCATGCATCGGCGGAGCCCGTAGAGATGAGGAAAAAGCCAGGGCTAAAGAAAGAATATTCTCTGTTCGGGATGAGTTTGGACAATGGGATCCCAAACTTCAAAGACCTGAGCTGTGGAATATTTTCAATGGAAAAATTCATAAAGGAGAAAACGTAAGGGTATTCCCGATAAGCAACTGGACAGAACTGGATGTCTGGAATTATATCAGGAGAGAGCATATAGATCTGCCTTCTATTTACTTTTCGCACGAAAGGGAAGTGGTGGACCTTAACGGACACTGGATCGCGAATTCAGAATTTGCTGTGTTGGAAGAAAATGATAGGGTGATTACAAAACGGATACGCTACCGTACTGTTGGGGATATGACCTGTACAGCAGCTGTAGAATCCGACGCGGTGACAATAGATAAAGTCATTGAGGAGATTACTGCTACCCGAATTTCAGAAAGAGGAGAAACCAGAATTGACGACCGGGTGACAGAAGCAGCCATGGAAGACCGAAAGAAGGGTGGATACTTTTAATGAGCTATAAGTAATAAGTATTATAGCGCAGTAAAAATAATCTACAGCGAATGTATCGCTCATCATTAATCATTTTTAAAAAGACAAACGTGGATATATTAAGATTTATAACAGCAGGAAGCGTAGATGACGGGAAAAGCACCCTCATCGGAAGACTGCTGTACGATAGCAAAAGTATTTTGCAGGATCAGCTGGAAGTCCTTGAAAAACATTCCAAAAATAAAAATGAAGACGGAGTAGATCTAGCCCTTTTAACGGACGGTCTCCGTGCAGAAAGAGAACAGGGAATTACCATTGATGTTGCCTACCGGTATTTTTCGACGTCAAAAAGAAAATTTATCATTGCGGATGCTCCGGGACATGTCCAGTACACACGGAATATGATTACTGGAGCTTCCAATTCAGATCTTATGGTGATTCTGATTGATGCAAGGAAAGGAGTTATTGAACAAACTAGAAGACATTCTATTATCGCTTCACTGCTTCAACTGAAAAAAGTGGCGGTTGCGATCAACAAAATGGATATGGTGGATTATTCAGAAGACGTTTTTGAAACCATTAAAGCAGATTATTCAAAGATGGCAGAAGGTCTGGGCTTGAATGATGTCACCTATTTTCCGATTTCTGCACTGAAAGGAGATAATATTGTTTCTCTGTCATCCACCACAGGCTGGTATCAGGGAAGTTCGCTGCTGGATTATCTGGAAGAAGTACAGCTTGATGAAGTGCACAACAGTGGCAGCCGTTTCCAGGTACAGTATGTGATCCGTCCTCAGACAGAGGAACTCCATGATTATCGGGGGTATGCAGGGCAGATCATCAGCGGAAGTTTTCAGAAAGGAGATAAAATCGCAATACTTCCTGCAGGGATCATTACTGAAATATCTTCCATAGAAGTGAATGGAACTGAGGTTCAGGAAACCTCTGAAGGACAGCCTGCTGTCATTCAGATTAAAGAAGACATCGATATCAGCAGAGGAGACCTCTTTGCATCAGCAGAAGAACTTCCCAGCGTTGAGAAAGAAGTAGAGGTACTGCTGTGCTGGCTCGACCATAAAAGCCTGCAGCCGGGTAATAAATATCTGATACAGCATCACAGCAGACAGCTCAGGGCCGTGGTAAAACAGGTAGATTACAAGATCAATGTCAATACCCTGGAACAGGAAACTGTAGAAGGAGAAATAAAGCTCAATGAGATCGCAAAAGTAGTCATTAAGACAGCGCAGCCTTTGGTTTTTGATGATTTTATAAGCAATAAAAAGACGGGATCGGCTATTCTGGTAGATGAAACCTCTAATGCTACCGTTGCAGCATGTATAATTCAGTAAAAAATGAAAGTTTCAGAACATTTTATTAAGCAGATCCTTGAAAAGAAAAAGAGTAGTTCTCAGGGATTCTTTGATAAGAACAAAATGGAAAATTTTGTCAGAGGCCTGTATATTCTCATGTTTCTTCCACAAAAAACAAATACTGAAGATCAGCTTCATGACGGATTTAAAAACTTGCGGAAAATTCTTTTTGATCTGATAATAAACGCATCAGAGGATGAGGTTTTTGCCATAAAGCAGACAGACCGGTTCTTTTTCGCATTACCTGATATCTACAGCACATTGGTTTTGGACGCTGAATCTATTTTAGAATTTGATCCCGCAACAGAGTCTTTGGAAGAAATACTCCTCTCATATCCGGGCTTTTTTGCCACGTATGTGTACAGGATCTCCCATCAGCTCTGGATTCAAAAGGTAAAAATCCTGCCCCGGGTGATCTCGGAATATGCGCATAGCAGGACCGGGATAGACATCCATCCGGGTGCGGTTATTGGAAAATATTTCTTTATCGACCATGGAACAGGAATCGTGATCGGAGAGACCACAGAGATTGGAAATCATGTAAAGCTGTATCAGGGGGTAACACTGGGAGCTTTAAATGTTTCAAAGGACAAGGCCAATGAGAAAAGGCATCCCAATATTGAAGACCATGTTATTATATATTCCGGAGCCACCATTTTAGGAGGGAATACAACCATCGGCAGAGACAGTATTATCGGAGGAAATGTATGGATTACACAAAACGTTCCTTCCAGCTCTCTGGTTTATAATAAAAGTGAAATAAAGATAAAAGATAACGGAACACTTCCTGAATCTTTAACATTTGTGATATAACATCAACAACAAAACAACATAAAATTGAATCGGTATGAAGTTCCAAAACACATTAGAAACCATCGGAAATACCCCGGTCGTAAAAATTAATAAGCTCTTCGATACAGGACATGAAGTCTGGATCAAACTGGAAAAAGCCAATCCCGGAGGAAGCATCAAAGACAGGATTGCTTTATCAATGATCGAAGATGCAGAAGCTAAAGGACTGCTGAACGAAAACAGTGTCATTATAGAACCTACAAGCGGAAATACAGGCATCGGACTTGCTCTGGTTGCTGCGGTAAAAAACTATAAGCTTATTCTAGTGATGCCCGAAAGCATGAGTTTGGAACGCCGGAAAATTATGGAATCTTACGGAGCTCAATTCGTTCTGACTCCAAGAGAGCAAGGAATGAAGGGAGCCATTGAGAAAGCGGAAGAACTGGCGAATGAAACTGCAAATTCATGGATTCCAAGACAGTTTGACAATCCAGCAAATGTGAAAGTACATGTTGAAACCACTGCCCAGGAAATTCTGAAAGACTTTCCGGAAGGACTGGATTACCTGATCACCGGGGTAGGAACCGGAGGACACATCACCGGACTTGCCCAGGTATTGAAACAAAAATTTCCCAACATCAAAGTGATTGCTGTAGAACCTGAATTGTCCCCTGTTCTTAGTGGAGGAGCTCCGGCACCACACCCGCTTCAGGGCCTGGGAGCAGGATTTGTTCCTTCAATCCTTGATGCAGAACTGCTGGATGAAATTGTACAGATCAATAAAGATGAAGCTTTTGAGTTTACTAAGGAAGCTGCCAAAAAAGAAGGACTCTTCGTAGGAATTTCTACTGGAGCCGCCTTAGCAGCAGTGGCCAAAAAACTTCCTCAGATCCCTGTAGGATCTACTGTACTCACCGTGAATTACGACACGGGCGAAAGATATCTGTCCATCGAAGGACTTTTCTAGACACATCCAAAAGAAGATTTAAAATGAAAAAAAACAACAGCACACCAAAGGTTTACCTTGTCGGTGCAGGACCCGGCGACCCTGATCTGATCACTGTAAAGGCCGTAAAAGCCATTGCTTCAGCCGATGTCATCCTGTGTGATCGTCTCGTAAGTCCTGAGATTATAGACCGTTACGCAAATAAGAATTCCGAAATCATCTACGTGGGAAAAGAATGCAGTAAAAAAGCTTCTACCCCACAGTCCCATATCAATACCCTGATTGTAGAGTTTGCTTTACTAGGCAAAACTGTGGTAAGACTCAAAGGTGGGGACATCTCTTTTTTTTCCAATGTTTTGGATGAACTGAAAGCTTTGAAAGAACATCATATCGCATTTGAAATCATCCCGGGAATCACAGCAGCATCCGGAGCAGCGGCCTATGCAGGAATACCGCTAACAGCCAGAGGATATGCCACATCTGTGCGCTTTCTGACCTATTATAAAAAAGAAATCCTCAGCGATGCCTACTGGAAAGAACTTGGAGCATCCGATGACACGCTTGTCTTTTATATGTCTAAAGGAAATCTGAACAGCCTGATAGAAAAGTTTCTGACCTTGGGGAAAACGGAGGGTAAGAAAATAGCCATCATAGAACAGGCAACGACACCTTATCAGAAAGTCTACACCTCTTCTCTGGAAGATTTTCAGCAAAACTTTGGAAATAAAGACTTTGTATCTCCATCACTGGTGGTGATCGGGAAGGTGGTGAATCTGCATGAAGAGTTTTCCTGGCTGGAATCACCTATACAGGAAGGGATTTATTTTAAATCTGTAACCAACGGAACCTTAGTCTCAAACCATCAAAATATCCTGGAATATGCTGTCTGAAACTAAATTAAAAGCTCTTAAAGAAATATCAGGAGATTTTTCAAGAGATGAAGCCGTTTGGGCCAGTGGTTTTCTGGCAGGAATTGCCGGAATATCTGCGGTGGGACAGCATCCGATTACCTCGGGCGCTGATACCAACGCCGTTTCTCCAAAGAAAATTACCCTTGCCTATGGCACTGAAACCGGAAACAGTAAGAAACTCGCAGTAGAACTTGCGGGAATTCTCAAGAAAAAAGCCGTGCAGGTAAAACTGGCAGACCTTTCCCAGTACAAGCCGAAAGATCTTGCCAAAGAAGATTTGTTCTTCATTATTATCAGTACTCAGGGAGAAGGGGATCCACCGATTCTTGCCAAAAAATTTTATGATCATCTTCACGAAAATGATTTGGATATCAGTCATCTGAAATTTGGAATACTTGCCTTGGGAGATAGTAGTTATCCCCTGTTCTGCAAAACAGGCGAGGACATCGATTCCCGTTTTGAAGTACTGGGAGCTCAGAGAATAATTCCTCTTAAAAAATGTGATGTCGATTATGAACAGGATGCGTATAGCTGGACAGAACACATTCTTGATACGGTTAATAAAACAGCAGAAGGCAGCCAGAAAAGCGTGGTTACCCTAAAAACATCAACAGCGAGAAAAAAATACCAGGGAAAAATTTCAACCATCATCAATCTCAATGATAGAGATTCAGACAAAGAAACCTACCATATAGAAATAGAAACAGAAGAGCCTCTTGTGTACAGCCCCGGTGATGCATTGGGAGTGATAGCTTTTAATAAAAAAGAGGAAGTAGAAGAAATTATTAGCTTAACCGGAATTGATCCCGAAAAGCAGATTAAAACAGTGAAATTGACGGCCGGAGCAGAAGAACTGCTTTATAAACATCTTAATATCAGCTATCTGCTTAAAACAACAGTCGCTCAATATGCGCAGATCACAGGCCACGCTATTCCCGAAGTACGATTAAGTCTTCTCGATTTGCTGAGAATTTATCCTGTAAAAAGGGCGGATGAATTTGAACAGTTTATCCCTGCTCTAACAGGTCAGTCACCACGTTTGTATTCTGTTTCTTCCTCACTGGAAGCCCATGGAGACAGCGTAATTCATATCACCGTCGCTAAATCAGAATTTTTCATCAATGATAAAAAGCAGAACGGACTGTGCAGTGGTTTTCTGGCAGAATTTAAAGAAGGTGAAGACATCGAATTTTATATTCAGGAAGCCAAACATTTCAGACTTCCCAAGCCGGAAAAAGATGTCATAATGATTGGTCCGGGAACGGGTATTGCGCCTTTCAGGTCTTTTCTCTACGAAAGAGATGCTCTGGGAGGAGAGGGCAGAAACTGGCTCTTTTTCGGAGACCGGACTTTCGTTTCAGACTTTCTTTACCAGGCCGAACTTCAGGATTTTCTAAAAACAGGGACTTTGACCCATCTCGATCTTGCCTTTTCCAGAGACACCGCCGAAAAAGTATATGTTCAGCACAAACTGGAGCAAAAAGCACAGGAAGTCTTCCATTGGCTTGAGGCAGGAGCATCTCTTTACGTTTGCGGAGCCAGAGAACCCATGAGTAAAGACGTTGAAAAAACCATTCTGAATATCATTCAGGATAAGGGAAAACACAGCCTGGAAGAGGCTCAGAATTATCTCGAAGAACTGGAACTCAACGGGAGATATGTTAAAGATGTGTATTAAATCATAAATGGATACGATATGACAGATAAGAATAACCTTTCGCCGGTAGAAAGGATAAAAACCGGCAGTAATGGACTCAGGGGAACCTTAAAGGAAAGCCTTTTGGACGATTTTACCGGAGCCATCAGAGAAGATGACCAAACCCTCATCAAATTCCATGGAATGTACCAGCAGGATGACAGGGACAGACGCGAAGAAAGAGTGGGAAAAAAATTGGAATGGCTGTATTCGTATATGATCAGATTGAGGCTTCCGGGAGGATTTTTAACGTCTGAACAGTGGGCGGGACTTCATGAAATCGCAGAAAACTATTCCACAGGGGTGATCAAAATTACCACCCGCCAGACCATTCAGCTGCATGGAATTTTAAAATCTCATGTGAAGCCGACCATTCAGAATTTCAATTTACAGCATCTGGATTCTATCGCAGCGTGCGGTGATGTGAACCGAAATGTAACCTGTACTTCAAATCCTTCCGAATCACCATTACATCATGAGGTTTTTGAACTGGCCGGAAAAATCAGTGAAATGTGTCTTCCGAAAACAAAATCCTATTATGATCTGTGGATCGATGATGAGCTGGTAATCGACAGGAAAACAGAGGAAGATCCATTGTATCAGGAGAGATATCTGCCGAGAAAACTGAAAATAGGAATTGCCATTCCTCCCAACAATGATGTCGATGTTTTTATCAATGATATTGCGCTGATTGCCATCGTTGAAGATGACAGAATCGTAGGTTACAATATTGCGGCAGGCGGAGGGCTTGGTGCTACCCACGGAAATGATGCTACCTATGCACGTCTGGCTTCCCTTTTAGGTTTTGTAGACACGGAAGAAAAACTACTGAGAGCAGTCTATGAAATTATTACGGTACAGCGTGATTTCGGGAACAGAAGCGACAGAAAATTATCAAGATTAAAATATACAATAGATAAGCTGGGCATCGAAGGCTATAGAAGGGAAGTTGAAAAAAGATGTGGATTTAGTTTAGAACCTGCCAGAGAATTTAATTTTGAACAGAGAAAAGACCGCTACGGCTGGACCCGAAATCACGAAGGAAAATGGTTTTACACTTTGTTTGTAGAGCACGGGAGAGTTCTGGATACAGAAGATTATCCTTTAAAATCCGGGCTGTTTAAAATTGCCCAAACAGGAAACGTGAATTTCCGGTTTACCTGTAATCAGAATCTGATTCTTTCCGATATCCGGGAAGAGGATAAAACGGAAATTGAAAATATCCTTCAAGAACATGGGATTTCAGTTTATACGGAAGAAGCCAGCGCGTTGCGTAAAAATTCCGTGGCTTGTGTTGCACTGAACACTTGTTCACTGGCTTTGGCGGAAGGTCAGCGTTATCTCCCTGTTTTAGTCACAAAAATAGAACCTCTCCTTCAAAAATACGGACTTCAAAACGAAGATATCACCATCAGAATGACGGGCTGTCCGAATGGATGCGGAAGATCACCCAATGCCGAAATAGGATTTGTAGGAACGGCTTACGGAAAATACAATCTTCATATCGGAGGCGATAGGCTGGGAATGCGTCTTAATACAAAATTTAAAGAAAACATCGGCGAAGGAGAAATTCTTGAGACTCTGGATGAACTTTTCGGAATCTACCTGAAAGGAAGATATTCGGAAGAAACATTTGGTGATTTCTCTTACCGCTATTTACAAACCCAAAAATAAGAATATGATCAACCTTCTTTACCGGCAGAAAAATGCCAGAAAACACTACCATCATCTTTTAGGGATCCGAATGTGTATGTGCTGTTCATTAATTGACGACGCATAAATCATTTTTAACCCTAAAATTTTAAACAAGTGAAATCCATATCCCACAAATATCTTAAACAGAAAATAAGTCTGATCTTATTCCTGACATTTTCCTTTACTGCCGTTTTACAGGCACAGCAGCTTATCGAACTAAGCGGAATAATCAAACATACAGATAGCCATAAAGGCATTGCCGGAGCACAGATCCGGGTAGAACATACTCAGGATATTGCAGTAACCGATCAGGAAGGGAATTTCAACCTGAGAACAAGGGTTAAAATACCTTTCAGAATAGTGGTAACCAAAGAAGGGTTCGCGGCCCATACTGCCGAGATACTTTCATTGTCCAGTAAAATAGCTATCGAATTAAATCCTCAGAACACCATCATCAATGAGGTTGTTATTTCCGCTTCGCGTGTTCCGGAAAAAATTCTGAGATCACCGATAGCGATTGAAAAAATTGATATTAAAACCATCCGGGAAAGCCCCGCTGCCTCATTCTATGAAACATTAGAGAATGTGAAGGGATTACAACTTTTAACCTCAAGTCTTACTTTAAAAGTTCCCAATTCCAGAGGATTCAATTCTCCGAATAACTTCCGCTTCATGCAGCTGGTGGATGGTGTAGATGTACAGTCTGCCACGCTGGGAGTTCCGTTGGGAAATGCCATTGGTCCTACAGAATTGGATATTCAGTCTATGGAAATTACCCCCGGAGCGGCTTCTGCGCTGTATGGAATGAATGCTGTCAATGGATTGGCGAGTCTTCAGACCAAAGATCCGTTTACTTCGGAAGGGATAAGCCTTTACTTCAGAGGAGGAGTGAATCATGTAGATCATGTTAATCACAAAACGGCTGCCCTTGGCGAAAGTGCATTCAGAGTTGCCAAAGTCCTCAATAAAAACTTTGCGGTGAAAGTCAATGCCTCTTATTTCAGTGGGGTAGACTGGATCTCGGATAACCGAACAGATCAGAATCCCAATTCACTGATTACCGCCAATCCCAATTTTTCACTTTCCGATAACCCGGCCGAAGATCTCTGGAACAAATACGGAGATGAAAGAAACAACAGGACATCGGTAAAAGTGAATTATAATGGAAAACCCACCACTTTTAATGTTGCAAGAACAGGGTACTATGAAAAGGATCTCATAAGCCCTGAAGTGAAGAATATAAAATTTGATGCCGGATTATACTACCGTTTTGGAGATCAGTGGAAAACCTCGTATGTCTACCGCTATGGATTACTGGATGGTACTTTTCAGCGGGGAAACAAGATCCGTCTTCAGAATGCAACGGTTCAGAACCATAAAGTGGAACTTACAGGTAAAGAATTGACATTCAGAGCGTATATGTCCATAGAGAATACCGGAGACTCTTATAATCTGAAGCCTTTGGCTGATAATCTGGACCTTACAAATCTTTCCAATACCAACTGGAAAAATATTTTTCAGACTACTTTGCAGGACAGGCTCAATTCGGGAGTTAATCTGAATGATGCTTTTATTTTAGCCAGACAGCAAGCAGATAAAAACCGGGTGATTCCGGGCACAGCAGCGTTTGAACAGTTAAAAAATACCATTATCGGGATTAATAACTGGGATTCAGCCAATTCCGGAATTGCAGGAGCACCTGCCACAGGAGGAGCAAAGCTTGAACAGAAATCCCGTTTTTATCAGGGCGAAATAACTTATGATTTTACACGATTTGTAAAGATTTTTAATCTTCTTGCGGGAGCAGATTACCGTCTTTACAGCATCACGCCTGACGGAAATAACTTTGTTGATTTTAACAGACCGGTCAGCGAAAGAAATATCCCTTTATCCGATGGGACTTTCGGGAACAATGTCATTTATCAGAAGTATGGTGCATTTGTTCAGCTTACCAAGCTTTTTTTCCAGGATAAATTAAAAGTGAATCTGGCACTTCGTGCAGACAGAAATCCCGAGTTTGAAACAAAATTGAACCCTAGGCTGAGCATAGTTTATTCTCCTGTTAACGAGCATAATTTCAGAGCCTCTTTCCAAAATGGATACCGTTTTCCTTCTTTATTTGAAGCATTATCATTCGTTAATAATGGGAATGTAAGAAGAGTAGGTGGGCTCTCAAAGGCTAATGATGGGCTGGGTTATCTTGAAAATTCCTATACGCTGGCTTCTATAGACCAGTTTATTTCTGCCGTAAATAAAGAGGTAGATGGTGGATCGAACCAGAATCAGGCAGCATTGAAAAACAGAGCTCTTTTGACGCCAGCAAATCTGCCGAAACTGCAACCCGAAAAGGTGACTTCTTTTGAAATAGGGTATAAATCAGCTTTATTTAACAGCAGACTCGTTATCGACTGGGATTTTTATTACAATGTTTATGAAGGCTTCCTGGGACAGGTAGAAGTTGCAGTGCCTAAAAATGAAAATATCGGAAGCGACAATGCTGTTTTAGCGATGCTGGACAGAAGTAAGCAGGACCGATATAGAGTGTATACCAACAGTACCAGTAAGTACAAAAGCTTTGGTACTTCTTTGGGTATACGCTACAACCTCGTGAGAAATTATAATGTCAATGTAAACGTGTCTTATAACGATCTTATCTCAACCCATACTTCAGATCTTTTTATTACAGCTTTTAATACGCCTAAATGGGCGGTCAATCTAAGTGTTGGAAACAGAGAGATTATCAAAAATATCGGATTTACAGTAGCCGCAAGATGGCAGGATAGTTTCTTATGGGAAAGTCCGTTAGCTTCCGGAACCATTCCTTCATACTACACCATTGATGCACAGGCAACATGGAGGATTCCGGAAATAAAAGCAAGTGTAAAAATTGGAGCGACCAATCTTCTTAACCGCAGGTACTTCCAGTATGCGGCAGGGCCAGAGGTCGGAGGGCTGTACTACGTAGCATTTACCTATGATCTAAAACTTTAAATACAATGAGTAACTCTTTATATCCCATATTCTTAAAGCTCGAGGAATTATCATTGCTTATCATTGGCGGCGGAAATATTGCACTGGAAAAACTGCAGTCTGTTCTGGCGAATTCCCCTGGAGCGCGTATTAAGCTGGTGGCAAAAGAAATCAGCGACCAGGTTAAAGAACTCAAGCAGAATTATCCCAATCTTACCCTGCATGAACGGTCCTATACTGATAATGATTTTAACAGCGCTGATCTTGCGATTGTAGCAGTGAATGACATATGTCTGGCAGAGCGGATCCGAAACCGGGCGCACCAGCATAATATTCTGGTCAATATTGCGGACAAACCGGGGCTTTGTGATTTTTATTTGGGTTCTATTGTCCGGAAGGGAAATCTTAAAATTGCAGTGTCAACCAATGGAAAATCTCCGACGGTAGCCAAAAGATTACGGGAGATCTTAACAGAAACAATTCCTGATGAGGAAATGGAAGGGCTTCTGGATAATATGCAGAACATCCGAAATCAGTTAAAAGGTGATTTTACCCATAAAGTAAAGGAATTGAACAGATTGACTACCAGTTATCTGGATGAGAAAAGCAGACAGCCTGCTGAAGCAAAACTAGAGATGGAAAAACTGATCAGTATTGCCAAAACAGCACAAAGAAGAGCCAATATTTACCTGGGAATCATGGGGGTACTGATCCTGTTTGGCGTGCTGGCAATGATCATTTTCCAGTTCAACCTGTCTGGAGATATTCATCATTTTCTCAGCAAAGACGGTTATATTTTTTACTGGATGCTGTTGGCTGGTTTTTTGGCTGAAATTGTTGCAGGATCAATGGGTATGGGATATGGAGTGATCTGTACGACCATCCTGCTGCTGCTTAATATTCCACCACCGGTTGTAAGTGCAAGCATTCATTCAGCAGAATCATTTACCTCGGCGGCAGGAAGTATCAGCCATTATAAATTAGGAAATATCAACAAAAAGATGGTCTGGGTGTTATTTCCTGTGGCTGCCGCTGGTGCTTTTATCGGAGCATTTGCGTTGTCTTATTTTGGAGAATATTATGCGCATATTGTAAAACCTGTAATCGCCTGTTACACGCTGTATCTCGGATTCAATATTCTTAGAAATGCTTTTAAAGGAAAAGATAAGAAATCAGGAAAAAATATACGGAAAAAGAGAACCAATCTCAGAATATTAGGATTAGCGGGAGGATTTATTGATTCTTTTGCGGGAGGAGGATGGGGACCTTTAGTGACCGGAACTTTGATTAAAGACGGGAGGACACCGCGGTATGTGGTAGGCAGTTCCACGATGGCTAAATTTTTACTGACTGTTGTAAGTGCTCTGACATTTATTTTCACCATAGGAATTCATCACTGGAACATTGTGCTGGGGCTTCTTTTGGGAGGTGTTTTTACCGCTCCTTTTTCAGCGATGTTTGCGTCACGTCTTCCTGCGAAAAAAATGTTTGCTGTCGTAGGTGTGGTGGTTATTGTCATGAGCCTGATCACGATTGTAAAATCATTAATATAAATAATATTGGTGAAGAATATAATGCATAAACCAAAGGTTTCCATGTCTTGAATAGTTTATCTGGAGCTGCATATTAGTTATTGAAATTTTAAATTATATATAAAAGGTTGAAAATCAAAAATATGTTAGCTTTGTAACAGGTTAACATAAACTTGTTAACTTTTATTATATTTGAGAAAATCAAAGTACCAATGTTTCTAACCGAATGTCCGAGAGATGCAATGCAGGGTTGGGGAGAATTTATCCCTACTGACAAAAAAATAGATTACATCAACTCTTTAATGGAAGTTGGGTATGATATACTGGATTGTCTGAGCTTCGTATCTCCAAAGTCAATTCCTCAGCTTGCTGATTCTGATGAGGTTGCCAAAAATATAGATAAATCTTTATCCAATACCAAAGTTTCTGCAATTATCGCCAATTACAGAGGTGCCGAAAAAGCATTAAAACATCAGTCGGTAGATATTCTTGGATTTCCATTTTCTATTTCTGAGACTTTTCAACACAGAAATACCAATAAAAGTCAGGAAGAAGCTTTTGCCGAGATCATTAGAATGCTCGAACTGGTAAAAAGTGAAGGCAGACAGCTGAATATTTATTTTTCAATGGCTTTCGGAAACCCATACGGCGAAATGTGGAAATGGGAGGATGTCGATTTCTGGGCTAAGAGGTTTTCTGAAATCGGAATTAAAGATGTTCTGCTTTCTGATACGACAGGGGTTGCAACACCTGAAACCATTGCGCTTTTATTCGAAAAAATCCCTGCAAAATATCCTGAAATCAATTTTGGAGGACATTTCCATAACCGTTATGAGGATTCCTATTCAAAACTGAAAGCAGCTTATGATAATGGCTGCAGAAGATTCGACAGTGCCATTAAAGGAATCGGAGGATGTCCTATGGCCAAAGACGATCTTGTAGGAAATATGCCTACAGAACAGGTGATCAACTTTATGAGCGTAGAAAAAGTGGAGCATAAACTGAATCTGCTGAATTTTGAAAGTTCCTACAATAAAGCAAAGGATATTTTTCATTTTTAAATAAAAAATAAAGCTCGCGCAGATCGGACAGATAAAGCAGATAGAATTTTTTTTGAAGCATCAAAAAAAATCTGTGCAATCTCCGGGACAAAATAAATTAAGAAGAGCGGGTTTTAGCCCGCTTTCCTATATTAAGTACTCATTCGGCTTTAGCCAAAACTGATCATTTAATCCCAAAATCACAAAAAATGTCACCAATAATTTCACCATCAGATTTTAAAAAACTTTCAGGAGAAAACCTTATTATCCTTGATGCCAGAGCAGGAAAGGATATTCGTCAGAATTATCTTGAGAAGCATATCAAAGGAGCCCGTTTTATAGATCTGGATAAAGATCTGGCTGACCTTGGAGCAGACGCTGCTTTTGGTGGAAGACATCCTCTTCCCGCTATTGAAAAATTTGCAGAAACATTGTCAAATCTTGGAATTTCAGAGAATTCTCATGTAGTCGTATATGATGATAAAAATGGGGCCAATGCAGCAGCAAGAGCCTGGTGGATGTTGAAATCTTTTGGATTGGAAAACGTTCAGGTTCTGGATGGAGGAATTCAGTCTGCAGAGAAAGAAGGTGTAGAATTTTCTTCCGGTGAAGAGACTTTTGAAAAAGCTTCTGTCATTAAAAAAGAAAATTGGCTTCTTCCGGTTAAGGCGCTGGAAGTTGTTGAAAATGAATTAATAAACCATTCTTCGACGGTTGTAGATGTAAGAGATGCCTACCGATACAGGGGAGAGTCTGAGCCCATTGATCTGGTAGCAGGACATATTCCGGGAGCGATCAATATTCCTTTTTCGGAGAACCTCGATGAGAACGGAAATTTCCTGAAGCCTGAAGTTTTAAAACAAAAGTATACAGAACTTTTAAAAGATAAGCCTCAACACCTTATTATCCATTGTGGATCGGGTGTTACTGCGTGTCACACTATTTTGGCTCTGGAGTATGCAGGCTTCCCTATCGCTGATCTGTATGTGGGATCATGGAGCGAATGGAGCAGGAGAGAAGGAAAAGAAATAGCCAAAGAAATCTAAATGCAAAAAACCCGGAAAATCTCCGGGTTTTATATTTTTTCTCGATGCAGAACTAAAGCATTCCCAATTCAAATTTGGCCTCTTCGCTCATCATATCTTTGTTCCAGCTTGGTTCAAAAGTAAGCTCAAGGTCTACGCTTTTTACACCTTCTACTTCTCCTACCTTGTCTTTTACTTCCTGTGGCAGTGTTTCTGCAACCGGACAGTTTGGGGTAGTAAGGGTCATTATAATTTTTACATCGCCTTCTTCGGAAATCTGTACATCATATATCAGCCCTAACTCGTAAATATCTACCGGAATTTCCGGGTCATATACGGATTTTAAGACCTTGATGATTTCCTCACCAATGTCAGCAATTTGATCGTCTGTAAATTTCATTTTTTAATCTAGATTGATATTCCTTTTCAACAAATCTTCCTGACGCATACGCCGGAAAACATTTGCCAAAGTTAAGACATCTTTTTCACAATAGGTCACTATTCGCTCCAAGTCTTTTTCTATGTAGTAGATTGATGAAACCATTGAACCGTCTATATCATCTTTCGGAGTGGGAATTCCGAAGACATGAGCCAGCAGCTCCAGAGAGACAAAACTTTTATAGTCCCCGAATTTCCAAAGCTCCATGGTGTCAATATGTGGGATTTCCCAGGGCTTTTTCCCAAACATCTGAAACGGAACCGGAGGCTGTATACCATTAATCAGGAAACGTCTGGCAATCCACGGGAAATCAAATTCTTTTCCGTTGTGAGCACACAATATAACATTGTTCAGTCTGGGACTGTTGAAGATCTCTCCAAATTCCTGCAGCATCTTTTTCTCGTCATGACCTGAAAAACTTTTAATTTTTAAGGTATCATTTTTTTCGACCATTCCAATGGTGATGCAGATGATCTTTCCAAACTCAGCCATAATACCGGCACGCTCATAAAACTCTGCAGCGGTCACTTCTTCTTTTCTCTGAAATCTGGTTTTCTTGTCCCAAAGCTTCTGTTCGGCTTCCGGGAGCTCTTCCCATGATCCTGATCCCGGAACAGTCTCAATATCAATAAATAAAACTTTTTCTAATGGAATGTGTTGTATCATATGTGTTGTATTTTATCCGACCTGCATTCCGTTTTTTACGGGAAGTGATGGTGCTAAAAGGGTAACGTCTTTTTGGTCTTCTCCATAAACGCCCAATACCAGACATTCGCTGAAAAAATTAGCGATCTGCTTTCTTGGGAAATTAACGACTGCCATGATCTGTTTTCCTACCAGTTCCTCTTTCGTATAAAGGGAAGTAATCTGTGCAGAAGATTTTTTTATTCCAAGATCTCCGAAGTCTATTTCCAGCTGATAAGAAGGATTTCTAGCCTTCTCAAAATCATTTACGGAGACTATTGTTCCGCATCTTATATCTATTTTTTCAAAGTCTGTCCAGGATATTTCCGGTTTTATGGTCATGATAATGAATTGATTAAATGTTCTATTTCTGTTTTTCCTTCCGCATATTTGTTTTGCAGTTCTGATCCTTCGCCCATCCTTCTGTAATATTCCAGCGCTTTGTTTCCAAAGAATTTTTTGTGAAAATCCGAAACTTCCGGCACCTGCGGAAAAACTTTATGGAAAAGCATTTCATAGTACGCCTGGAATTCCCGTTCGTTTTTATCTTCAACGACCTGCCCCGGGGCTTTCTGCCGTACATGAAGCATTTCGTGGGCAACCATATTCAGGACGAGGTTCAGATCAAAATCAAATAAATTTCTAGGGATCATTACTTTTTGAGGTCCTCCCAATTCTCCTTCTGCCGTTAAAAGCATAGAATTAGGCGAAAGTTCTTCCCTAAAACCAAAGCCGGCAAAGTTTTCATGTTCCAGTTCAAAAGAATGGATTAAAAATTTAGCGGCATCCAGGATCTGGTCGTGTTCTTTGTAAGCTTCAAGGTGTAAATTGATCTGCTCGAAATTCATTCAGAATATGTTTAAAACAAATGTATTAAAATATTTGGACTGCTACTTTCTTAAAAATAGAATTTTAGATAGGATTATTCTGTCTATAATTACAAAAGAAGCAGATAATCTCAAAAAACGATCAAAGTAAATTTTTATATTAGTAGGATAAATAACTTTACGAAAGTTATATAAATCAGATTGACGCAATGTCTAAATTTGAAAGTCATAATGCATTTTAAAAAGACAGTTAATGAGAAAAAATATATTACGGAAAATTAAAATAGATAATGAGACTTACTTATGGAAAAGGTTGCATCTTCATTTAACAAATTATGAATACTCAAAATGCGTTGAAAAGGTTGTGATTTATCTTGAAGGATATAAAAAATCTCCGCTTCAACTTTCGTTTAGAGAAGAGGATAATTTAACTCTTAAATCAGATGTAAAAAAAGAAAAATGGAGCGTAGGTTATCCCGATGATGGAGTAATTTGGTTGTATAAGTATAAACCTCATTTACCTAATAATAAAACATACCCAGTTAATAAGCAGCAAACTGATGAGATCAATTTGAATCGGCCGGCTGTTATAGCCGAGCTAATTCGATATTTTCTTCATAATGGTTGGAAACCAAAAGAAAGTATAAGGCCATACATTATTGAAGACGCGTTGAGATTTCTTGAGATCATTGCATTGCCTAAAAGTACAACCTGAGTAATGAGGAACCTCATGTTATTGTACTATAACATGGACGAGAGAATAAATGGCTTAATTATATGTAGTGATTAGAAATGGAATGCCCTAATCGTTACATTTATCTAATAAATAAATCATAAATTGTCAACTTTTTGTAGCTGCAAAACGTATGATAGACAACAAATACATCTCAAAAAACGATCTGTAAAAACCAAATTAATATTGAAAAGGTTACGAAATGAAAATTTTAAATGATTCTAACAAATTATTCTACTTAAAATCTGCTAATGTAATTGGTGGGCAAAATATTCTACTATTTTTTAGACAGGCAGATAAATATATTTTGCGAAATACAGCAGAAAATCAATATGACTACATCAATGTATCATTAATTTTATGGATGGAGAACCCCAATGATGCAAACAACGAATGCTTAAAGATTAAACAATATTTTTTGGACAATACAGTATCAATAGACACAATAAACGATACAGAAATTGAATTTATTGGCAACTATGATTATCAAATTAAAGTGAAAAAATATGATGAAAATCGTATAGACCAATTCACAGAAGATTGGATTGACAGATATTTATATGCCACAAAGTTTGCTTTCGAACAAATGGCTATGGCAGTAAATTATTATAATTTGATTAAAGAAATTGTAAATATTGCAAGATTTTCTAAAGAAGAGATAGCAAACAAGATAATGGACAAAGTGGATTGTTTTGAACAAGAAAACAATATCAAGATTGACTAAAACTAACGCTAACAAGGGCTTTTCAATAATGTCGCGAACCTGCAACGTTCAACGGTAGTTGTTAGTTTTTGTGCAAAATTGAAGATTAGTTCTTTGATGTCAGTCCATCACAAAACCCCGAAACGTTAGATAAAACTCAATCTCAAAAAACGATTAATAAAAGAGCCCAACACAAAGCCGGGCCCTTCATGATAAAGAAAAAAAATTGGTTAAGGATGTTCGTTTCGTGCTTTTATAACAAGGTTGACAAGATCTGAACCGCCACTCGCAAAGTTTTCACTCGGGTTATGGGCGCTTTGGGTAGCTACAGCGTAAGGAGCACCATCCCAGTATCCCCAGAAAGGACCTCCGCTTTGTCCCGGCCAGATATCTGCTTTATGGCTCATGCTTTCATTGTCATCAGCACTCCAGAAATCACCGTCTAAGGCAATGTCTGTTTGATAAGTAGGTCTCTGTCCACCCGTTAAATCCCCCGGATAACCCGCATGAGTCCAATAAGGTTTTCCGTCCCATGCATCGGTGTAGGATTTCGCACCCATCCAGCCTGTGCTGTTTCCGATAGGTCTGTCTAAGACAATAACCACATAATCATATTGAATTTCTGTTGAATCGATCGTAGGTCCCGCCACTTTGTATTTATAATAAGTCAGAGTTCCCCATGCACTTCCATACGGCGCACTTCCGTTATAATACATTGGTGTAAATTTTAGCCAGCCTGTACTGTTATTAGGTTTCCAGTCTACGATATGAGCGCAGGTAAGAAGGTGTCTCGGACCTATCATCACTCCGCTTCCTGAGCCTAATGCACTTTCTACTTTTCCAACGCATCGCCATGGGTATGCTGTAGAATTATATACTTTTCTCTGATCAGGACCGAATATAGTTTTTACCCCTTCTGTGGTTAGGAAAGATTCTCTGTCAATGAATTTTGGTTTGCGGTCTTTTTTAGCCTCTAATTTGGGCTGGTATTCAAAATCTGAATGGGTAGGATAGAAGTGATCGGTTTCGATTGCTTTACCTTCTGCAGATTTTTCGTTGGCAGGCATTCCGATTGATTTCATTCCTTTAGGGAAAGACCGTCCGTCAATGGTTTCCATGGCAGGTCCCTGGTTAGTTAGTTTTTCGGCGTTCGCCAATTTTTCAGCTGATTTTGCTTTAACGGTTTTAAGTCTTGATACTTCTTCAGCCGTCATAGGTTTGTTAGTTTCAGTTTTAGACATGATGATTTGGTTTTTAATCTGTTTTTCCTACTCTTTGGATGGCTTTTCGGATTCCGCCAGTGATTTTTATGAAAATATTTTTTGAGAAAACTCCGTAGTGATGCTTTCTGTCTGGTTGATTTGGGCAGCGCCCATGGCAGCCAATGCCATCGCGATTTGTTTGTCGAGTGTTTTTCTTACGATATTACCGTTGGTTGCCCGCAGTATTTTACAGAAATGATAAGTGAAGTAACCCCTTATCTGGCCACTCATATTTCCTTCCATGGAAACCTGATTGTCTTTGGATGCAGCCCATAATGTATGATTCATTCCGACAACAGGAACCAAAGCTTTGGTCATTGTTGTAGTCTTTTTTGAACTTTTGGAGGACTGTATTTCGCTGGCGTAGGTCATATAGAATTCATCTTCGAGCATAGGCGGAATAAAGCGGGGTGCTTCATAAGAAAGTTCTAAATCAAGTCCCAGATCCAATTTTCTTGTTCCTGTTCCGGAGTGACAGCAGTCAAAAATAACTTCCAGATTCACCCCTGCTTTCAGCTTGCTGAGTACAGCTTTGAAATCATCATCACGGATGACTCCTGCACTTGCATAATCATGTGGGCAAATGGCTTCGTCTAAACCATCTATTTCCAGATCTGCTCCAATGTTAGCCACTCTTGTTCCGTGTCCTGAATAATAGAAGACCAGGGAATCTCCTTTTACACTGCTGTTCACCAGTGTTTTAAGGTAATTTAATATATTGCTTCTTTTGGCATTCTGATTGGTGAGAATTTTAATATTTGCCGGAGCAAAACCACAAATGACGAGTGTGTTGGCCATGTCTCTGGCATCATTTACACAGCCGTTTAAGTCTGGTCCTCCTGATCCGATGGGGGCATAGTCATTGATTCCTACTACTAGTGCTTTTTTCATTTCGATTAGTTTTTAAATTTTCCCTACTCTGTTTCGGCTTTTCGGGTTCGGCCTTCATGGTTTAGTTTGACAGGACAAAATTCCATTATTAAAGACAGCCAAAACAGAGGTAAAAGACTAATTATGTGGTAGGTAAAACACCCTTTCTGATTTAAGAACTGGGGAATTTTTGAAAGATTTAATGGATCGTATGAAAACAAAAATCCGATAGATTGTAAAATCTACCGGATCAATGATTGAGTTATGAATGATTTCGGACGATGATGATTGAAGATCAGTACAAGTCATGTTTTAGTGCAAAAAGTACCAGGCCAACCCTGTTTTTTATTTCCAGTTTGGTGAAAACAGAGTCCCTGTAGCCATCAATCGTTTTCGGGCTCAGAAACATTTTATCGGCTATTTCCTTATAGGTAAGTTCGCTGCATGCCCACTTGATAAATTCTTTTTCCCTTTCTTTTAATTCAGAGAGCAGGGAAGCGGTTTTAATGTCTTCTGTTTTTACTTTTAACAGTTTCTGGGCGACAAAATCGGTATAAAAACTACCTTTTTCGAATACTGTGTCAATGGCCTGAAAAAGAATGGATGGCTGCATGTCTTTCAGAAGATAGCCTTTTGCTCCTGCCTTCAGCATTTTGATCAGCACTTTTTCGTCATCTTCCATGGTGAGGGCGATTACTTTAATATCGGGATGATGCTCAGTCAGCCATTCTGTAGTTTCTATGCCGTTTTTATAAGGCATATTGATGTCCATCAGGACTACTGCGGGTAATTCTGAAGCTTTTTCTATAGCGACTATAAAATCTTCTCCGTTGGGATGATTCATAATCACGCTGTACTGAGGGTTTTCCATGATCATATTTTCCAATGCTTTGGACATTAAAGTATGATCATCTACTATGGCTATGGGAATCGTTTTCATATCATGTATTTGTAATAGGTTATTGAGGTCTGCGTTCCTTTATTAAGTTCCGACTGTATAGAAAATTCGGCATGAATAAGTTTAGCTCTCAGTTCCATGTTTTTAAGTCCTGAACCGTCCTGTATTTTGGTGGTAATAAATCCTTTACCATTGTCTGAAATGTTGATCCGTAAAGTATTCTGATCATCTTCCAGCCTTATAGATACATTTTTGGCCCTGGAATGTTTTAAAATGTTATTAATGCTTTCCTGAATAATCCGGAAGAGAATTAATCCATGTTTGGGCGAGATATCAATATCCTGTTTTTGGGTAATGAATTCTATTTTTAACAATTTTAATTTCTGAATCCTTTTGACCTCTCTTTCTATAGATTCCGTCAGTCCGAAATGAATGATCTGCTCGGTGATCAGTGTTTTGGATAAATTTCTGATATCCTGAATACATTCGCCGAGCAGTTCACTGAGTTCGTTGAGTTCTTCTTTTTCTGCGTTTTTCAGCTTGGAAATAAGTTGATTCTGCCGCAATCGGACTACCGATAGTTTTTGCCCCACATCATCATGCAGCTCCTGTCCGATATAGTTCAGGGTCTGCTCCTTTATTTCCACCTGTGAAGTAGCCAGTTCTTTTTCAAAACGCATATCTTTTTCTTTCTGCTCAAGCAGAAGTGTTGTTTTCTTTTTGATAAAGACCACATAGATAAAGATCATTGTGAGAACAACAATAAGTAAAGTAATGGTAAAAGTAATAACTAAATTATTTTCTTCCATAATGCTAAGGTGCTTTATCTAAGTCTTTCCTGTTTGTTCCAAATTAATCCCAGCATGAGTATTCCATTACTGATAAGATTCAACATAAATAAGATGAAAAAATAGATAGACTGTGACACTGTCGTCCTGAAATACAGGATGGGAATACTCCCGATAAAAAGTATTAACAGAGAAACCGAGATCCAGAAAGGCAGATAATTGTTCAGCTCCAGTATTTTGTCAGAATTAAAAGTCTGATATAAAAATAAAATAATGGAAAACATGAGCAGAAGAATATCAACGTACAGCATATTAAAAGAAAAATGATGCAGCAAATCGTCCTCTATATAAAACATCACCAGAATATTGATAACGAACAGGATTAAAAGAACACACTGAATCTTTTTTAAAATCGGCCAGTAGAGTAATTGAAAATAATACAGCAGATACAGAAAAAAAGCAATCATTAAAAAGCCAATCACATAAAACGTTTCAGTAGACCGGTTGGTAGCGTTGAAATAGAAATAGCAAAAAATATCGATCAGTGAAAGCAGGATATATCCAACAATAAAGAACAAATTCTCTCGCCCTATTTTTTTGTATTTGACCGTCATTAGAGCCATTACCGTGACGGATACCACCATGGATATCTGTTTCCCGATTTCTATATTCCAGTTCATGGCTTTATCTTTTATGGGTTCTCTACGGTCGACACTTTTGGGGGAGGTGCCAGATTGGTCATATTCAGAACTTCCATTTCCGTTACATTTTTATTCTCATCGGTTGAGGTTACGGTTCTGGATATTGTGGTTGTGCTTTCGCTTTTTCGGTTTTGGGCAGTTGGGACTATAAATATTGTCTGATAGCCTGCATATTCTGGTTTTGCCATTTTACCTTTAGGATGATTCATCGGGTATTTTCCCATATAAATTCTGATTCCCGGGTTTTTCAGTTTCTGCTTTCTGGCTGTTTCTTTTACATAGTGAAGATATCCCTCCATGTCTTCTACAGAAAACCAGTACCAACGTGAATCAGGTTCTCCGTTTCTGTATTTTGTAAGAATTGCATTGTTGGTTCTTGAATATTCATCATAAAGTACCCGGCCTTCACGGTAGCTGATCAGTTTCTTTTTATAACTGTCACTTACAGGTTCTTTAGGGGGTTCAGAGCAGCGGGTGCAGCTTAACATGCAAAAACTTAAAATAAGTACCGCAAAGAGCGGTCTTAGATTTTTAAACAGGATAGTAGTTTTCATTTTTATGGTTTTTAATTTTATAAAACAAAATTAGATAACTGCTCAACTCTGCGAAAGGGGGAAAACACTGTTTTTACGTGTAATAAATTTACAACATTTGTTTTGACTTTCAGTAAGATATATGAACCGAACACAATGCTTATGCAATGCACCTTTAGAAAGGATATGATGGATATAGCGGTACAGTTTTGGAGAAGTTAAATAACTTTTCGTTGCTTTTTTGAGTAATACATGACCGTTTAATTCACAAAAAATTCAGGTATTTTTAATAGTCTACTAATTTAGTGGACTTATATGATTTATCTCATGTGACCATATGATTGGATTCGTGAATAATTAAATACTTTTGACACAGTTAAAAAAAGTTAAAATTTATTCTCATGAATAAAAATTCATTCAATTCTTACTTATGCATCCCTATGGCTGCTATCCCTGCCCAGAAAATCTGTTGCGCAGAGGGCTGCCTTTCACAACACGATCTTATGGTTCGCAACCTGTGTTTTGACTTTCCGATGTGCAAAATGATGATGCATGCATAAACTTCTGACAACAAAAAAATTACTGTAGGAATTAAATTAAAATAAGTTCAAATTCTTTTTAAGGCAGATAGCCATCCTGACTGTTTCGAAATTTTCTGTCTGATAATCTCCCTGACAAGGGAGGAGGGGATTTTTATGTCTTAACTGGAGGAATCACGGTAATACACAATTCAATTTTAAAACAAAAATTAGTATAATGAGGAGAAAACAATGTAAAATTGGTGCATTGGCCATGATTTTATTTGCAGAATTTGGCTTTGCACAGAAAAAGGACAGTCTTTCCAAAGAGCATTCCATACAGGAAGTGGTGGTTGTAGCTTTTGGGAAGCAGAAAAAAGAAGAAATAACAGGATCTGTACAGTCTCTGAAAACAAAAGACCTGGCCAATCTTCAAAATGGAAATATACTTCAGGGGATTGGAGGTAAGGTTGCCGGAGTACAGGTAATATCTTCCGGGCAGCCCGGCTCACAGCCCACGATAAGAATGAGAGGGATAGGCTCCATCAATGCATCAAGCGACCCGCTGATCGTATTGGACGGCATTCCTTATAACGGAAACCTTAACAGCATTCCCGGAACGGATATCGAAAGTATTTCTTTTCTGGAGGATGCTTCTTCCAATGCTTTGTATGGTTCAAGAGGAGCTAACGGGGTTATTATCGTAAATACCAAAAGAGGTAAATCTAAAGGTCTGCATATAGAGGCAGATGTGAAAACAGGAGTTAACTTCAGATCTATTCAGGATTATTCGGTGTATTCTTCGCCACAGGATTATTATACAGCATATTATAACCGTGCAAGAATTGGTGAAGTGGCAAGATTAAAACAGCCGGGAGCAGTATCTTCCGGAACGAGCCCTCACGATGTCGGAATTACAGCCCTGAATAAGTTGGGATATAATGCTTACAGCGTACCTTTTGCCAAAATGATCGGGCAGGATGGAGTATTTAATCCGGAAGCTAAACTTTTGTATCAAGATAACTGGAAAAAGCTGCTTTTTAAACCCGGATTTAGAAGAGAAGCCAGTGTTGGAATCACAGCTAACAGTGATCAGGTAAAATCGTATACATCATTGAATTATCTTGATGATGAGGGGTATCTTATAGCCTCAGGATTTGAAAGATTTGGAATAAGATCAAATCTGGATTATGCGATTACTCCAAAATTGAAACTAACCAGCAGTGTGTCCTACACCTACAGCAAGCAGGATTTTGGAGAATCGGGCGGATTTTCAAATCCTTTTCAGTTTGCCAGAAATATAGCACCTTTTTATCCTGTTTTTCTGAGGGATGATAATTTCCAGCTTCTTTATGATACTACAGGACAGATATTGTACGATTATGGTGATGGACAGGGGCCAAACGGAGCCACAAGATCTTATGCTGTTTTCGAAAATCCGGTTGGTAATCTTCAATATGATAAATCTCAGACCGTCAATAATATAACGAATATAAACCTGGGTTTGAACTATGAAATCATAAAGGGCCTGGACTTCACCTATAATTTCGGAGGCTATCTGGAAAATACAAAAAATCTCCAGTTCGGAAATACTTTGGGAGGTACTTCTTCGTCTGTTGGAGGGAATCTTAATATGGGGTCCATTTTTAAATATACTTTAAACCATCAGCAATTGCTGACTTATCAAAAGAAATTGGGTAACCACAGCTTCAATATTCTGGCCGGACATGAACTGAACAAGATAAAAAACGATGGTTTTTCCGGCTCCAAGCAGCAGCTTTTACTCCCCAATTCTTTATCATTTGATAATGCGGTGAGAATAACAGATCTGTCAGGAAATGGCTATGAATATGCTGTAGAAGGGTATTTCACAAGGTTGCTCTATAACTACGACGGTAAATATTTCTTTAATGCCAATATCCGGAGAGATGGCTCCTCTGTATTTTCTCCGGAGAGTAGATGGGGGAATTTTTATGGTTTAGGAGTGGCCTGGAATGTAGCTAAGGAAGACTTCCTTAAAGACAACACGGTCATTAATTCCTTGAGGTTAAAAGCTTCTTACGGTCAGCAGGGAAATGACAATATTCTGTTGGATGGCTCTACAAGAGACTATTATGCGTATCAGGATATCTATGGAATCAACAATTTTGGAGATGACAAACCAGTTCTCTCTCTAAAAAAACAGGGAAATAAAGACCTGAAATGGGAAACTTCCAAAAACCTGAATGCAGGTTTCGAAATTGCACTTTTCCAAAACAGAATCAACCTGAATGCAGATTACTTTGAAAGAAAAGTATCAGATATGATCTATGCACTGCCATTACCTCCATCCAACGCCGGTTCGTTTGTAAAATATGGGAATATCGGAGATATGATCAATAAAGGAGTTCAGGCTAATCTGAATGTAGAGATTCTCCGTGCAGACCAGTTCAAGTGGAATGTGTATGGAAATGCAACCCATTATAAAAACGAAATTACCAGGCTGCCTGCCGAGCAAAGAAGTACAGGTCTTGTGAGTGGTTTGTTTATTCTGTCCGAGGGAGGCGACCGATATACCTACTATCTGAAAAAATTTGCAGGAGTAAATCCTGAAAACGGAGATGCACAATGGTACAGAACCGCGGTCAATCCAGATACGCAAAAGGAGGAAACCACTATTACAGCTAATTATAAGGAAGCAACGGATTACAATACCGGAAAATCAGCGATTCCGAAGGTATATGGTGGGTTCGGGACAGATTTCACGTATAAAGGGATCAGCCTTGCGGTGAACTTTGCCTACCAGTTTGGAGGATATGGGTATGATGATATCTACAGATCTTTATTCCATTCAGATACCTATGCTTCCAATTATTCAACTGATTTAAGTAAAACCTGGACACCGGAAAACCCAAATGCAGAATTGCCAAGGGTAGATCTTACCTCCACCAATCAGAATGGACATTCTACGCTTTATCTGATCAAGTCAGATTATATAAGCCTTCAGGATGTTACCCTGTCTTATCAGCTGCCGGATGGTTTTGCCCAGCAGGCCGGATTATCAGGGCTGAAAGTGTATGTCACAGGAAACAATCTTTACTTATGGTCCAAGAGAAAAGGATATGATCCCCGAGCTTCATTAACGGGGGTGTCTGATCCGTACAAATACTCGCTGTTATCCAGTGTTTCTCTAGGATTTAAATTCAACTTTTAAAAAGAACAGATGAAAACAATAAAATATTTTATAGCTGCTTTATCAATAAGTATGATTGCCGGCAGTTGTGCCAATGATTTAAATACCCTGCCGGAAGGAGATATATCCGGAGACCAACTGGCTAACGACCAGTCAAAACCTGAAAAAATTCTAGGTGGAATTTACCTTGATCTGCGCAGCAATGGTGCCGGAGGTTCAACGGCACACTCAGATTTTGGGATCATGGCCATAAAAGGAGGATCCGATCTGATGTCCAATGATGTGATACAGGCCACCAATCAGCATTTGGGTATGTTTTACAACTATGAAGCAACCAATGCCAGTAATTCGGCAGCAGAATTTGTATGGACAACTTTTTATGCCAGGATATTTGTGATCAACAAGCTTCTTGATGATTTAAAAAATGATACAAAAACAAATAACACAGCCATCAAAGGGCAGTTACTTGCTTTGAGAGCGTATTCCTATTTTTATTTGGTTCGTTTTTATGCCAAAAGCTACAAGGACAATAAAACGGCTCCGGGATTGCCATTAGTGCTTACAACCAGTAATCAGAGCCTGGGGCTTTCGAGATCATCGGTATCAGATGTTTATCAGCAGATTACCAAAGATATAGAAGAATCAATAGTCCTTCTGGATAGCTATGCACGACCATCGAGAGCGCAGATTGATCAACGAACAGCTAAGGCAATCGCTGCTGAAATATACCTTGAAACAGGTGATTACGATAAAGCTGGAAAGTATGCCAATGAAGGGAAGCAGGGAATTGCATTGATGACTGAGAATGACTATACCACAACCGGATTTTCCAATATCAATAATCCGGAAGTGTTATGGGGCTTCCACAACACAGTATCAACGATGAGTATCGGGAACTATTATGCTTCATTCTTCTCTATGTTTGATAATACAAACGAAGGATATGCAGGGGCGGCCAAAATCTATAAGCTGATTGATAAACGTCTGTATGAATCAATAGCAGATACTGATTACAGAAAAAAAGTGTTCAACGGAAGTCAGCCTGCTGCTTATACCTTTAACGGAAAGAAGAAAAACTATCCTGCTTACGTGAACTGGAAATTTAAAGATCCGACTCTTTTTGACGGAGATTACATCTACATCAGAGCTTCCTCATTGTACTATATAGAAGCGGAAGCACTTGCGAGACAGGGAAGAGAAGCTGAAGCCAGACAGGTTTTATATGAAATTACTTCCAAAAGAAACAGTGCTTATACTTTATCCGCCAAAACAGGAAATGAGCTGATCAGTGAAATTATCCTTCAGAAAAGAATTGAGCTCTGGGGTGAAGGCTATGCGTGGTTTGATATGAAGAGATTGGGAACTCCTCTGGAAAGAATATATCCGGGAACCAATCATACTTTCGGAAGGCTGAATCTTACGACGGATAAGTTCATCTTTCAAATCCCAAACAAGGAGATCAATAACAATCCGCAGATCATACAGAATTAATAGAATTATACCTAGATCAATTTAGATTGGATTGATCAATATAAAACCGGAGTTGCCTGTCTGCTCCGGTTTTTAATTTTTAAGCAAGCTTGTTTTGCTTTTTTCTGAATTCTGTGAGGCTGACGCCCTTATGTTTTTTGAAGAACTTATTAAGGTGGCTTTCGTCGGCAAATCCAAATTCATCCACAATCTCATTCACACGGATGTCGCTGAATATCAGCCTGTGTTCTATCAGTTTTAACCGATGCTGCATGATGAAACGGCTTATCGTTTCTCCTGTTTGATTTTTAAAATAATGACTCAGATAATTTTTAGATAAGCCAAATTTTTCGCTGATGATTTCAGCCTTTATTTTTTGCGGGAAGTGAATATGTTCCTGCACATAGGAGATGATTTTTTGAATACGGACTTCTGAGTTTTGGGTAAGGAGAACATGTTGATTGGTGATAATGCTTCTTGTGGTGATAAAAATCAGTGCATTTAGGAAATGCATAACGATGGGTTCGTTGTGATTATAAGTGCCGTTTTTTAGCTCCGATACAATAAGGCTGCATATGTTTTTCACCATCAGTTTATCATCTTCATTTTGAAGAATACATCCCTGAAGATCCGGGGCATAATGAATCAGAGAATTAATATTTTCTGGCGTTTTAGTGGTATTGAGATAATTTCGGTTAAATTTTATCAGAAGAAATTCTGATGGCTTCGGAACATCAAGTGTATGATGGTCATTGGGAACAAATAAAAGCAGATTTCCCGGCCTATAGGTGGTTTTATGATCGTTGATGATTGCAAATCCTTCTCCTGAAATCACATATAAGATCTGGAAAAAAGTATAGTTTGATTTAGTAAGCGGGCACTCCTCCACCAGTTTATATTCAACTTCTATAGGTTTGTAGAGATTCTTTTTGACCATACCATAAAAGTACAAAATTATATCAAAATTGTACTGATTTTTAAGGCGTAACCGTTCTAATTTTGATATATTAAAAAAATAATGATGATCAACAGATTAAATATGACAAAATCTATTCTTATAGTATCTTTTGCTTTGAGCTTCACGGGTCTTTTTTCGCAAGAGCAAAGCCCTAAAATCAAAAGCGCAGAAACAGGAAAGTTTCTGGAACATTTTAATCAGGCAGTAGTTAAAAAAGATTCCTCTTTAAACAGCCTGATCAATGATGATGAACCTTTGGAAATGGTAGCTTCGGGATTTGGTTTTACCGAAGGGGTTACCTGGATTGATGCGTCAGCAGGAAGTTATCTTCTCTTTAGTGATATGGCGGCCAATGTTATTTATAAGAGAGATAAAAATGGGGTTGTTTCCACATATATGAAAAATACAGGTTATCCTTTTCAGGATCTATGGAGGGTAGGAATGCGCTTTAATAACAGTAAACCTAAAGAAGACCCTGCTTATGAAGAATTTAATTTAATAGGTTCAGACGGCATGACATTAGATAAACAGGGAAGACTGCTCATTGCCACATGGACAGGTCGTTCCATAGAGAGAATTGAAAAAGACGGCAAGAAAACAATTTTGGCAGACCGGTACCAAGGGAAAAGATTGGGAGGGCCGAATGATTTGGTTATAGATAAAAAAGGAGGGATTTACTTTTCGGATACCTTTGGAAGCATGATCAATCCGGACAATAACCCGGACAATGAATTGAAAGAACAAGGGATTTACTATCTAAAAGAAAATGGAGAGGTGATCAGAGTGATTGATGATATTCCATCCACCAACGGCGTCGCCATTTCTCCGGATGGAAAGTATCTATATGCCAATGGATCTTCAGACCTCTTTATCAGAAGGTATGAAATACAGTCTGATGGGACGGTGAAAAATGGTAAGTTATTAATTGATTTAAGTAAAGAAAAAGGGTTAGGCATCACAGATGGAATGAAAGTGGACCGTAAAGGAAATATCTGGACTACCGGACCTGGTGGAATATGGATTTTATCACCTGAAGGGAAAGTTCTGGGATCGATTGCCGTTCCTGAGCCCTGTACCAATTTGGTTTTTGGAGATGATGATAAAGGTACACTGTATATTTCTACACCGGGAAGTATTTTCAGAATCAAAACTAAGGCAAGAGCTTTATGATTAATATACAATCTTGATCAATAGGAGTCGTTGAGAGGAAACTACTGTCATTAAAACTGTTTTTAATTAAATAAAGGCCCGGAAATTTCCGGGCCTTACTAACAAGATTAAGTGTAAAATTCAGCCGGTTAAGGCAAAAGGATAATTCAAATGTTTTCAGATTTCTATTGAACTTAATCTATATTTAGGGGGATTGATAATAAAGGGATCTTATTTTCTGACGCCATTCTGGTTGTTTTGCTTTGGTGAAATAAACTTTCTAAAAAGCTGTATTGGTAAGGAATCATCATCAGGATATCAGGGTTGGTCAGCATAATCTCCTCTTCTATAGCCTTGATAACCTCAATAGATTCAATCATCTTAAAACTGTATTTAATATCCTCCATATCATATCCGGAATTGAGATCAATGTCATTCATGACCTGTGTAAAATCTTCCAGTCTGTCATTGACATTAAAAATTTCGATCTCCGCATGAAACCTGTTGATGAAACTGTAAATATCATCCATCGCAGACCAGGTCATATTTTTGTGGATGTCGTAAGCAAATAGTATTTTCTTAATTCCCATATACGGTATGTGTGCAGGAACAATCAATAAAGGCTTTTTAATTTTGTGAATAGCTCTTGTAGCAATATCTCCCAACAGTTTTTGTTCAAATGTCTTTTCCTTCATACCCATTATCACAAGGTCTCCGCTATGGTCACGAATACAGTTTTCAAGTTCTTCAAAAAAGCTTCCTGACGCTAAATAGTACCCGGACTCAATGCTATACTGAGAATAAAGTTCTGCAGCCTTAGCAATCATTTTATTCTGATTTTTAACAGTCTGTTCGTAAAAGTAATCAGCTGAAACCTGTGCATTCAATGCATGAACTGAGATCTGCTGGAGATAAAAAAGTATGAGTCTGTATTTGTTTTCCTGAGCAAGTGAGGCGGCATACTGTACAGCGTTTTCTGCCTCACTTGAAAAATCGGTACATACAATTATTGTTTTCATCCTTTCAAATTCAATACGGCAAAATTATAAAGACTAGGTCCTCTTCTTTATAAAAAAAAGGGTGATCTGACTGAATGGGGTGATGAAATGTCTTTTTTGGATGATGAAACGATGAGGTGCATTCTAAGCCGCTTATTTTACGTTTCACCAGCTGTTTTCGCGGGCTCGTCCAAAACAGGAAGATGTATTACCGAATCAATTTTTATATTTACACTTACAAAGTCCCGAATATGAACAGGATTGCTAAGTTCAAAAAAAAGATAACCCGAAACAGGAAGATTATTTCCACCGCAAAAAGAAGACTGGTGATCTGGCTTGTGGCGATCATTACCTTCTATATTTTTTCCTATCTGATTGATCCCTTTGATCCTGCTTGGATGGATTATCTCAACGGACCCTGGCAGCTTATGGCAGAAGACCTGTTGTGGGTATGTCTTTTCTCGATACTTTTATCAGAAGTCAGCATCTTTATAGACCGAACGCTTAATAAACTCCTTCCATGGAGCAACAGAACCGTCAAAAGACTGCTCATACAGTGTGTACTTCAGATTGTAGGAAGTGTACTCATCATTATTGTAGTCAATTTTATTATCGAAAGTACCACCGAAAACCTGTCCAAACTCGATTACCGCAAAGAATTTACACTGTTAGGGCAATGGGTTGCCACCAATATTATTATATCACTTATTATCAGCGCCTTCAATACAGTAGATTATCTTCTGGAAAACTGGAAAAAAACAGCAGAAGAAGCCGCTCAGCATAAACTAAGGGCTTCAAAACATAAGCAGGCCGCCATGGCCGCAGAGCTTCAGGCTCTTAAACTGCAGATCGATCCACATTTTATCTTCAATAATCTAAGTGTGCTTTCTGAACTGATCCTCGAAGATCAGCAGTTGGGTTATGAATATTCCGAAAAATTTGCCAGGGTATACCGCTATCTTCTTGTCAATTCCCGAAAAGACCTCATCGCAATAGAAGAGGAACTTAAATTTTTGGAATCCTACATCTTCCTGATAGAGAAAAGGATTGGCGGAGGGGTCGTGTTTAAAATTAATATCAGTGAAGAACACCGTAAAATGTATACGGTACCGCTTTCACTTCAGCTGTTGGTTGAAAATGCAATTAAACATAACCAAACGTCAAAATCAAATCCGCTGGAAATAGAAGTCTATACCCTTCCGGCCGGTGAGCTGGTGGTTGCCAATACATTTCTGCCATTGATCAACAAACCGGATTCTTCAGGAGTGGGGCTCAGAAATATTAAAGCAAGATATGAGATCTTAGGCTATGGAAAGCCCGAAATAGAAAAGACAGAACACAAATTCATTGTAAAACTTCCATTGATATGAAGATAAATAAGATTTTAATCATCGAAGATGAAAAATTGAATGCAGACAGACTCAAAAGGCTTCTTTTAAAACTGAGGCCTCACGTGGAAATAGTGTCCGTAGAAGACTCCATTACCTCAACAGTGGAATGGCTTAATCACCATCCGGCTCCTGATATGATCATGATGGATGTCCGTTTGGCAGACGGTCTCAGCTTTGAGATCTTTAATAAATTTGATATCCGAAGCCCCGTGATATTCACAACGGCTTATGATGAGTATGCTGTACAGGCCTTTAAATATAACAGCATAGATTACCTGCTGAAACCTGTAGAAGAAGATGAGCTTGAAACCGCATTGAGGCGCTACGAAACCTTTATAGAAACCGTCCCCTTTGTAGGAACTGCCATTGAAGGACTGCTGAATTATATCCAGCCTAAAGATTACAGGAAGCGTTTTCTTCTTGCTCATCGTGACGGATATAAAACAGTCCTTGCCGAAGATATTTTATACTTTTATACAGAACTCGGAATGAGTAAGGCAGTACTCAATACAGGGACCATAGAAAATGTTCCGCAAACCCTTGAAGAATTGGAAAGACAGCTCGATCCAAAATTCTTTTTCCGCGCAAACAGGCAGTTCATTATCCATATAGATTCTGTAAAACAGGTCCTGAATCATTTCAATGGAAAGCTGAAACTGGAACTCAGAAAACAACAGCCGGATATGGAAGTTATCGTCAGCAGGGAAAAAGCCTCCATTTTCAAATCGTGGATGGATTATTAAAAGCTGTAGTAAACCTTAAGCTTCCGTTCAATCTGAAAAAAATCATATCGTTGCATATCATAAGATCCCCTCATGAATATTTATCATGAGGGATTTTATGATACTTAAATAGGTGGCTTTACTCATGAAAAAGCAGCAAATCCTTTCATTTTCCTTAGTCTACGTTTCATCAGCTATTAATTACGTTTCACTGGATTTCTTCATCCGTATCCTTATTCTGTGAGCTTATTTTGCAAGTGTAAAATTTAAAAATCCATCATTATGAATTATAGAAAAGGATATTGGATGCTGTCATTGACTGCTGTCGTGCTCAGCTCGTGCGGCTCAGGAAACGGTCAGGAAAATGTCCAGCAGATGGCGGCGGTGCCTACAGATTTCATTCAGCTGAAATCCGGTGATGCGGATGTTTCTTCAGGATATCCGGGAAGTATGGAAGGACAGGACAATGTAGATATTAAAGCTCAGGTTACAGGATATCTGGAAGCTGTTTATGTAAAAGAAGGGCAGTATGTGAATAAAGGGCAAACCCTGTTCAGAATCAACCCCTCTGTATACAACGAACAGGTTAACAGTAATGAAGCAGCCTTAAAAGCAGCCGTTGCGGCTCAGGAAACAGCAAGACTGGAAGTCGAAAAACTGAAACCTCTGGTAGAAGGAAAAGTAGTTTCCGATATGCAGCTTAAAACAGCGCAGGCCAATTATAATGCTGCTGCAGCGCAGGCAGGTCAGGCCAGATCTTCATTAGGCTCATCAAAAATCAATGCCAATTTTACGTACATCAAAGCACCCGTAAGTGGTTATATCGGAAGAATACCCAACAGAGTAGGAAACCTCATCAGTCCTTCTGATGCATCACCACTGACAACGCTTTCCAATATCAACATGGTCAATGTCTATTTTTCAATGAACGAAGCTGATTTTATTGCTTACAGCAGAAAGGCCGCATCAGGAGAAAATACAGGCAACGTAGAACTGATTCTGGCGGATGGATCAAAATATTCCTACCACGGAAAAGTTGAAACGGCCAGTGGGAATTTTGATAAAAATACAGGAAGTATTCCAATGAAAGCTGTATTTCAAAATCCGGATAAATTATTGAGGGCTGGAGGAACAGCAAGAGTTTTACTGCATCAGTCACTGGATGGGATTGTAAAACTTCCTAAAACAGCGGTAAAAGATATTCAGGACAAGTTTTTCGTCTATAAACTGGAAGGAAAGGATAAAGTAAAAATGTCCCCGATTGAAATTTCAGGAAGCACCTCACAGGATTATTTTGTAAAAACAGGAGTGAAAGCCGGGGACAAAATTGCCGTAAACAGGATCGATGTTCTTACCGATGGAGCATTGGTATCCGCAGATGTGAAATAAATAGATAAACATTCATTCTTAGAAAATTTAACATGTTAAAAAAGATAATAGACCGTCCGGTACTGGCAACGGTAATATCTCTGATCATCGTCATATTGGGGATCATAGGACTGAACCAGCTGGCGGTGACCAGATTCCCGGACATCTCACCACCTACCATTACCGTGATGGGATCCTATCCCGGCGGAAACAGTGAAACCGTAATACGTTCCGTAGTGACCCCTTTGGAAGAGCAGATCAACGGAGTAGAAGATATGGAATACATGAAATCTACTGCGAGTAATGACGGAAGTTTTTCCATCTCTATCATTTTCAAGCAGGGCGTCAATGCAGATCAGGCGGCTGTCAATGTACAGAACAGAGTCCAGCAGGCAACTCCTATACTTCCTCAGGAAGTGGTAAGAATGGGACTTACAACCTCAAAACAACAGAACAGCATGGTCATGCTTTTCAACATCTATACTGATGATAATGGGAAGTACGATGAAACGTTTCTGCAGAACTATGCCAATATCAACCTTATTCCGCAGGTCAAAAGAGTTAAGGGAGTAGGGCAGGCCCAGGTATTCGGAATCAAAGATTACTCCATGAGGATCTGGCTGAATCCCCAGAAAATGTCTTCGTATGGTCTTGAACCTGCCGATGTTTCCAATGCAATTGCAGATCACAGTTTAGAATCTGCTCCCGGGAAGCTGGGAGAGGAATCTGATGCGGCATTAGAATATGTTATCCGCTACAAAGGGAAAAAAAATAAACCGGAGCAGTATGAAAACATCATCATTAAAAATGACGGAACCAATCTGATACGTCTTAAAGATGTAGCCCGCGTAGAATTTGGATCACTTTCTTACAGTGGAGATAACCTTTCCAATGGGAAGAATGCCGTAACCGTAGCTATTATGCAAACTACAGGGTCCAATGCCAACGCTATTGAAGTAGGTATTAATAAATCCATAGAGCAGCTCTCAAAATCATTTCCTCCCGGAATAAAATATTCCAAGGTAATGAGTACAAAAGAGAGGCTGGATGAAGCAACAGGTCAGGTGAAGTCTACTTTAATAGAAGCTTTTATTCTCGTTTTTATTGTGGTTTTTCTCTTTCTGCAGGATTTCAGATCTACCATTATTCCTGCTATAGCGGTGCCGGTTGCCATTATAGGAACATTCTTTTTCCTTTTGGTATTAGGATTTACCATTAATGTACTGACACTCTTCGCTTTGGTACTGGCCATTGGTATTGTTGTGGATGATGCCATTGTAGTCGTCGAGGCGGTTCACTCCAATATGGAAGGAACAGACCTTTCCGGAAGAGAAGCAACGCACAAGGCCATGAACGAAATTACAGGAGCTGTTATTTCTATTACACTGGTGATGTCTGCGGTATTTATTCCTATCGGATTTATGTCCGGTTCAGCAGGAATGTTTTATAAGCAGTTTGCCTATACATTGGCTATTGCCATCATTATTTCAGCACTGAATGCCCTGACTTTAACGCCTGCTTTATGTGCTGTATTCCTGAAAAATAACCACTCAGCAGAAGGAGAACATCCAAAAGGATTTGGAAAGAGATTCGCGGTAGCATTCAATGCTGGATTTAATAATATGACGAACCGGTATGTGAAAGGTATACGTTTTCTGATCGGGCGAAAATGGATAGCAGGAGGTTTGATCATTGGAGTGATTGGTATTGCAGCATGGTTAATGACTACAACACCCAAAAGTTTTGTTCCTATGGAAGATGATGGCCTTTTTATGTACACCCTAAGTATGCCTCCGGGAACGGGACTGACAAAAACAACGGAAACTGCCGCTAAGATCAATACTATTTTAAAAGGGGTTGAAGGAATACAGGAAAATACATCTATTACAGGATATAATTTATTAAGTAACAGTGCGGGCCCTGCTTATGCCATGGGGTTTGTAAAGCTGAAACCTAAAAAAGAAAGAGGAAAGATCCATGACATTGATGAAATCTTAAATGGAGTAAATGAAAAACTGGCTGTCATTAGAGAGGGAAGCGTAATGACCTTCAGAATGCCTCCTGTAGAAGGATATGGGATGACCAATGATGCCGAGATTGTACTTCAGGACCGTATGGGAAGAGATCCTCAGGCACTGAAGGCAAAAGCCGATGAGGTAATTGGACAGCTGATGAAAGTGCCGGAAGTAGCATTTGCATATACTATGTTCAGAGCAGATTATCCGCAGATGGAGCTTGAAGTGGATGAAGATAAAGCCAAGCAGCTTGGGGTAAGCATATCCAATCTGCTGGGTACGGTACAGACCTATTTTTCAGGAGATCAGTCTCAGAACTTTTCAAGATTTGGAAAATTTTACAGAGTGAATATCAAAGCTGATGGGATTTTCAGAATGGATGAACAGGCTTTCAATGACATTTTTGTAAAAAATAATAAAGGGGAAATGGTTCCTGCCAATACGATGATCACTTTGAATAAAGTATACGGACCAGAATCTGTACAGCGGTATAATCTTTATAATTCTCTTAATATTAATGTTTCTCCAAAACCTGGTGTGAGTAACGGAGAGCTAATGGGGAAACTTGAAAAAACATTAGACAAACTTCCCTCCGATTACAGTTACGAATGGACAGGATTAAGTCTTGAAGAAAAATCAGCGGGAAATCAAACCATTGCCATATTTGGACTGTGTCTGCTGTTTGTTTATCTGCTTCTTGCTGCACAGTATGAGAGCTACATCCTTCCTCTTGCAGTTATGCTTTCCATTCCGACAGGAGTAGTAGGTGCATTTCTTGGAATAAAAGCAATCGGACTGGATAATAATATCTACGTGCAGGTAGGACTGATTATGCTTATCGGACTTCTGGCAAAAAATGCAATTCTTATCGTAGAATTTGCAGTACAGAGACGAAAATCAGGAATGTCTATCGTAGAGTCTGCATTAGATGGAGCTAAAGCAAGGCTGCGGCCAATCATCATGACCTCACTCGCTTTCATCGTTGGAATGGTTCCGCTTATGGTCTCTTCAGGCGGAATGGCTTCAGGAAACAAATCCATCAGTACAAGTGCAGCTATGGGAATGCTTAGTGGAGTCGTACTGGGAGTTTTTGTAATTCCTGTATTGTACATGTTTTTTCAATATCTCGATGAAAAGTTCTCATCAAAGAAATACAATGGGGGACCAGAAAATAAATCATCAAATGAAACTATTTAATATAAAAAACATCCTTGTTTCAGGAGCAGTGGCCACTTTAATGGTGTCCTGCACTGTAGGCAAACCTTATACAAGAACTGATATGGAAGCCCCTGCTGCATATAGAGAATCTGTGCAGGTAACCGGAGATACCATCATACTTCCCTGGAAAACTTTCTTTAAAGATCCCAAACTGAAGGAATTAATAGAAAAAGCCTTAACCAGAAATAACGAAGTAGCCGTTGCCATCAAGAATATAGAACAGCTGGATCTTGCTTATAAACAGGCAAAAAATGCACTTCTTCCTACCCTTGATTTCAGTGCAGGAGCCAATAGAAGCTGGGCCTCGAAAAATAGCCTGAACGGATCACTTAACGAACAGTTTACAGGGAACAAATATATAGACGATTTCAGTGCTTCACTGAGACTGTCATGGGAAGTGGACATCTGGGGTAAATCCAAAATGCAGAAAGAGTCAGCCGCAGCAGGATATTTTGAACAGAAAGAAAATCTGAATGCTGTAAAAAGCAGAATCGTTGTTCAGGTCGCGCAAGCATATTACAATCTGATAAGCCTTGACGAACAGCTGAAAATAGCTGAAGAAAATATAGAATTGAGCAACAGTACACTTTCTATGATGAATCTTCAGTTCAAAGCAGGGCAAATCAATTCACTGGCGGTGCAGCAGTCGGAGGCTCAGAAGAAAACAGCAGAACTTCTGATTCCGTTGGCAAAACAGAATATCTCGGTTCAGGAAAATGCACTGAGCATACTTTGTGGCGAATATCCGGGACGTATTGAAAGAACCGGAACTTTGCAGCAGATGATTCCTGAAAATAAGCTTTCAGAAGGCCTTCCCGCACAGCTTCTGAGCCGCCGTCCGGATTTGAAAGCTGCAGAATTCAATGTGATCAGTCTCAATTCAAAAACCGGATTGGCAAAAGCTGCGATGTACCCGAGCATCAGCCTGTCTCCACAGATAGGATTAAACTCCAACCAATTTAATAGCTGGTTTGATTTACCGGGATCCATCACCAAAACCCTGGCGGCCAATCTTGCGGCACCCATCTTTCAAAAAAAAGAGCTGAAAACAGCTTATGAAACGGCGGTGATAGAGCAGGAAAAAGCAGTAATGAACTTTAAGCAGTCTTTAATGACCGCTGTAGGAGAAGTATCAGATGCCATGGTTAAATCTAAGGGATCATCTGAAAGGCTGGAATTGCTTGAACAGAGAACGGCTATTTTAGATAAAGGAATCAATGATGCGTTGAAGCTGTATAAAAGCGGAATGGCTACTTATCTTGAAGTGATCACAGCTCAAAACAATAAACTGCAGAATGATCTGGAGGCAGTGAATGTCACCCTTGAAAAACTCAATGCTGAGGTAGAGCTGTACAGAGCACTGGGAGGAGGTGTCAATTAATTAACTGAACAGATAAGATAAAGAAAGAAGTTACATTGTGTAGCTTCTTTCTTATTTTTAAGGCAGTCAAAAGCTTTAAAACTAAATGTTTAGTTCTGTTCCTCCAAATGATTGCCCATTAATCGTAAAACTTTCTTTAAACTGTCGGAAAAAAGAACTAATCCTGCAGCCATCATGATAATGTCTTTTAAAACCAGACGGCCTGCTCCTGAGAGATAAGGAAATCCGTACTGTGGAGTGGGAAGATCTCCACCCAGATCAGGGACATACACTTCCGGAGTCGTCAAAAGAAAAGAAAGCGTGACAAAAGACATGATGAAAGTTAAAGCTCCGCCAATAGCTCCAATCTTTGGATACCATATTCCCAGCAGAACCAGAAGAGCGATAGTGATAATCATTGTTCCCAATCCGTATGAAAATGCATAAGTTCCGTTTTCTGTGTGCCAGTCTATATTTTTCTTTAAAGTCTTTCCTTCCGGATTTTTATGGAGGGTGTATTCTGAAACCAATTTTTGGTCGTCGTTAATGACTTTGTGGTTGGCATTTTTATAAAAGAAACTCATAAAAGGGCTGTTGGCCACAAAAGGAACAATTCCGTCGGCTTCATACTGGAAAGCTTTAAGGCCGCCGATCCAGGCCATCACGATAAAAATAGAGATTCTTAAAAAGTTAAGGAAGTAAGAATCCCATCTGGTAAGGTGGTTGTAAAGGGTGTTGGTTTGCATTTGATTTACTTTTTTACAAAGGTAAATTGATGCTGTACGTGTGAGAATAGAGATATCAGGATATTACATGGACATTTTAGCCACAATGGAGATGCCTACTTTTTCCCGGTATTTCTTCGGGGAAGATCCTACTGAGTTCTTAAAATACCTGCTGAAATAAAACTCATCATCAAATCCAAGTTCCAAAGCAATTTCCTTGATGGAACGATACGTCAAATGAAGAAGTTTTTTAGCTTCCAGTATGGATCTTTCATTAATAAGCTGGCTGGGGGGCTTTCCAAATTCTTTTTTAACCGATTTGCTTAAGGCATTACTTGTAATATGGAGTTTTCCGCTGTAGAATGACAGCTCTTTTTCCTCTCTGAAATAAAGTTCCAGCAGTTTTTGGAATTCCACGGCATTTTTGTTCGGAAGCCTTTTGCCGGAAATCTGATCTTCAATAATTCCACTTTTCTCTTTACTGCAAATAGCCAGTATAAGCTGTATATAGGTCTTAATAATAGACCCCGAAAAAAGATGTTTTTCGGAAAGCTCCTTTTTGATATGGTCAAAGATTCCAAGTATATATTGGTAATGATCAAGACTTAGTTTAATGCCTGGATTTAGATAAATATTATTAAAAAGAAGTCCGTTGCAGGCGACCTCTTCCTTATGGTATTCTATGCAGTAATCATCTCCGTGAAAGAAAAGAATGAAAATATAATCATCAGTTTCTGAAATCAGCTTTAATTTTTGATAAGGGGTAAGGAAAAGAACAGTACATCCTTCATAAGAATAATTAATCTGATCAATTGAAAAGACACCAGACCCGTTCAATAGAACCACGCAGTAATTCTCAGTAGTGAAATCTGAAGGAAATGAGGATAGGCAATAGGATTGTATCTGTACTGACATGGAATAAATATAAGGAATATTTAGCAGTTTGGGATAAATCTATTATATTTAAAAAACAATTACCAGCGTCAAAATTCACGCTGGTTTTTCATTTCTAAAATAAATACTAAAATTTTATTTACTTAAAATCAACAAGTTATGTGGTTTCTTGTTCTTTTTTTCAACATCCCATGCAAGATTTCCGAAAAAACGGATTTTATAGATGAGTACTCAATACAATGAATGTTTAATGCAAAAAAAATAATGAAATGAAGAACTTAATAGTACTTAAGGTTATTACCACCGTTTTGGCCATATCAATCATCTTTTCCCTGTTCTCATGCTTGAATGAGGACAGGATAGATATACCGCCTGTAAAAGTGGAAAACGTTTACGGTAATTATAAAGGAAGACTGATTACCATGCAGGGAGATCTTAGAACCGAGAAAATTGTAGACTTTAAAGTAAAAAAAGATACCCTTACATTTTCTGAGTTTCCCATCAAAGAAATTGTAACGGCAGTAGTAAAGGATCCTGTAAAAGTCCAAAGTGCACTTACAGCGATGGGAAAAGTGAAATACGATATTAAATATACATCGGTATTAAATGCTGAAAAAAACTGGGTAGAACTCACTTTTGTTCCGAAGGACCTGGAGCTTCAGATACCGGTAGATGGAGTAAATAAAAAAACAATCGTCACCCTCACAGCAAAGCAGAAAGGATACTTTGTAGGATTAGATTATTCGTTGAGATATATTTTGGCAGCAGAACAAATTACAGTAGATGGCACAGTGCTGAATCCTTTTGAGGCGATTAATTTTAACTTCCCATACTGTGTGAAAACAAATTGATAGATAAGATCATATGAACAATAGATTGTGATTGGCCGGATGCAGTCTATTTTTGCTTAAAATTTAATTGGCCACTAGACCGGACCTCAGTCATACATGGAACAAAACAAGGAGCAGATTTTGATAAAACGCCTTCTCACGAAGGAGGAAGCTGCCTGGAAAGAACTTTTCGGATCTTATTCCGGAAACCTCTCCGGGGTCTGTACCCGTTATATTTCTGGAAAAGATGATATTCATGATGTTCTTCAGAATAGTTTTATCAAAATGTTCCGGTCCATAGAAACATTTGAATACAGAGGCAGCGGCTCCTTAAAAGCCTGGATGATCCGGATTACTGTCAATGAATCTTTAAAACATATAAAACAGCATTCAGGGCTTACTGCCCACACTGATCTGGATGAATTCCCGGATGTTCCCAATGATGAAGAACCCGATTTGGAGGAAATTCCACAAACAGTAATTATGAACATGATACAGTCACTTCCTGATGGGTACAGAACTGTTTTTAACCTTTTTGTATTTGAGAAAAAAAGCCATAAAGAGATTGCCGGACTCTTAGGAATAGCAGAAAATTCTTCCGCATCCCAGTTTCACAGAGCGAAAGGACTGCTGGTACAGAAAATTAAAGAATTTAAAATGTCAAAAAAAGCACAATATGAATAATCAGTGGCTAAATGACCTGCAGAGGAAAATGGAAGACCACGAAGAGGATGTTCCGGATGGGCTGTGGGAAGATATAAAAGATGAGCTTTTTTCTGAAGAAGAAGAAAACAGAATAGCGGGAATTATAATGCCTGAAACTGATGATGTAAAAGAAAATATAAATAAACCTTCCGGCACTGGGAAATCTCTTCTGTACCGTATCGGAGGAATTGCGGCAGCTGTTGCTATGCTCTTATTCACAGGAAAAATCCTGTTAGAGACGAATCCTGAAAATACCAATCCGAATATAGCAGACAGATCTAAACTTGCTGATAAAACTCAAAAAATAAACAGGAAGGAAACAACAGTACCTGCAGAAAAAGAGACGAATGATAAGATACAGGCTGTAGGCAATGAAAAATACAGCAACCTTGGTGCTGCACTCACAGATAAAATAAAAACGAATCCATATTTTAAAAATATATTCGAGCCTGTAACCCATGATAAGCGCATATCAGCACCTGATGAAAAAGAAAATCTACTGGACGGGCTGGCTAAAGAAGACCATTCAGCGGTCGTTAACAGGCCGTTGGTCACTGAAAATCCAACAGAAAAAGATAATAAGAATGCTGAGGAAATATATAATCATATTCAAAAGGAGATTCCCGAAAAGTATGCAGATAATGACAGGGCCAAACCTCAGGTACGCAAGTCCAGAAAATGGATGCTCAGTATGCTTACAGGTAATGTTTCCTCAAATTCTTCCGAACAGAATTTTCCGGGTTATGCCTCCATGAGTGGAAGTCCCATGGCATTCAGTGAAGTATGGATTTCAGGTGCCGAAAGTAATCCCCTTACAGAAGTCCTGCTGGCCAATCAGAGCAAAGAAGTTGAGGCAAGGATCAGACATAAAGTTCCCGTTACATTCGGGCTATCCATGTATTATAATCTTGGGAAAAGATGGGGAATAGGAACCGGAATCAACTATACAAAACTTACCTCAGAGCTTCATTCCGGAAGTAATTCCAACTATATAAAAGGAGATCAGAGTGTCCATTATATTGGCATTCCTGTACAGATCAATTATAATGTGATTCAGAAAGGACGATTTACGGGATATGTAACCGGAGGCGTACTTGCTGAAAAAGCTGTAGCAGGAAAACTCAGGACAAAATATATTGTTAATGATGAGGTACAGGACACACAGGAGGAACGCCTGGATGTGAAGCCTGTTCAGTTTTCTGTGAATTCTGCCATCGGTCTGCAGATGAAAATTGTAGATAAGATCGGGATATATGCAGAACCAGGAATAGGATATCACTTCAAAAATGACAGCCCGCTCAACACCGTTTACAAAGAAAAACCTTTAAACTTCAATATGAAATTCGGGATCAGAATATTACTCGACTGACCCCCTTAAATAAGACTAAACCAACCATTAAATATTTAAATATGAAAACCAAACTGATTTTTTTGGCTTTATTATTCATGAGTATTATGAATGTAAAAGCACAGTGTAATCCCACTATTACAAGCCCCCGACTGGGCGTGAAATTTCCGGATAAAATTGTATTCTGCAATACCGAAACAGAGATACTGTCTACGCAGGCATTCGGAAATTACCAATGGTACAAACAGGCATGGACCTGGCAGACACCTAATACCAATCCCTGGGTCCCTATTTCTGGAGCCACCTCACAAACGCTTACCATTAATGGGAATGACGACCAGCTTTATTATTTTAAAGTTCAGGTTACAGAAGGTGATTGCAGCGCGGAAAGCCCTGCTGTTATGGCAGATGGATTTGCTTACGGACTTCCAGCAATGATGACTACCCTTACACCCGGAACGTTTATGCAGGTGGGAGAGGGAGAGTATAATATTTGTAACGGAGCATCAGTAAAATTTGATGATGTATTTCCTGATCTGTATGGTAAACACGTATGGTACAGATGTATTCCGACAAGTCCGCCTCCCGGAGGAGATCCCTGTATAATAAGCGGAGTAATGGGAGACAGCTATACAGCTACAGAACCTGGAATATATGGATTCTACGCGTGCACCGAGTACTGTCCTGATCAGTGTGAATTTTTAGGGACAGGAAATTTTGTAAAACTGAATTTTGGAGACTGGGAATTCTGTAACCTGGGAACAGACGACGTGAAAACAAAGTCCAACAGCCTGAAAGTATACCCAAATCCAACAGCGCAATTCCTTTTTATAGGAAAAGAATCTGATAAGACTTATAAAGAAATTTCCATTATTGATATGTCCGGAAAAATAGCGTTGAAGAAAAACAGTCACCGTTTTAATGAACCTATTGACGTAAGCAGTCTTATTCCTGGAAATTATATCATCCTTTCCAAAGATTCTGAAGGAAATACCTACAAGAACAAGTTCATAAAAAAGTAATAGTAAATATCCTGAGTTAGTTTTTTTTAATCGCTGATAAGCCGGTATAGAGACAGTCTGTACCGGTTTGTCTTTTTGTTTATAAAATCCTGTTGCAAAACTTCTTACAAGATGATGATTTAAAACAAATATGATGTTTTATTTATAAAATAATGATATTGATAATCAGTGTATTATGTTTTTTATTGAATTTTTCAGGCAAGGATTTACAATTGCTGCATTTTATAAATGAGTACTCAAAGTAAATATTTTTAATCAATAATTAATTCAAATTTAAAATGAAAAAGTTCGTAAGCTTCAAAGCCTTATCCGTGTTATTCATCCTGCTAAGTTTTACTTTTAGTATCATAAGCTGCAGGGATGATGATGATAAACCTAAAACCAATCCCGATGCCCTAAAGATAGAAGACGTCAATGGCGATTATACTGGAAAAGCTGTTATATCAAAAGGAACGGTTAATGGTGAAACAAATGTGATTTTCAGTGCTCAGAAAAATATAATCAACTTCACAGAATTTCCAATGAAAGAGATCATTGCATCCGTGATTAGTGATCCTGTGAAAGCGGGTCAGGCTTTAACAGCTATTGGAAAAGTTAAGTATGAGCTAAATTATACTTCGGCCCTGAATAAAGAAAAAAAAGAAGTTGAACTTGCTTTTTCTCCCAAGGAGCTGACCCTTCAGGTTCCAATAGAAGGGGTGAGTAAAAAAGTAGTTGTAACATTTGTCCCAGCTAAAAAAGGAGTGTTTACAAAAGGAAAGACTCAAAATCTAAACTTCGAACTGGAAGCCACTAAAATAACTGTTGAGGGAACCGCAGTAAATCCCTACGATAAAATAAAATATAATTTTCCGATGTTGAAGAAACTGCCGTAAGGAAACATTGTTCAGGTGTGCTTGAATTGGGAAAGCACACCTTTTTACTCATATTAAATTTGGGATACGTTAAATGCCTGAAAAAGATAGTCCAGAGATTCAACTGTTGACGCGTTTGGTTAAAAAGGAACAATCGGCCTGGAAAGAATTATATAATTCTTATTCACGAGAGCTTACGTCCATATGCAGGAGATATCTGAAAGGAAATGATGACATTCATGATATACTTCAAAACAGCTTTATTAAAATGTTTCATCACATCGATTCTTTTAAATATATGGGAAAGGGTTCCTTAAAAGCCTGGATAATACGCATTGTTATTAATGAAGTGCTGCAATATATAAGAAGCTTTTCAAAGATGGAGTTTTCGACAATGGAAGAGGAAATGATAGGTAAGGAAGATGATGAAGAGCCCGAGCTGTCAGATGTTCCTATGGAGGAGCTTATGACCATGATAAAATTGCTGCCCAATGGGTACAGGGTTGTTTTTAATCTATATGTATTTGAGAATAAATCCCATAAAGAGATTTCGCAATTACTGTCTATAAGTGAAGGTTCTTCGGCATCTCAACTGCATAAGGCTAAACGGAAACTCGTACATGAAATTAATACATACAAACAATTTAAAAAGGAGGCCCTATGAAAGATAAATGGTTAGCCGACCTAAAAAATAAGTTTGAAGGTCATGAGGATGATCCGCCGGATGGCCTTTGGCTCAGTATTGAAAAAGAACTGTTTCCGGAAGAAGAATACAATGTTTTTCCGTTGATGCCTGACCAACCTTCGACAGAGAAAAATGATGACAAAAAGCATGATCAAAAGAATTTAAAACACAGAATAGGTGCATTAAGTATTGCTGCTGGAATCGCAGTTTTGGTTTCTGTTATATTCTTTCTAAAGATACAGGACGATGATTTTAAAAACCTTACGGGAAATAGAACACAAAAAAAGACTGTACAGGCATCTTCTTTGTCAGGAAGCTTAAATACGGACGCTATTGTTTTCAGTTTTGATATTCATAAAAAAGAGGTAAACCATAAAGCTCGCACAACGAATGAAAAGGTGTTTTCTCATATCAGGACCAATAAGAAAACAAAGCTATTAGAAGATTTATCTTATGAATCTCTAAAAGTAAACATGAAGGATGTTGAAACGAAGGACTCCTATGATAACATAAGTGAACCGTTAATGGCTGGACATTTTTCTGTTTCAGAAATAAATGATAAATACAGTCTTGATTCTCTGACTGCTGAAGCTTATTCCCAGGAAAATCTGGCTCAGACTGATGGAGATAAGAACAGGAACAATTTTAATCACAAGTGGATTTTGGGTCTAATATCGGGGCCGCCTTCATCCAATTCTTCTCTTTCTTCCCATCAACAGGAAGGCTACGTTATGATGAACGGACAACAGCTTGAAATTCCGGCTGACAGTGGAGCGGAAACAGAAGAAGATCCGTTAGGTGAAATCTTTGCAGGAAACAGATACGAAGATGTAAAAACAGATATAAGGCATAAGCTCCCTGTAAAATTGGGATTATCTGTTTCTTACCAGCTCAATGATCAATGGTCTGTGACGACAGGGCTGACCTATTCAAAGCTTTCATCAGATCTCTTATCTGGAACTGAAGCCAATATGATCAAAGGAGAGCAAACCGTCAAATATATAGGAATTCCTGTTCAGATAAATTATCGAATATGGCAGAAAGGAAATATATCTGCTTATGCAAGTGCCGGTGCCCAGATTGAAAAATCAATCCTTGGAAAAATGAAAACAAATTATATAGTTAATCATGAAATAAAGGAAAGTTTTTCAGAAGAACTAACGGTAAACTCATTACAAATGTCGTTGAATGCGGGAGGAGGAGTTCAGTATAAACTATTTAAAAATTTTGGGATTTATTTTGAGCCGAGCTTAAGATATAATTTTAATGACGGAAGTGAGATTAGAACCATCTACAGGGAAAAACCACTGAATCTGAATTTAGAATTCGGTGTAAGGTATTCCATCCAATAAAAATAGGCTGATTTTTCACTGTAAACGCTGGAAGATTAAGTCTTGGAATTGATTAAACCCATGTGATATTAAATGATATTAAATATTTAGGATTATTTTTTTTTTGAGCCATTTCATTCATTTTTTTGAAGTGGCTTTTTTTACTCAAAAAAAGTTTCTTCCGAGCTAAAATGAGAGCGTGATGAGAAAAAATAAGAAAATAGAGAACTGTGCAAATCAGTTGTACAACGAATTTTCCAAAGCCGAAATGTTCATTGAATACTCTGAAAAGATCAGTGTTAGTGAAGGAATATTATATGTGGCAGAACAGGAGAACTGCTATTGGTTTTTGGATATTGTGGTTCAAAACTGTATAAAGTTAAACGCAGTTAAATACCAAAAATGGAAACTTTTGAAAAATGAAGATGGTGAAATTATAGTTGTTGTATCCGACAGGAAAGATGAGATGTTGTTAGAGATAAATGGGCCTGCCAAAGACTTTTATTTTTCAAGCCTTACGATCTGTAAAATAGGTAATAACCTGCTGATGCCTTGTGAAGAATAAATCTCCGGGTCATAGACCAATAACAGTACACATTAGAATTTAATTTTTTTATAGCTGATAAGCCGGTACAGAAACATTCTGTATCGGTTTGTCTTTTTGTTGATATTTTTTTTAAAATATATAATGAAACTTAAAACTGTCAATTTTAATGAGGATATTTTGAAATAATATATTATTTATTTTTACAAAAACACGCAGATCATGTTAATAAAAATTTATGGCAGTGCTATCCATGGGGTAGCTGCACAAACCATTACGATTGAGGTTAATGTAGATACCGGAGGAGTAGGATATCACCTGGTAGGTCTTCCCGATAATGCCATTAAAGAAAGCAGCTACCGGATCTCTGCAGCGTTAAGAAATGTGGGATATAAAATTCCGGGAAAAAAAATTACCATTAATATGGCACCTGCGGACCTTAGGAAAGAAGGGGCTGCCTACGATCTCAGCATAGCTATAGGAATTCTTGCAGCATCAGATCAGATTGTGGCAGAAAACATTCAGGATTATATTATTATGGGCGAACTGTCTCTGGATGGAAGTTTACAACCTGTCAAAGGAGTGCTTCCCATTGCCATTCAGGCAAAGGAAGAAGGTTTCAAAGGAATTATACTTCCCCTTCAGAATACAAGAGAGGCAGCTATTGTAGATGGTCTTGAGGTGTACGGAGCTGAAAATATGAAAGAAGTCATCGATTTCTTTAACGAAGGAAAACCAATTAAAAAAGTAACGTTAGATACCAGAAAAGAATTTCAGGAAAGGATTAACGATTTTCCATTTGATTTTTCTGAAGTTAAAGGACAGGAAACCGCAAAGCGGGCCATGGAAGTTGCCGCAGCGGGAGGGCACAACATTATTTTGATAGGACCTCCGGGCAGCGGAAAAACAATGCTCGCCAAAAGAGTTCCGGGTATTTTTGTCAATTACAATAGAAATTGCTAAAATACATTAGTTAGCGCGAAAATTCTATAAGGTAATGCGAATTAATAAGTAGTCGCTTTCCGAATGCCACACTACACTAAAATTTAAAAGGCGCTTTGGGAAATGTTGTAATTTTGCAAGGTAAATGCAATTGGACATAAACTAATAAGCTACACGTCCTCATTTTTAGAGTGAATTAAAAGTTAAATGCGTTAAATTTCTTATTATAGACATTCTGTAAAAAAAAAACATTATTTTTATCCATAATAAATGCTTTCAGTGGCTGAACTAGAACACTCTTCACTTCGTAAAGAAGTACTAAATGCTATAGGAAATTTTCTATTGATGGAAAATTTCAAAATGCCCAATGTTGGTATTGTTAAGGATGGGATCTTAAATATTATTGATTTAATTTCGGATTATTATGAAGAAGGAAAGCCTTTGTTTCCTGAAGTTATAATAGTAAGTAATATTGAGTTTCTCGATTCGATTATTCCAAAGATTATTACGATCAAACGTCAAGAATTGACTAAAGAAGAATTCGGCATGGCTATCAAGTTGTGCGCCCCATTAGCGACCAGTGGATGGATCATATTTGTCGAGGTTAATGGGAGCGAAATGAGGTATGGATTAGTAAGTGCCGATGTTGATGAAACTAGTCCTTCCATCCATTCGCAAGTAGTTGGGGATCTAAAGTCTGGAGAATCAGAACATTCAGTCGCATACATCCGTAACATAGGGAAGAAAGTTGTTGAACTATCCGGAATAAAAAACAAGGTTATTGTATCATTGAATCTTGAACCACTTGGGGATTATTCAAAGAATGAGCTAAATAAACTTTGTAATGCTGCGACTAAAGATTGTGATGCTGATCTGGTTGTAAAGTTAAATACCTATTTTGAGAAGCTAATTGATGAAGCATTAAAATTAGGTCATGGAAATTTAATTGGCATCGTTCGAGATACTGAAGAGAATATTGCAAAAGTTAAAAGTGGCTTGAAGGTTAATGGCGGTATTTATTTAGAGATCCCAATAGACTTTCAGAATTTGCTTATGCAAACCCAAGAGGGCGATAGCCAATCATCTGTAAATCTTCGATCACATGGGGCAATTTTTCAAGCAATGCTGAACCATGATGGAATTACGATAATGACAGATAAAGGAAAGATTCTGGGGTATCATATGCTTATAGCAGATGATGTTCGCCCGGGGGACAAACTTACTGGAGGAGCTCGTTCAAAAGCATTTTTATCAATGACGAACTGTGGTCATTTTGAGTTTTGTTTTTATAAATCACAGGATGGAAACTTAAAAATTTGGGAAAAACAATGAAAAGCAAGCAACTTTGGCAGGGTGCAGATGGTATAGATCTGCCACCTGCGATTAAGGAACCAGCTGAAATTATAACTTTTGCAACATATCTAAGTCCTATTCAGCAAAGAAACATTGTAAATGCTTTCAACGGGGGAGCATATGATATGGCAGCTGAATACGCCTGGAAAAAGGCGATAGTAAAGTTGAAAGATACAATCGGAACATTAGGTATGACATTTATTGGTGAAATGTTGAACCGACCTGATATTGATGAATATTCTGCGATTGATTCCGTATTAACTGATTATTCAACAATTCAATTAGCCGAGCAACTTGGAGTTATCGGGAAGACGGCAGCTTTAAAACTTAGGCAAGCAAACGAACTTATTACTCATTATTTCTCAAAAGACGCAACAGAAGATTTAGATTATGTTGAAGCTTTCGACATTGTTAAAACTAGTGTTAAATATATTCTTGGTGAACAGGACATATCTATAGCATTAGAATTCTCAAAATTTAGAGACCGTTTGCTAACCGAAACAATGCCACTACATGATAAGCAATTAGATCAAGTGATAAATTCACCTGTTTTCTATTTACGAACCGTCATAACTATACTTATTACAGCCATTAAAACTGAAATAGGAGCAAAATTAGAAAACGCATTGGGTAATTTAAATACAATGCTTCCACAGATATGGGACAAATTAAGTGAGAATGATCGCTGGAATATCGGTTCTACATATCGTGACGTCACTGCTTCTGGTAATTCTATTGCCATTAGTGGTGTAAAAACAGCTTTGTCAAAAGTTGGTGGTTTTGATTATGTGCCAGAAAATTTGCGTTCTAATACATTTATTAAAGCTGCCAAACAGTTGATTGATGTACATTTCGCATTCAATAACTTTCATAATGAACCAATGGCTGTGAAAAAATTAGCTACCTTAGGTAGAACGATTCCAGCACCAGCCTTAATGGATTGCATACAAGCCTATCTCGTGGTATTGTTAGGGAATCATTATGGCAGATCAAATGCGGCTGTACCTACAGCAGAAAATGAACTTGCGAAAATTACCGAGGAAAGGTGGTTAAAATATTTCGAAAAGGGAATTACGAATGACGATATTATTTTGGAAAAGCTGAAACATCACGACATGGTTGGGTATTTCTCTGATTTCCTTACTAAATATCAATTAGACGAATTTTCTGATTTACCAAATAAAATTCAACCACTCTACAATGCGATCGTGAACAATTCGGCAAGTACAGTGAGACGACTAAGTGAAGGGTTTATTAATCAAATAAAATAGTGTCTATCTTTTTGAATTGCTACTCTTAACACCTCTTCACTATTTTATTTATATTCTTTCCTGTGATTTGATAAGGAACAAATGAAATTGATGAAAAGGGTTTTTCGCTTTGTTCCAATAGAAAGCATAAGGGATTTGAAAGATGGCCTGTTTTTACAAACTATAGTATTTCTAATCATAAAAAATCTGTTTTTCACAGGTGGTAATAAACAGATTCTTTTCAATTTTAATTTCTTTGGAGATACCTGTCAAATACAAAAGGAGATGATAATTTACATCTCTAATTGATAAAATAACATCACCTGATAAATAATATAAATATGCTAATAAAATAAATAATAGAAAATTTATAAATATGAAGTTTCTGTTATTTAAGAGTGAAAATATAAATCATGAAAAAGTTCCTTATCTCTATTATTCTTCTTTTACTTGTTGGTTGTTCAAAATCAGATACTTCATTTAAAGTTATTGATAAGAAAGACATAACAATTGACAGCTTAAAAGCGGAGCTCATGGATTGCAAACTACAAGCGAAAATTATGGCGGATATTCTCGAGAAAGAAAGAATTGAAATACAAAACAAAAATATCGATAAATAATAAAAATTATGTTATGCTATAATTTTGGAACAATTACAGGGAAGAGTTGATTTTCAAAAACGGGACCTTGACTTTTGCTTTCATTGTATCTAAAAATGTTTTATTGCGTCTCCAATTAATTCTTCGGTATATTCTTTTTTAATAACATTAAAAACTGTTTTGACGCATCCATAACCTTCAGTGCCTCTTCCTGTAGAATTAAAAGATGTAACAAACTTCCGATATTCTTCAATTAATTCTGATTTAGGAAGATTGAATACTTTATAGGTTGTTGTTACAGCAGTTGGAATTTTTATACCATCAAAACTATTTCCAATTTTATCCAATAATTTTGTAGATGTATTAGAAGTATGATGAGGGGTCTTCACATATGATAATCCTTCGAAGTGATAGTCTGGAATTAAATTTATTGTTTGGTTTTCAATGTCTCCACTAAATAATAAACTTAATTCTCCAACTTTGAAGACAGTTGCTATTGAAAAGTCATTTGCGTTGATATGTGTTACACCTGCTTCTTTAGCTAATTTTCTTCTTCTAATAATGGCCGAGAAAGGAGCTACACAAAAAACCTGAAAGTTAAACTGTTTTGTGGTTTTTTCTTCCTTAATAGTTTTTCTTGCAATTTCGAGGTTTCCACCTGTAGGCAGTGTTAACGTATGAACAGAGTAATTTTGATTCTTATTTAAAGAATTAATCTTCTCAAGGCAATTTTTAATATCATCACTGTAGCTGAAAACATCTGATTCACTACCATCAACTCCTTCAGGTAGATAAAAATTTGTTTTCGCAGAACAGTAATTATCAACTAAAATATCAATTCCGACAGAATGATCTTCGTCAGTATGAGTCCAAATAAAGTAATCAATATTTGAAATATTATATTGATCTAAAATGTCTTTTGTTTTATGGAATGTTGCAGTGGAATAGCAATCAATAACAAAACAAAATAAACATTGATTTTTGATATTATCATAAAGTAAAATTACTTGACTTTCTCCTTTCTCAGAATAACCTATAGTAAAGACGTCAAGTGTGATCTCATTGATATTTTCAACAAAATAGGTCACTGATCTTTTCGAATAATAGGCTTAGCAGTACGTAAAAAATGAGACACATTAACCTCTTTGGATATTGCACTCTTTCTAACAGATGGCTTAAACTCAATTTTTTCAATTCGACCATCCTTCATGGATCTGAAGTTTTTATCAATAAATATTTTAGCCATTTCGTGAATGTTTATTTAAATAATTTTCTGTTACAGATAATTTAAAGATATTAAATAAATGATTATGATTAATATGTTTTAAAGTTTTTTCAGCTTGATTTTTTCCAAAACCAATTTTTTCTAAAATATATTCCGGATAATATCCTTCAAGATCTAATAGAACCTGAAATGCGGGAGCATCTTCAGAGTTTTCGTTCTTGTAGGTTCCAAATTCATAAGAACGGATGATATTAATAATAGGCTCTTTGACACCACTTTGTAAAATATCCTCATATCTGTTTTGCATTGGGCGATAACCATACTCTTCAAAATCTGATTTAAAAAGATTGGACTCAAAATCTTCATAAATACTTTCATGACTACGATAAATATCACCTCCTAATTTACGTAAAGCAATTTTTTTGATCTTTAGAAATTCGTTGTGCTCATATAAGAACTCTAAATAATCTGCAAAAAAGCTTAGATAAGGATCTATATTTACATAGTTTGTACAATCAATTGTTAATGAGGAAAAATATTTATTAATATCAAAAGTTAGCTTATCAGTTCCAAAGGTGTTTTCTGTATATCTGAAAATTTCCTGAGATTGAATTTCAGAACGAGGGATTGATAAAGTATCGATAACATCATCAATATTATTAAAATCTAACTCTAATTTACTATAGAAAGTTGTTTCGAATGATTTAAAACATTCTCTAAATTTCTCATTAAATACTCTTATAATATCTTCAGAATCTATAATTCCCTGATAATATACTCGAAATATGATGTTCTTCATCATATTCTTTCTTAAATCTTCGCGATGAATTTGGTCTTTAGTCATTTTCACTATCTGTGAAACAAATTTATTATAAATAATTGATATTTATATGTATTACTAGTCTATATATTTTGAAAGCATATAGAAATTTCACATGCTTATTTGGATTTAAATAAAACGATTGTAAATTTGATGAAATTCACTACACAAATATATTGTAAAAAAATGAATGAGATAAAAATTGAAGATATCAATAGAATAAAAGATTGGCAATTATCACAACTATTACACCATTTAGTCGGTTTAGAGGCTGACAGGTAACATCCAGGAGTTTGAAAGATCTGTTCCTTTTAACATTACATCTGCTGATGAGGAATGGATTTAAGTTATAAATAGATTTCTAATTTATCTATTTAAATTTTAACAAAGAAGCCTGTGTTTTTCACAGGCTTCTTTGTTAAAATTTTGATCATGCAATATCCAAATACATATAAGATTGAGGAGGGGAAACATTAAAATCATCTTTCAATGATAGTGGTTTCGAATACTTTTTTACCTCCTTAATTTTTATCGCATGTGCAATTTCTCTCTCTCCAAAATATTCGTAGAAATATTTTTCAGTAATTCCAGATAATTTTTTTGTTCTTTGCCAGATATCTTCAGGATTAGAAGTTAGAATTGTATCAATTTCGAACTCCCCGATAACTTGTTGTACGGGAGACGAGGCATAAACGACAACAGTTGTAACATCCAATTTCTTAAAAATGACTTTTCTAAATTCAAATTTTTTTTCTCCTTCAAATATTTTGAAAGCGAATTCAGGTTTTATTGATAATAATACTCTCATTATTTTAACTCAGTAATAAATAATTTTATAATTAACTTAAATATATCATATAAACAGCTTCCTAGCAATGATATACCAACGACTAATAACAAATATTTTGCTATAGTATTCCAATTGTTCTTTTCATATTTAGATTTAATTAAAAGCGAACTGTTTTCTTGGCTATCCCATTTCCAATGATATGCGAGAAAAATTGCACTCTCAATATTAGGTAGATCAACATATCCGTTCCATCTGTAGTTTTCGAGATTGCGACAACTCAAATATGGCGTATGATATCCAATAACATCTTCATTATTGCTGCAAATATAAAAGAAATGTTGTTTTTTAATATGGCACATCTTCCCATAGATTTCAACTAAGTCTTTACTTAAATCTCTTATTTCATTAACTCTAAAATCAATCATTTCTAATTCAGAAAAAGCACTTTCAAAAACTGAATTTGGAGGAGTACTAATTGTCGATAATTGATTTAAAAATTGACCAGAAATTCTAAATCTTATATATAATTGTTTATTTAATTTAGGAAGATTTATACTTACAATAGTTCCATTATACTTATATTCAAAAGTTAAATCATTACTTGAAAACTCATAAATAGTAAAAACTTCTTCATCTTGATCATTTAAAATTTTATGTTGTTTACTTACTTGACTAACAACTTTATAGTTTTCATTAAATATTGCACTCAACAAATCAGGTTTATTTATAAATTTAGACACTATCTCATGAAAGTTATCTTGTTCTATTTTAGCCGGAAAGTAAAAATTTATACAATTAGTATTTTGAGTTGATATTAATTTTAGACCAATATCTAAAAATCTATGAAATTCTTTTCGTTTATTAGGTATTTTCCAATAATTAAAATGTAATTCAATGTCTTGAAATGGATTATTATCATTTCTTGATTCCCAAATAGCTATGCTTTTCATTTTTTAGAATATTATTAACTATTAATCAAGAATAAAGCTTTCATCACTCTTTGTATTCTTTAAAATATCATCAAATTTTTGTTCACTGATATATTTGAATCCTCGCGGTGAATCATTAACGCCATTAAGAACTTTTAAATCAATTAACTCTTTCATATTAATCCTGTGAGGAAAAGAATAAACATATAAAAAATTAACAACAAAGGGCTTTTCAGTAGAATAATTCCACATTTTCCGTAAGTCATGTTCTGGAAATACTGTGCTTTTTCTACAATATAAAACGAAATCATCTTCGTCTTTAAAATCATATTTAACTTCTTGGACTATTCCAATTGTTGAAATTACACTTTTGTAGTAACCTCCTGTCCTATAAAAAATGAGAATGTCTCCACGTTCAGGATGTGGTTCGTATGCTCGTGAAACATAAACTTTATTAATGCCATTTCTGTGAGGGAAATCTTCGACATATTCCTCTGGAGATTCTGTATTTAAGATTGAGTCTGGTAATAAATTTGTATGGTAATCAGGATAAATTGGAACTATATAACAATTTTCTGATCTTGAAATATAGGGATAATTTGCTTTTAAATTCTCTTTGTTAAAAGTTTTAGTAAAGTTTCTTACATATATTAGTTCTTTATTTTTTTTCCCCCAAAGAACAAAACCCCATTGCTCCAATAAGTCGATGAGTCTTTTTTGTTCATCTCTTTTGTCGAATATGGTGACATATATTTCTTCAACTTTATTTTTTAAAGCATTATCAAAAATGATTTTCATAAATCTTTCTCCTAAGCGAAATCCATTATTTATTACTTTAAAAGTTCCTATTTTCAGCCTTTTTTTAGGAGGGAATTGAGGTGTAATATCAGGATAACTTTCATTACTGTCTTCAATTTTTAAGTATAAAAATGATAGTAATAGACCATTATTTGAGTTTATGGTAATATATGCTTCTTCGTCAAACTTTTTTATAAACCACTTGTCAAATCCGTCATAATCTTCTTTAAGACTCTCAAAAAAGTTATCATCTAAATTAATTCTACCAAATTTGAGCTTCTGAACATTAAGAACCTTATAATTGACAAGGTCAGGATGCTCTGCAAATGTTTTTTCCAGAAATGAATCTATAGTAAAGACTTTATCTTGAATTTTTAACTCAAGAGCTTTCCTATGCATCTTTTTATCTTCAGTAATTAAAATATCGACTCTACCAATATAAACTTCATTCAAAAGTTGAGTGTCATTTTTATCATTGTCATTCACATCTATTATACTAGATAATTCTAAAACCTCTTTTTGTAGGGGAGAGGGTAGCTCAATTTGTTCATAACTGTCTAGCTTTATATGAAAGGTATTAACAACTGTTTGATCTTTATATTTTTCAATTTCAGCAATTGAAAGAGAGTGAACACATTTCGTGTATTTGGCTCTTTCTAGCCATCGATAAAGAATTCCAACATCTTGGTTAATTACCCTAGAAGCCTCCCTATGGATAATAATGTTTGTGTCTAGTAATGCTTTCATGGTTTAGTTAGTTTAATATAAATGGTTTTTATTATTTCGTCATAATCATTAGGAAGACCAATATTAAGATTAATATTTAATTCTTTAGATATTTGTTTAGCATGGAATAATTCATAATTCTGAAATTTTTGCAGAAGTTCAACTGGATATATTTTTTTATCTCTATCCTCAAGCCTTTTGCTAATTTCACCTATATTACCCAAAATAATATTCAGATTTATAGGATTGATTTGAATAAAGGTATCAAGTGGAATAGCTTCAATCATATTAGTTTTGTTTAATAAGCAGTAGTGCCCATCAAGGAGATAATTTTTATCATTTTGGGTATTGTTTCTTAAACCAATAATCAAGTTATTTTGAGTCAATAAGATGTTGTCAACTTTTTTATTCTGTGGATTTTTATTTAATTCATTCCATTTTAATAGCTGACTTGCAGATAAATATTCTAAGTTTAATTCTCTGCAAATTTCTTTACATATCGTACTTTTACCAACACCATGAATACCTCCTATAAAAAAAATTTTACTTGACATAAGTCTATTTTATATAATATAAAATCCTGTTAATTCTAATAATAATTATTTGGCAATAATAATTTTTTAATGCGACAAATCGTGACGTATTAAAGTAATTATTTTTTTATTTTATCAATTCTATAAAAAGTAGCCTTGCTTATACTTGCTTGCTTGCAAGCTTTATCGATAGGAATATTCTTATTTTCATATAAATGTTTGGCGTATTGATATTTTTCTACACTAACTTGGCTAGAGCCTTTAGGTCTTCCTAAAAGTTTTTTTCTTCTTCGGGCTCCTTCTAAACCAGCTTTCGTTCTCTCACTAATTAAGTTTCTTTCAAATTCCGCAACAGCTCCAAAAATTTGGATAATAAATTTCCCATTTGCTGAAGTAGTATCGAACGCAGGTTCAGTTATACTTTTAAAAAGAATCCCTTTTTCATTAAACCTCTCAATCAGATCAATCATGTTTTTTAGTGAGCGAAAAATGCGATCTGTTTTGTAGACCATTATTATATCATCCTTACGTAAATAAGAAAGCATGTCATTTAAACCCACTCGATCTTCACGGACACCACTTGCTATATCTGTAAAAACTTTTTCACATCCATTTTCTTTTAAAATTTCAACTTGATTAGAAATGTTCTGTTCAGAAGTCGAAACTCTTGCATATCCTACAGTCATATTTTTGGTTTTAATAAACGATCGTTTTATGAAACAATATAAACGTTTTTTCTGATTGGATAAAATTAGTAATATTTTCCGTCTCATTTAGTTGTTTTGCAAATAAACCTTTTTTGATACTTTTTATTTGTAGGCTAAAGATCTATTTTATCATTAGCATGTGTAAAATACATTTATGTCTTATTAGATTTACTATTTGTAAATCTATTATAAAAGAGTTACATAGAATAAAATATAATTTGATTTTTGTGCTCTCAAAAAAGATGTTAAATTGCGTACATTAGAAAACGCAAATGGCTAAAAGAAAGAAAAAACCTATTAAAATTGATTTTCCAAATGCTACAGGTAATTACTGGGAAGTCGAATGGATATATGAAATACATTATGAAAAGGAAAGAAAGATAGATGTCCACTTTCGTAATAAACATAATGCGAATGATTATAAATCTGGGTCAAACATGTTATTTAGAACAAAACTTCCTGTTTCAAGTCTGTCAGAATTAGGAATTGGATCAGTTTATAATGTTAGAGAGAACAAATTTGAAGATCTAGATTTGAACGAACTGTTTGAATTTAGTGTTGAAGAAAATCTATTTCTAGCCAAGAAAGAGTTTCCATTAATTGGTATCAAAAATTTTTTACCGAATGCCGCTGAGATCAAACCTACGGGTTTTAGCTATTTAAAAACTTTTGGTAGAAGCAGTAGTAGAAAAAGACACATTCTTATATCACCGTATACAATTCTTCAATATTTACTGTTCTATAATGACGAACTCATTACTAAGGCTATGTGTGGAGAACTTCTTGATGGTTTCAAAGTAAGTCAAATAAAATATCGTAATTGCGCAGAGACTGGAGAACTGATTGGAATGTTACGTTATGACGTTGCAAAACTCTCACAACAAGAAGCTGTTTTAATTGCTCCCTATTTGGTCCTAAAGAATAATGCTGGTATTAAATTCTTAAAAAGTATTTCCTCGCATGTCAATAGTGCTTTTTTAAATACTCTTCATGGTAGTAAATCTTCTTATCCTCTTTTTTTCTGGCAGGAATTCTGGAATTATAAAATTAGTGTGATTGGTAAGTCCTTTTACAATGAAGATAAAAGCTACCTACTAGCACACCGAATTTGTAATTTTAAGTTCAATGATTTAAACCCTTTCACAATTGACAAAATAGAATTATTTCCATTAAATGAAAAAAACTCGACTGATGATCGAGAAAATCACAAGCCGGAGAATATTGACAAGCCTGGAAATCCAACGATCGACGGCGTTTCCCTTAACTTAAATGCTGGTTCAGCAAACCCTCATCCACCCTTGAATACACAGGAAAATAATGCTGTATCAAATCCTTTTAATATTCCGGTGGAAATAATAAAAAGAGACAAACAATTAAGTGCCTATGACGTAAACTATATCCCTAATGATTTACAAGTTGCTGATCTAACTAGAGAACTTGAAAATCTTGAGATAGATTCTAATAATATTATTGAAAATATCAAGACTATTGTCATTAAGACGAATAATTTTGAGTATTTCAATGTCCTGATTGAAATCTTAAAGAAAGAATTCTTTTTGACTGATCCAAGATTTAAAGTAAATTTACATTATTGTCCTAATGGAAAGGATTCATTTTATGTAGCGGAGATACTAAACCAATCAAAAACAATGTATTTAATTGAATTTGGAAATGGAATTATAGGAGTGTTCTCATCAATCTCTCTAAAGAGAATAGGATTGGACTATTTATCTTTATTAGTAAAAGGTTTTATTAATTATACAGAAAAGGTTGGTAAAAGGAAAGTTTTGTGGACTTACATTAAAGATCAATACGATAGTGGAAGACTAAATGAGGTTAGTGATAAAAAAATTATTATATATACGGGAGTAAACCACCAAAAAAAGATAAATGGTGATAATAAAAAGAATCCAAAAGAAGCTTTAAAAACTGCAACCAGAAAAACTGCAAGTATTATTTTCGAAACTCGAATAAAACGAATTCTTACCTGAACTTATTAAATATCCAAAATGGTAGTGGTTGACCGTCACTTCTTATATCGCTAATTCGAATAAAATTTCTTTCGCAAAAAGGTATAAAATTTTGATCTAAATCAGAAAGTAGATTGTAAATCAAAGGAAGAAGAAGCTTTCTTAATTGTAATGATAATTCAAAGTTATGAATACTTAACTCATCACTACTAATTTCAAATTCTTTAGTAAAGGCTTCTCTAAGTCGAAAAAATTTTGTTGAGTTAGAGCGGGATTTTCTCAAAATTGAGAATAGAACGCTAAAATAATTAAATGAATATTGGGTATTTTTGTTATAACCATATTCTATAGTTCTGTTAATGTATTCTTGATATTTGAAAATATCCGAATTTTTGTCGATTAAAGTATAATTTTTGCGAAGATCATTATTGCAGTTCCAACATAAATACATAGGTTTTTCAAGATATACATCTTTTTTTCCAATATCTAATCTTTGGAATACAATAGGCATTTTACAGTCCGGACATTCATCGATTAGATTGCAGAGACAGTCAGTACATACTATAGAGCTCACTAATCGCCAACTTTTTTTATAAAATTCTTTTTTACTTAAACAAAGAGGACAGGCTAACAGCCCTTTATTATTCCTCATTCTATGTTCTACACCAACATTTAATATACCTTCTGTAAAGGCTGAATTTATTTTAGAATTAAAAATTATATCTTGATAAGAAATTAGATGAAGAGAATTAATTTTACAATGATTTAATGGTGTCAGGGTTGTAAGTAGATCAACTAGTTTTTGGTTATAGAACTTATCGAAATCCCTATTCCACAAGTCTGGCACTTCTAAGCCATATTTTGCAAATGTGAAAGGTTTCATTTTATGAGAGCGAGCTAAGCGAAAGATCCAGCTTGATAATATCTCATCTTCTTCTGGTGGTATATAGCCTGGGATAACATATTTCTTTGTCATCTGAAAATCATTTTTTTCCTATCGCTAGGAGGAGTGTAATCTATATTCTCAATTATATTTTTACTTATCGTTTCAACTCCAGACTCAATAGCTAGAATAGCTGACAATTCTAAAATCTTTGATACTTCGCCTAATAAACCCTCACTTTTCGAAAGTATGATGGAAGAAATTGAACTTTCTATAAGATATGATGGCTTCTTTAGAGGTAGAATTCTTTCAAAGCTGGTCAAAAGTCTCAAATATTCTTCATCGTTCCTCCATTTCGATAATACTCTTGGTTCAAATCGATTAGCTAATTGGGGATCAGTTTGGATGGCGTTAAAGGCTTCTCGTGTTCCAGCACAAACAAGCGAAATTTTCAGCTCATTTGAAAGATACTTTATCACGTTCAAAAATAATCTCTGTTTACTCATGGTGCCAGCAAGAAGATGATGTATCTCATCTATAATTAAAAGTTTAACCTTTAACTTTTGAAGTAGATGTATAACTCTTTGCTGTCTCAATTCTGCTTTTTCAGATATTTTATAGGGAGAATGTAAGCTATCTAAAATAGTATTATAAAATCTTTTTTCATCGGGTTCCGGAGGCGCTTGAATCATGAGGACTGGTAAAAATAATTCTTGCGTTTCCTCTTCTACGAAAGAGGGATTCATCATTGCAAACCTGTTTAACATGGCGGTTTTGCCATTATTAGAATCCCCGACAAGTAAAAGGTTTGGCATGCGTAAATTAGTGGGATAATTTCTAAGTTCATCCAACTTATTATGAACTTTCTTTGCGCCAGTATATCCGATCCACCGAGGTTTTCTAAGATGATTAATCCGTTCAGAATCGGTTGAAGAATTAATAAATTCTTCTGTTTTAGGATGTAAATGCTTCATCATCGATTTCATCAAAAGGTTGTATTGATTTTATATCTATGGATTCTTGTAAAAACTCACTTTTATGAAGTGTGGTTTTCGTATTACTATGAATTTCTTCATTTCTTTTATCAGATAATCTTGAAAAGCGTTTAAGTCTTTTTGTTTCTCTTATTGCTTTCATTTCAATTTCATCCATCTCTTTATAGGCTTCAAAGATTGAATCTTCATCTACTGCTAGGTTTGATTTTTGAAGTTTCGTTACAACTTCATTAAACTCCCAAATAGAGATTGGTGGTTTTGACGTATCTCTATAAGGTATTTCAAAATAATCATTTAATACTGGATCATAAAAATATATAATGCTTATATCTCTCGGATCTCTCTTAAAAATATATTTTTGCTTTTTACTGTATTTACTGGAATCTTCTCTAGAATGAATGTATTTTCTAAGTATATCGTCATAATATGTTATATGATCTATTAACACACCATACTCTTGAATTGTCCTTTCAACAAAAGGCATGAAATCAAGCTTAATTCTTCTTTCATTAAATAGTTTTGGTGGTAGCCCAGTGCCAGTTTCGCCATTTAACCCGAAAATTCCACTTTTATATTTTTCTAAAGGTGACATCATTATCGAAGAATGTACTTTCTGATGATAAACATTTACAATATAAATTGTCAACCACTTCTCAAATTCACTTATGGTTAATGATGCTTTTTCAACTGAATTGTAGTTTTCTCGGTCACTAATTTTCGAAAAAGTAGAACCGGAAAGATTGTGAATCTCTTTTGAGAAGGTGCCTAATAATCTTTCAACATGACCACCCCAATGGGGAGTAGCTATAGGTCTATGTTCTATATTTATTCCATAATTTTGACAGGCCTTTTTTAACATGTTTCCTCTAAATTCCTTCGCGTTATCTAAATGAATTGTCGCCATCGTGCCCCAACACGGCCAATCACCTTGAATACCGTATTTATCTAATAATAAATCCTTAGTCAAAATTGCGTTTGCTATACAGATGCCGGTGCCCATTTCCCCCGGGGGATCAAATGATAAATGAAATCCTACCACCATTCTACTAAAAACATCAATTGCAACAGTAAGTATAGGGCGCTTAAATGGCTTGCGATAAAGCTCGTCAACTAAAATTATATCTACCGTAGTATGATCAATTTGGACAACAGAGAGTGGAAAGTTAGCCCCAGGAAAATTACCTTTAATAGGGTCAAACTTATCCCTTGCAGCTTTCGTTCCGAATCTGGCTTTTAGCACCTCTTCATCGGATAGGTTTTTAATACGATTTCTTATCGTATTTTTATGAGGAGGAATCAAATCTAGTTCTTTGCATCGCAGAGTGATTTCTCTTATCACTTTCGTAATAGATTTTTTAGATGAGTCTAAGTATATATTGGCAATTGTTTCATTAACAAGGCTATCTAAGTGTAAGTCTAATCTACTTTTATTTTTTCCGCCTGTTCTTTTCTTTGCGCTAAGTGCACTTATACTGCCTTCAGAATTGAATTTTTTTATCCAGCGATATATGGTTGAATAATGAACTTTATTCTTTGCAGCTATATCTTTTATTTCTTCTGTAGATAATTGATTGTCAAGAATATTTTTGACAATCTCATGCCTGTAAACAGCCGTGTTCCATTCTAAATCCGTCATAACTTCGATTGAAGTATTTGTATTATGGCCGGATTCATTGTTTACCGCTTGCAGATCTTTCGGAGGTACACTATGCAATACATTGGTCTGCAATGACTGAATTGTGATTAAATTCACATCAACAATTTTAAGAATAACTGCAGGTTGATTATTATAAAGGACTTTTGTACCAGGAACAAATTTTAAGGAAGCCATATCAAAGATTTTAAAGTTAGCTTTTCCTTTAAATTAGTATAAAGGAAATTATTTGATACCATATACCAAGTTAAGAAAATTAATTCAGCTTGTTTCTCTTTATCATCCGTAATTTCATTAAGTAAATTTTCAACGGTAATTTTCTTTTGTTTTTCCATTTCTGAAAATAGCAATTGAAGATCTGTATTAAACTCAGGAAATGCACTGTCTTCTTTATTAATATTACAAAAAAAATTTTTGTATCTGTCTATAAATTTATAATTATTTAGTTCTATAACCCTTTCAGATCTAATTTGTAAATCGGTAATAACGCAAAATTCAAAGCCTTTGTTTTCGCAAAATAGTTTTGCTGCATGAAATTTTTCACGAAGTTCCGCACCTTTACTGATTAACGTACTTTCGTACTTAATCTCTACTAACCTTGGAATTTGTTCATTAAAATATTCTATTAAAAAATCAGGATAATATCGTCTATCATTACCTTGAGAGTCGACATACTTAATTTCTAAGGGTTGTTCTAAATAATACTTTACATTATCGTCATACTCTAGCAAATAGATAAAATCCCTTTCCAACGATGATTCAAATTGAATTGTTGTTTTGAGCCTTTTCGAATTTACTACCCCAGTCAAAGAAAATCTCTTTGCGGTAATTTCTCTCACGCGTTTACTAAAATTTGCATCTTCTTCTAGTAAATCCCCCCTGTCGCGAGTCACTTGGCAACTATTTTTAGCATCATCTTGTGTGCTGTTTTGTGAGTTTAGTTGCTCTTTTTTTGCATTATATTTTATATTTGACAGGTGGCAGCTATCCTCAACCCGGAGAAATTTCACTGGCACACAACGGTGTTCTGTTTCTGGATGAAATGCCTGAATTTAAAAGAACCGTTTTGGAAGTAATGAGACAGCCCCTCGAAGACCGTGAAGTCACCATTTCCAGAGCAAGATTTACAGTGAATTATCCTGCCAGTTTTATGCTGATTGCTTCCATGAACCCCAGCCCCAGCGGTTTTTTTCCCGATGATCCCGGCAATACGTCCTCCGTTTATGAAATGCAAAGGTATATGAACAAACTTTCCGGACCTTTATTAGACAGGATAGATATTCATATTGAAGTGCAGAAAGTAGAATTTGAACAGCTCGCTGAAAAAAGGAAAGGAGAGAAAAGTGAAGATATACGGGAACGGGTATTAAAAGCTCGTCATATTCAGAATGAACGGTATAAGGCGCTTAATATCAGTTATAATGCCCAAATAGGACCTAAAGAAACCGAAGCGTTTTGCAGCCTTGATGAAACATCGCTTAATCTTATCAGGATGGCTATGGAAAAGTTGAATCTTTCCGCGAGAGCCTATGACCGGATCCTTAAAGTGGCCAGAACCATTGCTGATCTCGAAGGAACCGAAAATATACTTTCTCATCATATTTCAGAAGCCATACAGTACAGAAGTTTGGATAGAGAATTTTGGAACGTTTAGTTTCCTATTGTCAATCGATAAATAACACATTTTTTGATGTTTAGGTCTTAAAGAAAAAAGTAAATTGCTTTAATATTTCCCACCATTTATTATGTCTTATCTTATCAGTTGATGAATAGATATATCTAAATTATTTCTCTTTTTTGGGATAAAATAAGAAATGCTTAATCTTTCATTTAAAATATTATGTTAAATTTGATTACCAAATTATTAAAAATATTGCATTATGAAAGACAAATTGATGAACAAGACCTAGCCACATGGTCTTAAATAGTAATGTTTAAGAATTAATCATATTCTTTATCGTTTGATTTGTAGTAGACCATTCTGAATAAGTCTACAGTTCTGCTGTGTATGCGGATCATTCTGACCATTTATCATCAACCAAAACGAAAAACTAATATGCTCAATACATTATCAGCATCATCAGGACAACAAGCTGGTGTGCAGGTTCTTTTATCCGCTGAGGACCGTAAAAAACTTCTCGACCATTTCAATACAACGGGATGGGATTATCCTGAAGAAGAAACACTGGTTTCACTTTTCAGAAAGCAGGTATCTCTTCATCCTGAAAATATAGCCGCTGTTTATCAGGATAAGCACATTACCTATAGTGACCTTGACAGGAAAAGCAGCCAGCTTGCTCATATTCTCATGGAAAAAGGTGTCAAGGAAGGGATGTACGTACCTGTCTGGCTCGACCGCTCAATGGAATGGCTTGTGGCGATCCTTGGCGTACTGAAAACAGGAGCGGCCTATGTACCTGTAGATCCTTCCTATCCTGTAAAAAGAGCAGAATATATCCTCAAAGATACCTCAGCGGTTATTATACTGACAGATGGGGTGCGGGGAAATCTGTTGGGAGAAGGAATTGATGCTGAAATTTTTCACCTTGACCATCTGGAAAATCATTCTCATCTATCCGAAGAACATCCTGATATTGAACTTCATCAGGATGCATTAGCCTATACAATCTATACATCCGGTTCCACTGGAAACCCAAAAGGAGTGATGATTTCACATCACAGTATTCAGCATCTTGTAACCTGGCACAATCATCATTTTCATGTTGACCATACATCGCGGCTTACCCTTGTTGCGGGACTGGCATTTGATATCTCGGTCTGGGAAACCTGGTCAGCGCTTACTGCCGGAGCGATGATCTTTATTGCAGATAATGAAGATCGGGTAGAGGCTGCCGAACTTGTAAAGTATTTCCGGAAAAATCATATTACCCATGGCTTCGTTCCTTCTGTTCTTGTTCCTTCTTTTGTCAATGAAACCAGAAATTATACAGACCTTCAGCTTAAATTTCTGTTTACCGGTGGGGAAAAGCTCAAACCTGTACTCACAAGCGAATTAAGTTATGAACTGGTTGATTACTATGGTCCTACAGAATGTACAGTCTATGCTACGTTCAGGAAAGTAAAAGATGTGAATGGAGAATACATTCCATCGATCGGAAAACCGGTTGCCAACGCAAAAGCTTATATTTTAGGAGAAAATAATGAATTGCTACCAGTAGGAGCAGTAGGAGAACTGCATATTGGAGGAATACTTTTGGCTAAGGGATATCTTAATAATGAGGAACTGACAGCCGCAAAATTCATTACCAGCCCATTCAGTGAAAATGAAAAGATATACCGTACAGGCGATCTTGCCCGTTGGAAATCTGACGGTAATATTGAGTTTTTAGGAAGAATAGACAATCAGGTAAAGATTAGAGGGTTCCGTGTCGAATTGGGAGAAATAGAAAGGACTCTGCCCAGACTCGAAGGAGTACAGGAGGCTGCTGTCATCACAAAAGACAGTACTGGAAATAATAAGTATATCGTAGCTTTTGTCGTGATGAAATCCGGAGAAAAGACAGACGCCGTATGGTTGAGACAACAGCTTAAAGAAGAATTACCGGGGTATATGATTCCTGCTCAGATCGTAAATGTTGATAAGATACCACTTACAGCCAATGGAAAAACAGATACCCATTTCTTAAAAGAACTCGCAGATAAAGAGGCAAATGAACTCATTTCCACAGAACCGCCTACAAATGAGACAGAGAGAATTATTGCGGATATCTGGGCTGAGGAACTGGAACGACCTGTGATCAACATAACGGATAATTTTTTTGATATCGGAGGGAATTCCCTTTTAGTAGCTATAGTAGCCACAGCACTGAATTCAAAAGTTGATACCAAAGTCTATATGCGGGATGTCTACCAGTTTCCTGTCCTTAAGCAGCTCGCCGGTGAATTGATCCGAAGAGCGAAAGAAGCCCGTGAAGCTATTCCTGAAGAAGATGTAGAGCCCTACGTAGCCTTGCAGCAAGACGTCTATCTTGCACCGGGAACTGTTTTCGCCGGAGGTTTTGATCCTAAACAATTAGAGAATCCAAAGACCTTGTTTGTAACAGGAGTCACCGGATTTGTCGGAATTCATTTACTTCAGGAACTTTTAGATACTACAAACGCAGATATTTATTGTCTTGTAAGAGCTCAGGATGAATTCCATGCAGTAGAAAAAATAGACCATTGCTTTAAACAATACAATATTGAAAGAAAAGAAGAACAGAAGCCAAGAATCATTCCGGTAATAGGCGATCTGTCTCTTCCATTGCTAGGCCTTTCTGATGAAAAGTTCAAAAGTCTTGCAGGGATGCTTGACCTTATCTACCATTCAGGCAGCTCTGTAAATTTCATAGAGCCATATTCTTATATGAAAGCTCCTAACGTCGAAGGATTGAGAGAGATTATAAAACTTGCCGGTGCTGAAAAGACCAAATGCCTTGCGCTATTGTCGACTATTTCTGTTTACAGTTGGGGACATATATTCACGGGAAAAACAGTGATGTTGGAAAGCGATGATATTGAACAGAATCTGATGTCTGTAAGTAAGGATATTGGGTATGTAAGAAGTAAATGGGTAATGGAAGCTGTAGCTGATCTGGCCGCTAAAGAAGGACTTCCATTGATTACTTACCGTCTGGGCTACGCAATGTGCCATAGTGAAACAGGAGCAAGTGCTCCTTATCAGTGGTGGTCTGGTTTAGTGAAAAACTGTGTGGAATTCAAATCCTATCCTCTACTCACAGAATTGAGAGAAGGGCTGATCACGGTAGACTATATGACCAAAGCCATGGCTCACATCACAAAAAATAAAGAAGCGGTAGGGAAAAAATTTAACCTTATTGCCAGACCGGAAACCAATCTCACTCTGGAAAGCTTCTTTGATCTGCTGAAGAAATATTATCCCCTTACCCTGGAAGGACTTCCCTACAAAGAATGGAGAAAACAGTGGGAGGATGACAGTAAGAACCGGCTGTACCCACTGACAAGTCTTTTCAAAGACAATATGCATGAAGGGCTTTCTACGGTGGAGTTGTATCAGAATACCTATGTCTGGGATTGTTCGAATGTGATTCAGTTTCTGGAAAATTCTCGAATTGAGGAACCGGTATTTGATAAAAAAATGCTGGATGCCTATCTCAAATATTTAGGAATTCCTGTTTCGTAACTATTAATGTTATAGAGTAAATACCAGATAGCAAGACTATCTGGTATTATTATTTGTTACACAAATACTGTCGAAAAGGTTCGTGAATCCTGACAGGGATTTTATTTATTTGTTTTTAATTTGTTGAAAATCAGTTGTTTTGTTTTCAAAGTAAAGCATTGACAAGCTGACTCACGCTCTGTTTCAAAACTGTGTTTTTACCGGAGATTATGTATTTCCTTCAGCGGATAGTGTGTCCCTGGTTAATAATATAAAATATGCAAATGTTTCAGGATTGCCGGGCAATATTACCAATGGTTTGACACCTATTTTTATTTAATTTCATTATAAGTTATTAAATATCAGGTTGTAATTTGAATGTTAACAATATTATTTCTATATTTAGGGAAATAAAGCGAAACCCGAAAAGCTAAAAGAGTAGGGATCATAAAATTAATATTTACTATGAAAAATCTGAAAAAATTAACAAGAGAAAACATGAGATCGGTACAGGGAGGATTTGCATGCTATTGTGGAACTACCTATAAAGGAGAATATTCTTCCATATCAGCATGTGCAAGTGCCTGTGGAGTTACTGTAAATCCTTCTACAACAACACCAACAACGGGACCTTCTACACCTGTACTGACGAAACCAATGCAATAATAGAAAAATTTTCTTTTTTAGACTGCCCGGAGCTATGCTCCGGGCAGTTTTTATTTTATCATCACATTATAATACGTCGAGTTCTGTCGCTGTGCGTGACGATATTTGCTTCAGATAGAAAGAGAATAACCTCTCTGTCTTAAAATTAACCAACAAAAAATATTTTTATGAGTTTTCCATGTATTGTAAAAAACACGATGACAGAGATGAGAAATCTGTCGGCTGCAGAAATAGCAGATCTCCAAAACGGCATTTATAAGGGAGTTTGTCTGTTAGGATATTATGAAACAAGAGATACTCCAGGCCCTGTTATTTATCATTTATCTGCTACATTGGGCACGGATGATGGAGGAAGTATTATCGAAACAGGAGGAATCAAACTGGAACATAATTTCACCCACGATCTGGATGTCAGATACTTTGGGGTAAAAGGAAATGGAACATACAATGATACGCCGTTTGTTTTATCATATTTTAATTATGTCAATGCCAATAATATGTTTTGGGTTATTCCGGATGGATTTAAAGTTGTTGTACAACAGCCTTTTGAAATTAAAGCGAGCGGAAGATGTGACGGGAAATTTATTCTTAGAAATGAGAATGGGGATGTGTCCATAACGATTGCTCGTCGTTTCGCTGGTGAAATTATTAGTACAGCCAGTTGGAATCAAGAAATATTAAGAGGCAGTTTAGATGTAGGTTTTAATAATACAGGATTCGCAAATCTGCATTTTGATTCTAAAGAGATCTTAATCGAACGGGAGGGCGTTCCAAATGGGCCTTACATGAAAACGGAATTTGTAAGAAGTAATGATGGAAAATTAACGACACCCTTAGTTTGCACATACACTAAGATGGAGAAGTTGACCGTTACCAAGTATGTATTGGAAGATCCTATTACGATAGAAAACCTGAGTATTGAAACAGGTGGAAAGCTAAACAAAGAAAGATATTTATTTGTTAATAGAGATAATGTGACGCTAAATAATCCAAGAATTATTAATACGCTTAATAATGTCGGACTCGTGGGACTAGAAATAAAACAATGTGCTGATATTATCATCAACAGTCCTTTTATAATAGGATTTAGAAAAGATGGAGTTGGTTATGGTATAGCAAACTATGAATCAATAGGTGTAGTCATTAATGATGGTAATGTAATGGACTGCAGACACGGATATACTGGGAGAAACAGCGTAGACGTCACCATCAACAGAGGCGTTTGGGAGGATGGAATAGATGATCACTGGACGGACAGATTTACAGCTAATGACACTATCATAAAAACGGAACCGGACGCGGCTGCATTTCAGTTTGCAGGAAATGATGTTACCCTGAATTCTCCAATAGTCAATGGGAGTGCAAGAATATTTTTTGGAATCCGAGCTGATACTCCCAATTTAGGAGGGATAGTGAATATAAATAATCCGGTATTTAATACATATTCTATAGCTGATATTTTTATGTTTGCATTGACTTCTACGGGAGGTATAGCTACTCCTCCAGCATTTAGTACTCCTCCGACTCTTCCCGAAAGAATAAATATTATGAAACCAATAATTAATACAGATGCTATTGACATTTCTTGTTATAATTTAGGAGCAATTAATGCAAAGTATAATAACGTTAAGCATTTGAAAATAACCGATACTATACTTAATGCAAAACCTGAATCTTCGTATGTTGCCGCCCTTATATTGAAAGATAGTATTTATCAGGAAAATCATAATATAACAGTAGAAATTGAAGGGACGTTAACAACGAATGTAGGTAATGCAACAAGTGCTTACGTGCACTCAAGGGACAACAATGATTATAATAATAGGGCAGAAGTTATATTGAATAATTGTTTTGGATACAACAGGTTAAGATTTAACGGTATGGGTGTGAAAAATCTTATTGCTCAGGGAGGAGAGATGAGTAATTTTGACAATGATAAGACAGTAGGGGAATTCAATACTTGCAACATCCAGTTCAAAAATGTAGAATGGAAAGGTGGTAAAATTGAACACTTGACCCATGCTCTGTTTCAAAACTGTGTTTTTACCGGAAATTACGTATTTCCTTCAGCTGACGATGTATCATTGGTTAATAATGTAAGATATGCTGGCGTTTCAGGATTGCCTGCCAATATCATTAATAGCTTAAGAGCCCCATTTGCATAATAAATAATTTAATTTAAAATAAACCCAAAGAGTTCAGGATTTTCCTGGGCTCTTTTTATATTCCCTTTTTCCCCTTCAGAATCATTTCTATCATCCTGACCTTTCTCTTCTCTCTGGTTTCCGGTTTCTTAGCTTCCTCAATCCACCGGATATATTCCTTTCTGTGGGTATAGCTCATTTTATCAAACAGGGATTTTGCATCAGGATTTTCATTAAAAACAGAAGCAATATCATCAGCGATTTCCACTTCTCTTTCTTCATTATCTTCAATTAAGGAAACAAAAACCTCATCCCCGAATCTTTTTCCAAGTTGATCCCGAACCTGCTGAGTCAGGCCTAAAATATGACAGTCAGACTTCATTTTGGCTAAACTTCCTCTGTATTCCACTTTTTGATCAAATAAGGCTCTGATTTTCACCTGTCCTTTTTTGTTGAAGAGCTTTTCTGTAGAAAACGGAAATTCTACAAATGCAGCATTCATTTCACCGTTCTTTTGTATGACTGCTGTAAATTCTATGGGTTTCATCATAAAAAATTTAATACTCAAAAATAAAAAAACCGTGAACATCTGTTCACGGTTTCAAAAATAAATCTAAAAAGATTATTTTTTGCTTTTTGTTTTCTTAGGCATTTGAGTTGTTCCTGAATTTTTAGTCTTTGTATCAGCAGGAGTGTTTTCTCCTCTTACAAGCTTTAATTCATCGATCAGTCTTCTTGCCCCTGCATATTTGTCAATAGTCCAAAGAACGAAACGTACATCTACGTTGATCGTTTTTTGCCAATCCTGTTCAAATACAATATCACCGCTTAATGCTTCGCTATTTCCGTCGAATGCAATACCGATAAGGTTTCCGTCTCCGTCAATTACCGGAGATCCAGAGTTTCCACCTGTAATATCGTTGTTAGAAAGGAAGTTTACAGGCATATATCCTGCAGCATCAGCATACTGTCCGAAATCTTTAAGGTTATAAAGATCGATCACTCTTTGTGGAAGATCGAATTCTTCGTCACCTTTCTTGTATTTTCCTACAAGACCTGTCATATCAGTATAATAGTTATCTGTAACACCGAAGTAGTTTCTGTCCTGTCTTACCGGAAGTTTATCTACAGTTCCGTATGTTAATCTCATCGTAGAGTTAGCATCCGGATAGAATTTTTTCTCAGGCATTGCTTTCATCAATCCGGCTAAGAATAGACGGTTGTTTTTGCTGAAGTTATCATCAACTTTCGCATATCTTTCCATACCCATTTTTTGGTCAGCAACAATTCCGTTGGCAATTTTCCAAAGTGGATCAGCATCAAGTTTCAATGCATCCGGATTCAATAAGAAATTCGTAGCAGAAGTCTTATTAGCGAAGATTGAAGAATAAGCTACATTAGAAAGCGTCTTAGCATCCAATCCTAGAATTGTTGCAGATGCCACTTCTTTATTAGTCACTCTTGTCTGGTAAAGATTGGTCATAGAAGCAAGCATTTCTCCTTCAAGAGATGGATTGAAGTTTTCGTAAGCTGCTTTAAGCGCAGCTTCAGTCTTAGCTTTCATCGCAAGTCTTCCCTGCATATCCTGAGCAGAATAAGCCTTAAGAACAGATCCTACCTGTAAAGCAAGCGTGATATATTTTGCATTTCTTGAAAACTGAGAAGCGTAATTTCTCTCAACATTTCTTTCAGAAACCTGCTTGTAATAGGCTTCAATATCTTCAAGGATTCCGTCATATTCTGTATTTCCAGGCATTACAGACCATTTTCTGTAAGTATCCTCGATTTTTTGTTTGTCAGAGATCGTTCCGTTTTTCTCTACGGCGTCAATAGTTCCCTGTCTGTTTTTCCAGTAGTTTGCTACAGAAGCATATTGAGACGCATAATTAAGCTGAGTAGCTTTATCTTTGTCCATATACTTTTTCATGACATCCATAGCCAGTTTAGAAGCTTCTACCCAGGCCGGATAATCTTTGTTTACCATCTGCTGGATTCCATAAGAAGTAAGATAACGGTTTGTTCTTCCAGGATATCCTAAGATCATAGAGAAATCACCAGGCTTAATTCCTTTAAGAGAAACAGGAAGGAAATGCTTAGGCTTCAATGGTACATTACCAGGAGCAAATTCTGCAGGATTTCCTGCTGCATCAGCATATACTCTGAATACGGTGAAGTCAGCTGTATGTCTTGGCCACTCCCAGTTATCTGTATCACCACCGAATTTACCTAATGATGAAGGAGGTGCTCCTACTAATCTGATGTCTTTATAATCCTGATATACGAAATAGTAAAATTCATTTCCGTTGAAGAAATCTCTTACGACTACTGTATATTTTCCGTTTTCAGAGTTTTCAGTCTGGATTGCCTTTGTTTCAGCATCAATAACTGCTTTTCTCTCTGCTCCGGTCATATTGTTGTTTAGCTTAGAATTAATTCTCTGCGTAGCATCATCCATTCTTACTAAAAATCTTACATAAAGATCTTTTGCATTAAATTCATCCTTCTGCTTCATAGCCCAGAATCCGTTCTTAAGATAATCTTTTTCAGGAGTAGAAGCGGCAGCAACAGCACCGTAACCACAGTGGTGGTTCGTGAAAATAAGTCCTTTGTCAGAAACAATTTCCCCGGTACAGAAGCCTCCAAAGCTTACGATAGCATCTTTTAAGCTTGAATTGTTTACCGAATAAATTTCTTCAGGTGTCAAATGCAGTCCTTCTTTTTGCATGTCGACCCCGTTAAGTCTTTTGATGAGCATTAACAGCCACATCCCCTCATCCGCCCTCATCTGAGCAAAGCCCAATAAGAAAGTGAACAGTAGAAATAGTCTTTTCATTTTATAAAATAATTTTTGTGTCGCTAATTTACTAATTTTTACGATATTCTGTCCCGGAATGGTATGAAAATGGAAGGATAATCCGCATGAAAAAAATACTTACATCATTTTTTGCTGTTTTGCTTTTAGCTGCCGTTGTCAATTGCTCTGCTGTTCCCGAAAAAAATCCAGGTCTTCAAAGGCAGTGGATGCTGATTTCTTTTGATCAGTTTTCTAAAGAAGAATTGATTAAAAATAGAGCAGAAATCAATCTGACAGGAGCAATAGAAAAAGGAAAAATTCGCGGAGGCGCTCATATGGGATGCAACAGTATGTTTTTTACGTCTGAATTTAAAAGCGATGGAAATGTAAAAATATCAGGAGTGGGAAGTACACTGAAAGCCTGCCAGAATATGGAATTGGAAACAGCTTTCGGGCAAAAATTCGATAAAATGACCAATTATACAATCGAAGGACATTTTCTTACCTTGTCAGATAATAATGGTAACGCTATGAAGTTTGTTGCAGCAGATTGGGATTAACTCAGGTTGTTGAGCTTAAAAATATAAAAGTCCGCACTTGGCGGACTTTCTTTTTGAAATCTGTTTTGGTTATCAGTTTTTTGGGATTGTTTTTTTTATTTCTTCCAAAGTCGCCGTATTGGGCAGACCTACGACATTATTATTTGTGTTCCTAGAATTTACTGTGCGGTTATGGGATACCTGTCTATTGGGAATAGAAGCTTTGATTTCGGCAAGGCTTGCTGTGTTGGGGAGTAGTTTTCCTGATTGATTATTTGATTGAGAAACTTGAGGTTTTGTTTCCTGTTTTTTCACTTCCAGCCACTGTTCTGAAGCAAGTGTGGTAGCGCTCTGTTTTTTCGGAGCATTTTCCTGAGACGATTTTGTCAGTTGAGCTTCCCGCTCCCTGAGCTGTTTCACCTCCTGAGCCTGATCTTCCTGTTCCATGGCTTTCTTGTTTTCCTGAGCATAAATACTCATGCTTAATGCTGAAAATGCGATGATATATAGTGATTTCATGATCGTTTATTTAATGTTTACCAATACTTTAATTTTACCGATAGAGTTTTGGTCATAATCCTGAAGAGCTTTTCCGATGACCTGCCCGATTTTTACCCTCTTAGGATTTGCTTTCATGGCTGTTCCTGATTTTGATGAGGTTACCAAAAGATCTCCTCTTTTAATTTTTCCGCCCTCAAGACAAACTTTTGTAGGAATCACACCAATGACACCCATCGGAACTTTTCCGATTAATTCAGAATCAATATTTTCTTCCGTTAAAAGAACACCGGGTTTCGTTGCATACACTCCGGCCACAAGAGTAGAGTAGGCTTTTGATGATTTTTCTACGGTACGGTCCGAATCTGTTGAGATCACCAAAATATCACCGGGTTCATAATCTGAAGTATTACCTTCTACGTCAAATGCTTCAGCAACGTCAGCACCACTGTTTTGAGTCCCTCCGTTGAAGAATCCCATTCCTGCCTTATTGATTCTTGCTACATTGACACCGGCACTTTGGAATACAGCAATGTTTCCTGAAGGACCTGTATGATTGACAAATACCCCGGTTCCGGTTCCTGCATTGGTTACAGAAAGTACAGGCGTTCCATTGGCAGCGTTAAAATTTCTGAAATATCCGGCCCGTCCCGTTCCGAAATTAGGTACCCAGCCATAAATAGCACTTCCGCTGCCATTTACCGTGCTCTCTATACCATCTCCAAGATTATCCGCATTCGCAGTAATAGCATTTCCATTACCATCTGCTATGGCGATCAGAGCAGGACCGTTTCCAGCCGGATTGCTGGCATGGAATAATCCGGCAAATCCACCGGTACCTGACGAAATACCGTAAATTCCCGCAGTCCCAAAGTTGGCAAATTGTGAATTGACTTCTCCTCTTACAGCAGCAGAGGTGCCTGTTACCCGGTCAACCTTAAAGTTTCCGGCATTACCATTACCTACGGTAGTTACTGTTATAACATCACTTGTATTTGCGTCATTGAATATATTAAACTTTCCTGCCCGTCCTGTTGCAAAAGTGGGGACCCATGCATAAAGAGCATTTCCTGCACCGTCGATATTGGTTTCTACACCGTTTCCATCTTTGCCTGCATTGGCTGTGATCGCATTTCCGTTTCCATCAGTTAGGGAAATCAGTGCGGCTCCGTTTCCGGAGGGGTTTGAGGCATAGAACAAACCTGCACGGCCGCCTGTCCCTGAAGAAATCCCAAAAATACCTGCAGCACCAAAGTTCCCGAAAATGGTATTCACTTCACCTCTTACCGCTGCCCCGACACTATTGGTATTGTCAACTATGAAGGAAGCAGCATTACCTTGCGTGTTATCAGGAATGTTTCCGTTACCGTTAGTTTCCACTTCAAATACATTATTGATATCATTGGAAGCATTAAAGTTTTCAAAGCGTCCTGCACGCCCTTTACTATTGTTTGATCCTACCTGGCCTAACACCCCAACGGCTGTTCCGGTAGTATTGGTGGAAATAAAACCTCTTACACCATAACCTCCTCCATCATTTCTACCCACTACAGCTCCTGCAATATCACTCGTTGTTCTGCCTACTACTGCTTCACCAGCTCCGCTATTATCCCCTATGATACCTGCGGAGGTTTGAGCATTGGTAATACCATGTATCGCAAATCCTGTTCCTGTTGAACTGAGAACACCTGCACCACTTCCTGAAGAGGAAACATTAATGACTGTTCCGTTTCCAAGGGTATTGGCATTAAGGACATTGTTGTTATTGGCATTATTGAAAATAGACATGCTTGCTGCAATCCCGTTAGTACTGGTTGCAGTAAGGCCGGTTCCTGTATTGCTGTTTGCATACACTCCCGTTCCTGCCCCTGATGAATTTCCATAAACTCCGAGTCCGCCGGGAGTAACCCCATATACGCCCCATCCGCTTCCGGCCTGGCTTCCCCAGATTCCTATTCCGAGTCCGCCGGTTCCGTTATTGATACCCCGCACCGCACTGGAGAACCCTCCAGGTGCGGTGTTGCTTACGATTCCGCGTACAGCAGCTATGCTGGAAGAGGTTGTATTATTAATGCCTTCCACAGATGTTCCGTCTCCATCATTAACTAATGAAAAAAGAGTAGATGCATTATTTACCGTGTTTGTATAAGGTATAGTGAAGTTGCCACCGGTTCCTCCCGCAGACTTTGCATACATAGCATAGGGAACACTTAAAAGTTGGCTTGTTCCTGCGATGGTATAGTTGGTACCCCCTGCAGGGTCAGTTTCTGTTTTTAAATAATAGCTGCCTGAAGGCCAGTTGATCGTAGCAAAGGTTCCGGAAAGCACTGTTCCTGTTCCTATTTCCAAACTGATAAGTCCGTTTGCATTTGTATTTCCTGCCAGCCTCTCAGAATAAACCAGTGTTCCGGCAGGAGAACCTTGAAGAACACTTACTTTAACTGCAATACTTTGGTTGGCCAGCAGCTGGCCGGATCCGTTTCTCATCACGGCCTGATAGCTCATTTTTTCCGGAGCCTGTGCATGCCCGATAAAAAGGCCCAGCATGATCCCCAGCGATAATAATATTTTTTTCATGGCGTTATTTTTTTATGACTTTAAATGTTTTTAGGTTTTCCCCGTTCTGATTGATTCTGATCAAATAAACAGCCGATGGAAGAGCAGAAAAATCGAGTTCAGACTTTGATTGTGAAATCACGTCCTTTTTGATCAGTTTACCCTGAGCGTCAAATAGCTGATATTCGGATCCTTTATACGGAGCTGAAGTAAAATCTATGTAGAGATAATCTCTGACAGGATTGGGATAGAGTAGAATGCCTTCTTGCTTTGATACGGTTTCATTGGCAGATAGTGTTGTGATTTCGTAGGCTTGCTGCACACCTTCCATAACCTGAGAGTTTGCTCCCTTGTACAGATAAGTGGTTTGGCCAACACTGTAAGAAACCGAGCCGCTGCTTCCTGATGCATCTGTTCCTGTAGTCAGAACTGCCGACTGGGCGTTGAGAATACTGACCGAAAAAGAGAACAGAGTTAGAAAGAAGCATTGAATAGATGTTCTTTTCATGTAAAATAATTTTGTGGTTATTAATTGGTTTTCAAAACTTTCAATAGAAAATTTGTAAACACTAAATTACCACATATCACAACCTGATCAGAGAAAAATAGACTAACGGTAAATATAATCGACCAACGTCATTTTACTGCAAAAATGTAGGTATTCCAGAATTATGGATTGAGAAAAGAAAGATTCTCTTTATAGGTTCTTCCTATTGGCAGTTTGATTTGGTGAATCAGTTCGATCTCGTGGCTGTTTTTTCCACGGATGAAATGACGGGGAACAGCATAGCTGCGGTGTATCCTGACAAAAGAGTCGAAAAAGCTTTTATGAAGAAGATTTCCAAGCGAATCGAGGATGCAGTGTTTCTTATCATGGGTGACGAGCCGTGTATAATCTTTCAGTGCTTCAAGGTAAAGAATATCCGTAAGTTTAATCTGGGTGATATGTCCGCCTTCCTTTATCTTAATACAGTTTTCGCCGAGAAGAGCATCAAAACACTCGCATTTTTCTTTCATTTCAAAAAAGGCGAAGACTTTCTCTATTGAATGATGAAAGCGCTTTGTTATTAGAGGTTTTGAAACAAAATCTAATGCATTAATTTCGAAAGCTGCAGCAGCCATTTCGGTATGGGAACTTACAAAGATACAGGCAGGAATCTTGTGTGCGAGCTTTCTGAATTCCAATCCGTTCATCCCTGGAAGTTTAGTTTCACAGATCAGGAGATCGATCGGAAATTCAAGGTATGGAACAGCCTTTTCCGCCGAATTAAAAGACGCAATAACTTCTATAGTTTCATATTGTCTGATATGATGCTGAAGAACCAGTCTGTCCAGTTCATCATCATCAATGATCATACATTTAATATGCGCAATCATGATGTAGTGTTAGTTTTTTTATAAGATCTATAATTTTAAATGTTTATTATTCATAAATCTTCTTTATAAAGTTAATAATTTTTTATAAAAGAAAGATTACTAAAACTTAAATTAACATTAAAAAATAGAGAATATTAAAAAATGATTTTGTTTTTTTTCCTGAAAATTGGTATCTTGTGAAAATCACAAACATAGACAGAAATTAATGCTAGATAAGAAAGAACATAATTACGAGAAAGCCATTTTGGTGGGGGTTATTACCCAAAATCAGGATGAAGATAAGCTTACGGAATATATGGATGAATTGGAGTTTTTGGCCTTCACAGCAGGCGCAACAGTTCAGAAACGTTTTACACAAAAATTAACGGTGCCGGATTCCAAAACATTTATAGGAAGTGGAAAAGCACAGGAAATAAAAGAGTACGTAAAAGAAAATGAGATAGGGACGGTTATTTTTGATGACGAATTATCTCCTTCTCAGCTTAAAAATCTTGAAAAAGAAATAGAAGTTAAAATTCTTGACAGAACCAATCTTATCCTTGATATTTTTGCTCAGAGAGCACAGACTTCTTATGCAAGAACTCAGGTAGAATTGGCGCAGTATCAATATCTTTTGCCACGTCTTACAAGAATGTGGACCCACCTGGAACGTCAGAAAGGGGGGATTGGGATGAGAGGTCCCGGAGAAACAGAGATTGAAACTGACCGTCGTATCATCCGCGACAGAATTTCCCTGTTAAAAGAGAAGCTTAAAACAATAGACAGACAGATGGCTACCCAGCGTAATAACCGTGGAAAGGTAGTACGTGCTGCTTTGGTAGGGTATACCAATGTGGGGAAATCTACGTTGATGAATGCGCTTTCCAAGTCTGACGTTTTTGCAGAAAACAAACTGTTTGCAACGCTTGATACCACAGTAAGAAAAGTAGTTATTGGAAATTTACCATTCTTGCTTACCGATACAGTAGGATTTATCAGAAAACTTCCGACTCAGCTTGTAGAATCATTTAAATCTACTTTGGATGAGGTAAGAGAAGCAGATCTGCTTATCCATGTAGTGGATATTTCTCATGAAAGCTTTGAAGATCAGGTAGAATCTGTTAATAATATTTTAATGGAGATCAATGCTCATCAAAAACCGATGATCATGGTTTTCAATAAAATTGATGGTTTCAGCTACGACAGAAAGGATGATGATGATCTTACGCCATCTACGAAAAAGAATATTTCTTTAGAGGAATGGAAAAAAACCTGGATGGGAAAATCAAAATATCCAACAGTTTTCATCTCTGCCTTAACAAAAGAAAATTTCCCGGAAATGAAGAAAATGATCTACGATGAGGTGATGAAGATTCATATCTCCAGATTTCCTTACAATGATTTTCTTTTCGAATATTTCGACAACGACGAGGAAGAAGAAAACAACGATTAATGAAATATCCCTTTTTCCTGTTATTGGTTTTATTTTCGGTTTTTGGATTCAGTCAGAAGTCAAAAATTGATTTAAAGAACATTGAAAAAAGCCTTAAAAATCCAGATTCTCCATACAATTATGAGAAACTGATTTTTAAATATAAAGTATATCCAAAATCTCTTGACAGTATTGAGGCTCAATATCTTTATTACGGCAGAAATTTCAGAGAAGATAAAATTTCAACGCTTGACGACAGCTTCAAGAGTTTGGCAGATGCATTTAAACAGAATAATTTTGAAGAATGCATCAAACAGGGAAAAATTCTCTATGAAAAAGATCCCACGAATCTTGATATTCTTCTGGTCCTTCTAAGAGCCTATGATTCCCAGAAGGACGGAAGTAATTTCATGCACCATCTCAGCCAGTTCCGTTCTCTTACGGAGGGAATAAGGGATTCAGGAGACGGAGCCTCTGAGAAAACAGCCTATCTGGTGAATTCTGTAGGAGATGAATATATCCTTCTGAATATTCTGAATATTGGAAAAGATTACGAAAGAGGTTCAAAAGTTGCCAAAGACGGGATGTTTGATATCTGGGAAAAAGACGGGCGTAAGCTCTATATTAAAATACTTTATTTAGACCTATAAACTTAATACAAAAAAGAACACTTAGTGGAGTTATATTATTCATTTTCAGTCTTGATAGTCCTGGCATCGATTTTCGCGTATCTTAACTACAGATTTTTGAAACTTCCGAGTACCATCGGAATTATGGTCATTGCCATAGTAGTTTCTATTTTCTTGGTAATGTTTGGAGAAGTAGCGCTTCCCAAGACTTATAGGCATCTTAACAAGTTAATGATTAGTATAGACTTCACAGAAGTTCTTATGGGTGCCATGCTTAATTTCCTGCTCTTTGCAGGAGGAATCCATATCAATATCAACGACCTCAAAGAGCAGTTCAGGCCGGTCCTCATATTTTCGACGGCCGGAGTTGTCATTTCTACATTTGTAGTTGGATTCGGAATGTTTTATATGCTTCCGTTTTTAGGAATTCAGCTTCCGTTTATCTACTGTCTGGTTTTTGGGGCGCTTATTTCACCTACCGATCCGGTTGCTGTTTTGAGTATTCTTAAGCAGGCTAATGTTTCCAAATCACTGGAAACCAAAGTAGCTGGTGAATCTCTTTTCAATGATGGTATGGCTGTTGTGGTGTTTACTGTAGTCTTGCAGCTGGCGGTTGGAAAAGAAGTGGATCTGGGTGTTGAAAGCATAGGATTGCTTCTGATGAAAGAAGCCGGTGGAGGTATTTTACTCGGTGTCGTACTGGGATGGATTACTTCCAGACTGATGCGTGAAGTGGATGACTACATTATTTCCGTTTTGGTAACACTGTCTGTGGTGATGGGTGGATATCTTATCGCAAGACAGATGCATATTTCCGGACCATTGACGATGGTTGCAGCAGGTTTATTCATGGGTAACTTTAACGTCAGTTTTAAAATGAAATCCATCACTCAGGATTATCTGATCAAATTCTGGGAACTTATTGATGAAATTCTGAATGCGGTATTATTCTTATTTATCGGATTTGAACTGTTAATGATCAAAGATTTGAAACACTTTATGGTTCCGGGTCTTCTGGCTATTGCAGTCGTTTTATTTGCCCGTTTGATATCAATTTGGGTGCCTACGAGATTTATGTCTCTGAAAACAAGATTTAGTCCACAGACCATAAAAGTTTTGGTGTGGGGAGGAATCCGTGGAGGGGTTTCCATTGCCTTGGCCATGTCTATTCCCAAAAGTGAATACAGTGAGATCATTTTAAGTATTACCTACTGCGTGGTCGTATTTTCTATTATTGTTCAGGGGCTTACTATTGCTAAAGTAGCCAATCCAAAAGCGATTGCGAAAGAAGAGGCAGAGGAGACGGCGGTTTTAGACGAGCATGCTTAACTAAATAAAACACCATTGAAATAAATAAATTATTTCGCGGGGAATAAAATTTGAACCAAGGGTCTTACTTTAATATATTTAAAAAAGGGACAGATCTATTTTCGAAAAAACAGTTCATCATAAAAATTTTTACAAGGATGGCAGATCATCTAATCAAAGAAATACAGGAAGCATTAGCCGTATTATCCATTTCTGAGAAGGCTGAATTCTTTCCCAAATTCTTCAAAACTGGAAAAGGTGAATATGGAGAAGGAGATGTATTCCTGGGCGTAAAAGTTCCGGACCAGAGATCGGTGGCCAAAGAATATTATTCAAAAATAAGCTTGCAGGAATTAAGTATTCTGTTGTCTTCCAAATACCACGAACATAGACTTACCGCGCTCTTTATGCTGATCTCCAAGTTTGAAAAAACGAAAGATAAAGCTGTAAAGGAAGAAATCATACAATTTTATCTCAATCATCTTCCTTATGTCAATAACTGGGATCTGGTAGATTCAACCTGTTATAAAATTTTAGGCAGATATGCCTTTGAAACCGGAAAGGAGGAGCTGTTGAGAGACCTTTCAGATTCTGATGAAATGTGGCACAAGAGAATTGCTGTAGTAGGAACAATGCACTACGTGAAAAAAGGATCTTTTGAACTTACTAAAGAATTCGTCATCAAAAATCTCAGGCATCCCCACGATCTGATGCACAAAGCAAACGGGTGGCTGCTGAGGGAAATGGGGCAGAAGGACGAAAGAGAACTGATCAGTTTTCTAAATAAATATTACCATGAAATGCCGAGAACATGCCTCAGATATGCCATCGAAAAGCTGGATGAAGAGGTGAGACAGGATTATTTGAAAGGCAGAATCTAAAAAAATGGTTGTTTTCAGTGAAATAACAGACTCCATAAAGTATTTTCAAACGGAATTAAGTAGTTTTGTGTTTTAAAACTCAAATATGAAAAATTTTCTGAGGCTGTTTGTGCTTTTTCTTCCTTTACTATTGCTCAGCAGTTGTTTTGATATTTTGGATAAAGTCAATGTCAAAGCTGATGGAACCGGAGAATATACGATTATTCTTAATGCCAGTAAAAGCAAAACCAGATTGGCTTCTATCTCTAAAATGGAAACCATTAACGGAAAAAAAGTTCCCAAAAAATCTGAAATTGAAAATAAAATCAATGAAGCAGCTAAAATTTTCAAAGGAACACCGGGTATCAGCAATGTAAAAACCTCAATGGATTTTGATAATTACATCATTAAACTGAGCTGCAATTTCAAAAAAATAGAAAATATCAACGCCGGACTTGAACAGTTGAAGGCTAAAAATATTCTGGGAAAAATGATTCCTACACAAATTTACAGTCAGAGTCTTGAAAAGAAATCCCTAACCCGAAACAAAGTCAATACCTTCAAAGCAGATTATGACAAGATGGGAAAAGCGGACAGAGAAGTCTTCAATAATGCCAGATATACTTCCATCATGCAGTTTGAAAGCACGGTAAAATCTCAAACCAATTCTTCTTACGTATTGGCTCCGAACAAAAAAGCGGTGAAACTGGAATCGGATATTTTAGATCTTATATTTCAAAAGAAACAATTACAAAACACGATATTATTTCAATAAATTCTAAACACTCAGCCATGAAATCTATATTATTAAAAACACAAACCATTACTTTCGTTCTTTTTGGTTTTATGCTCGTTTTTGCACAGAAGAGCATGAAGCTTCCTACGGATGCCGTATTCTATATGGAGATCAACGGGAAACAGCTTAATCAAAAAATCAATTGGCAAAAGCTGAATCCTTTATTGCATGAATTAACCAAGAAAGATAAAGAAAAATCTTCGTGGAACGATTATTCGAAAACCGGGATTAAATATGATGCTACACAGTATCACTATGCGAGTTTTAATGATTCTATACAAACATACACCACGCATTTTATTGTAGACAACAAGGAGAAATTCCAGGAATTCATCAATTCTACCAAGAAAAAAGGACAGGAAATCTCTAAGAAAAACAGTTATTCTTATGTAGATATCGACGATAATGTATTTGTAGCCTGGAATAATGACCGTGCTGTTTTGAGCATGGTGAATTATACAAAGCCTTATAAGGATATGTGGTCTAATGCTGCGGTGGATAGTGCAACAACTGTTACAGATAGTGCCGCTGTTGCTGTGGACACTGCTTATGCTGTAGAACCAGAAAAAGCTTTTGATTATAAGGAAGAAATCATAAGCCTTAAGCAGGATATCAAATATTTAAAAGAGAGCATCAGGGATAACAATAAGGAAATTATAAGAATTCAGAAAGATATCAAGTATCTGGAAAAGAATCATAAATACCCGAAAGAAAATGTAGATACGCAGCATTCTGAAGGTGATCCTGATGTTTACCCTAAAGAAGAAGAGTATGCAGAAGCTGAAGTGGATTCAGCTTATCAGAAGGAACTGGATTCTGTGCGCATTGAAAATTTCAAAATAGTAAAGAAAATTGCAGAGGGCCGTTTTGATCAGTATTTCAGTTCAAATTTAGAAATTGATGTTCCAAAAACAATGCTCACTTTCAGAGATCCTCATTCTGATGTATATGTTTATACAGATTACGGGAAAATGGTCAACGAAGGGATCTACGGAAAAATGATGAAGCAGCTGGAATTTTGGCAGTTCCTTAGAAATGCATACAATTCAGATTCGTCTTACAACTTGTATTTTGATAAAGATAAAGTAAGGCTGGTGAATAATTATCAGCATAAAGATCCTGAAACGCAGAAAACAATTTCATCAGTCTATAAAGGTAAGAAAAACAAGAAACTGGCAGAACTTATCAATGAAAAAAGTATCGGCTATTATGTGATGAATATAAATGGAGCAAAATCTTTTGACATGATGTACAGTCTCCTTCAGGATTCAGGAGAAGGAGAATATAAAAAGGAAATGGAGCTGATGATGGAAACAATGAAAATTGTTTTGGATGAAGAAGCGATCACTAAAATTGCTCCAGGAAACGGAATCTTTGTTCTGAATGAATTGAAATCTAAAAAAGTAGAATATACAGACTACGAGTATGATGAGGACTACAATGAAAAAGAAGTAAAGAAAACCAAAGATGTAGCAGTTCCTAATTTTACATTTGCTTTTGCAACAGAAAATGAAGGCTATTGGAACCGTGTTTTTAATGTATTGGCGACCAATAAGCATACTTCTAAAAAGTTCTCAAAAACCGGAAACTTTTATTCTTTTAAAGATGCTAAAGGAGATGGATATATGGACCAGCTGTACTTTATTGTGAAGGATGGTATTGTATATCTTACAAGTGCAACAGAAAATATTATGCCTCAGAACCAGTCAGATATTTCTAAACAATGGGCAAAAGATTCATCCAAATATCCACTGTCAGGAAGATTGGATATGCAGAAACTTGTGATCGGTTTAGAAAAAGAATTTAAAACACCTTCTGAAAGAAAAACGCTTGATCTGTTTAGAAAAAATGTGGGTGAAGTGTATTTTAAAACTGAGGTAAAAGGAGACAGCGTAGAGACAGAAATGGATTATAAGATTAAAAACTCTTCAGAAAACAGCCTGATGTATTTCTTTGATCTGTTTGATGAGATCTTTAAAATTAAAGAATCAGAAAAAAAGCCTCAAATATTATAGATGAACAAAAAGAAACTTATTGTCCCGTTAGTTATTGTACTGGCAGTTGCGCTTTATTTTGTGTGTTTTTATAAAGACAAAACATTAAAATTTGTCCCTAAAAATGCAGATGTGATCGTTTTAATCGACGTGAAAAAATTAATGGGACAATATATTTCAAGCTTCATTGCCCATCCTTCAAAATGGTCAGGAAGCAGAACAAAAGATAAAAAAGGGATTTCATTAAAAGACTCAGGAATCAGAATCCCGGATTTTTTACAAATATTCCATCTTAAGGATACCCGGTTTTCAGAGTGGTACACTGTGGTTGAACTGAAAGATCCACAACAGTTTTCAGCTTATTTAAAAAGCAATCAATTTATCAGTAAAGGTTCTGATGTCTTTCAAAAGGATCAGATTTTCATTAAAATAGTGGGAGGGCATGGCATCGTTGGAACGTCTGCTTTGGCATTTGAAAATATAAACCAAATGATTTTTCAATCTTCAGACAAGAATACACGTTCTGCAGATGAGTTTATTCACAGCAGTTTGGGGAGCATTTCTTTTATTTCAGGAGAGAAAATTCAGAATTTTTCTATTGACCTGAAAGCTGATGAAATTGAAATAAAAAATACGGAAGAAACAGGAAATTTCTCATCTGTGGTTGCTGAAGCGAAGAAGAAAAAACACTTTTTGGATGCTGAACTGGATGCGGAGAATATAAAAAAATATGCTCGTTTTTTTGATAAAAAGCTTGCAGATTCAGCTCAGATCTATTCTTTAAAGTCAACTGCTGATCTTGAGCAGGTGAATGATACCATCATCACTTATGGTTATGACGATAATTTTAATGAGATTGAGAAAAAGACCTATCAGAAAATTATCCAACCCAATTATGTGATTGAACTACAGAGTAAAGCTCCTGAAAAAAGCTGGCAATATTTTCAGCATAAAAAATGGATCAACGCTCAGAACCAATTCACAGCAATTCCTTTTCAGCCTAATTTAATTGAAAAAAGTAATGAAGGACTTATCATTACATCTACAAAGAAACCAATACCATCTTCTCCAAAACTTAAGGAAAATTATATCTTTATTGCCAACAGTCCATTGCTGCTGTCTTCTTTAAGTACTTTAACGGCGAGTGAGAAAAGAATACTTTCTGATTTGGAGTATGTTTTTTACGGAAATAAAGCAGAAAGCTACTGGATGAAGATCAAAGCCAAGAAGGGAGAACTGCCTTTAATTTTGAGATGGTAAGAAACCTGTAATCCTAAAACTGACTGATTATTAATGACATTATCTGAAATTGCATTACTGAAAACATTCACACACTATTTTTTACATCTGGTTTTTCCGGTTTTTATTGCTTTGATCTTTTTTCGCAAAAACTGGAAAAAAGCGTATCTCATTATGCTGGGTACAATGGCCGTAGATTTGGACCATCTTTTTGCCAATCCTGTCTTCGATCCTTCAAGAAATAGCATAGGTTTTCATTTTTTACATTCCTATTATGCCATTGCGGTGTATTTTTTGCTGCTGTTTTTTAAAGGAAATATCAGAATTGCAGCTATTGGTCTTTTGTTCCATATGCTGACGGATTTTCTGGATTTTAACCTGTGGATTCATTAAAATATTATTAATATTTTCTTTTGATATTTCAAATTTCATAGATTTTTTGTATTTTGTAGACAGCTTATGAGATTAAAAGAACTTTTACATTATACGTATATCTTTCCCGTTTTAGCGGTGGGTTATTACTTTTCAGGATTGATGGGAAGCGGAGTTTTCTATGACATTATTGCAGGCCTTCTCCTCACCGGAAGTGTCTTATCTGCAGTACATCACGCAGAAGTGGTCGCCCATAAAGTAGGGGAGCCGTTTGGAACTATTATTCTTGCACTCTGTATCACGATCATTGAAGTCGCGCTGATCATCTCACTGATGGTGGCCGGCGGAGATCAGGCGATCACGCTGGCCAGAGATACCGTTTTTGCTGCCGTAATGATTATTCTTAACGGAATTTTGGGGATATGTATCCTGGTAGGTGGCGTCAAATATCATGAACAGTTTTTCGCAAGAACTTCCGCAACAACCTATCTTGTAAGTATTGTCTCCATTCTGGTACTTACCCTTGTTCTTCCCAATTTTACTTCAAGTGTCAACGGACCTTTCTATAACGAAGCCCAGCTAATTTTTATTTCTATTGCATGTCTTGTGATTTATGGAGTCTTTCTGATGGTACAGACAGTGCGCCACAGAAGCTACTTTATCGTTCCCGATGAACATCCTGAAGAACATTATATTCCTTCACTGAATAAAACACTGATAAGCTTTGGATTCCTGGTTGTCTGTCTGGTAATTGTCGTACTGATGGCGAAAGGACTTTCCGGAACCATTGAAGGTATGGTACAGAGCATCGGAGCTCCCAAATCTTTAGTTGGGGTTATTATTGCAGGAGTTGTCCTTCTGCCTGAAGGGGTGGCCGCTATACGTGCAGCAAGAAGCAATCAGATACAATCCAGTTTGAATCTGGCATTGGGGTCAGCACTGGCAAGTATTGGTCTTACGATTCCGGCAGTATCTACTGTTTGTATTATGTATGATATTCCGTTGGTATTGGGGCTTGATAAAAAAGATATTATCCTGCTTTCTCTTTCGGTGTTTATTGTCATGCTTTCTTTAAGCCGGGGGAAAACGAATATCCTGTATGGAACCGTTTTATTAGTGAATCTCGCCGCATACATCTTTACTGTAATTGTTCCTTAATTAATACTTAGGAATTCGGCATATTAAAAAGACTTACAAAACCAGGATCTGCATTACAGCCTCCTGGCAAGATCCATTTTAAAAGCCATCAGTTTAGCAATGTTTTCAGATTTATAAATAGCCATTTCAGCATTTTCTCCTACGAAGTTTTCTTCAATGGATGTTCTCCAGAGTTCGAGCCAGCGGTCAAAATGTTTCTGTTCCATGGCCTGGATCTCATTGATGGGAAAATGGACGCCCATGGGATTTCCCTTGTAACTCATTTCTCCAAATAGAATAGATTCCCAGAATGAATACATTTTGGGAAGATGTCGGTCCCAGTCTACTTTGGCCACATCATTAAAGAAAAACCCAATCGTCTCATCTTTAATTACTTTTGCGTAAAATGAATTGACAAGGTGTTCGATATCCTCTCGTGATTCCAATTTTTTCATATTTCAAAAGTACTGCAAAATCAAATTAAAAATTCAATCATCAGCTTGATAAATTTCATGAAAACAATATTTTATCTTTGCATTGTTAAAGGGATTGCTGGTAATAGAACAAATATGTTTTTTAAGAAATCCGAACAAACATAAATCTTAAAAAAATGGCAAGAGGTTTCAGGCAGAAGATTCGTCAGAAAAACACTGAAAACAGCGGTTTCGGAAGCAATGCATCCGGAAGGTTTATCAATAAAGACGGGCTTCCGAATGTAAAGCGAAGAGGCGTGAATGTATTCAACAGGCTAAGTTGGTATCACACGATGCTGAACCTGTCTACTTTTCGTTTTTTATCCTATCTGGTGATTGCGTATATTCTCATTAATCTGGTATTCGCAATGATCTATTACCTCATCGGAGTAGAGCATTTGACGGGTATTGATAAAAGTGATCCCCTGAACGAATTTATTGATGTGTTTTTCTTTAGTTCACAGACGTTTACTACGGTAGGTTATGGAAGGATTGCGCCGGTAGGTTTTACGGCAAGTCTTGTAGCTACTTTTGAAGCTTTTCTGGGATTGCTTACCTTTGCGATTGCAACCGGGCTATTTTATGGAAGGTTTTCAAGACCGAGAGCTTATCTAAGATTTTCGGATATTGCAGTTATTTCTCCGTTCAAAGATTCAAGGGCTCTGATGTTCAGGCTGGCACCGTTTAAAAATAATGCATTGACCGATGCTGATGTCATCGTTTCTACCGCTATTGAAGTAATTGAAAACGGGGCTCCAAAAAGCAATTTTTATTCTTTAAAGACGCATTTGAGCAAGATCAATACACTGGCGCTAAACTGGACGGTTGTTCATGAGATCACAGTAGACTCGCCATTTTATGGTTTTTCTGAAGATGACTTTCAAAATACGGATATTGAGATTATAGTCCAGGTTCGCGCTTTTGATGAAGTCTTTTCCAACACTGTCGTTCAGAGATCTTCATATGTCTCTAAAGAGATTGTGTACGGGGCCAAATTTACCCCGATGTACTATCCGGATAATAACGATCAGACAACCATATTGGACCTGGATAAAATTAACGAATATCAAAAAACAGAACTTCCGGTCATAGCTGGAGATAATGAATAAATGAATTTAGACCTCTATAAAAAGCAGGCTTTACAGAAGCAGAAGGAACATAAAAAGTTTCTGGACGGATTGAAAAAGAAACAGCCCAAAAACCTTGATTATATAGTTCAGGAAACCCATGGGGAAGTTTTTGATGAAGTGGACTGTCTTCAATGTGCCAATTGCTGCAAAACAACAGGACCTCTATATACAGAAAAAGATATTGAGCGCATTTCAAAACATCTGCGTATGAAGCAGGCTGATTTTGAAGCCAAGTTTTTAAGGGTGGATGAAGATAATGATAAAGTACTTCAGAATCTTCCCTGTTTTTTCCTAAATAACGACAATACCTGTTCTATTTATGAAGTAAGGCCGAAAGCCTGCAGAGAATACCCCCATACAGACCGAAAAAAAATATACCAGATCAATGACCTGATGATTAAAAATACGGTCATCTGTCCGGCAGCATTTGAATTTGTAGAAAAGATGATGAAGAATATCTCAAAGTAAAATTGCAGTTTGTAAAAACTCTTAAATAATGATAAAGTACGTTAAATAAGACCCTTACGCATAATTTAATAAAAAGAGTGTCGTTTAAATTAAACAACCATTTAAATATTTTATTATGAAAAAGTTAGTTTTAACAGCAGCGTTTACTTTAGTCGGCGTAATCGCGGTATCTGCTCAGGCGCAGACACAAACTCAAAAGCCAGCCAGCACACCTGTTAACCAGACCACTCAAACTCAACAGCAGGATACACAAACGAGCACTTCTACAGATGCCAAAAAACAGAATACTACAGGAACGACTACAGCAGAACCAGCAGCGATTCCTGCGACAACAGCTGAAACGGCGGCACCGGTGAGTACTGATGTTGCCACAGATGCTACAAAGCCTTCTGAGACTGCAAAAGCAGAAAAGAAAGGTAAGAAAAAAGCAAAGTCATCTAAGTAAATATAAATATTGAACAAAGCAGAAAGGGGATCCTGAGGCAGTATGTCTCAGGATTTTTTATGGGTAGTGAACGAGTCAATATATATTTATGTATATTTCCTCTTCATAAAGAATAACCATAAACTCATCTGGCAGCCAGCCCTTTTTTTAATGAAAAGATTAAACCCTTCGATTAAGCATCATATACTGATTGGAATATTTCTCAGTATCTGGCTTTTCATTTTCGCTTTTTTTATAAGACCTTTCGATGATGGAACGGTAAGTTTTAAAGTATGGATTCTTATCAGCATTGGATTTAGCACCATCGCATTTTTATGTTATAGCTTAATTGCTGTCATTCAAAAAAGAGTCTTTGATAAGCTGTTGAAATGGAACTCTGGACTTGAAATAGCAGCTATTGTTTTTTTTCAGCTGTTTTATACGATAAGCACTTATTGTTTTTACAAAAGTCCCGTTTTAGATGGAGGGTATGATTTTTCTAAATTTTTCATGACAATCATTCTTAAACTGGCTTTGATTTCTACACCAATACTGGTTTTGGCCAGGATATATGCTGTTACATTAATTCCTGCCAAAGACGATAACATTATTATTAGAGGGGAAAATAAACTTGATATTTTAAAGATCAGAAGAAATGATTTGATCTGTGTTTCCAATTCACAGAATTATGTTGAAATTTTCTTTATGGACGGAACTGAGTTAAAAACAAAACTCATCCGAAGCACCCTGAAAAAGATTCAGCAGGACTTTGATTTTTTGATTCAGGTTCATCGTTCCCATCTGATAAACCCGTCTCATTTTAAAGCCTGGAAAAATCAGGATACAATATCTCTTACTCAAATTGAAATTCCGGTGTCTAAAAATTATAAGGAGTATGTATTATCCCTATAACTTTCATCCCTAAAACAGCGCATTTCATCCCTAATCATTTTATTTACAATGTTTTCGTGAGCATTTGTATTTATTTTGCTTTTGAAATAAATATAAATAATTTATGAAAAAGCTTTGGCTTAGGAGAGTTCTGTATTCGGTTCTAATAGTATTAGGTCTTCTTCTGTGTGGATTTTTATGGGCAGATAATGAGTTGAATAAGGTGTCGGGTAAGTTGGTAAAGGGTATTGATTTTTCTTCAGTTATTAAACAGTCAAAAATTACTCATATAAGAAATGTCAATGTTCTATCTGAAGACTGCACTCATTTTATGAAGAATCAGGATGTCGTTATAAAAGACGGTATAATTGTCAGATTAGGGACGGATCAGGTAATAGATGAAACAGCTGTAGTTATTGATGGGAAAGAACGGTATCTGATCCCGGGACTGGTAGATAGCCATGTTCATTTAAAAGAAAGCAGAAATGATTTGTTTTTATATCTTGTGAATGGGGTTACTTACATTAGAGAAATGGCAGGACAGCCTGTTATTTTAGAATGGAGAAGATCGATACAGAAAAATGGTTTGGGGCCACGAATGTATGTTGCTTCACCACCGATATTTAGTGAGAATGGGTTAGCCGGTTATTATTATAGCTGGACCAGGCGGGCCGTTAATTATTCTAATAAAAAAGATGCTCAGAAAGCAATAAAGAAAATAAGCGGGCAGGGATATGATGCTATTAAAATGTATGGGTTTGTGAATCCCCAAATGTTTAAAACAACAATCGGAATTGCCGAACAAAATCATATTCCGGTTATTGGACATATCCCATTGGTTAATTTAGAAACCTTTTATCAGTCGGGTCAGAAAGAAGTGGCACATATTGAAGAAATAACGGTTAAAACGATTGATGAGTTTGGAAAATCAATCTCTAAAAATCCGCAGGAGTACCTCCGTTTTCTTACAATACGTTCTGAGCAAATCGCACAAAAACTAAAGGAGAGAAACATTAGTGTTACGTCAACGGTATGGTTATGTGAAAGTTTTGTCAGCCAAAGATTTAATTTAGATTCTAAACTTAAAGAAATTGAATTAAAATATGCTAACCCACAAATTATTGAAGGAACTCCACTTTACAAATTGGGCTGGCTGCCAGGTAGAAACGGATATGAATACAATGGAAAAGATGATCCTGATGCAAAGAAACTATCATTGACTTTTTGGAAGACCTATGCAGAGGCGATTCATATCATGACCCGAGCGCTGGTCAATCATAAGGTTACTATTATGGCAGGAACGGATGCTAATGTAGCAACTGTTGTCCCCGGGTTTTCTCTACATGATGAGCTGGAGTCTCTGTCTAATTCTGGAATGACCAATTCCCAAGCCCTTTACTCTGCCACGGTTGCCCCTGGTGAATGGATGAAAAGTAAGACTGGAAAAATAAAAGAGGGGTATCAATCGGACCTGGTGTTGCTAGCCGGCAATCCATTAAGCAACATTAAAAACACAAAGGCGATTGAATATGTGTTTTTTAATACATATATAATGAACAAGGTCCAAATCAAGACAATCCTGAAGGGTATCGAAGATGCCAATAACGAAAGCAGGAGAATATCAATCAACGAATACTTGAAATGATGTACAGAGAGAATTTATCATCTGAATGTTCACAAGAAAGTATTTTTTACATTCCAGAAAAATAAAAAAAGCGCAGTAGATGTACTGCGCTTTCTCCTTTCACTTTTTACTTTTTTCCCATTATCCCGGGAACAGGCTTTATCAAAAAAGGCTGGGAATATACCCAACCTTTATTTATTTTTATACCACTCCCTGAGCTAACATTGCTTCCGCAACCTTTACGAATCCGGCGATATTGGCTCCTTTCACGTAGTTTACGTAGCCATTTTCATCTTTTCCGTAATCTCTACAAGCCTTGTGGATTCCGATCATGATTTCTTTCAGCCTTGCATCAACTTCTTCAGAAGTCCAGTTAAGACGGATAGAATTCTGTGTCATCTCAAGACCTGAAGTAGCAACACCTCCAGCGTTGGAAGCCTTACCAGGCGAGAATAATATTTTATTGTCTAGGAAATAATTGATTGCATCTAAAGTAGAAGGCATATTAGCCGCTTCAGTAACGCAAACACATCCGTTTTCTACCAAAACTTTAGCATCTTCAAGATCCAGTTCGTTTTGAGTTGCAGAAGGGAATGCTACATCACATTTAACTTCCCAAGGACGTTTTCCGGCATGGAATTCAGCAGAAGGATATTTTTTAGCATAGTCTTCAGCTCTGTTGTTTCCGGAAGATCTCAATTCTAATAGATAATCGATCTTTTCTCCGCTGATACCGTCTTTATCATAGATGTATCCATCAGGACCAGAAATCGTTACTACTTTAGCACCAAGCTCAGTAGCCTTCTTGATTACTCCCCATGCTACATTTCCGAAACCTGATACACTTACAATCTTATCTTTAAAAGTTTCATTGATCGTCTTAAGCATCTGCTCTGCGAAGTATACAACGCCATAACCTGTAGCTTCAGGACGGATCAGTGAACCTCCGTAGGCAAGACCTTTTCCAGTAAGTACTCCGGTAAATTCGTTTCTTACTTTTTTGTATTGTCCGAAAAGATATCCGATTTCTCTTGCTCCTACACCAATGTCTCCTGCAGGTACGTCTGTTTCAGGACCGATATGCTTGCATAATTCAGTCATGAATGCCTGGCAGAAACGCATTACTTCCATATCAGATTTTCCTTGTGGGTCAAAATCTGATCCTCCTTTACCTCCTCCCATTGGAAGAGTCGTCAATGAGTTTTTAAATACCTGCTCGAAAGCTAAGAATTTAAGAACTGAAAGGTTTACAGTAGGGTGGAAACGAATCCCTCCTTTGTATGGTCCGATCGCAGAGTTCATTTGGATTCTGAAGCCTCTGTTTACCTGGATCTCTCCTTTGTCATCAACCCATGGAACTCTGAAAATTATAACTCTTTCAGGTTCAGCCATTCTTTCTAGAAGCTTCATTCCTGTGTATTCCTTTTTGGTCATAATAAACGGAATTACAGTCACAGCTACTTCTTTTACGGCTTGTAAAAATTCTGGTTCATTAGGATTTTTTGCTTCAATCTTGGCAATAAACTCCTGGATTTTCTGGTCAATATTATATTGTTCCATATATTAGGGTTGAATATTATTGTCAACAAATTTAATTTTTTTTTCAAGATTCACAATACCGTATTTCAACATTGCTGAAAATTAAATAATAATGTCCCGAAATATTATTAAATTAATAATTTGATATCAAATCTTGTTAAAAATTAAAGGTTAAGACTCAAATAATGCAATATTAAGAAATCGTTAATTCTTAAATTGCGGTAAATTGCCTCCCGGAAAATGATTTTACTTTCCCCAAAAGCTCTAATTCCAAAATTACCGGTAGAATTTTATACGGAGAGATTGAAATCATCTGTGCCAGATCATCCAGAGATACTTGAGGATGGGCTTTGATAGACTGATATATCGCTTTTTGATTTTCAGTAAGTTGTATGTTTATTTCACTATATGGGAACAGCTCCGCAACGTGCTCTTTTGAGTGATTGAATCCTAGTGAATCAATAAGATCTTTTACCGTAGAAATCGCTGATGCTTTGTTCTGGAAAACCAGTTGATTACACCCCTGGCTGTATGGATCAGTGATCTTTCCGGGAAGAGCAAAAACATCACGGTTATAGTCATTCGCAAAGGCCGCAGTACTTATAGATCCGCCTCCAAATGCCGTTTCCACTACTATGGTTGCAGGTGAAAGGCCTGCTATAATTCTGTTTCTTTGAATGAAATTTTCCCGGTCCGGTTTTCGGGATGAGTTGAATTCACTTAGCAAGACGCCTCCTTCCTCCAGAATTCTTTCGGACAGCTTCCTGTTTTTAGAGGGATAGAGTGTCTGAAATCCATGGGCCAGTACAGCTACTGTAGGGATTTTATACTGAATGGACTGTTCGTGTACTTCTTTATCAACTCCGAGAGCTAATCCGCTTACAGATAGGTATTCGGAAGACTTTGTGGCTTCCATGAAATCTCCAATAAAATGTTTGCCATATGAAGTCATGTTGCGGGTTCCAACAATACTGACCTTCTGTAAAGAATAGTCGATGCTTCCTTTTTGATAAAGAATGGCAGGAGCATCATCACATTCATTAAGCAGGTGGGGAAGCTCGTTACGGTATCTCAGATGGATGCTGATGTCGTTTTTCTCGCAGAACTTTAATTCTCTTTCTGCAAATTTGAGATAGTCTTCGTTGCCAATATCAGACACTGTTTTTCTACCTATACCATCGGTTTTGCTGTAGTCTTTTTTTGCATGTTTCCAAGCCTCCTGGGGACTTTCGAAGGCACGTACAAGTTTGTGAAAATTGATGTCGCCAATCAGGCTGCATTCGCGGAGAGCGATTGCGTATAAATGTTCTTCGGTGATCATGTGTGCTTTTTTTCAAAAGTAATAAAATTAGTTTTATTTCTTTCGCAATTCATCCAAATGATCCCAAATATCGTCTCTTTTTTTATAAGGCAGTTCCAGAAAGTCATCAGGATGGTTTTCTTTATATTCCTGCCAAAGCTTATCATCTTTTTCGCTGTAGTAATTGGGAAATTCCCAGATATACTTCTTTTTTCTTTCACCGACATTCTTAAAGGCAAAAGCGATGATGCTTCCCACTACGGCTCCTGAAAGATGGGCCTGCCATGAAATCTTGCTCGGCTCCTGAAGATTATAAAATAATTCTTCCGGAAACATACCCCAAATCAAACTCCCATAGTATAAAACGACAAGAAGTGATATTGTAAGAAGTTTCATATTCCATTTGAAAACACCACTGAAAAACAGGAAAAATGCCAGTACGTATACCACACCGCTGGCTCCGATAGTGCAGGTATATATATAGTCTCCGGTGAGAATGTCAATAGGAGGAAGCATCCAGACGAGCAGACCTGTCGCCAGCCAGCCGATAATGAATACTTTATTGGCGACCAACGGATAAAACTGATATAAAAGAAACAGGAGAACCGCTATGGGTATAGAATTTCCTATTATATGATCCATGTTTCCGTGCAGAAGGGGAGATGTAATGACTCCCAGCAAACCTTCCGGTAGCAATGGTATAATGGCCCCAAAACAGCTTTGAAAAAAGCCCTGCATCTGCAGAAAATAGCCGAACCACATCGCTGAAAGCATCAGCAATGGAGTTATAACAGCTCTTTTGGAAATTATATTTTTAAGCATGTGGAGGTTACGTCAAATCAAAAGCCAACAATAAATGTCGGAAAATTTGGCGATGAATTGTAGAAAGGGACATCTATTTTAGGACAAAAGGTTCTCATTTTATAATAAAAGGGGTAATATTTTGACCCTGAATTTGTTAAAGTGGCTTGTTTTTGGTAGTTGAAGTGAAAATTAATTGAGTTTAAGCTTTTTTATAAGATAAGATTTGCTTTAAAAAAAATTATATTAATATTTTTGTAATGAAAATCATGTAAAATAATGAAGAAGATTTTATTGATTCTTTCCTTTTCTATGGGGATCTATGCAAGTGCACAAGAAGAATTGAAAAAAGATTCAGTAGTCGTGGATACGATAAAATACTGGTCAGTATTAGGAAAAAACAGTTTAATGATCAATCAGGCCGCCTTTTCAAACTGGGCGGGTGGTGGTGCCAACAATGTAGGATGGCTTGCCGGAGTGAATTACAATATCACCTATGAGAAAGACAACGACCTCTGGGAAAACATTATTGCTCTGGATTATGGACAGAATGATACTAAGGGACTTGGTGTAAGAAAAACACAGGACGTTATCAATGTATCAACCAATTACGGACGTAAATTTTCTCAAAGTTGGTATTTTTCTTTAGGAGCAGGTATTCAGTCACAGTTTGCCGCCGGATATGAAGATGGAAATAATCCTGCTGCAAAAAAGATATCCAATTTTATGGCTCCCGGCTACCTTAACGTCGGTATGGGGATCACCTACAGACCCAATGACAATCTGACGGTAACAATGCGACCTACCAACGCCAGATGGACCTTTGTTTTAGACAAAGAACTTCAGTATGCAGGAAGCTATGGTTTGAAAAACGACGGTGATACTTCGCTGCTGCAGTTCGGTTTTCTGGGAACAGCACTGTATAAAGTCAAGCTTATGGAGAATGTCCATATTACGAATACTGCTTCTGTTTTCTCTAATTATCTGGATCATCCTGAGAGACTTGTTCTTGCTTACGGGGCAGCTTTAAACTTTAAGGTCAATAAGTTTATTTCCTCCAATGTCACATTGGATCTTCTGTATGATCATAACCAGGTCCAAAAAACACAGATGAAACAAACTTTGGGTATAGGATTCGCCTATATTTTAAATAATGGTGTAAAACGTTCCGATCGTAAAGACAGCCAGTGGTGGATTAAAAAATAGATCATATTATTTTTTTTAATAAGAAAGCACTTCATGATGAAGTGCTTTCTTGTTGTTGCTTGCTTTTATAAAAGATTTTTTAAGTAATTATAAGTTCAAAAACGCTTGTTTTAAACAATGTTTTCGGGATATATGGCAGATTTTTAATGTATTAAATAATAATTTTAATATTTCAAAGCTAAGTGATTAGTTTTTTAACAAAAATTATATGTATATTTTTATACCGAAAAATCCTTACTTATGAAAAAACTTTTATTAGCCCTTTCCATATCTATTGGAATAAGCACAATGGCTCAGGAGGCCAAACCTGATGCTGCGGCAGCAGATACTGTGAAAGCCTGGTCTATCCAGGGGCAGAATACATTAATGCTCAATCAGGCCGCATTTTCTAACTGGGTCGGTGGAGGAGCCAACAATGTTGGCTGGCTTGCCGGAGTTAATTACAATCTCACCTATGAAAAAGGTAAAGACCTTTGGGAAAACATTATTATTCTTGGCTATGGACAGAATAATACAAAAGGAATCGGAACAAGAAAAACTCAGGATGTAATTAATATCTCGACTAATTATGGGCGTGAATTTGCCAAGAACTGGTACCTTTCCGGAGGGATAGGTCTTCAGACCCAATTTGCAGGAGGTTATGAGGACGGAAATAATCCTGACGCAAAAAAAATCTCCAATTTCATGGCTCCTGGATACCTCAATGTGGGGGTTGGGGTTACCTACCGTCCCAATGATAATTTTACAGTGACGCTTCGTCCTGCCAATGCGAGGGTAACCTTTGTTCTGGATGAAGATCTTCAGACAGCAGGAACATATGGACTGAAAAATAATGGAGATTCTTCTCTCTTCCAATTCGGTTTCCTGGGTACAGCCATATACAAGGTCAAAATTATGGAGAATATCAATCTGACCAATTCAGCTTCTGTATTTTCGAATTATCTTGATAAACCAGACCATCTGGTACTTGGATACAGTGGAATTCTTAACATGAAGATCAATAAGTTTATTTCAACAAATATTACACTGGATCTGATGTATGATCACAACCAGATCCAAAAAACACAGCTTAAACAGACTTTAGGAGTAGGTTTTGCGTATAATATTGATAATGGAAAGAAACGCTCTGATAAGAAAGATAATCAGTCGTGGCTGAAATAATCCTAAATCATGTATCAATAAAAAAGCACTTCTTATGGAAGTGCTTTTTTGGGTATCAATTTATATAAGTCTTAAAACTCTAGATCCACTTTTAACTTTTCAGCTAAAAGTTTCGAAATTTTTTCTTTAAGCGGTTCAATGTCAATATTTTGCATTGCGTCATTGGCAAAGGCATATAAAAGTAATGCCTGAGCTTCTTTCTTGGAAATACCTCTTGCTCTTAAATAGAACAGTGCATCTTCATTCAGCTGACCTACTGTACAACCGTGAGAACATTTTACATCATCTGCAAAGATCTCCAGCTGCGGTTTGGTATCAATAGTAGCCCCTTCACTTAGCAAGACATTATTGTTCTGCTGGTAAGCATTTGTTTTCTGAGCAATCTTATTAACAAACACCTTTCCATTGAAAACTCCATGGGCATTTCCGTCATAAATACCTTTATAGTTTTGGTAGCTTTCACAGTTCGGGAAATTGTGATGAACAGCCGTATGGTGATCCACAAGCTGATCTTTCCCAATGATTGTAATTCCGTTCATAAAAGAATTGATATTGCTTCCGTTATGAATAAAATCCAGATTGTTTCTTACAAGCTTCCCTCCGAAAGTGAATGTATTTACAGTTGTTAAGCTGTCCTTTTCCTGTCTTGCGAAAGTACTGTCTACCAGATATGACGTATTGTTGTCATTCTGAAGTTTATGCCAGTCTGCTTTTGCATTAGGATATGTAAAGATCTCCGTCACAGAATTGGTAAGCACATAAGTACTGTCGAAATTGTGGTGACTTTCGATGATCTCTACTTTAGCCCCTTCTTCTACAATCAGTAAGTTTCTTGTATTATAACAAGTATTTTCTTCCTGATTTTGAGAAATATAAAAAACGTGGATCGGTTTTTCGATAACAACATTTTTAGGGACTTTCAGGAAGAAACCATATTTGCAGTAAGCAAGGTTTAAATTGGTGAAAGCTGTATCCTTAGAAGCGATAGTATTAAAATACTTATCAAATACTTCTTTGTGTTTCTCATCATTCAAAGCATAGTTGAATGAAAGAAATTCTACGTTCTCAATAGAAACTTTTGAAAGTTCCTTATGCAGTTTACCATTCACAAAAACGATCCAGTCAAAATTTTCTTCACCCAGGTGCAGCTGATCCAGCTGTTCTCTGGTGATATTGTGACTTTCTTTAGGGAAAAAATTATAATTTTTCTCTGTGATCTCCTTTATGCTGGTATATTTATATTCTTCGTCTTTTTTTGTCGGAAAACCTAAGTTTTCGAAATTTTGAAGAGCAGCTATTCTCTGTTCGTCCAGAAATCTGTGACGAAGACTCTCCAAAAATTCACCGTGATTGTCAATAATCTGATCGTATAAAGCCATTACTGATATTTCGGCCATCACACCTTATTTTATATATTTAAAAATAATATTATGTATTGCGGGTTTTCCGCATCTCCAGAAAGGATTGATAAAATCCCGGCTGAAAAATTTTCTTCTTAGTTAAGAAGCCAGTCGTAGCCTTTTTCTTCCAATTCTAATGCAAGAGATTTATCACCTGTTTTGATGATTTTTCCATTGGCAAGAACGTGAACAAAGTCTGGCTGGATATAGTTAAGCAATCTCTGATAGTGAGTAATCAAAAGAACCGCATTCCCTTCGTTTTTAAATTGGTTGACACCATCTGCAACAATTCTCAATGCATCGATATCAAGCCCTGAATCTGTTTCATCCAGAATCGCCAGTTTCGGGTTAAGCATCATCATCTGGAAAATTTCGTTTCTTTTCTTTTCACCTCCGGAGAATCCTTCGTTGAGTGATCTTGAAAGGAAATCTTTTTTTATACCTAATTGCTCAGATTTTTCCCGGATCATAGCAAGCATTTCTTTTGCAGGCATTTCTGCCAATCCGTTTGCCTTTCTCGTTTCGTTTAAAGCAGCCTTGATAAAGTTGGTTACAGAAACTCCCGGAATTTCTACTGGATACTGGAAAGAAAGGAAAATCCCTTTATGTGCTCTTTCTTCAGGAGCGTATTCACTAATGTTTTCTCCCTCAAAAAGAATGTCTCCATCTGTTACTTCATATTCCTCTTTTCCTGCAATTACTGAAGAAAGAGTAGATTTTCCAGCTCCGTTCGGTCCCATGATCGCATGAACTTCGCCCGGCTTTATTTCAAGATTAATACCTTTTAAAATTTCTGCGCCGTCTTCAATTCTGGCGTGCAAGTTTTTTATTTCTAACATTTTTATTTGCTAAACAAATTATTTTTGAATTCTATATACTAAACTTTCAGGCTGACCAGGAACATCACTTAGCTTTCCTATCTGCGTCATACCTGCCTTTTCCAAAACTTTAATAGAAGCTATATTATCCGGACGAACAATTCCAAATATTTCTTCTTTACCCATACCAGTAAATCCAAAGTCTATAGCTTTCTTTGTAAACTCTGTTGCATATCCTTTTCCCCATGCTTCCACAGCTAAGCGATATCCAAGATTTAGTTTTTCTTCTTCTCCATACATTTTATAGCTCAAGCCTCCAAAACCTATAATGCTTTTGTTTTCTTTTGCTATAATAGTCCAACCTCCAAAATTATATTGATCCCAGTGTTCCAGCATTCTTTTGAATGTGTTTTCTGCTTTTGCAGAATTCATCGGTCCACTTGGGTTATAAAGATTAGTTTGTGGATCTTTGTTAATTTCAAAAAACCTTTCAAAATCATCTTTTTCGGGTCTTCTTAAAATTAAACTTTCAGTTTCCATAATCAATTATCCAACAGATCCCTCTAGAGAGATCTCTAATAATTTTTGTGCTTCAATGGCAAATTCCATTGGAAGTTTATTCAATACTTCTTTACTGAAACCATTTACGATCAAAGCAATTGCTTTTTCCGTATTGATTCCTCTCTGGTTGCAGTAGAAGATCTGATCTTCTCCAATTTTCGAAGTTGTTGCTTCGTGTTCCAATTGGGCAGTAGGATCTTTGATTTCAATATAAGGGAAAGTATGTGCACCACATTCATTACCCATCAACAGAGAGTCACACTGTGAAAAGTTTCTTGCTCCTTTTGCAGAAGGCATTACTTTTACCAGACCTCTGTATGAATTTTGAGATTTTCCTGCGGAAATTCCTTTTGAAATGATCGTTGATCTTGTATTTTTCCCGATGTGGATCATTTTTGTTCCTGTATCTGCATACTGATGGTTGTTCGTCACTGCGATAGAGTAGAACTCACCGATAGCTCCGTCACCTTTTAAGATACATGAAGGATATTTCCAGGTTACAGCAGAACCTGTTTCAACCTGAGTCCATGAGATTTTTGCTTTCGTTTCACACAAACCTCTTTTGGTTACGAAATTGAAAACCCCTCCTTTTCCTTCTTCATTTCCTGGGTACCAGTTCTGAACCGTTGAGTACTTGATCTCAGCATTATCCATAGCGATCAATTCAACAACAGCTGCATGAAGCTGGTTTTCGTCTCTTGACGGTGCTGTACATCCTTCAAGGTAAGAAACATAACTTCCTTCGTCAGCGATGACAAGTGTTCTTTCAAACTGTCCTGTTCCTGCCTGGTTGATACGGAAATAGGTAGAAAGTTCCATTGGGCATCTTACACCTTTTGGAATATAACAGAAGCTACCGTCAGAAAATACTGCGGAATTCAGTGCTGAATAAAAATTATCTCCTCTCGGAACTACTTTTCCAAGATATTTTCTTACTAAATCAGGATGGTTTTTAATTGCTTCTGAAATAGAACAGAAGATAATTCCTTTTTCCATCAAGGTATCCTGAAATGTAGTTTTAACAGAAACAGAGTCTATGACAATGTCTACAGCAACTCCTGAAAGTCTTTTTTGTTCCTCGATATTGATTCCTAATTTTGCAAAAGTCTTCAATAATTCAGGGTCTACTTCATCAAGACTGTCTAGTTCAGGTCTTGCTTTTGGTGCAGCATAGTAACGGATTGCTTGAAAATCAGGCTTTTCATATTTAATATTGGCCCAGGTAGGTTCTGTCATCTTAAGCCAAATTCTGAAAGATTCCAATCGCCATTCTGTCATCCATTCCGGCTCTTCTTTTTTAGCAGAGATGGCACGAACGATATCCTCATTCAGTCCGATTGGGAAATCTTCATAATCGATCTTCGTTTCCCACCCGAATTCATATTTTTTATTTTCAAGATCAACTCTTAAGTCGTCTTCAGTGTATTTACTCATTTTAATAGATTTTAGATGTTAGGTTTTAGATGTTAGTTTTAGCATGGTGCCAATGTCTAACTTCTCGTTTCTAACTTCTAATTATAAAGAAAAACTCTCTCCACAACCACACGTTCTGGATGCATTAGGATTGTTGAAAACAAACCCCTTTCCGTTTAATCCTCCTGAATATTCAAGAATTGTTCCTGCTAAATAAAGGATAGACTTTTTCTCAACAATAATTTTAACGTCATTGTCTTCAAAAACTTGATCTGTGTCTGTTTTTTGATTGTCAAATCCCAAAACATACTCTAAACCAGAACATCCTCCACTTTTTACCCCTACTCTTATATAATCTTCAGCAGGGTTGAAACCATCTTCCGACATAAGTTGGATGGCTTTTGCCTTTGCTTGGTCTGATACTTTTATCATTGTATTTATTTAGAATGATTTAATGATGCAAAAATACGAACAAAAATCAGGATATAAAAATCAGCATTTTTATTTTATCGATTTTTATTATTGATGGCTTAACTTTGTTAACCTTTTGAAATCCAAACAATAAATTTATTCTACAATGAAAAAATTAAGCATCATTGCTCTAATGCTGTTTATCCAGCATATTTCTGCACAATACAATAGGTTTGTTTATCAGGTAACGATGAAACCTGACGCGGAAAATAAAAGCGATATTAAAACTGAAAATGCATATTTGGATATTTCCGCAGAAAAATCACTTTTTTATTCTGAAAACAGATACAAAAGAGATTCTACCTTGCAGAAAGCATTTCAGGGTGGAGGAGGAAGAGGCTCAATTAATAGAGAGCAGCTCGAAAGTTTTAGGAGCAATATCAATTATTCTATCGAAAAAGACAAGTCCAGCCAGAAAATATCTTATAAAGACAGAATAGGAAGAGACATTTATGTGTATGACGAAGACCGCCCTTTGAACTGGAAGATGTCTTCTGAAACGACGAAGATAGGAGAATATAAAGTTCAGAAAGCAACCAGCGATTTTGCCGGGCGGAAATGGACAGCCTGGTTTACGACCGATCTGCCTTATCAGGACGGACCGTATAAATTCGGAGGACTTCCCGGGCTGATCGTTAAAGTAGAAGATGATAAAGGAGAATATTCTTTTGACCTTATGAAAAATTACAAAATTGCAGAAATCCCTGCTCAGAATCAGTTTGGAAATACTGTAAAAGTAAAAAGGACGGATTATCTGAAGCAACAGGCAAAGTATAAAAGCGATCCTATGTCATTTATGCAGAGCGGTGGTGGATTTCCTGCGCCTCCCAGACCGGCTGGTGGAGGACGAGGAGGAAATCAGAATCCTGCAGATATGAGAAAAAGAATGGAAGAAAGAGCAAAAGATGAAGCCAAAAGAAATAGTAATCCAATAGAACTGGAATAAAAAATAACCCCTGAAGAAATTTCTTCAGGGGTTTTTAATTACATTTAAAAGTATTATTTCAATAGCTGGTTGAAAGTATCTCCCTGCTTAATATCTCCTGTATTGTAGCCTTTCATAAACCATTCTTTACGTTGAGCCGAAGATCCATGGGTAAAGCTTTCCTGATTGACGTAGCCTTGAGATCTTTTCTGAATATTGTCATCACCAACAGCCTGAGCTGCATCTATCGCAGCTTCTATATCCCCGGGCTCAAGAATACCTTTTGTATCGTTGGTTCTTTTTGCCCATACTCCCGCATAAAAATCTGCCTGAAGTTCAGTTGCCACAGAAACTCTGTTCATTTCTGCTTCAGAATACCTTCCGCTTCTTCTTAGCTGATCTACTTTTTGTGTTGTTCCAAGAAGGGTTTGTACGTGATGGCCAACTTCATGTGCCAGAACATAAGCGACCGTAAATTCTGTTACCTTAGCTCCGAACTTCTCTTGCAATTCATTGAAAAATCTCATGTCCATATATACTTTCTGGTCTGCAGGACAATAGAATGGTCCCATAGCAGACTGAGCAGTTCCGCAATCGGAGTGCGTTGTATCTTCAAAAAGAACAATTTGCGGTTCACGGTATGTCATGCCGTTTTCTTTAAAGATCTGGTCCCAGGTAAGGATGTTCCATTTGCCCATCATGTCTACCATTTGTCCAATTTGCTTATCTTCGGCAGTAAGTTCCCGTTGTTGTCCGCTTCCGGAAGATTGCACACTGCCCGAGCTCAGAATGCCCGAAGGATCGCCTCCTAAAAAGAAAATAATTGCAGCAATAATCAAAGTTCCGAGTCCACCTCCTACAACCATGCCTCCGCTGCCACCAGAACCACGGCGGTCGTCAACGTTTCCGCCTCTGTCGTCTGTCCATTTCATAAGAATATCATTTTTGTATCGTAAATTTATAAATTTAAATGTTACAACAGATAAAATCTTACAACATGAATGTCTTTATCCGGACAGTTATTATTTTTTAATGATGCTTTCCCCATTTGCATTGACCTGTCTGCTGTCTGCACCATGGGTTTTATAAGTAAAGTGAATGTCTGATAACTTTCTAAAATTTATACATTAAGATTTGATTTATTCATCATTGAATTTTTCTTTTAGAACCTTTTTATAATACGCTTTGCTGTGACCATTGATATGCTCAAGATAGTTGTATTTATTACGGAAGTATTGCTTTTGACAATTTTGGGGAAGATACTGATTGATGTTATCAGCGTCCGTATGTTCAACAATAGGATACACTGGAAGCTTAGCTTGTAATATATCTTTGTTTTTGGCTAAAATTTCAAGCACATTATATTGCAGAGAATTACCACAACTGTATTTTTCAATATCTGGTTCGATATATTTCTTGAAATAATAATTTATAACTTCTTTTCTGAAATCCATATCTGCTCTGCCAATTGAAGGAAACAGGGTATTAAGCCAGCTATATTTAATATGATTTTTTAGTCTTTTAGTTGAATCTTTATCGTTCTGAGTAATAAGAATATTCCTCAGATTGGCTTTTTTCATAATATTGACAAGCAGTAATTCTGAAATATTTTTTAGTTCCCCTGCTTTTTTATTATTTCCCGCATTTTCATAGAGGTTTATACTTCCAAAAGTGTCGATATTGAGTTGTTCATTGATGTATTGATGAAGGGATGCCTGATCTCCGGAGTAATGAATTGTAGTATTCTTTTCTACAGCTATCACCAATTGATCTGATGGTTCAAGAAATATATTTATAAATCTGTTCAGATCTTTCGGACCACTGATCGAAATCCTTTTTGTCTCTGAAAACTCTTTTTTATCATTGCCGTTTATGGTTATTTCTTTTTTGCCGGATTTTACATTGATAGATTCACCGGCATTATTGATAATGATGATCTTTTGAGCAGATAGGATTGCAAAAGAAAATAAGAGAAAAGGAAAAATCGTTTTACTTAAATATGAATATTTCATTTTTTTAGGTCTTTCATGAGAAACGCTGAATGGTAAAAGCATTATTTTTTTCAAATATAAAAAATATCATTATGTAGTGATTTTTATGTGAGCATATTTTTTATAAAACGGATGATTTAAAATAATATCATTAGTAAATTACTATTTTTGTGAAAAATTACAGCCTTCGTGAAAAAAATTAAACTTTGCCTGTTATCAATTGGAATAATGGCATTTACAGCATGTAAAAAAGAGAAAGAAGATGAAGTGAACAGTGTTGACAAGAGTGGTTCTATTGAAACAGAACTTTCTGTTGAACATTTGGATACCGCCGATGTTCTCATCACTAAGCATAAAATATGGAAGAATAAGACGCTTTTTAAAGAAATTATAAAAAAAGATACTATTCCTAGTCTTGGAGATACTCTTGTAGGAGGAGAAGACAGTGACGGTTCCAGCCATATTGCCAAAACGAAAAAAGACTACGAATTTTTTATAACGGTGCAATAATGAAAAAGTCGAGTTCTATAAAATTGCTTTTTGTGACAGGTATATTAGCGGCCTGTTCTCAGGAAAAACCAAAAAATAGCGGAGAGAAGAAAGTATATATGAGATCTGATACGACAGCCTCTTATACAAGAACACACGGTTTTATGGCAGGAATTCTTCTGTATCATGCATTCAGACCGTATGGAGCTTACAGCTATGGGTCCTATCAGAAGGCGGGTTACTACAGTGATGCAATTAGCAATAAATCCAATATCGGAAGAAATAATTACAAAGGAAATGTAGTAAGAGGCCAATTAGGGAAAAGTGGTTTCAGTGCATCATCATAAGTTATGGAGAGAATTCAATCACAGTTTAGAAGAAACTGGCAGCATAAACTTGAAAATCTAGGGTTCGGATATCATTCGCTGGAAGGACTTTATTGGGATGAAAGTCATTACTATCAGTTTACCGGAGAAGAAATTAATACCATCGAAAGTGCAACGGCTGAGCTCTGGCAAATGTGTCTGGAAGCTGTAGATTATATTATTGAAAAAAATCTTTGGGAAAAATTCAATATTCCTGAATGGTTCAGGAGCTATATTATTGCAAGCTGGGAAGAGGATCATCCCTCCATTTATGGAAGATTTGATTTTGGTTTTGACGGGAAGAATTTGAAATTACTGGAGTTCAATGCTGATACGCCGACTTCGTTATATGAAGGTTCGGTCATACAGTGGTATTGGCTGCAGGAGCAATTTCCATATAAAGATCAGTTTAATTCTATTCATGAGAAGCTGATTGCGTACTGGAAGCATCTGAAAAATTATATGAATCCGCATCATATTTACTTTGCATCACTTACCAATATTGAAGATGTTACCAATGTAGAATATATGCGTGACTGTGCTTCACAGGCTGGTTTCGATACTGAGTTTATTCCGGTTCAGGATATTGGATGGGCAGAAGATATTTCAGAATTTGTGGCTGGCGACCGTTCGGTGATGGAATATATTTTCAAGCTTTATCCTTATGAATGGATTCTTGCGGACGGTTTTGGCGAAAAACTCGTTAAAAACGGTTTCAGATCCCAATGGATTGAGCCAGCATGGAAAATTTTACTTTCATCCAAAGCTATCCTTCCGGTTCTTTGGGAAATGTATCCCAATCATCCCTATCTGTTGGAGTCTTATTTTGAACCGAAGCATCTGAAAGATTTTGCTAAAAAGCCCATTTATTCAAGAGAAGGAGCTAATGTGATTCTGCACAAAAATAATATTCCTGTTGAGCAGAATGATGGCGTGTATGGTAAAGAAGGTTTTATTTATCAGCAGTTATTTGACCTGCCTAATTTTGCAGGGAACTATCCTGTTATTGGAAGCTGGGTAATAGGGCAGGAGCCTGCGGGCATTGGGATCAGAGAAAGTGTTCATCTGATCACCAATAACCAGAGCCGTTTTGTTCCTCACCTTATCGGTTAAGTTTCTTTTCTTTAAGCCAGAATGAAGTAGATTGGTAAGCAGATACAGCGTCATTGACAAGTTTCTGCTCCGGATCTTTCATTAGTTTCTCATCATAATACAGTTTGAATTCAGGAGCGAGACTGCTGGATTCCAGCTGTAAAGAATATTGTTTCACTTTTTTAACAGGTGAAATGATTGTTAAACGTCCGTCTTTTACCAAACCAAGATCCTGGTAAGTGGCGATATAGGCTTTTGGCTGGAATTCTTTTGTAAATACATCCTGACCAAGAAATTTAGATTGATAATTGAAATTCAACAGCCCAAAAAGGGTTGGCATTATATCGATCTGCGACATCAGCTTGTCAAACTTTTGAGGCTGAATAAACCCTTCTGAGAAAATCAAAGCGGGAATTCTGTATTTGTCCATCGGAAGTTCTGTTTTTCCGGCGCTGGAAGCACAGTGATCAGCAATAATCACAAACACTGTGTTTTTATACCAATCCTGCTTTTTAGCCATTTCAAAGAACATCTTAAGTGAATAATCGGTGTATTTTACACCTCCGTCACGAGATTTTGCTGTTCCGGGGATATCAATTCTTCCGTCAGGATAGGTAAAAGGTCTGTGGTTGGAAACCGTCATCCAGTGGTTAAAAAATGGTTTTCCGGATTTGGCTTCAGCGTTCATGGTCTGTATTGCTTTTTTAGCCATATCTTCATCAGCAACTCCCCAAACATTGGCAAAGGTGATTTCTTCCGGTTTAAAATTATTTCTGTCGACAATACCATAACCGTTTCCTGCGAAAAAGTCCTGCATATTATCGAAATAACTGTAGCCCCCATAGAGGAATTTTACATCATATCCTTTAGATTTGAATACGCTGCCAGTTGTGAATTTATTTTTGTTGTCGTCTCTTTTGATAACGCTTTCTCCGGCAGTAGGAGGAATACATAATGTTAGTGCCTCAAGTCCTCTTACGGTTCTGTTTCCAGTCGCATACAGGTTGGTAAACATCATGGAGCGGTCTGCCAGGCTATCCAGGAAAGGAGTGATCTTTTTGGTGCCCCCATAATGTTCCATAAAGTCAGCAGATAGGCTCTCAATGGAGATTAAAACAACATTTTTCTTAAGTTCAGGCTGTTCTGAAGTTATATTTCTTGATAATGAAGGTTCGGAATACTGGCTTAAAAAGTTCTTTTCAGCATCCTGCTGGCCGATTTGCGGATAAAATTGGAAATAGTCCAATTCGTTGTGGGTAAAGGCCCAGTAGAATTTTGGAAGTCCGTTGTCTTCGATCTCGTCTGCAAAAACATTGTCAGACCTGATCTGCATTAATGAAGATATACCGAAAATACTGATGCCTGCCATCACTGCAAAAGTACCTACAAGGATCATTTTCTGTTTAAAATTCGGAAGTTCTAAAAGTTCGTCTTTGGTTTTCTTATAAATAAACCATGTTACCGCTAAAGTAATTATAAGAATAGCCGAAAACAAAGGAACAACAGGATAACTTTCCATGATGTTTCCAATAACCTCGTTGGTATATATCAGATAATCGACTGCAATAAAATTGTAACGTACCCCAAACTCATTATAAAAGAAATATTCACTGACTGCATTAAAGATAATCAGAAGAACATAGAGCAGTAAGGTGATGAAATATAATACATTCCTGATTTTGATCCTCTTTGATGGAATAAAAAGCATCAGACCAAAGAAAAGAGTCTTGATTCCAACGAAAGTTAAAGCCACTTCTGATATAGATCCCCCATACTGGTTGAAAATATTATTGGGAATAAGCAGGATGTATAGAAAAAAGAGCACAAGAGCTCCAAAAATGATATATCCGTATGGCTTTTTGTATTTGGAATCCGACAGGAATAGAAAGTAAACTGCCAAAATGGTACTGGCCAGAGTGAAAACAAAAATATCATTCAGCAATCCGATAGACAGAACTTTTAAGACTTCAAAAAAACCGAAACTGGCCGTAGTAATGGGATGAAAAAAGAATACGGTCCGAACGATCAGTGAAATAATAAGATAAAAGATCCCTAAATACAAGAATGGTTTTATTTTGCTTGGAAACATGTATATTAAGTATAGATTAATTCCCACAAAGATAGTTTTTGTATATAACTTTTAGTGAAAAAAAATAAAAACATGATATCTCTTATAGTTTTTTTGAATTATTAGTGAAGAATTAACGTATTATGTAATTTAAGAAATCTCTCGAAAAAGGATAGAGGAATCTGATTATCACTAAAAAAAGGACTATTGAAAAATAGTCCTGTGTGTTGTTAAGATGTATTAAGAATTAAGAATGTCCGAAACCGATGTTTCCTTTTTTGTTGGAAAGATTTTTTTTGAAATCGATCATTCTCAAAGCGGTAACCGCTGCCTCTACACCTTTATTTCCTAAATCACCACCGCTTCTTGCAATGGACTGTTCTTTTGTGTCATCTGTCAAAACACAGAAAATAGTAGGAGTATCTGTTAAGACATTACAGTCTTTGATTCCCTGTGCTACTGCTGAGCATACAAAATCGAAATGAGGGGTCTCACCACGGATTACGCATCCGATAGCAATCACAGCATCGTATTTTCTTTCTTTGCAAAGCTGCATACTTGCATAGTTAAGCTCAAAAGCACCCGGAACCGGGAATAGTCTGATGTTTTCTGGTTTTACGCCCTCCTTTTCAAGGATTTCCAGGGCTGCATCACGAAGATTGTAAGTTACAAATTCATTCCACTCAGAAAAAACAATGCCGATAGAAAAATCTTCGGCATTTGTTATATGAAGTGGCTTGTAATCGGAAAGATTAACTGTTGCCATTTTTTAAAAATATTTAGTCATTTCAATATAAGAATCAGACATTCCGTTATCGTAGTCCTGATATTTCTCGTCAATTGCAGAGAAGTATTTCTTAGCTTCTGCATTTTTCTTTAATCCTAATGCTACAATACCTGCTTTTCTTGTGAAGTAGTAAATTGTGTAAGGATCATCGGAAGCAGTTGTTGCTTTGTCTAATAGAGACAGAGCTTCGTCATTTTTGTTAAGACCTGATTTTGCATCTGCCATAGCACCGAATTTCATTGCTACCAATGTTTTGTTGTCAGATGAAAATTTGTCTAAAAGATCATAAGCTTCCTGGAATTTTCCTTCTTTGAACTTCAGTAAACCCGCATTGTAAGCAGAAAGTTTACCAATCTTCGTGTTGGAATATTCGTTATATGTTCCTGAAAAACCTGGATTTGCTGCAGATTTTCCGCCTAATGCTTCTTTATCTTTTCCTTCAGTCTGCTTTTTTTGAGCAGAAAGGAAACTTTTTACAGCTTCAACATTTTTAGGTGCCTCTATAAACTGTTTGTATCCAAAGAACCCTAAAACGCCTAAAACCAATACCCCGAATACAATACCCAATTGTTTTGAATATTTCTCAAGAAATCTTTCGGTGTTTAAAGCCTCTCTGTCAAGGTCTTTAAAGAACTCAACCGTTTCTTTACCTTCTTGCTCATTTTGAGCATTCTTTCCCAATTTTGCCATAAATTCTTAAAAATTGAAATGCAAATTTAATTGTTTCTGAATGATTTACAAAATACTTTGAAGTATTATTGTGAAAATGTTATGAATTGCCAAATGTTATTCGTAAAAACGCTTCGATTTCGTTCAGCGTGATATCTGTAATAGCATTTTTTTTATCGTTTTGTGAGTTCGAAATCAAGCAAATATTTGCAAAGTAGCTCAGAAAACGCTTCTCTTTTTGTTTCAAAAAACTTAGTATTCGAGGATGCTGTATACGTCCGCCCCGAATTTCTTCAGTTTTTCTTCGCCCTTAAGATCTTTTAGACCGATCAGAAAGCTGAACTGGGAAACTGTGGCTCCCTGCTTTTCTACAAGCTTAGCAGCGGCCTCTGTCGTTCCTCCGGTTGCGAGAAGGTCATCGTGGATAAGAATTCTCTGTCCTTTTTTAATGTGCCCTTCGCGCGTTTCTATTTCTGCGCTTCCATATTCAAGATCATACTTTTCTGAAATGATCGGTGGAGGAAGTTTCCCCTTTTTACGAATCAGAATGAATGGAACTTCCAATGCTACTGCAATGGCGATTCCGAATAGATAACCTCGGCTTTCTATTCCGCAAACGGCATCTACTTTACCCTTACTGAAAGCGGTGAGATCTGCGATAACTTCTTCATAAAGCTTCGGGTTAAGAAAAATAGGTGAAATATCTTTGAACTGAATTCCCGGAATAGGAAAATCAGGAAAGTTTTCAATGGTTTCTTCTAGTTTATTGATCAGTTCTTGTGAAGCCATTATGGGTTTATTTTATAGCTGGAAATTTTCCAGTCTCCATTTACATTTTTAAGTCCGAAGGTTACTTTTAGTGATGTTGTTTTCCCGGTCTTATCTGTTACATCGTATGTTGCGTTTACGCTTGCTCCACTGGAGTTATTGGCATTCGTTGTAATATTTTTTACGCTTACATTCTTCACGGATCCAAAGCCTGAAGTAGGATTGGAGAATGACTCATAGCTTCCCCAACTTGGGTTGCTTGAAGTATCATATGCTGCCTTAAGATTCTGAGAACTTACGCTGTTTAAAAACTTACTTACTGTATTTTTTGGATCTGCTGTCGGCTGCTTAGGAGGAGCAGGCGTAGTTGCAGGAGATGTAGGATCTGTAGATGTTGTGGGTGCGGTAGTTGGATTATTAGGGTCAATTACAGCGCTTGGATCCTGTGTTACTGCTGTTGAATCATTCTTTGGTGCCGCAGGAACTTTTAGAGCTAAAGGATTGACATCAAGTCCAACTTTTGACATCTTAAAGGTTTTTGCTGTGGTTTTCACAGAAACGGTAATATCAATTTTATTATCTACCACTTTTGCGGCAGGAATTGAAGAGAATTTTAAGTTAAATCCTTTGAAGTTATTATCCTGCATAAGATTTTTAGCCGTAGAAAGCTTTACTCCATTACTGAATACTTCTAAAGTAGCTTCTAAACCGGCTCCGGTAAACGACACAGGCTTTCCTGCTGCATCTACAAGTCTGGGAACGATCTGAATAGCTGTAGGTGCACCCGTTCCGTCATCGCCAGTAGGTCTGGTGACAATGCTTAATGAACCTGCTTTGACGTCATTAGCATCAGTTTCTTTGGCTTTGTCATCTCCGAATATATTCATTTCTCCAAGAGAAGGGGGGGATGTACTGGCCCACTCAATACCATTTTTCTGTGCAACTTCGTCAGCCAATGTCAGAATCTCAGGAACTTTTTTTCCGTCGATAAGTTTTCCAAGGGCTTTAAGTTCTTCTACATCACCGTCTGCTTCTACGCCGAAGGTTTTTAAGATGTAAAGAGCCTCATTAAATTTGATTTGTTTAATTGTTGAAAGGCTGGAAGTCATATCGTTGATACTCGACTGCAGCGTTTTAGTATTCGTAGCATCTACATGATCCTTTCTGCATGCTGTAAAAAGCAAGAGACTGAGAACAAGTAGAAAAGAAAACTTTTTCATTTTATTTTGTTTATTGCAAATTTAGTAAAACCTTTAATAATAGCTGGTTTTTATTTTTGTTTTGTGTTTTTTAGATGAAGAAAGTATTTTATGATAGTGTATTGAAAAACGATCATAATTTGCACAGAGTTGTACAAATAATGTAATTTTTTAACTGTCAGCATTCAGCAATCATTCCATAAAAAAAGACTGCTCAATAAGGTCAGTCTTTTTTTTGTGTATTATAGAAGTCGGTCAGTTCTGAAGAATCTTACTTTTTGTTTTCCTGTTCTTTTAAATCATCTTTAAAGAAAGAGCTGAAAATGGTCTGCATATTTGGGAACGAAGGGCTCTGCCAAAATTTTGTGTTGTAGTTGCTGTGCTCTTTTTTAAATTTTACTTTTTCAAGATCATTGTCATTGGTGAATCCCAGCTCTGTCGTATAGAAATTACTATAGGCCATTAGCTGGTTGTAATCTTTTTCAGTTTTATGTTTTAATTTTAAAAAGTCAATTTCATTATACTCCAAAATGTCTTTTAGCGTTTTCTGTGAATCAGTTTCAAATGCAATATTGATAATTCCTTTTAGATCAAAAAATCTGAACCCAAATATTGCAAATTCTTTTTGCTGGAGGTATTCACCGGTAATTTCTACTTCATCTTTACGCTGCCCTTTCAATTCTTTGAGTTTTGTATTTTTCTTTTTGTATGCATCAATATTTCCTACATTTTTCATTTCAGGAACCGATAAAGAAGAACCATAATCCCAGGAATCGGTATGCTTTTTCTCATTTTTAGGATCTTCCAGTCTGTATACTCTGTATTGTTCGACATTGGTACTTTTTAATTTTTTGGTTTTATTGTCAAAAATATAAGTAACAACTCCATCCGCATAGCAGTTAAGTCTTTTGTTTACGGTCACGTAGGAGTTGAAATTCCCTTTAATAAAGATGTATTTTGCAGGCTTGGTATTCTTAATAACAATCGTTTCAATTTCTTTTACCTGATCGTTAAGCTTGATAGTATTTTGTTCAAAATCAGAATATGATAGTGTCGCTACAGAAAAGTTGTCATAAACAATCTTAAATTTTTCCTGATCCTGACTTAAAGACTTTTTATCAATTTTTCCGTCGATATCAGAGTAGGCGAGGATGTTTCCGTCTTTTCCAAAGACAGAAACTTTAGGAAGAGGTTTGTTTGTTTGCTCAGAAACAAAAGTTATGGTTTGTGCCTGAATAAAGCTGAACAGAAAAACGAACAGTGTGCAGAGCAGATAATTTCTTTTCATAATGATATCTTGTTTTGATTGTTTATTGAAATAATACATCAGTTTTATTTTAAAGACAGACAACATTGCAAATGGTTGCCCGGACAATCCAAAAATCTTCACTTATGGGCATAAAAAAAGACTGATCATTACAATCAGTCTTTTTTATTCTATTTCTGTTACAAGTCCTTAGAAAGGATACTCATAAATTTCAGATTCGTGAAGGTAAGGGTTACCTGTAGGAATTAGTTTCAGTTTAGACAATGCAGTCAATACTGTAAACATAAACAATCCAATTACAAAAAGGAGAGATCCTAATATCAAAATGAATACTTCAGGAGTCTTCCAGTATGGACCTACCGTTCCCGGCATTACCATGTTGAAGTAATCCAGGATGTGTCCCAGAATAACCACTACAGCCATAACAGTTACTACCTTATAATTTCTCTTGATGCTGCTGCTCACTAATACCAATAGCGGTAATAAGAAATTGACAATCAACATTGGTAAGAAAGTAATACCATAGTGCTGGAATCTTCCAAAGAAGTAGTTAACCTCTTCCGGAACGTTCGCATACCAGTAAAGCATGAACTGAGCAAACCATGTATATGTCCAAAGCATACTTGTAGCGAAAAGGAATACTCCTAAATCGTGTAAGTGATTGTCATTGAACTGAGGTAAGAATCCGTTTTTCTTAAGGTAAACACTAAAAAGGATAATCATAGCGATTCCACTTGAAAGACAGCTTACCATTGAATACCAGATATACATTGTAGAATACCAGTGAGGGTCAATAGACATCAACCAGTCCCAAGCCCAAGCCGCAGAAGCAAATCCGAAGAATGCGATATATCCTACTGCCCATCTGTAAAGGAATTGATATTCTACTTTTGATTTCGTCTCATCTACTTTTTTAGACTGAGCCTTAAGTTTCCAGGCAAAGAATGAAGCACCTATTACATAGATAAACGTTCTTATTGCATAGAAAGGGATGTTTAAGAATCTTTTCTTTTCGAATAAGATCACATCAAAATGTGCAGAGGTAGGGTCTGTCAAGTCCGGATCCATCCAGTGGAAGATATGGCCTTGGTGGAAGATGTTCAATAGCATTAATATTACCAGAATAGCACCTCCGTAAGGAATGTAAGAAGCAATAGCTTCCATTACTCTTGTAATAATGATTGGCCACCCTGCATGAGCTGCATGTTGAATACAGTAGAAAAATAATACTGCACAACTTAGTCCGAAGAAGAATACAGCTACGAAATGTATTGATGCTAAAGGCGAATTATGAATTTGCATTGTCGCATGCTCTAAATGAGAAGCTTCATCCTGAGGTCCAACCATCTCACTGGAGTGAGTAGGTGCATTATGACCTGCAGAGTGAACTGCTTCCATCATTTCTTTAATTCTCTCTGTACTGATCCCATTATTCATGAAAAAACCAATAGCAAACAGAACTATACCTGCAACAAGAAGTATTAGAGAAGTTGATTTTAATTTTGGTGAAAAACTATACATTTCTTTTCTTATTTTTTAGTTTCGGTAGTAGTCTCTGTTGCAGCTGCAGCTGGTGTAGCTGTAGCCGTTGTAGCTGCTGCAGGTGCTGCTGCTCCTTTTTTGAAGGCGCTCATCACGTACATTGCCACTCTCCATCTGTCACCTGCACTTAGCTGGCCAGCATAAGATCCCATTGCGTTTCTACCGTTAGTTAATACATAATGAACAGATCCTACAGTAATTTCTCTGTCTGCATAGTTTGGAACTCCAGAATATGCACCACTTTGAACTATTGGTCCCTGTCCATCTCCGCCTACACCATGACATGCAGAACATGTACGCTCAAATAAGAACTTTCCTCTCTCAATATCTTTCGCTGCATTGGCAGGATTTAAAGGAGAACCGGCGATCTTTTTAGAAGCATCGTAACCTGCGTTATATTCATCTGCATTTTTAGGAAGAAGACTTTCTTCGAAAACTCCGTCTTTATTCTGAGCAACTGATCCTTCTACGGGAGCAAGACCTGTTGCAAAACTATTTTTAACGAAAGCAGGAATTTCATTTTCATGATCTGAATAAGCATCCTGAGCTTTCATCAATGGATCGTAAGCTACCGGAAAGTACATATCCGGGAAATATACTAATGGTGTATTTTCTTTTGGTCCGCAAGAATTAAGTAAAACCGTTGCTAAACCTAAAACAGCTGTAATTTTTAATACATTCTTTTTCATTTTAAGCGTCTTTAACAGTTATTTCTTCAACTCCGGTTTCAATAAGTAACTGCTTTACAGTCTCTACGTCTTCAGTTACAAACTCCATAAGGAATTTATCATCAGTAGTTCTTGGATCTGGATTTTGAGCTGGTGCTCCCGGATACATTTTGTTTCTAACTAAGAACGTTAAAGACATCATGTGAGCGGCACAGAATACCATTAATTCAAACATTGGAACTACAAATGCAGGCATGTTGTGTGCCCAGTCAAAAGCTGGTTTACCACCAATATTTTGAGGCCAGTCATGATTCATTACATACCAGGTTACAGTAGCACCAATGGTAACTCCATAAAGAGCATAGAAGAATGCGGCATCAGAAATTCTGGTTTTCTTTAACCCTAAAGCTTTGTCTAGTCCGTGAACCGGAAACGGAGTATATACTTCGTTTATCGCGATTCCTTTATCGTTGAATGCCTTAACGCCGTTCATTAAATCGTCGTCGTCAGCATAAAGTCCGTATACAATTTTAGTGGTGCTCATCTCCTTCTTTTGCTTTATAAGTTTCACCTGAAATTTTCAGAATCGATTTTAATTCAGCCTGTGCAATTACAGGGAACGTTCTTGCGTATAGTAAGAATAATACAGAGAAGAATCCGATTGTTCCTAAGTATACACCCACATCAATGATCGTTGGCTTAAACATAGTCCAAGATCCAGGTAAGTAATCTCTCGAAAGGTTGATAACGATGATATCAAAACGTTCAAACCACATACCGATGTTAATAATTAACGCAATAATAAATGTAGCAATAATATTTGTTCTTACTCTCTTGAACCAGAATAATGCAGGAACAATCAAGTTACAAGTAATTAGTGCCCAGAATGCCCACCAGTAAGGTCCTACTGCAGCACCCGGAGAAAGGTAAGTAAAGTCTTCAAATCTTGATCCGGAATACCATCCGATGAAATATTCAGTAGCATAAGCTACCGTTACCATACCACCTGTAAGAACGATTACGATGTTCATAATTTCAATATGATACATTGTGATATATTCTTCTAAGTGACATACCTTTCTAGCAATCAACAATAGCGTCTGTACCATCGCGAATCCTGAGAAGATCGCACCGGCTACGAAGTAAGGAGGGTAGATTGTAGAGTGCCATCCTTTAATAACCGACGTTGCGAAGTCAAATGATACCGTGGTGTGTACCGAGAATACAAGTGGAGTCGCTAAACCTGCAAGAACCAAAGAAAGTTCTTCGAATCTCTGCCAGTGTTTTGCTTTACCACCCCATCCAAATGCTAGGAATGTATAAATTTTCTTAGTCCAAGGAGTTTTAGCTCTATCTCTGATCATTGCAAAGTCAGGGATTAGTCCCATGAACCAGAATACAGTTGATACTGAGAAATACGTTGAAATCGCAAATACGTCCCAAAGTAGAGGAGAGTTAAAGTTCCCCCAAAGAGAACCGAATTGGTTAGGTAATGGGAATACCCAGTATCCTACCCAAACTCTACCCATGTGGATTACAGGGAAGATTGCTGCCTGTACAACCGCAAAGATCGTCATCGCCTCTGCTGATCTGTTTACAGACATTCTCCAACGCTGTCTAAATAATAATAATACTGCGGAGATTAGGGTCCCGGCGTGACCGATACCTACCCACCATACGAAGTTGGTAATATCCCAACCCCAGTTAATAGTTCTGTTAAGCCCCCATGCTCCAATACCTGTTCCGATAGTATAAGCGATACACCCGAATCCATAGATGAATAGAACTAAGGCTGCGTATAGTGAAACCCACCATAGTTTACCTGCTCTTTCTTCGATAGGTCGTGCGATATCTTCTGTAATATCGTGATAAGTTTTGTGACCAATAATTAGAGGTTCCCTTATCGGAGCTTCGTAATGTCCTGACATTTTTTACCTATTTATTATTTAAACTTTATTTTTCTACTCTGTTTCTTACTTTAGTGTGATAGAACACGTTTGGTTTGGTTCCGATCTCCTCTAGTAAATAATATCTTCTGTTGCTAGAATATAATTCTCTCACTTCAGATTCTTTGTCATTCATGTCTCCGAACGTCATTGCTCCAGTAGAACAAGCAGCAGCACAAGCACAAGAATTCTTGAATTCAGTGTCTGTTACTTTTCTGTTGTCTCTCTTAGCTGCTAAAATAGTAGCCTGAGTTTCCTGAATACACATTGAACATTTCTCCATAACCCCTCTTGTTCTTACAACTACGTCAGGGTTTAGTACCATTCTTCCAAGATCGTTATTCATATTGAAATCGAACTTGTCATTTAAGTTATATGTGAACCAGTTGAAACGTCTTACTTTGTATGGACAGTTGTTTGCACAATATCTGGTACCGATACATCTGTTGTAAGCCATATGGTTCTGACCTTGCTTACCGTGTGAAGTAGCCGCTACCGGACATACAGTTTCACAAGGAGCGTGGTTACAGTGCTGACACATTACTGGCTGGAAGATTACATCTGGATTGTCTGCAGGGTGGTTTAATGCACCTCCGTCTCCGAATGCTGTACCGTACAATTCTGGTACTGCCATTCCTTCTTTCAATCCTTCGTATACTTCTACTTTCTGTCTTGAAGAATAGTAACGGTCAATTCTTAACCAATACATATCTCTAGACATTCTAATTTCTTCTTTACCTACTACAGGAACGTTGTTTTCTGCCTGACAAGCAATGATACATGCTCCACAACCAGTACAAGAGTTCAAGTCAATTGATAAATTGAAGTGAGGTCCGTCTGTATCATCGAAAGCATCCCAAAGGTCAATCTTTCTTGCAGGAAGGGCTCCACTGATTGTATGATATTCCAAAGGCTTGTTCCATCCTTTGTGTTCGTCATCGAAAGCTACGTTGATGAATTCTGCCAAAGGAACTTCCTTAGCGATCTCATAACGTCCCATTAATGTATTCTGAAGCTGGATACCTGCAAATTCGTGGTCTTCTCCAGTTTTTTCGATTTTAACTCCTGAAACAGTTAAGTTAGAACCGTCAAATAATGGATAAGCATTTACTCCTGTATCAGCAGTAGTCCCGGAATCCTTTTTACCATATCCAAGCGCAAGACCTACAGATCCTTCTGCCTGTCCTGGTTGAATGAATACAGGAACGTCTTTTATCGTTACTCCGTTTACAGTAAGGTTTACGATAGAACCATCCAGCTGCATTCTTGCATTAAGATCATTGTCGATCGCGAACTTTTCTGCGTCTTTAGGAGAAATTGTCAAGTAGTTATCCCAAGACATTCTTGTAATAGGATCCGGTAATTCCTGAAGCCAAGGGTTGTTGGCCTGAGTACCGTCACCCATTGAAGGCTTAGTGTACAATACTAATTCTAATTCAGAAGCTTTGAAGTTTCCTAATTCAGCAATAGCCTGAGCAGCATTTCCTCCAGAGTAAGATAATGCAGTTGCATTATTTGAAGTAGTGAACCCGTTATATAAAGCTTTGTTGAATGAAGTAGCTCCTAAGATAGATGCTGCACTTCCTTTCAGATAATCGTAGTAATTGTTGGCCGCGTTGTTTTTACCGTTTTTCCAAACCAATAAAGATTCTTCAATCTGTCTTGATTTGTAGATCTTCTGGATTGTTGGCTGCATTAATGTATACACTCCGGTCTGAGGTTCAATATCTCCCCAAGACTCCAGCCAGTTTGCAACCGGGATTACAGCTTTTGCTGCTTTGTACATTTCATTTTTCTTATCAGCTACAGCTACTACACAAGCAACTTTAGCTAAAGATTTTTTGAAATCTTCTCCTTTTGGATGAGAGTAGATAGGGTCTACATTGTTTGCGATCAATACGCCAACCTGACCTGCATTTACCCATCCTAAGAATTCCTGGTATCTTGCTTTATCAAATTCTTTCAGGAAGTTTGCTTTACCTGTGAAAGCAACTGAACCTAATTTTTGGTTGATTAAGTGTGCTAAAACCTGTGCTCCTTTAGAACCGTCAGCTAAAACAACAGCTTTGCTGCCTTTCGCTTTAAGTTCAGTTGCAATTTCAGTAGCGGTCTTATCTGAAGTACCACCACCTACGATTGCATTGTAAACTTCCACTAAAGTTTTGTTTACAGCACTTGGCTTTAATCTGTATCTTGAGTCAGCGTTAGCACCAGTTAATGACATGTTTGACTCCACCTGAATGTGTCTCAACATGTTTGGTCCTGGTTTTCTCGCTGCTGCAAAAGATGTTTCTAAGCTTGCTCCGTTGTAATCTCCTAAGAAATCAGCCTGGAAAGAAACTACCAATTCTGAACCTTTAAGGTCATAAACAGGTAATGCTCTCTGTCCGAATACCTCCTGAGCTGCATCTAACGCTGCAGAGTGAGGATAAGCATCATAAGTTACCAGTTCAGCAGTTGGATACTTAGCTTTGAATTCAGCAAATAGCTTTTTGAAAGTTGGGGAAGGTAAAGAGTGTGACAAAAGCACGATCTTTTTACCTGCTGCACTTGCATCTGCCAGACCTTTAAGAACAAAACTGTCTACTTTATCGAAAGTTTCATCTTTACCATCCAGTTTAGGCTGTTTTACTTTATCGTTATCATAAAGAGAAAGTACACTTGCCTGAGCTCTTGCATTGGTTGTTCCTAAATCACCTGCTGCCGGGTTTGGATCAATTTTGATCGGTCTTCCTTCACGGGTCTTTACTAAAACACTGGCGAAGTCGAATCCGTCAAAATATGTTGAAGCGTAATAATTCGGAACCCCTGGAATAATGTCATGCGGCTTTACCACATAAGGAATCGTTTTGATCACTGGTGCTTCACAGGCAGCCAATGTTACTGCTGCCGTAGAGAATCCTAATATTTTTAAGAAATCTCTTCTTGAAGTACTTGATCCGTTCTGTTCAGCATCTCCAAGGAAATCTTCTACCGGAATTTCTTCCTGAAACTCTTTCTGAGCCAGCTTATTGTTTAAAGCTGGATCTTTAAGTTCATGAATACTTCTAAATTGTATTTTGTTTGAAGCCATTTATACTTCTAATTTTTTAGTTATTAATAATGACATTTACCACACTCAAGACCTCCAATTGCATCTACAGTGATTTTACCGCCATCCTGAGGATATTGTTTTTTCAACTTGTCATGTAGATTCTTGAAGTATTCTTTATTATAACCGTTGTTCATATCAACCTCAGTCGTTCTGTGACATTCGATACACCATCCCATAGTGAAGTCATTAGCCATTTGAACAACATTCATTGTATCAATTTTTCCGTGACAAGCTTTACATACAACGTCAATTTTGTTGTTTGGATTCTTTTTGTTGAAAGAATTAATAATTGCTTGCTCACCTGCTACTACGTGTTGAGAGTGGTTGAAATACACGAAGTCTGGCATGTTGTGGATTCTGGTCCATTCAACCGGTTGTGTTTTTCCAGTATACTGCTGTTTTGCAGGATCCCAGCCTGTAGCTGCATAGATCTTCTGAATCTCACCATCGTAGAATGCTTTATCTTTTCCTGGCTCCATGTAATGCTTGGCGTTGTATTCAGAAATAGTTCTGTGACAGTTCATACAAACGTTCATAGATGGAATCTCAGATACTTTACCGTACTTGGCACTTGAGTGACATAACTGACAGTCGATTTTTTGTTCTCCAGCGTGAATTTTGTGAGAGAAGTAGATCGGCTGTTCTGGCTTGTACCCTTTGTACACCCCAATCCACATGATCCAGTTCCAAACTCCATAAGCGGCCAGAAGGGCAAGAATACCCAATGCTGCTTTACCTATGTAGTGGTACTTCTCATAAATTTCGCTGAAAGATTTAATTCTTGTCTCGTTAAGTCCTGCTAATTCTTCAGATTGACCTAATTTAACCAATTGTCTCAGTTTAATTAAGATCCAAACCAGTAGAGCAGCAATGGCCAGAAGCGAAATGATAACAACACTTGTAGTTGTTTTGTCAGCTGGCGCAGCAGCTGCTGCATCCGTAGCTGTACCTGCGGTAGCAGCCGGTTCCGGCTCAGGAGCCGGCGGATTAGTTGTGAATGCTAAAATGTCGTCTATATCCTTATCTGTAAGATTTGGAAAGACCTGCATTTCAGTCTTATTAAATTTTTCGAAAATCTCATTGGCGTATTTATCCCCAGAAGCTCGTAGAGCTTTGTTGTCTTTGATCCACTTGTGAAGCCAATCTTTGTCTACACCACCCTCTGTCTTTACACGTTCTACAACACCTTTAAGAGGTGGTCCTATTACCTGTTTGTCCAGTGCGTGACATGCAGTACAATTTGCTTTGAAAAGTTTCTCTCCGTTTTTAGGATCGCCGTCTTGCCCGTAAATTGAAGCACTTGTCGATAGCAATAAGCCTATTGCGATCAACGTTTGTTTATAATGCTTTCTCCAACTAATCATTTAAATTATCTTATGTTAGTAAAATATTGAACCAATCAATTCCGCAAAAATAATATTTTTAACAGGAATTTAACGGTATATGGAAAAGGGAAAATATCATTTACGTTTAATTTGTATTGATTCTAAATAGTGTTGTTTGGTATAATTTTTTAATTTTAATAGATTTGCAGAAACAAGTTTAAATGAGAAATTTAATCAAAATATTTTCAATAATATCTTTATTTGGGTTTTATAGTGTTGAAGCCCAACAGGTTGTTCAGAAAGATACTTTGTCCGGGACAGAGCTAATTATGACAATGGATTCCAAAGTAAGTGCTGCTTTGGGAGGAATTGAAGATAAATGTTCCAGAACTACTGGTGGTCCTTCGAGTCCTTCGGTAAGAGAAAATAATTCGGAAAGTGGAATTGTAACCAGTACAAAACCGCCAAAGATCTATATTCCGAGCAGAGAACTGAGTAATGCGGAGATTTGCAGAAAGAATCCAAGAATTTTAGGATTTAAAATTCAGATCACAACAGTAAAAAGTAACGAAGAGGCCAATGAGGTGAAATCATATTTCAGAAAAAGATTTCCGAACCTTAAGGTCGAAACGGATGCTTCTTTAAGACCAAATTATAAAATTTTAGCAGGAAGTTATTTCACAAAACAGAGTGCAGCATCAGACCTTTCAAAAATAAGGGAATATTTTAAATCGGCGATCGCTGTACAGTATAGAATTTTCTGTTCAGAAGCAAGATAGAACAAATAAATATAAATTTCAAAGCTGAGAGTTTTCTCAGCTTTTTTTATTGGTAATAAGTCTCTAAGAACTGGAAAAAGTCAGACATTCTAAAAAGGTTATTCGCCAGTAAAAAGACAAATAAGATACCCATTAACAGGGTCAAGAATGATGAAGTTTTCGGCTTTGATTTATAAGCGTAAAATAGCCACCCTAAAAGCAGAGGATAGACAAAAACAAAGTGTCCGCCATATATGTATGCGGTATGAAGTCCAAACCTCATAATGCAGTGAATGACAATGTCAAACAAGAATGAAATGGCGAGAATCTGCACCAGTTTGTTTTTGAAATTTTTTAGATAACTCCACAATATCATTGCCAATATTAGTATGATAAAAGCATAGCAAAATGGAGAAGAATAAGGTTCCATTAAAAGGCCTTTAAAATCAAAGCCTTTCATATTGTGTTTGTCCGTGGTCATGAAACTTGGGAATAGAATGCTGCCTCCAAAAAAATAAGAAAGCATCATATCCCAATCTGGAATTGATTCTACGTTTGAGAATTTTTCATACTGCTGGTTGGTTTTTGAGAAGATGTTTTCATATTTAAAATCAATCCTCAATAAATAAAGAAATACAAAACAAACGGTGGTAAGAACTATCCGGAAAACGGCATTTCCAAGTTTTTTCCAGTTTTTGAAAATATCTTTTTCAAACAGAATAGGGATAAAAACTTTAACAATATTGGTAATGGTAAGGCCGCCAATGGTAATGCCTGCAAGTGTAAGTGCTGATCCGGGGATCTTTTCTTCTTTTCTAAGCTTTAAGGCTGCATAGTAATTGTAAATGCTGAGCAGCAGTAGAGTATAGGTGAAGTTCTCAGGAGTAAAAGAAAGAATGATGGTTGTGGAAAACAGTCCGAAGAACAGAGTGATCAGCAAGCTGGTGTTAAGGGGAAGCCCTATGATGCTTTTCAGGTATTTGAAAATCTGTACTGTACAAAGACTTATTGCAATATTACTGAGCCAGGCAAGTGTAAGCCTAAAAGTTGTGTCCATTTTTCCACCTGAAATGAATAAGGAAAACTCTCTTATCCAGTTGAAAAAATAGTAAGCTAAAGGATGTCTTTCGAAGCTTCCACCAGTCATAACAATTGCTTTATTGTCAAAACTGAAATACGCGTCCCATGGAATTCTACTGTCAAAAATGATTCGGTAGTGGAGGGCAATATAAGTACCTAAAGTTCCATAACAAATCAGAAAAAAGCTAAATACAGCCAGCTCAGAATAAGTGGAAGGAAATACTTGCTTTAAAAGATGAATGAGTTTTGTTTTAATAAAAGACACGGGTCCGTTTTTTTGCAAAAATAAAATAAAAAAACTCACCATTTCCGGTGAGTTTTAAAGATTGTGATAATATTATTATTGCTTGCTCACTTTTCTTGTTGAAGTGCTTCCGTCAGCAAAATTAATTTTAACTAAATACGTTCCTTTTGGAAGTGAAGAGATATCTGTTTTGTCAGAATCATTCTGAATTAAAGATTTACCGCTCATATCAAAAACTGTTGTGGACTTAATCTTTTGATCAGTTTTGATGTTGATTTCTCCTTTGGTAGGGTTAGGGTAGATGGCTACTGCTTCTTTGGATTTGGATGAAACTTCATTTGTAGCAAGTACACCTGTAGCTGTGATTTTTACATCGTCAAGCATAAACATATATTGATCTGAAGACATGTATTGGAATCCTACTCTTACAGTCTGTCCTGCATAGGCATCTAAATTGATAGTAACTTGTTGCCATGCAGCATAAGGAGCTGTTGATGTTGCTGGTGATGAAACAATAGTGAAATTAGCTGCTGAAGTTGGATTTCCACTTCCTGTATAAACTCCTACTTTATAGTTCTCTGTAAAAACGGGTGATAAAGCTTTTACCCAGAAAGTCAAAATGTTTGCACTTGTGCCTAATGTAACAGCAGGAGTAATTAACCAATCATTGTTAGCGGTAGCTCCTCCAGGAGTAGTAGACGGGACACTTGCCCAAGATACAGCGCATTTTTGTCCAGCATGCGGACTGAAGTTTCTAATTTCTTCGTCTGCAGCAGTTGAAGTTGCGTTGTTAGTTGCATTGCTGGCAGAAAGGTTGAAAATTTGAAAAGCCATTGGTAGCCCCCTATTTGTCCAGTTTGCGGTCCAAGTTGGCACTGTAGTCCCTCCAACTACCGGACCTCCTCCTGTATAAGTGTTTAGGCCATCTAAGTCTAAAGTAAGCCAGCTTCCAAAGCCTGTAATGGCAAAATTAGTATAAGACTCAAAGCCTTCATCTAATAATACTGTTTGTGCTTGCGTAGTGGCTCCGGTCAATATTAAGCCTAAAGAGAGTATAAGTTTTTTCATAATATTTTTTTTCTAAAATTAGTGAAAAAATATTATTGGTATGTATAAAATGCAACAAAATTGTTTGTATGTTGCAATTTATACACTAGGAACTGCAAGAAAGTGTAGAACAGCCAGTCGTGTCATCATAAGCTGATGGCCTCTTTGCGGAGAATTCGGGATACAATTCTTCGTAAGGGTTTTCTAAGGCTTTGGTGATTTTTTCAAGCATTTCTGTTTTTCCTGTACTGATCTCCTCAATACATTCATAAAGCAAATAATTTCTCAGGGTAAACTTTGGATTGGATCGTTTCATTAGAGATAATGATTCTTCTCTTGAAATCGTATTGGATGAAAGTCTGGCTTCGTATTTTTTAGCAAAGTCTTCTAATTTTGTAACTCTCTGATCGGTTAGGACAACATATGATACATTTTCGAACAATAATTTAACATCACTTTCAGGATTCAATTTTTCCAGTTGATTAAAGAAAAGAGTGTAATCCAACTGAAGTTCCTGCATCAGTCCCTGCCAGTTGGTGAAGAATTCTTCATCGCTTTCTCTGAGTTCGTCGAAGCCAAATTTTGTGCAGAGCATTTGATCATGAATCTCCCAAAAATAGGTGCCGTAATGATTTAATGTATCTTCTAAAAATTTTTCGTCCTTTATTAGTGGATGAAGAGAGTTGGCCAGCTGCCAAAGGTTCCACTGTGATATCTGACCCTGTTTTCCGAAAGCATACCTTCTTCCCGGAAGATCGGTGGTGTTGGGGGTGAAATTCAGATCGTACTCATCCATCATCGAATAAGGACCGTAATCTATTGTTAATCCTAAAACAGACATATTATCCGTATTCATTACTCCATGAACGAATCCTACCCTGAACCATTCAGTCATGAGATGGGCAGTTCTGGTACATATACTTTCAAAGAAGTCTTTGTATTTCTGAATTCCGTCTGTTGTAATTTCCGGATAATAGTTGTCGATAGTAAACTCAACCAGATCCTGAAGGGTATTGTATTCCCTTTGTGAAGAGATCAGCTCGAAATGTCCGAAGCGAAGAAAACTTTCAGCAGTTCTGATGACTACAGCACCTTTTTCAAGCTGAGGATTTCCGTTATACATCATATCTCTTACAACATCTTCTCCGGTAAAAGCCAGACTTAATGCTCTGGTCGTTGGAACGCCCAAATGAAACATCGCTTCACTCATCAGATATTCGCGTACTGAAGATCTTAACACAGCTCTTCCGTCTGCATGCCTTGAATAAGGAGTAGCACCAGCGCCTTTCCACTGTATTTCTGTTTTTTTTCCGTCTTTATTGGTTATTTCTCCAGCCAGTATTGCCCTTCCGTCTCCAAGCTGTCCTGCCCAGTTTCCAAACTGATGGCCTGCATATGCTGTTGAATAGGTTTTTACATTGTCAGGAAGGTTGTTTCCGACAAGAAAATCCAGGTCTTTTTCTTCATATTCTCCAAGACCAATTTCTTCTGCAAGACCGGGGTTAAATGCAATAAGTTCCGGCTTGTCAAATCCCGCAGGCTTTATGGTGGCAAATAAGACTTTTGGAGTGTTTCTCTGCATTGGGTTGTCAGAAAGGTCCCCGGGAAATATATCTGTAAATGGTTGTTTGATCTGTTCGATATTCATTTATCAAAGGTATTAATTATAAAAGAAAAGACCTTTCAAATTATTGAAAGGTCTTATGTATTTCTAAAAGAGAATTTATTTATTGAAATCTACCTCATCGGTGGAGTGAAGATTGTCATTGATATTTTCTTCCTTCTTGTCTGTATTGTTTTTAGGAGTAGGATCTGCCTGTCTCGGATTTTTGATTTCATCAATTGTCTGAAGTCCTCCATCATCTCCATAGCCTTCTCCTAAACCTTTAAGATTGGAGCAGCCATCTTTCCAGTCTGACGGTCTGGTAAATTTGTCATCAGGGGTAATTCCCAGTGATTTATCGGCCCAGACTTTCTTCATGAATATGGCCCAGATCGGTAGTGCCATTTTCGCACCCTGTCCTTCACCGGTTCCAAAGAAGTGAGTTGCTCTGTCTTCCCAGCCTACCCAGGCTCCTGTTGCGAGTTTTGGAGTGATCCCCATAAACCAACCATCAGAGTTATTCTGTGTAGTACCTGTTTTAGCAGCGATTTCCACACCTTTTGAAATTCCTCTTCTTCCTAATTCTCCGGAAGCAGTACCGTATTGAGCAACACCTTTCATCAGTTCGATCATGGTGTACGCATACATTGGATTCATTACCTCTTTCGGTTCTACATTTACTTCTTTGATTACCCTTCCGTTGGCGTCTTCAATTCTCCAGATCATCTCCGGTTTATTGTAATTTCCGTAGTTGGCAAAGGTACTGTAGGCTCCTAGCATTTCATAAATCGTAATATCAGATGAACCTAAAGCAATCGTATTGTTTCTTGGGATATCTTCTGTAACCCCCAAATCTCTTGCAGTCTGAATAACGGCATCTACGCCTGTCATTTCAATCAGACGAGCAGCTACGGGGTTTTGAGAGTGGGCTAATGCATCTTTTAACGTAAGCATTCCGCCTCTTCCCGGAACATGCCATCCGTTGTGGTCATAGGTACCATTGGAAACAGTAGAACATGGCGTCATTCCTAATTTCATAATAGCTGTAGCATATACGAAAGGTTTAAACGTGGATCCTACCTGTCTTTTTCCCTGTTTGATGTGGTCATACTGGAAATGTTGCCAGTCGATACCTCCTACCCATGCTTTGATCTCTCCACTTCCAGGTACCATAGACATTAATCCTGCCTGTGCAATCTGTTTATGATATCTGATAGAGTCCCAAGGAGACATTTCAACTTCTTCCTCTCCACTCCACGTAAAACGGGAAGTTTTGATTGGTTTATGGAACTCCAGTAGGATTGAATCTTCAGAAACTCCGGCAGCTTTCAGTTGTTTGTAACGACCGGTTCTTTTCATCGCCTGAGTCATTACCCCGGTTACCTGCTTATCCGTCAGATAATAGAAAGGTCTGTTTTTTCTGCCTCTCTGTTCGGCGTCAAATCTCTTCTGAAGGTCAGTTAAATGTTCCTTGATTGCCTGTTCTGCATATTTTTGCATTTTTGAATCAAGGGTTACATAGATTTTCAAACCGTCTTTATAGAGGTTAAGCTTTTTACCGGTTTCTTTTTCGTAACCTTCAAGATATCGGTCAATTTCTTTTCTTAAATAAAACTTATAATATGCAGAGTAGTCATCACTAATGTTCTTAATAGGATGATAATCTGTCTCAACAGGTGTATTGATTGCTTTATCATAAGTTGGCTGGTCGATATAGCCTGTTTCAAACATTTGCTGTAAAACCACATCCCTTCTTCTCTTCGCCCTTTCAGGATTTCTCATAGGGTTGTTAGCAATAGGAGCTTCCAGCATGGCTACAAAAACGGCTGTTTCCGGAAGTGTAAGTTCTGAAGTTGTTTTGTTGAAATAAATTTTTGAAGCCATTTCAATACCGTTCGCATTATATGTAAAATCGAACTTATTGAAATAGAGTGTGATAATTTCTTCTTTGGTATATCGTTTTTCTAAGCTTACAGCAACCGACCATTCTTTCAACTTCTGTATAACCCTTTTAATAGGGTTTTTAGATGGTTCTTTGGTAAATAAAAGTTTAGCTAACTGCTGTGTGATTGTAGAACCACCCCCTCTGTCTCCACCATATCTCACGGCTCTTAGGATAGATTTTAAATCAATTCCTGAGTGCTCTTTGAAACGTTCATCTTCCTTTGCCTGTAAGGCATAGATAAGGTAAGGTGGAAGCTGTTTATAGGTGATAGGCTGAGTCTTTTCTTTCTCAAATTTTCCTAGTAAAACACCGTCTGATGAAATGATTTCAGAAGCCACATAGATATCGGGGTTTTCAAGTTCTTTTACATCCGGCATTTCCCCAAGAAAGCCCTGGGAAACAGCAAAGAAAAGTCCTGAAATACCTAAAACGACCGCAATGAGTCCAATCCAAATAAATTTAACCCATTTTTTCCAAGAGGTATCTTTCTTTTTTTTGGGAGGAAGAGGGAAGGTTTTTCCCTTATTTCCTGCGTTTTGTCTGTTGTCTTCCATTTATGCTTACGGTTTAGCCGTTTCTAGTTTTACTCCAACGTCTTCAATTCCGGGAAGGTTATCATTTCTCATGGCCTGCATCAGGCTGATTTCATACTTCCCTTTTTCCGGAAATTTATAATTTGTTTTATACTGAAATAATGCTTCTTTTGTGTCACCAAAACCTGTACCAAGCCATTCACCATTGGGTTTTGCCAGTACGTAATTGAGAGTATCTGTTTCCTTCTTTTTGTTCTTGAGATTGGTGAAATTTACAATAAATCTTATATTACTGTAAGGGTAGCTGTTATTATTTCTTACGACAAATATAATATTTTTAGGATTCTGCGGATCTGAAACTTCAAGATTAAATTTTTGCTCACTTTTCTTATTCCATTTGTTATTAACGGAATTCATAATGACATTTTCTTCCGAAGAAGATTGGCAGCTAAAGAAAAGGATAAGAGGTAATAATCCTAAAGTTTTACGCATTTTTATCTTTTTTTGGAGGATATTTCTTTTTGAAATTTTTCTTGTTTGGGTTCTGCTGTTTCTCAGAATCAGAAGGGGTGTCAGTTTTTTCCGTTGCTGCTTTTGGCTGCGGTTTATGCTGTGGCTTCTGTTGCGGTCTCGGCTGACTTCCGGAATTGTTATTCTCCGGTCTGTCAGGTCTTTCAGATCTTTCTGGTCTGTTGTTTTTCTTAGGTCCCTGACCTTGTGCTTGTCCCTGCTGTCCTCCCTGATTTTGCCCGCTATTGTTATTGTTCGGCCTGTTTTGGTTCCTGCTCCTGTTATTTCCTCTATTCTTCTTTTCGAATCGGTCAACATTATTTTCCTGAATCAGGTCGATCGTGTGAACCGGGATGTCCGGTTGCTTAAGGTCTTCTAAAGGAAGAATTTTTTCGCCTCTTTTATTTTTTGCTATTAATTTTTTAACAAGATCAATATCAAAGTCATACCATGCCATAGAACTGTCTACATAAGCAAACCACATTTTCTTTTTGAAAACGTCGATTTTGATACAGAAAGCCCTTCCTTTTTCTGTATCTAAGGTAGTTGAAGAAGAAGGGAAGTTACTCAATGCATCAAGATAACTGTCTAATTCGTAATTAAGACAGCATTTCAGTTTACCACACTGCCCTGCAAGTTTTTGCGGGTTGATGCTAAGCTGCTGATATCTTGCTACGTTAGTGTTAACAGATCTGAAATCCGTTAGCCATGTTGAACAGCATAGTTCTCTTCCGCATGATCCAATACCCCCGACTTTTGCAGCTTCCTGTCTGAAACCGATTTGTTTCATGTCGATTTTCGTTCTGAAAGCACCTGCGTATTCTTTTATCAACTGTCTGAAATCCACTCGGTTATCGGCGGTGTAATAAAAGGTGATCTTTGAAGAGTCTCCCTGATATTCTACATCAGTAACCTTCATTTCAAGACCGATTCTATGGGCGATCTTTCTTGCTTCAAGCTTTACGCCATCTTCTTTTTTTCTTGCTTCCTGCCAGACCTCAAGGTCTTTTTGGTTAGCCTGTCTGTATATTTTGAGTATAGATTCTTCAGGAAATTTTTTCTTTTTCATCTGAATCTTTACTAATTCTCCGGTGAGGCTTACAACGCCTACATCGTGTCCCGGGCTTGATTCTACTGTTACTACGCTACCTATATGTAAAGGAATATTATTTACATTTTTATAAAACGATTTTCTGTCATTTTTAAATCTAACTTCAACAAGGTCACACCTATTCGATGCAGGGTTGTTGATGTTAGAAAGCCAATCGAAAACACTTAATTTATAACTATTACCACAGGTATTTACACTTTCACAACCATTCGCGGTTTTTTTGGGTCCGCATGAATGGGCAGAATCGCCGGATGTTTTGCATCCACAACTCATATAACTATTTTTTATAATCTTGCAAATTTATGTAAATTTATCTTTATGCAATTCTAAAATACTTAAATATTCAATATCACTGTTGTTTAACCTTAAACGTTAAAAATATACAACAAGTTAAAAGTTGATAAGTAGCTAGACAGTACATCTTTATATTGATGTATTTCTAAAGTACTATTTTAAACATAATTTTCTTTTGCTATATTGTTTAAAATATTAAGAAATATTAACAGGTGTATTCAAAATAATTTTATATTTGGGTTATATAATAACAGTCTATGAAAAAAATATTAGTATCAACTGCTTTATTGGCGGGTGTTTTATCTTACGCAGGGGGCTTTAGAGTATCTCTGCAGGGAGTGAAACAATTGGCAATGGCGCATACTAGTGCTCATGCCGAAGATGCAAGTGTGGCGTTCTTTAACCCAGCGGGTATGTCATTCATCCCTTCTAAACTGAGTATAGTGGCAGGAGGGTTTGGTGCAAGTAATAAAGTTACTTTTCAAAACTTGAATACTTTACAAAGCACAGAAACGGATAATCCTCTCGGGACTCCTTTATATGCTGCGGTGGCTTATAGACCGATTGAAAACTTATCTGTAGGTTTCAGTTTTACGACACCTTTCGGAAGTACTATCCAGTGGCCTAGCGACTGGGAAGGAAAAGAGATGGTGCAGAAACTGGAGCTTAAGAGCTTTTATTTTCAGCCTATGGTCTCTGTGAAGCTGGCTCCTTGGGTATCATTCGGTGCAAGCTATATTTATGCAAAAGGCAAAGTAGACTGGGACAAAACGGTAACGCAGTTTGGTGGTGAATTGAATATTAAAGACGAAAAAGCAAGTGGAAGTGGTTACGGATTCGGTTTCTATTTCAGACCTGATCCGAAATTAGACATCAGTATTGCTTATCGTTCACCTATAGATATGAAAGCTAAAAAGGGAACAGCTACATTTAAGTTCCCGTCTGCATCTGTTTATCCTCTATTGGGGCTTGATCCAAGTACAGGACAGGATAAATTCACAGCAACACTTCCTTTAGTGGAGGAGTATACCATTGGTTTAACCTATAAGGTGACACCGAAATGGTTGGTTTCAGCTGACTTTAACTATCACGGATGGGAAAGATACAGCAAGCTGACGCTGGACTTTGCTACTGCTCCAGTTGCTACAAACAATCCTGCTGACCCAACAGTTCTTGTATCTCAAAAAAACTTTAGAAACTCAAAAACATTTAGGTTAGGGACTCAGTATGCGATCACCGATATGATCTTTGGCCGTTTGGGAGCTTACTATGACGAATCTCCTTATACAGATGAAAACTTCATTCCTGAAACACCTTCATTTAACACCTATGTTGTTACTGGAGGTTTAGGCTTTAAACTAAAGCAGTTTGGAATTGATTTAGCTGGGGGATATGCTATTCCTCAGGCAAGAGACGTGAAAAACGCTAATCTTGGATTTAACGGACAGGCAAAGGCTAAAGCGTTTTACTTTGGTTTAGGTTTATCTTACAACCCTTTTTAATTGAAAGACTATGAAAAAAATTATAATATCAACACTTGCCGTTTCCGCACTTCTTTTTACAACAAGTTGTGAAAACGATTTTGATACTGATGTAAAAGATATCCAAGTAACAAAGGGAGATGCAGACTTTACCAAATATGTTGCCCTGGGAAATTCCCTTACTTCTGGTTATAGAGATGGTGCTCTTTATGCGGACGGACAGAACGAATCGTATCCTTCTATGATTGCTCAGCAGATGAAATTAGTAGGAGGGGGTGATTTCAAACAGCCTTTAATGCCTGATAATAATGGAGGTTTGCTTCTCGCAACTCCTTTGGGCACATTACAGATCGCCAATACTAAACTTTATATCAGTTCTTTTATAGACGGTTCGCCTGACTTAAAAAATGCCAACGGCAACGTTGCAACCACTTTAACGAATACGGTGTTAACAGGTCCTTTTAATAACATGGGGGTACCTGGTGCGAAAGTAGCCCACCTATTAGCGGACAACTATGGAAATGTACAGGGTGTAGCTGCAAAAACAGCGAATCCTTATTTTGTAAGATTTGCTTCTGAGCCTGGTACATCCGTTATAAAGGACTTTAAAAAACAGAGTCCAACCTTTTTCTCTCTTTGGATAGGAAATAATGATGCCTTACTATATGCTTTAGCAGGAGCAGACGCTACTGCTGAAACGTTAACTCCTGCAGTGCAGTTTACTCAGTACTATAATGCTTTGGTGAATGAAATTGCAAGTACAAATGCGAAGGGGGTTATCGCTAATATCCCCAGTGTGACTTCTATACCGGCATTAACAACTATACCCGTTAATCCTTTAACAGCCGCTGTGCTTGGAAATGGAAATGTAACTGTAGGAAATGCTACTATTGATGCATTGAACGCCCAGGTTTACGGTCCTCTAAGCCAGATTTTGACTGCTTTGGGTGCAGGTGACAGAATTAAGCCTCTTTCAAAAACAGCAGCAAATCCTTTGCTTATCAAAGATGAAAGTTTAGCACCGCTTAATGGACAGATTACTGCTGCGGCTGCGGCTTCGGGAAATCCGACATTAGTGGCTTTAGCAGGTTATCTTGGTGCCACATACGGACAGGCTAGACAGGCGAAAGCGGGGGATCTTGTACCGTTGACTACAAAAGCTGCTATTGGTACACTTCAGGCTCTTCCTACAGGAGTTCCTGCATCACTTGGAGCAAGAGGAATTGCTTATCCGTTTGCTGATAATTATATACTGACAGGTACGGAGGTTACAGAAATTAATACCACTATTGATGCTTATAATGTTGCTATTAAAGCGGCAGCAACTGCAAAGGGATATGCTTTTGTAGATGCTAATAAGAAAATGTCAGAACTTGGCTCTCAGTCAGGGATTTCTTTCGATGGAGTAAAATATACTGCCAAATTCGTTACAGGTGGTGCATTCTCCTTGGATGGTGTTCACTTAACAGGACGAGGATATGGGATGATTGCCAATGAGTTTATAAAATCAATCAACGCAACGTACAAATCCAATCTGCCGCAGGTAGATCCTAACAAATATTCAGGAATAAAATTCCCGTAATAATACAGGAAAATAAAAACTTAGAAACCACAAGAGTAATTCTTGTGGTTTTTTTTTAAATTTGCAGAATCTTTAAAAAGTAAAAATGGCCGATCAGTTAAGTTATCTATTTTGTACAAGAACCAGTAAGGACTTGGCAGAAAAAATTGCCCAATATTATGGGAAAGAGTTAGGAAAAATCAACTTTCAGGAGTTCAGCGACGGAGAATTTGAGCCTGTTCTGGATGAGTCAGTAAGAGGAGGAAGAGTTTTCTTAATCGGATCTACCTTCCCGCCAGCAGACAATCTTTTAGAACTTCTATTGATGATTGATGCAGCGAAAAGAGCTTCCGCAAAAAGCATTACTGTTGTAATCCCTTATTTTGGACTTGCAAGACAGGACAGAAAAGACAAGCCGAGAGCTCCGATAGGTGCAAAACTGGTTGCTAATTTATTGACAGCAGCTGGAGCAACAAGAATAATGACGATGGATCTTCACGCAGACCAGATTCAGGGGTTCTTTGAAATTCCGGTAGATCACCTTTACGCTTCAAGTATTTTCGTGGATTATATCAGAGCTTTAAACCTGGACAATCTTACTATTGCTTCACCGGATATGGGAGGAGCGAAAAGAGCGAAAAACTATGCAGGTCACCTGGGTGCTGAAGTGGTTATTGCTTACAAAGAAAGAAAAAAGGCAAATGTTGTAGAAGAGATGTTCCTTATTGGTGATGTGGAAGGGAAGAATGTGATCCTGATTGATGATATGATTGATACTGCAGGGACACTTTGTAAAGCAGCGGATATTTTGATAGAAAAAGGAGCAAAATCAGTAAGAGCGATGGCTACACACGGAGTACTTTCCGGAAAAGCATACGAAAATATTGAGAACTCTAAATTGTTGGAAGTTATTGTAACTGACTCAATTCCTGTTAAAAATAATTTGTCAACTAAAATAAAAGTGCTATCTTGCGCCCCATTATTTGCAGACGTTATGAAGATGGTTCATGAGCACCAATCAATTAGCAGTAAGTTTGTTATTTAATTGATTTTTAGCGTAATGCAAAATTAAACAGAACAATTTTTTAAATTTTTTATAAATGAAATCTATTACAATTCAAGGTACAAAAAGAGAAAGCGTGGGCAAAAAGTCTACAAAAGCTTTACGTGATGCTGAATTAGTTCCTTGTGTTGTTTATGGAGGTGAAGCTCCTTTAAACTTCTCTGCTGAAGAGAAAGCGTTTAAAGGTTTAGTATACACTCCTGAAGCACACACGGTATCTATTGAACTAGACGGACAAACAATTCCAGCAGTTCTTCAGGATATTCAGTTCCACCCAATTACGGACAAAATTTTACACGTAGACTTCTACCAATTATCTGACGATAAGCCAGTGGTTATGGAAGTTCCTGTAAGACTTACCGGACGTTCTAAAGGTGTTGTGGCTGGTGGTGTTTTACGTCAGTCTTTCAGAAAGTTGAAAGTGAAAGCAATTCCTGCAAACTTGCCGGATGAGATCGTTGTTGACGTTACTTCATTGAAAATCGGTAACAAACTTTATGTAGGAGGTATCAAAGCTGAAGGTTTCTCTTTCGTACACCCGGACAATGCAGTTGTAGTAGCTGTTAAGATGTCTAGAAATGCAATGAAAGGTGGTGCAGCAATTGAAGATGATGAAGATGAAGCAGCAGAGGAAGAAGTGGCAACACAATCTCCTGATGTTCCTACAACAGAAGAAAAATCTGCAGAATAATATTTGCTTATTCAACAAATCATATGAAACCTGTCAATTTATTGGCAGGTTTTTTTATTGTGGGGATAAAAAGGAATACGACCTTTCTTTGCTATCTTATCTATCGGATATTTCTATCAAATGATAAGTATCAGCAAACAACCTGATAGGTCCTTTCAGAAAAAAAGACGTAAATTTGAAGTGTTCTAAATAAGAGCAATCTAATTTAAAATTTTAATAAATGTTTGACATTCAGGAAATAAGAAGTCAGTTTACGATATTAAACCGCGAAGTAAATGGTAAACCCCTGGTTTACTTAGATAATGCAGCAACATCTCAGAAACCGGATTCTGTTTTAAAGATCTGGAATGAATATTACACTGAGCTTAATGCCAATGTTCACAGAGGAATCCATACATTAAGCCAGCTTGCAACTGAAGAAATGGAGCTTTCCAGAAGGAAGATCCAGAAATTCATTAATGCAAAGCACGACTTTGAAGTCATTTTTACTAAAGGAACAACAGAAGGTCTAAACCTCATCGCTTATATCCTGACGCAGAAGCTTAAAAAGGATGATGAGATTATCATTTCTTATTTGGAGCATCACTCCAATATCGTTCCTTGGCAGTTGCTGTGTGAAAGAACAGGAGCGAAGTTAAGGATAATTCCAATCGATGAAAACGGTATTTTGCAACTGGATTATCTGGATGAATTTTTAAGCGAAAAAACCAAAGTTGTTGCTGTAAATCAGGTTTCCAATGCATTGGGAATTGTGAATCCTATTGAGGAAATCATTGCTAAAACAAGGAAAAACTCAGATGCTTATGTTGTGATCGACGGAGCGCAGTCTGTTCCTCACTTTGAGATTGATGTACAGAAGATGGATTGTGATTTCTTCGTGTTTTCAGGACATAAAATGTACGCGCCAATGGGAACCGGTATTCTTTACGGAAAACAGGAAATCCTCGAAGAGCTTCCTCCGTTTCATGGAGGAGGAGAGATGATCGCAACCTGTTCTTTTGATGGAACGACCTACGCCGGACTTCCTTTTAAATATGAAGCAGGAACCCCAAATGTAGGAGGAAATATCGCATTGGGTGCCGCTGTTGATTTTATGGATAAAATCGGCAGACAGAATATTCAGAATCATGAAAATGCCTTACTTGAATACGGCCAGAGACAACTTTTGGAATTGGAAAACATAAAGATTTATGGTGAAAAAGCCAAGAGAACAGGTGTAGTTTCCTTTAATCTGGAAGGTGTGGGGATTTCTTCCGATGTAGGAATGATTCTTGACAAATTGGGCATTGCTGTAAGAACAGGCCATCACTGTACACAGCCGATTATGGACTTTTTCAATATAGCGGGAACGGTGAGAGCAAGTTTTGCAGTTTACAATACTTTTGAAGAAATAGATAAGCTCGTTGAAGGAGTAAAGAAAGCTCAGAAAATGTTGGGATAAAAATTAAAAAGCAGTTGATCAACTGCTTTTTTTATTTAGTATCTTGATTAACATAAATAGTATGTTAAAGATCGAAGAGTTCAGGAGGCAGTACCATAGATATGATCTTTCTGGCCCTTTAAAAGGAAACTATCAGTACAAAGATCAGAAGGGAATACATTGATAAAATCTAATTCCAAAAATTCCTTTTGTTATGTATTGAATTATTATTTAAAATCATTATAAATAATAGATTCTGCCAATAGTGCAAATAGCAATTTTAATGTATGTGTATTTTAGTTCTTGAAGTAATTTTGCTTTGTCTAAATTTAACGTAATGGAATTAATTGAAAAATTGAACTGGAGATTTGCAACCAAAGCAATGAACGGTCAAAAAGTACCACAGGAAAAAGTGGATAAAATATTAGAAGCTGCAAGACTGGCACCCACATCCAGCGGTCTTCAGCCATTTGAGATCATCGTGATTACCAATCAGGAAGTAAAAGAGCAAATCCGACCTCATGCCTGGAACCAGCCGCAGATTGCAGACTGTTCACACCTTTTAGTCTTTGCTGCATGGGATAACTATACAGAAGAAAGGATCAACAGCATGTTTGATCTCACCAATGAAATCAGAGGTTTTAAAAATGAAGGTTGGGAAAACTACAGACAAATGCTGTTGGGAACATATCCTCAAAGATCTGCTGAAGAAAACTTTACACACGCTGCAAAACAGGCTTACATTTCATTTGGTGCTGCGATTATTGCAGCAGCTTTCGAAGAGGTAGATTCTACACCAATGGAAGGTTTTTCTCCGGATGCTGTGGATGAAATTTTAAACTTAAAAGAAAAAGGTTTAAAGAGTGTATTGTTGCTGCCTATCGGGTACAGAAATACTGAATCAGACTGGTTGGTAAATCTTACAAAAGTGAGAAAGGCTAAAGAAGACTTTATTACTGAAGTGAATTAATTACTAAATTTTTTCTCATAAAAAATCCCTTTCAATTATCTTGAAAGGGATTTTATTTTTTTATGTGTCTATTTTAAATAGTAGGTTTCCACTCAACCACAGCTCTGATAAATGCTTCTGCATTTTCCACTGGGATATTGGGTAAGATTCCATGGCCAAGATTGGCAATATATCGGTCTTTTCCAAAACGGTTAATCATCTCAGTTACCATCTTCTTGATTGTTTCCGGTGTAGAGTGTAATCTTGCAGGGTCAAAATTTCCCTGAAGCGTCATGGTATGGTTCGTTAATGTTCTTGCAAATTCCGGAGTAATAGTCCAGTCAACACCCAAGGCAGATGCTTTAGACATTGTCATATCTTCCAGGGCAAACCAGCATCCTTTTCCAAACACGACCACATGGGTAAGTGGACTTAAAGCTTCAACAATCTGGTTGATATACTGCCATGAAAATTCCTGATAATCCGTAGGAGAAAGCATTCCTCCCCATGAATCAAAAACCTGAACAGCAGAAACGCCTTTTTCAACTTTTCTTTTTAAATAAGCAATTGTGGTATCGGTGATCTTCTGAAGCAATAAATGAGCGGCTTCAGGCTGCTGGAAACAGAATGATTTTGCGATATCAAAAGCTTTACTTCCTTTTCCTTCAATACAGTAACACAGGATGGTCCAGGGAGAGCCTGCAAAGCCGATCAATGGAATCTCGTTGTCTAATTTAATTAAGGTAAGCTCAATTGCATCAAAAACGTATCCTAAAGTATCGTCAACATCAGGAACGATCACATTCTGAACCTGTTCCATTGTTCTGATCGGATTATCCAGCCACGGACCTACATTTTCTTTCATTTTAAAATCAATTCCCATGGCTTGGGGAACTACTAAAATGTCAGAAAACAGGATTGCTGCATCCAAAGGAAACCTACGGATAGGCTGTACAGTAATCTCAGAAGCCAGCTCAGGAGTCTGACATCTTGTAAAGAAGTCATATTGATCACGAAGAGCAATGAATTCCGGCAGATATCTTCCGGCCTGTCTCATCATCCATACTGGCGGTCTTTCTACAGTTTCTCCGCGGAGTGCTTTTAAATATAAGTCGTTTTTAATCATAATTTATTTAAACTAATACAGCCGTTCCCGACGCTTATTATTCTTAATTCTTATCAGCCAAACTTCCAGCTGCTCAAAGTTCTTTTTTTATCAGCTCAAAAATAGAAATCAGGTTATTTTCTTCCGATGTGAAAATTTCCTCTGCAGTATGCTTTCGCAGTTCATTTGATGTTGTTTCACCAATTGAAAAAATTTTCATTTCTTCTAAAGAGTTGAGTTTTGCAAAACTACGAACTCCACTTGGACTAAAAAAAACTGCAGCATGATATTTTTCAGGTACGAAAGGATGAATTTCTTCGGTATTGTAAATCGTAATCTTTTTGTAACGGATATTCTGCAACGGGAGATCTTTATCCAAAACATCGATGGCCAGATTGCCGCAGAAATGAAGGAACTGCTCGTGCTGGCAGTTTCCAATGATAAATCTGGAAAGTGTTTCAGCGTTTTTCAGAACTTTGAATGTTCCGAAACCGTACTTTCTCAGTTCACGCTTCGTTTTTTCTCCGACGCAATATATTTTATTATAATTTTTCGCGGTAAAATCTTCGTTAGGCTTAAATTGATTTTTAAAAAATGACCTCACCCCATTGACGCTGGTGAAGATCAGTGATGCATTTTTTAAGTCAAATGCTTCCGTTTTTATAGATTCTGTTCTGATTACCTCAATACATTCAGCCGAAATATCCAATCCTAATTCTTTGGATAATATTGAGGCATCGATGGTTTTGGTAAATAGAATTTTCATTACGGTCTGTCTTTTAAATGTAAATCGGTGACTAACAGTCTTACTTTTTTCATAAAATCTTTCCCCGGATCATCTTTTGCGGTAAAATAATTAGGGTCGGTTTCTTTCCAAAGCTTAGACTCTCTAAATATACCATATTCTGAATGACCGATCAGATATTCTATATGATATTGCTTAGTTAAGTGCCTAACTAATTGTGCATTCGCCAATACCTGCTTTTCGGTAAGGGGCTGACTCTTGCTTCCTATATTTTCAATGCCAATGGCGCAATAATTAAGTCCGATGGTATGCCTTGCAAACATATTCGGCTCCATGAGCTTATAGATGGTGCCATCTCTGTCTACTATATATTGAGAAGAGACATTTAGTGTGCTTTGCTTTTTTAAAACATTTCTGGCAGACTCCAGATGGGTTTTGTTAAAATATTTATAATTGGTATCAACGGTTCCGCCTGCGGTATAATGCAGAACAATAATCTTAGGCAGAATAGTGGGTGAGGTCTGCGTAATATTATAGTGGCTTTTAAGATACTCTAAACTTAGACGAACTCTTTCCGTAGAATAATCAATAGGTTTATTAATGGTTTTAAATTCGCTGGTTTGAGCTTTTGTAAAGAATGTTATCAATACAAAGAGTACATAAATAAGTTTTTTCATAAACTGGAGCTTATTTCTGATATTGATAATGTCCTGTAATCGTATATTTAAAAAGGACGTCTTCCATGACCTGTCCGCCTCCTATATTATGAACGATCTGAAACCGCTTTCCGTCTGCAGACTTTTTATTAACAACAATTCCAATATGTGTTAGATTCCCGGGTAAAAGCCATGTAACAATATCACCTGGAATATAGAGTGAAGGATTGGAATCAATGGATTTTTCTTTTCCAAATTTAGAAAAGAAAACGGCAAGATTGGGTACCCTGCGATGGTCTATATTGCTGTCCGGTTTTTTTAATCCCCAGATTTTTGGATATTTTGAAAAGTTTTTCGCCATATCTTCGTGTACTTCTTTTTGGAGATCAATCCCTAGTTTTCTGTATGCTCTTATGACAACATCTGTACATACTCCTTTATCTGACGGAACATCCCCGTTGGGGTATTTTAGAACAAAATAAGTTGGATCGTAGGTAATGGTATTGTCAATGATGCCCAAAGCAGAATCAGAGAGCTGAAGAGCAAACTTATTCTGTGCGCTTGCCATAAACACACAAAGTATGAATACTAATAAAAGCAAGGATTTTTTCATTGTTTTGGATTTAAGAATCTAAAGCTAGTGATCTGTATTAAAATTCTTAGTAAGAATTCTTAATTTCAGCCATTAGTTCTTTTCCTCCGTTTTCAAGAACAATCTTTGCAAATTTTTCTCCAAAATTCTCGGTTTCGTTGTACTCGAAGTTTTCGTCAGTAGCAATGCAGTTTTTACCATCTAAAGAGCATAGAGCTGCTTTAAATCGGATTTGGTTTTCAATGATTTCTGCAAAAGCACCGATAGGAGCGGTACATCCACCTTCCAGTGTACTTAGAAAGCTTCTTTCGATCTCTACACAGATCTGAGTCTTCTTGTGGTTGATTTGTTTCAGGATCTCATTGATCTCTGTTTTATCGCAATGCCCGGCAACAGCGATTACTCCCTGCGAAGCTGCTGGGATCATTAATGGAAGCATCTCATAATCAATATCCATTTTCATTCTTTTGATTCCTGCCAGAGATAAAATAGTAGCATCAAAATCTCCATCTTCCAGTTTCTGAAGACGCGTTTGAATATTCCCGCGGATATCCGAAAATTCAGCGTGAGGATAATTCTTTAGCCAGAATGCCCTTCTTCTCAAACTGCTTGTTGCAAGTTTCAGTTCATGGAATTCTTTATTTCTCGCGGATTCTTTTCTGATTAATACATCCTGCGGGAAATCTCTTTCCAGGTAAGTAATGATCTCAATACCCTGTGGAAGCTGAGTGGGGACATCTTTTAAAGAATGCACGGCGATATCAATCTCGTCATTCAGCAAAGCCACATCAAGGTCTCTTGTGAAAACCCCGGTGATCCCTAAAGAATAGAGTGGTTGATTCAAGTTCTTATCGCCTGAAGATACGATAGGAACGATGTCTGTTAGATAATTAAGGTTTTGAAGCTGCCTTGCAACCTCTCTTGCCTGCCAAAGTGCAAGTGCGGAATTTCTTGTTCCGATCCTAATGCTTTTCATTGAATTCGTTGTTTGGTTGTTCAACTAATATTTCGTGCATTAATTTACTAATTTCTTCGGCTTTTAAAGGGTTGTCGATGATAAATTTTGCAAAACGGTTGGTAATCTTCTGGATCATTTTGTCAGAAAGCTCCATGTCCGTGATGTTTATGTATTTATTTTTTCTGTAAAAATTATGCATTTCGTTGCGTTCCATATTCTTAAGAACAGCTTTGAAATGGTGAATGTTGGGAGCTAGTTTTCTCTTCTTTTCCCATTCCAGAAAATCTTTCATCAGTTCTTTGATGATTTTTTCAGCTTTGGGGATTTCTTTTTCCCGCTGCTGAATGGTTTCCTGAATCTGCTTGGAGAGTTCATCTACATCAATAAGGGTTACATTTTCATTCTCCGTAACATCCTTTTCAACATTATGCGGAATCGAAAGATCGATCACTAGTGTTTCTTTTCCATTGGGGAAATGAGACTTGTTGATGATCGGATGTTTTGCTCCTGTTGCAACAATCAGAATGTCGGTCTCTTTTAATTCCTTGTCAAAATCAGAATAATCAACATGAGGAATATGATACTTCTCAGAAATTTTTTCAGCTTTCTCCTGAGTTCTGTTGGCAATTTTAATTTTAGGCTGATAAACGTGCTTCACCAGATTTTCGACTGTATTCTGCCCGATCTCACCTACACCCAGTAAAAGAATGTTCTTTTCCGTGATTTTTTTCTGGCTGTTTAAAATGTAGTGAACCGCTGCGTAAGAAACAGAAGCGGCGCCGTTGGAAATTCCCGTTTCATTCTTAATTCTTTTTGAGATCTGAATCGCTGCATTGATTGCTCTTTCCAGATAAGGATTAGAATTCTGTCTTTCTTTTTTAAAACGGCTGTATGCTTTTTTGATCTGCCCAATAATTTCAAAATCCCCGATAATCTGACTTTCCAGTCCTGCTGCTACTCTGAACAGGTGGATCAGGGCTTCTTCTTTGGTAAGGATATTGGCAAACTGAAGGAAATCCGTAAGATGTACCCCGATTGTTTTGCAGTATTCCTCTGCTACCAGAAGATAATTGGGCGACGTTGTGTAGATCTCGGTTCTGTTACACGTGGAAACCACAAATGCATCTCCTAAATCCACATTATGGATTCTGGTGACAAAGTTTTTGATGTTGTCATCAAAGAATGCAAATTTTCCTCTCGTTTCTACATCTGCCTTTTCGTAACTGATGGAAAGTACAGCAAAATTCGATGTTTGATGGATATTGGAATACTGTAACATAAGCACGGCAAATTTACGGTTTTTTTAATTAATGATCTTCTGATAATGTATATGATAATTATCGTGAAAAACTATTGTGGAAAGACCGTAGGTAAAAGGCATACACGAATGAGAAGAGTTGTTTATGCGGGTGTTCCGGTGGTAATAGTCAGGTTTTTATCATTTTATTGCAGGGTGTTTTTGCTGTTTTTAGCTGAAATACTTCTGTCATTCATCTTCGATCTTCCATCCACTTAATTTTAGTTTAAATCAGACTCCGTAAATGCTTAAATCAAAAGTTAATATAAGATTACAAATTTTAATAAAATTTTAACCAAATTATATGCACGTTAAATTTCTTTAGTAGGGTTAAATTCATATCTTTGTAAACTTAAAATCAGAAGAAAAATATGAGTTTATTCGATATGTTTACGCAAGAAATTGCGATAGACCTTGGTACTGCCAATACCCTTATCATCCATAATAATAAAATTGTTATAGATCAGCCGTCAATTGTTGCAATTGAACGTTCTACGGGTAGACCGATTGCCGTCGGTGAGCAGGCTAAGCATATGCAGGGTAAAACTCACGAGGATATCAAGACGATCCGCCCTTTGAAAGATGGGGTAATCGCAGATTTCCACGCTTCTGAACATATGATCAAAGAATTTATCAAAAAAATTCCTGGAATTAAAGGTAGATTTATACAGCCGGCACTGAGAATTGTGATCTGTATTCCTTCTGGTATTACTGAAGTTGAAAAAAGAGCGGTAAGAGATTCTGCTCAGAAAGTAAATGCCAAAGAAGTAAGATTGATTTACGAGCCAATGGCAGCTGCAATAGGAGTTGGGATAGACGTACAAAAGCCTGAAGGAAATATGATCATCGATATAGGTGGTGGTACTACTGAAATTGCTGTTGTTGCTCTAGGAGGTATCGTATGTGATAAATCTGTAAAAATTGCAGGTGACGTATTTACAAACGATATTGCTTATTATCTGAGAACTCACCATAACCTTTACATCGGAGAGAGAACTGCTGAAAGAATCAAAATTGAAGTGGGTTCTGCAGTAGAAGATCTTGATGTTGATATTGAAGATATCCCGGTACAGGGTAGAGACCTTATTACAGGGAAGCCAAAAGAGATCATGGTGGGATATAAAGAAATTGCACGTGCATTGGATAAATCGATCATAAGGATTGAAGATGCTGTAATGGAAACACTTTCTCTTACTCCACCGGAACTGGCTGCTGATATTTATAAAACAGGTATCTATCTTGCTGGAGGAGGTGCTTTATTGAGAGGTCTTGCAGACAGATTGCACAAAAAGACTGGTCTTCCTGTATTTGTAGCAGAAGATCCTTTGAGAGCTGTTGTTCGCGGAACCGGTATTGCCCTTAAGAATATGGATAAATTCAATTTCTTAATTAAATAATTTTAACTTTTACGATAATATATCTGAATGGGATTTTTGCTGAGATTATTTTCGAAGAACGCTCTTTTTGTCTTCTTTATATTCCTGCAGATTGTTGCTCTGGTTCTGATATTCTCTAAAAATGCCATGCAGAAATCATGGGTAGCTGGCCAGTCGGCTGCGCTGAATTCTTGGATTTCGGGGTATATTGATGAAGGGGTTTCTTATCTGAAACTGAAACAGATCAATGAAGATCTTGTAGCTCAGAATAAATCTCTGATGCTCCAGCTCTATGGAAAAGAGGGGGCTAAGAATCCTGTATTCAAAAAAGTACATGATACTTTAGGCGGTGGCCAGATTTACACCTTTGTAGATGGGGAAATCGTGTTCAACAGTATCAACAGAAGAAATAATTACTTTACCATCAACCGTGGCCGCAGAGACGGTGTTTTTCCTCAGATGGGCGTAATGGCTCCTAAAGGAATTGCGGGGATTGTAATCAATTCTACAGACAGCTATGCCTTGGTTCAGTCTGTTCTTAGTGTAAATAAAATCAGAATCAACGCTTCGTTGAAAAATTCCGGATATTTTGGAACATTAACCTGGAACGGAGATAATTCCAGAGTAATGCATCTTGCAGATATTCCTAAATATGTTGCTTTAAAAGTGGGTGACACCGTTGTTACTGACGGAAAATCAGCTATTTTCCCTAAGGGGGTAATGATTGGGACTATTGCAGGATACTCCGTAGACAATAAAACAGGTTTCTGGGATATTTCAGTAGAGCTGAGTGAAAAGATGGGTGCTTTAAGCAAAGTTTTTGTTGTGAAGAATCTTAAAAAAGCTGAAGTACAGAAAATTCAGGATACCTTGCAGACCGTAATAAAAAAAGAAAATGATTAGCAGGACTTTATTTACCGACATATTAATCATGATCTTTCTGGTTGCATTACAGATTTTTGTACTCAACAGGATCACGATTTTCGGAAAGTACACACCGGTTCTTTATCCGGTTTTCGTCATGTTTTATCCTTTCTTCAGAAATAAATATCAATTTTTAGCTTTAAGCTTTTTAATAGGGCTTTCTGTAGATGCATTTCTTTATTCATGGGGAATCAATGCTTTTGCGACGACGCTTATTGCTTATTTCAGAACACTGATCTTCAGAACCTCAACAGATACTTCAACAGACTTTTTCTCTTTTCAGTCCCTTCAGTGGGCACAGTTCTTACTGTTTCTGTTTTCAAGTATCTTTCTGCATCAGCTATTAGTGCAGTACGTAGAATTTTTTAAATTTAGCCGATTTTTTGAAATATTACTTAATGTTGTGATAACAAGTATAATTTCCTTTATATTTATAGTTGTTTACGCATTAATATTTAAAATCAAACAAAAAGTTTGAACACACGTTATTTAAAAATCTTTTCTGCTCTCGTAGTAATCGCTATCATTTTTGTAGCGAGGCTTGCTTATTTGCAGATGTTTACAGACCGTTATGCCTTAAACGCGGCTAACACATCCATTAAAACCGAATACGTTATTCCACAGAGGGGAGTTGTTTTTGATAGAAACGGAAAGATCCTTGTAGGAAATCAGCCGGCTTATGAGATCTCCTTTACGCAGGCTTTAATGAAAACGGATTTTGATACTTTGGGATTTTGCAACCTTATGCAAATCAGTAAATCCGACTTCATCAAAAGGATCAACATCATTAAAAAAGAAAAATACTATTCAAAGCTGACTCCTATGACCTTTTTAAAGGATCTCAGCAGAGAAGATATTGCCAGAGTGCAGGAAATTATTTTTAAATATCCGGCCTTTAGTATTGTGTCCAGACCTCAGCGTCAGTATGAAGTGGGAACCTCAGGTAACCTTTTAGGATATACCAGTGAAGTCAATGAAAGAGAAATCAAAAAGGATTCTGCTTATTATCTTCCGGGAGATTTTATTGGAAAAACGGGAGTTGAAAAATCGTATGAAAAGGAACTTCGCGGCGTAAAAGGAATAAAATATATCCAAAAAGATATTAAACTTAGAAATATTGGATCTTATAAAAACGGAACTTTAGACAAGGATGTTATTACAGGAAAAGATATTACTTTAACGATTGATTATGACCTTCAGAGAATGGCTGAGGAAATGCTTGTCGGTAAACACGGAGCAATTGTAGCCATTGACCCTAATAATGGTGAGATCCTTACCATGGCAACAGGTCCCGATATTGACCCGAATTTATTTACAGGACCTTATAAATCTAAAAATCTTTATGCACTGTCTAAAGATACCCTATACGAAAACAAACCAACATTTGACCGGTCTGTTCAGGCAGCTTATCCTCCCGGATCTACCTTCAAACTGCTGACTGCTCTTGCAGGAATGCAGATGGGAGTGATGGATGAAAATACAATTTTTCCATGCGGTGGCGGTTTTTTTTACAGAGGGCTGAGAATTAAAGGACATGGAGGCGCCGATCCTCTGATTCCATCTATTCAGGTTTCCAGTAACTGCTATTTTTCACATGCTTTTATTGCGATCATGAACAAGTATCCTGGAGATCCTTCCAGAGGTGTAGATGAATGGAAAAAAATCATGAGCAGCTTCGGAGTAGGAGAATATCTTAATAATGACATTGCTGTAGGTTCGCCTGGAAGAATTCCTACCGGTAAATTTTACGAAAAGAGAAGCGGAAAAAAAGACTGGACCTCTGCATATACAATGAATGGCTCTATCTTTAACGGAATGGGACAGGGAGATGTTTTGGTGACACCTCTTCAGTTGGCCAACTATGTTGCTGCTATTGCCAATAAAGGCTGGTTCTATACCCCGCATATCGTTAAGTCTATTGATGGAAAACCTAATCCTGACAAAAGATTTAAAACAAAACATAAAACACTTGTTGATCCTAAACATTTCGAACCCATATTGAAAGGTATGGAGGCGGTAGTACTGAGAGGTACGGCAAGGAGTTTAAAATCCAACGATTTTACCCAGTTGGCTAAAACCGGTACCGCACAGGTGCCTCAGGGAAAAGACAACTCGATCTTTGTCTTAATTGCTCCGGCAGATAAACCACGAATTGTTGTGGCGGCAGTAATGGAACATGCCGGATTTGGTGCAACCTGGGCAGGTCCTGCTTGTACAGTGATTGCGGAAAAATATATTACAGGAGATCTTAAGAGAGAAAATCTGTACAAAAAGATGACCGGCGCCACCTTTATGCCTGAATACAAAAGACAATGGGTAGCTGATCTAAAACGTAAAGGATTATATAAAGATCCTAAAGCGGATTCTGTTAAGTTGAAAAGAAAGCAGGACAGTCTGAATTTTATTAAGGAGCAGAAAGTGAAACTGCAAAAAAAAATAGAAGAAGAAACAAAGAACAACGCTAAAAAAGGAAAGCAATGAAATGGGCAGAAGGGATAGATAAACTAGGTCTGGGGCTGTATTTCGTGCTTTGTATTTTCGCGATTGCAAATATCTACAGTGTTGATCAGAAATTAGGAGAAAAGCAGTTGATCTTCTTTTGTATCTCCTTATTTGTCGGACTTATTATCTTCGTGGGAAGAAGTAAGTTCTTCGAGAATATGTCGGGTATTATTTATATCGGAGGGGTCTTGCTTTTGATAGGTCTTTTCCCGTTCGGTAAAGAAATCCTGGGTCAGAAAAACTGGTACAAATTCGGAAGTTTTACCATGCAGCCTGTCGAATTTGCAAAAATAGGAACAGCACTTATGCTGGCCAATTACGTTTCAGGGCCTGATTTTAATCTTAAAGTTAAAAAATCACTCTGGACTGTTTTAGCCATTATCGGAATTCCCGCAGCAGTGGTTCTGATGATTCCCGATGTGGGTTCCATGCTTGTATTTATTGCATTCTTTATCGCTTTATACAGAGAAGGACTGAATGGTCTTTTGTTTGGGGTAGGATTTATATTTGCTGGAGTCTTTTTGATTTCTCTTGCAGTTCCTCCTTTGTATGTGGCATTGGCTGTGGTTATCATTGCCGGAGTGCTGATTGCTATGAATTATCATAGAATGTCCTGGGATGTGATCTCTATTTCAGGGATTGCAGGATCAATTATATTACTGTGTGGACTGGCTTTCGGATCGCCATACATTTTAGAAAAACTACCAAAGCACCAACGAGAAAGAATCGAGGTTCTTTATAAAGGAGAAAAAGCATTCAGAGATACCTCCGGGTACAACTTATTATATTCAAAAACAGCCATCGGTTCCGGTGGGCTTTTAGGAAAAGGCTATCGTGAAGGATCGGTAACCCAGGGGAAATTTGTACCTGAACAGGAAACCGACTATATTTTCTGTACAGTAGGCGAGGAATGGGGCTTTGTAGGAAGTGCCGTGCTGGTCTTATGTTATATGGTCTATATCGGGAGGATCTATTACCTGGCAGAACAGCAGAAATCTGCTTTTAACCGGGTATTCGGGTATTGTTTTGCCTCAATCCTTATGCTGCACTTTACGATCAATTTAGGAATGGTTATGGGGCTTTTCCCGACCGTAGGTATTCCGCTTCCTTATTTCAGTTATGGAGGAAGTTCGCTTCTTGCCTTTTCTATGATGACTTTTATTTTCTTTAAACTTAACTATTCGGATAAGAACAGCTTGGTGTAAATCTGTTGTAGAGAAGAGTTGGAGCTTTTTGCTGTTAGTTTAAAAAACTGCAAAATTTTCTTAAGTGAAAGAAGGTAATCATTAGTATTTAAGAATATAGATTGATATGAGCCAGATATATATTTCAGACCAGGATTTTCAAAACATAAATTTTAACGATCAACCTTTACAAACAGGCGAATACGAAAACTGCACATTCAGAAACTGCAGCTTTGAGTATACAGATCTTTCTGATTTCAGTTTTACAGACTGTGAATTTATTGGCTGTAATCTAAGCATGGCAAAATTGGTAAAAACGGCTTTCAGGAGTATTCGTTTCAAAGAATGTAAAATGTTTGGACTTCAGTTTAATGAGTGTAATGCTTTTGGACTTTCATTTACTTTTGACGGTTGTGCTCTCAATAATGCAGTGTTTTATAATACCTCGGTTAAAAAGACCCTGTTCATAAATTCTAAATTAATTGAAACGGATTTTGCTGAATGTGACTTGTCCAATTCAGTGTTTAAAAGCTGTGATCTTTCAGGAGCTGTTTTTGATCGTACAAACCTTGAAAAAGCAGATTTGAGGACTTCCTTCAACTATTCAATAGATCCGTCATTAAATCGCTTAAAAAAGGCTAAATTTTCGCTTGCTGAAGTACATGGACTTCTTTATAAATTCGATATTGAAATAGATAGGAGTTAGAAGCTAGAAATTAGAGATTAGAAGTTAGAGAATGGTGATCGTAAAAAACTCTTATGGCTTATATAATTAAAAATTCAATGGAGGTGGGCATTAATCCGCCTTCTCTATTTAGATTCTGTAGGTTTAAATAATAGAGCTATTTCATAGATAGAGCTATTTCAAAAGCTATAGTGGAGTATTCAATAGAGGTAGGCTTTAGCCCGCCTTTACATATATCCACCATAAAGACTTTAGCCAAAATCTATTTTCATACAGACCTACATCTGAAAAATTAAACAATCCTTTTTAGGTCCCCAGAAAATTCATTCTCAAGCCAGCATCATTCCCCTTCTCTGAAAAGGTGGATTTTTGCAAAGCAAAAAGGCGGGGTAGTCATAAAAATAAAAAAGCCATCAGATATCTGATGGCTTCATTATTTAAATCAATTATTTAAAATTAAAAACTAGTCGCTGTGGATGGAGTAGAAGAAGCTAAATTATTATAAGCGTCTCCGTTCTCGTTGATTACTCTTTTTGCAAACCTGAATTTTGGCCCCCAATAAGAATCATTCAGCGATGAGATCATTACCCCTTTAGAAGTTGCTGCGTGGATGAATTTGATTTCACCTTCTTCAGTAACACTTTCTACGATACCTACGTGAGAAATTCTTCTTCCGTGTGAAAAGAAAATCAAATCTCCTTTCTGAAGGTCTCCTTTATCTATACTTTCACCTTCCTGAGCCTGAGATGCTGCTACTCTTGGTAAGCTAAGCCCTGCTGCTGCTCCGAATACAGAAAGAACGAAAGCTGAACAATCAATACCTCTTCTTGTCATTCCTCCGTATCTGTATGGAGTTCCAAGGTATGTTTCAGCTTCTGTTAGGATATTATCGATCGTTTTATTGTATTTGACTGCTTTTGCAATCTCCGAATTCTTGATAGCTTTTTTCGCGTTGGCGATAGATGCGGCCTTTTCAGCCAGAAAAGAATCGATAAGTCTTTGCTTATCCTGCTCCATTTTCTTATTGTCTATAGAAGCTAGTTTGGCATCTGTTTTGTATTCTTTAGCGTAAGTTGCTGGTTGTGAAACTACATAATTTGTAGCGCAAGATTGAACTGAAACTGTAGACACTAAAGCAACTAAATAAAACAAGACTCTTTTCTTCATATATATTTGATTATCCGTGTTAAAAAGGAATATTTATTTTCAAAAGCATTACAAAAGTAGAGATTCCAAGCAAAAGACCCCTGATATGATTATTGTCAGGTTCTTTATTTAACACATTTTAACATATTATTTAAGTATGTTAAAGAAAAACAAACCGCAACCGCCTATTTTTGGTGGGTCTGCGGTTTTTTTTATTATGATTCTTTAACAAAATAAATGGCGTTTCCTGTGTTTATCGCACATCAAGATTTAAAACTCTAATTTTCAGAGCTGTTAATAAAACAAAAAAAACTCTCCGGAAAAACCGGAGAGCTTAACTAATATGGAACTTTACAGATGTTATTTTGTAAATAACATTTCTCTATATTTAGTCATTGGCCAAAGTTCGTCATCCACCATCATTTCAAGATCATCAGAAGCTTCTCTGATCACATCGAATAAAGGAATTACTTTGGTGCAGTAGGTTTCTGCCTGCTTTTGACTATTTGATACAGCTTTTGCTGCTTCTCTTGCTTTAATAAGATCTTCAACGCCAAGTTTGATCTTAGAAACGTTCTCAGAAATATTAGTGATTAAGCTCATTTGCTCTTTCGCTAATGTTTTGAATTCTTTGTCCGGGAATATTTCTTTAAGACCTTTTACGTTTTCAATCAATCTGTTTTGATAATTTAAAGCAGAAGGAATGATATGGTTTCTTGCGATATCACTTAACACTCTTGCTTCAATATCAATTACAGTAGAATATTTTTCTAATTTGATTTCGTTTCTAGCTTCAACCTCTCTGTGTGTGAAGACTCCGATTTCTTCATAAAGGGCAACGAATTTTTTATCCATTTCCTGTTTTAATGCTTCAGGAGTGGTTTTTAAATTATTCAGACCTCTCTTTTTAGCTTCTTTAGCCCAGTCATCAGAATATCCGTCACCTTCAAACATAATGCTCTTACACTGCTTGATATACTCTCTTAGTACATTGAAGATCGCTTCGTCTTTTTTCAGCCCGGTTTCAATAAGAGCGTCAACTTCTTTTTTGAAATCGATCAATTGTTTTGCCGCGATTGTATTCATTACAGTCATAGATTCTGCACAGTTCGCAGAAGATCCTACCGCTCTGATCTCAAATTTATTTCCGGTAAACGCAAATGGAGAGGTTCTGTTTCTATCCGTGTTATCTAAAAGAATTTCAGGGATTTTACCAACTACATTTAGTTTAAGATCTGTTTTTTCATCTGGTGAAAGTTTACCTTCTGTTACTTTTTCCAGTTCTTCCAATACTCTGAATAATTGGCTTCCGATGAATACAGAAATAATTGCCGGCGGAGCTTCATTAGCACCTAATCTGTGGTCATTGCTTGCAGACGCGATACTTGCTCTTAAAAGGTCGGCATATTCGTAAACTGCTTTGATTGTATTCACGAAGAATGTTAGGAACTGTAAGTTTTTCTTAGGGTTTTTCCCAGGGCTCAATAGGTTTTCTCCAGTATCTGTTGCTAAAGACCAGTTGTTATGCTTACCGCTTCCGTTGACTCCAGCAAATGGTTTTTCATGGAATAAAATATGGAAATGGTGTTTGTGAGCAATTCTCGCCATGATGTCCATCAACAGAGAGTTGTGGTCTACGGCAACATTTACTTCTTCAAACATTGGAGCCAGTTCAAACTGATTTGGGGCAACCTCATTATGTCTTGTTGTTACAGGAATTCCCAGTTTCATACATTCGATCTCCAGTTCTTTCATGAAGTTCATTACTCTTGTAGGAATAGAACCAAAATAATGATCATCCAGCTGTTGTCCTTTAGCAGGAGAGTGACCTAGTAAAGTCTTTCCTGTTAAAACAAGATCCGGACGGGATTGATATAATGCAGAGTCAACTAAGAAATATTCCTGCTCCCAGCCTAAAGTAGGAGTTACTTTTGTTACATTTTTGTCAAAATACTGCATAACGTTGGTTGCAGCTTCATCCACGGCATTCAAAGCTCTTAAAAGAGGTGCTTTATAATCTAAAGTTTCTCCTGTGTAAGAGATAAAGATAGAAGGAATACATAGAGTAGTTCCCATAATGAATGCTGGAGAAGTAGGATCCCATGCTGTATAACCTCTTGCTTCGAAAGTGTTTCTGATTCCGCCGTTCGGGAAAGAAGAAGCATCAGGCTCCTGCTGGATCAATAAATTCCCGCTAAATCTTTCGATAGCTCTGCCTCCTTCAATAGGAGTAAAGAAAGAGTCATGCTTTTCTGCAGTAGTTCCTGTCAAAGGCTGAAACCAGTGCGTGTAGTGAGTAGCTCCTTTGCTCATTGCCCAGTCTTTCATAGCTACGGCTACCTGGTCTGCAATGTGTCTCTGGATTTTTGTTCCTTTTTTGATAGCATCCATAATAGACTGGAATGCTTCCTTTGTCAGGTATTCTCTCATCGTCTCTTCTGAGAAAACATTCTGGCAGAATAATTCTGACAATTTTCCGGGAACCTCAACAGAATTATCTCTTCTGAAGTCCTTAAATGGTAAAGTTTCTAACGCTTTGAATCTTAAAGTTGACATATTAAGGTTGTATTTTGTGTGGCAAATTTACAAAAAAAATGAATTGAAAATGTTTTACCCCTATTTTTTTTAGGGGTATTTGTGGAATTTTATTATTTAAAACGAGTATTTTGGTTTTTGAGTAGGGGTGTTTGCTGGGGTGAGGGTAATGTTAAGCCTTGTAGAGACGTAAAAGACGATTATGTGATCCCCGTTTTATAGTCCTTCAATATACAAATTTAAATTGCTTGTTAAAAGTTACTTAAAATAGAATGTACAAACATTTTGTATATTTGTGTGAAATTTATTTTATGACAAATTCTAGAGCTAGAGAAACAACGGAAGCAATTGAAAGATTGTATATTTCTATGAGACACCTCTTTTACAGAGGTTTTTTTAAACCTGCCGGTGTTTCTGGAGAAAGTATCAGAAGTTTGTTAAAGACGATCAATCCAGAGATTTATGGTACCATGAATATTCCTAATAAATTGGAATTAGATGGTTTGATGTATGTTTTAGACAGACTTCCGGAGGGAATTGAAGAATGTGCTTTTATTCATCTTACATCAGATGAAGGTTTTGATAAAGGAAGTTTCGAACCTATTGTACCTAAAAAGAGAAGAAGAAACTGTTACAGAATAGATGAGCACCAAATGAATATTGAAGTTCTTTTGGGCCGTTCTGAGATTTATGATATTCTTACTCACCTTACCTTCTTATTTATAGAAGCAGATAAAGTTAGAAATCTGGCTTTCATTCAGGATGAAAACTGGAAACCGACACGTGCTTTCAAAATTATTGAAGAAGTAGTAAAAGGCGAGAAGAAATTTAGCAGAAAGGAAAAAGAGGTTGCTCTTATTCATTTATCTTCTTTAATAGGACGAACTTTTGAAGAAACATTAAATGCTTATAATTCTTTCGGGGATGATCAAAATCCTGACCGTTTATTTAAAATCATCTATAACTTAGGAAAAGTAAGTCTTGAAGATGCAAAACAGACAAGAGAAAGAGAAATTCATTTCAGTGCTATATTAAAGGAAAGGGTAGGACATCATTACTTCGGTGAGAAATGGGCCAACAAAGTGAAAGAAGTTCTATTTGAAAACGACCTTCATATGCGTCCGCTGCATATCATTTCTGCCAATATGCACTCTGTGAAAAATATGTTGTACGGAAATGATGCATTAAAGAAGAAAGACAATAAAGAAGTTGATTATAAACTTTATGGAGAAATTTCTGATAAAAAAGACCTTCGTGATAAAGTTTCAAAATATGCTTTGGAAGAAGGGTTGATCTATATTAATGATAAGAGTGGAAGTAATATTGATGTTCAGATCATTGATTTAAGCAAGACAGATCTTAAAAATACTCCATTTAATGGGATAAAGTATGGCGGAGACGATGTGATCATGGTTTTTGACTATGCTTTTGGAGAACAGGCTTTTGAAGTGATGGACGAATTGTTGAGACCTTTCGAACATAAAGGAGAGGTTTATATGATGAAAGTGAAATCTGTTTCTATCATGGGGAAAGCTGGAATTCTTGCCGGAGGAAAAGGAGACATCATGATTCCTACAGCCCATATTTTTGAAGGAACGGCAGACAACTATCCTTTTGAAAATGCCCTGAAGCTGGATGATTTTAAAGATGATGAACTGAAAGCATTTGAAGGACCGATGATTACCGTGTTAGGAACATCACTTCAGAACAGAGATATTCTGTCGTACTTTATGAATACCTCATGGAAAGCAATTGGTCTTGAAATGGAAGGGGCGCATTATCAGAAAGCCATTCAGGTAGCTTCGAAGATCAGGCATCATATTGCACCGGATCTGTTTGTGTGTTATGCCTACTATGCTTCGGATAATCCACTGGAAACGGGAAGTACACTTTCTTCAGGAGGTCTGGGTCTTACAGGAGTAAAACCTACGTATCTGATCACTTTAAGAATCCTTGAAAAGATCTTACAAAGCGGAAAGAAAGAAATTTCTGCTAAAAAATAATTTGATTTTAAATCATATTGAAACCTCAGATGTCTTTGCATTTGAGGTTTTTTTTTTTTGAAATAAAAATGTGCGTCAAGAATACTACAAATAAGCCTTGTCAGGGTTTAAGTCAAAAAATAATTATCTTTAAGAATCATAAAACTAAAACAATGAACTCAGCTTCACAATTAGCAAAAAGATTCAGAGAGGTCCTGCTTGAAGGCTTCTGGATTGCTAATACGAATTTTAAAGACCAGCTTACGGACGTAACCTGGAACCAGGCTGTCACGAAAGTAGATTCTTTGAACACTATTGCTATGCTCACTTTTCATATTCATTATTATATTGCCGGAATTGTGAATGTATTGGAAGGGGGAGCACTTGAAATAAAAGACCAGTTCAGTTTTGATCTTCCGCCTATTGAATCTGAAGAACAATGGAAAGATTTGTTGATAAGGCTTTGGACGGATTCAGAAAAGTTTGCCTCACTGGTTGAGAAAATTTCTGATGATAAATTGGATGATGTTTTCGTGGATGAAAAATATGGAACTTACAGAAGAAATATAGATGGAATGATCGAGCACAGTTACTATCACCTGGGACAGATTTCCTTAATAAAAAAGCTGTTGGCTCATCAATAGTTTTTTTAACCTGCATCATCTGCAAAACTTGCATTCGCCAACTTAACCATCATAATAAAAACATATCTAAGTTCATAACAGATCAAAAAGCCCTAAAACAGATCCATATTTGAGGGTTTTACATAAATTACCTACCTTTAAAAAAAATAAATTTTAAATGAGAAAATCGGCTGCAATCATTTTTGCGTTTATCATTTCACAATTTCAGGCTCAGCAGGGAGCTTATTATCAGCAGGCTGCGAAGTACAAGATGGATATTGATGTTAATGCTGAAAAATTTACCTATCAGGGAAACCAGAGTTTAGAATATACGAACAATTCACCTGATGAACTCAAAGTGGTGTATTTTCACCTGTACTGGAATGCTTTTAAGCCTAATTCAATGATGGACCAGAGAATTGCCGGTCAGGGGAAAAACGGAGATTCCAGATTGCAGAAAGATGGAGTTTCAAGGTTGGCAGCTATTCCAAAAGATCAGGAAGGTGCTCAGAATATCCACTGGATCAGACAAAACGGAAAAGATCTGAAATTTGAGATCCAGGAAACGGTGATGAAAGTGTATCTGGCCGAACCTATACAGCCTAATTCTTCAACAACTTTTACCATGGACTGGGATGCTGTAATTCCTCAGCAGATCAGAAGAAGTGGAAGAAATAACAGGGAAGGCGTTGACATGACGATGACGCAATGGTATCCTAAAATTGCCGAATACGATTATGATGGCTGGGCAACCTTTGATTATATAGGAAGAGAATTTCATGCACCGTTCGCAGATTTTGATGTGACCATCAGGATCAACAAAGATTATGTAATCGGAGCGGGAGGTGTTCTTGATAATCCAACTGAAGTAAAAGGATATGACGCAGCGGCAAAAATTAAAGCTGATAAAAGCAAAAAAGCGGTCTGGAAATGGAAGGCTAATAATATTTTAGACTTCGCCTGGAGTGCAGACAGAGATTATATCATCAAAAGTTTTGATGTTCCGGAAGGTCCGAAAGTGTTTCTGGTTTATCAGCAGAACGACAAAACAAAAGTTTGGGAAGAAGCTCAGTCTTATGTGACTAAATATTTCGAGCTAATGAATACTCACTTCGGTAAATATGTATATCCTACATATGCATTTATCCAGGGAGGAGATGGCGGTATGGAGTATGGTATGTGTACCATGATCCTGGGAGAAGCCAAAGATATCAAAGGATTGATGGGGCTGATGGCTCATGAAGGCGCACACTCCTGGTATCAGCAGATGCTGGCCACCAACGAATCGGTACGTCCGTGGATGGATGAAGGTTTTACAAGCTATGCAGAAGGATATGTAATGTATCATCTGTTTCCGGAAGAACTTCCAAACCCTTTTGCCAATACGGTGAATGCTTACAGAAATTTCGTTAAAAAAGGTATCGAAGAACCTGCAGTATGGTTCGGAGATCATCATGATAATGGTACGGCTTATACCTATGCGTCTTATGTGAAAGGTGAATTGTACCTTGTAGAGCTTGGATATATCATGGGGGAGCAGAATCTTGCTGAAACCTTAAAGCAGTATTATGATCAGTGGCACATGAAACATCCTTCTGACAGGGATTTTCTTCATATTGCTCAGAAAGTGTCTGGAATGGATCTGAAGTGGTTCCACAACTATTGGATCAACACGACAAAAACGATCGATTATGGAATCAAAGACGTGAAGTACGATGCGAAATCTACTACAATTACTCTGGTCAATAACGGACAGGTTCCTATGCCCATTGATTTCAGCATACTGACCACCGATAAAAAGGTTGTTACCTATCAGATCCCTTTAAATATGACCCGTACCTGGAAGGAAAAAGATATCTACGGAGATTTTAAAACAATGCCCTACTGGCCCTGGACACAAAAAGAATATACGCTGACAATCCCTTACACTAAGGCGCAGCTTTCCGTTTTGGGAATAGACTTCAGTCAGAGAATGGCTGATGTCAATATGGATGATAATATTGTCGAAGTAAAACAATAGATCACGGATAACATAAAAAGATAGTCCCACAGAAAACTCTGTGGGATTTTTATTTGTATTGAAGTCTTCCAATAAGTTTTTCAGGTCTGAAATCTATCGCCCTTATTTGATCCCAAACTGCTGCACCATCCAGTGATTGGAATGGTTCTTTACAAGGTCATTTCTTAAAACCTCATCTTTCGTATTAAGGTAACTGTATACTTTTAGAGGAACAGAGTCAGGATATTCCTTGAGCCCCTGGTCTACAGTTGTTTTAGCTTCACCCTTCTTTCCTCCTCCCTCAAGGGCTTCAGCCTTATAGATGTATATTATAGCAGGTACTTTTCCGTAAACATCCAGGATTTCACTTTCCAATAGTTTCATCGCTTCGATCTGGAACTCTGTATCAGGTGTTTTTCCTGCCATGGCAGTTCTGCTGATGTGTTGCTGATACATCAGGAAAAGCATCAGGATGTGAAGGTTTTTTGTGTCGGGATTGGAGGCCAGTTTTTCAATTCTCTGAACAGTCTCTGTCGTCATTTCATCGTTTTCGGCCTGTAGATTTTTATTGTAAAACTCATCCAATAGATCATAAACAGTCCGGTCATCCCTGTCAATCTTTGATACATCCTTTATTTTCTGGAATACATCGCCTACTTTGGCTCCGGTCTGTGCAAAAGTATGGAGGCTGATACAAAAGAAAAATGCAAGGATCAATTTTTTCATGGAAAAAGAATTTTAGATATTTTGAATTTTAAAGATAATTAAATGTTTCCAATGTTTTAAAGTCCGGATTTAAATTTCCTCTAATGGATACAGATTAGTTTAATAGTAGGTGCTTGTAATCAGTATTTTAAAGGGTGTCACAAAATAAGCACTCAAGATAGCTTCGGGAATTACTCTAAATAATATAGATATTGCTTATTTTTGATGATAAAGACTTATTTTTACCACTGTTTTTTAACCCAGACTAGCTTAAAAAATTAAATGAATTCAATCGTAATCAACGTAGGAAACAGCAATATCAGATTCGGACTTTTTAATGGAGACAACTGTGATATTTCATGGGTGATCAATACAAAACCATACAGAACGGCAGATGAGCTGTATGCGCAGATGCTGATGCTGTATCAGACCTACAAAATCGAACCGAAAGAGATCAGTAAAGTCATCATAGGCTCTGTAGTCCCGCAGCTTACCAAAGTAATAAGCTCGGCGATCAAAAAGATCCATGGGATTCTACCGGTGATAGTTGACCGTTCTACACCCTCTGATGTTCAGGCAAAATCGAAACAGATGGGAACAGATATTTATGCGAATCTTGTAGCTGCTCATAATTTGTACCCGAACCGGAAAAAAATTGTGATTGACTTCGGAACTGCCCTTACGGCAAGCTGTGTAACGGAAACTGGAGAAACGCTGGGAGTAATTATTGCTCCCGGAATTGTAACCTCTTTAAATTCATTGATCAGCCATACAGCACAGCTTCCTGATATCGAGCTTAAAAAACCCAAGTCTGTTTTAGGACTTGATACAGTTACCTGTATGCAGAGCGGAATGGTGTATGGATTTCTTGGAATGGTGGAAGGCTTCATAGACCGTATCAACGATGAGGTGAATGATGATTGTTTTGTAGTGGCTACAGGAGGAGTTTCGCATGTTTATAAGCCATTGACGGACAAGATCCACGTCATGGACAGATTGCATACGCTGAAAGGACTCTATTTCCTGGGAAAAGATTTATAAGGCTGATTTTAAGAGTGATCAGACCTGATAGATAGAGCTGTACTATTTAGTTTAAGAAACTTTTGCGCTTAAAATTTTCAATACACTAAAAAACGAAATATGAGAAAATTAAAAGAATTTCCAAGAATAGAAACAGAAAGGTTGATTCTTTCCCAGTTAAAAGAAGAAGATATACCGTCTGTTACCAAATATCTTCAGAATAAAATTTTCTCAGACCTTACATCCAATATTCCTTATCCTTATACGAGAGAACATGCTGAATTTTGGTTGAAAATATCCAAAGAAGCCTTTGATGAGAATACCGGATATACTTTTGCGGTCCGTAACAAAGAAGAGCAGATTATAGGAGCTGTAGGACTTCACGACAGGGATGATGACAAAGCAGAACTGGGTTACTGGATGGGAAAGTCTTTCTGGAATAAAGGATATATTACAGAAGCAGCATTAGCTTTGATCGACTTTGGATTCAGGGAACTTGAGATTAATAAAATTTATGCTACGTATTTTCTTCACAACCCTGCTTCGGGAAGAATTATGGAAAAAATAGGAATGGAAAAAGAAGCACTTCTTAAACAGCATCTCAAAAAAGATGACGAATATTTTGATGTGTTGATGTATTCTGTCTTTAAAAACAAGAGATGATTTAACTTTTTGTGGGAAACGTCATCAAATCTGCAAATACTCCCATGAAAACAACCTATTATCTTTTTGCTTTACTGATAAGCACTTCTTTTTTTTCACAAACAAAACTTATTGCCTTTAAAAGTCACAGCGGAAATACAGATCATTTTAATTCAGCCGTTTCTGAAAACCTGTTTGATGCTAATTTTTCAAATCTTGGTATTCCTCCTCAGAGTTTTGTAGATGTTAAGCTGGACTCTGTAATCATTCTCAATGAAGAAGAAAGCGTTTTGGTGACAAGGTCTTCGAGCAAATTTTTAATTGATGGTAATAAAAGAGAATGGGATAAAAATAGAGAGGTTATACACTATCCGGTACTTTTTTCAAAGAAGAATATAGACAGTGTAAAAACTATCCTGAAAAGAAACTATAATTTTATTAATGATATGGATAGTGTTGCAGTTGTAAAATTTGACAAAGAAAATAAAACATATAAAGAAATTAAATCTGCCCAACCCAAGAAAGATAAAGAAAAATCAGAAAAGACTCCGAGAGGTCTATTGCTTGGGATACTGATGATTTCTGGCGCATCTGGATTCTATAGCTGGAAAAGGAATAAGAAGAACAATGAGAAGTAAGCTTCTGCCAGTTGCAGGAACCTTCTTTCTGCTTTTTATACTGTTCTTTCCATTGGATTTCTTGGGAGATTTCCAGAGAAAAGTTTCATTGTTTTTATTTGGAGATCTTACAGAGTGGATGGCAAAGTCCCTTTTTGCGACGGCTGATGCAAGAATAGACTTTTCTTCCGACAGCACTTCCATGTTTATTCTTGTGGGAATGTTTCTGCCCCTGTCATTGTTGACTGCTATTTTTATGGGACAAAGATACAGCCGTAAAATTCTTTACTTATCTAAAGAGATTGTTGTTTTATACCTTGTCATTGTTCTCATGAAATATGGCTTTGATAAAGTTTTCAAAGCTCAGTTTTATCTTCCTGAACCCAATATTCTGTACTCCCGTTTAGGAAACCTGGATAAAGACATTCTGTTTTGGAGTACAATGGGGACTTCCAGACTGTATTCGGTTTCCATGGGGATAGTGGAACTAACGGCAGCATTTCTGATTCTTTTTAGCAGAACCCGCGCATTGGGGTTGCTTCTGTCTGTTGGCATTTTAGCCAATATTTTTTTGATCAATATAGGTTTTGATATTTCTGTTAAGTTCTTTTCTCTTATCCTTTTTCTCATGACCATTTTTGCCTTAAAAGATGATTGGATTTTCATGTACAGATTTTTTATTTTAAAACAGGAAATAAAAAGGAAAGAGATAGAATCCTATCCAAAGTTGCAGCCTTTTCTGGTCTTTTTCAGGAACGCATTTATAGGGATCTCCGTGATGCTAATTCTCCTTCCTTATAGTAATTCAGGAAATTATAATGATGATACTGCTGAAAGATCTCTTCTTCACGGTGCATTTAAAAATGTAGACCAATATTCGGATATTCAGTATATTTTTTTCCATCGGAACAATTATCTTATTCTCATGGATAAAAATGAAAAGATGACAGATTTTCACTTTAATCTGACTTCAAAAAACCGCCTCATTCTTGAAAATTACAACGGTCAAAAGACCAATCTGGACTTTGTGTATCAGAAAGAAGACAGCCTTCTTACAGTCAGTGTTGGAAGATATAAGATAAAAACTAAGGAGCAGAACTGGAGAAAGATGAATGCTTTGCGGCCCCTTTTTCATACGAGAATAGAGAACCTGAAGTAAACTATCTTTTACTTTTAAAGAATTCTTTAACGATGGATGAACATTCATTTTCCATGATGCCGGTGAGGATTTCTGTTTTTGGATGGAGAGAAAGATGTTTGTTGATAAATCCCCTTTGTTCATCTCTGGCGCCGATCACCACTTTTGAAATCTGTGACCATGAAAGTGCTCCTGAACACATGACACAGGGCTCCATCGTTACATAAAGTGTACAGTTGATTAAATATTTACCTCCAAGGAAATTGGCAGCTGATGTAATAGCCTGCATTTCTGCGTGGGCAGTCACATCATTTAATGTTTCGGTAAGATTATGAGCTCTTGCAATAATACGGTTATTGGAAACAACGATGCAGCCAATGGGAACCTCATCTTTTTCAAGAGCGGCTTCTGCTTCCTGCAGAGCGATTTTCATATAATATTCGTCGGTAAACATCTTTTAATCTCCAATCGTTAAAGTTATAGGCAGTCTAAAGCGGGATCTTATCATATTTCCCTTGGTCATTGCCGGAAAAAATTTATCCGGGATAGAGTAGAGCGCGATTTCGGCCTGTCTGTTGAAAGTGAAATTATCACCTTCCGCCTGAACATTAGTTATGCTTCCATCTTTTTCTATGATAAATACAACACTTGCTTTGACGGTTTTTGTTTCAGTATGAACACCGTCTCTGTAAAAGAGTTCGGCGACTTCCTGTCTTAAAGTATTAATGCCTCTTGGATATTCTGCGGGCCTTTCAATATCGGAAGTTTTATCTGAAGTGAGAGCTGGTTTCGTTTCTTTCTTCTGAAGAAACTGAAGATCTTCAGTGTTTCTTACTTTTAGCAGAGCTCCGATCAGGGCTGTATTTTCAATGCTGTCCATCTTTTTCATGAAAAAAAGAAAGTCACCTTGTATGGTTGCTTTTTTCACAATATTGGTTTCAGCATCAAACTTCTTTTTAAATTCTGTATTCAGCATCTTCCGATGCTGGTTATAATAATTTTTTACCTGCCTGAATTCTTCCTTCTGCTGTGAAAAGCAAAGTAAAGAAATCATACAGAATATACAGAGGAGTAAAGCTTTCAAAAAAGTTTATTTATGTAAATATAATCAAAAAATGTCAGCTTTTTTAGCCTGGATTTTTAGCTTTCTAAATATCGGTTAAGTGACTCCTGAAGGTGGGTTCGGATGTCATCAACTAAACATTTAGGTTCCAGAACGGTGACTTCTTTTCCATAAGAGAGAATTTCCTGCATAAAATCATAGGTAGGGTGGAGGAAAAACTCAAAATAGATCTCTTCCGGCGTTTCTTTCGTTTCTTTCTGAGACTGGTGCAGCGGAAAACTTCTGATATATTCTCCCTGGTGCCTGCTGCATTTCATAATAATATTCTGAGGTTTTTGCTCAGCCAGGTTCATAACGCCAAAAGCATTCTTAAAATGTTCCCGGAAATTGTAATTATACTTTTCACGGAACTTATTTTTGCTGACATCAAGATAGTTGACCCTGTCCAAACCGAACGATTTTAGGATTTTATCTTTAGTGTCAATCGCGATGAGGTACCATCTGTCTTTTGATTCTTTTAGAGCCAGAGGATGTACCTTTCGGGAAGTCATTATTTTGTTTTTGTAGTTGTAATGTTCAAAGCTGACCACTCTCTTGTTACGGATGGCGAAGAAAAGATCATAGAAATGCTCTATCCCGGTAGGTTTCCGGCTTTCAAAAAATATAAAATCTGAAAAGTCCGGATGAAGATTCAAGGCATTGCTTACCTGGAAAGATTCCAATAATTTTTGGTTGTATTCGTCCACTTCCATAATCGGACGGCTTTCAATATAGTAGCGGTTGTCCCCCTTTTTTTTGTTGTGAATGGAAAGATTAAAAAGATCAGATATCTCACGAATATCCCTCTGCAGTGTACGGATCGAGTAGCTCTTGATCCCTGCATCCTGAAATTCGAAAGAATTGAGAAGATAGTCCTCCAGCTGAGAATAGGTAGCCGGAGAACTTTCTAATCTTTTTATAATTAAGGCATATCTTGTCAGATAAAAATCTTTTTTCATTCGTCTATAATTTATGTGGCAGCAAAGCTGCGTTTCATGGTAAAATTTTATAAGACAAATATATAGGCTTAATGCGACAAAACGTGTCGTGTTTTATTTTTTGTGGAAATTTATTGCCCGTAATCTATGAAAGAACTCTTATTTATGAATAGGTGAAATGTGGAGGGTGTAACTTCTATTTTCGAAATAGAACTATTGGAAATAACAAAAGTAGTTTTGTTATTTTGTTCATTTTCTGTAAATGTTTTCCCTTGTAAATTATTTTTTACAATATCTTTAAAGACTTGAGAAGGCGTTTGGAACTCCATAAATAAGTTGTCCAGATATTCAGTATTTCCTCCGAAGTCTGTTTCTACTCCACCCTTAAATTCGGATTGTATTTCTTTTATATCTTTTCTTTTCGAATTCTCTTTTTTTGTTTTTATTTCATAATCTACAATCCCTGTCCAAATAGGTAGTGGATTAGCATATTTGTTTTTAAATACTTTGACAATGGTTGTAATGAGATCATTTAAAGATGATTTTAATAATACTTCTTCCAAATGTATTTCCTTATTCATATTTTCTAAGGACATCGGATCTGGCTCTCCATCTAATATTCCTCTATATTTTTTTTGGGTTATATAATATAGAATTTCTAAATCTTTATCTGTTATCATAATTTATAATAAATATATTCAAAACGGCCTTCATATAAACTTATTTTAGACATTTTTTCAACATGATAATGTTTACGAGTCATTAAATACCCAGTTACGCCTTAAGTATCTATAATGTTAGAAAAAGAAATCCACTTCTTGATAAATTTCAGAAGTGGATTGTGTTTGAAACTATACCTCAATTATTTCTAAGAATTTGCAAAATCATTATAAATTTTATTTTCAAAGTTCTTTCATCAAAAGCAATAGCATAATAGGCGTCATCTTCAAATTGTTAATTAGAATTCTTGTTCAAATTTAGGCCTAATTTTATTCAAAGTTTTCATAAGATTGCGGCCCTAATATTCCAACCAAATGTTGTGTTTTTTCATCAAAAGAAGCATAAAAGAATCCATCTCCATCATAAGGCTGGTCTGAAATAGAAACCATATATGAAACTAAATGGAAATTCCTTACTTTTCCATCGATCGTACCACGTTCTCTTAAACCTTTGTACTTAATAGAGCCTTCATAATATTGTCTATTATTTTCTTTTAAAAACTGCTCTAATTTTTGTTCTAATTTATGTTCTATCATAATTTTAAATTTTAGGAATTGGTATATTTCTAGTTTCTAACTCTAAAACTATACTATCTAAATATTGAAAAGCATGCCCAAAGGGTGGTTTTGATAATTCTTGCTCAGTCAATTTAAATATTTTTAGCATTTTCTACGAACTTATCATAAACATATTTCTCTCTTCTATATGTTCTAATCCAATTTTCCACTGTATAATCTGCTACCTTAACTCCCCGCTACCGCACGAATCCTTTCGTGTGGTTTAATGATTACAATTAAACATTCTGAAAACTACACTGCCATCCAGAAGTTCTTAAACTTTCCAGCATAAACTCCTTGTACTCATTTTGAACACTTCCCCTTTTGGTAAACTTCCCTGTTTACTCACTTACTTTCCGAGAGAAATAAACGGCATGGTAAAAAAACGTGAATAAAAGGATGTTATTCTTCATTATTGTTACTTCTAATTTTCATAGTAAACTTTGATGAAATCTCTTTAAAGATAAATATTTTGCGATAAGAACAACTAAAAATAATTCTCCGACTTAATGCTAAGCCGGAGGATTATAATTAATTAGATTTCCTTGTCAGATAAATTAATTTTTTTAGGAAAATATATGTGATTAATGTAGTGAAATATTTAATATTCTATGTTTTGCGCAAAGTTTTACTTGTATGATCTAAATTAATACCCTCTTTGGGCGAACAAAATGGATCTGTCTATCAATTCATCAATAAATTGACTGAAAGTATCATTTAATTTGATGAGTACATTAGGATCGTCATCACCTTCTCCATAAGTAGTAAACCATACAGAAGGGTTTTCTGTTCCTTCATGAAGATAGAAGAAGAAGAATTGCTGAAATCCATCTTTTTCTGAAATTGCCCAAAAAGGTTTGTTGATAGGTATTTGAAATTCTTCCATTGATTTCTCCAACCTTTTTCTGACATCGTCTTTCACTAGTATATCTATGCTGCTATTACCTTCAGCAAGTCTCAAACCACCAGTGTAATCTCCTGCTAAGAACAAAAATTCTTTATATGCATCAGGAAACTTTATATTCAATTTTTTCTCTACTTTTTTTATTGCATCTTCAGAAATTCCTTTAATTGTTCGTCTATTAATAGTTGGATTATTTTTCAGTTTTTTTAAATATTTAATTTCCATAGTTTTAACTTTTAATTATACCTAGTTTTTTTAGATCACTGTTATTTTGAACATGACCTAAATCATCATATCTAACAGCTTCTACTTTTATACTTTTAATTTTATACATTTCTTGCCTTATTAAAATCTGTTTTTGGCATGATGCGCAAGGCTCATACAGAGTTTGAAGACGTATTTCTAATACTTGAACATTTTTTTTACCGTGTCGATTAAAAAGCAACTGTAGCTCTTTATCATTCTGAAAAAATATATTATGCTCAGAATCATAGAACCTAGGTTGAATATCATCTCTAAAATGACTTTCCAACTCTTTACCATGAATATTAAGATTTGATTCCAAATAACTTTTTTCAACTCTAGGGGTAAAACCTTCTGGCGCACCTCCTTTTCCTGCCAATGATTTATATTCTAAAGTTATTTCTTTGCCATTAACTAGAATTTTCTGCCTCATTATTGCAACATTTGCTCCATCATTAGAGCCAAGATGATTCTTTCTTATAGCAAGCAATTCTTCCATATTGCTTTTAGACAGGTCGGTGACTGCATTTAGCTTTTTCCATTTAGCTACAACCTTTTCTAAATTAGAAGACTCCAGTAATAGTATCTTGTATTCTTCATAAAAAGCCTTCATCAACCTTCTTAGTAACTGAATTTCTGCAACAGTTTGTGGAACAATATATAAATTTTTTAACTCTTTGAAATAATCTCCAAAAGCCGAAAAAACATCATCTATTATTCTTTTTATTGCAACATCGCCATTTTTTAAGTAATTGATTAAGCCTAGGAATGATTCGATTAAATTACCGATGGACTTTACAACAAATTTAGAAAAAGTTCTAATGACTTTTGTTGTTGCAGAGCCTATCATCCTAAATATCGCAAAAATAGTTTCTGCAAGTTTTTCAATTATCACGGCAATACTCAATGTTCCACCACTAATAAGTATTCCGATGATAATTTCAATGATTAATGATATAATAAAACCATAAGCATAACCAATAAAATAGCCACAAGCAATAGGATCAAAAGTAAGATTTATTTCCTTTAGTTTTCCATAGACGTATTTAGCAATTTCTGAAAAACTTATATTTTTAACAGCTTGGATTACTTCATCAAACTGTTCTAAAAGTGTAGGAAGATATTTTTCAATATTCTGTGCAAAATCTTTCCCTAATGTGATGCCGTCGTAAATCATTTTAACCATTGCAAATAATCCGGCGACAGCATCTACAAGACCATTCCATATACCACAGAGTAAGGCATTGTATACTTTTGTTCCATATTTCAGAATTTCCATATCTGATATACTTTCCAGATTGGATGCTACATCATGCATGATATAATAGGCATCTAAATATGATTTGTATAGAATTTCCAATAAGCCTTTGGGCTGACTGTCAGATTTGAAATCCTTTTTGATATTCAGCAATAGCTTAACAAAATTATTCTGATCTGTTAGCATTGTTTTTAAATAACGGCTTATTTCTGTAAAGTTTACTGCTCCACCTTCGTTTTTGCCACTGGAAATAATTGGATCATATCTGTAATTTTTATCAATTTCTCCATTTTCCATTCTGGGTAATTTAGGTTGCCACCTATTTTCTTCTAATCTCCCTTTTTCTATGAATACAATTATTTTTTCCAGTACGGTACTGGTTGTTGCCCGTAATGCATCATTCGTTAAAATTCCAAGACTGGGATGGATCAAAGAAATTCCGCTGGAAAAGAAAGATGCCACTTTAAAGTATGTTTTGGCTGCATCAACCCGGAAGTCTTCTATAAAACCATTTTTTAAAAGATTCTTGATCTGATCGTCAGATAATTCCGGGACGACGGCTTTGATCTCTTTATAAACTTCTGAATTGTCATATAGGTCATATTCTAATCTCTTGTTAGAGTTTAAGAACGATAATACATCATTTGAGATTTTAATTGCACCGTAAGTTCCGCTTACATTATCTGTGGAATTATCCTCTACGAAAATGAGTATTTCTCTGCCTTTAGGCGTTGAAATTTCAAAACATTCTTTTAGTTTCGTTGCTTCTGTAGAAGAATATATGATGACTTTAAATGCAAAATTATTCACATCTTTTACTCCATAGTAATAAAAATCTTTTACTGTAGTTTTGATCACAGAAGATAAATCACTCCTACTATCAGGTATGTAAGTAAATGTTCCTTCCAAAGGAGGATTTCCATCTGGATAATATTTTTTTTGAATATCTTCGGCAGTCTGGTTGAAAAGTTTTACAGTTGCCAGCGGACTCACATTATTCATCCCTCGGATATTTTCACCAATTGTAAATGGATTATTTAAAGAAGGAAATGTAGGATAAGAAAATTTATTCTCCATCGACAGCGCTTCGTCTCCGACATCAAAAACATCTTTATATTCTGTTTTTTTCATTTTTAATAATTTTAAAGATTAATAAAAAAGGCAGAGTCTAGACTCTGCCCTTTAAAATATGATTTAACAGAATTATTGCAGTGCCTGCTTTAAGTCAGATAAAGGAAGTGATGCGATGATTTCTTTAGGGTTATCATCAGTCGTCAGTTCAAGGAATCCGTTGTTTAATTCAATATTGTCTACAAATCTATCGTCTCCTGAGTTTAGCTGAGAGTCAACAATAGAGAATTCAGTTTCAGTCACAACATCTGAGGGAACTTCAAATTCTTCAGGGTTTTCCTGAGTAAACGGAAGTGCTGTAAGGGTTTTTAATCCGGCAGAATCTTCCTGTAGAATGTTCAGAGAAGTTGGAAGGGTAGTGATCCATGGTTTTCCTTGTTTCATACCCATTGGTTCACGCAATTCGTCTACAATACTCAGATACATAGGGTCTCCGATTACCGGTACTTCACCTCCGTTCCAGATTCTTCCTGTAGACATAAAGAACTGTACAGCATCTTCAAATCCTGGTTTTACCGTAACGATTACTCTGGCCATACCTGCCTGCAGGAAACTTCTGAATAATGGATCTGTATTTTGTGAAAGATACATTTCCTGCCATCTTTTTTTGTCGCCCCAATAGTACGGATAGAAGGTGTAATCCATAATATTCCATTCGAAGGCTTGTTCCATAAATTTGGCTAATGAGGTATATTGTTCAAGCTTTTCACCAAGAATGACCTCAAAATTGCTCATTTTATCTCCGACAGTAAATTCCTTTCCTAAAGGAGCAATATAATCCTGTAAGAGATAAGCAATACAGTTGTGCTTTAGAATGACCGATTCCATATCACGGTAGAAATTACCAAGACCATCTTTTTTCTCGCTGGCTGCATCAGATTCTTCTTTCGCTTTATCATCCAGTTCTTTTTGCTTAACAAGAAATTCAGCATAAGCTTCTTCGTAAGCTTTAATGACTGCATCAAAGTTTTCCTTTTTCCATGATTCAATGAATTCATCAGAAAGAGTGCAGTATTTTGTGACTTTAAAGGAAGCAATATCGATGTAATAAATGTAGAAAGTAAGCGTAAATGATCCTGTAGCATTGGCAGGGAAACTTCTGTCTCCTTCATGATCAGTCAATTCGCCGGTATTGTTAATCTTAATCTTCCCTTTTTTACGTTTTTCTTTATACGAGTAATGAACGTTGTAATGGGTACATTTATAATTTTGAGGAACTGACATGGCCACATTTCTCATTTCCCAGTCAGAAGCTCCTGAAGTATCATCATGATACTGATCTTCCGTAATATTAGACTGAGGCATCGACGTCAAAGTAATTCCATAGATTTCAGCCCAGTGCTGAAGCTGTTCTTTTGTTGCTGATTTAAAATCAGGCATTTTCCATTCGCCGTCTGCTTTTCTTGGGTCTACCGGAGCTTTCAGTGTATCTGCTTTTACAGAAGGTGTTGCCAGATTATGAAGTCTTGCAGGTTCAGGGATCATGAATTCAAACATGGTACGTTTACCATAGTTGTAGATCTGATTTTTCATCTTTTTATCTACCCATCTGTATACACCTACTACATGTTTATTCCCATTTCTGTTATCGAAACCATGAGCATTATTTTCTTCGAACTCTTCTATAATTTTTTCAATTCTTTCTTCAGCTACTTTTGTAAGAATTCTTTCTGATGCTTTTGCTGTAATTTCCTGAGATTTTTCCATAGCCTGTCTGGTGCTGGTCTCTTTTGAATTATGGGCAGCAAAGCTTCCTCCGACCTCAAAGGTTTTTCCGATTCCACCATACCTGAAGTGGGCTTCAGTATTGATGTCCTGCTGTATCACGTTGGCTACTTCAGACTGCATGTCATTTCTGGTCGTTGTAGTCGTATCGCTTAATGTTTCTCTTTCTGTAGACTTTGATGTAGTCGTCTGAATTTCGCTTCTTCGGAGCCTTCTGGTAGATTTTTGCTTGAACTCCTTGGCCATAATGTTTTCAATATGGGTAACTTCTCCCGGAATATAAGCGTGTGTTGACTGTACTACTTTAAGATAATCTGCAATACCCAATCTTTTTACACCAAAATGTTTAGGGATAAAAGTTCCAGGTTGAGGATTGGGATTTCCACCTCCTTCACCAGGGTTTCCGCCACCTCCGGGATTCTCTCCACCGCCGCCGGGGTTTTCTCCACCACCATCATCAACCATGGTTCTGAATGCGAATCTACCTGTATATTCCTGATTAGGTGTGATGGCATGCTCAACTACAGTATGTTCTCCATTTTTGAAGTATAAATTGATTTTTATTCTTGTTACACTTTTCATGAAATTTAGAGTAGGAGGGAAAACTACTTTTCCGTCAACAATATCCGTAGCCGGAACGCTTACATTCTGTTGCTCACTACCTGAAATTTCCATAATTGCAGAAGAAAGAGCTAAAGAATCACTATCGGTATTATAGTAGAAAACAATGGCATTGGTTGTTGTGAATAAAACCTTTTTAGAAATTACTTTTAAATAGTAAGTGCCTGCAATTTCCACGTAGGTAGTTTTATTGGCTACAGGTACTAAAACACTTCCGATTTTTGCATACTCCTGTTGCTGAATAGGAGATTTTGTAAATAATTCCTGTGTTTTAACTGATGTCAGCTCGTCAATAACTTCAAAGACTTCAACAAATGTATCGTATTCTTCAGTGATGGTCACGGGCACTTTATCAATAAGGATTTCTTTATCAGATACAAATTCAATTTTTGTAAAATCTGATTCCTTTTCTACCGGATGGCCGTTGTTGACAAGTGCAAAATGTTTAATGAATATTTCAAACAGATCTTTTGAAAGTCTTGCATTAAGATCCTCAAAATTCAATTCATTTTTATATTCGAATTTGAATTCTGGAACATTCAGTCTTTCTAATGCGGCATATAATGCATCGATCTCTTCCTGGCTTATTCCTCCTTTATCAATCTGAACATTGATTTTTTCAAGCATTGCATTGTAGGCGTCTATACCAACCTGATTGGTCTTTAGATATTGTTTGTTGGCAGCATCATACGCTTTTGTTCTAAGCGTATAGAACAGTTTCTGCATTTTTTCAAGTTCAGATCTTAACTGTACCAACTGGTCTCTTTCAAAGCTGACAAGTGAAAGTTCAGAAATTTTTTGTCCATCCATTTTTAACTGCTGCTTAACTGCTGCCGGTAAGGCTGTACCGTTTATAACCCCACTTCCGATTTGAGATACATTGACCTGAAATGCATTACCCGTTGGAGATGTGGTTGTAGTTTGACCTTCGCCTTCATATCCGTCTCCCAGAAGTTTCATTGGCAATACGACTCTTGCTTCAAGAGCTTTAGCTTTTAAGTCTGTACCATTGATCTTTGTTAATTCTGGTGTAACCGGCAGATCAGCTACGTATCCGAAGTGAAGTGCCTTTAAAATGTGAACAAGTGCTTCTTTAGCATAAAAGTTTTCCTGGGTAACAGTCTGATAAATCAGGTTGTCCCAAACCTGGCCCAGTTTACTTTGAAGTGTATTGTTGTTGTAAAGGCTTTTCGCTGTATTTTCATCAGTTGTGGAAAGGGTTTCTTTTTTGGCGATCTTTCTTCCGATCTTTAAAGCTTCAGAAAAAGCACCTTCTTCGATTTGCAGCTCAGTTTTGTAGCCAGCAGGATCGAAAGACTTTACAGCACGTACCAAAGCTTGGAATTTAACGAGTGCTGTATCATTAGGATTGACTGCTACATCAAATGAACCTGTCATCCCGGCTGGTCTGTGAATAAATCCGAGGTTCTGTTTTTTAGTTTCTGTCAGTTGGGGGTTTCTTAAACTTACAAATCTGAAAAGAGTTTGTGATGTGTTGTTTGTTGTATTTTCTGTTGCCATTTTAATATTTTGTATTTATTATTGATTTATTTTTTTGTGTATTCCAGAGTAAGGGTAAAAGAGTTAATGGCGGAGTAATCATAATTAGGATCCCCTATCAGTTCAATGGTCGCCAGCTTTCTTTCTATGGTGATGCAGGCTTTGTTTCGCCATTGGTTACCAGCGAACGCAGCGTCTATTGCCTGCCATTCAGTAAACATCTCGTTGGAAATAATGGTTTCAATATCCGGAAACTCGGTTTTGAATTCAACTAAACCTGTTCTTGGAATCTGATTGAAAACCACTGTTTTTTTGTAAACGGGTTTACCATTGATCCAGGTTCCGCCTGTTAATTCTTCTTTGGTGGAGTAGGAATGCTGTTTGTCTGCGTATTTCTTCTGAATAAAAGAGTTTTCCAGATACATATCTCCATAATAATGAGAACCAGTCATCCCCCCAAATCCTTGCTGTGTTCCCAGAAAGTCTATTCCAGATATAGTAACATTGATGCTTGTATTGATCTTATTATTTATTTCAAGTGATCCATCATCATTGAAAGAAATATAAGAACCCTGTACAGTCCCTTTTATCTCTTTGTTTCCATTTACATTGTCGAGTGTCAAATCTCCTGTGATCGGGCTTCCCTGATCTGTTCCTGATAACGGGATATGATTCTGGCTGTCATTGGATTGAGTATCCCAGCCAAGTGAACCATCCTGTCTTGCAACAACGAATTTTTTAGTTTGACCAGGCATTGGCGGAATATAATCAAGTTCGGAAATAATCAAACCCTTTGTTTTAATATTTCCTTCTACCTGTAGAATTTCAGTTGGTGCCTGAGTACCTATACCCACTTTTTCATTGTTGTAGAATATGTTGCTGCTCACGAAATTAGACCCGTTCCACGAAGTAAGATAATAAGAGTTTAAGTTAATTTTCTGATAGGTCGTCCAGGGGCTGTTGTGTGCAATGAAATAAAATCCTGATGAAAGATTGGGGTCGGGAGCATTTAATTTAGTTTTTATTGTCTCTTTCAGCCCAAGAATGTTATCCTGTGGAATATTTTCATCCTTGTGCCAGTATGATTCCTGCCATTCCCAGAATTCTTCCTGTACTGGGATATCTCCGTTTTCAAAGTATTGTTTTAATTCTTGTTTTGTTTTCATTTTTTTAAATTTAATATTGTTTATCCGATCATTTTTCCTCCAACGATTTCAACTCCTGCATCAAAAGAGGTTTGGTAGTATTCAGTATTTTTTCCGAGAGAAACTTTTGTTAATTGATTGTTCATGAAAGCACCATATACAATTCTTTCAACATTTTCAGAGATCTCAATTGTTGTCAGCTGATTATCAGTAAATGCAAATTCACCAATGTACAGTATGCTCTCCGGAAAACTAATGGATGAAAGTTTGTTATTTTGAAATGCATTTGAATCGATTCTCTTAACACCTTGTTGGATTGTTACTGATGTAAGCTTATTATTCATAAAAGTGGCTTGCTCAACAGTGGTAACGTTTCCTGGGATAATGACTGATGTAAGCAGATTATTGGTATAGGAACTTGATCCAATAGTTGTGACACTGTTTGGAATGTTTACCGATGTAAGCAGATTACTGTTAAAAGCTGATCCGCCTATATAGGTAACGCTATCTGGAATATTGATTTCTGTCAACTTATTATTGCTGAAAGCATTAACTCCAATTCTTGTTGTGTTGTTGGGAATATTCAGTGTTTTTAACTGATTGTTCATGAACGCCGCATCACCGATGTTTACAATGCTGCTAGGAAGCTCAAGGGCTGTTAAAAAATTATAACTAAAAGCATTTTCCCCAATGTTGGTAATGCCCTGAGGTATTGACAGATCTGTTAATTTGCTGTTCGCTGAAAATATACTTGGAATAGTAACTGTTCCCGGTTTAATTACCATTTTTTTGATCAGGAATGCGTTTCCTTCTTTATCTACCTCTGCATGAATTTCATTCCCATTGGGCACTCCGTTCTCCAGACCTGCAATTTGGGTCATGTCAATTTTCTCGTCCTTATGCCAGTACGAGTCCAGCCAGGCCCAGAAATGTTCCTGTGTAGGCTTGTCTCCGTTTTCGAAGTAGAGCCTTAGTTCTTGTTTTGTTTTCATATTGTTGGTGTAAAATCGAAGTAGCGCATTATTTTAGCTGTTGGCGGAATGCCGGCATTGCTTAAGTCCAATCCATTAAGTGCGGATACGGTTTTCAGAGATGGGATATTAAAAGCATTTTCTCCTACTGATTTAACAGATTTAGGAATATATAGACGTTCAATAGCGGTTGCTCTCTGACAGTAAAAAGCAGAGGCTCCAATACTAATTAAGCCTTCATTAAGGACAATTTCTTCTAAAGAGTCGGTTCCATTGATTGAGTTTGCTTGTCCATCAAAAGCGGCATCACTAATAAATTTTAGTGTCGAAGGGGTTTTAATCTTTTTTATATTTTGACCCTGGAATGCTCCTTTCCCAATGTTTTCAAGCCCTTCATTAAAATTTACTTCAGTAATCTGATAATTCATTCCTGAATATTGAAATGCTATACGCTCAATTTTTTTTACATTTTTAGGAATAGATAGTGACAGCGAATGTCCCAGCATTATATCATCAATAATGAAAGGAATTACTTTTTCTACTGAGTCAATAGCGCTTTCGGCAATTTTTTCATCCTTATGCCAGTACGATTCCAGCCAGGCCCAGAAATGTTCCTGTGTAGGTTTGTCTCCATTTTCGAAATAGAGTTTTAATTCTTCTTTTGTTTTCATAATAAAAATTGTGATTTTTTATATTAATAGATTATGGTTTGAAGAGATTTTTGTGATCATCTCTTCGTATTTTTCAGCCCTTTATTTTTTGTGGTTGAAGACTGGATTTCCACCTTAGTATTACATTGTCATATTTTGTTGTTTTTTTATAAATTTTTAGACACAGTTCTGGCTGTCCGGCATTTTGTGAATGATGGATTCAAAGGTGTTTTTGAATGATTAAAGGATGATGTCGGGTGTCTTGATTTGGTGTTTCAAAGATAATTCCGGATAGCGTCAGAACTTGTCGTGTTATAATGTATTTAGTATCTATTTTCTTCAGGAATACCTTCTTCGAAATCTTCTCTGAAAAAATTTTCAATGTCATTGAGATAATTCTCGTAGTCCATTTCTGCATGTTCGATATCGCTCCACTCAATAGTATAGAGATCTTCATCGAATAATATATCTGGATTGTGATTGGGTGTTTCCATGATGTGTGTTTTAAGGTTGGGATTATGTTTTAAACATATTTCTGGCTGTCCAGCATTGATAAATGTTGAATTCAAAGGCTTTTTAAAATTTTAATGATTATTTTTTGTGTCTTTGTTTATACTCCAAAAGTAGTGAGGGAAGACGACAAAACTTGACGTGTTTAAAAAACTTTTTATATTTTTTCAATATAATCTTTTAAGCTTATATTAGGCTATTATAAGTTTTTAAGCTTATAGTTTGTTTCTGATGAGTTTCTGCACAATCTGGTTCAGAGTTTCTCTGTTATCGTCAATATAGCTCAGTCCTGCCTGGATTAGATTTTCAATATTTGATCTTCTGACATTGTCCATTCCCGGAGATGCATTTTTCAATGAGGGATTCAGTCGGTAATAATTTTTCTGATTACGCTGTCCTAAAGTCTGAAACATCTGACAAAGCTGATAATCTACTGTTTCTGCATTCGCAGACATCAGGATATCAATGATAGGATTTACCCAGCCAAGCTTACCCGACTTTTGCATTTTTCTAAAAGAGTAAGGTTTGGCTTCAATACCTGTTCCGATAGAAATGATGATCATATCATTTACTCCAGGATAATTGGCTTTCTGATGATTCTTTAATACTTCTGCAAAAGGAATCTTTCTGGCTTCTGCGTAAGCACATAGAGCCGGATTATTAGCAAACATCCCACCATCGATTAAACTGAAGATCTGCCCATACATAGATTTGATCTGTACCGGACTGAAATAAGTAGGGGCTGCAGATGTCGCGCGGCAGATGTCTTTTACATAAAAATTATCAGTGCTAAGGGTGGCTTCCCACGAGTTGAAAAGCTTAGCTCTCCTGTTTTCAATGTCATAACTGGTTATTAAACATGGTTTTATAAATTCTTTAAGTTCTAAGTGTCCAAAAAAGTCATTCAAGTTTTTTTCAAGTGATTCCTGAGAAATTTTTTCATTCAGCAGGCCAAATGGATTGACCAGTTTTTCCCAGAAAGATACCTGGAAGATGTCGCCGCCCTTTTCAGCGTATAATTCTAATCCTTTCTGAATAGAATATTTTGCTTTTCGGTGTTCATCGGGACATAGAATAATAGAAGCGATCAGTCCTCCTGTACTGCTTCCGGCTACCAGATCAAAATAATCACCGAGTTTGGCTCCCGGATTATCATTATACTGAAGCTGTTCTTCTATGTAGCGGAGAATAATGCAGGTAATAATTCCTCTTATTCCGCCCCCGTCCAAAGAAAGAATGGTTGTCTTTTTCATGTGATATTGGGTTGGTTTTTAAAAGAAGTTTAGAGTCCTGAGACAACTAAAACCAACGTTCTGCCTGTGAAAGCGGATGCTGGTTTTAGTATTGAGATCTCAGTTAACTAACATTTTTCTTATAAAACAAAGGTAGGCCGGGGAAGCGACAGAACTTGTCGTATTATAATTATTTTCCAATAAAAGGGAATTAAAATAGAATATAATTTTGTTTATCCCTAGGCATCTTGGATAGCGTTCGCCAACTTGTTTTGACTAGCCCTTTTTTAGTCTGAATATTCTTTTTTTCGAAGTGGGGAAGGTCTTTGAAAGTCTTCCAGTTTCCACCCCAATCCCAGCCGTGTTTTGCAAAGATCTTTACACACTCATACCAATCAGCCACCTTGTCATTATCCCAGTCTTTAGCGGTATCCCAACTTGCTGTTTTTCCATCAATCATCAGGCAGATATCCACTGCAAGACCGTAATTATGGATGCTTTGTCCGGCTTTGGCATTGGTAACTTTTTTCCCTGAAGTTATCCTTCCGATAGCATACAGTTTTTCCTGCTCCTCAAAAGATCTTAGTCCCTGGGTGATTCTGATCTTCGCGATTCCGGTTAATGCGTCATCACATTCTTTGATGATTTGCTTTACCTCAGTCCTTACATAAGGGTGAAGTTGGTTGATTCTGTCTAGTGTTACTTTGTCCATGATATTTATTGTTATGAAGCAAAAATAAAGATGCGAGGCGACGAAACTTGACGTGTTTAATTAAAATTTAAAATAAAAAAAGACGTTCAGATTGAACGCCCGGGTAGTTTAGTTTGCAGTTAATTTAAAAGTTTTTTCATGGTTATTTTTTGATATAAGGCGCTTAAAGATAAAAATTTCCCATTAATGTTTTCGGATATGTAATTTCAGGATTTTATGAATGAGGAAGAAGAAGTGGCTACTAGACTGAAAATAAGCACAGCACGTCTATCATTTCCTTAAAAGTAAACATGAAAACGGGGTTCAGTAACATGCCGGAGTAGAAAGAATGTTAAAACACCGGGAAAAAACAAAAGATGATTTAGATATAATCGAGTAAGACGAATAGAATATTGTTGTGTGAAATTTTCCGTTTAATACTTTTTATTGTGAATAATATACGTTGTTTTAGAAGTTTTAGCTTCTGGCATTATTAAAATTCCGAATTTTGGTAGTATTGATAAATATGTAATATGTTGATTTTTAGTATTTTATTCTTTTGATTACTCCCTTGCCTATTGTACAGATGCTTCATTTAAATTTATCTTTGGCAAAGAGTTTTACATTCTAAAAACCACAAATTACATGAGAAAAATAAACACATTGATGAAAAGCGTGGTAGCTGGAGGATGCCTTTTGATGAGTTTCGCCAGTGCCCAGGTGGGAATCAAAACATCAAATCCTCAAGCCACATTTCACACCGACGGAGCTAAGGACAACCCGGGCATAGGTCTCCCTACAAACAGTCAGACAGCCAATGATGTCGTATTCACAGCTAATGGCGAAATAGGAGTAGGAACGCTTACTCCAGCCGTAAAAATAGACGTGAGGTCAGGAATTAATGCAGACAATTCTATAGGCATAGGAGAAACTACCCAGACAGCATCTGCAGCAGGAGCGGGCGCGATGAGGTATAATCCCCTGAATGGAGGTAAAATGCAATATTCGGATGGAGTCGTATGGCAGGACTTCATCTCTTCTCCCACCAAATCAGTTGTAGTGGCCAATATCAGAGCTGCTAATTTTGCAGTTAAAGTTCCTTATCAGGTTTCTACAGGAATCTCCGGATGGACAGAAATTTCAGATCCTACCGACAACTTTACACCCGGAACTGGAATCTTCACAGCACCCAGAACGGGTGTTTACTTAGTTTCATTTACGTATGATTTTGTTCGAATTCCTATTGTTTCAGGATATTTTTCTGAAGCCAGATATGTTGTGAATGGAAACAGCATCGTTAAAAAATGCGTAAAATCTTTTTCAAATACCTCTAAGCAGGCACAGGTTGCAGGTTCATGCGTTGCCGGAGTTCAGCTCAATAAAGGAGATACATTCCAGCCGCATATTTATCAGTCGGTATTTAATGGAAGTTTAAGCCTGCGGACAGATACTACTCCTGCCAGTAATGAGTACGGGTTTGTGAACCTTTCCATTGTAGAACAATAACACACGTGATATGAAAAAAAAAATAGCATTTGCTTTAATAATCAGCAGCGGAATGTTTGTTAAGGCACAGGTAGGAATCAATATGGCTACTCCAGAAGCAATACTTCATGTAGATGGACAGAAAAATACTTCACAGGCAGCTGCCGGCAGTTATTACGATGATGTGGTGGTAACTTCGTCAGGAAATATGGGAGCCGGAACCAAATCACCCAAAACAAGACTGGACTTAAGATCTGGGGAACATTTAAATGCCATTGGTATCGGCGGAACATCGCAGATTGCCTCTGTGGCAAAAGCAGGTGCGCTGAGGTACAACTCAGGGACGCAGGATCTAAGTTATTCTAATGGAACCGTCTGGACTACACTGGCCCACAAAACGTCCAACGATTTTGTTGATGCCGAAAATTCTTCAGTACAAAGCTTCGCCAGTGGAACGCAGGCTGCTGTTACCAATTGGACAAAAAAGACAGATGTTAATGGAAGCTTTAATTCAGGTATGGGAACTTTTGTGGCGTCAAAAACCGGAATATATATTGTCTCCTTCACATTTTCACTGTCTTCAGGAAGTATCGCCAACGATGCACGCTACGAAACTCTGATCCAGACGAATTCTACATCTTCAGCCACCAATAAGGTATTTAAATGCGTAGGAAGCTATCCTGGGACAAATGGACTTTCCAACCGGGTTGCCGGAAACTGTTCCGGAATTTTCAATCTCAACCAGGGAGATCATATTACCGTAAGCCTAAATCAGGCTTTGGGAAGTACAAAAACACTTGATGCAGATGCCTCACTGACTTCTTTAAGTATTTTCGGATTATAAAAACAGAAATGATGAAAAAAAATTGTGTCTTAATTATTTTAGCCTTTGCCTTCAATTTGGCATTTTCGCAGATCGGAATTAATACCCCGAACCCAAGAGGAATCCTTCACACAGACGGACAGAAAGACAATCCCGTATCAGGATCTTCATTTACTCCTGCCCAGCAGAGTAATGATGTGATCATCACCAATACCGGAAGGGTAGGAGCGGGTACCCAGGTGCCGGCGGTAAAGGTAGATGCAAGAAATTCAGGAAACGGAGCTATAGGCTTCGGAACCTCTTCTTTAACAGCTGCCGCCGCAGATGAAGGAGCGGTTCGTTACAATGCCGGAATGGAATACTCCAACGGAAATGAGTGGCTCCCCTTGCTTACAGCACAGCCGGCCGTTAATAAGGTCGTGGTTATTGCTGCTAAAACAGATAACACCGTAAAGCTGATAAGTCCTTCTGCACTGGTTACAACAGGACTGCAGAATCGTGTGAGTAATTATCTGGTGGGATGGACGAAAGCTTTTGAAAGTAACTCAGGAAACAGCTTCAATGCTTCAACAGGAATTTTTACAGCGCCACGAAATGGCGTTTATATAGCATCTTTTACGACCGATCTTGCTCCCCTTGCGATTAATTATGCGGCAGACCCTTTAAATCCAATTCAGATTGAAGCGATTTGGCAGCTGTATGACAATACCACAGGAGTTCTTGTTACGAATATTGTCAACACTGTAAAGTGTGTCAATACCATGTCCTCCAACAGTAATGGAAATATTGATGCGGGAAGCAACTGTACGGCTTCTTTTTATATGACAGCAGGACAGCGTTTGATGTCGTATATCTGGTTCAACCTAAACAGTTTAAATACAACTGCCTTTTCACTAAATAATACAGGTGGATATAATAACCTGACTATAGCGGAGCAGTAATCACGAGAGGGTATCAAGAGCTTTGATGAAGGCAGATGGATGCATTCCTGTAATCTTTTTGAATTCAAGGGAAAAAGCACTATGGGAAGAGTATCCTGTGCTTTCTGCCAGGTGATTAATCTTGTATTTTCGGTATTGAGGTTCATTTTTCAATCGGTCAATAATATAATTGATCCTCAGGTGGTTAATATACTGGTTGAAATTGAACTTTTTATGCTTTCTGATGATTGCAGATAAATACTTTGTATTCACATTCAGGGTATTGGCTAAATTGTAACGGGATATATTTTTACTGTTAAAATCAAACTGCTCTTCAAAAGTTTTTAAACCATTTAAAATATGTTCCTCTGTTTCAGGAGAGATTTTGAAATCTGCCGGAATATTGTTCTCTGGCTGATCTTCAGTTTCCTGGGGATCTTCTTCATAAACAACGGGCGTTATGCCTTTCCGATAAATTTGAGCAACGGCATCTTTATGTTTTTGTCTGAGATTAATGATGTAAAAAACAATTCCGCCCAAAACGAGAAGTAAAATCGTACAGGCTGCAATCAGACCTTTCGACAGACTGTGACTTTCAGTGAGTTGACGGTCAAAATTTTCCTCTTTTTGATTGAGGGTTTTATTGACTGCCATTTTCTGATTGTAGGCGATACTATCCTTTAATTCAAGGGTTTCTAATTTATATTTCTGGACATTTTTGGGGTCATTTAATTGTGTATAGGCCTCTTGAAGATTTTTCGTAATCTCTAGTTTTTTTTCATTAAAATCATATTGGCGGGCAATTTTCAAAGCCTTCTGATAATATATTACAGCACTGTCCTGCTTATTTTGTAATGAAAAGGAATACCCGATATCATGAAGGATATTAGCCTGAAGATAATGATTATCACTCCCAATAAGAGCAAGAGCTTTTACAAAAAAAGACTGGGCTTGATCAAATTTTTTGACCTCAGATAAAGTATAACCCAGATTGGTATAGGCAGAAACAAGCAATTCATTCCTTCTCGGCATATTTTTGATCTGTCGGAACTCCCTGACGGCATATTTGGAATAAGATTCTTTTTTTTGATACTGATTCTGATTAAAAAGGATCAGAAAAGAATTGTAAATCATCCCTTTCAGTTCATGCCCTTCATCTGTATTTTCATTTTTTATTTCAGATAAGGCCTTGTTCAGACTCTCAGAGGCTTCCTTTAAAAGACCGAGTTTTGCATATTGTGTTCCCTGCATTCTGTAGGCCAGAGCTTTTCCAGGTGCATACTTGTTCTCTGTTGAAATTTGCAATGTTTTTTCCGCAAAATCAAGGGTTCCTTTGGCATCAGATCTCAGATAACTATTGAATGATTTCAGGTAATAAGCCTTAGCCAGATAATCGGGTTGATTGTTTCTTTGTGCAGAATCTATAATGATATTCAGTACAATTTCGGAGCTGTCAGGGTTTTTAGAAGCCAGAGATCTGGCATATCTGTATTGGCCTTCAAAATTAAAGTTTTGAGAGAATACTGCACCTGAAAAAATAAGGAAGAGAAAGAATATAATTTTTTTCTCCATCTGTGTTTATTGTGTTTTATTTTTTTTCGTACTTCCAGTTTCTGGATTTTCCTTCGGCTATCCATTCCAAAGACTGTTCCATTCTTTTATTTCTGGTCGCTTCAGTTTTAGCTTCGGTAATCCAGTTGATATACTCTTTCCTGAAAGATGGTGATCCTTTTTCAAATACCTCCAAAGCTTTTTCATTCCCGTTTAAAACGGCTTGAAAATAATCAGGAATTTCTGTTTCTGTTTTGGCTGGCGGTGTTTTTTTCAGGGTAACCCCCATATCTATAAGTTCCATCGCTTCTTTTATGGCCTTTTTGAGCTGGTTTTTTGGAGGAAGATCTTCAATTTTTGTTATCTTTCCTAAGCTGAACATCGAGTTTTTTTCAATGTCACTGGTGATTTCCTGCATCGTTTTCATTTCCTTTTCCAGCCAGAACCCGAAGGTACAATGCTGCTTGAATGAAGCCATGGCACAGAGAATTTTCGCCTTATACATGAAGTGAGGAAAACTCCACTTCACAGTTTCTTCAGTATCGGGGCAGAACTCATGTACAGTTTCTCGGATATAATGTAAAACGGGTTGAGCGAAATCCTGAGATTTTTCAATATAAGCATCTATTTTTAAGCTGTGTTTTTCCATACCTTTTACTGGAATAATTGAACCGACTCGTTGACCAGAAATTTAACCTGATCAGGTCTTCCTCTGTCGTTTTTGGGGTTGTTAATATAACTTCCGGTTCTTACAATGACCATATTGTGCTCAGGAACCATAATGATATACTGGCCCTGTAATCCTAGAAAGTAGTAATGTTTAACTGGATTGTCGTGATTGATCCAAAGGCCCATTCCATAGATTTCTTTGGATTTTTCAGTGGGAGTCCTCATCTGTTCGATAAAATCCAGATTGAGAATTTGTTGTTCCCCCACTTTTCCATCATCTAAGAACAGCTGGCCCAGTTTCGCATAATCTCTGGCGTTGGAGTGGATGCAGCAATAGGTTTTTTCCATCCCGTAATTGTCGGTGCTCCATGAGGCATTCTGTTCCATTCCCATCGGAATCCAGAATTTTTCGGATAAGTAGCTGGCTAATGTTTTGTTTAAAACCTTTTTTAAAGCAAATCCAAGAAGCTGTGTAGATCCGCTTTGGTATTCATACCGGGTGCCTGGTTTTTCTTTAAATCTTCGGGTAAATACTGCCTTCATGAGATTTCTTCCATAATAGGCCTTGGCATTTGGAAGAAAAGGACTATTGTAATCTTCGTCCCAATCGAGCCCGGCTTCCATCTGTGCTAAATTCTTTAGCGTTACCTCACTTCCAAATTCCTTTTCTTTCAATTCAGGATAGTAGTCAGAGAGCTTTTCATCGATATTTTTAATGATCCCTTCTTCGAGTGCTTTTCCCAATAACATGACAGTAACCGCTTTAGCCATAGAAAAAGAATTGGTTTGTGAAAGCTGGTTATAGCCCTCCCAATACTGCTCATGAAGAATTTTTCCGTCTTTTATAACGACGAAAGCCGCCGTTTTGGAATGTCTCAAATTGTCAGTGATATGATCAGGCAGTTCCCTTTTATTATAGTCAGGATCTTCCATCCAGAGCTCCGGCTCTTCCGTAGCGATGAGGTTTTTGGGGAAAAGTTTTCCGTCGTCGATATACGCACTTGATCTTCCTTTCAGATACGTTTTGGAGATTCCGCTGAATAAATAATCGTAGCCCAAAAGATAAACTGCGGCTACTCCTACGGCTGCTCCGCCTATTACATATTTTAATGCCTTCATATGATCATGAGTATCAGTCTCAAACAAATTTAAAATAATTTTGCTAAGAAAATGAGGAAGTAACCATAAATAAACTGTTATTATAATGTAGTATTTTTAATCTTCCAACAGGTTTAGCGGATAGCGTTGATAATGGTTGGTTTATCACAATAAAAAAAGCCCCATGTTCTGGGGCTTTAATCTATATTTTAGAAAGTAAATTTCTGAAGTTTGTTTTCTCGTCGATGATCCTTCTTAATTCGGAAACAGGAACTCTTTCCTGCTGCATCGTATCTCTGTCTCTTATCGTTACTGTATGATCCGTTAGAGAGTCATGATCAATGGTGATACAGTAAGGAGTACCGATCGCATCCTGTCTTCTGTATCGTTTTCCGATCGCATCTTTTTCTTCGTAGAATAAGTTGAAATCGTATTTCAGGTCATTAAAGATGTTTTCTGCGTACTCAGCCAGACCATCTTTTTTCATTAACGGAAGAATTGCGGCTTTTACCGGAGCTAAAGCTGGTGGAAGAGACAGCACTGTTCTTTCTGAACCATCTTCTAATACTTCGTCTTTTAAGCAGGTAGAGAATATAGAAAGGAATAATCTGTCTAAACCTACAGAAGTTTCTACCACATACGGTACATAGTTTTCATTTCTTTCAGGATCGAAAAACTGAAGCTTTCTTCCTGAATGTTTTTCATGAGCTTTCAAATCGAAATCTGTTCTGGAGTGAACACCTTCTAATTCTTTGAACCCAAACGGGAAGTTAAATTCAATATCAGCTGCCGCATTTGCGTAATGAGCCAGTTTCTCATGATCGTGGAATCTGTAATTTTCATTACCTAAACCTAAAGCAAGATGCCAGTTCAGACGTTTTGTTTTCCACTGCTCATAGAATTCAAGTTCAGTTCCCGGAGCTACAAAAAACTGCATTTCCATTTGCTCAAATTCACGCATTCTGAAAATAAACTGTCTTGCAACGATCTCATTTCTGAATGCTTTACCGATTTGTGCGATACCGAAAGGTAATTTATGACGTGAGGTTTTCTGTACATTTAAAAAGTTAACGAAGATACCCTGAGCCGTTTCCGGTCTTAAATAAAGGTCCATCGCACTATCCGCAGAAGCTCCTAACTTTGTTCCGAACATCAGGTTGAATTGTCTTACCTCCGTCCAGTTTTTAGAACCTGTATCGGGATCAGCAATTTCTAATTCTTCGATTAAAGATTTTACATCAGCCAGATCCTCATTTTCCAGAGATTTTGCTAATCTTGAAAGAATAGCCTCTCTTTTAGCTCTGTATTCTAAGATTTTCGGATTGGTAGCTTCAAATTGAGCTTTATCGAAAGAATCACCGAATCTTTTCGCTGCCTTTTCGATTTCTTTGTTTTCTTTATCTTCAATTTTAGCGCAGTAATCTTCCACTAAAACATCTGCTCTGAAACGTTTTTTAGAATCTTTATTGTCAATCAATGGATCGTTGAAAGCGTCTACGTGGCCTGATGCCTTCCAGGTTGTTGGGTGCATAAGGATCGCCGAATCGATACCCACAATATTTTCGTTAAGCTGTACCATCGCTTTCCACCAATACTGTTTGATATTGTTTTTTAATTCAGCACCATTCTGTCCATAATCATAAACAGCGGATAAACCGTCATAGATCTCACTGGAAGGGAAAATAAAACCATATTCTTTAGCGTGAGAAATCACTTTCTTGAAAACATCTTCTTGCTTTGCCATAATTTTTTTACGTCTGAAGTGCAAAAATATGAATTTGGATTCCAAATTCATGAAATTCAATAAAAAAAGCAGAAAAAAAGCTTTTGAATATCTGTTAAGAAGAATAAATTTTTAAGAACGCCAGTTTTCTACTTCTGATCATAAACATCGATTATAACGCGACAGCTTTTGTCGTTTTCCGCATTTATATTTGCTTTAATAGATAATTTAAGTTTTAAAATCAATGATTCTCTTGTAATAAATCAGATTTGTAATCAGTAAAAACACACCTATGAACAGAAAAAAGTATTTTCAAAATTATGATGATTTTGATGAAGAGAGCCAAAGTATGCTTTTGGCTTTTCAAAATAAAGTATTGAAAGAAATTCCACAGCAAAACAATTCATTAGCCAAAGCCACACAAACAGCAGATAAGGTTAGCAATATTTCAGAATCGCTTTCAGAGGTTACAGATTGGATCACAGATGAATATGTTGATCTAAATGCTTTTATTGTTAAAATAAAGGCAGCAAACCGGGCAATGAATGATTATCAGTTTTCTTATAATCCACAAGAATTAGAATCCAACATTGAGCAAAAAAGTATTCAAAATAAGAATAATGAATTTATTCAACTTAAGGTGTATAGAAATCCTAAAATAGGCAATGTAAGTGTTAAATGGAAAGATTCACGTATCACCCAAAAAATAGATCCGCGCAATAAGAAAATCTATTACAGACTGCATTTTTATTATGTAAATAGTCAGGAAACAGCTTTTGTTTTGGAAACATGTTGGTATCAGGATTTCAGAGACTTGAATATATTGCTGAACTATGGAGATGTGGATAAGTATGAGGCGGATTACAATTACTTTCTTCAAAATTTCGCCAATGCTTTGCGGAATGAGAAAAGTGCAGAAAGATTGAAATTTATTTATGAAAATATTCCGGAATCAATTTTGTCAGGTATTTCCCATTTTGTAGATCATGAACTGTTTTTTGAGCATCTGGATATTCTTTCAAAAGATGACGATTCTGATATCTTCAAAGACAGCAGTACAGCAGTGATACAGATCTTCAAGGCATTTGGAAACCCTGTTCCTATTCTGAATTATTTCAGGGAGAATCCTTCAAAACTGAATAGAATCTATTATAACCTGGATAAAAGCAGTGAACATAACGGAAAGCTTTTAAGTAACCGTATGATTCTTGCCAATTTCATGTTAGTTTTTTCAATGTTTTCGAAAAATGTCAAACAAAAGAAAACAGCCCAAACTTTTACGATTGGAAAAGGATTTAAAATTAACAGTAATATTCTGGAGGTCGGAATTTTTCAAAGGGATAATGACAATTACCGGGATACTTTTTTTCTGCAGCAACAAAAAGAAGAACTACAGAATGTGAAAGTTATTCCTAAAGAGGGCAATCCTAATGAGCATGAAACTGTAATCACTGATTTAGATGACGGAGCACAATATCACCCTTTAGATATGGTGTACCTTATTGATATTAGTGGTGAAAAGGAAGCCTCTTATTTTGTTCCTGCTATTTATATAAAAGCACTGGCAGATGAACGGGAATGGGAAGTTGTGTTACAGAATATTCGGATAGCAGCGGATATTGTAGCTGTGATTCTCGGACTATTAACCCTCCCAACAGGGAATCCATATTTTCTTTTACTAGCTATTGCTGATATTTCCCTTGCAGGAGCAGATCTTACGATACAGGTTTTTAAAGAAGAAATTTTGAAGTATGAAGGAGGAAAAGAATTTCTTGAGGCTTGGGAGAAAATATATATAATAGGAGGAGCTTTAACTGTTGGTGCTTTAGTAGTTTCTTCGTTTTATAAAATTGGTTTAAAACTTCTCACAATTCCCGAAGTGATTAAGAATGTAAAACTGAAACAAACAATTGTTGCACACATTATAAGTGTCTTACTGGATGTTAATCTAATTAATTTTGAAAGAAATTCAGTGAAAATTCTTACCCAAAATACTGAAATTGTTTCAGCAACGAGTGGCTCTTTTAATGAATATCGAATGATGAAACTACAAGAACAAGGGGTAATGTTGTTATCAGGAGACGTGAATAAAGGAAATAAAATTGTCATAGAATATAATCTGATCTACAATGGGAACATTGTTGCAAAAGGAGAGAAGGCGTCTTTTTATAAGCAGATAAAAGAGGTAGGGAAGAATTACTATAAAGACGATAAGCTTGTTGAAGTACTGGAGGAGATGGAAGATGATGTTTGGAAGTACTTTGATAAAGAGCATGCTTCTGGAGGAAAATATCCCATAAGAGAGTTAGAAAAAAAATATACTATTGGCGAAGGTTTAGAGTTTGAAAAAGGTGTAAAATATCTTAATGAAAAAGAAAGAGATGCTTATGAAATTTTTATACAACACAATAAAATTGTAGACTTTGAGGGAAAGTTGTTTGATACTCATGGAAGTATATTTAGACCAAAGGTAGGTGATCCTACCAAAACAAATATGGCAATCTTTGTTATGTCTGAAAATGGAAAAATTTATGTTTCAAAAAATTATGGATATGGTGAATTCCATCATTCTTCCTTTTTATCTGGGAAACCAATCTCTGCAGGAGGAGAAATATATATAGAAAGAGGTATTATAAAAGAAATTACTAATGATAGCGGGCATTATACTCCTCCTTTCGAATTTGTTGAGAAAAATATGGTAAATGAATTAGATAAAAGATATTATTTTATATCAGGTAATAAGAAAGAAGATATTAAATTTAAAACAAATTTTTAGAATTATGGATAGGAAAATATTATGGGAAGAAACCCATGCTGCAGTTTGGAGAAGACCGATAAAACATATTTTTACTCCAAAAGATATGTATGAACATGTCATTGAAGATATAGACATTTCAGAAATGAATATTGATTATCATTTAAATGCAAAGCAGATATTCGAATGGATAATGCAGAATCCAGAATACGACTATAAGGGATTATTAGAATCCCAATATAGTAACGAAGAACTTTTTAGGTTTTTTAAAATTTATTATGAATATATAATTTTTAGATTAGACAAGTATTTTAATGGAGATTATCTCATAAGGTTATCTGAAATAGAGAATATGTAGTTTGAAACCCTCAATCAATATTAGTGTTTTGAGAGATTATGTTATCTAATATGTTTTATTTTACTATCTAGTATGGAGTAGAATTATATAAGATAATACTAAACCTACAAACATAGGAGGCTGACGCTTACTGTCAACCTCCTTTTTTCTTCCTTAATGGCAAGGTTTTATGTTAATAGCCTGAGCAGATTTTAGAAACTATAAGTAACCCCAACACTGTTTCCACTAAGGTCAAGTTTGTACGAAGTTTTTTTCGTTTCATCTGTGCCGATAGACTGGTTTTGTGTATTCACTGCTTTTTTTAGATTTTTATTGGCGCTGATGGCAAAGGGAATCCCAATTCCGATTGCTCCCAAACCTATTCCTACCAGTCCCCAGCCTCCTTTATCTTTTTGTTTATAAGTCATACCGTTTTGGTGGGTTATTTTGGTTTTGAATATTTCTTTAGCCAGTCCAAAACCTACAAAACCACCGCCTATAGCACCGAAAATCTGTGCCACAGTACCGTTAGTATTGGATTTTTTCATATAGCCCAGAGCTTCAGGATTGGTAAATACCTTTTTGTATTCTGAAAACTTGAATTTCTGATCCCCTTTGATAAAAAACTCACGGGTATTCTTTCCCAGTTGAAGAGAATCTGAAACCTGTGCAGAGGTTGAAATGAAGAAAAAGCTCATGAATAAAGTCGAAAATAATAGTTTCATATTGTATAATTTCCACGAATGTAAAAAAAAATATATGGATTTTTAAGCTTATATTTTTACCTGACGTTTTTGGGAATTGATCTCATTCTATTCAAATTCCCAAAAGATTTTTTATTTAGATTAATATGGGATGTTTTGCTGATATTTTTAGTCTATAACATGAAGCACTATGAATATATTTTTTTTTGTTTTTTTTAGGAATAAAATCTGAAACCAACAGTGTCCGGGGATATCACTATCATGAGGCAGATCGCACGAAAATATCTACTTTTGTCCCATGTTAGAAATTCTTTATCGCGACGAGCACCTTATTGCGATCAATAAGCCAAGCGGATTATTGGTTCATAAATCTTTTTATGCAGGAGAAGCTGATACTTATGCTATTCAGGAACTGAGAAACCAGATTGGGCAAAAAGTGTTTCCTGTACATCGGTTAGACCGGAAAACTTCAGGGGTTCTGCTGTTTACTTTAGATAAAGATACCCTTAGAATCATGAGCGAACAGTTTGCATCACGCGACGTGGAGAAGAAATATCTGGCAATTCTTCGTGGTTGGACAAAAGAAGAAGAAACCATCGATTACGACCTGATTAATGAAAATGAAGTCAAGCAAAATGCCATTACTTATTATCACCTTTTGCAAAAGTCAGAGATCGATTTACCTTTTTTAAAACATCAGACTTCGAGATATTGTTTAGTAGAAGCGATTCCTGAAACGGGAAGGTTTCATCAGTTGAGAAAGCATTTTAAACATATTCTGCATCCGATTTTAGGCTGTCGTAAGCACGGTTGCAATAAACAAAATAAATTGTGGCTTCAAACATTTGGCATTAGTAAAATGACGCTTCACGCCCATCAATTAGTTTTTAGTCACCCAATTACTAATGAAAGAATTACGGTAAATGCTACTATAGATGATGAGTTTAAAAGAGTAGGAGCTATTTTGAATTTCGATTTGAGCTCGTATTCTTAATATAGGTGCAAAGTTTCCATCAAATATCCTCTTATCAAGGTTCAAAACCTTGACAAGATAAAGTAGTTTGACTTCAGATATCATGCAGATCGTTGCATTTTATAGATAGTGTTTATAAAACATTTTGTCATAAAATATCACAGGTTAACCGGACATTAATTTTAAATTGAGTATTTTTGTAAAACTTTTTTTCAATGTACAAAAGTATCATCAGACCCATTCTCTTCAAATTTGATCCCGAAGAAGTTCATCATTTTACATTTTCAATGCTTAAAAATTTTGGATTTCTTACCCAATTATTTTTACCAAAACCTATTGAAGACAAACGTCTGGAAAGAGAAGTTTTCGGATTGAAATTTAAAAACCCTGTCGGTTTAGCTGCCGGTTTTGATAAAAATGCCGTCTTATTTAATGAGTTGGGAGATCTTGGTTTTGGATTCGTAGAAATCGGAACTGTTACACCTAAGGCTCAGGCTGGAAATCCTAAGAAAAGATTATTCCGCTTAATTGAAGATGGAGGAATCATCAACAGAATGGGGTTCAACAACGATGGTCTTGAAGCTGCCATCGAAAAACTTAAATCCAACAAAGGAAAAATAATCATCGGAGGAAACATTGGAAAAAACACCAATACAAGCCCTGAAAACTATACCCAGGATTATCTGGACTGTTTTGAAGGTCTTCATCCCCATGTCGATTATTTTGTACTGAATGTAAGCTGCCCGAATGTGGGAAGCCACGCCAAGCTGGAAGATGTAGACTATCTTCGTGAGCTCATTACAGAAGTAAAGAAAATCAACCAGTCAAAATCTGTACAGAAACCCATATTACTTAAAATTGCTCCGGATCTTAATAACAGCCAGTTAGATGAAATTGTCGACCTGATTGCGGAGACAAAAATAGACGGAGTGATTGTTTCCAATACCTCTGTAAACCGAGAAGGCCTGAAAACCTCTCCTGAGGTTTTGGAACAGATAGGAAATGGTGGATTGAGTGGGAAACCTATTCGTGAAAGAAGTACAAAAATGATTAAATACATTTCCGATAAAAGCAACAGAGCTTTCCCCATCATTGGAGTAGGCGGAATTCATTCGGCAAAAGATGCTATGGAGAAACTGGATGCAGGTGCGAGCCTGATACAGCTTTATACCGGATTTATTTATGAAGGCCCGGAACTCATCAATGCGATCAATAAAGAATTGCTGACAAGAGCCAGCAGGCTTCCAAGATAAAAATAAGAGAGTGTAATAGCTCTCTTTTTTATTTTGACTTGATCACAGAGGCATTTTTGATGTTAACTGTAAGGGAATAGCCGGGGGCAGAAGACGTTTTATTTATTTTAAACTGTAAAGTATTTCTGTCTTTGGATTTTGTTGCTACGGTATCATAAATATTTTCCAGACAGCTTTCTGTCAGGAATTCTTCATAGCTTTTATAGTTCCAGTCTTTGGTAAAGTACAGAACTCTGTAGCCCTTTTCCCCTTCACTCGCTCCGCATCTCCCACAGGCATTAAAATTTGAGGAATGCTCAAAATACAGCAAAATGCGATTCCCGTTTTCACCTGAAGCATAAGAAATCAATTGGTTTCCACCATGTTTATTGATGAAATCAAATGTGTTGATCTTTTTGTTGTTAGGCAAAGTCAGGTAATTATTATAACGGTAGATCATATCATTACCTGTGAACAGTTTAGCGGATTGAGTTTTATTATTCATAAAGAAACTTCCTTCAATAGAATTTCCTTTCAGGTCACCCGGCTCAAATACAATATATTCCTTTGGGCTTAAGGCCTCTGCAATTTCATTTGTTTTTTCCACTTTTTGTGGGGATGTGATCTGATCTTTCAACAGTTTGGAATTCTGTTTTTGTTTGGCTCCGAAGTGATATAAAGAAATTTTTCCATAATCATAAATACCTGTTAAGGGGATTTTCTTCTGATATTTATCGTAATAATACCAGCCGTCTACAAAATATTGATACAAGCTGCAATCTGCAATTCCTGTGTAATTAAGGCAGAGAGTGACGGGCATTCCCACAATTTCCCCTTTGAAAATCTGGGAGGAATCTGTTACTGTCTTCAATTCAACTTTCTGACCCATAAAAAGGGCAAAGAGAGGGAAGAATAGCGTAATAAAAAGTTTTTTCATGGTTGGTGGCGAATAGTTTTTAAAGAAAGAAATTGGCGATGGTATAGATGATCAGTCCTACCAGCCCGCCGACGAGTGTCCCATTTACCCGGATAAACTGCAGGTCTTTTCCAACTTCCAGTTCCAGTTTCTCGCTCAGTTCTTTCCCTTGCCAGTTTCCTACCGTAGAGCTGATGAGGTTTCCAAACTGGTGAGTATTCTTAAGGATATATTTGTAAGCGGTTACCCTTACCCAATGATCGATTTTATTCTGTAGATTTTCATCTGTTTTTAAATTTTGTGAGAATTCATTGAGATTTTTGCTGAGGTAGCCTTTTAAAGAAGATTGATCATCCTGAAGTTCCTTCATTAGAGTTTTCTTAATGGAGATCCAGATATCACTGGAATATTCGTCCAGCTTATCATTTTTCAGAAGACCGTTTTTGATGGTTTTAAATTCATCATCCCATTTAGGATCTTCTTTCAGATCAGTAGAAAATTCATAGATTTTTTGGGTGATGAGATTTCGGATTTTATGCTCAGGATCTTCTTCAATTTCTTTGAAAAAATCAGCAAGTCCACTGGCAATTTTATCTGCGATTTTATTGTCTACAAAAGCAGGAATGAATGAATAGCTTCCTTTCTCTACCCGTTCCTTGATCATCTCATCATTTTCGATAATATACTCCTTGATCTGTTTGGAAAGATTGGTAACGATTCTCTGATGATCATTTTTCTCCAGAATATAATTAATTCCGTTTCCGACTACTTTATTAAGCTTGATATCATCCGTCATTTCAGATACTTTTTTGCTGATAAACTGGCTCACTGAAGTATCATCAAGTTTATTAAGAATATCCAGAACGATGTCTGAAAGGTTTCTGATTAATATTTCCTGGCTTTTTTCTTTGGCCAGCCATTCTCCTACAAAATTGGAAATTTTAAGCTTTTGAATATAGGGACGGATATTCTGAGGGGATAGGAAATTGCTTACCACAAAGCTGCCCAGATTATCTCCTAATCTCTGCTTGCTGTTCTCAATCAGGTTGGTATGTGGGATTGGAAGTCCCAACGGATGCCTGAATAATGCAGTTACGGCAAACCAATCTGCCAGAGCACCCACCATCGCGGCCTCTGAAAAAGCTCTTACATAGCCTACCCAATGGGTGTGATTTGACTTTTGAAGTAGCGTAGTGCCAATAAAAATCACTGCCATCAGAACAAATAATCCGGTGGCAAATGCTTTATATTTTCTGAGTTGTTTTCTTTTGGCTTCATCATTCATATTCTCAAATTTACTAAATTTGGTTGTGAAGTCTAATATTTAATATCTAACCACAAAAATTACAAAAAAAATTAAATTAATCTTATGGAGAATAAAGAAGCAAAAAACAATCCATACTATTCGAGAACAGATACTTCAAAACTTGATGTTTCCAATGAAGAATGGAAAAAGATCCTGGCTCCCGATTTATATGCAATCTCCAGAGAAGCTGCTACGGAAAGAGCTTTTACGGGAAAGTATAATGAGTTCGATGAGTTGGGTGACTATTATTGCGCAGTATGTGGCAATCATCTGTTCCGTTCTACTTCAAAATTCAGCAGCAGCTGTGGGTGGCCAAGTTTTTTCGAAGCGGATAAAGAGGGCGTTTATTACAAAAGGGATACGGCTTACGGAATGGAAAGGGTAGAGGTACTCTGTAAGAGGTGTGATTCCCATCTGGGACATGTTTTTGAGGATGGTCCAAAACCTACCGGGCTGAGGTATTGCATGAATTCCATTAGTCTTGAATTTGTTGGTGATTCGGAAAAGTAAACCCCTTTTAATTCACAAAATTAGGAAGTTAAAGTTTCTTAAATTGAGTTAAACTTTGTAGAGTTATAACTGTCTGGTAATTATGTTTTTATAATTTTGCCTCACTAATTTGGAATTTAATATTATTGAATGAGAGGAATTTATAGTGTATTAGGCCTGGTTTACATGGTCACGACTTCATTCTATCTTTCGCCGGGTAAGGCAGCAAAGAATGAGAATGTCAATACGGCAAAAATTGAAAAAGTAGCAGACACGAAATCTGAGAAAACAGCTGGTAAAGCGTCTTCATCAGAAGAATTGTACAAATCAATTCCCTTTGATCCTGAACATGAACTGAACTATGAGGTTTTCTCAAAAGCATTAACAGGATTTGAAAATTTAAAAAAAGCAGGATTGCTGAATCAGGACTCGCATTTTTTGACTATCTGCGATTTTTCTATGTCTTCGAATACAAAAAGACTTTGGGTAATAGATACCAATGAGAAAAAAGTACTGTTTAATTCACTGGTAGCACACGGAAAAAATACAGGCGAAGAATTTGCTGCGAATTTTTCTAATACGGAAAGTTCGCTGCAGAGCAGCTTAGGATTTTATATCACGGATGCAACTTATCAGGGAGACAACGGATATTCTTTGAAATTGCTGGGAATGGACAAAGGATTTAATGATGCAGCCTACAGAAGAGCGATTGTAATGCACGGAGCAGATTATGTAAGTGATGAATTTGCATCCATGCACAAAAGAATCGGAAGAAGCTGGGGATGTCCTGCAGTGCCAAGAGCATTGACACAACCCATCATTAATACGATCAAAGGGCGAAACTGTCTTTTCATCTATTATCCCGATCAGAAGTACCTTTCTTCTTCGGAATGGTTAAGATCTTAATATTGATTAAGGTTTGTATAAAAAAATAAAATAAAACAGGATTAATTTGAAAAGTACAAATGAGTTTATTTCTGCCATAAGACTGGTGAGTAATCCCGATGGTACAAGTACCTTTGAAATAGGAAAAATTCCCACTCTGAAGCGAATGAACACCACTGCTTTTTGGATAAGTACTGCCACTGAAGAATGGGAGAAAGACGCACACACTGCTCCGAGAAGACAATATGTGGTGACATTAAAAGGAAATATTCTCTTTAAGGTAAGTAATGGCTCTACATTTCATATTGAGCCGGGCATTATTCTTTTAGCTGAAGATGTAGAAGGAGAAGGGCATAGCTGGGAAATGGTAAATGGAGAGGAATGGCAAAGGCTATATATTCCCATTGCAGATCATGCTGATGATTTTTTTGTACAGGATTAAGAATAGAAGCTAAGTGTTTGAAAATATCTTCTTAGAAAGAAAGTGAAAGGAAAAAGCAGTCGATTTTGACTGCTTTTTTGTTGTTATTAAGACTTATTCAGTCTTTATTATTTCGCGATTAATTATTAAACTTCTTGAAAACCAATGTCGCATTGTGTCCTCCGAATCCGAAGGCATTGCTCAACGCAAAGTTGATATTCTTTTCTTTAGCTTCTCCAAAGACAATATTCACATCCTTCGGAATACTTTCATCGATCGTATGAAGGTTGATGGTAGGAGGGATAATTCCTTTTTCTATAGCCTTGATAGAGAGGATGGCTTCCGCAGCACCTGCAGCACCTAATAAATGCCCCGTCATAGATTTCGTGGCACTGATATCAAGGTTTTTGCTTCCTCCGAATAATTTACTGATGGCTTTAAGTTCAACCAGATCACCAAGTGGGGTAGAAGTAGCATGAGGGTTAAGATAATCAAGATCCTCTACATTAGCCCCTGCTTCTTTCATTGCCAGCTGCATTGCTTTTATTGCACTGACTCCATCCGGATGAGGTGCCGTCATGTGATAGGCATCAGCTGTCATAGCAGCACCGGCTAGTTCAGCGTAAATTTTAGCGCCTCTCGCTTTAGCATGTTCATATTCTTCAAGAACAAGAGCTCCTGCGCCTTCACCCATTACAAAACCGTCTCTGTCTGTATCGTAAGGACGGCTAGCTGTAGCAAAATCGTCATTTCTGGTAGACATTGCCTTCATTATGGAGAAGCCTCCTACAGAAGCAGGTGTAATTGCTGCTTCAGAACCACCGCTGATGATTACTTTGGCTTTTCCAAGACGGATATAGTTGAAAGCATCCATTAATGCTGTATTTCCCGTTGCACAGGCTGAAATAGTGGTGTAGTTGATTCCCTGAAGACCAAACTTCATAGAAATCATTCCCGAAGCCATATTGGCGATGAACTTAGGAACAAAAAAAGGATTAAACCTTGGTGTCCCGTCGCCTTCTGCAAAATTCATCACCTCAGTCTCAAAGGTGAGCATGCCACCCTGTCCGGTTCCCCAGATCACTCCCGTATCAAACGGATCCATGTTTTCCAGTTCCAATCCTGAATCCTGAATCGCTTCACTGGAAGCATACATGGCGTATTGTGAAAACAGGTCGCTTCTTTTTATTTCGTTGTGGGTAAGATGTGCTTTCGGATCAAAGTTTTTCACTTCACAGGCGAAGTGTACTTTAAATTTTTCTGAATCAAAATGGGTAATTAAACCTGCTCCGCTAACCCCGTTAATACTGTTTTGCCAAAAATCTTCGACATTGTTCCCCAAAGGCGTCACGGCGCCCAGTCCTGTAATGACAACTCTTTTCATATCTAGTTATTAATTTTGAATAGATTAGAGGTTCCCCTGGCAATCAGTCTTGTTTTGTCTGCGTTCCAAATCTCGCATTGCGCATTGACAAACTGCCGGCCTCTTTTTATAATTTTCGTTTCGGCTACAATATTATCATTTTCTTTTGCAGTTGAAAAATAATCGATCACATTATTAATGGTTGTAATGAAAGAATTTTCGTTCAGAGAGAACATCGTTGCTCCAATGATGTCGTCTACGATGGCTGCCGTGACGCCTCCATGAAGATTTCCGATCGGATTGAGCCATTCCGGCCTCACTTTATATTGAAACTCCAGATGTCCTTCTTCTGCAGAAACCACAATAGGGTTCAGCCATTTCATAAACGGTGAAGGTGACTGATCAAATTCTTTTCCAATGAATTGCTGCAGTTGTGCTAGTCTGTTCATATCTTCTGTTTTACTTTTCTAAAATCATCGTTACACCCTGTCCGCGTGCGGCACAAATAGAGATGAATCCTTTTCCGCTTCCTTTTTCGTGAAGCAGTTTGGCAAGTGTGGCGATAATTCTTCCGCCTGTAGCTGCAAAAGGATGGGCTGCGGCAAGACTTCCGCCTTTTACATTCAGTTTATTTCTGTCGATTTTCCCTAATGCTTTTTCCAGACCGAATTTTTTTGCCAGATCGTCATTTTCCCAGATCTTAATCGTAGCAAGAACCTGAGCGGCAAAAGCTTCATGAATTTCATAATAATCAAAATCTTCCAGACTCATTCCTGCTTTTCGAAGCATTCGGTCTGCGGCAAAAACGGGTGCCAAAAGAAGATTCTGTTTGTTTTCCACATATTCTATGCCCGCTACTTCCGAAAAAGTGACATACGCTAAAATAGGAAGACCATTCGCATGGGCCCATTCTTCACTGGCCATTAAAACTGCTGAAGCACCATCGGTAAAGGGCGTTGAATTTCCGGCAGTCAAAGTTCCATTTTCTTTATCAAAAGCAGGTTTTATCTGAGAAAGCTTTTCAATACTGGTGTCTCTGCGGAGATTATTGTCTTTATCTAATCCAAAAGCGGGAATGACCATATCATCAAAAAAACCTTCATCATAAGCTTTTGCCATATTCTGATGGCTTCTTAAAGCTAGCTGATCCTGTTCTTCACGGGATATCTGATAGTATTTTGCGGTGATTTCTGTATGTCCGCCCATGACAAGACCGGTTTGGGGTTCCTGTCCTTTGTAGGGGATAGGCATCCAGTCTTTAAGCTTTGGAGTCAGTAACTGTTTTAGTTTTCCAAATATTGATTTTTCTTTATTGGCTTTTAATAAAGCTTTTCTTAATCTGGGTGCAGATTCAAAAGGAATGTTGCTCATTGCCTCAACACCACAGGCTATGCCGCTTTCAATCTGCCCCAGTGCAATTTTATTCCCAATGTAAACAGCAGCTTCAATTCCTGTATCACATGCCTGCTGAAGATCGCACGCAGGAGTAGCAGGATCAAGCGAGGTATTCAGTACTGTTTCTCTGATGAGGTTGCTCTCAGAAATGTGTTTGATCACCGCACCGCCAGCCACTTCGCCAAGGAGTTTACCCTGTAAATGGTATTTGTTGATCAGCCCGGTAAGAGATGCTTCCAGAAGTTCCTGATTGTCCAGATCTGCGTAGGCTGTATTGATTCTGGCAAAAGGAATTCTGCTGTATCCTACGATAGCCACTTTTTTTGTTTCCATATTGAAAATTTATGAGGAAAGTGTTTTTAATTCTTTGTCGATCATGAGTAATATCCTGTCTAAGGCAAGATGCAGATATTTTTCATTCTCTGTTGTTTTGGAAAGCAGTATTCCGCCTTCTATGATCATGATAAACAGAGAACCGTATTCATGAGGATTAATGTGTTGCTGTATTTCTCCGTTTTGTTTTCCATGAGTGATCACATCAGCTATTTTTTTGATCCAGCCTTCAAAAGATAAAGTAACCTGTTTTTTGAGACTGGGAAATGTATCATCAGCTTCTGTGGCCGCATTCATTAAAGGACAGCCTCCATTTTCAAAGACTGTTTTCCAGTTTTTGCGGTAAAAACTGACAAACGCATGTAATTTGTCTATCATGGTCGGAAATTCTTCCCCTAAAGATCTGGCCATATTCTTTGCCAGCAGACTTGAGTTGTATTTATAAACCTCGAGTGCTACCTCATCTTTATTGCCAAAATTTCCATAAATGCTTCCTTTGGTAAGGCCTGTCGCTTCTGTGATATCAGATAAAGACGTAGACATATAGCCTTTGGTATTGAACAATGGAGCTGTTTTCTCTATGATAAACTGTCTGGTCTTTTCTGCTTTTGACATTGAAGTACTTAATTTCAATGCAAATATACAAATAATATACCGATTGGTATATTTTATTATTCCATTTGTTTTTACCACAAAAGTCACAAAAGCTTTTGAACATTTAAGTGTATGTAAAGTTTAAAACTGTGTGCTGAAGAAGACCGCATGAGTTTTTCGAACATCAGCGGTTTTCTGTGAAGAATTAAACCATTAAGATTTTTAAGCTGATAAGAATAATTAAGAATCGGTGAACGGATATAAAACATTAGATCTGATACCGTTTGATATTCTCTTAACTTTCCCTAATCTTAAAAAACTTAATGGCCTAAATAAAGAAATTTGAAAATAATTATGCTAAAGTAGCATTCAGCGTAATTTCAAAATTAAAAGCTGCACTTACAGGACATCCTTCTTCAGCTATTTTCGCATATTTCTGGAAATCCTCTTCAGAAAGTCCCGGAACTTTTGCTGTCAAAGTCAGTTCAGATTTTGTGATCTTTCCCACACTTGGATCAAGGGTGATCACAGAAGTTGTTTTTAATTCTTCAGGAGTAAAACCTGCCTGTGAAAGTTCAGCACTCAGTTTCATAGTGAAACATCCTGCGTGTGCTGCAGCAAGCAATTCTTCAGGATTGGTTCCCACTCCGTCTGCGAAACGGCTGTTGAAAGAATATTGAGTTTCGTTTAAAGTAGTACTTTGAGTAGTTAAATGTCCGTTACCTTCTTTAATGTTACCGTTCCAAACGGCTGTTGCGTTACGTCTCATAATGTTTGCTTTTTGTTGTTTTTAATATGTTGATTTTGATGATACAAAGATATAGGGGGTATAAGTTCCATTCAATAGATAAAAAGGATTAAATATTGTACTTTTTTCCCGAAGAGTAATTTTTTTTAAAATTGGATGGAGTACTGCCTATTTTGTTGGTGAAAAGCCGGTTAAAATAGGCCGGATCCTCGTAACCCAGATCATAGGCGATCTCTTTCACAGGTTTATCTGTATAAAAAAGCAGTCTTTTAGCTTCCAACAAAATTCTGTTAATGATAAACTGATTGGGCGATTCTATATTCAGACTTTTAAATTTATGCGTTAATGTTTTTGGGGCTAAATGAAGAAGCTCTGCATAATCTGCAACGTTATGCTTGTCCCTAAAGTGTATTTCAAGATATCTGCTGAAATCCCTGAAGACATCCAGTTCGCTGCCGGGAATTTTTATGCTGCCATTATTCAGATGCTGTTTCTTCCAGTTTCTTGTGGCGCGGATGATGATCTGTTTTACATAGGTTCTGATCATTTCCTCAGCAGAAGAATCTTTCCACTCCAGTTCGTCTTTTATTTGTCGGAATAGGTTTTTAATATCAGAAGTCTCTTCATCAGTAAGCTCTACAAATGGAATCTCAAATACATTATGAAAAAGAAGTCCGTCACAGGCAACTTCTTTATCGTGAATCTGAATGCAGTAAAAATCACGATTGTAATGTAGCAATATGGCTTCCTCTTTTCCTTTTTCTATTTTCAGATGTTGGCTGGTGAGAAAAAATAAGGAAGGTTTTGAAACTTGATAATGATTAAAATCTATGGTCAGCTGATAGCCTTCCGGTATGAAAAGTATTTTAATATCATATTTAAATTTATTACCATTAACTGTCTTCAGATTTTCTTCTGAGAACATTTCAAGTCCGAGTTTTTTATAGTGATCCTCAAAAATAAGCTGCTGCTGCATACAATTACTTTAGCTTAAAGATACAAAAAAGAAGTTTTTGATTAGATTAATAAATGATGTGAGTTTCTGGAGGATATATTTTAAAGGTTGAGATGGTTCTTATTATTAATTTTCGGGATTGTTTTTCAATTTAACCTTACTTTTTTAATAAAATGTAAATAAAAAATAAAAATTATATATTAGTTGATTGGTTTTTTATCAATTTTGCAAAAAGTACTGTATTGAATGATAACTTTAATTTCTTCAAAGATTAGATGAGCAAGCTAGAGAATATTTTGAGAGAAATAACTCCATTGTCTCCTGAGGACAGTTTTCTTGTATTTGACCGGATAAAAGCATCTTTTGATTTTCCGTATCATTATCATCCGGAAATCGAGATCAATTTTATAAGCAAAGGAAAAGGATACCGCAGGATGATTGGGGATCACACCGGAGAGATCGGCGATATCGAGCTGGTATTGGTAGGGCCTAATCTGCCACACTGCTGGGCCAATCATAAATGTAAAAACCGGAAAACGCATGAGATTACCGTGCAGTTTAATCAGGACTTCTTTAATCAGTCTATGATGGATAAAAATATCCTCAAACCCATAAGCAACCTGATGAAGGATTCCATTCGTGGGATTTTATTTTCTCAGGAAACTGCAGAAAAATTAAAAGACTCTTTTCTCAACTTATCCAAAATGAACAGTTTCGAATCTTTTATAGAGATCATGAAAATTCTGAACGAGCTGGCCATTGCCGAAGATAAAACGCTTTTATCCTCCTACAGCATAGAACTAGAAACCTTTGCGGATAATGATAAGATGAAGATTGTGCACGATTTTGTTCATAAAAATTTTGAAAGTAAAATAACACTTCATGATGCTGCCTCGCTGATCAATATGAGCAGCGTAACCTTTAACAGATTCATCAAAAAAAGAACGGGTAAGACTTTTGTAAATTATCTCAACGAAATAAGGATCAGCTATGCTGCAAGATGGTTGATGGAGAAGAATCTCACCGTTTTTGAGACTGCTTTTGAGGCTGGCTTTAATAATATAGCGAATTTCAACAAGGTTTTTAAATCAATCAAAAAAACAACACCTACTGAGTTTAAAGAGCTTTTTAAAGGAGTGAAAAAAATCGAGTAACTCGTTTTAAATAAAGGAAATACATATTGTGTGTTCAAGATCCGGATTGTTTTGTCCGGATCTTTTTTTATGCAAATCAGATGCTTTTTAATCAAAAAGTGTTAAAAAAATGTCATGATCAACTGATGAAAATCTAAAAGTCGTCAATCCCTATACTATTCTGAAAATCAGTAGATAGTTGCCGTGATTTAAAATTACCTGAAAAAATAATATCGTTTTATGATAAAATAACATTATATCTGACTGTTAACAAAATTTAGATTTGCTAATATGAATTAAATCTTAACAAAACTTTAATTATTTAGTGAAAGCAGAACATAATGTTGTTGAAAATAGAAGATAAATATTGTTTTATAATAAATAGCATTTAAAGTGATAGGGTTGATTCTCAAAATAAATCTTAATAAAACTAAACCTTATGAGAAAAACTGTTATACCGGTTTTATTAGTTTTTTCTTTGTCTGCTTACGCACAGGAAACTAAAAAGGCAGATACCGCTAATACAACCAAAATAGAAGAAGTGGTTGTGACATCTTTAGGGATCAAGAGGCAGGCCCGCGCGCTTACGTATTCCAGCCAGCAAATTAGCGGAGATGAGCTAACCGAAGTGAAGACGCCTAATTTTTTAAACTCTATCAGTGGAAAAGTTTCCAACGTACAGATCAATAGAACGAACGGTGTAGGAAGTTCGGTTAGGGTTTTAATGAGAGGGAATAAATCAGCCAACAATAGTCAGCCACTGTATGTAATAGATGGCATACCTATCATTAATGGAGTAGGAAAGATTGCGGAGGCCAGCCAATATTCTACCATGCCTGATGCGGGGGATGTTTTAAGCTCCATCAATCCGGATGATATTGAAAGCATGAACTTCTTAAAAGGGGCTTCGGCTTCTGCTCTTTATGGCTCTATGGGAGGCAACGGGGTGATCCTGATTACCACTAAAAAAGGGAAGTTAGGAAGAAGCTCTATAACTTATAATACGAGTCTGACGGTAGATCAGGCCTATAGTCTTCCCAAACTGCAGCATACCTATCTTTCTTATGATCCTGCAGTTTCTGGTCAGGCTCCCGGTGTTTCCAACGAAAGCTGGGGTGCAAAAGGTGCTTCCAAGGATCACCTGAAAGATTTCCTGCAAAATGGAACGACATGGGTGAACAGCCTTTCTTTCCAGTCAGGAACCGAAAAATCAACGAATTATTTCTCAATAGGAAATACTACGAATAAAGGGATTGTTCCTTCTTCTTATTTCGATCAATACAATGTTTCTTTTAGAAATTCCAGCAAATATCTGAATGATAAGTTAACGTTGGATGCTAATTTTATTGGCTCTTTACAAAACAGCATCAACAGACAGACTCCGGGTATTTCTTTTTCACCTTTAGTGAGCTTATATTGGTTGCCAAGAGGAGTAGATTTTGATCAATATAATGATAGCAACTATTTTTATATAGACAAATCGAGATTATTACCCGGTCAAAATTGGTGGGCTGTAGGACCGGACGGAAAATTCAACGGAAATCCTGCAACGCAAAATCCTTACTGGATATTAAATAGAAACAGAGTTACTGTTAATAACAAAAATACCTATACCGCTTTATCTCTGGCCTATCAGATCAATCCTTGGTTATCTGCAAGAATAAGAGGGAATTATAGCTGGAATATTACCGATAGTCAAAGAGGGGTCTCGGCATATTCAGATCCAAATCTTATAACGAGTAACGGCATTAATGGAAGACTTCTTCAAAACAAATATGAAAACACTTCTACTTATGGTGATGTTTTATTAGTAGGTAGTCCAAAATTAAGCGATGATATTTCATTGGATTTTACAGTTGGGGGAAGTATCAATACCTCAAGGAATACAGTAACTGAAATTGATAATGCTTATTTGGCGATTCCGAATTTGTTTGCAGTCAGTAATCTGCTATGGAATGTAGACAGAGCTGTAGGAGATGGGTTTCACAATATAAGTTACAGTACCAAAAAACAAATACAGTCGGTTTTTGCAAGTGCTTCATTAGGCTACAAGAATATGGTTTATGTAGATATGACCTTTAGAAATGATTGGGACTCTACATTGGCTTTAACAGGAACGAACGGGTACGATTATGAATCTGTAGGGGTTAATGCTGTATTATCCTCCATCTTCAAACTGCCTGAAACCATTAATTTTTGGAAAATAAGAGGGTCTTACGCTACTGTAGGATTAGGATTACCCCCCAACTTAACAACTGCAACCAATCTATATGATACTGTTTACGGATATAATGTGGATGCCGGTCAGATTGTAAAACCTAAATATTCACTTGTGACAGATCCTGCTTTCAAAGAATTATTTGTAAAGCCGGAACTCAATAAAACGTTTGAAGCCGGTACCGAGTTAAGATTGTTCAAAAACCGTTTAAGTTTTGACATTACATATTACAATTCAAATGCTTCCAACCAGCTTTTGGCGCTTGATATTTCTTCTAACTTAGGAGGTTTACCGTCCGGTTCCTATTATGTAAACGCTGGAAAGATACAAAATACAGGTTTTGAATCTTCTCTGTCCTATAAAATATTTGATTCAGAAAAATTCGGATGGACGGCTAATTTAAATGGGTCTACCAACAAAAACAAAATTGTAGAATTATTTCCATCCAGCATCAATGTTCCGGAAAGTCAGCTTCTTAAACTTACTGGTGGTGGCGCTTATACCAAACTTAAATTGGGCGGATCTTTCGGAGATATCTATGGGATTAAATTCCTGAGAGATGATCAGGGAAGAATTCTGGTTGATGCTGATGGAAAGCCTTTAGCAGATAAAAACCTCGGGTATTTAGGTAATCCGAATCCTAAATTTATGGTAGGGTTTGCCAACTCTTTCAACATAGGAAAATTGGGGATTTCTTTCCTGATTGATGGGAAATTCGGAGGCAAAGTTCTGTCTCTTACAGAAAAAGCAAATGATCTGCTTGGGGTAAGCCAGAACAGCGCTTCTGCAAGAGATGCAGGTGGAGTAGCTATCCCGAACGCTGTATATGCACCGGGAACTCCGAATGCAGGAGCTGCATACACCGGCTTGACCGATGCTAAAGCTTATTATAAAACTGTAGGAGCGAACCAGGAAGGAGCAGGAATTGATGAAGCTTATATGTACAGTGCAACCACTGTAAGACTGCGTCAGGCGTCTATAGCCTATACTTTTGATATCAACTCCACTTACCTGAAAAATGCAACCGTAAGTATAGTGGGAACAAATCTATTTTTCTTTTATAAAAAAGCACCGTTTGATCCTGAACAGGTTTCAGGAAATACACCTGGAGGCGTAGGAGTGGATTCTTTTGGTATACCCATTACCAGATCTATCGGATTATCATTAAAAGCTAACTTCTAAATATACAATACTGAAATGAAAATAATTAATATTAAAACATATATACTTGGAGTAGCAGTGCTTTTTTCTGCCTCCAGTTGTATCGGAGACTTTGAAGAGTTTAATCAGCAAAAAGTGGGAGGCCCGGAAAATTTTTATGCCGATTTTACAGCGATTACAGATCCTATGAAAGCGATACAAAGAGGCTTTCAGGCAGATTATCAGTTAGCGACCAACCTCAATGCAGATATGTTCAGTGGAATGTTCAGTACAGCATCACAATTTAATGGGGGTACCAATAATCTTACTTATTTAATGATGGATGGCTGGAACAATAGAATCATCGCAAGACAGCAGGACACCTTTAATTATTCTATTGTCATTGATAATGCTGCAAAATCCTATTATAACGGGATAGATTTCACAGCAACTTTTGCGATGAAAAAAGTATTAAAAGTTCTTGTGGCAGCAAGGGTTTCAGATCGTCACGGACCTGTGGTGTACAGCAAGTATGACACCCCTAATTCAAACGGTATTACAGATTTCGATTCTCAGCAGGACGCTTACAACAATTTCATTCATGATCTTACCATTGCCATCGCTGATTTCCAAAAAGTACAAAATACTTCGGCAACACAAAATGTAGAAGATAAAGCTGTTGTGAAAAAATCAGACTTGATTTATGGTGGAGACATAGGCAAATGGGCAAAATTGGCCAACTCTCTTAAACTGAGATTGGCTTTGCGTATGAGCTATGCTGATCCCGCAAAATCAAAACAGTATGCTGAAGAAGCGCTGGCCTCATCCGCTGGATTGATATCGGATAATGCAGACAATGCACTGATCAGTGTTGGACAGCACGAATTAAGCTTTATTATTTATTCGTGGGGTGACTGTTCTGTAGGGGCACCAATAATGGCCTATATGAATGGATTCAAAGATCCCAGACTTTCTGCGTATGCCAACCCTGCAACTGATCCGGCAACCTATATCAACGGTAAACCTCAATATATAGGAATACGTCAAGGTATTGATTTAATAAATGGACAGCCTACATATGGCGGTTATTCTCAACCGGCAGCAAGAGCAGCCAGTGGAGATTATTTTTCCGGTGTAAATGGAAAATTTAAATTGTTTACTGCCGCTGAAACCTGGTTTTTAAAAGCTGAAGCAGCTTTGAAAGGTTATTCAGGTGCAGGTGATGCACAGGCTGATTATCAGGCTGGTGTCGGTCAGTCTTTTGGAGAATGGGGTAAAAGTTCTGATGTAGCTGCTTATCTTGCGGATGGTGTTTCTACCGAAGCTCCCTATATTGACCCTAAAAATGCAAATAACAATATACTTGCTGGAGATTCGCAGTTAAGTACGATTACAATTGCCTGGAACAACAGTGATTCTAACGAAAAGAAACTTGAAAGAATTATCACTCAAAAGTGGCTGGCGCTTTATCCGGATGGTCCTGAAGCATGGGCTGAACAGAGAAGAACCGGATATCCGGTTTTATTCAAAGTCAGAAAAAATGATAGCGGAGGATTAATTAATACAGATCAGATGATTAGACGAATTCCGTTTACCAATGATACAAAAAATTCGACTTTTAATTATGCACAGGCGGTTCAGCAATTAGGCGGTCCTGATACCGGAGGAACCAAACTTTGGTGGGATAAAAAGTAATAATTTTAAGCAGATCAATCATAAAGATATAGAGGCCGTCTCAAAAGTTAGATTTAATTTGGTTTTTTTTCATTCCGGTAGAAGAAATCTTTTACAGCGTAGTTTCAGGATTCTTCAATTTTAGTTTCGTTTCAATCCGGAATGGCTCTTTTGAGAGGCTCTCTTTATCTTTAATTTTTTTAGTTTGAATATGGAAAACAAAAGCTCTGAACTCCGTTCTGTAAAACCGATCTTCTGGATCTCAACATTATATTTTGCAATGGGAATACCCTTTGTGACCATTAATGCAGTTTCCGGAATTATGTACAAGGATATGGGAGTTTCAGATTCCAAGATTACATTCTGGACAGCACTTATTATGTTTTCCTGGACCTTAAAACCTCTGTGGAGCCCCTTTCTCGAGATTTATAAAACAAAGAAGTTCTTTGTTGTTGCTACACAGTTTGCTATAGGGATTCTATTTGCTCTGGTTGCCTTGACGCTGCCTCTGCCGGATTTTTTCAAATACAGTATTGCTCTTTTTGCGGTGGTCGCATTTTGTGGTGCGACTCATGATATTGCGGCAGATGGAACGTATATCAATTTTTTAACAAACAGAGAACAGGCAAAATATATTGGCTGGCAGGGCGCTTTTTATAACCTGGCTAAGATCATAAGCAGCGGAGTGCTGGTTTATTTTGCAGGTGTTTTAGAAAAAACAAAAGGAGTTGTGAATGCCTGGATGATCATCATGGGAATTTATGGTCTTCTGTTTTTTGCTCTGGCAGTATATCACTACGCTGTTTTACCTAAAGAAAACAAAAAAGAAAAAGAAATAAGGAAAGCAGGAAACATCCGTAAGGAGCTGTTGGAAGTGATCACTTCTTTCTTCAAAAAAAAGAATATCATGTGGGCGGTACTGTTCATTATCCTGTATCGTTTTGCAGAAGGATTTGCCATAAAAATTGCTCCCCTGTTTTTCAAAGCACCCAGAAGCTCAGGAGGATTAGGTTTGTCCACGTCTGATATTGGGCTTATTTATGGAACATATGGTTCAGCGGCGTTTATTCTCGGATCTGTTTTAGCAGGCTATTTCATTGCTGCAAGAGGATTAAAAAAATCTCTGATCTGGCTGTGTTCGGCTTTTAATATTCCATTTGTAGTCTATGCATTGCTGGCTTACTTCCAACCGACGGAACTGCTTCCGGTAGGTGTCGCAGTGGTGGTGGAATATTTTGGATACGGATTCGGTTTTGTGGGGCTGATGCTTTACATCATGCAGCAGATTGCACCGGGTGAACATAAAACAGCTCATTATGCTTTTGCAACAGGTATTATGAACCTTGGTGTTATGCTTCCTGGAATGTTCAGCGGGATGATCAGTGACTGGATAGGATACAAAATGTTTTTCATCTGGGTTCTCATTGCTACTATACCGGCTTTTGTTGTAACCCTTCTCGTTCCGTTCTCACATCCTGAGAAATTAAAAGAACACTAAATCAATTATTAAATACATTAAACAAAAAGTAAAAATACTTTATGACATTTCAACCAGCAAAGATCCCTTGGCAGGATCGTCCGGAAGACAGCCGTGATATTATGTGGCGCTACTCTGCAAATCCGATCATCAACAGATATGCAATACCGACATCCAACAGCATTTTTAACAGCGCTGTGGTTCCCTTTGAAGATGGGTTCGCAGGTGTTTTCCGTTGCGATAATAAAGCTGTGCAGATGAATATTTTTGCAGGCTTCAGTAAGGATGGGGTCAATTGGGATATCAATCATGATCCTATTGACATGAAAGCCGGAAATACGGATATGATAGAATCCGATTATAAATATGATCCCCGGGTTGCCTTTATAGAAGACCGCTACTGGATTACATGGTGTAACGGATATAACGGACCAACAATAGGAATAGGGTATACTTTTGACTTTAAAGAGTTTTTTCAGTGCGAAAATGCTTTTCTGCCTTTTAACAGAAACGGTGTACTTTTCCCTGAAAAAATAGATGGTAAATATGCCATGCTAAGCCGTCCAAGTGATAATGGACATACTCCGTTTGGAGATATCTATATCAGCTACAGCCCTGATATGAAATACTGGGGCGAACACCGTTGTGTAATGAAAGTTGCTCCTTTCGAAGATAGTGCCTGGCAATGTACGAAAATAGGCGGTGGTCCGGTTCCGATAAAAACGGATGAAGGGTGGTTGCTTTTCTACCATGGGGTAATCAATACGTGCAGCGGTTTCAGATATTCTATGGGAGCCTCATTGCTTGATCTTGAAGATCCTTCAAAAGTATTGTATCGAACAAAACCTTATTTATTGGCTCCCGCAGAATTGTATGAGCTTACGGGAGATGTTCCCAATGTGATTTTTCCGTGTGCTTCATTGTCAGAAGGGGATAAGGTAACGGTTTATTATGGTGCAGCTGACACGGTTGTGGCTATTGCGTTTGGATATATTTCTGAAATTATTGATTTTATGAAAAAGAATTCGCTTTAAGCGGATTAAAAATATATAAAAGATGCCGGTTAACTTTATTTTCCTGCTTGTTGAAATCATTGTTATGGTTTTTATATTGTTAAATAAACTCCTATCTTGAAAAATTTTTAAGATTTCCGTATTATGATTATGAAAAAAGAACTGCTTATATTTTTATCAATGATCCTGTTTTCTCATGCCGGAAATGCCCAGCAGCGGAAGAATGACATTCTTTCGTGGGTAGATCCTTTCATTGGAACAGGTGGACACGGTCATACATTTCCCGGGGCGACAACGCCATTTGGGATGATCCAGCTCAGTCCGGATCAGAATACCAAGAGTGGCGACTGGGACTGGTGTTCTGGGTATCATTACAGCAGTAAAACCATCATGGGCTTCAGTCATAATCATCTCAGCGGAACAGGCTGGGCAGATCTTGGAGATATTTTAATAATGCCAACGGTCGGGAAAATAAAGATGCTTCCGGGGTCAGAAGAAAAGCCGGAAACCGGTTACCGTTCAACGTTCAGTCATGAAAAAGAAACGGCATCACCAGGCTACTATTCTGTCATGCTGGACAGTTACGGAATCAAAGCTGAGCTTACTGCTTCACCAAGAGTAGGCTTTCACAAATACACATTCCCGAAGAGTGAAGAATCCAATGTGATCGTTGATCCTACCAACAAAATTTTCGGAAATATTTACCATACTCTCGTAAGTGTGGAAGGAAATAATAAAATCAAAGGTTACTGTTACAGCAATGGCTGGGGAGGAAAAAGATTTGCTTATTTCGTGATGGAATTTTCAAAACCTTTTAAATCTTATGGAACTTATTCAGAAGGCAAAATAAAAGAGAATGAAAAAATAGCTCTAGCTAAAGATGCCAAAGCTTTTGTGAGATTTTCAACTGAAGAGAATGAAAGCATTGAAGTGAAGGTTTCTATATCTCCCGTAAGTACCGAAGGTGCCCAGGAAAACTTTGATGCAGAAGCAAAGAACGTCGATTTTGCGAAAGCTAAAGAAACTGCTCAGAATACATGGCGAGATCTTATCAGCAGATTTCAGGTAACAGGCGGAACCGATGATCAGCGAAAGACATTCTACACCGGAGTGTATCATACCTTTATTGCTCCTAATCTTTATATGGACACCAATGGAGATTATGTGGCCGCTGAAGAAAACATGAATACCAAATGGTTTACCAATTACAGTACCTATTCTTACTGGGACGGATTCAGGGCAACACATCCTCTGCTGACCATTATGGATCAGAAACATACAAAAGAATTTGCCAATTCTCTGATCAGCAGGTATACAGACCGTAAAGACCATATGCCGATCTGGGAACTCTGTGGGTACGATAATTTTTGTATGTTGGGCTATCACAGTGTATCGGTAATCTGGGATGCCATTTCCAAGGGAGTACCGGGAATCGATGAGGAGAAAGCATTTGCTGCGATGAAAGATGCTTCTTTAACAGATAAAATGAGCAGCAGCGACGGGGGAGGAGGTCTTAATGATTATATTAAATTAGGATACACTCCATCAGAAAACGGAGCTTCAGTTTCTGCAACTTTGGAATATGCGTACGATGATTGGTGTATTCAGCAGCTAGCCGAAAAGCTGGGTAAGAAAGAAGAGGCAGAAGTCTATAAGAAACGTTCCATGAGCTTCCTTAATACATTTAACAAAGAAAATAATCATTTCTGGCCAAAACAGAAAAATGGAGAATTTCTTCCGGATTTCACGTTGAACGACTGGAAAAAACTGCAGCCGCATTGGGTTTCCGGAAATATATGGGCCTATGATTTCTTCGTACCCCATCAGATCGACGAGATGATGAAACTGTATGGAGGAAAGAAAGGCTTTGAAGAGAAACTGGATAAGACCTTTAGCGAAGCACTTAAAATGGAAGGCGAACAACACGTGGATATTTCCGGATTCATAGGTTCTCTGGGATTTGGTGATGAGCCGGGACATCATGTTCCTTATCTTTATAATTATGCAGGAGCTCCTTACAAAACCCAGAAAATGATCAAATACATCCGTGACAATATGTACGCCGCAAAACCAGATGGGATTGTCAATAATGAAGACTGTGGTCAGATGTCAGCGTGGTATATTTTTTCATCATTAGGATTTTATCCGGTAACTCCAGGCAAACCTGTCTATGCGATTGGTGCCCCACAGTTTCCAAAAGTATCCTTACAGCTGGAAAACGGAAAAACCTTCACAGTGAAAGCAGATAAAATATCTGATAAAAACATCTACGTTCAGAAGACATTTTTAAACGGAAAAGAATTTAAAAGCTGGGAAATCAGCCACAGTGACATCATGAATGGTGGCGAGCTGAAATTTGTAATGGGTAGTAAACCAGTGAAATAGGTCAATAAAAAATAACGAAATATAAAAGTATAATGGAAAGGAGAAAGTTTATAAAGACAAGTGCAATTGCAGGAGCAGGATTATTGTTTACTCAAAATGTTTTTGCTAAAACATTAAGTATAGAAGATTTCCCTGTCGTACGTGTTCCCAAAGATAAAAGACATTTTACCAGTGAAACGGTAGAAAGTGCCATTGCTGCTTTTAAAAAGAAAGTGAAGAATAAAGAGCTGTCGTGGCTTTTTGAAAACTGCTTTCCCAATACCTTAGATACCACCGTTTTCTATAAAGAAATAAATGGAACTCCGGATACTTACGTTATTACAGGAGATATTGATGCCATGTGGCTTCGCGACAGTTCTGCGCAGGTTTTTCCATACCTGCAGTTTTCCAGGAAAGATGAGAAACTTCACAAACTGATCTCCGGAGTTATTCATAAACAGACAGAATTTATTCTTAAAGATCCTTATGCCAACGCTTTTTATAACGACAACAATAAAATAAGCAAGTGGAAAGAATACGACCATACTGACATGAAACCGGGGATTCATGAGAGAAAATGGGAAATAGACTCACTTTGCTATCCGATCCGTCTGGCTTACCATTTCTGGAAGGCAACAGGGGATACCAAGCCTTTTGACAACAATTGGCTACAGGGAATCAAACTTACTTTGCAGACCTTCATCGAACAGCAGAGAAAAACAGGTTTAGGACCGTACCAATTTGAGCGTACAACAGCATGGGCTACAGACGGAATTCCGATGGGTGGTTATGGCTATCCTACAAAACCTGTGGGACTTATCAATTCGATGTTCCGTCCGAGCGATGATGCAACGATCTATGCCTTCCTGATTCCTTCCAATTTATTTGCAGTTGTAAGTTTAAGACAGGCAGCAGAGATGGTGTCACAGATAAAGAATGAAAAACAACTCGCTCAGCAGTTAAATAGTCTGGCCGATGAGGTAGATGCAGCCATCAAAAAATATGGAATCTATGATCACCCTGAATACGGAAAGATTTATGCTTTTGAAACCAATGGTTTTGGAAGTTATAACTTAATGGATGATGCCAACTGTCCAAGTCTTTTGGGACTTCCATATCTGGATGCTGTAAAAGCAGATGATCCGGTCTATCTTAATACAAGAAAATACATTTGGTCCGAAAACAATCCATTCTTCTTCAAAGGAAAATTAGCCGAAGGAATTGGCGGTCCGCACATTGGTCTTGACATGATCTGGCCTATGAGTATCATTATGAAAGCCCTTACCACCAAGGACAGGAATGAGATCAAATGGTGTATAGATACTTTACAGAAAACCCACGGTGGAACAGGTTTTATGCATGAATCTTTCCATAAAGATGATTCCAAAAAATTTACCAGAGAATGGTTTGCATGGGCAAATACTCTGTTCGGGGAACTGCTGTGGAAGACCTTTAACGAAAATCAGGACCTGTTGACATAGAGCCTTCAGACTGTGTTCTACCCATTAAAAACAACAAAAACAAACTATACTATGAGAAAAAAATCCATTTTTGCTTCCCTGATCTTCATGGTCATTCAGGCAGCATCCGTGCTTCAGGCACAACAGCTTAATCCTGTAGGAATATGCTATGTTGAGGTAAATAACAGCAATATGCTGAATGCAGGATCTTATACATTACAGAATACCAACAGACAGCTTTTTGATGTTGCTATTATTTTTGCAGCCAACATCAACTATGATGTTTCTAAAAGCAGAGCTTACATTTCCAATAATAATAATGTAACAAAGGTTCTGAACAATGTTGATACTTATGTAAGACCTTTACAACAGAAAGGAATTAAAGTATTACTGGATATTTTAGGAAATCATCAGGGCGCTGGAATCTCCAATTTCCCGAACCGTGAAGCAGCACGTGATTTTGCCTTGCAGATTGCCCACACAGTCTACACTTACGGATTGGATGGAGTAGATCTGGATGACGAATATGCAGGCTATGGAAACAACGGGACGGGACAGCCTAATAGCAGTTCTTTTGTGATGCTGTTGCAGGAGCTAAAACTGGCAATGCCTGACAAACTGATCACTTTTTATTATATAGGTCCGGCAACAACAAGACAGAGCTACAATGGTGATGCTGCTGGAAATTATATCAATTACGCCTGGAATCCGTATTATGGAACGTATGACGCTCCTGTAGTACCACCACTTAATAATTCAAAGCTTTCGGCAGCTGCTACATGGATCCAGAACAGTAATCCTCAGTCAACTTCTGTTGCAACACTTTCTACGCTTGCCACCAATACCAAAAATGACGGGTATGGGGTGTTTATGTGGTATGATCTTAATGGAGCCAACAACGCTAACTACCTAAGTACAGGATCCAATATTCTTTACAACGAAAATACACTGCTTACCGGTCAGTTGTACTCATGGACTCAGGGGGATGCCTGTGATCCGCCTCTGGGACTTGAAGTAACAAATACCACAGGAACTTCGGCTAAACTAAACTGGACAGGAAATGGCAGCCAAACTTATAATATTGATTATAAACCAGCGAATTCAACCTCATGGGTAAACGCAGCTGCTAATTATTCAGGGAATAATATCACGATCAACAGTCTGACCTTGAATACAGACTATGACTGGAGAATCCAGACCAACTGCTCAGCAACGATAAAGAGTACTTATCTGTTTGCTCCCCGTTTTAATTCCGGCAGTGCATGTGGAACCCCATCTGCTCTGAAGTCTGAAAGTTATCTGGGAACAACAACAAAAGTATCATGGGATGCAGTAGCTGGTGCTTCTGCTTATAACTTACAATATAAAACAGCAGCAGCGACAGTCTGGACTGAAGTTCAAAATATTGCCATGAACTCTTATACACTACCAGCTTTAACGGGAAATACAAATTATGTATGGAAAGTTCAGGCTGTATGTGGGGGTACAAATACCAGCGTATATTCAGCGGAGTCAGCATTCAACAGTGGATTTGCCCCGGTACAAAGCCTTGGTGCAAGATCACTTTCTTTCAATGGGAGTACCCATTATCTGAATGCAGGACAGTTTAACCTGAGCGGAAATGCAGTGAGCTTTGAAGGCTGGGTAAAAGTAAATGCATTCAAGCCCGGTTTTCCTTTTATCTCATCCGTAATGGGTATTGAAGTAGGAGACAGTAACTCTGCCATGCTGAGATTTGGTGATGGAAATCTGGCCAATAATAAACTGCAGTTTATATTAAGTTTTGGAACTGCTCAGGTAAAGCTTAACAGTGTGACAGCTTTTAATACTAACGCATGGTATCATATAGCCGCGACTTATGACGGTTCTGCTATGAAGCTCTATGTAAATGGCGTTTTGGATGCAAGTGTTCCGGTGACAGGTAATTTTACCGCCAATGGTATTCTATATCTTGCCCGAAATTATGACAACTCCCGTACCCTTAATGGATTCCTGGATGAATTCAGAGTATGGAAAAGAGCGTTGACCGCTACAGAAATTTTGGCCAACAACTGTAATGTACCAGCTACCGCGTTAGGACTTGAAGCCAACTGGAAAATGAATGAAGGTAGCGGAAACGGAGCTTTGGATACAACAGCCAATACCCACTTTGCAACGCTGATCAATATGTCAAATACGAACTGGAATACAGATGTAGCCTGTGCAGCAGGACTGTCCACAAAAGATATTGCTTCGGACAAAAATGGAGTAATGAATGTATATCCGAACCCTGTTAAGAAGGGAAATAATATTCATTTTACAATCAAAGACAGCTCTGCAGGTGAGATCGTATTATACGATATGGCGGGGAAATTAATAGTCAATCAGAAAATTGAAAGAAATGATGTGATCATCAATACACAGAATTTATCCACAGGAACTTATATCTATAAAATAAATTCAAAAGACAGTACCATAAAATCTTCTGGAAAGATAATCATAGAATAAAAGCTTAATCCTCAATGGACATATAAAAAGTAAAAATAAATTAGGGGATTTTATGACGGGCAGACAGGGAGCAGAACGGCTTTCTTGTCTGTCTGTTTTTAAGATTAAAAGATGTTTTTAGCAAAATAAATTAAAAGTATATGCAAAATATAGTAGGAATAGATATTGGAGGTTCGCATATTACCATGGCTCAGGTAGATCCTGAGAAGCGTGAAATTATTACTTCCACTTATGTAAGGGAGCATGTTGATTCATTCGGGGCTCGTGAAACTATTTTTTCTGCCTGGATCTCTGCCATTGAAAAAGTAATCCATGATCTTGTTCGGGAAGATGTTCTTATTGGCATTGCGATGCCGGGTCCTTTTGATTATGAAAATGGGATCTCGCTGATGCAGCAGGGAAAGTTTATAGATATGTATCAGGTCAGCATTAAAGAAGAGTTAGCTGCGAGACTATCAATTTCAACCGACAGGATTTATTTTGTGAATGACGCCGGAGCTTTTCTGGAAGGAGAGGTTTTTGGTGGGTGTGTACGCGAATACAGCAGAATTTTTGGAGTGACATTGGGAACAGGATTGGGAACAGCTTTTTATAATGGAGAAGCAGCGTCGGATGAAGATTTGTGGGACTCTCCTTTCAAAGATTCTATCTGTGAAGATTATCTGGCGACCCGTTGGTTTGTGAATCATTACAAAGCTTTAACCGGCGATGAAATTTCCGGAACCAAAGATTTATTGGATAAACCACAGGAGTTACAAACAAGAATGTTTGATGATTATGCAGATTTATTTGCAGAATTTATTGTTCAATATGTTCAGAATTATAATGCTGAGGTTTTGGTCATAGGAGGAAATATCGCCAAAGTCTATCCTTACTTTAAAAAGAGGCTGAATCAGCATTTGGCAGAGCATAAAATCAATCTTCCTATTAAAATTTCAGCTATTTTTGAAGATGCAGCTATTCTTGGGGCCGCAGGATATGCGTGGAAGAAATCTGGGATCAATTTAACAAAATGATAGTATGAAGCATCTATTTTCAACTTTTTTTATAGTATTAAATATTTTTACTTTTGGGCAGGAAATAGCTCCTGCAGATTATGTAAATCCATTAATGGGAACTCAATCCAAACCATCGTTATCCAATGGAAATACTTATCCCGCTATAGGACTTCCCTGGGGTATGAATCTATGGACACCGCAAACGGGCAAAATGGGTGACGGATGGGCGTATACCTATGACGCAGATAAGATAAAAGGATTTAAACAGACCCATCAGCCATCTCCCTGGATGAACGACTATGGAGCTTTCGCCATTATGCCGGGAGTAGGTAAACTGAAGTTTAAGGAAGAAGAACGGGCCAGCTGGTTCAGTCATAAAGCAGAAAATGCAAAACCATACAGCTATAGTGTTTATCTGGCCGATATCAATGTAACAACAGAGCTGACTCCAACGGAAAGAGCTGCTTTTTTTAAATTTGATTTTCCTAAGACAGACAGTGCTTATATTGTTATTGATGCTTTAAACAAAGGATCTTATATTAAAATTCTTCCGAAAGAAAGAAAAATACTCGGCTATACCACAAAATATGCGAGAGGGAAATATACCAATTTCAAAAACTATTTTGTCATTCAGTTTGATAAAGATTTTGATTTGACGACTACCTGGAAAGACAGCACTTTCGTGAAAAACCAGTTGGAAATAACAAGCGATCATGCAGGAGCCATCGTTGGATTTAAATTAAAAAATAAAGAAAGTGTCTATGCAAGAACAGCTTCCTCATTCATCAGTTTTGAGCAGGCTGAGCTGAATCTTAAAAGAGAAATCGGCAGCAGAAATTTTGACCAGGTGAAAACAGATGCTAAAAATATCTGGAATAAAACCCTGGGCAGAATTGAAGTAAAAGGAGGAACAGATCAGCAGATCAGAACATTTTACTCCTCTCTGTACAGAACATTATTTTTCCCTCAAAAACTATACGAGATTGATGCTGATAACAAAGTAAAACACTGGAGCCCTTATAACGGAAAGATACTCGATGGGAAAATGTTTGCAGGGACAGGTTTTTGGGACACATTCCGTGCATTGTATCCCTTCCTCAATCTTGTATATCCAGGCATTAATGTTGAAATGCAGGAAGGTTTGGCCAATACATTCAAAGAAGGAGGATTTTTGCCGGAATGGAGCAGTCCAGGGTATTCTGATATTATGATTGGGAACAATTCAGCTTCGGTAGTGGCAGATGCTTATATCAAAGGACTTCGTGGATATGATATAGAGACACTTTGGCAGGCAGTCAAACATGGAGCCAATAATGAAGGTCCGATTGATGCAGTAGGAAGGAGAGGCGTTGAATATTACAATACTTTAGGCTACGTTCCTTATGATGTAAAGATCAATGAAAATGCTGCCAGAACTCTGGAATATGCTTATGACGATTTTGCAATTTATGAACTGGGAAAAGCTCTTGGTAAACCCGCTTCTGAAATTGATATTTATAAGAAAAGAGCAAACAACTATAAAAACGTATTTGATCCCGAAACAGGTCTTATGCGTGGTAAAAATAAAGACGGAAAGTTCCAGTCTCCATTCAATCCCTTTAAGTGGGGCGATGCCTTTACAGAAGGAAACAGCTGGCATTATACCTGGTCCGTCTTTCAGGATATTGATGGATTATCTAAATTAATGGGTGGTAAAAAGAAATTTGAAGCCAAACTGGATGAGGTATTTTCTCTTCCTCCGGTATTTGATGACAGTTATTACGGAAGTGTAATCCACGAGATCCGCGAAATGCAGATCATGAATATGGGACAGTATGCTCACGGAAATCAGCCGATTCAGCATATGATCTATTTGTATAATTACGCAGGAGCGCCTTACAAAACACAGTACTGGACAAGGCAGGTGATGGATAAGCTTTATTTTGCCACCCCTGACGGATATTGCGGAGATGAAGATAACGGACAGACTTCTGCATGGTATGTATTTTCTGCTTTGGGATTTTATCCGGTAACACCTGCGACCGATCAGTATGTTTTGGGAACACCGCTTTTCAAGGAAGCAGTAATACACCTTGAGAATGGTAAGAAAATTGAAATAAAAGCACCGGAAAACAGTGCAGAAAACATATATGTTAAATCGTTAAACGTAAACCTTCGGTCTTATCCTAAAAACTGGCTCAGTCACAAAGAACTGATGAAAGGAGCAGTATTGGATTTCCAGATGGATAATAAGCCTAACAAAGAAAGAGGATCACAGGAAAAAGACTTTCCATACTCCATGTCCAAGGATTAATCGTTAACAAACTTTATATTTGAAAATAATTTTAGAACAGCAATAAATTATGAGTGCAGAGAAAACAGAAATATTCGGTAAAGTAGAAAAAATGCTGGAAAGTCAGGGTTTTACTATTGCGGCAAAAGACGATACAAGACCCTGGGGAGGTTTCTTCGTTATTGATGAAAATCAGGCTCAGGATTTTGCCAATCAGTATTTTGACGGAATTGATGTAGAAAGCCTGAAAATAGGCGGAAAACTCAGTCCTAAAATTCTTCTTGTTGCCCCGAATGCCCGCCTTAGCTGGCAGTACCATCACCGCAGAGCTGAAATCTGGCAGGTCGTAGAAGGGACCGTTGGGATCAAAATAAGCAATACCGATGAAGAAGGCGAACTGAAAGAATACCACCCAAAAGATCAGATCAAGCTTCAGCAGGGAGAAAGACACAGACTGATTGGCTTGACAGGTTGGGGTGTAGTGGCCGAAATCTGGCAGCATACCGATGCTTCCAATCCTTCAGATGAAGACGATATTGTAAGAGTACAGGATGACTTCGGAAGATAGTCCTTTATGATATAAAAAGTAAAAACCAGCATCGACTCGATGCTGGTTTTTTTATGTTGTGAGGGTATATAAACCTTATAGGTTTCGAAAACCGATAAGGCTTGTTTGTACTAAGTATATCGTCTCCTTCATCAAATTGACTTTGTATTTAGAAAACATTTAATGATTAGAAAGTCACATCCAGACCCACATAAAAATTGGCCTTCATAATAGGCGCATACACCATCCCTCCGTCAAAATAATTTCCAAAAGGATTTCTAAAATCCACGATTGCATTTTTCTGATAGTAAGACGTAAGATTCTCACCGCCTACATAAGCTCTCAGCTTCTTATTAAAGTTTCTCGAGATCTGCGCATTCAATACCGCATAAGAATCAGAATATACCGGTAGCTGGAATTCAGAAGGATTAGTGGATGTATCAGGAAGTCTCTGTTTTCCGACCCAGTTCAAGGTCGTGTCAAAGCTCCAGAATCCACCATTGTTATTTTTATTCGTGGCATAGGCAAGATTCACAAAACCTCTGTGTTTTGCCATAAAAGGAACCTCTCTTCTGCCATCGATATAATCTGCCTGAACATCATAATATTTGTAAGCTAATCTTACATCAAAATTTTTGAAAGGAGTGAAATCCCATTGTGTCTGAAAAGAATTCGCAAAAGATTTGCCTTCTAAATTATAGAAAGTAAGCTGTTGTGGAGAACGGTCCAGATCAACAAGTACCTGATCCTGAAAATCGGTTCTGAAAAAATCGGCAACAATAGAAGATTTTCTTCCGAAAAGTTTGAATTCCTGCTGCAAACTTGCACCGTAGTTCCATGCGATCTCCGGTCTTAAACCATAGATATTCCCACCGTTTTGCAGAATCTGGATATTTCTGTTCGAAGCAAAATACTGCTGATTCTCCGCAAAAACATTAGCCGTTCTGAATCCCCTTCCTGCAGAAAGTCTCAGAATAGTCTGTGGTGTGAAATCGTACTTAAAATTAACGCGTGGTGTAAACTGAGTACCTGCAAGATTATGAAAATCCGCTCTCGCTCCTGCTACTAAAGTATATTTTAAACCAGTTAAAGTATACTCAGCAAAGATTCCGGGAACGATCTCATTTCTCTTCATGTCGTCCTTTAAATAGGTTTCCTCATATCCGTCATATAAAAAACTGGCACCCGCCTTATACTTATGATTCGTATTTCCGATGATGCTCTCGAAGATTAAATTGGAATAATAAGTGTGTTGTTTTCCTGCATAATTCCTCATTCCAAAAAAGCTGTCCTGCTGATGATACACATACTGGTTCATCCAGCCTAAACTCTGGTAAGGCTTTCCTTTAAAAACATATCCTGTTTTATTCCAAACCTGAAATCTTGAAATATCAATTCCTACACCGTAGGCACCCTGTTTATCCTGAGGAAGTTTTTTGTCAAAACCGACCTGCCCGGCCGTTCTCTCATCTTTAATGAAGTTGATTCCGAAATGAGATCCGAATCCTGATTTTTCAAGGTCATTATAGTTGAGAAGATAGGCAGCATTGATCTGTGTTCCTTTTGGTCTGTCCAGGAAAGTATCATCATTCATATCCGTATCTCCAAAAGTTCCGTTTCCGTGCAGCAAAAAGGTCTGAGACCATTTATCATTGATAGCAGAAACACTCGTAATATTAGCCTCTGCTCTTCCATTGAAATCAGCGAAAATATTTAACGATGTTTCAGGTTCTTTAGAATTTTTAAGAAGTTCAGTATTGATCTGCCCTGTGATACTCTCGTAGCCATTGGTTACGGTACTTCCGCCTTTTGTCAGCTGAATGCTTTCGATCCATCGTCCGGGAATGAAGTTCAGCCCATAAGCTGAAGCAAGCCCTCTGATCTCAGGAAGAAGTTCTTTGGTTAAACTTGTATACTTCTGATCCAGGCCAAGCATTTTAAGCTGTTTGGTTCCTGTAACAGCATTACTGAAGGAAACATCTACGGTAGCATTGGTTTCAAAGCTTTCTGACAGGTTACAGCAAGCCGCTTTTAGTAATTCTTTTTTATCAATATTAAAAACAAGACCTGCTTCTTTTTTACTTAATGCCGTTGCTGCTTTTGAGCCTGTAATGACAACACCGTCAATCTTTTTTTCTGATGGTTCATGGGTGTCAGCAACAGTTGGCTGATGTTGTGCATGGTCGTTATGCTTTGCTTCTTCCTCGAAATGAACATTAGGATTAGCTTCTCCAAAAGGAATGCTCCTGTCGTACAGGCAACATCCAGGAAGGTTTTTGTAAACCTCGTCTGATGTTTTGTATTTTTCATTGTCATGACCTGCATCTGCAATAGCTTTTAAAACTTTATCTGATGAGGTTTTAGAAGCATCAAAGTTCAATGTTACCGTTTGCTTTTCTGCACTCCATTCCGCTGAATCTGCACCCGCCGCCTTAGCTGCTTTTTCGATTCTGGCTTTGCACGAAGCGCAATTTCCTTTTACATAGAACTCATTTGCGTTTTTAGTATGATGCTGATGAGCTTCTGCAGACGAAGGTTGAAGATTTCTTTCATAATGGCAACATCCGGGAAGGGCTTTATATGTGTCATCGGGTGATTTGAACTTTTCGTTATCGTGTCCTGCATCAGCTACTTTCTTTAAAATTTCGTCTGTAGAAACGTCACGGTCTGTTTCAATGGTTAAAGTCTGTAGATCAATAGAATAAACAGCAGTTTTAGCACCTGCTTTTTTGGCTGCAGTTTCTATTCTGGATTGACACATTTCGCAGTTTCCTTTGACCTTAAACTGGCTTTTTGAAAGGTTTTGAGCTGATATAAATTGTACAGACAGGATCATTAGACCAAGAATGAACTTGGAAATATATAATTTCATTTTGTTTAAAAGTTTTGATTAATTAAAAAACGGTCCATTAAAATGTATAATGAACTCAATATGTTATAATTAACCTATCTTAGGCGGTTGCCAGATCTCTTTTAAACGGTCTGATAAATGCGGCGGGGTGTATTGAAACTGAGGATTCTTACTCGCTTTGTAGTAAGACAGTTCAAAATGTAAATTTTTTGAAAACGGTGTTTCTATATAGGTATAGCATGCAACACACGTTGAGCAGCAGTCATCATTACATGAAGACTTTGTTTTGTCGTGTTTGCTATCTTTTGAAGTGTGATTTTTGCAGCAGTCGCTTTTTTCAGCCTTTGCTTTACAGCATGTATCCTGCATAGATTGAGAGTAGAAGCTGTCTTTAGGAACTAAAAAAATTCCTAGACAAAAAATAACTGCAAGAATGTGAAACAGCTTCATCTCTGCAAAAGTACAAAAATTATGATAAAGGATCACCAACTTTTATAGCACAGTTATGCCATGGTTCTCCGTGGGCAGGATTCAGTTTTGGTTTTTCACCTGTTGGTAAGGGAGCCTGTACGGGAGCAGGAGTATTTTGTGCTGAGTTCTGGTTGGGTTGCGGGGCCGGAGCAGGCTTGCTGTTTAAAGGCTGTCCTACAGCAATATCACATCTGTGGCCGGGCTGTCCGTGAGGTGGATTCATGCCTGGAGCCGTCTTCACCGGTTGTCCATTGCCATCAACCACCATTTTTCCGGATGACATCGAATTGGCATCTATTTTAACAGGATTGTTTGGATTTTGGCCGGGAGTGGTTTGTATAGCAGTCGGGCTTACATTAAGAGGCTGTCCTACGGGAATATCACATCTGTGGCCAGGCTGTCCGTGAGGTGGATTCTTTATCCCTGGTGCAGCTGCTATAGCAGAGGGATTTGGATTGGACTGTATACCTGCCTGATCCATCAGAGAAGCTTTAGGAGCCGAATTGACTGCCATATTTGGTTGTTGAGAACCTGCTTCATCTTTTAGGTAAGTAGGTTTTTCATCTTTATTACATGAAATAGCTAATAAGGAAATGGCGATAACGCCCAAGAATGTATTTTTCATATCCAATCGGTATGAAACAAAATTAGCAAAACATTTTTAATTGTTTTGCTAATTTTATATTTATAATCAGTATTTAGACTTAATTTTTAACTAAAAGTCTAAATCCTTCTCCGTGAACGTTGATGATTTCCAATCCTTCATCATCTTTTAGCAGCTTACGAAGCTTGGCAATATAAACGTCCATACTTCTTGCTGTAAAATAATTTTCCTTTTTCCAGATCTTTCTCAAAGCAAGATCTCTGGGCATGAAGTCATTTCTGTGGATACAAAGAAGTTTTAAGAGTTCATTTTCTTTTGGAGAAAGCTTATATTCTTTATCGCCTACCTTTAGCTGTCTCAGCATAGAGTCGAAGAAAATATTGCTGATCTTGAACTGCTCCTGTTCTTCATTTTCTAAAGTAGAGCTTCTTTGCAGGATCGCTTTGATCTTGTACAATAGAAGTTCCGTATCAAAAGGCTTTGTAATATAGTCGTCTGCTCCCAACTGGTATCCTTTCAGGATGTCTTCCCTCATATTTCTTGCAGTAAGGAATATAATAGGGGTGTTTTTATCGATTTTTTTTACGTCTTCAGCTAATGAAAACCCGTCTTTTTTAGGCATCATTACGTCAAAAATACAGATGTCAAATTCATTCTCTGTAAATTCTTTTAAACCCATTTCTCCATCTGTAGCAAGGGTTACTTCAAAGTTATTGATTGTCAAATAATCCTTCAGCACCGCCCCGAAACTCTGATCGTCTTCTACTAATAATATTCTGTTGCTCATGATTTTAATAATTATAAATTAATAATTAAAAATTAAGAATGAACGTTCTCACTCTATCTTCTATATTTTGTTATTTGGTTCTATTTTTTATAAATGACTCTTATCTGTAATTTCATCATCTGTCATTTGTTGCTCTAGCTCATCGGCAGTTTTATGGTAAACGTGCTTCCTTTATCTTTATGGGAGTCTACGATGATCTGTCCTTTGTGCAGTTCTGCGATTTTCTTTACATAAGAAAGTCCAAGTCCCTGTCCTTTTACATTGTGAATATTTCCTGTTTCTTCCCTAAAGAATTTTTCGAAAATCTTTGTCTTATTTTCCGTTTCCATTCCCATTCCTTTATCAGAAATTTCGATCACATACCAGTTTCCTTCATTTCTGGTTTTTACATGGATCTCCGGAGCCTCAGGGGAGTATTTATTGGCATTGTCCAGTAAATTCACCAGCATATTTGAGATATGGAATTCGTCTATTTTAAAGGTGTAATTCGTTGCATTGAATTCCTGGGTCAATGAGCCGTTTCTCTGTTTTACAATAAGGTTAAAAGATTCGGTGGTTCTTTTAATCAGCTCGCGAACATTGGTTTCACGTAAAAATAGTTCGACCTCATTTCTTTCAAGCTTAGACATATTCAGAACGTTTTCGACCTGTTTTTTCATTCTGAGGTTTTCCTGCTTGATCAGCTCCGAGTAGTATTTTACTTTCTCAGGGTTTGTAGCAATTTTATCATTGGCCAGAGAATCGGTAGCTACTGAAATAGTGGCTAGTGGCGTTTTAAATTCGTGAGACATATTATTGATAAAGTCTGTCTTCACTTCAGCCAGTTTTTTCTGCCTCATCATATAATTGATGGAAATGATATAAATTCCAAGAATGGTTAATAATGACAGGAAAGTTCCCAAAAGCATAGGCCAGTTGTTCATCGCCAGAGAATATTCCTTTTTAGGAAATACCAAAGCCAGACTGTATAAAGTCCGGTGTTTTATATCTGTAAAAAGAGGATAGCTATAGGTATTGGTATCTTTTTTCTCTTTAAATGCTTTATTGACAACACTTGTGAGTTTGTTGTTTTTATCAATGACCCCATATCCAAACTTGGCGGTGATCCCTTTTATTTTAAGTTCTTTTGCGATGACAGAATCAAGAACAGTAGGATTTACCCTTTTGTTAATGGGAAGATTGGTTGCAACAACTTTTACAAATTCTTTTACAGCATAATCTCCATTTTCAATATCAGTGTTCAATTCTGCTGTAAGAAGTTCACGGTTCGTGGTATCCTTCTTTACTTTGTAGGCAGCATTGTCAGTATATAGAGTGGTCAGCTTAATGGTATCCCCTTTCTGAGAAATCGGAAGTTGTGTTTTTGAGATGATATTTTTAGAATAGATGATCTGGCGCTGTGTACCGGAATCTTCCACCTGCTGAATTGTCGTTAAAGAGGGCTGGTCTTTACTGGCAAGAACATTGTTTTTTAAATTATTGTAGTTCTGATTCAGGTATTTATCAGCCTCAATTTCTTCAATATTTTTTGCAGTATTTTCTAAAGCAGAATATACTTTATTCGAAAATTCCTGCTCCAGAGCACCATAATAACCCTTCAGCCAATAAAATTGGAGCGTAACAAAGACAATCAGTGAGATCGTCATAAACACCGAAATTATTGGTATGAATTTATTATTCATTATTTGATTTTAAATGTATTGCGAAAAATGAATGTTAAAATTAATTATTTTAAGACTTGATAAACAAAAAACGAGCCAAAAAATTGTTTAATTTATCTTAAAAGGACGTTTTTTAACAATTATTTATGAATTATAAATTACTTGTCCTATGGAAAGTCCTGCAAACTGATTAATTAGCTAGCTTTGTTAAAAATAATTATTATGGAATCTAATATCATTTTCAACAAAGATTTTGATTCGCACACCGTGTATGTCATGAAAATCTATGATACGGACGTTTCAAAAGTGTGGGATTATTTTACTGAATCCAAATTATTGGATCAATGGTGGGCTCCTAAACCCTGGAAATGTGAAACGGTAAGTCAGGATTTTAAAAATGACGGAATCTGGCACTACGCAATGGTTGGCCCGGATGGTGAAAAATCTTATGCACAGGTACAGTACGGTGAAATCACTGAGCATAGAAGCTTTGATGGGGTAGATTCTTTCTGTGACGAAAAAGGAAACATCAATGCGGATTTTGGTCAGGCAAAATGGCTGTTCGGATTTACAGGAGTAGAAGAAGGAACAAAAGTGACTGTCAATATTCATTTTCCATCTCCGGAAACCATTAACCAATTGCTGGAAATGGGTTTTGAAGAAGGGTTCAAGACTGGATTGACGCAACTTGAGGAAATTCTAAAATAATCTAAAGAATTATTAATTTGAAAATGGGCTCATTTAAATAGGCGTCTAAATTAAGCTTTGAAATTTTTTAAATAAAAAGACGGGCTAAAGCCCGTCTCTGTTAAATTGTATAGTCTGAAAGAGCATTTGGAATTTAATTTTCAAATGAGCCCATTTTCAAATGATTTGTGTACTTCAAATCAGTTCTTCCTCCTGAAAATACTGTATAATCGCTTTTTTCATCAGAAGAGACTGTTCATTAGGTCTTAATTCCGGAAGTTCTTCCAGTTTGTCATATTGTGGCCATCCGTCTTCGTAGTGCGTAAATTTATAGTACCCAAATGGTTCCAGCAGTCTGCAGACCGCGATATGAATTAAATTGACCTTGTCTTCTTTTGTATACTTTTGCTGGCCGCTTCCAAGCTCCTGCAATCCGATCAGAAATAAAAGTGTTTCAATCGGTGGATTTTTTTCAGTTTCGAAATTCTCTTCAAAAAACTGTTCTATCTTTTTCCAATAATCTCCTTCGTTAATCATAATTTTATTAATAATAAGTGATCAATGATAAAACCAATCTTTTATCATTTTCCTTTAGGAAGAAGTTGCTTTTAAAACTTCTTCCACTCCAATTTTTGTCTCCGGTAAGATCTCTTTATGTGTTTAGAGATTACCATTGATTTTCAATAAAAATGCATATTCCAATGCATCTTCTTTCAGGGATTCAAATCTTCCGCTGGCCCCGCCGTGACCTGAACTCATATCAGTTTTGAATAATAAAAGATTGTCATCTGTTTTCAGTTCTCTTAATCTTGCAGTCCATTTTGCAGGCTCCCAATACTGCACCTGAGAATCGTGGAGACCTGTGGTGATCAGCATGTGAGGATAATCTTTTGCTTCAACATTATCATATGGCGAATACTCCTTCATGTAGTCATAATACTCCTTGTCATTAGGATTACCCCATTCATCATATTCCCCGGTCGTTAGTGGAATTGTTTCATCCAGCATGGTTGTAACTACATCTACGAATGGAACCTGCGCTACAATTCCATGAAAAAGCTTAGGTTCATAATTAATTACAGCACCTACAAGAAGTCCACCGGCGCTTCCGCCCATGGCATACAGATGATTGGATGATGTGTAATTTTCTTTAATTAAATGCTTTCCAGCATCAATGAAATCAAAGAATGTATTTTTCTTGAACAGCATTTTTCCGTCTTCATACCATTCTCTACCCAGATATTCCCCTCCACGGATGTGGGCAATAGCATAAATAAATCCTCTGTCCAGAATAGAAAGCCTTACATTCGAGAAACTTGCATCTACCGTATGTCCGTAACTGCCGTAACCGTATAAAAGTAATGGGGTATCAGCAGATTTTTGAGTGTCTTTGTGGTATACCAGTGAGATTGGGATTCTTGTTTCTCCATCTCTGGATTCTGCCCAAATTCTTTCTGAGATATAATTTTCAGGAAAGAATGTTCCGCCAAGTACTTCCTGTTGTTTCAGAAGCTCAGTGGTTTTGTCCTTCATATTATATTCATAGGTAGAGCTTGGCTGAGTCAGTGAAGTATAGCCATAGCGAAGAACCTCAGTGTCAAACTCCATGTTGATTCCGATATACGTGGTATATGTAGGGTCAGAAAAAGGGAGATAATAGGATTCCTGAGTTTTTTCATCAATAATTTTGATCTGCAGAAGCCCTTCTTCTCTTTCTTCAAGAACAAGATAATCTCTGAAAATTTCAAAACCTTCCAGTAAAACTTCAGCACGGTGTGGAATAACATCTTTCCAGTTTTCCATTCCGCAATTATCAATTTTAGTTTTTACGATCTTGAAATTGAACGCATCATCTGCATTGGTAATGATGTAAAACTCATCTTCATAATGCTCTACAGAATATTCCAGATCATCTATTCTTGGCTGGATAATTTTCCATTCTGCAAAAACATTATTGGATGGAATAAATCTGTGCTCATCAGAAATGGTACTTGAACTGGCAATGAAAATATACTCCATCGACTTTGTTTTGAAAACATTCACGTCAAAAGTATCATCTTCTTCATGAAAGATCAGAATGTCTTCTGATGAATCCGTACCCAGTTTATGTCTGTATACCTGGAAAGCTCGTAGACTTTCATCTTTTCTGATATAGAAAACATGCTCATTATCATTCGCCCAAACAGCTTTTCCTGTTGTGTTCAGAATCTGGTCTGAGAAAATTTCTCCGGTAACAAGATTTTTGAAATTGATGGTGTAAATTCTTCGGCTGACATTGTCAGACGAAAAAGAAACCAGTTCATTGTTGGGAGAAACAGCGACACTACCTACTTCAAAATAGGTTTCGCCTTCTGCTAAAATGTTCACATCGACAATAATTTCCTCTTCATTGTTCAGGCTTTTATGCTTTCTGCAGAATATAGCATATTCTTTTCCTTCCTCATAGCGTACAATGTACCAGTAACCGTTGAAGAAATAGGGGAGAGACTCATCGTCTTTTTTGTAACGGGCTTTCATCTCTTCGAAAAGTTCTTCCTGAAAAGCTTCCGTATCTTTCATCATCTGCTCTTCGTAAGCATTTTCTTCTTCCAGATATTTAATGACTTCAGGATTTTCCCTTTCGTTAAGCCAGAAGTAATTATCAGTTCTTCTGTCGCCGTGTATTTCTAGTATTTTTTCTATTTTTTTTGCCTGTGGAGCTTTCATCCGAATATTTTAAGTTTTTATTGGGCCGGATGGAATGTTTCTATACATTTTCTCACTTTTTGAGCATAATAATATAAGAACATTTCATTCAATATTAATTCTTGTTCAAATTTAGTTAAAAAAAAGCCATCTTTCCTGTATTGAAAAGACGGCCGATTTTATATTAAGTATTAAAGACTATTTATGAAGTGCTTTAATATACTTTTCTAGTGCCATAGTCATGGATGGAGTTTCCTTTGTAGGAGCCATAAGATCTACCTTTAAGCCTGCTTCTTCGGCAGCTGCTAAAGTTGTGTTTCCAAAAACACCGATCTTTGTTTCATCCTGTTTGAAATCCGGGAAATTCTGCTGCAGAGATTTGATCCCTTGCGGGCTGAAGAAAATCAGCATATCATAATCTTTAGCTTTGATATCCGTCAGATCACTGCATACCGTTCTGTACATGATTGCTCTTGTCCAGTCCACATTGGCTGTATCCATTGTTTTTACAATATCCGGGCTCAAAACATCTGAAGATGGTAAAAGATACTTTTCAGTAGGGAATTTTTTGAATAGAGGCAGAAGGTCTGAGAAGTTTTTCTCCCCAAAGCTGATCTTTCTTTTTCTATAAACAATATGTTTCTGAAGATAATTGGCAATTGCTTCAGACTGACAGATGTATCTCATCGTATCCGGAACAGCAAAACGCAGCTCTTCCGCAAGTCTGAAGTAATGATCTATCGCATTTTTACTCGTGAAAATAATCCCGGTAAATTGCGTCAGATCTATCTTCTGTGTTCTGAGTTCTTTGTTGTCAACTCCTTCGACGTGGATGAAAGGACGGAAATCAATCTTTATTTTTTCCTTCTTTGCTATATCCAGATATGGAGAAGACTCACTAGGCGCTGGTTGAGAAACCAATATAGACTTTATTCTCATCATTGACTTTTATTAAAAAAATAACAACTTCCAAAGCAGCAATAAAGGTGCGATTTGGAGGGTGCAAATATACAAAAATTTATAATACCATTTTTCGGGAAGTATGTTGTTTTTGTGAAACAAATAGAAGAAAATCTTGAAAACTGCGACAAATACGAAGAAACTGATGTAGTATAAAAACATTTTATTTCTGTCAACAGGGAAATAGTAGTGGGTTACACAGAGAATTATTAGTAAAAATGAAAGGATGAAGTAAAATTTTGTGGAGGTGAAGTAGAAAATAGTCCACTTTTTTCCATCACCTATACTCTGGTAAAATAAAAAGCCCAAGGCTGATTTTGTGACATAAAAAAATATCACCGCCAAAAGTGTATATCCAAATTTATTAAGCTGATAACCCATAAGCTGTAGGTCGGCAATATATTTAGGAACGATTGGAATGTATTGTGAAAGCAGTACCGAAAGGGTAAGAGCAGTTACGCAGGATGTAATCATCCAGCTTGGCAGATTATTGCTCGCGTCAAAATACTTCTGAAGAAGAAAGTCTTTCAGACTTGCATCTCTTTCTATTATATTCATCATGAATACATATAAGAATATGCAGCCTGTCAATATAAAAATTACCCAGTCATTGTTCTCAGGTATTCTTACGTGGTTGATAAAGTTTTGTGATAACGGCAAAGGAATGTTTTTTGCAAAATTATAGATTATTTTGTATAAAATAAAAAGGTTAAATAAACTATCTTTGCAAACTGAAATGAAAAAACTCGTCATCATCCCTACATACAACGAAAAGGAAAATATTGAAAATATTATTTCCGCGGTTTTTGCATTGGAGGATGACTTTCATATTTTAGTGGTGGATGATTCTTCTCCGGACGGAACCGCAGAGATCGTTAGGGAGCTCCAGAAAAGATTTCCTCATCATCTTCATATGTCGGTAAGACATGTAAAAGACGGTTTGGGAAAGGCATATATTCACGGATTTAAATGGGCTATCGAAAACAAATATGACTACATTTTTGAAATGGATGCCGATTTTTCACATAATCCGAATGATCTGCCCAAACTTTTTGAAGCTTGCAGGAATGCAGATATGGCTATTGGATCGCGTTATTCCAAAGGAGTAAATGTCGTAAATTGGCCAATGGGAAGAGTACTTCTTTCTTATTTTGCATCCAAATATGTGAGATTTATTTTAGGTCTTCCGATTCATGACACCACAGCAGGATTTGTTTGTTTTTCAAGGAAAGTTCTTGAAGAGATCGGATTGAATAATGTGAAGCTGAAAGGATACGGTTTTCAGATCGAAATGAAGTTTCGTGCTTCCCGGAAAGGATTCAGAATTGTAGAAGTTCCCATTATATTTACAAACAGAATTTTAGGAGAAAGTAAAATGAATGGAGGAATTATTCATGAAGCTGTTTTTGGAGTTTTAAATTTAAAATGGAAATCATTAATCAATAGATTATGAAAAAGCTGGTCTTCATTTTCATTACACTGTGCATGTTCTCATGCGGTGATTATATCGATAAGCCAAAGAATCTGATCGAGCCTGCAGTTATGGCTGAAATTCTCGCCGATCTTGCTGTTGCTGATCAGGCCGTGTCTCTATATCCGAACAAAAATTTAGAAGCAGGCACAAGATTTGTGCTCAAAACTCATAAGGTAAAACCTGATGATTTTGTAGCGAGTTTTAAATATTATGTCATTAAAGATAAAATGAAAGATATTGCAGAAGACGCACAGAAAATTGTTGTGGAAAAAGATCCGAAGGCTGATAAATACATTAAAGATAAACTGAAAAAGACTGAGAACACCCCCTTCTTAGTAAGATAATTGAAATACAGGAACGTGATCCATTCTGTAAAAATGGAAACACTGATGCTGATGAATTAAAAGAATATACGAATGAAATTTTTTAATATAGAAAAAACCTCTGAAGGAAAAGCAAGAGCAGGAGAACTTACCACAGACCATGGGAAGATTCAAACCCCTATCTTCATGCCTGTTGGAACTGTAGCAAGTGTAAAAACAGTTCATCAGAGAGAATTAAAAGAAGACATTAAAGCCCAGATCATTCTCGGCAATACCTATCACCTATACCTTCGTCCAGGAATGGAAACAATGCAGGCTGCAGGAGGTTTACATCAGTTCATGAACTGGGATCTTCCTATTCTGACGGATTCAGGAGGTTTTCAGGTGTTTTCACTTTCAGGAAGCAGAAAAATGTCTGAGGAAGGAGTGAAATTTAAATCTCATATCGATGGAAGTTATCACTTATTTACTCCCGAAAAATCTATGGAAATCCAGAGACAAATCGGAGCAGATATCTTCATGGCTTTTGACGAATGTGTAGCTTACCCTTCCGGATACAATCAGGTAAAAGCTTCCATGGAAATGACCCATCGCTGGTTGAAAAGATGTATCGACTGGAATGAGCAAAATCCTGAATTATACGGGCATAAACAACGTTTTTTTCCTATTGTACAGGGTTCAACATATTCCGATTTGAGAAAAATATCTGCTGAAGTAATTTCTGAAGCCGGTGCAGAAGGGAATGCTATTGGCGGATTGTCTGTAGGAGAACCGGAAGACGAACTGTATAGAATTACTGATGAAGTAACCGATATTTTACCTAAAGATAAACCACGATATTTAATGGGGGTAGGAACTCCATGGAATATTCTGGAATCTATTGGGTTAGGAATTGATATGATGGATTGTGTAATGCCTACCAGAAATGCAAGAAATGCAATGCTTTTTACCTGGCAGGGAGTCATGAATCTAAAGAATGAAAAATGGAAGCAGGATTTTTCGCCTTTAGATGAATTCGGAACCAGCTTCGTAGACCGTGAATATTCGAAAGCGTATGTGCGTCATTTATTTGTGTCTAAAGAATATCTTGCGAAACAAATTGCCTCTATTCATAACCTTGCGTTTTATTTAGACCTTGTAAAAGTGGCAAGAGAGCATATTGTAGCAGGTGATTTCTATGAATGGAAAAAATCTGTATTGCCGGTTCTTAGACAGAGACTTTAAAATAGAGAAAGATCATGATCAAAATTATAGACAGGTATATTATTAAAAAATATCTTGGAACATTCAGTTTCATGCTGATACTGCTGTCTATTGTTGTGCTTGTGATCGATGTGCAACAGAAGATCCCAAGGATAGAAAATGCAAAAGCACTCGATCCGAAGCTGGATCTCATGTATTTTCTTATTCATTTCTATCCGTTTTGGATCATTAATCTTGTAGTAACCTTCCTGGCTATTCTCGTCTTTATTTCTGTTATTTATTTTACATCCAGAATGGCAAATAATACAGAGATTGTAGCGGTAATAAGCAGTGGGGCAAGTTTTCACAGATTTGCAAAGCCTTATCTGTATACTTCTATATTAATTGCACTGATCTCACTTACGGTAAACCACATGGTTCTTCCATGGGCCAATATCAAGAAGAATCAACTGGAAGCATATACCTATAATGCAGCCAATAAAGAAAAGATCTTGGGAACAGGACCTGCATCCGCCCAATTCAGTAAAACAGAATACATCTTTGTAAATTCGTGGAACAAAAGAGAAACCAGAGGTTCTGGCTTTGTTTATCAGAAGTATGATAAAGGAAGAAAGATGATTTATGAACTGAAAGCATCAGAAGTGTACTGGGATAAAGCCAAAAAACAGTTTGTCCTTACCAATTACCTCGAAAAAACAATCAATAAAAATAATACGGAAAAGCTGGGCAACGGCCTTGAAATGAGAAAAAGCTACGGACATTCTCCTGAAGAGCTTTTCCCGAACGAACTTCTAGGGCAGAATAAAACCACTCCTGAACTGATCAAATTTATTGACAGAGAAAAAAACAGAGGAAACAGTAACCTGAACTCCTACCTTAACGAGTTGCATCAGAGAACGTCTATGCCTGTTTCTATTATTATCTTAACGTTCCTTGCACTCTCTCTCGCTTCTCAGAAAAAAAGGGGAGGTCTTGGAGTTAACCTGGCAATAGGGATTTCTTTGGCATTTGTTTTCGTTTTTTCTTTTGAAGCACTAAAAGTTGTTTCAGAAAATAAAAGTCTTTCGCCTGCGGTTGCAATGTGGCTTCCCAATATGGTTTTCTTCCCACTTACCCTATATCTGTATCTGAAAAGAGCAAATCAATAAAGGAGTTTTATCTGTTTGTGATAAAAAGGTCTTAACCCGTCTTTTTCGAGTTCTATCCATAGCTCTCCTTTTTCGTCGGCCCTTTTGATGATGCCATTTTGTCTCTCTTTTTCGATTTCGAAGACTGAGATCTCTCCTTTTCGGTATAAATTAGTATTGAATCTGTCAATAATGTCTTGTTCAGAAGGAACTTTTTTTAGTCTTTCTGAGAGATATTCGTGAAGCTTGAAAACAAAATCATCAAGATCGAAAACCTGTCCCGTCTGTGTTAGAAGTGATCCTGCGTGTGATATTTCGCCAAAATTATCCTGAAGAACATTGAAGCCGGCACCAATAATGTAATAATTATCCTGATTAATCTTTTTCTTTTCAATCAAAATCCCAACTATTTTTTTACTTTTAAGGATAATATCATTCGGCCATTTTATTTTTACATCATTATCAGTCAAATTGGCAAGGAAATCCCGGATTACGACTGCGGTATAGTAATTGAATATAAAATCAGACAGCAGAAAGCGATCGGCTTTGACAGCCAGCGTATACGCGACATTTTTTCCGGCTGCCGCTGCCCATGTATTTCCATATTGTCCGCGGCCTTTAGTTTGATTGAATGTAGAGACTCCAATAAAATCTGAATTTTCATAAAGTAAAAACTTTGAAACTTCGTCATTAGTAGAAGAGCACTCTTTTAAATAAAATAATTGATCCATTTAAGAAAACTTTAAGACTTTAAAGGGCTAAAAATAAGGCTAAAGTAAAAGAAAAACAATAAATTTGCAGATTATAGATATTTTAATGAATAAAACAGCAGAAAAGCAGGCACTAATAGATAAAATTGTTGAAGCCATCCAGGACGTAAAGGGTGAAGATATTATGATTTTCGATCTTTCGAAGATTGAAAACTCTGTAGCGGAAACTTTTATAATTTGTAGCGGAAACTCAAATACACAGGTTTCTGCGTTGGCAGGAAGTGTGGAGAAGAAAGTAAGAAACGATCTTAAAGATAGGCCTTGGCATGTAGAAGGTACCGAAAACTCAATGTGGGTTTTGGTAGATTACGTAACGGTGGTAGTGCATATTTTCCAAAAAGAAGTACGTGAGTACTACGATATTGAAGAACTTTGGGGAGATGCAGTCATTACCAAAATTGAAAATTAATTTTAAATTTTAAAAAGTATAAATGAACAATAAAGGATTCAACTGGTTTTTTCCAATTGCAATCGTGGCTCTTTTGTTATTTTTCGGTTCCAATTTTTTAGGAAGCGACAGTGCAAAATCTATTGATGAGGATGCTTTCTTTAGGGAAATGCAGGCAGGAAAGGTCCAAAACGTTATAATATACAAAGACACAGAGAAAGCTGATGTTTTCCTGACAAAAGCAGCAAAGACAGCGATGGTCAATAAAACGGCCAACCAAAGCAATCCTCTTTCTGCGTTCGAAATGGCTCCTAAAGCAGATTTTTCTGTAAAATACGGAGACCTTCAGCTTTTCCTTCAAAAGTTTGATCAGATAAAAGCGACAGACGCTAATATCAAGACGACAAAAGATTATGGAGCAGGTAAAAATCCATTTATGGATATTCTGGTTTCAGCATTGATATGGATCGCGATCTTAGGACTTTTCTACTTCCTTCTTTTCAGAAAGATGGGTGGTGGAGGCGGCCCTGGTGGGCAGATCTTCTCAATCGGTAAATCTAAAGCCAAGCTTTTTGACGAAAAAGAAAGAATTCAGGTAACATTTAAAGATGTTGCAGGTCTTGAAGGTGCTAAAGAAGAAGTACAGGAAGTAGTAGATTTCCTGAAAAATTCAGAGAAGTATACCAAGCTGGGAGGTAAGATTCCTAAGGGAGTCCTTTTGGTAGGTCCTCCGGGAACTGGTAAAACATTATTGGCGAAAGCCGTCGCAGGTGAAGCTAAAGTTCCGTTTTTCTCTCTTTCAGGTTCAGACTTCGTAGAGATGTTCGTTGGGGTAGGGGCTTCAAGAGTTAGAGACCTTTTTGCTCAGGCAAAAGCTAAATCTCCAGCCATTATCTTTATCGATGAAATTGATGCAATCGGACGTGCCAGAGGAAAAAATAATTTCTCAGGTGGAAACGACGAAAGAGAAAATACCCTTAACCAGCTTCTTACAGAAATGGATGGGTTTGGAACAGACGTGAATGTAATCGTAATGGCGGCAACCAACAGAGCGGATATCCTTGATAAAGCCCTAATGAGAGCCGGACGTTTTGACCGTTCAATTTATGTTGACCTTCCTGAATTACACGAAAGAAGAGAGATTTTTGATGTTCACTTGCTGAAAATCAAGTTGGATGATACTGTTGACAGAGACTTCTTAGCAAAACAGACCCCTGGATTCAGTGGAGCAGATATTGCTAATGTATGTAACGAAGCAGCATTGATTGCAGCCAGAAATAGCCATACTTCAGTTACTAAGCAGGATTTCCTTGATGCAGTAGATAGAATTATCGGTGGTCTTGAGAAGAAAAATATGGCGATCAAACCTTCTGAAAAGAGGAGAGTCGCTTATCATGAAGCAGGGCACGCTACCATCTCATGGTTGGTAGAACACGCAGCACCACTTTTAAAAGTGACGATCGTTCCAAGAGGGCGTTCTCTAGGTGCCGCCTGGTATCTTCCGGAAGAAAGACAGTTGACAACTACAGAACAGATGTTGGATGAATTGTGTGCAACGTTAGGAGGTAGAGCCGCAGAACAGGTTATTTTTAATAACATTTCAACAGGTGCTTTGTCTGATCTGGAATCTGTAACGAAAAGAGCGCAGGCTATGGTTACAGTATATGGTCTGAGCCCGACGATTGGTAATATTTCTTATTATGACAGTTCAGGACAGTCTGAATACAATTTCGGAAAACCATATTCTGAAGAAACTGCGAACAAGATTGATGTTGAGATTAAATCGATTATCGAAAATCAGTACGAGAGAGCAGTTCAGATTCTTACAGAAAATAAAGATAAGCTTGATGCTTTAGCGAATAAACTTTTAGAAAAAGAAGTGATCTTCCGTGAAGACCTTGAAGATATATTCGGTAAAAGAGCATGGGATCCTGAATTAACGGAAAGACCTGTAACAAGTACAATTGGTACAGCAAAGGAACCTGATGAGCAGATCCTAATTAAAGACAAGGAAGAAGAAAGTGAAATTCAGGCTCCGGAAAGCCCGACTCAACTTTAAAATACTTCCAAAACAGAGTATAAAAAACCTGACATTTTTAGAATTGTCAGGTTTTTTCATATTTAAAGCTACATTTTTAGAATCTATTGTAATTATTTTCTATTTTTGTATAAAGTTGACTAAAAAAAGATTAAGTTGAATTTATTCAAGAGGATTGTAAGCAAACTTACCAACCAGCCTGAGGAAGAGGAAAAACAGAGTCTGGAGAAGCTCGGGGATTCGCTGAAAAATGCAGATCTTGACTATAAGTTTGCCCAATTGTTTACGCATTCAGGGGGATTCTTTAATTATTGTGCAGATGAAGCGGAAGCTCTACAGACTTTAAATCAAATTGTCAAAATAGAAGGAGTTAGTAATGTTTTCTGCTGGGACAAAGAGCTTCAAAACTTTTTGAATGTGGTGAAGATTCCATATACCTCAGAAATGGAACATTCTAATGATGCCGCTTTCATTACCTGTGAATATCTTATTGCATATGATGGGAGGATTATGCTTTCACATAACAATATCCTTCATTACCATTCCTCAAGACTTCCAGGTAAGATTATTATCATGGCCAATGTCTCACAGATTGTAAACAATCTTAATGATGCAATGGGAAAAATAAAAAGAAACGGGAATATCAAAAATCTTACTTCTATTAGTGGAGGACAGTCAAGTTTAGATACTTCTTCCAATACAAATACAAAACTGTTTTTATTGCTGCTTGAAGATTAAGCATCAACTTATAAATTTTACATCTTGGACAAAAACCTTATTCAAAGAACCATTTCCGGACTTGTTTACGTTGCCGTTATTATTCTTTGCACAACACCGCTGGGTGCCCAGCTGATCAACAAGATCCATCCGGACCTTATCAAGCAGGAATATCTGTATCATGGTCTGATCACTCTTTTGCTGCTGGTAGGTACTTGGGAATGCATTAAAATCATGAAGTTTGGGAAAGGCTACGAAAAATGGATCGTACTCCCCCTGGTGATTTTTATTTACTATGTTTTTTCTAAAAGATATTTCCACCACGATTTCTTTTTCGATTTCAGACTGAATGAAATACTGGCAATTTCCCTGATAGCCATTGCGGTGGTAACTTTATTCAAATATCCCAACGAACTATATTACGACAGCGGAAAGCTGATCTTTACAGTGATTTATGTAGCATTGCCTTTCAGTTTTGCATTGGGGCTGCCTAAATTTTCGAGTTATGATGGAACATTTTCGCTGGAAGTTCTTTTTCTGTTTATTCTGATCTGGAGCAGTGATACTTTCGCCTATCTTACCGGGAAGTTTTTCGGGAAGCATAAGATGGCCCCTAAAATCTCTCCAAAGAAGACCTGGGAGGGATACGCAGGCGGGGTTGTCTTAACGTTGGTTTTATCCTACTTTATACAGCATTACCAGCCAGAGCTTCGTGGCAACTGGATGGTCGTAGGTTTTCTGGTTGCAGCATTCGCTCCATTGGGCGATTTGGTAGAAAGCCAGCTTAAAAGAAATTTCGGTGTAAAAGACAGCGGAAACATCATTCCGGGGCATGGAGGTGTATTGGATAGGCTCGATAGTTTTTTAATTTGCGTTCCTGTCGTATATTTGTACTTTATTTTAGAAAAATTTATTTAATCTCATGAAACTACATAAGGAGTCAAAAGGAACGATTACCGTAGCAACGATACTGTTTATTATAATAAGTGTGTTGGCTATTTATTTTCTTAAAATGTGGTCGTTACTGATCATTATGCCATTATTGGTTGTTTACAGTTTAGTATTTTGGTTCTTCAGAGTTCCGGAACGTGATATTTTAGAACACAGAGAAAATGTGATCGCCCCGGTAGACGGAAAAGTGGTGATGATCAAGGAAGTGGAAGAAACTGAATTTCTGAAAGGAAAGGCTATTCAGGTTTCCATCTTTATGTCACCGTTGAATGTTCATATCTGCAGATACCCGGTTTCCGGAAACGTAATCTATAAAAAATACCATCCAGGAAAATATCTTGTAGCTTGGCATGAGAAATCATCTACAGAGAATGAAAGAACAACGATCGCGGTAGAAACGGCAACGAATCACAAAGTGGTTTTCAGACAGATCGCTGGATATGTGGCCAGAAGAATTGTTTTCTATTGTAATGAAGGAGATCAGGCAAAAGCCGGACATGAGTTCGGATTCATCAAATTCGGGTCAAGAATGGATGTATTTCTGCCCCTGGATACAGAGATTATCTGCAAGATCGGAGACATTACAAAAGGAGGTGTGGATGTGATCGCCAGAATGAAAGATTAAAATACATACGGTCAAAATATCAAAAGGAGAAACTCAGTTTTCTCCTTTTTTGTTTAATGTTTATTAAAAGGAATTAATTTTTATCCTCTGACATTTTAATTCGTATGATATGACTTAAAAAGACTTCGGCATGGTGAAACCATGCCGAAGTCATTATTTAATGTGTTTTTTAACCTCTTCTGTAAGGCTTATAATAATATCAACAGGTAAATCTTCCTCCATATTGATCAGAAGGATTTTAAACTTCTTTCTGCCGTCCTGAATCAGTAGAGGATGGTCAAGCCGGTCTCCATGATAAAAGCTTACGTAATGCTGTTTATACTTTTTGCTGTAATAAAGGTAGCACAGCATCTTCTTTTTATATTTAAAGAAAGGAAGTCCGAAACTTAGCGTTTCCGTAATATGTTCTGTATCAGATTCGAGAATCTTTTTTCTTAAAAACAAAAGAGTACTTCTTTCAGGCTCATCGATTCTGTAGAAGTACTCTTGTATGGGATTCATTTAAGTGAAATTTAATTCAATAAACGATTAGTCAAAATTTTGAAGTTCCACAAGCTTGTGGTACATCCCTTTCTTAGCAATAAGATCATGGTGTGTTCCCTGTTCTACAACGATTCCTTTCTCCATTACTACGATCCAGTCTGCTTTCTGAATGGTTGACAATCTGTGGGCAATGACCAGAGATGTTCTGTTTTCCATCATTTTATCCAAGGCATCCTGAACAAATCTTTCAGATTCAGTATCCAGGGCAGAAGTTGCTTCATCCAGGATCATGACCGGCGGGTTTTTCAATACAGCTCTGGCGATAGAAACTCTCTGTTTCTGTCCTCCGGAAAGTTTATTTCCGTCATCACCAATATTGGAATCATAGCCATCAGGAAGATTGGATATAAAAGTATCAGCATTGGCAATTTTTGCAGCTTCAATGACTTCTTCTTTTGTAGCCTCTGGTTTACCCATCAGGATATTGTTATATACCGAATCATTGAATAATACAGATTCCTGAGTTACCATTCCCAGAAGCTGACGGTATTCTTTTAATTTTAAATGCTTTATATTGGTTCCGTCAATTAAAATTTCCCCTTCACTCACATCATAGAATCTGGCCAGAAGGTTGGCAATGGTAGTTTTTCCACTTCCACTTTGTCCTACTAGGGCTATGGTTTTTCCTCTCGGGATAATCAGTGAGAAATTTTTAAGGATAACATTATCTTTATCATAAAAGAATCCAATATTTTTGAATTCAATCTGATTGCTGAGTGTAGAGATAGAAATCGGTTCTGCAATTTCTTCTACTTTCAGATCATAGTCAAGAACTTCAGCTACTCTTTCTAAACTGGCCATACCTCCCTGAATAGATGAGATGGCAGTAGAAAGTTTTTTCGCAGGGTCAAGAATCTGGAAGAACATTCCGATAAAAACAAGGAAAGCCTGAGGCTTCATAGTCTGCTCCTCTAAAATCTGAGTCCCAGCATACCATGTGATGATCAGGATCGTAATAGACCCAAGGAATTCACTCATAGGAGATGCCAGTTCTCTTCTCCTACTCATATCAATGGCAAATTTCTGCCAATTGCTGGTTGTTTCGCTGAATCTGTTCTTAAGAATTTTATCTGCATTGAAGATCTTGATCACTTTTGAAGATTTTAAGGTCTCGTCCACCAGTGAAAAAAGATTTCCAAGTTCTGCCTGTGCCTGATGTGCCTGTTTTTTTAGACTTTTCCCAGTCCATGATATAAGCCAGCCCATTACAGGAAAAACAATTAATGAAAATAAAGTAAGCTGAGGGGAAAGTAAAAATAAGGCGATCAATGAAGAGATAATCATAAACGGAGCATTGATAATGTCCACAAGTACCCCCATAATTCCACCTTCTACACCTCCGATATCATTGGAAATTCTGGACATCATATCTCCCTTTCTCTGTTCTGTAAAGAAAGAAACCGGAAGTTGTAGAAACTTATCATACATTGCCGTACGAAGATCTGTAGTGATGCCTACACGGTAATTTACTAAAAGGAAAGCCCCTATATATCTGAAAATATTTCTTAATAAAAAGGAAGCGGCAGTTATTGCACACAAAACGGCAAGTACATTTACGGCACCATGCTGGTCAATTTGTGTCTGTACAAAATAGTAACCTTTGTCTTTTATATAATTAAAATAGTCTCCGAAAGCTCCGCTCCATACCGGTTCTTTTCCCTGTTTTTCAATCGTCCCAAACATCAGTCCCAAGATAGGAAGCATTGTTCCAACAGAAAGGATATTGAGTAAGGAGTAAAGTATATTGAAAAACATACTTCCAAAAAGGTATTTTTGGTGGGGTTTAGCGAAATAAAGTATTCTTTGTAATGGTTTCATTCAATGAAAAATTGGATAGCAAAATTACGTAAAATTAAAAGAAAAGACGTTCTTAATACTGCTTTACTTTGACTAATATGTTTCAATTCGGTAGATTTTGTTACAAACGATTGTTTAGTTTTTACCTGCAGAAATATTCTTGATATGAAAAAAACCGCTGTTTTGGCGGTTTTTATGGTAGGTTTATTTAATATTTGACGGTGTCGTTATATTTTGGAGCAAAATTCCTGGGATTTAATTTTTCAAGTGTTTTTCCAACATTGTTGATAATACTTGTTAGATTATCAAAATCCACAACACTCACATCATCACTTTCGTTATGGTAATGAGAAGCCTTCGTCATATCAACCGTTGAGAATGAATGGGCAATAATTTTTTTCTTTACAAAGCTTACATTATCTGATCTGTAGAATAATTTTTGTGACGCATAAGGATCAGGATTTATTTTTAAACCATTTGCTGCGTATTTGTTAAACAGTTCATCAAAATCAGAAAACTCATCACCTGTCATAAATAGTGCATTTTTTCCAAACTGAGATTCTGTGGCCACCATTTCAAAATTGAAAAGGGCGGTCATATTATTGTATATCTTATCTAACTTGGCATCTGTTGAAATCGCCTGAGAGCCCAGCATTCCTTTTTCTTCACCATTAAAGGCCATAAAAACCATTGAAAATTCAGGTTTTTTATTTTTGAAATAATCTGCAATTCCTGCTAAAGTTGCAATTCCGCTCGCATCATCATCTGCGCCGTTGTAAATATTGTCTCCGGTTTTGTTACTCGTCCCAATATGATCAAAATGTCCTGAGAATCCAAGATATTGATCTGTTTTACCTTTTTTGATACCACATACATTATATACCTTCTTTCCATTATAATCAAAAGGAATCAGATAAGAATTGCCAGTACAGTATTCGAGTTTATTTTCTTTAAAAAGTTGTGCAATGTATTCTGCAGCCTTGTCATTTTCCGGTGTTCCAATTTCACGGCCCTTCATTTCATCGGAAGCCAGTGTTGAAAGTATCGTAGTTACTCTTTCTTTGGAAACTTCCTGTGCAAAGGTAAATACAGAGAAGAGCGACAGGGCAAGGTAGGATAGTTTTTTCATTTTGAATGTAATTATATTGTAATAGAATCAGTCGTACTCTTAACGGAAATGTTGCATGAAATGATATAAATTAATCACAATAAAGAGTGCATTTGAACCATTAAAAGATTTTAAACTCTTAGGTGAAATTAAGAAAATCATTTGATTTTTAAGCAATTTCATTCAAGGTTATTATTATAACTTGTTAATAATTAATAAGCTGTCAATTTTAATTTAAAAAATTCTGCTTAATTGATGCATAAAAAAACAGCTCCTTTCGGAACTGTTCTCACTCAAAAAATCGTTGTAAGGCTATCGAAGTCGGTCTACAGATTTTACGAGCCTCTCATCTCTGCGGATCAATACGTTTGCAATAAGCAGACATATCACCGAGATCAATGGGAAAACCGGCTCAATACCCTTCTCAGGAATCTGAATTCCTCCGGATAAGTTTAGTAACCAGTACGCCAATACACCAATCAACAAAACGTTTATAATAATGCTGAATGTATTCAGCAGAATTTGTCTTTTTCTGTTTTTAAAGCTGAAAATGCTTAATGCACCTGCCAAAACAAGGGCGATACAGCTTATATCAATCACCGGAATATTGCCAAAAACGTCAACATCCTGTCCTGTAACGAAAAGGGAAACTGCGGCTAAAACTGCCAAAAGAGTCCATATAGTCTGTATTCTCTGTAACATTGATTATTAAATACCTGGCAAAAATAACATAAATTTTGCACAATTCAAAAATTAGTGTAGATTTGCATTATACATATGTACTTGAAAACAATAGTCACCGGACTTACTTTTCTTACTCACAATTAATTACATTTTTACATTAAGTATGTTTAACATAGAAACGTTAAGGTCAAAATCCGTAACGGAACTGACTAAAATCTTAAAAGATTTAGGCGTTAAAGTTGCTAGAAACAGCAATGATAATGATAAGATCTTTGCCGTTCTTGACTTTCAGGCTTCTAACCCTAAAGTTGCAAAAGATTATTTCAACGCCACAGAAACCAGCATGGATACTGAAGAAAAACCGGCAGACCAACCTGCTAAGGCTCCTGTAAAAAAAGCAGCGCCAAAAAGACAACCTGCCAAACCGAAAGCAGAAGTAAAAGCGCCGGTCGAAGAAAGCCCTAAGGCTGAAGAAAAAGCCGAAGAAAAGAAGCCAGCTTCTGAAGAAGTGAAACAGGAAGAACCTAAGGCTGAAACTCCTGCTGCTCCTGAAGAAAACAATTCAGCGCAGGCTAAGAAAAAAAGAAAAAGAGTGGTAGCCAACACTGGCAATACAGAAATTCCACAAGAAAGAGCAGAAGCTCCTAAAAATGCAGAACCTCAGGAATCTGCTCCATCAGAAGAAAAGCCTAATACCCCTCAACCTCAGGCCAGATCCCAACAAAAAGGACACAATAATCCGCAAAGCAGCGGAAACCAACATAAGAATCCTAACCAGCACCAAAACCAAAATCCTAATCAACACCAGAATCAAAATTCTAATCAGAATCAGAATCCAAACCAAAATCAGCACAGACAACATGCTGATAGAAATGAGGAACATCATTCTGAACACAGAAAAGAGTTCAGTTTTGATGGGATGGTAAGTATTGAAGGTGTTTTAGAAATCCTTCCGGATAATTACGGATTCCTTCGTTCATCTGATTTCAGTTATATCTCTTCTCCTGATGACGTGTATGTGTCAACAGCACAGATCAGAAATTTTGGGCTGAAAACAGGAGATACAGTTAAAGGAATTGTGAGACTTCCAAAAGAAGGGGAAAAATATTTTTCTTTATTAAAACCTACGGAAGTAAACGGACGCGATCTTGCGTTTATCAAAGACCGTGTTGCATTTGAATATTTAACTCCGCTTTTCCCTGAAGAGAAATTCAATCTTACTGGAAATGGATCAACACTTTCAACAAGGATTGTCGATCTTTTTGCACCTATTGGGAAAGGACAGAGAGCAATGATCGTTGCTCAGCCTAAAACAGGTAAAACGATGTTGCTTAAAGATATTGCGAACTCTATCGCAGCCAATCACCCTGAAGTATATATGATGGTCCTTCTGATCGACGAGCGTCCGGAAGAAGTTACCGATATGGAGAGAAGTGTGAATGCTGAAGTGATCGCATCTACATTTGATGAAGCAGCTGATAAGCACGTAAAAGTGGCTAATCTTGTTTTAGCAAAAGCCCAGAGAATGGTAGAATGCGGACATGATGTAGTAATCCTGCTTGACTCTATTACGAGGTTGGCAAGAGCATACAACACAGTTACTCCGGCATCAGGAAAAGTTCTTTCCGGTGGGGTAGATGCCAATGCATTGCACAAACCGAAAAGATTCTTCGGGGCGGCCAGAAAAATTGAAGGGGGTGGATCATTAACGATTATTGCTACAGCACTTATCGATACAGGTTCTAAAATGGACGAAGTAATCTTTGAAGAATTCAAAGGAACGGGTAACATGGAACTTCAGCTGGACAGAAAAATTGCGAACAGAAGAATTTATCCTGCGATCGATCTTGTATCTTCAAGTACACGTAGAGACGATCTTCTTTTAGATGAAGTAACTTCTCAGAGAATGTGGATTTTCAGAAAATACCTTTCTGAAATGAATCCAGTAGAAGCCATGGAATTTGTCAATAAAAACATCAGAGGAACTTTAAATAACGAAGAATTCCTGATGTCTATGAATAAATAGATTAATTTAATTGTTGTTAAATAAAAAGCACGGAGATCACATATCTTCGTGCTTTTTTATTGAAAGGGAGGTTGTAATAACTTCCGTCTGATTTATTATTTTCATTCCCTTAAAATTTAATTCATTCTAAATCAATATATCAATGTTAAAGATTTATTAAAGTAATCCCTAATTGTTGATAATCGCTTAAATATTGGCTAAATTTGGATTATAACATTAAAAATAAAAATTATGTCATTTGAATTACCAAAACTAGGATATGCATATGATGCATTGGAGCCGACTATCGATGCAAAAACTATGGAGATCCATTATACAAAACATCACCAGGCGTATATTGACAATTTAAATAAAGCAATCGAAGGAACTGAATTGGCAGGTAAAACGATCGAAGAGATCTGCCAGACAGGAACTGATAAACCGGCAGTAAGAAATAACGGAGGAGGACATTTCAACCACTCTTTGTTCTGGGAGATCTTAACTCCTGGCGGAAGTGCTGAGCCTGTAGGAAACGTAAAAGCAGCCATTGAAGCTTACGGAGGTCTTGAAAAATTCAAAACAGATTTTTCTGATGCAGCTAAAACAAGATTTGGTTCAGGATGGGCTTGGTTGGTAAAAAATGCAGACGGATCTGTATCTGTTTCTTCTACTCCAAATCAGGATAATCCATTAATGCCTGTTGCAGACGTTAAAGGAACTCCGGTTTTAGGATTAGATGTTTGGGAGCACGCTTATTATTTAAACTACCAAAACAGAAGACCTGATTATGTTTCTGCTTTCTTCAGTGTAGTAAACTGGGATAAAGTAGAAGAGTTATTTAACAAATAATTTTCAGCTATTATAAAAGTAAAAGGTTCAGAATTTCTTCTGAACCTTTTTTATTATCAATGAATTGAATTGGTATTCTTGAGTCGGCCGATTTTATCGGGTTGCATCAATTCCGGAAAGTCCATTCATTTTCAATCCATACTTCCAGCTTACAAAAGCAAAAACCTGATAGAGTTTGTATTCAAATTTGATCCCGTAATTTTCTCTGGGGTCATAATCTATTCCGGATTCTATAATATTCCGGTATTTTCCCGAACTGTAGTAAGAATTCCATTCACTGACCAGGAATCTGTTTTTGGATTTCAAATAGGATTCTGAATACTGGCTTATGGGTTGGGCTATTGCATTTAAAAAGTAGTCGAACTGAGTATCAATCACTGTAAGATCCCATTCATCATCATCATTTTTTGATGGCTTTATTTCGGATGGGTCATCACTGTTCTTAGTCTTGCTTTGAGAAAAGCAGCTCAAAGGAACAAAGAGGAATAATACGATTGTGATTATATTTTTCATAACAACAAATATCAGTATAAAAAAATAAGCACTCAATTGAGTGCTTATTTAAATTTTTATGGTTCTTTCTGAAGAATTACAAATGCCGGAAAGTGGTCACTGTATCCTCCTGTAAACTGATCTCCGTTCCAGGATCTGAAAGGATAACCCTTGTAATTTCCTTCTTTATTCACCAGATAAGCCGGAGCAAAGATCTCTGCTTTGTATACTGAATATTCTTTGGTTACCTGGTCAGACATTAAGTTTTTAGAAACAATGATCTGATCAAAAAGGTTAGGCGCATCCTGATACGCTAATGAAGCAATTCCTTTCTTATATAATGGATACATTAAATTAAGATAGGGAGCTTCTTCAGTTAGATCTTTAGGGCTTGCAGCTGCTTTTAAATGGTTCTTTAAACTTGGACTTACCGGATCATCATTAAAATCACCCATAGCAAAAAGCTTGGTAGAAGGATCTGCTGTTCTGATACTGTCCATCTGCTGTTTCAATAAAGCCGCAGCGGCATTTCTTTTAGGTAATGAAATAGCTTCACCCCCTCTTCTTGAAGGCCAGTGATTCATAAAGAATGCCACTTTCTCATTGTCAAGGAAACCTGTTACCACCAAAATATCTCTGGTGTATTCTCTTTTTCCGTTGTCACCAAAGATTTTCAATTCTTTTTTTAATGAATTGGTTGGGGTAAATCTTCTTTTCTGATAGATTAAAGCAACATCAATTCCTCTGTAATCATAAGAATTGTAATGAATAATTCCGTAATCATATTTAGCAAGAGCAGGCTGCTTTACAAGGTCCTCTATTACCTGTCTGTTTTCTACCTCAATAAGTCCTACTACAGCAGGAGCTGTTTTGGTATATTGTGCACCCATTTCAGCAATTACTTTTGCCTCATTGGCCAATTTAGCCTTATATATTTTAGTAGTATAATTTTTTGCGCTTTTTGGCGTGAACTCTTCAGCTCCACTTTGGTATCTTACTGCTTTTTTGCCAATTAGGGCACCATCACTCCATGGCCCATCATATTTTTCTGCTTCTAAAAACTGGATGGAATCAATGGGGATGCTTCTGTGGAAAGCCGGATTACGAATGTCTTTGGTGCCATCAATATAATCAGCAGAACGTATAGTATCCCAAAGGTTTTCTACATTCAAAAAACCAACAGCAGCCACTTTTCTCAGTTTCCCCTGTTGTGCAAAAGCCATGATCGAAAAAACGACGGCCATAAAACTCATAAATCTCTTCATCCTCTAGAGTATTAATATTATTTAAACGACAAATTTACTTTTTTTTAATTCAACCCATTTTAAATATTTGTAAATTTAAAACAATATAAAATAATTCTCTTACATAATGAATCATAAAAGTTTGCAATGTTAAGAAAAAATAAAGTTAAAAAAGTTGGAAATTCTAAATTTTGACTAAATTTGTGCCCCCAACTTTTAAACTGTTGAAAACTAATAAGAAAAGTATTAAAAAAAATAAATATACTCATGATTAAAAAACTATCATTAGTCTCTTTGTTTACTTTACTTCCTGCTTCATTTTATTTTGCGCAGACCACTGTGTTTGCGTATCTTAAGGATGCTGACGGAAAGCCTGTTGAAAGGGCAGAGGTAGATCTTAAAGAGAGTGAAAATGATGTAACGGCTGATAAAATTGGATATTTCCAGTTTGTAGACCTGAAGCCGGGCCATTATCAAATTATGATTACGAAACCAAACTTCGAAACCAAAATGATGGAGTTTGACGTAACCGATGAGAAAAGAAAGGATTTAGGGGTAATTACCCTTTATTCTGCACTTACAAACGCAGATCAGGGATTGGCCATTATTGAAAATAGTGGAGATGGCGAAGATAGTAATAGCGGACAGACTTCTACAGTAGGTTTACTGCAGTCTTCTCAGGATGTTTTCAGTAGAATTGCAGCATTTGATCTGGGTTTTTACTGGTTCCGTCCAAGAGGAATCGACGGGAGATCAGTAGAATCTATGATGAATGGTGTTTCTATGGTGGAATCTGATAATGGTAATGTTGATTTTGGAAACTGGGGTGGACTTAATGAGATCACAAGATATCCTGAAATTTCAGCAAATCATGCGCCATCAGAATATGCATTTGGTGGAAACAGTTCGGTTATTTATAAAAATACAAAAGCCAGTGAGTATAGAAAGGGAAGTCAACTGACCTATTCACTGACTAACAGAAACTATACCAACAGACTTTCTTACAGATTCTCTTCAGGGATGAATAAAAAAGGATGGGCTTTTACCGGAATGATCGCCAGAAGATGGGCTCAGGAAGGAATACAGGATGGAACTTCTTATGACGCATACAGTGGTTATCTTGGAATTGAAAAGAAATTCAGTGACAATCATACCCTGACATTTAATGCAATTGGTTCCAAATACACAAGAAGCACTGCCAGTCCGAATACTCAGGAAGTATATGATTTCAGAGGAATTCATTACAACTCCTATTGGGGATGGCAAGGTGGAGAGAAAAGAAATGAGAGGGTAAGAAGAGGTTTCCAGCCGCTGCTTCAATTGCAGGATTTCTGGAAAATTAACAAGAACTCTCAATTATGGACCTCTGTTTCCTATCAGTTTGGTAAAGACTATAGTTCAAGACTTGATTGGTACAGAGCTAATAACCCATCACCTACTTATTACCGTAATCTGCCTAGCTATTGGTTGAATTTCAAGAATCCTGCTCCGTCTCAGGCTGAGAATATAGGAATTTGGAATGACAGATGGACTAATAATGATGAGGCCTACACACAGATCAACTGGGATAATCTTTATGCTGCCAACAGAAGTGAAAATCTTTACGATTCTCAATTTGGTGGGAACAGAGCGGCATATTATCTTGTGGATGATGTAAAGGATGATAAAACATTCAATGCGTCTACCCATTATACATATAACTTTACTGATACTTCACGTTTCATTTTAAACCTGTCTTATCAAAATTATAAATCTGAGCAGTATAGAGAGGTAAACGATTTGTTAGGTGCTGATTTTGCCCTGAATATGGATCCGTTTGGACCTAATACCAATGCAGGTAAATTCTACGCCAAGTATAACGTCAATGAAGATGATGCTTCTGTTGCGAAAAGAGAAGGAGATAAGATTGGATACAGTTATATTTTCAGAAGACAGGAAGTAAAAATAAATCCTGCATTTAAATTCTCAACAGGTAAATTTGATGTTTTTGTTTCCGGAATGTTCGGATATACGAACAACAGCAGAGAAGGCTTATTCCAGCATTACCTGTATCCGTCATCTTACGGAAAAGGAGGGGATAAAAACTTCTGGAATGTAGGGGTAAAAGGTCAGGTTACCTATAGAATCAATGGTAGAAATTTCTTGGTATATAACGGAGCTTACTTTTCTCAGTCTCCATTCCTGAATGATATTTACTTTAATACAAGAGTAAGTGGGGTTACCACTCCAAATATCAAGAATGTTGTGATTGATGCCAATGATTTAAGTTACGTAATATCTACGCCAATTGTTAAAATTAGGTTAACTGGATATCTTGTTAATACTCAGAATGAAACAAGCGTTCAAAGATATTTTGCGCAAGGAGTTAAATTAACGACACTTACAGAAAGTGGAGAACAGGCTCCTGTTCAGGATGGTGCTTTTATTACTCAGGTACTTGCAGGTGCTAATAAGAGAAATATGGGTATTGAGCTTGGTGCACAGGTGAAAATTACGCCTACCTTAACGGCCAATGGTTTGTTAAGTTTAGGACAATACACGTATACCAATAATCCTACTGTTTATTTTGCATCAGACGCTGTTGGAACATTCAGAGAACTTGATGGAAATGGAAATCTTGTATCAAGATCTTATACCAATATGGGAGAAGCTACCTTGAAAAACTACAGACAGGGAGGAACGCCTCAGGAGGCTTATAACTTAGGTCTTAGATATAGCAGTCCTAAATACTGGTGGGTAGGAGCAAGCTGGAACTATTTTGGACATTCGTTCCTGGATCCATCTCCTGTAACCAGAACAGAAAGATTTTATTCTAATCCAAGTACACCGGGAGTACCTTACGATAATGTAACCCCTGAAGAATTGGCCAGAGTACTTACTCCTACAAAACTTCCGAGTGAATTCTTCCTGAATGCCAATGCTGGTAAATCATGGATGATCGGTAAATACTATGTATTGGTGTCTGCATCTGTTAATAATATCCTTAATAATAAAAACTATATTACTGGAGGGTTTGAGCAGACGAGAAATGTAAACTATACGGATTATTCAAATGATTACGATAGTGGAAATATGGTATTTGCTCCTAAATACTGGTACTCTCAGGGAAGATCTTACTTTGTTAATCTTCAATTTAGATTCTAATCAATAAATTTAAAAATCGAAAACAATGAAAAATATATATTTTAAGGCAGTTGTATTTAGTGCCATTTCAATGTTGGCGTTATCGTCTTGTGTAAAATCCGATGATTATGATGTTCCGGAAATTAAATGTACAAACAGATTTCCTGCAGCTAATCACCCATTAACAGATCTTGCTACTATCGCAAAGCCAAAACCAGGTGAAGCGGATATTATTAAAGAAGATTATATCGTTGAAGCTTATGTTGGCTCAAGTGATGAATCAGGGAATATTTACAAAATGTTGTTTCTTCAGGATAAACCTGAAAATCCAACTCAGGGTATTGAAGTTGATATAGACGGAGGGAATCAGTATCTGGCTTTTCCGACAGGATCTTTGGTTAGAATTAATCTTAAGGGACTTATCGTTCAGGCTTCCAATGGTAACATTAAAATAGGATCTTATGATCCAAACTATTCTGTAGGAAGAATCAATCCAAACAGAATTGCAGATTATATGGCAAGAGTTTGTGATGGCCAGAAACCTGTCGTTGCTGTTATGAAGCCATTGGAATTTAATTCAATAGCTGAAGCACTTAAAAATGGAGCTCACATCAACCAACTTGTAAAAATTAAAAATGTTCAGTTTGAAGATGCAGAATTGACCAAAAATTTCGCGGATGATGCTGCAACAGGAGATCGTTATATCACAGATAAAAAAGCAGCAAGATTAGACCTTCGTTTCAGTAATTTTGCAACGTTTGCTAAATCTCCGATTTCTCCTAAGTACGCAAAAAGCGGTGATATTGTACTTCTTTTAAGCCGTTATACAAGTCCAAGTAATCCTTCGGCTACTATCTTTACCGAGCAGGCATATATCAGAAACCTGGATGATCTTGTCTTTAATGGCGAAAGATTTTCTCCAGGAGTTCCAGAGAATCCATCACCTTCTGCTATCAATCTTTTTGCAGGTTCTGATTTTGAAAACTGGACTACTTTCTTATCAAGTGTGAACGGTTTTGGCCTGAAGCCATATGCAACTCAAGGTGTTGGTTTAGGATTTAATGGAACAAACTCACTTCAGATCAAGGGTATTCCAACAGCTAATGATTACGTATTTACATCTATAGCAGCTTCAGGGTTACCGGCCACTCCAAAAAGAATTACTTTTTATATCAAAGGTACTTCAACCGGAAAGTCACTTTCTTTCAACGTATATAAAACAATGGGCAGCACCTCTGCTTTCTACACATTCAACCTGGGAACATTCAGTACAGGAGCTGTTTTAGATGCGGATTCTGCTAATGCAAACTCATATACAGGAACAATTAACACCAATGGTCAGTGGAGATTGGTTGAACTTAATCTTACAGGTCTGGGAGAGCTTAATCTAACAGCTGGAAAAGATATGTTTGCTATCAAAACTGGTTCTAACGGAAATTATGATATTCAGATCGACAATATCAAAATTGAGTAATACGCTAATGTAATACTTCTGTTACAACTTTAAGATATAGAAGCCTGCTCATATGAGCAGGCTTCTTTTATTCTGTAAAGATAATATTTAAGATTTTCAAAAATCACCTTATTCACATCTGAGATGCATTTTTACCTCATAGTCAATGTCGCCTTTATCATATTTGAATGGTATTTGGGGTAGTGACCAACCTAGATCATAATAATCGTAATTTTTATGGATATGATCGTTTTCCAAAGAATCCGTTATATCAAATTTGTCCAGTATTAAAAACCCATTTCTCAAATCTGTAGAATCATATACCACAAGATATTTTCTTCCTTCAGTAAATTCTCCATCCTGATGACCTTCTTTTACGGTACCATCTTGAAATTTGAATTGATAATCATTACCTTTTCTATATCTTCTGTCCCCATAATAGGCAGAAGTTACTTCTCCTACCGTATATTTGGCATTTTTAAGGATTACTGCCGTTGCCGGCTTTATGGATAAAAATGTAAAAAAATAGATTCCCCAAGCCAGGGAACAGATGATTATTACCGATATGACAATTTTTCCCTCCATGAAATATTATTTAATTACCACTACTGATATATTCAGCTATATTGAATTTAAGAGAGTTTTTAGCATAGATAGGGCATTATAACTCTTTTATAAATTTACAAATAGTTCAGTGGATGGTAAAAAAATAATTCAGGAAAAATTACACAAAAAAACCACCGCGTCAGCAGTGGTCTATATTTTTTAAATTAATCTGTTATTAGAAAGAAACTTCATTCACTTCTTTTCCCCGCTGGAAGTTCATTACTTTCTGGCTACCTTTATAAGCAACACTAACAATGTTGATCTGCTTAGGAAAAGCACTTAAAAGGATCGTGTTTTTAATCTTCATGGTACTGATGTCCGACACACCGCCGGTTTCAAAATATACCCATACTGTTTCTCCGCTTATCTGACTTCCGGTGAAGGTTATAGTTTTCGGAGAGCCATTGACATACACATCAAAATTATTGTTCACATATTTTTTAACCTCTGCCTCAAACCCTGCTGTATTAGGATTGATTTTAATAGCATCAGAAATATGGTTGGTATTCATTTTTGTGGTAAACTTCAATGTTTTGCTTCCATCTATATAATCCACTTTTGTCATTGAAGAGAAAAAGTCTACATACATAAAACTCATTAACACAAAAAATGTTAAAATTCCTGATATATATAAAAGTTTTTTCATCTTAATTAATAGATTTACAATCATACTTGCTAGTTATAGGTCACAAATAATATGCCAATTAAAAATTTACATTTACAGAATACTTATCATAAAATGCTTTGATGTGGGCTACCGCTTCATCAGCAGTGTCTACCACTCTGTACAAATCCAGATCATCCTCAGCAATCATACCTTCTTTCAGCAGGGTTGCTTTAAACCAATCCAATAGTCCTCCCCAAAATTCACTGCCGACAAGTACAATCGGAAACTTGCCGATTTTATTCGTCTGTATCAGGGTCATTGCTTCTGTAAGTTCGTCCAAGGTACCAAAACCTCCCGGCATTACCACAAAACCTTGAGAATATTTTACAAACATTACTTTTCTGACAAAAAAGTAATCGAAGTTCATAGAATAAGATTTATTAATATAAGGATTAAAATGCTGTTCAAACGGTAAGTCAATATTAAGTCCAATTGATCTTCCTTTTCCATTGAAAGCGCCTTTATTTCCTGCCTCCATAATCCCGGGGCCACCTCCGGTAATAATTCCGAAACCAAGCCTGGTGATCTTTTCTGCGATTTCTACGGCCATTTCGTAATACTTGCTTTCCGGTTTTAGCCTTGCAGAACCAAATATTGAAACGCAGGGGCCTATCTTAGCCAGTTTTTCATAACCATCTACAAATTCAGCCATTACTTTGAAAACCATCCAGCTGTCCTTGGTAATGGTTTCGTCCCATGTTTTCTGTCTGAGGCTATTGTGAAGTTTTGTTTCGTTTATATCTAATGCCGGATTTACTAAGCTTTCATCTCTGTTTCCATCCATTTCCATTGCAAAAATTATTTAAAATGTTTTTCGGCTTCTATTACAGACTCTGGTCTTCCTACATCTATCAGAATGCTGTCATGCAGAAATCCGTGGATATGCTCTGTCTGCATCAGGTCAAGATATTCCTCCATAATAGAAAATTTGCCGGTTCTTTTTATTTTTTCAAAGATAGCAGGGTTGATACAGTGAACGCCACTGAAAGCAAGAGCCTTAAATCCTTTATTGAATTCCGCAAGCCTCTGCTCTCCCGACTGTACATTGAGCCATCCTCTTAAAACCATATCATTGTTGAAAAGTAATTTTCTTGAACTATCTCTGTCGGAAACCGCTAAAGTAGCAAAATCTTTTATCTTTTTATGATACTCGACAAGAGCGTCAATATTGATATCCGTTAAAATATCAGCGTTCATGATCAGAAAATCTTCCCCGTGATCGAGGAATCTTCTAGCAAAAATCAAGCCGCCTCCGGTTTCCAGCAATTCATCGGCTTCATCCGAGATTTCAATGTTGCATCCGAAATTACTGTTTTTATTTAAAAATTCAACAATCTGATTTCCAAAATGATGGATATTGATCACAAAATCTTTTATTCCGAAGCTTTTAAGATAATTAATATTTCTCTCCAAAAGGGGAATGCCGTTGACTTTGGCCAGCGCTTTTGGGTGATGGTCTGTAAAAGGTTTTAGCCTTGTACCTTTTCCGGCTGCGAAGATTAAAGCTTTCATTTCTATTTATAATTGATCATTATGGATTCAAGTGGTGCTGTTCGTCGTGGTGAAGGCTTATTTCTGTCCCTTCAGGGTATTTTTCTCTAATGAATTCAGCGATTTTGATGGCAGAATACACGGATCTGTGCTGGCCTCCTGTACATCCGAAATTAATTTGCAGGTCTTCAAATCCTCTTTCCAGATAATTATCAATATTAATGGATACAATAGATTTCACAAGCTCCAGAAACCTGGGCATTTCCGTCTTTGTTTCAAGATATTCCTGAACCCCGATATCATTTCCTGTCTGAATTTTGTATTCTTCAATTCTTCCCGGATTCAAAATTCCTCTGCAGTCAAAGGTAAAGCCTCCGCCGTTCCCTGAATGGTCTTTAGGAATTCCTCCTTTTTTGTATGAAAAACTGTGTATGTCGATGTGTAACATTTTATTTATTTTTTATATAAACCCTTAGAGTTTATGTGTTGTATCTTTATCAAAGCCTTGGATTTTGCTGAGGCTGACATTTTTAATATTATGCAGTTACTTAAGAATTTTAACGGTTCAAAATTGCATTAATTTTTAATTTTGATTCCTCTGAAGAAAGCTGTTCTATCACTTTTTTCAGTTCGGGATAGTCTTTCATCTGTTCCCAAGATGCGGCAAAATCGGCAATATTTTGAATTCCTTTTTCAAGGCTGGCTAAAAAATGAGACTTCCTTTGAATCAGTCCTCTGAAACCATAGGCTCCAAGTACCTGAAGGAAGCGCATCATCTGAATTGGTTTTACCGATTTTTTTAGTTTAATTTTAGTTTCCTGATTGTCAAAGTGATTCGTGTAATAGTCTAGCATCTCACTTTTAAAATTTTCCGGAAAATCCGCTTTAGCCTGAAACAGGAAGGAGATGACATCATACATCAATGGGCCTTCCATAGCAGATTGGTAATCGATAAACGAAACTTTACTTTCTTCGTTGACCATAATATTTCTTGCCTGAAAATCACGAATCATGATTCCTTTCGGTTCAAGATTTTCTATACGTATAGCGATCTCCTTAAATTCTTTTAGCAGTACAGATTTACGGTATTCCAATTCGAGGACATCTGCTACGAAGTTTTTAAAATAGTAGAGGTCATGGATTACGGGCAGCTCATCATACTTTTCATATTCAAAAGTTTTTGAATAATCAATTTTTCCCTGAGTTTTGGTCTGAAGCTGAAAAAGTTTTTCCAGAGTTTGTTTTACCAGTGATCTTACATGAGGAGAAAGACCTTCTTTGGTAATGATTTCGGAAAGTGTCTGTCCTCCCAGAAATTCCTGTACATATATTTTTCTGTCCTCTGAAACTGCAAAAATTGCAGGTGTATTGAGATCCAGTTCAGAGAATATTTCAGAGTAATAAATAAAACTTTCGTTTTCCGGAATGTTTTCGTTGCTGGTAACAATGTATTTTACGGTGCCGGAGGCTGCCACGAAATTCACCCTTGCAGAGCCGCTTTGAGCCAGTGTAACGAACTCAGAAGATGGCTCACCCAGATAATTTTCAAAAAATCGTTTTGCGTTTTCGGAAGTCATAATATGGAAACAAATATACTAATTTAATGGGAGTTTGGTGTTTGCGGAGTTTGAGAGTTTTAAGGCTTGAGAGTTGTGGGGTTTAAGATTCGGGTTTGAGAGTTTTAAAAATAGAGTTTTGAATAGTAATCCAGATCTCGCATCTCGATAACATGCATGATATCTAGTGTCTGAAATCTCTAACCTCAAATTTCTTACCTTAAGTTTCACTCTAATTTTTATCTTTGTATTATGCTAAAGGATTTTAAACCAGTCTTAAACATTTTACTGAGGTTCATCGTCATTTATCTGGTGTTGCTTTTTGCCTATCAGTTTTATCTGAATTCAGGTAAAGAAGATGGGTTGGATCCTTTTTCCAGAATGATCGCTGACCAGGTTGTGTCGATTCAAAAGGCTTCAGGATTTCCTACATTACTTTATGATGATGTGAAAAATGAACAAATGTGGTTTTATGTCAGGGGAAATTATGTATCAAGAATGGTGGAGGGGTGTAATGCAATTTCTGTTATGATCCTTTTTATAGCCTTCGTTTTTGCATTTTATAAGGGCTCAAAAACCTTTGTTTTTGCTCTTGCCGGGCTTGTTCTCCTTTACATTATGAATCTGCTCCGGATCATTGGACTGAATGTCGTCATGGTGGATTATAAGGAATATGGAAAAATTTTTCATGATTTTATTTTTCCTGCAGTTATTTATGGAACGGTGGTGGTTCTTTGGCTGGTATGGATTAAATTCTTTGCTTTAAAAAATGAGAATTCTTAACTGGCTTTTGGTAATAGCAGGAATCTGCGGTCTTATGGGGGTGCGTATCCTTGAAGACAGAATATTTTATGATCCTTTTCTGGAGTACTTTCATGAGGCCAATAAAAACATTGCTTTTCCTGGTTTTGAATGGGGAAAATTAATTGTAGGGCATCTTTTTAGATTTATACTCAATCTTATTTTTTCCTGCCTGATTATCCAATGTCTTTTTAAAAATAGGCAGTGGACGGTACAGGGAGCATTACTGATCACGATTATTTTTGTGATTACTTTCCCGATCTATCTTTACTGTATCTATGACCGGTTCGACATTGGTTATCTTTTTTCCTTTTATATGAGAAGGTTTGTAATCCAGCCTCTGGCTTTGTTACTGATTGTTCCGATGTTTTATTATAGAAAGCAGCTGGACCAATCAGTCTAACTGTCTGTAAGTTCATCTACTGTGTGTTTTTCTACACTCGTTACATTTTCAGGAGTCCATTGCACCCGTTTCACAAAATCTTTTTCACGGACTGGACAGTCTTTGATTTGGCAGACCGGACATGAAACTGTTTTGCAGTCGTCCATATGGAAGTTAAATTCCACACTTCTTTTCGTGTTTTTTGCCAGAACGATAATCATTTTTTCCATTTCATTGTGAGCTTCCCTAAGACTGTAGTACCAGGGCAGCGTGATATGGGCGTCAATATGGAGGTTCGCACCGAATTGCTGGATCTTCATATTATGAACGTCTATCCATTCTATTCTTCTGTTTTCTTCGAGTACTTTGATGATCTGATTCAGTAGATCAGGGTCTTGCTCATCCATAATGCCGCTTAAAGATTTCCTGACGATCTTATACCCGACATAGATGATGTAAAAACCAAAAATAAGAGCTACAACAGAATCTAGCCAGTAAATTTTTGTAAAGTAAACGACAACTAAACTCATCACCACACCTAATGTTGTCACCGTATCAGACTGAAGATGTTTTCCGGATGAAACAAGAACCAGTGAGTTTTCAGCCTGACCTTTTTTAATCGAAATATATCCAAGAAGATAATTAATGATAGCTGTTGCAGCGATGATCCATATTCCGAGATCAAGTTTAGCCAGTGTTTTTCCGACAACGAGGCTGTTGATGCCTTCATAGATGATCATGATCCCTGCAATAGCAATTAAAGCACCCTCAATGCCGGATGTTACAAATTCCACTTTTCCGTGGCCGTAAGGATGGTCTTCGTCCTTCGGTTTTGCTGCAAGATGGAGGGAGTAAAGTCCCATAAATGCGCTGATCACATTAACAACACTTTCCATGGCATCTGAAAACACAGCGTCAGAATTTGTGAGTTTCCATGCGATAATCTTTCCGATAAATAAGATGACTCCGAAAACGGCAATAAGCTTTTGGAACCCTATTTTGTCTTTGGTGCTGATTGTCTTTTTATTTTCCATTGTTTGATAAAAAAAAGAATCTCAATTTTGAGACTCTTTTTTATTTTGTTAGTTTAAACTAAGTTGTTGGCTGCTAAGTATTCTGCAATCTGTACAGCGTTTGTTGCTGCTCCTTTTCGCAGATTGTCTGCTACGATCCAGAGATTCAGCGTTTTGGGCTGTGAAAGATCCCGTCTTATCCTGCCGACGAATACATCGTCTTTACCTTCTGAATACAGGGGCATTGGATATTCGTTGTTTTTCACATTGTCCATTACTACTACACCCGGTGTTTCAGATAAGATTTTTCTTACTTCATCAAGGTCAAATTCATTTTCGAATTCAATATTCACACTTTCTGAGTGTCCTCCCTGAACGGGAACCCTTACTGCTGTTGCGGTAAGATTGAATGTATCGTCACCTAAAATTTTCTTAGGCTCTTTCATTAATTTGATCTCTTCTTTAGTGTAATCATCATCGCTGAATACATCACAGTGAGGAAGAGCATTTTTGAAGATCTGGTAAGGATATACTTTGGCAACACTGTCGTCTCCGCTTATTTCAGCATTCAACTGATCTACGGCAGCTTTTCCAGTTCCTGTTACAGACTGGTAGGTAGAAACAACCACTCTTTTCAGATCATATTTTTTATTTAATGGCCCCAATACCATGACCAACTGAATGGTAGAGCAGTTCGGATTGGCAATGATCTTGTCTTCTTTAGTAAGAACATGTGCATTGATTTCCGGAACAACCAATTTTTTTGTAGGGTCCATTCTCCATGCAGAAGAATTATCAATGACGGTGGTACCGGCTTCTGCAAACAGAGGGGCAAACTCAAGAGAAGTATCTCCTCCGGCAGAGAAAATGGCAATATCCGGTTTGGCAGCTATAGCGTCCTTCATGCTTACAATCGTAAATTCCTCCTGTTTATACTTCACCTTCTTACCTACAGATCTTTCGGATGCTACCGGAATTAATTCTGTTACAGGGAAGTTTCTCTCCTCCAAAACTTTCAGCATAACTTGTCCAACCATTCCTGTTGAACCGACTACAGCTACTTTCATTGATTTAATTAAAAAATTTAAGGTTAAACTATTATCAATTGACCAGCTCATTGCCAATCAATTATTATTTTATGTTTTAGGCCCCAAAGACTCTCATCCAAGGGAATGCAAATGCAAATAAACCTACAGCGATAAGACCCATAATTACGATTCCTAAAGAGATCGTATCGTTGGATTTTACTTTTTTATTGATGATAGTCATCAATACAGCTGCGATCAGCATAGCAAATGGGTGTTCTACAAATGTTTGTCTGCTGTATGCATCTTTCATTAATGTTCCGGCTGCTATTGCTGCTTTAAAACCGGGAGAGGTGAACAGTAAGCATATTCCTAAAAGGAACTGTACATGAAAGAAAATCATCGTGAAGAGGGTGATCTTCTTTAAAAATTTGTTCACTTTGCCACTGAAACCAAACATCGTGGTTAAAAGAGCAATAATAAATAATGAGGTCAAAAGAAGTTCGAGATATCCGAATCCTTTGTGTGCATTAAGCAAAATCTTGTAAAAATCCATATTCAATTTTTTCTATTTTTCTAGTCACAAATATAGCAAAAATCCCGGCGAAAAGCCGGGATTGATATTTATAAAATCTAATATTATGATCTTATTAGAAGTTGAATGATAAACTTGTAGACCATGTTCTTCCAAATCCGAAGTAAACTCTGTTTCCATCAGCAATACCCTTATAAACTCTTCCTGCTTGCTCATAAGTTATACCGTAATCAGCAGCACCTGGCTTAGCAGTTGGATTAATTGGATCTGTTGTTTTGATGTTAGTTGAACCATCCTGAATATAAGTAGTATCAAACAGGTTGTAAACGTTTACACCAAGTGTGAAGTACTGACTCTCGTTCTTCAATTTAATTTTGTAAGATGCACCTACATTGAATAAATTAAAATCAGGTAATTGCAACGCTTCTTTTCCAGGAGTAACGAAGTCTGCCATATTCATTGCAGAATAAATTCTTCCTGTGTACTGCCAGTTACCGTAAATTCTAAGATCCTGAACCGGGCTCACTGTAAATCCTAATGAAGCTGTTGTTTGTGGAATACTGTTGTTGCTGCCTCCAACTTTTACTTTATCTAAATAAAGTGTAGAAGTATTTGATCCGTTAGTTTCGATAGGAGTGTTGTCATCCTGGAAGTTAGATCCTGATGCGTTCCCTTTATATTGGTAATCACCCCAAGAGAACATTCCCTGAAATTCTAAGAACCTATTTACCTTGTAAGTTGCCTCAAGTTCAGCACCCTGGTGAAGTTGTGTAATTCCGCTGATTTCAGAATAACCTCTGATACCGTTTCCGAAGTCTACACCTCCTCTTCTGTACCATCTGTCTTTCCACTCAGTTCTGTATAAGTTAACTTTTGCGTTGAAGTTACCTGTTTTGAATCCGTAACCTAATTCAACAGAGAATATTTTTTCATTGGTTAAGGTCGGATTGATCACCTGTTGGTTACTTGGAAATACCGCACTCATCATTGGCTGCTTACTGTAGTAACCGATATTGGCAAATACGTTATTGTGGTTGTCAATATTATAGTTGGCTCCCCCTTTAATGTTGTAACCAAACATATTTTTAAATCCTGTTTTTCTCTCAACAGGCTGACCTTGCTGAAGTGTTCCAGGCTTTACGAAATCATCAATTCTCTGGTATCCCTGATTAGATACTGACCCCTGTACGTAAGCTGTTAATTTTTCAGTAGTATATTCTACCTGTCCAAAACCACTGTACCAAAGTACTTCACCGTCATTACTGAATGCAGCTCTGTCTTCCATCGGTGCATTTTTTCCACCGAAAGGATTCCAGTTTAGCTTTTGATAGTCGTAAGTATTACGTATAATATTACCTGTTGGTAAATTTTTGTTAAAATTATCTGTATACCCTTTAGCTCCATAAAGATCTGAAGCAACCTGATAATGGTATCCGTAATAGTATCTGTCATCAGTACCAATAGAGAAGTTCCAGTTATCATTGATTTTGTGCTGGAAGTTCATTAAAATTCCATACCAGTTGTGAGAATTCACACTTGAACTACGGATCAATGTATTACCGGCAACTCCTGCAGTTGGAGTTACAGCTGCATTGGCTGCAAAAATGGCATCGTAATTATAATGACCCTCTCCGTCAATGAAACTTGCGTCGTTAATCGTTTTAGTTCCAAGTTTACCAAGGTTTCTTGCTCCACCACCACGTCCGTTAGACATGTATGCTACCGTACTTAGAGTAGATTTTTCGCTCATCGTCCAATCCCAGTTCAACATTACAACCGGTTTAGAGTAGTAGTTCATAGCGTTAGCCAGATTCTGTCTTACTCCATCCTGTGTAGTATAATATCCATAATCAGAGTTGTATTGTCTGTATGGTGAACCGTCATGGTCTGGGTTGTATTTAATATAGTTGCTGATCGTTGGTGCATATGATCTCTGATCATGCCACTGTGGAGAAGACGTCATCATAAACTGTAAATTGTGCTTTGCACTTGGCTGATAACCTAATGCGAAGAAATAAGTATATGATTCGTAATCTGTATTTTGTACGTAAGTAGCTCCTGACTGTCTGCTTGCCAAGAATGATGCAGACCATCCGTTTTCTGATTTACCGGTGTTATAAGCGAAAGATGTTTTTAGGAAATCATTATTTCCAATACCTAATCTGATGGCTCCACCTTGCTTCATGTCTGCAGAACGGGTAATGAAGTTCATGGTACCTCCTACAGAAGCAATAGCTAATTTAGAAGATCCAAGTCCTCTCTGTACCTGCATAGTGCTGGTAACATCCGACAGACCTGTCCAGTTTGACATATAAACTGCACCACCTTCCATGTCATTAACCGGCATACCGTTTACCATTACTGCAATGTTTCTTGATTCGAAACCACGCATGGTAATTTGAGAGTCTCCAAAACCTCCTCCTCCTTTTGTAGCGTATACAGAAGGTGTTGTGTTTAAAAGTTCAACAAGCTCTTGATTTCCTTGTCTTTCAAGAATTTGTGCCGCTTTAATGGTAGAAACTGCTACTGGTGTTTTTCTATCTTTAGCGATATCAGTAACACCTCTTAAAATTACCTCATCAATGTCTTTGGACTTTGATACAGTATCCTGAACTTGTTGAGCGTAATAAACACTAGCTGTAGATAGGGTAATAGCTACAGTCAGTATCGATTTGTTGATTAATTTCATAATCGTTAGTAATAGTTAGATTTAATTTTCTGCAAAATTGGCGAAATAAATTTTAACTAATATTAACTGTATGTTAATTTTTAATCAATCTTAATAAGTGTTAAAGTGTTGATATTCAATAAAATGTATAAAAATTGAATTTTTACATGAAAAAAATCATATTATTGAGTTTTTAATAAAGGGGTGTTGTTTTTATTAAAAATACAACGCTATTTCACGGCTTTGAGACTCAAATCAATATTTTCAGCCGAGTGGGTAAGGGCTCCTGCAGAGATAAAGGTAACGCCTGTTGATGCGATTTCTTTTAACATTTCACGGGTAATTCCGCCTGAAGCTTCAGACTCACATGAACCATTGATCATTTCTACAGCCTCTTTCATCATGGTAACATTCATATTATCAAGCATGATTCTGTCTACTTTTGCTTTAATGGCTTCCTTTACTTCGTCAAGATTTCTTGTTTCAACCTCGATTTTTAATTTTTTCTTGGTGTTTTTTACGTATTCCTTTGCCATTTTTACAGCATTTGTAATACTGCCGTTATAATCGATATGGTTGTCTTTAAGCATGATCATGTCATAAAGGCCATATCTGTGATTGGTTCCACCGCCTATGGCAACGGCCCATTTTTCACATACGCGGAAGTTGGGTGTTGTTTTTCTGGTGTCTAAAAGCTTTGTTTTGGTTCCAACCAATCTGGAATCCCATTCGTGAGTAAGGGTAGCTATTCCACTCATTCTCTGCATGCAGTTCAGGATAAGTCTTTCTGTAGAAAGAATTGATCTGGCACTTCCGGTTACAATTAAAGCAATATCTCCTACTTTGGCTGCGTCACCGTCTTTCATGAATGTTTCAATTTTTAAATCCTTGTCAAAAGTTTTAAAAATAATTTCTGCCAGCTCTACTCCTGCTAAGATACAGTCCTGCTTTACAAGAAGTTTGGCGCTCTGCTCCAAATCTTTTGGAATGGTAGAAAGGGTAGAGTGATCGCCATCCTGAATGTCTTCTTCCAGGGCGTTGTTGATGAATTGTTTTAAAACTTTATCTGTAACGTATGCTGGTCTTTTCATATTTTTAATTTTAATAATAGTATGATTTTTTTGTTCCGAATAACAAATCATGGATCACAAAAAGCAAAATTACTTCATTTTCGTCAGCTTTTATTTTTTCAAACTCAATTTTATTTTTTATGCGGGTATTGTTTTGGTTTGAAGCATAAAATTCTATTAAATATTTACCTTGAGGTTTATATGCATTGGGGTTTTCTGAATAAAAAAAATATTTCCAATTGAAATTTTCCCAATGATATTCCTGGCCGTGAAAAAGAATTTTGTCTTTATCGAATTGTAGAATCGGATGTTGATGATTATTTATATAATAAAATGTTAATGGAAATTGATTATCATTAATCATTTCATCCAGGTCAAATTGATCTTTTCCGAAATAATAAGGCTTTCCCAATTCCAGAATATTACACAATAAATTTGTAGGAAGCGGATACTTTGCTTTCGAAATTATGATTCTCTTTAAGTAATTGAAAAGGTTTCTTCCGAAAAATACAGCAACAATTCCTAATATCCATAAAGTAAAATCATTTGGGTCATTAAATCTGATAACAAAAATAAGAAAGCCGAAAATTCCTAAAATCATTATTATAATTAATGCTCTGAGAACATATAAAAGTTTAATAATTGTAAGAATCTTCAGGCTGAATATTTCCATTGATTTGCTTTAATTTCTTTTAAGCTAAATCTTTATTGTAAAATGCTCCTTTATTTTCTGTCATTTCCATAGACTGGGTAATGATGAGGTGGGCAACGGTTGTAAGGTTTCTTAATTCTGACAACTGTGGGGAGAGGATTGAGTAATGATAGATTTCGTCAACTGCTGCTGCGATCTCCTGGTGTTTCTGTAAAGCCATACTCAAACGTCTGTTGCTTCTTACGATACCTACCAGATCACTCATCATTTCCTGAAGCTGCTTTCTGAGGTAGCTGACGATAACCATTTCATCCATGATTTTCATTCCTTCCTCATTCCACTCCGGAACGGCTTTCAGATCATCAAAATTAAAATTGTTCTCTTTAAGTAGGGCAATCGTTTTTATAGCAGCGTTATGTCCAAAAACCAAACCTTCCAGTAAGGAATTGGAAGCAAGTCTGTTGGCTCCATGAAGTCCGGAATTGGTACATTCTCCTACTGCAAAGAGATTTCTGATAGAAGACTGCCCGTCCCGGTCTACTTCAATACCGCCCATAAGATAATGGCAAGCCGGTACTACAGGTATTAATTGAGTAAAAGGATCGATTCCTTCTTCTCTGCACTTTTTGTAAATATTAGGAAAATGTTCCAGGAATTTTTCATGATTCATTTCGCGGCAGTCAAGTCCGGCATATTCATCACCTGAAATTTTCATTTCATTGTCGATCGCTCGGGCTACAATATCTCTTGAGGCTAATTCTTCACGCTCATCATATTTGTGCATGAATTTTTCACCTTTCTTAGTTCTTAGTTTAGCACCGTCTCCTCTTACTGCTTCAGAAATAAGGAAAAGCATTCCATTGATTTTGCTGTAAAGCGCCGTCGGATGAAACTGGTAGTACTGCATATTCGAAACTTTACCCTTTGCTCTGGCAACAAACGCGATTCCATCTCCTGTAGCAATAGTGGGGTTGGTGGTGTTCTTATATACATGTCCTGCACCTCCAGTAGCTGCCAATGTTATTTTTGAAGTGATCTTTTTGATTATTTTTGATTTTTCATCAAGAATATAGGCTCCATAGCAGTTGATTTCACCTTCGTTGACTTCTTTCCCCGGAACGTGGTGTTGGGTGATAATATCAATGACGTAATGGTGATCAAGAATCTCAATATTCGGGCTGTTTTTAGCTGTTTCCAGTAAAGCTCTTTCGATCTCGAATCCGGTAATGTCTTTATGATGGACGATACGGTTTTCGGTGTGGCCGCCTTCTCTTCCTAAAGCAAATTCACCATTTTTCATATCGAAATTGGCACCCCATTCTACGATTTCGTTAAATCTTGCAGGAGCTTCCCTAACCACCATTTCTACCACATCACGTTTGTTTTCACCATCTCCGGCACGCATGGTATCTTCGATATGTTTTTCAAAATTGTCATTTTTGAAGTCGGTGACTACTGCCAGTCCTCCCTGTGCATATTTTGTATTGCTTTCGTCTTCATCAGATTTTGTTACAATGATGATTTTGGCATCAGGGAACTGTTCAGAAACTTTAATGGCATAGGAAAGTCCCGAGATGCCGGAACCGATTACTAATACATCCGCTTTTATCATATGCTTGCTTTAGGTACGATCATTTAAATATTAAATAAATTTAAACAATTTTTCGTTTGGTTTTCTTACTTTTTTCATGTGCTGGAAATGGTCTTCCTCTGAGCGGTAACCTAAAGCGAGGGTGACGGTTACTTTTTCTGTTTCGGGATTGATATTAAGAATTTCTTCTATCAGGTCCTGCCGGAAGCCTTCCATAGGACATGAATCTATATTTTCAATGGCAGCGGCGTACATCAGATTAGCCAATACAATATAAGACTGTTTTTCTGCCCAGTTGAAAATCTCATCCTTTGTTTTTTGAGTAATATGCTGATTGATACTTTTTCTGAAGAGATCAAGTTTTTCAACAGGAGTTTCTCTTACCTCTGAGATATGATTAAAATACCCGTGAATGTAGCTTTCGTCGATGGTTTTCTTGGAAACGATCACCACAAGATGCGAGCATGTAGAGATTTGAGAGGGATTATAGAATGCCGGAATTAATTTCTGTTTCATAGCCTCGCTTTCAACGACCAATACTTTGTACGGTTGAAGTCCAAGTGAACTGGCAGACAGCTTTCCTGACTCAAGAATATTGTACAGGGTGTCTTGAGGAATGATTTCGTGATTAAATTTTTTCACAGAATATCTTCTGCTTAAAGCTTCCAAATAATTCATAACACAAATTTAAGAATTGAATACGAATAAAGGGTGTTTAAAATGAAATATCTCTTGTTGGAAAAAACAAAAAAGGATCACTTCAAATTTGAAGTGATCCCGGGGTATTTAAAAAAATAATCAATTTAATTTTATTCTCTGTTTTTCACCATGATCCAGCCTGAGAATTTGATTGGAGTATTCTTGCTGTTGTTTTCATTCCATGTGATAGAATACCAGTAGTTTCCGGTCGGGACTTTCTTGCTTCCGTTGGTCGTTCCGTCCCAGGTATATCTGTTGGATTTATCAGCCTGGAAAAGTTTATATCCGTAACGGTCGAAAATTCCAATCTGTAGATTTTTCTTATTGGAAAGTGCAGAATAATCAATTGCATCATTGACTCCGTCTCCGTTTGGAGTGATTACATTAATCAGATTAGGAACAGTAATATCGATCTCGATAGGTTCACAATCGTAGCTGTCCTTTACATAGATTTTGGTTTCTCCTCTGGCAACATTGTTGAATACATTTGAATCCTGCCAGTTGATATTATCCATTGAATATTGATATGCTGGAGTTCCTCCGTTTGTGAAAACCGTTACAGTATTTCCTGAAATATCAATATTGGTTACCACCGGCTGCTCCGAAGCATATACTTTTACTGCCTGTATAGCGGTACAGTCTCCGGACTTTAGCTTTACCCAATAGGTTCCTACTCCCACATTGGTTATCGCCTGCGTAGTTGCACCTGTACTCCACAGATATGAGGTAAATCCAGGTCCTGCATCCAGTGTGGTTTTGTCTTCAATACAGATGATTTTGTCTTTTAGGACAGTTGACAGAACCGGAGCTATAACAGTAAGTGTCACTTTTGCAATAGAATAGCATCCCTGTGCATTGAATACCTTTACATAGATGACTCCGGATGGAGCAGTATAATTTAAAAAGTTTAAAATTTCATTCGTTCCATTTTCTGCATCAGAAAGGGAAGGATAATATTTCTTGGTTAATGTACCAACTGTTACAGGGGCATTATTCAGATTGAATGTTCCCAGTGACGGATTGGTCTCCAGGAAACATGATCTTAAGTTAGCGTCGGTAACTACTACAACAGGATTGAGATTCAGGGTTAGTTTTGCTGTGCTTACACATCCCTGAGGCGTGGTAACTTTTGCAAATAATACCGCTGCTCCTGATGCATAAGCCGTAGGATTTGGAATCTCGTTGATTCCAGCATTCAGGTCATGCATGGTGTTGTAGAATTGCATTGTAGAGCCTAATACAGTTGTCAAGGCTGCTGTGGTAAGATCAAATGTGGCAGTGCCTGCATTATTGTTGTTGCAGCCGGACAGTGAAGCGTCCGTTGCAGCAAAAGGTGTTGGATTGAGCTGTATAACTCCGTCTCCATTGTCACAGAGCGTTGAACTTGGATCTTTAATGACGACTTTAATGGTTGTATTCCCTGAATAAGGGAAGCTGGCGGGGTTTGCAATAGGAACTGAGCTTCCTAAAACATAATAGGTAAATTGATAGTTACCAGGATTATTGACAAACTGTGCATTGAAAGAAGTCAAGTCCACGGTTCCTGTACCGGTTGTAGGATTTGTACATACAAACGGAGTAACCGTAGCATTTAGGATAGGAACTTTATCTACAAACACTTTTACATTTTTGATGGAGTGTCTTGCACTTGCGCCTCCGGTAGCTGCTGAAAAGCCAAAATATCCCTGTGTCATTCCTATGGCAGCTCCTGAAGGAGCAAATGACTGATCGACAATAAGTACACCGTCAAGTTTAATTTTGATAATCCAGTTGGTAGGATTCGTAAGGTCTGTTTCTCCGTTTACTTCTACATGTTTGTACACGGGTCCTACAAAAGGTTGACTGGTGATAAGATCAGGAGAGTGGAATGTGCTGCCTGGGGTATTGTTGTATTCAATATTGTTTCCTGCTGTATCATTGGTTCCGTAAAGGAGATGTATTTTGCTCATCTGTCCTTCTGTGGTATTGTTGAAAATGTCAAATCCTACCATCAGTCCGGATGCGTTTCCGGGAATTCCAAGTCCACCTCCGGACACAAAGCCAGTTGGGGGATTAACGAGGTACCAGAAGGTAAATCCATCTCCTCTTCCGAACTGTGCGGTTCCGTTTCCATCAATCCTGAAATCAAATTCTACCTTCCATTTGTCACAATAACTTAATGTGATTGGGGTAGCCAGTTTTATAGCTCCGTATAAGCTGGTATTGTCTGTGGTAAGGCGGACAAAGTCTGTGTCTACGGCCGCATTTGAAACGAGGTCCCATCCGGTTGTGTTAACTGGGTTTCCTGCGAGTTGGTAGGTTTGGCCAAGCAGTTGTCCGGAAAAGCTAATAAGAATAGTTAAATAGTAAATGAGTAGTTTTCTTTTCATGAGCGAGTTGGTTTAAGGTTATTGATATAAATATATTTATTTTGTTTGAGAGGGTATAATGAATAATTGTCAATTGTTGGGGTTAAATTGTCAATTTTAAGTTAATTTAAAGTTATTGCTAAAACATGTTAAACAAATATTGAGTTTTTCTTGTATTGGATAAAAAAATAAACCAATATTCAGTATGTAGTTAATGTTATAAAAAAATCACTCCAGGAAAAAGAGTGATTTTTTTATAAAGGGCTATTCCCTGTTTTTCACCAATACCCAGCCCGAGTATTTGGTTGCTGTGTTATTTTTGTCATTTTCGTTCCAGGAGATGGAGTACCAGTAAGTTCCTGTAAGAATTTTTTTGCCGAAGGCGGTTCCATCCCAAGTGTAATTTCTTATTTTATCTGCTTCGTAAAGTTTGTTGCCATATCTGTCATACACTATAAAAACCAAGTTTTTCTTGTAAGCCAGAGCTGAGTAATCAATCACATCATTGATATTATCGCCGTTGGGTGTGATGGCATTGATCAGGTTTGGAACCGTGATCTGGACTTCGATAGGAGCACAGTTGTAAAAGTCCTTAACGAATACTTTTGCTTCGCCTCTGTGAAGTCCTGTAAAAGTGTTGGAGTCCTGCCAGTCGATTCCGTTCAGTGAATATTGATAAGGTGGTGTTCCTCCTGAGACATTTACGGCTACTGTTGTATTATTGATGTCGATACTTGTGATCACAGGATTGGCGGAGGCAATAACTTTTACGGGTTGTGTTGTAAAACAGTCTCCTGTTTGTAGTTTTACCCAGTAAAGGCCGACACCAACATTTTGAATGGAAGATGTTGTAGCGCCAGTGCTCCATTCGTAGCTGGCAAAGCCGGGACCTGCATCCAGATTGGTTTTTCCGTCGATACAGATGATTTTATCTTTTAAAACAGGTGATGTTACAGGGGGTAACACAATAAGATTAACTTTTGCCAGGGCGAAACAGCCATTGGAGTCTGTTACTTTTACATATACGGCTGTGCTTACTGACATATATTGAGACGGGTTCATGATCTCATTGGTTCCGCTTAAAGCATCAGCTGTACTTGTGTAATATTTTTTTGTGAATCCGCCTGTCAGTGTTGTTACGCTGGCAGAAGTAAGATCGAATATGGCACTTGTGATATTGTTCTGAATGAAGCATGAGCGCAGTGTAGCTTCTTTTGTTGGTGTTTCTGTGTAAAATGTCAGAGTGATCTTGGCTGTGCCTGTGCAGCCAAGTGGGGTAGTTACTTTTACGTATACTGTTCCTGCTGCAGAAGTGTAGGTAGCTGGATTTAGAATTTCATTGGTTCCGGTATTCAGGTCATTCAGGGTTCTGTAATATTTCTTAACGGCACTGAGCCCGCCTGCTACGTCTGCCTGATTAAGATTGAATAAGCCTTTTCCTTCTTTATTGTTGTTGCATGCAGTTAAGGTCTTGTCAGTAAGGGTTAAAGGGGCTAGCGTTAACTGTATTTTTCCGTCAGGATTATCACACAATATGCCTGCTGTGTCTTTGACGATTATGGTAACCGTGGTATTGGCATTAAATTGGAAATTCGTCGGATTTGTTATAGGAGTTGAGCCCTGAAGGTAGGTAAAGGTGTAGTTGGAAGGGTTGCTTACAAACTGAGAATTGAAGGTTGTTAAATTTACCGATCCGGATCCTGTAGCTGGATTTGGGCAAAAAGACTGGGTAACCGTATTTTGTAAGATGGGAACTTTATCTGTATAAATTTTAACATTTTTAATAGAGTGTCTCGATCTTGCTCCTCCGGTAGAAGCTGAAAATCCGAAATATCCTACAGTCATCGCAGCAGCTGTACCCGCTGGAGCGAAAGATTGATTGCAAATGACCGTTCCGTCAATCGTTATTTTTACAATCCAGTTGGTGGGAATAGCTGGATCTACCTGAGCGGTAACTTCTACGTGTTTAAAGGTGGTTCCCTGGAAAGGCTGGGTGGTGTTCAAATCCGGAGAGTGGAAAGAGCTTCCGACGGTGTTGAAAAATTCCACGTTGTTGTTGTCGGTTGTATTCGCTACCTGTCCGTAAGCAACGTGTACCTTACTCATTGTGGCAGTGGTTGTGTTGTTGTAGGTGTCAAATCCTACAATAAATCCTACGGCGTTCTGAGAAACTCCAAGACCAGACCCCAGTACACTTGCAATGGGAGGATTAGCCAGATACCAGAATGCAATTCCGTCTCCATTGGACGTTTGGTTGGAATCCATTCTGAAATCGAATTCTACTCTCCACTTGTCGCAATATTTTAAGTTGATCGGATCATTCAGTCTGATCGACCCTGATTGGTTATTGGTGTCGGGAGTAAGCTGAACAAAATCACCGTTTACCTGTGTAGGTGAGACGGTTGTCCATCCTGTCGTATTTACTGGGTTTCCGGCTAGTTGATAAGTTTGAGAAAACAGCCCTCCTGACAAAAATATAAGAAGAAGCGAAATATAAGACAGTAAAAATTTATTCATTTAATTGGGATTACTTTTAATTAGATGGTGTAAATATATTAAATCCCAATTAAATAATATGTGTTTAATGTTAATTTTACTGAATATGATGGTAATTTTTCAATGATGATAAGGAAAATGCAAGAATATCGTATGTAGTAAGTATTAAGTTTAGATTGATTAAAAAAGAGAGTTATTCTCAAGTCCTTCAAAATAAGTGTCGATTTCCTGGTCAGGAGAATTTGCAGCAGCGACGGCAAGCTTATCACACAGCTCATTTTCAAAATGCCCGGCATGACCTTTTACCCAGTGTAATTTTGGCGTGTGTTTATTGTACATTTCAATGAACCTTTTCCAAAGATCAGGGTTTTTTACATTTTTCCATCCTCTTTTGATCCATCCTGCAATCCATTTTTGATTGACAGCATCAGCTACATACTTACTGTCTGTATAAATGTGAATATCATTCTCCGAAGATTTTAGTTTCTCCATAGCGGAAATGACAGCCAGAAGTTCCATTCTGTTGTTGGTGGTTTTCCTGAAACCTTTGGAAAATGTTTTCTGATAGTTCTTTTCAGGAACGCGCATGAGAATGCCGTAGCCTCCTTTTCCCGGATTTCCGCTGCATGCACCGTCGGTATATATTTCTATTCTCAAAAGTTCAGGTATATATGAAATTAGTATGTCTCCTAAGAAAGCTTAAGGCATACTAAGCTGTTATTTAATTTAAAATGCAGACGTTTCTAGAACGGGAAGTCATCATCATCATCAAAATCATTCATGGAAGATCCCGAAAGTTTAGAACTGTCCGGCAGGTCAAACGCAGCACCCGGTTGGATGGTCGTCTTGATCTTGTCAAAACCGCTTGGTTCATTAGATCCGAAATTAGATGGATAGCCACCCATTCCCCCGTCAAGTGCGGCCTCAATATCACCAAATTTAGCAAAATGTTTTAAGAATGATAATCTTACATCGGCTGTAGCACCATTTCTGTGTTTTGCAATAATCAGCTCTGCCTGGTTTTCCGTTGGGGTTTCCTGTCCTTCTTCATCATTATCCCATACTGCAATTTTGTAATATTCGGGTCTGAAAATAAAGGATACGATATCGGCATCCTGCTCGATCGCTCCCGATTCCCTAAGGTCAGAAAGCTGAGGTCTTTTTCCTGGACGGGCTTCCACACTTCGCGATAGCTGTGACAGGGCAATAACCGGTACATTAAGTTCTTTGGCAATCGCTTTTAGTGAACGTGAGATCATAGAAATTTCCTGCTCACGGTTTCCAACTCCTTTTCCGCCGCCACCTGCGGTCATCAGCTGAAGATAATCGACCATGATCAGTCTTACTCCATGCTGCATTACCAGTCGTCGGCATTTTGCACGGAAGTCGAATATGGAAAGGGAAGGAGTTTCGTCAATAAAGAGTGGTGCGTTTTCAAGTTCCGATACGTTGGAGAAAAGTCTCTGCCATTCTTCATCGTCCAAAGTTCCTTTTCTAAGTTTTTCAGAAGAAATTTTCGTTTCGGAAGCAATCATTCTGGTGATAAGCTGCACAGATGCCATCTCGAGCGAGAAAAGTACCATTGGTATCTTGTGGCCTACGGCAATGTTTCGTGCCATAGACAGAAGAAATGCTGTTTTTCCCATCGCCGGACGGGCTGCGATAATGATGAGGTCGGAATTCTGCCATCCCCCGGTTTCTTTATCAATATCCCGGAATCCTGAAGGAACTCCTGAAAGTCCTTCTTTATCCTTTAGTGATTTAATGGTTTCAATAGCCTGTTTTACCAATGAGTTGGCCGTGTCAAAACCTTTTTTAATCGTTCCGTTGGTAATCTCAAAGAATGACTGTTCGGCCTTGTCTAAAAGTTCGAATACGTCAGTAGACTCTTTATAAGAAGAATCAATGACATTGGCTGATACATTGATCAGACTTCTTAAAATATATTTTTCAAGAATGACGCGTACGTGATATTCTATATGGGCAGATGAACTTACGCCCATCGTAAGGTCAATAATATAATGGTCGCCGCCAGCCTGGCTTAGCTTGTCTTCTTTTTTTAATTCCTGAATGATCGTCATCAGATCCACGGGGTGGTTTCCTTCATACAATTTTAAAATTGTAGCAAAAATAACCTGATGTCTCGGGTCATAAAATACTTCCGGAGTAAGGAGGTCAATCGAGTGATCAAGTCCCTTCTTGTCTATCAAAAAAGTTCCGATAACCAGTCTTTCAAAATCTACAGCATTGGGAGGCATTTTTCCATCCGCAATAGACAGCTCTCTTGCAAAGTTTCCGTGTGTAAGGGATGATAATGTTTCTTTCTGCGCCATGATGCAAAGATAGTTTATTTAAAAAAAATAATTAAAAAATAGTAACTAACAAGTTATCAGCAATTCGCCATAAGGTATAATGGACAGGAAGTATTAAAATGTTAGTAAAAAATGGGGTTCAAAAATAGAAAATTTTTAATAAGTAAGGTGAAAATACAGATTGTTTTTTTTGATAATTTAAAGGATTGGAGAAGGATTGCTGAATTAATTAGAAGGCACAAAAAAAGACTATCATTTACGATAGTCTTTTTTAGGTATAATAAAATTGAACTTATTCTTTGTTTTTCAACAATATCCATCCTGAATATTTGGTTTCAGTACTGTTCTTGTCGTTTTCGTTCCATGAGATCGTATACCAGTAAGTCCCTGTAGGAATCTTCTTGCCTGAAGCGGTTCCGTCCCATTTGTAATCCCTCATTTTATTTGCTTCATAAAGTTTGTTTCCATATCTGTCATATACTATAAAGACAAGATTCTTCTTATAAGCCAGTGCAGAGTAGTCGATCTCATCATTCACTTTATCTCCGTTCGGAGTAATTGCGTTGATCAGGTTCGGTACTGTTACTGTGATCTGAATAGGTGTACAGTTATACGAATCCTTTAAGAAAATCTTATTCTCTCCTCTTGGAAGTCCACTGAATGTATTGGTTGCCTGCCAGGTGATGCCGTCTGTTGAATACATATAAGGCGGGATTCCTCCTGAAGCATTTACTGTAATACTGTTGTTGCTGATTTCAACACTTGAGATCACCGGTTGCTTGGAAGCATAAACCGTTACAGTCTGAAGAGTGAAACACTTTCCTGTCTTCAGTTTTACCCAATAAACACCTATGCCTGCATTGTTGATCGATTGTGTTGTTTCTCCGGTGCTCCATTCGTATCCGTCAAATCCAGGTCCTGCATCCAATGTTGTTTTAGCTTCAGTACAGATTGTTTTATCCTTTAATACTAAAGATTTTACCGGAGGAAGTACCCTTAATGTGATCTTGGCGATATCATAACATTGGTTAGCATTGGTTACTCTCACGAATACCTCTGTGCTTATTGTAAGATAGGTAGAAGGATTTGCAATTGGGTTGGTTTCGTCCTTGGCATCCTGTAATGTCTTATAGAACTTTTTGGTTTGCCCAACAACAGCTCCTACTTCAGCTTGGGTAAGATCAAACTTAGACTGGGTAATATCATTTTCGATGTAGCATTCTTCAATAACCGCATCTCTAAGTGTTACGACAGGGTGGAATGTTAATGTAATATTGGCTATAGCCGTACATCCGAATTCGGAAATTACTTTTGCATAGACTGTTTTCTGAGCCGAAATATAGCTGGTAGGATTGGTGATCTCATTGGTATCAGCATTTAGGTCGGCAAGTGTAGGGTAGTATTTTTTTGTACCACCGGTAAATACATTTGCGGTTGTAAGGTCAAACTTTCCTGTTCCCTCGCTGTTGTTGTTACAGGCAAGAATAGTAGCATTGTTTGCTGTAATACTGCCATCTTTAAATTTAAACTTACCACTGATGAAGCATTTGTTGATAACGCTGTCCGGGTTGTTTGGATCGAAATATCTGATTCTATAGTAATAGGTCGTAGTTGCATTTACTGTAGCAATAGTGATAGGATCATCTCCTGTAACCACATCGTTCGTATTGTCATGGTAGGTAACAAGGAAGTTAGGGTTATTTCCATTAATAATAGCGGCAGTAAGAGAATCAAAATTGAATTGTGAAGGTATACCACACACCATGATCGTTGTAGGATCTGTTGGAGTTGCGCCAGGGATGCCCGGTGGAATAAATGGATTTGGTGCCAGAACAGGATCATTAAATGCGGAGCTTAAGGTAGCGGTACCACCCCATATCAATTTAAATCCGTCATCAGAATTTCTGTGGTTGTCTACGACAAGGTAATACGTGTCTCCTGCCGATACCTGCATGTAAGGGCTCCATTCCGACTGGTTTCCTGCGGTTCCGTTATTGTTGGGAGTCGCGGGAGGAGGTATGGTAATGAGTAACCCGGTATTTCCACTGGCAACGCTACCTGTATAATTGCATCTAAGTGGCTTTATAAAAGCATTACCGGACTGTAGCGAAGCACATCCGTTGGAGGTCGGCCCATATACTGCAAAATCGTAGTCGTCGGTATCAACGTTAGCATCGATCACGAAGGTTAATGTTCCGGGTGTTGCTATCGTAAAAGTATACCATACTGAGCGATTTTCATTGATTGCCAAACATCCGTTTGCTGAAAGGTTCTCAGCAATATTTCCGTGATCCGTTGGCGTGTAGCTGATGTCCGAGTTTCCGCAAATCGGAATAGCAGAAACACAGTCTGACTGTGCGTAGAACACCTGTGCTATAAATAGAATTAAAAGAAGTAATGTTTTTTTCATGTTTAAAATGATTTTTGTGAAACAAGATTTGAGTGAATAAAGTTATCAGCATTTATGTTGAAAAAAACCGCCCCGTAGAGCGGTTTTCTATTTTTAACAAGAAATTATTCTCTGTTTTTTACCACTACCCATCCTGAGAATTTGAATGGTGTATTTTTCTTATCATTTTCATTCCATGTTACAGAATACCAATATGTTCCTGTAGGAATCTTTTTGCCGGCCACTGTTCCGTCCCACTTATATCCGTTAGATTTATCAGCCTGGTGGATTTTAGTTCCATATCTGTCAAAAATGCTTAGTACAAGACCCTTTTTGCCTGATAATGCTGAATAATCTATCACATCATTCACACCGTCTCCATTAGGAGTGATAACGTTGATAAGATTAGGTACGATAACGGTAATATCAATCGGGTCACAGTCATATGCATCTTTTACGTATACTTTGTGATCACCTCTTGAAATGTTGGTAAACACGTTAGAGTCCTGCCAGTTGATATTATCCATAGAGTATTTGTAGTCAGGTGCTCCTCCGATAACATTCACTGTTATACTGGTGTTTGAGATATCCACACTTGAAATAACAGGTTGTTCAGAAGCGTATACTTTTACTGCTTGTAATGCAATACAGTCACCGGTTTTAAGCTTAACCCAATACGTTCCTACTGCTACATTGCTGATCGACTGTGTTGTTGCTCCGGTGCTCCATTCATAACCAGTGAACCCAGGTCCGGCATCCAGAGTTGTTTTGTCTTCCATACAGATGATCTTGTCCTGTAAAACATTAGAGTAAACAGGGGATATTACTGTTAGTGTCACTTTTGCGATAGAATAACATCCTTGTCCGTTACTTACCTTGATGTAGATTACACCGGTAGGTGCTGTATAGGTTAAAGGTGTTAAGATTTCATTCGTTCCACTTACTGCATCAGCAAGAGATGGATAATATTTTTTAATTGCTCCTGCTAATGTGGTTACCGGTGCATTGTTTAAGTTAAATATTCCCAGCGAATGATTGGTCTCAAGGAAACATGTTCTTAAGGATGCGTCTGTAACAACTACCAATGGATGGAATTTCAATGTAATTTCAGCTGTTGCTGTACATCCGAATTCATTGGTTGCCTTTACAAAAATTTTTCCTTCAGCTGATACAAACTGATATATAGCAGGGCTTGTGATTTCATTTGTTCCTGCATTCAGGTCAAACATAGTAGGATAGTATTTCAGCACGTGGGTTGGTCCGGCTCCTATCGCTGCTGTTGTAAGATCATAAGTTGCTGTTCCTGAATAATTATTGCTACAGCTGGTGAGTGTCGCGTTGGTTAAGGTAAAGCTGCCGTCCCTGAATTTGAATTTTCCTGTAATGAAACAGCCATTCATTGGATTCGTAGGATTAAGAGGATCCTGGTAGACAATTCTGTAATAATAAACTGCTGCAAGGTTAACGACTTCTGTACCGACAGGGTTTCCTCCTGTAATCGCATCATTCGTATTTTTATGATAACTTACTTTAAAATTAGTACTGTTGCCATTAATAATTCCTGTAGAAAGTGATAAAAAGTTGAACGCAGTGCCTACTGAACATACAGTTACTTCATTTGGATCTGCTGGATTCGCTGCAGGAAGTCCTGGAGTAACAAATGGGAAAGGGGCAAGTGCGGGATCGTTAAATGCAGAACTTAAGCTTGCTGTACCTGTCCAGGTTAATGAGAATCCATCCGGTGAACTTCTGTAGTTATCTACAACAAGATAATAAGTTTCACCAGCCTGAACAACCATATGCGGGCTCCATTCAGCTTGGTTTCCGGCACTTCCGTTGGTGTTTGGCGGTGGCGGCGGAGGTATTGTTAGCTTTAAGCCTGTATTTCCCTGTGATGAACCTGTACCAGTGAAATTACATCTTATAGGAGTTACAAAAATGTTATTGTTATTCAAAGAGGTACAGCCGTTGGTAGTAGGGCCATAAACTGCAAAGTCATAGTCATCGGTGTCAATAACCGGATTAATAACAAATGCTAATGTTCCCGAAGTGGCTGCTGTAAAAGAGTACCATACCGAAAAGTGCTCATTTTCAGTAGAACTCAGACAGGAATTTGCACCAATTCCTTCGAGAATGTTCCCCGGGCCGGATGGGGTGTAAGAAATATCTGAGTTTCCACAGATAGATATTGCGCTAATACAATCTGATTGAGCATATAAGATGCGTGAGCAGATGATTAGAAAAACGAGTAATGCTTTTTTCATAAAGGGGGATTTAAAAAAGACAAATATAAAAAATTATTAAAGTTAATTTAAAGAATTTGTGATATATTTAATAGAATCAGCATATTATTGACTAATAATTCATTTTTCTCAGCTTGGGATTTGTACTTGCTACCAGAAGTGCAACCAAAACAGTCATGCTCCCTCCGAAGACGACAGACCGTACTACACCTAGTAATTTTGCCATAAGACCGCTTTCAAACTGACCCATTTCGTTACTCGACATGATGAATATAGAATTCACACTCAGTACACGTCCTCTGATATGATCCGGTGTTTTCAGCTGTACAATGGTTCCCCTGATCACCACCGAAATGCCGTCAAGCATACCACTCATGACAAGAAATATAAATGAAAGCCAGTAAAGATTAGAAAGTCCGAAGCCAATGATGCACAGCCCAAAGCCCGCAACAGCGACCAGAAGGATTTTTCCCTGATTCTTTCGTAACGGTATAATTGCCAGAAGCGTAATAATGCACATAGAACCTATATCTGAAGCCGCATTCAAAAGACCGAAACCTTCTGCTCCTGCATCTAAAATGTCAGTAGCAAACACCGGAATCATAGCCACAGCTCCTCCAAATAGAACCGCAAACATATCAAGGCATAAAGCCCCTAAAATTTCTTTTGTCTTAAAAATATAGGAAATACCTTCACGCATACTGTCCATAACATTCACATCCTCTTTTTTATATTCTGAATGCTGCTGTCTCAATTGCCAGAAGAATAATGACGCAATGAATATTAAAGAAATAATAACGAGTAACGTCCATTTTACTCCAAAGTAGCCAATAAGAAGCCCACCAGCAGCATGTCCGCATACAGAAGATATCAGAAATGTAGCCTGATTCAGCGTCACTGCATTTGGGAGATTCTCTTTCTTCACAATTTTCGGGATCATAGAGGGAACAATAGGACCGATAAACGCCCTTGCTATCCCTGTGAAAAATATGACACCATATATAAAGTATGTGGTTTCATGTCCGGTAAAATGCATTTGTACATTGAGAAAGGCTGGAATAAGAAGCAAACCGATCAGGAAAATATAGGCATAATTGCAGATCAGCAGCAGTCTCTTTTTTTCATTCATGTCAATAACGTGACCGGCATACAGGGCACAGCTAACGGCAGGAATTACTTCTGAGAGTCCGATCAGGCCTATTGAAAAAGGATCTTTTGTTAATTGATATACCCACCATCCTAATAAAGTAGCAAGCATTCTAAAGGCTAAAACAATAAAAAATCTTCCGGTAAGAAGATTCCTGAATTCAACATTTTGCAATGTTTTTAACGGAGTAAAGGAAATCATGCACAAAAATAGCCCTAAATATTTATTTAGGGCTGTTTATATGATGTTTTTTTAAATGATAAATCAAATAGGTTTCGAAAGATAAAATCTATTTTAGTCTGCTCTTAATGAGCTGATCACGATAGCGGCAACACCTGCAGCTCCAATCACGGCAGCACCTGCAGTTACCCTTGCTTTAGACCTGTCTTTTACAGCCGCAACATTAGATTTTGGAATGATTACTTCAGCACTGTCTTTCTTTCCTGCAGTTCCTATAAGGTTTTCACCGTCAGTATTTCGGAACAGCATTTTCTGTTTCGGAGAACCATCTTTCATGGTAACAACATAAACTTTTCCAGCTTGAAGGTTAGAATAATTATTTTTTGAAATGTCCTCGCTGTACTTTGTGGTAGCGCAGGATGAAATCACAAATAAAGAAGTGAGTAAAGATGATTTTAAAAGTACAGATGCTCTCATTATTATTTTTTATTTTTCCAAATTTATAATTTTTTTCGAATATATGTTTTTTGAATTGAAAAAATATCTTTAAAGTTTGTAAGATTCTAATAAATCTGCAATTTTTCTGTCATTGGCAAGTCTTGGAGTTTTGTTCTGTCCCCCAAGCTTTCCCTGTGATTTCGCATATTCCTGGAACGCATTCTTTTTTAATGCCGTTATATGAAGCGGCTGAAGAATATTTCCTGTAATCAGATCATTATAATATGTATTTCTCTTTCGAAGTTCAGTGTCCAGCTGGCTTCTGAAAAGTTCTGGATTTTCAGGTTCTTTTTCAAATTCTATCAGCCATTCATGATACGGAAGCCCTTCAGAAGGATTGACCTGTGGGGCAAGATGAAACTCTGTAATCTGTGCAGGATATTTTTCTACAGCAGCCTTCATCGCCTCTTCCACTTCAAAGGCGATCACATGTTCTCCAAAAGCCGATGTGAAATGTTTCGTCCTTCCGCTCACAAGAATTCTGTAAGGATTCTTATCAATGAATCGTACCACATCCCCTATGGAATAACCCCACAAACCTGAATTCGTAGTGAGGATCAGAGCGTAATCTTTATGAAGTTCTGTATCTTTTAAAGTTAATCTTCGGGCACCGGGTTTACCGTATTCTTCCAAAGGAATGAATTCATAGAAAATTCCGTGATCAGTTAAAAGAAGAAGTCCCTCTTTTGTATAATCATCCTGAAAAGCAAAAAAGCCTTCAGATGCAGGAAATGTCTGGATGATATCAACTTTTCCGCCCAGCAGATCTTCCATTTTATCCCGGTACGGTTCATAATTTACTCCTCCTGTTACGAGAAGCTGAAGATTGGGAAACAGTTGTTTGATTGTTTTGCCGTGTTTTTCGGTAAGTTTTTCAAAATACATAATCAGCCATGGCGGAATTCCTGAGATCAGCGTCATGTTTTCATGTTCTGTTTCCTCAATGATCTTATCTACTTTAGCTTCCCAGTCTTCCATAATATTCGTATTCCAGCTTGGAAGACGGTTTTTTTGAAGGTAGCTTGGGATATGATGTGCTACAATTCCGGAAAGCCTTCCTGTTTTGATGCCGAAAACTTCCTCCATTTCAGGACTTCCCTGCAGGAAGATCATTTTTCCATTCACAAAGTCTGCATTGTTTTTCTGGGCAATATAATGGAATAAAGCGCTCTGGGCACCTGCAATCTGAAATGGCATTCCTTCTTTAGAAATAGGAATATATTTTGAACCTGAAGTGGTTCCTGAAGTCTTTGCGAAATATTCAGGAGTATCGGTCCACAGAATATTGGCCTGTCCTTTTTTTACCCTTTCGATATAGGGCTTTAGATCTTCATAATCGGCAACAGGAACTCTTTCCTGGAATTCTTTGACAGAATGAATGTTTTCAAAATCATGTTCTCTTCCAAAAAGAGTTTTCTGGGCTGTCTTTACAAGAGACAGCAAAAGATTTTCCTGGTTTTTCTCTGAGTTTTTTTTGAATTCAGAGGTTTTCTGAACATGCTTTTTTGCCCAGACAAGTGCCGCTTTTTTCTTGAAGAAATTTAACATGCTTCAAATTTATAAATAAGTATAGAATATGGAATCATTTTCACCTCACATAAACATAAAAAAAACCGATGAATGAGTTCATCGGTTCTTCGAAATTTGATTATGAAAATAACAACTATATGTTAAAGTTTACTTGTTGGCTTTGTATCTCTTGTCAGGAGTGCCATCTTTTTTAAGATTCTTGTTTTCTTTATACCTCTTGTCCGGTGTTCCGTCTTTTTTCATTTTGGCTGCCGGCTGAGCAGTTTTAGCTGCCGGAGCTTTAACTGTTTTTGTTGTTGGATGCGGTGCTGCAGTAGTAGCAGGAGCAGTTTGCTGTGCGGTTGCAAATCCCAGTCCTAGTGCCAGAGACATTGCTGTTAATAATTTTTTCATGAGGGTGTATTGTTTATTTTTCTTAAGTAAAGATATACAAAAAACGGGCTGAAAAACCGGGTTTTACAACCTTAACTAAAGTTTATTACTGCTTAAAAAAAACTTAAAGCCAGAGATTTAAGCATAAAATAAGCCTGCTTTCATTACGAAAACAGGCTTGAATGTAAATATGAATGTTTGTTTTAACGTGTACAGTTAGCTGTCCATGTTTTTCCGTCCTTGATGTATAAAATTTTCAATTCATTATTGTCAATTCTAATGTAAGATGTAGCCGTTCCGCCAACCATTATAAGAGTATGATCTCCCGACTGCTGAAATTCAACACCATTAAGATCCGGAATACCGTTTGAGAATGCAAAATTATATTTCGTACCACTTGCGATTTTTGTTACAAATACACTTCCGTTTTCTGCACTGTTGCTGGTAGATCCGTCACTATAAGAAATACTTCCCTTATAAGTTCCTGCGAAGAAATCGTTGTTTACAGGATCGTCATCATCACTACACGCTGCAAAAGATAATGTGGCAACAAATACCAGCATGAAAATTCCTAAGATTCTGATTGCTTTTTTCATAATATTTTTTATTTAAATTTCGATACGGTTAAATTTCCAAACACTATGCCACGTAATATTATCTTTGTTTTTTTAACTTTTAATTAAATTAATTAGCAGAAAATTAAGATTTATTCAATTTTATTATTGTTTTGTTTGTGTTTTAGTTAATCCTGGATTTTAGCTGAACGAAAAAAATATCCTTACCTTTGTTATAAATAAACGGTTTCGGAACACTCCCGAAATCGCTTTTGTCGTTTATACCATTACTATTTATGCAGCTAAAACCTATTCACGAAAAGTTTCTTCCCGATCTGCTTCAGAAAGAATTTGGGAAAGAAATCTTTACTCAGTTAGAAAACAGCCAGCATATTTCCGTGAAGGGAAGTGCAGGATCTTCAGTATCCATTTTTGTGGCCGAACTTTTTTTAACCCAAAAGAAAACGGTCCTTTATCTTGTAGATGACAAAGAAGATGCTTTGTATGCCAATACGGAAATGGAGGATTTGCTTGGGAAAGAAAAAGTCCTGTATTTTCCTGCTACCCATATGGAGCCTTACCAGGTTGAGAAAACACAGAATGCCAATCTTGTTCTTCGTACAGAGGTTTTAAACAAGATCAATTCCGGAAGATCTCCCAAGGTCGTTGTCGCTTATGCAGGAGCTTTATCGGAAAAAGTGTTAAAGAAAGAAGATTTTAAAGCCATTTCCCATCATATAAAAGTAGGTGATCAGCTGGACTTTGATTTTGTTGATGAACTGCTGAATCATTATAACTTTCAACAGGCTGATTTCGTTTCTGAACCCGGCGAATTTTCAGTAAGAGGGGGGATTGTTGACGTATTTTCATATGCTAATGAAAAGCCCTACCGTCTCACATTCTTTGGAAATGAAGTTGAAAATATCAAGACCTTTGACATAGAAACCCAACTTTCTATAGATAAAGTGAAAGACTTTCAACTGGTTTCCAATATGAATTTTTCAGTTACCGGTACAAGAGTTTCTTTACTGCAGCTCCTGCCGGTAGAAAGTTTTGTTGTTTCCAGAAATGGAGCTGTTGGCATGAACAAGATCAGAACTTTCTACGAAAAGTCACTGGAGAAATATGAAACGTTAAGTAAAGATATTGCCCACAGAAGACCTCAGGAACTCTTCATTTCTGATCAGGAATTTCTATTTGATTTTAAAAAATTTAAAACAATTGATTTTGCCGGAACCCCTATTGAAGGATTAAAAGAAATAACTGAAGTAAAAGTAGAACAGCTTCCTCAACCTTCTTTTCACAAGAATTTTGAACTGTTGATCGAAGATCTGGAGGAAAAACAGAACGAAGGTTTTGATACCTGGATTTCGTTTTCTACAGAGAAACAGAAAGAAAGACTGGAATCCATATTTGAAGAACTGGAAAATGAACTTCCTTTTAAAAGTTTCCGCTCCGAACTGCATGAAGGGTTTGTAGATAACGGCCACAAGCTTTTGGTATATACCGATCATCAGATCTTTGACCGGTATCAGCGTTACAAAGCAAAAAACACCTTTGCGAAATCTGAACAGCTTACTCTAAAGGATTTAATGTCTTTGAAGATCGGAGATTACATTGCCCACATCGATCATGGAATCGGAAAATTTATGGGGCTTGTGAAAGTAAACAATGATGGGAAAATTCAGGAATGTTTTAAACTGACTTATAAAAATGGAGACTTATTATATGTAAGCATTCATTCACTGCATAAAATTTCAAAATATAATGGTCCGGATGGAAAAGAGGTCGTGTTGAGCAAACTCGGTTCACCGGCCTGGAAGTCCTTAAAACAGAAAACGAAAGCGAAAGTAAAACAGATTGCTTTTGATCTTATAAGACTCTATGCAGAAAGAAAAACAGCAAAAGGATTCTCTTATACCCCGGATTCTTATCTTCAGAATGAGCTGGAAGCTAGCTTTATTTATGAAGATACTCCGGATCAGGAAAAGGCAACTATTGATGTGAAGAAAGACATGGAGGCCGACACGGTGATGGACAGGCTGGTGTGCGGAGACGTAGGTTTCGGTAAAACAGAAATTGCCATCAGGGCTGCCTTTAAAGCAGCAACAGATGGAAAGCAGGTCGCTGTACTGGTTCCCACAACCATCCTGGCTTTCCAGCATTTCAGAAGTTTCAAAGAAAGACTTGAAGACTTTCCGGTGAATGTTTCTTACGTCAACAGATTCAGAACAGCCAAGCAGAAAGCAGAAGCTTTGGATGGTCTGAAAAATGGTAAAGTAGATATTATTATCGGAACGCATCAGTTGGTAAGCAGTTCTGTTAAGTTCAAAGATCTTGGATTATTGATCATTGACGAAGAGCATAAATTTGGAGTTTCAGTGAAAGATAAACTCAAAACACTGAAAAGTAATGTTGATACACTTACATTGACAGCGACTCCTATTCCACGGACACTTCAGTTTTCTCTGATGGCGGCGAGAGATCTCTCGGTTATTAAAACCCCTCCGCCAAACAGGCAGCCTGTGGATACCCAGCTGATTGGATTTAGTGAAGAAATTTTAAGAGATGCTGTTTCTTACGAACTTCAGAGAGACGGGCAGGTTTATTTTATTAATAACAGAGTTGAGAATCTTAAAGATATTGCCGGACTTATCCAAAGGCTGGTCCCGGATGCAAGAGTAATTACAGGACATGGGCAGATGGAAGGTAAGCAGCTGGAAAAGAATGTACTTGATTTCATGGAAGGGAAATACGATGTCCTTGTGGCGACCACCATTGTAGAAAGTGGGGTAGATGTTCCCAACGCCAATACTATTTTCATCAATGATGCCCAAAGATTCGGCATGGCAGATCTTCACCAGATGAGGGGAAGAGTGGGACGTAGTAATAGAAAGGCATTCTGTTATCTGATCACACCTCCGTATGATATGATCACTTCTGATGCGAGGAAACGACTGGAAGCCATTGAGCAGTTCTCAGATCTTGGAAGTGGTTTCCAAATCGCTATGAAGGATCTTGAAATCCGGGGAGCGGGAGATCTCCTGGGAGCAGAGCAGAGCGGATTCATCAATGAAATGGGTTTCGAGACCTATCAAAAGCTGATGCAGGAAGCTTTGGAAGAATTGAAAGATGATGCAGATTTTGAAAACTTGTTCGACAATGAAGAGGACAGGCAAAAGCTTTTCAAGTCTGTGAAAGATGTCAATATTGATACTGACTTAGAGCTGATGCTTCCTGACTTCTATATCTCAAATACGGAAGAAAGACTACTTCTTTATCAGAAAATTGCGGAAATAGATAATGAGAAAGATCTTCATAAGTTCGAGCTTGAACTGATCGACCGTTTTGGTGCGCTCCCTAATGAAGCTGTTAATTTATTAAAGAGTGTTGCACTTAAATGGCTTGCTTCAGAAATTGGATTTGAAAAGATTGTCATGAAGAATGGCGTTTTTCTGGGGTATTTCCCGGCTAATCCTCAGGATAAGTTTTATCAGACCGACAGATTCAGACATATTATCAGTTATTTAACACAGAATCCTGCTGAAGCTCAGCTTAAAGAAAAGGTGGGTAAAGAAGGGAATCTTCTTATGATGAGAAAGGAAAAAGTGAAAAATGTAGATGAGGTCAATGTGCTTTTGAAAACAATTATCGGACATAATTAAGAGATAAAATACCCCAATTATTGTCATTGGAATATAGAAAAAGATCTAAAATTTAAATTTTAGATCTTTTTTTTTGTTTGAAAAAAGGGGAATTATAATTAAAAAACACAATTCAAAAGCACTTGAAAATCACTATAAAATGATAAAAAATTATGCGGCATCTGCCTCTGTTATTGGCTTTGAATGATGTTCGTCATTAAAATTGAATAAAAATCGCATGCTTTGTAGTAATAATTCTACTTTTGCATCCAATTAATTCTATAGCGTAATCGATTTATTTCTAAAGGTTTATGTAGGTGTAAATGGTTTTTTGTGATTTAAATTATTAACTTTGCAAACCTTATTATGAAAAGAATTATTTATAGTTGCGCAACGGGGCTTTTATCGCTTTGTGTCAACGCGCAGGTGGGAATTGGGACTACTTCTCCCAAATCTACTCTCGATATCAATGGGAAGACCACCTTACGAAAAGAACTTAGAGTAGGCGGTACCTCTGACGTACCAGGAAATCCAGGGCTAAACGGCCAGGTTTTGGTTTCTCAGGGAGAAGGTTTGCCTCCTGTCTGGAAATCACTGAATGTTTCCTTTATGGAGGAGGGGCAGTACAAATTGATCAATTCATACCTGTCATCCGATCAAAACGGAATTACGGGGCTTTCAAACACTGTCACAGCAGATGGTATTTATCTGAATAATGTTGGGGATGATATTACCAATACAGCGAAAGGGAAGTGGGTCAAAATTGATGGACTTAAAAATACTTTTACAATCAAAAACGGAAAAAACAGGCTTACTTACCAGTTTCAGACGGGTGTCGAAATGAAGGCTCCAGCAGCTACGACCTCTCAGTCTGTAACTTTTGCGTGCGGTGTTTTCAGAAATGGAAAGCTGGTAGCGGTACGTCCTGATAAAATCGTTTCAAATAATAATTCAGAAAAGTCCGGTATTCAGGATTATATTTTTACACTTAATTACACAGAACAGAACGTTCCGGTAGGTGTACAGGAACTTGAAGTAGCTTGCCGAAAGATCAATACATCCAATGCTAACTCGCAGTTTACTGTTGGGCGCAATGTATCAGATACCAATACGGTTTCAAATGCATTTACCCTTGAGTCGATTATGAAGATTGATGTTATTGAGTATGTAACTTATAAAAGCAATTAATTGATGAAAAATATTATATCAATCCTGTTGTTTATGACAGGACTGTCTCTTTCCGCTCAGGTGGGAATCAACACCAATTCACCCAAAGCAAAACTTGATGTTAACGGGGATGTCAATTTAAGAAATAAAGTAGTTGTCCTTAATGTCACAGACAATAGTCTTTCACAGGGAAATAATGATCAGCTTCTTGTTTCTCAGGGTGAAGGTTATCCTCCAATCTGGAAATCTCTGCGTATCCCGGAATATGAACCGAATAAATTTTATTTAATATTCAATAACTCCTTTTCGGACAGAACAGGTGTGAAATTTAGCGATAGTGAGCAGTCAACTATTTCCGGTAGAAATTTAGCTTTTTCCAAAGGGGCAAGTATTACAAGTCTTCCGGGATTCAAAAAAATTACAGGTCTTACACAGGATCTCAGTATATTCAGTGATAACAGCAAGACGTATTTTCAATTTGAAACCGTAGTACAGGCTAATCTTCCCAGCAATGGAACTACTGATATATCGATAGATTATGCATGTGGTATTTTTGTGGATGATAAGCTGGTGAATCTCAGACAGAGAAACCTGAAGGCAAGTAGTGCATCCAGTACCTTTATTACTCACAATCAGATCGGAGTTATATCCAATCTGTCAAAAGGAGATCATAAAGTAAGTGTTGCATGTTCAAGGTTAGGTTCGTATAGAACAGCGAGTAATGTAGTACTGGCTATCGGGACCTATGCAGCGGATAATATCAACAGCTTCATTACCCAGTCCTCTCTTAAAGTGGATGTATACGAAATTCCTCAGGTGTTTAATTCTATTACAAACTAAAATACAGCATGAGAAAAATTATTTTTATAAAAACTTTACTGCTTGCCGTATGTGTGAATGCGCAAGTGGGAATAAATACCGCTAATCCTGTCAATATGCTGGATGTAAATGGCGACCTGAACGCAAGAAAAGAGATCAGAACAGGAGGAACCAATCTGCTGAAAGGATCCGCCGGAGCTGCGGGGACCATGTTTCATAACAATTCAGAATTGAATGTAAATGACTGGAAGAGCATTAAAATTGCTGATGGGCAGGGAAGTATGTCTGTGTTTTCATTAAACACAGTCTCAGATCAGACGGGAGCTTCTTTCACGGATAATGGATCTACTGATCCCTACTCCGAAGGTATTACTATTAATAGTGACTGGGTTGTTTTGCCGGGAACTGCTGATACATTTTCTGTTACCAATGACGTGAATAAAGTAGCTTTTACCTTCCAGACGACTACCCAGAAAACAGGGAATGCGAGTTCTGCCGGTTTTGCCTGTGGGGTTTTTGTAGATAATAAATTAAGAGCTGTTCGAACTGACGTTTTAATTGGTTCGGAAGGAAGTTACAAGATTTTTAATCTTAATGCTACACTTACCAATATTGCCCGTAAGAATAATTATGCGGTAAAGGTAGCCTGTACAAAAAGAAATTTAAATTCAAATACCCTGGGTATAGGACGAGCGGTAAACTCAAACTTCCTGAATAATGAAATGGCTCAGTCGGTATTGACCACATCCGTACTGCAACCGTATTAATTTTCATAATTTTTATCATAATAAAAAACCTAAAAGCTTCATGTTTTTAGGTTTTTTTTGAAAAAATACAGAGATTATTATCGATTTGTTGAATAAGTGAATGTTTTCATCAAAAAAATGAATTATATTTGTGAACTCACTAAAATATTTTTTCATGGGAAAAAACTATATTTTTAAAGTCATTGCAGGAGTGTTTTTCGGACTTCTTGTTTCATGTGACAACTCTTCTTCTGATCAATTTGAACCTAGTGCCAATAATGGCGGTAATGGAAATACAACACCTCCACCAGCCAGAGTGTTGGAAAAGATTACACTGAATTCTGCTGTACAGGAGGAATATACCGTGAACGGAACTCTTTTCCAAAAGGGAATGCTGAGAGACGGAACTACCAATAACTATTATACAGGTACAGTGACGTATGTGGATAATAAAATAGCGAAAATAAAATTTGTGGGAAGTTTGACAGGATCTACAACCTATGATTTTAGCATCAGCGAAGACAGTAAAGGAAATGTATACAATGCAACATGTACTGCTACGGCAGCACAGGCCATAAATTCTTTTGTAAGTGATTACACATTTACGTATGATGCTACGGGCAAGAAAATTTCTAAAATTCTGGAAAAAAGAAAAGTAGCTGGAAACAGCGCGTATATCTCATTCACAGAAAGTACCTTTACCTATAATGGAGATAATATTTTTAAGGCAGATTGTGCAAAGGGAACGCTTACTGCAACAGGAGCACCAAATTTAGCAACGGCTAAAATGACCGTTTACAGCTATCAGAATTATGATGCTAAAGTCAATCCGTACTCTACACTCCCGAAAACATTCTTTGCCGCATGGAGCTTACTCCGTCCTGAGAATTTCTACAGGATTTCTCCGAATAATCCTACATCAGTATTTGTTCAGCCACCGGCTCCTGCCGCTGGAGTGAATACACCAATGACTTATGTGTACGATGGCTTCAATTATCCTGTTTCGGACAAGGATCAGGCGCTTAAATATGTTTACAGAACTTTATAGGCATATTTAATTATCGGTTTTACTTGAATATAAATAAAAACATAACTTTTATTCAGAAAAAAGTTATATTTGTCAAAAAATAAACAATTACCTGGAAATGAAACGACTTTTCTACTTTATTTTATTAATAGCAGGATTTTCTTCTATACATTCATGCAAAGACATGTTAGACGAAAATGGAGATCCATTACTGGATCTGAACAACACCGAAGGCCTCAAAGGTCCAAGAGCATTATACAGAGAAATTACAGATAAAGATACATTAGCAGAATATCACTATAGTGGACTTTTGGCAACGAAAGTAATCACAGACAGTGCTTCAATTACAGATATTGCATACAGTGGTGACAAAGTAAGTCAGGTTGTCTTTAATGGATTTTTAGACCTTGATGGAAATGGTAAACTGGATAAAGACAGTGTTTCTTACACTCAATTATTTAGCTATGGTCCCAATGACAAGTTGGAAAAAATTTCTGAAAACAGAACTGTTTTCAGAAGAACTCCGCCAGTACTGCCGGGAACTCCTCCAGGACCTCAGACTCTTTTCAAAAAAACAAAAACCCTTTACGAATTAGTATATAATGGTTCTACTGCCAAACTGGACTCTATAAAAATGAGAAGCGGGACTGATGTTTCCGGAACTAATTTTGTGTACAATAAGTATTCGAGAACAGGATATACTTATTTAGGGGATAATGTATCCAGAGTAGTAAAACACAATGGGAATATCACTGGAAATGGCAGTGTATTTGAAAGACCTATTACGAGACTGGCATATGACTTCTTCGATTATGATACGGAGATCAGCCCATTCACGCTTATTCCGGTTGCCTATAAAATTTCAAGACTGGTATCTACGGATTTCAACGAGAGAGAAAGCCATATCTTATCTCCAAACAATCCGAAAAAAGTATCTTTAACAGATCTTATACCTCCAATTCCTTCTCCTATTACGAGAACAACCAACTATAATTATGATCCGCAGACTTACATGACAAAAGGATTCGGTATTAATTACATTTATAAGCCTTTCTAAAAAAGAATTTTTAAAATATACAGCCCGATCTTTCTGAGATTGGGCTTTTTTATTTTTTATCTCTTAATTTTGCAAAAAATTTCTAATGAAATATTTAATAGTAGGCCTTGGAAACAAAGGTCCGGAATACGAAAATACACGACACAATATAGGTTTCAAAGTAGCAGAGAAAATAGCAGAAACACTTGAAGCTTCATTTAATACCACCAATTTTGGATGGATGGCAGAAGGGAAATACAAGGGAAGAAAAGTCCTGGTCCTGAAACCGGATACTTATATGAATCTTTCGGGAAATGCCGTGAAGTTCTGGATGCAGAAAGAAAATATTCCTCTGGAAAATGTATTGATTATTACCGATGATCTTGCGCTTCCTTTTGGTACACTGAGGATGAAAATGAAAGGTTCTGATGCCGGCCACAATGGATTGAAAAGCATCAATGAAGTATTACAGACTCAGAATTATGCGAGACTTCGTTTCGGAATTTCTGCAGATTTCTCGGAAGGGCGTCAGGTGGATTATGTTCTTGGAACATGGAATGAAGAAGAATCTGAGAAACTTGGTGAAAGAATTGAGAAGTTTTCCAAAGCCAGCTTATCATTTGTTTTTGCAGGAATAGGGAATACCATGTCTTCATTTAACGGAAAGTAATCAAGGTTCAGAAATTTTAAATGATCATATTAAAAAACGAAGACCACCGATATTTCGATGGTCTTTGCTGTACACTTTAAAAATCAATTTCCAATCTAACTATAACATGATTTTTTTATGCAGGTGTAATAAAAATGTTTTTTTACAACCAGGTTACTACTCCGGTTTCAACATTATAATTGGCTCCAACTATTTTTATCTTACCTTCTTCTTCAAGTTTTTTAAGTGTTGAACTTTGTGTACGGATATCTTCGATGGCACTTTTTACATTTTGCTGATTCAGTCTTTCCAGAAGCGAGCCATTTTTGGATGAACGTTCTTCACCTTCTTCGATGATTTCATTAATGATTGGGTCGAAGTGATTAATTAAATGGTTCAGGTTATCCATTCCCATTCCCTGGATTTGGGCTGCGTCCAAACCACCTTTTAATGCACCGCATTTAGTGTGTCCCAAAACTACAACAAGCTTCGAGCCTGCAACGTTACAGCCAAATTCCATTGAACCTAAAATGTCCTGATTGATAAAATTACCGGCAATTCTGATACTGAAAACATCTCCTAATCCCTGATCAAAAATAAGTTCTGCAGAAGTACGGCTGTCGATACAGCTTAAAACTACGGCAAAAGGCCATTGACCTTCACGAGTTGCATTGACTTGTTCTAAAAGATCTCTGTTTGCTTTTAGATTATTTACAAATCTTTGATTTCCGTCTTTTAGGAAAGTTAATGCTTTTTCAGGGGTAATTGTGGATTGAGTTTCGTATGTATGTGCTTTCATATGGGTTTATTCTTTTTAAAATTAAAAATTATTGTAATGGGCTTACATAGCCCTTCTGTGGGTGATTAGGATGTGAGAGTCTTCATCCCTTTCATAGTCTTTATATGAAGTTTTGAAGCCTAAAAGTTCCACATTAATGTCTTCTTCTTTTGCCCGGATATTGGCGAAGTCCTGGATCATTTCCAGTACGTCTGTGGCAATATATGAGGTTCCCCGTGCATCAATGGTCACGGTAGAATTAGACTTGACGTTTTTCAATGTCTTTTTGATTGCTGCCTTATTCAGGAAAGAAACTTCCTCGGCAAGTTTAATATTAATTTCGTCTGCATCATTCAGCTTTTCTCTGCTGAGGTAATATGCCCTTTTCATATTTCCCTGAAGGATATAAAATACAGAAATAGCCAGACCAATACCTACACCTTTCAGAAGATCGGTAGCGACAACAGCGACAACTGTTGCAACAAACGGAATGAACTGAAACTTGCCTAAATGCCAGAAATGCTTAAAGGTAGCAGGTTTCGCAAGTTTGTATCCTACCAGGATCAATACTGCAGCAAGTGTCGCCAAAGGGATCAGGTTAAGGATAAATGGAATCGTAAGTACACATACCAGTAATAGGACACCATGGATCATCGCAGACATTTTTGACGTAGCGCCTGCATTGGCATTGGCAGAACTTCTTACCACGACAGAGGTCATTGGAAGTCCTCCGATAAATGAGCTAATCAGATTCCCGATTCCCTGAGCTTTAAGTTCAAGATTGGTGTCGGTAATTCTTCTCTGCTTGTCTAATCTGTCTGAAGCTTCAATACAAAGCAGTGTTTCAATAGAAGCTACAATGGCAATGGTTGCCCCTACTATCCATACCTTAGGATTGGTGAATCCTCCAAAATCAGGCATCGTAACAAGATTTTTGAAATCATCCAATGATTTGGGAACGGGTAGTGAAACCAGGTGCTGTGTACCGATCGCCAATGAGCTTCCGGACAGTTTGAACAACTCATTAAGAAGTATTCCTGCCGCTACTGCTACCAATGCTCCGGGAAGCATTTTCATTCTTTTTAAAGCCGGAATTTTATCCCACGCAATAAGAATACCTACTGAAAACAGTGTTACCAAGATAGCCCCGGTGTGCACTGCTCCAAATAATTCTGTAAAATATCCGAAGTTAAGGCCGTTGTCAAATATAGACTCATGCCCTTCGTAATCTTTATCGAATCCCATCGCATGAGGGATTTGTTTTAAAATAATAATAATACCGATGGCGGCAAGCATTCCCTCGATAACGTTATTCGGGAAATAATTTGAGATACTTCCGGCTCTTATGAATCCTAAAATTAATTGGATAAGGCCTGCAATAATTCCTGCACAAAGAAAAAGTTCGAAAGCTCCAAGATCTGTAATAGCCGTTAAAACAATGGCTGTAAGCCCTGCTGCAGGACCCGATACTGATATATTTGAATTACTTAGAAATCCTACGACTAATCCTCCTACAATACCTGAGATCACCCCTGACAATGGCGGTGCTCCTGATGCTAAAGCGATTCCGAGACATAATGGAAGCGCTACTAAGAATACAACGAGTCCAGAAGGGAAATTCTCCTTGATTCCTCCTATGAATGATGTTTTTTTCATGATGTTTTGAAAATACTATAACCGATTGATCTATTCTTAGATAGTCAATTATAGAAGATTGGAAATTTAATTTTAAAGCATGGGTATCCGATATCAATTTTGATATAGAATACTATTAAAAAATCTAACTATACTTAAAATTAAGCTTCCGGAGGCGGAGAAAATATGGTGAGTAAGGGCGACAGATGAAAGGAATCATCGATCAGCTCAAAAGACATACCCTGAGGAACTGGCTCGGAAAACTTCAGGTAATCGAATACGTCCAAAGGTTTCGGAAGTGTCTTTTCATATACAATAAAAGATGATGGGTGAGAATGAGGCTCTTCTTCATTGATTATTACATTGGTCCTGGCAATATCCCAACCGGCAATCGCAGCAATGCCGGGCAGTGCTGTGAAGTTGAGAAAGAAGGTCAATACAATAATACTCCAGAATTTCATCTTACATTCATTTTGAGAAAAACTAATCTGTTTTTCTACTCATTACCCAATCAGAACTTGTAAGGTTGTAGATTTTTTGGATGTCTTTAAGAATTTTCTCAAAATCGATCTCTAAATCAATAATCTTACCCGTTCTAAGGTCAAATACCCACCCGTGTACAATAGGATATTCATCAATAATATATCTTTCCTGTACGCAGGCCATTTTGATCACGTTGATGCACTGCTCCTGAACATTAAGTTCTACAAGTCGGTCATAACGCTTTCCTTCATTTTCGATAGAATCTAATTCAGTTTGATGCAATCTGTAAACATCACGGATGTTTCTCAGCCATGGATTTAATAATCCCAAATCCTGAGGAGTCATCGCTGCTTTTACACCACCGCAGTTGTAATGTCCGCAAACAATAATGTGTTTTACTTTAAGATGTTCTACAGCGTATTGAATCACTGCTGTGGAGCTCATGTCTAAAGTATTCACGACATTAGCAATGTTTCTGTGGACAAAAACTTCTCCCGGTTTTGCACCCATGATTTCTTCTGCTGTCGCTCTGCTGTCTGAACATCCAATGTAAAGATAATCAGGATTCTGAGTTTTGGCAAGCTCATGGAAGAATTCCGGATCTTGGGAAATTTTAGACTCTACCCACTTTCTATTGTTTTCGAAAATAACTTCGTACGATTGTGACATAATTTTAAAAATTTAAAAAAAGGTTTATAATTATTTATTTCGTTTAAATTATTTTCAAATTCAATAGATCAAATCAATAATCATGCAAAAATATAATTTTTGCGGAAAAGGCAATCACTTTTAACAATATTTAATATTAAAATATGCTTAAAATCATGTTTAAAATGACTGATACATGCCGTTTCCGGATGAATTCGGTTGAAAATTTAATAATCTAAACTCAAAAAGCAAGATAAAATTACAAACTATTAACGGAAAAATTTAATTTGAAGATTAAAATATTCTTAATTATATGAAAAAACGCTTCAATACAGAGAGTCCTTAAATTTGATATCGTTTAGACAGTATTCTATAATCAGCTTTATATGGCGTTCCACGCTGTTTATTTGTCCTGCCGGGCAGAGGATGTATTAGATTTTGTGGTTGATGTACGATTCTGTCGCGTTTTCGGTAGGATATACGGTTCCGGGATTTCCAACGACTACGGAATTGGAAGGAACATCAAAATTGACGTAAGAGTTGGGCGCAATCAATACATTGTGTCCAATCGTAATTCCACCTACAATGACAGCGTTGGCTCCAATCCATACTTCATCACTTATAGTTGGGAAACCCTGTAGTTTGCCGCGGTTTTGCTGGCCGATAGTGACTCCCTGTGCAATATTACAGTTTTTCCCAATCTTAGCCTTAGGATTAATGACCAGGCTTCCCCAGTGCCCTAAATAAAAACCTTCTCCAATTTCAGTTTCAGGATAGATCTGATAGCCATATTTTATCTGATAATGTCTTAGAACAAACTTCCAGAATATTCCCAATACAGGTTGGTTTCTATATTTCTGGGCTTTTCTTAAAACATAAATAAAATGCAGATTTGGATTGATACATTTTTTCCAGATCTCAAATGAAGAGAGCCATTTTCCGCTTTCTCTGTAAAAATCTTTTTGTATAACTGTATAACCCATGCTTAAACTATTTATAATTCGTCTATAATATCCTGAAGATGTGCTACAGATTTCTCCAGTACAAATGGCAGATCCGCCGTTTTGATTTCGTTTTCATAACGGGCAGAGAGTTCCTTCTCAGAAAGGAATTTCTTCATTCCCTCATAAATCCCCTCTTCTGAATTTGGGGTGATAAGTCCTAGCTGTCCGTCCTGAAGAAGATCTTTAATTCCTGATACATCAGTAGATACAACAGGTTTGTTTAGAATCAATGCTTCTGCAATGATAGTAGGAAAGCCTTCATGCCTCGAAGACATCACATAAAAATCGGCCTTTTTTAAGTAGGGATAAGGGTTACTTCTGAAACCGAGCATTTTTACAGTGTCCTGAAGACCTAACTGATTAAGTTTTGTCTGAGTTTTCTCAAATTCAAAACCGTCACCAATAATGATGATCTGGTGTTTCAGTCCCTCATTGATCAGTTTCTTATGAACATCCAGGAGTCTGTCATAGCCTTTCTGTGGATACACTGTTCCAATGGTAATGAAAGTAGGGAGGTCATTCGAAAAAGGATAATCATCAATTGGTGTGTTCGCTTTATTTAAAGTATCCTTTTTGTCTATTGGATTGAAAATTTTAACAACTGCTTTTTTCTCTCTGTCATTCTGAGAGACCTTTTGCATTTCCTCCTTCAGTTTATTAGAGATCACCAGTATTCTGTCGAATCTGAAAAGCTGTCTGATGACATCCGGTGTATATTCTTTCAGATTAAAAATATCGTTCTGAATCCAGATAATCTTTTTTGAATCTTTCTGAGGGCTGGATAACAATTCTCTGTACATACCATGAATAGCCCCTATTTCTACATCGTATTTTTTATTTTTCAGGACAAACTTATAAAGCAGGGAAGGAAACCACAGAAACATTTTCTGGTAAAGCACTCGAAATGCTTTTACCGGAATTTCGTGAGGTTTATTCGTGGTAATCATTTCGCCTTTCAGCAGATAACGAAGATTCACCCATGACGGAACTTCTTTGATATACATTCCAGTATAAAGATTGATCAGCAAATCAACTTCGTATTTGTCTTTAGGAAGATTTTTGAGGAAATTGACCACCACTTTTTCTGCACCTCCATGTCGGAGAGAGCCAATTCTGATCAGTATTTTTTTCTTTTGGGGCATAGAATGTCAGTTAAATAACGCTAATAAATTTTTTTCAGTCTGTGTGTTTATTTTATTCTTCTGGCTTTTTTGAATTTATAAGGGAGGTTAGCCTTTATATATTCATCCAGTTTCTTTCTGTCGTTTTCCAGTTCTCTTGGATACTCGGGACTGCTTTTTAGAACAATATCCCCATAATCTTCTATAGTGCAGAGAAATTGTGCCGGGTTTCCGATAAAAACGGTATTATCAGGCATCGATTGAGACAAAACAGAATTGGCTCCCAAAATACAGTTGTTTCCAATCTGTACTTCATGGGTGATAACACAGTTAATTCCGATAGTTGTATTGTTTCCGATTTTTATTCTTCCGAAAATACGGGCATCTTCGTAGCCCGGGAGTTTTCTGAGAAGGGTGGTCGTCCCACCGTGATTTACAAATCTCACTCCGGCAGCAATATTCACATCGTCACCTATTTCAATCAGGTAAGGTTCGGTTCCAAAATAAATTTTGTCCGGCATATTGAAATTTTTCCCGACCTTCATACCGCGGTATTTTGCTGCCTCAAGGCTGGCTTTGTTGAGAAATGCGTGATAGACGGAATGTATTTTTAATACGATTCTGAACAGGAAGATCATTATTGTGATTTTGTTTTTTACTTTTGCAAAGAAAAGAATTTATATGATAAAAGTTTCCAAAATAGAATATTATTTGCCCAAACAGGTTCTCACCAATGAGGATCTTGAGAGAGAGTTTCCCGAATGGAGTTCTGATAGAATTCACGAAAAAGTTGGGATCAAGCAGCGTCATATTGCTTCAGAAAGCGAGACTGTACTGGAGCTTGCTGTAAAGTCTTCTGAAAAGCTTTTTGAAAACTACGACAGAAGCAAAGTTGATTTTGTGTTGTTCTGTACTCAAAGCCCTGATTATTTCCTTCCTACGACGGCGTGTATTCTTCAGGACAGACTGGGATTAAGAAAAAATATTGGTGCTGTAGATTTTAATTTAGGGTGCTCCGGTTTCGTTTATGGACTGGCTTTTGCTAAAGGATTAATAGCTTCAGGTATTGCCAAAAGTATTTTATTGATTACATCAGAAACATATACAAAGCATATTAATCCCAAAGATAAAGGGAACAGAAGTATATTCGGTGATGCATCAGCTTCTGCGATTGTTGAGAAAGATGAAAACGCACAGGAATATCAGTTTTGTCTGGGAACAGATGGAAGTGGTGCTGAGAATCTTATTGTAAAGAAAGGGGCGTTCAAAACAGATTTTGAACTAAATCCGGAAAATGATTTTGAACCTGAAAACCTTTACATGAATGGTCCTGAAATTTTTAATTTTACAATTGAAAATATTCCTGGACTGGTAAGGCAGACTTTGGAGACTAACGGGCTGACTATGGATGATATTGATCACTTTGTTTTTCACCAGGCCAATTCTTTTATGCTGAATTATTTGAGAAAAAAGACTAAGATTCCGGCAGAAAAGTTTTACATTGACATGGAAAATACTGGAAATACAGTGTCTGCAACCATTCCAATTGCCCTCAAAAATATGATGGATCGGGGAATACTTAAAGATGGAGACCGTGTTTTAATGGCCGGATTCGGAGTAGGGTATTCATGGGGAGCAACGGTGCTGGACATTTAAATAATAAAATAAATAATAATATAAAAGCCATAAATAAAAAATATATGAAGACATCCGTTTTTTTAGAGAAATTACAGGAAGAATTAGAGGAAGACGAAACGCTTACCGTTGAAACAAATTTAAAGAGTCTGGAAAGCTATGACTCCATCAGTCTGCTTTCCGTTATTGCATTTGTTGATGAGAATTTCGATAAGAAAATCGACACCAAGCACTTTAAAGATATAGAAACTGTTTCTGATCTGATGAATGCAATTGGTAAAGAAAATTTTGAAGATTAATGAATCAGTTTTCTTTAAAAGATAAAACCATTCTTATTACAGGAGCTTCTTCCGGCATCGGGAGAAGCTGTTCTGTAGAATGCAGCACAAGTGGAGCTCATCTTATCCTTATCGCAAGAAACGAAGAGGAACTGCAAAAAACTATTTCAATGCTGGCTCCTGATACTAAAGCCGAAACTATTATTGCTGATATTACCAGCTGTGAAAATCTCGAAGAACTGATCGCTGAAAAAGTGACTGTACTAGGAAAGGTTTCAGGATTTATCCACTGCGCGGGCATAGAAAAAACGCTTCCGCTGAAGAAACATACTCCTCAGCTTTACTCAGATATCTTTGCTGTTAACGTGATTTCAGGTTTTGAAATTGCCAAAATCTTATCCCTTAAGAAATACAAAAATGAGAACTCCAGTTTCGTATTCATTTCCTCAGTTGCGGGAATGGTAGGTGAGATCGGAAAGGCCGCCTATTCGGCGAGCAAAGGAGCTGTCGTTTCAGGAGCACGTTCTCTGGCTATGGAGCTCTCAAGAAGTGGTATCAGGGTCAACAGTGTAAGCCCGGCCATGGTCAATACACCAATCCTTGAGAAAATGTTTGAAAACATTGGTGAAGAAGCAGCTGAAGAGATTCTTAAAAAACATCCTCTGGGAATAGGGCAGCCAGAAGATGTGGCAAATGCCTGTATTTTTCTACTCTCAGATGGCGCAAAATGGATTACGGGATCAAATCTTGTGGTAGACGGAGGATATTCTGCACATTAACTTTTTCGGTGAAGATCTTCAAGAATTCCTTCCACCGTATCAAAAATTTTCTGATTGTCAAACTGGTCCTCTATGGTTTCCAGATTCTTTCTGATTCGGGCAATAAGCTCAGGATCCGTTAGAAAAGTTTTCATGGCGGAATACATTTCATCAGTCTCATAATTGATGAGGTAACCTGTTTCCCGATCTTTAATCATTACACCTACATCTCCGGTATCGGTAGCGATAATGGGTTTTTGAAGAATTAATGCTTCCGCAATTACCAGTGGCCATGCTTCAGACTCGGAAGGAAGAATAAAATAATCTGCATTTTTAACGTACGGATAAGGATTCATCCTGTTACCGCTTAAAATAAAAGTATCCTGAACATTATTCACACGGATCTGTTCAGTAAGGTTTTTCATTTCTTCACCACTTCCCACTACGATAATGGTATGGTGGAAACCTTCATCGATGAGTCTTTTATGAGCATCAATCAGCTTGTGGTATCCTTTTCGGTTGTGAAGACGTCCTACAGAAACAAAAACAGGTCCTTCGGGGAGAGCTTCAATCTTTTCTTCTGCTTTTCTTTTAATTTCTTCAATGGGGATGGCATTGATGACCACGCTTTCTTCAGGATATTGAAGTTGTGGGTAATAATTGTGCATCAGATCTTTAATCTTTTGCGAGCAATAGATCATATGATCAAATTGGGGAAAGTTTTTAAGGATATCCGGCACCAGAGGCTGTAAAGTAGGAACATTGATCTCGGAATGAAACCATCCTATTTTCCTGGAAGCCTTGTTGCTGGAATTGATTACAGATGAAAATGCAGAATAGGTAGGAGCAATTTCGATGTCGAATTTTTTATTTCCCAAAAGACGGTCAGAAATTTTGTGATCCTTCAGAGCACGGGAAAGCTTCAGCCTTCTGCGGAGCAGCTGCAGTTTGTGGATCAGCGGGTTTTTAGAAAAATCCTCTTTTCCGTCGGTGAGATAGATCTTTTTAATGTGTTTAGGAAACTCATTTCTTAGCTCACCCTGATTCAGATTCAGGCAGACTGTGATGTCAAATTTATCACGGTCAAGATTATTTAGAATACTCAGAATCACTTTCTCCACGCCACCCATTTCCATGGAACGGTGTCTGAAAAGGACTTTTATTTTATTGTTCTTCTCCATGATTAACTAAAGATTTGTTGTGCAAATATTTTTAGTTTTTTCTTTATTCTAAAACTAATAGAACTCTGATATTCCAGTAAACTATAAATTTCGGCAGAGTTATGATATTCGTTGGGAACAGGCCTTCCGTTTATCGTTTTAAGATTTCTGCGCTTCATAGCATTGAAAATTACCTTTGCAAAATACTCACGGGATTTCGGTCTGTTTTCATTTTGCGAAATTCCTCCGGAATGGGTTCTGTACAGATAATTGGGTTCATTGATAAACTGCACTTTACCTTTTTCGTACATTTTTAAATAAAGATCCTGGTCTTCGGCAATTCTCATAACTGTGTTTATCTTTTCGGTCTGGTCATAAATGTTTTTTCTGAAACATACGAAATGAACAATATGAACGGGACAGTTAAAGAAGTAAGGATCATTGTTAGGAACCCTCATCGTTAGTTTTGGAATTTCTATAGGGATCAGGTTTTCATCACATTTTACATATTGGGAATAGGTGAGAACTACATCCCTGTTTTTTTTGAAAACATCAATGCTTGAAAGTAATGCGTTGGGAGTAATAGCATCATCAGGATCTACAAAACCGCAGATATCTCCGGTTCCAAGTTCAATGAGTTTACTTTTGGTAACGCCTACACCACTGTTTTTGACATTCTCATGTATTTTGAAACGGGAATCGTTTCCTATTATTTTTTTGATGACTTCCAAAGAATCATCAGTCGAGGCATCATCAAGAATGACAGCTTCCCAATCATCATACGTCTGTGCAATAATAGAATCATAACAGTTCTTGAAAAATTTACCGTTATTATAATTAGCTATCAGGATAGAAAACCTCATTGGACATATATGCGTTTTTTGAATTAATAAATTTTTGACAAAGATAAAAATTAAACATTACAGAAAAATAATTATTTTTGCAGACTAAACTTTAACACAGTGAGTGAAATAGCAAGAGTTCTCAAAACTTTTATAGGGTATCTGAAAAGACCCGATCTTTATCCGGAGCTTGGCCGGAAAATCATTAAAAATACAGTCAATAGAGGCAATGCCTTTAAAGGAAAAGATAAAACCAATTCATGGGCTGCAGAAAGATCTGTTTCCCAAAAAGAGTCTATTTTAAAGCTGTTCGGGCTTGAGATGGATGCTTTTCGAAGTGACTATTCCGATGCGCTGAAAACAGCTGTGCAAAGAGAAAAAGACTGCCCCGTGAAAATGGGAGGTCCGGGAGCTCTTGAACTGATCTATTATGCGTGTGAATTCACCAATGCAAAGCATGTGGTGGAAACTGGTGTTGCGTACGGATGGTCATCATTGGCTTCACTTCTTTCTTTGTCAAAAAGAAATGGAACACTATACAGCTCTGATATGCCTTATCTGGCACAGGATGGGGATCAGTATGTAGGGTATGTTGTTCCTGAAAACTTAAAGAGCAACTGGAAATTATTCAGGTTCGCGGATAAAGAATCACTGCCTAAGATTTTTGCCGAAAATTCAGTTTTTGATGTTCTTCACTATGATTCGGATAAAAGCTATAACGGAAGAATGTGGGCTTATGATGAGTTATATAAACATCTTAGAAAAGGAGGTGTATTCATCAGTGATGATATTGGGGATAATTCTGCTTATCAGGACTTCTGTGAAAAAAATAATATAGAAACAACAGTGGTGGAATATGAAGGGAAGTATATTGGAGTTTTTATAAAGTAATTTTGTATTTATTACATTAAAGAAAACTCTATGCTCTTTAATTCTATTGCCTTTCTTATTTTTCTGCCTGTCATTTTTGTTTTATACTGGTGTGTATTTAATAAGAATTATAAGTTCCAGAATATGCTTTTGCTGGCTGCCAGTTTTTTTTTCTATGGCTGCTGGGACTGGCGTTTTCTGTTTCTTCTTATGTTTTCTATTCTGCTCGATTATTTTTCAGGGATTCAGATTGAAAACAGTAAAACGAAGAAGCAGGCAACATTCTGGCTTGTATTGAGTATTGCTATCAACCTGGGTTTTCTGGGTTTCTTTAAGTATTACAATTTCTTCATTGAAAACTTTGCAGAATTGCTGAGAACATTTGGATTGGGTGTTAATATGTGGTTGCTAAAGGTGATCTTACCGGTAGGTATTTCATTCTATACGTTCCACGGTCTCTCCTATGTTATAGATGTTTACAAAAAAAGGATTCCCGCAGAGAGAAACTATGTGGATTATGCGGTTTTTGTAAGCTATTTTCCCTTATTGGTCGCAGGACCTATTGAAAGAGCAACCCATCTCCTTCCACAGATTCAGCGGAAAAGATCTTTTGATTATGAGAAAGCAAAAGACGGAATGGCGCAGATTCTCTGGGGGTTTTTCAAAAAGATGGTGATTGCAGATAACTGTGCACCTATTGTGAATGAAATATTCAGTAATTATCATACTGAAAGTGCCAGCAATCTCGTATTTGGAGCAGTTCTCTTTGCTTTCCAGATTTACGGAGATTTCTCAGGATATTCTGACATTGCGCTGGGAACATCCAGGTTATTTGGAATCGAACTGTTGAAAAACTTTTCATACCCTTATTTTTCGCGTGATATTGCAGAGTTCTGGAGAAGATGGCATATTTCACTTTCTTCGTGGTTCCGGGATTATCTTTATATACCTTTAGGGGGAAGCAAGGGGGGATTGTGGATGAAAATCCGGAATACTTTCATCATCTTTCTGGTCAGTGGTTTCTGGCATGGTTCCAATTGGACTTTTATCATCTGGGGCGGATTGAATGCTTTATTTTTCCTTCCGTTATTAATTGCTGAGAAAAACAGACACCATCTGGAAGTCGTAGCGATGGGTAAAATTATTCCTTCGTTTAAAGAAGTTTTCAGTATTCTGATCACCTTTGGATTGACCTGTTTCGCCTGGATTTTCTTCCGTGCAAGTAGCGTTTCAGATGCCATTGGATATATTAAAGGGATTTTCAGTCAGAGTTTATTTTCATTTCCATCAGAGTTCAGACCTGTTTTATTTGGATTGATTATTTTCATGCTTGGAATGGAATGGATGAACAGAACCCATGATTATGGATTGAAAATTCAGGATAGAAAAGCCTGGATTCAGGCTGTAATTTATATTTTGGTCGCTTATTTAACCTTAAACTTTGCGAATTTCGGGAGTAATGAATTTATATATTTTCAGTTTTAAATGAGAAGATTTATTTCAATATTGTCTTTATTTCTAGCCATAATGTTCATTATTGGTTTAATAAAACTTGCTTTTAATCCGAACAGCAATTATTCCTATCCATTTTTAAATGCAAAGATGGAATACCTGAAAAAGCATCCTGAGTATAATCTTTATTTCATTGGAAGTTCGAAAATCAATAATCAAATTGACTGTAAATTACTTGATGAAAACAGTAAAGGTTTAAAATCATATAATTTAGGCGCCAATGCAAGTTTCAATCTGGAAAATTTCCAGACTTTAGAAAAAATACTTGAAACCCCATCCTTTAAGCCAAAGTATATAGTTCTTGAACTTCAGGATAAAATAAATATTACCAAACTGAATCTGAAGACAGAGAGGAGTTTTGGGGCTTTTAATTATGAAAATACGCTTTTTGCAAGCCAATTTCATATAGATAACGGCAGTTACAAACAGGTTGTTCTTTCTTGGGTATCCTTCATTCTCAATGTTTTTCATTTTAATAAGCATTGTGATGAAAGGGCTGTTCAGGAAAACCACAATCAATTTGTCTATGAAGGGCAGGGCTTTTCGCCGCTGGAATACAGCAGCGTTCCCAAAACAGAAGAAGGTAAACTTAAAGCGGTCGTTATAGACAGGCTGGAGCGATATCATGCAGATCATAAAAAGTATCGTGTCAACAGAGCTTTGGTTGAAAAAATCAATGCACTTGCTGAGAAATGCAGAAAGAGAAATATTGAACTCATCATGTTTATTCCGGGGCCGGCAGAACCAGATGCAAAAAAGCTGCTGGTCTATCAGAAGGCATTGAGTGTTCCGGTTATAAGTATGGTAAATCCTGAGGACTATCCTGAATTTTATCTGTATCAAAACAGATGGGATTATGGACACTTGAATGAGAAAGGCTCAAAAATTCTTTCGACGAAATTAGCGCCTCTCCTGAACGGTATACTGAATAAAAAGTAGACGATTACCATGATGAACCTAAGGTATCATGTAAATATCTGAAAGTTATTATATTTGACTAAAAACTATATAAATGCTGTTGAACAGCTTTCATGAATGAAAATCAGCCAGATTACCTTTACCCGATTTCTTGCGGCTTTAGCTATTGTCATATCTCATTTCAATAAAGATATGTTTGTGTATAAGACAGATTATATTGCAGATATCTTTTTAAAAGCGAATGTGGGAGTGAGCTACTTTTTTATCCTCTCTGGCTTTATCATGATCGTGGCCTATCACAAAAAACAAAAAATCGGATACTTAGAATATTATAAAAACAGATTTGCCAGAATTTATCCACTCTATGTGTTGGGATTGTTGCTTTATCTGGTCACGAGATATTCAGGTTTCAGCGTAGGTAATGCTTTGTTGTACCTGCTTGGGCTCCAGAGCTGGATCCCGGGAAAGGCTATGATCTTAAATTTCCCAGGATGGTCTATTTCGGTTGAATTTCTCTTTTACCTTATTTTTCCGTTACTTTATAATTACTTCTATTCCAAAAAGAATAAGAGTATTTGGATCGCAGCCATAGTTCTGTGGGTCATTACCCAAGTGTTTTCCCATTTGTTTGTGGCCTCACCATCGTATAAAGGACCTCATACAGAAAGTCATGAGTTTCTCTATTATTTTCCGTTGATGCACGTCAGTGAATTTTTGGTAGGAAATCTTGCCGGATTGTTTTTCATTAATAATTTTAAACAGAGGAATTACGATATTCCTGTAATCCTTATTTTCGCAGCAATCATGATTGCTCTGATTTTTGTTCCTCTTTTTTACCATAATGGACTTATGGCGGTACTTTTTATTCCACTTATTATTTTACTTTCACGGAATAATGGATTTGTGACAAAGCTTTTTTCCTTAAAACCTCTTGAGTACCTTGGGGAAGCAAGCTATGCAGTCTATATCACTCATATTCCTGTTTTATATATTCTACGAGAGCTTTTGAAGTGGGAGAAATATAAACTTGATATTAATACCGTATTCTGGATTTATCTGCTTATTCTGATTTTGATGTCTATACTATTTTACCAGTTTATTGAAAAGCCACTCAGAGATTATCTTAAAAAGGTAAATATCAGATAAAATCTTTATTTTTGTAACTAAACAAACACAATGATGATTATAAAAAATGTTCCCAATACAGATATTACATGCATTTACAGTCAGGAGCCGGTATTTCGGAAAACCTGTAGTAAGATTAACTTAGAACAGAAAGATTGGAGAACAGGTACATTCATATTTTAATAAAATAAAAGAATTCATGTACAAAACGTTTTCGGAACTTAAGAAAGAACTCCGCAGAAATATCCCTCAGCTTAAAAAAATTAAGGTTGCTTTACTAGGTGATACCGCCACTCAGTTTCTCAATATTGCTTTGAGAGGAACGGCGATGAATGAAGGTATTGAATTTGAAATTTTTGAAGCCGATTTCGGTCAGATATCACGACAAATCTTAGATCCTTCTTCAGAATATTATGAGTTTAATGCAGATTATACCATTATATTCGAATCTACGCATAAATTACTAAGCCAGTATTACAAAGCTTACGATACACAAAATGTATTTGCAGAGAATAAAATCTCCTATATTGAGGATCTTTACCTGAATATACAGAAGAGAACCCAAAGCAGGGTTATTTACTGTAATTTTCCGGGAATCGATAATCAGGTTTTTGGAAATTTTTCGAATAAAGTAGAATCTTCCTTTGTTTTCCAGCTGAATAAACTGAATTATCTGCTTTCTGCACAAATAGCTCTTGCTAATGATAATTTCTTTATAGCAGATCTTCTTTCAATACAAAATAAATGGGGGAGAAACTTTATGTTCTCACCGAGCATATATATCAATACAGAAATGGTGCTTTCGCTGGACAGCCTGCCGATTGTAGCCCATTATATAACCAGTATTATTTCTTCTCTGGAAGGTAAATTTAAAAAATGTCTGATCCTGGATCTGGACAATACAACATGGGGAGGAATTATTGGTGATGACGGACTGGAAAAAATCCAACTTGGAAGTCTGGGAATTGGTAAAGCATTCACTGAGTTTCAGTATTGGGTTAAGGCACTTAAGCAAAGAGGAGTAATCCTTGCAGTGTGCAGCAAAAACGACGAAGATAAGGCTAAAGAACCTTTTGAAAAACATCCCGATATGGTCCTTAAAATGGATGATATTGCTGTTTTCGTGGCCAATTGGGATAATAAAGCTGACAATATCAGAAGAATTCAGGGGATCCTGAACATTGGATTTGATTCCATGGTATTTCTTGATGATAATCCGTTTGAAAGAAATTTAGTTCGCGAAAACCTTCCTGAGGTATGCGTTCCCGAACTGCCGGAAGATCCTGCAGAATATCTTGAATATTTATACAGTTTAAATCTTTTCGAAACAGCCAGTTTCTCTGAAAATGATGCAGAACGTACAAAACAGTATCAGGTGGAAGCACAGAGAGCCGTTGATCTGGACAGCTTTACCAATGTGGAAGATTTTCTGAAGAGCATGAATATGACTTCTGATGTAAAATCTTTCAACAGTTTTTCAAAACCACGGGTTTCCCAGCTTACCCAGAGGTCCAATCAGTTTAATTTGAGAACAGTTCGGTACACGGAACAGGACGTAGACAGCCTGATTAATTCTGAGGACCATTATACCTTTTCTTTTACATTGGAAGATAAGTATGGAGACAACGGATTGATCTGCGTGATCGTTTTGGAAAAGAAAGATTCAGAAACATTGTTCATCGATACCTGGTTAATGAGCTGCCGTGTTCTGAAAAGAGGGATGGAAGACTTTACCCTGAACACGATCGTGGAATCTGCCAGAAAAAAGGGCTATAAATATGTCGTTGGAGAATATCTTCCGACAGCCAAAAACCAGATGGTAAAAGACCATTACGAAAGATTGGGCTTTACCAAACAGGATCAGAAATGGGTTCTGGATGTCGACCATTACCAATCTAAACAAGTATATATCAACAATAAATAATAAATCACAAGTACAGTATTATGAACAAAGATGAAATTTTAGCAAAGCTTACAGGTATTTTTCATGACGAATTGGATAACGATACCATAGTATTAAGTTTTGAAACAACGGCAGATGATATAGAAGAATGGGATTCTCTTTCTCATATTCAGCTTATTGTAGCGGTGGAAAAAGCTTTTGGAGTACGCTTTACGTCGTCAGAAATCCAAAGCTGGAATAATGTAGGGGAAATGATAGACTGTATATTGACCAAGTAATGATACTTCAGGAAAATCAGGCTTTTACGCATCAGTTCAAAGTAGATGACCGTATTTACAACGGTTTTATCTCTGTTTTTGAAGACCGTAATGCTTTGCATACCGATGAGGTATTTGCAAAAAATAAAGGTTTTCAGTCAAAAGTCATGCATGGCAATATTCTGAACGGTTTTCTATCTTATTTTATTGGGGAGCTTCTTCCAACTGAAGAGGTGATGATTCTTTCACAGACCATCAATTTCAAAAATCCGGTATATCTGGATGATGTTTTGAATTTTGAAGCGGTTGTTACAGATCAGTCGGAGGCCGTCCAGGTGAATACATTGAGCTTTAAATTTATAAATGCTGACCTTAAAACGGTAGCTTCAGGTAAAATACAAATTAAAGAATTCCAGTGAAAAAAGTTGTTTTGACCGGAGGTTCATCCGGAATTGGTAAGGAGATTAATCTTTTTCTTTTGGAAAAAGGATATGAAGTTTTGTTTACGTACTGTCATTCGGAAGATTCTGCCCGCGAAATTGAGAATAATTTTTCTGGAGCAAAAGCATTTCAGATCGATTTCACATCAGAAGGTCAAATGGAGGCTTTTCTGTCGGAAATAGAGACTTTTGATCCGGATATTCTAATCAATAATTATTACAGCGGTACATTTATTGGAACTTATTTCCATAAAACAGAAGCTGAAAAAATCTTTGAAGATTTTAGAAATAATGTGATGCCTGCTCTTCAGGTTACCCAGAAATGTATCAGTACATTCAGAAAGAAAAAGCTTGGAAGAATTATCAATATCCTGTCATCATCAATGGTTTCTCCGGCGATCGGAACTTCTGTATATAATTCCAACAAGGCCTATCTCCTTCAGATGAGCAAAAGCTGGGCATTGGAAAATGTAAAATTCGGCATTACCTGCAATTCAGTCTCTCCATCTTTTATTCCTACAGATTTCCATAAAGATATGGACGAAAGAATGAAGGAAATGATTGCCTCAGGCTATCCGCTGAAAGATAAGCTCGAAGGCGGGGATGTTGCCACTATCATAGAACTCTGCATTAATGGCGGAAAACATTTTAACGGAAACCATCTTTTTGTGGATGCTTCCCACTATTAATGATATTTTAAACAAAGATCAATGCAGTTTACCTCTATTGCTTTTTTCCTTTTTTTTATAGCCGTTTTCGGTCTTTACTGGCTGGTATGCAAAAAGAATCTGAAACTGCAGAATATCCTGTTATTAGTTTCCAGCTATATTTTTTATGGTTTCTGGGACTGGAGATTTATGGCTCTTTTGGCCGGAAGTTCTGCGGTAACCTATTATTTGGGGCTTAAAATTGGTGAAAGCCAGGGCAGAGCGAAGAAGATTTATATCAACTCAGGTCTGATTTTAGCCATTGGAACGCTTTTCTATTTTAAATATTTTGGATTTTTTGTTGAGTCCTTTGCAGAACTGTTCAGTATTCAAAACAAACTTACCCTTCACATTATTTTGCCTTTGGGAATCAGTTTTTATACCTTCAGGATGGTAAGTTATTTTCTTGATATTAAGAATAATAAGCTGAAACCTGAAAAAGATGCTTTGGCTCTTTTCAATTATATTGCTTTCTTTCCGAGCATGACCTCAGGTCCAATTGATAAAGGAGGATTATTGCTCCCTCAGTTAAAAAAAGAAAGAGTTTTCACAGCAGAAGCTGGTGCAGACGCTGCAAGACAGATTTTGTACGGGGCATTTAAAAAACTGGTTGTAGCAAACAGTATCACACCCATTACTCAAAACATTTTCCAAAACTATGAGCATCTGTCGGGGAGTACGGTTGCACTGGGAGCTGTTCTGTTTCTTTTTGAACTGTATGCTGATTTTTCGGGATATTCGGATATGGCAGTAGGTTTTGCAAGACTCCTTGGATTTAAAATTACCAAAAACTTTGCATTTCCACTTTTTGCACAGAATATTGCAGAATACTGGAGGAAGTGGCATATCTCGCTTACTTCCTGGCTTACAGAATATGTCTTTACACCCTTAGTGATCCAGTTCAGAGATCACGGGAAAAGAGGTCTTATTGCGGCTATTATTCTCAACTTTGTGCTGATTGGGGCATGGCATGGTCCAAGATTTACCTTCGTGCTTTTTGGACTGCTTCACGGACTTTATTATATTCCATTGATTGTAAAGGATAAACTGAACAAAAAGAAAAAAATTGCGGGGAATTTTCCTACCATTAAAGAAGTGGGAAACATGGTATTGACAATGTTGATGGTATGTTTTGCATTAGTACTTTTTGCAGCTCCGGATCTCAAAAGTGCTTTGGGAATGTATGGCAGAATTTTCAGCTTTTCTTTGTTTACAATCCCTCAGTTTATCAAAATTAAAATTTTAGGGTTAATAGGAATTGTTATTTTAATCGACTGGATCAATAAGGATCAGGAACACGGCCTTGATATCAAGCGGTTTCGTCCTCTTTTGAGAAGGGCCTTTTATGTTTTTCTGATCTTTATCATCATGTATTACGGAGTGTTTTCCAACGGCAGCTATATCTACGAACAGTTTTAATATGGGAAAGTTTTTATTTAAAATATCATTCTATATCATCGGGATTGTTGCTGTCCTGTTATTTTTGGGCTCTTATGCTGATGGTAATACGGATGACAATTACATGCATTTTGCTGTTGAAAAGCCGCAGAATATTATCTTGGGAGATTCAAGAGGAGTACAGGGAGTTGTTCCAGAGGTGTTGAAACAAAAATTATCAGTTCCCTTTGATAATTTTTCACTGAATATTGTACAGTCTCCTTATGGAGAAATTTATCTCAAAGCTTTAAAAAGAAAGCTGGATCCGGACACTAAAAATGGCATTTTCATTCTAACGGTGAATCCCTGGAATCTGGCACTGAGGAATATTGTGAAAAAGGCAGAGGACTTTCCTGAAGAGAGTTCGCCGTTCAGGAACATGTATTTTTATAATATGTCTCCCAATTATGAGTATCTTCTGAAAAATCTAAACAAAAGCTGGTTTAGAATATATCTTGACAGGGAAGCTGTAGGAAGGTCAAATACCTTTCTTCACAAAGACGGTTGGATGGAAGTCAATATTGATATGAACAAAGACTCTATCGCGGCAAGAACGGCTCAGAAAACTCAGGAGTATAAAGATATGCTGAATGGTTATACACTGTCTGAGAAACGGATGAAAGCTCTGAATGAGATCATAGACTATCTACAGCCTAAAGGGACAGTATACCTGGTTCGCATTCCTACTTCTAAAAACATTACAGCTCTTGAAAATGAAAGATTTCCGGAATTCAACGGACTGATGAGAGAGCTCTCCGGGAAAAAGCAGATAAAATTTTATGACTTTTCTAACCGTCCTGATGATTATGTTTATACAGACGGAAATCATATGTATAAAGAATCCAGTAAAGTACTTAGTTCACAAATCGCAGATTCTATTATAGCAGCAGACCGAAAAAAATCAAAATAAGCGCTTTCTGAAATTAATATTATAAAGCCCCGAACGGATGCTCTTATAATCTGTGATCAGATATTTCAGAATCATTCCCCATTTTTTCACGGTAGGTGCATTACCAATCTGAAAGCTTTGATACATCCTTCTGATATGTTGTCTTACATTATCGGGTATTTTTTGTTCATGACTGGCCCATGTGTACACTTCTTTCCATAACAAAACCCTGGTACTGGCGGGATTTATTTTTTTAGAATCTACCTGAGTAATGCGGTTATTTTCATGAACCCCTCTTATAGCAACAGCTTCATCCAGAATTCCGGGATAAAGATCCAGATAGAAGGAGAGCCGGAAAAAAAATTCAGTATCCTGGTGCAGCCTGAGATTTGTTCTGAATAAAACCTGCATTTTTTTCATGAGTGACTCACGACGGATCGTCAGCGTATCAATGGTAAAAAGCCCGAAACTTCCGAGCATATAGATTTGTCCAAGAAAAACATCTTTTGGACTGTGTCTTTTATAAACAGTAGTAAGCTTGTCCTCAAATAAATTGTAATACTGCTCCTTTGCTCTTTGTGAGTAGTAATGTACACCAAGGGCACCGTAAACACCTTCTACTTCAGGGTTTTTGAAAAGTTCTTTTTCTGCATCAAATCGGTTGGGAAGGAAATAATCATCTGCGTCAAGGAAAGCAATGAAATCTCCTGTAGATTTTTCTATTCCCAAATTTCTGCTGGGACCTGCTCCATGGTTTTCCTTATCCGGATGCTGATAGAGCTGCACTCTGCTGTGTTTTTCGGCAAGCTGTATACATATTTGGAGTGCATTATCCGGGGATTTGTCTTCTATCAGGATCACCTCATGCACTTCATCAAATTGCAGTGCTGATTCTACGGCCTGAGAAACAAATTTTTCAGCATTATAAACGGGGATTATTACTGAGATTTTCATTTTATTATTGAAATTTTCAATGGCAAATATAGCGAAGTATAATTTTTGATATGTGTTTTATTTTCATTATGTTAGGTAGTGTGTATTATGTTAAGGAATTAAAGAACGTTTAAAATTAACATTATACAAACCGGATCTTATACTTCTGTAATCGGTGATCAAATATTTGATTACCATTCCCCATTTTTTCAAAGTGGGAGCTTTGGCAATTTCAAAACTGCGCAGCATTCTTTTTATGTGGATTTTAGCTTCCTCAGGAATAGAGTCTTCAGTCTGCGCCCAATTATCAATTTCTTTCCATAATAAAGTTCTGGAGATCGCGGGATCTACCACTCGGGTATCCACTTTGGTTATTCTGTTATGCTCATGAACTCCCCGGATGGCAACCGCTCTATCAATGCTTCCCGGATACAGATCAAGGTAGTAAGAAAGACGAAGCAGAAATTCGGTATCTTCATGAAGTTTCAAATGGCTTTTAAAAAGGATATCCATTTTTTTAATCAGAGATTCTCTGCGGAGAGTAAGTGTATCAATGCTGAACAGACCAAAGGTACCAAGCATGTGGATCTGTCCGTAAAAAACATCTTTAGGACTATGCTTTTTGTACACTGTAGTAAGTTTATCCATGAATACTCTGTAATATTGCTCTCTGGCTTTTTCAGAATAATAATGTACACCAAGGGCGCCGTAAACACCCTCTACTTCAGGATTTTTGAAAAGCTCTTTCTCTGCATCAAAGCGGTTAGGGAGAAAATAATCATCAGCATCCAGAAAAGCCAGAAAATCACCGGAAGCCTTTTCCATACCAAGATTTCTGCTGACACTGGCACCATGGTTCCCTTTGTCGGAATGTTGAAAAAATTTTACTCTGTCGTGTTTTTCTGCAAGCCCAATGCATATTTGGAGAGCATTGTCTGGAGATTGGTCTTCCACCAAAATCACTTCATATACTTCTTCAAACTGAAGGGCAGATTCTACAGCATGAGAAACGAATTTCTCTGCATTATAAACGGGAATTATTACGGATATTTTCATCTTCATCTGTCTGTTAATTAAATTACAGTTGTGTTTTTATACTATATTTAGCCTAAGCTTTTAATTTTATTTTTAAATATTCGGTTATTTTTTTCTCTACGAAATAATATAAAAATGCTGCGAAACCAATTACGATAATAATTTTTACTATAAAGTAGGGAATATTAAGATAGCCATCCACTTTGAATTTTCGAAAGAAAAGCTCTACAAAAGGATGTGAAAGATATAATGAGTAAGAGATGTCTCCTAAGAAAATCAAAAACCGATTTCCTTTAAAATGAAAGGTGTAGTCAAACAGCAAAAAAGAGAAAACAAATAGTGAAACGATCAATAGTATCCACAAGGTATCGGACACATGAATAATATTGAATAAAATAGCTGTAAACGATAAAATACCAATGCTGGAAAGCACCGTTGCCCAGTTTCTATTGACGGAAACCTTATTCAGTAAAAGGGCAAACATTATACCTATCACAAAATATAAGTTCATTGGGCTGGTAACCATCTGCAGGTAGGCACTTGATGGAGGATACATAAGTCCTGTGATATAACTTAAAGTAAAAAATGCTATGATAAAAGTATATCGTGTCTTTCTAAAAAGTAACGACAAACCGAATATCAGATAAAAGAACATTTCGTAATTGAGAGACCACCCCAAATAAAGGACTGGAAATGTGTTTTTTTGTGGAAGAAAAAAGACTGAATGGATAAACCTTTTAAAGCCTTCTCCATGAAAGTAAAGCATCAGGCTGCCTCCTATAATCATCCAGGCTGCGGAAAGCAGAAAATAAAGCGGAACAATTCTGATGATTCGACGTTTATAAAATAAAATAATCTCTTTGGTCGTATTAATGCTGAAATCCTTTTTCAGAGTCGTAAAGGCCATGATAAACCCACTGATTACAAAAAAGATACTGACTCCTATGCTGCCTCTTCTGAACAAAATATCTCCAAGAGGAAATCCCTCAAAATTGAGATATGCTGAGAAATGAAAACAGCACACTAGAAGGGCCGATATCCCTCTTAATATCTGTAGGTTATTGAGTTTCATGAGTGGGTATAAGTGAATCGGTATTTTGTTTTCAGAATCTTTGGATTTCTGACTATTGCCATGAAAATTGCCGCTGTTTTTGAAAATCCCTTTTTTACAGAAAGTTCAAAAGCTTTTTTCTGAAGATCAATGTGCTGAGCTGCATCATGATCTATTTTGTTTTGTTTTGACCATTCATATAAAGAGTTCCAAAAAAGAAACTGTCTTTCGTTATACTGCGGAGAATATTTGACGATCTTGGTTATTCTGTTGTCATCGTGAATACCTCTCACGCCGGTTGCCACATCTATAATTCCCGACTTCAGGTAAGAGTGGTAAGCCAGTTTAATAATAAAATCTGAATCCTGGTGAACACGCAGAATTTCATTAAATTTTAACTTGTTTTTTTGTAGAGTTGATTTTCTTACGGTAAGCGCATTAAGGTGAAAAAAGGTGCCGAAAGTTTTAGGTGTTAAACCTAAAAGTCCTTTAAATACGTCTTGCCCTTCAGCTGGATAATTAACTGTAGTAAGAGAAGCATTATTAAATTTAGACTGAAATTCCTGCTTACCTTTTTCGGTTAAATACTCAATGGAAACAGCACCGAAAACACCTTCAACCTTTGAGTCGCCAAATATTTTCTTTTCTGCTTCAAATCTATTGGGAAGATAGTAATCATCAGCATCAAGAAAGGCAATGAAGCTCCCTGATGATTTTTCGATACCCAGATTTCTTGTGGCAGCAGCTCCGTGATTTCCTTTGTCAGGATGTTGAAACAGTTTTATTCTGGTATATTGGTCTGCTAATTTTTGGCAGATTTCCAGTGAATTATCCGTAGATTGATCTTCGGCCAAAATGATTTCTTTTACTTCGTCAAACTGCAATGCAGAAGCCACAGATTTTTCTAAAAATTCCGAAGCGTTATATACGGGGATGATTACGGAAATATCAAGCATTATAATACAGATTGGTTGTTATGGGCCCAAAGAGCAAGTTGAAGAAGATTCCAGTGTTTATGGTCTTTGACAAGAAATTTTTGAGCGGCATCGAAATCAACGTAATTGAAAATTTTCTGATCGCGGTTTTTAAGAAGGTCATCGGAAAGTTTGACCAGATTATCTTCGGAAAACCAGCTTTTGACGCTCATTCCGAAACCTTGTTTATGACGTTTTCTTATCGTTTCTGTCCAATAGCTTCCCATCGTTTCCCGCAGAATGATTTTATCATGATCATCTGTCAGTTTGAGTTGATCAGGCAATTGAATACAGAATTCGGCAAAATCCAGGTCAAGGAACGGTGTTCTCACTTCCAGAGAATTGGCCATAGCCATTCTATCGGACTTCACCATCATATTTCCAGGTACATAATGTTCCAGATCCACTCTCATAATATCATTTAACGAATCAGGATTTGGATTGAAACTATAGCCTTGCTTATAATCGGATGTCAATCCCAGTAGATTCCGTTCTTCTTTACTGAAGTCATTTCTTACATAATTAAGATGAAAATCCAGAATGGAGGAGAATTTTATATTCTGCTGGGTAAGAAAGGAGGTTTGTCTTGCCTTTTGATACAGCTTCAGTCCAAATTGGGCTATGATATTTCTATAGCTGAAATGATTTTTTAATTTATTTTCGACAGTATAGAAATGATAACCTCCGAACAGCTCGTCACCTACATCTCCTGAAAGGGCTACAGTAAGACTTTTCTTTGCATTTCTGCAGATCTCGTAATGCGGAAGATAAGAAGTGTCAGCAAAAGGTTCGTCTAAGAATGGAGATATTTTGAGTAATGATTCTGCCAGATCACCCTTCTGCTCGTGTACTTCGCGGTGATTGGTATTGTATTTATCTGCAATTTCCTTTGCAAATTTAAGTTCGCTGTCTTTGTGATCATATCCAAAGCTGATGGTGGTCTGGTGTGGCAGAAATTCATCCACCAAAGCTACTATAGACGAAGAATCTAAACCTCCGCTTAGGAAGCTTCCCACTTCTACATCTGCAATGAGCTGTTTTTTGACTGCATTTTTAAGAAGATACATAAATTCTTCTTTAGCATCAGAGAGACTGAGTACCCTGTCTTTCGAAGGAAGACTGTAATACCTTGAAACTGTAACTTTGCCACTTTGCCACGTCAGTTGATGAGCAGGAGGGAGTGTGAAAATATTACTGTAAATACTTTGGTATGTACTTACATAGCCGTACTGCAGATAATGAGCGACAGCATCCGTACTTACTTTTGGCTGGATAAGTCCGGAAGCTAAAATAGCCTTTATTTCTGACGCGAAAATAAATTCATTGTTATTTCCTATCGCGTAGTAGAAAGGCTTTTCGCCAAAACGGTCTCTTGCACAGAAAAGCTGTTTCTTCTGATCGTCCCAGATGGCAAAGGCAAACATTCCGGGAAGGTCGTGGATGAGGTTTTCCTGCTTTCTCTGATACATGGCCAGAATTACTTCTGTGTCTGAACTTCCATGATAAGGATATTCTGCATAATTCTTTTTGATATCCAGGTATCCATAGATTTCGCCATTAAGAACAATGCATTCATTCTTTGTATTGGAAAACATCGGTTGTTTACCATTGTCAGAAAGATCTATGATTGAGAGCCTCCGATGGCCTAACGCAGCATTGTCGTAAAATTCATAGTGCGAAGAATCAGGACCACGATGGATCATAGAATCCGTCATTTTCTGAATTTCTTCCTGATAGTTTCTTGCATTGTCAGCAATAATTCCGGCTATTCCACACATGTATTTTATTTTTTTTGATAATTTGACGGAAGGTATAATGTAAATCTTCCTGCTTTTACTATTTTAAATTTTTCCGGATGCTCTACAAATTGTAGAGGTACAATTTCTTTAGACTGGAAAGGATAGTCATTACTTTCGAGATAAATACAGTTATCTGGTTTTTTATGTTCCTTTTCCAGAATAAATTTAACGTAATCTTTTAAAGTAAAATAATAATAAATGGGTGGCTTTGCCTTTAAAATATATAAATAACCCATCAGTTGATTATGTGAATAAATAACGTCTTCCTGATTTTGAAGATAAGGGCGAAGGTCTTCAATATCTTTTTTCCTTTCTTTATCTATAAACAGGTTATATCCACTGATCTGAATTTTTTCCGTCTGTTCTGTAAAAATGAAATTTTTCCAGCCTCTTTCCGTCAGTATATTGGGGAAAACCAAATATTGATAAACAAAAAGAACCACTAAAACAGCATATACTTTTACTTTATAAATGGATAAAATAATAATCGCCAGAGCAAGATACAGGTAGATATTATATAAGGTACCTCTTACTTCAAAGTAGGCTCCCGATCCAAAAGAAAGTCCGAAAGGAATCAGAGAAAAAACAACAAGCATTGTTTTCTTTTCAATACTTACATCTTCCAGAAAATATCTGTAAATAAGGACTGCCAAAAGAACGTAATTGATATAAACTGAAGAATAGAAAAGGAATGAGATAACAAAGACAAATCCCAAAAATATCAGGATGTAGTTGGTGTGTTGGATCTTATTCTTTGAAAATTTATGTAAATATCCGATGAGCAGTAAAGTAGGGACAAATATAAATCCTGTCACTTTTAAAATCCACAATATATAAAATCTTTTGGGATGCTGTTTGGTGTGGAATTGTTTGTAATATTTGATCCATTCAAATTGCGAAATAAATTTTGAAAAGCTTTCAATAAACATGAAGTAGAAAGCAATCCCCAACAAACCTCCTGCGATCATGTAAAAGAGTACTCTTTTGTCTTTCTTCCAAAAATTAAATAATAAAAAGGCTGTAATTGGAATAATTACGATGGTATGCGGAATGCCGTTAAACAGTAGTATTCCCAGGCAAAATCCGGAGATAATAAGGGGAATTAATTTATTGTAAATGAGGTAAGCCAATAGCAGTGTTAAGGAAAGATTGATGAGTATTGTATTACCAATATACTGATGCAAAACGATATTACTGATTCCCCAGCTTAGAAAATTAATTGTAATTCCAAGAAAACTAATTAAAAAAGGATTGACTTTAAGTTGGTAATATTTACTTGCAAAGAAGTAGAGGAGGAACGTAGAAGTGTTTAATAAAATATAAGTTGTTACTCTGAACTGATATATATTTTCGGTATAAAGAAATTTGAAAATTCTGTAAAAATTGGTAGAGTCTATGGTGGGTAAACTGTCATGATTTCTATAATGGAAGAGATAGAAAGCTTCATCGTTAAAAATGAAACCTTTATCGAGATTTGAATAAACAATATACCCCATAAATACTGAGCCAATAACAATAATCCAGCTTAGTATATTTGCATATTTGAATTGAAATTTTTTCATGAATTATTTTTTTGAGCCCAAATACTAAATCCGGATGCTACATTTTTACTCATCGGATAGAACTGAAAAATAACATCTAAAAACTTAATAGGAAAGGTAATAACCATAAAAAGTAAATAAAGAATGGTATGAAGAGGTTTGATTCCAAAAGAAAAAACCAGAGCAAACCACTCCTGAACAACCCAAAGCATACCTGATGTAGGACCAATGGGTTTCAATTTTAAAATATCAAATTCTCTGAACTGATGTTTCATTCCTTCAAAAGTAAACCTTTGGAAGTCATATGGTGATGCATGAAAAGGCTGCATAAACGGGATGAAACAATAAATTTTCCCTCCTGGTTTTAAAATTCTGTTAATTTCTGAAATTACTTTTTGAGGATTTGGAACGTGTTCCAGAACAGCAATATTGATGATATAATCAACCGAATTATCTTTAAACGGAATATTCTCAATATCGCAGATTATATCTACATTTTGGTAAGGAAGAAGGTCTACATTCAAAAGGTCATCGCCAAAATCTGAATTTCCACTTCCAAGATTTAAAGCGACTACATTTTTTCCTTTGATCTCGTTTCGGATGATACGTTTTGCATCAAAAAAAGGTTGGGGATAAACAGGACTGATGATCTCAATGAGAGCACTGTATATTTTATTGAATTTCTTTATTTTATACTTTATTTTATCAAGAAAATCTGTTACAACTTCTTCCTGAACCGGAATGAAAATATATTTTCCGTTTTTTAACTGATATTCGTCTTTAAATATGTCTTTGTCTATATCTTTCATCGTTGTGTTCATGATTTCTCACTATGAAATTATACTATTCATTAATGATGTTGATTATGTTTTGTTGCTCAATTTCTGTCAGTTCAAAATAGAAGGGGAGTCTTAATAGGCATTCTTCAAAATGATCAGAGTTGGGAAGTTCTCTGTTACCGTGCTTTTTTGTATAGAATTCACTTTTGTGTAAAGAAAGATAGTGAAATACTGCCAAGACATTATTTTCTTTCAATTTTTTAATAAGTGTTGTTCTCGCGTCTAAATCTTTACAAACAATATAAAACATGTGTGCATTGTTGGTCGCATATTCCGGAATGACTGGCAATGAGATGTTTTTGTTGCCTTTTAGCCCTTCATAATAGCGGTTCCAGATTGCCCGCCTCTTTTCCTGAATATCATCTATATTTTCTAACTGTGCCCAAAGAAAAGCCGAAATGATCTCACTTGGAAGAAAGGAAGATCCGGTATCTACCCATCCGTACTTATTAATTTCGCCACGGAAAAACATAGAACGGTTGGTCCCTTTTTCCCAAATAATTTCTGCCCTGTTAATGAATCGCTCATCATTAATGGTCAACATTCCGCCCTCTCCTGAAATAATGTTTTTTGTTTCATGAAAAGAAAATGCTCCCAGGTGGCCAATACTTCCCAATGCTTTTTTTGTTCCGTCTTTGAAGGTATAATAACTGTCAATTGCCTGAGCGGCATCTTCAATAACGATGAGGTTGTGTTTTTGGGCAATTTCAAGAATTTTTTCCATGTCACATGCAATTCCTGCATAGTGAACCACCACTATGGCTTTGGTTTTATCTGTGATTAAACTCTCAATTTTGTCCGCATCAATATTGGGATTGTCAGAATATGAGTCTGCGAAAATAATGTTGGCATTTTGTCTTATAAAAGCAAGAGCCGATGATACAAAAGTATAACTTGGAACGATGATTTCGTCTCCTGACTGTATGTCTGCAAGGATGGCACACATCTCCAGAGCGTCTGTACAGGATGTCGTAAGCAGAACTCTTTTAAAACCGTATTTTTCCTCAAAAAAGGTGTGGCATTTTTGTGTAAACATTCCATTCCCGGAAATTTTCCCGGTAGCTACAGCTTCTTCAATATATTTTGTTTCTTTTCCTGTAAGATATGGTTTATTAAAGGGAATCATCTTTCCAATAGTGTTTTATAATTATTTCATCTTTTATGGTATAGCCTTGTTTTTTATAAAAACCACAGGCCTGGATATTTTCTTTTTGAGTGGGAATCTCCAAATGCGTCATTTCATTTTTAACACAAAAGCTTTCCACTTTATCCAGTAATTTTTTACCGAAGCCTTTGCCCTGAAAATTAGGGTGTGTGGCAATTAATCCGATTTTTCCGAGGCGTTCATATTGTTGAAGGGTTACAAAGCCTATTGCTTTTCCATCTTCTTCGATATAAAATATTTTTAAAGCAAATTTCTTATTGAGACTGTTAATGACCCACATATCATATAATTCTCGGAATTTTTCTTCACCAAATTTTTCATCTAGTAAAAACCTGCTTTTTTTTCCGCTTTCGTAAGCTAATTCCTTGAAATAGTCTGCATTTCTTTCATCTGTATCTGTATTTTTTACCATCGCAAAATCCTGATGGTGGTGCAGATTTAAAGCTTTGATAAAATTAAGTTTTGTCTCTGTAAAAGAAAGCTGATACCCATTTAATCCGAAATCAAATGCGAAAGGTTGTTTTACAACAATCAGATCATAATCTTCAGTGTCTATATATTCTTCTTTGCCAACAGTAATATCTCCAATTTTTTTTTTGAAAAAATCGCTGTCCCACTGTAAAAAATTAATTTTCATAAGCTTCATCAATTATAAAGACAGGTCTTTTTTTGGTTTGGTTAAAAGTCTTTCCAAGGTAAATTCCTACAATTCCGATACAGCTGATTATAACACCTGATAAAAACCAAATGGATAATATTAATGAGCTGAAACCGGGTTCAGTGATTTTTCCTTCAAAATATCTGATGGCAAAAAAAGCTGCAACCAAAATAGACAAAAAGGAAATGGCAGCACCAAAGCCAACGAAGATTTTCAAAGGCTTATCCGAAAACGAGACGATCACGTTGAAAGCAAGTGAAATAAGTCTTGAGAGGGTGTATGAAGATTTTCCATCTTCTCTGGAACTGTGCTCAACAGAAACACTTGTTGACTTGTATCCCACCCAGTTCACAAACAATGGGAAAAATTTGATATTATCGTTAATATTTAACACAGATTGGATCACTTTTTTATGATAAACTCCAAAATTAGCAATCTCATTATTGATCTCAATTCCTGCGAGATAATTAAAAACCTTATAAAATATTTTAGAGCTCCATCTTTTAAAGAAAGAGTCTATTCTGATTTCTCTCCTTGCTAAAACGACCTCATAACCTTCAAGAGCCTTATGATAAAGTTTTTCGATTTCTTTAGGCTGATCCTGCAAATCGCAATCCATGACAACAACCCATTCACCCGTTGCTTTGCTGAGCCCAGCCATAATAGCGGGATGCTGACCAAAGTTTCGGCTTAATCTGTATATTTTAAGATTTTTATTTTTTTCGGCAAGGCTTTTCATGACGTCCCAAGAGTGGTCTGGACTTCGATCATCTATAAGGATAATTTCATAGTCGATACCCATCTTTTCACAGACTCTGTCGATTTCGGAGACTAAAGAGGGAAGTGTTTTTTCTGCACGATAAACAGGACTAACTATACTAATCATGAATTATTGGGAATAATAAATTTTTTTCAAAGATATAAATAAACAATATAGCTTTGCCGGATTATAAAAATAATCCTTTTTACTTATATATTAAGGAAACAGTTTCTTTCTTTCGTTAATTTTTCTTTTATTTTTAACAGTTCAGAAGTGTTTTTGGTTATACTTTTATAACGTTTATAATGCTTTTTGCAGGTTTCTATGTTGCCCGTAAGAAAGTTTTTTACAATACTTTGGAGCAGAGCTTTCTTTTCCTGTTGTAAAGAGTTAGGATAACTGGGGTTTAAAATCTTGGTCTCAATACTTAGATCCTTATATTTAGTATAATCTATTTTGTCTAAAAACTGCTTTCCATCATGTACGGCTTTACTGCCTGGGACAAGAATTATTTTCTTTTTATGGAAGTGAAGTCTGTTTACATATTCATTGTCTTCACCATAATGAAAGAAAAAAGGATTGAATCCTCCTACAATTTCTATGGTTTTCTTGGGTATAAACCAATGCGCGGCATTTACAAAAACAAGCTCATAATATGGGCTTAATGTCTGGAAATAGAGATCGGAAATAAGTCTGGTTGTATCACAGTTTTGGGCGATGTATTTATCTAAAAATATATCCATTTTTTTTTCTGTACCATCTGTGTGAACGGGGCTTATAATTCCAATTTCTTCCTTCTCAGAGCTGTCACTATATACCTGAAGCATAGTTGCGATCGTGTTAGGATAAATCCAGGCATCCTGATTCATGAGGTAAAAAAAATCAGCTCCTTCTTTATATGCTTTTTCTATTCCAAGATTATTGGCTTTTCCAAAACCTAAATTTTCGGCAGACTGCATAAAATCGATTTCGGGAAAATGGGTTTTAATATATTCCTGAGTTCCGTCTGTGGATCCATTGTCTATAACAACACATTTTACAGGAACTGAAGAATGCCTTAAACTGGTAAAGCACCTTTCTGCCCATTTCATGGCGTTGTACGTAACAATAATAATGTGAATATTAAACATATTAATTTAAATATACTTTTGGGTTAAAGTTTCCAGGTATTCTGCCGGCTGTATTCCTGAGAAAAAAGCAGTGATATCTTTATCAAAATCTATCTTATAAAAATCACCTTCGTCTGTTTCTGAAAAATGAGCCTTTTTATGGGCCTTTTTTTCTATTGCATTGACGATCTCTTTCAAGTCATAATAATATGGAAAGGCCAGGTTAATCGTTTTGTTTTGTATATCCAGACAGTGAGAGCCAAGAAAGCGGGAGATATCTTCAATGTCCAAAAGCAGCCTTCTCGCTTTTAGGTGAAGCGTAAATTTGCTGTTACTATTGATTTGGGCCGCGAGGAAATTAAAAAGGGTATTTGGGTTTCCGCCTTTTCCTACGATATTGCCTATTCTTAGAATTAGGAAATGATCAGAAAAGGTTGTTATATAGTCCTCGATTGCTTTTTTATGGAGGACATACGGACTGTTTTGTTTAGATTGATCATGAATGCTTAGGGTAGAAAAATAAATTAGTTTTCTATTCTTATTTTCTTCAATTGCAGATTTCAGAAGAGAAAATTCCCTTTCAAATTCTGAAGGTCTTGTTTCCAGTGAATTGGAGACTCCTGAAGCAAAGAAGACGGTATCGTCCGCGTCATAAGATTTTACAGCGTTGGCTATAATACCATTTCCAATAATCATGTGTTAAGTGTTTTCAATTAATTGTGTCTCATTAAAATTGCTATATCATGCACTTCGCCTGTGAAGCTTAAAATCAGCAATGCTATTTATTTCAGGTAATCAAATATATGAAAATAGTATGTCATTTTTATTTGGTTGACAAGACGATCAGGAAGGGAAAGCTTTTGAAGATAATCTTTATATTTCTGATGACAGTATTGTATATAACCGGCATCAAGATTTTTATCAAGGTTCAATCCAACGACGGCTTTTTTCACGAAAGAATATCTTCGGAATATGTTGAAAAGATCGTCTCGTGACAATGTTTTTACTGCAGAATCATCGAATTCAGAAAATGCTTTATATCCAATATTCTGCTTGGGATGTATGCGGTATTCTCCTAAAACAGTTTTTTCAATCCATAAAGAATTTTGATTGGCGGCAATAAGGAGAAGTTCATAATCATGAATGATCACCGGATTTACTCTTTTTAAAGGTAAATGAGCTTTAAGAAATGTATTTCTGACAGCCATACTCATTCCCGGAAATACATTTCCTTCGTATAGAAGCCTTTTGATCAGATCACCCGGTGGTGTGAATTTTTCAGGATCGAAATTTTCTATCTGCCAATATACCATTTCCTTTTCTTGAGCATTTTTTAAAGACTCTCCAAACAGACTGATATTATGACCGATAACATTAATGTTCTTATGGTTTTCAAAAATCTCGGTGATAACTTCAATTTTATTATTGTGCCAGCGGTCATCCTGATCGCAGAGAAGTACAATGTCACCTGAGCACAGGCTCATAGCTTTTTCAAAATTACTTATATAACCCAGGTTTTCAGGATTTTGATAAGCTTTGATCAACCCTGGATATTGTTCGGTATAACCTGAAATGATTGGCCAGGTATCATCCGTGGAACCATCATCACAGAGAATGATCTCAGATACCGGTTGGGTCTGGTTCAGAATGCTGTCCAGCTGTTCGGCAATATAGGCATGTCCATTATAGGTGCAAAGTGCTACAGATGAGGTCATAGTCTATTTCTTGTTTTTTTTCTGGAAAAGATTGTAATAATATCTTTTCAGGGCAAGATAGCTTGAAATTGCTTTGCCTCCCGTAATTTTATTAAATTCACTTCTTTGTTGTATGAATTGGGTAGAGCGCACTTCTATGATATGATAGACAAGTTTATCATGGATTTCATCACCGTATAATTTTTTCAGTATCGGGAATATTTTGATTCTCTGTTGAAGTATTTTATATAAATCAGATGACATACTGCTGTTGTTATCTTCTTTACGGTAATGTGCCAGTGGTTCATTGATGAGAAGTACTTCCGGATTGTTCTGAGTGATATAGATCCACATCAGCCAGTCTTCACAGCTTTTTAAGGTAATGTCAAACCGGAAACCTTCAAGAAGTTTTCTCGAAATAAGGGCACAGTGAATAGGGATACTGAATTTCAGATCCCAACCCAATACTATTCCTTCAAATGAAAGGAAATTCTGTTCAACGCGGTTATATCCGGGATGCTGTGTATGGTTTTTGTAGATTGTAAACTGGCTTACTGCCAATGGATATTCCTTAGTTCCGGAAAGACTTTTTGAGAATTTTTCCCGGTGTATCATGTCATCCGAATCTAAAAACTGAATATATTCTCCTGAAGCCTTTTCAAGTCCGGCATTTCTTGCGGAAGACAGTCCTCCGTTTTTTTTCGATATATATATGAATCGTTTGTCTTTTTCTGTCCACTTGATTGCTGTTTCCTCTGTCTGGTCTGTAGAACCATCATTAACGATGATACATTCCCAGTCCTGAAAGGTTTGATCCAGGACAGACTGCAGGCACTCGTCCAGATAGACAGCCTGATTATAGCAGGGAACGATGACAGAAATTTTAGGATTCATCTTAAATGATTTTATTTAAAAGTTTATAAAAGAAGACCGGGAGTCTGTTTTGTATAGCAAGATCCAGTCTTTTTACCCGAAAAGGATATTGATGGTAAGCACTCTTATATTCAGAAGGAAGTTGTAGGTCTGAGAAATAATATTTCTGGGTCAGCCCGTTCACTCTTTCTTTGACCAATCCTTCTTTATCAAATGTCATTTGCAGAAGGGTAGTCTCTATTTCGATTTTTTCTTTTCTAATCTTGGAAATGTTTTCGGCATGCATCCGGTAATAGGCAAGCTTCTCCGGAATGTAGGCAATTAAATATTTTTCACTGATTTTCAACCAGCGATAGTAGTCGTCCACAATAAATTTTGTGTCATATGCCCCGGTTTCCTTTAAAGCTTCCGTTCTTAATAATACTGTCAGAGCCGGAATTCTATTGCCTTTGATCAATTCTTTTCTGAAGATATACGGATCTACATTTCCTAACGCATCATAATCAGCAATATCACCTATAATCAGACTGTCATTATCTATTGTATGTGTATTGGTAAAGACCATACCGTATTCGTTATCTAAACTTTCCAGTTTACGAACAGATTTTTCGATAGCTTCGGGATGAAGAAAATCATCTGCTGCAATGAGTTTAATATATTTTCCTTTGGCGAGAGCAATACATTCATTAAGCATCGCAGCCACTCCGGTATTTTGGGTATGGAAATTTTTTTCTGCAGAAAATGAATTCGTCTGCAGCCATTGCTTAATAACTTCAGCCGAGAGGTCAGGTGAAGCGTCATCACCTACAATTAACTGAATGTTTTTGTAAGTTTGATTTTTTATACTGTCCAGACTTTCCTTAACAAACTTTGAATGGTTATAGGAAATGACTATGACGGTTACTAACGGCTGCTCCATTGCTATGCTCAATATTTAATCTAACTGTTCTTTTGCACCTTCAATACCCAGCAGGCTCTGTACTTTTTTTCCTTCTTCATTCATCGAATAAATAAGCTCCCGAATCTCTCCTTTTACCAAATAGATCTCTGAAGGGACGATGTTTGAATTATCAATATGTTCGGGAATGGCAAGGTCCAGTGTATATCCATCCACAAATTTTTCATTAAGAAAATCAGGCTGGATATGCAAGGTCGGATTGAGGCTGTCTACAGATACCCTGTTCAGTTTGGTAGCCACTAATTTTGATGTGATCGGGCTCATCCCGGTACGGAACAGCTTGCGGTATCGGATGTAGGAGTAACCATTATGTTCCAATGTGACCGGATTGTGATAAACCATTGGTTTCATATGCTTAAGGAGCGCTTCAGAATGGTAGATTGTACCATCTACTGCAAAAGGATAAGACCAGTGATGGAAATTAGTGTCTGCATAATAGTCCCATTGATAGTAATTGTTTTTTTTCTCAACATAATCGGGCTGCCCCTCAAGATTTTCTCCTACATATAGGCGGTAGGAGGTGTTTTCAGGATTGCTTCTTATGATATTTAATATTTCATCCGGAATCTCTACATCTTCGAAGAAAATGCTGTCGTCGGTATTAAACATTACAAACTCACACCCGCTGGTTCTGATGATTTTCTGCAAAGCACCTTTAAAATTGTCTCCATTTTTCTTAAACAGATTTCTTTCTTTAAAAAACTCCCAGTCTCTTTTTGTATTGAGAGCGTGTCTGTAAGAAAGATCAAAAAGGACATGTTTCCTTTCAACAAAAGAGATGTTCTTATATCCGGAATATTTTTTTTTCAAAAGGTCATACCCCTGTTTATGGGCTCCGGTGGTATGGTATAGAATAACAACCTTTGAATCTGTTTTAAAACGTTTTAAGAAAGATTGCAGCAAATAGTCCAGCTGCATTACCCGATTGAAAGAAAATATTACGTTAAGTATCATAAGTTGTGGGAATTTAATAGGTGTAGTACTTTGGTTATATTCTTATCTGTCATGACTTAAAGGATTATTTTAATATATATCCTATAATTTTTTCAAAGTTCAATTTTTAATAAGTTTAAGTATCCGGTAACGCGACTTACATACTTAGAACATATTATTAAAAGGCTTAAAATTTTATGATCATTGATTTGTGTTAAACACAGGCTTTAAGAAATTATTTATGTAAAGCCTGTGCCATAAAAGCAAGGTTTAGTCTTGTGTTATAATTTATCTATGGAATGTGTAATTTTCGGAAAAAGGATTCCCGGCGACTTTACAATCTCTCCAAATTCATTCTGTGTTCCATGCACTTCAAAACCAAATAATTCTGTTCTGAATGCGATATCTGTTCTGTTTACTCCCCAGAAAAAATCAAAATAATAAGAATCCTCATTAATAGTATAAGGTGGTATTTCAAAACTTACCGTATAATCCCTTTTTTCTGTATCCTTATTCTGGCTGATCATTAAGCCGGTACTCATTATTGTAAGATCATGGCTGTTTTTAAGAAAAAATGACAGGTCGATATCCACACCCTCCATCTTCGAAGTGAACCCTACAGTGATCCTAATACCGGATTTTGTAGTAATCATATCTCCGTTTATAGGCAAAGCTTTATAAGACTTGATGAAAATATTTTTATTCTCCAGAACGACAGGATCTTCCAGATAGTTGTAAGACAGTTTGGTGTCGCTGTTTTTCTGATAATCGATGATACATTTATTCACATCACCCTGAGAGATTAGGCTGCCTTTGTCAAGCAGCAATGCGGTGTTGCATAGTTCTTTGATTGCCGTAATGTTGTGGCTTACAAAAAGAACAGTTCGGCCTTCTCCTTTTGTTACACTACCCATTTTTCCCAGACACTTCTTTTGAAACTCTGCATCTCCTACAGCAAGCACTTCATCAACGATCAGAATTTCGGATTCCAGGTGGGCTGCTACAGCAAATGCAAGGCGCACATACATTCCTGAAGAATATCTTTTCACCGGAGTATCAATATATCTTTCTACACCCGAAAAGTCTACTATTTCGTCAAATTTTCTTGTGATTTCTTTTCTGGTCATTCCCAGGATTGCACCATTAAGGTATACGTTTTCGCGCCCCGTCATTTCAGGGTGGAAACCTGTTCCTACTTCCAGCAGCGATGCAATTCTTCCTTTGGTATAAATTCTCCCTGTAGTAGGTTTGGTCACTTTACTTAACAGTTTTAGCAACGTAGATTTTCCTGCCCCGTTTCTTCCTATAATTCCTACAGCATCTCCCTGTGTGATTTCGAAATCGATATTCTTTAGTGACCAGACATATTCCGAGTCTCCCTTCTTTGATCTGTCATTGGCTTCACCAATTTTAAGATAAGGATCTTCTTTCCCTCTTACTTTATGCCAGAACCTGTTGAGGTCATGAGAAAGCGTTCCTGTTCCCACTTGTCCTAAACGGTATTGTTTTGATATGTTTTCTGCTTTTAGAGCTAGCATTTTTTTTAAGTTTAAATTATACAGTATCCATGAATGTCTTTTCAACTTTATTGAAAATGACAAGTCCTATAGCGAAAAGAATAAGGATAATAGCGGTACTTATTCCCAGCATAAGAGGAGAGAAATCTCCAGCTCCCAGCCAGCCATATTTGAAACATTCAAAAATTCCCGTCAGAGGATTATAATAAGCCAGCTTTTTGAACGGTCCGGACAGGGAAGAGGTTGGGTAAATCACCGGTGTTGCGTACATATATAAACTTACACCAAAGCCTAGCAGCATTCCAAGGTCTTTATATTTTGTCGTAAGCGAAGAAAAAATCATTCCTGCACCTAAAGCAAAAATTACCATTAATACAATTAAAAAGGGAGTTGCCAATACCCAGATATTAGGATGGATTTCACCCTTAGACAAATAGTATGCCCAGACGATTATAAATAATAATATCTGAACCCCCAGTCGCATTAAATTTGAGATAACAATGGAAATGGGAGTGACGAGTCTCGGAAAATATACTTTTCCGAATATATTTGCATTTCCGACAAATGTATTGGATGTTCCGGTGAGCGATCCCGAAAAATAATTCCAGAGGGTGACTCCAGCTAGATAAAAAAGTATTGGCGGAGCACCGTCGGTGGGTAGGTTGGCGATTTTACCAAAAACAATCAGATATACAATTGTTGTTAAAATGGGATTGATAAAAAACCATACCGGTCCTAAAATAGTTTGTTTGAAACTTGAAATAAAGTCTCTTTTGACAAACATATATATAAGATCCTTGTATCTCCATACCTCTTTAAGCCTTAGATCGAAGAGAGAATGGTCGGCATCAATCGTTTCTGTCCACTTCTGTTGTGGTTCATTCATTTGTGTAAGTTTATGCAAATTTAAAATATTTTAATCTTATTCAAATTTTCTTGATAGTGAATAATTATTCATGTATGGCTTAAAACAGTTACTAATATATTACTATTTGTTATTATGAACAAAAAACTACTGGCTATAAAGCCAATAGTCATTAAAATTTATAATAATAATATTTATTTATTGATGCCATTTTTAGAATATTTACCACAACTTTTTTCATTGATGTGAAAATGTATATCAGGTATGATTGATATCAAACTAAAACTCGTTGACTGCTTTAATGATAGTCTGAATTTCTTCTTCCTCCAAAACAGAAGAAATAGGAAGGCTCAGTACTTCGTTATGCATTTTTTCAGTAATAGGAAATGAAAGACCGTTATATTCCTTATAAGCCTCCTGCTTGTGTGGTGGAGTAGGATAGTGAATAATGGTATGGATTCCTTTTTCCGTTAAATAAGTTTGAAGTTGATCTCTGTTTTGGGTTCTGATTACAAAGACATGCCATACATGTTCGTTTTCATCCGCCGGATTTTCAGGAAGGGTAATCTTGGGATTATTGATCTCTGCGATAAATCTCTTAGCGATTTCTCTTCGTGTTCCGTTTTCATGACCAATATATTTTAGTTTCACATCTAAAACACCAGCCTGAATTTCATCTAACCTTGAATTCAGTCCTTTATAGATGTTAACATATTTCTGATTGGAACCATAATTGGCGATCGCACGGATAGCTTCAAACAAATCCTTATCGTTGGTTGTTACTGCTCCTGCATCCCCTAAAGCTCCAAGATTTTTGCCGGGATAAAAACTGAACCCTGCAGCATCACCAAGGTTTCCGGACTTGATACCGTTCCATTCTGCTCCAATAGCCTGTGCGTTATCTTCCACGATTTTTAAATCATGCTTTTGGGCAATATTTTTAAGCTCTTCAGAGAAAACAATTCTTCCCTGAAGGTGAACAATCATGATCGCTTTTGTTTTCGGACTTATTTTTTCTTCAATTTTTGCGATGTCGATATTATAGGTATTGGCATCCGGTTCTACAAACACAGGCACCAGACCATTGTCAGATAAAGCAAGAACTGAAGCGATGTATGTATTGGCTGGGACAATAACTTCATCGCCGGGTTTCATAATGCCAAGTTCAATATAGGCACGGAAGATCAAACGAAGTGCATCAAGACCGTTGGCTACTCCTAACGCATATGGCGAACCGATATAAGCGGCTAAATTGGCTTCGAAATTTTTAAGCTCACTACCCAATAAATACCATCCGCTTCGGAAAACCTCCAGAAGTTTGTTTTCTATTTCTTCCTGATATTGAAGGTTTATTTTTTTTAAATCTAAAAAGTTAATCATTTTCGTAACCGTTTTTTAATTTCCAATTTTCGAAACCTTCATCCTCCCAAGGCATATTTCTTGAAAAGCTATAAGGCCATGGATAATGAGATTTATCTGCATTTCTCGATTTAAGCTCACGTACATCCTTGATTTTTTTTGCAGGATTTCCAATGATCAGAGAGTAATCGTCATATTTTCCTCCTACCAGAGACTGAGCACCCACCAGACAGTGTTTACCGATTTCTGCAGCAGGCAGAAGAACTGTTCCTACAGCAATTTGTGAAAAATCGCCCACAGTAGGACCAATACACGTATCCGAAGGTGGAGTAGGATCATTCGTAAAGACCGCATAAGGGTAGATAAATACAAAATTTCCTATTTTAGATTGCTGTCCTATATGTACATTACTGTGCAGCCAGCAGTTGTTTCCAAATTCTACATATCCCTGAATATCCGAAACTGTTCCAATTCTGCAGTTGTTTCCGAATTTTGAGTGTTCTCTTATAGTAACTCGATGTCCTGTTGAAAAATTATTTCCAAAAAAAGAACCAGCGTAAATGATGCTGTGGCTTCTGATAAAAGCACCTTCCTTTAAAACTGTTTCGGGATTTTCATACCCCTCAGTAAAATAGTAGTCATTGACAGGTTCACCGATCACACAGTCGTTGGAGATAATAGAATTGTCACCGATTACTACATTGTCATATATAACAGTGTTATCACCAATCCTTACATTTTTACCTATTGTAGCCTTTTCACTAATATATACATTCCTATTATTGAACTTCATATATTTTTTGTTATTATGATTTTTGAATTTTTTACCTTTCTTCTGCAGCCTTTTTAAACTCCTCAAAATCTCTGAAGTAATCTTCCTCCTCGTATAATTCCGAAGCAAGACACAGCAGTACCGCGTTGTGCGAAAACTGAATATCCCTCCACACCAGTTTTGGAATGTACAGCCCCTTCGTAGGATGATCTAATGTGAAAGTTTCTTTATGCCCATTCTTATCTTCCGTATTAAAGACAATAGTCCCGGATACAGCAAATATGATCTGCTGCAACTCTTTATGGGCATGTCCGCCTCTTGTCACATCGTGGGGAGTGTAATAAGTCCAATAGACACGCTGTATCTCAAAAGGAACATTTTTCTGCGTTTCAGCAATAGTAATATAGCCAAGTTGTGATGATCCTATTTTGTCGAATGTGATGATTTGTGGTTTATTGTATTCCATTAATGTTTCTAAATAATTCTTACAGTCTTCAAAGTTAATTATAAAATTACTATCGGAAAGAAGCGTGTTATTATTATATACAGGTGCCTAAAAATTTATATTAAAATTCAGATGATAAGGTGGCGGAAGATTTTATATTAAAAAACTATCGGCTATAAAGCCAATAGTCATTGAAATTATGGGATAATATTATTATTTTTTCACCAGTTGCTTCAGGTATTCACCGTAGCCGCTTTTGCCATATTTTTCAGCAGTTTCGAGAAGTTTTTCTTCGTTAATGAATTTATTTCTGAAGGCTATTTCTTCAATACATCCAATTTTGAAGCCCTGCCTTTTTTCAATAACGCTCACGAATTCAGAAGCGTCATTCAGGGAATCGAAAGTTCCCGTATCAAGCCATGCAGTACCACGGTCCAGAACGCCTACTTCAAGTTTTCCTTTGCTTAAATAAACATTGTTGACATCAGTAATTTCAAGTTCTCCTCTCGCAGAAGGCTGAATATTTTTGGCGATATCAACGACTTCATTGTCATAGAAATACAGTCCCGGAACAGCGTAATTTGATTTTGGATGTAAAGGTTTTTCCTCAATAGAAACAGCCTTGAAATCGTCATCAAATTCTACGACACCATATCTTTCAGGGTCGGAAACATGATAAGCAAAAACGACACCTCCATCAGGATTAGTCTTGTTTTTTAGTAATGTACCCATTTCAGAGCCATAGAAGATATTGTCTCCCAGTACCAGTGCGACAGGATCATTTCCAATAAATGTATCTCCTAAGATAAAGGCTTGTGCCAGCCCGTCAGGGCTTGGCTGTACCACATACTCTATATTGCAGCCGATCTGAGATCCGTCGCCTAAAAGCTTAATGAATCCCGGTTGATCATGTGGTGTGGTGATGATCAGGATGTCCTTAATCCCTGCCAAAAGCAGCGTTGAAAGAGGATAGTAGATCATCGGTTTGTCATAAACAGGCATCAGCTGCTTGCTTACTGCGATTGTAAGAGGGTAAAGTCTTGTTCCGGATCCTCCGGCTAATATGATTCCTTTCATCAGTTATTTTTTTATGTTTTCTATTGCGTAGTCTATTTGATTTTTGATATTCAGATCAATAGTTGAATTCATTAAAAGAATAGAGTCGTTTTTCGACAGTTGGCCTCCTATGCTCTTATGAAATTTGATCAGCTGTTTTAAGTTTGCATCCGAAATAAAAGAGAGCGAGCTGTATAATGAAACCTTAAATGCGTCAAAATCAAAATTCTCAATGATCTTTATGGCCTGTTCTTCAGTAAGCAGTTCCTTTGGAGGATCTACACTGTAATCAAACATTTTAAGCTCAATATAGTCTTTGGCATAATTAATCAGCGCTTCCCGGTAATGCGAAACTTTTATAAATTCGTCGATGAGACTTTTTTGAGCTAAATTGGCCATAGCAGGAGGTGGAGGGAGTGTCTGAGCTCCTGCCAGAGAAGAAAGCGTAATCGAAAGAAATAGAAGAACCTGCTTCATAAGACCCTTAGTCATATTGTTTTTCGTAATACTTCTGATAATCGCCGCTGGTTACATTCTCAAGCCATTCTTTATTTTCAAGATACCAGTCGATGGTTTTTCCTAAACCTTCCTCGAAAGTTACGGATGGTTTCCAACCCAAAGCTTTATTGAGTTTATCAGCATCGATAGCGTAACGTTTGTCATGCCCAGGTCTGTCTTTTACAAAGGTGATCAGTTTTTCAGAATAGCCTTCCGGTTTACCCAGTTTCTCATCCATCTGCCTGATCAGTTCTTTTACAAGATCGATATTCTGCCATTCGTTAAAACCTCCAATGTTATAGGTTTCTCCGGTTTTTGCTTCGTTAAATATCTGATGGATTGCTTTGGCATGGTCGATCACGTATAGCCAGTCTCTTGTATATTTTCCGTCGCCGTAAATTGGCAATGGTCTTTCATTAATGATATTTGAAATACAAAGTGGAATTAATTTTTCAGGGAAATGATTCGGCCCGTAGTTGTTTGAGCAGTTGGATACGATGAACGGCATTCCGTAGGTATTTCCATATGCTCTTACCAAGTGATCAGAAGCTGCTTTTGAAGCTGAATACGGAGATTGTGGATCATAAGCCGTTGTTTCCAGGAAAAATCCGGTTTCACCAAGGCTTCCATACACTTCATCTGTCGAAACATGATAGAACAGATTATTCCTTTTTTCATCAGGAAATCTTCCGTGGGTATGATCAGGATTCATTGTCCAGAATTCTTTACATAAATTAAGAAGATTGGCTGTACCGTTTACATTGGTATTGATGAATGCCATAGGATCTGTGATGCTTCTGTCTACGTGACTTTCTGCTGCCAGATGAACTATTGCGTCAGGATTGTATTTTTCGAATACTTTTCTTAATTCTTCAGGTTTTGTAATGTCCGCTTTTTCGAAAACATAATTAGGCTCATTTTCGATATCTTTCAAATTTTCCAGATTTCCTGCGTAAGTGAGGGCGTCAAGATTAATGATCGTAGTATCCGGATTGTTTTTCACGAATTCTCTAACGACATGAGAGCCTATGAATCCAGCTCCTCCGGTAATAATTATATTTTTCATCTATTTATTTTCTATGGTCTTTCTTCCTATACTTTTATAATGGAATCCGTTTTGTTCGGGGATCTCCAGTGGATACATGTTTCTTCCGTCGAAAATGACTTTGTTTTTCATCTTTTTGGCCATCAGTTCAAAGTTAGGGTTTTTAAATTCAGGCCATTCAGTGGCAATGAACAAAGCGTCCGCATCTTCAAGAGCATCATACATTCCTTTTGCGTAATGTATTTTGTCGCCAAGAAGTTTCTGTACATTACGTTCTGCTACCGCATCATATGCAGCAATTTCTGCACCTTTTTCTAATAAAAGAGCAATGTTATCCAGCGATGAAGCTTCTCGGATATCATCTGTGTTTGCTTTAAAAGCAAGACCCCACATGGCAATTTTCTTCCCTTTGATATTCCCCCCAAAGTACTTCTCTATTTCTGAAACAAGAATTACTTTTTGAGTTGTGTTTACTTTTTCTGTAGCCTCAAGAATCTGAAAATTGAAATCTTCCTGTATTCCGGATTTGATAAGCGCTTTTACGTCTTTCGGGAAACAGCTTCCTCCATATCCTATCCCGGGAAATAAAAATCGGTGGCCGATCCTGTCGTCACTACCCATTCCCAGTCTTACTTTGTCTACATCTGCACCTACTTTTTCACAGTAATTGGCGATCTCATTCATGAACGTAATTTTTACGGCAAGGAAAGAGTTGGCGGCATATTTTGTAAGTTCTGAGGATTTTTCATCCATAAAGATGATAGGAATTCCTGTGTTGGTAAATGGCTGATAAATTTGAGCCATAATATTTTTTGCTTTTTCAGAGCTTGCACCGACTACGACTCTTGAAGGGTTCATGGAGTCTTCTACAGCAAAGCCTTCTCTTAAGAATTCAGGATTGGAAACGACGTCGAACGGAAGGTTCGTTCTCGAAGCAATTACCTCTCTTACTTTATCCGCAGTACCTACGGGAACGGTACTTTTGTTGACGATCACTTTGTATTCCGTCATCATTTCTCCAATATTGTTGGCAACCTGAATGACATATGAAAGATCTGCAGAGCCATCTTCACCCGGAGGTGTTGGTAATGCCAGATAAATGACTTCACTTTTATCTAAAGCTTCTTTAAGATTGGTGGTGAAAAATAATCTTTCCGACTGAATGTTTCTTAAAAACATTTCTTCAAGGTTCGGCTCATAAATGGGAACAATGCCGTTTTTCATACCTTCTACTTTCTTTTCATCAATGTCAACACAGTATACTGAATTGCCAAGTTCTGCCAGGGTAGTACCTGTAACCAGCCCTACATAACCCGTTCCTACAATTGTTATATTCAAAATGTCTGTTTTTAAATTTTAAGACAAAAATAATAAAAATACTTTCACCTGCTTCTTTAATTTACTTTAATGAAAATTTCAGGGTATTTACTTGATAATTAAGAGGATTTTGCTTTTTTAGAAAAAATACGTATATTTGCAGTGGATTTACAGGAAAAAATGGGAAGGCTTCGGAAGAAAGCCTTTTTTCGTACTGGTAAATCAAGATATTTAATGTATGGAGTTTAGAAAAAGAATTGAAGAATTATTAAACGAATTCCTTGGTACCAGAGAGGATTTGTTTCTTGTTGACCTAAAGTTTTCTGCAGGAGATGATATTACTGTGATCTTGGATGGTGATAATGGGGTGACTCTTCAGGACTGCCTTGATGCAAGCCGTGCGATAGAGTTTAATATGGACCGTGAAGAGCATGATTTTAGCCTTCAGGTGATGTCTGCAGGACTGAGCGAGCCACTTTCGGCTCCCAGACAGTTCAAGAAAAATTTTGGAAGAGAGATTGAAGTATTGCTGAATGATTCTACCAAAATTGAAGGTGAACTGGCCAAAGTAGATGATGAGAAGATCACACTTATTTTACGCTACCGAAAACCGAAAGATATCGGAAAAGGGAAAGTGGATGTGGAGGAGGAAAAGGAAATTCCTTACTCTGAGATAAAAAAGGCGTTAGTAGTAATTAAATTTTAAAAGAAAAAAGAATAGATGGATAATATAGCGTTGATTGAATCCTTTGGTGATTTTAAAGACGAAAAAGGGATCAGTAAGATTGATCTTATGGCAATTATTGAAGATTCACTGAAAACACTTTTGAGAAAAAGATTTGATTCAGATGATCATTTTGATGTAATTGTGAACCCTGATAAAGGAGATTTTCAGATATTTTTAAATAAAACGATTGTAGAAGACGAAATGTCTGAAGATGATGATCTGGAAATAGAACTTTCTGAAGCTAAGAAAATTGACCCTACTTTTGAAGTGGGTGAAGATTTTACAATGGAGATTCCTGTTGCCCAATTGGGAAGAAGAAATATCCTTACCTTAAAGCAAATCCTGGCTACAAAACTTCAGGAGCATAACAATGCAATGCTTTATGAGCAGTTCAGAGACAAGATCGGGGAAATTGTTATTGGAGAGATTCACCACATCCGTCACAAACATGTGATTTTGTTGGATGATGAAGGAAATGAATTCATTTTGCCAAAAGAAAATCAGATCCCGTCTGACTTCTTTAAAAAGGGCGAAAATATCAGAGCTATTGTTGAAACAGTAGATTTTAAAGGTTCAAAACCACAAATTATTATTTCCAGAACTGCACCTAAATTCTTAGAGAAGTTATTAGAGCTGGAAATTCCTGAGATTCAGGATGGAACGATTATGCTTAAAAAAGTAGTGAGAATTCCTGGAGAAAAGGCGAAGATTGCAGTAGATGCTTACGATGACAGAATTGATCCTGTTGGTGCCTGTGTGGGTGTGAAGGGATCCAGAATTCACGGAGTTGTAAGAGAGTTGAGAAATGAAAACATCGATGTTATTCAGTGGTCTAAAAACGCTGAAATTTTGGTAAAGAGAGCTTTAGGAAATGTTACCATCAACAAAATTGACATCAACGAGGATTCAAACTATGCTTTAGTTTATACACCAGTTGAAGAGATTTCTAAAGTAATCGGAAAACAAGGTCAGAATATCAGACTGGCTTCTTGGTTAACAGGATATGAAATTGATGTGTATAGAGAAGCTAGCGAGGATGACGATGTTGATTTGAGAGAATTTAACGACGATATCGAGCAGTGGATTTTGGATGAATTTAAGAAAGTAGGTCTTACTACTGCGAAATCAGTATTGGATAAGGATACAGAGAGTCTTTTAAATATGGTGGATCTTGAAGAGGAAACTATCGAAGACGTAAAACGTATTCTAAAAGAAGAATTTGAAGATTAAGATTTTTTTATAAATTTTAATAAACAGTAAAAAGGAAATACTTTAATTTTAAGAATTAAAAAAAATAGTAAATAATATAGATGCCAAAAATAAGATTAAATAAAGCGGTTAAGGAATTCAATATTTCGATGTCCAGATTAGTAGAGTTTTTACAGTCAAGGGATTTCGAAGTTGAAAACAATCCTAACGCTCAATTAGAAGAAGCGGCATATTCTGCATTGGAGGCTGAGTTTGCCAAAGACGGTGAACAACGAAAGGCTTCCCATGAGGTGGTGATCACGAAAGTTCCGGAAGAAAAACTGGAAATTGAGGAAAAGAAAACCCCTGAAGTAATAAGAGCTAAAGCAAATAAACCAGAAACTAAAATTTTAGGTAAAATAGATCTTGAATCTAAAGCTCCTGAAGTGGAAGAAGTGCCTGTTGTACCAGCGCCTGCGCCAGTACCTGTGGCGGCACCACCGGTTGAAGAAAAGAAAGAAGAAGTGGTGGCTGAACCGGAAGTTAAAGCTGCTCCTGAAAAGCAGGAATTTAAGGTTCTGGATAAAATCGATCTGTCCCAAATAGAATCTAGAAATAGACCTGTAAAAAAAGATAAACCCAAAATGGAGGAGAAAAAAGAAGAGGAAAAACCGGCAGAACCTGTGAAAGAAACTCCAAAGCAGCCAGAGCCCGCTGCTGAAAAGAAGGCAGAGCCTCAAAAACCAGCTGAACCTGAATCTCAGGAACCTCAGAAAATAGAAACTGTTTATCAGAAACTTGACGGTCCAAAGATCGTAGGTGAAAAAATAGACTTAACGCAATTTGCACCAAAACCTGGTTCAGGCGCTAAAAAGAAAAGAAAGAGAATTGAAAAGCCGGGAGGTCCAAACCAACAGGGCCAAGGGAATAATCAAAACTCTGGAAATAATAACAATAACCAAGGTGGTCAGAACCGCCCGCAAGGTCAGGGAGGTCCGGGAGGTAACCGTCCACCAGGACAGGGAGGTCCGGGAGGTAACCGTCCGCCAGGACAGGGAGGCCCAGGAGGTAACCGTTTTGGAAACAACCAAGGAAATCGTCCACCAGGTCAGGGAGGCGGATTCAAAAAAGGTCCGGGAGGAGCAAACAACAACAGACCAGGGCAAAGAACAATGCCTGTTGAGCTTACCGATGAACAGGTTAAAAACCAGATCAAGGAAACTCTTGAAAAACTTACTAACAAAGGAGGTAAGTCTAAATCTGCTAAGCACAGAAAAGACAAGAGAACTTACCGTAGAGAACAGGATGAACGCCAGCAGGAGATTGATGCTCAGGACAGAACATTAAAAGTAACTGAATTCATCACAGTAGGTGAATTGGCAAGTTTAATGAACGTTTCTCCTACAGAAGTTATTTCTGCTTGTTTCTCCCTTGGAGTAATGGTAACAATGAACCAAAGACTGGAAGCCGATACCTTATTATTGGTTGCAGATGAATTTGGTTTTAAAATTGAATTCTCAGATGCTGATTTGGAAGAAGTCGAGTCTGAAGAAGATATGGATACTGAGGAAGATCTTTCTTCCAGAGCACCAATTGTAACAGTAATGGGTCACGTTGACCACGGTAAGACGTCCCTGCTTGACTACATCAGAAAGACAAATGTTATTGCTGGTGAATCAGGAGGTATTACGCAGCACATTGGAGCATATAACGTAAAATTAGAAAACGGACAGAGAATTACATTCTTAGATACACCGGGTCACGAAGCGTTTACCGCGATGAGAGCCAGAGGTGCTCAGATCACCGATATTGCAATTATTGTGATTGCAGCGGATGATGATGTAATGCCGCAAACGAGAGAAGCAATTTCTCACGCGCAGGCTGCAGGAGTGCCAATGATCATTGCATTAAACAAAGTGGACAGACCAAGTGCTAATCCTGATAATATCCGTCAACAGCTTTCTGGGATGAATATCCTTGTAGAGGAATGGGGTGGAAACGTTCAGGCGCAGGAAATTTCTGCGAAGTTTGGTAATAATATGGATGTTCTATTGGAGAAAGTATTACTTCAGGCAGAAATGCTTGATCTTAAAGCGAATCCGGATAGAGCAGCTCAGGGTGTTGTTATTGAGGCTTCACTTGATAAAGGAAGAGGATATGTTGCTACAATGTTAGTACAGACAGGAACATTAAAGGTTGGAGATTATGTAGTTGCCGGTAAAAACCACGGTAAGGTAAAAGCAATGCTTGATGAAAGAGGTAGAAACCTTAAAGAAGCTGGTCCTTCAATTCCTGTTACGATCTTAGGTTTAGATGGAGCACCAACAGCTGGTGATAAGTTTAAAGTATATGCAGATGAAGGAGAGGCTAAAACTATTGCTAATAAGAGAGAGCAGCTACAAAGAGAACTTTCGATAAGAACTAAAAAGCATACTACGCTGGAAGAACTTGGAAGAAGAATTGCTTTAGGAGAGTTCAAGGAATTGAATATTATCCTTAAAGGTGACGTGGACGGTTCTGTAGAAGCATTATCTGATCAGTTACAAAGATTGTCTACAGCAGAGATCAATGTAAATATCCTGCATAAAGGAGTTGGACAGATCACTGAATCTGACGTTAACTTAGCAACTGCTTCGGATGCTATTATCATCGGATTTAATGTAAGAGCCGGTGCTAATGCTAAAGAACTGGCAGATAGAGAGGAAATCGAGATCAGAACATATTCAGTAATTTATGCTGCTATTGATGAGGTTAAAGAAGCCATGGAAGGTATGCTTTCTCCTGAGATCAAAGAACAGGTAATGGGTAACGTTGAGATCAGAGAGGTATTTAAAATCTCTAAAGTTGGAACAATTGCAGGATGTATGGTTCTTTCAGGAAAAGTAACGAGAAGCTCGAAAGTGAGAGTACTTAGAGACGGTATTGTTAAATTTGACGGAGAACTTGAAAGCTTGAAACGTTTCAAAGATGATGTAAGAGAAGTAACCAAAGGTTACGAATGTGGATTGAACCTGAAAGGTTACAACGATATTGAGATCGGAGATATTCTTGAAGTTTACGAACAGGTAGCTGTTAAAAAGAAATTGAAATAGTAGTTTTTTAACTATTTAAATAATGAAAACCACTTTGTAAAAAGTGGTTTTTTTTTGTTGTATTTATTTATGTGTTTTTTACTTTTCCAGCTTAATATTTTTCATATCTGTAATTTTTAACATTTGATGTATGTAAATTTTAACCCATATACCAAAATAACATAGTGAATTCTTAATTTCTTTGAGTTAAGATGATGAATGTAAATAAGAGAAAGAAATAAGTGATGATGAATATCTTAAAATTAAAGTGATTGAAATATGAGGCATTACAAATAATGAATGAAGAGAAAGAGGTCAAATTGTTGAGTTTTAGCCCTTCAGTGCACCTATACGAGTAGTTATTATAAGAAAGTGTACAATGAAAATAATAGTTATAAATACATGAAAATCACTTTTTTACATAATATTTTTCTTTATATAATTTTTTTTCTTTAATTTATAATGGTTCTAAATAATTTTTCATGTATTGGCGATAATTTGTTAAAAAAAATAACAAGGGTGAAAAAAAAATATTTTCTGCAAATAAAGCTGTATATAATTGTTTAATCTGTATTATATCACGGAATAGTTAAAAACAATATACAAAAGAAAGCAGATGCTTACATAAGTGTAATATTTGTGAGTGTTAATATTTATTAACATATTTGCGAATTAAATATATTAAAATTTGTTAATATGAATGTTAAACTACGTGTATTAAGTGCAGGAGTTTTGTTCTTTATAGGAGCCCAAACTTTGTCCGCACAAAAAAATGGTAAAGACACAATTCCTACAACAAAAGAAATTGATGAGGTAGTAATTGTGGGATATAGTGCCGTTCCTAAAGATACTTATGTTGGGACTGCTTCCAAAGTAGATGTGAAATCTATTAACGCGAAAAGCGTTTCTACTGTTTCACAAGCTCTAGCTGGAGAAGTAGCGGGTGTTAAAGTAATTAATACTTCCGGACAGCCAGGTACGGAAGGTACAATCAGAATTAGAGGTTTTGGTTCTGTAAATGGTAACAGAAGCCCACTATATGTTGTAGATGGGATGCCATACTTAGGAAATGTTTCAGCGATCAACCCTGATGACATCGAATCAATGGTAGTATTGAAAGATGCTACTGCGACATCAATTTATGGTGCGAGAGGAGCGAATGGTGTAATCGTTATTAACACTAAAAAAGGTAAGGCTAATAAGAGCGTAGTGCAGATTGAATCTAAAGTTGGATTTAATATGTCATTACTTCCAAGATATGAAGTAATCAAATCTCCTGAAGAATATATTGGTTTAAGCTGGGAAGCTTTATATAACCAAGGTAAATTCAATGGTAATGCTAACCCTACTGCATATGCTAATGCAAGATTATTCAGTAGTGCGGGTATTAACAACAAATACAATATGTGGGGGCTTACTGCCGCTAACTTAATTGATCCTAATACTAAACAAGTAAGACCAGGTGTTGGACGTAGATATGACCCTGAAAACTGGGAAGATTATGCATTCCAGACTTCAGTAAGAACTGAAAATAACTTTACAATAAGTGGAGGTTCTGATAAAACAACATACTATACCAATATCGGTTACCTGAAAGATGAAGGATATTCTATCAATTCAGGATATGAAAGATATACAGGAAGATTAAATGTATCTCATCAGGCTAAACCTTGGTTGAAAGGAGAATTTAACTTAGGGTATACTTATGCTAAGACAAAAAGAAATGGACAGTCAGCGGATTCTGGAAGTATTTTCTGGTTTGTAGACAACATCCCTTCAATCTATCCGTTGTTCCTTAGAAATGCACAGGGAGGTATGGTTCCTGATCCATATTTTGGAGGTAATCAATATGATTACGGACAAGGAAGAGGATTTGGTGCTCTTACGAATGCAATTGCTGATGCTACCTACGATCAGAATAACAGATACAAGCACGAAATTAATGCGAACTCATTCTGGAAGGCTGATATTACTAAAGGATTAAGCTTTGAAACCAGAATTGGTGGACAGTATTATAACCAAAGCGAGGATCAGCTTAATAACCAATATTATGGTTCGCAGGCATCTTCAAATGGTTATGTATACAAAGAGAAGAAGGAATTGATGGTGTATAACTGGATGCAGATGTTGAGATACGTTAGAAAGTTTGGAGACCATGGTATTCATGCATTTGCTGCTCATGAAAGTAACACTTGGGAATTAAGTACATTTAACGCAGGAAGAGCGAATCTTATTCAAATGATCCCGGAACTTAATCAGGGTATCGGAGCGATTCAGGCAAGCTCATACAAAGAGGGATATACCCTTGAAAGTTACTTTGGACAAGTTGATTACAACTATAAATCAAAGTATTTCCTTACAGGTACGGTAAGAAGAGATGGTTCATCAAGATTCTTAAATAATAAATGGGGAACTTTTGGATCAGTGGGTGCTTCTTGGTTAGCATCTAAAGAAAATTTCCTTGCTGATAATAAAGTCATTAGCTTCTTAAAAGTTAAAGCAAGTTATGGTTCTGTTGGTGATCAGGCAGGAGTAGGTTTCTATCCTGGTTATACTGTATCAGTTGCAGATAACTTCTATGACACTGCAGGAGCACCATTGTTAGGTAGAGGTTACCCTGCTTTAGGTTGGGAGAGAACAACAACTGCACAGGGAGGTTTAGAATTAGCATTCTTTAAAAAGAAAATCATTGAGTTGAATGTTGATTACTATCAAAAGAGAACGACTGATCTGATATTTAACGCAAGTACTGCTCCTTCTACAGGTAATACATTTGATAAACTAAATGGTGGAGTATTGGTGAACAGAGGTCTTGAATTTGATCTTAAGGCGCACATCATTAACAAAGATGACTTCTTCATTGATTTTGGTATTAACGGACAGTTGATGAAAAACAAACTGACAGCAATGCCAATTGATATTGCTACCGGAAGAGATAAAATCGTAGATATTTCTGGTGGATACGGAAGAGCGGTTGGACATTCAGTGTACGATTATTATATGAGAGACTGGGCGGGTGTTAATTCTGCAACAGGTGCTGCTCAATGGACTGTAAACTGGGTAGATGGTAACGGAAACGGTGTAATGGATGCTGGTGAGAACATCACAAGTTTAACTGATTATATGGCGAACAATCCGGGAGCTAATATATTAGAAGGAAAAACAGAAAACTATGCTCTTGCAACGCAAAAGTTTGTAGGTAAATCTGCTATTCCTGATATCAGTGGAGGATTTAACCTAAGTGTAGGTTACAAAGCATTTGAATTGAGTGCTCAGTTCCTGTACAGTATGGGAGGTTATGGATATGATTCTACATACGCAGGGTTGATGCATAACAGACAGGTAGGAGGAAATAACTGGAGTACTGATATCCTTAACAGATGGCAGAACCCTGGTGATATTACAGATGTACCAAGACTTACTTCAAACAGAGCTGGTGATACTCAATATAACTCTGTTTCAAGCAGATTCTTAACTAAATCAGACTATTTAGCGCTTAATAATGTGAGACTTGCTTATAATTTGTCACAGGATTATATTAAGAGCATTGGTATTACAGGACTTACTTTATATGTAAGTGGAGATAATTTATGGATCGGTAGTAAGAGAAAGGGGTATAATCCTTCGGTTTCTGAAACAGGTGGTACAAGCCAGTATACTTATAACCCTCTATCTACAATTACTTTTGGTGCAAAGATTAACTTTTAAAATTTAGAAAAATGAAGAAAATATTATATAGTCTATTAGCTATTTCAACTTTAAGCTTAGTGTCATGTAAAGATGACTTTTTAGAGAGCAGTCCGACGGAAACTCTTTCTACGGCGACTGTAGAGCAAAAGGTTAAAGGACTTTACACATTGATGATCCGTATGAATACGGGGAATAATGAGATTAACTATACTGGTGCTAGTCCTGACCATACGGATTTTGGACAGAAAGGCTGGGATATTTATACAGATATGATGTCTGGTGATATGGCTTTGGAAGGTTTGAATTACGGATGGTATTCAACGATAGCAAGTACAGATGGTCAGGTGAATCCAACCAATAATGACAGCAGACAAGTATGGAGATCTTATTACAGAATGATCAATGCTGCCAATGAAATTATTGATATTTTAGGAGGAACCAATGCAGTGCCTACAACAGCTGAAACAAAGCAGCAGATGGCACAGGCTAAGGCGATTAGAGCATACGCTTATTTCAACCTTTTGCAGATGTATACGCCTAAATATAATGCAACAGCAGAGTCAATTCCTCTTTATACAAGTTTTAATCCACAGGCAGGACCAAAGGCTACTCAGGAAAAAGTATATGCTCAAATAGTAGATGATCTTACCAAGTCTATTGATTATTTTAATGGATTTACAAGAGAATTTAAAGGACAGATAGATCAGGGTGTAGCTAAAGGAATATTAGCATATGTTTATGCTGCTATGGGGAAAAATGCAGAATCTGCTGTTTTGGCTAAGTCTGTAATTAGTGATTATGGTTATCCACTTACGACTAGAACTGAAACTTATTATGATGTAGCTACCAGTGGTGGTGGTGGATTTAATGATGTCAATACAAAGAGCTGGATGTGGGGGTATGATATTGTTATCCTTAACGGTTTAGATCTTGTAAGCTGGTGGGGTATGATAGATATTTTCACTTACGGATATGCTAGTGTTGGTGATGCTAAAGGAATCGATGCAAATTTATATGACTCTATCGGTAAGGATGCTGCTGGTAATCCTATATTGGATTCTCAAGGTAATCCAATAGTAGATGTTAGGAAACTTCAGTTCAGTAATACAGACAATGGTGATTATAGTGATTATATTCCTATGAACAAATTCTTTAACGCAAAAAGAATAGAGCAGGGACAGAGACAGATCAGTGATGACTATTTATTTATGAGAGTTGATGAGTTTTATTTGCTTGCAGCAGAAACTCTTGCAAAAAGTGGACAGGAAGCGGAAGCTAAGACAATCCTTAAACAATTGTTGGATGTGAAAATGTATGGATTTAATGCTGCTGGTACAGAAGAGAAGGTAACTGGTTATATAAACGCATTATCTGGTGTAGCTCTTCAGAAAGAAATCTATAAGCAGACAAGACTTGAGTTATGGGGTGAAGGAAAAGCTTACATGGCCATGAAGAGAAACCAAGGAACAATGGTTAGAGGTGCTAACCACAAATTCTTAGTAGGTGTTCCAATTCAATATGATGACAATCGTATGTATTTTAAAATACCACAATCAGAAGTGGATAACAATCCAAACTTCTAATAAATATTTAAGAGACTGTCCAAAAGACAGTCTCTTTTTTTATTAAACTAAAAAGCAGTCCCAAAAAATAGGACCGCTTTTTTTTATTAAATTTGCGGTACAAAAATCTATAATGAAGTACATCCTTTTTATAATCATCTTCTTCGGTTTTGTCTCGAAGGCTCAAGTCGTGAATAAAACAGATATAAAGAGTCCACAGAAAGAAGAAGACACCCTTGTCATAGACACGGGAAGAAAAGATTCCCTTAAAATCTTTAAACCTACCATTAATGATTATCTGTATCAGACCCAGTTTTCTGAAAAGAAAATCTTTGATACCGTAATGACTTTTGAAAAAACACATATCTTTTCACAATATAATAATACCGATAACTTTGGTAGAGCTCAGGTAGCCAATATCGGAGCAGGATTCAATCCTCTCGTTTATGAAGTGAATCCGGAACAGAATCTGTCTTTATTGCCTTCCAATAAATCATACATGATCATGGGGGCTGATGAAATAAAATATTATGATGTAAAAACACCTACTGCCACTTTCGTTTACCATACTGCTATGAAAAACGGGGCTGCACTGAAATCTACCTATACACAGAATATCGGGAAAAGATTCAATTTTGCCATCGAGTATATGGGGCTTCGGTCTCAGGGATTTTACAGAAATTCATTAGCATCGAATAACAATACGCTCTTCTCAGGACATTATGTGTCTAAAAGTGGAAACTATGAGCTGTTTGCCCACTACCTTCATCAGAATGTAAACAATCAGGAAAGTGGAGGAATCCTTGAAGATGATCTTTTCCAGAGCGGTGACAGTAACTATAAAAACAGACAGAATGCTCAGGTTAATCTGGCTTCATCAAGTTCACAATACTCTTACAGAAGATATTACCTTACCCATCAGTTCACACCATTTAATTCAGAAAAGTTTCCCTTCAGCATCAGACATACGCTGTCTCATCAGGGAAATAAATATTTTTACAATCAAAGTAGTGTAGAACCTTATTGGTATGATGATGCCGCTACAGAACTGATGAACGGTTTTCCACTTACCACCAAAAAATATTCAGATAATTTCAGCAATACCGTAAGCCTTGTTTTCAATAATGAGAAATTCAAACTTGATGGGGGCGTACGATATCAGATGCTGAAATTTGGAGTTAGAGATCTTGCTACGGTAAATGGGGTAGCCCTTCCCGGTGAATTTAAAGAAAACAGAATCGGAGCTGTAGGAAATTTACAGATTAAACTTTGGGACAAATTCCAGTTGAAATCATTTTTAGAATTTTCAAATGGAAGCCAGTTTGGAAGTTATCTTAGAACAGCCAACAACATCAAGTTCGAGCCAATAAAAGATTACTTTGTCAACGCAAAAGTAAATTTCCAGAGTGCCTATCCTTCATTTAACTACCTTTTAAATACTTCGGTTTACAATAAATATAATTACTACCTCGAAAATGCCAAAAACCAGACAGTAACGGAAATCGGAGGAAGTGTTAATCTGAAATGGTTTAAAACAGAGATTTTTGCCAACTATTTCAGAATCGATAATTACACGTATTTCAATTCAGACGGAGCACCACAACAAAGCAGCAGCTCGCTGAACATTTCTCAGATCGGTGGAGACGCTACATTCAGTTTTGGAAAATTCCATCTGAATACAAGACTTCATTTCCAGAATGCATTGACAAATAAAGAACTTCTTCCAATGCCAAGTTTCATCGGAAGAGCCAATTTCTTCTTCCAGAGTAAAGCCTTTAAAGATGCAGCTGAACTTCAAATGGGGGTTAAGATCTATTACTTCTCAAAATTTGCGTCGAGAGAGTATTTTCCAATTCTCAACGAATATATTATGCCTAGGGCAGATTCATTTTCTATCGGAGGACAGCCTGTCGCGGATCTTTATATTAATATGAAGGTTAAAAAAATGTTCTTCTATGTAGAAGGGCAGCAAATAGGAACTTTTATCTCTACTAATAAAGCATATGCATTTCCACATTATCCGGTTTATGATTTTAGACTAAACATCGGAATTGTGTGGTATTTGTTCAACTAAAAGCCAAACGAAGTTGAAAACAATAAATAAGATATCATTTAACGATATAGAAAGCATTCCTCAATTGGTAAAGGATTTTCTGAACCAAAAAATTGAAGGATTTGAAAACAGCACCTTTTCTTTAGACCACTTTAAAGACCAGATTAACCTTAAACAAAATTCTTTTACCTTAGGTCAGAGGCAGATTTTATCGGATGTATTGCAAGAACAGCTTTCTGCTCTTACCCTCTCGTCAAAGCAGAAGGAAAATCTTGGAAACCTTAAACAACCCAATACATTTACCATAACGACAGGACATCAGCTTAATTTATTTTCAGGTCCGGTTTTCTTTGTCTATAAAATATTACAGACCATTAAAACATGTGCTTACCTGAAGGAAAATTTTCCTGATTTTAATTTTGTTCCCATATATTGGATGGCCTCGGAAGATCATGATTTTGCAGAGATCAATCATTTTAAGACGGAAAACAATTATTATGAGATCAATGAAAAGTCTGGCGGGCCGGTAGGCAGGATCACGATCAGTGATACTTTTTTCATCTCTGAATTTGAAAAGGAATTTAAAGATTCCGTATTTGGAACAGAGTTGATCCTGATGATGAAAGAAGCTTATAAAGTTGGAAATACACTTACGGAGGCTATTAAGACCTTAGTAAACAGACTTTTTTCTGAATTTGGCCTGCTTATCATGGATGGTGATTCCAAAGAACTTAAAGAACAGATCAAAGATATTTTCAAGGATGAACTGATGCATTTCAGTTTACAGAAAAATTCAAAAGAAAAAGTAGATTTTCTCACTGAAAAATACGGAAAAGTACAGGTTAATCCACGAGAAATCAATCTTTTTTATCTTTCTGAAACCAGAGACAGGATCGATTTTGACGGAGAAAAATATAATATTGTAGATACAGATAAAAGATTTAGCAGGGAAGAAATACTTCACGAACTGGAACATAATCCGGAAAGATTTAGTCCTAATGCATTAATGCGTCCCGTGTACCAGGAAAAGGTACTTCCCAATCTGGCCTATATCGGAGGAAATGCTGAGATCATGTACTGGCTGGAACTTAAAGATTATTTCGCAGCAGTTAATATTCCTTTTCCGGTTTTGATTCCAAGGAACTCCATGCTTTTTATCAAAGAAAAAACGGTTGGAAAAATTGAGAAACTTGATTTGAATATTGAAGACTTCTTCGGAAGTTTTACAGCAATTACCAATCAGAAAATTCTAAAAAACAACAGTATATTATCACTGCTTGAGGAAAAAGAAATACTTTTGGAAAAAGGATTCTCCGAATTGAGATCCATAGCAGAAACCACAGAACGTTCTTTCGGGGATATGGTGACAGCAGAAGAAGTAAGGCAGCTGAAATCATTTAAAAGAATGAAAAAGCGTCTGCTTCATGCAGAAAAGATAAAACAGAGTGAGCTGTTGGAAAGATTGGAAAAATTGTTTTTAGATGTTCACCCTTCCAAAACATGGCAGGAAAGAGTGTATAACTTCAGTGTTTTCTTTTCAGATTATGGCTATTCATGGCTTGAAAATTGTTGGGAAGAAATGGTGGTTCAAGAATCCAAATTAATAATTGTTGCCATTTAATTTTAAAGAAGTATTTTTGTAAATATAATTATCGAGTATGATAAAGAGGTTTTTTATTTTGTCCAGTTTATGTATGGTTTTGGGGGTGTCTGCCCAGAACTCGCACACCGTAGTAAAAGGAGATAATCCATATAATATTGCAAAGAAATACGGGATAACTGTAGATGAATTGTTAAAGCTGAATCCAAAATTCAAAGACGGTAAGCTGGCGATAGGAGATGTAGTAACAGTGAAAGCTGAGAAGACCGCTCCCGTTTCTAAGCCTGCAGTCGCTGAAAAAGCAAAATCAAATCATTCAAGTGCTCAGGCCGGAAAAATTATTCTTCAGCCTAAGCAGACGATTTACGGAATTACAAAACAGTACCATATTTCAGAAACAGATCTGAGAAAACTGAATCCTGAACTTGATACCCATATGAAAATTGGGGATGAGATCATTTTGCCATTAGACAGTATCAAAAAATATGGCGGAGATCAGCAGACTGCTCCTGTTGCAGCGATAACCCCTAAACAGACAGAAACTCATACGGAAACTTCTTCACCAGCAGCAGCTGAGGGAGAAACTTATGTGATCCAGTCAAAAGATAATTATTACAGAATTACAAAACAGTTTGGAATCAGCCAACAGGAATTGTATACCTTAAATCCGGGATTGGAAGAAAAAGGACTGAAACCTGGTGAAACCATAAAAGTAAAGAAAGTAAAAACGGATACAGCTTCAGTTTCTGAACCTGTGAATCCAAAAACTAAAATAGATTCAGGAAACGATAGATCTACGACTGCAGCATCAACTGCTGTAGTTGATGACTACGTGACTTATACCGTTCAACAGGGAGACACCGTGTTCTCTATCGTTAATAAGTTCGGAGTTTCAATCGATGAATTAATTGCTCTGAATCCCGATCTTTCAAAAGGACTGAAAGCAGGAATGGTCTTAAAGATCAAAAAACAGGATCCTGCATATGTGAAGAAAAACGGTGATGCATTGAGCGTTGTTTTAATGCTTCCTTTCGGATACAGTACCAACGAAACTCAATACAGAGGAATGGCACTGGATTTCCTGACAGGAGCAAAACTTGCTATCGAAAGAAATGCAAGAGGCGGACAGAAGCTTGATATCAAAATTGTTGATTCAGGAAATGAAGCTTCGTTTAAAAATTCAATGGCTCAGATCAATCCTGATAACACAGATTTGATTATTGGTCCTTTCTTCAAGTCAAATGTGATTGATGTTCTTGATTTTACCAAAAATCAGAAAATTCCGGTTGTAGCACCATTTGCCAACTCTCCGGAACTGTACAATTACAGCAACCTGATTATTGTTGAAACCAATGATCAGACCTACGCAGATAAAATCGTTGAAGAAGTAAAAGGAATTTACTCAGATCAGAAAATCTATGTAGTAGCAGACAGCAAAAAAGAAATTGCCGGGTACATCAAAAGCGGTCTCGAAAAAGCAGTTAAAAATCCAAATATTATTATAGTAAATTCTCCTTCAGAGATTCAGCTGGATAAGAACATGATGACTGGGCAGTCTGCTCCGGTTATTGCGATCTTAGCCAGTGATAATGATGCTGCCGGAGAAGCTTTTGCCAATAAAGTGATAGCGCTTTCCAAAGAAGTACAGGGAGTGAAAGCTTTCAGTATGTATTATTCTTCGGTTTTCGAGAAGAAAGTAGACGATCTGAGCCAGGCAAGCCTTGTTTATCTTATGGACAGAAAGATCAATGCAGACGGTAGTTTCGAAAAAGAAATTCTGGCCGCTTATAAAAGTAAATACTGCAAAATACCTCCCAAATATGCCATCGTTGGTTTTGATGTTGTGAATGACATGCTAACCAGAGAAAATAAAAAAGGAGAGATTTTTAAGCAGATGAATAAAGTGCAGACCCAGCTTGCTACCAAGTTTGAGTTTGTAAAATCTAAAGCAAACGGGGCGTATGTAAATACTGGCTATCGCGTGATTAGATTAGTACCTTAACTGATTTATGCCTTTTTAAAGGAATATTTTTAACATTATCTTTATATTTGCATAATATTTAATTCATTACATGAAAGCACTTGTATTTCCTGGGCAGGGTTCTCAGTTCGTAGGAATGGGAAAAGAATTGTACGATTCTAGAAAAGACATTAAGGACTTAATGGAATCTGCCAATGAAATTTTAGGTTTCGATATTCTTTCCTTGATGTTCAACGGTACGGATGGAGACCTTAAGAAAACAGAGGTTACCCAGCCTTCAATATTTATACATTCAGTAGCTGCTCTAAAAGCAGTGAACGGTCTTGGAGCCGAAATGGTTGCAGGGCATTCTTTAGGAGAATTTTCAGCACTGGTTGCCAACGGAGTTTTATCTTTTGACGACGGTCTGAAACTGGTATTCGAAAGAGCAAAAGCGATGCAGGAAGCCTGTGATGCAAATCCGAGCTCTATGGCCGCAATTTTAGGTCTTGAAGACGCAAAAGTTGAAGAGATCTGTGCACAGATCAGCGGTATTGTAGTACCGGCTAACTATAACTGTCCTGGTCAATTGGTGATCTCAGGAGAAACTTCTGCAGTAGAAGAAGCCTGTGTAAAACTTAAAGAAGCAGGTGCAAAAAGAGCATTGTTACTTCCTGTAAACGGAGCGTTTCATTCTCCACTGATGCAGCCTGCACAAGAAAGACTCGCAGCAGCCATTGAAAAAACGAAATTCAGAAAAGCAACAATTCCGGTATACCAGAATATCACGACTACAGCGGTGACCAATCCTGAAGAGATCAAACAAAATCTGATCGCTCAGCTTACAGGTCCTGTAAAATGGACGCAGTCTGTTCAGAACATGATCAAAGACGGTGCATCTAACTTTGTGGAGGTAGGACCAGGAAAAACACTTCAGGGACTGATCAAGAAAATTGACGGTTCTGTAGATGTTGCTTCAGCAATCTAATAAAAAAATATGAGCGGAATATTTTCACCGGGAAAGCTTATGCTTACTTCAGAATATTTCGCAATAGACGGAGCTCTTGTCCTGGCGGTACCTACCAAGCTTGGACAAGAGTTTTTTTTTGAAGAAAAAGATGATACAGGATCCCTGATCTATTGGGAGGCTTATCATCAAAACAAATTATGGCTTAAGGCTGTCATTGATTATAACAATTGGCAGATTGTAGAGTCCAATATTCTTTCAAGCGCTGAATTTATTCTTAAAACTTTAAAAAATGTTCAGCAGCTTTCTCAAATCAAATTCAAAAATAACTGTACATACCATCTGAAGACCAATCTTCAGTTTCCTGCAGATTACGGACTCGGCAGCAGTTCTACCCTAATGAACAATCTGGCTGAATGGGCAGGTATCGATCCCTTCCATCTCAACAGTATTAGTTTAGGAGGCAGTGGATATGATATTGCTGTTGCCAGAGAAAAAACAGCCATTATTTTCCGAAGTAAGCCTGAGATCTCTTATGAAACGGTAGTCTTTGATCCACCGTTTAAAAATGAACTGATCTTTATTCATTTAAATCAGAAACAGGACAGTAGAGAAGGGATTAATTTTTACAAGTCAAAACCTAAGTCTCAAATTCTCATTGACGAATTTTCGGATATCACAAAAAAAGTTTTGTTATGCAACGAATTGGAAATGTTTTCCGAGCTCATGTTGATTCATGAACAAAAAATATCAAAATTCCTTGAAATTTCTACAGTTAAAGACAGGTTTTTTGCAGACTGCCCGGTTTTTGTTAAAAGTTTAGGAGCCTGGGGCGGAGATTTTGTAATGAGTACCAAATTTCACGGCTATGAGGACTATTTTTGGGGAAAAGGTTTTAATGCGGTTTTTCAATGGTCTGATATAATTAATTTATAATCAATAATTTACAATCCTTTTTTTTTATTTGTCATTCTGACTTATATCATTATATTTAAACCACCTTTAACAAATAATTAATATTAATTTTGTTGAACCCAATAAAGAAATAGAAAATATAAGTAAAATGAAACACGCTAAAATCATCCAGGATTTAGAAAAATTAGGGATTAAAGGAAATTATGAATTAGTCTATAACCCATCTTACGAAGAGTTATACCAGGCTGAAGTGTCTCCTGAAAATCAAGGCTTTGAGAAAGCTGAACTTACGGAATCCGGTGCAGTATCAGTTAAAACTGGAATTTTCACAGGTCGTTCACCTAAAGACAGATATATAGTTCAGGATGATGTTACAAGAGATACAATTTTCTGGGACGGGAAAGTAAACCTTCCTACCACAGCAGAAACTTTTGATTCTTGTAAAGGATTAGTGCTGAACCAGCTTTCTGAGGCTAAAAAAATCTATGTTGTTGATGCTTTTTGTGGTACCAATACAGATACAAGACTTAAAGTAAGGTTCATCGTTGAAGTAGCGTGGCAGGCGCATTTCGTTACTAATATGTTTATCCGTCCGTCTCATTACGAACTTGAAAACTTCGGAGAGCCGGATTTCACAGTGATCAACGGTTCTAAAACAACCAACCCTAACTGGGAAGCTCAGGGATTGAATTCTGAAAACTTCATTATGTTCAATCTTACCCAAAAAATACAGATCATCGGAGGTACATGGTACGGCGGTGAAATGAAAAAGGGAATGTTTGCCATGATGAACTATTACCTTCCATTGAAAGGGATGGCTTCTATGCACTGTTCTGCAAACGTAGGAGAAGAAGGAGATGTTGCTCTTTTCTTCGGTCTTTCAGGAACTGGAAAAACAACTTTATCTGCAGACCCAAAAAGATTCCTGATTGGTGACGATGAGCACGGTTGGGATAATAATGGAGTATTCAACTATGAAGGAGGATGCTATGCTAAAGTAATTGATCTTTCTGAAGAGAAAGAGCCGGATATTTTCAGAGCAATCAAAAGAGATGCACTTCTTGAGAATGTAATGGTGAACGATGGAGTTGCTGATTATACTGACGGATCTATTACCGAAAATACAAGAGTATCTTATCCAATTTACCATATCAATAAGATTGTTCTTCCTTCTAAGGCCGGACATGCTAAGAAGATCGTTTACCTTTCTGCTGATGCATTCGGAGTATTGCCTCCGGTTTCAATTTTAGATGAAAACCAGGCTCAGTATCACTTCCTTTGTGGATATACTTCCAAACTGGCCGGTACAGAAAGAGGTATTACTGAACCGGAACCATCTTTCTCTCCTGCATTTGGAGAAGCTTTCCTTACCCTTCACCCGACGATGTATTCTAAGACACTGATCGGAAAAATGAAGGAACACGGAGCTAAAGCTTATTTAGTAAATACAGGATGGAATGGAACAGGGAAGAGAATTTCTCTTAAAGATACAAGAGCGATTATCGATTCGATCATTGACGGGTCTATCGAAAATGCTCCTAAAACTCAGGTTCCAATCATGAACCTTGAAATTCCTACGCAGCTTCCAAATGTTTCTGAAGGTATCTTAGATCCTAGAGAAACATATAGCAATGCGGCAGAATGGGAAGAAAAAGCAAAAGATCTTGCTGCAAGATATATCAAAAACTTTGAACAGTACTGTGATACTGAAGAAGGGAAGAAATTAATTTCTTCAGGACCTCAGCTTCAACAGCAAACTACTTAATAAAACAAAAGCCTCATCATCGATGAGGCTTTTTTATTTCTATAGCTGTCCATTACTTATTATAGGAAGTACCATCCAGAAGGCTGCATCAATCTCTGGAATCAGAGAATGTAACTAAGATTTTAAACTTAGCAAAGCCAGTCTGTATCCATTCATCCCAAAACCAGACAGGACTGCATCCGTATTTGCTGCTGTTACAGATTTCTGACGGAATTCTTCCCTTTTGTAAATATTACTGATGTGAACTTCGATCTTCGGTTTCCTGATATTCTTTAAACAGTCTGCAATAGCATAGGAGTAATGGGTATATGCACCGGGATTGATTACTAAAGCGTCAAAATTATCCTCCTGAAGTCTGTTAATAATTTCTCCTTCAATATTGGACTGATAATAATCCAGCTCATCAGATGTAAATTCAGATCTCAGCTTTTCCATGCAGGATTCCATGGAGGTGTTTCCATAGATCTCAGGTTCTCTTGTTCCCAAAAGATTCAAATTGGGGCCGTTTACAATTAAAACTTTCATGATATAAATTTAAAAAGTTTAGAAGTATAATAATATTTTTTTTGAGATTAATTTCAATTTTGTTTCATTGTAGTATCTGTAATGATATTTATCATGTTTGTCGATGTCATAATGATGTAATGCTTTACTGGAGCGTGTTTTAGTTAAAAATTAACTTAATTTTTGAAAACATATCATAAAAAACTTTAAAGTCTACTTGTTTTGTAGACTAATTGTTTTTAGATTTGCAGACATATTTCGATCGGCTTATAAAGAAAGATGGAGGGAACTGACCCAGTGAAATCTTAACAACCTGCCCCTGCGCAAGGTGTTACATTCAGCCTTAAAGGAAAAATAAGCATTTGGTTAATCGTATTTATCGATGCCCTTTGCTGACTTTTCTGCAAAGGGTTAATTTTTAATATATGATAAATAAAATTGATTATGATTAGTAAAAATTTAATTAATTCTAAAGTTTGGATTCCATCTGTTGCTGTATTTTTCCTGGGGATCATCAGCGTGCAGGCACAGGAAATCAAGCCCAAAAAAGATACAATCAACGAAAAAGAAATTGATGAAGTAGTCGTGATTGCTTATGGTAAGGCTAAAAGAACTAGCTATACCGGTTCAGTAGCCACTATTTCCAGTGATAAGATCAACAACAGGCCCGTTACCAATATTACAAAAGCATTGGAAGGACAGGTTCCGGGCGTTCAGGCAGTAAGTGCTTCCGGACAGCCAGGAGCTACAGCTTCAGTGAGAATAAGGGGGGTAGGTTCGATAAGTGCTTCCAGTGATCCTCTTTATGTTGTTGATGGAATTCCTTTTGATGGAAACATCAACTCTATCAGTCCTAATGATATCGAATCGATCAGTGTTTTGAAAGATGCTACCGCAAGTTCATTATACGGTTCAAGAGGTGCTAATGGGATTATTATCATTACAACAAAATCCGGTAAGAAAGGAGAATCAAGAGTAAATTTTAATATCAGCCAGGGGTTTTCCAGCAGAGCTGTAAAAGATTATAAGCAGGTAAGTACAGATCAGTATTTTCAGCTGTATTGGGAAGCACTAAGAAACGGATATAAATCTGATAAGATTTCTTTACAGCAGGCAGGGCAGATGGCAAGTGATAATCTTGTGAATGCTCTTGGTATCAACCCTTACGGAAGTTCATATCCCAACCCTGTAGGATCGGACGGAAAACTTCTCCCGGGGGCCAAACCTTTATGGAATGACGACTGGAGAGATATTCTTCAAAGAACAGCATCGAGAAGTCAGGTAGATTTTGATATCAGCGGAGGAAGCGAAAAAAGCAATTATTTCTTTTCATTGGGGTATCTGGATGATAAGGGAATTGCGATCCAGTCCGGATTTCAAAAATTTGCCACCAGATTAAAGGTGAATTCAGAAGTTAAAAAATGGCTGAATGCCGGTGTTAATTTAAGTTATACCAACAGTATCCAAAATGCACCGCCATCCTCAGATTCCAGACAGGATAATATTATTCAGGCAGCGAGAGTTGTTCCTTCTTTCTATCCTTACTATGAAAGAAATGATGATGGAAGCTACAGACTGGATGCAAACGGAAACATGATTTATGATTTCGGAAAATACAGACCTACCAGTGCATTGCAGAACCAGAATGCCGCAGCCACACTGCCTTTGGATAAAAATGAAAATAAAGAAGATAACTTCTCCGGAAAAGGATTTTTAGAATTTACTTTCCTTCCGGAACTTAAATTTAAAACCAGCTTTTCTGTTGATTTAGTGAATTACAACGGACACTATTATTCGAATCCACTTCTTGGAGAGGGTAGTGAAATCGGGGGTTCAGTAACGAGATCAAACAGCAGAACACTTTCTTATACCACGAGTAATATTCTAACGTATGACAAAAAATTTGGAAAGCATCATATCAACATTTTAGGAGGACAGGAATTTTATAAATACGATTATCAGACAATTTCAGGCTCCAGAAGCCAGTTTTCTCTTCCCTACTACTATGAACCTGATGCAGCGGCGCTGTTAGGAAGTTTTAGTGGAAACAGTGATAAGCTTTCTCTGTTAAGTTTCCTGGGAAGAGCAGAATATGATTTTAACAATACTTACTTTTTATCGGTATCAGGAAGAGCAGATGCTTCTTCAAGATTCTTTGAAGATAACAGATGGGGGAAGTTCTGGTCAGTAGGAGCTTCATGGAAAGTTTCAAACGAAGAATTTGTTAAAAATCTGAATTTCTTCAATCAGTTGACCTTACGTGCTAGTTACGGTGGGCAGGGTAATGATAAATTGCGTAAACCAGGTGGATCTTCACTTTATTACGCTTATCAGGAATTGTACAAATTTTATAATAATCTTGGGGAACCGGGAACTGTTCTTGAAAAAGTACAGACAAACGATGTTAAATGGGAAACCAATCTTAATTTAAATGTAGGTTTGGAGTTTGCCATTCTTAATAACAGGGTGAAAGGTAATGTGGAATATTTTAAACGTCAAAGCCAGGATCTTCTGTTTAATATGCCGGTTGCTCCATCGTTAGGAATCAGTGATTTCCCATTTAATGTAGGAACAATACAGAATACAGGTTTTGAATTTTCACTGTTTACCACACCAATCAAGAATGATAATTTCCAGTGGAATGTAGATGTCAACCTGAGTACTTTACGTAATAAAATTACCAAGCTGCCGAAAGGAGCTGTGATATCCGGAACGAAACGTCTGGAAGTAGGTGGGTCTGTTTATGATTTTTATCTTCAGGAATGGATGGGAGTAGATCCTTCCAATGGAAAACCTTTATGGAGACGTATTTATCAGGATGAAAAGGGAAATACGGTAGATGGAACGACTTCTGAGTATTCGAAAGCTACGAGAACTTTACAGGGATCTGCATTGCCTAAGGTAACAGGAGGCGTTACCACAAGTATTGCTTATAAAAACTTTGACCTTTCCGGATTGCTGACGTTCAGTATCGGTGGAAAGATCCTTGATACAGATTACACATCGCTGATGTCTAACGGAAGTGCTGCAGGACGTGCCTGGAGTGTAGAAATGCTGAACAGGTGGACTCCGGAAAACCCCAATACAGATGTACCTGCACTGAGTACTACAACGAATAACTGGAATTCATCTTCCTCAAGATTCTTATATTCCGGAACCTATGCAAGGCTTAAAAATGTAAGTCTGGGGTATACGCTTCCTTCGGACTATTTTGAAAAACTGGGACTAAAAAAATTCAGGATCTATGTTCAGGCAGAAAACCTTTTGACTTTCTACAAACATAAAGGAATGGATCCTGAGCAGGCACTGGATGGAACCACGTATTACAGATATCCTGCCATGAGAACGATAACTTTCGGTCTTCAGGCAACTCTTTAACCCTTTAAAATTGAAACAATGAAAAAATGTAAATATATATCTATTGCCCTGATTGCCGCATGGTCGCTGACAAGCTGTGCCAATGAACTGGAAACAGCTCCCACGGATCAGGCTAATGGTGCGGAGGTTTTCAAAACGGCCGAAAGTGCCGAAACGGTGATTAATGGAGCTTGGGCAAAATTCAACGATGATGGTCCTACTTATGCTAATCTCGGTTATTCAACTGTTTTAAGAGCGAGTGATGCGATGGGAAGTGATGTTGCCGTTCTTACCAACAAATATGGTTTTGCATCTACTTATGCTTTCACAGAGATGGTGAACAATACCCTCTCCCGTCCACAATATATATGGTCTTCTTTATATTCTACGATCAATAATATGAATAATGTGATTGCCCGTATTGACCAGACAGAGGGGAGCCAGGCAAAAAAAGACCAGGTAAAAGGACAGGCTAAAGCTTTGCGTGCTTTCTGTTATCTAAATGTGGCAAGCTTTTATCAGTTCAGTTACCTGAAAGATAAAACAGCACTTACCGCACCTATTTATACAGAGCCATCCACAATCAGTTCTGTTCCAAAGAAAAAAGCGAGCCTTGAAGAAATTTATACGCTGATCAAAAGTGATCTTACCGAAGCAGACAACCTTCTGGTGGATTATACAAGAAATAATAAAGATAAAATCAACAAAGCTGTAGTCAATGGACTTTTAGCCAGAACTTATCTGAATACAGGTGAATGGAGCAAAGCGATTGCTGCTGCAAAAATAGCTCGGGCGGGTTATCCTTTAATGACTGCTGAAAAATACAAAGAAGGTTTCAATGATATCAGTAACGGAGAATGGATTTGGGGACATGGACAAACTCAGGAGCAGTCGGGAGCCAGCTATGCTTTCCACTTTCTTGATGTATCTTCTTCGGGTAGCTATTACTACAGCTTTATGGCGGATCCTTTTTTCAAAGATCTGTTTGATGCTAATGATATCAGATCTCAGCTTTTTCAGTGGGATGGTCTGCAGGGTAGGGAAGGTCTGTTAAGATATTCCAAGTTTAAATTTAAAACTGGTCTTATCGCAGATATTGTGTTAATGAGGGCAGCCGAAATGTACTTGATCGAAGCTGAGGCAGAAGCCAGAATTGGAAATGTTACTAATGCAATAACCGTTTTAAACCAATTGAAAACTGCAAGAAATGCTAATCTTTACACAGGTCCTCTTGCTCAAAATGATGTTGTAAAAGAAATATTGATCGAAAGAAGAAAAGAGCTTTTTGGAGAAGGATTCTCACTTTCAGATATTATCAGAACACAGGGTACAGTAGTAAGAAAACCATTTGTAGATGCCAATGGTCAACCTATAAAAGTACAGATTACTACTCCTGATGGGACGGTGAAATCAGTGAACGGAAGAGGGCATACAGTCTTTACTTTCCCGGAACAGGAGGCTTTTGCCCCCAATAACAGATATTTGTTATTCACTATTCCTCAGAAGGAGTTTGATAATAATCCGAACCTGTAATTATTTAGATTTGATTTTTTTGAAAAGCCACCGTGTTTGCGGTGGCTATTTTTGTGATGGAGGAACATCAATTTATCATTAATGAGAAAGTGTCCTCGTAGAAGTTATACTTGTCTCTAAAACCCAACCGTTTTCACTTTCTTTCAAAAGATATATTGTTAAATCTTCATATGATCCCCAAGTCTTTTCTACACCTATTAATGCTTTCTTTGCATCATTAGATATTAATGGGCGAGATATTTTAGTTTTAAATGTAGATTTATCTGAAAGTTTATTTTTTATCAAAGAAGTGTCAATTGTATAATTTTCATTTCTCTTAATAGTAAAATGTAGATCTGCAAATTCTTTTTCTTTCCAATGCTTTAAAGATTTTTCCAAATAATAAGGTTCGTTAGAAAGATTTTTTAATTTGCTGTTATCAGTTTCTAAAAAATCATTAATAATTTGATAATCCTCATTTTTTGAGCAGGAAGTTAAAATTAATAGTAGAAATACTATTACAATATTTTTCATATTATTTAAAATTTATATCAGTTCCTTTTAGTTTGTTCCAAACTTGTTGATTGTACATCTTGAAGTTAGAGCTCGAATTTACAATGAAAAACTCTTGCATCAATTGATACAGGAGTTTGAAGAATATTAAAGTTAGTGTTAAAAACTATAGCTTAAAGTCATTCCATTTGGTTTTAACTAGTACCAATATTAGATTCATTCAAAAAATAGATGATGAATTCAAATATTTACATTAGCAGATTCAGGATCAATTTTCTTTTTCATGATAATTTCTGCTATAACCTCTTCAAGACTAGCTATCTTTTTGTAAACTCTATTATTAATTTGAGATTTATATAGATAATTATCAAAAATAAAATGCTGTACCTTTCCTGATTTGTATTTTATAGTAATTTCTGATAAACAAACTTTTTTACATGATTTAATAAATTTCAGATTACTATCTAATTTGTCAATACCTTCTTCAATAATTTTTTTCTTAATTGTTGTAATGTCATTAGAAGTCATCTCTAAACTATGTTTTCCCGGATTCTTAAATCTATTATCAAGGATATAATAATTATCTGTAACGTTATTAACAATATTATTACTTTTATGAACAACACCTATAATATCATTCTCATTTAATTCGTTTTTTTCTTGTTTACAATTTAATAAAAGAAGAAAAAATACACATATAAAATATTTCATTATTTATTTTTAAAATTAACTATATCCTTAATTGCGTCCCTCCAATTAAAAATCCTTGGAAATTTTGTACCATATGCAGAAAGGCCATGTAAATGTCCACTAAAATGAAGTCCATGAGATTTCAATTAATTAATTGTAAAATCATAAGCAGAGGATTCTGTATAACCTGAATACTTACTTCCATATTTTGCCACTATACCAATATATCTATGTACGCGTGAATATATTCATGCCCGAAGACATCTTGTTTCACATAATAATTTCCCATGAAAATAATAACCGTTACCTTCAATTTGGCATTGAGGGGCTAGTACATAGTAGTTTTTATTACTTGGATTTTCTAATTCGACATTTACTTCGTTATTTGTTTTATCCTGACTTATTTTTTTACTATTATTAAATTCTCTTCCTTACAGGCTATGAATAAGAATATGATTGGAATAAATAATATTTTAAATGTTTTCATATTTTATTTTGATAATTTAATTTTTAAGTAGCTTCATTAATTCGTTCTCAGGAGTGTTACCACCAATAAAAAAAACATCAAAAACTCCTTTTAAACTCAAATTCCCCCAGTTGTTTTTTTGCAAAAACTCACTCCCCATCTTTTGAATTGCAACATGGTCAGGAGCATACCTAATTTTGCTTTATTAAGATTCGTTACTCCCATTTTTAACAAACCATAACCTGCTTTCAACTCACCTGCACCTACATAAAGTTGAAACATATCCATACTTGGGTCATACAAAGCACCACCACTTCCAATAGTTCTCATCCTATATCCGTAGCCTTCCATATTAGAGCTTACTTCTCCGGCTTCAAAAGTGCTTATTTTTACATTCGTAGACGAGATAACATTTCCGTTATCGTCATATCTATAATCCGTCGTATCACCACCATTATTATTGATCTTCTTACCGTTTTTATCATAGCCATTGTCCGGCTGCATATCATCCATGTGCATCGTATGGTTAAATCCAGCAACTATAATTCCTACTTTTCCTCATTCATCCATTCTCTACCAGAGTAGACTTTTAATTGATTTCTAAAAGGAGGTAATTCAGATTCAATAAAGTATTGATTCGTTTTATATTTATTAGTTTCACTATTCTTAACTTTTATATTTTCTATTAAATAATCAATAAAGTTTATCCCTTTTTCAGAATTGAAAAAAAATATTTCTGCTTTCTTATTTTTTATTATGGTAACTTTTAATTTGTTAGTTCTGTAAGTTTTTTCCGTTTGATTTTTGATTATATATTTTTCTACCTCTTCTAAAATTTTTTCATTTTTCACTTCATAAATTGATTGGTAAGCATTATCTATTTTAATGTTGGGTTTATAGTTTGATAAAAAAATATCCATTGCGCGATCATAATTTCCAATATATCTAATATTAATCAATATATTTTCTGTTTTATTTTGGCAACCTCCTAAAAGGAAAATTGCACTCAAAACTAATATTAAAATTTTCTTCATAGTTGCTTTATTTTAACCATTTGTACCTTCCCGAATATGAAATTGACATAAGTGGCATGCTTAAATAGTGATTATTTTGGTAATAATTGAAACCCCATTTGAAAGTGCTCAAAGCGTGTGCTCCGGAGCTATTTATACCGACAAGTGATACTTCTCAACGCCAATAAGCATTATACATACTATTAACTTCTCTTCTAGGGCTATCATAAAATCGGTAGGTATTTGTTTTTGCATTATACATTTCTGCTTGATATGTTTTATTCCAGTAATAAGGAGAAGAATCGTGACCACTACTTGTTGGTAACGGATCATTAAATACAGTATACTTTCCATATTCATTTTTAAACACTGTTTGTATCCATTGAAAAGAATCATAGCCACTATTTTTTGTAGGAGTAAAACGTAAATCAATTTCAGTAGACATAGAACCGTCGTCATACTTAACAGTCCTATATTCTTCAATTCTCATCTTACCAACATAATTACCATCATCATCATAAACTTTAAAAGAAGTCTTGGGTTTATGCGCCACGTGATTCAATCCGGCAACAATACCTCCAATCAATACTCCCTGCCAAAAGTTACCTCCTGAAAGTTCCGAACCGATTCCTCCTGAAACAGCTCCAAACAATACTGTTCCAACAGCACTTTTTGAAAAGCTACCTGCTGCAACTCTGAAGGCAGATGCTTCTAAACTTCCTAATGCTCCTGCTACAAAGGCTTGTTTAAAAGTGCCACCCTGCATTAAAGATAATATTCCCTGTGCGTAACCGTGTAAACCTGCCTGTGCAACACTTAGGCCTGCCTCCATCATAGCTCCTGAAAAACCAGCTGCCGCCTGCAGGGCAGGCTGAAAGAGCTGACCAATACCAAAAGTGACGGCTCCTGAAACAGCTCCAAATATGGTGGCTTTTTTTTGTGATGAAGAGATATCAATTTTAATAGAAGAATAATAAAACAGGCTGCTCAAATAATAGTATGTGTTTCTACTTTATGAATTTAAATTTTATTTTATTATCTCCTTGTTTAATAAGTATGGTATCAATTACTATTTTTTTATAGAAATTGTAATCACTTATTTCTAAGCCCAATATAAAAGACTTTCTATTGTCATCATATACCATTTGATAGGACCCCTTTTTTTTAAGAGTTATGTAAGTTTCTTCTTTGTTATTATTTTCAAGTCCGCTTAAAATAAACTCCTTATATCTCAAGGAAGAAATTACACTTAAATTAGCGTTGTCTTTATTGCTATTAAGAGTTTCAAAATTGTGCATCTTTATTGAACAAGAATGAAGTGTTAATATGAAAATAAGGAATGTAAATAATGTGTGATTTTTCATTTATTTTGTATTTTTAATGAGTAAAACTTTTCTGCTATTCTTTCCTTGAAAACGAAAATCTAATATTAGAGAATCCTTGATATTGAAATTTTTTAGATCCATTGTTCGTAGGAAAGGGATTCTATATCCAAAATCGGAATTGATTTTTACAACATTTTCATTTGTATGAAGATCTATAAATACATTTTCATCTTTATTGTTAACTTTTAAAACTAATCGATAGTTTGGTAATTTACGAATATCCAATTTTTGATTTTTATAATTCCATCGTTGCTATAACCAACACACTCTTCTAAAATATAATTTTCTAATTGATTAATTATATTATTCTGAGGTGTCAATTCTTGAAGAAAAACATTATTCTTTTTTACTTCAGCAATTGAATCGCTTGTATTGTCTCCATTGATCTTTTCATTTGTGCAACTTATAAGAATTGTACAAATCAGTAGCAATCTTATTAAACGGTGTATTCAGTTCCCCCCAGAATTATCTTTAAACTGGTAAAACATCATATTTGGCGATCATATAGGCATCACTATCAGTTTTATTTCGCTTCTTCAAAAACTGATATATGGTAAAAGGCATAAATAAGAGATACTTCATTTAGTTCACAAAATTAAAATTTTAACTATTAATTAAGGGCTTACTGTCATTTATGATCACGAACTTTTCCATGAACCATTTCTTATTTTTTTGATACCTGATTATGGCTGTATCATTTTTTAGCTGTTTATGGAATTTTTGGTCACTAATACTTAGTATAAACGATTTTTGTGTGTCTGTAGAAATAACAAAAAAGTATCAATACTACTGCTATTTTTTCATTCTTTATTAAGAATTTGAAAGTAATATTCATGTTTTGCAGTTTGAGATTCCTGATATTTGTCATTATATTATAAAATTCCAACCTCACTAACATCAATTTTTCCTATGTTATTATCAATCAGGAAACCAGCTGCAAAACTGTTTTCAAAACCTTCTCCTTTATTACCTATTAGGTTAGTTCCTTTTTCGAAGATGTTATTTTTTAATTCAATAACGTTTTCAAACTGACAATCAAAGAAACTAAAAAAACTTTTAAAAATACTTCCTTCAATGATGATAGGTTTTATATTATGACCTCCCATTTGGTAATCAACAGAATTTTTGACAATAGTGTTTTTTACTGATAATCCATTTACAAACCAACACGAATGAATTTGCAAATTATTGATGATACAATTCTCAATGATTAAATTAACATTTAATTCGAATACTCCAACTAAATCAATAGTGTTGATAAAGCAGTCGATTAATTGATAAGTGCTGTGACCATTTAAATCATCCTGATTTAGAATGTCAATATTTTGATTTTCCTTTACCATGGTACATTTTCAAAATTTATTCTATCTTATGTTCACTATAATATTTATGATCATCAAAAAGAATACTGCTATATAGCTATCTTGCTATAGTTGAGTTCCTCTATATTCTTTTATAATAAAATTACCTGAAGAATTAGAATTGACAATTTTTTTTAATAATTCCATATCTGTGCTTAATAGATCTATATTCATGTGCCCTGATATTTTGATAACAAACGGTATTTTATTATTTGAAATATCGATATCATTGTATAAAATCTCCTTTTGATCAAATACAGCATGAGGATACGAAATTAAATCTCTAGTAAATTTCAACAGCTCATCCTTTGAAAAGACTAAAGCACCTATAAACGTATTGGGGATATTGTTTTTTTTGAATAAATCCCGTAACGAAATTAAGGTGTTATCCTCATTAGGAAACCAATTTTTGTACTTATAATCATGATTGGCAATCCATGCGTAACCATTATCAAGTTGTTCTATCAATTTTTTAAGAAGAGGTTCATAATTAAGAATAAATTCTGGTGATGTTATTTCTTTTGCATCATTAGATAATTGAAATGATGCACCATACCATTTGTTTAATAATAGATATTGTTTTCTATCGTAAGGAAGAAGTTCTTTAACTTCTGTTTTGAATTCAATCATAATAGTTAGTAATTTAGATTATCTTGAAACCAGATTTTAAATCTTGTGCTTTGTCAATCTGATTTTGTGATTTTATTTTCGGCAAATCAACGATCATAAAGTCCTGAAGAGTTCTCTATATAAATTTTAATGAAATCACCGATGAATTAATGATGGGCTTGATCAAGCTTAGAGCTCTACTCTGAAGAATTTTCTACAAGGATAAAAGATGCTTTATTTGATACAATAGTTCCCGAAAACAGTTTGTATTTATCTGAAAATACTTGAATATTTTTGTAGTATTTTTTGGTACTAGTAAAATGCAGTTGCAAAGTGTATTTTTTGTCATTTTTTAATTCGTACAGTAAAAACCCTATATCTGATGCGGAATTGTATAAAGGTAAACTTATTTCTTTGGAAGTTTCTGAAGAGCATCTGACCTTGAATTTGGCTGTAACAAATTCTGATTATCGTAGATTCTAAGATGTGTAAGTAAAAGGGACGGAAAATCTTTCAAAATTTTGATTGATTATATTGATGGCAATTTGTTCATCCGATTTTTGTTTGTTATCACAATATAACATCAATAAAAGAATAGTAAAACAGCATAAGTAAATATTTCCCACTTATTTTTTCTGAATAAAATAAACAACCTTCTCATTTCTATTCCGGTCTTTAAAACCGATTTTTATGCTGTCCAGGCTTTCTCTTTTACTGATGTCATCATAATAGAGTACAAAATTATCGTTGTTAATACCTCCGCAGAAATCACAGTGAAAATCAAGAAATTCACTATGATCACTGTCTTCAAGGGAAAGGCCTTCCTCACCGGTTTTAAGATTTTTAATTCTTATACTGAAGGCAAAAAAACTTTTATTGATCGTCTGATCATTTTTTGAATTCAACTTAAAAGTAGTAAACGCTTCTACAATCTCATACTCTCCCTGATTAATGGTCACTTTATTATAAGTGGGACGGTATTCTTTGATTAAAAGCTTTTTACTATTAGCTTCTGAAATAGTACCTGGCAAAAATTCAGTATCAGAACCTATACAGGAGAACAGAGTTAAAAATAAAGGAATTAAAAACAGTTTTTTCATAAGCTGTATCATGCGGGTCCTACACTCAAAAATAAAGAAAATATGCCAACCTTTCAAATAAGACTGCAATGTCAGGAATATATTAAATGCAGCATGTAGCCTTTCCATTTTAGAAAAAAACTTTACCTTTGTCGATATGAACCTGTTAAGATGGATACTAGCATTTTATTTCATGGCATTGTCACTGATGCCCTGCGAAGATGTGCACGGTCCTTCAGGACCGGCAGACACAATGTTATCCTTCAGTACTCAGGACTCCCACTCAAAAGATAAAGGAGATATCTGTTCACCACTTTGTACATGCAGCTGTTGTCAGATGACTGTATCTTCTTTCAAAATGAATCCTTTATTAGAGATCCCCAACCAGGTTCAGGTTTACTTTTCCAAGAAAATTCTTTTTCAGAAAAACAATTTTGCGTACCAGATGTATGATCATATCTGGCAGCCTCCTAAAATTTAATTTTTATTGAGTATTAGAAAGCCCCGCTTTCTATTCATTGAACTTTGCAATTTCATTGCAGAGATTCCCGTGATATTTTTGTGCCGGCATTATTGCCGTGTACAGTTATTACCCATAAAAATTAAATACAGATCGTGTTAGATAAAATCATAAAATTCAGTATCAAAAATAAGGTGGTCGTTGGTATAATGACCCTGCTTTTGATCATATGGGGAGTGTGGAGTGCCACAAAACTTCCTATAGATGCTGTTCCTGATATTACCAATAATCAGGTACAGATCATTACTGCATGTCCTACACTGGCAGGACAGGAAGTAGAGCAGCTTGTGACCTTTCCCATAGAGCAGAGTATTGCCAATGTTCCGGACATCGAGGAAACTAGAAGTATCTCCAGATTCGGACTTTCCGTAATCACTGTAGTATTCAAAGAAAATGTAGATGTTTATTTTGCCAGACAGCTGATCAATGAACAGTTGAAACTGGCAGTGGAAGAGATTCCTAAAGGAGTTGGAACTCCTGAGCTTGCCCCTGTAAGTACAGGTCTTGGAGAAGTTTATCAGTATATTCTCCATCCCAAAAAAGGCAGTGAAAAAAAATATTCAGCGAAAGAACTCCGTACCATGCAGGATTGGATTGTCCGCAGACAATTGAACGGAACACCGGGGGTTGCTGAAATCAACAGTTTCGGAGGAGAATTGAAACAGTATGAAGTAGGCGTAAATCCTGACCGCCTTAAAGCAATGGGCGTAAGTATTTCCGATATTTTTACAGCTTTAGAAAAGAATAACCAAAATACCGGAGGTGCTTACATAGACAAAAAGCCGAATGCCTATTTTATCAGAGGAATTGGCTTTGTAACCTCGTTGGAAGATATTAAAAATATCTCTGTCAAAAATGAAACAGGAAGCGTTCCTATTTTTATAAAAGATGTGGCAGACGTACGTTTTGGAAGTGCTGTTCGTTATGGAGCACTGACTTATAACGGAAAGGTAGATGCGGTAGGTGGGGTTGTAATGATGTTGAAAGGTGCCAATAGTAACGATGTGGTTAGCCTTATTAAAGCTAAAATCCCAACCATCCAGAAATCGCTTCCTGATGATGTGGTCATAGAGCCCTTCTTAGATAGAACAGATCTGGTTGGAAGAGCCATCAATACGGTAGAGAAAAACCTGATAGAAGGTGCCCTGATCGTTATTTTCGTATTGGTCGTTTTCCTTGGAAACCTCAGAGCAGGACTTATTGTGGCTTCTGCCATTCCGCTGTCCCTGTTGTTTGCTTTGGGAATGATGAATGTTTTTGGGGTAAGTGCCAATCTAATGAGCCTTGGAGCTATAGATTTTGGCCTGATCGTAGATGGGGCGGTGATTATTGTCGAAGCCACTTTACATCATCTAGGTTTAAGGAAATCAGTGCGAAATCTTACTCAGAATGAAATGGATGAAGAAGTTTTCCTTTCGGCATCAAAGATAAGAAGCAGTGCCGCTTTTGGGGAAATCATTATCCTTATCGTTTATATTCCGATTCTTACATTAGCAGGAGTAGAAGGAAAAATGTTTACACCGATGGCGAAAACTGTTGGGTTTGCGATTTTAGGGGCTTTGATCCTTTCACTGACCTATATTCCAATGATGAGTGCTTTGTTTTTGTCTAAAAAAATCTCACATAAAGAAACTTTTTCAGATAAAATGATGAACTTCCTTCAGAAGATCTATCAACCGATGCTGCAGAAAGCGGTGAAAGTAAAATACATCATCGTTTCTGCCACGATTTTCATTTTCGTCATCAGTGCCTTTATTTTCAAAAATATGGGGGGCGAATTTATTCCGCAGCTGCAGGAAGGGGATTACGCATTCCACTGTATCCTGCCGCAGGGAAGTTCACTCAGCCAGAGTATCGAAACCTCCATGCAGGCTTCAAGAATTATCAAACAATTTGATGAAGTGAAAATGGTAGTAGGAAAAACCGGTTCCGCTGAGGTTCCGACCGATCCTATGCCTCCTGAAGCAACTGACCTGATTGTGGTATTAAAACCACAAAACGAATGGAAATCGAAAAAATCCTATACAGAACTGGCCGATGAAATAAGTGAGAAATTAGAAACGATTCCAGGTGTGTTTTTTGAAAAGAACCAGCCTATCCAGATGCGTTTCAATGAGCTGATGACCGGGATCAGACAGGACGTTGCTGTTAAAATTTTTGGTGAAAATCTGGATTCATTATCCATTTATGCAGATAAAGTAGGGAAAATCATTCAGACCGTTGACGGAGCCACTCCTCCTCAGATCGAAAGAATAAGTGGCCTTCCTCAGATCAATGTAGAATATGACAGAACGAGAATGGCCAACTATGGTTTAAATATAGAAAACGTCAATAATGCCGTAAGTACAGCCTTTGCCGGAAAAGCAGCCGGTCAGGTTTTTGAAAATGAAAGACGCTTCGATCTTGTGGTCCGTCTTGACAGCCTTCACAGAACCAATATCGATGATGTGAATAATTTAATGATCTCAACAGGTACGGGAGCGCAGATCCCGCTTTCTCAGGTTGCTAACGTCAGCTATAAACTGGGACCTGCACAGATTAGCCGTGAAGAGGGAAAAAGAAGAATCGTTATAGGTTTTAATGTTAAAGGTCGTGATGTACAAAGTGTCGTGAAAGATATTCAGACTAAGCTGGATCAACAGATCAAGTTGCCTTCAGGATATTACTTTACGTACGGAGGACAGTTTGAAAATCTGCAGGAAGCCAGCAAACGTCTTATGATCGCTGTTCCGGTTTCCCTGTTTCTGATCTTTATGTTACTTTATTTCACCTTCCACTCGTTTAAGCAGGCTGCATTGATCTTTACAGCCATTCCAATGAGTGCCATCGGAGGCGTGTTTGCTCTTCTCTTACGAGATATGCCGTTCAGTATCAGTGCCGGAATCGGGTTCATTGCTCTTTTCGGAGTCGCAGTTCTTAACGGAATTGTTTTGATCGGAACTTTTAACCAGCTTGAAAAAGATGGGGAAACAGATGTGTTGAAAAGAGTATATGAAGGAACAAAAACAAGATTGAGACCCGTTCTGATGACTGCAACGGTGGCTTCACTAGGATTTCTGCCGATGGCGATTTCTACGGGAGCTGGTGCTGAGGTACAGAAACCTTTGGCAACCGTAGTCATCGGAGGATTGGTAACCGCTACATTCCTAACCTTATTTGTACTTCCAATGCTCTATATTATCTTTAATTCAAAGATTTCAGGAAAGATGAATAAGATCAAACCGGTCACGACCATTCTTATTTTGGGGGTTTTAATGTTTGGACAGACATTTAAAGCCCAGACCCGTCAGGTTTCTGTGGAACAGGCAGTAGAAATGGCAGCTGAAAATAATTTAATGTTAAAGTCAAAAGAACTGAATATAAAATCTGCAGAAGCGCTTAAAGGAACAGCAAAAGAACTTCCCAAGCTGAATTTTGAAGCGCAGCTGGGACAGTACAACAGTCCTAAATTCGACCAGTCATTTGCCATTTCACAAAGTATTCCTTTTCCCACACTATTCAAAGCAAGGCGAGAATTGATTACAGAAAATATCAGAAGCAGACAGATCGATAAAGAAGTGTCGGCAAACGAGCTGACCAAACAGGTAAGGAGCTATTATTATCAGATCGAATACCTTCAGTACAATCAATTTAAACTGAAAGATCTCGACAGTCTTTATCAGGATTTTATCAGAATTGCCAGTGTAAGATTTAAAGCAGGAGATATCAAGAAGATTGAAATTAATACCGCAGAAACTCAAAAGGGAGAGATCAACCTTCTGCTGAAACAGAATGAGGTCTATTTAAAGAATGCCTATAAGAATTTAAAGACATTGCTAAATACTTCTGAAGATCTTGAAGTTCCTTTTAAAAGGGACTACGAGCCTTTGAGAACAGAAAATATTCTTGACAGTTCATCTGTAGCAAATAATCCGTCCGTTAAAGCTTTCTATCATGAAATGGAAATCGCCGAAAAGAATAAAAATGTAGAAAAATCACAGGGGCTTCCGGAATTCAGTTTGGGACTGACAAGCCAGTCACTGATTGGTTTTCATACCAAAAACGGACAGGAGAAATTCTATAATGCAGGCGATCGATTCAATTCATTCTCTGTTGGCGTTGCTATTCCTTTGACATTCGGAGCCACAAAAGCAAGAATGCAGTCTTTGGAATATGAAAAGCTAGCCGCTGAAACCAATGCCAAAATGCAGCAAAAGCAACTTTCAACACAATTGGATAATGCTCTTGGTCAGTATCAGCAGGATATACAGCAGTATGAGTATTATGTAAGTCAGGCTATTCCTAACGCAGAGAAAATCGTAAAAGCAGCTCAGTTAGGGTACAAAACAGGGGAGATCTCTTATGTAGAATATCTTTTTGCCCTGCAGACCGCCACCAATATTCAGTTAAAATACTTAGAATCCATTCAACAGGTTAATCAATCTGTGGTTACCATTAATTCAATCATCAATAAATAACATGAAACTAAAGCACAATATCATATATCTGACCGTCACCGCCTTTTTACTCATAAGCTGTGGAAAAAAAGAAACGCCGAAAGAAACTCCCGAAGTAAAAACAGAAAAAACGGAAGCCGGTCATGAAGAATCACCACAGACTATTGCTTCATTAACGGAAGAACAGATCAAGTCGGTTGGGATATCTCTGGGCCCGCTGGAAATGAAAGAACTTACTTCCACAATCAAAGCGAACGGTCTTTTGAGAGTTCCCAATAATAATAAAGCCACCATCACTTCCCTGTATGGAGGAGTGATCAAAACCCTTAATGTACAGGTAGGAAGCATTGTTAAAAAGGGACAGGTAATTGCAACCATAGCAAATCCGGAGTTTATCCAGCTTCAGGAAGATTATCTGACGACGAACAGCAGAATTACCTATGCAGAACAGGAATACAGAAGACAAAAAGAACTGTTCGACAATGATGCAGGGGCAAAGAAAAATCTTCAGAGTTCAGATGCAGAACTGAAAACATTGAGAACAAGGAGAGCCTCTCTTCTAAGACAGCTTCAGATGATGGGAATAAGCCCCGGCAAAGTTAATAATTCAAATATGAGATCAGGGTTGGTTATTACAGCACCGATCAGTGGAACAGTCAGCAGTATTTCAGCACAGATTGGAAGTTATGTCGATGTTTCGTCACCTGTGGCTGAGATTATTGATAACAATTCCATCCATCTGGATCTGCAGGTCTTTGAAAAAGATCTTCCCAAAATGAGAGTTGGGCAGATTGTTCATTTCAAACTGACCAATAATCCCGAAACGGAATATGATGCAATGGTATACAGTGTAGGATCTTCTTTTGAAAACGAAAGTAAAACGGTTTCTGTACACGGCACGGTGACTGGAAACAAGGCGGGTCTGATCGACGGAATGAATATCACCGGTATCGTAAGTCTTGATAAAAATACAACACCTGCTGTTCCTGCCGAAGCTATCGTAGAAGCCGATGGAAAATATTATGTCTTTATCCGCACAGATAAAAAAGCTGAAGAGCATGCAGAAGAGTCCGGAGACGATCATAAAAATGAAAAAGAAGAACCTGCCGAACATAAAAAGACTTTGAACTTCGAAAAGATAGAAGTGATAAAAGGAACATCCGATATGGGATATACGGCGATAACGCCTGTTGGGAAAATTCCTGCAGATGCAAGAATTGTAGTAAAAGGAGCCTTTTTTGTAAACGCAAAACTTTCCAATTCAGGGGAGCATGAGCATTAAAATCGGGAAATGATTACTGATTACAGAAGCAGACCGGAAGAAGTACCGATTTTTATGTTTAATTTAGAGGTACTTACGGTAAATGTTCAGGATCAGATAGGCAAGAAACAATCTAATACCTTATTCACTTATGCTGCTAAACAAGAAAATATCCATCTGGTATTTCATCCGTGAAATAAAAAACCAGATCCTGTATATGGGAATATTTGCTGTATCCATAGGACTATTAGACCTTCTCCCATGGTTCCGCAAGATTTCCCTTCCGCTCAATATTCCTGCTCTTTTAGGAACGGCAGTTTCATTACTACTCGCTTTTCGGACTTCGCAGTCCTATGAAAGATGGTGGGAAGCGAGAACGGTTTGGGGGGCTATAGTGAATGATTCAAGGACATTGATAAGACTGATTATTCAGTTTTTTCCTGGAGGAGAAGATAAAATGATAAAGGAATTTGCAGAACGACAGATTATCTGGACTTATGCACTCGGACAGTCTTTGAGACGACAGCCATTCTCAGATCGAGTTCAGAAATACCTGGATGAGCATCAGATCAAAGCGGCCAATATTCCGAATGCCCTTTTAGATGCCCATTCTCAACAGCTTAAAGAGGCTGCTTCGTCAAAAGGCTTAACAGACTTTCAGCAGATGCAGCTGAATGATATTATCACCAGACTCTGTGACAGTATGGGAAAATGTGAGAGACTGAAAAATACAGTTTTTCCAAGGTCATACAGTATTTTGCTGCATACCCTGATCTACGTTTTTGCGGCCATACTTCCTTTTGGACTGGACGATTCCCAGTTGGCCGTTGAAATCATTGTAACATTCCTTATTCCGGTAATGTTTCTTGCCATCGAGAAAACATCCATCATTATGCAGGATCCATTTGAAAACGGACCTGTCGATACACCTGTGACCGCTTTGGCACAGACCATCGAAATTAATATCAGACAGATGACAGGAGACGAGAATGTTCCTGCCAAAAAAGATAATTCTTTGTATTACGAAATGTGATCCATTAAAATTTCAAAAACATGGAAGAAATAAAAACACAGACAGGTTCACCCGCAAGCAGACATAAAAAGAATCTCATTTTTGTCCTGCTGCTAAGCGGAACTTATATGATTGCTGAGGTTATTGGAGGTGTAATCACTCAAAGCCTGGCACTAATGGCTGATGCCGCACATATGCTGACCGATGTGGTCGGGTTACTTTTGGCACTGATCGCCATTAAAATAGGAGAAAGAAAAGCAGATACTTCTAAAACATTCGGGTATTACAGAACGGAAATATTGGCCGCAGTAATCAATGCTGTTGTATTGCTTGGTATTTCACTGTATGTGCTGTATGAAGCATACCAAAGATTTCAGAATCCTCCGGCAGTTCAGAGTAAAACAATGTTGATTGTAGCAGGAATAGGACTTGTTGTCAACATTATCGGAATGATGATCCTGAGAAAAGACTCTGAAGGAAGCCTGAATATGAAAGGTGCTTATTTTGAAGTACTTTCTGATATGCTAACTTCTATTGGAGTGATGATTGCAGGAGTTATTATGCTGACAACAGGTTGGTATTATGCAGATCCGATCATTTCAGCAGCTATTGGACTTCTGATTTTCCCCAGAACATGGCGTTTACTCAAAGAAGCCGTTAATGTTTTATTGGAGGGAACTCCGAGAGATGTTGATATCCACCAGTTGCGGAAATCATTAGAAGAAGTTCAGGGAGTAAAAGACGTTCATGATCTTCATGTATGGTCCCTGACATCAAGTGTTAATGCAATGAGTGCGCATATTGTCAAGGATCAGGGAACTGTTCAGAATCAATTGTTGAAAACCTTAACAGAAGCAGTAACTCAAAATTTTAAAATCAGTCATACTACTTTTCAGATTGAAGAGGAAGGCTATGAAGAACAGGAAGTACATCTTTAAAAATGAATGTTAAAAATGAAAAAAGACATAGAAACCAAACTTATCGATAAAAACACCAAGCCTACCAGCATGAGAATATTGGTGTATGATTTTTTGAGTACACAGGAAGCGGCATTGTCCCTTTCTGAAGTGGAAAATCATTTTGACAATGCAGACAGAACTACTATCTACCGGACCCTGAAGACCTTTGAAGAAAAAGGAATTGTCCACAGTATACAGGAAAATACAACAACAAAATATAAATTGTGTGATGACGGCTGTAACGAAACAACACACAAAGACTGGCATCTCCACTTCTACTGTAAAATATGCAAACAGACCACCTGCAGAGAAGATATTTCTTTTCCTCAAAATGTTCAGACCAATTTCCGGATTGATGAAATAAGGCTGTTTGCCAAAGGAATCTGCGAAAACTGTCTCGAAAGTTTGCAATAGTATTGCATTCAGTTTAACCCTAATTTTACATCAAAATAGTATTTATGGAAGAATGTTGCAGTACAAAACCTAAAAAGAAAGAACAGCATACACATGATCATTCCGAAGGACACGGGCATGATCATTCTCACGATACAGGAGACAAAACAGTTTTTCAAATGTTTCTTCCTGCCATCATCTCTTTCCTGTTATTACTGATAGGAATAGCATTGGATAATTATATACAGACAGAATGGTTTAAGGGCTGGGTACGTTTGGTATGGTATCTGGCAGCATATATCCCGGTAGGTTTTCCTGTTTTAAAGGAAGCTTATGAAAGCATTGTGCATGGTGATGTGTTCTCCGAGTTTTTCCTGATGGGAATAGCTACAGTAGGAGCATTTGCCATTGGTGAATATCCGGAAGGTGTTGCAGTAATGCTCTTCTATTCTGTAGGGGAAGTATTCCAGGCAATGGCGGTTACAAGAGCAAAAGGAAATATCAAAGCCTTGCTGGATCAGCGTCCTGATGAGGTGACTGTCATTGAAGGCAGCCAGCCGAAAACGATTAAAGCTAAAGAATCCAAAATAGGAGATATTGTTCAACTGAAGCCTGGTGAAAAACTGGCTCTGGATGGTGAACTGATCACGGAATCAGCGTCATTTAATACAGCGGCCTTAACCGGAGAAAGCAAACCGGATACTAAAACGAAAGGAGAAACAGTACTGGCAGGGATGATCAATATGAACAATATTGCTCTCGTGAAAGTCAATACCGCTTATGAAGACAGCAAGCTGAGTAAAATTTTAGAGATGGTGCAGAATGCAACGGCCCAGAAAGCTCCGACTGAATTATTCATCAGAAAATTTGCTAAAGTATATACACCGATTGTTGTTTTCCTTGCCATCGGAATCTGTCTTCTTCCGTACTTATTTGTAGATGACTATCAGTTCAGAGACTGGCTGTACAGAGCACTGGTTTTCCTGGTTATTTCTTGTCCGTGTGCATTGGTGATCTCTATTCCTTTAGGTTATTTTGGGGGAATTGGTGCAGCGAGCAGAAATGGTATTTTGTTTAAGGGAAGCAACTTTTTGGACAGTATCGCAGAAATCCAGAATGTCGTGATGGATAAAACCGGGACGATGACAGAAGGCGTATTCAAAGTACAGGAAGTTAACATCCAGCCTGATTTCAATAAAGAAGAGATCCTCAAACTCGTCAATACTTTGGAAAGCAAAAGTACCCATCCTGTAGCCACAGCAATCCACAATTATGCAGGCGAGATCGATCATTCTGTTCCGCTGGAAAATGTAGAAGAAATTGCCGGACATGGTTTGAAAGCTTCAGTCAATGGAAAAGAATTATTGGTAGGTAATTTTAAGCTGATGGATAAATTCGGTATCAGCTATGATATCAACCATTCCAATATTGTTTATACACTCATTGCTATAGCTTACGATAAAAAGTTTGCGGGGTATATCACCATTGCAGACAGTATAAAAAGTGATGCCAAAGAAACCGTTGACCGTCTGCACCGGATGGGAGTAAAAGCAACCATGCTGAGCGGTGATAAAAGTACTGTTGTAAAATATGTAGCAGACCAACTGGGTATTGATAGTGCTTTTGGAGATCTTCTTCCCGAAGACAAAGTGAATAAAGTAAAAGAAATCAAATCGAAAAATCAAACTGTGGCCTTTGTAGGAGATGGCGTTAATGATGCTCCCGTAGTCGCACTCAGCGATGTGGGAATTGCCATGGGCGGACTGGGAAGTGATGCTACAATTGAAACAGCAGACGTTGTCATTCAGGATGACAAACCAAGCAAAATTCCGATGGCAATCAACATTGGTAAACAGACCAAGAAAATTGTATGGCAGAATATTGTTTTGGCCTTTGCTGTAAAAGCTATTGTCTTAGGTCTTGGAGCCGGCGGTTTAGCAACGATGTGGGAGGCTGTATTTGCTGATGTAGGGGTAGCGATGCTGGCCATCTTAAATGCAGTGAGAATCCAGAGAATGAAGTTTAGTTAATTCATCTATTTAAAATAAAAACACCCAACCCTTATAGATTCTCAAAATCTATAAGGGTTTTTTATCACAATAAAAAGTTTGTTCGCGTAACCCGAACCTCGTAACTCAAACACCAAAAATATTCAATGACATTCATCATAAATAATACATATACTCAATTTGAGTAGTATATTTGTAAAACAGAACAGATCATTGAGATTTTTTATTTCCATATTCATCATTTTTACCATAGCATTACGCCCAGTTTTGCCGTTGGTAAACTATGCCGTGAACTATGATTACATTGTAAAAAATCTCTGCGAAAAGAAAGATGTTCCTCAGTCGACCTGTAAAGGTAAATGCTACGTCAGCAAAGAACTTGCGAAAACAGAAAAGCAGTCCAATAATTCTCAGGTGATTAAAATATCTGTACTGGATGTTTTTGTTTCCCACGAAACCCTTATGTTTTCTGATCAGAAAGAAATGGATAGCAGATCTAAAACCATCTATTCAACTTATACAATTGATCACAATTCAGAGTATTTTTCAAGAATATTCCATCCGCCTCTGGTCTGAATTTCAACTATTCTTTTAGTTTTTTTCGTCAGAATGTCTTCGGATTTTATAGCTTAATGTTTTTTTTAAAGAACTTGCTTTAAAAAACGTTGGTTATTTTGCGTTAAAATTCCGTTTACACATTTATAATACTATCAATTTCAATTTAAAATTAAAATGAAATCAAAAATTATTTTGACTGCATTGTTGTCAGTATCATTATTGGCCTGTGGTCAGGAAACGCCTAAAGTAAAGCATAAAAAGAGCACTTCGTCTTCAAAATCCAATGTAAAAAAAGTGAAATTTGCCAATGCGGAAGATCCCATTTGTCATATGAAAACAGAAGACGATATGAAAGATACTGCAGTCTATAAAAATAAAACGTACGGTTTTTGCAGTAGCTACTGTAAGGACGAATTCAAAAAAAATCCTGAGAAGTATGCCCAAAAATAATAAGACCAAAACTGGCGCAAAAAGAAAGGTAATTGTTCCTATTGCAATTTTTGCCCTGCTGTTTCTGGGAATAGGGGTAGGAATGGGATACTTTAAAAAGAATCTGTATACCGTAATGAAGGTTCCGGATTTTGAACTCACCGACCAGAACAATAAGAAGATTACCAATAAAGACATGCTTGGAAAAGTATATCTGGTAGAATTCTTCTTCAGCAGATGTCCTACGATATGTCCGGTGATGAACCGCAATATGAGATTTATTGAAGATGAGGTCAATAACCCCGAATTTGGGATTATTTCAATAAGTATTGATCCCGAAAATGATACCCCGGCTGCGTTAAAAGACCATGCTAAAAGTGTTGGAGCCAAATCCCCGGACTGGCATTTCCTTACCGGAGACAGAGACTACATCGGAAAGCTTGCAGACCAGTTCAATATCTATGTAGGAGACAAGGAGGATGACAGCGAAAGCCTTAATCACAGCGGAATGATCGCTCTTGTAGATAAAGAAGGAAATATCCGCTGCAGATACAATAAAGATAAAATGCCCATCCTGTATTACTCAGGCCTGAATTATGAAGATCCGGAAGGAAAGACTCCGAAACTTACCGGGAAGTATCATCCTGACCGGGAAATTTTGATCGAAGATATTAAGAAATTATTGAAGTAGATGATAAAGGAAGATGAAAGTGAATGATGCCGGAATAATGAATGGAAGTTGATGACTATAAGATTCGAATGAAGTAGTAAGAGAGAAGAGATTAATCTTTAAAATAACTTCGTGCTTCCATCTTCCTTTTTATAAAAACAAAAATATTGTTAAACCATAAAAACAAAACGTTATGAAGATTTTGAAAATAGCAGCTTTAAGTGCCGTATTTGCCGCACAGTTTGCTTTCGCACAGTTTAAGCAGACTCCGCTTCCTTATGCATACAATGCACTGGAAGGATCGGTTGACGCGCAGACTATGGAAATTCACTATTCAAAGCATGCGGCAGCGTATGTTGCCAATTTGAATAAAGCAATCGCAGGAACGCCTCAGGAGAAGCAGACCCTGTTCCAGATTCTTTCAGGAGTTTCTAAACTTACGCCGGCGGTAAGAAACAATGCTGGAGGTCATTATAACCATGAGCTTTTCTGGACTGTTCTTACCCCCGTAAAAAACACACAGCCTTCTGAAAAGTTAGCCAAAGCGATTACTGAAACTTTCGGAAGCATGGATGCATTCAAAGAAAAGATCAGCAAGGCAGGTGCAGACCGTTTCGGTTCAGGATGGGCTTGGCTTTCTGTGGATAAGAGCGGAAAACTATTCGTATCTTCTACAGCAAACCAGGATAATCCTCTAATGGATGTGGTAGAAGAGAAAGGAACGCCTATTTTAGGAATTGATGTTTGGGAACATGCTTATTACCTGAAATACCAGAACAAGAGAGCAGATTATCTTACTGCAATCTGGAATGTGCTTAACTGGAAAGAGGTAAGCAGAAGATATGATGAAGCGGTAAGCAAAAAATAACAGATGAATTTAATTTGCAGCATATTCCTTACTCTTTATATGGTGTTCAGACCTCTGATCCCACTGATGGAGTATGCTGTAAATTATAATTATATATCCACTGTTCTATGTATCAACAAAAGCAAGCCGGAGTTCCACTGTAACGGAAAATGCTACTTAAGCAAAGAACTTGCTAAGACGAATGATTCTGACTCTTCGCCTTTAAACAAAACTAAAAATTCCGGACAGAAACTTCTTGATACCTGCACACTTCCCAACATTACAGGGATTCAAAAAGCAGAAGAGTTTCTTTCTCCAAATTTTAATTTTCTCTACGAAACAGCGTATTCTTTTCTGTTTCTGAAACATATTTTCAAACCACCGGTTTTTTAAGTTCATTTTTTAATCATTACAAAACCACAAAAAGCATAAAGACTTTTCTTAAGCAATAGGTAACGCCTGCTATGTAAAATGAGTAGGTAAGACTAATGTTACATAAAATAAATCAAAGATTTTCTAAAGCTTAAATGTCCTTATATGCAGTTTTCAATACACTTTAAATAACTAAAGTGTCAAAAACTTTTGTGGTCAAATAATATTGAATGTCCACTCATTCAAAAGCATTTCTATTTCAAAAAATTTAACTTAAAAAATCAAAATGAAAATTTATAAATTTTTATCATTATTCTTTATTGCCTTTAATATATTCACGCTATCATCATGTAAGAACAATGATGACGATGATCCGCAGGATATTACAACAGGAAACCTTCAGATCAAATTTGAAAACGGGTTTAATAATCTTGGGGATATAGTATTAAACCAAACCGTTCAGACTTCTGCAGCCGGGCAGAAGCATAATTTCTCAGCTGTAAAATATGTGGTAAGCAATATTACACTGATTGATGAAAGCGGAAACGAATTCAGGTACAATGAAAATAACCCGGATAAAGGTGCTTTTATCATAGACCAGGCAGATGCATTAGCCGGAGTGATTTATATCGATCTGAATGGTATTCCGAAAAATAACTATAAAAAAGTAAAATTCGGACTTGGAATCAGTCAGAAGGCTTACCTGCTGGGACAGGACGGTCAGGCAGAATTCTGGACGAAAGCTAAACAGAAGGGGATGTCATGGTCCTGGGCGGCTGGTTATGTTTTTGTAAAACTGGAAGGAAAATACGGAACTGCTTCACCGGATACTGAATTTATGAACCATACCGGTAATATGGGAAATGTAATCGCTAATAATACTCCCGATCTTTACCGGGAAATTACGTTGAATCTTCCTACAACTGCCAGAGTAACAGCACAGATAAAACCTTCTATTCATATTCTTGCTGATCTCAACCAGTTTCTGAGCGGCAGTAAAATACTTTCTCTTACAACGGAAAATAACATGATGATGGGATCAAGCCAGCATCTTGTGGATGTTACCAATAATCTTACAACAATGTTTAAAGTAGATCATGTACACAATGATTAGGTTTTTATTAAAGATGATGCTCATTGTCATAACTTTTTTAAGTTGCCTTTCCTGTTCAGATGAGGTTATTCAGCCGTTGGAAAAAGATGAAGCCTACTCCCTGCAGTTTCCTTCTTATTTTCCTGAAATGACATTTGATGCTTCCGGAAATCCGGTTACTAAAAATGGAGTAGAGCTTGGACGGAAATTATTTTATGAAGGAAGGCTTTCCAGAAATAACACCATATCATGCGGGTTCTGTCATATTCAGGAAAATGCGTTTACCCATCACGGACATACCGTAAGCCATGGAGTAGATGACAGGATAGGTATAAGAAATGCTCCGGCCATTCAAAATATGGCATTCCTGAAACGGTATATGTGGGACGGGGTAATCCATAATCTGAACGAACAGCCAATCATCCCGATTACCGATGTTAATGAAATGGACAGTTCAATGCCTGAAGTGATTTCTAAATTAAAAGATGACCAGAAATATAAAAAACTTTTCATGGCAGCTTATGGTGATGAAAGTATAACAGGTGAAAGAATATTAAAAGCGTTGTCTCAGTTTATGGCAAGCATGATCTCGGCTGATGCGAAGTATGACAGGGTCAGACAGGGAAAGGAAAGTTTTACCTCTGAGGAATCTCAGGGAAAGGTTCTTTTTAATCAGAAATGTACATCCTGCCACAATGGAGAATTATTTACCGATGAGAGTTTCAGAAACACAGGAATGTACTACAATACACAGTTCAAAGACGCAGGACGTTACCGGGTAACCCTTGATCAGAATGACTGGATGAAATTTCGTGTACCAAGCCTGAGAAATATTGAATACACCGCACCTTATATGCATGATGGAAGATTTTATACACTGAATGCCGTTCTTAATTTTTATTCAGACAATGTAGAGGATAATGCCAATCTTGATCCGCAGCTGAAACAGAACGGACATATCGGAATTTCAATGAATGCATCGGAAAAGCAACTTATTATCGCCTTTCTGAAAACCTTATCGGATAAAAACTTTATTTCTAATCCAAAATTTGCAGAATGATTATCATGAACATGAAAAAAATAATTTTTATAATAAGTTTAGCTTTATCAGGGATCTGTCAGGCTAAAACCATCAACGACAGTATTGATATCGCAGATGATATTGACAGGATTATATGGGATGACTGTGATGCCTGCGGATGCGCAGCAGGAAATGGTTCCTCAGGTTTTGAGTCTCTCCTGAATCCCCAGTTTATCGGGATTAAGTATTTTGCCCAGCATTATAAGGCAAAGGAAAATCTTTTTGTAAAAGATCTTACTCAGGACCAGTATTTCAATACCCTTCAGATTTGGGGGAAAATTCCATTGACAGAAAAACTGAGTGTGTATGCCAGTCTGCCGTTTCATTTTCACGAGAAAAAAACCATGCAGGGCGATATCAACATTAACGGTATCGGAGATCTGAACCTGATGGGAATCTACCGGATCATCGGTTCCAAAAATAATTTTCATCAGCTTAACGGTGGTTTGGGGGTGAAGATGCCTTTAGGAAAATTTGATGAAAAAGGAGCTTCAGGTGTCAATCCCAGTTTTCAGCTGGGGACGGGCAGCTGGGATTATCAGGCAGCCATTAATTACAAATTTCAAAAGAATAAAATAGCAGTGCTCGTTAATACCGATTATACCGTCAAAACAGAGAACAAAAAACATTACCGTTTTGGAAATCAATGGAATTATGCGGCCACTGGGTTTTATCAGATTGCTGGAAATGAAAAGTCCATTTTCTCTGCAAAAGCCGGACTTCAGGGTGAAGTGTATGATAAAAATAAACAGTTCAACGAAATACTGCCCAATACAGCGGGAAGTGCCCTGTATGGAAAGCTTGGTTTTGAAGCTTCCTATAAAAAATTCAGTTTAGGAGGTGAAGTAATGCTGCCTGCCTATTCCAATCTGGCTGGGGGAGATATAGAAGCGAAGTCAAGATTGAGTGTTTTCATCAATTTTGGAATTTAATCAGAAATGGAATAAAGATTTCGGAAGCTGAACTCTCGGTTTTGTTTCAGGAAATTAATGTTAGACTTTTTAACCTTATAGATTTTTAAAATCTGTAAGGTTTTTTCTTAGTATCTCATTTAATATTTTTCTTAAAAAGACTGATGCTTTCAGTGATTTAATGGTGTGGAAACTGGGGGTGACTAGTTTTTATCCTGTTGAAAATTAATTTATTAAGTCTGTTATTGCATGTGTTAATAATTTTCTATCTTTGCCGCAATCTGGTGCGCTTTAAAAAGCACTTAAAAGGGAATCCGGTGAAAATCCGGAACAGACCCGCTGCTGTAAGCTCCACATCAAAATTTTTGAAGAGTATATCCACTGTTTTTTAATGGGAAGGATTTCAAAAATGGAGTAAGTCAGAAGACCTGCCGGAGGATGAACGTTTGATGCTTTCGTGGAATAAAGCTTAGGACAACAAGGATTCTGTGCAGAAACAGCTGTGCTTTATCTTTGCTATCTTATATCCATTAGCGTCAGTATTATTCTAAATGAGCTAATGGTCAGAAAATTTACTGCTTTACATTTAAAAAAAGGCGTTATCACATTATTTGTGGCAGCATCTCAACTTATATTCTCACAATCCACAGACACGATCCGGGAGAAAACCATTCTTCCCATTCATATTTACAAAAAAGATTTTAAAGAAATTCTTCCTGCCCAGGTATTATCAGGAGAACAGCTTGAAAGACTGAACAGCCAGTCGGTGGCAGATGCTTTACGGTATTTTTCGGGTGTTCAGATTAAAGATTATGGCGGTATGGGCGGATTGAAAACTGTCAATATCAGAAGTATGGGCAGCCAGCATGTAGGTGTTTTCTATGACGGGGTTCAGTTGGGAAATGTGCAGAATGGAATTGTGGATCTGGGTAAGTTTTCATTGGATGATCTTGAATCGGTGTCATTATACAATGGTCAAAAGAGTGATATTTTCCAGCCTGCAAGAGACTTCGGCTCTTCAGGATCTATTTACCTGCAGCCTAAAACACCCGTGTTTAAAGGAAATCAAAAAACAAACCTGAATGTAAAACTGAAGTTGGGCTCCATCAGTCTGTTTAATCCATCGTTCCGTTTGGAACAGAAAGTTTCGGATAAAGTTTCGGCAGCTTTCAGTTCAGAGTTTGTACAGAGTGACGGAATGTATAAGTATAAATACCAGAAGAAAAATTCTGATGGTTCTATTGCCAATGATACCATTGCCAGAAGATATGATTCCTATATCCGGGCTAAACGTTTCGAAACCAGCTTAAACGGTATTATTAACGATGGAAGCTGGAGCGTACGGGGTTATGGCTATATTTCAGATCGTGGGATTCCTACAGCCGTTGTAAGGAATGATTTTGGACCTAAAGGACAGCAGATGCTGGACGAAAATTACTTTGTTCAGGCCAGTTTCAGGAAAAAGCTGTTTCCAAAATTTGAAACCCAGGTAAAAGCGAAATTCGCGTACGATTATACCCGGTTTTTAGATACGGTTAATGTGGGGACCACAGCTCTGCCAATAGATAATTCGTATGTTCAGAGAGAACTTTATCTGTCTACATCCAATATGTATTCTATTAACAAAAACTGGGATGTAAGTGCAAGTTTTGACTTTCAGTATAATAATCTGGATGCAAGTCTGAGGGATTTCTCATATCCTGTCCGCTATACCTCAATGCTGGCTTTTGCTACCACCTATCAATGGAACAGGTTTAAGTTTTTGGGAAGCGTTCTCGGAACTTTTGTCCACGAAAATGTAAAAATGAATGCCAAGTCTCCAGACAAAACAGAATGGACACCTTCCGCATTTCTGAGTTATCAGCCTTTTGCTTCAAAAGAATTAACGGTGCGGGCTTTTTATAAAAGAGTTTTCAGAATGCCGACTTTCAATGATCTGTACTACACCATGATCGGAAATACAATGCTGAAACCTGAGTATACCAGCCAGTACGACATAGGATTTACCTATCAGAAACTTTATGATCATAGGATTTTTAAAGGAATTTATGTGAAGGTGGATGGGTATTATAATGAGGTTGAAGACAAAATTGTTGCAGTTCCTACCACCAATCTCTTCAGATGGATGATGACCAATCTGGGTGATGTGAAAATTATTGGTGCAGACATTAATGTGCAGGCAGAATTTGATATCAATACAATTAAACTAAAACCTTTGGTAAGCTATACTTATCAGAGAGCAGGAGATTATACCGATAAAAAAGAAAGCTATTACGGAGACCAGATTCCTTACGTGCCATGGCATGCTGTAACTTTTACCATGATGGCAGATTACAGAGACTGGAGTTTCAACTACAGTTTTATGTACACCGGAGAACGTTATGACGCACAGCTGAATAATATCCGGGCCAATTATCTTCAGCCGTGGTATACACATGATGTATCCATTCAGAAAAAATTCAATTGGCATTCTCATCAGATCAAGGCTGGTTTTGAGGTCAATAATCTCCTCAATCAATATTATGACGTGGTAAGGAATTATCCGATGCCCGGAAGAAATTTTAAACTTATTGTAAGCTTTACATTATGAAAAAACTAAACTTTTGCCTGCTGGCTTTAACCCTCTTATTTCTGGTCTCATGCCGTACGGACGATTATGTGATTCCTTCAGAGAAAAAAGAGGTAAGTAACGGAGAAGATACACCCATCAAAGGTTTTTATCTTTTGAACGAAGGGAATATGGGGAGTAATAAATGCACCTTAGATTATTTCGATTATGCTACCGGAACCTATCACAAAAATATTTATGCTGAGATCAATCCGGGTGTCGTAAAGGAATTGGGAGATGTAGGAAATGACATTATGATCTACGGAAGCAAAATGTACGTAGTGGTAAATGCGTCCAATACCATTGAGGTACTGGATGCTAAAACAGCAAAGCGTATCAAGACTATACAGCTGCAAAACTGCCGTTATATGTCTTTTAAAGGAAATAAAGTCTACGCCAGCAGCTATGCCGGCCCGATTGATCTGAATCCAAATTCCCCGCCCGGAAAAGTAGTGGAAATCGATACTGCTTCACTGTCTATACAGAGACAGGCGGTTGTAGGTTATCAGCCTGAGGAAATGGAAATTATCGGCGATCAGCTTTATGTAGCCAATTCCGGAGGATACATGTACCCCAATTATGATAAAACGGTTTCTGTGATTGACCTTAATAGTTTTACAGAAACTAAAAAAATTGATGTGGCGATCAATCTTCATCGACTTCAGAAAGACAATTACGGAGACCTTTATGTGAGTTCCAGAGGAGATTATTACAACATTCCATCCAGTCTGTTTCTCGTAGATGCCGCAACAGGAGTGGTAAAAAAAGATTTTCATGTGGCAGTCAGCGGAATGACGATCGTCAATGATAAACTGTACTACTATGGAAATGAATTTAATTATACAACGCATTCTTACACTAAAACTTTCGGGATCATTGACGTAAAGACAGAACAGGTCATTGCCACTAAAATTATTGATCAGCAATATGTTGATGAGATCAAAGCACCTTATGGGATAGCGGTCAACCCTTATTCAGAAGACATCTATATTACCGATGCAAGAAACTATGTGACTACCGGATATGTATACTGTTTCGACAAGAGTGGAAAATTCAAGTGGAAGACTGAAGGAGGGAATATCCCTGCCCATTTTACTTTTTTATATAAATAATTTGAATCAAAAAAATGGAAAGAAAAACTGGACATATTCTAAAAACGATTCTTCTCTCTTCAGTTCTTTTAGGAACTGCAGCCTGTAAGAGTGATACTGAAGAAGTGGTGGAAGAGATCACTTTTCCTGCAGAAGTACTTAAAGAATCTTACACTATTGACCGTCTGAAGATTTTAAATATTGATCCTCAAATTACGGGAAAGTTAACCTGGAGTATCAATGATTCTATTATTTCTGAACACCTTGACCTTGATTTTCTAAGCGCTGTTGCAGCCACCTACCCTTTAACCCTAAAGGTAGAAGTGAAAGGTGTGGTGAAAACCTATCAATCCTCTATCATCGTAAAACAGGAACAGGTTCCATACAGCAAGTATATTGCTAATGTATTTGAATACCGTCCTTCAGTGGGACAGTTTATGAACGTAACGCCTGAATATCTTCCGGGATATACAGCCGATGATATGCTTGCCAAAGCTAAAGATTACATAGTAGGAGGCAATTCTACTATGATTTCTCTGGGTGGTTTTGGAGGATATGTCACCTTTGGTTTTGATCATACTATTCCGAACCTTGATGGAAGGGATTTTAAAATTCTCGGAAATGCCTTTTGGGGAAATGAAGCTCTTGAGGCACGTTCAGGATCATGTGAACCCGGAATTATTATGGTGGCCTATGATAAAAATAGAAACGGCAAACCTGATGATAATGAATGGTATGAAATTGCCGGAAGTGAATATTTTAAAAACACAACAGTAAAAAACTACAGCATCACTTACTTCAAGCCAAATGAGACTAAACCACCTGTTCTGGGAAGCGAAGGCTGGCAATATGATGTAGAGTACTTAAAGTGGCAGGATAATATGGGAAATTCAGGATATAAAACAAAGAATAGTTTCAACAGCCACAACAGCTATTATCCTTTATGGATTTCTGATCCGTTGTCTATTTTTTCAGGGACAAAGATTCAGAATAATTATTATGATCAGAGTGGAAACGGAACCTATTGGGTAGGTAAATCCTATGATTATGGGTACGCCGACAATGCTCCGAACAATGATGAAGCATCCAATATTGATATTGCATGGGCTGTAGACAAGGCAGGTAATTATGTAAAACTTCCGGGAATAGACTTTATAAGGGTACATACCGGTGTTAATCAGGAAGCCGGTTGGCTGGGCGAAGTATCTACGGAAGTAGCCGGCGCTTATGACCTTCACCTTAAATAAAATTCAACAATACATACTTTTAAAATAATTTAAAAATGAAAAAGTTTTATCTTTTGACAATACTGTTTCTCTTTGCATTTTTTACGAATGCACAGGTCACAGTACAGGGCGTACCCAGAAATGATATTCAGGGAAATAACAGCCAGCTTAATACAACAGTAACCACCAATGTGAATTTTTCTGATATTCAGTATTGGGTGGGATCAGGAACAAACGAAGCTGCTTTTGTAGTACAGTGGAATGACACCAAGAATCCGGATGCTTTGGTATGGGGATTCAGATGGAACGGAACTGCTACCGGAGAAGATATGATGAGAGCTATTGCACAGGCAGACCACAGATTCTTTACACTGCTTTATCCCGGAACGCAGTTTGGAACGGCAGTCGGTGGAATCGGCTTTGATCTGAACGGACAAAACAGCAATGCCCTTTACAAAAACGGAAATACAACCTATCCTTTTTATCCTGTAAGTGGAGTTGTGGGAACAACTGCTTATGACTTCGATGCTTACACAGCAGCTGATACCAATGACCACTGGCAGTCCGGATGGAGTACCAACGGATATTGGTCGTACTGGGTAAAAGACCCTACAGATCCTGATTTCGGGTATTCCGGGGTAGGAGCTACTTCACGTGTTCTGCAGAACGGTTCATGGGATGTATGGAACTTTAATCCTTTATTTGATACACCAGCGATCTCTTCTACAATGACCCCTGTGTCACCATATGTTGCTCCTACCAGCTTTACCAATGGATTTTTTATGGTGAATGAAGATTGGTTCGGACATACCAATGGTTCTGTGAATTTTATTGATAATAGCGGACAAATCAATTACAGGGTATATAGCAATGCCAATAACAACCATACTTTTGGTGCAACTACACAGTATGGAACGATCTATGGTGATAAATTTTATTTTATCTCAAAACAGGCTGCAGATGGCGGAGATACTCAATATACGCCTGGAGGAAGATTGGTGGTAGCCAATGCGCAGACCATGCAGAAAATAGCAACATTCAATACCATTGGAGGAGGAGATGGAAGATCTTTTGTAGGAGTTAATCAGCATAAAGGATACATCGGTGCTTCCAATGGAATTTTCCTTTTTGATATTGATAATATGCAGGTAGGTAATCTTATTACAGGAACAGGCGGTGGAAGCTCATATGCCGGACAGATTGGAAATATGATCCGTACTTCCAAGTATGTTTTTGCGGTGAAACAGTCTGCAGGGATTTTAGTGATCGATCCCGCTACAGATACATTGGTCAGCACTATTTCAGGAGCTTATCACTCTATAGTGCAGGCGAAAGATGGTAGTATTTGGGCCGTGCAGGATCAGAAAGTAGTGAATATCCATCCTACAACTTTTGCAGTTACTTCATATAATATTCCGACGACTAAATATTTGGGTTCTTGGGGTGCGTGGAATGCGGGAAGCTTCAGTGCAAGCCGTCAGCAGAATGTTTTATACTGGATTAATTCAATTAACAGTTTTAATTCAGGAAATCAAATCATTAAATTTGATGTGACTTCTAAAACGTTTAATGAGAATTTTGCTGTTCTTCCTGGACAGACCGGTACTTTCAGACAGATTCCTTATGGCGCGGCACTTCGTGTAAATCCTGTAACCGACGAGTTGATTCTGAATACAACAGAAAGTGGAGGTTCTGCACATTATCAGAAAAACTGGATTCATACCTATGATAATACAGGAAATATTACCAATACAAAAACACTTAACGATTATTACTGGTTTCCGGCTCTTACGGTATTCCCGGATAATACAGCACCAGTTGTCAGCAATACATTCCCATCACAGGTTAACCTGAATAATGCATCTGCAATTGACCTGAAAACACTGGTTTCTGATGATGATAACTTATCATCTTCAATTGTAAAGACTGTAAAGTCAAACAGCAGTCCTGCTGTTGTATCAGCGGTGATTAATGATAATGATGAGTTGGTATTAACTCCACTGGCTTCAGGTACATCAATTATCGTGGTGAGTTTCAACTCAAATGGTAAAGTAGTTGAAAAAACACTTACAGTAAACAGTGCGGGTTCTGTTTTAGCAACAGCTGAAGTGAAGAAAATCGAATTTAGCATTTATCCAAATCCTGTTACTGATATTCTTACCATTAAAACTCAGGAGAAAATTTTAAACGTTTCTGTTTATGATGCTTCTGGAAGGGTAGTGAATGCACAACTTAACAATGGACAGATCAATGTAAGTATGCTTCCGAACGGAGTGTATATTCTGAAAGCGGTAACTGATAAAGCGGTATATCAGCAGAAACTGATCAAAAAATAGTTTTTATCAAAGTCTGTTTATTTCAAAGAACCGGCGGCCCAATCGGGCCGCCGGTTCTTTTTAAAGAAAAAAGGGCAGTCTATTGATAGACTGCCCTTTTTTTATATATCCTAAGACCTAGTTGGTAATTTTGATCTTACGTGAATACGTTTTCTTATCTTTCGTTTCGATGGTAATGATATAAATTCCTTCTGGCTGTGGAGAAGAAAGATCAACAGTATTTGATCTCAGTATAGATCTGTGTACTTCTTTCCCTGCAGCATTCCTTAAAGTCATTTCTGATCCTTCCAAAGGAACATTTCCTCCAAGGGTAATTTGTGATCCTCTGTTGAAAGCCATTATATTGAAAAGAGGATCCTGATAAGCATAATACACTCTGAATCCACCGCCAAGGCTTAATACACCACCACTCAATCTTATTTTAACTGCGTTGTATGAGCTGGCAGGAACAAGTTCAATAGTAGCTCTGTTAGGAGTGTCTGCAAGCTTCAGTAAACTGGCCGTTATCATTTGGCTGTCATTGTTGGCTGTCGTTCCGCTCATCGTTTCTATGTATACCCCGCTTAATAGCTGAACTGTAAGAGGAACATTGTTAGTCCCGATACCGATTACCAATTTAGTGTTGATTCTCACTTCAGGGAACCTTAAGGTCTGTTCAACGCCACCCAGTAAAACGGTACCCATCACCATGGTAGAGTAGTTGTCTTCATTATCTCCCACGGCATTCAGAGGGTTTTTTACTTCACATCCCAGACATACTCCATACACATTGGAGTACTGATCATTTGCATAGATTCTGCTTTGTGCCTGTGTATTTACCGATTGGGATAAAAATGCTAAAAATAATGCGGCCTGAAAAAGGCGGCTCTTTGAAAGTAGAATGGATTTCATACTGTAGAGATTTTTTTGGTTAATGTTTTATCCAAATTTAAGCATAAAAGTGTATGCTTGCAATATTATCTCTATTAAATGTGAATTATATAATGATTCTTTAATATGGACTGTCACTACCAAAAATATTTCTACTAACCCGAAACCTTTGCAAAGACAATCGCTTTTTGAGAAGTTTCAACTATACTTGATTTCAGCTTTCCTGCTTACTTTTTCCGCCCCTTAATATTGGGTAAAAAAGCTGTTATTATACCAATAAGAGGTAAGAATGCACAGATCTTAAATACATACTCAATACCCGTGTCATCTGCTACTGCTCCAAGTACTGCAGAACCAATCCCTCCCATACCAAACATGAATCCAAAAAATAGTCCTGCCACCAATCCAATTTTGTTTGGCATAAGATCAGTCGCATAAACTAAAATTGCTGAAAAAGCTGACGCGATTATTAAGCCAATTAAAACAGCGAATACAATGGTCCACAGTAAAGGAAGATAAGGAAGGCAAAGCGTAAAAGGGGCTGCTCCAAGAATAGAAATCCAAATGATTTTCTTTCGGCCGTATTTGTCACCCAGTTTTCCTCCTAAAATTGTCCCAACAGCAACTGCAGCCAGAAACATAAATAAATACAGTTGAGAATCTTTTACAGAAATGTGGAATTTCTCAATTAGAAAAAAGGTAAAATAGTTAGTCATTGATGCCAAATAAATGTATTTGGAAAAGACTAAAGCCAGTAGAATACTGATTGAAAATATAATTTTTTTGCGTGAAAGCTGAATCTCAATAAAAGGATCTGAATGTTTAACCGATTTTTTAAGAGACAGTCTTTCAGCGTACCAGTTTCCAATTCTCCACAATACAATAATTCCTATGAAAGCTGCAATAGCAAAAAGGGCGACATAACCCTGACCTAAAGGAATTATAATTAAAGCAACCAATAAAGGACCTATAGCACTTCCTGAGTTACCGCCCACCTGAAAGATGGATTGAGCAAGTCCTTTTTGTCCACCGGATGCCAGTTGGGCTACTCTGGAAGCTTCAGGATGGAATATGGATGATCCCATACCAATTAAAGCCACTGCTATAAGAATCACATAATATTGATGGGCTGCTGCCAAAAGGAGTAAGCCTGCCATGGATAACCCCATTCCTATGGCCAGAGACCTTGGATTTGGTTTTTTATCAGTATAGATTCCAACAAACGGCTGTAAAATAGAAGCCGTAAGCTGGAACACCAGCGTGATGATTCCTATTTGGGCAAAAGATAAACGGAATTCGCCTTTCAAAATTGGATATAATGAAGGAATAGTAGATTGGATCAGATCATTCAGCAAATGAGAGAAACTGATCATAAATAAAATAGGATAAACAATTTTAGTGGTATCAATGGTTTGTGTCTGTACCTTTTCCATAGGATGTAGTCTTTAATTCATCTGGTCATCTGATGAATTTTGTTATAAATTTAAATTTTAATATACTTTTTCAACAATGAGCTGTGCAATACGTGCAGCAGTGTCGGAATCTTTATGTTCAATAGCATTGTAAAGATCAGTATGTATTTTTTGGGAAATTTTAAAAGAGTCTGTATTGTTATTGTTGCTGCTTTCAAAAGTTCTGAGAATATGCTTACTTGCAATCCTGTAAATTTCTTTTAGAAGATTGTTGCCACAAGCTTCGGCAATAGAAATGTGAAAGTTTATATCAGCCTGATAACATTCCAGCGCCTTGTTTTCTTCAGCCATTGTATGTCGGAGATCCAAATACATTTTAATCGCCTCCAGCTCCTTGTCACTGCGGTTAACAGCTGCTCTGGCTGCTATTTTTGAATCTAAGAGAGAGCGGACTTCATATACTTCTTTGAATTCAGCATTATTGATCTGGTCTTCAAGTGATTCCTGGATATTCTTAGAAGTGACAAAAGTACCAACACCTTGCTGTACGCTCAAAACACCTTTTATGGATAAGATCTTGATAGCCTCACGGATGCTGGACCGGCCGACACCATATATTTTCATTAATTCCGGTTCAATCGGAAGTTTATCACCCACTGCATATTCTTCATTGGTAATCTCCTGAATTAATCTTTCTGCGACTTCCTGGGCTAATGTTTTTCTTTGAATCTGCATATACATCTTATCATCTGATGAATGCAAAGGTATGAATTTTAATTTATCTTACAATAATCACCAAAATGATTTTACTCAGTTTAAGCAGGCAATAAAAAATCATCAAGTTTGAACAGAATGAATACCAGAGTAATATCAAAAAAGCCTTCACAAAAGAGGCTGTCTCCAAGTGGGATAGCCTCAGTAATTGATAAGGATTATTTTATTTTTTTAAATTCAATATGGAATAGATTTGATCCTGATAATCTAAATTCTGTGACTTCATTATTTTTATCATACTTGAAATCGAGCTGCCCAAAATATTCTGTTGTCGAATAGAAGCTCGTAGGGTTTAATGGATGCAGTTCAATAGTCCCGTTCAGCGGATGTCTGGCTACAAGCTTACCGTTCTCAATAAGTAGCTGGTAGACTGTATTAAATTCTTCATTTCTGTAGAAGCCAACCAGCGGATTCAAAACCATCTTTTCTACTTTAGGAGGATTCAGGGTGATTTTTTTGGCGGTGTATGTAAAATCAGCGATTCTAAGGTTAACTGATCCGTTATAAAAGGTTAAACTTGCGGTAGGAATAGAAGTAATCTTAAATTTACCATCACCAATGACCTCCAGCGGTTCCTTGCCTTTGTGGTTATAGGTTCCCAGATAAAGGTCTTTACCGCCTGTTGATATTTCAAGATAATTTCCAGGATTCAGTTCGTAGACTCCTTCAAATTTCTTAAGTTCAGCTGGAGAATAAGCTGTTTTTTCAGGAAGAGCAGGAGGGATCTGTTGATTTTTAAGAAAGAAGTCGACCAACTTATAAGCGATCAACAGGCCTTCAAAGCCCTGCTTGTTGCCCAGCATTACGACAGAAAACTGTTGAGAGGGAACATGCAGAATGTAGGAGCGATAGCCCACTGTACCACCACCGTGAAACACTATATCCAAACCTTTGTATTTTTCAGTTTGCAGACCCAATCCATATTCTATAATTTTACCTGTGCTGAGAATAGTATTCTTTTCCATTGTTTTATAGACTTCCCGGCTTCCCTGTACTGGATTCTGAAAATTGACCGCCCATTTACACAGATCATTCAGTGTCGTATAAATATTCGAAGAACCATCTACCATTTGTGCGATAGGAAACTTCAAAAAAGTGTTACCTTTTGGCCGATAGGATTCAGCTGTGTTTGGGATGATTGTATCAGGATCGTCTAAAGCCATGGTGTTTTTCATGTGCAGAGGATTAAAAATATACTCCTTTGCGATTTGGTTAAAATCCTTTTTATAAACTCTGTGGAGAATTTCAGCGAGAAGGGTAAAACCGGTATTGTTATATTGGTAATCTGCACCCGGAGTAAAGTTGATCCTTTTAATTCCAAGAAGGGTATGCACTCCTTCATCATTAGTTACTTTAAATTCATCTCCAAAGCCCTGCAGTTTCTTTATTTCACTGAAATTGGGTAATCCATGGGTGTGATTGGCCAGTTGTCGAATAGTAATTTTGTAGGGTAGATGACTTAATTCCGGCAGATAAATTCTGATATCATCATCTAATGATATAGTTCCTTCCTTTTCGGCCAAAAGAGCTATAAAGGATGTAAACTGCTTGGAGACGGAGGCTATGTTAAAAGCTGTAGAATCTGTTATCGGAGTTTTATTTTCCAGATTAGCCAGTCCATAGGTTTTCTTATACATTACTTTCCCTTCTTTTATAATGGCAATGGCCATCCCCGGAGCGTTTTCCTGTTTATAGACATTTAATAGAGAGTCTGCTCTCCTGATTGGATCTTTTTGATCGGACTGCCCTGAACATAGGGTGAAACTCAATGCAGAAAAAAGGAACAGTGCCCATTTGATTTTTAGCTTCATTTTTTTAATTTTTAATGATGAAGCAAATCTGATGCTTTGTACCGGCATAAACATCCGAGTATCGGAAATCGGACTGATTTTAAATAATAAAAAGAGTCCGACTTTAAGTTGGACACTATTTAAACAATTGATTTTCTGTAGTCTGTAGGGGTTAAGTTAGTTTCCTTCTTAAATGCGGTATAAAATGAAGACTTTGAATTAAAGCCCACTTCGTACAATACTTCCAGTACTGTTAATTGAGATTGCTCCTTTAGAAGAGTTTTAGCATCATTAATTCTGAACTCATTGATAAAGTCAAAAAAATGTTTACCGGTATGTTGATTGATTAACTGTGATAGTTGTTTTTCTGGCAAATCAATCTGTTCTGCCAGCTTCTGCAATGTCAGTTTATCATCTAAATAAGGTTTTTCAGTTTTCATAAATTGAAGAAGGCTTTTCAGTTGCTCCGGTTCTTCCTTTATTTCACTTTCAGATTGTACAGGAATCAGATTTTTATTGATCCCTGCGAAGAGACTGGGGCGGTATAAAGCATTCAACACAAACCAGGTGATCACAAATAGGACAAATACAGATGTGAAAGTCAATAAGTAATTATAAACAGGACTGTTGTGATCAGCAAACCCTCTGATAAGAACGAAGATATTTCCAATGAGAAAGAGGACAGTAGTTTGCATCAGCCATTTATAAGTAAGGTGATGATTACTGGAATAATTTTCCTGATATAATTTTCTGAAATTCTTCAGCACAAGTAATACAGCAATGATATAAAAGTAATACTGAATGATGGAGATCACATCAAATACCTGATATCCCTGTTTTGAAATTCCTGTTATACTGAAAAAGCAGAAAACCAATAAAAACGCGAGTCCATGTAAAAGGTGTTTTTTATGAAGTTTGAAATTATAATAACAGGCTGAGTTGACATATAAATAATACAGTGGCATCTGAAGCAGAACGCTGGCCAATTTTCCTGCTTTAATTAGTTTAGAGTCTGGCGGTGATAGGAAGAGACCGGAAAAATCGATCACCGATACCAGGAGAAAAGCAGCAAATAAATAATCGGGCAATTTTCTTTCGGATTTTGCAGTAACGAGAAAAAGACTTAACAGTAAAAACAAAAAAACAATAATCTTACCTAAATCGTTAATGAATGCCATGTTTTTTATTTTGAATAATACAAAACTACAAATTATAGTTTCTCTTTAGATAATTAATATATTGATCACGAAGATTATCCCAATTTTTAAACCTGATATTATATAGCGTAGATTCAATGATTTAATTGAGCTGTTAAATGGGAAACACGAAGATCGATTTTTAAAGTAAAATAGGAGTATACTTTGTGCAGTATAACGTTTAGAAAGAATTCTGGAATACGAAGGTTTTCGTACAATGCAAAAAAAAACTTTGATAAAAATATCAAAGTTTTTTTGTAGCCCGTAGGGGAGTCGAACCCCTCTTACCAGAATGAAAATCTGAGGTCCTAACCGATAGACGAACGGGCCATCTACCAAACTGCAAATAATACAATCTACAGGGTTAGTTTTTTTGTTTTTATAAGTTTCAACTCTTAGTATAACCACCCGGTTAGTAGTGATTAAGTTTTGTAGCCCGTAGGGGAATCGAACCCCTCTTACCAGAATGAAAATCTGAGGTCCTAACCGATAGACGAACGGGCCAACTATGCTGTTACGCTAATTTATTAACGTGTTTTGCCAATTTGCTTTTTAAGTTAGCAGCTTTGTTCTTGTGGATGATATTTTTCTTAGCTAATCTATCCAATAAAGCGATAACTTTTGGAAGTTGCTCAGTAGCTGCAGCTTTATCTTCCTCATTTCTCAAAACTTTGATTGCTGTTCTAGCAGTTTTGTGGTAGTATCTGTTACGAACTTTTCTAACTTCGTTTTGTCTAATTCTCTTTAGTGCTGATTTATGATTTGCCATATCGTTCAAATGTGAGTGCAAAACTATAAACTTTTTTTTAATCTGCCAAATTTATTTTTAAAATTTTTTAATTTTCTTCTGACAGGTATTTTCTGAGTTTATCTATTGCTTGTTCTATTTTTAAATTCTCTTGTTCTCGTTCTATTTTTTTGATTGTGCTGCTAAGCATAATCATTGCATTGTTCCATTCTCCAGTCGTATTGGTGAAGGTTAGTTCGTCAATTGTTACTTCAAAGGCGACCCTTTCTCCAGTCCTGTAAAGTCTGAAACTTATTTTATCATCCCTGCCTGTAATCCCGTCTTCATTGATTTGTAAATCGTAACTTTTTGGGTTAGAGTGGATTTTCTTAAAAAGAAGTTTTGCTTCTTGTATTTTTAAATCCGGCATGATATCAAATTTTGTAGCCTATAGGAGAATCGAACTCCTGTTGCAAGGATGAAAACCTTGAGTCCTAACCACTAGACGAATAGGCCAAATTTTGAGGTTGCAAAAGTAGTGATTAACTTTTTAACTTCAAAATTATTTTATAAATTATTTAAAAACTTTTTGAATAATGCTGTTCTTGATTCCCTTGGATTCAAGGTCTTTTTGAAGCTTTACAGCATCCTCTAAAGTGAAAACTTTACCATACGTGTAATAAAAAACGCCGCTTTCTTTATTCCTTTCGACATCCTTAAGTGTCTGAAGGATAAATGAGTTTCCATTCAGTTTTTCGCCAGCATAGACTTCGATGGTGTAGTAGCCCGTCAGCAGTTTTTGATTTGGCATAAATCCTACCGCATATGCATTTCTGAATCCTGCATCTTTAGCCGTCTTTAAATTAATATCTTTCACAGATGCCATATTGGTTACGCCATAGTAATATTTGTACAGCCCGTTGTCTTTAAGAGGAAGAATGTAATTTAAGCCTTTTAAAGCGGGATCTCCTTCATTGTATTTGATGGGTGAACTCAGCAGTAAAATTCTGAAATCATTTTTCAGAGGAGTTTCTGCCGGTCTTTCCACTTCAGGTTTTTTTACAGAAACCGATCCTCCTGTTTTTCTGTCAATGGCTTTTTTGTAATCGATGATCGCATTATAGATACTTTCCGAAATTTCATTCTGTCCTTTTTCAGATGCCAGATAATGACTTTCCTCAGGATGGTTGATAAATCCGGTTTCTATCAATACCGATGGCATTGCGTTCATACGGAGTACATGGAGGTTTTTCTGGAAAACACCTCTTGAAAATCTTTTATCTTTATTCACGAAGTTACCTTCCACCAATCCGCCAAGCAGTAGACTGGATTCTAAATATTTGTTTTGCTGGAGTTTCAGTGCGATGAGAGATTCCGGAGAACTTGGGTTATAAGAGCCAAAGGTCTGCTTATCTTTTTCATCAAGAAAAATTACATCATTCTCTCTTTTGGCTACTTCCAGATTTTCGTCATTCTGATTAGGCCCCTGTACATAAGTTTCGGTTCCGTAAGCGGTAGGTCTCTGTGAAGAGTTACAGTGAATGGAAACAAAAAGATCTGCTTTACTTCTGTTCGCCAGGTTGGTTCTGTCCGAAAGAGAAGGATATTCGTCAAATTTACGGGTGTATATTACTTTGAAATCTCTGTTTTTCTCCAACATTGCCCCTACTTTTAACGTAACGGCCAGCGTAACATCTTTTTCTGCAACCCTTCCAATATCTGCATAAGATCTGTTCGCTCCATGGTCACTTCCCCCATGACCAGCATCTAAAACGATCGTAAATTTCTTTTGCGAAAGAATAAAAGTGCTCGAAAAAATAAGGAGAAATGATAAAATTATTTTAAAATTTTGTTTGTGCATCTTACAGTTTTAAAAATTATATTAATTTTGAGCCTTAATTATATAGAACAAAATTGGCCAAAACCGTCCTCAAAAATATATTACAAATTTTAATTATCCTAATTTTTAACAATTTTTTAGCACAGAAAAATCCTGAAAAATTGCCTAAAAATGTGGTTAATGATACTATTTCCAAAAAGGATACCATTGTTGTAAAAAAGGAATCTTTAGATGATATTCTCCATACAAAGGCAGATGATCAGCGAAGAGATGTCCCGAAAAAAATGACATTCCTCAACAAAAATGCCCAGGTAAAATATCAGGACATGCAGATTGATGCGGATTATATTTCCATAGATGACAATAAAAGTCTCGTTTTTGCCCGTGGAAAAATGGATTCCTTAGGGAAAATCATTGAGCCTGTCATTATTACTCAGGCGGGGAAGAAGTACGAAACAAACGAGTTCAGTTACAATACAAAAAGTAAACAAGCTATTGCTTTTAATGCCAGAACAGAAGAAAATGAAGGGGTCATCACCGCACAGAAGACTAAAAAATATAGCGACACCGTCTTTGCGATGAGAAACGCAGATTATACTACTGACGAATATTATATCAAGAAAAAAGATACTGCGTCAGATTACTTTATGCGTGCATCCAACATTAAACTGATCAAAACCAAAGAAAAATCACAGCTCGTTACCGGACCTATCCAGATGTATATCGAGCAGGTACCCACTCCTCTTATTCTTCCGTTTGCTATTCTTCCGTTTTCAAGTAAAAGAGCCGCCGGTATTCTTATTCCAAGTTTTGGAGAAAGGGAAGATGTAGGTTTTTTCCTCAACGGGCTCGGATATTACCAGCCGATAGGGGAACATTTTGACCTTAAAGTGCTCGCTGATATTTATACCAAAGGAAGCTGGAATATAAGGCCTCAAATGAATTATCAGAAGAAATACCGGTATTCAGGAACCTTTACAGCAGATGTAGGAACGATGGTAAGAGGAATCAAAGGCCTGGATGATTATACGAAAAACAGTACATACAGAATTGCATGGACACACACACAGGATTCAAAAGCTAATCCTTTTCTAACATTCAGTGCTTCAGTAGATATGGTAAGTACTAAATTCTATAACAATCCGCTTAATAACAATTATATTTTTAACCAAAATGTACTGAATACCCAGCAGAATTCAGCGGTAACGGTGACCAAAAGGTTTTTGAAATTACCTATTACAATTACCGGATCTGCATCATATGCTCAGAATTTTGCTACCGGATTGGCAGATCTTCGTCTTCCTCAGATGAATGTTGCCATCAACCAGTTTTATCTTTTTAAATCGAAAACAGGGGTAAGACAGGGACTTCTTGAAAACATTACGGTGAATACAGGTTTTAACCTTACTAATTTTGTCAATACGCAGGAAAATGAACTTTTCAAAAAGGAAATGTGGGAGAAAATGCAGACGGGTCTTAAAAATAATATTGCCCTGGGAACCAATACGACCATAGCTAAATATTTTACATTCAGTTTAAGTGCAAATATTGATAATGCTTTAACAACTAAGACGCTTAAGAAATATTACGATCCGGTAAAGGGTGCGGATGCCGAAGAAATTCAAAAAAATATCGCAGGATATTCTACATTCTCCTCATCAGCGAGTTTACAGACTACGCTTTTCGGAATGTTGAAATTTAAGAAAGGTGCCGCTATAGAAGCCGTGAGACATATGATGACTCCAAGTTTAAGTTTTACTTACTCACCGGATTTCTCAAGTCCTAATTTTGGCTACTACAAAAACTATTACAATGCTCAGGGTGCTCTTACTCCATATTCAATTTTTGAAAAAGGAATTGTAGGAAGTCCTTCAAGTGGCGTGGTAGGAGCCTTAGGTTTTAATATCGGTAACAATATTGAAATGAAGGTGAAATCTAAAAGCGATTCTACAGGAGTAAAGAAAATTAAAATCTTTGAATCTCTTAATCTTTCAGGGAACTATAATTTCGCAGCTAAAGATCATCCATGGTCTGTGTTCAGCATCAATGGACAGTCTTCGTTTTTTAATAATAAACTAAACGTCAACACCAGTCTTTCTCTGGAGCCTTATAAAATTATTTTTGCTCCGGGTGCAACACAAGGGATAAGAACAGAACAGTTTGGATATTTCAGTGTACAGGGATTCAACGTACAGCTGTCTTATCCGTTAAGCAGTGAAATCTTTGGCGAAAAAACAGACTATGCTAAAAAGTATCCTTCAAAAGGAGAAGTAAGGAACGAGAATTATTATTTTGATGATGATAATTACGCTCATTTCGATCAGGCCTGGACATTAAATATCAATGCGAACTATGCGTATTCAAAAGGCCTGTCGGCACTTGGCAATAAAATTGCTTCTGTAGGTCTTGACGGAAGTATTAAACTTACTCCGTACTGGAATATCAACGGAAGTACACATTTTGACCTTGTGACGAAAGATTTGGCTTATACAAGAATAGGATTTTCAAGGGATCAGCGAAGTTTTACGATCAACTTCAACTGGGTTCCTTTCGGACAGTATAAAGTATATGACTTCTTTATAGGTATCAAAGCCAACATATTAAGCGATGCGTTGAAATACAAAGACAGAAGTTTTACGCAGCCTAATGCACCTTTCTAATATCAGATTGACAATTGTAAATATAAATTTTATATTTGCAACCAAAATGAAATCTAATAAAATCACTGTTGGCCGGTTTTCTGAAAACGAATACAGGATGCAGTGATTGCAGGTAACCTTTGAAAAAATAAATATCAACATATGAAACAAATAATCAACACAGTTAATGCACCTGCAGCGATCGGGCCTTATTCACAAGCAAATATGGCTAACGGAATTTTATATATTTCCGGACAGATTCCTGTAGATCCTGCAACTGGTAAATTGGTAGAAGGAATCGAAAAGGAAACGCATCAGGTAATGAAAAACCTTGAAGCTATTCTTACAGAAGCAGGAATGACCTTCAAGAATGTTGTGAAAGCTACGATCTTCCTTAAAAGTATGGATGATTTTGCTGTTATGAATGATATTTATGCTTCATATCTGGATGCAGACAGTTATCCTGCCCGCGAAACGGTACAGGTTTCATGTTTGCCTAAAAATGTGGATATTGAAATTTCTATGATTGCACATCAGGATTAATGAATTTTATAAGAAATACAATTGCGGTTCTTTTAGGTCTTGGTATAGCAGGGCTTATTATTACTCTTGGTATAAGAGTTTTTCCGCAATGGATCACTTTCGAAGCTTTTGCTCCTTTTGAGCACTGGCAAAGATTTCTTTACAGCATGAAAGATGATAATGCATTTTTCGGATTTTTGCTGTTTATTTCAGGACTGGGATCTACTATCGGAGGAGTGGCTACAGCTCTTATCGTGAAGTATGCTAAAGTGGCTTATGCTATCCTTATAGGCTTTATCATGCTTTTCATAGCGATGCTGGATGTTATTATTTTTCCGTACCATCCTACGTTTTATAAAATCTCTATTTTCCTCACCTTTTTCCCTTTTTCATGGATAGGAGGCAAGATTGTGGAAGTGATTTATGAACGGAATAAGAAAAAAAGAATTGCTGAGAAAATGAACAAAAACAAATAAAAAAACGCTGCAGATTTCTGCAGCGTTTTTTGTTGATATGATAAGACGGTTGTCTGTATTCATTAAGGCATTTTGAAGCCTTTGGTATACATTCTTCCGTAGTCATCTATAAATTTCACCTGTACATTGCCCTGGTACTTATCCAGTATTTTTTCTACATCTTTCTGTGAATTGACCGGCTTGCCATTGATTTCGATAATGATATAATTATCGACAATTCCGATTTTAGCCATCTCACTTCCTTCACTTACATTTTTGGCAACGACACCACTGTTTAATCCATATTCTGTTTTGAACTTTTCAGTTAAAGGATCGAAGTCTGCTCCAATTTTTTCAGCAGTAGTAAGATCGTCTTTACTTCTTGTCGTAGTTCCTCCTTTCTGATCTTTAAGTGTTACTGTAGTCGTGCTTTCTTTACCGTTTCTTGAATAAGTCACCTGAACTTTATCGCCCGGGCGCTTGCTTCCGATAGACATAGAAAGATCTGCGAAATCTGTGATGTCATAATTATCTACTTTGGTGATAATATCTCCTTTTTTCAGGCCTGCATCTTCTGCACCGCTTTTATCGCCAAATCCTGTCACATATACTCCAGAACCGGATTTAATAGTAGTTTTAAACTGCTTATTGTATGCAGTAACCTGCTGATCGTTAGAAAGGTCTAATGAAGACACTCCTAAGAATCCTCTCTGCACGATTCCGAATTTCTTAATATCTTCAACGATCTTTCTCGCTAAATTAGCTGGGACCGCAAAACCGTACCCCTGATAATAGCCTGTAGTAGACTGGATCGCAGAGTTGATTCCAATAAGGTCACCATTGACGTTTACAAGCGCTCCTCCCGAGTTACCAGGATTAATGGCTGCATCGGTCTGGATAAAACTTTCGATAGGGTTGGTCGCTTTCCCCTGGCCTCCTAAGATACCGATTCCTCTTCCTTTAGCAGAAACGATCCCTGCTGTTACCGTAGAATTTAATCCAAGCGGATTTCCTACTGCAAGTACCCATTGTCCGACTTCAATATTGTCCGAATTGGCAAAATTTAAATAAGGAAGGCCCTTTTCTTCAATCTTTAATAAAGAAATATCTGTGTTCGGGTCAGTTCCTACTAAGGTAGCGATATATGATTTCTTATTGCTTAAAACAACTTCCAGTTTATTTGCTCCTGCTACAACGTGATTGTTGGAGATGATATACCCGTCCGGCGAAATAATAACCCCGGATCCCATTCCGGAAGGCATATTGTCCGGAACTTGCTGCTTCTGTCTCTGCTGGCCTCGTCCTCCGAGTGGATCTCCGAAGAAGAAATCAAACAGATCTTGTTCAGAGGCTCTGCTGGTTGATCTGCTCTGATAATTTTTAATCGTTACAACAGCCGGAACAGTTGTTTTTGATGCCTTTACAAAGTCATCTCCTACAGTTCCCGTATTCATTCCTACAAACGATGCATTAGGAGCTGCTGCTGTGAAGTAAGACTGGTCGCCATTATTAGAATGCTGACCAAAATATTGTAATGTCCCAACGGTAGTAGCTCCTGAGACAACTCCCACTACTGCAAATGGTAATAGTTTTTTTAAAGTACTCTTCATTGTATATCTTTCTTTTTTATTTATTGATTTTTTTGTTTTATCGTAAACAAATTTAATGTTAAATAAGTAAGCAATTAGCATGCTATGTTTCAATTTTAACTAAAATTTAACTGCTATTATGTCATTTTATGCATTATGTCATAATCTTACATCATGTATTAACAAAACTTAAAAAATTATTAAAACAAAAATGTGACATTTTGTAAACTGCAGAACAGTAAAAATGTCATGATTAAGATACGATAATTTATTTGAAAGTCCTTCATTCATCACCATCGGGCAACTTGTCACTTACTGCCTATTACTCATTCCTCATATCAGAATACGATGACTCAATTGAAAAATCATTATATTTGCAAAAATATTTTTCTCACTTAAAACGTTTATAGCATGCAACTGTATAACACCTTAAGCGCAGAAGAAAGAGCTCAACTTATTGATGAAGCTGGTAAGGAACGCCTTACATTGTCTTTCTATGCGTATGCCAAAATTGAAGATCCCAAAAAATTTCGCGACGAATTATTTATAGCCTGGAATGCCCTTGATGCGCTTGGCCGTATTTATGTTGCGCATGAAGGAATTAATGCTCAGATGAGTGTTCCTGCGGATCAATTTGAAGCTTTTCGCGATACATTGGAAGCTTATGACTTTATGAAGGGAATCCGTTTAAATGTAGCGGTTGATCAGGATGATTATTCTTTTTTAAAACTGACCATTAAAGTCAGACATAAAATCGTTGCCGACGGGTTGAATGATGATTCTTTTGATGTAACCAATAAAGGAATTCATTTAAAGGCACAGGAATTTAATAATTTGCTTGAAGATCCTAATACGATTGTAGTGGATTTCAGAAATCACTATGAAAGTGAAGTAGGGCATTTCGAAGGGGCCATTACTCCTGATGTCGAAAATTTCAGAGAAAGCTTACCTATTATCAACGAACAGCTGCAGGATTTTAAAGAAGATAAAAACCTATTGATGTACTGTACCGGCGGAATCCGTTGTGAAAAAGCCAGTGCTTATTTTAAACATCAGGGCTTTAAAAACGTTTATCAGCTGGAAGGCGGAATTATTGAATATACCCGTCAGATCAAAGAAGAAGGTATTAAAAGTAAATTTATCGGTAAGAACTTTGTATTTGACCACCGTTTAGGTGAAAGGATTACTGAGGATATTATTTCCCAGTGTCATCAATGTGGAAAGCCTTGTGATAACCATACCAACTGTTCCAACGATGCCTGTCATCTATTGTTTATTCAATGTGATGAATGTAAAGCCACAATGGAAAACTGCTGTTCTACGGAATGCCTGGAAATAACACACCTGCCTTTGGCTGAACAGGTAAAACTACGAAGTGGATTACAGGTTGGAAATAAAGTTTTTAGAAAAGGAAAATCGGATGCTCTGAAGTTTAAAAATTCAGGAGATTTATCCAATAAACCTTTAGCAAAAGCTGAGACAAAAGATGTTCGCAAAAAAATAGCAGTCAAAAAAGTATTGGTTGGAAAGGCAGAACACTATTATACAAAATCAAAAATTGCTCAGTTTTTAATTGAAAACAAAGAGCTTTCAGTAGGCGATAAAGTTCTTATTACGGGCCCGACAACTGGTGAGCAGGAAATAGAAATTACTGAAATTCACGTCAATGGAGGTCCTTGCGAAACTGCAAAAATAGGGGATCAAATTACGTTTGAACTTCCATTTAGAGTTCGTTTGTCTGATAAATTATATAAAATTTTGCCGAAGGGTAAAAACTCATAACATAAAAGTAAGTGTTGGAGCCCTTTTGGTAAGGCTAAAGCTTTTATGATCGAAATTATTTCAGTAAAAATGATATGATCATGTTAAAAACTGACCTTAGAAAGAAATATATACAAAAACGAAAAGCCTTGTCAGTTGATGAGGCTTTACTGTTATCGGAAAAAATACGGGAAAGCTTTCTGAATTATTTCAAACCTTTAGCAGGAGAAAAAATACATATATTCACTCCGATTGAGAAGTTCAGGGAAATCAATACTCAGAGTTTTATTGAAGCCTTTCTGGAGGCTGGTATTCGTGTTTTCGTTCCAAAAGTCGTTGACGATCATCTGATCTCCGTTGAGATCTTTCCCAATACTGAGTTTGAAACCAGCTCATGGGGGATATCAGAGCCTGTTTCCAATGTAGATTCCGGAGAATATCATTTCGATTATGTGATTACTCCTTTACTTTATTGTGACCAGAACGGGAACAGGGTAGGCTATGGAAAAGGTTTTTATGACGGATTCTTTCAAAGCATTTCTGCAGCATCCAAAAAAATTGGCGTCAATTATTTCAATCCTGACGAAAAGATCGATGATGTATGGGAACATGATATTCCTCTGGACTATTTGGTCACACCTACTGAAGTGCTGTCTTTCTTCAGCGGGGTAGAGTAGAAATCTAAAAAGTAGAATTTAAACTCTTTTTTGATCATCGGAGTTGAAAGCAGGATGTATTGAGCATTTTTTTCAAAAGTTCCCAGAGACTTATTTTTGGAGTCAAAATATTCCAGATTGAACTTCGCATAATCCAATGTATCCTTTTTATAAAACTCTTTATATACATTAAGGCTGTTGACCTTTACCGATCTAACCTTCAGACTGTCCAGTTCAGTGAGCAATCTCTTAAATGTAAGAGAATCCGGTTTATGGAAATAGCTTTCCATCTGTGAATAAATAAACGAGTCTACCTCTGTATTTCTGTTTCCGGAAAGGTATAGGGTAGAAAGGTCAAGAAGTTCCTGTACTTTCTGTTTTGTGATAGAATTAATAGCCTGCATGCTATCCATTTTTACTGCAGGATAGCTTTTTATATTGTTGCTGTTTCTCAGTTTATCCAGATCGCTTACCTCAGTCTTTTTATTGTGGCAGGAAACAAATGCTAAAAAGAGTACTGCGAAAATTAAAAACTTATTTATTCTCTTCATCTGTGATAATTTTAAATTTGATCGATACTATTTTCCCTTTGCTGTCCTTTTTCATCTCTATTACATTAAGATTTTTCAGAGATGTAGTTGGTGTTGTGACGAGTGTAATATATTTTTGTTTATCAAGTCTCTCGATACCATAGGTATTATTGTCATATACCTGATAGATCACAGCATTGTTGCTGATCAGATTTTCCAGCTGATTTCTTTTCTGCTTAATAAGGGCTACCTGTTCTTCAGAATTACCTCCTTTGACATCTTTAATAGAGAAGTAGTAAGCTGCCATCTTGTAATCATCGGGCTTTAGCTCTATCATTTCCTCGTCAGGAGCATTTTCCAGATTTCTGTTCACCTCCAGGTACTCATAGAATGGAGCAGTAATCTGCATTTTGATATTTTTATCCTTAGTGGAATAGTAAAAACATTCTCCCGGCTTTATTTTAAAGAACAATGGGGATTCGTTTTCCTTGATGACTCTTATTTCGAGAGTGTTAATGACGGAAACGCCGCGGTCCTTGTCCGTAAAACAGTATTTATATGTTTTTGAAAATATTTCATCTTTGAATCCAAGGATCCCGGTAAGGGTGATTAAAATGGAAGTAATAATAGCCCATGCATTTTTTTTGAAGAAATTTTTCCTTGGAGATGGGGTTTGTATTTCTGTATGACTTGTTGGAGTCGTTATTTGTTTAATTGTTTGATTTTCAGGTGTTGATTTTTGTAAATCAGCGGTTTCCTGAGGTTGAAACTCTATTTTTCTTGGTGAAATTTCGATTTTCGTTACATCAGCAGCAGAGGATACTGTTTTTTCTAATTCCTGAATTTCCTCTTCTTCAAGATCTTCATTTTCCTGCAGCAATTCTCCTGCAAAAAGATGTTGTTTTTTGAAATCATACCATGAGGTGTATCCCGCATAAATGCTCAATAAATTAAGCATATCAATTCTGGGTAATTTGGTAACCGGAGAAGTTTTGAAATAAGTATAAAATGATTTCTCACTGATGTTGCCTTTCGCTTTTTTGCGAAGGTCTTCCTGAAAATATATAATATCTATCCCCTTCCATTTTGAAATATCATCATGGGAAGGGGTGGTTTCTTTTAAATATTGTGTCTGAACATCCTTTTTTAGCTGTTCAAAATGCAATAGATCTAAATCTGTCAATTTTTATAAAATAATTAAATTGTTGATTATCAGCTTTATTTATTTGTAAAACTATTTTACAAATGTATTACAATTATTTTTCATAAACAACTTTTGTATCTGGTCTACCTTTGTCTTGTTCAAATAACAGAACAGAAAGAAATTTATACAAAACAATATTAACAAAATTAAATTTAATTTATTATGAAAAAGTCATTATTCGTAGCTGCTATCGCTGCAATCTCTCTAGTTGCTTGTAAAAAAACTGAAGCTACTTCTACTGAAGGTGCTACTGATTCTGCTGCTGCAAACGTAGCTGATTCTGCTGCTGTAGTTTCTGATTCTGCTGCTAAAGTAATCGATTCTGCTGCTACTACTGCTGTTGACGCTACTAAAGATGCTGCTGCTGCTACTACTGCTGCTGGAGCTGATGTTGCTAAAGACGCTGCTAAAGGTGCTGCTGATGCTGCTAAAGGAGCTGCTGAAGCTGCTAAAGGTGCTGCTAAAGATGCTGCTAAAGAAGTTAAAGACGCTGCTAAGAAATAATTCTAGCATTAGCTTAACAATAAAAGAACCGTTTCACTCTGTGAGACGGTTTTTTTATGTTTTGTTTTTTCAGAAGACTAAAGATTTAAGATAAATAACTTACCAAAGCGCTTTAGTTTTTCAAAAACTTATCTTTCCCGGATCAGGCTTCTTTTAAACTAAGCTTAACCCTTTTTCTGTTTCAGAGTTTCGTAGCAGGTAATTGCCACTGCATTGCTCAGATTAAGAGAATCGATACTTCCCGACATAGGAATCAGTGTGTTTTTTCCTTTTCCGATCCAGAAATCACTTAACCCGGAATGCTCCGTCCCGAATAATACGGCAGAACGCTGTGTGAAATCTCGTTGATAAAGATCTTCAGCAGTTTCATCCATAAGCGTTGTATAAATGTTGAAACGGTTTTTCTGTAAAAACTCAAGAGTTTCCTCATTTTCTGCATCATAAACCTTCATGCCAAAAAGACATCCTACACTTGACCGGATAACATTTGGATTGTAAAAATCTGCTTTTCCTTCTGCAACGATCAGTGCATCTACTCCAAAGGCTTCACAGCTTCTCAGAATAGCACCCAGATTACCAGGCTTTTCTACCCCCTCCACAATAATTATTGTAGAATTTTCTTCAGGAATAAATGATGTAAGAAGGTTGTCCTTTGTTTTATAGATCCCAATGATGCCTTCAGAACTTCCTCTGTACGCAATTTTTTCGTAAACTTTTTCGCTCACATTATGGATTTTACCGTCCGGCAGCTCTCCTTTAAAGATGTTTTCACAAATAAAAAACTCTACGGGTTCAAAATCATAGTGCAAAGCTCTTTCATTCTCCTGCTGCCCTTCAACAACAAAAACTTTTGATTTTTTACGGAATCTGTTGTCAGCCAGAAGTTTGGTGACGTTTTTTATTTTATCGTTTTGAAAACTTTCTATCAACATGCTGCAAAATTATGCAAAATTTGTGACTAGACCTTTTTAGTTTTCATGAAAAGAGTTTTTCCGGTAATTTCAAAGGAAGCCCTATGTTTGAATTTATGGTATATAATGATCACAATCATCAGTAGAATGGATAAAATCTTAAAGAGATTTCCATAGGTATTTCCTGAAACATTGTCGGATACGGAAAAAACTTCCCAATATAAATTCATGAAACAATGCAGAAATATGGCAGTCCAAAGATTGTAATGCGTTTCTATATATACCCATGAGAAAAAAACTGATCCTAAAAATGTAATGAGAAATATCTCAATAAGTTCTGCAGGATGACTGCTTTGATATAAATGCACCTGTGCAAAGAGTAAAGATCCAAAGAAAATGGATGAAATAAAACCCAATTTGGTAAAACGGAAGAGAATTCCGATGAGAAATGCCCTGAAAATAATTTCCTCAAAAAAAGCGGAAGAAATGGTATTGATGAACAGGGACTGGATATCTATTCTGTCTGTAAGATTAAAATAAGTGAAATAACCTGCAAGCATTGGAAGAGTACCCAGGAATGCAAGAGATAATCCTTTTAAAATGGATTGGTCCAGCGAAAAAAGGAATATCAGCTTTTTTCCCGGAAACAGAATTCTTAATGTGAGGATCAACGGGATCAGGGTGGCTGAGTAAGCGATAACATGAGCCACTGCTTTACTTTCTGATAAATCTCTGATCCATATCTGGATATTTTTGAAATACAAAAGATCAAAGAAATAATACACGAAAAAGCCAAGGATAAAAGTGATATAAAACCGAAGTGTTTTGTTCATTGCGGATATTTTTTGAACAAAATTGCTGGTTGTGCTGTGCTTTACCAAATTAAAGTGATGAATGACAAAGAAATGTGACAGGCATCAAATATTAAGATATTGAAGATCTTAATTGAGGAATAATGGATGAAATAAAACTTCTGGACACTGGAATTTCAAGGTCAATTTCGGAAAGGGAAAGTTTATAACCCTGGGCATTTCCCTGTATCTTTTTTACTTTATCTAAATTCACAATGTATGAACGGTGGCATTTTTTTACAGAATCTGTCTGAATCTGATTCAATAGATGATACAGGCTGATCCTTAATACTGTTTTCGTAATTTTTTCATTTTCATAAAAATAAACTGAACAGTAGTTTTCCATGGACTGCGCACAGACAAAATGCTTTTCTGAAATTTGAAGTTCTATATTATTGGAAGAAATAAAAAGTGTTTTTGTTGCTTTACGGTCTGCTGTGCCGGGGTTTCCGGAAAGGTAAACTGAAACCTGTTCTGCCTTTTTTTCATGTATTTTTTTTAAATAAATATATCTGGACAGAATGTAAATTGTAGAAATAGGAATTCCTACAGCAAGACAATAAAGAAACATATACAGGTAATTACTGAAACTTATCGTAACATGGCTTATGAAAAAAATATTGTAGAAATAGGAGAGAATGGATGCTAAAAATAAGATTCCTGTTGCTTTGAGAAGTTCCGAGCCAACATTCCAATCTTTGAAACGGATAGCGGCAAGGTCAGCAGTCATGAAAGCAATTCCGAAAATTAGGGAATATGGGAAAAGCAACAGATATTTATACTGATGCCGGAAACTGTCTGTCCCAAAGGGTTGAAAGATGATCAGGAACAGATAAATAAGAATTCCCGCGGCAGCTGACGAAACTGAAATCTCTTTAAAAGACTCCGTTTTTGGATATGAATATGTTGCAAATGAAAACATATTATGGATGTTTTAAACTTAATTTACCTGACTCACTGCGTTTTTCGGTTTGGATTTTAAGAGAATCAAACTCCCTATGAACATCGTTGCACAGCTGATGATCCACAGATAATATCCCGGACCGTAAGATGTGATTGGATATTTATGCCCTGCCTCATCAACGGTTATTTCTGTCTCGCTAAAATAATAGAGTGCAACAGCTACAGAAAGAAGTCCAAGAATAGCTGCAATCTTTGGCTGCTTAACCAACAGAAAAACCCATGAAAAAAGGAGTATAGGGTTAGCCAGCCATGAAGTTCCATCTCCGGAGAGATCCGTCCATCCCAATAGAAAACAGGCCAAACCATACATTTCGCTTCCTTTTTGAGTGAATACTGCCGGCAGGACCAAAGAGATCATAAAAAGGACAATACTGATGATCAGTATAATGTGGTTCTTTTTCATAGCATCAGTTTTCTGTTTCTAAAAAGGTGCTGTTATCAATAAGACTCTGTGGGAGGTCTTTTTTATTTTTTATACCGAGAGACTTTAATTTCTGGGTCTGGATCACGAGATTGTCATTTCCTGTAAACAACTGTTTGTAAGCGTCATTATAAACATTTTTAGCCTGATCAATATTTTTACCGACTTTCTCAAGATTGTCTACAAAACCTACAAATTTGTCATAGAGCTTAGCCCCCCGATCGGCAATTTCCATAGAATTCCTGTTTTGATATTCACGCTTCCAAAGATCGGCGATTAGTTTTAGGGAAGTGATCAGGTTGCTTGGATTGAGCAGTAGAATCCTTTTTTCATAGGCAAAGTTCCAGAGGTTTTGATCTGCCTGCATGGCCGAAATATAAGCCGGTTCACTTGGGATAAACATCATGACGAAATCCAGGGATTTTCCATAATCATCATATGCTTTTTGACTCAGCTGGAGAATGTGATTTTTGATGGAACCCAAATGCTGGTTGAGTTTCATTGCATGGACATCAGGATCAGTCTCGTCGACCAGTTCAGTAAAGGCAGTGAGAGAGACTTTAGAATCTATGATTACATTTCTCTCATCAGGATATTTTATAACCGCATCAGGTCTCATTTTTTTTCCGGAAAATTCAGAAAAAAGCGCTTTATTATCCTCATCCCGAAGTTCGTGTTCAAGAAAATATTCTCTTCCTTTGACAAGTCCTGATTTTTCAAGAATGCTCTCAAGGATCATTTCACCCCAGTTTCCCTGGGTTTTGCTTTCCCCTTTCAAAGCTCTTGTCAGTTTTTTTGCATCTTCGGATATTTGCTGATTTAGTTCTGCCAGTTCTTTTACCTTTTCTGCAAGAGAAAAACGTTCTTTATTTTCTTTTTCGTAGGCTTCGTTGACTCTGTTTTTAAGATCAGTGATTTTTTCCTGAAAGGGTTCCAGAATATTTTTTAGATTATTCTGATTTAAAGTCGTAAACTTTTCTGTTTTTTCTTCTAAAATTTTATTTGCCAAATTTTCAAACTGCAATTTAGATTCTTCCTGAATCTTGGTAATTTCTTCTTTCTGGTTGTCAAGAGATTCCTGAATGCTGGCATTCCTGGCAGAAAGTTCTGCATTTTTGGCGAAAATGTGTTGCTTCTCAGAAGTGAGATTTTCGATTTGGGTGATCTGTTTTGCATGAAGCTGTTTTTGCTCCGCAAATTGTGAATGTAATGAGGCGTGTTCCGCAGCAATTTTTGAATACTCATTTTTAAGATCATTCAAAAGATCAGTTTGTTGCTGGTGCTGTTCTTTCTCTGTATTGATATTTTGGATCAGTTCCTGTACTTTAAGATTCAGGTTTTCCAGATCAGAATGACTTTTGATATGAAGATTATTCAGCGCATCATATGAGCTTCTGGATACGGATGTTGATTTTAATACAAAATACAGAATAACGGCTCCAAGAAGTCCGCCGGTAATAAATCCAATAATTAAATAGGTCATCTCCATGTTTCAAAATTACAAAAAGAATAATTGATTTCTTTTACGGTTATCCGTCAAAATTTAAAATAAGAAAGAGATATTCTTCATATTCTGAACAAAAAAGCGACGGTATACAACCGTCGCTTCATAATAATATAAATAGAATTTACTTTAAGATTTTACTATTTCTTAATTGCTTTTACTGTTTTTGCGGTTCCGTTCTCCATTTGAAGAGTAATCAGATACAGGCCTGAATTCAAATCAGAAAGGTTTAGTTCAGTACTTGGCTTAAGGGTTTTAACCTGTCTGCCTGAAACGTCTGATACAATAATGGATTTTACATCCTTGATATCGGAAATTGTTAACTTATCTTTAAATGGATTTGGATAAACGGTGACGTCCGCTTTACCATCTGCATTAATTTCTGAAGTTCCCAATACGTTTTTCTGTACAAGAATGGTATAGTCTTCAGCCTGTCCCTGACTAAGATCAGTACATGGGCTTGACAATTCTGCTCTTACAGAACTTGTTGAACTGTTGAATTGATATTTCACTCTCATTCTGGTATTCCCCAGCAAAGCGGTGGAAGGGACAGCAATGTTTTTGTTCACTGTTACGACAGCACCGGTAGATCCTGCAAAATCAGACGTTACAAAGTAAGATTCTCCTGCATCGGCAAAACTTCCGTTTTGATTCCAGTCAATAAATACGGTAAATCCGAATCGGTTGTTTCCTACTCCTGTTCCGGTAAGGGTTATAGGGTAAGAGGTTCCTCTGGTCACTGTAGCTATTTTGGCGGTAAAGTTTTCCTGTCCGTCACCGGTATTTGCAGTTCCACTCGACGCATTGGTCATATCACTTAATACAACATTAGATATAGGATACACTCCCAGTTTGGCTGTAAGCGGTCCGCAATATGGTGCAAAAGGATTGGCGGCTGTTGTGAAGGAAATTTCCGGACATCCTGTGGCATCACCTAAAGCATTGGTTGGCGTAATGGAAGCGTAAAGAAGGGTGTTTTGAGGAAGAACTTCGGTTGATACAGGTGAAAAAGATGTACCAGAAGTTGTCCCCGTATATATATTTGAAGCTCCCGGAGTGGTTCCTATTTTTATTTTATAGGATTCTGCACCGGCAGCAGCGGCCCATGTTATTTGTGGACGTACTGAAACTCCTGTTGCACCACTGATAGGGCTGCTTATTGCTGTACATGCAGGAACTGCTGTTACTTCCTGTTTGATTTTGACATTATCTATAAAGCTGTAGAAATCATAGGTAGTACCTGTAGTTCCAACGGTCTGAATACGAAGCATAAAGTTTCCGTTTACATTGGCACTTTCAGGAATTGTACCTGTAAATGTAGCACAGGTTTGGGCTGTAGAAGTTAGGGTAACTGGGGTGGCTACCGGAAGATAGGAAGTTCCCCCGTTTGTAGAATAGTCTACATTAATGACACCGCCGATACTGCTTGTTGCGTCATAAGCAGTGGTACTGTAATTAAAAGAAATATCTATCTTCTTACCGTTAGCAGTGATACTGGCTGGTTTAGTATATATCAGGTTGATCGTTCTGTTACCAACACTTGAACCATACGCTTCGGCTCCAATAGATACGGTACCGTCACAGTTTCCAACAATGTACGTTTGTGCAGTGCCTCCGTTAAGATCACTATATCCGCCTGTAATTGCAAATCCCGGATAGGTTGCATTTTCAAAGCTTTCTGTTACTAAAATCTGTGCACTGCTCATTGTTGCCAATGCGATGAAGCTCAAAAGTAATGTTTTTTTCATAGGATAAATTTTTATCTAATATAATAATATTTTGAATAATTGAGATATAAATGTAAAATTTTATTTGATATTCAGTGGTTTGGTGAATGATTTTAATGGATTCTGTATTATTAGAATGGCTGATCTAATATCTGGGTTATAGGTTGTTTTACTAATGGTAGTGGGCTTTTACAGAGATTTTTGATGTCAAATTTTCATGCTGATTTAAGATGCTGATTATCAATAAAAAAAAGTGAACCGGTAAGGCTCACTTCAATTATTTTTGCATGATGTAATTATGGGATGAATATGGGCCCCGGATCGATAGGTCCTATCGGCCCTATTGGTCCAATTGGTCCGCAGAATCCTGTGGCCATCGTACACGTGCCACCCATGCAGATATGGCCTGACATGGAAGTGGTGCCGTCCGGACATCTGATCATGCCTTCGCCGCGACCGCTGCAATCTCTGTCTGAATAGCACTCCAGGGCATGAACAAGAGTCCCTCCAAATACATCTTTCAATGCTGTTCTTGAAATTTTTGTTAAATTCATTTTTTTCATGGAATTCAATTTTTGATGGTTTTAATTTGTATAAATCTGAAAATGAAGTCCTAAGATATGAAAAAAAAATAAATCACTATGATGTTACATAATGATTTATTTTAAATTTTTAATTGAATGGTACGAAAGTATTACGGCAGTACGGTTTTAACTTCCCAGATTCATATAGTATAGCGGTCTTTCACTTTTTTGTTCACCGTTATGTAGGGTAAGACCTTCAAAAAAGACATGATCACCAAGATCTTTATTGCTTACTTGATTTTCTAACTGATAGAGGAGATCAAGGGCTGTGAAATGGATTCCGTTGCCTGCTTTGAGCGTGGCACAAAACTCTACCTGAAACATGCCGTAATCACTATGGTCTTCCTCAAAGACTTCCTCTTCATCACCCAATATTGTTTCGTTGGCAGATACATCTTCTTTCCCTTTGATCCATGCTTCATAGCAAACGTCTATTTCAGGTGCATTGATGGCCACCTGATCTGCTTCCCAGCTTGCTCTTTCTTTTAAAATCAATGTCTGATACTCTGTAATTTCTCTATTGAAATCTTCGATGCTGTTGTAGTTTTTTCTGTGAAAAGCCCAAACGACGTTGGAAAGTATGCTCATTTATTTTTTTTTGTTTTGAAGAAATTTTGGCACCTACTTTTTCCCCGCTTTAAGTCTTTTGATTTCCTCCTCCAGCATAGCAATGTATTTCTGCAGATTGTCTATCACTGAGTTCGGGATATTGTAATTATTACTTGTTCCATTAACATTGTAAAAAGCTCCATTGTCATTTACAGTTGTATTCTCGTTGTGTATGATTACTGAAACCTCTTCCTCCTCATAAATTTCTTCCATCGGAACGTCAAAAAATTTTGACATTTTTTCCCATTCGATTTTTGTAATTTTTACAGCTCCGCTTTCTTTTCTGCTGTAGTTGGAAACATCAGTTGCTATAATATCGGCAATCTCCTGCTGGGTGTAGCCCTTTTGCTTTCTTATTCTGCGTAATTTTTCTTTTTCCATAATCGTCTTTTTACAAAAATGTGAAATTAAATTGTATCCTTCAAAATTTCCTGGAAGTTTTTCGAACTTATTATTAAGGATTCACTTTAGATATTTCTTCGTGATGTTTCAGATATAGGGGGAGCGCAGCAGATCCGTACCATGGGAAAATTTCATAACTGAAAACTCCGGCCTGTACTGCAGGATCTGTCTTTACCCATTGTTCCGCTTCTTCTTTGGATTTTGTGTTGAAGATAAACATACCCCGGTAGTTCTCTTTATTCTTTTCCAAAAAAGGTCCTGCCACAACGATTTTACCTTCATCAGCCAGCTTTCCGATATTCGCCATATGACCTTTCATCAGTTCGCCCATTTTGGTTTTGTCTTCTACTTTGGTTGCGCCTGTGGTGAGCATCACAATGGTGTAGGCTTTCATACCGTATTGGTCTGCACCAAGAGATGCTGCCAGCTCCTGATTGAATTTTGGCTTTTCTGCTTTCTTTTCCTGAGCAAACGATAACGCTGCTGTCAAAAGACCAAGGGATAAATAAATTTTTAATTTCATAAGATGATTCAATTAAAAGTTTAAGCTATAAAGTCTAAAGTCTAAAGTCTAAAGTCTGATGTCTGACGTCTGATATCTGAAATCCAATATCTAATCCTTTATTCTTAAGAATTCTTTGGCCAGCTCGATCATTTTTGGATCTCCTGTATATTTTCCATGTTCATCAGAAAGTTTCACTGTTGGAATCCATTCTTTGTTTGGAGCCTGTACACCTATTAGCTTCATGACGATATTCATTGGCTTTAAACCAACATCGTTGGTAAGGTTGGTCCCGATTCCGAAAGATACCCCGATTTTTCCTTTGCAGTAATTGGTGATTTCTTCCACCTTTTCCAGGTTCAAAGCATCGGAGAAGATGATGTATTTAAATAAAGGATTGATTCCGTTGTTTTTGTAATGAGCGATTGTTTTATCTGCAAATTCCAGCGGATCACCGCTGTCGTGACGTACGCCATCAAACAGTTTGGCAAATTTCTTATCAAACTGCTGGAAGAAAACATCTGTGGTATAAGTGTCGGAAAGAGCAACTCCAAGATCGCCTCTGTAGACATCTACCCAATGTTCCAGTGCCAGTTCATTGGCCATTTTGAATCCATATTCTGCTGCATGAAACATAAACCATTCGTGTGCATGGGTTCCAATTGGTTTTACTCCGAACTTCATCGCAAAATGAACATTGGAGCTTCCAATGAAAGTGGATGGTTTATTTTGCGTCAAAGCTTCCATCACCAGATTCTGTACTTTATAGGAATGTCTTCTTCTGGTACCGAATTCTGCGAAATTAACGCCAAGTTTTGCCAGAGAATCTGCTTTTTCCAAAGTTCTTTTCATGACTATATCATTGGAATCTCTTTCCATATGATTCATTTCGTAATGCAGTTCGCTGATCAGAGCCAGTAACGGAACTTCCCAAAGGATCGTTCTGTACCAAAGTCCTTCAACAGTTACAGAAAGTTCGCTTCCTTCCTGATGGATCTTCACTTCAGACGGATCATAGTGATAGCCTTCAAGGAAGTCAAGATAGGGGAGGTCTATATATGGACAGGTCCTTGCCATGAATTTTTTTTCATCCTTGGTAAGCTTGAGCTCTGCCATTTTGTTCACAGCTTCTTTTAAAGCAGCGTCAAAACCTTCCGGAAACTGGTGTTTCCCTCTATTGATAAATTCATACTTTACAATGGAACTTGGAAAAAGTTTTACCACTGCGTTCTGCATGGTTATTTTATAAAAATCGTTATCCAGTATAGAGTTTAATCGAACGTCGTGCATAATATGTGTAATTTTAACGCAAATATAGTTATTTAAAATAAAAACCGCCTAAATGTAAGGCGATTTTTTTATTTATCAGTCGATTTTTGTTGGTTACTTCCCTAAATAAGAATTGTACATCCATACTTCTTTTTCCTGTTCTGTAATGTAATCGCTCATCTGAGAATTCGTTCCTTCATCTCCCGCTGCATCAGTAATGTCCAGAAGTTCTCTTTGTAGATCAAGAACGACTTTGAAAGAATTTAAAATATTCTCTACGCTTTTTGTACCGTCACTTACCTCTTTGGTTTCCTTAATGGTAGATACCTTAAGGTAATCGGAATAGTTGTGGGCAGGAGTGGCTCCTAAAGTCAGAATTCTTTCTGCGATCTCGTCGATCTTTAGCACAAGGCTGTTGTAAAGCTCTTCAAATTTAGGATGAAGGGTAAAGAACTGATCTCCTTTGATATTCCAGTGGGAACCTCTTGTGTTTTGATAGAATACTGAATAGTTGGCTAACAGGATATTAAGTTTTTCTGAAATGTTTTTACAGTCGGCTTCTTTCAGGCCGATAATGCTTGCATTTTTCATATGTTTATCTTTTATACCAACAAATTTAGAAAATATTGTGCCGAAAAGCTTTCAATGTCAATAGAAGATAACTATAAGAAAATTTTTTAAAATAGTTTGGAAGTATTAATATTGCAGGTAAATGAAAAATTTACTGATAACGGCTGCTGTGTTTTTGGGGATGTGTTTTATATATGTCCTGATCATGCTGTCGGAAACAGAAAATAATTTCACCTATATATTGGATGATGCCTATATTCATTTAGCCTTAGCTAAGAATTTTGCGCTTCACGGTGTTTGGGGAGTAACGGAATATGTTTATTCATCATCATCATCTTCTCCTTTGTTTACGTTTCTTTTAAGTGGATTGATTTATGTTTTTGGAAATCATCAGTTGATTCCTCTACTATTTAATTTCGGATGTGTATTGCTGACTGTTTATTTTCTCAATAAGTATTACTCCAATCTTTTCAAAGGAAATACGGGAGTTATTTTAGCATCTCTTTTTACGCTTCTTTTTGCGTCTGTTCATTTGCTTGTTTTTTCGGGAATGGAGCATGTGCTGCAGGTGCTGGTGATTGTGATCAATATCTATTGCTTTGAAAAATGGAGAACCTCCGGTTTTAAAAATTCATCGTATTCCGGCTGTTTCTACGGTACACTTGCTTTGCTGGGACTGATCAGGTTTGAAAGTATGTTTTATTTTCTGGCACTTGCTTTTGTTTTCTTAGGGTTAGGAAAATGGAGACAGAGTACCATCCTGTTGATGTTTGGATTTATTCCCATTGGTATTTTTGGTTATTTCACGCATCAGGAAACCGGATATTACTTTCCGAATTCTGTGATTGTGAAGGGAACTAAATTGGATTTCTCCGGAAATTATCTGGTGCAGATCAAAAATATATTTTTAAATAAATTAGTCTTAAAGCCATACTTCCATCTGGTAGCTCTGCCACCGCTTTGTTTTGTCGCTCTTTTACTTTTTAAAGATTATAAAAATAAATTAAGTTTCCGGGAAATAGTACTCCGTAATTTTCTTCTTATTGTGTTTGGTATTACTTTATTTGTTCAGGCCGCTTTTGGGCAGTTTACCAATTTTTACAGATATGAAGCTTACTTATTAACGGCTTTTGCCATGCTTGTTATTCCCAGGATAAAAAATGTTTTTGCTGGTGGAAGTATCGTACTAAAGCAGAATAAAACTACGGTCCTTCTTATAGTATGTACATTCATGATACTGGTGCTCAAAATGGTTTTGGTAAGTATACTGATCATCACAGGGAGCCGTAATATTTATGAACAGCAGATTCAGTCTGCAAGATTTCTTAAACAATACTACAATAATTCTAAATTGATCGCCAATGATATAGGCGCTGTCTGTTATTTTACAGACATCCATTTGCTGGATATTGCAGGGTTGGGGTCAAAAGAGGCCGTTCCTTTTAAAATAAAGAAACACGGGATGAATGATGAGTTCGAAAAATTTCTTACAGCGTATACGGCACAGAATCATTTTCAGCTGGCCATAGTATATGAAGGATGGCTGGAAGGGCATGTTCCGGAAAACTGGAGAAAGGCTGCGGTACTTGAAATACAGGGAGGAAATGCTGTGCTGGGATTGAAGGAGGTAACTATTTATTCAGTAGATCCGGATATTCATCATTCCTTACAGCAGAACGTGAAAAATTTCCACTGGAACAAAAATGTGGTGGTAAGAATAATTAAATAAATTTTACAATTATTTAATATAGAGGCCTTAAGCAAAAACTACTTTCTTTTTTTGCATTTTCTCAGTGTATATCGATAGTCTGTTATTTGGCAGTTCAGGGGCAATGTCTTTTTGGTGTAAGTGTTTGATTTTAATTTTTCTATAAGTTTTTGTAGATTGAAAAAATATTCCTATTTTTGCACCCTAAAATAAAAAGCAATTAAATGCCTACTATTCAACAATTAGTAAGAAAAGGAAGAGTCGCACTCACCAAGAAGAGTAAATCGGCTGCCCTTGATTCTTGTCCACAAAGACGAGGTGTATGTACGAGAGTATATACTACCACTCCTAAGAAACCTAACTCTGCACTTAGAAAAGTTGCAAGGGTAAGACTTTCTAACGGGAAGGAAGTCAACGCCTACATCCCGGGCGAAGGACATAATCTTCAAGAGCACTCGATAGTATTGGTACGCGGCGGAAGGGTGAAAGACCTACCGGGAGTACGTTATCATATCGTAAGAGGAGCATTAGACACTGCAGGTGTAAGCGGAAGAACGCAGAGAAGATCTAAGTATGGAGCTAAGAGACCAAAACCAGGTCAGGCAGCAGCTGCGCCAGCTAAAGGAAAGAAAAAATAATCATTAAATAAGGTACAGAAACAATGAGAAAGACAAAAGCGAAAAAAAGACCGTTGTTACCAGATCCGAAATTTAATGATCAATTGGTAACAAGATTTGTAAACAACTTAATGCTAGACGGTAAGAAGTCTATCGCATTCAAAATATTCTATGATGCTTTAGAGCTAGTAGAAGCTAAAAAAGGAGAAACTGAGAAAACAGCCCTTGAAATCTGGAAAGATGCATTAACTAACGTTATGCCTCACGTAGAAGTACGTTCTAGAAGAGTAGGTGGAGCTAACTTCCAGATCCCTATGCCAATCAGAGCTGACAGAAAAATTTCTATGGCAATGAAATGGTTAATCAAATATTCAAAAGCTAGAAATGATAAGTCTATGGCTTTGAAATTAGCTAATGAAGTGGTAGCTGCTTCTAGAGAGGAAGGTGCTGCTTACAAAAAGAAATCTGATACTCACAAAATGGCGGAAGCTAACAAAGCTTTCTCTCACTTTAAATTCTAATTAGAAATGAGTAGAGATCTTAAATTTACAAGAAATATTGGTATTGCTGCCCACATTGATGCGGGAAAAACTACCACTACAGAAAGAATCTTATTCTACACTGGTGTAAACCACAAAATTGGTGAAGTACATGATGGTGCTTCTACAATGGACTGGATGGAGCAGGAAGCAGAAAGAGGTATTACTATTACTTCTGCTGCAACTACTTGTTCTTGGAACTTCCCTACAGACCAGGGTAAAATTTTACCTGAAAGTAAGCCTTACCACTTCAACATCATTGATACACCGGGACACGTTGACTTCACAGTAGAAGTAAACAGATCTTTAAGAGTATTGGATGGATTGGTATTCTTATTCTCTGCAGTAGATGGAGTAGAGCCTCAGTCTGAAACAAACTGGAGACTTGCTGACAACTATAAAGTTGCGAGAATGGGATTCGTAAACAAAATGGACAGACAAGGTGCTGACTTCCTTAACGTGGTAAACCAGGTTAAGACAATGTTAGGATCAAACGCAGTTCCAATCGTTTTACCAATCGGTGCTGAAGAAGATTTCAAAGGGGTTGTAGACTTAATTAAAAACAGAGCGATCATCTGGGATGAAGCAGGACAAGGAGCTACTTTCGAAGTAGTGCCAATTCCTGAAGACATGAAAGCTGAAGTTCTTGAATACAGAGAGAAACTGGTAGAAGCTGTTGCTGACTACGATGATACTTTGATGGAGAAATTCTTCGAAGATCCGGATTCAATCTCTGAAGACGAAATCAACGAAGCTCTAAGAAAAGCTACTATTGATCTTTCTATTATCCCAATGACTTGTGGTTCTTCATTTAAGAATAAAGGAGTACAGTTTATGTTGGATGCAGTATGTAAATACCTTCCTTCTCCATTGGATAAAGATGATATCAAAGGTACTGACCCTAGAACAGATCTTGATATTACAAGAAAACCAGACGTAAACGAGCCTTTCGCGGCTTTAGCATTTAAGATTGCTACTGACCCATTCGTGGGAAGATTGGCATTCTTCAGAGCATACTCTGGAAGACTAGATGCAGGTTCTTATATCTTGAACACTCGTTCAGGAGATAAAGAAAGAATCTCAAGAATCTATCAGATGCACGCTAACAAGCAAAATCCTGTAGAATATATTGAAGCAGGAGATATTGGTGCAGCTGTAGGTTTCAAATCTATCAAAACTGGTGATACAATGTGTGACGAGAAACACCCAATCGTTCTAGAATCGATGGTTTTCCCTGATCCGGTAATTGGTATCGCTGTTGAACCTAAAACTAAGGCAGACCAGGATAAAATGGGTAACGCTCTGGCTAAACTAGCTGAAGAAGATCCTACTTTCCAGGTTAAAACTGACGAAGCTTCTGGTCAGACGATTATCTCAGGAATGGGTGAACTTCACCTTGACATTCTTGTAGATCGTATGAGAAGAGAATTCAAAGTAGAAGTTAACCAGGGTCAGCCACAGGTAGAATACAAAGAAAATCTTACAAAAGTTGCTCAGCACAGAGAAGTTTACAAAAAACAATCTGGTGGTAAAGGTAAATTTGCTGATATCGTATTCGAACTTGGACCTGCTGAAGAAGGTAAAATCGGTCTTGAATTTATTAACGAAATCAAAGGTGGTAACGTTCCTAGAGAATTTGTTCCTGCAATTGAAAAAGGCTTTAAAGCTGCAATGAAGAACGGTCCTTTGGCTGGTTTCGAAGTTGAAGGTATTAAAGTGGTTCTTAAAGACGGATCTTTCCACGCAGTGGATTCTGATGCTCTTTCTTTTGAATTAGCTGCTAAATTAGGATTTAAAGAAGCGGGACGTGCTGCTAAGCCAGTAATCATGGAGCCTATTATGAAACTGGAGGTTGTAACTCCGGAAGAATACATGGGTAACATCATTGGTGACCTTAACAAGAGAAGAGGGACAATCAGTGGTCAGGAAGAGAAAAACGGAGCCGTAGTAATCAAAGGTTCAGTTCCACTTTCTGAAATGTTTGGATATGTAACAACTCTAAGAACACTTTCATCAGGAAGAGCTACTTCTTCTATGGAATTAGAGAAATACGCACAAACTCCACAAAACGTTGCTGAGGATATCATTGCTAAAGCAAAAGGTTAATTTTTTAAATTAGAAAAATGTCACAAAGAATCAGAATAAAACTAAAATCTTACGATTACAACTTGGTAGACAAGTCTGCTGAGAAAATCGTAAAAACGGTAAAGGCTACTGGTGCTGTTGTAAACGGACCAATTCCATTGCCTACAAATAAGAGAATCTTCACAGTGTTGAGATCTCCGCACGTAAATAAGAAAGCAAGAGAACAGTTCCAACTTTCTGCTCATAAGAGATTGATGGATATCTACTCTTCTTCTTCTAAAACTGTTGATGCTCTAATGAAATTAGAGTTACCAAGCGGTGTAGACGTTGAAATTAAAGTGTGATAACTGCATACTTTGCAATGATTATAGAATCCGTCCCTTTTTAGGGACGGATTTTTTTTGTATAATAGCAATACATCAACTTTCCTGTAAAGAATCATGGGAGTACGATCTGGATTTTTTACATTTCGACTTCTGTATTCATAACCCTGTTTTTACAAGGCACCTGTAATGATGCTCCGGGATCATTAAGGTATCCTCATTACATCCAGAGGCTCATTTGCAATCTGATAATGATTAGTCATATCGATGTGAGATATGTCACCTGATGTTATTTATTTAGAATCATTAAAAATAATAATTTTGCAAAAAATAATCAGATGAATAAAGTAGTATCCTTTTCTCTGCTTGTATTAGGTGGGGTTTTTGTAAGCGCACAGCAAGTGAATGATTCTATCAGGAAATCAAAAGAAATCGATGAAGTAGAATTATTTGGTGATAAAAAGAAACAGCCCGAAGGCTTAGAGGCCATTACAAGGCTTCCTTTGAAAACCAGAGACCAGATACAGAGTATTTCTGTAATCTCCTATAAAGTAATTGAAGATTTGGGAGGACTGACCGTAACGGATGTTGCCAAAAATATCCCTGGAGTTACCCAGTTCGGAAGTTATGGAGGGACAAGAGAAAGTATGTCAATCAGAGGATATCGTGGAGTACCGGTATTGAAAAATGGAGTTCAGATGGATTCCGATTTCCGTACAGGAGCAATGCTTACCGATATGCAGGGAGTAGAAAGTATTCAGGTAATTAAAGGTTCAGCAGCAGTAACGCAGGGTATTGGTGACGGACTTGGTTCTGCAGGGGGAGTTATCAACGTAGTTACAAAAGTACCTAAGTTTATCAATCAAACCAATGTAGGATTCAGATATGGAAGCTGGGACTTTTACAGACCTACGGTAGACTTCCAGAGAGTATTGGACTCTCAGGGGAAAATAGCAGTAAGATTAAATGCTGCGTATCAGGAAAACAACAGTTTCAGAAGGTTTATCAATACAGACCGTATTTATGTAAATCCATCTATCGCGATTCGTCCTGACGACAAGACTGAAATTGTGGTGGAAATGGATTATATGCACAACAATACCACACCGGACAGAGGAACCGTAAACCTTGCAAAGGGAGATACAGAAGCCATATACAGAATGCCGGGAAGAAAGTTTCTGGGTTTTGCTTCAGATAATGCAGCAATAGAAACCTTCAATTTCTCTACAACAGCGACAAGAAAACTGACTGAAAAGTTAAAGTTAAGAGCAGCTTTCATGAGTTCATCTTACCAGTCTGAAATTATTGGTGCAGCTTTGGCACCTCTGGATAGAAATAATCCAAATGAAATGCGTGACAGAACATTAACCAGATCAGACAGAGAAGATTTGAACAAAGTATTTCAGTTTGACTTTATCGGGGCAGATGTAAAAACAGGTTTCATGAAGCATACCTTCCAGGTTGGATTCGACTGGAAAGAGTCTAATGTGACTACCACTTCATATGATAGCAAAAAGGTAGACCGTATCAACGTTCTAAATGATATTAACAATGTACTGCCTGCTGATATTGATCCTAATAATTTTACGCTGGCCAAGAGTAATCCTATAGTAAATACAGTAGCTCCTACCATGGGATTAATGGCACAGGATGTTATTACTTTTAATAAATATATTAAAGCACATTTAGGAGTTCGTTACAGTAGATTAATAGGTTCTGATAAAGAAAAAGATTATGCATGGAATCCTTCATTGGGAATTATGATTTCCCCAATTGAAAACATGAATGTATTTGGATCTTACACAAGTACTACTGCTTTAAGAAGTTCTAATAATCCATTAGCAACAGGAGGAACCGTTGGAGCTTCTACCACCAAACAGTGGGAGGCCGGAATTAAGTCTGACTGGTTGAATGAGAGATTGAGATTCAATGTGACTTTCTTTGATATTAATACTGATAATTTATCTTATGAAATTATTGGAAATGGTGGAAACGGTACCGGAAAATATGCCATGGCCGGTGAATTGAAGAGAAAAGGAATGGAAATTGAACTGATCGGGAAAATTCTTCCCAACCTTCAGGTGATGACAGGATGGGCGTATGTAGATGCACAGTATAAAGACAGCCCTTCATTTGTAAGCGGTTCAGCTCCTATCAATACTCCAAAACATTCTGCCAATGCATGGTTGAATTATAAATTTAACGAAGGTGCCTTGACGGGACTTGATGTGGGTGCAGGAGTTTATTATGTAGGAACAAGACCTGTTGATGATTATAAATTAAAAGCAGTTGCTGGGGGGCATGTGAATGGAACGCAGCCTGATGAAAGACCTTTCAACATGCCTGAGTATACTACCGTTGATGCTCAGATTGGATACTCATTCAAAAACGGACTGGGACTGAGAGGTTTCTTCAACAATATTTTTGATTCTGTAGGATATAACTCTTATTTCAGAGGTGGCTACATCGATCAGATCCAACCAAGAAACTTTGCCGTACAGGTAAACTATAAATTCTAACCAGCAAAATTATTCATTATGAAAAGTGTAAAAACATTATTCTTAGCCTTGACTCTTGGTGCAGTATTCATTGCATGTTCAGGAGATAAAAAGAAAGGAGTTGACTATAATCAGTTTAAAACTGAAGTGCAGCTTAGCCCTGATCAGGTGAAAAATTTTGATGAGATCACCAAAAAATATCAGGATCTTCAGGAACAAAACTTCCAGGCTGCAAAAGCACAGGGCGGGAATATGGACCGCGTAGCATTAGGAATCAAAAATGAAGAACTGAGAGCACAGCAATCTATTGAAATGGCAAAAGTTCTTGACGGTCCGCAAATGGAAAAATTCAATGCATTTGTAGACGAAAATTCAAGAAAAAGACCAAGATACGACAATGCACTTCTTGAGAAAATCAAAACTGAGGCTCAGCTGTCAGAAGAAGAGTTTTCAGTAGTAAATGCTGCTAACGATGCATTTGAAAAAGCATTCAACGATGCCCACGATGTTTACCACGGAAATAATGATTTGGCTAAAGAATACTGGGAGAAATTTGATGCTCAGAGAAAAGCCGCTATTAAAGCAGCTCTTACCCCGGAACATTATGCGAAATTCGAAGAAACCGTAAAAGACATTAAGTTCAAAGGAAGAAAATAATCAGGAGTTTGAACCTGATAAAAATAAACATTCATATCAATTTTAATTAGAGAACATTAAGGCAGCACTCCTGTCTTAATGTTTTTGCTATTAGACCCTGATGAAATCATTATTTAAAAGTCTTTACCGTAAAAGAAGAAAGAATGAATCACTCATTAAATATCTGATGTGGATCATCCATCTCTGGCTGGGGCTTCTGTCAAGTAGTATTGTATTTGTGATGTGCCTTACCGGATGTCTGTATGCCTTCAGAAACCAGATTATTGACCTTTATAACAGAGATAAGGTTTATATCAGTGCCGGCTCCCAGGTCTCCCAAACCCCGGACCGGATTCAGGCAGTATTATTCAAAAGCGGAAAAGAACTTACTTCCTTACTGATGCCGGATCGTAAAAACAGAAGCTATGTGGTTTCCTACCGGGAAGACCAATTGGATAAGAGTTCATACTATAATCAATATACCGGAGAGATCCTTGGCCAGGCTGATACTGGAGCCAACCGGTTTTTTGAAGTTGTTCTCGATATTCACAGAAACCTGATGATGGGCAATATCGGCCGGCAGATTGTTGGAGCCTCCGTACTCATGTTCTGTGTGCTGCTTATTTCCGGATTGATCCTCTGGCTTCCCAAAAAACTGAAGTTCCTGAAACAGGGGCTTACAGTGAAATTCAAAGCAAAATTTCAGAGGGTGAATTACGATCTGCATAATACACTCGGCTTTTATACCTTTCTAGTGCTCTTCTTCATGGCTGTTACAGGATTATATGTAACCTATCCGTGGGTGAAAAATGCTCTTATTGTAAGCCTGGGAGGCTCTTCAATTAATCATATCGCCGAAGAGAAAAGCGGGGACGATCCCTTTGGAGGGCTCCTTGAAGACATGCTGCAGAAGCAGAAAGAGAAAAAGAATCTTAAAAATACCGCTTCAGTATCTATCGACAGAATTCTTGAGCTTTCCAATAAGCAGCTGCCCTATTCAGCAGTGACGAGTATTGAACTTCCCAACAAAGAAAATCCAAGGTATGTAGTAACTAAAACCAATACCCGGAATCTACTTGGAATGATGCTGCCGGACCAAATAACCTTCGACAAAACAGGAGTTTTTAAAACCAGGGAACTGTTTTCCGACAAACCCCTCAATAAGCAGTTCACAGCCTTGGCAAAACCATTGCATACCGGCGAAATTATGGGTTTACCAAGTATTATTCTGTATTTCCTGATTTCACTGGTAGGATGCTCATTACCTGTCACGGGATTTCTGATCTGGTGGCACAGATTTAGAAAGATAAAGTAAGAATTGGACTTTTAAGAAGAGAAAACTGTTTTCAATTATTTTTGGTTTAGAGAGTGAAAGAAGATCTTTTTCATTTCCTTTTTTGTAAACATTCTTTACTTCGGATTCAAGTTAATTCAATACATTTATTCAACAAAAGAATTGACATCATGAGCCACAAAAACAATAACCTTTTTGAGAAATTTTCTGACTGGGCCACCAAGTTTACGGGAAGTTCATATGCATTTATTGGAGCGGTAATCGTAGTGGTGATATGGGCAGGATCTGGACCCATTTTTAATTATTCTGAAACCTGGCAGCTCGTGATCAATACGGGAACTACAATTATTACATTTTTAATGGTTTTCTTAATTCAGAAAGCACAGAACAAAGATTCCAAAGCCATACAGATCAAACTGAATGAACTTCTTGCCGCCAATGAAAAGGCCAGCAACAGGATTGTGGATATTGAAGATCTTACGGAAAAAGAACTCGATCAGCTCCACTGTTATTACGAAAAGCTTGCTGATTTTGCTGAGGAGGATAATGATATTCATACTTCACATTCTATCGATGCTGCGAAGAGAAATCAAAACTATAAACATGACTTCTTCAAAAGAAAACATGATGAATGGCTTCAAAAACAAGCAGAAAAAAAGGGATCATAATGGTTCCTTTTTTTTTGTCATGATTCCGGTATTCACATTTTTGATGAATATATGCTGATCTCTTTTTTACGGTTGGAAGTTTTTTTAGGGGGTGCTGTGAGCATGATAATTAGATATTATTGAAAATATACACCCCGAAAACTTTATTTTTCGATTGCTTTAGGTACTGAATCTGCGAAAAATTTCAAAAAAATATAAAACACTATTTTCTGCCTTAAGATGAAGCATGTTTAGCAGTTTCTTTTCTTCATATTATTTTATTCATATAATTCTAAATTTACAAGAATAACCAATTGTTATATAGTTGGTTATATCTTTTATTTTTTGAAAATTAATCTTAATAATTGCATTATGAATGCGATTTTTTATTAGTTTTATAATGTAATTCACAACTGATAGAAATGATTTTTTTTGAATATAAAGTCCGGAACGGAGATACACTTCCGTCTGTTTCCTCACGGCTGAACATGAGTGCGGAGGAACTCAAACAGTTTCATAACAGTCTGTGCCTCAAAATGCATAGGGTATGGTTTGAAAACCTGAACGGTGTAGAAAGACTTATTGTTCCCCTGAACTTTAAGACTGGAAAAAAGCGGGAGCTGGAAAAGAAAAAGACGCTGCCTTCGTACAGCCTTTCCGACTCGTTCCTTATGCCGGTTTATCACGTTAGCGAAACCTTTGAAGGTTCAAGAGAAAATCCTCTTGCTATACATTATGATGTACAGTTTGATATCAGAACAGATCAAAAAAGTGATCCTTATATTTTAACATTCAGGCAGAATAATTTTAAAACTGGAGATTACATTCCCGACAACAAAACGGAAAATCTGACTTTGGCCTGTATAAAGAGTATCATGCCCGTGGACTTCAGTATTGATCCGGATGGACATATTACAGGACCAGCGAATCATCAGCATCTGGTAGAAAAGTTTAAAAACCAACGTGCTGAGCTTGAAGAGTTTTTTACCGGAGAGCGTTCGGAGCTCTATTTTGATGTATTTCAGAACAGCATTTCCGATCAGACCTTTTTTTTAGAGCAGTTTAAGTCTACGCTTCTTTTTCAAACCTTATTTCCTGAGATGGATTGGTTCGGAAAGAACTCCGTTTGGTCTGAAAAATTCTTTTTTCTTAAGAATTCTTTTCCTGTACAATGTTCCATGAGGACTGAACAGGCAGACCTTGACCACGATCTTTTAACCACTGTTTTAAGAGGAGGAATAACAGATGCATGCAGTCTTCAGGAACTGAAAAAAGGGGTGAGATCCAACAAGCCTGTCGGAGATCCGGTTTCAGGCGAGATCATCCTGCAGTATATAACCCATAAAGAAACCAAAAAATTATTCAGCGCTGAAGCATCCCTGAGTCTGTCGCAAGAAAATTCACTTCTCCAAAAACATACTCTCAAAATAACACAATAATCCATGAAAAAATATACGATCCAGCAAGGAGATACTTATAGTTCACTGGCTCAAAAATTCGGTTTGATAGACAATGGTATCCTGAAAACTTACCATAACCTGCATTGCCCGGAAGAAGATGTGATGCATGATGAACCCGTTCCGGGAAAGACCATGATCATTATTGAAGATTCCCGATTTCTTGCTGATACAGGATTTTCAGAAACTCCTATAAAAGAAAGTGATCAGGAACTGACAGACCATAACAGTTACTCTGAAGAAAACAGCGAACAGGCTTCTGAAAAAGAAAAACAGACTGAAAAGGATGAGGATTCAAACCCTCATGATGGTAAGTATTTCATTATACAGAAAGGAACGGTACAGTGTAACCAGGGCTCTGAATTTCCACAGTTCAAGGTAACCAGCCACCAAAAACACTATTGGAATGATCAGGAAGAAAAGGCCGATTATCTTGCCGTGACAGAAGACGATCTTCAGTTTGATCCGTCAGTCCGGTCTTTCGGGCAATGCCGGCTTAAGCCTTCATCGGGTGGATATCTTCCATGCTCCTATGCTCCGGTTGGAAAATGGCAAAAAGCCTATGAAAAAGTGAAGGTCATGGGAAAAAGCTGCCTAACGGAAATTTCCGAACTCATGTGCAGTACCGGAGGAAAAATTAGCATTCTAAAACATGGCCAGCAAAGTGAGATCAGCAAATCACAGGTTATGAATGCTCGTACGAAGAAACAACAGGTGTATAACCCGATTGTGAATTATGATGAATTTAAAGAATATATGAACGACCAGCAATACTACATGTAAGCATGACAGAAATGATATCAGGAAACCGGAATCCAATGGCTGGAACGGCGTATTACTATGAAATCAATGCCCTTAATCTTCTTGGGAAGCTTAACAGCAGCTATGAGTGGCATGTTTTCAAAAAAAATAAAAACAAAACGTGGAGAGATATTACGGAAACACCCAAAACCGGAAAAAGAGTTTCCTATAAATTTGGAGAAATAGCTGTCGGTATTGAGTTTGAGATAAAGGTCTATGAAATCCAGCCGGAACTTCTTCCGGGAACATCCGGTATCAAAAAACTTGTAGGAAGTATCATCCTTATTCCTGTGTATGGAAAAGTGTCCAAAATCGACAGAGTGGTTCTTTTCAACAGAAACGGCAAGAATGTCAACAAGGCCGGTTACCGCGATACATTAACAGCACAGGCTCACTGCATCGCTATGTTTGGCAAAGAGATCGAATTCCATCTTTGGGAGGATGATGCACCGGGAGGAGGCCATGATCTGGTGGTGAACAAAAACAACCGTCACAACAAAGTATATAGGGCAGTAGTCAATGAGAATGGTATCGCAGAAGTGAAGATTTCATTGATATCTGATGAAAGAATCCTCAGGCAGATGGCCAATAAATATCTTATGATAGGGGACCAGGATGAAGGAGCTTATCATGAGTATTATGTTACGGCAACCTATTCGGGAAAGATAGTCGGAGCCAGTCAGGTGAATGTAGATGTTGTGAATCCTGATTATAAAAAAGGGAAGCCAGCTCCACATACTCCAAAATTTCCTTCCGGACAGGGTGGGAAAAAGCAGACGGATCCTAAAGGGAATATTCTGGAAGCTGTTTTCATTAACGATTCGGGGAAAGAACTTTCCAAGGTTGCGGTAGGGGAAAAAGTGAGAATAAGAATACATTCGAAAAATATGGTCGGAAAGTATATCCAATATGTAGTCTGGGAGTATGATGCAGGTGCCCATGATGAAATATACCGAAGCGGACATATTAAAATTCCGGCTGATGTATGTGATACAACTTCCGGATTTGTAATTACCAAAGGACTTTTCGAAAAAGGAATTGACCTTCCTGTAGGTGATCCCGATGCTGACCGACAGCATTATTTTATTGAAATTATTTCTATTGATCTTGCCGCTGAATCCCAAAGATTCGGTGTGGATTCGAAGGGACTGGTGGAAGTGGAGAATGTGAGGAGTCCGGCTAAGATTGAGGACACCAAAGTGTCAAAGCAACAAATAAAAGTTAATTGCTTTTGTAATCGTAAAATAAAAGAAGATGAATTGAGAGAAATGGTAACAGCAATGAGAAAAGCTACTTATGATGAAGCTGGCGAAAATTTTTTTAAGTGGAATAATGACAAATTATTTACAGGCGGGCATGAGCAATTTTTCACAAGAACATATGATAAATTTGCTGAAGTTTTAAATAAAACATTTGAGAATTATGAGATAAATACATGCATTCGAAAAATTCATTTTCTAGGACAATGTTATCATGAAACAGGAGCTTTTATGAAAAGTGTTGAAGGTAAAAAAAATCAAGAATATTGGTATGATCCATATCGAGGAAGGGGATTTATACATCTAACATTAAAGGGGAATTATAAAAAATTTGAAGAAGCTTCAGGCTATAGTGTAGTCAATACTCCTACAATTGTTTCGACAAATATTGAGATAGCTGCTATGTCAAGTGGTTGGTATTGGAAATATAATGACATGGGGAATATTAACACATTCGCTGATAGAGATAGTATTTTTGATACATCCAGACTAGTAAATAAGCCGAATGCTTCTAAATCATCATCAATCAATGGTTATAACCAAAGAGTTAATGCTATAAATGCTCTAAAGAATGTATTTGAATATCCGCAAAATTGTATTAGTCTGGTGAAAAATGAAGAGACCAACGAAAAGACTACTTGCCCAAGTGGTTTAAAGGATTGTATTTGTCTTGAAATATTTAATGTTGAAAATGGTTTTATAAAACATCCTATAATTACAAAAAATCATATAAATATTATTGAACATGGAAATTTTAAAGATATAAAATCAAGTATACAAAAAGTGATATTACATAGAACTGCTGGTGGTACAACTCAAGCATGTATAAATACTTTTAAGAGTGGAAGAAAGAATAGAAAGGGGGGAGTAGATCACTTTGGAACCCACTTTGTTGTCGGAAAAGATGGGGTTATAACACAAACTGCTGATTTATCAAAAGTAACTTGGCATTGTGCAGGGTGGAATTCTAAATCTGTTGGAATTGAGGTTGTTGGATTTGCAATTGACAAAAATGGAAAGCCTACTTTGGGGTTAAAGGATCAAAACCCTGTTACAGGCTGGGAGAGCTTAACTAAAGAACAGTCAAAATCAGTTGCCTGTCTTGTAAAGGGACTTTTAAATTATTACAGTTTGGACAAAACTAAAATTGACTGTCATGAAAATTTAGCACCTAAAGAAGCAGGCGAAGGACAAGTAGTATATAATGCGATTAAAGATTATTTATAGTTAATATTATGAAAAACATTATTATCAATCTCCTATTGTTTTTTTTATTTATAGTGTCTTGCAAAGGACAGGATAAAGATCGGAACAATAATGTTGAAACATTAATTTATTATGCAAATTGTACTGGAGAATATTCTACTGGAGAAAAATTAACAGAAAAAAATAAAACTTGGTCACTTAATAAAAGTGATGTAGATAGAATCATGAATTTATCTAATCGTATTACTGAAAACGAGTGGCATTTTTCATATTCTGTGACCCCTTGTAATATTGATTTCAAAGGCTATTTCTACAAAGGTAGGAAATGGGATTTGCAAATTAATGGGGGATCATATATTTCTCTTCATGATGGAAAAAAAACAATTCTTTTAGGGTGTGCTTCTCCGGAGTGTCATCAGTATTTTTTAAAACCTGTTGAAAGTATGGAAGAAGAAAAATTACACTCTAATATGCCTGAAAACAACACTAAAAATGGTTTCAAAACTTACACAATAGCTTTAAATAAAAATAATAAAGAAGGTGTATTATCTGTCAAAAATAATGGAGACAACTATACACTTGAACTAAAGATTGATGATAATATTTATTTCAATAAAAAGTTCACTTGCGATTTTATAAAGATAGAAACAAATACAAAAAATAAACAAAATTTTAATTTAATCTTAGGATATAGTGATCAATACAAAAAAATATTTAAGAAGGTTGTTATGCCTGTTTTCTATAAAAATGATGACCTTTTCATCGAGAAAATATTTGTAACAACTCTCGGAAATAGTGCAAAAACAGGAAAAGAGGAATGGACAAAAAAAGAAATAAGAAAGAAAATACTACTTAAACAAATTAATCTTGACGAATTTTAAAGGAATAAAATTTTCTGATAGTATTAAGTTCAACATAATAATGTAAGCGGTTTAACTTGAGTATTGGTATGGAATGGGAAGAATTTTGTTACCCGAAATCCTCACTTGCATTGTGAAGTTTCTAATGTTAGTTCTGCACCACATATAGATGAAAAAATGTAACCAATCTCTCTCTCTATTTAAATTTATAACTGAAGAAAGAAAAAAGAATGGAAATAAGAAATAATAAAATCATTTTATTACTTGTTTTTACTATTTAAAGTGGAAGATCCAAATATTGAGAATAATAAAACAGTGAAAAGAGAATTCTTAATAACTCGCGAAAAAGACAAAATAATTATTGAAATTTTATCCGAAGGTAATTCCAATGGAAAAATTAAATTGAAAGATACTAATCATTTAGAATTAACATGGGATTCTACAATGCTAAAAAAGAGAAATTTTACAACAAGTGATACTCCATCAAATAATCAACCTGTCAGTTTACTAAAATGTGAAAAATTTCAAGAAAATGATCATTCTAAAACATGGAGTCTGAAATCAGAAGATAAAAGTAAAGAGTTTAATAATGATGAAAATAGTATTACCAGTACTATTTGATAAAAGATATTTTCACTTAGGATATAGATAATCGAATTTATTAAAAATGAAAAAAATTATAATATCACTATTTATAACAAGCTGTTTATTAAGTTGTCAAAATAAAAGTAACGAACTTAAGTCAAAAAAAGGAAATATGAATATGGAATTAATAAAACAACATATGAAATTCCAGGATAGGATTGAACTTTCCGAAAATGATACTGATATATTAAATTTATACCATTTAACTGATACTGATATTGAAATAGGAGGGCAAGTATTATCGCAGGGCATGAAAAATAATGGATATATAGTTCCAGATGATGAAACTTTTATAAACAAAACAAAAGAAATATTTGAAAAATATCCAGATTGTAGTTGTGTAGATGTGAAAAAGCACAATGATTTTACAACATATTTTGTTAACCCTACTAAAGAAAAAAATATAATAAAAAGTGAATATGATTATACTTATGATCATATTTTCGCTTTTCCAAAATACAAATTGATATCCACTTTACCACTGTTAAATGATATGATAAGCCTAAGTGGTAATAATCTTAATATAAACTTAGACCAAAGTACTATTGCCCGGAATAAATATTTATTTAACAATAATAAAGGAGAATTAGCGTGGTTATTATTCAATGACAAGGAATTCTTAAAAATACTTCTGGTGCACTTTGGCTATGACAAAGAAGAGAAAATTAATGAGTTTGTTTTGAAAGATTTATATAAAGAATACTCTGAAGAATCTCCTAATTCAATAGAAAAAATAGGAGAAGTTTTTTTTGTGAAAGATTGTGATGGAAAGTTAAGAATTAGAAAAAATCTTTTGAAATACGTTGATAAGATAACTACTAAGGATAATAATAAATATTTATTAGCTCTCTCTGAATATATTATTTCTATTTTGTATTCAAAAGATATACAATCTTCTTTTACTGAAGATGAAAAAGCTGAAATAGTTGCTCATATTTCAAATATTGAAATTCCAAAAATGAATGAATATAAAGTTGAAAATACTACAGTTTGGAATGCAAAAGCAAGTTCTTTGTTCTATTTGCAAAGTGAAAATGCAATGAATCACCCGGAAGTATTAATTATTCTAAAAAAACATAATTATTTTGGATTTGTTTTTTTGAAAAATTATATTGAAAGTGGACATCTTTTAGATGAAGATCCCACTCCGCCACAAGGGGATGACTGAAAACAGTCACTATGATTAAATCAAAAGAAAGTTCTGGTAATGAAATATTTTATAAACTTTATAAGAAGCCTGAAGATATGGGCAGGCTGGGACTTTCATTAGATTGGAAAAACTATTTGAATGATAAACCAATTGCAAAAATTAAATTGAAAGATACTAATCATTTAGAATTAACATGGATGGGATTCTACAATGCTAAAACAAAAAAGAGAAATTTTAAAACAAGTGATATTAAATCAAATAATCAACCTGTCATTTACTAAAATGTGAAAAATAATGAGAAAATATAGAATTAATAATAAATGATAAAGAGTCTAATAGCTTTATTATCTTTTTTGATCATATTTTCTTGTGAAAAAGTTCAAGAAAATAATCATTCTAAAACATGGAGTCTGAAATCAGAAGATAGAAGTAAAGCGTTTAACAATGATGAAAATGTAGTATTACCTGTACTATTTGATAAAAGATATTTTCACGGTTATCAATTAAGTCCCGATTCGAACTATCCTATTTATTCTCATACCGATCGATACATAGGGTGTGTTACTGTAAGTTTTATAGATAAAGATATTGAAAAACAAAAGGAATGGTTAAATTTTGATGTTGCTAATAATGTAGATTCAGGTGATGATCCAGATGATGAGTATTTCAATAGTTTGAACAAAATAATTAGAAAGAAACTGGAGTCAAATGTAGATGGTTATAACATCATTGCTGAGTGGATTCCTGCAAAATATTTGAGTAGTTCAACATTTGATTATGTATACCCATATAAGAAAAACTATTATTTATATAATAGGGAAAAACAATCTTGGTATTTTATTAAAGAAGAAACTGTATTTGATAGTTCAGATGGAAAAAATATTACTAAGCTGACTGAGTTAAATAGAATGATAAATAATAGCCCATCTAACAGCAGTGCGAAAAAACTTAAAATAGAGTCTCTTAATAATTCTATATCTTTAAAAAAGCTTGATGGTATCTGGTCTTCTGAATGTAAATTTCGAGATCATGTTTTTATTTCTTCAACTATAGCTAATGCCCAGTTTACTGTTACAAATAGGTTTTCTATGAACGCCGAATTGAAAAAAACAGGAGTTAACAAGTATGAATTTTATTTCACAGATTTTCCTCCTCTTATCCCACTTCCAGATGAAATGCAAAACTGGTCTAATCTCGATAATAAAAAGCCTGTTGGCTCTTTTGAAATGATCAATGAATCAAAAATAGAATTAACATGGTTTGGGTTCTATTATAAGAAAACAAAAAAATATATTCAGACAGAAAATCCTTTCAGCAAGAATAGTTCTAAAGCAGTTATTATTAATTGTCCAGAGTAAATAATTTATAAAGAAGATTCAATAAAAATGAAATTAAATAAAGGTTTATGGTTTTTATTATTGATCGTTATTAATTGTAATGGACAGGAAAACAATAACTATTCTTCTAAGAATAAAGAAAAAACAGAAACATTAAAAAAAGACTCAAATAATATCTTATCAATTAATTTTTTTGATGATAAGTATAAAAAGGGAGGTTACTATATTCCAGATAATCTCACTGGAGATATTTATCCAATGTATTCTTATATGGATGAAAAATTTGGTGCATTTTCGGTAAATTATATTGGCAAAACTGAAGAAGAACAAGATTTTTGGAATGTGTATAATCAGAATGGATTTTTCAAAAACAATAAAATTGAAGATGTCTCTTCCGATGTAATAGAGAAAAGTATAAAAGCTAGAGTTGAGAATTATTATATTATTGTTGATTATTTGGATAAAAAATATATTAGAAATTTTGACAAGCAATCTGGTGAGTTTGATATTAGTGACGAGGCGTCAGAATCTATCTATATATATGATAATGGCAAATGGTTATTATTAGAAGAAATCAAGAATATTAAGAAACCGAACAAGACTCGTGACTTTTTTTATGACCTAGCATTACAACATTTCAGCGGAACTGAAAAAGAATACTCAATAACAGATTCAGGAATATGGGGTAATACTTGCAATTCAAACGAAAAAATTAGTTTTTTGCCTAATCTAAATAGTGCCCAATTTACCATTACAAATAGGTTTTCTATGAACGCTGAATTGAAAAAAACAGGAGTCAATAAGTATGAATTTTATTTCACCGATTTTCCTCCTCTTATCCCACTTCCAGATGAAATGCAAAACTGGTCTAATCTCGATAATAAAAAGCCTGTTGGCTCTTTTGAAATGATCAATGAATCAAAAATAGAATTAACATGGTTTGGGTTCTATTATAAGAAAACAAAAAAATATATTCAGACAGAAAATCCTTTCAACAAGAATAGTTCTAAAGCAATTATTATTAATTGCCCAGAGTAAATAATTTATAAAGAAAGATTCAATGGAAAGTTAAACTTCCCCTTTTCTCAAACAGTCCGCAAATAAAGTATCCCGCAGATTTGCATGACAAAAAAAGAGCTTGTATATTTTTCATTACTTTGAATAATTGAATGAAAATCCAAAACAAAATCCCTACGAATATTTTCATAGGGATTTTGTTTTTACTTTAACACATCGTGTATTTATTTTTTCAGGAAATATCCGAAATAACTACAGCTTCCTGCCAGTGCTTTCATAGCTTCCGTATCTGCATACTGGGATTTTAATTGGGCAAAATAAGTTCTGTATTTTTCATTTCTGATATTGTCCAGTTCAGTTTGGTGAGCTTTTTCCTTGTCGGAATAGTTAGGGTCAGAATAACTGATGGTTGACGCATTTTTTGCCTCATACTGATAATATTTTCCCTGCTCTGCACTCGCCATCTGGAAAAGAACTCTTGCTCTCTGCTCCTTGTCTTTTGATAGTTTCAGCGTCTTTTGATAATAGTTGATCGCAAGATCGAAATTGTCCGGTTCAATGTAAGTGGTGTAAAGGAAGTTCTTGTAATAGTACTTGTATGGATTCTTTCGGTCCGTATTCCAGAAGTCATATTTTCCTCCATTGCTGTTATCAATGTCCATCACAAAGAGCTGGCGGTAATAGCCTAAACTGGAAGTGTTGTATAACAGATTTCCAATGAGCTGGCTGGCCTTGCCTGCTTTTTCATCAGTTCCGTTACTGATCTTTTTAAGCTGGATCAGTGCATCTGCCAACTCCAGTTTATTCATGTTCTTTTTGATGAATGGGAATGCAGAATAATCCTCTGCTTCCATACTTTCAGTCTCCGGACTTCCAAAGCTTTCCCACACATTATGTCCGAAAACAAGATCAGAAATATCTCTGAATCCATTATACTCACCAGGCGCATATTGCTTTGGTGTTATTTTTTCGCCTTTATCGCTCCAGTCATAATTTATTCTCGGAATTCCTGCAAAGTTCTGAGTCTTTTCATAATAAGATTTTGCTTTTTCAAAATCTGCCTGTTTCATGGCCCGGTCTCCATAGATCATACTGAAGAAGGCATCTATATTTCCTACATTGTCCATATTCTTGGCGATGATCTGCTGCTCAAACTGGGTCTTGTTAGGTTTTCTGTAAAAGTCTTCAACACTTTTTACCAGACTTGAATTCGGGTTGTATTGTAGATCCGAAAGCTTATTGTTCATCAGGAATGATTTCCCATCTTCTCCCTGTAAGAAGTAACGGTTGGCAAGAACATCTTTAAGGAAATCTGCGGTGGATGGAGTTTCTCCATAATAATCATATTCAGCAACAGCAGTGCTGTCTTTTTTCACTTCTTTCTTTACAAAATATTCAGCATAATCTTTTATCAGATGATCCTCGAATTCTGCATCAATCTTAGGATGGGAAACGATATCATTCAGAACTTTCATTCTTTTGATTTCTTCCAGATATTCCGGATTTGATGTTTTGATATCCTCCAGGATTTCTGAACTGGCCTTATAGTTTTTTTTCAAAAACTTAAGATAAGCATCGGCGATCTGCCAGTATTCATCCTTAGATACTTTCTTTGTTTTTTCTGTAAACTTTTCCAGGTTGTCCAGATAATCATTCGTTTTCTCATCATAGCCGTAGTTGGATTTAGTATAGAAAGGAATTCTATCCGGATTGTTCAGTAACTGATCGTCACTCTGATCATTTTTAGCTCCATCGGTGCTGTCAGATTTTGAACCTCCGAAAAGATTTTTAAAGAATCTGACGATCTTTTGCCAGAATGAAATCTTCTCTTCTTTTTTTACTTCTGCAGGTTCAGACTTTGAATCCGTTGTCGTTTTATCATGATCATCAGCATTTCCTCTCATTACATTCGGGCTGTCTGTCGCATCTGAAGTATAGTAATAGATCGGAAGATAGCTTCTTTCCAGTTCATTGATGCTTCTTACCGCCATCACTTTCAGAATCTCAGAATCAGGGTTGATGTCGTACATTTTTTCCATGATAGGAATGGGGTCTGTGAAACCCTCGTATCCTAAAAGAAAATAGGCCATATTCTTTTCATCGTTCGTACCCGACCTTTTCATAATATTACTGAAAGAAGCAGTATCCGAAAGTTTCATAGAAACAAAAGCAGATTCTTTACGGTCTTTGCTGTTCATGAATACCTGGAAGAAATTCCAGTTGGCATCTGCATTCATTTCTTTTCCTCTCTGAGCACCTGCAAGCTGGTCCAGCGCCATAAAATAAACAGCGCCTTTCTGTTTGATAGGTTCTATATAAGTTTTGAAAGCTTCCAGTGCGGCATCATAATTTCTTGTATAATGATTGAAACGCACCAGCTGATATCCATACCGCTGCTTGATCTCAGGATTTCTTGTCGCGTTGTATAAAGAAGTAAGTGCATTAACGGTTTTTGCGTAATCAACTGAGGTGGCATTAAGCTGTTTAGAAGGTCCGTTGCTGTAGAAAGAATCCGGGCTTTCAATATAATTAATGCTCATATACGGTTCCAGATACTTGGCCTCAATTAAATAATCAATAGCTTCTCTGTACTTTTGGTAGAATCCGGTTCCCAGTTTCTGCAGTAGAGGATTGGTGGGAGTTCCGTTTTTTAAAGCGTTAAGATCATTCATGCTGATTTTATACACCAGATTCTCTGTTTCCGCATAGTTGAGCTGGTTGTTAAAGAACTTTTTCCATGTCTCAATATTATCATCAGGAATCAGGTTGCCTTTGTAATCACCGTAAAACCTGTTTGAATACGTTAGCAGGAATGGAAGATAGGATTTATCTTTGATGATGCTCTGTGTAAACAGGTTGAAATATTCGTAATCGGGGTCTGACCACGCACAGGCGTCAGATTTGGTATAAAAAAGCGATAAAACCGCCAGTGAAAGAATATACTTTTTCATATAGTCGAGGGTGTTTTTATTTTTATAATTAAAATTTAACAGAGTTTAAAAACGGTGTAATCTGCTCAATATCCGACAGATAAAACTTTAAAATTTTCTGTTACTTACAAATTTACTATCTAATTGATAATAAATAATATTAAAATGCGGGATTTTTTTCTCAAGAAACCGGGTTACGTCTTTCAGTTGTTCCTCAGAGATTTCTTCTACCTTTATTCTAAAACCTTTGCTTAGAAAATTTCCAAAATAGAAACCGTCTTTAATAATTTCAATCTCATTGTCAGAGATCTTTTTAAATGCTGGATTTTCAAGATCTTTTTTGGAAAGGGCATTAATTAATTTATGCTTTTCAAGATGATTGGTCACAATTCCCCAGGAATAAATAGGTAATGCCACTTCAATTTTTTTTATAGGATAGTCTTCCAGTTTCGAAAGGTAGCTTTTTAAAATCGTTACATCCAGAATCGAATTCTTATTGGAGTTTTCAAGAGGGGAGGAAGTAGAGTAGCACATCAGATAGACTTTTTCTACAGGAGGAATTCCGGTTTGATTTTTATCTTTAACCTGATGGAGACGGAGGGTACAGGTAATCTCTTTTCCCGAAACTCTTTTCAGTTCCTTTAAAAATTTAAAATAATCATTTCTTGTTCCGGCAGTCCAGTCACAGTCGATCTGAATCTCATTATTGATTTTTAAATGATATTCTTTAGCTTTCTTTTGAACCAGGTCATGAATATTTTTTGCAAGAAATCGGATCTCTTCCGCTGAAATACGGTACATGGACTGGTTGGTGATGAACACCGTAGGAACGATTTGTTTCTCTGTTTCGAAACTTTTGTCTTGAGTAATGACAGCAACCGGCTGGAATTTCCCGCCGGCTTTATCGATATCGAAAAATCTGGTATAAACGTAAGGAACCGAAGCCTGATCGAGTGCTTTTTTCTCTTCCTGATCGAGTTTAAGGTGCGTTTTCCAGTAATAAAAGGTATAGGGGTGATTCTTCTTCCCTCCACATGAAACAGCAAGAAGAAGGATGAATAGAAACTTTAGTATTTTCATTACTTATACAGTTTGCTCTCGCAGGTACAGATATCAGCAGTAGCACTTTCCATTGAGGAGCAGCAGTCTTCAGATTTCTGAATGTTTCCTTCTTTGTCGGTAAGGTAGATATTATCCTTATCGAATTTTACATAAAAGTTTTCGCCATATTTTTTGAAATCTACCTTCATTACTTTAGGATTGTATTTTCCTGCATTCATTTCTTCGGTGGTTTCAGTGCTGTCTGCCTGGTTGACCTGAACAAAGCCGAAATACACATCGCCGTTTTTCTTTACATCCAGATAATAATGAGGTGTTCCTGATCCACTAAATCCTTCAATAATATCAAAGCTTCTATGCCCAACAAATGGTGCTTTTGTCTGTGCAAAAGATAAAATGCTGATGCATAATACCATTAAGCTGAAAATTTTTTTCATATATTTTTTTTCAAAAGTAAATATATTTAAGCAAAAACTAAACCGTAAAAACCCGGTGATTGCCTGTTTGAGGTAATTGCAGTGAATTGTTGAATCATAAAAGTCTCAAAAGCTTTTTAGACACGTAAGTTATTTTAAAATTAAATCCATGACACCTATAAGGTACACTTAAGTTTTATATAAATCAAAGGTTTTCTACGTATTTGATTTTAGTGCTTTCAGCATAATAAGACCTTTAAACTAAAGTGTTTTTATGTGTTTAAAAAAGTGGAAACCTTTTGTGTGTGTTTTTTAATCTATAAAAGCAGAAAGACCACTCCGGGTTGGGGTGGTCTTTATAATAAGTGAGTTAAAATTCATATTAGAAAACAGTTGCGGCCAGTTGAATTCTTGCAAATTTATTGGAAGGGTTCCACATTGCCATCATAGAAACCGGGAGACTGTAATGCTCTGTTATTTTGATGGTTTTACCTGCTTTTACTCCTACATTCACAATGTCAAAACTGTTTTTTCCATTTCCATAGAGAAAATACCGGTCATTGAGAGCAAATCCGGCACCAACGAAAGCATCAAGATTTACCTTTTGTCCGGCAATGACGGGGTAGCTGACCTGAATATAAGTTGAATACTTATTCTTTTTATAGCTTCCATCATCCTTTATAACGACTTCTCCTGCATTGGCACCTCCATACAGCATGATGTCGGCTTCTATATTAAGAGGAAACGAGGCTCCGAAAGTATAATTGGTTCTAAGATCAATAATATGGGCTGTTCTTGTTTGTGAATAGTTGAAGATATCTTCTGAAGCAACAGCTGTATTGATATTTCTCGAATTGAAAAGATCCCACAATCCGATATAAAGTCTTCCGTCCGAATACTGGATATAGTAATTGATCTCCTTATAATGGGTTCCGTCTTTGTCATCCGTCAGGGAAGAGGCTCCCCAGATTCCGGCTTTCCATTTCTTTTCAGAATCCAAAGCATAAGAAAGATTTCCCATTACTACAGGCTTATCAGTAATAATCAAACCCCTCCATAAGTGGTTATTTTGAATGTTTACTGTAAAATCAAGCCTGTTGTTTTCCTTCTTTTCTGCGTTCTCCTGAGAGAATAGTTTTCCTGTGCCTAAAATAATCAGGCATACTGTTTTTAAAACTTTCATGGATGTTTTTAATTTAAGATTCCATAAAGAACTGCTGCAAGGATGCTGCCCAGGATAGGTCCTGCTACGGGGATCCAGGCATACCCCCAGTCACTCCCGCCTTTTACAGGAAGGATAGCGTGCATGATTCTTGGGGCAAGGTCTCTCGCAGGGTTGATCGCATAACCGGTTGTTCCGCCTAAAGATAAACCGATGGCCCAAACCAATAAGGTCACAGGAAGAGCACCGACAGAACCAAGTCCTACTTTAGCTGTCGGATCGGCATTCAGAGAAATGCTCGGATCTGAAAAATGAAATATAACAAACACGAGGACAAAAGTTCCGATGATCTCACTGATCAGATTGGAGAATGTATTCCTGATAGCCGGACCTGTACTGAAGCATGCCAGTTTAGCACCTTCGTCTTCTGTGATTGCGAAATGATCTTTATTAAAAAGCCAGACAAGGAACGCTCCAAGCATTCCGCCAAGCATCTGTGCCGCAATATACGTTGGAACCAGGTCCCATGAAAATTTTCCTGCAACAGCAAGTCCGAGAGTTACGGCCGGATTCAGATGGGCGCCACTTGCAGGCCCTGCAACCGTCACGCCTACAAAAACGGCGAGTGCCCAGGCTGTAGTAATAACAATCCATCCGGAGTTATTTCCTTTGGTACCTTTTAAGACAACATTCGCTACAACGCCGTTGCCCAATAATATCATAAGCATTGTGCCTATAAGTTCTGCGGTAAATGGGTTCATGAGTAGTTTTTTTTATTTAAGAGTTTAATCTTCGATCCAGCTTTGAGAGCGTTTCACAGCTTTATTCCAGAAATGGATCATATTATCCGCTTTATCTTTATCTACTTTAGGAAGAAAATCCTCGTCTACAATCCATTGAGATTGGATTTCATTGATGTCTTTCCAGTATCCGACAGCTAAACCGGCAAGATAGGCTGCTCCTAAAGCGGTAGTCTCAAGAGTTTTCGGTCTTGTGATTTTAAAACCGAAAAGGTCCGACTGGATCTGCATCAGAAGATCACTTGCAGAAGCACCTCCATCTACTCTAAGTTCCAGACTTGGTCTTCCGGAATCAGCTTCCATGGATTTTACAATATCATACACCTGAAATGCAATGCCTTCCAGAGTGGCCCTTGCGATATGTCCGTTGGTCGTTCCTCTGGTTACTCCTACGATAGTTCCTCTTGCGTACTGATCCCAATACGGTGCGCCCAGTCCTGTAAGGGCAGGTACAAAATAAACACCTCCGTTATCGTCAACACTCGCTGCCAGATCATTTACTTCTTCTGATGTACGGATCAGTTTCAGTCCGTCTCTAAGCCACTGTATAGCTGCGCCCCCTACAAATACACTTCCTTCCAGCGCATAGTTTACCTCTCCGTTAATCTTCCATGCCACGGTGGTGAGCAGATTGTTTTTAGAAGAAACAGCTTCGGTTCCTGTATTCATTAATAAGAAGCATCCGGTTCCATAGGTATTCTTTACCATTCCGGGAGTGATACACATTTGTCCGAATAAGGCAGCCTGCTGATCTCCCGCAATTCCGGCAATTGGAATTTTAGTGGAAAATAAGGTAGTGGCGGTTTCTCCGTAAATTTCGCTGCTCTGTTTTACTTCCGGAAGAACAGATCTTGGAATATCAAATAAATCCAGAAGATCCTGATCCCATTCTAAGGTATGAATGTTTAGAAGCATTGTTCTGCTCGCATTGGAAACATCGGTAATAAACATTTTTCCACGGGTAAGCTTCCATACCAGCCACGTGTCAACGGTACCGAAGCACAATTTTCCTTCTTCAGCTTTTTCCCTTGCACCTTCTACATTATCCAGGATCCACTTTAACTTGGTTGCAGAAAAATAGGCATCCAGTACAAGTCCTGTTTTCGCTTTGATGATCTCAGTGTGACCCTGTTCCTTTAATTCGTCACAGTATTTAGAAGTTCTTCTATCCTGCCAGACGATGGCATTATAAATAGGTTCTCCGGTTTCTTTATCCCAGACAACAGTGGTTTCGCGCTGGTTGGTAATACCTATAGCAGCTACTTCCAGTCCGGAAATGCCTGCTTTGGCAATGATCTCTGCGGCAACAGATATCTGTGATGACCATATTTCGTTAGGATCATGCTCTACCCAGCCCGGAGTAGGGTAGATCTGTTCGAAATTTTTCTGGGAGATGTATTCTATGGCTCCGCTGTGATTGAATAAGATGGCTCTAGAGGAAGTTGTACCCTGGTCCAGAGCGAGAATCAATTTTTCCTTCATACTGCAAATTTTTAGTTATGAGTAATAGTTTTGGGAGAGTAAGGGGTTAATAAGTATCCTTGTGCTAATTCAATAAATTCTTTTTCCTGTTCATTAGCCCATTCCTGGGAATATCCTTTTTCTTTAGCAATAAGCTGCGCAATAGTATGGGCACTGTCGATTGCTGCTCTTGCGTCCAGAAATAAAAGACGGACTCTTCGGGCAAGAATATCTTCTATGGTTTCTGCCATTTCATGCCTTACAGCCCATACCGCCTCTGCGATTGTGAAAGCATGATCGGGATGTATTTTTTGAGCGTATTGAGGGTCGCTGCTTTGCAATGATTTTATAGCGGGGATATCTGATCCGTAAACATAAAGATGGCTGGTACGGTCAACGAGTTCTGCTTTTATATTACCGTGGATAGACATATTTTCCGTTTGTGAAGGTCCTCCGTTTAAATGAAGTATTTCTACAGCTTTGTCTATCGTGTCTTCCGCCATTTTACGGTAGGTAGTCCATTTTCCTCCGATGATCGAAACCAGTCCCGTATCAGAAGTAATGACTTTGTGGCTTCTGGAAACTTCTTTGGTGCTTTTGCCTCCTTCTTTTGGAGCAGCGAGAGGTCTTAATCCTGCAAACATAGATTTTACGTCCTCCCTTGTTGGTTTCTTAGCTAAATATTGTCTGGCTGTATTTAAAACAAAATTAATTTCAGATTCCAGAGCGTGTGGTTCAAAGCTCGGATTTTCCAGTAGAGTATCTGTAGTTCCCACCAATGCTCTGTCATGCCATGGGACCACAAAAAGAACTCTGCCGTCTGATGTTTTGGGAATCATGATTGCGTCATCACTTTTCAGGAAAGATTTATCCAATACTAAATGGATGCCCTGACTTGGAACGACAAATTTACCATGCTTAGGATTGTTCATATTCAGAATGTCATTCGTAAATACCCCTGTCGCATTGATGACGGCTTTTGCACGAAGTTCATACTGTCGTTTTGAAAACTGATCTTCTGCTTTAACGCCGCTTATTTTTCCGGAATCATTTTTCACAAGTCCGGTTACCTTCATATAATTTACTGCGCTTCCACCTTTTTCGATCAGAGTCTGGGATAAGTTGATTGCTAATCTGGCATCGTCAAACTGCCCGTCCTGATATACCACACCGCTTGCGAGGTTGTGCTGTTCAATGGTAGGTAGCTTTTCAATGGTTTTAGCCTTACTGATGTATTTCGTTTTTCCGAGACTGAGCTTTCCTGCAAGAAAATCATAGACAGATAATCCTATTTTATAGTAGATACCTCCCCACCATGTATAGTTGGGAATAATGAATGACTGGTTCTTGACTACGTGTGCTGCGTTCTGAGCAAGAAGACCTCTTTCTTTGAGGGCTTCTTTTACAAGTCCCACATCTCCCTGTGCAAGGTATCTTACGCCACCGTGTACCAGTTTGGTACTTCGGCTGGATGTTGCTTTTGCAAAATCGTGGGATTCAAGGAGCAGGGTTTTGAATCCTCTGCTTACTGCATCCAGTGCTGAGCCCAGACCACTGGCTCCGCCTCCGATGACGATGAAATCCCATTCCTCTACACTGGTCAATTTACTAAGTTCTTCGTTTCGTTTCATAAATGTTTCGTTTATGTTTCGTTTTCAAATGTATAAATTAAAAACGAAACTAAAAAGAAAATAAATGAAATTTTATCGGTCTCGAAAAAAAATGGTATTTTTGATGAAAGAATCAGAATGGAAAAGTTAATACCAAGGCACGATGACATATTAAAAGAACTGGATGAAAAAGGACATGTTCTTGTACAGGATTTGTGTGAGAGGTTAAATGTTTCGTCGGTTACGGTTCGAAAGGATCTGAATTATCTCGAAAGTCTGGGGTTGCTTTTCCGAAATCACGGTGGGGCAAGTAAGCACGTCCGGTATGCTTATGAAAGAAATGTCGACGAGAAAGAAAATATCAATGTAGAAGCAAAGCAGAATATAGCAAAAGCTGCTTTACAGCTTATACAGGAAAATGACTGTATTATATTGGCGTCCGGTACAACGATGCATTATCTTGCAAGGATGCTTGTGAATTTCGGCCCACTTACTGTTCTTACTTCGTCATTAAGGGTGGCTCTTGAACTTTGTAATAATCCTAATATAAATATCATTCAGTTAGGAGGGGAGGTAAGAAAGAGCTCTACATCTATTGTAGGATCTATTTCGGAAACAATCCTCAGACAGTTTTCCTGTAATAAACTATTCCTGGGGGTGGATGGTATTGATATGGAATTTGGAATCAGTACCTCTAATGCTGCGGAAGCGCATTTGAATCAGCTTATGATAGAATGCTCGGAAAAAGTGGTGATTCTTGCGGATTCTTCGAAGCTTAATAAGAAAGGCTTTGGGAAGATTGCTCCTCTTGATAAAATAGATTATCTCATTACGGATAGTGGCATCTGTGCAGAAGATAAAGCGGGGTTGGAAGAAATAGGAGTTTCTGTTATTGTGAAATAAAGCTTCTTGTTAATTTCTTTTTTAAAAACAAAATAATTTCACTGAAAATTTCATCTGAATTTTTTCAAAATTATCTAATTGATTAAAAATCAAAATATTTTACCCGAAATATTTGTCAGTTCTAAAAATATTCATAAATTTGCACACTCCATTTTAGGGGCGTAGTATGCCTATATCAAAAGTAGAAATTACTTCAGACCTCCTAAAAATGTAGAACTAGAAAGATAAATTTTATTATAACATAAACAATGTCAGGTATTATTGGTAAAAAAATCGGTATGACGTCTTTGTTTAACGAAGAAGGAAAAAACATTCCTTGTACAGTTATTCAAGCCGGTCCGTGCTCGGTTTTACAGGTCAGAACCATTGAAAAGGACGGCTACAAGTCAGTTCAGTTAGGTTTCGATGACAAGAGTGAAAAGAACGTAGGTAAAGCGTTAGCTGGCCATTTCAAAAAGGCTGGTTCTGCTCCAAAAGCTAAGTTGGTAGAATTCTACAGAGAATTCGTTGACGAAGTAAAAGTAGGAGAAGAAGTAAAAGTTGATCTATTCGCTGAAGGTGAATTTGTTGACGTAACAGGAACTTCAAAAGGTAAAGGTTTCCAGGGTGTTGTTAAAAGACATGGCTTTGGAGGTGTAATGCAAGCTACTCATGGTCAGCACAACAGACTTAGAGCTCCAGGTTCTATCGGTGCTGGATCGGATCCTTCAAGAGTATTCAAAGGAATGAGAATGGCGGGTAGAATGGGAGGTAAGCAGGTAACTGTACAAAACCTTCAAGTATTAAAAGTGGATCAAGAACAAAATCTTTTAGTAGTAAAAGGTGCTGTTCCGGGAGCTAAAAATTCTTATGTAATTATCAGAAAATGGAACTAGTAGTATTAAATACATCAGGAAAAGAGACCGGAAGAAAAGTAACTCTAGACGAATCAGTATTCGGAATTGAGCCAAATCAGCACGCGGTTTACTTAGAAGTTAAACAGTACCTTGCTGCACAAAGACAAGGGACTCATAAATCAAAGGAAAGAAGCGAAATTACAGCTTCTACTAAGAAACTTAAGAAGCAAAAAGGATCTGGTTCTGCTAGATATGGTGATATCAAATCTCCAACTTTCAGAGGTGGAGGTAGAGTATTCGGACCAAAACCAAGAGACTACAGATTCAAATTGAACAAAGCTCTTAAGAGATTAGCTAAGAAATCTGTTTTATCTCAGAAAATGAGAGACAACAGCATTAGAGTAATGGAAGACATGAGCCTAAACGCTCCTAAAACTAAAGATTTTATCTCTATCCTAAATGCATTGGCATTGAATGATAAAAAATCTTTATTCGTTCTTCCTGAAGCTAACAAGAATGTGTATTTATCTTCAAGAAACTTACCTAAAACTAAAGTAATGAACTTCAACGAAATTAGTTCATATGACTTAATGAATGCAGGTGAGATCGTATTCTTAGAAGGTGCAGTTGAAAAATTCCAGGAAAATTTAAAGAAATAAATCATGTCACTTATTATTAAACCAGTTATTTCAGAGAAAGCAAACTATCTTACAGATTTAAGAGGTGCTTATTCTTTCTTAGTTGATCCTAGGGCGAATAAAATCCAGATTAAAAAGGCTGTAGAAGTAGCTTACGGTGTGAAAGTAGCAGACGTTAGAACCATGATTTATGCGCCTAAAGTTTCTTCTAAGCACACTAAGAAAGGTCTTCAAGTAGGAAAGACAAACAAATTGAAAAAAGCGGTTATCACTCTTTCTGAAGGGGAAGTAATCGATATTTTTGCTGTAAATTAATTATTAATTATAAATAATAGTAATGTCTGTTAGAAAATTAAAACCTATCACCCCAGGACAGAGATTCAGAATTGTTAACAATTTTGAGGAAATTACTACCAACAAACCAGAGAAGTCTCTAACCGTTGGTATTAGTAAGTCAGGTGGACGTAACCAAACTGGTAAAATGACCATGCGTTACACCGGAGGTGGACACAAAAAGAAATACAGAATTATCGACTTCAAAAGAAACAAGCATGATGTTGAAGCAACGGTAAAAACTGTAGAATATGATCCAAACAGAACTGCATTTATCGCTTTATTAGAGTACGCAGACGGAGAGAAGAGATATATCATCGCTCCAAACGGTATCAAAGTAGATCAGAAGGTAGTTTCAGGTGAAAATGTAGAACCGAACATCGGTAACGCAATGAAATTGAAAAATATTCCATTGGGTACAGTAATCTCTTGTATTGAAATGAAACCTGGACAAGGTGCAATTTTAGCAAGAAGTGCTGGTTCTTCAGCTCAATTAACTTCAAGAGACGGAAAATATGCAATCATCAAATTGCCTTCAGGAGAATCTAGAATGATCCTTACTGAATGTTATGCAATGGTTGGATCTGTTTCTAACTCGGATCATCAGTTAACTGTTTCAGGTAAGGCTGGTAGAAGCAGATGGTTAGGTAGAAGACCTAGAACTAGACCGGTAGTAATGAACCCTGTAGATCACCCAATGGGAGGTGGTGAAGGTCGTTCTTCTGGAGGTCACCCAAGATCTAGAAACGGTATGCCTGCTAAAGGTTACAAAACCAGAAAGAAAAACAAAGCGTCTAACCGTCATATCATATCTAAACGTAAATAATTATGGCAAGATCACTTAAAAAAGGACCATTCATTCATCATACTTTAGATAAGAAGGTTCAGACAAACATAGAGTCTGGTAAGAAGACAGTTATCAAAACTTGGTCTAGAGCGTCTATGATCTCTCCAGACTTCGTAGGACAAACTATTGCTGTACACAACGGGAAATCTTTTATCCCTGTTTATGTTACAGAAAACATGGTTGGTCACAAGTTAGGCGAATTTTCTCCAACAAGATCTTTCAGAGGTCATGGTGGTAATAAAAACAAAGGAAGTAGATAATCATGGGATCAAGAAAAAGAGAAAGTGCATTAGCACGTAAATTAACAAATCAAGATGTAGTTAAGGCATTACATAACGATTGCCCGTCTTCTCCAAGAAAGATGAGATTAGTTGCTGATATCATCAGAGGGGTAGAAGTTGACAAAGCTTTATACATTCTAAAATATTCAAAGAAAGACGCTTCTAACAAATTAGAGAAAGTCCTTCTTTCAGCAATGGCCAACTGGCAAGCTAAAAACGAAGGTGCTGATATTGAAGAAGCTAATCTTATCGTTAAAGAAATTTTTGTAGACAGTGCAAGACAATTGAAGAGACTAAGACCAGCTCCACAAGGTAGAGGGTATAGAATCAGAAAGAGATCAAACCACATTACACTAATCTTAGGTAATAAAGAAAATTAATCAAGGTATGGGACAGAAGACAAATCCAATTGGTAACAGATTAGGTATCATCAGAGGATGGGATTCAAACTGGTTTGGTGGTAAAGATTATGGAGACAGAATCGCTGAAGACTACAAAATCAGAAGATACCTTGAAGCTAGATTATCTAAGGGTGGTATTTCAAAAATTTATATTGAAAGAACATTAAAATTAGTTACAGTAACTATTACTACTGCTAGACCGGGACTTATCATCGGTAAAGGAGGTCAGGAAGTTGATAAATTAAAAGAAGAATTGAAGAAACTTACTGGTAAGGATATTCAAATCAATATTTTCGAAATCAAAAGACCTGAACTTGATGCAGTATTGGTAGCAGACAGCATCTCTAAGCAGATTGAAAACAGAATTTCTTACAGAAGAGCTGTTAAAATGGCGATGGCAAGTACAATGAGAATGGGTGCTGAAGGTATCAAAGTTCAAATCTCTGGTAGATTGAACGGTGCTGAAATGGCAAGAAGCGAATCTTTCAAAGACGGAAGAATTCCTTTGTCTACTTTCAGAGCTGATATCGATTATCACTGGGCTGAAGCTCACACTACTTACGGTAGGCTAGGAGTGAAAGTTTGGATCATGAAAGGAGAAGTTTATGGTAAAAGAGAACTTTCTCCACTAGTGGGACAACAGAAGAAAGGAGGTCCTTCAGGAGGCGGAAACAGAGGAGACAGAGACAACAGAAGACCTAGAAAAAATAACAATAATAACAATAATAATTAAAAATTTTAGGTTAGAAATTTTGAATTTTAAATTACCGTTACTTTTTTAAAATATAAAAAATCTAAAATCTAAAATCTAAAATCTAAAATTTAGAAATTATGTTACAACCAAAAAGAACCAAATTCCGTAGAGTTCACAAGATGAAGATGAAGGGGATTGCTCAAAGAGGTAATCAACTGGCATACGGAACATTTGGAATCAAAGCTATAGAAGGTGCTTGGATCACTGCAAGACAAATCGAAGCTGCTCGTATCGCTGCGACTAGATATATGAAGAGAGAAGGTCAGCTATGGATCAAAATCTTCCCGGATAAGCCTATTACTAAGAAACCAGCCGAAGTAAGGATGGGTAAAGGTAAAGGTGCCGTGGAATATTGGGTAGCTGTAGTGAAACCAGGTAAAATCATGTTCGAAATCGGAGGAGTATCTTACGAAATCGCCAAGGAAGCTTTAAGACTTGCTGCACAAAAATTACCGGTAGTTACTAAATTCGTAGTTGCTAACGATTTTGTTAAACCTCTATAATCTTTGATACAATGAAACAAGCTGATATTAAAAATTTAAGCGCGGGTGATATTCAAGCAAAACTTGCTGAATTGACAACTCAATATTCAAAACTGAAATTGGCTCACAAAATCAGTCCAATTGAAAACCCGATTCAAATCAGAGATTTGAGAAGATCAATCGCTAGACTAAACACTGAGTTAACCACTAAACAACAATAAGATTTTCATACATTATGGAAAGAAACTTAAGAAAAGAAAGAATCGGAATAGTTTCCAGCAATAAAATGGAAAAGACCATTGTTGTAAGTGAGACTACGAGAGTGAAACACCCGATGTACGGTAAATTCGTTCTAAAAACGAAAAAATATACTGCACACGACGAGAACAACGAATGCACAGAGGGAGATACAGTTCTTATCCAAGAAACTAGACCTATGAGCAAGAGCAAGAGATGGAGATTAGTAAGAATCATTGAAAAAGCTAAGTAATAATGTTACAAACAGAATCAAGATTAAAAGTTGCTGATAACACAGGTGCAAAAGAAGTACTAGTTATCAGAGTTCTGGGAGGAACCAGAAGAAGATATGCTTCAGTTGGTGATAAAATCGTTGTTACTATCAAGGATTCTACACCATCAGGAAATGCTAAAAAAGGTCAGGTATCTAAAGCTGTAGTAGTAAGAACTAAAAAAGCAGTTAGAAGAAAAGATGGTTCATACATCAAATTCGAAGACAATGCTTGTGTATTACTAAACGCAGCGGGAGAAATGAGAGGAACGCGTGTTTTCGGACCAGTTGCTCGTGAGTTGAGAGACAAAGAATATATGAAAATCATTTCATTAGCTCCTGAAGTACTTTAATTTTTAAAATTTTTAAAAGAAAATGTCAAAGTTAAAAATAAAAAGAGGAGATAACGTCATCATTACTACTGGTAAGAAAGATATCAAAGGTAAAACTGGTGAAGTTATTGAAGTGATCAAAAAAGAAGGAAAAGACCCTAGAGTTATCGTTGCAGGACTAAACATCGTTAAAAAACACGTTAAGCCTTCAGCTTCTAACCCACAAGGTGGAATCACTGAAAAAGAAGCTTCTATCCATATCTCAAACATAGCTTTAGTTGGTAAAGACGGAAAAGCTATCAAAATCGGTTACAAAATCGAAGGAGATAAGAAAGTAAGAATCGATAAAAAAACGGGTGAAACTTTATAATTTGAATTAACACATGGAATTTATAGCAAGACCCAAAAATATATACAGAGAGAAAATTGTTCCTGCAATGATGGAAGAATTTGGGTACAAATCTGTAATGCAGGTACCTAAATTGGAAAAAATCATCCTATCTCAAGGATTAGGTGATGCCACTGCAGACAAAAAAATCATTGATTATGCTGTAGAAGAATTAACAATGATTACTGGCCAGAAAGCAGTAGGTACTATCTCTAAGAAAGACGAAGCGGCTTTCAAATTGAGAAAAGGTATGCCTGTAGGTGCTAAAGTAACATTGAGAGCTCATAAAATGTATGAATTCTTAGACAGACTTACTTCTTCTGCTTTACCACGTATCAGAGATTTCTCTGGTATCAAAGCAGATGGGTTCGATGGTAGAGGTAACTACAACTTAGGTATTACTGAGCAGATTATCTTTCCTGAGATCGTAATTGACAAAGTGAAAAAAATCCAGGGGATGGACATCACTTTCGTTACAAGTGCGAAAACAGATAAAGAAGCGAAAGCATTATTAACTCACTTCGGTTTACCATTTAAAAAGAACTAAGAAATGGCTAAAGAATCAATGAAAGCGCGTGAGCGCAAAAGAGAAGCACTAGTTGCTAAGTACGCTGACAAAAGAAAAGCTTTAAAAGAAGCTGGTGATTATGAAGGACTTCAGAAATTACCTAAAAATGCTTCTCCTGTAAGATTACACAACAGATGTAAACTAACAGGTAGACCAAGAGGGTACATGAGAACTTTCGGTCTTTCTAGAGTAACTTTCCGTGAAATGGCCAACAACGGTCTTATTCCGGGAGTGAAAAAAGCTAGTTGGTAATAATTACTAATTAATCGGGACAATTAAGTTGTCTGGATACTAAAGAATAAAAATATCAGACCTAAGTTTTTCTGAAGTCTGATATTTTGATCTTCAAGTCCCTTCAATACTGATTGTCTTTAACCAATAATTTAAAAAAGAAAAATGGTAACAGATCCAATTTCAGATTTCCTAACAAGAGTAAGGAACGCACAAAGCGCAGGCCACAAAGTGGTGGAGATTCCTGCATCGAAAATCAAAAAGGAGATTACTAAGATTTTATTTGATCAAGGGTATATCTTAAACTTTAAGTTTGAAGATAGCGCTGTTCAAGGTACAATCAAAATCGCTTTAAAGTATGACAAGCAAACTAACAAACCAGCTATCAAGTCTATTCAAAGAGCTTCTAGACCAGGTTTGAGACAGTACAAAGGTTCTACTGAACTTCCAAGAGTACTAAATGGTTTGGGTATAGCTGTTATCTCTACTTCTAAAGGAGTAATGACTGACAAGAAGGCTAGAGAAGAAAAAGTAGGCGGTGAAGTAATCTGCTATGTTTATTAATTTTTAATCAGAGGAAAATGTCAAGAATTGGTAAAGCAATTATAACAATTCCAGCTGGAATTACAGTCACTGAAAATAACGGTATTGTAACAGTAAAAGGTCCTAAAGGAGAACTTTCTCAGGAGCTTACAGCAGGAATTACTTTAGAACAGAACGATGGCGTACTTAACGTAAACAGACCATCTGATTCTAAACAACACAAAGCGCTTCACGGTTTATACAGAGCGTTGATCAACAACATGATTGTTGGTGTTGAACAAGGTTTCGAAAAGAAACTAGAACTAGTAGGGGTAGGATACAGAGCTTCACACACAGGTCAAAAACTTGAGTTAGCTTTAGGATTCTCTCACGGTATCGTATTGGAACTTCCAAGCGAAGTAAAATTAGATACATTGACTGAAAAAGGTAAAAACCCAATTATTACTTTAGCGTCTCATGACAAGCAACTTCTAGGAATGGTGACTGCAAAGATCCGTTCTTTCAGAAAGCCTGAGCCATACAAAGGAAAAGGTGTAAGATTCGTAGGAGAAATTGTTAGACGTAAAGCTGGTAAATCTGCTTAATAAATTATAAGAAAATGGCATTAAGTAAATTAGAAAAAAGAATAAGAATCAAAAGAAGAGTAAGAGGAAAAATCTCTGGATCTTCTGAATTGCCAAGATTATCTGTATATAAAAGTAATAAGGAAATTTACGCTCAGTTAATCGACGATAAAAATGGTACAACTTTAGTTTCAGCTTCTTCTAGAGAGAAAGGGGTAGACGCTAATGGTACTAAGACTGAAGTTTCTGCTGCGGTTGGTAAAGCTATTGCTGCCAAAGCTATCGCTGCTGGAATTGAACAGATTGTATTTGACAGAAACGGATTCGTTTACCACGGAAGAGTGAAAGCTCTTGCTGATGGAGCGAGAGAAGGAGGACTTAAATTCTAATCATTAAATTTCGGAAATATGTTAGGACTAGATAATATAGAAAGAGTAAAACCGGGAGGATTAGAATTAAAAGATCGTCTCGTAGCTGTTAACAGAGTAACAAAAGTAACCAAAGGTGGTAGAGCTTTCGGATTTTCTGCTATCGTTGTAGTAGGTAATGAAGACGGAGTAATCGGTCACGGTTTAGGAAAGTCTAAAGAAGTAGCTTCTGCAATTGCTAAAGCTGTTGAAGATGCTAAGAAAAACCTTGTGAAAGTTCCTGTGATGAATCACACAATTCCTCACCAAACTACTGCTAGATACGGTGGTGCAGATATCTTCTTAAGACCTGCTTCTCACGGTACAGGACTTATCGCCGGTGGTGCGGTAAGAGCAGTACTTGAGTCTGCTGGTATTCACGATATCCTTTCAAAATCTAAAGGATCTTCTAACCCTCACAATGTAGTGAAAGCTACTTTCAAAGCATTGTTAGATATCAGAAGACCTGAAGAGATCGCTAGAATGAGAGGAGTTTCTCTAAGTAAAGTGTTTAACGGTTAATATTAGAACAATGGCAACAATCAAAGTAAAGCAAGTAAGAAGCGCTATTGGAAGAACAAAAACCCAAAAGAGAACGCTTGAAGCATTAGGATTTAAGAAACTTCACCAAGTTGTAGAACATGAAGCTACGCCTTCTATTTTAGGAATGATAGCTGCAGTTAGTCATTTACTTGAAGTTCAAAAATAATTTTAAAACAAAAATTAAAATGAATTTAAACAACATAAGACCTGCTGCAGGTGCAACTCACAACTCTAAAAGAATTGGTAGAGGGCAAGGTACAGGAAAAGGAGGTACTGCTACGAAAGGACATAAAGGTCAAAAAGCTAGAGCTGGTTATTCTCAGAAGATCGGTTTCGAAGGTGGACAGATGCCTTTACAAAGGAGATTACCTAAATTCGGATTCAAAAACGTAAACAGAAAAGAGTTTAGAGGTGTAAACCTTGATACTATTCAAATTTTAATCGAGAACAAATCCATCACTGGAGATATCACGAAAGAAGTTTTAGTAGAGAACGGTTTAGTTTCTAAGAACGAATTAGTGAAAATTATGGGTAGAGGAGAATTGAAATCTGCGGTTTCAATCTCTGCTGACAAGTTCACTAAATCTGCTGAAGAGCTTATTGCTAAAGCAGGTGGAAAAGCAATTACCTTATAATACTTACTAATGAAAGAATTTATACAAACCCTTAAGAATATTTGGAGCCTAAAGGAATTGAGAGATAAAATTCTCTTTACGTTAGGTATTATCCTTGTGTATAGATTCGCATCTTATATCTCACTTCCTGCAATTAACCTTGCAGAGGTGGGAGATCTCTTAGAGCATTATAAAAATCAAGGCGGTAACAAGCAAGGAGCAGGTCTCCTTGGCTTGCTTTCGTCGTTTACGGGAGGAGCTTTCAGCCACGCTTCCGTGATGGCGTTGGGAATCATGCCTTATATTTCTGCTTCTATTATTGTTCAGTTGATGGGAATGGCTATTCCTTATCTTCAGAAACTTCAGAAGGATGGAGAGTCAGGTAGAAATACATTGAATCAAATTACTAGATGGTTAACGATTGGTGTTTGTCTTGTACAGGCTCCTTCTTATTTAACTTCTATTACTCAATTGTTTTTACCATATGCTCAGTTCCAGTCTGCATATTATGTAGAGCCGAATTCCATCATGTTCTGGTTGCCAAGTATTGTTATCTTGGTTGCTGGTTCAGTGTTCGCAATGTGGTTAGGTGAGAAAATCACCGACAAAGGTATCGGAAACGGTATCTCCATCCTTATTATGGTGGGGATCTTATCCAGATTACCTGAAGCATTCGTTCAGGAAATGGCAGTGCAGAACGGAAAAGGAGGAATGGGATCAATCATGATCCTTATTGAAGTAATATTCTGGATGCTGGTAGTTCTCTTAGCGGTAGTATTATCTGTCGCTGTTAGAAAAATCCCGATTCAGTATGTAAGCAGAGCTCAAGCAAGAGGAGGTGTAAACAGAAATCTTATGCAGGGAGCAAGACAATGGATCCCATTGAAAGTGAATGCTGCTGGTGTAATGCCGATTATCTTTGCTCAGGCACTGATGTTCGTACCAGGATTATTGACCAAATTCGATGAGTCCAATACTTTTCTTGCAGGTTTCAAGAATGTTTTTAGCTGGCAATACAACGTATTGTTTGCGCTATTAATTATTATATTCTCATTTTTCTATACTGCAATTACAATTCCGGTAAACCAAATGGCTGATGATTTGAAGAGAAATGGAGGTTTAGTACCGAAAGTAAGACCCGGTAAAGAGACAGCTGATTATTTAGATGACATTTTATCAAAAATAACCTTGCCAGGTGCAATATTTTTATCTATCTTTGCAGTCCTTCCAGCAATAGTGCATGGAAGCTTTGTTCAGACAGATGCGTTCGCCCTATTTTTCGGGGGAACATCACTATTGATTATGGTTGGAGTTATTTTAGATACCGTTCAACAGATTAATACATATCTGCTGAACCATCACTATGATGGCTTAATGCAGTCTAAATTATCAAGAACGACTGGATATTAATTTATGGCGAAACAAAAACATATTGAACAAGACGGCGTTATTACGGAAGCACTTTCGAACGCCCAGTTCCGTGTAGAGCTGGAGAATGGGCATATACTTATCGCTCATATTTCCGGTAAAATGAGAATGCATTATATTAAACTTTTACCTGGAGACAAGGTAAAACTAGAAATGTCTCCCTATGATTTATCGAAAGGGAGGATCACATTTAGATATTAAAAAAACAGCTGCCAAATGGAATGTATGTTCCATTTGGCTCTTGTTGAAAAATAAATACTATCAAAATGAAAGTTAGAGCATCAATTAAAAAAAGAAGCGCTGATTGCAAGATTGTACGCAGAAAAGGTGTACTGTTCGTAATCAACAAGAAGAACCCAAAATTTAAACAAAGACAAGGCTAACATTAAATTATGGCGAGAATTGCAGGTATTGATTTACCAAAAAACAAAAGAGGTGTTATCGGTTTAACTTACATCTACGGAGTTGGAAGAAATACTTCTTCTGAAATCCTTAAAGCTGCCGGTATCAGCGAAGACAAGAAAGTCAACGAATGGAATGACGATGAATTGGCTGCAATCAGAACATATATCTCTGAAAACGTAAAAGTTGAAGGAGAATTAAGATCTGAAGTGCAATTGAACATCAAGAGATTGATGGACATAGGATGCCAACGAGGAATACGTCACAGACTAGGACTACCTTTAAGAGGCCAGAGAACGAAAAACAACTCTAGAACCCGTAAAGGAAAGAGAAAAACAGTTGCTAACAAGAAAAAAGCAAGTAAATAATCGTTAGGAATTATGGCAAAACAAAGTAAAGTAGTTAAAAAAAGAAAAGTAAAAGTTGAAGCTATTGGTGAAGCGCATATTCAGGCTTCTTTCAATAACATCATCATTTCTTTAACAAATAAAAGCGGAGAAGTTATCTCTTGGGCTTCTGCCGGTAAAATGGGATTCAGAGGTTCTAAAAAGAACACTCCTTTTGCTGCTCAAATGGCAGCTGAAAATTGCTCTAACGTAGCTCATGAAGCTGGATTAAGAAGAGTAAAGGTGTATGTGAAAGGTCCTGGTGCAGGTAGAGAATCTGCAATCAGAACAATCCACAATTCAGGTATTGAAGTTAGCGAAATTATTGACGTTACCCCTATGCCACACAATGGATGTAGACCACCGAAAAGAAGAAGAGTTTAATTTTTAGAATTTACCCATTATGGCAAGATATATTGGACCTAAAACTAAGATTGCTAGAAAGTTTGGTGCTGCAATCTACGGAGATGACAAAAACTTCGAAAGAAGAAAAAACCAACCGCCAGGACAACATGGTCCTAACAAAAGAAGAGGTGCTAAGAAATCAGAATATGCAGTTCAGCTAGCTGAAAAGCAAAAAGCTAAATATACTTACGGTATTTTAGAAAAGCAGTTTGCTAACTTATTTGAAAAAGCACACAGAAGTAAAGGTGTAACAGGTGAAGTTCTATTACAGCTTTGTGAATCAAGATTGGATAACGTAGTATTCAGATTAGGTTTTGCTAAAACAAGATCTGCTGCTAGACAGTTAACTTCTCACAGACACATTACTGTGAATGGAGAGATCCTTAACATTCCTTCTTATTTAGTAAAAGCAGGTGATGTGATCGCTGTAAGAGAAAAATCTAAATCTCTTGAGGTTGTTACTGATTCATTAGCTTCTAAAGCTAATTATGAGTGGTTACAATTCAACGATGAGAAGAAAGAAGGTACTTTCGTTTCTGCTCCTGACAGAATCCAGATTCCGGAGGATATCAAGGAACAGCTTATCGTCGAACTTTACTCTAAATAATTTTTTAATCAAATTTTTGCTCAACCCAATAATATGGCAATTTTACAATTCATAAAACCCGATAAAGTAATTTTACTTAACTCTGATGAATTTAAAGGTCAATTCGAATTCAGACCATTAGAACCAGGTTTCGGGCTTACAATCGGTAATGCTTTGAGAAGAGTGTTGCTTTCTTCTCTGGAAGGATATGCTATTTCATCTATCAAAATAGAAGGTGTAGAGCACGAATTTTCAACTATTCCAGGAGTAATCGAAGACGTTACCGAAATTATTCTTAACCTTAAGCAGGTAAGATTAAAAGCTACAGCAGAAGGCCAGGCCAACGAGCAGGTAATTGCTAAAGTTTCAGGTCAGACCGTTATTACTGCTGGTGATTTAGGAAAGTCTGTCAACGGATTTGAGGTATTAAACCCAGATCTTTTGATTTGCAACCTAAACAGTGATGTAACTTTCGAAATTACTTTCAATATTGAAAAAGGTAGAGGGTATGTTCCTTCAGAACAAAATAAGTCAAACAATGCACCTGTAGGTACTATTGCTATTGACTCTATTTTTACACCAATTAAGAAAGTACAATACAGCATTGAAAATTATCGTGTAGAGCAAAAAACAGACTACGAAAAACTTGTATTAGATATAGAAACTGATGGATCTATCAGTCCTCAAAATGCTTTAACTGAAGCTTCTAAGATATTAATTTATCACTTCATGTTGTTCTCTGATGAGAGAATAACTCTTGAAACTGAAGCTGTAAAAGCATCTATCCAGTACGATGAAGAAACACTTCATACAAGACAATTACTTAAGTCTAAATTAGCAGATATGGATCTTTCTGTAAGAGCCCTTAACTGTCTGAAAGCAGCTGAAGTAGAAACTCTTGGTGAGCTTGTTTCTTACAGTAAGTCTGATTTGATGAAATTCAGAAATTTTGGTAAAAAATCTTTGACAGAACTAGAAGAATTAGTGCATTCAAAAGGTCTTAACTTCGGTTTCGACGTTGCAAAATATAAGTTAGACGCTGATAAATAATTAATAATGAGACACGGTAAAAAATTCAATCACTTAGGAAGAACAGCTTCTCATAGAAGTGCTTTACTTTCTAATATGGCTTGTTCTCTAATTGAGCATAAAAGAATCAACACTACTGTAGCTAAAGCTAAAGCTTTAAGAGTATATGTTGAACCTCTATTAACAAAGGCAAAAGAAGATACTACACACAATAGAAGAATTGTTTTTTCATATCTTCAAAGTAAAGAAGCGGTTACTGAACTTTTCAGATCAGTAGCTCCTAAAATCGCAGAAAGAAACGGCGGGTATACAAGAATCATCAAGACTGGGTTCAGACAGGGTGATGCTGCTGATATGGCTCTTATCGAGCTAGTTGATTTCAACGAACTTTACAATCCTAATGCTGAAGAGAAAAAGACTACTAGAAGAAGTAGAAGAGCTACAACTGCTAAAAAAGAAGCAGTAGTTGCGGATGCTCCTAAAGTAGAAGAAAAAGTTGAAGAGCCTAAGGCTGAAGCAACAGACTCTACAGAAGAGAAAACTGAAGAATAATATTTCATTCAGATATAAATGAAAAGCCATCCAGATTCTGGATGGCTTTTTTATGATAATAATTTTAAAATATATTTTTCGGAAAACTCAATTTTTTCATTATCTAAATATTTTTTTAAAGGAATACAATAGAATTTTTGACACTTTTATCTAAATATTTTAATTGTATAGATTGATATAATGCTGATTATAGTGATATAATATTGATTAATTAAACCTATTTTGGTTAATAAGTTGTTTAAATTGGAAATAATGTGTTTTCTTGTATTTATTTTTGTAAATAATTAAATTTTATTTTAGTTTTAATAAATGCTTTTTAATAGCAGAAGCAAAAACAAATTAAATATATTATTTATGAAAAATCTAAGAAAGTTTTCTAGGAATGAACTGAAAAATATTGATGGAGGTATTAGAAATCCTCAGGAACATCTTGCAGGTGATGGTGGGGGTGGAACTGATGGATGTAAGCAATGTGTATCTTGTTCTAATCGACAGGGAAGCCCATCTTGTTATACAGACCCAAACGGAGATTGTGCGAAAGCATTGAGTATGGCAAAATCATTATGCTAATATCTACTTATGTATAAATGTTTCTTTTTTTTCATTTTTTTAATTCAATATTCTTATTCTCAAAATTATAGGATAATTTATGACTTCAGTTATAAATTAGACTCATTGAAAGATAGTAGTGATAATATGGAAATGGTACTTGATTTACGAAGGGACTATTCAAGATTTTATTATAAAAAATTGATTAAATTGGATTCCCTGGTAAGAAGGGGGAGTATAATTTCTTATGGTTTTCCTATACAGCAGGTAATAAAAAGAAGGATTAGTTCTTTTAAAAATGAAAATTTTGTGAATGTGCAGGATAAATATTATAATTTTCCTTCTACGGACGAGATGAAATGGAAAATATTATCTGAGACAAAATTTTCAAACAATTTTAAATTACAAAAAGCTGAGACAACCTGGGGTGGACGAAAATGGATCGCATGGTTTTCTCTTCAAGTTCCCTTTTCGGAAGGTCCATACAAATTTAATCGACTACCGGGTTTGATATTTGAAGTGAAAGATTCCAAAGATAATTTTAATTATAAACTGATTTCTATTAATGAAATTGTATCAGAGTATGATAGTTCTAATGTGGTTGAGTCTAGCTTGGGGTTGAGTCCAATACTGATTACATTAAGACAATATCAAAAGTTATTAATAAATAACTATAATAATCCATTCAGTGAATATTATACAATGAAAGAGGGAACATGGGGATTAACTATATTTGATAAGCATATTACTAACGTAGAAGGACTAAAAAGTATTAAAAAGGATTACCAGCGTCAGATTATTAATAATTACAACCCTATAGAACTGGATAAGGCTGTTAAGTACTGATAGAAATTATAAATCCCAGCCCAAATTTTTAGCTTACATACTTTGTGAAACACAACCTGGATTCTATAAATAATTCCCCTCAACTCTAATTGAGGGGAATTGTATTTTTTATATTTTGGTTCTTTTCAGTTCAATCACATTATTGCCCTGCTCAAGATGTAAACTGTCACCTTTTACTCTTGCCGTCATATCATCCTTTTCATAAATGGTTTCACCATTTTTAGTTTCTGTTTTAGGCAAGGTAAATGTCTTTTTGTTGCTGGTAATGGCTACCGTGTTTTCTTTAGGATCATTTTTGAAAACTACTTTTACCAATGTCCCGTCTGTAGCTTTGTAAACGAAATCTGTTTTTTCAGTTTTCTGACCGTTGACTTCAATGGTTGATGAACTCTGGGTTACAGAATCAATTTTTCCATTGTTGTCGGTGATTACAGTTGCTGAACTGTCCATCTTGATTACACTTTTGTTTCCGCTTTCATTTTTTTTACAGCTCAGTAATAATGCCGCAGCTGAAGCCGCTATTAAAAGGTTTTTTCTCATGATATTTATTTTTAATGTATCGGGTATGATTTGTTTTATATGGTAACGGAAATTTAACTAAATTTAATAGAAACAAAAAACAAACCAATAACCCTGAACTCAAGTCTCAAAATTACACAAAAGTGTAATTGATTCCGCCTTGTTTTCTTACGAAATTTGTCTTAAACAAAAAACAATGAGCATTTCCATAGCCATAGTAGAAGACGAAAAGAACTACAACAATGCGTTGAAGAAAGTGATCAATTACCAGGATGACATGAAGGTAGCTGCCCAGTTCTTTGATGGAAATGATGCGCTTAAAAATCTTCCAGATATTGCTCCGGATGTCGTGATGATGGATATTCAGCTGCAGGATATGCTCGGTATTGAAATCATTGAAAAGCTCAGGAAACAAATGCCGAAAACACAGTTTATTATGTGTACCAGCTTCGAAGATGATGAAAAAATTTTCAATTCCTTAAAAGCCGGGGCCATGGGCTATCTCATAAAAGGAGAAAGCATGGACAGGATTCTGTCTTCTATTCGTGACGTGTACAACGGTGGAGCTCCGATGAGCCTTTCTATAGCCCGAAGAGTATTGAGCCACTTCGAAAAAAAAATCCCCGATAAAGACTTTGATGAACTCACTGAACGTGAAAAGGAAATTTTAGAACTTCTTTCACAGGGACTTCTGTACAAAGAAATTGCCGATCAAAAGTTCATCAGCATTGATACGGTAAAAAAACATGTAGGAAACATCTACCGAAAGCTGCATGTCAGCAATAAAGTAGAAGCAATCAATAAATTTAACCATTTTAAAAACTAAAACTAAAAACCATGGAAACGAACGAAGAAAAAACAAAGACATTAGCACAATCTGCACTGTCTAAGCCAAGAAATTTTGGCACTAAATTGATAAAGATACCGGGACTTATAGCCCGACAAATGAAAGATAACTTTAAAACAAATAATGCGGTCTTATTTAGGAATGCAGGTATGGGTTTTAAGGAAAGTTATCCACTAAGCATGGATAATTTGGAAGATATGCTTTGGGTTGAAGAAGCAGACGAAGATTCTTATGATCATGTAAGGATATACTTCACACACTATAAGGATAAATTTAATGGTAATTATACTCAATTGAAAAGTTTTGATAATTCATTATGTTTAATTTATTCAAGAGCACTGGGTAAAAGTGAATTGGATGAGTATAATGCTGTATATTCATTAAATCATCAGGTGAGTGTAGAAAAAGCTGATTTTGGTGTAGTAAGGAAAGAGTTTGAAGATGTATTTCAAAATGTTGGTGGTAATGGTTACACTGATTTCGTAATGCTACCAAGAGTAGAATTATTGGCATATTATTCTAAAGTTGTCTTGTATAACAAACATCACAATGATAATAAAATAATAACCATTAATGTTTGTTTAGCCGGCGCTTTGGATGCTAAGAAACTTAGTGAATTGGAACAGCACGGTATTGATAATGGAGAGATCAGTCCATCATCAAGAGAAGTTAAAAAACTACTTGAAAGAGAATATTTACCTAATCAGTTAACCGTAATTTTTGATGGTATTGATGAAAATAATAAAATTGTTAGTAATGTTTCAGATTATGATATGAATTCTCTGTGTCCAAATCAATGTCCATGATTCTGAACTCAATTTATGAAATTGTTGTTTTGATAAGTTTTTTATACTCATTATATATTTTAATCATTAAAAAAAAATCAAAACAACAATTTTATTTTTTTCTTTATCTATTAATGGTTATATTAATAGATATCCTTCCTGTCAATCTATATCGGATGATCACGTTTAATAGGAACTTATTATTTACTGCCTACATTATTCTGTCAATTATTTATTTTGGGTTGATTTACTATAGGAGTATAGAAGGTAAAATTTTTAGAATTTTAAATTTAGTATTTTCAGTAACTCTGATATTCTTTATTTTTTACAAATCACAAATTAAAAATGTTGAAAAGCTGGAATTTGTTTCTCTTATAAGTCTTCCTGTTTTTTTTATTTTCCTTTCAATATCATGGTATGTATTTAAACTGAAAAATGTCAATGAAAAGACAATTGTAAGTGATTTTTTGTTTTGGATAAGTTCCGCAATTTTGATATGGTCAGTGGTTTTTATTTTTAGAGCTATACCGATGTACTTTCTTCAGGAAAATGATGCTGGTTTGCTGAATTTTTTAATATCTGTTTTTTCCATCGTCAATATTGTAACATACTCCTTATTCTTAATAGGGTTAATATTTGTTAGTAATGAATCAACTTCCCGAAGAATTTAAATTTACATATATACTTGCTGTTATGATCATGATGTTCTTCGTTGGTTTCATCATTTTCGTTGTATTAATGTACAACAGAAAACAATTGTTGTATTTTAAAGAAAAACAGCTCAAAGAAGCAGAACATCAAAACCAGCTCCTTCAAAAAGAACTCGAAAAACAAAAGTCCATAGAAGAGGAACGAGAACGCATATCCCACGACATGCATGACGACCTTGGAGCGGGGATTTCCGCGCTGAAGCTTCAGGCAGAATTTCTGAAACAGAAAGCAAAGGATGATGATTTGCAAAGTGATATCGATGAACTTCTGAAAACCTCAGAAGAAATGAATCTCTCCATGCGCGAAATGCTCTGGAGCCTCAACTCAGGAAATGATACTCTGGGCAGCTTTATAGAGTATGCTGTTCAGTATGCGGATAACTTTCTGAAAAAAACAAAAATAAAGCTACAGTCAGAAAGCATAGACATTCTATCAGAAACCCCAATTTCCACAGAACTGAGGCGTAATATGTTTTTATGCTTAAAAGAATCCATTAATAATGCATACAAACATAGCCAAGCAAATTCATTAAAACTTTCCTTTTTCCAGGAAGGGAATACCTTCTCAATGAACATTTCGGACAATGGCATCGGAATTAGCAAAACACACACCGAAGGAAATGGCCTCAGAAATATAAAGAGAAGAATGCTGGAGCAGAATGGAGAGTGTCATATTTTAAAAGACGGGCCAGGAACCGAGATTCTTTTTAAAACCACTTTAAATATCGAAAACTGAATCAGTGCAGCATCACATTACAAGTGATGTTTTTTTTAGTAAACTGCGAAAAGAGGAAATTAGTAAACCTTGCCGTATTGTTGCAAAACAGATTAAGTTTTGACGAGAAAAAAGCATTTATATAAAAATTGAGCTTCTCATAATCTGGAGTCATAAAAACTTGGGAAATTTTTTGAATTATTACCAAATATTAAAGCCTAGTTTTTTCATCAGCTGAGTTTTTTCATTAAATTTGTAATCAGTATAATTATTAATAATAAACAACTTGAAGCGTTTGCGGAGGGTTTAAAACTAAACAATATGAGTGCAATTTCTTTCATAGAAGCGAGACAAATTTTGGATTCCAGAGGTAATCCTACCATTGAAGTAGATGTATTTACGGAAAGCGGGGCCATGGGACGTGCCGCAGTACCTTCAGGAGCATCTACAGGTGAACATGAAGCAGTGGAATTACGTGACGGTGGTTCAGATTATATGGGAAAAGGGGTCCTGAAAGCTGTTGAGAATGTAAAAGAAGTGATTGCAGAAAATTTAATCGGGCAACCGGTTTTTGAGCAGAATTTTATCGACCAGATCATGATTGATCTTGATGGAACTGCCAACAAAGGAAATCTTGGTGCAAATGCAATTTTAGGGGTTTCTCTGGCTGTAGCAAAGGCTGCTGCTGCTGAATTGAGAATACCTTTGTACAAATATGTAGGAGGTGTTAATGCCAACACCCTTCCTGTTCCTATGATGAATGTGATCAACGGAGGATCTCACTCTGATGCCCCTATCGCATTCCAGGAATTTATGATTATGCCTGTAAAGGCAGAGTCTTTCTCAGATTCATTGAGAAAAGGAACTGAAATTTTCCATAACCTGAAGTCTATTCTTCATTCAAGAGGTCTTTCTACAGCTGTAGGTGACGAAGGAGGTTTTGCTCCTACTTTCAAAGGAACAGAAGATGCTTTGGATACATTGCTTCAGGCAATTGAAAAGGCAGGTTACAAGCCTGGTGACGATATTATGCTGGCGCTTGACTGTGCAGCTTCAGAATTCTACAAAGACGGAATCTATGATTACAGAAAATTCCAGACTCCGGATGCAGCTCAGTTCTCAAGCAGCGAACAGGTTTCTTACCTTGCTGAATTAGCAGCTAAATATCCTATTATCTCTATTGAAGACGGTATGCAGGAAAATGACTGGGAAGGATGGAAAATGCTTACCGATAAGATCGGTGACAGAGTACAGCTTGTAGGAGACGATTTATTCGTAACCAATGTAGAGAGATTGTCGAGAGGTGTAAAAGAAGGTATTGCCAACTCTATCCTTGTAAAAGTAAACCAGATCGGTTCTCTTTCAGAAACAATGGCTGCTGTACAAATGGCTCAGAATAACAAATTCACTTCAGTAATGTCTCACAGATCAGGAGAAACAGAAGATGCTACAATTGCTGACCTGGCAGTAGCAATGAACTGCGGACAGATCAAAACAGGATCAGCTTCAAGATCAGACAGAATGGCGAAGTATAATCAGCTGTTGAGAATTGAAGAAGCTTTAGGCGATACTGCAATTTTCCCAGGGTTAGAAGCATTTAAAATTAAAAGATAATTGAATTTATAAATGACGGCAAGCGATAATTTTTGTTTGCCGTATTTTATGGAAAGTAGTATATTTAAAAAAAAATAAATAAATGTCAGACAACAAAGTAATATTGAATTATGACGGTAATTCATATGAATATCCAATCGTGGATAGTACTATCGGAGACAGAGGGATTGATATTTCGAAATTAAGAGACCAGACAGGTTTAATCACTCTGGATTTAGGTTACAAAAACACCGGAGCTACCCTTAGCGACATCACTTACTTAGACGGAGATAAAGGAGAATTATTCTACAGAGGTTATCCAATCGAGCAGATTGCTGAGAAATCAAACTTCACAGAAGTAATGTACCTTTTATTAAATGGTGAATTACCTACTCAGGAGCAATTCGGTTCTTTCAACAACAACATCAAAAAATATAACTTTATAGCAGAGGAGATGAAAAAAATCATCGATGCTTTCCCTCGTTCTGCTCACCCTATGGGAGTTTTATCTTCTTTAACTTCCGCTTTAACTGCCTTTAACCCTAAAGCTGTTAACGTAAACTCTAAAGAAGAAATGGACCACGCAGCAGAATTGATGATTGCTAAATTCTCTCACCTTTGCGCATGGACATACAGAAAAACTCAGGGGCTTCCGCTTAACCACGGAGATAACAACCTGAACTACGTAGAGAACTTCTACAAAATGGCATTCAGATTACCAAACGAAGATTTTGAAGTAAATCCGGTAATTGTAGATGCTCTTGATAAATTATTAATCCTTCACGCTGACCACGAGCAAAACTGTTCTACTTCTACAGTAAGAATGGTAGGTTCTGCTCACACAGGTCTTTTCGCTTCTATTTCTGCGGGTGTTTCTGCACTTTGGGGTCCTCTTCACGGAGGAGCAAACCAGGCTGTAATCGAAATGCTTGAATTGATCGAAAAAGATGGTGGAGACGTTAACAAATGGGTAGCAAAAGCTAAAGATAAAAATGATAACTTCCGTCTAATGGGCTTTGGACACAGAGTGTACAAAAACTTTGACCCAAGAGCGAAAATCATTAAAAAAGCAGCTGATGATATCCTTAGCGCATTAGGAATTCAGGATAAAGCTCTTGACATTGCTATGCAGTTGGAAAAAGTAGCGCTTGAAGACGAATACTTCGTAGAAAGAAAACTATATCCAAACGTTGACTTCTATTCAGGTATCATCTACAGAGCGTTAGGAATTCCTACAGAAATGTTCACCGTAATGTTTGCATTGGGAAGACTTCCGGGATGGATTTCTCAGTGGAAAGAAATGAGAATGAAAGGAGATCCTATCGGAAGACCAAGACAGGTTTACCAAGGTGCTCAGCAAAGAAACTATATTGATATTGCAAACAGATAATCTCTGTTTTTATCATAATCAAAATCCCAAAGCTTGCTTTGGGATTTTTTATTTTAAATGATTATTTCGAAATTAAATCCTGACTGAGAAAAACAAAAGTTCTTACCCCATAAATCATAATCATTGATGCCCTTCCAGTTTCTACAAAATAGCTTAATCTTTTCCCTGTAGATAGCTCCACTTCATCTAAAGTATACAATTCCGTTTTGCTTTTAAATTCCCCATACCATTTATTTTTTGCATTAATCAGGCTTCCGGATTCAACAATTCCATTGTTTTTAGTTATAAGTTTTCGGGTTGTTAGAATACTGTAATGGTCAGGATCGATCAGGGTTGAACAAATAATCAACTCTTCTTCTGCAAAGTCTATCGGGAAGGTTTGGAAGAGTAATTCAGGATTGGAATCTAAATCAAAAAATTGAGTCCATTTGAAATCATAAGGTTTCATTGTCTTTCTTTTTATCGAGGAGATACAGATATTACAGAGAGATTGATCTGATTTTTTCATTGATTTTGATATAGACGAAAGTACAAAAAAATGGACATGTATTTTTTATATATTATATCAGTTCGAAAACAATATTTTCACTAAATTTACTTCCATAAGTTAATCACTTTCAATCGGTTTTGACTTAGGGATAACTGATGTTTTTTTATTGTTTAAATAAACATATTAAGGTTCGTTTCAAAGAATAGCTTTTAAGCGAGCTTTAAAATGGATTGGATCTTACTTCAAAACTATAAAACAATTACCATGACTTTCGGACAGCAGATGTTATTTTTCTTCAGTGCGGTAGGAGCCTTCAATGGGTTACTGCTTGGGATTTATTTTCTGTTTATTAAAAAAATCAAACACATTCCTGATTTCTTTCTGGGCTTAATTTTACTGACTTTAAGCACCAGAGTAGGGATTTCAGTTTGCATGTACTTTTATCCAGACTTGCCGAGAATTATTCCGCATCTTGGAATGTCAGCATTGTTTTTTACAGGCCCGGCTTTATATTACTACATCAGATCATCTTTTTTGCGGGAAGAATTTGATTTAAAACAGTGCAGAACTTCTTTTGGTATTCTTACGTTGATTCTTGGAGCCGTTGGATTGGTGTATTTGTTCTTTCCGATAACCTGGGACATGTATTTTGGAACCTTTATTTATACAGTTTGGTCAGTATTTGTTCTGCTTTCGGTTTACCAATATTATATTTTCTCAAAGCAGACAGCCAGAAACTCTAATAAGTTTATTCTTCCGGTACTTGTAAGTAATGTGGTCATTTTCCTGGCCTATCAGTTAATTTCTACGGGATGGGTGCAAATTTACTGTGCAGGCGGAAGTCTTGTGTTCTCATTTGTCTTGTACACTAATTTTTTAATTCTGTTCAATAAAAAGGAGGAGCAAACTCCGTTAAAAGACATTCCTAAGTATACCAATAAAAAGATCTCTGGAGACCTTGCAGAAAGTTTTGTTTCCAGACTTGAAAGATTCATGGATTCCGAGGAGTTATACAAAAATCCAAATCTTAAATTAGGTGACCTTGCTGCTAAGATGAATATATCTGCCCATCAGCTTTCCCAATTGCTGAATGACAATCTTGGGAAAAGTTTTGCTACTTATATCAATGAATACAGAATCAGCGAAGCTTGTGAGCAAATAGAAAATGGTTCCTTTCTGAAGATCGAAGAAATAGGATATGAAGTTGGTTTCAATTCTAAGTCTACCTTCTTTTCCACATTCAAAAAAATTAAAAATACCACTCCTCTTCTTTATAAACAGTCTCAAATGCCTGCTGAAGCCAGGTTTCAGAGTTCAGAATTATAATTTCGTACTGCGGAATTTAAACTTCAAAACCTTATTTTTACAATAGAAAGGTACTTTTGATTTCATAAAATTTAAAATTTATGAAGATCAAATTGTGGGGTTTACTCATCCTCTTATTTCTTTCCTTTTTGGGAAAAGCTCAGGAAACGGTAACAGGTAAAGTCTTGGATTCAGAGACGAAGATCGCCATTTCTAAGGCTGAAATTTCAATACTAAATAAATCTGACCGGCAGATTATTAAAAAAATTCTGACAGATTCTTTAGGAGTTTTCCAGTTTAATAATAGTACTGATCAATCTTACTTTGTCATTCAGAAAAAAGAATACGAAACTAAAGAATTTGATAAAACCGAAGATCTTTTTTTGATTGAGTTAAAACCTTCAGCAGAAACTATTGCAGAAGTAGTGATCCGTTCAGTATCCAGAAGTATTAAACTCAATGATGGGAATATGGTGATGAATGTTTCAGGTAATAAAGACTTTAAAACATCTGCCAATCTTCTTGAAGTATTAAGAAAAACTCCCGGTGTCTCCATAGACCAGGAAGGCGGTATTTTTGTGGGTGGAAGAATTACTCCCGCTGTTTTTATTGATGGAAAACCCATTACGATGAGCAGCCAGGAACTGCAGGCTTATCTTCGTGCACTCCCTCCTGAAATGGTAGAATCTATTGAAGTAAATGCCAACCCTTCTTCAAAATATGATGCAGAATTTAAAGGAATCATTGACATCAAACTTAAAAGAAATGGAAACCTGGGCTGGAAAGGGAATTACAATGGAAATGCCTATGCTAATAAGTTCAGCTATAGAGAAAATGCTTTAAACCTATCTTACAATACGGAAAAAATGGCTTACAGCCTGCAGACCAGCTATAATAATGGAATTTCTACCTATCAGTATAATGCCTTACAAAAGCTGGCAAACACCAATGTGATGCGAACCAATACGTATCAGGAAGATGAGGGGAATGTGTACAGCATTCAGACCGGAGCAGATTTCCGGATGAATGATAAAAATAGATTGGGCATTAGTGTCAGAGGGAATTTCAGAACCAGTGACAGGATCCGTTCAGGCTCACTTTATACAACAAACAAAGATGAATCGCAGCTGATTTTTAACACCGAAAGCGAAAATCCCACAGAATATTCACAGAAAAATTATGGGATAACCGCAGATTATTCATTTCAAAATAAGGGTTTTAAACTCAACTTTTTAGGCAATTATCTTTCCGTTAAAAATATGCAGAAAGATGATTTTATAAACAGGGATAAACCTACATCTCAGCTTTTATCCTATTGGAAATCCGATCTGCTTAATAAAATTGACATCCAGACAGCCCAGATTGATGTTTCACAAAAGATGGGTAATGCAGACCTTGAGGCCGGGATGAAATACAGTTATTCAGATACCAACAATAATATCCGCTATGACACGCTCTCTGTAAATGATCGTTTTGTATTTGATCCGGAGCGGAGCAATATGTTTTCTTACAAAGAGAAAATTTGGGCCGGTTATGTATCTTACAGACAGAAATTCGGAAAGCTTCAGGTGAATGCAGGACTGCGGTTTGAGAATACACAAAGTATTTCAGATGCTGTTACTAAAGATTCGGTGGTATCAAGAAATTATCTGGAATGGTTACCATCCTTCAGCACAACATATACCTTTAATAAATCTAATGAATTGTCATTATCTTACAGCAGAAAGATCACAAGACCTGTGTTTTCACAACTTAATCCGTTCCGGTTTTATTTCAGTCCGCTGAATTACTGGATTGGGAATCCTTATCTGCAACCCTCTTTCACCAGTCAGATGAAACTTACCTACCGATATAAAAATTGGGTAACGAGCTTTACGGTCGGAAAAGAAAAAGATGTGCTGGTAAGATATCCGCTTTATAATCCTAAAACCAATGTACTGGAATATCTGGGAACCAATCTTCCTTATCGGAAATTTGCTTATTTAGAAACAAGTTTTCCCGTGAAAGTAGCAAAATGGTGGAATATCACAGGACAGGTTGCAGGCTATTATAATGATGAGTTCAGGCCCTATCTTGATGAGATATTTGCTTTAAAAGTATATAACTATGAAGTGAGAGTCAATCAGGTTTTCACTTTGCAAAAAGGATATACCCTCAATCTTTTTGCAAACTATGAGTCCAAAACAGGAAACAGTCTGTACATTATAAAACCAAGATATACCGTTGACCTATCCTTGCAGAAATCATGGTTTGACAGTAAACTTAATACAAAGATCAGCTACAACAATATGTTTGATTCTTATGATCAGAGTCTCGAGTTCAGACATAAACAGATTATGGACAACCGCTTAACTCATTGGTGGGACAGTAGTCGTTTAATCCTGTCTGTAGGGTACAGCTTTGGAAGTTCAAAATATCAGGTTAAAGAGATCCAGAAGACAGAAGAAGAGAACAGGGCGAGATAAAAAAGAAAAACCTGCCTGTTTGATCAGGCAGGCTCTTATTCATTTTATGGACACATACATCTGTCACAAGTCCAGATATAGCATTTTCCTGTAACTTCATCCCACTCACAGCATCTTCTGTTTCCTGGAGGAATAGCTCCTCCCATAACGGATTTCTGTTGCTCTCTTCCTAATTTTTGTGCATTTTTCAGCACCGGATTTTTCTTGTTCATGATTTTGATTTTTTGATGTTAATAATTAAATTTTAAAATGATAATTCCATTGAAATTATATCACTAAGATATGAATTTGTTTAACAGTATTTACTTTTTTTTATTTCTTATGTAGATGATAAATAGTCAGTTGTAGATGAATGGTACAGGAGGTGATGTGTTCGTGTTTATTCAGATTTGGCATTTTATACAGAAATAAAGAACTCAGTTTTGACAGATAAATAATTTTAAAATCAAATTTGATGGATAAAACAAATCAAAAGTTTTCCAGATAGAGACCTTTACTTATATTTGTAGTATTGCATAAATCTTTATGAGACTAAACATTAAAAACGAAACGGGCAGGCTGAAATCAGTAGTTCTAGGCCAGCCTAATTCAATGGGATCTGTTCCCACACTAGAGGAGAGCTATGATGCCAAATCATATTACTCCATCGAACACAATATGTATCCTAAAGAAGAGGATATCGTCAACGAAATGAATGCTTTTGAAGCAGTACTTAAAAAATACGATGTTGAGGTATTGCGTCCAAGCATTATCAAAGATTACAATCAGGTTTTTTCAAGAGATGTAGCTTTTGTGATTGACGATAAAATGATCATCTCAAACGTGATCGCGGACAGAGCTGATGAGCAGGAGGCATATAAAAAAGTTTTTGAAAAAGTTGCCTGGAGAAAAATCATCAATCTTCCGGAGACTGCACATATTGAAGGTGGAGATGTCATTGTATGGGACGATTTCCTTTTTATAGGAACATGCTTCAGCGAAGATTACCGAAACTATAAAACGGCGAGAACCAACGAATACGCCATTGAAATTCTAAAAGAGTATTTTCCGAAGAAAAGAATTATTGATCTGGAATTAAAGAAAAATGATAAAATTCCTTTTGAGGGAATTCTACATCTGGACTGTACTTTCAACCCGGTGGGAAAAGATAAATGTCTTATTTATAAGAACGGCTTTGTAGATGAAAGCGATTACAGACTGATCATTGATATTTTCGGAGAAGAAAACTGTTTCCATCTCAATGATGAAGAAATGTTTGAAATGTTCCCGAATATTTTCTCCATTTCTCCGGACGTTATTGTATCAGACAAAACATTCACAAGAATGAACAACCACCTGAGAAACGAGTGGGGAATGACGGTAGAAGAAATTCCTTACAGAGAAATCTCTAAAATGGGAGGATTGTTGAGATGCTCTACAATGCCTTTGGTGAGAGAGTAGATGGTGTGAGGATGAGATGATTTGCTGAAAGGTACAATGTCTGAATCCTTTAATCTTTCAATCATTTAAATTTTTAAATTTTAAACAATGCAAACAACAGATACCGTATTAATGATAGAGCCGATTGCATTCGGCTACAACGCTGAAACAGCGGAAAACAATTATTTTCAGGTTGAACAGAAAGGTTCTGATATTCAATCTAAGGCTTTGGCAGAATTCAACAGTTTCGTTGGAAAACTGAGAAACAAAGGAGTGAATGTGATTACCATAAAGGATACATTGGATCCACATACTCCGGATTCCATTTTTCCAAATAACTGGGTAAGTTTCCACAAAGACGGAAAAGTAGTTTTATACCCGATGTTCGCTTCCAATAGAAGAGTGGAAAGGAGAGAGGATATCCTTGAAACCATAAAAAGTCAGGGATTTGAAGTGGCTGAAATTGATGACTGGTCATTTTCAGAAACTCAGGGACATTTTCTTGAAGGTACAGGAAGTATGATCTTCGACCATGACAACAAAATCGCTTACGGTTCAGTTTCTTTAAGGTTAGATGAACGATTATTCAGAGAGTTCTGTGAAAAATACGGTTATACTCCAATTGTATTCCATTCTTATCAAACGGTAGGAACAGAAAGACTTCCTATCTATCATACCAACGTTATGATGTGCGTAGCTGATCAATTTGTAGTGATTTGTTTAGACTGTATCGATGACGAGCTGGAAAGAGAAAAGGTAATTGAAACCATCAAAAATTCAGGAAAAGAAATCATTGAAATTTCAGAAGAGCAAATGCAGCAGTTTGCCGGAAATATGCTTCAGGTTCAGAATAATGACGGGCAGAAATTTTTGGTGATGAGCCAGACTGCTTATCAGTCTTTAGATCCTGAACAGATTGCCGCTATTGAGAAATACTGTGAGATCATTTACTCAGATTTAAATACCATCGAAGTGAATGGAGGCGGAAGTGCAAGATGTATGCTTGCTGAGGTTTTCCTTCCCAAAAAATAGATGGATAAGATTCTATTAAAATATATTTCCGGCTTTGTTTCAAGGCCGGATTTTTTTTGATTTGTTTGATTTGTTCAAATTGAGACAAAAGACAAAAAAGTTAACTAAATTTGTTTCTTAAGCAAAAATTATGAAGATGCAGCAGTATTTTTTAGCATTCGCTGTTCTGTTTGGGATATTCGTAGGTGCCCAGCAGAAAACGTTCTGTAACCCTATTAACATCGATTATGGCTATACTCCTTTCGAAGTTTTTTCAAAACAGGGAAAACACCGTGCAACAGCTGATCCTGTGATCGTTAATTTTAAAAATAAATTATTCCTTTTCTCTACCAACCAGGAAGGATACTGGTACAGCGATGATATGCTCGACTGGAAATTTGTGAAAAGAAAGTTTCTGAGAGACAATAAGTATATCCATGACCTGAATGCTCCGGCAGTCTGGGCGATGAAAGATACCCTCTATGTTTACGGATCTACCTGGGAACAGGATTTTCCAATCTGGAAAAGTACGAATCCTACAAAAGACGATTGGAAAATTGCTGTCGATACTTTAAAAGTTGGTGCCTGGGATCCGGCATTCCATTACGATGAAGATAAAAACAAATTGTATCTCTACTGGGGATCCAGCAACGAATGGCCATTATTGGGAACCGAAGTAAAAGTAAAAACCCTGCAGTCGGAAGGTTTTACAAAACCAATTATCAGGCTTAAGCCGGAGGACCACGGTTGGGAAAGATTTGGAGAATATAATGATAATGTATTTCTTCAACCCTTTGTAGAAGGAGCCTGGATGACGAAACACAACGGGAAATATTACATGCAGTATGGTGCTCCCGCCACTGAATTCAGCGGGTATTCTGATGGAGTCTATGTGAGCAAAAATCCGCTGGAAGGTTTTGAATACCAACAACACAATCCTTTTTCTTATAAACCGGGAGGTTTTGCAAGAGGGGCAGGACATGGAGCTACTTTTGAAGATAATTATAAAAACTGGTGGCATATTTCAACCATCTTTATTTCCACTAAAAATAATTTTGAAAGAAGGCTCGGAATCTGGCCGGCAGGATTTGATAAAGATGATGTCATGTACACGAATACAGCGTATGGAGACTATCCGACATTTCTTCCACAGTATGCGCAGGGTAAAGATTTTTCAAAAGGACTTTTTGCAGGATGGATGCTGTTGAATTACAATAAGCCCGTTCAGGTTTCTTCTACTTTAGGTGGGTATCAGCCGAACTTAGCGGTAGATGAAGATATCAAAACGTACTGGAGTGCAAAAACAGGCAATTCAGGAGAATGGTTTCAGACCGATCTGGGAGAAGTTTCAACAATCAATGCGATCCAAATTAACTATGCCGATCAGGATGCTGAATTTATGGGAAAAACACTTGGCAAAATGCATCAGTATAAAATCTATGGATCAGACGATGGGAAAAAATGGAAAGTCGTTGTGGATAAAAGCAAGAATACCAAAGATGTGCCTCACGATTATATAGAACTTGAAAAACCGGTTCAGGCAAGATTCCTTAAAATGGAAAACCTCAAAATGCCTACCGGGAAATTTGCTTTAAGTGGTTTCAGAGTATTTGGAAAGGGAGCCGGAGAAAAGCCCAAAAAAGTGGAAGGCTTTGTACCTTTGCGATCCGAACCTAAAAAATTCGGTGAAAGAAGAAGCATCTGGATGAAGTGGCAGCAGAACCAGGATGCAGATGGATATGTGATTTATTGGGGAAAATCTCCCGATAAGCTATATGGAAGTATTATGGTGTACGGAAAAAATGAATATTTTTTCACTGGAGCAGATAGAGCAGATGCTTATTATTTCCAGATCGAAGCGTTCAACGCCAATGGAATGTCAGAAAGAACAGAAACTGCAAAATCTGAATAAATATATTAAACGCTTTGAAATTTCAGAGCGTTTATTTTTTGTCAGACTGTTTCAAAAAGTCAGAAATTTTACCGATCAGGAATTGATCATTCGGAGCTTTATCCCAATCCAGATGTCCTCCATTGAATTCATAGCTTTCATGTCTTACCTTATTTTGGATCAGAACAGAATCCAGTCTTCTTTTTTGAGATAAAGGAACTACCTGATCCCTGTTTCCATAATAGGAGAGGGTGGGAGCAGAAGCAGAATCTACCCAACTGATCGGACTTGCAAATGATGTTGTAGACATTCCGGGAATTACAGTCCTGGGATCAACAAGATAGTTTTTAACAAATGAATAATCTTCATATCTTTCAAAACCTGGGTCTGAAAGGTCGGAAGGTCCTACAATATCAACGACTGCTTTTACTCTTTTGTTATGATCGAAATGATAGGCATAAAGCATGGATAAGTGCGCACCGGCACTGTTGCCCAGAAGAATAAGTCTTGGATTGTATTTCAGTTTTTTCTCTAGATATTTAATCGCCTGGTCAATATCATCTGTTTGATTCGGGATTCCTGGAAGCGCTGAGGTGGCAAGCCTGTAATTGATATTCACAAAAATATGATCAGGAAACCTCTGCATCATTGAAAGCGTAAAGAAAGTAAGGTGCGATTTATCTCCACCACGCCAACCGCCACCATGGATAATGATGAAAGCATCTTTCTTTTTTAAAGGTTCCTGATGAGGTATGTAAAGATCCATGACCTGTTCGGAATCATCTCCGTATTTTATATTGTCTTCTTTTTCAAAACTGATGTCTTTCCCCAGTGTCACTTTCTTTTCGTTGCAGCTGAAAATAAGGAGCACAGCAATCAGGCATTTGATAACATTAATCATATTATTTTTCATCAGTAGAATATCATTTAAAGATTAGACTTTTCTGAATTTAAGATAAGAAATATAAACCATAATTTCCATATTGTATGTGAGTTATATTTTGAATAGCAATTCAAATATTATAATCAAACTTTTAGAGTTATTCGAATTTATTCTCCATATGATTTTAATCAATAAAGGGAATTATTATTTTTACTTAGTATAAATAAAGCAATAGATTTGCATCTGAAAAAATTTACTGAATGAAATCTATAACCACAGCAGTCTTCCTTTTTGGAGGTTTAGCATGGGCTTTTGCCCAGAACTCGGGGAATATATCCGGTGTTCTGAAACAACATAACGGGGAAGTACTCCGTGAAGCAACCGTAGAACTGGTAGAAATCAATAAGCATACCCTTACAGACCAGGATGGGAAATTCAGTTTTGAACATCTGACTGACGGTGATTATCATATCAAGATCCAGGTGATTGGTTCAGCAGAGAAAACCATCGAAGTCAAGGTGCTGCAGAATGCACCTGCTGTGGTGAATTATCAACTCGAAAAAGAAAATATCTCTGCCATACAGGAAATTACACTTTCAAGTAATATCAATAAGTTTTCTAAAAAGGAAAGTCCATATGTCTCTAAACTTCCTTTAAAAAATATAGAAACGCCACAGGTTTACATCAGCGTTCCTAAAGAACTGATCCAGGAGCAGATTGCGGTGAATCTGGGAAGTATTTCCAAAAATATTCCAGGTGCGGGGATCCCAATGCTGGCCAATCAGGGACGTGTGACTTTCCTTTCCCGTGGATTTACAACAGAACCGATGGTGAGAAACGGTATTTCAGGTTTTGCTTACACCACGATTGATCCTGCCAACCTTGAAAAGATTGAGGCTATCAAAGGCCCTTCTGCTACATTATTTGGTTCTAATCTTTCGACGTACGGAGGTTTGTTTAACAGAGTAACGAAGAAACCTTTCAACGGTTTTGGAGGTGAAGTATCTTTTACGGCAGGAAGTTGGAATTACAATAGATTTACGGCAGATGTGAATACACCAGTCAATAAGGACAAAACAGTGCTTTTCAGATTGAATGGGGCAGCTACTTTTCAAAAAAGTTTCCAGGATCTGGGCTTCAGCAACGCAATTTCTATTGCTCCCTCTATTTCCTATCAGATCAATGACAGACTTTCACTTTTGTTCGATATTGAATACGGGCATGAGAAAGCGACCTCTGTGGTAAGATTCAACCCTTTCCTTGGGAGTAATAAAGTGCAGTCCATCGCAGATATGGGATTTCCTTACAACAGACTCTTCGGAAGCAATGGCATTCCATATGAAACAGAAATGATGAATATTTTTGCCCAGATGAACTATAAAATCTCTGACAGCTGGACTTCACAGACTCTTGTATCCCGTGCAAAATCTACCATCGACGGATATATCACCGCTATCAATGGAACTTCCGATACGACAGCACGTTTACAGGTAATGAAAGGAAATACCAATTTCATTGCAACCAATATCCAGCAGAACTTCATTGGTGATTTCCAGATTTTGGGACACCGAAACAGAATGATCGTGGGTTTGGATTATTACAACAATGCAAACAGTTTTGACAGAGTAACGGTAAACGGGGCTCCTTTCGATTTTACAGGAACTGCACCTTATGCTGTTAATCAGGATGCGATCAATAACCTTGCTGCATCAGGAACTCCAAGAATTGAGAAGAACGGAGACAATAGCTATGCCGTATATGTATCGGATGTTTTCAATATTACGGATCGTTTTCTGGCAATGGTAAGTTTAAGAGCAGACCGTTATCAGAATATGGGAGTTACTAATATTGCTCAGAATATCACAACAGGTGATTATTGGCAGACCAACTTTTCTCCGAAATTCGGATTGGTGTATGAAGTGATCAAGGATAAAGTTTCAGTTTTCGGAAATTATATGAACGGATTTACCAATAAAGGAGGATCTGATATCTCCGGAAATACTTTTAAACCTGAGCAGGCCAACCAAAAGGAATTTGGAGTGAAAGGAGATCTGTTCGGGCACAAACTTGTTGGAACAATCAGTTATTATGATATTGATGTTAAAAATATGGTGCGTCAGGATCCTGTTAATCCTTTGTTTTCTATTCAGGACGGAGGTCAGAGAAGCAAAGGTTTTGAAGTGGAATTTACCGCCAATCCTTTAAAAGGGTTTAATATCATTGCAGGATATGCTTACAACAACAGCAAAATGACAAAAGCTGATGCTAAGGTAGACGGCTTGCGGCCTGCACTTTCAGGACCTTCCAACCAGTATAATCTTTGGATGAGCTACCAGATTACGAATGGTCAACTGAAAGGTTTGGGAATAGGTTTCGGTGGAAATAAAGGAAATCATTCTTTCCAGACCAATACAACGACTGCTAAAGTGATTATTCCTGCATACACTACTTTAGATGCAACCTTATTTTATGATCACAAAAACTTCAGAGCAGGAATCAAAGTTAATAATCTAACGAATGAAAAAACCTGGTCTGTAAGATTAACGCCACAAAATCCTACACAGGTTTTGGGAAGTATTGCGTACAAATTTTAAAAAATATAAGTTCATCAATCATCAATAAAAACCCGCCGGACTTTCCGGCGGGTTACCACAAAAATAGTTAATATGAAGAAAGATAGTCTCTTATCTTGTTCTGCTCTTGATGGCATCTGATGCCCCTTCGATGTCTCTTACTTTTTTTACTTTCTGATTTCCGAAGTTGTAAACAATACTGAACGTCATTCCACGTCTGAACTGATCATTTTTTACATAGTTATAATTTCCATTGGCTTGATAATCTTCAATTTCTACAACATTGGTTTTCAAAACATCCGTTACATTAAGAGAGAAAGTCCAGTCATTCCAGTTCTTCTTGATACTTAAATCTAAACTCATCAGGTTTTTCAACATTCCCAATTCGATCTGCTGCTTATCTACATAAAAATAGTTGACGCCCAGGAACCAGGTTTTCTTTTTGTCTAATCTGATCGTGTTGTTGGTTTGAATGATCATACTGGCAGATTTTCTTTTGTTTTCATATATTGGAAATACATCTCCAGAAGTTGGGTCTACACTCAAACTGCCATTGTTTATATTGTACTGAACTCCAATATTGAAATTAGTCGTCAGATATTGTTTGAAGAATGTTTTTTGAACTCCCAGCATAGCTGACATTTCCTGCTTGTCACCGAAATTTGTACGGATGTATCGAAGTTGTTTATAACTATCCATGATAGGTTTCCCGTTTGGTCCTAGAATTGGCTTTCCCTGATCATCCAGTCTTTCCTTTAATATATCTCTCTGTAATGGAACCTGGGTGATTTGATCCTTGAAAAATGAATGATTTAAAATCAGGAAATAAGAGCTTTTAAACATATAGGTAAATTCCTGATTATAAGTAGAAGATGCCTTTACAAAGGGATTGTTCTGTGTATAATTATCCTCAGTTAAAATATTTCTTACCGGATTGATTTCCCAGAAACTTGGTCTTCTCATTCTGCTTGAAAATGAATAAGAAATATTATTCTTATCGTTGATGGCATAGTTGAAGCTTAAATAAGGAAGGAAATTATTGTAACTTCTTTTGATATTTTGATATTCAGGATTCTGGGTATTGTCAGAGGTTCCTAAACTGTTCGTAATCTCATATCTGGCACCGATTTTACCTGAGAACTTGTCGGAAAGTTTCTTTTCTACCGTTAAATATAATCCGTAGATATTCTCGTCATAAACAAAATGATTAGGATTGAAAACAACAGCTGCTCCTTCTCTGTAAGTATCATATTTTGTATCGTTGTCTGTTTTTGTTTTGTTGTAGTTGGCACCCACTGAAACAGTGAGATCTTTTTCAAACTTTTTGATATAATCTACAGTTCCCGAAACATTATTAATGATCTGAGGAAGATCCTGGTAGACTGTTTGGGCAAGTCTGATATCATTTCCATATTGATCAGCAATGAACGTTTTATTATCGGTAAACTGAAATCTTCTGTAGTTCAGGTAGGCTGCATTAATATTTAATTTACTTCCCAGAGAATCTGTTTTCCATTCATAATTTAAATTGACTGAATTATTATAAGATTTGGCATCTTCCCTATTTCGGGAATTCGTATAACTTGTAATATAGGCATTCTCTTTTGTGTCAAAAGACCGTATTGAATTAAATAAATCAACAGTAGAATTATAACTTTTATTATACCAGGAATTCCAGGTAAGTGCTAAATTACTGTTATCCGTCAGTTGATAATCGAAATTAAGGTATCCTCCAAGGTTTTTATTCGGATCAATGATGTCACCAACAGATTCATTAGAAGACATATCGTTTCCGTTTCGTAAAACATAAGATTGAGCCTGAATATTTTCTCCTGAAAAAATATTACCACTGATTCCCAGCTTATCTTTTCTGTAGTTGATAGAAAGAGAGGCACTGGAACCATTGAATTTATTCTGCATATTACTCATCCTCATATTTCCGTTCAGTCCGTCACTCAGTTTTTTCTTCATCACGATGTTGATGATCCCATCTGAAGATTCTACCTGATATTCACTGCCCGGAACGGTAATGACTTCAATTTTCTGGATGTTTTCTGCTGGGGTGCTTTTCAGTAGCTGTACCAAAGATTCTGCATCCATATTGGTTTTTCTTCCATTGATGTAGATCAGAGCATTATTTTTCCCGGCTATTTTTAAGGTCTTGTCGTCTGTTGAGGAAAGAAGGGGAGTTTGTTTCAACAGGTCGAACGTAGTGTTTCCTTTTGCAACAGGTGAAGCTGCAACGTCATATACAAAACGATCGCTCTGTTTTTTAAATACCTGCTTTGTAATGGTGATTCCCTCGATGGATTTGGCTTTTACCGTATCGGATTTCTTTTCCTGAGCAAAAACTACAATTCCTGAGATAGCGGCTGCCAGTATAATTATCTTTTTCATGATTATTCTTATTTAAGTACCGTTGTGGACGGTTGTGGTTGTGTAGTTGTTTTTATTTTTTGTGGTAGACTTAGGTCCTTGATTTTATTGCATCGTTGGCAGATTTTATTTCCCTTGCCTTTTTCAGTTTCTGGTTTCCGAAGTTGTACGTTACTCCGATGTTAAGAAGTCGTGGATACTCAAAGTTGACTATATTATTGTAGCTTCCGTTGGGTTGTACCCCCTGTATACGATTGTAATTCTGATTGAATACATCATATACTTCTGCTACAAAGGTCCAGTTGCCCATGATCTTTTTTAAGCTGACATCAAAACTCTGTCTTACGCCCAGGGTTCCGCTTTCAATTTTCACTTTGCTGCCATAATAATAATTGACTCCTAAGAACCAGTCCTTATTTGAAGAAAGGCGAATGGTATTGTTGATATTTCCTGAAACATTAAAGTTTTTGAAATTGATGATATAAGGTTCAAGTTCCTCTGTATATAGCGGATCCGGAACAGATGTAGGGTCTTCCAAAACCTGTCCGCTGTAGATATTGTATCCGAAATTCACCGAATAATTCGTTGTCCAGATTTCTTTGAACCATGATTTGTTCATTCCTAAAGTCAGTCCAAATTGCTTGTTGTTGCCATAGTTGGTTCTGATGTATCTTAAGAATTTTGTGGTAACCATTTCCATGTTTCCATTAGAATCATAAATAATATTTCCGTTTTCATCTTTTTTGGGCCCGGTTACTTTCCCCTGAAGAGGTACCTGATTGGAAGCGTCTTCAACATAATTGAAACTCAGATTCGCAAAAAATGCATTCTTGTACATATAGCTGATTTCCTGGTTGTAAAACTTAGAAGCCAGTACGAATGGGTTATTCTGTGTATAATTATTCAGAGTAAAGTAAGTTCTTGAAGGATTCAGTTCCCAGAATCTTGGTCTTCTGATTCTGCTGGAGAAACTATAGGTAAGGTTGTGATCAGAATTAATAGCGTAATTTAAATTAAGGTAAGGCAGGAGATTATTGTAATTTCTGTCAATATTTGTTTTTCCAAGAATCTCCCCGTTACTTCTTGTCATCTCATAGCGGGCTCCCACTTTTCCTGAAAACTTTTCACTCAGTTTTCTTTCATAAGTAAGATACAGTCCCATGATTCTTTCCTTATAAATGAAATGATTGGTTTGGCGGACATCATTGATAAGCATGTTGTTTACGATCTTATCCTGTCTGGTGTCGTTATCCGTATTGGTGTGGTTGTAGCTTATTCCCATTAACCATGTATTACCTTTGGAAGTTTTCTTCAGATAGTCGATGTTCGCAGCATAATTATTGATGATCTGGGGAACCGACTGTTGTAGTGCGCTATACTCATTTTTGGGATCAGTATTTAATGGAAAACTTTCATTGATACTCACCTTATCTCTGTTGAACCATAAATAAGAAACATTAGAGGTAAGCTTACTTCCGATAGAATCCGTTTTTACTTCATAATTCAAATTAAAAGAATGATTTCTGGTCTGTGCATTTTCATTATTTACTGTGTTGTTTACAAGGCTGCCGTTTTCCCAGTTCGTTACATCAAGAATAGAGTTGAAGCTTTTATTATATCTCATGTTGTAGGTAAATCCTAAACTGTGATTCTTACTAAGCTCATAATCAATATTGACGCTTCCTCCCACATTCTTGTTTGGATCAGAAGTATATCCAAAAGACTCGTTTCTGGAAGTGGAATTTCCGTTGGATAAAGTATATCTTTCTCTGTCCGTCCAGCTTCCCGTATTGAAATTGGAATTGACCGACCATTTATTTTTTCTGAAATTAAATGAAGCACCGGCAGAAGGATTATTATAGTAAGCCTGCTCATTATTCATTTTAAGCGTTCCGTTATAACCGTCATTTTTCTTCTTTTTCATCACAATATTGATGACCCCTTCATTGGATTCTACCTGAAATTCACTTCCCGGTGTTGTAATCACTTCAATTTTCTGGATGTCTTCAGATGGAGTTCCCTTCAGCATTTCGATCAATGCTTCAGCATCCATATTTGTTTTTTTATTGTTGATGTAGATGACCACATCAGATTTTCCCATGATTTTCAGAGATTTTCCATCTATACTGGAAATCATCGGGGTTTGTTTCAAAAGATTGAACGTATTCGTTCCCTTTGCAATAGGAGAAGAGGCTACGTCATAGATGAAACGGTCGCTTTGTTTTTTGAAAACCTGTTTCTTGATATTGACAGCTTCAATATTTTTTACTTTCAGAGTATCTTTTGTCTGCTGGGCAGCTGCAAGTCCGCTGAAAAATATGGCGGCAATTAGAATCTGAGTTTTCATGATTATTATTTTTTAGTTGTTAATAGCTTGTATGGATGATTATTTAACATTACAAAGATATATAATAAAAATAGTATCATGCAATACAAAGTACTTAAAATGTTTTTAAATTAAATTTAACTAACTGATTATCAGTTATTAAAATTTCATATTAAAAATTCAACTTCTTTTAACTTTCTACCTAATTAGACAATTAAGGAAAGTTAAATGTTACATTCAAAGAAGAATTTTCTTAAATAATTAAAAAAAGACTAACTTTATTTTAAACTACAAATCATGAAATTCCTATTAAAACTCTGCATCTTCATAGCATTCTATAGCTGTGCAAAAATGAGTTCACAAAATATGGGGAACTATTCTGTGACAAAAATTACACAGGACGACGGACTTTCGCAGGGCTCTAATTATTTCTGGTTTGAAGACCATAAAGGTTTTGTATGGCTTACCTGCAACGATGCGCTCAACCGCTATGATGGTTCATCGGTTAAAGTTTATAATCTCAAATATTTTTTCAGAAACTGCCCGGCACTGCAGCAGGGATATGGTTTTGCAGAAGACGGAAAGCATTTGTATATCGGAAGTACAAGAGGTCTGTATGTTTATAATTACCAGCTTGATGAGTTCACCTTAATTGATATTTATAAGAAGTATTCCAAAAATAAAACGGCTGTTCCTATAGGTTTTGCAGATGGAAAGATTTGGATATTTAATGAAGACTATCAGTTGGTAAGCTTTGATGTAACTGCCAAAAAGATAAAGCTGGAAGCTCAAATTCCAATACAACATTTAAAGTCAGTTCATATCTATGATAACGATGGTAATGTTTTTTATTTCAGAATGCCTTTTTTGGATACAAACCGGAATATATGTTTCATCGGTACAAAAGAAATAATCACTTATAATCTGGATTCAGGGAAAATAAATATTCCTTCCCGTAAACTGATAGCCGATTCTTCTGTGATTTTTCAGTCTGCTGCATATGATAAAAAAGAGGATGCTCTTTATCTTGGTACTACAAATCATGGCTTAATCATCCTGAAAAATAATTATCAGCAAACTGAACAGCATCTAAAATTTCTTAAACGTATTGGAGGTATTACAGTTAAAGACGATAAAATTGCCTTTAAGAGCGTCAGTACTCTTTTTATTTTTGATAAGCTGCTCAAGCAAAGAACTGTTTTTCATACAGGTTTTGAGAGGGCTTTTAATTTCCAGTTTGATAATATTGGAAGACTGTGGGTTTGCGATGATGGTCAGGGTGAAGTTATCATAGATTTCCGGGGAGCAATGCTGAAAAATACGATAGATGGTACAGGTCCTCTGATGCAGGCTTTTAAAACAACTGGAGTTTCAGATATTACCGAACTGGCGGACAGGAAAATGTTGATCAATTCTGCTACTGTTTTCGATCCCGAAAATTTTTCAGTTAAAAAATTTGCTTCAGACAGAAGAAGCTATTATAACAATTCCAGAGGTAAAAGTTACGGCAACCCCTATACTGAAGAATTATGGATGTTTGAAAATAAAATAGGTGACAGGGAATCCATAATTGTTGTTTTTGATAAGAATTTAAAACAAAAAGACAGCTATACTTATGATCAGGAGACGATGGGGAAACATCAGCATATGATCAATTTTCCTGACTCACCTTCTGTATTTTCTTTCTCTACAGGGTTATACCTTTTAAATAAAACGACCAGAAAATTTGAAAAAATAAACACCATTCCGGATCAGAATCCTTTTTACATTAATATTTTGAGTGATAACAGAATAGCAGTAAGCTACCTGAACCGGGATATGATGTTAGTAAAAATAGAAGGACAAAATAAATATAAAACAATCGGAAGAATTCTTCCGAAAGTACAGAGTTTTTATATTCAGGAAGATAAAAAATACAGGCAGTATTGGGTAGGAACCAACCAGGGAGTTTATCTTTTGGATAAAGATTTTAAAACCATGAAAATATTTGACAGCAATAATGGTCTCGCAGGAACGTATATCTACGGAATTTTGCTGGACGATTTCGGGAAACTGTGGTGCAGCCATCAGAGAGGACTGTCGAGCATCGATACCCAAACCCACATCATCTCCAATTATGATAAAGAAGATGGGATTCAGTATTGGGATTTTAATAACCGCGGCTTTCTCAAAACGTCAGATGGAGTTCTGTATTTTGGAGGAGTAAAAGGATTTAATTATTTCAAACCACCCTTAAAACTAAGCTCCTTTTACCGTCCTGAGATCTATATTGATGAGGTTTTGATCAATAACAAACGCTATGTGAGCCCGAATGGAATTAACTCTTTAAATGAGCTTGATCTTAAATATGATGAAAATAATATTTCCATAAAAGCATTGATCAAAGATCTGGAGCACGGTTCACAGAGAAGCATGATGTACAGGATTAAAAATATTGATCAAACATGGAAAAAAATGTCCAGAAGAGCGCCACTTAACCTGACAAGTTTAGCCCCTGGAACCTATAATATCGAGTTTGGGATTACGGATAAATTTACGGGCAAAGTTTTAGCTCAGAAAATAATAAAATTAAATATTCATAAGGTGTTCTACCAGACATTCTTGTTCTGGATTATTCTAGGAAGTTTATTTTCCGGAATATTGATTTTGGCGGTCAGCCGGTGGGAATTTATCAAGCAGAAAAATGAATTTAAAGAAAAGATGGCTTTGGAATCCCAGAGAAATAAAATCACGGCAGACCTTCATGATGATATTGGCTCGACATTAAGCAGTCTCCAGATCAATTCAATGGTTGCCGGAGAATTGATTGACAAACAAAAAATAGAGGATGCCCAAAAAGTCCTTAGGAATATTGAAGTCCAGTCCCGAAAACTTTCAGAAAATATGAGTGACATCGTGTGGAGCTTAAAGTCCAATAAAGATTCTCTCATGACACTTTCCACCAGAATAAGGAATATTGCCAGCGAAATTCTTGGAAATTCCGATATTAATTATAAAATAAATATTGACGAAAGTATTGACAGTGAAATTGTAGATTTCAGCATTAAGAAAAATATCATTCTCATTACAAAAGAAGCTTTAAATAATGTTTTAAAGTATAGCAGAGCCGATGAAGTTTCTATAGATCTCAAAAAAAATGAGAACAGTCATATTCTTCAGATCAAAGATAACGGAACAGGATTCGATCCATCTGAGATAAAAGGAAATGGCATTGGAAACATGAAAAAAAGAACCCAGGAAATGAATGGAATTTTTGACCTGGAATCAGAAAACGGAACCACCATCAAAATCCTTATCCCTAAATTTAGGGATTGATGACAGCTCAGCAAGAGCCTAACTTTGAACCAATCTAGCAGTACCATACCATGATCAAGATATTTGCCTACGACGACAGCCAGGAACGCCTGCAAAGCATGAAAATTCTTATTGAGCTTTCAGAAAATATGAAATACATCGGAGAAGCACTCAACTGTGAGCATGTAGAAGCAGAAATGGAAAAGTACCAGCCGGATATTGTCTTAATGGATATCAATATGCCTGTAGTAGATGGAATTGCAGGCCTGAAAATCATTAAGTCAAAATTTCCCCATATTAATGTTTTGGTACAGACTGCTTTTGATGACAGTGAGAAAGTATTTCGCTCCATTTCAGGAGGTGCTAGCGGCTATATTTTAAAAAGTGATAATCCAAGAAGAATACTCCAGGCAATAGAAGAGATCTATGAAGGCGGAGCATTTATGAATCCAGCGATTGCAAAACGTGTCCTGGAATATTTCCAGCCTACAGCACAACAAAAACTTCTGACTCAAAAAGAACACGAAGTCCTAAAACTATTGTCAGATGGGCTAAGCTATAAAATGATTGCAGATCAATTAGAGATAAGCTATTCTACTGTAAATACTCATATCAAACATATTTACAACAAACTTCATGTTTCGTCTTTGGGGGAAGCTGTCTCATGGTATTTTAAAAATATAAAGGAGTAAAATCCCGGGGATTTCCCTTAATCCTCTTTTGATGCATCCCTACAATTAGGGATTTTTTTATGTTTTGTTTTAAATGAATTTTGAGAAACAATTCTAAAAACAAAATATTATGAAAAGCAATTTTACTTTTATGAGAAAGACCATAGTCTTTTTATGCATGCTATTTTTAGGGACGGCCGGTGCACAGGATGCGAGACCTGGACAGCCCATCAAAGGTGTCATCGTGAAAGGTGGCAAAAACCCTGGAGGAAATCTTTTGATCTCAGCAGGGGGAGGGAGACTGTTTCCGGGAAATACGTACGGAAATGAGAACCATATAGAAAATGGATTTAATGGAAATATTAATTTGTATGTTCCTGTTTTTAAATTAAACAGTTCAGAAACAAATTATGTATCATTGGGTTTGAACGGAGGTGCCGGCTTGTTCGGAATGAAAAAAGAATATAACCCCGAAGGTCCAGTTTACCGTATCGCTGGACAGTCTGTTCCTCCTTCACTTAAAACAGAGATAGATAATGGAAGCAGACAAAATGGTTTTATAGGAGAAGTGGGACCGCAGGCTAATTTTTCCTTCAGTAAATTTACCCTGTCACCTATTGTTAATCTTGCCTACATCAGTTCAAAGGAAAGCCAGTTTACTGCTGTTCAGACTTCAAGTGTCAATGGACAGACCCGAAGTTTTGAGACTTCGAAAAGAGTAATATCCAAAACAGATGGCTTGGGAGTTATTCCAAAACTGAGGTTGTCTTATTTTCCCGGAAGAATTGGTTTTTTTGTCGAAGGGAGTTATTTGGCCGGGCCTAATGTAAAAAGCAGTACTACGGTTTTCAAGCCCAACGGGGTTCCGAATAGTGAAGGCTTTTACAGTATTGATCAAATGATGGCCGGAAAATATGAAACCGTAGACACTAAAAATAGATTCAATGCACTTGGGATGAATGTAGGAATAATCTTCAGTATTCTTTCGAAAAAGGAATACAGCAACCGTGAAATTGCTGATGACCCCCAATCTAAATCAAGCAGTAGCTGTGTTTGTGTAAGTTCACCGACTGCCTCTGTGCAATTTCCTAATGTAAGCGGTCCGTCCATTAACCCGGGAGGTACTTTGACAATCCCATACGATCCCGGAAATTCCACCAGATTCTTAAGAGTTGAAGCTTCACCACATCCATATAATTCACTGAATACAGGGATCTGGGCTTCCATCATAACTATTCTTACCAATGGAATTCCGGCTGCGGTAAGTCCGGCAGGAAACCCATATACCCATACTAACGGACAGAATTCCTCAGGAAGATTAATTCCCTTTTCAAGTCTGAAGTTAGGAGTAAATACCATTTGTATCAATGTCAAATGCCCATACTCTGGTACGACCTGTTCCATAGGCTGCTTTACCGTGATTGTAGAAGGGGCTACACCTCAATCCTCCGGAAATATTACGGTAGCTCCTGTCTGTTGTACGAAATTTGTTGTGGCACCGGGTAATCCGCATAAAGAAGTACTCACAGGGCAGGTCAGATTTAAAATGACAGGAACAGTAGTCAATGCAAAATTGAAAATAGTATCTGCTGGAGGAGCTGTGGCTTATGAAAATTTTGTGCAGAATGGATTCACAGGATGCTATACGATGCCCGTTGATATTTCAGTAGTCAGCAACACCAATCTGCCGGTAGCTTCATCCACTGTTAATGGCTTACCAGCATATAAATACTCTGTCAAATTTGGTTGTAAAGAGTTGGGACCCAAATTACCGGCCCAGGTGATACCGGGTATAAAGATAATAGAATAAAGGCCTGTTTGTAATAATGATGAGAAAGTGAGACCGCAATGTCTCGCTTTTTTATTGCTCGCGGTTTTTTTTAGCTAAAGATTTATCTATCCAGATTGTTGCAAAAGGGAAAAATGCGGCGATTAGCGCGAAGACGCTGTCTTCATCATCCCAAGTGTATATTTTTCTTACAGCAGGTAGGAAGAGTAGATAAAGTGTAAAAAATAATCCGTGAATACTCCCAATAGTACTAATGTAAATGATTGGAAAGATACCTTCAGGATCTATACGTATCCAGGTCATTGCTGTAAATAGAAATAGCCATGAGACCGCTTCGGCCAGACAAATCTGTTTAAACCATTTGATAACTCTTTCCTGAGAATATTTTGAGAAAAATTTTTCGATAAATTCCATGTTGTAAAGTATAAGGTAAGAGTTAAAGGCGGAACTGATTATATGGTGATCTGCTAATTTCTAAATTCCAGTTTCTAACTTCTTATTTGCAAAATTACTTATAAAAACTGCTTCCGTCCAAATATTCAAAAACTTCCGGTGGAAGCATAGGACGCACATTTTTTCCTTCCTTGATCATATTTCTGATCTCTGTTGCCGAAAGCTCTATAACAGGAGCTTTGATCATTGAAATGTTCTCATGCTGCAGATATTCTGAATCCTTTTTTTCGCCTTCAAAAACCCTTGGATATACGATGATGTGATGATTCTTGATCAGAAGTTCAGAATTCTTCCATTTATGAAGACTGTCCAGATTGTCTTCACCCATAATCAGACTGAAAGAATAATCAGGATACTTTTCGTGAAGATAAGTCAGTGTATCAATCGTATAACTGGGTTTGGGAAGAGAAAACTCTACATTGGAAGCTCTCATTTTAGGATAGCTTTTTACAGCAAGCTGCACCATATCCAGTCTGTTGTGATCTTTCAGCAGTGACTTTTTATCTTTAAAAGGATTCTGCGGACTTACGACAAACCATAATTCATCCATGTCAGAATTCTCCAGAATGTAGTTCGCCAGAATTAAATGTCCAATATGTATCGGATTGAAAGAACCGAAAAATAAACCGATTTTTTTCATTGTTATTAAGTAGATAACAGGTTGCTGCAGAGGTTAATCCCTGAATTTCACATCCTTTATATTTAAATAATGGGTTACATTTCCTTTCCAGTGGTTTTCCTCTAAAGTGAAAGCAAGGTCGAAATTTTTATTTTTAAAATCTTCCGCATGCTGTCCCAGTTTGAATCCTACACATTCTATGTTTCTGCCTGTAGATTCCTGTTTGATATAAAACTTCAGGTGATTATTATCTTTCCCCATTGTTTTTACATAACCAGAAAGCTTTTGGTTGGTCAGTGTAAGAATAGGTTTCATATTATGAGGACCGAAAGGAGCCAGTTTTCTGTGGAAATTAATAAACTCCCGGTTAATTTCGTCCACTTTGATTTCAGAATCAATGGTAACGGAAGGTTCCTGCTGGTGGACCTGGATTTTTTCGGAAACTATTTTTTCAAATTTTATTTTGAATGCTTCAAATTTGTCTTTTTCCATCGAAAGACCTGCCGCCGCGTGATGCCCTCCGAACTTCAGAAAATATTCAGAGCACATATCCAGTGCTTCATGCACATCAAAATCAGAAACTGATCTGGCAGAAGCCACCATCTCACCATTATTACCGTCCGTAAATACTAAAGTGGGCTTATAATAGGTTTCTATAAGTCTTGATGCTACGATACCAATCACTCCTTTGTTCCATTCGGGATGATAAACAATAGTGGAATGTTTGGACTGTTGCTGGGACTCGATGATCTGGTTCAAAGCAGAAAGAGTAGAATTCATATCAAGCTCACGTCTTTCATCATTAAGATTCATAATATCTCCAACGATTTGATTCGCGTGCTTCAGATTGTCAGAAACCATAAGTTCTACAGCTGCTTTTCCGTGAGAAATCCTTCCTGCTGCATTTATTTTGGGAGCAATTTCAAAAACAATATTTGAAATTTCAAAGTGAGACAGTTTATCCTCAGGAATCAACAGTCTCAAACCGATATTTCTTGTTTTTCTTAGAACTTTTAATCCCATTTTGGCAAATACTCTGTTTTCACCCGTCATAGAAACTATATCGGCAGCGATGGAAATAGCCAGCAGATCAGTAAGCTCAAATAATTCGGCTTCTGGAATTTTATAGATGGTATTCAAACCTTGACATAGCTTAAAACCTACACCACATCCGGAAAGTTCTTTAAAAGGATATCTGCAGTCATTTCTCTTTGGATCCAAAACGGCTGCTGCATTTGGAATTTCATCACCCGGAAGGTGGTGGTCACAAATAATAAAGTCAATTCCCTTTTCCTGAGCATACTGGATCATATCGATAGCCTTAATCCCACAGTCTAAGGCAATAATCAGCGAAAAACCATTTTCTTTCGCAAAATCAATACCTTCAGTAGAAATTCCATATCCTTCAGAATTTCTGTCAGGAATATAATAATCCAAATATTTTTTCTCAACAATTTTGCTGAGATAAAGGTACATTACGGCAACAGCTGTAGTTCCGTCTACATCGTAATCACCATAAACAAGTATTTTTTCGCCGTTTTCAATAGCAGTTGCAATACGCTCTACAGCTTTCTGCATATCTGCCATTAAGAATGGACTGTGTATATCGTTAAGATTAGGTTTGAAAAATTCTCTGGCCTTTTGATAATTGTCAATTCCCCTTAAAACGAGGAGTTTAGATTCAAAAGTACCAAAACCAAGTGACGAACTTAATCTGTCCACAACTTCCTCGTCGGGTTCGGGCTTGTAAATCCATTTCTGACTCATTTCACAAAAATAGTGAAAAAAAACAGCATTTTGAAATGATTAAGGAATGAACTTGACTGACTGAATGTTAAAAAAAATATCTATCTTCGCGGTCCAAATTAAAAATGATTATGAAAAAAATTACAATCTGCCTTTTATTCTTAGGGGCTATGAATGCTGTAACAGCACAGAAAATTAATCTTGGAAAAGCGGTAGGCGTTGTTTCGAAAGGAGCAAAAGCACTTACTTTTACCAATGAAGACGCAGTGAAACTATCAAAGGAATCTGTTGACTGGATGGATAAAAATAATCCGGTTGCTGGTCCTAAAGATCCTTACACAGTTAGACTTAACAAGCTTTTTGGAAAACACAAAACTCAGGACGGCCTTGCTCTTAACTATAAAGTTTACAAAGTAAAAGATATCAATGCTTTTGCATGTGCAGACGGAAGTGTTCGTGTATTTTCTTCGTTAATGGATATCATGACAGATGATGAATTGCTTGCCGTAATCGGTCACGAAATAGGTCATGTGAAAAATCAGGATACTAAAGACGCTATTAAATCTGCTTATTTAAAAGCAGCTGCACTGGACGCAGCATCATCAGCATCAGGAACGGTTGCTACATTAAGTGAAAGCCAGGTAGGAAAAATGGCCAACGAATTCCTTGATGCTTCTCACAGCAAAAAACAGGAATCAGAAGCAGACACATATTCTTACGACTTCATGAAGGCTAACAGCTACAATGTAGTAGGAGCGTATTCGGCATTCAAAAAATTGGCTCTGCTTTCAGAAGGAAGTACTCAGAGTGGTTTCGAAAAAATGTTCAACTCTCACCCTGACAGCGAAAAAAGAGCGCAGGCTGTTAAGAAGAGAGCAGAAAAAGACGGTTTATGGAAAGACCCCGGAACGGTTGCTATTCCAAAAACGAAGCTTACCAAATAATACAATTTTAATTTAAAAATAAAAATTCCTCAAAGTTAACTTTGAGGAATTTTCTTTATCATGAATTTAATGTGGTCTCAATAAATTAAGAATACATTTTTTCTCTAAGTTCTTTTACTTTTTTGTCAGCAAGATATTCATCGTAAGTCATTTCTCTGTCGATAATTCCTTGAGGCGTTAATTCGATGATTCTGTTACAGACAGTCTGAAGCATTTCGTGGTCATGAGACGAAAGCAAAAGATTTCCTCTGAAGTTTGACAATGAATTGTTCAAAGTTGTAATACTTTCAAGGTCTAAGTGGTTGGTCGGTTCGTCTAATAATAAAACGTTTGCTTTCTGAAGCATCATTCTACTGAACATACATCTCATTTTCTCACCTCCTGAAAGCACTTTACAAGACTTTAAAGCTTCATCACCGGAGAATAACATTCTTCCTAAGAATCCTCTCATAAATTCTTCGTGACGCTCTTCATCATTTTTAGTGAATTGTCTCAACCAGTCTACAAGGCTGATGTCTTCCTGAAAGAATTTTGTATTATCTAAAGGCATATGAGATTGGTTCGTTGTAACTCCCCATGCAACATTCCCTTTATCTGCTTCAGTGTTTCCTGCTAAAATTTCAAAAAATTCAGTAATGGCTAAAGAACTTTTAGAAAGTACAGCTACCTTATCTCCTTTTTTAAGATTTAAGTCAATGTTTGAGAATAATAATTCTCCGTCTTTAGTCTTTTCAAGACCTTTTACATCCAGGATCTGGTCTCCCGCCTCTCTTTCCATTTCGAAAATGATGGCTGGGTACCTTCTTGAAGATGGCTTAATATCATCGATGTTTAATTTATCGATCATTTTCTTTCTGGCTGTAGCCTGTTTCGCTTTTGCAACGTTTGAGCTGAATCTTGCGATGAAGTCCTGAAGTTCTTTCTTCTTTTCCTCTGCTTTTTTATTAGCCTGAGCTCTTTGTCTTGTCGCTAGCTGAGAAGCTTGGTACCAGAAAGTATAGTTACCTGTATAAAGGTTAAGTTTCGCATAATCTAAATCTCCGATGTGTGTACAAACGGTATCCAGGAAGTGACGGTCGTGAGAAACCACAATCACAGTGTTTTCATAATCTGCAAGGAAGTTTTCTAACCAGGCAATGGTTTCAATGTCAAGGTCATTCGTAGGTTCATCCAGAATCAATACATCAGGATTTCCAAAAAGAGCCTGTGCCAAAAGAACTTTTACTTTGTCCTGGTTTTCCAGTTCGCTCATCATCTGCCAGTGCATACCATCCTTGATGCCTACGTTAGAAAGCATCGTTTGTGCATCAGATTCGGAGTTCCATCCTCCCATTTCGTCATAGATTACACCTAGCTCACCTGCCTTGATTCCATCTTCGTCAGAGAAATCTTCCTTAGCATAAAGCGCATCCATTTCCTCCTTTATCTCAAATAATTTTTTATTTCCTCTTAATACAGTTTCAAGAACAGTATAGTTATCGTAAGCAAAGTGATCCTGCTCCAAAACTGACATTCTTTTTCCTGGTTCCAAAGATACATGTCCTGTAGTAGGATCCTGCTTTCCTGTTAGTATTTTAAGGAATGTAGATTTCCCTGCACCGTTTGCTCCGATAATCCCGTAGCAGTTTCCTTTGGTAAACATAATATTTACCTCGTCAAAAAGAATTCTTTTCCCGAATTGTAAAGATAAGTTAGATACTGTTAACATATAGTTTTGTAAATTTGGCGCAAAATTACGAAAAGAATTTGGGTATTTCGTAATAATGTAAAAGTCAAGTTTTTAAATGTGAGGTATTTTTTCTATATTTCATTAATGAAATAAAAGTATTAGGAAGTCCCATGGGGACTCTTAATGCAGGATTGGCTAGGCTAATTAAATGTAATCACACGAATTTTTAAAATGAAGATCGAAAAAACAGTCAGTATATTAAACAGAAGAGCCCGCTTTGAATATGAACTCCTTGAAGAAATTGAAGCAGGGATGGTTTTAACGGGTACAGAGATAAAATCTTTACGTTCATCCAAAGCATCTATAACAGAATCCTTCTGTCAGTTTATTGATGGGGAGTTATACATTATAAATATGATGATTGATGAGTATAAATTGGGGACTTTTTATAATCACAAAACAAAAAGGGAACGGAAATTGCTGTTGCACAAAAAAGAATTGTTAAAACTTGAAAAAAAGTTAAAGGATGCTGGGAACACAATTATACCTCTTAAGCTATATATCACCGACAAGGGGAAAGCAAAGGTTCTGATTGCACTTGGTAGAGGGAAAAAACTCTTTGATAAAAGGGAAGCGATAAAAGATAGAGAAAATAAACGTAACCTGGATAGAATATTAAAGAAAAGTTAAAAATCATTCAAAAAACTTTGTATATAAAGAAAAATTATATTTATTTTGCATTATCAATTATTTAATCATTTAATTCTATGAAAAATCTAAAATTAGGAATTTCAGCATTGGCGCTTACTGTTGCCTCTACTGTCTTCGCGCAGACGACCAACAATCCGTGGTTAATCGGAGTTGGTGCTCATGCGGAAAATCACAAGGCAGCACAGACAGGATTCAGTAATACGTTCTCTGCTAATAATTTGACGAAGACAATGTTCAATATGAACAACTTCTCAATCACACCTCCATTATCTAAATTAACAGTTGCTAGAAACATCGGTAAAGGTTTAGTTATCGACTGGCAGACTTCTGTAGGTAATGTAGATAATAAGAGATTTAACTTTGGGAAAGAGTTTTTCCTAATGACAGGTCTTGGTTTCCAAGCTAAAGCAGCTGGTCTTTTATGGAATGAGGAATCTTGGTTCGATCCATATTTAAGAGTAGGTGCTAACTACTTGAGACATGACTATACTGCTTATTCTTTCCCTAGAAACGATTACAAAGGTGAATCTGTTCCTAACGGAGATGGTGGTAACGAGAATGGTAAAGCTAACCACTTTACAGTTTCTACAGGTGCTGGTGCTAACTTCTGGGTAACTAAGAACTTTGGTCTTGGTGTTCAGGGTGATTATGTATCAACTCCAGGTGATAAATCTACAGTTGCTAACTTCTGGCAAGCTTCTGCATCGATCTTATTCAGATTCGGTAACAGAGATAGAGATAAGGATGGTATCCTAGATAAAGATGATCTTTGTCCAGATACTCCAGGTCTTCCAGAATTCCAGGGATGTCCTGACACTGACGGTGACGGAGTTCCAGATAAAGACGATCAATGTCCAGAAGTAGCTGGTCCAGTTGAAAACAACGGTTGTCCTTGGCCAGATACAGATGGTGACGGTGTTATCGATAAAGATGATGCTTGTCCTACAGTTGCAGGTCCTGCAGAAAACAACGGTTGTCCTTGGCCAGATACAGACGGTGACGGAATCTTAGATAAAGATGACGCTTGTCCTACAGTTCCAGGTCTTCCAGAATACAACGGATGTCCTAAGCCAAAAGATGTTATCGCTAAAGAAGCTACCGGTGCTCTTAAAGATATCTTATTTGATTTCAACAAAGCAACTATCAGACCTGAATCTAGTGGTAAATTAGACCAAGCTGCTACAATCATTAAGCAGTCTAACGATGGTACTTTCTTAGTAACTGGTCACACAGATAAGAAAGGTGCTGATGCTTACAACTTGAAACTTTCTAGACAAAGAGCTGCTTCAGTAGTTGGTGCTCTAGAAGCTAGAGGTGTTAGCGGAAATCAGTTAAAATCTGTAGGAGTTGGTGAAAGAGATGCTACTGTTTCTGAAAAAGCTTCTGATGCAGATAGAATTGTTGACAGAAAAGTAGTTGTTGAAGCTATCAACGGTGCTGCTTGGGATGCACTTAAGAAATCTGATCTAGAAGTTGTAGAGAAGAAGACTGTAGTGAAAAAAGCTAAAAAAGCTCCAGCTAAGAAAAAAGCTCCAGCTAAAAAGAAAAAATAATTAATTTTTCTAAATAATAAATACCTCCAATTTTTTGGGGGTATTTTTTTTTTGTTGACTTTTAGTTAATTTTGTTGAAAATTTAAAAAATTAAAATGGGAAGAGCATTTGAATATAGAAAAGCTTCTAAAATGGCCCGATGGGATAAAATGGCCAAAACATTTTCTAAAATAGGTAAAGACATTGCATTGGCAGTAAAGGCCGGTGGAACAGATCCTGAAGCCAATCCAGCTTTAAGAAGATGTATCCAGAATGCCAAAGGTGCCAACATGCCTAAAGATAATGTAGAAAGAGCTATCAAAAAGGCAGGAGGTGCTGACGCTGAAAACTATGAAGAAATTACATACGAAGGATACGGACAGGGGGGAGTAGCTTTCTTTGTTGAGTGTACTACGAATAACCCGACAAGAACTGTAGCCAATGTAAGAGCGATTTTCAATAAATTTGATGGGAACCTGGGAAAAAACGGAGAGCTTGCGTTTATTTTCGATAGAAAAGGTATTTTCACACTTGATTTATCTCAAATCAAAATGGATTGGGATGATTTTGAAATGGAAATGATTGATGGAGGTGCAGAAGATGTGGAAAAAGATGAAGAAGAAGTAATGATTACAACAGCTTTCGAAGATTTCGGTTCATTATCACATAAATTAGATGAATTGGGAATTGAAGCAAAAAGTGCAGAACTTCAGAGAATTCCAAACAATAGTAAGGAGGTAAATGGAGATCAGTTCAAAGCAAATATGAAGATGTTGGAGCGTTTTGAAGATGATGATGATGTACAGAACGTTTATCACAACATGGAAATCACAGAAGAGCTGATGAACTCACTGTAAAAATAATATAGCATTCATATACAGTTAACTTTCAATTAGTTTCTTTGTATAAAACTATGAAAAGAAACGTTGAGTTAGTTGTCATATCGGATGTTCATTTGGGAACTTATGGATGTAAGGCTAAAGAGCTGTTACGGTATCTCAATTCTATCCAGCCTAAAACATTAGTTTTGAATGGTGATATTATCGACATCTGGCAGTTTAAAAAGTCTTACTTCCCTAAACCTCATTTGAAAGTGATCAAAAAGATCCTTTCGTTGGCTACTAAAAATACGCAGGTTTACTATATTACGGGGAACCATGACGAAATGTTTAGGAAATTTACCGATTTTGAATTGGGTAAATTGAAAGTCTGTAATAAGATCTGTCTTAACATTGACGAAAAAAAGACCTGGATATTTCATGGAGATGTTTTTGATGCATCTGTTCAGCATTCTAAATGGATTGCAAAACTCGGGGGAAAAGGATATGATCTCTTAATTGTTATCAACAATGTAGTCAATTGGTTTCTGGAAAAAATGGGTAGAGAAAAATATTCGTTTTCAAAAAAGATCAAAAATAATGTGAAGAAGGCCGTAAAGTACATTGGTGACTTTGAACTGACTGCTTCCGAATTGGCTATAGACAATCACTATGATTATGTGATCTGTGGGCATATCCATCAGCCTCAGATCCGTGAAGTTACCAATAAAAAAGGATCATGTACTTATCTGAATTCCGGAGACTGGATAGAAAACCTCTCGGCTCTTGAATATCATGATAAAGAATGGAAAATATTCTATTATGATGATCACAAAGATTCACTTCAAGATGACGAAGCGGAAGAAATCCAGGATATGGACAGTTCTGAACTTCTGAAAATAGTAACTAATTTTTCTTAAATGAAAGTATTGTACGCATTTCAAGGGACAGGGAACGGCCATATTGCCAGAGCACAGGAAATAATTCCTATTCTTAAAAAATATGCTTCGGTCGACACCTTGATCAGTGGTCACCAGTCACAATTAAAGGCCGATTTCGATATTAACTTTCAATACAGGGGCGTTTCTCTGCTTTACAATAAAACAGGCGGTTTATCCTATCGTAAAACATTTACTGAAAATAAATTTCTTGAAGCAGCAAAAACAGTCAGAGAATTGGAACTTTCACAGTACGATTTGATCATTAATGATTATGAACCTCTTACCGGATGGGCGGGTAAATTGAAAAAGCTGCCAATGATCGAATTGAGTCATCAGGCTTCCATGAGTTTTGCTGAAACACCCAAACCAGATAGGAAAGATTTTCTTGGTGAGTTAATTCTGAAATATTATGTACCTAGTGAAAGAAAGATTGGTTTTCACTTTGAAAATTATCATCCACAAATCAAAAAACCTGTCATCAGGAAGAAGATCAGAAATCTGAATCCTGATAAAAAAGGGTATTATCTCGTATATCTTCCCAGTTTTGCAGATGAAAATATAATTAAAGTTTTAAAACAGATTCCTGTTGAATGGAAAGTGTTTTCAAAATACAGCAAAGTACAGGTAAAAGTGAAAAACGTCGAAGTTTTCCCCATTGATGAGATACAGTACCTTAAATATTTTGAAAGCTGTGAAGGAATCTTATGCAATGCTGGTTTTGAAACACCTGCAGAAGCTCTTTTCATGGATAAAAAACTTTTTGTGATTCCTATTCATAACCAGTATGAGCAGGAATGTAATGCCAGTGCTCTTGACCTTATGGGAATTCCAAATTCTAAAGTATTAAAGCTTCAGGAAATTATGGAATGGGTAGCTTCAGACCAGCACTTAAAAGTAGATTATCCTAATGATATTGAGGACATCTTGGTGAATGAGGTTTTAATTCTTTAGAAAAATATCTTCTACATCATTCATTCTGGTCATTACAGCTCTAGCATATGAACAGTGGGGATATACTTTCCAATTATTTTCTCTTGCGAACTTTATAGCTTCTTCTACCAGATATTTTCCCAATCCGCGACCTTCAAATTCCGGGTGTACCAGAACAAAAGAAATAATAAACTTGCTGTCTTCCGGGAAAATAGTATAGGTTAATCTTCCTACTTCTTTTGTTTCATTGTTCAGTGTAAGAACGCCACCGTTTCCTGATTTGTTGTTTTCAAATTTCATATTCAAAGGTTTATAAATAAAGATACAAAAATTGCACCGACGGCGAATTGTAATAAAGAAATAGTGAATCTGCTTCCCATTAAGTTCAATTTATTTAATGCCTGTTTTCAGGCAGTTATAAATTAACCATTGAAAATCAACCGATCAGGTATCTTTCCCTGTATAATAATTATAATCCTTAATCACTACATTGATAAACTGTCTCTCTGTCATCTTTGGATCTGTTTCCAGTTTTAAAATGCTTTTGATCTTCTCAGAAAGCTTACTGATGATTTGTCTGTCGTCAACTTTAATGGCCTTGACATAATTGTCTTTGATGATCCTCATATCATTATCGCTTAAGGCGATCACCTGAGGAAAAGAGGGAACGTAATCAATCTTGATATTTTCCAGGATGGTGTGGGAAATATTAATGTTATTCTTTAAGGAAATTACAGCAGTACCCGAAGCGATATCACCCAGACGCTGATTATTTTTGGAAACAATCATAGAGATCAAACCGATTACACCTGCAGCTGAAGTGTCGATGAGTCTGAAAACCCAACGGATAAGATAATCACCAAAGCTTGCCTGATAGCCATCAATTTTTACGACCCGGATCTTCATGAGTCTTTTTCCGGGTGTCTGCCCTTCCATGAGGCTTTCTAAAACCAGAGGATAAATGTAAACCGGGAAGGTAAGAACTATATAAACCGCCATGATAGACCATTGATCCAGTCCTGTCAATAAATACCCAAGATCGAAAATGTTGAAGAAAAGATAGAATACAATGACTATATAAGCAACCTTTATCAAAAGATCGATAATGAAGGCAAGCATTCTTTCCCCGACACTTGCAATAGTAAAGTTAATATTTACATTTTGTGAGGTATTTATCGCAATTTGAGACATATTTTTTATTATTTTAGCCTTACAATTATGAGAGAAGTTTATTTCATTAAACAAAATAAAGAAAAATGGTTGGGAATTGAACAGGTTATTCAAGGTAAAATAAAAAAAAATCCTGATGACCTGTCTTCGTTGTATATTAATCTGATCAATGATCTTTCATTTGCACAGACTTATTATCCTAAAAGTAATACTACGATATATCTGAATCATCTCTCCTCTCAGATATTTCAAAAAATTTACAAAACCAAAAGAGTAGAGGAGAACAGGCTGACCTATTTCTTCAGAACAGAAGTTCCTCTTTTGGTATATCAATACAGGAGATATCTTTTGTATGCATTTCTTTTCTTTATTCTCTTTACCTCAATAGGAGTGCTTTCCGGAGCTTATGATAAAGACTTTGCCAATATCATTCTTGGTGAAGATTATGTAAATGAAACCATAGAAAACATTAAAAAAGGGAATGCTGTAGGTGTTTACCAAAGTGGTTCTACCTGGGGAAGTACCATTGGTATTATTTTCAATAATATCGGAGTGGGAGCAAAATTATATATTTATGGAATCACAGGTGGTATAGGAACTTTATTTGCCCTTCTTTCCAACAGCGTAATGCTTGGTTCATTCCAGTATTTTTTCTATGATTATGGGGCGTTGAAAGACAGTGCAAGAGGAATCTGGCTTCACGGTGTTTTTGAAATCTTTGCGATGGTTGTAGAAGCAATGTGTGGTCTGATTTTAGGAACAAGTATCCTTTTTCCGAGAACTTTTTCGAGATTTAATTCCTTTAAAAGAGGTTTCAAAGATTCTTTTAAGATTTTTCTCAGTACCATTCCGTTTACGATATGTGCCGGGATTATTGAAGGTTATGTCACAAGACATGCTTTGAAAATGCCGCTGGTGGTCAATTTAGCGATAATAATCAGTTCACTGGTCATTATAGGATTTTACTATTTTGTTTATCCTTCAATAGTTTATAAAAAAATTAATAATCACACTAATGATGCAGTTTTATAAAAAAAGAGAATTTGGAGCTTTCATTAGTGACAGCTTTCAATTTTTCAAATTATATGGAAGAAATTATTTTAAAAATTATATCCTGATCAACGGGCTGTTATTAATTTTAACACTTGCCGTAGTTGTTTTTGGCTTTAGAGAAATCTTCGGTCAGCTGGTTGGTTCCAACGTTAGTGGAGAAAGTTATTATTTCGAAAGATATTTTTCGGAAAATGCAGGAATGCTGATTGTGGCGGGAATACTCGTCTTTCTTCTATTCGTACTCTTGGCAATTGTCAACTACCTGTATCCTGTTTTTTATATGAAACGGATCGCTGAAGGAGCTCAAAAGGTCAAAACAGATGAGATTCTGGATGATTTTAAAAGAAATGCAGGAAGGATTTTCAAGATGTGCATCGGAATGCTGTTCATCCTACTTCCGATAACTATGATTGTCTTAGGTTTTTCCTATTTGCTGCTGCTTATTATTATTGGGTTTTTCCTCATATTACTTGTATATCCTACTGCATTTAATGTATCGGCATTTCTGATGTATGATTATTTTAATACGAAGAGAGGTTTTATAGAGAGTTTAAGCTATTCCATAAGATCCCAGTTTTCATACGCAAATGGAAATGAAAAATCTCCGTATTGGAAATATTGGGGAGCATCCATCATCATGTTCATAATTATGTATATGGTTACATCGGTATTTACTTTCGTCCCGATGATATTTATGTACGGATCAATTCTTACATCTGCTCCTGACGGGAATTTTGAAGAGAACCCTTTCACCGGAGCCTTGGGAATTCTTTTCTTTGTATTTTATGGAGTTTCCATACTGGCTTCATTAATACTTTCCAATCTGATGTATATCAATGCCGGATTGATGTATTACGATAGCAGAACGGATCTGCATCAGAAAGTTGAACTTGAAGAAATAGAAACGATTGGTAGTAATGAATAAATTCCTTCTTTTTCTGCTGATCTTTTTCTCAATTTGTCCTGTTTATGCACAGGATAACGATGGGAGTGCAACGTTAGAAGATTATTTGGCAGATTCTTTAGGAACGGGGCATTACCGGAATATGCTGCGTGCAGACTCTGTGTTGATCCTGAAACCTGTTTCAGAAAACAGGGTGTATCCTAAAAAGTTCAAAGAAAACCTTCAGTCCCGATATAAAGGAAATGAATTTGATTATTCCGTTTCCAAACCCAGAGAATCTTTTTTCCAGAAACTGATGAGGAGAATAGATAAAATCCTTCAGAGTATTTTTGGAGAAACGGTTTTTACAAACTCCGCCAAAATCACGACAATTCTTATCCGCCTGTTCGCTATTATTCTGGTAGGATTTCTTCTTTATTTTATTATTAAATTTCTCATGGGGAAAGATGGAAATCTTTTTTTCGGTAAGAAAAATAAAAAAGTAAATATCAATGCAGAAGAACTTCACGAAAATATTCATGAGATCAACTTTCCTGAAAGCATTGCAAAATTTGAAAGGGAAGGAGATTACCGTTCAGCAGTACGTTACCAGTTTCTGTTTATTTTGAAAAAACTGAGTGATAAAAAGCAAATCAACTGGAACCCTGAAAAGACCAATAAAGATTATGCCGCAGAATTAAAGAATATTGACCTGAAAAACGAATTTGCCGGCTTGTCCTATATTTTCGATTATGTTTGGTATGGAGAGTTCAATATTGATGAACAGAACTATTTGAAATTCAAAAGTCAGTACCAGGCATTTAAAATTTAATTAAATCATTTAACATGAAAAAAACCTTCAAAATATATGCTGTGATATTCATCGTTGTGATGGTTATTCTGGCATTGCTTGAAGTCAACAAAAAGGAAACAACAAACTGGCGTAAGAATTTTAATATCAACGAAAAATCTCCCTTTGGCCTGTTTGTTTTTGGTAATGAAGCAAAAAGTCTGTTTAAGAATAATCTTAAAAAAATAGAACAAACACCTTACGACTATTACAGCGAGCGAAAAAAGGAAGCACACAATATCATTGTTATTGAAAAAGACCTTGATAAAGAGTCCTGGAAAAAAATTATGGATCAGGTATCAGACGGTTCGGATGCTATGATCCTAGTGAGCAATGTACCCAAAGATATTTCAGATAGCATTGGATTCTATAGTTCAGATATATCTTTCGCTGAAGAAAATGTACTGAAACTTACAGACAAAGTATACCAGAATGATTTTATTAAATTAGATAAGTTTCCGTCTGGCAGAGGATTTTCCTATATCAAACCTAAAGTGGAAGTTTTGGGAAAGACAGTAGAGAAAGACAATACTGACCAGGTCAATTTTATTAAGACCAAGTTTGGGAAAGGAACGATTTATGTTCATAGTGAACCGCTTTTCCTGACTAACTATTATTTGTTGAAACCGGGAAATGTAGAATATGCTCAGGATGTTTTTTCATATCTTCAGGATAGAGAAACGATCTGGTTTGTAGAAAATGACACTAAAGTTTCGCGTTTCTTCATGAGGTTTGTACTTTCCAATCCCGCGTTGAAATATGCATGGTGGGTACTTTTGGGAGGTCTTGTCCTGTTTATTTTCTTTAACGCAAAACGAAAGCAGCGAATAGTGCCTGTTGAAGAACCTCTGAGAAATACCTCAGTTGACTTTGTAAAAAGCATTGGAAATCTTTATCTTCAGGAAGGAGATTTTCATGATATGATGGCTAAGAAAGCCCAATATTTTCTGAATAAAGTAAGAATGGATCTTTTGATTGATACCCAAAATCTGGATGAAGAATTTGTGAAAAAACTTCATTTAAAGACCGGGAAAACAATGGAAATGATCAACGAAGCTATCATTCTGATCCGAAAAGGTCAGGATCCATATGGAAATGTGATGAAGGAGGACCTTACCAGAATGAACAAGCTTCTTGATGAAATACTGAAATAAACAATGAAACAATCTATTTACTTAATAATGTACCAATAAAAGGAAGATATGACGCAGGCCAAATTATCGGAGAAAGATAAAATCACTGCATTATTAAACCGTTAGATTGCTAGACCAAAAAACATATAATTATGGAAAACCTTGAAAACCAGAATGTAGAAAATCAAAGTTCTATTAATTTAAATAAAAAAGAAGATCAGTTTCAGTCGAGAATTGATATGATCGAGCTTCGTGCCAGCTTGGAAAAAGTAAAAGCTGAAATCGCCAAAGTAATCGTAGGGCAGGAAAGCATGATCGAGCATCTTATTGCTGCGCTTTTATCAAACGGACATGTATTGATAGAAGGGGTTCCGGGAGTTGCGAAGACCATCACGGCAAAGCTTTTGGCAAAAACGATGGATGTGGGTTTCAGCAGAATTCAGTTTACGCCGGATCTTATGCCTTCAGATATTTTGGGAACTTCAGTTTTCAGTGTAAAAAACTCTGAATTTGAATTTAAAAAAGGACCCATTTTTTCCAGCTTTATATTAATTGATGAGATCAACAGATCACCGGCTAAAACTCAGGCCGCTTTATTTGAAGTAATGGAAGAAAGACAAATCACCATGGATGGGATCCGTTATGTTATGGATGAACCATTTCTGGTTGTTGCGACACAAAACCCTATTGAACACGAAGGAACATACAGGCTCCCTGAAGCACAGCTAGACCGTTTTCTGTTCAAAATCAATGTAGGATACCCTAATCTCGAGCAGGAGATTGCGATTATCAGAAACCAGCATGAGAGTAGAAAAGAGGATAAAACGGAAGGTGTAAACCGTGTCATTACTGCCGAACAGCTGAAAAGTTACCAGAATCTCGTTAAAGAGATCATCGTTGAATCGCAGCTGATGGAATACATTGCTAAAATTATCGTCAATACACGAGAAAACCAATTCTTGTATCTTGGCGCTTCTCCAAGAGCTTCTCTGGCTTTGCTTACGGCTTCCAAAGCATTTGCCGCTATGAGAGGACGGGACTTTGTAACTCCTGAAGATATCAAAGAAGCAAGTTACGCTGTATTAAGACACAGAGTAATCGTTTCTCCGGAACGGGAAATGGAAGGTTTAACTGCAGATGAGATTATACGTCAGATTTTAGAGGGAATAGAGATTCCAAGATAGGTAGAAGACTATGGTTATAGAAATAAATCAGGGCATTATCGAAATGTGAAAAATGCTGAACGGTTTAATAAACTCTCTACAGTAAGTCCCACCAACAACCTGCTACCCGCGATCAAAAAAATGAAAAACCTATACATCAATACACGATTTTTCTTTTCACTCATTGGAGTGGGGATATTGTATGTCCTTGCTTTTTTCTTTCCGTTTCTGATGTGGGCAGCTCACATAGTACTGATTATTTGTTTTCTTGCAGCAATGGTAGATTATCTTTTACTGTTTAATCAAAAAAATGCGGTGCTTGCTCAAAGGATACTTCCGGAAAAACTATCCAACGGCGATGAAAATTTTGTAAAGATTGATATTAAAAATAACTACAGTTTTAAGATCAGTACAAAGATCATTGATGAAATTCCGTTTCAGTTCCAGAAAAGAGATTTTTTAATTACAAAAAATATAGAACCAGGTAGGAATACCTATTTCCAGTATAGCCTTGAACCTAAAGAAAGAGGAGAGTACAGCTTTGGTAATCTGAATGTGTATGCATCTTCACCATTGGGATTTGTGTCAAAAAGGTTTACTTTTCAAAAAGATGCGATGCTGCCTGCTTATCCGTCATTTGTGCACCTCAGAAAATATGAACTGATGGCGTTGCAAAGTGAATTTATGATGGGCGGAATAAAAAAGATAAGAAAGCTGGGACATACGATGGAATTTGAGCAGATCAAAGACTATGTTCCCGGAGACGATATAAGAACAATCAACTGGAAAGCCACATCCAAAACAAATCGGTTGATGGTGAATCAGTTTCAGGATGAAAAATCACAAAGGATTTTCATTCTCATTGATAAAGGACGAACCATGAAAATGCCTTTTAATGGATTGAGTCTTCTTGATTATTCCATTAATGCTGCAATGGCTTTGTCACATATTATTCTGAAAAAGGGTGATCGGGCAGGAATGATGACCTTTTCCAAAAAGACTGAGAATAAAATCGCAGCTGAAAACAAATCCGGACAGCTGAAAAAGATCTCAGAAGCTTTATACAATATTAAAACTGATTTTTTTGAAAGTGACTTTAACCGCTTGTATCAGGATGTGAAATATTCTCTGAATCAACGAAGTCTTGTTCTGCTTTTTACCAATTTTGAAACCCTTGACGGGTTGAACAGACAGCTGAAATACCTCCGTGGAATTGCCAAAAACCACCTGTTGGTTGTCATATTTTTTAAAAATTCAGAATTGCAGACCCTGATTCACAAGAACCCTGAAAATATGCAGGAGATCTATGATGAGATCGTTGCCGAAAAATTCGAGTTTGAAAAGAAACTGATCATTCAGGAACTCAGAAAGTACGGGATTTATACCGTATATACTCTACCTGAAAACTTGAATATTGACGTTATCAATAAATATCTTGAGATAAAAGCGCGGGGAATTTTATAATTTTGCACTGATCATAAATCTAATGGCTCCCATCACTCTAAGCGGAGCCGAAAAATCTTTTAATAAAATTCGAAATGAAAATAACACTAAACAGACTTAACGACGATTTTTTATTTGAATGTACCAACTCACAGGGGAATACTATTCTTTTGGATAATACCTCACAACCCGGAGCTAAAGGTGTTTCTCCTATGGAAAGCGTACTGATGGCTGTTGCCGGATGCAGTGGAATAGATGTCGTAGCTATCCTGAAAAAACAACGTCAGGAAATCACAGGTTTCCAGGCTGAAGTAGAAGGAGAAAGAATTCCGGTAGAAGATGCAAAACCTTTTAAATCGATCAAAGTAAGATTTCTTCTGGAAGGGAATATTGATCCTAAAAAAGCATTGAAAGCAGCGCAGCTCTCTTTTGAGAAATACTGTTCCGTATCAAAAACTTTAGAACCAAATGTAGAGATCGGTTATGAAGTTCTTGTGAACGGAGAAAAAGTTTAATTTTTTTAATTAATATAAGAGGCCGGCCCATTTGGGCCGGCCTCTGCTTTTTATACTGTTAATCTAGGTTTCATAAGTTTGGCTACCGTTGCCGTCCATCCGGTTTGGTGAGAAGCTCCTACGCCACGACCGTTGTCTCCGTGAAAATATTCAAAGAAAGTGATATAATCCTTAAAATGTTCATCGTAATTGAACTTGGCATTGCCGCCATTGAAAGGTCTTTGCCCGTCTTCATCTTTTAAAAACAGTGAGCATAGTCTTTTGCTGATATTTTGTGCTACCTCATCAAGGTTTTTCTTTTCACCGCTTCCGGTCGGAAATTCTACTTTTAAGCTGTTCCCGTAATAAAAGTGAAAACGCTGTAAACTTTCTACGATCAGGAAATTGATAGGGAACCAGATCGGCCCGCGCCAGTTGCTGTTGCCTCCAAACATTCTGCTGTCGCTTTCCGCAGGAGTATAATATACTACATTTTCAGTACCGTGAACTGAGAATACAAATGGATTTTCTTCGTATACTTTTGACATGGCACGAATTCCATAAGAGCTTAAAAATTCATTCTCATCAAGCATTCTTCTCAAAACCTTAGTTAGTCTGTTTTTGCGTAAAATACTCATCAGATGTTTTCTGCCCTGTCCTTCCTCGTCCCAATGGGAAACCAGCTTTGTAAGCTCCGGTTTGTTCTTCAGTACCCATTCCATGCGTGTCTTGAAATTAGGCATCTTATCCAGTAATTTATGGTCTATAATTTCTACTGCAAACATAGGAATCAGTCCAACAATACTTCTAAGTTTTAACGAAACACTTTCTCCATTGCCGAGCTGAAGTACATCATAGAAAAAGCCGTCTTCCTCATTCCATAGACCTTCTTTCTCTTCACCTAAGTTTTCCATTGCTTCTGCGATGTACAGATAATGTTCAAAAAATTTGATCGCCATATCTTCATACACCTGATAATACTGGGCGAGTTCCATTGCAATCCGCATCATATTCAGGGCGTACATTGCCATCCAGCTGGTTCCGTCTGCCTGTTCAAGGTGTTGTCCGTCTTTCAGTTCCATATTACGGTCAAAAGCTCCGATATTATCCAGACCAAGGAAGCCTCCGCCAAAAATATTATTACCGCTTTGGTCTTTTCTGTTTACCCACCATGTAAAATTTAGAAGGAGCTTCTGGAAAACCTTCTCCAGAAATAAAAGATCAGGCTTGCCATTCTGTTTTTCATCAATTTTAAAAACACGGAAGCATGACCATGCATGGACAGGAGGATTCACGTCGCTCAGATTCCATTCATAGGCAGGAAGCTGACCGTTTGGATGCATATACCATTCCTTCGTCAAAAGAAGAAGCTGTCCCTTTGCAAATTCAGCATCAATAATGGAAAAAGGAACGCAATGAAAAGCCAGATCCCAGGTAGCATACCATGGATATTCCCATTTATCGGGCATCGAGATAATATCCTTATTGTGAAGATGGTTCCATTCTGTATTTCTTACATAGTCATTGAAGTTTCTTGGAGCCTGATGATTAGGATCCCCTTTCAGCCATTTCCCTACATTGTAATGATAAAACTGTTTATTCCAAAGAAGACCGGCAAAAGCCTGTCTCTGAACATTCCTTTCATCATCATTTGTCGTTTCACTTTGGATTTCATGGTAAAACTCATTGGTGTCAGCGATTCTAGCAGCAAAGATCTCGTCAAAATTTTCAAAAGGCTCATCCACCTCAGCAGGACATAATCTGAAATCAAAAGTTTTAGACTGACCTGCTTCTATGATTTCATCTATAATAAAAGAAGCTTTGCTGCCTCTTTTTTCAGGATTCACTGTATTGCTCCCGTAAATAATATGATCGTTAATGCCATCTTTGAAATAAGTATTTCCTGTATAAGGAGCTCCATATAATTTTGGAGTATTGGTTTCATTCTCACAGAAAGCACTCTTGGCCGCCAGATTTCTTGAATACAGCTTTTTGATTGAAATACTGTCATGATTAATATCGATGCATCCGTCGTAGGAGGCATTGGTCTGTCCTTTATAAGTATTGTAGCCCCATTTCCAGTTATTTCTAAACCAGGCAGTGGGAGCTACCACAATCGGGGCATCCTCACGACTTCTGTTATGAACAGTTACTCTCGCCAGAATATCATTATGGTCTGCTTTACAGTATTCAATAAAAATATCAAAATATTCGTCATTGTCAAAAATTCCAGTATCAAAAATTTCGTATTCGGGTTCCTTTTTACTGCGCCTCCCATTTTCTGCAACAAGATCATCATAGGGAAATGGGTTGATGGGATACTTGTACACCATTTTCATATAGCTGTGGGTAGGTGTATTATCAAGGTAGTAAAAAATCTCCTTGATATCCTCTCCGTGATTACCCTGAGGATTGCTCAGCCCGAAGAAACGTTCTTTTATTATCTTATCCTTTTTGTTCCAGAATGAAAAAGCAAAACAGAAAATCTGCTTCACATCGGAGATTCCTGCTATACCTTCTTCACCCCATCTGTAAGCATAGCTTTCTGCATTATTATGGTTCGCGTAATGCCAGGCGTTTCCGTTTGGGCTGTAGTCTTCACGTACATTTCCCCACTGTCGGTTGCTGACATATGGTCCCCAGTTTTTCCATTGGGAATCTTGTAATCTTTCTTTTTCAACAGTCATATTTCATCATTTTTTCAAGACGAAGTTAGTTTTTTTGAAAAATAATTCCAATTCTTTTCATCTGAATAATTCTTAACATAGCCTTGAAACACTTATGATTAGAGGCTTTTTTAAGATTAAATATTTTTTCTTTTAAAATTTAAAAGAAAAGACATATCTTTGCAGAGCGTTCATTCAAATATTGAAAATGTTATCAAGAAAGGTTGAGGGATTAGACCCTATGAAACCTTAGCAACCCTTTGTGCAAGCAGAGAAGGTGCTACGTTCTACCAATTTATTTTGGACAGATAACTTACTGAAGTTCTTTTCAGCCATTTCCTGTGGCATTTTCAATTGTATTAAAATAATAATAGAATTGAAAACAGAACTAAACTATATTAATCTTTCGTATCAGAATCATTCCCAAAAGGAATGCCATATCCCGTTGACTTATCAGATCTTCGGGAAAGAGCTGTTTACAGCACCTGTTATATTGGTAAATCATGCTTTAACCGGAAATTCAAATGTTTCCGGAGAAAAAGGATGGTGGAAACAATTGATCGGTGATCAGCAGGTAATTGATACGAATACATACACTGTTCTTTGTTTCAATATTCCCGGAAACGGATATGATCATTTTTTAATTGACCATTACGAAGACTTCACCCCTTCAGACATTGCTGAAATATTCCTGAAAGGTCTCGAAGCTTTACATATCAAAAACTTATATGCCATTATTGGAGGTTCACTCGGAGGAGGAATTGCCTGGGAAATGCTGGCGAAGCAGCCGCAGCTTGCAGAGATTTTTATTCCTGTTGCCTGCGATTTCAGAACTCATGACTGGCTTCACGCACAGTGTCTGGTTCAGAAATTTCTGTTGAATGGAAATGAAGAACCTCTTCAAAAAGCTAGGATCCACGCTATGTTGTGCTACAGAACTCCACAGTCCCTAAACGACAGATTTCAGAATAGATATCTTAAGGAAAATCAGCGGTTGGAATCAGAAGACTGGCTTGTTTATCATGGAAATTCACTAAACGATAGATTTAGTTTAAGCTCTTACAAGCTTATGAATCATCTTCTCATGAACATCAATACGGACGAAAATAAACTGGAAAAGATCAGCGCACGAATGCACCTGATTGCTGTAGATACAGATTTGTTTTTTCCTGCCTCAGAAATACGAATGTGCTTTGAGAAGCTGAAAGATAAAAAGAAAGAAGTCTTCTATCATGAGATACAGTCAATTCACGGACATGATGCCTTCTTAATGGAATACAAACAATTAAATAATATCATCAACAATATTTTCAGAATGAAAGAGAGCGAAAGCGAAACTCCATCTGATAATAATAAACAAAAAGTAAAGAACAGATGAAAAATGCGAACGAAATAAAGTTTTTAAAAAACAGATCAATCATCAAGTTTGAAGGAGAAGATTTCTTAGGAGAAATAGGAATCGACGGAAGAATTTTTAAAGCGCTTACTTTAGCGCGAATCAGTGTGGGAGTGATCTCCCAGCAGGCGATAGAAAACGGACTCTCTATTCTGGTGAACGAGGCAGATGCTGAAAAAGCAGTGGCTTGCCTGATTGACGAATTTGAAGCAGAGAGAAAATCAGGAAAAGTCTCACAAATCTATAGTATCAATAATGTTTCAGTACTTGGTTTTGTAGCTGAAGATTTCAATAAAGTACTTGCAGAACTTGCAAGAAATAATGTTTTCCCACTTCTTTTAAATCAGGTAGCTGGCGAAAACAGAGTAAATATTGTAGTAACTTCTTCACAGGATGAGAAAACAAAGAATGTTATTGAATCTGAAATTTTCAAAAAACCCAAAACAGTACATCTTGCAATTATCGGACATGGGAATGTAGGGAAGACTTTAATAGAACAGGTTTTGCGATCTTCAGAAGAAATAAAAAGAAGAAAAAAGATCGATCTTAAAGTGGTTGCAGTAGCCAATTCAAGAAAAATAGCTTTTAATAAAAAGGGTTTTAATGCCGATTGGAATGATGAGGTTCTAACGGCTGAACATCCATCGAATGTGGAGGAGCTGATCAACTTCTCCAAAGAAAATCAGTTGGAAAATCTGATCGTAGTCGATAACACGGCCAGCAAAGATTTTGTGAAAAATTATCATACCCTTGCTGAAAATGGTTTTGATCTGGTTTCTTCCAATAAAATATTCAATACACTTCCCATCGAGGAATACCGTAAACTAAGATATACGTTGAGCAAAAACAACAGACGATATCTTTATGAAACCAACGTAGGAGCAGGACTTCCATTAATTGATACCATAAAATTGCTACACCTTTCAGGAGAAAATATTACGAGGATTAAAGGCGTATTCTCTGGGTCGTTAAGTTATATCTTCAATAACTTCTCAGTGAGAAATGATAAGTTTTCAACCGTAATAGGAGAGGCAATGGAAAAAGGATATACAGAGCCGGATCCACGTGAAGACCTTTCAGGAAACGATGTCGCACGAAAACTTCTGATCCTTGCCAGAGAGTTAGATCTTATTAATGAATTCCAGGATATCAACATACAGAATTTAATCCCGGAAAATCTATTGTCGGTAGAAAAAAGTGAATTTATCTCAAGACTGGATGAACTGGATGAGGAATATCAGAAACTTAAAGAAGGACAGGAACCGGATCATGTACTGCGCTATGTAGGAGATCTTCACGGAGATCTTCAGAAAGATAAAGGGCAACTTGATGTGAAATTGATTTCAGTGCCTGGAAGTTCTGCCTTAGGCCAGCTTAAAGGTTCAGATTCTATCTTTGAGATTTATACTGAAAGTTATGGAGAAAATCCGATTGTGATTATGGGCGCCGGTGCCGGTGCTCAGGTAACTGCAAGAGGTGTTTTTGGAGATATTCTAAGAGTAAGTGAAACTAAATAATATTAATAATGTAACAATATAGCAAGGTAACAGCCTGGCAATCATTCGTACATTGATAATTAAACTATATGGAAAATTTTGAAACTTCAGCGATAAGAACCCAAACTGAAAGAAGTCAGTTTGATGAACATTCTACCCCTTTATACCTTACATCCAGCTTTATTTTTGAAGATGCGGAAGATATGAGAGCAAGTTTTGCGGAAGAAAAATCCAAAAACCTGTACAGCCGTTTTTCAAATCCTAATGTGACAGAATTCACAGATAAGATCGTAAAAATGGAAGGTGCAGAAGCTGGATATGCATTCGCTACAGGAATGGCAGCTATCTATTCCACATTTGCCACTTTATTGGATGCGGGCGATCATATTGTAAGCTGTCAGTCTGTTTTTGGATCTACACATACCCTTTTTACAAAATATTTCCCTAAGTGGAATATTGAAACAACGTATTTCAAAGCAGAGGATGCAGAGCATGTTGAGCAGTATATTAAACCCAATACCAAGATCCTGTATCTTGAGACTCCTACCAATCCTGCTATTGAAATTCTTGATCTTGAATTTTTTGGAAAGATCGCGAAAAAACATAATTTGATTTTTATTGTAGATAACTGTTTTGCAACACCTTATCTGCAACAGCCCATTAAATATGGTGCAGATGTTGTTGTACATTCTGCAACGAAACTGATTGATGGACAGGGAAGAGTATTGGGAGGTGTAGCTGTAGGGAAGGCTGATCTGATCAGAGAAATTTATCTTTTTGCCAGAAATACAGGACCTGCCATGTCGCCATTCAACGCATGGGTATTGTCTAGAAGTCTGGAGACGCTGGCGATTCGTGTTGAAAAGCACTGTGAAAATGCATTAAAGGTTGCCCAATTTTTAGAAGACCATCCGAATGTTAAGCTGACCAAATATCCATTCCTGGAATCTCATCCAAGCTATGCAGTGGCTAAAAAGCAGATGAAATTGGGAGGTAACATAGTCGCATTCGAAATTAAAGGTGGAATAGAAGGAGGAAGAAATTTCTTAAATAAAATAAAAATGTGTTCACTTTCTGCCAATCTGGGAGACACCAGAACGATTGTAACGCATCCTGCCTCAACTACCCATTCAAAACTGACAGACGAGGAAAGAAACGAAGTAGGAATTACAGCGGGTCTTGTTCGATGTTCTGTTGGCCTGGAGCATATAGATGATATCATTGCAGATCTAAAACAGGCTTTAGATTAGTTGGGCAATTAATCGTTAAAAGATAATACATATGAGCAGAGATTATACACAACTGGAGGTTTGGAATGAAGGAAAAAAATTGGTTGTTCTATTAGATAGTTTCACCAAAAAAAAATCAGGAAAAGAATTGCCGGATTTTACCAGCTACATTAGGAGAGCTGTAGTTTCAGTTCCTTCAAACAGGACTGAAGGATTTGGAATAGGGACCTCGGAAAGTACTCTGCCATTTTTGGATATTGCTGGAGGATCTTTATATAAGCTTGAAAATGAGCTTTGCTTGTCCTTGGATCAAAACCATATTTCTAAGACAGATTTTGATAAAATTACAGCAAAAATCATTTTATGTAAAAAGCTTATCAGTGGATTTATCAATTATTATAAGAAAATAGAAAATGAAAAATAATACAGTAGACACTCAACTTTCATTGCTCAACGCTCAATTGGAGAAGAGAATTCTCGTTCTGGACGGAGCTATGGGAACCATGCTTCAGCGCTATAAATTCGAGGAAGAAGATTACAGGGGAGAACGTTTCAAAGACTGGGAGCATCCTGTAAAAGGAAATAATGACCTTCTTTCTCTGACGCAGCCTCAGGCCATTGAGGAAGTTCACAGAAAATATCTGGAAGCTGGAGCAGACATTATAGAAACCAATACATTTTCAGGAACTACCATAGCTATGGCGGATTACCATATGGAAGAGCTTGTGTATGAACTGAACTATGAATCCGCAAAAATAGCTAAAAAAGTCTGTGACGAATTTACTGCTCAAAATCCAGATAAGCCCAGATTTGTGGCAGGTTCAATAGGTCCTACCAACAGAACAGCAAGCTTAAGCCCGGATGTTAATGATCCCGGTTACAGAGCAATCACTTTTGATGAATTAAGAGTCGCCTATAAACAACAGTGTGAAGCTTTGCTGGATGGAGGTTCAGATATACTTTTGGTAGAAACCATTTTCGATACACTGAATGCAAAAGCGGCTTTGTTCGCTATTGATGAACTTCAGGATGAAAGAAATATTAAAATACCAATCATGGTTTCCGGAACAATTACCGATGCTTCGGGAAGAACCTTAAGTGGACAGACAGCAGAAGCTTTCCTTATATCTGTTTCGCACCTGAATTTATTAAGTGTAGGTTTTAACTGTGCTTTGGGTGCTGACCAGCTGACTCCTTATCTTGAAACTCTGGCTCATAACTCAGAATTTTATGTTTCAGCCTATCCAAATGCCGGACTTCCCAATGCTTTTGGAAAATATGATGAGACACCGGAAGATATGGCGAGACAGATCAAAGAATATGTTGAGAAAAAACTTATTAATATCATCGGAGGATGCTGTGGTACAACTCCGGATCATATAAAAGCAATTTCAGACTTGGTCGCACAATATCCGCCAAGAAAAGCAAAGGAATTTGTGTGAGCATGTAGTTTTTAAATTAAAACAAGAAATAGAAGCTGGTTTATAAAAAGTTTCCGCTGTTTACCATTTTAAGCAGAATTATAGATCTGCCGAAACCGAATGCAGACAGTGCCTATTATAATTTAGCAGAATAAAAAATTAATGAAATATTTAAGATTATCAGGCCTTGAGCCTCTTATCATAACACCGGAAAGTAATTTCATCAATGTTGGTGAAAGGACTAATGTTGCTGGGTCCAAAAAGTTTTTAAGACTGATAAAAGAGGAAAAATTCTCTGAAGCTCTAGATATTGCCAGAAATCAGGTAGATGGCGGAGCACAGATCCTTGATGTCAATTTTGATGATGGACTGATCGATGGAAAAGCTTCAATGATCAAATTCCTGAATTTAATAGCTTCAGAACCGGATATCGCAAGAATTCCAGTGATGATAGACTCCTCAAAATGGGAGATCCTGGAAGCCGGACTTCAGGTAGCACAAGGTAAATGTGTAGTGAATTCAATCAGCTTAAAAGGAGGTGAAGAAGAATTTATCAAGCAGGCTAAAGCTGTCAAAAGATACGGTGCTGCAGTAATTGTAATGGCATTCGATGAAGATGGTCAGGCAGACAATTATGACCGAAGACTTGAGATTTCAAAACGGTCTTATGATATTTTGGTTAATCAGGTTGGTTTTCCTGCGGAAGATATCATTTTTGACCTGAATATTTTTCCAGTTGCAACGGGAATGGATGAGCATAGAAGAAATGCCATCGATTTTATTGAAGCGACAAGATGGGTAAGGCAAAACCTTCCCTATGCATCTGTGAGTGGAGGTGTAAGTAATGTTTCCTTTTCATTCCGTGGAAATGATACCGTAAGAGAAGCGATGCACTCCGTATTCCTTTATCATGCCATTCAGGCAGGGATGAATATTGGGATCGTTAACCCCTCGATGCTCGAAGTATATGACGAGATCAATAAAGAACTTCTTGGCCTTGTAGAAGATGTAATCCTTGACAAAAGAGAGGATGCTACCGAAAGACTTTTGGATTATTCCGAAAAACATAAATCCGTCAAAAAGGAAATTGTTGAAGATCTGGAATGGCGTACAAAACCTTTACAGGATAGAATTACCCATGCCCTGGTAAAAGGAATCGACCGTTTTATTGAAGAAGATGTAGAGGAAGCAAGATTACAGTCTGCGAAGCCGCTTCACGTTATTGAAATTAATCTGATGACCGGAATGGGTGTAGTTGGAGATTTATTCGGAAGCGGAAAAATGTTCTTACCGCAGGTTGTAAAATCTGCGAGGGTAATGAAGAGAGCAGTTGCTTATCTTCAGCCTTTTATTGAGGACGAAAAAGACGGTTCAAGACCCGCCAATGGAAAAATTCTGATGGCCACAGTAAAAGGTGATGTTCATGATATAGGCAAAAACATTGTGAGTGTGGTATTGGGCTGTAACAATTATGAAATCGTTGATCTTGGAGTAATGGTTCCGGCCGAAAAAATTATTCAGGCTGCCATAGAACATAAGGTTGATGTGATCGGATTAAGCGGATTGATCACACCAAGTCTTGATGAAATGGTATATATCGCGTCTGAATTAGAAAGACAAAATCTCAATTTTCCATTATTGATAGGTGGTGCAACTACTTCAAAAGCACATACCGCTGTGAAAATTGATTTAAAATATAAAAATGCAGTCGTTCACGTCAACGATGCTTCACGGGCAGTAAATGTAGTGAGCTCGCTGCTTGGTGACAGAAATAAAGAATATGTTTCAGATCTGAAAGACGAATATTCTGATTTCCGCGAAAAGTTCCTGAACAGACAGGTTGATAAAGATTATGTTTCTATTGAAGAAGCAAGGAAAAGCCATTTCAGTATCGACTGGGACAGTGAAGAGATTTTTACACCGAATCATTTAGGAGTAACCGTTTTTGAAGATCAGGATCTGAGAGAATTGCTTCCGTTTATTGACTGGTCGCCGTTCTTCAGAAGTTGGGATCTGCACGGGAAGTACCCAAATATCTTTGACGATGAGGTCGTAGGGGCTCAGGCAAAAGAATTATTTAAAGATGCACAGGTTATTTTAAATAAAATTCTGGATGAAAAAAGGCTCCAGGCAAAAGCTATCTTCGGGATTTTTAAAGCCAATTCAAATGAAACGGATGATATTCTGATCTTTAACGAAAATAATGAAGAACAGGCTAGATTCTTAACTTTAAGACAGCAGGCCCAGCGATCCAAGGGGAAAGAATATTTGGCATTAAGTGATTTTATCGCTCCACAAAGCTCTGGAAAAACAGATTATGTAGGAGCATTTTGCGTGACTACCGGTTTCGGAACAGATGAGTTTGCAGAAGAATATGAAAAAGCAAATGACGACTATAATGCCATCATGGTAAAAGCTCTTGCAGACAGATTTGCAGAAGCCTATGCTGAATTTTTGCACAAAAAAGTAAGAACGGAATATTGGGGCTATGCCAATCAGGAAAGTTTAAGCAATGAAGATTTGATCGCAGAAAAATATAAAGGAGTACGTCCGGCTCCAGGTTATCCTGCCTGTCCTGACCATTTGGAAAAGAAAACCATCTGGGATCTTTTAAAAGTAGAAGAAAATACAGGCGTTTTCCTTACTGAAAGTTTGGCAATGTTTCCAACAGCAGCAGTTTCCGGATACTATTTCGGAAGTCCGCATGCGAAATACTTCGGCCTTGGAAAAATTACAGAAGATCAGCTTAAAGACTATGCGAAAAGAAGAGGATGTTCTATAGACGAAGCAAGAAGATGGTTATCTCCAAATCTAGCTTAAAGGTTTATGAATATGTTAGTCGGGGTTATTGAGTACTACCAACCAACAACTCGCCAACCAGAAACAAAAATAACTAAACTATAAAATGAAGATCACTGAACACATAAAGAACGCCAATGGGAAGACCTTATTCTCCTTAGAAGTGGTTCCGCCCCAAAAGGGAATCGGAATTGAAGATCTGTATACCAATATAGATCCGCTTATGGAGTTTAAACCGCCTTTTATTGATGTAACCACTTCCAGAGAAGAGTATATTTACCTTGATAAAGGAAACGGATTGATGGAACGCCGTATCACCAGAATGCGTCCCGGAACCTTAGGGATTTGTGCCGCGATCCAGCATAAATATAATGTAGATACTGTTCCCCATCTTCTTTGCGGAGGCTTCACCAAAGAAGAAACAGAATACCTTCTGGTAGACTGTATGTATTTGGGAATAGAAAATATAATGGCTTTGAGAGGAGATGCAATGAAGGGGCATCAATACTTCGAACCTACACCGGGAGGTCATGCCAGTGCGATGGATCTTGTTCACCAGATTAATGATTTGGGAAGAGGGAAATATCTTCATAACGATGAGGAAGCCTGTGATGAGCTCAACAAATTCTGTGTAGGAGTAGCCGGTTATCCTGAAAAGCATATGGAAGCACCTTCTATGAATTATGATTTGAAATGGTTGAAACAAAAAGTAGATGCCGGAGCAGATTATATTGTAACCCAGATGTTTTTTGACAATAAGAGATTTATAGAGTTTGTTACGAAAGCAAGGGAAATGGGAATTACGGTGCCTATTATTCCGGGGATTAAGCCTATTGCAACAAAAAAACATTTAAAAATTCTGCCGCAGATATTCAAGATCGATCTTCCTGAAGAGCTGATCAATGAAGTTGAAAAAGCTAAAAATAATGAAGCTGTAAAACAGATCGGTGTGGAATGGGCCATCAACCAATGCAGAGAACTGTTGGATTTCGGAGTCCCTGTTCTCCACTTTTACTCCATGGGGAAAAGTGATAATATTAAAAAAGTAGCCGGAGAGCTATTCTAATAGAGTATCTAATGAAAGGAACCCTGCCATTTAATGGCAGGGTTTTTTATTTAAAGAATCGGATGTCTCTCAAATTCTTTGGTGCGGTCAAATAAATATCGGTAAGTGGTAAGTTTTCGGGTAACTGTTGTATCAAGACTTTCTGCTATTTTTATCATTTTGGGGTTAAAATCTCCGATCCATTGAAGTTCCGTTGTCTTGAAATCGGTATGTTTTCTTAAGTGCTGTGTCCCTTCCCAAATCATATATCCATCAATCCCCTTCTTCTGCCATTCAGGAATGACACCGAAAACAAGTCCTACCATTTTTTCATTCTTTGTGAATTGTTTTATCCACAAAAATTTAAGCTTTTCCACAATACCGAATTTTCCATTAAGATATTTGAACCACTGATTCACATCCGGAAGATTCATCCACATGGCAATAGGTTTTTCATTTTCGTACACGAACCAGGAAATGTGTTCATTGATAATAGGCTTCATCGCTCTGAACATTTTCAGAACTTTTCCTTCTTCCAGTTGTTTCCCTTCACCATGGGCAGCCCATGCCTGATTGTAAATTGTCGTAAAATCTTTTGCAAATTTGGGAAGGTCATTTTTTTTCATCGGTCTTGCGGAGATCGCGGGATTCCTGCTGTGCTTGGTATGCATGAGCGTGAAAATCCGTGAAACTTCAGCAAAAATGGGTCTTGAAAAGCAGAGTTGTTCAAAATACAGCTTAAAGCCATAGTTTTCAAACAGTTTCTGGTAATAAGGGAAATTATAGTTCATTCCAAATAAGGGCTCAGCAAAACCTTCCGTTAAAAGTCCCCAAAACTTATCCCGCTCTCCGAAATTGATCGGCCCGTCCATAGCTTCCATTCCTCTTTTCTTCAACCAGTCTTTACAATGGTCGAAAATAAAATCAGCTGTTTTCTGATCATTGATGCAGTCGAAAAAACCTATTCCTCCCGTAGGCTGTTTCTGTTCATACAGACCCGAGATAAAGACCGCTACTTTTCCTACCGTTTCTTTCTGTTTATTTTTAAATAAAAACCGGGCACATTCTCCGTTTTGGAAGGATATGTTTTTTCCAGGATTAAAGATATCTTCAATGTCCTGGTTCCGGGGTCTGATGTAGTTTTTGTCGTGCTGGTAAAGTTGGGCGGGAAATTCTAAAAATTTCTTTTTCTGGTTTTCGTTCTGTACTTCTTCGACAATAATCATAGGCTAAGTTGAGAATGGATAATGTTTTTCGTCCAAATTGAAATCGATGAACAGATTTTATCCGTATTTTTGCTGCAAATTAAATAAAAATGGTTGATTTTACTGATAACGACGATGATATTTTCACTGGAAAAGAGCATACGCCTATAAGAAAAGATGCATTTGATAAATCGCCACAGGAAAAAATAGAAAAAATCACCGAACTTTTTGGTGAAATTATGGAAACACTGGGGATGGATATGACGGATGATTCTTTAAAGGATTCACCGAAGCGTGTGGCCAAAATGTATGTAAATGAAATTTTTGGAGGACTTCTTCCGGAAAACAAACCTGGGATTTCTACATTTTCCAACAAATACAAATACCGCCAGATGCTGGTGGAAAAGGATATTACCGTATATTCTTTCTGTGAACACCATTTTCTCCCCATCATTGGAAGAGCCCATGTAGCTTATATCTCAAATGGTGAAGTAATTGGTCTTTCCAAGATCAACAGGATTGTGGATTATTACGCAAAAAGGCCGCAGGTTCAGGAAAGACTGACGATGCAAATCGTAGATGCTTTGAAAGAAGCATTAGGTACCAAAGATGTTGCCTGCATTATTGATGCAAAACATTTATGCGTCAACTGCAGAGGAATAAAAGATACAGCAAGTTCTACCATCACGGCAGAATTAAGCGGAATTTTCAGAACCAATCCTATCACCAGACAAGAATTTCTTCATTACGTAGGAAGTCATGCTAAGCTTGATTATTAGTCAATAAATGGATTACCATATTCTAAAAAACATTATCGAAGCTGAGCTTCAGAGATTTGCAGGTCAATAATAGAAAGGAGATGGTAGAGGTCATTAGATCCAATAGTAAGTAGCCTGCAAATTTGAAATTCAGGGAGGATTGATACGAAATATCTGCGCCTATACAAAAAGTAGAATTTTATGTATTGGAGTATGAAAGAATATATTAAAAATAACATCAAAAAACCGAGGGCTTCAACAATAGTGAATCGGTAATATCTATCAAAACAGGTCAGGAATTTACCTATTAAGAAGATATATTTTTCTTTAAATTTGTTGAAAATTATTTTGTATTAAGCAATGTTGGCTAATTGGTTGATCAGATATTTACTGTTAAATTTGTACCATGGTAATATTTAAAAAAGTTTCAAATAAAATTTTTCTCACAACAATTATTTGTTGTGGATAGAATTATTTTACCTAATTTTTAAATCATTTAATCAACTGAATTTTTTTAATTTTAAAAAATGCAACTAAAACTATATAATTCTCTTACAGGAGAAAAAGAAATATTTAAACCTATCTTAGAAGGAAATGTCGGGATGTATGTCTGCGGGCCTACCGTATACAGCAATGTGCATTTGGGAAATGTAAGAACATTTCTTTCCTTTGATTTTATTTACCGGACCCTGATGCATTTGGGATATAAAGTGAGATACGTAAGAAATATTACCGATGCAGGGCACCTTACTGACGATGGAAATGTAGATAACGACAGATTCGTAAAACAAACCCGTCTGGAAAAACTTGAGCCTATGGAGATCGTACAGAAATATACGGTGGATTTCCATAAAGTTTTGGAAATGTTCAACCTGCTTCCTCCCAATATTGAGCCGACAGCTACAGGTCATATCGTAGAACAGATCGAGCTTACACAGAAACTTATCGAAAGAGGTTTCGCGTACGAAAGTAATGGTTCTGTATATTTCGACGTGCTTGAATACAATAAAAGAGGCCTGAACTATGGCGAGCTCTCAAAACGTAATATCGAAGAACTTTTTGCCAATACCCGAGATCTTGACGGACAGGGTGAAAAGAAAAATCCACAGGATTTTGCTTTATGGAAAAAAGCATCTCCTGCTCATATTATGAGATGGAATTCCCCTTGGGGAGAAGGTTTCCCGGGATGGCACCTTGAATGTACAGCAATGAGTACAAAATATTTGGGTGAAAAATTTGATATCCACGGTGGTGGAATGGACTTGAAATTCCCACACCATGAATGTGAAATTGCTCAGGGGAAAGCCTGCAATGATACCGCTCCGGTGAACTACTGGATGCATGCCAATATGCTGACAATGAATTCTCAGCGTATGAGTAAGTCGACAGGGAACTATATCCTTCCAATGCAGCTGGTGACCGGAGAAAATGACTTCTTTGAAAAGCCTTTCCATCCTTCAATCGTGCGTTTCTGCTTCCTGCAGGCACATTATAGAAGTGTGCTGGATATCTCAAATGATGCGATGATCGCCAGCGAAAAAGGATTTATCAGATTAATGGAAGCCATTAAAGTATTAAACTCGATCACTCCGGACAATGAAAAACAGTCTGGTTTTGATCTTAAAGAGTGGAAAAAGAAATGCTATGATGCGTTAACTGATGATTTCAATTCTCCGATTTTGATCGCTCACCTGTTTGAAGCAGTAAAATTTATTTTTGCTTTAAATGACGGTAAAGAGACCATCTCCTTGGAAGATCTTGAAGATTTAAAAACTACGCTGCATGCTTTTGTATTCGACGTTTTAGGACTTCAGAATATTGAAGAAAACAATAATGAGAAACTTGATCAGACTTTAAAAGTTTTGATTGAACTGAGAAATCAGGCAAGAAAATCAAAAAACTTTGACCTTTCGGATCAAATCAGAGACAAACTTCTTGCTGAAGGTATTGAACTAAAAGATGGAAGAGACGGGACCAGCTACGTTCTGAATTAGACCTCAAAAATAAATGATACAGCTCCCGCCCATAAGCGGGAGTTTTTTGTTGTAATACCAATGATCTTGACAGAACTGACGATCCCTGTTTTTTGGAATTAATACAATTTTAATCATAAAACTTTGAAATTGTAATTGTCAGAATATCAACTTTTATATTAAATAATTATAAATGTTATCTGAATACTGGTATTTTTTTTATTACCTAATTATTAAATTACGTAACTTAGTCATAAAATGATTACGAATCTAAATTCTACATAGTATGAAAAAACATTTATTCCCTCTTTTCCTGCTTGTGTTAGGCTTCAATGCCCATGCACAGCAGGATATTTTTGCGATCGCCGGAAAAGATACCTCAAGCATTGTTTTCAGTGATTTCCGAGTTATGGACGGTACAAACGGTACTTCAAAAGAAAAACTATTCTCGGCAGATACTTCAGCGAAAGTTTTCTCTCAGGAGAGAAAAGGAAGTGTTTCAGAAGATAAAAACTCCTATAGCCATTCACAGGCAGCTACAATGGCAGCTCTTGCTTATGATCCGATGAATAATAATCTGGTGTATATGCCAATGTTTTCGTCCAATATTTATGTTTTAAATACAATAACAAAGGAAATCACATTGGTACAAAATACGGTAGCAAGAGTAACGTCTTGTGATGTCAATTCTCATATCACAAGAATGGCCGCAGGATATGATGGAAATATCTATGCGCTCAACAATGCGGGAACCCAATTGTTGAAGATCAGCAAAAAAGAAAGCCAGTATATAGTGAATGATCTTGGAATCATTAAAGATGATGATTCGAACGGAAAGAATTCATTTACAGCAATGGAAACTGGTTTTGGAGGAGATATGATAGCAGATGCTGAAAACAATTTTTATGTTTTTTCAGCTTCAGGAAATGTATTCAAAATTACGCCTAAAGAATTAAAAGCAAAATTTGTTGGTAAAATATCGGGTATTCCAGAACATTATTCAGTGAATGGATCGGCTGTGAATGCTAAAGGAAAGGTTATTATTGCAAGTTCCAAAGGAGACAGTCTGTATGAGGTGGACCTTGGGACACTTCGTGCAAAAGTACTTCCAGGTGAAGAAAAACCACATATTTACGATCTGGCAAGTAGATATTTTGCAAATGACCGAACTTCTTCAGTGAATGCACTGGCGAATATAAATATCTATCCAATCAAAGTTGATGAACATTTTATCAATATCGACGTCAACGATAAAACCGTAAAAGGAAATCTGACTCTAAGCCTTTTTGATTTCTCAGGGAAAAATGTAATGAAACAAAAGTTGTCTGTGAAAGACGGTTTACTGAATCAGCAGGTTTATTTGAAGAGTGTAGTTAACGGAGTTTATGTGGTAGGTATTACGGATGAATCTGGTAAAGTTCTGCTAAACAAAAAAATTCTTGTTACAGAATAAACAGTATAGTTATTGACGCAAATTTCATTTAACTTCAATGATAATTTAAAACCTTTTCAACTTATTTTGGAAAGGTTTTTTTAATGATTATTTGATCTTCAATAAGTTTTGTCTTTCGATATTAAAATGTACTTTTATAAAAAAATACAGATGAAGTTATACTTTAATGTAGGATATAATGCAATGGCCGGACAGAATCTACAGCTCGTAATTGTAGATGATAAAGGTTCTGATGTCCAGATTCATACCTTGTTTTATGCAGAAAATGGAATTTGGAAATGTGAGGTAGATTATTTCTCAAAATCAATTTCATATAAATACAGGCTTTCAGACGAAAAAGGAAGCGTTCTTAGAGAAGAATTTGTTTTGCACCACCTTAATTTTCCCCATAACTACAAGGAGTTTATTATTTTTGATGAATGGAATAACAAGAATTTCCCGGAGAACTATTTAAATAATAAAATTCTTTATAATAAGCTTAATCAGTTCGTTCCTGAAAAGGCGACAGTTTTAAAAAAACATACCCATTTATTCAGAATTGAAGCACCTCTTTATAATCCAGATTGGAAGATCGTGCTCTTTGGCAGTACAGCTTCTCTGGGAAATTGGAATGATGAAAAAACGATTCATCTTTCTCAGTCCGGTTTTGGGATCTGGGAAGTTTCCATTGAAATTCCTGAGAATGAATTTATTCAGTTCAAATACTGTATTTACGATAAGAAGGAGGGGAGAGTCATTGATGTTGAGACAGGTGAGAATAGATTTACACTGCCTAATCCTCTTACAGATGTATTGCAAATTGTGTCCAACCACTATTTTAAATTCAGGTCATATCAGATGTACCATGATGCAGGTGTAGCGGTTCCGGTATTTTCTTTGAGAACTGAGAAAGGGTTCGGCGTAGGTGAATTTTCTGACCTTAAGAATCTTGCAGATTGGACAAAAGAAACCAGTCTGGGAATTATTCAGATTCTTCCCATTAATGATACAACGGCCAATTATTCATGGACGGATTCCTACCCTTATGCAGCAGTTTCTGTTTATGCCCTGCATCCACAGTATATTTCATTGGAGAACCTTGATTATGATTTACCGAAAGAATTAGTTTTTGAGTATCAGTCTGAAAAAGAAGCATTAAATGATTTGGATTTGGTCGACTATGAAAAAGTGATTGGAAGCAAATGGAGATTTTTAAAAGCAGTTTTCAGTGCAGAAAAAGAAAAGATTTATAAAGACCGTAATTTTAAGAAATTTATAAAAGATAATGAACATTGGCTGATTCCTTATTCCGCATTCTGTGTGTTGAGGGATAAATATAAAACCCCTAATTTCAACGACTGGAAAACCCACAAAAAGTATATCGCAGGAAAAGTTTCACAGCTTTTCACGGTAAAAAGTAAAGACTATGATGTTTGTATGCTCCATGCCTGGGTGCAATACCAGCTTCATTTACAGCTAAAAGATGCTGTTGAATATATCCATAGTTTAGGAGTATCTCTGAAGGGTGATCTTCCAATAGGTATTTACAGGTATTCTGTAGAAGCCTGGACGGAACCCGAACTTTTCGGGATGGATTTCCAGGCCGGAGCGCCACCCGATCAGTTTACAGAACTGGGACAGAACTGGGAATTCCCAACATACAATTGGGAAGCAATGAAGGAAGACAATTACCGCTGGTGGAAAAATAGGCTTAAAGCACTCGAGCAGTATTTTGATGCGATGAGAATTGATCATATTTTAGGATTTTTCAGGATTTGGAGAATGCCTGTGTCGGCTACACAAGGGATTTTAGGGTATTTCTACCCTGCGGTTCCTGTTGTTTCGGATGAATTCAAGGCAAGACATATTCCATTTGATTTTAACCGCTATTGCATGCCTTTTATCAATGATATGATCCTTTGGGAGTATTTTGGTGAAAATAGCGGCAAGGCCCTTGAATTTATTAACAGTAATAATGATGGGACATATTCATTTAAAGAAGAATTCGATACCCAAAGAAAGCTCACCGATTTTTTCAAAAAGTACCCGAGAGGTGTTATAGAAGAAAAGTTAATTTCCTTATGCGCCAATGTTTTATTTCTTACTGAAGAAAGAAAAGGTGAAATAGTATATCATCCCAGATTTAATGTCTATCGTTCCGATTCCTATAAATATATTTCTGAATGGGAGCAAAAAGCGATTTATGATCTGTATCAAGATTATTTCTTCAGAAGACAGGATTATTTATGGAGTGAAAAAGCGATGGAAATACTTCCGGTTATTCTCAATGCTACAAAAATGCTGATCTGTGGAGAAGATCTTGGAATGGTGCCTGCGTGTGTTCCTTTAGTCATGGATGAGCTCGCTATTATTGCACTGAAAGTACAGCGCATGCCATCGGATAATGTTCCTTTTTATAATCCCAAAAATGCGGATTATATGAATGTGGTAACGGCTTCTTCCCACGATAGTTCTACACTGAGACAGTGGTGGAAAGAAGATCCTGTGGTTACGCAGAAATATTTTAACCAGCAGCTGATACAATATGGAAAAGCGCCGGAAGAGATGAACTCTCATCTGGCTGAAATCATTATGAAACAGCATCTCTACAATAATGCAATGCTGGCCATTTTTCCTATCCAGGAATTTTGGGCGACAGATTCTGAGCTTACCAACCCTAATATGGACAACGAAAGGATTAATAATCCTGCAGTTTTCCCACACTACTGGCGTTACAGAATGCATCTTAACATTGAAGATTTGAAAAATAAAACAATCTTCAATGAAAAAATTGCTTACTGGGTGAAAGACAGTGGAAGGGTGTAAATTTAACATTTGATTATCAATTGGTTAACTCTAATTTAAAAGAAGTTCGATCTTATGATTTAACTTCTTTTTTTTATTTGTATCCAAAAGACAGAATAGAGATATTCTACTATATACTAACCAATTAACGACTATAGAGATGAAAAAAATACTTTTGGGATTTGCCTTGGGACTGGCAGCTTTGTCTTCCGCCCAGCAGTATCCAAATAATAACGGATGGGGAGATGATGGATATTACCAGAATGGAGGGTATACTGATGAAGATGACAGAAATTATTTCCCGGACGATTATTATTACAACTATCCTCAGGATTATTACCCAAGTGATTACTATCAGGGATATTATAATGACTACAGAAACAGTGTTACAAATATCAATTGGAATGTATTTTTTAGAGAAAACAGACTGAACCGATGGCAGATCGACCAGATTTTAAGTCTGAATAACCTGTATGTTAATTTTTCTACCTGGGATAATTTTTACAGATATAATCCGGATAGATGGTATTATGACAGATTCTATGCATTGGAAAGAATTTTAGGACCAAGAACATTTGTTGTTTTTCAAAATAATTATTATCGTGGAGCCAGTCCTATTGTTTACTTCCAAAATTACAGAAGAACATATTATGCACCAAGATATACGGTAATGCCAAGGTACAGAAATGTCAATATCAATGTATACAGAGTAGACAGATCCAGATTCAGAAGAACGGATAATCCTACTTTTAATGTAATCAGAACAAGCAGACCGAATAATGGTTTTAGAGAACCAGTTAGAGAGAGAAGTTCTGGAGGTTTCCGTAATCAGACCGGAAATGCCGGAAGATCCGATAATTCAGGAGGTTTCCGGAATGGTAGCAATGGAGGAAGAGATACCGGAGGTTTTAGGGGAAATGCAGAGAATAGCGGAACAAGAAACGGAGGTTTCAGAGGAAACAATGATGTGAAAAGAGATAACACTCCAAGAAGAGAAAATAGCGGAGGAGGATTCAGAGGAAACAATGGAAGTTCGAGATCTGAAAACTCAAGCGCAAGACCGCAAAATAATGATAGTAATGGCGGTTTCAGAAACCGGTTAGTAAGTAAATAATTTTCATATATTATATTTAAGTGGTGTGAAGGGCAGATTTTAGGATCTGTCCTTTTTTTTATTTTCTATTTTATGATTTTGATATTTAAATTTAACATTATTTATGAATATTTCCGTTTAACTTATCTTTTAACTAATAATCAAAGATATGTATAACAATTAATTAAATATTTTTTAAGATGAAAAAATTAGTTTTAGCAATAGCATTTATCGGAATAGGAGGTCTTGCCATGGCGCAACAGACAACAACTCCACAGGACAAACAGGTAAAAAGAGCCGAGATGCAGCAGAAGCATCAGGAGCACCTTGATCAGATGCAGAAGGATCTTAACCTCAATCAGTCTCAGGTAGCTCAAATAAAAGCACTTCATGAAAAGAGAAAATCTGAAATGAAAGCCGACTTTGACAAAAGCAAAGAAGCGAGACAGGCCAAAATGGAGGATAAGAAAGCCAAGAGAGCTCAGATGGATGCTGATATGAAAAAAATCCTGACTCCTGATCAGTATGATAAATGGCAGGCGGACAGGAAAGCTAAAATGGAGCAGAGAAGGGTGGCAATGAAGGATAGAAAAATGATGAAAAAGCCTATGAATACTGCAGCTCCTGAAGCAAAATAACAGTTCATAATTTTGATTTTTTAATGTGTGAAGGACGGGAATCTCCCCGTCCTTTTTGTATTAATTTTCATTAAAACTTTTGATTTCGGGCTTTTATTCCTTATTTTTGAATATAAATTTATACTTATGATCAGCGAAAAAATTGCAACGTTAATAAACGAACAGATAGCTCACGAACAATATGCCGCACAATATTACCTTTCAATGTCTGCCTGGTTTTCAGGAAAAGATCTTGATGGAATTGCGAATTACTTCAGAGTTCAGAGTAAAGAGGAATTGATGCATGCAGATAAAATGTTTGACTTTTTAAATGATGTAGGAGGGGAGATCATCATCGGAGAAATTGCAAAACCTCCGCATGAGTTTGAAAATGCTACTGATATTTTCGAAAAAGCATTGGAGCATGAGAAAAAAGTAACCAGAAGCATCTTCAATATCGTAAAAAATGCTAATGATGAGGGTGATTTTGCAACAACATCTTTCATGCAGTGGTTCATCAATGAGCAGGTAGAAGAAGAAGCCAGTGCTTCACAGTATGTTACAAAAATCAAGATGGTTTGCGATAACCCATCTGCATTATATCTTTTTGATCAGGAGTTATCTCAAAGAGTTTTTGTTCCGGCTGCAACAGCTTAATTAAACGATATAGTAAAAGAAACAGCCCCTGCGTTCGGAGAACGCAGGGGCTGTTTTATTTTTATGAACACAAATTTTGGAGAATGTGGATAACTTAAGAATGTTATCCACAAAAATTTAGTGAATTTTAATCGTATTGTGGATAATATTTCTACTTTTATTTTTATATATTATTCTGAAAATAATGTTATTAGGCTATTAGATTGAAGTTATCAACATTTCTTTGTGGAAAACTTTGTTGAAAATTGTATTTAGGTAAATTTCTGGTACTAGAGATAAATAAGCTGTGTCTTTAAGACCTTTCTTCCTAAGCCTTCCAGGATATTTTTATACCTTTCTATCTGAAGTTCGTTTTTTTCTGTCTGTTCACCGGTTTTAAAATCAACAATAATATACCCTTCTTCTCCTTTCAGAATACGGTCCGGTCTGAACATATGGCTTTGCCCTCTTTCAGAAATCATAATATCTTTCTCGTTGATTACTTCCCATTTTTCGTCAAAGAACTCCGCATATTTTTTTATGATCTGAACCAAGGTTTCCTGAATCTCATTTTTTTCATCCAAAGTGATCTGCCCATCCAAAACGTAGCTTTCCAAAACCTTGGCAATGTCTTTCTCTGTATTGATCTTAGATAGCAATTCATGAACGAAAAGTCCTATCCTTACCTTCTCATTCCGTACCTGATAGTTTTTGGAAGGAGTAGCGATCTTGATAGAAGATCGGTTTTCATTGATATTTTTAAGGTTGTGGATATCCTTGGTTTTAAACAATGATATTTTATCCTTTGAACGCTTTTTAAGCATTTCAGGTTTCACTTCATAGAGATCAAATTCATCTGCCTGCTCTGTGTTTTTTCCATTAAAGAACTCCAGCAGCTCAAGATTATTAGAGGTTTTATTGGCCTTCTGGAGATAGAAAAACAGTTGCTCGACCGGACGCGTCGTAGCCACATATTGAAGACATAACCTGTCGATCAAATTTTTATAAGAATTCTTTTTGTTGAAAGCTTCTATCTCCTCGTCATAAACTTCCAGGTTTTTACTGAACTGGTTGATGTTGACTGATTTCAAAGCGTCATCATTATTGGTATCAAACCAGTTGGTAAATTCGCTATCCCGGTTTTTATTCATCATCGGGATAAATACAATCGGGAATTCCAGTCCCTTGGATTTATGGATCGTCATGATCTGAACTGCATCAATATTTTCTGACGCCTGTATGGTATAAGAAGAAGCTTCTTCGTCCCAGTATTTCAAAAATTCTTTTGTGCTGGCTCCTGCATTTTGCGTAAAATTGAAAAGCATTTCCAGGAAATTCAGAAGAAAATCTGTTTCCTTGTTCTCAACAGCGAATTCATTGATATAGTATTCTACAAAATTATACAGGTTGAATCTTGGAAAGTTTTCCTGTTTCAGTTTAAGGGAATATTTATTTTGAATGAACTCAAGAATCTCCTCATGCGTTTCAAGCTCTAAGATCTCATTCATTTCCAGTGTGAAATCGGTCATTTGGATTCTCCCAAGCGTATTCAGATAATACATCATCATGATCAGGTTTGGCCTGTTCTTAGGGTTGATTCCCCATCGAAGAAACTCAATGACAGCCTTTAATGTATTTGATAATTCAAGGGTTAGGCCTTTATCAGAAATCGTTTTGATATTTGTTTCTTCACCGCGGTAGTTTACTTTCAAATTTCCCAGTTTCTGAGAATAACTGAAAATATCAAAGTTGCCACGGCATAAGATGGTAATGTCGGAAAATTTAAATCCGTTATCCAGACTTTCCTGGATATCTCTCCTCATTTTTTCAGAGGTGTCGTTATAAAAATCATCATTGGTTAGATTTTCAATCAAACTTACCTTTACACGTCCTTCGATCTGAGATCTTGGGCTCTGTTCAGCGTCTTCACCGAAAATATTACGGTGTTCTTCTTCCAGATCAAGTGAATGGTATCGGTATAACTCATTATTAAAATGGACAATATTTTTAGCACTTCGCCAGTTATCTTTCAAAACAAAAAGGGTTGCTTCTTTAGGGGAAAATTCCTTTTTATTGATAATATCCAGCATCAGTTTACTTTCTCCACCCCGGAATCTGTAGATACTTTGTTTGGGATCACCTACCAGCGTAAATGAAGTATTTTCTGAGGAAACACTGTGATCACGTAAGGGAACAAAATTCTGCCACTGCAGTTCCGAAGTATCCTGAAACTCATCAAAAAAATAGTGCTGAAACTGTGAACCTACCTTTTCATAAATAAAAGCTGACGGTTCGTTCTTAAGGTTTTCATTGATCAGAATATTAAATTTTGAAAGCAAAACAAGATCATTCTCTTCCTCAATTTTTTTTAGTTCGTCCTGGATATCTTTGTTCACCTTTAAAGGAAGAAGTGCAGATAAGATTTTTTCTTTCTTTTGAGTTTCAATATATAAAAGAATCAGCTGCATCCGATTGTCAAGAAGCTGGTCTAGGATTTCAAAAATTTCAGGTTCCTTGCTTTTGGATTTTGAAGAAGCTCCTTTTCTGTAATTATTGATGACAGACTCTTCCTGTGTAGTGGGAAATGGAAACCCCGGTCTTTTTTGACTGTAAAAATCCTGAACTTTCGCGAAAAACCCTCCAATCCCGTTTTTACCCTGAGCAAAATCTTCAATCTCGATGTTTCTTGAACGAAACAGTTCAACTGACTTTGTTGAAATTTCTACAGACAGTTTCTTATTCTGTACAATCTCTTTTCTCAGTGTATTTTTTATATTTTCATAATTCGTGTCATCAAAGCTTTTGTTGCTTTTCAAATGTTCATAGTGGATGTCCTTTACAAACTCCTTTGCGGAATCATAAAGATTCTTGTTGAGGTTGATTCTTTCGTTGTTTTCAAGGCTGTAATCCACATAGTCCATGAAAGAATTGGAAATGTTATCATTTTCACCAATCTGGTCCAGCATTTTATCCACAGCTTCGATAAGAAAAGGTTCAGCATCGATTTCAAGATTAAAATTTTTCGCCAAACCCAGTTCATACGAAAAACTTCGTACCAACCTTGAATTAAAACGGTCAATGGTTCCGATGTTCAGGGTTGAATAATTGTGAAGAACATAGTCCAGCAATTTTTTTGAACGGTTATGAAGTTCATCAATTGTAATTCTTAGACCATCAGCCTCAAATGCTGTCTGGATATTTTTCAAGTCTCCATTTTCGGCAAAGTTGTCAGCTGAAAAATTCCCCAGCCACGACAAAATCCTTTCCTTCATCTCATTGGCTGCTTTGTTGGTAAAAGTGAGCGCGAGAATATTCCTGATCGACTGTTGCTGATTGGGATACCGGAGACAGATCATCAGAAGCCTCTGGACAAGGGCATATGTTTTCCCTGATCCGGCTGAAGCATTGATCACTGTATAAGAATTTTGCATTACTGAATTTAGAATTAAGACTGCAAGTTAGCTAAATTTTAAGTGAAATTTTAACAATTCCGGCTTGTGAATTAACAGTTTGCCGGGCAAAAATCAAAAAGAAATCCTAAAACACGTTAACTGTGGTTAAACTTGTGGATTAAGTTAAAAATAATTTTAGATTTGCTCTATAAAAAACGCTCCGTGAAATTTAAACTACTCTTTTTTTTAATCACTTTTTTCTTCATCAATGCCCATGCCCAGAATTATATTTTCGGAAAAGTAATTTCTGAAGACAGTGCTGAAATTCCTGATGTAACTGTCATCAATATCAGAACAGATGAAATGGTAGTGACCAATCGGGACGGACATTTTATGGTTTCCGGAAGAGCAGGAGATGAACTTCGCTTTATAAAAGCAGGTTACGAACGTATAGGAAGAAAGGTTTCCAAAGAAAATATTGAATCTCCCATTAATGTTACTTTAGCTAAAGCGACCATATTAATTCCTGAAGTAGAAATAAAGCAGGGAATTACAGGTAATCTGAAGATTGATGCTAAAAATCTTAACAGACCCAAAAAGGTCGAAAAACTGATCAAGGATATGGATCGCTACATTTCTCAGAAATCAGATCCGAGGGTGCTTGCGGCAAGACCCGGTGAATTTGTGCAGCCTAAGGGCCAGGGATTCTCTATTGGAAAAATCAAAAACAAATGGGATGATGTTGATCTCATCAATTACCTTCATTCTGCACTTGGTGATGAATATTTTACAGATCTTAAAATAGATAAACCTCTTATAGAACATTTTATAAGTTACGTTTTGGCAGGAGGTTTTGAAAGAAAAAGTATTCTGAAATACGGTTTCTGCAGTGATGCAGATCTGAACAGATTTCAAAGATTTGTACTCACAAGAATTTCCTCTTACCGCGCCCCGCAGACTCAAAGATAATAAGAGATGAGAACTTACATTAAACAAAGTCTTTATGTCGTACCGTTTTTTTTGTCTGCAGAATTTTTTTCTCAACAAAGTATAACAGGAATAGTGACAGATAACAGTAAAACCAATATTAGTCAGGTTTTGATTATCAATGTTTCCAACCAGAAAAGTACTTTGAGTGATGCTTCGGGAAAGTTTAGTATTGATGCTTCTGAAGATGATGAACTGAGGTTTGTAAAAGAAGGTTATTATCGTTTTGATAAGAAAGTAGTAAATGAAAATTTCAATACTCCTTTAATCATAAACCTTGAAAAAGTAGAAATAGAAATTCCTGAGGTAAAGATCACTTATAGGCCTACGGGAAATCTGGAAAGAGACAGCAAACATCTTAATGAATCCAGAAAAGTGGTGGCTTTAAGATCGGAATTGGATGAGTATATGAAAAGTCCGCTGATTGATGCTTTACCGGATAATACAGTTTCGAAAACCTTTAAAGGACCCGATTATGGTGTAGGTCAGGTAAGTCTTCTGGGAGTTTTAGATGCTGCAGTAGGTCTGTTTAAAAAAGCAACAGAACTTAAAATTACCAAAGCCGATTATACGGAAACGCAAAATTTTATCAGAAGAGTTAAAAACGAAGTAGATTTACAGTTCCTGAAAAAATATGGGATGGATGAAGAACATATTGATAAGTTTCTGGTCTATGCGAATGATACCCGTATGATGGCGAAAAAATACAGAAAGAACTTTAAAATTGATGTTGTGGAGTTTGAACTAAGAGCAGCTTTTGCTGAATATAAGAAAACCAATAAGCTTGACAGTATTTAATTGTAGTAAAATTCATGATGAAATTTGTATGCGGAAATATTGATATTACTGACAGGAAGAAAATTGTATTCTTTCTTATTTTTCTGTTCGATATTGTCTTTTCCCAACAAACTGTAACAGGACGTATCGTGGATGATGGCGGTGAAAATTTAAGTTCAGTTCTTATTATCAATATGTCTACTGATCAGAAAACATCTTCCACTTCTGAGGGAATATTTTCTATTGAAGCTTCTCCGAATGATGAGCTGAGATTTGTAAAAGCAGAGTTCACCAGAGTATCCACAAGAGTTCTGACCAGTGGATATAATCCTCAGTTGCTGGTCACTATGATTCCCATTCCAAGAGATGTAGGCGAGGTGAAAATCGTAAAAAAACCAACCGGCGACCTGGAGATCGATTCAAGACTGGCCGCAAAAGTAGATAAAGGAGAAATTGTGCGGGAGGCAGTGGGGTTGCCGCAGCCCGTTGGGAAAATGCGGGAAAAACCTGCAGAAGTGAAGCAGGTACTTCTTCCAATTCTCTTAGGGAGCCTGGATGTGCAGGGTACCTACGATCTGATAAGTGGAAAGGCAAGGCGTCAGAAACGTCAGTACAGATATGATGATCTGCAGGAACATATAATGTGGGTTCGCAACAGAGTGGATAATGAATACTTTACGAAAGCAGGAATTCCTGAAGAGCGAATTTCAGAATTTATCCAATATTCCTTTGAGGCTAAGCCTCAGGTAAGAACTTATGTGAAGGCCAAAAACCTATCCGGAGTGCTGCTTAGAATGGAAGATACCATGCCTGTTTATCTCGAAAGATTAAAGCAGCGCAAACAGCAGGAGTAATGTTAAAGAATTCTTAAAAATCGGAATGAAAATTGATATACTGCTACACAGAATCAATCAATCACAATTGTTATGAATAAAAATATTATCGCAGTAGCAATCGCAGCGCTAGGATTTGTCCTCGGCCTCGGTTTTTTAGGAAATGCGATTAAAAACAGAAATAGATCGGAAAACACCATTTCAGTCACCGGGTTAGGAACCAAACAATTTACCTCCGATCTGATCACGTGGTCAGGAAGTTTTTCCAAAAATAATTCCGATTTGAAAGCTGCTTATGATGAACTGGCTATAGATAGAAAAGTTATCAATGATTATCTTGTTTCAAAAGGGATCAAACAGAATGAGATCGTGTTTTCTTCTGTAGATATCCAAAAGCAGTTCAGAAGCTATAACGACTCTAATGGAAATTATGTGCAGGGTGAATTTTCTGGGTACAACCTTACCCAAAAAGTTTCTATTGAAAGCAAAGAAGTCGTAAAGATTGAGAATCTTTCCAGAAATATTACCGAGATTATCAACAGAGGTATTGAGTTTACCTCGTCCGCACCCTCTTATTTCTATACAAAACTGGCAACAGTAAAACAGGAAATGATCGCAGGGGCAACAAAAGATGCTAAAGAACGAGCTGAAAAAATAGCTGAAAATTCCGGAAGCAGCCTGGGTAAACTTAAAAAAGCAACAATGGGAGTGATCCAGATCACGGAACCCAATTCCAACGAAGACTATTCATACGGCGGAACATTCAATACTTCTTCTAAGGAAAAAGAAGCGAATATTACCATAAAACTGGAATACGAAGTCAACTAAGATTACAGAATGAATTCTGGAGGATCTCAAAGATCTGAAGGGATGATCAAAAATAAACCGCCGGAAAATTCCGGCGGTTTTTATATTTTAATGATAAACTACATCATAGATTTCATCTTTCACACTCTTTAAATTTTCAGGAGTATAATTCGCCAACAGCCAGAGGTCCAAAGATTTTTTTCCTTCCCCATAGCTTGGCTGTACATACATCTCGTCGATCAGGGTAAAACCATTTCTCAGGTAGAACGAATAGCGTCTTTTGGCATCTTCACCCAAATGATCCGGTTCTATTTCCAAAATAATTCTCGGATAATTCTCAAACAGATATCCTGTAATATGTGATCCAAGTTTCTGGCTTCTGAATGCCTCAAAAACCTCAAAATGTTCAACAAAAACATAAGAACTCAGCTCCCAGATGATGAGATATCCTATAGTCTGTGACTCATGAAGTACAGAGATCACTTTCACATTGGGATTTGAAAATAACGCAGTAAACTGGTTCCAGTCTCTTTGCTCATCTTCGGGAAAAGTGCTGGAGTAAGATTGATAGATTTCCTGAACTCTATAGTCCTCGGCTGAAGTAATCGGTAAAAATTCCATAATTATAAATCAAAAACACTGGGTCTTCTTGTAATAAAAATATCTTTGATCCAAAGCGTGAAGGCCAGTCCCAGATAGATCAAAAAGAAAAAGCCGGCGGTGGCAAAAGTAGAATAGATAAAAAAGATCCTTAATTTAGATACAGGGATCCCTAGTTTAGCTCCTGTTCTCGTAAGAACACCAAACCATTCTCTTTCCATTTTGTGGCGGATATTATCAAGCATTTGAAGATTCTTTTAAAAGTTTAAATCCAATACCGCAATTTAAGCAATTTTTTTCTTCACAAGAGGTTTTATAATGATAAATGAGACTCTGACTTTCCAGTGCATTGTGAACTTTCAACCCAAGTTTTTTCCATTCCGTAATTACAGAGTTTTTTTCTGCCGGACTGTTTCTGTACAAATTCAGGATGTCATCTGCGATTTCTTCACTGTAGTATTTATGATAAGTATATTTTAAAGGAAGTACTGTATTGAGGATAATCAATTCAATAAAATCCCTGCTTAATGTTTTATGCTGAAATTTGGAAATACTTCCAAAATTGAAATGACAATCCCAATAATCAGAGGCTTTTACAGGATTAAAAACTTTGTATAACTCATCGGTAGTTTCAGCTTTGATCATCTTTGAAAATAGATTCTGATGGATATAATAAAGATGGGCCAACTGAGAAAGGCGGATCGTTGGGAAGTTGGGAGGGCGAAGCCTGAGAAATTTGGGGTGAAATCTTAAATCAGGAATATTGAATTTTTTTATGATGAATTCAAATTCTCTCTTCCAGAGCATCATCTGTCCATCCTTTGGAGTGTCAAGCCATCCTGAAATACCAAAGAAAAGAGCTTCTAACTGGGACTCATTCTGTCTGATTTTATTGATGATACCGAAATCTATTGATTCTGCAATTTGCCTGAAAATAGGAGCATTTATTTTTAAGCCGAAAGAATAGGCCAGGCTGTGGAAAAGAACTGCTTCAAAATTATTCCTGTAGCGTTCTAAATTCTGTTCCAGCTCCAGAGATTTTTCATCCAGTTTTTTAAGCACATTTGCTTCATGAAAATGAATTGGAATTTTATTCGGATCAAAAATATTTTCACACGGAATGAATTGAGTTCCATTGATTAATTTTTCATATTTCCACAGAATATTTTTGTCGATATGATTTTTAAGTTCAAGAGTGGGAACATTTTTTTTGATGAGGTCATCAATTTCGGTGTCATGCTGATAAACAACGTGTAAGATGATATTTTTATAATTAGGATCGGGGGAATGATTGTGAAAAATCCAGTCAGAGGTTCTTACATGAAGTTCTATGTGGCCCACAATAATCAATCCTTTTGTTTTGATTTGAGCATCAAGGAAATCAGGTCCGGCATTCTTATTCCATTTTCCAAAATGGATCACTTCAACAGAATTTCCTTCAGTGTCCCTGAAGTCAAAATTTTTGAAAACCTTATAGTTCCATAGATATTGTAGCAGTTTTTCCGTCATAAGTGTAAGCATAAATATAATAGAAAATTTGCATTTTTATCAGCCCCTTCCGTAAATTTTCTGAGTCCATACTACATAATTTTCTTTAGATAGAAATATAGTTTACAAATTAGAAATTCGGGTTCTGTTCATTCTTTTTTACTAGTATTTTAACTAAAAACATAAAATGCCTTCCGTATTTTACGAGAGGCATTTCTGTCTAAATTTAATGAATTAAAACCTTAAGTTTTAAGGTGTCTTTATCTATCGCTGGTATGCATTTTTACATGTTCTGCTTATTCTGACCAGGGCGAATGAAGAATACAGTCACAGAAATTTTTACGATGGAAATTAGGAATCATAAAAGCACATACATCAGCTTTAATATTTCCAAATGTTGTTTCTGTTTTATGCTCGAATCCTGAGAAAAAAGCAGGAATAATCTTTTTCTTAAAATCTGTTCTCGGAAAAAATCCTACGATCTCATCACGGTGTTTTTCGGACAGATTTTCATATCCTTCACCCATTACGTCAAGTCCAACCCCTGAATACATCAGTGCGACTTCCGCCTCTTTATGTTCCGCAATTCCAATGGTTGTGTGCAGGGCAATGGTGTCCCAAACAAGCTGCAGGCTTTTTTCAGGCAGTCCATGTCCTTTAAGGAAATCTCTTGCTGCATTGGCTCCATCCACTTCAAACCTGAGATCAGCACTGCTGTACTGTTGTGTGAGGCCAAGATCATGAAAGAGAGAAGAAACATAAAGAAGCTCAGAATCATAAGCGATTTCTTTTCTTCTAGCATTTAAAGATGAAAAAAGAAATACTCTCATCGAATGATTGTATAAAAATTCATTGCCGTGCTCTAAGAGAAGTTCTCTTGCCTGTTCTGCAATGGTACTGTCGGGAATTATAATTCCAGCCACTGATTTTAACTTTGCTGTCATAACTTTTTTTACAAAATTAAATCAATCATAAAGCGTGGAGAATATCAATTTTTTACTTTCACATGTCAAAATTGACCTGTATTTCGATAAGCCTGAGGTGAAAGAGACGTTTGTTTTTTAAAAAAATGACTGAATTGTTCCGTTGAGGAAAAATGGAGTATTGAAGCAATCTCCTTTATGGAAGAAGCTGAAAAATAGAGCATTCTTTTAGCTTCATTCACGATCATCCCTGCTATAATCTTTTTGGGAGAAATCCCACCCTGTTTTTTCGATATAGCAGCAAGTTGTTTATTGCTGATATTCAGGAGTCCTGAATAAACTGAAACTTCGCGGGTCTTCTGATAGTTTTGTGAAACCAGTTCCAGAAATTGGGTGTATATTTTTCTGTCAGAACTGTTGTATCGGTCCTGTAAAGAAAAGTTGATATTGGCTGTCTTGATCATGATGATCTTAAGATAGGCTGCCAGTGAATCTGTTTTATTGATATATTCTTTACCTCTTGATTCCAGCTCAAGCATTGCTGCAACAGATAAGAGTTCATCAAGATCTTCTTTTGCTGCGGCCAGACCCTGGTTATCTGCATTCAGATTGAAAAGAACAGATTTGCAGTTGCTTGCACTCTCCGGTGCTTTTTCCCAAAATGCATCGGTGAAGGTAATTTCATATCCATTAATAGAAGTATCATCAGAAAACAAAAAGATCTGTCCTTTGGCAATAAGAAGAACCTGATATTTTTCCAGCTGGAGAGATGCATTGTCAATATCTACAGATCCTTGTCCATTTTGGTAAATATAGATCCGGTTAACTGTGGTTCTTTGAGGGTCTTTGCTATAACTAATATTCCCGTCGAGGCGGATGATAGAAAACTCATCTACAAATCCTTTCGTATTATATATCAGTTCCATTTGGCCTGCGGGAATATTAATTAAATCATTGATTTATCCGGAATGAACCATTCAGATGTATCTGAAAGATATTCCGATATAGAGCGTTAAGCTTTTGTGAGCTCTTTCTTAAAATTTTCTATAGTCGTTCTGTACATTTCTTCATAGATAGGAAGAATGTTTTTCAGATCAAATTTAATAGCCTGCTCTTTAGCATTCTTTTTCATCGTTGCCAAAAGTTCGTCGTTGCTCAGAAGCTTGATGGTGTAATTACTCATCGCTTCTACATTTCCGATCTCAGCTAAGAAGCCTGTTTCTCCCTGAATATTCACTTCGGGAATTCCACCTGCATTAGAGCTGATTACCGGAGTATAAGCGGCCATGGCTTCAAGCGCCGCCAAACCAAAACTTTCCTGTTCAGAGGGAAGAAGAAATACATCGGAAAGCTGTAAAATCTTATACAGATCGTTTACTTTCCCAAGCAGACGGATTTTTGAAATAAGTTCAGGATTTTCTTCCAGAAACTGATTGACCTTTTCCATATCCGGGCCTTCGCCTATAATGATCAGTTTTGACTTTACTTTTTTCTCAACGCTTTTAAAAATCTGCAGAACTTCATCAACACGTTTTACCGGACGAAGGTTTGACACGTGGATCAAAATTTTCTCATCAGGATTGGCAAACTGTGTTCTCTGGCATTCTGTTAAGTCTTCAAATTCAGAATTATCAATAAAGTTGGTAATAACCTGTATCTCTTTTTTTATGTTGAAAAACTGGAGTGTATCTTTTTTCAGGCTTTCAGAAACTGAAGTGATGGCATCCGATTGGTTGATTGAAAACTCCACAGCATGTTTGTAGCTCGGATGTTGTCCTACAAGGGTAATATCAGTTCCGTGAAGTGTAGTTACCAATGGGATATCATTATTATCTTCCTTGAGCATTTGTTTAGCTGTAAATGCAGCATACGCATAAGGGATGGCATAATGAGCGTGTAAAAGATCCAGCTTATACAGATTGACAACACGGTAGATCATCGAGCTTAATGCAATATCATAAGGCTGATATTGAAAAAGGGGATAAGTCTGTACATTCACCCTATGAAAGAAAATATTAGGGTTCGTAATGTCTAGTCTTGCAGGAAGTGCCGAACTTATGAAATGGACTTCATAGCCTTTGTTGGCTAGAGACATTCCCAGTTCTGTTGCTACGATTCCGCTTCCTCCGTAAGTTGGATAGCAAAGTATGCCTATTTTCATTAGATTATTGTTGTTTTGATGTTGTAAAAACTGTTGTATTTTCATTCGAAGCAGAATTCGGAACCATGTCGATTCCCATTCCTGCTTTCAGCTGATCATTAACCAGTACAGGCAGTCTGCCCCATATTTTTGTTTTTCCGTTCAGAGCAGCCGCTGTTGCAGTCATAGAGTCATCGTTGTTTTCATAAGCTACAAGGACTGTTGATACTTTTGAAATATCAATATCTTTCAAAGCATAAGCGCTACCAAATACGCTTAAAATAACGCTCTGGGTTTTGGTAAGATCAGCAAGAATCTTTTTAGATTCTGCTGAAATTTTATAGGGTTTGTACGCTGTTGAATTATCCTTGTGGATTCCTACAATGACTGTAGAACCTGCAGGGATCGTATTAATTTCACTTGATTTTTTGATAACTATAGTAGATCCCAGTTGATTTGCGAAAGTCTGATACGGAGCTTCTTCCAAAGGAACATAATAAAGCTGCTTTCCATTGATAGGAAGTAGTTTCTGATCATCTTTTAGCAGAGTCAATGCATTGGCATAAAGATTCTGTACCAATGTTTTGTGCGAATCATTATTCAGGTCGCTGTTGATATTTTCAGGATTTTTGGGACTGTATTGATCAAGGCCCAGAAAATATTTGGTCAATAAGATTTTCTTTACGCTTTCTTCTACTCTTGATTGAGAAATTTCACCGTTTTCAATTCCTTTTTGAATTAATTTTTTCCCCTGTGAGACACCCTGAGAGAAAAGCATTATATCATTTCCTGCTTTAAATGCAAGAGCATCCAGTTCTCCGGGTTTATATTTATTGGCTACAGCACCCATATTTAAGGCATCGGTGATAATTAAACCTTTATAACCTAATTTATTTTTTAATAAATCTGTAATAATATTTTTAGAAACGGAAGCAGGAATTCCTTTTCCTGATTCCAGGCTGGGAACATATAAGTGAGCCACCATCACACCACCAATCCCTTTGTCCATTAAAGCTTTAAAAGGCGCCAGTTCTACAGTATTCAATCTTTCTAAACTATGTGATACTACTGGCAAATCCAGATGTGAGTCTGTGCTCGTATCTCCATGTCCGGGAAAATGTTTAATAGCAGCAAGAATGGTATTATCCTGAAGGCCATTGGAATAAGATAAGGCAGAGCTGATCACATTATCTACCTCTGAACCGAAACTTCTGTTTCCGATGATAGGATTGTTCGGATTGGTATTGACATCAACAACCGGCGCAAAATCCCAGTTGATCCCCATTCTGTGACAGTCTTCTGCTACTTTGGCAGACATTTGATAGATAAGGTTCTTATCCTGTATTGCTCCAAGGGTTATAGCCCATGGGAATTTGTGTGCTGTGGCAATTCTTTGAAAGAGTCCCCATTCTGCATCCATCCCGATCATCATCGGAATTTTTGACTTCTGCTGAAATTCGTTGACCAGATTAATTTCTCTGGCAGCATCATCCTGCATTAAGATCAATCCTCCGATCTTTTCATTAACTACGATATTTTTTATCTGATTAATATAGTCCTCACCTTTATTCGTATATAATGCTACGATAAACAGCTGTCCCAGTTTTTCATCCTGGGAAAGAGACCTGTAGGTCTTGTCTACCCAGTGATGAGCCTTTTTCAAGTCTTCTTTGGAAATGTTTTTGGGCTGATATTGAGCTTTGGCAGTAAAGCTTATTAATGAAAAAATAAAGAGGGAAGTATATAACAATTTCTTCATGATCTTTTGAATAAGAACAAAAATACAATTAAAAAAATGATGAAAACAATGTTTTTGTAATTTTTGGTATATGATTTGAATACGCTTTATAAATAATAACTAAACTTTTCTAAAAATGAAAAAAATACTTCTATTTTTATTCCTGGGTGCTGTAGGTTTTACCGCTTATAGTTGTGACAATGATGATGATGTTGTTGTACAGAATCCGGTAGATTATGATACTTATTCTGAAGCTTTCGATATTAGTCCTAATTTTTCAATGGTAACTAATAACCTGTATAGGTTCAAGGATGATTTCAAGAAACCATTAGTAGAGTCAGATGTAGTGCTTATTTATATGCAGATTGGTACAGATGGAGGTGCTCCACTTTGGAAATTACTTCCCTATACTTCTTATGTGCCATTAAGCCCAAATAACGAAGCTGTAGATTATATCTATGATTTTAGCAAATTTGGAGTTACTATTAATATAAACTCTTCGGCTACTTTTAGCTTAACAGCAAATCCAGGGTATTATCAAGGGAAAACTTTTAGGGTTGTAACAGTTCCTGCTAAAACTGGCGTTAGCAAAAGTGCTGTCGCACCAGTTGATTATTCTGATTATAATAGCGTAATTAAATATTATAACATTGATGAGTCTAGAATTCAACTTAAAAATTAATTAAGAATATCTTTTCAGTTTTTTATAATTATTAAGAGCTTCGGGAGAAATCCCGAAGCTTTTTTTATATTCTAATTATTTTGGTTGGGAGATTAAAAAAGTTAATTTTAGTATCAAAAATAAGATCATAAAAGTGATGATAAACAATTGGTATTTTAAATTTTTGATCATTACTCCATTATTCATTTTGTTCTCATGCAGTGAGATCGAAGATAGTATTCCGCAAAATTATAATCGAAATAATACACATGACAACTATGTTTCTCCCTATGTGGGAATTTGGGTGGGTACTTATTCTGGTGAAGTTAGTGGAACTTTGATTTTGAATGTATCAAACACTGGAAGTATGGAGGTCATAAGGACTTTAAACGGTAAAGTGGAAGAAGTCTATTATACAGGTCTTCAGGAGCCTGGCGGTCATTTGAATCCGGCACCTTCCCCAAAGGGTTTTGCATTATACGGAAGTTTGTATGCGAAGGCCGGAACGTGGAATTTTCAAAATAGGAGTGGGAATTGGGATGTTGATAAAAAATAGTCAGGTTACCAGATAATAGATAAATAACAAAAGCTCCAGAGAACCTCCGGAGCTTTTGTTATTTATCTATTTGTCATTATCATCTAACAAATGACCAAAGAAATCTTTTTTTGTCTGCAGATAGCCTTTGCTCATCTCATTGGCCGGGATTTGTAAAGGGATCCTGGAATTGAGATGGATGTTACTTTCTACCACATATTTTACCTTTTCAGGGTTGTTGGTCAAAAGGTTGATATCTTTTACATCCAGCTGGTTCAGAATTTCTATAGCAACTCCAAAATTTCTGTCATCAGCAGGAAGTCCCAATTCTAAATTGGCCTGTACGGTATCAAAACCTTTTTCCTGCAGTGAATATGCTTTCAGCTTATTGATGATTCCTATATTCCTTCCTTCCTGACGGAGATAAACAATAATCCCTCCGTGTTCATGGGTATATTTCATTGCGGCATCCAATTGCTGACCGCATTCACATTTTTTTGAATGGAAAACTTCTCCCGTAATGCATTCTGAGTGGAAACGTACATTCACCGGTTTTGAAAAATCTGTATTTTCTGCAACGATGGCCATGTGCGGCATCCAGTCGTTTTCGTTTTCGGAGAAAGCGATCATTCGGAAAGAGCCGTGTTCTGTGGGAACATTGGCTTCTGCCTGAATTTTAATCATTAATAGTGGTTAGTTTTTAATTTCCTTTTATAGAATCTTCAATGACAGAAATATTGGTTTTTAAACGGACCAGATACCTGTTAAGAACTTCATCATCATCTTTATTAAGCTGCTGTCTGAGTTTTTGAATTTTCTTGTACGATTTTTCGAAGCTTTTCACGGCTCTGTTTTTTCCTGTCGAGTTATTGGCATCGATGGCATATAAATAATTCTGCAGGCTGTATTTCAAGCTTGTCACTTCATCATTCAAACTGTTATTCTTAAACTTTGGAAAAGTAGAAATCAGATTTGAAATTTCAGAAGCATTTACATTTTCTTTGATATTGATATCAAAGCCTTTCTTTGCCCCTCTGTCAGAATCAGAACCTTTAGTTTCGCTGTAAAAATTATTAGACAACGGAGAAAGGTTGAGCTTTTCCGTTGCACAGGAAGTTATGATTAGTATTAGTACTCCAAAAAAAAATAGTTTTCTCATTTCTGTTGCCCCTTTTGATAGAGGATCGGGTTAAGACTATCATCGTTATACATTTTCATTTGTTTGTATACCTTCATCTTAACATTACCGTATTCAATATCAGTAAGCAACTGATCTATAGAAGTGGTTAGGTCCTCTTTCTGAGTAAGCAGTACATCCAGTTTTGCCTGGCAGTTTGCACGGTGCTCTTCAGAAGCGGATTCTCTATTGGCTTCTAATGACATATGATAAACCTTTAATGCAAGAATTGATAATCTGTCTACAGCCCAAGCGGGAGTTTCAGTATTGATTTTTGCATCAGGTTTCGGAGTTATATTTTCAAACTTTGTAAGGAACCAGCTGTCGATAAATTCTACCAGATCTGTTCTTTTCTGGTTAGATGCATCTATCGTTCTCTTCAGTTGAAGAGCTTCAGCGGGATCAATATTTTCATCTCTAATAATATCTTCCAAATGCCATTGAACGGTATCAATCCAGTTCTTTGCATACAAAATCCGTTCCAAACTGTCTTTTTCGAACGGGTTATTAATTAGAGTGTTAACGTCATCGGACACGTGATAGTCTTCAATAGATTGATTGAAGACTTTCCATGCAGTCTCAGTGAAATTCATTAATTCAGAGGAATTTTAGTTGCTGGGTGTATTATTGTTACTGTTGTTGGTAGAAGAGGTTTTGTTTTCAGAACCTGGTTTGTCTTCTTCCTTCACCGCATCTTTAAATTCTTTGATTCCTGAACCAACTCCTCTCATTAATTCCGGAATTTTCTTTCCTCCAAAAAGCAATACCAAAAGTATCGCTACGATAAGGATGTGCTGCCAAGATAAGGCTAGTATTGTTAGTGTATTCATCTCTTAAGATTTTTGCAAAGTTAAAGCTTTTTTTAATACGAAATCCAACCTAATGGGTCAACTGGTGTATTTCCGTTCCATACTTGGAAATCAAGGGTATATGAACCGTCAAAATCCTGAGCAACCGTCCCTACCGGAGTACCTGAAGAAACTTGCTGTCCTTTGGATACACTTACGTTTCCTAGGTTGGAATAGATGGTGAAATAACTTCCATGTTTTACCATAACGGTTTTTGTTCCGTCACTATTTGCCAATACAGAAGAGACTGTTCCCGGGTATACAGATTTTGCACGTGTTCCTGATGGAACTGCTATTTTAATACCTGTATTTTCCTCTACAATATTTTTGAAAACCGGGTGTGGCTGTCTTCCAAATCGGTGGGTAACCTGTCCTGCTCTGTCTGCAGGATAACCAAGTTTTCCTCTGTTGTCTGCAAAACTGCTTCCGGTTGAAGTTGTCACTCCATAACTGGTCATTGCTTTAGTCTCAGCTGCCTTTTTCTCTTCTTCTTTTTTCTTGTTCAATGCCGCTTCTGCTGCTCTGGCAGCAACGAGTTTGTCAGTAGCTTCTTTTGCTTTGATATTCGCTTCATCAGAAGCCTTTTTTGCAGCCACTCTTCTGGCTTCATCTTTTGCGCTGGCTTCGGCTCTTGCAGCCTCTTCATTACGTTTTCTTTCTTCTTCAGCTCTTTTTGCTGCAAAATCTGCTGCTTTTTTAGCTTCAATCTCTGCCAGCTTTCTTTCTCTTTCCAGTGCTTCAGCTCTGGCTTTGGCTTCAGCTTCAATTCTGGCTTTTTCTCTTTCTGCAATCAGTTTGGCCATTCGGATTTTTTCAGCTTCGGCTTTTTTTCTTGCCTCTTCTTCAGCCTTTGCTATTCTGATCTCTTCAGCAATGATAGCTCTGATCTGTCCTTCTAAAGCTTTCGACTGAACCTGCTTCTGCTTAAGTTCTACGGTAAGCTTGGCTTCATTCTTCTTGAAGTCAGATAAAAGCTGTTCTTTCTGAGCCCTCTCCGTGTTGATGGTAGCAAGATCTTTCTGCTGGTTCACAAGAAGATTTTCTTTTTCTCTTGCTGAGTTCTGTTTTTGTGCAATTGATTTTTTGATTTGAGCTGCGGCGTTGCTTATTTCTGCTGCTTTTTTATCCTGATAATCTGCGTATTGTTTTAGGTACTGAACCCTTCTTATGGCTTCTCCCAGATTTTTGGAGGAAAGAATGAAGGTTACTTTATTCTGTACTCCTTTGTTTTTGTATGCGTTGACAAGGACTTCAGCATAATTTTTTCTTAGAACTACCAACTCTTTATTCTGGCGGTTGATTTCCAGCTGACGCAGATAAATTTCGTCTTCAATAAATCTTTTTTCTTTCTGAGTATTGGTATATACTTTTTCTCTCAGCGTCAATTTTTTATTAACGTTGTTTAGATAGGCTACGGAAAGTTTAGATTCGGTCCTGGTTTTCGCCAGGTCAGTATTTATCTGTACAATTTGTTTTTTAAGATCGGCATTCTGTTTCTGAAGCTGTTCCTTATTCTGCTGTCCCTGGTATAGGCCAAACAGTAGAATACCTATTAAAAAGCTAAATTTTTTAATCATTTAATCTCAATTTTCTTATAACTGGATGGTACAGAATAAGCTGTTTCCATCCTGGAAAAGTCAAATTTCGTGTTTTCCAGTAAAATTTGACTAGATTTTGAGCCTTTTATAATTATTTTAACATTTTTTGGAAGGCGGATTCCGCTGTATTCGTTCCAGTTGCTGTAAGATATTTCCAGTTCATCTGTAGATAAAACATCTTTTAAATTCACACTCAGCAAATCATAATTCGTATCATAGTTTAGTACAATTTTGTACTCTCTTGTTTTCTCATCTGTTACGATTTTCTGGTTGGTATTGGAAACCATTTTGAAGCCCTGGGCATTCTGTGTCAGGGTAAACTGTGAATCGCTGATCTTTACAAAAGTTCTTCCCATCAATATTTTTTCCAGTGATTTGTAATCAATGAAATTAACATTAAGAAGTTTATTCAGGTAGTCAAAATCGGAATCGATGTAGGTTTTGCTGGTCTTGTCCTGTCCTTTAATTCCCTCAGGTGTAGCAATCCCTTTAGCTACATTAAAAAAAAGTGCCTGAAGATTCATCCATACTTTTTTATCGTTTTCAATGTAGATGACTGCATCAAGAGTTGGAATAAAACTTCCGGTTTCCACATTCACTTTACTGTTGATCTTGACTTGCTCAAATTTCAGAGGAACAACTACATGCTCATAGAACGATAACTTGTCTCTTACCGGCTCGTTGGCATCTTTGGGAGTTCTGTTATCATCTACTACAACGGTACTGTCCTGTGGATTGCCACTGTGGTTTTTGGCAGCATTTCTTGTTTTACAGGATGATAAAGTAAGGAGAATTAAAAGTATTGGGATCCAATTTTTCATGTATTTGTCTTTCAATTAAAAAAAATACGCTGCAATATTAACGCCAAACCACACAAAAAATGTTGTGTGGTTTGAATGTATCTTGTTTTATATTAATTATTTCTGAGCTTATTTAGATAAAAAATCTAAAACAGAGTAGTCCCCTAATGAGATTTCTCTAGCAACTCCAAAGTACTGAGCAGAATTTCCGATCATCGAATTGGAAAGATTTCCGTGATTGATTCTTGTATTTTCCTGAATCAGAGAGTTTTCAATATTGGAATTGACAATGATTGTATTGTTTCCCAATGAAACACCTGGACCTACTTTTGAATTGGAGATTTTTACATTTTCACCAATAAAGCAAGGCTGAATAATCAATGAGTTTTCAATCACTGCTGATGCAGGATAATTATTCATTTCTTCTCTTTCATACTCAAGAATTTTACTGTTGGTTTCTACGGTAGCATTCTTGTTTCCACAGTCCATCCAGTCGTTTACTTTGCCTAAAGTGAATTTCGCTCCTTTTGCTCTAAGATTCTCAAGAGCGGTTGTCAGCTGGTATTCGTTACCATTTTTTATATTATTATCCATAATATAGTTGATCTCATCCATCAGTTTTTCAGCACTGTTGAAATAATAAATACCGATGATGGCAAGGTCTGAAACGAAGGTCTGAGGTTTTTCCACGAAATCTGTAATGAAACCGTAGTTGTCTAGTTTTACCACTCCGAATGCCGATGGATCTTCTACACTTTTTACCCAGATCACCCCATCCGAATTTTTATCCAGCTGGAAATCTGCACGGAAAAGGGTATCGGCAAAAGCAATCACCACATCTCCCTGCATAGAATCTTCTGCACATTTAATAGCATGTGCTGTTCCAAGGGGATCATTTTGGTAATATATGCTACCTTTTGCTCCTAATTTTTCGGCTATCTGAAGTAAAGATTTTTCAATTTCCGGTCCAAAATCTCCAATGATAAATGCTACTTCTTCAATTTTTTCACCTGCTACTTTAGCAATATCTTCCACCAGTCTCTGTACGATAGGTTTTCCTGCAATAGGAATAAGAGGTTTGGGTACGGTAAGAGTATGTGGACGTAATCTGGAACCGCGTCCAGCCATAGGAACAATTATTTTCATAGACTATATGACAATGTTTTTATTTGTTAGTTTTTATTTTGATAAGGCTAAAGGTAATAATTTAAATCATTGCTGAATGTAATATTTATCATCTTTATAAACCATCGTTTAATTTTTCAAAAGAACTCAATAGTATCAAATTAGAGGCCACAACCTTAGGCCTTTTTTACTATTTTGGATAAGATGGCCTTCTCCTTATAGGCTACGAGGCCGATGAAAAGAAGAAGGAATATATTTCCTACAATATAATTGGTTCTGAAAAAGTAGAAAGATACCAAAGAACATGAAATGGTAAAGATTAAATAGAGTGCTATCTTTCCTGTATTGTAATGGATGGGATACTGTTTCTGGCCCCAGATATATGAAATAACCATCATAGACATAAAGGTAATCAACGCTGCCATGGCACTTGCCCAGTATCCATATTCAGGGATAAAGAAAAAGTTGATACAAACGGTAATACATGCTCCTATCACCGAAATATATAAACCAACTCTCGTCTGGTCAGATAATTTGTACCAAATAGAAAGATTGAGATAAATACCCAGGAATAAAGCTCCCAGCATGACAAACGGTATGATTTCAATACCCTCATAGTAAAGCGGATTGCTCAGGTATTTTTCTGAGATCCACTGAAGGTTGACCATCAGACCCATATAAATGATACAGCTGCATATCACAAAAACATCCATCAGTACAGCATAAGTTTTATGGGAATCTTTATTCTTGAAACTTGAAAAGAAGTACGGTTCGATACCCAGCTGATAGGCTTGCCGGAATACGGTAATAAAAGTAGCGATCTTATAAACTGCTCCATAAACCCCTATCTGATGGCGTGCCTCATCAGGAGGAAGCAGATATTTTAGAAACTGTCTGTCAAGAGTTTGATTGACGATTCCTGCAAGTCCTGCAATCATCACCGGCCATGAATAATTCATGATTCGTTTCCATAATTTAAAATCAAATTTGGAAATACTGAAGCTGAAGAATTCCTTCCCTACGATAAGTAGTGTAATGATACTTTGTACCAGGTTGGCAATGAATACGTAGCCTACACCTAACTGAGGGTCGTATTTTAAACCAAAAATTCCTTCCGGATGTTTTGGAAGCCATCGTATAAAGAATATAACCAGTAAAAAGTAAACGACCGATCCTGCTACTTTGGAGAACATATATTTGAAAGCTTTCCCCTGAAGCCGTAATATAGCTGAAGGAATAGTAGAAAATGCATCCAAAGAAAGTATGAACAGGAATATGACCAGGTAATTGACCTGATCCGGAGTTTCAAAAGCAATTGCGAGCTCGTTCCTGAAGACATATCCCAAACCAAGATAGATCAGTGCAATGCTGATGATGCTTACTGAACATGTTGAAATCAATGTTTTTTTGTCGATACTTTCTTCCTGTGCGAACCGGAAAAAAGAAGTTTCCATACCATGGGTGAGGAGTACTGTAATAACTCCAGCAATGGAATACCAGTCAACAAAGGGTGATGAAGCAGCGGGCCCGAAAGCCTTTGTCACGATAGGTGCTATGATAAACGGGAAAATACGGACTAATACTGAACTGAGTCCATATACGGCGGTTTGACCGAATAACTTCTTATACAAATTCGAAAATTTTATGCAAATGTAAATATTTACAAATTGATTTATATTCGACAACATTAAAATTCATTCATAAACCTTAATTTTGCTTTTATAGATGTTCGATATTAGAAGTTGGAAATTATTAATGATTGCAGTTTTATCAACCACTTATAATTTTTCAACTTACATATTTTCTTACATCTAACTTCTAATATGTAACCTCTAATTTCTATAAAAAGTAAATGAAGACTTTAATTAAGAATGTAAAAATTGTGAACGAAGGTAAGATCTTCGAAAGCGATGTGTTAATAGAAAATGATCTGATTTCTAAAATAGATTCTACAATTTCTGAAGATGCTGATCATGTTATAGACGGTTCCGGTAAATATCTTCTACCTGGGGTAATCGATGATCAGGTGCATTTCAGAGATCCGGGACTGACGCATAAGGGAGATATTGAAACTGAATCCAAAGCTGCGATCGCTGGAGGGATTACAAGTTTTATCGATCAGCCAAATACGGTTCCCAATGCAGTTACTCAGGAATTACTGGCCGATAAATATGAAATTGGCTCCCAAAAAGCATATGCCAACTATGGTTTTATGATGGGTGGAACGAACGATAACCTTGAAGAAGTTTTAAAAACAAACCCTAGAAATGTACCGGGAATTAAATTATTCTTAGGTTCTTCTACCGGAAATATGCTGGTAGATAATCCGGAAACACTGGAAAATATTTTCAGCAGTACAAAAATGCTGATTGCGGTTCACTGTGAAGATGAAGCAACAATCAGAGCCAATACACAGACCTACATTGATGAATACGGAGAAGATATTCCGGTAAAATTTCATCATCTGATCAGAAGTGAGGAAGCCTGCTATAAATCATCATCCAAAGCAGTTGAACTGGCCAAAAAAACGGGAGCAAGACTTCACGTTTTCCACCTTTCCACCGCTAAAGAAATGGAACTGTTCAGAAATGATATTCCGTTAAAAGATAAAAAAATCACGGCAGAGGTTTGCGTTCATCATTTGACATTCACAAATGAGGATTATGAAACAAAAGGAGGATTAATCAAATGGAATCCAGCCGTAAAGACTCAAAAGGACAAGGACGGACTTTGGGAAGCATTGCTGGATGACCGAATTGATGTGATTGCAACAGATCATGCGCCTCATACTTGGGAAGAGAAACAGAATGTATACACAAAATGTCCTTCCGGTGCTCCTTTGGTACAGCACTCATTACCTGTGATGTTGGAAAACTACAAGACCGGAAAGATTTCTCTGGAAAAAATCGTTGAAAAAATGTGTCATAATCCTGCCATACTTTTCAGAGTTGAGAAAAGAGGTTTTGTAAGAGAGGGGTATAAGGCTGATCTTGTTTTAGTAGATGTCAATGCAGACTGGACGGTGGCTAAAGATAATCTTCTCTATAAATGTGGCTGGAGCCCATTGGAAGGTATGAATTTGCATTCTAAAGTCACCCAGACTTTTGTGAATGGTCATCTTGTTTATGATAACGGAAATATTACAGAAGAAAAATTCGGTGAAAGACTTCTTTTTGAAGTAGGAGAATAGTGAAAAGGTGAAAATCAAAATACTAAAAGGGCAAATAAACATATTTGCCCTTTTAGTATTATAAAATCTGGATGCTGAAACCACCCCGTCAAAAATTCTCTGAATTTTCGCCACCCCTACATGGGAGGGGAATTTGATCCAACGAATCTGAGTTTTTATGAACATTATAGATCTTCACAAAAACTTAAGTATTCTTTCGATATACTATGTATGTTAAACTTAAGAAAATATTTAAGTGTTTTAAAAACGTTGCAAATTTTGTGGTTAAGAAAAGATTTATTTCTTTGCCTTAGCGCTCATATAAAATGTAAGCTTTCCTCCAGTCGTGATTTCAGAATGTTTGAGTGTGAAATTCTTAATCTCTTTACCGTTCAGAAGAATTTTTTCAACATACACATTTTTCGGATTTTGATTGATTGCTTCAATTTCAAACTTTTTCCCGTTTTCCAGATTCAAAACTGCGTGGTCTACAGCAGGGCTTCCGATCGCATAGTCTTCTGATCCGGGTGCTACGGGATAAAATCCGAGTGAGCTTAAAATATACCATGCACTCATTTGCCCGGCATCGTCGTTTCCGCCAAGACCGTCCGGAGTAGCTTTGTACTGCATTTCTAAAATACGGCGGATCTCAGCCTGGGTTTTCCAGGGTTGTCCTGCCCAGTTATAAAAATAGGCAACATGGTGAGCCGGTTCGTTTCCGTGAACATAGCCACCAATGATTCCTTCGCGCGTAATATCTTCTGTATCAGCAAAAAATTCATCAGGAAGATGCATGTTAAAAAGTTCATCCAATTTTGAAGCGAACTTTTTCTTTCCGCCCATTGCCTGTATCAACCCGTCAGGGTTTTGAGGAACAAAGAAGCTGTAGTTCCATGAATTACCTTCAATAAATCCTTGGCCATGCGTACTCAGTACGTCAAAATCTTTTTTAAAGCTGCCATCTGCAAGACGTGGACGCATAAAGCCTGCTTTCGGATCAAAATTATTTTTCCAGTTTTCAGAACGCTTGATAAACTGGTTATAAACTTCCGTTTCTCCTAAATGTTTTGCGAGTTGGGCAATCGCCCAGTCGTCATAAGCATATTCCAGAGTGTTCGAAACTGAGGTGCCGTTTTTTTCAGCAGGAATATAGCCCATATCGATATAAGCCCCGATGCCTTCATAATCTCTTTTATTGGCTGTTGCGATACAGGCCTTTAATAGTTCTTTAGGATCACCGTTGTAATTGCCTTTGATCACTGCATCAGCTGCTACGCTTACGCTGTGATAACCGCTCATACACCAATTATCGTTGGCATAATGTGACCATATCGGCAGCATTTTCATCGAGAACTGATCATAATGTGCCATCATTGATTTCACCATATCATTGTTACGTTTTGGCTGTATAATATTAAAGAAAGGGTGAAGGGCACGATAGGTATCCCAGATTGAGAAAGTCGTATAATTGGTAAAATCTTCTGCTTTGTGAACATTCTGATCCAAGCCTTTATATTCCCCATTGATATCCATATACGTGGTAGGGCTGATGAAGGTATGGTACATTGCTGTATAAAAGTTGGTCTTTTCTGTTTCTGAACCTTGGATGACAATTTTATTCAGTTCTTTATTCCAGTTTTCCTGAGCTTTTGCTTTTATCTGATCAAAAGACAGACTTCCGGTTTCTTTTTCCAGATTTTCTAATGCGTTGGTTTGGCTTACAGGAGATATAGCTAATTTGACTTCAATAGCATCGTTCTCCTGAGTGTCAAAATCAAAATACATTTTAAGATTTTTACCTGCGATTTCCGGGAAGTTTTTGTTCTGATCAAATTTTCTCCAGAATCCTTTGTATGCCTGTGAGCCGTCGAAATTTTTCTGACCGTATGACTTAAACGGTTTTGAGAATTTCATCGCAAAGTAAACCGTTCTTGTTCTTGCCCAGCCGTTAGTCTGACGATAGCCGGTAACGGTACCGTCATTTTCAACGCGGACATAAGTCCATACATTTTTGCCGTCATAATTGTAGATCCCAGCCGTGAGGTCTAAAATGATATGTGCCTGATCAGACTTAGGGAATGTGTAACGGTGGACACCGGTTCTTGTCGAGGCAGTCAGTTCTGCCAGAATATTATGATCGTCCAGTTTTACCTTATAATATCCGGCTTCTGCTTTTTCGTTCTGGTGAGAAAATCTGCTTCTGTAGCCATTTTCAGGATTTGAGGCAGTTCCTGGATTCAACTGGAGTTTTCCTACAGTTGGCATTATTAAAAAATCTCCGAGATCGGAATGTCCCGTTCCGCTGAAGTGTGTGGAACTGAAGCCAACGATTGTTTTGTCTTCATATCGGTATCCGGCACAATACTTATAGACTTCACCATTGTATTTCCCATTGAGTTCATAGGATATTGTATCCGTTTCCGGACTCAGCTGTACAGCACCGAAGGGAACAGTAGCACCGGGATAGGTATGTCCCATTTTTTCAGTTCCGATTAAGGGATTGACGTATTGTATTAATTTTTCAAATTTTTGAGCTTTAAGATGTAAACTAAAAAATAAAAGAAATAGACAAACAGTTGTTCCGTGATTTTTCATTAAAAAAGTTTTCAAAGGTTAAAATTAATTAAAAATCAAAGAATAATTAATTACTGTTTCCAATGAGATGCAATTCAATCGTAATTTATTCTTTTTCAGAAAACCTAAAACCAATTCCGTGCAGGTTCTCTATCAAAATATTTTGTTCATCAGCCAATACCTTTCGTAATCTGGAAATAAAAACATCCAGACTCCGCCCCATGAAATAGTCATCATCTCCCCAGATTGCCTTCAGGATATCCTGTCTTTTGAGTACCATGTTTTTGTGGCGGATAAAATAAAAAAGGAGATCAGATTCTCTTTGGGTAAGTGTTATGCTGTTTTCCCTGTCCCGGAGGGTATAGTTTTTTGGATCAAAATCATATTTTCCTACCTTATATTTCAGAGGGGAGATTTCCGTTTTTCTTGTGCGTTTAAGGAAAACTTCAATTTTCAGGATCAATTCTTCTATACTGAATGGTTTTACCAGATAATCGTCAGCTCCAATTTTCAGTCCTTTGATTCTGTCCTCTTTTAAAGCTTTTGCAGAAATAAAAATGATGGGGATTTCAGAATTTTTATTCCGGATTTCCTGCGCTACTTCAAATCCGTTGAGCTCTGGCATCATAATATCCAGCAGGCAAATGTCAAAACTCTGGCTGTTGAATGCATCAAGTGCAGATTTTCCATCCGGATAGCAGTTGATTTCATAATAACTTTCCAGGCTGTCCTGAATCAGGAAAGCAATCGTTTCATCATCTTCTGCATATAAAATTTTAGATTTCGCCATACTTACACCTTATTAAATTTAAAACGGGGAAAAAATCGTTGTGGTAATTCCTCTGTCTTTATTATTCTCAACCGAAATTTTCCAGTTATGCTGCCGGATGATTTTTTTTACATAAAACAATCCTAACCCAAAACCATTAATTCCCTCGCTCTTTTTCGTGTTCACCCTGTAAAATTTTTCAAAAATATGAGGAATATTTTTAGCAGGAATTCCCATTCCGTTGTCTTTAAACTTTAAATATAGACCTTTTGAATCTTTATAGGCAGAAATGAGTATTTGAGGTTTTGTTTCGCAATACTTGATGGAATTATCTAGAATGTTGTAAATGATGTTTGTAAAGTGAAACTCATCTGCAATTATCGAGAAACTGTTTTCGATTTCTATAATGATCGTTATGTCTTCATTCTTTTGCTTTATAGTATCTGCAATTTCCTGAATGAATGGAAGTAATATTATTTTTTGAGGTTTTAGTGAAAGTCCGGAACTGTCGTTTTTGGCAATATTCAGTATTTTTTCAATGTGATTATTAAGCTTATAACTCTGATTGATAATAATGGACGTATAAGTTTGTAATTTGGGACTTTCCTTTACTATATCTTGCTTACTAAGGGATTCTGAAGCTAAAAGTATAGAGGATAACGGAGTTTTGAATTCATGGGTCATATTGTTGATAAAATCACGCTGCAATTCTGAGAATTTCTTTTGCTGAATAATAGTATAGATCGAATAAACATACACCAGGAGAATGATAATAAGGGCAAAGGTAAGTAGATACCAAAAACGCAGAGAGCTGATCAGATAGGTCGTTTTATCAGGAAATCTGATGGAAAAATAATAGATCAGATTTTTATGCTTGGGGAAATTAATAACCTTATCACTTGGGCTTTCCTGATTTTTCGACATATATTTCCCATAAATCATTTTATCGCTGTGGCAGTTATATAATGCATATACATAATCTGTATTCACTTGAAAACGGTTGAATTCTGTTCTCAGATAATGTTCCAGAACGACAGGATGAAATTCATTATTGGTATTGACTACATAATAATCGTTGGCAATAATTTGTACAGGGTTTTCTGTAAACGAAGTTTTTCCTCCCGATAATTTCTCTGCAACTTCCTGTAGCGCGATACTTACTTTTTGATTGAATTTTCTGTCTTCAAGATTATAGGCCTGACGGACCCAAAGAAGCTGTGCTATCAAAATTCCGATAATAGCAACGAACCCCAGTGTTATAATAATATTGAGTTTTTTTATTTTCATTTTCTGAAGCAATATTATCTAAAAATATCTATTAATCTTTGATCGTTAACAACTCGTTAACAAATGTTGGACAACAGTTAACAAGTTGTATTGATTAAGTCTTTTATATTTGCTATATCAAAAGGTAATAACCGATTCATTTGATTTTTATTAACTATTAAAATTTATACTCATGAAAAAATTAAAAATTACAGCTCTTTTAGCTGTACTGGCATTCTCTCCATTTTATGCAAATATGTTTACGGCTGAAACATCAATCGTAACTATGATTGCTGATGCCATCAAGTGGAAATCTGAATCTATTGACGTCGGAAATATTCCTCAGGGAAAACCGAAACTTATCAGATTTGAATTTACCAATACCTCTGCAAAACCAATTGTTATAGAAAACGTAGCCCCTTCATGTGGATGTACAACAGCAGATTATACAAAAACACCAATCCTTCCCGGGAAAAAAGGTTTTGTAGAAGCGAGTTATAACGCAGCGGCTGCAGGTGCATTTATGAAAACTGTTAATGTTACTACAAGCGAAAGTAAAACTCCTAAAACACTTTCGTTTAAAGGAGTGGTTGTTTCATAATACATTGACGATCATAACATCATATAAAAATTTAACAGCCCTGTCATCCGTGACAGGGCTGTTTTCTTGTTGTTTCTTTTTCCAGAGTGGAATTTATTTATCTCCTGCTTTCTAAGTTAATAGCATTTTTTTGTAGGATTTATAAATGTTCAATGGAGAATAACTATTTATAACATTATTATTTATCCCATTATTTTAAATGGCATGAATTCAATATTTAGTATTTTTAGGAAAAAATAAAGTCATATGAATTTATATACACAGCCCATGTTGCGCGAAGGTGCACTGCAAGATAAAGTAGCAATTGTAACCGGAGGCGGAAGCGGTCTGGGAAAAGCAATGACCAAATATTTTCTGGAGCTGGGCGCAAAAGTGGTGATCACTTCCCGGAATCTGGAGAAATTACAGGGTACAGCAAAAGAATTAGAAGAAGAGACTGGAGGAAAAGTTTTATGTGTTGCCTGTGATGTGAGAAACTGGGATGAAGTAGAAGCTATGAAAGAAGCAGCATTGAAAGAATTCGGAAGGATTGATATTCTCCTGAATAATGCAGCGGGAAACTTTATTTCTCCGACAGAACGATTGACGCATTCGGCTTTTGATTCTATTTTAGATATTGTTTTAAAAGGAACTAAGAACTGTACACTTTCTATTGGAAAGCACTGGATCGATTCTAAAAGCCCCGGAACTGTTCTGAATATTGTAACTACTTATGCCTGGACAGGATCTGCTTATGTAGTTCCTTCAGCGTGTGCCAAAGCTGGGGTTTTGGCTATGACAAGATCTTTAGCTGTAGAATGGGCGAAGTACGGGATCCGTTTCAATGCAATTGCTCCGGGACCTTTCCCTACCAAAGGAGCCTGGGACAGATTGCTTCCGGGAGATCTGCAGGAAAAGTTTGACATGAAGAAAAAAGTTCCGTTGAGAAGAGTAGGAGAGCATCAGGAGCTTGCCAATCTTGCGGCTTATCTTGTTTCAGATTATTCTGCTTATATGAACGGTGAAGTAGTGACCATAGATGGCGGTGAATGGCTTCAGGGAGCCGGAGAATTCAATATGCTTGAAGATATACCGAAGGAGATGTGGGATGCGCTGGAAGCGATGATTAAGGCAAAGAAAACAAATTAAATTTGATAAAAAAATCCCGGACTTGTAACGATTCCGGGATTTTTTATAACTTATCAGAGAAATAGTATAAATTATTCCAAATGAATTATAAACTTCCAAGCCTTGTGGTTGCAGCGGCAGTATTCCTTTTTTCGGGATCAGCCTTAGCTCAGGAAAGCCCGAAATACAGCTATGTAGAGGCATTCAAACCTTTCTTTTATCCTCAAACCGGTACAGAAACCCGTTCTGCAAGTGGGCAGCCGGGACATGCGTACTGGCAGAATTCAGCAGATTATGATCTGAATGTAAGTCTTAATGATGCGAAAAATGAAATCACCGGAACTGCTGATATTACCTATACGAATAACAGCCCTGACCAATTGGGCTTTCTTTGGTTGCAGCTTGACCAGAATTTATTTGCAAAAGATTCCCGTGGAAATGCAGTAGTACCGCCATCGGGAAGCAGAAACGGAGCTCATGGTGAAGAGCTGGAAGGGGGTTACAAAATAAAATCTGTAAAACTGGACGGTAAAGAAGTAAAATATACGATCACCGATACCAGAATGCAGATTGATCTTCCGAAAGAACTTAAGGCTAAGGGCGGAGTTGCCAAAATTAAAATTGAGTATTCTTTTATTTCACCTGAGTATGGGTCGGACAGAATGGGAGTTCAGAAGACGAAAAACGGTAAAATATTTACCATCGCCCAATGGTATCCCAGAATGTGCGTTTATGATGATGTGATGGGCTGGAATACACTTCCTTATCTTGGAGCTGCAGAATTTTACCTGGAATATGGAAATATTTCAGCGAATATCACAGTACCGGCAAACCATTACGTGGTAGCTTCCGGCGAACTGTTGAATTATAAAGAGGTATACAGTAAAGAAGAGAATAGCCGTTGGGAACAGGCAAGAAACAGTGACAAAACAGTGATGATCCGTCCTGAGTCCGAAATAGGAAAAAATCAGGCTACAGGGACGAAAACTTGGAAGTTCAAAATTGACCAGACCCGTGATTTTGCATGGGCTTCATCACCGGCATTTATCCTGGATGCAGCCAAAATAAATCTTCCGAGTGGCAAAAAATCTGTGGCAATATCTGCCTACCCTTCAGAAAGTGCCGGAAATAAAGCCTGGGGCAGATCTACAGAATATACAAAAGCAGCGATTGAACATTATTCTCAGAAATGGTATGAATACACCTATCCGGCCGCTACCAATGTAGCAGGAAATGAAGGAGGAATGGAGTATCCAGGAATTGTATTCTGTCATATGGATTCTGCGGGTGAAGATCTTTGGGGCGTGACGGATCATGAGTTCGGACACAATTGGTTTCCGATGATTGTGGGTTCAAACGAAAGGCTGTTTGCGTGGATGGATGAAGGCTTCAATACTTTTATAAACGAATTATCCACAAAGGCTTTTAACAACGGAGAATACTACAGTAAGAAAAATATTGCGAGAAGCGGAGGTTTCATGATGAGTGATAATCTGGAACCAATTATGGTAGGTCCTGATAATATGAAGGAGAGAAGTATCGGGTCTTTGGCTTATTATAAACCGGGGATGGGACTTCAGGTTTTAAGAGAAACGATTCTTGGGCCTGAAAAATTTGACAAAGCTTTTAAAACATACATCGACCGATGGGCTTTCAAACATCCTACACCTTGGGATTTCTTCCATACGATGGAAAATGTTTCCGGAGAAGAACTGAACTGGTTCTGGAGAGGATGGTTCATCAATAAGTGGAAAATTGACCAGTCTGTAAAAGACGTAAAATATGTAAACGGAGATTTCAAAAACGGAGCTCAGGTTATAGTGGAGAATCTTGGTCAGCTGCCTATGCCTACGACTGTTCAGATAAAATTCAAAGATGGTTCAAAACAGCTGGTGAAGATTCCGGTTGAGGTTTGGAAGCGAAATACAGAATGGCTTTTCAAAGTAAATTCAACGAAAGAAATTGATGAAGTTATGTTGGATCCGGATTCTCAGGTTCCTGATGTTAATCCTAAAAATAATACATGGTCTTCGGCTCAGGCTAAACCTGTTGAGAAAATTAATACCAAAGATTTTGCAGGAATATATGCGACGAAAGATGCTCCGATTAAATTAATATTTACGGATAAGAACGGTCAGCTTTTTCTTAAAGCAGGAGGTCAGCAGGAAATTCCTCTGGAATATGCCGGAGACAATCAGTTTACTTTTGACGAAGCTGGCATAGCGCTGGTATTTGGTAAAGACAAAAAAGACGTTGTTTTTAAACAGGGTGGAAGAGAATATAAATTTAGCAGAGAATAACAATATAGCTTTAATTCTTATTGAGAGGCCTGAATTTCATGTATTTGAAGTTCAGGCCTTTTTTATGGTAGGGATAATGTGAGAAGATGTAGGTGTTCTTGACTTATGTTCAGTTTCTTATGAAAGGGAATCTCAATGAGGTAAATAACAAATATTTTAAACTTAGCTGTTTTTTTTTAATTCAGCGATTTAACAATAATGTAGCCCCAAACCTTCATGGTCTCTCACCCAGATGTTTTATTTTTGTTGTTCTAATTTAAAAATAGGGTTATGAATTTCAGATTTTCAATCGTATCCTTGCTGTTGTTTGCAATGGGGTTTTCACAGGATCTTAAAGTGATGAGCTTTAATATCAGACTTCAGGTGACATCAGATAAGGAAAATGCCTGGACCGAAAGAAAACAGGATGCTGTGGATTTATTAAATTATTATCATCCTGATTATTTCGGAGTTCAGGAAGCATTGCCGGAGCAGATGAAAGACATTAAGGCAGGACTTAAAAATTATGATTATGTAGGAGTAGGAAGAGATGACGGAAAAGAAAAAGGTGAGTTTTCAGCTATTTTTTATGATACCTCCAGACTTGAGGTGGTAAAGTCCGGAACATTTTGGCTTTCAGAAACACCTGAGACACCGTCAAGAGGATGGGATGCTGCACTCAACAGAATCTGTACCTATGCTGTTTTTAAAGACAAAAAATCCAAAAAGGAATTTCTGGCTATGAATCTTCATTTTGATCATATCGGAAATGTGGCGCGGGTGAAATCTTCAGAACTTATTTTGAAAAAGATCAAAGAGATGAATCCCAAAAATCTTCCTGTAACCTTAAGCGGTGATTTTAATTTAACGGAAGATTCAGAACCGATAAAAATCCTTTCAAAGAATCTGAATGACAGTTTTTATCATTCCGATACAAAGCCTTACGGACCGAAAGGAACATTTACAGCCTTTAATGTCAATGAAATTCCAAAAGACAGAATCGATTATATTTTTGTAAAAGGATTCAAAATAAAATCCCAACGACATATCAATGACAGAAGAGAAAGCCTGCTGTATCCGTCGGATCACTTTCCGGTTTTGGCAGAGCTTTCATTTTAACTCAGGTCAATTCATTGGAAAATCAACTTCAAATCCAATTCCTCTCAGGGATTGGATTTTTATTTGAGGATCATTAATGAAATATTTTCTAAGTCTGCTCATAAATACGTCAAGGCTTCTTCCTGTAAAATAATCATTGGTTTCCCAAAGACTGTCCAGAATATCATCCCGTTTGATCATAGTACCGTTGTATTTTAAAAGGTATAAAAGGAGTTCTCGTTCTCTGATTGTAAGGCGGACATTTCCTTCCGGGTGTGAAAGGACCAGCTTTTCTGTATCTAAGGAATAGGTTCCGATCCTGATCTGTGGTGAAGAAACCGGTTGGGTTCTTTTAAGAATGTTCCTGATTCTTAAAATCAGCTCTTCAGGATCGCATGGTTTGGCAATGTAATCATCAGCTCCGATCTTCAGTCCCATCAGGCGGTCTATTTTCTGGTTTTTGGCGGTCAGGAAGAGCAGCGGGAAATTATTTTTCTCCTTTAAAATCATTTTGGCTAAAGTAAAACCGTCAATGGAGGGCATCATGATGTCCAGAATACCAATGTGAAAAGGGAAATCTGTACTCAAAAGACCGGCAATATCTTCAGGATTCTGAAACCATGTCACGTCAAAGTCTTCCAGTTCAAGGTATTGTTTAAGGATCATCCCGAAATCCGGGTCGTCTTCTGCCAGAAGGATCTTAATTTTCATAGGGAATGGATATTTTAAATGTGGTTCCGGCTTTTGGACGGCTCGAAACATCTATATGGCCGTGATATTTGGTTACGATATTTTTAACAAAATAAAGTCCGAGACCCAGCCCCTTGGTGTTGTGGATATTATTGGATTGGATTCTGTAAAATTTTTCAAAAATATGCTTGAGTTCCTTTTTTTCTATACCGGAGCCGTTGTCGATGATTTCTATTTTTAGGTTTTTGGAATGGCTGCTGATATTGATTTTAATTTCAGAAGATCCGTATTTTACACTGTTTTCACAAAGGTTTTTAATGACGGTCTCCATTAGATTTTTGTCCAATGGAAGTTCTTCTGAAATCTGGTTACTCACTTCAAAATTTGTATCGGGAAAGGTAAAGGCCAGATCCTGTATGAAAAAGCTCCAGTCCTCACCTTTTATTAAAGGTGTTTCTTCAGATGTTTCATCCTTGTGAAGTTGCAGCATCAGGTTTTCAAGACGGACAATCTGACGGTCGATCAGGGGAAGGGTCTCAGGGTTCCAGTCTTTTTTCAAGGCCTTACATGCTATTTTAAGCGTAGCAATAGGGGTTTTAAATTCATGGGAAATGTTGTCCACAACAGTGTGGAGAACTTCTACCTGTTTCTGTTGTTGAATTAAATTTTTAACAGTGAAAATGTACAGTATCAGAACACTTGTCAATAGGGCAATACAACAAAGGAAGAGTAAGGTGAGTTCTTTGAAAACAATGCTTTTAATATTTAAAATTTCAAATTCCGTTTTGCTTTTTACATGAAAGCTGTTGTTTTTGGTAATCTTTTTTTCGTCATCGGATGTTGATTTAGAAGTCGTTTCCCAATTCCCTGTATTTGTGATTCCAGCTTTAATTACCTTGTTTTTAGTTTCAAAAAGGGTAATTGGCTGGTCAATGAGTTTGGTTTTGGAGGGTAGAAAAAAAATGGATGTATATTGAATTTTCACAGCGACTTTATATCCCTGATTTTCGAACTGATGATCTACGTACTTACTAAAATAGTCTTGTGTATTTTTTCTATTCTGTTCAAAAAGACTTAAAAATTCTTTTTTGTCGATTTCTTTGTTAGTAAATTTTATAAGAATATGCTGCAGCGAGTCGTCGGATACTTTTTTCATGCTCGCTTTATTATCAAGATTATCAGTAAACCGAGTGAGTCTGGTATGTACATCTCTGTAAATTTCCCTCTCTTTAACCTGATAGGTTTTATACATGAAATAAGCCTGTATTCCCAAAAGAAGCAGAAATAGTGCTGCAAAAAGAGCAATAAGATTTTTACTTTTCAAAATCATAGTAACAAATATAAAACATTCGCTTTTGTCCAATTGCCATTAACCCATCATTAACCTTTCATTAACCGAATTTCTTAGATAAAATAATGACTTTTGTACTGCAGATAAATTTTTGATGTTCTTACGAAGTGAAAAAAATAATTGTTCTTTTTGGGATATCCGTTTGTTCTCTGGTGGGAGCTCAGGATATTGATGCGGTTCAGAACTCCATAAATGAGGATGGACATAAAATGGTGGAGATCCATAAGGGTTCGGAAAATAATATTCAATGGAAAATAGAGTCAGAAACAAAACGACTTAGCGATTATAATCTTCAAAAAGCCACTGCGGTGTTTGAAGGAAGGGTGCTTACCGCATGGTTTACTCATGATGTGAAAATTTCTTCAAAGCATTATCAGCTTGGAGGACTTCCGGGTGTAATACTCTTTGTGGAAGATGGCAATAAAGATTTTGTTTATAAGACAAATGTGAAGAAGGCGTATTGCAGGAATATAAAAAAGATGCCTTCATAGATTCAAGCATATTACTATTACTTGTCGGATTCAGAACATATATTTCTACTGTTATTTAGAGGCTTGAATAGATTTCTATTCAAGCCATTTTATGTTGAAAGTTTCGGTCAGCTTATTACAATAGACATTAACCCATCATTAACTTTTCATTAACCGGTATTCTTTAAGGGAATGTGGATTTTTGCATCAGAAGTTCTGTGGATGCTCTATGTATTCTCAGAACAGTATTTACTCCTTAAAAATAAATCATGTATAAATTTCTAATTTTTTTGTGCCTTCCGGTTTTGATCCTTTCACAACAACGAAAAATTGAGGGCACGGTTGTGAATACTCAGAATGAAAAACTTCCTTTAGTTTCTGTTGAGATTTATAATTTGCAGAATATTTTGATAAAAAAGATCACGACTAATGAGAGTGGTGGTTTTACGCTTGAAGGGATTTCAGAAAAATCGGTAAAATTGATTATTAAAGATCTTGAATATACCCAATTTGAAAAAGATCTTGATCTTGAAAGACAGGAGGCTCCTTTGCAGATCGTTTTAAAAAAAGAGATACAGGAGATTCAGGAAGTAGTGATGACCAAACAAAAACCTGTGATAAAAAGGAAAATAGACAGGCTGGAATTTAATGTTGAAAATAGTAATATTTCATCGCTCAACGCCTGGGAGATTCTCAAAAAGACACCCGGTATTACAGCCAGTAATGATGTACTGGCCATTAAAGGAAGTCAAAGTATTCTGGTAACTATTAATGACAAAAAAGTAATGCTGACCGGAGATGAGTTGAAAAATCTGTTGGAAAATACTCAGGGAGAAGAGGTGAAATCAGTAGAAGTGATTACCAATCCGCCAGCCAGGTATGAAGCATCTGGAAGTGCTGTTTTGAATATTGTCATGAAGAAAAATAAAGTGGAAGGATATCGTGGTATTCTTTCTTCTAAATATGTACAGACTCAATATGCAAAAGGAGTCGCTGGGATTTCTCAATATTATAAAAAAGATAAACTTTCTCTGATGGGAAGTTATTTTCTTGGAAGTGGAACCTACTATCGCGAAGGGACGGATTACGTAAATTATGTAGAAGATAAAACCCGCTGGGTGAGCACGATGAATCGGAAAGACCGTAATAAAAGTCAAAATACACTGAACTTTAATGTAGAATATGAAATTGACAGTCTGACTAATGTAAGTCTTAATTATTCAGGTTTTTTCAGTCCTAAGTCTTTCGGAACCTATCATGTACCGACTTTGATTTATAACAGTCAAAATAATGTAGAATCTAATTATATAACCATTAATGATCATGAGTCGAGATCCATTAATAATTCATTAAGCTTTCAGGTGGAAAGAAAACTGAATAAAAAAAGCAAACTGACATGGACGAATTATTTTGCGGGAAATAATGCCAGAAAATATCAGAATGTAATCACAGCTCTCAACTTTGCAGGCGGGATTCCGAAAGAGAATAACTTTGTAACCCATGATAAAAGTAATGTTCAGCTGTATTCTACACAGGCAGATTATCAGTGGAAAAATAGTATATGGGAATGGGAATCCGGTGCGAAATACAGTTTTGTAAAGACCAATAGCCAGCTTGAATTCTCTGATAACGAAAATGGACAATTGCAGTACAGGGGAGACAAGAGCAATGCTTTTGACTATAAAGAACATAATTTCGGGCTGTATTCATCATTGGCTTATAACCCTGGAAAATGGAATTTTAAAGCTGGATTGCGAGCAGAAAAAACCGATCTGGAAGGAGTTGTTTCAGAACCTTATGAGGTTAATAAGAACAGTTACTGGAAATTATTTCCAACATTATATGCACAGTATACCACAGAAAGTAATCACCAATTCGGATTATCTTATGGAAAGAGGATCAGCAGACCATCCTATTCGTGGTTGAATCCTGCAAAATCTTACTATAACTTGTTTTCTTATTTTCAGGGAGATCCGAAATTAAAAGCCACAATTATTCATAATCTTAATTTCACCTATTCCTGGAAAGAATGGAATCTTGATCTTTACTACAGAAAGGAAATTTATCCTTCAATGGAAATTTCTTATCAGGAACCCAGCACCAACAGTCTGATTTATCATTTTACAAATATCGAAAAAGGACAGGCTTATGGGGTAAGTGTATATAAAAACTTTCAAATCAAGCCCTGGTGGAGTTTAAGCGTTTCTGAAAACCTTGAGCATAACGAGAATTATTTTGTTGGAATTGACGGTATTTTGTATAAAAATAAAGTCTGGAATTTGTCTTCAGATGTCTCTACAAGTTTCACTTTGGACAAAAGCAGTGATTGGAAACTGGAAATTGGACACCGATATAATTCTCCATCAATACAGGGAACTTTCAGGATCTCGGGTTCATCAACAACTTATCTGGTAATGAATAAAAAGTTCTTTAACAAGAAATTAGATGCAAGTCTTTTCTTTAGCGATATCTTTAAAACATCCAAAGAGAAAATCAGTACCAGGTATGCGAATCAGGATAACTATTTCCTGGATTACCGTGATACCCAAAGTGTTTCAGTTTCATTAAAGTATAATTTCGGAAATCAGGCTGTAAAGAACGCTAAAACAATCAAGAAAACAACAGAACAGGACAGACTTTAAAGAATTTAATGTAAAAACTAATAACCATAAAACATTATTATAAAAGAAATAGCTGTCCGGTGTTACATTTTCGCTAATTTTGATACTTATTTTTAAAAATTAGAGATATGAAACGATTTCTTTATGTCTTGGTAGCCGCTGTTTCGATGCAGCAGATGACTGCTCAGGAATTATATATGCCGAGGAATATTAAAAAAGCCTACGAAAAAGGAACCCGGGATCTTTCCGGTGCGCCGGGCAAAAACTACTGGCAGAATAAAGGAATTTATAATGTTGAAGTAAAAGTGGATGCCGGAACTAAGACTGTTTCAGGAAAAGAAACTATTGCGTACAGCAACAACAGTCCGGATGAGCTTCATGAGCTGGCCATTAGATTTGTGAATAATCTTCATAAGCCACAGTCGCCCAGATCCGGTTCGGTATCCAAAGATTTCCTGTCGTCAGGTCTTCATATAAAATCATTCATCGTCAATGGTGAAAAATATACAGTAAACAGCGATGATTGGGGAACTGTTGAAAAAGTAAAATTAAATAAAGCTCTTAAGGCCGGAGCTAAAGCTGAGGTTAAAATAGAATGGGAATATCCCCTTTCCGTACAGAGTGGAAGAGAAGGGCAGATAGATCCCGAAACTTTTTATGTTGCTTATTCTTTCCCGAGAATTTCTGTGTATGATGATTATAATGGCTGGGATATGCTTCCTCATTCCGACAGACAGGAGTTTTACAATGATTTTAACGACTATAGTTTTACCATCTCTGCTCCAAAGAATTTTGTGGTATGGGCAACCGGAGATTTTCTGAATCCTGATGCTGTGCTTCAGCCGGAATATTTGAAAAGATATAAAGCTTCTCTGAAAAGTGACAAAGTCATACAGATTGCTTCCGAACAGGAAATGAGATCTGGAAAAGTAACGAAACAGAATAAATGGAATGTGTGGAAATTCAAAGCCAATCATATCACCGATTTCTGTTTTGCATTAAGCAGCCATTATGTTTGGGATGCAGCAAGCGTTCAGTTGAAAACAAAAAGAGCAAGTGTTCAGGCTGGATATAAAACGGGGGCAAAAGATTTTGAGCAGTACGTAGACTGGATGCGTTATAACCTGGATTGGTTTTCAAAGAAATGGCCGGGCGTAGAATATCCTTATAACGTTATGACCGCCATTCAGGGATATGCCGATATGGAATATCCGATGATGATTAATGATACAAGTATTCCTGATGATCTTCGCGATGCAAGACTTACTGCAGATCATGAAATTGCTCATACTTATTTCCCGTTTTATATGGGGATCAATGAAACCCGTTATGCTTTTATGGATGAAGGCTGGGCAACGACCCTTGAGTACCTGATCGGAATTGATGAAAATGGAGAAGCGGCAGCGAAAGATTTTTATAAAAATTTCCGTGTGAAAAAGTGGATCAAAGATCCTTCTGCGGAGCAGGATCAACCGATTATTACGATGAGTACTCAGGTAAGCGGCCCCGGATATGGAAATAACTCTTATGTAAAAGCATCCCTTTCTTATCTTGCTTTAAAAGACTATTTGGGAGATGAGCTTTTTAAAAAAGCCCTTCTGCATTATATGGATAACTGGAATGGAAAACATCCGGTACCATGGGATTATTTTAATTCAATGAATACAGGTTCCGGAAAAAATCTGAACTGGTTTTTTCAAAACTGGTTTTATACCAACAACTATATCGATCTGAAAATAACCGGAGTTTCACAGCTTAACGACCTTCTTACAGTAAATGTAGATAATGTGGGTGGATTTGCAGTTCCTTTCGATGCTGTTTTGAATTATGAAGACGGATCTGTTGAAAAGCTTCATTTCTCACCGGGAATTTGGGAGAAAAACCAGAAACAGACCGATCTTACGGTTCCTATTAAAAAGAAAGTCAAGTCGGTGACATTGGATGGAGATATCTTTATGGATTATACTCCTGAAAACAATACGAAATCATTATAAAGCAAAGAGCCTGAATAAAAATTCAGGCTCTTCTTTATTTAAAGTTAATTGTGGTGTGTATTATCTTAATCCTGCTCTTGGGCCGGATGCTGCTACGACAGCCTGCATTCTGGTTTTTTGATTGGCAGAGAACATAAACATAGCTTTATCATCTACATAATCCATGTAATTCATAAACATTTGAGAGCGGCTTACTCCTCCACAAACTCTGTTTAGAGGGTATGATGGTGTTCCGTAGTTAGGACCAGGAGAAGTAGGAGTGTCATTAGAATAATCTGTCTGGCATCCTGCATCGGATGATCCCCAAAGGTGAGGAAGGTTTAAATAGTGACCTACTTCATGGGTAACTGTTCTTCCCAGATTGAATGGAGCAGAAGCTCCTGTTTTTCCAATATATTGATAACCTATTACAAGGCCGTCATACCATAATCCGGCAGCTTCGGGATAATAAGCATATCCTAATGTTCCAGGCTGGCCATTCTGATCAAGGATAGAATTAACAACCCAGATATTCATATTTTTGGTAGCATCGGTAGGGTTGATCCCTCCCGTGGTGGATTTCTTCATTTCATTCAGATTGGATTTCCAGCCTGTTTTTGTGTTTTGTTTACGGTTGGTGGCTACCAGCTTAAAACGGATTTTTACATCACCAGCTGTAGAAGACTGGAATGCTGCCGGTGTATTGGAAACATCGGAGTTTGTAGCTCCATAATCTGCATTCAGTACAGCAATCTGTTCTGCGATTCTGGCATCAGAAATATTTTGAGAAGCTGTGTTGTAGATCACGTTAAAAACAACAGGGATTTCAACTGTTCCGTCTGCCAGTACTTTACCCATTCTAAGTTCTTGTGAAAATTTTTCAGACTGTAATTCATTGGCATTGAATCTGGCTCTCAATTCAGGGTCATTCCTAAGGGCTTCCTCTCTTATTTCATCAGAAGGGCAGGCTCTTTTTGAGGCGGTCATTCCGGAAGTGGTACCTGGATCCTGTGATGCATCCTCTTGATTGGAAATGCTGTCGCTGTTACAGGAGGACATGAAGCCCAGAATAAGAGCTCCGAATACTAAGTTTTTCATAATATATTGTTAATGGTTTGGTCTCCAAATTTATATTATAAAAAATTAAAAAACAAGATATTTTGAAAAATATTTAAACATTTTTCATTTATTACGCATTGTTATTGAATATTATTCATGTTTTTAGTGATTTAGTTGAATTTTAATCATATCACTAAAGTGTGTTTAAATAATTTATAGATTGATTTATTTTTATTGAAAATAATCATGCAAATCAATGAAACTGATTTATATTTTTAATCTAATTTTTTTGATTTGACTTAACCTGCAAATCCATTTTTAATTGCAAAAACAGCCAGCCCCACACGCGTTTTCAGATCTAATTTGTCACATAGCTGATCGCGGTAGCTTTCTACAGTTCTCGGGCTGCAGCACATTCTGTCTGCAATTTCCTTGTAGCTCAATTCGGTGACCGTGTATTTCAGGAATTCTCTTTCCCGGTCAGAAATTTTTACTGCGTTTGCCGTTTCCTTATCTTTGTTAAGATTGGAAAATATGATTTTTGAAGCCCATTCCGGATAAAAGAATCCATCGGAATTCAAGTTCGTCAATGCTGTTTCCAGATCCTTCGGATGAGTGTTTTTCAGTAAATATCCTTTAGCGCCGTTTTTGATCATTTTAATAACGCTGTTGTCGTCACCCTGCATGCTGAGTGCCATTACTTTGATACCCGGATGGTTTTGTGTAAGCCAGGCAGCTGTCTCAAATCCATCCATGATAGGCATGCTGATGTCTAGAAGAATAATATCCGGAATCTTTTCTTTATTTTCAAACTTCTCGATCAGATCCTTGCCGTTCTCACAAACATAGATCACTTCAAATTCATTAAAATTACCAATAATCCCTTCCAGTGCTTTGGCTATAAGGATGTGGTCATCAACAATAACTATCGTTTTTTTCATGGTTGTTTTTTTAAAATAATATGGAGTTCGGTTCCTGAGTTTTTCTGACTTTCCAGGCTGAAATCAGCACCTATAATGGCAGCTCTGTTTTTCATATTCGTCAAACCAATGCCATTGGATTTGATAGTAGCCTTATCGAATCCGATACCGTCATCTTTGATATGAAGCTCCCAAAGGATATCTTCAGAAGTATTGAGTTTAATAAAAATGTTTTTACAGTTAGCATGTTTTATACTGTTCTGGATGAATTCCTGTGTAATCCTGAGCAGTACATTTTTGTGTACAAATCCCAGATCAAGCTGCTTAAAATTGTGTTCGAAATTTACCTTGCATCTTTTGAAAGTATTGGTATTATCTACCTCTTCCTGAATCAAAGTTACAATTTCCTTTTGGTTGATATTGTCGTCTGTCAGTGTTTTAGAGAGATTTCTAAGTTCCTCCAGCGATTGATTGATAATCTGCGAAACCTGATCAATTCTTTCGCTTACCTCTGGAACCCGGTTTTCGTAAAGAAGCTGTTGGGTATATAGGCTTACCAATGTCAGTTTCTGACCAATATTATCGTGGAGCTCTCGTCCTATCTGCTGCATGGTTGCCTGCTGAATTTCTAGCTGGGTCGCAAGAAGTTCGCGCTGATGAATTTCATTTTTTATTTCAATTTCATTCATATATTCTTTTTTACGCTGCTTGTACTTTCTGATGTATACCATCACAGCAGCCACAAACAACACAAAAAATATGTTGAACAGAATAATGGTTATTAAGAGCTCCGTTTTCCCCATATAAATGAAATTGAGAATAGAAGGTACATGATAATTCCAGAAATCAGAAAATAATTATAGTATACATTATAGAGTTCCCGATACTTAGTGATCAAACTGAAGAATGCCCAAAAGGGCAGGGTTCCAATATAAAATAAAGTGACTCCCAGATTAATGTAGAACATCTTGTTACTGCTGAAGTTTAAAATGTCAGAAGAGTTAATCTGTCTGTAATATTCCATAATAACCAATACCATTAGTATAAGACATCCAAATGTGTAGTTGAAAGAGAAAATGATCTTTTTCGTGGTAAAGAATATTTCGCTGGGTAAAAATGACAAGAGATAGAGGGCAGACAGAGCATAGAATAATTTTGGCTTGCCCAGTGCTTTTGCGGCATAAAGCCAGTAAAAGAAAAGAAACTCAATCGGGATTACAAAATAATTGAAAAACTTTGGTTTGTCATATTCTACGAGCAAGTGTCCCCATTTACCCATAGCTTCAGAAAGAAACATGAGGATAAGATATATAGAGAAATACTTCCAATACCCGTCTTTATTACCACGATTGTAGTATATAAGGGATATTATGGCAGTGAGTCCTTCTGTCCAGATCATAGACTCCTGAAGTATCTTCTGAAAATCAGTCATATTGAGTAAATGGTAAATAAATTATTAATTGAATTAAGGAAATTGTTCAACCTTGGGGTCAAGTGGAGGAGATAGGGCTCCGTGATTTTCTGCAAGAGTTATTGGACCGGATTTTTTGGTTTTTGATGCCATTGCTAATGTAGACCCATTATTGGACGGACAAAAATCATAATGAAGCATTTCACCTGATTCATCCTCCTTTTTTAAAGTAGGGACCATAACCAAAGTGTGTCTTTGTGCATATTCCTGTTCTACGGGATGGCTTTCCATAATGGCCCAGTCTTCTGCTTTCGGATAGGCTGCATAATAAAATCTGATGCCCAGGTCGTTTTCAGAAACATCTGGGTTTACATTTCTGGCTTCAGTTTCAATACATTCAATGAATTTTTTCAGTTTAGGAAGGTCAAACCATATAGAGTGGGAGTCTGTAATCCCCAATTCTTTATTAACAGCCTGCATCTGATTGTTTCTGTAATTGGAAATCAAATTCCGTACAAGCTCTGAAGCGATGGTGTTACTGCTTGAAACGGCTTCAAGTGATTCGGCTTCTAAAGTAGGTTTTGTTTTCATAACGTTAGCTTTATAAGAAAATATCTGTTAGTTCCGCAAATTTCGTTAAAATTTTATGTTAAACAGATGTGTTTTTACCTATTTATTTTCCGTGTTTTTACGGATTGTATGAAAACGTGAAAATTTGTAAAAAACAGAGTCCCCAAACAGCTTGAGGACTCTCTATTTTTTTGAAGATGAAATTTTATAATAATCTCAACCCGGCTCTTGGACCGTTCGCAGAAATGGAAGCCTGCATTCTGTCGTTTTGTTTTTTTGTAAACATGAATAAGGTAGTTTCATCAGAGTAATCCATATAGTTCATGAACATTACAGATCTTGATACGCCGCCACAGGTTTCCATTTTAGGATAAGAAGGAACCCCTCTATGGTTGGTGATCTGTTGTGGAGTATCATCTACGAAATCATTTCCGCAATTAGCATCACCCCAGATGTGTCTTAAGTTCAGGTAGTGTCCTACTTCGTGTACCGTTACTCTTCCTTTATTGTGTGTAGCCACTGGGCCGCCTTCACCGATATATTCATCCATCATTACAACTCCGTCATTCCAAAGACCTGCAGATTCAGGGAAAGTAGCATATCCAAGTACGTATCCGGTTTGGTATGGCATATAATTTACTACCCAGATGTTAAGATATTTAGTAGGATCTGTGGCGTTGATTCCTCCTGTTGAAGATTTTTTCATATTGTCATTAGGAGCCCAGTTGGATGTCGTCGTAGATTTTCTGTTGACCTGTACCAGTCTGAATTTGATTTTTGTATCCCCTGCATTCACCGGTTGGAATGCCGAAGGAATGTTGGAAACATTGGCATGAGTCGACGCGAAAGCCTTGTTCAGTACATCGATCTGGGAATTGATTCGTGCGTCTGATACATTGTTGGTTGCATTCGTATACAGAACATTGAAGATGACAGGAATTTCAACGCTGCCGTCCGGTAGTACTTTACCCATCGTTTTTTGCTTGATAAACTCGGAAGTGCTGTTTTCTATCTGAAGCATACGCTGGGCAGCATCAGGATTTTCTGAAAGGAATTTTTGTCTCACCATATCAGAGCCGCAAATGACTGCTGTTTTGTCTGCCATAGCAACCGGATCTGAAGTGGTTTTGTCTGTGTTTAGATTTTCGGTTTCGTTGGTACACGAAACAAAGAGAGTAATCAATACTCCTAATACTGCTTTTTTCATAAAAATATATTTTGTGGTTTGGATTTATCACAAATGTATGAAAAATAAGTATTTGATGATTATTATTTAGTTATTTAACACTATTTGTTACTAATATGTTATTTTATTAAAGTTTAAATTATTCATTGATTTATTTATTTTGCTGAAATATTTTAATCAATTTATTAATATGTTAAATTGATAGACTGTTTCTTTGAAATTATTCTGAAAATCATAAATAGTGTTAAAATAAAAAAACCGGAGATTTTTTCTCCGGTCTGTACTTTACATGCAAGGGTATTTTTTAGGATCCCTGCAGATATTATTTGTCGAGCAACAAAGCCCATGAGGGCAGTTCATATCGATGTCGCATTCTGTCAATATAGGAGTAATCCCACCGCTGATTTGCTTTAAATCATTTCTTTTTAGCTTTTTCATACTGATTTTGTTTTAGTTATTAATTTGTTTGGATGATAAATATACTATTATTTCACCATATATGGATAAATATGATATGTAAAAAATAAGTGGTACAGATTGGGCTGTACCACTTACTTACAAAAATAATATATATGAAAAAAACTACTTTATTGATCAGTCGGTCTGAAGACCAGGCCTGTCTCTTCGAAATAATCTAAAGTGATTCTGTCCCCTTCATTCACGGTTCCTGCAAGGATCTCTCTCGATAATTTATTTAAAACTTCCTGCTGAATCACTCTTTTCAGGGGTCTTGCTCCAAAAGATGGATCATAACCCTTATTCATCAGGTAATCTACAGCATCCTGAGTGGCAGTCATGATAATGTTTCGTTTGCCCAGCATCTCATTATAACCTCTTAACTGATACTGAACAATTTTACCAATCTCTTTTTTATTTAAAGGCTGGAACAATACAACTTCGTCAATTCTGTTAAGGAATTCCGGACGCAAAGTCTGTTTCAGAAGGTCAAAAACTTCTTCTTTCGTTTTGCTTACAATTCCATCCTGATTATCCTCTGTAATATTTTCAAAATTTTCCTGGATAAGGTGTGAACCTAAATTGGAAGTCATAATAATGATTGAATTCTTAAAGTTCACCACACGTCCTTTGTTGTCTGTAAGACGCCCGTCATCCAAAACCTGAAGAAGAGTATTGAAAACATCCGGATGTGCTTTTTCGATTTCATCCAGTAAAACGACAGAATAAGGTCTTCTTCTTACCGCTTCTGTTAACTGTCCGCCTTCATCATATCCCACATATCCCGGAGGAGCTCCTACCAATCTGGATACACTGTGTCTTTCCTGGTATTCACTCATATCGATCCTTGTCATATTATTCTCATCATCGAACAAATATTCTGCCAGAGCTTTTGCAAGCTCAGTTTTGCCGACACCGGTTGTTCCTAGGAATAAGAAAGATCCGATTGGCTTTTTATCATCACTTAATCCTGCTCTGTTTCTTCTGATCGCATCTGCAACTGCTCCAATAGCTTCATCCTGTCCTACGACACGATGGTGAAGTTCACCTTCAAGGTTCAGTAATTTTTCTCTTTCAGACTGGATTAGTTTGGTAACAGGAATTCCTGTCCATTTGGCAATCACTTCAGAAATGTTTTCAGAAGTAACTTCCTCCTTGATCAATTCATTCTGATGGTTTTGCATCTCCAGTTCGAGTTTTTGCAAAGCATCTTCCTTTTCCTTTATTTTACCATACTGAATTTCTGCAACTTTCGCATAATCACCTGCTCTTGAGGCTTTCTCTGCTTCCAGTTTAAGAGATTCAATATCTTTTTTAATTTGAGTTAAATCCTCGGATTTTTGTTTTTCCTTCAGCCATTTCGCATTGATCTCATTTCTTTCCTCAGAAATTTTTGAAATGTCTTCTTTTAAATGGTCGATCTTCGTCTGATTGCCTTCTCTGGAAATAGCGGCCAATTCAATTTCAAGCTGCATTAATCTTCTGTCCAGCACATCAAGTTCCTCAGGTTTGGAATTGATTTCCATTCTCAGCTTGGCTGAAGCCTCATCAATAAGGTCAATCGCTTTATCCGGTAAAAATCGGTCTGAGATATATCTCTGAGACATTTCTACAGCAGCAATGATCGCTTCATCTTTGATTCTTACTTTATGGTGAGCTTCGTACTTATCCTTGATTCCACGAAGAATAGAAATTGCAGATTCCGTATCCGGTTCTTCCACCATTACTTTCTGGAAACGTCTCTCTAGTGCTTTGTCCTTTTCAAAATATTTTTGGTATTCATTTAAAGTAGTGGCTCCGATCGCTCTTAATTCCCCTCTTGCTAAAGCAGGTTTAAGAATATTGGCTGCATCCATTGCTCCTTCACCGCCCCCGGCACCTACCAATGTATGGATCTCGTCGATGAAAAGAATAATCTGACCTTCCGATTTGATTACTTCATTCACCACAGATTTCAAACGTTCTTCGAATTCACCTTTGTATTTGGCTCCGGCAATAAGTGCTCCCATATCCAATGAATACAACGTTTTGTCCATTAGGTTTTCTGGAATATCACCTGAAATGATACGGTGTGCAATTCCTTCTGCAATGGCCGTTTTACCAACACCCGGTTCCCCGATTAGGATCGGGTTGTTTTTTGTTCTTCTCGAAAGGATCTGAAGAACTCTTCTGATCTCTTCATCACGTCCGATTACCGGATCCAGTTTCCCTTCTGCTGCTAATTCGTTGAAGTTTTTAGCATATTTATTTAAGGACTGAAAAGTTTCTTCCGAGCTTGCAGAAGTAGCTTTGCTGCCTTTTCTTAATTCTTTAATTGCACCTTCCAAAAGACTTTTGGTAACGCCCATATCTTTAAGCATCTTGGAAACTTCAGAACTGGTTTCAAGTAATGATAACCATAAATGCTCAATTGTTACATATTCGTCACCCATTTTTTTGGCAACATTTGGAGCGTCAAGCAAAACTTTGTTAGCTGACTGGGAAAGATAGATATTCCCTCCTTCAACTTTCGGAAGTTTTTCAATACTTTCACGGTTACGCTCTCTTACCAAAGCTGCATCTGCTTCAGATTTTTTTAATAAGAAAGGCGAAATATTTTCATCAATCTGAAAGATCCCTTCAAGTATGTGTTGTGGCTCGATACTCTGATTGCCAAACTCCAGAGCAGTCTGCTGGGCTGCCTGAATAGCTTCTTGTGATTTTACAGTATATTGGTTTAAGTTCATATTTTTATGTTTTTGGTAATAATTTGTTTTTGGTTGAGTTTTAAAAAGACATCAAGAAACTAAATTTTAAGGCCCAGTTTCTTAATGCCATCAGTTATTTAATCATTTAATCGATTACCTTACCGCAAAAACTGTTCAATTATTAAATTTACAAAAAAATTGGACAAAATTTCCGAATTAACTATTTTTAACAGAGAGTTGACTAGACAAAATTTCCGATTCCTTTTCATTTGCCATGAAATAGTGGAAAAACCGTCATGCTAAAAAAAAAGCTTTCAATGGAATAAAGAGGAAATTTTACTAATTGACATAGTGATTTGGTAAAACTCCCGCTTCTGTGTTTAAAATCATAGCATTAAATTAACTTATTAACCTGAGAATAATTACTTTTGCATTTTACCAGATGGAGCTTAAAGAAAAACAACGAAAAATTTTAGACGTAGCAGTAGACCTTTTCAAAGAGAAGGGGTATATGGGCAGTTCAGTAAGAGATCTGGCTACAAAGCTTAATATCAAAGCTGCGTCGCTGTATGCTCATATCCGCTCAAAGGAAGAAATCCTCGAATGGATCTGCTTTGGTATTGCGCAGGAATTTTTTGACGAACTCCAGGAAGTAAAAAGTACAGACATTGCCCCAAAAGATAAACTCAATTTATTCCTCGATAAACACCTTTCTGTTGTTCTCCAAAACCGTGATGTTACCCATATATATTCCAATGAATGGAGGCATCTTGATGAAAGGCTTCCGGAATTTATAGAATTAAGAAAAAACTATCAGGAAGAAGTAGAACAATTGATTTCTGAGATCTACCATGCCCAAAACTGGGAACTTAAATCACCTACCTTTACCACGAGATTTATTCTTCACACCCTTAATAATTCCTATTTCTGGTTCAAAAGAAATACCGAATCAACCTCTGAAATCACCGATGAAATAAGAGAAAAACTTCTGTACGGTTTATTGGGCAATCAGAAATAATATACTTTTTTCCACAAAAGGCTCAATTTTTTTTAATCACTTCAATATTTTTGAAAATGGATGATTTTCTACTGATAAGAATTTTAATAATTGCTTTGTTTGTGGGCATAATCAGCCGTTTTTAGAATTAATAAGTTATTTAGAATTATTCAAAATATGACGAAAGTCATAAAAATTTTGTCAGGATTGAAATTCTTTTTAAATTTACACCTAACAAATGTTAGTTAGTAAGGATATGGATTTTTCAGTTGAATATTTAAAGCTTGACCAGTTGAGACAGCTTCAGTCTGACCGGTTGACAGATTTGGTCGGCTATCTTGGAGAGAGATCAGAATTTTATAGAGGGAAATTTAATGAATCAGGAATATCTCCACAGAGCATAAGGTCGATTGAAGATATTACGAAACTTCCCATTACTTACAAACACGATTTAAGGGATAATTATCCGTTTGGACTTTTTACAGTTCCGAAAAATGAGTTGCAGAGAATTCACTGTTCAAGTGGAACAACAGGAAAGCCTACAGTCGTGGGATATACAAAAGAAGATGTTGATCTTTTCAGTGAAGTGGTTGCAAGATCATTATATGCAGCGGGAGCAAGACCTGGAATGCAGTTGCATAATGCATATGGATATGGGATTTTTACCGGTGGATTAGGACTTCATTACGGAGCAGAAAAGCTTGGAATGAGTGTTCTCCCAATTTCAGGAGGAATGACCGCCAGACAGGTAGATCTGATTATTGATTTTAAACCTGAGGTGATTTGCTGTTCACCGTCTTATGCATTGACGATCGCTGATGAATTTGCAAAAAGAGGAGTTACAGCTGAAGAAATAAGTTTGAAATATGCTGTTTTAGGCTCAGAACCATGGACTGAAATTATTAGAAGCCATATTGAAGAAAGACTGGGACTTCATGCAACAAATATCTATGGATTAAGCGAGATCATCGGTCCCGGAGTATCTATGGAGGATTTTGAGGAAAAAGGGGGGTCTTATATTTGGGAAGATCATTTTTATCCTGAAATTTTAGATCCAATAACCAAACAGCCGGTTCCTTTGGGAGAAGAAGGGGTTTTGGTCATTACTACGTTAACGAAAAAAGCGATGCCGCTTTTAAGATATTGGACCAATGATATTACGAGTCTTTATTACGATGAGAGTGCAAAGAGAACTATGGTGAAGATGCGACCAATCAAAGGAAGAGCAGATGATATGCTGATTGTAAGAGGTGTCAATGTATATCCAAGCCAAATCGAAGAAGCTTTTTCTCACGTAAAAGGAGTTGTTCCGAACTACTACCTTACGCCTATCGAAAAAGAACAGATGTGTGTAGCCCTGGATATTGATGTGGAAATTGATGACGAATGGGTGAAAGTCCAAAAAATAGATGCAGATACCGATGATTATTTTAATTTTGTCGGCAGCTTTGGAAAAAACATAGAAAACGAAATAAAAAAGAGGGTAGGGATTACCACGAAAGTGAAGATTCATGCCCAGGACAGCCTGCCAAAGTGCGAAGGCGGAAAAATTAATAGAATACTTAAAAAATAATGAATTCATTTTATAAACTTAAAACGGTAAGGGTTCAGAAAGACACTCCTGATGCGGTCAACGTAGCCGTGGAAGTTCCCGAAGAGCTGAAGGATAAATTCAGGTTCAAACAGGGGCAGTATCTTAATTTCCGTATGATGATCAACGGGAATGAGGAAAGACGTTCTTATTCTATCTGCAACGCTCCAAGTGAAAAAAGCAATACACTGGAAGTACTGGTAAAGCTTTTGGAAGGGGGTAAAGTTTCAGGATATTTCAATGAACATCTTCATATGGATGAGGTGCTGGAAGTGATGCCACCTATGGGCGGTTTCAATACTTCTTATCACCCTACCAATGTGAAAACCTATATAGGTTTAGCTGCAGGAAGTGGTATCAGCCCTGTTTTATCAAATATTAAGGAAAGTCTTTATCAGGAGCCTAATAGCTGCGCTTATCTTTTCTACAGCAACAGAAGCATGAATCATGTGATGAAAAGAGGCGAAATTGATAAGTTGGTAGAGCACTTCCACGGAAGACTGAAGGTAATTTATTTAGTAAGCCGTGAAAAACATGAAGATCCTGTATTCGAAGGAAGGATTTCTGCAGAAAAATTGGAACAGTTATTTGAAAGATATACAGAAATTGATGTCAAAGAAGCTACCTATTTTATCTGTGGGCCAGCTGAAATGATCAAAGGCATTGCAGATTATTTAAAGAAAGATAAAAAAGTGCCTGCTATTCAGGTTTTATTTGAATATTTCACCGCTCCTGACGAAGAAAATTCTGAGGAAATGAGTGATGAATTTAAGGCTATTGCCAATTTAGAAAGTATGGTAACGGTGATCATTGATGATGATGAATATTCGTTCCACCTTAATTCTAAAAAAGAGAGTATCTTAGATAAAGCATTGAAAGACAATCTTCCGGTACCTTTCGCGTGTAAAGGAGGAGTTTGTTGTACGTGTAAAGCGCAGGTTTTGGAAGGAGAGGTTTTCATGGAGAAAAATTTCGCGCTTACCGAAGACGAAGTAGCCAGAGGTTACGTTCTGACATGTCAATGTCACCCGACAACGAATGTGGTGATGCTTAATTATGACGTTTAATATTTTGTAAAATGTACAAGGTAAGAAGTATATCAAAATACATTGTACCCCCCCCCGACATTTTACTTTAATACAAAAAAACAAAAGAAATGGACTTAGAAAAATTTGTTCAATACGTTCACGAAGAGAATAAAGTAGAACCCAAAGATGTAATGCCCGATGATTACAGAAAGCTATTGGTTCGTCAGATTTCACAGCATGCCCATTCTGAGATTGTTGGAATGTTGCCGGAAGCCAACTGGATTTCAAGAGCACCTTCATTGAGAAGAAAAATGGCTCTTTTAGCTAAAGTTCAGGATGAGGCAGGCCATGGTTTATACCTGTATTCTGCCACTGAAACTTTAGGAAATGGAACCATCAGAGCTGACAGAGATGCTACTTATGAAGATATGCTGGAAGGTAAGGCGAAGTACTCAAGTATTTTTAATTATCCTACCTTAAGCTGGGCAGATATAGGTGCCATCGGTTGGTTGGTAGATGGTGCAGCCATTATGAATCAGGTGATGCTGATGGGGAATTCATACGGTCCCTATTCAAGAGCGATGGTGAAAATCTGTAAAGAAGAATCCTTTCACCAAAGACAGGGTTACGAAATTCTAATGGCACTTTGCCGTGGTACAAAACAGCAGAAAGAAATGGCTCAGGCTTCGTTAAACCGTTTCTGGTGGCCGGCTTTAATGATGTTTGGTCCGAATGATGACAGTTCGCCTAACTCTAAAATCTCTATGAATTACAGAGTGAAAAGAGAAAGCAACGACAGTCTTCGTCAGAGATTTATTGACGTTACTGTTTCCCAGGCTGAATTCTTAGGATTAACCATGCCGGATAAAGATCTGAAATGGAACGAAGAAAGACAGCATTACGATTTCGGAGAACTTCCATGGGATGAATTTATGGAAATCCTAAAAGGAAACGGACCCTGTAATAAGAAAAGATTACAGACCAAAGTGAAAGCACAGCAGGAAAACCTTTGGGTAAAAGAAGCGGCAATCGCTTTTGCAGAGAAACAACAAAAAGAAGTAATATAATAATGTAACAATATACCAATGTAAAAATGTAACACTCCAATTGTTGTTCTGAGCAAAAGCGAAGAATCTTTAATGGGTAAACTGTTACACTGATACATTGTTAAATTTAGAATTTGACTATGGCAAATTTAGATATGTGGGAAGTGTTTATTCAGACTAAACCGGGATTATCTCACAAACACGCAGGAATAGTACAGGCGCCAACAGCAGAAATGGCTTTGCAGAATGCAAGAGACGTTTACACAAGAAGAAAAGAAGGAACTTCTGTTTGGGTGGTTCCAAGTAAATATATTGTGACTTCAGAAGGAGTTGATAAGGAAGCTTTCTTTGATCCGGCAGATGACAAATTATACCGTCACCCGACATTCTACGACATTCCTAACGATGTAAAAAATATGTAATTTTCTGTAAAAGGTAGGCTGTAAAAAGTACAAAGTACAACCGACATTTTACGTTTTACAAAAAAAATAAAACAATGAATTCATTATATAATTATTTATTAAAGTTTGCTGATGACAGCTTCATCATGGGACAAAGACTGTCTGCATGGTGTGGTGAAGGTCCATATTTGGAGGAAGACATTGCATTAACAAACATTGCATTGGACGAACTTGGCCAGGCCAATAACTTTTATGTGTATGCATCAAGAGTGGCGGATAATGGGAAAAGTGAAGATGATTTGGCATTTTTAAGATACGAGCACGAATATGTCAATGCACATTGGGTTGAACTTCCTAATGAAGATTATGCACAGACCATTCTTAAAGTCTATGTATTCTCTGTATATCAGAAACTGATGTATGAGGCATTGTCCAATTCAGCGGATGAAGAACTTTCTGCATTGGCTCAGAAATCTTTAAAAGAAGTGAGATACCATTATACGCATGCTTCTTCCTGGATGAAAATTTTTGCTCAGGGGACAGAAGAAAGCCGTGGACGTTTGGTAAAAGCTCTTGAAAACATTTGGGAATATTCAAAAGGTTTATTTGCAAAAGTAGAAGGTGAAGATGATTTAATTGCTTTGAATATCGCTCCGGACGGAGACGAATTGTACAAAGAATTTCTGGCCATCACACAAAAAGATTTTGCAGAATACGGACTGGAGTATCCGGCAAATCCATTCATGCAGCCCAAATCAAGAACAGGATACCATACAGAATATTTCGGATTTATCCTTTGCGAACTTCAGTATATGCAGAGAGCGTATCCTGGATGTACATGGTAAGATTAATATACAAACAAATCAATGGAACAATCTGGTAATAATTGGTACATTGATATACTGTTAAATTGTTAGATCAAAAAATTGAATAATTTATTAAACATACTGTCCCAGGTTCCCGATCCCGAAATTCCGGTGATTAATGTTGTGGAATTGGGTATTGTAAGAGAGGCGAAAGTGACTGGCGAAAATACATGCGAGGTAACGATTACACCCACTTACTCTGCCTGTCCTGCCATGTTCACCATTGAGGAAGATATCATTAAGTTGATGAAGGAAAACGGCTGGGATGCGAAAGTGGTAACCAAAATGTTTCCGATATGGACAACAGATTGGTTAACGGATGAAGCGAGAGAAAAACTTCGTGTGTACGGAATCACACCTCCTGAAAAAGGAGCGGACGAACATCACATCGGGAAACCGAAAAAATGTCCGCGTTGTGGCTCTGTGAACTCAAAACAGATCAGCAGATTTGGATCTACCTTATGTAAGGCTTCTTACCAATGTCTCGACTGTCTGGAGCCGTTTGATTATTTTAAGTGTCATTAAGTAGTAAGAATTCATTTTCAGAATAAATGACTTCATTATTTAAATAAGAAAATGATACGACAAGTTTTGTCGTTAGCAGCCATTAGTTTTGCTTCAGTATCATTTTTTAATGATCTTATTTAAAATAATCAACACAAAACATTTATTATGACAAACTGCAACAGCCAGAAATTTCCATCAACATGTAATCCTGCAGATTATGGATTCAATAAATTTTTTCCCCATACCGGAGAAGAGGTTTATTATCAGAAAATCAATGAAACTAATTTACCGGAAGATGGTGTAGTGCTTATTCAGGAAAACGGCCTGTATTATAAAGCTATTTTACATGAAAATACCATTAATATTGAATGGTATAGATGTAATGAAAGGTATGCTAATGATGAGGAAATCATTTTAGCCGCTGTTAAGATGGCTGCCTATTTAGGAGCAACATTGAGATTCGATGCAAGAGAATATATTGTAAACAGGCAGCTGACGTTTCAGAATCTTTCCTGTTTCAAACTTTTGGGAGATAAACAGCACACAGTGATTAAATCAAATTCTAATGAAAGGGTTGAAGGGTTTTATTTCAGTTTTACAGATTGTAATAATATTATTGTAGAAGGATTCAAATTTGATCTGAACAAAAGAAACTTGCCAACCTATAATTCTTCTGATGATGCACTTTCAAAAGAATTTAATGGAGGAATATTAATTAAAGGGACATATGAAATTAACGGTTCACATAATATAGAGATTACAAATTGTCATTTTTATGATTTATATAATCGTGCTGTACGTTTCTATAATTGTGAACAGGGGCATATCATAGTAAGCAATAATCTATTTGAAAGTGGTGTTCAGGAGCAGATTTATATGATGGAACATTTAGTCATTTCACAGTCTCATAATGCCAACGTAATAGTAGAGAATAATATTTTCAGAAATGCTGAAAACCATGACTCATCTAAGGCACCATGCGGTATTTACGGATTTGATTTGGGGTATTATGGATCAGTATTGATTGACAATAATTATTTTGAATACTGTGGAAGAGATAATACGGGGCATCATAGATTGTACGCAATAGACTTCTACGACAGTGTAAATAATTTTGTTATTTCTAATAATACATTCAGAAATACGACTTGGGGAGCCATTAGATTTGATGGGACGAGAAAAAACGGAATTATTAGTAATAATATAATTCATCAGTTAATTTCAGATGATGGAGGAATGATCAACGCTTCTTCAAGGGGGGCGGCAGAATTTAATCAGACAGAATTCAGAAATATAACAATTAGCAATAATATTTTGGAATCGTCAGGGACAACGAGTTATGGAATAATTCTTCAAGGGCTATCTGCATTTTGTAATTCAGAAAATATTGAAATCTCAAATAATAAATTCTATAACTTAAAAGGATGTATAACTCTTCATGGAGATATGGATGTAGTTTCCATAACTAATAACCAGGCTTTTAATCTTAAGGCTATTGGAGTATATATTCAAGGGATTAAGGTTATCAATAAAGTAGAATTTGAACCTCGTAAAATAGCTAAAATCTACATTAATGATAATAATTTTAGTGGAGATTTAAACCCGGATTTGAAAGGAATAGTTGGTGTTCAGATAGATGGTCTTAATGGCAAACATACCTTTATGGGAAGGGTTTGGATTAATGGGAACTTTATTACCAATAATAATTATGGGTATGGTATTATTGTTAATACAGGAGATTCTTTAGATAATGTTGTTATTGTAGCGAATAATGTAATTGAAAATGTTGAACGAGGACTCTATATAAGAACTGAAAAGGTATTAGTTAAAGATAATTTAATTTACAATGCATCAATAAGCGCTATTAATGATGCAGATGTACCTGGCCAAACAATTTATCACGAAAATTTTTATAATAACGTAATTATTTAAATGATATAATGTACCAGTTTAACAATGCTAGAATAATTGTTAAACTGGTACATTGTTAGATTTATTTGCAGCATTGTTAATCTGTTATATTGTTACATTAAAGAGATTGCCACATTATTTTATATTGTTAAATTAGAGCAGTGTAATTTTTTAATTCTCTAATCATTTAATTTTTAAATTTAAACCATGTATACACAACTTGATATTGAAACGCATTTTGAAGGTAAACTGAAAGTTGCTTACCTCAATCAGCCGGAAACAATGAACGCGCTTACAAAGCCATCTTTATCAGATTTGAAAGATTTTATTAAAGAGTGTAGTGAAGACCCTACTGTAAGATGTGTGGCGATTTCAGGAAGAGGAAGAGCTTTCTGTTCCGGTCAGAATCTGGATGACGCTTTCGTGCAGGGTAATGAGCACCATGACAATGATATCATCAGAAAAATTGTAGTAGATTACTACAATCCTTTGGTAATGGAGATTACACGTTGTAAAAAACCTGTTGTGGCATTGGTAAATGGTCCGGCAGTAGGAGCAGGTGCGATGCTGGCATTGATCTGTGATTTTGTTTTAGCAGTAGAGAAATCTTATTTTGCTCAGGCATTCTCCAATATCGGATTGATCCCTGATACAGGAGGAACGTATTTCCTTCCAAAATTATTGGGAAGACAGCTCGCTAATTATTTAGCATTTACAGGGAAAAGATTATCAGCCGATGAAGCTAAATCCTATGGTTTGGTGGCTGAGGTTTTCAACGAGGAAGAATTTGCTCCGAAATCTATGGAGATCCTCGGGAAAATGTCAAATATGCCGACTGCAGCTATTAAATTAACTAAAAAAGCTTTTGCTCAATCTTATAACAATACGTTGAAAGAGCAGCTTGAATTAGAAGGTGATCTACAGCAGGAAGCAGCACAGACAGAAGACTTCATCGAAGGTGTAAATGCCTTTTTACAGAAAAGAAAACCTGATTATAAAGGAAAATAAATTATAGAAGCTGGAGATTAGAAGTTAGATATTAGTAAGTATGCAACCTAACTTCTAACTTCTGGTTTCTGATATCTATAAAAAATGAAAAATATCGGAATTATTGGGGCAGGAACCATGGGCGTAGGAATCGCTCAGGTAGCTGCAACAGCGGGCTGCAAAGTCGTTTTATTTGATGCAAATACACCGCAGATTGATAAAGCATTATCAGGCTTAGAGAAAACACTTCAGAGATTAGTTGAAAAAGCTAAAATTTCTCAGGAAAAAGCCACAGAAATCAGAAACAATATCGTTAAAGGTGAAGCTTTGGAGGATTTGAAAGATTCAGATCTCGTTATAGAAGCTATTATCGAGAACAAAGACATAAAGACCAAGGTATTTACAGAACTTGAAACCTATGTTTCTAAAAACTGTATTATCGCGTCTAATACATCATCCATTTCTATTACCTCTCTCGGTGCGGAATTAAACAAGCCTGAACGTTTTATTGGAATTCATTTTTTCAATCCGGCTCCTCTGATGCCTTTGGTTGAAGTCATCCCTTCTTTATTGACAGAAAAATCATTACCGGAAAAAATCTATAATCTTATGAAAGATTGGGGTAAAACTCCGGTGATTGCTAAAGATATTCCAGGATTTATCGTCAACAGAATTGCCCGACCTTACTATGGAGAAGGATTAAGAATCGTTGAAGAAAACATTGCAACTCCCGAACAGGTTGATGAATCAATGAAAACAATAGGGAATTTTAAAATGGGACCTTTTGAATTAATGGATTTAATTGGTGTTGACGTTAATTTTGCGGTAACCACTACAGTTTACAAAGACTATTTCTACGATCCGAAATACAAACCGTCTCTGCTTCAGCAAAGAATGGCCGAAGCCAAACTTCATGGAAGAAAAACAGGAAAAGGTTTCTATGATTATGCAGAAGGCGCAGAGAAACCGGCTGCTCACAAAGATGATGCATTATATCAGCAAATCTTTTTAAGAATCATTTCAATGCTGATCAACGAAGCGGTAGAAGCCAAAAGATTAGGAATTGCCAATGATGAAGACATCGAGTTGGCAATGCAGAAAGGAGTTAATTATCCAAAAGGATTGCTGGCATGGGGAAAAGAAATCGGATATGCAAAACTCTCTGAAACCCTTCAGAATCTTTATGAAGAATATCAGGAAGAGAGATACAGACAAAGCCCATTGTTGAGAAAATTGTAATTCATAGTGACTAATTTATTGATGAGTAGGTCAAGAAAGAAAACTCCGATCATAGGAATTACCACTGCAGAGACAGAAAAGAAAAATAAATTAGAAGCCAATAGACGATTAAGAAGATTGAATAGAATCAAAATTGATAAAGGTGATTATGATTTATTTCAATTAAGAGAAATATCAAATGTTTGGGGTTTTGATAAAGATGGTAAAAGATATTTAAAAGAACCTGAAAGAAAAGATTTGATGAAATAATTACTATTTTTTTAATGAATATAGATGAGTTCAGAGCCGAATTAGAAACAAGGCTTTTAAATGAAAAAGAATATATCATTCAGGAACTTTCTTCAATGAATGATGATCAGGAAAGACTTGGAATGTTGGGAACATTTAATGAGAAATACAAAGAGCTTATCAGAAGATTAGCTAATGAAAATGGAACTGACCTAAATGCGCCCTATCAGTCTGAAAATCCATCAAATTCTGAAAATCTTTCATATGAGAAAATAATTTTTGGCAGAACCATGGGTATTTATGACAAATTGGTTGACGAATTATATGAAGAAATAACAAGTATAAAGTAGAAATGAATCCAAGACAAGTTGCAGATTATATGTTTGATCAGGATTATTTTTCCCAATGGATGAATATCAAAATGATCGAAGTCAAAGAAAATTATTGTTTAATAGAAATGCCCATCAAGAAAGAGATGATTAATGGGTTGAAAACGGTTCATGGAGGTGTTACATTTGCTTTTGCAGATTCTGCATTGGCATTTTCATCCAACAATACGGGGGATGCAGCTGTTGCACTGAACTGTATGATCAATTTTACAAAAGCAGGAAAGGAAGGAGATACTTTCAGAGCAGAAAGTATTCTGGTGAACGATACCAGAAAAACAGCCGTTTATGACATTAAGATTACCAATCAAAACAGTGAGCTGATCGCAAAATTCGTCGGAACGGTCTATAAAATAGGAAAAAAGGTAACTGAATTATAAAAAGATAAAAGATAAAAAACATCAGATGTCTGAAATCTAAAAATCTAATAAAAAATGAACAATGTATACATTATAGACTACATCAGAACTCCAATTTCAAAATTGCAGGGAGGATTATCAGAAGTAAGAGCTGATGATCTGGGAGCAGTAGTTATCAAAGAAATTATTGCAAGAAATCCCGAAGTACCGGTAGATGAAATTGAAGATGTTATTTTAGGATGTGCCAACCAGGCAGGAGAGGATAACCGTAACGTAGCCAGAATGGCTCTTTTATTAGCGGGACTTCCATACAAAATAGGAGGCGAAACTGTAAACAGACTTTGTGCATCAGGAATGTCGGCGGTGGCGAATGCTTTCCGTTCTATTGCTTCCGGAGAAGGCGAAATTTATATCGCTGGTGGAGTAGAACACATGACCCGCTCGCCTTATGTAATGTCAAAACCTGGAACAGCTTTCGGAAGAGACAGTCAGATGTTTGATACCACTTTCGGATGGCGTTTTGTCAACCCTAAAATGAAAGAATTATACGGCGTAGATGGGATGGGTGATACCGCTGAAAACTTAGCGGATATGCACAATATAAGTAGAGAAGATCAGGATAAATTTGCTCTTTGGTCTCAGCAGAAAGCTACAAAAGCACAGGAAAGCGGAAGACTGGCGGAAGAAATTGTAAAAGTTGAAATCCCTCAGAAAAAAGGTGAACCTAAAATCTTCAGTCAGGACGAGTTTATCAAGCCTGCATCTTCAATGGAAGGGTTGGGAAAACTTCGTCCGGCCTTCAGAAAAGAAGGAACTGTAACTGCCGGAAATGCTTCCGGAATGAATGATGGAGCAGCAGCTCTTATCCTGGCAAGCGAAGAAGCCGTGAAAAAATATGGTTTAAAGCCTAAAGCTAAGATCCTGGGATCTGCTGTAGCAGGTGTGGAACCTAGAATTATGGGAATCGGACCTGTAGAAGCTGCACAGAAACTATTAAAAAGGTTAAATCTTTCTTTGGATGATATGGATATCATTGAACTGAACGAAGCATTTGCAGCACAGGCATTAGCCGTGACCAGAAGTTTAGGTCTTCAGGATGATGATTCGAGAGTCAATCCAAATGGAGGAGCTATTGCCATCGGTCACCCTCTGGGAGTTTCAGGAGCAAGAATCATTGGTTCTGCTGCTATCGAATTAGAGAAACAGAAGAAAAAATATGCATTGTGTACCCTTTGTATCGGTGTCGGACAGGGATATGCAATGGTTATTGAAAAAGTATAACTTTTTTCAATGTAATGATAATAATGGATCAGTGTAATAATTAATATGACCTGGGAATTTTCAGATTAGCACATTGTTAGACTGATACATTGTTAAATTAAAATAATTAAACATTATGAACATCTACTCATACCACGGTATCCGCCCTATTATTAAACCCTCTGCCTATATCCATCCGCAGGCGGTTATTATCGGAAATGTGGAAATCGGTGAAGAAGTATATATTGGGCCCAATGCCGTAATTCGTGGCGACTGGGGAAAAATTATCATTAAAGACGGAGCCAACGTTCAGGAGAACTGTACCCTCCATGTTTTTCCCAATATTGAAACCATCCTGGAAGAATCAGCCCATATCGGGCACGGCGCAATCATCCATTCAGGGCATATCGGTAAAAACTGCCTTGTAGGAATGAATTCTGTAGTAATGGATAAAGCCGTTATCGGTGATGAATGCATCATTGGAGCGCTTGCCTTTGTTCCTGCTAATTTCACCTGTGGACCTAGAAAACTGATTGTAGGAAGTCCCGCGAAAATCATTCGCGACGTTTCCGATGAAATGATCCACTGGAAAACAGAAGGAACCAAACTTTATCAGCAGTTGGCCAGAGAAGGAAAAGAAGCGATTCTTCCATGTGAGCCTTTCTCAGAATATGTAGAACAAACCGCGACCAAACCAGTTGATTACAGCATCTGGGCGGATTTAAAATAAACTTTAAACCTTATAGACTTCTAAGCCTATAAGGTTTTATGATACACATAAAACGAATATGATCAAAAAGATACTCATTGTCTGTAGTATATTATTTGCTTTTCAATTCATGGTTTTAGCCCAGAATGAGAAAGTGAAACCGCTGACTATTGGAGAGGTCAGAACATTTAAATCTAAGATCTTAAATGAAGACAGAACTTTAAATATTTATCTGCCATACGGTTTCGATAAAACAAAATCATATCCGGTTATCTATCTTCTGGATGGATCATTGAATGAAGACTTTATTCATGTTTCGGGATTAGTACAGTTTTTTAATCAAATGTATGCAATGCCTGAAACCATAGTGGTTGGAATTGCCAATATCGACAGAAAAAGGGATTTTACCTTTCATACAGATCTGAAAGATTTACAGAAGGATTATCCTACAACAGGTCATTCAGGTAAGTTTATTGATTTTCTGGAAAAAGAATTACTGCCTTACATCGGAAGTCAGTATAAAAGTACAGAGAAATATATATTTGGACAGTCGCTGGGAGGTCTTCTTGCGACAGAAATTCTTTTCAAAAAGCCGGAAATGTTCAATAATTATTTTATCATCAGCCCAAGTTTGTGGTGGGATGATCAAAGCTTGTTGAAAGAAGCTCCAGGTTTACTTTCAAAAAGTCCGGACACCAAAAAATTCGTCTATATATCAGTAGGTAAAGATGAGCATCCCGTAATGGTAAAAGACGCAGGATCCCTTTATGAGACCCTGAAAAATGCAGGTAAAAAGAATTGGAAGGTTGAATATAAAGTCATGGAAACAGATAATCATGCAACGATACTTCACAGAAGTTTGTATGAAGGTTTGGTAAAATTAGTCCCTTACAAAGAGCCTAAAAAATAAACATCCAAAAGCACAGATCATGAGATATTTATTTTTTGTCATATTCTTTTCTTTTCTGATCAATGCTCAGAAAAATCAGGATAAGAAAATTAATTTGAAGCTTAAAAATGAATTGGCCACGATTCAAAAAGATGATCAGATATACCGTGAACTGATGCAGTCTGATGCTTCCCAGGAGCAGAAGGAAAAGTTCATGAAGGAAAAAAATCTTAGTAAGGAAGATGTTACGGATAGATTATGGGCACTGATGGGTGAGCAGGATAAAATCAATCTTGAAAAAGTTGAAAAAATTATTGCAGAATATGGTTATCCCGGGAAATCTCTGGTAGGAGAACCGGAAAATGAAACCGCATGGTTTGTGATTCAGCACTCTCCAAAAATTAATCAGTACATGCCGGTTATTAAAACGGCGGCTGATCGTAAAGAAATTCCGTTTAGATTGTATGCGATGATGCTGGACAGACAATTAATGGATGCTGGGAAAGAGCAGATCTATGGAACACAGGGATTTTCTTCTCACGATGGAGAGAAGGAAAGCGAGCCTATTATCTGGCCGATAAAAGATGTCAAAAATGTAAACAAACTCAGAAAAGAAGCTGGTTTTTATGATACGGTTGAAAGTTATGCCAAGCGTCTCTACGGAAAGAGTTTTGTTTTTAAGAATTATACTTTGGATGAAGTGTTGAAGTTCGGAGACGTTCAGAAAACCGATGTAAAACCGCTCAACCTTGAACTCAAGAAAGAGCTTGCGCAGATCTATAAAGACGACCAGATCTACCGTGAGCTGACACAACCCAATATTACGCCCGAAAGAAAGGCAGAGATCATAAAAGAGAAAAACCTCTCTACAGAAGACGTGAGTACTGGGCTTATAAAATTGATGGACGATCAGGATCAGAAAAATCTTGTTAAAGTTGAAAAGATCATTGAAAAATATGGCTATCCTGGAAAATCTCTGGTGGGTGAGCCTGAGAATTACGCCGTATGGTATGTTATCCAACATTCTCCTAAAATCGAAAAATATTTTCCTCTGATTAAAAAAGCAGCCGATGAAAAAGAACTGCCGTTCAGACTTTATGCCATGATGCTGGACAGAAAGCTGATGTATGAAAATAAAGAACAGATCTATGGAACACAGATCCGTTCGGTTTTTAGAACAAAAAATGGGAAAACAGAAACTTTATCATTTGTATGGCCATTAAAAGATCCGGACAACGTCAATGAATTAAGAAAGAATTCCGGATTTGGCAGGACCATCGAAGATTACGCTAAAGATGCAGCAGGTATCGAATATAAGAAATATACATTGAAAGAAGCTTTGGAACTTCTTCAGAAAAAAGAATGATAAATCATCTGAAGAAATATTGGATATTCCTGTTGATTGCTCTTATTGGAGTCAATTATGGTGGATTCTGTTTATTATGGGAATCAGTTGGAATTTCAGATGCGCTGGAACATGTAGAATCAGAAGCGGTGATCAGAAAACTGAAACACAAAGACTTCTTGTATACTTTAGTAGTTGATGCAGTCCTGATTCTGGATTTTTCCCTTATTCTGTTCCTGCTGTTTATGGGAGGAAGGAAAATAGTACAACTCATTATTAAAAAATAAAAGTCAGGTAAAAAGTTAAAAATAATATGGAAAAACTGAAAAATTACATCTACGGAGAATGGGTAGAAGGTACCGGAAACGGAATTCCTTTATACAATGCCGTTACAGGCGAGCAGGTTGCTGTTTCAGATACAGAAGGGCTTCATTTTGAACAGGCTCTTGACTACGGAAGAACAGTAGGCTACAACAACCTTTCCTCCATGACGTTCTATGACAGAGGAGAGATGCTGAAAAAAGTAGCTCTTTATCTTTTGGAAAGAAAGAAAAAATATTATGAATTATCATATAAAACAGGAGCAACTCATGCAGATTCGTGGGTAGATATCGAAGGAGGTTTTGGTACTTTCTTTACCTATTCCGGATTGGCAAAAAGAATGCTTCCAAACACTCCATTCTGGGTGGATGGTGAAACTCAGAAAATTTCGGCTAACGGAACTTTCTTAGGAACTCATATTTTAACACCAAGTGAAGGAGTTTCTATACAGATTAATGCTTATAACTTTCCGGTTTGGGGAATGTTGGAGAAATTATCCACTTCTCTTCTGGCGGGTGTTCCTTCTATTGTAAAACCTTCTCCTTACGGTTCTTACCTTACGAACGCTGTTTTTCAGGATATGATCGAAAGCGGTGTGCTTCCTGAAGGTGCTCTTCAGCTGGTTTGTGGTGAGCCCGGAAATATTCTGGATTACGTTCAGGACGGAGACTCTGTGTTGTTCACAGGTTCTGCCAATACAGGAAGAAAGTTGAAATCTATGCCTTCTATCGCTGGAAATGCCGTACGTTTCAATATGGAAGCAGATTCCCTGAACTGTTCAATTCTTGGTCTGGATGCCAAACCGGGAACTCCGGAATTTGATCTCTTCATCAAAGAAGTACGTACAGAAATGACAACAAAAGCTGGACAAAAATGTACGGCTATCAGAAGGATCATTGTTCCTGAGCACCTCATCGGAGATGTTCAGAATGCTTTATCTAAAGCTTTAGATCAAACAAAGATAGGAAACCCTTTGAGCAGAGAAACCAGAATGGGATCGCTTGTAGGAAAACAGCAGTATGATGAGGTAGTAAGAAAAGTAAATATCTTAAAAACTGAAAACGAACTGGTTTACGACGGAAAACATGAACTCGTAGATGCCGACTATGATAACGGTGCATTTATGAGTCCTAAACTGTTCTTAAACGATAAGCCTTTTAAGAAAAATATCTCTCATGATGTAGAAGCTTTTGGACCGGTTTCCACGTTGATGCCTTACAAAGATGCAGAAGAAGCGGCAGCTCTGGCAAAAAGAGGAAAAGGAAGTTTAGTAGGATCGATTATTTCTCATGACGAAAAATTCATTGCAGAAACTTCATGGAAAATGGCTTCCCAGCATGGAAGAATTTTTGTACTGAACAGAGATAACGCCAAAGAAAGTACAGGACACGGCTCACCGCTTCCTACTTTAATGCACGGTGGTCCGGGAAGAGCTGGAGGAGGTGAAGAAATGGGTGGACTAAACGGTCTTCATTTCTTTCTTCAGAAAACAGCGATTCAAGGGTCTCCGGATGTATTGACTGCGATTACCAAAGTGTATCAGCAGGGTGCAGAGAAAAAGTATGCGGATAAACATCCGTTCCAGAAATATTTTGAAGATGTTGAAGTGGGAGATTCACTTGAAACAGCAGGCAGAACAGTTACTGATGCAGATATCGTCAACTTCTCCAATGTTTCATGGGATCATTTTTATGCCCATACCGATGCTACAAGTCTTACAGGCACTATTTTCGATAAAACAGTAGCTCACGGATATTTCATCCTTTCAGCAGCAGCTGGATTGTTCGTTTCAGGGAAAAAAGGACCGGTTATCGCGAATTATGGATTGGAAAACTGTTCATTCTTTAAACCGGTTTATTCAGGAGATACCATTACGGTGTATTTAACCGCAAAAGAAAAAATAAACAGAGGGGTAAAAGGAAGAAACATTCCTTCCGGAGTTGTAAAGTGGCTGGTTGAAGTCGTTAATCAGAGAGAGGAAGTCGTTTGTGTAGCAACGATCTTAACGTTGGTGGCAAAACATTCTCCGTTCATTGATTTGAATGTCAAAAATGTTCAGAAAATAGTAAGAGGACTAACTGAAACTACTCCGTCTGCTTGGGGAAAAATGTCACCTCAGCAAATGATCGAACATCTGGAACATGGAGTTTTGGTAAGTTTAGGTGAACCGGAAGCCGACAAATGTTTTACCCCGGAAGAACAATTGGAAAAATGGCAGGACTCTCTGTATAACCATAGAAAAATGCCGAAAGATTTCCCGGCTCCTTTTCTTGCAGAAGATGAAACTTTACTGGAATTAAAACATAAAAATCTGGAGGCCGCAAAACAGTCTTTCCTGGATAATTTACAGAGATTTTCAATTTATTACAAAGAAAATCCACAGGCTGAGCATATGAACTTCGTGTTCGGAAAACTGAATAAAGAAATGTGGGAGCTGATGCACAAAAAGCATTTTACACACCACTTTGAACAGTTTGGATTGATTTAATGTAAGTAATATAACAATTATAAAAGTAGCAGTTTAGCAATAAATTGCTACTTTTTTTTACTGGTTGAAGAAAGTTTTTAAGATTCAATTAAAGTCTAATGGTCTGAAAAATTGGATAGTTATATAAAAGTTTATATTTAAATGAGTAACTTTAATAGGCGAAATCCGAAAAGCATATAGAGTAGGAAAAAAGATTAAAAACTAATTACTATGAAAAATTTAAAAAAGCTTTCAAGAAATGAATTGAGATCTGTAAAAGGTGCCGGTCCAAACTGGGCTTGCCTGCCTAATTCTTGCCCTCCGGGAAGTTGTTGTCTCCCTGGAAAATGGCCAAATATTCCAAGAGCATGTTATATATGTGCTGATTCCTAAAATAAAATATAAATTGATACTCCCTTTTGGTTTTACTGAAAGGGATTTTTTAATCATCCCTGTCAAGGTTGTAAACTTTGACAGGGATGAAAAACGATGAAAAATCTTAATTGAATAAAGGGTTTTATTAAAAATGATAATTACTTTTACAGTACGATCAGAATCTCATTTATTTAAAACAACATATGGAACTACAATTTTTCAAAGACTTTGATTTTACTGACTTTTGGAATGAAAGCAGTTATTCAGAGAGAGATTATATAGAGCCTTTTCCGGATGATGACCTTATTTCTTCCGTAGAAGAAGAACTTGGCTATAAACTTCCTGCTTCTTATATCGAACTGATGAGAATTCAGAACGGTGGCTTGGTGGATAAATCCTGTTTTCCTACTACCGAAGAGAATTCATGGGCAGACGATCATATAGCGATAACAGGAATTATGGGAATAGGAAGAGAGAAAACTTATTCCATCTGCGGAGAGCTCGGAAGTCAGTTTATGATCGAGGAATGGGGATATCCCGCAATCGGTATTTATATCTGCGACTGTCCTTCAGCCGGTCATGATATGGTTCTGCTGGATTATTCCAATTGCGGAAAAGATGGAGAACCTGAAGTGGTTCATATTGATCAGGAAAATGATTACCGGAAGATATTTCTGGCTAAAGACTTTGAAACTTTCATAAAAGGACTGAAAGATGAAGATGATTTTGACAATTGATTAAATTTTAATACAAATTATATACATACAATTATGAATGAGGCCTGGATGAAAAAATGGGAAGAAGTAAAAGATATTCTTATCTCGCCGGTAGATATTGAATCCTATTTTACTTCAGATGAGATTATGGATCAGAAAATGGAAGTAATGGAAATTGGGAATGTATCCATTCCTTCCGGAAAAGTGATTGTAAGAGACCCTTTAGTATATTTAAATGCAAGGGAAAAACCTTATTTTGTTGAAGTACCTAAAGGTAATTTTCCTGTTAAAATTGCTGTGGCAAAATTAGAAGATTGGGGAGATCGCTATGCTGCCGTTAAGGTAGAATTTACAAAAGAAGCGGCTGTTGTGTACAGAGAGGCATTGATAGGAGAAGAGGAACTTGGAGACGCTGAGGGAGAAGATTATTTTGGCTTTGTAGTAGATGCAGGATTGGCATGTATTACAGACACACAGGTTGTCCCTTATGTGGATAAGTTTATTTCAGAACTCGATGTAGACAATATTTACGATGATTATTTTGCAGAACTTTTTGCCAAAAGTTATAATGAAAACCCGGATAATCAAAGGGATTTGGGAGACTGGATCAATTGGAAAGTGCCGGGCACAGAGTATCAGATTCCAATATTTGCAAGCGGTTTGGGAGATGGAGTATATCCTGTTTATTTTGGTTATGACTCAAAAGGAGAGATCAGCAGTCTTTATATCCTCTTTATTGATATTGAAATGGAATTATCTGAAGAGGGAGAGGACGAAAACGATGATGAATATACAGATTAGCCGGATGACTTAGCATTCTTAAAATAATTGTCCAATGAATACAACTTTTGCAGATTCCGTCATAGAATTCAATAAAAATCTTCAGTTTTCAGGAGATCTTCCTGAGGGATTTGATGTGATGAATCCTTATCTGGACAATCCGGAAACGATGACAGTCATGCAGGAATTTTATCACAAATATTATCATGACAGGAGTCAGAGGAAATTGATGATTGGTATCAATCCCAGCCGGCATGGAGCCGGAGTCACAGGCGTTCCTTTTACAGATACAAAGAGACTGGAGTCCGTATGTGGGATTAAAATGGATTCTGCGCGTACCCACGAAATTTCTTCTGTTTTCATGTATGATATGATTGCAGGTTATGGCGGACCTGAAGAATTTTACAGAGATATTTATATCAACTCACCATTTCCACTGGCTATTGTAAGAAAAACAAAAACAGGCTGGCTTAATGCAAACTATTACGATGATAAAAAACTTTTTGAAGCTGTAAAAGAGTTTATGATTGACTCTCTGAAGAAGCATATCAGTATGGGAGTGGATACCTCCGAAGTTTTCGTTTTAGGTAAAAAGAATTCGGAATTTATTTCAAAACTCAATAAAGAAGCAAACTTATTCGAAAAGATGACCGTTCTTGAACATCCAAGATATATCCAGCAATATAAAACAAAAGAAAAACAATTATACATCGACAAATATATAATAGCACTAAAAAAACAAAGATGTTCATTGTAAGATTTTAAGTTTAACTATACACCATGACAATTTTTCCTGCTCATACAACATTCAAATACAGCTGGCGTGCTTATCAGAAAAGATTCTTAGATAATCTTGATGAATATCTGACGAATAATCACTTACATGTCACGGCACCTCCCGGATCTGGGAAAACTGTTTTAGGGCTGGAAGTAATGCTCAGACTGAATAAGCCAACATTAATCGTTGCGCCAACTTTAGCCGTCAAAAATCAGTGGGTTCAAAGGTTTTGCGAACTTTTTCTTGACACGGAAACAGTACCGGAATGGATCTCCACAGATATTAAAAATCCCGGACTTATTACCGTAACGACGTATCAGGGAATTCATGCAGCGTCCGGATTTCCTGATGATGAAACGGAAGCTGATACAAAATCGACCAGGGTTTCCTTAGCTGAAATTATAAAGAAACTCCAGAAACTGAAAGTGAAAACTTTTATTTTTGATGAAGCCCATCATTTGAAAAATGCCTGGTGGAGAAGTTTAATGGAACTTAAGGCCGCCGTAGATCCTACGGTTGTTTCTCTTACTGCAACGCCACCATTCGATGTCTCAGGATTGGAATGGCAAAAATATATTCAGCTGAACGGTCCTATTGATGCGGAGATTTCAGTTCCTGAATTAATGATTGAAGGCGATCTCTGTCCGCATCAGGATTTGGTCTATTTTACGTTACCATCCTACGAAGAACAGAAGAAAATAGAACATTACCATATCCAGGCAGCTGCTTTTTTTAAAGAAATTGAAAATGATGATGTTCTTCTGCATGCATTAGAACAGCACCCTGTTTATCAAAAACCGATGGAACATTTGGATTGGATTTATGAAAATATATCTTCGTATACTTCCGGACTCATCTATCTTCATTTCAGAAAAAAAGAAATCTCCAAAATTCACTTTGAAATCATTGGCGATCAGCATCAGTATATTCCCGAATTTGATTTTTTCTGGTTCGAAGAACTTCTTGACTTTTACCTGATCGTAGATGAGGTGAATTTTAAGAATGTGGACGAACATCGTACAGCCTTAGGCAACAGATTAAAAAGACAGGGTTTTTTTGAAAAAAAGACTATCAGTTTTTTCAACAATAAAAATTTGAACCAGATCCTCAATTCCAGTATTGGAAAACTTCAGGGAATCAAAGATATCGTGGAATTTGAATTTTCTGTGCTGAAGGAAGATCTTAAAATGGTAATTCTTACCGATTTTATTAAAAAAGAATACCTGTCCGGTGACAATGAAAATAATCTCCAGCTCGATTCAATAGGTGCCATTCCCATTTTTGAAAAACTGAGACGGGAGAACATACAGAATAAAAAAATAGGCGTTCTTACAGGGAGCATTGTCATTATACCAATGTCTGTAAAGGAGACGCTGAGTGAGTTGTGTATCAGAAGAGGGATATCCGAGATATCATTTTCTCCTGTTATTTATGATAATAATTATATCCAGGTTATTCTTACAGAACAGATCAGACAGGATATTGTGCAGATCATCACTGAAATCTTTCAGCAGGGCTGTATTCAGGTTTTGATCGGAACGAAAGCTTTACTCGGGGAAGGCTGGGATGCTCCCAAAATGAATACCCTCATACTCGCCAGTTTTGTAAGCTCATTTGTTCTCTCTAACCAGATGAGAGGAAGGGTGATCAGAATAGATAAAGATGCTCCTGAAAAGACCGGTAATATTTGGCATCTCGTATGTTTCGACCCACAGAGTGAAAATGGCGGTCAGGACATGGATATTATAAAAAGACGATTCAAAACTTTTGTAGGTATTTCGACGAAACAGGAAACCTCCATTGAAAATAATTTTGAAAGGCTGCACATCAAAACTATTGAAAGGGAAGATGAAATTCCGACCGTTAATCAAGATAGTTTTTCATGGGCTAAAAGCAGAAAAGATCTTACGAAGCGTTGGAAATCCGCTTTGGATAAAGGAAATATTCTTGTGGAAGAAATTAAGGTGCCTTCCGGTGATCTGGCAGCAGTAAAGGATATGAAGATGACCTATCTTGGAAAAATGACAGCGGATCTTTCCAGGGTGATGATATCAACCGTTCTGCTTTTTGGACAGGATATTCTTTTAGGAATACTCAGGAATATGCAGGCCATTGATTCTGTTAAAAGCTTTTCCTGGATCTTATTTCTTTTTGGGGGATTGGGATTTGTAGCGTACGGACTAAAATTTTACCGGGCATTAAGACAGTATCTGAAATACAAAAATATAGCAGGGCACTTGGGGCTCATTGGTGAAGTTGTTCTGAAGAGTCTCATCTATGAGCGAATCATTACTACAGTTCCTGAAAATATGAAAGTAGTAAGTTCAGGAGATACAAATAATATGTTCTGCTATCTTGAGGGAGGAAGTCATTATGAGAAATCGCAGTTTATTCAGGTTTTGCAGGAAGTAATTTCTAAAATAGATAATCCCCGTTACCTGCTTAAACAACAGACGAAACTTTTCTTTACGAAAAAATATATATACTATCCGGTACCTGAAATTTTCGCCAAAAATAAAAAAAGTGCAGATCTGTTTGCTCAAAACTGGAGTGCCCAACTGGAGAAATCCGAGCTGGTCTTTACAAGAACTATTGAAGGGCGCCGTATTTTATTACAGCTGAGGTTTCAGTCTCTGTTAAAAAAGAATGCAAGAATAGAACATCTTCATAAATGGACCCGATAAAAATAAAATCCCCTGATTGTTCAGGGGATTTCTCATTTATGCGTTAGAATCTTTTCGAGGGCACAAATCACTTATGAAATTTTTATTTTTTGATAATCTTGGAGGTACCAGATGGTGTTTTGAACATATAAACGCCATTCGGAAGTTCCGAGATATCTGCCTGATTGGTTCCTTTCTTCATATCCAGCTTTTTAATAAGTTTCCCATCCTGACTGTAAATCTCAGCAGGTGCATTGTCTTCCGTCTGAATAGAAAAAGATCCGCTGGTAGGATTGGGGTAAATGCTTATTACTTTTTGTGAAGCAATTGTTTCCTGTGCTGCCAGTACAAGACCACTGTCTTTTACCCAGGTAAAAGCATCAAACCCTGCATATCTGTAGTTTCCTCCTAATGTTAGTCTAAGCTCATCAATAATGATGTTAGAATAATTCTGACCGTTTAAATTGGTAAGATCAATCAGGGTGTATCCATTGGTAGGAGTCATAGAAGTGGCAAAGCCATTAGATTTTGTCTGGGTAAACTTGGTTACTCCATTCAGTCTTCCTGTAACCGTTAAGGTTCCCTGTACCGTCAAATCTAAATTAAGAGCTGAAAGATACATCCAGAATCTGTTTACTTTAAACAGATTGGAAGTTGTTTTAATACTGAAAGACGGTGGTGAGGCCGTATTATTGGAGTTATCAATATACCTGTTGTCGTTCGCTGTTCCGTTCCATCCTGTATCAGGAAAATCGGCCTGAACATCGAAAACTCCCACATGTGAAATAATACTGAAGATTACTCCGTTATCAGTGAAACTTGAACTCCCGTTGGATTCGGTTTCAAATTGCTCTGTACTGGTCTGCCCGAATGATAGTAGAGATATGAACAGACTACAGATGGTTAAAAAAATAGTTCTTTTCATGATTTAGGTTTTAAATAAGTTGTTTTTAACTGCGCGAAGGATAAATTCCCTCTATACAGATGATGTAGTTCAGCCCTAAGTAAGGCGGCATATTATTCATCGGAAGATTTTGTCCGATGTATGAGATCGATCTGGCATTAAGAGCCGTATCAGGATCAACGGCTGCAAAACCCGGTACTGCATTGAAGTCCCTGCCTATCTGTGTTCCTGTTTTAGCAATAGATGATGTAGCTGTTGGAGTAGAAGCTGTAGCATTGACATTGGCAACTTTCAGTTGAAATCCGGATCCGATACTTGGTAGATTCTGTGCCATGATTGTGTTTTGTGTCGTTCCTGCTGCAACTCCCAGAGGATAATATTCGTTTGCATTTACATTTCCAGCTCCTATGGCCATACGTCCTTTCAGATTAGGCAGTGCAAAAGTGTCTACACCGTTTCCTCCGTACGTGGTTCCTAAGATGGAAAATAAAGCAGAATTATTTGAAATTCTCAGTAAGCTTCCGTCACAGAACATCCAGCCTTTAGGGGCAAAGTTTCCCGCAAATAGTTTTACAATTCCAATGTACTCGTCCATGATAATAGTTTTTTCAGTTGTTAAGTTTTCCTACTCTGTTCTGGGCTTTTCGGATTCCGCCGGTGATGGTTAGTTTTTTTGATAAGCCAAAGGAACAATATATAATAAGGCCGGACTAGAGTAGAAAATACCAAATTCAGGAGTCCGTATTTATACGTAATAGATATTTGTTTTGCCTTATGTACAGGCGTTTTATGCGGTATGGAGAATCACTGATTTAGGAATGTTGTTTAATCTTTATTTTATCCCTTATAATTTTCTCCAGAAGACCAGTATTTAGTATTTTTGTAAGAATCCAATTAAAATAAAAATGAACGAATTCGTAGTATCAGAAATTAAAAACAATATCGCCGAAATTACTTTCGGAACACCAAAAAGCAATTCACTTCCGGGTGCTATTTTAGAGAAACTGGCTCAGACTATTCTCGATGAAGGCGCTAAAGAGGAAGTAAAGGCTATTTTGGTAAAGAGTGAAGGTGAAAAAGCATTCTGTGCAGGAGCAAGTTTTGATGAGCTTTTGTCTATAGAAGAACTGGAAGCCTCAACAAAATTTTTCGGAGGATTTGCTAAAGTTCTGAATGCGATGAGAAACTGTGGGAAAATAGTGGTGGTAAGAGTTCAGGGGAAAACAACCGGTGGAGGAGTAGGAATTGCCTGTGGGGCAGATTACTGTTTCGCGACTAGAGATTCAGCTTTGGCACTCACAGAGATTAATTTAGGAATCGGACCTTTCGTGATCGGACCGTATGTAGAACGAAAAATTGGAAAGTCACAGTTTTCTGCAATGGCTATTGATGCTGATTTCAGATCAGCAGAATGGGCAGAACAGCACAATGTCTATCATTCCGTATCAGAAAACATTGAAGAAATGGATTCTAAATTAGAAAAATTTATGCAGACGTTAGCTTCCAGAAGCAGTGATGCATTAGCTTTAATCAAGAAAGTATCGTGGGAAGGGACCGATCATTTTAATGAATTGATGCCTGCAAGAATCCATATGAGTGCCAGTTTAATTCTTGAAGATTCTGCGAAGAAAAATATTGAAGGGATTAAAGAAAGATTAAGAGCAAAATAATTCTTTACTTAACATAAAAATAAAGAGGTTATCCAAATGGTTAACCTCTTTATTTTTGATGTATTAAATTTGAATTTGAATCAGAAGAAACCCGCTTCAATTATGAAGCGGATTTCTAGTTAATATGAATGTTGAATTAAAGTTCGTTTTGTTGTACCAATCCTTGAGATGCGTTGATCTCAGCTTGAGGAATAAGCCATGTCCAGCGCTTATCTCCGGCAGGAACAGTACTTAAATTATTGGTGACAGCAGAGACGTGATTTGCACCCGTTCTGTCTAAAGGAAGATTTAATCTTTTCAGATCAAGAAACCTGAAGCCCTCTCCCCAAAGTTCTAATCTTCTGCTGTTTAAAACTTCAGTAATATAGGCTTGACCTGTTGTTGTGGCACCTGCATATGAAGGGTTTCTATTTTTTGTAAACTCATTAAATATAATTTTAGAGTCTGCCTCTTTATTGTCTTTTGCTAATGCTTCGGCTTCAATAAGATACATTTCCGCAGATCGCATAAATGGAATATCACCTAAACTTGTATTATTATCAACAGTGCCTGATGCATTTACAGAAAGAAACTTCTGTGATGTATAAGGGAATTTACTGTAAGTATTAGGTAGTGCAAGTGCTGTATGTGCTCCTGTAGGATCGATAACCTGTGTTCTCACATCGGTTGCCGGAAACATCGCGTATAATAAATTATTCACGACTTTAGGGGCTTGTCTAATCTGTCCTGAATTATAATTTCTGGACATATACCCCATAAAATTTCCAAAGAAATCTGTTGTGGCATCAATTGGTTTATAGCCCCAAACCCATTCAGAATTGGAATAACTGTTGAAACCTGATTTATATTGGGTATTGTTCATTAGTACAAAGCCCTGTCTAGCTTCTTTTGCGTATAAAGCAGCGTTAGCATATTTACCCTGTACTAAAGCTACTCTAGCCATTAATCCTCTGACAACATTTGCGTTAAAGTGAGATTTATCAGACCTTGTTTTGCCGTTTAGGAAACTGTAAGCCTGTGCAAAATCTGAATTTATCAATGTATAGACCTCTTCCAGAGATGATCTGGGAATAGCATTAAAAGAGTCATCCAGCCTAAGCGGTACTCCGGGTTGCGAATTCGTAGTTCCTTCAACATATCTTTTTGCATAAATCTGGGCAAGCATAAAATAGCAATATCCCCTGAAAGCATAAGCTTCGCCCAATACTTTATCCTTGAGCGTCTGATCCCCCTGAACGTTAGGGGCTGCCTTTATAATAATGTTCGCAATTCTTATCTGTCCATAGTAAAAATCGTATGGATAAAATAAGTTTGTAGAAGTGGCATTAGCATTATCCAGCCATCGGAGAGTAGTTACAAACCATCCGTTACCCGTAGTAGGAAAAACTAAATCATCTCCCATTACATCCATATAGATCATTATTCCGGTAGCGCCATTCTGTCCCTGGTTGCTGTTTTGCCTGTAATACATATTTCTATGCATCCCATTAATGGCAATATTTAAGTTATCCAGACTTGATGTTACTAATAGCTCACTGGCTGCGGTGGTTGGATCTTTCTCCAGATCATCTCTTTCGCAGGATGATAAAATACTTAATATTGAAAAGCCGGAAATTAGCAGTGCTTTATTTGTAATAAATTTCATTTTGATAATTTTAAAAAGTTGTACTTAAACCGAAAGTAATAATTCTGGAAGGCGAATATCTGTTAGTGACAGTACCGTTAAAGGTAGAGTAGGGCTCTAAGCCTTTCCTTTTGCTGGTAACCCAAAGATTTTCTCCACTCACAAACAATTTTAAGCTGCTTACTCCCACACTTTTTATAATGTTAGGATTAAAGCTGTAACCTATTGAAGCATTTCTCAACATCAGATAACTGGCATCTACCAACCATCTTGATGAAGCAGAATTTGAAGCTACTACTGTTGATGCGTTGAGAGCAGGTACATCAGTAATCTGTCCGGGAGTGGTCCAACGGTTATAGATGTCGGTATGTGCAGCTCCTCCTTGAGGATAGGCATCCATCAAACTTGCATAGTTAGTATCATAGATTTTTCCTCCAAACTGGTAATTGAATGATGCAGAAAGCTCCCAGTTTTTAAAGTTAAATGTAGTTGAGAAATTTCCAAAGAAATCAGGAATTGCTGATCCATGATATTCATATTTAGCTTTATTTTGATTAGTTGTAACCAGGACTCCGTTTACAGTTCTTACATCTGCTGCTGTAGAACCTGGGAATAAATCCTGATCTAAGACAAATAATGGGGATCCATCAGAAGGATCTACTCCGTACCATGATCTTAACCAAAAAGCATATAAATCTTTACCTTTCATCAGCTTTTTACTCCCATTAATAAATTCGTCCTGAGAAAGGGCTGTAATCTCATTCTTATAAGTAGTTCCGTAGGCTGATACAGTCCATTTCACGTTTTGATTCTTGATAATATCTGCGCTCAAAGTGATTTCATATCCTTTATTTACCATGTTACCTACGTTTCTGTCAATACTATTACCTGGAATACCTGCATTTATAGGAGCTTGAAAAGGAAAAAGCAACCCTTTGGTTTCAGAATTATAATATTCTACAGTACCGCGCACTCTTTTATTAAATAATTCAAATTCTAAGGCAATATCAGATTGCGCTTTAGTTTCCCAGGTAACTAAAGGATCTCCCACATTGGTAAGCAAAATTCCCGGTTCTACACCATTGTTGTAGCCTAAAGCAAATAAGGTTTGATAGGCATAATTAGTATCCAGAGCATCGTTACCTACTTCGCCATAAGAACCTCTTAGTTTTAAGAAATTCACAAATTTATTACCCTGCAGGAAGTTTTCTTTTGAAATCACCCATCCGGCACCAGCTGACCAGAATGACTCCCATCTTACATCTGTAGCAAAACGGGAAGATCCATCCCATCTTACTGAGCCTTCTAAAAGATACTTTTCATTATAATTGTAGTTTAACCTTGTAAACCAGCTTTCTTTAGTTCTTTCTCGAAGATATGAAGTAAGGGTATTGTTATCTACAAAGTTTCCAAACTCATAAAAATTATCCAATACCTGATTTCTCTTATAACCATACATATTATCTTGCTTATAATCAAAATTTTCATGTCCGGCAAGAACAGTTACATCATGTCCTCCTAATTTTTTATTATACGTTAATACCTGGTTCCAGGTAAAGTCTCTGGTGAGGTACATTGTTCTGGAAGCAGAACCAATTCCCAGTGCATCCCCGATCAGTCTGTTTCCATATGTTTTATTTAATGTTCCTCTGAAATTATATGCTGCATTGGTTCTGAACATCAATTCCGGTAGAAGCTTAAACTCGGCGTATACATTAGACTGGAGATTGTATGAATTTGTTTTATCATCATTTAGTAAAGTTTCCCAGATAATATTTCTACCTGCAGCGGCATCGACACCGCGCAAAGAGCCATCATCATAAAGAACATCACCGTTTATATCATATAGTCTCTCTCCGGTAACAGGGTTATGTCGGTATGGACTATAAATTGGTCCCATACCACGCGTCCATGCATAAGGATTTATATAGGCTGAATTATTGTCTGCTCCATTAACAGCTAAACCTTGGCTCGTAATAACACCATTTAAGCTGGTTCCAATTTTAAACCAGTCTTTAACTTGTGAATCTGCATTAATTCTTAAATTAATACGTTCGAAACTTGACTTTACAATGTATCCTTTTTCATTGGTGTAGCCTAGTGAGCTGAACAATGTACTTTTATCATTTCCACCTGAAAAACTAATTGTATGGTCTTGTCTTAAACCTACACCGATTATAGGATCGGCCCAGTCAAAATCATTGTAACGCATTTTAGCCGAAGAATTAAGCAATCCATCAATAACCAACTGATTATCCGGTATATCATAAATGTTGGTTCTTAGGTTTCCGGAAATTAAATTATTAGTTGCCCACAAGTTTGATGCGGCAAGACTTTCAGTTGGATTTGTTATTCTTCTGCCATTACGCATGGCTTCCCACGCAAGAACATAATAATCAGCTGCCCCTACTCTGTCATACTCTTGTACAAATCTGCTTACAATACCTGTATTGGAGTTAAGGGTAAATCTGGATGAATTTTTTTTACCCCTCTTGGTAGTTACCATAATAACGCCATTAGCTGCACTTGACCCATATAGAGCAGTTGATGCTGCATCTTTTAACACATTTAAACTCTCAATGTCGTTAGGATTCAATGAATTTAGGTCGCCTGGAAAAGGAACTCCATCCACTATTAAAAGGGGATCGTTTGAAACAAGGTAAGAACCCGTTCCTCTGATTCTTATTGATGAACCTTCACCTGGCTGGCCGGTACCGGCAGCAATCTGAATACCAGCTCCAGCACCATCCAATGCCTGCAAAACGTTGGAAATAGGCCGGTTCTCTATTTTAGCTGCGTCTACCTGAATATTAGACCCGGTAATAGTCCCCTTTTTCTGTTTCCCGTAAGCAACAATGACAACTTCATCAATGTCTTTGGTTTTCGTCGAATCTTTCTGTGCTGTTACAGCTTGGGCCGTAAAAAAAAATACGGCTGTAGATAAAATTTTTAATTTCACATTCGAGTTCATATTAACAAAATTTAATAAATAATTAACACAAATATGTGATATTTTTTTAATCCAACAATGGTTTTTATGTTAAAATGTTATGTTTTTGATAAATATTAAGTAAGTTATTTAAAATTGTTAATGAATGTTAATTTTTTCGTGTTTTTATGAAAAAAAATTAACTATATTTTGTTTTTTAGTGAAATTTTTAAATCAAATGGATTTGAAGTTTAGTATTGCTGGTCGAAAAAATATACATCAATGAAATTCTCAACAGCAGAAGATTGGAATTATATGGCGAAGAATTTAAGTTTCTCAAGAGACTTTATTAAGGTCTTGTAAGAGCGGAAAATTATAATTCAATGGTTATAAATAATGTGATGAATGTATCTAATACTGATCCGAGATGGGAATTTCTAACTCCTCCAGAGAAAGAACCACTTTGCTGTGCTTTAAATAAACAACTACTACCTGCATTCCTGTTTTGTATCTTAGGTAATCATCTTTAGAAACAGGCAGTTTTATTTTTTCATCTTTGTTTCGTCCGGAGAAGGTGAGGATATATTCATCATTTTCTGTGGTATGGCGGCTGGTGATAATGCTCTTCAGAATGTTTTTTCCATTCCTGATATCTCTTTCCCAGTTCTGGACGAAATACATATAGACCAGGTACATGATGAGATAAAAAAATGCATACAAAGCTGATGCAACACAGAAAAACAGAATGTAATGATAATATTTGAAGTTGATAAATTCATCTTTCAATAAATAGCAGGCGATAAGAATGATGAGAATGATGACGGCCAGTAGAATACCCGGAGCATCTTTAAAGAAACCTTTTCTCTGAACATTTATATTGTTCAGCTCAGAGTCCGTTAAAGGAATGTTTTCCTCCAGTTGAATCTGAGAATAATCTATTGAAGCTTTGCCCATAATACATTCATTAACTAATTTAGGATTCTGTTTCTGTCAATGGTAAACTCAATTCTGTTTTCTTAAAGTTAAGAATTGTAGAAATGGAGAAGAAAAAAATACTATTAAATTTTAAAAAATAATTGGAAGATTAAAAATAAATTATAACTTTGTAATTCAAAGTTCTTTTTATGGATTCAAAAAACTATCACGAAGACTTATCTCATATCCGTTCCATGATGGAGCGGTCTTCCAGATTTATTTCATTGAGCGGACTGTCTGGAGTATTTGCCGGAGTCGCTGCACTTATTGGTGCGGGATATGTGTATTTTGTTTTCCAGCGCGAGGGAATAAGCTATTTTGATGGGCAGAGAAATTTCTTCAGCCCCGCATTGGTAAGAGAACTTGTCGTGATTGGAACTGTGATCTTGCTTGCAGCAGTGCTCAGCGGCTATATTTTTACCGCTAATAAAAGCAAAAAGAAAGGACAGAAGATCTGGGATAGTACCACAAAGCGACTGTTGCTTACCTTTGCTGTTCCTTTGGTAACAGGAGGAGTCTTTTGTCTGGCTCTCCTTTTTCACCATCTGTTTGTGTGGATAGCCCCGGCTACACTGATCTTTTATGGAATAGCGCTGGTGAGTGCAGAAAGATATACGCTCACCGATATTAAATATCTTGGATACTGTCAGATTATCCTGGGATTGATTTCTCTGTTCTTTTTAGGGTGGGGACTCTTATTCTGGGCGATTGGTTTTGGGGTTTTACATATTGTGTATGGACTGATCATGCATAAAAAATATAAATAAAGATTAAATTTGCAGGATTTTTAAGAACCGCTTCTTAAACTCATGCAGCTACTGCCTTGTTATGATAAAAATAAATCAACTCAATAAAGAATTCGAAAGCCGTGTAAGACTGGGAATAATGTCCGTTCTTATGGTCAACGACTGGGTTGATTTTTCTGAAATGAAAGGGCTTCTGGAAATCACAGACGGCAACCTGGCCAGCCACAGTAATGCATTGGAAAAAGCAGGATACATAGAAGTGAAAAAAGAATTTGTAGGCAAAAAACCTAAAACGTCTTACCGTGTGACACAGAATGGGAGGGAGGCTTTTAATGAACACCTTGACGGACTTGAAAAACTATTGGGGAGATAAACCTATATTTTTTTGAAATTATACTTTGAAATACAAAGTACTTTACACTTTAAAATTAAATAAAATGATGACACAAAAACAAAAAACATTCACAATTTATTTGCTTCCATTGGTTTTACTGTGTATTCCATTGTTGGGAACCCTAATTTCTAAAGAGATCAATTGGTCAGTTTCAGATTTTCTGATTGCAGGCGTTTTACTCTTTAGCACTGCATTTCTAATCAATCTGGTAAGAAGCAAAATTAAAAAACAAAGCCAGAGAATTTTAATCTGCGTTTTCGTTTTGATGGTCTTCGGCTTAGTCTGGATTGAATTGGCGGTAGGGATTTTCGGCAGTCCATTCGCAGGAAATTAAAGCAGGTTTTCAAATTATAAAATTTCAGTGATGACAAGAAAAACTTTCATTAAAAGACTCGCACAAATTTCAGTGATAGGAATATTTCCGGCATTGTATTCCTGGCAGATAGAACCTTTCTGGGTAGAATTTGTCCAAAGAAAGCTTCCTGTTAAAAACCTTCCCGAAACATTGGACGGGAAAATACTGATGCAGATATCAGATTTACACGTGGGTGACCGCTTCGACTGGAATTTTCTTATCGATTCTTTCCAAAAAGCTCAACAGTTCAATCCTGATTTTGTGGTCTATACAGGAGATTTCGTGAATCAAGGAACAGCACAAGAACAGGAAGACTTGAAAAAAGTAATGAACCAGGCCGTTCATGGCAAACTGGCAACTTTTGGAATCCTTGGAAACCATGATTATGGAAAGAACTGGAGTGATAACCATTGTGCAGAAAACATCTGCCGGATTCTTGAAGATGTTGGAGTTATTATGCTTAACAACAGAAGTGAAGAAAGTCACGGCTTGAATTTTATAGGTTTTGAAGATCTGTGGTCTCCGAATTTCTATCCAACTGAAGTGATGAAATTGCATAATCCCTCTAAAGCCAATATTGTACTCTGTCATAATCCGGATGCCTGCGACAGGGATATATGGAACGGATACCAGGGATGGATACTAAGTGGTCATACACATGGAGGACAGTGCAGAATCCCGGGAGTCATCACACCGCTTCTTCCCGTTGAAAACAGAAAATATATTTCAGGGGAAATAGATCTTCAGGATGGAAGAATCCTGTATATCAACAGAGCTATTGGTCATTCTTTTCAGATCAGATTTATGGTACGTCCGGAAATTACCGTCTTTACTTTAACACAGGCTTAAAATATTTACATCTATGAAAGATCATCAAATTATAAATGTTGGAAAATATATGTTTGGATTGTGCTTCGCACTGGGAAATATCTGCCTTTTCGGGTATCTAATAACAAAGCATGTGGATTTTGCTATAGGAGGATATATTCTCCTGATTTTCGGGACAATTTTAAATTTCCTTATTGTCATAGGACTATTAGTCTATGGACTTCTCCATCAGGCTAAGTTAAAGGTTTGTCTCAAAACTATTGGTGTGATGACGATCAATATTCCCATAGCTATTCTTTACGCTGCCATAGGACTTAATCTAAACTAGATAATACAACACGGATGAAGGATCCTCAAATAAAGAGAAAAATACGTTTTGTCATGCCAGGAATTAATTTAATATTTAAATAATACATTATGAAAAAAGTACGTGTTCAATTTCTGCTTTTTGTCTACGATAAAACCCAGAAACTCTACAGAAAATATTTTAAAAGAAAAAAAAGACAATGGCAGTTCAATGAAGAACAGCTGCTGCAATTTCAGGAAGATTCCTTGGGTAGAAAACTAGGGGAATTTTACAAAAAACATGGATTTTCTATGATTCCAAAAATGGAAGACCATGACGTACATCACCTGATCACCGGATGCGGAACCCATTTCGAAGATGAGGTTGCGATGCAATATCTGCTTCTTGGAAACGGTAAGCTCAATGCCCATCTGCTGGCTGCTGTTATATTGGGAACACTTATCCTCCCGGAATACATGAAACTGTATATGAAGGCATACAGAAAGGGGCAGAGCATGAGACCCTTTTACCACTGGGACTTTGAAAGCCTTTTGTGGCAGAATTTTGACCACCTGAAAGATTATATCCAACAGAAAGAAACAGCGCCACTCTATTAATGATAAGCCATGAAGAAAATAAAATATACTGCGCTTGGTAGAAATACTTTTCTGATCTCGTTTTTATCAGGGACATTACTTTTAATCTGTTACCTGATCACAAAAGCAGAACTTCTGATGGTCTTCGGGTTTTACTTTGTCACCATAGCAGCAGTTGTCAATTTGCTTGTTCTGCTGTACGAGCTGATGGAATTCCTGACCCATACTGCGGATAAGAAAACCTCTGGAAACTCTGTCTTGCTGCTTTTGGTTAATATTCCTATTACCATTCTTTATATGGGTATACTCATTGATTTTAAACTATAAACCAATCAATCCTTCAAATTTTAATATCTCCCATCATGAAAACACATCATTATATATTTCTTACAACCGCCTTGTTTGTTATTCTTTTTTATGATCAGGACATCGGTATGAATCTCGGAATTCTGAGTATCTTTTACGCAGGGTTGACTCTGTTCAAAACTCCGGAAAGAAACAGGACAAGAATCTTTATGATACTTTTTGTTACAACTATTTTGTCGGGCATTGCTTTTATCTGGTTCAGAGATTTTCCGTCCTTACTGGCGGTTGTAAGTTCCATTCTTCTTCTTGGTTACCGTTCTAGAAACAGAAAATTGAAAATTCTTTTTCTGATTCCTGTATTTATCATCAACAGTTTTACCTCTATTTTCAGGATCTTTAACTTTGAGGGGTGGCTTCCCAAGAGAAATGTTTCGGGAGTATGGCAGAAAAGCTTAGGGTTCATTATTATTCCCGTAGTGCTGATCTCCATATTTTTCGGTATCTATTCTGCAGGAAGTGATCATTTTGCAGCCCTTTTCAGAGATTATGAACTTGATATTAATATATGGCAGATACTGTGTCTGTCAGTTCTGGGTTTCTTTATTGCTTTCAATTACTGGAATTATTCGGTAGAAAGATTCATTTACAAAAAGAATGATCTGCTGGATGATAATTTTAAAGATGCAGCCAAAATACAGAAAGCAACCTATTCTTTTCTTGATCTTGACGCAGAAAGAACAAGCGGAATTATTTCTTTCTTCTGTCTGAATATTTTACTGGTCTTTTTTATCATCACTTACAATTATGAGCAGTTTTATGAGGCGTCAAAAACGCCGGTTCAGCTTTCAGAGGAAACTCATGACAGAGTCAATGCGGTCATCATGTCTATTGTGATGGCAGTGTTGGTGATTATGTTCTATTTTAAATCCAGTTTTAATTTTGATCCTAAGGCAAAACTCATGAAAATTCTTGCCAGAATCTGGATCATACTGAATGCTCTTCTTGTTCTTTGTACCGCACTGAAAAACTACGAATATATAATCAGTTACGGTTTTACTTATAAAAGATTGGGAGTGGTTGCTTTTCTCCTGTTGGCACTGACCGGATTGGGATTAACTTTTATTAAAATTCAGCGAAAAAAAAGAAATGCATTCCTGTTCAATGTGATGACCTGGTATTTTTATGGAACAATTTTGGCTTGCAGTTATGTCAACTGGGGCGGAATTATTACTTCCCAGAATATGAAACGTAAAGATTTTGTGGTGAACTATCACCTTGAACAGATCAATTTCAGTGAAAGACAGCTGCTCAGGTATGCAGATCAAAAGAACGATCCTCTGCTTAAAAAGAAAGTAATGGAAAAAGTAAAAGAAGAAAAATCCAAACCTTTCCTTTCAAAAATCCTTTACTATGAAACATTAAAAGAGTAATTATTATGAAAAAATCCTTATTGTTAATTCCATTGATTATTATTTCATGTAAAAAAGAAGCGAACATCACAGAAACTCCAAACAGAGATTCTGCTGTGGTCACAGAAATGCCGGATGTCGCAGCAAAAGCGGATTCTGCTGAACTTAGAAAGAAAGATTCAATCATTAACAATGCTCCTGTCACTAAAGAAGTCCTTCGCAAAGGAGTGATGAGAAGTGAAAAAGAGGGCCAGATTGTAAGAACAGCCGATGCATCTCAGCTGCCTTTCACACTGGGAGAAGAATTTACAAAAGACGGTCAGGAGCTGGTTCTGAAACTGACACATTATGATAAACCCTCTATTAAAGCTACAATTTCTACCAATGAGAAAGACTTTAATATCAGATTCAATCAGATAAAACTTCCCAATGGCGACTATGACGGGCCCTTCAGCAGAGAGATTACTTATGAAACAAAAGGGACAGGTGAGGTCTGGTTAATTATTGGTAAAAGCAATATGGCTTCCGGTAATACAAAAGGAAGTTTTAATGTTAGCGTAGAATAAGATTTACCGATTTGGTATAATTTCTGCAAACTCAATTCTAAAGTTTAAGATTATGAAAAATATATTTTTAATGACAGCGGCATTCTCAGCATTAGTAGTAAGCTGTGGAACTGTACAGTCGCTGGTTCAGAATACTTTCCCATATACAGCCAATGTGTTGGTGTCTACAGGAGTGCCGGCAGATAAAGAAGTTTCCTCAACATCTACTGCTACCAATGTACAGACTTGGTTTGGAGGAAATAATAATGCAAAGATCAAGGATGTAAGAATTTCAGAAGCAAAAATTTCTGTAGCTTCTCCTTCAGGTGGAAATCTGAGTGCAGTGAAATCAGTGAAAGTATATGTCTCATCCAGCGGAACAGGTGAAAAACTTGTTGCTTCACGTTCCAATATAACAACAGATTCTTCCAGCTTAAATCTGGACCTGAACGATACAGGATATCTGGATGAGGTTGTAAAAAGTTCAGGACTTACAGTAAGAACAGTGTATGAACTGAAGAACCAGACAAGCTCAGATATGACTCTTAAAATAGCGCTGAATTTCAACAGTGTTCCTGCAAAATAGTTTTTATTAAACAGATTAAAAAAACGTCTTTCAAAATTTGAAAGACGTTTTCTATTTGGATGGGATTATAATTTCGTGAATTTTTCAACAACTCTCCTTTGCCCTTCAGTAATATTGATGATATACTGTCCTGTAGAAAGATTTGAAGTATTGATCTTTTCATTAGGGGAAACAGAACCTTTTGTAACTGTTCGCCCTTGCATGTTAATGATTTCAAAATCAAGTTTTTTACTTTCTTTCCCTTGAATAGCAATATAACTTGACGCAGGATTAGGGTAAATTTTAATATCCAATGGCACAGGAACAGCGGTATTCTTAGTCTTAAGGAATAGAGTGCCTTCGAGTTGCAAAATGGCATTTTTTACATTAGGTAAAGGTCCTATTTTTTGATTAACGACAGTGCCTCCCTGTGGAATTCCAGTAGATATTAATAAGTTTTTCATTGCTGCGGGAGTCAGATACTGTCCTGTGGTCTGATAATAATAAGACTGGATCAATGTCGCAGCAGAAGCAACTACAGGAGTTGCAGAACTTGTTCCGCTAAAATAGTTATAAGTACGGTTGGTGTCACCGTCATATTGTGCATAAGAACCGTATCCCGCCGCCAGAACGCTGCTTCCCCAACCCTGTACATCCACTCTGCTTCCGTATGTGCTGAAGCTCAGTTTTGAATGCGTGGTATTGGGCGAACCTGCACCAACAATGATCGCTCCGCTATTTCCTCTTGCATTATACGCAGCATAAAAAGGATCATCAAGATTTTGATTTCCGTTACCTGCTGCTGCAATAATAATAATTCCGGAATCGGTAGCGGCTTTCGTCAAGTCCCAGATCACACTGTTGTATTCAGCAGGACAATATTGGCCGTCTTTTCCTCCTGTCTGCATTTCATATAAAATAATATCACCGGCCTGCGATGCATTGATCGATCTGCTTACCGCAGAAGCCCTGTCATAACCTACAGTGGTCCATTCCATAAATCCTTTTATTTCGGAAGCACTGTAAGCCCCTCCTGAAAGTCCGATATTATCTTTTACAGAACCTAAAATACTTACCACAGCTGTTCCGTGATCACGATAGTTGTTATTTGATAATCCTGCATTCGGGGCAAATCCTGTTTCAAGCTGAATAGAATTTTGGTTGGAAAGCATTTCGTGGGTTTTGTAAAATCCATATTCTACATCACGGATTCTGATGTTTTGTCCTGTAATACCTCGTGACCAGGCATATTTTGCATTTATTCCCGGATTATCGTTGAGGTAAGTTTGAACGTTTTCTAGATCAGGTGTAGCCACAAAAGCTTTAACAAATGGAGGTTCAATCGGAACGCTGCTCATGACAGAAACGTATTCTACTTCCGGAAACTTTTCCAGAGTGGAGGCCAGCTTTTCGGCATCTTCATTATTTTGAAGAGGAATATTCACTTTAAAGATCCGTTTCAGTTTTTCGACAGATTCACCTGAATGACCGTTTGTCTTGCTGTTTCTGATCATTTCATCAAGCTTGCGGTTCGTGAATCCGAAATCGTTCACAAATGAAATTTCATTTTTTTTAACAAACTCTGCCAAAGCAGGATTTTTGGCTAGTGCAGCTTTTTCAGATTCAATATTTTTTGAAAAGCATACATATATGTTAGGATTTTGTTTGTCGGCCTTATTGGGGGCATTTTGGCCGTAAAAAAGGAAAAAGCTGAAAAGTAATAATGTAAAAAGTTTGAATTTTGTTCTCATATTATAAGATTAAATGGTTGTAATCCAAATATATAACTTTAATGAGTAATATTGTGAAATGGGAAAATAATTAACGTAATTGTTTAGAAATAGCTTTATTTTTGTTAATAATGAATAAAAAAAGCTAATAAAATAAATTTAAATCACATTTTGATGAAATTAAATTTTTGTTGAAATTAACCGAGTTTCATTTCACATCGTAAAAAATTATTATGAAGAAGAGAATTGAGTGCTGGCTTAGTCAATATATTTCATCTTAAGAAGGATTCTCCTGATATGACCCGTAATAAATTTATTATTATTGGTCAGCCAAATAATGGAAATATTTTTTTCAGGAATCATGATGAGGTGGGATTTAAAACCTCCCTGATCACCGGCATGCTCAATGACATTCACCGTTTCCTCTGTTTTTGTATCAGCATAGAAACCTTGATGAACAAACCAGGTTCCCGTGTGATAGGGTGGTTTTTCACCCTTCCAGCCGGATGGATTATATATCGTTTTTGAAGCTTTAATAACAGAGCAGTCCGTAAACATACATTGGCTAATTGCCGTAATGTATTTTTTCAGGTCCTCGATAGAGCTCCATACCCCTCCGTTTCCGGCAGCTGCAAAAGTGGGGCATTCTCCATAATCATATTCCTGATACATATTATTCTTCAGAATATAACCGTGGGCTACATTTTTATCAGGAAAGCTACCATCGGTAATCAGACTGTTTTTCATTCCTGCAGGTTTGAAAATATTTTGATCGATAAAACGCTGCCATTTAATCCCGCTTGTTTTCTCAACTACCATTGCCAGGCCATTGTACGCAGGGTTGGAGTATTCAAATTTGGTTCCCGGTTCAAAATCCAGAGAGTCGGTGGACTTCAACGGTCTGAAATTTTCTTCATCTTTGGCAGTAAGATAAAATATACTGTCCTTATCTACATCTCTCAGATCAGGAAGCCCGGAACTGTGGGTAAGGATGTGACGGAGCCTAATCCTGGCGCCAATATCCTTATTCTTGAAATCCGGAAAGAATTTAAGCAGGTTATCATCCGTAGACAGCTGATGTCGGTTCTGAAGGATCAAAATTCCATAAGACACAAAGGTTTTAGAAATAGAACCCAGGTTTGAAACGGTTTTGCTGGTAAACTTATCTTTGGTTTTCAGGTCTGCCAGGCCGAAAGAATTTTCATACAAAATCTTATTTCCCTGTTGAATTAAAATAGAACCTCCTGGTTCATCCGCTTTAAATAATTCGGAAAATGCTGAGTCAAGTTTTGACTTTAAAAGCTCATCACGATTCTGTGCATGGGATGTGAAGTGGATACTCAACGTTATTAAAATTCCGAATATTAATTTAAAATTCGAGTGCATGAATAGGTAGTTTTTAATTTTAAATTTTGAGGTTCCCGAACCCTCAGGTACAGATGTACGTATTGTATTTCTTTTCGTTTTAGCTTTTTGTGATAGAATCCATGACGATGGTTACCGGGCCGTCATTGATGAGAGAAACCTTCATATCTGCCCCGAAAATTCCACTTTCTGTTTTTAGCCCTGACTTAGCGATTTCTTCTTTGAAATAATCGAAAAGAGGAATTGCGTGATCCGGTTTTGCAGCTTTGATGAAAGATGGGCGGTTACCTTTTTTGTAGTCGGCAATCAATGTAAACTGGCTGATGCAAAGGATTTCCCCTGAAATGTCCTTTACTGAAAGGTTCAGTTTATCATCTTCATCACCAAAGATTCTAAGATTTAAGATCTTCTGGACCAGCCAGTCTGCATCTGCTTTTTCATCATTTTCATCAATCCCGGTAAGAAGCATCAGCCCTTTACCGATTTTTCCTGCAATTTTTCCATCTACTTTTACACTCGCTTCAGAAACTCTTTGTATAACAATCTTCATTTTAATAATAAATATTTAAATTCTTAGTAGCGGGATCATAATTAAAAGGATAAGTTTTTGGGGGTAGGGAAGTTTTGGCTCCGGATTCTGGCTGTCCCGTTCTCAAAATCCATCTGGTATTATCTTTCGGACAAAGAATACTGATATTGTCTTTCACTTCAAGAGTGGTGTTGGCATCAGGGCAAATATGAGGAGCATTCCTGTCATATGCTTTAAAAAGATCTCCGGCACGAACGATGATGAGTCCTCTTGTTCCGGATTGCTGTTCGTTTACATAAATCCAGCCTCCATCGTAATTGAGATTATTGTAAGCAGGCAGGTTCAGATTTAAAGTTACATTAATGGGGTTGTTTGGAAAGCAACTTACAGTATCTTCTCTGCTTCCGCATGAGTTTATAGTTAAATTACTGAAAATCAGTATTGTTGAAATGCAGAGGATTGAGAAAGTTTTTTTCATTTCAATTTAAATTTTTATATATTTGTAAAAGTTAAACGATATAACACGTAATACATTGTCCGGCAAATGTCGGATTATTTTTTTATACCAAACCTAAATTTTGAAAATTATGGCAAGCTATGTAACAAAGGAGGGACAAGAGAAAATGAAAGCTGAGCTGGAACAGTTAGAAACTGTGGAAAGACCAAAAATTACCATGCAGATCGCAGAAGCAAGAGATAAAGGAGATTTATCTGAAAATGCTGAATATGATGCCGCTAAAGAGGCTCAGGGTATGCTGGAAATGAGAATTTCAAAGCTTAAAGATATTATCGCAACTTCCAAGATCATAGATGAAAGTCAATTAGATACTTCAAAGGTTTCTATCCTTACTACGGTAAAACTTAAAAACAATGCAACAAATCTGGAGCAGGTTTTTACACTGGTACCGGATAATGAAAGCGACCTTAAAACAGGAAGAATTTCTGTGAATACACCCATCGCAAAAGGATTGCTAGGAAAAGTAATTGGCGAAACAGCAGATATTACACTGCCTAACGGAAACAAACTGTCTTTCGAAGTATTAGACATTTCCCTATAGTCTAAGCACGATATCCAAATTCTAATTTCTAAAATCTAACTTCTAAATATGAGCAGTATATTCACAAAAATCATCAACGGCGAAATTCCCTCATACAAAATTGCTGAGAATGATCATTTTATTGCATTCCTCGACGCAATGCCCTTGGTGAAGGGACATACACTGGTTGTACCTAAAAAAGAAGTTGATCTGATCTTTGATTTGGAAAGTGAAGAGTATAAAAACCTTTGGGAATTTGCACAGCAGGTTGCCAAAAAGGTAAAAAATGCAGTACCCTGCATCAGAGTAGGAGTTGCTGTAGTAGGACTTGAAGTTCCCCATGCCCATATCCACCTCATTCCCTTAACCAAGGTGGAGGATATGAACTTCAGAAATGAAAGACTAAAATTAACAGACGAAGAATATAAAGAGATCCAAAACTCAATCATTAATTCTTAAAAAGCATAAAATCGTAAAAAAGCAATTTTTTACGATTTTCTTTAACATTATTATATAGTATGAATTCAAACCAATGTTCTTTCTGCGGCAGAAAAAGAAATGAAGTACAGATGCTTATTTCCGGGCAGAGTGGCTTTATCTGTGAAAACTGCATCGAACAGGCACATGTTATTGTAAAAGACAGCGTTTCTAAAACGGGGTCTTCTCCTGCAGAAAGTATAGACGAACTTAAGAAACCGAAAGAGATCAAAGAATTCCTTAACCAATATGTCATTGGACAGGATCAGGCAAAAAAACAGCTTTCGATCGCGGTATACAATCATTATAAAAGACTTCTTCATGCTCAGGATGAAAACAGAGAAGTAGAACTGGAAAAATCAAATATCATCATGATAGGCGAAACCGGTACTGGAAAAACTCTTCTTGCAAAAACTATTGCAAGGGAGCTTAATGTACCTTTCTGTATCGTAGATGCTACTATTCTTACCGAAGCCGGATATGTAGGGGAAGATGTAGAAAGTATTCTTTCAAGACTTCTTATGGTGGCAGATTATGATGTAGAAAAAGCAGAAAGAGGAATTGTATTTATTGACGAGATTGATAAAATTGCAAGAAAATCAGATAATCCGAGTATTACCAGAGACGTTTCAGGAGAAGGTGTACAACAGGGATTACTGAAACTTTTGGAAGGAAGTATTGTTAATGTTCCACCTCAGGGCGGAAGAAAACATCCGGACCAAAAATATATTCAGGTGAATACCCAAAATATTCTGTTTATAGCAGGAGGTGCATTTGACGGGATCAAAGACATCATCGAAAGAAGAATGAACAAACAGGCTATTGGATTCAGTTCTGAAAAAATAAATAATACCAATGAGGACGAATATGTATTAACAAATATTAATGCTGTTGACCTTCGTTCTTTTGGATTGATTCCTGAACTTTTGGGAAGATTTCCAATCATTACTTACCTAGATAAACTGGACAAAGAGACCATGGTAAGAATCATGAAAGAACCCAAGAATTCGATCATTAATCAGTTCATTGAACTGTTCAAAATGGACGGTGCCAACCTGGTTTTCACAGACGGTGCGGTTGAAAAAATCGTAGAAGAGACTATTGAAAAAGGATTGGGGGCCAGAGGCTTAAGAGGAACAACAGAAAAAGTATTAGAGGACTATATGTTTTCAATAGGAGAGCAGAAAGAAATAATATTGACAGAAGATAATATTTTTGTTAATAAATAATATTTTTTTTCTACTTTAAAAAAAAATCTTACCTTTGCAGGTGAAGATTGTATTAACACACAAATAATTTATACAATGAGAAAAAGTTTATTTGCTATAGGTCTTTTAGCAATTAGTTACTCTGTTCAGGCGCAGGTACTATGTCACGTTGACACTAATGCTAATATGTATGTGAGCGAAGGCACCCTAGTTTATAGTGGTGGAGGTGTACAGACAAAAGGTAATGGTCTTTTGGATGTGCACGGAAATATCATGGTTGTAGGATCTGCTACCGATAATTTTAAAACAATAGATGCCGCCGGTGCTGATAAAACCGATGGCGGAAATATTGTTTTAAGATTAAACACTCCTGCTTCTTATGCTACTTCCACGTACGGACAGTTGTACGTCGATGGATTATCCCAATCCAATATTACTGGTATTGTAAGTAAAGAGTATAGAAATGCTAAGCATGGTGATGGTGATTTTTATCAGCAAATGGCTTTGCCTTTCAGTGATAAAGTACTATCATCTCTTTCTGCAGAACTTAATAAACCTTTCAGTGGGACCAGATACTCCAAAAATGAAATTTTAATGTGGAATAATGCCACTGTTGTAAGTGAGACGAAGCCTCTTTCATCAACTACGGCACCATATGGTTACTATATGCTGGGATCAAAAAGTAACAATTTAGATCTTAGTAATCCCCCAGCTGCTAGCGGAGTATATACCGTTAGTGGTAAACCTTTTTCCACTTTAGCAACAGCTAATTTAGTAGATGCTGGAAATGGGGTTAGTTTTGGAACAAATGGTAACTCTGTAAACGGTTACAATGAGAAGTATAATACTTATCTCTACGATGATTTTGAACAAACTGCCAGCCCTTGGGCAGGTTCTTACGGTAAAAATATCTACGAATTTGGAAACCCGTTTTTAACCAACCTGGATTTATCAAAAATCGGATATGATGAAAGTGGTGCTGGTGATGATAATGCTATCAGTAACATCTGGGCTGTTCAATACTCACCCGGAACTGTACAGTATGTCAATAATACCGGGAGTTCATTTACAAATCCTCTCATTATGACATTTGATGAAACTACTCACATACCTGTAGGAGACATCAATAATCTAATGGTAAAACCAATGGGTGTTTTCATTATGAAATTGAGGAATAATAATCCTCAAACATTAAATTTCAACACACTTAGAAGGTTTAATAATACAGCTAGAGTAGACGGCACAGATTATAGCGTTACTGCTAGTAAGTCTGCGACCAATACTGCTGCTGGAACTATAAAACAGTTAGGAGTAATTGGTTTGGATGCCAGTGGTAATGAAGTTTCAAGAGTGTATTATGTAGTTTCTCCCCATGCAACTACCGGACACCAGGTTTCTACTGCTACTACGGTACAGGCAGGTACAGATTCAAGTAATAAGATTGTTACCTATGAAGAACGCTTAACTGGAGGAGAAGATCCTAATTATACGGCACAATATCAGTTATACATTAATGAAGCTAACGAAAATAACTTCTTAGGAAAAGATATTCTGCTTTATAACTTTGATTATAATACTGCAGGTCAAAAAATAGTTTCCTATAAATTTGAAATCAGAGAAAATGCTGAGATGCTTGCTGCAGGCGCACATCAGTTATCTTCTGGAAAAGGATTCTTCTACAAATCTTCTAACGGGACTGTAGAAGAAGCAAAACAGGGAGCAGTTATTTCTGTGAATTCAAAGTCTTATAACTTATACTATGGAGCACCGGATAAAGAAGTGCTTGCAACAGCTAATGAGACTAAGACATTCTCTAAAACAATGGTTGTATATAACCCTGCGGTTAGCAATTATATAGTTAGGTTTGATCCAAGTTGGAAAAAAGCAGATATTGAAGTTTATGATATGAGTGGTAAACTTATTATCTCTAAGAAAGCAGTAGATGCATCTAGGGATTTCGTAATTGAGCTTGATGGTTCAATTAAGAGTTCTTACGTTGTAAAAGTGGTTTCTGATAAGGGAGTAATTGTTAACACTAAAATCTTAAAACAATAATATGAAAACGATCAATAAACTAATATCAGCTCTTTTTCTTTTTGTAATATCATTTGCATATGCAGAAGAAATTCCTCCTGCACCTCCTTCTTCTGCTGCCAGAGGTATTGGTGGCGGGGGCCCCGGAGCACCAGCATCTCCTATTGATATGTATATTTATGTACTGTCTGTAGTAGCTGTATTGTTCATTATATTTTACACTAAAAAATTTAAGAGCGTAAAAGCCTAAAATTTTATTAAAATAACATTAAACTCTCTGATTAATCAGAGAGTTTTTTTATTTTTACTTTATGAAAAAGATATATATATTATCTGCAGTATTAGCTGCATTTTCTCTGCAGGCTCAGTTTACAGTTACCGTACAGACGCCTGCCGAATTTAAAGATCAGGATGCCATTTTATATACACTAAATGGTTCAAAAGATATAATTGTCACTAAAGAGCAAAGTAAGAATAATACATGGACATTCAAATACCCAAGTCATTATATGGGAATGATGAAAGTGTATTTTCCGTCTTCAAACAATGCGGTAAGCTTTATTTCTGAGAATAAAAATGTCAGTATAAAGCTGGATGTTCAGAATAATAAGGTTAAAGATGTAGTCTATCTTGATGAAGCCAATGATCTGATGAGCAAGCAGCAGGAAGGTTCACAGAAAAAGGAACTTATTCTTCCCGCGCTGAGCCAGATCAAAGAATATTATAAGGACAATACAGACTTTGGAAAAGCTCTGAAAACTGAAATAAACAGGCTGTCTGGAGCAAATAACGCTATTGATGCTGCACAGCACCCATTTATTTCTTATTATAACACGAATTACAGTAAATTTCTTTCTACTTCTGTTGATCCGGCCAAAAAGGTCACTCAGGATGATATCATCAATTTCCTTGATAAGTCTAATGATATGCTTGAGTCTTCCTCCATGTTACGCCCCGTTTTAGTTTCTTATCTTAACACTGGTGGAAATACCGATGTCGGAGGCTCAGTAGATAAGCTTTTAGACCGTTTAAAAGTAGAAACGCCGCGAGGTCAGACCGTTTTGTCCGAACTTATTGACATCTTCGATGCGTATGATATGGAGGAGTTTAAAACGAAGTATCTGACGCTTGCGAAAAACCTTAAATGTACGATTAACGACAGGTTGGCAAGTACCCTTAAATCCAATGCTAATATTGAAATGGGAGCTGCATTCCCTAATGTTAAATTCCAGTCGGCGGTTAATACATCTGCGAAATCACTTTACGACGTGAAAGCGGATAAGAAAGTCATTGTTTTCTGGTCATCTACCTGTTCACACTGTGAAACAGAGCTTCCACAGCTTTTGGCTAAATACAACGATTTAAAAGCGAAAAATATTCAAATTATAGGACTGTCATTAGATACAGATAAAAATTCATATACCCAGAAAATCGCTGCATTTCCTTGGATCAATGATTCCGAATTAAGAGGATGGAACAGCAGTTACGTGGAAACTTACAATGTTCATGCAACTCCGACGTATTTTATTTTAGATGCTAACAATAAGATAATCAATAAACCAGACCATGTTGGTAATGTTTTGGAATATTTTAAGCTAAAATAATTTTGGTGGTAAACAAATATTTTCTATATTTGCACCACCAAAACGGCGAGGTAGCTCAGTTGGTTAGAGCGCAGGATTCATAACCCTGAGGTCACGGGTTCAATTCCCGTCTTCGCTACAATAAGAGGGAAAGTAATACATATTACTTTCCCTTTATTATTTTTATTATTCGTTGTTTTAAAACCTAAACCAGCAAATAATAAACTACCTGCCACAGGTTTTACGTGACAAAATACTCTGTCACATACTACAATTGTTCAGCTTTGTTTTCAAAAAATATAAATCACGTAAATGGGAAAATTACGTATAAATACGTAATCTTATTTCGTCGCGTGTCTATAGATTTGTAGTTACTATGAATCTGCTTTCCAAAAGCAGTGATTTTTCATAAGACTATATAAAAACCAGAAAACAAAAAAAATCGATGGCAAAGTTTACAAGAAAAAACGCGTGGGATAACAAAGGCACTTTTGATAATCCGGATCTTTTATGGTACGCAAAAGCAGTAGGTGTGATGCAATCCCGAGCCTTAAATGACGAAAATAGCTGGTGGTTTTTTGCCGCTATGCATGGAGAACAAATGGGAAAACCAGAATTTCCAAACTGGAATACTCTTCCCGGATTTCCTAAAGTTCCGACAACTCCACTTCCCAACTCAGGTGTAATTGCTAAATATTGGAATCAGTGTCAGCACCAGAGCTGGTATTTTGGACCGTGGCACCGCGGCTATCTTATTGCATTGGAAGAACAGATTCGCCAGGCTGTAATCAGTTTGGGCGGTCCTCAGGATTGGGCTCTTCCTTACTGGAACTATCTGGGGCCGGAAGATCAGTATAAAATACCACCTGCTTTCACACAGAAGATGCTTCCTGACGGGAAAACTCCCAACCCTTTATTTGTAACGGCAAGATATGGTCCTAAAAGTGATGGAAATATCTACGTTGAAATTCCACCATTATCAGAGGAATGCCAGGGAAATACAATATATACAGGAAGCAATTCAGCAACATCTCTTCCTGGTTATGGCGGTCCGAAAACAAAATTTTGGCATGGAGGTGGACTAAGTGGTAATCTGGAAAAAAATCCTCATAACTTTGTACATGTACAGGTAGGAGGACAGGATGGAATCATGTCCGATCCTGATACTGCAGGACTTGATCCTATTTTCTATCTCCATCACTGCAATATTGACAGGATGTGGGCTTCGTGGAATGTGAAAAATGATAATCCAACTGATCCAATGTGGCTTCAGGGGCCTGCAGCATACGGTGAAAGAGAATTTGTAATGCCTTTGCCGGGAAGTAAAGAATGGGTATATACCCCCGCAGAAATGACTACCTTAGCTAATCTGGATTATACATATGATGATCTGGCCCCTACAACAGGTCCTCTTTTGGAGAAAACACTTTCTCAAAGATTAATTAAACTGGGAGCAGAACCTATTGAAACTGAAACTTTACAAGAACAAAATATGGACTTAGGAAGTAACTCTGAACTTGTTGGTGCCAACGCAGGGCAGGTTCAAATCGACGGATCGGGAGTAAAGACTACCGTTAAATTAGAAGGCAGTTCATGGAAAAATGTACCTAACAGTTTAATGAAAGCTTCTGCATCCAATTTACCCGATCAGGTATATCTTCAGCTGGAAAATGTAAAAGGAACCAAAGATGCCAACATTTTAAGTATTTCTGTCAACCATCAGCTGGCAGGGCATGTTTCTCTTTTTGGATTGCGTAGTGCTTCGGATAAAGATGGACATAACGGTGGAACCGGTCTTACATTTATCCTCAATATTACAGATATTATTGATAACCTCTTTATTAATAACGAACTCGATGTTAATTCTCTTGATGTAACGATCCTGCCTGATAATGCGATTCTTCCAAATGACAAAATTACGGTTGGTCGCGTAAGTATTTATCGTGAAGCACAGCAGCTATGAAACCCTCAAAATGGATCCGTTATTCAATAAGTATAACGATTCTGGCAGTAAGTGCTGTATTTTGGATAATTCTGTTATTTGATCCGGGTGGAATTATGACAGTCAAACACTGTCATGTAACCCTTAAAGGACCTTCAAGAGCATCACTTCAAATGATTTTGCAGATGAATCCCATCTCTGATCTGATGATTGGATGGACATTGATGGTGCTTGCGATGATGCTACCCAAATTGATTGCACCGGTGCAGTATATTTATGAATGCAGTTTCAAAAGCAGGCGGTTCTGGTCAGCATTACTTTTCATATTCGGTTATACCGCTGTATGGATTGTTATGGGATTCTTTATGAATGCGGTGATTGTAGGATTGAATCTCCTTCTGCCGAATTCTTATATACCAGCAATTGGAATTGGTATTATTGCAGTGATATGGCAGTTTTCTCCAATTAAGCAAAAGTGCCTGAATAGAGGGCATGACCATGTTACGCTGGCTGCTTTCGGTTCTGAGGCAGATCGGGACGCACTGATGTTTGGAATTATGCATGGGATTTGGTGTGTAGGAGCAGGGTGGGCGCTGATGCTTTTCCCGATGTTGCTGCCTTCAGGACATAATTTGGCTATGCTTGCTGTTACTTTCATTATGATCAGCGAACATATGGAACATCCGCGGCTTCCGGTATGGCGCTTCAGCTTTCGTTTGAAACTTTTGCGTGTCATTTTTGCTCAGGCCAGGATCAATCTGAAAACGACATTGAATATAAACTGAATACTTTGTTTTCTACTATACTCAACTTCACTGAACTTATTTATGAATTTAAAATAAGGGTGAGAAATTACCGCACTTTATGTGCGGTTTTTTTTGCTTTAAACTGAGTTTTGTTTTTATGGAATTTTAATTTTTTGTTTGTACTAAAAGATTTGTAGGGGTTCCGTATAAACTTTGAAATATAAAATTGCGTAGAAATACGTAAAAAATATCAATGGAGAATTTCTAGCTTTGAGTATCATCATTTACTTTTCTTGAAAGCATTATTAGAAATACTGATTCCGAATCATGCTTTTTGAAAGTTGACCCCCACTGCACTTTCAGTGCTGATGTATTGGAAATATACATTCTTACTGTAATTACTTCAATTTTACAAAAACTATATACCACCAAAAAAATTAAAGCCATGAACAAATTTAACACCCCGGCCTATCAGGCTGAAAAAGATTTTAAAGATCAGCCCGATCTGAAAAATAAGATTGAAAATGCCTGGAGCAACTATGTAAAATACTGTACCATCAATTCACAAATGGGAAATCCATGGTCCAGCAGCTATGACCATCCCAGAAGCTGGTATTACAATCCTTTGGTAACACCTGCGATTCCTGCTAAGAATAATACAGTTCCTATACAATGGGGAGCATTTCCCAACAGAATCAATCATTACTTCAGTGATCTATTTGCGCAGAAATTCGGAAAAGGAGAGGCTCAGGACAAACTGTATGAGCTAGCAGATATCGGTAGTGAGGCTTTTAGTAAAAAATATGCCATCGAATTAACGGTTCCTAAAAACCCATGCGATCCAAACAATACAACCAAAAAAACCTTTGGCCCGGCGGGACCTAGAGGTTGGCAGGATGAATACTGTGAATGGGCAGTTACAAGAGATGCCAGCGGAGATGTTATTGCCGTAAATTTCACCCATGAAAACCCTGAATACTGGTTTCATATGTGGAAATTTTCAGCAGATACTGTAGTTTCCCTGTATCAGGAAATTCTTAATAATTCTAATGTAAAAAAAGAAGATCTTTATCTTTTGGATAGCAGCAATAATCCGGTTATTGTACGGGAAACAGGCTTGCCCGCCTATAATCCTATTAATAAATGGAACAGGGGATCTTCGGCAACAGAAACCGAAGGAGGAGCGGTCCATCTTACCAGCCCGCCCAACTCATTAGGCGCTGAAATCTATCTCGGAGCCGCAGCAACTATTTTAAGAGTGGTAGATGGAAATGTAATCACAGATGCCAATACTTTGGTCTGTGCAGCACAATATGGACAGATTTACAGAAACAGTGATCCCCGCATAGGGCAGAATGTCAATTCCCTTGTTTACATTAATAAGCTTAAAGTATCACTAACCAATCCTATTGCACTGTATGGACAGCTGCCTGATTTTACCCAGTTCCAAATGCCTGATTCAGCGGAAGGGTATACCATTGAAGACTGCTATAAAATTATCCGAGGAACAGATATCAACCCAGGGACTACTTTTTATCCTAATAATATGATCCTTCATTCGAGATTTGAAGCTCCAGCAGGGGCCAGGTTTAAGCTTAGCGATATTTTGGTGCAGGGGCAGCCTTTAAAATGGGGTTCTCAAATTGCGAATGTTTTCAATGTACAGCTTGCAGGAACTGGAATTCCAGGAGGTGGAGATAAGCCTCAGGAGTATCCTCCTGTCGGAAATCCGGCTGTTACATTACCAAGTATACAATATGTTCTGGATCATAATTTACTTCTGGCGAGTCTTCATAATAAACTGAATACACTTTCAAATCTCACTTCATGTACTACACAGGTAGAAGCCGGAACAACCACCAAAGGAATTGCTGTATTGGCAAGTGATGCCAACAGAGAAACCGGTTTTGATTTTGGAGCAGGAATCAGCGTATCCGTAAAAGATTTTCAGGATCTGGGAAATGATAATCAACTTTTCATCATTGATATAACAGTTGATGCTGCTGCATTGCTGGGAGAGAAACCCCTTGCTCTTTATAATAATACTTCAGATCCCAAATATAATTTATCGGGGGTTCTTGAAGTTGTAGCAACGGGATCACTTCCTCAATTAAATAGTCTCCCTAATCAAACCCTGCTTTCTGATCAGCAGATTACACAGGTTCAAAAACTACTGAAATGAGAACATTGCTATTTTCCTTTTTTCTATTGAGTTTAATTTCAATTTCATGTGAATCCGGAAAAAAGGACAAAAAATTAAACTCCAGAATTGGTTTTTCTAAAGAACTTGACGATTACGGTTGTGGTGCTTTTTGTGATCCGCCTTCGGTGGGCTATCAGCTGACTGATGATAACTGTTTACACAGTGATCAAAATTCTATGAACTGTTTTGCCTGGAAAAATTTTCTTGCTCTAAACTGGATAGCTTCCGACCAAAGGGGAATTCCTGATACCACAGCTCTTGCCTCTGATTATGGAATGCCTGGAGATTACAAGCCAACTGTTTGGGAAAGTTATCTGAGTATTGATGATGTATTCACTGCTCAACAACCTGCACAATGGAGCCTTAAAAGTAAATCGGGCTATATAAAATACATCAATGAGATCAATAAGTTTACCGATATTAATGTAAATATACCGAAGCCAAAACTCAGAGCAATGCTTGGGGGTAATGTGGATGAGATCATGCAGGCAAAGGGAGCCTGGCTTACAGATCAGAGCGGAAATATTGTTTGGTATGAGATCAGAATGAATAATATTGAAAGTGATTTTGTACGAAATAATAAACTTTACAATTCTGAAAATTTAAATGCTTTTGCAGCAAAAAATCAAGGAGTATGGCTTCCAATGGAATCAATTGAGATAAAAGCAGCCTGGCGTGTTATCCCGGAAAATCAACTGGAATCGCTTAAGGATTTTTATAAAATATCCATGGCAATGGTTCCTGAAATCAAAGGTTTTGACAAAAATAACCAGCCGATATATGGCAAATACACCCAAAAATATTTAGGATTGGTAGGACTGCATATCATCCGAAAGACCAGCCAGTCTCCGCAGTTTACCTGGATGACCTTTGAACATATCAATAACGCACCCACGGAAGGGCAGGTTGATCCGTCCGTTAATTACTGTTTTTATAATCCTAAAAGTAAGGATAAACCCAATCAGTCTCCAGTGCCCGGAAAGGACAGTTTAAATAAGCCGGTACAGGTTGTTCGTATAGCTAATAATGCCATAACACCGGAGATCCAGCAGTTGAATAAACAGATTCAGGGCATGATCAGGGCCAGTAATCCTAAATCGGTATGGCAGTATTATCAACTCGTCAATGTCCAATGGCCGGAAAACCCGGTTCAGGATAAAGATAACAAAAATACACCTCCTTTGAGGGATGGTGGTATAAAACCCAAAAATATAGCCAACGTCACCATGGAAACTTATATTCAGGACAAACAGTGCATGGACTGTCATAAAAATGCCTCCACAGTTGCCACTAAATACCCAACAGATTACAGCTTTATATTTTTAAAAGTCAAACCTAAGTAATTAGTAAAAATATATAATGTGACCAGTATATCATGGCACTTTTAAAAGCGAAAAAACCGCAGTTATTAATACTGCGGTTTTTTCGTTTTGTATGTTTAAAGGGAAATTAAGTTTGGTATCCCAGTAATTTTCTGATTTGGTAAAAGAATCTTTCAATAAGCCGAAGATCCTGAGTTACGATCTCTGCATTACCTCTGAGTTCTTTATCAAACGGGAGTTTCTTATTATAGCTTGTATTTAAGCCCTTGGGAAGGGTGATATCTACATAATAATTACCTTTATCATCGGGAATAAGAGATATGTTCTGTACTTTTCCCTCCACGATACCATATTCCTGAAAGCGGTAGTTGTCAAGTTTGATCAGTACCTTTTGTCCTGTCATTACCTTTCCGGAATTAACCGTAGGAACAGACATTCTGCCAACCAGCTGTTCTTTGTTTGTAGGAAGTATTGAAAGGATAGGCTCAGACATTTTCACAAACTGATTTTCACCGAAGAACTGTTGAAAACTGGCCATACCGTCTGTAGAAGAAATCACCAGATAATTCTGTTCCCACTGTTTTAAAGATTTACGAAGCTGTTCAAAAAGCTGTAAAGTTTGTGAAGAATAAGTGATCTTGTCTTTTTCTGTGTTAATAGCAGTTCCGCTTTTTGTTTTATTCAGATTGGAAATACCTTCATCCATTTGGGAAATAGAAATATTTAAATTTTCAAGATTCTGCTGTGCCTGAAGATATTTTACTTTTTCATTTTCAAGTTCCATGGAAGCGATCACTCCCTGCTTGAAAAGTTCCTGAGATCTCTGGTAGCTTTTCTTGGATAACTCATATTTAGCCAATTCAAGATTTTTCTGCTGTTTTAAAGTAGCAATTCTTACCCGGTATTCGGAGATACTCTGATTGGCGGCTATATTTTCCGGTGCATATGGCTGAAGTCTTGTAAAGAGTTCTTCATCCTGAAAGGCTTTTGCAAAACTGTTATAATCTCCCTGCAGTTCCCCAAGCTTGAATCTTGAAGTTTGTGCAATAGGAAAATTTCGAAGCTGCTGCGGTGAACTGGAGTCCACAAGTTTTTTCAGTTCCAGGACATCTTTATAATTTGCCGTGGACTGCATCACCATAAGGACATCGTTTTTCTTAACCTCCTGATGATCCTTAATAAAGATCTTCTCAATTTTTGAACTCATTCTCGCCTCTATTTTTTCGGGCGGATTTTGAGAGGTAACCATAACCGGAGCAGAAACAAATTCCGGGTACTTGATGATATAGCTCATCACGAGGATAAGCAGAAGTATAATTAATATAACGCTGTTTCCCCAGCGTATCATCCAATGAGGTGGCTGGGTAAGAATGTCCTGAACACTTTCAGAGCGTAATTCTATATTATCTAAAATATCTTTTGACATTGTATTAAAAAATTAAATCTATGAAGATTTAATAACATTTTTAGTCATTAAATCTATACAGTTTGCGGAATTGATGCTCTGTGAGTAATTGTAAATAATACAATTTTTTGAATATCAGCAACCCCCAGAAGAAAGTTGCTGATAGGTAGATCTTAAGCATAAAATGTCTTATCGTCCTTATACCCTGCAGTTTTCAGGTGAGAAAAAACTACGATGAACACAGGCAGTCATTTTTTCACACCATGCTAAACCACAGTCACATTGGAAAGGTGTTCCTGGTTCAGGTGGATTTTCCGGAAAATAATCTCCGCAAATTCTTCCTCCTCCATTCAAAGACTTAAGGTTGGTTCTTGTTAATTTTCTTAGATTTTTCATAGTAATATAATTTTATTTTTTCCTACTCTACATGCTTTTCGGATCCCGCGTTGATGATTTGTTTTGTAGAAATTAGTTGCCTAATTCCAACTGATTCTTCACAAGTCTGTAGTATTCTCCTTTTAAAGAAACCAGGTCAGCATGGCTGCCTTCTTCCACTACTTTACCCTGATCCAGAACGATAATTTTATCAGCATGTTTTACGGTTGACAACCTGTGTGCAATGACGATGGCCGTTTTACCTTTGAAAAACTGTTCAAGATTTTCCATGATCACTTTTTCATTATTGGCATCCAAAGCAGAAGTCGCTTCATCGAAAAAGATAAATTCAGGAGATTTATAAACAGCTCTGGCGATGAAAAGTCTTTGCTTCTGACCTCCACTGACTCCCAGACCCTCATTTCCTATCTTTGTATTGTAGCTTAATGGAAGGCTTTCAATGAAATCCTGAATATTGGCAATTTCTACAGCACGCCTTAATTTCTGCTTATCTACATAATCTTCTCCTACTGCAATATTATTGGCTATGGTATCATTGAATACATATCCTTCCTGCATTACGACACCGCAATGATCTCTCCAGAACCTCGGAGAAATACTCTTCAACTGAGTACTTCCAAGCCTGATATCTCCGGCTGTAGGCTCGTAAAATTTCATCAGAAGTTTGAGAAGAGTGGTTTTCCCACTTCCGCTGGCACCTACAATAGCGGTGGTTTTCTGGTAAGGTATCGTAAGATTGAGATCTTCAAATACAGGGACATCAGATCCAATATATCTGAAAGACATATTGCTGACTTCAATATCTTTCTGAGGAATTTCTCCTGCATACTGCTCAGTGAGGTCTTCTTCGTCTTCCTTATCATGAATTTCTCCTAATCTTTCAAGGGAAATCTTTGCATCCTGAGTCTGCTTAATAAAATCAATAAGCTGTAATAATGGACTGTTCAGCTGTCCGATGATATACTGTACAGAAAGCATCATCCCCAGCGTAAGATTACCGTCAAGAACCAGTTTCGCTGAAAGGAAACTCACCAGAATATCTTTCATCTGATTAATAAAATTTCCTCCTACAGACTGCCACTGCTCAAGAGAGAGTGATTTTATTCTGATTTTAAATAACTTCACCTGAAGGAACTCCCAGTCCCAGCGTTTCTGCTTTTCTGCATTATGCATTTTAATTTCCTGCATACCGTTGATAAGCTCGATCACTTTACTCTGCTCCTGAGAAACCTGAGAGAATCTTTTATAATCCAGCTCTTTTCTTTTACTTAGGAAAAAGCTGATCCATCCAATATACAGTGCTGCTCCTATAATATAAACTACAAAAAGTCTGTAGTCATAGAACAACAGGACAATACTGAAGATAATCAGGTTAACCAAAGAAAACAAAGTATTTAATGAAGAACTTGTCAAAAGCTGTTCAATTCTGTGGTGGTCATTGATCCTCTGCATGATATCTCCGGTCATTCTTGTATCAAAGAAACTTATAGGAAGTTTCATTAGTTTGATAAAGAAATCCGAAATGATCGAAATATTGATCCTTGCTGAAAGATGCAAAAGAATCCAGCTCCGGATTACTTCAATACCCATTCTTCCCAGAAATAACATGATCTGGGCAAGAAGAACAACATAAATGAAGTTGAGATCCTGATTCTGTATCCCGACGTCTACAATACTTTGGGTAAGAAAAGGGAAGATAAGGGACAGTAAACTTCCTGCCAAAAGACCTACCGCAAGCTGTATAACAAGTGACTTGTATTTCAGCAGGTATTTTGAAAGAAAAGAGAAACTGGCTTTACTTTCTTCTGTATCAAATTCCGTCTGAAAAAATGCAGGCGTAGTTTCAAGAATCAGTGCAATTCCTTCCTCTGTATTTTCATTGGCATTTTCCCCTATCCACAATTTGATAAATTCCTCACGGGTATAGGTGATCAGTCCGTAGCTCGGATCTGAAATATAGACTTTGTTGTTTTTATCAATTTTGTAAACAACAACGAAGTGGTTCTTGTTCCAGTGTACAATGCAGGGGAAAGGAACTTCTTCTGCAAGGGTATTAAAATCGATTTGGACTCCAAGGGAACGGAATCCCAAGTTTTCTGATGCATCGCTCAGTCCTAAAAGGCTGCTTCCTTCACGTGTCGTTTCAGAAAGGGTACGGATCTGCTGCAGAGAGATACTTCTGCCGTAATGTTTACTTACAATTCTAAGGCAGGTAGGGCCGCAGTCTTTGGCATCCGGCTGTTTATAAAAGGGAAATTTCTTCAAAATTAATACTCATTATAAAATGTCGTCACAAAAGGACGACATTTTTGCTTTATTCATTGTTGTACTTAATTGATCGTTGGCTAATAATAGCACCATTTGTTGCAATGCAGAAAAAGGGTATTATTATAATGGTGTAAAATCAATCATTTGAGGAGGTGTGCAATAGTAAGTGTTGGGTCCTGCTCCAGCAATTGGTCTGCATACACCGTTAGCGCAGCATTGGTTGCCACCGCAGTTTCCATCTGCCGGACACATTCTAAGCCCTCCTTTAATAGATTTTAGACCCTCTCTTGAGATTTTCTTTAGGTTTTTCATAGTAGTAATTTTTTGTATTAGGTATTGGTATTAAGGTTTGCATCGTATAAGAACTACTTTGCAGAATCATTTTCAATTAACCGAATATAGGGTCAATACAGAATGAAGGTTTGCATCGGTTTCCGGACATACACATCGCTACACATCCTTCCAGACAAATTACTTCGAAACGGTTGGAGCAGTACCATCCGCCCATACCATCACTGATAGGTGCACCGTATCCGCCTGTGATTGCTTTTAAATTTTCTCTTGAGACTTTTTTTAAATTTTTCATAGTGTTAGTAAGTTTTTAGTTTTTTAAGCTCTTGGGAATAGGCTTATATTTTTTCCTAAGATAGTGAATTTTTTAATTCACAAAGAATTCTTATTGAAAGTCCTCATCTTCCATTAATTCGTCAACGAAAAACCAAATATCTTCACGGTCATACTTGTCAGGAAACTGATATCCGTTAAGAATGAAAATAGGAGTAAAGTTTAATCCTGCGTTGTTATTATCTTTCGTCATTTCAATAAATGGGGTAAGGTCTTCTGGAGATGAAGATCCTGACAGAGCGGCGATTTTGTTTTCATCTTTAGTTTCAAACCATTCTTCTACTGCCTTCAGGAATTCGTTTTGTGGTTTATTATGGTAGATGTGGTTAAACGCAGAAAGCAATTTGGTGTACTTTTCATCAGCTCTTTCAGATGAATAGTTAAAACGGATCTGTACAGAAATATCATCGGGATATTTTTCAAGAAGTTTTTCCATAATTTTGTGACCGTCTTTACAGAAACCGCAATAAGGATTGGATACAATAGACAGACGAAGTTTGGCATCTTTTTTTCCCAATGAAAAAGTATCAGTATTTTGAAATTCTATTTTTTCATTTTCAAGAAGCTGGCTTTTGAAAAGTTCGTAATTTCTTTTAAATCTAAGGTTTTTGGCATTGGATTTCTGAAGATTTTCTTTCTGAGATAGAATGTTACTGAAATACAAAACAGCTGAAAATACAAGAATCCATAAAACAGCCGTTAATAATAACATCCCTATACTGAAAGATATATTCTGAAAAAAGAAGATGCTGAGCGCCAATTGTCCTGCCAGTATTGAAATAATCAGAAGACAAACTCTGCAGAAAGCTTTTTCTACAAAAGCCTGGATGTATAATGAATAGCCAATGGCAAGTACAGATACTAAAGTAAATCCTTTTACAATGTACGCAGTGGCCGGAAGGAAAAGTCCAAGTACTGCAAGTCCGGTAAAGTAGATCAGAGAAAAGTCAGAAAACTTTAAGCCTAATATACTTGTTTTATCCTGTTTGATGATCTTATCACATGAGTTTGTAGCCTGTTTGGCAGAAGTATCTCCACAAATACTTCCGATTACCGTAGATGTATTACCGAATTTCTGATTGAAAATCTCCATAGAGATATAAACTCCAGCCAGTGAAAGAAGATTAAAAAGAGCTTCATATATACTTAAGCTAAGAAAGGAATAAGCAACAATAATTGCAAAAACTGCGTATAAAAGAGGCTTAAAATTAAATGCTGCTTTATTTTCTGCATTTTCAGTTTTTTCAAACAGCAGGACGAAGTCGGTAGACTTTTTATGAAGTTCCTCTTTATTAAGGGTATTTGATTTTTCCGAATAAACTGAATAACTGCTTCCTGACTTCTTTACCAGAGAAAAGGAATTATCTACAATGGCGATAAATTCTTCAGGAAGTTCGTCCCAATATTCTTTATCAAGTTCATAAGCGTCATTTTTTACGCCCATAAAGTTAAGAGTATCACTAAAAGCTAATGCAGAAGGATAGTTGGGATGGGAATTGAACTGGAAAGAAAACTCCTGTTTATCGAGTTTTAGATAGTTAATGAGTTTGTCGAAAATCATAGTAATATTTTTAACTAAAATACGCAGATGTTTTAAAAAAACAAATTTTTTTTCTTTTGTTAGTGATATATGGTTGTTAAATAATTGATTATGTGCTAAATTTAATGTATTTTTTATGCTATTTTGAGAAAAATGAAGCTTATTTCGTAATAAAACATGATGTGAATCTTCCTTAATCTGGGTATTGCATGGCTTCAGAAAGCTCAACAGGATTATTAGCCTTTCTTAAAGATTCCTGTTTAATCTTTGTGAGTTCGTAGAAATTGGGGGTTATCTCTTTGCCATCCTGATCAACGACTTTCATTTTAACGTGTCCTGATTTTACTTCCTTGTATGGATCATTGTAGAAATCCAGATACAATTTGTGAAGTTGTTTAAGAGTAATCGGAACTGCTTTTAGAGAGAGATGATTGGAAGTATAAAGGTTTTCTTCATTCTTTTTTAAAGAGGTAAGATCGAAACTGTAACTTCCTGAAGCATCCGACATGGAGATGATCAGGCCGGGAAGTCCGCTGAAAACATAAGGACCATCACTGATAGGGATATCTATTGCAAACCAGGCTTCCCATTTTCTTCCTTTATAATCCAAAGAAGCTTTCTGACATTTATTGTCACCTATCATTTTCACAGTATTGGAGATCTGCCATTGAAGGTTTGGAAAATCTTCTTTCATTTCATAAATATCGATGAGACCTTTATAAAATTTTGCGATCTTATTCTGGCTTTTTTTCTTGATGACCATAAATTCATAATCCAGAGATTTGCGCATTGTTTCGCGGCCCAATCTATCATTTGAGATGTAGGTCGAATCACTTTGAAATACCTTATAGGAATAAAATCGCGAGTTATTACCGTCTATATCCAGGAGCATATTTTTGGTGGTATACTCTGTTGCGGTTGAATCTGGCTTAAACTTCATAGAATAGATAACCCTGTATTTCTGTCCATACAATTGACCGAAGATACAGACTGTTGCAAAGAGGATCGCTGTTTTAAAGAAGATTTTCCATACCATAATATTGTATTGCTTTTTGTTTTAAGGGATTCTTGCTCCACTTTTCCCAGGTACAAGTATATGGATTATAGCCGCATTTTAGTGGTTTTGAAACGGAAAATCTTTCTTATTTTTATAGGTCTGCTTTTTTAAACCAGACGTTTTGAAACTTACTAAAGGCTGGAATTGTTGATGTTTCCGAAAACCTACGTATTAATGGACAGTTGCTTGTACTTTGCTTTCTTTGGTGATTCCACTTTTAAAAATAGGTCAGACTCAGCAGGATTATTTTAGAAGTTTATGAAACTAAAAAAGCCTGTTTTTTTGAAATACCATTGCCCGTTTGGACTGGATAACTCTAATTTTTTGAATTGAAAAACGGACTGAAATTAAATTGTTTAATTATTAAATAATAGTTTGTTTAAATGATTTTTCAATACCTTAATTGATGTTTTAATAATGAATTATGTTTGAACTATTCATTTTTTCAGAATTATAATTTTTGTCCATGAACTCAAAAAAACTTATAAAATCATAAAGTTTTCTTAAAGTTTTAAAAAAGGAGTAAAATGTTTTTGTATTTATAAAATATATTGTACTTTTACATCGCCTTGAATGAGGGAACAAGTCAAGGTAATAAATTTTTTTTCATCATTTGTGTTTTTAGAATCGTATCGCCTGATACGATTCTTTTTTTTTTGTGTATTACTTTTCGTAGTTCAAAAGAAGGTCGATAAAGTAAGAGTAAGTAACGGCTCCTTCCTGCTGATTACTCTTTAAAAACAGGTTATTAGTAAACCTAAAGAAGTCATCCAGCCAGCCCTGATGTCTGAAAGTAAAACTCCTTTCATAAAGTCTGTCTCTTTTCATAGCAGGAGAATATTGATTAAGGACTGACTTAACAAATGCAGGATCTTCCTCAACAATAAATCTTAAAAGACTTTTCAGGGTGAAGTATTCGGTGCTGTATTTCAGGTCCAGATTTTTAGCATTGATACCAATAAGGTAGCCTACGAAATTAGCTTCCTGTTCTTTTGCAAAGCCTAGTTGGTGAGAGCTTTCATGGGCAGAAGTAAAAGGAATCATCGTATGTGGAAGTTCAGCATTATACTGTGCCTCGGCTGTAAAAGGATTGTAATAGCCCAATATTCCGGTAAAATTCATAACGCTCTTAAATAAACTGGGTTTGAAAGTATTGATTTGCGGAGCCTCTTTATTCGATATATATTTTGGAAGTTGGCCCTGTTGGCGTAAAATTTCAGATTGGATAGATTTCAGGTCTGTGATAATGAATATTCCATTCCTGTCTTCCCTTACAGAAGCCCGGGTATTTTTGCATTTTTCCAAATAGAGTAGTGCTAATGTCTTTGCTTTAGCAATTTCCGGTTCTTTCTGGCTGGAAAGTTTTTTAAGGATTGGCGTCTGAAAATAGAGCATTCCCCAAACAATCTGATAGATAAAGTAAAAGATATTAATGGTGATCAATATCTTTAAAAGAGCCTTAGGTCTGCTTTTCTTTTTAAAGCATAGAATAACACAGTATAAAAGGAAAATACCCAGAAGAATGTAAGTAAGATCACCGAAAGAAAACGGGATCCAGCTGAAAAGCAGCTGATGGATCTTTTTCTGTAATTCAAAGAACCTCTCGAAAAAATCAATCATTGTTTCCGACTTAGAGAACGCGTAGAACAAAAGAAATTGGGCAAGTAATACACCTGCCCAAAATCTTTTCTTATATATTGTTTTTGTTGTATTAGTGACCTCCATCAGATTCTAAAATATCAACATTGATTCCTTGTTTAGACAAAGCCTTTTTGGTTATGTATGCGAATAATGCAATATACGCAAAACATAGCACCGGAATAAAATATGAATTGTGAATTCCGATGATATCAGACAGTTTTCCCTGTAGTGGCGGAATAATACCTCCTCCTAAAATCATCATTACCAGGAAAGCAGATCCCTGAGCGGTATATTTTCCTAAACCTGTAATAGCCAGGGTAAAGATAGATGGCCACATGATGCTGCACGCAAGACCTCCGGAAAGGAATGCATAGATAGCGATGTTTCCTGTGGTAAGAAGTCCTACGATCATTGCGATCACTCCAAACAGACCAAAAATAGTTAATGTAGTAGCAGGTTTGTTTTTACTGATCAGGAATAAGATCACCTGAATGGCAATACAGATTGCGTAAAAATATAGATGTGACATATCTTTTTGTGCAATAGTATTGATACCAATAATGACAAGAAATGCTACAAAAGGAACCACAATGGTAGCAATGGTTTGCTGTTGTTTATTAAGATTGAATACCGCAATGGCTCCGGTCCATCTTCCGATCATTAAACTTCCCCAATACATAGAAATATAGGGAGCTAAATCTGAAGACTGATGTCCTCCAAATGCGGGTGTACTTAAAAGCTCACCAAGATTACTTCCAATCGCAACTTCCACTCCTACGTAGCAGAGAATGGCAATCATTCCCAATACAAGCTGTGGGTATTTCATGGCACCCCATCCGTCCGGATTCTTTTTCGAACTGGTATTGGCGAAAATAAGACATATAATAACCGAGAGTAATGCACCTCCCAGATAGATCATTCTTTCTTTTTCAAGAGGATGTTTTATCGTTTCAAGTTCTGTTGTCTTGTCTGCCATCTGTACAGAGTATTTTGCTATTTTTACAGCGTCTGTTTCCTTTTTCAGATGGGTGTCAAGTACTGAAATCTCATTACCCAGGATTTCAATTTTCTTTGCTTCATCAGAATTGTAGCTGCTGAATACCGGAATAAAGAATAAGATCACCAATATGGTCATAGCAATCAAAGTTTTTCTTGCTTTTCCAGCTTTTTCCATAGGCTCATTAGAAATACCGTCAGGAAGTTTTTTAGAAAAATAGAAAACTCCGGCAGCAATTAAGAACAGTGCTCCTACAGCTGTATAAAGTAAAATAACTTTGTCCAGTGCCAGGTGTTTGATCTGATCGTCATCTACTGTAGCAGTCGTTCCAAAAAGGGCAAGACCTACAATGATTGGTCCAATTGATGTTCCGAAAGAATTGATTCCCCCTGCTAAATTCTGCCTGCTCGCTCCGGTTTTCGGATCACCCAAAAGCACCGCAAAAGGATTGGCAGCAGTCTGTTGGATAGAAAACCCTAACGCTACAACAAAAAGCCCGATGAGCATTCCGTAGTAAACATTGGCTTTAACAGCTAAGATCATGATAGCAGCTCCTATGGCTGAGAGCAGCAGCCCGTAGACAATACTCCTCTTATATCCCCATTTTCCTATAATATCAATACCTTTAATAGTACTGGATATGAACAGCAATAAAGCTCCTAAGAAATAGGCCGTATAAAATGCAAAGTCTATTAATTGGGACTGAAATTGGTCAAGTGAAAAATAGTTTTTACAAAAAGGGATAAAAATACTATTGCCGGCTGCAATAAAACCCCAGAAAAAAAATACAAGCACCAGGGTGTATAGTGCAGGGTAATTAGTCGGTTGATTTGTTTTAGACATGTTTGTTAAAAATTTCGCAAACAAATATAACTATTTCTTTTATATAGAGTATTCCAGCAGTGTTTTTTTTATTTCTTTATAAGCCTCTGTTTTTAGGTCTTTTGGCGAATCCGAAGATTCTATGACCCCGTTAAAATAAACCTTTACGCGTCCTGGATAACCTTTTGAACTGTCGAAAGGGAAAATTTCTTTCAAACCCACAAAGGTATATACGGCAATAGGAGAATGGTGCTTGGAAGACAGGGTAAATGCACCGTCTTTAAATTCATCGAGGATAATGGAGGTATCATCCGGGACACCGCCTTCAGGAAATATAGCTATGCTGTTGCCTTCTTCCATTTTTTCTGCACATCTTCTGTAGACATCTGCACGGCTTCTGGCACTGTTCCGGTCTACCATGACACATATCCTTTTATATATGGTACCGAAAATCGGAATTTTCACCAGTTCTTTCTTACCTACAAAACAGATAGGGTGATCCGGCATCAGGATACAGGCGAGCATGATATCCATGATGGATGTGTGATTGGAGATAAAGACATAAGGTTTGTTTTTATCTTTTGTCTGATCAGAAAGTTTTACCAGATCATACCTCAGTCCCATCCCGTAGAACATACCAAAGCACCAGATGCGGATAAACTGGTAAGCGTATTTGTAATGCTTTTTATTAAAGGATAAAATATACACAGGGATTCCCAATGTGACAGTTAAGACAAATGCTAATAATAACAGCCAGAATCTCCAGAGATAATTTAAAATTTTTGTCACAGCTTAACCGTTAAAAATTATTTTCTTTTTTACAGAATAATTAAGAATGGAAACGAGTAGGATCGCAGCGATCTTACTGATCATTTCAGGGCTTAAGGTATAAAAAATTAAATTGATATTATCTTTAAATATAAAGCTGTAGAAAATCTGGAAAAAACCTAAACTTACTAATGTTGAAATAAATGACACGCCCATGAAATACGCAAACTCTTTTCTTTTAGAATGTTTGCCTCTTTCAAAAACAAACCAGATGCTCAGAAAATAATTGGTGATGATTCCGCAGCTTGTAGAGAAAATATTACTTAAAGGATAATGAATGCCATGGAAATTAATCTCCCTGGCAAAAAAATGAGGAAGATAGGTGCTGAATACCTTGAAGCTTCCAATTTCTACAACAGCACTGAGCCCTCCTGCGATAATGAAGAACAAAACCTGTTTCTGGCGTATTAGTAATTCTCTCATTCAATATATATGAAAGTGCAAATTTATAATTATATGTTAATAATGTAAGAATAAAACATGATTTAAAAATAATATATTGGTGTATTTTGTTGATTTTTAGCTTAATATGTGTTTTTTTTGAATGGTGAAAATGAACGATATAGCGCATTGAAACCTTCTGGCCATTTCTCAGTAAACCCAAAATAGTACAGAAAATTATTTTTTGCTGATGTTATAAATGATAGCAAAATGACAATCGTTGTAATGAAAGGGATTGGGGGAAGTTCCTAAATTTAAGTCATGATCATATTGTGATAAGCATATGTTAAACAATGAAAAAAGTTGTTAAATAATTTTTTTGAATCAAAATAATTTCTAATTTTATTATTCAGAATGATGTAATTATAACCTGATAATAAATTCATTTTCAACTTCTTGTGTTGATGGTTTTTTCTATCTTGTAATGTGCGCTATAACGCATACTACCTTAATTTTTACGACCCAATCTATAACAATATTTGTATGAAAAGTCAAAACAAATACAGAAAATTCCAGCTTCAACAAAAAAATATTGAAGCTCTTGAGAAAGAAAATTCCCGCTTCAAAAGAGTGTATTCAGAATATGAAATGATGGCAGACGAATTGTGGAATCTTGAAAATGCCACAGACAAACCCGTACCCGATGATTTTATCAATGCCATTATGCTTCAGAGTTCCTATCTTGAAGATGAGATTGAAGACTGGTTGATCAAGTTCAATAATCAAAAAGCTGATATAAAACATTAGAAGCTTCCAGTCTGTTTTTAAACGCTATTTGAAGATAAATTCATAATTTAGCATCCTTAAACTAAAATGTAAAATATGGTTGCTATTGTTGATAGTGGTTCTACCAAATCAGATTGGGTGATACTTGATGATTTCAAAAAAGTGTTTTTAAAAACAGAAACTATCGGCTTTAATCCTAACTTTATCAACAGAGAACTTATTGTTCCCGAAATTGAAAAGAACAGCAGCCTTATACTGGTTAAAAATTCCATAACAAAGATTTTCTTCTATGGTTCAGGATGTGGTGTGAAAAAAAACTGCGAAACCATTGAAGAAGAATTAAAAAAGATCTTCACAAAAGCTGAAATTATTGTGAAAGAAGATCTTATGGCCGCCGCATACGCTGCATACAGTGGAAAGCCTGCGGTAGTATGCATTTTAGGTACAGGTTCAAATTCATGCTATTTTGACGGTGAAAACCTTAAGATAGAATTGCCTTCCCTTGGATTTCTTGTAGGAGATGAGGGAAGCGGAAGTGCTATTGGTAAACAATTGGTGCGCAGATATTTTATGAAAAAACTGCCGGCAGATCTTCATGAAGAATTTGAACAGAACTATAAACTGACTGTGGAAGAAGCGTTGAAACATATGTATCACAGCCCGAGACCTAATGCCTGGCTGGCTGATTTCAATAAATTTGTCATCGAAAGAAAGGACCATCCCTATTTCAGGGATATGGTATATGAAGAAATGAAAAATTTCTTTGAATATCAGGTCATTCCTTATCAACAGTCAAAAGACGCTGAAATTAATTTTATCGGCTCTATTGCTTATTATTACGAACAAACACTCCGCTCTGTTGCGGAAGAGTTTCATTTAAATGTTGGACATGTTGTCCAGAAACCAATCGAAAGTTTAGTAGACTACCATATTAAGTATATACTTTAATAAAAACCAAAATTCTATGTCAAGTAAAACCCACCGCGACGAAAAGAACTTTAATCAGGCCGCGTTAGATTATCATAAAGCCGAACCTAAAGGAAAGATCGAAGTTATCCCTTCGAAGCCTCACTCTTCTCAAAGAGATTTATCATTGGCATACTCACCAGGGGTGGCAGTTCCTTGTATGGAGATCCATAACAAGCCTGAAACGGTGTACGACTACACTGGAAAAGGAAACCTTGTTGCTGTAATTTCCAATGGAACAGCAGTACTTGGACTTGGTGATATCGGAGCGGAAGCTTCAAAACCGGTAATGGAAGGAAAAGGTCTTTTGTTTAAGATCTTTGCAGACATCAATGTCTTTGATATTGAGATCGATGAAAAAGATCCGGACAAATTTATCCAGATTGTAAAAGGGATTGCTCCTACATTTGGAGGGATCAACCTTGAAGATATTAAAGCTCCTGAAGCATTCTATATCGAGCAGAAATTGAAAGAAGAGCTTGATATTCCTTTAATGCATGATGATCAGCACGGAACAGCTATTATATCAGCTGCGGCACTGATCAACTCTCTTCAAATCGCTAATAAAAATATTGAAGAAGTGAAAATGGTGGTCAACGGAGCCGGTGCGGCTGCGATTGCCTGTACCAATTTGTACATTTCTTTAGGCCTGAAAAGAGAAAATGTTTTAATGTGTGACAGTAAAGGGGTCATCAATCATAAAAGAGAAAACCTTACTCCGGAAAAAATAGACTTTATTGCCAATACCGATATCGAAACCCTGGAAGATGCTGTAAAAGGTTCAGATGTTTTCATTGGTTTATCAAAAGGAAATGTGATGACTCCGGCAATGCTTTCAAGCATGAACGAGAATCCTATTGTTTTTGCTTTGGCAAACCCGGATCCTGAGATTGCTTATGATCTTGCCCTTGAAACGCGTAAAGACGTGATCATGGCAACGGGAAGAAGTGACTATCCTAACCAGGTGAATAATGTATTAGGATTTCCTTACATTTTCCGTGGAGCATTAGATGTGCAGGCAAGAGGGATCAATGAAGAAATGAAGCTAGCTGCGGTACACGCGATTGCAGATCTTGCAAAAGAGCCGGTACCTGAAGCGGTGATCCTTGCTTACAATGTTCAGAACTTGCAGTTTGGAAGAGAATATTTTATTCCAAAACCATTTGATAACAGACTGATCACTAAAGTATCCAGTGCCGTTGCAAGAGCAGCGATAGAAAGCGGTATTGCAGGAAAAACAATTGAAGACTTCGATGAATACGAAAACCAGCTGCTTGACAGAATGGGAAGAGATGAGAAGTTGGTAAGAATGATGCAGAGCCGTGCAAAATCAAATCCTAAGAGAATCACTTTAGGAAATGCTGAAGAATACAATGTATTGAAAGCAGCACAGATTCTTTATGAGGAAGGAATTGCTTTTCCAAGCCTGTTAGGAGATAAGAAATACATCAAAGAGCAGATGGAGCGTTTCGGAATCAGTCTTGATATCCCGATTATCGATCCAAGCGATGATGATCAGAAAGAAAACAGAAAAAAATACAGAGAAACCCTTTGGAAACTTCGTCAGAGAAAAGGAATGAACGAGTACAAAGCGAAAAGATATGTTCGTCAGAGAGATTATTTCGGTCCTTTAATGTTGAGACATGGAGATACAGACGGTCTTATCGTTGGATTCTCTAAAAACTATACTTCAGTGCTTCGCCCTGTTTTAGAAGTGATCGAAAAAGACAAAGGGGTAGATAAAGTAGCGGCAATGATGATGATTCTTTCAGAAAAGAAACCTATTTTCTTTGCGGATACTTCTATCAATCAGAATCCTACAGCAGAAGATCTTGTGAATATCGCTAAAATGGCTGAAATCACTGTGAAATCTTTTGCCATAGAGCCTAGAATTGCAATGCTTGGTTTCGAAAACTTTGCAGCAATCTCGGATACTTCCAAAAAAGTAGCCAAAGCAGTAAGCATTCTTCATGAGAAATATCCTAAGATGGTAGTTGATGGTGAAATCCAACCGGATTTTGCAATGAATGCGGATCATTTGAGTGATTATCCATTCTCAAAATTAGGAACAACGCCTGCCAATACATTTGTATTCCCGAATCTTGAAAGTGCCAACCTTTCTTACAAGATCATCAGAGGAATGAAAGTAGCACAGGTAATCGGACCAATCTTAATGGGTCTGAAACAGCCTGTACATGTTTTACAGATGCGTTCAAGTGTGGATGAAATTGTAAATCTGGCAACGGTAGCAGTTCTTGATGCACAGAGAAGAGAGAGCAAAAAATAATAAAGAGTCTTCTTTATAGATAAAAAGCAGTACACTCATCTTGTATACTGCTTTTTTTATTGTTTAACATCATTAAAGATGCGGATAAAGACTTGTCTAAAAATATGGATTTAGCAGCTGTAGCCTTTCATTATTCCTAAAAAAGTGAAATAGTAAATAATTTTTTGAAATATTATAATGATTTTATAGAAAAATAAATATATTTACGTGTAATTAAAAACTATTTATAATGAAAAACATCCAAAAACTATCAAGAGAAAATCTGAAACAAATCAATGGAGGAGGACCTAGAACTCAGCCTATTCAATCACCGGGAGGAGGATATTATTGCCTTCCGTCTCAAGGACAACTGTGTCTTGTAGGTTGTACACCAACTTGCGTAAACGGTGCTTGTAACATAAGCATGTGTATAGATATAAATCCATTATAGATTACGCTGCGATATATCATTACAAAACCTGTCCGTCCGGATGGGTTTTTTGTTTTTATTACGTTTATATTAATTCATTGAATTCACAGTCAAAATTTAAGTTAAAAATCATTCGTGCATGAAATGAAAATATTAATTAGTTTAAATTGCTATATTTGGGAGTTTTAAAAATTAATAATGATATTTTCCTTACAAGGCAGCGTTCAAGAACTTACGCCCACTTACGCAGTGATCAACGTACAAGGAGTTGGTTACTATGTAGGTATCAGTTTGATGACCTCCCAGGCACTGGCCCTGAATAAGCCGGCATTCTTATTTATTCAGCAGATCATACGGGAAGATGCCCATCTTCTCTTCGGTTTTAACACTCGTTCAGAAAAAGAAATGTTCAATCTGTTAATAAGCGTTAACGGAGTAGGGGCTGTTTCTGCTCTTATCTTACTATCCACTTTAAGCCTTGAAGAGATTGCTACAGCAATACTTTCCAAGAACAGTGCACTGATCCAAAAAGCGAAGGGAATAGGAGCCAAAACAGCAGAAAGAATCATAGTAGATTTAAAGGATAAAGTCCAGAAATTCGGCATTGAAGCGGAAAATATTTCTGCATTTGTGGATAATAAAGTAAAGGAAGAATCGTTATCTGCATTAGAAGTTTTAGGGATCCCGAAACGTATGAGCGAAAAGATAGCAGACAGAATGATGAAGCAAAATCCGGAGATCACCGTAGAAGAATTGGTAAAACAAATTTTAAAAAACATTTAACATTTGGTGGCGAATAATAAGCATCTTAACATATTTTTGTTCCTGTCGTTCCTGTGTATGTCAGTAAGTGCCTTTGCACAACAGGTACGTGACACTGCGATCATAAAGAAAGACTATCAACTGGCCGATCCCACAAGGTATGAGGCCTTTTATGACATAAAAACAGGCATGTATTATGTGTATCCTAAAATTGGAAATACATTTACAGGTCCCCCTACAGCCATGTCTCCCGAAGAGTATAAAGAATTCATGCTCGCTACTCAGACCAAGGCATACTACAAAGAAAAATCTGACAAATACAGCCTTCTTTTCAGAAGAGATAGAACAGATGCCCGGAAACAGGGGCTGATTCCATCTTTGATGATCAACAACAGGCTTTTTGAAACTATTTTCGGAAGTAATAAGATCGAAATCATTCCTTCAGGATATGCATCTATTGATTTTGCGGGATTGTATCAGAAAATTGATAATCCGCTGATCCTGCCGCAAAACAGGACAAGTTTTACTTTTGATATTGATCAGAGAATACAGCTCGGACTTTTAGGAAAAGTAGGTGAAAACCTACAGCTGAAAGCCAATTATGATACCCAGAGTGGTTTTGCATTCGAAAACAGAATGAATCTTGTATGGCAGGCAAAAGGAAACTGGAAAGATCTCCAAACCAAAGGTCTTGGTGATGTAGATAAGCCTAATGCAGGAGGAGAAGATAAAATTATAAAAAGAATAGAATTTGGTAATGTCAACATGCCACTTTCTACCAGTCTTATCCGTGGATCACAATCTCTATTCGGGATTAAGTCAGAATTTCAGTTGGGAAAAACCTACGGAACAGTGGTTCTTTCCCAGCAGCAGGGAGAGGCCAGAAATATTGTAGTACAGGGCGGTGGTGTTATGAATAATTTTAAAGTCAACGCTATCGACTATGAAGATAACCAACACTTCTTTCTGGGGCACTACTTCCTGGACAACTATGATCAGGCTCTGACCAATTACCCACAAATCAATTCCAGAGTAAATATTACAAGATTGGAGGTTTGGGTTCTCGATCAGGGAAACAGTAATCTGGCGTATCAGAAAAGTATTATCGGGATTAGAGACTTAGGGGAAGGAGCTTCAGGATTGCCTGATAATGCCCAGAATGGATTGTACCAGTCTATTAATGCAGCGGTTGGGCCGAGAGAAGCTGGGAAAAATTACGCAACTACTTTCCAGGGGCAGAGTTTTCCTGGCAGTACGCAGCCATATGACAATGGAGAACAGTTTATTTTTAATACAAAAGCAAGAAGGCTGAATGCCAATGAATATACATTACAGCCTCAGCTAGGATACGTATCATTAAATCAAAAGCTGAACGAAAATCAGCTTTTAGCCGTTTCGTACTCCTATACGGATGGAACCAACAAAGTATATAAAGTAGGGGAATTCTCAGAAGAGAGTCCCGTGTTGGTCACTAAAGTCCTTAGAGTAAATAATAAGGTGAATACGGCATCCCCAATGTGGGACCTGATGATGAAAAACATCTATTCTCTGGATGCAGGGCAGGTAGCACAGGATGGTTTTATTCTTAACGTTTTCTACAGAGATCCGAAGACGGGAGGTAAAGTAAACTATCTTCCGGGTACTGCAGTGCAGGATAAGAATTTATTGAAATTACTTAACTGGGACCGTCTAAATATGAACGGAGACATCCAGGCCAGCAGCGGTGTGATGGGAGATGGTATTTTTGACTTTGTCAACGGAATTACGATCAGGCCGGAAACAGGAAGAATTATTTTTACCAAAGCACAGCCTTTCGGAAGTTTTATGGAGAGTCAGGTGGGTAATGATGCACAATTTGTCTTCACAGACCTTTATAAACAACAGAAACAGGTAGCAAGTTCCAGTAATCTTGCTCAGCGGTATACCATAGAAGGACGTTATAAAGGAACACAGGGACAAGGAATTTCTCTTGGAGCGGTGAATGTTCCGCAGGGATCTGTAAAAGTATCAGCAAACGGTGTTCAGCTGACAGAAGGAGTTGACTATACCGTCGACTATATGCTTGGAACAGTAACGGTAATCAATGAAAACGTTAAACAGTCCGGACAGGCTATCAATATTTCACTAGAAAATCAGTTGACTTTTAATACCCAAAGAAAAAGATTTTTAGGATTAAATTTAGAAAGAAGATTCAATGAGAACTTTATATTAGGTGCAACGGTAGTTAATTATTCAGAATCTCCGCTTACCCAGAAAGTAAATTATGGGCAGGAAGCTGTTAATAATACAATGGCGGGAGTTAACATGATGTACAACAATCAGGTTCCTTTCCTTACAAGACTTACCGATAAGATTCCACTTATAAATACTGAAGCTCCTTCAAATCTGAACTTCAAGATGGAAGCGGCATACCTTCTTCCGGGACTTAATAAAGGAACGAATGATCAGTCTTATATCGATGATTTCGAACAGACGACCTCTAAGATATCATTAAAAGAACCTGCGGCATGGAGCCTTGCTTCAAGACCTGAAAAAAATACAGCAGCTCCATTTAATGGGGCACCAGCTGATGATGCCTTAACAAGTGGTTATGGTAGAGGACTTCTTTCGTGGTACAATATTGACCCAAGATTTTGGGGAGTAGGGGGGAGAGCACCGGCAGGAATTACACCACAGTCTGTTTCGAACCACGCATCCAGAAGAGTTCAGTATTCTGAAATCTACAATAACCGTGATTTTGTTGCGGGTGAGCAAACTTTCACCAACACTTTAGATATATCCTACTACCCTAAAGAAAAAGGTCCTTATAACGTCAATCCAAATTCCGAAGCAGCCGCTGCCAGATGGGCAGGGATCATGCGACCGATCAGTGTCTCCAACTTTGTTAATTCAAATATTGAATATGTTGAGTTCTGGATGATGGACCCTTATGCGGATGGAAATGTGTTGGGAAGCCAAGCACGACTTTTACTTCAATTAGGAAATGTTTCAGAAGATATCCTGAAAGACGGTAAGATGCAGTATGAAAATGGCCTTCCGACTCCGGGGGCACCTTCTACTACCAATACCTCTAATTGGGGAGTTCAGCCTAAGCAGCCCCCTATCCTTTATGCATTCTCAAGCGAAGGCGATGACAGAAGAGCTCAGGATTTAGGGTATGACGGTTTAAGCTCAGATCAGGAAGCAATGAGATTCGGGAATACATTTGTGAACCCTGTTACCAATTTAGCTGACCCTGCAGTAGATGATTTTGTGTTTTTTATGTCAAGTAAATTTACTGGCAGCCAGGCAGCATCACTTGTTCAACGATATAAATATTTCAGAAATCCGGAAGGTAACTCTCAGGCCAATTCATTGGAAGTGGCTTCACAGACTCCGGATGCAGAAGATATCAATAAAGATTATAACCTTGATCAGACAGAAAGCTACAACGAATATATTGTAAAACTTGATCAGGCAAATCTTGCACTAGGGCAGAATAATATAGTAGATGTCAAAACCGTAAAGGCAAGTTTCCAGAACGGACAGACTTCAGATGTAAAGTGGTACCTTTTCAGAATTCCGGTTTCTAAATATGCAGAGCCTGAAGCTGAAGGAGAAAGAAGTCCATCGGTACTTAATAACGTAAGATTTGCAAGATTAATGCTTGCCGGCTTTGAGAATACTTCTACCTTAAGATTCGGTACTATGGATTTAGTAAGATCAGACTGGAGAAAGTATCCTAAGAATATTGCGTTATTTAAGGAGAGTGAGGCTGCACCATCTAATGATGAAGGAAGTACTGAGGTGAATACCAGTAATCTTGAAGTAGGAAGTGTAAATATTGAAGAAAATGCACTAAACCAACCTCCTTATGTATTGCCTCCAGGTATTGACAGACAGGTATTGAGCGGAAATGCGGGAGCTCAGAGACAGAATGAAGCATCTTTGTTCATGCAGGCAACAGAACTTTTGAGTTCCGAAGCTAGAGGGGTTTTCAAAAACACTACATTAGATATGAGAAGGTATAAAAAATTAAAACTTTTTGTACATGCTCATGATCCCAAAAAAAGAGACCCTAATATCGGTAATATAGATCCCAAAACAAAATTCTTTATTCGTTTTGGTAGTGATGCTACAGACAACTATTATGAATATGAAGCTTCTGTAAAATTAACTCCAAATACAGCTACAGCTCCAATGGAAATCTGGCCGTTTGAAAATGATGTTGATCTTGAAATCCAGAACTTCGTAGATGCTAAAATAAGAAGAGATAAGAATAGTCCGGATAAAATATCACAGAGAATAATGGACAGGACTTTTGATGGTGGAGATAATTTTAAGAGAATCTATATTAAGGGACGTCCAAGTTTAGGTAATATAACAACCATTATGATAGGGATAAGAAATGGTACAGAAAGAGGAGCATCAGCTGCTACCATTGACCGTATCCTTTGGGTAAATGAAATCCGTCTTTCAGAAATTGAAAATGATGGCGGTTACGCAGGTAATGCAAGTTTGAACTTTAATCTTGGGGATTTTGCTACGGTGAATACCAGTGCATCTTATACCTCTGTAGGTTTCGGTAATATAGATTCAAAACCGGCAGAAAGAACTCAGTCCACGCAATCCGCATTCAGTATCAACACAGCGGTAAACGTAGACAAATTCCTTCCGGAAAAGAGTGGAATGAAAATCCCATTAAACTACTCTTATTCACAAACCATCGAGGATCCGAAATACAACCCTCTTGACACCGATGTGGAGTTTACTAAGGCACCGAATAAAGAACAGCTTAAAAAAGTAGCAAGAACTTATACACAACAGCGAAGTATTGGTGTTGTCAATATGCATAAAGAAAGGGTGAATCCAAATAAAAAACCTAAATTCTACGATGTTGAAAACGTTTCTGTAACTGCCGTTTATAATGATGATTATTTCAGGGATATTTATACGTCTAAAAATTACCGACAGTATCTGAGAGGTTATGTTGACTACAACTATACCTTCAAGCCGTGGGTAATTAAGCCCTTCAACAAAATGATCAGTGATACTGCAAAATCCACAAAATATCTGAAATGGGTTAAAGAATTCAATTTCAATCCGATTCCAACAAGATTATCATTCAGAACAGAAATAGACAGGAATTATAATGAGCTTGAATTCAGAAATGTGGAAGCGATTTTAAGTGGAAATATGGGCGATAGTTTTGCTGCAATCAAAAACAGAAACTTCTTCTTCGGATGGCAGTATGGTTTAGGATTCAATTTCACAAAAGCATTAAAGCTGGAGATCAATTCAGCAACAAGAACGCTTAATGATAATTTAGATGTCAACGCGATGGATAATAAAGCCATCTTTGGAAACATATTCAGAGCAGGTAGACCGGTATTATATAATCATAGAGTACAGCTGAACTACAAATTACCATTCCAGTATCTTCCGTATCTTGATTTCATTGATGCAGAAGTGGGATATGGTCTTACGTATAATTGGAACGCAAGATCTACTGCGCTTCTTTCAAGTCCGGAAGGAAGTTTAGGTTCTGTGGGACAAAACACAAATGTGATTCAGGCTACAGCTACTGCAGATATTCCTAAGTTCTTCGGACAGTTTAAATATTTCAAGAATATCTCCGCAAAACTGCAGAAACGTAAGCAGGAAATTGATTCCCTGAATAACGTGTATACCCAACAGTGGGAGAAGAAAAAGTATAGATATAAAGGTTATAAATTCAAGAATAAACTGACGATACTTCAGAGTGCAGCCTTTTTTATGACCTCTTTCAAGCAGCTGGATGTTAATTATTCAGAAAACAACGGAACAGTACTTCCCGGTTTGCTTTCAGCTCCTAATATGTATGGTTATGGTCAAACACTTGGAGGACCTACTATGGGATTCCTTTTTGGATCGCAGGCTGATATCAGAAGAACTGTTCTGGAAAATGGATGGGTAAGTGATTCACCTTATATGACCGATCCTTACATTAAGATGTCAACGAGGGAATTAAGAGCCAATCTTCAGATTGTTCCGATGAACGATTTTAGAATAGACCTTAGTGCCCTGCATAACTATAACAGGAACTTTTCACAATCTGGATTCAACAACCGTAATAATCTTGGAACAGTAAACCACGATTATGCATTTGCCAGTGATCAGGTGACTTATTCCAATTCAGTCGTTCTTCTTAAAACTTCATTTAAAGAAACCCAGGCCGTATATCAGGCAATCAGAGAAAATGCAATGATACTTTCTCAGCAAATGGGTATCGGTGAAGTGATGACAAATGAAGGTTTTGCCGAACATTATAGCATTGCCAACGCTTATGTATTGATCCCTGCATTTAGAGCTGCAGTTGAAGGGAAATCGGTTAAGCAGATTGGAAACGCCAGAAAAGCAGGACTTCCAATTCCAAACTGGAAGATCACCTATTCAGGATTAAGAAATGTTCCGATCATTAACGGGCAGTTCTCTAAATTTGATTTACTGCATGGATATACCGCAACCTATACGGCAACAGGGATTCAATCAAGTATTGACTATTTTAACAGGGTTTCTGGTGGAAATGCTTTTGACGTCAATAATGATTATATCAATCCATTTACATTCTCACAGGTCGGTTATGTAGAATCCTTCTCACCACTTATTGGTATTGATGTTACCATGAGAAACAATATGCAGTTCGGTCTCCAGTACAATAGAAATAGAATGATGCTTCTGGGGCTGGTAAACCATACCCTTACCGAAGACTCCAATACAGAGTATGTGGTAAGATTAGGGTATATTGTTAGAAACTTCCGATTAGGGATGGCGAATACAAGAGGATCCAGAGGAAAGGGCAGTGATCTTAATATTAGAGGAGATATTTCTTTAAGAGACAGTAAAACCTCTATTATGAATATTCTGTTAAATGATTCGCAGATTACAGGAGGACAGAAGCTGATGAATATTAAGATTTCTGCAGACTATAACGTCTCTGAAAACCTAAACCTAAGAGTATTCTATGAGCAGATGACTTCCAAGTATAAAATATCGACGGCTTTCCCGCTATCTACCATTAGAGCCGGCCTGTCTGCGACATTTACGTTTGGAGATTCAGGCGGTGGTTTCTAAATAAAATTAAATAAAACCTTAGATGTCCTTCAATTTTGAAGGACATTTTTTATATCCGATATTTGAAGCTACTATTATTTTGAATACATTTGTACAAAATAAAAATTAAAATGAATACACCATCAGAATTAAAGTACACGAAAGATCACGAATGGATCAAGATTGAAGGTAATGTTGCTACCATCGGTATTACAGACTTTGCTCAGGGAGAATTGGGCGATATCGTATACGTAGATGTAGATACGGTAGATGATGATCTTGAAGGTGGAGCTGTTTTCGGAAGTGTAGAAGCGGTGAAAACGGTTTCAGATTTATTCTTACCTATTGCAGGAAAAGTGATTGAATTTAATTCAGAGTTGGAAGATCAGCCAGAGTTGTTAAACACGGATCCTTATGGAAACGGATGGATCATTAAATTAGAACTTGCTGAAGGTGCAGATCATTCTGAATTGCTTTCTGCAGAAGAATACCAGGCAATCCTTGGATAAGATTTCAAAAATATTTAGTAAGATTTTGCCCATTTACTGGGCATTTCTTACTTATATGCTCCTCAAACCCGGAGAAGAGAACCAGGAATACTGGTTTATGTTCAATGGCATCGACAAAGTTTTACACTTGAGCATATTCGCAATGTTAGGTTTCTGCTTCATTGCTACTTTCCCTAAAATCAAATTTTCATATTTCTTTCAGATTATTCTTATATATGCCTTCCTTACAGAGATTCTTCAGGAGGAAATGGGTCTGGGTAGATCCATGGAGTCTTTAGATGTCGTTGCTGATACTATAGGATGTTTAATCGGCTACTATATATATAAGGTATTAATCAAACGGTTTTTCTGAGTAAAAGTTCCGGTTATTTGACAGTTGTCTTTTGTTGATAACTCCAATATTTAAATAATCTTTTAATAATCAGAATCTTATGGCATCATTTGTCCCCATTGTGTTGCTGTGTAAACTTTATGTTAAATAAAGTTGTTTTGTGT